>CAXXIS010000013.1:0-14242 GCA_963664395.2 Binatia bacterium | reverse complement strand
GGTCGTTGAAGTTGAAGTTCGCCGCCGTGAAGGTGTGGGACACCTCCTCGGTGGTTGTGACCGTGGCGGTCGTGGCCGTCGGCGCGGTGTTGGCGGCGCCCACGAGCAAGCCATTGACGGCGATCCTAAATATGAACTGGTTGATTGGTACCAACTACGCTACCCCCTCGTTTTAATGGACCCCTCGTCAGCGATGCTCCAGCCTGCCGCCTTACCAGCGTTTTCGTCGGCGGAGGGTGTTTGGCCCAGCTCAAGGGTTTCCCCTTTCCCCTTCGGAGTTTTTGGGGCTTTGGATCAGCACGGTATAGGTCGTGTTTGCCGCAAGGGTCGGATTGGACGGGTCCGTAAAGACCAGGGTCTCCTTAGGCGAAGCTGTCCGGGGGCGTGAGTGTGGCGTGGACTGCAGCGGGAATTTCGTTCGGGACCGTCCGAGGTGGGCCAACCGTCCGCACCGAGACCCTCGCGTCGTCGGACTCATTGTCTGCGGAAAAGATTTCGATGCTGCTCAGTGTGTAGCCGCCTGAATTGAGCCCCGTGGTGAAACGCTGTGCCCGGTCAACAGAGGCACCGCTGGTGTCCCCTCCCCTGATGTTGCTGACCAGGGTTCTGGCCCTCTGCGCGTCGGCCTGCTGCGGGGCGGCGAGCAACAGCACGGCGAGCAACAGCAGGAACCCGGTAGCCGCGCGTCGGGAGGTGGGTGGCACATCTGCTCTCGCCTGGTGTTTGTTCTGCATCGTGTGCTCTTGTTGGAGCGGTCGCCCGCAGCCCTGGGCTGCGCGGCCGCTCCGTTTCATCTGATAATCTTCGATTCCTACTGTACGTCTGTGCATGCGGTTGGTATCCTTACCGGACAGACTCGACGCCCGGGTAGTGTCTCAGTTTGAATCCTTTGGATTTCGCTCTCGTATGGGGGACCTTAACTCCGCCTGCCGCAGTGTTTTGGCCTCACTGGTAAGAAGGGATACTACGCATAATTTGCCGCCCTTGTCCCTACCAAAATTGGTAGGAAATGAAAAAAAATGACGAGGGCGTCGAAAAAGATGGGCAGGCAATCAGCGGCGAGGAGAAGCAATTTCAAAGTGAGACACTACCGACGCCCGGAACAGCATAAGGACGCCGGGCCGGTGTAAAGACCATACGCAGATGGAGTGAGGCCCTCCCTATTCCCCCCGCCCCGGATCGCGACTCCCAGGGCATAACAGGGGTGTTCTATTCGGCAGGCGACCCGACAAGTTGTCTGCGTGGCCCTTTACAAGGCCGAACCTTAGCCGGGAAGAGAAAATGAAGTCAAAGGCCGGAACGAGCAAAACCCACGCCGTCACGGGGTGCCGCGCGCGCGACCCCGATAGCAGCCCACCGCCCGCACGGACAGACCGTCCGGGCTCACTCGGTCTCGGTAATCACAAAGTTCTGACTCGTCTGCTGCCACTCCACCGGCATGACGAGCGCGCAATGGCATGGCTACAGCCTAGCGTGAAACGCTCTGGTGATAGGGTCAAGCGATCTCTCCCACTGGCATATAGTGTGCAGTGACAGTAAGAAAGGGCCATTGGCTGGTGCATTCATTTGGTGAGACTGCCATTGCGGTGAAGCGTTGATTCAGTAGCCGCGCTCCCAGTCCAAGACATTCAGGAGGGCTTGGCCGCTGACGTAGCGTCGCAGATTCTCGCAGAACAACTCCAGGCCCTTGGCCTGCTGCACATCCGTTCCACCCGACGTATGCGGAGTAATGACAACATTCGGTAGTTGCCAGAGTTCCTTCGGTGGCGGCCCGGTGAATTCTCCAGTGTAGACATCCAGACCAGCCCCGGCGATCCAGCCTGCCTGCAATGCCTGGGTGAGTGCCGATTGGTCAATGATTTCACCCCGGGCCACATTGATGAGATACGCACCCGGTTTCATCTGGCGTAGTTCAGCTTCACCAATGAGTCCGTCCGTTTCTGGTGTCCACTGTGTACTCACCACAACGAAATCACTCTGCTCAAGCAGAGCAGACAGTTCTGAGGGCGGGAGTAGTTCGTCCACGTTTTGCGTCTGACTCTGCGGAGTGGTTACTGAGCGCCGGGTTGCCACGACACGCATCCCGACGGCTTTGGCGAGACGCGCAACAGCACTCCCAATACCACCCAGGCCGATAATGCCGACGGTTTTTCCCTGGACCAGTATGGGCCGATAGGCGCGACGTTCGAACGCCTGATTATTCTGATCATGAAAAGCTTGAGGCCACGACTTCGCAAAGAGAAGGATCGTGGACAACACATATTCTGCAATAGGCAAAGAGTTATTCAGACCGCGCGACGTGGTCACAACGACATCGCTGTCCCAGATATCGCACATGCGCAGATTCGAGGCACCCGCCGGTGTTTGGTGGAGCCACTTGAGGCGTGGCGTCCGAGCACGCAGATCGAGCGGGAAAGGGAAACGAATACAGATGACCTCGGCTTCAGCCAGCAGGGCATCCCGCTCGGCGCGGGTCGAGGTGTTTGCCGCGACGAGGGCCTGTGGGACGTAGCGACGAACAGATTCCGCCGGCCAGGTCTCAGCGTACTCAACCTCGAACTTGCCACGCGCATCGACAACCCGAATGCGGGCATCAACGGCCGCTATCTTTTCTATGACGGCGTCTCCCACCGCACCGAGGAGCAGGATGTTGAGAGGCGGGGCCATTCGGGTTGCCGGCAGTCTGCCTATTCGGCGCCGAGGGCATCGAGCGCCGCGCGGGCGCATTCGATGTCTTCATCTTCCGTTCCGCCGCTGGCTCCAACGCCGCCGAGAAATTCGCCATTCACCGCGAGCGGCAAACCACCGCCGGCCAAGAGCAACGGCCGGCCGATAATCCCGGCCACACTCGTGAACAACTGCGAGCGAGATTCCGCCAGTTCGGCCACCTCGCGCGAGGTGCGACGAAAAGTCGCTGCGGTAAACGCCTTGCTCTGGGCCACCCCGGTTGTCAGCCAGCGGGCGTTATCCATACGGGCCAGGGCGACCAGATTCCCGGCCGAGTCTGTGACCGCAAAGCTCATATCCCAGCCTTTTTCCTGGGCCTTTTGTTTGGCGGCGGCGATAAATTGTTCTGCCAGCGCTAATGTGAGTGACATAGTCTTCCTTTCTTTTTTGCTGAGTGGACTCTTTTATGGTGTCAGTACCAGCTTGCCGAAAACTTTACTCGCAAGCAGGTCATTCAGGGCTTGAGCCGCCTCAGCCAACGGATACGTCTTACTCACCAAGGCTTTGAGTGTTCCAGCGGCAAACAGCGGGGTGAGCGTGGCCGCCATCTCCGGGATGACCTGGTCAGCATTAATGAGGCTCATGCCATAGAAGGTGATATCTTTGATGAGGGCCGGCAGCACGCCGAACGTCGCGTCCGGAGCCTTGCCGGTGCCCGTGCCGATTAAGACAATGCGGCCGGACTTGGCAACGGCCGAGCAGTCGGCAGCCAAGTTATCTGTGGCGACATTCTCAATGATGACATCCACTCCCTTGCCCTGGGTCAGCTTGAGAACCTCTGCCGCAAAATCCTGCTGTTTATAATTCAGCGCGACCTCAGCACCCAGTGCGCGTGTCCGGTCTGCTTTTTCCTGTGACCCAACGGTCGTAATCACCCGAGCGCCCGCGGCTTTGGCCAGCTGGATAGCCGCGACGCCAACGCCACCGCCACCGGCAGAAATCAGGACCGTTTCTCCCGCCTGCACCCCTGCTTTATGATGCAAGGCATAATAGGCCGTATAAAACGGTATCGGGATCGCCGCCCCCTCAGCAAAAGAGAGCGCGGACGGCAGGGGTATTGCCTCGCGGGCGAGCAGACACGCCTTTTCCGCATAGCCGGCACTGATCGCGCGGCCAAATACACGGTCGCCGACCTGAACCTGCGTAACCCCCGGACTCACGGCTTCGACCTCACCAGACACGTCCGTACCAGTGATATAGGGAAGTTTCAGCGGGGCAAGCTTGCCGGACAGCCGGACTAAATCGGCGGGGTTGATACCAATCGCCCGGACTCGAATGAGGACCTGGGCCTCCCCCAACTCGGGGTCGGGGGCATCCTCATAGCGGAGTTGCTCCGGTCCTCCAGGTTGATGCGCTCGCATTGCCTTCATAGGCCACCTTCTCCTGTTAGCGCTGATGGTAGAGCGGATGGCCGGTGTAGGGCGTCTTGACGCAACTGAAGTGATCGCCTTCGAGATTGGCGATATACAGCGTCTGCAAGTCCGGCCCACCAAAGGCACAGTTGGTCGGGAAGTTGAGCTTCTTGCCCTCAGCCGAATCATCGATCAGCATGCTCCAGTTGCCGTTGGTATCAACGGCGATGACCTGATGGGCCGGCACCATCTCCCCGCCCGTCAC
The DNA here is from genome assembly GCA_963664395.2 of Binatia bacterium. Classification (GTDB taxonomy): domain Bacteria; phylum Desulfobacterota; class Binatia; order Bin18; family Bin18; genus Bin18. The sequence goes on along the minus strand of CAXXIS010000013.1, from coordinate 9,898 downwards.
CACCGCCGGCAGAGTGACGTACATATTGCCGTTCACGTCAAAAGCCATGCCATCCGGCAGGGCCGGAAAATCCTTGGAATAGATCTCGGGCTTCCCGAACGTACCATCTTTCTTGATCTGAATGCGCAGACAGTCGTTCCGGGTGCTTTCCAGCAGGTAGACCGCGTCTTCTTTCGGGTCGATAGCAGTGCCGTTGGCCAGATAAATACCCTCGGCCACAATTTCACTCTTCCCGTTCGGGCGGATAACGACCAGCGCCCCTTTGGCTGAGGGGGTAGCCAACTCGGCCAGGACATTCTCAATACTCGACGTACTCGAATTCGAGACGTAGAGATTGCCCTCGGCATCATAGCTGGCAAAATTCGGGAGGGTCAGTTTGAGTGCGCCAACCTGGTCGGCAATCAGCGACACTTCGCCGCCCTGGGTCACGCGCATCATGGCCTGCTTGCCCAGATCGCAGTAGACCAGATCGCCATTGCGGTCCATGGTCACCCCATTGGGGATAGAACCCTCGGGCAGGGTGACTAATTCACTCACGGTGCCATCGGGTGTGACCTTATACATAATGCCGTTCCGGCCACCGCCAAAGACGTTGCCCTCTTTATCAACAACTACGCCCTCGGCCTGCAATACACCCTTGCCAAAAATATCAACCTGATCCACTGAAAATGTTGCCATGGGAAGTCCTCCTTTTTTCTCGTGTCGAGACGCTAGGCCTCGACGCTGGCCGCCTCAGCCGTCTCGCTCTGTTTCGTAAACGTCACCTTGCCAACTTCCGAGCCGCTCAAGACAACCAGAAGATTCGCTTCCTGGTCGCCTATATTCCGAAACCCTTCGGATGTTCCGGCCGGAAAGGAGATCGTATCCCACGGTCCGAGGACGACCTCATTTTCGCCCTTGTCTCCCCAGAAAAAAGCGCAGGTGCCGGACAGCACCACAAACACCTCGGGTTTCGGATGGCTATGCAACGGGGCTCCTTTTCCCGGACTGACCTTATTGATGGCCATGGTAAAGCCGTGGTCACCCTTGATCGCCGGACTGGTCTTTCCCGCCCGACCAATCAACGCATAGCCCTGGGTGCCGTCAGGTTTGTAGTTCTTGATAAAGCTCGCGTAGTCAATCGGTTTGAGGTCTTCAAACCGTGCAACGCTGGTCTGCATACCTTCTTTTCCGTATGCCATAGTCCCTCCTGTGGTAGTTTGCAATGTATCTAAATCACCCCGGCTTCCTTCCACCCTTCTATATCTGCTTCACTATGCCCCAGCCAGTCTCGATAGACCTCATGGTTATGTTCGCCCGGTTGTGGAATCGGACCAATTTTTCCTGGTGTATCGGAGAACTTGACGGTGAGACCAGGAACATACGTGTGCCCTTTTTCTTTATCCTCAATTTCGACCAGCATCTCGCGTTCCCATAAGTGTGGATCTCGGGCCGCTTGCGGCACGGAGTGCACCGGCCCAACCGGTACCTCAGCCTGTTCCAGTATCTGCACCACCTCAGCCACCGTCTTATCTTTAATCCAATCAGTCACCAAGGCGTTGACCTCGTCCGCATGAGACCCCCGGCCTGGAATGCTCGAAAAACGTTCGTCATGTATTAAATCTTCCCGACTTATACCTTTACAGAACCGCCCCCACATATGTTGCGGCACGGCCAGAATATACACCCAGCCGTCTTTCGCCTGGTAGGTGTTACACGGGGCAATACCTCCTGGGGTATTGCCCCGTCGCTGCGGTTCCTTGCCAGTAAGAAGGTATTGGGCAATCGGAATTTCCATCAGCGTATAGCCGGTGTCGAGCAGACACACGTCAAGGGACTGTCCCTCTCCGGTGATATCTCGACGGTGGAGGGCACCCAACGCCCCAATAGTGGCATGCAGCGCCGTGATCCGATCAATGATAGGCGAATTGGTCATGATCGGCGGACCATCCGGAAATCCGGTGTGGCCCATGAGACCGGACATGGCTTGGCCAATCGGATCATAGGCTGGCCGGTCCCGGTACGGCCCCACTTGCCCAAAACCAGACACGTTAATGAGAATAAGCCCAGGGTTGAGCTGTTTGAGTGTCTCATACCCCAGGCCCATCTTATCCATGACACCAGGCCGAAAGTTCTGGAGCAGCATATCGACTTTGGGCACGAGTGATTTGAGGAGAGAAATGCCCTGCCCGCTCCGCAGATTCAGCGTAATACTCTTCTTCCCTCGGTTGTACGCCGACCAGTATACGCTGCCTAAGCCGCGCGACTCATCCCCACCCGGCGCTTCGACTTTAATAACCTCCGCACCAAGATCGCTGAGAACCATCGCACAGCGTGGACCGGCCTGATAGCGTCCGAGATCAAGGACTTTGATGCCGTCGATACAACCAGTCATATCCGTCCATCCTTTTAGCCCTCAAGTCCATACAACCGAGCCGCCTGAGAGGAAAAAAAACGGGGAACCGGAGAGCGATTCTCCGGTTCCCCGTCTGGTTGGTTACGATTCGTGGTGGAACGCGCTAAGCGGGTTGCCTAGCGGGCCGCACCGTTGCGGAGTAGCGCGCCCGAGATATTCCCAGTGCATTCACCATTCCGGAAAGTCTCTTCACCGTTGACCAGGATGTTCTTATAGCCTTCGGCTTTTTGGACCCGCCGCCATTCGTTAGCCGGCAGATCGTGCGCAATCTCGCCCGGCAGAGCCTTAACGGTATCGGCGTTGTAGACCACGATGTCGGCCGCTTGGCCTACACGTAGCGTCCCTCGATCCGTGATACCCGCCGCCCAGGCCATAATCCCACTCAGGCGGAAGTGGGCTTCTTCCAGGCTCAGGATGCCCTGCTCCCGCACCAGCCAGGACAGGACTTCGGTCGGGTAGATGGCAGGCGTAATGAACTTCACGTGCGCGCCGCCATCCGACACGCCGGGCAGCGTGTACGGCGAGCTCATCAGCTCCTTGTAGCCCTCGATGTTGGAATTGGCCACCGGACCGGCCCACTCGGTGCGCAGATCATCGGCCACGGACAGGTCGAGCATAGCGTCGATGACATGCTTGCCTTCCTTTTCGGCAATTTGCTCCACCGACATACCTTCGTATTGGAGTTTGAGGTCGGTATTGCGAACCTTGCGCGCGATGAACTTGTGGAACTCACCAAAGATGACATTCATAGTGTCCATGCCGCCAATGTCGTAGTCTTCGCGCATTTCCTTGCGCAGCTCAGGCTTCGACAGTTTGGCTTTGCGCTCTTCGACCGTTCCGAGCGTGGCTTCCTTCCAGGCCGGCATACCATCAAACAGGTTCCAGTCTTCCAGGGTCATCCGCACTGGGGCCCGAGCGGTGACGCCCTGTCCGAACACGCGAGCGCCGCGTTCGTTCGCCGCATTGACCCAATTCAGCTGGGCCCGGTGGGATTCAGGATGCTTGTCACTGATTAAGAGCGCGTTGTACAGCAGCGGACGGCCGGCTGTCTTGGTCATCTTTTCCAGGAATTTGAAATCATCCTCAACACCAAAAGAACTTTCACTTGCACCGGACTGGGTAAACTGAATACAACCCTCACCCACTTCGTTCATGGCTTTGGCCATATCCATATAGAACTCATCCGGCAGGATGTCGGTGATCATCGGCGTGCCATCATAGTCGCGCTGCACAGACACCCGGCTCTCGGGCACTAGACGCTGGGCGGACCAACCCGCGGCGCCAGCCTTCACGGCTTCCTTGTACAGGCCGGTAATGGTGTCCATCTCTTCTTTATTTGGGAAGCGCTTCTTGGCATCATCAAAGCCACCCATCACATACGCCACTGCAGGGGCAAGCGGGAAGAGATGAGAAACGTTGACGCCCAAGGGCATACGGGACAGACGATCCATGTATTGGGGGAAGGTTTCCCAGTCAACCTTCATCGACACCCGCATGGGCTCCAGGGGAATCGCTTCGGTACGGGACAAGGCCAGCATGGCCCGGTCGGCGTCTTGCGGTCGCAGCGGAGCAAAACCAAACCCGCAGTTTCCAATGGTGACGGTGGTCACACCGTGCCAACTGCCGATCGTGCAGTACGGGTCCCAGTGCAACTGGGCATCGTAGTGGGTGTGCAGATCCAATGAACCCAGGCGCGACGATATGCCCGCTGGCATCAATCTCTTTTTTGGCATCGCTGCTGCTGATTTTCCCGATCTCAGCAACTTTACCGTCCTTAATACCAAGGTCGGCTTGGTAGCGTGGTACCTTCGTTCCGTCAACGATCATACCGCTTTTGATAACTGTATCAAACTGTGGCATACTCCCCCCCTTTTATAGTTTTATGGGCATTCTATCGTCGGCATACTCTCGGAGTAATCTGCTGTCAACCTTCAGGCAGAAAAAACAATGCTCTTGAATGCTCTTGTCTGTGGGAAACCTCTCCCGTGCCCATCATAATGATAGCCCAGACGTGCGGCGCGCTCGACCGCTTTCTTGACACGGGCACCGATCCAAATCGGCGGGTGCGGCTGCTGGACGGGGCGTGGCGTGAGACGGGCCTTTTTGAGATGATAATAGTTGCCCTCAAAAGAAAATGCCTCGTTTGTCCAGAGTCCCTGCAGAACAGCGAGGTCTTCTTCCAGACGCGCATCGCGCTGCTCACGGGGAAAGCCGAAGGCAGTAAATTCTTTAGTGCGATAGCCTTTGCCCACACCAAGATCGAAGTGGATAATACTGCTGAAAGAGACTCACCGCATTCTGATCACATTGTCACGCGGGCGATCGGCCCAGCCCGCGCCGAGGAGGCTCCCATCGCCACGATCGAGATTATTGGCCCCACGGTGTCACCGTTCGTCGTCAAGATTCTTGCAGCCGCCGACTACAAGCGGCTCTCATACACACACACGGAGCAGGTGAGTATACGGGAGCTGAAGAAGTACAATCCGGCTACCAGGAAGGTACCGATAGTCCTTTTCGATGGAGAGGCGGTCTACGACTCGACTGTGATCCTGCGGCGCTTCGACCAAGTGCACCCCACTGCAGCCCTCTTGTCCGAAGATGCACATAGCGCAGCAGCGGATGCTCGAAGACTGGAGCGACGAGTCGCTCTATTGGTATATGATGGCGCTGCGCTGGCATCCGAAGAACGAGCACCGCACGATTGCGCAGAATTCCCAGTTCGTGCCGGCCCCGGTCCGTCTGTTCGCGAAGCCACTCCTGCGTCGTTTGGTCGGAACCTGGCCAAGGCCCAGGGAATGGGCCGCCTGCCCTACGACCTGTTGATCGCGGCGTTGGGGAATCGGCTCGATGATCTGGTGCGACTACTCGGGAAGCAGCCCTTCTTCTACTCGGAACGACCCAGCGTGGCGGATTTCGCGATCTACGGCCAATTCGCTACCGGCTGTACGGGCGGGGTGACGCCGGACTTCGCCGAGCAAGTCTCCCAACGCGCGGCGCTGGTCGATTGGCGCAAGCGCGTGGAGGAAGCAATCGTCCTGAAAGAGCCGATGGAGAAGCCTTTGAAGTATTCGTAAAAGAGTTGCTCTTTATCAAATGTAACGTACGATTTTCCCATATCTGTTTCTCAAGTTCTGAACGAGTTACGTTTTGTATCACCGAGTTGAGGGGCGCTTGATAATGACCGACCGAAGCGGTGGCGAAGGGAAAGCCAGCGTCAACGCGCCCGTGCCCGTTTCACTTTCTTCCGGGGGCCTCACCCGCTGCACCGCCTTATCCGAGTGTATTCACCGCAGATGGAAACGTGTTGATCCCCAGCGATTCCCGAAAATCCGCGGTGGGTTTCACGATCAACGACAACGCCTTCCGGACCTTTGGGTCCAATAGCAGCCGTTTCCACTTGGTCCGGACTGAGCTGTTGGTAGGCCATGGTGTACCTCCTGAGGGATGTAACAGGGGTTGCTATCTCCCCATTTTGAGCCGGTTCTCTTGCGCCCAGCCCTCTTTGAAAGGAACGGTAAAATACGGGGTGAGCGACATCTTCTTAAACTTCCACTCGCCGTTCTGTCTGACATACTCGTCGTCATAGCGAGCGGCCACGAAATACGCCTCCCCTTTTGAGATGGTCTTTGCTTCGAGGTAGGCATAGCCCTTGCCCGTATCCCCCTGCACATCAACCGCATGGTTATGCATAAACTGTTTCACAAAAGACAGCAGGCTTTCGACTCCTGAAAAAACTTCGTCAGCTCGGCCCGACCGGTAGCTTTGCCCAGATAGTCAAAATCGAGGACAGCATCCTCAGTGAACAGATCGGGAATAGCTTCCAATTCCCCTCGTTGATGCACTCGTGATAACGAAACCGTAGCGAGCGAATAGCTTCGCGGTCACTCAAATCCTGAATCTTTGCTTCCAGGGCCTGCAAACGGGCTTCCATATCCTGAGACATTGTTTCCTCCCTTTTAGCTTTATTCTTTCGGTTCCAAACCTTCAAACCACGGCAGCACCAGGGTTTTCATTGATGGTGTAGGTCAAAGCGTGGCTCCAGTCGGGCAGCTCGGTGTACTTCACCTTATAGCCGATGTGTTCGAGCAGTTCATTCGATGAGCGAACGGCTTCGACCGGAAAAATGAAGTCATGCACGCCGTGAATCACATGGATCGGCACATTGAGGCCTTGCTTTTGGCGCAGCATCCCATCCGTGGCGGGGCTCAGTTCGCCCGCGATGGGCGCTATCCCGGCAAAGAGTTCGGCCTGGTCCAGTCCCAGCAGATACGTATAGGTCCCACCATCAGACAGACCGGACAGATACACCCGCGCACGATCAACGCGATAGGTCTCACACACGCTGTCAAACATGGCCCGGATTGACCGGCTGTCAAGCGGCGGTTGCAGGACGGACCACGTCGGACCCAAGGACTTTGGCGACAGCAGCAGATAGCCCTTGCTCTTGGCGGGACGCAGCCACGTCCAGATGTAGTCATCACCCCGGCCATACCCACCGTGGAGACAGACGATGAGCGGCCAGTCTTTGTCAGGGCTATAGTATTCCGGGACATATAATGAGTACTCGGCGTGTGCCTGAGTCTGCGTCTGATGGATCATGCCGACCGGTACCGCCACAGCGTCAGCCCGCGTCTCCAAGGCGTCGCGCTGGGACGCGGCCTCCGGCAGCAGCCAGTATTGGGGAGAGCGTCGAGAGATGCGCGCGTTGGTTGTACAGCAAATCCAGTCCGCGACACAGCGAGAAACGGCTGTTGACAAACGCTCCACCGAAATTCGGTCCGGGCAGCCCTCCAAGAAAAGCTGTGCTGGAATTGTTGAGATGCGTCAGCGCGGCAGAGAATGCAGCCTGAAACTCAGTGAGTTCTTCGGGCGGTTCGAGTGCGGCACATGTGGACAGGGCCGTTTCAAAAAAAATCACCAATAGTGTCTCGCAGCCGTCCCTTGCGCCTCCGGGATCTTCCGAAGTGCATATTCTCCTGAATGTCTTCAAACGTTCGCAAAAAGAGCAGAATTTTTTCTTCCAGCGGCTGAATAGCCTCCTGATAGTCTGCCTTACTCGTCATGCTTCCCCCGGCTCCGCTTCGACTCTCGCTATCTCTTAATCTCTGGCCTTCTCTCCTCTGTACAATCCTTTGCATCTGCTTGCAAATTGACCTATTCTCCTCAGGAGTTAGCTGCACACAAGGAGGGGAGTATGAGCACAGCAACGGCCCAGAGTGTCCCGCAGAGTACGCATGAGTTAGCCGAGCGTTTTGGCGATCCGGATCAACTCGCCGTCAAGCATAAGCTGCCCTATATCGATGAGGCTGCCGCGCGGTTTCTTGAGCAGTGTCCGTTTGTGATTGTCTCAACCGCAGACACTCAAGGGCGGTGCGACGCCTCACCCAGGGCGACCCGCCGGGGTTTATCGCAGTCGCAGACAAACACACTCTCTACCTCCCGGACCGGGCTGGTAACAAAATGTTTCAGAGTATCAGCAATATTCTGGAGAACCCGCACGTCGGTTTACTCTTTCTCATTCCTGGCGAGGAATGGACCATGCGCATCAACGGCCGCGCCCGGATTGCCGACGAACCCCAGCTCCTGGAAAAACTCAGCGCTCGGGGCCGTCCGGCCCAGCTTGCCATCGAAGTCAGCGTCGAAGATGCTACTTCCACTGCCCCAAGTCGTTCAAACGCGCCGAGTTGTGGAATGCGGATAAATTTCACAGCTACCAAGGCGACTCGTGGGGCGTCATCCTGGCCCAACGGACAGCGATGGAAAAAAGAAAAGCCGCGGAGCTGGATGACATGATTGAAGAGTCGGTCAAGAATTTGTAGCGGCAATCGACCTGATGAGCCTTCTCTGGTGAGGAAAGCATGCCCACGCTACGCATCGATGAGTCCCTCGATTTGTCCTACGAACTCGACGATTTTACGACCCCTGGACCGCCTCGGAAACCATTCTGCTCGTGCACGGCGTTGCCGATACGAGCCTAGCCTGGTTCGCCTGGGTGCCGCGTCTGGCACGCCAGTTCCGGGTACTGCGGCCAGACCTGAGAGGCTTTGGGCATTCTTCCGTTCCGCCGCAGACTATAGCTGGTCTCTGCCTGGCTTTGCCCAAGACCTCCGGACTCTGCTCGATCAACTGGAGATTGCGACCGTTCACGTGGTAGGGCAGCGTGTGGGCGGCAGCGTCGCATGCAATTTGCGCATGACTATCCCGGCTGTGTCACAAGCCTGACCGTCATTGGTGGGCCGGCGACGCTCTCCAAAAGCTCCCTCAACCCGGACGCCTGGCTCACCCAGGTCCAACAGGACGGGGTCGAAGCCTGGGCGCGTAGCACAATGGATCGTCGTTTAGGCCCGGTGAGCCCAGCGATGAAGGAATGGTGGATTAGCGCCATGGGCAAGGCGTCACCCCAGGTGATGGCCGGCATCTTTCGCTATGTCAGGAATATGGACATCACCGCATTGCTCCCCAGATTCAGGCTCCAACCCTGGTGATCACCAGCGACCGGAGTGCGCTGGCTTCGGTCGAAACCGTGCGTGACTGGCAGACGCGTATTCCGAACTCTCAGCTTTTGGTTTTACCCAGTGCGGCCTATCATCTGGCGGCGGCTCTGCCGGAAGAGTGCGCCCAGGCAACACTCAGGTTTATTGCGGGTCTGGCTGATTGAACGCTTTTCCCCACCTGTGCGGACAGGTGACCGTCTGCGATACATTCTCCAGCGAGGCATGCAGGGCGGCCAGGGCAACGCCCCGGTCGCCCTCAGTGCTACTGCAGGGGCGAGAAGCTGGCCGGGGGTCAAGATTTTGTTGTACTGGCTGACAATCATGCCTTGGGCCTTAGGACGAAACACCTGCATCTGAGGGTCTTCCGCCTGGGCTGCACGGGCTTGCGCCCGGTGATTCATATCCTCATAGGCCCAAATGTGGACGACCTCGTTTAACGGACCGACCTCGGTTGACCACCAGCCGACCAGTTTGGAGTATTTGCTGATGACGGGCAGTCCTTCTTCTATGAGCGCCTGAAACTCCGGCACCTTACCCGGTTGTAGCGTATATACACGCATCTCATACACCATAGTGTGACCCTCCCTATTTTTAAGATTTTCAACTCCTAATTTAAAGGTCTCTCCTACCTTTCGGATAGTGGTGTCAAAATCCGCATTCACTGAAGTGGAAGTAAAGAGCCCTGAAAGGGTCTTACCCAAACTCCGGCGCGACCTTGGTGGCAAACAGCTCGATGTCTTCGAGGAGTTGGTCTTGTGGTTCGAGACCGTTGTAGGCGACCAGGGAAAAATACTCGAACGGAATCTCCTCATACACCTCGGCCACCTGGCGTTTGACCTCATCGGACCGTGCCGGCCACGATCAGCCCCGTGTTGAGCACCCGCTCCAGCATGGACCCGCTGCCTTCGCTGAGTAAAACCGGGAAGAAGTGCGAGGCAAACTCCGAGAAAAACGGCACGATACATTTCTCCACCTTTTCGTAGGCCGCCGCTCGCGTCTTTCCGACATA
>CAXXIS010000012.1:0-15774 GCA_963664395.2 Binatia bacterium | reverse complement strand
CTCCTTAATGTCTCGCCCATCTCCGGGTGGTTCCCAGAGGGGGGACGACAAATGGTAGCACGGCTGCGGGAGATTACGAGCGGTTTGAACTCGGGGAGGGGACCCTCACCCTGGCCCTCTCCCAGCGGGAGAGGGAAACAGAGCAGGTATTTTTTACTGACTGGCTAACCGACCGCGTAACAACTGCCCCGGCAGGGCGCCGGTGTGTTCGTTGTTCCGCAGGACGACTTCGCCATTCACGATGGTCGCCAGAAAGCCATTGGCTTTTTGTTTGAGCCGTCGGGCGCCACCCGGGAGATCATAGGTCAGCTCGGGCACTTGCGGCTCAACCGTTTGAGGATCAAAGATCACTACGTCGGCGTTCCAGCCTTCGCGCAGCAGGCCGCGGCCGGCCAGCTTCCAATGGGAGGCCGGCACGAAGCTCAGTTGGTGCACCGCGTCTTCCAGAGTCAGGGCTTCTTTCTCACGCACCCAGTGGCTCAACAGATGGGTTTGCAGGGAAGAATCCATGATCTGTGAAACATGGGCACCCGAGTCCGAGAAGGTAATCACCGAGCGGGGGTGCTGCATCATCTCCAAGGTGCTGGGCTCATGGGTGTTGGTCAGCGGCTGCATGAAGAAACGCTTCAGCCCATTTTCCAGGGCGAGATCGATATAGGTCTCCACCGGGTCCTGGTTGCGTTCGGCGGCAATCTCGGCCACCGAGCGATACGGCGGCACGGCCCTGTCCATGATGGGGAACAGCCATTTGAAATTCGCCACGCGGGCTTCAGCACCAACCGCCCGCGTCTCCTCTTGTGGCGGATGATTGGCAGACTGCACCAGCTTGTGGCGTATTTCAGGATTGCGTAAGGCCACTTCCTGTTCTGCCAGGGGCAGTTTTCGAATGTCGCGCCAGACGGGCAGCTTGTCAAACGAGGTGACCGACTCGAACGACTGCAACACGCTGATGGGACGGCTGTGGACCTGAATAAACATGCGCCCGCCGGCTTCAGCGGTCTCGTCAGCTAACGCAAAAAACGGGCGCCAATAGTCCGGGGCCTTGGGCGCGCTGAACATGCCGAACGTGACCGGCACGCCCGTATCGACAGCCAGGGCTTTGAGCCGATTACAATAGTCCTGAATCCGTTCCGGGTTGAGTCCGGTGTCTTCGCCGGCGATTTCAAAGACACCCGAGTTCAACTCGCCGAGCACACCGACCAACTGACGGACCTCGTCCCAGGTGGCGAGCCGACTCGCAACCGGTTGGCCGTCAGGCGTCTGGTGGTTGCGCGTGCGCGAGGTGGTAAAGCCGGCGGCGCCCGATTGAATGGCACTGCGGACTTCTCGCTTCATAGCTTCGAGATCGTCGTGGGTCGCTTCTTCGCTAAAAGCCCGCTCACCCATGACATAGGTCCGCAGCGCGGAATGACCGATATAGGCCGAATAATTAATGCCTTTGGGCAGGCGTTCAACCGCATCCAGGTATTCCGGATAGGTGGTCCAACTCCACTTGATGCCTGCTTCCATGGCTTCCGGCGAAATGTCTTCGGCCCGCTCCAGATTGCGCATTACCATCAGCTTGTCCTCCTCGCTGCACGGCGCGAGCGAGAAGCCGCAGTTGCCCATGACCACGCTGGTAATGCCGTGCCAGCACGAGCATGTACCCAGCGGGTCCCAAAACACCTGGGCGTCCATATGCGTATGGCCGTCAACAAAGCCGGGGGAAACGACATGCCCCTCGGCATCGATGACTTCCCTGGCGTTCTCACGAATTTTGCCAATGGCGACAATTTTGCCCTCAGCGATTCCGACATCGGCCTGAAAGCGGGGCAGCCCGGAGCCATCAACCACCGTACCGTTTTTAATGAGGAGATCGTATTGCATGCTGCTTCATATAGACTATGCCGGCGTGAGAAGGCAAGCCAGGACAGGCGGATAACTCAGCGATAGCGAAACTTGGGCTTGCGCTTCTCCAGGAACGCAGCTCGCCCTTCCCTGTAATCAGGACCTTCAAAAGCCGCAGCGCGGAGGCGGCGGCTGACCACATTGTCATTCGTCTCCCCTGCGATAATTTCGTTCACGGTGGTTTTCACCGCGCGGATAGTAAATTGGGAGAGGTTGCAAAGCTGCTGGGCAAAGGCGAACGTTTCCCGTTCCAGGGCCTCGACTTTGAACAGCCGTGTCACAATGCCGCAGGCCAGCGCTTCATCTGCGTCAATGACCTGGGCACCCATGAGCATCTCTTTGGCTTTCGATGGACCAACAAGATCAACCAGCCGTTTTGTTTCGCGGAGCGTGTAGGCCACGCCCAACTTCGCAGGCGGAATGCAGAATCTGGCCGTGCGGTCCGCATAGCGCATGTCACACGCCAGGGCGAGGGCACAGCCACCGCCGAAGCAATAGCCTGCCACCAGGGCGATAACTGGCTTGGAGAGATTGGTTACGGCGTCAAAGGCAGCCCGGGTCGTCTCCTCGGACTGCTTCACCGTTTCCGGCGTGGCGTGGATATTGGGAAACTCGCTGATATCCGCACCGGCTGAGAATGCCTGTGAGGTCACGCCACGAATGATCAGCACTTTAATATCAGGATTCTCCGCCACCTCATCGGCATATTTCTTTATTCCCGCCCAGACCGCTCCGTTCAGAGCATTTAACTTGTCCGGTCGATTCAGTACGAGCACCGCGACTTCGGCGTGGGTTTCAAGGTAAACAGGCTTGTCATTCATTCCAGTCCCTCCCAATGATCCAAGGTATTGTCCAACTCACGTTTACTCCTTCAGGTCCACAAAGGCTACTCTCAAGGCTACGCTATTGATTCTCTACAATCATGCCTGCCTCAACCGGCATTTGCCTCTTGACCACCGTTATGCGGCAGACAACGCCATGTGGTCTTCGGACTATCCTCACACGGCCGCCATCTGGCCTCGTTCGCAGGAGTTTATCAAAGATACCTTTAGCGAGCTGTCCGAGACCGACCGCCGGAAGCTCATCCACGACACCGCCGCCCGCGTGTATCGCATCGAATAAACCTGGCGGGGCCCCCCGACGTGGGGCCCTGTGCCAAACCTCCCTCCTCGGCTCCTGTGGGCAGCAACCCATTACGGCCCTCCAAGCAGCACGCCCCGCTCATTCACCCCTCCGGCTTTTCAGAGTCATCCCGACCGCTTTGCAGGGTTTCCCCTGACACCGCTCTTCCTCCTGATCCACATCTCCGTATATCCTGAAGCGCTACGGAGGATATCATTGCGAAGAAAAAGTTCTCATTTTATATTGCTCCACGCCGTTGTCAGAGTCGTTGCGCTGAGTCTCTTGTCCGCCACGCTGGTCCTGGCCCAATCTTCGCCGCCCATCTCATTACCGAAAATCGAAGTGCGCGGCACAACGCCGTTGATGAGCACCCCCGTAGCGCGTGAGCAAGTACCGGCCAATGTGCAAACCATAACCAGCGAGCAGATTGCGAAACGCGGCGCACTCAATCTGACCGACATCCTGTCACGCGAGTTGGGCGGGGTGAATCTGAATCATGTCCAAAACAACCCGTTCCAGCCTGATGTCACCTACCGTGGTTTTACCAGCTCCTTTCTCATTGGTACGCCGCCGGGACTGAGTGTCTTTGTCGATGGCGTCCGCGTCAACGAGCCCCTGGCCGATCAAGTCAATTGGGATTTGATTCCGACTGATGCCATTGATCGTCTTGAACTCATCCCCGGCTCAAATCCGGTCTATGGTCGGAATACGCTTGGCGGGACCATTGTGATGCAAACCAAACGTGGCTTTACGCATCCGGGGACAACCGCAGAGGTGTGGGGCGGGAGTTTTGCCCGCTATCGGACATTGCTTCAGCACGGGGGCAGTCACGACAATTTTGACTATTTTGTGTCGGGCAATCTCTTTCTCGAAGATGGCTATCGAGATTTCTCAAAAAGCCACGTCGGCCAGTTATTCGGCAAGGTCGGCTATCTGGGGACACAAGACGATTTCTCTCTCTCCCTGACCCATGTGAATAACAAGTTGACCGGCAACGGCCCGCTACCCGAAGGACGGCTCAAACGTGACCGCTCCGCGGTGTTCACCCATCCCGATATTTTCAAACCCGACCTGTGGTTTCTGAGCAGCCAATACCAGCGTGACTTCGGCTCTGGCTTCTCGCTATCGACTAATCTGCATGGCCGCCTTTTGGATGTGGACCAGTTCAATCTTGACGTAGAAGAAACCCTGGATGCTCGGACCAACCAGAAAGGCTGGGGCGGAGCGCTGCAACTGGCGTATCACGGCACGCTGTGGGAACGACCGGTCTCGGTCACGCTTGGCGGAGACTATATCGGGGCGCGCCTTGACCATCTGATCGGGGAGCAGGAAGAGCAAGGAGACGGGGACGCCGGCTTTGAGGTTGTCACCAACGTCAAAACCGAAACCCATGCCGGCGGCCCGTTTTTCACCATCACCGCCCAACCGATTGATAAGCTGACGCTGACCGTGTCCGGGCGCTATGAGGTCACCCATCTCACCATTACAGACCGACTCGCCGGACGTGGAGACGATGACGACGAAGAGGCGGGAACGGATGCCAGTGGCAACCACACCTTTGATCGGTTTAATCCCGCAGTGGGGACGACTTATGCCTTCACCGAACATCTGAGCCTGTACGCCGGGTATAGTGAGAGCTACCGCGCGCCGACCGCCATTGAACTCACCTGTGCCAATCCCGAAGCGCCCTGCCCGGTGCCAGCCGCGATTGTGGATGATCCGCCCCTGGACGCGGTGCAGGGAAAGACCTGGGAGACGGGAGTACGCTGGGCCTTTCCCCCGCATATTGATGCGACCCTGGCCTTCTTTCGGACGGATCTCAAAGACGACATCTTGTTCCGCAACGAACCGGAAAGTCGAGTGCTGGGATTTTTTCAGAATGTGGATGCCACTCGTCGCCAGGGTATCGAACTCCTCTTGCGCGGAGTGTGGCGTTGGGGCAACTGGTTTCTGAATTACACCGTAACGGATGCCACGTTTGGGGATGATATCGAACTGTTTACGTTCGCCAATGAAGAGCGCATAGCATTGGTACGCGACGGCGACCGTCTGCCGCTGGTCCCGCCACACCGGGTCAATGGCGGCATCGAGTTCTTCATCGGCTCTCAGTTACGGCTGAGCCTGGACGGGGCCTATGTGGATGGACAGCGGCTGCGGGGCGATGAGGCCAATCAACGTAGTCGGCTGGACCCGTATTTTGTGGCCAATGCCATAGTTGAATATAACTATAAGAATTTCGATATTTTTCTGCGGCTCGAAAACCTGTTTGCCGAAGAATACGAAAGCTACGGCGCGTATTTTGAGAATGTCGTGGACGGAACCGGCGTCGAGCGCTTCATGAGCCCAGGCGCACCCTTGGCCGTCTTCAGCGGCGTGCGGGTGAAATTCTGAGGAAAGGAGCGGCTGCGCCCGTCCTCAGATACTGAAATCAAGCAGATTGTAATCCTTCATCCCAGCCTTGGCTTCCTCGTCCCAGCAGCAGTGCTCTCCCGATTTAACAAAGGGCTTATAGGGAAACGGCGTTTCGGCCGGGAAGCGCTGTCGGCGCGCATCGATGGCATAGCCGATCACACGCGAACGGGTACGGATACGTTCTGCATCGTACACTGCCGGTGCGCTATGAATTCCTCCACCGTTTACCCCAAGTACTGACGCACGGCGATGAAAGCCGAAGTTCACCGTGACGCGCCAGTCCGGACTGGTATTCGCAAATGAACAATGCAGTAATTGTCGGTTGGAGATGACCACATCACCCGGATTGCACACCATGGGAACGGCGTCGGGCAGTCGCTCCGAGCCTGCCTCGGCAACCCTCTTCGGGATATCTACATGGCCGATTTTATGTGTCCCCGGCACGACCCACACCCCGTTTGCCGGGGTGCAGCCGTAGAGCTGAGCCATGAAGTTAAAGCCGTGACTTCCCTGGTCCCACGCAGGACTCTCCCAATGCGTCGTACCATCCTGATGCCAGGCGACCGAAGCCCCTTTGCCCGGCTCTTTGATGAACAGCGCCTCGGTGAACGGAACAAAATCCTCACCGTTGACCGCCTCTGCCACGGCTAACAGGTGCGGATGGGCAGAGGTTCGCAGGCTGGCTTCGGAAAATTGCAGAGAACCGATAATGAGATAGACAATTTCTTGGGGGAGGTCAGCAGCCGGGGTGGGCTCCAGCATCTTTACCGGATGGCGACCGTTGGCGAGATCGGTACCACCAAAAGGATCACCGAGCGGTTTGGACCAGAACAGCGTCGTCGCCTCACACTCAGCCGCCAGGGCCGGGCGACCATGGGCGTCGAGCGCAGCCCCCCGCTCGGTCGGAAGGCGTTCCATGATATCGAAAAGGTCAGCTTCGATATCGTTCAGTTCCTCTTCCCCGAGCACTCCCTCGAAGACATAAAAGCCATATTTCCAATAGGCAGCCAGGATGTCGGTGTGGACCCGACCATCGGCTTGAAACCGAATCGGGCCGCGATTATCGAGCGCGTAGGCCCGTTTCTCCCCTTTACGCAGATACGTCTGCATGGCCGCTTCAGCGTTCCCATAATCGCCCGTTGTCACATCGCTCACTGCCTGCATGTCTGCCTCCGTTCTTTGCATCCGTCACTTAATATGCGCTTCTCAGTCCCCATACAACCTTGGCTAAGCCGCCGGTTGGCTTCCCCGTCCCGATTCCGTTTCGTAGGAACTATACAACGGTTCGGGAAAATCACGCTTTGGTACTACGGAATCGTGAACTGCTCGTGGAGGTTGTGTTGCCGGCTGGCCGAGGTGGCGCGGCATTACCTGAGCCGGGCGCACGGCGAAGCCCGGGGCAACAAGTCCGCGGCGTGCAAACTGGTCGGCCTGCCGAACTATCAGACATTTACGAACTGGATGAAAAAACATGGGGTCGAGGAGTAAGAGTCATACTTGCTCTTCTGACGTTCAAGCCGTGTGACATCGCTGCCGCGATTATGGTAGCTTGCCGCCCATGAAAGAATCTCCCCTGTCCGAGACGAACCGTCGGGCCTACTGGCGTCAGAACCTGACTATTGTCGCGGCCTTGCTGAGCGTCTGGTTCGTGGTGTCTTTTGTCGTCTCGATCATCTTCGTTGACAGCCTGAACGACATCCGCATAGGCAGCTTTCGGCTGGGCTTCTGGATGGCCCAGCAGGGCTCGCTGTACGTCTTCGTGGTTCTGATTTTCGTCTATGTGTGGCTGATGAATCGTCTGGACCGGGCCTATGGCGTTGAAGAGCCGGAGGCCGAGGACACAGGGGCGGCCCGGTGATGGACGTGCTGCCGACCGGTCCGGTTACAACCCGGACCTTCGTTGGCGTTTGAGACGAGAGAACTTAGTTTGGCACCCAGGCGAGGGCCCGGACTTCACCAAACTCTCGCTCCGATTTGTTCCACGACGCACCACCGTCCTGACTGGTGTAGACATAGCCGTGCAGGCTGTTGGCCACAATAAAGTCGGGATCTGCCGGATTCGTGGCAAACCAATACATGGTTGAGTTTGGCACGACGGGTAGAGGGGCGGCCTGCCATGTTTGCCCGCCATCGGTCGAACGCTGGATGGCCCCGACCTTGCCCGGAACGAAATCTCCATTCCCCACAAACATCACGTTTGGATCATCGGCCTTCAGCGCCACGCCACGACAATACGAGATGCCCCGATCAGAGAAACGTGGGAAACCGTGCAGCGACCAACTCTGGCCTTCGTCCGTGCTGGTCCAAATACCATCCGGGGTGGTGGCGATGATTTTTCGGTGCGGCTCAGGGCTGATGGTCAGACCGTGGATATCCTGGTTCAGCTCGCTGTCGCCCAAGGCGGGCAGATGCTCCCAGGTGTCGCCGCCATCGAGACTCCGATGGATACCGTCGATCTCAACACTCGCCCAGACCGTGCCAGGGTCGCGCGGATCAAAAAGGAGGTTGGTGACCTTGGGCGCTCCGGCGAGGCACCGCTCGGCCGCATTGATGGGCAGTTCTTCCCAGTTCTGACCACCGTCCTTGGTGCGGAATACGCACGGCGGTTTGGTCCCGACAAGAATGACGTCCGGATCGTCAGGATGAACGGCAATAGACCAGATTTGTTTTCCATCTGTGGGAGATTCTACCAGGTCCCAGACCGCGCCTTTGTCCTCGCTCCGATACAGCCCCACCTCAGAGCCGGCATACACCACGTTGAGGTTGTGCGGAGACACAACCAGCGCACGAATTTGGATTTCCCCTGGTTCGGCATGGAACGGCAGCTTCATACGACTCCGCCGCCAGCGTGCGCCACTATCCGAGCTATACCACACCCCAGCGCCAACGGTTCCGACACAAATGGTATGTCCATTGTCCATGTTTCCCCTCCTTGGAATGCCGCGGATACTTTTCAACAATTACGGCATAGCACTCCCAGGCCAAAGTGCAAAGATGTGTGTGCTGCAAAGACGTATGGGGGCGGTCTCTTTCCCCGGCGAAGCATACCGGGATATCTTTCCATGCGGCGAACTGGATAATGAGGCCGAGGCTATACCAGCCAGAGGAGCGCGCTATGGCAGAAAATAATAGTGGGGATACCCGCGTCGATGTCTATCTCATTTGTAATGCCAAATATCATGACACAAACTTTGCTCGACTTGAATTGCTCAAACTCCTCGCCGAACACGAGGACGTGTATGTCCGGGTCGCCGAAGATTACCGGGATCATGAGGCCATTCAGCAGTCCACGCTCCTCATCACCTATACCTGCGATGTGTGCCCAACACTGGAGCAACAGGAGGGTCTCAAGCAGTTTCTCAGCAGTGGCGGTCGCTGGTTTGCCCTGCATGGTACGAGTGCACTGCTGGAGTTTGTCGGAGAAAGCCTGGAGACCGACGGCATTGTGATTCCAGGCAAGGTCGATACGCCCCGGAAGGCACCAGCGTTGTCTGACATGCTGGGCAACCATTTTGTGTCGCATCCACCCATTCAGCCTATTCACATCACGGTCGCCGACCCCAGCCATCCAATCGTCCACGGTATTGAACCGTTCGAGGTGACGGATGAGCCGTATTACTGCGAATTTTATGGTGAAATTCATACCCTGCTGGAGTCGCGCTATAGCGCAAAATCGGAGGGCTATGTACGCGAAGACCTGGGCAATGACGACCCGCGCCCGCAGCTCTATCTGCATCCGTACGGCCAGGGTGAAGTCCTGTACCTGACGCTCGGGCACTGTCGCGGTAAATATGACATGCAGCCCCTTATGCCCGTCTGCTCTGTTGAGCGCTGTGCGTGGGAGTCGCCGGTGTACTATGAATTGCTCAGACGCGGCATCCGCTGGGGTAGCGGTCAGCTTGGGCACCGAGAGCGGCACTGAGAGCGACAAGGTGGCCTAGTGTTTTTTCAGAGGGTAGATTAGGGTGAGGGTAATGGCTGCATCAATCGATCACGTTGCTCAGAATTCTCTCATCCGTAAAATCCAAAAACTACTCCAACTCAGCCGTGATGAAGCCGCGACCGAGCACGAAGCTGCCCTGGCTGCCGCTAAAGTTCATCAGATCCTGGCCACCTACAATCTCTCGTTGACAGAGGTTGAGGCACAAGGCCCACAGAGCGAACACACTATGCGGGTCGAAGGCTGGAAAACGAGCCGCCTGCCCCCGTGGGAAAGGCTGCTCTGGCTCGCGACCTGCAAACTGTATTTTTGTTGTTCAACCCTATCTGTGGGCCGGTCGTTTATCATTGGTCGATTTCACAATACCGTTGTCGCTAAAGAAATGCTGATCTATCTCATTCAAACCGTCCAGCGCTTACGCAAGGAGCATTACGGCAAAGGGCGGCGCTTCTTGGATTCCTTTGCCTATGGCTGTGCCCAGTCCATCACTGCCAAGATCAAAGAGTTGATCGCCGAACGAGAGCCGGCCGCAGTCGAGACAACTTTACCTGCGGTGCGGGAAAACTATCGCGACGAGGTCTACACCTATCTGGCTGACCAAGGGACGCGCCTTCGCAGACTGTCCGGCACCACACGCTCGCTGAAGGTCGATCCTGAGGGCTATGCGGCCGGACAGAGCGCCGGAGAGACGGTTGGGCTTGACCCGCAGCTCTATAGCGGCCAGGGGCGCAGCCCGCTGCTCGGGTGAAAATAAAAGGGCGGATACGATCTCTCGCATCCGCCCTTCTCTACAGTCAAAAAGAATTTGCGCTTACCGCTGCGCCAACGGACCGCGCAGCAACTGTCCGGGTAGCGCGCCGGTATGCTCGTTTTCACGCAGGACCACTTGGCCATTGACGACCGAAGCCAGAAAACCCGCGGCTTTCTGTTTGAGCCGCCGCGCGCCGGCGGGCAGATCATACGTCAGCTCCGGCATCATCGGACCCACCGTTTCCGGGTCGAAGACCACGATGTCCGCGGTCATTCCCTCGCGCAGCAGGCCGCGTCCATGTAACCCCCACTGGGAAGCAGGCACAAAGGTGAGCTGCCGGACCGCGGCTTCAAGTGTGATTTCTTGCTTCTCGCGGACCCAATGACTCAGCACATGGGTCTGTAAGGACGAGTCCATAATCTGAGAAACGTGGGCACCGGAGTCAGAGAACGTGATCACTGAACGCGGGTGCTTCATCATCTCCAACACATGCTCCTGGTTCTCATTGGCCAGCGGTTGCAGGAAGAACTGCTTGAGGTTTTTCTCCAGGGCCAGATCAATGAAGGTCTCGATCGGGTCCTGGTTCCGCTCTGTGGCAATTTCCTCGATGGACCGGTGGGGCGGATTGGGCTGGTCCATTAAGAACAACCACTTGAAATCCGCCGCCCGGGCTTCAGGACCGACTCCCCGGTTGCCATCGTCTTCTTGGGTGTGGGCCTCTTCAACCAATTTGCGCCGGTAGTCGGGATTCCGCAGAGCTGCTTCCTTCTCTTCCAGTGACGCCATCTTCTTGAGCGCGCGCCAGGTTGGCAGCCGGTCGAACGGCGTATTAGTCTGGAAGGACAGGACCGCATTCAGCGCGCGGCTGTGCACCTGTAGGAACATGCGTCCACCCGCGGCTGCGGTTTCCTCGGTTAAATCAAGATAGGGCTGCCAGCAGTCCGGCGCACGGCGCATACTGAACATGCCGTAGGTCACCGGGACTCCGGTATCGACCGCCAGAGCCTTGAGACGATCCATGTATTCACGGATGCGCTCCGGGTTCTGGCCGGTGTCTTCTCCGGCGATTTCAAAGATGCCGGCTCCCATTTCACCCATGGTGCCGACCAACTGCCGGACCTCATCCCAGGTGGCGAGCCGGCTGGCAACCGGCTGTCGCTGCGGAGTCTGGTGGTTGCGGGTGCGCGAGGTGGTGAACCCCATCGCGCCGGCTTGAATCGCTTCACGCACTGCCTGTTTCATGCGTTCCAAATCCTGCTCAGTGGCCGGGTCGGTAAAGGCGCGCTCGCCCATCACATGGGTCCGCAGGGCGGAATGCCCCATATAGGCGGCATAATTAATGCCTTTGGGCAGACGCTCAACAGAATCCAGATACTCAGGAAAAGTCTCCCAGGTCCATTTGATACCGGCATTCATGGCCTCGGGCGCAATGTCCTCGGCCCGCTCCAGGTTGCGCATGACCATGTCCTTTTCGCTCTCCTTACAGGGCGCGAGCGAAAATCCGCAGTTGCCCATCACCACGCTGGTAATGCCGTGCCAGCAGGAACACGTTCCGAGCGGGTCCCAGGAGACTTGGGCATCCATATGGGTGTGGCCATCAATAAAGCCGGGGGTGACGACGTGGCCCTCGGCGTCGATCGTCTCTTGCGCGCCGTCGCGAATGCGGCCAATCGAAGCGATTTTCCCATCCACGATACCCACATCGGAGCGGAACCGGGGCATGCCCGAGCCGTCAATGACGGTTCCATTTTTAATAATCAGATCGTACTGCATTCTCTCTCCTTCTTGTGAAACGGCCGTCAAGCTGACGGGGTTTTCTCACTATGACGAGTTATGGGATACTCCTGCCAAGGATTTGTCAACCTGTCGGAGGAATGCTACGAGGCATAGTCATGAAAGTCACACTCATTGCTGCACTCTTTGTCACCCTTATCGGGAGCCTCTCTTTCCCTCAATCACTCTGGGCGCAGTCGGTTTTTGAGAACCCGCAGCCGGGCTCGTTTCAAAGCGGCGTGGGGGTGATTTCCGGCTGGGTGTGTGAGGCCGAGCGGATAGATGTTGTCTTTAATCCTGGCACTGAAAACGAGGCGATCTTCCAGGCCGCGTATGGGACCGATCGCGGGGATACCCAGGGTCATTGTAACGATATCAACAACGGCTTTGGGCTGCTCTTCAACTGGAATCTCTTGGATGACGGCCAACATACGGTCAGCGCCCGGGCGGATGGGGTGGAGTTCGGCAGCGCCACATTCACGGTCACTACCTTGGGTGAGGAGTTCTTGAGAGGAGCAAGTAGGGAGTTTTTCATTGAAGATTTTCCGGCCGATGGGAATGAGGTCATCCTCGGTTGGCAAGAGACTACTCAGAACTTCGTGATTCAAGGTTCCTTGACCACCAGGGGGGTGCCGTGGGAGCCCGAGCCCTACCCTGACCCTGATGACGGTACTGCTGGCTACAGCGGTGTGCCCCCGCACGTATTGGAGAACCCGCCGCCGGGCTCGGTTCAAAGTGGCGTGGGAATCATTTCAGGCTGGGTGTGTGAGGCCGAGCGGATTGACGTTGTCTTTAATCCCGGCACCGACAATGAGAGGACCTTTCAGGCTGGCTATGGGACCAGCCGCGCTGACACCGAGGGTGTCTGTAATGACAGCGATAACGGCTTTGGCTTGCTCTTCAACTGGAATCTCTTGGGCGCTGGCCAGCATACGGTCAGTGCCCGGGCCGACGGAGTGGAGTTCGGCAGCGCCACGGTCAGGGTCTCGACCTTCGGGGAAGAATTCCTGAAAGATGTTGGCAAACACGCCCGGCTGGAAAATTTCCCCGACACGGGGACGGACCTCATTGTCGCCTGGCAACAGTCTCTCCAGAACTTCACAATTGCGCGACTCGATAATCTCGCGCCTCGGATTGCCTCCATCGACGCCATCGGGGACAGCATCAGCAAGGCAGTGAACGCCCGAGAGAATGCCCAAGGGTCTTGTACAAATAGAGACCAAGAGAGCTTCAACTGGGCAACCAGCATCACCGAGGGCGGGGCGTTTTGCGGCGACGGTGGAGATGGGGTCTATAGCCAGGCGGAACGGATCGAATGCCGGCAGGGCGCTATGATTGTGAATGCCGACCCCAATAGCGCGGAATCCGGTGCCGAGATGCTCAAGGATTTTACCGCCCAGGCGCAGGAATCAGCGGCGCTTTTCGGTATGCAGCCACCGGCCGCTCCACGCTACGTAACGGTCGAGATGGGCCATAACGATATTTGCAGCGGCACCATCGAGCGTATTCAAGCCGACTGTGCAGAAGGGGACGATCAGGACCCGATGAACCACTGCCGCACCACGGAGGCAGCGTTTGAACGTGAGTTTCGCAAGGGGCTCGATGTTTTGATTACCGTCCCGGAATTGAAAATCGGTATTGCCGCGCCTGTGCGGGTCTCCCAATTGTGCAACCATGTGGACAAAATGAACTGCTCTCTTCTTGGTGGGAGCTGTGGGAACCTGTGGTCAGCCGCACTCGGTTTTCGTGAGACCGGCCTGTGCGGGTCTATCACCAAAGACTGCTCGGACGAACAGCGCTTGCAAGATGGCTATGAAACAGCCAAGGCGTATCGTGACATTATGGCGCGCGTCTCCTCGGAGTATGCCGCCTTAGCTGAGGGAGACCCTTCTCCTGAGAAGATAGTCGGCGGCGGGACGGTTGGGGGGAAAGTCAAAGCAGCCGGAACCTCCCTCAGCTTCAGTAACGCTTCTTGGGTGTATAAGTTTACGAGCGAACAGATTTCGTGCTGTGACTGTTTCCACCCATCGTTTCTCGGCCAGGATGCAGCCGCCCAAATCTTGTTTGACGGCTTTACCTGCGGTCCGACAGACGTATGCTGCGCGGACACCGGAGACCCAGTGTCCAACGCACTGTGTACGACCGAAGATACCGGTGGCACCTTTCATCCGGGATTATTCTGACCAGACACGGGGGGAGAGATGGAGCCGTTGCGCGTTATTTCTGCTGATTCGCATATGACAGAGCCGCCCGACCTGTGGACCATACCTATGAGAAATTTGGGGTGATGGTGGAACATCCACTCCCCCCTGAAACCAAGCGAGTATGTCCGCCGCCAGGTCTGGGCAACCTTTCAGGACGACCCGATCGGTGCCTCAAACGCCGCTGTTTTGGCGAGGATAACTGTATGTGGGCGTCCGATTTTCCACATACAGACACCACCTGGCCTCATTCACATAAAGTGATTGAGAGAGACTTTGCCACTGTTCCGGCCCATATCACGCAAAAGATTGTGTACGAAAACGCCGTAAAGCTGTACGGGATTGAGTTAGACTGAACGGTCAAGCAACAACTCAGCGACCGACACCCCAGGAACTACCGGAACATCCCAGGTCGGGGAAACGCTTCAGAACTAGGCGGTATTACCGTTCACATGCACCCGCGTGAAATAGCCGTTTTCCTCCAGGTGTTGGTGATAGGTAATGGTGCAGTCTTTGCCGAGACGTGCCTCGGCCTCGCTGAGCGCGGCGTCAATCGTGGGGAACGGCTCGAAGCCCATCCGTCGCGCGACCGCCTCGTTTTCTTTCGGCACGCCGGCAGCCAGGACGCCACCCAGATGCTTGAGCGCATACAAGCCCTGTCCATACAGAATGCACGGGTGCGCCCCGTGAAAGGCAAAGCCGTGGCGATACTTGTGGACAAACTCCGGGCGGTGAGCATACTCTTCGGAGTAGGTATCCCACACCTCCAGCGGGTCTTGGATGGCCGGTAACACCTCGTGGTAGAGCGTGTGATATGAGGGGTGGTTGAGCAAACTGAACTTGGGGTCGAAGGGATTGGCGGCGATGAGTATCCCGCCTTTTCGGACCAGGGGATTCTCGTGATAGGCGTTGAACAACCCGGATAAAGCCTTGTTGCGACAGTGAATGGGATTAAACACCGACAGGCGCGAGTAGCCGTCCCCATCAGCCATCCCCATCAACAGTACATCCGTCTGCCCTTCAACATCAGTGACGAGCTGCGAGAGCAGCATATCAATGTGCATCTCCCGCACCGGAGTGAGCAGCCCGGCGTCAATGGCCGCAAACTGCTGGGGCGTACTCGTGGTCAGGACGCCCTCTATTTTCATGACGGGCGGGTGGCCGCGCCGCGCCAGCTCGGCTTCTACCAGGGTCCCCATTTCATTCAGCAGCTTGTGGAAGGAACTGTTTTTGGGGTCCTGGACCGAGTGACCCGAGGCAAACGGCCAGGGACGGTGATGATAGCGGATGGATTCCCAATTACTCATCCCCACCAGAATGGACTTCCAGCCGCCCTGGAAGAATCCGCCCGGCACGGACATGAAGATGAACAGGTCAGACTCAACGACCGAGCGGTGGACCATGACTTCCATGCCCCGCCGGGTCATACCCAGATTGACAAACTGATTCGGGTCGGTCGCATCGATACACGCCAGGCGTCCGCCTAAGGTATAGGGCAATCTCGGACCAAGGATGTGGGTCATCTCCTTGCGGGTCCACATGCGGTGGAGCGCGTTGGCAACTTTAATCTGGATATCTTCGGGCCGGACCCCGTACTGGTCCAATAAATCGAGTAAGATGGGCAGCCCAAGAATGCGCAAATCCTGGTCGTCGGGATGGTAGTGCGTGGCCCGACCGTCCTGAATGCC
>CAXXIS010000011.1:0-15631 GCA_963664395.2 Binatia bacterium | reverse complement strand
ATCGGCATTGCCGCCAGTGCGATTCAATTTGTCCCCGAAATCGCTCCCCAGGTCGAACAGCTATGTTTGTTTCAACGCACCGCAAACTGGGTTGTGCCCAAAGGCAACACGCCGTACACACAAGAACAGCTCGAATACTTTCGTCAAAATCCGAGCGTGGTCCGGGAGAATCGAGCCGAAATCTATCAGGCCTGGAATACGCTGTGCACATTTAATGATAAAAAAATGCTGGCCGAGATCGAACGGGCCGGCCTGGAACGGCTCGCCGTTGTTGAAGATCCCGACGTGCGCCGCAAACTGACGCCGACCCATCCCTTCGGCTGCAAACGCCCCTTGTTTTCCGACGTATACTACCCTGTTTTCAATCGCCCCAACGTCGAACTCCTGACCGAAACCATTGAGAAAATCACGCCACACTCGATTGTCACCCGAGACGGTCAGGCGCGCGAGCTCGACACCATCATCTACTCAACCGGTTTTGAGACCACCACCTATCTGACCGCCCTGGATGTCACCGGGCGTGACGGCCTGCGTCTCAACGACGCCTGGAGCGATGGCGCCCAAGCCTACCTGGGCATGACGACCACCGGCTTTCCGAACCTCTTCATGCTGTATGGTCCGAATACCAACCAGGGCTCGATTCTGTTCATGCTGGAGTGTCAGTGTGACTACATCATGCGCCAGCTCAAGCGGATCGACGACGAGCAGCTCGCCTGGATAGATATTCGCCCGGATGTCATGCAGGATTTCAACGCTCAATTGCAGCGCGACATCAGCGCCGTGGATGTCTGGCAGGCGGATTGTGGCAACGATTTTTACTATCGCTCCCGGTCCGGCCGTTTCGTGACCAACTGGCCCCATTCCATGGACGAGTTCACCGCGCGGACGACGCAGCCGGACGGTGATGCCTATGAGGTCCAGGCCGCGAACTGAACGAACTGAGCACGATTGAACGAAAGAGTGCCTGGCCGCACTCGCGGAAGAAGAGGAGAAGCACACTATGACGGACATTCAGAACACCACACTTGATACGAACGCAACCTATCCGGTCAGCGCGGAGACCCCGCCCCATTTTGATGCGGTCGTGGTCGGCGCCGGCTTTGGCGGCATGTATATGCTGTATAAACTCCGCGAGATGGGCTTCTCGGCCCGCGTGTTTGAGCGCGGCACGGATGTCGGCGGCACCTGGTATTGGAACCGCTATCCCGGCGCCCGCTGCGACGTGCCCAGCTTGCAGTATTCGTATCAGTTCTCGGAAGACCTTCAGCAGGAGTGGCAGTGGTCAAAAAAATTCTCCGATCAGTCTGAAATTCTGGCCTACGCCAACCACGTGGCCGATCGCTTTGATCTGCGCAAAGACATACAGTTCAACACGTCGCTTGAGCGGGCCGTCTATAACGAAGAGACCAACACCTGGACGCTGACGACCGATACGGGCGAGCAGGTGTCCGCGACTTTTTGCATCATGGCCACCGGTTGTCTGTCGTCCAAGAACATCCCGAACTTTGAAGGCATCGAAGACTTCGAAGGCGAATGGTTTCACACCGGTAATTGGCCGCATGCAGGCGTCGATTTTACGGGCAAGCGCGTTGGCATTATCGGCACCGGCTCAACCGGCATTCAGGCCATTCCCGTCATTGCCGAGCAGGCCGGCCACCTGAGTGTCTTTCAGCGCACTCCGCAATACTCCGTGCCGCAGCGCAACCAGCCGACCGACCCGGAAGAAGAGGTACGGATCAAAGCGGATTACGCCGGCTTTCGCGCCCGCAACAACCGGCTGCCGCTGGCCATGGATATCAACCAATACCTGAACGCGCAGAAGACCTTTGAGGTGAGCGACGTCGAGCGCGAGGGTGAATACGAAAGGCGCTGGCAGTTGGGCGGCATGTCGCTGCTGCTGGCCTACGCCGACTCGATGAACGATGTTGAGGCCAATAATACGGTGGCCGACTTTATCAAGAAGAAGATTCAGGAAACGGTGCACGACCCCACGGTCGCCGAGGCGCTCCTGCCGGAGCATGTGTACGCGTGTAAGCGGCCGTGCATGGATACCCATTATTTTGAAACCTATAATCGGCCCAATGTGACCCTGGTCGATTGCCGCACAGCGGGCATTGAGCGGATCACGGAAAAGGGCGTACTGGTTGACGGCGTGGAGCACGAGCTTGATTGCCTCGTGTTTGCGACGGGCTTTGATGCCATGACCGGTTCGCTGCTGCGGATTGATATTCGAGGCAGAAACAACCTGACCCTCCAAGAGAAATGGGCGGAAGGTCCACGCAGTTATCTTGGGTTGTCGTCGGCCGGCTTTCCCAATCTGTTTACCATCACGGGGCCGGGGAGTCCGTCTGTCCTGGCGAATATGATCCCAGGCATTGAGCAGCATGTGAATTGGATTGGGGCCTGTCTCGACTATATGCGCCACCACCGCCACACCGCCATCGAAGCCACCGTCGAAGCCGAAGGTCCCTGGCATCTGCGCATACAGGAACTCGCTAATCAAACCTTGTGGAACGCGTGTGACAACTGGTATCAAGGCGCCAACATTCCAGGGAAACCCCGGGTGTTCATGCCCTATGTGGATTGGGTGGATTATGTCGAACGCTGTGAACAGGTCGTCGAGAATGCCTACGAGGGCTTCGTCCTGAGCTGAGCAGCCCGATGGAGAAAAACAGCCACCGGCTCTCGCCGAGGGCCGGTGGCTCCTGTCTCCCCTCCCAAGAGGGGATTATTTGAGGCTATCCGCGGGCTTGCAGGAAGACTGATTCCGCTACTGCGGCAAACGGCCGGTCTCGGCAAGCACGCGCCGAATGACCGCTTCGTCATACTGAAAAGGAAGGGCCGGTGGGTCCGGCATAGTCACGGGCGCGACCGGAAACGGCATATCTCGAACCGTAGTATTATATACCTCAGCCAATAAAGCGGGGAGATGAATGACGTCTTCAAGGTTGTAGTGGAGGAGGGTTTCCAAAGCGCCGGCCTCACCGCGCTCATAATACCGCCATAGCACCACCGCGCACCAGCCATCCAAATGGGAAACCAATCCCTGACGTTCAAGGCCCAGGCGCTTTTCGATTTTTTTCAGACCGCCCTTATACCCCAGCGCAGCGAGTGGATAACGTAGGTCAATATGAGCCTGCTTGAGGGGAATGCCGAGTTTGGTGCGAAGAAAGGGCAGGTCAAATTGCTTGCCGTTATACGTGACGAGGAGAGTGAAGGCTTCAATATCTGTCACAAACTGTTCCAGATTATGGCCGTGCACATAGACCCGCGGCCGCTCGCCATCGTATATGCCGATAACGGTAATCATGGATTCCTCAGCGCCGAGGCCGGTCGTTTCAATATCAAGATACGCAACCCGCTCGGAAAACTCCGCATACAGCCGCCAATGGAGCTGGTGTGGGAGGCGCGTGATGAAGTACTGGGCGTCCCGTTTTTCGAGCGCAATCAATGAGCGTTCAAGTTCAAAACGCGCTTCGTCTTGTCGCCATTGAGGCAGCCGGCCAAGTGTCGGGTTGTCCAGGAATTGTTCCCAACTGGTGACGCCGGCTTTCCACAACCGCTTCTCAGTTCTCTCGCCAATACCCTGGATGTGGCGGAAGGTGTGTTTCAGCATGGATTACTGTTCATAGCTCCGCAGCACGCGGCCGGGTCGGGCGCCAGTCGGTTCGCCATCGCGCAACAGGACCTGTCCGTTGACAACGGTATACCGATAGCCCTCGGAGCGAGCGACCAGGCGCGAGGCACCGCCGGGAAAGTCCTGAACGAATTCCTTGGGCTTGGCCCGGACAGTATCGGGATCAAAAATCGTCAGGTCTGCGGCCATGCCCTGTCTGAGCAGACCCCGCTTGGGGATGCCGAGCAGTTGGGCGGGCGTAAAAGTTAGCCGACTGACCGCCTGTTCCAGACTGAGCACCTTTTTCTCCCTGACCCAGTGACTCAACAGAAAGCTGGGGTAGGTCACCTGGCACAAAAACGAAATATGGGCGCCGCCATCCGAGCCACCCGTCAACACATAAGGGTTGGTGGCCAGGGCGCGCACGGCTTCTTCGTCGCCATTCTGAAAGCCGGTGATCAGAAACTGGGTATCCAGGTTTTCGGCAACCGACAGGTCGAGCATGGCTTCAAGCGGCGTTTTGCCCTGTTCTCGGCCAATGGTCACCAAGTCTTTGCCAACCAGGTGCTGGTGTTCGTCTTGGCGGACGCTATCGACACAGATGTCCTGCATACGCTTTGAGAAAACCTTCGGGGATGGATCGTCCAGGTCACGCTGCATGGCGGCCCGATGGGCAGGGTCCGAGAGATTGGCGATCTTCTCGGGACGACGGCCCTGAATGGCGGCTTTCCACGCCGGCAGGTCCTCAAACACGGCACCCCGCAGTGAGAAAGTAAGATCGAAACGTTCACACAAGGACAGGGGATGGACCCGAGCGCCGGCGCGAAAGGCGTCTTCGGTCCAATCCAGCACTTGTTTCCAATGGTCGGGGGCGGCCCACGTCTGAGACAACAGATTCCACAGCACCGGGCGTCCGCTTTCTCTTGATAAGCGGGCCAGATAGTCCATATCTTTGGGACCCACGGTTGGAATACCTGGTGGGATGACACACACCGTGCCACGATGGAAATCTTTTAGTGTACTGGCTAACGCAACGGTTTCGTCTTCTTCGGCAAAACGGCTGGGCACGGGAATGCCATCCCCGTCAAAATGGACTGGTCCATATGACGAAGAGAAGCCGAACGCGCCCACTTCGACACACTCTTTCACAACCGCCTGCATGGCCATAATTTCGTCTTGGGTGGCCGGTCGTCTGCGGGCGTCATCGCCCATCACGTTGTAGCGGATGGTTGAATGCGGGGCTAAGGCCATGACATTCACCCCGAGCTGACGGTCGAGGGCGTCGAGATATTCGCCGTACGATTCCCACGTCCAGGGCACCCCGGCCTTGAGGCTGCCCAGCGGTATGCCTTCGACTTTGGCCAGCATGCGGGTGATATAGTCGCGGTCTGCCGGTTTGCACGGCGCCAGGCCAAAGCCACAGTTGGTCATGAAGACGCTGGTGAAGCCATGCCAGGAGCTGGGCGTTGCCAGCGGGTCCCAAAAAAGCTGGGCATCATAGTGGGTATGAACGTCGATGAATCCAGGGGAGACGACCAGCCCTTTGGCGTCAATGACCTCTGTCGCCGGGCCGTCGACTTTGCCCATCGCAGCAATGCTGCCCTCTGCAACCGCCACATCTCCATAATAGCCGGGCTGGCCTGAGCCATCGACCAGAAATCCATTTTTAATCAGCAGGTCATAGTGCATAACGCTTCCCTCTCTTACCGGCCCGTATCGCCCGGACTGTAGCGGCTTTCCTGGGAATCGACAAGGATTCTCAGGGGATTCTCAAGGATCGGCACGAGGCGTGGAACAGTTTGAGTTCAGGGCCATGTGTTTTTCCTTTGTCCGAAAACTTGCTATACCAGTCATGTCGGGAACGGGGTCTGGAGCCTACCCGACTGTAGAAGGAGACGCGGATGTGGGGAGGGGCAGTCAGGATATGTGGGATGGCGCTGTGTCTCCTGTTGCCCGCCTGTTCGTCAAACAAGCCACCCACACCCACCCAAAACTTTGTGACCTGGAGTACCCAAGCCCCTCAACACAAAAAACAGCTGTGCGTCCTGCCCTTTGAAGACACGAGCCCTATTGATGGGCTGGCAGAAAAGGTGCGCCAAGGGGTCGCGGGTCATCTGAGCCTCAAACGTTTTACTGATACTGAGTTGTACGAAATAGACGCGGCGCTTGTGGGCGTAGACAATTGGCGCAGCCTGACGCCACAAGCACTTGGCCGGAAACTCAATTGTGACGCTTTAGTGTATGGCCGGGTCTCGAAGCTGGATCGGATCTACGTAGGATTCTATTCCCAACTGGCCCTTGAAGGTACGCTCCAAATTGTAGAATCGGCCACCGGTCGCACGCTTATTCACGAGACCTATACAACGCGTTTGCATGACGCGGGGCTGCCGCTCTCCCCGGTGAGTCTGCTAACCAGTGCCGTCCGTAATTTATGGACCTTCACCGACGCTCAGGTTGTTCGTGCCATCGACGACTTGAGTCGCAATCTTGCCGCTCTTGTGCCCGATCTACCCGAAACAGACGCGGGAACGAGTCCGGCTCCTGAAAAAGAACATCCCGATTTGACCCAGCCGGTTCGGCCGGCGGCAGAACCAGGCGCGGACTCAGAGCGAGAGCCGCCTCTGGCAACGCCGCCCTTTCCCCCTTCCTGACGCTGTAAGGACGAGGCTGTCTTGCCCCTCCACACTGTGCTATCCAAAGAAAAAAGCCAGGGGAGATATCTATGGCCGGGAAACTCGACGGACAGGTGGCGGTTGTCACCGCTGGAGGCTCTGGGATCGGTGCTGCGTCAGCAGTCCGCTTTGCACAGGAAGGTGCGGCGGTCATCGTAGCAGATTTGAGTGGGAAACGGGCGGAAGCGATCACTGCGCAGATCTAATGACACGGGTGGGAGAGCGACCATGATCAAAATGGATGTCTCTGACCCGGAAGGCATCCAAGCCACGCTTCAGCTCGCGCTCGATACCTATGGCCGTCTCGATGTCATGTTTAACAATGCCGGCCTCGGGGAGCTGGCCCTGCTTGAGGACACGTCCCTCGAAAGCTGGAATCGGACGATTGCTGTCACGCTGACCGGAACATTTCTGGGCATGAAGTACTGCCTGCCAATTATGCGTCAGCAGGCAAAAGGCTCTATCGTCAACACCGCGTCCGTGTCCGGCATAGGCGGCGACTACGGCATGTCGGCGTATAATGCGGCCAAGGCCGGTGTGATCAACCTCAGCCGCGCGGCAGCGATTGAGAACGCCAAATATAAGATCCGGGTGAACTGCGTCTGCCCCGGAGCGATTAACACTCGCGTGGCCCAACTCTTAAGCGGCGATCGAGCCGACGAATTCCGCCGTCTCCAAGGCGCAGCTCATCCACTCGGCCGCATGGGGGAGCCGGAAGAAATTGCCAATACGGTGCTGTTCCTGGCGTCGGATGAAGCCTCGTTTATCACCGGTCAGGCGCTCGCTGTGGACGGTGGCGTGACCGCACATACCGGACTCCCGAATATGCTGAGTATCCAAACAGGCTGAGGCTCATCCAGAAAGCCAATCGGAAAGCCAACAAGGAAGCGCGTGTGGACTGGGCAGCCCTGAGAGCGGCGAAAGAAGCGGACGGTCAGCAAGGTGCAGCCGCGCCGCTGAGCGAGGTCACCCCGAGCATTCGTGATTTTGCTCAGTTTGTGACCACGCAGAAACAGGAACTCGGCCTTATCCCCGCGCTCAAACGCATTGATCCGGATAGCGGCAAATCCTGGCCCGCTCTGGACGTGGTTGCGCTCGCCCAAGCCTGCGACGATACGGAAGTCGGGGCCATCGGCGTGTATACCGAACCGAGCATGTTCGGCACGTCGAATGAGGATATGCGCGCGATTTCGGATAGAGTCACCACCCCGCTGTTGGCCCTCGATCTCGTCCTGCACGACAGCCAGATCCATCAGGCCCGGCTGTGTGGGGCGGATGCGATTTTGCTGTGGGCCGACGCGGTCGATGCGCCGACCTTAGCCCGTCTGATGACCACCGCCCATTCCATCCACGTGGTCCCCGTTGTCATGGCCCGGACAGCCGACGAACTCCGCCAGGCGCTGGCGGCTGAGAGTTTCATCATCGGTCTGGCCTCTCCACACGGAAAACTCGATACCGCCCACGTCTCGGTGCTTGCCGCTCAGATCCCGCGGCGGAAGACTATCATCTCGCTGGATGAGCTGAGCACGCCCGAGGAGGCCGCCGCACTGCTCGGCCAGGTCGATGCCGCGCTCGTGAGCCATTACGTGCTTGAGGCGACTGACGTGGAAGGAAGTTTGACCGAGTTGATGAAATAGGGTTCGGACTGAACCTCGGCCCCCTCCGGGCGGACGAGCCCGGACTACACCCCCGTTACGTCAAACCCTAATGCCCGGGCAGCCGTTGCCTGTTGTCGGTCGTGAGTCGCAAACGTCAACGACGGGACGTGACGCTCGTGCAACAGCAGCGCACTGGCAAGGTGAATGGCGTCCAGCGTTTTCACCGCGGTCGCCATAGGGAGGGCGGCACGCCAGAGGACCGCCTGTGTCACTCGGAGGGTCCCCAGCCTCCGTTCCATAACTTTGAGTGCATCGTGCGCCTGCACGACGCCGTCATCGTCCAGGACAGACTCAAGTCGAAGCCGGTCAATGGTGCGTCGTGCCTCAACACCCATCATAGCGCTGGAGTAGGCTCGCTCCCACGTTCCCCACATCTGCAATGGCTTCGCTTGCCCGAAGAGAACCCGGAGCACCACGCTGGTATCCAGATAGACAATCAACGCTGGTCCCGGCCCTCTCTGAGCAGCTTCACCACATCGACCTTTTTACGAAGTCGGACGGGTTTTGGCCAGGCGCGCTCGCGGTCCGTTATCACCGGCTCTTCAATCCCGAGTTCATCAGTATCCTGCGTGTAAGGAATCAGTCGGGCAACGGGTGTTTTCCGATCACACACAACCACGGTCTCTCCCTTACGGACCTCTGACAGATAGGCACTCAACTTCGCCTTCAGCTCCGATACCATTGCCTGTTTCATGATCTTGTTATGACTAGATATAGTCTCCTCGTCAAGGGAAGAAAAATATAGAGGACAGCACGGTTACGCACTAGGTGCGAATTGTGTGCAAGGTTGCAGACCTTTCCACACTATGCCATTTTCCAAAAGCGATAAGAGTCCTGATTTTACACAGAAAAGGGAGCTACCAGATGAAGTTCGGCATGATGTATGAGATCCAGATCCCGGAGCCTCACACCCCCAATATTGTGCAAGACACCTAATAAACAGGTCATCGCCCAGGTCATGCTGGCCGAGGAGATGGGCTTTGAGTATTTCTGGACGGTCGAGCATCATTTTTTGACCGAGTTCTCCTACTGTCCCGCTCCGGAGGTCTTGTACGGTGCGATCTCGCAGCGCACCAAGACCATCCGGATCGGTCATGCGGTTGCGCTGCTGCCGCCCCAGTACAATCATCCGATCCGGGTGGCGGAACGCGCTGCGGTCCTCGACCTGTTGAGCGACGGGCGGGTCGAACTCGGCACGGGACGCTCGACCACGCTGATTGAGATGGAAGGGTTCGGGATTGATCCGGAAGATACCAAGCCGATGTGGGAAGAAGCGATCTCGATCATCCCGCGGATGTGGCTCGAAGATCCCTTTTCGCACGAGGGGAAATATTTCAAGATTCCGCCCCGCTCGATCATTCCCAAACCAGTCCAGAAACCCCATCCTCCATTGTGGGTGGCCTGTGCCCAGCCCGATAGTTTTACCGCGGCCGGTCGGAAAGGGATTGGCACGTTGTGCTTTCATATCGGCCAACCGGAGGAACTCGCCCGCCGGGTGCAACTCTACCGGGAAGGCATAGCCCAGGCCGAGCCGGTTGGTGCCTTTGTGAATAACCAAGTTGCCGCCCTCGGTATCGTCCACTGTGCGGAGAGCGACAAACAGGCCCGAGCAGTGGGCGGCCCGGCCGGCGAATGGTTTCTCAATAAAACCCTCCAACTCTACCGGCCCTGGCAAGAACAGGGGACGAAGGTGCCTGATTCATACAAATTTGCAGTTGACTCAGTCCGTGGGGAACGATCGGGCAAGTCCTTGGACGAACTCATTGAAGGCGGTATGTTTTGCATGGGCGATCCGGATAGCTGTATTCGGGACACTCAAGAAATATGAAGAAGCTGGGGTTGATCAAGTGCTGTGCTTTATGCAGTTCGGTGGTATTCCACACCAAAACATTATGGATTCAATCCGCCTGTTCGGGAAATATGTGGTCCCGTATTTTCGACCATAAGCATGTAACGATAATCTTTTCACAGGACCTGCGGATTCACCGGCGTGGGCGGACGCCGGCCACTGAGAAAGGCGGCGATGTTTTCTGCCGCCAGCGTGGCCATGCGCGTCCGGGTAGCAATACTGGCGCTGCCAACGTGGGGAACAACCAGGCAATTGTCGAGAGTCAGCAACGGGTCGTCCGCGGGCAGCGGCTCCGGGTCAGTCACGTCAAGCGCAGCCCCGGCGATGACGTTGTCCCGCAAGGCCTCATACAGGGCGGGCGCATCAACAATCGGCCCGCGTGCGGCGTTCACCAGAAAGGCTGTGGGCTTCATCTTTTTGAGCTGAGGCGTCGAGATGAGCCGGTGCGTTTGCGGACCGAGCGGAACCAGCACAACCACAAAGTCCGACTCGCTCAGGAGGGTATCCATATCGACCCGCGTACACCCGAGCTGCTCCTCAGCGTCTTTGTTCTGACTGCGATTATGGTACAGCACACGCATATCAAAGCCCCGCGCCCGCTTGGCGACTTCGATTCCAATGCGCCCAAGGCCAATAATGCCCAGCGTGGCATGATGCACGTCCGTCCCAAGAAAGACAAACGGGCTCCACACCGGCCACTGACCGGCGCGTACGCGGCGTTCGCCTTCGCCGATTCGGCGGGCGATGCCCAGCATGAGGGCAAAGGTGAGGTCGGCGGCGTAGTTTCGGTTAAAACGCCCGGCGTGTTGGTCAGTACGACGCCGCGACGGGTCAGCGCCGGGACATCCACATTGTCATACCCGACGGCCATATTGGCGACGATCTTGAGTTGGGGCGCATGGTCGAGCAGGTCGTCATCGATGCGTTCCGTGACCATTCCCAGCAGGGCAACGGTATCGATAATTTCTTGCAGCAAGGTCTCACGCGGAATGGCGTGGTCTGACTCCCAGACCTGCACCTCGCCGCAGGTCCGTAAGGGTGCCAGCACTTCTTCAGGAAGCCTGCGGGTGACATAAATTTTTGGTTGTTGCTGAGACATGTACGTTCCCTCACATATCGGAAGCACGGAGAGGGTGGCATAAGCGCGCTTGAAATACTAGATTGGAAACGTAACGCGGCTACGAATAGAAGAGTTGAGGAGTCAAGCAATGGACCAGCCCTCCGAGAAAAGTATTAAACGCATGCGGATCTACGTTGAAAAATATATGCAGAAAACCGGCACCTCAGGCCATCCGGAGGCTGAGGTGACCGAATCGGTTATTCTGGGTCTGGCCAATAATATCGACGCGGTCGGCCGCCCGCTCTGCCCGTGTAATTTTTATCCCGACAAAAAAGCCGAAGTCGAACGCAGCCGCGAGTGGGTCTGCGCCTGTGACGAAATGAAGAAGTGGAAATACTGCCACTGCCTGCTGTTCGTGACACCCGAGGGTCTGCCGATTACCGAGCATCTGCCCGAAGACCACGAGGGCCGTCAAATTTACGGCATCGTCAAAGACCCGACGCCGGGCAAGGGCCGGGAACTGGCAGACAAGGACCTAGCCGCAAACGGCCCGCGGTACTCAGCTACCGGTGAAGTGATAGGTCAATTCCAGACCGAACCACCCGGCCTCTCATCAACGGCGAGAGGGTGCCGGTGGGCAGTTGGATGTCCGTCCCGAACTTCGCGTAGTCCAGCAGGTTTTTGCCGTACAGGCCGACCACCCACTGGCTGTTGTCGACATGCATATCCACCCCGGCCTGTAACATCTTCTGCTGCCGGTTGAAGCCGGTGTTGTCGTCGTTGGTATACTCTTTATCGCGGTAGGCGTAGGTGAAACGCGAAGCGAGCCGAACGCGAGTGCCGACGCGGAGATTGTGGAGCAGGCCCAGGCTATAGGTCCAGTGCGCGGCCCGCGGCGGTTCGAGGTCCTCGTCCTTACTGTCCAGCTTACCGTCCCGGGTGAGGTCGAACTTGACCTTGGTGTAGTCCGACTCGACGTAGCCGAGCGAGCCGAGCAAGACCAAGCCTGGGGAGAGGACCACCATCCCCTCCATTTCCAAGCCCCAGAATTCGGCGTCGGCCGTATTCCGAATCACCTGCACGAGGTTCTGCACCGTCTGTATGGTCGGCCGTCCATCCACAAAGATGATGACAGGCCGACCCGTGATCGGGTCCGGGGCAGGCAGGTTCTCGCCGAAAGTCAGTTCACGTTGCAGATCGTCGACGAAGTTGTAGAAAAACGACGCGTTCAGGCGGACGCGGTCGCCGTAGGTCTTCTTGAAGCCGATCTCGAAATTGTCGATCTGCTCTTCGTCAAACGCCTCGGTACCAAGATCGCGAGCGACCTTCAGGCCGAGCGCCTCCAGCCCGGCAATCTCCGCGTCCGACAGTCCCTTGGTCAGATCGAAAAACGAGTCGCGCAGATTATAGCCGCCGGACCGGAAGCCGCGCGTCCAGTGGGCGTAGATCAGCGTCTCCTCGTCGAGCCGATAGGTCAGCCCGATCTTGGGCGACAGACTGTTCCAGCTTGCCTCGTCTTTGAAATGGATAGGACAGTCGGGGCCATCCACCATGTGACACTGGATATCCCTAGTTCGGAGGATATTTGTAATCTGTGCGGCTTTCTCTTCATGAGTGTGGCGCAGCCCTAGGGTCAGCGTCAGCCGGTCGGTCAGGTCGTAGTCCCCGGCGACGAATAGCCCGAACGTCTCGACGTTATAGATACCGCCGCCGTTGAATTCTAAGATGTCGCCACTGGCGTCACCGAACAGCCGCTGTTCGTGATAGTAGAGATCGTTCTGAAAATAGTAGAAGCCGGTCGTCAGGAAGAGCCGGTCGAAGAACATCCCGCTGTAGCGCAGCTCGTTGCTGAACTGCTCCGCGGCTTGTGCGCCGCCTCCATGGAAAAAGGTCAGCGGCGTCGCGTCGGTATCGCTCAGACCATCGCCCATCCCCTCGCGCCAGCCGAAGATATTGGTAATTGTCCCGTTACCGAATGGGATGTCCCAATCCGCCCTGGCGTTGAAGAAGTTGATATAAGTCTTCAGGAAGCCCTCTTCGTTGACGGCGAAGTCGTGGCTGTCGCGCTTGAAATTGAACAGAGGATGGGACAGGCCGGCACCGTTGGTATGCGTCTGAGCCGCGGGCCCGTCTTCGTCGAGGTCCTGATATTCGTAGCGGAGCGTGAAGCGCAGCGTGTCCCAAGGCTGCCAGGTGACAACCGGCCGCAGCATCAGCGTATCCCGCGCGCCAAATGCCTTCCCGTTGTATTCGTTCTCAAACCAGCCCTGATCCTGATTGGAATAGACCGTGAAGCGGGCACGCAGGGTGTCGGTCAGCGGGGCGTTGAGGGTCCCCGAGACGTACATATTCGGGGCCTTGCCGCCGCCTTCGACCGCGCTACGGAGCGTAGCCTCATAGCGATCGGTCGGGGTTTTGGTGTTGACCAAGACGGCTCCGCCCACCACGTTGCGGCCGAACAGGACGCCTTGCGGGCCGCGCAAGACCTCGATGCTGTCCAGATCGAAGGCGTCGTACAGCACCCCTGCGTTCGTTCCCAGGTAGATGCCGTCAACAAAGACGCCGACCGTCGGATCGACGGACGGAATCGAGCTGTTGATACCCAAGCCACGAATGGAGAAGTTTGCAAAGCCGCGCGCCAGGGCGGCGTCGTCAAGGGACACATTAGGCATGGTAATCGTCAGATCGCCCAGGTCGCGCAGTTTGAGGGCGTCAAGCTGTTCGGCGTTGAAGGCGGTGATCGGCAGCGGCACGTCCTGGATCAGTTGCTCCCGCTTTTGGGCGGTCACCAGGATATCTCTCAGGTGCGTAACCCCTTTCGCCGGGACAGGTTTGTTGAAATCCTGAGCACTTGCCGCCGGCAGCGTGGCGATCCCCAACAGCAGGATGATGCTGAGCGCGATCAGACGCCGGCCGGCGCGCGTTGCAGTCATGCGATCGTCCGATTGTTTCGGTTGATATTCCGCCATTCCGGCAATGGAGTATTCGCTTCTGAGAGGCCAATCGCCGCGTGCCTTGCGCCTGAGGAGCGGCCTAGTATAGCATGCGCTCGAATCTCACAAAGGAGGACAGCATATATGCAAGTTGGATATTTCGCGATTGGCATTGGGCTGGGCGCAGACCCCGAGGTGGTCAGCCTGACGGCGCAAACGACTGAGCAAGCAGGTTTTCATTCACTCTGGGCGCCCGAACACGTGGTGTTGCTCGACCGGTACACCTCAAAATACCCGTATTCAGCCGATGGGCGATTACCCATGCCAACCACGCAGATTGATATTCTTGATCCATTTACCGCGCTGACGTATGCCGCCGCGCAAACCACAACGATTCGCCTGGGAACCGGCATTTGCCTGCTGCCCGAGCGCAACCCGGTGGTCACCGCAAAAGAAGTCGCCAGTTTGGATAAGCTTTCGGGCGGGCGTTTTGATTTCGGTGTCGGCGTGGGCTGGCTGGCTGAAGAGTTCAGCGCGGTGGGCGTCCCCTGGGAACGCCGGGGGCAACGCACACGTGAATATCTCAAGGTCATGAAAATGCTGTGGACCGAGGAAGAGTCTGAATTCAGCGGTGAATTTTGTAGCTTCCCCAAAGTTCGTTCGTATCCCAAACCCGTCCAGAGCCCGCATCCGCCGATTATCTTTGGTGGCGAGAGCAAACCCGCGCTGCGGCGCGTCGGGGAGGTCGGAGATGGCTGGTTTGGGGTGAACGTCACGCCCGAATCAACCAAAGAGCACATCGAGCGGATGAAAGGCTATGCCGAAGCAGCCGGACGTGACTCCAGTCAGTTTCAGTATTCCGTTTCTACGGGTATTGGCATGCCGATTACAATGGACGAGGTCAAACGGTTCCGCGACCTGGGCGTGCATCAGATCATTGTTGGTGGATTTTCCGAGAACGCGGATGCCGTCAAGGGCGATATCGAGAAACTGGCCGAACAGATTGTTGTGCCGGCGGCGGACTTGTAGCCGACAGCCTGTCGCGGAGAGGAGGAACACTGTGAGCCGACTGTACGGTGACCGGCACCGCGCCCTGCAAGACCAGTTTGAAACGCGCAAGCTGGCGGACCGGGTGGAAGAGGCCGTGGTCAAGACCGAGGTCGGCAAGGGCGACAAAGCCTTTATCGAGTCGCGGGATATGTTTTTCCTCTCAAGCATAGACCATCAGGGCCGGCCCACGGTCTCGTATAAGGGCGGAGATGCGGGCTTTGTCAAAGTGGTTGACGAGCAGACGGTCGTGTTTCCCAGCTATGACGGCAACGGCATGTTTTTTTCGATGGGCAATATTGCCGGCAACGCCGAGGTCGGCCTGTTGTTCATCGACTTTGAGACGCCGAATCGGGTCCGCCTGCAGGGCCGGGCCACCGTCTCGGCAGACGATCCGTTAATTGCCGAATACCAAGAAGCCGAGTTGATCGTTCGGGTGCAGGTGTCTGAAATCTGGACCAACTGTCCCCGCTACGTCCATCGCTACCAGAAAGTTTCCCCGTCCCGGTACGTTCCGCGAGCGGCGTGTGCAACCCCGCTCGCAGAATGGAAACGTATCGACATGCTCCAGGACGTGCTGCCGCCGAAAGATTAGGGCCGGACGGAAGAAGCGGGCGGCACCATATCCATGCAGGAGTGGGCAGAAAACGCCAAAGCCGGCAACGGTTAGCGCGTTTCACGATACTCTCTACTCTAGCTGTGGTGGATAGGGGAGGCCCGAAACCCCCTGAATCCCCCTTGTCAGGGGGACAAAAGCGGCTACTCAGGGGAGTTGGGAGGTTGCCCCCGGCTGAAA
>CAXXIS010000010.1:0-10984 GCA_963664395.2 Binatia bacterium | reverse complement strand
TTATTGGCAACACGCTGTCAGCGCTGGACATTTATTGGGCCGGCTTCTCTCACCTGATTGAGCCCCTGCCGCCCGACGAGTGTCCGATGCTCGAAGACTTCCGTCCGCTCTACCAGAACCATCATCCCGGCGTGGCCGCCGCGGCTACGCCGGCCCTCATGGATCACCGGCATTTTATCTACGCGGAACACCTGGGTCTGCCCATGGACTTGTAAGGCCCGTTTCCAACTCCCTCGCCCTGTGACGGGTGATGTACATTTCCAGGAACCTGCGCTCGCCAGACGCGCGGTGGCCGCCAGGCCGGGGACAACCCACCCGGTCGGCAATGAGCGAGACCTGACCGCTCTGGGAAACGCGCAGCACGGCCTGCTTGGCCAGGTCGCAATAGACGATATTGCCCTCGCGGTCCATGGTCACGCCGTTGGGCATCGACCCCTCCGGCAGGTGGGCCATTTCGCTGACTGTCTCGTCCGGGGTCACACGATACACAATGCCGTTGCGACCCGCGCCATAGGCAGCGCCATCTGTATCAATGACCACGCCTTCGGCTTGAAGAACGCCTGTCCCAAAAATTTCTACCTGGTCCAGAGAAAATGTCGCCACGCTGCACGCTCCTGTTGCTGTCCTAATGAGGCCATTACGGCGTCAGGCGTACCCGTTCCCCGTCCAGTTCAAGCGTCGTCTTGGAGTAGGTGAGTTTTTGAATGATCTTGCCGTCTTTGAAGTGCAGGATATCGAGCCCACGCCGGGCTTCGTGTTTGTTCTCCTGGCCCTGCTCGAACGAGGGGGAGTCAAGCTGCCAGCGGTAGAGCATTTTTTGTTCAACTTCGTCGATGAAGGTCTCTTCGTCCGTAAATTTGAAGCCGCCATGATTGGCAAACCAGGGCGTCCAGGCCTGACGCAGATTCTCCTTACCTCTGACCCAGCCACCGGTCCAGTTCTCGAAGTAAATCTCGTCGTGAAACAAATCGATAACGCCGTCGAGGTCGTGCTCGTTCCAGGCAACACCCCATTGGGCGAACGCGCTAGATATTTCATCTCGTGTCAGCATGGTCTTCTCCTCCTTATTGTGCGGGCAGGCCAGTGAGGGCTGCCGTATTCTGCGTCGATTTACCCTACGTCCTGAACTTGCTTGGCAAACGACCGGACTTCCTGAGCGATACTATCCGGGTCGCGGCTGAGCGGCACGGTGTACAAGACTTTCACTCCCAGGTCGCGGTAGGTTTTGATATCGTCCGGCGTGGTCCGGGTCGGGTCGGTCATGGCCGTCAGTTCGAGGTCGTCATAATTTCGTCCGGCCTCGTCCATGAGGCGTTTCAGTTGCTCCAACATGGGCCGAATCTGGTTAAAGGTCAGCAGGGCAATATGCCAGCCGTCGCCAAACCGGACCACCCGTTTCAGGGCATACACCGATTCTCCTCCAACCCAGATGGGCGGGTGGGGTTTTTGGAGGGGCCGCGGGAGTACGTTGACGTCTTCTTCCAGTTTGATGAACTCACCATCATAGCGAGGGCTGTCTTCGGTCCACAGCGCCTTCATCATTTCAATATATTCACGCGTGCGTTTGCCGCGGCGTTGAAAGGGAATGCCCAGCAGATTGAACTCCTCTTCCAGCCAGCCGACTCCGGTGCCGAGAATGAAGCGTCCGCCGGACAAGACATCGATGGTTGCGACCCGCCGCGCCACATCAAAAGGATGGCGATAGGGGACAATCAAGACACTCAGGCCGAGCCGAATCTTTTCGGTAATACCCGCGACAAAGGCGATGGTATCGAAGGGGTCCAGCCATTCCATGCTGGTGTAGATATCGTAATTCGGCTTGCCGTCGTTATACTCCTCATACGGCCACGGCGAGGCAATGGTTTTGGGCAGGACAATATGGTCGCCAATGAGGAGCGAGTCGCAGCCTTCCTCCTCGGCAATGCGGGCCACATCCATGAGTACCTTGCGGTCACACACCGAAGCGCCGCCGGCCAAGTGTAAGCCGTATTTCATGAATCCCCTCCTTGAATGAAACTGCCCACGTCGTAGCGAAAAGATCGGTATCACGCAAGGGAGAATGCCTGCTTGCCCATGACAAGGAACGGTCCTATAGTTGCGCCATGAGCATGATGGTGACCGAGCTCTATGATGCACTGATAGCGGCGGGAGCACCCGAAGAAAAGGCGCGGGCGGCCGCTCAGGCCATGTCAGAAGAAAGTCTGGCGACCAAGGCCGATATTGCGCGCCTTGAACGGGAACTGTTGGTCGTGAAGTGGATGACCAGCGCGATTGTTGCAGGCGTCGTTTCACTGTTGCTCAAGTCATTCGCCGGTTAAGGCACTTCCCGTCATTCCTGCGAAAGCAGGAATCCAGTCAGACGAGAGCGTCAGACAAATCCCGCCACGTCGGATTCTGTTTTTCGATCAGGGCCAGCTTCCAGGCCCGCTTGAGAGGACGATTGGACTGGGCCATACTGACCAACCCAGGGGAGAACCAAATGAGCGCTGAATACACCATCGTTATCGAGAAGGATGAAGACGGCTATTACGTGGGGAGTGTTCCCGCTCTTCCAGGCTGCCATACTCAGGGCTCGTCCATTGACCAATTGCTCGAACGGATGCAAGAGGCAATCACCCTCTGGCTTGAGGTCGAGGGCGAAGACGCGCCACAGCCGCTGGAACTGGTCGGTGTACAAAGAATCTCGGTATGACCAGACTGCCGCACTATGCCGGTAAATAATCGTGCTATGCCAAAAATTCAAAAGAGCCCCCGGGGCCGTCACTGGGATTTCAGGGTTTGCGCCGCGCCCGATTGCGATGAACGCATCCATCGGTTCATGAAGGAACGCTGGGGGAAAAAGTACCACTCTGACGAATGCCAACAAATGACCGCGAAACTGCAACGGGAACAACGGAAGCGGGAGAAGCGGGACCAACAGTCAGAGTTCGAGAAAGCAAAGAAGACTTTGCATTGAGGGGCGTCCCTACAGTAGGTGGTACGGAGCGTCAGCAAGAAATGCGGAATTACGCTTCGCTAAGCCGACATACGGGGCTGTCCGCTTCCCGTCATTCCTGCGAAAGCAGGAATCCAGTCAGACGAGAGCGGCATACAAGTTACGCCACGTCGGATTCTGTTTTTCGATCAGGGTGACACCTGGATGCCGGATCAAGTCCGGCATGACGAAGGCGGAGCGATATGGCTACAATTTATCGTAAACCGCGCTAGCCCCGCAGGTCGGATTAGCCGCAGGCGTAATCCGACACCGCTGGCGTATCAGTTACCACCACTATCGCCCCAATCCGCCGCGCCACCTCCGCAAAATACAACACTTCCTCCGGCAACAACGCCCGTCCCAGCACCCCCCGTTCCCGATACGACAACCATTTCTTGAGCACCTGATAGCCGCCCAGCTTGTAGTGCCAGACGGCAGCGGGGATGTTACGCCAGTAAGCGTTGCCGTTCAGATAGATGTCGAACGTGGTCTGGCCGAGCACGCCTACAGCATCACCCTGAGCGGTGCGTTCCTCCGCCGTGTAATCGCGTTCAACCACCCGCCCTTGGCCCGGCATCACGGCATCACCCGTTCCGTAATGCCCCCATCCGGCGGTCAGGGCGAAATCGTCCCCGGTCATGTTGCGCCCGTCCACTGT
Organism: Binatia bacterium; assembly: GCA_963664395.2. Lineage (GTDB taxonomy): Bacteria > Desulfobacterota > Binatia > Bin18 > Bin18 > Bin18. The sequence continues at coordinate 7,352 of CAXXIS010000010.1, read as the reverse complement.
AGCGGGAACGGCAATGGCGGCGATGTCCGGGCGCAGGGTTTCGGTTGTCACGCCAGGGACGGGGTTGTCGGGATCAAGCAGGGCGGCCAGTTCGCGTCCGCGTGTAGCAGAGCGGGCAAGTATTTCAGCCGCCTCGGAGGCGTCTCCATCGGGCCAGTCGGGCAATGGGATACGTGGCCCTTCCATGCGGAGTGCTCCCGCGTTGGCCTCGTGGTAGGCGGGGTCGTGGAGTACGGCCAGGACGTGGTGGAACAGGTCCTCTACGCCCAAGTCGAGGTGTTCGAGATAACGTTGGGCGGCACCTGATAGATTGGGACGGCCTGCGCTGTTACCAGCATTTCCGAGGTCGTCGTTTCTGAGCCATGCAGGGACACAGTACACACCGCTATTCATCTGATTGAGATCTCCGATGTCTGAAATCATGAGCGGAGGCGACAAGTCGGGGCGCGCCTTATTCTGTAAGACCAGCCACACATTCTCCTCAAACACATGTGACCTATAATCCGGCCGTGGACGGTCAAGCAGATCCATATCCGCTTCCCAATACAACCACCGATTGTCAAACGGCCGGTAGGCGAAACGGATGAAGCCAGCCTCAGTCGGTCCGCCGCGTGAGAGCAGTGAGTCTCGCACGGACCGTGCATTGAACCCAGCCGTCGTCTTCATCACGCCCGGGTAGCGCCGTGCAATTTCCTCATGACTCGAGTCCGCAGTAAAGTAATCGCCGGTCCGCGCATTGAGCCGCTCAAGATCGACATCAACAAGGAACCCGTCGTGGCTGGTCTTCACGCCGGGAAACGAAACCGGAAACAGCTCGGGCAGCGCCGGCCAGTCGAACCAGCCCTCACTCACTGCTGTTTGCACGAACGGCAGACCGAGCGGCAACACCGGTTCAATGCCGTCATAGAGCGTCGCCGGTTCCGCCTCCGCCGTCTCCAATAGTTCTTCCCTCTTCGCCTGCCCCCACAAATGCCGAAAGCCGATGGTTTCGGCTGGCACATGATCCGCCTTGCGGACCAAGGTCGTGATAGCCGTCCCCACCTGAATCCCCACCGGGTCGCTTGGCGTGGAAAAAATGCTCGGGTCGGGCATCCCGTCCGGGGTGGTCTTACCGGTCTTGTACTTGTCGCCATTGAGACAATCAATCCGAATGGCGTCAAATGCTTCCAGATACCGCTCCCGCATCCCCGTGAACGACAACCCATCCAGCCACGAATAGTTGGAGATAAAACATACCACCCCTTGGCCCGTCTTCTCGACAATCCGTCGTTCGGCCATGCGGAAGAAGCGCACATACAGATCGTTCAAGCCTTGGCCTTCAGGTTTCCGTACCCGCTTGGTCACCCGGTAGGCTTCCGACAGTACCCGCTCTTCGTCTACGGCCATGCCGGCATAGCCGTTGTAGGGCGGGTTGCCCAGAATCACGAGAATCGGTGTATTCTGCTTGACCCGCTCGGCTCGGTCGCGTTCTTCTTCTAACTCGGGGAAGGGGAGCGGCTTGGTGGTGTGGGGTTCCCAACCGGTCAGGGCATTAGTGAGGAAGACGCCGGCGCGCTCATTGCCATCGTCCGCCAAGGGCGCGTCCAAGTCCTGCATGGTCAGGCCGACTTGCAAATGCGCCACCACAAACGGGGCGGGCATAATCTCGAAGCCGAACACCCGGTTGATGGCAGCCTGTTTGACCCGCGCGCCAGCAAGGGCGCCCATGCCTTTGCCAGTGAGATTTACGGCAATGCGGCGCAACACTTCGGCCAGATACGCCCCGGTCCCGCAACACGGGTCCAAGACATAGACGTTGTCCGCAGCCAACCCGTCCGGGATAGCCAAGTCGTCTTTGAGCGCCTTGTCCACGCGAGCGACCATGTAGCGGACTACTTCGGTGGGCGTGTACCACACGCCGAGTTGTTTGCGGAGTTCGGGATCAAAGGCTTCGAGGAAGGGTTCATAGAAATAGGGCACGGCGTCGCCTTCGTTGAAGCGGGCGAAGAAGGTCGTGCGGTCCACGCGGTTGAGGGCCGCAGCGGTCCAGTCCAGGACTTCGACCAGACCGAGCGGTTGCAGGCGGCCGGGGTCGGAAATCTGCTGGAACAAGGCTCGTAGCACCGGCGCACGCAGATGCCACACGGCTTCATGCCAGTTGAACGTCCCCCTCGGCGACGGCACTTGCCGTGCCCACAATACCCAGGCGGAGAACACCCCGTAGAAGAGCGTCTGCACCAGGGTTGAATGGAAGAAGCGCGTTCCTTTGTCGCCCTCGAAACGGACCCCGAGTGCCTCCTCCAACGCCGAGCGCACGGCGGTAAGCGACGGGGCGTCGTCTCCTGCTGCCTCGACCCGTGCCAGTCCGTCGCGGGCGTAGGACGCCAGCAGCCAGGCCAGGTCTTTCGGCTCGGTCAGGGCGGCCTGGTGTGACAGGGCACGACAGAGATATTCTCCGAGCCCGGCGCCGACGGCACGGGCAAAGGTGCGCGGTGTTTCTAAACGTCGTACAAAGTCTTCGGCGTTGTCAGCCAGCCGAAAGATTTCGAGTGTGGTCGGATGACCAGCAGTGTCTTCACCCACCAGGACGAAATCGCGTGTGTTGGTGACCAGCACCAGCCGGTAACGCTCCCAATACCGGCTGACTTGGGCGGACGCTGCGGTCAGCCAGGCGTCGTCACTGGCGGACTTGACCTCAACCACACCACGTTCCGGGACTTGACCCTCCTTGGGTTGGTTTTTTTGTAATTGCTTGGCTGCATACAACCCGAAGTCGGGATGACCGGCACCCTGGTCGGCGAGTTCGCCGACACAGATCACTTTAGGTTTGAGGGCATTGCCGACGGCGTTCAGCAGATTTTCCAGTGGCCCATAATAGGATCGCTCGCCGGTTGCCCCACCGGAGGCTCGTATCTGTTGCAGGTCGGTCAGGTAGGTTTCGACTGCCGTTGTGAGCTTTGTGTTTGTTCCAGGCATTCCGTCTGTTGTCGCTGAGAGCGGCTCGGCATGCAAGCAGGGTCGTGGGGGGCGCGTTGGACAGGTTGATGGCGGCGGGTCATAGCTCACCCTGCATCGTCCCCTCACCCCTGCCCTCCTTCCAGACGTGTGATGTACATGAACATACTCTCGACGTGCTGTTGCCGCGGGTAGGGGGCAACCCACCCCGGCCCTTCGGGCCACCCCTCCCAAGAGGGGAATTTTTCCTATCCCCTCCTTGGAGGGGTGCCGCGTCAGCGGCGGGGTGGGTTCCGCTAGCTCCGGCACCTCCGGTCCCGTTTTCGACTTGCGACACTTCACGGTATTTGCATCATACGTTCCAGGGGCGAGGGAACAGAACGCTAGACCGTCTTGCTTGACAGCCTGAGGAAGTTACTTCACAGTTATCCTATTGTGGATGCGCAGAGCAAGGTGATGAGACGGACTACAAGAATAGCCTTTCAACGACGGAGCCTGTCGCCTTGGAGCGGTTGCCTGCTGCTGGCTGTCTGCTGCGCTTTGCTGCTCTCGTCTTGCTCCTCTGGCAACCCGCTTGACCGGCTGAAGTCCCAGCTTGCCTCTGTACCGGAATACGCCATTACCCTTGACGATATGCGCGAGGAGGGAACATTTTTCTCTTCGTATTTTCATCAGTATCAAGTTGTCCAAGGAAAAAACTCCTGGACAACCGACTGGTTGCAAGTGCCGGAATCTTTTTATCGTGCCAATGAGAATTTTCTGGGCATGACGCTGGCCTCCAAAACACCTGGCGGCGAGAACAATGTCCCTCATCCGCCCGGCTATGACTACGTTGGCAATTCGCGCTACGGCTCGTGGCAGACCAATAGCAGCGGCACGTCGTTCTGGGCGTTTTACGGCCAATACGCGCTCATGCGCGACCTGCTCGGGGTTGGCCGCGGCTCCATCTTTCGGAATGACTATGATTCCTATCAACGCTCGCGCTCGCAGCAACGGCCGTACTATGGCCGGACGGGAAAAGAGTATGGGACGCGGGGCACAGTCACGCAGCAGAAGAAATCGTCCTTTTTCGCCCGCCGCCGCTCCAGAGATGCGCTCAAACAACAACGCTTTCGGCAGAAGTTCAATAATCGCCTGGGCCGGAGTAGTGTGCCCGTCCGGTCGCGCGGCTTCGGGTTTGGCAAATAAGCATATGGATAGGTCATGACGCTCGATACTGTCACTCTGGCCATTATCTATCTCGCCTGCGCCTATGTGTTGTTCTGGGTCGGCACGGCCATTTTCAATCTTATCCATCGCGACTTCCACGTTCATGAGGAATTGATCGCGAAGAAAAATACGGCTCTGGCCCTGGCTTTAGTGGGCTATTACTCGGGGCTCATCTTCGCCATCGGCGGCTCCATCGTGGGCGAGTCCGGCGGGCTGGTTGATGATCTGCTTGACCTGTTTCTGTACGGATTGCTGGCCATTGTTCTGCTGAACGTCTCAACGCTGGTCAGTGATCGCTTGATTCTCTTTCAATTCCGCATCAGCAAAGAGATTATTCAGGACCGCAACATCGGGACCGGCGTTACGGTAGGTGGCGTGTATGCCGCGACCGGATTCATCCTCTTTGGCGCGATATCGGGCGAAGGCGGGTCGCTCTGGACTGCTATCGGTTTTTGGGCGCTCGGTCAGGTCGCGCTTGTTCTGACGGGTCTGGTGTATGAGTGGATTACGCCCTACAGCATTCACGCCGAGATTGAAAAGGGTAACGTTGCCGTTGGGGTCAGTTTTGCCGGCGCACTGCTGAGCATGGGAAACGTCTTGCGCTATGCGGTCAGTGCGGATTTCTTTTCATGGCAGGCCAATCTGCCGATGTTCGGGGCGCTGGCTTTCGCCGGCCTGGTGATGCTGCCTCTCGTTCGTCTGGCCACCGATAAAATACTGCTGCCCGGAACACGCATAACGGCTGAGCTGGTCGAACATGAACAACCCAATCTCGGTGCGGCCTACATCGAGATGTTCTCCTATATTGGTGCGTCCTTTCTCATCACTTGGTGTCTCTAGCCTGCTCAAACTCTGCCTGTTCGCCACCGGGTGCGCGGGCATAGTCGCCGAGTTTGTGCTGTGCACGCTTGCGACCTATTTTTTGGGGAATGCCGTCCTGCAATGGACGTTGATGATGTCGCTCATGCTGTTTGCCATGGGCCTGGGCAGCCATCTGAGTCGTTATTGCAGCGCGAATCTACTGGACACCTTTACCGTTCTTGAGTTCTCCCTGTCCCTGCTGTGTGCGAGCGCCGCGGCCTCAGCCTACGTCCTGTCTCCTTTTCTCACTAACGCTGGCGTGGTGATTTACCCACTCGGCATAGCCATTGGCCTGCTGATCGGGATGGAGATTCCGCTCATTACGCGGGTCAATGCCGGGTATGAAGAACTCCGGGTCAACATCTCTGCTGTGATGGAGAAAGATTATTACGGTGCGCTCATTGGGGGGCTTTTCTTTGCCTTTGTGGGCCTGCCGTATTTGGGCCTGACGTATACTCCGGTGGCTCTTGGCGCAGTGAACTTTGGTGTTGCCTCGCTCTTTTTGTTTCGTTTTCGGTCTTTACTCAGCGCACCCCGACTGCTGAGTGGCGTGTGGGCTGTTGTTGGAGCGGCGATTATCGGACTGTTTGTGTTGGCGGAACCAATTATCCTGTTTGGTGAGCAGGCCCTGTATAAAGACACGGTTAATCCTGGTCAGACAAACGCCCTATCAGCGGCTGGTGATGACGCGCTGGCGGAATGACTACTGGCTCTATATCAACGGCAACCAGCAGTTCAGCAGCTATGACGAAGAGCGCTACCACGAACCGCTCGTCCATCCGGCCTTGGCTTTGGCCGGCAATCGAGCAGAGGTGCTCATTCTCGGCGGGGGTGATGGTTTGGCCGTGCGGGAGGTGCTCAAATACTCCCAGGTCAAAGCCGTGACCCTGGTCGATCTCGACCCGGAGATGACAACCCTGGCCGCCACCCATCCGGTCTTCCTGCAACTCAATGACCACGCCTTAGGCGATTCCCGGGTGTCCGTTGTCAATGCGGATGCCTTTTCCTTTCTCCAGGACACGTCGCATTTATTCGACGTGATTATCATTGATCTGCCCGACCCCAACTCCGTGGAACTGGCCCGGCTGTATTCGCTCAACTTCTATCGCCTGTGCAAGAAGCATCTCAAACGGGGCGGCACTCTGGTCACGCAGGCGACCAGCCCGTTTTTCAGCCGTCAGGCTTTTGTGTGTATTCAGAAAACCATACAGGAAGCCGGTTTCAGCGTTTTGCCCTACCACAACCATGTCCCGACGCTGGGCGAGTGGGGATTTGTGCTGGGGGTGGATGTTGAACTGCTTGAGGCTGCGGCCCTGAAGGAAACCGTACAAGAGCTATCTTTTCAAGAGGTTGAGACACGCTTTCTCAACCAGGACGCAATGATTGCGATGGTACATTTCGGGAAGGGTGTCTTTCGGGACGAAGGCGAGATTGAGGTGAATCGGGAGAGCCAGCCTGTTTTACAGTCGTATTATCGGCAGGGTAGGTGGGAGGTGTATTAGAGTAGGGCAGGCTTCACGACTGTTCTCGTGGCAGAATATGGGAGAACTCGTACTCGTTGACGTATTTGCCGACCGCGGCTTCAAACTCGTTTTCGTCCCACTGTTCGATGGTCAGGGTGTTGTCTTCCGAGGCGTCGGTATAATCCCAATAGATCATCTCATCGCCGGCAACCCGCCCGTTGGGGTGATAATGGCCGGCGCCACTTTCGGCTAACCGAAAACGTATGCCTTGATATTCGATTTCCTCAGGCGGATCGTCATGCTGTCTGACATGCGTTCGCACGCCTTGACCCAGGGCTGAAAAATCTATTTTGCGTGAGATGTTCCATTCGACTGCATCGTCCTCTTCGCGTTCAAGGAAGCACGAGTCGTCTCCGGCATCGAGTTCCCACTCTTGGCTCTCGGTGTCGTCAAAGGTGTAGCTGCTCTGACTTTTGACCTCCCAGGTCTTGAGGTCATAATCGACCAGATAGCCGACTTTCAGGTTCGAGAGGGTTAAATCCCTGAGCGGATCGAGGGCCGCTTGCTCGTCCTTCTTTCCAAAGAGTTTTTGCCACAGAGACATAGGGGCTCCTCTACTCACTCGAAAAGTATATTCCTCGAAGGGCTGGTCCTAATTCGGGCGTAGTGCCAATGAGGAACCCACCCCGGCTGCGGCCACCCCTCCGAGAGGAGGGGATAGAGTTGGGCTATGCCGAAATCCCCATCTTGGCCTTGAGCGCGGCCAGGGAATCATTCGCCGTAGCATTGCTCTGGCTCAGGGCCGCATCAATCTCGTTATCAACGCTTTTATCGATATCGGCGACCTCGCCGTACGCCTGAGCTAATGACTCGTCTTCTTCGACC
>CAXXIS010000009.1:0-12004 GCA_963664395.2 Binatia bacterium | reverse complement strand
CCGAAAAAGAATGGCCTTCACCGTGTCGTCTTGCACGGCAGAGCGAAACGCCGCTGACACAGAGTCGGCTCCCATCGTCGGCCCACTAAATGCGGCACTGTATTCACTTTTGCCCCGCTGCACCCCACCGACCCCGTAAATGAGTGCAATCGCTTCTCCCTCGTTGTGCGGGCGACCCATCTGCCGGAGATAGGTAAACAGGCCAACTCGTTCTGCATCCTCACCAACGGTATCTTCGATTACGGTCTGGACCTCATCCCGATAGGCCAGCCCATCAACCAGTTTTTCCGTCAAGGCTTGCGCGCCGAGAAACGGCCCACGGTCAATCAGGGTCCGGACGGCGCCAGCTTCCAAGCCGCGGCCAGCGGCGATGCCCTGCACGATCTGGCCGAACTGGGATTCAATAATTTTCAGGATCGCCTCACGATGGGGCTGGGTATATTTTTTTTCGGTGAATATGTTCAGCGCGTTTTTATACTCATAGCGGTGGTCCATACGGGGCGAGAGCCCCAGCTTTTCCAGTGTCCCGCTGACGAATGCCGATTCTGCCATCAAGCCGGTGAGACCAATGTCCCCGGACGGTTGGAGATAAATGCGATCAAAGGCGGTAGCCAGATAATACACGCCATTGCCAGGCCCGAATTCGCCAAAGGTCTCGGCATAGGCAATGGTCGGCTTGCCACTCTCGCGGAAGGCAATGACGGCATCCCGAACCTCCTGGATTTCAGCCAGGCCCATACGCGGCGTGCCTGCACGCGCAACCAAGGCCAGGACGCGCTCATCATTGGCAGCCTGTTGCAGCGCATCGACAATATCCCGCACTGACGCTGTCCGTTCCATGAGTACACTCGCCAGTGGATCGTCCGGAACATACTCAGCAAACTCGCGCTCGAAGTCGATCTCAAGCACGATGTGCTCTGGCAGACTTTCTTGACTCATCAGGGTGGTGATAACGCCGACAATGGCCATGACGACGACCCACGCTCCAATCAGCATGAGCGTCCGTCCCAGAAATTTTTTCATATTATCTTCCCTCGCTTGATCTTTTTGTCAGAGTAGCAGAGAATTCGGCCTTGCCATATCCGGCCTGATCGTAGCAATCTGCATCTCCGGAGCCTTTTCTTTCGTATAATCGCTTTGCTTCTTATGGCACGAATTCAAGTTGCCGTTACAAAAGGACAGACCCACCGTTTGAATGCCCTTGTGTTGGTTGGCGTTCTGTTGGCTTTCGCGTCGGTCGTCCATGCCGAGAGAACGAACACGTCCGAGGAACGTAACTTCGGCATAGCCCTGCCAGGGGAAAAATGCAGGATCCTTCCGCTGCCCAAATGGACCGAGCCCGAAAAGTGGGCGTGGACACAAATCTGTGAAGGAAAAGAAGCGAATTTCAACGAACGCTTGAAAGAGAAACTCGATCCGAGAAATCCAGCTCATGCTGGCGAGTGGTCGGATGAGCGAAAACTGAGCTCGATTTTCCTGGAAACGATCCTCCTGCACGAACCCTTCCGTAGCGCCATCCCGCGCCGGGGCGTTCGTATCATCGGGGCTTACTTTCCGAATTTCATCAATTTGATCGACGCATCGATCGAGCAGCTATTGCTACTCTACAAATCTCGCTTCAAGTCGCAGGTTGACATGAACCGTCTGAGGACACCGACATCTATTTCTCTCGAAGGCTCGAAGTTTGACGGCGATCTCAACATGGATTCCATCTCGGTCGGCGACAGCCTGCTCATGAGGGAGGCGGAATTCGGCAAGGTGGTCTTAAGAGGAGCGAAGATCGGCGGCCAACTGAGTATGAGCGGAGCGACCTTCAAGGGGAAGCTGAACATGAATGCCGTCTCAGTCGGTAGCAGCCTGTTCATGGGGAATGCGGAATTCGGCAAGGTGGATCTGACAGGAGCAAAGATCGGCGGCCAACTGAGTATGAGCGGAGCGACCTTCAAGGGGAAGCTGAACATGGATTCCATCTCGGTTGGTAGAAACCTACTCATAAGGGAAGAGGAATCCGACGAGGGAGTCTTGAGAGGAGCGGAACTCGGCGAGGTGGTCTTAAGAGGAGCGAAGATCGGCGACCAGCTGAATATAGAGGGGGCTACCTTCAAGGGGAAGCTGAACATGAGTACCATCTCGGTCGGTAGCGATCTGTTCATGAGAAATGAGGCGGAATTCGATGAGGTAGACCTGATAGGAGCGAAGATCGGCGGCCAGCTGTCTATGGTCGAGACTACCTTCAAGGGCAAGCTGGACATGTATAATGCCTCGGTCGGTAGCAGCCTGCTCATGAGAAATACAGAATTTGACAAGCCAGCTTATCTAATATTTCTCAGCGTCGGCTCCAATCTTGACGTACGAGGTGCCACGCTGAGACGTCTAGACCTTACGGGTTCCCGAGTCGAGGGCGAGATTCAACTTGGATCGTCCGATGAAGAGAAAACTAATTGGAAGGAATGCAAAGACGAGAATAAGGATTGCCACGCCCCCAAGTTGATCCTACGAAACACCAGCGTCGACGCGCTCCAGGACACCAAAGGTGTTTGGCCCGATCATCTGGAACGAGAGTTCGAGGGCTTCACGTATGATCGCCTCGGCGGATTCGACACGAGTGAACAAGACAAGCCTTATGAGCGAGGAAGCTCCTGGTTTATCGAGTGGCTTGCGAAGGACGAGTCCTATTCGCCTCAACCCTACCGGCACTTAGCCGGTGTTTTCCGTGCCGCTGGGCACGAAGACATGGCGGACGACATTCTCGTCGCCAACCGCGACCGCGAGCGTAGAGAAACTGATTGGTGGCCACCCAAATGGTTATGGCTATGGATGCTCAAGCTCTTCATCGGCTACGGCTATGGCTTGCGGTACTTCTACGCGCTGATCTGGGTCGCTGGATTGGCCTTAGTCGGAACCTTCATCCTGCATAGGGCAAAGGAGGAAGACAAAGGCGGTATAAAGCTGGGCTTCTGGTACAGCCTCGACATGCTACTGCCCATCATCCATCTGCGTGAGCGGCACTACACTGATGTGGACCCTCAACACGTGGGCTAAATACTATTTTTATTTCCACAAAATTATGGGCTATGTGCTGATATCCTTCGTGCTCGCTGGACTATCGGGCCTTACGGAGAAATAGGGCAGAGAAATTTACGATAAACGCTCTAACTCGCCTCGGGCGGAGTCGGCTCAAGCGTGCCCGACGTTTCTCCGTAGGGCCAGGGCAACCGAATCGGCTCGCCGGCACGATTGAAAATTTCGACCGGGGTTTCCAAGACAGCAATCGCCCGCATCTCTTCGTCACCGGTTGTGCAGATTTTGTGCGGGGTGTAGGCGGGGACGGTAAGGACGCTGTTGGGACCGAAATCGATCTGCTTCCCATCCACCTGGCACCAGCCGGTTCCCTTGAGAACAATAAGAATCTCTTCGCCTGAATGATAATGCGTTGGGGTCGGCTTGCCTGGCTGTGAGGTCTGCATCCAGATTTCAACGTTTCGGGACTCTTTCTTCACCAGGGTCTGGTGGATAACCGCAGGGTGAATAAATTTTTCGATGCCGGTAATTTTCCGAACGGAATACATGGGTGCGCCCTCCCTCTACTTGCGTTGTAAAAGGAACGTAGCAAAGAAGCAGGGACAGGCCAATCAGAACTCAATCTGAAAGCCCTGACGCTCCTGACTCTGTACCTCCGTCAGATAACCCTGCACGCCCAGATACTCCCCCGCCGGATAATACAAATACCCGTGCGTGGCGACCTGCGCCGCGAGCACCTGACTGACCATGGGTGGCGGGAGACTGGCAGCATCTTTTTCCGCTAAGGCACAGACTGTGCCCCCTCCGGCCGAGAGGAGGTGGACCTGCTCCGTATCGAACACATAGGTCTGTTGCGTCCGATTGGCGACCTCTACGGCAACGATAAAAATGTCCGGCGGGTAGACGCCAAAGAGCAACTCGGCCTCCATCGGCGGCAGGGGCCGGATATGCACATACACCTGGCCTTCGGGTCCGTAGCGTTTTACGTTATCAGCCAGCCCATTAAACAAGGAATAAAACGCGCGCCGAAAGTATGTGGTCGGTGGCGGGCGGTTCTTGGTAAGACGCGGGGCCTCTCGCTCGTGATAATCCGTCACCAGTGGGTGCGGAGTATCAGAGGCAACATCCAATGTGCTGAGCGAGGCGGCATCGACAAGCACACCCTGCGGCCGACACTGAATCGTCACCTGGACCAGCGCCGTCTGGCCCGACCGTGTTTGCTGCGCCCGTATCGTTCCGATTTTTCCTGGCGTGGCCTGGGTCGCTACGGTCACGCGATACCCCATCCGCTCGACTGTCCTATAGGCGAGTTGCTGGGCTTGTTCGCACGATAAGTCCGTATCAGTAATCTCGTACAACTCGGCCAGAGGCTCGGCCTGTGCGGCGGCCCGGTTCGCTTCCATGCTCGCGAGGACGGCTGCGGAGGAGGCCCTAGCAACTACGCGCGCGGCGGGCTGAGAACGTGGCGCGCAACCAATCAGGGCCGCCAGCATGAGGAGTCCGACTGAGATCGGGAGGCCCTTCACGCATGGCCCAGGCAGGGGTACCATTTCAACTCAACTGAGGAACCACCAGCTCGGCAAAGCGCTGGAGCATCTCCTGTTCCTGCTTGTACGGAAACACCATCTGGAAATGCTGAAAACCAAGCGCCCGCAACTCCCGCAGGGTTTCCGCCAGGCGCTCCGGCGTCCCGGCCGTTCCCAGCTCTCGTGAGGCCCACAATCCGCGCCCGCCCAGGGCCTGGGCTGACTCGGCCTCTCGCCGCCTGAGTTCTTTTTCGTCTTCAGCCAGCACCACAGCCAGGAACAGCGACTTCTCAAGCGTTGAGAAATCCCGCTTCAGCGCGTCACAGTGCCGGCGCAGGATATCGGTCTTTCTCTGCACGGTAGCCAACGAAGACCCCAGCAGGATGTTCCAGCCATCGGCGTACCTGGCCACGATACGCAGCATGACCTTCTCTCCGCCGCCGGCAATCCAGATTCGGGCCGGTTGCTGCACGGGCTTGGGAGCGCACAGCGCCTCCTGCAACTGGTAGTGCCTGCCAGCAAAAGACGCCCGTTCCTGAGTCCATAACAAGCGCACCACCTGCACCGCCTCTTCGAGTTGAGTCAGGCGCGTACCAATCGAAGGGAAGGGAATCCCGTAGGCCCGATACTCAAGCTCCTTCCAACCGGCTCCGATGCCAAACTCCATTCTGCCGTTGCTGAGATGATCGAAGCTGGCCGCGATCTTTGCCAGGATGCCGGGCGGACGGTACGAATTACACGTGACTAGCGTTCCCAGCCGCAATCGAGTCGTCACCGGAGCCAGCGCGGTCAGCAGGGTCCAGGCCTCCAAGCAGTTGCGCCGCTCGGACCTGGCATCCCAAAAAAGATGGTCCGAGACCCACAATCCGTAAAAACCGAGCCGTTCCGCTTCCTTTGCGATCTGAGCGACTTCGCCGTAGCTAAAGCCAAATTGTGGCTCGATTTGGATACCGAAGCGCCACCCCCGCGCTGGGCTTTCCTGAGCTGTCTGGCCGACCGGCGTCGCTGCTTCAGACGGCGTTGCGAAACCCGCCTGTAAGCCTGCCACCCCGGCGACAACCGTACTCGCGTCCTGCAGAAACTTCCGGCGGCTGATGTCGCGCATACCGGCGAGCCTCCTTTCGAGAGCGCCTACGCCCCGGCCTGCTGCTCTATGACGCCCAAAGCGGTCCGGGCCGATGTCAGGGCGGCTGCGAAGGACACGCTTGCAGGCGCCGGCGGTGGCCCCGCATCCCCCGGTGTTTTATAGCCGCCATAAATGGCGTGCCCGGATTGGAGCCAAAAGCAGTCCGCCACCGCAAAGCCGGCCTGCTTGAACCACGTCAACTGCTCGAACAGCGGCGAGGGTTTGTCGTAGGGATCGGGGGTATGGAAATAATTCCACTTTTCCTGGGTAAATTTTTCAAAGAGCCGGGTGGAGCCGGTCTTTTCGATTGAGAGAGACTGCGTGATCCGATCCCAACCTTCGCCAAAGGATGCCCAGGCTTCCGACCGTTGCGGTTTGACGATATCGGCAAGCAGGGCCGCGCCGCGGTCTGAAATCCGTTTGCCGATTTCCGTAAACAGCCATTGTTTTTCCGGCCCGCTCAGATGATGGACGCACAGGGAGGAGATGACGCAATCGGCAGCATCCAGCGAGCCAAGCCAGTCTGGCGAGGCCATGTCAAAGGCGACGATACGACAGCGCTCTCCAAAGCGTCCGAGGTGGCGGCCTGCCTGCTCGCGCATGCTTTCTGACCCATCCAGGGCCAGCACCGTGGCGTTCGGAAAGCAATCCAGCAGGGCGAAGGACAAGGCCCCTTCCCCACAGCCAAGCTCAACCGCGCGGAACGCGTCCTGCTGCTGAAAGGGCAGCAGACTCAAAAGAGTCGCAACCTGCTCATCCCGAGCCGGCACGGCAATCGCCGCCAGCTCGCGGTAGAGTTGGGAATCATCCTCTGTCCATTCCCTACGCTCTTCAGCCATACGCAGCCCTCCCTAATGTCTTGCCCATCTCCGGGTGGTTCCCAGAGGGGGGACGACAAATGGTAGCACGGCTGCGGGAGATTACGAGCGGTTTGAACTCGGGGAGAGGACCCTCCCCCTGGCCCTCTCCCAGCGGGAGAGGGAAACAGAGCGGGTATTTTTTACTGACCGGCTAATGGACCGCGTAACAACTGCCCCGGCAGGGCGCCGGTGTGTTCGTTGTTCCGTAGGACGACTTCGCCATTCACGATGGTCGCCAGAAAGCCATTGGCTTTTTGCTTGAGCCGTCGGGCGCCACCCGGGAGATCATAGGTCAGCTCGGGCACTTGCGGCTCAACCGTTTGAGGATCAAAGATCACTACGTCGGCGTTCCAGCCTTCGCGCAGCAGGCCGCGGCCGGCCAGCTTCCAATGGGAGGCCGGTACGAAGCTCAGTTGGTGCACCGCGTCTTCCAGAGTCAGGGCTTCTTTCTCACGCACCCAGTGGCTCAACAGATGGGTTTGCAGGGAAGAATCCATGATCTGTGAAACATGGGCACCCGAGTCCGAGAAGGTAATCACCGAGCGGGGGTGCTGCATCATCTCCAAGGTGCTGGGCTCATGGGTGTTGGTCAGCGGCTGCATGAAGAAACGCTTCAGCCCATTTTCCAGGGCGAGATCGATATAGGTCTCCACCGGGTCCTGGTTGCGTTCGGCGGCAATCTCGGCAACCGACCGATACGGCGGTACGGCCCTGTCCATGATGGGGAACAGCCATTTGAAATTCGCCACGCGGGCTTCAGCACCAACCGCCCGCGTCCCCTCTTGTGGCGGATGATTGGCAGACTGCACCAGCTTGTGGCGTATTTCAGGATTGCGTAAGGCCACTTCCTGTTCTGCCAGGGGCAGTTTTCGAATGTCGCGCCAGACTGGCAGCTTGTCAAACGAGGTAACCGACTCGAACGACTGCAACACGCTGATGGGACGGCTGTGGACCTGAATAAACATGCGCCCGCCGGCTTCAGCGGTCTCGTCAGCTAACGCAAAAAACGGGCGCCAATAGTCTGGAGCCTTGGGTGCGCTGAACATGCCGAACGTGACCGGCACGCCCGTATCCACCGCCAGGGCTTTGAGCCGATTACAATAGTCCTGAATCCGTTCCGGGTTGAGTCCGGTGTCTTCGCCGGCGATTTCAAACACCCCCGAGTTCAGCTCGCCGAGCACGCCGACCAACTGACGGACCTCGTCCCAGGTGGCGAGCCGACTCGCAACCGGTTGGCCATCGGGCGTCTGGTGGTTGCGCGTGCGCGAGGTGGTAAAGCCGGCGGCGCCCGCTTGTATGGCGCTGCGAACCTCACGCTGCATGGCTTCAAGATCGTCGGAAGTCGCTTCTTCGCTAAAAGCCCGCTCACCCATGACATAGGTCCGCAGCGCGGAATGACCGATATAGGCCGAATAATTGATGCCTTTGGGCAGGCGTTCAACCGCATCCAGGTATTCCGGATAGGTGGTCCAACTCCACTTGATGCCTGCTTCCATGGCTTCCGGCGAAATGTCTTCGGCCCGCTCCAGATTGCGCATTACCATCAGCTTGTCCTCCTCGCTGCACGGGGCGAGCGAGAAGCCGCAGTTGCCCATAACCACGCTGGTAATGCCATGCCAGCACGAGCATGTACCCAGCGGGTCCCAAAACACCTGGGCGTCCATGTGCGTATGGCCGTCAACAAAGCCGGGGGAAACGACATGCCCCTCGGCATCGATGACTTCCCTGGCGTTCTCACGAATTTTGCCAATGGCGACAATTTTGCCCTCAGCGATTCCGACATCGGCCTGAAAGCGGGGCAGCCCGGAGCCATCAACCACCGTACCGTTTTTAATGAGGAGATCGTATTGCATGCTGCTTCATATAGACTATGCCGGCGTGAGAAGGCAAGCCAGGACAGGCGGACAACTCAGCGATAGCGAAACTTGGGCTTGCGCTTCTCCAGGAACGCAGCTCGCCCTTCCCTGTAATCAGGACCTTCAAAAGCCGCAGCGCGGAGGCGGCGGCTGACCACATTGTCATTCGTCTCCCCTGCGATAATTTCGTTCACGGTGGTTTTCACCGCGCGGATGGTAAATTGGGAGAGGTTGCAAAGCTGCTGGGCAAAGGCGAACGTTTCCCGTTCCAGGTCCTCGGCTTTGAACAGCCGTGTCACAATGCCGCAGGCCAGCGCTTCATCTGCGTCAATGACCTGGGCACCCATGAGCATCTCTTTGGCTTTCGATGGACCAACAAGATCAACCAGCCGTTTTGTTTCGCGGAGCGTGTAGGCCACGCCCAACTTCGCAGGCGGAATGCAGAATCTGGCCGTGCGGTCCGCATAGCGCATGTCACACGCCAGGGCGAGGGCACAGCCACCGCCGAAGCAATAGCCTGCCACCAGGGCGATAACTGGCTTGGAGAGATTGGTTACGGCGTCAAAGGCAGCCCGGGTCGTCTCCTCGGCCTGCTTCACCGTTTCCGGCGTGGCGTGGATATTGGGAAACTCGCTGATATCCGCACCGGCTGAGAATGCCTGTGAGGTCACGCCACGAATGATCAGTACTTTAATATCAGGATTCTCCGCCACCTCATCGGCATATTTCTTTATTCCCGCCCAGACCGCTCCGTTCAGAGCATTTAACTTGTCCGGTCGATTCAGTACGAGCACCGCGACTTCGGCGTGGGTTTCAAGGTAAACAGGCTTGTCATTCATTCCAGTCCCTCCTAATGATCCAAGGTGTTGTCCAACTCACGTTTACTCCTTCAGGTCCACAAAGGCTACTCTCAAGGCTACGCTATTGGTTCTCTACAATCATGCCTGCCTCAACCGGCATTTGCCCCTTGGCCACCGTTATGCGGCAGACAACGCCATGTGGTCTTCGGACTATCCTCACACGGCCGCCATCTGGCCTCATTCGCAGGAGTTTATCAAAGATACCTTTAGCGAGCTGTCCGAGACCGACCGCCGGAAGCTCATCCACGATACCGCCGCCCGCGTGTATCGCATCGAATAAACCTGGCGGGGCCCCCCGACGTGGGGCCCTGTGCCACACCTTCCTCCCCGGCTCCTGTGGGCAGCAACCCCTCACGGCCCTCCAAGCAGCACGCCCCGCTCATTCGCTCCTCCGGCTTTTCAGAGTCATCCCGACCACTTTGCAGGGTTTCCCCTGACACCGCTCTTCCTCCTGATCCACATCTCCGTATATCCTGAAGCGCTACGGAGGATATCATTGCGAAGAAAAAGTTTTCATTTTATATTGCTCCACGCCGTTGTCAGAGTCGTTGCGCTGAGTCTCTTGTCCGCCACGCTGGTCCTGGCCCAATCCTCGCCGCCCGTCTCATTACCGAAAATCGAAGTGCGCGGTACAACGCCGTTGATGAGCACCCCCGTAGCGCGGGAGCAAGTACCGGCCAATGTGCAAACCATAACCAGCGAGCAGATTGCGAAACGCGGCGCACTCAATCTGACCGACATCCTGTCACGCGAGTTGGGCGGGGTGAATCTGAATCATGTCCAAAACAACCCGTTCCAGCCCGATGTCACCTACCGTGGTTTTACGAGTTCCTTTCTCATTGGTACGCCGCCGGGACTGAGTGTCTTTGTCGATGGCGTCCGCGTCAACGAGCCCCTGGCCGATCAAGTCAATTGGGATTTGATTCCGACTGACGCCATTGATCGTCTTGAACTCATCCCCGGCTCAAACCCGGTCTATGGTCGGAATACGCTGGGTGGGACCATTGTGATGCAGACCAAACGCGGATTTAGCCATCCGGGCACCACCGCAGAGGTCTGGGGCGGGAGTTTCGCCCGCTATCGGACATTGCTGCAACACGGGGGCAGTCACGACAATTTTGACTATTTTGTGTCGGGCAATCTCTTTCTCGAAGATGGCTATCGAGATTTCTCAAAAAGCCACGTTGGCCAGTTATTCGGCAAGATCGGCTATCTGGGGACACAAGACGATTTCTCTCTCTCCCTGACCCATGTAAATAATAAGCTGACCGGCAACGGCCCGCTACCCGAAAGCCGACTCAAACGTGACCGCTCCGCGGTGTTCACCCATCCCGATATTTTCAAACCCGACCTGTGGTTTCTGAGCAGCCAATACCAGCGTGACTTCGGCTCTGGCTTCTCGCTATCGACTAATCTGCATGGCCGCCTTTTGGATGTGGACCAGTTCAATCTTGACGTAGAAGAAACCCTGGATGCTCGGACCAACCAGAAAGGCTGGGGCGGAGCGCTGCAACTGGCGTATCACGGCACGCTGTGGGAACGACCGGTCTCGGTCACGCTTGGCGGAGACTATATCGGGGCGCGCCTTGACCATCTGATCGGGGAGCAGGAAGAGCAAGGAGACGGGGACGCCGTCTTTGAGGTTGTCACCAACGTCAAAACCGAAACCCATGCCGGCGGCCCGTTTTTCACCATCACCGCCCAACCGATTGATAAGCTGACGCTGACCGTGTCCGGACGCTATGAGGTCACCCATCTCACCATTACAGACCGACTCGCCGGACGTGGAGACGATGACGACGAAGAGGCGGGAACGGATGCCAGTGGCAACCACACCTTTGATCGGTTTAATCCCGCAGTGGGGACGACCTACGCCTTCACCGAACATCTGAGCCTGTACGCCGGGTATAGTGAGAGCTACCGCGCGCCGACCGCCATTGAACTCACCTGCGCCAATCCCGAAGCGCCCTGCCCGGTGCCAGCCGCGATTGTGGATGATCCGCCCCTGGACGCAGTGCAGGGAAAGACCTGGGAGACGGGAGTACGCTGGGCCTTTCCCCCGCATATTGATGCGACCCTGGCCTTCTTTCGGACGGATCTCAAAGACGACATCTTGTTCCGCAACGAACCGGAAAGTCGAGTACTGGGATTTTTTCAGAATGTGGATGCCACTCGTCGCCAGGGTATCGAACTCCTCTTGCGCGGCGTGTGGCGTTGGGGCAACTGGTTTCTGAATTACACCGTAACGGATGCCACGTTTGGGGATGATATCGAACTGTTTACGTTCGCCAATGAAGAGCGCATAGCATTGGTACGCGACGGCGACCGTCTGCCGCTGGTCCCGCCACACCGGGTCAACGGCGGCCTGGAATTCTTCATCGGCTCTCAGTTACGGCTGAGCCTGGACGGGGCCTATGTGGATGGACAGCGGCTGCGGGGCGATGAGGCCAATCAACGCCGTCGGCTGGACCCGTATTTTGTGGCCAATGCCATGGTTGAATATAACTATAAGAATTTCGATATTTTTCTGCGGCTCGAAAACCTGTTTGCCGAAGAATACGAAAGCTACGGCGCGTATTTTGAGAATGTCGTGGACGGAACCGGCGTCGAGCGCTTCATGAGCCCCGGCGCACCCTTGGCCGTCTTCAGCGGCGTGCGGGTGAAATTCTGAGGAAAGGAGCGGCTGCGCCCGTCCTCAGATACTGAAATCAAGCAGATTGTAATCCTTCATCCCAGCCTTGGCTTCCTCGTCCCA
>CAXXIS010000008.1:0-24352 GCA_963664395.2 Binatia bacterium | reverse complement strand
TGCTTTCGAGTGTGGTGGATACCGAGCTACGCGATATCGTGAAAGACAGACAACTCGTGTCGGCTGACGCGGATTACGACAGCGCCGCGCGTATCAGCTATTGCGTGAAGTTCTTCTAACGCTCAGCGTTTTTACCTTTCTGTTCGGCGGTTCTTGTCCAGGACATTCGTATTCAGCACGATCCTCATAAGAGCGCGTTCCCGGCGTACCGCGTTGATCTCCGCGTTGATCTCCGCGTTGATGTCTTCCAGCGAGAGGCGATCAGTTCCGGTTTGCAGAGAGGCTTGTTGCGGAGCTGTGGCAGCGGCTTGGGCGTGCGCACAACGCACAGCCCCTAGCGATGCTTCATACGTAACACGATAGTCGAATGATCATAGCATCTTGTTCGCGTAAGGCTGTCGCGTGAATCGGCGGTCAGGTCGCCTAGCCAAAACGCGGCACAGTTGGTATTGTCTATCCAACGCAGCGCACATTAAGGAGGCTCGTCATGAAGGTATCCATGTTTCACCTGATGCCCTACCGGGACCTGCCGGACGATTTTGAGAAAAAGTATCATTCGGTCTGGGTCGATCCGCCTTGGACGGAATTGGGAGACCCGGAGAAAGTCGGCCAGTATTACAACTGGTCGCTGGACGAACTGATCCATGCCGCCAAATCCGGCATGGACGGTATCTGCGTGAATGAGCATCATCAGAATGCCTATGGCTTCATGCCCAACCCCAAATCTGATGGGCTCAGTTCTGGCTCGGGCCACCAATGATATGGACGTGGCGATAGTGCAAATGGGCTCCACGTTGCCGACGACCAACCCTCCCACGCGAGTGGCCGAAGAATACGGCATGCTCGACACCATCAGCGGCGGCCGTTTAGTTGCCGGTATGCCTTTGGGAACGGCAATGGATGCTACGTTGTGCGCCGGCATTACGCCGATTGAGCAGCGCGAGCGCTATTACGAGGCCCATGATTTGATCCTCAAAGCCTGGACCGCAGATCACATCTTCGCCTGGAACGGCAAATACTATCAGTTGCCCAAGGTCAACGTCTGGCCGCGACCGATCCAACAGCCGCATCCGCCGATCTGGATTCCAGGATTCGGCAGTCTCAGCACCTGGGAATTTGCGGCCCAACACAACCATTGCTACTGCTTTTTAAGCTATTACGGCCCCAAGGCCAGCAAAAGCGTGATGGATGGCTTTTGGCAATTCATCGGCGAACGCGACATTGAGCCCAACCCCTACCGGGCCGGTTTTCTGCAACTCGTGGCCGTCGCCGAAACCGACGCCAAAGCCGAAGCCCTGTATGAAAAGCATATCCAGTACTTCTACAACAAATCCTTGCACATCCCACCCGAGTACTTCTTCCCGCCGGGCCATCAGGATTATCGCAGCCTGGAAAACAACGTGCGTAAGGGCATCTTCAAGAGCTATTTTGATAAGCTCGACAAAATCCCCAACTGGAAGTTCAAAGACTTTGTGGACGAAGGCTTTGTGATTGCCGGCAGTCCGTCAACCGTGCGCGATATGCTCACCGATGCGGTCAAAGACCTGCGGATCGGCAACCTGATGGTATTGCTGCACATTGGCTCCATGCCGCACGACTTAACGCTCAAGAACATCGATATGTTCAGCAGCGAAGTCATGCCCCATATCCACGATATGTGGGACAACCAGTGGGAGAATCACTGGTGGCCGGAAAAGCTGCGGACCAAGCGCCAGGCCTCGATTGCGGCGCTGTAAGGGCAAAAGTAAAAGGAAAAACAGATGGTCGCAGTCCAAGAACAAACCGTTAGTGTCTGGGAAAACCGGATCAGCCCCAAAGTCCAAGTCGCCGGGAGCGGGCCACCGGTGGTGTTTCTGCACGGCGCGTATGGACTGACCTGGGATCCGTTTTTAGATGGCCTGGCAGAGCACTTCACCGTGTATGCGCCCGAGCATCCCGGTACTACTTTAGGCGATCCGGATGGTATTAAGCCCTTGGATAATTTATGGGACCTGGTGTTGTATTACGACGAGCTGTTTGATCAGCTCGGCTTAGACAATCCAACGGTCATCGGGCATTCGTTTGGCGGTATGGTCGCCGCGGAGATCGCCGCCTGCTATCCGCAGCGGGTTGGCAAACTCGTGTTGCTGAGTCCAATCGGCCTCTGGCGGGACGATGTCCCGGTCAAAAACTGGATGATCATGCCTCTGGAAGAGGTGGTCAAAGCCGCCTTCTACGACGCCAGTGGTCCCTCGCCCAGCAGATGCTGAGCGTGCCGGAGGATGAGAAGGAAGCCCAGGACCTGCAAATTCGGGTGACCTGGTCACTCGCCTGTACCGGCAAATTTATCTGGCCCATTCCGGATAAAGGGCTCAAGAAACGTATCCACCGGATTGCGTCGCCTACTTTGATTATCTGGGGCACCGGGGACAAGCTCGTCCCACCGGTCTATGCCGAGGAGTTTGGCAGTCGGATTGCCGGCTCACGGATTGAAATGGTTGAGCAGGCGGCCCACCTGCCGCAGTTAGAACAGCTTGAGCAGGTCTCCGGCCTGGTCCGGGATTTTATTCAGTCTTAACCCTGTCACAGAAGAAGGAAGAAGGAGGTAGAGAATGATTAGTTATGTCACGCTCGGAACGAACGATTTGGATCGTGCGGCCAAGTATTATGACGAACTCTTGGCCGAATTTGGCGCCAAGCGCATGATGGAGAATGAGCGCATTATCTTATGGGGCACCGCAGGGGCTCCGATGCTGGCGGTGTGTAAGCCGTTTGATGAGAATGCGGCCTCGGTCGGCAATGGCGTGATGGTCGCGCTCGCCGCGAGCAGCGCGGAACAAGTTGCCACAATCTATGCGAAGGCGCTGGAATTGGGCGGTACGGACGAAGGTGCGCCCGGACCACGGGGTGGCGGTGGCATGACCATCGGTTATTTTCGTGATCTGGACGGCAACAAGCTCAACGCCATCCATATGGGGTAAATTCGCAGACTGTGCGTTTGTAACAGAAGGTGGGGTCATTCGACCCCACCTTTTTCGTTCCCAACAGCTACCCCATCTCCCCGTCCCTCTAGCCATCCCGACAATACCCATGCGTACCAAGGTCTGGATTTTTGGCTATGGGTCATTGGTCTGGAACCCTGGGTTCTCCTTTGAACAGAGTCAGGTCGGCTACATCCGAGGCTGGGCACGGCGTTTTTATCAGGGTTCAACCGACCATAGAGGGATTCCGGGTTCCCCAGGCCGAGTGGCTACCTTAGTCGCCGATGCCGCAGCCGTGTGTTGGGGCCTGGCCTACCAAGTTGCCGGAGATTCTCTGGCATCTATTTTTTCTTATCTTGATTATCGAGAGAAAGGCGGGTTTAGCCGCCATCAGGTGGACTTTTATCCCAAGACCGGACCCGCGGATGCCTCTGCGCCCTCCGTTACCACCGCCGCTGTCTACATCGCTCGGGACGACAACCCGCACTATCTCGGTCCGGCCTCCGTGCCAGAGATGGCACGCCATATTTTTCATGCCAAGGGGCCGAGCGGCTCGAATCGGGACTATCTTATCCGACTGGCCGAGAGCTTACGTGGCCTGGGGGTGACGGATACGCATATCACTGAACTCGAACATCACATCCGTCAGCTTGAAACCCGAGGTCAAGAATAGACCAAGCGGCTGAGGCAAAGAGTACGCCTCAGGGACGGCATCGGGTCAATCGGGCAGGCCAAAGGCAATCACCGCATCGCCCAGAGGGAAATTGAACAATTTGTGTCCACCAGCGGCAACGGCGACAAATTGCTTACCATCCACCGCATACGTCACGGGCGGAGCATTCACTCCAGCGCCTGCGTTAAAGTGCCATAACTCGGCTCCGTCCTGGGCATTGCGGGCCACAAACTTGCCATTGGATTCACCGTGGAAGACTAATCCACCCGCAGTGGCCAGGGAGCCGCTCAGCAGCGGTAAATCTGTTTTAACCTGCCATTTGATCTTGCCGTCATTGGGCTCAATGGCGCTCAGGGTTCCCCAGCGTTCGACAGTTTTATCAAACGAAATGACGATCCGCTCAGGCTGTCCGGCCTCCCCCGGTTTGAGTTGATAGCGCGTCGGGTTGTGGGTCCCCGAGACGTATAACCAGCCGGTTTGGGGACTGTACGACGTGGGCGGCCAATTTGCTCCGCCCGCCGCTCCTGGCGCAATGAACACCCCTTCAGGTGTCGGTCTGTGGAAGAGCAGTTCGTTTTGAGGTACGAAGGCTTCTGAGCGGCGCAACGCCTTGCCTGTCACCCGATCAAATATATACAGCCAGCCTGATTTGGAGGCTTCAGCCACTGCTCGCACGGTTGTTCCATTGGCGGGGAAGTCAAATAAAACCGGCGGCGAGGCAACATCATAGCCCCAAATGTCATGCGGTACGATCTGGTGATACCAACGCAGCTTGCCGGTCTGAATATCGAGAGCGACGAGCGAGGCGGTGTACAGATTGTCGCCGGGGCGTTTGTAATCATCATAACCAGGCGAAGCATTACCGGTCCCGAAATAGATCAGACCCAGCTCGGGATCGACCGACGGTGAGGAATAAATCGAGCCACCGCCCGTCTTCCAGGCATCGCCATATTTGTCCGCGTTGGCACGCTCGGCGGCAAGGTCACGCCCAAGTACATCACCGAACGAGGTCCGCTCAACAAATTCGCCTTCCCACCCTTCTGAAGCTGTCGCATACCAGCGCCAGACCAACTTCCCATCGGTTGCAGCATAGGCGGACAGGAAGGCCCGGAGACCACGCCGGGGACCGGGACGGCCAAGCACAGAAGGATCATCCGCTTCAGCTTCACTGAGTACGCCACTATAGCCTGTCCCGCTCACTCCAACGAACACCTTGCCGTCGTATAC
This sequence comes from Binatia bacterium, assembly GCA_963664395.2. Lineage (GTDB taxonomy): Bacteria > Desulfobacterota > Binatia > Bin18 > Bin18 > Bin18. The sequence continues at coordinate 19,492 of CAXXIS010000008.1, read as the reverse complement.
GGCCGGTGCCATGTTGCCGGCAAAGCGCGTCAGCGCTTTGAGTTCGCGGCGTTCCCGGGACTTGAGGCGTCTGTCGCTTTGAGCTCTTTGAGCGGCGTGAGGTCAGCCGGGTTTCCGGTCGCAGGATCGACAACCGGCATGTCCCACGCCACGGCTCCCGTATCAGCATCAAGCGCCATCAGACGCGCGTCTGCGGTGACCATATACAGTCGCCCATAGCCGATAGCGACCCCCCGGTTGTGTGTCCCGCAACAGAGCGTATCAACGGACATCTCATGCGTGTATCGCCAGCGCTCCGCCCCGGTTGCCGCATCCAGGGCCACGACATGGTTGTACGGCGTGGTGAGATACATCACCCCGTCGGCAACAATGGGATTGGTTGGAAACGTACCGAGCACCCCGGTCTGATAGATCCACTTCGGCACCAGCCGTTGCACGTTGTCGGTCGTGATCTGCTCAAGCCCGCTGTAGCGCTGATTGGCATAGCCGTGTCCATAGGTCAGCCAGTTGTCGTGGTCGGTGTGGGCTTGGAGCAAACGCGTCTCCTCGACCGCCCTGGTCGCCGTACTCCCCAGGCACACGACGGCGACGACCAGGAAAACAATCCGAGTGATGTGTCCAAGTACGGCAGCAATGCTTCGCTGCCCTCGTTCGTGCATAGAGAACCTCAATGGTGTGGAAGAGAATTGCTTCTACGTATAGGAAAATCGGTAGAGAAACCACGTGGCCTTTTCACCCTGGGTGTGATTTGTTTGCCCGGCCAAATGAGCGATACAGCGGATAGGAGTAGCCGATGTTGCAGCAAGCCCTAGATTTCCGAGAAGAGAGTGACGCGGTATGCGCCCTGCTTGACGGGTTGGACGATCAAGACTGGGGAAAGAAAACTCAGTTCAAAGCGTGGACGATCAACGATATCATCGCCCATCTGCACATGGGCAACTATGCGGCAGACCTCTCATTGCAGGATACCACGCAGAATACCACGGCCTTCCTGGACTTGGTGAAAGAATTCGCAGCAGGCAGCAAGCAGCACGGACGGCTCGCCTTCACCCAGGTCTGGCTCGATGGGTTGCGAGACCGGGCCTTATTGCAGCACTGGCGGGACTTTTATCTTGAGATGGCAGACCGCTTTGCAACGGTGGACCCCAAAAAACGGGTGCAATGGTTTGGGCCGGACATGAGCGTGCGTTCCAGTATCACGGCGCGCCTGATGGAGACCTGGGCGCACAGTCAGGCCATATACGACCTGCTGGGGCAAACCCGAACCGACACCGACCGGATCAAGAACGTGGTCGTCATGGGGGTGAATACCTTCGGCTGGACCTTCGCGAACCGCAAGCTCGCCGTGCCGACGGACGTCCCCTACCTCCGGCTCAGCGCACCGTCGAGAGAGCTATGGGAGTGGAATCAACCGGATCAGGAGAATCGGATCGAGGGCAGCGCCGTCGAGTTCTGTCAGGTGGTCACGCAGGTACGCAATATCGCGGACACCTCACTTCGAGTGAGTGGCGCTACGGCCACCAGCTGGATGGCCATGGCGCAGTGCTTTGCCGGCCCACCGGAAGAGCCACCGGCACCGGGAAGCCGCTTTCGGCAAGTCTAATTCTGGGTTGGCGACACTAATGATCACAGAGAGTATGTTTGTCCTCGCAGTCCCGAATCTAGAAGTATCGGAGGTGTCCTATCGAGACGTGTTTGGTTTTAAAATTCAGGAAATGGGGACCCAGTTTGGCGCCTCTTCGTACGAGATTCATGTCAGATCGTAGCCGGAGAGTGTCCGGCCACGATTCCAGTCACAGAGCTTTACGATCACTCGTACTTTGCTGATATTGCAGTTAGACACTTCAGGATAGATTATGCATCCATCCCTCAAGGAAATCGCAGTGAACATGTCCAAGCGATCGCCAAATGACGAGCTTGAGCACTACGCGGTTACAATACTTGCGGACGAAGAGGGCAATCCATGTTGGACATGCCAAAGTTATTGGGTGGGATTCGAGGACGAGGAACGTAAGATTGAGCTTAGACAGGCCCGTCTTGTACTAGCGAGCAACTTAACGCAAGTACTTCGAGATAGTCTAAAGGAAGGATGTTTGGTTGTCGAGACACCTAACGAACTGGCTATCTTCTTTTTGCTTGGCGGGCACGCAGTTATTGAACGGATCCTTGCAGAAACGGCTCTGCCTGAAGTCTTGAAGCCACATCCGGTCGTCCAAACGGGATTTACCGGTTTCCGGTCCACCAAGGACATGCCAAAAACCGTATTTCAGAGGGCAACGACCAAAAGGCAGAGAATGAGCATTCTTAAGCGAGATGGATATCGCTGCAAGATATGCGGTAGATCAGCCTATAACAACGTTGATGTAACACTTCACGTGCACCACATCCGCCCGTGGGCCGAACGGGGACTAACGCACGACGACAATCTAATCACATTGTGTCACACCTGCCATGAAGGTCTCGATCCCCATTACGAACTAAGCCTTTTCGGTCTTCTAACCGAGTCTGGCGAGCTTCTCGATGTGGAAAGCTCAAGGAGGAAGCATCTCGAAGCCGTCAGGCGCTATCGAGAAGAGAGCTTTAAGAGGCTGCGAGAACTCTGACACTTAGAAGTTATGCAGAAATCCAGCCGACCTTAACGAATAATACGTCATAGGACTCGAATCCGGCTCCCTTTCGCTTCCCCTCACAAATCCACCGCATGCTCTGAGAGTGGGTAATCCAACTCCATTCCAACACATTCAGAATTTTTCCTTGAACGGCCGCACGTCGATTTCGGTCGTCCAGGAACTGCGGTCCTGATGGGCCATATGCCAGTAGGTTTCGGCAATGGCCTCGGGCTTGAGCATGTCGTCCGCGGTCATATTGGGATAGTTGCGGCCCGGGATGTCGATTACGCCGTCAACATTGACCCAACCCACATGAATGCCTTTGGGTCCAAGGTCACGCGCCAGCGATTGCACTAAGCCGCGCAGGGCGAACTTGGCCGGACCGAAGGCCACTGAGCGGGGGCCGGCCTTGACGCCGGCGGTCGCACCGGTAAACAGCATGGTCCCGCGCCCGCGCTCAAGCATGTCCGGGACCACTTCTTTCGCGCTGAGAAATGCGCCATAGGCGTTGACCCGCCAGTTGGCTTCGTACTGTTCCGGGGTTATATCGGTGATTGTGCCAAAGGCGCCCCCACCGGCGTTATACAGCAGTATCTCGGGCGGGCCGAGCTGTTCACGGATCGTCTTGAACAGCGTCTCAATCTGGGCTCGGTCGCTCAGGTCAGCCGGGACCTCGCAGACCTGGCCTCCTTCGGCGCGGATTTCTTCCGCCAGCGATTTGAGATATTCCGCGCGGCGGGCGTTGATGGCCACGGCATACTCTTTGGCGAACCGATGGGCCAACGCGGCCCCCAAACCCGGACCAACTCCAAGCACTGCGACAACTGGTTTTTCTGCCATAAGAACGTCCTTTCGTTTCTGAGGGCCAAAAAGTACGACGGAAATGGATTAGACGCAAGCGGTAGAGGACAAGCGTTTGCAGCGAACACCCATCTGATATACCTATCGGCCTCTGTCAGCGACAGCAGCGGTCAGCGACAGCAGCGAGAGGCAGAGGAGAGATGTATGCACGATGTCAAGTTTGGCTTGTTCCTACCCACGGGGGACTTTGCCGCGGCGAAGCAGGTCGCGCTCCGGGCCGAGCACGACGGCTTTTATTCGGTGTCGATTAACGATCACTTTTTTTCTCCGTTGGGTACTCCGCAGGTGCCGCAGTTGGAGTGCTTTACCACCCTGACCGCGGTTGCCGCCGTGACCGACCGTATCCGCCTGACACCCACGGTCACAGCCGCCTCGTTTCGTCCACCCCCGCTGCTGGCCAAGATTACCTCCACTCTGGACCAAGTCAGTAATGGGCGGCTGACCCTGGGCTTGGGAGCCGGCTGGCAGCAATCGGAATACGATGCCCACGGCTATGCCTATCCTTCCAACGCGGAACGCCTGGCACAAATGGCCGAGGCCATCCAGGTGCTCAAAGCCATGTGGACCCAGGCAGAGCCCACGTTTCACGGCCGGTATTACTCAATCGAGAGGGCCTATAATAATCCACGGCCAGTGCAACAGCCCCGCCCGCCGCTCATGCTGGGCGGCTCTGGTAGCGGCCTGCTCAAAATCGCTGCGGCCGAAGCCGACATCCTCAATATCATCCCGCCTATTTTTAACGGTAAAGACTTTGTGAACGACCCGGCCGCAACCGTCGCCTTTGACACGGCCCAACTCAAACGGCGGATTGGCATGTTCCGCACATATGTCGGCGAGGTCGGCCGCGACCCGCAGCACATTGAGCTGGGGGGCATGGTCATGCTGTGTGTGTCCAATACGGCCGAAGATCCCGCGTTTGGCAGAATTGCGTCCCGCCTGGGATTTCCTGATGTTGAAACGGCACGCCGCTCACCGCTGCTCTGTATGGGTACTCCGGACGAGGTCAGGCGTGATCTCACCACGCGCATTGAAGACCTGGGCCTCACGTATTTCATCCTCATCGCGGCATCTGCGGATACGCAGGCACTCTTCGTCAAGAATGTCATGCCCGAGTTTGTGTCCCGCTAGAGTGAGGACAATCCATACATGGCACACATGGCACACATCGGCACGTTGAATGAACTCCGGGTTGTCAAAGAAACATACAGCGGAGTCTATCTCGACGCGGGAGAACTCGGCGAAATATTGCTCCCCCAGCAATATGTTCCCGCTCATTGCCGGACGGGCGAACTCCTGACCGTTTTTCTCTACACGGATTCCGAGGATCGCCCGATTGCCACCACGGAGTCGCCCCATGCCGTGGTCGGCGACTTTGCCTTGCTCACCGTTGTTGCCGAGACGCCGGTCGGCGCTTTTCTCGATTGGGGGTTACCCAAGGATCTGCTGGTTCCTTTTCGGGAACAAAACACTCCTATGAAAAAGGGGCGCTCCTATATCGTCAGAGTATATCTTGATGAGCGGAGTCAGCGTGTCGTCGCCTCGGCAAAAATCGACCGCTTTCTGTCCGATACCTCGGATGATCTTCACGCCGGCCAGGAAGTCGATCTCCTCGTCTGCAACTGGACGACGCTTGGCCGCAAGGTCATTATCAATCGCTCGCAGTGGGGCCTGCTGCACTCCGGCGACATCTATCAGCCGCTTCAAAGAGGGCAACGGCTGACCGGCTTCGTCAAGACCGTGCGAGAGGATATGAAGATTGACGTCTGTCTGCACCAGCCGGGGTATGCAAAAATCCAGGACATAAGCGCGGCAATCATGGCCGCCCTGGAACAACACGGCGGCCGCATTCCCGTGACTGACAAGAGTACGCCTGAGCATATTAGTCAGTGGTTCGGGGTGAGCAAGAAGACCTATAAAAAAGCCCTGGGAGCTCTGTATAAGAAAAGATTAGTGACCCTGACGGATACCCATGTCAGTCTGAATCAGAACAGTCTGAACCAGAACAGCCCGAATCAGGCCAAAGTCACGCGGCCTTGAGAGCCGCCTAGGCGCTCAATCCGCTTTTGCAGCTTCTCCAGATAGGGTTTGACATCCGGCGCAAACGCCTCGTGCTCGGACAGCTTGACAAAATGGGCCATGGCTTTCGGATACTCCGCTTCAACGCCGGCGTGAAATACGAGGTCCAGCCCGTTGTCGGCCAACAACTTCTGCTGGGCCTTTTCGTTGGAGAATAATGCAATCTCGGCCACAAAGCAGATATCAGCCAGGGTGATGTTATCACCAACGAGATATTCCCGGTTTGGGGTCAGCCCCCGGTCAATGCCGGAAAGATATATCCCAAAGGCATCTTTCGCCCTGGAATGAATATCTGCCGTGAGGGCGCCAGCCATTAAGGCGAGGAGATAAATCTGCGAATCCCGCGCAAAGACCAGGCTGGCGTCAAGAAAGCTGTCAATGCGCGTGGCGGAATACGCATCCGTGCCATACACCGGATACGTCTCCTGCCCCAGACGCCCGACCGCACGCATGATGCTGTTCGATTCAAAAATCCCTGTCTTGCCATCAGGACTGAACGCTGCGGGCACCGTCCCAAACGGGTGCGCTTCGAGAAAGGCGTCAGTCTTGAACAAACGGCCGGTAAAACCGGCTCGGGCCTGCCGCTCCGTATTCTGGGGGGAAGTCTTTTCTTCTTCGGTCAGCGGGCGGGCCTCAAAATCCCACAGCCAGTTCTGCAAGTCGGAGCCCGCTCCGCCCCGTACATCAAGGCGGATATTGCACAGGCGGGCCGCAATAGTTGCCTTCCAAATACGCGGATTGGGCAGATAGGAAAAAATGCGGAGATCAAAGTCTGACATGGTGACTATCCTTTCCAAATACAATACAAGAATATTTCAAGGCTGGGAGAATAGCAGAAGATCAGCGCAGGAAACATGACAACACGCACGAATAGAGAAAAACCTGGCTATGGCGACGGCGATGCCTCCTTTCAGGCCGCAGGCGGCGTGACCGGACTTCGTAAGCTCGTTAATGATTTCTACGATTTAATGGAGCAGCTTCCCAAGGCCAAAGAAATTCGAGACCTGCACCCCGATGATCTCACCCAGTCCCGAGACAAACTGGCCCGTTTTTTATGTGGCTGGCTCGGCGGGCCGAAGCTCTATCGCGAAAAATACGGCCCAATCAGGATTCCCAGCGCGCACGCCCATCTGAACATCGGCAGCAAACAACGTGATGCCTGGCTGGCGTGTATGCACAGGGCGCTGGAGAAGCAGCCCTACGCCGAAAGCTTCAAGGCGTATCTCATCGAACAGTTGGCTGTTCCCGCGGAACGGTGTCGGACGCGGGATTAAGCCGTGGAGTCCTCGGCCCAGGGTTGGCCGAGTCGCTCAGCCGCGGCTCGTGGGGAGTATGGAGACGAGTAGAAACCGACTTTGTAACTTGATTCGACCGCTACGTCGTCACGCTGAAGTTCGACCAGCACCAAGTCGGCAGACGATACATCTTGCGCTGGCGGGTCGGCATCAGGCGTGGGAGTCTGGTCGGTGTAAAACCGATGGACGCCAATATCCAAAGGCCACTGGATACTCTCGAAAGGCCGATCATAGGCAGGCTTTCCGCCTACGGCAATCAATCGATTGTCCTGCCGTACAAACCACACTTTTGCCATGGGTTCATCTTTCCTTATTTCAGAATGGGGACCACTTCCGTTTGGACCGGATCGCCGGTCACAATCGCTTCGTCCTGTGTGACATAGACGTCAACCTCACTGCGGACCCCAAAGTCTCCAGCCAGATAAATCCCAGGCTCGACTGAGAAGCAGGTATGGGGAAGTACACGGCGCGTATCCCGTGTTTCCACACCATCCATGTTCGCGCCATTGCCGTGGACTTCCTGACCAATAGAGTGCCCGGTTCGATGAAAAAACCGGTCGCCATAACCCGCAGCGGCAATAACGGTTCGTGATGCAGCATCAACCTCATGGCCAAAAAACGTCTGGCCACCTGCCACGCGCTCTTTCACAAAGGCTACAGCAGCGTCACGAGCGTCACGCACCAGATGAAAGATCGTCTGATACCGCTCGGGGACGACCTTTCCCATAAAGCCGGTCCAGGTGATATCGGCATACACTCCGTCCGGTTCTTTGGCCCAGAGGTCAATCAGCACAAAGTCGCCGGGCCGAATCAGCGCAGTCTGGTCAGCCGTTGGCGTGTAGTGCGGGTCCGCGCTATGGGCGTTGGCCGCCACAACAGGCGGATGGTAGGTAGTCAGCCCAGATTGGGCAAAACGGTCCAGGATGAATTGTTGCACCTGATATTCAGACAGCGCGGTCTTGTCCGTATGGTCTCTCAAATAGCCAAAGGCGGCGTCAACAGTCTCACGGACCACTGTGGCCGCCCGGAGATGACTGTGCCATTGGTCTTGGGTCCAGACTGCTTCAAAACGCTGCACCAGGTCCGCAGACGAGACAACCTCAACCCCGAGCTGACGGATTGTTTCAATCGTGCCGGCGTCAACGCGCGAGATATATGGGATGGCATTCCTAGGCGAATACTGCATGGCAATGCGCCGCCTGTTGCGCAGAATCTCGGCTAACCGGTCATCGTGCTGCTGCCAGGTGAAAAACCGCAGCTTTTGTCCGGGGAGGCTATCGAGACGATACGGCTCAATGGTGGAGACCAGGCCTAGTGGCGCGCCATCAGCCGGAATGAAGTAGTACCAGCGCCGGGTCGATATCTCAGTTGAATCGAGCCCGAGAATCCGGTAGGCGAGTGGATCACTCCCCCGAAAATCATAAAACAGCCAGCCGTCAAGCGACTCGTTTTGCTCATTTTGTAGTGCGCGCTGGATTTCGCGCAAGCGGTCTTCGTCCATAGAGTCCTCGCATACGGCCTTCGCTTGAGTTGCGGCCCATCTGACGAGATGGTAATACTAGCCCCTGGAGGTTGAGAATGAAAGAAGGAATTCATCCGGAAGCATACCAAGACGTAGTCTTTCAGGATACATCGGCTGACTTCGCCTTCCTCACCCGGGCGTGTATCAAGACGACCGAAACGATTGAATGGGAAGATGGGAAGACCTATCCGCTGTATAAACTCGATATTTCGAGCGCGTCCCATCCGTTCTATACGGGGAAACAGCGCATTGTTGATACGGCAGGGCGAGTCGAGCGCTTCCGCCGGAGATATGGGGTGCAAGACACGGAGCCGAAAGAAGAAGCATAGCAAACGCACGCTCTGCGTCGGACAGGCGAAGAGCAGAACAGCGTGTCCAGGGGCGGTATAAAACCGCCCCTTATTGTATTCATTTCCCCCTGGTATTCCCCGGTTGCTATTATGAGTGAACCAGTTGCGTTGCGCGAAAAACTCTCTGAGGTTGAGAAGCGCTACGAAGAAGTTGAAAGCACGTTGGGTCGTCCCGAGGTCGCCAGTGATGTCAAAGAATATGCAAAACTGGCAAAGGAGTACGCTTCACTGGAAGAAGTCGTTGCCTGTTTTCGGGAATGGCGTAAGGTCCATGAGGATCTCGAAGGCAGTCAAGCCTTGCTTGATGACTTCGACCCGGATGTGCGCGAACTTGCGCAAGAAGAGATCCGGGACCTGAGCCCACGTGCGACAGCGCTTGAAGACAAGCTGCATCTCCTATTGATCCCCAAAGACCCGCTTGACAGGAAAAACGTGATCCTTGAAATCCGGGCCGGCACGGGAGGCGACGAGGCCAGTTTGTTTGCGGCGGATTTGTTTCGGATGTATTCCCATTATGCCGAACAGCGCAACTGGCATATGGAGGTGCTGAGTTCGAGCCCAACCGGCCTGGGCGGCTTCAAGGAAATTATCAGCATGGTCAATGGCAAGAATGCGTACAGCCGTCTCAAATTCGAGGGCGGGGTACACCGTGTGCAGCGTGTTCCCGAGACGGAAGCATCCGGCCGGATTCATACCTCAGCGGTTACGGTTGCCGTCCTGCCTGAAGCAGACGAGGTCGATATCGCCATTGACGAAAAAGAACTCCGGATCGACGTTTTTCGGTCTTCCGGTCCGGGCGGACAAAGTGTGAATACCACGGATTCAGCCGTCCGTATTACCCATCTGCCAACCCACCTCGTCGTCACCTGCCAAGATGAAAAATCGCAGCACAAAAATAAAGCCAAGGCGCTGAAAATTTTGCGGTCTCGACTCCTTGAGCGGGCCCAAGAGGAACAACATGCCGAAATCAGTGCTTCCCGCCGGAGCATGGTCGGCTCAGGAGACCGCTCTGAACGCATCCGGACGTATAATTTCCCACAATCGCGCATGACGGACCATCGCATCAATATGACGCTCCACACGCTTGAGCGCGTTCTTGACGGCGAGATCGACCCTGTGGTGGATGCCCTCGTCTCTTCGCATCAAGCCGAAATGCTCAAGGTCGCAGCCGGCTGAATCCAGCCCTACGGGTTTGCCACACGGTGAAGAACTCTCGTGCTTTCCATACACCAGCGCCCCCGCGTCTCCAGCCGTTCCGCGTTGATACGGTTGCCCAGCTTGCGGCCTGGGCCGAAAGCGTACTCAGGACGTACGATATTGACACCCCCCGCTTGGACGCGGAAGTCATTCTGGCTCATACGCTGCAAGTAAGCCGGTCGTGCCTGTACAGTCGGCTCCAAGATACTGTTTCCGCTTCTCAGAAAAATGACTTCCAGCAGTTCCTGGCCCGCCGTGCACGCCGCGAGCCGGTTGCCTACATCACCGGCCAACAAGAATTCTGGTCGCTCGCATTCCAGGTCAGCCCCTGCGTTCTCATTCCACGTCCCGATACGGAGATCGTCGTTGAGACGGCTTTACGCCTGCTTGCATCGCCTCAGACAGCCGCACCACACATACTCGATATTGGGACAGGCAGCGGCTGCATTGCCGTTGCCCTCGCCACCGAATTGCCGCACGCGACCATATGGGCGGTAGATAGGACACAAGAGATCCTGTCTCTTGCCCGCAGGAATGCCGACTCTCATCAGGTCAACCAACGCCTCACATTTTACTGTGGAGACATGCTCGCTCCTGTGACGCCTGGCGCACCGTTCTTCGACCTGATCGTGACCAATCCGCCGTATATCGCCCCGCAGGTGCTCGACACGCTCGAGCCCGAGGTCCGGGAATGGGAGCCTCGGGCGGCCCTGGACGGCGGGGCGGACGGTCTCGATTTTTATCAGCGCCTGCTGTACGACAGTCCGGGCTACCTACGACCCGGCGGCTGGCTCGTTGCGGAAATTGGAGAGGATCAAAAAGACGCAGTGTTGCAGTTAGGGCAAAAGAAGCACCATCTGCGTTTCCGAACGTGCAGGCAAGACTATGCCGGCCGGGATCGCGTCGTCGTCTTCCAGAAGGCAGCCTGAACTGAACAGCAGATATTGGGGAAATGGTAGGCCGGACTGTCATGCACTTCTCACAGACCTTGCACGGATATCGATAACGGATCTTTATCAATGGACACCATTCTCATCCAAGGCGGTATTCCTCTTCAGGGTGAGGTCACGGTCAGCGGAGCAAAAAATGCCGCCTTACCGCTGCTCTTCGCCTCTCTTCTGACAGCAGAGGAATGCAGGCTGCACGGCGTTCCGCGTCTGGTTGATGTTCGGACAGCCCTCCGCTTGCTGAACGAACTCGGAGTGCAGACCGATTGGCTCAGTACTCACGAAGTGGTACTCAGCGCCAAACGGGCAGGGCAATTTGAGGCGCCGTATGACTTGGTCAAGACCATGCGCGCCTCGTTTTTGGTGCTTGGACCGCTGTTGGCGCGCTTTGGCAGAGCCCGTGTCTCAACCCCGGGCGGCTGTGCCATTGGCGCCCGTCCGGTCAATATTCATTTGGCGGGCTTGCAGCAGCTCGGCGCAGCCATACGTATTCGGCAGGGCTATGTCGAAGCGCGGGCCGGCCGGCTGACGGGGGCGCGGATCACGCTCGATTTTCCCTCTGTCGGGGCGACAGAGAACCTCATGATGGCGGCCACCTTGGCCACAGGCACAACCGTCCTGGACAATGCCGCTCGTGAGCCCGAAATTGAAGACTTGGCAGCCATGCTTATTTCTATGGGTGCCCGTATTCATGGGGCGGGGAGTCGGATAATCGTGATTGAGGGCGTTGAGGCGCTGCACGGCGTCAGCCACCACGTTATTCCTGATCGCGTCGAGGCCGGGACCTTTCTTATCGCCGGCGCGATCACGTCAGGCAACGTTCTGGTCCGAGGGGCTCGCGCCGATCATCTCGCCAGTTTTTTGGATACCCTGCAACGCGCAGGAGTCACTATTACCCACGAACCGGAAGGGATTCGGGTCCGGGGCAATGGGCGGCCGACCGGCGTCCAGCTCAACACCCGGCCCTACCCCGGCTTTCCAACCGACCTGCAAGCCCAGATGATGGCCCTGCTGACTCTCGGTGAGCAGCAAAGTAGCATCACCGAAACGATTTTCGAGAATCGCTTCATGCACGCACAAGAACTCGTCCGTTTAGGCGCAGACGTGTATGTCCAAGGCCACACCGCGACCATTCAGGGCGTTGCGTTTTTAAGCGGTGCGCCCGTCATGGCGACCGACTTGCGGGCCAGCGTGTCGCTGGTCCTGGCCGGACTGGCGGCCCGCGGCGAGACAGAGGTTTCCCGTATTTACCATCTTGATCGCGGCTATGAACACATAGAAGCCAAGCTGTCTCAGCTTGGGGCAAAAATCCAGCGTCAGGCAGGCCAGCCCGTCCAATGACACACACCGCAACGAAAGCTCCGGTTCCGCTGCTCGCCACGACAGACGCAGCCTGCCAGCGCCACCTCGCCAAGCTGCTGTCGCGTGGCGAGGACGCAAGTATACAGGTTGAAGCTGCGGTCCGCTCCATTCTGGATGACGTGCACAAGCGCGGTGACCGGGCACTCGTGGCTCTCACCAAAAAATTCGATCAGGTGTCACTCTCGTCTCACGAACTGGGCGCGACCCAGGACGAGATGGCGCAGGCGCTCAAGAGCCTCCCCGCACCAACCAGAAAGGCGCTCCGAACCGCGGCCCAACGTATCCGGCGCTTTCATCGCAAGCAGCGTCAGTCATCGTGGACGTACCGCGACGAGCTTGGGGTCACCCTGGGCCAAAAAATAGCGCCGCTTGAACGGGTCGGCGTGTATGTTCCCGGCGGCACCGCAGCCTATCCGTCTTCGGTGCTCATGAATGTGATCCCGGCCAAAGTTGCCGGGGTCAAAGAGGTCATCGTGGTCTCTCCACCGTCTCCCGAAGGAGATAATCCCGCCCTGCTGGCTGCGGCTCGTATTGCGGGAGCGGACGCCTTTTTCCGGGGTCGGCGGGGCGCAGGCTGTGGCCGCTCTGGCGTACGGCACCCAAACGATTCCGCGCGTCGATAAAATCGTTGGGCCAGGCAATATCTATGTCGCCACAGCCAAACGGCTCGTCTTTGGCCGGGTTGATATCGATATGATTGCCGGGCCGAGTGAGATTCTCGTTATCGCCGACCACACGGCCAAGCCCGACTATATTGCGGCCGACATGCTCTCCCAAGCGGAACATGACACCCTGGCAGCGCCGTTGTGTCTGACCACATCCCGGCGCCTGGGACAGGCAGTGATCCGGGAACTTAGCGAACAACTCGCCCAGCTTCCCCGGCGCGCAATCGCGTCGGCCTCCTTACGTCGCTTCGGCGCGGTCATCATTGCTCGTAATCGTTCAGAGGTGGTGACGCTTGCCAATGCGATCGCCCCCGAACATTTGGAACTTGCGGTCAAAAACCCACGGACCTGGATCAAAGATATTCACAACACCGGCGCGATATTTCTTGGGCATCTTTCGACCGAACCGTTCGGAGATTATATGGCCGGTCCCAATCACGTTCTGCCCACGGGCGGCACCGCCCGGTTTTCCTCGCCACTCGGCGTCTACGACTTCCTGAAACGCACCAGTGTGATACAGGCTTCCTCTCGGGCCCTGTCTACCCTGGGTCCTGAAGTGGTGCGGCTCGCCAAACTTGAGGGCCTTGAGGCGCACGCGCGGGCCGTGCAATATCGTTTAGACGGAGGCAGGCATGGCCGCACGCACAGCTGACATACAGCGGAAGACCACTGAGACCGATATCCACCTGAGCATTCAAATTGAAGGCGAAGGGAAGTACGAGGTATCGACCGGTGTCCCCTTTCTTGACCACATGCTGGAACTCTTTACCCGACACGGCTTCTTTAATCTGACGCTCCGGGCAAGCGGTGACATTGCAGTAGACGATCACCATACGGTTGAAGACGTCGGTCTGGCACTCGGCCAGGCGTTCCGAGAAGCCCTGGGCGACAAACACGGCATCCGCCGCTTCGGCGCTGCCAGCGTGCCGCTTGATGAGGCGTTAGTCTCGTGCGTGGTTGACCTGAGCGGGCGGCCTTTTCTGGCCTACAATCTGGATATTCGACAGGAAAAGGTGGGAAATTTTTCGACGGAACTGATCCACGACTTTTTTCTGGCCTGCACGAATCAGGTCGGTATGAATCTGCACTTGAATATGACCCAGGGCCGCAACCCCCACCACATCATTGAGGCCGGCTTCAAAGCTTTTGCCCGTGCGCTGAGCAGCGCGGTTGAACATGATCCACGGGTCACGGGCGTATTGTCCACCAAGGGCACGCTCTAGGGGCCGATTTGTACGGTCGTCCGGTCATGAAGAAATCCGTCTCACGCCCGGCGTCTGCCAAAAAGCACACTTCACACCGTACCGGGGGTGCCGCCGCCCGTCGCCGCCGCCCGTCGCCGCCGAAACGGGACGACAAGCTCTTCAAAGCCCTGCTCCTGAAATCCCTGGCAGCCTTTGAAGAGTCGTTCCGCCGTCAGTATCCGCACGAGTCCCGGGCGGATATTCTGGACCGAATGACTCGCCACCTGTCCGAGTTGACCCAGTTTGAGCACCGTCATCCCAAGAGGTCGTACCGCTTTGGCCGACATCATTGACGAGACGTTCCGCCTGATTCAGCGGCTTTTTCGTCACGTCCGCATTCCCTACGCGATTATTGGCGGCTACGCCGCGGGCGTGTGGGGGGTTGAGCGAGCCACGCTCGATATCGATGTTCTCGTCGGTGGCCGTTCCCGATGTCGAGCCACAACTGAGACCAGGCGTTGTGAATCGGCAGGCCGTAAATGACGGGCCCGCCCTCGGTGTGCATATGCACCTGGAGGATGCCGTTGCGGCGCTCCATGTTAAAGTAGGTGGCGTAACGGGGCGGGTCAGCGCGCAAGCGTGGGCGACCAGTTATAGATGCGGGCGAGGCTGCCGCCCATGAGCGCGGCTCGCTCGGAGTCGGACAACTGGTCGGTGACTCGGAAGGCCTCGACACCCTGCTCGTAGGTCAGCAACTCGACCGCCCGGGTCCAGTCCGTGCCCCACAGGCAGCGCTCAAAGCCGTAGGCCTCGAAGATCTGTCCCAGGGGCTCCCAAATGTCGGCGTAGGGGAATGGCTCGTGCGACAGGGTGCACGCCCCGGAAATCTTGAGGGCGACATTGTCATGCTCGGCAAGGGCGATGACCTGGCCGAGATCAGCAAAGGGCTCCGGCGGAGCAGGAGGCTCGAAGGGTTGCCGCAGACCCACGTGATCCACGACCACCTGAGTGTTCGGGTTCCTGCGCGCCAGTTCGCCCAACAGCGGCAGTTTTCCCCAACACAGCACGTTCACCGGCAGACCGTGCCGCGCACCGGCCGCCAATATCCGATCCAGCCCCGGGTCGTCGGCCGTCGCGTTGCCCATCAGCATGATGCGCGCCCCGACCACGCCCGGCGTTGCCGCCCATTCGGCAATCTCGTCGCTGACGGTTTCTACCCGAGGGTCGAACGGTTTGATCAGACCGAACCGGCCGGGATGCCTGGCATACACTTCGAGCGCGTAGCTCGCATCGAAGCGGTACATGGTCCACGGCGAGACCAACAGTGCCCCGTCGACGCCAACGGCATCCATCGCTGCAACCATGTCGTCGCCCGTGACCTCGGATGGGCCGGGCAATGTCCTAATCCACGGCCGCTCCGGGTGGTCACGTTCATAGGCATGGACCTGCGAATCGAGCGCCGGGGTCGGGCCAGTTTGCGAAGCGACCACCATTCTTTTTGTTCCTACGCGTCTGCGAAGTGGGGCAGCACTTCTTCAACCAGCATGCGCTGTGAATTTTCCCAGGCCTCGTTGTTTTCCGACTGATCGAACGTCAGGGCCAGCAGGCAACCGAAACCGCCGGTTTGTTCGTACATATCGCCCAGCTTTTGGGTCACGGTTTGCGGTGAGCCAACCAGCCACACATAGTCGGCCAGGTATTCCAGGGTCACGTCGGAATCCGGGACTTCGGGGTGATGCTTGAACAGGCTCATCATATCGAACGACTTGAAGAGCGGCAGCAGATACTCGCCCCATACCCGGCCCAGCATGCCGTTCAGGGCTTGCTCGCGCGCCTCCCCGTCGGTCTCTGCAATATAGACCTCGCGCGAGATGCGCCAGTCACTCCGAGACGGCGTGACGCCGGACCGCTCGGCGCCTTCGACCACGGCCTGCCAATGGGTGGTGAGATAGCTGTTGCTCAGCGCGATACTGAGAGGCAGGAAGCCGTTCTCGCCGGCGAACTTCAGCGTGTCCGAGCCGGGGGTGAGGCCGGCGATACCGATCGGCGGATGGGGTTTCTGAAAGGGTTTGAGGTGGAACTTGAGGCTGTCGAGCATGGTGTCAATCCGGTTGAACGACCAGAACTCGCCCCGATATTCAAACGGCTCTTCGCTCTGCCACAGCCGGAGCATGATATTGAGCGCTTCCAGCGTCATGCGCCGATTCTCGCCGGCCGCACCGTCCACATTGAACAGTTTCCAGTCACTCGGCAGGCCGCTCGTGCCGACCCCCAGCATGAAACGGCCCTGGGCCATATGATCCAGAAAAGCCACCCGGTGGGCCAGCTCAACCGGATGATGATACGGCAGGAGATGGGCGCCGGGACAGAGTTTTATGCGCTGGGTGCGCAGTAATGCCTGAGCGATGAGCAAATCCGGGGCGGGGTTGGGTTCCCACGGGGCGGTGAAATGTTCGCCTATCCAGGCCTCGTGAAAGCCGACGCGATCGACAAACTCCAGGTGTTGCAGGTCCCACGCATGGCCCTCGTATAAACCTCTTTCGGGTGGGTGTGAGGGCATCATAAAGACTCCGGCTTTCATAGGCTTCCTCCTTCAGTTCCCGCTCCCGCGGGCTGGATGAACACCTATCGGTTTTCGC
Source organism: Binatia bacterium (assembly GCA_963664395.2). Lineage (GTDB taxonomy): Bacteria > Desulfobacterota > Binatia > Bin18 > Bin18 > Bin18. The sequence continues at coordinate 2,785 of CAXXIS010000008.1, read as the reverse complement.
CCGGAGCCTCAAGGCCGCAGTCGAGAAGAATCACGGTAAAAGTGCTTTAATCGAACCGGGGTGGCTCACGCAACGGCTCGCGTGGGGGAAGGTGAGAGTAATAATATACTTACGTAACCCAAACTGGGGTAACTCAGCAGCAATAGATTCTGGCTCGGAGGAGGGTGCGGCAAAGCACGGAAGGTCGCTGCAAAGATTATTGCACCCTTACCGTCACATAGCGTGCCAACCGCATACCGCGACACACCTCTCTCGTATACATGGCCTTCTGCGACAGGAACCCGACGGCCTCCACAATCTCCCGTGCCCGGCCGTCGATCTCCTGCGCGTATTGCACGCCAAAGAGCAGAACCATGGTCGTCTTGTATGCGCGTGGCGCAGACTCCACCATGGTGTCCAGGATGTTTGCTAATTCCTTAACGCTCATCAGTACCCGCGTTCTGACTGAGGAACAGGTATCCCGAACTGATGGTATCGCTCCACATGGAAATCAAACTCCCGAAACAGCTTCATTCCTTTTCTCCTTTCCCCGGCCTCGTTGGACATGCAGATTCATCCAAATTGACAGATAGGTGATCAAGAGAGGGCGCCCAGCACGACCGGGGCACCATTACCCCGGCCACACCTCCCTCGCAGCGACCTTCTGGGAAAACCTTGATCACAGAAGGTGACGCAGCAGAAATATGGGAAGAAAAGGGGGCGGTGGTCAGCCGGGTGAGATAGGGAACGGCTGACCACCGCGGGAGGGGGACTATGTGTCAACTCAGCGCTCACAGTCTATGAACACATCGGGACGGCGGGGATCTCGTCCGCTCGACCGTCGAGCACCATCTGCAAGTTGTTTACGAGCCTTTCGAAGGCCGCCCGGGTTATTTCGTTATTGTGCCTGTTAATTACCTCGGAAAATTCCATTGTGTTCGTGTTGAAAGAAGTATCGCCGCTGATTCTGCGGCCATTGATATAGTCACTCTCCAGCTCGAAATTAATGTCCCCGGTGATCACGCCGGTAATCAGCATATGGTACGGCTCATGCATTGAGATATGTACACCCCCGTGCCATATATTTGTTGGCTCGGCCGGCGAGTGAATAGGCATCCCGTGACTCCCATCAGACCAGAAGTAGACATTGCGCGTACTCGTCACCACCCGTAGGTCCGTCATATCCGTCCCTATGACCGTCAGGCGGCTGTTCGGATAACGGCTTTGCGATGACGTGTAGCACGCGCTGGTCCAGATCACGTCCATCGGAACACAGCGGATCGTGTCCGTGTTCACGACCCAGCCGCCCGGCGCGGCCGCATCATAGACGGGCATACAGCCGGCGAAGATATCAGCCATCACGTTATCCATGGCGGCGTAGTCGTCCTGGACATCTGCCAGCTCCTCTGTGGTGGTTTCCAGTTCTGCGGTCGCGAGTTCGAGTTCCGCCCGCAAGGCATCCAGATCCACATTGGCCGTCATCAGCTCGGCCTGGGCCGTCTTGAACCCCTCTTGCAGCGCATCCCGGTGTGCCTCCAGCTGCCGGACTTTTGCTTCCAGCCGCGCGATCTCTGCTTCCCAGGCTCCTGCGGGAGAAGCCAGGTAGGTATTGTAGGCCGCGCGGGCCTCATCGAGCGCTTCCGACGCTACGAACTTGGCGTACTGGGTATCCACAAAAACATTCTGCGCAATATCCCGATCCGTGCGAGCGGCGCGGAGCACTTCGACTGCGACTTTGAAGCGTGCCTGTGCGTCCCGGCGTTCCTGCGTACCAGCCTGCAGGCGATCCCGCTCCGCCTGCAGGCGATCCCGCTCTGCCTTGGCATCATTGACGACAAATTGCGCGGCCTGCCGCGCGACGAGACTGTCATTATGCACCGCCACGGCGTCATCATAGGCTGTCTGGGCAGCCTGGACTGCCGCTTCCAGGTCCGCTGCGTTCTGGGCAAAGGCCGGAGCCCCGCACAGCAACAACGCAGTCGCGAATAACAACACTTTTCTCTGCATACTCATAGAACACCTCCGCCTGGTTAGGGTAAACAAGACCAATCCTTCTACTCTTCTAAAAATGCTGCGGGTGTCACCGACAAAGCGCCGTCCCCCACCGGCAGGAGAACGGCAATCCCTCCCTATATTAGGGGGATGTCCACTAAGGTTAAGTGCTAAAAAGCCCTGTAAAATCAGTAACTTACACGCCATGACGGGAGGTATATACAAACAAATATCCGACTTGTCAAGCGCTGGATGCATGCCATATGTGTCTGAACTGTAGGTGGGTCAGGGATCGGAGGGGCTACCCCGGTCCCCGGAGCGGTCAGGTAGCGTCGATGAGCGCCCGCACCAACTGCACTAACTCCGCCTGCCGGGCGAGGCCCAGCTTGCGATCGATGCGCTTCAGATGCCAATGGATGGAGCTGACCTGCCGCCCCGGAGTCCGGCTACGGCACGGCCATGGGGTTGACGGGCACCATAACCGGCGGCAAACCGGGCGGGCGGTGGAGCAGCAGCGACCCACTGACGGCAACCCCAGCGGACGGCAGCGCCCCGGCGCTCAGGCGCGCCAGTTGCGCGTGGGCGGCCGGATTGCGAGCCCGCCGTCGGTCCGACAGCCCGCCCGGATCAACGCCCTCCTGGGCACCATACGCCGCGCTCCTTCCCTCTCACTCGACCACCGTGGTCACAAAGTTCTGTTGATTCTGTTGCCACTCTAATGTCACGGTCTCACCGGGCATCGGGAAATCCTCAACCACACATTCCCCCTCGACGCCCCGCACGAACTCTTCCCCCAGCGTCGTCACCCGCACCG
>CAXXIS010000007.1:0-17496 GCA_963664395.2 Binatia bacterium | reverse complement strand
GCTCAGCATAGTAGTGTTCTTGGACTGTTGGCCACGTGTCGGAAACATGAAAGGCTGGCTCTTGCATCTTATATCTCCTTTAAGGTCAACACTTGCCGATGGAACTGCTCAATCTGTCCCCGAATTTCTCCGACGGCACCCAATTTCTGCTGTAAGGAATCTTCTGTTTTTATATCTTGATGGCCATTGACATCGGTAAACAGATCATGACCCTGTGCGGCATGCTCGGGCTCTACACGGATAGTGTATTGAATCTGATTGGAGAAGCAAATAAACGACGTGGACCCCGCATATACAGACAGCCCCTGCAACAGGTGATTGGCGATGGGACCCATTGTCATATCACGACACAAAGCCGTTCCCTCTCTGCCCACCTCCTTAGCGAAAAAGGTGGCCTCGCAGTTGATGCCGAGCGCGGTCACCGAAATGATTTTTCTCATCGGTTCAATTGCTCTGACAACCTTGTGGGCTGCGTTAATCAGTGCAGATGGAAGAACCTCTTGGTCTCGATTAGATCGGATAATGATACGATCTGGCACAATCGAAAATTCATACTTTCCCTCTGCATAACGACACTGACTCATCTGGTTGGCCTTAAGCTGCTCTTTATCTAGTGCACCAAATTCATCACATAATTCTCGCTCATCAAACAAAGCGCTGGAAAGAGGAGTACTCCCCCTATTGGCAAAGACAACGGTATTGATAATGTTCTTGGGCATAACGCTTTTTCTCATCCCTCCTTATAGGTGAGACCAATGCTGTACTTTTTTCTTAGCCCGTGGATGAAGTCTGTGCAAGAGACGGTCGTCTCGCTGCTGCTACGCCTTCCCATCACTTCGCTGTCCCTTCCTCGTTCATGTGACTTTGGCATATAATTCCCTCAGTCAACGCCGTACTCGTTCGCTACTCCTCCTCTTCTTCTGGACAATCGGCGACGCTGTTCAGCAACGTGGTCACATCTGGCCGCGTGAACCGCACCCACCCGCCTGGGTTCGTATCCAGCGCGTCGATCTGAGCCTGAGCCGCCTCACACCCCGCTTCCGTGACTTCGATATCAACATCTGCGCTACTGTCCCACAACCGATTGATCTTCTCTTGGAGGGAATCGACTTGAGACGAGGACTCGGATTGAGCAGAAACGGGGGGCGATGCCCCATGAGCAACAGGAACAGGACAACTATCAGTATCTTCATCGAACCCTCCTTGGCATTTCAACGGCCTCACTGCCCATTCTGAAAATAACGGCCTATTTCGTCTAATACCGAAAATAGAGGTCGTTTGACAGAATTCTCTAAAATTGATAAATAATCAACTCTAGTCCTCGATGACTAGGGGGGAACGAATGCAGGAGAAAGGAGCGACGATATGGAATGTCGGAATATGATGATGAGGTGTAGCTATGAGCGAGATCGACCGCCTTCCAGACCGTCCCTTATCTCCCCGCCGGGCGATTGAACGGATTCGACAGCTTGAGCGAGACGTTGGGATTGTGTTGACGGGCCATGCCAGACAACGTATGGCGCAACGAAAACTCAGTCGGCGCGATATTCGACATTGTCTGAAATATGGTCGAGTCATTGAACATAGTAAGCCGTCTCGCCTGTGGCGCTACAAAGTGCAAGGATCAACAATTGATGGAGAGTCTATGTCCTGCGTAGTTGAGATTAACGGCAAGTTAATTCTCATAACTGTGATTCGCTAAGGAGGTTTTATGCGGTGCCCTGGCTGCGACAGGGATTTGAAGGGTCAGAAGACGACCATTGAGCAGCCGTATCAGTACGTCGAGAGTGGGTTGGACAATGTGTTTTTGGTTGGGGTGACACTCTATGCATGTCAGTGCGGAGAAGAACTCGTTGAAATCCCGAAAGTAGAACAATTGGATGATGTAATTGCAAAAGTCCTTATCCGGAAGATCGATCTGCTCACTGGAGCTGAAGTCAGGTTTTTGCGCAAATACGTAGAGTTGCCGGCAAAGGATTTTGCCCGGATTTTAGGCGTAAGTCCCGAACATCTCTCTCGGGTTGAGAACAGGAAGGTTCAGCGAACCGGAGCAACTTACGTCCTTGGAGCGGCAGCAGACAAGCTCACACGAGTGATTGCACATAAAGCCTCTCAGGACGAATCCGTTAAAGAAGTACTCCTAACGCTGGCTAAGACTTCGGAAAAGAAAGCATCACGTAAGACTGCCCGACTTCTTTTTGAAAAACGCCCGAGAAGCTCTCAATGGAAGATCGCGGCGTGAGAGGAATCGTCTGGCAGTACCCCGCGATTCCGTGATCCAGTCTCGCTTGGATTTTCATCATCCTCTTAATCCATAGGCGGATTCGTTAAATTGTAGTCGAAATAGTTCTCCCTACGCCTATTCTCTCTGGAGAAGAGAATATGGTAGGTGATGGAGAGGAGGGGGCTATGAGCGAGATCAGCGTCATTGGTTGTGGGCTAATGGGCTCCGCCCTGGTCCGCATGCTGGTAAACGGTGGGACCACACTCACAACCTGGAATCGTAACTACCCCCACCCCGAATATACCTTTCCCCGGTCACAGCAGATTCTTGACGAGATTCTGAGTGAGTGCAGCGAGGAGGAGCGAGCCAGGATTGTGGGCGGCAATACCGCCAGAATATACCATTTGGACGCATAAGGAGGCGTATGCCCACCCTGCTGAGTCTGCTGCAATTGTTGCGCGGAAGCCAAAAGAAAATGATGATGGCGGTCGCTTGCGGTCTCCTCTTTGCCGGCACCGGTCTGGTGCCGCCCCTGCTCATCCGCCGGATTATCCAGTGGATCACCGAAGGGGGCGGAACGCTGCCGGCCTTAATCGGCATTAGCGGGCTGCTGCTGGTGGTGTATATCGGGCGGGGGCTGTTTCGGTATGGCTATGGCCGTTTCTCCCACGAGGTGTCTTTCGATGTCCTGCACAGCCTCATGGTCCGAGTGTATACCCATCTGCAGAGTCTGCCCCACAGCTTTTTCCATACGCAACGCACCGGAGGGTTGATCGCCCGCTCGATCAACGACATTGAGGCCATCGAAGATTTTATCGCTCATGGGATTCCGGAAGCGATCAACGCTTTTGTTCTGCCGACGGCCATGATCTGCGTCCTGTTCTATCTGAACTGGCAACTCGCCCTGGTTGCCCTCCTGCCGCTGCCGGTAGCCAGTTGGGTAGTCTTTCGCTCGGTTTCAAAAGTCCGTACCGAGTGGCGCCCGGTACGGCAGCGCCTCGAAGACCTCACCGCGCAGGTCCAGGATAACCTGTCCGGTGTGACGGTGATCAAGTCGTTTGTTCAGGAAAAGCTCCAGGCGTACGCGATCGAAAATCGCAGCAAACGGCTGCGGGACGATATGCTGCGGGCCAGTACCCTGTCGTTCGTGCCGGTCGGCGTGATCGAAGTCACCAGCGGAGTCGGGGTGGTGCTGATCGCGCTGCTGGGTGGTGCCATGGCGCTCGGCGGTCGTGTGAGTGCGGCTGATTTGTTCGTATTTATTGTGTATCTGACCCAGATTTATCAACCCTTCTTGCAACTCGCCAATATCAACGACACGCTCCAAAAAGCCGCGGTCAGCTCGGAGCGTGTGTTTGAGCTGCTCGACCTCCAGCCCGATATTGTCAGCCCACCACACGGCGTGCGGCCAGCCCGGATGACGTGGGACGTGGAGCTCCGAGACGTCACCTTTGGCTATCAGCCGGCCCGGCCCGTCCTCAGCGCCATCAACATCACCGTCGCCGCGGGGACTATGGTCGCGTTGGTTGGCACGACTGGTGCGGGAAAAACGACGGCAACCAACCTCATCCCCCGCTTTTACGACCCACAACACGGCTCTGTCCGCGTTGGCGGACACAACGTGCGGTCTTTGGAGCTCGACTTTCTGCGCGGCAATATTGCCATGGTGCTGCAGGATGTCTTTCTCTTCCACGGCAGCGTCCGCCAGAATCTCCTCTTTGGCCGACCGGACGCCTCGGAGGCCGAGCTGCACGCCGCGGCTCGGGCGGCCAATGCGGAGGAATTCATCCGCGACTTGCCCCAGGGCTATGACACCCTCATTGGGGAACGCGGGGTCCGATTATCCGCCGGGCAAAAGCAACGCGTGTCCATTGCGCGGGCACTGCTCAAAGACGCCCCGATTTTGATCCTTGATGAGGCGACCTCTTCGGTGGACACCGAAACCGAACATCTGATCCAAGAAGCGATTTCGCGGCTCACCGCGCAGCGCACCACCGTGGCAATAGCCCATCGTCTCAGCACCATCCGCGACGCGGATCTCATCGTTGTTCTCGCCAACGGACGTATTGCGGAGCAGGGCACGCACGAGAGTCTGCTGGTCCATGACGGTTACTACGCGCGCATGGTGCGTGCCCAGGACCTCTCGCGCGAATGGCACATCGGGCAGCTCGGGGAAAGACCTGCACTCTCTCTTGCCACAGGCAGTGAGTATTAAAGTACCGGGCAGAGCCAAAAGAAAAGGGGGCAATGGCAATGGTATACGATCTACTGATAAAAAATGGAACAGTCGTTGATGGGAGCGGGAAACCCGCTTTTCGTGCCGACCTGGCAGTCCACGCTGGTCGTATCGTCGAGATAGGCAAAGGCTCGGACAGGATCACGGCTGGGGCCGCGCGCGTAATCGACGCTTCAGATCTCATTGTTGCGCCGGGCTTTATTGATCCGCATACCCACTACGACGCCCAAATCTGTTGGGACCCGCTCGTCACCTGTTCATCCTGGCATGGCGTGACCAGCGTGATCATGGGCAATTGCGGTGTCGGACTGGCCCCCTGCAAGCCCGAGGAGCGCGATATTGCGACCTCGAACCTTGTCCACGTTGAGGCCATTCCCTACGAGGTCCTCAGTCAGGGCCTGCCGTGGGACTGGGAAAGTTTCCCGCAGTATATGGACGCGGCCGCTCGGCGTGGGATTGGTATCAACGTCGGATTCCTGGCCGCCCTGTCTCCGTTCCGTCAGTTCGTCATGGGGGACGACGCTATGGAGCGTGAGGCCACACAGGTTGAAACAGGCAAGATCAGCGCGCTGCTGGGCGAGGCGCTTGACGCCGGCGCCCTGGGCTTCTCTCTCACGGTCCTGCCACAGCATATCGGCTACAAAGCGAAACCGCTGGCCTGCCGTTTGGCCAGTCAGGCTGAATTGCGGGCCTATTCCAGGCTGCTCGGACAACGGGGTCGGGGCACAATTGAAATCGCGCTGACGAAACAGCCGAGCACGGTTTCCGAAAAAGAATACGCGCTGCTTGAGCTGCTCGCAACGGAGAGCGGACGGCCCGTCACCTGGCTCAATCTGCGCGACCGGGATGACGCACCCGAAGCGTGGACTGATACCCTGGACCAGGTTGCGCCGCTGCTCGCCCGCGGTTGTCGCCCGCAAGTTGCGGTACGGCCACTGACGGTTGAGTTTAATTTGCGCAACCCGTTCTTGTTCGCCAGTATGCGCTCGATGAAACCGGTATTTGGTGATGCCTCGCTCGCAGATCAAAAGCGGACCTATGCGGACGCGGAGTTTCGCCGCGCGTTTGCTGTTGACCTGGAACACCGCCCGCTTTTGCGTGACATCTGGAAGAATACTCAGGTGAAGGAAGCGACGCAGCCCGCCCTCAAGGCGCTTGAGTGGAAAACGATCGCACAGATAGCCCATGCTCGTGGCGTGGCGCCACTCGACGCCTTCTTTGATCTCTCGCTTGAAGACGGGCTCCAACTCGACTACATGCTGCCGCGGCTCGATATCAATGAGGAACGGGTAGCAAAGAAGTTCAGCGACCCACGCACGCTGATTGGTATCTCTGACGGTGGTGCGCACGTCGACATGCTGTGTAACGCGGGCTATCCAACCTATCTGTTAGGCACGTTCGTGCGCGACAAACAGGCGATTACGCTGGAACATGCGGTGAAGCGTATCACCTCCGAGCCGGCGCAGTATTTTGGTCTTCCCCGGCGTGGCCTGCTGCAGCCCGGAATGGCGGCTGACATCACAATTTTTGACCTGACCACCGTTCGCTCTCCGGAACGCCCGGAAGTACGTCATGATTTACCCGGTGGCGGGCGTCGGCTCGTGACGCAGTCGGAAGGTATTATATACACGATTGTCAACGGACACGTGCTGTACGAAGAGGGAGAACATGTCGGCGGCCTGCCGGGGCGGGTGCTACGGGCTGGTGAGAACTGAGTCTGAAACACGGGAAGGAGAAAGACAATGGATGTAGCTGTACTCGAACAGCGATTAACCCGTATTGAGGACCTTGAGGCCATCAAGCAACTCAAGGCGACCTACTGCGATATTTGCGATGACGATCACAACCCGGAGCGCATCACCACGATTTTTGCCCAAGATGGTATCTGGGAAGGTGCCGGTTTCGGCAAGGCCCAGGGCCATGCGGCCATTCGCGAGCTGTTCAAAAAATTCCAGACGCTGATCAGCTTCTCCCAGCACCAGGTGATGAACCCGATCATCAAAATTGACGGCGAGCGGGCCACGGGCGTCTGGTACTTCTTTGGACCGTTCACGTTCTACAAGAACAATCAGGCCAAGTGGCTGGCGGCGCGCTATGAAGACGATTACGTCAAAGTGAACGGAGAGTGGAAGATACAGCACCTCCGCGCGCGTGGCCGCATGAGCACGAACTACGAAGAGAGCTGGGCCAACAACGACTGAGCAAATCGGCGCGCGGCCTCATGTTATCCTAGAGGCGGCTAATCCAGACTAGGGAGCGGAAAATGATCACCCGTCTTCGGGTCCAAAACTACAAGGCCCTGCGCGATGTGACGCTGGACCTGACGCCCATGCATGTCCTGATTGGGCCGAACGACTCTGGCAAGACGAGCATTCTGGAAGCCCTCGCCTCTTTATGTCGGAGTGTGGATCATAAACTCCCACAAGCATTTGTTGGGTCCTGGCAAGGATCCGATTTGGTCTGGAAAGGAGATATTGATCGGCTAGTTGCTCTTGAAGCAGAAGGGAAGGTCGAGGAGAAGAACTGGAAATACCGGATCGCGTGTCGATTCCTGACGAAGCGCCGAGATGTCGAAGTCATAGAAGAGGCTTTGACGTTTGACAAGTCGGTTGCTTTGCCTACCCTCCCACTCGATATGACCGCGATATATCGCATCACTGAACGAGATGAGAAGGTGTCTGATGGACAACGCTCTGCTGCACGCGAGCTTCATGGGGCTCTCTCCGGAGTTCATTTGTACCGCTGGGTGCCAAGACTGCTCTCCCTGCCTGTTGCCGCACAATCTAAACGCCGGTTTCGGATGGAATCGACCGGCTTTGGATTAGCACTCTGCCTGGACGACATTCTTGGTTATGACAGACGACAATTCGAGAATCTGGAGAACCATTTTAAGCGGATTTTTCCAGAGGTTGATTCCATTCTGCTCATTCGGGAACAGGCATTTACCGGACCAATAGACGATCCGGAACAGATTCCTATACTTGAGCAAGCTGACGGAAAAGGACTCTACTTCAGATTAAAAAAAAACAAACAAGAGCTTCCAGCCGCTCAGGTCTCCGATGGGATGCTCTTGGTTTTGGCCTACCTCACTATCTTGTATTTACCCCACCCACCCCGCGTTCTCCTTATCGAAGAACCCGAAAATGGCATTCACCCTAAACGTTTACAGGAGGTGCTTCAAATTCTTGGCGAACTGATCACTGAGCAAGGACATACGCAAATTCTTCTCACCACACATTCCCCTTATGTTGTTGACCAGTTCCAACCCGACGAGGTCTCTCTATGTCATAAGGAAAAAGATGGGTCGGTCGTAGTCCATCAGCTCTCCGAGAGCCGAACTGTCAAAGAACAAATTGACGTGTTCACGTTAGGTGAGATCTGGACAGCCGAAGGTGATGAAGCTCTGGCCGAAACCTCTTCTCCCCGTGTGGCAGCCGATAAATGAGAATTCTCATTGTCTCCGAAGGAGTACACGAACTAGGTGACAACAGTCTTGACGGTGCTCTCGTGATGCTGGCGTCCAGGCTGCTCGATGGAAACGTGAGCTTTGAGCGGAAAAAAGTGAGTAGCCGGGAAGTCCGACAGCACGCCCAGCCAGGGAGAGGCGGACGCTATAAGAAACGTGCTCTGGGCTGGATTCGTCTGGCCGAACGTGAGGGCTATGACGCAATCATTCTCGTTATTGATCAAGATGGCGACGAGGAGAGGAAACAGCAATTCGACCGAGCCCAGGACGATCTCCGATTGTCACTCCCGCGAGCGCTCGGCGTGGCAATCAAGACTTTTGATGCCTGGATGCTTGCCGATGAGCAAGCCTTATCAGAGGCGTTGGAGACGCGCATTGATCTCCCACCAAATCCCGAATCTGAAGGTGATCCCAAGAGTAAATGTAAAAATTTGAGAGATGCTGCTCACTCACAACCGAGTCTAAGGGCAATGTATGCGGCGATAGCAGAAAGAACTGATATGGAAAAACTTAAAGCCCGCTGCCCCAACGGATTTGCCCCGTTTGCCCAACGGGTGGGGGGTCTCGCTGAAAGGAGGCACCCATGTTCACCATAGGCAAGCTGTTTCATCTCACCCACGTTGTGGACGACCTCGAAGCCGTTGACCGGTGGTATGACGACGTGTTCTCCGTCACGCGCTTCTATAACGGCTATGAAGAGTTGGCCGGTCGTAATGCCTCCCTGATTGCCATCGGCGACGTCATCATGGAGCCGATGATGCCCGCCCGCGTGGAGAACCTCAGGAATCCGTCGGTGAAAAGATTTCACGACCGTTTCGGACAGCACTTCCACTCCATTGCCTGGTATGTGGACGATGTTGCGGCCATCTCCGCCCGGCTCGATACGGCTGGCCTGCGGCTCTATAATCTTGTCGGCAAAGAGGTGAAGCCGCCGTACGACACGGCGGCCATTTGGACGCATCCGAGACAGACACCCGGCCAACTGGAGTTTGCCCTGTCCGGCGATTACATAGCCGACCCGCGGCTGGAACCGGGTTGGTCAAGCGACCCCTGGCGCCAGCATCCGCTCGGCATCCAGCGCGCCTCGCACATCGGCGTAGTTGTTCGGGACCTGTCCGCGGCCAAGCGGCTGTATTGCGACATTCTGGGCGGGAGCCTGCTCCACGAGGAGCACACCGAGGGCCGCAAGCAGAGTGCCTTTGTCGCCGTTGGTGAAGATACGGTCGTGGAACTGGTCCAACCTCTTGCTGCGACCAGCCCGGAAGGCCGTGAGTTGGAGCAAAACGGCGAGGGCATTTATTCCCTGGTATTTAAGACCGCAGACCTTGGCCAAGCCCAGGATTTTCTGAGAGGCAAGCAACTCCAGCCCGAACCGGACGGCGCAGACACCATCATCCTCGGGCCGGAGCAAGCCTTTGGGATGGTAGTGGGTTTTACTCAGCGCAGCCTCCCCAACGATCTACGTTGAGTATGGTTGATTCAGTTCGCCACACGGAACGACAGGCCGCGTGAGTCCGTAGGTCGGATTAGCCGCAGGCGTAATCCGACATTTCTGCGGCTGCTTTGCTTCAGCATGAGAAAGAGGTCACAATTCCGGTCATGAAAAGGATGACGACCGACGAAGTCTGGACCTTTCTGACCGAACAGGCGCGCACCGCTCAGTGCGCCACGGTCAAAGAAAACGGCCATCCCCACGTTGTCCCGGTCTGGTTCGATGTGGACGCTAAGACGCTGGTCTTTTCCACGTGGCAGGCCAGCGTCAAGGCGGCCAACCTGCGGCGTGACCCGCGAGTCAGCCTGTGCGTTGACGATGAAACGCCGCCGTTTGCGTTTGTCCAGATCGACGGCACGGTCAGCCTGAGCGATGACCCTGAGCAACTCCTGTACTGGGCAACGCGGATTGGTGGACGCTATATGGGCGCCGACCAATCCGCGGCTTACGGCAAGCGCAACAGCGTACCGGGAGAACTGATCGTCCGGGTCACGCCGACCCGGATCATCGCCAGAAAAGATGTGGCCGGCTGGTAGTCCGTAGGTCGGATGAGCCGCAGGCGTAATACGACCTACGGGCTATCAATCCGACAGTCGTTGTCGATAGGCGGTCAGGTCTTCGGCGGTTACGCCGTCCGGTGGCACCAGTTGATAATGCTTTTCCGAAACTACTCTCACATCGCCACTCGCGTGCTCAAACTCAAAGAGCACAATCAGGTTGTCCCGCATGGGCTGCGCTCCAACGGGCCGGCAGATCAGAGACGGGAGTCTATCGGCGCACAGCCCTATGTCTTGCTCAATCTGAACTCTGCTGAGCGTATCCTTCTCCCCCTTGGCCTGGACAGGTACGACGTAATGAGAGCCGCTCTTGTCCACACCCACGTATATTTCATCCGTCTCTACTTGGCCCATTTGAGGCACAGTCGTCCTCAGATGGTTTTGGAGCGAATAGCAGACTATCCCCAAGAAGATGTCGATCAATCGGTTGTAACGAATACGAGCCAGGACAGCTTGCTCATCATTGAACGCATATTTCGCGATGATTCCGGGAGTCGCGTCGGGGACCTTCGTCACCGCAAGGTTCGGGTTAGGAATGAGCGGCCTGTCGGCCACCAAGACAAATTGGTATCGACTCCGTCCTGCGGGACGAATGATCCAGGTTTCTCCTGCAGGAGCCTCGGCAAGAATGCTCGACGGGAGCGCAGTTCGATATCTGAAGCTGTAGACCAAGTCGCCCAGATTTTTGGGAAGCTGGATATTCAGTCTGGATGCGAACGTGACGATATCTTCTCGCTCGAAAGCCACCGCCCGTTGTCCAGGTTGATACTTGGCGTGAAAAATCGCCTCAATGATCGCCACATAGCGGTTCCGGGACGGAATAGCGTACCCCCTCTCGGTCAGTGACCCGGCCATTCGAGCAGAACGACTTCTTCCCGAAGCTGCTCGCCGGTCACCGTTGACAGCCGGGTCCGAAACAGGTCAATGCCAGCAACAGTGTAGTTCAACGATTGCGCCAGTTCGGCCAGCAGACGCCCTGTCCGAATCATGACCCGCAGATAGGACGCCTGGTCGCCCACCACATAAGCGAGTCGCGCCCCCGGTTTGAGGACGGGCCGGAGGGAAGCCAGATGTCGTGCCATACCGCCAAAGTACAGCCGGGTGACGCGTGGATAGAGCCGCTCGAAGCCGGAGGTTTTTCCCAACGCAACCCGACGTTGCTCAATGGCCTCGGCGATGTTTCGTATTTCGACATTGTCCGCAACCTCAAGATCGTCCGTATCCGATTTGTACACACCCCTCGTATTGGATCTGACCAAGCCCTGTTTCAGCGCCCGCAAGTCCTGTTTGTTGCGTATCAATCCAAGGATGACGGACTCCAAGCGCGTCGTGCGCGTATAGTCTTTCTCGTTTGGGTATGGCGGGGACGTGATGACCACATCGACCGATTGCGGCTCCAGAATCTGGCCGATCTGTCGGGAGTCGGCCTTAATGACTCGGGCGGTCACGTCAGCTCGGTCTCCGACGAGACCAATGTTGCTTGCCATGGACCGGACACGGTCAAGCCAGGCATCGAAGACCGGAGCGTCATCCTTCATCCTCCCAACCCCTACTTCCGGGCCAAACTTCAGGTTGCCGATACGCTGTACCAGCGCACTGGCCAGTGCGAGCCGTCCGTATTGCTGCATCTGCCGGTCGCCCTGTCGGTCGATTGCGTCCAGCAACATTAAGGTCTTGTGCAGGGGGAGAGGGCTGATTGAGTCCTTTAATAGCAATTTTAACTGCTCAGGACGCAGTTCGGCCAGCGGTGAGTGTTCCGGTCTAGTAGCGGTAAACAGCGGGAGGCCGGTCCATTCACTTATGCCCTGTTGTTCCAGAGTTTTTCTCGCTGACGTGACAACCTGCTCGGCATAGTCCAGAAGTCCGGTACGATCGACTGACCAATCGACTTTTACCGAGCTTGCGAGGTGCGCCATGGGGTTCGACTCGATTCCGACACTCCGAATGCCGAGTTTCTTACACTCAACCAATGTGGTGCCGGTTCCGCAGAATGGATCGAGAACCGTCTCGGAGGGGCGAACGCCAAACCGTCCAAGATAGTCACGGACCAAGTGGGGTGGGAATGACAGTACAAACCGATACCAGTCGTGAACCGGCTGGTCTTCGGGCCGGAGCTTGTTCTGGTTATTCCGGGCGCCGCTCGTATGGGGAAGCGTCTCAGTCGCTATTGGCATCGGTATGGGGCTCAAGAAATATGGAAGACGGAAATTCCTCCACGTTCATGGCGGCCTAGGGTATATTGTGGGGTCTTCATGATGTCAGGCATTCATTGAGTTCAACAGGATTTTGAAGGACGATCAAGTAATCTATAAGCGTTTCTCCCGTATCGAGGATGTGCTTCATCACGACGCATCGCCCCTACCTGATGGGATTCAGTGTTACGCTATCATAAGCCTTCTTTACGATTGCAGTAGGCAAATACACGATCCGTACATCCAGTCTTGGACAGCCTAGCGGTTTGGTAACCTTGATTCGCCAAGTCTCCTCCAAGTCAGAGTATGAGCAGCGCGCTCCCGAAAGTCTCCAACTACTCACTATGGCTGCCTCGAATTTGGTCTTCTTCAGACCGGTCTCGTAAGAGTAAGTTCCTTGTCTTTGGGGTAAGTTTAGCCGGTAGCGACGAGTTTCGATGCCCAGACCAACCAACTCTTCCAGGAAGAGTCTTTTTTCTTCCGCCACCTTGTTAGCGGCTTCTGTAATATTATTGAGGAGCATTCCTGCTTTATCGTTCGTCTCTTCCAAATTCTTGCTAATTTCCTCCGCCCTCTCACTGACTTCCTTGATAGCATATTCTTTCATGGCTTTTTCGACCGCGTTATTGATCAGCGTCGGGATGCCAAAGAAAGCTGCCAGAGCCAGGAGAGGGGTGATGACGATACCTGCCACTTTGAAGTCGCGACGCAAGCGATCAGTATCAGCTATCGCTTCGCCCCGAGCTCTGTCTGCTTCGTCCTTGATGAAATCTCGAAGTGATGGATCAATATTGGATGGATCGCTCATCGTATTCCCCCTTTCTCAGAATGATACGTGCAGCATCACCCAACTCCCCAGTCCGTAGGCCGGATGAGCCACAGGCGTCATCCGACACTACTGGCTGAAGTTACTCACCCACCGCGGCCACGCCGTCACGCACCAGCGCGGCTATGGCTGCTTCGTCATACCCCAGGTCGCGCAGGATCTCGCCGGTATGATCGCCCAACTGCGGCGCCGGGGTGGGCGTTCGCTTGTCACCGGCGGTCGTAAAAATGGGGCTGTTGATGGTCGTCAGCGTGCCGTGCCCAGGGTACTCCATATCCACAAAGGCGCCGGCGGCCCGCATCTGCGGGTCTTCGACCACCTCGTCTCGCACCGGCAGGGGCGCCCATTTGATATCAGACTGCTTGAACAGCCCCCGCCATTCATCGAGGTCCCGCGATTCAAACTGGCCCTGTAAAATGGCAAAGAGGGCTGTGGCATTCTCCGCTCTGGCCTCGTTGGTGGCAAACAGCGGGTTGGTGGCCAGGTCGGCTTGGCCGAGAGCCTTGCACAGATTGGGAAATTCCTTGTCGGGGTCGAGCAGGATAGCCAAGAAGGCTTTGCCGTCACGACTCCGATAGCCGGCTGCCAGCGGGTTGGGCGGCGTGCCGTCGTCGCCGCGTTCCGGAAACGTGGCGTTGCAGAATTTGGCCTGGAGGTCGCAGGCGTTGGCCCAGGCTCCGCTGGCCAGTAACGAGGTCCCGACCTTTAAGCCCCGTCCGGTGCGTTCGCGCTGATACAGGCCGAGCATAATCGCGCCAAATAGAGAGACCGAGGTCGGGTGGTCGCCCATGCCGGGGCGTGGGCCGCTGGGCGTGCCGTCCATGCCCACGACGCTCATCATCAGGCCCGAGCGCGCCCAATAGGCCAGCGCGTCAAAGGTTGGTGCGTCGGCATCCTCGCCCGCATCTCCGTAGCCGCTCAGATGGGCATAGATGAGTCGCTCGTTTTCCGGCTGAAGGTCAGCCCAGGTCAGCCGGAACTTTTCGAGCAGCGGATGCTGGTAGTTGGAGACAAACACGTCCGCAGTCTTGACCAGCCGAATGAGCACCTCTCTGCCCTGGGGTGAAGCCAGGTCGAGGGCGACGCTCTTCTTATTCCGACTGGTCAGAATCCAGCCCCAGTTGAGGTCTGCCTTGGCAAAGCCGGGTAAATCCGACATGGAGCGGTAGAGGTCGCCGCCCTGGGGTCGCTCAATCTTCAATACCTCGGCCCCGAAATCCGACATAATGGTCGTCGAGGCCGGTCCGGCAACATAGGTCCCGCAGTCGATCACTCGCAGTCCTGATAAAATTCCGTTGTCCATACGCATCTCCCTTTTTGATTTGGTGTCCAGCCTCTTGAATTTAGGACATTCTGCCAGCAATTATCGCCCTCGCCAAGAGTGAGGCTTGCCACGAGCGGGCTTCGCTGGCGGTCAAGAAAGGGTTGCCGCCTACCGGCCGCTGTGCTATCCCTGCCTCAGCCAGACGGCTGAACGCGGCTATTCGGTCGAGATTGAAGAGAAAGGCTGCCCAATGAAAATTGAAGAGCAAACGATAGACTCCGTGGTGGTCGTCGCGCCGGACGGGCGCGTTGACGGTTCTACCGCGCCGGATCTGGAGAAGTGCATTTCGGCCATCGTCGAACGCGGCGATACCCGCGTGCTGCTTGATTGCAGCAAGATGGATTACATCAGCAGCGCCGGCCTGCGCGTCGTGCTCGTTGGTGCCAAAAAATGCCAACAGGGCGGCGGCAAATTGACGGTCTGCGCGCTCAGGGCTACGTGCAAAGCGGTCATGGAGGTCAGCGGGTTCCTGACGATGCTCGACTACTACGACACCCGCGCTGCCGCCCTGGCCGCGGGGTCCTGAGGACGGCGCTATGCTGACATTCGCTGAAGAGATACTGCTGTTGATGCTGGATGATGACGGGGCGTTCCTGCCAATCCGTGGGGGAGCCGTGGAATACATCCTTGCCGGCGCGGTACTGATGGACTTGGCCTTCGCCAACCGAATCGACACCGACCCCGAGCAACTCGTGAGTCTCGACTCGACGCCGACCGGCAACCCGATGTTCGATCAGGCCCTGGCGTATATTGCGAATTCCGGCGAGACAAAGAATACCAAGGGCTGGATAGAGACACTGGCCGGCCAGGAGACGACCGGAATCCGGCAGCAGGCGCTGGCCAGTTTGATCGAGCGCGGCATTCTGGAGTCCCAGGACAAGAAATTCCTGTGGGTCTTCCGTTCACGGCGCTATCCGACGATCGACGGGCGCGTCGAACGCGAGGTCAAATTGCGGATTGAGGACGTGTTGCTGTCCGACGATATCCCCGATCCCAGGGATGTCGCCCTGATCTGTCTGGTCGATGCCTGTGGCTTCCTGGGCGACATATTCGCCGCCCGCGAGCTTGAGCGGTCCGGTCCCCGTATCGAGCAGCTCCGCAAGATGGATCTGATCGGCCGCGAAGTCGGCAGCGTGATCGCTGAAATTGAACAGGCAGTCATGACGGCGATGGCGCTGGCGCAGCGCTGAACCGACTACGCCAGCGGTGTCAGGAGCCAAGTCGGGACGCGCAATTGTCTGTCCCCCCGACTTGGCGGATGTCGCTGAAACACGGACAATCCCCTCTCGCCCGCGGCCACCGCTATAGAATTCCCAACTGAGTTGTCTGATAGGAAACGATGGAGGAAGTCATGGGCGAAGCCTGGATTATTGATGCAGTTCGCACCCCGCGTGGGCGGGGCAAGAAAGACGGGGCGCTGGCAGGACTCCATCCCCAGGAGCTTATGGCGCAAGTCCTGAATGCCACAAAAGAACGGAACCACTTGGACCCGCTTGACGTTGAAGACGTGGTGGTGGGCTGTGTGACTGCGTATGGTGAACAGGCGATGTGCATCGCCCGGATGTCTGTGCTGGCAGCCGAGTGGCCGAACGATTCGACGGGTGTCACGATTAACCGTTTCTGCGGCTCAGGACAGCAGGCGGTGAATTTTGCGGCTATGGGCATCAAGTCCGGCGAGCAGGACGTGGTGGTTGCCGGTGGTGTGGAGTCCATGTCCCGCGTGCCGATGAATGCGGACCGGGGTGGGATCGACGGCCATAATCGCCATCTGCGCCAACTCCATCCGCTTGTACAGCAAGGCATCTCAGGTGATTTGATTGCCACCCGAGAGGGGTTTGGCCGCGAAGATTGTGACACATTCGCGCTGTCGAGCCAGCAGCGCTATGCCCGTGCTCACAAAGAGGGCCGTCTGAAAAAGAGCCTGATCCCCGTGCGCGATGCTGAAGGCAACGTGATCCTCGAACACGATGAATACCCGCGACCAGGCACGACGCTTGAAGGGCTTGGCCAACTGCCCCCTTCCTTTGCGGAACTGGGAAAGTATGTCCAAAAGGGCGACACGCTGAGTTTCGACGAAAAGGCGCTGTCACGCTACACGGATGTGCAAGAGATCAACCATGTCCATCACGCCGGCAATTCTTCAGGCATCGTTGACGGTGCGGGAGCCCTGCTGCTTACCTCTCCGGAGTATGCCCGCAGCCACGGTATGAAACCGCGCGCTCGGATTGTCGCCACCGCAACCGCGGGGGATGAGCCTATTATTATGTTGACCGCACCGGTTCCGGCTACCAAAAAGGTGCTCAAGAAAGCCGGTATGACAATCACTGATATTGACCTGATTGAGATCAACGAGGCGTTTGCGGTTGTCCCCCTGAAAACCATGCGCGGCTGTGACATGGACCCGGACACGGTTAACGTCAACGGTGGGGCGATCGCTCTCGGTCATCCGCTCGGCGCAACCGGCAGCATGCTCATAGGAACCGTCCTCGACGAACTCGAACGTCAGGATAAAACCACCGGGCTGGTCACCATGTGTATCGGCGGCGGCATGGGCATTGCCACGATTATCGAACGGATCTGAGGGGCGCTGTCTGACGACAGCGCCGAGACGTTCCGGTAAGCTAGCCAAGAGAAGAGGGTGGGCCGGCTGCTGACCCACCCGTAGCACTCACTACTTTGCTGCGGACAGAGCGGGGGATTGGCTAACGTCTATACCAACCTCCCGATGCTCCGGGACTTCACACACCTTCGGGTCGGCGTCAAACACGCGCAGCAGCCGACCAAAGGCGATGTCATATCCAATCACGATACCGAGCTCCACGATCTCGGCGTCGGTAAAATGTTGCTGTAGCCCGCTAAAGAACTCGTCATTATCCATAGCGTCGACATCAACGGCCAGCTTTTCGGCATAGCGGAGGGCGCTCTTCTCGCGGGGAGTAAAGGCTGGGCTGTTTTCATAATCCTCGAGTTGGGCGATTTTTTCTTCGGTCAGTCCTTTTTGCATCACCGATGCATAGCGAAAGCCCTGTCAAAATAAACACCCGTTCAGATAGGCAATTTTGATACGCACCAGCTCCTTGAGCGGTGGCTCGACGATGCCGCCCTCGAACATGTCAACATAGGCTCGCCACATGGGCTCAACGACCTCCTGGCGGTGGGCCATCATACTCAAAAAGTTG
>CAXXIS010000006.1:0-22312 GCA_963664395.2 Binatia bacterium | reverse complement strand
AACGGGGGAAATCCATGCCGGCCGTTTTGGCGTACTTGCGGACGAAGTCTTTGGTCAGGAGCAGGTCAATGGGTGGCAACTCGTCGCCTTCTTCTATGTCTTCAAAATAGACTGTCTTCATCGCTGCATAATCCTGTGGTCAACAATGGCAACCTGCTCACCGTCCTGGTTGGTGATCTCATTCCGCAGGACGATGAAATACATGGAGCCACTGCGTCCGGTTTTCTCATAAATATCGTGTATGGTGCTGACCATTTTCAGCGCGTCACCGGGCCGGACCGGCGCAAAAATTTCAACATCACGTCCGCCATCAAAGCCGACCTTGCCAAAGCGTGGCATATGCTCGGGCGTCATTTTTTTGGGGCGGAAGCGGGTCACATAGGTCGGTGGCGCAACGAGACCGCCATGGGGTCCGTTCGCGGCAGCTGCTTCATCCGTGTAGAGTGGGTTGGTTTCTCCAAGCGCGTCCGCAAATTTCAGGATGTCTTCTTTGTCAACCGGCGGGAAGTCAGTTTCGTCAAACACCTGGCCTAACATGGACCGATCAAATTCAAGAGCCATGCGAGTGTCCTCTATGCGCCCCTATGCGCCATTAGCTGCCGGCTGCGCCGGGGCGCGCCGGACACGAAAATCAACCGGACGATAGCCACCGACTCGAAGCGCCTCAACCAACTCTTCCGTATTCGTAATATCTTTCTCAAACTCCGTAGCGCAAATCCCGACAAAGCTCACCAGATGGGCATCACTCCCACCAAAGGCATGGTAACCATACGAATTAATAAGCTCGGCCACGCGCTCGTTTTCGCCTTTTTTGCTCCCGCCGTTCAGGGCCTCGACGCCAACAACCCCCTGGAGTGGAGGGCGGTTTTCATAGTGCTCAATCAATCCAATAGTGGGCCGACCCGGGTGACACGGCATGGCAACACCGCCCAGGCGCGCCACTTCGTCAATCAACTCTTGGGCCCGCAGCCGCACGTTGGAGAAGTCGAAGCGTTGCAGCATAGCGTCGTTCACCCCATACACGAGAACGTGGCCGTACTCAGTCTCGACTTCCGCGGCTTTGAGGATCAGCATGCCATACTTATCTTCAAGCGCTCGGTAGTCACTGTGTGTGTCGAACTGGCGGTGCTCGGTCAGAACGATGCCGTCCAGCGGCCGTTCGTCTCGTTTGCGGGCCAACCATTTGAGGTAGGCCTCAACCGGCGCACGGCTGTCGTCTGAGACTTCAGAGTGGAGATGGAGGTCAATTACTCGTGCCATTGAGGATGTCCCAGAGCCGGCTGTCTGGCCCGACTCTTCTGTCTCCTTTTGTCGAAGAGGTTTTTTCCGGTTGCGGAATAGTGCCCTATAGTGCCAGAAGTGAACGATTGTGGCAATGCAAAGTGGGGAGGGGCAGCCGGCTCCTGTCCCTCCCCATTCCAGCATCAGGCGGTTATCAACAGGCTCCCAGGAAGACTAGGCGGTCGGTTTGAACAGCGGCACCGCAACCTCCGGCGTCACGTCCTCGAAGGTGACTTCGACCGGCATTCCTATGGTGACGCTCTCCGGGTCACAGTCCACGATGTTCGTCAGCATCCGCACCCCTTCTTCCAACTCAACATAGGCCATGACATAGGGCACTTTGTTGCGAAATCCCGAACTTTGATTCTGACGGGTGATGGTAAAGGTGTAGACCGTGCCCTTGCCGCTGCATCGCAGCCACTCAAAGTCCTGCGACAGGTCTTCGGGACAAAACGCCCGTGGATAGTAAAAGACCGTTCCACACCTGCGGCATTTCTGGACATACAGTTCGTGCCGGGCACAGGCTTCCCAAAACGGGCGCGACTCTTCATCTACCCGCGGAACCGGACGTTTCGATTTCTTTTGCTCATCAGCCATAATCAATTCTCCACTATCGGCATTATCGGCCCGCTGCCTAGACTCCGAGGACCAGAGAGGCACCGCTGTGCCGCAGCCCGAGTGTCCCGCCCGTTCCATGGCAAAAAGCGAGTGCACAATCTTTGACTTGGCGCTCCCCACACTCACCGCGCAGCTGCTTGACCGCTTCGATCACGAGAAAAATCCCGCGCATACCGGGGTGATTAGACGAGAGCCCCCCACCGTCGGTGTTAATCGGGAGCTCGCCGCCCAGACCAATACGACCGTTCTGGATATACGAGCCCCCCTCGCCTTTTTTGCAAAATCCCAGACTTTCCAAGGTCACACACACCGTAATGGTAAATGAGTCATAAATCATGGCCATGTCAAAGTCGGTATGACTCACGCCGGCACGCGCCATGGCCTTCGGGCCGGACTGCTTGGCAGCCGCGTCGGTAATATCCCGCATCCCAGCGCTGGTATGCGCACAGGCCTCTGCCGCACTGAGGATATGGACGGGCTTCTTTTTGAGATCGCGCGCCCGTTCAGCGGACGTGACAACCAGGGCTCCGCCGCCATCCGAGATCATGCAGCAGTCCAAGAGATGGAGCGGTGAAGACACCTCGCGCGAGGCGAGCACGTCGTCAACGCTAATCGGGTCACGAAACTTTGCATGCGGATTCAGGGACGCATGTTTGCGGGTGGTCACGGCAATCTCGGCCAGTTGCTCACTGGTTGTGCCGAATTCGTGCATATGACGCTGAGCGGTCAGAGCGTAGTCGCCAACGGTTGTCGGACCGTAGCAGCCCTCAAACTGTTCGGGCGGATCGCCGCTCCCGCCGCCTCCTGTGCCAACGGCAAAACGGTCTGAGGACCATTTGCTGCCGTATAGGATCAGGGCAACATCGCAGTAGCCGGCGGCAATCGCCGCCGCCGCGTGAGCCGTATGCGAAACAAAGGACGAGCCGCCGATCGAGTTGGAGTCCAGGAAATCGGGGTTAAGATTCAGGTGCTCGGCCAGGGCGATAATCCCCATGCCACCCACCCCCGAGGTAAACAGGCCGTTCACATCTTTTATGCTCAGCCCGGCATCGTCCAGGGCGCCGCGCGCACTCTCGGCCATGATCTGGTATTGGGTTTTATGCGGTGCCCAACGCAGCGGGTGCTCGTACACGCCGGCCAATGCGGCTTTTCGACTGATACTCATACTATGCCTCTTTAGTTGAAGAACGCCTGAATGGCGTCGCAGGCGGCCTGCGGTTTTTCGATCGGCAGCCAGTGCCCGGCCTCGGGAATCACACACAGTTGGGCGTTCGGGATATTGTCTCGCAATTCTTCTGCCTGAGCGACTGGCGTGGTGGCATCATCCGCTCCGGCCAGCACCAGCGTGGGCAGGGCGATCTGTCCGAGTTGCGCCGTCAGGTCAACCTGCTGGCAGGCCATCAAATCAAAGCAGCGGACGCGCGGGTCGGTTTTGATCTGCTCCATCCAGCCCTCTTGGATGATCTCCTGCGGCGTTTGAGGCGAGCACGAAACCTTGGTAAACGGCTGTCCCTGGCGACCTTTCATTACCGCTTGCCAGGTCTTGATGAGCTCATCCGGGATGTTGAACTGCGCCGCCGTGCAGGTCAGGACGATACCTTCAACCATATCCCCGTGGCGGAGAGCTAAATCCATGGCGATAGCTCCGCCCATAGAATGGCCAACAATAACCACCGGGCGCACACCCAACGCCTTCCACAGCATATAGGTGAAGTCGCTATACGCGGCCACGCTTTTGAGACTTTCCGTTCCACTCGAACGCCCATGTCCCGGAAAGTCGAACGACAACGGACTGTGGTTGGCGGATAGCATATCGAGCATCTTATGGGCGAAATGGCCGTTACTGCCCGCCCCATGGACGTACAAAAAGAGCCGGCCCTTGCTCACATCAGGAACAACAGGCGGCAGCGTCGTCTGGCCAGTGTGAAAATAATTCACCGCATAGCCGTCAACATCAACATACTTGGTTGGCATATCCCCTCACTTTAGAAAAAACTGTCAACTGACTAATCGGGCGGGGTCGAGTTTGTCAAGGGTTCCGGCCTGCGCGCTGGCCCAATCCAGCCGAGACCCTCGCGCCTCAGCCTTCTGGCCGCATCTTGGCTGGGACTCTCCTCCTCCTTCAGACCCGTGCCAGCTCGCGCACCAAGACCTGCAAAGATTGGGCATTATACGCCGGCAAAAAATGGTCGATATAGGGCAGGGCGGCCTTCATGCCCTGAGCGCGCGGTTCAAAGCTGGCGGCACAGTACATGGGATTGATCCAGACCACGCTGCGCACGCGGCGGCGCAGGGCGCGCATTTCGCGTTCAATGATTTCGGTGCGGCCGCTGTCATAGCCGTCACTGATAATGATGGCGACCGTTGAGCGGGCCGAGCCTTCACGCAGAACACTCCGGTTCAACTTGGTGAGTGCTCCGCCGATATCCGTACCGCCGGACCAGTGGCGGACCGTCTCGCCGACCTGCTGCAAGGTGTGTTGCACGGAGCGGCGGCGCAGCACGGACGTGATCTCAGTGACGGCCGTGCTGAAAACCACCGTGCGCGCATTCTTGAGTTCTTTCTGAATCCCCAGCATGAGCTGCAAAAGAAACGGATTAAACGCATCCATGGAGCCACTCACATCGCACAACAGGACGAGGCGAGTCTTGCGCACGCGGCGCTGGACCCGGGCGAGTTCAACCATATCCATGCCGTGCCGCATATTACGCCGGAGTAAGCGTCGCAGGTCTATCCGCCGGCCGCGTGGGGACGGTTTGAGACGCCGGCTGGGGCGCGTGGCGAGACGCCTGGCCAGGGCACGGACGATGTGTTCGATGGGGAGCGCTGCCTCATCCCAGCGTGCCGTCAGGTTCAGGTCGCGCTGGGTCTCCTGTGCACTGGTATCTTCAAGCTGGCCAATAATGTCCTGGTGGGCCTCCTGCAAGCCCTGGTCGAAGTCGCCTCGAAGCAACTCGGTCTGCACGCCTGTGCGGTAGCCTGCGTTCTCCGCTTCCCCGTACCAGTAGGCCTTGAACAGCCGGTCAAATCGTTGTTCTTCCGCTTGACTGCTGGCCAGATTCGTCCGCAGGGCGAGGCGGAAGTCGTCCTCATTGACAAACTGAATACTGCGCAGGGAGCGGGCGACATCAATGACGCGGCCTGGGGCCACACCGAGTTGCGCCGCCTTGGCCAATCGACACAGCTCAAGCGTGCGTGTGAGCAGCGTCTCGGGTAGCTGACTCAGAGCGGAGGGGGCTTCTTTGGGGGGTTCCGCTGGAGGCGTATCCCCACTCACTCCGTGCCACCCTTCAGGATGGTCTCCGCCCCAATGGTGTGTAAGCGCTCAATATCGTCATGGTATTTCAGAATCACACCGGCAGTGTCCTCCAGAGTTTCCGCCCGGAGTTCGTCAATCTCCAGGGCGAGCGCCCGGTCGGCGATATAATTCCACTGGGCAAATTGTGCCTGGACGGCCTCAACCGATTGAAAGACTGGACGGTTCTGTTCCGACATCATGACTCCCGAGTTTTTCTTCCTGGTCGGGCTGAGTCAGGGCTTCATCTCCCTGCCCGACCGAGTGTCTGGAGAGCCGGCTACAGTGCCGCCACGCTGAGCGCGTTCGAGCGCTCGGCCAGCCGCTGCTCGAAAGCGGCCAGCTCGTCATCCAGGATACTGAAGTATGTGGCTTGGGGATGATGAAAGACAAGCGCCGAGACCGAGGCTTCCGGTTCCATCATGTATCCCTCGGTCAGCTCGACGCCGATTGAGGCGGTGATTGGCAGCAACTGAAACAGGCGTTCCTGGTCTTCGAGGCGCGGACAGGCCGGATAGCCGAAACTCACCCGGACACCGCGATACCGGGCCTTGAAGCGATCCCGCATGGTCAGCTCCGGCGGGTCGGCAAAGCCCCACATCTCGCGCAGACGCTGATGGAGCAGTTCGGCAAACGCCTCCGCGCTTTCAATAGCAAGGGCTTGCAGGATATGGGACTGGAGGTAGTGGCCCGCTTGGCGGTACTGTTCCGACAGTTCTCGTACACCGTGGCCACAGGTCACGACGAACAGCGCAATATAGTCCGGTTTGCCAGCGCTCGTCGGAGCCACGAAATCGCTCAGACAGCGGCCCTCTCCATGCTGTTGACGGGGGAAGAGAAATGTCTCGACAATATCTTTTCCGTTCGCCTGGTACAGCCGCAGGCTGTCGCCTTCTGCCTGGGCCGGAAAGAATTTATAGACCGCTTGAGCGCGCAGCAATTTTTTTGCAATAACCTCATCCATCACGGCTTCGACCTGTCGGTGTAACGCGACGGCTTTCTCGTTGCCCTGCGCTAATAAGGTCTCAAGATTGCCCTTGAGCCCAAGGTGCTTGCCGTACAGCATGCTCGGGTTGAGATAGGCGAAGACCGCCTCCAGATCATAATCAGCGAGCGTATGCGGACGCAGGTCGGGCGGGAGTGGGGCGGGCTGTTCGTGTGCCAGCACGGCCGGTTGTACTCTGGGTGCAGATTTTCGCGGCTGAGACTTGCGGTCCTGCTGGGCTAAACGGGCCCGTTCTTTTTCAATATCCAGAATGAGCGCCGCGTGCTTGTCTTCATCCACAAGCCGGTTGGCCAGATCGAGTCCGCGCATGGCATCGTGAGCGTAACAGACCAGGCCGTCGTACTCGGGGGCAATTTTATTGGCGGTAAAACGTGGGGTGAGCGCGGCTCCACCAACCAGAATCGGACAGGCGACCTGAGCATTCTTGAGGTCCTGGGCCGTCACCACCATCTGTTGGGCCGATTTGACCAGCAAACCGGACAGGCCCACAATATCCGGCTGATGTTCACGGACGGCTTCTATGAGTGTCTCAGGTGCGACTTTAATACCGAGGTTCACCACGCGGTAGCCGTTGTTTGACAGGATGATCTCCACCAGGTTTTTCCCGATATCATGCACATCGCCCTTGACGGTGGCCAGGATGACGGTGCCTTTGAGTGCACTGTCAGTTTTCTCCATAAAGGGTTCGAGATGACTCACCGCAGCCTTCATTGACTCAGCGCTTTGCAAGACCTCGGCCACGATGAGTTCATTGTTGTTGAACAGTCGTCCGACTTCATCCATCCCGGCCATGAGCGGCCCATTGATGATATTCAGTGGCAACTGATCGCGGAGGGCGGTGTTGAGGTCGGCAATCAGGCCGTCTTTTGAGCCTTCTATGATATAACGAGCCAGCCGTTCGTCCAGCGGAAGGGCGGCGTACGTATCCTCAATCACAGTTTCTTTTTTCTGTCGAAAGTGTGCGGCAAAAGCAGCCACCGGGTCCTCACTGCGCCAATAAATCAGATCATCCGCGAGTTGTTTTTCTTCTGCGGCAATCGAGGCGTAGCGTTCCAACTTTTCCGTGTTCACAATAGCCAGGTCGAGACCGGCTTTGACACAGTGGTAGAGAAACACGGAGTTCAGCACCTCTCGGCCGGCCGGCGGGAGGCCAAAGGAGACATTGCTGATACCCAGGATGGTCTTGCACGCCGGCAGCTCTTGTTTAATCAGCCGGACGCCTTCAATCGTCTCTTCCCCTGCGCCAATATAGTTGTGGTCACCGGTTCCGAGTGGAAATACCAGCGGATCAAAAATGAGATCTTCAGCCGACAGGCCGTATTTGTGGGTGAGCAGCGCATAGCTCCGTTTCGCAACTGCGAGTTTTCGCTGCCGGGTGACCGCCATGCCCTGTTGCAGGTCTTCATCAATACAGCCCACAACCACCGCCGCGCCGTAGCGTTTGATGAGCGGCACGACCTGCGCAAACCGTTCCTCGCCGTCTTCCAGGTTGATCGAGTTGACAATCGCTTTGCCCTGTGACTGTTCAAGCGCGGCTTCAATGACCCGTGCGTCAGTCGAGTCGATCATCAGGGGAACTTTGATCTTCCGCACCAGAATGTCCAGGAAGGCGGTCATATCGCTGAGTTCTTCGCGGTCCGGGTCTGCGACGCACACATCCACGATTTGGGCTCCACCCCGCACCTGCCGGCGGCCGATTTCTGCGCCTTCTTCAAACGCACCCTCAGTGAGGAGCCGCTTGAATTTGCGTGACCCAATCACGTTCGTTCGCTCACCGACCAGCACCGGACGTTTGTCGTCGTCAATCACCAGGGGTTCAAGCCCGGACACCACGCTCCGTTTGGTCGTCGGCAGGGTCCGCGGCCGCTTGCCCTCCAGCATGTGCCTGAGCAATTCGATGTGGGCCGGCGTCGTGCCGCAGCAGCCGCCCAGCATATTGAGCCAGCCGGCATCAACAAAACGTTCGAGCTTGGCCGCAATCATCTCGGGCGATTCGTTGTAGTGTCCTTCTTCATCCGGCAACCCGGCGTTCGGAATACACACGGCAGGGAAACGAGAGAGCGCAGCTAAGGTCCGTAAATGATCGGTCATAAAATCGGGGCCGGTGGCACAGTTCAGTCCGAGCGCGAACAGGTCATGGTGCGCCACGGAGGTATAGAGCGCCTCCACCCCCTGCCCGGCCAACATCGTCCCCATCGTTTCAATCGTGATGGAGACGGCGACCGGCACGCGCTGCCCGACCGTCCGAAACGCGTCGTCGATTCCCACCAGGCCCGATTTCAGATTGAGCGTGTCTTGGGTGGTTTCCAGCAGCAGCAGGTCCACGCCACCCCGCAGCAGACCTGCTGCTTGTTCGGCATAGGTGTGCCGCAGTTGGCTAAAGGTCACACCGCCCGTGACGGAAATCGTTTTTGTGGTCGGCCCCATGGAGCCGGCCACAAAGCGAGGCTTTTGGAGTGAGCTATACCGTTGGGCACAGGCCCGAGCAAGCTGGGCCGCGGCCTGGTTTATTTCTCCCGCTTTCTCTTGCAGACCATATTCGGCCAGAACGATACTGGCAGCGCCAAAGGTATTCGTCTCAATAATATCCGACCCGGCCTGCAAGAAGCCGTCATGAATCTTCGTAATCGCCGCGGGGCAGGTCAATACCAGGTGTTCATTACAGCCTTCGTACTCAAGGCCGCCGAAATCTTCGGCGCATAGATTTTGGGCTTGGATGGAGGTCCCCATTGCGCCATCAAAGAGCAGCACCCGTTCGCGCAGGAGGGCGTACAGTTCCGTTGTCGTAGCCGATAAAGAAGGCCGTGTGTCGTTCAAATCTCTTATCCTCACCCTTTCATCATACGGAGGCCGACGTGGGGGATAAAGAGACTGGAGACGGTCGTGTCAAAAAGACCCGGCTCTCGGCAGCCGTCGGCAGCTCCACGTGAATAAGGGGCGCTCCGCTTAATGCGGTGCCTCTTACTATACGCCAGGAATTTTCTTGTCTAATAGGCCGCGCCGGCAGTGCGGACACAAAAAGGGGATTGCCACAACATAGTGGAGGCGCTAGGGGGAGAAAAATGGGAGAATACTCATGCAGCCTTTTTTTGAAGAATCGTTAGCCGAACATTTGACGCGTATCGAACATTATATGCGGGGGTGTGAGCTGCTTGATTTCCCGCGCGAAGCCGGCGCCTTACGGGCCGAACTTGCCGCGTTCATGCGAGCCCACGCGACCTCCGTTGTACAAGAATGGGTCGGACTGATTGCACCGACGTTCCCGATTCCAACCGATCGCGTCCTTGGGGTCACACGCGATATGCGGGCCGCCCTCCTGCGTTGGGCCCAGCATATCGAGGCCCCCCACAATACGCAGACCTACGAATATCTGCGCGAACATGCCCGGCAGGGGTTTATCTCTCTTTTCCCAGCCTCTCGTTTCCTGGCCAGCCAGATGAAAATTCGCCTGCTGATCGCGGAGCGTTTACGCGGCGCGTATGCGAAAGATCGGAAGAAACTCGTTGCCCTGCTGACCTTGCTGGACCAGGAGTTCTCCGAACGTCTTTTGCATATTACGGACTTCTTTGTTGAAGCCCGAGAAGAAGCGCTGCGGGATGAAGAGGAACGTCATCGCAAGGCGGTTGATTATGCCCCGGCGCCAATCTTTCAGATCAGCGGCTCTGACGGCACGATTCAGCAGGCCAATCGAGAAGCGGAGAAAGCCACCGGTATGTCCCAGACCGAGCTGGCGGGGCGGGCCATTTGGGACCTTCATCCCCCAGAGGAAAAAGCCCACGTCCGCCAGCTCTATCACGAGACATTGAAACGGGGATATCTGGGCTGGGAAGACCTGCGTCTGGGAACGAAAAAGGGAGGGGACGTTGTTCCGGTCTCTGTCTATTTTGGGGCGATCGAGCATCGCGGAGAAAAAACCATCCAGGGCATCTATGTGGACATTTCCGATCGGCGCCAGTTGGAGAGCCAATTGATCCAATCGGAAAAAATGGCGGCAATCGGACAGCTGGCAGCTGGTATCGCCCACGAAATTCGTAATCCCCTCGGTATCATTTTGAATGCGTTATACGATCTGGACCACATCGCAGATACAACCAACCCGGAGATTCATGAGGATCTGCACATCGCCAAGGAGGAAATTACTCGCGCCCAAGAAATCATCACCAATCTGCTTGAGTTCTCACGCGAGGGCGGGACCGATATGGAAGAGGTCGCCCTTGACGATCTGCTTGGGAAAACGCTCCAGTTCATGCGGAAATATTTAGAGACGCATAATATCCAAGTCGCGACCCACTTTGGTGATGTTGGCCGCTGTCTGACCAACCAGAACGCCCTGCGCCAAGTCTTTCTGAATCTCATAACCAATGCGGTTCAGGCCATGCCGCAGGGGGGCGAGTTGCGCTTACAGACCAAGCGGAATGCTCACAATCACGTCACGATTGAATTCAGCGATACGGGTGTCGGCATTCCCGCACATCAGCTGAACAGCATCTTCAACCCCTTTTTTACGACAAAGGAGCCCGGCCAAGGGACCGGCCTCGGCCTCTCGATCGTTCATTCAGTGATCAAACGCTACCAGGGGGATATTGTCGTGCACAGCGCGGTGAACCAGGGCACGACGTTTCTCATCGAGCTTCCCTGTCCGTGCGCGAATGAATCCCCGGTTCTGGAAGCAGCCTCGACTGAACGGCTGTCCGTTCCCTAAGACATCCCGTTGAGACTACTATCATGCCTGGACATCTTCTCCTGGTCGAAGACGAAGCGAATATGGCCAAGATGCAGACCAAGATTCTGCAACGTAAAGGCTATACGGTAGAAGCCGTCTGTCATGGCCAAGCAGCACTCCAGGTGCTTGGCCAGACAAATTTTGACGTCGTCATCACTGACCTCAAGATGCCGGTCATGGATGGGATGCAACTCCTGGGCGAGATGCGGGCGCGCTCCTATGAGTGTCCGGTGATTGTCCTGACCGGCTACGGCACAATTGAAAGCGCGGTTGAAGCCATGCAGTCCGGAGCAGCGGATTATCTCACCAAACCCTGCAACCCGGATGAGCTGCTCCTCAAAGTCGAGAAGCTGGTTGAAACACGTCGTCTCCGCCAAGAGGTGGCGCAACTCCGGCACGAGGTGCGGAGCTATAAGCGCTTTGGTGAACTCATCGGACACAGTGCGGCCATGCGTCGCCTGTACGCCACTATTGGCTCAGTCAGCAGCAATAAAAGTACGGTGCTCATCACCGGAGAAAGCGGGACCGGCAAGGAACTTGTGGCACGCACAATTCACCTCAAAGGACCGTGGGCCGGTCAGCCATTTCTCGCCCTCAACTGTGGCGCCATGTCTGAGACCCTGCTTGACAGCCAACTCTTTGGCCATAAGCGGGGCGCTTTTACCGGAGCCATTGCGGATCACGACGGCGTGTTCCAAGCGGCCAGCGGCGGCACCCTGTTCCTGGATGAAGTGGCGGAAATTCCGCTGGCGCTCCAGGGCAAATTTCTGCGCGCCATTCAAGAGCGGGAAGTCACGCCGTTAGGGGCCAGCCGCCCGATCAGGGTCGATGTCCGCATCATCGCGGCGAGCAATACCAACCTCGAACAGGCCCTCGCGGCTGGAACATTTCGGAAAGATTTATTCTATCGCCTGAATGTTGTCCCCATAGATATCCCGCCGCTCAAGGAACGGCGGGATGACATCCCCCTGCTGGTCGATCACCTCGTTGCGGTGTTCAGCACCGCATACAAGGTCCAACCAAAACGCTTGACGGCCGAGGCCATGGACAAGCTTGTTGCGTATCCGTGGCCGGGGAATGTGCGTGAGTTACAAAATGTGATTGAGCGCCTGTTCGCATTACATCACGGGCAAGAGATTACCCATGCCGACCTGCCGACTCCTATTAGCGGGTTTGCGCACTCCGAACCACATTTTGAGGCGTGGGCGGACATGCCTTCCTTAGCCGCTATGGAACGGACTCTCATCCTGGCGGCCCTGCGTCGGGGACACGGCAACAAAAACGAAGCCGCGCGCCTGCTCAAGATTGACCGCCAACGCCTGTATCGGAAGATGGAGAAGTATCAGCTCGAGAGCGGAGACTAATCCGGCTGCCTGCTCCTGGGTTTTGAGGACATTTCGCGCCGCAGAAGCGAGATTGCGGAATAATCCTCATCGTGAACGACCTGAACATGGACAAGAAGGAGCAGGAGTATCTGGCCGTTGGCTCTTCTCAAACTATTGCCTTGCCGTACTCTATAATATGGGTAATATGGGAGCGTGAAAACGACGATTGATATCCATGACGAACTCCTGGCGCGGGCGAAACGTCACGCCAGGAATACGGGCCGCCCCTTACGCGCTGTGGTTGAGGACGGACTCCGTCAGGTCCTCGCCGCGCCCGCCTCCCGGAACCGCTACCGGCTGCCCGATTTGAGCACTGGCCATGCCGGCGCGGAGGACCCCCTCGAAGCCTACTCGTGGCAGGACCTGCGCGGGTTGGTCTACGGAGAGACTGAAACACAGTGATTGCGGTCGATACGAACCTGCTCGTGTACGCGCACCGCAAGGAATCCCGCGTGCACGAAACAGCCTTTACGATCGTGCGGGCGCTTGCCGAAGGGAGCCAGGTGTGGGCGATTCCCTGGCCTTGCTGCTACGAATTCCTGAGTGTTGTAACAAACCCCCGAATTTGGAAAGACACGGCAACCTCGCCGGAGCGCGCATAGCAGCAACTCGAAGCCTGGGCCACATCGCCAAGCAACCGCCTGCTCGGCGAGACCGACGACTTTCTCAAGGTTTTGAGCAGCCTCGTGCAGCGGCCGCGGGTGCGTAGTGCGGTCGTACACGATGCCCGGATCGCCGCGCTCTGTCTGGCGCACGGTACTGAAGCGCTACTCACCCGTGATCGCGATTTCTCGTTATTTCCAGAGCTGCGAACACGTGATCCATTCAGTTAGGAAAAGGTGGAAGAATTATAGGGACGAAAGGATCGAGAGGGCCATGTCGGTTCAACACGAACCGAGCAGCGGCAGCGGGTAGAGGAGCCTTGTGGAGACTGGTACATACAGGGGAAAACCGGCCCGCAGCATAGAGCGGAACCCCCATTATGGACAACCGATTCTTCGAGCAGCCGATCTTGAACTCGCCCTACGAGGATCCCACGCAACACTGGGAGCTTGATGACCAGGGACAGCCAACACAGCAGATCATCGAAAGCCGCCGTCGGGCTGAGTTTATTACTCCCATTCCAAAGCCGAGAAAACGGAAAGGCTCATCGCACCAGCAGCAACTCATCTTGGATGAGGGCAAAGGACTCTCAACCGCTGAGCAGCAGTACGACTCCACATCAATTATAACCGCGCTGCGCCGTCAGGTGGACCAGTGGCGCAGCCGACCAAATCGAGCCGACTGGCAGGTGACGCCCGAAACCGCTCGTCTGCTTCAACACTGGCGACAGCATACGTTCAACACTATCCGGCCCTTCTTCTGTCAGGTGGAGGCAGTTGAAACCGCTATCTGGCTGACCGAGGTCGCCCCGAGCGCGGGCAAGACCGGCAAAGACTTTCTGGACCATCTCACGAATGCCAATAACGACGCCAATCCAGGCTTGCTGCGCCTGGCCCTCAAACTCGCTACTGGCGCGGGTAAGACTACGGTTATGGCCATGCTGATTGCCTGGCAGACCATCAACGCAGTCCGCCGCCCAACGAGCAGAAGATTTACCCGAGGCTTTCTGATCGTCACGCCTGGCTTGACGATCCGCGACCGGCTGCGCGTCCTGCAACCGAACGACCCGGACAGCTACTACGAAAGCCGAGAGCTGGTGCCGAATGACATGCTCGGCGACCTCGACCGGGCCAAGATCGTCATTACCAACTACCACGCCTTTAAGCTGCGTGAACGTATGGCGCTTTCAAAGGGTGGCCGCTCGCTGCTTCAAGGCCGAGGCGCGGAGTTGGACACCTTGGAGACTGAAGGACAGATGATCCAGCGCGCCATGCCCGACCTCATGGGCATGAAAAATATCGTGGTGATGAACGACGAGGCCCACCACTGCTACCGTGAGAAACCGGAAAAAGACGACGAAGGAACTCTTAAAGGCGACGAGCGAAAAGAAGCCGAGAAGAACAACGAGGCTGCGCGGCTCTGGATTTCCGGCCTGGAAGCCATAAACCGCAAGTTGGGTGTTGCACGGATCATGGATTTATCGGCCACCCCGTTCTTTCTACGCGGGTCGGGCTATGCCGAGGGGACACTCTTCCCCTGGACGATGAGCGACTTTTCACTCATGGACGCCATCGAATGCGGCATCGTCAAACTGCCCCGCGTGCCTGTGGCCGACAATATCCCTGGCGGCGAGATGCCCAAATTCCGCAACCTGTGGGAACATATTCGGTCCCGGATGCCGAAAAAGGGCCGAGGCAAGGCCAAGACCCTCGACCCGCTCAGCCTGCCAGTTGAACTCCAGACCGCCCTGGAAGCCCTGTATGGTCATTACGAGAAGACCTTCAAGCTATGGCAGCAGGAAGGCATTCAGGTTCCACCCTGTTTTATCGTGGTGTGCAACAACACCTCTACATCCAAGCTGGTCTACGACTACATCTCGGGCTTTCGGCGGGACAATGGGAACGATTCGACGGCGTTTGAGAATGGCCGCTTGCCGCTGTTCCGGAACTATAATGCGGACGGGACTCAACTGGCGCGTCCGCGTACTTTACTCATCGACAGCCAACAGCTCGAATCCGGTGATGCCCTGGACGCCAATTTTCGGGCTATGGCCGCGGGCGAGATTGACCGCTTCCGGCGGGAGATTATCGAACGCACCGGCGACCGCGGTCAGGCCGAGAATCTTTCCGACCAAGACTTGCTTCGGGAAGTGATGAATACGGTCGGTAAACTAGGTCGGTTGGGCGGGTCGATTCGCTGCGTTGTCTCGGTATCCATGCTAACCGAAGGCTGGGACGCCAACACGGTCACGCATGTCCTGGGCGTGCGCGCCTTTGGCACTCAACTGCTGTGCGAGCAAGTCATTGGGCGCGCCTTGCGTCGGCAATCCTACGCTTTGAATGAAGACGAGCTGTTCAATGTGGAATACGCCGATGTCCTGGGGATTCCGTTCGACTTCACCGCCAAGCCGGTCGTCGCTCCACCCCAGCCGCCCCGCGAGACTGTTCAGGTCCGAGCGGTGCGTCCTGACCGCGATCATCTTGCCATTCAGTTTCCACGTGTCGAAGGCTATCGCGTCGAACTGCCGGAGGAGCGACTCAGCGCCGAGTTCAACGACGATTCTATTCTGGAGTTGACGCCGGACCTCGTTGGCCCCTCGATCACACGGAACGCGGGAATTATTGGAGAAGATGTTGACCTCAACCTCGTTCACACCGGCGACCTACGGCGCTCCACCGTGTTGTTCCACGTTGCCAAGCGTTTGCTCTACACCAAATGGCGCGACCCTGGCGAAGATCCGAAGCTCCACCTATTCGGCCAGTTGAAACACATCACCAAACAATGGCTCGATACCTGCTTGATCTGCAAAGGCAGCACCTATCCTGCCCAGCTCATGTACCAAGAACTGGCCGATATGGCCTGCGAGCGCATTACTGCCGGTATCACTCGCTCCTTCATCGGCAACCGGCCCGTGAAGGCGGTATTGGACCCCTACAACCCCACCGGCTCGACCATGCACGTCAACTTCAATACCTCAAAAGCGCACCGCTGGGAGACGGATGCACGGCGATGTCATATCAACTGGGCTATTCTCGACAGCGACTGGGAGGCCGAGTTCTGCCGTATAGCCGAGTCACATCCTGCCGTGCAGGCATACGTGAAAAACCACAACCTCGGACTGGAGGTGCCTTACCGGTACGGCTCGACCATGCGTACCTATATTCCTGACTTCATTGTTCTGCTGAATGACAGTCACGACGATCCGTTGCACCTGATCGTTGAGATCAAAGGCTATCGGGGTGAAGACGCCAAGGAAAAGAAGTCTACCATGGAGACCTATTGGATTCCCGGAGTGAACTATCATGGGCAGTATGGCCGCTGGGCCTTCGCCGAGTTCACGGAGGTGTATCAGATCGAGGCCGACTTTCAGGCCACGCTCGAAGCGAGCTTCGACAGGCTTATCAATCGACCCCCTAGCCACTCCCCACTGAACAGAGGAGAAGATCATGAAATTGGAGGTAGTCGTCCATGAAGCGGAGGAAGGTGGTTATTGGGCAGAGGTGCCCGCTATCCCCGGCTGCACGACTCAGGGAGAATCTTTTGAAGCACTGCTGAGCAATCTCTACGAAGCGGTTGAAGGGTGTCTGTCCGTGGATGTCCAGGAGATTCCCGCGTCGGACAAAGGTTAAATTCAATGGCTCAATCCCGTGGCAAGAAGACGGCCAAGACCGTCGCAACACTCACGCACCCCGCCGCATCGCGCAAGAACATCCCTACGGCTGAGTTTCAGTCGGTGATGCGTAAGGACGAACAAAGTCCGATTCAGGTTGCCTATGAGCGGCGCAACCGCGATTTGGACCCGCAGTTGGTGTGGCGGGGGAAGGACGAACAGGACTGGTCGGACTTGGTCGTCCAGGCACCACCGCTCTACATCCAGGAGAAAGTCCATCCCAAGGTCCTCATCGACGACCTGCTCCGTCAGACCAAGACCGACGACAAAGCCACCGAAGCCCAGTTTGACCTGTTCGCCGACTTCAACGGTCTGCCCGACGAGGCCCGCGCCACCGACTTCTACCAGCACGACGCCAACTGGACCAACCGCATGATTCTGGGTGACTCACTCCAAGTGATGGCGTCGCTGGCGGAGCGGGAGGGGCTGCGCGGCAAGGTGCAGTGCATTTACATTGACCCGCCCTACGGCATCAAGTTCAACTCCAATTTTCAGTGGTCCACGACCAGCCGCGATGTCAAGGACGGCAACACCGGTCACATCACCCGCGAGCCCGAACAGGTCAAGGCGTTTCGGGATACGTGGCGGGATGGGATTCATTCGTATCTGACGTATTTGCGGGACCGGCTGACCGTTGCGCGGGATTTGTTGACGGAGAGCGGTTCTGTGTTTGTTCAGATTGGGGATGAGAATGTGCATCGGGTTCGGGCGCTGATGGATGAGGTGTTTGGAGAGGACAACTTTGTCTCCTGCATCTCATTTAAGAAGACTTCTGGCTCAGGCGCAGCGTACTTGGAGAATATCTATGACATGCTTCTTTGGTATGCCAAGAAGCGCCCACTTATGAAGTATCGTAGGGCATTCTTGCCGAAGGCGGCTCAGTTGTTAGACACGCAATACACTGAACAGGACTCCATTCGGAAAGCGTACGTCCTTGGCGATCATCGATATATGCCGGACACTATTAGCTCACAGGGAGCCAGCGAGTCAGGGACTTACCCGATAGAACTTGAAGGTAAGATTTTTGAATTACCGCCAAATACACATTGGAAGACTTCGCGAGAAGGGATGCCACGCCTGAAACTCGCTGGCCGGCTAATAGGGGTGGGTAGGCGCATCCGGTACAAGCGGTATGCCGACGATTTCTCTGTCACGACGTTCAGCAATAGCTGGGATGACACGATTGTGTCTGGATATACAGATCCAAAAATCTACGTTGTCCAGACATCACTAAAAGTTACTCAACGTTGCATCCTCATGGCCACCGACCCCGGCGACCTCGTCCTCGACCCGACCTGCGGCTCCGGCACCACCACGTACGCCGCCGAACAAT
The DNA here is from genome assembly GCA_963664395.2 of Binatia bacterium. Lineage (GTDB taxonomy): Bacteria > Desulfobacterota > Binatia > Bin18 > Bin18 > Bin18. The sequence continues at coordinate 4,398 of CAXXIS010000006.1, read as the reverse complement.
GGGGCCGCCGCTGGATCACCATCGACACATCTCGCGTTGCTCTGGCGCTGGCTCGTGCCCGCATTATGGGTGCGCGCTATCCGTATCATCTGCTGGCCGACAGCCGTGAGGGGCAACGTAAAGAAGCTGAAGTCACTCGGACTGCTCCTTCCGAAACGACCGTGCATGGGAATATCCGTCAGGGTTTCGTCTACGAGCGTGTCCCGCATATTACGCTCAAATCCATCGCCAATAATGCCGAGATCGACGTGATCTGGGAGAAGTTTCAGGAAACGCTGGAACCGCTGCGCGAGCAACTGAATTGTACGTTAGAGACAAGAGAAGCACGCCGTGGGAGGAGTGGGAAATTCCTCGTGAGGCTGACGCTGGCTGGTCGGAGGAGGCGAAGAGGCTCCATGCCGAGTGGTGGGAGCAGCGGATTGCACGGCAAAAAGAAATTGATGCGTCTATCGCAGCCAAAGCCGACTACGAATACCTGTACGACAAACCCTATGAGGATAAGAAAAAGGTCCGGGTTGCCGGGCCGTTTACGGTCGAAAGTCTGTCTCCGCACCGGGTGTTGAGCGTGGACGAAGACGACGAACTGATCGACGGCGTTGCCGAGCCGGAAGCCGGGTACGGCGAAGAGCATGACTTCGCCCGGATGATTCTGGAAAACCTCAAGACCGCCGGTGTGCAGCAGGCGCATAAGGAAGACAAAATCAGCTTCACCGCAATCACCCCTTGGCCGGGCGATTTGATCTGCGCCGAAGGCCGCTACCTCGAAGGCGACCAGGAAGCCGGCACGGAAAAGCGCGCGGCAATTTTTATCGGCCCGGAGTTTGGTACGGTCTCTCGTCCGGACTTGGTCCAAGCGGCCCGTGAGGCGGGTGACGCGGATTTCGACGCGCTGATTACCTGCGCCTTCAACTACGACGCGCGCTCATCCGAGTTTGACAAGCTCGGCCGCATTCCCGTGCTCAAGGCCCGCATGAACGCCGACCTGCACATGGCCGACGATCTGAAGAACACCGGCCAGGGCAATTTGTTCGTCATCTTCGGCGAGCCGGACATCGACATCCTGGACGCTGAGAACGGACAGGTCCGGGTCAAGATCAACGGCGTGGACGTATTCCATCCGAACACCGGTGAAATCCGTAGCGACAACGCCGACGGCATCGCCTGCTGGTTTATCGACACCGACTACAACGAAGAGAGCTTCTTCGTTCGCCACGCCTATTTCCTCGGAGCCAACGACCCCTATAAAGCTCTCAAGACCACCCTCAAAGCCGAAATCAACGCAGACGCCTGGGCGACCCTCAACAACGACACCTCCCGCCCGTTCGACAAACCCACGTCCGGGCGGATCGCCGTCAAGGTCATCAATCATCTGGGCGACGAGGTAATGAAGGTGTTTCGGGTATGACAATACCATCGCCGAAACAAGTCTTTGACGACCCGACAGAGCATTGGGCCTTTCTCACCCAAAGCTCTGATGACGATTTCGAGGGTCAGTATTTCGACCGTAAAGAGGCTGGCCGGGCGGGCGTTGACGCAAAAAGGCTGGAGAAGCAACTAGGAGGCATACGGGGTCAGATCAAAGAGACGATTTCTGCATTTGCCAACACAAACCGCAAGGGCGGGCTGCTCGTTCTCGGGATCGCCTCCAATGGAACCGTGAACGGCATTGACCACCTATCAGAACAGCAAAGGAACAGCCTGACAGATTTTGCGACACTCCTTCATCATCAGGCAGCGGAACCCAAACTATATGAATGTGTGGATACTCAGGACAACTCTAAGACTATCTGTCTAATATTCGTTCCTCACGCAGATAAAGGCATCTGCGAAACGCCAGAACGGATGCCTAAAGCCTGGACCCGAAATGGTCCCCAAAATGTCCCAATGACGCAGGAAGTACGTGATCGAATCAGGAACGATAAAAGTCTATTAAATTTTGAGAATGATTTCTGTTGCCCGTTCGAGGCTGGTGATGTTGCTAAAGATGTTCTGGTGGAATTTCGGAAAGTGTTCCATCCTGATTCCACTAACGAGTTCACGGACGAGCGTGTGCTTTATGAAGCGGGAGCTATCGTTCAACGCAATGGAGAGTATGGGTTTACACACGCTGGCCTGTTGTTCTTTGCATCAAATCCACAACGCGTCCTTCCTCAATCCCATATTCGCCTACTTCGCTTCGCAGTTTCTTCCGACCAATTCCAAATACGGGATTTACCGACTCTTGATAAGGCGTTCACAGGCCCATTGACGAAGCAGATTCGCGAAGCTCGGTCCTTCTTCCGGGAATCGGCGTTCTTCAAACGATACCAGAAGCGAAAGTCCGGAGGGGGCTTTGTGGAGGAACAGGAGTTTCCACCAACAGTGATTGATGAGGCTATCGTCAATGCGGTCACTCACCGTGATTACCGAACTGGTATCCCGATTGAATGTGAGTCGTACTCCGATGCCTTCCTTGTGAAGAACCCCGGTCGGATGCTGCAACGAAACAACGATCTGCCAAACGAGTTTTCACTCTCCGATACGGTACTGAACTCGATGCCTAGAAACGCAAAATTGATCGAATGGCTCAAGCTGATGAAAGACCCTGACGGCGTTGCTTATGTCCAAGCCATTAGCGAGGGCACAAAACAGATGTTGAACGAGATGAGGAATCTCGGTCTACCCGCGCCACGGTATCGGCTAGCAGAAAACGAAACACTGATTAAGCTCGAAAATAACGCCGAAAAACGTGAAGCCGCAATGCTCGCCGCAAGCCAAGTTAAGTCCACGGAATTTGGCAATCTCTTTCTTTTGAGGATCAGACAAGGAGATAAACCGGTTAGTTGTAATACGTTCAACGTCCGTTATGGAGAGTTCGTAAAAACACTCCGCGACGTGTTGGCTGGAAAAGGCTGGTTTATCGACCGATTTAGATTCAGCCGAATAGTAGCGCATAGACGGGGTGTCGAACTCGCCGTCCCTGCGAATGTGAAGTCCATATTGCGTTTCTACCCGGCCTATGAGTTTCAGATTCGACAGTATTTTGAGAGCTTCTACCTCTGTCTCGACTACAAGTGCGAAGTTCTCAACGTGCAGAAACTTGCTGCCATTGGCCAGCAAGTTCCGAAAGAAGAGTTTATCAATCGTCGCTGTGTTGCAAAAAAAGGGACAATGGCGCGAAGGACGAATTGTAGAATTCGATACGGAATTTGCCAGAGTCCATTTTTTTGACACTGAGGCAGAAGAGCCGGTCCCAGTAGATGCGGTCATACCCAGTTGCTCAGTAGCTGTGATTGAAAAGTCGCTTCAACACGCCGGCGTAGCATTCGATCTCTCTGCTGCCATCAAGAAACACAGTTTAGCGTCAAAGTCGGGTGCGGCCAGAGAGAGAACTGATAAGATCGCAAGGATGGTTCAGTATGTCGCTGATAACGTGTTTCCGATTCAGCTCGGTGATTTGGAGGTCAGAGTCATTACAGGGCCGCTGCAACTCGTTGAGCAAGCAAAACCTACTGAAAAAAGTTTTCCTGTCCGCCGACTGGCGGAGCCAACTGTAGAATTCCGGGAGCATCATACTTTGCCGGATGTTCGGGACGGCATTACGCAGTACGGGACCTACGACACCGATTCGCATAATATCGAGATTATTCCCGTCTGTCTCAATCCTATGCGTCACAAAATGGAGGAAACTAATCAATCGTCTAAAAGTCGGAAAATATAAATACCGCGGCGCCGAGCGGACATTTGCTACAAAATTCTCATACTCAACGGTTGTGACCGTGGAGCGCATCGAAAATACTCGAAACGAGGTTGAACGGTTATTGGTGGAGCACTCGGATTGGCGAGGTGACAGCAGCCTGAAACGAATCTTCCTCGTTCACACGCCGGAGCAGGGCTACTTGAAGGACGATCACAACTCACCCTACTACGTCATCAAGAGATCGCTTCTGGAAAAGGGCGTACCATGCCAAATGGTCGATACACCAACGTTACAAAATGCTGACTGGAAAGATTTGAACTTGGCATTGAATATCACCGCCAAATGTGGAGTTAGGCCCTGGGTTCTGCCCGACGCGATTCCAGACGCCGACTTCTTCATTGGGCTTTCGCATACACAATCGAGGGGTGGTCAGCGAATTATGGGATTCGCAAATGTTTTCAATAGCTATGGCAAGTGGGAGTTCTACTCCGGTAACACATCATATTTCAACTTCGAGGAGCGCACTCTCCACCTTGCTCGGCTAGCTGAAGAAACGCTGACAAAAATTCAAAACCAGCTCTCGCCTACTCCTCAGATTATATTTCATTACTCTGCCAAACTGGCGAACTCGGATCGAGACTCAATTCTTAAGGCTGCTCGCAATGTAAGACCAAAAGGGACCTTCACTTTCGTCTGGATCAACTCACATCATAATGTTC
>CAXXIS010000005.1:0-16710 GCA_963664395.2 Binatia bacterium | reverse complement strand
GACGGCCCAGGGGCGGCTTGATTCTTTTCCGCGTTCACAGATATGAGGGAACATCACTTCGGTAGGAGGACGTATGGGAGATGTTGAATTTGGGACGGCTTTGCCAACAATGGACCATATTGGAGAGTTTGCCCAGCGTGCAGAGCACTTAGGTTTTGACTTCCTCGGTTGCGGCGAACACGTCATGTTTCACGGTCCGGTCGGCAACACATTCATTTCACTCTCGGTTGCGGCCGGCGCAACACAGAAGATTAAACTGCTCAGCTCCATCGTCCTCCTGCCGTTATATCCAGCCGCACTTGTGGCAAAAATGGGGGCCGCGCTCGATGTGGCCTCAAATGGACGCTACAACTTTGGCGTTGGCATTGGCGGAGAATTTCCAAAAGAGTTCGAGGCGTGTGGCGTGCCCGTGAATCAGCGCGGCTCACGTACCAACGAAGCCCTCGAAGTGATCCGTCGCTTATGGACCGAGAAAACCGTGTCCTTTGAGGGGAAGTACACCACGCTGAATGAAGTCAGTATTGAGCCGGCGCCCGTTCAGAAACCGCGTCCGCCCATCTGGGTTGCGGGCCGGAAGGAACCGGCCATGAAACGCACGGCAAAATATGCTGACGGTTGGCTGCCGTATATGTATACGCCCGAACAATTGCACGACAGTATTGAGAAGATCAAAAGTCTGCGCACAGAGTACGGGCGGGATGTCGAATCGTTTAATCCCGGTGTGTTTATCTTTACGGCCACCCATGCGGACGGCGAGAAAGGTCGGGAGATGGCGGCAAGCCGGTTGGGCAAACAATATGCCCAGGATTTTTCCAAGCTGATCGGCAAATACGCGCTCGCCGGAACGCCCGAAGAATGTCGCAAGCGCCTTCAGGAGTATATTGACGCGGGAGCGAAAACGGTCATCCTGCCCTCGGCCTGCCCAACGGACTATATTGACGAAAATACACGCCTGATCGGGGAAGAGATCATTCCGGCATTCCGGTAAGGGTCGGGACCTTATGCAGCCTTGTAGGCGGCGCGGCACTCTTCACTACAGAAATAGAGCGTTTGGGACCGACCGCGCCGTGACACCACAATCGCTTCGTTCTGCGGAACAAAACGACCACACTGAGGATCTTGGACTAAGGGCACGCTGTCCAGGTCCGTAGTGTGTACGGCTTGCTTCTGGCTCGACGCGGCAGCCGGCAGAAAGAGCCGTCGGATGCCTGAAACAATCAGGTATCCAATCCCGAGAAAAAGCAGCAGCCGAAAAAGTCCGGGCATGTCCCCCGACTCGCCTATTCGCTCAGGCCCTGCCCCGGCCCCTGCAAATAGCTCAGGAGTTCCGAGTCGGTATTCAAGATCAAAGTCGTGTCGTTGCTCAGAATTTTCTCATACGCCTGGAGCCGACGCGTAAAGGCATAGAACTCTGCATCCTGCCCAAACGCCTGCCCATACGTACTCGTTGCCTCGGCATCGCCCGCGCCTTTCAGCTTTTCGCTCGACTCATACGCCGTGGCGAGGATCACTTCACGCTCCCGGTCAGCGACCGCCCGGAGATGCTGCGCCTGCTCTTCCCCTTCGGCCCGGTAGCGCTTGGCAATCCGTTCCCGCTCCGCTCGCATACGCGCAAACACGCTGGCCTGCACTGCTTCAGGCAGATCGAGCCGCTTGATCCTGACATCGGTGACTTCAATCCCAAAAGACTTCGCGGTCTCGCGCGTATCCCTGGTGACAATAGCCATAATGTCTTCGCGTTTCTCGCGGATCAGGTCCAGAAAATTGTGCGTGGCAATTTCCTGCCGGAGACGGGCGGAAATAATGTCATCCAGCCGGGCCATGGCCCGGCGGCGGTCGCGTACACTCCGGTAGAACTGGAGGGGGTCTTCGATACGCCAGCGGGAAACATGGTCCACCAGGACACGCTTTTTATCGAGCGTGATGTATTCGGACTCGCGGGCATCTGTCGTGAGGACACGTTTTTCAAAGCGGACCAGATTTTGGGCCATCGGCAACTTAAAGTATAAACCGGGCTCCTGAATGATACGCTTGGGATTCCCGAACTGCACCACCATCCCCTGCTCCCACTCACCAATAGTGAAAGCAGCTTGGGCAGCCACAAAGACAAGGACTAAACCCAGCCCGACAACTAATCGCAGTACCATTTATCTCGCCTCCTGACTCACCACGGCACCGGCCGCGGCCGCGGCCGCGCCCGCGCCTGAGCCAAGATCCTTCAGCGGCAACAGGGGCACAACACCCCCGCTGTTCTGTGCATCCATAATGAATTTTTCCATAGTGGGCATGATCCGCTCGACACTTTCCAAGTAGAGCCGGTCGCGTGTCACCGCCTTGGATTTCTCATATTCGGCCAGGATGCGCAGAAAACGCTCGGCGTCACCTTGGGCGCGGATGACCCGCTGCGCCTTGTACCCTTCTGCTTGCTGTATCATCTGGGCCGCCTCACCCCGCGCCTTGGGCACGACGTCTTCCTGATAGCCTTCAGCCTCCTGGCGCAGGCGGTCTCGGTCTTCCAGGGCCCGGACGACATCGTTAAAGGCATCCCGCACTTCATTGGGAGGATCGACGGCAAGCAGGCGGGCCTCGGTGACGAACAGGCCGGTTTGATACACGTCCAGAAGTCCCTGGAGCGCGCTCTTGGCCTGCTCCTGCACCTCAAGCCGGCCGTCGGTCATCGTGTAGTCAATCGTATTCCCGCCAACCGCACTGCGCAGAGCGACCTCTGCCGATGAGTGCAGCATTCCCTCCGGCTCATAGGCACCAAAAAGATATTTGACCGGGTCCTGAATGCGATACTGCACCACCAGGTTGACCTCAACGATGTTTTCGTCTCCGGTCAACATCAAGGCTTCTTGTGGAATTGTACGGGTACCGCTCCCACCGCTCCGTCCCGGTGCTGCTGCCGACGGACGGTAGCCGACTTGGGAGCTGCGCACCCGCGCAATATCCACCACAACATGTTTTTCAATCGGCCACGGCATATGGAAGCGCAAGCCAGGGCCCATTTCATTCACCACTGCGCCAAAACGCAGCACGATACCCTGTTCGCTCGGACCGACCACATAGAAACCGGAGCCAAGCCACAACAGCGCAAGGGCGGCGACGATTAGCCAGACACCAGCCCCTTTGGTAAAACGTTGTATGGTCCGTTTCAGGTCTTCAAGACCTTGGAGGAGTTCCTCGCTAGGCGAAGCGCCTCCTTTATTTTGCCAGCCATCTGCCATGTTTTCCCCCTGTCTTTCCTGCCGCTAAAATTACGCAACGTGTGTCACTACGGCAGGGGGTCGTATGAAGTTTGTGAAAGAATATTTCTGCTAGAGAAAGGGCGCATTAAAAGTCAACTTCTTTTATCGTGATGATACACTGGATAGAGAAGGAATACCAGGCAGCCGGAACATTCCGGGTGAGGGCGAGCGAAGAGACACAGCAATGGACAACACCCCAGCCAGAGCGCTATGGTTGGCGGACGCAACCGCGCAAAAGAAAAAACACAGGAGCTCGCGATGTCAGACACACTCCTTCTTCACAAAGAGCCCCCTTTAGCCTGGATTGTCTTCAACAAACCCGAGCGTCGCAATGCGGTTGACCTTGACATGTGGCACACCCTGCCACAACTCGTCGCCGAGGTCGCCGCCGATGATGATCTCCGCGTCCTCCTCCTGCGCGGCGCGGGCGAGGAAGCCTTTGTCTCAGGTGCCGATATTTCGCAGTTTGGCAAGGTCCGCTCCGGGGCTGAGACAACGCGGGGCTATAACCAGGCGGTAGACGGAGCGCTAAAATCGCTCGCCGGCTTGGAAAAGCCGGTCATCACCATGATTCATGGCTTCTGCATGGGCGGGGGCTGTTCGGTGGCCGTCATGTGCGACCTGCGGCTGTGTGCCGATGATGCCCGCTTTGGGATTCCGGCCGCCCGTCTGGGTATTGCCTATCCACTTGAGCGGGGGGTCGAACGGCTCGTCCATATCGTCGGAGTCTCCAACGCGGCCGAGATTCTTATGACCGCCCGGGTCTATAACGCCGAAGAGGCGGCCCATATGGGTCTGGTCAATCGCGTCCTGCCCAAGGCCGAGCTTGAATCCTATACCCGTGAATACGCGCTCAAGATGGCTGATAACGCTCCCTTGAGTGTGGCGGCCCACAAGTTTTTCGTCCGAGAGAGTGCCAAAGCGGCCACCCTGCGCGACATGGATGCCGTCAAGACTTGGTCAACCCGTTGCTTCGGGAGCCAGGACTACCAAGAAGGGGTAAAAGCGTTCATGGAAAAACGCCGCCCCCGCTTTGAGGGGAAATAGCACCGCCGTGTCCCTGCCTGCATATTCAAACACAGCCCATACGCACCGGCTCAGTCAAGGCGGATCAGGGTCAAGCCGCGTCGGTGTGACGAGAACGGGAGAAACAGCACATGGCACGAGGACGCTCGAAGCCGCCGCCCTCCGAGTCCGGCGCGAGGCTGGATGGCCAAAGCGCGACAACCGGCTACGAGGCCGAACTCTGGGGTATGGCCGACACGCTACGCGGCAGCATGGACGCTGCGGAGTATAAGCATGTCGTTCTCGGTCTCATCTTCCTGAAATACATATCCGACGCCTTCGAGGAGACGTACGCCCGTCTCGAAGCCGAACGGGCCGAGGGTGCCGACCCCGAGGACCCGGACGAGTACCGCGCCGAGAACATTTTCTGGGTGCCGCCCGAGGCACGCTGGACACACCTCAAGACCCAGGCGCGACAAGCTACGATTGGCCAACTCGTCGATACCGCCATGACCGGCATTGAGCGCGACAACCCGGTGCTCAAGGATGTGCTGCCCAAAGACTACGCCCGCCCGGCGCTCGACAAGCAGCGGCTCGGCCAGCTCATTGATCTCATCAGCAATATCCAGGTCGGCGACGCAGAGGCCCGGTCCAAGGACGTGTTGGGCCGCGTTTACGAATACTTTCTGTCGCAGTTTGCCAGTGCCGAAGGCAAAAAGGGCGGCGAGTTCTACACCCCGCGCTGCGTGGTCAAGCTGTTGGTCGAGATGCTGGAGCCGTATCAAGGACGGGTCTATGACCCCTGTTGCGGCTCCTCCGGCATGTTCGTGCAGTCGGTCGAGTTCATCCGCGCCCATCAATCAGGCAACGGCAATGGCAGCAGCACGCCGCAGGGTGCCAAGGCCGACATCTCGATTTATGGTCAGGAGTCGAATTATACCACCTGGCGGCTGGCAAAGATGAACCTTGCCATTCGCGGCATCGAGGGCCAGATCGCCCACGGTGACACCTTCCACAACGACCGCCACCCCGACCTCAAGGCCGACTTCATCCTGGCCAACCCGCCCTTCAACATCTCCGACTGGGGTGGCGAACGGCTGACCGAAGACAAGCGCTGGCAGTACGGCACCCCGCCCAAGGGCAACGCCAACTTCGCCTGGGTGCAACATATCGTCCATCATCTGGCACCTACTGGTACGGCCGGCTTCGTGCTCGCCAACGGGTCCATGTCGTCCAACCAGTCGGGCGAGGGGCACATCAGAAAAAGCCTGATCGAAGCCAGCCTGGTGGACTGCATGGTGGCACTGCCCGGCCAGCTCTTCTATTCGACCCAGATTCCGGCCTGCCTGTGGTTTCTGACCCGTAATCGCAAGAACCGGCAGTCCAGCGGCCGCCACGGCGAAATCCTGTTCATCGACGCCCGCAAGCTCGGTCGCATGGTGGACCGCACCCACCGCGAATTGACCGACACCGACATCGCCCGCATCGCCGACACCTACCACGCCTGGCGCAATCACCTTCCTTCCCCCTTCAAGGGGGAAAGTCAGGATGGGGGTGAAACTCGCACCTCCTACGCCGACATCCCCGGCTTCTGCAAGAGCGCACCCCTGGCAGAGGTGCGTAAGCACGGCTATGTGCTGACCCCCGGTCGCTACGTCGGCGCGGAAGCGCAAGAGGACGACGGCGAGCCGTTCGAGGACAAGATGCAACGCCTCGTCGCGGCGTTGCGCACCCAGCAGGCCGAGTCCGCGAAGCTGGACACTGCCATAGAGGCGAATCTAAAGAGACTAGGGTTTGGGGACGGTACAGCATGAGCAATACCGATGAAATACGCTGGCAACAGCGTTTGGACAATTTCGGTAAGGCGCTCTCGCAGTTAGACGAGGCATGCGAACAGGATTCGTACACCAACCTTGAACGGGCTGGATTGGTGCAGACTTTCGAGTTTTCCTTTGAGCTTGCCTGGAACGTCTTAAAAGACCTGCTCTTTTATGAAGGGTATGACATCAAAGTCCCGCGGGAGGTGATCCGCAAGAGTTTCGAGGTAGACTATCTCGACGAGGAGGACTGCGAGATTTTTCTGGACGCCTTAGGCAAACGCAACCTGTTGAGTCACACCTATCAGGAAGAGGTCGCTCTCCAGGCGGAAACGTTGATTAAAGGTCAATACCATCCCATGCTCCGGCGGCTGCACGCGACCCTCGAAAAGAAACGCTCTACATGACCGACGGCCTGAAAGCGAAATACCGCACCGCGATTATCGACATCCTCGCCGCCAATGAGCGGGTGGAGCGGGCGGTACTGTTCGGGTCGCGGGCTATGGAGACTTTTACTCCTACCTCCGACGTAGACATTGCGCTGTTCGGAGACAACCTGACCCTGACGGACCAAGCCAACCTTGCCACCGCCATAGACGAATTGCCAATGGCGCAGCGGGTTGATCTACTTCTACACAAGACCGTGGATAACGACGCATTACGCAAACACATCGAACAACACGGGGCTGAGTGGTATCGGCGGCAGGCACGGGAGAAGATGACGGGTAGTCCGTGGAAGCGCCTGCCCCTTGGTGACTTCGTGACACTTCAGCGGGGCCATGATCTTCCCGACGCGATTCGACGGCCTGGAAACAAGCCGGTTCTTGGTTCATTCGGCGTTACCGGGTGGCATGACGAGGCAAGAGCTGCTGGTCCAGGCGTGACGGTGGGTCGAAGCGGTGCTTCGTTCGGCGTCGTCAGCTATTCGCCGGTGGACTACTGGCCGCTTAATACCGCGCTGTACGTGGTCGACTTCCACGGAAACGATCAACGCTTTGCTTACTACTTCCTGAAACAGTTTGACTTTCGGACTTACAACTCCGGGAGCGCACAGCCGTCCCTCAATCGCAACTTCATCCATCCAATACCTGTCGATGTTCCGCCCCTCCCCGAACAGCGCGCCATCGCCCACATCCTCGGCACCCTTGACGACAAGATCGAACTCAGCCGCCGCATGAACGAAACGCTCGAAGAAATGGCGCGGGCGCTCTTCAAGAGTTGGTTCATAGACTTCGACCCCGTTCATGCCAAGGCCGCCCTCAGAAACCACACTCCCAATCATTCCCCCCTTGATTGGACCGTGGAACGTGCCCACGCGTATCTTGACGGGATGGACCCAAGCATTGCGGCGTTGTTCCCTGATAGTTTCGTTGATTCAGAATTGGGGGAGATACCGGAGGGATGGAAAGTTGGGAAGTTGGGGAATGTTGCAGAACATCCTCGGCGCGGGGTTCAGCCAAACAATATGAACTTGGAGACTCCCTACATTGCACTTGAACACATGCCGAAGCGCTGCATCGCACTTTCGGAATGGGACACCGCGGCTGGTGTTGGGAGCAACAAGTATGAATTTCGACGGGGTGAGTTCCTGTTTGGAAAGTTACGTCCGTACTTCCACAAGGTCGGTATTGCGCCTGTGGGGGGTGTTTGCTCCACGGATATCGTTGTTGTTGCGCCCAATGCGCACCTTTGGTCGTCCTTTATCCTCTTCTGTATCTCAAGCGATGAATTCGTTGCCTACACTGATCAAGCTTCGACAGGCACAAGGATGCCACGCACCAGTTGGAAAACTATGGGGCAATTCGAGATATGCCTACCTACGGAATCAATGGCTGCTCTGTTCCAGGAAATCGCTCAGCCGATGCTTGACCGCATCGTAGTCAACTGCCATGAATCTCATGCCCTGGCCGCCTTGCATAATACGCTGTTGCCTAGGCTGGTGTCGGGGGAGTTGCGGGGGGATAGCATGATCGGAGGAGCTATATGACATCCCATAATCAATCTCAAATTAGTCAACTCGAAAGAGAAATTGTCAATCTTAAAAAAGATTTCGTAGCCGAGACGAAGAAGGAAGCCGACCTATTCGGGAGGATCAATAGAGCAGAAGACGCTGTTAGCAGAACCAAAAATTCCTCCACGAGACGATCAAAAATACGAGAAATAGAGCAATGCAAAAAGGCTCTCGTATCAGTAAAGAAAAAACAAGTAGATGTTGAAAGGAGGAAAGTTGAAAAATCCAAGAGACTCCGCGAATACCAGAGCCGTCAAGCCCGTGACGACGAGAGGGCACGTAAGAAAGTTGCAGACGAGGAACGCAAGCTAATGCGGGAGCGGGAAGCACACGAGCGGCGCATATCTTCTGGATTGAAAAGGCCTGCGTTACAAACGCCGGCCATAAACAGCGAGGATACATCAGCTAAGACATATGATTTTTTTATATCCCACGCTAGCGAAGACAAAGATGATTTCGTTCGCGAATTAGCTGAGTTACTTACAGCGGAGGGAGCAACAGTTTGGTACGACGAGTTCGCACTAAGGGTGGGGAACAGCCTGCGAAGGGAAATCGACCGCGGCCTTGCCAATTCGCGGTTTGGCATCGTCGTTTTATCGGAGAGTTTCTTCAGGAAAAACTGGCCTCAGAAGGAATTGGACGGCTTAGTTGCACTTGAAAACGAAGAGTATAATCGGATTCTGCCGATCTGGCACAAAGTGTCAAAAGACGAAGTTACACAGCATAGTCCAACCTTGGCGGACAGAATCGCGTTGAGTACGTCATTGAAAAGCACAAAAGAAATCGTCTGTGAACTAATGACACTTATTCGAGACGAATGAAGGACATTTGGTCAGTGACCCCCCTCACCGAATCCACCGTCGAGGAGGCCGCCCTGGCCTGGCTCGAAAGCCTTGGCTGGAGCATCGCCCACGGCCCCGACATCGCGCCCGATACGCCGAGTGCAGAGCGCAGCGACTACGGAGCGGTGGTGCTGGAACGACGGCTGCGCAGTTCCTTGTCCCTGCTCAACCCCAACCTGCCGACCGAAGCCCTGGACGACACTTTTCGTAAGCTGACCCACCCGGACGGGCCAACACCTGAGGCCCGCAACCGTGCCTTTCACCGCATGCTGGTAGACGGCGTGACCGTAGAGTATCGCACGGACAACGGGGCGGTACGGGGCGCGCAGGCGCGAGTGATTGATTTCGATACGCCCATCAATAACGACTGGCTGGCGGTCAATCAGTTGACGGTTGTTGAGAATAAGCACGAGCGCCGGCCCGATGTGGTGCTGTTCGTCAACGGCCTGCCGCTCGGGGTCATCGAACTCAAGAACCCGGCAGACGAAGACGCGACCATCTGGACCGCCTGGCAACAGCTCCAAACCTATAAGGCCGAACTGCCGACGCTGTTCAGCATGAACGCGGCGCTGCTGGTCTCGGACGGGGTCGAAGCTCGTATTGGTACGCTGACCGCCGGGCGGGAATGGTTCAAGCCCTGGCGCACGATCTCGGGCGAAACACTGGCCGACTCGCATATGCCCGAATTGCAGGTCATGCTCGAAGGCGTTTGCCTACCGGGACGCTTTCTTTCGCTGGTCCGCGACTTCATCGTGTTCGAGGATGACGGCAGCGGAGCATTGGTCAAGAAAATGGCCGGCTATCACCAGCTCCACGCGGTCAGGGTTGCCGTTACTGAGACGCTACGCGCTACGGAGTTGGAATTAGCGACCGGACAGGTTGTCGAGCGGTTTGGCCGTTATGAGTCGGGCCGCAAACCCGGAGGCGAGCCCGGCGACCGGCGTATCGGCGTGGTGTGGCACACCCAGGGGTCGGGCAAGAGCCTGACGATGGCCTTCTATGCGGGGCGCATCATCCGTGAGCAAGCGATGGCGAACCCGACCGTGGTTGTGCTGACCGACCGCAACGACCTGGACGACCAACTCTTTGGCACGTTCGCGCGTTGTCGTGACTTGTTGCGCCAGCCGCCAATGCAGGCAGAAAGCCGGGCCGACCTGCGCGCCAAGCTCGCGGTCGAGTCGGGCGGCGTGGTCTTTACCACCATTCAGAAGTTCTTCCCAGAGGAGAAAGATGGCCAGCATCCATTGCTGTCGGAGCGGCGCAACATCGTAGTCATTGCCGACGAGGCCCACCGCAGCCAGTACGATTTTATCGACGGCTATGCGCGGCATATGCCGAGACGCCCTGCCCCATGCCTCGTTTGTCGGCTTCACCGGCACGCCGATTGAGTTGCAGGATGCCAACACCCGAGCCGTGTTCGGCGACTACATCAGCGTCTACGATATTCAGCGGGCGGTCGAGGACAAAGCTACCGTGCCGATCTATTATGAAAGTCGGCTGGCCAAGCTCTCACTCGACGAGAGCGAGCGACCGAACATTGATCCCGGCTTCGAGGAAGCAACCGAAGGCGAGGAGATCGCTCGTCAGGAGAAGCTTAAAACCAAATGGGCGCAACTTGAGGCGATTGTCGGCACTGAAAAGCGCTTGAAGCTGATCGCCCAGGATATCGTCGCCCACTTTGAGCAGCGCCTGGAAGCGCTCGACGGCAAGGCCATGGTCGTCTGCATGAGTCGGCGCATTTGCATCAAGCTGTACCGTGAGTTGGTGCGGCTGCGCCCGGACTGGCATCGGGAGGAAGATGACAAGGGACAGATTAAAGTCGTGATGACCGGTTCGGCATCCGACCCTCCCGCTTGGCAGCCGCATATTCGCGCCAAGTCGCAGCGCGAGGCATTGGCCAAACGCTTCCGCGACCCCGGCGACTCGCTGTGCCTGGTACTGGTGCGCGACATGTGGCTGACCGGCTTTGATGCGCCGAGCCTGCACACCATGTATGTGGACAAGCCCATGCGCGGCCACGGCCTGATGCAGGCCATCGCTCGGGTCAACCGTGTGTT
Organism: Binatia bacterium; assembly: GCA_963664395.2. Classification (GTDB taxonomy): domain Bacteria; phylum Desulfobacterota; class Binatia; order Bin18; family Bin18; genus Bin18. The sequence continues at coordinate 5,730 of CAXXIS010000005.1, read as the reverse complement.
CCGGGACAAGCCGGGCGGGCTGGTAGTGGATTATCTGGGTCTGGCGCATGAACTGAAACGTGCATTGGCGACCTACACTCAGAGCGGCGGCACTGGAGAAACCGCATTCGACCAGGAGCAAGCGGTAGACGTGATGCGGGAGAAATATGAGGTCTGTTGCGATCTGTTCCACGGCTTTGACCGCTCGAAATGGATCACCGGCGCACCGTGGAACGGCTGGCCCTGTTGCCGGCGGCGCAAGAACATATCCTGGCCCAGGAGAACGGCAAGGATCGTTACCTGGCCGCAGTACGAGAATTGTCTCAGGCATTTGCCCTGGCCGTCCCGCATGAAGCCGCGCTGCACATTCGAGACGAGATAGGGTTCTTTCAGGCCGTCCGGGGGAGTCTCGCCAAACGAGTGTCCGGCGATGCCCGTCCCGAGGAAGAGTTGGACCACGCGGTGCGCCAGATCGTTTCGCGTGCGGTGGCGTCGGAAGGAGTGATCGACATCTTCTCCGCCGCCGGGCTGGACAAGCCCGATATCTCGGTCCTGTCGGATGAATTCCTGGCCGAGGTGCGAGATATGCCGCAGCGCAACCTCGCGGTCGAACTGTTGCAGAAATTATTGAAAGGCGAACTCGCTGTCCGCCGCCGGAAAAACGTTGTCCAAGCGCGGTCGTTCGCCGAGATGCTGGAACAAACCCTGCGGCGTTATCAGAACCGGCCGTCGAAGCCGCGCAGGTGATTGAAGAGCTGATCCAGCTTGCCCAGGAGTTGCGCGAGGCAAGCGCGCGCGGCGACAAACTCGGCCTGTCGGAAGACGAGGTCGCGTTCTACGACGCGCCGAAACGAATGATAGCGCGGTTCAGGTGCTTGGCGACGAACCCTGCGCGATATCGCCCGTGAGTTGGTGAAGACGGTACGCAACAACGTTACCATAGACTGGACGCTGCGCGAGAATGTCCGCGCCAACCTGCGTCGCCTGGTCAAGCGCATTCTGCGTAAACACGGTTATCCACCCGACAAGCAGGAACGAGCGACGCGGACTGTGCTGGAACAGGCCGAGGTGCTGTCCGCGGGTTGGGCCGCCTGAACCATAGGCCGATTCGCCCTCATACACTCACCTCTTTATAGAGACAGACGCAGCACGAACCGTTCGGTATTGTACTGCATGCAGAATGACTGTACAGTCAGTCATATGACTAAAAGTTCAGCCACAAGAAAAGAGAATGTACTCCGCGAGTTCCGCATCCGTGAAATTTTTGGATGCCGCGTGCCGGGTGGTGGCACGCAACGGGTTTCAGGGGGCCACGGTTGAGCGCGTTGCGGAGGAAGCTGATATCGCTAAGGGGACCATCTATCTGTATTTTCAGAACAAAGATGGGCCTCTTCACCGCTGCTGTGGAGCAGGGAATACAGAATTTCACCAGTCAATTACGCGCTCAAGTCGCTGAGGCGCTGACTCCGATTGAAAAGCTCCAACGTCTGATTGAGGCCAGCCTTGAACTGAGCGATACGTATCGCGATTTCTTCAAGACCCTGCTGCTGGAGCGGAACTTTCTGGCCGCTTCACCCAATCATCCGGAAGCGGCGCATATGCTCGACCTGTATCTTGTCCATATCCATTTTATTGAAGAAATCATCCAGGACGGCGTCCGTGTGGGCGTCTTTCGGCCCCATAATGTCGAAGCCTCAGCCTTTGCCCTCAACGAGGCGATTCGAGGCTGCTTTCAGCAACGGACGTTGGGGCTGACGGCGCGACCGGTCGCCGAGGACGCCAGTATTTTGCTCGATCTGTTTTTCAACGGGGTGCTGAATCAGAACCATAAGGAGCCAGTATCGTGAAGCAGTGTGTGTTCATTCTCGGACAGGCGTTTCTTCTGCTGAGTCTCTTGCCCGGCTGTCAATCATCCGGCTCGGAGGCCAAAACCCCGGAAGACGCCGCCCTGCCACCGGCCTTGACCGTACAGGTGACTCAGCCCGTCATGCGCACCTCCAGCGCACCGGACAGGGACAGGGAGCGCTGTTCGCCAAGGAGAGCGTCATTCTGTCAAATAAGAAGGAAGGCTATGTCCAGCGGGTCCACGTTGACTTTGGTGACAAGGTCGAAGAGGGACAACTGCTCGCGGAGATGGAGGGAGAAGAACTTGCCCTGCAGGTCGAAGTGCAGGAAAGTGCGCTCAAACAAGCGGAAGCGAATTTCAATCCGCGCACGAGCTGAACATGCACGCGTAAAGGAGTTGGCCGCGGAAAAACTGATTCCCGAGCAACGGCTGGATATCAGTGAAGCTGACTATGCAGTAGCGGAGGCAAAAGTACGGACCGCAGAAAAAATTCTTGCGTTGGCTCGGAAACGCCTGCGCGATACCCGTATTGTTTCGCCAGTCAACGGTTTTATCCAGGAACGTTTTGTGAATCCCGGCGAATACAAGCAGGATGCCTCACCCCTGCTTGAATTAGTCGTGGTTCATCCCCTCAAGCTGCGTTCCCCTGTTCCGGAACGATTTGCGGCGGTGGCCGAGACTGGCATGTCGCTGCGGGTTGAAGTCGAAGCCCTGCCCGGACAAGTTTTTGAAGGGATCCTCACCCGCATGGCCGCCCGGGTGAACCACAAGACACGTTCACTCCTGATTGAAGCCGAGATCCCAAATCCGGATGGAAAACTCCGCCCTGGATATTTTGCGCGTATTACCGGCGTGCTCGGAGGAAGAAGACGCCCTCTTCATTCCACGAACCGGCCTGACGCGCTTTGCCGGTGTTGAGCGCGTGTTTATTGTCCAGGATAACGTCGTGACCTCACGCGAAGTGTCACCTCGGGCATGGAGGACGGGGAGTGGATAGAAATTGCCACAGGGCTCTCTGACGGAGAAACGGTAGCTGTCAGCGCCCTCAATCGTTTGGCTGATGGGATGACCGTGCAAGCTCAGGCCGTTCAGGCTCAAGAGAATACGACCGTTCAAACCCAGTAAGTCCTGCGGAGAGCGTATGATTCTTGCCGATGTCTGTGTTCGCCGGCCCGTCTTTGCCACCATGCTTATTGGAGTGCTCGTGGTGGCAGGCTGGTTTTCCTACAAGAGTCTCACCCTGGAATTGATGCCCAAGGTCGAAATGCCGGTGGTGACGGTGACAACCAACCTGCCCGGTGCCGGCCCGGAGGAGATTGAAGCCCAGGTGACCAAGGTCATTGAGGAAGCCATCAACACGGTCAGCGGGATTGATGAGCTGCGGTCAGTCACCCGTGAGGGGTTATCCCAAGTTATTGTGCAGTTCGTCCTGGAGAAAGACCTCGGCATTGCCGCTCAGGAAGTTCGCGACAAGGTGGGCACGGTCCTGGCCGACCTGCCCGAAGATGCCGACCCGCCGATTGTCGAGAAGTTCGACATTGATGCCACGCCTATTGCCACCATTACCGTCTCAGGCTTTCGCGGTCTGAAAGAACTGACCGAAATCGCAGAGAATCAGGTCAAAGAGCCGCTGGAGTCGGTGACCGGAGTCGGCGCCATCGATGTAATAGGCGGGCGGAAACGGGAAATTCATATCCTGGTTGATCCCGACCGTCTCAAGGCCTACGGGCTGGCAATCCGGACCGTCGCCGAGGCCCTGGCCAAGCAGAATGTCGAATTTCCGGGCGGCCGCATCACCCAAGAGAGCGGCGAGACCATCCTGCGGACGCTCGGACGGGTCAAATCGGTCCGCGAGTTCGAAGATATCGTGGTCGCCACCAATGACGGCGTGCCTATCACCCTGGCCGATATTGGCCGCGTCGAAGACGGCGTTGAAGAGCCCCGCTCATTGTCCCGCTACGACGGCAAGAACGCCGTGTCTCTTATCATCGCAAACAGTCCGGGTCGAACACGGTAGCCGCGGTCGAAGCGGTCAAGGAGCGCCTGGTTGATGTTCAGCAACTCCTGCCGCCGGGTGTCGAAGCGTTGGTGACGCGCGATCAGTCGGATTTTGTCAAAGCTTCGGTGCACGAGGTCGAGCAGCACCTCATCCTGGGCTCGCTGTTTGCCAGCATTATTGTGTATTTCCTTTCTCGGCAATCTGCGCTCAACCCTCATTGCCGCCATCGCTATTCCGGTTTCCCATCATCTCGACCTACACCCTGCTGGCCGCGGCCGGATATTCCCTCAATCGTGTCACCCTGCTGGCGCTCACTTTGGCCGTGGGCATTGTCATTGATGACGCGATTGTCGTACTGGAAAATATTATCGCTATATCGAAGAAAAGGGCATGAACGCCTTTGAAGCCGCGCGCGCCGCTACGGCCGAGGTCGGCTTGGCCGTCAGCGCCACAACCTTGTCTCTGGTTGTCATCTTCATTCCGGTGGGCTTTCTCAAGGGGATCATCGGCATGTGGCTGAGCAGCTTTGGGTTTACCATGGCGTTCTCTATCATGGTCTCGCTGCTGGTCGCCTTTACCCTCACGCCCATGCTGTGCTCACGCTTTCTGCCCAAACACCTTGACGGGCACGCTGCCGGTCAGGCCCATTCCTCACGCGAGTCACGCTTCTACCGGCTCATTGATCGTTCGTATATGGCCATGCTGAAGTGGTCGATGCGCCACCGCTGGGTGATTGTGTGCCTCACCCTGGGCGTGTTTGCTTCTACCCCTTTTATTGCAGGTCTTGTCCGCCCCAGCCTGATGGCCAGCGACGACCGGGGGGAGTTTGAAATCAATATCAAGACACCGCCCGGCTATTCGTTGGCCCAAACTGAAGCCGTGACACGCCAGATTGAGGAAGAAATTCATCCCCTTCCGGGTGTGAACCATCTGCTGACCGAGATTGGTTCAACCGTAGGCGAATCGGTCACCAAGTCAAAAATTGTCGTCACCCTCGTGCATACTCGGAACGGACCCTCCACCAGAGTCAGATCATGGATTTGGCCCGTGAGATGATACAAGGCTTTCCCAACCTCCGCATTAGTGTAGACCAGATACTGCCGGTCAGTGGTGGAGGGATCCAGAATGTCGATGTCTCTTACAACTTGCGCGGCCCGGACCTGCTGACGCTGCAACGATATTCCGAAGATTTGAAAACCCGCGTACAGCGCATGCCGGGTCTGCGAGATGTGGACTCGACGTTCGAGGGTGGGAGCCCCGAACTCCAAGTCCATCTGAACCGACAGAATCTTCCGATCTCGGCATTGAGGCGGCGGATATTGCTTCGACCCTGCGTATTATGATCGCGGGTGAGAAAATTACGACCTATCGCGAAGGCGATGAATTATACGATGTGCGCCTGCGCCTGACGCCTGAGAGTCGGAATCGACCAGAGGTGATTCAACAGGTCGCGATCCCGTCGGTGTCTGTTGGGCAGGTCATATTAAGTAATGTTGTCGATCTGATTCCAGGCACTGGTCCGGTGCAAATTGACCGCCAGGACCGACAGCGCCAGATTACGATTACCGGCAACCTGGCCAAAGACAAGGCGCTCGGTGACGCGATTGCAGACATTGATGCCGAGGTCGAGAAAATGGGCCTACCGCTGGGCTATACCACCGGGGTGACCGGCATGGGCAAGATGTTTGAAGAGATGATGGAAAGCTTTCAGTTTGCTTTTCTGTTGTCTCTCATCGGCATGTATATGGTCCTGGCCGCGCAGTTTGAAAGTTTTCTCCACCCCATTACGATCATGCTGGTCCTTGCCGCTGGCCGTGCCCTTTGCCTTGCTGGCGCTGTATATCGCCGGCCAGCACTTAGGTTTGTTCGCAATTCTGGGTATGCTCTTATTATTCGGGATTGTGAA
>CAXXIS010000004.1:0-12991 GCA_963664395.2 Binatia bacterium | reverse complement strand
CGCCCAGGGCGATGGCGGTCGCGACACCGGCAATATTCCCGGTTCCGACCGTTGCCGAGAGTGCCGTCATGAGGGCGTTGAAGGGCCTCACCTCGCCTTCGCCGTCGGGGTTGTGTTTTTCAAACAGCAGCCGAAAGCCGTAGCCAACTTTTCGCCAAGGTATAAAAACCAGCCCCAGGGTCAGGACAACGCCCGTGAAGCCCAGCAGAACCAGCATCGGCGGTCCCCACACCAAGGCATTGACGCTATCTATAAAGGAGTTGAGTTGCTCCATCGTATTGCTCCCAGGGGCATCAAGGTCCGGCTGACCCGGTCCGGGCTGAAGCATCCTTCAGGTATTCGGAGAATTCATAGACACCATACGCCTCTCGTCCCTGCCACACTGTTCGGGACAGCCCAAATGTCACAGCCAGGGCAGGCCCTTTGTGTGTATGGCGTACAATGGGAATCGCCGTCAAGGTTTCTCCCTGGCACTCAAGCGACAGTGGAGCAGAAGAAGAGAATGCGACAGAGAATTGTGTGGGCCGACCATGCGTAAAGGCGTATTCGAGCTGCCAGTCTACGGGGTCCAGCGGATGTGGGCGGCCGTTCTGATAGACAATGCCGGAAGAACGCGGCCCTTCAGGAGTTTCGGACCGAGCCAGGAAAATCCCCAGATCAGATCCAAAGGGCAATGACAACAAGCGGCGCGGCAGGAGGCGGTCTGTTTCATCCGGCCTGAGTACGTCAACAAAGCCCCAGGCGCTGACCGTATACTCGCGGTCCGGAAAGGCCACGCTTCCCTGGAGTTGGCAGAGCTGAATAAGAGCCGGACGGCTGGCACTCAACGCAGGAAACACCAGATGCAGGTCTACTTCAGCCGGCTCTATCCATGAAGCTGCCAATCCATCTTCGAGCCGAATAAACGCCTGGGGATGGGCAAAGCGCATTATCGTTCCCCGGTAGTTGATGGAGAGTCCACTCGGCTGCCGCCGCCACACACATTGCCCGACCTGAACGTGACCGCGGTCCAGCCCACTCGTATCTTCACCGGTAAAGAGAACCATCTCAGTCCCGCCAAGAGAAAGGAGCAAGCGTCCGGCGTGGACAGACGCACCAGGATCAAATTCCACGCCTCCCATCACACCTAAACCACTCATCGGGTCATGGAAGTGTAAGGCCAAACGGGTGGGGGCGCGTTCCCACGTCCAAGGCAGCAAAGAATCGTACGGTGTTTCGTCCGCTTCGGCCCCCCCCCTCACTGGGGGGTTGAAAGAAAAAACAGAAAAGTCACGGTCCCGGTCGGGCGCGGCTGCATTCTGCACAGAGTTGCCCAAGGTATGACAAAAGACGTGGACAAAGCGATCGCGCTCTTGTCCGGGCCAACGCAGGCCCACGCCAAGTTCCAACTGGGCGGCGTTAACTTTTCCCTGCACGCTCAGCTCGGCCAGCGTTCGTATCTGCGCAGAGTCATCGTGCAGGAAGCGCGCACTAAAGACCTGCATAAAATTATTTTGGGCGGCCGCGGCATAGCGCCGTCCAATCGCCACGTCAATGTTCTGTTGCTGCGCTGCTTCACAAAAAGGGATCATAACATCAGAAAAGAAAGACACCTCAAGCGTCGGCTCCCCTTTGCCAGCTCTCATCAGTTTTCCCGCTCGTTGGCGGAGTCCGATACCAACATCGCACACGGGCTGCACCACGTTCCAGCCATGAATGAAAAAGACGCGCACCGAGTCATGCTGGGCCGTCAGCGCAGACAGAAGTTCGACCAGGGCGCGCAGAAACCACGGTGCCTCGTGTTTGACCTGACTCACGCGGTTCAAGTCCAGCTCATTGCGATCATGCGAGCGGTTGATCAGCGCATAGCTGCGGGTTTGCCCAGCTAAGTCTTGCGTGAGCTCGGCCGTATACAGATCATTGACCTTGATACTGTCTATAATCGGGGCGTCAGCCGGGCGGCGGCCCCCGTGCGGAGCGACTAAGACAATGGGGACCTCACCAGCGGTGAACGTCATCCACGCGGGCAGGGTCGGCTCAAACGAAAACGGCATGGCGTTACTATATCCGATATATCCGAAAGACAGAACGTCTCCCAAAGAGAGACACAGAAAGCCTATCTACTCGCCTCGTCAAGCTGGCGTTCCAGGTCTTCAACAGGAATGCTGCCCGGCTGTTGGCCGGTGCGCGCCATACGATTGGCAACGTGTTGCAGCAGGGCGTTACAGGGGGTGGGAATCCCGTGGAGTCTACCCAGCATGACGATCTCCCCGTTCAAAAAGTCAGCCTCGATCGTAGGTAAACTGCGCATCAGACTTTGCCACGACGAACCGCCCGCCCGCGGGTGGCCCTCAATATCAGCGAGCTTGATCTGAGATCGTACCCGCGCTTGTAATTCATCTTCGGGCACAAACTCAATACCCGCCGCCTGGTAGCAGGCGAGGGCTTCGGCGCGCAGCGCTCGAATAATTTTTTGCGAGCGCGCCTCAAATCCGCACGCCGCCTGAAAGGCGTTACGCACATTACTCAGCAGCTTGGTGTATTTCCAGCGCATAATATTGTGGTCAGGCGCGGCACTAAAGCCACAGGTGGTCAAATCTTGCGTCACCTGGGTGATGAGCGGATCAACCCCGCTGGGATACCGACCGGCATCCAGAATACCGCCAACGGGCTCGGCATGATTCAGAACCAGGCCGGGCTCCAAATAGGTGGCCGGCATCCAGACAACCATGCCGTAGACACGCCCAAATCTGCGAACGGCCATGCGTTCATTGTCTACCCCGTTCTGCGCGCAGATGACGGCGAGGTCTCGACCCCCTGTACGCTCAAGGTCGCGCAGCGCCATTTCCGTGTCCTGGGACTTCATCGTCAGCAACACGACATCATCTGGAGTAAATGCGATCTCTTCGGGATGGCTGACCGCACGGATTGTGAGTTTGAGGGTTTCCTTGGGGGTCTTTAATGTCAGGCCCGTGGATTGGATGGCGTGTAAGTGCTCACCACGGCAGATCAGGATAACTTCATGCCCGTGCTGAAACAGCCGTGCCCCAATGGCCCCACCGATACCACCGGCTCCGTAGACGATGTAGCGCATGCGAATCTCCTACACTGTCAATACAGTCAGGGTCGGATTCTACCCCTCGCCCGCGCGTCTATACACCCCACTCGACAGGACGAACGGAATAAACCCTGAACGGTTCGGTCGGATTGACATTGCCAAGCCAACCGCAGGATAATCACAGCCACAAAGGAAGGGGGACAACATGGCACAAGGTTCAATACCAAGCACGATTTTTTCTGCCGACTCGCACACCATAGAGCCTGCGGATTTGTGGGTACAACGGGTGGACCGAGGCTTTCGAGACCGGGCGCCGCGCGTCATCAAAGACTATCAGGACAAAAAGGGCAGCTTCTTTGTTGCGGAAGGACTTATGCCATTTCCCGTTGGCGGCGGATTTGCCGCCGGCAAGGACCCCAAAGATCTGGCGACCAATCAGAACGTCGGCTACGAGCAGGCGCGGCCGAGCGGCTGGGACCCGGTCGAACGGCTCAAGGATCAGGATATCGACGGGGTCGAGGGAGAGGTGCTGTATACGACTCTTGGCATGTTCCTCTTCCACCTCAAAGACGCCAACCTTCAGTGGGCGTGTTTCCGGGCCTATAACGATTGGATCGCCGAATTTACCAGTCACGCCCCCCAGCGCCTTGTTGGTTTGGGGCTGATTGCCATGCAGGATGTTGAGCAGGCCGTGGGCGAGTTGCAACGCGTGGCCAATAAAGGCTTGCGCGGGATCATGATTAACGCAGCCTCCCCCCGAGAGGTGCCCTACAGCGACACCTATTTTGATGCGTTCTGGGCGGCCGCTCAGGATCTGAACCTGCCGGTGAGCCTGCATATTCTGACCGGCAAGCAAAACATCCGGCTCAAAAAGGGCCGGGTAGCCTCAAATATGTCAATTATTCACGAAGTCCAAAACTCGCTGACCGATCTGATTTATAACGGTGTATGCGAACGCTTTCCCCGGCTGAAGCTGGTTTCCGCAGAAAACGATATCGGCTGGATTGCCCATTATTTGGGTCGTTTGGACATCTCGTCCGAAACGCTCAAGTACGTGGACCCAACCCCGAACACTCTCCTGCCCAGCGAGTATTTCAGACGGCAGATCTATGCCACCTTTCAAGACGACCGAGCCGGGGTTGTGACCTACGACCTGAGCGGTGAAGACAACCTCATGTGGGCGTCAGACTTCCCCCACCGCGCCTCAACCTGGCCGCGCTCGCACGCAGTGGTGGAGCAAAATTTTGCTGGCATTCCAGCCGAGGTCAGGCGCAAGATTACCTATGAGAATGCGCGGCGTTTATACGGATTATAGGACAGCAGATGGACCGGCTGACGCGCCGCGCAGCCGGTCTAGGTCAGGATATCCTTTGCTCGGAGCCCGGCGATCTCGTCCTGACTCAGGCCGACTATGTCGGTCAGCACGGCATCCGTGTCCTGGCCCAGGCAGGGCGCCGGACGCCGCACCTCACACGGTGTGCGGGGCATAGTCCAGGGTATGCCCATATGCCGGCGGGTGCCGACTTCCGGATGTTCCAGTTCAACAAAATAGTCCCGCGCGCCAACATGCGGGTTGTTGATCATGTCGATCGCATCAAGCGACGGATAGGCGGGAATGCCGACATTCTGTAGCGCCTGGGTGGTCTCGTCCGCCGTGCGCTCTTGGGTCCAGGCCGTGACGATCTCTTCCAACGCCGCCTCATTTTCCTTCCGCGCGGTGAGGGTGGCAAAACGCGCGTCCGCACTGAGCTCGGGTTGGCCCATGACCTCACACAAGCGCTGCCATTCCGTCTCGTCCCGGACCGACAGGCTGACCCAGCGGTCGTCACCTTTGGAGCGAAACACGCCGTGGGGTGCCATGTGGGGGTCACGATTGCCCATGCGTTCGGGTTGGGTGCCGTTCATGCTGTAGTCCATGAGCGCTTCAGGCAATAACATGATTGCCGCCTCCCACTGGGAGAGATCGATATACTGGCCCTGGCCGGTTTTTTCACGGTGGAGCAAGGCGCTCATGACGGCAAAGGTGGCATGGACACCGCCGTTGGGATCTCCGTAGGAAAAACCGGCCATCATGGGCGGGCCGCCCACATAGCCGGTCAGGGCCGACAAGCCGCTTTGGGCGACCTGCGGCGGACCATAGGACACAAAGTCTTTTTCCGGCCCACTCGTTCCATAGCCCGGTAGAGAGACCATGATGATGTCGGGCTTGATGTGGCGTAGTACGTCATAGCCCACCCCCAGTTTTTCCATCACTCCAGATGCAAAATTATTCATCACAATATCACTCTTTGAGACCAGCGTCTTGGCGATAGCGATGGCTTCCGGGGCTTTCAGGTCTAGGGTGAGTGAGCGTTTGCCCTGGTTGTACTGGTTAAAATAGCCTGCCCGGTTCACGCCTGATTCGTTGTCCGGCCAGGGCGGAATAAGGCGTGACGGACATAAGCGTTTGGCACTTTCGATCCGAATGACGTCCGCGCCCAGGTGGGCCAGTTGCAGGGCGCCATACGGGCCGGCCCAAGCCCAGCAAAAGTCAACAACGCGGATTCCATCCAACGGCGGGCGGCTCATGATCTTCTCCTTTTGCTTTCCCCTAGACAATGCCAGCTCGCTGAAGCGCAGTCAGGTCCTGGGCGGTCATACCGAGTTCGGTATAGACCTCGGCGTTATGCTGTCCCAAACACGGGGCCGGACGGCGCAGCTCCCACGGCGTTTCCGAGCAGATATGGGGCGCGCCCGGATAGGTCAGCGTGCCGGCTTCAGGATGATCGAGCTGCACAAAAAAGCCGCGCGCGTTGAGATGTTCGGAGTTCAGCAAATAGCCCATGGTTGAGACTGGCGCAAACGGAATCCGGCGCGCCTGCGCCTTGAGGTATAAGTCCTGGACCGTGAAATCCTTGACCCAGTCTTGAATGAGCAGTTTGAGTGCGTCCCAGCTTTCGCCCCGTTTCAGGCGATCTCCGAAAATAGGCTCGGCGGCCCACTCCGGATTGTCCATCAGGTCAACAAACGAGTGCCAGTGATGCTCCTCCACGCAGCAAATGAAGATCCAGCCGTCTTTGCACTCCAACAGATCCAGCGGTTGGATGGGTTTGTGCCCGAGTCGTGTCACCGCCATACCGGCATAGGAGGCCATCATAGTGCCGAACTCGGATATGCCCATCAGGCACTCCTGGACAGAGAACTCAACGTGCTGGCCCAGCCCATCACGCAGGGTGGCAAACAACGCGCCCAGCGACGCAACCGCGGCATGCACCCCAGCCGTAAACCCGGACTGCTGGCCAAAGGCTTTGAGCGGCGGGAGATGATCGCTGCCCGGCCCCCCACCGTTCAGAAAACACAGTCCACCGGCATTCCATAGGGTCAAGTCAGACGCTTCATAATCTTTGTGCGGCCCCTGTAAACCGAACGGCGTAATTGAGGTCATGACCAAGCCAGGGTTGATGTCCGCCAGTTGGTCATAGTCCAAACCGACGGCCGACATCTGCTTGGGATGGATATTATGGATAAGCAGGTCCGCGTCTTTGACGAGACGCTGAAAGACGGCTTGACCCTGTGTCTGTTCCAGGTCGAGCGTGATACCGCGTTTATTGGTGTTCAGGAAAAGATACAGTCCGCTCTTTTCAGCGTGCGGCGTTCCGCCTGGAAACGGCCCGCGCTGACGGGTCGCGTCTCCCCCCTGCGGCGATTCAATTTTAATCACCTCTGCGCCCATGTCGGCCATAAGCTTGCTTGCGTAGGCGGCAGAGACCATCTCGCCGCATTCAATGATCCGAAAACCTGATAAGGCACCCGGCATACTCCCTCCTTCTTTCCGGTCGGATAGCTCCAGCCTACTAGAGTCAGACTCTAGTAGGCCGCTTGTGCCACGTCAAGCTTGACTCCAGACCGTGCACGCAGTACTCCAGACAGTACTTGTGGTGCGGACATGGAGCTGAGCGACATTTACTTGCGGGTTGAGCGGGCCGATATTGCGCTCATCAAATGTGTCATCGAGTCCTACGAAGAGTTCGGCATTGTGCGCACGATTGATAATAAAAAGGCCATTATCGTGCTCCTGATCGTACCGGACTTTATTGAGCATACCTGGGCCGCGCTCGAATCACTCCGCCAGCACATGGACTGGCATCAAGTCCCTCGTCCAACAGAACATGACGACTGGTTGATGGAGAAGATGCATCCGGAGAATAAGGGCTCAGCGTAGGTCCGAGGGCCCACGAACTCACTTCCACCACACACAATCGACTATGGCCAAACACTCCGATTGGGTCACAGCAAGTGAAATTGGAACCTACGTCTATTGCGAGGAAGCGTGGCGGCTGACGCATGGACTCAAAATCCCGCCGGGCAATGTGCGGGCGCTCCGCCGCGGAACGGAAACGCACGCCGCGTGGCAACGGGTTGAACGCCGGACTGCCCGGCTCATGCGAGCCGCTCTCATTGTGGCGGCTATCGCCCTGGCCTGTATCCTGCTCCGTGTCTACCTGTCGTGATGGTCATCCTGACGCTGCTGCTCAGCCTGTCCGTCCTGCTCTTTGTGGTTGCCCTCATAGGCCGTCGCCGGGCCGGCTTTGGCTCCGGCAGGACCATCAGCCACGATGACGTGCGGCTGTCTTCCGAGCGCTATATGCTCCGCGGGCAACCGGATCGGATTGTCCAACGTGGTCGATATTTTATTCCGGAAGAAAAGAAGTCCGGACGACAGATGAACGAGAGTTATCAAGCCCAACTCGGGGTGTATCTGGTGTTAGTCGAAGAAGAGTACGTCGTCCGGCCCCCGTATGGCTTCATCATTTTGAGAGACGGTGAGCGGGTCAAGGTGAAAAACACGCGCCGGCTGCGTTCGCGGGTGATTGGTATTGCGGACCGCATTCGAGCACATCGTCAGCAGCTCGACAAACCCCTCTCCCCACCCTCTACGCCAGCCAAGTGCCGAAACTGTAGTCAGCGTCAAAACTGCGAGCAGCGCTTGGTGTGAAAGGACGCGGAAAATGACACGAACAAAGAGCGCGACGAACCCCATCGAATATGAAGAGAGTAGCGGCAATATCTTTGTGGACATTGGACTGCCCAACCCAGAGGAACATCTGGCCAAGGCGGAGCTTGCCTTTCAAATCTGCCAGATAATCCGGGCACGGAAGCTCACTCAGGTCAAAGCAGCTAAGCTGCTCGATATCAAACAGCCGAATGTCTCTGCACTCATGAAAGGCCATTTGGACGGGTTCTCGGCTGAACGCTTGTTTCGCTTTCTCAATAAGCTGGATAAGTCCATCGAAATTGTTATCAGGGACAAACCGCGTCAGTCCAAGCATGCTGATGTACGTGTGGTGGTCGATGCTGTGTAACGGTTTCGTTCACCGTCATTTATTCGGTAATAATCCCAAGAGGTGAGCTAGGCTGGCAGGGGTGCTCCCTTGACATGTATTGTGGCCTCATTGCGGGACTTGGGCTTGGGCTTAAAACTGATAGTGACATCGTAGTCGAGCTTCCGCATGTAGCGAAGCAGCCGGTCGATTGTGAACTTCTCTAGTTTGCCTCGAATCAGGTTCGAGACGCTCGGTTGTGGCAACCCGAGAATAGCCCCTGCCTCCTCTTGGGTGAGGCCCCGTTTCTCAATCAGCTCTCCAATGCTCAAGGCGATGGTCGCTTTCACTAAGCGCTCCTCTGGATTTGGCAGATTGAGGTCAGCGAACACATTCCCGCTTGAAGGCGTCACTTTGATATCTGTACTCATGGCTTTTTCCCCGGAGCGTACTGCTCCCGATAATGCTGCTCGGCAGCCCTCAAACGTTGTCGTACCAGACATCTTCGCGCGCTCGGAAACGCCGGCCTATCAAAAAGCCGTTACTCGTCCTCATTCTCCACCTCCGTCTCCTCACTCGCCTCCTTCTTTTTTCCAAACACATAGGCCACCCCGATGCTGAGCACATACAGCAAGAGCAGCGGGACGGCGAGGAGCATTTGGGAGATAGCGTCGGGTGGGGTGAGGATGGCGGCCAGGATAAATACGCCGACCGCAGCGTACCGGAATGCGCCAATGAGGGTATGGTGTGTGATGAGCCCGACACGCGCAAAGAAAAAGGCGAGTACGGGAAGTTCAAACGTCACCCCAAAGGCGAGCAGCGTTCTGGCCGTGAAGGTCAGATATTCGCTGATTTTTAGGGTGGCCTGTACCCCGATGCTGCGGAACTCTCCCAGGAAAAACGCATATGCAATCGGCAGGACGACGGTATAACAAAAGCCGGCCCCGAGCACGAAAAAAAACGAACAGAAGAGGACAAACGGCCAGACGTAGCGGCGTTCCTGCGGGTATAGGCCTGGAGCAACGAACTGCCAGAGCTGGTAGAAAATAGCCGGGCTGGCGCCAAAGAGCGCCGCAATAAAAGCCACCTTGATTTTTGTAAAGAATGCCTCGGTCGGGCTGGTGCCAATCAGAGAATGGGGATCGGTGGTTATGTGACGGAGGGGCTGAGCGAGAAAATCAAACAGCACATTGGCAAAGAAATAGGCCGGGAGAAAGACAATGAAAATGGCGAGCAAGGACCGAATGAGACAGCTGCGCAACTCATCCAGATGGCCGGTGAGCGGCATGGACCGGTCGTCATAGACCATGTCCTAATTGTCCCCTCCGGTGCTCTCTTTCTTTTCTGTTGCCTCTGAAGACTGTGTCGAGGCGGAAGGGGGAGCAGGCGGCATGGCCGTAGGGTTCGTCCGCACGTTGCGTTCGGTGGCGCGCACTTCTTCGTCCAGCATGATCTGGGCATTATCGAGCTCTTCGGTGATGCCGCTCGTTGCCCGGCGCAACTCGGCAAAGGCTTTACCCAAACCACGCGCCGCCTCGGGCAGGCGCTTAGGGCCGAGTACGATCAGCGCCACAACCATAATAACCACCAACTCCGGCATCCCGATTCCAAACATATTTGCCTCTTGGGTTACGGTAGTATAATCGAAAAACCGGCGCAAGTTATGGCCGGGGCGCAGTGGGAAAGGAGCGATCAATGTTACAGACAGGCATCGTGCTGGACGCACGCTATCAAGACCACAACCCAGGTCAGGGCCATCCGGAACGTGCGGAGCGGATCGGCACCTTACTCAGCCGCTTCGCGTCCTATAAGCGCGACGGTTTGAAACGTTTTGACCCCAGACACGCGACGCATGAAGAGATCGCTTTGGTGCACGACACCAGCCTGATTGGCCGCGTCGCTGCCTCTGCCGGCCTCGAAGCCGCAGCCTTTGACGCGGATACGCGCGTGTCCGCGCAGTCGTATGAGACGGCCCTGCTCGCCACCGGAGGCCTTTTGACTATTCTGGATGCGGTCATGGAGCGCGAAGTGGACAACGGCTTCGCCCTGGTGCGACCGCCCGGTCATCATGCCGAACGCAACCGAGCCATGGGCTTTTGTTTATTCAACAGCGTTGCTGTTGGTGCGCAATATCTGAGGGAACGATTTGGGCTAAGCCGGATTCTGGTGATGGACTGGGACCTGCACCACGGTAATGGCACCCAGCACAGTTTCTACGACGACCCTGGCGTGCTGTATATCTCGACCCATCAATATCCGTACTACCCCGGCACGGGTGCCGCCGAAGAGGCCGGCCACGGCAGCGGCGAGGGGTATACTGTCAACCTGCCCCTCAGCGCCGGCTGGGGAGATGCCGCCTTTCTGCCTCTCTTTGAAGAGGTGATTGATCCCATTTGTCGCCAGTTTCAGCCCGAGTTCGTGTTGATCTCGGCCGGCTTTGACGCCCACGCCCGCGACCCCCTCGGCGGTCTGACCGTCACAGCAGAAGGCTTTACGGCCCTGGCACGTATTCTCCTGCGCGTGGCGCGGGATCAGGCCCAGGGCCGTTGTGCCGCCATTCTCGAAGGCGGCTACGATCTGGAAGGGCTCGAAACCTCAGTGATCCACGTTCTGGACGAAATGGGCGGTGACCGGCTCGACCACCCGCTCCCCACATATGAACGACAGGGTTTGCTTCCCAACGTCCGGGCCGTGCAGCAGCGCCATTGGGAGTTGCCGGCGACGGCCTAATTGAGCGACGGGTTAGGCGGCCTGATGGAATCTTGCCACGGACACTGGTCTTGTCTGTGCGAACCCTTGCCGATGCAGTTTTATGCGTTCGACCTCGTGAAGCGTCTCAGCGGTAAAATAGCTTTCACTACAGCTTGAGCACGAGATCAGGGGAATCCCTTCAATCACCAGCAGCTCCTCGCCAGAACCATAGCTACGGGAGACGTGGCGGATTCGGGCGGCTTGCTCTCCACAAGTGTCACATTTCAGTCTGCTCATCATCAATCCACGCGGCGGGCTGGTCGCGGTGCTGCTCAGTACTCTTTGCGGTCTCAATCAGTCGGTCCTGGTATTGCTTCTGCATCTCCATGTAGAAGGCCACCAGTTGTGTAGGATCATGCTCGAAGCGCGCCGATATGCGGTATCGCACTTCGCGGATCTCGTCGATTACCGGATCACTTAGGTTCTGTTTCATCGATCCCTCCCAGGAGTTCCAGGGGTGTCACCAAAGCCGGCACGAAAAGCCCGAGCATGGCATTCACACGACGGATGTGTCCAAACTTGTTTGCGTTTGCAAGGTGCCGACAATTCCAGGTTACCAGAAAGTCACACTTGTGATAGGAGGCGAGCGCTAGGTGCAGCGCGTCCCCACCAGGATCAGCCGGCATCAGTTTGTGCCGGATATACGCCTGGACAATCTCGGCGATGGCCGGCTCGACGGGCAGAAGCGGCAGATCACGAACCAGAGCCAATCGTTTCGTGCTGCGCTCCGGTATACCTCCGGCTAGTTCGTCTAGCACGGCTGGACTGGTGACCATCTCGTGGCGATCAGGCGCATTGTCCCACCACCGTCGGGTCCACTCCCGACGCGCCACGATGTCGGGGGCGGTGCGTTCCTCATGATAGAAGCTGGGGATCGTGGTCTCAACATACACACGCGGTTTGGCCATACCGGCAAGATACCGCACCTAGCTTCCGAGGAATAGCTCGAATAAGGCGAGCCGCGTTAGTGGTCATTCGGGGTGAGTCCAGGAAGCGAAGTCTGCCATTTTGACTGCACGGCGTTTCATAATGTAAGCGCGAACTACCTCAATGTATTTTCGCCGAGATTCGAGATCATTCAAATTCAGGGACATCTCGGGTTTAAACTT
This sequence comes from Binatia bacterium, assembly GCA_963664395.2. GTDB lineage: Bacteria > Desulfobacterota > Binatia > Bin18 > Bin18 > Bin18. The sequence goes on along the minus strand of CAXXIS010000004.1, from coordinate 794 downwards.
TCCCTTGAGGCGATTACATACGGCGCACGCTATGACAATGTTCTGTGGTTCGTCGGGTCCGCCGGCCGCCGCGGGAATCAGGTGGTCTTCCTCGGCGATCATGAACGCTTCAAAATCGCTCATGAGGTCGCGACAGCAGTAGACGCAACGTCCATTATCGCGTTTGAAGATTTCCTTGAAGTATTTGGACATCTGCACCCTAGTCCCGTACCGTCCGCTCGGCGTGAATCTCGGCGTGCGAGGCGATGACCTTCTCTGCCTTGAGTTGAGCGATCTGCTGGTCAGAGTAGTTGAGTAAGCGGCGCAGCACGCTATCCGTATGCTCACCCAGCAGCGGGCCTGGGGTGGCCACGTAGCCTGGCGTCTGAGAGAGCTTGAACGGCGGCCCGTCAAGTATGACCTCCTCCGTTTTCCCGTTTTCCTGGGCCGGCAGCCGTGCCCAATACCCCCGCGCCCGCAGTTGTGGGTCGCGGTCCAAGTCTTCCCCGTTGGCAACCACGCCGGCGGCGATGGCCGCTTCTTGCAGACGGGTCATGACTTCTTCAGCCGTATGCTGCCGGGTCCAGGCTTCAATATACCCGTCCAAAGCGTCTTGATGGTGGAGACGGTCTGCAAGGCTGGCAAAGCGCGCTTCGCGCGTCCAGGCCGGCTGCCCCAAGACGCGGCACAGACGCTGCCATTCTGCTTGGGTGAAGACGGCAATCGCGCACCAGCGGTCGTCACCTTGCAGGGATACACCCCGTGCGGCGCCGCCGGTGCTTCCTGGGAACGATTGCCGACCGGCTGACTGGGCG
>CAXXIS010000003.1:0-10109 GCA_963664395.2 Binatia bacterium | reverse complement strand
GCGAGGTATGAAAAGAATGACCCTGAAAGGACTCCATGCCGGCGATCCTGGTCAGCTTCGGCTTGGACAGGGTGCCATTGGCACAGATCACGAACTGCGCCCGCATATGGTCGCCCCGGTCGGTTCGGATATGCCACAGCTTTTCTTCTTCGTCCCATAGCGTGGACGTGACCGTCGTCTGGAAGGCCGCTGACTTGTACAGATTGTATTTCTTGGCGATTGCCTGGCAGTGGGCGTAAATCTCGGGTCCCTTGGCAAAGCGGTCTTTGGGCACATAGTCCATCTCGTCGAGCAGCGGCAGATAGTCATACGACGGCACGTCACACGCCACGCCAGGGTAGCGGTTCCAGTACCAGGTGCCGCCAACATCGGCTCCCCGTTCCACAATACGGATGCTCTGCACGCCACATTTGCGCAGCCGGGCAGAGGTGAGCAGGGCGGAAAAGCCACCGCCGATGAACAGGCATTCTACCCTGTCGTTGATAGGCTCACGCGGAACAAGCGGGCCGCCGTAGGGGTCCTTCTCGTAGTGCGCCAGCCCGTCGGTCAGGTCCGAGGTGTACTGCGCCGTCCCTTCCGGTCGGTAGTTCAGCCGGAGATTCCGCTCCTCGGCGAACTTCTGTTTGATGGCCTCGTAATAGGCTTGCGGCTTGGGGGATGGAGAGAGCCAGCTCAGAGGGTCAATCAGGGGCTTTTCCATTATGCCCGACGGTTTATCCATATATTTGCTTCCTCCCTCTCTCATTCCGCGGGATCGTCGTCGGTGATTCGATACCATTCCCAGCGCAGCCCTTGCGGTTCCAAGGCCCACACCTTGTTCTGGGTTGCATGGCAACACGTCTTCTTGTTCTGGACCTCAGGCATAATCCCCGCGGCCTCGAACCGTTCCGCAGCAGAGGCAATCTCGGCCTCATCAAACACCTCGACCCCGAGATGATTCAGTCTCTCCTCAGCCTCCGGGTTCTCAAACAAGACCAGCTTGAGCGGCGGCGTGTCAATCGTAAAATTGGCATACCCGTCTCTCAGTTTGTGCGGTTTGACGGCAAACAGCTTCGAGTAATACTCGACCGCCTCATCGAGGTCACGAACATTGAGCGCCAGTTGGAGTCGCATAGCCCTGCTCCTTCCGGGGTGATGATCCCCGATAACACATCCTAATTGCAGAATATTACACAGACCCGTGACAAAAACCTAGTCATCTCACGCGACTGAGGGGATCGTGTTATGTGGAGCGGAGAAAATAACTTTATGACAGGAACGTCTAAATGAGTTCACCTTCCCAGCCATCGTCTGGCAGCGAACCTCAACCTGCACAGCCAGAATCCGCACCGGACAAAAACGGTATCGACACCGCCACTGATGTTGAAATCCAACGTCGTTTCAACGAACTCAGACGCGAGCTTCTAGACCATCGTGTAAAGCTTGCTGATCGGTGGCTCGCCGCGATGGCTGGATTCCTGACGTTACTCGGCGTCGTTGCCGTCATTGCCGGCTATCCAGTTTTCAGAGATTCGACGATCTTGAGACCAAGGCCGAGGGGCATATGAAGACGGCCAGGGAACATGCGGGAGAAGTCGAGCGCCTTGTCAAGCAGATCAGAGTGAGACATGCAGAGTTGGAAAAATGGGATGCCGAGAGGGTTAGTGAAAATCCGGACGCGGCCCGCAGAGATGCGGAAACTGTCCAAAAGGATTCCGCGGCATCCCTGATAGACCAAGCGACCGCTACCGCCATCCTGCTTCAACGGCAAGAAAAAATCGAAGCAGCTATCGAGATGTGGCGTTACATCGCTAAGGTCCCGGAGGGGATAGACAACCAGCTCCGGGCGCGGGCATGGTTCTCCGTCGGCTATCTCTACGGTGAAGAAGATAATCGGAAAGAGGCGATAGATGCCTATAACGAGGCGATTCGGCTGAAGCCCGACATGGCCGAAGCCTACAACAACCGAGGCGTCGCGAAGAACGATCTCGGCCAACACGAAGCCGCCTTTACGGACCTCGACGAGGCAATTCGGCTGAAGCCCGACTATGCCATTTCCTACAATAACCGGGGCAAAGTAAAGAACGATCTCGGACAACACGAAGCCGCCCTTACGGACCTCGACGAGGCGATTCGGCTGAAGCCCGACATGGCCGAAGCCTACAATAACCGAGGCCTCACGAAGAACAATCTTGGCCAATACCAGGCTGCTCTTATAGACCTCGACGAATCGATTCGGCTAAAGTCCGAGTATGCCAATGCCTACTGCAACCGAGGCATCACGATGAAGGGCCTTGGTCGCCCGAACGAGGCTCGTGAGGATTTTCAGAAGGCACTCGCCTTGGCTCAAGAGTCTGACAACGAAGCCCTGATAGCACAAGTGCAGCGCAACCTCAGCCAGCTCGACAACGCCAAAGCTCCATGACCAAAGCGTCATTCTGCTAGTGCCTGGTCGCACGTACCCGCCCCCGATGAAGCCGCCGGAGCCGCGTGCTATATCGAACCCCATTCAGCGCTAGGTGAGGAGGACCTGATGCATCTCTTACTTCGTCTTTGCGGCCTCGTTGTTCTGGCTCCGGCTCTGGTTCATGCCGCAATGCTTGAGATTCCCGGCAATGGGGCCAAATTGTCGGGTATCGGGGTCATCTCGGGCTGGAAGTGTGAGACCAGTGGACCGCTGACGGTCCGCTTTAATGATGGCGATCCGATTCCCCTGCCGTACGGCAATGCGCGGTCCGATACCGCCGGGGTGTGTGGCGACACAAACAACGGATTTAGTACGGTCCAGAACTGGGCACATCTGGGTGATGGCACCCATACCGCTGTGGTCTACGATGATGGGCTGGAGTTTGCGCGGAGTACATTCGAGGTGGCGACTACCGGGGAGGAGTTTGTGAGAGGGGCGAGCGCCCAGGTCCGGGTGCTGGATTTCCCCGCGCCAGGGGAGAGCGTGCGGTTTGAGTGGAACCAGAGTACGCAACACCTGGAAATGGTGCTCGGGCCGGAGGGCGAGGAGCTGATCGACAGCCTGGCGATGGAATTTGTGCAGATTGAGGCGGGTACGTTCCAAATGGGGTCGCCGGCGGAAGCGGAGGACCATGAAGAGGACGAAACACTCCACCAGGTGACGATCAGCCAGCCGTTCTACCTGGGGAAATACGAAGTCACCCAAGCCCAGTGGCGAGCGGTGATGAGCGACAATCCATCGTTTTTCCGCAACTGTGGTGATGCCTGCCCGGTGGAGGGAATATCCTGGGAGGAAGTCGAGACCTTTATCGCGGAGTTGAACGCGCGGACGGGAGAGACGACCTACCGGCTGCCGACCGAAGCGGAATGGGAGTACGCAGCCCGGGCCGGGACGCAGACGACGTACCATTTTGGCGAGGCGGAGTCCGAACTCTGCCGGTATGCCAATCATGCCGACAGCAGTACGGGCCTGAGATGGCGCAACACGACCTGTTCGGACGATGTCGCCGACGAGCCCGCCCCGGTCGGGAGTTATCAGCCCAACCAGTGGGGGCTGTATGACATGCACGGCAACGTCTGGGAGTGGGTGGCGGACTGGTATGGAGACTATCCCGCCGGGCCGGTCACGGACCCCCAAGGCCCGACCACGGGCAGCAGCCGGGTTGGTCGCGGTGGGGGGTGGCGCAGCACCGCCCACTCGTGTCGGGTGGTCAATCGCTTTCGCTATGAGCCGAGCGATCGCAACATCAGCCTCGGCTTCCGCCTGGCAAGAACGATTCCATAGCCTCATTTCAACGCCGAAAAGGAAATCAACGGCGGGTCTCTCAGGAAGTCGTCCCAGAAGGGATCGTTGCGCTGGGTTGGATGCAGCGCGACGGCGACCCACTCGGACTCCCGCAACCCGGCGGCGGCCTAATAGACGCACCGCCGGATATTCTTTAGACTGCTCGCTCATTATGTCGAGCAACTGGTTGCGGAATCAACGCCAGACCGGGAAGTCAGGACCGAGGAGACACGCATGAGCATCGACCTGTTGGAGGGTGACCCAAAGGAAAAATTAGGCTTTGACCCGGCTGAGCTTCGGGCCAAATATCGCTACGAGCGCGACAAGCGGCTGCGCGAGGACGGCAACGCCCAGTACCAGGAAGTCGCTGACGAATTCGCCAGCTACACCGACGACCCGTATACCGAGTGGACCGAACGCGCCCCGCTTAACGATGAAGTACAGGTGGCCATCATCGGCGGCGGTTTCGGCGGGCTGCTCATGGGCGGCCGGCTGCGCGAGGCCGGCTTTGACGATATCAGAGTCATTGAGAAGGCCGGCGACTTCGGCGGCACCTGGTATTGGAATCGCTATCCCGGCGCCATGTGCGACGTCGAGTCGTACTGCTATCTGCCGCTGCTCGAAGAGTTGAACTACGTCCCGAAACACAAATACTCGTACGCGCCGGAGATCTTTGAACACAGCAAGGCCATCGCCCGCCACTACGACCTGTACACAAACGCCTGCCTCCAGACCGGGGTGAGCGACATGCGCTGGGACGACACGAGCGGGCGCTGGATTATTCATACCGACCGGGGTGACGCCATCCGGGCTCAATTTGTGGCCATGGCCAACGGGCCGCTCAACCGGCCCAAGCTGCCGGGTATCCCAGGCATCACCACCTTCAAGGGTCATACCTTCCACACCAGCCGCTGGGACTACGACTATACCGGCGGCGACTCGGAGGGCAACCTGACCGGCCTGGCCGATAAACGCGTCGCCATTATCGGCACGGGCGCGACTGCGGTGCAGTGCATTCCCCACCTCGGCGCGGGAGCCGAGCATCTGTATGTGTTTCAGCGTACCCCCTCGTCAATCGATGTGCGCAACAATCAGGCGACCGATTCGGACTTCGCCGAGAACCTCGAACCGGGCTGGCAGCAGCGGCGCATGGAAAACTTCAATATTCTGGTCAGCGGGGGTAACCAGGACGAAGACCTGGTGGCGGACGGTTGGACCGAGATTTTCCGCAACCTGACCGGCATTGCTGCCAAGACGGCTGCGCGCGAGTTGGGTCGGCGTCTCTCCTCACGCGAGAAGGGCCAGCTCATGGAGCTGCTCGACTTCCAGAAGATGAATCAGGTTCGCTCCCGGGCCGAGGCCATTATTAACGACCCGAACACCGCTGAGGCGCTCAAGCCCTGGTACCGGCAGTTCTGCAAACGGCCCTGCTTCCATGACGAATACCTGCCGACCTTCAACCGGTCGAACGTGACCCTGGTCAATACCGACGGCAGGGGCGTCGAGCGTATCACCGAGCGGGGCATCGTGGCCAACGGGACCGAGTATCCGGTCGATTGCATCGTCTTCGCCACCGGCTTCGAGGTCGGCACCAGCTACACCCGCCGGGCCGGCTACGACATCATCGGCCGCAACGGCCTCTCCCTCAGCGACAAGTGGGCCAACGGCTGGCGCACCTTGTACGGACTCCAGGCCAACAGTTTTCCGAACTGCTTTTTCCTCGGCTTCACCCAGACGGCCCTCTCGGTGAACGTCCCGCATGCCCTGAATGAGCAGGCCAAGCATGTGACCTATATCCTCGATCAAGCCCGCCAACGGGGCGCAACGCGGATTGAGGCTACGCTCGAAGCCGAAGAACTCTGGCTGGCCGAGATGCAGGACAAGGCGCGTATCGCCGAGCGGTTCTACGCCGAGTGCACGCCCGGCTATTACAACAACGAGGGCAAACTTGATGCCTCTAACGGGTTTTTTGCCGGTACCTACGGGGCCGGGCCCATCAGGTTTTTCCGCATCCTTGACGACTGGCGCTCCACCGGCCGGCTGGAGGGCGTGGAACTCACGTAGCCGTGCCAGCCTACCACGCCAGCCGCGGCACCCTGAACGCGTTTGGTTTTGGCGCCATCGCCAGTGGCGTGAAGAACCACGTCTTCGGTGGCTGGGTGCTGGTGTACTACAATCAGGTGCTGGGGCTGGAGCCGGCGCTGGCCGGGCTGGCCTTGGCGCTGGCGCTGGTGGTTGACGCGGTCACCGACCCGCTGGTCGGCGTCTGGTCGGACCGGGCGCGGACGCGCTGGGGCCGGCGCCACCCCTTCATGTATGCCGGCATCCTGCCGTTTGCCGTCTCGTTCCATGCCCTGCTCCAGCCACCGACCGACCTCAGCCAAAGCGGCCTGTTCGTGCGGCTGCTGTGTCTGGCCGTGGCCGTACGGGTGTCGATGACCTTATACGAAATTCCGCGGGGCGCACTCGGCCCGGAACTCACCAAGGACTACGACCAGCGGACGCAGTTGGTCGGCTGGAGTACCTCCTACGGCTGGTTTGGGGGAGCCGGGTTTGCCTGGCTGACGCTGGCCTTTTTGTTGCCGGAGACGGCCGAGTATCAGGGCTCGCGGGCCTATCTGAACCCGGCCGGCTACCGGGATATGGCCTGGATTGGGGGACTGATCATTTTTGCGACCGGCATGATTTCAACGCTCGGCCTGCATCGGCATATCCCCGCTCTGCACGTTCCCGAGGCCGACGCTGGCGTGGGGTTCAGCCCGCGCAAGCTGGGCCGGGAAATCGTCGAGACGCTGTCGAATCGCTCGTGGTTGATGTTGTTTGCCGCGGGGCTGGTGTTTGCCCTATATGTCGGTCTGCACAGCAATACGGACCGCTACTACGACCTGTATTTCTGGCAATGGACTCCCGAGCACGTCCAGATTTTTCCCGTTGTCCATATGTTCATCGCCATCAGTTGCGGACTGCTGGCCTATCCGCTGACGCGCGGGCGGGACAAGAAGCAAACCGCGATCGGCCTGTTTCTGCTGTCGGCCACGCTGGGGCCGCTGCCGGTCGTGCTGCGGCTGCTCGACCCCCTGGTGTCCGTGCCACTGTTTCCGGCCAATGGCAGCGACGTTTTATGGTGGCTGCTCTTGCTGCACAGTGCGTTTCTGGTGTCGCTGGCGGTCGTTGGTTTTATCCTGGTCGGCTCCATGACCGCGGATATCGTTGAGGAAAGCCAGCGCAAGACCGGGCGGCGCAGTGAGGGTCTGTTGACCGCGGGGCCGGCCCTGGCGCAGAAGATGGTCAGCGCCGGGGGCGTGTTCGTCGTGGGCCTGCTGCTGTCGGTGTTCGGCTTCTCGGTCGCGAATCCGAGCGTGGAGGCCATGCAGGAGCCGATACGTAATCTCGCTATTTTCCATGTCGCCCTCAGCCTGACACTCCCCTGGATTTCGATCTACCTGGTCGGCAAATACACCATCACCCGGCACGGCCACGGGCAGGACGTGCACAGCCTCGGCTACACTGAATCGGGGGAGGCCTGACAGACGCCTGCCGTTGTATCGAAAGAATTGCTCATCCGTGCGTCACCACGTATAGTCGCGCTATGGACCCACAGACAATCGAGCAATGGAAAGCCGGGGTCGCCTTTGAGCGCGGCAGAACCTCGGCGCCCGTCGGGTTTCCGGCCCTGCCCGACATTCCCGGTGGGCGCTACTGGGAGCCGGAGTTCTTTGCCCTGGAACGCGAAGCGCTGTTCAAACAGGGCTGGCTGTACGTCGGGCATACGGATCAACTGCCCGAGCCCGGCAGCTTCATCGTCTGGCGCCGGACGGGAACCCCCATCCTGGTAATCCGGGGTGTGGATCGCCAGATTCGGGCCTTCTACAATACCTGCCGCCACCGGGGTGCCCCGGTGATGCAACAGGATTCAGGCAAGACCGGTCGTTTCTTCAGTTGCGGCTATCACGGCTGGACGTATGACACGACCGGAGCCCTGACGGCCGTTACCGACCCGCGGGACTGGGTCAATCCGGACCTGTCGTGCCGCAGCCTGGTCCCCGTGCGGTGCGCGTTGCTGGGCAACTGGATCTTTGTGTGTGAAGCCGCCGATGCGCCGTCCCTGGAGCATTTTCTTGAGCCGGTCGCGCGCTATTTTCGCCATCTGCCCCTGCACGACTTGCGGCTCGTCCATCAGCGCAACGTCGAGGTGCGGGGCAATTACAAGGTCGTTTTGGAAAACTTCCTGGAGGCGTATCACTTCCGGTTATTACACCGCCGCACCACCGACCGCATCTTCGATAACCTGGCGACCAGCGTGCATCTGTGGGAGCAGGGCCACTCGATGATGCTCTCGCCCAACCGCCGCCCGGACTGGGTCGATCCCGGAACCGTCGGCATGCCCGAGATGGCCACCGCCACGACCATCGAGCGGGATCATAATCCCAGTTATCACCTGTTTCCGAACCTGATCGTGCCAATCGCGCCGACCGGTATTCCGGCCGTCGCCTTCTGGCCGCAGAGCGTAGACCGCACCATCCTGGATGTCATCTGGTTTGCCCCGGACTGGGGCGACGGCGAGCGCCATCCGCTGTGGGAGACACGCATCGCGAACTTTGATCATATTGTTGATGAAGACATCGCCTTTGTGGAACCCATCCAGGAGTCACTCACCTCGCCTGGCTTTCGGGGGGTGCCCCTCAACTACCAGGAGCGGCGTATTTATCACTGGCACGCAGAGCTGGACCGGCGCATTGGCGTAGAGATCGTCCCCGAGCGCCTGCGCGTCCCGCCCGTCCTTGATGACTGGGTTGAGCGGGACTGAGGGCCACTGCGGCCCGACGCTGAGCAGATTTGTGAATGGGCATGTCGAGCCGGGAACCAAGGTCTATACAGACGAACACAGTGGCTATAACTAGGTGCCAAACCGGGAAGTGGTGCGACACGGCGCTAAAGAATACGTCAACGGCATGGCCCACACGAACGGCATAGAATCCTTTTGGGCGCTACTCAAACGTGGCTACTACGGCACGTATCACAAAATGAGTGTGAAGCACCTGAGCCGCTATGTGAATGAGTTTGCAGGCCGTCACAACCAACGTCCGCTTGATACTGCCGTACAGATGGAGTGTATGGCGCGGGGCTTATGAATAAACGGTTGCGGTATAAAGATTTGATTCAGGGATAAGTGCGGTCTCCCCGCACGTGCAAGTATACGCCTATCTGAAAACAGCAAGGTGTTGCTTGGCACATTCTAAATCTATTTCCAAGTGATTGACCATGCGTTTAATGTGGCCTTTTTCAATTTCAGGGTCTTTTTTGCCGTGCTCCCCTTTTGGCAGGTGATACGTTTTTTCCTTGTACCAAACCCGCTGTTTATGCTCTTTTTTCTCTATTGAATAACCAGGAGCACACTCGTCGAGCATCTTACGTATCTTGCTCATACGAGCGCGCCCTGAAGTTGCCATAGGTTAAGCAGCGAGGTCCAGTTCAGGCAGTTGATGGCACTCAGCATCAATGGTGTTATACTTCGGTGCGCTCTTCACTTTCTTGACAATTATTTTCATTTCCGTATTTTTTGCGGACTTCTTATGTAGCCCTTTCTCCGTGTACCTTTCTTTTCTCACCCGTTCGACAGCATGCCACCATTCTTTTTCTGCTGGGCTGCAAACCTCATTGAAGAAATTTTGGACCTCTTGCCTGAATTCGTTGAAAGTCTTCGCCTCTAAAGCAACATCAAAAAGAACGGCCTTATAGGTATTCTTGAATTTGGCATACGCCTTGAGGGCACTTTCTGCGCCTTCTGCAATGCCTCCAGGCTGGACTCCGGTTATCCAGACCTCCCCTTCTTCTTCGGGACCGCGCTCAAGTAATGCCCGACCTTGTGCCTCGATATCTGCTAGAAAACCATCACCGTAGACCAGGTCTTTGAGCGTGAACAGAAGTGGCAATCTGTCCATCTTCATTTCTCCTTTTGCGAGCACCCGCTTGTGAACAAAGAGCGTTAAAGAGTGCTAACGCATTGATATAACTTCCGTTTATTTAGGGGTAAAATAGGTCACGTTGTTGTGAATGGCAAGGGGCGTGCAACCAGGAATTTTTCATTGCCGGCGGTGCGGACCTGAGCAGGAGGGTGGCACGCCAATAAGATCGGCATCGGGCAAGGTCGATTTGTTTCCCCGCGAACGTGGCGTAAGGGTGAGCGGTTGGGGTGGGTAACAATTCCCTCCAGGGAGGGGAGCGGGGGGACATCCCCTCCCTGGAGGGGTGCCGCGTCAGCGGCGGGGTGGGTCGCCCCCACGAAGCGCTGTCGGATTACGCTACGCTCATCCGACCTACGGGGCTCAGGTGGTAATGCCATAGAAACGCAGGGCATTCGTCCCCAGGACCTTGCGCT
>CAXXIS010000002.1:0-22709 GCA_963664395.2 Binatia bacterium | reverse complement strand
ACGAACGCCACCACCTCATGTTCCCCCTCGCCCAACAGATTCCAGTTGAACAAGAGGCCAAAGCCGTTGGCTGTGTCCCCACAGGCTTCCTCGGTGTCCAATCGCTCCGTGCCATACGCCGCCGGCTGCGGCTCGCCGTTCAGCTCGATGATGACCTCGGCCCCCTCACACACCCAGCCCGACAACACCCCGATGCCGCTCTGAAACGAATTGGGCCCCGGGTTCTCCAGATACCCCACGCCGGGGGTGCCTGCCCGGTTGGCGGGGCCAGCAGGAGCCGGACCGTCCACAAGCACAAAGTTCTGTTGTGTCTGTTGCCACGCCAGGGTGACCGTCTCGTCCATGGTCGGGAAATCGGCGGCGGTACACGTCCCCGTCACGTCTCGCAGAAACTCCGCCCCCAGCGTCGTGACCGTCACCGTCGCCCGGTCGAGTTCCACCCCATCCACGACGGCCACCACCGTATGCGCGCCATCGCCCAGCAAGTTCCAGTTGAACAACAACCCAAAGCCGTTGTCGGCGTCGCCGCATACACCGGCGGTATCTAATCGCTCCGTGCCATACGCCGCCTCCTGCGGCTCCCCGTTCAACGTAATCTCCACTTCCTCGGCGTCACACACCCAGCCCGAGATGACGCCAATCCCACTCTGGAAGGACTCGGCTCCCGGATTCTCCAAGAAGCCCGGCAGGGAGGTCACTTGCAGGGTGTACGCCCCGGTCTGCTGCCCGTTGCCCGCCACGGCAATCACGACTGACCCAGGGGCAACCCGCACACTGAGCCGGAAGTTCTGCCCGACCCCGCCACTGTCGGCGGTGGCTAACTCTTCCCCGGCTTGCCACACGGTGCCCATGGTGGCGGTCGAACCACTCGTCTCGACGACCAACACCCCGGCGTGGGGCACGTCTGCGCTGAAGTAATCCACATCGGCGGCGGTGTTGAGCCGCCCCGGTACGGAGGCGGTCCGGGTGGGGTCCAGGGTGACGGGCGTTGCCTGCGCCGGTGTGTTGCCGTGTTCGTCGCGGGCGCTGCCGCCACCCCCGCCTGAACCGCTGCCCGTGGTGGTGCCTGACGGCGGGATTATCGGCGGGATTATCGGTGATTGGGGCGTGGCCGTGTCTGTGGCGGCGGGGCCGTCGCCGCTGTTCACGGCCCGCACCTCGAAGGCGTACTGCGTGCCGTTGGTGAGGTCGGTCACCGTGAACGTCGTCTCGTTGCCGGCGTCGGTGTCGGTGTCGGCGCCGTCGGGCACGTCGGTCCAGGTGGCGCTCGTGTCGACCGTGCTGCCGGCCGAGTAGCGGTACTGATACGTGGTGATGGCCGTGCCGCCGTCGCTCGCCGGCGCTGTCCAACTCAGCACTACCCGCGTATCGCCGGCCGTGGCGCTGAAGTTCTGCGGCACGCCGAGCGGGGCGCCGCCGAAGCCCGGTACGCTCAGACGCAGCGTGACGGTGTCGCCGGATAACCAGGAGAGGCCGGTCGTAGAAAAGAGGTATGCGTGATCGACGGTGGGTCCCGTTGCGGCGCTGAAGTCAAGATCCGCAGCGCAGACATGCAGCCGCAGCTCGGCCTTCTCCCCGGCCGTGAGGTCGGAATTGGTTGTGGCAAAGGTCAGCGCGTTCCCCATCAACGAAACCAGCCGGGTCGTGTAGTCGTTCGCGCCGACGGTGAAGGTCTGGTCGTCCAGAGTGCCGAAGCTCCCGCTCTCGAACCCGAACACGCCAGCATTGGCGGGATTGACGGCCACCGTCATCGCACCGGTCCAGATCACGTTGCGGCCGCTCAGGGAGGGGACGGCGCAGGCGGCCGTCGCCGGCGCCGTCACCGTGCCGCTCGACGGATAGGCCGCGCTGGTCAGCATCTCCGGGTTGCCGAGGTTGTCGGTGAAGCTCACCCGCACCCTGATCCTCTTGCCCACATCGGCGGTGGTCAGGGTGTAGGTCGCGGTGGTCTCACCGGGGATGTTCACCGGGTTCGACGTGCCGTCGGCGTCCACCCGCACCCACTGGTAGGAGAAGCTCGACGGCAGTCCGTCGGCGTCGGAGATGCCCGTGGTCGAGGCCGTCAGTTGCTGCCCGAGCGCCGCCGTGCCGGTAATCGACGGCGCCCCCGTCGGCGCGGTGTTCGTCGGCGTTTTGAATGCCGATATCCCCGAGGCCCACAGGCTGGCTCCGCTCGCATTGATGGCCTGGACCTGTACTTCGTACCGCGTATTCGGCTGAAGATTCGTGATGACCGCGTGCGTCACCGGCGTGGTGCCCACGTCCACGTTCGTCCACTCGATGACGTTGCAACAGCCGGTAGCGCACAGCGTTGCGAAGGAGCGGCGAGCCGCCGTCACCCGGATGCGTCCACTCGACGGTGAGCGTCGTGGTGGTGGCCGACGCCAGGGTCGGCCGCGTGGGATGCTGCGGTACGGTAACCGCCGGGGCCAGGGATCCGTCCACCTTGTGGTTGGGCAGCCTGTCGCCCTGGGGCTCTGCGGGCTTATATGCGATTGTGTGCTCATATGTGCGGTCGATGTCGATATTCTGCGAGGTCGTAAAGATGCGGTCGTCTTCGTCCAGTAAGAAGGTTCGGGTGTGGTCGCGGACCTCGATGCCGTCGGTGTCCCGGTCGTCCGCCTGCACCGTGTAGGCGAATGCAAACGCCCTCCCCCTGCTACGCGTGGCATCGTAGGTTGCCTGCCGAATAATGTTGTCGGCCTCGTCTGGGTTGGTCAGCAAGAATCGGAACACGGGATCGCCCGCCACTGTCACCGGCACGCCCGCGATGGCCGTGATCACGATCGTCTCGCCGAGGCCGTAGGTGTCCGGCGTGGACGATCCCGCCGCCATCGACCTCGGTTCCGAGGTCACCTCCACCTTAAGGGCGGGGCTATCATCCGGCCGGTCCGGACCGGTTCCCTTGACTTCGATTCGCAGCGGGGTGGGCTCACTAACAATAGACCATTGTGTGGCGCTAACTTTAAGATAATGAAAGTCGATAATCGACCAGGCTAGAGCGTCGCCCTCCTCTGTCCGACTTGCTCTTATATCCAGGGCTATCTGGCCGTCTGTTGTTTCGAAGACAACGGCATAAGTGGTGTCGCGATTAAGCGTGGTATTTGCCGGAGCGGTGAAGATTTTGTCTCCCGCGGTGGTGATATCGGTCGGATTTATCAGGTCAAATAGCTTGGCCAGCGGGGTGCCTGTGTTGTCGCCTGTGGTGCCGAGGCTAGGGGAGTTCTGGGTTGTCCAGATGGATGCCGTGAAGTTAGTCGGCGCGGTGGCGACAGTCCGAAAGTGTACCCGAATCGAGTCGAGACCGTAGCCCGTAAAATTGGGGCCGGTCGTAAAGCCCTGACCTACAATGGAAGTGGCTGTTACGGGAACATTCTCCGTTGCCGCTACTGTTCCAATAAAATTGGAAATCAGGGTTCGTACAGGTTGGGCTTGTGCCGCCTCCGGTAGGGCGAGCGCCAGGAGGCCGAGCACGACCAGCGCTGCGGCCCGCCGGACAGGGCAGGGTTGAGGGGGCGCGCTGCGGGGCTGTCCGAAGGGGCGAACAGCCTGGCGCATGGCCCCAGGCGCTCCATCAACGGAACGGTCAAAGACAGAGCGCTTGATTGCCCGGTCCCACAAGTTGGTCAGATTCATCAGGTTCATCAGGTTCCTCCGCTGTTTTACTCCACGTCCGTAATCACAAAGTTCTGGCTGTTCTGTTGCCATTCCAGGGTCACCGTCTCGCCCGGCATGGGGAAGTCCTCGACCACACATTCCCCCTCCGCCTCCCGCAGAAACTCCGCCTCGGTCCCTTCCCTGCGGTTGTCACCCGTCACGAGCCGGTCGCTCACTCGTTACCGATAATGACAAATCTCCGGGCCACGGGCCGCTCGCATATCGCTTCTCCGTCTCCGTCCCCTCACTGGCGACTCTTGCACCATTCACCATTTCGCCGCGGCGCGCGCACCTAAAATGGGAGGAATAATGACCCCAGGTCAGCAGGCGCCGCCAGGGGAGGCGGAAGCCTGGGGCGCAGTGTGGAGGCGGGGCGCCCGCTCCGCTCACACAAACTCGGCGAGCGACAGCACCAGCCGCACCAGGTCCACCTGCCGGGAGAGATCCAGCTTGTGGTAAATCTGCTTCAAGTGCCAATAGATTGCGCCCTCCCGCCGCCCCGTCGTCCCGGCAATGTCACGCACGGTCTTGCCTTCCGCCAACCAGACCGCGATCAGACTCTCCGTCAGCGTGAGCCCCAGGACCGTGGCCACCAGAGCGGGATCGATGCGGGTCTGGCGCCCCGGCTCGACAATCAGAATCAGCGCAGCGACGCGCCGGGCGCCGTAGTCCGGCTGCGGGACGCCCACGGGTTTGACATGCACCACGAACGGCGGCAACACAGACAAGCGGTGGAGCAGCATCGACCCACTGACGGCGGCCCCGGTAGACGGCAACGCCCCGGCCACCAGCCGCTCAAGCCGGGTGTGGTCGGCCGGCACGTGGGCGCGCAGCACCCCGCCCCGGTCCGACAACCCATCGCCGTGCCGGAGAATGGCCCGGGCGCGGTCATTCGCCACCATGATCTGCCCCCGCTGGTCCAGGTGGATGACCCCAATCCGGGTGTTGTCGAGCAGGTCGGTCACGGACGCGCCCAGCGCCTCGGCACCGACCAGCGCATGCCGGACGCGCACGAATTGCCGGAGATGGGGCAGCAGACGCTCGATCATCGCGAGTTGCGAGGACCCCCAGCCGCCCGGGGTGACCGGGTCACAGGTGGCCCAGGTGATGTGGGAGCCGTCCGGCCCGTCCAGCCGCACATTCAAGCCATCCTGGCCATCGCCCCGGTGAAGATACTCGTTGTAGGTGGGCGAGGTCTTCAACTCCTCGGCCGTGTACAGGTCGGTGACGTGCACCACGCGGCTGTCGGGCAGTTGCCGGAAACGCGGTACGTGTTCGTCTATGGGATGGTAGATTTCGAGGTAGTCGCGCTCCAGGTCTACGCGGCGCTCCCCCCGGTAGTAGAGCCCCACGAAAAGGACCCGGACGTCGTCCTGCGGGCCTTTGCCGACCATTAGCGCAGTGCCCTTCGTGCCGCAGGCCTCATCAATCAGGGCCGAGGTGGCAGGCCAGTGGGTGTCGTCGAGCATGGCGTCGTACAATGACGCCAGGATCCGTTCGAATGCGTCTTGGTCGCTCATGATACTTCACTGCACCACGCCTGCCGGCTCCTCCCGTGCCAGAACGGTTCTTCGCCGAGTGACGGTTGAATATCTACACATGCATACTGTCGTTATGAAGGTATGTGACATGATCCCATACACCATAATGTCGCGCCGGACACACCTAAAATGGGAGGAAAATTAGATAAAACGATGGATACCTTCCATATAATGCGAGAGGAATCCAGGCAGGGCAGCCGGCAACGAGCCCTTTCTCGAACTCCGTCATCGCGCGGGTCGTCGGACTGCTCGAATCCGTGCTGCACTGAGATGTGCGTGATGGCCCTCATATCGTGGGTCAGAGACAAACGAGAAGGGATAGAACCCAGGCTACCCTTGCTGAAGACAATGAGGGGAGCGTAGACTGTTCGCAGTTGTGATACGCTTCCTGTTCCGCAACATTACTCGTGGCGTGCTTTGGAGCATCGATCTTCTGGCGCGCCTCACCGGACGGCACAAGCCGTATAATACCCTTCAGATGGAGCTCACCGGCTCTTTTGCTGAAGATGATGTCTTGGGCAGTCTGCCGTTTCGACGTTCAACCTCTCTGGATCTTTTTACCCTGACCACCGTGCTGCGCTGGGCGCGGGAGGACGAGCAGCTCAGCACTGTTGTTCTCAGCATCGACAATCTGGACACGGGCTGGGCTCGGCTGCAAAATATGCGGCGCTCCATTCAGGCCCTCCGTCAAGCCGGGAAATACGTCCTGGTCTATCTGGCCGAGGGGGGCACCCAGGAGTATTACCTCGCCAGTGCGGCAAACGCGGTGGCGATGGCGCCGGCCGGTCACCTGGCCATCACCGGTCTTGCCGCAGAAACAATGTTCTTTAAGGGCGCGCTCGACAAGCTGGGCATTGAAGCCCAGGTCAGTCAGGCCGGGCAGTATAAGTCGGCCGGGGAGCCATTTACGCGGACGTCGCTTTCTGAGCCACATCGGGAGATGATGAATAGCCTCCTGGATGACCTGTACGATCAGATTGTCGAAGGAGTCGCCTCAACCCGGAATACCGACACAGCCACCGTTCGTGCACTCATTGACCAGGGGCTGTTTCTGCCGCACGAAGCCCAGGAAGCGGGCCTGATTGATCATATTGGCTATGAAGATGATATCCCGCACTGGCTCGAAGACCGCGGAGGACAGGCGGATGGCGTAAACGCGACCGAGCGCGTGCAGGTCATTGAAGCGGGTGCCTATCTGCGCCGCCGGGGGCGACTCATGCGGCGCCGGGCGCTGCGCTATCCTCCGGTGCGGATGGCCTTCATGACGGTGGGCGGCACGATTACGCGCGGAGAAACCGAGACCGGGAGTGACGGGATTCGGTCCAGCGGCTCTGCCAGTATGATCCGAGACCTCCAGCAGGTGCGCGAAGACCCCGGTATCGCGGGCATTATGATCCGGGTGTCGAGTCCGGGCGGCTCCGGGCTGGCCTCCGATCTGGTCTGGCACGAGATTCTCCAAACAAAAGAAGAGAAGCCGGTGATTATCTCTATGGGCGATGTGGCTGCTTCCGGCGGATATTACATCGCGCTGGCCGGTACGACTGTTTTTGCTGAGGAAGGAACGATTACCGGCTCTATTGGAGTCATTGCCGGTAAGGCGGTATTGCAGGGACTCTATGCGCAGCTTGGTCTGGATAAGGAAATCCTGACCCGAGGCAAGCGGGCGGCGCTGTTCTCTGATTATTTGGCCTTTGGTCCGGCCGAACAAGAGCGTATGGATATTGAAATCCAGAGTTTCTATCGAGACTTTGTCAAAAAAGTCGCCCAGTGTCGGTCGCTCAGTTATGAGACGGTTGACGCCTGTGCCCAGGGACGAGTGTGGAGCGGGAGGCAGGCGATGGCCCGAGGTCTGGTTGACCGGATAGGTGGGTTGGAGGAAGCCTTGGCCGAACTCAAGCATCAAGTCGGGATACCTGACAACTGGCCGGTTGGGGTCGAACGTTTCCCTAAGCCCGCTTCGCTCCTCCGCTTCCCATCTCTTTTACGCCTCCTGCCTTGGGGTCGGACAATACACACAACCGGCTGGCCGTGGGCGCGAGACCGGGTATGGGCAATTATTCCGTTTTCTCTGCGTTTTTTGTAACCTAGGTGACAGCCTGACTCTTGTGTTGAACTTGTAATCTTTCAGAACGTCGGATATTGTGCCAATCTGTAATCTTCAGTGTCATATTCAGACTTATCCGTAACAATTCCAGGCGAAAAGCACAGTAACAGCAGCTGAGGAGGAGATTCCATGGCCACCAATCCAGCAGGGGTGCCCCTGCAAAAACCGAGGCAGGAACGTGAAAGCGTCGTCATTCGTTTTGCCGGTGATTCTGGTGATGGAATGCAACTGACCGGCACCCGTTTTACATCCGAGTCAGTTTTTGCCGGGAATGATGTAGGGACGCTCCCTGACTTTCCGGCGGAAATCCGGGCCCCTACCGGTACGCTGTACGGTGTGAGCGCTTTTCAGGTTAATTTCAGTAATAAAAATGTGTATACACCCGGGGATGATCTCGATGCCCTGGTGTGCATGAATCCGGCGGCGCTCAAAACGAATATTGCCGATTTGCAGCAGAATGGCATTCTCATCGTTGACCCGGCTGAATTTAACAGTGCCAACCTGAGAAAAGCCGAATACGAAATCAACCCGCTTGAGGACCATTCACTGGATAAATACCAGGTCTATCAAGTAGAAGTCACCAAAATGACGACCCTGGCTCTTAAGGACACGGGCCTGCCAAACCGGTCGGTCATGCGGAGTCGAAACTTTTTTGCCTTGGGCGTTGTATCATGGCTCTTTAATCGTCCGATTGAGCCTACTCTGGAATGGATACAGCAGCGATTCGGCAAGAATCCGGCTGTGGCAGAGGCCAACACCGCGGCCATCAAAGGCGGCTATAATCTGGGTGAAAATACCGACATGTTTTCCTCGTCCTATGAGGTCAAGCCGGCCGAGATTGATCCTGGTACGTATCGCAATATCACTGGAAACTCTGCGACCGCCCTTGGTTTTGTTATTGCCGCCCAAAAGGCCGGGCTGCCGCTCTTCTTGGGTAGCTATCCTATCACGCCGGCCAGTGATGTGCTGCACGAATTAGCTGAATACAAAAACTACAACGTCTATACGTTCCAAGCCGAAGACGAAATCGCCGGGGTCGGTGCCGCGTTAGGCGCCGCTTTTGGTGGAGCACTGGCAATTACGACCACGAGTGGCCCTGGGATGAACCTCAAGGGTGAGACCATGGGGCTGGCGGCCACAGTTGAATTACCGATGGTGATCACGAATATTCAGCGGGCCGGACCGAGCACGGGCATGCCGACCAAGCCCGAGCAGACCGACCTGATGCAGGCGATCTATGGGCGGCACGGAGAATCGCCGCTGCCCGTGATTGCCGCCTCGACGCCGTCAGATTGTTTTTACGCCGCTTTTGAGGCGGCCCGGATCGCGATGAAGTACATGACTCCGGTCATCCTCTTGACGGACGGATTCCTGGCCAACGCCTCGGAGCCCTGGCTCCTGCCGAATGTAGACGACCTGCCCAGTATTCCGGTCGAATTTCGGACTGATCCACAAGGCTTCTTCCCCTACTTGAGAGATGAAGAAACCCTGGCCCGCCCATGGGTCAAACCCGGCACCCCTGGCCTTGAGCACCGTATCGGTGGCATTGAGAAAGACTACTTGACGGGAAATATCAGCTACGCCCCGGCCAACCATGAACAGATGGTGCGCGTGCGACATAAAAAGGTCGCGAAAGTTACGCAGGAGATTCCTCCTACTCAAGTGAAGGGGCCTGAGCAGGGCAAATTGCTTGTCTTGGGTTGGGGCAGTACCTATGGCGCGATTGCCGCTGCGGTTGAGGCCGCGCAGGGGCAGGGTCATGCGGTCGCCCATGCCCATCTGCGCTATCTGAACCCGCTACCGGCCGACCTGGGTGACGTGCTGGGCCGGTATGAAAAGGTGCTTGTGCCTGAGATGAACATGGGTCAACTCCTCAAGCTGATCCGCGCCGAATACCTGATTGACGCGGTTGGGCTGAACAAGATCCAAGGCCGTCCATTTAAGGTGTCTGAAGTTGCAACTCGCATTGCCCGTATGTTGGAGGACTAAGGACTATGAGTACAGAAGCTGCGGTAAAACTAACACGAAAAGACTTTGTTTCAGACCAGGATGTCCGTTGGTGTCCGGGCTGTGGAGATTATGCCATTCTGGCTCAGGTCCAAAAGATATTCCCTGAGCTTGGCATTCCAAAAGAAAAAGCGGTCTTCATTTCCGGCATTGGCTGCTCGAGTCGCTTCCCGTACTACATGAATACGTATGGCTTTCATACTATTCATGGTCGTGCTCCGGCGATTGCAACTGGACTCAAGATCTCCCGACCCGACCTGTACATTTGGCTCGTCACTGGTGACGGAGATGGTTTGAGCATTGGTGGCAATCATCTCATCCATGCGCTTCGCCGGAATGTCGAGATAAAAATTATGCTTTTCAACAACCGGATCTACGGTCTTACGAAAGGCCAATACTCGCCGACTTCAGAGCTCGGCAAGGTTGCCAAGTCCACGCCAATGGGCTCGGTTGACCATCCGCTCAACCCCATCTCCTTGGCGATAGGCGCAGAGGCCACGTTTATTGCACGCAGTATAGACACGGAAGCCAAGCATCAGCAGGAAACGCTGAAGCGAGCAGCTGCCCATAAGGGTGGAGCATTTATTGAAATTCTACAAAACTGTAACGTCTATAATGATGGGGTATGGGAATATCTGAAGGATAAAAACTCCAAGGCCGACACCCAACTGCTTCTTGAGCATGGTAAACCCATGGTTTTTGGCAAGAACAAGGAGCGCGGTATTCGCCTCAACGGCTTAACCCCTGAAGTTGTCACCATTGGGAATGGCGTCAGCACCTCAGATCTGTTGGTACACGATGAACACGATCAAACCTTGGCGTATTTACTCGGGCGCATGACGCCGCCCAACTTCCCCACGCCGGTTGGTGTGCTGTTTTCAACCCAACGCCCGACGATTGAGTCTTTGATGAACAAACAGATTCAGGACTCTGTCGAAAAGTCCGGACCAGGGAACATTGATGCCCTCCTGCATCGTGGAGACGTCTGGTCAGTCGAATAGTTCGTAAGTAATTGAGAAGGCCCCTGTTTGTCTCTGCGTGTGACGAGCCGGGGCCTTTTTCGTTTTTCCAGCGTATGCCACTCTATCTCCGGATTCCCTGTCCCCAGTGTGGAAAGATTCTCTACCGCAAGCGCAATGGTCGTTGTCCGGAGTGCGGAACGCGGGTGAGTGCGCATGTGGAAGAAGTCCGCGACCGAGAGGAGCGGATTGAAAAGGTTGTGGCTGTCACCGGGACAGCGCTGGTTGTCCTGGTGCTCATGCTCGCCGGCGGAGTCGGGCTGGTTGAGGGCATACTGATGTATGGGGTGGCTGGCGCGGCAATGTTTTATCTGGCAAAAAAGACATTCAAGCCAAACCGGGAACAAGAAGAAAAAGAAGAGTAGCGTAAGGAAAAAATCATGGCAGAAAAGGCCGACCTGAAAAAACAGATGAAAGAGCTCAAAGGGCAACGTGATACGGCCCTGGAGCAAAAGGAACACACAGAACTCAAAAAGGTCCGACGCAATATCCGTTCTGTTAAACGGCAGTTGCGCGCCCTGGCACGTGAAGCGGCCCCGGCTGCGTAATATTCTTTTGCTTCGGCCTCAGCCCAGGCTTTTACGAGAAAGGGTAGGGGAACCCTCTCCTTTTTTCTGTCCGTCTACACCGCCCTCTCGGACTGCTCCCTACCCCTAACCGCTTAGGCATGAAAGGAAGACGGCTATGAACGTTCGGGTCCAATCGCAATCCATTACGGCAGTCCGCACTGACCTGCTGGTTGTCCCGGTCGTTCAAGGGAGACAGCATGCCGCCCACCTGAAAGCCCTTGATGCTCCTGTGGATGGTGCGCTGCGCGAGCAGGTGAGACGCAGCCGATTCCAGGGCAAACGTGGCGAGACGCTCCTGTTCCAAACGCATAAACGCCTCCCAAGCGTGGAGGTTCTGCTGGTTGGACTCGGGAAGCACGGGAGCATTGAGACGGCGACATGGCGTCAGGTCGGAGCCACGGCCCGCCGCCAGGCACAGGAGCAACGAGCGAAGAGCCTGGCGTGGTTTGTCGAGCTAGGTCCGGATGTTCAGGATATGGGCGCCGCTGTCCTCGAAGGGATACTACTGTCCGGTTATGCCTTCCTCAAGTATAAATCCAACAACGGGAAGAAGACGGTCATTGAGACCTTCACTCTGGTCGGTCCCGGTCTCAGGAAAAGCGCTCGGCTGAGCCGCGCCCTCGAAACGGTTCAAAATACGGTTCCGGGCGTCTTTCTGGCACGCGATTTAGTCAATGAACCCGCTTCGGTTTCAACCCCAACGTATCTGGCCAATCAAGCCAAAAAGCTCGCTGACGGAAACGGACTCAAGACCGAAGTTTGGGGTGTGAACAAGATCAAGGCGGCCAAAATGCACGGGCTGCTGGCGGTTTCGCGTGGCGGTCCGGAAGAGCCGCGCTTCATCAAGCTGAGCTATACCCCCGCCACAAAGCCCAAGAAGAAAGTGGCTCTCGTCGGCAAGGGGCTCACCTTTGACTCCGGTGGACTTTCGCTCAAGCCGGCCAAGTCCATGGAGACAATGAAGATTGATATGTCGGGTGGCGCAACTGTGCTGGGGACGATGCGGGCGATTGCCGCGCTCAAACCGCCGGTGCAGGTCACGGGATATGTGCCGTCATCTGAAAATATGCCGAGCGGCACGGCTCAGAAACCCGGTGATATAATTAGCTATCGAAACGGCAAAACCGTCGAGGTGCTCAATACGGATGCAGAAGGCCGTTTAATCCTGGCTGATGCGCTGATCTGTGCCGTAGAAGACAAGCCCGATGTCATTATTGACCTGGCCACCCTGACCGGTGCCTGCATGGTCGCCCTGGGCTCCCAAGTCGCCGGGCTGTTCAGCAATAATCAAAAGCTGACTGATGATCTGTTAGCAAGCAGCAAAGAGACGGGCGAGCAATTGTGGCCTATGCCCCTGGTGAAGGAGTATAAGGACGACATCAAGAGTTCCATTGCCGACATTAAAAATATCGGTGGGGGCTATGGCGGGGCGATTACCGCGGCGCTTTTTCTTGAAGAGTTTGTCTCGGATGTTCCCTGGGCGCATCTGGATATTGCCGGTCCGGCCTTTTCAGAGCGGGCCCCGAGAGGCGGCACCGGCTTTGGCGTGCGGACGCTCGTGCAATATGTGTTGAGTTTGTAAAGCCAGCCGCTAAGGAGACGGGGATTCCGGCTTACCGATGCGGACCATCGCCCAACTCCAACGTCAGATCGTTGCCTGCCAGCGCTGTCCCCGGCTTATTCAACACTGCCGGCGCACGGCCCAGGAGAAAGTCAAACGCTACCGTGACTGGGACTATTGGGGCAAGCCGGTGCCGAGCCTTGGTGACCGAAATGCACGCCTGTATGTCGTTGGCCTTGCGCCGGCCGCGCATGGCGGCAATCGGACGGGACGGGTGTTTACGGGTGACCGGTCCGGGGACTGGGTTTTCGGAGCATTGTACGCCTATGGATTCGCCAACCAGCCGACGTCAATCGATAGCAACGATGGCCTGATGTTACAGGACTCTTATATCACGGCTGCCGTCCATTGTGCGCCGCCGGACAACAAGCCGTCGCGAGAAGAATTCGAAGCGTGTCAACCCTATTTGCTGCGTGAAATCCAACTGCTGAAACACGTCAGGGTCGTTGTGGCGCTGGGGCAGTTGGCTTTTTCAGCCTATCTCAAAGCCCGCCGAAAAGTCGGCCTGAACGTACCGACGCCCGCTCCGAAATTCGGACATGGCAAGCGTTACGACCTGGAGGGCGTCAGCCTCATCGCTTCCTACCATCCCAGCCAACAGAACACCTTTACCGGCCGGCTGACGCAGCCCATGTTTCATGCCGTCTTCCGCACGGCCCGGAAGATTATTGAGGACGCTGAGCTTTGAGGTATCGTACTTATTCGGGAAAGATCGCGTTAATGACTTCATCGATAGCCCGCTGTGAGTCATTATCATCCGTCAGCGAGCGGGAGACCGCGACCGTACAAGCGCGACGCGGTCGCACCCCTTGGCGAATGAGTTGGCCGGAATAAATGAGCAGCCGGGTGCTGACACCCTCTTCAAGGCCGCTGGCCTTCAGATGGCGTACCTTTTCGCCCAGCTTGGCGAGGTCAAGCGCGGTCTCAAGTGGCAAATCACTTTCGTGGGCAATGATCTCAGCCTCTTTATCCCGAGGCGGGTAGGTGAACTCGACCGTGACAAAGCGCTGCCGCGTAGAGTGTTTGAGGTCTTTGAGGATACTCTGGTAGCCGGGGTTGTACGAGATAACCAGCAGAAAATTCTCATGCGCCTTAAGGATTTCGGCCCGCTTATCAACCGGCAGAATACGCCGGTGGTCGGTCAGCGGATGGATAAGGACGATGGTGTCCTTGCGCGCTTCCACGATCTCGTCCAGATAACAAATCGCCCCGGTGCGGACGGCCTGGGTCAGCGGCCCGTCTACCCAGACGGTATCATCGCCTTTAATAAGATACCGACCGACCAGGTCGCTCCCGGTGAGATCTTCATGGCAGGCGACCGTGACGATATTTTCCGGGACGTCCTCACCGCGGTCCGGCATGAGCACATGAGCCATATGCTCGACAAAGCGTGTCTTGCCGCAGCCGGTCGGGCCTTTCAGCAGAACCGGTAGGCGACACTCATAGGCGGCCCGAAAAATATCGACCTCATCGCCTATGGGTAAATAAAACGGAACGGCACCATTCGGAGTAGTTGCTTCGCTCATAATCGTGACTCGTTTACTCTTCTATGAAGTGGTCGTGAGAGTCTCCATGACGTGCTGGGTATCAATATCGATAAGCTCAACGGTCACCAGGCCACTGATGCCATTTTTTTGCCGGGCGTCGGTAATTTGGCCATGGAGTTTTTTTCTGAAATTGTCTCGCACGGTCTGAGGCATACCAGCCATGGGGAAATTGCGAAAGAACACCTTGGCCTCGGTTTGCGACGGCCACTCAATACGGACGATTTTGGGTGCCATCATTTCATGTGAGCGAAAGAGCGATTCCACTGCTTGCCGAAACGGCGGAGCTAAGGGATTCGGTGTCGAAGCCGTTCGGGATGGGATCGTCCCGTTTGAGAATTGCGCCAGGAGCTGGTCAATGCGGGCCTGAATATCAGTGTTATCCGTCAGACTCTTGGCCTGCTGTAATGAGGCGGCCGCTTGGTCGGGCAGGCCCTTCTCCTGGTAGGCAACCCCCAGGTTGAAATGCGCCTGAAAGAAGCCTGGCTGCTTGGCCAAGACGGATTGATATGAAGCAATGGCTTGGTCGACCTGGCCGGTGTAGAGGTACATGGTCCCGAGGTCGGTCGTCACGCTGGCATCATCCGGTTTCACCGTTAAATAGCGCTGATAATACTCAATAGCCGTTTGATATTCCTCAAGGTCGTAGTACACATTCCCCAAGCCGCGGAGAGCATCCAGGTCGCTCGGCGCAAGTTCAAACAGCTTGCGATACGAGGCCAGGGCCGCACTGCGGTAGCTGGCATCCAGCTGCGACGCCCGGAACTGGACTTCAGCCAGGGTCCGCCACGCACTGGGATCTTGTGGGGCGGCATTGGCTTGGGCAACCAGTTCCGCGATACGACTCTTCACCTCCTCAGGCAAGGCAACCTCGGGATGATTCTGAGGCAGGGCCGAACCGCCCGTGCTGGCTTGAGTGGAACCGGTCGGGGTCGGGGTGAAAGGCTCTGTCCGAAGGACAAACACCCAGAGTCCGATGCCGACGAGGAGATATAAGGACAAAACGATGATGCCGGGGAGCGGCAGCCGCTGTTCGACCGTAGCTGTTGTGGCGGCTGATCCCTTGGCCTTCTTCCCTCCGGCCTTGCTCCCTGCGTCTGAAAGTGGTTCCCCACAATCCGTACAGAAATGTGCCTTGGGGATAGTCTTCGTCCCGCACTGTGGGCAAAAACGTGCTGTCGCCACCGTAGCCTCTACCTCCGTGCACCCTACCTAACAACAATACCCTAGGCGGGCTAGACCGGGGCGGAAGCGAATCCAGTTGACAGTCAAGGAGCTGGCTGGATAAGCTGCGTGCAGCCCTGGGGAGGAATACATGGCAAAAAAAAGTGCGAAGCGCGACCCTCGCCTGGTACAAGGCAAAAAAGTGCTGGAAGAATGGGGCATTCAGCCCCCTGCCGGACAGGACAGCAGCCTGGATATTGCCAGCCTGCATGAGCGCATAGGACAGCATGCTGACGCCGACCTGGCCCTGGCCGCATTCCTGGGCGACGTCCGGACGGTAGAGTCGGCCCAGTTCCTGGTGAGTTGGATCGAGCAGGCGACTGACAAGCGTTTGCATAAAGAGATTAGCCGTGCCCTCTATCGCCTGTCACAAAAAGGGATACGGGCCGAGCGGCCGCAAAAGGGAACGGGCAAATCCATTCTCACCCCGATTGAACCGGAAGGCTATATATCCTCAATGGATGGGCGAGGAGATCGCCTCGTTTGGATAGTGAAGGCACGCGTTGGCGGCGGGCTGCATTTCTTGTCTTCGCTGATCAACGAACCAGAAGGGATGCGCTACATTGAAGGCACGGAAATCTCGCGCAAAGTTTTGCGTCAGGCGCTTCAGGATTTGAGCGCTAATAGCGGACTGACTCTGATTGAAGCGCCGTGGCGGTACTGCGATTTCCTGATGCAGGAAGGCTATGAACGGGCCAAGGCACAAGACAGAAAAGAAGTTGAATCCTACCCGGCGGTTCGGTCTTTTGTTTTCACCACACCGCCAGAAAGAGTAAACGTGTCCTCCAATCGTTCAGACAAAGCTGGACACGTTTACTCTTTACCCCAAACAGTTCCGCTGCTGGATAGTTTGGATCGGCAGGCAATCGCTGCCGACGAAAATCTACTTGTAACGTCCACTCAGCTTGCCGAAGAGCCGGAAATGCAGCGGTGGTTGTTTGATGCAGAACAAGCTAAGCCCTATGTCGAAAAGATAAGCAGTGCGCAGGAGAGCCCGCTGGTGCTGAACCAGCATCAGCAAAAAGACCGGGTGAACGATGTCATCAAAGAAGCGGTTGCCGAATTGTTCTCAGGGGAGAGCGGCCGGACCTACGCACGGCGCCTGGAAGAAACGGCGCTGTATTTTGCGGCAAGCGGACGTTTGGAGTCAGCCCAACGTGCCCTGGCCGTGTCTCTGGCGCTCCAAAAGGAGGGAGCGAGCGGCAGTGGCATTCCCTTTTGTGAAGGATTGGTCCAGCAGAGTATCGGCCTGCACTACACGGAAGAAAAGCAACACCAACAGGAAGAATCTAAAGGCTCGCTCATCATGAAGCCGTCCGAGTTTGCGGCTCGGGCGCAGCAGGCCCAGCGCCAACGGCGGGTCTGAGTATTTGGAGGGGACCATGTCGCAGCCCTTCCCGGATCAGATTACTCCGTTCCCGTTTTTGAATTCGGGGACGATCCTGTCCTGCCCCGATTGTGGCGTGGGACTCTATTTGCTCACCAAGAAGGTCACCCGGGATGGGACCTTTGAAGGCGCGGTGCAGGCCATGGCCGGTGTCCCGGAATATAAACGCGGGTCCACGCCAAAGACATGTCCCTTATGTCAAACCGGCCAGTGGTGGTATCCGCCCGGCACGATACACACCTTTCAGCACGGCTGGGTCGCCTAGGGCGTCCTGGCCCGTTGCCGATTACTCGTTTGAGTTGACAACACCCGGCCGGGGTTATACCGGTTATACGCTTCGAGTACGGCGAGACGATTGATCTGTAAAAAAAGGAGGTTCTCTATGGCAAGTCCGCAACTACAACAGACCCTCGATATGTTCAAAGAGATGGGGGCGAAGATGGCCGAGGCAAAAGATATCAACGCCATGCGCGCGATCATGATAGAAGCACCCGCCCCGGCTGGCGTGACGTGTACCCCGGTTGAAGCTGGTGGGGTGTCTGCCGAATGGAGTGTTGCCGATGGCGCTGACCAGGATAAGGTCATCTTGTATGTCCATGGTGGCGGCTATGTGATGGGCTCCGCCGGGTCCCACCGCGACATGACTGGCCGCCTATCCCAGGCATCTGGCGCCCGCGTGCTCTCCCTCAACTATCGTCTGGCCCCCGAGCATCCCTTCCCCGCTCCGGTGGATGATTCCGTGGCAGCTTACCGTTGGTTGCTCGGACAAGGTATTCAGGCCTCAAACATTGCTATTGCAGGAGACTCGGCTGGTGGCGGCCTCGCTCTTGCCGCACTCATCGCTATCCGTGACGCCGGGGAGCCTGTGCCGGCCGCGGGCATTGGTATTTCGCCCTGGGTCGATATGGAAGGAACGGGAGAGTCGATGACCACGCGGGCGGCGGTCGATCCTGTTGTCCAGAAGGAAGGCCTGCTCGGTATGGCCAAGCTGTATTTGGGCGGTGCGGACCCGAAAAACCCGCTGGCGGCCCCGCTGCATGCCAATCTTGCGGGCCTGCCGCCATTGCTTATCCAGGTCGGTGATTCAGAGACCTTGTTGGACGACGCCACAAGAATCACAGAACGAGCCCGCAAAGCAGACGTGGATGTGACGCTGAAAATCTGGGACGAAATGCCGCATGTGTGGCATTTGTTTGCGCCGATTCTTCCCGAAGGCCGGCAGGCTATTGAAGAGATTGGTGCGTTTTTTAAGGAACGTACGGCATAAAATTTTCTTCGGAGACACGACAGCAGGGGCAGTCCCATGGGGCTGCCCTTTTTTTAAGCTATGGCACAACAACTGCACTTGAGTGTGGCGGATCAGTCTCCTGTCCGACAAGGGGGAACAGCCGCCCAAGCGTTGCGGGAGACGGTCGCCCTTGCCGAGGCGGTGGAAAAATTCGGATATGAACGTTTCTGGGTTGCAGAGCATCACAATTTGCCCAGTTTCGCCGGTACCAGCCCGGAAATAGTGATCGGCCAGATTGCAGCCCGTACACAACATATTCGAGTCGGTAGCGGCGGCGTGATGCTGTCCCACTACAGCGCCCTCAAAGTTGCCGAGATATTCCGCGTCCTTGAATCTTTTTATCCCGGCCGCATAGACCTCGGCCTTGGCCGCGCGCCCGGGAGCGATCAACGAACCGCGGGTGCGCTCTCCTACCCCGGCCAACCCCGCGATATTCGGTATTACCCGGAACAGGTCAACGACCTGATCGCCTACCTCGCAGATGATCTCCCTCCAGAGCACCGTTTTGCCGATGTGCATGCCGGACCAACAGCGGGCACCACACCGGACGTTTGGTTGCTTGGTTCGGGCATTGACTCGGCCCTTATTGCGGCTGAGCGGGGTCTGCCGTTCAGCTATGCCTATTTCTTCGGTATGGGCGTCCAGCATGGTCCGGCTATTGTTGAGAGCTACCGACAGCACTTTCGTCCTTCAGAGTTTTTAGCTGAGCCCAAGGTCAATGTGACGGTTCAGGCTCTATGTGCGGAGACCGCAGAAGAGGCGCACTATCTGTCGGCAAGCAGAAACATGGTGCGGCTGAACATCATCCGTGGCCGTCGGCGGGGGGTCCCCACGCCTGAAGAAGCACGCGCTTATCCGTATAGCGCTGACGAACTGGCCTATCTGGAGCAATACCGTCGCGCCAATGTTGACGGCGACCCGCAGCAGGTGAAAGAGCAACTCGAACACTTGGCCGAGGTGTTTCAGACCACCGACCTCGGCATTGTGACGATTTGTTATGATTTTTCCAAGCGTGTGCGCTCCTATGAACTCATCGCCGAAGCGTGTGGTCTACCGGCCCCTGGCTCCCAACGGGTGGAGACTCCTGCTGCTTCGTCTGGATGCGACTAGTCCCTCATCCCCGATTCCAGTGGGAAGTCCACCTCGCCTATACTCCTCCGTCATGACGTAGAGAGCAGCCTTTCCCTGGGGAGAAGTCATTTTGCTTCCGTGGGAAAACGCACACTAGAGCTTCGTTGTGTACTTTTTAAGTCACTGTTGTAAAAAGACTTCTCCCCAAAACAGATCAACGAAGGCATATATTGCAGAGAAAAATTAGCAGCCCATTCCAGAAAATGATGGACGTAAGGGGAAGTCTTGGTATGATACGGGGATGGCGAGGAAGGCGCAAAAGGAGCAGAAACCAACAGTTCGCCTGAAAAAAAAGGTAACACCACCAAAAACAACACGTACCACGACCGTAAAGAAGCCGGTAGCCAAGAAAAAAGTAGTAGCCAAGAAGAAGGTGGCAAAGAGGAGCGAGCTACCTGGTGGACGACAAAATATGTCGTCCAGGGAATGGATAGAAGCTTTCTTCTTCGGCCTCCTCGTAGTGCAACTCCAAGAATTTTTCCGCTGGTGCTGGGGCAATATTGACAAGAAACAAACCCGTAAAATCGTAGCTGCACTGTATCGTGAGATATTTTTTCCCTTTGAGTCAACGCCAGCGCATAAAAGGCTTCCCATCAGGCGACACACGAAAGTGGTACGCTTTGTCCGCAGTCTGACGAATGCAAAGGCAGCAACGTTAGAAAAAATTACTCAACAATGGGCTGAAGAAACAGGCCAGAATATTGATAGTATGAGAGGAGACAAGGGGTAAGGCAAAGAGGAGGGGAAAAGAAAAGGGCTACAGCACCCCTGGACACCATCAAGATACAGACTCAAAGACTTTGAAGCCCCTTACTCGCGTCCCTGCGTTTCGGCAAAGACGTATTTGCCGTCCCGTTTTTCAATCCACTGTCCGCGACCCGTTGTTTGTCCATCTGTATCAAGCTGGGTGCGGATGATCTCCAACTCTTCTTCCATGGGTGGATCAAGCGTTTCAATGGTTGGGGCTATTTTCGGCTCAAAGGACATCTCGGCCAGGACCATATCAACCGTGACAAACGGTGAAACAGCCATAAGCATCAGCTCGCACGACTTTTCTTCATAGCCAAACATCGCCCACGGGGTGAACACGCGCCACGGACCGGTTCCCGCTGGCAGGCCGTTTGCCTCGCGAGCCCCTGGTCCGTCGAGAAAGCCCGGTGATGAAATAAAGTCCACCCGTTCAGGGAATTTACGCTTTTGTTGGTCGGTCATCAGAATTGTGCGCCAGCATTGGGCTGCAATAGTATCGGCTCCACCTGGCCCGCCAAAACGCCGGCCCTGGCCGCCTTCGTATTCCCCCAAGACGGTCGAATTGATATTACCGTAGCGGTCCACCTGTAGGGTGTTGAGGATGCCGACATCGACATAGCCGAGCTGGGCAAAATTCCCCGCAGTATTCATCGTTCCCCACTGGAGGGCGCGGTAGCCGGCCCGGGAAGCCACCATGGTCATCAGCGGGTCCCAGGGCATCATGGACTGCGGGGCAATCACGCCATCCTCGGTCATGTACTGGACGCCTGAGGCGTACAGCCGCTGGGCCAGCAAAATGCTGTATAAGGGCTCTCCGCCACCGCCGACCCAATAGCTTTTTTCTTCTTCAATGACCCGCGAAACGGTACAGATCAAATGTTCTCGTTCCGCAAAATGTGTGGCCGGTGTCATATCGAGTATCCCTCCCGAATGGTTTCGCGTCGTTGTAACTCCTGGAGTTTTTTCCACCCGACGCGCTTTTCCAGCATTTCGTCGTGCGAGTCCACACCGTACACCCATTTTTCAAGATAGGGTTGCAGGTCGCCGCGCATGGTCCCGCCGAAACACTCGACCACATGCTGGACATCGGAGGCATAGCGTCCTTGGACGGTCCCCGGATACGCACCAAACGGCGCATGCACGACCGCATCGACCGTAAAATGAGGGATTGAGGTCCGGGCCGGGTCGCGCCGAAATTCGTCCGTTTCGATGATCTCTTCGGCGGACACAATGACCTTTTTGGACGCCAGGGCACAATCAACATGAGAGATCCCAGTGCCAAAGACGCGGGCATTACCGTACACGTCGGCCTGATGCACATGGATGATCGAAACATCCGGGTTCAGCGCCGGTAGCAGAACAACCGGCTTGCCCGAAAACGGGTCTGTGACCAACTTGGCCCCGGATTGGGGAAAGCCCTCGGTCCCACCAAACGAGCGCACGCCAATAAACGGCAAACCCTGCGCGCCTGCCTGCAGCCGATAGGTCATCACTACATTTGAGTACTCATAGGTTTGGAGGCGACCGGTGGCGACGGCTTTGGACAACCACGGGCCAAAACCGACAAAACCAATATCCGCCCTGGTGGCACAGCCGCCTTCGACAAGCAGCGCGAGCGCGACATAAGTGAATTTCCCACAGATCCACAGATCCTTTTTCTGTTGGCGAATAATCTCGCGGATTAGCGAACTCGGGCCGCGCTGGAAGTAGTTGCAGTCATACGCCAGATAATCCCCATCAGAGACAAACTGCTCAATGGCCTCGTGCTCGTTCAGCATTTTAGGCACGAGCGTCCGAGGCTTGTTGTCCCTCACCCAGGCGCGGAATCCATCCGGGTCAGGTGGAAAGTATGCGCCCTGCCCCTCTGCAAGAATTTCCATGTGCGACAGCCTCCCGAAAAAGCCCAAACAGGTCTTTGCTTATTCTTAAACAGCATAGCGTACCGCCTGGGTAGCATAGTCCGGGGAGACGTGCCAATGCCACGAAAGAGCGGCCATCCTTTTCGGGCTTGCACTCCGAAGGTCCTTCCTCTATCGATGCTCCTATCCGCAATGGTTTATTTGAGACGGTTCGGACCC
This sequence comes from Binatia bacterium, assembly GCA_963664395.2. Classification (GTDB taxonomy): domain Bacteria; phylum Desulfobacterota; class Binatia; order Bin18; family Bin18; genus Bin18. The sequence continues at coordinate 789 of CAXXIS010000002.1, read as the reverse complement.
GGCTCGGTCAGCAAGAGAGGGTTGGGGGAGGTGAGAGTGCGTGTTGCGTGGTTCACGGCATTCCTGCTCGCATGCGTGTTGGCCCCCAGAGCGGCCGACCCTGATGATGGGCGGGCGCAGACACCCCGGGGCTCGACACCCTTTCAGGAGACCTTTCAGCAATACCCGACCGGTGTCTTCCCGTCGGGCTGGAAGGTGCGTGGCAACGCAGCGACTGCGCAGGCCGTCTACCACATTGCCGAGGAAGACGGCAATCGGTTTCTGCATGCCTATGCCAACAACCAGGATGTCCAGATCGGTCTGGAATATACATTTAAGCCACAAGACTATCCCATTTTGCGCTGGCGCTGGCGCGCAACCAAACTGCCTCTTGGCGCCAACGAACGGGCAAGAAAGACGAATGATTCAGCCGCGGCCGTCTACGTCATTTTTGGTAGCCGCCTCGTGCCGCGGGCGATTAAATACGTCTGGAGCTCGACGCTCGCGATTGGCTCGCGTTTCGACAGTCCGGTTTATTGGCGCGCCAAGGTTGTAGTCTTACAGCATGGGCCGGCTGAGCCTGGTGAATGGCGCCAAGAAACCATTAATTTCTACCAGGACTATAAAGACCTCTTTGGTTTTGAACCGGGAAAGGTCCGGGGCATCGCGGTGCTCTCGGACTCTGACACAATGACCAGTGTATCAGAGGCGGGCTATGACGACTTTATACTGCTGCCGGAAAAAACGCTTTCCCTTCCCAACCCGGAAGAAGCTGCCGTCAAGCTCTCATCAATGTGAAAGGTGGAAAGA
>CAXXIS010000001.1:0-26273 GCA_963664395.2 Binatia bacterium | reverse complement strand
CAAAAGAAGTGGAAGAAGTGGAGACCGGATCGAGAATCTTGCCACAGGCCAGCAGTGGGAGATTCACACCACGAGCCTGCATCCACTCGACCTGGCCGGCCGGCTTGTCCAAGAGGATATGTGTCTCATGCAGTGGCAGGCGCACACCCAGGTCTACCACCTGGTCGGCGCGTCTTTATGCTTTCCGACACGCTGGCGCTTGACGGACAAAATTGGCAAGCCACTCAATACGATTCACGCCCCGATTCCCGGCTATGCAGACCAGCTCGCCCCAACTATGGACAAGTTTTTTGAGCGGCTGAAAGTCGATAAGCCAGTCTGGCGGCTCAATTGGAGCCTCATGGACGACCCGACCCTTTTTCAGCCGACCGGGCATGGTCGAAAAGGGGTCAACGCTGCCATCACGCCAGAGAATGCCGGGGACACCCTCTGGCTGCGAATGGAACGCCAGACCCTCCGCCGTCTGCCGCAAACAAAAGACATCCTGTTCACCATCCGCGTCTACGTCACACCCCTCGCTCACATTGCCACCCAGCCAGACCGCGCCGCCCAGCTTGCCGCCGCCCTGCGCGCCCTTCCGTTGCCAGTACGGCTGTACAAAAGCCTGCCGCCGTTTATTGACGCGGCGTTGACGTGGTTGGACCGAGCGGCAAAGAAAAGCGCAAGAAAGACAACGCCCACTGCCTGAATATACCTTTGCCCTCCTGGGCTTTTTATTCCTCTCTACTCACAGTAAAAGGGCGCTATGAAAAATTTAACGACATTAGGCCGTACGGTTGGCGAGCTTCTCAAGACACATACACACACGATTGCGGTGGCCGAATCCTCAGCCGGAGGTTTGATTTCGGCGGCACTCTTGACAGTGCCCGGAGCGTCGGCGTATTTCCTGGGCGGCGGGGTGATCTATACCCATGAGGCGCGGCGGTCACTTCTGGCGATGCCTGACGAAGCGCTTGAGGGCGTGCGAGCGAGTACTGAGGAGTATGCGCTGCGTCTTGCTCGTCAGGTGCGGGAGCGTTTTGAGACGACCTGGGGACTGAGTGAAACAGGAGCCACCGGACCAACCGGTAACAGCTATGGTGACGCTGCCGGACATGCCTGTTTTGCGGTAACAGGGCCAGTTGAAGAAACGTTGACATTAGAGACCGGAAGCCCGGATCGGGAAGCGAACATGTGGGCGTTCACTCACACGGCCCTCGATTTGTTAGCCCGGTCCATTCAAAAAAGCACCGCGTGAGGAGGTTTGCATGTCTCACCTTATTCTGAAAGCGCTGCTGCTCGTCTGTTGCCTGAGCCTGCTGCCCACAGCGTCTGTCCTGGCACAAGGTGGGGCGGGCGTGGGCGGGGATCGCCCCTCGGCCAAGACCCGGCGTTTTCCTTTTAAGGTCGTGGTTACCGGTTTTCTGAATACCGACCCGGCCCCGGATGCCTTGGCAGTCATTCAGCTTGGCGTCACCGGCTATCGGGGCGACTTCCAGCTCGAAGTCACGAATGTCAGCGCACCGAATTCACCCCAACTCACTCCACGTCAAATTTTCCTGCACCGGGCTGGCAAGCGAAAAGCCGACCTTGATGTGACCGGCCCGCGAGACACACTCGCAAAAATTGCCCAGGCCCAGCCCGGCACCCCGCTTGAACTCACCGGCTGGTACGCGCAGCGTGACGGCGAGTTTCGACTCGAAGACGTTCGCATTGTCGGCTTTGAGTAGTCGGGTGCAAATAATTGATGGCCCTATGCCATTCCAGAGCACGGCCTGTCCTTCTCGTGCTCTCGCTTTCGGTTATTGCCTGTAGCGCCGTACAGGCTCAGCCAAAACGACCACTCACAATGCCAGTGCAGCCAAGCAGCCCTCGGCTATCAGCAGCAGTGAACACCTTTCCGGCGCGGACGGAAATCCGGCGTGACCCGCGGCTGGGAACGATCACCTTTTTGAAAGCCCCTAATCTTTCCGAGCATCTGGAGCACGACCCAGATTTCGCCCAACTGCAAGCAAACAATCAATTTGGAGACCTTGCCCGCGCGTTCATTCACGCCTACCGGGCTGATTTCCGGCTCACTCAGCCAGCCGACGAACTACAGCTGCAATCAGTCAAGACCGACAATCTGGGGCTGACCCATGTCCGCCTCCAGCAGACCTTTCACGACGTTCCGGTCTGGGCCGCCGAGCTGCTTGTCCACCTCAACGCCGACAGGCAGGTCTACCTCATCCAGGGGCGCTATATTCCAACTCCGCACAATCTGTCTATCGACCCAAGCCTGACAAACCAGGCTGCCCTGCAACGGGCCGCGAATCATCTGGGAAAACCCCTCGCCGGATGTCTCAAATGTCAGGCTGCACTCGTGATCTTTGCGGCGGAAGGCAAAGCTCCACGTCTGGCCTATCGCGTTCTGGCTCTTCTGAGTTTGGCCGAAGGGTGGGAGATGATGATTGATGCTCAGACGGGCACCATACTGCAACAACTGTCAGCCATACAGAACAAAAGGCTATGACTGCTCGTCGGAAACAGCGTCAGGGGCACCTGAGAAGAGCGTTTGGCTGTGGCATCGTTCTGCTGGCGATTCTCCTGCTGAGTCGGAATCTGGCCGGCGGCGATACCCCGGCGTTGCGTCTCTATCCGCTGTTTCAGCCCAACACGCTGGCTCCGGCGAGCGAGCCATTAGAAGTTGACCCGGACCCGCGGGCGGCAGAGTTGGCTGAGCGTCTCCGCCAACGTCTGGCCGACCTCCAAGCGGCGGCACCATTCACCCCCCAGCTTACTCCCGAGCAGAGCCAAGCTCTGTCCGAGCTTGAGACCCGTTGTCCCGGTGAGGTTTCGGTGGTCGTGCGCCCTCTGGCCGGAACGCCGCGCCAGATCAAGGGCGAGGTTTTACAGCGCGCCCAGTACGGTTTTTCCACAGGGAGCGATCCGCAGCTCACGACCGCCCGGACGTTTCTACGCACGAATTGCGACCTGCTGCGTCTGGACGACCCGCACGCCGAACTTGTCCTGGTCCATCGGCACACCGACGAGCTTGGCCGGACGCATCTGCGCTTTCAGCAGGAGTATCGAGGCGTGCCCGTCTGGCCGGCCGATGTGATCGTGCACCTCAGCCCGGAGGGCCATGTCGATGTGATGAATGGGGCGTTCGTGCCCACGCCCAAAAAGCTCGGGACTGCTCCTGTTCTCGACGAAGCGGCCGCAGCCGAGTACGCCCGAACCGGGCTGACTGACGGGGCGAAAGCCGAGGTGACCGCGTCCGAACTCATCATCTATGCCCCAGGCGACACCCCGCCCCGGCTGGCCTGGAAGTTGGAGTTGGCCATCGATGTGACCTCCCGGTGGCTGGTGGTCATTGATGCCGTCAACGGCGCCGAACTGACCGCCTATAGCCAAGTCATGCACCAGCGGGTTGCGGGCTCGGGCGTGGACCTGTTCGGCAGAACCCGGCGGCTCAATGTCTGGCAGCAAGACGGTCTTTTCTGGATGGTCAATACCAGTAAGCCGATGTTCGATCCCAACGCAGACCCAAGAGAGCGTGGCATTATCTGGATTTACGATGCTCAGAACCTGCCACCAACATCCAGACCAGAGGAATTTCCATTGCCCCCTCTTCAAGTCGTCAATTCGAGAAGTCCAACCTCCGGCTGGCTGCCCGATGCGGTCAGCGCGTCGTATCACTTCTCCGAGGTCTACGACTATTATCAGGAGCGGCATAATCTGGATTCACTTGATGGTCGGGGCGCGTCGATTCACGCGATGGTGCGTCTTGGCCGAAACCATGTCAATGCGTCCTATATTCCAGATCTTAATCTGATGGTGTTTGGCGATGCTCTCCCATTTGCCGGGGCACTCGATGTGGTCGGCCACGAATTGACCCACGGTGTCATCTATCACTCGGCGAATCTAGTCTATCAAAACCAGCCGGGCGCGCTGAACGAGGCGTTTGCAGACATCTTTGGTGAGATGATCGAAGCCCGGACTACAGGCAGGCCGGACTGGCTTATTGGCCAAGCTCTTGGCGACCGGCGGTTCATGCGTAATATGGCCAACCCCGCCGCCCTCACCTTCGACGGCCACAGACCGTATCCGACCAAAATGAGTGAATTTTTTTATACGCATGAGGACAATGGCGGCGTTCATACCAATAGCAGCATTCCCAACCGCGCTTTTTATCTGCTCGCAGCCGGCCTCGACGGAGCCGTTGGCCTGCGTGCTGCCGAGCGGATTTTCTACCGCGCGCTGACCGTCCATCTGGTCCAAAACTCGCAGTTCGTTGACGCCCGTCTGGCCTGCATCCAAGCCGCGGAAGAACTCTTCGGTCCGGAGTCAGTCCAAGTCCGGAAAACGGTCGAGGCGTTTGATGCGGTCGAAATTTCCGACTCTGCTCCGCCCACCCCGGACCCACCGGCTATCCCCAGCGTTCGAGGGCCGGATTCCACCCTCTTCGTGTATCGGGACGAATTCGGCAATTTCCGGCTGGGGCGGCGGGAAGACGCTCACGGCGACCCAGCGCACGGCTCTCAACTTGCCAATGCTATCGTGGCTGCCGCCCGTCCCTCCGTCTCCCGCAATGGCGAATTGGCCGTCTTTGTCAATGCCCAAAATGATGTCTGCCTCGTCAGCACCGATAGTAGCGGGGAAGGCTGCCTCGGGTACCCCGGCCTGGTCCATTCTGTTGCCATGTCGCCCGATAGCCAGTTATTTGGATTTGTTCTTCTGGATGCTCAGGGCAACTCGGATAACCGGATCAGCGTCATTGATTTGGGGGCGGATGAGCCGAAGACTTTCACCCTGAGGGCGCCGGCGTATGACGGTCCTGGAACAAATACCATTCTTCAGGCCGACGCCATGGACTTCACACTCGACGGGCAGTGGCTGGTCTACGATGCCCTCAATGCTGTGGCCTTCAGCGATGGCTCTCGGCTGAGACAATGGAGCCTGTACGCCTTGAATCTTAAAACAGGAACGAACTTGGCTCTGATTCCACCCATCCGTGGTCTTAATATTGGCTTTCCCGCCCTGAGCCAAAACAGCGATAATTTTCTGACCTTTGATGTCGTTGACGAAGCTCAGAATCAATCCACTGTCTACACTGCAAATCTGAATACCGGAGATACGGCGCGTATTGCGACGGTGACGGGTGCCTGGGGCATACCGGGTTATACCGGCGACGATTCGGCGCTTGTGTTTTCCCAACGTGACACGAGCGTTTCAACCGGGCTTTCCCTGGTCCGTCAGCCATTGGCTGCCGACCGCATTACACCTCGGGGCCAGGCATCATGGTGGCTGAGGAATGCCGATTATGGCGTGATCTACCGCCGTCCGAGTTCTCGCTCGAACCCCACTGGTTTTTTAGAGAATCCAGGCGCGGGCTCATTCCAGAGTGGAATCGGACTGTTCTCTGGCTGGGTGTGTGACGCCTTGCAGGTCGAGATAGAAATAAACGGCACAACCCGCCTCCAGGCTGCGTATGGGACCATTCGTAGCGACACGACCGGCGTTTGTGGAGATGACAATAACGGCTTTGCACTCCTCTTCAATTGGAATCTGCTGGGAGATGGCACGCATACGGTGCGTGCCCTGGCCGATGGGGTCGAGTTCGGCAGAGCCAGGTTTACCGTGACAACGCTGGGAACAGAGTTCCTAACCGGAGCCAGCGGAGCCTACACTTTACTCGATTTTCCACACGTTGGTCAGACTGTTCATATTGACTGGCAACAGGCTTCGCAGAACTTCGTGATTACCGAGTCCCAAAGCGCCGCGCTGAGCAGCGTCGTGAGCCCGGCAAACGCCACCCTCACGCAAGCCGCGACCGGCGGTCTGCGTGGCACCTTAGAGAATCCCTCCCCCGGCTCGTTTCAGAGCGGGATCGGCCTGTTCTCCGGCTGGGTGTGTAACGCCCAGAAGGTCGAGATCGAAATCAATGCTCACCTGACCTTGAAGGCCGGATATGGGACCATTCGTAGCGACACGGCGGGGGTCTGTGGCGATACGAATAATGGCTTTGGCCTGCTGTTTAACTGGAATCTGCTGGGTGACGGCACGCATACGGTACGCGCCTTAGCCGATGGCCAGGAGTTTGGCCGGGCAAGGTTTACTGTAACGACGCTAGGAACGGAGTTTCTGACTGGAGTCAGCGGAACCTATAGGCTACCGAACTTTCCAGAGCAAGGAATGGACGTCATTGTTGAATGGCAACAGGCTTCGCAGAATTTTGTCATTACCGAGCTACAGTGAAGGCTTCAATACTGATGAGCGTAAGCCCTGGCGGTGAGGACGAACGGAGGGAACATTGACAGGGAAGGCATTGTTGGATACCTGCCCCTTAGATACAAACAGAAAGTATCACAAGGAGAAGATAGTGAAGCCCTCGTGTTAACAGAGGCAGAATTTTTCAGACTGAGACACTACCAGGAAGACACCAACTCAAGGCTATGGCTACTCGTCGGCAATACCATCAGGGACAACTGAGAAAAGCATTCGGCTGTGCAATTGCTCTCCTGACCCTGCTTTTGCTGAGCCGGACCCTGGCCGGCGGCAATACGCCGACCTTCACATTTTATCCCCTCTATCAGCATCAGCCCAACGCGCTGGCCCCGGCCAGCGCCCCCTCAGAGGTAGCCCCTGACCCGCGCGCAACAGTGTTGGCCGAGCGCCTCAGCCAGCATCTGGCCAGCCTCCAAACGGCTGCGCCATACACCCCGTCTCCTCCGCTTACTCCCGAGCAGAGCCACGCCCTGTCCGCGCTTGAGACCCGTTGTCCGGGGGAGGTGTCGGTCGTCCTCCGTCCGCTAGCCGGCACGCCCCGCCAGATTAAAGGCGCGGTTTTGCAGAGCGCCCAAGCGGGCAGCGACCCACCGCTCACGACCGCTCGGACGTTTCTGCGCACGAATTGTGACCTGCTGCGCCTTGAGGACCCGAACGCCGAACTTGTCCTGGTCCATCGGCACACCGACGAGCTTGGCCGGACGCATCTGCGCTTTCGCCAACAGTATCAGGGCGTGCCCGTCTGGCCGGCCGATATACTTGTGCACCTCAATCCGGCGGGACACGTCGATGTGATGAATGGGGCGTTCGTGCCCACGCCAAAGGACCTCAGCACTGTTCCGGTGCTCGACGAAGCGACCGCGGTCGAGTACGCCCGCACGGGGCTGACTGACGGTGCGGAAGCCGAGGTTACTGCCTCCGAACTCATCATCTATGCACCGGGCGACACCCCGCCCCGGCTGGCCTGGAAGCTGAAGTTGACCATCGGTTTGACCGCCCAGTGGGTGGTGGTCATTGATGCTGTCAATGGAGACGAGTTGACGGCCTATAACCAGGTCATGCACCAGAATTATGGGAATAGGAGTGTTGAGGATAAGTATGGGCAGAGTGTTGAGGATGAGGGCATGGACCTGTTCGGCGTTCCCCAGCGACTCAACGTATGGGATCAAGACAATCTTCTCTGGATGATTGATACCAAGGATAAAGATAGGTTCAGTGAACCTCATGGTCTGCACGATTGGATTCAGCGCGGTGCTATCTGGGTCCGCGATGCGCAGAACCAGGAAATCCTCAGCGACGCTCCTGTCGTTTATAGAGATCCAGAGTCACAAGGGGACCTTTCGTCTTGGCTGCCCGATGCGGTCAGCGCCGCGTATAATCTCTCTGAGACCTATGATTATTATTTGGAGCGGCACGGCCGGAAGTCATTTGACAGTGATGATGTTGACGATGATGGGGTGAAGGATGGCGCGTCGATTCATGCGGTTGTCCGTTATGGTGAGAACTATAAGAATGCGTTCTGGATCCCCGGCTCGAACCTCATCGTATTTGGCGATGGTCGTCCGTTTGCCGGAGCGCTGGACATCGTGGGCCACGAGCTGACCCACGGGGTTATCGAGCATTCGGCGAATCTGCTCTATCAAGACCAGCCGGGCGCGCTGAACGAGGCGTTTGCCGACATCTTTGGAGAGATGATCGAAGCCAAGAAAAAAGAAGAAGAAGAAGGCGAAGGCCCTCCAGACTGGATTACCGGCCGAGACCTGGCCCGCCCATCCCCTGGCAGCCCGGACCTTGGCCGCCCGGTCCGCAATCTGAAGAACCCCGAGGCTTTCCTCACTCATTTCGGTCGCCCGTATCCGAAGAAAATGAGCGATTTTTTTCATATTCAGGAAGACAACGGCGGTGTCCACATCAATAGCACTATTATCGGCCATGCCTTTTATCTGCTTGCGGAGGGTCTCAATGGAGCCATTGGCCTGGAAGCTGCCGAGGAGATTTTCTACAATGCGCTGATCTATCGTCTGGTCCAGAACTCGCAGTTTATTGACGCCCGTCTGGCTTGTATTCAGGCCGCGGAAGTCCTCTTTGGGCTGGGATCAATCGAGGTACGGAAGACCTCTGAGGCGTTTGATGCCGTCGAGATTTTCGGCCCTGGTTCCACTCCAGACCCGCCGGATATCCCCCCCGTTCGCGGGCCGGATGCCACCCTCTTTGTGTATCGGGATGTCCTGGGCCAGTTCCGGCTGGGCCGGCGGGAAGCCGCCCAGGGCGACGGGGAACAAGGGGTCCAACTGGCTGAGGATATCGTGGTCCGCGCACGTCCCTCTGTCTCCCGTGATGGCGGTTTGGCAGTCTTTGTCAATGCAGAAAACGACCTCTGCGTCATTGCAACCGATGCAACCGATGCAACCGATGGCGATGAACAACAGTGTCTTGAGTCTCCCGACCCTGTTGCTGCGGCTGCCATGTCCCCCGACGGTCGGTTGTTTGGCTTGATCCTGCTGAATGAGCTGGGCAACCCGGATAATACGATCACCATTACTAATATGGAAACCGGGAAGCAGCGAACCTTCCTGCTCACCTCTTTTGCATATACTGGTCCCGCACCCGACACCCTCCCCTACGCGAGTACTGTCAATTTCACAGCCGACGGACAGTGGCTCATCTACGACGCCCTGAGTGCGGCGACCGTCAGCGGCGATGAGGATAATCTGATCCAGCGCGGCCAGTGGAGCCTGTACGCCTTGCATCTACAAACGGGCAGGGGCTTCCCTCTGATTCCACCCAGACGCGGCTTTCATATTGCCTTTCCAGCCTTGGGTCAGACCAGCGATAACTTTCTGACCTTTGACGAGTTTGACGAGACTCGGAATCAATCGACGGTCTATACTGCCAAGCTGAGTGACGGAATCGTCCGGGAGAAGAAGAAGATTGCGACCGTGGAGGGCGGCTTTGGCGTGCCTGGATATACGGGCGACGATACGGCGCTGGTGTACTCACAACGCGACCCGAGTGTTTCAACCGGGTTTTCCCTGGTCAGACAACCGCTGAAGGCCGACCGTCTAAGCAAAGAAGGTGGATCATCAATTTGGCTGGAGAATGCCGAGATGGGCGTCATCTACCGCCGCCGTCCATCACGACCGGGCTTAACTGGCAGGTTGGAGAATCCTTCCCCCGGCTCATTGCAGAGCGGTGTCGGGCTGTTCTCCGGTTGGGTATGCCTCACCGGACCAAGGGGAGAACCCCCACCCCCTGCCACCCCCGAGGTTGCCGAGCGATATTTTTACGATGCGCTTGAACACAAAGAGTCATCGGTAGACGACGCGGGGAACTGGTGGGCGCGGACCGGCTCAACGAACGGCACGCACATCACGGGCCAGACGACCGTCCAGGAAGTCGTTGACCAGGTCCAGCGTTTCACGATTTCTTACGTGGACGACGCCAGGTACGATCGCACAGAGTTTTACGAGATGCTGCTGGGTGCGAGCGGGATATTCACTATCGACATCGGCGACGTGCGACTGAGCTGGCCCATTACCGGTTCGTCAAAAAGCATCCTGCCGCCACCACCGCGCAGCCCGGCAGGAACGGTCATCCCGCCAAGGATCACCATCGATGTCGTGCCAGGTGCGTTCGTGAGAAATCAGGACGGTTCCCCCCGGGTGCCTGTTCAGCTCACCCAGACCATGGATGAGCTGGGCCGGGACATGTACGTCGTGAACGTTTTGCAGCCGTATATTCCGGGCCGTCTCGAAGTGTCCAGGGTAGAGATTGACATTAACGGGACGATCCGACTTCCGGCTGCCTATAGGACCGAGCGGCGCGACACGACCGGCGTCTGCGGCGATAGCGATAACGGCTTCGGTTTGCTGTTCAACTGGAATCTGCTGGGCGACGGCACGCATACGGTACGCGCCCTGGCCGACGGGGTGGAGTTCGACCAAGCCACGTTTACCGTGACAACCCTCGGGAAAGAGTTTGTGCGGGGCGCGGAAGGGGAGTGTACGGTGTCCAACTTTCCAATGCAGGATGAGACGGTGACGCTGCACTGGCAGGAATCCATGCAGAACTTTGTAATTGCTGACTACCCGCTCCCACCCAGAGCCACACCGGTAAGAACGGCAAACGCAGCTGTCGCGCAGGCCGATGGCCTGTCTGGCCTATTGGAGAATCCATTCTCTGGCTCATTCCAGAGCGGGATCGGGCTGTTCTCCGGCTGGGTGTGTGACGCCTCGCAGGTCGAGATCGAGATCGATGGAGACCCGACTTTGACTTTTATGGCCGGCTATGGGACCAACCGTATCGACACGACCGGCGTTTGCGGCGACAGCAATAACGGCTTTGGCCTGCTGTTCAACTGGAATCTGCTGGGCGGCGGTACGCGCGGCGGTACGCAGCATACAGTGCGCGCCTTGGCCGATGGAGTAGAGTTCGACCGCGCTACGTTTACGGTGACAACCCTGGGGACAGAGTTTGTACGGGGCGCGGAGGGAATGTGTGAAGTGGAAGACTTCCCGGCGCCGGGTGAGACGGTGAAGCTGGAGTGGCAGGAGTCCATGCAGAACTTTGTGATTACCGGGCTACAGTAAAGACTTCAGTGCTGCCTCGTCTCGGCTAAAATGGTCGGCCTACAGATCAATCGGCAGCTCAAGGTATTCGTGATAGACGAAGTCGCGGTGTTCGAGCAGTAGCGGCTTCACCGCGGCTTGCACGACCGGGTCGGTGTTGGTGTACATGGTGCGAAATGCCCCCGGCATCGGGCACAGTTCGTGCGGCAGCGGTTGGATGAGGGCGGCAAATGTTGACCAGTAAATGTCCAGGGCGGATAACTGGTCTCCAATAAAAAACTTACTGCCATTTTTGTGCTGTTGCTCCAAGCGGGTGCTGAGGGTTTTCAGAATCTCGGCTACCCGAGCCGGCGCCGCCTCTGCTTCCGCTCGCTCATACCCGTATTTATTGCCCAGATGAGAGGCGAAGGCCCGCGCCGATTCTTCCGCGTCGGCGTTGGTCAGGATCGGATTGAGCAGCATCAGGCGTTTTGACCAGCCATAGCCATGCTCGCCGCACAGCTCGTTGCAATAGCCGAACATCAGCATCCGGTCCTCGATATTGTCCGGTATCAAGGCCGGCGTCGGTTGCAGGCGCTCGGCCAAAAGGAGCTGCTCTATCCAGGTTGAGCGCGGCGGTTCATCGTTCCAGACCGTAACCGGTGCGGTCGCTTGCGCGGTCCATTCGGTCAGCTCCGTGTTGGCGCCGCCGATTTCCTGACGGACGCGCACATAGGGAATTTTTTTGACGTACAGAATGCCCTTGGCGGCCTCACTCCACGGACCCGGCACACCGAGCGACAGCACGAGTCGCAACCCGGACAGTGTTCTGGCCTGTGCAACCTCAACAAATTCACCCATGATAGCCCCTCCTTTTGCCTGTGCGATTGGTAGGGGCGGGTTTGAAACTCGCCCCTACATGTCCGCCCTTACGCTGCGGCTTGCTCTCGCTGCTGTTCCTGTGGAGCGGCAATGCCCATCGTTCCGAGCTTCTCAATCGCCCGCTCACTCAGCAGGCCGACTTTCCCCATATTGCTCCACAAGGCGGCATGAAAATCTTTCTTAAAGAAGGTCCGAAACGCAACATATTCGTTCTTTTTGGCAACTTTGTGGCGCATGGTTCGGATGTCTTCGACCTCGGCCTTGGTAAAGCCAACTGCTTCATACGCTTCTCTGGGGAATTGTCCCTGCAGGAGTCCGGCGGTTGCTTCGCAGGCAAAGTCTTCGACTTCTTCGAGCTCTTTCTCCGACAACTCCTGTATTTGGTCGGGCAGACTGAGCATCCCGAAACCCATGTGACGGGATTCGTCAGAGAGGATGCGGCGACAGATCTGGCTGATTAACGGGTCCGGGCTGTGGTCTGCCAGCATCCGAAACAGTGACACGGCCAATGTTTCCGCCACGAGTTGGGTGCCCACGGTCTTGAGATACCACTGCGGCATGGCCAGGATATGGTCGAACAGATTCTTTAAGTTCGCAGTCAGCGGATACGTCACACCGACTTTGTCGTACAGATAGCGGGCCAGCACCTCTGAGTGGCGGGCCTCATCAGCGACCTGAGTGGCCATAAAAAACTTCGAGTCGATACCCGGAACCACATTGGCAATCTGACCACAGACCATTAAGGCAAATTGCTCACCGTACATGAGCTGGCTGATCCGCCAGGCGGAGAAGTGCCGATTGAGTTCGAGTCGATGCTTGTCGTCCAGCTTGTCCCAGTATTTTGTACCGTAAATATCAATCAAGCCGTCGGGTAAAATACCACAATCCGGGTCGCCCCCGTTGTCCCAGTCAATGTCAGTCGAGGCATTCCATTGGTCGCGTTTGGCCTTCTCGTACAGATTGCGCATGTCCTGGTCTTGGACATCAAGCAGTTGCGTGAAAATTGCATCAGAGGTTGCCTGCACGGTATGCGTGTGTGACATGGGAGGCTCCTTATTTTTTAGCTTTACTCAAGCGTTCATTATTGGAACATTTAAGCGTCTTCTAGCCTGATGCCCTCTGCGTGTCAAGCAGAAACGAGCCACAGACACAAGCCCGAACTCCATGCGCCCGGACAGTTATAGTGGAATACGGACAGTATCAGGAACTCCGTTTCAGCGCGCCACATTGGCCGAGAGCGTCAAGGACTTGACGCATGGTCCAGTCCTGCTCTCCATGCTCCGGGAACCGCTCAGCCAGGTTGAGCTGGCCAATCTCAGTCAAAGTCTGCTGAGTCCCTCGCGCCATGACTGAGGAAGATTGCACGTGTTCGAGCGTCTCGGCCAGTTCACGCATTTCTTCAGCCCGTCTGGCGGCATGAAAGGGATAGGTCGGCACGAGCCATTCCAGCGACTGCATGACCCCCGGAAAAAGCTCGATGTAACAGGCGAGCAGCTCATCCAGGAAACCATATTCCTGTGCCGCCACCGTCAGTTCACTCAACACGGCAACCAATCCTTTGTTGAGGCCGGAGAACAACATCTTAAAGGCAGAGGCTTGGCCTATCGTGTCGCCCAAAAGGTGGGTGCGGAGCGAGTGTCCAAGAGCCGACTCAAACAATTCGGCCCGCGGACCGCTGACATAAAACGTGCAGCGGCCCCGCACATCCCGGGCCGGACCGATAATGCAGGCATCCAGAAAGTCACATCCCGCTGCGCGAATAGTCTCACCGACCTGGCAAACGGTCAGCGGCGACACGGCATTCGCGTCGATAAATAACGGCGTCCGGTTCACCTGCCGGACGGCATTTGCAAAATCGTGCGAGACGGTTCGTGCTGCCGTTGGGGGAATAATTGAGAGGACGATATCCGCCTGCTCAACGACTGCCGCCATGGAATCGAGCTCGGTTAGCGCGGCGTGGGTGCTGAGCTGTCGCGTCCGCTCGCTCCGACCGAGCAGCGTCGTCACGACTGAAAAGCCGTCTTCTTTCAGCACACGCCCAACATTATGGCCCATATCACCGGGGTAGAGAATGCCTATGGTTTGCATTTTACTTCGCTCCATCTTAACTTCGCTCCATCATGCAGCGTGCGGATTGTGGCCCTCGTCCTCACGCCTGTCAAGCGATCACACATCCTGCCCTCGTCAGACTTCATCCGCGCCCCACATTCCGTACCGGATATTCCTCACGTATGATGGCGTACATGAAAAGCCTGCGAGTGATCGTGATTTCTGTTCTTCTCGGGCTGGGTGGAGTCTACGCCTGGATGCAGACAGCCTCCTATTCCGTCTATCAAATCCAACAGTCTCTCAAGACGCGCAACTATGAGACCTTTACGCAGTATGTCGATATTGGCAGTGTTGTCGGCCATGCCCTTGAGGAGTTGGGGCACGGCTCACCGGATGTCCCGCAACAGCAGGATTCACCGTCGCAGGGCTCACTGGCCAATCTCCTGCAAAAGGGGCTCAGGAGTCTGGCTCGGAATGTCCAGGATATCGCCCAGGCAGGAGTAACGTTTGCCGTACGACAAGCGTTTCAAAACCCGGATCAGGAACTGCCGCAGATCCCGACGATTGCAGTCGTTGGAGCGCTGGTCGGCGGAGAAACGCGTGAGCAGGTGCGTTACTTTCCAGTCCCACTCAGAAACGGCGAAGAGATTGAAATCGGACTCCGTTATACCCCCGAAGGTCTGTGGCGTGTCGTACAGGTGACACATGTCCAAGCGCTGATTGATGCAATGAAGAGACGATAAGCCGCGGAAAGTCGACTTGTGACTCGTTATGCACGCCTTTACTTCCGCTCGCTACACTGCGCCCATGGGCAATCACTCCTATCCCATGGATAAATATCGCCTGGTCCCGGAACGGCTACTGGCCGAGGGCATCCTCACTCCGGATGTAATCGTTGAGCCGCAGCCGATAGCCCCCGGAGATATTCTTCGCGTGCATACGCCGGCGTATGTCCACGCCTTTATCAACGGGACGTTGGAGCGCAAGGCCATGCTCCGCCTCGGCTTGCCGTGGTCCCAGGAACTCGTCCACCGCGCGTTTGCCGTAATTGGCGGAACGCTTGGAGCAGCCCGGGCAGCACTCAGAGATGGGATTGCGGCTAATCTCGCCGGAGGCACCCATCACGCGTTTGCCGACCACGGCGAGGGCTACTGTGTTTTTAACGACCTGGTCATTGTCCTGCGGCGGCTACGCGCGGATGGATGTATCAGCCGTGCCCTGATTATTGATCTCGATGTGCATCAAGGGAATGGCACAGCTGCGTTGTGTCAGACCGACCCTGATACCTTCACCTTTTCCATGCACGGAGAAAATAACTACCCAGCCCGCAAAGAACAGAGTTCGTGGGATATCGCGCTGCCGGATGGAACGACGGACGAGCAGTATTTAGGTTTGTTGGAAGAAAGCCTGCCTGTACTACTCCAACAAGCCAGACCAGACCTGATCCTGTACCAGGCTGGAGTGGATGTGCTCCGGGGCGACCGGTTCGGAAAACTGACGCTGTCGATGGCCGGGGTTGGGGAACGTGATCGGTTCGTGTGCGCATACGCCCGGCGGGCAGGCATACCGCTTGTTGTGACCTTAGGCGGCGGCTACGCGCGGGATATCAATAGAATTGTGACCGCCCACTGCCAGACGGTCAGAGCGGCAAAGACTATAGGCCGCTATCCAGCCGCGAGTGCCGAGTGACCCCCCAGGTCAGGACAGCGAGTGAGATAAATAAGCCGCTGCCAATGGCTAACTGAAACCATTCCAGGGTGCTCATTCTTGCCGCTCCTTCTCTCGCATTTGGCGTAAATGCTGCCCTTTATTCTACCACCAGCGGCAGTTCTTCTCCCTGCGCGAGACCCATCAGAAACGCCCGCAGTTCGTTATCCGACAGCCCTGGCGTGTCCGGGGCAGCGAACAGCAGCGCCACATTCTGGTCAGCCGGCGAGAGGCTGGCTAATTGGGCTTGGGCGCGGCTGCGAATCAAGGGACCAATCAGCCGAGCTAATTCGGACAGAAACCGGGCGGCGAGCAAGAGTTTTTCGCCCGCGCTGTTTGCCCGGCTCTGCGTCTCCCGATGGACAGCGATCATGCCCGCGTGCAAAACGAGTTCATTGCCACTCAGCGCCCACAGTTCTTTATTCACCGTGCCCCACATGATGGTCAGCTCATCCATCACCGGCCACAGCGCGATGTGCAGCAGCGATGTGCTTTCTGCTGCAATCAGACGAACAAGCGCTGCCTTCCAGTCCGGGGAGAGGACTGGGTCGCCACGCAGAGAACGCCGCGAGGGGTTCGGGAGGCGTTCGAGAATCTCTCCTTGTTCATCCAGGATAAGGTGATCCTCAAGCGCTTGTCCCAATATGGTCAAGCTGGCGATATAGCGGTGTTGACCCTCCTCAGTCTGGAGCACGCGGAGCCGATGGGCTTCGGCCACAAGGTCGGGCCGGTAATAGGTATGGCCGTGATCGTAGACTTTTTCGACTCCGTTCCGCAGTTGCGCACACGTGTGCGCGGCTGGATAAAACCGTTCGTGCGGCGCGGGCTGCCAGTCTACTGCGGCCTCAACCATAGTCATGTGGAGGGCTGCCGCCTCTGCCTCTTGGGTGAAACGTTCACGATTGGCCCCGACCTCGCCACCACAGGTGAACGACTCTCGAAGGGTAAAAAAGAGCTGATCGCTGGGATACGGCCCGCAATAGCGGAGCGTGTGTTTTTCCTGGTCCTGCCCCAACCGCGCAAGCACGTTTAAGATGGTTGCCCCGCCACCGGGCGGGAGGCACATCGGATCATCTAACGGCGGCAAGGTATCCAAGTCTTCATACGAGACTGAGCGGAAGAAGGTGAGCGTCCGGTCCATCTCAAAGCCGCCCTCACCTGCCAACGCCCCAATAACGTCAGACCTGCCCCAGCCCAGATGAGAGGCGGCGCCTCGTACGACACCGAGAAAGTGGCCGTCTACATTGCGCACCTTAAACTTCTGCACCAGACCGTCAGCGGAATAGAAAAAAAGTGAGAGTAAACGTCCATGGCGATCAAAGGTCCCCAGACGACGTGGAGATGCACTCGCGCCTCCGGCAGGCAAAAAGAAGGTGAGCGTTCCGTAAGTAGAACGTTCTATGCAGACCTGCTCATTCGCATACCAGTGTAAGCGATTCGCCTCAGCGACCGGCTCGGTTGTATTCAGCGTCGCACGAAAGGACACCAGGCTATCAGGAGCAACTGATTCGGCTTCCAGGGTCTGAAGGGCCAGTTCCAAAACGACAGAAGGGATAGTCGAAGGGATAGTCGAAGGGATAGTCATAGAATGCAGCTCTGTCCAGGATTGCGGAAGAGCCGCTCAGCACGTGCGGAGCGACTCAATTTGCTTCGGCGACAAGTATGGCTCCAGGACTTCCGGGGGCGCTTCGCGCACAGCCCGCGGCGAATCGAAACCAGCAGACACCAGCGCCTGTACTTCTTCACGGTTGAGACCGGGCAGGTGCGCCCGCGCCAACTCCAAGCTCGACGGATCAACACCAAATCGCGCCCGTTCTGCGAGTTCAGACAATTGTTTGGCCGGAGCCCAACCCATGACCTCGGCAATCTCTGCCGCGGCATCCACAAGCCAGCTGACTTCATCCGCCAGGGTGAGGATAGTTCCGGCGTAGCATTGGCAGCGGTTTTCCAAAGACGACAACCCATCCCCATTAATCCAGCCCAGCAGCAGCAGCGAAAGCTTTGCCGACCGAGCCTCTTGGGTTGTCGGCAGCATGCGGGCGTTGAGGAGTTTCCGGAGATCGTCGCCCGGCTCATAGCCTCGTTCGCGTATCCACTCGCCCACTTTGCTTTCGTATCCCCGGCCTCGGTGTTCGGCAGACGACAAAGGAATCTGCATTTTTTGGCCGTCTTCGGTCAGGCTCAGAGCATAAAAGAGTTCAAGCTCGGGCACGTCGCGTCCCTGGGCGGACTCAAAGAAGCGCGCCAGTTTCACCGCGGTTGCGGCGCGTATGCCTTTGCGGGCGGCAACCTCTCCCAGCGTTGACGCTTCCAGCCGCCCGTCCTCACTGCGATTGATAAGCTGAGCCTTCATGAGAACGTTCAGCGCCTGCTCTGCTTCGTCCGAGGCAAGGTTCGGGGCAAGGTTCGGGGCAAGGTTCGGGGCAAGGTTCGGGACATGAACGGTATTGCCGCGCCGCTGAAATCCGAGATAGGTCAGGCCCAAAAAAGCGTGGAGTTCATCGGTGGAAAGGCAGATTTTGGAAACGATCAGATTGAGGATACGATCCGCGAGTCCGGTCTGGCCCGGTGCCGGCGTAAACTGCTCTTGCTCGCCCATGACATAGCCTCGCCACAATAAGTCAGCTTGGAACTGATTGGTGGCAATCAGGATGGACCGGCCAAATCCTTCGTGAAATCCGAGCCGTCCGGCCCGACCGGAGATATTTTCATATTCGGCCCAGGAGAGCGGGACTTCGATCGCCGTGCCCGTCCGCTTATCCATGTCCCATTTGACTGCTTCGATGAATACCGTGGAGGCCGGCAGATTCACCCCAAAGGCCAGTGTTGTGGTACACGCGATGACCCGCACTTCGCCCTGGCGGTAGGCTGACTCAACAATCCCACGCTCGGCTGAGGTCAGGTCGGCATGGTGAAACGCCACACCACCACCAAGGGCATTCCGCAACTGTGTCTTGAGGGACGTTTCTTCGAGCGGTTCGAGCGCCGCCAGCGCGGCGGGTGACGGCGGCAGCGCGGATTCTTCAGCCAGTTCCAAGGCGCACCGGACAGTATCACGTTTGCCTTTCAGAAAGATAAGGATTTGCTCTCCCCGCTGCGCAAGATGCTTGACGTGAGCAAATAAAATTTCGTGCGGGTCGTCTGACTCGATACAAGCCAGTTGCTCCTCGCCTTCTTCGCCCGTGTTATAGGTGCGGTAGCGAAAACGGTCACCGAGCGCCACGCCACGGTAGAGTTCAACCGGCCGTTCATCCTGTAAGAGGAGATCGGCACCCAACCATTCAGCGACCTGCTCAGCCTCGCGGAGGACAGCCGAGAGTCCCAGAAGCTGCGGACGCGGCGCTGAACTGAGGAGTTTTGTCAACGTCAGTTCAAGCCCGGAGCCCCGTTCCGGATCGCCCAGCATCTGAAGCTCATCCACCACTACGAGGGCGACGGTCCGCAGCACATGCGGATGGCGGACAAGAAGCTGGGCGAGTTTTTCATACACCAGAACAGCCAGCTGGAAGTCGCCGCGTTCAATGTCTTGATCAAACTCGCGTCTATCACGCGTCGCCACCACTACCTTCACGCCATACGTTCCATAACGCGCCCGAAACGTTTCATATTTTTCTTCCGCCAGCGCGCGCAGCGGCGTCAAATAGAGTACGCGCTGGCCGGCAAAGGCGGCGCGCATCGCCGCCATTTCGCCCACAAACGTTTTGCCGGATGACGTCGGAGAGGAGACAACGAGGCTGCGGCCGTCAAAGAGCCCGTAGCGCTGCACCGCAATTTCCTGCACGGGTAAAAGAAATTCGCCCTGCTGGTGTTCCCAGATTTCAAGCAAAGAGTCTGGTAGCTCATATTTCCGCAGGTCTCGAATGCGTCGCATATCAGTAGCCCCTGAGCGTATGCTACCAGTCGCAAGGAAGAGGGAAAAGGGAGAATGCGACCGGCTCGTTCAGGCTCGTTCAAGCTCATTCAGGGCGAGGAGTGGCCGCCGGTCGCCGGGGCGAGGTTCCCGCGTCCCTACCTGTCCGCCGAGGAGGCCGCCAGGTGCTGTTCCGCCAGCCGCGCCCGCACATAGCCTTCCATCCCGCCACAGGCCAGAATCTCGATATGGAGCTCAGACAGGTCCCGAATCGGATACCGAGTACCGGCGCTCATGGCTTTCACTATGCGGATATTCACATCGATCCGTAACCGATCGCCAGTCCGAATTTCACCTGCTTCCCAGAGGGTCAGAGGCGGCAGACCGGTATGGAGGCAGAGCCGAAAGAACGGCCAGGAAAAGGCTGGCGCAATAACGCCGACAATGCCGTGCTGCCGAAGCGCCTCGACCGCTTGAACACACCTCTCTCCGGCTCCGACTTCGCCCGTTGCCAGGAGAATACTGTCCGGGGCACCACACGTTCCGTCCGCAATACCCTTCACAAGTGCGGCACTCGAAAGCGTGCCCCGGACGGCCTGTACTCGGGCCGTGATAATGAGCCGATCAACTTGCATGACAGTGCATCAGTGGAGAACGATTACGCTATGAGCTGCATCCGGGGAATCAAGTCCATGGAAAACTGCTTGAACGTATCAGGACTCAGACCTGATACCACCTCCCGGCATACTTCAAGCCCGGCAATAAAATCCTGTAATTCAATACCAAGACATGTGGGTGAGTGTGGGGATATCTTTATCAGCCCCTCCTGCAGAAGAGAGCGGGTTCCCGCCAGGTTGCCACGTCCGAGATGATAGAACGCGACGGCAATCTGAATCAGCCCTTGCAGGAATATTTTGACCTCGCCCTGCTCTTGCATCCACTGCGGTTCCAGGACTTCATGCACTTCAAAGAAGAGCTGCTGGTTAAAGAGCACAACACTTTTCTGCAGGACACCATCAAGAGCTAAGGTTCCGGGCGCCCCGGACCAAGCGTCCAGGGCTGCCCCATATTGAAGGAGTTTGGCTCTGATGGCTTGCCACTCTGAATCAAACTCCGGAGTGAGCGCAGACCGCAGCACCGCATCCATCGCCAGCGGGTGAGGCCCTGCCTCGCACGTTCGTGCGTAGGCGACAAGCCGGCGCAACGTGGCGGCTGTCGCAGCATCGTCCAAGGCTTCAAGCAGCAGGTCGGCTAAGGCGTCGCGAGTAGAGACTTTCATGAGGAGAGTTCCGCCACAGTGGCACCCCCGCCCCCTTCACTTCGAGGAGCTTCGTCAAAGGATGCGCAGTAGGGCGAATCGGATAGATACTCTCGTATCGCCCGCCTCAACGCACCGGTTCCCATACCATGCACGATACGAACCGACGGCTGATTACTGAGGATGGCCCGATCCAAGAAGACTTCCAGCCGAGGCAGCGCCTCCCGAACCCGGAGGCCGAGTAAATTGATTTCAGGCCGACTTGACGCCGAGCGTTCTACTGCAACACGAACGCTCGGCGCCTGTTTGCGCTTGGACGCACCGTGAACTGGAGCGATTTGGGCGGTGGGAACTTCAAACGTCATTCCACCTCGACGAATCCGGGCTTTGGTGGCGTTGATCGTCAGTAGGGTTCCCTGAATTTTCCCATTGCGGATCTCGACTTCATCTCCAATCTGGGGCGGGGGCGTATCGGAGACCGTCTCGGTCTGGAATAGCTGCTCTTTTGCTTTGATCCCCTTTTCCTGCTCGTGCAAGAACTGTGCAAGGTCTCGGCGGGCGGTGCCGGGCGAGACCCGCGGCGTCTGTAGGTTTTTGCGGAGCTGCGCGACTACCTCGCGGCCTTCCGCGCGTACCTGTCGGACCAGCAGCTTGGCTTCGCGCACCTCGTCCTGCCAGACCTGGCGGCGTTTTTCCTCGGCTTCGGCAAGGAGTTGCTGTTGGCGCATACGCAGGGTGGTCAGCTGTTCACGTTCCGCCTGTATCCGGGTCCGTTCGCGCTCCAGCGTAGCAGAGGATGCTTCGAGCCGGGCCAGCGCTTCAGAAAACTGACGGGCCTCACCAGACAATGTCGCTTCTGCCGCCCTACACACTTCTTCCGGTAAACCGAGGCGACGGGCCATGGGCAGCCCGAGGCTCTGGCCTATCACGTCGTATTGGAGTTGATACTGCGGCTGGAGGGTATCCAAGTCAAAAGCGACCGCCGCAATCTGATAGCTCCCGTCCACCATGGTAAAGAGTTTGACCGGATTCAGATGAGTGGCAACCGCAAGTGCCACGTGGCGTTCTTTCAAAAAGGTGAGCAGCCCATTTGCCAAGGCGCCCCCTTCGGCCGGGTCTGTTCCGCCGCCGGGTTCGTCAAGGAGTATCAGCGCCGGCTCTGACAGGGCAGCAAGGATCTCACGGACATTGGTAATATGGGCCGAGAAGGTGGATAAGCTCTGCTCCAGGGACTGGGCATCACCAATGTCGGCAAACACACTCCGAAAGACAGGCAGCTCATTGGCTTCGTCTGTCGGGATCAAAAAGCCGGTCTGCGCCATGAGGCATATGAGGCCCAGGGTTTTCAGGGCTACCGTTTTTCCACCCGTGTTCGGACCGGTAATAATAAGCCCCCGTTTATCGTTCGGCAGGATCAAATCGATGGGGACAACCGATTTGTTCGAGGCCGTCAGCAACGGATGCTTCGCACAACGCAGTTGGATGGCCGAGCCAAAGTGTGGCTGTGTTGCGCCGTATTTGTGGGCAAAAACAACCTTGGCGTGGAGGACATCGATTTCCGTCAAGGTTGCAAACGCCTGCTTGAGCTGATCGAGCTGCTCCCGAACAAGAGCAGTCAGCCAGCTCAGAATCCGGTGTTCCTCAGCCGTCACTTCTTTCTGCGCGAGCAGCAGCCTGTTATTGAGTTCGACCGCAAACAGCGGTTCGATGAACACCGTTTCGCCCGACCCGGAACGATCCTGTACGATCCCCGGTAAACGAGTCTGAAAATTTGGCCGGACGGGAATGACAAAACGGTTATTCCGAATCGTGACAAAATGGTCAGTCACGGTATCCTTGGCTTCGCTTGAACGCAGGGTGCGTTGGAGGCGTTGTTCAATGTCGTCTGCCAGGGCGTGGACCTGACGCCGCAGTGAACGGAGGGTCGGACTTGCCGCGTCTTTGAGTGTCCCGTTCTCGTCCAGACAGCGCTGCAAGGCAGCCTCCAGGTCGGGCAAAGCTGGGAGACGGCCGGCATACCCCCTCAGACGGTCGAACCCGGCTGCATCTCGGCGGAAAAACGTGGCAAGGAGTCGGGAGCGTGTCACAACGGCCAGGATGTCGAGGAGCTTTTGTCCCTCAAGCGCAGCGCCTCCGTGGTCAGCCCACTCAAACGTCGGACGAATATCAGGGAACGCTCCGAGCGGCAGGCTCAGGCGTTCTTCCACGACACGAAAGCACTGCCACGTTCGCTCGCTGTCTTCTCTGACTAACGGCTCGGCAATCTGTGGCCGGAGGGCCAGGCAGGCTTCCTGACCGGCGGACGACAAGGCGCAGTCGGCCAGGAGCTGAAGGACTTTGTCGAACTCTAAAGCCAGGAGGTCGCGCTCACGCATAAAAAAAGACAAGTAAGGGGCCGGTTCCACCGGTTGCCAAGAGGTAGCCGCCAGACATGTTTTGCACAATCAGCCCGCCCAGTGCAATACACACACCAAGGCGGCGCATAGTTTTTATACGCAAAAGAGCATATCGCAACATGTACTCACGCTTGCAGCCGATACGCCCCTATGCTAGCGAGACACCAGCAGAGGAGAAAAAGGAGAACGTATGAGCGCTGAAAATGAACAGCTCGTGACTGAATTCTGTCATGCATTGGGCGGTGGAGATATGGGCAAGGTGGTGTCCTATCTGTCAGCGGACGTGTTGTACCACAACATGCCTTGGGATCCGGTGACCGGACATGCCGGGGTGCGTGAGGTCCTTGATCCTTTTGTCGGCGCAAATTTACTCCAAAAGATGGAGATCACATACACGGCATCATCCGGCGATGTCGTCACCAATGAGCGCCTGGAAACCTGGGTCAAGGGCGACGTTCGGGTCCTGCTGCCTGTCCTCGGCGTCTTTACCCTCACCGACGGCAAAATCACCACATGGTGCGATTATTTCGATAGCGGCACAATTGCCCCGTTGATGGCAGCCCTGCAATAAACGCCGGTAGAATCTCTCTTCCTTTCGGGGGCGGTCAGGGCACAAACGACACCTTGACCGCCCCCGAAGTCTTTTTGCTGGCGGCTTCGGTCAGCGCCTGTCGAAACTGCTCAAGCGGATATTTGCGCGGACGGACCGCGCGCAGGTCCGCCCGCCGGCGCTTCAGTAGTTCAACCGCTCGAACAAACGTATCCTGACGTTTGCCCCGAAACGTCTCAGCCCCATAGGTCAGACTGCCAACGATGGAAATTTCTTTCATCCAGGTCGGCGTCCAGTCAACGCCTTCGGGCATGGCGGCCAAACCGAGCACAATAACCGCCCCCTTGCCTTGCGCCATGCGGAGGGCCTGGTTTAACGTCACTGAGTTGGTGATTGTATCGTACACCAGCCGCACCCCACCGGCCAAAACCGCACCACCGCCGGAGAGCGGATAGACCTTGGTTTGGGCCAGTTCACCCACCTGGGCCATCACATCATGCTTCTGGGCATCAATAATGTGATCGGCACCAAGTGTGCGCGCCAGTCTGGCCTGAAACGGGTACTTGGCGATACATGCCACCCGACAGGACGGCTCAATGGCCTTGAGCGCGGCGATATTCATGAGACCAATAGTCCCCGCGCCGATGACAACCACCAGTTCTTTGCGTCGCGGCGGATTATTGAGAACCGCACGAAGACACACGGCAAACGGTTCAATCAGCGAGGCCTCATCATCATCAATCGCATCCGGCAAGGGGGTCAGACGGTGCGCAGGGGCAACAAAGTATTCACCCCAGCCGCCGCCGGTGTCGGGACAAATACCAATTAACAGCCCGGGACGAAGTAGCCCCTCAGCGATATGTTCACAAATCCCAGGGTTGCCGTTTCGGCACTGCGGACACAGCTTCCGAAAGCCACGCTCACGACAGCCGAGCGTGGGATCGATAGTCACTCGTTGGCCCACATGGAGCCCGCGAACGCGCTTGCCCACCGCAGCTACTTCACCGAACAGTTCGTGGCCGGGAATCATCGGCAGCTCGAAATACGGCTCTGCCGCCGGCATAGGCTTCCACTGCAGAAAGCCAAGGTCGCTGCCGCAGATACCGGAAATTTTACTCTTGACCACCACCCAGCGTTCATTGGGCAGATCGGGAGTTGGCACCTCGCGTAACTGGAGATTGGACAGGCCGGGCAAAAAGTCCGGGGCCGGAGGCGCATCTTTGGATGCTGTCTTGGCAAAGACCAGTGCTTTCATACTTCCTCTGCGGTGTTCACGAGATGCATTAACTCGTGCGTCTTGCGCACCCGGCCGAATGCGTAGCTGAAGGCCTGGAGAGCCGCGCGGTGCAGGTCCGAACTGAAGGCCGTGCAGGCATCCTCGACGATGGTGACGTCAAAGCCCCGGTCAGCCGCGTCTCGGGCCGTGGTTTCGACACACACATCCGTTGTCACCCCACAGATCAGGAGCGATTCAATTCCCATATTGCGCAGCGTTTGGTCAAGCATGGTCGAGTTCAGGGTCCCGCTCGAGGTTTTATTCACAACCAGCTCACCCGGCTGCGGCGCGACGCTGTCATCAATCTGCCAGCTCGGCTCGTCAACCGCGGGAAACATGCGTTCACCAATCGTGTCCAGGCTGAGCTGATCGAGCGCCTTCCACATGGAATTCAAATCCTGACCGTCCTTCAGGCAGGTGCCAATGGCGGTGTACATAACCGGCATCCGCCGGGCCCGAAAGCAGTCCAGCAAACGCTTGATATTGGGAATGACAGACGCATTGACCCGCTCGCAGTAGGCGGCGCTCACCCCTGGGACCAATTTCTCAAAGGTTTGCATCAGCGGATAATGGGGGCTGACAAAATAGCGCTGCATATCAATCACCAGCAGGGCGGTTTTACCGCGCGCCAGGACAAGCGGAGCCTGATCTTTTAAGCGGATAATTTCAAGAATTTTTTCGTGATCCGTCGTCATCCTGTTCCCCTCTTTTTTGTCTTGAACAGCCCTCATCCGTGACCGCTCTTGCAGTAGTGTCCAACCACAGCCCTCTCTTCTTTAGACCAAGTCTGGACGGGGGGCAAGAAAACGAGTGCATTGCGAGCGGCACAGGTTTTTGTCATGATCGCGCGATTACTGGCATACCAGTCACCAAACCGAACCCGGATACCATCAGAAAGGAACACCATGGCACACGTCACTTCACATGAGTTTGATACGATTATTCGTCTCTTAACTGAACAGTATAGTCTCAATGTCTTCCATGCACGTTTGCTGAAGGCAAATGCCCTAGTGTCCCACAAACGTCCCGCGCGCTGGCAGCCCCTCGCCAATCAACTCTACCAGCTCAGCGCCGGCCTACGGCGCGATCACCCCGCGCGGTATGCCATAGAGCTGCTCTGGCAGGAGTTGGTCTCAGGGACGACCGAAGGCGTCGAGCAGGAGACCTTCGATGCGTTGGCTGAAGGCATTAACGCTTGTCTGACGGAAAAATTTGAAGTGATCCCAGACCGGCAGACAGACCTCATAGCTGCCCTGGGTGCCTATCACCATACGCTGGCCGGCGTAGCGAGTGCCGACGTCGCCTATATCGAGATTCTGCTCCGCGCCTCAAACGATGTCGCCCAGTTCCTGCGGGAACATAAGGCGGAGGTCCTCGCCGCCGCACCCTCCTCAGAGTAAGTGCGACGGCTTGGCGCGCGTCACTGCGCACGCGTTCGATATGATAATCCGGCTACCGGGCTATGAGTTAGCCGTATTCTGACTCTCCACACCCTTCTTCAAAGCACGC
>OY761159.2:3740000-4815368 GCA_963664395.2 Binatia bacterium | reverse complement strand
AGTATTGGTCAGCTCAGCCCCCTGACCGGTGAATGTGACTGATGCCTGGATATCAGTTACCGGCTTTGACAACTGGTCCAGAGCGGCGCTTCCGTCCTGGAGGCTCAGTGTCCCCGTGAGCTGGGGGAGTTGTTCTGCTGTGAGCGGTCCGGCTATCCGCAGATGTGTTTCAAAGGTGCCGGCCACGTCATATTCCTGGAGGAGGGG
Source organism: Binatia bacterium (assembly GCA_963664395.2). Classification (GTDB taxonomy): domain Bacteria; phylum Desulfobacterota; class Binatia; order Bin18; family Bin18; genus Bin18. Next base: position 4,815,161 of record OY761159.2, on the reverse strand, counting down.
CAGGAGACTACGCAGGTCTGCAAGCTCGGCCCGATGAGAATCAAGAGTCAGGTCGAGAGTGGGAGCAGCGGCGAGACCAATGTTTCCACTGACAGTGAGCTCAAGCGTATGAAAGGTGAGGGTGGTCTTTTGGAGGACGGCGGCCTGCGGCGTCAATCGTGCCTGAGTCGAGAGGGTGAGGACATTACCGGACGGCTTATTGAAGAGTTCTCCAAAGCGAATAGCGCTGTCGCTTGCCTCGACACGGCTGGTGAGAGTCAGATTGTTGGGGGTGCCACTCGCCTGGACGGTCACTGAGACGGGCCCCTCAACGTTGAGGTCTGGGGGCAGTTGTCCGGTTAAAGGACCAAACTGTTGAAGGCGCTCAAGCGCAACTGGCCCCAACGCCATGTCGGCGTTCAGTGCACTCTCGGCGAGTGGATCTGAGATTTCTACGCCGACCGGACCAAAGCTGCCCGTGACCTGGATATTGGGCGCACTGGAACCGAAGATTGAAGCTTGCATATCCAGATTGGACAGATGGACTGCACCGACGCGACCGGAAAAATCAGTTTTCAGATTGAATGGGCCGGAAATACCCAGCTCTGGCGGGATGTGCCGGGCAATGTCGGGCAGGGCTTGTTGCAGGGCGTTCACGTCGAGTTGACTGATCGCCGCCGTGCCTTCGAGGGGAATGGCAGTGACATTATCCAGCCCTGGACCAACCGGTCCGGCTCGCACGTCCACAGCGATATTCTGCTGGTCTGAGAGGACGGCGGCGTCAAGTTCGAGCCGAACAGGTTCGTCAAGACTCACGTCGTGCGCCCGAAGGTCGAGCTGGGTCACCCGAAAATCCGTTCCAGCCTGCCGGTCAATATAACGGATGTCTCCATCTTGGATATCGAGTAAAGCGACCAGTAACAGCAGGGGGGGAGATGACGCCCCCTCGCTCTTTTGCGCTGTCTCTTCCGGTGTACTCGCCTCGGTTTGGGCCAGGCTGGTGAAGTTGAACTGTCCCTGCTCATCACGAATAAGCTGAATCTGAGGTTTCCGCAGGATCAGACGCCTGACCTGAACTTCTTGAGACAACAGCGGCCACAGCGCAACATTCACCTGGAGGTCGTCGGCCCGGACAAATGCCTCAGCCGAAAAGGCCGGATCATCGGCAATACGAAACTGTGTCAGGCGCGCACCTATCCCGCCCCACACCGTCACGCCGATTTCCTGCACCTCAACCTCTCGGCCGAGGGTCTGCTCGACCTGTTGCAGAATCTGCTCTTTATTACTGGCAATCAGGCTGTTGAGGTTGATAAGGGCAAAGGCAAGCAGGCCGACTGCGATAAGAAGAACCGCGCCAATAATCAGTAGCGTGCGCATCGCACCATCTCCTCATGCGGAAGCATATCTCTACGCCCTCTCCCCGAACCTACACGATGTCCAAAATTTCGGGAATGCTGCGGATCACATGCCGGGGAGGGGCCGGGGTGTCCGGTGGCTCGATATCCGGCCGCGACCAGATTAAAACCGAGCGCATCCCCGCCCGATTGGCGCCGGCAATATCCTGCTGAAGGGAATCCCCGACAAAGTATGCCTGGCTCGGTGCACAGTCAGCTTGTGTGAGGGCCTGCAAAAAAATTGCTTGATCCGGCTTGCAGGATTGCGCGTCTTCACTAGTGAGGAGTGAGTGGAAGCAGGGCCGGAGTTGGGAGAGTTGCAGCAAGTGTGAAAATTGATCGTTGTCGGCATTGCTGACAATGCCGAGGTGGAGGCCGTGCTGACGTAACGCAGACAATGTCTCGGCGACCCCGTTCCGCAGCTGAAAGTCCTGCTCTCGACGTTGGTGTTGATTCGCCCGGTAGCGGGCGAGATGCTCTTGGGTGAACCTTGTCCCAAAATGGGCGGCTGTTGCTTGCAAAGCGTCCTGGAACATATCGCGGTGAAGATAATACGATCGAGGCAGGTATTGGTAAAACACGTTTTTCAGCGCTATTCGATAGGCTCGTCGAATGTCCTGCGCTGCCGCCGTAATCCCTGCCGCCTGGGCCAACTCGATTAAGCAGGCACGCTCTCCCGGTGCGGTTGTTTCATAGTCAAACAGGGTGCCGCCAAAATCAAAGAAAACTGCTCGTGTGTCTGCCATACCGTGTCCTGACTCTTCTCAGTTCTGGGGCAGGAGAGTAGAGAGGCCACGGGGGCGTGTCAAGCAAATCTACCTTCGCGTTTCGTTTCGCAGGGAAGCCGTATACGTTGGACCTGATAAAGTGGCGGCGGGACGAATGGACGATCTTCTTCCGTGGGCACTATGAGCGCATCTATGATTAGCGAGGGGATAAGGCCGGACAAGAAGGAGAGTGGATGCCAGCCCGAGTCATAACCGTGTTCGTTCCCCTGTGCCTGCTGCTACTCGTGGCCGAGTGGGCGATGGGGCAAACACGGACGCGGGTCCAGGAGTATACCCCGCCGTATGAAGTGACCGACAAAGACCTGAGTCCGCTCTACGGGCGGTATGAGATTTATGAGGCGGACAAGTACCGGGGCGGCGCTACCACGGCGGCTGAGGCCCAGGCATGGGTGGGGCAGGAACTGATTGTGACGGCCTCCTTGTTTCAATATCCCTCGGGTTTGCGGATCGAGAATCCGACCTATACGGTCTGGTACTATCCCTTCCAACCGGAAGGGAATGTGCCGTCTCGTGGGAGGCGGTGGAGCAGTTTTTATTTGGGGTATCAAGGGGACGCCACCGGAGATGAAATCATCGAAATTTATAAGCCGGGTGCCAGCGGTCCCTCGAAGTACTTAGAGATCATCGGCACGAACGAATTATGGGTCAGGTTTAGCGGGTGGTATTACAAAGCGCGCAAGACGCCCCGCCCGCCGCTGTTACCGGGGCATGCGGACTACTGTCAAGTCATGGGGCCGTGCAGTGCGGGGCAAGGGGACTGTGACAGCGCCAGCGAATGTCAAAGCGAGTTGACGTGCGTGGAAGCTGTCGGAGCGGCCTACGGCTTTGCTGTAGACAGTAATGTCTGCCTGGTGGCCAGTCCGGGGGACAAGGACTGATGAGGGTGGCCGAATACGCAAACAGCGAAACGTGTGGGGTACGGAACATGTGGAGAATGACAGGCTTCTGTGCTGTCCTGCTGCTATTGGTGCTGCCTAGCGGTCGCGTATGGACTCAGGAGAGCGACATTATCACAGTCACGGGGTTGTACGTGGGCGGTTCTGAGGCGGAGGGCGACAACACGTTGCACCCGTGTCATGTATTCGAATTGTGGGCTGTGGAGACCGGCAGTTCGGCCTTTACCGCTCTCTCAGCAGCATATGACGGAGCGGATAGTGCACATCTGTCGGAGTCTGGCGGCCTCTTTGTGGCAGTGCGTGGGCGCTATCGTGCCTATGAGGATGCCTATGGAGACGAGGGGAAGGCCCACGCCCATAACGATGGGATTTTTGAGATAACTGAATTCGTGCGTTCCAGCACGGCAGCGGCAGAGATTACGGCCTGTGAGTGGACCTGTGAGCGGGCGTATGGAGCGAACTCGCCGACGTGTCTGGCCGAGGTAGACGGGCAATGCGGAAACACTCGCAGTAGTTGTATGACGGGAGACCTTTTTGACCATGATGAGGCGGATTTATCGGACACAGTGACCGAGTATCGCTGGATGTGCACGGGGAGTTATGGAGGAGATAGCGTCATCTGCACGGCACCCAAAGCCGGGTTGCGGGGGGATGTAGACGAGTCGCCTATATCCGCAGGACCGCCGCGCCGTTGAGCTGTCCGTTTTTCATTCGTTTTAGTGCGGTGTTCGCCTGCGCCAGGGGGTATGCTTCGGTCTGAGTGTGGAGCGGGATGCTGTGGGTCAGGTGGAGTAAGTCCCGTCCGTCCTGGCGCGTATTGGCTGTCACGCTGCAAATGGTGCGCTCGTAGAAGAGAGCGTCGGCATAATCGAGCGGTGGAATCTGGCTCATGTGGACGCCGGCCAAGGCCAGGGTTCCGCCTCGGTCCAGCGCTGCCAGGGCAGGGGGGACCAAGTTTCCGGCCGGGGCAAAAATAATTGTGGCATGCAGTTTCTCGGGTAGGGGGTTGGTGATCTCCCCGACCCAGGTGGCACCTAACCGGGTGGCGAGGGCGCGATGTGTCTGGCCGCGCGTCACCACATAGACTTCGCAGTCCCAATGCCGAGCAATCTGGATGACAATATGGGCGGACCCCCCAAAGCCATACAAGCCCAGACGTTGTTTGGGTTGGACGCCACAGCGCTGCAAGGCGCGGTAACCGATAATCCCCGCACACAGAAACGGGGCGGCTTCCACTGAGGAGAGCGCAGCAGGCAGGGGGTATACAAATGCCTCCGGAGCGACAACATACTCGGCATAGCCGCCGTGTTTGGTATAGCCGGTAAATTGCGGCTGTTGGCATAGATTTTCGTCTCCGCGCCGACAGTAGTCACACTGCGTACAGGCGGCATACAGCCAAGCCACGCCGACCCGGTCGCCTTCCTTGAGGCGCTGTACGCTGGCTCCGCTACGGATGACGCTGCCGATGATTTCATGGCCCGGAATGAGCGGACTGCGCTGGGCCGGCAGGTCGCCTTCGGCAACGTGCAGGTCGGTTCGACACACCCCGCACACCTCAACCCGAATGAGGACTTCGCCCTGGGCCGGCTGGGGAGTGGGGAGATCCAGCGCGTGGAGCGGGTGGGTCTCGATCGGTCCGGGAGCAACAACAGTCATCGCGTGCATCGGGTTCCCCCTGAGTGGGCGGCGTCGGTGGGGTCAATACCACGAAAGGCCGCACGGGGCCACTGTGAATCGCTCCTATGAGAGCGGGCTCAACCGAAAATACCGAAAGCCGCCGCCGCCTCTCCAGCGCAGGCGCTTGCTGACGCCGGTCTGATCCGTTCCCTCGATAACGGCCCGGAGGCGGGGCAGGATGTGCGTATTGCACTGGGGGCCGTTCTCAATCAGGAGCCACTGGCGGCCCATTTTGTGAGCCACCGCGCCGGTGGTACCGGACCCGGCGTAGGCATCCAGGACCCAGTCGCCGGGCCGGGTGGTCATGCCGATAATCCGCTTGAGCAGCGCTTCCGGTTTCTTCCCCTTGATGAAGCTGACTCCCCCTTCCTCCCCCAGGCTGGTGGTTTTGATATCGGCCCAAAAGTCGCCCGGATGAAGGGTCAGATAATCGTCGGCAAATAATAATCGCATGCGTGGCTGGGCGCTGTGCATATTGTAGTGGGCCGTGACGATATAGAGCCGGCGTTGGACGGTTTCAACACCGAACGCCCCGGTGTGTGGGGGGAGGGTCGCCCGTTTCTGGTCCGCACGCTGTTTTGCGGTGGCACTGGTCGAGCAAGTGCGGACAATACGCCAAGCGTTCTCGGCCAGCCATTCCGGCGTCGGATGTGGCCGGCCGTCGCGCTGGCAGACGATGGTCACAGGTTCCAGGGAGAAGGGCCGACAGATCGTATCGGCCTGCTGCATATCGTCTGCGGTCCGGTCCGGGTTGGCCAGAATCGCTTTGAGCCGGCGGATGGCCTGCCGGGAAGTCTGACCGACGACCCAGCGATACTCCGGGTCCCAACTGGCTTTGGCGATGCGTTCGGGATGCAGGTTGCGAATGCCCGACCTGCCGACCAGGATGATGTACTCCTTGAGCCGGGGCAGATTGCCCTGCGTAATGACGTGGACCATCTTGAAGCCGGTTGGCTCGGCCATTTTGACACAAATCGTCTTCAGGTTCTGCTCGCCCAGCATGTCGGCCAGTAGGAGATAGAGGCGGGCAAATTCATTGTCATCAATCTGGATGGCGAGAAAGCCGCCCTCGCGCAGCAAGGTCCATAGGAGTTCGAGACGGGGTTTGAGCGCCTCAAGCCATTGGTGATGGTCGCTGCCATCCGGGTAGAGCGGAATCGCATTGCCGGTATTGTAGGGTGGGTCGAGGTAAATACACTGGATGCTGTTGGCATACTCTTTCGACAATGCCTTCAGCACGGGCAAATTATCGCCAAAAATAATCCGATTCTCGAAAAAGGCAGACCCAAGCGGCAAGGTGGGCGCAGTCCAGGCCAGGCTGGGGTCTGCAACGAGGCGAAACGTGCTGTCAGTGGGGGTGGTCATGGGCGCTACACGAACGGGCTGTTCTTCAGTCCATACCGCTTTGTGCGGTTGATAGACAAGCGGTGTTGAACAGCAGGGACGGGCGGGAGGAGTCTACTCCAGGGCAAACGCCCGGGTTTCTCCCGGTCTGAGTTCGGAGACCTGTCCGGCGATGCCAATACGCGCGGGAGGATGCCAACCGGAGTCAAATGTCACGTGCAAGGTGTGTTGCGTCGCTCTGACGGAGAACCAATTGCCGCGGTATTGAAAGCGAAAGGCGAGACCGGAGGACAATGCTTCGGGCAGACAGGGCCGAAACCAGACTGTATCGTCCCGTGTTTCCATACCCATATAACAGCGCTGGACCAGATCGATCGTGCCGGCCATCACACCGGTGTGTATTCCTTCGGCCGTCGTGCCGCCCTGAATATCGTTGATGTCACTTTCCAGTGCCTCAAGAAAAAGCTGCCACGAGCGCTGGGGGTCGATCCGGGCCAAAACCCAGGCATGGACGACTCGGCTCAAGGTTGAGCCATGCGAGGTCCGCTGAAAATAGTAGTCGATGTTTTTCCGGACTGCGTCACCATCCATGCGATAGCCGAGCTGCTGGAAGAGGCGACGCACTTCATCCACGGGGAGCAGATAAAACAGCATTAAGGCGTCGGCCTGCTTTGTGACCTGATAGCGGTCGGCGCTATCGTTCTCCGCCTCAAGGAGGCGGTCGAGCCGATGAATGTCACCGTATTTCTTCCGATAGCCGTCCCAGTCAAACTCCTGCAAAGTTTCAAAACCCTCAAACTGACTCAGCATACCGTCGCCGTGGAAGACCACCCGCATCTTTCTGGTGATGTCTGTCCAACGCGCAAGCGCGTTCTGACTAATCTCCAGTTTTGATTGGAGGGCCTTCTTTTTCTCTGTCGGCAGGAGGGCGAGGATATCGAGGGCACGCTGGAGCGTCCAAACCACCATGACGTTAGTGTAGGCGTTATTGTTCAGACCGGGTGTCTCGGAGCCAGGATAGCCTTCGTGGTATTCGTCCGGTCCCATCACACCGCGGATTTCATAGCGTTCGAGCTCCGGATTATACACGGTGGCGCTGGCCCAAAAACGGGCAATGTCCAATACCATCTCTGCGCCATAGGAAGATAAAAATTCAGTATCAAGAGTCGACTGGTAGTACTGCCAGACATTGTAGGCAATAGCGATGTTCACGTGTCGTTGCAGCGCGCTATGGTCCGGAATCCACCGTCCTGAACTTGGGTTGAGGTGGAGGACTTGGCTTTCTTCACGCCCATCACTGCTGCTCTGCCAGGGATACATGGCCCCTTGATAACCAGCCTGCCGAGCGGCCACACGCGCTTGGGGAAGACGGCGATAGCGATAGAGTAACAGGGCGCGAGTCAGCTCGGGCAGGCGGAAGGTGAAGAAAGGGAAGACGAACAGCTCATCCCAAAAAATATGACCACGATAGGCTTCACCGTGGAGGCCGCGAGCCGGGATGCCTGCATCGAGGTCGAGGGTATGAGCCGACACGGTTTGGAGGAGATGGAAGGCGTGCAGGCGTAATAAGAGCTGTACCCGTGACTGCTCCTGTACGACAATGTCGCACAGCTCCCAGGCGTGTTGCCACGCCTGAGCATGCTGCTCTACAAGGCTGGTAAACCGCTCCGCGTGACTGACCGCTTGTTCTGCTGCCAAGCGGCACTCGGCAATCGCCCGGTCACGTGAGGTAAAGAGGGCAACGATTTTTTCAACAGTGACGGCTTCTCCTGCGGTGACAGTCAACGCTACGTCCTGCGCGACATACCCAGACTCTGCATGCGTCTTTCGATCAGGCGTGAGGCGGGCCGACTGCCGGAAGACCTGGGTGCGAGCGGCCTGAGCGATGACGAGATGGGACTGATTTGTTTGGACAAGAAGGGATAGCTCATCTTCACCGAGCGGCTGACTGAGGAGCGCTTCCAGATGGTCGCCCCTTAACTGTTGGTAGCGCTTCACACCGGTATTGCGTACCCGTCCATCCAGTGCAGAGCGAATCTGCAGCGTACCCGCCCAGTTCTCGGGTGTCAGCGTTATGTTGATGCCTGCAAGATGCGGGTCTGCCAGACTGACAAAGCGACGACAGCGCAGGTGGGTCTGTCGGCCCTGGGGGTCACGAACGCGTAGTGTCCGGGTGAGGATGCCCTGCTTGAGATCAAGCTCCCGCGCCCAGGTCAGAATTTCGTATGAGTTCGGATGAAACCATTCTCCCTCTTCCGGCCGGAAGGTCAGACTGAGCCAGTTCGGCAGGTTCACGAAGTCTTCATTTTCAATAATCCGTCCGGCCAGTTCTGTTTTCAGGCGATTATAGCCGCCGGCGAGATAGGTCCCCGGATAGTGAATGGCATCAGCCGGGGTCTCTTCTGCCGCCCCCCGGGTGGCGAAATAGCCATTGCCCAGCGTGCATAATGTCTCCTGCAACCGTTCCTGTTCCGGGTCGAACCCATCGAATCGGACTATCCATTCAGTCTGGGCGGTCCAGTCAGTCTGGTTGGTCATGAGTGGTTACGTGGACAGAGACGCTGCGAGTCCGTTGAGCACGGTCTGTACTTGGCTGGGATTTTGAACAACATAGCTCGCCGCCGTCCGGTGCGGAGTATCGGCAACGACTATGCTGAGACCGCGTCCGGCCAAGGTTTGGAACGCATCTTCATCAGTGACGTCATCCCCAATATAGATTGGCAATATATCTTGCCGGATATCCGGGGTATTGAGTGCGAGCGCGTCAAGCAGCCACAGGACCGCCTTCCCTTTATGCCAATTGAGCTGTGGTTGGAGTTCAAAGACTTTCTTTCCCAGGCCCTTGCGGAGTTGCGGATGATGCTCAAGAACCGCGTCGACAAGCGGCTCAATGTGCGCCACCTGTTCAGGCGCAACATTCCGAAAATGGACGGCGACCGAGAACTTCTTCCGCTCTACAAGCGCTCCTGGGATGGTGCTGAGCTGTTGTTGCAGGTGGGCTTCGACTTCATCAAGAATCGGGAGAAATGCGAGTCCTTCCGTATGCTGCATGCGCACGTGATGAGGACCGGCAATGTCAAAGCCATGACTACCGGCATAGTAGACGGAGTCGAGCTGCATGAGGGTTTGAATGTCGGCTCGGTCCCGACCACTCACCACAGCGACAGGACAATGTTCGGCGAGAGAGGCAACCGTTTGCCGCATGTCCGTCGATAATGTGGCCAGCTCGGGACGGCTGACGATAGGAGTCAGCGTGCCATCGTAATCGAGAAATATAACCGGCCGTTTCTCTTGTACGCTTTTGGTGAAGGAGGGGAGATGGCTGAGGGCGGACGGGAGGTTCAGTACATTCCGGATACGTGGTTTCTCTGGAGTGTCGTTGACGCTCACGTCCGCAAGGTCTGTGACAACAGCATCTGCGCCGTGCTGTTCCAGAGCGGCCTGGTTGTCCTGTCTGGCAACGCCCAGCACGAGACCGAATCCGCCTCTATGCCCAGCCGCAACGCCTGAATTGGCATCTTCGACAATGGCCGCGCGTTCCGGCCTGACTTCCAGACGGCGGGCTGCCTCCAGATAGGTATCCGGAGCCGGTTTGCCCGGTAGCTGATATGTCGCACTCTCAACCCCATCAACACGCGTATCAAACAGGTGGGTCAGCCCGGCTTGCTCCAGCACAATTTTGCAATTCTTACTCGACGAAACGATCGCTATTTTGAGCCCTTTTTGTCGAAGCGCTTTGATGAGGACGATGGTCGAATCAAAGACTTCGATTCCTTTTTGTGCCAGACAGGCAAGAAACGCGACATTTTTTTTATTTCCCAAGCCACAGACCGTTTCTCGCTCAATGTCGTCTTCCGGAGCACCATACGGGAGCGTAATGTCCCGCGCAGCAAGAAAGCTTACGATTCCGTCAGAGCGTTGTTTGCCGTCCACGTACTGCAAGTAGTCTGTCTCGGCATCAAACGGTACAAAAGGCGTTCCGTTCTTTTGGGCCAAACGGCCGAGGAACTCATCAAAGAGCGCTTTCCAGGCAATCGTGTGCAATTTTTCTGTTTGCGTCACAACCCCGTCAAGGTCGAACAGGACGGCGTCAAAGTCTGTCGTTGAAATCGTAACGGGCATGGCTGACATACACGCTCTGTGTGGCGCACCGGATACGTTGCACGCCTAGGAAGCCGAGGGGACGGCCGAAAGTTGTCTGAGTTTCGCCTGGAGCTTCTGCACCAATTCCTCATATGAGCCTTTCCCGATAATGCGATAGAATTGGGTGCGGAAATTACGGATCATGCTGACATTCTCTACGACAACGTCATAGATGAGCCATTGCTCGCCGACGTGATGAAAACGGTAATTGATCGAAAAATATTTATTCTGAGAAGGGATGAAAATGCGGGTGTTGACCTCGGCAAAATTGCCGTCAATCGTCTCGTGATCGTATAAAAACTCAACCTGGTCCAAATACTTTTGAGCCTGCTTGTCAAAGGTTTCTCCATACGCCTTTTCGATCAGCGCGGTGAAGATTTCGATAAATTCTTCGCGCTGTTCTTCTGTCCGGTCACGCCAGTATACGCCCAGGGTGCGGCGGGCGACCTCTCGTCTGTCAAACAACGGTCGAACGATTTCGCTGACTTGCTCCAGGCGCTGCGCGCGCAGGTGAGGCCCCTGATTCTCTGGAGCCCTGAGGACCAGGACGACTCGGTCGGTGGTTGAACGAACAGCTTCCAGAGGCGAATCTGTGGCCAGCCCTCGTGTTGCAAGGAACAAGAGCATGAGGCCGCCAAGCGTCGGCAGTAAGGGCAGTCGTGGCAGTTTCATGGCCCGGCTTCCTATTTCTCCGCTATGGCTTCTTGAATAATCTGCTCGCGTTGTTGGAGGTAGCCGTCTTGAACGGCGCCGTATAAATCAAGAGAAAACAGGTCAACACTTTCAAAGAATTCAAGATTGAGCGAACGGATGTTCAGCGTGCTCCCCGCCACCCAGCCGCCTTGAGCTGCAATCAACTCGGGGTAGGTGGGTAAGAGGTAACTCATGGGTTGCATCGCGCCATCAACGCCGAGCCCAACTGCATCCCGGACTGTTGAGGGGCCAAAGAAGGGTAAGACGAGATACGGGCCGGGAGACATACCGTACTGAGCCAGCGTTTGTCCAAAGTCGGCATGGCTGGCTTCAAGTCCGAACCAGTTGTCCGCTACGTCAAAAAATCCAAGGCCGCCGACGGTTATATTGATTAAGAAGCGACTGAGCTCTTTTCCGGCCCCGACCAATTTCATCTGTAGCAGCTTATTGCCAAGACGTGGGGTAATATTGATGGTGTGAAAGAAGCGTCCCACGCCTTGACGGGCGCCGAGCGGAAGAACAGCCGCATAGCCCAGGGCAACTGGACGCAGGATGTACTCGTCCAGCTTTAAGTTAAAGCTGAACATTGCCTGGTTAAATGGTTCAAATGGGTCGGCAAGGGGTCGTGGAGCAACCTCGTCCTGTTCCACGTTGCCCATCTGCGCCTGCGTCTCGGTGAGAGAGAATCCGCAGTGGACTATCCCCACTACGCTTACTGCCAGCACCAGTTTTTTCAGCATCCTCCGTCCCCTTCATGCCTAATCAAGACCGAGTGACCACGGCTCCGAACTCTCCTCGTCATTCTGACGGTCCTGGTCCTTCCGGCCATGCTCCGTGGTCTGCTCCGAAGCTCCACTATCCTCTATATTTCCGAAAATGAATTCAGGTATTAACTGTTGAATGTCGACCGGCTCTTCAGTCTTGTCAATAGTCCCTCCGGGCGCAATGGTGGCGGAGGAGTAGCCCGGCGTGATGACGACATAGCGTTCGCCAATCAGGCCCTTGGTCTTGATTGCCGCCTGTGTGTCTTCGTGTAATGCAATATCGTTCCGAATTTTTAAGGTGACGCGGGCCTTGTAATCAGCCAAGCGAATACGTTCGACCCGGCCTATTTCCACTCCTGCGAGCTCGATAACCGCTCCGTCTTGCAGGCCGCCGGCCGTTATAAAATCCGCATAGACAGCGTAGCTATCGGAGCCCAGCTCAACTTGGCCCAGATGAAGAGAGAGATATCCGAGAAAGCCGAATACTCCAAGCAAAAGCGTTCCAAAAAACAGTTCTGCGTCAACTTTCATAGGCACCAGCACGGGTTCTAGTACACATCGATAGGACCTTCGAGCTGGCCGCTCATAAACTGCCGCACTACCGGATTGTTCGACTCCTGTAGGGCGCTGGGCGAGCCAGACTCAACAATCACCCCTTGATGTAGCATAGCGATATGGGTGGCGAGAGAAAAGACCTCTGGAATTTCGTGACTGACGATAACAGCAGTAAAGCCGAGAAGCTGATGGAGGTCAAAAATAAGTCTATGAATGGCATTGACTCGGATCGGATCAAGGCCTGTTGTCGGTTCATCAAATAAGAGAATCTCAGGGTCGGAGACGAGCGAGCGAGCCAGCGCCGCACGTTTACGCATACCCCCTGACAACTCGGAGGGAAACTTGGCATCCACACCGGCCAGTCCGACCTGGAAAAGGCGTTCATGGACTTTGTCCCGGATTTCAGCCTCGCTTTTTCGGGTCTTTTCCCGCAGGGGAAAGGCCACGTTGTCATACACGGACATGGAATCGAACAGCGCTCCACCCTGGAAGAGCATGCCAAATCGATTGCGAACACGATTGAGAGCGCGGCGTCCCAAGCTGGTAATCTCAATATCGTCTATCCACACCTGTCCGGAATCGGGGCGCATTAAGCCGATCAGATGCTTGAGCAAACAGCTTTTCCCGGCTCCGCTGACTCCGACCACAACATAAACAGCCCGATCCGGGATATCGAGATTTAGCCCGGACAAGACCGTTTGGCTGCCAAAGGATTTACGGACATTGACGAGGCGGATCATGCGGCAATTCTCGATACCGGTTTCATATGGCTACACGAGGACAGAACCAAGGAAATAATCCCAAACCAAGATGAATACGGCACACATGACAACGGCTTGCGTTGTCGCTTGACTGACTCCTTCGGCCCCATGCGCGGCGTAGAAGCCCTTAAAACAGCTGACCCACGCAACAATTACTCCAAATGAGAGCGATTTGTACACGCCCATCCAAATATCGTTTGAATCCGCCGCACTGCTCATCTGAGTGAAATACGCACCTGAGCTCCCGCCCAGCAACTCAACGCCGACGACATAGCCGCCATAGATTCCAACAGTAACAAAAACGCTGTTCAAGAGGGGAAAGGTAATGACGGCCGCCAGAAAAATTGGGACAACTAAATACTTGATCGGGTTGAGGGCCATGACTTCGAGCGCGTCTATTTGCTCGGTAATCCGCATAATCCCGAGTTCTGCGGTGAGGGCCGACCCCGCCCGGGCTGTGATCATCAGCGCAGACAGTACCGGGCCAAGCTCGCGAATCAGACTCAGTCCGACCATCGGGCCGAGCGCCTCTTCGCCACCAAAGCGCCGCAGGGCGATATACCCTTGTAGGGCAACGACCATGCCCGTAAAAGCTCCAGTAAAGACGATGAGCAAGAGAGAGCGGCTGCCGATAAAGTAGATCCGGCGGACAAGCTGACGGCCTTGCAGGGGAGGGCGAAAGATGTCGATCAGGGTGGTCCCGAGAAAGATCCCCATGCGGCCCATTTCACGCAGTGTGCGGAGGGTCAGACGCCCACACGAGCGTACAAAGTGGAGCACGACTCTTCCTTTCTCAGTATGATCCGGAGACTGACGGCATGTGGCGTTCGGCGTGTGGGTCTGCTGGGGTTGCGCTGGGAATTAATTCTCTCTAACGATGGCAAATCACCTACCATAGGCGCTCTGCTTACTCAAGGGAGTATGCCTCTCAGGGAAGGCGGGAAGACCGTCTGAGCCTCCTGTCGGACTGCTCTTGTCAGACTGATTGAAAGAGGGGTATGTTCCCGCTACTGTCGGTATGGAGGAAATATTATGGCAAACACTGCTGGAGCATCCCCTGTGGAAGAGCCGCCGTTACGGGCCGTTGAACCCGAGGCGGTCGCTGAAAAAGGATCACCAAAAAAGCAGTGGAAAAAATTTCGTGAGATATTGGCCCGCCACCATGGGGAAAAAATCCTCTTAATCCTGGTAGGCTACCCTGATCCTGATAATATCGCTTCCGGTCTGGCGCATCAGTTTTTGGCCAAAGAGTTCGACATCGAAGCCACCTTGCTGTGCTTTCATGAGGTCAGCCATCATGAGAACCGTGCTTTGGTGAAGCGACTTGAGATCGACCTTCAACTCTATGACGAGGAATTCGACGTAGAGCCCTACGCTGCCTACGCGCTGGTTGATACCCAAAATTCAGAGACGCCTATTTCGGATAGACTTGAAGGCAAGAGCCTTCTCTCCTTTGTTGATCACCACCGTCGTCTTGGTACCCCCCCTGCTGAATTTGTTGATATCCGGGAGGACGCGGCCTCGACTTGTGCGATCTATACCGAATATTTGCGGGCGCAATATCCCAACGGCCTGAATCCTGGCGAGAGTGACCAAGTTCGACTGGCCACCGCGCTCATGCACGGTATTCGTTCTGATACCATGGCGCTGGTTGAGGCAAGTCGATTGGAATTTGAGGCCGCGGCGTATTTGTGGCCGTGCGTGGATCAGCCTCTCCTCAAGGCGATTTCGGAAAAATCGTTACCGCCCATTGTTATGGATATGATTCAAAAGGCCCTGGAGCGGAAGCAGGTGTTTGATTCGTTTGTGTTTACCGATGTCGGCTTTGTCCGGGGCGAACACCGCGATGGTATCCCGCAGGTGGCTGAATTCCTGCTCCAGCGAGAAGGGATAGACACAGTCCTTGTTTTTGGCATTGTGGACAGCAAGGCTATTGATGGCTCGCTCCGAACACGGAGCGATACCGTGAACCCGGATACATTCTTGAAAAAGCTTTTTGGCTTGGATAAAGACAAAAAGTCGTACTACGGGGGTGGGAACATCAAGGATAAGGGCGGCTTTCAAATTCCACTCGGCTTTTTGGCCCAAACACCCGATAGGGATATGCTCTACACAATGACCTGTGGCGTGGTGCAGGAGCGCTTTCTCAAGGCGATTGGTGTCAAAGAATAAAGAATCAATCAGGAGGGCACAATGGCGGACGAGCGAGCAGACGGACTTGGCGGTGATCTGATCTATGACATTCCTGCTGCCGTACAGGGGCAGACTGCCATTGACCCGGAGACCTATCAGCAGATGTATGAGCGCTCCATTCAAGACCCGGAAGGCTTCTGGGCGGAACACGCCGAAAAACAGCTTGAGTGGTTTCAAAAATGGGACAAGGTCGTGGAGTGGGATTTCCACAAGGCTGATATCAAATGGTTTCTCAACGGCAAGCTCAACGTCTCTCATAATTGCCTGGACCGGCATGTCAACGCCGGCGCCGGCGCTCAGACCGCTCTCATTTGGCAGGGCAATAACCAGGAGGAAAGCAAAAAGTTTTCGTACGCCGAGCTTTTGGACCAGGTCTGCCAGTTTGCCAACGCGCTCACGGCACTTGGAGTAAAAAAAGGTGATCGTGTTTGCATTTATATGCAGATGATCCCTGAACTGCCGGTGGCGATGTTGGCCTGTACGCGTATTGGGGCGGTACATTCCATTGTTTTTGGTGCATTTTCGCCGGATTCACTGCGTGACCGTATTCAGGACTCTGCATGCAAGCTCTTGATTACCCAGGATACGGGACTGCGTGGGGCGAAGAATGACATCCCCATGAAGGCCAATGCCGATGCCGCCGTGGCCGAATGCCCGTCTATTGAGAAGGTCGTTGTCGTCCGGCGCACCGGACACGAGGTCGGGATGCAGGACGGGCGTGATGTCTGGTGGCACGAGCAAGTGGCGGCACAGCCGACGACGTGTGAGCCGGAACCCATGGATGCCGAAGATCCATTATTCATCCTGTACACCTCCGGCTCGACCGGCAAGCCCAAGGGCGTATTGCATACGACAGGTGGCTATCTGGTCTACACCTCCATGACCCACCGCTATGTGTTCGACTATCGGCCCGGAGATATCTACTGGTGTACGGCCGATATTGGCTGGGTGACCGGTCATAGCTATATCGTCTACGGCCCGATGGCGAACCGGGCGACGACCATGATGTTCGAGGGTGTGCCCAATTACCCGGATTTTGGTCGTTTCTGGCAGATTGTCGAACAGCATAAAGTCAACATTTTCTATACCGCGCCAACCGCGCTGCGCGCGCTTATGAAAGAAGGCGACTCCTGGCCAGCCCAGTATGATCTGTCCAGCCTGCGCATTCTCGGCACGGTCGGCGAGCCGATTAAAAGCCCTGAATGGCACTGGTATTTTCAATCTATAGGCAAAGAACGGTGTCCGATTGTCGACACCTGGTGGCAGACCGAAACCGGCGGAATTATGATTACGCCCTTGCCGGGAGCAACAAAAACCAAGCCAGGCTCGGCCACCCGTCCCTTCTTTGGCGTCCAACCCTGTCTGGTAGACGATCACGGCACGGAGATCGAGGGCAACGGTGTCTCCGGGAATTTGTGTCTGAAGTTCCCCTGGCCGGGCATCATGCGCACGGTGTACGGCGACCACGAACGCTTTATTCAGACCTATTTCTCCCTCTATCCCGGCAAATATTTCTCGGGCGATGGCTGCCGGCGAGATGAAGACGGCTACTACTGGATCACCGGCCGTGTGGACGACGTGATCAATGTGTCCGGTCACCGTTTGGGAACAGCCGAGATTGAAGGCGCGTTGGGCAAGCATCCGGCTGTGGCCGAGGCCGCAGTGGTGGGGATGCCGCACGACCTCAAAGGGCAGGGCATCTACGCCTTTGTAACGCTCAAGACCGGCCAGCAGTCATCTCCGGACATGGTGAAAGAGTTGCATAATACGGTCCGCCGAGAGATCGGCCCACACGCGACGCCGGATAAAGTGCAGTTCGCCGACGGCCTGCCCAAGACGCGGAGTGGAAAAATCATGCGCCGCATCCTGCGTAAAATTGGCGAAGGCGCGCTTGATCAGCTCGGCGATACGTCAACTCTGGCTGATCCTTCCGTTGTTGATCAATTAGTCGAAGGACGGCTGCAAGCGTAATTGGGCGTAGTTGGCGTAATTTTGAGAAAGAACGCATGGCCCTGCGTTTTCACAATACCCTGACGGGAAAAGAAGAAGCGTTTGTCCCGCTCACGCCTGGCGAAGCCCGCATGTATGTGTGTGGGGTAACGGTATACGACCGTTCCCATATTGGTCATGCGCGTGCCTTGGTCGCCTTTGACGTCATCTATCGTTACCTCAAGTTCTCCGGTTATGAGGTGACGTTTGTGCGCAATTTCACCGATGTGGACGACAAAATTATCAACCGTGCCAATGAGCGAGGCATCTCGGCCGAAGAGCTGACCGAAACGTATATCCAAGCCTTCAACACCGACATGCAGGCCCTGCGCTGCCTGCCGCCTACGCATGAGCCACGCGCAACCCAACACATCCCGGAGATGATTACCCTCATCCACGAGCTCGAATCCAAACAGCTCGCGTACGCCGTGGATGGAGATGTGTATTATGCGGTGGATCGTTTTGCCGAATACGGCAAGCTGGCCCATCGTCGTTTGGAAGATATGGCGGCCGGGGCTCGCATAGAAGTGGACGCGCGCAAGCGCCATCCCATGGACTTTGCCCTCTGGAAGTCCAGTAAGCCCGGAGAGCCGGCCTGGGACAGCCCCTGGGGGAAAGGCCGTCCGGGCTGGCATATCGAGTGCTCGGCCATGAGCAGTAAATATCTCGGCCAGCCCTTCGACATTCACGGCGGCGGAGCCGATCTTGTTTTTCCGCACCATGAAAACGAGATCGCCCAGTCCGAAGGCGCAAAAGACTGTGCGCTCGCCCGCTACTGGCTGCACAACGGCATGGTTACAGTCGAGCGGGAAAAGATGTCGAAATCTTTGGGCAACTTCTTAACGATCGGCGAGGCGCTGGGCAAAGTCTCTACGCCGGAAGTCTTACGTCAAGTCTTACTCTCGTCTCACTATCGGATGGCGCTCGACTTCTCGACCCAAAAGTTGGAAGAGGCGGAAAAAGGCTTGACGCGCATCTATGAAACGCTCGCCCGCGCCGACGCAGCGATTGGTGCAGCCAACGCCCAGGCCGAGTCTGCTGGGTCTGCCGAGTCTGCATTCGTCAGCCGTTTCCGTGAAGCCATGGATGATGACTGCAATACGCCCCGCGCTCTGGGTGTGATCTTTGACGTTGTGCGCGAAATGAACCGCGAGTTGGATGCCGGCCAGATCCGGACAGTGGCGCAGCTCCGCCGTGATATTGCCACAATAGGCAATGTGATCGGCCTGCTTGAAGAGTCCCCTGCACAATTTCTAGAGCATCAAAAGCAGACCGGCCTGGCGGAAGCCAGCCTCACCCCTGAGGCAATTGAGGCATTGATAGCCGAACGGACTGCTGCCCGGAAAGAGAAGAATTTCCAGCGTGCGGACGAAATCCGCGACCAGCTTGCCGACCAAGGCTTTATTCTCAAAGATAGCCCGACGGGCACCACCTGGACGGTCAAATAGCCGCTGACCTGCGCCCGATTTGGCCTACCTGATGGGGGCATGGTGCCGACACTGCGAAAGCCACTGCGCTTAGCCAGTCTTATCTTCAGTCTGCTCACGGCAGTCGCCCTGTTAGCGGGATGTCGTGCGCCCGAACAGGAAAAGCCGGCTGTCGTCGTTTTTGCCGCGGCCAGCTTGCGCGATGTGGTGCAAGCAATCGGGGCCGTTTTTGCCCGGACACATCAGGCAGAGGTGGTGTATAATTTTGCCGGGTCCAATACCCTCGCCCTGCAACTCCACGCCTCGCCCGAAGCCGACGTTTTTCTATCGGCCAATCCGGATTGGGTTGATGTCCTGGAAAAGGCCGAGATCACCATCCCGCAGTCTCGGCGCAATTTTCTCTCAAATCGTCTGGTTATCGTGAGCCGCACCGACGCCGATTTCCGCTTGTCCACTCCGCGCGGCCTTGCCTCGCTGCCCTTCTCCTTCCTGGTCCTGGCCGACCCCGAGGCCGTACCGGTCGGCCGCTATGCCAAGACGTTTCTGCAAGCAGTCGAACTAACCGGCCACTCGTTATGGGAGGCGGTCCGGGACAAAATCGCACCGACCACCGATGTCCGGGCTGCTCTCGGGCTGGTAGAATCGGACCCCAGGATCATCGGTATTGTGTATCGAACGGATGCGGCGAGCTCAGCCAAGGTCAGGGTCTTGGCCGAAGTGCCTCCCCATCTGCACCAACCGATCATCTATTGCGCCGTTGCCATACACCATCGTCCTCGGCCGGAGTTGGCGGAACAATTTCTGAACTTTTTACACAGCGCCGAGGCCGTGGCACTGTACGAGGCGCATGGCTTTGTTGTCGGCGAGAGAAGACCCCAAGAAGGTTGTTGAAGCAGAAGGTTGTTGAAGCAGCATGAGTCCCGAAGTCTGGCCCGTCATCATTTTGACCCTCCAAGTCGCCAGCGTCTCGACGCTCCTGGTCCTGCTGCCGGCAACGCTCTTGGGCTATGTGTTGGCGCGGTATGAGTTCTGGGGCAAACACGTCCTGTCGGCACTTGTTGGCTTGCCGCTCGTCCTGCCTCCCACCGCAGTCGGTTTCCTGTTGTTACGCCTCTTTGCCGTTGACGGGCCACTCGGGCGCGAGAGTCTGGGCTTTGACCTGCACATCCTCCTGACGTGGAAAGGGGCGGTGATTGCCACGGCAACCATGTCGCTGCCGCTCGTTGCGCGAACCGCCAAAGCCACGTTTGAGGCCATTAACCCCCGCCTCGAATTGATGGCCCAAACGTTAGGGCACGGCCGGCTGGCGACGTTTTTTCAGTACAGTTTGCCCATGGCGCGACGTGGCTTACTAGCCGCGGTAATCCTTGGTTTTACCCGTGCCATGGGTGAGTTCGGCGCAACCGTGACCATTGCCGGCAATATCCCCGGCCGTACGCAAACCATTGCCGCGGCCATTTTCAGCGCTCAGCAGGTCGGGGCTCACGAAAGAGCTGATTTTTTTATGCTGAGCGCTCTAGTGATCGGCTTCCTGGCCATTATGAGCACTGAACTGCTCGCGCAGGGGCGGTCGCTGTCCGGAATCGCGCGCCCATGACGACTCCCATAACGACTCCCATGACGACTCCGGTGACAGCTCCGGCAGCGTCCCCCGGTCTGCGGGTTCAGGTCCGTCTCCCGCTGGATCGTTTTGAGCTGAGCGTAGACCTGAACACTGAAAAACAGGTGACCGGGATTTTCGGTGCATCTGGAGCCGGAAAAACCAGTGTGCTGGAAGCGGTGTGTGGCATACGCCGCCACGCCCAAGGCATCATCAGCCTGGGACATGAGACGTGGCTTGATAGCCAGCGCGGGGTATGTGTGAAGCCGTGGCAGCGCCATATCGGCTATGTCCCGCAAGGTGGCCTCCTCTTCCCGCACAAGAACGTGCGGCAGAACCTGCTCGCCGGTAAGAAACGCGCAGTGCGGAACGGCTATGCCGTCCGGCAGACATTTGAAACAGCCGTCCATATCCTCGAACTCGGCCCGCTGCTTGAGAGAACGGCGCACACCCTGTCCGGTGGCGAACGGCAGCGGGTGGCGCTGGGGCGCGCGATTTGCTCCGGGCCGCGTTTGTTATTGCTGGATGAACCGTTTGCCTCTTTGGACTTAGCCCTGAGACGAAAACTATTGCCTTTTCTCCGGCGTGTCCGCTCTGAATTTCAGATTCCCATGTTATTCGTGTCACACGACCCGCTCGAAGTGCAGGCGCTGTGTGACGATCTGATTGTGCTGCAAAACGGAAGGATGATTGCGCACGGCGCCCCGCGCGCCGTCCTCACCGACCCCCAGGTTTTTCCGCTGGCGGAACAGCAGGGCTTTGAGAACGTTCTTCCCTGCCGCATGGTAGACGACCAGGGCAGCACGAGTCGGGTTCGGTTAGGAGAAGCGGAAGTCGGTGAGGGCACTCCGGTCGAGTTGGTGACGATTCGTTCAGAGGCGCGACCGGGCGAGGCTATGCTGGCCAGTATCCCCGCCAGCGATATCATGCTCGCCTCCAAGCGGCCCGAAGGGCTCTCGGCCCGCAATATTCTGCCGGCGCGTATAACGCAGCTCCACTCCGTCGGTCATGTCGGATTAGCAACAGCCGAACTCAGTCCCGACCTTCCTCCACTGACCGTTGAAGTGACTGAGAGATCGTTTGTTGAGCTGGGTCTGAAGGTCGGGAGCAGAGTCTTTTTGGTGATTAAGGCCATGTCGTGTCGCTTGTATTGGGCAGAAGGCCCCGTCGGTTCTCTCGCAGGGGAGGCCGAGCAGCGCGAGCGTGGCCTTGCACTTTGACAGTCCGCACCATACGCTGAGAGCGCAAAAGGGGACGGGGCCGGAGCCCTTGCTCCAGGCGTGAAAGCTCTGCTTTCACCATGCGCGCCCGTAGCTCAATTGGATAGAGCACCGGGCTTCGAACCCGTAGGTTGGGTGTTCGAGTCACCCCGGGCGCGCCTTTTGGAAGAAATCCGCTCGCACTTCCAACCCAAGAAAGCCTTGCTTGAAAATTCTGAAAGTTGCTCTGGGTCTCGCCCTTAGCCTTGGCTGTGGCTATCTGGCCGTGCGTGGCGTGGAATGGTCTGAAGTCGTGCAGGCCTTTGGCGCTGTAGACTTGGGTATCCTCATCCTTTCGACGCTCTGGCTCGGCATCGTTTTTCTCTTTCGAGCGTATCGCTGGCAGTTGCTTGTTGCTCCGGTTGCCCATTTGCCAGTTTCAGTCTTCTTCTCGGCAACCCTCATCGGGTTTATGGGGAATAATATCCTTCCGCTGCGGGCGGGAGAATTGTTGCGGCTGTATGCCTTGGTTCGTTTAGGGCCTGTCTCCATGAGTCTAGCGCTCGCGACCGGAACCCTGGACCGTGTATTCGATATGCTGCTGGTGAGCCTTTTCCTCGCCATCGGCCTGCCGCTTATACCCGCGTTGGGGGGCTATGTTGCACCAAACGTGCTTTTCTTGAGTCTGGTAGTTGTTCTGCTCGGAGCAGGCTGGTGGCTGGTTCAGGGAGAAAATCTGAAGTGGGTGCGGAGAGTGCCGCAGCGGATGCAGCCCATGGTCGAAGCATTCCTGGGCAGTCTTCAGGTTTTGCGCAGTGGCCCATTCCTCTTGAAGACCTTGGCGTTCTCGACGCTGATATGGGGCGGCATGGTGATCTATTTTTGGTTATTGTTGTATGCCTGCGCCTTTTCGTTGCCGCTTGAAGCAGCGTTCATGGTTATGCTGCTGGTTGCTGTGGGTGTTGCGCTGCCGTCGGCGCCGGGTTTTATTGGCGTCTTCCAATATGCTGTGGTTGTGGCCTTGTCCTTCTTCTCCGTGTCAAAGGAAGACGCGCTCAGTTTCTCCATTGTCGCCCACCTTGCCCTGTATGTACCTGTGACGTTGGGCGGTCTGTTCCTCTTATTTCGCTCCGGCTTATCGCTCTGGCCGTCACAACCGGCACTTGAGAAAAGCTGAGGGGTGAACCGACATCCCTCTTCACCTCCAACTCTCGAATGTTGACACAGCGTACCCATCCTCGTACTCACATTGTAAGTACTTCAACAAAACGGAGGCTTTCTGATGAAAACCGCCCTCGTTCAAATTGGGAATTCGCGCGGCATCCGTATCCCCAAAGCGTTTTTGGAACAGTGCCAACTCCGGGACAAAGTGGAACTCGAACTACGGGACGACCATCTGGTTGTTCGACCGGCTTCGAGGCCCCGGAGTCGCTGGGAGGACGCTTTTCGGCACATGCACGAGCACCAGGACGATGCTCTTGTGGATAAAGACGCGCTCTCTGCCACCGAATGGGATACCACGGAGTGGGAATGGTAGTTGCCCGTTTTGAGGTGTACCTGGTGCGGCTTGATCCCACCGAAGGGTATGAAATTCGGAAAACGCGCCCATGTGTCGTGATATCGCCTGATGAGATGAACCGGCATATCGGTACCGTTATCGTTGCCCCGCTTACAACAAAAGGTCGTCCCTATCCCACCCGTATTCCCGTTCGCTTTCAGAGAAAAAGCGGTCAGGTCGTCTTGGACCAGATTCGCACGATTGACAAAACACGCCTGGTTCGCCGCCTGGGGAAAATCAGTGACAAGGCCACACGAGAAGTCTTGGCCGTCTTGGGCGAGATGTTTGCGCCGTAAGGTTTGGACGTGTGAGGCCGTGGGGGGGGAGGGGGAAGGATGCTTCATTCCGGTCTATCCCCGCGTGTACGGGGGAACCATGAAACGACGCCAGGCATTTGTGTTGGGAAGAGGTCTATCCCCGCGTGTACGGGGGAACCCGTAGATGTGTCCGAGGAGGGCCGTCGGTCACCATCCTCGGCTTCCTTGAAGCGGCTGTGTCTGTGACAGTGAAGGGGAAATAGTGCCTGAAGATGCGCATTGAACTCAGCCGAGAAGTGTCCATCTATGCCTGACCGTTCCCTCTCCCGCTGGCTGACCATCCTCGGTGTGCTTTTGCTTATTATTTATGCTGCCATAGCCTGCTTGAGTCATTCGTTCAGCTATGGCCAAGGACACCAGGAACGGCCGATCTGGAGCTTTGTGTGTTTGTACGGAGTCGCTTTTAGCGTCTACGCCGTGGCGGTGTGGCGGGTCAAACGGCAGGGAGCTGAGCATACCCCGCTGACGTTGGTGTTTATCTTTGCGGTCTTCTTTCGGCTTGTCTTACTCTTTTCCGAGCCCATTCAGGAGGACGACTTCTATCGCTATCTGTGGGATGGCAAGGTGGTTGCCAGCGGTCTTAATCCGTACCGCTTCGCTCCACTGGATGTGCAAATGTACAGTGGCAAAGAGGGACCGCTGCGACCCTACCGGGACATAGCAGACACGGATGAGCACTTTGCCTTCCTCCTGTCTCGGGTGAACCATCCGGGGGTGCCGACCCTTTACCCCCCTGTTGCGCAAGCGGTATTTGGGCTGACTGCCCTGGTTGCGCCGGGTAGTTTGCTCGCCTTACGGCTTGTCTTCTTGTTTTTTGACCTCGCGGTGTGCGTGGTGATTGTCGGGTTACTGCATCACCTGGGCAGTTCTCCGCTGTGGGTGCTGATCTATGCCTGGTCACCGCTGGTCATCAAAGAAACGATAAACTCGCCGCATTATGATGTCGTCCCGATCTTTCTGCTTCTGCTGGCCCTGCGGGCGCTTGTCAGCGGACGGACGCTGGTCGGATGTATGAGCCTGGGTGGAGCCATATTGGGTAAGGTCTTCCCCGTTGTCCTGTTGCCCCTCTTTGCCTATCAGGCTTGGCGACGCCACGGTCTCGGAAGAGCTTGGGGCGGACTTACGATTGCCTGTCTGGTGGTCGTGGCCGGCTATGCCCCGTTTGTGGATGCCGGGAGCGCGTTGTGGCAGGGCTCTGTCATATTTGCCGAACAATGGCAGACCAACAGTTTTGTGTTCCCTCTATTCCGTCAGGTGATGGCAGGTCGCTGGCTGGCGAATGGCGTTGTGGCTGGATGTCTGGGGGGGGCAGTTCTTGTTGCCCTATGGTGGAATAATGAGGGGAATGAACTACAGCTCTTGCGCGGCTGCTTCTTTGTGGTGGGGGTGCTGCTCTTGCTCAGTCCGGTCGGCAATCCGTGGTATTTTATGTGGGTCATGCCGTTTGTGTGCCTTTTCCCGCGTACTTCCTGGCTGCTCTTGTCCGGCCTCATCGGGCTGTACTACCTTGCCTTTTACTTTCTCTATCGCGGCGAGCCCGAAACTTTCCGCTGGGTGGTCTGGTTGGAGTATCTACCCTTTTACGCGCTGCTGGCGTGGGAATGGTGGCGGACGAGGACGGGCGGACGCCCTCGCGGTGCAGTCTGAGGCGTGAATGAGGAATCGAAGAAACATGCCGCCTACCTCTCTGAGGTGTTCTCTTTTGCTGTTGAGTGTTGTCATGGGTCTTGGGTATTTGGGGTATTTGGGGAGTCCTGCTCGCGCCCGGCAGCCGGCAACGCTTGAGACGCCTCTGGTTTTTTCCGTAGAGGAAGAGACGGTCACGATCTATGGCGTGATCTATCCCGCCCGTTTTAATCAGGCTGATGGCAATACGGCCCACTACCATTTGGTCACCTGGCATGGGGGCCACTCTACAAACGCACTGATTGAAACACCGGTCGATGATCTCGCCTTTCACGACGCCCTGGTCACAATCGGAGCACAGCCGGGCAATAATGTGTCACTGGAAGCCTGGGCACGCCGCTTTGACCCGGCGAGCCGTGCGCCACAGCAGAAGGTCCGCGGCAGTCGCCTGGCCGTCTCCCTGGCGTGGCCGACCGGCCCGGAGAGCCTGCCGCTGCACACGGTTATTCATACGCCCCCAACCCGTGACTCTCCCATCGAATGGGCCTTTGGCGGTAATCGAGATCGCTGGTTTAATCGCATTCCGTTTGCCCCGCGACCGGGCTGTCTACTGTGTTTATACAGTTGTCCGAGTGGCAAGGTCAGCAACGCCGGTCTCAGTATTGCGGACTATGTTTCGTCCCCGCAGCGCTTTCAGGTAGAGAGGGATATCCTGCCCCCGGACGGTACACCGGTCACGGTCACTTTCAGGCTGATTTCGTAAGCGATGAATACTGCATGTCCCCGCATTGTTGTGGTGATCCCGGCCCTGAATGAAGAAGCGTCCTTGCCCAAGGTGCTTGGAGATTTGCCGTGGGAGCAACTTGAAGAAGTCGTGGTTGTGGACAACGGTTCATCAGACCACACAGCCCAAGTTGCCCAAGCTGGCGGTGCGACCGTCCTCGGTGAATCGCGTCGAGGCTATGGCTGGGCCTGTCTTGCCGGCATTGATTATCTGAGGGACAAGCAGCCGGATGTTCTCGTCTTTCTCGATGGGGATTACAGTGATTATCCCGACGACTTGGGCGACGTTGTGCGGCCCGTCCTTGAAGAAGGCTATGACCTGGTGATCGGTTCCCGGCCTCAGCGGGCCGGAGCGGGCGCATTGCTCCGGCATGCACAGTTGGGAAATGCTCTGGCAACCTGGCTCATTCACCTCATCTATGGTTTCACCTATACTGATCTGGGGCCGTTTCGCGCGATCCGATTTCCTCAACTCCTGGCTCTCGATATGCAGGATAAAACCTATGGCTGGACGGTCGAAATGCAGATTAAGGCCATACGCCACGGGCTACGCATCACTGAGGTGCCCGTCCGCTATCGTCAGCGTATTGGTATTTCAAAAGTGAGTGGAACGGTCAAAGGGACGCTATTAGCCGGCTATAGAATTCTGTGGACAGTATTCCGATACGCGAGGTGAGCCGCGTGACAGACAAAATAATAGAATGGAATGTGGCGTTTTCCCCGGACGAAGTCATCCCTCGCCTGGAGAACCTCTTTCGTCAGTATGGCTATACCTACACCCAAGAAGACAGCGGCGCTGACCGGCATTACCAGACGGCACTTGGCCAGGGGAGGCTTGAGCTGGTCATGCATCCGCTCGAACCGAAGCCCAGTCCGTTTAGTCGCACTATCCTTATCCAGCGTACGCTCTTGTCTATTACCTACAAAAGCGTCAGTGAAGCGGACCAAACCCGATTTAAGCACCAACTCACCCTGGCCTTCCTGCGGGTAGGGGGCTAATGCTCGTTAGCGTTGTCATTCCAACCCTGAACGAAGCCGGCAGCATTGAGCGCACGCTCCGCCGAGTTCGACAGGCGAGTGCATGCGAGATCATCGTTGTAGATGGAGGCAGCGACGACGGAACGGGCGAGCGTGCGCGCCAACACGCTGACCGGCTCGTTTCAGCGCCGCGTGGTCGCGCCCGGCAGATGAATGCCGGAGCCCAGGAAGCAAACGGGGAAGCCCTCCTCTTTCTCCATGCGGATACCCTTCCGCCGGCCCGGTTTTCAGAGCTGATTGCACACGCTTTGGCGGACC
This sequence comes from Binatia bacterium, assembly GCA_963664395.2. Classification (GTDB taxonomy): domain Bacteria; phylum Desulfobacterota; class Binatia; order Bin18; family Bin18; genus Bin18. Next base: position 4,788,179 of record OY761159.2, on the reverse strand, counting down.
CTGACGTTGTGGGTGGACGTTTTGACGTCTATGTGGATGCTCCGGGCTGGCCCTTTCGGATGATCGGCACCTTGATGAATATCCGCTCTCGTTTAACCGGCATTGCCACCGGCGATCAGGGAATTTTCGTCCGCCGCGAGACGTTTGAAGCGCTCGGCGGTTACCCGGAGTGGGATATCATGGAAGACCTGGAGTTCAGCCATCAGCTCAAACGGACGGGAAGAATCGCCTGCTTGCGGGCACGGGTGAAGACCTCTGCCCGCCGCTGGCAAAAGCACGGTATCGCTAAAACCATTCTACTCATGTGGGGTCTGCGGCTGTGCCATTTCTTTGGCATCCGACCGGCCGCACTCAAGACCTTTTACGCCGATACGCGGTAATAAAAAAAGGGACACGCCGTGTCCCTTTCTATTGCAGCCCGTTGACCTCTTGGAGAGACGCGCGTTTACTGCACCGACCCTTCGTAAATCCCCATGACGGTGCCCAAGAACGTATGCGCGTCTTCTTTCATTCGCTGAAATGAGTTCCGACCAATGATTGACCCAAACCCACCGCCGTCGCGGATCGCGCGGACTTCATCGAAGAATTCTTCATCACCCTTGGCCGCTCCGCCCGAGAAGATAACAATCCGTTTATTATTAAAGGCGCTCTGCACGACGTGGCGGACGCGTTCGGCCTGCGTCTCAATGGGCACGTGATGTTTCTGATACGCCTTCTGCGCGTCAGACAATTCAATATGGCTGCTGGGCAGCTTCACTTTAATGACATGCGCACCCATCTGGGCGGCAATCTGCGCGGCATAGGCCACGACATCAATCGCCGTCTCCCCAGCCTTGCTCAGGTCTGAGCCGCGTGGATAGGACCACACCACGACCGCCAGCCCCTTGGATTTGGCCTCTCTGGTGATCTCACGCAGTTGTTCGTACATGGTCTGGGCCGCGGTTGAGCCCGGATAAATGGTAAACCCAACTGCGGTACAGCCGAGCCGGAGCGCATCGTCAACACTGCTCGTCACCGAAGAGAGGGGGTCTGCTTCATCGTGCAGCACGTCGTGATTGTTGAGTTTGAGAATGAGCGGTACGCGGTCCAGAAATGTGTCGGCTCCCGCTTCGATAAAGCCCAACGGCGCGGCGTAGGCATTACAGCCGGTGTCGATGGCGAGCTGGAAGTGGTAGTCCGGGTCATATCCTGCGGGATTCGGAGCAAAGCTCCGCGCCGGACCGTGCTCAAAGCCTTGGTCAACCGGCAGAATAACGAGTTTTCCGGTGCCTCCGAGGCGGCCATGATTGAGTAAGCGGGCAATATTCATCCGCGTGCCCGGATTGTCGCCGTTATACCAACTCATGATTTCTTGTACGCGTTCCGTCATGATGTTACCTCCTCGTTTGCTTTCTCGTTTGCTTTCTCGTTTGCTTTCTTTAGACAAACATACATAAAAATTCAGCCACGCGATCTAAGCATAAAAGGACTCTGCCTTTTGCACGTCTTCGGAGCTGCCAATGAGGAGGGGGGTCCGTTGGTGCAGGGCTTCAGGAACGAGGTCTCGAATCGGCTGCCTCCCGTTGCTGGCCCGGCCGCCGGCTTGTTCAATGACCATGGCCATCGGGGCGGCTTCATACATCAGCCGAAGCTTGCCATTCGTGTTCTTAGGATCAGCGGGATAGAGAAAGATGCCGCCCTTCAGCAGCGTACGGTGAAAATCCGCGACAAAGGAACCAACATAGCGCCCGGAGTAGGGCCGTCTGGAGTCTTTGTCTTTTTCCTGAAGATATGCGACGTATTGGCGCGTTTCAGGAAACCAATCGTTTCGACGCCCTTCGTTGATGCTATACGTCGAGCCGTGGCTGGGGATACGAATATTCTCGTGTGAAAGAAAAAAATCGCCAATCCCGGGGTCAAGGGTAAAGCCGTGCACCCCATTGCCTGCCGTGTACATCAGCATGGTACTGGGGCCATACAAAGCATAGCCGGCGGCAACTTGGTCTTTGCCCTTGAGGTGCAGCGATTTTTTCAGTTCCTCACCACTACCGGCCGGACGCCGATGGATCGAGAAAATGGAGCCGATAGTGACATCAACGTCTATATTGGATGAACCGTCCAGCGGGTCCACAAAGACAACGTATTTGCCCTTGTCGGCATTGCCCAGGATTTGTGCTGGCTGATCCATCTCCTCAGACACCATGTCCGACACCAACTCGCCATAGGCAAACGATTCGAGAAACGCGTCATTCGAGATTTCGTCTAATTTCTGAACGATTTCGCCCTGCACATTAATCTTATCTCTTGCCCCGAGCGCCCCGGTCAGCCCGGCCACCCTCAGCCGCCGGGAGATTCTCTTGGCGGCCAGTACAATCTGAGACAGGAGAATGGAAAATTCTCCGGTTGCGCCCGGATGTTGCTGCTGCTGCATTAAAATATGGCGAGTTAACGTAATACTCTCGGCGGACATACCACTCTCCTTACTCAGCTATTCTTAGCAAGACGATGCTCACCCTCCTATCACAAGAAGGGAAGAAGTGCCAAAAATGGGAATGGAGAAAAACGTGGAGAATGGGCAGACGAGGCGGCAGGAGGGGGGTAACTGCCCCTCCTGCCTATATGAGAGAACGGTTATCTCAATCACGGACGATTCAAAGCCCGGTACGTTGTGATATTGTTCCAAGCGCTCCGCTTCGGGCGTTTTCTCTTTCCAGAACTCTGCCCGCACAACGCTAAAAAGGAGTGCGGCACCAACGAGGTAGGCCAGGGAGAGAAATGCATGCTTGGCACCCATAGTATCCTAGACAAGTGTTCGCTTTGCTTCACTATGCTTGCGATTCTCGGCCCGTTTCAGCGTGCGTTCCCCGGTCTGCTTCCGGAGGCGGTTCGAGCGGGAGGATAACCCGCATTTCGGTGAAGGACCCCTCCTCGGTGTCGAGCCGGATGGAACCACCGTGGCGGGTGAGGATGTCCGTGATCAGTGACAGGCCCAGCCCCGTCCCCTCACCTGGCTTCTTCGTGGTCATGAAGGGCTCGAAAATCCGTTCGCGTAGTTCCTCCGGGATACCGGTGCCGTTGTCGCGGATGTCGAACTCGGCGTGATCCTCCAGACGGCGGCTGGCGATCCGCAGTTCCGGTTCATAGCCCCCGTCCGAGTTCTGGCGTTTTTCATCAAGGGCCTGGCAGGCGTTCGTCACGAGATTGAGGAACACCCGACCGATATCCTGGGGAACAACCGTGAGCATACCCATTTCCGGGTCGAGGTCCTGGGCCAGCGTCATATTGAAGTCTGTATTGTGGGCGCGCACCGCGTGATAGGAGAGGTCCACGTATTGTTTCAGCAGGGCGTTCAGGTCGGTCTCCCGCCAATTCCCCGGCCCACTGCGGGAATGTTCGAGCATGCTCCGCACGATGCCGTCGGCGCGCTTGCTATGCTCCTTGACCTTCTGGAGATTCAACCTGAGGTCCGCGAGGATAGGCTCGATTTCTTCGGAAATCTCAACCTCTCCCGTCTTGGCTTCCTCCATCACTTCGTGGATTTCATCAACCAGCTCGACCGATACCTCGGAGAAGTTGCTCACAAAGTTAAGCGGATTCTTGATTTCATGGGCCACGCCGGCCGTGAGCTGGCCGAGCGAAGCGAGTTTTTGCTCGGCGATGATCTGTTCTTGCGCCTGCTTGAGATTCTCCAGGGTTTGTTCCAGAGTGCGGTTCTTCGCGTCCAGCTCTTCGGCCAGCTTCTCAACCAGGTTCAGCCGCTGCACCTCGAGCGCGTAGCGCCGGAACACTTCCAGGGCGTTGGCCATATCCGTCACCTCGTCATTGCCCTTCACCTCGACCGGCACTTCCAGGTCGCCGCCGGCCATGGAGCGCATGGCCGTGGCCAGCCCGACGAGGCGGCGGATCATATAGCGCCCCACAAACAACCAGCCGAGGAGGAGGGCGCCCGAGATGCTCAAGACGTTGAGTACTCCGAGGAGCAACCGCCCGGTCTGGGCGGCAGACTGGGCAGCAGTACTGGAGTCGACAGCCTCATCGTTGATCTCGGCGACCAAGGTGTTCACCTCGGCAAGGAGCAGGGCAGAAGCCTCGCGGCCTTTTGCCAGCGCTGCCTGTTCCTGCTCCAGGCGAAGCAGGATTTCCTCGCGCAGGGGAAGAATCCCCTCATCGGCTTCCCCCATCTGGTCCAGGCGCTCCAGGTCTGTACCGAGCAGACTGTCCGGCCTGCGAGCCGACAGCCGCTCGTAGGCGCGCCGAAAATTCTGGACGGCGCTACGGAAGCGCTCGCGTAGGGGCGGCAGCAGACCCCGGTCGGACAGGACCAGGGCGTTGCCCAACAGGAGGACGGCGAGGTTGGCCTGGTGGTTCAGGGTCGTCAGGCCCCGGGAGTAGGTGAGCTCAGCTTCGGAGGCGCGCTCATTGATCGGGCTCGGCTGGTCTTGCAGGCGGCGCAGCCCCTCCACCAGATAGAATTCCTGGTCGTCGATCAGGGTCACGATGTTTTGCTCGATACGTCGGTTCGTCTCGGCGAGTTCCTGCTTGAGGCCCTCCAGCGTCTGAGCGATGACCAGACGGCGGGCGGCCGATTCTTGGATGAGTTCCAGGTGGACACTCAGTTCGGCGAGGTGGTCTTCGATCAGCCGGGTCTGCTCACCAAAGGCGGTTCGGGACGCGAGTTCCTGGACGAGGGTGCTGAGGGCCGACTGCTCTCTGGCCAACTCTTCGGCCACTGTTCCGTGCTCTTGAAGCGAAGAGGCGGAGATAAGGCGGAGGGCACCGTTCACCACCACAGAACTCTGGCGCGCCGCGTCGACTGCACTGCTCAGGTTGGGAATGCTGGACTCCGTCAGCCGGGAGCCGTGCTGGATAATCTGGTGAAAGGAGAAATACGCCACCAAGCTGACACTCAGGGTCAGCAGGACGCCACCCAGCAGACCGATATAGAGTTGTGGCCCGATCCCGAGGCGGAGCCCGCGTCCCTTTTCCGGTTCCCCTCCTTCTGAAGAGGTGGAAGGGCGCAGGGCGAGGGCTTCTCCAGGGTCGGTGGCGGGGCGGTCGTCGTGGCTCATTGCGGCACCATTTTCTGGACTGACTGAAAACGGCCCTGACTGTCGATGGTGGTCAGATAGACCTGGTCGGAGCCCTGATTGTCGGCAGGGCCATAGCGCAGCAGGAAGCCGTCAAGGTTGACGGTCTCAGCCTTCTGCAGCGCGTCCAAAAATCCCTCTCGGGTCGGGTTGGGTCCGGCCAGACGGAGACCCTCCGCCACCAGGCGCCCGGCCAGATAGCCTTCGAGTGACACGAAATCCGGTGTACTCTCAGGGGCCACCGCGGCGAGGGCTTGCTGATAGTGGGCGACAACGGGGAGGCTGGGGTCGGTGGGGAAGGGCACGACCTGGGTGACGTATACCCCGGTCCCGTCAGAACCGAGTTCTCTCGCCAGGGCGGAACTTCCGACAAAGGAAATATTGATGAAGTACGGGTTGAAGTCGAGTCGTCTCGCCCAGCGGATCAGAGCGGCCGCGGGCCTATAGGCGCCGATGATGACAATCGCCTCGGGACGGGAGCGGCGCAGGTCGAGCAGCGCGACTTTGACCGCCTCGGTATTGCGCGGATAGTCCGCTTCCGCGACGAGGGGCAGGCCGTGGCGGGCGACGGCGCGGCGCAAGCCTTCGAGCCCGGCGCGTCCGTAGGAATCGTTCTGGTAGAGGATACCGATACGCCGGACGCCCAGGTCCATAGTCAGACGGGCCACCATCTCCTCGGTTTCCTGATAGTACGAGGCCCGCATGTTGAGCACGTTGGGGCGCAGCTGCGCGTCGCGCAGGAATTCAGCCCCGGTAAACGGCGCGATATAGGGTACACCGGCCTCCGTGGCAATAGGCTGGGCGGCCAGAGATGTCGGAGTACCAACCGCACCGACCAAGGCGAAGACGTTACGCTGGATGAGCTCACGGGTGTTGGCGATCGCCGCCTCGGGTTCATAGGCATCGTCCAGAGAATCCAGGACGAGACGCTGGCCGTGTATCCCGCCCTTTTGGTTGATCGCCTCGAAAGCGGCGAGGAGGCCAAGGCGCATCCCCTGGCCCAGGGCGCGGGCCGGTCCGCTCAGGGCTGCGGACTGGCCGAAGACAAGCTCTCCAGCGCCGACCGGCCGCACATCCTCCAAGGTCACTCCGACCAAGGCGGCGAGGCACAGGACCGTTCGGAAAAGGGCGCGGGCAGAGCACATCATGTATCGTCAGTGGCTTGGGAAGGAAGCGTTGCGGCGAGGCGCATCGCGATGCAGGTGATGTCATCCGATTGCGGGGCGTCTCCGGCAAAGGCGTGCACGGCATCAACCACGGCTGTCACGACATCACGGGCGGTCGCCTGCCCGAGGCTGGCGAGTTTCTCGTCGAGACGCTCTTCTCCAAACTCCTCCTCGCTGGAGTTCTGGGCCTCGGTGATTCCGTCTGTGTACAGGAAGAGGGCATCACCAGGGGCGAGTCGGACCTCAGCGTTGTGATATTCATGCCCAGGAGCCACCCCGAGTACAAGGTTCTCCGTGGAAGGGAGCACCTCGATCCGGGAATCGCTCCGTACCAGGCGGGGAGGGTTGTGGCCGCCGTTGCAGTAACGGAAGCTGCCGTCCCGCAGGTCAAGCACCCCGTAGAAAAGAGTGACGAACATACACGTCTCATTATCCTCGGTCAGCAGCTCGTTCACTTCGCTCAGGCAGCGGGCGGGTGACGGGAAATTTCTCGCCGCACCCTTGAGGAGGGTCCGAGTCATCATAGTAAACAGGGCAGCCGGAATCCCCTTGCCGGAGACATCCGCTATGACCAGACCGAGCAAGGTGTCACCCAGGTTAAAAAAATCGTAGAAATCTCCGCCGACCTCCCGGGCCGGGGTCATCAGCGCCTGGACTTCGTGGGTCTCGCTGCGCGGGAGGTCCTTGGGCAGGGCGGACATCTGCACCTGCTGGGCCACATCAAGTTCCCGCTTGAGGGCGACGAGCCGATCCCTCGCTTCCAGGGCATTTTCCAGGGCTTGTATATGTTTGAGCGTCTTTTCGATCGTGATTTCAAGATCGTTGAAGTCGATCGGCTTGGTCACAAAATCGAAAGCGCCTCGGTTCATGGCCGTGCGGATGTTCTCCATGTCACCGTAGGCGGAAACAATGACCGCCCGCACGTCAGGCTTGGTGCTTTCGAGTTGGCTCAGCAGCGTGAGCCCGTCCATCACCGGCATGTTGATATCCGAGAGTACCAGATGAATGTCGGGGTACTCGGTGAGCTTTTCGAGCGCCTCCTTGCCATGATGGGCGAAAACAAACTCGAATTCGCTTTGGCGGATACGCCGACGGAATTTCTGGCGTATCAGCAGTTCAAGGTCTTCTTCGTCGTCTACCACGAGAAGCCGGATGGGTGATGTTTTCAAGACCTAGCCCCTCTCTTCGGAATGAGTGTTCACAGCGTAGTCAGGGCCTCACTGCGGCTCTTGCAAACCGTCAGAATGTTATTGAACCCGCTGATTTCAAAGACGTGGGCGATGTGCTCGGCCAGCCCGCAGAACACGGTCTTCCCTCCCTCCGCCTGCGTGCGGCGTGCCGTCACCAGAAGTACCCGCAAGCCAGCACTGCTGATGTAGTTCAGGTCCTCAAAATCGAAGACCAGGATATTCTCGCCGGCCTCGGTCTGTTCCTGGATAGCGCTTTCCAGTATCTGCACATTGCTCCCGTCTATACGCCCCAACGGGCAGACAATCATGGCCTTTTCATTTCGCTCGGTTCGCACGGATAGGGTGTTCTCATTTGTCACTGTCCTTCCCTCCAATCCGATGTCTCAGGGTAATACGGTTTCGTCCGCCAATGCGCTCGTAGGCGCTGCTGCCGGTGAGTTGCTTCACAAAAAAGATCCCGAGCCCGCCGATGGGGCGCTCTGCAAGCCCCAGACTGATATCCGGCTCTGGGACTTCCTCCAAGGGATTGAACGCCGCGCCGTTGTCCTCAAGCTGGGCCACCACGGCGCCCCGGTCAACGAAGAGGCGTAACCGAAGCTCGGGTTCGGCAAGCTCCGGCAATGCATAGCTTACGCTGTTCGTTACCAATTCGTCCAGAACCAGGTTCAGGCGGCCCTGGAGGTCCTGGCTGAGATCGTGGGCAGCCCCGAATTCCTGGACGGCCTGTACGAGCGTGCTAAGGGCGGAAAGGTCGGAGGCCAGGGAAACCTCAATTGTTTCACCGCTCGGAGGAGGTTCGCTAGGCTGCATTGGCTTCACCATAATACGCTGGGCATGTTCGCCAGACACTCAGGAAACAGCCCGCGCTTCTTCCGGGTAATACACGTATGTCCGTTCTAGGGCTTCGTGAAATTTCCGACACAATATAACGAGATCGGCAAGATCATACCAGCCTCCCCCGCCGGCTACCAGATTGACCATATGGTGGGAGAGAGCCGAATCCAGCCGCCCAACGATTTTATACGGCTCCACAGGCAAGCGTCCACGGACTGGCGGGTCAATGACCTCCAGGCTGGCCCGGATCTGATTGACTGCGAAACGCAATGAGTAGGACAACTCGGCATCGTACACCAGAAAGTCAAGCACCTTTTCTCTCCCGACCTGGGCACCGTGGAGCTGACAGTAGGCTTCAAAGGCATTACAGACCCGAAGGAGGCCCGCCCAGTCACCGTCTTCCTCGGTCGTGTCCTTGACGTTCGCACAATGCGCCTCCAGGAGAGAGCTGACGAGTTGAGCCCGCTCGATGAATCGTCCGATGCGCATAAAATGCCAGCCTGCGTCCCGGCGCAGAGAACTCGCGCAGACGCCGTCGAAGAGTTGGACCGCCTCGACAATGTCGCGGTATAACATAACGGGTTCCCTGGACCAGATATCCACAAGGTCGGTGTCCCGTAAGCGCAGGTAGGCACGGTTGAGGCTTGACCAAATCCCGTTGCTGAGGGCGTCGCGTACCTGACGAGCGTTTTCCCGAGCCGCGGTCAGGCAGAACACGATAGAGGTAGGATTAGTGGTATCGAAGGTGAGATAGTCGGTCAGGGTATAGCCATCGGCGAAAAAGAAATCGTCATCGTCCTCCGGGCCACCATAGATATCCGCGCCTGGAGGGTGGGCATCCAGACTGCTGAAGAGCCGCCGCCAGCCATTGGCGATTTCCTGGACCGGACTGGAGGGGAGGCGTTCGAGCTGCAACCCAAGGAGACGCGCGGTGTGTTCCACCCGTTCCAGGTAGCGGTTCATCCAGTAGAAAGAATCTGCGACCCGGGCAAGTATCACGGCGCATCCTCCTCAATGATCCAGGCGTCTTTGGAGCCGCCGCCCTGGCTCGAATTCACCACCAGGCTGCCCTTACGCAGCGCAACCCGGCACAGCCCGCCGGGCACCACGCTGGTCTCCTGCCCGTGCAGCACGAAGGGTCTGAGGTCGACGTGGCGCGCCTCAAGCCGCCCGTCAATGAGGCACGGGGCGCGCGATAAGGCCAGGACGGGCTGCGAGATATAATTCTCGGGCTGGGTGCGGAGTTTGGCGGCAAATGTTTCCCGCTCCTCCCGGCTGGCGTGCGGCCCGACCAACATGCCGTACCCGCCCGACTCGCCCACCGCCTTGACCACCAGGTTTTCAAGATGCTCAAGCGTGTAGGCCAGCCCCTCGGGTTCCCGGCACAGAAAGGTTTCGACGTTGTCGAGAATCGGTTCCTGGTCGAGGTAATAGCGGATCATGCGCGGCACATACGAATACACCGCCTTATCGTCCGCAACCCCTGTGCCGGGCGCATTGGCCAGCGCCAGGTTTCCGGCCCGATAGACCTCAAAAAGCCCCGGAACGCCCAGGCGGGAATCCGGGCGGAAGGACTGGGGGTCGATAAAATCATCGTCGAGCCGCCGATAGAGGACGTCTACCGGGCGCAAGCCCTGGACGGTGCGCATATACAGCTGTGTTCCCCGCACGAGCAGGTCGTCGCCCGTGACGAGTTCAATGCCCATTTTACGCGCCAGAAAGGCATGTTCGTAGTAGGCCGAGTTATACACGCCGGGTGTGAGCAGGGCGATACTCGGCTCCTCTCCTTTCCGAGGCGAGAGGGAACGCAGGACGCGCAGGAGTTCCTGGCCGTAGTGGTCTACCGACCGGACGTGATAGTGACGAAAAACACGCGGGAAGGAGCGCCGGATCGCCTCCCGGCAGGCGAGCATATACGACACCCCCGAGGGCACCCGGAGGTTGTCCTCTAGCACCATGAAGCCGTCTGCGGTCCGCACGATGTCACTCCCGCAGACCGACACATAGGCTCCGAGCGGCACCTGGACCCCTTCCATCTCGGGGCGGTAGTTCGGGCAGCCCTGCACCAAGTCGCGCGGTATAGTACCGTCACCAAGGATATGCCCCTTGCCGTAGACATCGGCCAGAAAGAGATTCAGCGCCTGGACGCGCTGAATGAGCCCACGCTCGATATGCTCCCACTCTCGGGCGAGTACGAGGCGGGGGACGCAATCGATGGGGATGACCCGCTCGATAGACTCTTCGTCCCCGTACACGGTGAAGGTGATGCCCTCGTGGAGAAATGAGGAGGTCACGCGCTCCTGAAGTCGCGTGACCTCCTCCGGGGACATCCGCTCCATTTCGTCGATAAGGAGCCGGTAGTGAGGGCGGGGTTGCCCTTCGGACTCAAAGGTCTCGTCGAAAAACTGAGCGTCAAGCTCGTAATGCCCAAAGAGCGAGGAGGCCGGGCCGCCGTCTCGACTGTGCCGCGCTTCAGACCCATCACGCGAAGCCATGGTGATAATGCCACCCTTTCCGCCAGACTTGGCAAGACAGTCGGAATTATCGTCAAGTTCGACCGAGCGATTCGGATAGATACTAACATCCGCCCGCCCGCTCTATAACTTTTTTTCAGATGACCCTGACCGCTCCCCATCCGGGGGCAGGGAAGCACGCTGGGCGAATTATCAGACCGTTAGAGTGTCTTGTCTTGAATGCTGCTGTTCTATGGTAAATCGTAGGACGTTGACGACGTTCTGGACGTTTTCAATAATACGGAGCATTCAGTAACGCCACGCTTCGTGAGCAAGTGGTGCCTGATTCAGGACATCCCTGTGCAAGCGCCATTGCGGCAGCAACTGATCCATCAACGCGCGAAACCGCTCATTGTGAGCCCGCTCTCTGAGGTGGACCATCTCGTGTACCATAATGTACTCCAGGCAGGACACCGGTTTCTTCGCCAACTCAAGATTTAGCCAAATGTGTTTAGCTTCGATGTTGCACGTCCCCCAGCGGGTCTTCATCTTCCTGATCCGCAAATCCTCGACCGTCACACCAGCTTTCCGCTCCCATTTGGCGAGGAGCGCCGGCAACTGGTTGCGGAGCTGGCAGCGGTACCATCGATAGAGCACTGCCTCCCGGGTGTCTCGATCATCACCTGGCCGAGTGCGCAACTCCATTGTCGTATTGTTGAGCAGATGAATAGCCGGGCGGCCATCGTATTCAAGCACTTTGAGACGGTAACGCCGGCCCTGAAAGTAATGGCTTTCGCCGGTTACCAACTCCCGTTGAGATTGGCGTTCCTGCTGCTCAAATTCAGTCTGCTTCCGACGAATCCATCCCAGACGTGAGACGACAGCCAACCGCACCGCCTCATCATCAAGGTGCTGCGGCGCGGCAACCCGTACCCGACCGCTCGGCGGATAGACGCCTATGTGGAGGTTCTTAATGGCCTTGTGGACGACCTCGACCGGTATCCCCCGGATGTCGAGGTCGTAGCTTTTAACGTGAGTAGTCACGAGTAATCATGCTGGGCCTTTGCGATTTCAAGGATCGTATCAACGAGGCCATCAGCGGAGCCGAGGATGGACGCAATGGCGTTACGGACTTCCTTCTCCTTAAATCTGTTTCCTTTCCAGTCCGCTTTCTTCACCCTACGGATGGCCGCATCCAGGGCTATGGCGGCGGCTTCAGCCACGTCGGCGGTACTCTCGGCTACGGCATATTGACTCACCGGTCGTTCCAAACCCTGTATGTCCTTTAAGTTGTCGTACAACGCGCGCAGAGCACCGCTGTTAATGGTGAGGGGGTACTGCCCGCTCTCCGGTCGGTTCACTTGCTTCGCCAACTCGACAATCTTGGCAAGGTATGCCTTGTAGTCCAGTGCCTCCTGCTTGCGCTGAAGAATCAGGGCATCCAGCAGTTCCGACATCTTCTCGTAGTATTTGGGGTTGACCGCCCTCTCGTCGATAATGAGACGACGGACGTTGTTTTCAATCGTCTCGGCCATTGCGTCGCGGTTCTCACGCAGCCCTTTTGGCAGCGTATCGACCGCCGCTTCGCCACGCTCGACAATCAGTTGCACGAGCGTCAGATCGTCGAAGGTCGAGAGCTGTTCACTGTCCTCGGCCCGGATATACGTGTCGAGCAGGTGGCGCATAGCCGGCTCGTACATTTTCATGTCGATATAATCGCCGCTGGCAAGCTTGACCTCCTGCCGCACCTTCTCGCAGTAGTCCACTTCGGCTTTGATCTCCTGTGTCTCGACAGCGGAGTAGCCGGCCTCACACATCTCGTTGGCCAGGTTGGCGTAAGCGCGCAGGAACGACGCGGTCAGCTTGTAGAGGGCCACACGCTGCGGTTCGTTGTCTTTGAGCTGCTGGGCGTTGCCGCTCTCGGCGGCACAGAAGAAGCGCAGATACGCCGCAGTGTCGCGTGGCGGCTCAACCGGTTCGCACAGCGCCTTGACCGCCTCGCGTGTCTCCTCTAGCCGCTCCCGGCCCTGCTGGAGCCGATCCTTCAGCAAGCCCTCTACGTCGGCCTTGTCGTAGCCGTCGAAAGCCTCACCGGTAAAGTCCTTGATGGCCTGCTCCAAGGACCGGAACAGGTCCTTATAGTCGATGATATAGCCGTATTCCTTGTCCTCACCGTCGAGGCGATTGACCCGGCAGATGGCCTGGAACAGGCCATGGTCCTGCATCTGCTTGTCGATGTACAGATAGGTCGCCGGCGGTGCGTCAAAGCCGGTCAGCAGCTTGTCTACCACGATCAGCAGCTTCATCTGACCCGGTTCATTGACAAAGCGCTTCTTCACCTCCCGCTCGAATTGTTCGACCTTGCGCATCGCCGTGTCCTCGGGCTCGTTGAAGTGCGCCGCCAGCATCTTTCGGTAGATGTCGTACTGGCGCAGCTTCTCAGTGAGCCCCTCACCACTCTCTTCACCCTTGATGTCTGCCGGGGCCGGTTTGTAGGAAGTCACGACGGAACATTTGCCGGCGAGGTCGGTCTGCTGAAACAGCTCAAAGAAGCGACAGGCCGCATAGATGCTATCCGAGACAAGCAGGGCGTTGCCGTGACCGCTCTTCAGGCGGTCGCACGTCTCCATGTCGAGCTGGATATCGGCGACGATCTGCCTCAGCCGGTCCCGCGAACTCAGCACCTTCTGCATCGTACCCCAGCGCTGCTTGAGCTGGGCCTTGGCGACATCGGTCAGCCCCTGGGTCTTGCTCTCGAACCACTGATCGATCCTGGCCTGCGAGGTGATGTACTGGTCAATATCACGTGCCTCGTAGCGGAGATCGAGCACCACGCCGTCGCGTGCCGCCTCGTCGTATTTGTAGGTGTCGATATACGGCCCGAATATCTCGATGCTCCGGCTCTTGTCGGCCTTGAGCAGCGGCGTTCCGGTGAAGCCGATCAGTGTCGCTTCCGGCAGGAGAGTCTTCATCGCCTGGTGGAGCTTGCCGGATTGGGTGCGGTGGCACTCGTCTACAAAGACAAAGATGGCGCCTTTGGCACGGAAGTCTGGGGGCAGACTCTGCCTGATTTCCTCGACATAGGTGTCGATATCCTCTTCGCTCATCCCCTCCGACGTACCGAATTTGTGGATCAGCGAGCCGACCAGCCATTCGTCGCCGGTGTTGAGCACCTGTACCAGGTCAGCGCCGCTCTGCGTGCGGTAGATGTTCTCGCCGACACCCTTGAAGACTTTTTCAATCTGCTCGTCCAGTTCGGTGCGGTCGGTGATGAGCAGGACGCGGGCGTCGGTGACGTGTTCGCGAATCCACTTCGCCAGCCAGACCATGGTCAGGCTCTTGCCGCTGCCCTGGGCGTGCCAGATGATACCGCCCTCCCGGCGCTGTACAAAGGCTTGGGCCTTCCGCACGCCGAAGTATTGGTTATGGCGACAGGTTTTTTTAACGCCCGCATCGAAGACGATGAAGTCGTGGACGATCTCAAGCAGGCGCTCCTTGCCGCAGAGTTGGCTCAGCTCCCGAAGCAGCGGGTTGTCGCCCGCAGCCGGGTGGGCGTCGGCTTCCTTTTCCTTCCAGCGTAGCCAGTATTTCTCGGGCGTTTCGATCATGCCGTAGCGCAGCCCTTCCGTGTCGTTGCCGGCCATCACGAGCTGGATGGTGGTGAAGAACGGCTGGATGAACTCCGGCTTCTGGTTGTCGAGATTCTGGCGAATACCCTCGGTCACCGAGACGGTCGAGCGCTTTAACTCCAACACGCCCAGGGCGATACCGTTGACATACAGCACCAGGTCGGGACGCTTCGTGTTCTGTGCGACGACCGTCACCTCTTCGGCAATGGCGAAGTCGTTGTTGTCGGGGCTCTCCCAATCAATCAGCCAGACAGTGATGTGCTGCTCGCCAATATCCGGCCGGACCTTGACCCCGTAGCGGAGCAGGTCGTAGACCGCGCGGTTGGCCTCGTAGAGTGTTGTGCTGCCGCCGAATGCAGCGGCCTTGTTCAGTTCGCGCAGGACCTTGGCGATGATACCGTCGGGGTGCCCTTGGCGCTTGAGCCAGTCGGTCAGCAAATCCTGCTCGATGTTGCGGTTGTCGGGGCGGTCCTGCCAGTCGCCCAGGTAGGTGTAGCCGAGGGCGTCGCGGAAGAACGCGATCACGCGCTGCTGGGTGAGGATTTCCCGTTGACCGACGGCGTTCACGTCTCTTCCCCTTGGTCGCTCTTTTCGGCGGCTCGACGTGCGGATTCCAAAGGCTCAGGAGGCATGGTCATTTCCTTCCCGAACGCTTACCAGCCGTACTCGACCAGTGAGGAGCTGCTGCATCATGCCCTGTTTGATGGCGCGCGTCTTGTCCCGGCGCTGCTCTAGCGCGGCGATTTCGGCGTCCATGTCGGAGAGGATGGTAGCGATGGCCTTTTGTTCCGTATTGTCGAGTGGAAGGAGTATCTCGATCTTATTCATCTCAGATTTGTTGAGTTTCGCACGAGTTCCACTAGCTAGGTAAGGCAGGATATTCTTATGTACTAGGGAGAAATAGAGAAATCCCTGACTGTACTCAGGCTTGGCTCTGAGAATATGTGCGTGGTTGTTCACCCAGATCTTTCCTGACATACGATAAGCTATTGGCCGACGAACATACTCGTCAAAGTACCCACCATCCTCAGCAATTAGAACCACGTCATCATCAAGAATGAAGTCGTTCACGTAATCAAGGACTCCGTTGGCACCGCAATATGGATAAGGACCCGGCATTCTCGCTCGCTGAGTTTCATTTAAAGGTACGCGAACATGATCGAGACAGTCGATAATGTTCTCAAGCCGCTTCGTTTCCCAATCCCCGCTAAACCCCGGCAGACGGGTCTTGCCGGTAAGGAGTTGCTGCATGGCGGCCTGCTTGATGGCCCGCTTCTTGGCGATCAACTTCTCCAACGACCCGAGCAATTGATCCCCATCCGACAACGCCTCGGCGATGGCGCGTTGTTCGGGAAATGGTGGAGCGAGTCGGATTTTCGAACTAGTAAGCTCATCCCGGCCTTGGCGCCAATGTTCGATGTAACGAAAAGCCGCTGCGGCCTTTCAGAGGCGAGCGAATCCATCACGAAACGGACGCACACGAGAGTCTTGTCAAATCGAGTCAGTGCAGTGCTGATTCATGTATGCGGGCTTGGACACGGCGAATTACAATACCAACGATCCCGATGTCAGCAGTTATTGAGATCAGTATCCCCCCTGCCTGTGTTCGTGACGCTGGCGTTTCCCTGTGGCATAGCGACCGTCTTTAGATTTGTAATCCAGATCGATTGACTGCCGATGAGATTACTTATTCGGATAAACGGGGCGCCTTCTCAGCGTAGAAACGTGCCCACCGAGCCGCTTGACAAACGGGTTCAGGTCACCGACATCAACTACCTGCCAGTCGGGAAGACCCCCATCTCAGTCTGCTTGTAGCCAGGGGGAATGACGGGCGCTTCATTCCCCTTGCCGCACCCGGCGAGTTGCTGGGCTGGCCGCTGCACTTCACTCGCAACGTTATTTATACGAAAGGGATCATAGGGAGTCGTTGCCATTCAGCCGTTTATCCTGATCTCTCTCGCATGGGTGATGTCCGTGTGGGCGACCGGGCGCACCTGGGACGGCAACACCGTGGCCAGCGCTGCGGTGTTGCCGTCGAGAGCCAGGAATTCCACCTCGAAAGCTTCTGCGTTGGGATAGACATGGACAATCGTTCCGACATCTCCGGCCTTCAAGTCCGTCTCGGAAATATCATCCGTGAGCACGACACGGTCATGTTCTTCGAGCATTCTCCCTCCTGAGCGGATACGCGGTGACGAGCCGTGGCTCGCTGTCCGCTGTGTCAATAATCCACACCGTCCTCACATAGGGGTTCCGTCCATCGGGCGTTTCGATAATACCATTGACGCTGTAGCGTGTCCCGTAGTTCGACACTGTCATCTCGGTGATTTCATTATTTGCTCCGTGATCGCGCAGTGCCTCAGCAAAACTTTGCCATTGCCCCGCCTCAAACCCGAAACGTGAGAAGAAGGCCGCCTTACTCTGGCCGTCGGGGTGGCTTGTTGAAAGCAGATAGTTGATGACCTTGGCCCTCTCTATGCGGGCCTGGTGTGCATTGGGTAACTTCAACACTACCCCCTCGATGGGCAGGCGTAGTATCCCTTGTGGGTTAGCCAACACAGCTCGACAAGACGCTCGAAATCGGATTCTCGACTCATAGTGAGAGCCCCATCTTCTTCAGCTGGCCTTCGACTTTTGCGCCGAACTCCTCCACCTCCCGCTCCAACTCCGGTAGTGGGCTGGCGTAGCGCTCTTCCAACTCTTTCACACGGCCAGCGAGTTGCTGAGTCAATCGCTGCACCTCGCTCTCAAGGGCGGCTCGGATGCTGGCGAACCACTTGTCTTCGACCACCAGCGTCTTAATCTCGGTTTCGGTGAGCGCAGCGTAGTGGTCCAACACCTTCTGGTCTAACTCTTCCTGAGCATCTTTGACCGTCTTGCCGGCGTTGGCCTCGGCCTCAATCAGGGCAAGACAGCGCGTGAGGGCTTCCTGTTCCTCGTCGCTCTCCGGCGCGTCCTGAATGGTCTTGAGCCGATCCTTCACACTGGCCTTGGTGACCTTGCCTTTGTCATTGGTGGCGTCCGCCAGCAGGCCGTCCTCGCCGGCATGCTCCTCAACGAACTCCTCCAGTTCACGGGTGGCGGAGTCTTGCTCGGCCTGGAGCGCTTCGAGGGCTGTCTGCTCCGTGGCAAAGTAACGCGCAATAACTAAGGTCGGGGGAATCAGGTCCATCTTGTACTTCTTGCGCTTGATGGTCAGGTCCGGGGTCTCTTTGATTTTCTTTTCTTTGTCCTCAATGATACCGCGCGGTTTGGCCGCTTCGGTCCAACCGTCCGTAGCGATGAGATACACATCGTCCTGCATCACCTCGTCCCAATAGTCCATCAGCCGCTGGTACACATCATACCGGTTGAGTAACGGCAGGTCGGTAAAGCGCGCCAGCAGGTTTTCCGACAGAGTACGAATGATGTTCTTGGGATTGGCTCCTGTCTCAAGTCCTATGAGAGCGGGTTCGTGGGCCTCGCGCCACGTGTCGAAGATGGCCGCGACCCGCTGCCCGTAAGATTTGAACTCGTCGTGGCCGAGAATGGCGGCTTTCACCTGTTGCGTCTCGAAGCGTGCTTCACTGTAACCGGCTCGGCCGTTGTCTACGAAGAGATCGTGGCGCAGGGATGGAAAGACAGACCAGTAGGCGTCGAGCGCGTCAACGTCGCGATTGGGGATGCCGCCGTGCAGATGCGCGTCGAGGTCGTGCAGGTCCTCGGGTTCGCTGGAGTCAATATAGCGCGGGATGTTGAGGTTGTAGTCATTGGCGGGGCTGGCGATCTCGTCTATCGGCACCATGCGGGAATAGCGAGGGACTTCGGTCTGCTTGGTAAACACGTCCACGATCTGGTGGATGTCCTGAGCGCGCAGGCGGTTTTTGTTGCCGTCTTTGAGGAAGCCTTTGCTCGCGTCGATCATGAAGATGCCGGTACGGGTGGAGGCGTGCTCCTTGTCAATGACCAAGATGCAGGCAGGGATGCCGGTACCGTAGAAAAGGTTGGCGGGCAGGCCGATGATGCCCTTGATAAGGCCGCGCTGTATGAGCTTCCGGCGGATATCGGCCTCCTTATTGCCGCGAAACAGCACGCCGTGGGGCAGGATGATCGCGCCCTTGCCGGTGCTCTTGAGTGACGTGATGAGGTGGAGCAGAAAGGCGTAATCGCCATTCTTGGCCGGGGGAATGCCGTACTCGAAACGCTTGTATGTGTCGTTGGCCGGATCGAGCCCGTTGGACCAGGCTTTGGCTGAGAAGTGGGGATTGGCGACGGCGAAGTCGAAGGTCTTGAGGCTGTCGGCGCCGTTCGTGAAATAGGGGGCAGCCAGGGTGTTGCCCTGCCATACCTCGGCGGTTTCGTGGCTGTGCAGGATCATATTCATTCGCGCCAGCGCCCAGGTAGCGTTGTCCATCTCCTGGCCGTAGACGCTGATACCGTGCGGCGCCTCGTCAGCGGCCTTGAGCAGCAGCGAGCCCGAACCACAGGTGGGGTCGTAGATCGTCTGGTCCGGGCGGGTGTCGGCGCTGATGCCGACCACCTGCGCCATGATGCGCGAGACCTCGGCCGGGGTGTAGAACTGCCCCTTGCTCTTGCCGGACTCGGTGGCGAAGTGTCGCATCAGGTACTCGTAGGCGTCGCCCAGCAGGTCGTCGCCCTCGGCCCGGTTGGCGCGGAAGTCGAGCGCGGCGAAGATGGCGACCAGCTTGGAGAGTCGGTCCTGCATCTCCTTGCCGCTGCCAAGCTTGGTCTCGTCGTTGAAGTCGGCCTGGTCAATGACACCCTTGAGGTCGTTGGCCTCGGCGAGCCGGGCGATGATTTTGTTGATCTTGTCGCCAATCTCCTTGTCGCCCTTGAGTTGCACCATGTCGGCAAAACTGCCCCCGGCGGGCACGTCGAGAAGCGTATCGGGCTTGTCCGATACATACTTCATGAACAGCAGCGTCAGGATGTAGTCCTTGTACTGCGAGGCATCCATGCCGCCGCGCAGCTCGTCGCAGCTCTGCCAGAGTGAGGAGTAGAGTTGGGACTTCTTCAGGGCCATGCGCCAGCACCTCTTCTTTCCGTCCGTGCAAGAACAATCTGGGGAGAGCTGCCGTCAGTCTCTGGATGCCGGATAACGTCCGGCATGACGAGAGCGGAACAGCATGGCTACAGCCTGGCGTGAAGCACTCTACCGAAACAAATCCGTGTCTGCCGGGCGTTTGAGGGACTCGCTACCGACATCGGCTGGTTTGAATTGATAGCCACGTATCAGAACGGCCGGCATGGCGGCGCTCTTTTCCATCAGCAGGCCGGCAGCCGCGGCGAGTTCGTCAGCCACGGCAATGACCGTATGATGCAGTTCGCGACCCTGGAGGTCTTCCTCGCCGCGTTGATCGTCGAGCGGGTCAAGACCTGAAACGCCGAGGGCGAATTCGACCAAGCCATCGCGCCACGGCCGGCCAAACGTATCGGTAATAATGACGCCAATAGAGATGTGTCGCTGCTGCTCAATTGCCAGGCGAATATTCCGGGCTGAAGCGTCCGGGTCTTTCGGCAGGAGAATGACGACGTCGTCGGCAATGGTGTTGGAGGCGTCAACGCCGGAGTTGGCGCACACCCAGCCGTGTTTGCTCTCGGTGATGACCACGCCGTTTTTCATGCGGACAATCCGACTACTCTCAGTCAGCACAACCTCGACCATGCGCGGGTCTTTCTCCCACATGTCCGCAATTTGTGTGGCAAACGGCGAGGGGGTGACTGTCTTGAGGTCAATGACAGCGCCTTCGGCTTTGGAGACGATCTTCTGGCACATGACCAAAATGTCTCCGTCTTTGAGGCCGACTTTGGCGTCATCAATGGCTTTGAGCAAGATGGCGGGCAGGTCATCGCCAGGCTTGATCTGAGGAACGCCGGGAATGGGGATAATGGCAATCGTACTCATGCGAGGTCCTCAAACATCTGTGTGAGCGTGACTTTATGTCACCGCTGTGGGGCGTTTCTGATGGGCAAACTCAATAACCGTTCGTGCCAGCGCAACCGACTTGTCCATATCACTCATGACGGTATCGGTGACAATAACAGCCAGCCCCATTTTTTCCAGGCGTTCGCGTGGTGCTGGGTCGTGCTGCATATCTTGCTGATCGAGCACAAAGGTATCCACAAAATCCTGATACAGCTCGGCGATCCCAACAGACGAGACTTCGATCCCCAGGCCGGCAAGCATACGATCGGCCGGTCCTTTGATGGGCTTCCCGGCGACTAAGGGGCTGATGGCTGCCACGGGGGCTGCGGTTTCTTGAAGGGCCTGGCGCACGCCCGGTAGGGAAATAATTGGCCCGATGCTGACAATCGGATTGCTCGGCGGGAGAATAACCAGATCGGCGCTGTGAATGGCCTCGACGACGCCGGGCGCGGCATGGGACGTTTCAATGCCGCTGAATTCAACTTTCGAGACCTGCCCCTCACTGCGCTGTTTCACGAAATATTCTTGAAAGGGCAGGGCGCCGGCCTCAGTATGAACAATGGTCCGAACGCGCTCATTACTCATGGGAAGCAGGGTTGCTTCAACGCCCCACTTCAGAGCAATCTCGGCGGTCACCTGGCTGAGTGTCCTCCCCTGGCGCAGCTCTTGGGTACGAAACAGGTGGGTTGCGAGGTCAGCATCGCCTAAGCCAAACCAGGTGTCGGAATAATAGCGCCCGAGTGCCTCAAGGCAGCGATAGGTCTCCTGGGGTAAGCCCCAGCCTTTTTCAGGCTCAACGGCATTGGCTAAGGTATAGGTCACCGTGTCCAGGTCAGGAGAAACTGAGAGGCCGAAGAATTCTTCGTCATCGCCTGTATTCACGATAACGCTCAGGTTTGCCGGCGGGATAATACGGACGACCCCACGCAGGAATCGCGCGGCTCCCACACCGCCGGCTAAGGCGGTGAGGCGTAAGGAGTTGGCTGTAGACACGGTCGAACGGGCGGAGGGCACTCCTCCGCCTCCAGATTAGTGGGCGGTTTCTTGCTTGTCCCGCTCGAATGGATGAACGTAACGGAACTGGTCTGAGGCGGCGAGCTTCCGGTAGGAGCCGAATTGCTCATCTGCATTCTCAACCATATCTAAGGGACTTAATTTGTCGTCAGTCCCGTTAAAGACCGTCCGCAGCTTATAGGTCGTAGAACGTTCGGCCGGGGTGCGGCCAACGTCGCGGATCAAGCGCCGCAACTCTTTGGGTGGAACGAGCTGGCCGTACTGCGCACCGGCTGAGGTCGAAATACTCTCGTTGATGAGCGTTCCACCCAGGTCATTCGCTCCCACTGTCAGCAAATATTGCGACATCTTGGGGCCCTCTTTGACCCAGGAGGACTGAATATTGCGGAAGGTGGGGCCCAGCATCAGCCGGGCAACCGCATGCATCTTAATGACCTCCGCGCCGGTTGCTCCCTCGCGGACCCCTTTGACGAGTTTGCGTTGATACATAGGCGCTTCCTGGTGGATGAGCGACAGCGGCACAAATTCGGTAAACCCGCCGGTCTCCTTTTGAATATCCCGCAACAGGTTCATATGTTTGACCCAATGTTCGGGCGTCTCGATATGGCCATACATAATGGTTGATGTGGTCGGGATACCGAGACTATGGGCCGAGGTCATGACCTCGATCCATTGTTTGGTCGAAATGCGCCCTGGAGCTATGATATCGCGGATTTCCTGATCCAGAATTTCCGCTGAAGTGCCGGGCAGGGTGTCTAGACCGGCGTTTTTGAGTTCCCGTATATACTCGAGAATAGAGACCCCTGAACGAAGCGATCCATACAATACTTCTTCGGGCGAAAACGCGTGGATATGGAGGTCCGGAAATGCTTTCTTCACGGCTCGGGTCAGGTCGATATAGAGGCTGCCGTTCATCTTGGGCGGCAGGCCGGCTTGCATGCAGACCTCGGTTGCGCCCATGTCAACTGCCTCTTGGGCCCGCCGAATGATCTCCTCCTCGGGCAGGAAATAGCCTTCTTCCTCACGATACTCCCGGCTGAAGGCGCAGAACGTGCAGTGCTTAATACACACATTGGTGAAGTTGATATTGCGGTTGACAACATAGGTCACCACCTCACCGACTTGGCGGCGCCGCATTTCGTCGGCGACCAGACAAACTGCGTGAAAATTAATGCCACTGGTCTGGCATACCTGGAGGCCGTCTTGCCAAGAGATCTCTTCACCTTCCAAGGCCCGATGCAGGATGGTGCTAATCTGCGGGTCAATGTGGTCAAGGATGCCGGCAATGTTATGGGTTGCCACGGCTGGGTCTCCTTACGCTCGAAGATTTGAGCTTTTCTTTGTACTCTCGGATGCGAAAATCAGGCCGTCACTGCGGCTTGCAACTCGCGGGTACGCGGCTGTAACGCCGGCAAGAGGAAGCCTGGTCGGTCTATATACTCTTCGTAAATAGCCAAACGCTCTCGTAGGGTAAAGCCTGCTTCAGTACACGTCTTTGCTAATAAATTGAGATGCGGCCAGGCCGCCTCTGGATTGACATAATCGATCGAAACCGGCGAAATACCGCCCCAGTCGTTAATCCCCGCACGCAACAGCAGTCGGTGGTCATGCGGACTGAGATTGGGGGGAGCCTGCACATTCATGGGTCCGCCCAAGAGCAGCCGCGCAACGGCAACCGTTCGGGCCATTTCATAACTTTCCGGCTCAGGCGCATCGGCCATTCCGGTATTCGGCTTGGCACGAAAATTCTGAACAATCACTTCTTGAATATGACCGTATTCCTCGTGCAGGTCACGAATCGCAAGCAAACTGTCAACAACTTCTTCGCGCGTTTCCCCGATACCAATCAGAATGCCCGTAGTAAAAGGAATCTCCAGTTCTCCGGCCTCACGGATCATTTTTACTCGGACTTCGGGCCGTTTGTCGGGCGCGGAAAAGTGCGCCATGCCGCGCTCACACAGCCGTGGGCTGATGTTTTCCAACATGAGTCCGAGACTGACGTTGACGTCTTTGAGCGACTTCATTTCGTCATAGCTCAGCACGCCGGCATTGGTGTGGGGCAGGATGCCGTAGGACAGCGCGATTTCACACGCCTGATAGACGTAGGCTGTTGTCGTGGTGTGGCCAAAGCGAGCCAGGGTTTCCCGATAGCTCGAAAAGGCGTTCTCGGGCTTATCGCCCAAGCACATGAGGGCCTCTTTACAGCCCTGTTTTTGGGCACGCTCCAACCAGCTCTGAAGGTCCTCCGGGCTCATGGTCCAGGCGTCCGGGTCGCGCGGGTCCTTCCGAAAGGTACAGTACGAGCAGCGGTCCCGACACAGATTGGTGACGGGCAGGAAGACTTTCCGGGAATAGGTCACCGTCCGGCCTTTGTGGCGGTCGCGTAAGGTCCCCGCCGCCTCCAGGAGGGCCGGAAAGTCCTCCTCTGAGCAGCTGATGAGTTGGTATCCGTCCTCAGCGGACAAAGCGACATCTGAAAGCGCTTTGTCTAATATCACCGAAATGTGAGATTGCACCCGATATCCCCCATGCTGAAATGCCTTTGCGACACTAGTAGAGCGGGGGGGGAATGTCAACATGGGTAATCGCTACAATCTCACTTTTTCGTGATATTGGGAGCGGGGCGGTTCAAACGGGTCCGGGGCGGGCTATCAGCGGGCTATCATGGGACTCTTGCCGCTTCACGCGGAGGCGGACAAAAAAGGGTGGATGCCGGGTCTAGGGCGACATCCAGCGGGGCTGCCGATAGCGCTGGCGATGAACCGCCATAATCGTACACAGCAGGCCGATACACAGCATGAGCCAACCGACGTTGTGCAGCAGGTGGTAGAAGTCAAGTTTGGCTTGGTTGAGGGCGTGTCGGCTCCAGGCTTCACTCGAGAAGTGGTGCAGCCGGGTGTTTTGCCCGAACGTTTGCTCGGCCGCAACCGGAGGGGGTGTACGGGCCAGGGCGCTCTGGTACTCCCGTACTTTGAAGTGTGCAACAATAGTGTTGCCTATGCCGAGAGCGACCAGGACAATGCCCGCAACGAAAAGCGTATTTCGAAACAACGAGGAGACAGTAAGCATATCGAATTCAATTCCTGCGCTACCACCTGAGGAACATAGGGTCAAGACTGCGTAAGGACGGCGCAAGTGAAGGAGATGGCCGCAGGGCGCACTTCCCCTAACGGTGTCTTCTGAAGAGATAAAGCAAGAGATAAAGAGAGCTAACGCGCGTGAATGATCGTAACAGTGGCCGATTCGATACGAGGCGTATGAACGTTCAGTGCGTGAATCTGGGCCTGACCACATATTCCCAGGCACTTCAAGTGCAACGACGCTGGCACGCGTGGTGTGTTGCCCAGTGGACAAACGTTCTCTTGCTGACTCAGCATCAGCCCGTGATCACACTCGGTTACCGCCGGCCTTGTGAGCAGGTAAAGCTTTCAGCCGCGCAGCTCCGCGAGAAAGGTTTGAGCGTAGAGTATACAGACCGGGGCGGGGGCGCGACCTATCACGCGCCAGGTCAGCTTGTTGCGTATCCGGTCTTTTCTTCCTTGTTACATAAATATGGGATACGACGTTTTATTACGCAGCTTGAAGAGGTCATGCGACAGATATGTCTCCACTTTGGAGTCCAAACGAGCCGCCAGGCCGGATATCCTGGAGTGTGGGTTGGCGAGAAAAAAATTGGTGCGGTCGGCATTGCTGTCCGCCGCCGTGTCTCTTTTCATGGATTCGCGCTCAATGTTGATCTTGATTTGCAGCCGTTTACAGACATCGTACCCTGTGGCCTTGCCGATAGGGGAGTGACCAGCTTAAAACAGGAGTGCAGTCTACCTATAGCTTTTCCCACTGTAGAGCAGGCTGTTATCGAGAATGTGGCCTCAATTTTTGAGGCACGCCTGGAGGTTGTAGACAATGGATGTTGTCTTGAACGAAGAATACCACCAAGTCCGCTGGCTCACGATCAATCGGCCCGAGCGTCGGAACGCGCTTGACCGGGATACCATCTATGCCCTGAAGGCCGCGTTGGCCGAAAGCGCAGGGGATGATACCCGCCTCGTTGTGTTGACTGGGGCCGGCGGTGCCTTTTCATCCGGCGCGGATTTACTGGCTGCTCCCTCACGTCCGACAACTCCCGGGGAAGAACTGACCGAGGACGGCTTTAACGCAGTGATTCGTACGATCTGGAATCTGCCCAAACCTGTGATTGCAGCAGTTGACGGGGTTGCCACCGGATACGGCTGCTCATTGGCGTTGGCTTCTGATATCCGTTTGGCTTCGCCGTCTGCGCGTTTTTCCCTGATTTTTGTGAAACGTGGACTGACGATTGACGGTGGTGCAAGCTATTTCCTCCCTCGTCTGGTCGGCCTGCGCGGCATGGAGATAGCCCTCAGCGGAGATATGGTCGATGCGGCGGAAGCGGCCAATATGGGATTGGTAAACCGCATTCTCACGGGAAACAATTTTCGAGAGCAGGTCTCGGAATATGCCACGCGTTTAGCAAAGAATGCTCCCCTGGCACTCGCGGCGATCAAATCGTCCATACATGCTGCTTTGGGAGCCGGCCTGGGAGACGTGCTGACCGCTGAAATGGCAGCGCAGCGAAAACTGCTCCAGTCCGAGGATGTGAAAGAAGGTATTCGCGCGTTTCGTGAGAAACGCGACCCTGTCTACATTGGACGATAGAAGGAGGTGCTGTGGTCGAGCCACCCGGTCGATTTTGTATTGTGGGTGATATCCATGCCTGTCCAGCGGAACTTGAGACCCTCCTCACCGCGCTGTCGTTACAGCCCGAAGACCACCTAGTGTGCTTGGGTGACTATATTGACCGTGGGCCGAATGCCAAGGCCGTTGTTGATCTGCTCTTGGGGATGAAGACGGCTGAGGTGTGTCACTGCACGTTTCTCAAAGGCAATCACGAAGATATGTTTCTCGACTTTTTGGGCTATGACGGCTTATACGGCCAGTCCTTCCTGATGAACGGCGGACAACATACCCTTGCCAGCTATCAGTGTGATCCATGGACTCCGGGCCGCGAGGTTGCGGCGCTCATGCCCGACGCCCATCGAGATTTTTTTCTGAATCTTCAGCTTTATCTGCCGGCCGAGGCTATTTTATGTGTGCATGCCGGGATCAATCCAGGCTACAGCCTGGAGGACCAGGGAGCGGAAGATATGCTGTGGATTCGTGAGGCTTTTTTTGCTCACCCGCACGATCTGCCGTATACGGTGGTCTTCGGGCATACCCCCCAACGAGAAGTTGGTTTTGACCTCCCGTATAAAATCGGGATTGATACCGGCCTCGTCTATGGCGGAAAATTGACCTGTCTGGAAATCACGGAGAAAAAGCTCTTCCAGATTGAACGTGGCAGCCAACGGGTAGTGATGACCGATGTGAGTGAGTATTGGAAGAAGAAGTGAAAGCGTGCTCGGCCTCCTCACATGTTTGGGCCTGCTCTTGACTTTCCCTGAACTGCCGGGTTTAACACTTCGTGGCGGCGTAGCTCAGGTGGCTAGAGCGAGGGTCTCATAATCCCTAGGTCGGCGGTTCAAGTCCGCCCGCCGCTACGCTGTATCGATCCCAAAGCGGCGGCTGGAGAAAATGCCGTCAATAAGGAGTTTGACATGGACCCACTCGCGATATTTATGCAGATAATAGCGGGGATTGGCGTGCTCTTTGCGCTCGTTTCTAGCGTCGCCGTAGTGCTGCGGAATTCAAAGGGCGATGGGTAGAGAACAGGCCAACTGAATAGACTGTGATTGAGAGACCGACACAAAAGGGCGTTCCATAGGAGCGCCTTTTTTATTTCAGACGCATGCTGCACCTTGAGCACAAGCTTTGGGCTTCTCTCCAAAAAATGTTACCGGACACGTCCGGGCGGCGTATTGGAGTGGCATGTTCCGGTGGCCCTGATTCAGTAGCGCTGCTCTCCGCCCTGATAGCGATTGCTCCGTTGCGGGGGTATCGCCTGACCGCGCTTCACGTCAATCATGGTCTCCGTCCCGAATCTGAGGGGGAGCAAGCCTTGGTGCAAGCCTTGTGTCAGGAATGGCAGGTGCCGCTTAGGGTCGAAAAGCTCCAGCCTCCGCGTCCGCAGACCGGTCTTGAGGCCTGGGCGCGGGAGGCCCGCTATGCTTTTTTTCAACGTAGTCGAGAGGACATGCCTCTCGACTACGTTGCCACAGCACATACCTTAGATGATCAAGCCGAGACAGTACTCTTTCATATCATACGTGGGAGCGCTCGGCGGGGATTGGCCGGCATTCCACCTCTAAGAGAAGAATGGCTGATCCGGCCTTTGCTCAATTGCTCACGACGTGAAATCGAGGTCTATACAAAGGAAAAGAAGCTGTCCTATGTCACAGATCCAAGTAACGCTGAGGTGCGCTTTACGCGGAATAAGATTCGACACATCCTCCTGCCTTTTTTGGAACAGGAATTTTCTCCGCAAATCCGTCGTCATCTGGCTTCTTTGGCTGAGACAACACGAGAAGAGGAGGACTGGCTCGAAGGACTGGCCACACGCGCCCGCCCGCGTCTCACAGAACAGGACGACACCTTGTCTCTCCTCACATTGAACAAAGAGCCCTCAGCAGTACGGCTGCGCATTCTCCGCCAGTGGGTTGAGGGACACGTGCAGGATGTGAAGACTGCCCACCTGCTCCGTTTGAGAGAATTAAGTGAAGGAAAAATCCAGGGTACGGTTCAGCTTCCAGGCCGGAAGTCCGTCGTTCGTGAGGGGCCGCGTCTGATTCTCCAGACCCAACGACCAGGAGGGGGAACGGAGCGAGGCTACCAGTATGCCTTGCAGGCTGGGCAGAGCTGGCGATTAGCTTCCCGGTGGAACCTGACCGTTTCTTCCGCCCTCGAATGGAAAGGCGATCTGAGTGCGGCTCGGTGTTCGGATCTCTGGTCCGCCTGCTTCGATTGCGATATCTCCAGCACGGAGTACAAGTGTATTGTACGAAATTCCCGTGCAGGGGATCGTATTCACCCCTTAGGTATGCGAGGACATAAGAAAGTCCAGGATGTCTTTGTTGATACAAAAATTCCACAATCGCTCCGTCCAGGATTTCCTGTGGTCGAAATTAATGGTGAGATTGCGTGGATCCCAGGTTGTGTCAGAGGCAATATTGCAACCGTGACGGTGGCTACCCGGCGAGTCTACCGGCTGCATGTCAACCCGTTGCCGGTCGATTAGGAACTATGGTACGGTAGATCCGCACAGGTGAAAGGTGACGGAGTGAATAAGGTTTCTTCTAATCTCGCACTATGGTTGGTTCTCGGGGTGATATTTCTGTTCATGTTCAATCTGTTCAATCGCCAGAAACCCAGAGAACCCGACGTTGTCTTTAGCGACTTTTTTACGGCAGTAGAAAAAGGTGAAGTCTCTGAGATCGTCATTCAGGGCCAGGTCATTCGCGGGAGATTTCGCAATGATGACCTCTTTAAGACCTACGCTCCCAGCGACGACCCCGATCTCATGCGAACGCTGCGCGACAAGGGGGTACGGGTGGCGGCGCGCCCGGAAGAAGGCGATCCCTGGTATATCACCATCCTGATTCAGTGGTTTCCGATGTTGCTCCTCATCGGAGTCTGGATCTTCTTTATGCGCCAGATGCAAATGGGCGGTGGCAAGGCGATGTCTTTTGGGAAGAGCCGGGCCAAACTCCTGACGGAAAATCAACATCGAGTCACTTTCAGTGATGTTGCGGGCGTGGAAGAGCCTAAACAAGAGCTTGAAGAAATTATCGCCTTTCTCAAAGACCCCAAAAAGTTCACGCGTTTGGGGGGGCGCATCCCCAAAGGGGTGTTGTTGGTTGGTTCACCCGGAACCGGGAAAACCTTACTCGCCCGGGCGATTGCCGGAGAAGCGAGTGTCCCGTTCTTCTCGATCAGTGGCTCTGACTTTGTTGAGATGTTTGTTGGGGTCGGGGCCTCGCGCGTCCGCGATCTCTTCATTCAAGGGAAAAAGCAAGCGCCGTGTATCATCTTTATTGATGAGATTGATGCGGTCGGGCGCCATCGAGGTGCCGGCCTCGGTGGCGGGCACGATGAACGCGAGCAGACCTTAAACCAACTCCTTGTGGAGATGGATGGTTTTGAAGCGAACGAGGGCGTGATTCTGATCGCGGCGACCAACCGTCCGGACGTCCTTGACCCGGCATTGCTGCGCCCTGGACGATTTGACCGGCGTGTTATTGTTCCTTCACCGGACGTCCGAGGTCGAGAGGAAATCCTCAACGTCCATACGCGGCGTGTACCCATGGATGACAAGGTTGACGTCTCCCAACTCGCTCGGGGAACACCGGGATTTTCAGGCGCTGACCTTGAAAACCTGGTGAATGAGGCCGCGCTGCTGGCGGCTCGCAAAGATAAAGATAAAGTCGAAATGGATGACTTCGAGCTGTCCAAGGATAAGGTCCTCATGGGCGCCGAACGCCGAAGTATGATTCTCAGCCTTGATGAGCGACGCAATACGGCCTACCACGAGGCCGGCCATGCCTTGGTTGCCCGATTAACTCCGGGGACAGACCCGGTTCATAAGGTCACGATCATTCCGCGCGGTATGGCTTTGGGCGTGACTCAACAGCTTCCCGTTGATGATCGCCACACCTTTTCAAAAGATTATATTTTGAAACGCCTGGCCATCATGTTTGGCGGTCGCGTGGCTGAAGAGCTGGTCCTTGGTCATACCACAACCGGGGCTGGGGACGATCTTGAAAAGGCGACTGACTTGGCTCGACGCATGGTATGCGAGTGGGGCATGAGCGAACGTCTTGGTCCCATGACTTTTGGGAAAAAGGAAGAACAGATATTCTTGGGACGGGATATCACCCAGCCCAGAGACTATTCTGAAAATACGGCCATTGAGATCGATACTGAGGTCCGCAACATTATTAAGGGCGCCTTTGAACAGGCAAAGGAGCTGCTCCAGACGCATGTTGAAATTTTGCACAAGATAGCTGAAGTCCTGCTGGAAAAAGAAGCCTTGGACGGACCCGAGATCGACGGGATACTGAAACAATTCAACGTTGAAATTGACCCAGAGCCCACAGGCGCGTAGTCAGCGTAGTCAGTCGTCCAGACTTTCCCCTCCGCGCATTCCAACGCATTCGGCGCTTGATTGACGGTACTAATAAAGGGTAGGCGGCAAAAAGGGTACACCGCAATGCAGACCCTCCTCCTTTTTTCTTTTTGACAGCGGCGTCACCAGTTTTTTGTAGGAGAGGAGCATCAGAATGCCGCTCAATGGAGCACGGAAAACGAGGCTATTCGGTACGGACGGGATTCGCGGTGTGGCCAATATTGAGCCGATTACGTCGGACACCGCCCTCCGCGTTGGTCGAGCATTAACCTCCGTCTTCCGGGACCGTCCCGGTCAGCACAAAATCCTCATAGGCAAAGATACCCGCTTATCAGGCTATATGCTGGAGACGGCACTCGCGTCCGGCGTGTGCTCTATGGGCGGAGATGTCCTGCTCGTTGGCCCGGTGCCAACACCAGGAATAGCCTTTCTCACCCGCAGCCTGAGAGCGGATGCTGGTGTAGTCATTTCTGCCTCGCATAATCCGTTCCAGGATAATGGCATCAAAATATTCTCACGCGATGGGCTCAAGCTGCCTGATGCAGTGGAGGATCAGATCGCCGAGTTGGTTCTGAGTCACAAAACTGACGACGGGCGTCCCACAGCCGAGTCCGTCGGAAAAGCGGTCCGCATTGATGATGCCCTTGGCCGCTATAACGTGTTTGTGAAAAATGCCTTTCCGCGCCATCTCACGCTGGACGGCATAAAGGTCGTGATCGACTGTGCCAATGGGGCTGCCTATAAAGTCGCTCCAGATGTGTTAGCCGAGCTTGGGGCTGAGGTGATTACGAGAGGGACAGAGCCGAATGGTAAAAATATCAACCTCGACTGCGGCGCGATGTATCCACAGCATGTCCAGCAGCTTGTCCGTAAGCACGGCGCCCATATCGGCATCAGCCTGGACGGAGACGCGGACCGCGCCATTCTTGTTGACGAGACCGGAGAAATCGTTGATGGAGATGCCATTCTGGCTATTGCCGCCCAAGAGCGCATACAGAAGAGCACGCTGCCCCACAAGACGGTAGTGGCTACCGTGATGAGCAATCTGGGCCTTGAGGTTGCGCTGCGTCAGATGGGTGGCAAACTGGTCCGAACCCCAGTTGGTGACCGGTATGTTGTCGAAGAGATGCTCCGCGGGGGATATCGCCTCGGTGGCGAACAATCCGGACATATTATCTTCTTGGATATGAATACAACGGGCGATGGCATTGTCACCTTTCTTTCTCTGCTCGCGATTCTCGTCCAGAAGCAGCAGCCACTCTCAGAGCTCCGACAACTCGTGCGGCGCTATCCCCAAGTACTCATTAACGTTCGCGTCCGAGAACGACAGGATTTACACACAATCGAACCGGTGTCACAAGTGATGCGGCAGGTCACTGACAAACTGGGTGAGAACGGCCGTCTCTTAGTCCGCTATTCCGGTACTGAGCCGTTGCTACGGGTCATGGTGGAAGGTGAAGACGAAAGCGTTGTACGCGCCTATGGCGAGGAAGTCGCCGACGCCGTGCGGACCCACCTTGGAACAGGTGAGGCTGCCTAAGCGCAGAGTCCCATGTATCTCGTCACCGCCGCTCAGATGCGTGAGCTTGATCGGCTCACAATCGAGAAATATGGTACCCCCGGCCATGTCCTGATGGAACGTGCCGGCATCGGGGCGACGCAGGTCCTGCTCGATTTTTTTCAGCAGAGGCCCAACCGGGCTGTCGTGGTCGCTGGCAAAGGCAATAATGGTGGCGACGGTTTTGTTATTGCGCGGTTGCTGAAAAAGCAGGGAATAGCGTGTGCGGTGATTCTTGCTGCCAAAAAGAAAGATGTGCGCGGCGATGCCAAGCGGAATTTGCAGGCGTTCTTACGGCTGAGAGGGCAAGTGGAAGAAGTCATATCAATTGAGCAGTTGCCCGCTGCCGAGAAACGACTGGAACGGTGTGAGGTGATCGTTGACGCCCTTCTTGGGACTGGACTGAATACCGCAGTGACGGGCATTCATGCCGCGCTTATCGCCGGCATGAATGCCCGCGGCGTTCCCATCGTGTCAGTAGATATTCCGTCCGGTTTGAATGCCGATTCCGGACAGCCCGGAGGGCGTGTTGTTGAGGCGGCGGTGACGGTGACATTTGGCTATCCCAAGCTCGGTCAGGTGCTCTATCCTGGGACGGCGCATGTCGGACAACTCGCCTGTGTCGATATCGGGATTGCCCCGCAAGCGCTGACCGAGGTTGCGCCCCAAACGCACTTGTTGACACGACACGAAGTGGGGAGGCAGATACGCGTGCGTCACCCCGAATCGCATAAGGGAGATTTTGGCCACTTGCTTGTCCTTGCCGGCGCGCGCGGCAAAAGCGGCGCGGCCTTATTAAGCGCCTCTGCCGCCTTACGGACCGGAACCGGACTGGTCACGTTAGCCGGTCCACAAGGACTCGTTCCAGTATTTTCTTCCGTTTTGCTTGAAGCCATGACTGCCCCTCAGCCCGAGCGTGCGGATGGGAGCCTGAAACTGGATGAGCGTGTATTAAGCCAAGCTCTGAATGGGAAAAGCGCCGTCGCTTTTGGACCTGGCATCGGCGTATCTGTTGAAACGAAACGTATGGCACGCTGGCTACTCAAAAAGAGTCAGGTGCCCCTTCTGATAGATGCCGATGGGCTGAACTGTGTTGCCTCTCAGGTGGCCATGCTGAAAACGGCCACGGTGCCGGTCGTGCTCACTCCCCACCCAGGAGAAATGTCTCGGCTCGCCGCCATGCCGACCACAGACATTCAAGCCAATCGCCTGGATGTCGCTCGCAGTTTTGCAACTCGGTACGGTTGTTACCTCGTCCTCAAGGGCGCCCGTAGCATTATCGCTGCCCCTGACGGCCGTACCTGGCTCAACCCGACCGGGAATCCCGGTATGGCCAGTGGTGGAATGGGTGATGTCTTGTCCGGCATTATCGGTGGCTTGCTGGCCCAAGGGTATGCTCCTGACGAGGCGTGTTGTCTCGGCGTGTTTCTGCACGGTGCTGCCGCCGATATCTTTGCCCAACAGCATGGTGAGGCGGGTATGCTGGCGCGCGACGTTATTGACACTCTTCCGGACACCCTGCGTGTCCTATACCAGACCGGCCAAGTCGATCCGTATGCCGCATATTATTCAGACATCCTCGGCTGAAGAGACGGTATCTATTGGGCGCCAGCTCGGGCGGTTCCTGACCCCTGGAATGGTCCTCGGGCTGTGTGGCGATTTGGGCGCGGGCAAAACGTGTATGGCGAAAGGCATAGCGGCCGGACTCGGTATTGCACCCGAAACCGTTACCAGCCCCACCTTTACTCTTGTGGCTGAGCATTATAGGGGGAGAATACCACTCTACCATATTGATCTCTACCGGCTTGAGGGGGTGGAGGTCGAAGAATTAGGGTATGAGGAGTATCTTTTCGGGCAAGGTGTTGCCGTCATTGAATGGTTTCCGTTTCTGTCGAACGATGTGCGCGATTTGATAGAAGAATACCTGCTGCTTTCGATCGAGTGTGGGGAGGGGGACGCGCGCACTGTGATCCTTACTCCGTACGGGGAACGGTATGAGCAGCTGGTTGCCCACCTATCTAATCTATAGAGAGAGTAGCGAGCGTTGATGTTGATTGTCCAGAAATATGGCGGAACTTCGGTCGGATCGATTGACCGGATCCAAGAGGTCGCCGCGCGTGTGGCTGCCACGCGCGCGGCGGGCCATCAGGTCACGGTCGTGCTGTCTGCCATGAGTGGTGAAACAAACCGCTTGCTGAACCTCGCGCGGCAGATTGCCGAGCAGCCTGATGCACGTGAGAGCGACGTTCTTGTTTCAACCGGTGAACAGGTAACGATTGCCCTGCTTGCCATGGCGCTCAAAGAGATGGGCGCTCCGGCTGTATCTCTCCTTGGCCATCAGGTGCAAATCGAAACCGATGACGCCTATGGCCGGGCGCGGATCAGGCACGTCCAGACGTCGCGCCTATTGAATGCGCTGAAGGAGGGCAATATTGTTGTTATTGCCGGTTTCCAGGGCATTAATGCACAGCAGAATATCACGACCTTGGGCCGAGGAGGCTCGGACACGACTGCGGTTGCTATTGCAGCGGCAACACAGGCTGATGTCTGCGAGATCTATACCGATGTCGACGGGGTGTATAGTGCCGACCCGCGCATTTGTCCCCATGCCCATAAACTGGAGCGCATCTCCTATGAGGAGATGCTTGAACTCGCCAGTTTGGGTGCAAAAGTGCTCCAAATCCGCTCAGTAGAACTTGCCAAGCGCTATCAGG
The DNA here is from genome assembly GCA_963664395.2 of Binatia bacterium. Taxonomy (GTDB): domain Bacteria; phylum Desulfobacterota; class Binatia; order Bin18; family Bin18; genus Bin18. The sequence goes on along the minus strand of OY761159.2, from coordinate 4,753,553 downwards.
TGCCTGTTCATGTCCGCTCAAGCTTTTCGCACGACGAAGGGACGTGGTTAGTGCAGGAGGATCAAAGCATGGAAGATGTGATTGTCTCGGGCGTCACGTCTGATTTGGATCAGGCGAAAATTACCCTTATGCGGGTGCCTGACCGGCCAGGATTAGCCGCCAAGCTGTTCACGCCCATTGCGCAAGACAATATTGTTGTGGATATGATCATCCAGAATGCCAGCGAAGATGAAAAAACCGATGTCACATTTACGATACCACGCGGGGATGTGCCTAAGGCCCTTGAACGAGTCAAAAGTGCCGCGCTGGAGATCGGGGCAGGGGATGTTGTCTATGACTCCGAAGTCGCCAAGGTCTCGATTGTCGGGCTGGGCATGCGCAGCCACGCTGGTGTGGCCTCCCACATGTTTGAAGTGTTAGCCGCAGAGGGGATCAACATTCAGATGATTTCAACCTCGGAGATTAAAATCTCTATTGTGATTGCCGCCAAGTATGCCGAGCTGGCCGTTCGGGTGCTGCACGATGCGTTTATCCCATCGGCCTAGTCAAACGCTGCGTGCAGAGAATACGGTGAGGAGCGTATAAGAGTGTTATGAAAAAGATGCCCAAGACCGCCAAGATGCCCAAGATCACCAAGACTACCAAGATCGCTTTGTACGACACAACTTTACGGGACGGGTGTCAGTCTGAAGATGTTTCGCTCACCCTGGATGATAAATTACGCATCGCCGAAGAGCTGGATGCCTTCGGTCTGCAATACATTGAGGGCGGCTGGCCAGGCTCGAATCCCCGCGACGAAGAATTTTTTAAGGCGATTAAAAAGGTGGGACTGAAACGTGCCCGGATTGCCGCCTTTGGTTCTACCCGCCGGGCGAATAATACAGCCGCGGACGACTTTAATATTCGTTTGCTCGTACAGGCCGCTACCCCGGTGGTGACCATTGTTGGCAAGACCTGGGATCTTCACGTGCGGGATGATCTGCGCATCTCAAAAAAGGCCAACGTGGAAGTGATAGGCGATTCGATCGCCTATCTCAAACAGCGGGTGGATGAAATCATTTTTGATGCAGAACACTTCTTTGACGGCTTCAAAGCCAACCCAAGCTATGCGCTGGAATGCCTCACCGCCGCGGCGCAAGCCGGAGCGGATGTCCTTGTATTATGCGATACGCGCGGCGGGAGCATGCCGCACGAAATTCGTGCGGGCATGCAGGCGGCCTCTCAAGCGGTCGATGCGAAACTTGGCATTCACTGTCACAACGACTGTGAATTAGCCGTGGCAAACTCGCTCGCCGGGGTTGAAGGTGGGGCCGTCCAGGTCCAGGGCACGATCAATGGCTTTGGCGAGCGGTGTGGCAATGCCAACCTGTGTTCCGTGATTCCCAATTTGCAGCTCAAGATGGGCTACCGCTGTGTCAGTCCGCACCAACTCACGCAATTACCCCAGCTCTCTCGCCTGGTGTATGAGTTGGCCAATATTGAGCCCAATAAACGTCAGGCCTACGTCGGCGTGAGCGCCTTTGCGCACAAGGGGGGGCTGCATGTCGCCGCGGTCCGGAAAAATAGTGAGACCTATGAACACATCGACCCGGAACTCATTGGGAATATCCAGCGCGTGCTTGTCTCCGACCTGTCCGGGCGGAGCAACCTCATCTACAAAGCCAAAGAGTTCGGCCTGGATGTGGAGAGCACTGATCCCGCGCTCAGGACTATTCTGGATGAAGTAAAGCAGCTTGAGCACTCGGGTTTTCAGTATGAAGGGGCCGAGGCTTCATTTGAACTCTTAATGCGCAAAGCCCTGAATGGCGCGGTCCGCCATTTTCGTCTCATCGGGTTTCGGGTGATAGACGAAAAACGCAAGGAAGATGAGCCGCCGCTCTCCGAGGCCACCATTATGGTAGAAGGACCAGACGGCCAGATCGCGCATACCGCGGCTCAGGGCAATGGACCCGTCAATGCGCTTGACCGGGCTCTGCGTAAAGCCCTCACGCAGTTCTACCCCCAGCTCGAATCTGTCGAATTGCATGACTATAAAGTCCGTGTCCTGGGCGCGGGCGAGGGGACCAGCGCCACGGTTCGGGTCCTGATTGAATCCGGTGACAAAACCGATCGCTGGGGCACCGTTGGGGTGTCCCATAATGTCATAGAGGCAAGCTGGCAGGCACTCGTGGATAGTATGGAGTTCAAGCTGCAAAAGGATACAAAGCGGGCTGGACGGCGTTCCACATCACAGTCGCAATCCATTGCGTCTGAGCCAGTGCGCCCTCGGCGGGTCTGAACCCGGTTTCGATGCGCGTCAGTCCGAAGAGTTCAGCCGCCTCTCGTTGAACGCTACCTGACTCCCACATATGGCCGAACAAGCGAGCAAGATCGTCCAAGCCCTCATTGGCGGGGCACTGATGGGACTGGCCAACCTCGTTCCCGGTATCAGTGGCGGCACGATGCTGCTGGTCACTGGAGTATATCCCGACTTTATTGGGGCCATAGCCGAGGTCACTACATTCCGCTGGCGTCTGGCGTCTCTGGTTCTTCTGAGTGCAATTGGAGGAGCCGCAGCCCTTGCCATTGTTCTCCTTGCCGGACCCACCAAAACGGTAGTCATTGAGTACCGCTGGATCATGTACAGCCTGTTCATTGGCCTCACGCTGGGGAGTGTGCCGTTACTCTGGCGTCTTTCCCATCCGGTATCTCAGCGCTTTTTTATTGGCGCTGGAGCCGCTTTTCTCCTGATGGTTCTGCTCGCCTTCGGGAATCCGACGCAAACTGGACACGGAGAGGCATCCCTGGGGTTACTTTTTGTTGCTGGTTTGGCCGGGGCGAGTGCTATGGTGCTCCCTGGAGTGTCGGGGGGGTATCTTCTCCTCCTGCTCGGCCAATATGTGCCCATTCTCAGTAGCATTGAAAAGCTGCGCCTTGGCCTGCTTGGAACAGGCGAGCCGGCCGGGCTGAATTGGCCCCTCGTTGAGGAGGCTTTATGTGTTGTGGTGCCAGTCGGCATTGGCGGGGTGGCGGGTGTTATTGGAGTCAGCAATCTCGTACGCTGGCTGTTGGAACACCATCGAGCGGCCACACTTGGCGCCCTCATGGGCTTGGTGCTTGGTGCTGTGGTTGGCCTCTGGCCATTTCAGGCTGGCGTCCCGCCCCAGATAGGCGATTTGATACAAGGGCACGTGGTCACCCCAGAGACACTTCCCCGGATTGATGCCGAAGACTGGCCGGTGCAGTTTTTTCTACCCAGCGGTGGGCAGATAGGCGCGGCGCTGGTGTTGATCGTTATTGGTGCAGGAGCAACGCTCGGCCTCAATCGGCTCAATAGCCCGGCTCAATAACACAGTCTCTTCAGCGCGTTGATTGTGTCCGGTCCTGCCTTGCGCTCATTCTTCTTCTTCTTGACAAAGCGGTGCAAGCATCTGACAATAGTTTGTGGCGCTAATGATAGCGGGTGGATAACCTCCTCTAGGAGAAAGGGAAGAAGCTGTGTGGCGGTGGGGTGGGGTGGTCCTGGGCGTCTTCCTCTGGGTGTTGGTCGTCTTCTCTGCGTGTTCTCGCACTCAGTACAAGTATCACGTCGTTCGGCCCGGTGAGACGCTGTCTGAGATCGGGCATGCGTACCGCGTTCCGTATCAGGAGTTGGCCGCGCTTAACGCTATTCGCAATCCTGACCGTATAGAAGTTGGGCAGCGCCTCCGTATGCCGCACGGGACCACATATCGTGGTCTGGCAAGAACGTCGCCGGCCAAGCCCTCCCGTTCCAAGCTAGAGGGGAAACCTCCACCAGCCTATCTACCCATTCCCAAGGATGCGGAAAAGCTTTTTAGTTGGCCGCTCAAAGGAACGGTAACCTCTCGTTTCGGCCCGCGTAAGGGGGGCTTCCACGATGGCATTGACATTGTGGCCCCAGTCGGAACCCCGGTCCGTGCGGCAGCCGCCGGGCGGGTCATCTTTAGCGATGCCTTACGCGGCTATGGCAATGTCGTCATTGTGAAGCATGCGAATGGCTTTACCACGGTGTACGCTCATCATCGCCGCAATCTGGTGAAAGATGGGCAAGCAGTGCAACGCGGTGATATTGTCGGTGAAGTTGGACAAACCGGCCGGGTGACGGGCGCAAGTTTACACTTTGAGGTCCGCAGCGGCAAAAACGCCCGCAACCCGATACATTATCTGCCACCTGTCCGCCACGCGACTCAGCGGGAGTAAAACCAGACGAAGCCAGACGAAGCCAGACAGAAGCAGGCAGAAGCAGACAGAAGACTGAGGAGGGGCGCATGTTAGACTTGAAAACGTTTATTCGTGATGTCCCGGATTTTCCCAAGCCGGGAATCGTCTTTAAGGACATTACTCCGTTACTCACCAATGGGCCGGCCTGGCGGCAGGTGATAGATCAACTCGCCGACCGGTACCGAAATAAAATTGACATTATCCTGGGGATTGAATCGCGTGGGTTTATCTTTGGCTCGGCCTTAGCCTATGCTTTGGGCTGTGGCCACGCGCTGGTTCGAAAACCCGGCAAGCTGCCGGCATCAACATTTGAGGCAAGCTACGAGCTCGAGTATGGAACAGATACGTTAGAGATTCATCGGGATGCGTTCCCCCCGAACAGTCGCGTCTTGTTGATTGATGACCTCTTAGCAACCGGCGGAACCGCCCGCGCCGCAATTTCGCTCGCCGGCAAACTGCAAGCCGACATCGTAGAAGCAGCCTTCCTGGTAGAACTGTCGTTCCTGGGCGGACGGGAACGCCTTGCCCCGTGTGGGGTCTTTTCATGTATCCGATATGACGCAGAATGATCGAGATCTGATGTACGCAGCCTCCTGGAGGAACTCGTGCACCGGCCCGCCGGGAGGACGGAGTTCCGCTCTCGGAGTGCACCTCGTATAATGAAAGAGTGACTACTCCCCTCTTTCGAGAGATTGAGCATACGGCTGATATCGGAATCGAAGTCGAGGCTCAGTCTGCCCCGGACTTGTTTCGTCGAGCGGGGCTGGCCTTGTTCACCCTTATGGTCCATCTCGAACAGGTACAGCCTGCTGAAGAACGCTCTCACACTGTGTTTGCAGACAACTGGGAAGACTTGCTGCACGATTGGCTCACTCGCTTACTCGTCGATTTTCTACAGGACGGCTTTATTGGAAAAGAAATTTATATTGAGCGGCTGGAAAAAACACAGATTTCCTCTCGCCTGGTGGGTGAATGCCTGGATCACGATCGCCACGAGTTTGAGACTGAAATCAAGGCCGTGACGTATCATCAGCTCAGCGTGCAAAAGATTGCCGAGCGGTGGCGTGCGCGGATTATCTTTGACGTGTAGGCGGACGCGCGCAGCAGATGAGCAATTTTTCGGTTCGACAAATCAACGACTATGTCTGGGAAATTCCCAAACGGGGCGATATGCGCGTCCCCGGACGGATATACGCCTCAGCCCAGCTCATGCAGGACATTCAGCACGATGCTGCGCTTCAGCAAGTGGTCAATGTTGCGCATCTGCCCGGCATTGTCGGCTACTCCTTGGCTATGCCAGATATCCACTGGGGCTATGGTTTTCCTATCGGCGGGGTGGCAGCAATGGACGCCAGCGAAGGTGTCATCTCTCCCGGCGGTGTTGGCTACGATATCAACTGCGGCGTGCGCTTAGTCAGTACCAAGCTTCAAGCCGCTGAGATTCAAAGCAAGCTCCACACACTGGCGGATGCGCTGTTTGCCACTATCCCCTGTGGGGTGGGCGCACAGGGGGCTATTCCCAAGCTCAGCAGGTCAGACGAAATGAAACTTACCGTGCAAGGGGCACGCTGGGCTGTTGAGCGGGGTTTCGGTCGAGCAGAAGATATAGAACGGACGGAAGAGTACGGCTGTCTCATCGGAGCAGATCCTGCCGCATTGAGCGCAGAGGCGCTCAACCGGGGCTTGGGGCAAGTGGGCACGCTTGGGTCGGGCAATCACTTTCTTGAGGTTGGCCGCGTCGAGGAAATATATGAACCGGCGGCCGCACAGACGCTCGGCCTGTCGGTCGGGCAAGTCACACTCATTATTCATTCGGGCTCACGTGGGCTGGGCCATCAGACGTGTGACGATGCGCTGCACGTCATGGGGCGGGCTATGGACAAGTATCATATCCGCGTTCCTGACCGACAGCTTGCGTGTGCTCCGATAACGTCTCCCGAAGGCCGGCACTATCTGGCGGCTATGGCCTGTGCGGCCAATTACGCTTGGGTCAATCGGCAGGTGATGATGCACTTGGCCGAGCACGCTTTTCTGGCCACCCTGGACATCTCTCCGACCGACCTGGGGTTGCGTCTGATCTATGACGTCTGCCATAACATTGCCAAACCGGAAACGCATGAAATCGGTGGCGTCAAGCAAAAAGTCTGGGTGCACCGCAAAGGCGCAACTCGCGCCTTTGGAGCCGGCCATCCGGCTCTCCCGAGCTCGGTGCGCGCGCTTGGTCAACCTGTACTGATCCCCGGAGATATGGGCCGCTACTCGTTTCTGCTCGTTGGTACAAAGCAGGCGATGCAGGAAACCTTTGGTTCCACGTGCCATGGGGCAGGCCGGGTGATGAGTCGTATGCAAGCCAAGAAAGCTGCTCGGGGTCGAAACCTGGTCAAAGAACTCGGCGAGTATGGTGTGATTGCCCGCTACCGAGGCAAGCGCACATTTGCGGAAGAGATGCCCTCTGCCTACAAAGATGTCGCCAACGTTGTGGATGTTGTGGATCGGGCCGGTATCAGTAAAAAAGTTGCCAAACTCAAACCCATGGCCGTGATTAAAGGATAAGGCATACGTGGCGGCCTATTTTCTCCTTTTGGGCGTGGTGTGTTTATGGGCAACGAATTTCCCGGCCGGGAAGTTCATGCTCGGGTCGGTTGGACCGCTGACCTTGATCGCTATCCGAACGGTCGTCGGCGCTATTCTCCTGACGCTCGTGGGCTGGAAGTCCCAGCCCAATTGGTGGGCTGAATTACGAAAAGATATGAAGAGTACGGCCGTGATGACGCTCACCGGCGTTATTGGAGCCGGCGCGCTTTTTTATATTGGCCTTCAGACGACGTCCGCTTCGAATGCGGGTATTATCGCTGCCTCCACTCCGATGTGGGTCGCCCTTTTTTCCTGGGCTTTCTTGAAGGAACAGCTTTCACTTATCAATGTCTCGGGCATCCTGTTGTCCTTTGTTGGCCTCGTTTCCATTATCTGTCAGGGCTCACTGGAGGTCCTCTTTAATCTTTCTTTGAATTGGGGAGACTTGTATATTCTGCTCGGCCAGTTCAGTTGGTCGTTGTATACTGTGTATAGTCGGGTGGCGCTGGCCAATCGTTCGGCAGCCGCCGCAACTGCGAGTTCTTATATCGCGGGGACCTTTATTTTAGTCCCGCTGTGTTTGGTTGAAGCTCCGTTTAGTGCAGACTTTGATTTTTCACCTCTGGTGTTGGTTGCCCTTGGATATCTCTCGGTGCTGTCACCGCTGACGAATCTACTGTACTACCAGGCCCTGACCAGAGTGAGCCCCCATCGAGCTGCGGTGTTCATGAACCTCATTCCGATCATCGTTATGATTTCGTCAGCAATTTTTCTCGACGAACAGATCACTCGGGTACAGGTCCTGGGGACTGCCTGTGTGATCGGCGGCGTTGTGCTGACGACGAAGCGGTGATGCTCCACTCCTCCCTGCCTGAGCACCAATTGAGCCCCAAAATCCTCATTACTGTTCGCTCAGGCCCCTCTGCGAGGAAGGAGGATACAGAGAGATGCGCAGATGAGCTTGCGAGAGGTCAGGCCTATCAGCTAAATCGATAGGACAGGAGGGGCAATCCCTCCATGTGGGAGCAAGATATGCAAGAGCCTTCTCGTCCTCCAGTTGCAGTGCAAAAGCTTCGCCGTGCGAAGCGCTCACGAGACAGTCTTATAAAGGGCACGGCGATTCTCCTGCTGATTATCTTCGGCACGACAACCATTCAGCGCTACCTTGGTCCGGATTCCGTTCTGTGGCTGGCCGGCGGTATTGGGGTGTGGTTGCTCATGAGCGTCTTTACTCGGCGGCGCCGAAATTCTGCTGCACGTTCTGACCAATCCGAATCTGATTGGCTCGTTGAAATCGGTCAGATGGAGCGTGCGGAATTCTTGGAACAGGCAATGGGAGTTCTCCAGACCCAAGGATATGAAACGCAGATAAAGGACGTGTCCGCTGACTCAGCAACCGCTCTGTTGCTTGTCAGAGGGAACGAACGGGTCTGGTGTCTCGTTGAATATGCGCTAGTGGATGAAGCGGTTATTGGCGCAGCCCTGGAAGCTTTGAAAAAGACCGATTGTCAGCAGGCCATGGTCCTGAGCCCGCACAAATCGTCAGCGCAAGTGCAGATGGCCGCATTGCAGCAGGGGGTTGTGTTGATCGATCAGGCCGAGTTTGTCAGGTTGCGTTCGTTGCAAGTCAAAGGGCACCGCGTTCATGCGTTTCGTTCTGGGGCTACCGACCAGACTTCTACTCGGATGCGGCGCCGCCGATAACGGAGGGTGGGTCGTCATGTTGACTTTTATCTCCGGTAATACACACAAGGTCCGAGAATGTGAACGCATCCTTGGCGCTGCTCTGGCGCATGAATCGCTGCCGCTCGACGAAATTCAGTCTATAGACCCCCTCCCTGTCGTCGAGCATAAGGCGCGTCTTGCCTACGCGGCTCTCAGCCGCCCCGTCCTGGTTGAAGACACCGGCCTTGCGTTTGCTGCCTGGAATGGGTTGCCGGGCGCGTTAATCAAATGCTTCCTCAGCAGTATCGGTGTAGCGGGCCTGTGTCAGCTGATGCAGGCAGAGACGAATCGTGCGGCAACGGCAACAACGCTGTTTGGCTATTGTGACGGTGAAAGGGTGCAAACGTTTGCCGGGACGGTACCGGGCTCCATTCCCGATCGTCCGCGGGGCACGGGGGGGTTTGGCTGGGATGCGATTTTTCAGCCAACGGCGAGTGTCCTCACTTTTGCTGAAATGAATGCTGCGGAAAAAGATCGTTTTTCCATGCGGCGCAAGGCGCTTGAGGCGTTACAGGCATCGGGCTTGCTCGCTGGCTGAACTGTCCGGTTGACCCAGACTGACACGCATGGTGAACACGCGCCCTCTTGAAGACACGCTCCTGTTCGAGACCCTGCCTCGGGTGAGTCGATCATTTTACTTGAGCTTACGTATTCTCCCCAAGGCGCTCCGACGACCGTTTGGTCTGGCCTATTTGTTTTGCCGGGCGGCGGACACGATAGCGGATACACGCCTCGTTCCGCGAGAGGGCCGCTTGGAGCGTCTACAGGAGTATCGGGCTGCCTTTGAGAATCAGAATGTTGCGGTCTGCCGGACTTTGGAGACCGAGCTTGCTCCGCACCAAGACAATCCCGCTGAGCGCACTCTGCTCTCAAGCCTCAGACAGTGTTTCGCCTGTTTGGACGCTCTTGACCCGCACGACCAAGCCCATATCCGCACGCTTGTTTTAACCCTGACTCAGGGCATGCATATGGATTTGACCGTTTTCCCGGCTGAAGAGGAGGGGAGGGTGGGCGCGCTCGAAACGCGGGACGACTTGGACCGCTACACCTATTTTGTTGCTGGCTGTGTGGGTGAATTCTGGACGAATATGTCTCTGGAGCATATCGCCTCGCTGCAACACTGGAATGCCGAAGACATGCTTGCGCGGGCGGTCCGATTTGGCAAAGGCTTACAGCTCACGAATATCCTGCGCGATCTGGCACAAGACCTCCGGATTGGACGTTGCTATCTCCCCCGGACCGATCTCAGGACCTTAGGGGTTGAACCAGAACAGCTGCGCCGAGCAGACAGGACGGAAACCCTTGAGAAGATACGGCCGCTGTTGGACGAGTTGCTGGAGGTAACCCTGGGCTACTATCAAGAGGGCTGGGGCTATACACAGGCAATCCCAAGACGCGAGTGGCAACTGCGCCTCGCCTGCTCCTGGCCGTTACTCATCGGTGCCTCAACTGTCCATCTCCTGCGTGGTGCGCCAGACCTGCTCGACCCGACCGTGCGGGTCAAGATTCCGCGTTCGCACCTTTATCGGCTCCTCCTGGGTTCTCTCGTGACCGTCTGGTCAAATCGGACGCTGACACTCCATTACAATTCTCTCTGTTCTTCAAGAGAGCGTTCAGTAGCATCAGAGCCATACTTATGAAAAAAAGGACGAAGAAAACAGCTTTGCACCGGCAGGGTGGAGACGAGTGGCAGCGGCGGACTTTGCCTGACTATTTACGAAAAAATTTGGACATCGTGTTTGTTGGACTGAATCCCGGCCTCTATTCCGCCGAAGTCGGACATTATTTTGCCAACAAGGTCAATCGTTTTTGGGACGCGCTCTCCGCTTCAGGCCTGGTTCCCGATCCGGTCGGGCCGGAAGATGATGCCCGCCTCATGGTATGGGGCATTGGGCTGACCGATATCGTCAAGCGGCCGACCAGGGGTATTCATGAGGTTTCGCCCACTGAGTTTCGGCGGGGCGCACAGGCGCTACGCGAAAAAATTGTCTACTATGCGCCTCGTATCGTGTGCTTTAACGGTCTGACCGGCTACCGAGTCTGTTGCGGAAAGGATGCCGGGCTGGGTGATCTGGACCACCGCTTTGGGGGCGCCCACGTATTTGCGGTGCCGTCGACGAGCCCGCGTAATGCGCACTACTCACTCCATGACATTGTCGTCGCGCTGCACGATCTCAAGGAATTCAAAGAGACGCTCCAGACCGATGCCCGCTAGACCGATGCCTGCTAGACCGGGGTCTCACGCCAGGTTTAGTCGTCGGCGCGATACGGACGTGTCACAACCCGGGCGCCGTTATGAATAAAGAACGAGCGAACCATGTTCTCCAAATCGTGTCCGACGCGTGGATTCGAGGTTTGGGCTTTGACGAATTTCTTGAGTCGTCGAATAAAGTCAACCTTCTCTCCTCTGTCAGCCAGGGCCTCGGAAATCATTGTATCCGGATCTTTTTCCTCAGACCGGCAGAAGTCGGCCAATGTCTGAAGGCGACTGTCCCACTCCTCATCGCTGAGAGCGTAATAGCGATTGACATTCTCAATCCACTTTTGGACGCTTGGGTAAGATTTTAAGTCGTTCATGGTCGATTTATGGTCGATTCATTGTGTTGGGCTTACAGCGGAAAACCCAACATGCGGGCGAGATGTTTGAGTTCTTCAAAACGTCCGGGTTTGGGCATTTGTTCTTGGATCAGTTTTTCTTCTTTCAACTCTTCAACAACCTTGGCATCGCGCGCAAACGGCTGGCCATAGGTGCCATCATAATAGAGCGTTTCAAAGGGCAGGCGTGGCCGTTGGCCGCCGGCATCCGGGGATTCCGCCGGATAGCCAACCAACTGACACCAGACCGGTACCCAGCCCTCAGGAGCCTTCAGGACGGCATGCAGCGCCGGAGTTTTCTCGGCCGAGGCGGCCATGTGCAGGCAGGTGCCGAGTCCCTCGTTGACGGCGGCCAGGACGGCGACCGCACACGCCCCAACCGTCTCCTGCCGGGCAACCGCTTCTGCGGCCTCACGCGGGAGGCCGTGAATCAGCGAGTGTATGGCCGGCATGCCCTCGGGCGCGGTCTCGCCTTTGACAATGGCCGAATCAATCGTCTCATGCGTCCAGCCATAGAATGTCGGCAGCGCACCCAGGTCTACCAGGTCGTGGACCCGAGTCCGAAAAGTGTCTGCGGTAGAACCCTCCACATCGGCAAACCAGTAGATCCAGACCGGGGCGTTGACGTGTGCCCCCTGATAGTTGTCACACGCCAGCAGGGTCTCCCGATCTTCCTTCGACAGTTGGTCGCGTTCAACCACAATGGCTCGCCACGGCTGGAGGTTGCCCGGACAGGTTGTCAAACGGACCACCTCGAGAATGCGTTGAATCTTTTCCTTTTCGACCTGCGCCCAGGGTTTGAAAATCCGAATGCTGCGTCGTGAACCAACAACTTCGAGAAAATCCATCGTCTCCTCCTTTTTAGTGGGCCAGTTTATGACAGGGGGCTCGTTTGTAACAGGACGCCGTTATGGATCAGAAAGCTTCGGATATAATTACCCCTTTGTCGCTTTTCGCCTGCGCCGCCTTCGATGTTGGATTCAAACTCGGTGATCCTATCCGCGTAAAATCGCCGTCCCTTGGCTCGAATTTTTTTCCCGCCCTCAACCTCACGCAAGCACTCGGCAATGATCTGATCGGGCGCTTTCTCGACGAGGGTACAGAAATCGCTTAAGACCGCCACGCGCTGCAATCCCTCGTCGCGGGACACGCCGGACTGGTCTTCCAATCCTTTCAGCCAAGTCTGAACCGTTTTTGTATTCTCTATAGCTGTCGCCCTATCTGTCGTCATGGTGTGCGGTATCTTCCTAGAGGGTTGAGTTTCCTTACTATTCTTCCGGCAAGCCCAGCATACGGCTCACCGCCCGGACTTCCTCTTTCCGCCATGAGAAGGGCGCTGGGTCCTGAATCATTTTCTCGGCGCGGAGCCGTGCCGCTCCCTCCTCTGTTCCCCGGAACGGTTGTCCATATTTGCCTTCATGGAATAATTCACCCAGCGGGGGACGGGGGCGTTGGCCGCCGGCTTCCCAGCTCTCTGCCGGGTAGCCAACAAACTGGACCCACAATGATGTCCAGGAATCCGGAACACCAAGAACCTGGCGGGCCGGTTCTTCAGGATAGGTACATAGCATGGTCCCGAGCCCTTCATCGACAGCGGCGAGTAATGCCTGCGAGATGGCCAGACCCGATTCACAGCCGGTCACCTTGGCGCACAGGACAGCGTCAGAACTAAACGCCTGGACGACCTGGGGGTAGGCGACTTCGTTGATGAAGGTGTGTGTCCAGCCATGGCTGATATTGAGGATGCCCTGGTCTACCTGCTGTGTAGCGCGGGAGGGCATATCGCGGGCAAACGCTTTGAGGTCGCCCCACCAGTAGATGTGGATGGGTGCCATTTCGATCATGCCGGCATTCACCGGAAGCGTCAGCGCCTCAAGGTCAGCTTTCGACAGCCCGTCCCGCTCGACAACAACGGCCCGGGCAAAGTCGGCATTTCCGGCTCGGCTCGCCAATCGAGCCGCTTCAAGAATAGTCTGGACCTTGTCCCGTTCGACTGGACGCCACGGGAGAAAATAACGAATCGAGCGTCTGCGACCAACAACTTCCTTGAATTCCACAGGTCTGTCCTCCGAAAGATGCGTTTTGTTGTGAGCGGTGAGTGACGGGCGAGAAGTGTATATATTTTTCTTCCGGGTCGGAAGGGCGGCCAGAGGGACGCTGGTCTGTGTCGCTCTCCCCATAAGCTATGGTAGGATGCCCGTCATACAGGAAAGCCTGCAAGGAGCAAAGCCAATGAAGATGCCCGTTCGCCTGGGTCACCTGACCTTGGGTGCTCTCTCGTTTTTTATCGTCAGTTGTGCAGCCCCAAAGACGCCGCCGCGGGTGGTGCGGGAAAAGCCCAAGCTGACGGCAACTTCATGCGAAGAAGCGAACCGGCTTGTCTACAAAACAATCCAGGCTATGGGCTATACTATTGCTGAATACTCACTGGCAAGACCAGGGCAGGCTGGCCGCATCTCTGCCACGAAGGAGAATGCGACCAATGGTATTGTCACCATCTCATGCACAGAGAGTAGTGCCAGCATTGATGCCCGGAATTCCGTACAGGTCCCGTCGCTGATTGGTGCGGCCGAGCGACCGCACCATTTTGTGAATAGCTTTCCCATGTCGTATCAGATGGTCCAACGGCGCGCAGCCTATATGGCCGACAACCCCGAAACGGGGACTCTCCAACTCACGATTGTGCCGCTCAATAATTTTGAAGCTCAAAACGCCCTTGGAACTGATACGCAGGCCAGTGGAATTCTTCCCGTGCGGGTGACGATTCAGAACAATACGCCACGCCCCTACGCTATTGAGGCCAGCAAGATTTTTCTGGTGCCTGACAGTGGCGGGCGGGTTGCCCCGGTCTCCACACCGGGTGGGGGGAGTTCTCTCCAGGATATGACTATCGAGCCCGGCCAAAGTGCGTCTGGCTTTCTGTACTATCCAGCCGGAAAATATTCTTCCGCCCGCACTTCCGTGATTGATAAAGAGAACGACGAACGCGAAGGGTTTTCGGTTCAGTTCTGACTGAAGGCTCCAATCCTTACTGATAAAGAAACAAAAGCCGAGAGACGAGGCCGAAGCCGCCCCTCTATCGGCAGATTCCTACAAGCTGACAACCTCGACATGAAGGTGTTCTTTGACCTTGTGTTCGGCTGAAATATGTTGGTCAATCTCGTCAAGAGTCGCCGCAAGAAAATAACGCTCTCCACACTCCGAACAGACCTCTGCGGGAACATTTTCGACAATATAGAGTTTTCCTCGGAGCCAATGTTGACGCTTGACTTTCTTCTTTCTTGACTTTCCTTTACAGAACTCGCAAATCATAACTCCTCCATCAGGGCATAGGCAGTAACGATGATGAGGAACGCAGTCTCCTGAAAGCGACATATGACGTGAATCAACCGCCCATCTTCTGTCGGTCCTTCTATCCGATATCGGACCCCCCGGATATCCTCCGATAGTTTTCTCTGAATCCGTCCCTTGAGTATCGCGTTCTCAATATCTCTTCGCTCTAATCTGTCATCCAACATCTCGGCTTCCGCATGGGAAGAAAGGTAGTAGGTACGATCAAGAATTTTTTGTCGGATTCTCTGAATCCTGGTCATGTGTTGTCTATCTCGGCGGTCGGGGTGCCTGCTTTATCAAGACGTGCCTGCCAGTTAACCAGCATCTCGTCCTGATTAGTGTCCAGATCATGTTTATAGCTGAGGCGAGGGCCGTCTACTGTCAGCCGCAGGAAATGGACGCGGAATGCCAGCCAGCCAAACAGTCTTATCAAGACGGTAGCGTGAGGGCTGTTTCCCACGAAGCCAATCCCATGGAACGGTCTGTATTCTGACGCGTTTAGTGGTTCCACTTTAAAGGACGGATGGTCTTCGACTTTCTCTCTTAATGCAGTTCGTACCCCGTTCAATGCTGGATTTTGATCGTAGATTACATGATATAGGTGAAGTGCAAGGAATTCATATCCAATTTTGAGTGGAAACAGTGGGGTCAACAGCTTGCTGCCGCGGAGATCGGGTTCGACCTGTCCCACTCTCCGTTTGACCGCTACTCTGCCTGGAGCCAGTTCTACTATCTCGTTTTCTCCGGCTTCATAAAGGCACCTTAATCCTTCTTGAATAGCATCTTCGCTAATACCACTTTTCCGTAGAATCTTCTCATTCGACTTATAGCTCTCATCGGGCGATTGAATCAGGGCACCACCTTCCGTTTCCCGTGGAGTGACTCGTAATTCTCCTTTGCGAATCTTTCCCCATTCGCTCAAACCCCGACCGTAAAGGAGGTATTTTTGTCCTTCCCTGAATTTAGAAGCGAAATTCGGTATATCGGATTCAAGATGGTCTACAGCGAACCGGATTCGCGGATCTTTTTTGACTTCTGCATCGACCCGAGCGCCGAGATTCGAATTGCATTCTTTACAGAGGAACGAACAGGTGAGTATTCCATCTAGCGCCTTTGGAATAAGATGTTCCCGGGATAGAGGAACCTCTTTTAGGCAAAGTATACATTTCTTTCCAGTCCATTCGATGTTCACGTTCGTGATTGCTCTCGTTAGCTTGCAGCCGGGATCATCTCTTCTATTATTTGTCCCGTTTTCTGTAGAATTTCTTTGTCTGAAGGAAGCTGTATGGGTTTTCTTTTTTTTGCTTGCTTTTCCATCAGAGGCTCTAACAAACGTCTTGCGAAATCCTTTCGATTGTTGGATGCGTACATGTCTCGTAGCGTATCGGGTAGGTCTTTTTTCTGAAAGTCCTGGATTACCTTTTTCGCGTCGTCCTTATTGAGTAAATAGTCTGTCGCTAGTTCGCCAAAATATTTTTCTACTATAGTCAACATTTCCTTGGCGTCGTCTTCTATAAATTCATCCAGAATAGTCTCCGCAGCCTTTGACGCAACAGTTCCGCCGGTAAAAGCTCCAATTATTCCTCCTGCAATTCCTCCAATAGCAGTGCCGACAACGGGAACTGCTGAGCCGAGTGCTGCTCCTGCTGCTGCACCAGCCACCCAACCAACAGTCCCACCTGCAACGCTTGAGGCTGTGGTTGCAACGTTCTTGAACACTTGAACACCAGATACTCTCCCTCTGAATAGACGGACAAAATCAGCAGATGAGACGACCAACGTTGTCGCTATTCCAGTGACAATGTTTCCTCGAAGTAATTTGCTGACGTTGTTCACCGCCGCTGCACCATAAATTGAGTTTCCTGACCGCAATCCGTTTGCTAACCAAGAAGCTGCTTTGGTACCCATCCCCTTAACAACCCAATCTGTCGTGCCACGCAGACTTTGCTCAACGCCAGTTCTTCCTAGCTGGGCCGCTATAACACTGCTCACCCAAGCTATACCTCCTACTTTCAGGCCGGTATGACATGCTCCTTGCAGGGCTTTTTCCCAATCTTCTCCGTTCCAAACGGCGACAGCAAAAGACAACGCTGCGGATATACCCATGGACGTCCCTGCGAGTTTGATACCGTTGACGGCATCATAAGTAAGGCTTTGAACGGTACCGAACCTTGCAATGTTTCTAACCTGCTCGTAAGTGAAAGCGCCTCTTCTTACAATTCCCTTGGCCTTTCCTGGATCAGAAACACCAGGTATTTGTCCGTTTCTGATTCTATTTTCCATTGCCTGTATGGCAGAATCGTACTTGTCAGATGGGACTTCGATTTGCATTGGCGTCCCGTCTGAGTTCAAATACCGGAACGTGTTGTTCTCAAAACATTCGCTTATACAATTGGAGCCGGTTTTGCAGTATTTGGTCTGGATGTTCACACCATCAACGAGACGGTCTGCGCCATTCTTTGTATTATCGCCTCCAATAATCTTTGCATCTTTTCCTGTCAGAGTATCTTTTAAGTGATTCGCTCTCTCCGCAGCAAAACCATGTCCACGCTCGGCTCTTAAAATGACGTTATCGGCGTAGTTTTCGGCACTTCCACTAACGCCAGCACCCACGCCTGGGATTTCTTCTTTTTTCATTTCAATACTTCCTAATCAGGGATCGAGCTTTATTGCTTGTGGTCGCCGCGATTCAGGTCAGCCCTGGACTCGAACAGAGCAAGCATAATCTTCACAGATTATCTGGAACGCCAGGTACGGGAAGGTCTTCGTGGGCAGAAGCGGCGGCAAAAGCGATTGCCGCGCGAACGTCTTCTTCTGTGAGTGAGGGAAAATCGGCCAGGATTTCTGCGATGCTTGCCCCCTCGGCTAAGCTCGATAACACCGTACGGAGCGTTACTCGTGTCTCTTTGATGACAGGCTCGCCGCCACAGACTCGTGGGTCCCGGATAATCCGATCCTGATAATTCATAGCGTTCTCTTATCCTTTTATACCGCTCCAGGGACGGACGGCCTAGCCTAATGCCCCACCTGCTCGCGCGCTTTATCAACATATCGCTGGATAAGCAGCCGCATGGTTTCCGCGGGCTGAATGCCGATGAGCGGGAACTCGCCGAGCATAAAGGTGGGGTAGCCGACCACGCCAAAAGTGGCGGCCTCTTGCTCGGTCTCTTGGACCCGCTTGGTCAGCTCCCCGGACTGTAAGGACTGCTCTAATGCCGCTACGGGTAAGCCAACCTGTTCGGCCACTCCAAGCACGGTAAACAGGTCGCCAATATCCTGCTCTGCCTCAAACGCGGCCGCAAAAACCGCTTCGTGATAGGCGGCAAACAGCTTGCGGTCTTTGGCGAATTCGGCAGCTTCTAAGGCGTAGGTCGAGTCCAGCCATTTTGCCGGGATGCGCAGCGGGACGCCGGTTTCGCGCGAGATACGAACAATCTTGCCTTTGGCGTCATCTCCAATCACTTCCCCATTTTTCCAGCCCTTGTGTCGGCGGGCGATGTGGACGCCTTTCCACAACAGATCGATTGCGAGCTGACCGTCGATCTGTTCCATCACCCGCTTGGCAATATAGCTGAGGGAAGAGGCATAATCGTAATACACCGGGATTTTGACATTCGCCATAAGGATTCATCCACTTCATTCTTGGTGGCGGAAACTGTAACCGGCGTTCCATTGCACGGGCAAGAGGGTTGGACTATATAGCGAAGGGCAAGGGAGGTGCGTATGGGACAGATTGAAGTCCTCAGTCCGATTGGAGAATCGCAAGCCGGTGAGTTTTCGCTTGCCCGACGAGAGGGTAGCCTGCACGGAAAAACAATCGGCTTTCTGAATAACCGCAAGGCAAATGCGGGCCTGCTGCTCGAACAGGTGGAAGCGCTGCTGCACGAACGCTGCGGAGATTTTAGGGTTATCAAGGGGGAGAAGAATGCTTCACTCGGCGTACCCCAAGAGGTGAGGGCACGCCTGTCAAGCTGTGACGTGATTGTCGAAGCCATAGGCGATTGAGGCTCGTGCACGTCGTGGGGTCTCCACGACACCATTGAATTTGAAAAGCAGGGCATTCCGACCGCCATCATTTGCAGCGACGAGTTTGCGCCGCTCGGCCGGGCCGAGTCCCGCACCTTGGGTATGGGCGGTGTGCCCATTGCCGCGATTCCCCATCCCCTGGCCGGCAATACGCCGCAGATAGTGCAAGCCAAGGCCGCGGCGGTAGTGGATGAAATTCTAGCCATTTTGACCCAGCCCGCGGAGCAGTTGGCCGCCGCCTATCGGGACCGATTTCTCAAGCCGATGGAGAAAAAGATCGAGCGGGTGTCGGCGTAATCAGCCCCCTCACCCCAGCCCTCTCCCCTGAGGGGAGAGGGAGTAGTAGCGTAATGGATTTCCAATCAGACAAAATCTCCCTGGACGATTCTATCGAAACCGTCAACGACTGGTTTTACGACCAAGGCTGGACGGATGGCTTGCCGATTATTCCACCCATACCAGAGCGGGTGGAAAAGATGCTGGCCTGGACCGACCGCGCTCCCCAAGACGAACTGGGACCGATACCGCCAAAGTACGGCATTGCTACACTTGAAAAATTAGCCGTGAACGCGGTCATGGCCGGCTGTGTGCCCGAATACTTCCCGGTCATTATTGCCGCGGTCGAGGCGCTGCTTGAAGGACCGTTCAATCTGTACGGGGTCCAGAGCACAACCCACCCCTGCGCGCCGCTGCTGATTCTCAACGGCCCGATTGCGGCTGAGATCGGCGTCAACTCGCGCTACAACGCCTTTGGCCAAGGCTGGCGGCCAAACGCCACAATCGGCCGCGCGATTCGTTTAGCCTTGCTGAATATCGGCGGGGGAACGCCGGGCATGCTGGACCGCTCAACCCAGGGTCAACCCTCAAAGTACAGCTATTGCGTTGCCGAAAACGAGGAGGAAAATCCCTGGGGACCGCTGCATGTCGAACGCGGCTTTACAGCCGAG
Source organism: Binatia bacterium (assembly GCA_963664395.2). Taxonomy (GTDB): domain Bacteria; phylum Desulfobacterota; class Binatia; order Bin18; family Bin18; genus Bin18. Next base: position 4,734,132 of record OY761159.2, on the reverse strand, counting down.
ACCAGCACGGTCACGGTGTGTGGAGCGGAAGGGCCGCATAATATCAACGACCATATCAGTAGTGCCGCGCCTGGGATTCTGACGACCATTGCCAGCACCATGGCTGGTATGGGGTCGAACAATGCCTACGCGTTTGGTGAACCGATTCTCGCGCTTGGACCGGAGCACGCTGAGGTTCTTGCCCGAGACGGAATCTCAAAGGACGACATTCGCGCCTATGTCTTTGAGCACGCCCGCGTGCCTCGCGCACAATGGGAGGCGGGTGGCATGATCGGTATGGGGTTTACCCCGGATGATGCCTTTTCTGACGAAGACGCAATCCCGCTGATTCGCAAGCCGGAACGGCTCATGATTATCGTCGTCGGTGGTCCGGGTCGCCACTCATGTTGGATACCGACGTTCGGCGCCATGACTCGCTCCGTCACCCGCCAGATTGCCCTCAAAGACGGTCGGCCAGCCACGTCCATTCAAGAATTTCGTCGCTAGCGCTGCCGGGCCGGATGATCGATTGTGCCTAACCTGCTAGACTCCGGCCTATGAAAGTAGGCTTAGTTGGATTTGCTCGTTCGGGAAAAACAACCATCTTTAACGCCCTGACCGGCATGAGCGCCGAGGTCGGCAGCTTTGAAACCAAACGCGACGCTGCGATTGCTGTGGTCAAAGTTCCTGACTCGCGGGTTGATGCCCTGGCCGAGATCGTTCAGCCGGACCGGAAAAAATATGCGGAAGTGACGTTTCTCGACTTTCCGCCTTCAGCAGAACGTAAGGCCGCGCTTGATACCCGTTCACTGACTCAGATGCGCGAAGTCGAAGCTTTGACGCAAGTGGTCCGCGGGTTTGACGACCCCATGGCGACTGTACCGACTGATCCTCTCCGAGATTTACGTGACTTTCAGTCCGAATTGATCTTGGCCGACATGGAGGTGATCGAGAAACGCCTGGAACGCCTGCGCAAGGAAAAGGGCAAGGAGCGCGAACAGGAGTTGCTGGAGAAATGCCAGGCCGTGCTGGAAGCAGAGCAACCTTTGCGGAACGAGGCATTCCTGCCTGAAGAAGAAATGCTCCTGTCGGGTTTTGCCTTTCTGAGTCAAAAACCTCTGCTGATTGTCTACAACCGGGAAGAAGATGAGATGCTCGCCGTAGTGCCGCAGGAAGTCGCGGCTTACATTGAGGAACAGGGGCTCACCGTTGTGCCTATCTGTGGCAAGGTGGAGATGGAAATCGCAGAACTGGAAGAAGACGAACGGGGCCTCTTCCTGGCCGACCTGGGTGTTACGGAATCCGCACGGGACCGGTTCATCCAGTATGCGTATCGTATGCTGAATCTGATGAGCTTTTTTACTGCCGGTCCTATGGAAGCCCGGGCCTGGACGATAGAACGTGGCCTGCCCGCGCTCAGAGCCGCTGGAAAAATCCACTCGGATATCGAACGGGGCTTTATTCGGGCTGAGGTCATCGCCTACGATGCCTATATTGAACACGGCGGAGAGGCCGGCTGTCGGGACGCCGGAAAAATGCGGCTCGAAGGCAAAGAGTACGCCATGCAGGATGGCGATGTCGTCCATTTTCGGTTCAAGGTGTGAGACGGGGGGCTGTGCCGAGATGGTGCAATACGGCGTCTCAGCCGGTGGAGAAAATATGGCCCCACTGACCCCGCGCGAGGTTGGTGACAAAGGCAACATCACCCTCAAGAAAGTCGTATTGACCGAGCTGCGGCGGCTCCACCCAGGCCAGGGTCTCAAACACCTTGTTGACCAGAGTGCCGTGGTAGGCGGGAACATGGAAAAAGGTCAGCGCCACACTCCGGCCATTCGGGTAGGTATACGCGGTACGGTGGAGCTCTTCTCTCACTGTGGCCTGAATCCCCAACTCTTCTTCTAACTCACGCCGCAGACAGTCCGCCTCATCTTCGCTGGCTTTGACTTTGCCTCCAGGAAATTCCCATTTCAGGGCGTGCAGGTCACCTATTCGACGCTGACAAATAAGAAGCCGGGTAGAGCGGGTCAAGAGACCGGCTGAGACGCGCATAGGCCGAATGGGCTTGGCCATTGTGGCACTAATTCAATTGGGCGACCGAGCGCTGAATAAGGGCGCGTATGTTTGCCGCATCCTCAGCCTTGGGTGCCAGCTCCAGATATTTCTTGAAGTCGCGGACGGCACCCTGCATACGCCCTAAGCGTTGCTGAACGGCTCCGCGGTCGCGGACCTCCATGGCAAAATCCGGCGCCAGCAAAAGAATCCGATCAATAATGCTTAGGGCACGTTCAAAATCGCCCTTTTGCAGATAGACGCCTTTTAAGTTGCGCAGCATCCGGATGAGGATTTCTTTTTTCGTTGCCGGGGTAAGCAACTGAGGGATTTGAGCCACAAAGGGATTATTGTCCCCATACATGCTCTTGAGCTTTGCGGCGAGCTGCTCTTCGGTCAGCGCTGCCCCGCCGGCAAATGGATCGAGAATGTGCTCTTCATCCGGGCCGACATACTTGACCAGGAAATGGCCCGGAAATCCAACTCCAGCCAAAGAAAGACCCAGGCGACGGCCAACCTCCATATACAGAACGGATAAGGTGATAGGGATACCGCTCTTGCGTTCCAACACCTCATTCAGAAAGCTGTTGCGCGGGTCATAATATTCGCCGGCATTACCTCTTAGGCCCTCCTCAAAAAAGAGTTGGGTGTTGAGGGCTTTAATACTGTCCTGGGGGGTGGGTGACTCGGGCAGCTTGGCGCGTACCGCGTCTGCGAGTTGGTCGAGACGCTTCAGGTAGTGGGCAACGTTGAGTTCCGGCTGTTCTTCTTGCGCAATCAGGAGAGCGGCTTCGGCGAGGTCCAGGTCTGCTTCAGGTCCTGAGATAAGGGCGGTGAAACGTTCGCGTGTAGTCATACAAGCCTCTCTTCCTCTCACCTTATACTGCTAGGAAAAGGGCAGGGGTGCAAGGGCGAGTCAGGGCGAGTCAGGGCAAGGCGATACCCTATGTTTTGACAAGTGGAGAGGGGTCTTCTATGTCTCATGAGGCTGTGTGAGAAAGGAGGATCGCCTATGGCACTCGCCCGCATCCCGCGCTATTCGGCCCAGGGTCTCAGTCTGATTTCATTTGACGCGCTTCCGTCACACACGAACTATGAGATTATTCCGTTCACCGCGGAAGACCGGGGTGAATCAAAAGGCGTCCTGTACACACAGGGTGGAGAGAAAACGGCTGTGTGCTTGATGCACCCGCGGGCCGACATGAGCCGCCACTATGCCATTCCCTATCTGCTTGACGGCGGTTATGCCGCGTTTGGTCAGGAAGGCCGTTGGCCCGGCAACGATATTGCTTGTATCCACGAAATGCTGTTGCTGGATGTCGCCACCAGCCTGCGTTACCTCAGAGAAGAGCGGGGTTTTGAGCACATCGTGCTGATCGGCAATAGTGGCGGCGGCTCCCTATATGCCTTTTATCTGGCCCAAGCCGCGACCGCACCACCGGACCGGCTGACAACGACTCCGGCAGGCGATCCGTACGATCTGAATCGATTTCAACTGCCAGGCGCAGACGGGATGGTCTTTCTGGCGGCCCATCTTGGGGAAGGGAAATTTCTGGAAGGCGCAATCGATCCATCTATTACAGACGAGGACGACCCCCTCTCCTATGATCCAAGTCTGGATATGTATCATCCGGCCAATGGCTTTTGTGAGCCGCCACAGTCCAGCTCGTATAGCGCCGAATTCATCGAACGCTACCGGGCCGCTCAGTTGCAGCGGGTGAAGCGCATTGACGCTATCGCCCGTCGCCATGTGGACGAGCAACGCTATTTTCAAGAGCAGATTCGACAGCCGGACTTTGACGACCAGCCGCTTGAGCAGAGAAATTTCCTCAGTCGGCGGGCTCTCGTCGGGCGCTATATGGAGATTCACCGCACGGAGGCGAATCTTGCCTATACCGACCCTTCGATTCACCCGTCAGCGCGGGACTATGGCTCACTCTGGTCTCCACGGCCGGATCTGTTTAACTATCTTGAAGCCGGTTTTGCCAAATACCAAACGCCGCGCGCCTGGCTCAGCACCTGGTCGGGCCAGGCGTCGCGAGCGGCTGTGCTCGACAATATGGCCCACCTCAGCCTGCCGACTCTGGTCGTGAATCACACCGGAGATCACGCCATTTACCCGCAGGAGTCAGAAGCCGTCTATCGACAATCGCCGGCTGACGACAAACACATTGCGCATGTGGACGCCGATCACTTTGGTTTTCCGCTCGCGTCAAAGCCCGACCGCGGCGGACGCGACGCGACGATGAAAGTGATTGTGGACTGGCTGCGCGCGCGCTTCCCCGGACGCTAACGTCTGATGTAAAAAGGAACCCACCCCGGCCCTTCGACAAGCTCAGGACCACCCCTCCTAAGGAGGGGAGTAGAACAATCCCCTCCTCGGAGGGGTGCCGCGTCAGCGGCGGGGTGGGTTCACTCTTCGGGGCGAGGGAGCAGAAAGGGGAGGGGTGCGAACCGTCCCACATTGCCCGTTTCAAACTTGACACCCTTTTATCACCCGGCGTACAGTTCTCCCGGTGAAGGATGTTTCATAGGAGGAAATCATGAGTGCTGCTGAGAATAAGGAAATCATCAGAACTATGTTTGCCGAGCTCTCGAAAGGGAATGCGGATGCCTTTTTGAGTACCTTGGCGGACGATGTCAATTTCACCATTATCGGCTCGACCAAATTCTCGGGCGTGTTCAAAGGCAAAGCGGAACTCGTTGCAAAAGTCCTGGCCCCCCTCGGAGCACAGCTTGAAAACGGGCTGACCATGCACGTGGATAATCTGATTGCAGAAGGGGACACTATTGTCATGCAAGGCCGTGGCGAGTCCACCACCAAGTCCGGTAAGGCGTATAACAACACCTACGCCCAAGTCTTTCGACTCGAAAATGGTAAAGTGCAGCAAGTCACGGAATATCTGGATACCGAACTCGTGAACGCTGTATTTGGAAAGTAGTCCCAAGGGGCGTCGGGTCCGGCGTCCTGCCCAGACCGACCCAGACCGATGGCCAGCCAAGAATCTGTAACAGCGCCGGACCGGACCGGCTTGATCGGCCGCGTCCTGTCTCCAGTGCGCTACACCATTCGTGCGGACGACATACAAGACTATCTCCCCGTTGCGGGCGAAGAGCGGGCCGCATTTCTTAATGACCAGGGGGCCAAAGCGGCTGGCTATGAACGTCGGGTTATTCCACCCTCGTTCGCCCCTTTTATTGCGGTGCAGGCGCTGATTCGCTCCTTTGATTGGGAAAAAGACTTTTTGTTCAACTATCGGACCGGAACCGCTATGTTCGGTGAGCAGGAGTTGGCATACGTGCGGCCACTCTATGTTGGCGAAACGCTGACCGTTCGGGCCGAAGTGGCGGATGTGTACGAGAAGCACGGCAAAAGCAGGTTTGATGTGATCCAAGTTCGTTTTACTGCGACGGATGAAACCGAGGCCGTAGCCTTTCAGGGCGCGCAGTCGTATATCCTGTTCAAATAGTCAATATGGACACCCGGCCAAAAATCTTTTTTGAAGATGCGCATGAGGGCATGCCACTGCCCCAGGCGACCTATGGTCCGATGGACCGTCTTTCGTATATCCCAGTGGCCATTATTTTGCGTGACACCAATCCGCTGCATCTTGATCGTGTCTACGCGCAGGAACGCGGACTGCCTGACGTTGTCCAACAAGGCCCTCTGAACGAAACCTTTTTATATCGTTTTCTGACTGATTGGCTGCACCATCCCTGGGACATCCGAAAAACCAAGCTGCGTTTTGCCGCCAATGTTTTTCCGGACGATATGTTGACCTGTGGCGGGGTTGTGACGCGGACGTATCATGCAGATGCCGAGCCCACTAACGAGCCTCTAGTCGATTGTGAGATCTGGCAGCGTAATCAAAAAGGTGAGAACATTCTGACCGGTGAAGCGACCTTCACCTTACCCGAACGCGGCTAGGAGAACTCATACTGACCTGTTGGGTCCATTGACGTTTATGCGGGCTGAAAAACAACGACTCCGCACAGTACTCCGCCGGCAGCGGTGGGCACTCTCAGCCCAGGAAGTCGAGAAAAACAGTCAGCGGATTGCGGCCCGTTTGTTGGCTCGCTCGATTTTTCACCAAGCCCGGCAGCTTATGCTGTACAGTCCGCATGAAAATGAAGTAGAAACCGACGGGCTGTGGCAGGCAGCCCGCAGGCAAGGAAAATATGTCTACTACCCGAGAATCAGCGCGGATAAACAGGCGATTGAGTTCGTCAGGCGCCAAGACGAAGATCATTTAATTCCAGGAATTTTTGATATACTGATCCCACCGGGGGAAGACCTGCTCACGAGTGTCGCCCACACTGATCTGGTGCTGATCCCCGGCGTTGGTTTTGATCGGGCCGGCCACCGACTTGGCCGCGGCCGAGGCTATTATGACCGGGCGTTGAGAGGAATTTTAGCTGGAGCTTTTCGAGTTGGTCTTGCCTATGACTACCAAATCGTCTCGCACATCCCTATTGATGAGCATGACGAGCGCGTGGACTACATTGTCACGGAAAAGCGACTGATCGAATGTGCCGGGACCGGCGTGGAAAAAGATGCGTAGGCTGCACGCTGGAGGACTGCAAGAACACAACGCGAGGAGGGTCGACGAATAGTGCTTGGTTGGATTTGCGGTCGTGTCACTTTGAAATCGAAAGTAAGGGGAGGTCGTGTCTCACTGCGCCTCCTGGGGATTTCGATCGAACGCCGCCGGGCGTTTGGTCTTTGACGGCACCCAAGGTCTCCCAATCGTAGGCCCTGAGGGCGGCACGATCCCACCGGCCCGACCCCTCTACTCCACGTCTGTAATGACAAAATTCTGACTATTCTGCTGCCATTCCAGTGTGACCGTCTCGCCCAGCATGGGAAAGTCCTCCGCCATACACTCGCCCTCAACCCCCCGCAGAAACTCTGCCCCCAGGGTCGTCACCCGCACCGTGGCTCGACCCAATTCGACCCCATCGACGTAGGCCACCACCTCATGTTCCCCCTCCCCCAACAGATTCCAGTTGAACAACAACCCAAACCCATTGTCCGTATCCCCACAGACTCCGGCTGTATCTAACCGCTCCGTCCCATACGCGGCCACCTGCCGCCCGGCGGTCCCAATCGCAAGCTCGACCGTGTCCGCGTCACACACCCAACCCGAGAGCACCCGGACCCCACTCTGAAAGGAGTTATGACCCGGATTCTCCAGAAACCCCGTCAGCCCACTCGTCCGGCCCGTGGTGGCCCCAGCCGGGGGACTCCCCCCCGCAATGACGAAGTTCTGGCTATTCTGCTGCCACTCCAGCGTCACGCGCTCACCCAGCGTCGGGAAGTCTGCGGCCTCACACGTCCCCGTCACATCTCGCAGAAACTCCTGTCCCAGCGTCGTCACGGTCACCGTCGCCCGGCCCAACTCCACGCCATCGACCAGGGCCACGACTTCATGCTCCCCATCTCTCAACAGATTCCAGTTGAACAAGAGGCCAAAGCCGTTGTCCGTGTCGCCACACGCCCTCAGCGTGTCCAGCCGCTCCGTCCCATACGCCGCCTCCTGCGGTATCCCGTTCAACTCAATCTCCACCACCGCCGCCTCACACACCCAGCCCGACAGTACGCCCACACCACTTTGAAACGAATCGGGGCCGGGGTTCTCCAGAGTGCCTTGCACAAAGGTGATCTCGACGGCATACGGCCCGGTCGCCCCGCCTTGCCCTTGCACGGCCACCACGACTGGGCCGGCCTGCACGCGATATCCAAGCCGGTCGGCCTGCCCACTGCTCCCCGTGGAGCCGGACGCCAAGACTACGTCGTTCTGCCAGATGATCCCTCGGGTCTGCACGCCGCCGGTGGTGTCCACAAAGACGAGACCTTGGCCGGGGGCGGTGACGGTAAAATAATCCACGTCGGTGGCTGGACAGATCGCGCCGGCCGTCACCGCAGACAGCGCACTGTCAGTGGCCTGTGCGGCGGTGTTGGCGTGCACGTCATCCTGCGTACAGGCGGGAGCACCGCCCCCGCCCCCACCGCCGCCGCCCCCACCCACGCTGCCCCCACGATCAGGCGGAGGCGGTGGCGGGGGTGACGGGGGTGGCGGGGGCGGCGGAGAAGACGAGACGGTGATGAAGACGGGGATGTCGGCGGATTCCCCGGACGGGTCAGAGGCGAGCACGGTGAGTTGGTAGGTCTTGGGTTCCTCAGCCCTCGCGCTTATCGTGCGCTGCCCGGGTGACCGCGTCACCGAGTTTGCACAGGGCGCCACCCCCTGTGGGCCCACCGTGATCTGGCCGCTGAGCCAGTCGATATCGAAACAGGCCGCAGCCGATTCCGTTTCGTCCAGCGTATAGGTGAGCGGGTCACCAGGGTCCTCGGCCCTCACCGGTGTACCGACGCTACTCCCCGCTCTCGCGTTGGCTCCGATGGTGAGAGTGGCCGTGGGCTCGGTAAATGCCGGGGGATCGTTATTGACCCGCGCCTGTCGTACCGCATAGGGCGCAACGATCGGCGGAACGCGCTTGTCGGCCCCGGCCCCGTCGGTGTACGTCACTGTGACCCGCAGGTACGCGCCCACGTCGGCAGTCTCCGGCGTATAGAGGTCTTCTTCGACGCTGGCGGCGGGCGTCCCCTTGACGGGCTCCCAAGTCCGCTTGTTGTCCTGCGACCGCTCCCAGACCCAGTCGGTGGAGACGAGGCCGTCGGGATCGGTCAGGGTTGCGGTCAACTCGGCATCCACCTGCGGCTGTACCGACGACAGGGTCAGGCTGCCATCTTCGTCCTCGTTGGTCACGCTGACCGTCACGGGCAGCTCATCAGTAAACTCTCCATCGGAGGCTGTCACGGTCACGGTGTAGCGGTTGTCCGCTTCATAGTCGGGCGGGGTGCGGAAGCGCAGAACCCCGGCGCTGATGGTGAAGTCGTCGGAATCGACGGTCCACTGAATCGGGTCGCGTTCCGGGTCGGTGGCGCGGTAGGTGGCAACCGGCCCCGTGCCGTGCTCCTCATACGGGATATCGGTATCGGCTGGCCTGGTGATTGTCGGCTGCTCGTTCACGTCGGTGACGTTGACGGTGACGGTCTGTCGCGCGGTATGGCTCCCGGCGGAGGCTTCCACGGTCACAGTGTAGCGGGTGTCCGCCTCGTAGTCGGGCGGGTCGTTGAAGGTGAGGGTGGCGTCGGTGATGTTAGCGGTGAGGGTGAGAGAGTTTCGATCGACTCCTGTTAGCGCCCAGGTAATCGGCCAGGTAATCGGGTCGTGTTCGTGCTCCGGGTCGTCAGCGCTGAAGGTGTCAACTGGCCCCGTGTCGTTCTCCGCGTACGGGACGGCGCTCGGTCCCATCAGTGTGAGCGGCTCATCCTCATTTTCGACGGTGATAGTCACAACGATGGAGTCGGAGGCTCCGGAGGGGTCGGTGGCCGTCACGGTGACGGCGTAGCTCGACGTGGTCTCGTGGTCCAACTCCGTCCCCTCGGCCACCGTCAGTTGGCCGGTATCGGGGTTGAGGGCAAACGGACCGGCGTCAGCGTCCGAGAGCGTGTAGGTCAGCAGGTCTTTGTCCGCCTCGTCCGCATCCGTTGCCGTCACGGGTGCGCCGACGGGACTCCCGGCAGCCGCGTTCTCCTGGACGCTACGGGTTGTGGTGGGTTCCGGGAATTGTGGTGGGTTCCTGCCCTGCTCATCCCTCACCGGGTTGGTGGCCATACGCTGGAAACTTTTACTGTCGGGCTCCCCATGCCCGTCGGTGTAGGTCACCCTGACCCGCAGATAGTTGCTTATGTCGCCGGTCTCCGGCGTGTAGCTGCCCGAGTCCGCCCCAGCAATCTCCGTCCACGTACTCCTGTTCGAGGAACGCTCCCACACCCAGTTGATAGAGACAGGGATGTCGGGGTCGGTCAGGGTTGCGGTCAACGCGGCATCCACCTGCGGCTGCTCTGACGACAGGGTCAGGCGGCCCGCTTCGTCCAGGTTGTTGATGGTGACGGTGAGGGCTTGCGTCGCGGGGTCGGTGGTCTCATCAGAGGCTTGCACGGTCACGGTGTGGCTGTCGGCCGCCTCATAGTCGGGCGGACTTTTGAAGGTGAGAACACCATCGTTGCTGATATCGAAGGCGTCGGTTCCGGTCACCGACCAGAGGACGGTCTTACCCTCCGGGTCGGTGGCGGTGTAGCGGGCGACCTGGGCCGTGTTGTTCTCGTCATACAGTGGCACGCTGGTCGGTCCCGTCAGCGTGGGCGGTTCATCCACGCCGGTGACACGGACAGTGAGGGCCTGCTCTCTGGTGTGAATCCCAGCGGTGGCTTGTACGGTCACCTCATAGAAATTGTTGCCACCGGCGTCGGCGGGTTGCTCGAAGTCGGGTGAGTTTGTGAAGCGCAGGACGCCGTTGCTGATGGTGAAGTCGCCCCGGTCGGTACCCGCCAGCGTCCAGGTGGGTGACACACCCTCCGGGTCGGTGACGATATATCCCGCAACCGACCCGATGCCGTTCTCGTCATACGACGAGACGCGGCTCAGCTCCGTCAGCGTGTGCACTTCATCCACGTTGGTGACGGTGACGGTGACGGGCAGTCGAGCGGGGCGGGAGGTCCTATCCGAGGCGACTACGGTCACTTCATAGACGTTGCTGCGGGGCGCCTCGAAGTCGGGAGCGGAGTCGAAGCTCAGGACACCGTTGCTGATGGAGAAGGCGCCACCGTCAGTCCCGGCCACCGACCAAATGAGGGACTCCTCCTCCGGGTCACGGGCGTCGTATTCAGTGACCGGGAGAATGCTGTTCTCGGCATACGAGACGCTGTCTTTGCCCGTCAGCGTGGGCGATTCATCCACGTCTTCGACTTCGATAGTCACGGCGATGGAGTCGGAGTCTGCGGAGGGGTCGGTAGCCGTTACGGGATCGGTGGCCGTCACGGTGACGGCGTAGCTGGGCTTGGTCTCGTGGTCCAGCGCCGTCCCTGAGGCTACTGACAATTGGCCGGTGCTGTCATCGATATCAAACGAGCCGGCGTCGGTGCCTAAAAGCGTGTAAGTCAAAGTCTCGTTGGTGGGATCGGTCGCCTCGACCGGGGCGCCAACGTTCGTGCCGGCGGTCGCATTCTCATCGACGCTCCGGGTGGTGGCGGCTCTTTCCGAGAAGTAGGGCGCGTCGCCTGAGGGCGTCTCGGTGGCCGTGTCTGACCACGCGCCGTCGCCCTGGTCGTTGACCGCCCGCACCTGGATGTCGTAGGCAACGTCATCGGACAGGTTGCTGATGATGTATTCCAGATCGTCCCCGGAGGTCCAGCCGGTGTCAACCTCCGTCCAGTTGGCGTCGTCCGTCTCGTCCTCGGTGGTCTTGATGTAGCGCACGTCGTAGCCGGTAATGGCGGATGCGCCAGTATTGGTCGGCTCCTTCCAGACAACAGTGAGAGAGCCGATCCCCGGCGTCACTGCGTCGATGTCCGGTGCTCCGGGGGTGGATCGGTGCCCGTAGACGGTCAGGCTCCACGAATTCAGGGTGCCGGTGTCTCCGGACACTCGGTCGCTTATGCGCAGCGTCCACGTCCCGGCGGGGTCCTCGCCCAGATGCTTGGCCGAGCCGAACCGGAATCTGCCCCATAATGGGATTCTGATAAATCTCGCGATGTAGGGTAAACGGTGGGGAACGGATAAGATAGACACCGTCCCCGACGGGGAGACCAACTCCACCTGGAGGTCCCGGAAGGCAGGGTGGCCGAAGTCGGCGTTGATTTCGACGAACTCGGTGAACGCGACAGCAGAGCCCAGGGTGAGACTGCTGGTGACCGTTCCTCTGTCTGGGATGCGCAAGTTGAGATTCTCGGACGATTTCGTCTCCTGCCCTAGCGTCGGAAGATCGGTCCAGCCGTCGGCCAAATCCACGGCGGCCTTAGCATCCACCACCCCGAAGCCGTATTCGTGGTTGAAGTGGTAGCGCTCCGTGTCGGAGTCGTATTGCAGCGCCCCGTCCTCCCAGCCGGTGTTGTCCGGGTCGTTCTTACGGGCGGACGCGGCCAGGATGAGCTTCACGTCCCGCCAGCTCAGGGCGGTATTGGCGCTGCGCACCAGCGCGGCCACGCCGGAGACGATGGGCGTGGCCGCGCTGGTGCCGCCAAAACTGTTGGTGTAGAAGTCGTCGTTATCGGTGGTGGTAATCTCGTGCCGACCGCGGTCGAAGTCATCCGACGGCGCGCAGACCCACAGGTTGGCGCCCCGTTCCGAATACGCGGAGCGCTTTCCCTGGTCGCTCACCGCACAGACGGCGGTGACGCCGTAGTGGTTGGCGTACTCGTCGAGGTTGGAACCTCCTTCCACCCCGTTTCCGGCAGCCCAGGCATAGAAGATGCCCTTGCCACCAAACCCTTCCGTGATGCCTTTCTCCATCGCCATCTCCCAGATAGTGGGAGCGGTGGCCGGTCCGAGCCCGTCGGGAGGTCCCCAACTGTTGTTGGAGACGGCGGTAGTCTCCAGGTTGCGTATCATGGCGTCGACTTCGTTTGCCTCGGTGGGATCCAGGACGACATTGTGGCCGTAGATTTTTGCCTGGGGTGCGACACCCCGTACGCCCAGGCTGTTATTCTGCGCCGCGATGAGTCCCGCCACCGCCGTGCCATGGTTTTCAAAGGGATCAAATATGTCGGTCGTGTCTTCGCCCTCGCCGGCGGTGTAATCGTGGTTACGCGCCGTAATCACATTGGCGCTCAAATCCTCGTGCGTATAATCCATGCCGTCGTCGACCACGGCCACATTGATGCCGGCCCCCAGGTTGCCGGCGGTCCAGACCTCTTCGACGTTGATGTCTTCGCCTGCCGTCCCGCCTGTGAGTTGTCCCGTGTTGTGCAGATGCCACTGACAGCCGTACAGCGGATCACTGCCCTCTTCGAGAGTAGTCTGGATGTTTGAACAGCGGGTCAGAAAGTTGTTGTAGCTCCTGTCTTCAAACGCACGAATAGTGTACAGCCCGGTGTCGTCACCGTCATGGGTGACCTTAATGTAGTAGGTGCCCGCGGTCAGGCGGTCGTAGAAACGAAAGCCTCTACCATAGAGCTCTTCAGGCAGATTTGGGTAAAACGTGGTGCCGTTGCTATCAAGTAAGTCTCCGTCGATATGCACCTGCACCGTTTTACTTATGGCCCCCAAGTAGATAGTCGTCGTTTCGGGGATGTCGAGGCGGAAGTAGTCCACATCGTCTGATGGGTCGATCCGGCCGCCCCCCGCCTTACCAAGGATCAGGGGGGTGGCGGTAGCGAGGGAGTTGCCCGGCTCCGTCACTTTGTTGACGTGCAAATTGTAGAACCCGGTATAGATCTGGTGACGGCTGGCGACCAGGATGTAGTACGTCCCGGCGTCAAGGCGGGTGCGGATCAGGGATTGATACGAACTCGGCCACAGATACCCGTCATCGTTGGCAGCAAGACGCTCTGTTCCGTCGCTGTTAAACAGGTTCGTTACCGTATCATCAACCAGGCCGGTGGTATGAATGACGATATCGGTCGCTTCCGAGAGCGTAAATTTGAAGTAATCCACGTCGCCGTACCGACCGCCCTGAGAGATAATCCCGTTTGCAGCCCCGTTTCCAGCACTGTCGAAGGTAATCTCTTGCGCGTTGGCACTGCCGTTGCTGTCGACCATCGCCCTGGCGTGCAGGACGTAGGACCCCGTAGCCTCTCCATAGCTGGAGACCTTGATGCGGTACGTTCCCCTTGCAAGGGTTTGCCACATGAAGAAATTCAACGGAGTGTCGGAGAGAGGGCTATCATCGTCACTGTCAATCACCGAGCCGCTGCTGTTCTGGAGTTCGCCCACGGTATCGAGATCACCGGTCGTATAGATGAGCATACCGGTTTCTCTGGTCAGCGTGAACGTGAAGTAATCCACGTCGGTCCCAGGGTCGATGACGCCGCCCATATCGGTGTCCAGCGTCAGGCTCGTCGCCCCCGAGGTCGTGTCGCTATGATCGGAGGTGGTACCCGTTTCGGTAGCGGACCAGGCGCCGTCGCCGTTGGCGTTGATTGCCCGCACCTGCACGTCGTATTCCGTGCTGTCGATCAGACCGGAGATAGTATAGGACAGTGCACCATCTCCTTCTTCCACGGTCCAGTTGGCGTCGTCCGTCTCGTCGTCGGCAGTCTCGATGAAGCGCACATCGTAGGCTTCGATGGCCGAGCCGCCGGTATCGGCGGGTGCGGTCCAGGTCACGGCAAGGGTGAGACCGAGAGAGCTGCTGTGTCCTGCCGCAACCGTAGTGATGGTGGGAGCGCCGGGTGCGGTCTGCGCCCAGACGTCGCCAGCAATCAGTAGCAACCAACACAGTCCCCACACTGCCGTCGGCAGCAGTGTTTTCCTCACGTGCGAGTGCATGGTCTTGGGTCAGTCGTTCACTTTGTTGTATGTTCTCTCCACCAATTGGGGCTGGAGATGAGTACCCCGTCCTGCGCGGCCAGAGTGTTAGCCAAATTCAGAGACGCAAAGCCCGGCTCGGTCTCCACGAAGAAACTGTTGGCGGCGACATCCAAGTCTGACACCCGGCCCAGCTTGATTCGGTTGCGAGCGAAAAAGGCATTGGTCTCTGCCGTGCTCCACTCCGCGTCCAGCACTAGCAGGACACCGCCGGGCAAGGTCATCAGGGTGCCCGAGGATTCGGAGCGGAACACCGGTTGCCCGGTGCTTGTTTCGGAGCGGTCCTTCGTGGAGCTGTCCTTGGTCACGATGTGCTCTCCGCTGCCTCTGGCGACGCTGCTGTCCCCGCTCACCTCCAGGTCGGACTGCAACTGCACCCGCACGGTGCGGTCGCCGTCTTCGTAGGTATAGACCTGGCCGCTTTGGCCGGAGTCGCTTCTCGCCTGGGGACTGCGCTGTTTCAGGGCGGGAGAGCGCTTATCTACGGAAGGCGGATCGATCGATTCAAACTCAAGCGGCTGCGCCCACGCGACCGGCGCCGCAACCACCGCCACAACAACCATACCGATAGCGAATGTACTCATCTCACCCTCCGGGCGTGTCTCACTGCGCCTCCTGGGCCTTTCCATCGAGAGCCGCCGGGTGTTTGGTCTTTGACGGCACCCAAGGTCTCCCAATCGTAGGCCCTGAGGGCGGCACGATCTTACCGGTCCAACCCCTCTACTCCACGTCTGTCATGACAAAGTTCTGGCTGTTCTGCTGCCACCCCAACGTCACCCTCTCGCCAGCCGTCGGGAAGTCCTCAACCACACATTCGCCCTCAACCCCCCGCAGAAACTCCTGTCCCAACGTCGTCACCCGCACCGTGGCCCGGCCTAACTCTACGTCGTCCACATAGGCCACCACCTCATGTTCTCCCTCCCCCAGCAGGTTCCAGTTGAACAGCAACCCAAAGCCGTTGTCCGTGTCCTCACACACTTCCTGGGTGTCCAACCGCTCCGTCCCGTAGCCCGCCCCCTGCGAGCCCAGGTCCCCTATCGCGATTACGACTTCGTTGGCCGCACACACCCAACCCGAGATCACCCCAATGCCACTTTGGAACGAATTGGGGCTCGGATTCTCCAGATACCCCACCCCAGGGGTCCCGGCCTGGTTGGCGCCGTTCGGGGCCGCGCCGGCGGCAAGCACGAAGTTCTGTTTGCTCTGCTGCCACACCAGGGCCGCTGTCTCCCCGGCCAGGGGGAAGTCGGGGACCGTACAGCTCCCCTCGGCCCCCCGCACGAACTCCTCGCCCAGCGTCGTCACGGTGACGGTGGTCCGGTCCAATTCGATGCCATCCACGGTGGCCACTACCGTATGCTCGCCCGCCCCCAGCAGGTTCCAGTTGAACAACAACCCAAAGCCGTTGTCCGTGTCCCCACAGATATCCGCCGTGTCCACCCGCTCCGTGCCGTACGCCGCCTCCTGCACCGTCCCGTTGAGTGCAATCTCCACATCTTCGGCCTCACAGGTCCACCCCGAAATGACGCCGATGCCGCTCTGAAACGAATTGGGGCCCGGATTCTCCAGAAAGCCCAGCAGCAAGGTCAGCTGAAGGGTGTACGCCCCGGTCTGCCGCCCATTGCCCGCCACGGCAATCACCACCGGCCCGGCCTGGACCCGCACACTGAGCCGGAAGTTCCGCCGCGTGCCGCCACTGTCTGCCATTGCCAATTCTTCCCCGTCTTGCCATACCGTGCCGACGGTATCAGTCGAGCCCGTGGTGGTGACCACCAGCGTCCCGGCGTGGGGCACGTCTACGGTAAAGTAGTCTACATCGGGGGCCGTATTAAGCTGGCCGGCCGTGGAGGCCATGCCGGCGGGGTCCAGGGTGACGGGGGTCGCCTGCCCCGGCGTGTTGCCGTGGGCGTCGTGGCTGGGACGGCCGCCACCGCCACCACCGCCACCACCACCACCACCACCACCACCACCGCCACCACCGCCGCCGCCAGTGCCTGTGTCCGTGCCTGTGTCCGTGCCTGTGTCCGTGCCTGTAGACAGCGGCGGGGGCCCAATCCGCACGTCAAAGCTCTGGGTAGCCGTCGTATTGGAGCCGTCCGCGTCCCTCGCCCCCACGGTGATCGTCACCAGGCCCTCCACGAGCGGCCGCACTGCCACCTCGGCCCCCGTCACGCTCACCGTGGCCAGCGCCGTATCTAACGACGTGGACACTGTACGTCAACACATCCCCGTCCGGGTCCCGGAACGCGTGTGTCACGGTCACCATATGGGTGCTCCCGCCCGCCGCCTCCCGTTGCAGCAGCAAGTCCGGCAGCCTGCCCACGGCCACCGGCCCCCGGTTCGACGGCAAATCCTCAGCCGCCTCTATCCGCACGGCAAATCTCTGGGTGGCCATCATCTGGGAGCCGTCCGCGTCCGTCGCCGTCACGGTGACCAGGGCCGAGGTCGTGACCGGGAGCATGGCGGGCGGCTGCACGCTCACCTCCGCCCCCGTCACGCTCGCCATCACCACCGCCGTATTTGACGACTCGACACTGTACGTCAACGCATCCCCGTCCGGGTCCCGGAACGCGTGTGTCACGGTCACCATCTGGACGCTCCCGCCAGCCGCCAGCCGCTGGTTCGGCAGCGTGCCCACGGCCTCCGGCCCCTGGTTCCGGTAGACGTAGACGTACACGACGCGGTCACGACTATCCGCCACGTACCACGTCGTCCCATCTGACCAGACTCCCCGCGGCGCCGTGTTGGCCGGGTCCAGCACCCGGTACTTGGTCGCATCGTGACTGCCACTGGCCAGCGTATAGGCGTACAGGCGCACGTCCTCGGGGTCTACGACCCACACTGTCGTCCCGTCCGACCACAGCCCCCGCGGCACATCGTTGGCGGCAATTAGCCCCGAGGAAAAGTCGCTGCCCATATGGCGGCTGCCGTCCAGCGTGTAGGCGTACACGTTGCTATAGGAGTCTACCACCCAGACGGTCGTCCCGTCCGACCACAGAGCGCGGGGATTGGTTTCTTCCAAGGCAATGTCTTTGGCACTGTCGCGGCTACGGGTGGCCAGTGTGTAGGCGTACAGCTTGTGGCCAAAGAGGTCCGCCACCCACAGCGTGGTCTCATTCCCCCACAGCCCTTGCGCCGCCGTGTTCTCGGGGTCCAACGTAATATCTTTGGCGGCATCGCGGCTGCCGTCGGCCAATTTGTAGGCAAACACCTTGGTGGCGAGAGCGTCAGCGTCCGACACGTACAGTGTTGTCGCGTTCGCCCACACCCCGCCCGGCGCCGTGTTGGCCGCGTCCAGCGTTATCGTGCCGCTGCTGGCCGCAGTGCCGGTGGTGACTGCGCGGCCCGCCGCCCAATTGTCCAAGGCAGCGGGCACCGTGAGGTAGGTGTTCTGGGCGTGCAATTCCTTGAGCGCCGTGAGGCTGGAGAAACTGGTGGGCAGAGGCCCGCTCAACGCCGCATTGCGGTAGCGCGCATTGTTGTAGAGCCGCAGGTCGGTGAGAGCGGTCAAAGTCCCCAACTCCGCCGGTATCTCCCCGCTCAATTGATTGTTGTGGAGCCACAGGGTGCGGAGCCGGGTCAATTTCCCCAATGCCGCCGGTATCTCCCCGCTCAATTGATTGTTGTGGAGATACAGGGTGGTGAGAAGGGTCAAATCCTCCACAACTCCGCCGGTATCTCCCCGCTCAATTGATTGTTGTTGAGCAGCAGGCCCGTGAGCTGGGTCAATTTCTTCAATTCCGCCGGAATGGACCCGCTGAGATCATTGGCCTGGAGATACAGATGAATGAGCTGGGTCAAGTTCCCCAACTCCTCCGGTATCTCCCCGCTCAGCTTGTTGGTGTCGAGGCGCAGAATTGTGAGATTGGCCAACTCCCCTAACGCCTTCGGAATCGCTCCGTTCAGATCATTTTTGTGGAGGTCCAGGTGGAGAATCTCGGGCAAGCTCCCCAATTCCATCGGAATCGCCCCGCTCAGCTTGTTGTCGTGGAGGTAGAGATAGATGAGGTTCTTCAAGTCCCCCGCCGCCGCCGGAATCGTCCCGCTCAATTGATTGTTGTTGAGGAACAGCTGAGTGAGCTGCTGGGTCAAAGTCCACACCGCCGCCGGAATCGTCCCGCTCAATTGATTGTTGTTGAGCCGCAGGCCCGTGAGCTGGGTCAAATCTCCCACCTCCTCCGGTATCTCCCCGCTCAATTGATTGTTGTTGAGCCGCAGCTGAGTGAGCTGGGTCAAAGTCCACACCGCCGCCGGAATCGTCCCGCTCAGCTTGTTCCTGGAGAGGTCCAGCTCGAGGACGTTGCCATCAGTATCCGTGGTGACGCCGTGCCAGTCCCCATCAGTCGTCTTCCAGTTCGTTTTGGTCGTCCAACTATTCTCTCCGTCCGTCGCATCGTACAGCGCCTCCAGCGCCGTCCTGTTGGTGCCGGTCGGCACGGCCGCCCCCACGCGCAGCGGCAGCGCCAGCAGGCACAGCCCGAGCAGCCCCCAAGCGGCGCACGCCAGCCGTAGGGGCTGACAGCCCGATGCACCTGTGCTGTGGGACTCGGCTCGTTCGCACGCCCCGGCCACGAGGTGCCGGTCCGGAGATTCATCCTTCGTTCTTCTTCTACTCTTTTCACTATGCATGGGTCGTACCTCACTTTGAAATCGAAAGTTGGGAAAGTCGTGTCTCACTGCGCATCCTGGGCCTTTCCATCGAGAGCCTGGCCGGGCCGCTGACGCCGCACGGACTCTCTCCTTCCAGAACTAGCCCATCCCGCCGCGCGTGGCCCCCCCAATATGGGAGGAATCTTCACACCGCCCAGAATTACCCCATCCCGCCGCGCGTGGCCCTCCCAATATGGGAGGAATCTTCACACCGCATGACGAGGGCGCCGCACCAGGCGACCGGCGCCGCCGAGAGGCGGGAAGGGGAAACGCGGCGGTGCACCGGGAGGCACGGGCGGGCCAAGGCGGCCCGGTCAACTGGACCCGAAAAGACGTGCGCGCATGTGTGAGAATGGGGGGGCGGCCGCCGAGGGGCAAGTCAAGTTCAACGTGAGACTCTGCCGGATTTGCCCTTCTCGTGCCATTTCGGTTATAGTGGCCTGCGCTAGAGAGTGTCTATGCCCAAATATGATGTTCTTATTGTCGGCGGCGGGGTTGCCGGGCTTCGGGCCGCCCTTGCGGCCAACAATGCCGGGGTACAGGTTGCCCTGCTCAGTAAGACCCATCCGCTACGCAGCCATTCTGCAACGTCGTCAGACGGATTGAATGCAGCCTTTGGAAAAGACGATTCGTGGCAGCAGCACGCCCAGGATACGGTACGGGCCGGAGCGGGCCTGTGCGATCAAGCGGCTGTCGAGGAGATGTGCCGCGCCGCCTCGGACGACATTATTCATCTGGATCATATCGGGGTGCCGTTCAACCGGAATGCTGAGGGCAAATTCGACCGGTGGGCCCTCGGCGGGCATACTAGCCCGCGCACGGCATTTTCTGCCGACATGACCGGTCATGCAGTGCTGAACACGCTCTATGAGCAATGTATGCGGGAGGATATTCTCAGTCATGAAGAGTGGCTCGGGACCTCCCTGGTTGTTGAGGACGGCATCTGTCGCGGAGTGCTCGCCCTGGAACTTGGAACGGGCAAGCTTGATGCGTTCAGTGCGTCCGCTGTGGTGCTGGCCACGGGTGGTGCCGGGCGTGTCTATGCACCGAGCACGGCCTCGCAATCGTGCTGCGGTGACGGCATGAGCCTGGCCTACAGAGCCGGGCTGAGCCTCAGGGATATGGAGATGGTGCAATACCATCCGCTGGGTTTTTGTGACCGTGCCGCCTTCGCCTCTGAGGCAGCGTTAGGAGAAGGCGCTGTCCTGTGTAACAAGGCTGGGCAGCCCATTTTTCAGATTAACGACTCGCAGACCAACGACCTGCCGCTCCGGGACGCGCTGTGCCGCTCGCTCGCTTCCGCCGGGGAGGGCGCGACACTCGATTTCCGCTCGATTGGCAAAGAGCGTATTGGTGCCCGATTCCTCTATTTGGAGCGAGCGGCCAATGATATAGCTGGTATCAGTCTGGACAGCGCGCCGCTGCCTGTCATGCCGCGCATGCATCGTGTACTCGGTGGCATCCAGACCAATACGAACGGAGCAACGGCTGTTTCCGGTCTGTTTGCTGCCGGAGAGTGTGCTTCTCCTGGGGTGCACGGGGCCAATGCCTTGGCCGGGAATGCGCTGACCGCCAGCGTTGTCTTTGGTCGGCAGGCCGGCAGCGCCGCGGCCGCCCAGGTGTCGAACATCGCTCCCCAGACAATTGCCGACTCTACCCTGCAGGATGCCCAACGAACACTTGAGTCGATTTTTTCCCGGCCTGTGTCAGAGGATACCATTGTCACGATTCGGCGCGAACTGGTCGCCACAATGGCTGAGCAGGTTGGACTGGTACGAGATGAAGCCGGATTGCGGGAGGCCGCCCGCTGTGTCACCGACTTACAGACTCGCTACACTCAGGTTGGACTCCGACATCACGGAAAAATGTATAACCATGAATTGCTCACCTTTTATGAGTTGGGCGCGCTTATCGATGTTGCCGAAGCCATTGTCGCTGCGGCCCAGGAACGGCGGGAAAGCCGCGGAGTTCATCAACGGAGTGACTTCCCGGCAACGAACGATACCGAGTGGCAACAGCACTCGCTTGTGACGCACGGACCCGATGGCCCAAACCTGACCACCTGTCCGGTCAATACCGGTCAGTGAGGCTACTCTATCATTGACCGCACACATGGAGGGGACCTATGGAAACAACATTTAGGGTCTACCGTTTCGATCCTGAAAATGGGAGCAAACCGGATTTTGCGACCTACCAGGTAGACCTGCCAGATTCGGCGACCGTGATGGACGGGCTCAGACATATTCGGGATGAACAGGACCCCAGTCTGGCCTTTCGGGCCTCGTGTGAGCGGGGGTCGTGTGGTGACTGCGCGCTCCGTATAAACAAAAAAGGCCGGCTCGGCTGTACCCTGAAAATCGCCAAAACGGTCAAGGATGGAGTGGTGACCGTCGAACCTATCCGTCATATCCCGGTGCTGAAGGATTTGGTGTATAACCTTGAGGACTTTCTCTGGAAGAAAATTAAGGCGGTCCAACCCTGGATCACACCCCGCGAGCCGCAGCCCGAGGGTGAATACGTGGTCGCCGAGGAGCAACTGGCCGAAGTCCGCAAAGCGATGAGCTGTGTCATGTGCGGCCTGTGTGACGAGGGTTGTGTGGTGATTAAAATCGACAAGGATTTTGTCGGCCCGGCCGCCCTCACCAAGGCGTATCGAGCCGTCTTCGACCCTCGCGACGGACAGCACAATGAGCGCTTAACGCTGGTCAGCGAGCCTGGTGGGGTCTGGGACTGTACGCACTGTTTTGAGGCCAACGGGCATTGCCCCCTCGGTCTGGAACCGACGGACCGACTCTTTGAGGTGCGTGACGAGGCGATTCGCCAGGGGATACGCTCCGGCACCCGGAATCCGAAGGTTCAGCGGCATTACGATAGCTTCTTGAATTCGATTAAGCGGAGCGGGTGGCTGGATGAGGGCCGGCTGGCGATCGAGAGTGAAGGGCTCACCAATATTGCCGGACTGGCGAAACTCCTACCCACGGTTATCCGGGCCATCCCCAAGGGTAAGGCCCCGCTGCCGTATTTCCATCACAAGCGGCCGGGCGCCGAGGCGATTCGAAGAATCATAGACAAAGCCCAGAGGAGCAAAGTATGAAGTACGCATTTTATCCAGGCTGTGTGTCGCGTGGTGCGTGTCCTGAACTCTACCCGGCTTCGGTCAAGGTGACGGAGAAACTGGGGATCGAAATCGAAGAAGTGACCGATGTCGGCTGTACGGGAGCCGGGGTGTTAAGCCGTGACCTGTCCGACCCCATCAATGCGCGTACTTTGGCTAAAGTGGAAGCAATGGGGCTGTCCTCACTCATGACGATTTGCAGTACCTGTCAGGGGGTCTTTACCCAGGCGAATCATCGCTTCAAAAACGAGCCTGAGTATCGCGAGAAGATTAACACAGAATACCTGGCAGAGGAGGGGCTTGAATACAAAGGCACGGTGGAAGTCAAGCATCTCTTATGGGTACTGATGGAAGATTATGGGGTGGAGAATCTGAAACCCCATATCAAGCGTAAACTGACCGGGCTCAAGGTCGCGCCCTTCTATGGCTGCTACATCCGTCGTCCGACCTCAATTATTGCTCCAAAAGGGCTGTCCGGTCGGAAAACATATTTGGAGGACCTGATCGAGATCATTGGCGCTGAGTCTGTCGATTCGAGTGGGAAGTCCAAATGCTGTGGGTTTCCGATTCTGACGGTCAACGAAGAAAATTCGATGCGGATGGTGAGCGATCATACCGGTGACGCCAAGACGAAAGGCGCGGACTGCATGGTGACGCCCTGTCCGTTGTGTCATCTGAATCTTGACGCCAACCAGCCGACTGCCGAGAAGCGGGCGGGGACACAGATTGGGATGCCTATTATCCACCTGCCTCAGCTCTTGGGATTGGCCCTTGGATTTGACGAGAAAGAAATGGAACTCCAGCGGCACATCGTTTCGACCGAACCAGTGTCGCGTCAACTGGAGGTCAGTATCAGATCATAGTGAGTTGCGACCATGGCGACCCAGCGGCCGAGAAAGGCGTTTCGCCAACCCGATGAGATATTTGCCCTCCTGACCAAAGAGCCCCTCTCCCCGCTCTACCTCTTTCATGGTGAGGAGACTTATTTCATTAATCGGGCGGTCGCCTATGTTCGGGCACGCCTTGGTGAAAGCCCGGCCGTGCATACGTTCTATGCCGGCGAAGATGCTCTTGAGCTGCTCCTTGAGGCATGGGGCAGCGCTTCGCTTTTTGCTGAACACCAATTAATCGTTCTCAAGAATGCCGGCCAACTGTCCGCCGCAGACCGAGAACGTCTAGCGACCGAAGCCGCACTGCGAGATGAAAGTCAGCCCCTTGTGGTCTGCGTTCAGGGCAGGGCCAATCTCAGTCAGAAATTCTTTTCTGTGTGTGCTCAGCGTGGCTTTGTTGGCGAATTCCGCCCGCCCTTTATCAACCAAATTCCGGGCTGGGCACAGCGTTTTGCTCGGGAACGGGGTGTCCGCCTCAACGCTGAGGCTGCTTCGTATTTGGCCGATCATAGTGGAACGGATTTGCTGGCCCTGTCCAGCGAGATGGATAAGCTGGTTGCCTTTGTTTTCCCGGCAACCGACATAGACCAGGAGGCCGTCAGGCAATGCGTGGGGGTTCTTCATCCGCATTCCGCTTTTGATCTGGCTGACGCTTTGGGACAGCGCAATGCTAAACGGGCTTTACGGTTGGTACAGCAGGTGTTGAGCGATGAGAAGCGGGCGCTCCCGGTCTTGCACGCTCTGGTCAGTCATTTCCGGCGGCTGTGGCAGGTCAAGGATTTGTCCGACGCCAAAGCGTCCAGTGGTCAGATTGAACAGGCGGTCGGCTTGCGGGGAGCTCGGGTACACGCTTTAGTCGCGCAGAGTCGTGTCTTTTCGCACTCGGACCTGCGGCGCGTCTTGCGACACGCCGCGCAATTAGATCTGGCACTCAAATCAAGCCCGACCGCTCCACGCTTCTTGTTCGATGCCTTTGTTCTGGAAGCCTGTGCAAGAACGCGGGTTTAACGCCGGTTTAACGCCGGTTTAACGTCGGCTTAAAGTAGACCCAAACTGTGGCAGAAAAAACAGATAATTCGCAAGCCGCCGGTCAGCTTGGATTCGCCTTTCTTTCTCCTTCAGTGGGGGAGGCAGCCGCGCCTCAAGGAAATGGGAGCCGGACGAAGGTCGCGCTTGCTGCCATGCTTCCGCATGCCCAGACCCTAGTACTTGAGACCCCTTTAGATGAGGTGGACCGGGAACTTGAGCCATTACTTGAGCTGTGTGAATCCGTGTTGACGCGGGCACTCGACGTTGCCCGGAAAAGGGGGGCAGGGGGCTGGTCCGATGCTGAATACCGCAGTCTACGCGGAATCGGCCAGGCGCAGTGGTTGCTGGTTGAGGCGCAAGCCAAGAAACGCTAACGCTCCACCTGGAATTCACACCATCGGAAAGTTGAATTCCGAAGGTTATAACCGGCAAGAAGGTAGTAATCTCCAGCTTGTCTTTGTTCAAATCCTTCAGCTTCCCCCTGAAGCAAATTAAATACCTCTTCTACCTCTGCTCTATTGGATGCCTGAAAAATCATTAAGCGAACACATGAGCGAGCCACAAGCAGTTTCTCGAAATCGTCCATAATGTCATCTTGGTTGCCCCATTCCGATTCGACGACAAGGCAAATACGATTCAATTGTCGTTGTGGTTCCCCATTCCATACCATCCAAACCAAATCAAAAAGCCATTCCCCAAAGTCAGGACCGTCTGCGCATCCTTCTGCTACCCTTTTTCTGTCGAGCGACGTGGCCACGCGATAACCGAGATTATGACCTGCTTGATAGAGTTTAGTCTTGACGGCGTTTGTCCACTCTTTATCGGACGCACCTTGACCCGCCAGACGAGCATTGATCTCGGTCAATGCCTGACGGATACTCTGACTTGTCTCATCTACGTTGCACATTATTTCTCGATGCTTATTGTACGATCTGTTTCGCTGTCGAGCCTCAGACAAAGAAACCCCGACAGTGTTACGTCCGCAGGGACGTCCCGTGGGTGATGAACACGGGCTGCCGGGGTTACGGCGGTGCCTGGTCCTCCCAAGCGACCACCCGATTTTGGGATGTGTCGGCCTAAGAGGCCACCACCTCACTGATCACCGTAATAGATAACTCCACTAGACCACCTCCTTTCTCGGCGCACCCACTGCGGGTCCAGAATCCGCTCAGCCAGGAACCGATCGCCGTTACCGGCCCGAGGCTCGGTCCGCTGCGCCCTACCGTATTGTAGAGCCAGCAGCGATATGGACTGTGTCAGCCCGACCGAAAAATTTCCCACAGCTTACGCCTAAATACTTGAGAGGTCTAGATCCACAGAAGAATTCAGAGGTCGCTCTTCCTCTTTTTCCTGTTTTGTTTCTGTTTTGGCCGCTCTTGCGGATACGCTCCACGCTATATAAGGTCTCGTAGCATATGCCCAACTTTCATGCCTTAGCCGTTTTTGATGCCTGCGGACCTTCGACAGAGAATATCCAAGAGGCAGTCTCCTCACTATTCGACGCCTTCTCTCATCCACGTGTCCGCTACCATGAGCACGAAATGAGTGAAGGTCCGGGAAACTCTACGCCCGACAAATCCTACTGCATGGTGTTCGTTGATTGCGACGTTGATGCCTACACCGAAGAAAAGGCGCTGGACTTTGCGAACGATGCCTTCGAGCATATTTCGACGGAGACGTGCGAATATCTTGCACTCGGACTCATCCCCGGCCGCCAGCGTGTTCAGCGTCGCGGTGAAGAATCGAGCGAGACGGATGCGGACGAACGGGGCGGCCGCCAGCGTGTTCAGCGTCGCGGTGAAGAATCGAGCGAGACGGATGCGGACGAACGGGGCGGCCGGCGGCGTAGTACACGTGGCCGAGGTCGGAGGAGACGAGACGATCAAGAACGGGACGAGGGGGCTCGACAGGAAACGGCTCAGACCCAGGTGCGAGAAGCCGCGGCGAGGCCCGCTGCTGAAACAAATGAAACGCCTCGCGTACAAAGGCAACAAAAGCAGGATATCCGGGCTTTGGAAGCCGATTTGGAAGTCGAACCGGTTGAAGCGCCAACCGAACTTGAGGTTGAGGCCAGCGAGCCTTCCGCCCCCCCACCGCGCAGCTCGCATGCCATGCAAGTGACCGTCACAGTCAAGCTGCGGGCTTCCGAGCTGCAAGCCGCGTCACAAGACGCGTCAAATGATGAGGCTCCGCCAACGCCGGAAGACCTCGTTCGGATGGCTGTCACTGAGGCGCGCAACCGGCATCCGGAAGTCCCTGCCGATGTTGCTCCTGAGTCAGAATCCACCTCGCTCTCCGGTGGGGATACGCTCCTGTCGTTGACCTGGAAATACCCGGCCCCGGTTCCTTCTTCAAAAGAAGATTCCGCGTAAATTTTTCCGCAGTCTCCCACGTCTACTGCCCTTTCGGGGCAGCCCCGCTCCTCTTGTGAGCACATGCTGTGAGCGCCTGGAAAAGGCTCGCTTTTTCAGAGTGCCCGCGTTACACTGCCCGCCGTACTGGCAAAGATTAAGCGGAGGTGCAGTGTGCAAGAGACGCAAGGGACACGTGAGCAGTCGTATATGCTTTCCGGCGTGACGGTTCTGGATTTTACCCAATACCTGGCCGGGCCAACTGTCACCCGCCTCATGGCAGAGATGGGCGCCAATATTATCAAAGTGGAACAGGCCCCCATGGGTGATCCTGCGCGTTTGCTGCCGTTTATTCGGAATGATCGCAGCGCCTATTTTGTCCAGCAAAATCGCGGCAAAAAAAGCCTCTGTCTGGATTTCGACAAACCAGAGTCGCTTGAAATCCTGCGGGCATTGGTTCCTACCGTAGATGTTGTGGTTGAGAATTTCGGGCCGGGCGTGATGGAAAAACGTAGCCTTGACTATCCTTCGCTCAAGAAAATCAATCCCAAGATGATAATGGTCTCGATTTCCGCCTTTGGGCGCACGGGGCCACTCTCTCACAAGGTCGGCTATGACTTTATTGCGCAAGCCTTCTCCGGCATCATGCACATGACCGGCAGTCCGGATGGTCCGCCGCAGTTTGTCGGCCTGGGTATTGCCGATGTCAGCAGTGGCGTCCACGCCTTTGCGGCCCTGGGCTATGCGTTATATCACCGGGAACGGACCGGCGTCGGCCAGTATATCGACCTGTCCATGATTGACGCCATGTTCCACATGCACGAGGTCAATGTGCAGGGATATACGATGAGCAAGGGCGAGTTTGTGCCGACCCGGATGGGCTCCCATCATCCCTTGGTGTGTCCGTGTGGGGTGTTCAAAGGCCCCCAAGGCTGGATCGTCGTCCTGGTCTTAGACCGACAGTGGGCCAATATGTGCAAGGCTATGGGCCGACCGGAACTGATCGAAGACCCTCGCTTTGCGACAAATGCCGAGCGTGGGAAGAACCAGGCCGCACTCGTTCCGATTATCGAAAGTTGGATGCAGACTCAGCCGGATGATGAGGCTGTCCTGCAAGTCTTTGAAGACCATCGGGTTCCATCCGCTCCCGTCATGTCCATCACCGATATCCTGGCGCACCCGTATTTCAAGGCGCGTGAGATGATCCGCACGGTTCCCGACCCCATCCTCGGAGAAGTCACCATACCCGGCTTCCCGCTCAAGTACTCCGAGTTCCCTCAGCTCCCGGACATTCAAGCTCCGCTTCTAGGCCAGCACAGTGCTGACGTGCTGCGAGAGCAGCTCAGCTATACCGACGAAAACATAGCCGCACTCCGGGAGAAAGGCGTGCTGTACGCGGAGAATCGTTAGATCGTTAGATCGTTAGACCGTTAGATCGTTAGACCGTTAGATCGTGACAGGCAGACCCACGGTCTCCTGTTAAGTTTTGTGTCAAGACAAAAGACAGGGGGAAGACATGGCAGCGATTGCTGTTGAGCAGGTTGAAATTTTTGGCTCTGGCGTGCTCAGGGCTGAAGGCGTGGTCATTGATAAAGAGGGCAATGCGTGGGGGGGCGGACGGAATGGCATTGTCTATAAAGTGAGTCCGGACGGTGTCGTCCACGAGGTTGCCGAGTTGCCGGACCGGGCCATACCCAATGGGGTCACGCTGGACCGGGAAGGCAACTTCGTCTATTGCGACCTCAGGCATAAAGCCGTGATGCGGCTTGCGCCCGACGGAAAAGTCTCCCTCGTCGCCGACCACGCCGGCGACTTTCCGATCTCGATTCCCAACTTCGCCAGCTATGATGCCGAGGGCAATCTGTACGTCTCGAACTCCAGCTCCCAGCCGGGCCGCGAGGTGTTTAAGGAGTTTGAGAATCCCCAGCCCAACGGCGCGGTTGTGCGCATCCGTCCCGACGGCCGGGGCGAGGTCGTCGCCAGCGGGATTTATTTTGCCAATGGGACGGCTATCGACCCCAACGAGGACGCGGTCTACGTATTAGAGAGTTCGCGCAACGATTGCGTCCGTATCCAGATCAACAAAGACGGCACATTCGGCCCGCCTGAAATCTATGCCAAAGACTTTCCGGCCTTGCCTGACGGGATGGCTTTTGACGTGGACCGGAACCTGTATATTACGCTGCCCGGCGTACCGGAGAACGGCAAGCTGGAGCCCCGAAACAGGATCATCAAAGTCGATCCGAACGGCAAGTGGGAGACGTTCATCCATGATCCGGACGGCATCGCGCTGGCGTTTCCAACCAACTGCGCGTTTGGCGGCCCCGACATGCAGGACCTCTTTTTTGCCAATCTGGAAGGGGATCATATGAATAAGGTCCGCACCGCAGTCCGCGGCCATCCCTTGTATCATCAGCGCTAATGTAATGGAGGGATTCTTATGCAAAAGAGCGACGAACGTATTCTCACCACCCACGTCGGCAGCCTCCCGCGCAATCCCGAACTGACCGATCTGTTGATCGACCAGGAGCAGGGCAAAGCAATCGATACCGCCGCGCTGGCGCGCCAATCCGAAACCGCGGTGCAACACGTGGTTGATGAGCAGCTCAAAGCGGGTGTGGATATCGTCAATGACGGGGAACAGCCCCGCATCGGTTTTCAGACCTATGTGCCGCAACGCATGCGTGGTTTTGGCGGAGAGAGCAAGCGGCCCACGCCGCAGGACATGGCTGAATTCCCGGACTTTGCGGCTATGATGCAGAGTCGCAATATGATGCGGGCCAAGGTCTTCAACGCGCCGCAGGCCATTGCCGAGGTCGAGTATGATGACCTCTCAGCCGTGCAAGATGAATGTGCCATGTTTCTGCGTTGTACGGATCAGACTCCGGGCGCGTTCACTGAACGTTTCATGACCGCGGCTTCGCCCGGCATCATTGCCACCACCATGTTGAACGCCTATTACGACTCGCACGCGGCGTATGTGCTGGCGGTGGCTGAGCAGATGAAGAAAGAGTACGAATATATCCACGCCCAGGGCCTGCTGCTGCAACTCGACGCCCCCGACCTGGCTATGGAGCGGACCTTCCTCTTTCAGGATCAGACCCTCGCCGAATTTCAAAAGACGATTGAGATACATATCGAGGCCGTCAACCGCGCGACCGAGAACATTCCGGCCGAGCGTATCCGGTTGCATATCTGCTGGGGGAATTATGACGGTCCGCACAATCACGATGTGCCGCTGACTGATATTCTTCCCATTCTCTACCAGGCCAAGGTTGGAGCGCTCTCCATTGAACTCGCGAATCCCCGCCATCAACACGAATATAAAGCCTTTCAGCAGCATCCCTTACCCGACTCGATGCTGTTGATTCCCGGCGTTATTGATTCCACAACGAATTATATTGAACATCCGGAAATCGTTGCCGACCGTATTTGCCAAGTGGCCGACGCCATAGGAGACCGGAGTCGGATCATTGCCGGTTCGGATTGTGGATTTGGCACGTTTGCCGGCTGGGAGATGGTGCCTGAGAGCGTTGTCTGGGCGAAGCTGCGGGCGTGTGCAGAAGGCGCGCGCATGGCGTCGCGGCGCTTGTGGGGATAGTGGTATATTCCACGCATGGCTAAAGCCCCTGCATCTCGACCCCCTTCGCGTGAGCAGACAGTGAAGAAGAACCCGGCCCAGACCCTGCTGGGTACTATCGGCGCTGGGCTGCGGAAAATACCGACCACCTTTGTCCTGGTGTTGATCGGACTTTTTATTTATTTTCGTTCGCCGGACGAGGCACCGCAGCAACAGCCCGAAGAGCCAATGGTGCAGGAAGAGCCGCAGCCACCGGCTGATCTGCCTGCTGATATCAGTCCCGCCCTTTGGACCTGTGTCTACCGAACGGACACGCAGCTCTCTGAAAGTCTATGGGCCGATATTTACTACGGAATGGAAGCCAGCGACTATGGGCGCTCCGTGTCCGTATCCGTCTCTCAAAAATGGGCCGACCTGACTCCGGACCAACGCTCCACAGTGGTCGAACTGGTTGCGACGACGTGGCAAAAGAATAGCCAGGATTTATCTGTGCCTGAGCCAGGGCTGGAAACCGTGACGCTCAAAAGAGCGGAGGATGACAAGACAGTGGCTGTCTGGACTCCTCACGAGGGTGTCCAACTCGTCGAGTGAGGTCCTGAATCGCAAAACGGGTCTGCGAAGAGAAAGGAAGGCATGAAGCCAGCTT
Source organism: Binatia bacterium (assembly GCA_963664395.2). Classification (GTDB taxonomy): domain Bacteria; phylum Desulfobacterota; class Binatia; order Bin18; family Bin18; genus Bin18. The sequence continues at coordinate 4,703,469 of OY761159.2, read as the reverse complement.
CGTTCTTCACTATAGCGTGGCGGGATGGTGCGGTGGTTATGATTGACCAACGCGCATTGCCCACTCGGGAAGTCTACCGCACCTATAAAGATTACCGGGGCGTTGCGCGAGCCATCACCGATATGGTGATTCGCGGCGCGCCTGCGATTGGCGTTGCCGCTGCCATGGGGATTGCGCTTGGAGCGCGACAGCTCAAACGGAGTGCGCAGCCCGAGGCGTTTGAGCGCTTGTGTCAGGTGTTTGCCGCGACGCGGCCAACCGCAGTCAACCTTTTTTGGGCCATTAAACGGATGCAACGTCGGTATGAGAAAGTGCGGGCCAAAGGCCGTGACGCTCTGATTGCCGCCCTGGAGCAGGAGGCCCTGAAAATCTATCGGGAAGACATAGCCGCCAATCGGCGCATAGGCCGCCACGGCGCGAAATTGATTCCTCAAGGGGCGACTGTTTTGACGCATTGTAATGCCGGGGCGCTGGCAACGGCTGGGTATGGAACCGCCCTGGGGGTGATCCGGGCTGCCTGGGAGCAGGGCAAGAATATCTCCGTCTTTGTGCCGGAAACCCGGCCGTATTTACAGGGCGCGCGTTTAACCGCCTGGGAACTCGTCCGCGAGGGGATTCCCGCCACCCTGATTACCGACAATATGATCGGTCATTTCATGCAGCAGGGCGCGATTGATTGTGTCGTTGTGGGTACCGACCGCACGGCGGCCAATGGGGATGTCGCCAACAAGATCGGCACGTATACCTCTGCCGTGCTGGCCGGACGACACAAGCTGCCGTTCTATGTGGCCGCCCCAACCACGTCGATTGACCTGGACTGTCCCTCCGGCAAGAAGATTCCGATTGAAGAACGGTCCGCCCGGGAAGTCACTCATGTGTTGCGCCAACAGATTGCTCCTAGTGGGATCGCGGTTGCTCATCCGGCCTTTGATGTGACACCTCATTCTCTCGTCAGTGCGATCATCACTGAAAAAGGCGTTGCCCGTAGTCCGTATGCGCAGTCGTTGCCGAAATTTGTCAAAAGATAGCCGCACTTATCCCGCTGTTTTTTGGATAATCGTGTCTACCAGGACGTGGTGTTCCGGCGCTCCGATTGCTGGCAGCGAGAGAGGTGCCCGGTCTGCAATGCGCTGCTTCAGCCGCTCAACACGACGCTGTGCTTCGTTCAGACGGCTCTCGGTCAAAACGCCTCGTTGCAGCGCCTGCCGGCACGCATCCCGAGCGCTGCGGGCGCGCTCCAGACTCTGACAGACCAATAAGAGGTCGGCTCCTGATCTCAGCGCCCGGACCGCTGCGGCTTCAACCGACGAAGTGCAAACAATAGCGCCCATCTCCAGATCGTCCGAGACAATGACGCCCTGGAATCCCAATCGTTTCCGCAGCAGATCGTTCATGATGACGGAGGAGAGCGAGGCGGGTTGATGCGGGTCAAGGGCCGGATACGCCACGTGGGCGGTCATCAGGAGCTCGATCTGCTGGGCAATAGCGGCTTGAAACGGGATGAGGTCAACCTCTTCCAGGGTGGTGCTGTCCCGTTCATCGTAGGGCAGGTCGTCGTGCGAATCGATGACGGTCGCCCCGTGTCCAGGAAAGTGTTTGCCGCATGGGAGCACACCCGCAGCGCGCAGTCCGGCGGCAAGGGCGCAGCCGAACTCCGCCACACGTTGTGGATCGGAGCCAAACGCGCGGTCGCCAATAACCGTGTTGTCAGGATTGCTATACACGTCCAGCACGGGCGCAAAGTCGATATCTATGCCCACACTGCGCAACTCCCGCCCAAGTGCGACACCGACCTCATAGGCGAGTTGTGGAGAGCCGGTCTGACCGATCTGAAAGGCGGGTGGAAAATGGGTGAAGGGTGGTGAGAGACGATGGACCCGTCCGCCTTCATGGTCAAGAGCAATCAAGGGTGGATGCTCGGGAGTCAGGGTATGTAAATCCGCACACAGGGCTTGGAGCGTGTCCGGGTCCGTATAATTCCGACGAAAGAGGATGACGCCACCAGGCTGCAAGTCAGAGAGTATATCCCGCGTTTCGGAATCGAGGGTTGCATGTGGGATGCCAACCATGAGGCATTGGCCAATAGTATCTTGAGTATCTTGAGCGTCTTGAGCGTTTGGCTTGTTCATGCCAATACCCTAGCAAGAAGGGTGAAATGAGAAAAGAAAAAGAACAAAAGACCCTAGACAATCCTCAGACAAGTATGCTATCAGCACGCCCATACTATTGTTTTGCCCTGGACAGAAGGCTGGGGAAAGAGCCGCCGGGCGACAAACGGGTCGACCCAAATAGGCTCTGGAGGGGCAAAAGGATAGTTGTGGTAGACCGCTTGGATCCAATTGTTGTACGGACCGAGACGGATGGCAGAAAAGCTATACGACAGGGAAGAGCGACAGCGTGCGGCTTTGGCAAAAGCCGGCATGGCTCTCAACCCACCTTCCCTGTCCCGACGCCCTCCGGCTGTGGTTCGTGGAGAAGATGCAGACTGTAAGGAGGGACGATATGCAACACGCAAAGATTTCGGTTCCTGAACTGCAACGGCTGAAAGCGTCGGGGCAAAAGATCACCGCCCTGACCGCCTACGACTACCCGTTCGCCCGCATCCTGGACGAATGTGGCATCGACTTTCTGCTTGTCGGCGATTCTTTAGGCACGACAGTGCAGGGGGCGGATACGACCCTGCCGGTTACGATGGACGATATGGTCTACCACCTCAGGCTGGTCAATCGGGCCCGCCCGCGCGCGCTCGTTGTGGGTGATATGCCTTTTTTATCCTACCAGGCCGGCATCTGTGACGCGATTGCCAATGCCGGGCGATTACTCAAGGAAGGCGGGGCCGAGGCCGTCAAACTGGAAGGCGGGGTCAACATCGCGCGGGTCGTCAAGGCTATCGTGAATGTGGATATTCCCGTTATGGGCCATATTGGTCTGACGCCGCAGTCGGTGCATCGCATGGGCGGCTATAAGGTCCAGGGCAAGAAATCGGGCCGCCAACCCGGCGCTCGGGAACGTTTGATTGAAGACGCAGAAGCCGTCACCAATGCTGGCGCTTTTGCGGTGGTCTTGGAAGGGGTCCCGATGGACCTGGCTGCCGAGATAACGGACATGCTGCCTATTCCAACCATTGGCATTGGCGCCGGCCCGCACTGTGATGGCCAGATTCTGGTGATGCATGACCTGCTGGGCATGTCAGGCGATTTTACGCCTAAATTTGTCAAACGTTACGCCAATCTGGAGCGCGTCGTTGCAGACGCGGTGCATGCCTATATCAGTGACGTGCGGGAGCAGGCGTTCCCTCAAGATGAGCACTCATTCCATTAGATAGTGCCTCTCGTACTCGGAAACCACAGCCGTGAACATTATTCAGACCGTTCGGGAGATGCAGCGTTGGTCGGAAGGCCAACGCCTGGAGGGTAAGACTGTGGCCTTTGTCCCCACGATGGGGTTTCTGCACGAGGGTCATCTGAGTCTTGTGCGTGAGGCGAAAAATCGAAGTGATGTTGTTGTTGTTTCGATTTTCGTCAATCCCATGCAGTTCAACCAAGCATCCGATTTCGACAAATATCCGCGGAACGGGGCGCAGGATGAAAGCCTCCTGAAAGAACTGGGCACCGACGTATTGTTCATGCCGCCGCCCGCTGAAATCTACCCCGATGACTATCAGACCGGGGTTGAGGTCGAGAAAGTCAGCCAACCCCTGTGCGGCGCCTTTCGTCCCGGTCATTTTCGGGGTGTGACAACGGTTGTGGCCAAGCTGTTCAATATGGTCAAGCCGCATTGCGCGCTGTTTGGCGAGAAAGATTTCCAGCAGTGCGTCGTTATCAAACGTATGGTCCAGGACCTGAACTTTGACATCGATATCGTCACTATGCCGACGGTACGCGAGGAAGACGGCTTGGCCCTGAGTTCCCGTAATGCACGGCTGAGTGCTGTTGAAAGAGAGACGAGTCTATGTGTTGCGCGCGCGCTCAAGACTGCCCAAGAGACCGTCTCGGGCGGGCTCTTGTCCTCAGCCGTTATTCTTCAAGCTGTCCGGCAGGTGTTGACCCAAAACGCCGCGGTGCGGGTCGAGTACGCCTCCCTGTGCCATCCTGAAACGCTCGAAGAAGTGGCGCAGGTATCCGGTCCTACCCTGTTGGCCATCGCGGTCTGGGTCGGAGATGTCCGGCTTATTGATAACCGTGTGCTACACTAGTCGCAGAGTGTGAACATGGCCAAAGAGAAACCCGCCGAAAGAGCGATCTGCGTCAATCGCAAAGCGCGGCACGACTATATCATTAACGAAACCTTTGAAGCCGGGCTTGTGCTGAACGGTAGAGAAGTCAAATCGCTCCGTGATGGCCGGGCCAATCTCAAAGACAGCTATGGCCGGATCGACAGGGGAGAGGCGTTTTTATTGAACGCGCATATTAGCGACTATGAACCGGCCTACTACTTTAACGGTGATCCGACACGCAGGCGCAAGCTCCTTCTGCACAAAAAGGAGATCATGCGTCTTATGGGAAAAACAAAGGAGCAGGGATTGACCCTGGTGCCTCTGCGCCTGTACTTTAAGCAAGGTCGGGTCAAGGTCGAACTGGCTTTGGCCAAAGGTAAACGGATGTATGACAAGCGCGCTGCCATTCGCGAACGCGAGATGAAGCGCGATGTCGAACGGGCCATGCATAGACGGACAGGCTAGGGGAGTATACTCTTTTTGATCTTCCTCTCTGCGGGAGAGAAATAATTCTGATAAGGGGGCGATCTGGTTTCGACGTGGGTTAGAAAGCCAGGGCTGCATGCCGGGGTTCTGTCCCGCCCGTAAAACGGACAGGCTGCAATTTAACTGCAGACGATTTTGATTACGCTCTCGCTGCCTAGAGCAGCTTGCGTCTTACCGATCCGTGCCCGTAGGGTTGAATAAGGCGACACAAATCGGGATAGGGCTCGCATATTGCCGAGGGGTGCGAGCCCGAAAATTTACTTTGGCTGGTCTGAGGGCATCCCGCTCGTAGGAGGCCCGAGGATAAGATCAAAGTACGAGCTACGCATTGTAGATGCCTTGAGTGGACTACTCTCGGACGCGGGTTCGATTCCCGCCGCCTCCATCCCTTCTTGATTTCTTCTATTCCCGTCCGTTCCCTGAGAAGCCCTGAAATCCTTGTGATTACAGGGCTTTTTATTTTCTGACGGGCGTGTGTCTTCCGTTCGATTCCTATAAAATCCCTAATGGAACTTGGGGAAAAATATGGGGAAAGGAAAGACGACATGGGAAAGCTCACCGCCGCTAAAGTGAGGGCGATCACCAGAACGGGCCTGCACGGTGACGGCGACACGTTGTATTTGAGTGTCGCGCCGGGGGGGATATGAGGGAGATGTTCGGGCGCCTAATTTTTAGGTAGGGGCGCCTGACCGGGGGGTCCGTGCCCAAAAATAGGCATATCCGTATATCGCGCTGTGCTGCCAGAAAAACATTATTTTTTGTGATTACGGATTCCAAAAACTTTGAGGAGAAAAAATGGCAGAGACTGAAGAAAAGTGCCCCATCTGCGGAGGGAATTACATGCAATCTTATCCAAGCCCTCTTAAGGGAGAAGACTCAGCATATTATTATGTAATGTCTTGTCATGTTTTATATATGTTTTATGTATCTTTATATGTGTTGTGTATAGTTGTCATAAGGCCGTTGGTGCGTTAGAGATGCAAGCACGATGGACGAGCCGCTAGAAGGGAGATTAAAATGAGTACAAAGGAACAGAATAGTGGCCATGTGGCTACCAGCTATTTTTCAAAAAGACAGGATACAATCAAAAAATCGGTGCCTGCTGAGATTGAAGAGGAAGAACATTGGGATGCCTTTTTTGCGGCCAATAAGGACCACTTTGATGCATTGGCTACCGAGGCACTTGCTCAGGATCGTGCCGGGTTGACCGAAGACCTTGACCCGGAGAAGTGGTGAAGTCAAAAATAACGCCAGAATTTCGTAAATTGCTTGAGCAACTACCTGCCGATGTTCGGCAAAGAGCAAAAGAGGCATACAAACTATTCATAACTAATCCAGCACACCCAAGTTTGCGCTTTAAAAGGATGCACAATACCGATTCAACCTATTCTGTTCGTATCACCGAGGACTACAGAGCCCTTGGAGTGACTTCTGGCGATGAGATACGATGGTTTTGGATCGGGTCTCACTCACGATATAACCGGCAATTAAACGACAGATAGTTCGTCTTTTTTGCCAGACCAAAGCCCAGCTGCTTGGCTGGGCTTTTTCATTTCTACTTCCCCACTAAGTCTTTATAGTAAAGGTGGGCACCCGTGCTTTGCGTTTATCGGCCAGGGGATCGCCGCCGTCGCGTGCCAGCCGCTTGTTCGCCAGTGCTTTTTCCCGCGCTTGCGCTAATGACGCGAGCGGATAGCCACATTTGACGCCTACAGGCAAATGTGGCTAGGTATAAGAGTTGCACATCAAGCTGGAAACAGACATTATTCTATCATTCGATGGTTTCTATGCACTTGACCTGCAAAGTCGGGCGTCCGTCTAGCAGGTGAATAGACCTATATAGGCCCGTAATCAGAGTGGGGAAACTAGAAGAGGCTTCGTAAAAGTCATTTAAAAACATTATGTTAGGGCGGGTATTCGATTCCCGCCGCCTCCATCCTTCCTCCCACATTGACGAACAGCCATGTCAGAAAATCGGCAAATGGCTAGGATGATTGAAGAGTCCCGCCGTGGCGCAGCAGGCGTTCATCCGGCCGTCAGGCCGCCGCGTGCTCTTGCTTTCGCCGCTCCTGCGCCACGGCGTATATGGACTGCATCCGCATCCAGTGTTCTGCGTCGCTCCAGCCGATCCGTTCCAGCGCGAGTGCCAGTGCCGCCGAAACGCCGGCCTTGCCGTTCAGTACCCGCGACAGTGCCACGCGGCTGACGCGCAGCCGCTCTGCTGTTTCGGTCACGGTCCAGCCCGCCGCTTCTACGTTCTCCCGGATCAATTCACCCAAGTGCGGAGGATCGTACATCGTCGCCATGCTGCCTCCTCTCTCGGCTTAGTGGTAGTCAATCAAGTCTACGTCCACGGCTTCCGTACCCTCGAAGCGGAACACCACGCGCCAGTTGCCGGACACCCGAACGCTCCACAGGCCGCGCCGGTCGCCCTTCAGGGGGTGCAGGTAGTAGCCGGGTACGTCCATATTGCCGGGCCGGGTCGCGCCCTCAAGCCGCAACAGCACCCGCCGTAGCCGGGGGATCAGGTCTGCGGCAAGCCGCGAACCGTCGCCGCGTTCGTGCAACACCTGTAGTCCCCGGTGCTTGATCTTCACCCGCGCCACTGTATCGCGCAACGATACAAACCGCAATCGATTTTGCGCCTTTCCAACCCGCATCGCATAGCCGTTGAGGAGTGGGCTCCGGTCCTTCAGGGCTGGCTGGCAGTGCCGGGCAGGAAGCGTACGGGGGCGCGACTATCCACAGTAGTGCGACAAGCGCTACGCGATTTGGAGTTGATCTGCGAAGGATAGTCAATCTACTGGGAATCGTTGTCACCGGGTTGTACGTTGCACATATGAAAAGGCTGACCGCCTCCGAAGTAAGGAAAAATTGGTTTCGGGTGCTTGACGAAGTTGCTGCTGGGGAAGGCGTGGTCCTGGAGCGAAAGGGACAGTGGCTCGTCTTACGCAGGGAAGACAAAAAAGTCACGAAATCGAAACAACAGTTTCCTGACTACACACGTTTCCTGCGTGTTCCTGATGCTGATCAGGCTGATCGGTGGAGTTGGGAAATGCGCCTCACCCCGTGCTCGCCTGCTCGTACGCAAGCCCGAACACCGTATCGGTCAGCCAGCGCTTGAAGCTCTGGTTGTCCATGAACTGTTTGAACAGCTCGGTGTCGTCCTTCATGACCGAGGTCATCACCCGGAGCAGCGCCTTATCGTGCTCGATGCGGGCGTTCTCCTTGTCCGAGTTCTGCTGGGCGTTCTTGAAGGCGGTGTCCTCAGCCACCCTGGCAGGAATGGTCTGGGTAATGAGCTGCCGCACACGGTCGGCGTCGTCCCAGTAGATGTCGCCGAAGAGATCGTTGAAGGCCCTCAGGATATTCGACAGCCGGTCCAACTCCGGCTCGGGCAAGTGACCGCCGCCTATGGCTGGCACCGGCTCGACCTCGGCGTCCTCATCGGGCAGCATGATTTTCTGTATTGCCTGCTTCTCGGCCCGGTAGCTGTCCATGTCGATGGCATCGAGAATACCCTTGGACAGGTCTTCCTCTTGGGGGGATGGCAGCTTGGAGACCAGGAAATTCAGGAATATCGAGCGCTTCTCCCAGGCGGCGTTGGTATAGGGCAGGACGGACGACAGGAAACCATAGGTCCGTACAAAACCCTTGGCCTTACCCTTGAAGTCCACCTGGCCGTCCTCGTCCAAATCGCGCAGATAGATGGCCACGCAGGCGTCGAGTATAGGGTCGAGCTGGTCGCGTTCGGCTCCGCTGAGATAGCGCGACACAAACTCGCCGATCTGCTCGGGAGAATAGACCTGAGCGCCGTCGAGATCGGCCTGTAGGTCGTGCAGCTTGTTGGGATCGGTCTCATCGGCCAGAATCGTCGCGCGATAGAAGTCGGCAAAGGACTCGCGGATGATCTCGATCTTGTTCAGAAAATCAAGCACGAAGACATCATGCTTCTTGGGATGCGCCCGATTGAGGCGCGACAGGGTCTGCACGGCCTTGATGCTCGCGAGCGTCTTGTCCACATACATCGTGTGCAGCAGGGGCTCGTCATAGCCGGTCTGGAACTTGTCCGCGCAGACCAGGAAACGGTAGGGGTCCTCCTGTATCTTCTCGGCGATCTTGCCGGACGGAAAGCCGTTCAGCGACGCCTCGCTGACCTTTGCTCCGTTGAACTCAGGCTCGCCGGAGAACGCTACAATGGCCTGGTAGCGGCTCTTTCGTTCCTTCAGGTAGTCGCGGATGGCGTGAAAGTACTGGATTGCACGCTTAATGCCGTTGGTGACGACCATGGCTCGCGCTGCGCCGCCGATCTTGTTCTGGGCCAGCACCTGCTCGTGGAAGTGATCGACCATGATCTCGGCCTTGAGGCTGATGGCGTGGTCGTGGCCCTCGACAAAAAGTCGCAGCTTTTTCTGGGCTTTCTTCGTATCGAACTGCGGGTCGTCCGCCACCGTCTTGGCCAGCTTGTAATAGCTGTTCACCGGCGTGTAGTGCGCCAGCACGTCCAGGATAAAGCCCTCCTGGATGGCCTGCTTCATGGTGTAGGTGTGAAAGGCATGATGCTTGACCGTGCCGTCGGCCTGCGGGTCCGGGTTGCCGAAGATTTCCAGCGTCTTGTTCTTGGGCGTGGCCGTAAAGGCGAAATAGCTGGCGTTGGGGAGCAGTTTGCGGGATTCCATCAAACGGTTGATCTGATCCTCATAGGTCTCCTCCTCGCCCTCCTCACCGGCCTGGGAGAGCGCCTGGGCCATGGCCGCGCTGGTGCGGCCGCCCTGGCTGGAGTGAGCCTCGTCAATGATAATCGCGAAGTATCGACCGCGCTGCTCGTTGCCGATCTCGTCGAGGATGAAGGGAAACTTCTGCACGGTCGAGATGATGATTTTCTTGCCGGACTCGATGAACCGGCGCAGGTCGCCCGAATGCTCGGCATGCCCGAGTGTCGCGCCGACCTGGGCGTACTGTTTGATGGTATCGCGAATCTGCTTGTCGAGAATCCGCCGGTCGGTGACCACGATGATGGAATCGAAGATCGAGGCGTCGTCCCTTGTCAGCCCGATCAGTTGGTGGGCCAGCCAGGCAATGGAGTTGCTCTTGCCGCTGCCCGCCGAGTGCTGGATTAAATAACGCTGGCCCACTCCGCGTGTCCCGGCGTCGGCTAGCAGCCGGCGCACCACGTCGAGTTGGTGGTAACGCGGCCAGACCTGGGTCTTTTTCTTTCGGCCCGTTTTCTCGTCTTTCGATCCCACCACCTGGGCGTAGTTTTCCAGGATGTTGGTCAGGCTCTGGCGGGTCAGCACCTCGCGCCACAGATAGTCGATCTTGAGCCCGTTCGGGTTGGGCGGATTGCCCGCACCGTCGTTCCAGCCTCGGTTGAAGGGCAGGAACCACGAGGACTTGCCCGTGAGATGGGTGCAGAAGCGCACCTCGCTCTCGTCCACGGCAAAGTGGGCCACGCAGCGACCGAGCTCAAACAGCCTCTCGCGCGGGTTACGGTCCTTCTTGTACTGCCAGACCGCATCGTCCACCGTCTGCTTGGTCAGGCTGTTCTTGAGTTCAAAGGTGAAGACCGGCAGGCCGTTGATGAACAGCCCGATGTCCAGCGCCCGCTGGGTTTCGTCGCGGCTGTAGCGCAACTGCCGGGTAACGGTGAAGCGGTTCTGCTCGAAGCGCTCCTGGGCCTTCTGGTTTCCGGCTGAAGGCGTGCCGTAGAACAGGTCCAGGTGGTGTGGCCCGTGGTCGATGCCGTGGCGCAGCACGTCGATGCTGCCGCGCTTGGATATCCCGCCCTGAAGCCGGGCCAGGAATTTGCGCCGCGTCGGGCCGTCCGAGGATAGTCCCAGCGATTCCGCGGCTTTGGGTTGGGTCGCACGCAGAAATGCCGAGAGTTGGACCAGATCGACGCAGTATTCGCGGTCGTAGTCGTGAAAGTTGCCGCCGCTCCAGCCCACGCCGCCGTAGCCGGCGGGCGGTTCGGCCACCGTACCCGCTGCGGGCGGCTCGCAGGGATGGCCGGCCAGCGCGGTGCAGATGAGGCGTTCGAGGCCGCGTTCGGAGGTATCGGTGGTCATATCTGTTGTTCTGATGTGACTACGAAGGGGTAGAGTATTTCACTCTTACGTGTCATCTCGGCGGGCTCCAATTCAACTGGACGCCAAGCCGGCGTAGCATTTCAAAAGGACTGATACATTCCACATCAAAGGCGCGGCAAACGTTGGGTAGTGGGACTCGTTTGCGCACGTTCGGGTCGAATTGCTCCAGGGTGACCACGACACACCCTGTCTTCTTGGCGTAGGCCGCAAGCCAGCCGTCAGCGACGGCTTGAAATTCTGCCTTAGCGGTGTGCTGGAACTGGGACTGAGCCATCACCCATGCCAACATTTGCCGGTACTCCGACGTAATAGCCGCCGTCGAAGTATCTCCAAACGCGTTGGCACCGAATCGCTGTTCTGCCCAGTCCCAAAGGTCATCTCCTCCGCGTTTCAGTTCTTCCTGAACTTTGTCGATACTGTAGAGCCTTCCTTCCCGGTTGTAGTATATAAGCACACCCCAATAGCCTGGACAGAAATCGAAGTCATAGAATCGCCGCTTCGCTTGAATAAAGACGTTGGCATCCAGCACATATTTCTCGTCTGCCTCGCTCATTACGGCTAAAATCCGAGTGTCTGCGCAAATTGGTCGAAACTCCGGCCATGCAGACCCGTGAGGCGATACGCGTCACGGTACAGTAGCCGGCCCTCCCGCGCTGCACGAATGACCGCGCTACCGAAGCGACGGCCGACACGTCCCCGTTGCGCGTTGTAGAAATTCCCCCCACTCGATTGCTGCGCAGATCTTCGCCGTTCGTCAGCCGTGTATCGACCCAGGAATTCGTAGAAATCGTCTCTCGCCATCAACTTTCGATCCGACACTCGCCGGGCCGCCACGAGGGGACTGACCTTGAAGCGCCTCGCCAGCGCTTGAAACGGTTCGGCCGACTTGGCCACGCTCGGCCAGCAGCCATCAAGCTCGTCTCCCGGAATCAGCACTTCCGCCGCAACCTCGTTACAAAATCTTTCAACATCGTCGTCGTACGGCTGGAGGTCCACCAAGTTGAACACACCGCCTGTCCCCAACCACAGGTGGGCCAGTTCGTGCGCCAGGGTAAACATCTGAGCAGACGTGAAGTCCGCTCCGTTGATGAAGATTAAAGGCGCGTAATCGTCGCAGAGCACAAATCCCCGAAATTCCTCCGGGTCCAGTTTCTGTCGCGTATTGTTCTCCACGACGCCGTTGACGACGACCAAAACACCTATCTCTTCCACCGCCCGCCGAAGCCCAACGAGCGCGGCGGACCATGTAGAGTGCGTGCTCGCCCAGCCATCATCAACACCTAGTGTCCTTCGGATATTGTTGGCCGCGTCCACGCGACTCGAAGCCAACGTGACAGTCCTGACGAAGGCAAGAGGTTCTTCGCCTGCCTCGATAAGATATTCGCGCATCCATTCTTGCCGCCGCTGCATTTGCTGCACAGTGGTCATCAGCGCCGCGCTCGGCCGCGCCGGCTGCTGGCCTTTTAGTGTGCGAAAATCAGCAACCGGTAATTTATCATCCGGCGGCTCCTCTAAAAACAAGGCTCCGAAGGGTGTGAGCGTCGCCTTTGCAAACCGCTCCAATTGCTTAAACGTCGGCTGCGCCTCACCGCCTTCCCACTGCGGCAGCTTCGGGAAGCGCTTCGCCAAGTCAGACATGTCCTTTCCCGAGCGCTCGCGCGCCCAGCGAACCACTGCCGGTTTCACCGCGACCTTGTTCATATTGATAACACAGCACCCTTACCGGCTACGGTCAATCTTCAAAATCGTCTATCGCTCAGCATCTGCTGCGTCAATCAGAGCTTTAGCCTTATCAAACTGCTTTGGTTCGGCTTCCCCATCCGGCAACCGTGCCGCCGCCTCGCGTACATCGAGCTTGCCGGTGACGACATCGGCGATCAGGCGGGTGCGGTATTCGTTGAGGAGGTCGATCTGGCGGCGGTTTGCGCTTGGCAGTGGCGGTGTCGATATCGGCGGTGCCTTGTCGAGATACTGCGATAATGGAGGTTTGTTCGGGTAAAGGGGGAAGGGTGCGCATCGTTCCTCACACGAGTTCCTGTAATAACGAATGGTTGTGCTGTTCTCGAATAAAGCTAGGCAGTTGAGGTGTCGCAGCCTTCAGAATTAAGCAAGGTACTTAAAGAGATAAGGCGTTAAATCGTACGGATGGAACCAAATTCGTAGCAGGGTGAAGAACGATAGGCTGAGCTTCGATCGACCATGCATCCACTTCGTCCCATACGCTCTTTCCAGCACGCCCAGGAAACTCCGCAAACTGCGTGACAAAGTCGTCCACCTTGATACTGACGCGTTTCTCCATGTCGCAATTCTTGACGATTTCCTCCCAATCTTCTTTTCGTAATCGTCGCTTTCGCTCCACCGTAAGCTTGGGTGGCTGAAAGCTGAACCTCCTCCGTTGGGCCTAGCCAGTTCACGTACGCCGTCTGTGAATGTGCGCTTTGAGCGGCCGAACCTCCCAATGCGCCGGCACGTCCCCCAGCCACTCGACGCCGGAGGGCTTGTAGGCCGGGTAGGGCTGGCCGGTGCGGACGTCGATCTGGCCGGTGACGGCTTGGTGGATGATGGCCTGCTTCTGCTCCTCCAGCAGCGCACTCAGCTTCTGCTTGGCGCGGATGTAGCGCCGGATGCGCCGGTCGGCGTGGTCGAGGAAGCGGGCGATGGCGGTTTGTTCGGGGAGGGGCGGCGTCGCGCACGATAGTCGAGCGAGTACATCAGAGTCCAAGATTGGGATGGTCGTGGCTGACGCCGTCGCCCTAAGCCGAGGCTCAGCGTTTCGTAGCTGCCGGAGCATAAAGGAAGGATTGACTCGATTAGCGGAAAACTCAAAGGCTGTGATCTGCTGGTTCGTAGATCAAGTCATGTGGCATGAGTGCCATACGTCCAACAGAACCGATGACTCTGGAGGAGGGCTGGTCCTCGAACGAGTCTCGCTTGCCGCCCTTCGTAAAGGCAAACTGGCTCATCGTGCCTTATCGGTTGCCCGAAGCTCCTCGGTGGTTCCACAACTCGATGGTCCATACCACGGAACTGTTCCATCATCATAATAGAGCATCTCCGATGTAGGTGGTTTGATCCGTTCTGGGATCGGTCGGAAACCCACTTCAATGACGTAAGCTTCCCAATGCTCCGGCACCTCCCCCAGCCACTCGACGCCGGAATCCTTATAGGCAGGATAGGGTTTGAGGTTGTGAATCATGAACCTCTACTCTCTCCGATGATCTCGCCGAGCAGCCCCTCGGTCTCCTGTTCCAGCGCCAGGATGTCCGCCCGGATTTCCACCAGCGTGCGCATGGGCTGCGGCTTGTAGAAATAGCGGGTGAAGCTGATCTCGTAGCCGACCTTCACGCTGTCGGGCTGATACCAGGCGTCGGCGGCGTGGGGCAGGACCTCGCGCCGCAGGAAGGCTTCGATGCCGCCCGATTCTTGCAATGGGATTTGCTCGGTATCGCGCAGGTCGGTGTCCGGCTCATACTCCACCACGGTGGGCCGACCGTTGATGGTGGCCGCGAACAGGCCGTGCAGCGGGTCGGCCTCCGTACCTCGCTTGTGAATTTTCTTGATGACCGGCGGCGCGTTCTCGCTGCGCTCGCCGTTTTCTTTCAGCTTTTTGATTTCAGTAGCCTTGTAGGCATGGTTGGGGTCGGCGCCTTGGATGCGTAGCGGCCGCTCGACCGTGACTTTCCAATAGCCGAAGGCGGCGTTGTCGAAGATTTTGCTCTGCTCGGTCTGCTTGAAGTCGAGAAAAGTGTCACAGATGCGGGCGATATCCTCCTCGCCCAGCTCGCAGTTCTTCTTGCCCAGGTTCTTGCGCAGCGGCCGGTACCAGGTGGTGGCGTCGATCAACTGCACCTTGCCCCGGCGGTGTGCGGGCTTGCGGTTGGTCAGCACCCAGACGTAAGTGGCGATGCCGGTGTTGTAGAACATATTGAGGGGCAGGGCGACGATGGCCTCCAGCCAGTCGTTCTCGATGATCCAGCGGCGGATATTGCTCTCGCCCTGCCCGGCGTCGCCGGTGAACAGGGAGCTGCCGTTGTGGACCTCGGCGATGCGGCTGCCGAGCGGCGTATCCTGCTTCATCTTGGAGAGCTTATTGGCCAGAAAAAGCATCTGGCCGTCGCTCGAACGGGTGACCAGCGAATACTCGGGATCGCCCGCATGTTCGATCACGAAGCGTGGGTCGCGCATGTCGTTCTTGCCGCCCATGCGCTCCAGGTCGGTCTTCCAGCTCTTGCCGTAGGGTGGATTGGACAGCATGAAATCGAACTCGCGGGCCGGGAAAGCGTCGTTGGCCAGGGTCGAGTACTCCGGGCCGCCCACAATATTGTCGGCGGCTTCCCCCTCACCCTTGAGCAGCAGGTCGGCCTTACAGATGGCGTAGGTCTCGGCATTGATCTCCTGGCCATAGAGATGGGTGGACACGTCCTTGTCGTACTCGGCGGCGAGCTGCTGCAAAGTGTCCTCGGCTACGGTCAGCATGCCGCCGGTACCGCAGGCGCCGTCGTAGAGCAGATAGGTGCCGGATTTGATCTCGTCGGCGACGGGCAAGAAGACGAGCCTGGCCATGAGGGTTACGGCGTCGCGTGGGGTCCAGTGTTCGCCGGCCTCCTCGTTGTTCTCCTCGTTGAAGCGCCGTACCAGCTCTTCGAAGATCGAGCCCATGCCGTGGTTGTCGAGGCCGGGGTGTCTGACCGAGCCGTCGGTGTTCAGGACCGGGGCCGGGCTCAGGTTGATGTCGGGCGAGGTGAGCTTCTCGACCAGTGTGCCCAGGGCGTCGGCTTTGGACAGGCGCGGAATCTGGTTACGGAACTCGAAGTTGTCGAGGATGTCCTGCACGTTGGGCGAAAACCCGTCCAGGTAGGCTTCAAAGTCGGCAGTAAGCTGCTGGCGACTGGCGCGGGCTCTAAGGTCGCGCAGGGTGAATTTCGAGGTGTTGTAGAATGCCTGTCCCGCGGCCTGTCGCAGGGCCGGGTCCTGTTCGACCACGCCTGCCGTGTCGAGGCTGGCCTGCATGTCAAGGACAGCCCGTTTGCTGTCTTCCAGGACCGCATCCAGCCGGCGCAGTACGGTCATGGGCAGGATCACGTCACGGTACTTGCCGCGCACGTACAGGTCGCGCAGCACGTCGTCGGCAATACCCCAGATGTAGTTGGCAATCCAGTTCAGGTCGGTGGTGCTCATCTTTCTGCTTATCCCTTAGCGGCCTGTAGCGGATATCACACGGAACGCAGGACACAACACTCCGGGCGTGTACCGAAAAGAAGCAGAGGCGAGGCCGGGGCCTACGGAACAGAGGAGAGCCTTACGGATCGCGGGGCAGGCGTTCATCCCTTCTCCTACACGGAGGAGACGCCCGAATAAATCGAAGCCGCGCTCTCGCACAAAGGCTAGTCAATGGCAATCACTCCGCCTCATTCCCTATTGCTCTTCTTCTTCATCTCAGTCCATACTACGGTCTGAATAGCGATAGCTGTACTGACCACAAGAGCCCGAAGGCGGTTCGTATGCTTGACTCAATCCAATTCCAGAATTTCAAGATATTACGAAACGCGACACTTCCGCTTGCGCCTTTTACTTTAATTGTCGGACCGAACGGGAGTGGCAAGAGTACGGCTTTGCAAGCCCTCCAATCTGTCAGTCGCACACGGGTCAGCAAGAATCTAAAAAGTTTGTTACTGTTGGTCTGAAAAGCAACAGATAATAGGGCCGTAGAGATTACACTCCAATGGAGCGAGTTCTATGACAAAGTGGTAACGACTGCGCGTTTGGAGCGGTAATTACTGGGATTACTCCGATTCTTTTCCCGCTATCACTCAGAACACGAGTTTATTCGTTAGACGCTTCGGCCATAATTCAGCCCGTCAGCTTGAACCTGCCGCTGAACTTTCCTCGAACGGACATAATCTTGCGGGTGTTATGGATAGTCTCAGAGATAAGGAACCCGAGCGGTTTGAGGCGTTGAATGATGAGTTCGGGCGGTGGCTGCCGGAATTCGATCGTATCCTTTTTGAAACGCCAAAGACCGGACATCGGGCCTTTTCATTACGAACACGAAAAGGCCATCATGCGCTGCCGGCTAGAGACCTGTCCCAAGGGACGGTGTTGGCCTTGGCCATTCTCACCCTGGCGTATCTTCCCTGATCCACCCTCACTAATCGGCATAGAGGAACCGGAACGGGGGGTTCATCCTCGCCTTTTACGTAACATCCAGACGGCGCTCTATCGGTTAAGCTACCCAAAACAGTTCGGCGAAGATCGTCAGCCAGTTCAAGTGATTGCAACGACGCATTCTCCGTATTTTCTGGACCTCTATAAAGATCATCCGGAAGAAATTGTCATTGCTCAGAAGACTGCGGATGGAGCCCAATTTGAGCGGTTGTCTGACCAACCTGACATTATGGAAGTGCTGGACGATGCTCCCTTGGGCGAGGTCTGGTATAGCGGCGTTCTCGGTGGTGTGCCGGCCGAGCAATGAAGGTAGCGGTCCTCAGCGAATCGCCGGCAGATGAGGCGGCGATTCGTATTCTCATTGAAGGCATTGTTGGTAGGCAAACTCAAGCAGTTGATATGCCTCCAATCGGAACACGCGGCGTCTCCGGTGTCTTCACAATTCTTCCGACTGTACTCAAGCACTTACACTACCGAACGGACGCAGATGCTCTCGTCATTGTGGTGGATTCTGACCGGACACCGCTGCACGGGCCAGAGCATGAGCAAGCGGGCGGCGCGGATGAGAGATGCCGGCTTTGCAAAATGCGCCAGACTATTGATCCTGTTCTTGACCAACTTCGACCTGTTCAGGGACGCCCTCAGATTAAGATTGCAGTCGGTATAGCCGTTCCAGCAATAGAGGCATGGTATCGATGTGGTCTCGACCCACACGTCACTGAGGCTGCTTGGATAGCAAGTCTGCCGTCGGGTCCTTTCCCCTATACCACGAGGAGCCTGAAAGAAGATGTTTACGAAACATCACGTCCTTCGCTGGAATTGGAGACCCGTCGCGCAACCAAAGAAGCGCAAAGACTCACTCAGGATTTACAGCTTCTCGAACAATGCTTTCCTACCGGATTCGGTGCCCTGGCTCGTGAGGTAAGGAGTTGGTAGCGGCGGAGAGGAGAACGTCAGCTCTTCTCTGCCAGGGTAAAAATTAAGAAGCGTCTGGCAATCGTTACCATCAACTTGTACGTTGTACACATGAAAAGGTTGACCGCCTCTGAGGCGAGGAAAAATTGGTTCCGGGTACTTGACGAAGTCGTCGCCGGGGAAATCATTGTCCTGGAGCGGAAGGGACAGAGACTCGTCTTACGCCGGGAAGACAAAAAAGTCACGAAATCGAAACAACAGTTTCCTGACTATACACGTCTCCTGCGTGTTCCTGATGCTGACCAAGTTGATCAGTGGAGTTGGGATTGGCAAGGAGAAAGCCAGGGCCTCGCGTCGATCTCCCGAAAAAAACAGTGACTATTCTGCTCGATACCCATTTCCTGATTTGGCTTGTCCTTGGGTCAAATCGACTCAAGGAGTTTACCTGGCTGGATAAATATCGTCCGTGGGGCGTTTCTCCGATATCGCTGCTTGAGGCGCAATACCTGGCTGAGGTAGGCCGAATAGAGATCGAAAATCCAGAATTCACAGAAACCCTGCTGAACGACCCGCGCTTCCTGGTGGATGAGATTCCGCTCCTCTCCCTCATTCGCCATGCTACGCCGATAGCATGGACACGCGACCCGTTTGACCGACTCCTGTCCGCTCATAGCGCAGCTCGTCGGACTCCTTTCTGTACCATCGATCAGCTTGTTCTTGAAAACCATTCGCCGGTCGTCAACGAGTTGTCTGTGTGAGAGCTGTTTGTGGCCGACGAGTGGAGGTTCGAGTAGGGGCGACGCATGCGTCGCCCCTACAGTCAAGGCGGGACGGATGTACACTACGATGAAATGCTCGCTACCGAACTCGTTCGCGTTGCCTCAGATCGTTTCGGTGGGGGAGGGTGATTCGACCTTGAAACGTTACGGTTTTGGGGCCAGCTATGGCTCTTGCTAGGTGCGATAGATGAGGCCAAGCAGACTGCGCTGGCGATCAGCGCGTTCCCGCTGAAGGAGCATGACCGTGTCTACAAAATCTTGGTATTGAAGCTGCTCCTCTTGGTGGCCAGCAAGCGAAAGCTGGCCCCGACGATCGAGGATTACATTGTGTCGTTTTACGGTCGTTTTACGGTCAGCTATGGCCTGGCTACACACCTAGTGAGGAGCGTGCGGACCGCCAGCAGATCGACGAACTGCTCGCACGATCAGGGTTACCTATCCTCTAAGTGATGGAGATTCTAAACGGAACTTTGAAGGGGTATCTGAGTCAAGCCGCTGTTCTTCCGAATCAGCCAAAAAGGGCGCACCGCCGCGCGCCCTTTTTGGCTCGGATATGAATGCGGGTGTCTTCTACTCCAACACCTCGGCAATCACCAACTCGGTGATCTTCTCTTCATTATAGCCCAGAATATTCTTCAACACGTTCTGATTCTCACGCCCCAGCGTCGGAGCAGAACGGTTAATCTGGGCCGGGGTCCGGGAGAATTTGAAACGGCTGCCTTCGACCGTGGTCTTGCCGAAGTCGGGATGATCCAGGTCTACAAAGTGCTCACGGTGCTGAAGCTGCTTGTCTTCGTACAACTCGTTTATGGTTTCGACTGCGCTGGCCGGAACCTTTTTCGCCTGAAGTTTTTCTTCGGCATCGTAGGGACCGACTTGGCTGCTCCATTCATTTATGGCTGCATCAATTTCGTCCTGATTGGCCAGCCGGCCTTTTACCGTGGCAAGACGTTCGTCACTGCCGAGGTCCGAGCGGTTCATGGTCTCACACAGTGAACGCCACTGGTCGTCAGTTTCCACGCCAATCGCCACCCAGCGGTCATCTCCTGCCGCTTGATACACACCGTGAGGAGCGAAGTTCATGTCCCGGTTGCCCATACGGGTCTGGGTCCGTCCATTGACGGTTTGATCTAAAAGAAATGGTGCCAGAAAATGGAGAGAGGCTTCGGCTTGCGCCAGGTCAATATGTTGGCCTGTACCAGTCTGGTGCTTGTGTTCCAAGGCAGCCAGCACGGCCGCGGCGTTATACCATGGGGCAATATAATCAGTGTAGGCACCGAATGGTCCGGCCGGCGCGCGGTCGGGCCAACCGGTCGGATCGAAAAATCCTGATAGGGCCGCGGCTAGATTGCCAAACCCGGCAAAGTGAGAATGCGGTCCGGTTTGGCCCATCAAGCAGGTGCTGAGCATGATGATATCGGGCTTGATTTTCTTGAGCGACTCGTAGTCAAAGCCCCACTCCCGCATGGCTTTGGGAGAAAAGGACTCAGTCACCACGTCTGCCCAGCGCACCAAGTCAAAAATGATATCGCGCGACTCCGGTTTGGACAGATTCAAGGTCATCGGCAGTTTGCCCGTGTTCATATTGTTGAACAAACCAGAATTGTTCGGGCCGGGTTGCTTGTTTTGAAAGGGACCGACCATGCGTACTGCGTCAAATCGTGTGGTGGATTCAACCCGAACAACGGTCGCCCCGTAGTCGGCCAAAATACGCGTCGAGCCGGGGCCGGCCATCGCCCACATGAAATCGAGCACTTTGACCCCAGCCAGGGCTTGATTGTTTTCACTGCCGGTGTGTTGTCCCTCTGCCATGGTTACCCCTCCTGAGTGAGTCTCGGTCAGATTATTCCCTTGTTCTGTAGCTCTGCTAACGCTTGTGCACCAAGGCCGAGTTCGCCATAGACCTCAGCATTGTGCTCACCAATCTTCGGCGGTCGGCGCTTATAGGCAATCGGCTGCTCGCTGAACTTGGCAAACGGACCGGGATAGGCGAACGCTTTCCCAATCTCATCATGGTCAACCGTAGTCCAGTATTGACGGGAATCGAGCTGCTTACTGTGGACGACCTCGTCAAGCGTGGTGACCGGGGCGATAAGCAGGCCACGCTCCAGTGCGTTCCGGAACAGCTCTTCTTTGGTTTTGGTCTTGGTGAAGTCTTCAACGATCAGTTTGAGGCGTTCATAGTCTTCAATCGTTTTCGGGTCGCCACCAAAGAGGGGACCGCCCATCCCAACCCAGTCCATTTGTTGGACTGCTTTGTCACAAAAACCTTCTTCATATATCCAATCCATCAGGCGCTTGGTGAAATGAGCAAACGCCGAGCCAAACAGATAGGCAATCGAAACATGGCCATTCTTAGCCGGCCAGAGCAGGCGGATTGCCAACGATCCCATTTTTGCCCCGCCGGCCATACGCCGTGTTTCCGCATCATTGAGCGGAGCCGAGAGAATGGTCGATTGTGTTGCCTGGGCCGCAGCCTGCTGGGCGGAAATATCAATGTGCTGACCGCGGTTCGATCGATGTGATTCGTACAGGGCAATCAGCGCTGCCGGCGCCGCAGCGGCGCTGGCGTGCAGATAGCCCTGGGGCAGGCTCAGGCGGACCGGCGGGCGGTCTTCGTCGCCGGTAATGACGAGCGGTCCGCTGCTGGCCAGAATAATCAGGTCGCTGTCCGCATAGCTGGCCTTCGGCCCGTCTTGTCCGAATGGCGTAATCGAGACATAAATCAGCCCCGGATTGTCCGCCGCTAACTCAGCATAGCTCAGGCCGTATTGGGCGAGGCGGCCGGGATTGTCCGATTCAATCAGAAATTTTGCGCCCTTTGCCATGCGCCGCAGAAGCTGCTGTCCTTCCGACCGCGTGATATCGAGCGTCACTCCCCGTTTGTTGCGGTTATAGGCCCACCAGTAGAGAGAGTTTTCCGCGTCTTCCTGGTCCTGATAGAAGGGGCCGAGCTTGCGAGCCGAGGAGCCGCCGGGGGGTTCGATTTTAATCACGTCGGCGCCAAGATCGGCCAGGATCTGGCCACACAGCAATCCGCGTTCGGTTGTCAGGTCAAGGGCTCGATAGGGGCTGAGCATTCGGCGACTCCCACACTAGCAATTACGGTGATTTTTCAGCATCGGTATGAGCTTTCCCCCATAGCTCCCTTGGCGAGAACAGGCAAGCCCCGATTTGGGACACACCGGATAATCCGTGCGGGAGCGGCTCATTGGGTATGATATCTGGATTGAACAATGATCTGTCCACGCTGCCGAGCAAAAATGAGAGTAGAGGCGCATCGGCCTCACAAACAAGAAAAGTGGCGCTGTCCTCAGTGTGGCAAAGTCCGCATGAAACCGGCGTCATACCGTCGGCGTAAACGGAGTGATCGAGCTGAATAGAGTTTGGAGCGCGGGCATTTTGCCCACATCCTGCTTTAGGGGGAAGGACTCTCTAGGGGACTCTCTAGGGGACTCTCTAGGGGACTCTCTAGGGGACTCTCTAGGGCTGTTTCCTTGGCTGTGTCCTTGCGGCTGGCAATATAGGCTGCCATGAGTCCTGGCAGGTCAATGGGCGACTCTGTCTCTCTGATCACTCCGCCGGGCGGGATGATTTTATCCGACCCGCCAAGTGAGATCAGGAGATAGGAGCCGCCAAGTAAACCCTTGGTTTGGATAGACGCGATCGCATCTTCTTGAATCTCGATGTTGTTCTGTATGGTGAATCTTACTTTCGCACGCATACCCGTAAGCTGGACGGTATCAACCCGGCCTACGCGGACACCGACAATCTCGACCGGCGCGCCGGATGCAAGGCCGGTGGCACTTTCAAAGTCAGCATATATGGTATACCCCCACGCGTTATAGAGCGATGTTTCTCCAAGTGAAGAGAACAGATAGAGCAGGCTTGCGGTTCCAAGAAGCAAGAAACCGCCAACGCTGAGACCGAGCCGTTGCATGGCCGGGTATAGTAGCAGGTCACTATTGATCCCCCAATATCCCCCATGGCAGATCAATTGACTCCAGCCGAGTCGTCACTGCCTGCTGCAAGAAAGCGGCATAGACAAAGACCGCTTCTTTGCCTGTGCCTTCTTTTTACCTTTTCATTCGGTCGCCTCCAGAACGTCTGGGCTGATACCTCGGACCTCGTCGCCCACGGGCGGTATATATTTTCCTTGGCCGGCGGATGTGGCTGCCATACGGCCGATAATGGGCCGGTCAATGCGGGTGGACGACCGCTTGAGACTCCGTACGGGAGGTTTTACGGGACCAATATCACACCCGACCCGGTCCACGGTATCGGCAACTGGACGGACCGGGAAATCATCGACGCGATCCGGCGGGGGGTGAAACCTGATGGCACGGTCATGAGTCCAGTCATGCCGTATCCGGCCTTGAGCGGAATGACGGATGAAGATGTGACTGCTCTGGTCGCTTTCCTGCGCAGCCTTGAGCCGATTGCGCAAAAAAACCTCTCCCACGCTATCACCGTTCCGTTTTCCGGGCTTGCCATGCGCGTCTGGCGCTGGCTGTTTTTTGAACCAGCCGAAACCCGCGTGCTTGCAAGGGCAGACCCGGTTGCCCGAGGTCGCTACATCAGTGAACATCTCGCCCATTGCCAGGAGTGCCATACGCCGCGCACGGTGTTTGGCACCCTCGACCGTGCGCAAAATTTAGCTGGCAATCCGGCGGGTATTGACGGCGAGGTCGCTCCCAATATTACCCCTGATGACGAAACGGGTATCGGGCAGTGGAGCGAAGGGGAAATCGTCTCGCTGCTGCGCACCGGTTTTCTCCCGAATTTTGATAACGTCCAAGGGCTGATGGCCTTGGTGATTGATGGGGTACCCGGAGGCGGGTACAAAGACATGACAGATGAAGATGCGCAGGCGGTTGCCCAATATCTCAAATCGGTTGCTCCCAAATTTTCTACCTGGGAGTCAGAACAGTAACGGAGCCCTGAGACGCAACGCGGGCGGGCGTGTTTTTCGTAAGTAAGGAGGTGCTGCAATGAAAGGTCGGGTCAAACGTGTGGTCCGTATGGCTTTGGTCAGCGCAGTTGTGGTGGCAAGTTGTCTGCATAGTGGGTCGAGTTTTGGGCATGAAAATCATCCCACCCATATGCCGGACCCTCAGCAGGCGGTGCCGTTTCGCGAGTATCTGATGGAGAATATTGGGGCCAATGCCAAGGAGATGAAAGGCAAGATCGATGCCGGTACACTCAAAGAGGCAAAAATGAATGCCGCCGCCATAGCCCTTCATTCCACCCGGATCGCAGGGCTCTTTCCGGAGGGCAGCACGTCAGACTCCTCTCGGGCGAAAGAAGAAATTTGGCAGAACTGGGACGCTTTTCTCGCCTCAGCCACAGAACTGAGTACAGAAGCTGACGCGCTTGCCGTGGCCGCAGGAGAAAACAATGCCGCTGCAGTCAAGGAACATATGCAAAAGATGTTCGGAACGTGTAAGGGCTGTCACGACCAGTTTCGGAAGCCGGAGTAATAAGGCCGCAAGAATTCGCGGGTAGTTATATTGCTCCTGGGGAAAAAACGTGAGATAAAAATTCAACAATTCTTCTGAACAATTCTCTTGGCAAAAAAGGAGCCTCTCGTGTCTGCTGCTGTTGGTTTCCAAGCGTTGACAAGCCGTAATGCCGTGCTGAGCAGCGCAGAAAATTTTATCCTGTACCTGCTCATGGAGACAAAGCCGCAAGGCGGGGGCGTGCGCCTGCCTCTCAATCTCGGCATTGTGCTTGACCGGAGCGGTTCCATGTATGATGAACAGCGGCTTGATTATGTCATTGATGCCGTCAAATATCTGATTGATAATCTTGGTCCGGATGACAAGGCGGCGGTGGTCGCGTTTGCAGACAAGGCAGACGTTGCGGCAACGGCAGACCGGGTGGCTGCGGATGCATCCGGTGTGAAACGAGCCATTGACGATCTGGATCTGTTGGAGATCGGGGGCGGAACACAAATGGCGCTGGGGATGGAAGCGGCGCTTGCCGAGGTCGAGAAGTATTATTCGCCCAACCGCCTGAACCGGCTGTTGCTCCTGACCGATGGTCAGACGTATGAGGAGCGCAAATGTCTCGATCTCGCCCGTCAGCATCGTGACCGTATTTCGTGTAGCACACTCGGCGTGGGCGGCGAGTTTAATGAAAAACTGCTGATGGAAATGGCGGAGGCGAGCGGGTCCAATTATCACTTTATTGATACCCCGGCCTCAATTCCGGATATTTTTTCCAGCGAACTCCAGGGACTTCGGAATGTCGCACTGACCAATGCGCGTATTGAGGTGCAACTGAGCGCTGGGGTGCAGGTGAAAGAAGCCTTTCGCGCCAGTCCTCAGATTTACCCGATTAAAGATATTACGCCCGATGCCAATCGGATTATTTCTCTCCCGTTGGGAGATATTGAAGCGGGTACGCCAAGTTCGGCATTGGCAGTGTTAGTCTTACCGCCCCGCCGCCCCGGTCGGGTCCGGCTCGCTCAGGCCGGGCTGCATTACGATACGCCTGAGGCCAAGAACCAACACGAAAACGTGGACGTTGTGGTGAACTATACGCTTGAGCGAGCTTCCATTGGCAAGGCGAACGGCTATGTGATGAATCTCGTTGATCAAGTCAGCGTCGCCAAGATCCAAATGCAGGCTGAGGCTGCTATGGCTGCCGGCAATACCGACAAAGCCACGCGATTGTTGGGCAATGCCATAGCCGGAACCCAACGACTTGGGAACACGAAGGCAACCCAAGCGCTCGAAGGGCTCCAGAGTGAATTGAAGAAAACACAGAGTCTCGCGACCGGGGCGGCCAAAACCCAGTTGCTCAACGCTCAGGCAACCTTACGAAAAACGCAACTTCTTGATCCCGAGAGCGTCAAAGATGCCCTGCAAGACTAAGCTCGCCCGTGAAGGGTAACGGTTCAGCAATGAGGTCAATGAAGGAGATACGAGCATGATTCGCTGTGCGGAATGTAATGAAGAAAACATGGATGGTCTGGAGTACTGTGATAGCTGCGGAGCGAAACTTGAAGTCATAGCGACGGAGAGTGCCGAAGCCCCCGCCGCACCTGACAGCGAAGCCGTGGAGGAAGCTCCTGCCGGAGTTGAGGCAAGTGCAGCAAGTGCGGCAAGTGGGGCAAGTGAGACAAGTCCGGAGGCCGTTGCAGAAGAACCTGCGGCTGAGGCGGTTGGAGATATTCCTACACCGGCCCCTGAAGAAGCACCCGGAGACGTCGCACCAAGCGAGGGTCCAGGCTCAGAAGGAACAGAAGGAACAGAAGGTGCAGCCGGGAGCGCTTCTCTCACCATCACCCGTGGCGGAACGGTGGGTAAGGTTTTTGAGCTCCAAGCAGGAGATAATCTGGTTGGTCGGTGGGACCCGGATTCCGGTTCTTTCCCTGAAGTTGATATGGAAAATGATGATGCGGAAGCGCGTATCTCCCGAAAACACGCGCTGATAAAATTCGGCGATGAGTTGACGATTGAGGATATTGGGAGCCTGAACGGGACGTTTGTCAACAGGGGCCAACGTCTTGAGCCAGGCTCACCGGCTACCCTCAAAGACGGGGATGAGATCATCGTCGGCAAAACCTTTTTCAAGGTCTCGCGCGTGCCATGAGGCTGCGCTGGCCGTTCTGGAACTGCCTAAACTGCTGGAATTGACTGGACTGGTGATGCATGGGTTCTGCGCCTCTGATGACCGAGCCTATAGACATTGAGGAGAGCCTTGTTTGTGCTGAGTGCGGACAAGCCAATGTGCTTGGAGAAATTTTTTGTACTGCCTGTGGCGTATCGCTTGAAGAAGGGGGCGTTTCGGTCTCCCTCTTTGAACCACTGACGCCAGGCACAATCCTCGCTGATACCTATCGCCTCACATCCATCCTCTCGACCGGACAGGAAAATCGCTACCAGGCGGTTCGTCAGACTGACGCCGGACAGACCTATCTTATAGCTGAACGATTAAGTGACCAGACCGACGCGGGTGGTGCGTTTGAGCTATCCGAGCAGCTTGCCGCGATTCACCACCCGGCTCTCATCCTCCCGCAGGAAAGTCTGGAACGTGATGGCCGGGTCTACCTCATTACGCCGACTCAGTCCGGTATCCCTCTGAGTAGCCGCATGGGCCGGACGTCGGAGCGGGAGGCGTCCGGCTGGGGCGTGCAGCTGTGCCAGGCCGTGAGTGCTTTGCACCGGCATGGGTTCTTGTGTGTTGAACTTTCTCCGGAAAATATCATACTCGACAAGACCGGCCGTCTGCACCTCACCCACTTTGACGCCATACGCCTGAAAGACGCGCTTGAGGAGAGTCCCTTTTTGACGGATGGGTATGCTGCGCCTGAGGCATATAAGTCCCAAGTGTTACACGAAGCTGCTGATGTGTTTGCTCTGGGCGCATGCCTGTATGCCGTTCTCGTGGGGCGCCGTTTACCCATTGAAGGCTGGGCGGTTCAGCCTGAGCCACCAGTATTCTATCCTGAGAAGGTCCTGACGCCCGATTTTGAGCGCGTTTTAAGAAGAGCGTTAGCCTTTGAGGTCGGGGAGCGCTATCCGAACCTGCCAGCCCTGAAACAAGACTTGCTCGCTCTGAGTCAGTCGGTGCATATTCGCTCGGCCTGGCGGACCGATGTCGGACAGGTACGCGACCATAATGAAGATGCCGTTCTTGTCAAAGAGGTGGGTCAAGGCAGCATAGAGGGCGATGATTTTAATGGACTCTATATCGTTTCAGACGGTATGGGCGGAGCCGAAGCCGGTGAGGTCGCCAGCCAGATTGCCATTCGGACTGTGGCCCAGCATGTTGAAGAAGCCACCGTTTCCCTCCCCTCTGGCGGGAGAGGGCTGAGGAGAGAGGGGGCCTCCACTGGACAGCAAAAGGGGGTTGAGGGATTTGATGCGGCAGCCTGGGAGACCCATTTACGTGAGTCGGTCGAGGCGGCCAATACAAAAATTGTCCAATACGGGAAAGATCATCCAGAATCTGCCGGCCTGGGAGCAACGATTGTTGCTGCGCTGGTCCGGGCCGGACAACTGACGGTGGCGTGGGTCGGGGACAGCCGGGTCTACCTGCTGGAAAATGGGGAACTGCGGCAGCTCTCGCACGATCATTCCTTGGTCGCCCGTCTGGTCGAGATCGGCCAATTGACGGAAGAAGAGGCGTTGACCCACGAGCACCGTAACGTCCTGATTCGGTCTTTGGGGAGCAAGGAAAATGTTGTGGTTGATACGCTCTCGCGGCCACTCAAGCGAGGGGTCCGACTCCTCCTGTGCAGCGATGGGTTGACCAGCCATGTCCTTGATCCGGCGATTGCTGATATCTTGAGTCGCCACCGTACTCCGTCCGAGGCGGCCTTGGAGTTGACCGTTGCGGCAAATACGGGTGGCGGCAGCGATAATACCTCAGTGATCGTTGTCTTTCACGAGTAGTGAGGCGCTAGTTGATGTCGCGGAACGAAAGCGGTCAACTTGAACCTGGAACGACCCTGGCGGGGCGCTATCAGATCGAGCGCTTTCTGGCCGGCGGTGGTATGGGCGTCGTCTATATTGCCCAGGATCAGCGTCTTGCCGAGCGGCGTGTCGCCATCAAAGAAATCTTTGACCGGTTCACCAATCCCGAGGAGCGCGCCCAAGCAATCGAGTATTTTCATCGCGAGGCTGACACGCTGGCCCAGCTCACCCATCCGGCCATTCCCGCCATTTTTGACCGCTTTGGTGAAGGCAATTGCCATTATTTGGTGATGGATTTTGTCGAAGGGGTCAATCTGGAGCAGGAAATCGCCGGACTGGGCGGTCGGCTCCCCGAGAGCCGGGTCATCGAGATTGGCCGGGAACTGTGCGATGTCCTGACGTATCTGCATGGCTTTTCTCCGCCCATCATCTATCGGGACATGAAACCGGGCAATGTGATCCTCGGGCCGGACGGGCGCATCACGCTGATTGACTTTGGCATTGCCAGAATTTTCTCTCCCCAAGGCAAAGCCACCCTGATTGGCACGCCCGGATTTGCCCCGCCCGAGCAATACTCGGGACAGGTTGATGAACGGTCCGATCTTTATGGCCTGGCCGCAACCCTGCACTATATCCTGACCGGCCGTGACCCCGAGAAACATCCGCCGTTCTCGTGTCCGCCGGTGCTTTCGGAGAAGCCCGACGCGTCTCCCTTCCTGGCTCAAGCCATTGACCAGACCCTGGCGTATAAAGCGGAAGAGCGGCCAAAGAGCGCGGAAGCGTTTAAGGACATGTTTCTGTATGGGCGCGGACTGAGCGCGGCCCCATCTCCCAGCTCGTCCCAAGCCGCGACCCAGATTCTCGAGCCTTTGCCGGAGCCGGTTGAGGAACCCCTCACCGTCGCACCGCCGCAAAAGAAACGGCGCTGGGGGCGTATGGTTGCGGCCCTTGTTTTTTTGCTGCTGATGACTGGCGGAGCGTATGGACTGTTGACTTCCCCTGAACTGCTGCAAGGTAATCCGATCGCGCAGTTGGGAGAAAAGATTCCCTGGCAGCAGCTCGAAACCTGGCTGCCGGAATCCCGGCGTGCAGGGTTCCGGGCTTTTGTTGCGGATTTGCCGTGGGAGCGGGAGAAACGCCTGCGCACGCTACGGGCCGATCCGCTCGAACTCGTTTCTCTCAGCCTAGTGAATACCTCGCGCGACGGCACGCCACGGTCGGAAGCCAAGGCAAGCTATACAGTTGGTGAGGTGCAATACCTGACCTGGGAAGCCGTGCTGAAGAATAGGTTGTCCGGGGTCGAAGGCGGGAACTATCGGATAGAGGGCCGCTTTTTCGATCCTGAGGGGGGGCTGGCTGGGAAAAGCGAAGCCGGCCGGTTTGTGCGGCCCGAAGAAGAACAGCTTGAACTCCGGGGCGTGACGCTGCTTGAGGGGCTCAAAGAGCGGGCCACAGGCGATTACCAGCTTGAGCTCTATTTCGGGGATGCCAAGCTGGCCAGTCAAACAGTCCGGATTGAAGCCGATCCGGTCAAGGTCGCAAAGGCCGATGCTGAAGAAGGTGGTGTAGCTGGTAGGGCTGATGTCCCGGCAGTCATTGGACCGACACCGGAGGAAGAGCGCGCCGGGCGTGCGGCAGAGGAAAAACGGCTGGCCCTCATCCAGGAACGGAGCAAGGAGCCGCTTTCTCTGGTCTCCGTCCGCTTTTTCAATACCGCGAAAGATGGCAGCCGCCTCTCTCAATCCGCATCTTCGTTTGGCGCATCCAAACTCCGGTTCGTGGCCTGGGAGGCGGATTTTCAGAACCAGCTCCATGACCTGTTGCCTTCTTACCACCGGGTCACCGCAACCTATTATGCCCCCAACGGCCAGATTCTCGGGACGGTCGAAGAGGGAAAAGAAGTCTCGGATACAACAGAGAAGGTGACGTTTACTGCCAGAATCGGCAATGCCAGTGGGAGCGCCTTTTCCCCCGGCGATTACAAGGTTGACTTTTATGTCAACGGCTACCCGCTCTCGCCCGAGAAATTTACCGTAACCGATGATCGGGACTTGGCCCATATCCTCAACTCGCACCAAGGGAGCATCCTCGGGCTGGGTCCTGAGCGTGAGGTTCCTCTTGAGGTGCATTTTCAACCGCACAGTAACGGGGTGTTACGTGGTAACTTGGTGATCCACGCGACCGGTTTCGGCGCCGCCTCTCTGGAAGGAAGCCTACAGGATAATAACATTGACTTTCAAAGTCGGATTGGCAATCGCGACTATCATTTCCGCGGCTGGCGTGAAGAAAACCGACTCAGCGGAACGTATAGTGTCGGGTCGTCCGAGAGCGTGAGCGGACATTGGTCACTGCAACTCTAGGCCGTATCATGACGGCTGTCTGTACATACACGTGGTGCATTGAGCAGCGGAGTAGTATGGAACTTTCACGCGAACGACTTGTCCTCTATAGCGGGGCCGGGCTCCTGGGTGGCATCGCTGGATGGGCCGCGGCTGACCCTTTGGCCGCGGTTGGAAATATCCATCTCCGGGCCATTGCCTTGGGCGCCGTGACTGGAATTTGTGTGGGCGCTTTCATCGGTGCCATTGAAGGACTCAGTGCGGGTCATAAGAACAAGACGTGGCAAGGCGTGAAGCTGGGTGGGCTGGCCGGTCTGGCGGGTGGTGCTGTTGGTCTTCTGATGGGAGAGCTGGTGTTTGGCCTGTTTGGTGGTCTTGGCGGACGCACTATAGGCTGGGGACTCTTTGGACTCGCAGTTGGGCTCGGAGCGGGCTGGGTCGGCCAGTCGCTGGTCCGTTTACGCAATGGGGCGATTGGCGGATGCATCGGCGGGGCGATCGGCGGAGCGCTCTTTCAGATTGTCACCACCCTGCTATCGCAGACCGCCGGCCGTGGGGTTGCATTTGCCCTGTTGGGAGCGATGATCGGTCTCTGGATAGGCTTGGTCAGTGAGATGTTTAAGCGCGGCTGGTTTATGGTGATTCGCTCGCAGAGCCGCAATGTCCGTGAAGGCCGTGAATATCATCTGACTAAGCCCAAAACCACAATAGGCCGAGCCGAAGAAAGCGATGTCGGTCTGTTTGGCGACCGTTCCATTGCCAATCTTCATGCCGTGGTCGAGAAACACAAGCATACATTTGTGCTTGCCAAAAACGAAGGGCAGGTCAGCGTCAACCGGACCCCGATTGCCCAATCAGTCCAGCTTAAAAATGGCGATCGGATTGAAGTCGGTGGAACTCTACTCCTCTTTCGAGAGCGGGCAGGGAAGGAATAGGGGGATTGCCGTGAGACTGGATGACCGTCTCGCTCAGCAGAGCTATCCCAGCGCTGTGCTGGTGCTCATATATTGCCTGGCCTTCTTCTCGTTTTTTACGAAGAGTGTCTCTGCGTCAGATTCAGTGGTCGTATCTGTCACCAATCCCCAATTGGAGAATTTTACTAACGGCGGTGCCGTTGGTCTGTATTTCAATGCGACTGATTTACGTGGGCAGCCGGTCGGACAACTCACGCCAGAGCACGTGACAGTGCAAGAGGACGGTACGGACGCCAAGATCATTGATTTCCGAGGGGAACAGCAGGGCCGGCCTGTCGATATCGTAGTAGTCTTCGATGTAACGGAAAGCATGGGGCCGTTCATTGACGGCATGAAAGAAGCCACCATCGATTTTGCCGACCGCCTGTCCAAGGCCAACCGGGATTATCGTTTAGGTTTAGTGACCTTTGAAGATTATGTTATTCGGGACGAGCGGGCGTTTACCCGGAGCGCCCGGGAGTTCAAAAGCTGGGTTGGCGCTCTGCGTCCGGCAGGCGGAGGCGATATTCCGGAGAACTCACTCGATGCGATGTTACTGGCCTGCAGCTTTCCGTTTCGGCCTGACGCCCAGGCTGTCCTCATCCTGATTACCGACGCACCGAATCATACGCGCGGGGATGGCTCGGAAAAAAATAATCTCTACGGTCGGGAAGTCACGCAAGTGTCGGGCGCGGAGGTATTGGCAGAGATTAAAAAGGCGAATCTGAATGTCTTTGCTATCTCTCCGCCGCCCTTTATGGCTCCCGACCTGCATATGATCGCAAAGGAGAGCGCTGGGCGACACTATAATATTGTCAGTGAGGGTGAACGATTTCCTGAGCTGATTAGTGAGATCGGCCGCTCGCTCGCGTCGCAATACTTCCTGACGTATACCAGCCCACGCCCGGTCGAGGATGGGGCAGAACGTGAGGTCGCGCTTACCATTCAGCATCCGAACGGGGAAGGGGAGGCGCGTATTTCCTACCAGGTGCGTGGTATTGGTGGCGCACGAGTCGTTACGACCAGCTCAGGACCTGGCGCAACCACCCCGCAAGCCGTCGTTGTCTATGGGGTGTGGAATGGGGTGATTCTACTCCTAGCCGCTGGCGGACTGATTTTACTGGCGCGTGTTCGCCTCAATCAGATTCCTGAGCTTCCGGCCGAAGTGCTGAGTATGCTGAAGACGGCAACCGGTGGCCCCAGTTCCATGAATCAAAGCTCAGCTGCTGTCGTGCCCGGGACATCCGCTCCGTACGCCCGCCTTGTTCGCCAAAGTCCATTTGAAGAAGTGCCCCGCGAAATTGCGTTTTCCCGTGATGGGATGACATTTGGGCGTGGAGAAGAATGTGAGGCAATTATTCTGCACTCATCCATATCGCGTGAACATGCTCGAATAAAAAAAGTCAAACAGGGCTATGTGCTGCTCGATTTGCAAAGCAAAAACGGAATCCATATTAATGGGAAAAAGGTTTCCGAAAATCTTCTCAGAGATGGCATGAACGTCCGTATCGGGGACGTGGAATTTATCTTCTACGCCGCGAATGCATAAGAGAATCGGAATGAGAAGTATGCTTCGACGCCTGAGCACTACCGGTACAACTCCTCGTCCTTGATATGCTGATCCGGAAGACGAATGCGTGGGTAGAGCGAGGGCAGGCCGTCGCGACCGAGGAGGAGAAAATCAACCGGTACGAGCGGCATGGGAACTTCAATGCCAATATAGCTACTGAGCCGGTCTCTCCCAAACGCAAGGCGGGTACCGAGGATGTCTTTGGGTAGAGTCCCTCGTACGTCAAACCCTTCTCCCATACTCCCGGTCAGATGAGGCAGGACGCGCCAGCCGTCTTCATCATTTTTTTCAAACTCGCTCTTGAGTTTGATGTCTGCTGGCTCCGCCCCCTGGACGAGCTTGGCAATTTTTCGGTCTCCGCGATAGAGAGCGTCTTCATAGCCCTTTTCTCGGAACGTGCGCCAGAACTGTTGCCACGCCGCCGTTGGCACACTGTATACCTTGGTTCGAGGACCATCGTCGCTTTCTAACAGCAGTGTCACGTCGCCATGGGGGGAGAGGATGATCCCGTCGTCCGTGAGCTCGATATTACGCCAGTTGCCATCATACAGTTCCCTTTTGAGTCCAAGGCCCTGAGTGCCAAACAGGTCCGGATTGTCGCGCAAGAACATCTTACTGAGCTGTAGCCCCTGGTTTTCAGGCCGCCTGCCCTTCTGAAATTCTTCAGCCGCTTTCTTTGCTGCATCAGTCTTGGGATAGCTCTCCAGCAGGCGACGCAGGTAGGCTTGTTTCTCCGTTTGATGCGTACTTGCGTTGGCTTGGTCGAGCAGCGCTTCTGCCGCGTTTTCCTGGAGCGTGGGAATCTCTTCTTCCATGCCGGCTAAGGCATAATACCGAACGGCTTTCTCAACCTTGCCTTCCTTCGCATAGGCTTTGGCCAGGATGGGGTAGATCTCCGGAGCGCGCTCCTCTGAGGGGGTCTGCTGCAAGTATTTTTCGCCCTCAGTAATAATCCCTTGCCGGGAGACGGCCCGTCCGGTCATGACGTGCCACAGTTTCCCCAAGGTCTGGATCATGGTCAGCCCCCCAAAGGTGGCCGCGCCGACAAGCCCCTCCGTACCGATCTGGAGGCCGGCCACAACAATATTGTCTTTGACAAACCCGCTCCCTGGCAGCATATAGGTCAAGGTTTCCTTACTGTGCTCCCACTCCGCCTGTTTCACACCAGCCAGTGGGTCTTGGGGTAGGTCGTGCGCGTTGAGAGCGGCATAGTGTTGCAGGCGGGCTTCGACTTGTTGGATGCCGGCTTTGGCTTCCTCGGCGTTTTCATCAACAAGAAGGGTGAGTTGATAATAAAAATTGGCCTTCCAATAGTCTTCTTCAGAGAATGCTTGCTCAGCCCGGGCCAATTCAGCCTGGACGGCAGCCTTTTTTCGTTTCGTGTCGAGGGCCTCCATTTTTGTTTCGACTTCCGGGACACGCGGATCATTCGGGGCTTGTTCGAGGAAAAGACGATACAGGGCCAATGCCTTTCGCTCTCGTGGACTTGGCCCGGACTGTTGGCCGACTGAAGAGACTACGCCTTGAGCCGCGTATGGACTGGGACTGGCCGGCGCGCCGAGAAACAGCCGTGCCACGTCAAAGGTCGAGAGTACCCAATTGAACAGCCGGGCCATACGGTAGCGCTTTTCCGAGGCGTAGAGTTGGTCCGCCTGAGAGAGAATTTCATCCGGCGTCGCGTTCAGTTCAACAAGTGGGAGATACTCCTGCCCATTGTGCTCTATTGACCGATACAGCAGGGCATACACCAGGGGAATGACATCGGTTGCTTCATCTCCTTGCGCTGAGAGTTGCGCATCCTGCCGCTCCAGTTGCGCTATCCTGCCTCGTAATGCTGACGGGTCTTGGAGGTAGCCATCAATAATCGCGTCGGCAACGTACTCTCCGACCTCATCCGGAAAATATCGCTCCGGAGGCAGCGGTGGCACAAAGGGGGTATAGGCCGGCAAAAACTCAGTCACGCGCCGGGCTAGCGGATCTGCGAAATCCCGAGCGTGCAGTGGGGATGCAGGCAGGAGCTGGAAACACAGGAGCAGCGGGATGAAACGATACCACATGCCGTTTTCTTTCTGCACGGCTTAACGTCCTAAACGTCCGACTTTGGCCATATAGGCTTCAAGCGCTTCGAGTTTGCCCTTGGCTTCAAGTTTTTCCATGATGCCGTCCTCTTGGGCAACCCTCGCGTAATGGTGGAGCGCCGCTTGTCCCAATGCTTCAAAGATGTCGGAATCGAAACGTAAGCTTTCAGGATCGTTCTGGGCAATATACTCATGGGCGAGCGTAACATAGAAATCCCCTAGCTCCATCCGATACCGATAGCGGTTTTTGCTCTCCCGATGTTTATCAAGTAACTGTTGGTAGGCCAAGAGAACGCTCTCGTTACCATCCTCAATCCGGTAGCGGTTGATTGCAAAGAAGGCGATTTTCGCCTGGTCAAGACGTTCCTCTTCTTCGCGCGCCAGGGCGCTATAGGGCGTGTTCTGATACTGCTGGGCTAAGCCCCTCCAGCGCTGCCCGTGTTCGTCAAGCGCCTGAACATACTCACCCACGGTTGTGGCTGTCGGTACCTGTTGCGCGAGGGCCTGAAAGGCGGTGAGCGCTTCGACTGCTTGGCGGGCCTCGTGTTTGAGTCGGCTTTTGCCTTGGGCTACCCGTTGGTACTCGGCCAGGGCTCGTTCATAGGCGTGCAGCCCTTCATAGGCCCGCCCTCGGGTGAAGGCGATAATCTCGGAATAGGCACCCGGATGTTTGGTTTCATAATCATGGATGCGGGTGAGTGTCGCCTTATGCACATTGGCTCCGGTCACATCTTTGGGTAAAGGAAAGCGGTAGGTATCTTTTGCCGCCACGCGCTGAAACTCGGCGACAACCTTGAGGAGGTCTTGCTCGGTCCGGTACTGCGCATTTCCATTTGTGCCGGACTCGTCCGGAGACAAGTCCGGCACCCAAGCCAGCCAGCCCGAGGCTTTTTCTTCTTGAGGGGGACCGAGCGCTAGGAGGGGGGGGAGTTCCTCATTGAGTTCCTCATTGAGTTCTTCATTGAGTTCTTCATCCGGCTGAGAGGCGGTGGGCTCAGGCTGAACGGGCGGGGCCACTGGAGGATGAGGGATGATGCCTGTCTCATCGACGCCCGCCAAAAATTCCCAGGCCAGTTCTGCCTCCGGGTCGGATGTCAGGCTCATTTCCGGTTGCGCCGGCGGTGAAGATGGAGCGCCCGGCTGGGCTACAACCGGAAAGGGCTCCGTGCCGAGGCGGGTGTCCCTTTGCCTGGTGCTGCAAGCGCTGAAGATACCGATAGTGGCCGCATACAGAAAGAAAATCGAACAGCAATGCGATAGGTACAACATGAGATAGGAGTGCCGTGCTGAGGAGCACGGATGAATGCCAAACCAAGCCTCTCAAAAACGCTGCCGCAGAAGATGGGACAGTCTGGAGTATAGCGTCTCCCCCACCTTAAAGTGAGAGAATAGGCGAGTCAAAGGTGGGCTGAAAATTGTGAGCGATGGATGATATAGAGACACTCCAATAACCATCACGAGGAGGAGTCGTATGCAATTCAGTATCACCGCCCATACCAAAATCGATAACTGGGAAGTCTTCAAATATGTTGAGGATTTAGGCTTTGACGCAGCTTGGGTGCCTGACTCTCAGATGATCTGGTCGGACTGTTATGCGACCTTGGCGCTGGCCGCTCAGAACACCTCGCGCATTCGTCTTGGCACCGGGGTCGCCATTCCTGGGACACGCATTGCCCCGGTGACCGCGCATTCCATTGCCTCGATTAACCGTATCGCTCCTGGGCGGGTCTTCCTTGGCATTGGGACTGGTCATACCGCCATGCGGGTCATGGGCATGCAGCCTATGAAGGTCAGGGATTTTCGAGAATACCTGCGGGTGGTCCGCACGCTGCTGCGTGGTGAAGAGGTTGAGTACACACTGAATGGAACGACACGGACGATCAAGTTCTTGCACCAAGAGCTTAAATTCATCGACCTGGAACAGCCGATTCCCATCTACGTTGCGGCCAATGGACCGCTGGCTCTCCGAACCGCGGGAGAGTTTGGCGATGGACTGGTTTCGCTGTTCAACGAACAGGCT
Source organism: Binatia bacterium (assembly GCA_963664395.2). Taxonomy (GTDB): domain Bacteria; phylum Desulfobacterota; class Binatia; order Bin18; family Bin18; genus Bin18. The sequence goes on along the minus strand of OY761159.2, from coordinate 4,666,434 downwards.
GAGGTATTACAGGCGAATGTAAGCCGGGTGCAAGCCGGGGCCAAGCGAGCCGGGCGGACATTGCCTGAGAATTTTCATACGACTGCCCTGACAAATGCGGTTGTGTTGAAACCAGGAGAAGATTTAACCTCCGATCGTGTGATTGAAGCCTGCGGCTCCTGGGTCACCTGTGCCCTGCATTTTGTGTATGAAATTTATGAACAAACGGGGGATGAGAGCGGCGTGCCCGAAGCGTTCCAGGATGTCTGGGAAGAGTATCGTGACCAGGTAGAGAATATGGCAACGCCTCAGGCGAAACGCTATCTGCAGATCCATGATGGGCACTGCACCTATCATGTCCCTGAGGAACGAAAATTCATTACACCGAAAACGATCAAGGGATCGTGCATGGTCGGCGAACCGGATGAACTGATCGCTGATATCCGCCGGGCGGAGCAGGGCGGACTTGGAGAAATTTCTCTTCTGCCGCCGCTGAAAACAAGTCGTGAGGTCTACAAAGACTTTGCCGAACAGGTAATCGCGAAATACTAGGCTGGCTGAAGAGGCTCTAGCGTATCGGTGGCTGGAGAGCAGATACGGAGATTATCGGCGAGGTGAAGTAGGTGGTGCGGACGTTGTGAATGACAGGGGAAGCCGAGGAGCGGAAATCTTTCCATGACGTTCCTACAAAGAAGAAAGGCGCTCCGGCTAAGAAAGTCGCCAGAAGCGCCGAAATATCTGTTTTTGCACTGCCGGAGGCGGGGCTTGAACCCGCACGGGGCAATGCCCCATGGGATTTTAAGTCCCATGTGTCTACCAGTTCCACCACTCCGGCATGCGGGCAGATTGTAGGCGAAGGGTTACTATCTCGCAACATACTCCCCTGCTCGGAGGGGTGCCACGGGGCGGCGAGGGGAGCCTCTTACCCGACTTCAAGTTCCTTTTTTCGGCCGAGCGCCTCGTCTATGACGCTGGCAGGAACTTTACCATAGTGGTCGAACTCCATGGTGTAGGTCGCTCGCCCTTGGGTGAGTGACCGAATGGCTGTGGCATAACCGAACATCGTCGCCAGCGGGACGTGCGCGGTCACGGTGCGCTGGCCCCCGCCCCGCTCGCCGAGTTCTGTTACTTTGCCGCGGCGGGCCTGCAAGTCACCCATGGCCGTTCCCATATAGCCCTCAGGCATGACCACTTCGACTTCCATCATGGGTTCCAACAAAATGGGTTTGGCTTTATGCACGGCTGCTTTGAACCCTATGGAGCCCGCCATGTGGAAAGCCATCTCTGACGAGTCAACTTCGTGGTAGTTGCCATCATATAAGGTGACGGTCGTGTTGAGGAGGGGATAGCCGTAGGTCACCCCGTTCTCTGCGGCTCCACGAATGCCCTTTTCGACCGAGGAGATATACTCTCGGGGAATTGCTCCGCTTTTAATACCGTTGACAAAGACCAAGCCTTCGTTGTCATTGGGTTCGATCTTGAGGAAGACATGGCCAAACTGACCTCGACCACCCGTTTGTCGAACATAGCGCCCTTCGGCTTCTGCTCCGCGTGTAATGGTTTCGCGATAGGAGACCTGCGGCGTGCCCGTGTTCACTTCGACTTTGAATTCCCGCGCGAGCCGATCCAGAATCACTTCGAGGTGCAGCTCTCCCATGCCAGACAGAATAGTTTGACCGGTCTCTCTATTCGTTTGAATCACAAGGGTTGGGTCTTCGGAGGATAAGCGTTGGAGTGCGAGCCCCAGCTTTTCAGAATCGATCTTGGTTTTGGGCTCAATCGCGACCGAGATAACCGGTTCCTTGAATGAAATCGATTCAAGCAAAACGGGATGCTGCTTGGTCGAGATGGTGTCACCGGTGGTAAAATTCTTTAAGCCTACGATAGCGATGATGTCTCCCGCCGCGGCACTTTCCAAGTCTTCCTTTTTATCGGCGTGCATACGGACAAGGCGGCCAATGCGTTCACCTCGTTCGGTCCGTGGGTTAAAAATTGCAGTGCCGGTTTTCAACTCCCCGCTGTACAAACGTACAAAAGTCAGTTGGCCAGAGTAGGGGTCGTGCATGGTCTTAAAAGCCAAGCCGGCCAGGATGTCATCATCGACCTGCCAGGTATGTTCTTTTCCTGCGAGCGTTTGCCCCGTCACTGGTCGTACCGGAGGGGGGAGATAGTCGACAACGGCATCGAGTAGCGGCTGAATCCCCTTGTTGCGGAGAGCGGTTCCGCACAGGACGGGGAAGACTGCCAGCGACTGCGTCTTTAAGCGCACCGCGGTCGTAATTTCCTTCTCCGTCAGGGATGCACCGCCCAGATATTTCTCTAATAACGCATCATCGGCATCAGCCACGCTTTCAACCAGCAGCTCATGGAATCTCGCCGCATCTGCTTGGAGCTTTGTCGGAATCTCCTCTTCGTGAAACTGCGCTCCAAGCGTGTCTTCTTCCCATACGAGGGCCTTCTGACGAATCAGATCGATCACACCCGTCATCTCATCTTCCGTGCCGATCGGAAGTTGTAGAATCAAAGGATTCGCGCCCAATCGATTCTTAATTTGATCGACCACAGCGTGAAAGTCTGCCCCTATGCGATCCAGCTTATTGATAAAGACAATGCGTGGCACGCCGTATTTGTCCGCTTGGCGCCACACGGTCTCCGACTGTGGTTCGACGCCGCCAACTCCACAGAAGACGACAATGGCGCCATCCAAGACGCGCAAGCTCCGCTCAACCTCGGTGGTAAAATCTACATGGCCTGGCGTATCGATAATATTGATCTGATGGTTGTCCCATTCACAAGTAATTGCCGCCGCCGTAATGGTGATGCCCCGCTCACGTTCCTGGGGCATCCAGTCGGTGACGGCAGTCCCTTCGTGCACCTCACCAATCTTGTGCGAGAGGCCCGTATAATACAGGACACGTTCGCTCACTGTCGTTTTGCCGCTATCAACGTGAGCAACGATGCCGATGTTTCGAGTTTTTTCCAACGTGGTAGACATATTCTTCTCCCGACTCGGTGCACTGCTCCGAGAAGTATGCTCCATTCGACGCAAAAATGTAACGTTCAGTTAGAGGGAAGGGCCGACTTGTGAGTACGACCTGTGTTGGTAGAAAACCATAGCGAACAGTTAAAACAGTCGATTCTTTTAATCACAATACACAAAAGAATCAGGCATTCCAAGCCAGAAGCTATGCAGCGAGTGGCACCTAGGTGACAGAATCGTGAAAAAACAAAGATCGTCCCCGCGGCCCCTCTATATTCGATATTTTTTCAGGAGATTGCGGGCGATCACAATTTTCTGAATTTCGTTCGTGCCTTCCCCAATAAGCATGAGGGGCGCGTCCCGATAAAAACGCTCGACCGGAAACTCCTGAGTGTAGCCATACCCGCCCAGCACGCGCATGGCTTCCAGGGCGACTTCTTCACACGCCTCAGATGCAAACAGTTTCGCCATACCGGCTTCCAGGTCGCACCGCTCGCCTCTGTCTTTCTTATCGGCGGCCTGCCGGACCAGTAAGCGGGAGGCTTCGATCTTGGTTGCCATATCGGCCAGCTTGAGCTGAATGGCCTGATGTTCACAAATCGGCTTGCCGAACGTTTCGCGCTGCTGGGAATACCGAATCGCTTCCTCAAATGCGGCCTGGGCTACGCCGACCGCCCGCGCCGCAACATTGATCCGACCAACTTCCAAGCCGTGCATCACCTGCTTGAATCCCAGTCCCTCTTCCCCGCCGATAAGGGAGCTGGCTGGCGTCGGAAAGTCCTCAAAGGCGAGTTCACACGTATCCAGACCCTTATACCCCAGTTTCTTGATATCCCGACTCACCGTCAGTCCCGGAGCGCCTTTCTCAGCAGCGAACAGGCTGATGCCCGCATAGGCTGGCTCAGCTTCCGGGTTCGTCTTGGCGGCGACAGCCAGAATATTGCCATGACGCGCATTGGTAATAAACATTTTAGAGCCGTTGATCAGATAGTTGTCTCCCTGCTTCTTTGCCGTTGTGCGGATGCGTTGCACATCGCTCCCGGCATGCGGCTCGGTCAGGGCGAGGCCGCCGCGTTTTTCTCCGGTGGCCATAGCCGGCAGGAGACGCTGTTTTTGCTCTTCTGTTCCGAACAGGGCCAAGATGTGAGCGAACAGCAGGTGCGAGTTCAGGACGCCGGTCAGGCTCATCCAGCCGCGGCAGATTTCTTCAATAATCATGGCATACGTCGTAAAGGACAGTCCCATACCACCATACTCGGTTGGGATAATCGCACCGAATAGACCGAGCTCCTTCATCCGCTCGACCAAGGCGTGCGGGTATTCGTCGCGGTGCTCCATTTCGCTGGCGACTGGCTTGACCTCGCGCTCAACGAAACGGTTGAGCGTGGACAGGATTTGTTGTTGTTCTGTGTCGAGCTCAGTCATGGCTGATATCCTTTCTGCTTTGTCTGTTAATCAACGGCCGTTATGGACCCTCGTCAATGCTCCAACTTTACGACGTGAGATCAAGGGCTGGCAAGTCGGGCAAGGTTGGACTGGCTGGGCAAGGAGAAAGCATATAAGAAGAAAAAACACCCTGCCCCAAATAGCAGATAGTAGCAAATAGTAGCAGACACACGGGTAACGGAGAAGAATACCATGGCCTTGACCCCCCTGATGCAGCAATACTCGTCGGTGAAGCAGCAGCATCAGGACGCGATTGTTTTGTTCCGCTTGGGAGACTTCTACGAGGTATTCTTTGATGATGCGCCTCTTGCCGCGGATTTACTCGATTTAACGCTGACCGCCCGCGACGGCGGAGACGGTAAGGTCCCTATGTGCGGAGTGCCCCACCATGCCGTACAGGGGTATATCGCGCGTCTGGTCAAGGCGGGGAAGAAAGTCGCTCTGTGTGAACAGGTCGAAGACCCTAAAACAGCCAAGGGCTTGGTCAAGCGTGCAGTCACGCGTGTGATTACGCCTTCAACCTATGTTGAAAACGATGCTGACGGAGCAAGTCCGACCTTGCTGGGGATGTTTGCACGCGGAGGACAGTGGGGGCTGGCGCTCCTCGAACCAACGACCGGCGCGTTCCAATTCTGGAATGAGACAGAGTCTGCCATTGCCGACACGCTCGGCCATCTCGCGCCTCGTGAGATGGTCATAACCAAGGGCATGGCCGAGCATCCCGCCCTTGCCGGGTATCGGAGCGGTCAAGCCCAGAGCACCCTGACAACGCTGGAAGACTGGCATGGTGCCGTGGATGACAGCGTAGAGTGTATTCAGACCTTTTTTGGGCTGGATTCTCTACGCGCGTTGGAATTGGACACGGAAACAACCATCGCAATCGCCCTGGTGCTCCGTTTTCTCCAACAGCATATGCGGGTCAGCCTGCCGCATATTGGCCTGCCAAAACGGCTCCAAACCGGCGAAACCATGCTGCTTGGCCCGATAGTCGAGCGCAGTCTTGAGCTCTTTCGGCCGGCGAACCCTGATATCCGTGGCCGGACACTGATCGACGTACTGGATGACACGGTCACGCCAATGGGCCGGCGACTTTTGCAGTATTGGTTGAGGAATCCTCTCTTGTCCGTCTCCGCTATTGAAGCCCGCCATGCTGGGGTGGATGAGTACGTCAATGCGCCTGCGGTGCTGGAAGCCGCCCGTAGCGCGCTAGGTCCCATCCGTGATCTGGAACGCTTGGCCGCCCGTTTTAGCTGTCGAGTGGCGAATCCCAAAGACAGCGCCGCGTTGCGAGACTCACTGGCTCAAATTCCTGGTGTAAGCCGAGCGCTTGAAACAGTCCGCAGTCCTCTGCTGAGCAGACAGCGTGCACGCCTGCAAGCCGATCTCGGCCCCTTACCGGGCACCCTGGCGCGTGCCTTGGTCGAGGCGCCGCCCGTCCACCTCCGAGAAGGGGGTGTCTTTGCTCCAGGCTATCATGCGGAACTGGATCGCTTGCAATCGATTGCCTCGGATGCCAAGCAATGGCTGGCAGCGCTCCAAGCGCGAGAAAGTGAGCGCACGGGGATTCCCTCGCTCCGGATTGGTTATAACCGGGTCTTTGGTTACTATCTGGAAGTCTCCAAGACCCAGCTCAATAAGGTCCCTGACTCGTATATGCGAAAACAAACCCTCGCCAACGCGGAGCGATTTGTTACGCCTGAATTAAAAGAATACGAGGATCAAATTCTCAACGCCCAGGAACGTTCGGTTGCCCTGGAGCAGGAACTCTTTACCGAGTTATGCGAGCTGGTTCTCCGCTATGTGGCGCAGATTCAAGCTATCGCGCAGGCGTGCGCCCAGCTTGACGTCTTAGCCAGCTTCGCTTGGGTGGCGGTCAATCAGCACTACGTTCGACCTGAAATGTCAGATACAGCTGAGCTGTCGATCGTTGGTGGACGGCATCCCGTTGTTGAGTCGCTGCTGGGACGGAGCGCTTTTGTAGAGAATGATGTTCAGCTCAATCGGCCGGATCACCAGTTTCTGCTGTTGACCGCCCCCAATATGAGCGGCAAATCCGTGTATTTGCGCCAAGCCGCGCTTATTGTGCTGCTGGCTCAAATCGGCGCATTTGTGCCGGCCAAGCACGCCCGGATTGGCATTGTGGATCGTATTTTTACCCGCATCGGGGCATCCGATAATCTGGCGCTGGGAGAGAGCACGTTTGCCGTAGAAATGATTGAAACCGCCCAGATCCTGAACGCGGCTACGGAACGAAGTCTCCTGCTGCTGGATGAGATTGGGCGTGGAACATCGACGTCAGATGGCCTGTCCATAGCCCGATCGATTATTGAGTTCCTGGTTGATGGAGAAGGGCCACGGCCACGTACCCTGTTTGCCACGCATTTTCACGAACTCACGGATTTGCAAGGCCTCCTTCCCGGCCTTGTGAATTACACGTTTGCCGTGCGTGAATGGCAGGACGAGGTCGTTTTTCTGTATAAGGTCATCGACGGAGCTTCAGATCAGTCGTATGGCATCCATGTGGCCAAGCTGGCTGGGCTGCCACGCGCGGTGACGGAGCGAGCAGAAGAAATCCTCAAGGATCTCGAAGGATCGGCAGAGCTGGTCCGGCCAGCCAAAAAACGTTCTCGGAGAAGTGCGGGTAAAGCACGGACCATAGTGAAAGAAAAGTCTTCGCAGCTCGGCCTGTTTGGGCAAGCGCGCGAGTCATAGTCTGAGGCATGGGCATGGACCGTATTCATCTGCTGGATTCGCACACGATTGAGCAGCTCCGGGCTGGCGAAGTCATTGAGCGTCCGGCCTCGATTGTCAAAGAACTGGTCGAAAATGCGATTGACGCCGGCGCGCGCTCAATCAGCGTGTCGATTACCAAAGGCGGGATCGATGAAATCGTCGTCCAAGACGACGGGAGCGGCCTGACGCCGGAGGATGCGCCGCTCGCCTTCCAGCGCCACGCGACCAGTAAAATACAATCCAGCAATGATCTCTTTCTCCTGACAAGCTTAGGATTTCGGGGTGAGGCGCTGGCGAGCATTGCGGCTGTCACGCAGGTCGAATTGCTCTCGCGGACAACGGATGCCATTGAAGGTGTGCGCGTTCGGGCGGCCGGTGGTGCGCCTATAGAGACAACCCCTGCTGGCTGTTCGCGGGGAACGACGGTGACCGCGCGCCATTTGTTTTTTAACACCCCACCGCGGCGGGCCTTCCTCAAATCACCGACCGCCGAAAGTCATCAGGTGCATGAGGTGTTGGTTGCCCTGGCGCTGTCACAACCGTCCATACACTTCCGCTTTCAGTCAGACGGACGCGAGGTGTTTCATGCGCCTCCTCACGGTGAGATCGCCCTGCGTGCACGTGCGGTTTTAGGGAAGGATTGGGCCCGGGAATTCCTCCCGCTCCCGAGTGCGGAAGCAACCTTGGCTGAAGAGGGCGTTGGGGTAACTGGCCTCATCAGTCCACCCAGCCGTACCCGAAATACCCGGACCGGACAATACTTCTTCGTGAATGAACGTCCGGTGAAAAGCCAGCCCTTATCGTCTGCCTTGAGTCGCGGCTACGGGGAACTCTTAGCGGCGGGCCGTTTCCCCCTGGGGGTGCTCTTTCTGACTGTCCCGACTGACCAGGTTGACGTCAACGTCCATCCCACCAAGCGCGAAGTAAAATTCAAAGCGGAACGCGAACTCCTCCGGCTGGTCGTCCAGACCGTCCGGAACAACCTCAATCAAGCCAACCTGTTCAAAAAAATTGATATTCCCGGCTCTGACCTGCCACACAGCAATCGACATGCTGACAGCCGAACCAAAGATATGTCTCCACGCCGCGCTGAGAGTCAGGCGCGAACGGACAGTCAGGCATTAGACAGCTCGGTCCCGAGACCCGACCCGGCTGATTATCCGAGACCCCAAAGAGGCCAAAAGACCGTGCCTTCTCCCGGCTCCTATGCGCCTCAGTCCGAGCCGGACTTGCGAAAATTGCGCATGCTGGACAAGCCGCTGGTCCACGAGTCGGAGGCAGCCCCGCTAACCCCGGCCTCCTTACAAACGGCCTTGTGGCAACGGCCTGATGGCACCGAATTTCGTGTAGTCGGGCAGAGTCATGAACTGTTTGTCTTGGTTGAAGTGGAAGGCGAACTCTGGATTGTGGATCAGCACGCAGCGCACGAGCGTATTACGTACGAGCAGGTGCTTGACGGCTTGCGACACAAGCACAGCGCGGTGCAGCCCTTGCTCATACCGATTACCTTTGATTTGTCTCCCGCCGCATCTGGTATATTGGAGGAACTCCACGACTATCTGGCGCTCATCGGTTTTGACATTCAGCCGTTTGGGGGTAACTCCTTTCAGGTGCAGGCCGCGCCGGCCTATTTCCGGCCGGCAGATACTCCGGACCTGATCCGTGAACTTGCTGAAGCCCAGGCCGAAGGACGCTCGGATAATTCCATTGAGGCCAAGCAGGAGGACTTAGCGGCACGTATCGCCTGCAAGGTGAAATCGATTAAAGCCGGCCAGACGCTGACCCCGGAGGCCATGCACGCCCTGGTGAAAACGCTTCTGGATTGTACCTCACCATTTACCTGCCCGCATGGCCGGCCAACCATGGTCCGCTATTCGGTGCGCCAGCTCGAACGCCAGTTTGACCGGCGATAATGAAGCACGCTACTCCTTTTCAACTGTTGACGGTCTCTTTGAAATCATGACACCGATACAGATAGGTACTCTCCCGCTTGCTGCCAATTTGCTCCTGGCCCCCCTCGCAGGCTACACGACTCTGCCGTTTCGGTGGTGTATGCGCGAGGTGGGTGGTTTCGGTCTGGCGACAACCGAACTAGTCCATGCCCGGTCTTTACTCGAAAAAAATCGTCGCGCGTTTGAACTGATTGAAACGTGTCCGGAAGATAGCCCGCTGAGCGTCCAACTCTTTGGTCCGGTGGCCGAAGAAGTCCGGGATGCAGCAGTCTGGCTTGAAGAGCAGGGAGCGGATGTCATTGATATCAACATGGGTTGCCCGGTTGAAAAGGTCATCAAAATCGGCGCCGGCGCGGCCATGTTAAAAGATCCGAAAAAAACCGGAGCGTTCGTCCGAACGGTGACGCGGGCGGTCAAAATTCCGGTGACGGTAAAGACGCGCCTGGGCTGGGGCCATACGCAACTTGATGCGCCCCTGCTCGCGCCTATTCTTGAAGACGTGGGTGTTGCGGCCCTCACAATTCACGGACGAACGCGAGCAGGAGCCTTTCGTGGGTCGGTCAATCTTGACGGTATTCGCTCGGTTGTGGAATCCGTACAGGCCATGCCCGTTTTCGGAAACGGCGATGTGTGTGACGCGGAAACAGCGAAACATATGCTGGAAGAAACGGGCTGCGCGGGTCTTGTGATCGGCCGCGGGGCACTGACCAACCCCTGGGTCTTCCATGATATTCAGGCCGGCCTGCTGGGGCAGCCGGCTCCGCCTGCACCACCATTAGTAGCCCGCGTTGCCTTTATGACACGTCATTTTGAACGAGCGGTGCAGCAGCGAGGAGAGCACTTGGCTTGTACTCAATTCAGGAAGACCATAGACTGGTATGCAAAGTCTTTTGGGCCCTGTCGGCCGCTGCGTTTAGCCATGAAGGAACTCAGTAGCCGGCAGCACTATTACCAGCTGGTCGGCCAGTTTTTGGAATATCGCAGCCAGCACCCGCTCTCCCCACGAGAGCACCCGCCGGCCGTTGACTCCGTGCCCGCCTGAGCCTTCTCCCACTCCGGTTGACAACCATCTCTAGTTTGCGTCAGAATGACGTAAAAGTATGCGTCTATATTACGCAAACTGAAGCGTATCAACTGGAGAGCGATTATGCACAACGGATTGACCAGCCCTCAAGAAAAGACTCCGCACCAACTCTACGAGCACCTGGCTCAACTCGACAGCGGCTATACGCTGGACGCTTGCACCCAATACGCAGACTGGATTCATGAGATTCACAAGCTGAAGCACCAGCATAACGCCGTCATCCTGGCCCACAATTACCAACGTCCGGAGATTTTTGAGGTGGCTGACGTGATCGGCGATTCACTCGAATTAGCCCGCCAGTCAAAACAGGTTGAGTCTGAGGTTGTTGTCTTTTGTGGTGTCCACTTTATGGCCGAAACCGCCAAGATCGTGAATCCTGAGCGAACAGTACTACTCCCTGACCTGCGGGCTGGTTGCTCCCTGGCTGAGAGTATTACGGGGGATGCCTTGGCTGATCGGAAAGAAGAGCTACGCAAAGTGTATCCCGATCTCCAAGTGGTCTGCTACGTCAACACGACTGCGGATGTCAAAGCCGAGTCTGATGTGTGTTGCACCTCGTCGAATGCGGTCCAAGTAGTAGAGGCGCTCGACACGGAGAACATCCTCTTTGTGCCAGATGAGAACTTGGCCCGCTATGTCCAAAACGAAACCCACAAGAACATTATTGCGTGGGAGGGCAACTGCTACGTTCATCATCAGATCACGCCGGAGCAGATTCAAGAGGTACGGGACAAACTCCCGCAGGTGTCAGTGCTCGTCCATCCCGAGTGCCGGGAAGATGTGATCGCATTAGCCGATGCCGTCCTCTCAACGAGTGCGATGATGCGCTACGCCAAAGAAAGCCCGGCTCAAGAGTTTCTGATCGTCACGGAGTGCGGCCTGTCGGACCGCTTGCTGTTGGAAGTCCCAGAAAAGAAATTCTACAAGAGCTGTAAATTGTGTGCCTACATGAAGATGATTACGCTCGAAGGGGTGCGTGACTCTCTGCGTGAAGGACGTTTTGAGATTACGCTGCCGGAAGAGACGCGTATCGGTGCCCAGCGTTCACTTGACCGCATGCTTGAACTCAATGCATAGTGTGCTCCTGTGGGCAGATCAAACGGAGGCCAGCGTACCGCAAAACAAATTCATCCGCGTGTAGCCGTTGACTCGGTGCTCTTTACCATCACTCAGGGTGCCTTACGCGCTCTTTTGGTGAAGATTAAGAAAGGTGGATTCGCGGGTCGCTGGGCTTTCCCCGGTGGCCTTGTGCAGTTGGACGAATCGCTCGACGATGCGGCCCAGCGTGAGCTGTATGAAAAAACAGGAGTACGGGACCTCTATCTGGAGCAACTGTATACGTTTGGAAGTGCTACCCGAGACCCATCCGCGCGAACCGTGTCGGTCTCTTATTTTGCGCTCGTCCCGCCGCTTGCGCAGACTCCCCATCTCGGGGAAAAATATGCGGACATTGATTGGTTCCCGGTGCACGACTTACCCGCGCTTGCCTATGATCATAATGCGATAGCCGAATATGCGCTGCAACGGCTCCAAAGCAAACTGGGCTACGCGAATATTGTCTACAGTCTCCTGCCGCGGGAATTTACGGTTGCGGAACTGCAGGAGGTCTACGAAATCATTCTCGATCGTCAGTTGGATCGACGGAATTTCAGGCGAAAAATTATCAGCTCCGGTTTGCTCAAGCCGCTCTCTAAAACAAGGCGGGGCGCTCACCGACCGGCCCAACTCTATACATTTTCCCAGCGCCAGCCCCTGCACCTTGATGTGCTGTAGCCGTATGTGAGAGAAGAGGGCGGCGTGGTTGCCACTCAGAACTCCAGTGTTGGGCCGGGTAGGGATGTGTGGTAGCCTGAGCACTGGCCCTGTGTGTTCACATACCGAAAGGAGATCGTACGCATGGTCATCCATCTGATAGTCGCCCTTATGCTCGCCTTGGGGATTGGTTCTGGGCTCAATGTGCCAGAGTTCTCTCCTGCTCTTGTCTTGGCCGAGACGAGCACGGCTCCCGAAACCCCGCCTGAGCAAGAAAAGAAAAAGTCAGTCATAAAACTTCCAACCCATACCAGTCTGCCTGACACATTATCTCCAGCCCTCTTCGGCGGAGCAGTCAAAGAGGGCTATATCATCGCCCAAACCATCCCGGACGTGTTGGCGGGCCTGCACTGCTACTGTGGCTGTGATCAGTCCATGGGACACGGAAACCTACTTGATTGCTTTGTGGACGATCATGCCGCTGGCTGAATGCACTGTTTAAGCGAAGCGCAGGATGCGCAGGCGTTATTTGAATCAGGAGCCCCACCGGCAGTCATCAGGGATTTTATTGATCAGAAGTACGGCAATTAGGGGAGGGCGTAGGATATCTGTTCCTGCCGCGTGCGCTGCCCGACATGTGATGCCGAGCTACGCTTCGTTCACCCGACCTGCGTGCTTGGCCTAAGCCTCTTTGAGATAAAAACGGACGCCACACACATCCACCTGCTCGTCCGACACGCGACACCCGCGTTGCTCTGCCGTAGTCAGGAGTCTCTGTGTATCAGCAACAGCAATATCAATTCCCCCTAAACCATCTCCACGTCCATCAGTGGCCTCAACAAACCGCACGTCAGCATTCTCCAGCGCCAGGATCGTGCGGCCTTGATCGTCTTGCTTGAGCGGAATGCCCGCGATGTCTGCCCATCTCTCGGCCATTGATCGGGGGTCCTGGGACTGCATCTCAACGGCTGAGTAGCTGCTGACCACATCCGTCCGCCGGGCTGTGTCCCAACCATCTCCACCGGCCGGTTCCCAATGCCCTTCGGGCTCATTTTTTGGGTCCCAGTCGAGTTCAAAGAAGGCACCGCCCGTATCTCCAGGGTGGAGCTGCATACACTGAAAGCCGTGAATATCCCACTCCCAGGCAATACGCACGCCCAGCTCTTCCGCCCGAGCCTTGCGGGTCTGTTGCGTTTCGCGGCTATCGCACTGGCAAATGACCATATAGCCGCCATTGCCGTTGCGACGTTGCAGAAAGCGGCTGGCGGCAGTATTGTCTTTGGTCGGTGCTACGACTTCAAAAAAGTTTGAGCCCACCGGAAACAGGGCGTTCTCTAAGCCGAAAACGCCCACACCTGCATCAACAAAACATACCTCCAGGCCGAATATGGATTTGAGGTCTTCAACCACAGGCGCGAGTTTCTCCGCAACGAAACAGATCTGACGTAGTTGTATTGTCATAACTATCCCCTCTCAGGTGTCAGCGTATTTTCGACTCTGATTCTGGTATCGGAACTCTCCGGGTATTGCTACCTGTCGCTCGCGCTTGCTTGGGCTGTGGGAAGTATTGTAACCTGAGGCCTCAGATCACAAGGAGGCCCAATGGCTCAAGCTGAACGTGGTAGCGTACTCACGGTCTTTGCTGTCCTGTTTGCCATCTTAGCCATATCAAATTTGCTGAAACCCCTCCAAATTAATGAGGAGACCGGCTTTGTGCTCTTTGGTTCTCGGTTGTCCGGGATGCCAAACACGATAGCCGGCATCGTGGCCGGCCTCTATTTGCTCGTCTATGCCTACGGCATCTGGAATATGAAACGTTTCGTTGTGGGCATGGCGCATGCGTATGCGCTGTATGTCATTGTGAACCTCTTGCTCTTTGTGTACCGCGCTGCCCCAGAGGCCAATCAGTTGGGTCTCTTCTACCTCCTCTACTCCATTGTTGCGGTTGGGGTCTCGCTGGGATCGGCCCTCATCCTGACGAAGCGCAAGACTGAACTCGCCTAGGGGCCAGTTAAAAAAAAGAATCTCCGGCTAGTATTTTCACTGTTTGTCAGGTATGCTGGGTCTATATAATAGAAGAACGAACCGCGAGCAGGTCTCTTTTCCCTTGTAAGAAATCCCGCTCAGAAGCGGGTCTCTGGTTGCCCAGACCCGAGTTCCACGTTTCCCAGGTTCTGCATAGTAACACGATGTGCTGACGCATGGTCAGCGCTCATACCCGTCCGCGCACCTGGGCAGCACGGAGAAAGAGATGGTCCTTTGACGCTAGATAGTACGAATAATGGTCTTTCTGATTGTTCTGGTTTTTCTGGGCTCAGGCTGATGCCCGAGCTCTTACGCGCTCTTGAAGACGCGCAATACGAAACGCCGACTCCTGTTCAGACACAAGCAATTCCAGTTGCCCTGGATGGCAAAGATATGCTCGCTTGTGCTCAGACTGGAACGGGAAAGACTGCCGGATTTCTTCTTCCCATACTTCAACGTTTCGCCCAAGAAGAGCGGGGGGAAGTACGGGCTTTAGTGCTGACACCGACTCGCGAACTCGCCGTACAAATAGGGGAAAGTGCTCGAACCTACGGGAAATACGTGCCAGTCCGGTCAACCGTGGTCTACGGCGGTGTCGGGCTCGGCCCCCAAGCTGATCAACTCCGTCGCGGGGTGGAACTGTTAATCGCAACACCCGGACGACTCCTCGATCACTTGAACCGAGGCAACGTCTCGCTTGCCAATGTCGAAGTGCTCGTCTTGGACGAAGCTGACCGTATGCTCGATATGGGCTTTTTACCCGATGTCCGGCGTATCCTTGCCGCGATACCTGAATCGCGCCAAACGCTCTTGTTTTCAGCGACCATGCCACAAGAGATTGAGCGCCTTGCGCAAGATACCTTGAGAGAACCCGAGGTGATTGATGTCGGGCGCCGCGCTACGCCTGTAGCGACTCTACGCCACGTACTCTATTTGGTTGAAGCCGAACAGAAAAATGATCTCCTGCATTATCTCCTCCAGCATGGGAATCTCAAGCACGTTCTTATCTTTACGCGGACAAAGGTCCGTGCGGAACGATTATCCAAACGTCTTTCCCAGACGAATCGGCGTGTGGCCGCTCTACACGGCGATAAGAGCCAGCACGTCCGTACACAAGTTCTCAACAACTTTAAGAGCGGAAAGGTTGATGTCTTAGTCGCAACCGACGTTGCCGCGCGTGGCCTTGACGTTGAGGGAATTTCTCATGTTGTGAATTTTGACGTCCCCAACCGCCCGGAAGATTACGTCCACCGCATCGGCCGCACCGCGCGAGCGACGGCCACAGGGGATGCGCTTACGTTTGCCTCGTCCGACGAGGTCGAAGCAGTCCGCGCAATCGAAAGTCTTTTAGGCACAGAGATCTCACGCAAGATGATTAAAGGCTTTGAACCAACCCATTTCACTATCCGCCGATTTGCGAAGCGGGATGCCTCGCGTGGAGCGCGTCTGGCCAGTGGGTCTATCCGACACTTCAGGCCGGGAGGCCGGCGGCGGCGAAGTGCGTAGGATTCGGTCCTTTTCCGTGGCGACCGTATTGATCTTTGGCCGGGTGGCTGGGAGGCCACCCGGCTGGGGGATGGAGCCGCATCCCCTTATCTCACGGTCTTAGCCGCGTTCGACAAACTCCAGAATATTGCCCTCGGGGTCCTTGATCATGGCGATGCGGGTGCCAGGGCGGATTTCGGTTTCCGGAATGGTGAACTCAGCCCCTTTGTCCTTGAGTGCGGCACACAGCCCACTCAGGTCTTTGATCACAAAGGTGAGATAGCCTATGCCCAGGCGTTTGCCAAAACCGTTTGGCGCGGCCGGTGGTACTTCTTTGGGGTCCATGAGCTTGATGTCACTCGTCCCATGCCGGAAGCGATGGATGGTGCCAAAGGCGGTCGGCACCTCCTCGGTCTTTTCCAGACCCAGCGTGCCCTGGTAAAAATCGAGCATGGTGCTGATGTCTTTGACAAAAATACCAACGTCAATTGAGTCTTTTGCTGCTTGTAGCACTGGGAACTCCTTATTCGTGGTAAAGAGACTTTTCCTATCCGCGGGTGCCTTTGAGATCGATCAGTTCGACCTTGTAACCATTCGGATCTTCAATAAAGGCGATAACCGCGCCGCCGTGCGCCATGGGGCCGGGCTCGCGCACCACGTTGATCCCCTTCCCTTTGAGCTCGTCGCAGGTCCCATAAATATCATCTACGCCGATAGCCAGATGCCCGAATGCGCTCCCTTGGTCATAACTTGACGTGCCCCAGTTATGCGTGAGTTCGACGACGGTATTATTCTTCTCGTCACCGTACCCAACAAAAGCCAAAGTAAACTCACCGCCTGGATAGTCTTGTTTGCGCAGCAGCTTCATGCCCAGCCCCTCGCAGTAGAATTTAAGCGACTCGTCCAAATCGTTGACCCGGATCATGGTGTGTAAGAACTCCATACTTTGCCCTCCTCGTATTCCTGAGATTCGCTCGTACCTGCTCCTGCTTCCCCTATCCGGTTGTGACTCCGACTGTCAAGCAAGACCGTCGCCGATCACCCGGAAGATTGCTCGTTCTATCCGGGTCGCCTCGGCTTCAGAGACGTGCGCCTCGTACACCGGAAAAAGATCGCGTTCTTCACATCGAATATGCCGCTCTAAGAGTGTGCCAAATGACATCAGTAATTCCGTCAACTGTGGCCCGTCAGGAGACTGCTGGTCAATCTGGTGCACGAACTCCCGCATGGCCGCATGTTCTTGAATGAGCCGGTCGAGTAGGGCGGACGCTTGAGGCTGCATGGCCCGAATCGCTGGAAAGAGGATATCGGCTTCTGCAGCAAAATGGGGTGCCAAACCGCTCTTGAAAAAGTGCGCCGTATCGGCCGCTTGCTCTTGCGGACTGTCGTGTGGCCGGCGCGTTTTGGGTAGCCCGTGTTTGATGCGGAACGCGAGAAGGAGGCCGTGATGATGCTCCCGCGAGAGGGAGACCAGGCTGGGATGACGCTTGGACATGAAATCTAGACGTCTACTTCTTCAACCTTAGGGGCACGCTCCATGATAAAGCTGAAGCGCGGCTGGACATCTTTGCCCATCAGCGTTTGGATGGCTTTTTTCGTTCGCTCGTCATCGTGATTAGAGACCTGGAGTAAGGTGCGCGTGCGTGGGTCGAGTGTTGTTTCTTTGAGCGTACGCGGATTCATCTCACCTAAGCCCTTAAAACGCTGGACTTGAGCCTTGCCGGCATGTCCATTTTGCTGGGCCAGCAGGCGTTCTTTGTCTGCGTCATCGTCTGCCCAATAGACTTCCTTGCCGATCTCGATTTTATACAGCGGCGGCTTGGCAATATAGACATAGCCGGCCTGAATCAGTTCAGGCAGATAAAGGTAGAAAAAAGTCAGCAGGAGCGTGCAAATATGGTTGCCGTCCGAATCAGCGTCCATCAAAAGACAGACTTTGTGATAGCGGATCTTGGACAGATCAAACGTCTTGCCCACGCCGCAGCCCAAGGCCGACACAAGATCGTTTAATTCTTTATTGGTCAGGATTTTATTGAGCGAGGCCTGTTCCGTATTCAAAACCTTGCCGCGCAGAGGCAGAATGGCTTGAAAGCCCCGATCTCGGCCCTGCTTGGCTGAGCCACCAGCAGAATCTCCCTCAACGATGAAGAGTTCGCTTTTCTCCGGGCTGGTTGAGGAACAGTCGGCAAGCTTGCCGGGCAGGTTCAGACGATGTGAGACCGCCCCCTTACTCCGCACGCTTTCCAAAGCCGCGCGTGAGGCAGACCGCGCGCGCGCAGCCAGTATCACCCGCTGGGCAATCGTCTCCGCCTGGGAGCGATTATTGAGCAGAAAATTTTCCAAGGAGGTCCGGATCAGGTTGTCAATTTGCGCTGTTGTTTCCGGGTTGCCGAGTTTTTCTTTGGTCTGGCCCTGAAACTGAGGGTGTTTGAGATACAGGCTGAGGATGGCAACAAGCCCTTCGCGCGTGTCGTCGGCGGTAATGTTCATCCCTTTGGGCGTCAGGTTGTTGACGTTGATGTAATTGCGAACTGCCTTCACAATGGCGGTCTTTAAGCCGGTTTCATGCGTGCCGCCGAAAGGAGTTGGGATGCCGTTCACAAACGAGTGGATGCGCTCTTCCGGTGATTCCGTCCACGTCAGCACGCACTCCAGGGGAGGCGAGGCGGCGCGTTCGATATGGAAGACATCCTGAATAACGGCCTTTTTTTCACCGTCGGCGAGCAGTTTATTGAGATAGGCTTTGAGGCCGTCCTTATACAGGAACTGCTGCGTTTGCCCGGTTGTCTCGTTCCGAAAGACCAGTATCAGACCTTTGTGAAGATAGGCTTTGGCTTCCAATCTTTCGGCAATGCGCTCGGGTGTGAACGTAATAGACGGAAAAATATCAGGGTCGGGGTGAAAGGTGAGTGTGCTGCCATGGCCACGCGCCTCACCAATTTGTTTGAGCTTTGTTGTTGCTTTGCCGCGGCTAAAGCATTGTTCCCACTCCACCCCATCCCGGCGGATACGGGCCACCATGCGGTCGGCCAGCGCGTTGACTACGGAAGCCCCCACTCCGTGCAGACCTCCAGAGTGGGCGTAATTCTGATCTCCAAATTTCCCGCCTGCATGCAGGGTAGTCAGAATAAGCTCCAGCGCGGGCTTCTTGAACTGCGGGTGCAGGTCTACTGGAATCCCGCGCCCGTTGTCAGCCACGGTCACGCTTGAGCCGTCTGTATGCAGGCTCACTTCAATACGACTGGCATGGCCGTTCATGGCTTCATCCACCGCATTATCCAGGAGTTCCCAGACGAGGTGATGCAGCCCCGTACTATCAACCCCGCCGATATACATGCCGGGTCGTTTGCGAACCGGGTCGAGACCCTCAAGAACGGTAATATCTTTTGCCGTGTAGGCTTGCTTTTGCACTGCCATATTACGCCTCAGCCTCCTCCACTCCACCATTTGCGCCGCGCCGGGCGCCGTTTTGCTGCATCCCCACCAGCACCGATCGTTTGACTACTCGCCGGCCCTTTCCGGCCCGTTTGCCTAACGGAATCTCCCGCAGTGGGATTTTCCGCTCTTTCCCGTCTGTATTGATAACGGTCACACCCGCGCCGGGTTCGTTTGTGACCGCCCCAACCAAACGGTCGTCTTGCTCCAGGCGCATGAGAATAACTCCGCGTCCGGCTCCGGATAATTCGGCAATATCTTGGGTTGGAAAGGCCAAGATATACCCGGACGCGGTGGCACACACCGTCCGGCCGCCGCGCACCGGTTGGACGGTAATAACGGCGTCGTCTGCGGCCAAACGGGCAATTTTTCTCCCGTTACGGGTGGTTTCTTCGACACTGGGCTCAAAACGAAACCCCAGGCCCTTGGCCGTCGCCAGGAGCAGGGCCGGTTCCCGCTCGCCAGCCACCTGGGGGGAAGCCGGGGGCGCAAATAGGTCGGTCTGGCCCGGCTTGGCCGCGCCCGTCCCGTTCTCTTGGGCCGGGCTTCCCGACGGGCGGTCGCGGATAAGGCGGACTGTCACAATCTGTTCGCCATCCTGAAAATTGAACAGGGTCTGGATGGGTTCTCCATAGCCGGTGGTCGCCGTCACGGTGTTAATGCGTATGACGTAGAGCATACCCCGGTTGGTGAAAACGGCCAGGCGATCACGGGTTGTGCCCTGAAGAACGGCCTTGATGTCGTCACCTTCACGCAGCCGGGTACTGGTTGGGTCCTTGAGTTCTCTGACCCGCTTAATCCAGCCGTCGCGGCTGAGGACGACCGTAGCTTCCTCATGGACGATATAGGCGTCGGGGTCGTAATTGAGCTGTTCGCCCGCGCGCAGGGCCGTCCGGCGTCGGTCGCCATACTGCTTGCCCAGCGCTTCCAGTTCGTCCCGTATGATCGTCCAGCGCTGGCTTTCACTGCTCAACAACCGGCGCAACTCCTGGGCGCGGGTTTCTTTCTCCTGGCGTTCGGTCTGAATTTTTTCGACTTCCAAGCGGGCGAGCTGGTAGAGGCGAATATCGAGGATGGCGTCGGCCTGCGTCTCGTCCAATTGAAAACTCTGCCGAAGTTTTTCACGCGCGTCTTTGCGCGAGGTCGCGTTCCGGATGAGGCGGATGACGGTGTCGAGCCGGTCGGCAATCAGGGCCAGCCCGGCAAGGATATGCAGGCGGGCTTCCAACTCGCTCAACTCATGTTCAAAGCGTTTGGTGACCACCTCAAAACGGAAGTCCAGGAAATGTCGGCACAGGTCGGACAACGTGGCGCGCCGGGGTTGCCCGACTTCCGGGTTGTCGGTCGGAATCAGACAGGTCAGGTTGACGGAAAAGGACGTTTGCAGCGTCGTATGGCGACACAAATACGCCATGGCGAGCTCATCTGAGGTGTTGCCTTTGAGCTCAAGGACAATACGAATATCGTCTGTCGATTCGTCCCGGACATCGACGACTTGCGGGATTTTTCGGCTGCTGACGAATTCGGCGATCTTTTCCACCAATTGGGCCTTGTTGACGGTATACGGCAGGGAGGTCACGATGACCTGACGCTTCCCGCGGGGCAGGTCCTCAACCTTCCATTCTCCGCGCAGTTTGATCGTCCCTTGGCCCTTTTCGTAGATATCTCGCAGCTCGTGCTTACTGGTAAGTATCTCACCGCCGGTTGGAAAGTCCGGGCCTTTGATATGTTTGAGCAATCCAGCGCTGGTCAGTGTCGGGTCATCAATCATTGCCAGCAGGGCCTTGATTACTTCTGTAAAGTTATGCGGCGGAATACTGGTAGCCATACCAACGGCAATGCCGCTCGCTCCGTTGAGCAGGAGTTGGGGAATACCGGACGGGAGGACGACCGGCTCATTCAGAGTGGCGTCATAGTTGGGACGGTACGGAATGGTCGCGCCGCGCAGGTCACGGAACAGCTCTTCGGATAAGGGCGCGAGCTTGGCCTCGGTGTAGCGCATGGCCGCCGCACTATCGCCATCGAGCGAGCCGAAATTTCCTTCCCCCTGAACCAGCGGATAGCGGAGCGAGAACGGCTGCGCCAAGCGAACCATGGCATCGTAGGCGGCCTGGTCTCCATGCGGATGGTATTTGCCCAGGACTTCACCCACAACAGCTGCCGATTTACGGGGCCGGGCATCGCCACCAAGATGCAGGTTCTGGTGCATGGCGTACAGCAGCCGCCGCTGTACCGGCTTGAGACCGTCACGAATATCGGGCAGGGCCCGTGAGGTAATAACACTGAGCGCGTAATTGAGATAGCGGGCTTCCGCTTCAACCCCGAGGTCTGTGGTAAGAATTTTTTCCGCCACCGCCGCTTCTTTCATACATCCACCTCCACCAACCGGATTATAGGCGAAGTCGAACCATCTTCAAACGGTTCCAACGACCGACGGGAAATCCCGCTCACCCTGCATTCATTCTTGTAAAGGACCAAAAAACTCCTGGGCTTGGGCAATGACAAAATCCGGCTTTTCTTCCGCAATAAAGTGGCCGCACTCTTCTACCTGGCCGCCTGTCACGTTTTCTGCCACTCCTTGCCAAATGGGGACGAGGTCACCCAGAAAGGTCTGGCCGCCCCAGGCTCGGACCGGCATTTTGAGTTTTTCAGTACACGCGCTCAGGCTCTCCAAGTCTTCGTTAATGCCCGTGCGGTAATACTGGAACCCGGCGCGCAGCGCTCCTGGCGCGGAATAGACCCGGACGTATTCGGCGACATCCTCGTCTGTGAACACCTGCGGGCTATAGTTGTAGACGGTTGAATTATAGAAATGACGCAAATAGGTTTCGACATTATTACTCACCAGCTTTTCGGCCAAGTCGGGCATACCGGCGTGAAAGAAGACGTGCCAGAGTCGCTGGGCAACTGCGATATCCATCTTTTCGCCTGTGCGGCCCAGGCCGGGAATCATATCCAGTATCATCAGCCGCTCGACCATTTCCGGGTGATCGTAGGCAAAATAATACGAGACCGCGCCGCCCCAGTCATGGCCGGTCAGTCCGATTTTCTCAAAGCCGAGTGAGGTGACGAGTTCATACACGTCTGAAGCCAGGGTGCGTTTGTCATACCCGCTCAGGGGGCGCTCGGAATCTCCCAAGCCACGCAAGTCGGGTGTGATGACCGTGAACTGCTCCGACAGAGGACCAATAATCTTGTGCCACTCATAACAGCTCTGCGGCCAGCCGTGGACAAAAACTAAGGGGTAGCCTGAGCCGGCAATAATGTAGTGCATCCGAAATCCATTCACCGTTGCCACATGATGGGTGCCTGTGTCCGTCATAGCTCCACTCCTTTTTCTCTTGTTTTGTATCCGAAGCATGGAGCGGACAGCAAGAGGAGCGGGGCTTCTGCTGTCCTTCGACCATGTGGTAGTTTAGCCAGTCATGGAGACGCCGGTTTTTCTACGTGCCTGCCGGGGGGAGCCGACCCCGCATACCCCCGTATGGCTCATGCGACAGGCTGGGCGGTATATGGCCGAATATCGGGCGTTACGCGAACGCGTCCCGTTTCTCGCATTGTGCAAGACCCCCGATTTAGCCGCGCAAGTGACGATCGAAGCGGTTGAACGCCTCGGCGTGGATGCGGCCATTCTTTTTTCCGATATCCTCCTCGTTATTGAGCCAATGGGCGTTGGGCTGGAGTTTGCCCAAGGTGATGGGCCGGTCATCCACCGTCCTGTTCGTTCAGGAAAAGATATTGACTCTCTTAGAGAGGTTCCGCCGGGAGAGTCGGTCCCTTTTGTGTTTGAGGCAGTCCGGCAGATTCGCCGTGGCTTACCGAGTCACATCCCCTTGATCGGTTTCTCAGGCGCGCCTTTCACCCTCGCGTCGTATTTGATTGAGGGCGGAGCGTCACGTCAGTATCTGGAAACCAAGCGCCTCATGTACCAGGAGCCGGCTGCCTGGAACGCGCTCATGGAGCATCTGGTTCGTGTGATCACCGCCTATGTGAATGGCCAGATTACCGCAGGTGCGCAGGCCATTCAGCTCTTTGACTCATGGGTAGGCTGTCTGGCCCCCCAGGACTATCGAACCTATTTGTTGCCCCATATGCAGACGCTCGTCCAAGGGATTACGCCGGGCATCCCTCTCATCCATTTTGGTACGGGAACAGCCGGCCTGCTGGAGCTTCTGGCCGAAGCGGGCGGGGATGTGATTGGTGTAGACTGGCGGGTTGATCTTGAGGCCGCGTGGCGGCGGATCGGTGCAGATCGGGCAGTGCAGGGGAATCTTGATCCATTGGCTCTTTTTGCTCCACTGGATGAACTACGCAAGCAAGTGCAACGTATCCTGGACGAGGCCAAGGGCAGGGCAGGGCACATCTTCAACCTGGGTCACGGAATTTTGCCGCAAACTCCAGTTGATAATGTGATTGCGCTGGTCGACATGGTGCACGAGCTCTCTAGCCGTGAAACGTGAACGGGTCAGATTTTACGCTTTACTTCATATGCAATACGATGCAGTTTTGCTGATCGCCTTTGGCGGGCCGGAGAAAATGGATGACGTGCGGCCCTTTTTGGCAAATGTCCTGCGCGGTCGTCCGGTGCCGCCAGCCCGACTGCAAGAAGTCGTCCGACACTACGAGCTTTTTGACGGACGCTCGCCTTTGAACGAGATCACCTTTCGACAAGCGCAGGCACTCCGACGCCTCTTGGCGCAAGAAGGTCCCCAACTGCCGGTGTATGTTGGCATGCGAAACTGGCATCCCTATATAGGCGAGACTCTGGAACAGATGGGGAAGGATGGAGTGAAAAATGCCGTTGGCTTCATTCTTTCCGCTCAGCAAAGCGAGGCCGGCTGGGAGCGGTATAAGACGAATGTGGAAGAGGCGAGAGAAACTGTAGGGTCTCTTGCTCCCCACGTTACCTTCACCCCTGGCTGGCATAATCACCCCTTATTCATTCACGCGGTTGCCGATCTGACAAAGCAGGCGTTTTCGCATATCCCGGCAGACCGCCGTGCTGCAACGCCTTTGGTATTTACCGCGCACAGTATACCGACGGCCATGCCCAGTACCCAAGCCTCCGCCGCCTACGTCCGACAAGTCGAAGAAGGCGCACGCTTAGTCGCCGAGCGCATTGGACTCGAAAACTGGTGTGTTGCCTATCAAAGTCGGAGCGGCCCACCCCAAGCGCCGTGGCTGGAGCCGGATATCGGCGATGTGCTCAAGAGCCTGGCTGCGCAGGGAACTCAAGATGTGGTCGTCGTGCCTATTGGATTCGTGTGTGACCATATCGAAGTTCTATATGATCTGGATACGGAAGCGAAGGAGATTGCCGAACGGAACGGACTCAATATGATCCGTGCCCGGACCGTCAACGATCATCCAATTTTTATTCAGATGATAGCTGAGGTGGTCCAATCAACCCTGAATCAATAGGCTGTAGAAACTTCCGCGCATGTCTCTTTCTCCATCGGACAGCAGTCCGGTTCTCCATATTGTGATCGTTGGTGGTGGTATTACCGGTCTGGCCGCTGCGTACAAACTCGAAGAATTAAGCCGGGAGCGTGATCAGCCGCTTCGATTTACAGTGCTTGAATCCAGCGATCGGCTAGGCGGAGTCATTGCAACAGAGCAGCGAGACGATTTTCTGCTTGAACTCGGCCCGGACTCATTTATTTCGGAAAAACCTTGGGCCTTGGCCCTGTGTCGCCGTCTTGGTCTTGAGCCCGAACTGATGGGCACTAACAACGCGCATCGGGCCACATTTGTGGTGCACAAGGGGAGGCTTGAGCCACTGCCGCAGGGGTTCATGCTATTAGCGCCCACCCAGCTTGGTCCTTTGATCCAATCCCGTATTTTTTCCTGGTCGGGGAAATTTCGCATGGCGCTCGACCTGCTCCTGCCCCGGGCGTCGGAACAAGCGGATGAGAGCCTTGGCTCGTTTGTACGCCGTCGCCTTGGCCGAGAAGCGCTCGAACGCATTGCTCAACCCCTAATCGGCGGCATATATACGGCTGACCCCGACCAACTCAGCCTTGCTGCGACCATGCCTCGTTTTCTTCAAATGGAGCGTGACTATCGGAGCGTGATTTATGCGCTCTGGCGGGCAGCTCGCCGTAATCCTCAGACGGCCAAGGGAACGAGTGGGGCGCGCTGGAGTTTGTTTGTGACCCTGCAAACCGGAATGCAGCGCCTCGTTTCTGTCCTAACCGAACGGCTCTCATCAGGAACCATTCGCCAGAGTTGTCCTGCGACGAGTGTCCGCTATCAGCCTGAAAACGCGAACGGCTCACGCTGGAACGTAGAATGTGACGACGGCTCAACCCTCCAGGCCGATGGCCTCGTGCTGGCGACGCCAGCCTTTGCTGCGGCGCATCTTGTGTGCGCGCTTGATCGGTCCTTGAGTCAGCAACTCTCCTGCATCACCTACAGCTCCGCAGCAACGGTGAATATGGCCTATCGTCGGGACCAGATTCCCCATCCGCTGAACGGTTTTGGTTTTGTGGTGCCACGAGTGGAGCGGCGTTCGATTATTGCCGGGACTTTTTCGAGCGTGAAATATTCCGGACGATCTCCGAGCGATCATGCCCTGTTACGAACGTTTGTTGGTGGCGCACTTCAGGCGGAGCTGTTTGAGCGCGATGATGCTGAAATCCGCGCTCTGGTACGCAGTGAACTGCAACAGTTGCTTGGGATTGAAGCCGAACCCCTCCTGACCCGCATTGCCCGCTATCCGCGCTCCATGCCGCAGTATCGCGTCGGCCATCTTCAGCTCGTTGGTGAGATTGAAAAACGGGTGGCCGAGCATCCAGGTCTGGCGCTTGCCGGCAACGCCTATCGCGGCGTTGGTCTTGCCGACTGCGTGCGGAGTGGAGAAGCCGCAGCTGAGGCGGTGTTTGCCGAGTGTGTAGCGAAGCCGCTGTAGGGCTGTATTGCCAAAACCACATTGAGAAATCGTTTATATCTGCCGTTCCGATACCTGTCGGACGCACGCGGCGATATCGAATACCAAACTTCCTGCTCAGGCGTTTACTTGAGTACTAGGGGAGGGGTTGCTATGGTGCTGCCTCACGTCAGGCAATGGAGAGGGGTTGGGGATGGTGATTCGGGTTTTTCCCCGCATCGAGAACGCCAAGCTCATGGACCTGTTTCGGAAGGGCGTTGAGGGCCAGTGGTCAGCGGCTGAAATTGACTGGACGCAGCCGTTGTCCCTCGACCGTCACGAACAGCGCGCTTTAGCTATGGTGCTGACCCCCATCTATCTGGGGGAGCAAACGGCTATGATCGGTGCCAGCTCGACCATCCCGCAGTGTTTTGCCGCCCATGAGACAGAAGCCCAACTCTATCTCTCGACCTTTCTTTTGGACGAAGCCCGGCATTTCGATATATTGACTCGATTCTATAACACTCTGAATCAGCGCCCGCTTGAAGTCCGTCAGCTCAAAGATATGTTCCGCTATCAGGCGCGATTGTTCAAATCGCGAGATCGGGTTGAATGGCTGTGGGGGATACTCCTCAGCGATATTCTTGCCCGCCATTTCTACAGCATTTTGGTAAAAGCCCACCCCGATTCTCTCTTTGCCTCTATTGCGAGCCGTATCGTGCAAGATGAGGCCCGCCATCTCGCGTTTGCTGAACTCTACTTACGAGCGGCGTTGGAACGTGAACCCCAGTTCGGCCCTGTCTTTCTCAAGATGCGGGACGAATTGTTACGGCTTATGGAGGCGATGTATACGGCGCTTAAATCCGAGGCGCTCCTGATCGGCATTGATGGGCAGACTTTGTTTGGCAAGGTGAAGCGAGACATTGAGAACAAGGCCCGGCGTCTCCACCTCCATAAAACAGAAGAGTTGGCAGAAGGGCCGGCAGAAGAATGAATGGGCCGCGCCAGCCCGATACAAGCGCCTCCGCTTCTCGTTTCCCACGTTGGCCGCGGGGGAATACTCCCCAAGGGATTGCAGAACGCCAAGAACGCCTGCGGACACTGGCGCACTGGGGGGATGAATACCAGCACGTGTTAGACGGCCCACTCGATGCGCTGGCCCCTTTCCAAGAGTGTTTGACTGGCCGGATGACATTGCCTGTCGGTGTCGTTGGACCGCTGGCGTTGAACTGGGGACAATACGAACTTGACCCACAGGGACACCTGCACGAGCGTGGCCGACAAGAAGAGCAGGTCTTCGTTCCTCTGGCCCATACCGAAGGCGGACTCTCAGCCTCACTTCAACGCGGAGTGACTGCCGTGGCGCTTGCGGGTGGAGTCCGCACTCACGTGCTGGCCGACCGGATGACACGAGACTCGTGCTTTGTGTTTTCTTCTACGCAAGAGGCCCTCGCCCTGTCTCAGTGGGTAGCAGCTCATGCCGCTGACATGGCTGCCTGGCTCAAAGGTCCGGCCCGTTCCTTGCCCTCAGATACAGGCCTTTTGCTCAGTCGGCATGCGGTGCTGCATGAGGTGCAGACCCATGTGGTCGGACCCATGTGTCACGTATTATACCGTTTTACAACGGGCGATGCCTGTGGGCCCAATATGATAACGCGCAACGCCTATGCGTTGAATCATGCCTATATCAGCGAGCGTTTCTCAGCAGAGTCGGGTATGACGCCGCTGCGTATATTTCTCGAAGCCAATATGGGGGGCGATAAAAAACCGAGTCATGCATTTTTCCAGTTTCCTGGGCATGGCAAGGTTGTTCATGCCGAGACGACGCTGCCGAATGCCGTCCTCCGGCGCGTTTTACGCATTGAGGCGGCTGACATCCTCGCCTTGGAACATGCCGGACTGCACGGCGCACACGCGAGTGGAATGCAATCTTTTGCGTTTACTCCAGCCTCAGCCATAGCGGCTATTTTTGCTGCGACAGGTCAGGACCTGGGCATGGTTGGAACAAGCAGTATGGCCCAGGTGACGGCCAGTCCTGGCAGTGCCGGACTGCACCTCTCTATTCGGTTTGCCGGGCTGGAAGTTGGCACGCTCGGTGGGGGGACGAGTCTGCCCCATGCGCGCTCATATCTGCAACTGCTGGACTGTTTGGGAGAGGGCAAGGTATATCGGTTTGCACAAATCATCGCGGCCACGGCTCTGTGCCTCGAACTCTCTGCCTCAGCCAGTATGGCCGCGGACGGGAGTCGAAATTTTGTGCAGGCGCACCTTGAGCGCGGCGGGCTCCGGTCGAGCGAGTAAAGGCGAGAAACCGGATGTCCGCCCCACGCCTTATTGTCAATCCAACTGCGGGTGGAGGACAGGGAGCTGCGATTGCCCACCAGGCCAGCCTGGAGCTTCAGCGTCTTGGATTACAACACGAAGTGCTGTACAGCAGCTCGCCCACTGATCCCGGCGTATTGGCCCATCAGGCAGTCGTAGATGGCTGCGCTCTGGTGGTCGGAGTGGGCGGCGACGGCTTACTACATGCGGTAGCAAATAGCCTGGTCGGGACTCATACGACTTTGGGCATCATTCCGGCCGGACGCGGAAACGACATTGCGCGCGGCTTGGGTATCCCGCTGCGCCTGACCGAGGCGTGTGAGCTGATCGCTCAATATGGCGCGTACGCTGCCCAGCCCGCCCCCCGTATTGACGTTGGGCAGGCGGATGAGCGCTATTTCTTGTCTATTGCCCTGGTCGGCCTCGCGGCGGAGATTAACCGCCGGGCAAACCTGTTGGGCCGCTTGCGCTTCAACGCCGTCTATTCGTTGTTGACAGTTCTCTCAGTCTTTCTTTCCTCTCCGCAGACGTTCACTATTACCTGCGATGGTCATGAGCAGCGCTGCTATAGCTGGCTCATTGCTGTCGGCAACCTGGGAAGTTCGGGGCGGGGCATGCAACTCGTGCCCGCCGCCCGAGTTGACGATGGTATCCTGGACGCCTGTATGGCGCACGGGATGGGCAAGTGGGAACTATTGCTGCGGGCCTTTCCGCGCGTTTTTAACGGCAGCCACGTCTACCTGACCGGCATTGAGAGTCTGCGCGGGAGAGAAATAAATATCCGTTCGGAAATCCCGGGCGATGTTTACGCCGACGGCGAGCGCCTGGGCTCTCTGCCGGTCACGCTGCGGGCGATTCCTCAGGCATTGGCAGTCATCCGTCCCGCTCAAAATCGCTAGGCAAGCTGCCGGGGATGTGGTACACGGGGAGCGCATTGACTGACAGGACTGTGACCGAAAAAGGGAGAGATTATGGCCTTCCGGGAAGAGTTTCTTGATATTCGTGGCAAGAAGACCCAAATGCTCAGTGGGGGGTCCGGAGACCCACTTCTGTATCTCCATAGTGCTGGGGGAGAGGTGGTCTGGCTGCCTTTTTTCGAGCAGCTTGCGCAGCATTACAGCGTGTATGTGCCAGGACATCCAGGCTTTAGCCAATCTGAAGGGCTGGATCAAATAGACACCATAGAAGACTTGGTCTTTCACTATACGGATTTGATGGACCACATAGGGCTCGATCAGCCCTATGTGGTCGGTCTCTCTCTCGGGGGTTGGTTAGCCGCCGAATTAGCGACTCGCTATAGCAATCGCCTGAAAAAGCTCGCCTTGATTAATCCGGCCGGGCTGCGCGTACCCGGCTCCCCAATGGAGGATATTTTTGCGGCAAATACACAGGAAACACGCCGCTTAGTCTTCCATGATCCGGAGTCGGAACTCGCCCGGAGTTTTATCCCTGACAAACCAAGCCAAGAAGTCCTTGAAAACGTCATGCGCGCGCGCGAAGCAACGGCGCGGGTGGGCTGGAATCCACATTTATGCAACCCAAAGCTGCGTAGCCGATTGTATCGGGTGACCGTTCCAACCCTGATTATCTGGGGCGAATCTGACCGGCTGATACCGCTCGCCCACGGGCGTGCCTATCATGAGGGGATTGAAGGTTCGCAATTGGCCATGATTCCCGACTGTGGCCACGCGCCGCCGTTTGAAAAACCGGAAGAAACTGTGACGCATCTAGCCGCGTTTTTTCAGTAAGGCTCTGCCCTGCCGACACGCCATGGACCAGCGTTTGACCCCGGACATGTTCGAGCGGCTCGACGAAAACGATGATGCGCTCTTTTATACTGTTCCGCGCAAACTCGTGCATATTGACGCCGGAGCGATTGCTGCAGCCGGGCGGTGTATCGCCCAGACGTTTACTCCGAACGGTGTCTTTTTGGATCTCATGAGCAGTTGGCGTTCGCATCTGCCCGAAGGATTTGTGAAGCAAAAATGTATCGGACTCGGGCTCAACGCCGAGGAGATGGCGGATAACCCGGACCTGGATGAATATGTCGTCCACAACCTCAACGTAGACCCGCAGCTCCCATTTTCTGACGCCTATTTTGACGGTGTGGTGGTGGCAGTCTCGATTCAATATATGACCCGCCCGGTCGAAATTTTCACTGAAGTGAATCGCGTGCTGAAGCCCGGCTGTCCCTTTCTTGTGCTGTACTCCAACCGGATGTTCCCAACCAAAGCCATTCGCCTGTGGCAAACGCTGAGAGATACGGGCCGGGCCGAGCTAATCGAAGCGTATTTCCGGCAGGTGGGCGGATACGATACAGCCGTCTTTGAAGACTGGAGTCCTCATCCGGGCGGCTCTGATCCTATGTTTGCCGTATCTGCGCGTAAGCAAAACGAGCCTGAAACGTCGGTCTAGCGCAAGAAACCCCCGTGGCTTCCCGCCTGATCTATCCGACACTTGTTGTTGAACAAAAGCTGTGGCGAGCGGGGCTCAGTCATGTTGCCGGCGTAGACGAGGTCGGCATGGGACCCCTGGCCGGGCCGGTGGTTGCAGCAGCAGCAGTTTTTCCGCCAAGCCTTGCAGGCGAGAGCCTTGCAGGCGAGAGCCTTGCAGGCCAGAGCCTTCCCGAGCCTTTCCCAGCCGGCGTGCGCGACTCCAAGACCCTGACGCAGAAAGCCCGGGAACGTCTTGAGCCGGAGATCCGTCAGATCGCAACGGGCATTGGCATTGGGGTGGTTGAGGTCGGGGAGATTGATCGGATCAATATCTACCAAGCCGGCTTAAAAGCCATGCGGCTGGCCTTGGACCAACTGCCGGTTCGACCCGAGCATGTACTGATAGATGGACGTGTGCTGAAAGACTATCCAACGCCGCAGTCCACTTTTAAGAAGGGAGATCGGGATATTTACTCCATTGCGGCGGCATCGATTATTGCGAAAACGTATCGCGACCGGCTCATGCTTGCACTGGACCGGCAGTATCCACAGTACGGCTTTGCCCGCCATATGGGCTACGGCACCGCCGCCCATCGTGAGGCCCTGCGCGAGTACGGACCGTGCCCGGCTCATCGACGCTCATTTCGTTTGTTCTCGACGTTTGTTCTCGGCGTTTGTTCCGGCGTTCTGGCTCACTTCCAACCGTTCCCTCTGCTATACTGAAGGAAAGACCAGGAGGGTAGTATGGCGACTGAAGTTATCATGCCCCGCATGAGCGACACCATGGAGGAAGGGAAAATCCTCAAGTGGCTCAAAAAAGTCGGGGAGCAGGTTGAGGTCGGCGATATTATCGCTGAGGTGGAAACCGATAAGGCTGACATGGAAATGGAAGCCTTGGACGAAGGCTTTCTCACTGAGATTCGCGTTCAAGAGGGCGAGTCTGTCCCGGTTGGAACCGTGCTGGCCCTGTTAGGAGAAGAGGTTGAAGTCGGGGTTGCTCCACCGCCACGAACAGCAACTGCATCAACTCCACCTTCAGAGAAAAGGTCTGACCAAAAAGCGGACCCGCCGGCAGCGAAGAAAGTACGGAAAATCCGTGAAGCCACCCCGAAAAAGAAGCCGCCCGCTCGAAAAAAGGGCGAACGGATTTTAGCTTCGCCCATTGTCAAGAAAATCGCGGCAGAGCGTAGCATTGAACTCGCCAGTGTCCGGGGAAGTGGACCGGGCGGCCGGATTATTAAGCAAGACCTTGAAGGCGCCGAGGCTTTGGCTGTGACGGTAGCGGCTCAATCGGAGCCTCAGCCGGCAGTCGTCACGCCGACCGGAACGGTGGAGCCGTTCTCTCGGATGCGGGCGACTATTGCCAAACGCATGGCTGCCAGCATGCGTGAGGCGCCGCATTTTTATGTCACCACTGAGATTGATATGTCTGAGGCCGTTCGGCTGCGGACTTCGCTGAAACTGAGTGACCGGATTGCCGCCGAGGTGACCTATACCCATTTATTGGTCAAGGCAGTCGCGGTTGCGTTGGGGCGACATCCACGGCTGAATGCGTCTTTTAGCGGTAACGGGCGAGAACTCAAGGCTGAGATCAATATCGGTATTGCGGTTGCCCTTGATGATGGGTTGATTGTACCAGTGCTGCACGGCTGTCAGGCGATGTCGCTGCTTGACATCGCCGCCCAGGCAAATGGG
The DNA here is from genome assembly GCA_963664395.2 of Binatia bacterium. Taxonomy (GTDB): domain Bacteria; phylum Desulfobacterota; class Binatia; order Bin18; family Bin18; genus Bin18. The sequence continues at coordinate 4,634,243 of OY761159.2, read as the reverse complement.
CTGGTGGAACGGGCGCGGGCAGGCAAGCCGACGACGAAAGATTTATCTGGAGGTACCTTTACCATTTCCAACTTGGGCATGTATCCTGTGGAACACTTTACGGCGGTGATTAATCCTCCCCAGGCGGCGATTCTGGCGACCAGTGCTATTAAAGAGCGCCCGGCGGTCAGAGACGGGCAGATGGTCATCTCTCGGACGATGATGGCAACGCTGTCGTGCGATCATCGGGTATTGGATGGGGCGACCGCTGCCCAATTTCTCGAAGAACTGAAGAATTTACTCGAAAACCCGGTCGGCTTAATGGTGTAAAGGACAGCTATGGAACGATACGACTTGGTGGTGATTGGAGCAGGCCCGGGAGGTTATGTGGCCGCCATTCGGGCCGCCCAGCTTGGCCTGAGCGTCGCAGTAGTGGAGAAAGATCAGCCTGGTGGGGTGTGCCTGAACTGGGGCTGTATTCCGTCTAAAGCCATTCTGACCTCAGCCGAGATGTATGAAGACCTCAAACAGGGCGAGCGCTATGGCATTAAGGTGAGTGGGCTGTCTTTTGATTATCCCCAGGTCATCAAGCGTTCGCGCCAGGTTGCCGGCCGATTGGCCAAAGGGGTGGAATACCTGCTCAAAAAGAACAAGGTGCCCCTCTTCAAGGGGGCGGGCAGGCTTGAGGCTAAAAATCGCGTGGTGATTGAAGCCAGTGGTCAGGAGGCGCAGCAGGTTGAAGCCGAGCGTATTGTGATTGCCACCGGTTCGCGCGAGCGGACGCTGCCCGGACTTGAAGTCGATGGCAAGCAGGTCTTAACCAGTTATGAGGCATTAACGGAGCAAGCCATCCCCGAATCCATTGTCATAATCGGCGGCGGTGCGATTGGTGTGGAGTTCGCCTATATCTACAGCACGTTTGGCTGCCGGGTGACGATTGTTGAAATGGAAAAGCAACTCCTGCCTGGGGTCGATAGTGAAATCGTGCAGGAGCTGGAACGCTCATTTAAGAGAAAGGGAATCGAGATCCTGACACAGACGATGTTTCACAGTCTGGAAAAATATCCGGGCCGGGTCGAGGTCAACCTGGATAGCGCCGGTACCTTCAAGGAACGCACGGCCAATAAAGTCCTGGTGGCTGTCGGTCGGGCTCCTATTAGCGCTGACCTTGGTCTTGAAGAGGCCGGCGTAGAGATTGAGCGCGGTTATGTGCAGGTCAACGCGCAAATGCAAACCGCCAATACCGCAATCTATGCGATCGGGGATGTAAATGGGCCACCGCTCTTGGCTCATGCCGCCTCAGAAGAAGGTATTGCCTCGGTTGAATACATGACCGGCGAACGGGAGAAAGGGCGGGATGCGTCCCGCATCCCGGCCTGTATTTATTGTCAGCCGCAAGTGGCGGTCTTTGGGCTGAGCGAAGAGCAGGCCCAGGCGCAGGGCTATGAAGTCAAAGTCGGGCGCTTCCCGTTCCGCGCGCTGGGCAAGGCGCTCGCTTCCGGACATGACGAAGGGATGGTCAAGCTGGTGGTTGAGAAAGAATATGGTGAGATCCTGGGCTGTCACATCGTCGGGCGCGGTGCGACAGACCTCATTGCCGAGGTCTGTCTGGCTCGAACGCTGGAAGCAACCACCGCCGAGTTGAGCGAAACCGTCCATGCCCATCCGACACTGTCTGAAGCGATTATGGAAGCCGCATTAGATGCCGAAGGGCGGGGCATTAATTTCTAGCCGGCCTGAGAACTGGTGTCATGAAACTTTTACATGCTGACCTTGGTTTGATGGACTATGCTCGCGCGTTGACAGTGCAGCAGACCCTGGTCGCGCGACGCTACGCTGATGAGATACCGGACAGCCTGCTCCTTCTCGAACATCCTCCGGTGTTTACGTTAGGCCGTGGGGGAGACGAAAAATATCTGCTCGACCCTGGTCAGGTGCCGGTCCATCGAGTCGGTCGCGGCGGGGAGGTCACCTTCCATGGACCTGGCCAATTGGTTGGCTATCCTATTCTGGACCTGAAACAACACGGCAAAGATGTCCACCGCTATCTGCGCCGGCTTGAAGACGTCTTAATAACAACGCTGGCCGAATGGGACATTGTGGCCACGCGGAGAGACGGCCTCACTGGCGTATGGGTGGGAACCGAAAAAATCGCTTCGATCGGAATTGGCGTCCGCCGCTGGGTGACGTTTCATGGCTTTGCCTTGAACGTCAATCCTGACCTGTCGTATTTCTCGGCTATTATCCCGTGCGGACTGCCGGGCGTGCGCATGACATCCATGCAGCAATTGTTGCAGGAAGAAATCTCGCTCAATACAGTGAAAGCGACTGTTGTACGAAGCCTTGCTCGAACATTTGGTCATCAGGAGATTGTATGGAACACCAGCCTGCAGACGCCAGCTCTCAAGCCTCATCCAATGGAACACACGGCAGCCGCCCGGTAAAGCGTCGGCATCCGGACTGGATTAAAGTCCGCATGCCGAGTGGCCCAGGCTATACGCAGACAAGGGCCATTGTTTCGACGTTCAAGCTCAACACGGTGTGCCAGGAAGCCCAGTGTCCCAATATTGCTGAATGCTGGGGACATGGCACCGCCACGTTCATGCTCATGGGTGACGTGTGTACCCGTAACTGCCGGTTCTGTGCGGTCAGTCACGGTCGCATGGTGGCTCTCGACCCCGGAGAGCCCCGCCGCGTGGCTGAGGCGGCCCGCAAGATGAACCTCTCGCATATTGTCGTCACGTCTGTAAACAGAGACGACCTGCCGGACGGTGGAGCAAAACATTTTGCCGAGACCGTGAACGCGATCAAAGACCTGAATCCCGACTGTGCGATTGAAGTCCTGACCCCCGATTTTCAGGGCAATGAAAGTGCGGTTGTCACTGTTGCCGAATCGCCGATCACTATTTTCAATCACAACACCGAGAGTGTGCCGCGTCTGTACAAACGGGTGCGCCCGGGGGCGAAGTACGAGCGCTCCTTACGTGTTCTGGAGAAAGCCAAAGCCGTCCGCTCGAATCTGAAAACCAAGACCGGCATCATGCTCGGTCTTGGCGAGACCTATGAAGAACTCCTGACCGTCTTTGGTGACCTGCGAGCGATTGAGTGCGATATCCTGACGCTCGGGCAATATCTCCAACCGTCGAAGGAACAGCTCCCGGTCGAACGCTACGTCCATCCGGACGAGTTCAAAGCCTTACGCGAAGAGGCCCTGCATCTGGGCTTTCGCCATGTCGAATCCGGCCCGCTGGTACGCAGTTCCTACCACGCCTGGAAACATGTTGAGTAACGAACAGTGATTCGTCACTCAGAGATTAAAGTTTTTCAGCACGGCCGCGACTTCGGGGTCGCGCTGACTGAGATTGCGTAAGGATTCCAGCAGGGCCCGCACATGGGGCCGATTGGTGGCTAACTCTTCTTCCAGACTTTTCACCCGACCCTCAATGGGCCGAAGCATACTGCGGCGGTCCCAGAGGGCGAAGCTGATGGTGGCGGCCAGCAGCACGGTAAAAGCCCCGAGCAGGGCGAGGGCGGAACACGTTACCCTGTCCAGGAGCCTGTCACCTGTACCTTACTTGCCGTTTTGCGCCGCATAGTGTTAGGTCAGGGGCAAGTGAAAAAGACAAGTGAGAAAAAAGATGGAGGCAAACCCATGACACTCCCAAGCAAAGTGAAAATCGTCGATCTGACCGCCAGAGATGGTTTAGAAGGTTTTAAGCATTTGATCCCGGTAGACTTTCGGATTGAGCTGGTCAACCGGCTCTCCGCGGCGGGGTTTCCCGCCATTGAAGTGGGTGAATTCGTGAGCCCCAAGGTTATTCCGGCCATGCAGGGCTCGGATCAGGTTGCCCGGCAGATCGAACCAAAACCTGGCGTGGAATACAGCGCGCTTGTGCCGAATATGCGGGGCTTTCACGATGCGCTCAGGGCGGGTGTCAATGTCATCACGATCTTTGGCGCGGCCACTGAGCAGTTCAGTAATGCCAATATCAATTGTACGATTGAAGAAAGCTTCGGACGTTTTGAGCCGGTTGTTGCCGCGGCAAAAGAACACAACGTCAAGGTGCGCGGCGCGGTCTCCTGCGTTGCCGGCTGTCCGTATGAAGGTGATGTCGATCCTCAAGAGGTCGGCCGGCTGGTCAAAAGATTCCAGGCTATGGGCTGTTACGAAATCGCCCTTGGAGACAGCATTGGGGTCGGTACTCCGCGGTCGATTAAAGCAATCATCCAAGCCTGTGAAGACGAGGGTGTCCCTGCCTCCGTATTAACCGCGCATTTTCACAACACGTGCGGAATGGCGCTGGCCAACTGCTACGCTGCCATGGAAATGGGAGTGTCCATTCTTGAGAGTGCCTGCGGCGGGCTGGGCGGCTGCCCGAATGCGCCGGGCGCAACCGGGAATCTGTCCTCGGAAGAGCTGGTCTATATGCTGAACGGCCTTGGGATTGAGACCGGCGTGGACCTTAATCAAGCCGTTGCCATCGGTAAATGGGCTACGGAAGCTTTGCATCACCGGCTTGATTCAAAGTTGGGCGAGGCCATGACCAATCCCAATATGACTTATTTCGAGAAGGTCGTCCGTGAACCGCCCGCTTCGGCCTAGCGCGCCCTCTGTCAGAACTTCCCCTCGACGCGCAGAAACGAGGCGAACCGGGGAACTCCGGCTTTGGTATACCCCTGGTGCTTGAAACGAATGGTGCTGCCGACCGGCGGCGGGCTGTCGCGCTCCGCATCGGAAAAACCTGAACCAATGGCAAACCGGACGCCGTTTGACAATTCAACCCGCAATGATCCCAGCCGCCCGGCATTTCGCCCTGAGCCGGACAGGTGTTCAAGGACAACCGCCTGGGCTTCCTGAAAGGTTTTGACTTTCAAGATGGTGGCCGAGCGCCCGACGGTATAGGCCGATTCGGGCTGGCGTAAGATCAGGCCTTCGCCGCCCAGCGCTTCAATCTCGGCTAGTTTTGTACGGAGATGCTGCTCATCTTCGCACACTTCGTGTTCGATGACGGACACGTAGGGGTTGGGATGCTGCTGAAACCATTCGCGGGCAAAGGCCAGACGTTGCTCAAAGCCGCCCTCGGCCTGTGGCGCATCAAAGATCATATACCGGATCGACTTCCAGCCGTCGTGCGGTGTGTGGCGGCGCACAATGCTGACGGTCTCGGCGAACCGCTGCCGTCCGACCCATAGCTCCCCGTCTAACGGTACAGCCGGAAAATTCTCGGTAAACCAGGCCGGCGCGGCAAACACGTTGCCCGACCGAGAAACGAGTTGCTCGCCCGTCCAATAGCCGCGCACGCCGTCCAGCTTTTCACTCATCCACCAGCCTCGGATGTCGATGTCCGGCTCCCAGGCCTGAGCCTGCATGACCGGCGCGGACTGGGGTTCGGCAAACAAAACGGACGGGGAGAAAAAAAGAAAGAACACAAGAGACAGACGGGTCAGGCAGTACGAGCGCAGGAGGAAAATTTTCAGCATGGCGATATCAAGAGATTACTCTGTTTATTCAAGGAGTTGAGTATGGAGGAGTATAGAAACGAATCTCCCCAGGGTCAAGCTGGGGGTGCGGGCAACCTGCCGGCACCTCCATTCAGCGACGGGAAGTATAGCGGCAGAGAACTGAACAGCGACGAGGGACTATCTCTTTCTTCTCCCCGGCCCTTGTTGAATAGTATCACTATTGATATCTTAGCGCATGTGGCTGATACCGAGATGCTCCTCGGAGAACCGCGTCAGAAGGGCACGAGCCACCGCATCTACCGCACTCCCTGGCCGGATGACCCCAGAGTGAATATCCAGAACGTCAAAGGGATGGCAAAACCCTATCAAGCTCGCCAGGTCATCAAAGCGATTGAGAAATTGGAGGGCATGAAATGACGACTCACTACACCTACCGCATTACTTGGTCCACCGAAGATAACGCCCATGTTGGCCTGTGTACAGAATTCCCTTCGTTAAGCTGGCTGGCATCTACTCCGGCTAAGGCTTTGGCCGGTATCCAGCGGCTGGTGCGTACCTGTATCGCCGATATGCAAACCACCGGAGAAACTCCGCCGCCGCCACTGGCTGACCGGACCTATAGCGGAAAGTTTATGGTACGCGTGCCCCCAGAAACACACCGTGCCCTCGCCATACAGGCAGCAGAGGAGGGGGTGAGCCTGAACCGGTTGGTGAGCGCGCGCCTCGCCAATGACGCTATGTGATTGAGTCAGATCACGCCCCTCCAAGCTACCCCTCAACTTGCTGTATGACGTGGGTGGCGAAGTCGTCCATCTCTGCCTCTCCGCCGGTTATGCAGACCTGGCTGACGCCCAACTCCTTCATCTTCCGCACCCGTTCCCGAAGCTCCTCGGGCGTGCCGGTCAGCGTGGTCTCCTTAATCATCTTTTCAGTGACCAACGGTGCGTGTTCCGGCTTAAACGCGGCGCAATAGTCCGTGTAGAGGTCCAGATGACGGGTCTCGATCGGGGCGTTTGGGGTACGATAGGCGTCCTTAAAGGCCATGAGGTCATCCCGGATGTCTCCCGGCAACTGAAAGGGGTCCTTCACCGACAGGGCGAAAATATTGCACTCCGAAGAAACCAGCGGGCCGACCGCCTGTTGAAGGTCTTCCAGGGTCTCTCCGGGTTTTCTCAGATGGAAGGCCGTCACCACCGTGACATAGAGGTCTTCCAGGCGCTTGCCGGCGCGTTCGGCTCCGCGTCGAATATGGTCCAGTGTATATTTGAGCAGGCTGTCACCAACCGTACCGAAGAGGATCACGCCGTCTCCGATTTCCCCGGCCAACTCCAGCGTCTTGGGGCCGCTGCCGGCCACGTGAATCGGGATGGGATTTTTCAGATTGACGAACTGGCTGTTGGGGTTGAGGAACCTGATCTGGCGCTTGCGCTCGCCTTCTTGATACGGAACGGTCTCTCCTTTCAGCAAGCCGCGACACACCTCCACATTGGCCCGCAGGTCTGCCAACCGGGCCGCCGGCATGCCGAGCGTCCGCCGGGCGGTATTGCCCGTCCCGATACCCATGATGACCCGGCCCGGAGCGAGCACATTCAGGGTGCCGAAGCTACAGGCCGTCACCGGGGCAATGCGCGAACTGGGGTTGGTCACGTTGGTGCCGAGTTTGATCGTCTTTGTATGGGTCGCACTCAGCGCCATGCACTGGTAGACATCGCTCCAGACCATCTGGGAGTCTCCGAACCAGGCATGGGTATAGCCCTTGTCCTCGGCAATCATGACGTCTTTATAGGCCTCAACATGGGAAAGAAAAATCACTCCGTAGTCCATTCCTACCTCCTTGGTTGCAATTCTATCTGGGTGAGACTGCTGGTTTTTGTACGGCCAGGTTTGATTAGGCGCTCCGCCTTTTCTTTGAGGGCGTATGCATAACGCCAAGCAGCCCATCTATCGATAAGTCTTCATCGAGTAACGGCCAATGAATCCCATACCCCGATGGGGAAATCTCAAAAATCTGGCGGTCCTTCTCTGGAGCATTGAGGAGGACTTGAGATATCTCGGGTATGTTGAACATCCTGGCCTGCCCATCGATGGTGACATGCAAAATATTGTCCTCGAAATGCACATCTCCCACAGCATGATATTGCTTCATGGTTGGCGACTCCGTTGAAACTTTTCCCATCGCTGTTCAATGTATTCGAAATGGTCAAAGATGATCTTCTTGATATCTCGGCGGTCTCGGGGAGAAAGATTATAAGCATAGACTTCTTCCACATCAAAGCGCTCCCGATCGAGCCAATATTTACATTCTCTCTCCCCTTTCCTTTAAGGGCTCTTTTCTCAAAGAACCTTCAGCAGCTCATCCCTTTCACTATAGACAAACCGCACCTCCTGGCCGTTCCGCCGGGCCTGAATGCCGGTCTCCGGCGTGACGCTCCCAATGACCTGAGCGGGAATGTTTGCTAACTGAAAAATATTTTCAAGACTCGGCCAATTGTCAGCAGCAATGGTCAGGAGCAGGGTGCCGGAACTAATCAATCCGAGTGGATTGATACTGAAGTGCTCACATATGGCTCGGGTGGAGGGCAGGGTGGGAATGGCGTCGAGGTCGAGCTGCATGCCGAGGTCGCTGACCGCGGTCAGCTCGTACAGGCCCATGGCCACGCCGCCTTCTGTGGGGTCGTGCATGGCTGTAGCGCCGTATTGTGCGGCTAACAGGGCTTCTTTGACAATGGAGATTCCCCATGTTGTGCGGATATTCTGCGCCTCGTCCTGAAGCTCCGGTACAAGAATGTCCTCCAGTTCTTTGCGCTTCTCGGTGAACACAATGCTGGTCCCCTCAAGACCGGCTGTCTTGGTCATTACGACCAAGTCTCCGGCCCGGACTCCCTGTGTGGTCACTAATCGGTCTTTGGCGACCACGCCTGTCATATTGCCGACCACGACTGGCTGAGTGACTGACGCGGTCACTTCCGTGTGCCCACCGGTGACAGTAATGCCCAGATCTCGACAGGTAGAGTCAATCTGGGCAAAGACCTGTCTGACGCTTTCTTCTGGAGTATCAGGCGGAAACAGGAGACAGGTTTGAAACCAGGCCGGCTGTGCGCCCATGGTCGCAACATCGTTGGCATTGATATGCACGGCGTACCAACCCACATCTGCCGCTGTGAATGTCACCGGGTCGGTTTTGACAACAAGATACTGAGCGCCAATATCGATAACGGCGCAGTCCTCGCCAAAACGTGGGCCGATGAGAACACGCGGGTCTTCCGTCCCCGCATGTGTGATGCAGGTTTTGAGGAAATCAGCTGGGAGTTTGCCGGGGAGAAGCATAAACGCTCACTCCACATATATGGCGGCGCCTCACTCCGCCATTGTCGCGGCGGGGTTTGGCTCTTCCGTTGCCGTGTGTTCCGTGTTCCCACCGGACACATCGGCGCTAGTCTCGGCCCGTTCCAGGCCAGCCTTTTCCAGATCGGCGACCACGACCTGAACGAATTGATCCGGGTGGAGGTGGTTCTTTGCCGCCGCTCTCACCTGCTCAAGCGTCACCGCCCCAATAATGCCTGGGTAGCGGTCCGGGTAATCGAGTCCCAGTTCATAGAACTCGAGCACCGGGAGCATTCCGGCGACATCCGCGTTGGAAATGAGCCGGAGCGGGAAGCTGTTGACGAGATAGGCTTTTGCCGCTTCGAGTTCCTCTTCGGTTGCCCCTTCTTCCCTGAAGTGCCGAATAACGGCCAGGGTTTCATCAATGGCTTGTTGGGCGCTTTCATTCTTGGTTTGCAACGCAACCGTGAAAGGGCCCGGATGTTTACGAGCGGAGAAATAGCTGCCGATAGAGTAGGCATAGCCTTGCTCTTCTCGAATGCGATCCATGAGTCGCGAGCCAAATCCCCCGCCCCCGAGAATGTGATTCATGATCAGAACGGCGTAATAATCAGGGTGCGAGCGGGCGATGCCCGAATGGCCGATCATGATGTTGGCCTGGGTGACTTCTTTATTCAGGTTGACCTGTTGGGCCGCTCGCTCGGGTGGGTCCGGCCACGAGAAATCGGGCAGGTCGGCCGCTTGCCAGTCGGCAAAATGAGCAGCGAGGAGGGAGCCGATCTGGTCCTGGGTGATTTCTCCGGCAACGGCGATGATGGCGTTATTGGGACGATAATAGGTGGCGTGGAACTGCCTGATATCAGCAGGCGTAATGCGCGCCAGCGTCTCTGCCTGGCCCGAGATCAACCGTCCGTAGGGATGCTGAGGGTAGAGATGCTCTTTGAAGGCTTTGCCGGCGACCCAGCCGGGGTCTTCCCGGTTGCTGTGCAGACGGCCCTCAATCTCCTTGCGGATGCGCTCGAATTCGTCCTGGGGGAAGGTTGGGGACAGGACGACTTCGGCCAAGAGGGCGAAAGACCGGTCCAGATTCTTGGTCAAGGTCGTCAGGCCGATGGTCGTGGCATCGTTACCGGCTTCAACCGATAATGACGTCCCTAGGAAGTCGAGTTCTTCGGCCAGCGCCTGGGCGGAGTAATTCTTGGTCCCGCGCGTGAGTAACTCGGCGGTGAGATTTGCCAGTCCCTGTTTACCCTGCGGGTCAACCGCGGCGCCGGTTTTGAGGATCATGCTCATCACGACCATGGGCAGACCGGGGCGCTCGGCAACGAGCAGCGTTGCGTCGTTATCGAGCACGGTCCGGATGCCCAGCGGTGCGGCTGAGAGAGACGGCGCAAAACCGAGGCTGAGAATAAGGCCGATAAGAAGGCGTCGTGTCATAGCATGCTTCCTTCACGCGCTAGGAAGGGTCGGAGCGAGCAGGAACGGATTGGTTAATGCGCACCCCGGCGCCCTGGGTCTCCCTGGGGTACTTCCCGAATGGGTGTGCCATCAGGTTCCAGGATGCCGACGGTTCGATTCGTATCGATCAGATATTTTTGGGCCACCTGTCGGACCTGTTCCGCTGTGACGGCCCTGAGGCCAGGAATGACTTTGAGGATGAGGCTCCAGTCGCCAAGAGCGGCGTACTGCCCGAGTTGCAGGGCGCGATAGAAGAACGAGTCCTGGGCATAGATAAAACTCGACTCAATCAGATTCTTGGCCCGCTCCAGCTCTTTTTCCGTCACCAGTGCGGTCTTGAGCCGGGCAATCTCCTCAGACAATGCCTGTTCCGCGGCCTGCCAGGTTTTCCCCAGAGCGATCCGCATGGACAAGGTAAAGAGTGTGGGATCGAGTGAGGTCCGGTCATACCCGGCGTTCGCGCTCAGGGCAATCTGCTGGTCTTCAACCAGCGAGCGTTGCAAGCGGGCGCTCCGACCGCCGCCCAGAATAGTGGCCGCAATGGAGAGCGCAAAACTCTCGTCATGTGCGAGCGTCGGAACGTGGTAGCCGGCAATATACAGCGGTAGCGATGCCGGGCGCTTGAGAAAAACGCGCCGTTCGCCCCGCTGTAGAGGTTCCACTGAGGTGACCTCGGGAATCGCCGGCCCGGCCGGAACCTGGCCAAACGTCTGGCGGATGCGGGGCAGGAGGGTCTCTGGGGTCACGTCCCCGGCGATTACCAGGATGGCATTGCCGGGAGCGTAATAGGTCTGACGATAGGCTTTGACAGCTGCGAGGGTGACCGCCTCCAGGTCGTGCATCCAGCCGACAACGGGCCAGCCGTAGGGATGAGCGGTAAACGCGGCGGCACTGACCTGCTCCCATAGGTCGGAGCTTGGCTCATCCGCAGTCCTGAGCCGGCGCTCTTCCATGACAATTTTCTGCTCCGACAGAAAGCCTTCTTCATCCAGCATGACATGGGCCATGCGGTCCGCTTCGAGTTCAAGAAAGAGGTCAAGGTGCTGAACCGCCGCGCTTTCAAAATAGACGGTCTGGTCGGTAGAGGTGAACGCATTGAGCCGTCCGCCACGTTCCTGAACCAAACGAGAAAATTCCCCTTTGCCGTAGGTCGGCGTTCCTCTGAACATCAAGTGCTCAAGCAGATGAGAAATGCCGGTAATGCCCGGCCGCTCATTGCGCGAGCCGACCTTGTACCAGACCTGCAGGGTGGCAACCGGAGCACGATGATCTTCCAATATGAGGACCGTCAGTCCGTTGTTGAGCACGTTGTGGGTAACCTGCCAGCCGCTCTTTTCGAGTGGTTGTGCATAGCCGTCGAGTGGTTGTGCATAGCCGTCGAGTGGTTGTGCATAGCCGTATTGAAGGCCAACCAAGAGGGGGAATAAACAGGTAAGGAAACAAACGAACCTGGAAAAAAATCTCATCGGTTGACGCCGTATACCCATATATTCATGGTTGCGAACGCCGGCCCTGTTTGCAAGGGGAGCCTGGACCGGAAAAGGAAGAGGGAGAAAGGAGCGTCGGTGCGAGAGCCCGGCGTTGAGAGTGGAGAGGGTCAGATTAGTACACCCATTTCCCTTTCGTGTAGCGAAAGATCTCAGAGACTTGGCTGGTCTCTGCCTGCTCAAAGAGGCCGTTGATGGCTTGCCCTTTTGTTTTACCCACACTCCGCATTTTCTTTTTGTAATAGGTAAGGATGCCGACAAAGGGTGTAAGCTTTGATTTGGTCAGTTTGACCACGGTGTAGCGATGGGGAAGATATCCGGTATATTCGGCAACAAACCCTTCTCCTGCTCGTATGATTTTCATCATCTTTTTTTTCTGAAAATCTTCGGTCTTTACCAGTTTCTGCATCCATTTGCGGGTAAAGAGCTCGAAGCTCTCTCGTGCGTGATCTTCTTCCTCTTCCTGCTTGTCCTGCTTGTCCTGCTTGTCCTGCTTGTCCTCGGCTGAGGGGTCAGTGAGGGCCTGCGCCTGGTTTTGCGCATGTTCGCTCTCTAGCGTATGAGTCGGCGCAGGGCGAGTCTCCCCGGCTGTCGCGAGGCAGCAGAAAAAAAACACAGGCAGTCCGGGAGCGCAGGTATGGAAAAAGTACTTGAGTAGCATCCTACATGTGAGACGCGAAAAGGGCGGGGCTCTGATTTTCTCTCACCAAGCTCCCGCCCTTTTCTTGCCGATTATGGATGGACACGCAGGCGTATCTCATCCTGTTCAGGGTGGCTTATTGAACGATAAGTTCAGCTCGTCGGTTCATGCCCCGGCCTTCAGCGTTGTCCGTCCCGTTGTCGTTCGTGTTGGGGGCGACCGGGTCGTTTTCCCCACGCCCGACGGTTTCGAGACGGTCCGCGCCTATGCCTTTGCCGACCAAGTATGCCTTTACCGCTGCGGCACGATTTTCTGATAAGCCCTGGTTATAGGACTCAGAGCCCATCGAGTCGGTGTGCCCTTCGATGAGGACCATGCAATCCTGATTGTCCTGAAGAATCTGAGCCGCTTCATCGAGGACAGGCTCGAACTCAAGCTTCACATCCGACTCGTCAAAGTCGAAGTTAATCCCGCGCAGGATAATGACCTTCGGTTCCGGCGGTGGCGGTGGTGGCGGTGGTGGCGGTGGTGGTGGTGGTGGTGGTGGTGGCGGTGGCGGTGGTGGCGGCGGATCATCCGCCGAGTAATAGCCTAAGACCGCACCGACAAGTGCCCCAACTCCTGCCCCAACACCAATCGCCGCTTCATTGTCATCATCACTTATCCCCGTACCGGCCGCGGCTCCAATACCGGCACCGAGTGTGGCACCGTAGAATGCACGCTTCTGTCTTTCCGTTGCGCAGCCTGCAACCAGAAAGAGGAGAGCAATAACCCCGACAAAATGAAAGCCTCTACCTCCTCGAATCATCTCCTGATCTCCTTTCTTTCTTTTGGGTTTGTACAAAAAAAACTCCTCCGACTGGAGATGCCTTTCTCTAACAGAAAAGCGGTATTCCGACAAGCTCGAATGTGGCATTGCCGGAAACGCTATACCACTCAGTTTCCTACGGGCGTAAGGCAGCGAGGCCGGGTAAATCTCCTGATTCGAGAAATTCCAAGGAAGCCCCGCCTCCAGTTGATATATGACTGATCTGACCGGCAAGGCCGGCTTGATTCAATGCCGCAACCGTATCCCCCCCTCCGGCAACGCTAAAACAGGCTGAGAGGGAGGCGACAGCTTCCGCAACAGACCGGGTCCCCCGGTCATATGGAGATATTTCAAAAACGCCCATTGGACCGTTCCAGAGGACGGTCCTGGCAGACTGCACAACTGCCCGAAACGCGGCAATGCTGTGTGGTCCGATGTCTACTCCGAGATGATCATCCGGAATATCTGCTCCCGTAGTAGTTGTAGAAGGAGAGTCTGATGTCAGTTCCGCCGTAACAACATGATCTTGTGGGAGATGAATCCTGACTCCTTGCTCCTGAGCCTGTTGCAGCACGTTTTTGGCTTCGTTGATTTTTTCCGGCTCGATCAATGAACGGCCTATTTTGATCCCTTGTGCCTGCAAGAGGGTATAGGCCATGGCTCCACCGATAATGATGTCGTCGGCTCGTGAAAGAAGGCTCTTAATCAGTCCGATTTTGTCCGACACTTTCGCGCCACCAAGTATGGCGACAAAAGGGTGTTCCGGTGCGGACAAAAGGGACGACAGGGCGTCAACCTCTCTGCGCATCAGAAACCCAACCCCTTTGTCCTCGAAATGCCGCACAACGCCCACAACTGAGGCATGAGAACGGTGTGACGAGCCAAAGGCATCATTCACATAGATGTCGGCCAAGGCGGCAAGCGCCCGACTGAACGCCGGGTCATTTGCTTCTTCTGCGGAATGGAAACGAAGATTTTCAAGAACGATGACTGCCCCAGCCGTAAGCTGGTTCACCTGCCGCTGAACCGCTGGTCCCACACAATCCGGAGTCAGGCTAACCGGACAACCCAGAAGCTCTTGGAGCAGCGCTGCTACCGGTTTGAGGCTGAGCGCCGGTGTGACCGTTCCCTTGGGTCGCCCCAGGTGAGACGCAAGAAGGATGATCGCACCCTGAGCGAGGGCGTGCCGTATGGTGGGCAGCGCTTCCCGTATCCGCGTCGCGTCGCCCACTTTTTGTTCCGAGGTAAGCGGCACGTTAAAATCAACGCGGATCAGAACACGTTTGTGTGCCAGAGGCAGCTGATCAATCGTTTTGAGTTCCATTTGAGTTCTATTTGAGTTTCAGGCTGATGCACCATACCTGACTGCTGAGAGGGAGGGCAAAGCGGACAAGAGAGACAGGAGAACCAAGAGCAGGGCGAACGTGACGCTGCTCTTGAGCCCCAGCGTGATGGTCACGCCTACCCTGATGGGGGGGCTCCGTGCTGAAATCCCGTCTGTGTGGCTGTGACGTCAACTGTGGCTGCTTCAAGCGCATTCTCAAGCACTTCGCCGATAACCTCAACAAAGTGAAACTGCATTTCCTCTCGTACCTTGGGCGAGACATCCTCAAGGTCATTTTCATTTCGTTTGGGCATGATGACGGTTGTTACGCCGGCTCGCCGTGCTGCCAAAACCTTCTCTTTGACACCGCCAATGGGCATCACTTTACCCCGCAGGGTAATCTCGCCTGTCATGGCAACATCCTGACGGACTCTACGACCGGTGAGAAGGGAAGCCAGCGCAGTCACCATGGTAATCCCGGCAGAGGGGCCATCTTTGGGAATGGCTCCTGAGGGGACGTGGATATGGAGGTCGCAATTTTCATAAAAGTCGGCAGGAATATGCAGTTGGTCGGCTTGGGCGCGGACGTATGAAAGGGCGGTTTGGGCCGACTCTTTCATGACGTCGCCGAGATGGCCTGTCAGGGTGAGACCCTTTTTCCCAGCCATGCGAGTCGCCTCAATGAATAAGATCTCTCCCCCATTTGGGGTCCAGGCAAGCCCGATAGCGACCCCAGGTTCTTGGATGCGCTCTGTCACCTCAGAGAAGAACTTGATCGACCCTAGCAGCTCTAAGACTTTCTCCTGTGTAATCGTCGTCTTTTCCGTGTTCCCTTCGGTGACTGCTCGTGCGACTTTGCGACACACCGCCCCAATCTCTCGCTCCAGGTTCCGAACACCCGCTTCGTGTGTGTACCCACTAGCAATACTCAATACCGCTTCATCGGTAAATTCGATCTGTTCCTCAGTTAAGCCATGCTCAACGATTTGTTTGGGTGTAATGTGGCGCCTGGCAATTTCGAGCTTTTCTTCTTCCGTATAGCCTGCCAGTTCAATGATCTCCATACGATCCTTGAGGGCGGGCGGAACAGGCTCCAAGTAGTTGGCTGTGGTAATAAACATGACCTTGGAGAGGTCAAAGGGGACTTCCAGATAATGGTCGGAGAATGCGAAGTTTTGTTCGGTATCTAATACCTCAAGCAGGGCCGAGGCCGGGTCACCACGAAAATCCATCCCCAGCTTGTCAATCTCGTCCAACATAAACAGCGGGTTATGTGACCCCGCGGATCGAAGGGACTGAATAATGCGGCCCGGCAAAGAGCCGATATACGTTCGGCGATGGCCGCGAATTTCCGCTTCGTCTCTGACTCCACCAAGTGAGAGGCGTACGAACTTCCGTCCCATGGCCCGAGCAATAGAACGTCCCAGCGATGTTTTACCTACCCCCGGGGGGCCAACGAAACATAAAATGGGTCCCTTCGAGTCTTGCTTGAGCTTCCGCACGGCCAAGTATTCGAGGATACGGTCCTTAATCTTCTCTAAGTCGTAATGGTCTTCGTCCAGAACCTGGCGGGCATGCGGAATATCCAGGTTGTCGTCTGTCG
The DNA here is from genome assembly GCA_963664395.2 of Binatia bacterium. Lineage (GTDB taxonomy): Bacteria > Desulfobacterota > Binatia > Bin18 > Bin18 > Bin18. The sequence goes on along the minus strand of OY761159.2, from coordinate 4,618,157 downwards.
TGATTGCCCAGGGGAGGTGGATGAGCCATTCGAGGTAGGTCCGCACCATTGAGTGTTCTGCCGACTCGGGCGGAATGATTTTGAGGCGCTCGAATTCGTTATCCGCGGCTTTGAGCGCCTCTTCGGGCATATTGGCTTCGTCTATTTTCTGGCGCAAGTCATCAAGCTCATTGGAGCGAGAGTCGCCTTCTCCAAGTTCTTTTTGAATCGCCCGTATCTGCTGACGTAAATAAAATTCCTTCTGGTTTTTATTGAGCTCGCTTTGGACCTGCGACTGGATTTTATTCCCCAGCTCAACAAGTTCGACTTCACGGTTCAGAATAGTTGACAGCTTTTCTAACCGAGTGCGGACGCTCAAGGTATTCAACAGGTCTTGTTTTTCATCAACCGAGATATTGAGGTTGGAGCCAATCAGATCCGTCGCCCTGGCCGGATCTTTGATATTCATGACTACGCCCTGGAGTTCATCCGGGAGGTACGGAACCAGAGAGACGAACTTGGCAAATTGACTGACGAGGTGTGCTTGGAGGGCGTCTGAATCTTGGGATTCTTCTGTTTCGCTCTCCAGTTGCGTCACCTGCGCGCGGTAATAGGGGTCAGTTTGTCCGTACTCTCGAATTTCGATCCGCTTCAGCCCTTGGACCAAAATGCGGACGCTGCCGTCCGGATATTTAAGAATTTTCAGGATACGGCCGGCACTCCCACGCGAAAAAAGCGCCTGCGGTTCAGGGGCTTCATCTTCTGGGTTTTTCTGGGCTGCCAAGCCTAAAATGTTATTGCTGTTCCTGCAGTCTTCAACCAGCTTGAGAGAGGATGCGCGTGAAATCAGGAGGGGGACGATGGCGGAAGGAAAGATGACGACGCCACGCAAGGGCAGGATCGGGAGCTCTTTAGGAAGCTCGACGTCACTCAGGTCTTCTTCAAATCCCACAACACTCTGTTCAGGCGTCTCTTCCCCTTCACTAACTTTGATGTCTGTCATATAGGCCTCCTCCGGTAGTATTCCCAGTACCCTGTTTTCTGTTCAAAACCATAATACATGGTCTCTGCTTGCACAAGTAGGAAACTCTCGTTACAAACTTCGGCACTCCGAGGGCCAAGCTGAAATAAATGAAATAGCTGAAATAATGGCTGAGCAAAAACATTTTAATCTTGAAGAAGCAAATGCAATGATCCCACACATGGAAATGGCTGTGGAGAAGATGCAGCGCCTCTGTATCCATGTGCGGGAGAAGGTCCAGGCACTTTCCCAAGAGGATCACGCTGCGGGCGCTCAGCGCCATCCCTTGCAGTTCCGTCCTGGGCTTCGTCCATTATTCGAAGAGATGGCCCAAGCCGTTCAGTCTATTGAAAAACATGGCGGCGTGTTCAAAGGATTAGCCCTTGGTCTTGTCGACTTTCCCGCCGTGTTGAACGGAGAAGAGGTCTCTCTGTGTTGGCAGTATGGCGAAAAAGAGATTGCCTATTATCACAAACGAACTGAAGGATTCAGTGGACGTCAGCCGCTTGAGGTCCAGCCCCGGAAGCTGCAATACTATCAGTAAATCCGTAAAGGACTGTCGTGAAACATTACGAGGCTGTGCTGTTTGATCTATTTGGGACCATTGCGCTGTTTAATCCGGAAAAATTGCCGGTTTTTGAGTGGAATGGACGGACGACACGCTCCACCATGGGTCGGTTGCGCGACGTTGTGGCGGAAATGGTTCCGGCATTGCCTTTTGAACGATTTTATCAGGCTTTGAGCCAAGTGAATCAGGAACTCGGCGCAATCCGTTCTACACAAATGCGCGAGATTGTATCCGCGGAGCGATTTCGCCGAACCTTAGTACACGCCGGCCTGGACGACACCCCTGAAACCGCTCGCTTAGGTGAATCTTTGTCTTTGGCCCATATGGACCTGCTCGCGTACGCGACCGAAGTTCCTCCCACGCATACGCAGTTCGTAGCCCGAGCGAGCGAACGCTACCCGATCGCGCTGGTCTCAAATTTCGATCATGCGCCAACCGCGAGAAGGGTGATTCAGGAAGGTCGGGTCGCCGGCTACTTTGCCTATACGGTCATTTCTGCTGAACATGGCTGGCGCAAGCCCCACCAAAAGATATTTTGTGACACGCTGGCACAACTGAATGTCTCGCCCCAGTCTGCCCTCTTTGTTGGTGACTCTCCCCATGACGATATTACGGGCGCTCAACAAGTGGGGATGGATATCGCCTGGGTCAATGCCGCCGGTGCCGAACTTCCCGGTGGCTGCCCACGTCCCCAATATACTATTCAGGCTATTCCGGAGTTGGCGTCGCTGCTGTTCCCATAGGAAGGGTGCGCGCACGAACATCTGAGCGACCGCTATGCCACGTAAGATCCAAATCGCCGTTATTGGTGACAGTCAGCCCTCGGCAGAAGTAGAAGGCTGGGCAGAGGAGGTTGGCCGTCTGATTGCCCGGCACGAGGCCGTCGTCGTGTGCGGCGGTCTCGGCGGTGTTATGGCCGCGGCAGCGCGGGGTGCGGCGCAAAACAACGGGACCAGTGTCGGCATTCTCCCAACCTATGAGGCGGCAACAGCCGCGCCCGGCATTTCGATTGCCATCCCCAGCGGGCTCGGGCATGCCCGCAATATGCTCGTGGTAGCATCGGGAGATGCGGTGATTGCCCTGCCTGGCGCGACTGGAACGCTGTCCGAGGTCGCACTGGCACTGACTCTGAGAAAAAGAGTGACCGCTATACAGGCGTGGTCTCACATTCAAGGAGTTTCGGTAGTGCAGACGCCTCAAGAGGCGGTTCAACAGGCGCTACGCGCTGCCCAAGAATCAATTGTTGAAAAGTAAGAAACAGACCCTGCAAAAGGGCTACCCAGAACAAATACAGAGGAAGGAGAGCGCATGTCGCCTAAAGATTCTCGGGATACTGGTTCTACACATGAGACAGCGGTCGTCATGAAACGCGTTGATAAATTTATTCGTCTCTTAACGTTCCAACTGTTTTTCATCATTGCCCTCTTAGCCTATCTGGCCTACCGCCCCCAGGCAGGACGGTATCAGATCATCCCTCCGCAATCAGTCATGGAGGGCACCATTATTATTTTTGATACCGTCCTTGGGAAAGCCGGCGGAACGTCGGTTGAAGTTCGTGAGCGGGATGACGCACCGCTATCCATCCCGTAGAAACAGGTGTCACAACAGTGCCAAGAGCACAAAGACGCAAAGGAAAAGCGTATGTATCCATTAGGTATTGTCCTCTCGACGGCAACTGCGGCACCGCCAAAGGAGTTTGTTGAACTCGGCCGGATTGCTGAAGACAAGGGCTTTGCCTCCGTCTTAGTCAACGAGGGCAGGGGAGATGCCCTGGCTTGTGCAGAGGCGATTGCGTTGGGGACGTCCCGGATCAAGGTTGGAACGAATATCGCAAATATCTATTTCCGCCATCCGTTTTTGGCCGGCATGACCGCCACTACTATTTCAGAGCTCTCGAATGGCCGGCTGATCCTCGGACTGGGAATGAGTCATCGCCCCCTGCTCGAATCTCTTGGCATCTCCATGGATCAGCCACGGCAGTATATGCGTTCGTATGTGACTGCGCTGAATACCTTGTTTCGGGGTGAATCCCTGAGTTCCTTTCATCGTCCGCAGCAGAGCAGCTATAAGGTGCCGGTCTATGTGGGTGCGGTGACGGTTGAAAGCGCTGAAATCGGCGGTGAGTTGGCTGACGGGATTATGCCCTTTCTGCCTGCGTTGCCCTATTTGACGCAGCTCCTTGATGCCGCGAAAACTGCGGCCCGGCGCGCGGGACGAGACCCGGACCAAGTGGATTGCATTGTGAGTATCCCGACGTTCATGTCAGACGACATTGAACAGGCCTGCTCTGCGGCCCGCTATAATCTCGCGTTTTTCGGGAATCTGCCTTTCTATCGCAAACAATGGCGACGCTGTGGCTTTGTGGATGAAGTCAATGCCATGCAGGAAGCCTGGACAAGTGGCAACCGCCGAGCGGCGGCAGCCTGTGTGTCAGAGCAAATGGTGGAGCAGGTCTGCGTGTTTGGTCCTCCCAGCCAGTGTAAAGAGCAGCTTGCAGCATTCCACGAAGCTGGGGCGGCGATGCCGGTCCTGGCAGTCAGTCCGGTGAACGAAGACCGCTTGGTCGCAACCCGGAAAGCGCTCGACCTCCTTGCGCCAGAGTAAAGGCCGTCCGAGTCAAAAAGGTTCTGTAACACTAGTGTTAGAGTAGGATAATATCGATGTCCCGTAGCTGTATAGTGTGTTGTGTTGTGCTCCTGTGCGTCCTGGCCTTCCCCTGTTTTGTCCTGGGTGCCGAACAAACACAGCAAACATCTCGAACCTGGAAAACAGTCGAAGAGATGTCGGCAGAAGATCTGGCCCAGGTCCAGCTTGAGGGCGATACGCCACGCCATGCCCAGGTCCCGTATCTTCCGGCCGAAGCCTATCCGTTCGTCCCTCCGTATACGGCTGAGGAAATGGGCTACCGGGCCATGGAATTCACGCCGCGTACGCGCTGGTCATCTGTCGTGGCCAACTCCTGGGCGTCTATTGCGCCGCAAGGGGTGCTCCTCAACCCCGGCACCTCCATCACCTTTGTCAACTACGATTCCGAAACAAGCGGGGTGGGCAAAGTCTTGTCTGCCGCACCGGGTGAAGAGATCTATCGCTCGCTGAGTCAGGCGATTGCTCCGCCGGCGGCCGAAGGCGGTCAGTGGCTGGCGATCCGGTATCGGACGGACAAAGAAGAGATCACCAAGGAGGAGCGCTTCGCCTACTCGTCTTCCATTCGACGGGTGCGCCACCAGGCCACGCCTCGTCGTCAGAGCAATTTCCCCAACATGGCCCTTACCCCGGACGATGCCTGGGGACGGGCCGCCTGGGAGTTTTCGTGGCGGCTGATCGGCACCGACGTACTGTACCAGACGGTCCGTTTTCCGAACACGCGGCCGACCCTGATCCTGCGCAACGGCGAAACCGGACAGTCCCGGCCCGTCCAGACTGCGAGCATTAAGCTCATGGGTGAGGGATTTCCGCACTATACGCTGGACGGCGGGGTTGAATGCTATGTGGTTGAGGCGGTGGCGCGCCCAGAGTGGTTGCCCGACTATTATACGCCCCGTCTTCTGTATTGGCTGGAGAAATCCTCATTCTTTCCGCTACGCGGCGAGCAATACGGACAGGACGGGGAGCTTGACCATGTTGAGGTCAGGCTGGCTGAGTTTTTCAATCCCGGACGCAAAGAACTGGGCTATGGCACACTGCTTATTTCCCACTGGGACCTGCGGACCGACATTATGTCCTATCTGGTCAATGACAGCCACAAGATCATGGATTGGAAACCGGAAGAAGCAACGGTATTTTTCAGCCCGGACTTCATGCGCCGCCAGTGGTATCTCGATACCTCTATCAAGACCCAGGCGGCCGTTTCTCATCCGGACGAGTACTTCATGCGTCCGGCGGTTGAGGCCGATAAATTCCCCAACGAGCGGCCGATCAATCTGCCGCCCGACATGGCGGCCCGGATTGAGGCTCAGAACGCCGCCGGGCGTTTAGTCTTTGACGGCACCTAAGGTCTCCCAATCGTATGCCCTGAGGGCTGCACGATCCCACGGTACAACCCCTTTACTCCACCGCCGTAATGACAAAGTTCTGACTGTTCTGTTGCCACTCCAAGGTCACCGTCTCGCCCGGCATGGGGAAGTCCTCGACTGTACATTCTCCCTCAACATCCCGCACAAACTCTGCGCCCAGCGTCGTCACCCGCACCGTGGCCCGGCCTAACTCTTCGCCATCGACGAACGCCACCACCTCATGCGCGCCCTCGCCCAACAGATTCCAGTTGAACAAGAGGCCAAAGCCGTTGGCCGTGTCCCCACACATCTCCAGCGTGTCCAACCGCTCGGTGCCATACGCCGCCGGCTGGGGCTCGCCGTTCAGCTCGATGACAACCTCGGTCCCTTCACACGCCCAGCCCGACAGCACCCCAATCCCACTCTGATAGGAGTTGGGTCCTGGATTCTCCAGATAGCCCACCTCGGCTCTCCCTGTCCGGTTGGTGATGCCGGCAGAAGCCGGACCGTCCACAATCACAAAGTTCTGTTGTGTCTGTTGCCACGCCAGGGTGACCGTCTCGTCCATGGTCGGGAAATCTGCGGCGGTACACGTCCCCGTCACGTCTCGCAGAAACTCGGCGCCCAGCGTCGTGACCGTCACGGTCGCCCGGTCGAGTTCGACCCCATCGACCAGGGCCACCACCTCATGTTCCCCGTCGCCCAGCAGGTTCCAGTTGAACAACAGGCCAAAGCCGTTGTCGGCTGTCGCCGCACACCGCCTCCGTATCGAGCCGTGCCGTGCCATACGCCGCCTCCTGCGGCTCCCCGTTCAACACAATCTCTACTTCGTCGGCGTCACACACCCAGCCCGAGATGACGCCAATCCCACTCTGGAAGGACGCCGCTCCCGGATTCTCCAGATACCCCGGCAGGAAGGTCACTTGCAGGGTGTACGCCCCGGTCTGCTGCCCGTTGCCCGCCACGGCTATCACGACCGACCCCGGGGCGACCCGCACACTGAGCCGGAAGTTCTGCCCGACCCCGCCACTGTCGGCGGTGGCTAACTCCTCTCCGGCTTGCCACACCGTGCCCATGGTGGCGGTCGGCCCACTCGTCTCGACGACCAACACCCCGGCGTGGGGCACGTCTGCGCTGAAGTAATCCACGTCGGCGGCCGTGTTGAGCCGCCCCGGCACGGATGCGGTCCGGGTGCGGTCCAGGGTGACGAGGGTTGCCTGGGCCGGGGTGTTGCCGTGCTCGTCCTGGCTGGAACCGCCGCCGCCGCCGCCCGCCCGCCCGCCCGTGGTGCCGGGGTCAGGAACAACGGCCGCCTGCACCTGCACCGTCCCATCCGGCGGATAGGCGGCACTCGTCCGCTCCTCCGAGAAGCCCTCATCATCGGTGAAGCGCACCCGCACCTTGAGCTGCCGGCCCACATCAGCCGCCCCCAGCGTGTACGTGCTGCCGGTCGCCCTCAGAATGGGCTGCTCCATGCCCCCGTCCACACCAATCCACTGATAGGTGAACACGCTCTGCGTCAGCCCGTTGGGGTCGGCGAGGGCACTCGTTGACGCGCTCAGCGTCTGCCCCGCCGTCGCCGGCCCGGAGACCGTCGGCGCGCCGGTCGCCGGACTGTTCTGCGGGAGATCGTTATCCCGGTTGCGGACCTGAACGGGCGGGACCGCCAGCCCGGCATAGTCCGTATCCGCGCTCGTCAGCGTGAACGTGACGGTGTAGACCTGCTCCCCGTCCACCCCGGTGTCGTCCTCCCCCGTCACCGTCACCGCTTGCGCCGTCTCCCAAGTGGCCGGGGTGAACGACAACTCCGCCGGGGTCACCCGGCCTTCGCTGGGATCGCTACTCTCTATCGCCACGGTGACGTCCGCCGTGGGCGGGGCGGTCAGCACCACCGTAAAGCGCGCGGTCGTGCCTGCCTCAGTGGTCTCCAGCGGGCCGGTCGTGCTCAGCCGCACCCCCTTCTGCGGAATGGTGACCGTCCGCCGGGCGCTCCGAACCGCCTCGCCCCCGTCCACTACCGCGGCGACCTGATAGGCGTAGGTCGTCCCGGCCCGCACCTCGGTGTCGGTGACGGTCGCCGCGCTCAGACCCGTAGCAATCGTCTCCACGCTCGAACCGCGTTCGCGATAGACCGTGTAGGTCACGACCGGCGCCGGCGTCCAATGGGTCGTCACTACGCCCTCCCAGCGCAACACCACCCCGGCGTCGGTCACGGTGGCCGTCAGGGTAGGGCGTTCCCGGAGTTGATGGCCGAACTCCTGCCAGGTCTTCGTGCCGTCCCCATTCAGGTCCGCCTTCAGCGCCGGATACTGGGCGCTTGTGCCGAAGTCCCACGGCGGCTCGCTGAGCCAGCCGGCGCTGCCGGACCAGGGTCTGGACCAGTTCGCATAAATGCCCTGGGAGCCCGTGGGCGTCTGCAACGCGGCGGTGGTCTTCCCCGTGCCCCGGGAGCTGTTCCGGGAGCTGTTCGTCCGTCCCGAGGTCTCCGTGTCCCAGTAGCTGTCCCGGACACTGGAACTGGAATTAGACGCCGTCCCGATCAGTCCCCCGGTATATAGGCCGCCCCGGACGGGGCCCGTGGCATAGTCGGACCTGATGCTGGCGGGACGCCCGGACGCTTTTCTGAAAGTTATTCCGGCCAGCCCGCCCACATGGATCGAGCCCGACACCTGCCCGGTGGCATAGCTGGCCGTGATGACGCCATGACTCGCCCCGACCAGCCCGCCCGCGTGGCCACCCCCGTAGTTACGATCTCTCGAGACCCGGACCTGTACGGTGGCATAGCTGGCCGTGATGCTGCCACCCTCGCTATCGAGATACCCGACCAGCCCGCCGACTGCCGATTTGCCCGATACCTGTCCGGTGACATAGCAGTCCGTGATGTGGCCGTCAGTTTGACGCCCGACCAGCCCGCCGACATATGCCTTGCCCGTCACATCGACATTGATCAGGCCGACACGGCGGATGTGGGTCGACGTGCCGGTGATCTGGCCGAACAAGCCGACCCGATCCTTCGCAGGCCGATTGATGAACAGATTCCGGATCGTGTGGCCGTTGCCCTCGAAGATCGTACGGAATTCGTTGCTGTTCCCCCCGATGGGCTGCCAGCCGGCCCCGTCGGCCCAGTAGGCGTCGTCCGCATTGGGCGCGCCACTGTCATCGGTGTCGAAATCAAAGTCCTCCAGCAGTTCATATCCCTTGCACCCGCCGTCGCAATGCAATTGCATGTCCGCCGGCAAGGCGGTAAACGCCAGGCGATACGCTGCCTCCCCGGCGGTCGTCGGGCGCCCGTCGCCGTCCAGGTCATGCCGCATGGCATCGAGCTGCTTCAGGGTCGAAATTTCAATCAGCCCGTCGCCGTCCGTGTCGTACTGCGACGGTGGAGAGAGATTCGTGACCGCAGCTTGGGGCTCCGGGCTGCGCTCAGCAGCCAGCCCGGCCGCCGGGCACAGCCCCCGGACGGCCAGCAGCATCAACAGCACGACCGCGCAGCTCCGGTCACGACTCCAGACGCCGGCCCAAAGGCCAGGGACCAAGGGGCGAAAAGGGGCTGATCTCATAGGCTCGGCCTCACTCCACGTCCGTAATGACAAAATTCTGACTGTTCTGTTGCCATTCCAGCGTGACCGTCTCGCCCGGCATGGGGAAGTCCTCGACTGTACATTCTCCCTCAACATCCCGCACAAACTCCGCGCCCAGCGTCGTCACCCGCACCGTGGCCCGGCCTAACTCTTCGCCATCGACGAACGCCACCACCTCATGCGCGCCCTCGCCCAACAGGTTCCAGTTGAACAAGAGGCCAAAGCCGTTGGCCGTGTCCCCACACGCTTCGCTCAGCGTGTCCAATCGCTCGGTGCCATACGCCGCCGGCTGGGGCTGGCCGTTCAGCTCGATGACAACCTCGGTCCCTTCACACGCCCAGCCCGACAGCACCCCGATGCCGCTCTGAAAGGAGTTGGGTCCCGGATTCTCCAGATACCCCACGCCGGGGGTGCCCATCCGGTTGGTGGTGCCGGCAGGAGCCGGACCATCCACAAGCACGAAGTTCTGCTGTGTCTGTTGCCACGCCAGGGTGACCGTCTCGTCCCCGGTCGGGAAATCGGCGGCGGTACACGTCCCCGTCACGTCGCGCAGAAACTCCGTCCCCAGCGTCGTCACCGTCACCGTCGCCCGGTCGAGTTCGACCCCATCGACCAGGGCCACCACCTCGTGCTCGCCGTCCCCCAGCAGGTTCCAGTTGAACAACAGCCCAAAGCCGTTGTCACTGTCGCCACACACCGCCTCCGTATCGAGCCGAGCCGTGCCATACGCCGCCTCCTGCGGCTCCCCGTTCAACACAATCTCTACTTCGTCGGCGTCACAGGTCCAGCCCGAGATGACGCCAATCCCACTCTGGAAGGATGCCGCTCCCGGATTCTCCAGATACCCCGGCAGGAAGGTCACTTGCAGGGTGTACGCCCCGGTCTGCTGTCCGTTGCCCGCCACGGCTATCACGACTGACCCAGGGGCAACCCGCACACTGAGCCGGAAGTTCTGCCCGGTCCCGCCACTGTCGGCGGTGGCTAACTCTGCCCCGGCTTGCCACACCGTGCCCACGGTGGCGGTCGAACCACTCGTCTCGACGACCAACACCCCGGCGTGGGGCACGTCTGCGCTGAAGTAATCCACGTCGGCCGCGGGGTTGATCTGCCCCGGCGTGCTCGATGTGCGGGCGACATCCAGGGGAACGGCGGTCGCCTGCGCCGGCGTGTTGCCGTGGTCGTCCTGGCTGGAACCGCCGCCGCCTGAACCGCCGCCCGTGGTGCGGGTGTCCGTATCGGTGTCCGTATCGGTGTCCGTCCGTATCGGTGTCCGTATCGGTGCCGTATCGGTGTCCGTATCGGTGTCCGTATCGGTGTCCGTATCGGTGTCCGTATCGGTGTCCGTATCGGTGTCCGTATCGGTGTCCGTACCCGTATCGGTGCCTGTCGACGCGCTGGACCCGTAGACAAAGACCTTCCCCGCGTGGAAGTCCGCCACCCACCACGTTGTCCCGTCCGACCAGAACGCCGTCGGGCTCAGGTTGGCGGGCGCCAGGATGCGATCCTGCGTGGCTGCGGACACAATGTCAGCTTCGTTTTCTACCCTCGGGTTCGCGCTGTACGCGTACAGACCGGCGTCAAAGAAGTCCGAAATCCATACGGTGGCCACGTCATCGGACGGGTCATCGTCCGGCTCCGGGACCTTCCACCAGAGCCCGCGCTCATAGGTTTGGATGCCAGTCAGGTCACCCGTTGGCAAATTCTTGTCAAAGCTGGCATTCGCCGACCCGTATGTCACCGATGCACTCGTATCCTCATATATCCGGTAGGCATTGAGGTCGATGGGGCCTGAGATATATTTTACCAGCCAGAGCAAGCAGGTCGCGTCGGAGCCCTCGCAGGGCGCGTCCTTCCTCCCCCACAGCCCGTACCCGGCGGGAACGGGACCAATATCCTTGGCCGTGTCCCGCATACCGCCGGCCAGCGTGTAGGCGTATATTTTGCTGTCATCGTAGTCCAACACCCAGAGCGTCGTCCCGTCCGACCACAGCCCAGTCGGACGAGCGTTGGCCGCGGCCAAGGGAATGTCCTTGGCGGAAGCTCGCACGCCGCTGGCCAGTGTGTAGGCGTACACCTTCCCCCCGTCTTCGCCCACCACATACAGCGTGGTGCTGTCCGCCCACAGCCCACTCGGACGAGTGTTGGCCGCGTCCAGCGTGATGACCCCGTCGCTCGTTTGGGTGCCGGACGTGATGCGGGCGCTCCAATCCGTAAATGCCGTGGTCTGCGGTATGGTCACTCCGGTGTTCTGCACACTCAGTACCTTGAGGTCCGGCATGGCGGTCGGAAAGCTGGCGGGGAGCGGCCCGCTCAAGGCCGCATTGCTGTGGAGCTTCAGGTCAAGCAGGCTGCTCAGCCCCAACTCCGTCGGAATCGCGCCGCTCAGTTTGTTGCCCTGAAGGTGTAGCTGCGTGAGCTTCACCAGCTTCCCAACTCCGTCGGAATCGCGCCGCTCAGGGTATTTTGGCGGAGCAGCAGATACGTGAGGTTCACCAGCTTCCCCAAATCCGGCGGAATCGCGCCGCTCAGCGCATTTTGGTGGAGCAGCAGATGCGTGAGGTTCTCCAATAGCCCCAAATCCGGCGGAATCGCGCCGCTCAGGGTATTTTGGTGGAGCAGCAGATGCGTGAGGTTCACCAGCTTCCCCAACTCCGGCGGAATCGCGCCGCTCAGCGCATTTTGGTAGAGATACAGATGCGTGAGGTTCACCAGGTTCCCCAACTCCGGCGGAATCGCGCCGCTCAGCGCATTTTGGTGGAGATACAGATGCGTGAGGTTCACCAGGTTCCCCAACTTGGCTGGGAGGGAACCGCTCAGCTCGTTACCCCTGAGGGTCAATTGAGTGACCTCGCCGTCATCATTCGTTGTGACCCCGTGCCAGTAACGTAGCTCCGTGTCGTCGTCCAGCCAGTTATCATTGCTCGTCCAGTTCGCCCCGCCGGTCGCAGTATAGAGTGCTGCCAGCGCATCGCGCTCGATATCGGACGACGGGGGCGTCTGCGCCTGCGCGTCTTCCGGCGTGGCAATCCCCAGCACGGCGGCCAGCACGACGAGTGCCGCCCCCGCGCCCCATCGCCGGGACGGGCGGGGTGGTTGGGGAGCACGGCCTGGAAAAATCGAACACCTCCGGGGGATTCTGGGCTCATTCTGCATTCTTATTCTCTCCTCTTGCATCGGTCCCCTGTCCGGGGCGCTGATTCGGCAATGGGCCGAAGCCTTTCCTACCCCATCCCGCCGCGTATGTCCCTACCAAAATGGGAGGAATCTTCACACCGCAGGCCGAGGGCGACGCACCATTTCTTGCCCTTGCGCTCCGCATGGGATAGGCAGCGGATATGCGCGCGCGCTACGGCATGGTTCATGGTCGCTTTCAGCCCTTTCATACCGGCCATTTGCACTACACTCTGGAGGCGCTCCGGCGGAGTGAGCATCTTATTATCGGCATCACCAATCCCGACCCATCCGAAATGCAGTCAGAAGCTGCGGATACCCAGCGGCATACACCGGAGGCTAATCCCTTTACCTTTTTTGAGCGGCAATGGATGATTCGGGCCGCCTTGGTCGAGGTAGCGGTTGAGCTGAGTCGGGTCTCCATTGTTCCCTTTCCGATTCACGCTCCCGAGCGCTGGGCGCATTATTGTCCCAAAGAAACCGTGCAGTTTATCCGCGTATTCTCGGAGTGGGGCCGGGAGAAAGTCGCCCGCCTCCAAGCGGCAGGATGGCAGGTCGAGGTCCTTGATGCCGGCGCGGCCAAACAAGAAAGCGGCAGTGCTGTTCGTCGCTGCTTAATCCAAGGACGAGGCTGGGAGCATCTCGTGCCACGCGGCGTGGGCGAAGTCCTGAAGCAGATTGAGGCTCAAACTCGACTGGCTCGACTGGCTCGACTGGCTCGATACGCCTCCTCGTAAGAAGCGCTGCTCATGCCATCCCTACCTATCCTTTTCATTATTCTTGACGGGCTGGCCGACCGGCCACAGCTTGTCCTGAGTGGAAAAACCCCGCTTGAGGCTGCCCATACACCGCATCTGGACCAACTGGCTACACTCGGCACCACGGGCTTACTCACGCCGCTCGCGCCCGGTGTTCCCCTGGAGAGCGACACCTCGCACTTTATTCTGTTTGGCTATGGGCTGGAGCAATTCCCTGGCCGGGCAGCGTTTGAGTCTATGGGCCGGGATATTGAGGTGCCGCCTGAGTCTGTTGTGCTGCTGGCAAGTTTTGCTGAAACAACAGTGATTGACGGCAAAGTGCGTCGAGACGCCTTATTGTGGGAAAAATCTCAAGCGGGAGATGAAGCGGATTGCACCCGGCTGTGTGAAGCCATCGCCTTGTACGAGACGCACGGGATACAGTTTGCGTTGACCCCATGCCGCCGCTGCGAAGCCATACTGATGCTGCGCGGCCATCCGAGCCGAGACATTACCGATGTCGATCCGTTCTATAACAACGCCTATGTGGCGCGGGCTCAACCTCTAGCGGAATCCCCACACCCTCAGAATGCCAAGCGCACCGCCGCCGCGCTCAACGCCTATCTCGGCTGGGTGTATCAGCAACTCAGCCAGCACCCGCTGAACCGGGAACGACAATCGCGCGGTAGCGTGCCCATCAATTTTTTACTGACCAAGTGGGCCGCCGTCCGGCCCGAGGTGGCCCCGTTTCAGGAGCAAAACGGCCTCCGCGCGGCCAGCATTGAAAATTATCCGCTGTATGTCGGCATCGCCCGAGCGTGTGGCATGACGCCGGTTTCCACCCCGTGGACGGCCGACACCACGGTGGACTTCAGAGAGAAACTGCGGGCGGCAGATTCCCTCTTCGCCCAGGGGTATGAGTTCGTGCATGTGCATTCCAAGGCCCCGGATGTGGCTGGGCATCACAAAGACCCAGTTGGCAAAATGCGCGCCATTGAGGCGCTCGATGCCGCGCTCGGGCCGGTTGTAGCGCAGGTCAAAAATCAATCTGACCTGCTCGTTGTCGTGACCGGCGACCATGCCACACCGAGCAGCGGGCCGCTCATCCATTCGGGTGAGGCGGTTCCCATTCTGATTGCCGGAGGACCCAACGTCCTGTCTGATCCTGTAACTGCGTTTCACGAACGGGCGGTGATCCGTGGCGGACTCGGCCATATCCGTGGGGCGGATGTCATGCCGCTGCTGCTCAATTTGACGGATCGTATACGTTTACACGGGGTGCGGCATCAAGCCGAAGCCCGGCCCTATTGGCAGTGGCGGCCTGAACCGTTTCGTGTGAAATCGATGGCAAGCAGGAACGAGGAATAAAAATGAGACGAGGACGAGAAGACCCGTCTCACTCCGACGCGCTGCACTACTTGACGGTCTGGCGACAAAAGCTTATTTTTTGATGTGGAGGCTCGGCTCCGCGCGAATCTGCACTTGAAGTGTAAGAGGCTGTGGCGGCTGCTTTGCCTCTTTTTTTATGGGGTCGATCTCGCTTCATATGGATCGGGGACGTAGACGATTCCGTAAGGCTCGAAGGTATGCCTATCTCTCTCCCTTGGCGTACCGCGAAACTGAAGATTCGCCAAGTCGGCTCCGAACATCTTAACGATTTCATTGCGACGCTCGGCGTCCATTCCACGCTGGGGAAGGCGAAATCCCCAGTTTACGCAATAGATGCACACATCCGCCGCTTGGATGGCGTAGGTCATATCGGACGAGACGAAAAACGGAGTTGGTACGATCCATTCCGTCCTGGACTGGCCTTCGTTGGTTTTCGTGAAGTAGCTTTCCATTCTGGTGACCAATCTTCGGTCTTGGTGTTTCTCGGTTTCGTCCATGACAATGACACCATGTTCACCCTTTTCCTCCAGGAGATAGAAAAATCTCTCAAGCAGGAAAACAATATCCTTTCTCAGGTAGTCATCGAACTGATAGGCGGGCGGCTTGGCGACACTTTGCGGTATAGCGGAAGCCAGCAATATGGCTTCATGCTCTTGGAGGAGCTTAACGGTCTCTTGCGCCATTAAGAGACAGGCTTGACCATAGGCGGTGAACTCATCTCTGCTGGGTGTGCGGTTCTTGGTCTTATCGCCTTTGGTGAGGAAGGACCGGCAGAGCTTGCGCCTGTCCCCATCAGGTAATAACTCGCCCTGTCCGGCAAATCTATAACGTTTTTTGCTGAGCAACGTAGAGCCCTTGATCTCTTTTTTGTATTCGTGCAACTGGCAGCCGAAACAATCCAACTCCAGCCGTCGCATAGCCTGCACGAAGGGCCAGAGCGAACTAACGTGAATCGCGATCCCGCCTCGAACCTCATAAGGCGTAGTTCTGTGATCGTGTCCGCTCTCGTCAATAAAGAGTAGCCAAGTCATATGGACCTGTTCTTTAGAATTCCGCTGCTCTCATCTGGCCTGTGGGTCCGGGCTGCAACCCACCCCACCGCTACGTAGCATCCCTCTTTGGAGGGGAAGTGACGTTGCTTCATTCTCTTCTCAGGAGGGGTGGGAGACAAGAATTTAGCGTTTCTCATACTGACCGGCGCCGAAAAGCAGCGTCTTGGCCTGCCGGTCCATCTGCTGTGGAGAGCGGCTCTCTTCTTGGAGCACGGCGAGCCCTTTCTGGACCGCCGGCCGTTCGCTGAGGGCGTCGTACCAGCGCTTGAGGTGCGGATAGTCTTCCAGCTTCTGGCCTTGATTTTCGTGGTAACGCAGCCAGGGGTAGGTCGCCATATCGGCAATCGAGTAGTCGCCGGCCAAATACTCGGCATCTGCCAAACGGGTATCCACCACGCGGTACAAGCGGCTGGCTTCATTCGTATACCGATTAAAGGCATACTCGATCTTTTCTGGTGCATATAACCGGAAGTGATGTGCCTGTCCCAGCATGGGGCCAATCCCGCCCATCTGAAACATCAGCCATTGGATAACCGTATAGCGGTCTGCCATGCCAGTCGGCATGAACCGGCCCGTTTTCTCCGCCAGGTAGAGCAGCATGGCTCCGGATTCAAACACGGCATACGGCTTTCCGTCCGGTCCGTCCCGGTCTACCATCGCCGGCATTTTATTGTTCGGGCTGATCTTCAGGAACTCGGGATCGAATTGATCTCCGGTGAGAATATTAACTGGAATAACGTTGTACTCCAGATCCGTCTCTTCCAGAAAAATATGAACCTTATGCCCATTTGGCGTTGGCCAAGTATACAGATCTATCATGCTGCGTATTCCTCCCTTTGGGTTCTACTATCGCGTAGCCTACCCAAGACCACCTGCTGTGTCGATCTCGGCGCTTCCGCGTGAGCGTCACGGCCTTGTCAGAACCGGTCTATATGTGACAATACAGGACAGTCGTCAAAAGAAGGATAGCTGCATGTCACGCCCCTTACGCTTCGGAACCTATGTTGAATTTCAATGCCCCCCCGGTAGAGACCACGCCCAGTTGATCGAAGACGTGATCGCCCTCGGCATTCATGCCGACCGGAACGGCTTCTCCGTTTTCACGACGCTCGAACACCCGTTCTTTGAACAGTTCGCCATTAACCCCAACCCGCTGGCCCTGTATTGCACCCTGGCCGAGCGGACTTCCCAGATTCGATTCCGCACGCTGTGCCATACGCTCCCGCTGCATAATCCCATGATTCTGGCCGGCGAGATCGCGGAAGCGGATATTCTGACCAAGGGCCGGATTGAGTGCGGGGTAGGCCGCGGGCACGCCTGGCTGAATGAGCCGGCCAACATCGTGCTGGAAGAGAACCAAGAGCGCTATGTTGAGGCGCTCGATATTCTGATCAAGGCCTGGACCGAAGAGCGCTTCTCGTACGACGGCAAGTATTATCAGGTCAAAGATTTGTCGGTTGTGCCCAAACCGTACCAAAAACCGCATCCCAAGATTTTCCAAGTCGGCACAAGCGCCAAGTGGTTCACCATGGCTGCCCAAAGAGACTGGGGCGTGTGTATTGGTGGTCCGGCTCCGACCTCAGTGTTTCGTGAGCCGGCCAGACTGTATCAGCAGGCGTGTCAAGCGGCTGGGAAACCTTCGCATCTCGGTTGGGTCAAGGCCATCTATATTGATGAGGATGAACACACGGCTCGGCGTGAGGCTGAACAGCCGGTCCGCAATTTTATTGATTTCAATGTGTCGCCCATGGACTCACTGGCCCGAAACACACCGGCAGAAAAACAGCGTCTGATAGATGCCGGCTATGCCTTTTATGCCGCAGACGATTTCCCAAACTTGCGTACTCTCTCGTATGAGGAACTCGTCGAGGCCGGCATCGTTTTTGTCGGGTCGCCGGACAGCGTGGGCAAACAACTGCTCGCGCTGTGGAAAGAGTTTCGGTTCGACGAACTGATTGTGATTAGTCATTATGGCGGTATTGCCAAGGACCGGGCGCTGAAAACGCAGGATTTGTTCGCCAAAAAAGTCATGCCCGTACTTCAGACGGAAGTGCAAAAGAGTCTGCGTTCGGCTGCCGCATAGGGACTGAAAGCAAAGTGGAGGGGATATGGCAACCGCTATCTTTGATGTCAATAAGCGTTGGTCGGAAGAGTATCCCGAGTTGGGCACCGAGCCCGTGCCGACCGAACCGTGTATCTCGCCGGAGTATTTCAAGTTGGAACGCGAACGGGTGTTCCGCAAGGTCTGGCTGTACGTGGGCCGTGAGGAAGAAATTTCCCAGCCCGGAGTATTTCAAGTTGGAGTACGCGAACGGGTGTTCCGCAAGGTCTGGCTGTACGTGGGCCGTGAGGAAGAAATTTCCCAGCCCGGCGACTATATGGTGCGTGATCTCAAAGCCTGCCGGACCTCGGTTATTTTTGTCCGAGGGCAGGATGGCGCCATCCGTGGCTTCCACAACATCTGCTCTCATCGCGGTAATAAGCTGGCCTGGGAAGCGAGCGGAACCTGTCGGAACTTTTCGTGCAAATTCCACGGCTGGGTCTATGATACTGAAGGCCGATTAGTCGGGGTACCGGATGAAGAGTTTTTTCATAATTTTGAGAAAGCCGCCAACGGACTGGTGCCGGTTGCGACTGCCCTGTGGCAGGGCTTTCTGTTTGCCAATATCGATCCTCAGCCGGCGCAGTCGCTTGAGGACTATCTGGGCGCGTTTGGCCCCCGCATGGGCAGCTTCCCGTATGCCGACCTGACTGCGCGGTACGCCTATCAAACCGAGATTCGGTGTAACTGGAAAGTCGCCTTGGACGCCTTCTCCGAGGGCTATCACGTGAATGTGATCCACGGTCAGTCGTATCCGGACACGTTTACAGGAAAGAATAATCCCATGTGTCATCTGCCTGAGGTCCGCTTCTATGGCCCGCATCGCTCCTGCATTGTATATGGCAACCCTCACCACAATCCGAGCCCGGCAGCAGCGGTTGCCTATCGTTTTGGCGAAACTGTGACCAAACGGTCCGCAGCCCAAGACCAACTCCCAGCGGAGGTGAATCCCACTCGGAGCGCAGAATTCGGCTTTGATTTGGACGTGATCTTTCCCAACCTGATTCTGCACGTTCTGCCGGGTATGTGGTTCACGCATCAGTTCTGGCCGTTAGACGTGGACCGGACACTCTGGGAAGGCCGCGCCTACTGGCCGACGGCGACAACGCCGGGCGAACGTTTTGCCCAGGAGTTTAACAACACCGTGCTGCGGAACGCCTGGCTCGAAGACACGGCTACCATGGAAGCAACCCAGGAGGCCCTCTCTTCCGGGGTCAAAACCCATTTCCATCTGCAAGAGCAAGAGATATTGATTCGCCACAGTTATAAAGTCCTGGAAGACTACGTCGGCTTTTACACAACCAACGGGAACGCCTAGGGGCAGGCTATGGCTGCAACACGTTTACCCAAACCGTTTGCCGACCTCGAAGTGTTTGTGGCGGACTGGTCGCTGGCGACGCAGCGCGAACGGGAACGCCAGCGTTCTGCCAGTAGCGCCGGAGAACTCAAAACCCTGTACCAGGTCTTGTTGCCTCGGCTCGATCCCATCCTGGAATACTTGAATCAGTATGAACTGGACACACTCCCCGCGGATGCGCAGCGGCTCTTTTATCTTACGCTGTCGTTTGCCGAGATAGCCCCGTTTGTTGAATGTTATAAGGGCGAGCCGCGGGTGCCCAACAGCTTTGACGAGTCCCGTTTTATCGCGCTTCACGCCGACCGCTTACCCTGAAGATTGAGAGGCCCTATGGCTGATGTCGATGTCCAACAGCTCGCGGCCCGTGTCCAACGTTTGGAAGACGTTGAGGCGATTAAACTCCTTGTCGTGCGCTACGCCCAGGGCGCAGACCGGGGCAATGATCCTGACATCATGCTCCCCCTGTTTGCCGACGCTGCTGTCTGGGACGGGGGGGAACGCTTTGGGGTATACACCGGCAAGGAAGCCATTCGTCAGTTTCTGGCCGAGTCGGGCGCGTTTATCGGCTGGACGCTGCACTATATGGTCTCGCCGGCGGTTGAGGTTGATCCGGGGGGCCAAACGGCCAAAGCGTTCTGGTATTTATGGGAAACGGCCAATATGCCCAGCCAAAAGACCGGACACGAGCCCGGAGAGGACGACGCCTTTTGGATCGGCGGTACCTATGAGAGCGAACTGGCTAAACAGACCGACGGGACGTGGAAGTTTACCCGCGTCGCCCTCAATCTCAAACTGCTGACCTCGTATGCGGAAGGCTGGGCCAAAAAACACCTGCCTGATTAAAGGCGGTAAGGGAGAACGAAAAACCATGAGCATTGAGACCGCCGCCTATATTGCTATCGACCGTTCCAAAACACTCCAGGAAGAGCCGGCTCTCGGCCACAACCGTTGGCATCCCGATATCGAGCCGGTCGCACAAGTCGAGCCCGGCCAGGTTGTTGGGCTCGAAACGCGGGATGCGTTCGATGGCTTTATCAGCCCGGCAACAACGGCTGATGACTTACAAAATGCAAACCTTGGTGTCGTCCATCCGCTGACCGGCCCGATTTACGTCAAAGGCGCGGAACCCGGCGATGTACTGGAAGTCACGCTGGTTGAAATTGAACCCCAACCGTTTGGCTTTACCGTCCAGGTGCCGGGCTTCGGGTTTCTGCGGAACGACTTTACCGAGCCGCATATCGTTCGTTGGACGATTGAGAACGGCTTTGCCACGTCGGATGATCTGCCTGGGGTGCGCATTCCCGGCGCGCCTTTTATGGGGGTGATCGGTCTTGCGCCCTCGCATGAACTATTGCAGCACATTAACCAGCGCGAAGCCGAGCTGGCCGAACGTGGGGGCGTGGTCCTGCTGCCGGAGGCCAAAGACGCCGTTCCCCCAGAGGCCGGTATTGCCTCCACTGCCATGCGAACCATCGCCCCGCATGAGACCGGCGGCAACCTCGATATCAAACAACTCACCAAAGGGACGACCATCCGCTTCCCCGTCTTTACGCCGGGTGGATTATTCTCGGTTGGCGATGCCCATTTTGCGCAAGGTGATGGGGAAGTGTGCGGGACCGCGGTCGAGATGGGAGCCACCTGTTACTGCTCCTTCAAGGTACTCAAAGGCCTGGCCGCCCAGCACAATATTCGCGATATCCAATTCTCTCGTGAGGACTATTTTACGACGCCGGAGATGGCCGTCCCCAAACGATTTTTTGCTACGACCGGACAGTCTCATACGCGTGACGGAGTTGCGCACTCCGAAGACGCCACCCTGGCTGCTCGCAACGCTTTACTGAACATGATTGATCACTTGGTTGGCGAGCGGGGCTACACCCGCCAGCAGGCCTACGCCATTTGTAGTGTGGCGGTGGACCTGAAAGTCAGCGAACTCGTCGATGTCCCAAATTTTGTCGTTTCCGCATTTTTACCGCTCGATATTTTCGTGTGAGGCCGCCTCTGACAGTGGAGGACAAGTCGATGAAACGTATCCGCCACGACTTCATGCAGACCGCCCGCGATCGAGCAAAAGCCGCTATTCAAGCCGGCCGGACAGAAGAAGCCCTGCAAGCCGTTGACGCAATATGGGAAGAAGGCCGTCCGATTCATGACCTATACGGTGATATGTCTGCCGTTTTTCTGGACTACATCAAAGAAAAACTAGGCGAGGACGCGGTGGAAGAAGCCTGGCGCTATGTGGGCGAAAAACTCTGGCGGCCGGTGCTGGAATCCTATCGGGACAAAGACCCGGCCCTGCTGGCGGAAATATATGCCATGTTCCTGCGCTCGCATGGCTACGATTTCACCTGCGAGGAAGACGATGAGAAGTTTCAATTTTTCCTGCACTACTGCCCGAGCGGGGGGCGGATGCTCCAGGAGGGAAAGGCCGAAACCTCCGCGCGCCATCCCACGGCTCTGGGAGTGACGAAGCGGCCCCACGCCTGGAGTTTTAACCAAAAAGATGTCCTGTATTACTGCGGGCATACCAAGCTCTGGTTTGACACCCAGCCCCGAGAATGGGGTATGGATGTGTTCCAATCAGAGTATGGCGAGTTCAATGACAAGGGCGAGGTAGTAGGGCGGCCCTGCGCGGTCACGATTTACAAGCAGCCGCGCAACGGCCCTGCCGCGGCCGGGCAACAATAAAAAGGTCAGTATGGCAAGAGGCGACCATCTCAGTGTGCAGCGTGGCTGGTACACTCACCACGCGATTGATCTTGGGGACGGCTATGTTGTCCAATACGGACGCGGTGTCTCAGATGGAGCCAGCGCAGCGGTCCAGGTCAGCTCGTATGAAACATTCTCCAAAGGCCGCCCGATGGAGGTCGGCGCCTCTCCGGCCTCGTATGCTGCGGATAAGGTCGCGCTCCGGGCGTTGAGCTGCGTCGGTGAGCAGGAATATCATATTCTGTGGAATAACTGCGAGCATTTCGTCAACTGGTGCCGGAGCGGCAAGCGCCAGAGTCAGCAGGCGGACCACTTCATGCAGACCGCCTCCGAAGTGGTTGCAAAGGTGGCCGTTGGTTTGGTCGCCACGGGCGCGGCCAAACTTGCGCTCAAAGCCTCGTCCAAGCTCTCAACTAAAGTGGCGGGCAGGGCGGCAACGACACCCTGGCTGATTGCCGCGGATGGTGCCCAATTGATCGCAGAAGCCACGGCATGTGCTTTAGGACGAGATAAGAACGCAGCGCAACGTACCGGCCAAGCCGTTGGGGCCGGCACGTCGGCTGGGATTGGAGTTCTCACTGGTGGCCCATTTGGTGCGGTGCTCGCTGTCGGCATGTGGGCAGTCGGTGAAGCAGTTGGAAAAGCTTTCTCGTCCGGGGAACGACGCTAGTCTCACTTCTCAATGCATTGGATTAAGGACAAATTCATGACACACGAATCCTTGCTGTACATAAACGGAGAGTATAAGCCCCTGAGTCAGGCGAACATTTCCGTACTTGATCAGGGCTTCCTGCTAGGCGATGGCGTGTTTGATGTGGTCTCGGCCTGGAAGGGCAGTATCTTCAAGCTCGACGAACATCTCGACCGTTTTTTTCAGTCTCTTCAGGCCGCCCGGCTGACGACGGCCATGACGCGGGAAGGGTGGCGCGAAGCGATCATTGAAACCGTACGCCGCAACGAACTGCGGGATGCCAATATCCGCTTTATTGTGACGCGCGGCGTTGCAAAACAGGTGGCCGCCGACCCGCGTGATTACGATCCAACCAGCATCATTTGGGCTGCGCCGTATGTCTTCTTGGCCGACGAGGAAAAGCGCAATAGCGGCATTCGCCTGTTCATCAGCCATTTACGCAGCTTTACGCCCGACACGCTCGACCCACGCTACAAATGTCTGGACCGTCTTCATTTTCAACTTGCCAAGATTGAGGCGCTGGAGGCCGGCTATGATGATGTGATCTGGCTTTCCACCGGCGGCTATGTGAGCGAAGGCCCGGCCTCGAATATTTTTATGGTCAGGCAGGGGACGCTCTACACACCTGGACGCGAGGTGTTACACGGCATTACACGCCAGACTTTTCTTGATCTTGCTCAAGAGGCCGGCATTCCTGCGGTTGAGCGGGATGTCACGGCCTTTGATCTCTACTCGGCGGACGAAGTGTTTACCTGTAGCACGGCAGGCGGAGCCTTAGCGGTGCGGGAAGTTGCCGGTCGTCCCTTGCAAGGGGCCGTGCCCGGTCCGCTGACACAGCAACTCGATAGTCTGTATTGGCAGTTGCGCGAGTCCGGGGCGCATGGGACACCCGTGTATGCCTGAATAAGTCGGCACGGCGAGGAGAGTGGAGGCATGCCAAAGAAGAAAGTCGTGCATACGGCTGACAGCTTTGAGATCAAAAACTCTCCTGGGCGTGGAAAGGGCCTGTTCGCCAAAGTCCGCATCGGGAAAGGCGAGACCATAGGCTACTACACCGGCGAGATCATGCGGGACTGGCACTCGACTCGTGACCCCTATCGTTCTTCGCTCTATTTGCTGTGGGTGTGTAAGGACCATTGGATTAATGCCGTTGGTCCAAAGGCGAACTACACGCGCTATATGAACCATAGCGACACGCCCAACGCAGAACTGATCGTTTCGACACGTTGGAAGACAGCCCGGATCGAAAGTCTGCGCAGCATTAAACCGGGCGAGGAAATTTTCTATAGCTACGGTGACGAGTATTGGGAGGCGATGGAAGTCGATCCCATTTAGCGTCATGCTGTGAAGTGTATCCAGACTTATCCCTGAGCGATATTGACATGGCAGCAGAACAGCCGGAGTTTTGTCATTACCCGGGTCGAGTGGGCTCGCTGAGAAGTGGGAATCGGAAGTGTCTGATGCGTCGAGTTCTACATCCGGTGGCAACATGGAGGTGGGTTGCTGGGTGGCTGTTGCTAGGGCTGTTACTGGGGTCCGGTGCCGCCCTGGCCCAGACCGTCCCGGCCCACCCGCCAGCCCGACCGCCACCCCCGGCAGCGGCTCGCTGCACATCATTTGGGATGCCCCCTCCGACACCGGCGGCTCGGCCATCAGCGCCTACGAGCTCCACTACCAGAGCAGTACTTACAACTACGCTGGGACGGTGACGGTCGACGCCGGCGTGCTGGAATATACGCTCAGCGGACTCCTGGACGATTGGTGGTACGGGGTACAGGTGCGGGCGCACAACGCCACGGGCGCCGGGGCGTGGTCCGACGTCACGCCGACAAGAACCACAGACCACGGCGACGACCGGCCCACCGCGGCGTCCCTGCCGCTGGATAGTACCGTGCTGGGATATATCAGCTCCGGCTCCGACGTCGATTACTTCACGATCGAACCGGCCGCCGCGACCGAGATCCATGTCCGCACCTATAGTGGAATTGATACCGTGGGGCAGTTATTGGACAGCAATGGCAATGTGCTGACGCAAAACAACGACGGCAATATTGATTTCTTCCGCAATCCGAAAGATTTTTCCCTCGTTTACGCGCTCACCGCAGGTACGACGTACTACCTCAAGGTCAGCGCTCGCGGGAGCGCGACAGGCTTCTATACGCTGCAAACCGAGACGACGCCTGACCACGGCAACGACCGGGCCACGGCAGCGGACCTGCCGCTGAATCGCACGGTGAAAGGAGCCATCACCTCCAGCTCCGACGTCGATTACTTCACGATCGACCTGTCCGCCACGACCGATATCACCATCCGCACCACCGGTGGGCTTGATACCGTCGGGCAGGTGCTGGACAGCAATGGCCACCTGATTGCGGAAAATAATTATGACGTGATCGGCCGGAATAATTTTTTCCTCGCCCGCTCGCTCCCCACAGGAATATACTCCATCAAGGTCAGTGGGCATGCGGGTGCGACAGGATTCTATTCTCTGAAAACCGGGACGGGGCAGGATACGGCAGGCCCGGCCGATGCCGCGGAGTTGACCATCACCCCCCAGGTGCACCGCGATACCGCAGGGGGCCTGATCGCTCCCGCCGGCGACGTCGATTACTTCAGAATTGAACTGCCCGCCGCGGCCGACCTGGTCATTCGCGGTATTGCTGCTTTGACTCTTGCTCCCCAACTCCGGCTCGTCGGCGAGCTGTTGGACAGCAATAGCATGTCGATTGCGACCGTCGCGCCGTCCGCAAGCAAGGATTTTCTGCTCCAACGACGCCTTGAGGCGGGTGTGTATTACCTGAAGGTCCGGGGGGCCACGGACCAGCAAACCGGGCTGTACGAGGTGGAGGTCGCCGTCGATTTCGTCGAGATCACCGTCAATAACAGCGCAGCGGCGGAGGGCACGCCCATCCGCTTCACAGTGCAGTTGTCGGCGCCGGCGCCGGCGGACATAGTCCTTGACTGGCATGTGAGCGATATCCGGGTTGGAACGGCGACGGCCGGTGTGGACTATCCGGCGAACCAGTCCGGGTCCGTAACGATCCCGGCGGGCGAGAGCACCCGCACGATTACGGTGCAAACAACAGACGATACGGCGATTGAGCCCAACGAGACCTTGCTCTTGTTCGTAACGACAAACAGCCTGCCGTTCGGGGTCGTCATCCTCGATGTCGATACGGAGGGCGCGCTAGGCACGATTCTGGATGACGACCGCAGCTCCACCACGACTGGCGGTAGTGGTGGCGGTAGTGGTGGCGGTAGTGGTGGCGGCGGAGAAGACAGCCGCGACCAGCACGGCAATACTCCTGCCCAAGCGGCCCGGGTGCGGCTGGGCGAGTCTGCCCCCTGGGCGTCCTCCACCGCCGGGCAGATCAATACAGCGGACGATATCGATTACTTCCAATTCGTCCTGCCCCGGGCCGGCGTGTTGGTGGTCGAGACCACGGGCTCGACCGCTACCATGGGAACAATCTGGCAGGCCGGCGAGGAACTGGCCCGCGCGGATAGTGGCGGGGTGCAGCGGAACTTTTTCCTGCGCACCCGCGTGGTGGCGGGGACAGTCGTGGTGGCCGTGGAGGGGAATGGCAGTCGAACCGGGGACTATACGTTGGAGACGCGCTTACTCGTAGGCTATCTGGAGAACCCCGGCGCGGACTCCTTCCAGAGCGGGGTCGGGCTCCTCTCGGGCTGGGTATGTGAGGCGGACACCGTCGAGCTGGTGTTGAATGACACCCTCCGGCAGGACGCGGCGTACGGCACCGCGCGGCTGGACACCCAAACAGCGTGCGGCGACACGGACAACGGCTTTGGCCTGCTGTTCAACTGGAACCTGCTGGGCGCCGGGGCGCATAGCGTCGTGGCGTTGGTAGACGGCGTAGAGTTGGACCGGGCCACGGTGACGGTGACGACCCTGGGCGAAGAATTCGTACGGGACGTGGCCGGGACGTGTGAGGCCGAGGACTTTCCGGCCACGGGCGCGACCGTGACCCTGGTCTGGCAGGAGACGGGTCAGAACTTCGTAATTGCCGGCCCCACGCCGCCGACGGGCGAGAACCGAACCGGGGTCGCCGGGCTGGGCTACCTGGAGAATCCGGGGCCGAACTCGTTTCAGAGCGGGATCGGGGTCATCTCAGGCTGGGTGTGTGCGGCGGACGAGGTGGAGATTGTGTTGAACGACACCCTCCGGCAGCCGGCGGCGTACGGCACCGAGCGCGTGGACACCCAAACGGCGTGCGGCGACACGGACAACGGCTTCGGGTTGTTGTTCAACTGGAACCTGCTGGGGGAGGGGGAGCATACGGTGGAGGCCGTGGTGGACGGCGAACCCCTGGGCTGGGCGACGGTCTGGGTAACGACCGTGGGGACGGGAGCCGAGGAGGAGTTTCTGCGGGGGGCTGAAGGGGAATGCCTGGTCGAGGACTTCCCCGGCAGGGGGCAGCGGGTGCTGCTGGAGTGGCAACAGAACAGTCAGAACTTTGTGGTGACGGACATCGAGTAAGGAGACAACGGTCTCCATTAGCAATCCCCTATTCAGATAGAGCGCACGGTCACGCTGCCGAGTGTATAGGTTTCTCCATACGTCCGACGGACTCCTTCCTGAGAGCCGAATAACTCTCTTTGATGCGATTTCTCTGAGACATAGACCGCCAGCCATATAAGAAATACGTAAACCTGTCTTGAGTGATTGTATCTGAAAATGGTACATTCCGGCCTAACATTGATGAGTGGCCGGAAACACGTCAGGAATAGGAGGGCATGATGGCTGATCGACGAGAAACCGCAACCCTGGGAGCAGGCTGTTTCTGGTGTATTGAGGCGGTGTATTTGGAGGTTGAAGGCGTCGAGAGCGTCGTGTCCGGTTATACGGGCGGAGCGGTAGAGAATCCAAGTTACGAAGCGGTCTGCTCGGGGACAACCGGACACGTCGAGGTCGCACGGATTACATTTGATCCCGCTCGTATCTCGTTTGCGGAAATACTGGAAATCTTTTGGCAGACCCACGACCCGACCACACTCAATCGTCAAGGCAATGATGTCGGGACGCAGTACCGCTCAGCTATCTTCTACCATAATGAGGAGCAGCAGCGCATAGCCGCACAGTCCAAGCAGGAGGCTGATGCATCGGGTCTGTGGATCAACCCGATTGTCACCGAGATCGTTCCACTCTCCACCTTCTATCCCGCGGAAGGCTACCACCAGGATTTTTATCAGCAGAATCCCTACCAGCCGTACTGTATGATGGTCATTCATCCCAAGATGCGAAAGTTCCGCAAGGTGTTTGAGCAGAAGTTAAAAGCACCGGTCTCGGCGGCCTAAGGTCAGCAGGGAACGATACGATCGGGCGTGTGTGAGCAGAAGGAGACAGAGATGACTGCGGCCTTGGACTGGATGGGGTGTGCCACGTTTCGATTGACGCTGGGCGAGCAGGTCGTCATGCTGGATGCGTATATTGACCGCGTTCCAAGCGCTGCGCCGACCGGAGCCACGGTTGACGTCATTCGAAAGGCAGACTGGATCGTTGTGGGCCATTCCCACTTTGACCATCTTTATGGGGCCGAGCGGATCGCCAAAAACACGGGCGCAAAAATTATTGGCTCGTATGAATCAATCCGGATTATGGCCGCTCAAGGCGTCCCAGAAGAACAGCTCTTGCCCGTAGCCGGCGGAGAAACGCTCCGCCTTTCTCCGGACGTGACTGTCGATGTCTATCCCAGCCAGCATTCCTGTGTCTGGAGTGCCGATCCTCTGCCTGAGTCAGATGCCGTGTGCATTGGCGAACTTGGCGTCACCTATCAGGAACAGCAAGAGAAGCTGAAAGGGTTGTGGGAGCAGCTCAACGCCATGGGCGACGAAGTAATTGCGCACTTGCAAGCCTCGGCGCAAGGGGCCCGGGGGGACGGTGGCGCACTCGTTTATCTGTTTGACACGCCGGAAGGCAGGCTGCTGTATCAGGATACGTCCGGTCACTGGCAAGGCATTCTTCACGGCCTGCGACCCGACGTGGCGATTCTGGCGGCGGCCGGGCGTGGCAATATTGATGGAGAGCCCATTCAAGGCACGCTGGCCCAATTCGTCGCTCAACAAGCCGCGCTACTCCGTCCGCGTCGAGTCATCTTAAGTCACCACGATAACTGGCTACCCGGTTTTTCACGTCAGATCGAAACAGCGCCAATCAAAGCAGAAATGGCCCGCCGTGCCCCGCATACCGAGCTGGTAGAACTGGGCTATATGGATGGATACACGGTCTTTGAGGCATAACTAAGCGGTCGGCGGCCGAGCCTGAAACTCGGTGTCGTGATTGGAATCAGTCGGATATTGATTTGAGGAAATCTTTAACACCATTGTATATCCGATCTGCTTCGACGCGGTTGGTTTCAAACAATTTCTTAAAACATTTCAGGCAATTTGCATGCCCATTGCCGGAGGTGATGAGGCGGCTAACGGCTTGGTGTTCTATATCAGCTTTGTTCCTATCTTCGGACTGACTAATCCGCAGTACGAAATATAGTTGCTCAATTTTGTTGGCGCGATCTTGGAAAAGACCTTTACGTCCAATGGTGTCGTCCAATTTGAACAAGTCGATAGTGACCAGCGCCCGCTTGCGCTTAAATCCACGCGGCGCCTTGGCCTGCGGTGATAGGCCATGGAATGCGATCAATTCTTCCGGGTCGTCATCGAAATCGCCAAGGGGATAAATCAAGTATGCCTTTTCCGCCTTCATTTTTGTCGGATTTTTGGACGTGCTCCTTCTTGAGCCTGCGATAGGGAAGTAGTCTCGTTTACAAGTAGAGTTACATACTTTACAGGCGGCCGCGTAATTCAGCGGGTGGTATGCCAGTAATCGATAGCCATTTTCTGAGCCCGTTCGAGGTTGTTGAACGTGAATGTCTTCCTCTTCCTTCATCCACTGCGGTACTCGCCATCTCTTCACATTGTTCTTCGGTCGGAAGTGTTCCACATCGTGTTCTATGGGTTGAGATTCAAATTTCCTTTCGCAATATATGCACTTGGAATGCTGAAGGGTCATGTACACAGGCTTGATCGGGCTCCAGATGCTTGTGATTCTGAGGTTGGGGTTGTTCTCGATTTCCGCAGTCTTCGTTTTCGTGCGTGCTAACCAACCTGGCTTTTTCTCTTCTATCAACGCTTCGAGTTTGTCCCTCGTTATTGGTACTCGGATCATTCGAGATCCTCCATACCAGATGCCAATTGAGCGACAAGTTGCCTTGCAGCGTCATTATCTCCCGCACGAGCCCTCTTGGTGAGGGCTTTGAGTTTTGTCGTTTTCGCTCGCGCGCGTGTTGTTTTCAGCCCGAATAAGTCGGTCAGCAATATCTGATCCGCATCTAACCCGTGGATGCCATTGGTCAATCGTTCAACCTTGGTCGTGTTTGCCTGTGTGAGCTTGAGTGTGTGAACATTCATGCTCTCAAGACTGCCGGCAACAAGTGGGCTGTGCGATGTAATGATGAATTGTAACCGGGGAAGGGCGGTGGCGACTGTGCTCATCACTTCCATTTGCCACTTGGGATGCAGATGGAGGTCAATCTCGTCGACCAGGACGACGCCGGAACTTTCCACCAGTTTTTTCCCTTTTGGGCAACCGTAACAGACGTGATAGAGAAGGTCCCCGACCCAACCGATAAATGCTCGATATCCATCAGAAAGGCTCTGGAATGGGATGTTGATGCCGTTGCGGCGAAACACGTAGTCGCTATGGCCCATTTCGCCTGTAAACTCGAATTTTCCTGGTTTGAGCAACTTGTCGATGAGCCTAATAATTTGCTTGTAACGTCCGGGGTTGGATGACTTCAGCTTTGGTAACCAGAACGTCAGAGGAATAAGCGAGAAGGAATCCTGAAAGAGGCCTTGGACCCGCTGCGCCCGGAGAAATCGGGATTTGTTGCGGGCTCCCATGTCGAGGTTTTCTCCAGGCTCTACTCGCCGCGTCGCTCCGTATCCGACAACAAAAAAGGTATCGTTTTCTGACTCGTACACGCTGTCCCAAGCTTTGTCTTCACGACTTTCAAACCGGAGATGCTCAAGCTCTCCTCGCCTGTGGATATGAATCTCTGAATCAATTTCGACGCGAGATGAGCGGTCTTGCTCGTGAAGTTTGAGTTGCGCGAGCAACCGGTTGGTTGCCTTTTTCTGTGTCCGCTCGCGACGTACCAAGGTACGAGCCGCAAGGTGAGAGTCGTTAGCGGCAGGCCCGAAAGTCGAGAGGGCGACTGTCTGTAGTATGGTTGTCTTTCCTGAGCCATTGTCGCCGAGAAGAAGGTTGACGTTCGGTAGCCGCGGCTGAGGGTCGCCGTTAGCCGCGGTCTTCCTGGACCAAATCCGGTCCGGATGGACGAAATCAAGGGTTGCCTTCTTGAAGGTCCTGATATTTTCCAGTTCGAGTTTTTCGATATACATAGGGATGGTCTCCCATTTTTTGGCAGCGCGTACTCGTCTTTATTTTTCTGGCTCTGTATAGCCAGAATTCCAGGCCGTGCAAGAGATGGCTGCCATCGTGGGAACTCTCTCTCGCTAACCAATAGTCCCTTCCCTTTCATCGTTTAGCAGTGCTAGGTCATTCTATACAGGTGACCAATCCGAGAAAGAGCAGTCTGAATGCAAGGAGGGCATGGTGTTTCTTCACCTCATGGCTGACCAAGAGCGTAACATTACTATTGCTAAGGAGCTTGCGGCTGAGCTC
The DNA here is from genome assembly GCA_963664395.2 of Binatia bacterium. Classification (GTDB taxonomy): domain Bacteria; phylum Desulfobacterota; class Binatia; order Bin18; family Bin18; genus Bin18. Next base: position 4,587,108 of record OY761159.2, on the reverse strand, counting down.
GCCGTAGGCACTATTACTCACGTTACTATTGAGAACGAAAGACAAAACGAAAACCATCCTGACTGCTGATGATCCGCCCGGCTGTTGGTGTCGCAAAATGGGCTGGCAGGATCAGCGCATTCGAGTCGGCGTAGCGCACAATAAATTTTTGGCGCGTCTGACGGGACTGCTCCGGGTCAAAGCAAAAGGCACTGGAGACTCCTGGATACACGACTTGGAGCGGATGGTGTATCACGTCGCCAGAGAGCACGACGTGTAAGCGGTCTCGCTGTATCTTGAGTATGGCGTTCCCCGGCGTATGACCGGGCGCAGCCTCAACCCAAATGCCCTCCTCAATATGGTGGCCGTCGGTAATCAATTGAGATTGCCCCGCTTCGACTACCGGCAGAACACTGTCCTGGTAGGAATCGCGCAGCACCTGCCGAACCGGCGGAGGGTAGGGATCGTCCGGGTGAGAAGTGTCTGTCGCATAGGCATGCCAATGCTCCCATTCTTCCCTGGAAAAAAGATACGTCGCATCGGGAAACGTTGGCACCCAACGGCCATCAGCCAGGCGCGTATTCCAGCCGATATGGTCTACATGCAGGTGCGTGCAAAAGACAAAATCAACGTCTTCGAGTGAGATGCCCAAGGCTTTGAGGTTTTCGACATAGGGGGTGTGTTGATGATGCCAATTGCCGAAATCGGGTCGGTGTTTATTGTTGCCAACACAGGTATCGACCAGAATGATGTGCTGAGGAGTTCGGATAATAAAGGTATGCAGACTCATCACCAACAGGTTCGTTTCCGGGTGAAAAAATCGGGGAGCCAGCCAGTCTCGATGTTCGTCAATGACCGACTGGTCCAAATCGGGAAGGAGAACATGCAGGGGATACAGGGGGCCTTCTGACTCAATCAGCCGCTCAATGCGGATAGTGTCTGTGACAATTGGTTGCATAGTTGCCCCTCTTTTGAAAAAGTGGCTGTCCTTGTGAACCGGACACTGTACGCTCTCGGGCCGCTTTTTCCAACGTAGAAGCAGATGTATGGCAACCAGACACGCTGAAATTGCTGGAGCCGGCTTTGCCGGCCTTGTGGCCGCTATTGCCCTGGCTGATCGTGGTTGGAGCGTGCGTGTGCATGAACGGACTCCTTTTTTGCGAGCCGAAGGATTTGCGTTGACCATCCACGGCAATGGTGTGAAGGTCCTCAAAGCGCTCGGCGTTTTTGAGGCTGCCGTAGAGGGAGCCATGCGAATCAGCCGCCTGGAAACGCGGAACGTCCGAAACGAGACAACCCTCGCCTTGACTCCTGCGAGTGCGCTCTATCGCATCTCCCGCCAGCATCTTATTGCGATATTAGCCGAGGCGGCCGAGCAGCGTGGGGTTGAGGTCCTGGTGGACTCTCCGGTTGTGGCTGCCAAGCCGGATGGACAATTAGTGTTGGAGAATGGCCAGGTCTGCAAAGCCGATCTGGTCATCGGGGCTGAGGGGGTCAACTCGCGCGTGCGCGATGCCATCGGTATTAGAGTCAACCGAATTGTCCTCCAGGCCGGCGGAGCGTGCCGTATGGTCATTCCTCGGAGCGCTGCTGAAAAAGCGCTGGAGCCGGGAGACGAAGCCGTCAACTACGAATATTGGTCAGGCACGCGACGGATCATCGCGAATCCGTGTAGTCGCGATGAGCTGTACCTCGCCTTGAGCTGTCAAGATTCCGATGCATCAGGCAAACAGATACCGCTCGACGTCCCGTCCTGGCAGGAGGCTTTTTCCCATTTGAGCGCGGTCATGGAGCGCGTTGGGCGGGATACCGATTGGGAGCGGGTACTGTGGGCACGCTTTCTTATTATCCAACTCTCGCGTTGGTCTGCGGGACGAGTCGCCATTATCGGCGACGCCGCCCATGCTATGCCTCCAGATTTGGGGCAGGGTGGGGGGACCGCAATGATGAATGCCCTTGCTCTTGCCGTTGCCTTAGCGGAATCGGCTGATGTTGCGTCCGGTCTCTCCTTGTGGGAACAACGCGAACGGCCGTTGACCGAGCACACTCAGCGTTTGGCGCGTATCTATAATCATTCGACCTTATGGCCGGAACGTTTGAGGACGGGCGTGTTTAAGCTCGTTGGTCGAACGGCTTTTTTGCGTGAACAAGTACAGCGGACGGCGAACCACATCCCGCGCGGATACAATGACGAAGGAGGGTGCCATGTTTCTCGATCTCACGCCTGACCAGGAGCGTATTATCAATCTGGCCAAGGAGCTTGCGGCTGAATTTGCCGAACGGGCCGAACAGCACGACCGTGAAGGCAGCTTTCCTTTTGAGAACGTCGCCCGGCTCAAGGAGACTGGCTACACGACAATGACCACGCCGCAGGAGTTCGGCGGCTGGGAGGCCAGCCCGCTGACTTTTGTGCTGGCCCAGGAACAGCTCGTCCAAGGCTGCGCGGCCACCGCCTTTGCCATCAATATGCACTGCAATAGCGTCGGCTTTTACACGCCGTTCATGACGCAAGCGCAAAAAGATCTGTATCTGGGCAATGTGGGCCGTAAAAAAATGCTCCTGAACGGCTTTTATACCGAGAGCGGCGGCGCTCGTTCGATCATGTCGCCGGCCTCGACCGCGCGCGCAGTCGAGGCCGGCTATATCCTCAACGGCAAGAAGGTCTTTGCCACGCTCGTCCCGGCGGTGGATTATTTTGGTATCAGCGTCTCGCTGGCCGACTATACCGGCCCGGACTCCGGGGGCTGTGTCTTTCTCCTGCCACGCGACACGCCAGGTTTGAACGTCGAGGAAACCTGGGATGCCATGGGCATGCGGGCCACCGGCAGTCACACGATTACCATGCGGGACGTCTTTGCCACGCCCGAGCAGCGCATTGGTGAAGAAGGCCGCTTGTTTGAGGAGTTTTCTCAGGTCGCGCACTGGTATTGTTTGTCGTTTTCCGCCTGCTATCTCGGCATCGGCCAGTCCATGTACGCCCACGTCCTGGAATACGCCCGGACGCGCAAGGTGCAAAAGACCGGCCAGCGGGTTGGCGATTTGGCCTGGAATCGGTTTGCCCTGGGCGAAATGTACAACCGCCTGGAAGCCTGCCGCACGCTGCTGTACACCACCGCCCGAGAAATATCAGAGCAACGTCCGTATGGTGAGCGGCAGATTCCCACGGTTGAGATGTTACGCACCTATATGGCCGAAAACATGCTGGAAGTCGGCAATCTGGCGACCCGCGTGGCCGGCGGGCTCGGCTACCTGAAGGGCAGCCCGGTGGAGCGGGCCTTTCGCGACCTGCGCTCCGCACCCCTGCATACCCTCAAGCGCGACGAGGTGCTGGAACTGTTGGCCGCAATGGAGTTGGGGTTTTAGGCCGTTTACGAAGCCGTCACCTGCTCCCCGGCCTCGTTATAGACTTTGTCTCCCAAGGCAAAATTCTCTTCCAGAAACCACTGCAAATAAGCTGCGCTGGTAATGGGTGGCTCTTTGGCCGGATTATCCGGCCCACAACACGTGGGGAGACATTCGATGACTGTCTCTGGGGTTGGATGCAAGAAGAACGGAATGGAATAGCGATAGGTATCCGAGGCGTTAATTACCCGATGTGGGGTGGAGAGCACGCGGCCGTTTGACCAGCGGGTCAGCATATCCCCGGAATTGATAACAAAAGCATTCGGAATGAGCGGCATTTTCAGCCAGCGACCGGATTGGGTGAGAATTTCTAGTCCAGGTTGGTCTGACGTGGCGAGTATGGTGACGAACGAGCTGTCCGTGTGCGGCCCCACGTTAAATTCATCTTCATCCAGCCTGTCGGGTGGCATACGCGCAACGCGCAAAAAGTTCAAACCTTGATACTTGGTAAATTTGTCGTCAAAAAAATCCGGCTCCAGGTCCAGAGCCAGAGCATACAGCGACAACATGCGGATACTCAAATCTTCCGCGGCATCAAAGAATTCCATCACGGTATTGCGAAAGTCGTTCTCACTCTCCGGCCATTGGTTCTGCGTGGGCCGATGCCTGGGACCCCAGTCACGCTGGAGAAGATATGCCTCGCTCACATCGGGCTTCCTGGTTCCGGAGTAGTATGACGAGGTTTTCGGCAGTTCCCCACGGGTCGGTACATAGCCGTTGCCTTCTTCATTCACTTTGAGTGCCATTTTTTGTTCAAGGGGTAGGGCATAAAAGCGGGCAGTAGCCTTCACCATTTTATCTCGGAGAGATTGCGGGATGCCGTGATTAATAATGAAAAAGAAGCCGATGCGTTCGAGGGCGTCGCGCATCTCATTGGCGGTTGTGTGGGCTGCCCCCGGTTCTTCAGCCAAGAAAGGGCCGAGGTCAATAAGAGGAATGGTTTCCCCGGTAATCGTGTATTCTTCTTGCAATTCGTGTTTGTCTTGAACGGCCTGCATAATCCCCTCCAAAAAGACAGTCTGAAAACGATAGGGTGTAACAAAGTTGGGGTTTGCTCAAGAGGCGGAAACAAGCTCGCCCTCCGCAGTGTACATGCTGTCACCCAAAGCGAAGCTCGCCTCCAGAAATTTCTTCATATACGCCCCACACGTAATCGGCGGCTTTTTCGGCGGATTATCCGGTCCGCAGCAGGTTGGCAAACAGTCAATGAGTGTTTCTGCGGTAGGCTGAAAGAAAAACGAGGTAGAATAGCGGTGAGTCCCCGATACATTGCGTACGCGATGGGGGGTTGAGAGAAACCGTCCGTTTGACCAACGCGTGAGGAGATCGCCCGAGTTGACGACAAAAGCATCCGGGATCAGCGGGGCTTTGATCCAGCGGCCCGTCTGCGACAGGATTTCCAGACCGGGCTGGTCCGAGGTCGCGAGCAAGGTGGCAAACGAGCCATCGCTGTGCGGACAGATATTAAACTCATTGTCTTGAAGCGGGTCGGGCGGCATATGGGAAATGCGCAGCACATTCAAGGCGCGGTCGGTCGGAAATTTGTCCAGAAAAAAGTCCGGTGCCAAATCGAGCGCGCACGCATACAGGGGCAGCATACGCTGACTCAAGGCCGTTGCGGCATCAAAGTACTCCCGCATGGCGTGTTGAAATTCGCCTTCTCCTTCAGGCCATTGGTTACGATTCCGAGCCGGGCAGGGCGGCCAATCCCGTTGCAGCAGAAAGGCTTCACTCACATCGGGTTTCTTTTGCCCGGTGTAATAGCGCGAGTGCTTGCCAAACTCACCGCGATGGGGAATATAGCCAACGCCGGCATGATTAATCTTGAGCCCCATTTTCTGTTCAAGGGGGAGTGCATAAAAGTGAGCGCTGGCTGCTATCACCCGCTCACGCAGGGCGGCCGGCAGGCCATGATTGACAATAAAAAAGAAACCGATCTGTTCCAGGGCATACCGCATTTCCCCGGCAGCCGCCTCGGCCGCACCCGGCGCTCCGGCCAAATAGGGGCCAATATCCATGACAGGAATCTCTTCACCCGGGACCGCATAGGCTGCCTGTATTTCGTGTTTGTCTTGAGCTGTCGGCATACTGCTCCTTCGACCGTTCACTGGACCGCTCCCCTGACCCCGCGTCACTGCACGAACGGTTGCGGATCAAGAAAACGCTTGAGCACGTTGTGCGTAATGTGCGAAACATTATTGTCGTAACTATTGTGTGACAGACTGCCGGCCCAGGCAATCGAGCTCGACGACCATACGGCCCCGCCGCTCGGGGTTTCATAGAACACCATGTCGGCCCGGACCAGTTCGTTCTCGGTCCCGCCCAAGCCCGGTGTAGTGACCAGTAATTCCTCACACACGACCAGATAGATATCCGTGTGACCGCCCTGGGAGGTTGCCAGCACCAGGGCGTGCGGAGGGGTGCCTAAGCGCTCGTCCGCCCGGTCTATCTCCAGGCCTGCGGCTCCGCCGCCGATCAGACCGAAATCGCCAATGACCTCGTCTTTGCCTATGCCTGCAAAAATGAAAGCCGCCCGCGCCTGAAAACTGTCCGGCAGGCGGTGATACGGCGCTGAAATGTCAAAGCCTTGGGCGCTGAACCCCGTGCCCAGCATGACCTGGGGGGCGCGGCCCTGATTGCGCCACAGGCCGCCGTATTCACCCGTAAAGCTGTGATAGTACTCGCCCGGCTCGGCGGCCCAGGTCCGAATGCCGCCCTCGTTGCGCCGCACTTCCATGAGACCGGGACAGTCGGGATGAAAGGCCACCCGCCAATACCAGCCGTTGGCACCCATATACATCAGCCGACCGCCCTGATTCTGGTAGGCTTTCATCGCGTCCCACATCTGGAGAGAGTGGTATTCCGGATGGGTGCCGGACAGAATCACCTGGTAAGGCTTCAGCAGGGCGAGCCCTTCATAGTGCAAATCTTCATCGGTAATCACATCAAAGTCATAACCCTGGGCCTCAAGCCAGTCGGTAATATGGGTGTCCGCATTAAACTGCCACAAGGACGATCCGTCCCCGCCCAGCGCGGACATATGCTTGGGCCGCATATTCAGAATGGGCCGCAGGCGGGACGAATAACACACGCCCGAGCCGTCCGAGTGCGAGTCATAGCACGAGCCGCCATACTCGCGGTGTTCGTTGAGAAACAGACTGTTCCTATCGAGTGGAGCCAGGCGACCGCTGAGTAGCTCCATCATGCCGGCGTTGGTCGCCATATGTTCGTTGGCATAGGCCATATAGCTGGCGGTGGGGAGCAGAAAGGCCAGCTTTTTTTCCTTGCCTTTGGTCGGTTTGACGACAAACGGAATATAATCCTCCTCGGTTCCTGAACGCAGCCGGGCGGCGTACAGGCCGCTCTTGAGCTCCGCTGGAACGGTCAGCGAAAAATCGACCTCCCAGCCGGCGTCATACACATCGTCATCGTGGAAATGGATCGCCCCGTACTGTTCCGGCGCCTGTTTCCAGTCCATGCTCTCGCCGCTCCAGTTATAACCCTTCATGCCCCGCGCCGGCATGTTGACGGTCTCACCGTGCAGTCGATTGGGAGAAATATCGGTCACCGTGGTCGCACTGATATCCTGGGAAAAATCCCAAGCACCGACCACGCTCTCCTGGAGATGGGCCGGGACGCCGCTCTTCAGTCGTTCCATCTCAGACCGATCCAGGACGCGGTTGGCCAGGCGCGGGCTGTCTATTTTGCCGTTGAATTTATAGTCGAGCTTGCCTTGACCTGAACCTGTCCGTAGCGCGGCAAACATCAGCCCGGCCTGGTTGGAGCCCATTTGGGCGAGCTGGGTTTTTTTCCGGACGCAGGCCGCGTCCGAGACCGTGGGATAGTCGGTCTGGGGTTCTTGATACAGCGTGACCCGCCGGGTTTCCGCGTCATAACTCGCCGCCACAAAATACCACTGCCGGGCGAGGAGTGGTTTGGTGGTGCTCACGACCTCGACATTGCCTTTCCCGTCTCCTAGCTGAAGGGCCGGCCGTCCGGCCCGAATCACCAGCGCAAAGCCCGACCGCCGCCGATCCTGCCACTTCGACACAATGGCCTGGGTGCCGCTGTCCGGCGTGGTCGGCCACAGCATGGCCTGGACGGTAAAGCTCTTGAGGTTCTGTAGCAGCGGGCTGTTCGGGATCAATACATACGAGCCGGATTCGATCGTCTGGGGACGGCCCTTATACGATGTATTGGCCGGTGTTGGCACGACCTGTTCTCTGATTCCCGGACCCTCGGGATTCAGATCGCCGCAGACCAGACGAACGATGTCGGCCCGGTAGCGTGGTCGTTCGCAGTTCACCATGAACCGAATGGTTTCACCGGGGCGCGCGCTGATTTTGTCGGCATAGCCAGTAATTTTCATACGTCTTCCTTTTGTTGGTAGGCTTCCGTCCGATCAGCCTTTCGTTCCGGTATGCAAATTCCACCGACGCCGAAAGATTTCCCGCTCCGCATCTTCAACCGTGCTGAAGACCTGATTCTTGAAAATTCTGACCGGCTTACCGCGTTCACCGGTGAGCTGACCAATCGTCCACTCCTTATGTGGTTTGGTGCAGATGAGCACATATTTATCCCGGACCGGCTGGCCGCGAATGACGTTCAGCACGCGCTGTAAAGCGGGACTGTGATGGCCAATCGGCTTGGCGTTGAACTCTTCGACCACGTCCTGGTCGTCCGCGCTGATCTTGTAGACGGTATGCATGCGTTCCCCCTTTGGCTCAGGCCAGACGGAGATTATCACACCGGCAGGTCACAAGTCGAGAATTAGCAGGGGCTGGCATGGCCTTTTCCTCCCCGTTCTGGCCCGCCCGCGCCGCCTCGTTTCCCCGCCCGCCCGCTCGGCGGCGTCGTCTGAATTGGTACGCCGCCCCCGGTAGTGTTTGGTGAAAATTCCTCCCATTTTGGAGGGGACAGGGGGAGCGGAATGGGGTAGCAGGATAGAGGGCTCTTCTCAACCCACGATGAGTCGAGTCACAGTTTGAAAAATTCTAACCAGGAAAACACATGGACTTCCCCCCACACTATTTTTCGCTCCGGCGCGGCGTCGGGGGGCGGGCGGATGAGCGGTACAGATGGAGGAGAGCGATGCAAGGCCAGGATTCCCAACAACGCATAGTGCGATACGTTCCCCAACTCCCCCCCAGAGTGCGCCTGATGCGCCGCGCCCTGGCCGGGCTGCTGCTGCTTGTCACCGTCCTGGCGGGCGGCGCCGGAGAGGCGCGTGCCGACAAGCTTGTCAGCAATCTGACCACACTCCTTGACGCACCAGTACCCGCTTGAATATTTCGGCGTAGACTTCCCCGAGGATGAATTCAATGAGGGCGGGGTCGCGGCTGCGCAGAAATTCACGACAGGCTCCGCCGCAGGCGGGTACACGATTACGTCGGTTGACACCTGTCTCATTTTCATAGGCGAATACGCCACGCCGCAGGTAAGCATCCACACGGTCGGCCCGGACGGCAATCCCACGGTCGGCCCGGACGGCAATCTCGGGACGAGCCTGCACATGCTGCCCAACCCGTCGCCGCTTGTCCACGCCGGCTGGGGTCCTGAATTTACGTCTTGCGAAGAGGGGAAGAATACCTTCACCGCCGCCGCCAATGCGACCCTTGATGCGGACACGGATTATTTCGTCGTGTTTGAGAACGTCGGCGTCGGCGAGCCGGCGCCGTCAGACTTTGACTTCAGTTATTATGGCATTGCGTGGGTGTTAAACGGCGCCGAGGAGGACGGCGGAGCCAGCGGATGGAGCCTCGCTGACCTGAAACACAAGAGGAAGCATAGCAACGCAAGCTGGAAGCCGGATGACCCGACCTTTATACGCCCGTTGCGTATACAGATCAACGGCACCGTCGGCACCGACACCACCGTACCGACGCTGAGCACGGCGACGGTGGACGGGACGTCCCTGGTGCTGACCTACGACGAAGCGCTGGACACGAGCTCGGAGCCGGCGACGAGCGACTACTCGGTGTCCGTGGCCGGGGGGACCGGCGTGGCGCCGTCGAGCGTGGACGTGAGCGGCATGACGGTCACCCTGACGCTGGGGACGGCGGTGACCGCCGAGCAAACCGTGACGGTGACCTACACCGTGCCGGGAAGCAACCCGGTGCAGGACACTGTCGGCAACGACGCGGCGGCGCTGATGAACGAGAGTGTGACCAACAACACCAACGCCCCGCCGGTGTTTGCGAGCAGCACCGCGACGCGCAGTATCCCCGAGACGTTCGCCGCGAGGACGGTGCAGACGGCCGCCACTATCGGCGCGCCGGTCACCGCGATGGATGCCGACACCACCGATACGCTGACCTATACCCTGGAAGGGACGGACGCGGGCAAGTTCAGAATTATGTCGGGGCCCTCCGGGGGGCAGCTCACGACCAAGGCGGGCCAGTCCTACGACTACGAGACGAGGACGAGCTATACGGTGACGCTCAAGGCCGATGACGGCGAGGGCGGCACGGATACCATTGCGGTGACCATCACCGTCACGAACGAGACCGAGAGACCGCTGACGCCGGTGGCGCCGATGGTGTCGGCGACTGCGGGGAGCCCGAGGAGCCTCGACGTGACCTGGACAGCGCCGTCGAACACGGGCCGCCCGGCGATCACGGGGTACGACCTGCAGTACCGCAAGGGCACCAGCGGCACCTGGACCAACGGGCCGCAGAACGTGCCCGGCCCGCGCGCGAGCATCGCGAGCCTCGATGCGAATTCGGCGTATCAGGTCCAGGTGCGAGCCACCAACGCCGCCGGGGACAGCGACTGGTCATCCCCCCCGGGGAGTGGCCGGACGGCCAACAATGCGCCGGTGTTTACGAACAGCACCGCGACGCGCAGTATCGCCGAGACGGTGGGCGATACAACCGTGCAGACGGCGGGCGACGTGGGCGCGCCGGTCACTGCGATGGATGCCGACATGGAAACGCTGGAGTACAGCCTCGAAGGCACGGACGCGGGCAAGTTCACCATCGTCCCGGGGACAGGGCAGCTCCGGACCAAGCGCGGTGAGGCCTACGACCGCGAGGCGAAGGCGAGCTATGCGGTGACGGTCAGGGCGAGTGACGGCACGGGGAGCGACACGATTGCGGTGACCATCACCGTCATGAACGCGACCGAGATACCGCTGACGCCGGTGGCGCCGACGGTCACGACGACTCCGGGGAGTACGACGAGCCTCGACGTGACCTGGACGGCGCCGAACAACACCGGCCGGCCGTCGATTACGAGCTACGACCTGCAGTACAAGAAGAGCACCGAAACCGACTGGACCGACGGGCCGCAGAACCAGACCGGCACGCGCGCGAGCATCTCGAGTCTCGACGGGAACTCGGAGTATCAGGTGCAGATGCGAGCGACCAACGCCGACGGGGACAGCGCCTGGTCAGAGCCGGGGAGCGGGTCGACGGCCAACAATCAGCCGGTGTTTACGAACAGCACCGCGACGCGCAGCATCCCCGAGACGGTGGGCGAGGCGACCCAGACGTCCGACGCCAATATCGGCGAGCCGTTCATGGCCACGGATCCGGACAACGACACGATCACCTACACCCTGGAGGGCGTGGACGCGGACAGGTTCAGCATTGTGTCGGGGGCCTCCGGGGGGCAGCTCACGACCAAGGCGGGCCAGTCCTACGACTACGAGGCCCTGCCGGAGATGAATAAGAGCTATGCGGTGACGGTCAAGGCCACCGACACCACTGGCGGCTCCGGCGTGATCGCGGTGACCATCACCGTTACCAACGTCGAGACCGAGAAACCGCTGGCGCCGGCGGCGCCAGCGGTGTCGGCGACTCCGGGGGTCAGGATGACCCTGGAGGTGATGTGGACGGAGCCGTCGAACACCGGTCGCCCGGCGATTACGAGCTACGACCTGCAATACCGCAAGGGCAACAGCGGGAACTTCACTGACGGTCCGCAGAAAGTGACCGGCACGAGCACGAGCATCACGGGGCTCGATGGGAATGCGACGTACCAGGTGCAGGTACGGGCGAGCAACACCGATGGCGACGGCGCCTGGTCCTCCCCCGGGAGCGGGGATACGGTCAATACCCCACCGGTGTTTGCGACTGCCGCCACGAGGCGGAGCTTCCCCGAGACCGTGAGCGAGGCGGCCGTGCAAGCGGAAGCCGATATCGGCGAGCCGGTCACCGCCACGGATCCGGACAACGACACGCTGACCTACAGCCTGGAAGGCGTAGACGCGGACAAGTTCACCATCGTCGAGGAGACCGGGCAGATTCAGACCAAGGGCGGCGAGGCCTACAACCACGAGGCGACGACGAGCTATGCGGTGACGGTCAAGACCGATGACCGCAAGGGCGGCACGGATACCACGGATACCACTGAAGTGACCCTCAACGTCGCCAACGTAACCGAGTTCGTTTCCGCCCTTGTGACGACGGCGGGTACCCACGTCATACTCGAATTCCTGGAGACGCTCTCCACCACGCTCCCTGAGCCCTCTGCGATCACCGTCACCGTCGACGACGCGGAGGCCGAGTTCCGCGACGAATCTACCTGCAAGCCTTTCTGTCCCATCTCATTGGGCTCGGGCGACGACAAGAGGATTCAGATCGCTCTGGTCAACCTTATCCGTGAGGGCCAGACCGTCACGGTCAGCTATGAAGATCCCACCGCAAACAACGACCCCATGGCCATTCAGGACAAAGCGGGCAATGACGCCGCCTCGTTCACCGACCAACCGGTCACCAACAATTCCACCGTGCAGCCGAGGTCCCCCGACACACCGACCAACCTCATCGCGACCGCCGACGGCTCAACCCGGATCGACCTCACCTGGACCACCCCGGCCGACAATGGCGGGCGCGTCATCACCGGCTACAGGATCGAGGTGTCCACCGACGAGGGCACGACCTGGACCGACCTCGTCTTGGACACGAGAAGCGCGGACACCACCTACGAACACACCGGCCTCACTCCCGGGACGACCTATGCCTACCGCGTGTTCGCGATCAACTCGGAGGGCGTCGATAACGCCGCCCCCGGAGTCGCCACCACCACCTTACCGACGGGAGACGGTACCCCGAGTGCGCCCAGGAACCTGAAGCCCACGGCAATCGGGAAAACGCAAATCGATCTGTCCTGGGACCCCCCCGGCGACGAAGGTAATAGCCCCGTCACGGGCTACAATATCCAGGTGTCCGAGGGCGGGGGCACGACCTGGACCGACCTTGAGGCCAATACCGGCAACACGGCGACCACTTACGAACACACGGGCCTCAATCCCGGCACGACCTACGCCTACCGCGTGTTCGCGATCAACTCCAGCGTCGATAACCCTGAGCCCGCCGGCGACCATGTCAACGCCATGACTTTTCCCCTTGACGCCCCGGACGTGCCGGAGAACCTGCGCGCCATACCGGGCGACCGGCAGGTGACGTTGATCTGGGAACCTCCTGCTGAACTCGACCCACAGGCCACCCTCGTCACGTACTACTGGAAGGTCCACTATGGGGACACGGAGGGAGACTGGAATCCGGCGATGGTTGCCCCCGACTGTAACCCGTGCCGGACGACAGTGCCGGGGGTAACAAACGGGGTGACCTACACCTTCTTTGTGCGGGCGGTGGCCCACTTCCTGGATACGGAGGGCAGCAGGAAGGGCCAAGGGCGCAACGGCGTGCCGGCGCAGATTGAGGTGGTGCCGCGGGCGCCCGTCACGACTGGCGGCCGGGGCGGCGGTGGCGGGCCGTCGGAGGAGCCCACAGGCATTCTGGAGGAACCCACGGGCATTCTGGAGAACCCAGGCTCCAACTCGTTTCAGAGTGGCATCGGTGTCCTCTCGGGCTGGGTGTGTGACGCCGACACAGTGGAGCTCGAGCTCAACGGGGTGGTGCACGAGGCGGCGTACGGGACCGAGCGGCTGGACACCGAGCCGGTGTGCGGCGACAGTGACAACGGCTTTGGGTTGCTGTTCAACTGGAACCTGCTGGGCGACGGGGAGCATGAAGTCGTGGCGTTCGTCGATGGCATCGAACTGGACCGGGCCACGGTGACGGTGACGACGCTGGGCGCGGAGTTTCTCCGAGATGTGGCAGGAAGCTGTCCCGTCGAGGACTTTCCCCTGGTCGGGGAGACGGTGCCCCTCGTATGGCAGCAAAACAACCAGAACTTTGTGCTTGCGGAGGGGAGCCGTCCGAGCGGGGAGAATCGTTCCGGGACAGCGGGCGTGGAGCATCTGGAGAACCCGGGGCCGAACTCGTTCCAGAGTGGGATTGGGGTGCTGTCGGGCTGGGTGTGTGCGGCCGAGACGGTCGAGCTTGCGATTGGGACCGCCGGGCGGCAGGTGGCGGCGTATGGGACGGAGCGACTGGATACCCAAGATGCCTGTGGGGACACGGACAACGGCTTTGGGTTGTTGTTCAACTGGAACTTGCTGGGGGATGGGGAACATACGGTCGTGGCCTACGTGGATGGCGTGGAGTTGGGCCGAGCAACGGTGCGGGTGACGACCCTGGGGGCGGAGTTTCTGCGCGGCGTTGCGGGGGAATGTGTCGTTGAGAACTTCCCCACGACAGGCGAGACGGTGACCCTGGAATGGCAGCAGAACCAGCAGAACTTTGTCATCACTGATATCGAGTAAGCGCGGCCGGACATCCACGGAGCCGGTGCGCCAGCTCTACTGGTTTCGACCCCGATACGGGAATATCTGTTACACGTCCCGGGATGGGTGCAGGACCTCTCTCCTCGTTTCCCAACTCCACAATTATCGGGTCCCCAACCGGCGAGGGGGACAGGGCGGAAGGCAAGAGGCGCTAGGAGCCCTAGACCCTGCCGCCCGCATTTGAAAAGATACGACCCTTCACGGAACAGTCAGGAGGAAGGCATGAAAGCGGCCGTCTTATACGAAGTTGATACCCTTCTCAAAGTGGAAGACGTTGATCTGGACAATCCCAAGAGTGGCGAGGTGCGGGTCAGGATTGTTGCCAATGGGGTGTGTCATAGTGACTACTCGATTATTCATGGCGTCTTGCGCAGCCCGTTGCCCATGGTTCCCGGCCATGAGGGCGCGGGTATTGTTGAAGAGGTCGGGCCGAACGTCTCCATGGTCAAACCGGGTGACCATGTCGTCCTGTCCCTCGCCCCGTATTGCGGCCACTGTTACTACTGCGCCATTGGCAAGCAGAATCTGTGCGTCAATATGTTTCAGACCATGGTGAAGGCCGCGATGGTTGACGGGACGTGCCGCCTCAAGAAGAACGGCAAGGACATTCACCATATGGCCGGCATCTCCAGCTTTGCCGAGCAGGCCGTGGTCGCCGAACAGGCCTGTATCAAGGTGCCGGACGAAGTGCCGCTCGATGTCGTCTGTTTAATTGGGTGTGGAGTCATGACCGGTGTTGGCGCTGCCATTAATACGGCTCAGGTTGAGCCGGGCAGCAGCGCCGTGGTGATCGGCTGTGGCGGCGTCGGGCTCAACGTCATTCAGGGCTGTGTGCTCGCCGGCGCCAGCACGATTATCGGGGTGGATTTACTGGATAATAAACTGGACTACGCCCTCCAGTTCGGCGCTACCCAGACCATCAACCCGAGTCGGGATGAGCTGGTTCGGTCGGTACGCAAGCTTACCGGGGGCCGGGGCGCAGATTACGCCTTCGAGGTTATCGGCTTGTCCCAAACGGTGGAGCAAGCTTACGCTTGTACCCGCCAGGCCGGAACGACGATTGTTGTCGGCGCAGGGTCGCGGCGGGATACCGTCTCCATTCCGATGGGAACCTTTTTGACCGAGAAGATCATCAAGGGCTCGGGCTATGGCTCGGCCCGTCCACACATTGATATGCCCCGACTGGTCGAACACTACCGGAACGGCCGACTCAAACTGAAGGAAATGATTACCCGGACCTATGCCCTGGAGGAAGTGAACGAGGCCATGACCGCGCTGGAAAAGGGCGAAGTGGCGCGCAGCGTCGTGGTCATGTAAGACACGGGGGAAAAGAGAAAGAATTCCAGTCTGTAGTAGAGGAGACCCAAGCGATGAGCGCAGTGCAGGTTGACCCATCCATTTCCAAGCTTCCGATTGAAACGAATGCCAAGGACCGGACAACCGTCTGTGTGCTGTGCAGTCATAACTGCGGCCTCACGGTCGATATTCATGCGGGGCATATCGAGAACATTCGGGCGGATGAATCCAGCCCCCTGTCGCACGGCTATATTTGTAATAAAGGTTTCAGCGTTGACCATTACGTCAACCATGCCCAGCGGCTCAGCCATCCGCTTAAACGCAAGCCGGAGGGTGGGTTTGAACAGATTAGTTGGGACCAGGCGGTTGCCGAGATAGCCGAGCGGCTCACCGCTATCGTTTCTCAACATTCTCCGCGTGCCTGTGGCCTGGTTGGCATCGGTGGCCAGGCCAACCACCTGGATGCGCCGTATGGCGTCACCTTTCTCTCCCTGGTGAAATCCCGCCGCTTTTTCAACTCGCTGGCCCAAGAGAAGAGCCAGCATTGGCTGATCGAAAAATGGATGTTGGACAGCTCGTCCGGCACCACGCTGCATCCCGACCACGACCACGCCGACTTTTTGCTGGTCATGGGCACCAACCCGTACATCAGCAATCGCGGCCATAATCCCACCGACGCGCTGAAAAGTCTGGCCCGCGATGAAAACCGCACCATGGTGGTGGTGGACCCGCGCATTACCGAAACCAGCCGTCAGGCCGACCGCCACCTCAGAGTCCGACCCGGCACGGACGTCTATCTGCTCTTGGCCATGCTCAAAGTCATTATTGAACAAGACCTCGGAGACGTCGAGTTTATTGCCAACAAAACGGTCGGCTACCAAGAACTCAAAACCCAACTGGCGGATATTGATATCGCCGACATGGCCCAGCGCTGCGGCCTTGAGGTGGCCGACGTTGTGGCCACGGCCACCGAATACGCCACTGCAAAGAGCGCAGCGCTGTTGTGGGACCTCGGGGTGGAGATGACGCTGTTCTCAACCCTGAACTCCTATCTGATTCATCTCCTTATTGCTCTGACCGGCAATATGGGTCGCCGGGGCGGCAATGTCTTCACCTCGAATCTCAACCCGCCAACGTCGGACTCTCGGCGGCACGCTGAACCCGAACGCGCCCTGGCTTCCGGCATCAGCGCGATCTCGGCCCTGACCCGTCTGGGCATATTTTCGCCGGTGCTGGTTCCTGAAGAAATCCTGCACGACCATCCCGAACGTCTGCGGGCGTTGATTGTGGAAGGCGCCAACCCGCTCTTATCTTTTCCCGATACGCAGCGCTGGCTGGAGGCGCGTGAACAACTGGACCTGCTGGTCGTGATCGAACCGACCATGACCGAGACGGCTCTGGTGGCCGACTATATTCTGCCGACCCCAACCGGGTATGAAAAATGGGAAATGGCCAGCTTCCCGCGCGGCTATCCGCGCGTCCAGGCTCAGTTGCGCCCACCCATCCTGCCCGCGCCGGGTGAAGCCCTGCCCGAAGGCGAAATCTATAATCGTCTCGCCGAGGCCATGAGCCTGGTTCCTGAGCCACCCCAGGAACTCTACGAGCTGGCGAAAAACGCGCATGCACCTACGGGTGCGGCGGCGTACCTGACGGCACTCCAGACTACGGCTAAGGCGGCGAAGTTCTCAGCACCTTTATACTGGGCCTACCGCACCCTGGGGCCCCAGCTCGATTCGCCGGTCTTATCCAGCGTCTGGTTCCAGGCCATGATGAACGGCGTTGTACGCAGAGAGGCCGTGGTCCGCGTCCTTGGGCCGGAATGGCAAGACAAAGACGCCTTTGCAGTCGGCCTTGAGCTATTCCGGCGTCTGCTGGACCATCCGGAGGGGATTGAGGTGGCCGAGCTCGACGTGGAAGCCAACCTTGACGAACGCATTGGCTTTGAGGACGGTAAAGTCCGTCTCCTCCCCGAAGAAATAGTGGCTGAGATTGGGCGCGCCGTGGCAACCAAACCGGCTGAAGATCCGGACTATCCCTTTGTGTTGGCCTCCGGCCTGCGGACCCGCTGGACCGCCAATACCATTCTGCGCGATCCGAGTTGGCGCAAGGGGCGAGGCCCGCACTGCGCGTTGAACCTCTCTCCCGGAGATGCCCAACGCATGGGGGTGATCGACGGAGACACGATTCGTATCCGTACCCGGCGGGGGCAGGTCGAACTGCCGGCTGTTGTGGACAAAAAGCTGCTGGAGGGACATGTGTGGATGCCGAATGGTTTCGGCATGATCTACCCGACTGAAGGCAATGGCTCGCACTCGGACCTGAATGGCGTCAACATGAACGCCTACACGGATACGGCCGACCGCGACCCATTTACCGGCTGCCCCCATCATCGCTTTGTGCCGTGTCAGCTTGAGCGAGTTTAAGATTGAGACTAAGCGTGAGTAGTGTCGGTGGGCGGGCTTCCAGCCCGTCCTCCTTATCAGGGGGAAGATTGGAAGATTGATCGAGCAGAGCCATGAGCAACACGCAATCAAAAGACCTGCCCAGCATTGCCGGCATACTCGCCCCTGTTGTGGCGCGCTTTCCGCTCCGACAGCAGAAACTGCTCATCGCCTGGGCTGAACGGCAGGCCGCCGGGAAGTATCAAAGCTGGGCTGAACAAGTCAGCAATCAGGCCCGTGAAGGCTTCCTCAGGTGTGCGGCCCGAGAGGAAGATATTGCGAGCCGGATTGAAGCGCTCGACCCTGACGGCCACACAATCCAGCGGCAACTCCTAGAGGCGTTGCCCGACCTGGAAGCGCAAGTCCGGGCCGTCTATGCCGGTCGTCCTCTTGAAGAGCAATGGGAGATCCAACGCAGGGCCGAACGGGCCGGTAAAAAGACCTGGGAGGCCTTTGCTGCTGCGGAGACCGATGCCAAGGCCAACGCGGTGTTGTTGGCCTGCGCCGCGCTGGAAGACGAGAATGCGAGTTTTTTGCAAGGCATCCTGGAGGAGCGGGGAGGGCACTAGGAGCCTAGCGCAGATTGCGATTCCATATAGCCGCCCGTCATTCCGGCGAAAGCTCCAGCGCCGCCGCCGCCCGCTGGGTGCCGGAAATGACGGGCGGCTACAGCCTAGTGTGAAACGCTCTAGTCCTGCTCTATATCCACCTCGTCGGCATGAAAATGCGGCATGTCCAGAACACCGCGCTCCTTGATGAAATCCCAAAATGTATCCGGATGCTGCTGCATGCCTTCATAGTAATGGTCAAGTGGTTGGGAATACTCGTACAGACGACGAAGTTGGGCAACGGCGCGTGGATGATAGTCCACTCTCAGGTCGACTTTGGGATATGGATTTTTTCCGTCTGCAACAAAAACAGCACATGACAGCTCGCCCCAGTGCTTGCCTGTTATGGCATCGCCTTGTCCACCGGCATCCCGACCTGCTTCAAGCGCACGGATAATCCGATCTCCCAAGGGCACTCCCATACTCTCTCGCATTGAAGTAGCCATGCCCTCAACGGTTTTACTGCTGGTCAGCGCATTCCCGGACACTGCCCAATGATCTCCCATGATATGGCCGGCGTATGGCTCAAACGCCTTGTCGCCGGTATGCACCCAGATGTCGCCTTTAATAGTGATAACGCTATACTGGCGATAGCTGAAATACGTATCTGTCTTCGGCAGCTCTTCTTTGAGTTGTTCCAAGCCGTGTCCCTGCTCTAGTAGCCGAAACGTATCATACGCTAAGTGACGATTCGCATACGAATGGGGGAGTACAATGGCCCCGCTCTCTTGGAAGGTCGGAAGCAGGCCGTTTACGACCGGACTCACTCTGCCGGCATTCACTGAAAAGGTTGCAAGTCCAGCTCCAATTGCTCCTGTTTCCGGGCATTTCCCGATTACGGCGAACGTCATGTCTTTCTCCTCTCGATTAGGGCGACTACCGAACGGATCGTAGTCCTTTTTCTCATGAGGATCGAGAGGGAGAATATCGCCAGTACTGGCACAGAGTAAAATAAAAAATGGTGAACGGTGCTCTCGTGCGTAACAGCTGCCTCCTTCATTGGTGCTGTGAGCTATGCTACAGATTCAAGCAAACTTGAAGTCAATAGGGCAGAAAAAAGAGGTCATGTCACACAGCCACGGCCGGACGGAGTCCAATTTCAATCGTGCCTTTGCCACTGGTGTGGTTCTGAACCTGGTCTTTGTGGGAGTTGAAGCAACCTATGGCATCTTGACGGACTCGTTGGTGCTGGTTGCCGACGCCGGACACAATCTGAGCGATGTGTTCAGTCTCTTCCTCGCCTGGGGAGCCAGTGTCTTGGCGGCTCGAAAACCAACCCCGCGCTACAGCTACGGATACCGGCGTGCAACCATCCTGGCTTCTTTGGTCAGTGCAGTCATGTTGTTGATTGTCTTGGGACTGATTGCCTGGGAAGCCGCAGAGCGTTTTCGTTCTCCTCTGCCGGTTGACGGGTGGACCGTTGTCGTGGTTGCCGGAATCGGTGTCGTCATCAATACCGCAACCGCCTTGATGTTTCTGTCCGGTCGCAAGGACGATCTGAATATTCGTGCGGCCTATCTCCACATGGCCGCGGACGCTGCCGTATCACTCGGAGTGGTTGTGTCCGGATTCGTCATTCTGAACACGGGCTGGATGTGGCTCGACCCTAGCATGAGTCTCATTATTGTTGGCCTTATTCTTATCGGAACGTGGGCTCTGCTGCGCGACTCGGTCAGTCTGGCGCTGGATTCCGTGCCTAATAACATTGACCCTCTTGCTGTCGAGACCTTTCTGGCCCGGTTACCCAATGTGGCACGGGTGCACGATCTGCACATTTGGGGCATGAGCACCACGGAAGTTGCCTTGACCGCCCATCTGATCGTCCCGGAAGTCAGGGTTGACGATAGCTTCTTGAATACTGTGGCTGCTTCGCTGCACGATCGTTTTGGCATCGGCCATGCCACTCTACAGATAGAGCGGGGTGATGGTGATCGAACGTGTCATTTAGAGCAGCCTGATAGTGTCTGACTTTGGAGGGGCGGTCATGAATCGGAAGACTCCACGACTACTCGTATTTCAACATCTCAGCGTCGAACATCCCGGCGTGTTCCGAGATTTCATGCAGGAAGATGGTATCGAATGGCAGGCGGTTGAACTCGACCGGGGCGAGCCCATCCCCGACTTGAGCGACTACGACGGGCTGTGGGCGATGGGGGGACCCATGGATGTCTGGGAAGAGGCGCAATATCCCTGGCTGAAGGCGGAGAAAGCGGCCATCCGCGAGGCCGTCGTAGACCGGCAGATGCCCTTTCTAGGGGTCTGCCTCGGCCACCAACTGCTGGCAGATGCGCTCGGCGGCACAGTCGGGCCGGCCGCTGAGCCGGAGGTTGGGATATATGAAGTCGAGAAAACCGCCGCCGGTGAAAAGAGCCCGTTTCTGCTGGGTCTGCCCGGCACAATGAAATGCCTCCAGTGGCACGGTGCCGAAGTGCAGCAGCCCCCCAAAGGCGCGTCCGTCTTGGCTACGAATGCCGCGTGTGCCATCCAGGGCCTGTCGTTTGGCGAGAAAGCCCTGAGCACCCAGTATCACACAGAAATATCTCCAGTGACGATTGCCGAATGGGCCAGCGTGCCCACCTATCGCGCCGCGCTGGAAAAAACACTCGGCCCGGATGCGCTGGCTCGGTTTGAAGCCGAGACCAAGCGCCACCTCACCCTCTTGAACCAATCCGCTCGCCGCCTGTTTGACAACTGGAAAGCGATGGCGTTTGGGGCGCTCGGGTAAGGTGGTGAGGTGAAGCTGCCTTTTAGTGCACTGTTTCATGGGGACGAGTGAAAGGAGACTAGGCATGGCAATTCGTCAACGACGAGCCTCTGCAGATACAGTACTGCTTAACGGAACCATTTTGACTGTTGACAAGGCATTCAGCCGAGCCAAGGCAGTTGCCGTGTCTGGGGGCAGGTTTATGGCTGTTGGCAAGAACGCCGAGGTGAAGAAGCTGATCGGTCCTGACACAAGAGTCCTCGATTTGGCGGGGAGAACCGTGGTCCCCGGCTTTATTGATACCCATGGGCATATCGGCTTATTTGGCTTGGAGACCCTGGCTGTTTCCCTGGCCGGCACTCGGTCGATTGCTGAGATACAGCAACGTATAGCCAGCCGGGCCAGGGAGACACCCCCCGGCCAATGGATTGTGACCCTGCCGGTTGGAGACCCTCCATACTTTTTCAACGTTCCGAACATTCTCCAAGAAAACCGTTTCCCCAATCGCTGGGATCTCGACCCTGTTTCCCCAGATCATCCAGTCTATATTACTGCACCGACTAATCGGGTACCTAATTCGGCTGTGCTGAATAGTCAGGCTCTTCATTTAGCCGGTATTACGAAAGACACGCCGCAACCAGAGCATATAGAAATTGTCAAAGCCCCTGACAGCGGCGAGCCGACAGGAGAGTTGCGCGGCACCCTGCAGCCGATTTACAATCCGAATCCTTTCTTTGTGGAACTGGCCAACCTGATTCCGCCGCCAACCTATGCCCACGTGCGTGAGGGCATCAAAAGACTCGCGCCGGATTTTCTCGCCGGTGGCACAACAACCCTGCTGGAGGCGCATCTAAATTCTCCAGAAGAGCTTCGAGCCTACGCTCAGCTTCAGGCGCAAGGCGAGCTCCCCCTGCGGATATTCTATACCTATGAAATTGACCCGCAGCAGTCGCTTGAAGTGATTGCCGACTATCTGCGGACGGTGAGCTTTGCCGCGGGGCGGGGCTTTGGGACCGACCACCTGAAGGTCGTTGGGGTGAGTATCGGGCTCGATGGCCCCTACTGGCACGGGGCTGCGGTGAACGATGCTCCCTATACCGGGCCATTCGGTCAGCCGGTCGCCCCGGAACCTCTGGTCCCGTGGGAAAAATATGTCGCGATCTTGCGCCTGGCAGCCGAGTTCGGCCTGCGCGTGCATGCCGAAGCTGCGGGTCGAGGTTCGATTGAGATAGCGCTGCGTGCCATGCGCGAAGTGCAGGCGCTGACGCCCATCCATGACAAACGTTGGGTCATTGAACATGTGGAATTTCCCACTCAGGAGCAGATTGCGCAATGTAGGCAGCTTGGGGTCATTCCCACAACGGCAACAAATTTTATCTGGGGCAAAGGGGCAGAAGTCTATAAGGATCGCCTCGGGCCTCACTATGCCAAAGACGCGATTCCTCTGCGGTGGTGGCTCGATGCGGGTGTGCCGGTGAGTCAAAGTACGGACTGGGGGCCGCGCGGGGCACTGTTCACGCTCTGGCAGTCCATTGCTCGGCAAGCTGGATTAACCGGCGAAGTCATCGGCCCAGCCCAGCGCATCTCACGTGAAGAGGCGCTCAGGATTTTTACCAATAACGGAGCGTATGCCTTGTGGATGGAACATGAGCTCGGCTCCATAGAGGTTGGCAAACTTGCCGACTGCGTGGTGCTTTCCGAAAATCCACTCACCGGTAAACGCGATGCCATTCGAGATATCCAGGTGGAGCTCACCATAGTAGGCGGGAAGGTCGTTCACGGGGAACGTTTTTAGGCATCTAAAAATGCGAAGATGCTGTCCCTGATTGCACGGTCGTTCAATATCTGAGAATGCACAGCCTGACTGTGACGTTCAGTCACTTTTACCAGGGCGTGCTTAAATGCCACGGGTAATTGGGCCGACTGAACACTGACCGTCTCATCCCCATCTTCAAACAGGGCTCGGTACGGCTGTTGTGGAAGGTGCTTGGCAAATTCGTCCCTGCGGAAAAGCAAGGTCGGAGCAGGCTCGGCGTCGAGCAGCACCGCCCGTGCAAGCGTCGGATGCGACGTGGCAAATGCGTACAGCATCTGCGTTGACAGGTGAGGCGAGTGCTCCAGCGGAGCGTGAAGTCGTTCATACAGTTTCCTGCCTGTGTGTAACGCCGCTGTCACCAAGGCGAATCTTTTTTGCATAGTCTGTTCCGACACCGGCGTTGCCGTATCCAAGAAGCCCCAGCCATAGCGTTGCCACAGGTCGCTTTCATACAGAGTATGGGGGAGAGGATTGAGCCCTCCATCGAGCAGAACCGGCGCGTACGTGGGCATCATCTCATAGGCCGCTGTGAAAGTGGCAAAAGCATGCGCCTTAATCAGCGTGGTGTTGAGGCCGAATGTTGCCCCGTGTTTCATATCATGTAACGCGGTCATGGAACCTTTGAACGGAACGGCAGCGAGAACAACCTTGTCTATATGGCTTGCTCCTTCCCAGGTTTCGACGGCTTCTTCGGGAGCCTGGGGTCCATAGCGCAAATAATAGCTGGTGATGAGCCCGCCCAAGCTATGGGCGATAATGGCAATTGACGCAGCGCCCTGGTGCTTCAGCTCGGAGACCAGCCGGGCCAGTTGTTTCACCGCCGTAAAATAGTCCTCGCGCCAATCGTAGGCGAAAAGGTGGATGCGGGTGGACGACCCGCGTGTCACTGGTCTGGCCCGGAGTTCGCTGAGAAATGCGCCGTACACATCCCTGGCATAGATACCGGGTATGACGGGAATACGGTCCAGCACTGTGCCGGGAACCAGTGCTCTTTCCCCAGCCACTCCAAAGCCGGTGCGTGCTGCTGTCTTTGAACCGAACAGAGCCTGCCAGGCCGAGAGCCAGACGATTTTCCGATCACCTGTTTGGACGAGTCGCGTTCCGTAAAAACCTGGGATAAAGATGAGGTGCTGCATATCCGTATTGCACGCCGTGTGAGCGGCCTTCGGGCCGTGATACTACGTGGTGGTGGGGCGAGAGCCAAGCGCCAGAAGGCAGCAGCAAAAATACCTATGCCAGCTATTGACGCCTGGAGCGTATTTATTGACCTGGGCTGTGTCTCGGTCCTGCTCTTAATCGGATTCGCAATTCGGACTGCGTCCGTGTGGGCGCAGCGGCTGTTTCTTCCGGCCAGCGTGATTGCCGGGTTCGGCGGCTTGGCGTGTGGACCAAATGGGCTCGATATACTGCCGTTTTCGCCCCTGTTGCCGCAATACCCCAGCGTCTTGATCACGCTGGTGTTTGCCGCTTTGCCGTTCACCTCCCGGTCTGTCAGCGGGGAGACCGGGTCACGGCGGGCTGCCGAGCTTGGGTCGTATTCGGCCGCCATCGTCCTGCTCCAATGGGGGCTGGGCGTCCTGTTCAGCCTGACCGTGCTGTCCTTCGTCTGGCCGGATTTACCGCGCGGCTTCGGAACCATACTCGCCAGCGGGTTTGTGGGCGGACACGGCACGGCTGCGGCGCTGGGCGCGGCCTTTAACGGCCTGGGTGAGCAAAGCTGGTCCGAGGCCGGTGCCTTAGCCATGACCTCGGCCACCGTCGGCATTCTGAGCGCGGTGGTCGGCGGTATGCTGTGGGTACAGTGGGCGGCTCGAAACGGCACGACCCGGTTTCTGGCCCGCTTTGACGACCTGCCCGACGAGTTTCGTACCGGTCGCGTGCCCGACACCCGGCGCCGTCCGCTCGGCTACGAAACCCTCTCGCCCCTGGCGCTCGACCCGTTGATTTTCCATGTCGCGCTCGTTGTCACGGCGGCTTTTGGCGGTTACCTGCTGACCGGTTTGGGTAGCGTGTATCTGGGGGCTTACCGTCCGCCGAGCTTCTGTCTGGCGTTCGTGTGCGGCTTTGGTCTCAGATGGCTGTGCACCCGCCTGCGGTTCGCAGACACGGTTGACCGCACGATCATGCTACGGCTGAGCGGCGCGCTCACCGATGTGCTGGTCGTGTGCGGCATCGCCGCGGTCAGTCTTGAGGTCGTGGCCCGCCACGCGTTACCGCTGCTGGCGCTGTTTGTCTTTGGTCTGGCGCTGTGCTGGGCGGTGTTCTATGTCGGTGGCCCGCGCATCTTCCGTGACCTCTGGTTTGAAAAGGCGCTGTTCACTTGGGGCTGGGTGACCGGCGTGATGGCCCTCGCCCTGGCGCTGCTGCGCGTGGTCGATCCGCGCGACGAGTCGGAGATTCTGGACCCGTTCGCCCGCGCCTATCTGTTCGTAGCGCCGCTGGAAGTCGGCTTGGTGTCGTTCGCGCCGCTGCTGATTGCCCAAGGGTATGCGTGGAGTTTTGTCGCGGTGACCGTCCTTGCTGGCTTCGCCGCCTTGCTGTGGGGCGGGTGGCGAAATGCGGGGTGAGGCGCGAGTCAATCTGTCGCGCCTTAGAGCAGTGGCTTAGCTTCACATCTTCAGGAGGAAGAACCAACCCCGCCCCTTCGACAAGCTCAGGACAGGCGCTCAGCGGCCCCCCTCCGAGGAGGGAATTATATACAATGTTACCCAGCCGCTTCTAACCATCGTATTTTTCAGGATTATTCAATCCTATTCCATTAGTAAGAACAGCGAATCCTCAATGGCCTGTTCGAGAGCTTCTTGCGCTTCTGGTGGAATAGGGGGTTCCAGCGCTTCTTTTGCGGTCGTCGGGCTCGCAGCAGATTGACTGACACGGGTGCCGGTGGTGGGATATCGCCTATCCGCTAAATCTTCGACTATTGAGACAATCGTTGAGCGGGAAAGACAATCCCCAGACGCATCCCCGTAATGACCGTTCACACGGTTGCCGTTTGGTTCATAGAAGAGCCATACCCGGCACACACTGCGTTCGACATCAGCGAGATAATAGCTATGCCCAAGAGAATCTAACCCCTCAAAAAGGTATGTCGGCCATAAATATGTTCTTTGTGTCACATCTGCAACGCATGGTTTTGCCACGGTATTTGCCGGACACTCTCCGAACCGATAGGTCTGTGTCGTGCGACTATTGGTGAAGCGCCACGTCCCAAGGAATTGCCTAACACCACTGGTTGCTGGCGGTTCCGGTGGTTCGCTCCCTTCCGTATAGTCTATAATCGCAAATCCTTGTGTAGCTTCTTCCCATAGAATCACCACGGAACTGCCAGCGTCAGGAAAATCCGTGAGACGAAACCGACCCGATGCGCCCCGCAGAAAATCGGTGCCGAGCGTCTTGACTGTGAAACGGACCTGCGTAGCAACTATCCCATCAGCATAGAGGGTAGCGGTATGGGGACCATCACCTAGATTATTGTAGTTAATGAGAAGACCAAAGCCGTTATTCGTATCGCCACAGACAGAACGGGTGTCGGCTCGCTCTGATCCGTAGGGCACAAATTGACGAGCGCCCCCATCAAAACTCACTGCCAACTCATCAGCCTCACAGACCCAACCGGACAAGAGGCCAACTCCACTCTTGATGGCTCCTGAAGCAGGATTTTCTAATGTGGTAGCCCAGCCCTGGGTTGTAAGCAACAACAGAACCCCAATGAACATGACAGTCGATGGCATGACTTCCTTCCTGTGGTCATATGCTGGAGAACTATTCACAACGAAGATGAAGAACAGGTGACGTAGCAGATGCTCGCTGGTCCAGAGTGCCGGGCATCTGCTACGTCACTGCAAGTAGAAGTGCAGTCTTGCCTATTCACCGTAACCAGGGAGGCCATTCCCCGGTCTCTCGGCGGCTGTCCTCGGCGTAGACTCAGTACAACCCCAGATAATTCTCCACTTCCCACTGCGAGACGGAATCGTGATAACTCTTCCACTCGTCGCGCTTCACCTGGATATAATACTCGGCATACTCGCGTCCGAGAGCCGCTTTGATGACCTCGTCCTGCTCAAGCTCATCAAGCGCTTCGCTTAAGGTGGTTGGCAGAAAGCCTATGCCTGCGGCTTTCAACTCTACTTCCGGGACCTCGTACAAATTGCGGTCGTTGCGACTCCCGGCTGCCATCTTGTGCTCAATGCCGTCGAGCCCGGCGGCCAGCATGACGGTCGGGGCTAAATAGGGGTTGGCCGCGCCGTCCACCGTCCGATTTTCTATCCGGCCCGGACCGGGAATCCGAATCATCTGGGTGCGGTTTGAAGCCCCATAGGTCACGTAGACCGGGGCCCAGGTTGCCCCGGAGAGAGGAGCGCCGCGAATCAGGCGTTTATAGGAATTCACGATCGGTGCCGTCACCGCGGCGATCGCCCGAGCGTGGTGCTTGAGGCCGCCGATGAAGTGATAGGCCAACTCGGATAGACCGTTTTCGTCCGACTCGTCGAGAAACAGGTTGACGTCGCTCTCCGCGTCCCACAGGCTGGTGTGAAAATGGCAGCCGTTGCCGGTCAGGTGCGAAAAGGGCTTGGGCATGAAGGTGGCGATGCTGCCCCGTTCCTCGGCCACTGTGCGCACCATCCAGCGAAAGAAGGTGTGCCGGTCCGCGGTGGTCAGGCAGTCGGAAAAGGTCCAGTTGATCTCAAACTGACAGTTGGCGTCCTCGTGATCGTTGGCGTACGGGTCCCAGCCCAGCCCCTGCATATAGCTCAGCAGCGTGGTGGTGAAATCCAGATTGCGGTTCAGGGCGCGCAGGTCGTAACAGGGTTTGCTGAGCGTATCCAGCGGATCAAGCGGTTCAAAACCGCCAGTCTCATTTTGCCGGGTCAGAATGAACTCCGGCTCGACCCCGGTTCTGAGGGCATAGCCTTTCTCTCGTGCCGTGGCCAATTGACGCTGTAAAATCGTACGCGGACAGTAGGGCCAGGGCTGGTCATCGACGGTGATGTCACTGGCGACCCAGGCCACGTTGGGACGCCAGGGGAGGATGGCCAGGCTACTGAAATCCGGCATGGCCAGCATGTCGGTGTCGTGCGGGCCCTGGCCCATATTGCCGGCGGCAAACCCGGCAAAGCCAGCGCTGCCTGCGGCCATGTCCCGGAGATGGACGGCCGGCACGACCTTGGCCTTGGGCGCTCCGCTCATCTCCACAAAGGAGCACAGAAAGAACTCGATGCCGTTGTCCTGGACAATTGTTGCCACGTCTTGCACTGTTGTCATGAGTCCCTCCTTTAATGCGACACTGCGGCCGCGGCTTTCTCTCCGACTAAACGATCTGCATAAAAACGGGCCGGGGAAAACGGTTCGATCAATTTGGGCGTTGTCTTGGTGACAATGAGTTCGGCTATGGTTTTTCCTCCGGCCGGCCCGGCCTTGAAACCATACGTCCCCCAGCCGACGTTCAGAATAAACCCCTTGACTTCCGGTACGCTGCCCATAATGGGGCTGAAATCGGGTGTCATATCGCAGACGCCGGTCCATTGACGTAAAACCCGGGCTTCTTCCAATATCGGGAACAGCTCCAGGGCATGCGCCGCCATCATCTCCAAAGTGGGCAATGTCGAGGCCGCATTATACGAAGGGTAGGGGTCGATTTCCGCGCCGATGACCACTTCTCCCCGGTCGGTCTGGTTGACATACACGTGCAGCGTGGCGGACACGATGACCTTGTCCAGAAAGGGCTTTAACGGCTCGGTGACACAGGCCTGGAGCGGATGGGAGACAATGGGTAAATCAACGTCCACCATACGTGCAACGGTTGAACACCAGCCCGAGGTCGCATTGACAACGGTGTTGGTCGCAATGCGACCCCGACTGGTTTGGACGGCGGTAATCTGATGGTTGTCCGTTTCAATGGCGTGGACTTCCGTATGCGGGTGGATTTCTATGCCCATCCGGTCCGCACCGCGCGCATAGCCCCAGACCACCGCGTCATGACGGATGATACCGCCCGGAGGATGATACAGCGCCGCTTGGATGGGGGCATGGGCCTTTTTGCTGACATCCAGTGCGGGCACCAGGCGCTGAATCTCGTCCGGAAAGATCAGCCGGCTGTCCACGTCCAGCAGGGCGTTGGCCTCGGCCCGGACGCGCAAGCCATCAACGCCGGTGTCCGTATGGGCCAGAGTCAAATGACCAACCTGAGAAAAAAGCACATTAAAGTCAACTTCTTGAGACAACTCCTGATACAGGCGCAGGCTCTCATCGTAAAAAGGAATCGCTTCAGGCGTGCGATAATTCGCGCGGAGGATAGCCGTATTGCGGCCACTGTTACCCCCGCCGAGGTAGCTGCGGTCTACCACCGCCACATTCGTCACACCCTGTTTGCCGAGATAATAAGCGGTTGCCAGGCCATGCACGCCGGCCCCGATAATAACCACATCATAGTGCTCTTTCAGGTCATGCCGGCGCCACATCTGTTGCGTACGAAAGAGCTGTAGCATGGCTTATCCTTGTAATTGGCGTTGGGCCGCCATGCCGAACGGGAGCGCTCCGAACTCCTGGCCGGCGTCCAGCAGGGCTTCCCATACGTACTCACCAAACTCCCGTCCATAGTAGACCTGGTAGGAAAGATGAGTCTGTATATCTGCACGAATGACAAGGGCATGGACGTTTGCCAGGCTGCCTTGCGCGCAGGACAAATCCGGGAATTGGGCTGGTCTGAGGTCCAAGGCGGTGAGCTTCCTCAACAAGTCTCGGCTGCGCGGGCCAGTTATCTGCACAGCAGTAAAACTCGAGGTGACATCGGTCAGGTGGACGCAGGCTGAAGCGGCTGCCGGCTGCGTCACTGCCTCAAGGTGGGATTGGACTGCAGCGGCGGTTCCGGGTGAGGAGATGAGCCGCGCGTGATTCCTGGCAAGGGAACACACCAGCCCACCCGGCAGACCACTCGTATCCGGGCCAATGTGCAGGGCTTGGGGAGTGACTCGAACGACAGTCCGGCCAGGGAGTGTCTCAGGTGAGAGGCCCAGTGAGAGATCAGGTGAGAGATCGGGTGAGAGCCACTGCACGAGCGCGGCGAACGCATTATTGCCTTGCATATCGAGCTTGGCCAGGGGACTGATATCGCTGAGCCCCACCTGTTCAAAGACTGCCTGCACTTCAGCGTCAACCGAACCGTAGGAGTCGGGACAGTGCCAGCCATTGTTCTCAGCCATACCGGCACCGGCCGAGAGATGGAAAGCGTGCAGCGCCGAGCGCCGGATGAGCGGGAGACCTAATGAACCTGCCATATGTCCTAGCCCCTGAGGCGCTCTCCTTGCGGGTCGTAGAAGGCTTCGTCAACAATATCTGCCTGTACGAGCGTTCCGTTTATGCGAATCTGAAGCGGACTATCGCCGCTCGCCACCTCAATCGGCACCCAAGCCAGACCGACGCATTTCCCGGCAACCGGACTGAATGCCGCGCTGGCGACCCTGCCGGCCGGTTGACCGTTCAGCACGACCGCCTGGCCGCCTTCCGCCATACCCGAGTCGCGCAGCGCAAAGCCCACCAGTTTTTGACGTAGGCCGCGTTCCTGTACGGCCTGGAGGCCGCGCTTGCCAATAAAGTCGTCCTTATTGAACTTGACCACCCATTCCATATCGGCTTCCAAGGGGTTGGACAGCGCGTCGGTATCCTGGCCGACGATGACATGTTTTTTCTCCAAACGTAAAATACGCTGTGCCCCAACGCCAAACGGGATAATCTGAAACTCTGCTCCCGCCGCCATGACCGCGTCCCACACCTGCTCCCCGCATTCAGCCGGAATATGAATTTCCCAGCCGGTCTCTCCGACAAAGCCGATGCGCAGCAACAGCGCCGGCACCCCCGCCACTTCGGCCTGCCGGCAGGCCATATAGGGAAAGGCTTCCGAAGACAGGTCACTATCCGTGATCCGACTGAACACCTGCCTGGCGTACGGGCCGGCGATGTTCATGGCCGCCAGCCCACCGGTCACATTGGTCACCTGCGCGCACAGGTCCGTGCCGGCTGTCCACCATTTGAGCCATTGTTCGACGAATTCGACATTACCCGTGGTGGTCGTCAAAAAGAAATGGTCGTCAGCCAGGCGCGAAACTGTGCCATCATCAATAATGATCCCACTGTCGTCACACATCACACCGTAGCGGATGCGTCCGGTTCGGAGAGTCGAAAAGGTATGCGTGTAGACGCGATCGAGCAATTGCGCGGCATCCTTGCCCTTGACCTCCAGTTTTCCCAAGGTGCTGACGTCTATGATCCCGACCCGTTCGCGGACAGCCCGATGTTCTTCGTTTGGCGCGGTATACGCATACGGCCGTTTCCAACTGCCTAACAGCATCATCTCTGCGCCCAGGGCAATGTGGCGATGATGCAGGGGCGTGTGTTTTTCCGGCTGATGGTTGCGTCCGGCCAGAACGCCGAGCGGTACCGGCATAATGGGCGGCCGGGCCGTAGTAGTACGCGCCGCGGCCAGCGCACGACCGGCCTGTTTTGCACAAATACGCAGGGCCGCAGTCGCGCACATGCGGCCCTGACACGGCCCCATTGAAAAGGTGCTGTAGCGTTTGAGAGTTTCGACTTCATCAAAGCCCTCGGCCACGCCCTGAGCAAGGTCCGTGTGGGTAATGTCTTCGCAGACACACACAAACTGCTTTTTCTTTTCCCAGACATGACTGAGTTGAGGATAAGGCTCATAGTGGTGTCGATACTCTTCCTCAAGCCTACTCAGCTCCCGTTGGAGAGTCTGGGTTTGAGCAGGGAGGGCGGGTGAGTCAGACAGGTGAAGACTGTGAGCGGCCTGTAATCCGGCCAGGCGTCCTTGGGCGAGAATAGCGGGCAAATGATTGATGCCGGTCACGTCACCGGCACAGAACACCTGGGGCGGCAGCTGCTGCGGAATCATTTTCCCCAGCGCTTCATCGTAGTGGAGTTCGCCCCCACTCTGCGCCACCAGGGCCGCCGCCGGAGCCCGGTCGGTCGAAAGACAAATCAAATCACACGGGATAAAACGGCTCGCGTGCGGAAAAGGGTGTTGCCGAGCATCAAGCGGAACAACCAGGGCTCCATCAACGTGATCCTTACCGTGGGCTTCTTGAATAGCGTAGGAGGTGAGCAACTCGACGCCGCTACGGTGGAGCTGTTTCACCGAATCCTGGGCTTCCGGCAGCCTGTAGCGAGAGTCAACAACCGCGGCAACCCGGATGCCGGCATTGAGCAACTCAGCGGCAAGAGTCAGACCTGTCTCATCATGGCAGACAACAACTGCGCGTGTACCGGGCTTCACTCCATACAGGTGCAGCAGTCGCCGCACTCCGCTGCCAAGCATGACGCCGGGTAAATCATTGTTCCGAAAAACGGCTGGATACTCGTGACTCCCGGTTGCAATAATCACACGTTTCGTGCGCAGATGGATCAGTCGCTTGGCCTGCATCACTCCCAGCAGCCCGCCTTCATAGCCACCAAAGACGGTGGCGGATGAAAGAATATCAAGGTTCGGCTGTGACGTGACTTTCTCTCGTAATGACCGGGCCAGCTCGAATCCCGTTAATCCGCTATCTTCGCCGCCATCTTCGCCTATGTTGTCGTAGGTTCTGGTCTGAAACCGCAAATGACCCCCGAGTTTCGGCTGGTCGTCAATCAGCGTCACCTGACTGCCGAGGCGGGCGGCTTCATACGCCGCGGTTAAACCGGCCGGCCCAGCGCCGACAACCGCAATATCCGTGTGACGATACTGGTGGTCATAGCCGCCTTTTGGTTTTGCCTGTGTATCGATTTCTCCCAGGCCGGCCACACGCCGGAGAAACTTCTCTGCCAACGGCCAGAGAAAGCGTGGACGAATAAAGGTCTTATAATAGAAGCCAATCGGCAGCAGCCAATCGAAGCTGCCA
Organism: Binatia bacterium; assembly: GCA_963664395.2. Lineage (GTDB taxonomy): Bacteria > Desulfobacterota > Binatia > Bin18 > Bin18 > Bin18. The sequence continues at coordinate 4,554,336 of OY761159.2, read as the reverse complement.
ATAATGGACAGGAGGTCGTGCCGGAGCGAGGGCCACACATTTTGTGGCTGGACGCGCATGCCTTGCCGAACGGGTGCGGTGCAGGTGCGGACACTCGGTGTGCCATCCACATTCATCAGACAGTTGGGACACTGCCCGGCGCTACATAACAGTCCGCGCGGTCGGTGGTATTTGAAACTCCGACTGAAGATACGCTGGCCCGCGGCGTAGAGAGCAGAGGCGATGGTGTCGCCCGCCCGTGCCTGGATTCTTTCCCCAGCAAAGGTGAACGTAATTGTTTTCTCGTGATCGATGACGTGGGCCGGGTGGGGCGGGAGTCTAGTCGTACTCATACGTTTCTTTGACAATATTCGTGCGTGTGTCACGAACGGCTAAAAACCAGCGCCGACAACCCATCTGGTGATACCACCACTCGGTGTGCTCGCCGGCCTCATTTTTTCGGATATACAGGTAACGCGCCCACTCGTGGGATGAAACCGACGTAGGCGGGCGTTGCCGAAACTCCCCGCCTGAACGAAACTCATACACGCTCCGCTCGCCGCAGTTGGGACAATCCACAAGAAAAGACATAGGGACTACCGTTGGGATGACGGTTTCCAGCCCGGCCCGCCGGCAAAGACTACGTTTGTCCCCACCAGGGGAATACCGGTGATCATGGAGGACTCAAGGGTTAAGGCCCGCAGGTCTTCAGGCTCTAAAGCATGGACATCCGACTTCCCGCATGAGCGCGCCAACATCTGAATTTCCAGGGTCATGGCGTTAAAGAAGTTGCTGACGCGCTCGGCACCCGCATCAATATCCAGCCGTTTCATCAGCTCCGGGTCCTGCGTCGTAATGCCAACCGGACAGCGCCCGGTATGACAGTGATGGCAGGCGTAGGGTTCGGCGCCGATTGCATGATAATCGTCTACGTACAGCGGCTTGTTACAGTTGAGTGCGATCAAAGCCGCGGTACCGAGATAGACGGCATCCGCGCCAAGTGCCAGCGCTTTCGCCGCGGCGGTGCCGCTGTGTATGCCGCCGGCAATAATAAGCTGCACCGTGCCGTACAGACCGCAATCCTCCAATGCGGCCCGCGCTTCACACACCGCGGCCAGGGTCGGAATCCCGGTATGGTCAAGCAGGATGTCCGGCGATGCGCCCGTGCCACCTTCCATACCATCGACCACGACGACATCCGCGCCAGCCTTGGCCGCCAGCTTTACATCGTCATACACGCGCGCCGCGCCCATTTTGACAAAAATAGGGACCTGCCAGTCGGTTGCTTCGCGCAACTCCTCGATTTTCGTCAGCATATCGTCCGGGCCAAGCCAATCCGGATGACGGCACGGACTGCGTTGGTCAACGCCTGGAGGCAGGTCTCGCAGCTCAGCGATTTCGTCCGAGACTTTTGACTCAAGCAAGAGCCCGCCTGTACCGGGCTTGGCTCCCTGTCCCACCGTCAGCTCAATCGCGTTGGCCTGTCGAAGATGATGCACGTTGATGCCATACCGGCTGGGTAAGACTTCATAGATAAGAATGTTTGAATGCTCGCGCTCGGCAGCCAACATACCGCCGTCGCCGGTTGTCGTAGACGTCCCGGTGCGGGCCGCAGCTTTGGCTAAGGCAACTTTGGCATTGTAGGACAGCGCGCCATAACTCATGCCGGTCACCATAATGGGAATGTCGATTTCAATCGGCTTTTGGGCAAAACGGTTGCCGAGGACCGTCTTTGTCGAACATTTTTCACGGTAGCCTTCAAGTGGCACCCGGGTGAGTGTACAGGGAATAAAAGTGAGGTCATCAAAAGAGGGCAGGGGGCGGTCGCGCAGGGCGCTGAAGCCCCGAATACGGTAGCGGCCCAGGTCCGCCTTGACCTGGATGTCCTCGATCGTCTCGGGTTTCCAGGTAGTACTGTGTCGGACAACAGGTCGCTCGCTCACAACGCCTCCCGCCAGGTGTCAAAGTCTTTTTTATCAAAATGCCATAATCGTCTGCCGGAGACGACTTTCTGAAAGGAAGCCGGCGCTTCAATATCGTACTGGGCTAACGTGGTCGCAAGAAAGGCCCGGTCTTGGTCCGTTACGTCCTGAATGACCGCATCATTGCCCAGGTCCGCGATGCGGCCTCCCACAAAGATACGCCCCTCATACATGGAATCGCCGAGTGCTTCGGCTGTATCGCCGCAGACAATGATGGTCCCTTTTTGCAGCATGAAACCGGTCATATAGCCACTATTGCCCTGAACAATAAGCGTCCCGCCCTTCATGGCAATACCGGCGCGTGAACTGGCGCTGCCCCGAATCACGACTGTTCCACCTCGAATGGATGCCGCGGCGCTATTGCCCGCGTTTTGGCCGACAATGACTGTGCCGTTCAGCATGCTTTCCGCCAGGCCCCAGCCGCAACTGCCCTGCACTTCAATGCGTGGGCTGTCAATAAGACCGCCACAGTAATAGCCCACACTCCCGGTAATGGTCAGTGTGATCGGCTGGAGGATGGCCACGCCGAGATTGTGGCGTGCTTGGGGATGATGGACGCGAATATCCTGTTCGCCAGCCTGGATATGGTGGCGAATTTCCTGATTGATTGCTCGGGACGTTTTATCGGTGCAGTCGACTTCTTTCACCATACGGCCTTCTCGTAAAACGTAATCCGGATTTTGACTATGCTTCAGAAACCTTCCACGTCATGACGGCATTAACCCCCGGCTCCCACACCGAAAAGTCATCGCCAAGAGCGGAGCGAAGGGCCTGTTCTTCGGTCGCAATGGCCACATAGGCCGGCGTTTCAGTCACAATCAGGGGTTTGAAAGCAAAGGGATCTTTGACATAGCCCAGACTGTCCGCGCTTGCGGCCAGATAGCTGAATGCACCGTCAAAGTCTGTCAATGAAGTCTGGAGGGCGTCTTCAAAGCCGGCTCCGTGTGACATTTGGTCGGCGATATACAGGCCGATAATTTCCGAGTCGTTCCCCGTGTAAAAACGATGTCCCTGCTGCTCATAGATGCGCCGCAGCTTGTGGTAATTGGTGATATGTCCGTTATGGACGATGGCAACGTCGGCGCGGCCATGCGCCCAAAAGGGCTGCGAATGGCTGAGATCAACCCGGCTCTCGGTAGACATGCGGGTATGGCCGATGCCATGCGTGCCACGCTGAGACGAGACCGCGTACGTGGCTTCAAGATTCGCTGGAGAACCGACCTGTTTGACCAGCTCAAGGCGGTTGCCCAGGCTGACGACTTCGACCTGCTCGGCAAGTGAGGCGCCCGCGGCTTCAATTGCCTGCTCCAGTCGTTGCGGCGTTGCTTGAGACTCGACAACCAGCCGGAGCGAGGGGCCCTGGAGCAGTACATCGGCAACTGAAGCAATGCCTTTTACTTGTTCGACAATCAAGTCTGCGATGGTCTCAAACGGTCCGTGCTCGCCCAGCTTAATACGCAGGACACGGGCATCAGCGCCACGATCGGCATAGACGGCAACGCCGCTCGAATCCGGTCCACGGCGGTCAAGGGCCGACAACATGTCGAGCAAGACTTGCCCCACCGCTGCCTGGCGATTACCGCTCTTGTCTAAAAATCCGACGATGCCACACATGATTGTCTCTTCGTTCGGTCTGGTCTTTTCTTCAGTGGTCGGGACAACGACGCTTTGGAAGTGTATACGGCCTACCGGCGCAGGATGTCAAGGCGGAAAACCGCCGTAACGTAGCGCGCATGTGAGCGGCTTGGCCTGACAGGGAGTGGGACGAATGGCAAACGGAGGCTTGATGTGACGTATAGATAATAATATGTGTACGTCATGAACACCAAGCTCACCTTACGAATGGATGAAAGACTCGTCGAAAAAGGAAAACTTGAGGCCAGTCGCCGGGGTAAATCGGTCTCTCAAATGGTTGGCGATTTTTTTGATGCTCTCAGCACGCCCAAGCAGCCAGCCGCAAAGAAACTCCCCCCGCTTACGGCTTCGCTTGTCGGCGTGCTGAAGGGACACCGGATGAATGCTGATGCATACAAGGAGCATCTCCGGGAGAAATATCTGTGAGAATCTGGGCCCAGTACCTGCGGTGTCGTCAAGACTCTAGTTCTGCGGGGGAGAATTGCAGTGCAAACACGCCTGAGCCTAACTATTGGGCAGAGTAGCCGCCACGTATGGCCTCGCTGCTAAGCCGCCGGCCCACCGTGGATGTCACGATTTTGTCCCGAATCCTTTCGGCTTTGTCCTTTTTCAGGATCGGTAAGTCCAGAAATTTGGCGAAAGTAAACAAACCTTCCTTCATCGGAAATGCCTCTTGCACGATCCGATGGCCCTCCTCGCGAGTTCGGGCCGCATCCAACTTCTTCTGAATGCTGTGCAGTTGTTCCTCCGAAAGGACAAGAGAAGGCGTACGACCCTTGATGCCACTGCCACGTTCCTTGAAGGAGATGGCGGGGCGCAACTCGCCTCTGACCAATTTTTCGAATTCGTCGTCGGACATATCCCGTACCGCCTTGGCGACATCGGCGAGCAGATTGCCGAGCGCCGATTGTTGTGCACTCATTTTACCCCCGCTTTTTTGCAGAACTCTGCGGCTAGGGACTCGATTTCCGAGACAATATTGGAATACGTGGGCTGCTTGTAACCGCGCAAAACAACAGGAATTCCGTCCTCTGGAGCGCTGGCAAAGATGGTCTTGTTCTCCCGGATTTGCGAGGAAAAGACGGAAATGTTGCTTGGCTGCATATAGTCTCGTTGTGCTCTGATGGGCTGCCCCCCATGAATCTGGATCATGGTAAATACCACACCCAAAATCTCTGGATGAATATCATCGCTTCCCGACCCCGTATTGAATTCTTTCACGAGATTTCCGTAGCTACGCACAAGATAGTCGATTCCCAACGTGGACAAGTAGTCTGGCTTGGCGGGGATCAAAATACCGTCACTTGCCACGATCGCGTTTTTCGTGACGATGTTGAAATTCGGAGGACAGTCAATCAGCACAATGTCATACTTAGCTTCAGCTACGTACTTGCCGAGATGGGACCGCAACAGCCCATAGACCTTGGCGAGCTGACGCTTCACTCGACCCGGAGGGACGCCGCTCAGCATATAAGCCAAGTCAAGGTCGACGTTGATTAGCCCCAGATGGGATGGAATCAAGTCAATCTTGCCGCCATTGCAGAGACTCCGCCACTTTCAAATTCGGCACGATCAAGCTGCCCAATTCTGGGGTCTCCAAGTCATCATCGCCGATTCCGTCGAACCAGCTTTTAATGGTTTTGTCGCTGCCAGTGGTGCCGTCTCCGCCGAGTTCGTCCCGCCAGTAGTCAGGCGTGACAAATGAAAAAGTCAGACTGCACTGCGCGTCCATGTCTAGCAACAGGACGCGCTTGCCTCGGAAAGCAAGTTCCGCTGCGAGGCTGGCCGTCAGCGTGGTTTTGCCCACGCCGCCCTTGTAATTGATGACCGAGACGATTTGCACTTTTTCGTCTTAGTATTGGGTGAGGGGTTTTAGGCACAATGGCGCGGACTTTGCGCTTTTCTATCCTTACTTCGCGACAATTTTGTAACCACTACACATATACGACTCTCTCCCCTAACATCAATATCCTGTCCGATAGCAAAATCATTTGTAGGTATGCCTATAGGAGTGGTCCTCGAAAATCGAACAATATGCTTATGTGCAAATACTGTCACGACCGTTGATTATCTTTTTAGGCACGTCCATCTGTTCGGCCCACAGGTTCCTATTGCATGAAATTCAACGGACTGCCGGCAATGAGCGGCTGTAAGTTGCGGCGGTATTCCTCCGGTTTGGCAACCTCTTCGATCAGCCATTCAACATCGCGTTCGTAAAAGTGAGTCATAATAGTAAACAGGGTATTATAGGCATCGACATAGCGGTTACACACATACGCGACCGTCTCCGCCCCACGCCGTTCGACGGGCGCATAGTGCGTGATCAGATCGGCGTCGCTCATCCCGCGCTGTGTGTCATCATCGACAAAGCGTCGATTCTCCTGCTCCATGTCGGTCACCAAGGCGTTCGCCTCGTGGCAGAGATCCAATTCAACGGTGACAGGTAAGGCGATATCCAGAGTCGGCGGTTTCCGCTTGGCGAATCTCTGAAGGGCGCGTCGTGCGCCCTCGCGAATACGGGCATGGCTCTCTCTCAGGGGAAGATGCTGGCCCTTAAAATAGCCGAGCGATTTTTTGACCTCGACATATTCGATGTCACCGAGCAGCGGCCGGGCCTGCTCGATGGTTTTGTCGTCGCCCGACAGCATCAGAATAGGCACGCCGAAGCTGCTGACCAAAAAGCCGTTCAGACCATACTCCCCAACCGACAGGCCGTTTATCCGCACATCCTGAAAGGCCGGAATCCAGGTATGGCTGAGGATGCCGTCTTGAGTTCCGGCTTTCGAGTGATAGCCGATAAACAGGGCCCCATCAAAGCTGGGGTTGAAGCCTTTGAACTGGCATAAATCACGCTTCATACCAGACTTCAGGGTGGCTTTGGGATGCACGTCTTTGGGTCGGATATTGCACATATAGCCATGCGAATCCGAGACCACGATGTCGGACGCTCCGCCTTCAATAGCGCCTTGAACGGCCGCATTCACGTCACCGGCCATAATCTGTCGAAAGGTTTTATAGCCCGGCAGACCCTGAAAAACCTCCTCTACAGTTTCCACTCCGGAAATGCCTTCCATATCCACCGATATGAAGATTCGCATATGGCCCCCTTATTGCCCAGTCAGATGCTCTGTCCCTCTTTCCCTCTCCCCCTGAGAGAGGAGTAGGGTGAGGGTTCCTCTCGTTTCCTCATCCTCTAATCCTGCCACGCCGCGGCCGCCTCGCGCATGGTTGTGAACCAGACACCGGGCTTGGCGTAGACGTGTTGGATCACGCTTTCCAGCCACGCCGGTTTGAAATCCCGTCCGCAGCACTGCGGGTGGAGAATCGTGTTCCATATCCCACCCGGGACGTGTTCATAACAATAGTCGAAACTCGACGTGAAAATTTCCTTGGACTGGGAAGGGGTGTGGAAAGGGGCCGGATTGAACCAGGGATTTTTGGGATCGAGATAATAGCCCATGAATTCGAACTGAGCGAAGTCATTGGTATCCCAGTGCAGGGGAATCTCCAGCAACTTCGAAGGCTGCCCCCAGGTAACGTCAAAGGGTTCCTCGGTCTGGATCGTATCGCCAATCCGTAGCCGATAGGGCAAAAAATCATGTCCCTGCAAACTGCTGTCATACACAAACCCCAGGTCGATCAGATGCTGGGGGATATGCTCGCCCAACCAGTCTCCAATGGGCGAGCGAAAACCGATAGGCCGTTCGCCTACGGTTTTTTCCAACAGCTCAATCTGTTGTTCGAGATAGATGCGTTGCTTTTCCGGCGAGGCCGGCTCGACCCCGCTCATGGCCAGGCCAACCTCGGAGGGTTGGTGGTACATGCTATGGGCCGCAATTTCGTGGCCCCGACGATGCGCCTCCTGCACCACATCCTGAAAAAGTTTGGCGCTGTGACCGGGGGTAAAGAAGGTGGCTTTGATGGAATATTTATCGAGGATGTCCAGGATACGCGGCATGGCCACCCGAGGGCCGAATTCTCCGCGCGACAGGGTATTGGCGGTCGGAGAGCGGAAAAACCCCAGCCATAAGGCCAAGGCATCGATATCGAAACAAAAACAGCACGCCATCTTTTTGCCGTCTGGTACTTGTACTCTGCCCATAGAGCCTCCTTATTATGAGTGTTCAGACTGCTGTGAAGCGTCGCATGATCTCTCGTCCTGTATCGTTAATACGTCTCCTGGTCCGTCCCTCCTTTCAGAGCGATACTGCTCGCTGTTGCCTCTTCCTTTTCAATGAAGCTTAGGAAAATAGGTGGGAAAGAGCAAGCGCAATACTCTTTAACCGAATCGTTCAGTAGGCGCTAACGAAAACGTGGCATGACTTTCTCCGCAAATAAACGCATGGAGCGTTCAACTCGGTCTTGCGGCAGCCCCCCGAAATTCATCCAGCACAGCAGCTCGCCCACCCCGGCCGCTTCCATTTCACACACCCGGTCTGCAACCCGCTCAGGCGAGCCGAACAGCACGGTTTCTGCTACAAGCTGCTCCCAGGTGATGGTGGCCAAACGCTCGGCCAGGGCGCGAAACTGTGGCTGTAGGGAAGGCGGGGCTGCCTCAATATGCTCGGGTACGAGAAAGCGGGCCAGGGATTGTTGATACCACAGCTCCGCTTCTTGGGCTTCGCGTAGGGCCTGAGCGTCTGTCGGCGCAACATAGATATGGCGCGACACACCCCAGGAACGGAGGGCCGCCTGGATGGCGGTCTCAGACTGCCCGGCTTCACGCAGGGCTGCAGTATAGATATCCCGATTGTGTTCAATTTGACTGAACGGACCGAACAGAATGGAATTCAGCATGGACCAGCCACGTCGGGCCGCCAGTTGCATGGTCTCGGGACTGACGCAGACGAGTGACAGCGGCGGATGTGGTTTCTGGTAGGGCTTGGGGATGACCGGAATGTTTTCAATGCTGAAGAACTTGCCGTGATAGGAGACGCGCTCTTGCGTCCAGGCTTGGAGCATGATGTCTACGGTCTCGCTAAAGCGCTCCCGGCTTTCTATCTGCGGAACCCGGTAGCCGAAAAATTCAACCGGGCGATTCCCCCGCCCAATCCCGATGCGCAGCCGGCCCCGACTCAGAATATCGACAAAGGCAATTTCTTCTGCCAGTCGAATCGGATCATGAAAGGGCAGGATAACAGCGGCCAGTCCGATGTTGATCCGTTCAGTCCGCGCGGCAATAGCAGACGCCAGAGCCATCGGGCTGGTTGAAATGCCATACTCAATAAAATGGTGCTCGGTCAGCCAGACACTATCGTAGCCGAGTTCTTCGCTGAGCAGAATCTGCGCAAACTCCCGATGAATAACCTCTTCGTGTGAACTGCCCGGCGGAGCCTGAAGAAAATAATAAGTGCCGAAACGCATGGTGTTGTCCTTTGGCGATGTGAGAAAAGAAAAGGCCTGTTTTTCCTCTCACATATTCTCAGCTTCATACCGAAAGTATCCTTCACGATCTATGGGACAAACTTGCTGCGAGCTGTAGCAGCAATACATCCGCCCCGCGTGGCCCAATGAGGGATAAGCCAATCGGGCAACAATCAAGACTACCCAATGGCAGGTTGACTTGAGGTAGACGGGCCAGGCCGGCGATACATAAGAGACTCAGCGCCTGAGCCCGAAACGTCTCCAACTCATCCGCAGGCGTGTTCCGAAGCGGAGCAATGCCAGGTGCGGTAGGGAGACATAAGACGGTATCCTCTCCGAGTAAGGCCTCCATCCGAGCTGCGACCTGCGCTCGTTTTTCCTTGGCACTGTCTACAGTCGCTTGCGGAATTGTTGCCGTCCACTCGAAACGTTCATGAATCCCCGGCCCGAAAGCGGGTTGAACCTCTCGAATCCAAGCGCCGTGATTGGCCCAGATCTCCGCACCTTGAAGGACACGGAAAAGCTGCATCCATTCCGGGAGTCCTTCAGGGCTGACCGTTACGGGCTGGGCCGGACCGATCGCTGTGCTGATCTTGTTGACTGCGGATTGGAGTGCTGCGGTGACCGCACCGTCCGCTAGAGTAAATGCGTCTGAGGCGAAGAGCAGTTGGCGTGGAGGCCGAGCGTCGGTCTGGTCGTCCAGGAGCACACGCCCGCCCTTTTCCAAGAGCCGCGCGTCTCGGGTAAACCAGCCAACCGTGTCAAAGCTTGATGCGAGTGGGACGATCCCGTCGAGCGGAATACGACCGTGAGTCGGTCGAAAACCAAATATCCCAGCGTAGCTGGCGGGTAAACGCACCGAACCGCCACAATCAGTTCCAATGGCAAAATCCACCAGACCGCCAGCGACCGCAGCCGCCGAGCCACTGGAAGATCCGCCTGGGATACGGCCCACTGCGTTCGGATTCACCGGCGTGCCGTAGTGGACATTTTCACCATTGAGACTGTAAGCCAGTTCATCCGTGTGCGTTTTGCCCACAATATGGGCGCCGGCATCGAGTAAACGTTGCACCGCAGGAGCGGTTGTCTCGGCTGCGGGATGGGTGCGTAGCCAGTCAGGATTGCCGGCTCCCGTCCGCTGCCCTTTGATATGGAAGACGTCTTTGACCGCAAGAGACAGACCCGCGAGCGGCCCTGTCTCCGAACCGCTAAGCGTGACGTGGGTGTGACGACAGAATGCGCCTAAGGGGTCGTGCATTGTGGACTCAAGGCCGATGCAGTTCGGCCGGTTTTCTGGTGAAGGTCTGCCGGCCACGTTTGAAGCCGTACAGTGGGGCTGCCACTTCTGCTACCGCGGTCTCAGGAGCCGTACAGTCCAGGACAACCAGATCGGCTGCTTTTCCTACCTCCACGCCATAGTCTGCGAGTCCCAGTATTTGGGCTGAACATTGAGTGACCATATCAAAGCAGGCTCGAACTTCCTCCTGATTATCCACCTGGCAGATATTGGCATACAGGTTGGCCATGCGAATCAACGAACAGTCGCCAAACGGCGTGAAGGGATTGAGAACATTATTGGTCGAGAGTGAACAGGTCACGCCCTGCTGTATGAGTTTATGCACCGGGGTAACGCCACGAATGATATTGTGATCCTGGTGACGACCCATCAGATACAGATCGGTTGATGGCAGCACAGTGACCGCTACGCCAACATTTGCCAAGCGTTGAGCGATGGCGGAAAACCGCTCCGGAGCAATTGTTGACAGTTTGGTCACATGGCCGACCGTGACCCGGCCCCCATAGCCGAACTTTTCGGTGAGATCGCACACATACTCAATATCCATCTCGTCCGAAGTGTGGCCGAAGTCCAAATGCATATCGATAGCAACGTTGAACTCACGCGCCAGTTCAAAGATGCGATCTATCTGACCGTGTGGATCGGTGTCCGTATAGGGCGCGGCACCAATAACATGTGCACCCTGATTGAGTGCGGCAACCAAGAGGTCATCGGTCCCTGGATTGTTGAGCAGTCCTTCTTGCGGAAAGACACACACCTCAAGGTCCAGCGCCCATTTATATTCCTGGATAAGGGGCAGCACGCCGTCGAGGCCACGCAGCCCGATACCTGGGTCAACCTCAAGGTGGGTGCGTATATGGGTGGTACCGTGCAGTATACATTTTTCCAGGGTGCGGGCTGCCCGCTGATGTACGTCTTCCGCAGTGAACGCCTGTTTGGCTGCCGTGACTTGGGCCAGGACTTCCTCCAGATTCCCTTCGGCCGACTGGCAGCGATCGAGGATGCAGGACTTGTCCAAATGGATATGGGTTTCAATGAAACCGGGTGCGACTAAACGACCCTGCAGGTCAAGCTCACGCCCTTCGGCTGACAGATTGGATTCTATGGCTGCGATGCGGCCATTCTGGACACCAATATCAACGGTCGTTTGCTCATCCTGTCCGGCAATGCGTCCTTTTCTGAGAATGAGGTCCATGCTGGCCTCCCTTTCCCCTCGTGCTTCCTAGCGTACGGTTTCACCTAATGGTCGAGCCGAACCTCCTCTTTTACTTATAAGGAGGGGGCGGATTTTACGAAATATATACCCTTCGGTTCTTACTGACGACCGCCCACAAAAATGGCGTGGCTAGTTGTCCTTCTGAACTATCCCCCCTACAATCCCTGACCGCAAGGAGGGCGGCTTGGGCTCACGTATTGCTCCACTCAAAACTGCGGACCTGCCACCGCGGACACGCTCGTTCTGGCAATTGGCCGGGCCGGGAGCTGTCTTGGTCGGTCTTTCCATAGGTGCCGGCGAACTGGTGATGTGGCCGTGGATTACGGCCAAGTTCGGGGCAGGCATGGCCTGGGCTGCGGCGCTTGGGGTCTTTCTGCAACTCTGGATCAATCTTGAGATTGGCCGCTGGGCCATTGTCACCGGCGAAGCGCCGTATACCGGTTTTGCCCGAGCCTGGATGGGTTTCATTTATATCCTGTTGTTCCTGACCTTCGCGGGCCTGCTTCTGCCCGGCTGGGCGCGGGTTTCCGGCGCGGCCCTCAAGGGCCTGATTTTCGGACCGGACGGCCCCGGAGCGGACTGGATGTGGACCGGCCTGACCTTCCTGTTGATTGCCGCCATGCTCTTTGGCCCCAAAGTTATGTATCAGGCCATGGAGCGGATCGTCATCGGCCTGGTGGTGTTCATTACACTCGGGCTTATTTTTGTGGCCTTTCAGGTCGGAACCTGGGAGCACGTATCCGAGCTGGCCCGCGGGCTGGTGAACTTCGGTCATATCGAATTGACGGACGATTTCCCCTTTAGTCGATTCTTCGGGGCGGTGGTGTTCGCAGGAGCCGGCGGGGCCGGTAACCTGTGGTACGCTTTTTACTTGCGCGACAAGAATATCGGTATGGGGGCGCGTATGCCGAGCCTGCAAAACCCGCTGCGGGGTGGGTCGAACGAGGAAGAAGCAACCGGCTATCTCTACCCGGAAACGGAAGCCAACCAACGCGCGTTCAAAGGTTGGTTGCGCTGGATACGCCTGGACCAGACCGTATTCTTTTGGGGGCTGAACAGCCTCACCATGTTCCTGTTTATGTTCGGGGTGCTGTGCGTCTTACGCCCCAGCGGCGTCGTCCCGGCCGAGGGGCGGATTATCTGGGACATGTCGCTCATTTTGGAGAGCTCAATGGGCGCGACAGGGCATTATCTCTTTCTGGCGATCGGCATGGCGACGCTCTTCAGCACCCAGTTGGTAAGCGTCGACGGCAACGCCCGCGTCTGGTCCTATATTATCCGTACGTCGTTCCCGTTTGGGGCAAAGATCGACCAGGCCAAACTCTACGTTCCTTTTGCCGTCCTCTTTATGGTCGCCGGTACGGCCAGCACCTGGTTTTTTGAGCGCTTTGCCGTCACCGGGCTGGGCTTTCTGTTTAACGCCGCCCTGCTCAGCGGCCTGACCATGGCGCTATACGTGCCGTTGATGCTGTATATGAATCTGCGCAATCTGCCGCCCTCGGCCCGACCGGGGCCGATATCCATCATCATGATGTCCATCGCGTCCGTGGTGTACGGCAGCTTTGCGCTGTACTCGCTGTGGCTCACAATTTTCTAAGCCTTCTCATGTCAACCCATACTGGAGCCGCGGCTGGTTCGATCCGGCTGCCGTAAACAAGCAGCTTGCGGGGTGCGGCGCTTCTCGGTAGAAATTCCCCACTACGTTGCATGGAGGCCGATATGGCTCTGCTGATAAAAATGGCTGGATTCCTATTGCTCTCTTTTGGTGGGATTATCTGCTGAGTCTGCACGAACGGTGAGAAGGGAGAGGGTATGGCTGGACCTGTGTGTTTGATTACTGGTGTGGGCCCCGGAACCGGCGCGTCGCTCAGCCGCCGCTTTGCCCAGGGCGGTTATCGCGTGGCCATGCTGGCCCGCACTCAGGCGCGTTTGTCGCAACTGGAAAAAGAAATCGCAGGCTCGCGCGGCTATGTGTGCGATGTGTCTGACGAAGCCACCGTCAATGCGACTGTCGCCCGCGTAAAAGAAGAAATGGGCGCGCCTGAAATCCTGATCCATAATGCGGTGGGCGGTGCGTTCGGAACCTTTCTCGAAATCGAACCAAAAACGCTGTCCGACAATTTTCAAGTCAATACGATGGGGCTGCTGTATCTGGCCAGAGCCGTCGCCCCGGATATGATCGAGGCCGGCAAGGGTGTGATCCTATCCTCCGGGAATACCTCGGCCTTACGCGGGAAGCCGCGTTTCGCCGGTTTTGCCCCGACCAAAGCGGCCCAGCGTATCCTGTCGGAGTCCATGGCCCGCACCCTGGGGCCCCAGGGCATTCATGTCGCCTATATCGTCATCGATGCGGTGATCGATCTGGCCTGGACGCGCAAGATGCTGCCCGACAAGCCGAACGATTTTTTCATTCAGCCGTCCGCCATCGCCGATACTGCCTACCAAGTGGCCCATCAAGACCGCTCCGGCTGGTCGTTCAATGTGGAAGTCCGGCCGTTTGGCGAAGAATGGTAGAAACTGTTGCGGGCCGGCCGCTTTAGTAGGGCCTGCCATCTTTGTGCGTAAACGCCCAGGTGCCATCGGCTTCAGATTTTGCGCAGATATCATCGTCAGGATAGACCACGTCATCTCCCGACGTTCGATCACCTATCTCAAGATACGTCACCGTATTTTCTGAACGATTCACAAGATGGTGAGCGCTTCCCTCGCCCGCCTGAAATCCTATGCATTCTCCAGGTCCCAAGACATATTCGTAGCTTCCGTAGACCAGTGTTGGCGTTCCACTCAATACATAGATGAATTCGTCTTGTTGGGAATGCCGATGTTTCAAGGCGGACATCGATCCTGGAGAGAGAGTGGTCAGGTTGACTCCAAAATTTTTCAACTGAAAAAAGTCACCAAGTTTTCGCTTGATTCGGCCATTCATCAGTGAGGCGTAGGGCTCGGGATAATTCGATTTCTTTGAAGGTGCCGGAACCTCTGCCGCAGGTATTGGTCTCGGGGAACTCATCAAATTTCCTCCTCTGAATGGGGTATAGAATGATTTGACTTTAGATAGCTCTTCTATATTGTCAACATTGATTTATAAATCAATGTTACTATAAAAACCAAAAGAGCGGAATCATGCCAAGTACGCACTATCTCACGACTCAGGAAGTCTGTGTCGAGTTGGGAATAACCGCGCCCACGCTATATGCCTATGTCAGTCGAGGGCTTATTCGATCTGAGTCCGCTGGGGGGAAGACCCGAGCCCGGCGCTATGCGAAGGAAGATGTCCAGCGCCTCAAAGAGCGTAAAGAACTGAGACGCGATCCAGCGACATTAACGAAGCTAACGGCTGAGGCTCTGCACTGGGGAACGCCGCTCTTAGATTCAGCGATTACGCTCATTGACGCTGGGAACTTGTTTTATCGAGGGTATAATGTTGCCGATCTCGTGAAGGCGTACGATGTTGAGGCTGTTATCGGTCTCATATGGCTTGAGAATGTTGAGGCTGGACGAAACGGTTTGTTCTCAGCTTCACCTCTATCCCTCTCGAAAACCATACGCGCTGTTGCTCGAACAGCACAGGCGCTTCCTCCGCTGGAAAGGTTTCAGGCTGTTTTGCCTTTTATCGCTCAAGAGGACTTGAGAGCTTACGATATACGGCCTCAGGCTGTCGCCCGAGCCGGGGCGCGTCTGCTTCAGTATCTCACCCTTGTTGCAACTGAACAGGAACGTACTCAGGCGTCTCTGGCCCAGACGCTACAGCAGGGCTGGGCCCCTAACGATTCTCGGGCTGTAGCACTTTTCACTCTGGCCTTGATTCTGTGCGCAGACCATGAATTGAATGTGTCTTCCTTTACCGCGCGCTGTGTGGCCTCAGCTCAGGCAACACTCTATTCGGCTGTGCTGGCGGGTTTGTCTGCTTTGCTCGGCGTTAGACATGGCGGACAAACTGGCCAGGTGGAAGCGTTCCTCCGGGAGGTGCAAACGCCGAAGCGGGCGAGGACGGTTCTCGCAGACCGGTTGCGACGAGGCGAGGCGATTCCTGGCTTTGGCCATAGGTTGTATCCAGAGGGTGATCCCCGCGCCAGGCTCCTGCTGAAACAACTCGGAAAGAGATACGCTGGCTCTCCAGCGCTCGCCCTCGCTACGGGCGTTGTCTCCCAGGCTCACAAGATGACCGGCGAACATCCGACCATTGATTTTGCTCTCGTAGCGCTAGCGAACGCACTGCAATTAGCGTCTGGTTCAGCTTTGACGATTTTCGCATTAGGACGAACAATAGGCTGGATTGGCCATGCCATAGAGCAGTATAAAGCTGACCGCTTAATTCGACCAAGGGCGCAGTATATAGGAAAAGTACCTGTCTAAGGAGCCCTCCTGTCTGCTCGGTAAATCAGCGTGGGGAGGGCTCGCCACTCAAAGCTGCTGACACTGCGGACAAAAATGTGTGCTGCGTTGGCCTACCAGGGTACGTTCAATCGGAGTATGGCAGCGAGCGCAGGGCTTGTCTGTCCTGCCGTACACGCGAAAGAAGTTCTGGTAGTTGCCTTCAGGATAGACCCAATCAATGGCCGCGCCGTTGTGTTTAATGCCCTCGTTCAGGGCCGCTCGGATCGCTTTATGCAGCGCTGCGACTTGGGTGTCATCAAGGTCAGCGGCTCGGGAAAAGGGATGGAGCTTGGCTCGCCAGAGCGCTTCATCGGCATAAATATTACCCACACCGGCAATAAAAGACTGATTCAGGAGCAGCGCTTTGAGCCCGCCGGTCTTTTTCGCAATTAATGGCCGAAAGCGACGCAGCGTAAAAGTCGGCTCTAACGGTTCCGGGCCGAGATGGCCGGTCACCGCTTCGAGATCGTCCACGCAATAGACCCGCCCAAACTTGCGGGCGTCATTAAAATGCAGGGTGTAGCCGGTGTCGAAACGACAGGTGAAATGCACGTGCTTATGACGTGGATAGCCGGTTTCGCGGACTTCAATCCGCCCGCTCATTTTGAGGTGGATGACGAGGTAACGGACGGCGGCATCCGAACGAGACTGTAATGTCAAGACGATGTATTTGCCGCGCCGTCCGAGTGATTCGATACGGTGGCCGGGCAATGTGTGCGTGACGGCTTTAATGGATGGTCGTATGGAATTGTGCCAATTTCCCCAGGCGTGTGTTATCACAGACCCTATGAGAGAAGGGTAGGTCGGCAGTCCGGCTTCCGCGGGTTCACCACGTGTGAGCTTACGGACAATCGTCTCAACTTCCGGTAGTTCGGGCATAGCCTACAGCCTATAGCCTCCCCACTGAAAAATTGATAGCTGAACGCCAAGAAAGAGGAGGACACTGAGATATGGCAGTCAAAAAATTTTCAAGTGCTTACTACGTGGTCAACAATATGGACTAGGCGGTGAATTTTTACCAAGATATCCTGGGCCTTGAGGTCAAATTTCGCGATGGCGACCGCTGGACACAGTTTGACGTGAATGGTGTCGGGGTGGCGCTGGCTGACCCGAGTGAAGGCTCGGTCCCTCCGGGGGGCGGGGCAACCGTCGTCCTTGAGGTCGAGGACCTCGGAGAAATGCGCGAGAAGCTGGCCCAAAACGGCGTCACGGTCAACGCCACCGTGGACATGGGCGGACACGGCAAATACTTCACCGCGGTGGACCCGGCTGGCAATATCGTGCAGATCTTCGCCCGCTCGTAGGGAGGGGCTCCTCTTAATTGAGCAATAAAGGGGAATCTGTGCAGACGATGCAGGCTCAGCACCAGGAAACTATGATAGCCTTGCAGCAACAGGGCGCAGTCTTGGCCGATATTGGAGTAGGGATTCGGGAACTGTTGCGGGACCGGAACGGGTAGAGGCCACTTGCCCCCTTGATTTTTCCGTCACGGGGCGTGAAGCACGACGGGCGAGTACGATTGATGCATCTGGGAGCGTAAAAATCTACGCCTCTACTTTTTCAAGGATTCAATGAGTTCACGTTGTGCATCAGATGGTTTTACACGTCCATGATAAGGCTGTTCCGAATGACACAGGAGACAAAGAACCGCAATATTTTCTGGTCTATTATCCGAGGTAACTCCGTTCTTGTGATGCCCGTGAAGTAAGGGGCGATGTCGAGAAAGATTTACGTCACATTCGTTGCAACGCCATCCACGTGTCCGTTTGATTTTGGTTGCTAGACGGTGCCAGTCTTTAGCATAACCTCCGGGCGGGGCTGTCCGGTCCGTATACCGAGGTCTTGAAGAAAAGAAGGTTGTAAATTCCGCGAAGAAGTCTTGAAGTGAGAACTCCTCCCACAATTTGACGCTTTTCGACTGCGCGTACCCTTTCCAGTCCAAGTGTGTGAGACAGTTCTTGCATACACGCAGCGGAGCTTCAAATTCCTTGTCCGAATCTGCGGCTTCCACAAGAAACTTTCCGTCCTGTCTGGTCGTTACGACATACCGCTCGAAGCGCCCCTTCCAGCGCATCTCCCTTATGGTTTGGCATTCGGCGACGTGGAACCTCCTGGCTTCTTCGGGATAGTGTAAGAGTGTATATTTACCCTGACGAGTGTCCTTGATGTATAGGACGATTTGTTCGCCTTTATGTGTAAGTAACTCTCCGCGCGGTTCAACTTCGTCAAGATTATGTATCTCCTTCCCCTGTTGAAGCTCCTGTCCCAGTTTCTCCCTTTCTCTTTCTATCTTTCTCGTTTCATACGGACGCAGCCGCCAAGACGAAGGACTTGCCCCCATGCGATTCACCAGCGCTTGAAGTTTCGGAAAATCCATTATTCTATTGTTTCTAGAACCCTGACGATCTGTTCCTTGGTGTTGGTGCGAACCCTGAATTCAACACGTCGAGACCCGGTCTTATCTTCTTTGGCATCTTGGAGAATCAGACGGCTGGAAGAAAGACCGTTAGCCGTAATCAGCTTGCGCGCCCATTCCTGGTACGGGTCAACCAACGGAAGTCCAAGAGAATATTCTAAAACCGCTCGTGTTCTGGCTTGCGAAAGTTCCATGTTCCTGAAGTAGGCAACATCTTCTGTCGTGGCTCCTTCCCATTCGGACGAGGTATGCCCTTCAAGGCGAACCTCCGCAATTGCATCCTTGAACTGGTGCAGTGCGTTGAGGTAGCGGGGAAAGAAGTCGTCCAGGATACGTCTGAACTCGGGTTTCAGCACTGCTGTTGCAGAATCAAACAAAACGTCAGGAGCTTTGAAGCGGAGCGATAGGGTTGTCCGATCCAGTTCCGCACGCCACCTGGGCAGGTCGTCTTTGAATTCTTTCTCAAGTGCCTTGTAGATTTCTACTTCGGAATCTTTCCAGGCTACGACGATGTTCCGAATCTTGGACTGGATTTCGGCAATAGGCCGGATGTATGTAATCGCAATAAACAGAAAAATGACCATGAGGCCGGCCATCAGATCCGAAACCGACAGCCAGTGCTCGTCTTCGGATAAGGCGCTACGGCCAAACAGTTTTTCCACTGCCATTAGTTTCTACTCCTTGACGCTATTTGAACCACCTCACGGAGGCGGTCGGTCAGGGGGGTGTAGTCTTCCACGAATTTGTCAGACAGCGACGCCAAGTGTCCTCCCATGATCTCAATGCTCTGATGCAGTGTCTGCTCCATTCGCGGATTCAGTTCTTCAAGCTCTTTTTCGATCCTTGACAAGGTCTCTTTCAAGGTATCCCCGAACTGCTTCTGTGTTTGCTGAGCGTTCTCCAAGAGTTGATCGAATCCATGGTGAAGCTTGGTGTGGGCGTCTTGCTGAAGCTGGAGAGCCTTGTCGGAACGCTGGATGGCTTGCTGGACGGATTCTCCGAGCTTGTTCGTTAGCTTGGCGAGATTGTCGTCTATTACGGGGAACGCTTTGACGGCTTTGTCTTTCAATTCCGCAACGGTTTCCAGATGTTCATCGAGTCCCTTCAGAATGTCCCGCAGGCTCTGTAGGGTCACGGGAATCTGTTTCGTATGGCGTACAATTTTGCTGAGTGCCTGTTCAGAAGCCTCGGCTGCCCGGACTGCTATTTCAAGTCTGTGCTCTAACGCCTCGACGTGCTCACGATAGTTTTCCTGCCAGGTCAGGAGCGCACTTACCGCTTCGTTAAGCTGCTTGAAATTATCACCGAATTGTTCATTCAGTTGCGTGTTGAAGTCGCGAATGACTTGTTCAAGAGCTTCAATAAGAGCCTTCGAGTTATTCTCAGCCATGGTTTCCGCAAATTGACGAAATTCTTTTGTTAGCTCCTGTTGGCCGTCTTTGAAGTCTGTTCTCAACTTCTGAACCTGTGTGAGAAGGCTGCTATCGCCGTCAGCGGAAATCGATTTGCGTAAATCTTCAAGCGACTCACGTTCTTGTGAGGCTGCTTTGTCGATTCCTTCTTTAATGGCCGTTAGACTGGAATGAATAACCGCAGGCGTCACTTCTGTTTCTTCCGTCTCTGGCCTTGATGTGGCGATTTGCACCACTCTGAGGAGGATTGCCGCACCAAGACCGATAATGCTGGTCATGAAGGCGACTTTAAGCCCTTCCAACAATGGGGGGACGCTTTTGTCGATATTGCTTACGTCAAAGTCGAGTAGCCCCAGGGCAATACCAACGAAGGTACCGAGCACGCCCAAGGTGGGGAGGAGGGTGGGGCCAGAATGGTATAATCCCTCAAAACGTCTGAACCGTTCTGTGAACTGAGCCAGAATTGCCAAAACGAAAACTAAGCCAATTATGAAGGCGAAGCAGGTAGAAACGCTGTTCTCGAAAATTGCTCCAAAGAATCGCAATGTCATATCCATTTTTCCCCTATGTTGACGAACCGATTTGGGGAAATATCACACCTCTCTCTGACAGGATATCGCTTGCAGGATATCGCTTGACGGGCAGGGGTGTACAATTTTGCGCCCCTACCAAAGCCGTTCAAATCTGGTATGGAACACAAATCCCTCTTTTCAGGAGAAGATGTCATGAAGCAACTGTGGTCGGACTGGATGAAAAGCCTTGTTGTCATAGTGAGCCTTGGAGTGCTGGCGGGGTCGGCCTCGGTTGCTTGGGGCCACGGAGGCGGGGAGGATGAAGTCCCACTCTGGCAGTGGGAGCCGGAGCAGTTTCAACAGCATGTGGCCATTGTCCGCAGCGGCAAAGACCTGACGCCCAAGTCATGGCCGGATGGTGCCCGAGTTGCGGTGAGTTTTTCGTTTGACTTTGACACCGAGCCGGTCTGGATGGGATTTCAGGGCCAGCAAAGCCCCTCGTATATGTCGCGGGGTGAGTATGGCGCGCGCGCCGGCATGCCGCGCATCTTTGCCTTATTGGAAAAGCACGACATCCCGGCCTCCTTTTTTATTCCTGCGATCTCAATGATCCTGCATCCCCAGGTGATCGAAGAACTCAAGAAACATCCCGACTATGAGATCGGCTTTCACTCCTATGTGCATGAAAACCCTCTGACGCTGAGCGAAGCAGAAGAGCGGGCGGTGTACGAGAAGGCCATGAAAATCTTTGTCGAAAGGGTGGGGAAACGGCCGACCGGCTTTCGGTCCGCGGCCTGGGACCTGACCCCGGCGACTATTCGGATCGTCAAAGAAATGGGCTTTCTGTATGAAAGCAGCATGATGGCGGATGACCGCCCCTACAGCCTGGTTTCCAATGGTGAAGAAACCGGCCTGGTTGAACTACCGGTCGAATGGATACTCGACGATTGGCCGTTATTTCAACTGAGTTGGCCGAGTCGGCACGTCAGTATTCGTAATGCTGACGACGTGTACTCGATCTGGAAAGACGAATTTGACGGTGCCTATGAGGAAGGGACGATGTATATTCTCACCATGCATCCCCAAGTCATCGGCCATCGCTACCGCATGAAAATGCTTGATAGACTCATAGCATACATGAAAAGCAAACCCGGCGTCTGGTTTGCCACCCACGAACAGATTGCGCGCTATGTCAAAGAACAGGCCGAGCTTGGGGGCGACGAACCCCAGGAGACGAATACAGAGGCGAAGACGGCGGAGTCCCAGCCGACCGGATAAGCGTAGGGGGCTGATTGACCTATTGGAGATGAACAAAGGGGGGAAGCATGGCTTACGACCTGCTCATTACAGACGCTCGGATTTGTGACGGCACCGGCGCGGCGCTCTCTCATGGCGCTGTCGGCGTCAAGGACGGAGTCATCACCGATGTTGGCTCGGTGTCCGGAACGGCAACGCGGACGATTAACGCCGACGGCTGTGTGGTCGCACCGGGCTTTATTGATATCCATACGCATTACGATGCGCAGGTGTCGTGGGACCCGCTGCTGACCTGTTCAGGCTGGCACGGTGTGACCAGTGTGCTCATGGGCAACTGCGGGGTCGGCGTTGCGCCGTGTCGTCCGCAAGAGAAGGACATTGTCTCGTGGGATCTGGTCAATGTGGAGGCTATGCCGCATGACGTCTTGCTGAATGGCGTGGCCTGGGATGAGTGGGAGAGTTTTCCACAGTATATGCAGGCCATTGTGCGGCGCGGCACGGCTCTCAACGTGGGATTTTTGGTTCCGCTGTCCAGCTTTCGCTATTTTGTCATGGGTGCCGACGCATGCGAGCGAGAGGCGAATGACGCAGAACTCGCTCGCATGACCGTACTTTTTCGGGAAGCCATGCAGGCCGGAGCGTATGGCTATTCGCTGAGCCTGCTCGACCAGCATATCGGCTACCAGGGCAAACCGCTGGCGAGTCGGATGGCGACCCGGAAGGAACTCTGCACGCTTGGTCAGGTGATGAACGAGCTGGGCAAGGGTGTCATCGAAATCGCGCTGACCCGGAGCGTGAGTGTGTTGACCGACGAAGAATTAGCGCTGCTGGTTGCCATTGCCGAGGCCAGCCAACGCCCGGTCACCTGGCTGGCGCTCCTCGGACGGTCCGATAAACCCGGTGTCTACCGGTCGGCCCTGGACCGCCTGAAACCCCTCTTCCTCAAGGGGATGCGGATTCCACCTCAAGTCACACCGCGTCCCATCCAGCAGTACTATACCCTCAAAGTGCCCTTTATCTTTGCCAGCCTGCCGTCGTGGAAAGAGGCTTTTAATCGATCCGTTGGTGAACAAATCGCCTTATACCAAAAGCCGGAATTCCGAGCGGCCTTTCGCAAGGACCTGCAAATTGGCGGGGCTATTTTTACCAACCAGTGGAATCAGGTGCATGTTGTCAAGGTGCAGAAAGACCACAACAAAAGGCATCTGAATAAAAGCATTGCCGACATTGCGGCGGAAACACGGAGTGATCCTATTGATACGATTCTGGATTTGGCCATTGATGAAAACCTGGAGATGGGCATTACGCTTTCGGTCATCAACACCAATCCTGATGAAGTGCGTGAGTTGATTACCCATCCTGACTGTCTCATCGGACTGTCCGATGCCGGGGCGCACGTGGACCAGCATTGCGACGCCGGTGTGCCCACCTACCTGCTCGGAGAGTGGGTGCGGAAACGACAGGCCATGACGCTTGAAGAAGGCGTGCGGCGACTGACCTCTGAGCCGGCAACGTTTCTCAATCAGCCCAGGAAAGGCCGCATCGCCTCGGGTTGTGATGCCGATCTGGTAGTTTTTGACCCGGATACTATTGGTCCTCAGCCGCCCCAATGGGTCAACGATCTGCCGGGCGAAAAGCCGCGCCTGATCGAATATGCAACCGGAGTACAGCACACTATTGTCGGCGGAAATATCGTTTTTTCGGATAATATCCACCAGGGCGGGCTGCCCGGCTCGATGCTCCGGCCGGTCTGATGGGGCTGTCGGATTACGCTCCGCTAATCCGACCTGCGGGGCTCGTCGAATAAACTACCCTCGCTCTGCCAGGAAATACCTGCTCCCTCTCCCCTGGAGGGAGAGGGCTGGGGTGAGGGGAGAAATACAAACGGAGGTATTACCGAATGGGCTCTATGCCCGGCCAAAATGCTCGAAGATACCGCTGTAGGCTTTGCGTTCCGGTGGGCGGTAGGTTTTATACTTGCTGGTGGTTTTGCCTAATTCGACCAGAGACTCGGCCATCTTGACGGCGCATACCACACCGTCAAGGACTGGTATTTCGAGTTCTTGCTCCAGATTATCCGCAAACTGCGTAAACCCGGCGCAGCCGAGTAAAATGGCCTCGGCATCGTCTTCGTCCCGCGCCCGGCGTGCTTCGATACGCAGCTTTTCGAGCGCCCCGGCCGGGTCTTTTTCCACATCAAGCACATACAGTGGAGAGGTGCGGATACTCACAACTTTCTCACGAAAGCCGTAGCCGGCGACCATTTCTTCGAGCATGGTCCGTGTACGCGGAATCACGGTCACAATAGAGAATCGCGCCGCCAGCATAGACGCCATATACAATGAGGCTTCGGCTATGCCGACAACCGGCTTGGTGGTTAATTCGCGCGCCGCGTGTAAACCCGGGTCGCCATAACAGGCGATGATGTAGGCGTCGTACCCGTCCGTGTCGCCGGTCCGAATCTCTTCGAGCAGACCGGGAATGCTCAGGTAGTCGTCGTAATAGGACTCAATAGAAGCAGGGCCAAAGGCAGGGCTGACGGAAACAATGTCCGTTCCCGGCCTTGCCACGGATTGGGCTGCGGCATGAATGGCATGTGTCATTTCCATGGACGTGTTGGGGTTGATAACCTTGATCTTCATGCCAGTCCTTTCTGCCGGGCCAATATCTCAACCGTGTCAGCCAGAATATCTGCGCCCAGACAGATATCTTCTTCACTGGTGTTCTCCGCTACATCATGACTACGACCGCCGATGCTGGGGATGAAGAGCATGGCGGTTGCGACATGCCGACTCAGGACCATGGCATCATGTCCGGCTCCGCTGGGCATACGCAGGGCCGGAACGGCTCGCTGCCGGGTCGCGTTTTCAATGCTATCGACGAGGACGGCATCCATATCCGCCGGGGCTATGCTCAGCAGATGGGCCACCTCAGCGGTAACGCCCTGGTGTCCATGAAACGCAGCGACCGCAGCATTGATTTCAGATTCCAGACGATCAAGCACTTCCGGTTGAGGGTCGCGGAACTCGACCAGGACCTGGGCCGAACTTGGCACGACATTGCCGGCACCCGGTTCAAAAATAATATGGCCCAGGTTCCACACGCTCAGCTCGCTGCCGGCACGCACAAACCGATCGAGCAGCTCGGCACAAATCCGAATCAGGACGGCACCGGCGTCTTTGCGCAAGTGCATGGGCGTTGTCCCGGCATGATCTGCCTGCCCGGTACAAGTGATGCGGCTGCGGCGAATGCCGACTATGGTGGTGACGATGCCGATTTTTTGCGCTTCCACCTCAAGACGCGGACCTTGTTCAATATGGCCTTCAAAATAGGCCATATGCCGACTCGGATCGATCCGGGCTCGTGGTTGTCCGGCGTACCCGGCTTCAGTCAGTGCGTGTTTGAGTGAGACGCCGTGCGTATTTTTCGCGCTTTCAATATCCGCGTCCGACAACTCGCCGCAAAAAGAAAGGCTGCCGGCCAGCGCCCGGTAGCTGCCTTCTTCATCGGCAAAGGAGATCACGTCAACGCCGAGGCCGGGCAGGGCATTCGATTCATTTCGCGCCCGGGCGACCTCCAGGCCGTACAGCACTCCCATCGCACCATCCAGCCAGCCGCCTTTCGGAACCGAGTCGGTATGCGAGCCAATCAGCACGGCTGTGTCCACACCGCGTGCCCGCCCGTACACATTCCCAATCCCGTCGATCTCAGCATCAAGTCCGGCCTCGCGCATCTGTTCTAACAACCACTGCCGCGCGGCTCGGTCTTCAGGCGTAAAGGAAAGCCGATTCACCCCGGTACCGACTTTTCCGAATTGGGCGAGTTGTGTGAGGCTGTTCAGCAGGCGGGCGTGATTGAGTTGCATGGGCGTATCCTTATGGGAAAAGGCTATCTCACGGAAATGTGTGAAAGTCCATAGAGAAGCACAAAGTCAACGAGTTCCTTGTTACCGGAATATCTTGAGAGTACGTTTTTGATATAGTACATCAATCAATCTCACCCTCTATAGCGAATAAAATATGCTGACGTATAAAGCCCTGTATAAATTCCTCGATCAAGGGGTCCATGCCGAAGTGTTGGATTTTCCGGGTACGATCACTTGTGGTGCCACCCTGGAGGAAGCCCGACGCTTACTGGCAAGCGCACTGGCGGACATGGCCGAGACGAATCTGCTGCGGGGTGAGCCTTTACCCCAGCCCGACCCCTCATTGACTGATCCGGAGGCTGACATAGAAGAGCCTATTCATCTGCTGTTGACTGCGGCGTCTCATGTCAGAATCGTTCCTCAGTCGCCTGCACCATGAAACGGCGCGATCTGCTGAGACATTTGAGTCAACACGGATGTCGGTTCGTGCGGGAAGGGGGAGAACATTCGATCTGGGAGAATCCGGCAACCAATCGCCGGACTTCGGTTCCGCGCCATCGTGAGATTCCCGAATTCACGGCTGCGCGGATTTGTAAGCAACTCGGCATCCCCGTACCCTCATGAGCCTGTCTTCCGCTCGCGCCGAAGCTGCTCCGTCCCCTCACGGTCCAACCGCATATCCTCAGTAATCACGACGCCATATCCGCGCCGGGCGGTGTCTCGGGTGTAGTACTCGTCCAACACATCCTCCAGGACCTGCTGCGGGTCGCGCAGCAGGGGATCGCCGTAGCCACCGCCGGTGGCACCAATGG
Source organism: Binatia bacterium (assembly GCA_963664395.2). GTDB lineage: Bacteria > Desulfobacterota > Binatia > Bin18 > Bin18 > Bin18. Next base: position 4,528,212 of record OY761159.2, on the reverse strand, counting down.
TAATTAAGCGCTCTCCGGCTTTGACGCTGCGATAGGGAACCTTTGAGGGCAGGGCGATTTCTTCGTCATTCAGGGTCTTCAAAGTCAAGGTGCCGGGGATGCCCGTGCCGCCGCCGTCAAAACCCCAGGCACCATAGACAAAACCATCGGCTTCAACGGAAGTGCCACCGTCAGTCAGATAGTGCAACTCCTTAATTGATCCCATACCGCCCCGCCATTGCCCGGCAGCACACGCATCCTCGCGTAACTCGTAGCGTTCGACCCGCAGCGGCACATGTGACTCAACGTCTTCAATCGGATTATTCCGGGTGTTGGCATACAGCGTATCCACGGTGTCCATACCGTCGTGCCCGTACCGACCTCCATAGCTGCCTTCAAAAATTTCCAAATGCACCCAGGGAGTGTTGTTGTTCCGCATCCCGCTTGAGGCAATGGCCTTGAGATTCCCTATGCCGGCACTGACTTGGCGTGGGACGGCTTGGGCCAGGGCTTTCATGACGGTATCGCTTAAGACATTGCCGGTAACAAAGCGGGCGATGGTCGGTGCGGGAAAAATAGGATTCGCCAGTGTGCCGCGGGGCGCAATGATCTTAATCGGCCGGTAGAGGCCGGCATTTTGCGGCAGATCGCCGTAGACCTCAGTGTCGAGCAGGACCGAGCGCAGCACCAGCCAAATGGCAACATCAACCGTGCCAACCCGCGGCATGTTGATGGGCCGGTCCGACACCTGCGGCGCGGTGCCGGTCAAGTCTACGCGCAGCTCCGAGCCGCTGATCGTCAGCGTCACACAGATGGGCAGGTTGCGACGACTCGGACTGGGATCATCGATATAGCCATCCATATGGCCGGTGGCGGCATAGCTGCCGTCCGGAATCTGTTCGATAGCCTGCCGCATCAGGCGCTCAGAGTAATCAAACAAGGAGGCACAGGCGGCTTCGACCGTTTGGAGCCCGTAGCGCTCGATGAGTTCGATATAACGCTGCGCACCAATGCGACAGGCTGCTATCTGGGCCTCCATATCGCCAACTACAAGATCGGAGATGCGGATATTGTCGCGCAACAACTGCCACACCGCGGCATTCCGCTTTCCCTGCTCAAACACCTTGATCGCCTTGAATTGCAGACCCTCGGCATAGGCATCAAACGCCTCAACAATGCCGGTGCTGCCCGGTGTCTGACAGCCAATATCGAGATGGTGGGCCGTAGTGACGGAGAAACCGACGAACTCATCCTGGTAGAAAACCGGCACCCCAAACCCGACATCCGGGCCATGGCTGGCGCCGCCATACGGGTCGTTATGCATGATGACGTCGCCGGGTAGTATGGACTCTCCCCGCTTGGCGAGCGCGTCGAGCATCCCCCGCACATAGCCGGGAATAGGACCGGACTGAAGGGGCGTGCTCTGTTTGGATTCACATAGTTGTTCGCCGCGCGCGTTGACCAAGGCGGTGCCGAAATCCTCAGACTCACGAATAATACTCGAATACGACATGCGCATGAGCTTATAGCCCATCTCAACCGCAATATTCTCCAGCGCTCCCAGGATGACACTGGCCGTAATCGGATCAACACCGTGGCCCTCGGGCGCCTTGTCTACCGGGGTCCTCATGCTGCCCCTCCTATCTGAATGAGTAGATTTCCGTGGGTGTCAAGCTGAAAGGTACAATCCGGCGGAATAACGGTTGTTGAGTCTATCTGTAAGATGACCGCCGGGCCGGCAACCACCTCATCCACTGGGAGCCGTTCACGCCGGTAGAAGGCCGTGTCCAGACTGCGCAGCTCGGTGTGAACCCGAAACACAGACGGCTGGGTTTTGACCAGCGCGGCCTGAAGCGAGCCGGAGTTGGATGCAGACGCGGCGCGGATTTTCTGCGCCTGACCGATTCCGACTACGCGTATGGTCACGATTTCAATCGGGCTGTCCACAAAGAAATGACCATACTCCAACTCGTGCTGACGATGAAAGCGGTCGATGACGCTGTCAAGTGCGGGTATATCGAGTTGACCCTGGGGAACAGCGACCCGCAGCTCATACCCCTGGCCGACGTAGCGGACATCAGCAAAACGCTCAAAGCTGACCCGAGACAGTGCTGTGCCATCAGCAGTAAACTGTCGCTGCAATTCGTCCTGCATGTCCGTAAAGGCCGCATTGAGCCGGGGCACATCAAAATCAGTCGAGACCTGAAAGGCGGTCCGAATCGCGTCGTACTTCACATCAGTGGTGAGCAGCCCGACGGCCGAGGTGATGCCGGGGTAGGGTGGAATAATGCACTCGGGAATTCCCAGCAGGCGTGCAACCTCTGCGCCATGAAGTGGTCCTGCTCCACCAAAGGCAACCAGCGCGTACTCTCGTGGGTCAATGCCTTTTTGCACGGTGCGGGAGCGTATGGCGTTGGCCATATTGCTGTTCAGAATGGTGACAATCCCTTCCGCCGCTTCCAGGTCGGAAAGCGTAAGCTGCTCTGCCAGGGTATGAATGGCCCGTCTGGCGGACTCCTCATCAAGCGCCATGGCACCGCCGAGAAAATTCTGCGTGTCCAGCCGACCAAGGAGAATGTTGGCGTCTGTGACAGTCGGCTGAGTCCCCCCACGGCCATACGCAGCCGGGCCCGGCTGGGAGCCGGCACTGTGCGGTCCGACCCGAAAGCCTCCGCCCGGATCAATATGGGCGATACTCCCGCCGCCGGCGCCGATGGTATGGATGTCGATCATCGGGACCAAAACCGGATAGCCGGCTATCCAGGTATCGCGGGCAGTGGCTTCGCTGAACTGCCCGTCCGTCACCACGCCAATATCAGCGCTGGTGCCGCCCACATCAAAGGTAATGAGTCGGCTGCGCTGCGAACGCTCTCCTGTCCAGGCTCCTCCGAGTACGCCTGCGGCCGGGCCGGACAGCAGGGTCAGGGCGGGTTTTTGCGCGATCACCCGTGGCGTGGCGAGTCCGCCGTTGGAGCGAATAATACGCAGCTCTGCCCTAATCCCTGTGGTGCGTAAGCGCTGTTCCAATTGAGAAATATAGCCTTGGACGTTGGGTCCGATAAAGGCGTTAATGGCCGTCGTCGTAAAACGTTCAAACTCCCGGAACTGGGGCGAGAGTGAAGCTGAGGTGGTGACAAAGACCCCCGGGTATTCTTCGAGAATTATCTCGCGGGCGCGATTTTCATGCCGGGCGTTCAAGTACGAAAATAAAAAACAGACCGCGATGGATTCGACCTTGGCGTCTTTCAGCTCACGCGCCGCCTGACGGACCGCGGCTTCATCGAGCGGAATCAGGACCTCGCCATGCGGCGGAATGAGTCGCTCCGGCACGCCCTTGCGATAGCGGCGGCGTACCAGGGGACGATCTTGCCAGGGAATCTCCTGCTGGATGGAGTAGTGATGCGGCCGTTGGTGGCGACCGATGTGGAGAATGTCGCGGTAGCCCTGGGTGGTAATCATGCCGGCAGTCGCGCCCTTATATTCCAGCAAGGCATTGGTCGCGATCGTGGTGCCGTGGTAGATGAGGGCAATGCTATCGAGCGGAATGGTCTGGTGTTGGCACAGCTCGGTAATCGCGCGCATGACCCCAACGGAAGGATCGTCCGAGGAGGTTGGCACTTTATGGATTGCCAGACGATCAGTCTCGGTGTCTGCACAGACGGCGTCTGTGAACGTCCCGCCTACGTCAACTCCAATGAGTCTCATGTGTAGCTCCTGGAGGCTACTCTAGCGAGTTTCTTTCGCCTTGACAAAAGACTGGAGCGTATCGTATGAGTTTGGAATGAACATTCACTCAGTTTATCCTGTACGTCGGACGCCGGAGAAAGGTCCTCGCGAGTGAAATCTCAGGTCTTACGAAAAAAACGCAAATCCCCGTCTCAGGTGACCGACGAAAAGCGGCTGCAAGAAGGGCAGGAGCGCATTGCCGCCGCCGCCCTCGGTCTCTTTCTCCAGAACGGCTATCACAACACCAGCGTCCGCGAGATTGCCCACAAGGCCGGGCTCAGTGTCGGCTCGGTCTTCAACTATTTTACCAGCAAAGAAGAGGTCCTCTTCTTTCTGCTCTCTTTTGGCCAGTCCCGGGCTGAGACCGGGTTTCAAAACCAGCGCGCCGAATTTGAGCGGCTCAAACAGGACGGCGCCAGCCCGCGCGAGCTGTTTCTGCGTGCCTACGAGCAGTACGCGGTGCTGACTGACGAACTCCGGCGTAATACTGTTCTGGCCTATCAGGAAACAAAGTCGCTGACGCTTGCGGAACGGAAGCGCTTCCTTGAGGGCGAAGAACGGATTCAGCACTTTTTCGAGGATATCATTGCCTATGGTGTAGCCCAGGGCGCATTTCCAGCCGGTAATATCCGCCTCAAAGCCCACTGTTTATTAGTGCTGGCACAGTCCTGGGCCGTGCGGCATTGGGCCTTAAGCAGCTTTGCCAAGCTCGATGAGTATTTGGAACCGTTAAAGTCGATTGCCTTGGGTATTCTTGAGAGTGACGGAGCACCGCTTCTCGATGCACCTGCTCATGCACCTGCTCATGCACCTGCTCATGCATCTGCTCCGGTCGCTTCGCATAAAGACAAGGAACTCGTCCTCTCATGAGGGCTGACGAACTGAGATCAAACGAGGTGCAAAGGAAAAGGACTCCAGTGTCACGACACACGTCTTCCTGACACCCTCTTGGCAGCTCGTAGCGAGTTGCCAAGAGACTTCGGGGAACCCTGGGAGTGAAGGAGGGGGGGGCCACTGGCCCTCCTTCCTGGGGCAGCGCTATGGATGGATTTCTCTTTGATGTAAAAGTCCTGGAACTCGCGGATGAAAAGGGAGAGTTCTGTGGCAAGCTGTTGGCCGGGGCTGGCGCTGATGTGCTCAAAATCGAGCCGCCGGGCGGGCAGGCTACGCGGGCGATCGGTCCCTTTTATCACGACCAGGCCCAGCCCGAACGCAGTCTGTATTTTTGGCATTATAATTTCGGCAAGCGTGGCATCACGCTTGACATTGAAGCGTCTCCGGGTACGGACCTGCTCAAGCAGCTCATCGCCGATGTGGATGTCCTGATTGACGCCCAGCCGCTGGGGACGCTTGAAAAACTTGGGCTGAGCTGGAAGGCCCTTCAGGAAATCAACCCGCGTCTGATTTATGTTGTTCTGCCCCCGTTCGGGAGCAGTGGTCCGTGGCGTGACTATAAAGCCAACGATTTGGTCCATCTGGCGCTGGGCGGGCAAATGATGTGTTGTGGCTACAGTCCCAAAGCAGATGGCAGCTATGACACACCACCTATCGCGCCACAGATGTGGCACGCCTATCACATCAGCGGCAACCAAGCCTTTATTGCCATTATGGGCGCGCTGATTGGTCGAGAGATGACTGAAGTCGGAGAGATGATTGAAGTACCCATCCACCAGGCGGTAAGCGTCTGCACTGAGATTGACGTACCACATTGGATTTATGGCCGGACGCCGTGCTACCGCCAGACCGGACGGCACGCCCAACCGGCTATTGGACCCGAGGTGCAGTTCCCAACCAAAGACGGGCGCTATGCCATTATTTTGCCCAATCCGTTTCCGGGTGGGTATGAAGCCCTGGTCGGATTTCTGGAGAGCAAAGGCAAAGCCGGCGACCTGAACGAAGAAAAATACAAAGCACCCAAGAATCGCACCGGGCGGGTCTTTGCCGAGCATTTTGCCGCTATCCAAGCCGAGTGCGTGGCCGACTTTGACATGGAAGAAATCTGGCATGACGCTCAGGAACTGGGTATTCCCTGGTCTCCCATTCGGCTGCCGGAAGAAAATCCTGACGACGTACAGTGGCAAAGCCGCGCCACATTTTCTCAGGTTGAGCATCCTGAGCTGGGCGAGTCCTATACGTATACGGGCGCACCCATGCTGCCGAACGAATGCGACTGGCGGCAAGGGCCGCGGGCACCGCTCATTGGCGAGCACAATCAGGCGGTGTTTTGTGAGCAGCTCGGGCTGAGCCAGGAAGAACTGACGGCCCTCAAAGAAAAGGGCATTGTCTAAACACAAGGGCGCAGCAGGCTACGCCCCTACGCAATCACCATGAAAAAAGTGAGACCACTTGAAGGCGTTCGGATTGCAGACCTGACCTGGCTGCTGGCCGGGGCTGGCGGACCGCGGTTGTTAGCCAGTCTTGGGGCTGAAGTCATTCGTATTGAATGGCGCGACCGGCTGGATTTTCTGCGCTATATGCCGCCGTTTGCCACACAGAAAGAAGAACAGGCGGAAAAGGCCGTCGCCATGGACTTAACCGGCTTGGATACAGGTAAAGTCAAAAGCGTCAATCGCGGTGGCTACTTCAATGATATCAATGCCGGCAAATATGGGGTCAGTCTGAATATGAAAGCGCCCCAAGGCCGCGAGCTGTTCAAAAAGCTGGTTGCGGTCAGTGACGTGGTGGTTGAGGCCTTTACGGCCGAGACCATGCAAAAATGGGGGCTCGGCTATGACACCCTCAAAGCCATCAAGCCGGATATTATTTATATGCAGCAACCCGGTTGGGGCTACACAGGTCCCTACGTGAAATACGCCTCCTATGGACCGATTGCCCAAGCTGTGAGTGGGTTGACTGAACAGTCCGGTTTACCGCCGCCGCATCCCCCTGCCGGCTGGGGCTTTTCGTATATGGATTGGAGTGGCGCGTACTATTGTGCCATGACCATTCTTATGGCCCTGTACTACAAAAAACGGACGGGTCGGGGCCAGTATCTTGATTGCTCGCAGGTGGAGCCCGGCATTGGCATGACCGGAACCGCGGTTCTGGATCATGCGGTCAATGGCCGCCGCTATCAACGCACGGGCAATCGTTCGCCCTATAAACCCGCAGCTCCGCACGGAGCCTATCCCTGCGCCAGCGCTGAGCAAGACGCCGAGAATGACCGTTGGATTGCCATAGCCGCGACCTCAGAAGAAGAGTGGCGAGCATTGGTACAGGAAATGGGCAATCCCGACTGGGCAGGACAGACGCAGTTTGCCTCGCTGGCCGAACGGGTGAAACATCAGGACGAATTGGACCGTCTGGTGAGCGCATGGACAAAGGAGCAGGAGCCCTTTGGCCTGCAAGAGCGTTTACAGGCCGCTGGCGTTCCTGCCGGCGTGTGTCAGACCGCGCAAGATCGTATTGAACGTGACCCGCAGCTCAAGCACTTGAACTGGCTTATTCCACTGAATCACACCGAGATTGGAACCTGGCCGATCAAGGATATTCCGTTTCATTTTACCAACGGGAGAGTGAGTCAGGGCGGTCCAACCGAACGGGCTGCTCCGTGCTATGCTGAAGATAACGATTATGTGTACAAAGAATTGCTCGGTCTGAGCCAAGCAGAAATGGACGCGTTTCAGGAAAAGGGAATTATTTAATAATGAGGGATTGGGGATTAAAACCTAACCCCCAGAACTAGAGGAGGGTGTCATGTCATACGATCTGGTTATCAAAAACGGAACCGTTGTGGATGGGACCGGCGCAGAACGCTACCGGGCCGACATTGCGGTAGCCAACGGAAAAATTGCCGAAATTGGTAAAGTCTCTGATGGAGCCAAGCAGGTCGTGGATGCCTCGGACCTGATTGTTGCGCCTGGCTTTGTTGACCCGCATACGCACTATGACGCCCAGATTTGTTGGGACCCGCTTATTACGTCCTCTTCCTGGCATGGCGTCACGAGTCTGGTGATGGGCAATTGCGGTGTCGGGTTGGCGCCGTGCAAACCCGACGTGCATGAAATTGCTGCCTGGGATTTGGTCAACGTTGAAGCTATCCCGATTGAGGTACTTGGCAAGGGCGTGACCTGGGATTGGGAAACCTTCCCGGAATATATGGATGCTGCGGAAAGACGTGGGAGCGGAATCAATATCGGTTTCATGGCTGCGTTGACCCCATTTCGCCATTTTGTGATGGGTGAGGAGTCGATGGAGCGGGGCGCAACACAAGCGGAAATCGTGCAGATCAAGGCCCTTATTAAAGAGGCGGTGGCTGCCGGCGCCTTTGGCTTTTCGACCACGAATGTCGCCCAGCACATCGGCTATAAGGGCCGTCCGATTGCTTGCCGCAACGCCAGTCGGGACGAACTCAAGGCCTACTGCAACGCGCTTAAAGAACTCGGCAAGGGCAGTATCGAACTCGCCCTGACCAATAGTGTCTCTATTGTTGACGAGGCAGAGCATGCGTTATTGGATCTGCTCCTGACCGAAAGCGGCCGTCAGGTCACGTGGCTGGCGTTGCTGAATCGGGACGATCAACCGGAGGCGGCCATGAATACCCTGCGCACGATTGAGCCACTGTTCGAGAAGGGCGCGGTTCCACAGGTGACCTGCCGTCCGCTGATTATTCAGATCGACCTGCGCAAACCCTTCATCTTTGCCAATCTGCCCTGTTGGAAGCCGGCCTTTGACCAGCCGATTGAGAAGCAGAAGGAATTCTACAGGGATGAATCCTTTCGGGCGGCATTCCGCAAAGAGATGGAGTCGCCCAAGGTATTCTCGGGCAAATGGGAACGCGCCATCGTCCATGAGGTCGGTAATCCCGCCATGCAATCCCTGATGGGCAAGAGCGTGGCCGAGATTGCCAAAGAGCGCGGCAAAGACGGGCTCGATACCTTTTTGGACCTGTGCATCGAAGATGACTTGCAACTCGAGTACACCTATGAGCTGTTCAACGCCGATGAAGATCGCATTCCCGAGCTGATTACGCACGATCAGGTCATGGTCGGCTTGTCAGACGGTGGAGCCCACGTGGACATGCTGTGTGACGCCGGCTACTGCACCTATCTGCTTGGCACCTGGGTGCGGGAGAGGCAAGCCCTGACGCTTGAGCATGCGGTGAGGCGGATTACCTCAGAGCCGGCCGCGTTCTATGGTATGACCACACGGGGCAAGATCGAAAAAGGAATGGCGGCTGACTTTGCGATTTTTGACTACAACACAGTTGGCTCTGCCCGCCGCGGTGAAATGCGAAACGACTTGCCTGGGGGCGGTCGGCGCTTAGTCATGCCGGCCCGAGGCGTCCAGTACACAATCGTGAATGGAGAAGTGCTGTTCGACGATGGGAAACATACGGGTGCCATGCCGGGTCAGGTGTTACGTTCGGGTCAAGCGTAGCAGTACGCGAGTGATGGAATAGAAAACGGATATTTCATGATAACTGCGTGATAACAGTAGGGGCGGTTCACCAACTGCCCCTACCTTTTTGCACAGGAGGGAGCCCCAATGTTAGAAAAGCTTTTTCACGTTAATGTCTGCGTCCGCGATATGGAACGCTCCATCGGGTTTTACGAAAAGATCGGCTTTAACAAGGTAAACGATTTTACACTTGAGGACCCGACGGTCGGCGAAGCGCTTGGACTCGACGCGCGGAAGCTGCGCGGCGTATTTATGCGTTTGGGAGACGATGAGAACGCTCCGGTGCTTGACCTGGTCCAGTTTATTGATCCGCCCCCACAAGGCCAGCCATACCCGTCTCTCAATAATATCGGTATTTGCCGTATCGCCTTCACTGTGGACGATATCGACCAGACCTATGCTGACCTTCAAAAGATGGAGGTTCAGTTTGTGGCTCCGCTCAAAAAAATTAAAGGACCGGGCGGCGCAGAGATAGGCGTCGTCTGCTTCAAAGACCCGGACGGAACCATTCTCGAACTGATTAGTGGAATGTAGGTATTTGAGCGCCCCTCACCCTGACCCTCTCCCTCAAAGGGAGAGGGAGGTATCAAGCTGGAGAATCTGAGGATATGTCAACACAGCAGTCTGATACGTCCATAGACCCGGAAAAACTCAAGGCCAGTGGTCAAAAGGTCTTTGGCCTGCTGAGCGGCGCGTTGCTCTCGGCGATGATACACTTGGGAGATCGGCTCGGGCTGTACCGGGCGCTGACCGGTGCCGGGCCTGTAACAAGTGCTGAGCTTGCCAACAAAACGGGCTTGAGCGAACGCTGGGTGCGGGAGTGGCTGCGAGGTCAGGCCGCGGCACAGTTGCTTGAGTATGTGGGTGAGGAACGTTTTGCACTCTCGCCGGAAATGGCCATGATTCTTGCGGATGAAGACAGCCCTAAGTTTGCGGCGGGTATTTTCAGCGATTTGCCGCAACGCATGGCCATATTGGAAAAACTGCCCGAAGCCTTTCGCACCGGCCTGGGCTTGCCCTACGACGCGCGTGGGCCGGAGGGCGCCCGCGGCATCGAGCGCGTGTTTGCGCCCTGGTACCGGCATGCGCTGATTCCCCTCGTCCTGCCTGCATTGGACGGTGTCGAGTCCAGGCTGCAAGCCGGTGCAAAGGTGGCGGACGTGGGCTGCGGCGCCGGGATTGCGCTGATTCAAATGGCCGCGGCCTTCCCGCAGGCAGACTTTCACGGCTATGACATCTCGGCGCACGCGCTGGCTCGCGCCAACGCGAACAAAGCTGAGGCCGGACTGACCAACCTCCGGTTTCACCATGCGGCCCAGGATGGGTTGCCGGCTGATGCGAGTTTTGACTTCATCACCACCTTTGACTGCATTCACGATATGACCCATCCGGCAGAAGCCATTCGGGCCATTCGGTCGGCGCTCAGGCCGGACGGAACCTGGCTGATCGCCGATATCAAGAGCGCCCCGACGTTTGAAGAGAATCTGAAGAGGCCCATGACTGGTCTGATGTATGCCTTCTCGGTTATGGGTTGTATGTCCTCGGCCTTATCCGAGCCGGGCGGCGCCGGCCTTGGCACCTTGGGCTTTAATGAACAGGTCGCGCAGAGCATGACGCGTGACGCCGGGTTCACCCGCTTTACCCGTCACGACTTTGACAATCCGTTCAACGCCTATTATGAAGTACGGCCCTGACGCAGAAAGACCCTATGAGGAAAAGACCCTCACCCCAGCCCTCTCCCTCAAGGGGAGAGGGAGCAAAATGTAGGGGCAACCCCCTGTGGTTGCCCGGTTCGCAGGGAAAGAGAGGAATAGGAGAAAAGTATGGAAAAGGAATTTCTGAATCCAGCGGGTATGCCCGTTTTGCCGGGCTTCTCTCAGGTTGTGACCGCGACCGAGGGGAAAATTGTTTTTATCTCAGGCCAAGTTTCCTTTAATGCCGATAATGAGTTGGTGGGCAAGGGCGATTTGCGAGCCCAGGCCGTCCAAACGTTTGAAAACCTCAAACAAGCGCTGGCCGCGGTCGGGGCCACGTTTGATGACGTGCTGAAGAGCAATACGTATATTGTGGATTACACACCGGACGTGATCGGTGTGATCCGCGAGGTCCGTAGCCAGTATCTGCCTCAAGAAAAGGCGCCGGCCAGCACGCTTATCGGCGTCCAGGCGTTGGCGTTTGAGGACCTGCTCATTGAGATTGAGGCTATCGCCATGGTCGAGGCGTAAGGCAATACGGTAAAAGGGAACCGATTTCGCTTTTTACTCTCAGCCTTGCACATATGCCTACTCCTGCCAGTCTTCGTGTTGCCTTTGACATTGGCGGAACCTTCACCGATGTTGTCATAGCCGGAGCTGACGGCCAGCTCCTGACCTATAAAATTTTGACCCTGCCCGATTCTGTTGGAGCAGACGTTGGGCGCTGTATTGCCGATGCCGAAAGCCGGCACCCGGAGAGCGCTATTACGAGCCTCGTCCACGGCACAACCATAGCCTCCAACGCGGTCTTGGAAGAACAAGGGGCGGAGACCGGGCTGATTACAACCAAAGGCTTTCGAGATGAACTGGAAATTCGACGCCTTGGGCGACCCGGCGTATACAACGTTTTTTGGCAGCGCACGCCGCCCTTGATACCGCGCCGTCGCCGGATTGAAGTCACCGAACGCATGACCGTTCAGGGCGAGGTGGAAACTCCGCTCAATGAAGAAGAGGTACGCCAGGCTATTCACACCCTCAAACGCCAGGGCGTTGAAGCCATTGCCGTGGCGTTTCTGCACTCTTACGTCAATCCCAGCCATGAACAACGGGCCGTGGCTCTCATCCGTGAGGTGTTCCCGGAAGTCATGGTCTGCTCCTCAGCCGAAGTCCTCCCCGAAGTCCGAGAGTACGAACGAACCTCCACCACGGCGTTGAACGCCTACCTCATGCCCGTGGTCAATCGTTATCTGGACCAAGTGGAAACGCAACTACAGGCATACCCCCCAACGCTGCAAATCATGCAATCCAACGGTGGGGTCATGACCGCAGCGCATGCCCGCCGCCGCCCCGTGCATATGATTGAATCCGGTCCTGCGGCCGGCGCATTGGCCGCCGCAGGCTTAGCTCGGGAAATCGGTCTTTCTCAGGCCGTTGCGTTTGATATGGGCGGAACAACGGTCAAAGCGTGTCTCATAGAAGATGGGCAAGCTGTTGAAACCGCCGAAGGTGAGGTTGGGGCAGGAATCAATCGAGCCGGGCGACTGAGTCAGGGCGCTGGCTATGCGCTGCGCGTTCCCGCGTACGATATTGTCGAGGTCGGCGCGGGCGGGGGAAGCCTGGCCTGGGTAGACGACGGGGGCGCGTTGCGCGTCGGTCCTCGGAGTGCGAGTGCGGTCCCCGGACCTGCCTGCTATGGCCGGGGCGGAACCGAGCCGACCATTACCGATGCCAACGTGGCTCTGGGGTATATGAACCCGGGCAAAATTGCCGGGGGGACCGTCCCCATTGATGCCGCCGCGGCGCGTACCGCAATAGAGACGCGGCTGTGCGCACGCCTCCATTTGTCGGTCCAAGACGTGGCCTTCGGGATTCATCAGGTGGCCGACGCGACCATGACGCGAGCCATACGCGCCGTCACGACAGAGCGGGGGCGTGATCCACGCGAGTTTACGCTCATTGCATTTGGGGGGTCAGGACCGCTACATGCCACCACGCTGGCCGACAATCTGGGTATGCCGCGGGTGTATATTCCGCTCTTTCCCGGACTGTTCAGCGCGCTGGGCCTATTGTTGGCAGACATACGCTATGACTATGTGCAAAGCGTTCCACAGGAATTGGATGCCATTAATCCTGCGGCCTTACTCAAGGAATTTGAGGCCCTGGTGTCGCACGCGAATCAGGATTCTCAGGATAATCAGGATTCTCAGGATGAACAGGATGGTCAGGGGAGTATCACCTATGAACGCCTGATCGACTTGCGCTATAAGCGCCAGTCATCCGAACTGACCCTGCCGGTCCCGGCTCGTGTTGAGGCAGCCGACATCCGGCAGGTTTTGGCCGAAAGCTTTCATGCTGCGCATGAACAAACGTATGGATATCGACGCGAAGACGATACTATTGCCATCGTCAGCGTCCGCCTGAAAGCAACCGTCCGGACACAAAGCCTGTCCTTCAGCGAATTGGGCGTGTCTTTCAGCCAATCGGCAGAAAAGACCGCGCAGCCAGACTCCCGACGCGCCTATTTCGGTCCGCAACAAGGTGAGCTCGATACCCGGATTCTGAGCCGCGGTGACTTGGTCGAACATGCCGTCGTCGGTCCTCTGATTGTCGAAGAGTTTGACACCACGATTGTTGTTCCTCCGCAGTGGCAGGCGAGTGTCGACGAGTATGGGAATATTGTTTTAGCGAAAAACGCCTAAACGAGGAAAAGCGCATGGCCGGCGAATTTGACCCTATCCTCATCGAAGTCATGAAAAACGAGCTGATCGCGGTTGCCGAAGAAATGGGCATTACCATGAAGCGGACGGCGCGCTCGCTGGGGGCCAAGGAAGGCTCTGATTTTTCCACCGCGTTGGTCGATGCCCAGGGCATGTTGATCGCCCAGGGTCTGACCATCGGCGTCCATCTGGGCTATATCATGGGTGTCATGCCGTGGGTGCTGAAGAAATTTGGCGACGACCTCCACCCTGGCGATGTGATTGTCTCAAATGATCCCTACGGCGGGGTGTCCCACTTCCCGGACATCGTTCTGGTCATGCCCATTTTCTGGCAGGAACAACTGGTCGGCTTTGCTGCCATCGTGGAACACCATACCGATATCGGCGGGCGCTTCCCCGGCGGCATGGGGATCGCCTGTGCCGAAGTCTATGAAGAAGGGGTGTGTATTCCGGGGGTCAAGCTCTTCAGTCAAGGCGAGCTGAATCAGGATTTGGTTGATATGATTGCCGCCAATGTCCGCGCGCCTGAGGATGTGCGCGGCGACCTGGATGCCCAGGCCGCGGCCTGTCGACGCGGTGCCCAGGGGGTACGCGACCTGCTTGAGCGACATGGGCTGGAACAGTTTGAAGCCTGTAACAAACAGTTACACCAATACAGTGAACGGGCCATGCGAGCGTGCATCGCTGCCATCCCGGATGGGTCGTATGCGTATACTGATCTGTTTGAAGATGACGGTCTGGGCGGGGAAGGGGTCAACTTGCGCCTCGTGGTGACTGTCGCCGGTGAGTCCGTCCGGGTTGACTTCGACGGAACCGGCGCGCAGGTCCGTAGCGCGATTAACGTCCCCTTTAATCTCACCCGCGCCTGTGTGTACGTGGCCTTTCGATCTATTCTTGAGACGGATGCGCCGGCAAACTCGGGGCTCATGGCACCCATTCAGGTGACTGCTCCCGAGGGCTGTGTGGTCAATCCCAAATTTCCCGGCGCAGTCGGTGCGCGCGGTATGCTGATGTGGCGTATTATCGACATGGTGTTTGCCGCCCTGGCCCAGGCCATTCCTGACAAAGTCTACGCCGCCGGCGAGGGCGGGGCGAACCTGCTGGTGTATACGCCCAAGGTTGACGAGGGCGTACCGTCCATGCTGCTGGATATTTACACCTCGGGCTGGGGCGCGCGGCCCGATAGCGATGGTGTGGAAGGCGTCACCCCTATGGCTGCCGGCGGTGCCATGCGCAGCATTCCAGCCGAAATGATTGAGCGGGAATGTCCGGTCATGCTGGAGGGCTTCGGCTTTTTGCCGGACACCGGTGGTGCGGGACAATATCGCGGCGCCCTGTCCGTGTATCGTAAATGGCGCTTTCTGGGCGAAGGCCGGGTGATGCTCCGAACCTGTCGAGTGAAATCCGTTCCCTATGGACTTGCCGGCGGAAAAGACGGCACCCCGTTTGATGCCAGGCTGCGTTCCGGCGAAGAAGAAACCCAGCTTCCACGAGAAATGCTCATCGACACTGAAGTGCGGTCCGGAGAAACCCTGCTGCATATCCAACCGGGTGCAGGCGGCTATGGCGACCCGCTCGCGCGTGACCCCCAGCGCGTCCTGGACGACGTGTTGGACGAGAAAATCTCGCCCGCATACGCCGAGCGGGAATACGGGGTCGCTATTGACGAGCGCACGGAGCAGGTTGACTGGAACCGGACGGCGCAACTTCGCGCGACATTGCAGTCTGACCTGGGAGGATGACGGCTGAATGCGAGGGCCCGCGTCCTGTCCGTTGCCGGCGCGTGGACCGGGAGGAGAGCTATGGCATTTGATCCTATTCTGGTTGAAGTCGTGAAAAACGAGCTGGCCGCCATTACCGAAGAAATGGCGATTGCGGTCTGGAAAACCGGCCGCTCGGCCATGGTCAAAACGGGAGACTTTGCCACCGCTCTGTGTGATGGCCAAGGACGGGTCATCGGTCAGGGCTATGCCGCCCCGTTTCAACTGGCGTTCTTTATCGCCGTCATGTCGTACGTCCTCAAAAAGTACGCTGGAACGTTCAAGCCCGGTGATGTCATTGTGGTGAATGATCCGTATGCCGGTGTCACCCACATGCCGGATGTGATGATTATTGCGCCCACGTTCTGGAAGGGGCAGCATGTCGCTTTTACCTTGGCCTACTCGCACCACACCGACATTGGCGGACGCTTCCCCGGTGGATTCAGCAGCCAGTGTACGGAGACCTTTGAAGAGGGTCTCCGTCTGCCGCTCCTCAAGCTGTATAACGCTGGTGAACGCAACGACGCCCTCCTGGAGACGATTCTGGCCAACGTCCGGGTGTCCGACGAATGGCTGGGAGATGTAGAGGCAAAAATCGCGGGCTGCTGGCGCGGTGAGCAAGAGCTGAAAACCATGCTCGAAAAATATGGCTTGGACACCTTCAACTCATGCTGTGACTATTTGATTGCCTATGCGGAAAAGGCTACGCGGGCTGCCATCAAAGAGATTCCTGTCGGCGAGTATGTGCATGAAGACGCCTTTGAGGATGACGGCTTTGGCTCCGACGGTGTGGCTCTGCCGCTCAAAGTGACTTTGCGCGCAGCAGGCGAAACCCTGAGCGTTGATTTTACCGGGACCGGACCGCAGGCGCGCGGTGCTATTAACCTGCCGCTGAGTATGACTGAGGCGACGGTGTATGGCGCGGTCAAGAGTATTGTCAGTCCGGATGTCTTAACCAATGTGGGATTTATTCGACCCATACACGTCATTGCGCCCGCTGGCAGCTTGGTGAATCCGCGCTTTCCTGCCGCGGTTGGTGGGCGTGCCCCTTTATTCTTTCGCGTTTTCGATATGCTGTTTCGGGCCCTGGCAAAGGCGCTGCCCGACCGGGTGCCTATCCCTGGAGAGGGCGGGGACGTGTTGCACTTCACTGGCGAAAAAGAAGACGGGACGCCGTTTGCGGTGATGGATATTTTCTTTGGTGGCTGGGGTGGACGGCCGCATAAGGACGGAATTGATGGCGTGGCCCCCATGGCCTTTGGGTCGTACGGAACGATTCCAGCCGAAATGCTCGAACGTGAATTTCCGCTGGTCGTTGACGGCTTTGGCTATGTGCCGGATACGGGCGGGGCCGGGAAGTATCGTGGCTCGGTGTCCATCTATAAACAGTGGCGCTTCCTGAGTCCCGGAAAAGTCATGGTCCGCACGAATCGTCTCATTCGGGCGTCTGAGGGGATGGCCGGCGGCGCGCCCGGCTCGCTGTCCAGGAATATTCTGAATCCAGAAACAGAGAACCGGGAGCTACCGCGCAAAGCCCATATGCATATGGATGTGAAATCAGGCGATTGCATTCACCACATCGTGTCCGGCTCGGGCGGGCACGGCAACCCCTTGGAACGCGACCCCGCGCGCGTTCTGTCCGACGTGCAGGATGAGAAGCTGTCTCTCTCGAATGCGCGCGAGCAGTATGGTGTGGTGATTGATGTGGCCACGGCCGAGGTCAAGATGCCGGAAACCGAGGCATTGCGGGCCACCCGCTTGCAACCGGCTGCGGCAGCAGACTAATCGAGGGTCGGGCGTTTCCCATCTCCCTCTCCCCTCAGGGGAGAGGGCCGGGGTGAGGGAACGTGCAAAGCTCGGTTTTAGCCCGGATACGCTCCCCCTACTCGGATTGTCGTTCCTTCCGGCGTAATCCGCTATCCAGAAAGAAAATGAGAAATCCTACAGCGGCAATGCCTAGCATCACGAGAAAGACGATGCCTAATGGGTTCATGAAGAAACCTCCATTCCATCAAATAAGTAACCGAGAAGCGCAAATGCGAAGGTCGCAAGTACCCCAAGGCCAATACCAGGGTTGGAGAACTTCTGGCTTGGCGATGGGTCCAAGAACGAGTGCTGCCAGAGCAATCTTGGCAGCATCCCAAAAGAATTTCGCTACATTATCTTTCTGCTTCTCGTTGTGGAGAATTCTCATTTCTCGCTGCCTTCAATAAAGCATACACCGTTTGGATAGACGATTCGATATGGTATAGCCTCTCCATGCGTATAGGCTTTGATATCGGTGGAACATTTACGGATGTCATTGTGGTTGGCGACGATGGACGCCTGTCTACCACAAAAGTGCTCTCGCTGCTCGACCGGGTTGGCGAAGACATCGTCCAATGTGTGCGCGAGGTCGATGCGCAGGCCCAGGTCGAGGGCTTCGTCCACGGCACAACCATTGCCTCGAACGCCGTAATCGAAGACACCACCGCGCGGACCGGACTGATTACCACCCAGGGCTTTCGGGACGAACTCGAAATGCGCGGGCAGCGCCGGCCCAATATCTACGATGCGGACTGGGACCGTCTGCCCCCGCTCGTGCCCCGTTCGCTGCGTTTGGAAGTTCAGGAGCGAATTTTAGGCAATGGTAGTGTCGAGCGTTCGCTTGATCCTGTGCAAGCCAGGGCCATGATCCAACAGCTTCTGGCCGCTGGTGTCGAAGCGATCGCCGTTTGCCTGGTGAACTCGTATCTCAATCCGACCCACGAACGGCAGCTTGGACAGCTCATCGCCGAAGCGGCGCCGGATACGGTGGTGTGTCTGTCGTGCGATATCCATCCCGAGATTCGCGAGTATGAACGCACCAGCACGACCGTCATTAATGCGTCACTGATTCCGGTTGTTGATCGCTATCTCACCCGACTGGAACAGCACCTTTCGACCTATAGCGAGCGCGTCCTGATTATGCAGTCCAACGGCGGCATCATGAGCGCCCAAGCCGCCCGGCGCCGGCCCGCGTATATGATTGAATCGGGTCCGGCTGCCGGCGTGCTGGCCGCGGCGCGCTTTGCCCAAGAGACGCAGCAGGATCAAGTGTTATCGTTTGACATGGGTGGGACGACCGCGAAAGCCTGCCTGATTGAAAACGGCGTGCCACTCGAAAAGCCCGGCGGTGAGATCGGTGGCGGCGCAACCACGACCACGCGCTTGTTCGGCGGGGGCGGGCATGCCCTGCGCGTCCCCTCGCTTGATATCGTGGAAGTTGGAGCCGGCGGGGGCAGTATTGCCTGGATAGATGAAGGCGGCGCATTACGGGTCGGCCCCCAGAGTGCGAGCGCGGACCCTGGTCCGGCCTGTTATGGTCGGGGCGGAACCGAGCCGACCGTGACTGATGCCAATGTGGTGCTCGGCTATATGAATCCCGACGCTATCGCTGGGGCAACTCTGACCATCGACCGCCAGGCCGCCTGGACCGCGATTGCGCAAAAAATCGCCCGACCGCTCAATATGGAAGTCCAGGCCGCGGCCTATGGCATCACGCAGGTGGCAAACGCGACCATGATGCGCGCCCTGCGGGCCGTCTCGACCGAACGCGGCCGAGACCCGCGTGCCTTTACCTTGGTTGCGTTTGGCGGGGCCGGGCCGATGCATGCCGCCGCGCTGGCAGACAGTCTGAGCATGACGCGGGTTCAGATTCCGCTCTATCCGGGCTTATTCAGTGCCCTCGGGTTATTACTGGCGGATTATCGCCACGACTATATTCGCAGCGTGGCCCTGGCTTTGGATCAGGTCGCTCCGCGGACCGTACTGCGCCAATACGAGGAGCTTGAGACGCAGGCCCGGGCCGAGTTAGTCCAAGAAGGTATTGCCGCAGATCAGGTTCGCTTTGAGCGCCAGGTCGATCTCAAGTATGGCTATCAAGTGGCGGAGCTGACTCTGCCGTTTCCTGAAGTGACTGAGGACGCCATGCAGGACCGATTGGCACACCTATTCACTGAAGCCCACAGGCAGGCATTCGGCTATGATCGAGCCGATACGATTGAGCTGGTCAGCGTCCGTCTGCGAGCCTTGGCCTCCTCCGGACACCTGCGTTTTACTGATCTCACTGGCGCGGATGGTCACGGGAGCGGGAGTGATGCTGCTTCTCCATCTTCGGGCACTGCTTCACGCACGGCGTATTTCGGCCCGCAGGCGGGCGAGTGCGAGGCCGCGATATATCAGCGCACTGATATTAAACAGGTCCAAAGTGGCCCCCTTATTGTGGAAGAACCGGATACTACGGTGGTTGTTCCGCCCGACTGGACAGTCCGGCATGACGTGAGCGGCAATCTTCTCTTGCGGCGAGAATAGCATCACCGCGTGTTTTACTTCAGGCCGGGAACCCACCCCGGCCCTTCGACAAGCTCAGGACCGCCCCTCCGAGGAGGGGTGGTCCTGATTATCCCCTCCCCGGAGGGGTGCCGCGTAGCGGTGGGGTGGGTTCCTGCCGCACTGAAGGATATCTTTTGTGAGGACGACACACACTCCGGTAGTCAAAGACTTGGTCCTCATTGGCGGCGGTCACAGTCATGTCACGGTGCTGAAACAATTTGGGATGAAGCCGCTGCCGGGCGTGCGCGTGACGCTGATTTGCCGGGATAGCCACGCGCCATATTCCGGCATGTTACCCGGCTATATTGCCGGACATTATAGCTTCGATCAGGCCCATATCGATCTTGGGCCGCTGTCCCGGTTTGCTGAGGCACGATTTTTTCATGATGAGGTAACCGGTCTGGACCTGGCGAACAAGCAGGTTGTGTGTCGCAACCGCCCGCCCGTAGCCTATGATGTGCTGTCCATTAATATCGGGGCGACGCCTGCCATTGCGCATATCCCCGGTGCTACGCACACCGGTGTGGCCGTCAAGCCTATAGACGGTTTTTGGCGGCAGTGGGAAAAGCTGCGAGAGCGCTGTCTGGCTCGCACCGAACGCACGACTATCGGTGTCATCGGCGGCGGAGCCGGGAGTGTGGAACTCTTGCTGGCCGTCCAATATCGTCTCGAACACCTGCTCGCCCAGCAAAAGCGGTCGGCCGACCATCTTGTTTTTTCCCTCATTAGCGCGGCGTCCGAGATTCTGCCGACCCACAACCCGCGCGTCCGCGCCGCGTTTCGGCGCATTCTCACGCAGCGTGGAGTTGAGGTCCGAACGGATTGTCTCGTCACCGGCGCTACCGAGGGATGCATTCGTTTTGCTGATGATACCCAACTCGCTCTGGATGAGATTCTGTGGGTCACCACGGCCGGCGCCGCCGACTGGCCGGGGGAGTCCGGGCTGGCGACGGACGAGCAGGGTTTTATCTCCGTGCAGGATACGCTCCAGTCCGTTTCCCATCCCGAGGTCTTTGCCGCCGGGGATATCGCCGCGGTGGTCAACTATACCCGCCCAAAATCGGGCGTGTTCGCCGTGCGGCAAGGCCCGCCGCTGGCCAAGAATCTGCGCCGCTTCCTGCGTGGCCAAGCGGTCAAAGCCTTTGTGCCGCAAAAGCAGTTTCTGAGCCTGATCTCTACCGGAGACCAATATGCGGTGGCCTCACGGTCGCGCTGGGCGGGTGAAGGCAAGTGGGTCTGGGGGTGGAAGGACTGGATCGACCGGCGCTTTATCCGCAAATACAACGAGCTGCCGGACATGCCCGAAGCTGAGCCGGCTCGGGTAGAGCAGGGACTGGCCGACGCGCACGTCCTCAAAGAGATTTCCGCTTTCGCCATGCGCTGTGGTGGCTGCGGCTCCAAGGTCGGCAGCACCGTCCTGAATCGGGCCCTGGCGCGTCTTGAGCCGGTTGACCGTTCCGACGTTATCGTTGGCTTGCACGCACCGGACGATGCGGCCGTGGTTACGGTTCCACCCGGAAAAGCGGTGGTGCAGACCGTTGATTTTTTTCGGGCTTTTATTGAAGACCCGTTTGTCTTTGGCCAAATCGCGGCCACCCATGCCCTGGGTGACATCTTTGCTATGGGTGCCGAGCCGCAGACCGCTCTGGCCATGGTCACCATTCCGTATGGGTTGGAAGACAAGGTACAGGACCAGCTCACGCAGCTCATGGCCGGGGCCTTGGAGGTTCTTAACCAGGAACAGACGGCCCTTGTCGGAGGGCATACCAGCGAAGGCAGCGAACTGGCACTTGGATTTGCAATCAACGGCCTGGTAAGTCAGGAATCCGTGCTGAAAAAAAGTGGCATGCAGCCGGGACAGGCTCTGATCCTGACCAAGGCGTTGGGCACCGGCGTGTTGTTTGCCGCGGACATGCGGCAAAAAGCTAAAGGCCGCTGGATCGAAGCCGCGCTGGCCTCCATGCGGCAGTCAAATCGGGCCGGAGCAGACTGCCTGCGTCAGCACGGCGCAACCGCCATGACCGACGTGACCGGATTCGGCTTACTCGGCCATTTGATGGAAATGGTCCGCGCCTCGGCTGTTGACGTTGCCCTCAATATGGAACAGCTCCCGATCCTGCCCGGCGCGCTGGAGGTCGTTCAGCAGGGAATTTTTTCGTCCCTGCAACCGCAGAACATTCGGCTGCGGCGGGCTATTCGTGAGGTTGAACGTGCGGCGCAGCATCCGCACTATGCGCTCCTGTTTGATCCGCAGACCGCCGGTGGACTCCTGGCCAGTATCCCGGCTGACCGCGCGCCGACGTGTCTGCAGGAGCTTCGGGCTCTGGGCTATCAGGACGCGGCTATTATAGGCGAGGTCACTGCTCAGAGTGATGCGCTTGAGCCGATCACGCTGCACTCATAACCGCCTGCGTTGCAAGCCGGTGGGACCCGACAACCTACCCCGCCGCTTCGACTGGGCTCAGGACAGGCCTCTCAAGAGGGGATATGTTCCGCTCCCCTCCGTGGACGTGTGATGTGAATTATTAGCAGGGGAAGAGGGTGGCAAAGGCCCAAGGGGGCCGGCCGAAGATGAGGAGATTGAGCCAGAGCCCGACATTAACAGCGAGCAGCTTGGCCGCGATGTGGGTGAGGAGGCCGCGTTTCGTGCGTGCCCCCGGAAAGTGTAAGCCAAAGGTGCGGATGAGATGGCCGTTGATGGTCTCGCCCACCTGCCGCCACCACGCCCCGGAGAAGCCCGCCTCGGCCAGATACGGTCCCGCCAGTGCGGCGATTCCTCCCATTTTAGGGGGGCATACGTGGCAGGATGGGGTTAAAGTGACGCCATGCGGAATCAGAAAATGCGAGGGCGGGGCACCACGGGGCAGGTCTGTGTGGTCTGGGCGGCTTTTTTTGTGCTGATGCTCACGCCCGGCGGGCACGCGGCTCTGCGCGGGGGGGCGGTCCACGCCGAGACGCTGCCGGAGACGATGAGTGAGGGGGGGGTTCTGGAGTTTCTGGCCGCGCACTCCATTACGACCGTTGAGGGGTTCGTGGCGGCCCTGCCGCCGCTGCACAAGCGCAACTTCCTGGCCGTCTTCGAGTCCGAGAGCCCCTCGGCGGCCTTTATTTCTGCGGCGCATCCGCGCATCGTGTCGTGGGGGGCGGATGCCAGATTCATCGTGACCTGGACGACCAATCCGGCGGATCCTGCGGCCGACCAAGTCGAGTTTCTCCGACCCGTGCCGGCAGAAGGGGAGTGGTCCGCGGGTGCGCTCGACTTTACGGGGGAGCGGCCGCAGCTCGTGCGGTCTCCGAGCAGCGGGAGGACGGCGTGTTCCCAGTGTCATAGCGCGCTGAATCGGCCCGTCTGGGGCAATGACAACCTGGGGGAGGGGACGGAGAGTGAAGTGCAGACGGTGGAGTCGCAACCCACCCACTGCACCTTGGCTACGACGATGCTCACCACGGCGGACCGCCGGCTGACCCCCTTGGAGCGAGAGGGGTACCGGTCGAGCCCGGGGCGGTCAATCGCGTTCCCCGGCAGAGGGGGTCAGGCCCCGAATTGGGAGTTTGGGACGACGCTGGGTCTGCGCCATGCGGAGGTACTGTTCACGCGTCTCAAGGGGCGCAGTGACTATGCGGCGGTGGCCGAGGCGCGGATGTGCAATACGCAGACGGCGGCGTCCTTGTTCAGCAAGGAAGAGTATGACCTCAGTCTGCTGAGTACGGCGGGCACGCACGTCCAGGGCGCGCCGGTGACGACGCCGGCCCAAGCCGGGGAGTATGTCGGCGGGTCCATTCGCCTCGGCCGTGCCCTGGATTTTCTGATTCTGTATGATCTCTATCAGAGCCGGGAGGCGGTTCAGCAGCTCTATCGGACGACCTCGAATCGCGAGATGTTTGGTGAGGGGGTGTCGGCAAGTCTCCGGCTAGACTTTCTGCGCTATGCAGAGGGAGCGGCGACGGCGGAGGCTGAGTTGCTGGCCCTCTACACAGAGAACTTCGAGTTGCAGGGGCAGGCGTACTTGGCGGAGCGGGCTCGCCGGGGGGTGAATCCCCGGTATAGCGGAAGTGTCCTCTCGCACCACGCGGGGGATTTTCGCGGGAAGGTCTGTTCGCTCCTCGGGGGCGGGGAGGAGGAGCGTCAGAGCGGGGCGGGCGGCTCTGGGGACGAGAGCGGGGTGCGAGACGCGGGCAGTTTTGGGGATGAGAGTAGTTTTGGGGACGCGGGCGGTGTGCGAGACGCGGGCGGCTCTGAGGCGGGCCGCTGCAGCTTTGGGGAGGAGGCGCGCTCGGAGGATGCCTTGGCGACGGCGACGGCGACGGCGACGGCGACGGTGGTGGTGGTGGTGGTGGCACCGGGGGTCATCACCCCTCCCGTCATCACCCCTCCCGTCATCACCCCTCCCGTCATCACCCCTCCCGTCATCACCCCTCCGGGCGACGGCGGCACGGGCGGCGGCCCGGTGACGTTGCCACCGGGCTATCTGGAGAATCCCGGCGCCGACTCTTTCCAGAGTGGGGTGGGGCTGCTCTCGGGCTGGGTGTGTGACGCCGATATGGTGGAGATCGAGTTGAACGGGATGCCGCAGGAGGCGGCGTATGGGACGGAGCGGCTGGACACGCTGAGGGCGTGTGGCGACACGGACAATGGCTTTGGGTTGTTGTTCAACTGGAATCTGTTGAGCGACGGGGAGCATGAGGTGGTGGCCCTGGTCGATGGCGTGGAGTTGGGTCGGGCGACCGTGACCGTGACGACGCTGGGGGCGGAGTTTCTGCGCGGGGCTGAGGGGGAGTGTGTGGTCGAGGACTTCCCGGCGATGGGCCGGACCGTGACCTTGGAATGGCAGCAGACCAGTCAGAACTTTGTGATCGTGGGCGGGAGTGCCCCGGCGAGGGCTAACACCGGCATCCGGCCGAGTGGTCTGACAGGGTATCTGGAGAATCCGGGGCCGCACTCCTTTCAGAGTGGAGTGGGGGTTATCTCGGGCTGGGTGTGTGAGGCCGACACGGTCGAGCTTGAGATTGGGACCGGGCGGCAGGCGGCCGCGTATGGAACCGAGCGGTTGGACACGGAGCCGGTGTGTGGGGACACGGACAATGGGTTTGGGTTGTTGTTCAACTGGAATCTATTGGGGGACGGCGAGCATGAAGTCGTGGCCTTCGTGGATGACGTTGAGTTAGGCCGGGCGACGGTGCGGGTGACGACTGTGGGGGAGGGAGCCGAGAAGGAGTTTCTGCGGGGGGCCGAGGGGGAATGTGTGGTGGAGGACTTCCCAATGCCAGGGGAGACGGTGGCCCTGGAATGGCAACAGGATAGTCAGAATTTTGTCGTGACGGACGTGGAGTGAGAGGAGCGCGGCGACCGTGCATGCGGGCAGGGGACAACCCACCCCGCCCCTTCGACTGGGCTCAGGACAGGCCTCCAAGGAGGGGTGATGCAAATTAGATTGCCCGACGGCTGGCAGGCGGCTTTGCCTTCACTCCAACCCCTCTCCCAGCGGGAGAAGGGCTTTTTTTACCCTCGCCCCCTGTGGGAGAGGGTGGCCCGAAGGGCCGGGGTGGGTTGCCCCTACTCACGTATAGGCTCTGAGAAAAAAGAAAACGAGCACGCCGGTGACCGAGACATAGAGCCAGATCGGGAAGGTATAGCGGGCTATCTTTTTGTGTGACTCAAACTGGCCGCGGGCCGCATAGTATAAGGTCGTAAAGACCAGGGGCAGGGCGACAACGGAGAGGACGATGTGGCTGATCAAGATGAAAAAATACAGCAGACGAATCGGCCCCTGGCCGGGAAAAGCGGTATCGCCATGAAAATGGTGATAGACGATATAACTCGCCAGAAAGAGGACTGAGAACACAAGCGCGGCCAGCATGCAGCGCATGTGTCGTTCCCGGTTACCGCGTTTGATATTGACAAACCCCGCAGTCAAACAGCAAGCACACAGGGCATTGAAGCAGGAGTTGGCCGCCGGGAGATACGTCACCCACTCTCCCTCTGCCGTGGCCGCCGGCTTATAGTAAATCAGCCAGGTCAAAAATCCGCTGAGGATCAAGCCGAGAAGCAAAAACCAGGACAACGGGTTGCGCGTAATGGCCGGTGTTGGCATGGGCTCGAAGCTAACGGCGGGAGAGATGGAGATCAAGCCTCCACGTGTCGCGCGTGACGCGCCATTCCGGTAGAATGCCGCGTCATCCGAATGAAGCGAAGGAGGATAGTATGCAGTTTGTGAGTCTGGAAGAAGCGAAGCAGGCATCGGGTCTGCGCCTGACGTTTGTGGCCAATGCGCCGAGCCCGTGGGGCGAAGCGGTCAAAGGCATGTTGAAGGTCAAAAATATTCCCTTTACCGCAACACTCTACAATTCTGGTGATCCGGCCAATAAAGCCCTGGTCGAGTGGACGGGCGAGGACAGTGCGCCGTCCGCCATGTATGAAGACGAAGCGCCGCGGTCCGGCTGGGCGGAAATCCTGCTCTTGCTCGAACGTCTCCAACCCGAACCGAGTCTCATCCCGGCTGACCCGGAGCAACGTGCGCTGATGTTCGGGCTTTCGCATGAAATCTGCGGGGAAATGGGCCTGGGCTGGGTACTTCGCCTCATGATGTGCGATGCCGCCATAGACCCGGCTGTGGACTATCCCATTCCCGCCGAGATGGGTCACTACCTGGGCGCAAAATACGGCTATCGACCCGGCGTCGGACCGGAGGCAACCAAGCGGGCCACGGATATTCTGACTCTCCTGTCCGCTCGCCTCAAAGCTGAGCAGGCACAAGGCAATCGCTTCCTCATGGGTGAACACGTCACGGCCCTGGACTTCTATTGGGCAACGTTTTGCGCCCTCATGAAACCCCTTCCGCCCGAACATTGTAATATTCTTGAGGTGTTACGCGCCGCCTTCGAGTTCCCGAATCCGGCGATTGAAAAAGCGCTCGACCCAGCTCTGATCGAACATCGGGACTTTATGTATAACGAGTACCTCGGGCTGCCCATGGTGCTTTCGTAATTCTACCGGGAGAAGCCTACGTCTCCCGCTTCATTTTTATGCCCATCCCCGAACGGTATAACCGCGGTTACAACCTTGGCGTTGGTGGTGCGGTCGTGCGTGACAAGCGTCTCCTGCTCGTGCGTCGGGCCTCACGGCGGGGCAGGGGGAACTGGCAGGTGCCGGGCGGCTTTGTCGAGCCGGACGAAACCATTGAGCAGGCCGTTGTGCGTGAGGTCCGGGAGGAAGCCGGCGTGACCGGGGAGGTGCAAGGCGTCATTGGCCTGCGCAATCGGTGTGATCCCGACATTGGCAACAGTCTGTATATCGTCCTGCTGATGACGCCGCTGAGCGGTGAGCCCACACCCGATATGGAAGAGGTTGACCGCGCCGAGTATCTGACCCTGGAACAGATTGAACGGTTGGAGCAGGTACCGGCCATTAACCGGGAAATCGCCAGCCGGGTGCTCTCTCAGGAAAAATGCCTGCTGCTGCCGCAAGAGCTTATCCATCTGAACGGCAAACCCTACACGCTCTTTGTTGGCTGATGGCTATGCCTTCGATAGTGCTCCGATTCTGTTGGAGAATAGTCGGTTCTCTCAATACACCCATGAACAAAAACATGCTGCTCGTGACTTTTGCTCTCCTGCTGATTGTGGGGCAGGCCGCCATTGCCCACGCGCAATCGGCCACCTATCAGGTGACCTTTGAGGGCAAATGGACCACCACTGCGACCCCCTACGGGGTGCCCTCCGGGGCGCATTTCTCGCCGTTGGTCGGTGCCGTCCACAACGACCAGGTCATCTTCTGGAGTAGTGGCGGCACGGCCAGTGCCGGGATCGAGAGCATGGCAGAAGTGGGGGGCACGAGTGCCCTCAAGGCCGAGATCACCGCCGCTGGTTCCAATGCGGGCGCCGTCATTGAGCAATCCATCCCATCCGGGGGGACTGTGGCTGCCACGGTCGACTTTACGGTCACTGCCACTTATCCCCGAGTGACCCTGGTTACGATGATTGCCCCGAGCCCGGACTGGTTTGCCGGCGTCTCCGGACTGTCCCTGCTCGACGCGCAGGGAGACTGGCTGGCATCAAAGACGGTAGAGCTGTTTCCGTACGACGCGGGGACGGAGGAGGGCACGGAGTTCTCGCTGAACAACACCGCCACCTCGCCGCAAGGTACGATCACCAGCATCAAGGGGATAGGAAAGTTCTCGAACGAGCCGGTCGCGACGCTGACCTTCACGCTCCAGGCGGTAGCGCCGGAGATCACGGTCACGACGCTCGTCTCCGGCCTCAACATTCCCTGGGATCTCGCCTTTACGCCCGACGGGACGATGCTGTTCACCGAGCGGGGAGGCAAGTTGAGTGGCCGACTCACCGACGGCACGGTCCAGACCGTCACCGCCGACTTCAGTGACCTGTTCGTCTTGGGAGAATCTGGGTTGATGGCGATTATCGTCGATCCGGATTTCGCCTCTAACCGACGCTTCTACACCTGTCAGGCCCACACCGGGCCGGAAGTGCAGGTGATTGCCTGGACCCTTAACGCCGCATACACTGCGGCCACCCGAAGCGTCGATCCTCTCGTTGGCGGCATCCCCGCCTCTGCTACTTCTGGCCGGCACGGCGGCTGCCGATTGCGTTTCGGCCCAGACGGCTATCTGTGGATCGCAACCGGTGACGCAGCAGTCGGGACGACCCCGCAGAATCTGAATTCGCTCGGCGGAAAGGTTCTGCGGGTGGACGCATCGACGGGTGCCGGGGCGCCGGGGAACCCGTTCGCTTCTTCACCGCTGATTTACACCTATGGCCACCGGAACGTACAGGGTTTGGCGCTGCGACCCGGCACGCGCCAGATGTGGTCGGTAGAGCACGGCCCGACAATTGATGACGAGATCAACCTGCTGGTCGCCGGTAGCAACTATGGCTGGGACCCCGTGCCCGGATACAACGAAAGCGTCCCCATGACCGACCTCGTGAAGTTCCCCAACGCCATTGCGGCCAAGTGGTCGTCGGGGGACCCGACCCTGGCCACCGGTGGCGGCATCTTTCTGGAGGGGAACGGCTGGGGCGAGTGGGAGGGACGACTGGCAGTGGCCACGCTCGAGAATAAGTCGCTGCGTGTCTTCGAGTTCACTGATGATGGCACCTTCGTGAGTCAAGTGGTCGTGCCTGAACTCGACAATACGCACGGTCGGCTGCGGACGCCCATGCTCGGCCCTGCCGGTGCGCTGTATGTCTCCACCTCGAACGGTAATGGCCAGGACAAGATACTCAAGATCGTTCCCGTTCGCCCACCGCCCCCACCGCCACCGCCCCCGCCGCCACCGCCGCCCCCGCCGCCACCGTCCGGTGGAGGAGGGGGCGGCGGCGGCAGTCGCGACCGGCATGGCGACACGCCCGCGCAAGCGACGACGGTCCTGCTCGGCGAGTCTGCCCCCTGGGCGTCGTCCACGGCTGGGCAGATCAACACGGCGGACGATATCGATTACTTCGAGATTACCCTGCCCCAGGCCGGGGTATTGGTGGTGGAGACGAGCGGATCGACCGATACCGTAGGTACAGTCTGGCAAGACGGCGAGGAGGTGGCGAGGGCGGCCAGTGGCGGGGAGCGGCGGAACTTTTGGCTGAGCGTGCGCGTAGCCGCGGGGCCGGTCCTGGTCGCCGTCGAAGGCAATGGGAGCCGGACCGGAGCGTATACCTTAGCGACGGCCCTGGTGGTCGGGTATCTGGAGAATCCGGGGCCGGACTCTTTCCAGAGCGGCATTGGGGTGCTGTCGGGCTGGGTGTGCGAGGCGGAGGAGGTGGAGATAGCGATCAACGGCAGTTCGCAGCCGGCGGCCTACAGGACGGAGCGGGGGGATACGGAAAATATCTGTGGGGACACGGACAACGGCTTTGGGCTGTTGTTCAACTGGAATCTGCTGGGCGATGGGACGCATACTGTGGTGGCCGTGGTGGATGGCGTGGAGGTGGGCCGGGCCACGGTAACGGTGACGACGCTGGGCGAGGCGTTTCTGCGGGATGTGGCGGGGGAATGCGTGGTTGAAGACTTCCCGATGTCTGGGGAGCAGGTGACGCTGAGGTGGCAACAGCCGCGTCAGAACTTCGTGCTCACGGACGGAGCTGCGCCGACCGGCAACAACCGGACCGGCAACAACCGGACCGGGGCAGCCGACATAGGGTATCTGGAGAACCCGGGGCCGAATTCGTTTCAGAGTGGGATTGGGGTGCTCTCGGGCTGGGTGTGTGCAGCCGAGGAGGTGGAGATAGAGATCGAGACCGAGAGGGGAGAGGTTGAGCGGCAGGTGGCGGCGTATGGGACGGAGCGCTTGGACACCCAAGCGGTGTGTGGCGACACGGACAACGGCTTTGGATTGCTGTTCAACTGGAACCGCTTGGGCGATGGGGAGCATACGGTGGTGGCCTATGTAGACGATATGGAATTGGGCCGGGCGACGGTACGGGTGACGACCGTGGGGGAGGGGGAAGAGGAGGAGTTTCTGCGGGGGGCCGAGGGGAAATGTGTGGTAGACGATTTTCCGATGCCTGGGGAGACGGTGACGCTGGAGTGGCAGCAGAACAGTCAGAATTTTGTCATTGTCTCGCATGGCCCGGAGGAGATGGGGCCGTAACCGCCGTAGGGCTTGGGCGGGCAGGAGGAGCGTACTCCTGGAGCAGGTGCCGGCCATTAACCGGGAGATCGCCAGCCGGGTGCTCTCTCAGGAAAAACGTCTGCTGGAGCCGCAAGAGCTCATCCACCTGAACGGTAAACCCTATACGCTCTTTGTCGGTTAGAGCGTTTCCCGATAAGCCGTAGTCATGCCGGATCACGTTTTCACAGGGGTGACGTTCTTGCGCCGGAATGGACGGGACCATTCCGCTACATGGCATTGTGAGTTGTCCGCTCCCAAACGACCCCGGCCCTTTGCTTTCTCCCCCCCTGTCTGCCTGTAAAGGCTCTGCCCGGGCTGCCGCTGTGTCGGGTCGCCTGCCGCATAGAGCAAACAACACACCGCTCCGCCGCCCGCCGAGGGGGCCTCTCCCCGTAGCCAGGAGGGGCCGGCCAGGTATGTTCGGTCCGCCCGCATTTTTTCCGTATTTTTTCTGTCACTCCCTTAATTTTGGTAGGGACAAGGGCGGCGGAATGTTGTATGGCAATGGAAGCCCGCAGGGAAACAGACAGCATGTACAAGAAAAAGAGCGGAGGAGAATGAATGGTATATCTCTGGACCGGCGGCTCGTGGCCGGGACGGCACGGGGCTAGGGAACCGCAACTTTCCCGCACATTGCCGCCCATCCGTCAGCACCTGTGGGGGGTGCGGGCGGGCTGGATACTGCTCGGTCTGCTGCTCGTGGCGCTGCCCGCCCCGGCGCAGGCTGCCACCCTGGTGAGCAACCTGGGGCAGGGGACGACGACGCTCCGACAGAGAGGTTCGTTCGCCAGTGCCCAAGGGTTTCAAATCGGCCCGCAGCGGGCGGGCTACAGTCTGACCAGCGTGCAGCTCCACATGGACAGCTTCGGAGATCCCACCACCATCACCGACCTGAGGGTCAGTCTGCGGACGAGGGAAACGGGCAGCGTGGACCGCCCAAGCAGCACCGACTGGGTGACATTCGTCAACCCGCTCTTCACTAGAACCCACGCCGGAACCGCGACCTTCACCCTTCCGACCGGCACGATGATCGATCTTACGCCGAACACGGCGTATTTCGTGACCATCGATATAAAGAGTCGGTCGATTATTGGCGTTAATAGGAGAGGCGTAAATATCGGCACCACCACTGAGACAGACGAAGACACCGGCGCGGCGGCCGGGTGGGAGATTCACGACGACTCGTACTCGTACCGGTACGCACCCATACCCTCTCAACGCTCATGGCAAAGCACTGG
Source organism: Binatia bacterium (assembly GCA_963664395.2). Classification (GTDB taxonomy): domain Bacteria; phylum Desulfobacterota; class Binatia; order Bin18; family Bin18; genus Bin18. The sequence continues at coordinate 4,496,726 of OY761159.2, read as the reverse complement.
CTCCATGTATCGAATCGCGGTCAACGCGACCCCGAAGAACATCCCGGCCACGGGCCTGCCCACCATCACCGGCACGGCCACTATGGTCGGGGATACGCTGACCGCCGTGACGACGGGGATCTCCGATGCCGACGGGCTCGCCGGCGTCAGCTACAGCTACCAGTGGATACGGGTCGACGACATGGCGGTCGAGACCGAGATCAGCGGAGCGACGAGCAGCACCCACACCCTGGTCGCCGCCGACGTGGGCAAGCATTTCAAGGTCAGGGTCGCGTTCCAGGACAATACGGGCTTCGACGAGGCGCGGACGAGCAAGCTGTACCCGGCGCGGACGGGCGGCATATGCGCCCGCACGGAACAAGTGCGCGACGCCATCGTGGCAGCCACGGCGGCCACCACGTGCGCTAACGTGACGGCGACGCATCTGGCGGACCTCGAGATCCTGAATTTGCGTAACCAGAGCATCAGCCGCCTCCAGTCGGGCGACTTCGCCGGGCTCACTGCGCTGAACCAGCTGACTCTGCGAAACAACGCCCTGAGAGGCCTGCCGGCGGGCCTGTTCACCGGGCTCACCGCGCTGGACGACCTGAATCTGTCATACAACGCCCTGAGCAGCCTGCCGGCGAATATCTTCGCCGGGCTCACCGAGCTGGAGCGCCTGACTCTGCAAAACAACGCCCTGACCCTGAGAGGCCTGCCGGCGGGCCTGTTCACCGGGCTCACCGCGCTGGACGACCTGAATCTGTCATACAACGCCCTGAGCAGCCTGCCGGCGGGAATTTTTGACGGGCTCACCACGCTGGACACGTTGTGCCTGAATAACAACGCCCTGAGCAGCCTGCGGGCGAACGTCTTCCAGGATCTCACGACGCTGACGACGTTGACCCTGCAGAAGAACTCCAACCCCGAGCCCTTCGCGCCAACGGCGGAGGCGGGCGAGACCCAAAGGGTGGCGACGGGTGCCGCGGTGGCGCTCGCCGGCAGCAGCAGCAGCCCGTGGGGCACGAACGTGATCTATGCGTGGAGGCAGGCGAGCGGCGCGACGGTCACGCTCACCGGCGCCGACACCGCGCGCCCGAGTTTCACCGCCCCCTCGACCGCAGGCGACCTGGCGTTCACGCTGACGGTCACGGGGCGGCCCTTGGAGCGACCGGCACCGACACCGTCACGGTGTCGGTCATCGACCCCCGGACCCTCGCGACGCTGAGAGATCTCACGGTGAGCGCCGGCATCCTGGACCCGGAATTCGACACGGACACGAACACGGACACGAACCCGCTCGACATGACGCTCGTCGTCGGCCCGAACACCATCAAGGTGAAGGTCACGGCCGAGACCGGCGGCGCGGTGAAGACCTATACCGTCACGGTGACCCGGGAGGCACCAACCGTCACCGTCCCCGGCGCGCCGACCGGCCTCACCGCGACGGCCAACGGACCGAACCAGATCAACCTCGATTGGACCGCTCCGGCCAACACCGGCAACAATCCCATCACCGGCTATCGCATCGAGGTGTCCACTGACGGGAGCAACGGCAGCTGGACCGACCTCGAGGCCAACACCGGCAACACGGACACCACCTACGCACACACCGGCCTCGACCCCGGCGACACCCGCCACTACCGCGTCTCGGCACGCAACGTACTCGGCCCCGGCGACCCCTCGGATACCGACCAGGCCACGACGTTGTCGGGGGGCATATGCGCCCGCACGGCACAAGTGCGCGACGCCATCGTGGAGGAGGTCATGGAGGCGGATGCCTCCGTCACCACGTGCGCCGACGTGACGCCGGCGCATCTGACGAGCCTCGATAGATCGACGTGGGATTTGACTTCACAGAACATCAGCAGCCTCAAGCCGGGCGACTTCGCCGGGCTCACCAAGCTGAACGCTTTGATACTGGAGAGGAACGCCCTGAGCAGCCTGCCGGCGGGTATTTTCGACCCACTCACCGCGCTGACGTTCCTGGATCTGTGCAATAACCCCCTCACCGAGCTCACCCTGCCGCCGGTCCTCTACGACAGGTTCATCACCAACCCCCTGGACTTGTGCCGGGACGATAACGTCAGGGTGACGCGGGCGGCGCGGAGGAGCCCGCCCCCTAGGCGCGGCGGGAGCAGCACGCCGTCTGCGGCGCCCCGGGGCTATCTGGAGAACCCGGGGGCGGACTCATTCCAGAGCGGGATTGGGGTGCTGTCGGGCTGGGTGTGCGAGGGGGACGAGGTGGAGATCGAGATCACGACCGAGGGCGGAGAGGTCGCGCGCTACGTGGCGGCGTATGGGACGGAGCGGCTGGATACCCAAGATGCTTGTGGGGACACGAACAACGGGTTTGGGTTGTTGTTCAACTGGAACCGGCTGGACGACGGGGTGCACGAAGTCGTGGCCTACGTTGACGACGAAGAGTTAGGCCGCGCAACCGTGACGGTGACGACCCTGGGGACGGAGTTTCTACGGGGGGCCGTGGGAGAATGTATGGTGCCGGACTTCCCCACGACAGGCGAGACGGTGACGCTGGAGTGGCAGCAGAACAGCCAGAACTTTGTCATTGTCTCGCATGATCCTGATGGCGCGGGACCGTAACCACGGGGTAGGGAGAACTGATAGGTGTCGGCCATTAATCGGGAGATCGCCAGCCGTGTGCTCTCGAAGAAAGGATGTCTGCTATCATTACAGGCTGTAGAATTGCCTAGCTTGTGCTAACCCTAATAGCAAAAGAGGGAATCTGTGGACATTACTCCGCAACAGGAAACGCTTGAGTTGCGTGGAGATGACGCGGCGCGGGCCACCATCCAGTTTTGCTACCAACAGGCTGGCCAAGGGCCTCCACTGGTATGGCTCCACTGGTTGTGGGGCGAGCCGGGCTGGATGGACTACCACCAGCGCTTAGCCGAACGTTTCCAGGTGTTTGTTCCCGACCTGCCGGGCTATGGACAATCCTCATTGCCAGAGTGGGCGAAGACACCGCATGACTTGGCGGTGTTGCTGCTGCAATTCTTTGATGCGCTGTCGCTCGAACGGCCGATTGTCGTCGGCTCATGCCTGGGTGGATGGGTAGGGGCTGAGCTCGCTCTGCTCAGACCGGAGCGGATTGCCAAGCTGGTTTTGATTAGCCCGCTCGGCTTAGTGCAGGATTGGACCAAGGTCCCAAATCTCTTTTATACAGACCCGGCGCGCTTGCAGGGGTATTTTTTTACGGGTGCAGCTCCGGAGCGGGCCTCACTGTATGTTCCCGACCTGAGTAACTGGACCGACGCATTCATCAACAACCGCAACGCGAGCATCCGACTGGTGTTTGACCCCTACCTCCACAGTCGCAGCCTGCGCTATTACCTGCATCTTTTAACCACACCGACGCTGGTCGTCTGGGGAGAGCAGGACCCCCTCCTGGATCCATCACACGCCGCTCTGTGGACTTCATCCCTACCGCGCGCTTACAGCGTGACAATTCCGGGGGCCGGACATCTGCCGTATGTGGAGGATTGCGAGGCCGTTATCCAGGCGATTAACACCTTCGTTCCGCCACAGGAGGGGGGAGGAGCATGAGAGTCTTTAATATGGTGCTGTTTGGCTGGCCGCACCTGCCTGACGATGCTCCCGTTGGTGCGCCTGGATCGTATCCCCTTTCGAATAAGTATTTTGATCCTGTTCAGGGAAACGCCTTACTTGAGCAGGAGTTGAACCGGATCACACTCAGTGATGAGCTTGGGTTGGATGGCTTCACCTGTCAGGAGCATCATGGCGGGGGCGGATTTTGTGCCATGGTGCCCTCGACTCACCTCATGGCCGCAGCCGTCTCACAACGCACGAAGCATCTTCAGGTGGCTGTCACCGGCACGTGCATTCCGTTACACCACCCGCTTGCCATTGCGGAAGAGGTCGCAATGCTGGATCACCTGAGCAATGGTCGTTTTATTTGGGGGGCGCTGCGTGGTTTTCCGACCGAATACCTGTCCTACAATGTCAACCCGGCGGAATCTCAGGCTCGGTTTCGGGAAGGTTTTTCCTTAGTCCTGAAAGCGCTTTCGAGTGAGGGGCCGTTTGATTTTGATGGCGAGTTTTACCGCGTTCGGGACTACAATATCTGGCCTAAACCCTTGCAGCAGCCCTATCCGAAAATCTGGATGGCGGCCAACAGCTTGGACTCGCTCGATTTTGCGGTCAAGAATCGCACCTATATTGCCACGCCGTGGGTCAGTATTGAGCGTACGCGCTCTGTGCACGAGACGTATTATCGGCTGGCTCAAGAGCAAAGCGTCACTGTCCCCGAGGATTTTGATGATATGTTTGCCTCGATCTGCGCCTTATACGTTGGCGAGAGCGATAAAAAGGCACGCCAAGAGGCTGAATCGCATTTAGAGTACCACTTCTTCCGCGCGCTGGCGTCGTTTGATATCGGCACTGTCTCGCTTATCCCCGGACATATGAGTGTAAACGGCCTGCGCGATTGGCTGAAGAATGTCACCAGTAAAGAGACGGGCAAGGCCATGGGCTATAGCGTGGACGAAGGGATTGAGAATGGGACGGTCATTCTGGGCGGTCCGGAAAGTGTGATCGCCCAAATTAGGCGTCAACGCGAAGAGGGCAAACGCGGAACCTTGCTTGCTATGTTTCAGTTTGGCTCGCTGCCGGATGAACTCGCGACGCAGAGCCTGCGACTCTTTGCTCAAGAGGTATTGCCCAAGATTCGTGCCATTTGAGGAGACGACCGCCCTGGACGGATAGGCGGCCGGGCCTCTATCGTGGCAGCATGGCAGGCAGGGACGGCGGATCGAGCGAGGGGTCGTCCGCGTTTTTCTACGGCTGGTGGGTTGTGGTGGCATGCTTTGTCAGCATGTCGATGGCCGGGGGTATTGGCAATCTTTCCTTCCCCGTCTTTCTCAAGCCGTTGACCGCAGAGTTCGGCTGGAGCCGGGCGCAGGTATCAGGCGGAATTTCGGCCTTTATGTTGGCTGTTGCTCTCACTGCTCCATTCGCCGGACGAGCGGTGAGTCTGTATGGGCCGCGGGCGGTCATGATTCCGGCGGCAGTATTGGTTGGCCTGTGCCTGATGCTGCTGTCATATATGACTGCGTTGTGGCAACTCTATCTGCTGCGTCTTGGGGTGGGAGTTGGGTTTACGGCCCTGGCCCATGTGCCGGTCAATATCACCATTTCGCACTGGTTTATTCGTAAGCGAGGGCGTGCCATGGGCGCAGCCATGATTGGTGCGCCTGTTGGCGGACTGATTATGACGCCCTTAGCGTCCTCTTTTGTCGAGTGTGTGGGCTGGCGTCCAACCCTCCTTCTCCTTGGCGGGATGCTGTGGGTTATTCTGGTTCCTGCGTTGTTTTTGCTGATACGAGATAAACCCGCGGACCTGGGTCTCCTGCCGGATGGCGACACGAGACACACCTCAGGCGCCACGACGGTCGTTGCCGGAATAGGACAGGGAATATCCGCCCGCGAGACTTTACGGACTGGCCGTTTCTGGGCTCTCGTTGGCATCTATTTTCTTGCCTACACCTGTCTCTTTTCCGTCATGATTCATCAGTATCCCTACTTTACGGATCAAGGATTTTCCACTCAGCAGGCTGCACTTTTAGTGAGTACTCTGCTCGGCTCGGCGGTTATCAGCGGGCTGAGTTTCGGCTGGGCGAGTGATCGCTATGATCCGATTCGACTGGCTGCGGCCTGCTATGCCCTGGGTGGAATGGGCATGGCACTGCTCTTGTGGGCTACCCCCGGTGTTTCCGTGCTCGGCTTTGTTGTGTGCTTTGGCCTCTTCTTTGGTGGCACGACCCCGCTGACTGCCCTCGTGACCGGGCGCATGTTCGGGCTGAAAGCCCACGGCGTGATTTACGGCTTCTATCAGACTATTATCTGTTTGAGCGGCTTCGTTGGTCCAACCTTGATGGGCTATATCTACGACACGACCGGAAGCTATCAACTCGGGTTTAGCGGCGTTGGTATCGGCCTCCTCTGTTCTGCCGTGCTGATGCTGGTGTTGCGGACGAGGACAGTCCTCGTCCCCTTACCCCTTCCTCTTGTCGCTAAAATCCCAGGCTGATACAACTTTTTGCAATATCCGCCCAGGCATGTTGCCAGGTATATTGTCTGTTGCACCCAACGAGGAGGCCCTACCGTGAAAAGCCATTGGTTCCATCTCATGCCGTATCAAGACCTGCCCGAAGACTTTAAGGAAAAACATCCGAGTGTCTGGGTGGATGTTTCCAGTAAATTGTACAACCCTGCCCTTGGGCATAAATATTATAATGAGTATCTGGACCAACTGGAATTTGCCGACAGCCTGGGGTTTGATGGTATCTGTGTGAACGAACACCATTCCAATGCCTACGGCATGATGCCTTCCCCCAATCTCATTCTTGCCTCTTTAGCGCGCCGGACATCGAAGTCTTCACTCATTGTGTTGGGCAATTCGATTGCGCTGTACAACCCGCCTATTCGGGTTGCCGAAGAAATGGCCATGCTGGACTGCATTTCCGGCGGTCGCTTTGTGGGCGGCTTTCCGGTCGGTACGTCGATGGACACCAATTTTGCGTACGGCCAGACGCCCATGACGCTACGCGAGAAATATCGGGAAGCCCATGATCTGATTATCAAGGCCTGGACCGAGCCGGAGCCGTTTGTGTTTAACGGCAAGTACAACCAACTCCGGTATGTGAACATCTGGCCCCGCCCGATTCAAAAGCCGCATCCGCCGGTGTGGATTCCGGGCGGCGGCAGCGTCGAGACCTGGGACTGGGTGGCCGAGCATGACTATATGTATGCCTTCCTGAGTTATTTCGGCTATGAGCCGGCCACGCAGATTATGCAGGGTTATTGGGAAGCGGTGGACCGAGCCGGCCGAGACCGCAACCCCTACCGCGCCGGCTATCTGCAACTCATTGGGGTGTCTGAGACAGACGCAGAAGCGGAAAAAGACTATGCCGAGGCGGCTTCGTATTTTTACCACCGTTGCCTGCACGTTCCCGATTATTGGGCCGCCGCACCGGGCTATCTGACGCTCAAGACGATCAAGTCGCTCAAGTCGCCCTTCAGTTTTGAGCAGTTGGCCGACCTCAAATGGAAAGATTTTGTTGACCAGGGCTATGTCATTGCCGGCTCTCCGGCAACCGTGCGCGAGCGGCTGGTGGAAGTCATTAAGGAAATGAATGTGGGGCAGCTTTTCTCCCTCCTGCACTTTGGCAATTTGGGCCGCGAGCAAACCCGCAAGAATACGGAACTGTATGCTAAAGAAGTTCTGCCTTTTCTGCGCGAGCAGTTGTGGAACGAGTGGGAAGACCGCTGGGCACCACACCCGCTGAAGGAAGAAGACCGCATGCCGGTCGCAGCCCTCTAGGGGGCTGACACTTGAAGGGAGATTGTTTGGAATGCAAGAAGTAAAGGTTGCTATTCGGAATGGAAAATTCACCACCTCAATGCAGTGGGGGGGCAGCGGTGAGCCGCTGCTGTTCCTGCACGGCGCTGGTGGGCCTATGGTTGGTGCCCCGTTTCTTGAGGCACTCGCCCAAAATTTTACCGTCTACGCTCCGGCCCATCCCGGCTTTGGAGCTGGAACAGGTATTGAGCACATTGACGACGTGATTGACTTCGCCCTGTACTACCACGATTTTCTCGACGAGTTGCAGATCGAGAGCCCGCATATCATGGGCCACTCGCTGGGCGGCATGTTGGCCGCAGAGATGGCCGCGCTCGCACCGTACCGGATTAATCGACTCGTACTGGTATGCCCGGCAGGACTCTGGCTTGAGGACAATCCCATTCCGGATTTCTTTCTTTTCAACCCGCAGCAGATGGTTGAACATGTGTTTCATGATCCCAGCGGTCCCATGAGCCGGATGTTCACCGAACAGTTGCAAGACCCTGAAGCCCAGCTTGAGATGTACAAATGCCTGGCCTCAACCGGGAAATTCCTGTGGCCGATTCCTGACAAAGGGCTCAAGAAACGTATCCATCGCCTGCACCTGCCAACCCTGTTGCTGTGGGGTAACTCCGATAAGCTCATTCCACCGGTCTACGGAGAAGCGTTTCAGCTCGCTATTCCCGGCTCGCGTTTGGTCCACTTTGAGAGTTCGGGCCATATGATTATGCTGGAGGAACAGGACGCTTTTGTCGAAGCCGTGTCGAATTTTTTGTTGGAGTAACCCGAAAGGAGGGGACAATGATTAAGGCGAAATCGATCCGCCATACCGGAGTCCCGGTCTCAGATGTGAGAAAGGCACGGAGATTTTATGGAGACATTCTAGGCTTTGACGAGATTGAGCGGCCCAACATCAAGGGTATTCCCGGGATTTGGTATGAAGTGGACGGAACCCAAGTGCATATCATTGGCCAGCGCAACGCGATGGCCAATGATATGCCGGGCATCGGCACGCACATCGCAGTCCAGGTCGAAGACCTTGAAGAGGCCAAGCGCGTCCTCAAGAAGAGACGGGTGAAGTTCCAGGAATTTGCTCCGCCGCCGAATCTTGGTTTGGCCCCGGTGGTTTTTGTCCGCGACCCGGATGGCAATGTCGTCGAGTTGAGGACGGAAGCCTAACGCAGCCACGCCGCCTCTTCGTATCGAGGCATGCTCAGAGGAGAGGTCTGATGCTGATCGAAATCTATCCCAAACCCGACGGCATGCAGCACATCAATCTCATGTTCTGTGAAGCAGAGCCTGATCCCGAGGATGTGTGGGTCCGCTCTCATATCGAAGCATTTCCTACCCCGCCAAAGCGAATTTTTGAAGAAGACCGGGCCGACCGGACGTATACCACGCTCCAGTACGGCCAGTGTGTCATCGGGCACTCCATGTTCTATATCGAAAAGCACAAGGGCGTGGTGGACAAGCTGCTCGGGGTCTGCGCGAGCGAGCTTGAGCGGGCTGCCTTGGACCATCTTACTCGCAATGCGATTATCTCCCGCCTGGCGCTGGAACTGGATAAAAACGCCCGATTTTCGGTTGACGACCAAGGCAATTTAGGCATTGCCTTCAAGGAGATAGAGGCGGCCGAGATTCGCAAACGCTTGGGCGAGCTTATGGCAGAAGAAACACCTGTCCGCCAGGTTGAAACCGTAGGAAGTGAGGCCTGACGTGGCAGGTGTGGTAGGAAGGGTCGCGTTGATAACCGGTGCCGGGTCGGGTATCGGGCGCGCGACTGCGCAGGTCTTAGCCAAAGGCGGCGCCGATATCGTGGTGACTGATATCAACCTGGCCGGGGCTGAGGAAACGGCCCAAGCCGTCACAGAATGCGGCCGCAGGGCGCTCGCGCTTCGGGTCGATGTGGCAGACCTGCATGCGGTTGAAACGGCGGCGATGCAGGCAGGCCAGGAGTTGGGCGCGATTGATATTCTGTTCAGCAACGCCGGTATTGGAACCCAGGTCGCGTTTGTGGACATGACAGAGGAGGACTGGGACCATATGTTCGACGTTCATCTCAATGGGACGTATCACTGCTTTCGCGCGGTCTTACCTGGGATGAAAACCGCCGGTTGGGGACGGTTGATCAGTACGTCCTCTATGGGTGCCTTTACCGGAGGGGTCCGTCTGGCTCATTACTGTGCGGCCAAGGCCGGCATTGCCGGGCTCACGGTTGCCATGGCAAGTGAGCTGGCGCGAACGGGCATTACGGTCAACGCGGTTGCCCCCGGTGTGATCGATACCCCGATGGTCCGTCAGAGTCCTGAGCGCTGGGTCAAGAATATGACCAAGACCATTCCGATGCGCAAACTGGGACAACCCGAGGACATCGCCCATGCCGTCGCCTATTTGGCCTCGGAGGAAGCCGGATTCATGACGGGTCAGATTCTCAGTCCGAACGGCGGCTCATATATGAAGTGGTGTTAATATGCGACTGTCAGGAAAAACCGCGCTGATAACCGGTGCCGGGTCGGGCCTGGGCCAGGCAACCGCTCAGCTCTTTGCTCAGGAGGGCGCGCACGTCGTTGTGGCTGACATCAGCCAGCGTCGCGCAGCGGCAGTCGCTGCCGAGATCAATCAAACCAACGCTTCTCCGGCCATAGGTCTTCAGGCCGATGTGACCCAGCGCCAGGCCGTCAACGCTCTGGTTGATCAGGCCAGGAGCGAATATGGACCAATCCATATTCTTGTGAACAACGCCGGGATTGCCCAGATCAAGGATCTGCTCGATATCATGCCTGAAGAGTGGCAGCGCATGATCGATGTCCACATGAAGGGCACCTTTCTGTGCACGCGGGCCGTGATCGGGGATATGATAGAAGCAAAGTGGGGGAGGGTGATTAACACCGCCTCTGTTGCCGGCATGACCGGCGGTCCGCAAAACGCGCACTACGCTGCGGCAAAGGCAGCCATTATTGGTTTTACGCGCTCGTTAGCCCTGGAGTATGCGCGGTCAGGCATTACGGTGAACGCGGTTGCCCCTGGATTGATTGAAACACCCATGGTCAAACAAGGCACGGGACCTGCCTCCGAGAAAGTTGTTGATTTCTTTATCCGTCGTATTCCCATGCGCCAGATGGGCAAACCCGGAGACATCGCCGCGGCCCATTTGTATCTGGCCTCAGACGATGCCGCCTATGTGACCGGGCAGGTGCTGAGCCCGAACGGCGGCTATCTGGTGTGAGGTATTTTTCCTTGACGTTTACGGATGCTGGTTGTAGCGTGGCGGTGTGAACGAAGCCTTTGAACACCGTTCGTTACTTGACCGCACCCTGCTGCGCACCCTTCAGCAGCGCCAGGACTGGCCGTCTATTATCCGGCTGAGCCTGCATCTGTCCGCTTTCCTGCTGTGTGCGTATGGCGTGCTGCTCGTCACGCCGTATTCTCACTTGGCGGCAGGGCTGCTCTCGATTGTTCTGAGTGGGATGTGGGCTTCGTTGTTCGCTCCCTTTCATGAGTGTACGCATCAAACCGCCTTTAAGTCCGCCTGGCTGAACTCTCTGGGCGCGTGGCTCAGCGGCTTTCCCTTTGGGATGGCCCCGGCTGTGTACCGGGCGTTCCACTTTGATCATCATCGCTACACCCAAGATGTCGACAAGGACCCTGAGCTGTTGTTTTTGGGTGGGCAACCGGTGTCCTGGCCGACCCAATGGAAAAATTGGCTGCTCATGATTAGCGGCTGGGGCATTCTGCTCTTCAAAATAGGCCCTTTGGTGCGATTTCCTCTTCTGGCCTATGAGAAATGGGAGCCTTTCGCGCCTTGGGCACCGCTTGACCAACGTCCCACACTGGCCTGGCAATCGGGCCTGATCGCCCTCTTTTGGGTCGGGCTGATTATTGCTGCCTGTATCGGTCCCGCGGGTATGGGCTGGGTATTTTTTGCGGGTCTTCTCAGCCATATGTTTCAAGCCATATGGGTGACCACCGAGCATACGGGATTGCCGAACGAAGGCTCTATTCTGGCCCGAACGCGCACGATGCAGACCGCGCCGTTTTTCAGCTGGTGGCTGTGGAATATGAACTTTCATGCCGAGCACCATGCCTGGCCGGCGGTCCCGTGGTATGGGCTGCCCGCCCTGCACCAGGAAGTCGCACAACATCTTGAGGCCACAGAGCGCGGGTATGCCCGACTCCAGTTCAAGGTCTGGAGCAAAGTCGGCGTGTAATGCCTTCTAAGAGCTGCCCGCGGTGTGTTTTCTCCTCTCTCATGCTTTCCCAGCACGATCCGGTAAAACCCGAGCGTTTTAATCTACAATTAGTTGTCCTAATAAATAAATTACAAATAATTCAGGATAGCTTATCTTTCGATGTGGTCTGATTCTGTTATAGTAGGAGTCAGTTAACAACTCGCTGTCCAACCCTCCCCGGCTGGACAGCGTTATGGCCCGTAGGGTTTCCCCTCCTTTACCCCTACGGGCCTTTTCTCATCTGCCTCCTCGGTGCCGCCCTTGCCGCTCTTGCCGCTCTTGCCGCTCTTGCCGTTCGTCGCTTTGGCTTGACCACCTGAAACTCAGCGTTTAGGCTCGGGCTGTCATGGAATAAATGGAATGACAGGAGGCGAGGAATACCAATGCTTACTGCGCCGTCACGCTTTTTTAATGAAGATCATGAGATATTCCGCGAACAGGTTCGTAACTTTGTAGTCAAGGAAGTCCGTCCCTATATTGACCAATGGGAAGAAGAGGCCCTTTTCCCCAAGTCGCTCTACCGACGCATGGGTGAACTCGGGTTTCTGGGTATCCGCCACCCCGTAGAATATGGGGGCAGTGCCGGAGATATCTGGATGACGCTCGTCTTTTGTGAGGAGTTGTGTCGCTGCCGCGCCTTGGGCTTACCGACGAGTGTTTTGGTCCATACCGATATGTCTTCGACCCATATCGCACGCAACGGCACGCCGGATCAGAAAGAAAAATACTTACGACCCATGATTACGGGCGAGGCGGTCTGTGCCATAGGCGTGACTGAGCCCTCGGGCGGGTCAGACGTTGCCAGCCTGCGGACCACGGCAGTGAAAGATGGCGACTCTTACGTCATCAACGGCTCCAAGATTTTTATTACCAACTCTGTCCACGCCGATGTCTTTTGCCTTGCCGCCAAAACCGACAAGGATGCCCAATCGCGTGGGGTGTCCCTGTTTCTTGTTGAGCGGGATACCCCCGGATTCAGTCTGGCTAAGAAGCTGGACAAAATGGGCTGTCATAGTTCGGATACCGGCGAGTTGGTCTTTGAAGATATGCGCGTCCCGCGTCACAATCTCCTGGGAGAAGAGGGCAAGGGTTTTTATTATATTATGCAGAATTTTCAGGACGAACGCCTGATTGCGGCCAGTATGGCCGTGAGTGCAACCCAGCAAGCCCTGGAAGATACGCTCAAATATACGCGTGAGCGGGAGACGTTTGGCAAACGGGTGTTTGACCATCAAGTGGTGTCTCATCGCTTGGCTGATATGGCGACTGAACTGGAAGCCGCTCGCCAGTTGACGTATTATGCGGCTGATGTGCTGGCGAGTGGGCGTGACTGTAGTACCGAAGTCTCTATGGCAAAGCTGTATAGCTGTAACGTGGCCAACAAGATCGCGTATGAATGCGTCCAACTGCATGGCGGCTATGGCTATATGAAAGAGTTTGCGATTGAACGGTTCTACCGAGACATCCGTCAGAGCACGATCGCCGGAGGGACAGCAGAGATTATGAAAGAAATTATTGTGAAGCGCGGGTTGGACCGAGACCTGTAGGGCATTATGTGGGAGTCGATTTTCTTGATATAGACAAATTCGATCCATACATTTGGCGATGAACGACGGACAGAAGAGGCATTCGCTCATGTGCTAGCAGAAAGGAACGGGGGCGCACGACATGGCAGCATTTCATACGGACGCAATTGATCTGAGTTCCTTTCTTCAGGAGATACCGCAGCCTGAAAGATTCCCGGTACCGTTTGACCTTGCCCCAGCAGCAGGACAGATAGACGAAGCCGCCTTTATATTCCAAGCTGACGAGGGGGTAGAATCTTCCGAGCCGGAAGGGGTATCGATTCTACTGCTCGATCCCGCCGAAGCATATGACCATGAGATCAAGTCCAAAGCGCAACACATCCGTGATACAGACTCCGCCTATGCGAGTCGCATCGAAGTCCTGAAAGAGCAGGCAGAGCTTGATGGATATTCGCTCACCCGCGCGTCCAGAGATGCCTTTTTTGAGTTCCTCAAAAAAAATCCGTGGATAAGACGCGGCCGCCTTGTCCTTATGGAAAACGGCAATCTTCGCGTAGTTTGGAAAGGTGAGAATGAGGCTCACATCGGACTTCAGTTCATAAACAACCAGTCAATCCAGTATGTCATTTTCACACGCCGAGAGCCTCAGTCTCCTGTTTCGAGAGTAAGCGGACGCGATACACTGGATGGCCTAAAGAGGCAGATTGAGGCGTTCGATCTGAATAGCGTCCTGTACATATGACTGGAGATAATCTCCCCGACGACTACCATATCGTTCGATACGTGAAGCCGTCACTTGTTGAGGATGAAGCCGTCGATGGAAGCGCGTTTCTTCTGAGACCAGATGAAAACGGACTCTCCGTAAACTGGTTGGAAGCATTCGGATATGATGACGAGGCTCGCCAGCTCAGTGAAGTCCGACGGCTGAGCAGACTCAAACTGGCAAAGAACGGGCGGTTTGCAAAACTCAATGTGGGGGAGACGAAGCGACACGTCTCAGAAACCGTCGAAGAACTTGGTATTATTGAAGCGCCCTTGGCCCCCACGGCCGAATATGAAGCCGACCCCTCTCATGCTAAGATCACTGGTCTTCCGCCTGGGGATAGTGATGAGGCGATGCTTGTCGGCGACTTGATCGCCGAGGATCTCATCTCCCATCTTTACCCCGGAAGGACTGACTAAAGGCAGGCCCGTGGGCACCTTGAGAACCGCCTGTTTCGTGTGGTGAATCATGCAGCATCAACCAGGGCAATAGTTCTGGCACGAACATGAAACCAGGAGTCTATTGGCAAGACTCTTTCTATCTCACAGAGAGGGCCGAGGAATGCTTGCAGAGATTTATTCGGGGGCAGAGGCAAATCGGTCGCAATACGAGCCAATCCTTCCTCAAGCCACTTGAACCACGCATCGTGCACCTCATGCGAGGCTGCGGTTTGCAGCATGATTTGCGGGATCATCGAAATTTCTTCTTCTGTAGACAATCTTGGAACGATCCTGACAAGCGCATCCAGGATTTCATCCGCCAAAGGCGTGTTGCGGTTTGCCGCCGCGATGATACTGGCTGATCCCAGAAGCCTCAGATTCTCAGGCGGCTCGGTCGAGGCGTTTGTCTCCCCTATCGTCTTTACGGCTTCCCGTGCGCGGTCCAGTTCCGGTTTGCCTAGAGCAAAAAACTGAGAAATTGTTACAAGTTGATGCAAAGCGGACGGCTCAGCGCCGTCTATCCATGTGTCTCCAATTTTCTCTGTGACTTCTTGTGGAACGGGGGCGGTCGGTCGTATATGGCCTTCAAGCGGGCCAGGGAGTCCTGAGACAAACGGTTGTCCACGCTCATCGATCCGTGTAAGCATCTGGTCAATGTCTTGCGACTTCGGTACGTAGCGCCCTTCGCGTTCATGGCGTGATTTGAGGACATGGAGCCGCCCGAGGATTTCATTCCGCAATAGGATGCGGCCCGCCAAAAGCATAGGTTCCTGTCTGGCCTGCACGAAGTCCGCATACACGCCGGCCGCGGCCATGTTGCTGTAGAGCCACTGCTGAAAATCGCCGATCTTGACCGAATAGGATGATTCCGTCATAGCTCGGGCAATCATGCCTGCTTGCATCCATGCGCCCATCCGCTTCCAGTAGCCGGGATACGTAGCTCCACTTTCCAAAAGATTGAGCCGATTGAGCACGAATTCGGAGAGCATCTGAAGCAGGCTGTAGACATCAAGGCTCTCCTGTCGCCCTACTCCTTCGTCTAACAGCATGACAACGGCCTCTACAGCGAACTCGCGAAAACGTTCGTCTTCCCGGCGATACAGTGCGACGTCGAGTGCACCGAGCAACGAGAATGGGTTACTTGTCGCATGACATGAAGAAAGCGCGCCCCACACAGCATCATTGTCAAGATCGGTTACCCATCGTCCAGGAGTCAGGTCGTCGCGCAGTGCACCGAGGCAACAGATATCGAACCCAGCTCGAACATCGCGGGTCAAGAGTGCTTTCCGGTAGGGCACGAGCACGTCGTGAAAATAAGGCTCAGGTTCTCGTGCGCCGGGGCTCGGACCAACAAATCGTTTAAAATAGGAAACGGATTGCGGGATAAGATCTGAGACATCAAGAGGCAGCCTTTGGGCCATTTTCTGGCTCAGCCTAGTGTAAACAGCCGTTACACCGTTTGTAGACTCCTCGAATATCGCGGCAAGCTCCTGGTCGATGGGCTCGCGCGAGTCAATGGTGTTGAGAAGCTCGCGAAAATCTGTCGCGGTCGGTCCAAGGCGGTCGATGATCGTCCCAAGCGCATCACGCCGCACTTCCTGGTTTGGTGAGAGGAGAGCCCAGTCTGGTACCTGGGCCTGCTGGGTCACTCCCTCGTCGTCAGTCCATTTCACAACTACATGCTGGTCATCGCCCTGGAGATCGACCAACAGATCCTTTCCGGCAACATCTTGAACGACGCTCTCCTGCTTTGTGGCGAAGACTTCCCTCGCGGCCGCAAACAGTTTGCTATTGACCAATTTGATATCCGGTCCTATCGAGAAGACTAGGTTTGTTTCAAAACCGCATCGGTGCGCAAACTCCACATTTTGGGCGATGACCAGCCTACGAGCAGCCTTCGGCAACTGCTCCAAAAAAAGACTTCCGTACATCTCTTGATCGTTTTCAAGGGCTGAAATCCCATCGCAGACCTCCTTCAGTGTCTTCTCGATTAAGTCCGCATTGGCGGGACGTAGAGGATCGAGGATGAAGCGTTCGAGCCAACGCGTATAATGAGCACGGCGATCTTGCGATCTGATAGTCGTGGGTAAAAGTAGGTTTCCTAAACGCAGAGATAGCAGGTCTCGCATCCGATCCGTATAACGATCCCGTGCGATATGCTGGTGACTCCCAATATCTACGTTCATCAGATGACGCCATACCCAGTCAGATTGCATTGTTACCTGTTGGATAGTCAAAGATTCGTCTTCCCACACGCGGTCGATACTGGCTTTGCACACACGGTGCAGGTTGATAGACAGGGCTAGCGTTTCCTCTGGAGTCAGGACGCTGAGGGAATATATACGGGCCATGGTCTGACGAAGAGTCTTCAGTTCTACGCTTTCTTTCAATTGACCATCGTCCACCTTCGCCGATGTCAGCCAATGTATCAATTCGTCGGACTCAAGCGGGATGAAGACAAAACCGCTCTGTCGAAGCTTGTTACGCGCTGTCCAATGGTCGCCAACACTGATACGTCCCCGAGAAACGAGGGAGCGCAAAACGTCCAACACACAAACAAGAGGAACGGATCGTGCTGGAGGTTCGGCCAAGATCGGGTGCCTGTTGATAAAGCGATCATCAATACAAAGCGCGTCGTAGGCAGCGTTGCCCGCCAACAAAGAGACTGTCACCTGCAATCGGATTTCGCGTTCCTGAAGCTGCTCGTCCTGGTCAGTCGTGCGAGGTAGGAAAGAGGCCGCTCCCGAATCTACCGCATTTCGTAAGATATCTCGAATCCGTTCTATCTTTGTCACAAGATCAACGCCTATATCACCTGCTCCGATGAGTGCATTCATTTCTTCTAGGACATACGGATGGATTCGGATATCCAGACCAGCGACGGCCATTGGCTGCAATACTCTGGCGTTCTGCAGGTAGGATAGGGCAAGGGAATCCACGTAAATGGGACTGTTGAGGATCGAAGGAGAGGGCCTCGTGTGCTCTGTTTGACCCTGACTGTCTAAAAATAGACTTGCACGCTGATAATCGGCCGCGGCGATTCTCCCCTCAGCGTGCAGCAGCATGCAGAGATCTATTGTTGAATGGATCAAATTGTCATACTCGCTCGTGTCTGCTTGTTCTTCCATCAGTGACCCGACTCTATGGATCGGTAGAACACAAATGACCCGACCGTTGTCCTGTCTTGCCCTATGCAAGAGCGTGGCCAGTTCGATGCCTACTTCGCTGGTGATGCCCTTTGGGGGCTCGGCCAAGTTGTCAGCAACTCGAAGTCGTCCCTGATTTTGGAGGTCCCGAACCCGCTGGGCTGCTGCAATACGGGAAGGCTGATGAAAGCGAACCTTGTCTCTTTCGTGGAGCAAAAACTCCATGATGTCGGGAGAAAGTTTGACGTGATGAAACGCCTCGACGGCCGTTTCCAGTAGGCCGAGATAGGAAAGGATCATGATCGAGGTCACGTCTAACCCGATTGTCCAGTCCTGCTGCAATTCGACTGGATTCCGGCCGCCGGTGACAATCGGCAATATCCTTCGGCGGCGACCGTCCAATTCGGCGGCATTCTGGTCGGGGATGTGAAGCAGGAGATGCGCGAACGATATATTCATTTCGCCTGCCGCCAAGCCCATGGGTATCTCGCCACTGAGCCACTTCCGCTCAACTTCCTCTAAGTGATCTCGGCGCTTCGGCATCCATTCGGTGATAACGTCTCGTAGATTCATAGACCACAAAGGCCCTTGGTCCGGGGAAGAAAGTTCGGAAGCGCGCTTGAGCCAGTCTGGGTCGGCCTCACCATCGCGTCCAAGGTGAAAGTGCAGCCAATGGGCAGCCATCAGGATTCGAGGGTCGTTTGGTGCCTTTTGTGCGGCCAATTTGGCAAATTGTAGCGCGCGGTCAGGAGTCAGACCCTGTCGGCCGGCGAGCTGAGCCAAAGTCATAAGTATTTCAGGAGTAAGCGACTCCCGCCGAGGCCACTCACGCTCAATGATCGCGGCTATATGTTCCCAATCACCGGAAGCAATAGCGATATTGATGTCGAGATGAAGAGCGTCAGGGCTTCCCATTTGGCTCAGGAGCTTGTCGTTAATCTCTTTTGATTCCTGAAGCCGACCAGCCTGAAACAGCGCCCACGCTTGCATCTCCTTCAGTTCATCGCTCTGCTCAAGAACATCGGAATTCTCTTCCGAAAAATTGATGATTGCGTCGTAATCGAAGAAGGGAGGTGCACCGAGACATTTGACGAAGTCTTGCGCACTCTCAACCGTCCGCTCACGGTTGAACAAGTCGCAGAGCAAGGGCTGAAGCGCTGCGTGGTCGTTTGTAGTCTTCAAATGGGCCACTAGGTTCTTTAAGTCGATGAGCGCTTCTGTCCCGTGATAAAGAAGTTCAAGCTGTTTACGAGGATCGTCTCCTTCATGGGCATCGATCATCACAGTCAAACGATTGGAATGTACTTCGCCAAGGTCAGTTGCATATGCCGTTACGAGTGCACGCGCCCTTTCAGTCTGACCATCCTTCACCAGAGCATCGACGTACATTGTTGTCACAAAGGCGAGAGACATAACTTCACTCAATCGCGTCTTATGTTGCTCCAGATAGGACACGAGATCATGGGGCTTCATGGATTGTTCAGCAACCAGACAGTCTGCCAGAAGCTCATGATCGTCGAGCCCGCCAAGCCGCTCTCTGTATTCTAGATAGTGTTTTAGTGGCTCAACCTTGAACATTATATTGAAGGCATATGCGAAAGGAATGAGCTTGACCGCTCGCGCACCTTCTTCCATGCCCTGACGTACCTCATCGTGGGCAATGTCCGCGTTCGTGGGGTTCGGATTCATCAGCCGAAGCCAAAGACGCCAATCGGAAATAAGTCCTGCCAAATCGGGGCCAGCGATATCCTTCGTACTCTGTTCGGCGAATTCTAGGCAGATAGCAGCGCGAGCATAATGTTTCTCAGCTTCCTCTCCCAAGGTCGGGGTGACGCCGGGATAAATGGGTACGGTCTCAAGCGCCCTCTCCCGATACTCGTCCGGCAACAGCATAGCCGCGTTGATGACCCCTTCGACAAATGTGAGCATGGGCATCTCTTGCCAATGGGGCTCGAAGCTCAGGAGGCGCTGTGCGGCTTCGTGCCAGCGCCCGACTTTGGCCATGCAAAGAGTCCAATTCCACCAGCCGACAGTTGTGAAAAATTCGTTATCATCAGTCACAGCTTGCTTGGCGTACCAAGCCAGGGCGGCGTGCTCATCTTGAGAACGAATCAGCACGCCGAACAACATGGTTCTGGAATCGGAGTCGTCACGATCTCTCAGAAGACGAAGCGCTTCATCTGGGTTGCCATCAGCCTCCGCGAGCCGGGCATCCAGAATAGAGAGATCTCTGTCAGGATCAGCCTTCCGTAGCTCATCGTGGAGCTGTCGTGCAGAATCGCGTGTTTCGGCGTCGCTGGCGCATAATATTGCAGTCCAGTAGAGGATTGTGTTTTTGGTAGGAATGGATGCCGCACGAAGATCGCCTTTATCGCCCACACGCTGATGCAATTCTTGGATACTCCGTAGTGTTCGACGCGGATCAAACATTCGGATCATAAGAATCCGGGATAATTCTTCCTTTGCCTTATGGGTGTGGGCTTGCTGAATGATTGGATCGCTTAGAGCTGGTAGACGGGTTTCCTCTAAACGATCAAAGCGTTCATTGAAGTGACCGAACATTTCCTGGAGCATACCGGTTGCCGGGCGTTGATCGGAGGGAATCGAAGCGATGTACCCGGCCACAAGAATAGCAACTGTAACTTCTATTGGTCCGTCTGCAAGATCGCTGACTTCACCCGTTCGGTCTGAATAGCTGTGGGCTAAGCGTCCACGGATTTCCGGATCAATGCCGGAGCCGCTCATGATGGCCGCTTTTGCCAGAACTTTCAGGTCGCTAGTGACATGCGTGTCAGCAAGCCATTCCTGTAACACTGAATTGGTCAAAAAATCCGGGGCGATATATTGGTGACCAAGCTGAACCAGGATTTTTCGCCACCAGGAATCCTCAACTTTTCCTCCCCTTAATCTGTCCAAGGTCTGGTCCAGACTGCTCTCCATCAGGGGCGAGTTGGTGGACTCCCGTCCGGCCTTCCGCTCTGCATACAAGCGTGATGCATATCTAGCTGCATACTTGAAGGTAGCCCGAGCGACTGGTCGGAGAAGGGAAGCTAGAGTTGATAGGGTTGGATCGGACATTTGCAGCACTTCACCTCGTCTCACGGTCTTGAGTTTTTGTACCATGAACCGAAAAGATAAGTATATATAATTGTCATAGCTGCTCTCTTGCCCTTGGCATTCTCACTGTTAGTCTGGGCGGGAAGCTGTACACGAACCAATACTACTTTACTTTCATAGTGTTATCCTCTACTAGGGACGAGAAATACCTCTGGTGGTGTTAGCATGTGGTTGTGGAAGTGTGGAATGGATCTGTGGTGTGGTGGAATTGCGGTATGTGGAGGAGGAATCCATGGGGGTGGTGCTGGAGGTCGAAGTCCCACAACGAGAGTTTAATCGCCGTATCCAACCGTTTGGTATAGCCCTTGCCGAAGTCTCCTGGCGCGTGAAGATGTTTACGCACGAAGGAGTTGTTCTGTCGGCTTTATATCTGGAAGAGCCTGATCTTGTTCTTGCCATGCCATTCTGGCTTGATCCAGACTCTGCCCGGCGCTCGTTCAAAGGAAGTTTTGAAATCTGTCTGTGCTCAGCCGCGGACCCACCGGGGCGGGTGCGGCTTGCTGTACAGCTTGATCCTGTAATGGTCGAGGAACTCTTTGTCGCCGCTGAGCTGATTAACCCCAGGCCCTCAAAGGCGAGCGCGAAGCGTGCCGGAAAATATTTTACCGAGCTCCTTGCCTTGAGCTTCCCGGACTCTCACGTCGTCTGGGCTCGGTCGTGTCGATGGCAGGAGGTGCCCGAGTACCTGGAGGCGACGACTCCCATCCGTGTGGGCTAAGAACCGGGTTCGCATTCGGAGAAAAGAGGTGGTATGTTACGGGCTTGGCTCGCCTCCCGGGTGACCGAAGTTTGTAGACCACTACACCGAAAGGCCGGCGACACGCCTGCTCTTCCATTGGAAAACCACATGCCTGAGAAAATTGAAAATTCCCATCTCATTGAGATGACACCCTTGGTGTCTCCCCGGGCTATCAAAGTCAAACTCCCGCTGACCGAGGGCGCGGCTGGCGTTGTCATGCAAACGCGACAGGCTATCTGTAATATATTACACGGTCGAGACCGACACCGTCTGCTCGTTGTCATCGGTCCATGCTCCATCCATGATTCCCAAGTCGCCTACGAATACGCCGAGCGGCTCAAACCGATTATTGACGCAACCCGTGATCATCTCGTTATTGTGATGCGGACCTATTTTGAAAAGCCGCGGACAACTATTGGCTGGAAGGGCCTGATCAACGACCCGCATCTCGACGGGTCGTGTGATATTCCGACTGGTCTGGAACTGGCCCGTGAGATTTTACTGCACATTAACCATATGGGTGTGCCCTGCGCGAGTGAACTGTTAGATCCGGTCACACCGCAGTACGTCGCCGATCTAGTCAGTTGGGCGGCTGTAGGGGCGCGGACAACGGAGAGCCAAACGCATAGAGAGATGGCAAGTGGTCTCTCTATGCCGGTTGGTTTCAAAAACACGACAGGTGGGGAAGTTTCCGGGGCGATCAACGCCATGATTTCGGCCGGGCATGTCCATAGCTTCTTGGGCATCAATGCAGACGGCGTGACTTCGGTCATCAAGACCTTGGGGAATCCCGACCGTCATATTATTTTACGGGGTGGGGGGGGGACGGCCCAATTACAGCCAAGAGGATATCGCGCAGGTGACAGAAATGGTTGCCAAAGAAGGGATAGCCCGCCCCATTATGGTGGACTGCTCCCATGGCAATTCCAACAAGGACTATACCCGTCAGGCCGCGATCTGTCGTGACGTGTTAGGCCTGCGTCAAGAGCAGGAGTACGATGTCATGGGTATCCTTTTGGAGAGCAATCTGAAACCGGGACAACAGTCCTGGAAAAAGGACTCCGAACTCGCCTATGGTGTGTCAATTACCGATGCCTGCATCGGTTGGGAAGAGTCGCGCGATTTACTGTATGAAATGGCTGAAGTGGTGCAGTCCAACCCGTGTGCCATTCCCGCCTGATGAACGGCACACGGGGTCCGTCGGAAGACCGGTCCTCCGCGTCTTGTGTCTGTACAGCCTGCTGGCCTTCGTTGCCGTAGGTGCCGCCTCGTGCAGCTATGCCGAGCGCAAGTGGAATCAGAAAATCGCCGAGTTCAATAAGGACATTGATCACCAAATGGCCCAAGCCGAAGGGAAGAAGGCTGGCCGCTGCCAGGCCCGCGGCGGCGTCCTCTACAATGAGCAATGCTATATGCCCGATATGAATCCGGCCGTTCGGGACGAACAGGCGTGTCGTCTGCACGGTGGTCTGTACGTCAATCAGGAATGCCTGACTGATCAACGTCGCAACGTCCACTATCGGTAGCAGCCGGCGGCGGATGTCCGGGGGAGCGCTCAAGCCACTCTGCGCTGTCTCGAAAGAGGAGGAAATCATGGCCGAAGTTGGGGAAAAAACAGAGCTGGTTTGCGGAAGCTGTTTTTGTGGCGCTGTCCAGTTTGAGTTTGGCTTACCGACGCTCTTCTGTGGTCACTGTCACTGCTCGATGTGTCGGCGCGCGCACGGAGCCGGCTATGTGACCTGGATAGGGGTGTCCACGCCGAAATTCAGCCTGACTGCGGGCCAGGACCGGCTTGCCGTTTTCGTCTCTTCGGAGCATGGCCGGCGCTCGTTCTGCAATACCTGTGGCAGCTCGCTGTTCTGTCAGTCGAGCCGACACCCGGAGGTCATGGATATTGTCCTGGCGAATCTGCACGCTGCCATCGACCGCCAACCGCAGGCCCATTACTATTTTTCCGATCGCGCGGACTGGGTCGCCATCGGAGACGCCTTACCCCGCTTTGGCGGAGAAACCGGGACTGAACGTCTGGCAGCGGAGTCTGCCGGCCATATGACAACGGAGAAACACGCATGAGTTACGAACAAATTTTATATGCCGCCCAGGATGGTATTGCGACAATTACCCTGAATCGGCCGGAGAAGCTCAACGCCTGGACAAGCGTGCTGGAGCAGGAAGTCCGCCACGCCCTGACCGAGGCGACCGCCGATGCAGCCATCCGGGTGATTATTCTTACCGGCGCCGGACGCGGATTTTGTGCCGGAGCGGATATGGCCTTGCTGAACGCGGCCCGAGAGCGATCCGCAGCCGCAGCGGCGCCCGAAAGCCCGGCGGCCTTTCCCGGACCGATCCCCGGCGGGCTCGATCTGCCCCAGGCATTTTCCTATCGCTATGCGTATTTCCCCACCGTCCCGAAGCCCATCATCGCCGCCATTAACGGTCCGGTCGCCGGCCTGGGGCTGATCCTGTCCCTGTACGCCGACCTGCGCTTTGCGTCAGACACGGCGGTCTTCACCACGGCCTTTTCGCGGCGCGGGCTCATTGCCGAACACGGGATTGACTGGATTCTGCCGCGGGTTGTCGGCCTGCCGAATGCTCTGGACCTGATGCTCTCGGCCCGAAAAATAACTGCCCAGGAAGCCCTCCGGATGGGCCTGGTGAATCGCCTCTATCCGGCGGACTCTTTTATGTCGGAAGTCCGGGCGTATGCGCTCGAACTGGCAACTATGGTTTCGCCCCGTTCCATGCGGGTCATGAAATCTCAGCTCTTTCGCGCTCAGGACGTTGATTTTGCGACCTCGCTACAGGCCGGGCTGACCGAGATGAGCGCGAGTTTCAGCAGTGAGGACTTTAAGGAAGGGGTGGCCCATTTTGTAGAAAAGCGGACACCCGAGTTTTCAGGCAAATAGGGTGCTCACATAGAATGCCATCACAGTTCACGGAGGATACGATGCGAGTCGGGACAATCAAACAGATCTGGCGTTATCCGTTCAAGAGCATGCTGGGCGAACTGCTGGAGCACGCCGAGGTGAACCCCCAGGGCGTGCTGGGCGATCGGGGCTGGGCGGTGCGGGACGAGGTCCGAGGGGGCATTAGCAGCGCCAAAAAAATTCCAGCTTTGATGCACTGTCAGGCGCGCTATCCGGACAGCCCGACGAAAGAGCAGATCGGCCCGGCTGAAATTACCGTTCCGGATGGCACGACCTTTTTGTCCAACGACCCGGATGCCGCAGCCCGGCTGAGTCAAGCCCTGGCTCATCAGGTTTCCATCTGGCCGATTCAGCCCGCCGAAAATCTCGATCACTATCGACGCGGCAAGCCGACGCATAGCAATCCGGCCGAAGAGTTGCGAGCCGTCCTGGGTTTGGAGCCGGACGAGCCGCTGCCGGATTTATCCGGCTTTCCAAAAGAGATACTGCAATACGCCTCGCCACCGGGCACCTATTTTGACGCCTTCCCGCTGCTGCTGGTGACCGAGGCGTCGTTGCAGCAGTTGCAAGCCCTGAGTCCGACTTCCCAGATTGACGCCCGGCGCTTTCGCCCGAATTTTTTGATTGAGACCGAAGAGGCGACCGGTTTTGTTGAGACCGCGTGGCCGGGCAAACAGCTCCACATCGGGAATATGACCCTCGACGTGACGATGAACTGTCTGCGCTGCGTGATGACAACCCTCGGCTGTGCAAATCTGCCAAAAGACCCCAAGATCATGCGCGCCCTGGTGCGGGAGGCCAACCAGAATTTTGGGGTCTATGCCACCGTGAAAACCCCTGGGCAGGTCGCGGTTGGTGACCCGGTCGAGATCGTAACGTAGCCCTCTCGCCGGAATAGCTGCCTTTTGTCCCCTCTTGGGAGGGGTGGCCCGCAGGGCCGGGGTGGGTTTGGGCCCTGCGGGTACGCTCTTCCTTAATACCGCGCCATGACCTTGTCCGCAAAATCGGTGAGCACTTTGCGGGCGCTGGCCATCGGGGGGAGCAGGCTGACTTCTTTGAGACCGTTTTTCTCTGCGGCTCGCAGCTTGTCAATGATCTCGTCCGGCGTACCCACGATGCACGAACCCTCAATGGCTTTGGGCGTGATAAAGCGCCGCTCCTCGGGCATTAAAAATGTACAGTGGCCATTGTGAATCTGTAGATAGCGTTTCTCCGCCGGGGTCTCCATTTTTTTCACATAGGCGCAGTATTCGTCCCAGATATCGTGGATGGACGGAGGAATCATCTCTTCTCTGCCGGTGAATTCATAGATTTCATAGGCAAAGTGCAGGACCGCCGACACCCATGAGCCGCATTCGTCTATGACGCGCTCCGAGGTCAGATCCTCACCCGGCTCCAGCACAACGACCGAGGTGAGCGAGACCGTATGATAGTCGCTCAGGTCCCGGCCAACTCTGGCGGCCCCCTGACCCACATAGTCCATATTCAGATTGAGGACGGCCTCCTGCTCGTTCAGCACCGAGATCAGCCCATCCCCAAATTCCCCTGCGGCTTTCAGGGCCAGCGGTCCATTGGCCGCCACAATAATGGGAATAGGATGCTCCAGGTCGATGAACTTCAGGTCCTGGTGCAAAAACTGGATGGTCCGCGTTGTGTCATTCAAAGTGTACTCAACCTCTTCGCCTTGCAGGAGAGTCCGGAGGACGCGCAGGTACTCGCGGAAGTCGCGGATTTTCATGGGATTCATACCCATGACACGCATGGCGGTATGGCCTGTCCCGATGCCAAGAAAGACACGTCCTGGAGCAATTCGATTAACCGAAGCGATTGAATGAGCTGTGACCGGTGCGATCCGCGTACCGGGAATCGCGACTCCGGTTCCGAGTTTGATCCGTGACGTATTCTGAGCTGCTACAGCCATGGTGGCGTAGCAGTCGGACCAGATCATCTGGGAATCGGGCACCCAGGCCCGGTCGTAGCCTAAGTCTTCGGCGAATTTAATGAGTTGCCAGTCACCGATATTGGTTGCTACCGTTACGCTAAACTCCATGGATTCCTCCTCATCATGCGAGATTCTCTTGTGGATTGCCGGAGGCATACCACACCAGCCTGTCTTGCGCCATGTCCGGGGCAAGACAATTGACAAGAGGCAGGACTGAATGAGACAACCACCTAGATGAGCGGCCAGGAATGGTAGGGTAGACCCAGGCCATCCGAAGGGAGTCGTCAAATGGAAACGTGCGATTTTCTCGTTATTGGGGCCGGCATAGCCGGGACATCCGTTGCCTATGAACTGGCCGCGCATGGTCGGGTTATTGTCCTTGAGCGCGAAGCCGTGCCTGGTCACCATTCAACCGGACGGTCAGCGGCCGTATTAACCGAGAATTACGGCAACTCCATTATTCGCCGCCTCACCCTGGCGACTCGCCCCTTTTTAGAGTATCCACCCGAGGGTTTTACTGACTACCCACTGACCGCCCCTCGTCAAATGCTGTGGATTGCGCGCGAAGATCAAAAAGCTGCGCTGGAGGCAACGCTTGGTGAGGCGCAGCGGCTTGTCCCCACTATCCGCGCCCTTGACCCGGCAGAGGCCCACTCTCTTTGTTCTGCCTTACGAACCGAATATATTGCCTACGCCGTGTTAGAACCCCACGCCTTGGACCTTGATGTGCATGCCATTCATCAGGGGTTCTTACGTGGATTAAGAAACAGGGGTGGAACGGTGGTCACGGATGCCGAAGTAGTCCGGTTTCAACAGTCGGACGCGAGCTGGGAGGTCCATACGCCTGACCAGCAATACGCTGCTGCGGTAGTCGTGAATGCGGCTGGCGCCTGGTGTGATGTCATCGGCACGCTGGCCGGGGCACGACCGGTCGGCTTAGTTCCGAAACGCCGCACGGCTTTTACCTGCGATGGCCCGCCTGGGATAGTGCCGCAAGAGCTTGCGGCCTGGCCGGTTGTCATAGATAGCGATGAAGAATTCTACTTTAAGCCTGAGTCCGGGGGAATTCTTGCCTCTCCCGCGGATGAGACGCCGATGGACCCATGCGATGTTTTCCCGGACGACTACGACGTGGCGGTTGCCATTGATCGCATTCAAAAGGCAACGACTTTGTCCATTACCCATATTCACCGCAAATGGGCTGGATTGCGCAGCTTTGTCGGAGATAAAACGCCAGTAGTCGGTATGGATAGCGAACGCGCCGGATTGTTCTGGTTAGCCGGGCAGGGCGGCTACGGCATCCAGACATCGTCTGCGATGGGCCGTGCGGCGGCAAGCCTGATAGTAGATCGGCGTTTACCTCAAGACTTAACCGATATGGGGCTCACGCCTGAGGACCTCGCGCCGATTCGGGTACAAGCGGAAAGAGACTAAGGAGGGCAGGTGCAGAAGAGGAACACCCGAATAAAGAGACGTGACGCGCTGAAATGGATTGCCGCTTCAGGTGCGGCAGCGTTTGTCAGCCGCCCCACATCCTTAGCGCGGGTCTTTGCCATGGATCAGACCGTCCATATTGGAGCCTTAATCCCCCTCAGCGGAGATGTGGATGCGTATGCCCGGCAAATGCGCCTTGGCATTGACACCGCAGTCGCTGAGATCAATGGAACCGGCGGTATCCTCGGCAGGAAGATAGCGGTCGAGTACCGCGATTCGGAAACAACTCCCGCAGTCCTGCCCGAGCGCTGTCGAGAGTTAATTGACGAGTGGGGGGCGATTGCCCTGGTTGGCCCCTGGGCCTCGGCTGGTCGGAAATATGCGGCCCGCTTTTTAGCCGATCGCAACATCCCCCTCGTGAATGCAAGCAATCACGCAGGCGGCTTTTGTTCGCCTGTCCTGTTTTCCGTCGGCCCGACTACGAGTCAGGACGGCCATGCCTTAGTCCGGTATCTGGACGAAGACGAGCAGATTAAAGATTATTTCATGTTGGGTTCGTATCCCAGCTGGCAAAATGCGATGTTCCGCCAACTGCGCTTCCCGATGTATCAACACGGCCAGCACGTCCATGGCCAAGCCCTGATCGCAACGGATGAGCGGCAATTCCGACCCATCATCCGCTGGATTCAAGAAACGAATACGGCCTCGGTGTTGTTTTGTGTGATGCGGAAGCACGGTCAAGAATTCCTGCATCAAGCCAGCGAGCTTGGCTTGCTTGATAAAATCACCGTGGGCTGGATTGGGTTCAACGACACCCTCGTTGACGGGCTCACGCCTGAAGAGCTGAAACGGATTGTGACCACGAGTCCGTTTGTCGCGAGTGACCCTGAAGACGGCGTGCCCGATTTTGTCGCGCGGGTTCGTTCTCAGCACGGCAGAGATACACCCATCGGCTACCATGCCCTGACGCACTATAACGCCATTAAAGCGCTCAAGGCGGCCTGGGAAAAAAGCGGAGAGGTGAGTGCCGAAGCGGCCATGACCGGACTGCGTGGGCTGAGCTTCGAGTCGCCGACCGGTCAGGTCAGCATAGACCCGCAGAGCCAGCATGCGACCATGCCTATCGTGGTTGCCCGCGGCAGCAAGGAGGGGCTACAGGTCGTCAAAAGACTCGGTCCGATTGACCCCGATCCGGGTTGCAGCATCTGAACGCGGAGGGACGTATGCCTGACTCAGAACCGATAGCTCCGAGAAGATTCCTCCGTCGATATGGTTGGCTGATTGCGTTTGGATTCCTGGGCGCGTGCGCTCCGCGACCGCAAGGCGACCTTGCGGCGCTGCGGCGGGTTGAAATCCCGAGCGGCATCTCGGACGCGCGTGGTCGAGCCGTCTCAGGCCGAGCGCTGCAAGCCTATAAAACCTCTCAAGTCCGCACAATCGAAAAGCAGTATACAACGGCTGAGCATGCCTTGTCACAACTGCCGGGCGTTGTTGCGGTTCGGCCCGGCTATGGAGTCATATACGTCTATACCAGTCGTCCTACGGAACTACCGGCGGAATTTGAGGGAACCCCTGTCGAAGCCTTACCGCCGGAATTCATGAATGGTATCTCCGAAGAATGGGTGACTCCGGATCAGCTTCCACCGCTCGGCCGGGGCAATTAACAGCACAAGCAAAAGGAGAAAATCTATGGCCGAATATGTCAGTGTTGCAGAAGCAAGAAAACAGTCAGGGATGCGGATTGTCCTGGGCCAGGGCATCCCCGGCCCGTGGGCGGAAGGGATTCGCGGCATTCTGGACGTGAAGAAGATTCCGTACACGCGCGGACTGTTTGAGATCGGCTCCGACCACGCCGACCTGATTGCCTGGACGGCGCAGGCCTCCGCGCCGGCGATTGCCTGGAATGATGAACTCCCGAAATCAAACTGGGCCGAGCAGCTCTATCTGGCGGAACGCATTCGACCCGAGCCGGCGCTCATTCCGGCCAATCAAACCGACCGGATCAAAATGTTCGGCTACGCAAGTGAACTATGCGGCATGCACGGATTTGGCTGGAGTCGGCGCTTGATGATGGTCCATCAGGGTCTGTCCGCGCCTGACCTACCGGAAGAGCAGCGGGCTTTTTTCCAAGCCTTTGGCGCAAAATACGGCTACTCGCCCGAGGCCGGGGAAGCGGCTCCTGCGCGAGTGATCGAAATCCTGAACGCCTTGAGCAGCCTGCTTGAAGAGCAACAGGCCCAAGGCAGTCGCTATTTTATTGGCAAGACGCTGTCAGCCCTGGACATTTA
Source organism: Binatia bacterium (assembly GCA_963664395.2). Lineage (GTDB taxonomy): Bacteria > Desulfobacterota > Binatia > Bin18 > Bin18 > Bin18. The sequence continues at coordinate 4,466,812 of OY761159.2, read as the reverse complement.
TTGGGCCGGCTTCTCTCACCTGATTGAGCCCCTGCCGCCCGACGAGTGTCCGATGCTCGAAGACTTCCGTCCGCTCTACCAGAACCATCATCCCGATGTGGCCGCGGCGGCTACGCCGGCCCTCATGGATCACCGGCATTTTATCTACGCGGAACACCTGGGTCTGCCCATGGACTTGTAAGGCCCGTTTCCAGCCCCCTCGCCCCTCAAGGGGAGAGGGTTGGGGTGAGGGGTGACAGCCAACGCACAGGCACCGTCTCAGCGTTGATGATAGAGCGGATGCCCGCGTACGCTGGTATGCACTCGACTGAAGTGGTCGCCCTCCAGATTGGCAAAATAGAGGCCCTGCAAATCCGGGCCGCCGAACGCGCAATTGGTCGGAAAATTCAGCTTTTGTCCCTCAGGATCGTCAATCAACAGACTCCACTGACCATTGGTATCCACCTTGATGATCTGATGGGCCGGAGCCATGTTGACGCCCTGATGGGCAATACCCTGGAGCGTATGTGAGCCGCCGATCTTGGCCGGCAGCGTGACATAGAGATTGCCGTCAACGTCAAAGGCCATCCCGTCGGGCAGGGCGGGAAAGTCCTTGGAGTATATTTCGGGTGAGCCAAAAGACCCGTCTTTCCTGATTTGAATGCGCAGGCAGTCGTCCCGGGTGCTTTCCAGCACGTAGACCGCGTCTTCATTCGGCGCGATGGCCGTCCCGTTGGCAAGGTAAATACCGGTGGCAACGACATCGCCTTGGCCGTCCGGTCGGATACGGACAAGCGCGCCATTCGGGGCCGGCTGGGCCAGCTCGTCCAGCGCCTTTTCCAGCGTTGGAGCGCTCGAAGAATTGGAGACGTATAAATTCCCCTCTGCGTCGTAGCTGGCGAAATTCGGCATGGTGAGCTTCACGTCGCCCACTTGGTCGGCAATAAACGAGACCTGACCGCTCTGGGAAACTCGCAGCACGGCCTGCTTGGCCAGGTCGCAATAGACGATATTGCCCTCGCGGTCCATGGTCACGCCGTTGGGCATGGAGCCCTCCGGCAGGTGGGCCATTTCGCTGACTGTCCCGTCCGGGGTCACACGATACACAATGCCGTTGCGACCCGCGCCATAGACTAAGCCAGCTTTATCAATGACCACGCCTTCGGCCTGAAGGACGCCTGTCCCGAAAATTTCCACCTGGTCCAGAGAAAATGTCGCCACACTGCACGCTCCTTTTACTGTCCTAATGAGGCCATTACGGCGTCAGGCGTACCCGTTCCCCGTCCAGTTCAAGCGTCGTCTTGGAGTAGGTGAGTTTTTGAATGATCTTGCCGTCTTTGAAGTGCAGGATATCGAGCCCACGCCGGGCTTCGTGTTTGTTCTCCTGGCCCTGCTCGAACGAGGGGGAGTCGAGCTGCCAGCGGTAGAGCATTTTTTGTTCAACTTCGTCGATGAAGGTCTCTTCGTCCGTAAATTTGAAGCCGCCATGATTGGCAAACCAGGGCGTCCAGGCCTGACGCAGATTCTCCTTGCCCCTGACCCAGCCACCGGTCCAGTTCTCGAAGTAAATCTCGTCGTGAAACAAATCGATAACGCCGTCGAGGTCGTGCTCGTTCCAGGCAACACCCCATTGGGCGAACGCGCTAGACATTTCGTCTCGTGTCAGCATGGTCTTCTCCTCCTCATTGTGCGGGCAGGCCAGTGAGGGCTGCCGTATTCTGCGTCGATTTACCCTACGTCCTGAACTTGCTTGGCAAACGACCGGACTTCCTGAGCGATACTATCCGGGTCGCGGCTGAGCGGAACGGTGTACAAAACTTTCACTCCCAGGTCGCGGTAGGTTTTGATATCGTCCGGCGTGGTCCGGGTCGGGTCGGTCATGGCCGTCAGTTCGAGGTCGTCGTAATTCCGTCCGGCCTCATCCATGAGGCGCTTCAGTTGCTCCAACATGGGCCGAATCTGGTTAAAGGTCAGCAGGGCAATATGCCAGCCGTCGCCAAACCGGACCACCCGTTTCAGGGCATACACCGATTCTCCTCCAACCCAGATGGGCGGGTGGGGTTTTTGGAGGGGCCGCGGGAGTACGTTGACGTCTTCTTCCAGCTTGATGAACTCACCATCATAGCGCGGGCTGTCTTCGGTCCACAGCGCCTTCATCATTTCAATATATTCACGCGTGCGTTTGCCGCGGCGCTGAAAGGGAATGCCCAGCAGATTGAACTCCTCTTCCAGCCAGCCGACTCCGGTGCCGAGAATGAAGCGCCCGCCGGACAAGACATCGATGGTTGCGACCCGCCGTGCCACATCAAAAGGATGGCGATAGGGGACAATCAAGACACTCAGGCCGAGCCGAATCTTTTCGGTAATACCCGCGACAAAGGCGATGGTATCGAAGGGGTCCAGCCATTCCATGCTGGTGTAGATATCGTAATTCGGCTTGCCGTCGTTATACTCCTCATACGGCCACGGCGAGGCAATGGTTTTGGGCAGGACAATATGGTCGCCAATGAGGAGCGAGTCGCAGCCTTCCTCCTCGGCAATGCGGGCCACATCCATGAGTACCTTGCGGTCACACACCGAAGCGCCGCCGGCCAAGTGTAAGCCGTATTTCATGAATCCCCTCCTTGAATGAAACTGCCCACGTCGTAGCGAAAAGATCGGTATCACGCAAGGGAGAATGCCTGCTTGCCCATTACCAGGAACGGTCCTATAGTTGCGCCATGAGCATGATGGTGACCGAGCTCTATGATGCACTGATAGCGGCGGGAGCACCCGAAGAAAAGGCGCGGGCGGCCGCTCAGGCCATGTCAGAAGAAAGTCTGGCGACCAAGGCCGATATTGCGCGCCTTGAACGGGAACTGTTGGTCGTGAAGTGGATGACCAGCGCGATTGTTGCAGGCGTCGTTTCACTGTTGCTCAAGTCATTCGCCGGTTAAGGCACTTCCCGTCATTCCTGCGAAAGCAGGAATCCAGTCAGACGAGAGCGTCAGACAAATCCCGCCACGTCGGATTCTGTTTTTCGATCAGGGCCAGCTTCCAGGCCCGCTTGAGAGGACGATTGGACTGGGCCATACTGACCAACCCAGGGGAGAACCAAATGAGCGCTGAATACACCATCGTTATCGAGAAGGATGAAGACGGCTATTACGTGGGGAGTGTTCCCGCTCTTCCAGGCTGCCATACTCAGGGCTCGTCCATTGACCAATTGCTCGAACGGATGCAAGAGGCAATCACCCTCTGGCTTGAGGTCGAGGGCGAAGACGCGCCACAGCCGCTGGAACTGGTCGGTGTACAAAGAATCTCGGTATGACCAGACTGCCGCACTATGCCGGTAAATAATCGTGCTATGCCAAAAATTCAAAAGAGCCCCCGGGGCCGTCACTGGGATTTCAGGGTTTGCGCCGCGCCCGATTGCGATGAACGCATCCATCGGTTCATGAAGGAACGCTGGGGGAAAAAGTACCACTCTGACGAATGCCAACAAATGACCGCGAAACTGCAACGGGAACAACGGAAGCGGGAGAAGCGGGACCAACAGTCAGAGTTCGAGAAAGCAAAGAAGACTTTGCATTGAGGGGCGTCCCTACAGTAGGTGGTACGGAGCGTCAGCAAGAAATGCGGAATTACGCTTCGCTAAGCCGACATACGGGGCTGTCCGCTTCCCGTCATTCCTGCGAAAGCAGGAATCCAGTCAGACGAGAGCGGCATACAAGTTACGCCACGTCGGATTCTGTTTTTCGGTCATGGGCGACACCTGGATGCCGGATCAAGTCCGGCATGACGAAGGCGGAGCGATATGGCTACAATTTATCGTAAACCGCGCTAGCCCCGTAGGTCGGATTAGCTGGAGGCGTAATCCCACACCGCTGGCGTATCAGTTACTACCAATATCGCCCCAATCCGCCGCGCCACCTCCGCAAAATACCCCACCTCCTCCGGCAACAGCGCCCGTCCCAGCACCCCCCGTTCCCGATACGACAGCCATTTCTTGAGCACCTGATAACCGCCCAGCTTGTAGTGCCAGACGTTGGTAGGGACGTTGCGCCAGTAGGCGTTGCCGTTCAAGTAAATATCGAACGTGGTCTGACCGATCACGCCGGTATCATCCCCCAGCGCGGCGCGTTCGTCCGGGGTGTAGGCGCGTTCGACCACCCGCCCTTGGCCGGGCATCACGGCATCGCCCGTTCCGTAATGCCCCCATCCGGCGGTCAGCGCGAAGTCGTCCCCGGTCATGTTGTGCCCGTCCACCGTGGCGGGAACGGCAATAGCGGCGACCTCCGGGCGTAGGGTTCCAGTTGTCACGCCAGGGACGGGGGTGTCAGGGTCAAGCAGGGCGGCCAGTTTGCGCCCATGTGCAGCAGAGCGGGCGAGGGTTTCAGCCGCTTCGGAGGCGTCACTATCGGGCCAGTCGGGCAATGGGATACGTGGCCCTTCCATGCGGAGTGCTCCCGCGTTGGCCTCGTGGTAGGCGGGGTCGTGGAGTACGGCCAGGACGTGGTGGAACAGGTCCTCTACGCCCAAGTCGAGGTGTTCGAGATAACGTTGGGCGGCACCTGATAGATTGGGACGGCCTGCGCTGTTACCAGCATTTCCGAGGTCGTCGTTTCTGAGCCATGCAGGGACACAGTACACACCGCTATTCATCTGATTGAGATCTCCGATGTCTGAAATCATGAGCGGAGGCGACAAGTCGGGGCGCGCCTTATTCTGTAAGACCAGCCACACATTCTCCTCAAACACATGTGACCTATAATCCGGCCGTGGACGGTCAAGCAGATCCATATCCGCTTCCCAATACAACCACCGATTGTCAAACGGCCGGTAGGCGAAACGGATGAAGCCAGCCTCAGTCGGTCCGCCGCGTGAGAGCAGTGAGTCTCGCACGGACCGTGCATTGAACCCAGCCGTCGTCTTCATCACGCCCGGGTAGCGCCGTGCAATTTCCTCATGACTCGAGTCCGCAGTAAAGTAATCGCCGGTCCGCGCATTGAGCCGCTCAAGATCGACATCAACAAGGAACCCGTCGCGGCTGGTCTTCACGCCGGGAAACGAAACCGGAAACAGCTCGGGCAGCGCCGGCCAGTCGAACCAGCCCTCACTCACTGCTGTTTGCACGAACGGCAGACCGAGCGGCAACACCGGTTCAATGCCGTCATAGAGCGTCGCCGGTTCCGCCTCCGCCGTCTCCAATAGTTCTTCCCTCTTCGCCTGCCCCCACAAATGCCGAAAGCCGATGGTTTCGGCTGGTACATGATCCGCCTTGCGGACCAAGGTCGTGATAGCCGTCCCCACCTGAATCCCCACCGGGTCGCTTGGCGTGGAAAAAATGCTCGGGTCGGGCATCCCGTCCGGGGTGGTCTTACCGGTCTTGTACTTGTCGCCATTGAGACAATCAATCCGAATGGCGTCAAATGCTTCCAGATACCGCTCCCGCATCCCCGTGAACGACAACCCATCCAGCCACGAATAGTTGGAGATGAAACACACCACGCCTTGCCCGGTCTTCTCGGCAATCCGTCGTTCGGCCATGCGGAAGAAGCGCACATACAGATCGTTCAAGCCTTGGCCTTCAGGTTTCCGTACCCGCTTGGTCACCCGGTAGGCGTCCGACAGTACCCGCTCTTCGTCTACGGCCATGCCGGCAAAGCCGTTGTAGGGCGGGTTGCCCAGAATCACGAGAATCGGTGTATTCTGCTTGACCCGCTCGGCTCGGTCGCGTTCTTCTTCTAACTCGGGGAAGGGGAGCGGCTTGGTGGTGTGGGGTTCCCAACCGGTCAGGGCATTAGTGAGGAAGACGCCGGCGCGTTCATTCCCGTCGTCCGCCAAGGGCGCGTCCAAGTCCTGCATGGTCAGGCCGACTTGCAAATGCGCCACCACAAACGGGGCGGGCATAATCTCGAAGCCGAACACCCGATTCATAGCCGCCTGTTTGACCCGCGCACCGGCGAGTGCGCCCATGCCTTTGTCGGTGAGATTGGCGGCGATACGGCGCAAGACTTCCGCCAGATATGCCCCGGTCCCGCAACACGGGTCCAGGACGTAGACATTGTCCGCAGCGAGCCCGCCCGGGATATGCAGGTCGTCCTTGAGCGCCTTATCCACACGCGCCACCATGTAGCGGACCACTTCGGTGGGCGTGTACCAGACGCCGAGTTGTTTCCGTAGTTCGGGATCGAAGGCTTCGAGAAAGGGTTCGTAGAAATAGGGCACGGCCTCGCCTTCGTTGAAGCGAGCGAAGAAGGCCGTGCGGTCCACGCGGTTGAGCGCGGCAGATGTCCAGTCCAGGACTTCGACCAGACCGAGCGGTTGCAGTCGGCCGGGTTGCGCAAGCTGCGAGAATAAAGCGGCCAGCACGGGGGCGCGCAGATGCCAGACGGCTTCATGCCAGTTAAACGTCCCCCTCGGTGACGGCACTTGTCGTGCCCACAATACCCAGGCCGAGAATACCCCGTAGAATAAGGTCTGCACCAGGGTTGAATGGAAGAATCGCGTTCCCTTGTCGCCCTCGAAGCGTACCCCGAGTGCTTCCTCCAAGGCCGCGCGTACGGCGGTAAGTGACGGGGCGTCGTCTCCTGCTGCCTCGACCCGAGAGAGGCCGTCGCGGGCGTAGGACGCCAGCAACCAGGCCAGGTCTTTCGGCTCGGTCAGGGCGGCCCGGTGTGACAGGGCACGGCAAAGATACTCTCCGAGCCCGGCGCCGATGTCGCGGGCAAAGGTGCGCGGTGTTTCTAAACGTCGTGCAAAGTCTTCGGCGGTGGGTGCCAGCCGGAAGGTTTCGAGCGTGGCCGGATGACCGGCAGTGTCTTCGCCCACCAAGACGAAATCGCGCGTATTGGTGACCAGAACGAGACGGTAACGCTCCCAATAACGGCTGACTTGGGCGGACGCTGCGGTCAGCCAGGCGTCGTCACTGGCGGACTTGACCTCAACGACACCCCGTTCGGGAACCTGGCCTTCTCTGGGCTGGTTTTTTTGTAATTGCTTGGCTGCATACAATCCAAAGTCGGGATGGCCTGCCCCCTGGTCGGCGAGTTCGCCGACACAGATCACTTTAGGTTTGAGGGCATTGCCGACGGCGTTCAGCAGATTCGCCAGTGGCCCATAATAGGATCGCTCGCCGGTTGCCCCACCGGAGGCTCGTATCTGTTGCAGGTCGGTCAGATAGGTTTCGACTGCCGTTGTGAGCTTTGTGTTTGTTCCAGGCATTCCGTCTGTTGTCGCTGAGAGCGGCTCGGCATGCAAGCAGGGGCGTGGGGGGCGCGTTGGACAGGTTGATGGCGGCGGGTCATAGCTCACCCTGCATCGTCCCCTCACCCCTGCCCTCCTTCCAGACGTGTGATGTACATGAACATACTCTCGACGTGCTGTTGCCGCGGGTAGGGGGCAACCCACCCCGGCCCTTCGGGCCACCCCTCCCAAGAGGGGAATTTTTTCTATCCCCCCCTTGGAGGGGTGCCGCGTCAGCGGCGGGGTGGGTTCCGCTAGCTCCGGCACCCCCGGTCCCGTTTTCGACTTGCGACACTTCACGGTATTTGCATCATACGTTCCAGGGGCGAGGGAACAGAACGCTAGACCGTCTTGCTTGACAGCCTGAGGAAGTTACTTCACAGTTATCCTATTGTGGATGCGCAGAGCAAGGTGATGAGACGGACTACAAGAATAGCCTTTCAACGACGGAGCCTATCGCTTTGGAGCTGTCGCCTGCTTCTCGCGGCTTGCTGCGCCTTTCTGCTCTCGGCTTGCTCCTCTGGCAGCCCGCTTGACCGGCTGAAGTCCCAGCTTGCCTCTGTACCGGAATACGCCATTACCCTTGACGATATGCGCGAGGAGGGAACATTTTTCTCTTCGTATTTTCATCAGTATCAAGTTGTCCAAGGAAAAAACTCCTGGACAACCGACTGGTTGCAAGTGCCGGAATCTTTTTATCGTGCCAATGAGAATTTTCTGGGCATGACGCTGGCCTCCAAAACACCTGGCGGCGAGAACAATGTCCCTCATCCGCCCGGCTATGACTACGTTGGCAATTCGCGCTACGGCTCGTGGCAGACCAATAGCAGCGGCACGTCGTTCTGGGCGTTTTACGGCCAATACGCGCTCATGCGCGACCTGCTCGGGGTTGGCCGCGGCTCCATCTTTCGGAATGACTATGATTCCTATCAACGCTCGCGCTCGCAGCAACGGCCGTACTATGGCCGGACGGGAAAAGAGTATGGGACGCGGGGCACAGTCACGCAGCAGAAGAAATCGTCCTTTTTCGCCCGCCGCCGCTCCAGAGATGCGCTCAAACAACAACGCTTTCAGCAAAAGTTCAATAATCGCCTGGGCCGGAGTAGTGTGCCCGTCCGGTCGCGCGGCTTCGGGTTTGGCAAATAAGCATATGGATAGGTCATGACGCTCGATACTGTCACTCTGGCCATTATCTATCTCGCCTGCGCCTATGTGTTGTTCTGGGTCGGCACGGCCATTTTCAATCTTATCCATCGCGACTTCCACGTTCATGAGGAATTGATCGCGAAGAAAAATACGGCTCTGGCCCTCGCTTTAGTGGGCTATTACTCGGGGCTCATCTTCGCCATCGGCGGCTCCATCGTGGGCGAGTCCGGCGGGCTGGTTGATGATCTGCTTGACCTGTTTCTGTACGGATTGCTGGCCATTGTTCTGCTGAACGTCTCAACGCTGGTCAGTGATCGCTTGATTCTCTTTCAATTCCGCATCAGCAAAGAGATTATTCAGGACCGCAACATCGGGACCGGCGTTACGGTAGGTGGCGTGTATGCCGCGACCGGATTCATCCTCTTTGGCGCGATATCGGGCGAAGGCGGGTCGCTCTGGACTGCTATCGGTTTTTGGGCGCTCGGTCAGGTCGCGCTTGTTCTGACGGGTCTGGTGTATGAGTGGATTACGCCCTACAGCATTCACGCCGAGATTGAAAAGGGTAACGTTGCCGTTGGGGTCAGTTTTGCCGGCGCACTGCTGAGCATGGGAAACGTCTTGCGCTATGCGGTCAGTGCGGATTTCTTTTCATGGCAGGCCAATCTGCCGATGTTCGGGGCGCTGGCTTTCGCCGGCCTGGTGATGCTGCCTCTCGTTCGTCTGGCCACCGATAAAATACTGCTGCCCGGAACACGCATAACGGCTGAGCTGGTCGAACATGAACAACCCAATCTCGGTGCGGCCTACATCGAGATGTTCTCCTATATTGGTGCGTCCTTTCTCATCACTTGGTGTCTCTAGCCTGCTCAAACTCTGCCTGTTCGCCACCGGGTGCGCGGGCATAGTCGCCGAGTTTGTGCTGTGCACGCTTGCGACCTATTTTTTGGGGAATGCCGTCCTGCAATGGACGTTGATGATGTCGCTCATGCTGTTTGCCATGGGACTGGGCAGCCATCTGAGTCGTTATTGCAGCGCGAATCTGCTGGACACCTTTACCGTTCTTGAGTTCTCCCTGTCCCTCCTGTGTGCGAGCGCCGCGGCCTCAGCCTACGTCCTGTCTCCTTTTCTCACTAACGTTGGCGTGGTGATTTACCCACTCGGCATAGCCATTGGCCTGCTGATCGGGATGGAGATTCCTCTCATTACGCGGGTCAATGCCGGGTATGAAGAACTCCGGGTCAACATCTCTGCCGTGATGGAGAAAGATTATTACGGTGCGCTCATTGGGGGGCTTTTCTTTGCCTTTGTGGGCCTGCCGTATTTGGGCCTGACGTATACTCCGGTGGCTCTTGGCGCAGTGAACTTTGGTGTTGCCTCGCTCTTTTTGTTTCGTTTTCGGTCTTTACTCAGCGCACCCCGACTGCTGAGTGGCGTGTGGGCTGTTGTTGGAGCGGCGATTATCGGACTGTTTGTGTTGGCGGAACCAATTATCCTGTTTGGTGAGCAGGCCCTGTATAAAGACACCGTTATCCTGGTCAGACAAACGCCCTATCAGCGGCTGGTGATGACGCGTTGGCGGAATGATTACTGGCTCTATATCAACGGCAACCAGCAGTTCAGCAGTTATGATGAAGAGCGCTACCACGAACCGCTCGTCCATCCGGCCTTGGCTCTGACCGGCAATCGAGCAGAGGTGCTCATTCTCGGCGGGGGTGATGGTTTGGCCGTGCGGGAGGTGCTCAAATACTCCCAGGTCAAAGCCGTGACCCTGGTCGATCTCGACCCGGAGATGACAACCTTGGCCGCCACCCATCCGGTCTTCCTGCAACTCAATGACCACGCCTTAGGCGATTCCCGGGTGTCCGTTGTCAATGCGGATGCCTTTTCCTTTCTCCAGGACACGTCGCATTTATTCGACGTGATCATTATTGATCTGCCCGACCCCAACTCCGTGGAACTGGCCCGGCTGTATTCGCTCAACTTCTATCGCCTGTGCAAGAAGCATCTCAAACGGGGCGGCACCCTAGTCACGCAGGCGACCAGCCCGTTTTTCAGCCGTCAGGCTTTTGTGTGTATTCAGAAAACGATGGCGGAAGCCGGTTTCAGCGTTTTGCCCTACCACAACCATGTCCCGACGCTGGGCGAGTGGGGATTTGTGCTGGGGGTGGATGCTGGTCTCCTTGAGGCCACGGCCTTGAAGGAAACTGTGCAAGGATTGTCTTTTCAAGAGGTTGAGACACGCTTTCTCAACCAGGACGCAATGGTCGCGATGGTTCATTTTGGGAAGGGAGTCTTTCGGGACGAAGGCGAGATTGAGGTGAATCGGGAGAGCCAGCCTGTTTTACAGTCGTATTATAAGCAGGGTAGGTGGGAGGTGTATTAGAGTAGGGCAGGCTTCACGACTGTTCTCGTGGCAGAATATGGGAGAACTCGTACTCGTTGACGTATTTGCCCACAGAGGCTTCAAACTCGTTTTCGTCCCACTGTTCGATGGTCAGGGTGTTGTCTTCCGAGGCGTCGGTATAATCCCAATAGATCATATCATCGCCGGCAACCCGCCCGTTGGGGTGATAATGGCCGGCGCCACTTTCGGCTAACCGAAAACGTATGCCTTGATATTCGATTTCCTCAGGCGGATCGTCATGCTGTCTGACATGCGTTCGCACGCCTTGACCCAGGGCTGAAAAATCTATTTTGCGTGAGATGTTCCATTCGACTGCATCGTCCTCTTCGCGTTCAAGGAAGCACGAGTCGTCTCCGGCATCGAGTTCCCACTCTTGGCTCTCGGTGTCGTCAAAGGTATAGCTGCTCTGACTTTTGACCTCCCAGGTCTTGAGGTCATAATCGACCAGATAGCCGACTTTCAGGTTCGAGAGGGTTAAATCCCTGAGCGGATCGAGGGCCGCTTGCTCGTCCTTTTTCCCAAAGAGTTTTTGCCACAGAGACATAGGGGCTCCTCTACTCACTCGAAAAGTATCTTCCTCGAAGGGCTGGTCCTAATTCGGGCGTAGTGCCAATGAGGAACCCACCCCGGCTGCGGCCACCCCTCCGAGAGGAGGGGATAGAGTTGGGCTATGCCGAAATCCCCATCTTGGCCTTGAGCGCGGCCAGGGAATCATTCGCCGTAGCATTGCTCTGGCTCAGGGCCGCATCAATCTCGTTATCAACGCTTTTATCGATATCGGCGACCTCGCCGTACGCCTGAGCTAATGACTCGTCTTCTTCAACCTTGTTGCGCATCTTCTCCAGCATGGAGATCGTGCTGGATGAATCGACCTTGGCGAGTTGCTGATTGATCTTCTTGGTCGAGGCTGCGGTACGTGCGCGGGCCTTTAAGGTAATGAGATCGTTCTCATATCTAGTGGTCATGGATTTCAGCTTCTCGATCTTGCCCTGAAGCTGGTTGGCCATGCTGTCCTGATTTTCCCAGTCTTTCAGCGCCTGGGCAGCCCCCTGGCTGGCCTCTTCTTTCTTTTTCAGGGCCTCGGCCGCCAGACGCTCGGCTTCGGCCTGGTCCATCTCCCCACTCTGCATCTTTTGCAGCAGCAGCATGGCCTTGCGTTCATACTCGGCAGCCATGGATTTACTGCCATCCGCGCCCTTTCTGAGTCGAATAGCCACGCTCTTGACCTCGGCTAAACTCGTCATACTGGCTTGGAGATCGTTCTTGAGATCACGGATACCCTGCTCGGTCATGCGGATGGGGTCTTCCATATTGTCAAGAACGGCGTGGGCTTCGGATTGTCCGATTTTGAATAGGCGTTGAAAAAAACCTGACATAGTTATCTTCCTCCAGATTGATTAGTGCTTGTTATAGGAGAGTAATTCTCCCGCATTCTCCGCCAGTGCCAAACTCAGCGCTTCAATCGAACCTTCCAGTTCATTACTGTCCAGATTCTCGATGCGTAGCGTGTTACGAAAGAGGATGGTCCGCGCATCCTCGTCCAACACAAAGGCACCATGCACCAGGAGCCGGTTCATCTGCAATAGTCGCCGGAATAAATCCCCGGTATCTTGAGGAACGGGCATAATGGCCTGCTCCAACACCAGCAGGGGGTCCTCGCAGTCAACGATGAGGTTGTTGATGCCGCTGTCTTCGTCATTGACGATAAACAACTCCTGGTCTTCGTCCTCGTGCGTAATCGCGTAGTCCAAATCAAGCAGCAGTGCTTTTACTTTCTCAAAATACTCTAACGGCATACGTCGTATCCTCCACACTTATCCCTGGTCGGGACGCTCTTGTCCAATAACGATGAGTTGGTCTTCTGCACTGATTATATAGTCGATGGGTGGGTTTGCAAGAAACCTTGCCTGTGCCCGGCTTTCGACGGCTACAAGAAGGAGATTCTGTTCTCTCTTCAGTTCAGTCAGTGCATCCACAAAAGCATGGCCAACGCAGGCGTGCGGCACCGGAATGGTGTACAGGGCACTCCCGAAGCGATTGCTGACGAGTTCGTTGACCAGCAGGGGCACGCCACGGTTCAAGGCGGCCTGGACAAGCAGGTTGGTGCTCAATGCACCGGTGACAATAATTTCATCCGCCTTGGCCCGCTTGCCGTGGGCAATATTTTGCTGGTCAAGCAGTTCGACGCAGGTATGCAGGCTCGGGTAGGTGGTTTTGATGGTGAGCGTATCCAAAATCGTCTTGGCATCCCGCGTATGGACCTCACCCTGTTCATCCGCCAGCACAATGGCTACCTTTGCCTCTCGGGCATTAGCCCGGGCCAAGGTTTCCGGGCTGACGACCCCGCTGACAAATTGGACCTGTTCACCGTCCAAGGGGTTCTCCGGTAAATCGGCGATCAGCACAATCGAACGGGTCCGGGCCTTTTCGTCCGCCCTGATCTCTTCAATAATTTCCCTGGTTTTATAATTCCAGCCGCACAGGACAAAATGTCCGGTGCTTGAGATTGACTTCATCCCTTTTCCCTCCTGCCGCCGGTTTTCAACAAAGGTGCTGGCCAGGGTGGCCGTCAGCATGCCGAGAAACCCAATGCCGAACAGCATCAGAAAGATGCCGACGATCCGGCCGCCCAACGAGGTCGGATAGATGTCGCCATAGCCGACCGTGGTAATGGTCACCAGCGTCCACCACACTGCGTCCACCATGGACAACTGCGGCTCAAAAAACGAAATCCCCACCATTCCGGTGATGGAGATGACAACCAGCACCAAGAGGACCACATCCAGATGCTCTTTCCGTAGCTGGTGAGCGAAGCGTCTCAAAAGGACTAGGATAGTGGGCATGGGGAATAGATTATGATTTGTCCGGCTTTTCTCCGGGCAGCTCGGCCTCGGCCCAGCCGTTAAACCCGGCTTCCAGATGCGCAATATTGGGAAACCCCATATCTTGTAACACGTCAGCCGCCAGCGCGGACCGGCCACCTGCGGCACAGTACACGATAATCCGTTTTTCGGGATCAACCTTTCCGCTGCAATACGGGGAGGTTGGGTCAAGCCAGAATTCCAGCATCCCGCGCGGCACATGCATGGCGCTCGGAATCCAGCCCAGCTTCTGACGTTCACGCAGGTCTCGAATATCGAGCAGTTGCGTCTCGCCGGATTCCAGTTCCTGTTGTAACCGTCCCACGGACAGATTCTCAATACGGGTCTTCGCCTCCTCAACCATCTGCTCCGCTGTTTTCTTGGGCTTGAACATACCAGTCCTTTCTGCTGCATCTCTGCTGCAATGCTAAAAGGTTTCCACACAAACGGCTACTCCCTCCGCCCGCGCGCGGGGCTTCGGGGGCATATCCACTCCCCGTCCTGCCGCGGCGCCGGGATTTTTCCTCTAATTTTAGGGGGGAAAAGAGCGGCGGGATTCTGTATGGTCGGTTTTTACGACAGGCGCTAGCGGTATGAATTCTCGTTGGCGGGGGGAGAAATTGGCGATGGACTCACGTCACATCCGGCACGGGACTTGCGAACCGAACCTTCCAGCACATTTTCCTTCGCTTGTCAGGGGCATGCTGGCAAGTCTGGCGGCCGGGGTAGCCCTGGTGGTTCCTGCTTTTGCCCAAGACGATGAGCCGTGTCCTGGCAACAACCCCGCCCGGGTGCCGACGGCGGTGGCGGTCACGGACGTGCCCATCGTGGTCCCGTCCACGACTGCGGACTATTTCGTGCTCTATGTGAGCCACGAAATGGATGCGGACACGACGGTGGAACTGCCGGTCCTGGTCAAGCGGGGGACAGCCGGCACGACCACGCTGGCCGAGAACATCGAAGCGCTGCCCGCCGAGCGCTACCGCGTGGAGAAGTACCTCAGCGCCGAGCCGGCCGACGTCGACGGCGATTGCATCGACGACCTCACCGAACTCGACAACCTCGGCAGCATGAACCCGATCAACCCCGCCGCCGTAGACATCAGCGACGGCATGGTGGCTTTATCCAACCGGGCCGCATGGGAAGCCATTGCTATCCGCAACGATTATCTCAAGTTCATCCTTGCGGACATGGACACCGACCGCCCGAGCGTCTATTTCTTGGACTATGAAACCCATCTGGGTCACGACAGTCTCCTCAGAGCGCTCGAAGTCGAGCGTGATCAACCAGGGCTATTCACCGGCAACATCCTCTGGCGCTCGAAAATCTTCAGTGGCGACTCGGCAAACAAGCAAGGAACCTACTATTTTAACCTAACTTCATATGATTCTAGCGACTACACGTTTGCGGCGGCGGCTCGCACCCATTCGGTGCTGGCTGCGAGCATGTCGTTCATCGAGAACAACCTCGCGTTCCACATTTCTAACCAGAGACTCTGGCATTACCAGGATGAGTTGCCGCTGTTCAGGGAATCCCGGATCGACCTTGTGTTCGATGAGGACATTCGCACCAAGAAGAAGTTCATAGCGCTGAATGAAACTGTGGGATTCGGTCTTCTGCGGGTAATGGATCCCGAGGAGCGTCCGAGCCCTCGTGATGTGGTCGTGTATGAGTCGTTGCCGAATGAGTTGCCTCGGGTGGCGGGAATCATCTCGACGGTGCCGCAGACGCCGTTGTCGCATGTGAATCTGCGTGCGTTGCAAGACGGAGTGCCCAACGCATATGTGCGCGATGCCCGGACCCATCCGACGATCCTCGACCTCATCGGCAAGTATGTGCGTTATGAAGTGACCGACAGCGAGTGGAAAATGCGGGCCGCGACGCTGGCGGAGGTGGACGCGCATTATGTATCGTCGCGGCCTAGGGCAGTGCAGTCTCCCGAGCGGGATCTGTTGGTAACGTCAATCACCGCGTTGGGCGATATCGGTTTCGATGATTGGGATGCTTTCGGGGTGAAGGCTGCGAATGTGGCCGTGCTCGGTGGTCTGAGGTTGCCCGAAGGCACTGTTCCCGACGGATTCGCGATCCCGTTCTATTTCTATGACGAGTTCATGAAGCACAACGGTTTCTACGACGACATCGTCAATATGCTGGCCGACGAGGATTTCCAGTCGGACTTCGATACGCAGGTGTCTCAGCTGAAGTCGCTTCGCAAGGAGATCGAGGACGCCGAGACGCCGCAGTGGATCATCAATGCTCTGGTGGAGATGAACAAGTCGTTCGAGGACGGCGTCCACCGGCGGTACCGGTCCAGCACCAACAACGAGGACCTGCCCAGCTTCAACGGTGCGGGCCTGTATGACTCGAAGTCTCAGAAGCCGTCTGAGGATGAGGAGGATCTCGCGAAGTCGCTCAAGGAGGTGTACGCCAGCCTGTGGAACTTCCGCGCCTTTGCCGAGCGCGACTTCCATCGCGTCGACCATCTCACGACAGCGATGGGTGTGCTGGTGCATCCCAGCTATCGGGACGAGAAGGTGAACGGCGTCGCGGTCAGCTTCGCTGTGGTGTCCGGCAACACAGATTATTATTACGTGAACAGTCAGATCGACGAGGACCTCGTCACCAACCCCGAAGCCCTCTCGATACCAGAGGAAATTCTGCTGCGACCTCACGGCAGGCACGTAATGATTCGCACGTCCAATCAGGTCGAGCCCGGGGAACTGCTCTTGACCACCGACCAGATGGCGCTGCTGCGGAGCCATCTCAGTGCTATCCACAACAAGTTCAAGGAGCTTTACGGCCCTGCTGACGGCGAGCCGTTCGCGATGGAGATCGAGTTCAAGATCACCGCCGACGACGTGCTGGCGATCAAACAGGCTCGCCCCTGGGTTTTCGGCGACGTTGAGCCGGACGTACCGCCGCCACCCGACCCGCCGGCGGTGTCGGTGTCGAAGAACCGGTCGGAGGTGACGGAGGGCAGGGATGCGGAGTTCACGCTGAGGCGCACGGTGTCGTCCAGGGCACTGACAGTGGAGGTGCGGGTGAGCGAGAACGGCGCCATGGTAGCCGCAGCGAACGAGGGGACGCAGACGGTGGCCTTCACCGCCGGCGCGGCCACGGTGCCACTGGTCGTGGCGACGGAGGACGATAGCGTGGCCGAGGCGAACAGCGTGGTGCGTGTGCAGGTCGAGGCCGGCACGGGGTATACGGTGGCCTCGACGGACGATTCGGCGTCAGTGACGGTGACCGACAACGATGCCCCGCCGCCACCCGACCCGCCGGTGGTGTCGGTGTCGAAGAACCGGTCGGAGGTGACGGAGGGCAGGGATGCGGAGTTCACGCTGAGGCGCACGGTGTCGTCCAGGGCACTGACAGTGGAGGTGCGGGTGAGCGAGAACGGCGCCATGGTAGCCGCAGCGAACGAGGGGACGCAGACGGTGGCCTTCACCGCCGGCGCGGCCACGGTGCCACTGGTAGTGGCGACGGAGGACGATAGCGTGGCCGAGGCGAACAGCGTGGTGCGGTCGAGGCCGGCACGGGGTATATGGTGGCCTCGACGGACGATTCGGCGTCAGTGACGGTGACCGACAACGATGCCCCGCCGCCACCGCCGCCGCCACCCGACCCGCCGCCCCCGGACCCGACCCCACTGGGCTCCGGCGGCGGTGGTGGGGTCGGCGGCGGCAGCACCGGCAGCCGTGACGTCCATAGCAACAGTCCTGCGGGCGCGACCGTCATTACGCCGACCTCCACCACCACGGGCACCATCGCCCCGGCCGGCGACGTGGATTACTTCACCTTCCCCGCCCCCCAGGCCGGGGTGCTGATAGTCGAGACGAGCGGGTCAACCGCTACCGTGGGCACGGTGTGGCAGGACGGCGCAGAGTTGGCGATGGCCGATAGCGGCGGGGCGGGCCAGAACCTTCGGCTCAGCGTGCGGGTGGCGGCCGGACCGGTAGTGGTGGCGGTGGCGGGCCATGGGCGCCAGACCGGGGCGTATACGTTACAGACGACGCTGGTGGTGGGGTATCTGGAGAATCCGGGGGCAGATTCGTTTCAGAGCGGCATTGGGGTGTTGTCGGGCTGGGTGTGCGAGGCCGAGGCGGTCGAGATCGAGCTGAACGGGACCCCACAGGACGCGGCGTATGGGACGGAGCGGGTGGACACCCAAGGGGTGTGTGGGGACACGGACAACGGCTTTGGGTTGCTGTTCAACTGGAATCTGTTGGGGGACGGGGAGCATGACGTGGTGGCCGCTGTGGATGGGGTGGAATTGGGCCGGGCGACCATCACGGTGACGACGCTGGGGGCAGAGTTCGTGCGGGGTGCAGCAGGGGAATGTGAGGTGGCGGACTTCCCGAGTCCGGGGGAGGCGGTGACACTGGTGTGGCAGCAGGCCAATCAGAAATTCGTGATTGCGGGCGAGAGGGCACCGACCGGAGACAACGCCGCCCGGTCGGGAACTTTGGTGGGGTATCTGGAGAATCCGGGGGCAGATTCGTTTCAGAGTGGGATTGGAGTGATCTCGGGGTGGGTATGTGAGGCGGGTCGTGTGGAGATAGAGGTCGAGACAGAGAATGGGGAGGTCGTGCGGCAGGGAGCCGCGTATGGGACAGAGCGGCTAGACACTGAAGGGGCGTGTGGGGACACAGACAATGGGTTTGGCTTGTTGTTCAACTGGAACCTGCTGGACGACGGAGTGCATACCGTCGTGGCTGTAGTGGATGGCGTCGAACTGGGTCGGGCGACAGTACGGGTAACGACCTTGGGCGAGGAGTTCGTGCGGGGGGCCGTGGGGGAATGCGTGGTGGAGGACTTTCCGATGCTTGGGGAGACGGTCACGTTGGAGTGGCAACAGAACAGCCAGAATTTTGTGATTGCGAACGTCGAATAAAAGCCGGCCCGGCAGGGGGAGGGGCGTATACTCCAGCCCGTGGCCTGCTGCCTACGGACTACAGGTCAAGCGGTCCCGGGGGGCGTTCTGACAGGCAATGGTGTCGGTGACGCCCGAGGCGAGCAGGGCGCAGGCATTGGTAATCGCTGCCATCTGGGCCTCATGCTCCGTGGTGCCGTCCACCGAACGGCAGACCTGACGGCCGTGGAAGGTAATACAGACCTCACAGCGGACACCGCCAATCTGGAATGTCGAATAGACGACAATCACCATTACCGCGAGAATCACTCCAAGCGCCACCCAACTCGTCCGCTTCATAGTCAGGTCATATTCCTTCGTGCGTGAGACTGCTATATTTCCGCCCGAACAAAAGAGTAAACGTGTCCTCCAATAGACATGTAGATGCTGGACACGTTTACTCTTCGGTGTGTAGCATAGCTTCAAACGCTCCGCAGCCGCTCCCCCCTCAGCTATGAACTGGATTTGGTTTGGCCTGATTGTCGGCTCTGTTGTGACCGCCGCCTTTACCGGCAAGATGGCTGAGGTTACTGCGGCCTCAATAGATTCTGCCAAATCCGCGGTAACGCTGGCCATCGGTCTGGTCGGGGTGATGGCCTTTTGGCTGGGCATGCTGCGCATTGTGCAAGTCGGCGGTTTTCTGCACACCCTGGCGCGCTGGCTGCATCCCCTCATGGTGCGCTTGTTTCCCGACGTTCCAGCCGATCACCCCGCTCTGAGCGCCATGATCATGAATATGGCCTCCAATATGCTGGGTCTGGGTAATGCGGCCACACCCTTCGGGATCAAGGCCATGCAGGAGCTTGATACCTTAAATCCCCACAAAGGTACGGCGACCAACGCCATGGTCTTATTCCTGGCCATCAACACCTCGAATGTTGCCCTTGCTCCACTTGGCGTGATTGCGCTGAGAGCGTCGATAGGGTCAGAAAACGCGGCGGGTATCTGGTTACCCACTCTGCTGGCTACCTCATTCTCGACCTGCGTTGGTATTCTCGCGGCTAAGCTGTTGCAGGGCTTGCCAGCGTTTACGGTGCGGGACGGCGACACTGAGCAGAAAGAAAAAATACCTGAGCTTGCCCTACCGGATGAGGAAGCACTGGGCACTGAACAACCGACCTCCCGGTCAGGCTGTATGCTTGCCAGCCTCTCTGTCGGAGCGATTGGCATAGCCTTTCTGCTGTTCCTGCAAGCCGGCTTGACCGACGGTCGGACGCTTGGTCCGCTGCTGCGTAACGCCGTGTCGGCCTGGCTGCTGCCGGTGCTGATCGTGGTGATGCTGGGCTACGGCATTGCCAAAGGGGTGGCCGTGTATGATGCCATGATCGAAGGTGCAAAAGAGGGCTTTCAGGTTGCCATCAGGATCATTCCGTTTCTTGTCGCCATTCTTGTTGCCGCCGGCATGTTTCGCGCCTCGGGTTTATTGGATGTGATAATCGTTGGGGTGCAGCCTCTCCTCAGTCTGATTGGATTCCCCGCCGAGGCATTGCCGATGGCCGTCCTGCGTCCGTTATCCGGTTCCGGAGCCTACGCCATCATGGCTGAGATCATGCAGGCCGAAGGGCCGGACAGCCTGGTCGGTTATCTCGTTTCCACGCTCCAGGGCAGCACGGAAACGACCTTTTATGTCTTGGCTGTGTATTTTGGTGCGGTTGGCGTGGTCCGAATCAGACATGCCTTAGTCGCCGGATTGACCGCGGACATGGCCGGGGTCATCGGCGCGGTCGTTGCCGTCCAGTGGCTATTAGCGGGATAACGGCCACTGAACGGATTTCGTATCACAGCTTCAGTCAGGCAGGGGCTACTCGGCAGACGATGCCGTTTGGGTGCCGCTACGCAGTTCCTCAACATCGTCCGGGTCGGGCATGAGAATAAACTCGGGGTAGGCGTCGATGCCGAGTTCCATGGCATCCTGGCCGATCTCTTCGACGCTGGATGAGACCCGGACTCCCAATACCTTTTCTAGCGCCAGCCATACTACCCATGAAGTCCCGAAGACGAACACGCCGACCGCAAGCACCCCGAGGAGCTGTACGCCGAAGTTGCCGCCCGCTGCGATACAGACCGCCAACGTCCCCCATATACCGGCGAACAGATGGACCGGAATCGCGCCGACCACGTCGTCCAGCTTCATGATCTCCAGCAGCTTCATGCTGTAGATGCACAGTACGCCGCCAACCGCTCCGATGATGACCGCCCAATACGGCTCCACAATGTCGGGTCCGGCGGTAATCGAGACGAGGCCCGAGAGCGCGCCGTTGAGGATGGCGAGCAGATCGACCCGCCCGAATACGGGCCGCGACATGAACAGCGCGGCCACGGCTCCCGCGGACGCGGCAAGGTTTGTGTTTACAAGCACATTGCTCATGGCCACTGCGTCAGCCACGCCGGCCAGAGCGAGTTGTGATCCACCGTTGAAGCCGAGCCACCCAAACCACAGAATGAGGACGCCTAAGGTGACGAATGGGACGTTCGAGGGCGGCGTGGGCTTGATGCTGCCGTCGGGCCGAAATTTGCCCACTCTCGGTCCCGCGACGATGATGCCGGCCATCGCGGCCCAGCCGCCGGTCGAATGCACAATGGTGGAGCCGGCGAAGTCCTGAAAACCCATTTGATAGAGCCAGCCTTCACCCCACGTCCAAGCACCGACGATAGGATAGATGATGGCTGTCAAAATGGTCGTAAAGGCCAGGAACGACCACAGCTTCACCCGTTCGGCCAGAGCGCCGGAAACAACCGAGGCAGCCGTGGCGACGAAGACCATCTGAAAGAACCAGTCCGACATCGTGGCGTAGCCGTTCTTGACGACGGCGGCCGTCGCATCTGTCTGACCGGCCAACAGGGCCAGCTCATCGGCCGAAGGACCGTAGAGGAAGGTCAGGGAGCCGACCCAGGACCCGACATCAACGTACATGAGGTTATATCCGACGAAGTAGTAGGTCAGCCCTGCGACCGAATACAGCCCGATGTTTTTGAGACAGATCACAGAGACGTTCTTGGTGCGCACAGAGCCGGCCTCAAGCATGGTGAAGCCTGCGCACATCCACATCACCAGGGCACCCCAGATGAGAAACGAGAAGGTGTTCAGGACAAATTGGGACTCCTCGTCTATGGCTGCCTGCGCGGTGCTGGCGAGTGACAAGAAGCAGAAGAGCGTCAGAAATGCTCCCGCTATCGCGGCGTGGCGGCCGCACTTCTTTTGTTCGCCTCCAGCTCTATTCATGCTCGCCTTCAATCCAGTAGCGGGTCGCTGGCTGCCAATCCTCAGACTGATAATGCTTCGGACTTCTCTACTGTATACTTCTTTGCATCCAGTGCTCCCGCCAGCAGGCTCGGAGCTTCTTTTAGGAAATTTTGCAGATGCTCGGTCTGAAAGTGTGCGGCAAGCGCCTTTGCATCACTCCAGCGTTCGGCCTTGACCGGGATTGTTCCTGCAATAACGATCATACGTATTCTACTTTACATTGAGATGACTGCTGGAATCATGGCAGACTCGGGCTCAAAGGACAAGCGAAAACAGCCTCTTTGCACATGGAACTACTCTGAAAATGTGTCAAATGTGTAATCTCTGAGGATCTCTTTTTGTTTAGTTGTAGAGCCTATAAAAAGATAGAGTAGACTATAGTCAAAAACAAATATTCCGAGATATTGAGACTATCCATTCCGCCAAAAATGGACATTCTCCAACCGGCTCTCCGCACAAACTTCACGGCAAGCGCAAGACAGGGTAGAGTGGTCACAATATGAAAAGAAGGAGGGCGCGCTGTCAGATTTTGAATCTGTTTTGTATGAAACACCCGCGGAGTACGTGGCACGCATTGTGTTGAACCGACCGGAGACACGAAACGCGCAGGATACCAAGCTGCTGTATGAATTGAACGCGGCCTTTGACCGTGCGGCACAAGACGACACGGTCAAGGTGATTATCCTGGCCGCAAACGGGCCACATTTTTCGTCCGGCCATACAATCCATGCAAACATCTTTTGCCTTGCATCAACTTGCCCACACCCACTGGCTGGAGCAATACGGGGTGCTCTTGGACCCGACCGGCTTACCGCCTGAAACCGCCAAGGCCCTAGGCGCAAAACTCAAGCAAAAAGATTCATAAAGGCGAACTGAAGAGAGGAGCCGGTTCCCTTTATTCCTGCTTAGGGGGCTGTTTTCCAGCCTCCTTGCGGCTGGATGTTCTTGGCCTCAGGGATAACGCTTGCGCTAAACTGCTGCATTTGGTCTTCGAGTTCTGACAACTGCCCGGACGGACAGTCAAAGAAATACACCACGAGCCCGTAGCCCTCTTTGGCAAAGCCTTGGAGGTCTTCGAGGATTTGTTCGGCTGTGCCTGTACAGACGCGGCGTGGATTCTCTGTGCTGAGAGGATCAGCGGACGACGTTATACGGGCAGAACTCAGGCCCATCATGATAAACTCATCGTGCGGGCGGTCGATTCCATCCAGCTCTTTTCGGATCACCGCTTGTTCTTTTGTGTAACGGTCAGGCCGCGCAAAGGGATCGAGAAAGATCGGATAAAATCCATCACACAACTGCGCTGCTCTTCGGGCGCCACCAGGCGTGACACCACCATAGATGATCGGTGGTGGCTGTTGCACCGGCTTAGGGTCCATAGAGAGAGCTTCAAACTGATAGAATCGGCCTTGGTAGCTGACGATATCGTCAGTCCACGAGTGTTTGTAGACCCGAATACACTCGTCCGTCCGAGGGCCGCGTTCGGCATAGGGGATACCAATTGCGGCAAACTCCTCTTGCATCCAGCCTGCACCAACGCCGAACAGCAGCCGTCCATTCGAGAGCTGATCTATGGTCGCAAATTGGCGGGCGTCGCTGAGCGGATTGCGATAGGGGGCAATTAATACACTGGTTCCGAGCTTGAGGCGGGTCGTCGTGTGGGCAACAGCTCCCATCACCACAGCGGCATCGAACATGGTATGCCGCGGCTCGTAGGCGCGACTGCCTGACGTATTGGCGACATGCTCGCTTTCCGACGCCATGGGCATACACACATGGTCTGGAAACCACATGGAGTGAAAGCCCAAGCGTTCGGCGAGTTGCGCGGTCTCTATCGGATGGAGCTGGTCCGCGGGAAGGGAACGCGCAAGGACATTCTGGTCATCTCGATACGCCAGACCATGCGTGGTCGCATACATACCAATTTCCATGGGTGTTCCTGTATTCAACGGTCTGATTATGCTGCCTGCTTTTCCAGTGCGGCTTGGACTTCATTGTTGTCAGGAAAGACGCCGGTTTCGAGCTTGGAGTAAATTTTTGTCCCGTCGACAACGACCTCGAACCGGCCGTCGGCATAGGGGACAAGGGTCAGTCCCTGAATCTGTTGTTTGTAGTGCGTCAATAAATATTCCGTCAAACTGACGGCTTCCGGTTCATAGCTTCACGCCGCACAATATTCAATCCGAATATCCATACTGCCTCCTTATCGTACCGTGATCTCTACCATACCTGGGAGTCGTGCTCAACGAAATGGTCGACGCGGCGTAGATTGACTTTGCTTTCTTGACCCGCCTGGTTTATGCTCCGGCCAAAGATACAGGTACCTTCTTTTGTTCAGGAGGGAGTATGAATTGGCGTGATCAATGTGGTGACAAGCTTGTCTCTGCTCAAGAGGCTGTACGGTGTGTACGCAATGGCGACTCAGTGCAGTACAACTGGCTACACGCAACCCCGCTCTCGCTGTGCGACGCCCTTCTCGCACGTAAAGAAGAACTGCGCGATGTGAAAATTGGCACCATAGGCCCGCTCTTTGACTGGGACCAACCCGGCGTAGAGCGGGCCTTCACCATTCAAACGCCCTACCTGGGCGTTACCACCCGCCCGCTCATGGGCAAAGATAATATGGACTTCATTCCGGTGATGTACTACCGCCGCGGCGAACTGCCGCCGGGCATTGTCTGCGACGTGTATATGACCCCGGTTTCCGTGCCTGACAAACATGGCTATTGCAGTTTTGGGCATGGCCTGTTCATGTCTAAAACCATGGCTGCCGCGGCGCGGACAGTGGTGGCCGAGGTGCACGAAGGCTTTATCCGAACCGGCGGTGAGAATTATATTCATGTGTCTGAGATCGACCATTTTGTGGAACCTACGACACCAGCGCCTGAACTTCCGGCAACGCAACGCAGCGAAGAAGAAGTCGCAATGACGGAGGTCATCTGCACCCTGGTGGCCAACGAACTCATTCACGATGGCGATACCGTCCAAATCGGTTTAGGCAGCGTTTCCTCCCCGCTCGGTATGTATTTAGGCAATAAAAATGATCTGGGCATTCACACTGAGGTCATTCCCGCTGGCATTGCGCGTCTGGTGAAGGAAGGTGTTATTACCGGTAAGTACAAGACGGTGAACCCCGGAAAAGTCGTTGCCAGCGCCGGTGTCGGTGTGTTTCCGGATGAATTATCGATTATTGATGGCAACCCGAACTTTGAGTTTTATGACTTCACCTATACGGATGATTTACGCCTGCTGGTCAATCAAGAGAATTACGTTGCCGTCAATAACGCCCTGGCCGTGGACCTGGGCGGACAGGCCTGCTCCGAGTCGTTCGGTCCGTTCATGTACACCGGAACGGGTGGCCAGACGATTTTTACCATCACGGCTGCGTACTGTAATCCGGGTCGGTCGGTGATCGTCACGCCGTCGAGTGCCATGGTCAACGGCCGCCGCGTGTCACGGATTGCGCCCATGCTTGAGCCTGGCAGCGTAGTGACTGCGCAGCGGGCATTTGTTGATTATGTGGTGACCGAATTCGGAATTGCCGAACTCAGAGGCAAGTCCCTCAAGCAGCGCGCAGCCACGCTCCTGGAGGTTGCCCATCCTGATTTTCAGCCGGACCTGAGAAGGGAAGCTGAGCGAATTTATCATATATAGGCAGCAAGAAGAGACAGGTGTTCATGCCGGAAAAATTCACCAACCGTTTAGCGACAGAGACCAGTCCCTACTTGCTCCAACACGCGCACAACCCGGTGGACTGGTACCCTTGGGGCGAGGATGCCTTTGTCAAAGCCAAGGCTGAAGACAAACCGATTCTGCTGAGCGTCGGCTATTCTGCGTGCCACTGGTGTCATGTCATGGAGCACGAGTCCTTTGAGAACGAACAGATCGCCGGACTCATGAACAGGTTGTTCGTCAATATCAAGGTTGACCGGGAAGAACGCCCGGATGTTGACGAAATCTATATGAATGCGGTGCAGATGCTGACCGGCCGCGGCGGCTGGCCGATGACGGTGTTTCTCACGCCGGACGGGAAGCCGTTCTATGGGGGAACATATTTCCCGCCTGAGGATCGCCATAATATTCCTGCGTTTCCGCGAGTCCTGGCGGGTATCGCCCAAGCCTATCGAGAAAAACCCGCGGATGTCGCAAAATCGACAGCCGAGATTCTGTCCCGGCTTGAGCAACTTGCCCAGCGTCAACAAACGACGCGGCCCCTTGATGTCTCGGTGTTAGAGAAGACGGCTGAAGGGCTCGCCCAACACTATGATGAGACGCACGGGGGGATAGGCCAGGCCCCCAAATTTCCGAACTCGTCTGTTTTTTCGCTGTTTTTGCGCCAGGCATACGCAACCGGCAATCAGCGCTATCTGAACATGACCACGCATACGCTGCGCAAAATGGCTCAAGGTGGAATGTACGACCATCTCGGGGGTGGCTTTCACCGCTACTCGGTCGACGAGCGCTGGCTGGTGCCCCATTTTGAGAAGATGTTGTACGACAATGCACTCCTGGCTCGGCTCTATCTTGAAGGCTACCAGACCAGCGGAGACCCCTTCTTTCGGCAGGTTGTAGAGGAGATTCTGGCCTATGTTGAGCGGGAGATGATGAGCCCGGAGGGGGGATTTTACTCAACCCAGGATGCCGACTCGGAAGGCGTGGAAGGTAAGTTCTTTGTTTGGGACCAGGACGAAGTGATGCGGATATTGGGCGACGATGTGGGGGAGATATTCTGTCGCTATTACGATGTCACGGATGTCGGAAATTTCGAGCACAAGAACATCCTCCATCCCACGCTGGAAATGGCACAACTGGCCAGACTCTTTCAGCGTGATGTGGACGAAACAACGCAGTTGATCGCCCGCGCTAAAGACACACTCTTCGCCGTCCGCGAACAGCGTGTGAAACCTGGCCGCGATGATAAAATCCTGACCAGTTGGAACGGACTCATGATTTCGGCTTTTGCCGAGGCGTATAAGGTGTTGGGCCATCCCGGCTATCTCGAAGTTGCTCGGCGCAGTATCCATTTTGTTCAGACCGCTCTGTGTCGTGAGGGCCGCTTACTGCGTAGCTATAAGGACGGGCAAGCCAAATTCAACGCCTATCTTGACGACTACGCCTGTTTCAGCGCGGCCTTACTCGATGTGTATGAAGCGACCTTTGAGCCAGAATATCTGGACAGGGCAGTGGCCTTTACTGACGTGCTGCTGGCACGCTTTTGGGATGCGCAAGAAGGCGGGTTCTTTTTTACCAGTTCAGACCATGAAGCGCTGATTAGCCGCTCTAAGTCAGCTTTTGACGGGTCTGTTCCGTCAGGGAATTCAGTGGCCGTTTCCGTCCTGCTGCGTCTCTATTATGCGACTGAGAAGCAAGACTATCTGACCAAGGCGGAAATGCTCTTGCGGCTGTTCTACGATGCCCTGGAGCAAAATCCATTCGGTTTCAGCAATATGCTGTGCGGGCTGGACTTTTACCTGCGCCGGCCCCAGGAAATCGTGCTCCTGGGAGACCCGACCGCCTCTGAAACCACCGCGCTGCTGCACAACATCCATGCGAGCTTTATTCCCAATAAGACGCTGCTGTGTTTCGACCCGGCCCAGCCGCCGCAGCGCGGTGTGCCTGGATTACTCGCAGGCAAGACGCGAATTGATGACAAGCTGACCGCCTATGTCTGTCATAATTTTGTCTGTTCCTTGCCGGTCACAAGCTGGGAAGAGCTACGGCCCCTGATTATGCAGGATTGACTGTGATTCGTGTGATGAGACAGGCCTGATGGGAGGGGGTTATGCGATTTATGAGCGGACTCTTGCAGTTTATTTTTTTTCTGGCCGTGGTGTGGGCGTCTCTCCTGGCTGCCGGGCTTATTTCTAATGATCTGCCGTGGAGTGATCCACCAGGGATGGGAACCCGGCTGATGACCTATCTGACAACGAATGTTGTGGAGACAACACCAGACACCGCCTTTCCCGAACTCCGGCCACGCACGTATGCAGCGCCGGCGGCTTTGATGTTTGATGTTGCCCGCCGGGCAGCCGATGCGCTCCACTGGGAGTCAAGCACGGTTGACCCTGAAGCGCGGAAAATAGAAGCCGTGGTGACCACTAAAATCATTAAGTTCAAGGACGATGTCACTATCTGGGTCGAGGCTGACGGGGAGGAGCGGAGTACGCTCTTCGCGCGTTCTGCCTCGCGTGTCGGCTGGGGCGATTTAGGGGCCAATACCCGCCACCTCATGAACCTGTTTGAAACCGTGGATATCATCGCGCCGATAACGGCTGTGGTTGAGATCGAAAGTCAAAAAGTCGAAAGTCAAACAGAGTAGGTTCGGGAAGAATGCCTCAGCAGCCGCGTGTCGAGATCGTCTATTGTACGCACGTTTCCTCTTTATGTCGTTGGCTCTTGCGGGCGGGCTGGATGGCGCAAGAACTACTCACCACTTTCCCGGATGAACTGGGTGAGGTGGCGTTGGTTCCGGGTCGAAGTGGTATCTTTGAAATCCGGCTGGACGATGAACTGATATGGTCTCGCCAAGAAAAGAGCAGCTTTCCTGAAATCAAAGTCCTCAAACAATCCATCCGAGATAAAGTCGCTCCGCACCGGAACCTGGGCCACACCGATCGTTAATGGCATCACCGCGTGACCTGGGTTGAAATTTCAATTGCCGCCGGCGTTTTTTTGACCCTGCGGAACGCGCTGGCGCGGACGTTGTCCGGCCGGGTTTCTCCCGTCCTTATCAGCTGGGCGCGTTTTGCCTTCAATTTGCCGTTCTCAGGTCCTGCCGTGCTCATGCTGATGCTATCGAGCGGGGTACCGCAGCTTTCGTTCGCCTTCTATTGGTATTGCTTTTTGACTGGTGTCACCCAGATTCTTGCCAACATCGCCCTTGTCTCCGCCTTTCAGCATACCAATTTTGCGCAGGCCATTGTCTTGCACAAATTGGAGGTGCTCTTCACTGCCTTGTGTGGGGTGGTGTTTTTTGCAGAAAATCCATCGGCCTTCGGCTGGGTCGGTATTAGCGCTTCCAGCCTGGGTGTGATGCTGATGAATCTCGGCAAAGCGGGCGGACCCGAGGGCTGGCGGCGGGCAGTGCATTTTGACCTGGGGGCCTTACTCGCGGTTGGGTGTGCGGTCTTTCTTATGCTCGCCAGTTTCATGTTGAAAGAGGCCACCGCGGAGTTTGCGGCCCTGAACCCCCACTTTGGAACCAGTCGATTTGAGGCCGCCGTTTACGCTGTTTTTCATACTACCTGGATGGAGGTCGTTATCCTAACGGCCGTACTGTGGCGGTGGCAACGCGATGGATTACACAATATTACAACCCACTGGCGCCGAATGTCGCTCATCGGCGCCACGAGTTTTGGCGGCAGCATCTGTGCCTTTTGGTCATACTCGCTGACCCTGGTGGTGTACGCCAAGGCGGTTGCTCAGATTGAAGCCGTGGCGGCGATTGGGCTGGCGCTCCTTCTCTGGCGTGAACAAGAAGTCTGGCGTCAAATCCCGGGTATTGCCCTCGTCATTATCGGGATAGGGATTATTCTGCTGGGGTGAATGTGCACACCGCTCCAGGATTTGCTACTGTGGGTCTCCAACGTTTTCTGACTCATTCCCTCTCGAATATTTCGTCCGGAACATTTTTCTGGACGGCTGCCACATTGTGGCATACGATTGAATTCGCCAACTCCGCCAATCAGTCTATGAGGAGGCTTTGCCGTGGGCCTGCCACAATCGAGTCGTTTACAATTTACTCAGGATCTCAGCATCTGTCGTATTCTTAACGGCTTATGGCAGGTGTCTGGAGGGCACGGGCGCATTAATCCCCAAGCCGCGGTCCGGGAGATGTTTGACTATCATGAGACTGGCTTCACCTCGTGGGATCTTGCTGATCACTATGGCCCGGCTGAAGATTTTATGGGCGATTTCCGGCGTCAGCTCGCGAAGTCGCGCGGTACTGAAGCACTCCCTAGCATCCAAGCCTTTACCAAATGGGTCCCGCGCCCTGGGCGCATGACACGCGAGGTGGTAGAGCACAATATCGACATCTCTTTACGTCGCATGGATGTGGAGACGCTTGATCTCTTGCAGTTTCACTGGTGGGACTACAGCGACAAACGCTATTTGGATGCACTCAAACACCTCTCCGATCTCAAAGAAGAAGGCAAGATTCGCCATCTTGCCTTGACCAACTTCGATACTGAGCATCTCAGAATCATTACCGAGCACGACATCACAATCGTTTCCAATCAAGTCCAGTTCTCCCTGATTGACCGCCGACCAGAGATCGAGATGATCCCGTTTTGCCAAGCGCATGACATCCAGTTGCTGACCTATGGGACAGTGTGCGGCGGGCTGCTGTCTGAACAGTTTCTTGGCCGGCGTGAGCCGGGCCGGGAGTCGCTGAAGACAGCCAGCCTTCAGAAATATAAACAGATGATCGATGCCTGGGGTGGGTGGCAACTCTTCCAAGAGCTGTTGGGCTGTCTCAAGGATATTGCCGAGAAGAATGCAGTCAGCATCGCTAATATCGCCACCCATTACATCCTTACCAAACCTCGCGTGGCCGGCGTTATTCTTGGCACCCGGCTGGGTGTTTCTGAGCACCGGGCCGACACCGCGCGCGTTTTTGATATGACGCTCGACACAGGGGAGCTTGATCGTGTGCATAGCCTCCTGAGCCACTCGAACAACCTCTTTCAGTCCATTGGCGATTGTGGAGATGAGTACCGGAATTAGGCTGAGCCTGGCAATCAGTTGTAGTGGACGAGGACAGAAACGGAGCGTCTTAGCGTGAACCTTCCTTCGCATGCGCAGGTCGTCATCATTGGCGGTGGCATAATCGGCTGTAGTGTGGCCTATCATCTCTGCAAACTTGGCCTCAGCGATGTGGTCCTGCTCGAACGTAAAAGCCTCACCAGCGGCACCACCTGGCACGCCGCCGGCCTGGTGGGGCAATTGCGAGCGACGCACAATCTGACCCGACTCGCCCAGTATACGAGTACGCTCTTGCAGGAGCTCGAAGCCGAAACCGGCCAGGCGACCGGCTTCAAGCAGACCGGCTCCGTATCCATCGCCAATAATGCCGAGCGTTTTGAGGAACTCCGGCGCGGCGCGTCCATGGCAAAATGCTTTGGGCTTGAGGTTGAAGTCATTACCCCACGGGAAGCGGCCGACCTGTGGCCACTCATGAATGCCTCAGACTTGGTGGGGGCGGTGTATTTGCCCGGCGACGGGCAGACGAACCCTACCGATACCACCCAGGCATATGCCAAGGGTGCCAAAATGCGCGGCGCCCGGATTTTCGAGAATGTGAAGGTGACAGGCATTCACCAAAAAGACGGCCAAGTCAGCGGAGTTTCGACCGAATACGGCGACATCCAGTCTGAATATGTAGTCAACTGCGCCGGTATGTGGGCACGGCAAGTCGGTCGCCTGGCCGGGGTCAGTATTCCTCTCCACGCGGCGGAACATTTTTATGTTGTGACCGATCAGGTTGATGGTCTGGCCTCCGGCTTGCCGACGCTACGCGACCCTGGGAGTGCAACGTATTTCAAGGAAGAAGTCGGCTGTGTCCTGGCCGGTTTCTTTGAACTCCAGGCCAAGCCGTGGGGCAGGGGAGGCGAAGCCATTCCTGAAGATTTTGCGTTTGGCACTTTTGGTGAAGACTGGGAGCATCTGGAGGATGTATTCAATAAGGCGATGCACCGGCTGCCAGCATTGGAGACTGCGGGTATCAAACTCTTCCTCAACGGACCCGAAAGTTTCACTCCAGATGATCGCTACCATTTGGGCGAGGCACCCGAGCTCAAGAATTTCTATGTTGCCGCTGGCTTTAACTCTATCGGCATTCAGTCTTCCGGTGGGGCCGGGAAGGTCCTGGCAGAATGGATTGCGCACGGCCATCCGCCGCTGGACCTGTGGGACGTTGATATTCGGCGCAATCGACCCTTTCAGAACAATCGACGCTATTTGGAAAAACGGGTCTCGGAAACACTTGGTCTCTTATATGATATGCACTGGCCGTTCCGGCAGT
This sequence comes from Binatia bacterium, assembly GCA_963664395.2. Classification (GTDB taxonomy): domain Bacteria; phylum Desulfobacterota; class Binatia; order Bin18; family Bin18; genus Bin18. Next base: position 4,435,015 of record OY761159.2, on the reverse strand, counting down.
ATGAAACAAGCCGTAACGTACGCATGTCGCCGCTGCACGACCGGTTGGTGAGCCAGGGGGCGTGTTTTGGGGAAGTCGCCGGCTGGGAGCGCGCTAATTGGTTTGCTCCTCCGGGTGTGACACCCACGTACCAATATTCGTACGGCAAACAAAACTGGTTTACCCATTCGGCGGCTGAGCACAGAGCCGTGCGTGAGAACGTCGGTCTGTTCGACCAAACCTCTTTCAGCAAGTTTCTCCTCCAGGGGAAGGATGCGGTGAGCGTGCTCAATCGCATTTGCGGGAACCAGATTGACGTTGCGCCAGGGAAGGTTGTCTACACCCAAGTGCTGAATGAGCGGGGAGGAATCGAGGCCGATGTGACCATCACTCGCCTAGCCCCGGATGGCTTCTATATCGTGGATGCCGCGGCCACGCAGACAAAAACGTTTTTCATACATACAGTCGCATATTACTGCGGACGAATACGCTTTTCTCATTGACGTCACCTCAGCCTACGCAGTGCTGAGCGTCATGGGTCCGCATTCCCGTGACGCTCCTGAGCACATTGACTGATGCGGACCTCTCCAATCAAGCCTTCCCGTTTGCTAGCTCACAGGAAATCGACTTTGCCGATGCGACCCTGCGTGCCATCCGTATTACCTATGTGGGTGAACTGGGCTGGGAGCTGCACATCCCGACCGAATTCGCTCTTTCAGTCTACGACGCCATCACGCAAGCCGGCAAAGCCGTATCACTTCAACACTGCGGCTATCATGCGCTCAATTCCTTACGCATAGAAAAAGGCTATCGTCACTGGGGACACGACGTGGCTGACGAAGACACACCGCTCGAAGCCGGGCTAGGGTTTGCCGTTCGGCTGAATAAGGACTCTTTCTTAGGCCGAGAAGTCCTGCTGGAGCAACACCATAACGGCGTCAAAAAGCGGCTCGTCCAATTTGCGCTAGAAGACCCGGAGGCATTGCTCTACCACAACGAACCGATTTGGCGGGATAATGAAATTGTCGGCTTTATTACCTCCGGTATGTTCGGCCATACCCTGGGCGCAGCCATTGGCCTGGGGTACGTCAATCATGCTGATGGCGTCACGCCCGAATACATTCAGTCGGGTCGGTATGAAATAGAGGTCGCGGGCCGTCGTATTCCGGCTCGGGCTTCGTTGCGTCCTTTCTACGACCCGGAGAACAAACGGATAAAAATATAGTGTGCAGGAAAGTCCCTCCATGTCATCTGAGGGGAGTTGGATATTCTGCCCTTCTTTATTCATACATTCGGTATGATATATCTGCCAACAAAACGAGAGGAGGTATCATTCGGATGTTTTCTTCAACCGAGAGCCCTCAAGCCCCCGGAGGGCGTCCGATGCGCCGTGCCCTCTGCCTGGTCCGTGCGCTTGGTTTGATCGCCGTGCTGGCCTGGGCGCTGCCGGTGCAGGCGCAGAGTGTGTCGGAGCCTGCGTTGCGCTTCACGTCGCCCACCGCGTTTCATGTCCACCCGAGCGCCCGCCTGCGGCCCCGGGATGTCGAATCGCACCGGGATTGGGTCGTAACGGTGGGAGATAGGCAGGTCTATTCTGAGGGGTTCAAAAATATCTATTTCGGCGCCCTGACCGGGGAACAGTCCGGGGAGGGCCATCTGACGTTTGCGGTGGAGGGGCAGTCCGGGGAGGTCTCGACCTATTGCTTCAGGTCGAATTGCGGGGCGGTGCAGGTGCGGGTCTTCTCAGCGGAGGAGAGCGGCCTGCTGCATCTCGGCGTCGATAGTGATGCGCCGCTCAACAACAACAACAACACATTGGACACAGGCAAACTGCGGTCGGTGAGGGGCAAGTTTACAGATTTTCCGGGGCAGCGGGTAGAGGTATCGGTGCAGTCGGGGCAGCAGAAGGTGTATCAGGAAGTGGGGGTCAATCGCCCGGCGGAGGCGCCGGATTGCAGCGACTATCCGACGAAGAACGAGGATCGCTACCGGTGTTACTACACCCCTGAGACCATGCCGGCGGCGTTCGCGGTGGCGAACAGTCCGTTGGTGGCTGAGCTGCCGGGACAGTTGTTGCAAGACCGGGAGGAGTACGAGTTGGTGTTTGCCGAGGAGTTCGAGGGGAGTTACACGACGTGGTCGGAGTGGAGTGACAACTGTGACCGGGGGTTGGCGGAGTTGGACGGGAGCAAGTGGAATTACGTAGAGAAGAGTTGCCGTCCGGACCCACAGGGTGTCCCGTGCCAATACTTGGAGAACGGCCATCTACATGTTTCAACAACCAGCCAATGCGGGGGCGGCGTCGATACTTTGGGCATCTTCGAGCCCCGGTATGGGTATGTGGAAATGCGCTACACCGTCGGGGCGCGCATCTCACTGGATCGCCCGAACTACAATGTAGTCATGGGCGACCCGAGAATGACGGAGCGCCATTTGCTCAATACTCACAACCTGAGCCTTAACAGTCTGGAGCGCGTCCTGACCCTGGTGCCCTGGCTCGAGCTCGATCTCGTTGAGTACAATGTAAGAAATCGGTCTGTGATCTCGCACCAGTACCGAAACTGGGCTCCGTTTACTCACCATGACGCGGTGCGGCCGATGCTGTCGTACAAACTCCGGCAGGTGTGCTCTGGGGGGTCTCATTGTACGGGAATAGACAGACTGACCATCACCGAGGGGATGGAGTGGACTCCCGGGGGCTATCTCTTTTTGCGGCGGATTCATGGGCGTGAGGATGAGCTGCAAGTAATCCCACAGAACAAGACCTGGATCTTCCAGTCTCCAGGAAAGAACGATCTCGGCGAATGGAGATACGGCTACGGTATGAATCGCAGGCAACTGTTCGGCAGATGGAGAGAGCCGTACTTCGTGCCGTTGGACCCGAGCACTCCCTCCCTCTACCTGGAGGCCCTGGGGATCAGCCACGCACCGCTCCATATGAGCATCGGCACTTGGAATTCGCACCCAAGGCCGCTGACGACCCAATCGGAACTGACGATTGACTACATCCGGGTCTTTCAGCCCCGGAATCGGTATGCGGATATGGAGCCATTGTATCAGTGAGTGAGTCCGTTCCGCTTCGTTTTTTTCACCGCCCCGCATCCAAGCCAATAGCAAGACACGCCGAGAAATGTTTGGCAACATTCCAGGCGAACTCGGCCACGATTTTATCCGCCCTTTTCCGGATGACGGGCTGGCCGAACTCACCCAGTTTGCCCATGAGCCGGGCTTCGGTCTGAATGGACAGTTGGGTTTGCGCCTCTTCCTGTTCGACTAAGGTCAGCGCGGCGCTGATATGGACGCCGCCGCCAATGCGTCGATCGTTGGCTTCCGCCCGGCCAACCGCGCGCCAATTCGTTTGATCGAGTTCCTGGATGCGGAGCTCGCCCTGTAAGGTGAGCCGAATAGGACCGAAGGTGATTTTCATCCGGCCCGCGTATTGATCCTCACCGGTGGCGACAACCTCGCTCACCCCCGGTATACAGGCCGCCATCTGCGGCACATCCATGAGAAAATCCCACAGTGTTTTGCGCGCAACCGGGACCGTACAGCTATGCTCGAAGTTCATCCGTTCCCGCTCGCTTCCCTGGCCCGTGTCACTGCCTGTTCGATGGTCCGCTGGGTAAAGACGACGGCCATGTCGCGCTTGTATTCCGCCGAGCCGCGAAAGTCTGCGAGCGGGTCAACCTCTTCGGCAACAAGAGCGGCCGCGTCACGAATAAGCTTGGGGGTCGGGGTCTGGCCCTGGAGGGCGGTTTCAACCGCTTTTGCCCGGAGTGGGGTGGCTGCGGCCGCACCCAAGGCGATGCGGGCGTGGGCAATGGTGTCGCCGTCCAAGGATATCCGTGCGGCGACGGCAACGGTTGCGTAATCGTCGTGCGTCTGGGGCAGGAATTTAGAGAAAGCAGTCCCCGCGCCGGTGGGTTGGGGCGGGATGACAACGCTGGTGATGAGTTCCTCGGGTTCGAGCGCGGTTTCATAATAATCGACAAAAAAATCGTTCAGATCAATTTCCCGCTCGCCGTGGGTTGATTGGACCCGAATCTGCGCGTCCAGGACGAGCAACGCGGGCGGCGGGTCCTGGTTTGGGTCGGCATGCGCCAGTGAGCCGCCAATGGTCGCGGCCGTCCGAATCCGAACACTGGCCACATGCTGAAAGGTCGTAGCCAAAAGGGGAAGCCGGCGCTGAATCAGAGCTGAGGTTTCTACGGTACGATGCGAACACAACGCCCCAATAGTGAGGCCACCGTTGGGCCGAATCTCAGCGAGTTCCGGGCGGCGGGCCAGGCGGCGGAGACCGATCAGATACTCGGGCTGAACCAGACGTTGCTTCATCAGGTTGATCAGCCCGGTTCCACCGGCCAGGACCTTGGCGTCCTCGCCGTGCTGTTCAAGCAGGGCTAAAGTCTCTTCGAGGCTTTCCGGCTCAACATATTCAAAGGCAATCATGGTGTGACCCTTCCGTCCGCCACCGCCTGGATCGACTCGATTATTTTATAATAGCCGGTACAGCGGCACAGATTGCCCATCATCCAGTTTTGAATCTCGTCTTTTGACGGATGCGAGTTTTCGTCCAACAGCGCTTTGGCCGACATGATCTGACCCGGCGTACAAATACCGCACTGAAAGCCGCCGTAGTCGATAAACGCCCTTTGGAGCGGATGCAGCCTGTCGCCGTCAGACAGTCCTTCAATAGTGGTGACCGCACAGCCGTCCGCCGTGACCGCGAGAGTCAAGCAGGAACTGACGGGCTGACCGTCAAGCAGGACGGTACACGCCCCGCACACGCCCACGCTACAGCCTTCTTTGGTCCCGGTGAGATCAAGACCGGTGCGTAATAAATCGATGAGCAAGGTGTTGTCCGGAATGTCCCGCTCAACAGCTTGGCCATTTACTCGGAGTCGAATGGATTTCATACCTGGCTGCTTCCTCTACGCCGCGTGTATCAATCATTCCGGGCGGCGCTGTTTTTTTCTCGCAGGGCCGCATACACTTTCTCTGCGGTCACCGGCAAATCCATCAGCCGGACTCCCACCGCATCAAAGACGGCGTTTGCCACCGCAGCTGGTACGGCCACATTACTGTGCTCGCCAATCGCCTTGCCTGCGTAGGGCGCAGGGCCGACGCCGCTTTCGACCAGTACGGTTTTCAGCTCCGGAATATCCATGCTGGTCGGCAGTTTATAGTCACCCAAATGGACATTCGTCACTGCTCCGTCCTGCACAATCAGCTGTTCGGTCAATGCGTGGCCGACCCCTTGGACCGCCCCACCTTCAATCTGTCCCTGGTGGGTGAGCGGATTGAGGATGGTGCCGACATCGTGCGCGGTTGTGAGTTTCTTGAGCGTCACCTGGCCGGTTGCCGGGTCAACAGCGACTTCGGCTATTTGGGCGCAGAATGAGGTCACCTCCACGGGGTCTTCGGCCACATATTCTCCCGTATAGCGTAAGGGCAGCTCTTCCCGGTCGGCGAGTGCGGTCATCAGCGCAGGGAGCGCAAGGCGCTGCCCGTTCGTATTCACAAACGCCCCGGCCTCATAGGCGACCTGCTCCGGCGGACTTTCCATATGCCGGGCAGCAAATGCCGTGAGTCCTGCCTTTAACTCTCGAACGGCGGCCAGGGTCGCCTGACCGGCCATATGCGTCAGACGACTCCCCCCGGCGCCCACTTCCCAAGGAGCGGAGTCGGTACTGCCCTGCACGACCCTGACGGATTCCAAAGGAAGCTGTAATTCTTCAGCCACAACTTGTTGGAGAACCGTATACGATCCTGTGCCGGTATCTGCTGCGCCCGTCATGAGGGTCAGCGTGGCGTCGGCAGCGATACTCAAGGTTGCGCTCGATGGACCAAACGCTCCGGGCTCGCGGTCATACATGCCAATGCCGCGGCCAATATGGGTCGCCTTTTCCGTGTCCCACCCGGCTTCCCTAGCCGCGGCCTCCAGGGTCTCTTTACAGCGGATCTTCTTCCACTTTTCACCCAGCGGAGCGGTGTCGCCTTCGACCAGCGTATTGCGGAGCCGAAATTCCAAGGGGTCAAGCCCCAGCTCCTGGGCAATGAGGTCCATGTGGCTCTCAACCCCAAAAACGATCTGGGGCGCGCCGGGCGCGCGCATATGTCCGGCGGGAACGGTGTTGGTGTAGACGCGAAAGACCTCGATTTCGACATTGGGCATCCGGTACGGACCGGCGGCGTGGACACTACCATGCACGGTATGCAAGGGCGTGAAGGCGCTATAGGCACCGCAGCTAAAAACCAGCTTGGCCTTGCGGGCAACAATACGGCCGCTAGCGTCTACGCCGGTCCGCAGCGTCACCACTGCCGGATGACGCGGATTGCCGGCTAACAGCTCTTCGGTATAGGTCATGACCATTTTGACCGGCCGACCCGCGGCCGCGGCCAGGTGATAGCACACGACGCTATCCATCAATGAACCTTTACCCCCAAAATCACCGCCAATGGGCGCGGTGTTGACGCAGACTCGCTCCTCGGTCACATCCAGCGCTGCCGCAAACTGAGACCGGGCCACAAAGGGGGTCTTATTCGAGATCCACAGATTGACTTTACCGTCTGGCTCAATCCTGACGACACTGGCGTGCGGCTCAATATAACCCTGATGAACCGGGGGAATGGTAAACGTATGGGTAAACTCGCGGCTGGCTTGAGCAAAGCCGGCTTCAACATCGCCGTGGGTGTAGAAGACTTGGGATACCACATTGGGAATGTCCGGGTACAGGCGGTCATCACCCGGATGAACAAAATCGGGCACGGGAGGATGGGTGTATGAGCTGGTGTCGGTATGGACGCGCGGCGCGTCTGCCTGCATGGCCTCGACGGGATCAAAGACTGCGGGCAGGGCGTCATACTCAACTGCTATGCGGGTGAGCGCTTCCTCGGCAATGTCCATGGACTCAGCCGCAACCGCGACCACCTTCTCGCCTACAAAACGAACCACGTCCCGCGCGAGCACGGGCTTATCCAAAAAGAAACGACCAATGCGGCGGTCCGGCAGCTCAGCTCCGGTAATGACCGCGTGGACGCCGGCCAGGGCTTTTGCCTGCGCGGTATCAATCGAGACAATTCGTGCGTGGGGAAACGGGCTGCGCAGGCACTTGCCGTACAGCAAACCGGGCAGCCGAATATCCGCGGTATAGCGGGCCTGCCCCGTTACCTTTGATGGCCCTTCTACATGGCCGGCCGGCTGCCCAACGCTGACTAAACTCGGCATGGTTCCCTCCAGAATAAGACAACGTCCAAAGAAGGATATCGTCATGAATCCTTGTAGCAGTCAAGCGCTATGGGCGGAACGGAAAAGTATGGACCCGCAGGTCGATGAGCGGAAGGAGGGTATTTTTTGCGGACAGGCAGAGCTTTCGACTTCTCCATTGACTTGAAAGGCCGTGGGTTCGTATAGTCGCGCTATGTGTTTGTGGGAGAGAGGCATGCCGAGTTTTGATATTGGCGTTGGGCATGGAACTGCCTATGGCCTGATTGAAGAAGACATCGCGCACTATGTGGTGAAGGCGTACCGTGGCAAGCCTGACCGAGCGCTGACGGCCGGTGGCATCGTTCGACATATTGTCCAGGAGCTGGGCGTAGCCGGCTTCTACTTACAACCGGAGCGCATTGTGAAATGGGTCTGTGTGTTTGAAGAACGGACGGGCCGAAAAATTCTTGAGGAAGAGCCGGGAACGTTTCCGGTCCGCTATCGGTGCGTGTATCACAAAGACATTCGGATTCTCTGAGTAAGGTGGTCCATAGCGGAGGTGGCTGCCGACTCCAGTCAAAACGGCCAAGGGCAGATGCCCTTGGCCGTTCCTTTTGAGCGTGGTGCACTGAAATTTCAGGCGTTCAACTTGGCTTCGTCCGCTGGTGTCGGACCTTCAACTTTATACAGCTTCTGTCCGTTGCCCCAGAGGATTTTACGCCGGACTTCTTCGTCACAGTCACCCAGGCCGCTCTTGATACGCTCATGAACTTCATCGCCGTAGAGCGAAGTCGGATGGGGAAAGTCGGTTTCAAACATGATCTTGTCGACGCCGACTTTATCGATCAGGCGACGTGGGGCGATCTGCTCGAACCAGTAACAAGCGTGGATGTTACGCGCAAAGTACTCGGACGGCAGCATATCCAGGTCGGGTCGCTCTTCCCGGACACGGTTGCCGACGAACTGATAATCCAAGGCTTCGAGGGCAAAAGGAATCCAGCCTATCCCGCTCTCAACCGAGACAAATTGAATATCCGGATAGCGCGCCAATACACCCGAAAGGATCAGGTCGCTTAACTGAATGCCGTTACGCATGAAGATGTCAACCGAAAGCTCGGCAAATGCGGCCATTTTGCCGTACGCCTTGACTTTGTCGCGTCGCAGACCGCCATCCATATTGCCAGAGCCAATATGAAAGCTGATCGGCTGGTCGAGCTCGCACGCCACTTCCCATAACGGATTCCAATGGGGGTCGCCCAGCAGTGGTTGGCCGAGCGATTGCGGGTCTCCGGTGAAGAGAATGCCCTTATGGCCCAGGGCGTGGCAGCGCCGGATTTCTTCCACGGCGGCGTCAACATCCCAGAATGGCGTTGAGGTGATCGGGAGCAGGCGGCGTGAATCGGCTGACGCCCACTCGGTCTGCCAATCGTTATACACCTGCACACAGGTGAGCTTGAGCTCGGAATCTTCCAAGCGGAGAAACTCCTGGCTGCCGAATCCTCCGACGTTGGGATACATCACCATCGCCCAGATTCCCATTTTATCCATGTATTTGAGGCGCTCCTTGGCGTCGAATGCGCCTGGGTGCATCTCGTCATAGGACTTGGGCCAGTTCGTCATATCGCCCACACCCGCGGTGGCGGTCAGGCCGGGATTCGCAATGCGTCGATCTCCGAGGAACCACCATTGGCGTCCCTTGGCGTCTACGGCAATGTGGGGGACCGAGTCCTTAAACTTGTCAGGGACCCGACTGGTCCACAGGTCTGGAGTCTCTGTTACGTGCGTATCAACGTCAATGATTGTGTAGCCACTCATCAGTGTGCCTCCTTTAACTGCCTTCTTGTAGCTGCTTTCTTGAGGCTCTAGCGTAGCTGAGGACTTGACAATTGCCAAGTCGGACTTGATGAGAGGCCAGATTCCAGGACCGGGGGTGGTCGTTATAATGAACCCGTCCGTATATATAGACTGAATTCAGTCGTAACAACGAGACAAGGGAGGACCGAGTGGCAACAGCAAAGGATACGACTCTGGTAAAAGAATTTCGGCTCACTAGCCTCGCAGAGGAATTCGAGCAGCACAGCCAAGCAGAAATCGAACGCTTACGGAGCGACAATCCTGATTTTGACGAGAGTCTCTACCAGGAGGCGGTCTCTCTCGTCCTTCGTAAACTCAGCCCGCATCGATAATCGAGTCAAGGAATTTCAAAGGAATCTTTCATGATCATTACGCGTGTCCAAGCGAAAAATGTGCTTCGGTATGCAGAACTGGAGCTGACGAATCTCCCCCGCCGGGGAGTGATTGGGATAAGCGGTTCCAATGAATCCGGCAAAACGACCATTGCCGAGATTCTGTGTCTGGCGCTGTTTGGCCGGACATTCTCTCACGCTGAGGACGACTTCCAAAAAAACATCAAGTGGGGCGAGTTTAGCGCTTCCGTCGCTGTTGGCTTTCTTGCCAAGGATAAACACGGTTATCTGATTACCCGCTCCTTTGACGTAGACGGGAATAATCTGGCCCAGCTTCGCCGGGAAGGGGAAGCGGAGCCTTTTGTCCGTGGGGCCGCCGCGGTGAACGAGAATGTGGCCCAGCTGTGCGGGTTTAGCTATCAACGCTTTATCGATTCCTTCTATCTGGCTCAGCGCAATATCGCCTCTCCGTCCATGCTCCTGCAGACCGCCAAGGCGCTGGCCGGTATCGAAACCTTTGAGCAGGTGGCGGCTGAGTGTGAGTCCGATATCCACACCTTCCAGGAAGAACTCGCCCCTCTGCATCGGGATATTGCCGAGGCTCGCCAGCAGCGCACTGAACTTAATATCCAGGCTGATGCCTTGTCCAATCTGAAGGCAGAACGGAACGCGCACACCGCAGCTATTGCTGAGCGAAAAAAAGAAAATACGGTCCGTCATTTAACGCTCGACCGCCTGCGGGCTGCAACCGCAGAGATCGCCGAGCAGGTCAAACAGACGACCCGAGCCAGTCTCGATACCAGCCTGGAGCAGTGGCTGCATTATACGGACCGCATCGATACCGCCACCCAAGCCGTGGGCGCGGCGGGTGAAGAGGCAGAATCCGGTGCGGGTCCACGCCTGACCGGGGCGCTCCAGTCCTGGAGTGACGATCTGCGCGGGCGTCTTCAGGCTTTTACCCCTGTGCGGAACGCGACAGCCGCGTATCGCCAAGGTCTGGCCTGGCTCATCGGCCAGACAGAGCGGCCGGCTGAGGTTGACGTTCGTGCGCGCTCTTTACCCGACCAGCGGGCGCGGCTCCTCAGTCAGGGAGAGGGCCTGCGCGGGAAGCGGACCGGTCCTATTATCGGCTTTTTTATTACGCTTCTGATTATGATGGCGAGTTGGACCGCGCTCTGGTTTCTGAACCATATGCCAGACCACGCCCTCGGACAGTGGCTCAGCACCGACCTGCAATTGGTGACGTACAACACTGCGCTTTCCCTTGTCGCCGCGCTCTCCAGTGGGCTGAGCCTGGTGTTGCTCGTTCTGGTCTTCGTCCTGACGGAGCGGATTATGACGGTCCGGCAGGAGGCCGCGCGTCTGCAGGCCGACCAGGAAGACATCAAAGCTCAGCACCACAGGCTTGAAGACTTCCCGCAGCAGTCCCTGGTCGCTGAGGTGGCGACTCTTGATGCTTGTGATGATACGCAACTGAAAGAAGCCCTGACCCGGTTTGCCGGTGGTCCCGGGGCGGCGCTGCTCGAAGCGGAGGCGCTCGCCGCTTTTATGGCTCCGCTGGAGGCGGCCCGCCTCACCTGCCAGGAGGATGCCGACGCCATAACCCGGCGGATCACTGAAGAAATACAGGCTGGTGAGACGAGTCTGGCTGCCATACACCAGGACCTGGACCGTTTGGATCAGGCGATTACGGAAGAAGAGCGCCGACTCAATGAAGCGACGCAGTTGGACCTGGAGATCGTGACGCTCGAAAAGGATATTGAGGGCAAAACCCGCAGTATTGAAATACGGCGGACCGCTCAAAATCTCCTGGCCGGCTCGCACCGGCGTTTATTGAGCCGGTTTAACCTGGAAATGCGGCATGTTGTGAGTAAAATCATGCCGAAGCTCACCGAGGGACGTTACGAGACCATGCAAATCGATAATGACCTCAACGTCCGGGTCTGGTCGAGTGAAAAGGGTCATTTTGTCGGTCTGAACGAAATTTCGGGGGGAACCTATAATCAGGTCATGTTGGCCATCCGTCTCGCCTTGTCGCAAGCCCTGATTAGTGCCTCGCTGTGTGGCATTGAGAGCCTTATCCTTGATGAGCCGTTCGCCTTTTTTGACGCCCAGCGTACCCGAAAGACGCTTGAAATTTTGCCCCAGGTCAGCCCTGATATTGAACAGATGTGGATTATTGCCCAGCAATTTGATGACTGCGGTCCCTTTGCCTTGCACCTGGGTTGCTCACGCGACTCGGAGGTCATGATCGCCTCAGGTCACGAGTGTGAGGCGCTTGAAGTCGGAAGTCAGAAAGTCGAATTGTCATAAAATCCTGGTCAATCCTGTATAATCACAAAAATCTCAGTCAAGGAGATTGTATGGATTTCGCTCTCAGCAAAGAACAAGAAGCGTTTCGCGCGGAAATCAGAGAATTCCTGTCGAGCGAGGTGTCGGCTGAGGTTTGTGTTGAAGATGGTTGGATCAGTGGCTACTCGCGTGAATTCTCTCAGAAACTTGGCCAGCAAGGCTGGATCGGGCTCACTTGGCCCAAGAAATATGGTGGTCAAGAAAAGTCGTATCTTGATCGATTAATCCTGACTGAAGAACTTCTGCGCGCTGGAGCTCCGGTCGCAGCGCACTGGCTTGGCGATCGTCAAGTCGGTCCGGCCCTTCTGGCGTATGGACGTGAAGAGCAAAAGCAAGACATATTACCGCAGGTCTGTAAAGGTGAGATCGTCTTTTGCCTCGGCATGAGTGAACCTGGGTCCGGTTCTGACTTGGCTTCGCTGCGGACCCGGGCGGACGAGGAGGGCGATCACTATACCTTGAACGGCCAAAAGATATGGACCAGCTTTGCCCATGTTGCAGACTATGCCTATCTGGTCGCTCGTACGGACCCGGATGCCCCGAAGCATAAGGGTATTAGTGAATTCTTGGTTGATATGCATACACCCGGCATTGAGGTTCGACCACTCATGGATGCGACGGGTGAACATCACTTCAATGAGGTCTTCTTTGATAATGTCGAGGTACCCAAAAATCGGCTGATTGGCGAGAAGAATCGAGGCTGGTATCAGATTGCCTCTCAGCTTGACTATGAACGCAGTGGTATTGAGCGTTTACTGAGTAACTATCCCCTTTTTCGGGATGCTGTTCGGTATGCAAAGGAGCAGGGGCTGACCAAAGATCCGCTCGTCCGGGACACCCTGTCTCAGCTTCATATCGAACTCGATCTGGGTCGCTCCATGGTCTACAAGGTTGCCTGGTATCTGACACAGAAGAGTGTTCCGAACTACGAAGCTGCCATGGCAAAGTGTTTTTGTACGGAAGTGGAACAGCGTATTGCTAAAGCGGTGAGTGAACTGCTTGGCGATTATGCGGTCCTCCTGCCTGACTCGCCCCATGCCCGATTAGCCGGCCGCGCGGCCCGAGAATATCTGTACGCTCCCGCCTATACGATCCAGGGTGGAACGAGCAATATTCTGCGCAATATTATTGCGATCCGCGGGCTTGGTTTGCAGCCGGGGTAGGGTGCAGGATAAAATTGAGAGACAACCTTACTTGATATGACTATCATTCGTCAGACTGCAGGATAGTTATCCTGATGTGGGGGGGCAGCCATGCTTCTGAAAAACAAAGTTGCGCTTATTACCGGCTCAGTACGAGGCACGGGAGCTGGCATTGCCCGTGTTTTTGCCGGTGAAGGAGCCAAGGTTGTTATTAATCAAGTCAAAGAGGAAGGGCATCCTCAACACGTGCTTGAAGAGATTGAGTCAGGAGGCGGGCAGGCCCTATTTGTAAAAGCAGACATTACGGATGAAGCCCAGGTCCTGCATATGCTTCGCCAAACCGAAGAGCGATTCGGCCAGGTTGATATCCTCGTCAGTAATTATGCCGGTGGTATTCCGCACAAGTCGTTTCAAGACACGACCTGGCCGGACTGGCAGCACCAGCTTGACACTACGGTAAAAGCGGCCTTTGTGTGTGCTCAAGCGGTTCTCCCTGGAATGAAAACGCGGCGCTGGGGGCGGATCGTCAGTATCAACACGATTGGAATTCACCAACCAAGTCCGCACTATCACGCCTATATCACAGCCAAAACAGCCATGTTGGGCTTCTCTCGGAATCTGGCTGTTGAAGTTGGTCAATATAATATTACGGTCAATATTGTCTCTCCCGGTTTGACCTTGACCCAGGAAGTAAAAGACGTGCTTACACCAGAAACTCGGGCAAAGCATGAACGTAAAGTTCCGTTGCGAAGAACCGGAACGGTTGAAGATACGGCAAACGCGGCGCTGTTTTTTGCGTCCGAATTGAGTAGTTTCATAACCGGCCACTATATGCCGGTGTGTGGCGGGCAGGTGTTGGAATAAAATGTCGTTTTTTCTGAGAACTCCATTGAATCTGCCTATTCATGAACAATCTTTCATCGAATAAATAAAATAAGGCTGATAATTTTTCTTCTGTCAAATTTGGAGGAATATATGCAGCGACTTGGAATCGCTCTTTTTACGCCTACGATCAGCGATATGATGGAAATCGCCAGGCTCGCAGATGAGGCTGGCTTTGATTCGCTTTGGAACGGTGAGTTTTTTAATCGAAATGGCCTAGTCACCTTGGCCGCGGTTGCCACGTGTACCCAACGCGCCAAAATTGCCACCGGCATTGCCTATGCATATATGCGTAACCCCGTGCTGAATGCGACCGGAGCGATGGATATTGACGAACTCTCGAATGGCCGTCTGATTCTTGGCTTGGGGAGTGGAACCCGTTCCATGAATGAAATGTGGTATGGGGAGAAGTTTGAGCCCCGTTCGGCGCGGAAAATGAAAGAGTATGTCGCGCTTATCAGAAAAATATGGGCATCGCATAAAGGCGGTGGGATGAAATTTGAGGGCGATTATTACACGTTGAACATTCCTGCGTACGTGCGTCCGTATATTGTGCGTGATCGTATTCCACTCTATTTGGCCGCAGTGCAAAAAGGCATGCTGCGCACGACTGGCGAGGTTGCCGATGGCTTAGTCGGCCACCCGCTGTACAGCCGCAAGTATATCGCTGAATTTATTCGACCGAATATAGAGGTCGGAGCGAGGCGGGCAGGTCGTGACCCTAAGGATATTGACATTACAACACTGCTTATTACCGCTATAAGCCATGACCGCGAGCAAGCCATACGCGACGCGAAAAACCAGATTGCCTTTTATGCCTCGGTGAAATCCTACGAGGGCATTCTGAACATGCATGGTTGGGAAGAACAAAAACTTGCTATATGGAAAAATTTCAAAACCTTTAACTTGCCGAAGATGGCTGCTGCTGTGACCGACGATATGGTCGAACAAATCGCGATCGCGGGCACTCCGGAAGAATGTCGTGAGCAGATTGAGAAATGGAAGGATATTGTGGATCTCCCTATTCTGTATACACCAACTGCTGGTATACGAGCTGACCGCGTACAAGAGAATCATCGGCTTATTGTTGAGACGTTTGGTCAGTAACGCAGGGTGAGATAATATCTTATGTGGATGGGGAAATGTTTCGTGTGAAACACGTAAGAGATTAGGTGAGATAATTCATCATCTTCAAGTATTTTCTCTGGTTGGTAAACTGAAAATATATCAAATAGTTAGATGATGAGATGGCAAATACTCTCATGTGTAACATCACTCTTTGATATATGCTGATGGACCGAAAGGTGAATGGAGTGAGTGGGGATGCAGCCATCGGAATTTTTGACTCCGGCATAGGCGGGCTTACGGTCTATCAGCAAATTGCGACTCTCTTGCCGGCCGAAAACCTGATCTACTTGGGGGATACTGCGCGCTGTCCTTATGGGACAAAGTCGCACGATGTTGTGACGCAGTATGCGTGTGAGAATAGCGACTTTCTTGCTGAACGGAATATCAAGATGCTGGTTGTGGCGTGTAATACTGCTTCGGCAGTCGCGCTTATGACTTTACAAGAACGCTACTCCATACCCGTTATCGGTGTGATACAGCCAGGTGCCTCGGCAGCCGCCCGGTCCAGTCAAAACAGAAAAATAGGGGTGATTGGGACTGAAGCAACGATAGCGAGTGGAGCCTATACAAAAGCACTTCGCGCCCTAGACCCGTCTATTGAGATTTATACGCGCGCGTGTCCATTGTTTGTCCCTTTAGTCGAGGAGGGCTGGGTGGAGAACGATGTGGCCCACTCGACAGTTGCGACGTATCTCAGTAGCCTCAAACAGAGTGGGATAGATACGTTGATTTTAGGCTGCACGCATTACCCTTTATTAAAAAAGACTATTGCGACGTATCTTGGAGCACACGTACAGCTCGTTGATTCTGCTGAGGAAACAGCAAAGGTGGTGGTGGAGACCTTACCCAACAACCGCCGGACCCAGTCGAATGGCCTGGGCCGGGGAAGCTTTTTCGTGACAGACAGCCCGGATCAGTTCATTAAGGTCGGCGCCCGCTTTCTCGGGGACGTGGTTGAATCAGCAGTACGTATAGAGCGTTAATAGTGTGTGGATACATAATCCAAAGGTAACACGATCATGTTAGCACGGTTGGCACAGAAGATTTTTGGGAGCAAAAACGAACGCGAGCTCAAGCGGATGCAGCCATTGGTGGAAGAGATCGGACAGTTTGAATCCGAACTGCAACAGCTCAGCATGGATGAGCTGCGCGCGAAAACGGATGACCTCCGCAGTCGAATCCAAGCGACCACTGCAGCGACACGCACGCAGCTGGGTGAGATTTCACACCAGGCGTCCGAGATTGCTGGGGAAGGCAGACCTGACGGAGACGTGTTGGAGCGGCGGGACTACCTCCAAGAGGAACAAACGACACTGGAAAGAGAACTCCATTCCGCTGAAGCCGACGTGCTTGACGACATCCTTCCCGAAGCCTACGCCACAGTCCGCGAAGTCTCGCGTCGGGTAACCGGCATGCGTCATTTCGATAGCCAGCTCCTTGGCGGTATTGTCCTCCATCAGGGCCGCATTGCTGAGATGAAAACGGGCGAAGGAAAGACGCTGGTTGCCACCTTGCCATTGTATCTCAACGCCTTGCTCGGTCGTGGCTCGCATCTGGTAACCGTGAACGACTATCTGGCGCGACGCGACGTGCAGTGGATGGGACCTATTTATCACGCCCTTGGGCTGTCCATTGCTTCTATCGTACACGACACCAGCTTCGTCTTTGACCCTGCACATGTGGTCAAAGATTATCGGTCTATGAATCTTCGTCCGGTCAGCCGAAAAGAGGCATATGCGGCTGATATCACCTATGGAACGAATAACGAGTATGGCTTCGACTACTTGCGCGATAACATGAAGTTCAACCTTGAAGATTATGTCCAGCGTGAGTTGCATTTTTCCATTGTTGATGAAGTTGATAATATTTTGATTGACGAAGCCCGGACGCCCCTTATTATTTCCGGTCCGGCAGAAGAATCCACACAGAAATACTACTCCCTCAATCGAGTCATTCCACGTCTCCAGCGCGAGGCGGATTATGCCATTGACGAAAAACTCAAAACTTCAACACTTACAGAAGAAGGGATATCTAAAGTTGAGCGTATTCTCGGAGTCCGTAACCTGTACGACCCGTCTGAGATCGGGACCTTGCACCATGTCAGCCAAGCGTTGAAAGCCCATGCCATTTTCAAGCGGGATGTTGACTACGTAATTAAGGATGGCGAGGTTGTCATCGTTGATGAATTTACCGGTCGTCTCATGCCTGGCCGCCGCTGGTCGGACGGACTGCATCAAGCAGTCGAAGCCAAAGAAGGCGTCCGGATTCGTGAGGAAAATCAAACACTTGCGACTATCACGATCCAGAACTACTTCCGCATGTACCGCAAGTTGGGGGGCATGACCGGGACAGCCGATACGGAAGCGGTTGAATTCAAGAAAATCTACGACCTCGATGTGATCGTTATTCCACCCAACCGACCTATGGTCCGGATTGACCATCCCGACGTGGTATACAAGACCGAGCGTGAGAAATTTGAGGCAGTGATTACCGATATACTCGATTGTCATGAACGGGGGCAACCGGTGCTGGTAGGCACGATTTCAGTCGAAAAGTCTGAACATCTGGGCAGACTCCTCAAGCGCAAGGGTGCCAAGCACAATGTCTTGAACGCGGTGAACCATGAGGCTGAGGCAAATATTATTGCACAGGCCGGTCGCCTTGGTGCGGTAACTATTGCCACGAATATGGCGGGCCGCGGGACTGATATTTTGCTTGGTGGGAACCCGGAATTCCTGGCCCGGTCCGAGATTGAAAAAAAATGGATCAATAAGGCGAGTGCTGCTCGGACCAAGAAAGGCGCAAAAACAGGGACGACAACAGAAAAGAGCTACGAAGACCAACTGGAAGAAATCCGTGCAGAGTATACCGCCACGATTGCCCAGGCTCTGGAAAAATATGAGCCGGACTGGACTCCTTTTGAATCGGCTCGCAATGCGGCATTGAAGCGGATGACGGAGACCTATCGTCCCTACCTCCAGGCTACGCTGCAGAAAGCCCGGGCTGACTACGGAGAGGCTGCTCAGCCGATGGATACCACTCACAGCTCCCTTTCCTCGGCGCAGTTGGAGACGTATAGCCAAGCGCGAGAGGCGTATGAGTCAGCATTGTCCGAATATGACAAAGTGGTAGGCCCGGCGCTCAATGAAGAGCGACAACAGGAATATGAAGCCACGTGTACTGATTTCATTTCTGTACTGACTGAAGATGGAACAGGAGAGGGACAGGTGTCTGAGCGCCTTAACCGTCTCGACCGTCTCAACTTGTTGCGAAGCCGTTACGAACGCTGGGCGGAGGATTATTGTCGGTCTATTATCCAAATGGCTGGCGTGGCTCTGAGTGAAAACGGGCGTGTACAAGAGGAATATGAAGTGGCACGCCGTACGTATGAAGAAAATCAACAAGCCTACCAGGATGCTGACCAACGCTATGAAGCGGCGCGGAAGCCGTATGAAGACGCTGTCGCTGAGGCAGAACGCGTGTACGAGCACCGGCGCAAGGAACACGTCCAGGTCATAGAAGACGTACGAGAACAGCTTGAGAAAGCGCCCGAGGTATATAGTCAGAATTTTAATGAAATCCTTGAGAAGTACGAGAAAACGTGTAGTGAGGAGCGAGAAAAAGTTGTGGCTGCCGGTGGAGTACACATTCTGGGCACTGAGCGTCACGAGTCACGGCGGATTGATAACCAGCTACGCGGACGTGCGGGGCGCCAGGGAGACCCTGGTTCATCTCGATTTTTCCTCTCGCTTGAAGATGACCTCCTCCGCATTTTTGGCGCAGAACGCGTACAAAAGATAATGGACCGGCTGGGGATGGAAGAGGGTGAGCCCATTGAAGCAGAACTGGTCACACGCGCGATCGAAAATGCCCAAGGACGGGTAGAGGGCCATAACTTCGATATTCGGAAACATCTACTGGAGTATGACGACGTTATTAATAAGCAGCGTGAGGTCATCTATGAGCAGCGCCGGGGATTTCTGGCGGGCGAGAACCTGAAAGGCCAAGTGCTGGAGATTGTTGAAGAGATGGCCGAAGAAAGCGTGCTGAACTATACGGATAAGGGAATCGACCCTACAGAGTGGGACTGGAAAGGGCTTGATGACACCGTGTTTCGCCAATTCAATATGCGCCTCGGCTTGAGTGAGGAACAGCAAGAAGAGCTGACGACAGAAGAACTCCACGGGCTCGTACGAGACCGGACACTGCAGCACTATGAAGAGCGGGAGCAGGCTTTTACCTCACCGGTTATGCGCTATCTCGAAAAGGTGATTATGCTGCAAACCATGGACAGTCTGTGGAAAGATCACCTCTTTGCCATGGACCACCTCAAGGAGGGGATTGGTCTGCGCGGCTACGGTCAGAAAAACCCCCTCCAAGAGTACAAGAAGGAGGCGTTTGCTCTCTTCGACGACCTCTCCCGTCGCATGCAGGAAGATGTCGTCGAAAAGCTCTATAGCGTCCAGGTGGCGCGCCAGGAAGATGTACAGCGGCTGGAGGAAGGGCAGTCCTCACACCCGCCCATGCAGATGCATCATACTGGCCCGGTCGCGCTCCAACAGACGGCAACGCGACCCGTACACGCGCAACATGGGGGACCGGTCGCACCACCGCAGGCGGAAAAGCCCGTCCAAGCCATACGGGATACGCCCAAGGTTGGTCGGAATGATCCCTGTCCGTGCGGCAGTGGCAAAAAGTATAAAAAATGTCATGGCGCCTGAACGGCCGCATGATCCAGTAACGTCAATATGAGGGTTACAGTCAAAAAGGCTCCCATCGTTATTCCCGGCTTTCGATTTTCCGGTGTTGCGTGTGGGCTTAAGCCAAGTGGCAAAAAAGACTTGTCGCTCCTCATGTCTGAGGTCCCGGCGACAGCGGTTGCCGCGTTTACCACCAACCAAGTCAAAGCGGCGCCGGTTCTCATCGGTGAAGAGCGCATCCGGAACGGGCGTTTGCAGGCCATTGTGGTCAATAGCGGAAATGCAAATGCTTCGACTGCACGGCCCGGGCTCAAGCTGGCGCACGATACATGTGCCTTGGTTGGACGTGAACTCAATATGGACCCGCAGCTTGTCCTGCCTTCCTCTACCGGCGTCATTGGCGTTCTCCCCAAGTGGAAGAATATACAGACCGGTATTCGCCATGCGGCCGGCAGCCTGTCGCCCCGCGGCTTTTGGAATGCTGTGGCTGGAATCATGACAACCGACGCCTTTCCCAAAGTCGCGACCAGGCGGGTAGCGTTGAACGGAAAAACCATCTCGATTGCCGGCATGGCCAAAGGAGCGGGGATGATTAATCCCAATATGGCCACTATGCTGTGCTACGTGTGTACGGATGCGGCCGTGCAGCGGTCGGCGCTCCAGCGTGTGCTTGACGAGACCTTACCCGACTCCTTTAACGCAATTTCCGTAGACGGCGATACCAGTACGAACGATACTTTGGTGTTACTGGCCAATGGTCAGGCCGGGAACCGGGAACTCACGCCGCGCGGCCGCGGGTACGCAGCCTTTCGAGACGCAGTCCGCGAAGTGCTGTGCAGCCTGGCCCGCATGTGCGTGAAAGACGGGGAGGGCGCTACCAAGGTTGTCGATATCTACGTCAACGGCGCAAAAAATACTGCGGACGCGGAAAGAGTCGCCCGCAGCATTGCCTATTCACCCCTGGTAAAAACGGCATTTTTCGGGGGCGACCCGAATTGGGGCCGGATTGCCTGTGCGGTTGGCTATGCCGGCGCGCAACTCGATCAGGACCGGCTGGCTATCAGTGTTGGCGATGTCCCCATCGGCCGCAACGGCATGAGCACCGGGCCGCGCAACGAAAAACGGGCTGCGCGGGTCATGCAGCAGGCCGAGTTCAGCATAGACATCCACCTGCACCTGGGTCGGGGCCGCGCCCATGTCGTTACCTCCGACCTGTCCACCGGCTACGTCCACTTCAACTCGGCGTATACGACCTAGGCATGCCACATGTTGTCTCGTTGAAGCCACTATCCTTTACGACGCCTACAGATGCGCCATCACCGCGTCTCGAATCCTTGCCGGCTCGAACACCACCGCAAAACTCCACTGTCCAAAACCGCCCTGCTCATTCACCGCCTGAATCCAGGTGTCCATAGCCGCTCGTTTCGCCCGGTTCTGCTCGCTGTCCTGGCCTTTGATTTCGAGCACCAAGGTCTTTCCATTATTCAGACGGATCAAATAATCCGGCACAAAGTTGCGGGATGAGCCCCGATACAGATACCGGACCTTAAAATCCAGATGGTCATTCTTGACCCAAGCCGAGATAGACGGCTCTTTTTCACATATATCCGCAACCGCCTTCTCCCACACACTGTCGGACACGGCGTGACTGATGTGCGACCTCATCGTGGCTTGGCACGGTTTTGTGGTGTACCAGGTCCGCATAGAGGCGGTTGAGCCAATCGCCTGGTCCGGGTCAAAGCAGACCTGCAATTGCTCGGCATTCTGCTTTTGCATGAAGCGGCTGATATGGCCGACCACGGTGTCCATATTCAGCGCCACCAGGATGCGACGACGCACCGGGTCTTGATGCCACAGGCTGGGGATGTGGAGCCTGTTGCTGCTCAGAAACGCTTCCACGATCCGAATCAGTTGCACCGCCAAGTACTGCATATCCCCTGAGAACGTGTCCGCACTCTGAACATAGAGCTTGCGGGCCGCCCGAAAGATCAGGTTTTGCAGTCGGAACTCCTCAACCGCCTGTTCCAGGTCAATAGCGCTCACCTTGGACAAGTCCGCCTGACCCGCGAGAGACGGAGCTACTTCCGCCGAGATGGGTGTTTGCATGGGGTCTAAGGTCAGTGGTTCTACCGTGTCCCAATCCACGACCAATGTCGGACGCAGCACCGTTTCTATACGCGCCACATTCGGCCAGCGGATTTCGTACTGATTACGTCCGGGAACGACTTCAACCTGCACGCTGGGTTTTGGCGGGGGCGGGACGACTCCCCCTTCTCCAACGTCCTGAAAGATAGACAACGGCACGCCAAAGACATTGACGTATTCCGGCAAGAATAATCCGTCTTCATCGCGCTCATACGACACTCGCCGCAGCCCCCGGCCAATGACCTGCTCGCAGAGCAACTGACTCGTAAAAGCTCGCAGTCCCATGATGTGGGTCACATTCGCCGCATCCCAGCCTTCCGACAGCATGGCGACAGAGATAACATTCTGGAGTTGCTGTCCAGGTTTCCCCCGTTTGCCAACACTATCGACGATGGCACGTAACTGCTCTTCCTGTTTGGCATGTAACAGCTCTTCGCGTTTATCATCAGGCAACCCGGAAGCATTTAGGATGGCCTCCAGCCGTTCAGCATAGTCTTTATTTTTTGTGATCGATTCACCACGTTCGGCTTTTTCCAACACCCGAGAATCAACCCGCAGAGTCTTCTCAGGATTTTGCGTCTCAGTAATGAGGCAGTCCCCATCGTTAAAGAAGCGCTCAAGACGGGCGGCGCTCTCCGTCCGGTTGCAGACCGTCAGTAGGACCGGTGGTGTCTCGTGCCCCTCTTCCTTCCAGTCCTTGGCTATCTCACGCCAATCGTAAGCCAAAAGCGCATAGGCTTTCTGTACCAAATCGGGTAACGGTTCGTGCGGTTCGGCCTTCCGATTGAGGTCCTCCTTCACTTCCGCTTCGTTATAGAGGTGATAGAGCTTGCTCCGATAAGTTTGGGCATTGGCGAGCGCGTCGTCGCGGACAACCACGCGCGGAGTCTTGACTAATCCTGCTTCGATGGCGTCATTCAGACCAAAGTCGGAAACGATCCAATCGAACAGCCCCTTTTCTGTGGACTTCTTTCCGGTTGGGGCAAAGGGGGTCGCCGAGAGGTCAAAGCAGCGGCGAATCTGTCGGGTCTTGTGGATACGGTCGAGCCCTTCTATCCAGCGGGTGGCTTCTTCCAGATCAATGCCGAATTCCTGGGCTTCTTTTTTACTGACTTTGACCTCGGCCCGCTGGCGGTAGGCATGGTGTGCTTCGTCATTGATAACCACGAGATTCTTGTAGCCGGCCAGCTTGCCTAATACGCGCCGCGTAAAAGCCTCATCGCTTTCCGCTCCCTTTTTGACAACGGAGCGGTCCGGCTCCTTGAGTGGCATGAGGCTGTGCCAGTTCTCCACCAGCAGGACGGCCTGATTGACCTTCTGACGCAACGCCTCATTCGGACACAGACGGAACTCGTCATACACATTCCTTTCATGGCCCGGATAGAGCACTTGCAAGCGCTCCTTGACGGTCAGACCCGGTGCGACAATGAAAATGGTTTGGGAGAATTCTTTGCGCTTGGGATAGGTCAGGGCATTCAACACTTGCCAGGTAATGATAAGGCCCATGAGCGTGGTCTTCCCGGACCCGGTTGCCATCTTATTGCAAATCCGCTCCCAGGGGCCGCCGTCGCCGGGCAGGTTAATGCCTTGCTGATATTCCTGTGGTCCTTCTACCCACCAGATCAACGTTTCGATGGCTTCGAGTTGGCAGAAGTAGAACGGCAACTGGCGTGCCTCGCGGTCGTGCCAATGTTCGAGCAAGCGACGAGACACGCTGGTCACACCGGGATAGCCGGCCTCTCGCCATTCATCCACACGGGGACGAATACGGTTGACCAGCTCCAGTTCTTCGACGCGACGGGTGTTGTTGCGTGTATCAATGATCTCATACCCAGCCTCACGACGGCCGGGTACGACTTCTAACACTCGTCCCCGTTCGTCCTGCGCCCAATGTTGCTGTGGCTTGTCGTAGGGTGAGTTAATGATGAGGGAGTTTCGTGGCATAGGGTTGTCTCGGGGGGGGAATAACGAGGAGTAGTTCAGTTCCCTATCAAAGTTGCAAAATGCATAGATGTTCCTACGAAGGTCGTTATCTGTGTGGACTTGTATGTTTGCTCTTGCACTTTTTCTGCTTCCTCGCCTTGAACTCTTTGTTTATTGAGCGTGTTGATCGACTGTTCAGCAATCAGGATATAACGTATCGTCAGATTATGTCCCCGGCTGCCGTATTCAACGGCGCACACGGAAAGCAGATAGTCCAAGATCGGCAGTGAGCGCCGTAGCTGCTCCTTGGGCTTGTCCTCTTCTTCTCGCAGCGTCTTCTTCAATTCGACAAAGATCGCGTAATCGTTGCCATCCGATTGACCAATCAACAGATAGTCACATATTTTTTTCAAGTCGCTACGATCCTGTAAAGCTGGCAGATGTGAGGGGTCGAGATTTGTCCGCTTGCCTCTTATAGGCTCGCTACTCATGGGGATGGCCAGAAAAGGCATGGGGACACGGATAAGCTTCACCTCCATATCCGATTGGCTGTCTTCAAGGGTGACAGAGCCACGTGGCGCTCTCCGTTGTTGAATAAACTTTTCCCTCAGAATAGTTCCCAATTGAGAAATCAACGCCACCTCATCCTTCTCCTTCGTATTTCAGCCGGACTGAAAGTTCGTTGGAAACCCGGTTGATTGAGTCGATAGTCTCGTCAAAGACCGGCATATTGATGCCGTGACGGTCGATTGTACACCGGGTCAGACTGTTTTTTTCGGCTACATATGCCCGGACAGAGTCGGGTTTCAGGAAGTCGTGCTTTGAGTAGCCGAGTTCTTTCAGCACCTCACTCTTCTCCTCGAAAGGCTCGCTCAGCATGAGCAGGTTGTTGATTTCCTTGACGATGTAGTCGCTGTGGGTCGTAATCAGGACTTTCAGACCAGCGTGGACTGCTCGCGCTAACAGACGCGCGAATTGAATCTGGTTGGCCGTATCAAGATGGCTTTCCGGCTCGTCGATGATAAGAAGCTGACCTTTGCGCGCTACGTGGCGTAGAAAAAAATACAAGTCGGACAATCCACGGGCCGAAGAAGAGGCAAGATGGAGAGGAATGTCAAAGCCGCCTTTCCGTGCCTTTGACTTGAAGCGGATATCGTCACCGGAAGCGGCATAAGAGCCTCCCAGCATATCTCTAATATCGTTGAACAATTTAGAATCGTATATTTCACTTCGGTTCTTTTTCAAATCAGGAATGCTTCTGGTGTAGTCGATATTGTGCTTGATCGGCAGAGCATATCGACTGGCCATCTTGTCGATTATCGAAAATGGAAGGAACCTATCTCTTTCCCTGTCTTTTCCGATTTCTTGAAGTGCCTCCACCAAGCGATTCTTTGTAAAGTCGAGTTCCTTATAGAAGAGCGATATGCCGAAACGCTCCGCCGAGAGGATGAACGGACCGGGAAGTTTGGGGAGAAAAAACGTAAGATAGAGATCTGAGAGAAGGAAGGTAACGACATCGGTAGGGGGAACTTCCTCGCCTATCCTGACTCTACGCGTACATACCTCATTGTCGCTATATGTAATCGTAAATTCGTCCCCAGTAGGGAGGCGGAAAGTTGGACTCGGCGTATCTTCGAAAAACGTCTCCTCGGTCGAGACTTCAAGCGAAGTGCCTTCAAAGTCCTCAGGTGGAGCACTAAACACTTGTGGCAAGGCTCCTGCCGAGAAGCCCAGGGCTATTTCCCGCAGAAATGTTTTCCTCGCCCGTCTCAGTTCTTCTCTATCTACGGCCCATTTGGCTTGTCCCTCTTGTAAGACTGCTTTAGCAAGTTTTTCCATTGTTGGGATATTGAGCGACTGGTCGAAAGACAGATATTTTTGGAGCGCATTATGAAAGAATTCTGGGAACCGAGGCCAACCCTGCCACGATCTAAGAAACCCATACAACGCATACGCCACATACGTCTTACCCGTATTATTCCGCCCGGCAATAATCGTCAGGTCACCGAGTTCCAGTTCGGCTTCGTTTATAGGGCCTAGGTTTTTGAATATGAATTTCATGTCATCTCCAATTCCCTCTCCCCTTGATGGGGAGCCTGTCCTGAGCCGAGTCGAAGGGTGTTAGGGTGGGGGGTCTCAATCTGTGATGTCCATCACCTTGAGACTTTCAATGCCACGATCATCGACAATCTTGACGGCGATACGCTGATTCTCTCCAGGCTCGAAGGGGAGGGATTTTGTGCCTCGAAACTGAGTGAGTAAATCTTCGTTCAGCTCGGCCTTGATTTCCTTTTTCAGCTTGTTCCAACCGTCTTTGGCTCCCGACATGGGCAAGAAGACCTGTCTGGGGAAAAGCGAGCGGTCGTCATAGTCGGTATCCAGCGACCACATGGCGATATTGTTTTTGCCACCCGACTTCAGCTCGCCGGTCTTGGTATCGAAGTAGTCAAAGCCGTGGACTTCGACCTGATACTGTCCGCCTTTCAGATGGTGAATTTCGATATCAGGCTGCCCCATGAGCCAGAACGACTCGTTGCTGGTGCGGGCCTTTTTCAGGTCTTCGGTCAGCAGGTCGGTGTTCATCTGGGCTTTCAGGACGGTGGTGATGCTCTTGATGTTGTCGATGTCCTTGGCAGCTTCCGGGTCGAAGGTAAAAGCACAGAACACCAGCATTTTGGGTAGGGGGAAGAGTTCGCCAGCCTCACGCATGGCGATTTCAACTTGGCGTTGTTCGAGTGCGGCGTGTTGGGGGCCAAAGCTGACGGCGACACGCTCACCGGTTTCGGCCACCGTGCCGACAGCGTGAATGTAGCGCGCGTCCGGCAGCGGTTCTAGGTCGGCTAGTTGTAACTTTTGACCGCCTTTACCACGAATACCGGCTTTGAGTAGTTCATCCCGCCATTGACCTTGGCGGGCAGTTTCGCCGGAGCGGGCAACGGTCATGTCAGCGCTGGACGGCTGCTCCGCTTCTTCCAGACCCAATACAGTGGGGAAGGGCACCGCTTCGACGGTGAAGGGGCCGGTGATACGGAGTCTGTTTTTAGACACCTGGGGCTGGTCGTACAAAATTTCCTGGTCGGCGTGGGCGGCAATAGATTCGTCCATCTTTTTCTGCAGGGCCTGGAGAGCGGTGTGGAAGGCATCGAAAGGGGCACGGGCCGCCTCTGGCCAGTCTTCGGGGAAATCGAACGGGACTTCCCATTCTTTCAGTTCCTCTCCTGTCAAGGAAAGAGACTGATTCAGGGCGTCCAACGCCTGCTCAACCGCTGGATGCATCCGCTCATAGATTTCATCAATCTCGGGATTATTGGCAATAGACTTGAGGGTGATATGCGGGACGGTCTTGTAGACAAAGCCACCCTTCAAGCCTTCATGGGGATATTTGAGATCATAGTAGTCGTAACTCGCGGTCATCAGCCGTTGCTTGGCCAGAGTGACAGCCACACGTGAGGTATCAGTTGTAATCCAGCGTCGGCCCCACTTCTCGGCAACAAAGGCAGTCGTGCCAGAGCCGCAGGTAGGGTCTAGCACCAAGTCGCCGGGGTCAGTGGTCATGAGAAGACAACGTTCGATGATTCTAGTATGCGTTTGAACAACATAGCTTTTCTTTAGCTCACCAGTTGTATCCAGCCATGCATTCGCAAGTTTAGTTACTGGAAAGTCATCATGGAAAATGACATACCTGATTGTATGTCCACTGTCGGTTATACGCCCTGCCTTTCCCAAAACTCCCATTCCAGAGCTAGTGGTTTTCCAACTTTTGCCTGAACTAGTCGAGTAAGTTTTCCCTCGATAGGGAAAGCTAAAGGTGCACGACGGAGTATATCCACTAGACGCGAGGTCCATATCTGAAAACGGCCGGCTGCCAGAAGGCAATTGGCCTAAGTCAGCCTTCTCCTCAGCGGCCAAGGCTCTTCGCCTTCCGTTCGGCAACTCGACGTTCGAGTATCTCGACTTGTCGCCGGTTTCGCGTCCGACAAAAAGGTCCCGAAACTTGAAAGACTCTTTATTTTTTGCAAACCAAAGGAGGTGATCTGTGACACTTGGCAAACCGGAAGAGGTAAGCGGTACAGATGTACGATAACTAATTTGAGCACAGAAGTTCTCATCACCAAACACCTCATCCATCAACGCCCGTACCCGATGCACATTCTCATCCCCAATCTGCACAAATACACTGCCCGACTCGCTCAGCAGTTCCCTCGCCAATAACAAACGGTCACGTAAGTAGGTGAGATAGGAGTGAAGACCTAGCTCCCACGTATCCCGGAACGCCTTAATCATCTCTGGCTCGTGGGTCAGGTCCTCGTCTTTCCGGTCTTTCACGTCCCGCTTATTGGTAAACGGCTGGAAGTTTGAGCCGTATTTGATGCCATACGGCGGGTCGATGTAGATCATCTGTACCTGTCCGGCCATGCTCTCCTTCTGCAACAGCGAATTCATGACCAGCAGTGAATCACCAGCAATGAGCCGGTTGGCCCAATCGCGCTCGTGCTTGTAGAATTCGATGGCTTCCCGCAGCGGCAGGTTCTCGAACGGAGCGGCGAACAGGTCGGGTTGGAATTCTACCTTGCTCTTGCCTCTTGCTCCCTTCAGGCGTTGCTGTACCGCAGCCAAAATCGTGGCTGGGTCAATACGTTCATGAACGTGTAGCGACACCGTATCGACCTCAAAACTGGTCCGCTCAGCCTTGCCGGTCCAGTTGAGATACGGCGTGTGCATCCGTTTAAGCTGTTCCAGAGCTTGGCGCATGACCGCCTCGTCACCCGAGGCCAGGGCCTCATCAATCAGCTTTTCAATGCCGGCTCGGGCGGTGTCGAAGTTGAGGGTCGGGTCAATATGCGGATCATACGCCCACGTTGTTTGTCCCTCCACTCCGTCGCTGGCGGTATCGACCATGCCGACAGGCGGGTTGTTCTTCCGCTTGTCGCTATGGCGGTAGCTGAGGGTCTGCTTGGCTGTATTTTTTTGGGACTTTGCCATTTCGAGAGTTTTTTCCTCTAGGAATCTTTAGCGGCCCTTGGGCAGTTGGAGGACACGTTCGGCGATGATGTTGCGCAGGATTTCGGACGTGCCGCCTTCAATGGTATTGGCTCGGGCTCGGAGAAAGCCGTACTGCCAATAATGTTCCGCTTCGGCTGCGTCATAGAGTTGCCCGGCGGCTCCCTGCAGCTCGACGGCGAGATCCTGCATGCGCTGGTTGGTTTCGGCCCAATGTAGCTTGGCAATCGAGCCTTCCGGCCCGGCCGGGTTACCGCGCAGCAGCCGCGTTAGGGCGCGATAATTATTCAGTTTCAAGACCTCACAATCCATATATGCCTGGGCCATTTTCTGGCGCAGCCGACGGTCCGTCCGACCTGAGACCCGGCCGGAATTGCACAACCAGGCACGCAGGTCTTCGTAGGTCCGTTTTTGGGCGAAGGTAAAATAGAAGCCCAGCCCCTGCCGCTCAAACATGAGCGAGGTAATAATGACCTTCCAGCCCTGGTTCATCTCTCCCAGAAGATTGGCCTTGGGGACCTGGACGTTCTCGAAAAAGACCTCGTTAAACTCGCTCTCGCCGGTCATGGTCCGAAGCGGCTTCACCGTGATGCCCGGACTCTGCATGTCAACCAGGAGGGCTGACAGGCCGTGATGTTTGGGCGCGTCAGGGTCGGTCCGCACCAGGAGTAAGCACCAATTGGCATAGCGGGCCAAACTCGTCCATACTTTCTGGCCGTTCACTAAAAAATAATCGCCCTGGTCAACTGCGCGTGTCTGGAGTGAGCCCAGGTCTGAGCCCGAGTTCGGCTCGGAATAGCCCTGGCTCCAGATATCCGCACCACTCAGGATAGCCGCGAGATGCTTTTTTTTCTGTTCTTCCGTCCCATAGACAATAATCGTCGGCCCGACTATCTCCAGACCCAGGACATTAAGCAGCCCAGGCGCTTTGTGGCTGGCCATTTCTTCATCAAAGATAACTCGCTCAATCAGCGAAGCGCCTCGGCCGCCATACTCTTTGGGCCAGGAAATCCCGGTCCAGCCGCCTTCAAAGACTGTGCGCTGCCAGTCTTTCAGGAAGGTGAGGTCTGCGGCTGAGGCCTGCGGCTGAAGGTGACGGAGCGGGCCATGGTCTTGTGGAACGTTGGCCGCGAGCCAGGTGCGGAGTTCCTGCCGAAAGGCATCCTGCGCTGGGGTAAAATGAAAATCCATGCTGGGCTCCTGTACTGAACTGGTCGAATCGCTGGCGACGCTATTGGGAGAGCTTTTGCCGTAAGAGCGTATTGACCATCTGGGGATTGGCCTTGCCCTGGGTGGCGCGCATGACCTGCCCGACAAAGAAGCCGAGCAGTTTTTCTTTTCCGCCACGATAGGCGTCCACTTTATCCGGGTTGGCTGTCAATACCTCGGCAATGGCGGCCTGTAAGGTGTCGGTATCACTGACCTGACGCAGTCCCTTGGACTCAATGATTTCCTCCGGGGAATGTCCGGTTCGGCGCATTTCTTCGTAAACGGTCTTGGCGATAGTCGTGCTGATGGTGCCGTCCTGTATCAACCCAATTAATTCGCCCAGGCGCTCGGGCGGGCAGGGCCAGGTCTCGATCTTCAGCGCCGCGTCCAGTTTTTCTTCCTTAACGAAGCGCAGTACGCTGTCCATTACCCAGTTACTGATCGTTTTAGGATCAGTCGGATACGCCCGGACTGCGGCTTCAAAGTAGTCAGCGACATCTTTTCGCGCGGTGAGAACTTCCGCATCGTAGGCGGGTAAACCATATTCTTGGGTGAGGCGCGTGCGACGCTCTGTTGGCAGTTCGGGCAGGACCGTTTGGACCGCCTGAACCCATGCCTCATCCACAACAAGCGGGAGCAGATCCGGGTCTGGAAAATAACGGTAATCGTGCGCAAACTCCTTGCTACGCATGGAACGGGTCACTTCTCGGTCCGCATCCCACAAGCGGGTTTCCTGGACGACCCGGCCGCCGGCCTCGACGACCTCGGTCTGGCGCTGAATCTCGTGCTCAATCGCCTTTTCTACTGCACGAAACGAATTGAGATTCTTGATTTCCGCTCTGGTGCCGAACTCGGTATCCCCGTACGGACGTATGGACACATTGGCGTCGCAACGCAGACTGCCTTCTTCCATATTGCCATCACAGACCTCAATATATTGGAGAATAGCCCGTAAATTCCGGAGATAACTGCCAGCTTCCTCGGCAGAGCGGATATCCGGTTCACTGACAATCTCTAACAAGGGAACACCCGCGCGATTCAGGTCGATAAGACTCGCTCCGGCCTCAGCATCATGGATGCTCTTTCCCGCGTCCTCCTCCATGTGAATCCGCGTTAAACGCACCTTTTTCGCGTGTCCTTGGACGGTGACCTCAACAGAGCCGTGTTCGGCAATGGGCAGCTCATACATGCTAATCTGGTAGCCCTTGGGCAGGTCCGGATAAAAATAGTTTTTCCGTGCCCAGCGGCTCGTGGGCGTAATGGCACAGTGCGTTGCCAGTGCGGCACGGAGCGCGAAATCGACGACCTTCTTATTGAGCACGGGTAAGACCCCGGGCAGGCCCAGGCAGACCGGGCAGGTATGCTGGTTGGGGGCCGCGCCAAATCGGGTAGAACAGCCACAAAAAATTTTTGACGCAGTCAGTAATTGCGCGTGCACTTCCAAGCCAATAACGGATTCGTAGGTCATACTGATACTCTGTGAATTTTCTGCTGTTAGAGAGGCGGCTTACGGGTCCGCCAGTCATGATCCTGCTCGTAAGCGTAACCGGCCCGAAGCAACACCTCCTCCTCAAAGGGAGGCCCTATCAACTGCAGCCCGATAGGCAGCCCTTGCTGATCAAAGCCGCACGGCACGGACAGTCCCGGTAAGCCGGCCAAATTGACCGCTATGGTAAAAATATCCGAGAGATACATGGTCAGCGGGTCCGCCAGTTTCTCTCCCAGCCGAAACGCGGTTGTCGGAGCGACCGGAGTTGCAATCATATCGCAGGCCTCAAAGGCGTGCAGAAAATCCTGCCGAATAAGGGTGCGCACCTTCTGCGCCTTCAAATAATAGGCGTCATAATACCCGGCAGATAAGACGTAGGTACCGAGCATAATGCGCCGCTTGGCCTCGCTGCCGAATCCCTGGGCGCGGGTCGTCCGATACAGGTCTCCCAGGTCTTCGACCTCAGTCGCCCGGTAGCCATAGCGCACCCCATCGTAGCGGGCCAGGTTTGAGCTCGCCTCGGCCATGGCAATAATATAATAGGTGGCAACCGCGTATTCGGTATGAGGGAGAGAGATGGGGCCAACCTCTGCACCCAGGTCCTGTAATTGCGCAATCGCGTCTCTGACCGCAGTCTCCACTTCCGGCTGCATACCTTCAACAAAGTATTGTTGCGGTATGCCAATGCGAAGTCCGCTGACTCCTTGCTCCAGGTGGGTTGTATAGCCTGGCGCAGGTCTGTTGACGGAGGTTGAATCACGGGGATCATAGCCGGCAATCACATCCAGAAGAATTGCGCAGTCCCGCACATCTTTGGTACAGGGGCCGACCTGGTCCAACGACGAGGCATAAGCCACAACGCCAAACCGACTCACCCGCCCATAGGTTGGTTTCAGACCAACAATGCCGCAGAACGAGGCAGGCAGACGAATGGAGCCGCCGGTGTCCGTTCCTAAGGCCGCACAGGCTTGGTCTGCCGCGACTGATGCCGCAGACCCGCCGGATGAGCCACCCGGCACCCGGTCCGTATCCCAGGGGTTGCGACATGGCGTGAAAGCCGAATTCTCATTAGACGAGCCCATGGCAAACTCGTCACAGTTGACTTTGCCGATAATCACCGCACCGGCCTCCTTGAGGCGTTGCGTCACGGTTGCATCATACGGCGCAATAAATTGTTCGAGAATTTTTGAACCCGCGGTTGAGCGAATGCCCTGGGCGAGGATGACGTCCTTGAGCGCAACCGGAATACCGCACAGTGGAGGGGGCGTCGCTCCGTTTGCAAGCGTTCGGTCTGCGGCTTCTGCTTGGGCGAGCGATTCTTCGGCACACACGGTCAGATATGAATGCAAGCGTTCATCCGTTTCCTGAATGCGGGTCAGAACGGACTGTGCCAGTTCGACGGCACTGACTTCTCGGCTGCGTAGCTTCTGCTGGGCTTGATGAATGGTAAGGGCGTAGTGCGACATGTTTACTCGATAAACCTACTCGATAAACCTATAAACCTCGATATACTCGATAAACCTACTCGATAAACCTACTCGATAATCTTGGGAACGCGAAAAAAGCGGGTTTTGCGATTCGGGGCATTCGCCAACAAAGCGTCTGTGTTGGCATCACTCGGTGTATTGGTGACAACATCGTCTCGCAATGGCGCCGAAACCGCTACTGCATGGGCGGTCGGCTCAACGTCGTCGGTCTGCAATTCGCCTAATTTGTCGACATAGGTCAATATGGTATCAAAGTGCTGTGTCAGCTCTGCGAGTTCTTCAGCCGTAAATGAGAGGCGGGCCAATACGGCAACCTGTCGAACTTCATCTTGAGTAATTCGCATGTGTTTTTCTTCCTTCTGCGAGCGTCTCACCCCTCTTTATCCCCCCTAACAGGGAGGATAAAGAGGGGTAGCGGACAATTCAACGGAATAGGCGCTCTGCAGGGGGGACGCTCTTGATCCAGGCAAGCCGTGTCAGCTACCTTACTGCATATGGAGAAAGGCGACCGGCGGCGTCTGTTCGGCCAACAGGGCGAGCAGCGTGCCGAGCAGTTCTTACGTAGCCTCGGCTATGCGATAGTTGAGCGCAATTACCGCTGGCTACGCGGAGAAATTGACCTCGTTGCTCAGGATCAGGAAACGGTCGTATTCGTTGAGGTCCGGACGCATCGTTCTCGGAGATTTGGGGATCCATTAGCCTCAGTCAATAAGCGGAAACAGCGCCAAATCGCCATGACTGCGCTCCATTACGTTTCGCGTTTCCAGCTCCACGACCAGGCTATACGATTTGACGTTATTGGGATTATTGGGGAAGGGGACACTGCGCACCTGACTCATATCAAAGAGGCATTTGAATTTCCAACATCAGCATAAAAGGCGAAGAACTGCATGCTTGATATTAAACTGATCCGAGACAATCCTGAGCAGGTAAAAGAGCAACTCGCAACGGTCGGTGTTCCGGGAGCTGATGTCGATGCCCTGCTTGATGTTGATCGAGTCCGGCGCGCCAGCATGGGCGAAGTAGAGGCGCTTCGCGCTGAACGCACGAAACGTTCAAAAGAAATCCAAAAAATTTCCGACCCTGACGAACGAGACAAGGCTGTCCGACCTATGCGAGCGCTCGGAGAGCAGGTGAGCCAACTGGAGAAACAGCTTGCTCAGCAGGAAGAGGACTTTCAGCAGCGGCTCTTAGAGTTGCCGAACCTTCCCCATCCTGATGTCCCGGTTGGGAAAGACGAAGAAGAAAACATTATTATCCGAACGGAGGGAGAACTGCCGGCCTTCTCGTTTTCACCTCGCCCGCACTGGGAACTTGGCGAAGCCTTAGGAATTATTGATTTTGAGCGCGGTGTAAAAATTTCGGGCAGCCGCTTTTACATCCTCAAGGGCCTTGGCGCACGACTCCAGCGAGCACTGATTAATTGGATGCTGGACCTGCATGTAGATGAACACGGCTATACCGAAATATACCCGCCTGTCATGGTTAAACGGGATTGTTTAGTTGGGACAGGTAACCTCCCAAAATTTGGGGATAATCTCTACCGAGATATTGAAGAGGATTTTTGGTTTATCCCTACTGCAGAGGTACCAGTTACCAACCTGTATAGGGAAGAAGTGATCGAATCTGGCCAGCTTCCTTTGTATCATGTGGCGTATACGCCGTGCTTTCGCCGCGAGAAAATGTCTGCGGGCCGCGACGTCCGGGGCATTAAACGCGGCCATCAGTTCGACAAGGTGGAAATGGTGAAGTTTGTTGAACCCTCGCAATCAGATGCTGAGCTGCTCGCTCTGGTCGACAATGCTGAGGATGTGTGCCGAAAACTCAAAATACCCCATCGCATCGTTCAGATGTGTACGGGAGATCTCAGCTTCGTTGCAGCCTGCAAATATGATGTTGAAATGTGGGCGCCAGGCTGTGCAGAATGGCTCGAAGTGAGTTCGTGCTCCAATTTTCGTGATTTCCAGGCTCGTCGAGCGAAAATACGTTACCGGCCCGAACCAGGTGCAAAACCTGAGTTGGTGCACACGCTGAACGGCTCTGGACTCGCCCTGCCACGGGTGGTCATCGCAATTCTTGAACATTACCAGCAAGAGGACGGTAGCGTTGTCATGCCCGACGTCCTGCGCCCCTATATGGGGGGACATGAGAAAATCGAGATGGCTCAATGAGCGACTCCTTAGAGAAGGAGAGGAGGAGACTTGAACCAGGTGGATGAGAGGGGAGGGGGAGTTGACGATTTAGGGGCAGCCCGTTACTAATTTGCCCAAGAAAACGGCGAAACTCTGTGGCAGAAAAAGCGCACAAATCAGTGCCTAGTCAGGATGTCGAAAATAAAATCGAGGCCCTGACTGAGGAGTTGTCTCGCTTAATCAACGAAGCTGGGACTGACGGGCGTGAAGAATTACGCGACTACGCAGTAAGCCTGCTGCAGGGCGGAACGGAAACAACACGAACGGAAGAGCCTGTAGGGGAAGATCAGGCCGAGCCGTCTTCTCCCTTCAGTCCAGTCGCTTTGAGTATTCCATTTCTTCTTATTGGTATTATTCTACTTCCACTCTTTGCCCCAGTAGGACTGGTGATGTTGTTTTTGGCTGTTGTGATGGGGGTAGGGGGCTGGTTAGCTCTCATGTTCCGAAGAAAATAAAAAGCATATGTACGGGCCAAAGATCTCTGTGGTGCAGCATCAATAAGGAGTAAGCCCCATGGCAAAAAAACCAACCTCTCCTGAAGAAATCCAAGAGTACGAAGAGCGCCGTCGCGTTGAGCAACGGGCCGAGCGTGAGAAACGACTCCGTGAACGTGCTCAAAGAGGGGGCCTGTGGTCACGGCGTGATTTCTTCGGCCGCCTCAGCTGGGGCGGCTTCGGTCTGGTTTCTCTCGTGAGTCTGCTCGCCTTTGTCCGTTCTGCCTTCCCTCGCGTTCTTTTCGTTCCGCCGTTGACCTTTAAGGCTGGCTTTCCAGGTGATTATCCTGTTGGCGAGGTGAGTGAGAAATACCGCTCAGATCAGCGTACCTGGATCGTCCGAGAACCACAGGGATTCTACGCCATCTTTGCAAAATGTACCCACTTGGGGTGTACGCCGCTTTGGTCAGCGACTGAGAGTAAATATAAATGTCCCTGTCATGGGAGTGGCTACTATCGCACGGGCTATAATTTCGAAGGCCCAGCTCCACGTCCAATGGATCGATTTAAGCTGTCGCTGGCCGATGACGGACAACTCCTAGTTGATAAGAGCAAAATCTTTAAGATGCAGCCTGGGGTTGATCCGAACAAACAACATCCAGACAGTATTTTACGTATTTAGCGGTGAGTAGAAGGGCGACGTAAAGGCAAGGAAATAGTATGAGTAGCCAATTTGATGAACTCAAACGTCAAGTTATGGAGTCGCAGGTCTGGCAGTCCATTTTTCGCCACGGCTACGAAGATACGCCGCGCAACCGGATATTAATGGTTTCCGGCAATGTCTGGCTCCATTTGCATCCCTCGAAAGTCCGCAAGCATGCGACGCGTTTACGTTTCACCTGGTGTATGGGTGGCATCACCTTTCTGATGTACCTGGTCACCGTAGTCACCGGCGTGTATCTCATGTTTTACTACCGTCCTGTAGCGGAATATGCATACGCCGACATTAAGTATCTTGAATTTGATATGCCGTTTGGCATGCTGATGCGGAATATGCATCGTTGGGCCGCCCACGGCATGGTGATTGCCGTGTGGCTCCATATGTTTCGTGTTTTCATGACGGGCTCGTATAAGCCACCGCGTGAGTTCAATTGGGTCGTGGGCGTTCTTCTCTTAGTGTTGACTTTGCTGCTCTCATTTACAGGCTATCTGCTGCCGTGGGATCAACTCGCCATTTGGGCTGTGTCTGTCGGGTCAAACATGGGGCGGGCAACTCCCTTGCTTGGAAACGAGGGGCCGTTTGCTGAGGTGCTGGGGGTCAATCCTATTTACGATGCGCGTGCCTTTCTC
This sequence comes from Binatia bacterium, assembly GCA_963664395.2. Lineage (GTDB taxonomy): Bacteria > Desulfobacterota > Binatia > Bin18 > Bin18 > Bin18. Next base: position 4,398,209 of record OY761159.2, on the reverse strand, counting down.
TTTGGCGGTGGTGAGATCGGTGCCCATACGTTGCTCCGCTTTTACATTCTCCATTGTATCTTTATTCCGCTTGTTACCAGCTTGTTTCTGGCGGTTCATTTTTGGCGTATCCGGCGTGATGGGTTTTCAGGACCAGCCCTCTAGCAGAGGTATATTATGCGCGTGCTTGTCATTCCTATTCTAATAGGGGTCGTGTGCTGGCTGCTGTACCTGGTAGCAAAGCCTAAAGTGTCTTCTTCTGAAGACCAGTAAAAAAGGGGGTTGTTATGGCGGAAATGGGCTCAGCTGCCACGCGTGTCGAAGTCCCGCTCAAAAAAGCGACCGGCCCCGGAGACGATAAGGTCCATACCTGGCCAAATTTGGTCCGAGCGGAATTCTTATGCACCCTTTTTGTGATTATCTTCCTGTTATTATGGTCGCTCCTGGTCGATGCTCCACTCGAAGAGCCGGCTGACCCTGGGAGTACGCCTAACCCTTCCAAAGCACCGTGGTATTTCCTTGGGCTGCAAGAAATCCTGGTCTTCTTCGATCCCTGGCACGCCGGAGTTGTGGCTCCCAGCTTTATCATTATGGGGCTGATGGTTATTCCCTTTATTGATATTAATCCAAAGGGGAATGGCTATTACACCTTTAAGGAACGCAAGTATGAAATCCTGACGTTTATCTTTGGCTTCCATATATTATGGATTTCGACCATTATTATTGGAACATTTGTCAGAGGACCTGGCTGGAACTGGTTTTGGCCCTGGGAAGTGTGGGATGCCCACCTTGTCGAGGCCTTGACCAACCAAGATTTGCCCTATTTGGTTGGCATCCGGGACTACTGGACGGCTGCTGCGTTTGGACTGTCTCTCATTGTCGGTTTTTTTGTGCTTGGTACGGTTGCCATGTATTGGTGGGTCGTGTGGCTCAAAGGACGCGCATTCATGCAGCGCTGGGGCGCAGCCCGTTTTTTCTTAACGTCATTTCTCACGCTGAATATGATTGCCGTGGTCATTAAGATGCTGCTGCGTCATATTCTGAATGTGAAGTATATTCTAGTGACGCCGTGGATTAATGTCTGATGGCGTTCTACTTGGCGAAATGCCTTCAGGCATTCGGGATTGCCGATGTTGGATACGCGTTACTTGTTGGTCTGACTGAAGAAAAGAGCATGGGCAAAGAATTATGGCTACTAGGGATTGGGGTGGTGGTGTTCTATCTCGGCCGCTTCCTTGAGACGCGAGCAACCGGCTCATAGTGGATTGTTATGGCACGTAGAGAAGTTGACGACGAAAAGAAATCGTATAGCGGAGTATTTCTCTTTGCAGTGGGACTCCTGCTTATTGGATCGATCTGGTCCGTCTGGGACGATGCCGTTTCGCGGCGCCCATGGAAGAAATACCAAGCTGAATTTTCGATGCTGGCGTATAACCAGACGATGGCTGAGATCCAAGCCGAAGACGAGCGCCTCGCTGCCGACCCTGCCTATCAGGAAGTGCTGGCCGCGTTGGCAGCAGCGCAAATTGACATCGCCGGCGGGGAGGGGGGCCAGCGTCTGGCTTCTCTTCAGGCCGTATTTGCCGCTGCGGATATTCGGACCAACGATGCGGAGAATGCCCTGCGCGTCGTCCGGAGTGAAATCGAGGCTGCCTGGTATGAATATGACCATGCGATCCAATTAGAACACTCGACGAAAGACGAGAAAGCTCATCTTGATGCGCTTGAAGCGGACGCGGTCGCACTCGAAAATTTTTTTCTTACCGAGCAATCTGAGCGTGACCGCATCGAAAATGAGATTAATGAAATCAACGCGCGCGTGCTTGAAGCACGAGAAACACTACGCGGAATGAACGAACAAAAGGATTTCCTGGCGCAACGTATCGATAATTACGTCATGCGGCCGGTGAAGGGGCTCATCATTCCAAATATCCCAGCCATTACCCAAGCCGTCGTACCGGCGTTCGACCGGAGTAATTTCGATACCTCACTCTCACGCGTTGACCGCTGTCAATCCTGTCATGTCGGTATAGACAAACGTGGATTTGAAGATCAGCCCAATCCGCATAAAACGCACCCTCAATTTGATCTCCTGATGGGGAGTCACCCGCCTGAGCTCTTTGGCTGCACCTCGTGTCACAACGGTCAGGGGGTTGCGACTAGCAGTGTGGATATTGCGCATGGATATGTGCAGTTCTGGGAACATCCGCTTCTGCTCGGCCCAAAAATTGAGGCGAATTGTCTGAACTGCCACGCCGATATGCAGACGGTGGCAACGAGACACTCGATTGGTCAGAGTATTGCCCGTGGCGAAAAACTCTTTATGCAACTCGGCTGTACCGGCTGTCACGTGGTCGAGGGGTATGGTGAGGCGAAGAAAATAGGTCCCTATCTACGACGCGTCGCCGTAAAATCCGACCCGGCCTGGATGGTTGAATGGATCACGAATCCGCACGAATTTCGACCGCACACGCGCATGCCCCACTTTTTCTTCAACGAAGGCCAAGGCCGAGCTGTTACGGCATATTTGCTACAGGCGAGCAGGGAAGAAGGCCAAGCCTGGCTGGAATCCCATGCCGAGCCAGAAGGAATTGATCCGAATAATGCGGAACTCGTCCAAAAGGGCGAGCGCCTCGTCAATTCCCTTGGGTGTCGAGCCTGCCACGGATTCAACGCGGAACAGGCTGGCACGATGGTCGGGCAGAACAAAAATCATGCGCCAAATTTAGCGCGTGTTGCGGAGAAAACGAACCCGCGTTGGTTGTATCATTGGATTAAGAATCCTCGTGGCTACTCGCCGAATACGGCCATGCCGGATTTGCGTCTGAGTGATGAGGAAGCGCAGGCCATTGTGTCCTATCTCTTAACGCTCAAGACTGAGATGGAGCGCCCGGACATTCGAGCCGAGCTGGACGACCCGGACTTGGTTCTCGAAGGAGCAGGCTTGGTCAGAAAATACGGCTGCCACGGCTGCCACGACATTCCTGGGATGGAAAAAGAATCGCGTATCGGTGTCGAGCTGACTTCGTTCGGGGAGAAAAGCCTTGCCGAACTTTTCTTTGGGAATCGAACCGAGGTACCGCATACGTGGAACGACTGGACGTATGAAAAGGTCAATGCACCACGCGGCTATGCAACGGAACGTATCGAACAGCTCATGCCGTGGTTCAATCTCTCTGATGCGGATATTCTATCCGTCCGTGTTTTTCTCAAGAGTCGGACAGGGCATCATGTGCCACATGCCTACACTGCGCACAGTGACTGGACTGAAGACCTTGTCAAAGGTCAGCGTCTCGTCCAGTACTACAATTGTACGGGCTGTCACGTTATTGAAGGCGGCGGTGGAGATATCCGCTCGCTCTATTTGGACAATCCTTCCTTTGCTCCGCCCATCCTGAATGGCGAAGGGAAGAAAGTGCAGCCTGAGTGGTTCTATGGCTTTCTCAAGCAACCTATTCCTATCCGTCCATGGTTAGAACTGCGGATGCCGACCTTTCATTTCGCAAATGACGAGGCCAGCAGTATAGTCGACTATTTCAAGGCGTTAAGTAAGCTGGAGATTCCATATAACTACTTTGACCGCTCAGCAACATCGCCTGAGATGGTTCATGCTGGTGACATGTTGATGTCCAACGATTATTTTTCCTGCTTCTCCTGTCATCAACAAGGCGATCAAAAGCCTGAAGGACCGCCTGACGGCTGGGCTCCTGACCTCGGTATGGCAAAAGAGCGGCTTAATCCGGACTGGATCGTTGAGTGGATTAAAGACCCACAGGCACTTATGCCAGGAACGAATATGCCGACTTTTTACCCTGGTGGCCCGGACGACATCTTTGACGGAGACGAGGACAAACAAATCCTTGCCATGCGTGACTACATCATGCTGCTCGGGATCGATAATCCGTTTGCGGGTGTGAACGGGAAAGGGGCGAGCACGATAGGTCCAGCAGTCAATGAATCGGCTCATCCTGTGGCTGGAATGGAAGAGTTGAACTCCCTTTCTGACGAAGAAATAGAGTCCGAAGCGGCCGAAACAAATATGTAAGGACTATATAAATAGTTCATCTCTGAGGAGGAGGAAGAATGCGTATTATGAATGGAAAGACTTTGATCGCCCTCATAGTAGGAGCGAGTCTGCCTTTGGCTTCTGTCGCCCTTGGTTACGATGTCGGCGCTGTCAGCAATGGTGGTAGCATTAGTGGGACAATTACTTTTGCTGGAGATGCTCCTGAAGCTGCGCCTATTGAAGCAACCAAAGATGCAAAGGTTTGTGCCAAGCTGCAGAAGTATGATGAAAGTCTCGTTGTTGGTGATAACAAGGGAATAAAAAATACGGTTGTCTCCATTGCGAATATTTCCAGTGGGAAAGATTTTGGCGATGCAATGGCCCTAGATCAAAAAGACTGCGTGTATACGCCGCATATCGTCCTGACTCAGGCAGGAGCAGACCTGGAGATCCTGAATAACGACGGCATTCTGCACAATATACACACCTATAGTGAAGCGAACGCGGCTTTTAACCAGGCCCAGCCCAAATTTAAGAAAAAGCTCAAAAAGAAATTTGAGAAGCCTGAGGTCGTTCGAGTCGAGTGTGATACTCATGGCTGGATGAAGGGCTGGATTATTGTTATGGACCATCCATATTATGCCGTAACTGATGAGGCCGGCGCGTTTAGCATGACAGACGTTCCAGTTGGTGAGTATGAGCTTAAGATATGGCATGAGACTCTGGGTGAAACGATGCAAAAGGTCACCGTTGAATCTGGTGGCGAAGCAAGTGTAGCTGTAGAGCTATCGCAGTCGTGAATTGGGTATAGAATGGTTAAGGAGCCTCGTTTTGAGGCTCCTTTTTTAACCTATAAAATAGTAGACTATAGTCAAGAACGAATATACCAGATAAAATGTGAATATATAAACCTTTGGACCCGCTAGAAATGATTTGTATAATGATATACATTTTATTGGAAATAATGTTCTTGACTATAGTCTACTATATACTTGGACTATCTTGATTCCTCGCAATATAACCAGTGAAGGGCACACCCAGATACAAAAGTTCCATGAGCAGATTACACCGTAGTAAGCACCCGAGGAGACCCTTCGGTCAGCCCTCCAGGGCTTCCCCCCAGCACTGTGCTTATCATCTCTCGCTACGCCACTCTGAAAACTGCGCTAGTTGTCGGCGAGGACACGAGAGTAAAGAAATTTATCGGCCAGCGGACTGCTGGATCAGTAAAGTCCGAGTAGCGGTTATTAGACAAACGGGCAAAGACACCTTCTAGGGTTTGTCACAGATCGGATTGTGCGGTCAATTCACGGACGACTATCTAGGCTATATCAGCCTGAAAAACCGTACATCCGTGAAACACTAGTTTATTATTTAACAAAATATATATTATCAGACATAAAATATATAATAAAAAATCACTTCCCTGTCTTGGCACGTACAACATCGGCAAGTGGAGAGTCCGGGAAGTATTCCAACAAGTCGAGATAAGCTTGGGGAACTGTTGCACCCCCCTCTCGCTCTAACGCTTCTCCGAGGGCAAGAAGTGCTTCACTCTTGCTTGGCCCATCTAATAGAGAAGCTTCACCATACCACTGCGCCGCGGTAGCGAGTTCCTCAGCTTCCTCTGCGCCTTGACCCAAACGTAATAGCGCAATTTGTTTCAAATACGATCCAGCATCATGTGACATGGCTGCTCGCTCGTACGCGGCCTTCGCCTCAGACGACTGCTTGTTCTTCTCAAACGCTTCCCCTAAGTGCAAAGCCGCTAGCCCCCTACTCTCGCCGCCAAGCACATCTTCTGCGTGTGTTAATTCCGCGATAGCCAAAGGATACTCTTCCGATTCTATAGCGAGTAAGCCAGCTCGAAAATGCGCAAGCCCTTGACTATTACGATAGTCCGTCCAGGCTGCCCATGACATGCCAGATATCGCGCATACGATGACAGCGGCACTATAAACAGCAAGCTGCTGTTTATAGTGCTTGATAACCTCCCATCGCTGCCGAAACCATGCGATCAATCTTGCTGAGGGGTATGAGGATGAAGACAGCTCTTGTTTACGACTACCAGCCATAGACCGTACCGAGTGCGACGTGTCTCTAGAGAGAGACTACATCTTGTATTTAAAGTCGTCCGGGGACATCTTCTCTAGGATATCTGCCCATTTATCTCGGGAGACGCTCGACAAATCGGCCTCCTCCTCATTTTCTTCCATCTGTTGTAACACACTCGACGATTCAAGCACCTTGGCCGCAACAAAGATTGGGCTCTTCGTCCGAAGGGCGAGTGAGATAGCATCACTCGGTCGGGAGTCAACCAAGATGTCTCGTTCCCCCACCTTGATGCGAATCGCGGCATAATACGTGTTGTCCTGCAGATCCGTCACCTCAATAGCCTCAACCCTACCACCTACTTCTTCTATCATATTGTGGAGAAGATCATGTGTCATGGGCCGTGCCATTTTGATCCCTTCCAGCTCGGTCGCCATTGAGGTCGCTTCCATCAGGCCAATCCAAATGGGCAGGTTGAGCTTGTTCTCAGCATCTTTCAGGATGACTATTGGGGTCTTGGTCACCGGGTCAAGCGTCAACCCGCCGACTTTCATTTCAATAAAACCCTCGCGGTCCATTCCGCCTCCATTCGCGTGAGATCAAGTAAAGGCTAGCAGCCTCAAGGCAGATTGCCAACCGGCGTACCGCTACGCGGTCACCAAGTGATCAATCACCCGGTAAAGCTGATTGAGGTTACGACACTCTTCAACCAGATCACAGTGTGGCGCATAGCGGTCCATTTCGCTATCTCCAAATCCCCACGTCAACCGGCTTTCGGGGTTCAGCCAAATCACCTGCTTGGCCTTTTGTTGCAAGTCCCGAATGACCCAGTCGTGCGGCAGATTATAATTATTGCGTGCGTCGCCAAGCACCAGTACCGTGGTCCGCTTATTGATGATGGAGAGAAAATCCCGGTGAAACGTCTTAAACGCCCGACCAAAATCCGAGTGGGCGTAGATATTAATAAAATTACCCCGTAAGGCCAAATCAATGGCTTGGTGGACCTCATTATCCTCGAACAGCTTCGTCACGTCGCCAATGTCCGCCACGAAAATAAAGCTACGCACCTTGGAATAGAGGTCCTGCACTGAGTAGACAAACTGTAACATGAAACGCGAGACATTCCGGACCGAGTCAGAAACGTCACACAGGATGACGACTTGCGGTTTTTCTTTCTTTTTCACATTAAGAATAATGTGAAATGGTACCCCGCCGTATTGCATATTTTTCCGTAGCGTCCGTTGTAAATCCAATCGACCCCGCTTACCCCGTTTGCGTCGAATCGCAATAATATGTTTCAATCGCTGGGCCAGCTTGGTGACCGCTTCCTTCATTTTCCGGATTTCATCCTCGGATAAATAATAGAAACTCTTGTCCGCTAAACTCCGCATCTTTTGCTGATCACGGAGTTCCGAGTCCTTTTTCTCCAACTCAGCTCGGACATAGCTCCGAATCATATGGGCTAAGTCTTGGAGGCGACGATCAATATATTGAGACAATTGTTCAATTTGTGCCGGACTCAAGCCAGCCTGTTGCAAGGCATCTTTGAGATTCTGCAATTCCTGCTGAATATTACCAAAGCCCATCATCTGGGCGAGCGCATTGGCAAACTGCCCTTCCTGAAAAGAACGCTGAATATCTTGCAGGTTGGATTGTTGAGCCGCTTCTTGAAGCATCTTCTCAAGCTGCCCGGTATTATTAGTCAATAAGGCGCGGGCCAAGTCCGACATGTCTTCACCCATGTTCTGCAACGACGCTTCCAACTGTTCAAGGAATTCTTGAAACTCTTCCTCGGTCATGTCCATCGCCTGCATGGTTTCGGCCGCCGCCGCCTTGATGATCTCACCAAGGCCGGTGAAGTACATGTCGAACAGTTCGTCATAGACCGAAATGTCCACTTGGCGTTTGACAAAGGTCGCCCGTAACGTATCTTTGAGTAACTGTTTATCTCGGATCCCAATCAGCCCAAGAGCGGCAAAGGTATCCATGTTTTCTGCAGCAGAGACTTTCAGGCCGTTCTCTCGCAGGAGGTGGGAAAATTCAATAATTTTATCGTCCATACAGCCTCACGCTGGTCCGATGAATAAATGTGTCAACATCATCGGCATGTCTGTTGAGGACACATTTATTCATTCTAGTGGAGGAGGTCTTTGTCGTCTTGTGCCTGGCTCGCTGTCCCTGTCTCGGCCTTCGCCTTCTGACGGCTGATATATTCTTTCAACTCCGCCTCTGCCTTGCGTACATCCCCTTCATACTTCAAGATCGTGTTGAGCGTCTCATTGACCTGAGATTCTTCGAGCCGGTGCACATTGAGCAAAGTAAGCGCTTTCGCCCAATCCAGGGTCTCGCTGATACTTGGGGCTTTTTTGAGGTCAAGTTTGCGGATCGACTGGACGACTTCAACCACCTGACTGGCTAACTGCGCGGCGATCCCCGGTACCTTGAGCTTCACAATCTCTAGCTCTTGCTCCTGGCTCGGGAAATCTATGAACAGGTGTAGACAGCGCCGTTTGAGCGCGTCCGACATCTCACGCACATTATTACTGGTCAAGACAACAACCGGAAGCTGCTTGGCTCGAATCGTTCCAAGCTCTGGCACACTCACCTGAAAGTCACTCAAGACCTCAAGCAAAAATGCCTCAAACTCACTGTCCGATTTATCGATCTCGTCAATCAGTAACACCAGCTGATGCTCAGAGGATATCGCTTGCAACAAGGGGCGGGGCAGAATAAAGCGTTCCGAGAAGAAGACACTATCCTGCTTACCAATGCGCTCAACGGCCTCCTTCAACGTTGTCGTGCCTTCAAGCACCTCACTGATTTTGTCCTTCAGAATCTGGGTATAAAGCAGCTGTTTGGCATACTCCCATTCGTATAAGGCTTTGGCCTCATCAAGGCCCTCGTAGCACTGCAGGCGCAGCAATTCACAGTCCAGCGCACCGGCCACCACTTTGGCCAGTTCCGTTTTCCCTACGCCAGCGGGTCCTTCGACGAGTATGGGCTTGTGCAGTTGAGTGGCTAAATAGACAACGGTCGCGATTTGTCGGTTGCAAATATATTTCTGGCCTGAGAATCTTGAAATAACGTCATCAACAGATTCGAACATTCTTCCCCCTCGGTGGATACGTGTCGGCAGACCCTATCATAGGGGTAGCTGAAACACAACGTGAACCCACCCCATTCCCCCTTGCCACATAGCCCTCCCCACCCTATACTACGGCGCGCTATGTGCACGCTCGCCTTATACTTTCAGGTCTTTCTGGACTATCCTGTGGTTGTGGCGGCAAACCGGGATGAGACCTTGAGTCGTCCCTCCGCCGCCCCCGTAGTGCTTCAACACACGCCCTGGATTTTTGGCGGCAAAGACCTCATTGCCGGGGGAACCTGGCTCGGTGTGAACGAGCATGGGCTTATTGCTGGTATGTTAAACCGTCATACACCACAACCGGCTGACCCACACCGGCGTTCGCGTGGATTGTTGAGCCTCGATGCCCTCCAGTCAGAGTCTGCCCGCCTGGCTGCCACGTCCGTTCGGCACCAAGCTGCCGAACGCTATAACCCCTTTAACCTCCTCCTGGTCGATGACCAGGAAGCCTACATCCTCCATCCAGTTGAGCATACCATCCGCGTACAGCAGCTTGAGCCTGGGGTCCATTTGCTGACCAATATGGATCTGAACGATCCCGAATGTCCCAAGATCGCCCGCTCCTTTCAACATTTTCAGGCGGTGGCAAAAAAAATGGCAACGGCAGCCGAGTCGCCTTTTTCCATTGCAGAGCTTTTTCACCTCCTCCATGAGCGACTTGCCGACCATGCCACGCCGCTCGACCCACGGGCGGAAGACCCGCGCAACGGCCTGTGTATCCACCTCGATGGCTATGGCACGTGTTCTTCGACGCTGCTTGCGTATTCTGCACAGCAGCGTCGATTTGTGTACCATTTTGCCCCGGGAGCTCCGTGCCAGACGGATTATACCGAGGTCTCAGTGCCATCTGGTCCCTTGGCCAGCCAACCGCCATCAACCACGTAGCTGGCACCCGTCACAAAACCACCCGATTCCATAAGAAAGCGGACTGTACGAGCAATGTCGCGCGGGCTACCCAAGCGTTGCAGCGGCGTGTGCACGCGAAGCTCTTCTTGCCGGCCTGGACCATAGTCTTCGGGTAGTAAGACCGGGCCGGGGACGACTTCGTTGACCTGGACATGGGGAGCAAATGCCTTTGCGAGCGCTTGCGTCAGCGTATGTACCCCAGCCTTGGATACGCAGTAGGGAAGAAAGTCTCGACTTGGTCGCCGGCCGCTCCAATCACCAAGAAATACGATTTTGCCGCGCCCCTGCTGATACATCCGCCTGCCGATGAGCAGCGATAAGAGGAAGGGCGCTGACATATTCGTCTGACGCAACACGCGCCAATCCTTTGCCGTCAGGGTCGCTATGGGAGTGGGAAAGAAAACAGCCGCATTATTGATGAGAATGTCAATTGTACCTGTTTTTGCCAGTGCTTCGCTGGCTAAACGCTGCACATCGCACCGTTTTGACAAATCGCAACGTACGATCCATGCGCGGCGGCCACATTGCTGAACCGCACGTTGCGTCTCCTCTCCTGACGATGTATGGGCGTGCAGGATCAGATCAGCGCCGCCTTGGGCTAAGGCAACGGCAATCTCCCGTCCTATACGGCGACCGGCACCTGTCACCAGTGCCAGTGAAGCACGTAACTGCATACGCTTCGCTATCCCTTTTGTGCTGGCCACGTGAGTGGAAGAGCAAGGGTAAAGGTCGCACCCCCATCTGCATTATTATGCGCGGAGATAGTCCCATTATGGAGCTCAATGATTTTCTGCGTGAAGGCCAAGCCTAAGCCGGCACCAGTTTTCTTTGTGGAAACAAATGGGGCAAATATCTGTTCGCGCACTCCTTCAGGAATACCCGTGCCCGTATCGCGGATTGTGACCTGCACCCGATCCTGTATCTGTCGCGCGCCCATCGTAATCTGTCCATCTCCCGGTGAGGCTTCCAGCGCGTTCGTCAAGAGATTCAGGATGGCCTGCTTGAGCTTAATGCGATCAAAAGGAACGAGGAGTCCCTCGCTCTGCGCTTCCAGCTCATAACGGAGCGTAACCCCTCGCGTACGAGCGGCCTCATGAATTTCTCGCCCGGCCTCTTGCAGGAGCTCGCTCAGTAACCCACGCTCAAGATGGACGGCAAAGTCACGGGAAAAGACAAGCAGATCAGATAGCGTGGTATTCAAATCTGTAATCGCGGCATCGAGTTGTTCGACCCGTTGGTACGCCTCCTCCAGCGTCTCGAGGGTGGGCTGTTGCACCTCGTCCAGCGTGTCTCGTAAGAGGTCGCACTGAAGACCTAAGAGGCCGATTTTTTGGAGAATCTGATGCGAAATCGTAGATGACATATGTCCAATGGCCGCCATGCGTTCGCTTCTGGCCATGTCTACGTTCATCAGTTGGAGCTGCGTATTTTGACGTTCGATTTCTTTTCTGCGCTGCGTGAGTGTCCGCATGAGCACATGGGCCGCCCCAACTGGAATGGCACTCAAGTATAGCCCCGCAATCCCAAACGTATTGACCCCAAGGGTCATGATCGCACTATACGGCGTGACCAAAAGCAGTCCCGTAATCATCAGCGTCGGGAAACTTCCCGCAAAGTCGAGCCCCGACGTATAGAGTGTTCCATACCGCGCCCGGTGCTGGAATCCATAGCCCAGGGCAAAAACAGCCCACCCGCTTGCTTCGCTTAATATGAATCGCGCCAGCTCTTCAAATTCTCCAATATGAATGGGAATGTCGCCGCCGCTCGAACGGTACACGATATACCGGGAAAAGAGCGCAATTTGTAGCAGCCCACACAGTTCAAGGATCCGTCGGACTGGGCGGACATCCTCTCGTACGGTTTGTGGAACCGCATCGACGCCCCACCATTTCACCACAAAAGCGAGCGGCAGACTGAGTACTATTGCTCCGAGGAGTAATGGCAAGGCAAACAGCCCAACCGTATACAGCAGTGAGCTCGTAACAGCAAAGAGTAAGAGAGATAAGAACCAATCTTGTCCCACCTCGACCCGCAACAACACCCCTATGCACAGCAGCGGAACAAATGCTTGGTACAGATCAAGATAGCCGAGATTAAACGCGACTAAACCAATCGCAGCCAACAGGAGACCCAACAGGCCTCCAGCAGTTCCAGCTTCAAGCGTGATGAGTGCCTTAGCCTGGCTCATCACTCCCGTCCCGTCAGGAACCAATCAAGCCACGGGACGCGCCGGAATAAGAGAAAGCCATATTCTAGATTTGCTGAGTTAAAGTCGTGGTCATTCAGGGAGACGTTGAAGCGGAGGTCCTGAAATCCGTAGCGTGTATCCAGCTGATTGTTCCAATCATAGGCTTCTTGTTTGACCGGAACTCGATAGACAATATCCCAGTGCAGCACGATACGATAGTATGGATGGGTCCGCCATTGACTATTCGGAAAGATAAATTCCAAAACATAGCAAGGGCGGCCGTCCTGTTCCTGAATACCACGGAACTGCACTTCCAACTCGCCCCGCAGCCATCCTTGTAAGAGTTGCGTCTGCAGCCGTTCGACAACCTGACCAAAACCGAATTCTTTGAGAGCATAGCGTGACTCCCGCTGCATCCACGAGCCGTCTGGCACAAGGTCACCAATGACTGGTATACCCAGCAGCGAAGCCCGCACGCGCACGCGTTCCCTGTTCCAGCCCGCTCGGAATAACGCCTCTTTGAGCTCGCCACTATCCTCCTCCCACGCTATATACACATCGAACGGTTTCCGAAACTTGAACGTCGCCGTCCGACGGCTCAGGCGACTCCCCTGCCGCGCTTCTGTCACCCACACACCGGTATAGTCTTGTATTTCGCCTGCGCGGCGCAACCAATTTTGGGTAAATCCGCGTACATCCAGCTCAGTCCCCGGTCGAAACACACTGCGATTCCCGAAAGTGGCGGATTCGCGCTCAAAGACTTGCTGTGAAATACCCGTATTGACCTGCAGGTCCATATACGACAAGCGTTGGCGCACCTCTCCGGATGCCCCTCGGAGTATGAGTTCGAGCGGCAGGCCTGTTCCCCGCTCAATGACAAACTCATACATAGCGACCGTATTGTCTTGAAACGGAATAAGAAAAGCAGGCACTGACAGAATCACCCGCCCTTCGGCCAGTTCTGGGTCTCCCGGCTGAAGGGCGACAAGCTGGAGGCTCCGGTCAGCGCTCGGCCGTTGAGAGAGTGCTCTGAGCGCATATAACCACGCGTTTACATCTTTGAGTGCGGGAGCAAAAGGGTCACTGATTTCCGTGGGCGGAATACTGACCCTGACATAATCAAACCAGCCGCCTAGTCTGATAAAAATTGTTCCCATGGCCCGGGTTGGCCTGGTGAGCAAGGTTGTTCCGTTGTATAAGCCCGATTGCCACTGCATGAGCAGAAAGGCTGGCTTGCGGAAGGTTACCTCAATATCGTGTTGCCGGTGAACACCGCCCTTTTCCCATACTTCGTGCCGTAACGTGCCGCGGTAGTCGACAAGGCGATGATAGGCAGCCTGACACTCGGCCAGGAGTTGCCGTACCCTCGTCTCCTCCTCCGCTTCGGCAACCGCGCCTCTCGTTCCCAATAGCACAAGGGAGAGCGCGCACAGCATCATAGAGACCAGCCGTATCACTCGTCCCCCAATCCGGCTTTCAGCGCCAGGACCGCCGCCTTCGTCCGGTCATTCACCTGCAACTTTCGGAAAATACTCGCAAGGTGCATTTTGACGGTGAGTTCACTAATAAAGAGCTGCTGACTGATTTCTTTATTCGAAGCGCCTGTTGCTACCAAGCGCAATACTTCCTCCTCTCGATTCGTGAGTGTTTGGACCAGGCGTCTCAGCTCTTCGACCTCTTGATCACGTTGAAACTCGTGCAGGAACTTGCTGGCTAAGTCAGGGTTCAAAAAAACTTCTCCGTCCGCGACTTTTCGAAGTGTTTCAAGAATCTCTTTAGAGCGGGTATTTTTGAGCAGGTAACCGACTGCCCCAACCTTCAGGGCGCGAAAGATAAGAGCCGGGTTGTCATAGCCGGTGAGCATGACTACCTTCGTTTCCGGCGACTGCTTGTGGACAAAGGCAGTCGCACTAATCCCATCCCCCTCGGGAAGCTCGAAATCCATAAGGATAACCTGAGGCTTTTTCTTTTCGAGGAGCTTCTCAAGATCGGCGATATTTTCCGCTACGCCAAGGAGTTCAAAGTCAGACCGTTTTCGAAACAACTGCTGGAGTCCGGACAGAAAAATCGGATGGTCGTCGACAAGAACAATTGAGATCTTTCCACTTGAATGTTCCGCCGGCTTGGGCTGCCGCTTCTTTGTCACCCCTTTGCTGAGATTTTGACTCGTCATAGTGCCCCCACTTGTGGGTCTCCTTGTTGTCTCGCCCCCATCAGCACCATAGGTGCTGATGGCGACTGGACGCAACCTAATTCGTGTCGGCCTCGCAATCCTACCCTCTTCCTCTATACCGAGCCTCTCCTCAGTATGGAAGCATAAAAATTATCGCTCGGAGGGTCAAGAAATATCCCCTTCCTATTATCGATCTATTAGTAATAAATATATATTTTCAAGTTTATTTCATCAAATTATAGTAATAAATTTACTATGATATTTTTAGCCATCAAAAAGTAATGTATCAAGCTATAGTATATTATTCTAAGAAGTGTTTACTCTTTATATTACTATTTATTCTTGTCCCGGTCCTTTTATGCGGACCGGACTTCACACCATCAAATCTATCCATTACCCAAGGTAATACGGCACTCAACTGGCTATGCCGATGCTCCATAACATTGGTATTGAATATATCTTCTATTTAGTAATGTTTACTCATTATTTGTGAGTAATATGACTTTACGAATAATATATTACTCTATCCACATCTCTTGTTTCCTGTGGATAACCGCTTTATAGGAGGTAAGGTATGGATAGTCTGCCACTCCAGGTAAAAACCACACGGGCTAAAAGTCCGAATGCTCCTTCCTACAGCCTCCAGGACTGTCTTGAGGATACGCGGAAGGTGTTTCGTATTGAAAACCAGGTCTCAACCAGTCGAGAATCTATTGCTGAACACATTACACTGGCCCCTCAATCTGGCCCTTTTAATAGAAAACTCAGCAGCTTACGTCAGTACGGCCTACTCGAAGCTATCGGGAAGGATCTCCGGGTAAGCGATCTTTTCGTCCGGATTGAACATGCCTCGGGCGAGACGGAGCGTTGTCGTGCCCTGCGTGAAGCTCTCGGGCGACCGACGGTCTTTCAACGACTTCTGTCCCAATATGAACAGACTGGGCTACCTTCAGACATGAATCTTACAAATCAGCTTATAATCAAACAGAGATTTACGAAAAAAAACGCAGGAGTCGTTTCTCGTGCATTCTTGGACTCATCCCGTTTCGCCGGCTTAGGTATTCTTCGTACCCAAATCGTCTCTTCTCCCCTTCCGCCTCAAGCCGCCCATGCCCCCGCTGAAAAATCGCTGGCTCTCGAACCTCCCCTTCCCTCCCAACCACCGCCTCCCACCTTTCGCTCTATGACCGACGCTTCCCTGTGTAGACAAGAGATCCCACTCGGTACCGGCCGTCGGGCAATAGTGGAACTGCCTGAGGATGTTAAACCCGAGGAGATCCAACGTCTGATGCGTATCCTGCAAGCCTTAGCCGACCCCATTGCCTAATAACTACGACTGACGCTACTGGGTCTGCCCGGCTTTACTTCGGCTTAGCTCCACTCTAGCTTTCAGTACTGGAGTTCCTTCTCTCAAAGCCCACGGACCATCACTGTGTCAACTGATCAGACTGAAACTACACAGCACCAACCATCGCCGAGAGCCCCACATTGGATCTCGCGCTTCTTTTTCGCTCACTTCTTCACCCTCCTCTTGATGACCATCAGCCTGTCTCAATGGATCGTGCCCGTGTGGTTTTTGAGCGTTTTTCTGCCGATTTACTCTCCCCCTTCAGTGATCACGTCCATCGCTACCCCGCCGATCCTTTTTTGCTTGAATCTCTTTCTCCTGCGCTTCTCTCGACGCCTGCCCACCCTGCCCACAGCCCTCCGTTTACCTCTCCGGATTTATTTTGCCTCGGCTTTTATCGCCGCCTTTTGCTTCGTTTTTCTCGTATTATGTGGAGTGCTCTGGGCCCTGCTCTCTTTCCTCGTCACCGTATGCGGCTTCTTCCTCCCCTTTGCAGAACTGCACCTGTCGGTGCAGCCCGTGCTGACACAGGGCTTTCAACTCTTTACCGGTGTGAGCCTCGTGCTCATTACCGGCCTTTTCATCTATGGCTACCTTGGCGGCCAGCGCCAGCTCCGCGTATCCAGGATAGAATTCCCCCTTGCCCATTGGCCAGCCACAAGTCCTCATCTCACAATCGCACATATCAGTGATCTCCATATCGGGACGAATCTCACCGCCCAGGAACTCGAAACCTATGTGCAGCGGGTCAATGAACTCCGGCCAGACCTCATTCTCCTGACCGGCGATATACTCGATTCCAATCCTGCGTATATCCCGGACTTCTTCCCGTATCTGAACGCGCTCCATGCCCGGCACGGAGTCTTTGCCTGCCTTGGCAACCATGATGGATATGCGGGAGCGCAAGCTGTTGCGGCCGGCCTCACGGACTATACCCATATTACGCTGCTGCGGGACCAAGTCGTCCGTCTTGCTATTGCCGGCACGACACTCCATCTCATCGGTCTGGACGACCGCGGGAAGGATTGGGCCAGAGGACTCGACGCGGATACCACCCTCACCCACCTCAGAGCAGACCTCCCGAGCCAGGAGCCCACTATTTTATTGTCGCACCGTCCCGACATCTTCCCCGCGGCGGCCAGTCTCGGTATTGATCTCACCCTGTCCGGCCATACCCATGGCGGTCAATTTGCATTGCCGTTCCAGTCGCATCAGTTCAATTTGGCCCGCTTTATTACCCGCTTTCCGCGTGGTCAGTATAGCCTTGAGGATTGTTTTCTGTATGTAAATCGAGGCCTGGGCGTCACAGGTCAGCGTATCCGTCTTTTCACTCCACGCGAGATCGCCCTCCTGACCTGTCGAGCCTAACTGCACAGGGCGGACATTTCCGAGCGGTCCTGGTGCAACGTCCGCCCCCCGGATTTTGCCACGTCGAGCGGCGCGATTATCCTACTTGACCCCCTATGGCTATTACTGCATCCTCAGGGAGATCACCCTACTGAGGCAGCCATGTATCATCTCACCCGCTTTGTTGAATTTGAGGCGTCTCACCGCTATTGGAATCCCGATTTTTCAGAGGAAAAAAATTATCGGACCTTTGGCAAATGCGTCAGTCCGTACGGCCATGGGCATAATTATGTCTTGCGTGTGACCGTTCACGGAGAGAGCGACCCGCAAACCGGGATGGTGATTAATATCAAGGAACTCGATCGCTTACTCAAAGAGGTCACCAGCCAGTTTGACCATAAATTCATTAATCTCGACCATCCGGCCTTTAGCCGTCGCATTCCTACGACGGAAAACCTCGCCGCCTATATGCGAGACTATCTTGAAGACCGCCTGCGTGCGGAGCAGATTGCAGCCCAGCTCTTGCGCGTTCGCCTGTATGAAGAACCAACACTCTGGTCCGATGTGTCGGGCGGAGAGGGAAAGACTATGGCCGCACTCACAAAATCGTTCAGCTTTAGCGCCGCTCACCGTCTCCATAGTCCGCACTTATCCGACGAGCAGAACAGAGAAATCTTTGGCAAGTGTAATAATCTGCATGGGCATGGGCATAATTACGAACTGGAAGTGACCGTCACGGGCTCTATCGACCCGCAGACCGGTATGGTTTTTGACTTGGTCGAGCTTATGCAGGTTGTGCAAGAAGAAGTGATCGAGCGTTTTGATCATACACATCTCAATCGTGACACAGAAGAATTTCGCAGTCTGAACCCCACGGGAGAAAACATTGTTCACGTTATTTGGAACCTGCTCAGACCGCGCCTGGACGCACATCTATTGCGTATTGGTTTATGGGAAACCCCGAAGAATTTCTTTGAATATCATGGAGAGCACGCCTAAGAGCCCCGCGTAAGGAATCCAGCATGTCATCCCCCACGCTTCACGGACAGGTTGCCGTTGTTACCGGCGCGAGTTCTGGCCTAGGTCGCGCCACCGCCCTCGCCCTCGCTCGGGCTGGTGTGCAGGTCGTGCTCGCTGCCCGGACCCAGGCGACTCTGGATGGAGTTGTCCAAGAATGTGCTCAGTCCGGCGCCCGATCCCTTGCGGTTCCCACTGATGTCACTAACGAGCATGCAATCGCAAGCCTGATGGATAGAGCGGTCGAAGAATTTGGACAGCTTGATATTCTGGTGACGAGCGCTGGTGGTGCGGCCTTTGGTCCCATCATGGAATCCCGCACCGAGGACTGGGATATGCTCATGAACGTCAATCTGCGTGGGACATATCTCTGCTGCAAAAGCGCCCTCACACATATGCTGCCCCGAAAAAGTGGCCATATCCTCAACGTGTTGTCTATTGCCAGCCACATGATCCTCCCTGGCTCAACAGCCTATACGGCCTCCAAATTCGGCGCCCTCGGTCTGACAAAGGTCTTAGCGGCCGAGGTCCGTTCAGCAGGGATAAAAGTCACCGCGGTTATTCCCGGCGCGGTCGATACTCCCCTGTGGGACAAAAGCGGCGGAGACCTGGACCGGGCAAAGATGCTGTCTCCAGACGATGTGGCAGATGCCATGCTGAGCGTCATTGCCCAGCCGGCCGGCATTCATACCGACGAGATTCACCTCATGCCGCCCCTCGGCGTGCTGTAGTGCCGGACAGGGCGTCTCTCGCTTCTCCCTCATGTCACTTGTCTCGCAATCGGCCAGGACATAGCTCCGGCCGGTTGGATAGGTGTAGTAGTGTTTCTTTTCCGTCTCTCCCCCGACACTGGCGCAAAAGGCCGTATTGTAAACCTTTTCGCCCTTCGCCAGGCCCACAGCAAGAAGTGGGAGGCAGACGGCAATGATGAAAGGCCCGGTTTTCATCGATCTGGAAAGAAAACGGGTTTCAAGAATCCCTGAACGACCTTCCACAGATCATCACGCCTGATGGGATCTTCCCTATCGGAAATGGACAATAGGCACTGAGCATGTTCCAGATCCCAGGACGGCCGAATCTCAGCTTCATACTGCCCTAGCTCGATGAGAATCTCGATGGCGATATGGTCGTCCTTGAAAGAGATGCTGCATAACGTGTTCGGACTTCCTCCTAAGATTCCCAATTTTACATACATGGTCAGATTGTCGTTTGACCAACTCGTGTGGAAGACTCTCGGAAGAGCCACAGACGGGTCTGGCTGTTCATTCTTGTTTAACTTTTCCATCTCTTCGACATCTTGTTCAACGAATTTGACCAACTCGCTAAAAATCTCCCCCACGTTGCATTCGTAACAATCCCTAATCCACTGGTTAGCCATCCTCTTCTCCTCTCTGCTCAATCCTTACTTTATTTTATGGCGTTCTCGAACACATAGAAACCCAGTTTTGACTGTTCGGCCGTTCGGCCCCCTCACCCACGATTTCTTCAGAATCGGCCAGATCCACCCATTCCCTTTACGCGATTGTTTCAAAAACGCCCGATTCACGCCCGATAAGATCATTTCTGTTAGACTTGTATGTTAAACAGAAATGGGTGGGAAAATGAGGGGGATTATCTCGCTTAGGATTAAATACGGAGGGAGTGGGATTCGAATAGCCAACTCAACATTTTGTTTTTACTATACTTTTAACAACTCACTTCTATTTTCCCCACGAATTTACCCACTCTAATTACGGGCCTATGTGGGTCCATACTCCCCGCAACGAGCTTCTGAAAGGCGGATGTCGCCCCTGCAAGTTATGTGCATAGAGGCAACCGAATGATAGAATAATGTCTGTTTCCAGCTTGATGTGCGACTCTTATCTCAGCATCTTCGTTACAGGCTACACAGTGAGCGTCAAACAATGCCGAAAACCCTCTTTTTAGGTTGTGCTATAGGAGAACGGGGGGGGAAGAGGTTCCCACGGTTCTTGGATAAGCCCCTCAAGAAGTGATTCACAGAGGCGCTTGGATACGTCGAACTCCGGACGGAGACACTGCAATAACAGAGTCGTGCCCGTAGCATACTTTCCGATGCGCTCTACGTTCGCGTCTAGCAACGCATCTATTTGGGTGATGAATTCCTTAGTCTCGTCGGCGGTCGGTCGGAATCCATAATATTGCTCTAGTGTTCTTGCGTCATCCCACTTTGTTAGGGGACCGTCTCGTATATCATCGTGCATGATTCTGGCGAGTGTCTCTATCATATTGCCGGTTTTATTGATTCCGCGGCGCCGAGCTACTTCGAGCATCCATCTTGTTATTTCTAGAGGTCTTATTCCCTCTGTTGGTCGCCTGCCTACTTTTCGCTCGAACTCGCCAATCAAATTTATAAAATCGCGCTCCTTTTTCGTCATTAATTGGTTTGCTATGTGGGCGCGCATCGCTACCACGACCTCATCCGGTTCCGCTCGCATTCCCACAACGAGCTGCCAGACCTCCCTCCAGCCTTCATCAAACATCCTCTCCTGAACTAACTCCTGCACTGTTGGATGGCTGCGGTGCTCGGTAATGTATTTCGCGACAAAATATTCCTGGAATGACAGATGGGAGAAGGAGTATATCCCGTTAGCGCGCTCAACAAACAAGCCATGCTGGGCTTCAATCGCTTTCAAAATGGCTTCACTATCCAGCTCGACTGAGTCCTCCGGAGCATCGGGAAGATTTCCAATATACGCTGCGATATCACGCTCAAGCTGCTGTCGGGGGAAGAAGTAGTGCCCTTGCATAAAGGTCTGAAAGGCGATCTGACTGAGCATCAACTCTTTACGTTTCAAGGTGAGACGCCTGTAGACCTGGTCCCGCCTGATGCGGCGCGAAGTGTCCCACTTTTTCAGCAAGACATCAATTGCTTCCCTATAGAGTTCCGCCCTATTGGGTGGAAAGTCTAGCTGCTCATGGTACGTGAGGCAAAGCAGTGTCAGCAAAATCGGAGTGGCGGCAAGTTCTTTGATCGGGGCATGCTCTTCGGTATTGAGTTGCTTCCAACACTGCTGAGCCGTCTCCTCCTCGTCTCGGAACCAGTTGGCGATAAAGGTCTGAATCTGCTCATCATTGAAGTCAGCCATTTCGACTTCGGTAAAATGCTCGAAGACGTAATCATAAGCTGCAATCCGACAGCTCAAGACAAACCGGTTCCGATGATATTTGTCCGAGAAATCTTTTATTGCTCGAATGGTCCTATCGACATCACTCGTGACTTCATCGAGACCATCAAGGAGGATGAGGCATCGTCCTGCGGTCAGGAGATGTTCCACGAAGGGCTTCGCTCCCGGAAGGCCACAGATATCGAATTGATCAGCAAGGAAGTCCATCAGTGACATCTCCGTCTCAGACCATTCCTTGAGGCTGACGAAAATAGGGAGATAGTTCTCTCTCAGAGTACCATCGAGCGCCTGTAGTGTGAGGTGCTTCAGAAAGGTTGTCTTCCCTGCTCCGGGCTTGCCGAGGACCGTAAGCTTTCCTGATTGGAGATCATTAAAGACGGCAACTCCTTCTTTGGTTTCTTCCACCTGGCCAAAGCCGCGTTGATCTCGTTGGAAGAACTCTTCCAGTCCCTCAGTGGTGACGCGGTGGGTGCTAGAGATTTTTTCGAGAATATTGACACGAACGTAAATATCGCGGAGTAGGGTGGGCTCTCTCATGCCTAATATCTTCATCGAATCGTAGCGTCGCTCTACCCCATCCTTGTAGGCATTTAGAGCCGTACCGAACAGGTCGTGCTTTTTGGCTTCTGTGCTGAGCCAGCCCTTTAAGCCCTGGAATGTCGTTTTGGCAAGCTCTGCGGTAAAGCTTGCCGCAAATTTCGCAGCGAATTCCTCTGGTAAAGTTCCAGGAATGTCCACCATATCCCCTCCTTGAATCTCTGCCCTGACTACTTTGCAACCGCACGCGCTCATCCGTCCTGCTGCGCATACAGGTGCTCCTGAAACCCGATAAACACATCCCGTATCTTTGCCACACTCCCCAGCTCTGCAACGGCATCGTTCGTCCCATGATATTTCAACGCAAGCAGGTCGGGTAATTTGGTTGGGGCCAATTCCCCCACGCCTTCTTTGACGTACTGGGCTAAGACAAAGTCTAAAAACTCCAGTTGCTTTGCATCATACAGGGTGAAGAGGCGGCTCTTGTGGGTGCTGACTCTTTCCGCTCGACTGATCGGCGCGAGGGCAAAGGCAATGTAAGCCAGCACGTCGTACAGGTCGCTGTTCTCGGCATCAATCATGCCTCGGATTGCAGTCAGTTGCTCATCGCCATAGCCTTTTTCAGCCAGGCCCTCTAATAAGGCGTTGCGTGTATCGGGTCGCCCCCACAGGGCGCGTAATTCGTCTTCGTCTTTGAACAACTCGGGCAGTTCGCCAAACAGGCGTTCGACAAACTGGGCGGCGGATATGGGCGTGCCGTCCGGACTCCAGAAGGTGGTGGCCATCAGGTGCTGGATGGTGCGCTCTTTGCCGTCGGCAAGCTTGACTTTGATGATGCGGCGGCGTTGCGGTTCGTCGTCTGCTGACTCGTCGCCTGTACCGTTGTCGGGGTGCTCTGGGGTTTCTCCTGTTGGTGGCACAACGATGGGCTCGGCGGGCTCGGCCGGTTCACCGTCCCATTCAGGGTCGTTGAAGTGCTCATACGCTTTGACAAAATCGTAGATAGTAAAATAGTCCTTGCCCTCAAACAGTCGCGTTCCACGCCCGATAATCTGCTTGAATTCGATCATCGAGTTAATAGGCCGCATCAGGACGATGTTGCGGATATTACGAGCATTCACTCCGGTTGAGAGCTTCTGTGAGGTGGTGAGAATGGTCGGGATGGTCTTCTCGTTATCCTGGAACGTGCGCAGATGCTGCTCACCGAGCTTGCCTTCATTGGCGGTGACCCGCACGCAGTAATTGGGGTCTGTGCCGGTCTTCGTTTGGTTGATCAGATCCCGTACGGCCAGCGCGTGGGCTTGCGTGGCACAAAAGACGAGGGTCTTCTGGTGCTGGTCAATCGCCTGCATGAAGAGCTTCACCCGGTATTGCTCGCGTTGTTTGATTTCGATGATGCGGTTGAAATTCTCCTCGGTGTAGCGTCTGTCTGCCTCTATCTCGCCATCGATCAGTTCGTCGTCAGGGGTATAGACGTATTCATCAAGCGTGGTGGCGATCTGTTTGACTTTGAAGGGTGTCAGGAAGCCGTCGTTGATGCCTTCCTTCAATGAGTAGACGTACACGGGTTCACCGAAATAGGCGTAGGTGTCAACGTTGTGGGTACGCTTGGGAATGGCGGTCAGGCCCAACTGCACGGCGGGTGCGAAGTATTCCAAAATGCCGCGCCAGTTGCTTTCGTCGTGTGCCCCGCCGCGGTGACATTCATCAATGACGATGAAGTCGAAGAAATCCGGTGGGTAGTCGCCAAAGTTCGGCGCGGGGTTGCCGTCGGCATCACGGCCGGTCATGAAGGTCTGGAAGATGGTGAAGAAGATGCTGCCGTTCTTTGGGACGCGCCCGTGCTTGCGGATCACATCGGGATCGATACGGACCAGGGCGTCGTCCGGGAAGGCGGTGAAATCAAGGAAGGCTTGATTCGCCAAAATATTGCGGTCGGCAAGGAACAGGATACGGGGCCGGCGCTGGCCGTCTTTGGCCAAGGTCCAGCGGCTGTGAAACAGTTTCCAGGCAATTTGAAAGGCGATGCAGGTTTTGCCGGTGCCGGTCGCCATGGTGAGCAGGATGCGGTCTTGGCCAGCGGCAATGGCTTCGAGTGTTTTGTTAATGGCGTTGTGCTGGTAATAGCGCGCCCCCCATGTCCCGCTCTTGGCCTCGAAGGGGACTTCGGCGAAGCGGTTGCGCCAGGCGTTTTCTTCGGGGAAGGTCGCAGCCCACAGTTCATCCGGGCTGGGGTACTGGCTGATATAGCCTTCCTGGCCGGTCTGCATGTCGATGCGGTAGATGCCGATCCCATTGGTGGAGTAGGCAAAGCGGGCTTGTAGATTCCCGGCGTATTTCTTGGCCTGGCCGACGCCTTCGGTGTCTGGCAGGCTGCGCTTCTTGGCTTCGATGACGGCCAGCTTGTGGCCGCGATAGGTGAGCACGTAGTCGGCAATGTTCTGCTTGGCGCGCTTGCCTCCCCCTTGCAGGCGACCGAGGGTGATGACTTCGCGTCGTACACGGCTGCCTGCGACGACGCCCCAGCCTGCGTCTCTCAGGGCAGGGTCGATCAGCTCGGCGCGGGTTTCGGCTTCGTTCATGCCACGGCCTCTTGCAGGGTGCGCTCTGGTTGGGCGGTGAGTTCGCCGCTGAAGGCTTTGTGGAGGAGGGATTGCTTGAATTCGGCGAGGTTGGTGAGCTTGTGTTGGTAGATGGATTCGAGGCGTCGGGTTTCTTCTCGGACAGAGTCTATCCTTGAAACAATGCGCTGCTGTTCATCGAGACTCGGTACCGCAATTTCCAAATCCTTTATCATTCCCAATTTTAGGAACTTCGTCCCAGCGCCGACCGATTGAGCTTTGAATTTCTTCAAACCCTTGAGCATCTGAAAATAGAGAAACCGGTGAAGCAGACGCTTCTTTTCGTCCACCGTTATCACGTAGGTGCGTTGGTAAGCGTTAAATTTTCCTTTGTAGTGCTTAACATTGAAATCACCGACGGCGTTGTTGCCAGCCAAGAGAATAGCTTCGCAATCAAAGGCGTAAGTGTTGATGGCAGAAATATCCCTAGAACAAGTGAAGAACGGATATTGCCCACCTTCCACCGCAGCATTTGCATCCAACTTTCCGGTTTTGATATTCACTAAATCTCCGAGGAGCGCTTTGTCAGCATGTTCACTGTGGAGCTGGCTTTCAAACAACTCGCGGGCGTTGGCGAGATTCTTCTCGGTATTGGCGACCGCCGTCGCGATCCCCGCAAACGCTTCATCGAGAATGGCGACAATGCGCTTTTGTCCGGGCAGGGGGGGGAACGGAATAGGAATCTCGCGAAGGTTACCTTGGTTCAGTTTCGGAACGGTCAGCCCGGAGACAAATTTGGATAGGTCGGAGTGGTTTAAAAAATAGATCAGCCAATTATCGAGAACCTTGGCGCGATGTGGTCTGAGTACGTGCGCGTGATTGTTCACCCAAATCTTACCTTCTACGGCAAAAGCTGTGTTCTCTCCAGAATCCCACTTTGCACCATCTTCCCCGACCAACACTAGTTTCTCATCAAAGAGGAAGCCTTCGACATATCCCAAGACACCGGTTGCCCCGTAGTAGGGATAATCCCCCGGAATGCGATCTTTCTTAGTGATAGGTTTCCTCTTGTGGTCGAGGACATCGCAGAGGTCACCAAGGTTCTTTGTGTGCCAGCCGTCAGTCATAGTAGCCCCTGGATGTTCCCCAGCACTTCCGCACTCTCGGCATCAAGCACCACCATTTCCGCGATGATCTCCTCCGGTTCACGTAGCGGCGCTTCCTCAGCCTTGTTGGGATTCTTCACCGACAGATCGAAGCTGACCGGATCAATATCCGCTACATCCACTGACCATGACTTCTCCGACTCCGCAAAACTGGCCTGCAATTCGACAAACTCTTTCAGGTCATCGTCATTAAGAGAATTGGTCTTGCCTAAGCTCCGCCCCGGATCGAGCTGGTAATACCACACCTTGCGGGTAGGTGCGCCTTTCTCAAAGAACAGCACCACCGTCTTCACCCCAGCCCCAAGAAAGGTCCCGCCTGGGCAGTCCAGCACGGTATGCAGGTTGCAGCTTTCCAGCAACTCTTTGCGTAGTACCGTCGAGGCATTGTCAGAGTTCGACAGAAAGGTGTTCTTGATCACCACTCCTGCTCGGCCGCCTGCCTTCAGTGATTTGATGAAGTGTTGCAGAAACAAGAAAGCCGTCTCGCCGGTTTTGATGGGGAAGTTTTGCTGGACCTCCTTGCGCTCCTTGCCCCCAAAAGGCGGATTGGCAAAGATCACATCGAAGCGGTCTTTGTCCTGAATGTCGCTGATGTTCTCGGCCAGGGTGTTGGTGTGGAGGATGTTGGGCGCTTCGATGCCATGCAGAATCATGTTCATGATGGCGATGATATAGGCGAGGCTCTTCTTTTCTTTGCCGTAGAACGTCTGGGTTTGCAGGGTCTGGAGTTGGCTGGTGGTGAGGTCGCCGCGCCGTAAATAGTCATACGCCTCACACAAGAAGCCCGCCGAGCCCGCTGCCCCGTCATAGATACGCTCGCCGATGGTCGGCTTGACCACCTGGATCATGGCACGAATCAGCGGACGCGGGGTGTAATACTCCCCACCGTTGCGGCCCGCATTGCCCATGTTCTTGATCTTGGCTTCGTACAGATGCGACAGCTCGTATTTTTCTTGCTGGGAGCGGAACCGGAGCGCGTCGGTCAGTTCCAGTGCATCGCGCAGGCTGTAGCCGCTGCGGAACTTGCTTTTGATCTCACCAAAAATCTCCCCGATCTTGTATTCGATCGTATTGGGGCCGGAGGCGCGTTGCTTGAAACCTCTGAGGTAGGGGAACAGCTTGTCATCAATGAAGGCGATCAGATCATCGCCTGTCAGCGCGGTATCATGATCGAATGAGCCGTCGGCTTTCTTGGGCGCTGCCCAGCGTGACCATTGATACGGCGCACTGATGATGAAGTCATAGGACTTGCCGACCAGCTCGGCTTCTATCGCCTTTTCCTGTTCCAGGTCATCCAGGTACTTAAGGAACAGCATCCACGAGGATTGTTCGGTGTAGTCGAGCTCGGACGAACAGCCCGCCTCTTTCCACAGTACGTCGTCAATATTCTTAAAAGTTTGCTCGAACATGTCTGTCCTCATCTGTCGATTAGATGGACTCTCTCGCTTCCGCCCTGATCTTATTCTACTGGGCGATGGTGGATTAAACCTCGCGTGTTGTCACTGCCGTGCTCAATGGGACAGTTACGGAACATCGCTCATAGCCTCATGCCTTTCGGGTGGCGGAACAGTCCATCTCCAATCAGATCCCCAGAGCCCCAGTCGCGAAAGACCGCCTCGATGTGATCTGCGATTGGGTGGTCCCGGATGGCTGTCGGTTTGTTCAACGGCTTGTAGAGTTCGGACTGATCCCGGTTCTTGAACAGGTAGTACAGGCTGTTCGCGAGGACATCTGCTGCAAGTACATACCCATCTCCATCACGGATAGGAGTGATCTTCAGGCTCCTTACCATGATTTCGATATCCAGAGAGGAAGGCAGTGTGGCCGTAATCTGGATGGCTCCTTTGACAACTAGGTCTGTCACGATATCATAGCCTGAGACCATACTTAGGTCCGGGTCGTCATTCAACAAGTCCCTGGCTATGCGCTCGAAGTTGTTCACGATCGGAGTGTCGATCTGGTCTGTTCGGACTTCAATCGATACCTCCTTTTGGTGCTTTTCCTCCAGGAATGCGATGAGATGCCCATACAGCCCTACGAACAGTGCTTCATGCAGAGAGCGTGGTTCGTCCCGTGGACTGCCCCGTCTAATCCGCTGCTGTGAATCAGCTTTTAGTGCCTCTTGTCTTGCATGCTCCAGAAGCTCTTTCTCTTTCAGGTACCAGGCGTGAAATCCTTCCACATGAATGGCGTACCAGAAGCACGGTAAGTTCAGTCTGCGAATAGCCGTGTGAACATCCTGTCGGAGAGCTTGCTGTTGATCTGGTGGGAGATCAGCAATATGCAGCTTTCCGGTTGTTGGCTTATACCGGTTGTAAATTTTCTGGAATTCAGGTCGCGCTTTCGCTTCGATCTCTTGGGAGATCAGGATCCCTGCGAACACGCCAACCTCACCATCATATTGCTCTCGTAGATTCGCATAGCCTTTCGCACCAGATTCATCGCAGGCCAAAATCACGTTTGTTGTATTCTCCATCGTTCTCTCCAATCCCATGCATGTATCCTTTTCACACACCTCACTCCAACTCTTCAAATACCCTCCTAACGGATGAACGTTCTTCTCTATCTCCTCACCTCTCCTATCATTCGCAGACGACCCCGTCCCGTCCCTCCTCCTCCGGTCCTGGTTCCTGGGGTGGGTCCGAGCGCGCCCGACGCCGTAGGCGGCCCGCCCGAATAGGGCGGGCGGGGAAGGCGCAAGATGGGGTGAAGGATGGGAGAGGCACCGCGCTTGATGCTCCCGCGAGGGTCGGAGAGGCGGGACGTGCGGAAGACGGGGAACGAGCAGGACGGTCGGACGGAGACCGAACGGCTGAGGGGCCAGACAAGAGGGAGAGAGGATGGGGACGGGGCCGGTTGTGGTTGGCTGGGCTGGGGTGGGGTTGGCAAGGTCGAGAGTGTGCCTTGGAGAACTGAGACAAAATAACAGTTATCGGGTTCCTCCGAAGCCGCTTGCGGACGATAACTCTTGTTTTGTCTTGGTTCTCCCATCCCTATTCTGATGTGTCGCTACGGCCTGGTTGGGCGTGAGGATCTCCGCCGGCGCTGTCGTGTCGGGTCTCAAGGTGAAGAGCGTCGGGCCACTGCGGCTTTTCCGCTTAGGCTGTCGTCCCGGCGCTTCTCCTGCCCCAGCGCCGGGACGACAGCCGGGCGGAAAGCGGCAAACAGCCCGACCAGCCGTGTCCCTCTGACGGGCGCGGTGGTTCGTCCACGGCGCAAGCGAGGCCGGGCGTGTGTGTCGAGCTGGTTGAGTCCGAGTGTCCCTCGGTGGGGTGGAGCGCGCGCGCCCAGGGTGGGCGGGACAAAAACAGCGGGCGCTTCGCCCAGCAACAAGGGCCAAGGCGCACGCGCTGGTGGGGTGCCTTCTGATGGTCGCTCCGAGTTGCCCGGTGGTCTCGGCCTGGATCGTGTGTGCGTGTGTGTTGCCATCCTGGTCGGGTGCCAGACTCGATGCTGGTGTAGGTGCGGCTCTGGTTTCCAGCTCGTCGGTGCGTGTCCTGCTGGCGTGGCGTGTGCCTGGTGGGGTTGGCTTGGTGTTGCTTCAACACGAAGCCGGGGGCTGCGCGGGCGTGTGGTCGGTCTGCGGGCCTGGGCAGTCCGACGCGCGCCCGCGCGGCATGTGCTGGGGTGGCTGACGTGTGGTTGTGTGTGGCTGCCGGCGTTGTCTCGGTCTGCCTGACTGGCGGTGAAGCGAATACACGGCGAATGAGGGCGAATGGTCGGCAAGAAGCGCCAAGGATCGCCAAGGGTGCGAGGGTCTGGCGGCGGTGCGAGGTCTGGCGGCGGTGCGTGTCTCTGGTGCGATTTGGCGTGTGCCTGGCTGGGGCTCTGAATCCGGCGTCCGTATTTGCTCTGTACGCCACGATCTCGGTCTGACGTATGGTACGGCGTTCCCGGTCTGGCTGGGGCTCTGCGCGTCTCTGTTCTGACGTGTTTTTCGATGTATTTCTGTCTCTCCTCATCTCAAATAACAGTTTCCAACCGGTTCCCGTCCCCCTTCAAGGGGGATGCAAGGGCAATAATAGACTTGCCTACCCCCTCGACCTGACCGCGACCACGGTCAAGCGTGAGCTGCGCGAGCCCGCTAGGCGCGCCCAAAAAACGGCCTCATTTCCCCCAAAAAGGCCCCTCCACATGGAAATCCCCGTTTCTATTTAACTTTATGCTCTCTAATCGCACAAATTCCGGTAAAAAACGGCCAAAAAATCGACTCTGGGAGAACATATTTCTCTCCCTTCCGACCTGTTTTTGCGTGGGTCTGCTATCCTGCTTGGCCGCGCGCCACTCTAGCGGCCGGCGAGGATTCTGACCGTGGACATGAGAGACGGATCACAATTGGGCGACCGGCCGGGCCATCGAGCTGCACCCGACCGATGCCAGGGTCTACTACAATCGCGGCAACGCTGACTGTTCGTCCCACTGCTCCCGCTTCCGTTATGCCCGTGAGCTGTTAGTGTCACTACCCCAAAGCGAGCTGTTCGGTTGCCTCATTGCGGGCCGGGCTGACCGGCCCGGCCACATGGTCTGAGATGGTCATATTTTCTGTTCTTTCTGTTCCCCATTATAGGTCGGGAACAGCGGAACAGCTTCTTTTTCAAGGTCTAACCCTTTGGAATCGCTGGACAGTTGCTGTTCCTGGCATGCTGCCGAAACTGCCGCTTCTTTGGGCCCCTCGGGAACAGCAAAATAGAGGTACGGATCGCCTCTTTTTCCGCTCCCGACGCACCCTATTTTACCCTGCTCGACTAGCGCCCGGAGCGTGTCGTTCAGCGTTTGCCTTCTGCCCTTTAACTCCGCCTGAATAGTCTCCGTTCTCACCGGCTCTTCTTGCTCCTCCAGGAAGGCAATGATCTCTTCCCCCTTGAGCTCGGTGTCCATGGCCTTTTTCGTGCCCGTCAACTCGACCAGGCCGGTGTCCTCGTTCAGGCGCAGCACGGAGTCTTCCAGTGGGCGGCCCCGTCGCTGGGTGGAGGAAATGATCCGATAGTGATCCTCCCGCTTGAGAGAGAGAATCACGTCAACGGTCCCACTCAGCGCCTGACTCCCCAGTCCCTCCGCCCCGTGTGAACCACCGCTCTTTCGGGCATGGTGCAGACAGAGGACATGCGCGTTGCTCCGTCGGGTCAGTGCGAGGAGCGGTTGCAGCGCCCGGACGGTGCGCGCGTAGTCGTTGATGTCCCCGATTTGGACGAGTTGAATCAACGTGTCCACAATGACCAGGCTGGGTTGTAACTTGTCGATAAGCTGCTCTAGCTTCTTGAACGTCTCCCTTGGTTCCCGCTCGAACACGATTTCCACAGGGGCCGTTTCTGGCAGGTCCATCTGATGAAAATGATCTTGCACGTCCACCGGCATTTCTTCCAGTGCCAAATAGACGACTCCACCCTGCTGTACGTCTCGACCGAGCCACGGCAACCCGAGCGCCACTGCCCGCGTCAGCGTCCGGGCGGTCGAGGATTTCCCCACTTTGGGAGCGGCAAAGAGAAAGGAGAGCCCGCCCCGCCGTAGCAGCCCGTCTACCACCCACCCCACTTGCTCCTGGGAGGTGTACTTGAGTTCCGCCCAGGGCGTGCTCTTGAATCCGTCCGGGCGCTGGTCGGCCAAGTTGACCACACCTTGGAGCAAACTCTCACACAACGGAGCGACCGCCTCCCCGGTATGCGCCCGTTGCAAGACGTCCTCCATCAGGTCGATCAGACGCCGTCGGTCGGCATGCTCCCTGACGATCTTGGCAGGTTCCACAATGTTGGCTGCGCTGGGGGTAGCATCCGCCAGCGTAGCCAGGTACTCAGCCTGCGGGTGCCCTGGCTCTTTTTTGAATACGTCGTACAGGGTGAGGCGGTCAATGGAGGTACCCAACGCGGCTATGTGCTGCATGGCCCGGAAAATCAGCTTGTGCCCGCTATAGAAAAAGTCCTCTGGCGCCAGGTTCACCCGATCAAGCGCGGTATTGTCGATCAATATCCCGCCCAGGACGGCCCGTTCGGCCGCGAGGTCGTGGGGAGGGACTCTGTGCTGCTCCGCCATACGACTATGCGGCGGCTGGCCGCTCCCCCGTCGCCCGCGGCCACGAGGCCGACGGGCTCCGGCTTCACTCTGAAGTCTGTGGACGTTCTCCCGGACAGTCTGAAAATGTTTTTGAATTTCATGATAGGCCAGCGGTTGATTGTCGGGCATTCTTGTCCCCGGAATGGGCCTCTCGGGGAGGCTAGCTGGGAGGCGTGTCGCCTACGGGGTTTGCAGAACGGTCAGTTCCTACGCTGGGGGTTGACCAGGGGCTGATTATGGAATTTTATCACGATCTCCCTCACTCCTTCAACTTCTCGCTTAGCGAAAAGATCACTTCTCGTATAGGACCGCTCAGCCGACGATCCGACGGCGAGAGAAAAACCTGGTATATTCGGGGTTTACGATGATAATCGGGGAACGGATGGGAATGAGAGAGGAGCAGGAAAGAGCGGAGGGAGTGGGATTCGAACCCACGAGAGCCTTTTGGACTCTACCGGTTTTCAAGACCGGCGCCTTCAACCGCTCGGCCATCCCTCCATGGGGCCGGTCTTATCCGGCTTTCTTCGACTTTGAAAGGGGGGAGGGAAAAGGCGTCACAGAGGCTTGGGCACCGACCCTCTTCAGCCTGCCGGCGAGGTATCAGGGCAAACCTTTCGTTCCTTAAAACGCCACTGACCCGCCACTTTTTCAATCAGGTCTTCATAGCGTCCGGAAACCACGAGTTCCGTTTTTCCCTGCGCCGCGTGCGTCATCAGCAGATAGCTCTCTGCGGTAGCAGTATCGCCGGCGAGATCAATCAGAATATTCATGACGCAGTGACGCGGCTGCGCGTCTCCAGTCCATTCTTTATAGCGTGCGGTAAACGCCAGCAGCTTTTCCGGCCCTTGCCATTTACCGAGAATCGGACTGTTAAAAGTACCATCCTCGGTAAAACATTGAACCCAGTCCTCATAGCGTCCAGCGTCAATCGATAGGCAGTACCGCGTCATTAAATCGCGAATAGCATCTTTATCCTCTAAAAAATTCATAGCCACTCCTCCTTTTTATTGGAGACTTATATACCTATTTACCCATGATCACACTGCCCCCTTCCCCCTCTGTTCCATCCTTTTTCCTGTTGTGGCGTCTCGGAAGATACGGCATGACAGGGCCTCACATACTCCCTCCAGGATCGTAGGTCCATTCAGTAATGCCAGTCTTCATGAGCGAGCGGCGCACGGTTGAGTTCGTCCCTATACACGCGCCACTGAGGCATGAGCCTGTCGGTCAGCAATCCCTTCTCGATCGTGCCGTTGTCGGCGCGGTCCCGCCAATCTCCGAGGTAGGCGTAGCCAAGCGCAGCCCGGAAGAACGCTATCACGCGCTGCTGTGTGCGGATTTCCCGTTGGCCGACCGTGCTCATGTCGCCGCGCTCGCGGGCCTGAGACTTGCGCCCGCGGCCCACTCCCTGTCCGTGTGGGCAGCCTGCAAGCGTATCCATGTCTCCGTCGAGGATGTGTTCATGAAGCTGGCGCCAAGGTCGGAATCACCTGACGCCCGTTCTTTCGGTAGATCGAAAAATCGCTGTCCAGAGTTAAGACAACCCCTGCCGCACGCCGTTCAGCCATCCGCACAAGGCAACCGTCCGCGAGGGACATGGGAACATCCCGGTATTTCCTCAGCAGCCGAAGGATGGTTTCGGTTTCTTCGATTAAGCGAAACGATACATCCAGGACACCGCGCTGGACCAGATCAAGCACGGCCGCCTGTCCTCCGGGAAATCGGCGGACCAGAAAGCAGGCTTCAGCCAGGACCGCTTCGCAGGTAAGCAGCGGCGGTACGATCTGCGCCCATTGGTCCATTGCCCAGCGATGATGCCGGTCGCCTCGATTCAGCAGGGCGACTAGTGGACCGGTATCGAGAATAACGTGGTTTTTCACCGACCGAAATCCCGCAGGTAGTCCTTGTTCACGGACAGGTCTTCGGGGCCGGACAGCATGCCTGCGAGGTCGGCCACCTGCGACAGAGCAGACTCGGGTCGTTCGGCCTTGTCCGTTTGCAGGTACGCCTCCAGAGCATCGCGAATCAGCACAGACTTGCTCACTCCTTTTTGCCGCGCTGTATCCTTGAGCCTGATGGCAAGCGGTTCGGGCACCTTCAGCGAGATAGTATTCATTGCATCTCCGGGGTATTATTGCGCTGAGCGGTAAGTAATACCAATGCTTGGCCGCCCAGGTCAAGACTACGGCAGCACTATATCTTTTGGGTAACGATTCGGTTCTCGTGTATGTCGGGTGTGGGCCGCAGGGGCTACGACACGAGCCGGAAGCCTTGTTCGGCAAAACGCTGGTCAAAGGCAAACGCCGTGACCGTGCCGTGGAGGGGAGTTGTTCACCGATGCGGTCGGACAACATGCGGACACGCGACCGGACCGGCTGCTGCGGGGCATCCGGCTCTAACGGCGGGGAAGGATGACGCCGATATCTTGTCCGGAACGTCGGACGAGGAGACGCACCGACTGATTCTCTTGCCCAGTTTTCTTCCGAAAGTCTGAGATATTGCGGATGAGTTCGCCCTCCAGGGCAAGAATGACATCGCCGCGTTGCAGTGTTCCTCGACTCTGAGTGGAATTTGTCACCAGCACGCCATCTGCAGTCGGCAGCCGAAAATACTCCGCAAGGTCCACAGTCAGATTCTGCACCTCAATCCCCATAACCGTTGCGCTGATGGGCTGGAGTGGTGCGGGCAAACGCTGGCCACTTTCGGCAAAGACGTCCTGGGCGACAAAAATAGGCCGATCGAACCTGAGGGCAAGCGCAATGGCATCACTCGGGCGACTGTCGATCTCGACCGGTCGGTCAGTGAAGAGCAAATGAATCCGTGCAAAATACGTATTGTTCTTGAGTGCGCTCACAATAACCTTTTGAAACTGCACACCGACATGGTCAAGGACATTCTTCATCAGGTCATGCGTCAGAGGACGGGGAGCCGGTGTCCCTGCCAGTGCCAGAGCAATGGCGCGGGCTTCAAACGGGCCGACCCAGATCGGCAGAAAACGCGCTGTCTCGGCGTCCGCAAGAATCACCACAGGAGCCTGTGCCTGGCGATCAAATCCAACGTGGTGGACCTGGACGGGGACGGCCGGCGCTGCCGGAGCGAGGCCAGGCAGAAGCAAAAGGGGAACAAAAACGGACAGGGCAACCAGAAGACCACACCGAGATGAGTGGGGCCGGAACGGGAAGGATGGGTGAGCCTGATGCTGTCGCATACGACCTCCTGGAGTCTTGGGGAGAATCTCATGCGCGAGTGCACGAGAGGCAAGGCACCGGCGGTGTGCCGCGTGTCGTCGCTGTCCTCTTGCTAGTCTATTGCACCGGGATGCGCAAGGGACAAACGGCGAGGCAATGACGGACATGTGTCTGCGCCGATACGTAGAGCAGCATGTGCGTGAGCGAGGCGGTCAGGAGCCGACCGTGCCGACGGCAGGTCTCGATCTCCGCTGCGGTCCTGCTCCCATACGATTGGCTTAGCGCGCCTTGATCGTTGAGCACGCCGTACACAGATTCTCGATATTATCAGGATCTTCAACGATGCCGTCATCCAAGCTGTGACATATCTGAGAACAGTGGGCACAAATGAAATAGATTCCCTCGATGGTCTTATTGATCCGCTCTCGATTCAGCACGCGTCCACGCAGCTTGGAGACCCGAATTCCAAGGAGATCCGCATAGCGCCTTTTGATCTTGCGTCGTCCAGCCTCATCTTTTGGAAGTTCCTCTTCATCCAGGTCCTCCCCTCGCTCCTCTTCCTCAAAGAGCCCTGGTGCATGCTTCTCATGTGCTTGTTTCGCCCGCGGCATTTACAGACTCCGAAGTGAGCGTGTTGTGACCACATGTTCCACATTCTTTTCACACACCCAGTAGAACCCTTTTTTCCCGAACCCGGCAAACTGGACAACCCGGCTGTGAGCTCCACACGTTGGGCACGCTCGTTGTGAGAGGGCAGCCTCTTTTCCTTTCTGTGCAGTTTTCCCTTTCCTTGCCATGTCATTTCCTCCGCTATCAATAACATTAGTAAGGCATCGGCTCCGCCGACGCGACCATGTTAGGATAGGTGATCCTTTGCCTGGCTGTCAAGGGTTAAGGGTTCTTGTCAGTCTATGACACGCGTGGTACCGTCACCGCCATGGCGGTCAAACTTCTCCCGCAAAATCAGATGTTTACGTTCCCTGGCAATATGCTTGTGCGGGTCTTACTCAAGAAACTCAGCCTCCTGCCTGAGCCGCTTATGGCCGCTCGTGGGAGCATCCTCTCAACAAAAGAAAACACGTACACGAGGACAACGAAATCGAAATTCGCT
Organism: Binatia bacterium; assembly: GCA_963664395.2. Taxonomy (GTDB): domain Bacteria; phylum Desulfobacterota; class Binatia; order Bin18; family Bin18; genus Bin18. The sequence continues at coordinate 4,362,291 of OY761159.2, read as the reverse complement.
CAGTTATTGGGGGGGCGTATGAAGTGTACCCCCTGTCGCAAGCGAGCAGAATTGGTCCTTCGATCCCATACTGTGAGGGAGGGATGACGGCGCCGTCTGCATCGGAGCGGACGATCCTGCAGCCGGGTGATAGTGTTCTCTTCATTGACCATAAAGAGCGCGAATATATACGGATACTACACCCTGGTAGTGTCATTGCGCTGCGCGGCGGGAATATTCCTGCTGAGCAATTCATTGGGCTTTCAGAAGGGAGCTTGGTCCAGGTTGGTCAGAGCGAAAGATTCCGCATCTTGCGACCAACGTATGCGCGATTGATTCCCAACCTGCCGCGCCAAGCCCAGGTCATCTATCCAAAGGATGTGGGCCCTATCCTGCTCTGGGGGGATGTATTCCCCGGCGCGCGGGTGCTTGAGGTTGGATCAGGTCCAGGCGCTTTGAGTATCGCCCTGCTGCGAGCCGTAGGGCCAGAGGGACATTTACTCACCGTTGATATTCGGGCCGACCACTGCAAGATGGCACGCAACAACGTCAAGCGTTTTATTGGCCCCACGCCGAACTGGACATTAGCCCAAGCAGATGCGTATCAGGGCTTACCGGTTCGGGAGGTTGATCGTATCCTGATCGATCTCCCCGAGCCGTGGCAGGTCTTGCCTCACGCACGAGAAGTCGTCCGGCCCGGAGGGGTGCTCGTGGGCTATCTCCCTACGGTGCTGCAAGTCAAAGCGCTGGTGGATGCGCTCTACGCGGACCCCAGGTTTGACTGCGTGGAGGTCATGGAGAATATGCTCCGGTTTTGGCATGTCAAGGACCGCTCCATACGCCCGGAACATCGTATGGTCGCGCATACGGGATTTATTATAGTCGCCAGGCGGGTAACGGAGACGGCGGCTATTCAGGTCAAGTCAGAAAAGCAATTAAAGGAAGAACAGCAGGAAGCGCAGCGGGTCGAAGAGCCCCGGAACGAGCCTGATTAATATTATGGCTGAGAATTTTCAAAGAATCGGTTCAATCAGCAACCCCCATGTTGGCAGACATTTTGAACAATTAGCTATGGCTGCATTAGCGGAAAGGGGCATTCACGTTGTAAAGAATTTTCCTGTAGAAGTTGGCATCTGCAGAAAAATAAGAAAGAAATCTCATTTTTTGACCTTGGTTCTAAAGAACCGCCTGTGCTCGTCGAATGCAAGTCTCATAAATGGACTTCCAGTGGGAACGTTCCTAGCGCCAAGATGACAGGCTGGAACGAAGCGATGTATTACTTCTATTGCAGCCCAAGAAAATATCGAAAGATATTCTTTGTTCTCCGCCATGAGAGACCAAAAACAAAGGAAACCCTTACGCACTACTATATACGAACGTATCCACACCTGATCCCAAAGGATGTAGAAATTTGGGAGTACGACGAGCCTCGCCAAAGCTGCGAAATTGTATACTGCCAAGCGAAAACCAAGCTCAAAAGGCTATCTCAGACCGCTAAGATTCACGATGTTACCTCGCCGATAGATGCTCAATGGGACGCTATGCAGTGATTGTTTTAGATACCTGCGCCATCATCTGGGATGCTCTCAATGTAGGCCGGCTTACCACATGGTAAGGCCGCTCCCCAGTCTCCACCCCCCTATTCCCCTTGCCTCCCTCACCTTTCACCTGATAGCTGACGGTTGAGGAGGGCTATATGTCGAAAGTGCTTTTTGAGAAAAAGGGCCAGATCGCCTACGTGACGATTAACCGTCCGGAACGCCTCAACGCCTGCGACTTTGAAACCTATAATATGCTGGCGGACATCTGGACCGAATTTCGGGATGATCCGAACTTACGGGTCGGTATTCTGACCGGAACGGGTGAGCGGGCGTTTAGTGCCGGGAGTGACGTGAAAGCCAATTACGTCAATCGTCCAAAAAACGAAAATACCAACCTCTTCCCGGTTCTATTCGATCTGTATAAACCCATCATTGCGGCCATCAACGGCCACGCGAATGGCGGTGGTCTGGAGCAGGCCCTGGCGTGTGATATCCGCGTGGCTGCGGAGCATGCTCAATTCGGGTTTGGTGAAGTCCGCCTGGGCTGGCTGCCGGGCGCAGGCGGGACGCAACGCTTGCCCCGCATCATTCCTCTGGGGCGGGCCTTGGAACTGCTGTATACCGGCGCTCGCATTTCCGCCGAAGAAGCCTACCGTCTCGGTCTGGTTGACCACCTCGTCCCCATGCGTCAGCTTATGCCCAAGTGTGAAGAGATCGCGGAAGAGATCTGTAAAAGCGCGCCGCTGGCCGTGCAGCATATCAAGCAAGCCTCCTTACGCGGTCTGGATGCGCCGCTTGAGGAAGGACTCAAATTGGAACGCAGGCTGTATAGTGAACTGCAAGAGACCGAAGATGCGCGTGAAGGCGCCCTCGCCTTTGCTGAAAAACGGACGCCGAATTGGCAGGGCAAGTGAGCGGCGACGAGGCACGCAGCGCTGAACAAAAAGAGAGTGCATATGGCGGAAACAAACCAACCCGAAATAATTCAGGAAGCCGTGCAACGCCTCCTGTCGGCCAGCTATGTCATGGCTCTGACAGGCGCCGGCATCTCTGTTGAAAGCGGGATTCCGCCGTTTCGTGGGCCGGGCGGGTTGTGGACAAAGTACGGAGAGCCGCCCATGAACGGCTACGAGTTGTTTCTGCAGGACCCGAAGAAGGCCTGGGAAGAGCGCCTGTCGCCCTCAGGACCGAGCAAGGAGATATGGCAGACCCTGGGCACGGCAGAGCCGAATGAGGGCCACAGCGCATTCGTTGACCTGGAAAATATGGGCATCTTGCGCAGCATGATTACGCAAAACGTCGACAACCTGCACCGCCGAGCCGGCAGCCGGAACCTCATTGAAATCCACGGCAACTATAGCCTAGTGCGCTGCATTGCCTGCAACTCCCGCTTTCCGGGCGCCGAGGTGCCCCTGCACAAGCTCCCGCCGGAATGTCCCAACTGTTCGGGTATTCTCAAAAGCGATACCGTCTCGTTTGGCGAACCCATTCCGCAGGATGCGCTTGAGCGATGTTATAGCGAAACGCAATTGTGCGACTGTATGATCGTCGCCGGTACCTCGGCCACCGTGTATCCGGCCGCCGCCTTCCCCATTGCGGTCAGCCAGAAAGGCGGCACGCTGATCGAGGTGAATTTATACGAAAGCGAATTAACCCCCTTATGCACGCTGAGCCTGCGCGGCTCATCAGCTTCCATCCTCAGTCAGTTGGTTGAAGCCGTACAAGCGCAACGCGCCTGATCCTTACCGCGCCCGGACGCCAAGGAATTGCCAGTGAAACAGTGGTTCGCATTATCTGCCATCGGTCGAGATCGACCCGGCATTGTCGCCGACTTGGCGGAACTTATTTTCGAGTGTGATTGCAACCTCGAAGATTCCAGCATGACCATTCTTGGGGGCGAATTTGCCGTGCTCCTGCTCCTCTCGGGCCAGAGTCCGGACTGCCAGTACCGTCTGTCAGCGGCCTGCAAGCGGCTCGAATGGGAAAAGCGGCTGACCGTCTTTTTTCGCCGGCTTGAAGAAGAGCCGCTGTCCTACGGTGCCAACCACGAGACACGCGGCTATGAACTTGTCGCGACGGGTGTGGATAAAGCCGGCATTGTTGCCCGTGTGGCACGCTGCTTAGCCGAGCAGGGGGTGAGTATTGTGCAAATGCAGACCGCAGCCCAGCCAGAGCCGGGCAGCGGCACCGTGATCTATCATATGCGGATCACTATCGCCGTTCCGAGCAACGTTACCGAAACGACCCTGAGAGACCAGCTCGACCGTATTGCAGATGATTTACATATTCATATAGACCTCACAGCATCTGTTTCGCACGATAAGAGGAGGACACAATGAAACTGGGATTTGTTGGTGTTGGAAATATGGGCAACCCGATGGCGCTCAATCTTCTGAAGGCCGGCCATGCCCTTCAAGTGTATGACGTCAAACGCGAAGCCGCGGAGAACCTTATTGAAGATGGTGCGACCTGGGTGGAGAGTCCCAAAGCCGCGGCCACAGGGGTTGAAGCAGTCTTTCTGTCTTTACCCATGCCGGCGCATGTCGAAGAAGTGGTGCTGGCTGACAACGGCGCTTTGGCGGGTATTGCCACAGGAAAAACCATTGTTGACATGAGTACGAATGCGCCCACCGTAGTCAAACGCCTGGCAGAAAAGGCCAATGCGCAGGGCGTGAATTTTCTTGATGCGCCGGTCAGCGGTGGGGTGCGCGGCGCACGCAAAGGGACGCTGGCTATCATGGTTGGAGGGGAAAAGGCTGTGTACGAGTCGTGTGAGCCCGCACTGCAATGTATGGGCAGCAATGTATTTCATGTTGGGGATATTGGCGCGGGCAACGTGGCCAAGCTGGCGAACAATATGTTGGCCTTTATTCATATGATGGGTGCTGCCGAAGCCCTCATCCTCGGAGCCAAGGCTGGCGTCGATCCGAATGCGCTGTGGAAAATCGTGAAAGCCAGCAGCGGGAATAGTTTTATCTGGGAGTCGGGTACCAGAGCCATTTTACGCGATCGGCTCGCCCCAACGTTTACGATTGATCTCGCCTGTAAAGATATGGGTCTCGCCACTGCTCTTGGCACGGAATTGGATGTGCCCCTGACGATGGCCTCAGCCGCACAAGGGCTACTCAAAGAGTATCAGTCGGGCGGGTTTGCTCAGGAAGACGTGTTGGCGACTATCAAAGCCTTGGAACAACAGACTGAGACAACCGTACGCGGCACCTGGGACGACGCGAACGAGTCGTAGCCGAACAGCTATCGAAGAACGTATGCAGGTCTATACCAAGATTCTCATCGGGATGGCGGTTGGTACGGTGTTGGGTCTCTTTCTCGGCCCGAATTCCCTCTTCCTGACGCACGATGTCTATGACATTCGCGATGCCTCGCAGATCGTCTTTCAGCACAACCCATCCGATGCGGCCTCTCGTGTTCAGGTTCCGGCTGGCGTTCCAGTCCAGATGATGGTGCTCGAAACCAGACTCGAGCACCATCAGGATCTTCTTGGAGAGGAAAGAGAAGTCCCGGTTTGGGCTAAAGTCCAGTTTCCTTTTAGTCGAAGACTCTCGCTCGCAGACCAGTCCGGCCACCTCCGTCAGCAACTTGGCGCAATCACGCCGGGAGGCCGGGTGGAAGGCTGGTTGCAGATTTCCAGGACGCCGTTGGAGGGCGGCGGCTTTACTTTTTCCCCACGGCCTACCAGCTGGCTCGGTGAGCAGGTTATCACCGTCTTGCGTCCCATAGGTCAGGTATTCATGCGGCTGATCAAAATGGTCGTCGTACCCCTGGTTTTCGCCTCACTTCTCGTCGGAGTTGCGAGCCTTGGGGATATTCGCAAACTTGGACGCCTGGGTAGCCGAACGTTTGGCCTCTACCTTGGAACAACGGCGGTTGCGGTCTCCATAGGGCTTGCCTGCGCATATGTCATACAACCGGGGCAATTTATTGACCCGGCCGACCGCACCGTACTACTTGCCCAGTTCGGAGCTGCGGCTGGCGATCGGATGTCCGCGGCAGCAGTGGCACCCTCTATGGTCGCTACCCTCCTCGACATTATCCCGCCGAATCCAATCGACTCGCTCACCAGCGGGAATATGCTGCAAATTATTTTCTTCGCGATTGTCTTGGGTGTCGCGCTCACGGCTCTGGGCCCTGAGGAGGGCCGCATTGTTGTCACGCTCTTTGAGAAGCTTCAGGACGCCATGATCGTCATCATAGGCTGGGTGATGGAGTTGGCACCGTACGGCGTTGCCGCCCTTATCGCAGAAGTGCTGGGGACGAGTGGTATTAGCGTGCTGACTGCCCTGCTCATGTATGGCTGCACGGTCGTACTTGGCTTGGCCATTCATGCCGGCATTGTGTATGGCGGCTTGGTTTGCCTCATAGGTCGCCTGCCGTGGGGTTCGTTTATGCGTGCCGTACGTCCGGCTCAACTCATCGCTTTTTCAACCTCTTCTTCGTCAGCAACCCTGCCCGTTTCCATAGAGTGCGCGGAGAAGAATATCGGTGTGAGTAATCCGGTAGCGAGCTTTGTCCTCCCCCTGGGCTCTACCGTGAATATGGACGGCACGGCCCTCTATCAAGGTGTCGCGGCAATTTTTATTGCGCAGGTTTTTCAAACCGACCTTTCCTTCGGCAGTCAACTTAGCATTGTTCTTGCCGCGACCATGGCCTCAGTTGGTGCTGCTGGAGTTCCTGGGGCTGGGATTATTACATTAGCACTCGTCTTGACTTCGACCGGAATTCCGACTGTGGGTCTGGCGTTAATCCTCGGCGTGGACCGGATTCTCGATATGTTCCGGACGGCTGTGAATGTCACAGGAGACCTGGCGGTCACAACGGTTATCGCCAAGAGTGAAGGCGAACAATTGGCACTTCAGTCACCTTCATGACACAGATAATCCTCTCTTCTCCCAAGAGAGGCAACCGAGGAAGAGACGGACCGCCAGTATGAGCGAACTCCTTTTCAATCACAATGGATCTGATGGATCGATTGCAACAGTGACCTTTAACCGACCTGAGGCTCGCAACGCCCTCACCTGGGGCATGTACGCCGCCTTGGAAAAAGCCTGCGACATCGTTGACCAGGACGATGCCATCAAAGTGCTCATCCTTCAGGGCGCCGGAGACAAAGCCTTTGTCTCGGGTACGGACATTAGCCAGTTTACCTCGTTCAAGGAAAACAAAGACGCGATCGAATACGAGCGCAAACTCGAGCGGCTTATCAGTCGCCTGGAAGCGGTGAAAAAGCCGGTTATTGCCGCGATTCAAGGCTTTGCCGTCGGGGCCGGTGCAGCTTTGGCTTTGGTGAGTGACCTGCGCTATTGCACACCCGATAGTCGGATTGGTTTTCCCATTGCCCGGACCTTGGGAAACTGTCTGACCGTAGCTATCCATTCCCGTATTGTTGACGCCATAGGTCCGGCGAGGACGAAAGAGCTGATGTTTCGTGCCAGACTTGTAGGGGCGAATGAGGCCCTGCAATTTGGTTTGGTGAATGAGATTTTTGAAGCTGATCAGCTTCCTCAACAGGTCCGTCAGATAGCCGAAGAAATATCTCAGAACGCCCCCCTTACCCTCCAGGTTACCAAAGAGGCCATTCGTCGCTTACAACAGCATCGTCGCGCGATTGGCGAAGATATTTTGGGAGAAGACTTGGTTGTCCGCGCCTATATGAGCGAGGATTTTCGTGAAGGCGTGGCTGCGTTTCTGGCCAAGCGTAAGCCAAATTTTCGGGGTTGCTAACTAGCAACCCGGCATTCGACAGACAGGGGAATGCAGAAGAATGAGAAGAATTCTCTCCTTCAGCATCAAGTCATGTCCGTACTGTGCCGAAGCCATTAAGAGACGGGCAGTAGTGTGTCGCTTCTGCGGCTATGATTTGCGCTCTGGAAAACCAACCCGCCCAAGCCTGGCGCAGCTCCAAGATCAGCAAGATCAACAGTACCAACAAGGGGAACAGGACCAGTCATTTACCCAGGAGGAAGCACACAGGAGCCTGGGCTGTGGTCTGTTCATCATAGCCGGCCTGCTTTTTATTGGCGTTTGCGTTGTGTTGAGCCTCCTTCTTTAGTCCGCCACACTGGCGAGTCCGATGAGTGATCGTCATTATTTCGCCGAACCAAGCACCAGCGGCTTCCTTGACCTCGTACAGAACAACTCATACAACGGCCACACCTCGCTCTCTGCGTGCGCAACGAAACGGAGAATATTATGCCGCTCTCGGGAGTAAAAGTTGTTGAGGTTGGCTTGAACCTGGCCGGCCCCTTAGCCGGCGCCATTCTGGCCGACCTGGGCGCTGACGTGATCAAGGTCGAGCGGCCTGAGACCGGAGATGATGCACGGGCCTGGGGACCGCCATTTGTCGATGATACGGCCCTGCCCTTTCATAATATGAACCGTAACAAGCGGTCCGTCGTGGTCAACTTCAAAGACGCGGAGGAGATGCAACGCCTGTATCAACTGATCGAACAGAGCGACATTTTTCTCCATAATTTACGTCCCGGGGTTGCTGAGCAAGTCGGACTGGGAGCAGACCGACTCCTCTCTCGAAACCCCAAACTCATCTACTGTGCGGTGACCGCCTTTGGGCACACCGGGCCGCTTAAAGACAAGCCCGGTTATGAAATTCTCCTCCAGGCGTTTGGCGGGCTTATGAGCATGACGGGACAAGAAGACGGCCCTCCAGTACGTATGGGCACCTCGGTCGTTGATTATGGGACTGGTATGTGGACAGCTATTGCCACGCTGGCAGCTCTGCGCAAGCGGGACGCAACCGGCCGCGGCTGCGTTATTACAGCCTCACTGTTTGAGACGGCGGTCTTCTATGTCAGTACAGCCCTGATCCAATATAAAAAGACCGGAAAAGCTCCCTCTCGCCATGCAACTGGCAGCCCACGCCAGGTCGCCTTTGGCGCGTTCGAAACGCAGAACGGTCCATTAGTCCTGGGGGTCGCCAATAGTCGTCTGTTCCTGAAACTCGCCAAAGCCCTCGGACGCGACGAGTGGGCAACCGATCCCCGCTATCAAACGAATGCCGGTCGCATGGAGCATCGAGAGTATCTTATGCAAGAAATTGCCGCTCATATGGCGCAAGAGCCAAAGGAAACATGGCTGGAGCGACTGGAAGCCATAGGCGTTCCGTGTGCCCCGATTCTGACTATTCCTGAAGTGCTTGCTCAGCCGCAAACCAAGGCTATGGATATTATTCGTCAGGTGCCCGGCTCTGCTCTTGAGGTCATGAGTTTACCCTTTTCGATTGATGGGCAACGGCCTGATTTTCGGTCCCGCGCTCCGAAGCTGGGAGAGCATACGGACGAGGTATTCAAGTCGAAATATACAGGGAAATAAGAAGACCGATTCCTCTTCCGTAGTTCCTCCGGAAAAACCTCTAAGGATTTGAAAAACAGGGACTTTTCCGATTGTATATCGAATAGAGAGGTCTGATATTTTATAGGGGGATTGCCGATTGTGTAGAAATAGGTACATGGTGATATTAAGGAATAAAAAGAGAAGGAGTAATGCATGTCAGACCCTGACCAGCCTCTATCATCTTCGGGCACGCAGGAGGACCCTGCTGAACGGTTGGCCCAACATCTACTGCGCCAGCCACATGACCTGATCGATGCACGTCGATTGTTCCAACGCTTTCAGGTCACCACGCAACAGTTCCAGCGCGCCCTTCGTCAATTAGAGGACTTACGTCTCGCAGGAGACACACAGCCCCACCCCGCGTAACCGCTAAGCGTTCGGTACTTGCTTCCGTACCCGGTTACACTAGAGAGTGTGGCCAGATGGGAGGAAGCCGGTGCCGAAACATAATCTCGGATTCAAATACCACATCGGACAATACGTCACCCATAAGGGCTGCTTGGAGCCAACGCGGCAGCCTGTTGTTCCACGCTATACCGTGATATCTCAACTCCTCGAAACAGGTCCTGGCGGTCCGCAGCGTTTTTATTATCTCAGTCGTGAAAAGCAACAATCCTTAACACATGGAGAACATATCCGTGCCTCCGAAGCCCACTTGGCCCCTGTCCCGGGTGAAGACCGATAGGAAGTCAGCATGATTGAAGTGAACGGTATTGCGCATATTATTCTGACTGTCAGTCGGTTCGAAGAATGCCAGACGTTCTATAAGAAGCTGCTGCCGTTTCTTGGCCTCCAGCTCGTCTTTGACGGCGAAGACATGTGTTACCATGTTGGCGCACGGACGGGGGTTGGCATACAGCGATGCGATCCTGCGCATCAAGACGAGCGTTTCGTCCAAACGCGTACCGGGCTGCATCATTTCTGCTTTCGCGCACGTTCTATGGAAGATGTGGATCAGGTCTATGGCCTGCTGAAAGAGCTAAACGCGACAATCGTTGCTCCGCCCCAAGAAGGCCCGTGGGCACCGGGATACTACTCGGTCTTATTTGAAGACCCGGACGGCATCCGGGTCGAGGTGAATTACGTTCCAGGTAAGGGTGTGTTGGCCAAAGACGCCGCCGGGTTTAACCCGGGTAGAGACTATCAGTAAGCGGTACAGGGGCTCTATACAGCAGCCTGTCGAGCCGCTTCTCTGCCGGCAATGCGCCCAAACACAGCTCCTCGCAACACCGACGTCGCGCCCATGTAGTTATAGTAATACAACTCGCCCATAGGCTCGCCAGCGACGTACAGGCCAGGAATGACGCGGCCCGTAGAATGGATGACTTGGGCTTTCGGGTTGGACTTGAGGCCGCCGAAGGTGAAAGTAATGCCCCCGGTCACCGGGTAGGCAAGATACGGCGGCGTGTCGAGCGGGCGGGCCCAGTTGGTTTTGTTGACGACCAGGCCGTGCGTAGCCAAGCCGTCGAGGGTGAGCGGATCAAACGTCCCGGTTTGGCAGGCGGCGTTGTATTCTTCAATTGTTCGTTCCAGGCGGTCGCCTGGAACGTTGATGAGTTCGGCCAACTCCCGAATACTCGGTGCTTCAAACGCCTCCTCTTCTGTCCGAATCGCCCGTTTCCAGGCTTCCGGGTCTTCAGCCCGCGGTTTGTTGTCAAAGACATTAAAGGCCACCCCGCTTTTATGCGCCATAATAGCCTTGCTGAATTTCACATAGGTCTGATCGCGAAAGTCTTCGCCTTCATCCAGAAAGCGTTCACCGTCTTCGTCAATAAAGAGACCGAGTTGAAAGATGTAGATCGCCGTCACCCCACACTCAAAGGGCGTGGAACGCGCATCAAGCACGGCCGAGTGGAAATCTCCCCATTGGCCGGCCGGCATAGCCCCAATTGCGAGGGCCATTCGCAGCCCATCGCCAGTATTGTAGCGGCTGCCGCGTAGAATGAGCCCATCCATATGCCGACCGAGATACCGCACCCGCATTTCCGGGTTGGCTTCGAAACCGCCGCAGGCAATAACGACACCGCCACGAGCTTTAATATCGGTATACCCCTCAGGTTCGAGCGCACGCACGCCAACCACGCGGCCACTCCGGCTGGTGAGGAGTGTTTCCGCCGCAGTCTCATACGCGACATGCACGCCACCCCGCTCGAGATGTTTATAGAGGGTATCAACCAGTTGCCAGCCGCCGCCCACGGGCTGACGGCGATAGCCTGCGACATTGGGATAGCCCTTTTCCCACTCAATCCCCATCCCGGTCAGCCAATCAACTGCATCAGCCGCGTTATCCACCACGACCTGCACCAACTCTTTGTTCGCCCGACCACGCGACACCCGCATAAAAGCGTCAAAGAAATCCTCTTTGGTCTGTCGAGTTGGACAGTACTCATCCGCTTCGTGAGGATAGCGGATTTGGGCATCGGCAATAGCGGAGTTCCCGCCCCGTTGCAGCTTGGGAGCCTTTTCGAGCAGGATGACCTCAGCACCTTCGTTCAGCGCGCTAATAGCCGCTGAAAGACCGGCAATACCCCCGCCTATGACCACCACGTCGCAATCGATTTCAGGGATGGATTCGGGCATATTCTTTTATTTTTCTTGACAGGTCGCACAAAAACGTAGGGGCGCGGCATGCTGCGCCCCTACCCATCCTGAACTACGGCTACTCATCCTCAGGAGTCGTCTAGCCCCCGGCAATACCGACCATGAAGGAGACCGTTTCTCCGTCAGCCAAGGTATCCTCAATAAAGAGGCGTCGTCCGCTTGAATCGATGAACAGCGTCCCGTTCGTATTCAGATCCTTCGTATTGGGATCAATGAGCAGTGCCTCCATTTGCGGCCCATATTTATCAGCCAGCTTCTGCGCCAACTCAGCCATATTGGCCTGTTCGAGCTGGATAGTCTCACTCGTGGTCTGTGTAATTTCCTTAAAACGAGCGGTATACTCTGCCTGAACCGTAATCACGTCTGCATCCTCTTCTAGTGCGTATATTTCCCAGTAATCCGTACTACCTTATTATTCCTTGGTCGGTATAGCTCATATCTATTGGGATGGAACAACATAGAGCTTTTTACTTGAATATGGGTTCCCCGCTCCATATGAATTGTTGAGACTCTCGGACGAATAAGGGTTACCATACCTTCCATATGGATTAGAAGTGGAATCAGGGTCATACGGGTTGGCACTCAATTTTCCATGATAATTACCTTGTTCATCGTATATTTTAGGGGCGTCCGTTGCATACGGATTTGTCCAAGACTTATTACTGTAGGGACTCCCATACTGACTATATGGATTCATCAGTCCGTCCGGCTTATAAGGACTACCCGCACCGTATGGGTTACTCAGGCAATCTGGATCGTAGGGGCAGGCAGCGAGTAAAATGTTCGGCACTGCAAAAACAGAAAGTAATAACAATACGACTCTCTTCATGTAGTCCTCATTATTCAGCGTAGCCCAGCAGCACCACAAGAAAATAAAGCCAATGAAATTTCCCCGTCTCTCTATAATCAGTCTGGAATGCCCGGACCATCCGCTACCTTCACATCCACGTGAACGGCACGACTAGCGCGACTTTCCCCAGCCATGGCGTTATCCGCGGCCAACACATCGGCCACCTCTTCCAACCCCAATTCCTCCATCTTTTGACGCGTTTGGAGTCCGGTTTCCTTGTCCCAACCACGCCACTCATAATATTCCTCAAGCACCTGCTCAAACATGTCGCCGGCCACACGGCCTTTGTTGGGCCCTTCTGGACACGGTTCATGCATCCAGCGCTCGCAGATCGTATCGTGCTCACGCCGCATGCCGAGGCGGGAGTTGAAGGCCTTTTCGAGATTGCAGATGCGCTCCCCGTCAAGCATTCGCTCTTCTTTGGTCCGATCAATACCGGTCACTGCCGTGTACACCTCGCCGTAATAACTCTCAGGTGCATATCCGAGGGGATCAAGCATCCAGTGGAACATGCACACACCGTACGAATTAATGAGGGCAACCTGATTCTCAATGAGGGCTGTACTCGCGCCCTTGAGATCCGGAATCGTCGGATCTCCGGCTTCGGTCCTGCCGTTGAAATAGGCCTTCGACAAGTCTCTGCGCTGGAATTTCTCGATCAGGCCAATGCCTTTGAGGTGGTCGGCACCGCGCGAAGCCACGGCCATATTGTTCATCCAGGTGGGAAAAGGCCGCATCTCTTCGGTGAAACTCGCACCGCCTTTGCCATATATGGCATACTTCATGAAATTCTGGCCTTGTTGTTCCGAGTAGCGCAGGGCGCCATGATAGGCCCCATCCCGGAACAGCCAGCCAAAAGGATTTTTCTGATAGACGACATCTTCAACCAAGGCTTCGATGTCTTCCATCTTGCCCCATTCCAGACTTTGGGGTCTGCCAAAGAGTTCTTCCACGTCACGATCGGAAATGATCTCACGCTGTTTGAGCTCCATGAGGAAACTAATCGAGCAGGACAAATCTTGATTGTCGATGCCGTAGTCGTTGGTGATCTTGCCCCAGTGGGCGACCTCGGCCCAATCCCGGACATCCAGGGCGCCTGCGCTACTCCCCGTCGTCAGATATTCCGGGTGGCGAAAAGACTCGCCGACATACTTTTGAGCTGCGTCGGATTCGTGCCCTTCGATCTTATAACGGCCATCGCAGGCAATATAACAGTCCGAGGAGCAGACTTCCGAGTACTTATGATATTTCTTGACCCAGTTGTCGGAGCGTACTTCCTCACCACGAAACATCGCTCCTTGGTTATTACGCCAAAAATTGCCGCCGATCTTTTGGTACATCTCGACAGCACCCAGGGTGCCACGGCGCTTAAAGCCATAGGCGGCTTCGTTGGCGTCGAGCGTTTGGCGAAATCCATCCGACCATTCGAGCAGACTGGATGGGTCATTAATTTTAATGCCCTGAGTACCTTGGGTCACAATGGCCTTGAGATTCTTGGAGCCCATGACTCCGCCACCACCACAGCGCGCATGAATGCGCCAGCCGTCAGCAATCACGCCAGCAATGCCAACCTGGTTTTCACCCGCCTGACCAATCGAGAGCGTATAGGCTTCTGACGGATAATCGCCTAATTCCTTTTTCAGGGTTTCATGGGTTTCGGAGCTATCTTTTCCCCACAAATGCGTCGCGTCGCAGATGGTCACTTCTCCATTGCAAATATGAATATACACCGGTCGGGGCGCTTTGCCGGTGACAACAATATAGTCGTAGCCACTAAAGCGCACGACGTAAGGAAATTTACCGCCACCGGTCGAATCACCGAAAGACCCATAACATGGGCTTTTGAACGTCAGCCGGCCTTTCACCCCAATACCCGACCCGACACCGGCCAGTGGACCCACACCAAAGATAAGGACATTTTCCGGGCTGCGCGCATCGCACATGATGTCATGCTTCAGAAAATGCTCCCACAAAAGCCAATCGTTAATCCCCGAGCCGCCAACCCAGCGTTCAAACATGGAATGCGGGAGTATTTCGCGTTTAATTTCCCCTGTTGTTAGATCAACTCGTAATAAGCCACTTTCCATGCTGTTGACTCCTTTGTCTTCCGTCCGCTGTGTTCCACTCCAATTGCGACAACACCCTTCGGCTTACGCCGCACTACTCACTTTTCCTTTTGACAACATGGCCTGCATGATCCCAACTTCATCTCTCGCTTCGGGCTTTTGGCGTAGAATTTGACCGAAGGCCGCCTTGTCTTCATAAAAAAGAACCGGCAGTCGGGAGTATTGTTTGCCCGCGTTGAGCAGGCTTTTACGCAAGCCGGGTCCCCACCGCACAGGTCACATTTGAGCAGCTCACCAGTCGGCGCAACAAAAACAGTGTCAAACGGACAACCGGGAACGCATTCCATGCACTGAATGCATTTGTCCTGGTCAATCACCGCCGCCTGGGTCTTGGGATCATAATAAAACGCATCCGTCGGGCAGACCTCGGCACACGGTGGGGGATTGGCGCAGTGGTGACAGAGGGCCGGCATAAAACCAAAGCCGTCTGTTGAGACGCGCGAGACCTGGGGCGCGTGGTCGATTTTAATGCGCGTCCACACCGGGTTGAGTTCACCCTCCGGCGAGTGGATCAACGAGCACGCCACCTCACACATTTTACAGTCGGTGCACAGGTTTTGGAGCGCAAAGAGTTTGGTCGGAACATTCGGAACTTCGTCTCCGGGCTGGTACTATACCTCACCATTGACGAGTTCTTTTTGTCTGGTTTCCTCCATAGGAATATGAGCCCTCCTTATTGCTGTTGCACGCTATGCCTGATGCCGTTAGCCTGTCAAGCGAAACTCTCGGGATGTAATAGAGATTTTACGTATCGAGACACCATACTAGCAGGGAAGGAAAAGGTATGAAAAAGCGAGAAACCCTGGTGCATCTGGAACACGGGCGTTTACCTGCCCGGAAAGTCTTAGATTGCATTTTTGCTTTGGCACCAACAGGGAAATACGCACACCATCATACAGAAGAAGTCAGTGTTGAAGCGCGTGGTGGAGAAACCGATGGCGAGATTCTCTACACTATGAATCGTACGCCGCCAGCAGCTGGACGGGAGCGGTGTCAGATTATTCCACCTTTTGTCCGTGAGTTTGATCCGCCGGAATTTCCATCCGCCTCAGGAGGCCACTCATGAGCGTCGAGACTCTCACCCCAGAGCAAGCCAACGAATCTCTGAAGACGGACGCGGCCGTTACCTATGTCGATGTGCGAACGGTGGCTGAATTCGCCAAAGGCCATCCAAAAGGACAAGCAGGGAAAGTTATCAACGTCCCTATTGTCTTCTTTCATCCAACCACGGATGAAGTCTTTCACAATGAAAGCTTTGATCTGGTCATGGGCGAAGTATGTCCCAAAGAGACCCCGCTGATTGTCGGCTGTGAGAAAGGCCCCCGGGCAAAGCAAGCGGTCGAGCGACTTACCGCCGCGGGCTATGAAAAAGTTCACCTCATGGAAGCCGGCCACGCCGGCTGGAAAGCCGCCAACCTGCCGGTCACGGCCGATAACAGAGACGGCATAAGCTATGTCTCGCTCCTTACCCCGGCCAAACGAAAAAATAAAAAGAAGAAAAAAGCCAAGCATTAGGAGTCGCGTTACCTCCCCGCAGGCTCCTGGAGCTGAATATGCTTCACACTCGGCTGGCTGCCCTCCTCTGCTGTCTGCTCGTCTGCCCTTTCGTCATATTCGTTCCGTTGCCCATAGCCGCAGAGCCGGTAGAAGATGATTACCGCTCAGTCATTGCGCGGCAGGAAGAACAGTTGCTCCGTTTCCTCCGAGTATTTGAAAATCTACAGGAACAGTTACACCCGGCAAAATTTACTCAACTCCAGGCCAAGCTCAGCCAGACGATCGGAGACCTGTTTGTTCACCTCCGGTCGGAATTGAGCACGCTGAAACCACCGCCGGAACGGCAAGACTTTCATCAGACCTGGGTTAAGGCCGTCGGCCTGCTGGATACCACCTATGGTATTTTTGTACGGAGCGATCAGTCCAGTTTTATCGGGGCATTTATGCAAAGCCGCTCAGCGTTCACCCGCGCGCGCTATCTTTTGTACAGCATCCGGCAGAATACGCCGACGCTCCAACCCTACTGGGTTCTCCCGGACACGGTCATCAACCTGCCTGCGTTGGAAGAAAGCGTCGCCCGGATGAAGCATCAGGTCGGTATTTCCCATTATCCACCGTCAAGCAATCATGGGGCGTATTCGCTCTATGTGCCGGAGAACTATGACCCGGCACAACACTTACCTCTGATTATCGCCCTGCACGGCGGCGGCGGAGCAAATGACGAATATCTGCTCACCTGGCTGCGACCGGCAAAGAGCAAGGGCTATGTTATCCTCGCCCCAAAATCGCACCGTCAAACGTGGGCCATTGAGAAACCAGAGCGCGATGTCTTGTCCATTACCGCTCTGCTTGCAACTGTACGAGCTACCTATGCCATCGACCCCGACCGGATTCTTGTCACCGGTTTGTCAGACGGTGGCACGTTCGCGTATGCGCTAAGCGCCAGTCGTCCCAATCTCTTTGGAGCGATTGCTCCTGTCGCCGGGGTCCTGCCTCCCTGGCTTGATATGCAAAAGGCCAAAACCTTGCCTTTTCTGATTATCCACGGAGGCCGGGACTTTATTTTCCCCGTGATGGCAGCTCGCCTGGCACACGCCACGCTAATGGAGAACGGGTTCAAAGAAGTGACCTTGACGGAGCTGCCTGAGTGGGGCCACGCCTATACCTACTCTATTAACGAAACAATTATTCTGCCCTGGTTTGAAAGCTTGTTTGAATAAATGCGCGCCTGCTGATTGATTCCGTCTTGGTACCTGCTAATCTTTCAAGCCGTGTTCCCAGCAAATGAGGAGAGTCGAATGAGTACGCGCATGGATGCTGCACTTCCTATCCAGCCGGCTGAGAGTATCAATATCTCGTTGAAGAAAGACTTCGATGCCGGCGTGCACCGCTGGCACGAGAAATATCCAAAACTCGGCACCGGGCCGGTCTCCATCGAACCTCTGGTCTCCAAGCAGTGGTTTGAGGCTGAACGCGAATATATTTACAAAAAGTGTTGGCTGCACGTCGGAACGGTGGATGCCATTCCCAACCCGGGCGACTATTTCGTGCATGAGATCGCTATTGCCAAGGCCTCCATTGTCCTCATTCGGGGCAAAGACAATATTATTCGGGGTTTCTACAACGTCTGCCGCCATCGGGGCAACAAATTGGTCTGGGACCATAAAGGCTCAAGCTCGTGCTATTTGAGCTGCACGTTTCATGGCTGGGTCTATGACGCCACAGGCACCCTCACAAACGTGCCCGACGGCGAACGCTTTTACGAGAATCTTGAGGGCCAAGCCAACCTCATTCCAGTGCATACCGCCGTGTGGGAAGGCTTTATCTTCGTCAATCTCGACCCACATCCAACCGAAACATTAGAGGAGTACCTGGGAGAAGCCGGCCAACGCATGCAGGACTTTCCGTTTCAACGCGTCCCGCTCCAATTTCATTATCAGTCCTATCAACGTGCGAATTGGAAACTGATGCAGGACGCACAGTCTGAAATCTATCACGTGCGCTATCTGCACAGTCATTCCTGGCCGGATATCTTTACCCGCCCGGATAACCCCTACGGTCATGCCTATGAACTGGACCTGTACGACCGCCACCGCGTCGGCAATTGGCCGGGCAATAAGTATTTTCAGCCCAAAGATGTTGAGGGTCTGGCACTCGGCAAATCGGCCGCCATCACCTCCAGAGACAACGATTTCGTTCTGCCCACCGGTCAGGGTATCAATGTCACCAACGCGGACGACTGGGGCTTTGATATTGTCCACATTTTTCCGAATCTCAATATCCTTATTCTGCCCGGCGTATGGCATACGCATCAGTTTTGGCCCGTCTCGGAAAACGAATCCCTGTGGGAACTCAAGATTCATATGCCGAGCGCCGCGACCCCCAGCGAGCGCTTCGGGCAGGAATACAATAAAATTCTCCTGCGGGACGCCCTGCTCGAAGACGGCGCCACACATGAACAGACCCAGGATGCCCTGGAGACCGGGGCGATTGAGCATATCTACCTACAAGACGAAGAACTCTTTGTCCGGCACTCCTACTGGGCAGTCGAGCAGGAGATTCGCGCCAGACGCGATGGCGTCCGCGACTCCCTGCTTCGATTAGGACCCGATGAGAATTGACAATGGCCGAACCACTCTTACCACAAGAATTTGCCGACCTGGAACCGCTGGCCCAAGCCGGCTGGTGCTTGGCGACCGAACGAGAACGCACCAGAAAACGGCGCACCAGTACACCCGAAACGCTACGCGCATTTTACGCCACGGTTCGGCCCCGCCTTGAAGCAGCCCTGGATTATCTGGACCAATTCTCTTTGGATACGATGCCAACCAAAGAGCAAAACCTCTTCAACCTGACCCTCAGCATGACAGAAGTGGCGTTTGCCGTAGAGAAATACAAAGGCAATCCGAGCGGATTTCAGGCTATCGAGGCCTCACGCTTTGTCCCCGTGCACGATCTGCCTTCGGGAGCAGCCCCGAAACCAACGCTGTATAAAGCCGGAGATTAACTTACAGGAGTATTCCAATGATCAAAGGATTTGCGCTGATACCAAAGAAGCCGGACATCAGTCCCGAGCAGTTTCATCGCCACTGGCGCGATATTCACGCTCCCCTGGCGCTCCGCATCAAAGCCCTGAGACGCTACGTGCAGAGCCATCGCATGCCAGACGACATCCCCGGAGTCCCGACCAGTCCATACGAAGGTCTGGCCGAGATCTGGTTTGAAGACCTGGAAACAGGCCGGGGACTTGGAGACAACCCCGATTATATTAATGGGGCCTACGCGGATGAGCCGAATTTCATTGCTGACGAGGGTCCGTCGTTTTTGATGACGCGGGAAAATATTGTCGTCCCGGGGCCCGAGTTGGCCAAAGACGCGCCGGGCGTCAAGGCTCTCTTTCTGCTCAAACGAAAACCAGGGCTCAGCATTGCCGAGTTTCAAGAGCACTGGCGCACCGTCCACGCCCCCATCGTACCCAGAACGCCGGGGCTCAGGCGCTACGTCCAATGCCACGTCGCTCCCGAGACCTACGACACCGCGACGCCCGCTTTCGACGGTGTGGCTGAGCTTTCTTGGGCTGACATGGCCGCGTTTGAAAAAGGCTGGCAGTCGGACGAGATGCAAATCGAGCAGATTCAGGGTGATGTGCCGAACTTCATTGACCTCAAGAATTCAGTTGGTCTGTTGGTCGAGGAAATCCGCATTATTTGGCCCTGAGCACCCCACCCCATTCCGATCCGCTCACCTGCCCTCTCATGGAAAGAGGTCCGGGGTCGGAGGTTCTCGGTTCAGGCCGCCTTTTGTCGCATCGTGACAAATTCTTCGGCTGAGGTCGGATGGATACCGATAGTGGCATCAAACTGTGCTTTGGTGGCGTTGCATTTTATGGCCACGGCCAGACCCTGAATAATCTCTCCCGCCTCCGGGCCGGTCATATGACAGCCAATTACCCGATCTGATTTCGGCTCAACAATAATCTTCATGAAGGTCTTCTCATCCCGTCCACTCAAGGTATGTTTTAACGCCCGGAACGAGGACTTGTAGATATCTATCGCGCCGTATTCTTGACGCGCCTCCTCTTCCGTCAGACCAACCGTACCGATGTTCGGATGACTGAAAACTGCCGTTGCCACATTCATGTGGTCCGGTCGAGTCGAGTTGTTATTGAACAATGTTTCAGCCACGGCATGACCTTCGGCAATCGCCATGGGCGTAAGATTGAGCCGATTGGTAACATCTCCGACGGCATAGATATGGGGAATGTTCGTCCGCGAGTAGGCGTCCACACACACCGCGCCAATCTTGTCTATCTCAACGCCGGCTGTTTCAAGACCGAGCCCCTTTGAGTTGGGTAAACGGCCGGTGGCGTACATGATGACATCGGCCTCAAGCTCGCTCTTGTCGTTCAGCGTGGCCTTGATTCCGTGCGGTGTTTTTTCAATACCACTTACGTCTGAGTTAAAGCGTAAGTCCACACCGCGTTTGCGCATTTCGTCAGCCAGAACTTGTCTGACATCGGTATCAAATCCGCGCAGAAACAGCTCGCCCCGATAGAGTTCGGTCACTTCTGACCCAAGACCATGAAAGATTGTCGCAAACTCGACTGCAATATAGCCGCCGCCGACAATAATTACGCGTTTGGGCAGCGCGTCAAGATAAAAGGCTTCATTCGAGGTAATGGCGTTCTCAATACCCGGAATCCGGGGAAATGCCGGCCAGCTTCCGGTGGCAACCAGAATATACTCAGAGGTGTACTGCTTGCCGCCCACGTCTATGGTGTGGGCATCAACCAGACGAGCTGTCCCTTCAATTATTTCCGCACCCGCACCTTCAAGCAAATTACGATAAATGCCGTTCAGCCGGTTGATTTCTTTGTCTTTATTCTCAATCAGCTTTTCCCAATCAACCGTTCGCTCTCCAACGCTCCAACCAAAGCCGGCGGCATCCTCAAAATGATCACGAAACTCTGAGGCATACACCAGGAGTTTCTTCGGAATACAGCCGACATTGACGCAGGTCCCGCCAAGATAGCGTTCTTCAACAACCGCGGTCTTCGCCCCATACGAGGCCGCAATCCGACTCGCCCGCACCCCACCGGAACCCGCACCTAAAACAAAGAAATCATAATCGTAGCGACTCATCTCTTCTCACCCCTTCACGCTGTAGCGGCGCTCATCACACCGGATAATACTAGCTAATGCAAGCGAGGAGAGGTTAGTGCTGCGAGGTGCAGACGAAACAGGGCGGAGCCTGACCTTCGGAACATGGGGCTGATTGGCACACGCCGAGCGGACCGTTTGGCAGTTGACACTGTACGCCGATTTTAGAGCATTCGGTTGGTGGAGTGGATTCAATTGAGTTGGTCAGGTTACAGGCGGAGAAGAAGAGAAAAAGAGTCAAGAGAAGCATGGGCTTAGATCGCAATTGCATAAAATCCCCTCCGTGGAGGGGTGGCGCATAGCGCCGGGGTGGGTTTCTCTACTCCCCGCCTTTTGGCCCATAAAAAATCGCCCACAGCATCAGACCCTCAGCGAAGTCTTCAAAGCGGTGCTCGGCGTGGGCTGGGACAAAGAGCATATCACCGGTCTTGAACGGGAGGCGTTCACCATCGACGCTGAGCGTCCCGCTGCCGTTCATGGGGATATACAGTTCGTCTTGGTCGTGGGGCTCCTGGTCGTCCGGGTCGGGTGGACGATAGACCAAAGTAAACATCGAGCCGTGCGCCAGCCCGAGGCCGTACGGGCGCGGCCCGTGGCTGCCGATCTTGGCGATTGTCTCTTGGTAATCGGACACGAGCCCCTTGGTTTTGCTTTCACTCATGGTGTTCCGCGATCCGATTGTAAACACGCGTGCCCATGTCGACTAATTTCTCGCGGATTTCGTCCCAATCGTCCCGGTCGTTCTTGCCTTTATCAAGAACGGGGAATTTCATGTGGACCTCTGTGGGTGATTCTGTGCATTCGTAAGAGAACTCTGACTCTGAGAAGAGTGCCAGCATCTCTTCTCTCCGTCGCATCCTGTCCTCCCCATTGAATGTTAATCGAACATAACAGTCTGCACTGTTGAGATTGAGTGCCCCAGTCGATGGCGCTCTCTTCATTGCGCAACATACACGTTTCGATCATCAGGTCCTTAAAGCGCTCGGCTACCAGTGCCGCCACGTTAGCTTCCTTCAATCGGGCGTAGGCTTCAAGCCTGCCCCAATGATCCCAATTGGCCTCGCCGAACTGGTTTTCGACGACGAGCGTGCCATCCTCACCGGAAGCGACAATGTCTGCCCTGTGCAGACCAACCGGGGATTCCGTCTTCACCTCATCTCCAAATCTACCGACTTTGAGTACGTCAAGCCTATCGGCAAGCATATCAGCAAGTTCTTCCGAGAAATCCTCTTCTCGTGTGTAAACAGATGAGAGCGGGATCGACTCTTGAAGTTTCATCTGACTATAACCTACTTCCTTTCTCCTGATTTGTCTGAGCCCGGTCCAACATGCTGAGTACCCGCTCCGGGGTCAGCGGCACTTCATTCACCCGAACACCAAAGGGCGACAGCGCATCGGCAACCGCATTCGCAATCGCCGCCGGCGGGGCAATCGCGCCGCCCTCACCCATGCCCTTGATCCCATGCAAGGTATAGGGAGACGGCGTCTCAATATGACCGATTTCCACTTGCGGCACATCCGCGGCAGTCGGAATCAGATAGTCCATGAATGTTCCGGTCAGGAATTGGCCGTTCTCATCATAGATGGCGTGTTCGTACAGCGCCGACCCGATTCCCTGGGCCACCCCACCCTGGATCTGACCATCAACAATCATGGGATTGATAATCGTGCCGCAGTCTTCGACCACGATATAGCGTAGGAGTTGAACCTGACCGGTTTCGATATCAACCTCAAGCGTAGATACGTGGGTTGCGTTTGAGTGGGTGATGGGTGGCGGTTCGTACGTCACGGTGACATCAAGCCCAGGTTCTTCGTCAGGTGGAAGGCTGCTGGGCTGAGCGATAATCCGATACGCCAGTTCGGGGATGGACAGGAGTTGTACGGCGCCGGTTTTGCGTTGGACCATGCCTTGAGCAAGCTCAAGGTCGTCTGCTGGGACTTCAGTCAGGCGCGCCGCAATCCGCAGCAGCTTATCGCGCAGCTTTCGCGAAGCAGACGTAACGGCACCCCCGCCCGTCACCGCACTCCGACTGGCCCACGTTCCCCACCCGCGTGGCGTGACTTGAGTATCGCCTTGGACAACACTGACATCCCCGAGCCCGACCCCAAGCGTGTCCGCGATCAGTTGCGCATACACGGTGTGGTGGCCCTGGCCGTGCGAGTGCGTACCAACAAAGACCGTCACCTTGCCCGACTCATCAATACGCATGGTCGCCGACTCATAACCACCGATCTTGACGCCAAAGGAATCAAACACAGCCGAGTTATGCGCCGTGCCTTCCACATACGAGCCGATCCCCACCCCAAGATAACGGCCGTTCTGGCGGGCTTTCTGCTGTTCGGTCCGAAAATCGTCATAGCCGAGGATATCCAGCGCCTGTTGTAATGCGGCCTGGTGGCTGCCGCTCTCAATCTCCGCACCCATAAGCGTCGTATACGGATGCTCTTCTTGCGAGATCATATTGCGCAGCCGAATGTCTACGGGGTCAAGACCGAGCTTTTGCGCGCCCATATCCATGAGGCGCTCCATCGCCAAGGCCGCAATCGTGATACCCACGCCCCGATACACACCAATGGACGCTTTGTTTGTGGCGACCGTACAGGTTTCAAACCCAAAGGCCGGAATCTTATACGGGCCGGATATCGTCCCGGCGGCATGTTTAGGCTCAAAGGCCGAACTCCAGGGATAGGACGAATATCCGCCGGCGTCACTCAAGAAGCGCGCTTTGAGACCGAGGATACGCCCATCGCTCTTGAGGGCCAGTTCAGCAGTGACAATCTGATGCTTGGCTTGGAGGGACGCCGATAAATTCTCCCGTCGGTCTTCGATCCATTTGACCGGCTTGCGCAGGGCTCTGGCCAGATAGGTCACCAGGACCTCTTCGGAAAAAGGATGCGCCTTGAGGCCAAAACCACCCCCCACGTCCGGGGAGATGACACGCAGGCGATGCTCGGGCAGACCTAACAATGTCGCCAGACTGGCGCGCAGGGTATGCGGCACTTGGGTTGACGACCAGACGGTGAGGGCGTCGGTCGCCACATCATACTGAGCCACACAACCGCGTGTCTCCATGGGCGAGGCCATGTGGCGGCCCGTCACAAAACGTTCCGACACTACACAGTCTGCCTCGTGAAAGGCTTTCCCCACGTCCCCAAACTGGGCTTCGAGCCGCTCCATGACATTGTCACCCCACTCTTCATGCACCAGCGGAGCGTCGGGTTGCAGCGCCTGTTCCATATCAGATACCGGCTCAAGCGGCTCGTATTCGACTTCGACGAGAGCCGCGGCATCTTCGGCGGCGTAGCGATCTGTCGCAACAACAGCGGCGACCATATCGCCGACAAAGCGGACCTTGTCAGGCGTCAAGACATGCCAATTGCACGATTTGTGAAAAGGGACTTTTTCCGTATCAAACTCAACCCGGAGCGGCTTGATCGTGTTCAGAATATCGTGTCCGGTCAGGACACACTGCACCTCAGGCTCGGCCAACGCTGCCTGCGCGTCAATATGCGCAATCTGTGCGTGGGCATACGGGCTCCGCACAAAGGCTACGGCCAGCATGTCGGGCAACACCAAGTCATCAACGTACTGGGTTTTCCCCAGCAACACGCGTGGGTCTTCAACCCGCCGAACTTGTGCGCCCAGCATTTTTCCGGTTCCCTCACGACGCATGCACGACCCTCCAAGGTCAGGGTTAAGAGCAGCCTTCTTTTGCGGGCTGGAAGCCCAATCAGGCTGCGGCTGAGTACTGCTCAATCCAGCCCAGGACCCGTTCCGGAGTGAGTGGAATGGCATTGACCCGCACATCGAACGGAGCCAGGGCGTCGGCAACCGCGTTGGCAATCGCCGCCGGCGGGGCAATCGCGCCCCCCTCACCCATGCCTTTGATGCCATGCGGTGTATACGGAGATGGGCTTTCAATGTGACCGATTTCCACTTGCGGCACATCAACTGCGGTTGGAATAATATAATCCATCAACGTACCCGTCAGGAATTGGCCGTTCTCATCGTAGATGGCGTGTTCATACAGTGCTGTGCCGATTCCCTGAGCAACGCCACCTTGAATCTGACCATCTACCACCGTGGGGTTAATAATCGTGCCACAGTCTTCAACCACGATATAGCGCAGTATAGCCACCTTGCCGGTGTCACGGTCCACTTCGACCAGAGCGATATGGGTCGCGTTGGCATGGGTGGACGGCGGGGGTTCATAGTGGGCCGTGGCATCCAGACCGGGCTCTTCATCCGGCGGGAGACTGCCGGCCTGCACCAGCACCCGATAGGCCAGCTCTTTGATAGGCAGCAGCGGGGTGGCATCCGCTTTCCGTCGGATCATCCCTGCAGCCAGTTCCAGATCATCGTCCGGCACCTCGGTCATACGCGAGGCGATACGCAACATCTTGCTGCGCAGCTTTTCGGACGCCTTGGAGATCGCCCCCCCGCCGGTGACGGCACTCCGACTGCCCCAGGTGCCCATGCCGTAGGGAACGGCGTTCGTGTCACCCTCGATGATTCTGATATCGGCGAGCGGCAGGCCAAGTTCGTCGGCCGCAACCTGGGCCAGGGTTGTTTCGTGACTCTGACCGTGGGAGTGCGTCCCGACCAGAACAGTCACCGTGCCGGCCACGTCCATACGCACCGTTGCTGATTCATATCCACCGAGATCAAGACCCATCGAGGCAAAAGCCGCCGAGCTCGGCGCCGTACCTTCCACATAGCAGCCAATACCGATACCAAGGTAACGGCCCTGCGCTCGGGCCTGCTGCTGCTCGGCTCTGCACGCCTGATAGCCCAGCATGTCCAGCGCTTTTTGGAGTGATTCGCGATGACTTCCGCTCTCGACTTCCGCGCCGATAATGGTGGTATACGGATGTTCCTCTTTGCGGATCATATTGCGGAGACGAATCTCTGCCGGGTCGAGTCCCAGTTTGTGGGCCGCCAGGTCCAGGAGTCGCTCCATAGTCAGCACTCCAATAGGCAGGCCCACCCCACGATACACCCCAATAGTAGTTTTGTTGGTAGCAACAGACACAGCCTCGAAGCCGAAGGCCGGCGTCTTATACGGTCCGGGCAGGCTTGAAGCCGCGTGTCCGGCTTCGAATGCAGACCCCCACGGGTATTCGGAATACGCGCCCACGTCGCTAACAAACCGCCCTCTGATGCCGAGGATGGTGCCGTCCTGTCGGACGGCGAGTTCGGCCTGCACGGTTTGCTGTTTGGCGTGAAGGGAGGCTGACAGATTTTCGCGTCGATCCTCGATCCATTTGACCGATCGGCCAAGACGACGGGCCAGATAGGCAGCGACGGCCTCCTCGGGAAAGAGATGGCCCTTTTGTCCAAACCCGCCGCCAACGTCCGGGGCAATGACACGAATATGATGTTCAGGGAAATCCAGCACCAGGGCAAGATGCGAGCGGAGCATATGCGGCACCTGCGTGGACGACCACACGGTGAGGGTGTCTGTCCCTCGCTCAAAAGACGCCACACACCCTCGCGTCTCCATGGGCAGCGCCATATGCCGGCCGGTTGTCAGACGTTCTGAAACAACGCAATCGGCAACGTGGAAAGCTTTCGCCACTTCACCAATCTCGACCCGGAGGGTTTGCATGACGTTATCGCCCCACTCCTCATGCACGAGGGGGGCGTCCGCGGCGAGTGCCTGTTCGACATCACACACGGGATCAAGCGGCTCGTACTCCACATCGATCACACTGGCGGCGTCTTCTGCCGCATAGCGATCGGTGGCGACCACAACGGCCACCGCCTCGCCAACAAAACGCACTTTGTCCTGGGCCAGGACGGGCCAATCGCAGGACTTATGCGTAGGCGCTTTGTTTGGATCGTATACTACTCGGAGCGGCTTAATTGCTTCCGCAATGTCTGCCCCCGTTACAACGAGTTGCACATCGGACCGACCCCGCGCCGTGTTCACGTCAATAGACAGAATCCGCGCGTGCGCATACGGGCTACGGACAAAGGCCAGCGCGACCGAGTTGGGGAGGTCGAGATCATCCACGTACTGCGAGGTGCCCAACAAGAAGCGGGGGTCTTCGACCCGGCGTACCTGCGCGCCGACCATCTTGCCGGTTCCACCTTGGGACGATGCCATAGGGTATTCCTGTGTCTTAGGATTGAGACTGTTCCGCGACGGCCTGAACGGCTTTGACGATGTTTGCATAGCCGGTACAACGGCAGAGATTACCCGACAGTCCGTACCGGATTTCTTCCTCGCTCGGATGCGGATTCTTGTGGAGTAAATCGACCGCACTCATCAGAAACCCGGACGTACAGAAACCGCATTGGAGCGCATGGTTGTCCCAAAAGGCCTGTTGCAGCGGATGCATTTCATCCCCATTGGCGAGCCCCTCAAGCGTTTGGAGTTCCGCCCCATCGGCCTGAACAGCAAATAACAAGCAGGACCGTACGCTTTCGCCGTCCATAATAATGGTGCACGCACCGCACACGCCGTGTTCGCAGCCGAGATGGGTCGCGGTCAGACCCAGGTCGTGCCGGATGAAGTCAGCCAGGAGGCGGCGCACCGGAACTTTATGCTCGTACTCGCGGCCATTGACGCGGACGCGGATGGTTTGACTCTCGGCGAATTGTGCTTCTGCCATATTCCTTCTCCCTGTTTATGCGACCGAAGAGTAAACGTGTCAGCATCTGCATGTCTATTGGAGGACACGTTTACTCTTTTGAGCCCAAGCTTCTTTCAACGCGCGTTGGGTCAGTACCTTGACCATTCTGCGTCGATAGTCGGCAGAACCGTGGACGTCGCCTGAC
Organism: Binatia bacterium; assembly: GCA_963664395.2. Taxonomy (GTDB): domain Bacteria; phylum Desulfobacterota; class Binatia; order Bin18; family Bin18; genus Bin18. The sequence continues at coordinate 4,334,389 of OY761159.2, read as the reverse complement.
GGATCGACCGCGGCGGCGGCTTTTTCCGCAGCGGCAGTCATCACCGCGGCATCGCCCTGACTGCCGATGAGGATCGGTTCTACGTCGGCAACGTGGAGTGGCGTGGAATGCGCCCCCCCAACCGCCAATGACGCCGCCGAGCACGTTCCGCCGTCGTCCAGCGTCAACTGACACGCAATGGCTACGATGGCGAAATCTCCCGGTCGTCGGCACAACTCCTGGAAGCCCCAGACCGCCCCCACAGGAGCGACTGGGAAACGGACCTCACACAGAATTTCGTTCGGCTCAATCGCGGTCATGAGCGGAGCGAGAAAAAATTCACGCGCAGAAACCGTACGAGAGTTGTCCTGAGAGCGCAGCACGAACTGGGCATCCAACGCCGCGGCAACTAAGGGCCATTCCGCCGCAGGATCAGCATGGACCAGGCTGCCCCCAATGGTCCCCCGGTTTCGTATCGCCAAATGGCCGACCTCAGCCGCGGCCCGACACAGTAACGGCTGGGCGGCCCGAATCTCATCGGACACTTCCATCTGTCTATGCCGCGTCATTGCGCCGATGCACAGGGTGTCGTTGTCTCGCTTGATATAGGCGAGATCATCCAGGCGGTTCAGATCGACGACTGACTCAACCGACGCGATGCGTAGATTGAGCAACGGAACAAAACTCTGCCCACCGGCAAGTACTTTAGTCTCATCACCACCCGCCTGAAGCAAAGCCAAGGCTTCATCAACAGAGCGGGGACACGCATACCTGAAGGGTGCTGGTTTCATACGTCCCCAGTTATCAGGTTTCAGATGTCAGGGCAAACAAAAATAAGGACCGGTGAGGCGCGTTTTGGTTGACAGACACAGCGCCCAACCGTAGAACGGGACCCATGGGACACTCGGACTGTCTTCTTATCGATAGAGTTGAAATACTTGACCTCGAAGAAGTCCCCCTGGCCTATTTGCCGGGCAATGCGGTGCGGATCAAAGTCAAAGCGGTAGGCAGCCTGAAGACGGTATGAGGTTGAGGAAGAGCAACGATGAAAACATATGCCGCCGTCCTGAAATCGTCCCTTCTCGTTATTTTCGTTGTCACCTTATGCGTGCTTTTCCCGGCTTCTATCTATCCCATAGGGGTTGGTACTGGAGTTGGAGGGCTGGGGACGGGGAGGCCGGGCGCAGGTGACGAGAACTCACGCTTCCCCATAAAGGTCAGACTGGAAGGATTCCTCCGGTATATGCCGGCAGTCAGCCAACGACCTGAGCTCGATGTCGTCACCTTGGGGATTACACGCTATGGCGAGCAGTATCCGTTTGTCCTCGTCGCGATTGAAGCCGTGGACTTACCCCGGCTGACTCCCCGCCGGTTGCTCAAGATTGTGAAAAAATGGCGACTCAATTTCGATATCGTCGGCCCCGAAGACCTGCTGTCTGAAGTAGCCCAGTCTCTCCCCGGAACTCCGCTAACCATTGTGGGCTTCTTAACTCCGCGCAAGCGAACATTTCAGCTCTTGAGTGTCGAGGGGTTTGGGTTTGATATGCCTGGCAGCGAGACGCAAGCCGAATTACTGCTTCAGAAGGAACCTGCGTCACCACCAGTTGAAGGCGGCGAGGAAAATGATCAGAACGACCAGGATGATCTTCTCCCGTTCGACTAGAGCAAATCACGATGCTGTGTAGCCGCCCGTCATTCCTGCGAAAGCAGGAATCCAGGCCCCCGACCCCCCGGCATCTTTAGGCAAAGGCTCAAGCCCCGGCAGCCTCACCTCTAAACCTATCTCTCGGCGTTCGTAATGACAAAATTCTGACTATTCTCTTGCCACCCCAGCGTCACCGTCGCACCCGCCATCGGAAAGTCCTCCACCACACACTCGCCCGTCACATCCTCCACAAACTCCTCGTCCAGCGTCGTTACCCGCACCGCGGCTCGGCCTAACTCAACCCCATCTACCCAAGCCACGACCGTATGTTCCCCGTCACCCAACAGGTTCCAGTTGAACAACAACCCAAACCCGTTGGCCGTGTCCCCACAGGCTTCCTCGGTGTCCACCCGCTCGGTGCCATACGCCGCCGGCTGGGGCTCGCCGTTCAGCTCAATGATGACCTCGGCCCCCTCACACACCCAGCCCGAAATTACTCCTATCCCACTCTGAAACGAATTGGCGCCTGGGTTCTCCAGATACCCCACATCTACCGCTCCCGCCCGGTACTCTCCGCTCGGGGCGGGACCGTCTGCAATCACGAAGTTCTGCTGTGTCTGCTGCCACGCTAACGTCACCGTCTTGTCCCTGGTCGGGAAATCTTCCACCGTACACGTCCCCGTCCCCTCCCGCAGAAACTCCTTGCCCAGCGTCGTCACCGTCACCGTGGCCCGGTCCAATTCGATGCCATCGACCAGCGCCACCACCTCATGCTCCCCGTCGCCCAACAGGTTCCAGTTGAACAACAACCCAAACCCGTTGGCCGTGTCTCCACAGGCTTCCTCGGTGTCCACCCGCTCGGTGCCATACGCCGCCGGCTGCCGCTGAACCTCTCCCTGCTCTGTCTCAATCTCGATCTCGACCGTCTCAGCTTCGCATACCCAGCCGGAGATCACGCCAATGCCACTCTGGAACGAGTCGGCCCCAGGGTTCTCCAGATACCCCGAGAGATCCTCCAACGACCCGCTGCCACCGCTCCCGCCGCTGCTACTCCCGCTGCTGCCGCCGCTACTCCCGCTGCTACCGCTCCCGCCGCCACTGGGATTTTGGGGCGGCGAGGGTGGCATCCGCGTCCACTGGCTGACCCGTTCTGACCACGGGCTGTACCCATGGTCGTTTCTCGCCCGCACCGCCACGAAGTACTCTGTATCCGGGAGCAGGCATCTGATAGTCGTGCCGGTAAGGGTGTCTGCCCCAGACCAGGAGAAGCCCCCGTCGGTCACGTAGTAGGCAGTGATGGGCGAACTGACTGGATTCGACGGCGCATCCCACGCAACCCTGAGGCTTCTCCACCCCTCACATTCCGGCATGTTGAGTGCCGTCACTCTCACATTGGTGGGCACGGACGGACGACACCGGGTCCCCCCATCATCGGTCATCGTCAGCGCGAAGGTAAACTCCACCACGCCGTAGCCGAAGGTGCTCGAGACGTAGTCAAACCAGGGCCTCCTCTCGTGTTGGCCCACCGATGTCCACTTGCCGCTGTTACTGAGGGTAACGGTCACCTCCATCGTCCCCCCATTGGCGGCAAGCAAGCCCTCCCGTGGAGCCGCGTCCAGAAAGGAGGGGCTGTCAGCGAGGTTCCCTGAGGGATCGAATGTGAAGCGCAGACGCGTGCTGCTGTTGTTTGTCAGCATGTATGTCTTGGATTCAGGGGCGTCGGACGAGCAAATGTCTCTCGAAATGCTGAAGTCTAACCCGCCGACGGACGTGACGGTCAGAGGAGGAGGAGGGGTCTGGGCGTACGCCTGCCCGCCAGAGGTGCAAGTGGCGGCAAGGAGGACCACCACGCTCCACAGGAAGGTCAACCGCTGTGTGCGCTGGGCACGAGTTGTTGGTTTGCAGGCGTGAGTTATTGACTGGCAACTGTCAATCATGATGGTACCTTTTTCGGAATCTGCTTCACCAAATAAGGAGGGCAATATTGGGTAGTGTCTCAGTTTGAATCCTTTGGATTTCGCTCTCGTATGGCGGACCTTAACTCCGCCTGCCGCAGTGTTTTGGCCTCACTGATAAATAGGAATACTACGCATAATTTGCCGCCCTTGTCCCTACCAAAATTGGTAGGAAGTGAAGAAAAATGACGAGGGCGTCGAAAAAGATGGGCAGGCAATCAGCGGCGAGGAGAAGCAATTTCAAAGTGAGACACTAGCGGTATATTCTGAAATGAAGGAGGGCAATATTTTTTATCACCTCGGAAATGTCCATTTTAGGCAAATGGATAGAAAAAATACCCGGAATCTCTATTTTAGACTATAGTCAACTATGTATTTGTAAAAACCCCCACAAGAAAAACAAACCCATTTGAACACTCTTCCAAACCTTCAACCAACAAGATGAATAATAAGACGAGTAAAATCAACAACTTCCATTTCCATTTGACTTAGGAGGCTAAAGTGTAGTATGCTGGGTAGATCACGTCGCGATTCACGCGGCGTTTTTTTATGTCTGCTTTTTTGACCCCTCGTGCCCCGCTCTCTCGCCTTTAAAGTTCTCGATTATGTGCAGAATACCTATATTTCGCTTGCGCGTGCAGAGCGAGATTATGGTGTCGTTATTGACCCGGAGGCTTTGACGATTGAGGCAACGGCAACCGAGGAATTACGGAACGAAAAGAAAACTGTTTCTGAGACAGTGTGACACAAGGACAGCCTCTGGCCTCTTTACTCTTATCCCTCTGAAGACGGATTTTCCAAGCGGCGACGGCGGGCGGTCAGGAGTGACTCAAACGCTGCTCTGATCTCAGGATTGTCGATAGGCGGAATAGCGATATCGTGAAACTGGGGAGGTTTCCGTTGGGGAGGTGACGTTGTCAAGACATCCTCCTGGCGTACTGGCCCTCGCCCAAAATAGATGTGGGTAATCACCTCTGCCCCAATGCGCTGATTCAACCGACGCCGGATACGCTCTTTCACAAACTGCAACTCTTGCATAAGGGCGGGATGAAAGACAGTCACAAAAAGTTTTCCGCTCCGAAACTTGGTCGGTTGCGCCCCTCTCGCATTGGCCGGGCCAACCACCTCAGACCACACTTCCCACGCCCGATACGCTCGCAGCTTTTCAGGCTCGCCACTGTCAGGAAAAACTGTCCGTAAGACCCCGGCTACGGAATTCCAGCGCGAATTCTTTGTTTGACTGCCCATCTCTGCATCAGGATAGAACAAAACCCGCGAAAACAGAAGAGATTTCGTGACCTACCAAGTCTTGCGGGCCTCATGTCTTGACACACAAGATGTGGTATGTAGTACTGTAACGTTTTGTTTAATTAAGAAGAGGAGGAAAGCTCGGATGGAGGAAACGCTTACGGCCGAGGCAGAGGGAGTACCCGAGGCAGAACAACCCAAACGACAAGTAATTCGGGAAAACAAAGGCATTACGATTCAGCGTTATTTTACCCAGCCAAACGTTGACCCGTTCGAGACGGTTGAATGGGAGAAGCGGAGGGCCGTGATATCGGGCGAAAATGGAGAGGTCGTCTTTGAGCAACGGGATGTAGACATTCCGAAATCCTGGTCTCAACTCGCGACAAACGTCGTTGTCTCGAAATACTTTCGTGGTCCGCTCGGGACCCCACAACGCGAGTCCAGTGTCCGCCAAATGATCGGCCGCGTGGTCAATACGATCACTACCTGGGGCAAACAGGGTAACTATTTTGCAAGTGCAGAAGACGCGAAAACCTTTTCAGACGAATTAACCCACTTGCTCGTTCAGCAAAAATTGGCCTTCAATAGTCCAGTCTGGTTCAACGTCGGCGTAGAGCCCCACCCTCAATGTTCAGCCTGTTTTATTCTTTCGGTCGACGACACTATGGACTCCATCCTGGATTGGTATCGTAAGGAGGGAGTAATTTTCAAAGGGGGCTCAGGGGCGGGTGTCAATCTCTCTAAAATTCGATCGGCAAAAGAACAATTAGGGGGTGGTGGAACGGCATCGGGGCCTGTTTCTTTTATGCGTGCCGCAGATGCCTCTGCCGGGGTCATCAAGTCTGGCGGAAAAACGCGCCGCGCCGCTAAAATGGTTGTCCTCAACGCTGACCATCCGGATATCCTTGAGTTTATTCAGTGTAAAGTCGAAGAGGAGAAAAAAGCGTGGACCTTGATTGAAGCCGGGTATGACGGCTCAATTGACGGAGATGCCTATAACTCGGTTTTCTTCCAGAATGCAAACAACTCGGTCCGAGCGACCGATGGCTTTATGCAGGCCGTGATTAATAACGCCGAGTGGCAGACGCGCTTTGTCATAACGGGCGATCCGTGTGCATCCTATCAGGCCCGTGATCTCATGCACCAGATTGCCACTGCAACTCATCATTGTGGCGATCCGGGTATGCAGTTCGATACTACGATTAATGACTGGCATACGTGTCCGAATACTGGTCGTATTAATGCCTCGAATCCCTGTTCAGAGTATATGCACCTCGACAATAGTGCCTGTAACTTAGCGTCTCTGAACCTGCTTAAATTTGCTAAAGACGACGGTGGCTTTGATACTGTTTCATTTAAGCATGCTGTTGATATTAGTATAATGGCTCAAGATATCATTATTGATAATTCGAGCTACCCGACAGAAGAAATCACAGCCAATGCCAAGGCATTTCGTGAACTCGGCTTGGGCTATGCCAACCTCGGCGCCCTCCTTATGTCCCTAGGTTTGCCTTATGATTCAGAAGCCGGACGGCAGTATGCCGGAGCGATCACTGCCTTGATGACGGGCCAAGCCTATCTTCAGTCTGCCCGTATTGCAAAAGAGATCGGACCATTTTCAGGCTATGCAGAGAACAGCAAGCCGATGCTGAAGGTTATCGACAAGCACCGCTCTCATACGCATAAACTTAACCCCGCCTACATTCCTCTTGATTTACTGTCGGACGCGCGCAAGGTCTGGGATGAAGCCCTGGTATTGGGACAAGAAGTTGGCTATCGCAACTCACAAGCAACGGTGCTAGCGCCAACTGGCACAATCGCTTTCATGATGGACTGTGACACCACAGGCGTCGAACCTGATATTGCCCTGGTCAAATACAAACGCTTGGTCGGTGGTGGCATGCTCAAGATCGTGAACAACACCGTTCCCCGGTCCCTCAAACGGCTCGGCTACGACAGCAAAGAAGTTCAGTCCATTGTTGAGTATATCGACAAGCATGAAACCATTGAGGGAGCTTCTTATTTATATGACAAACACCTAAACGTGTTTGACTGTGCATTCAAGCCTACGAATGGGAGCCGTACGATTCATCATTTAGGCCATTTGCGCATGATGGGCGCGGTCCAGCCTTTTATTTCCGGGGCAATCTCAAAAACCATCAATATGCCCAATGATGCAACAGTCGAAGACATCACCGATGCCTATATTGAGTCATGGAAGCTCGGACTGAAGGCCGTCGCTATCTATCGGGATGGCTGCAAGCGGGTTCAGCCGCTGGGAACACAGAAACAGTCTCAGCCAGCAGTACCCTCAGCCGGACAGACGGCTGTTACTGCTGAGCCAAAACCGGTCCGCAGACATTTACCCGAAGACCGAGATGCGATTTGTCATAAGTTCGAGATTGCTGGGCACCAGGGCTATATCCACGTTGGTTTTTATGAGGACGGGACGCCGGGTGAAATGTTCATCCGCATGGCGAAAGAAGGTAGCACCATCTCTGGCTTAATGGATACGATTGCTACCTTGACCTCGGTTTCGTTGCAGTATGGCGTTCCACTCGAAGCCTTGGTAAACAAATTCAGCCATGTCCGATTTGAGCCATCAGGCTTCACCAGGAATCCCGATATTCCATTTGCTAAATCTTTAACGGATTATATTTTCCGTTTTCTGGGGACCCGCTTCCTGTCCGCCGAGCAGAAACAAGAGGCTGGACTGGCCGAAATGAAACCCGAATCCGTCCAGACTGACTCCCATACTCCAGAGCCTGTCGCACCGGTTAAACACGACGTAGAGACCACACGCGCTGCTATTGATGAGCGTATACGGCAAAGACCAGTGGACACCGCCTATACCCGCCCGACTTGGCAGACCCAAGCCGATGCGCCAAGTTGTGCGGACTGCGGCTCAATCATGATCCGGAATGGCTCGTGCTATAAATGCTTGGACTGTGGTTCAACAAGCGGCTGTTCGTAGACTTTGCCCAGCGGGGTAAAGAGCCTGTTGTGGGGGACGGGAGGCAAGGGGCGGCATACGGGGAAACTGAGGGCCTCTCTGGGGCGGGCCGGTATCAAACCGGGCGGGGCGCGGCATAGCGCGCCGCGGTTGACCTTGGTCGGAGCGATAGCAGAGGTTTCCAGCCTTAACGGACCGGGCACCCACCACCGCATGCCATACTAGAGTAAATCACGATTCTGTGTAGACGCAAGGAGGCAGCAGGCTTGTGGCCGCGTTTCCCTCGCTGCACGGATACGAAACGAACGGGCAGCTATAAGGCTAGAGCCTATCGTGAAAGGCTCTAGCCTAAACGGCGCAATAATGTTGCTTTTATCTATATATAGTGGTATGGAGGCAAGTAGGCTCAATATATTGGGGTTGTGAAGCAATGCCACCAGAAAGAAACGTACGAGCGGTCAATGCAGCGCAGGAGTTGCTGCGAGGATTCTGGAAGAGACGGGGGGAATTCTGGTCTCGTGATATTGATCCAAAGGAGCTATTCCCACTCGACGTGCCCTTCGTTATCCATAACGTCTTAGGAATCAGGGTTGAAGAACCAGAGGAAATTCCATCTGAAGAAGAAGGGCTCGAAATTGCAGGTTTTATTGATCGTGTGGGAAAAAGAATCGTGGCCGCCCAAAAATACAAGAGACAGTGGCGTCGGTTCACTTTAGCGCATGAACTCGGTCATTGGATTTTGCACCCGGCTGTCGTCCTCCTCAGAGAGCGCCCCCTTAATGGTTCGGAGCGGGACGATTACAAGAGGCCACATGAGGAGGTAGAAGCTGACGCTTTTGCCGCAGAACTTTTGATGCCCACTAAACTGCTTAATAAGGTGTTCCATAAAAGTTTCGGACCCCCCATTGATGGTAGAATGCCTAATGACGACTTAGCTTTTTGGTTTTCCGCCGCCTCTCCGACCAAAATCGAACCGTCCGAGCTTGCAGCCCGTGGACCAAGATATCGGGCTTTGCTCCTAGCACGGGCAGAGATTTGGCAAAGCACCTCCGTAATCCCTCTAGCGGACCTATTTGGAGTCTCGCCCACAGCGATGGCGATTCAGCTTGAGGGGCTTGGCTTGGTGCGATGATTCCCCGTGACAGAGTGAGGGAACATGATTGACCATAGAGAAGAAACTTGGGGTAGAGTGGAATATGATCCCATCCTTGACGAATTTGAGGCAGCAGTTTACGGAGAGATAGATTCAGTGCTTATCAATCGGCCTATTTCGGCCGGCTGCCTAGTCACAGGGCGATGTAATTTGCGCTGTGAATTCTGTTACGGAAATGATGAAGCCCTTCCTAAATCTGAGCTGAATTGGCAGGAGTGGTCAGAGGTTTTTAAGCACCTGAGGGGATTGGGTCTCATGAGGGTTGATCTCTCTGGTGGTGAACCAACTATTAGAGAAGACATCCGCTCGATTGCACGGGTAGCAACTGATGCCGGGCTGAATGTGATTTTAAGTACAAACGGAATGCCTTTGCATAAAAGCGGGCCTGTCGGGTTTCCTTCCAATGTAAGGTTTCATGTAAGTATCGACTCCGGTTTTTCGGGGGTTCATGAATCGAGTCGAGTTCTCAGAAACGATAAGACTTCAAGGGGATCACTCAATCAGGTTTTTGAATTCCTATCGAGAACGGTCAACGCTGGGTACAAGGTGAGAGTTCTTACTTGTATTGGAAAGCACAATCAGCATGGGTTGTTTGAACTGGCAGAGCGACTTGCTGTCATTGGCGTTCTCGAATGGAACATCTCTCGAATTCTCCATGCTGGCCGTGCCCAACATTCTTACGAAGAACGGTGGAAGGTCGAAGATAAGTTAATATGCGAGCAGATCCATCTAATACGAAGGAACTTCACCTGGATGAGAGTACGGTATTCCAACCGCACCGAGCAGGATGGATATTTTCTTCTGGTCTTACCGGACGGAACACTTGCAACACAATACACCGATGATCGCGATAAGGTTATTTTAGGCAAGGTGCTCTCAACCTCCCTTAAAGATCTTCAAAATGATCCAAGGTTCGACCTTCAACGACACGGCAAGAAATGGATTGCCGCTGTCAAACAATACGAAGGATTTACAGACCTAGAGCGCGTTAGGGACTTTGGCTTAGTCTCTCAACCAGCCGTTTAAGCATCAGGAGAGCGAAGGTAGGATCATACCCCCGTTCATAGCACGAGCCTAATCGGCCCCTCGCCACGCATTAATTACTCAGCGTCACCGGGATAGGGATAGGATAGGCATACGATATGCCATAAATCAGATGTGGACCCGCAGACTTTGCCATTTTCAGCTCTTTTGGCTTGGTCCGCGGGGAGACGTGTAGGACAAAACCGTTTTTTGCCGTCAAAAGACGCTGTTGTTTGGGCAGTTGCTTTACTGGAGGTTGCATAATGCGTGAGTGGGTTCTTCTGGCGAGTCCGGACTAGTGGCCAACTTCTTTGACTACTCCTGAGGAACCATTCTCCTCGGCCTGATCGAGTAAATACCCGAGTTCCCGCAGCCCTTCATTCATATGGTGCGCTACCGACAAGAGTGAGCCATAGGTATCTTCGTCCGGGTCATACAATTTGAGGTGATCGTTGATCACACAGAGTAGATCTCGCATCTGTTCTTCAGCATGTATGAGATGCTCACATGGAGCCATCGCCTCCTCCGTCTCATTGAGCAGTGTTCCCATAGAGGGTATTGTAGCCGACCCGCCGCGCGTCGCCTAGAGGGAGATATCTTTCCCCGACCTCCATGCAGCGGTCTTGACGCATGGGGGGGGAAAGCGTTCTGATACCAGCCATAATGGATGGCGTGCCAGACTCGTACTCTAGTAAGGCATATCGGAGGCATTGTGAGACGCATATATACGGGTCTATTGGCCCTCGTCGTAAGCTCTAGCGCGGTTGGGCTACTCGCCGCGAATCCTCAGAATTATATTGACAGCGGCCGCAAATTTGAGAACGAGATGCGCTGGGGCGAGGCCATGGCCGAATACTATTGGATTCTCACCGAAATTGACCCTAATCATGTTGAGGCGCACTACCGTCTCGGCGTTGTGCGCGAAAAAGTTGGTGCAATAGAAGACGCGATTCAATCCTACAAAACAGTCCTGCAACTCAACCCTAACCACCCTGGAGCAAGGAATTTTCTTGAAGGGTATTATGTGAACGAAGGGATTGCCTTTCGCCAAGAAGAGAAATTTGACAAGGCGCGAGCCGCATTCCAACAGGCACTCAGGATTAATGGCTCGTCAGCAGCCGCCCATTTTGAGTTGGGCCAGGAGCTTGCGCGACAAGGACAGCTCGATCAAGCGATACAAGAATACCAGGAATCTGTTCGACTCGACCCAAGTAAGAGTACCGCCCATACCCGCCTGGCCGCGGCCTACGTAGGAAAAGGACAATACGAGCAGGCTATTCAGTATTACCAAGAGGTCATTAAGCAGCACCCCCGAGACCCGGCGGCGCACGACGGGCTCGGAGTTGCGTACAGCAAGGTTGGTCAGCCAGAGAAAGCCATAGAGACACTCGGACAAGCTGTTCGGTTTTATCTCGTTCGGGGCGAACGCGAGCAGGCCAGACCGGCCTATGAATTACAAAAGAAATTGTTAGCGGAAAAAATTTCGGAAAAGAAAAAATACGATGCCGGACAATCGCCCTCACCTCGATAGGTCGATTTCATCTAGCCTCGGGAAGAACGTCCGGCATAAGCGCGAGATCGCTTCGGCCGCCTGCTTGCGGCATTGTTGCAGCCGTAATAAAAACGGCAGGTGATGCGGATGGGTTGCGATATGGGTCACAGCCTTGGAGAGTCGGATTTTCCCCTCTGAGGTTATGACCCCTTTCATAGGTGGAATGGCCATATCAACCGAATCAAGAACAACTCGTAAGGCTAAAAATGGCAGCGTACGCTCCGCAGCAAAGGCCGCATGGACTCCGCTTTCCATCTCAACGGCAATACAATCTGTCTCTCGCCCTCGCTCTTCTTTTTCTTGCGGGGTAAAGAGGACACGACGACTCGTGACGAGTGCCCCTTCAGTCGTTTCTACGCCGGCCTGCTGTGCGGCGTTCTGAGCAGCACTGAGAAGGCGCTTATCCACTACGAAAGTGTCGAGCTGCCCTGCCATCTCCTCAGCATACATGCGCACAGTCGGAGCCAGAACAAGCTGGCCGGTGGTGAGCCCTGGAATCAACGCCCCAGCGCAGCCAACAGAGAGAACAGCCGAAAGCGGTGTATCCGCAAATTCTTCGACCGTCTGACGGGCACGGTGCGGCCCTATCCCCCCGGTGACAATGACAACATCACGACGCCCGCTTGAGCCGCGCCAGACCCCTTCTCGCTCTCGCCGTACTTGATGCAGTACCGATCGAACCGCCGCGCTTTCCCAGGCAAGCGCAGTAAAGACAACGATAGGCCAGAGCATACCGCTCCATGTACAGAGGAACCTAGCGCCAGTCAACGCGTTTTTTCTGGGCATGGCGGAGTGCCGAATCGAGGGTCATGGCTTCATATAGTGCTGCGGCCAGCGGTAAGGTCAAGCCCCAGACTCTGCGTAAACCAAAAAAGTGCACTCCAGGGGAATACACCCAGGTCATCAATCCCCAGGCGATACCTCCTTCGAGCATCAAAAGGAAAGCCACCTGTTCCGAAACCTCGACATCAACAACTGAGGGAACACTGAAAAATACAAGGCCACACAGAAAAAAGATGGGAGGGAGACCAAACGTGACGGCTATACCTGCGAGGGTGCCGATGAGCCGGAGCCAAGAATACTTGAGCTCGGTAAAGGCAGTACGTCGGACCATGCGCCATACGCTGTGCACGCTGTCGTAGACGCGCAGACTTTTGACATCAGTCCGACTCAGGGCCAGCCGAATCGGAAGGCCGGCCCCCTTCACCAGTTGGGCAAGAGTCACATCGTCTATGATCTGGTCCCGCAAAGCCTGAAATCCACCGATGCGGATGAGGGCCTGTGAGGAGAGCAGGATACACCCACCAGCGGACGCGGCAGTTGTTTTCCGAGGATCATTCACCCAACGTAGGGGGTAGAGCGAGATAAAAAAGAAGACAAACGGCGGGATAAGAAGGCGTTCAGCAAAGGCTATACAGCGGAGACGAGCCATACGACTATTGAGCGCTAATTGTCCAGCTTCACTTTCTGTCACTAAGTGTCGTAGGGAATCGGGCGCGTGCCAAATGTCAGCATCGGTCAGAAGAAGATAGTCGGGGAGGCTCCCATGCCAGCCCTGCTCAAAGCCACACGCCACAACGCCTTGCTGGAGCGCCCACATCTTACCGACCCAGCCCGACGGGAGTGCTGTCCCTGACACAACACTCAGGCGGTCCTTGGCATTGACTTGATCCGCAATTGCAGTCGCAACCGCAGCAGTCTGATCGTGGGAGCGATCATCAATGATCCTTACTGAAAATGCCCCTGGATAGTCTTGATTCAGTAGAGAGGGCAAAGTCTCAGGCAATACCCGGGCTTCGTTCCTGGCCGGGATGAGGACCTGAACGGAGGGCCACTCGTGCGGGTCAAAAGGCGGCGCACTATCCTCTCCAACAGGACGAAAATCCCACGGACACGCCGGATGCAACGTCATGCTTACCCAGATGATCAGAGAAAGAGCCCCCAGCACGAGACAGATTGTCACCGCCTTCTCCTAGGAGGACATCGCAGTCCCCTCCTACCTTTTCACATAGTCGTGTTCACGGAACCAGGTAACGGCCTTGCGTAAGGCTTCGCGTACGGGGGTTTGCGGGAGTCCCAATTCGCGTCTGGCCTTGGCCGGACTGAAAAACATTTTTTTCTTGCTCAGCTTGACGCCAACGGGAGGGGCGAAAGGCTCACGGCCAGGAATCAGGCGTGCCAGTGCCGCATCACCATAGGCAACACCTAAGGCAAGAGCATACGGGACCTTAAAGCGAGGAGCCGGCCGGCCGGTGAGTTCAGCGAGGAGTTGGAGAATCTGCTGGAGTGTCAGATTCTCATTGCCCAGAATATATTTTTCTCCTATTTTCCCATGCGCAGCGGCCAAAAGATGGCCCTGGGCAACATCCTCAATATCGACCATATTCAGCCCAGTGTCCACATAGCCCGGCATATTGCCGTTCAGGAAATCCACAATAAACTTTCCGGTGGGCGTTGGCTTGATATCACCCCCGCCAACAGGAGTACTCGGATTCACGATGACAACGGGCAAGCCGTCTTGAGCGTATTGAAGCGTCACTTGTTCGGCCAGGAACTTGCTCCTTTTGTAATGACCGATCATGTCAGAGAGACTGACCGGAGTTTCTTCTGTTCCTTGACCACCATCACCAGGAAGGCCAAGTGTCGCCACGGAACTCGTGTACACTACCTTTTCCACTCCTACTTCGCGCGACGCTTTCAAAATATTCTCCGTGCCGAGGACATTGCAGTCATACATGTCTTGCTTGTGACGGACCCATAATTTGTACAGCGCGGCAACGTGATAGACGTGGTGACAGCCCCGGACCGCCTGGAGAACGCTGGGATAGTCCCGTACATCGCCGGTAACAATGTCTACCGGGAGATCCTTGACCAAATCAGTATCTGCCCCCTGACGCATGAAGACGCGGACGTGTAAGCCGGACTGAACAAGTGCACGAGCGACAGCCCCACCAACAAAACCAGACGCACCAGTAACAAGCACCTGCATAGATCCTTCCCGTAAATTGCCTCTCGTCCGGTGTCAAGGGTATAGGTTCACCCGCTTGTGTCTGCTATGAGAAGAAAAAATTTTGTTGTGAGGAGGCAGGCTATGGCCGATATTCAGCAGGTTTCGGATTCCAGTTTTGACGGCGACGTCCTGAAGGCAGCCATCCCGGTTCTGATCGATTTTTGGGCGCCGTGGTGTGGCCCCTGTCGGGCTATTGCTCCGATTGTTGAGGAACTCGCCAGCGAGTATGATGGCAAGCTCAAAATTGTAAAAATGAATGTTGACGACAATCCTCAGACACCGGCACAGTACGGGGTTCGTGGCATTCCTAATCTTATTTTGTTCAAGGGTGGCGAGGTCAAGCAGCAAATTGTAGGCGCTGTTCCTAAAGCTCAGTTGGTGAAAGCCATTGACGACATCGTCTGATACAGCCGGCCGGCGTTCAAAATAAGAAACGTCTGGTGCTCACATTGAGCGCCAGACCGATCGCTACCATCGTGGTGAGCAGAGAGGAGCCCCCGTAGCTCAAGAGAGGCAAGGGAACTCCTACAACAGGTAGCACTCCAACATTCATCCCGATATTGATCACGAGCTGCCAGAATACGATCCCAGCGACCCCAACGGTGAGGAGCAAACCGAACCGTTCACGCGCCCGTAGGGCAATGACGAGCAGACGCGCCAGCAGGAGGAAGTACAATACTAACAATCCAAGCGCCCCCACAAATCCCCACTCTTCAGCGAATACGGCAAAGACAAAGTCCGTATGCTTTTCAGGGAGAAAGTCGAGACGATTCTGCGTCCCCAACAGGAACCCTTTGCCCCAGAACATCCCTGATCCAACCGTCACCTTTGATTGAATCATATGATAGCCTGCGCCGAGTGGATCAACGTCCGGATACAAGAACGACAGGACTCGTTGCTGCTGGTAGGGTTTGAGATAGGTCCAGACAAAGGGCAGGATGCCACTGCCGACCAGGGCAAGAATGGACAAAGACCGTAAGCGAAGACCCGCCGCAAAGGTCAGAGTGAGAAAGAGGAGTCCCAGCGTGATAGCCGTCCCAAGATTCGGCTGCCAGAGGATGAATATCGCCGGCAGGGCCACAAATACGGCTGGAACGAGAATCTCTCTGATGCCGTACCCCTCAGTCGGGACAGAGCGGTGATACAACCGGGCCAGCACGAGGAGCAGGCCAATTTTCATGAATTCAGACGGCTGGAGAGAAAACACCCCAATATGGATCCAGCGGCGTGCTCCTCCACCAAAGGAGCCAATGAGCGGCACTAAAATGAGCAGACCCAGCCCCGCCCCGTACAAGAGATAGGCCCAGCGCTCAAGCCGACGATAGTCAATGGCAAACGCGAGACCCATCCCGCAAAAGCCCACCGCGACCCAGATGAGCTGACGGATCAACTGCGGACTAGCCTGCGATGGCCCTTCATACGTTGCGCTGTAGATTCCAAGCAGGCCAATACACAGCAGCCCGACTGTCAGGCAAAATAATAGCCAGTCAAAATGCTCAACTAGGCGTCTGTCGAATCCCATCATTTTCCAGATTCCGTTGCTCAGAGATGTGAAAATATGCCTCCAAAATCTGACGAACAACAGGCGCAGCAACGGCGCCACCCCCCCGGCCGGCATGTTCAAGCAGACACGCGACAGCAATCTCAGGGGCCTGTGCCGGTGCGAATGCTATAAACCAGGCATGATCGCGGTGGCGGCGGGGAACATATTCATCTTTACCCCGTATACCACTCACCACCTGAGAGGTTCCCGTCTTACCGGCTACTTCAATATGAGGCAGGAAGGCTTTCTTTCCCGTTCCCCGCTCGCCATGCACCACCTCTCGCATACTGTCTCGAACAATTCGGAGATGCTCTTCAGAGAAGTTGGCTCGTGTAATAATCTCTGGGGCAAAGGTCTGAATAGGCTCTCCATCAACGCCTATAACTTGTTTGACGAATAAGGGGCGATAGACGACTCCTCCGTTTGCTATGGCTGCAGTCGCAACAGCCATCTGGAGTGGTGTTGTCACAACATAGCTTTGCCCGATCACAACGGACAGCGTCTCACCGGCATACCATGGTGCGTTGAAATGACGCCGTTTCCATGCGACGTCGGGGATCACGCCTGACGACGCATCGAGGGCAAGACCCAGGTCTTGGCCTAACCAAAACCGACGCGCGGACTGAGCGATTTTCTGTATTCCGAGACGTTGTCCAATCTGATAGAAGTATACGTCGCACGACTGGACTAAGGCTTTTTTCAAATCTACCAGGCCATGTCCGGACCGCTTCCAACAGTGAAAGGTTCGCCCACCAAAGGGCAGGCCCCCCTGACACCTGAACTGCGTCTCAGGAGTAACAATCTTCTCCTCCAGCGCCGCCAGTGCCATGATGGGCTTGAAGATGGAGCCTGGAGGATATTGGCCCCGGAGGGCCCGATTGGTAAGCGGGTGCAGAGGATTCTCAACGAGCGCACGCCATTCGTTGGATTTGATACCACGCGCAAAGAGATTCGGATTGAAGGCTGGGCGATTGGCCAGAGCCAGGACTTCTCCGGTTTCTACTGCAAGGACAACAACGGCTCCCTCCGCCTCTCCTAGAGCACGTTCGACCTGTTCTTGCAGTTCAAGATCAAGCGTCAGACGCAAATTGTACCCGGGCTGGGTCTTGACTTCGTCCAAAATGCGCAACTTTCTTCCCGTTGCATCAACTTCGATCTGTTGCCCGCCATTATACCCACGCAGGGCTTCTTCCCAGACCTTCTCTAACCCGACCTTGCCAACCAGGTCGCCAGGCCGGTACCCCTTATATTGAGCCATTTCAGTATTATTCACTTCACCGACATAGCCTAATAGGTGTGAAGCAAAGTTCCCTGCGGCATAGGAACGTTTCGAACTCACCTCAACGGTGACACCGGGGAGGTCGAGCTGATGGGCTTCAATCGCGACCAGCGTATCCCAAGAGACATCCCGGGCTACAAAGATGCCTTCGTACGCAGGGCGACGTGGATTACGTGGGACCTTCCCTTCTAAAAGGCCCGCGGTCTCGGGCAAATACGACACCAGAGTCCGGAGCGTTGTCAGGCGATCTTTCGTATCTTCTGGGACCAGAACAACATCAAACGACGGGCGATTCTCTACGACGACACGCCCTGTTCGATCAAGCATGAGCCCTCGTATGGACGGAAGCCGCTTCAGGCGAATCCGATTCTTTTCCGACAGAGTTCGGAAGCGGGCGCCCTCAACGATTTGGAGCTGCCACAAGCGAAAGCCGAGAGCGCAAAAAACAAACAAGACGATCAGACTGATAACACCAATGCGACGGTAGCACGCGGCAAGCGTTTCCTGAGACGCAAAGACCTCTGACCGCTCGTCCATTTATGCTCTAGCTACAGCGCGCTCCCCTGTTGCGAGGAGGGCAAATATGGGTGGGGTCAGAAGGAGGGCCAGAAGTAAATCCCACAATACATAGTATGTGAAAAAAGGCCAAATGAGAGCCAATGCCCAGTGTGTTTCGAGCAGCGCGAGAGAAGTGACTGCCTTCAAGAATACGGCACAGGCGACGAGTCCGAAAACGGACAAGGGATTATGCATCAACAGACTTTGAGACAGGAGCTTCGTCGTGGTAAAAACAAGACTCATGGTAAAGGTCCATATTCCCACCGGAGCTCCCGAACAACTATCGAGCACATACCCCAGGAAAAAAGCGCTCGCCGCCCCAGCCAGGGCTCCGTGGTAAATCCCAAGATAGACACACAAGATGAGTAAAAGATCAGGAACAAATGGAAGATGGTAGAAAACACTTGTCTGTAAGAGTACCGCCCCAGCTCCGCATACTCCGAAGAGTCCAAACGTTCGGAGCCTATTCGTTTCGAAGGTGCTCGGCTCCTGCTCGGATGGCAGCCGGAGCAACCACCAAGACTTCTTCGATCTTTGCAAGTTCGGCACTGAGCACCACCTCTACATCCTGGAACATCTCGTCATCTCGTGTGGCTACGCGCGTCACACGCCCAATCTGCTGTCCTTTCGGAAAGACCCCATCAAGCCCAGAGGTGATGATCACATCCCCTACCTCTACGTCACTATCGCGCTGAACATATTTCAATTGACAGTTTCCAACAATGGCCCCAGACACGATGCCGGAGACACGCGAACGCTGCACGAGTGCATCAACTCCACTATTGGCGGCGGAGATGAGGAGGAGGTGGGAGGCATGTGGGCCAACAGACACAACTTGGCCCACAACACCAGCTGGGGTGAGCACCGCCATTCCTTTCTGAATTCCGTGCCGTTCCCCTTTGTCTAACACAGCCGTGTGTGTCCACGTCCCGGGGTTTCGTCCGATCACACGAGCGGCAATTGGCGTTCCTGAGCTTTGCGCCCGTAAACCGAGCAGAAGCTCTAAACGCTGATTCGACAGCTCTAATTCAACCAACCGTTCTTGTATCTGCTCAAGCGATTCAAGCCGGGCACGGAGAACTTTATTCGTTTGATGGACGGAGAGCAAATCGCGATATTGACCCAGCATTTTTCTGGTGCCCTGGGTCAGCGCCGTGACTCCGACTTGAAGGGGTTGCATCACTTCAAGAAACAGTACTCCAGTAGGGTCCATACGGTACGGAGATCGGGCGTTTATCGTTGCCAGCAGTAACGACACGAAAAGAAAGAATCCACAGGACAGGAATAGACGATATCTATGGAGAACCTCGCGCATGATTCACACTCAGGGTGTTGCGAACGTTCGCATCGTTCCTATTGTATCGCAACCTCTTTGAGAAGGGAAAGTTCTTCGAGCGCCTTTCCCGCCCCCATCACAACCGCAGTCAAAGGATCCTCGGCCAGGACCACCGGCAAACCTGTCTCACCACTTAACAAAACGTCGAGATTGCGCAGTAGGGCACCGCCTCCAGCCAGCACTATCCCTTTATCAATAATATCCGAAGCCAACTCAGGCGGAGTCTGTTCCAAAGCGACTCGTACCGCCTCAACGATCTGATTAATGGGCTCAACCAGGGAGTCACGAATCTCTTCAGCCGAGAGTTCTACCACCTTTGGTACCCCAGCCACCATATCGCGCCCTTTGATTTCCATGGTATGTGTTTCTTCTGTCGGATAGGCCGAACCAATAGTAACTTTTATCAGTTCGGCGGTCCGTTCACCAATCAAGAGGTTGTATCTTCGTTTAATGTATTGACTGATCGCCTCATCCATGTTATCGCCGCCGAATCGCACTGAACGCGAGAAAACAACGCCCGCGAGGGAGATTACGGCGACTTCCGTAGTCCCGCCACCGATGTCAACAATCATACTGCCAATAGGCTCTGTAACCGGGAGTCCAGCCCCGATAGCCGCCGCCATCGGTTCTTCCATAAGGTATACCTCACGTGCTCCTGCGGACTCAGCAGACTCCTTGACAGCGCGCTTTTCTACCTCAGTGATACCGTTGGGTACACAAATAACAATACGTGGTCGCACCAGGGCGTGACGGTTGTGGACCTTACGAATAAAATAGCGCAGCATCGCCTCGGCTGTTTCGAAATCCGCGATCACTCCTTCCCTGAGTGGCCGGATAGCCACAATGTTTCCAGGCGTTCTACCAAGCATCCGTTTTGCTTCAATGCCAACTGCAAGGACGCGCTGAGTCCCTCGAACATCCTTTTGGACTGCAACAACGGAGGACTCATTACACACTATCCCCTGACCTCTTGCATAGATCAGAGTATTCGCTGTGCCCAGGTCAACCGCCAAGTCAACCGACAGCAGCCCCCACAACGCGTCAAAAACCATGTTTTATTTCCCCCATCCCCCACGGCGACACCCAGTAGGGTAAGGTTTCTAGCAAAATTTCAATATTTGGGCAAGTTCTTGTAATGTTGTTTCTTTTTCTTCACCTATCAACTATGGCATGATAAAATAGGAGGTCAACAGGCATGCTTGACTTTATGCGTCGCAGGGTCCAGTCAGTGTGGATCAAAGTGCTTTTTTTGATCATTGCGCTTGTCTTCGTGTTCTTTGGTATTGGGAGCTTTGGAGACGACTCACAGGTGCAAATAGTAGCGATGGTCGATGATGAGCTTATCACTCTTCAGGAATTCCAGCGCGCTTATCGGAATGTCGAGTCCAACTACCGAGAAATCTATAAAGAGCGTTTTACTTCAGAGCTCGTACAGCAATTGAATCTGCGACAACAGACACTCGATCAGCTCATTGATGCCAAGCTTTTGGCCAAAGAAGCGCGTCGGATTGGTTTCAGTGCATCGGATGAAGACGTGCGCCAAGAGATCTCCAGCTCTCCTGCCTTTCAAGGGTACGGCTCTTTCAGCCCGGACCTTTACCGTCGGCTATTACGCTATCTACGGATGACCCCTCAGGAGTTCGAGGAGCAGCAACGTGACCAGCTCGTTATCGAGAGATTCCAAAAGTTCATTGACGGATCAGTCCGCGCTACGGATTACGAAGTAGAGGAATTGTTTCGCTTCGAACAAGAACAAGTGAATCTCTCTTTCCTCAAAATATCCTCGGTAGATCTGGTTGATAGGGTCACAGTCAACGAGCAGCAAGTGAGCGACTTCTACACCAGCAACAAGGAATCTTTTCGGATACCGGAGCGTGTCCGATTACGTTATATCACGTACGCACCGGAAGACTTTGAAGCAGCGGTCTCGGTATCTGAGGAGGACGTGCGCGATTTTTACGAGACCCGTAAAGACGATCGATTTACGGAAGAGAAACAGGTACAAGCTCGTCACATTCTGTTCTCTGTCGCGGACAGCGCCTCAGATGAGAGTAGAGCCGACACTCGTAGCACGGCTACCGGGATTCTCGAACGGGCACGTGGTGGAGAAGATTTTGCCGCTCTTGCCGAGGAGTATTCGCAAGATACTGGCACGGCAAGCAAAGGCGGCGATCTCGGCTTCTTTGGGCGGGGCCGTATGGTCAAGCCTTTTGAAGAGGCAGCTTTCGACATGGCAGTCGGACAACTGAGCGGCCTGGTAGAAACACCCTTCGGATTCCACATCATCAAGGTTGAGGCAATCCAACCCGAGCACATAAAACCGCTTGAAGAAGTCGCCGATGAGGTCGCCGAAGAATTGCGGGAACAGAAAAGTCGCGCTATTGCAGAGGAACGGGTGCGAGAGGATCGGAAGAAAATGACAGATGGTATGACGCTCGTACAGTTTGCCGAATCTGCTGGATTGGAGGCGGAAGAAACTCCGCTTGTTACTCAGAACGAAACAATTCCAGGCCTTGGTCGTCGTCCAAAACTCATTGAGACAGCCTTCGGACAGGCACGGGGGCAAATCAGCGACCCCGTCCAAATTGGCGACACCTGGTTCCTCGTGTCGCTCGAGGAACGAGTTCCCTCTCGGGTACCGGAGTTTGCTGAAGTACAAGAAGAGGTTGAAGAGCAGTACCGGAGTGAGCAAGCAGAGATTTTAGCCAAAGAGAAGGCTGAAAAACTCCTGGCAAAACTCAAAGAGACAAAAGATTTGGTGAGTTTGGCAAAGGCCGAGGCACTCGCAGTAGAAGAGACTGGGGCGTTTGCGCGGCGGGGCGGCTACATCCCAAAGATCGGTACCTTGCCAGATCTTAAAACCGCAGCGTTCCGGTTAAAGCCGGAAGACCCTGTCGCCTCCCAAAGTTACGCATGGGGGGGCGATGCTTTTATTGTCGTGCTTAAAGAACATATTCCCGCCGATCCGGAGCAGCTCGAAGAGCGGCGTGATGACCTTCGCAAGTCTCTCCTTCAGAGGAAAAAAATCGCGGCCTCTCGGGAGTTCACGAAATACTTGAAAGAGCAAGCAAAGATTGAATATAACCAGCGGAATCTGCTGAGTGTGTTATAACGGGAAACAGCTCAGTATGACCACTGTCAAAAGGAGAACAAGCATCATGTTACACGTAGGAGACACCGCACCAGACTTTACGGTCATGACACACGAAGGCACCGAGCTGTCTTTGTCGACTTTACGAGGCAAGAAGGTCCTTTTATGGTTTTATCCAAAAGCCGACACCCCTGGCTGAACGATTGAAGGTCGTGGGTTCCGCGATCAGATTGAAGCCTTCAAATCACAAAATGTTGAGGTTCTGGGTGTCAGCTTTGATACGGTTGAGGAAAATGCCGCTTTTGCGAAAAAGTTCAGTTTTCCGTACCCTCTCCTGTGTGACACGACTCGGAGTATAGGTCTGGCGTATAACGCCTGTGATGATGTCGGCGCAGGCTATGCTAATCGGATCAGTTATCTGATTGATGAAGAGGGCACAGTCCAGCAGGCGTATGCCTCCGTCAATCCCCGCACCCACCCCGCTGAGGTTCTGGCCGATCTTGTTTCGTAAGAGATTCGTCATTCCTCCCCCATCACCCGATCGATCCATTACCTGCCCTTCACACTCTGCGTAGCCGCTGCATACACTAGTTTGAGAGGAATATTTTTTTCTTGAGCGAGGTGTTTGCAGTCGTCATATTCTGGAGCAACGCTGACTTGTCCGTCGGGCTGATAGGCAATTTTGACTCTGACCGTGCCGTACTCGGTCTGCACCTCTTTCTGCTCCCGTCGGAGTGCCAGACGATCAACCGGATAGACTCGGACTCCTAATGTCGAAGTCTCGTTAAAGATAATACCGGAAAGCTGTCCTTGGTCCTTTGGGTCGCATAAAACCCATAGGAGAATTCCCGGCCGATTTTTCTTCATTTGAATGGGTGCGAGAAAGACATCCCGGGCACCTGCAGCAAAGAGCTGCTCCATGACATGTTCGTACCACTCTGGGTTGAGGTCATCAATGTTCGTCTCCAGTACAAGCAGTTGTTCGTGTTGAACCTCAGAGATCAGATGGCCGAGACAGACCCGTAATACATTGGGCCGGTCAGGCAGGGTACGTTCTCCCGCTCCATAGCCGATCTGAGTAATAGAAAAGGATGGTGGCTTCGGCTGGGCCAACGCAGCGAGAATAGCCGCCCCTGTAGGAGTGACCAGCTCAGACTGGCCATCTTCGAATCGAACGGGCAGTCCTTTTACGAGTTCCGCAGTGGCAGGACCGGGCACGGGCAACGTGCCATGGCGGGAGGACACGAATCCGCTCCCCATGGGAAGAGGACTCGTGTACTGGGCCTGTATCCCTAATGCCTCAAAGCCTACGGCAGCACCAACAATGTCGAGAATCGAGTCAACCGCACCAACTTCATGAAAGTGGACGTCCTCAACAGAGGTGTTGTGAACATGGGCCTCGGCTTCAGCTAAGCGGGTAAAAATCTTGAGCGCCGTTGTTTTCACCGCCATACTCAGAGTGCTTGCGTCCAGCATTTCGGCAATGGAATGAAAGCTGCGTTCGTGGTGTTTCGTGGTAACTTCCACATCGAATTTGACCGCACGAATACCACTTTGAACACGCTCAGATTGATGCACAGTATAACCATCGAGCGGCAGCTTAGAGAATTCGGCTTTCAGCAGATCAAGCGATACACCCAGGTCGAGGAATGCACCCATGACCATGTCGCCGCTGATACCGGAGAAAGCATCGAAGTAGGCAATTTTCATAAGACTCACTCACAGTGTATTAAGCTCGAACGTAATCGGGGACTTCGACCCAACTGTCAATTGCCATACGGGCTAGTTAAGCGGGAATAAAACGCAAAGCTGATCGAACCGTCTGGGGGGCGGAGTTGAGGGGGTCTGCATCAAAAGCATGCCTGAGCCCGAGCAAGAAGCCAAAGACAAGAGTTGATGCCAAACTCACCGCCTGGATTCTCCTTCTACGCCTTGCCTTCGTAGCATGGAATGGCATGGAATGGATAGTTTGGCCATGTCTCGGCCTATCTCGTCTCAGACGATGTGAGAGTGCTTACATTGGCCGGAGCGAAAGACTGTGGTAGAAAAGGCAAAGTAATGATACGTGCCTTGCTCCTGAGCATTATCTGTTGCAGTCTTGCTCTCAGCGTACCCGTCCTGGCGCAGCCTTCACGTCATGGTGATACGGAAGACAACCTGGGGATGTGGAAGTGGGGATCATCATCACCCAATCGGGTTGATGATTTTGAAGATGATGACTACGACGGGACAACCTGGGAGCAAATGTACGAGGACCGCCTGTATGATCAGGAACTCGAAAAGGAAGATCAGCCCGCGTCCTTTTCGCCGTTACGCGCTCCGGTCAAAATCTGGCGCTTCTTTTGGCCTAAAAAGGACGCAGACGAGCCCGAGTAATACGTCACTCCGCTTAGCGCTATTCGCCCTGCCGTTCCCCCTCTGCTGTTCGTACTGCAATTTTCTCAGCAGCGACCAAATACACTGTCAGCTTTGTCCGCTCTAGGGTAAAGCGAATGCGATCTCCCGGCTTGAACAGATGTAAGAGGCTCGGCTTATTGACCTCAAAGCTCATGGTCATGGCATCCATAAAGCCTGGAATGTCCTCGTGTGCGATAACAAGCCGTCTATCCGGTACAATGACCTTTTCGACAAGCCCCTCTCCCTCAAGAATATCCGGTGTAGGCGCGGGGCCACAGCCGGTAGCCAAGCCGGCAAGCGCCCAACAGAGAACACAAAGCTTCTTCAACATAATCAGCAGGATGAGCAGACAAGCAGCCTATTGCATGGGGGAAAATTCCGTCGGACTCAGAATTTTATTACTCTGACTGAGGATCACCCCACGCAGCCGCTTGGCCACCTCGGCCCGGCGCGGATCCTTGGCCCAGCTTGCCCACTTTGCCTGCCGTTCATTCAGGTCGTTATAGGCCCAGAGGTGGACGACTTCGTTCAGCTGACCGATCTCGCTATACCAGAAGCCAGCGGGCTTGATCCCGTGTTCGGCTACACCGGGTAGGATCATCGTTTTCGCAACTTCGAGATATTCAGGCAGGCCGCCAAAGGCGAGCTGATAGGTTCGCAGTTCATAAATCATACGGCTTCCTCCATACGGGCTAGAATCTTCCATCTATCCCACCCGAGTCAGAAGTCAAGCTTGTCCAGCGCTTGACTCTTCCGCCCCTCTTCCGTTACAGCTCACACGTATCGAGTGAGAATGAAGAGGAGGAACTCATGGCTCTTGATCCCAAGAAAACAGCGCTGATCGTCATAGACGTTCAGAATGAATACTTTGAGGGCAAATGGCCCATTCCTGACGGGAACGCCGCGCTGGACAAAATCGAAGCAGCGATTGAAGCCAGCCAACAAACGGGCGTAAAAGTCATCTATGTTCAGCACGAGGTTCTGAATCCCGAGCGGGGGCTGTTCATTCGAGGGACCAACGGCTTTGAACTCCACACCCGTCTCAGACCCAGACCTGAAGACCAGCGTATCGTCAAGAATTATCCTGGGTCATTTTCCAAAACTGACCTGGAAGAAACGCTGCGAAAAGATGGAATCGAGACTTTAGTCATCTCGGGCTATATGACGCATATGTGCTGCGACACGACCGCGCGGGAGGGTTTTCATCGGGATTTTCGCGTCCTGTTTCTGAATGATGCCACCGCGACGCGCGACGGTGAACATCCCACCCTGGGAAAAATAGCGCACGGCGAATTGCACCGCTCCACCCTGATTACCCAAGCGTCGATGTTTGCCGAGGTCTTGCCCACCCAGGAACTGGTTGAACGTTTGCAGGCGAGTTAGCCAGACATTAAACGAGGAGAGACAGGACATCGCGGCATCTCTCCTCGCTCCTCGCTCATTTTCGAAAATACGGAATAATGTGCTCGCCCAGCAGTTCCACTACGCGGTAGGCATGAGAGGCTTCCATGCCTGGCCACCAGATGCGGAAAATAAAATGGTCAATGCCGAGTTGGTGATGATGGACTTCGATTTGCTCAATAACTTCTTCGATACTGCCAAGAATGAAGCGGTCCTTGGCCAGTTCCTCAAACGATACGCGAAACGATTCCTCGCCGGGTAATTCCTTGTCCTGTCCCCAGTCAGCATAGGCTTGATATTTTTTCTCCAGATACGGCTGGGCAATCGCCAGCGATTCGTCATGCGTTTTGGCGACATGCATTTCTTTGATGATAGGGACCTCCAGCGCGTCGGTATGACCAGCGGCGGCCAAAGTGGCTTTATACAGCGCCATCTGTCGTTGCAAGGTGTGGGTGGTGGCGTGCGGATTTACCAGCCACGAACACCCCAGCCGGCCGGCACGCTCAATGGCGCTATCATTGTTCGCAGCAATCCAGATAGGCGGATGCGGTTGCTGGACGGGCCGAATCGTACTCGTCGCGTTTTCCAGACTGAAATGGCTGCCCCGGAAGAACACATTCTCTTCTGTCCAGAGGCGACGTATGAGCTCCAGGGACTCCTCGAAGCGCGGAATACGGTCACGTCGACGAGTATTGAATCCCTGATACTCGATATCCCGGTAGCCGAGCCCAACGCCAAAAACGGCGCGTCCTTCGCTTATGACATCGAGCGAAGCGACATCTTCCGCCAGACCAACCGGGCTATACAGCGGGAGCAGAATCACCGACAGCACGAGTGACATCGAGCCACTCTCAGCCGCCAGCCGCGACAGCAAAGGCAGGCTTTGGATGTTCTGATACGGCGGGGCAAGGAAGTGCTGACCGCAGGCAATCGAGTCGAGTCCAGCATCACGGGCTAATCGAGTCAGTTCGACGGCTTCTTTGAATCGTTTGACAGGCGAATCCGTTCGGGGATGCTGGGGCATGGCCATGATGCCAAATTTGATCATACTTCTTCTCCTAGAAAAAAAGGGCAGTCACAGGACTGCCCCTTCCCTGTCTCGTTTGAAACCCGTTCCCCCTACAGCACTTCTTTCGCCAGAGACTCCAATTCTGCGAGGACAGCGCCCTCGCCCTCCTCACTCTGCATCAGCCATATGGTGACATGGTCCACGCCAGCCGATTTCAGTTCACTGATTTCTTCTTTGGTCCGGAACTTTTCGGGCAAGCCAAAGGCCAGGACAGAGATTTCTTTTGGATCACGGCCAGCCTGTTCGGCCATCTGGTTGAGGCGCTGCCGACCTTCTTTAATGTATTCCACCGGTGAAAGAACGGGCATCCAACCGTCGCCCCATTCGACCACCCGCTTAAAGACATACTTTGATGAGCCGCCCATATACACCGGCGGGTGCGGTTTTCGCACCGGCTTTGGGAATGAACGGACCGCGGGGAAGTCATAGTACTTGCCGTGATATTCGGCCTCGTCCTGCGTCCAGAGTTCCTTCATGGCCAGGATGGCATCCTTGGTTTGTCCCCAGCGGTGATCAAAGTTACCCCCCATGATCTCGGTCTCTTCTCTCAGCCAGCCGGCACCAATACCAAAGATGAAACGACCGCCCGAGAAGTGATCCAGGGTCGCTACTTCTTTGGCTAATTCAAGCGGATTGCGCTCCGGGATCAGGCAAATCCCCGTGCCGAGTTCAATCGTCTTGGTCACTGCCGATGCCCGAGCCAAAGACACAAATGGATCAGTGATGCGGCCATACTCGTCTGGAATCATGCCGTCTTCCGAGCCTGGATAGGGCGAACTGGTTTGAATCGGAATAATCGCATGTTCAGGCACCCAATAGGAGGCAAAGCCCAACTCCTCCGCACGTTTTGCGATGATAGCCGGATCAACTGATCTATCAATACAGAACTCGAAAACCCCTATTTTCATGTATCCCTCCCTCTCTTTCTTTTTGGTAAAGAGCCCCCGACCCTAGCACGAGCTTCTTGGCACGCCTAGCAGTGACAGTGTTCTTTCACCGTGTTCTTCGATAGTATTCCTGACATCTTCATGATTTCAGGCGACAGCTCGCTGTCGCTAGAGGGAGGATTGACACCTATGCGGATGATTTTAGTTGGGCCACCGGGGGCAGGCAAAGGGACACAGGCTGTTCATCTCGTCGAGCAGTTCAAGATTTCCCATATCTCAACCGGTGATATGCTACGCGCTGCTGTGAGTGAAGGGACAGGGTTAGGCAAGCAGGCAGACGGATATATGAAGGCAGGTGGATTGGTGCCTGATGAGCTCGTCATTGCGATGGTGATAGAGCGTATTGAAAAACCGGACTGCATAAAAGGATTTATGCTAGACGGTTTTCCGCGCACCCGACCCCAGGCCGAGGCCCTGGAGGCCGAACTGCACAAAGCCGGGGTTGCCTTGGATGTGGTGCTGCAAATTGAAGTCCCGGACGATTTAATTGTTGAACGCATTACCGGTCGACGCATGGACCCCGATACCGGAGATATTTACCATATTAAATTCAAGCCGCCGCCGGCAGCTATTGCCGGTCGGGTGATTCAGCGCAAGGACGATACCGAAGAAGCCTGTCGAGCCAGGCTCGAAAAATACCACTCGGAAACGGCGCCTATTGTCCCTTTTTATGAAGCCCAAGGGATTCTTAAACGGGTGGATGGCAACGCGGCTCCGGATGAGGTCAGCCAGCGCATTATGCAAGTTTTGGGTTAGGGCTGGTATTGAGCGTACGCAACAAAAAAGGAGGGGCCATGCTGCGCCTCTCCACCTCTGATTTATCTTTGACTGATCTTGGCTCAGCTCTAGCGCTCACGGGAGCGCAAATACCACAACAGAGCTACCCGGTGTTGTTTGGGGATATTTACCGACGATATCCACGACCAACCCCCCGGCGCCACTGGGAACAGCAACATATTGTTTACCACCAACTTTGTATGTAATCGGTTGTCCCCGAACAGCCGAGCCAGTTTGGAACCTCCACAAGACCGCACCCGTCGCGTCATCCAAGGCAAGAGCGAATCCCTTTTGGTTGCCGGTAAATACGAGTCCCCCGGCTGTAGCGAGTGCCCCACCAACCATCGGCCACTCGTCCTTATAGCGCCACTTCACTTCACCCCTGGTGGGGTCTATGGCCGTGACGTGACCGTATGCTGTGCCGAGGTCGCCCTGCGTTTGTCCAGGCCCCCCGCCCCAGAATGGGATGCCTTTGATGAAAATAGATTTGGCCTTTTCCATTTTTCCGCAACTCTCAATCGTCGGGACAAAGATGAGATTGGCAAGCGGGCTGTAGGCCGCAGCATACGATCCGTTTTGTCCCCCCGCATTCCCGGGACAGATTAATTCAGGATTGCCTCCCTCCATGGGAACATACTTGGGGTCAATAAGCGGCCGGCCATTTTCGTCCAGCCCTTTCGCCCAGTTGAGCTGCTCAACGTATTGGGAGCCGTGCAGGAACTTTCCATCCCCACGATTAAGGACATACATATATCCGTTCCGATTGGGCTGGGCTAAGGCTTTGACAGACTGGCCACTGCGCATCACGTCGAGCAGAAATATCCCCGTGTTGCCATCATAGTCCCAGACGTCGTGCGGGGTGAATTGGAAGTACCATTTGATCTCACCGCTATCAGGCTCAAGAGCTAACACCGAGTTGGTGTAGAGATTATCACCCTCACGTCCATCCCCGTTCCAGTCCGGGGCCGGATTACCCGTTGCCCAATAAACCAGGTCAAGATCCGCATCATACGAGCCAGTCACCCAAGCCGGTCCGCCGCCTTGTTTATACGAATCACCAGCCCAGGTCTCGGCACCAGGCTCGCCTTCGTCAGGCACCGTATAACGACGCCATTTGCGTTTTCCGGTCTTAAGATCATAGGCATCAATATAGCCGCGAATACCGTATTCACCGCCCGCAATACCAACAATGACGTTGTCTCGAACAATCAGTGGTGACAGGGTAAAGCTGAAGCCGTCGGCATAGTCGTCGGCTTGGGTATTCCACACGACTGCACCGGTTTTCCTGTTGAGTGCGACAATACGCGCATCCAGCGTGGCCATAATGACCTTATCCCCAGCCAGCGCAGCTCCCCGGTTGCCCGGTCCGCAGCAAATCCGCAGATCGTCCGGCAGATCATGGTCATATTTCCAGAGCGGTTTGCCAGTTACGGCGTCTAAAGCAAAGAGCTTGTTGTAGGCCGCGGTAAGATACATCACGCCATCGGCAACCACGGGTGAGGCTTGCATTTGGGCTGGCACCCCGGTTTGAAAAATCCAGGCGGCCTGGAGTTTTTTGACATTCTGGCGGTCAATATCCGTTAGGGGACTAAATCGCCAGCCTTCATAATTCCCACCGTACATCAGCCAGTCAGCGTAGTTGGCCGTTCCTTTGACCAAACGCTCGTGCGTAACCGGCTGAAGCGCGTCAGCGTTCTTGGCAGGCGCGTCAGCGTAAAGTGCGGTTGGAGAGAGAAGCATGAGAGAGACTGCCACCTGTAAAAATATCGACAACCAGTAACCTCGCATGGATAATGCCTCCTCGGAGTAATTGACAATCGAAAAATGTGGTCGAACCCTACTTATTTTTAGACTGGAGGTCAAGAGAAAGAGGGCATATGACGCCCCGAACTCCTAGGGAAAAAGGCGCAACCTTCTTCCCACGAAGATCATACTGACGATACCGAATACAAAGACAGCACCATGCGTCCACCAGTTCCAGGCCATTGAATACGGGTCCCGCAGACGCGGTCCGGTCACCCCGGGAATGCTGGGCAGATCCCCATTTCCAGCCCCGACCTTGAGCTGGGCCTTCATTCCCTTTTCCATATGCTGAGGAACATCACAGTGCACCAGATAGGTCTTGTCTCCGGGCGGAAGGATAAAGGTACCTGTCCGCTGCCCTTTGCCCGCGACTTCAAGCGTAAACATGCCCTGGGGGTAGATATAGCGCGGAAGGCCGTGCAGCATCCACTGGTGACGAACACTGTCCGTATTAATGAGCGTCACCGTGAGTTTCGTACATGGCTTAAAATCCCATTCGTTCCGATCATACGCGAACATCGTCCCTGGGTGGGCAAATTCTTTTCCGGCACGAACGGTAAGCTCGTGCTCACCTGAAATGCGGGGGCAGCCCCGGGGGAGCTGGTCCGTATTTTCATTCATCACCATACCCGCAGTATCGAGCTGCATCCCATGATGTTTATGGTGATGAGCATGCTCTTGAGCCGAGCCGATCGCGCCGGAAAGCAATGTGGACACGGTATAGACAATCAGTGTAGAGACGGCCCTATGGAGCTGCCTTCTCCCGGACGCCACCGTCCCCCTATAATCATTCTTCCTCAGAAAGAAATCCATTTGGTATTCCCTCATCGGCGTCGGGTAAATCGCCCAAAGGCACAAGCCGCGCCGATGAGGAAGCCGATACCTATCCCGAGTATGAGTGCGGAACTCAAGGGCAGGGAACGAGTACCCGCCTCTCCAAAAAGGTTAAAGTCCTCCAGGCCAGCCCAGATGGGAAGCTTTTTTTGATAATACTCCTTGGTGAAAAACGGCGCCCAATCCATCCCCTGCGTTTTCGGCTGACCGGATGCGTCCAAGTAATCCTGATAGACAATGGCACTGATATTGCCACCAGGGTTGATCCCATCAGTTGTGATGGCCTTTTCCTTATGGTCGTGGAGCAGCCAGATGCCTTGCCCATAATTATGCAGTCCGTCATCAGTTGTATTGAGGAGAAGATCTACCCGTTGGGCGGGGCTCAGCCATACCACATCGCGGGTGATTTGAGCAGCCGGATTATGTTCGACGCCGTCATAATGCGTGATTTTGACTTTATGCCCATGCGTATGCAGAGAGATTCCTTCCGCTCCGCCGTTGAGGACACGCAGTTTGACCCGTTCATTTGGGGCAACAACAACAAGCGACTCGCGGGTCGTATAGGGAAATGACCGTCCGTTTAGTAAGAAATAGTCAGGTTCTTGATCCGTAATGTCATAACCCCGATTCGTCGCTTCGGCGATTAATCTGGGATCCGTCGCGGTCTGAATAATGTTATTCAACGCCGGGTCGATGTCTTGGTAGTGCAGGTCGAATTCCCGATCATACGACTCTCTGACTGCCGCAGAGACAGCGCGCACCCGACCGGCTCCAATATTGAGCGTTTGGAGCCAGTTATTCGGCCGGTTCTCTTCAACAACAAACATGCCCTGGAGTCCCATCAGAATATGGACATGAGGTTGGACGTGGCAGTGGTAAAACATCGTGCCCGTTTGACGCGGGGTCATCTCATAGGTGCGACTCTCCCCTGGTGTGACTGGCATTTCACTCACAATGGGAACACCGTCGTTTCCCTCGCCGGCGGCGTCAACAAAGGGATGGTCAACCCCATGGAAGTGAATGGTATGCGGCAGATAGTGTGTATTCTCCAAGGTCACCCGGAGCGTATCACCCTGCTCTATACGAATCACCGGAGACGGGGCTCTCAAGGTCGGGTGCGCCTGTTCACTTTCAAAATTCTCCGTCGCCATGCCGCGTGATTTTGGAGCAAAAACCCACAGCCCGGGCTGTACGCCAGGCGCAATGAAATAGGCGGGGAATGGGGCGGGGTCATCCGGTGAGTGTCCGTTCAATTCTATGACTTCAAGTCGGATGTGAATCTCATCCGGGTCGCCATCCCCGTCTCGGTCGTTCTCCTTCACCACCGTATTGGGCGTGAGCCGCGTCTCCATGAGCGTGTGCAGAGCAATATTATTCGTCCCTTTGACAAAGGCCGCAATGTCGGCTGGATTATCTGGATCACAAACCGGTGATGCTTCCACGGCAACGCCCTCAATAGTCTGAGGTTTCCGCCAGTCTGGGTGTCTGTCCAGACAAAATGGCTCCACACTGACAGGGCTTATTTCGCGACTGGGAGGCGGCTTTTGGTAGGACTCTTCGCCGATATATTGATACGCAAAGTCTTGTATCGGGCGGGGGAGCCAGGCACGAGGAAGCAGAAAAAGCGTACCGATAGCGAGTACACTCAGAAGAAGGCAGAAAAAGAGAAGACCACGCAGCCACATCGTTCAATATGTACTGTGAACAGAGCGTTAGGAAAAGGGGGGATAGGTGGTTTCGCACCTATCCCTTGACCAATGTGAGTGACGGAACCTTTTTCACCGAAAACGGTGGCCAACCGAGTTTGCCACCGACGACATAATAGCCAGCGCCGCAGCCGATGATCAGGCCCGCGATCAGGACCAGCATGGTATTTGAGAGTGAAGCGACTCGAATGGGAAACCGCACAGACCCATCAACCCCGTCAAGCGTCATCAGGGCCGTATACTGGCCAGGTGTGTCAAAATGGACTTCAGCATTCACCACGCCGCTGGGATACACCCGTGCCGGGATATCGAGCAACAGTCGAGGTTCAGCAGTATTGGTTTCCTTAATAATGCGCACCGCAGCTGATTTCTTGCGCAATTCGGGATCAATCAGATCAAAAACGAGAATCGTACTCCCGGTCAGAGGAACGCTCCGACAGAATTCTTCGGTTGCGTACTCTTGCGGCTGGTAGGCAGAAAAATGGATCAGATAGGCGCCGGCCCGCTCTATGCAGGGGTCCATATCCATGGCGACACCCCCATGTCCCCATGCTCCCGTTGGGACGAGGAGCATGGCAACAAGGGAGAAGAGTTTCACAACGCTGTCCAACGAGGCTCCACCCGCGGGGAGGTCTGTCCCCGCTCTGGAGCTTATGGCAGATAGGTAGAACGGAACTGAGTGGGGACGACGTTTGAACGGACCGTCACTAACTCATGACCGTCGTTCCCATTCTCAAAGCGTAAGACTGCGCCAATAAACTGCTGCGGTGCTTGCGTCGGGATGAGACGCTCTTCGCTGAAAATACTACTTGAAATAGTCAGGGTCAGCTCTTTATTTTCGCCCGGAGCAATCGGCCCGTCCGGCTGGACTTCGAGCCGACCAACAAAATCACTCGGACCGGCTTTCGCCTGTTCGGCTTCCGGTCCGTTCACGAAGGTCGCCATCGCTATAGTCAGTTGCTTGAGTTCGATGTCGCTCTCAACAACATTCGTCACTTGGACCTTCATCTCAAGCGTTTCACTCGCTTCGTCATACGTCGCCCCGCTGGCCCGGGCCTCAACAATTTTCTCACCAGAAGAAATGAATTCCGGAGTAAACCAGTCCGTTTGCTGCGGCCAGCGAACTGGCGCATTTGATGTGGCATACGTCCAACCGACAACCAGCATAACCAGGGTCACGCCAACGATAACATTCATCCACATATGGTCACGCGGCGTGATGAGGCCAATATCGGGGGCATCGTCATTCACTGGCAGCTGGACAGTGACTGCGAGATTGGTCACCGTTCTTTTATTCGTCGTCCAGTACAGTATCCAGATAACCCCCAAGACAAATCCGGCAAACGACCACCACCAGACGAATGATCCTCCATACGTACCGAGTTCAATCGTCTCACCAGACATCAGTGTGAGCGGGAATGAGAAGGGTTCAGCACTTGGTTTGACTTTAACCCATTCGCCAGGCCCAATCAGGGTACCGGTCCCATAGATGGCGATACCGGGATGCACATGCCAGTCCCCTGGCTCTTTGCCAACCAGCTCCATTTCAAACTCGTAAATGTCCCCCTTTTGGGCGAAAAACGAGCCGATGGCGGCCGTTCCGTTGACAAAACGCTCCCTGAGTACAAAGACCGGCCCGGGGACGACCGGCATGATGGAAGCGATTTCCGGGGTCTCCAGCGTATGCGGCCAGGTCTCGAGGATTTTGACCGAGCCCGTCACCTTGACCGGCTCTCCCACCTCGATTTCGGTCGGCGAAACGCTGACGTTGAAGAAAGCCGTAGTCATGTTTTTCAAGAACGGTTCGTCGGCAGCCTCACCATGGGCAAAGGCGCTGGGCGTCTTGGCGACGACAACGGCCAGGATGACGCCTAACACGCCGACACTACCGATCACGAACCGCTTAGCCATCGGCCACCTGCCTGCTCTCAGGCTGTTCGTCCGGGAGCTGAGGCTTCGTTTCTATGACCCGTAAGCGAGGCTTGCGTTTGATGCGAATAGCCCGGTCCGTTTCCGGCGGCCACTGCAGGCCGGTTTCGGCACCTTTCGATGCCGGCCACAAAACCACGAGCCAGTAGCAGACGAACGCCAGTATGCCCGCGGTAATAATAGGCGGGGCCATTTCAGCGGCGTTCATACCGTGGGCATGCGCGAGGGAAGGATAGAGAGACACACCGGCAAGCAGCGCGATGAAGAAAGAGAAGACGCTGACATACCGGGCAGATTGCTGACGTTTGAAAGACATGCCGCACATAATATTCATCTCACACGATCTTCAGATAACGCCGAATAGGCCATACCGCCAGATAACGGCCAATAAACTGACCGATCCAGTAGCCAACAAAGGCCGCCGTTCCCCCAAAGGCCAGGGAAACGTATTGCGTCTCGCCCAGGAAACTCCGCAACGCACCCCGCTCAATAAGCCGGAGGTATTCCGGCGTCTGGGAGCGGATATAGGCAATGCCCTGGACGTCGGCAACCGTCACCACATGGTCCATGAAATAGGCCGGCTGGAGAAAGGCGGCTAAGGGGACGTAATTATAGGCCCACACCGCGATCGCCCAGACATGGGCACCGATTAACGAGGTGAGGATAAAACTCTTGGTCTTCATTAAGGTCCAGTCCATCAGGATTCCAGCGCAGACGACGGAGGCCGGCCACACGAAATTCAGCGGATAGTTGGCCGCCAAGTCCCACTGGAAATAACGCCCGGCCCAGGCAGCCAGAAAGAGACAGCAGGCGGTGTAGGTCGCGCCAGTCGGGAATCGCCAAGCTGCCCACTGAATGTACTGGAGCGCCGACGGAATGATAATCGTGGCAAAAGCCGTGATCACCGGCCACCACTGCTGATCTTTCCAATCCGTCCAGTGATCCCAGTCACCGGCAAACAGCTGCTTGGTGATGTCAGCGGCACCGGCAACTACGAAAATAGCCGTCGTCCAGAAGACAAGATCCCACTTCCAACCAAGCCACTTGTATTTCTTGTTCAGCAGCTCCTTGAGTTCGAGCCGACGTTGCCGTTCGGCTGCACCGGTGATGTCCGTTACGGTTGTGGTGTCTGCCGCCATGCGCACTTCCTCTCTGCACGAGGATTGTCGATACGTTTATCGAGCCAAACCTGAGCCGATTATTAATCAGCAGCTAGCGGCGACTCGAGTGAAGATTCCGGATGAGCAGCCTCTTCGGCCTTCTCGACCTCGAACATGCGCACCAGGGTTTCACCCCACACCGCAAACATGCCGGCGGCAAGCCAGCCATAAATCACAAACGGCCAGTGAAACGGAACGGAGAAAATCTCTTCGGAGATCCACAGGCTATGGCCCCACTCATTGGCGGCAACGGCCATGCATTCGAGCACACAGGCACTGATCAGCAAAAAGAACGACCAGGGAAAGCCTTTATCCTTGCCGTACAGCGCCGGAATGTGGAATCGCCCGTAGACGTAGGTGCCAACTGCTAACACGACGGAGAGCGGGAAGAAAAAGTAGAACATCGGGATGTGGGTCGGTGTGAGCGCGGTGTCACGCACCATGGTCTGGTGCCACGAGCCGTCCCAGTTCGGCCAGAAGCTGGCTTCCATATAGATTGCCAGACTCGTCGCGCCAATCAGGCTCCACAAAATCGCGATGCGACGCGTCTCCTCGGCGGGTGAGCATTCTTGTCCCTCAACGGCCCGGCCATTCCGCATGAGCCAGCCAAACCACACGCCACTAAACACGCCTAAGACAATTAGTTCGCCCCAGAACAGCGTCCGGTAATACAGCGTGAATTCAGCACTCGCTGAGTTCAGTCCGGCCGTGAACATAAAGGCATAGTTCCAACACCAGAAAAAGACGTTGGCAAGCATAATAAGCCCACACCCCCAGAATAGAGGATGCCACCCGACTGACCAATCAGTCGGGTTGACTGAGCTGCCACTTGTCAGAGAACCATCGCCAGAACCTTTCGGTACGTTTTGTACTGCTTGCGCCTGAGCCATGCGTATCCCTCCTCAATAGTAATAACGACGTTACTTTACACTCTCTCTCTTTATTCCACCAGCGCTTCTCTGCTCCGAGAGGTGATCTGATAACGGATTACCGATATCGCAATGACGATAACGACTCCGATCACAATCAGCGCTGGCCCGACCATAGCCTTGTACCATGCTGCAACCTGAAAGGGAAATAAAAATTTACGCGGTTCTGGTTCACCTTCAAGTCCAAGCGCGACACGCACTTCATAGCTCATGCCGGCCTTCACAAAGACTTCAGCGTTGGCCACGCCACGTTCATACACTTGTGAAGGCAGCGACAGTATCGTACTCGACTGTCCAGATTCATCTGAGGCAACGAGTTGGACGCCGAACGGCATTTCCCATAGATCCGGAGTCACGTCCACGACCAGGAAAGCATTGCCCACCCGCGGAATTTCTTCACAATATTCTGTGACCGGGTCAAATTGGGTCTGATAGAACGTAATATGCAAGAGTGAAGCACCGACCTCTCGGCGGCACAGGTCTCCCGGCCCTCTATCCCGGTGCGCCCAGGATGACACAGGAAGAGCCAGGCAGAGCGTCGCCACTGCGGATATGAGAAGGAAGATTCGGCAGGCTCGTCGCATCAGTCAATTCTTACGAAATTTCAGTCATTTACCAACGGTACTGAGATAGCAGGCTGAGGGAGCGGAGACAACTCCAGGGCGCGAGCCCTATTTAGTGAAGGGTGCTATCGATATCAACGAAGAACGAGAGGAGAGCCGTATTGAGCGCGGGCCAATGCCTATGCGCACCAGTTCCTTCGCAGTATATGGTCTTTCTGTTCGCCGCCGTGCAGCCTGAGTAGGCCATACAACCGTTTTCGTCCTTGTCAATAGAACGGGGCTGGCACTCGTTACACGAAGCCAGCCAAGCAGCCGTATCAGCCCCGTAGCCGGGGAAAAGATGGTCATCCGCACTGTGCATAATCAGCGCAGGCAAGGCTTCGGGACACGAGAATGTTTCGAGGTCGGCCTGCCTGAACCCGGCGGCACTCGGAGCCACCGCAGCGGGAATGTGGCGTGTCTCGTCTAAAAGGGCCAGGGCCAAGGCAACTGTTCCACCGTCAGAATGGCCGGTCAGATAGACACGCCGCTCATCAACACACCATTTTTTGGCGATGAGCCGTGGAATCGTACCGAGTTCAGGAATGGCTTCGAGTGAAAGACGCAGGGAGTCAGCGTAGGCAACGACAAAGCCGGCCGTCGTTGCCGTGAAAGTCAGATTGGTCAGACGCTCGGAGTGAAACCGACTTGAGCCTGCTGGGGCATAGACCATGAGGAGCGGGTGAAGAATCTTTGGATTGTAGTTGGCCGGCGTCCGAACCGCATACGTAATCCCGTGTTCGGTCCGCTCATCGTTGCTCATACCACCCTGGCCGCTCCGTTCACCGAGCGGACACGGCTCGGCGCTGGGGTCGTTACTATACGTATGCCGACCTAACTTGAGTGGTTCGCCCGGCAATTCAGAACATCCAGCCCCCCAGAGGGCGAAGACAACGAGACAGAGCACCCGATACTGAATCCTGCTCATCAATATGGGGCGACAGTAACGTCTCTCCTCTTGTCCCAATGGCCCTCTCCTGCTTGCCGCGTCAACCCGTCTCAGTTTATACTGCCTGCTCTATCTGAGGGAATAGCAATCGGTAAGGAGGGACATATGCTCTCGGTTTTTTCAGCCCCCAGCCACTACGTACAAGGGAAGCACGCCACTGCCGCCTTAGGAACGGAAATGCAGCGTATTGGCTTGCAGGGACCGGCCTGTATTGTTGCCGGGAAAAGTGCCATTCGGCTGCTCTCGGAAGTCTGGCAGAAACATTTGAACGATGCCGGCATCACCCACGTCGTCCATCAGTTCGGGGGGGAGTGCTCCTACCCTGAAATCGAACGTATCAAAGAAACGGCGCGGGCGAATAAGGCTCAGGTCATTATCGGAGCGGGCGGCGGGAAGGTATTGGATGCGGCCCGGGCCGCCGCCGACGACCTTGATCTGCCTGTCGTCAACTGTCCAAGCATTGCCTCAAGTGATGCGCCGTGCAGCGCGCTGTCGGTGATTTATACTCCCGAAGGGGTATTCCAGGAATATCGCTTTTATCGGAAGAACCCGGATTTGGTTGTGGTGGACACCTATGTTGTCGCCCAAGCTCCGGCCAGGCTGCTGGTGGCAGGGATGGGAGATGCGCTGGCCACGTGGTTCGAGGCCAAAACCTGTGTTGCCGGTCATGTCCAGAATATGCGTGGGGGAGCCTCAACGCGCAGCGCCGAAAAGCTGGCGGAGCTGTGCTACAACATCCTGGTTGAAGACGGTCCGGATGCGAAACGGGCCGTGGAACGTCACGTTGTCAATCCAGCCCTGGAGCGGCTTGTCGAAGCCAACACCCTGCTGTCGGGTCTGGGCTTCGAGTCCTCAGGGCTTGCCGCAGCCCATGCCATCCATAATGGCCTCACCGCAGCCCCGCTCACCCATCCGTACTATCATGGGGAAAAAGTCGCCTACGGCCTGATGGCTCAATTAGTGCTCGAAGGTCAGCCACGCTCGGTTATCGATCCGGTTCTGGAGTTTTCATCAGCGGTCGGCCTGCCTATCACCCTGGCCGAGATCGGGCTCAGCGAATTCCCGGAAGACCTGCTTGAACAAGTGGCCACGCGGGCGACCGCGGAAGGAGAAACCATCCATAACGAACCGTTTGCCGTGCAGCCTGACATGGTTGCCGACGCCATTCTGGCCGCGGACTCGATGGGCCGCGCCTGGCAAGATACACACACGACGGAGTAAGACGCGCAGAGGGGACCGGCAACCGCAACCGCCCGTGGTACCCTCTGTACTGACGCGCTTAGCCGTCCCTTCCCTCCTCAAACACCAGCTTACCCTCGCGCTCTTGGGCCTCAATCAGAGCCCGTAGACCAGGGGACAAACTGATAGAGCGCGAGTCCGGGAATTTCCCCTCTTCGAGCGGGGGCCGCAGGTAGAATTCGTCCGGCGAGTTGAGACTCATCAGGCCCTTGGGCGGCACAAGGAACCACTCGCGGCGCATGAATCCGGAGCTGAAGAATATCTTTTTGTCTGCCGCTGACCAGGTCTGGGGGACAAAACCGTGGGTCGAGGCGGACAGGAAGTCAATAGACACGTCCCACCACAGGTCAAACTGAACCGCGTAGCCGTGTTCCTGAAGAGCCGGGTTGGCAAGGCTCGCAATCCGGGTGTTCACAAAACTCAGATTCTCCTGTCGGTCATATTCTTCCATCCGCAAGGGAAAGAACGCATATTGGTCAACCCAGTAAATAAGCCTATGGGCATAGTAGTCACGCAGCCAGTCGGATTTTGGTATGGCTTCGAGCACATAGCATTTGACTCCACCATCGGCGGTATAGAGCGGGTATTCTTTGCCCATGAGGGAGAGATCTTTGGCGTCAACTTCAACGTACTGCCCTTTCTCGTCGGTCAGCACCGCGGTTTGGCGCGTCTTGGGGAAACGCACCGTCTGATGCAAAACATCCGTCCCGAGAATGCGCCACGAGAACTCCCAGGCATCGCGTCCGATCAGATTATCGAAGGTTGCGGCACTGTTTGGTAAACGGTCTTCCCGCCGCGGTTGCGGCTGACGACGGATTCGCCGCAGCGATGGAGAATAGGCGAACATGTCTATTTTCGTCCGGAAGGTCTTATCTGTCCGATAGCCTATCCATAAGGTCTGATTCCCGTACCGTTCGGGTGGAGAGACGCTTTGGGAGAGCCAGCGATAGATTTCCTGGCCGGGCTGCGCCGCGTACAGATGTTCTCCAAAGCCGTTCTCAGGAAAATACAGAATGGGAATAAGCGTCACGCGTTGGTCCATAAATCCTGAATTCGTCACCGAGAACGCCATGTCGATCAGGATGCAGTCCCAGAACGGCGAGTGGGGGAACTCCATGGCTCGCAGCGCCATTTCTTCCGCCGTATAGGGCGGCTGAAACGGGAAGGACTCGGCCGGCAGATAGGGCACGCTGGCATCTCGCGGCGTGTCCGTACGGAAATCCAGCACTCCTTTTTCTTCGGCCGTGAGCTCGGCAGCCGTTGTCCAGGTTTTCTGCGGCGTCAGACCGTCTTGGTCTGCCGCCACGGTCGCGGCCCCCAGACTGCCGGAACACAGCAGGCAGCAGACAAGCAGCCACAAGAGCTGTTGCGCGTGAAGAGCCATCTTACTGTTGCGCTTTGACCTCAATGAGCGGAGAGGAGATGTCGAAGACTAGATGTCCGGCTTCTTCCTGCAAACGATAGCGCTGCTCCAGCTCTGCGGAGATGGCAACGCTCCGGTCCTGCGGGAATTTATCCGGATACAAGAGCGGGCGGAGAAAGAATTTTTCCGGAGAATAGACCAGAGATTGGGATTTGAGCGGATACTTGAGCCAATTGCGGCGCATAAAATCAGGCTCAAACATCGTATCCTGGTCTTCTTGGGACCACTCCTTCACCCAATGGGCATCATGTGCGCTATAGCTCATCAGGTCTAAAGCAATGTCATAGTACACGGTGAACAGTCCGGCATAACCACGTTCTTCCAGTGCCGGATTGACCAGATAGGCGTTGCGTACCTCGATCACCCGAAGTTGGTTGTCATTGTCATACTGCTCAATTCGCAACGGATAAAAACTGTGCTTATCGAGCCAATAGATGAGCCGGCCCATGCGATAGTGGGGCAGCCAGTCTTTTCGTCTGGTCGCCTCAACCACATAACAGGCCACTCCACCGTCTTCAGTATAATGCGGATACGTGTCGCCCAGCATTTTAATATGATCGGATGGGATCTCATTAAAACTCCCGTCGGGCTTGGCCAGGGTGACTGTCGGACGGGTATTTGGGAAACGAACGGTCTCATGCAGCACATCCGTGCCAAGCAGCCGCCAGGAGAACTCCCAGGCATCGCGCCCCACCACATCGTCAAAGGTCTGGACGTTATTCGGGAATTGGGCATCACGGCGGGGTTGGGGCTGGCGACGCACGCGGCGCAATGTTGGGCTATAGATAAAATTGTCGAGTTTGGTCGTTTCCTCTTTGTCTGTCCGTCTCAGGATCCAGAGGTCCTGCAGGCCCTGATTCTCAGGCGGATAGGTATAAAAGAAGACCATCCGAAAATAGGCCTCCCCAGGTGTCATGCTGAGCTGACCGGGCACCCCATCTTCGTCCGGGATATAATAGCTATAGCCCAGCGTGATGCCTTCATCCAGAAAGCCGTTGCCGGTAATGGCGCCGAACACATCGGCCATAGCATGCGACCAGCGGGCGATGTGCGGGAATTCCATGGCCCGATAGCCCATCTCTTCCGCGGTATAAGGCGGCTGAAAGGGATAGGCTTCGGCCGGGAGGTATGGAACCGTCGTATCTCGGGGGGTATCGACCCGGAAATCAAGACGCGACTTTTCCGCCTCGGACAGCTCCGCTACCGTTTTCCAGGTCTGCCGGTGGCTGCCGTTCTGCTCAGCAGCCCCAGCAATCGCTATCGCCAGGCTGGAGAGAAAAGAAAAGACCCATACCGTCAGGAAAAAAAAGCGTCTATGCATAAGATGATCGTCCGGTGAGAGCTCTTTCACGCAGGTCGGTTAGAACTCGTAACTCAGTTCCCAGCCGATATTGTCCCATTTGTTATATTGTCCGTACAGGTCAGTCCGATCACCGCTACTGAACGCCGTATAAATAAGGCGACCGGTAACAAATTGGGAAAAGCGATAGCTCGAAACAAATTTCGTTTTGATGCCCTGCCATTTCTTCTGCGGCAGACTGATAACGGGAACGACGGTCAACTCCAGGCGCAAACGGTCACGGGTGAAGCGAAACGGGCGCCCAACAAAGAAGACCGGCAGGAGGCTCATTTCATCTCCGATCCCTCCGCCAAAGCCCCCGCCGAGATTGCGACGCCAGTCAAAGGTATACAAGAGTGAGGGTTGTATAATCGCAGAGGTATTGCCGGGAAAGGCGAACTCCAGCGCAATCGCGGCCCGCAGGGTATCGCGCCGAATGATGCCCGAGTTGAGACTCCCGTCCCGCGCCGCCTGCTGATGGTCAAAGTCGGCGAAGGGAACGTCTTTGGTCCACAAACCCTCAACCCGCAGCACCATGGGCAGTTCGCCGACAAGCGGCATATTCGAGAGCGCGGAAGCATAGTCGGCAGTGATGCCGAGATGATGCATGCGGGTAAAACGCGGCTGAAAGGTCAGATGGGGGTCCCCGGCAGCATCGATATCGCGGTCGACAATGAAGGACGTCGGGTTTTTATTCCAGGCGTAATAATAAATGAGACCCCAGGTGAGCGGTTCCATGGAAACATCAAGCCGCAGGCCGTATTGATGGTCGCCGAAGTCGCCCGCAGACGGCCGCTTCGTCTCCCTGAACTGATCCCCGGTCGCGTCTTGGCGGCCGTCCAGGAGCGCTTTCGTCTCCGTATCCCTGGGCGGAGCCAGGGGCGAATACCACGGTGAGCCGGGGACCGGATTGCGGTCTTGCTCAAAGTTCGGAATCCACAGGAAGT
This sequence comes from Binatia bacterium, assembly GCA_963664395.2. Taxonomy (GTDB): domain Bacteria; phylum Desulfobacterota; class Binatia; order Bin18; family Bin18; genus Bin18. The sequence continues at coordinate 4,290,613 of OY761159.2, read as the reverse complement.
TGAGAGAGTTTGCCCCAAAGAAATAGGTCGTATTCGCCATCCAGACCGGCAGCCGGCGCCACTCGTAGTCACTCGACTCAAGCTGGACGGACTCACGCCTGTCCATGCCGTTGATGACATCAATGAACTGGCCGTCCATTTTACCCCAGGCAATCTGCTGCTTGCCCAAAACCACATCCAGGTTGTGGGTGCGATAGCTGACATACAGCTCGCGCACGATGCGTTCAAAGTTATGATAGGCGCGGAAAGTTTCGCTCGTCCGGGAGGCAAACAGACCGGCAGAATCCTGCCAGTTGTACACACCGTCGTATATGAAGTTATTGATATTGGTTATTTCGATATTGGGTGAGACTTGGTAGTGGAGTTCCAATTCCAGCAAATTCTGCATCTGGGAAAAACGGAAGTCTTTTCGCCGATTGCCGACACGGCGGTCGCCTGAGAGTTGGACGTCAGACCATTGGCGGAGAAACCCCCGAAACGTCAGGGCCGGGATCTGACGTTCTACGGGCTGTCGGACGTACCGGCCCGCCGGATCAAAGGTAGACAGAAAGCGATCAAAGCGTGACCATGTATTCACGACCTTATCAACCTGTTTGTCCATGAAATAGCCGTAACAGGGCGAAACATTGGCCGAGATCGCCAGGAGTAACAGCCCGCCGAGGACGCGACAGACTACGGATATGAGCCCGCGTTTACCGTGCATGAAATATCTTTCCTTACTCGTATTCTACCGGCGTTGGGCGGCTGACAAGGATGCCGTCCTGGGCTAACCGCTCCAGTTGGTCAGGGCTATAGTCCAGATAATCGCGCAGGATGGACGCATTGTGTTCGCCCAGATCCGGCGCTTCAAACGGGGCATCCGTTCTGGCCGGACTCGAAAAGCGGAACGGAAATCCGGGCAGGACAAAATCGCCCAACACCTTATCCTGTATCGGCCGGATGGCTTCCCGCTCAAGTAAATGGGGATGATTGACCACTTCCGGAATGGTCAGGACAGGCGCAGCCGGCACCCGTTCGCGGTGCAGGGCGGCAACCGCTTCTTCCCGGTTCGGCATGGTGTCGAGCCAGGCTTCAATGGCCTCAATGAGTTCTTTTTTATGATGGACGCGATCCCGGTTAGTGCGGAAGCGCGGATCTTCCACAAATTCCGGATGTCCCATTGTCCGCGCCACGCCTTGCCATTGATGATCCAGAGCGCCAACGATGACCACAAACCCATCCTTTGCCTTAAAGATACCACACGGGGCCAGCCCCATATGATGGGCGCCACTCCGTGTCGGGACGAACTTGCCGCCCGAGGCGCTATGCGCCTGAATCGTAAAATCGTGTGAATGGATATAGGCATCCAGCAGCGACACGTCGATATACTGGCCTTCTCCTGTCCGCTCGCGGTGCAATAGCGCGCAGGCAATCGCCCCGAAGGCATGCACGCCCGTGCTGACATCGCCAATCGCAGCCTGGGGCATGGCCGGTGCCCGGCCGCGTTCGCCAGTGACTTCACTGAAGCCTGAATACGCCTGCGCAATGTAATCATAGCCGGGAACATGGGACAGCGGGCCGGTCTGACCAAGAGCTGAGATTGAACACATAATGATGCGGGGGTTCAGCTTTTGGAGTTCTTCATAGGCGAAACCGAGCCGCTTGATCGCGCCCGGACTATAGTTCTCGACTACCACATCCATATGCGGAATGAGCCCGCGTATGATGTCACGCCCTTCCTCTGTCTTCAAATTTACGCACAGGCTTTGTTTGCATACATTATGCTGAACGAAATAGCCGCTGCGGCCTTTTTTCAGAATACCATTGAGACGGGCCGGGTCTCCTTTCGGGGCCTGTTCGACTTTGATGACCTCAGCCCCCATTTCGGCCAGCAGGCGCGTCGTCGTCGGTCCGGCAACAATTTGTGTAAAGTCCAGCACCTTATAGCCAGCTAACATACCCTGACGTGATGCGCCTGCCATACTGAGTCCCCTTCTCTCAATACTTATAGTGTGTAGTTTGGCCGAATGGCTGAATGAAGGTTCAGTTACACGAACTGCCGCGATCCTAGCCACAAGCCTCTACGGATGCAAGGTGGGGTTACGCCTCTGTTTCCATATAAAGGCCTTGAGGTAATCTGGGCAGGCCGGGCCTCGTTGAGCGAGGAGATGCAAGACGGCGAGAGTGCATTTGGTCAAACATTCTTGACCTCGACTACTAGAGTTTTTGCTATAAAGTCGTGTAGACCTTGTTTTCTTTTCGTCCACCCGACCATCATAAGTCCTATTCCCAAAATCAACCCGGATAGAATACCTGCAAAATAACGACCAGTTGCTCGACCAAAAGAGATTCTCTCCCCAGAGTAATCTACTACCTTCATCCCAAGCATCTTTTTTCCTATTGTGGCTTGCCAAGAGGAGGAATGAAGGACGGCTGAATACACCCAGTAAAGCAATATCTGGGGAACAGCGTCAGCAACTCCAGCTGCTTCCTCTGAGAAAGCAAGCTGTGACAGTATGTTAATCAGAAGTGATACTATTATGAGGACCACCCCATCCATCACGTTCGCTCCGACCCGAATCCAAAACCCTCCATATTCTGTGTTTGCGTCAAGCTCCATTTAGGCCCTCCGTCGCCACGGAGCTAGCTCAGCACCTGCCCGTCCCGCAGTCTTTGCACCTCGTCGCCGGAATAACCGAGCAGGTCCCGCAACACATAGTCTGTGTGTTGCCCACGCTGCGGAGCCGCGGCCTGTACGTCACACGGCGAGCCGCTCATCTGCCACGGGATACCGGCATGAATCCGTTTGCCGAATTCGGGATGTTCCTTTTGCACGAGATAGCCACGTTCTTCGAGATGCGGATTAGTTGCCAGGTCTTTATTGCTCTGAGACGGGTAGGCAGCCACACCAACTTTCTGCAGCACCTCCGTCACCTCCCAGCGGTCGCGTTCGCTCGTCCAGGCCGTGATAACTTCTTCGAGCGCATCCTCGTTCGCTTTCCGAGCAGCCGCATCGGCAAAACGTTTGTCCGTGGCTAATTCCGGTTGGCCCATGGCCTGACATAAAGCCTGCCATTCCGCGTCGCTGCCGCACACAATGGTCACCCACTTCTCTGCATCGCCTTTACACTTAAAACAGCCATGGGGCGCTATCCAGCGGTCCCGATTACCGGCGCGTTCCGGCTGGGTCCGATTCATCACATAATCCATAATGCCTTCGGGCATCAGGACGAGCAGGGCCTCCCAGAGTGCCAGGTCAACGTGAATACCCTTGCCGGTGCGGTGGCGATAGGCCAGCGCGGCCATGGCGGCAAACGAGCCAAAGATACCCGCGTTCGGATCGCCGTATGAAATACCGATCTCCGCCGGCCCGACTCCGGGATAGCCGGTCAAAGATGAAATCCCCGCCAGCGGAACGGAAGCCGGACCATAGCCCATATAGTTGCGTTCGGGACCGGTTTGTCCGTAACCACAAATGGAAATCATAATAATGTCGGGTTTGAGTTCTTTGAGCGTTTCATATCCAAAGCCCATGCGGTCAATGGCGCCGGTTGAGAAGTTCTGCACGACAATATCACTCTTGGAAATGAGCTTTTTAACAATTTCGGACGCCTCGGGCCGAGCCAGATCAAGTTGGAGACTTTTCTTGCCTTGACTGTATTGGTTAAAATAGCCAGCCCGGTTCGGCCCTGGCTCGTTGTCCGCAAATGGCGGAATCATTCGAGTGATACACGGGCGTTTTTCACTCTCAATCCGAATCACCTCTGCGCCCATATGCGCCATTTGGAGCGTACAATACGGACCAGCCCAGGCCCAGGTGAAATCGGTTACGCGAATGCCTTCTAATGGTCGTCGTGCCATGACGTTCTCCTTTGTCTTGTTCCACAGTCAGGAAGCTCAGGACGGCCGGATACACTACATAACCCCGCCGTGCTTCAGCTCGTCGATCTCGGCTTGGGAGAGCCCAATCCGGGCGTAGACTTCATTACTATGCTCGCCGAGTCGTGGTGCCGCACACCGCACGGCGTAACCAACTTCATCCACCTTAAAAGGTGCGCCCGGGTAGTGTAGCGTTCCGGCAACCTGATGGCTGATTTCAGTAAAGAATTCACGGGATTTCAGGTGTTCTGAGGCCAACAGGTCGGCCATGGTATTCACTGGGGCCATGCAGATACGTCGTTCCTGACCGGCTTTATACAGGTCGGCAACGGTCCACTCCGCGGCGAACTCTTGGAGAAACGGTATCAGGGCATCATAATTCTGGCCGCGGACGACACGATCCTCAAAAATCTCCAGGGTCGCCCAGTCAGGATTGCCCATCAGCTCGGCAAAGCGCTGCCACTGGTCTTCTTCGACACAAATCACAAAGAGTTTGCCGTCTTTGCAGTCGAGCATGCACCAGGGGTAGATGGACCGCCGCCCCAACCGCGAGGTTTCCAGGCCGCTATAGGTGTAGTGCATGAAATTCATTTCCAGGATGGCGGCAATACATTCCTGGATGGAGACATCAAGATGCTGGCCTTCGCCCGTCAGACATTTATGGTAATACGCGCCCAGCGTTGCCACGCCGGCGTGCACCCCACCTTGGAAGTCGCTCTGATGGCCAAAAGCTGTGAGTGGCGGAAAGTCAGGGTAATCGGACGCGCCCGGACTGATACACGCCCATCCCCCGGCATTACTCGCCGTCAGATCATAGCCGTGATAGTCCCGGTGCGGTCCGGTCTGCCCAAAGTATGAGATCGAAGTCATGATCAGACCCGGATTGATTTGACTCAGCTTCTGGTAATCCAGGCCGACCTCGGGCATATCGCGCGGGCTGTAATTATGCAGCAGGATATCGGCTTGGGCGCATAAACTCTGCAAGACAGCCTGCCCTTTGGATGCGCGCAGATTCAGCGTCACTCCTTGTTTGTTGGCATTCAAATACAGAAACAGACCGCTCTTTTCGGCATGCGGCGTATCTCCCGGAAAGGGGCCATGTTGTCGGGATACGTCACCGCTCGGCGCTTCGACTTTGACCACATCCGCGCCAAAGTCGGCGAGCAGCTTGCCGGTATAGGCGGCAGAAACCATATTGCCGCACTCAACGACGGTAATCCCTGACAGGAGTTGTTCAGCCATGATGTTCCTCCCTTATGCTTCTTTGGCTTTTTAGATGACGCCGCGTTCTGTTAAGGCAGCCATCTCGTCTGGACTAAAATGCAACAAGCCGGAATAGATTTCTTGATTATGTTCCCCGATTTCCGGTCCCAGCCAGCGTGCCTGGCCAGGTGTCTCACTGAGTTTGGGGACGATTCCGGGCACTTTGAGTTCGCCCAGCGCTCGATCATGGAGAGACAACAACATGTCGCGTGCTTCAAAATGAGGGTCTTTCACAATGTCTTCTATACTATAGACCGGACCGGCAGGAATCGTTGCTCCCTCAACCAGAGGAAGCAATTCTGACAGTTCATACGTCGCCGTCCAGGCCGAGACAATAGCATCTATGGCCTCGCGGTTTTCGGCCCGTACCATCTGATTCTCAAAACGGGGGTCGGTCAGCAACTCTTCTCGACCCATGAGCTTACACAGCCGCGTGAACAACCCATCGGTGTTGGCAGCAATCACAATCCACTGCTCATTTTTACACGGGTAGAGATTCGACGGGGCAAACCCAGGCAGCAGGGTTCCGGTCCGCGTCCGCACATAGCCGGTTTTTTCGTACTCTGTAAGGGTCGCCTCGAGCACGGCAAATACGGCTTCATACAGAGCCATGTCTATCACCTGGCCGGTTCCGCCATTGACATCGCGATTGTAAAGCGCCATTAACGCCCCGAGCGCAGCAAACATACCGGCAAGAGAGTCACCAAGGCTGATACCAACCCGACAGGATGGTCGATCCGGAAAGCCGACCAGATGGCGCAGCCCTCCAAAGGCCTCGGCCACCGCGGCAAAGCCGGGTTTCTCTCGGTACGGGCCGGTTTGTCCATAGCCGGATACACGGGCAAAGACGAGGCCCGGATTCAACTCCCGTAGCGTCTCATAGCCGAGGCCCCATTCTTCAAACACCCCCGGTCGAAAATTTTCCACAAGGACATCGGATTGAGAGACCAGCCGACGGAGAATGTCCTGCCCTGCCGGGTCACGCAGGTTGAGAGAAATACACTTCTTATTACGCGCGATACTTGACCACCACAGACTCTTGCCGTCCACCAAAGATTGGCCGACCGTCCGCATGGGATCACCTTTGTGCGGCGCTTCGACCTTAATGACTTCCGCACCAAAATCGGCCAAAAGACGGGCGCAGAACGGCCCGGCCAAAAGAACACCACATTCAATGACCCGAATACCGACCAGCGGCCCACCGGGTTTGCTCTCAGGTGTTTCCATGCAGTTTCGATTTTTAACGAGCGTACCGTCTCGCGGGCACGATAAGCCCTCAGGCTGTAAGGGTCAAGATCGTTGCTGCTACCACCAACTTGCACCATACTGTCAAAAATGGTCAGTATGCGCAGGAGTTGAAAATTCTTTACGAGTTTTTCTGATCTTTGAGACGCAGAGTTTAAGAAAGCCGGCTGAGCAGAATGAAAACCACCCCCCCCCCTTCCCTGCCATAGACGAAGCCCTGGACGCAGAAGAGCAGCGCACCGCCGAAATCCTCACGGAACTCGAACAGCTCAACAACCCACGCTGCTTCCGCTGCTCGCAGTCTGTCTGCTTCCACGAATATGTCCTCAGCGTTGCAACCGGATTCAAAACAACGCCGCACTGTGCCGCGTGTCTTGCCAACGGATTAGGACGCTCACAAGCGGAATTCCTGACAGACGCTTACAATTACATCCGCCGTCAGACCTGCTACCGTAGCGGTTGGCAGTGGGCGAGCCGGCAAGAAAACCAGAACATTGAACAGCCCGGCTGCATCTGGCCTGCGGCGACTCCACAGCTTCATACGGAAATGGCAGTTCCAGCCGCAGGCACCCCAGCCGACCCAAACGACCCAAACGACACCTGGGACGCCGGAGACATGGCCTGCGGCGAGTTGGTTTTGAAACTCCGCCTGCGTCTCAAGTCCATGCAGCCGGGCCAAGTCCTGCTCCTCATTGCTCAAGACTCCGGCGCGCCAGCAGATATTCCAGCCTGGTGCAAACTCACCGGCCATAGTCTCCTTTTGGCCGAACCTCCGCGGTATCGGATACGACGTAAAAATGGATAATCAGGGTTGGGCAGCCACCCCGTAGACGGAGTGGAGATGTTCCAAGGGAAGCAGGTCGTCACCGTACCTGTCACGCTTGCCGGGGCCTTCGGCTTGGCACTCGTACTCAATTGGGGTGTCCTCGGCTTCTTCGGGCAAGAGAGCGTTGACCGGGCCGAACACAGTCTGGTCGGCATCCTGTTGCTCATGGGCTACATAGCCATGGGAGCCGGCAGCCGCGCCAATGCCGGTCAGGCTGTCGGCGTTTTTTTCGTGGCCCTCGTTCCGTGCTACCTGGGCACAGTCTTCCCCGACCTGGATATCAGGCTGCTGGGTATTGGCGGCCATCGTAACCCCCTCTTCCACAGCAGCGTGTCTTTCTTTGTCCTGGTCCTGCTGGTCAGACGGCAGCCACGGTTTCTGCACATCCTGGTGGCCGGGTATGGAATAGGCTTGGCAAGTCATCTGTGGTGGGACATCGTCTACTACGGCGATGTCCGGTGGCTGCCGGGTAGCACTCTTGATCGGCTGTGGCTCGGCGTCCATGGGCTGCTGTGCCTGATAATACCGAGAGGCCGGTTGCTGAGCGCAGGTGGGTTGTAGCCTTCTTAAAGAAAACGGACGAAGCAACGCTCCGTCCGTCTCATGTCCGACAGGGTTTCTTAAACAGGCGGGATTTACTTCCCAACCCGCGCTTCGGCAGCGGCGACATCGACCGGCGCTTGGACTTGCGGGGTCCAGGCGTGCATCATCGGGCCGACTTCTTTGGCAAACAGACGCATGCAGCCTTCGACCTGATCAAAGGGCTGACTCTGGAAGCTGAAGCAGCCGTTGACCTCAAAGTCACCGATCTGGCCACGTCGCGCTTCCAGCTTCTCGATGATCATGTCCGGCGTGCCCCACAGATTGGCAGCCAGAAAATCTTCCAGAATGGCCTCGTTGCCGGCTTCCTTCATCATCTTGGCCGCTTCGGCATAGTGGGCGTAGGATTTGCCCGTCTGCGCAAAGTGGTCGCCCAGCATCTCGTAGTGATCCATCACACTGAAGTAGTAGCCCACGATTTTTTCTCGCGCGATCTCTTCCGCCTTCTTGGCATCGGGCGAGCAGACGACAAAGTCGGCGCAGTTCACCGGAGGCGCCTCTTCGCCATTATTGTGCTGACGATACAGGTCACGGTAGTTGTGGACGCCGTCAGCAACTTTATCCCACGTCGTCTGAGAGAACATCATTGCACCCAGGCCAAGCCTGGCCGCAACTTCAAAAGACTCGGGCGACATGCACACCATGTAGCGTCGGTTTTTGAAGCTCTTGATCGGACGGGGCCGCACCTCAATGCGATTCTGTTTGTAGTACTTGGTGTCGGCTTCAACAAAACCGTCTTCCAAGCCCTTCACAATAATTTCTGCGGCCTCGTTAAAACGGTCGCGCGCTTCGCTCATGTCCACACCAAAACCCGCATACTCACGCCGGGCGAGGCCACGTCCGAGCCCAAGGACCGCACGGCCATCCGACAGGTGGTCAAGCAGGACCATCTTTTCAACCGCCCGCATGGGATTGTTCCACGGTACGATGATAGCACCGGTGGCCAATTGCAGCTTTTCCGTCCTGGCGGCGATATAGCTCAGATACTGCATATTATCCGGGCAAATCGAGTAGTCAAAAAAGTGGTGCTCTACCGGCCAGACAATATCGAAACCCATCTCCTCGGATTCGATCGCGAGGCGGGTTTCATTTTTGTACATCACCCGATCATCGTGCTCCTTATGATTTTGAAGCACCATCTGAATACCAATGCGCATACTGACTCCTTTCTGGTCTGACTTCCTTGCATCCGTACGGTGAGCCGACGGACCGGCCCTGCCCTCATTTTGTACCTCAGGAACGTTCCACCCACCACCGGTCTTCGTGCGCGAAGCCGTAAAGTTTTGATTACACTATCGAAATATCCGGCAAGCGACAAGACGAGCCCCCAGAAAAGTTGGCACTGCACATATGCCCCTCCAACGCTCGCTCGGCAGGACGCAAGAAGTCTTGACAGCAGGTTGTACGCGGGGGCACTTCATGATGAGTATTGAGCAGCTTCACGGAAAGGAAGCCTCCATGCCAGCAGTCAAAAAAAGGCGGGGTCTTCAATCTCCGCGCCTCGTTGGAGAAAAGCCGCCCAGTGATTATTCCATCTGGACCTTAGCCTATTGCCAGGCGGACATGCCGTATGACTTTTTTGGTGGCTCAGGGTTAATGAGTAACCGGGGTACGATCCAGATTCCCATGCTCTACACCGTCCTCGTCGGGGGCGCTGAAGGTGAGAAAAAGCACGTGGTGCTTGTTGATGTTGGGTTCGGTAATCAAGACTGGCTGTTGCGCTATAACTTCTTTGGGTGGGAGGACGCCCCGACCGTACTGGCAAAGATCGGACTCACCCCGGCCGATGTGGACGCTATCCTCGTCACCCATTTGCATTTCGATCATATTGGCAATTTCTCGGCCTTTCCAAACGCGCATCTGTATATTCAACTGGACGAATATATGGGATGGCTCCGAGTCCTGTCCTTGCCAAAAGATTTTGGCGGGGGTGAGAGAAGCTGGATTCTCTCCTCACTGGACCCGCAGGACGTTCATAATGTGGCGATGGCGATGAGCCAGGACAAAGTCACGTTGATTGAAGGTGATGTCGAAGTCTTGCCGGGCATTACTGCGCACTTGGCAAAGGATTCCCATACCTTTGGGACGCAATGGTTTGAAGTCCAAACCCGCAACGGTCTTTTTGCCATTGCCGGCGATGCGGTGTATTGGTATTCGAATATCGAGAAGATGTGGCCGCCCGGCTATAATCAAGGCAATCCGTTTAACCAGCTCTTTACCTATGAGCGCATCCGCAAGACGTTGAGTTGCGAACTCGAACGTCTCATTCCCGGCCATGATCCCCTCGTCTGGCAACATCACCGGACGTGGACTGCGGGTCCGAATGAAGTGGCCGAGGTCAATCTGGCCAAGGGCCAGAGGTCGAAAAAGAATCTCACAAAGAAAAGAAAAGCCTAGGGGGTGTCATCAGTTAAGGAGGATCACCGAGGCGGCTAGATAGATAGCTCCCAGAAAGCTGACAGCGCGTTTGTCATAGCGGGTGGCAAGCGCACGATATTGTTTCAGTTTAGCGAAGAAGTTTTCAATCAGATGGCGTGCCTGATAGAGGTGCGTATCATAGGGGCGTGGCTGGCGTCGATTCGTTTTGGGGGGAATAACAATCGTCACCTCCGCCTTCTCCAACACGTCAAGGACTCGCTCCTGGGCATCATACGCGGTATCCGCGAGCAAGGCCTGGATGTGCTTCACCAAATCGGGGAGCAGCGCATCCGCGCCAGCGAGGTCCGAGGCTTGGCCCGGCGTGAGATGGAAGCTGGTCGGATTGCCCAGGGCATCACAGGTCGCATGGAGTTTGGTACTCAAGCCCCCTCGGGAGCGGCCAAGGCATTCTGTCTCTTGGTCCCCCCTTTTGCCCCGGCAGCGTGTTGATGGGCCCGGATAATCGTGGCAGCGATCATGGCGTATTCGTTGTCGGCGTCGGCCGCGAGGTGCCTGAACACCTTCTCCCACACCCCGCTCGTACTCCAGCGCATATGCCGAGTATGAACCACGCGGAAATCCCCAAACCGCAGGGGGAGGTCACGCCAGGGAATGCCGGCACGATAGCGGTACAGTACCGCTTCCACAAACCGGCGGTTATCCTTCGCCGTGCCCCCCACATGGCCCTCTCGCCCTGGCAAGAGATCCCGAATCCGCTCCCACTGGTCATCCCGTAGGGCATACCGCTTCGTCATGCTGAGAACCCTCCTCGCTATGGCTACCGCGAGAAGTATAGCTCATCAGGGGAGGAAAACCCCAAGGGTTCTTACTAACTGATGACAGGCCCTAGGCGCTTCCGACCGGACTCAGCCGGACCGGTCAGGCAGCCGCCCCTCTGACATCAGACCCATACTCCTCGGAAGAAGACTGTTCGTCTTGTGTGACACGCATCACTTCAGACACCGTGGTGACGCCTTCGCGGACTTTGCGCCAGCCGTCATCCCGGAGCGTGCGCATCCCCTTCCCGACTGCGTGGCCCTTCAGCATGTCGGCTGATGAGCGCTTCAGAATGAGTTGGCGTAAGCCTTCGTCAACTGGCAGGAGTTCGAAAATCCCCTTGCGGCCTCGGTAGCCGGTCATTGCGCATGCTTCGCATTCTCCGGCTTCATACGAGATCACGGGTTCAGGCCTATGACCATTCGTTTGGAGCTCTAGGTGAGGGAGCGAGGCCCCACCTTCGACCGGACGGCGACACGTTGGACAGAGGTGTCTCACCAACCGCTGGGCCATCACCCCAAGCAGGGACGAAGCCAGTAAATAATCTTCCACTCCCATTTCCAGGAGACGTGATACCGCGCCGGCAGCATCATTGGTATGCAGGGTCGAGAAGACCAGGTGGCCGGTCAGGGCGGACTGGATGGCGATTTCAGCCGTTTCGTAATCACGAATCTCACCGATCATGATCACGTCCGGGTCCTGCCGCACAATGGAGCGCAGCCCGGCGGAAAAGGTCAGCCCGATTTGTGATTTGACATGGATCTGGTTGACGCCGTTGAGCTGGTATTCAACCGGATCTTCAATCGTAATAATTTTTTTCTCAGGTGAGTTAATTTTGTCCAGGGCACCATACAGGGTGGTTGTTTTGCCACTGCCAGTCGGGCCGGTGACCAAAATCATCCCGTACGGCTGAAAAATGAGGTTTTCAAACGCGGCCAAGGTGTCCACGGGAAAGCCCAACGATTCAAGGCTGACGTCAATGCTCGAGCGGTCAAGGATACGCAGCACAACGCTTTCGCCATAGAGGGTCGGCAGGGTTGAAACACGCAGGTCCACCTCACGACCCAACATCCGCAGCTTGATCCGCCCATCTTGCGGCAGGCGGCGTTCCGCAATATTGAGCTTGGCCATGAGCTTGACCCGGGAGATAAGGGCAGCTTGCAGTTTGCGCGGTGGCGCTTCTACGTCATGCAAAATACCGTCAATGCGATAGCGCACGCGGAGCTCTTTTTCAAACGGCTCAATATGAATATCCGACGCACGCTGCTCCATAGCCCGTGCAATGAGCATATTCACGAGCCGAATGACGGGCGCCTCGCTCGCGAGGTCTCGAAGATGCTCTTCGTCTTCTTGCGCATCTTCCAGGTACTCTACCTCGCCAACGTCCTGACCGGCGGACTGCCCATCGGTTACACCCTCGGCATAATAGGCGCTCAACGTTTCAAGGATATCGCGCTCACGCGCCAGGCGGGGTGTAAGCTGAAGCTTCGTCGCCTTCTCTAACGCCTCAATAACGTAGAAATCGCCAGGGTCGGCCATGGCAATGGTCAGTCCGCCATCCTGAACAGCCAAGGGACAGACACGCGCTTGGCGAAAGAAACCAGGATTCATATCAGATAAGGGCGGCGGCTGCTGCGGAAAGTCACGCGCACTAATAAGTGGAGCCCGATAGTATTCAGCCAGGACCGGTAGGAGGTCGTCCTCAGACATGAATCCCAGCTCCACCAGTAAGCGCTCAAGCGTCTCGCCTCGCTCCTGCTGCACGAGCTGAATGCGGCGCAAGTCGTCCTGGGAGACTTTGCCACTCTCAAGCAACATGTCTTCGAGCCTTGGCACTCTGACTTCTCCTGGTTCTCATACTGGTTCTCATACTGGTTCTAATAAATGAGCGCCCCGAGCCGCTCCCAACGAACCCAGCGGTCCTGCCCGTCCCACGACCAATAAATCAGAAAGGCCTTGCCTTTCACGTCGTGCGCATCAACAAAACCCCAGAAGCGGCTGTCGTGGCTATGGTCCCGGTTATCTCCCATGACAAACAATTTTCCCTGCGGCACGACCACAGGCTCAATAGACCCGTCAGGCAGAAGCGGCGGGTAGTTGTCACGTGGACCGGGAATAATACGGTCAGGATTGGCAAAATGGGCATATATACTCTCATCCGCTACGCCGTTGACAAAAAGCTGCTTATTGCGAATCTGCACCTCGTCACCAGCGACCGCCACGACCCGCTTAATAAAGTCTTTGGTTTCATCTTTTGGATAGACAAAAACAATCACGTCACCAGGGTCTGGTCTGGCCCATTCGAACACCAGGGTCTCAAATGGATAGGGCAAGCGCAGTCCGTAGGCAAACTTGCTGACCAGAATATGATCCCCAATCTGGAGCGTAGGCAGCATGGAGCCGGATGGAATTTTAAACGCCTGAACGATAAAACTCCGAATAAAAAGCGCCAGCAATAGCGCGACGAGAAGCGCTTCCGTGTATTCACGAACGACCGATTTCTGCTTTTTTTGGCTGGTCGGCGTTGACAGCACTCCGCCGCCTGTTCGCCGGTCCGCCAGACCGACAGAGCCTGCAGGTCCTGTAGAGCCGTGGGCCGATGTTTTTCCTCTGGCCATATCCGCTACTCCCTAGCCTCGCCGTTGCGTCTCACTCTCGCCCACCTGAAGCAGCGCAAGGAATGCCTCTTGAGGAATTTCCACCCGCCCAACCTGTTTCATCCGGCGTTTGCCTTCTTTTTGTTTCTCTAGCAGCTTTCGTTTACGGGTTATATCCCCGCCATAGCACTTAGAGGTGACATTTTTGCGTAAGGCCTTCACCGTTTCCCGGGCGATCACCCGACTTCCGATGGCTGCCTGTATAGCCACCTCAAACATTTGACGCGGGATGAGGGCGCGCATTTTTCGTACGAGATCACGCCCACGAGAATAGGCGTGATCGGCGTGGACAATCAGGGACAAGGCATCTACGACATCGCCATTAATTCGGACATCAATCTTCACCAAGTTGGCCGGACGCATATCCAGAAATTCATAATCAAACGAGGCGTAGCCGCGGCTGATCGATTTGATCCGGTCATAGAAATCAATCACAACCTCATTGAGCGGCAACTCATACTCCAGGGCGACGCGCGAGGCCCCCAGGTATTTCATCTCGCGTTGTCCCCCTCGTCGCTCCTGACAGAGCTTCATCACATTCCCGACATATTCTTCGGGCACCTGAATACTCGCCAGGATAAAAGGCTCTTCTATATACTCGATCTCCTGCACCGGAGGGAGAAGGGACGGATTCTCAACGTGCAAAATTTCTCCATCAAGCGTCAGAACTTGATACTCAACTGTTGGTGTGGTGGTAATCAGGTCAAGGCCAAACTCTCGTTCCAAACGCTCCTGCACGATCTCCATGTGCAACAGGCCCAAGAAACCGCAGCGAAAACCAAATCCGAGCGCCAGCGAGGTTTCTTTTTCGTACGAAAAAGCGGCATCATTCAAACGGAGTTTTTCGACCGCGTCCCGCATCGCCTCGTATTGCTTCGATTCGACTGGATACAAGCCGCTAAAGACCATGGGTTTAGCCGCCTTAAAGCCCGGCAACATGACCGTAGCCGGACGTTTGGCTGCCGTAATCGTGTCACCGATGCGGGCTTCGCTGACCTCTTTAATGCCGGCCATGAGAAAGCCCACTTCCCCCGGCCCGAGTTCTTTGACCGCTTGTGCATGCGGAGCAAAAACACCGACCTGCCCGACTTCATATTCTTTGCCACTCGACATGAGCCGAATGGACATCCCAGGACTCAGAATCCCGTCGAACACCCGGACGAGTACAACGGCCCCGTGGTAGGGATCAAACCAACTATCAAAAAGCAAGGCTTTGACCGGCGCACTCGGGTCTCCCTGGGGAGGAGGCATGAGCCGCAGGATGCCCTCCAGCACCTCAGGGATACCTCTGCCCTCTTTTGCGCTGGTTAAGACCGCGTCATTGCCGTCCAGTCCGATGAGGTCTTCGAGCTCTTGCCGAACACGCTCAGGTTCGGCACTGGGAAGATCGATTTTATTAATAACGGGGAAAATTTCAAGCTGGCGGTCAAGCGCAAGATAGGTATTTGCCAGCGTCTGCGCCTCAACCCCTTGGGTCGCGTCAACGACCAGGATGGCGCCTTCGCAGGCGGACAGACTGCGCGAAACCTCATAGGAAAAATCGACATGCCCGGGAGTATCAATCAGATTCAGATAATACTCAGCGCCGTCCTGAGCCTGATAGTGCAGGCGTACGGTCCGGGCTTTAATCGTAATGCCGCGCTCTTGCTCGAGGTCCATGGTGTCCAGAAACTGCGCGCCGCTTTCACGCGCGCTAATTGAACCCGTCTGGGATAGGAGCTGGTCGGCCAATGTCGATTTTCCATGATCAATATGGGCGATAATGCTGAAGTTTCGAATCCGCTCAATGTTCATATTATGTTCGCAGGGAGGCAACGGTTTGCTCAAGTCCGTCACCAAGCCGTACCAGCGGTTTCCAGTTCAGCAGGTCCGCGGCCCGATCCCAAGACAAGGCACTGCGCCGCTGTTCGCCCGGCTTGGCCGCAGCGTACTGCGCACGGTCGCGTGAGCCGGTTATACGCTGTAAATGTTCGGCTACGGTATTCACTTCCGTCTCGATGCCCGTGCCGATATTGATCGAGCCGGTATAGTCGGCAGTCAAAGCGGCCAGGTTGGCTTGGGCCACGTCGCCGACAAACACATAGTCTCGCGTCTGCTTGCCGTCGCCGTTGATCGTAATCGTTTCTCCCGCCAGAAGGCGCTGGGCAAAAATGGCCACTACGCCAGCCTCGCCGTGGGGATCTTGCCGCGGTCCGTACACGTTCGCATAGCGCAGGATCAGCGACGGGATGCCATACTCCCTGTGGTAAAAATACAGATACCGCTCTCCCGCCAGCTTGCTGACTCCATACGGACTAATCGGACAGGTGGCATGATCTTCGGTTGCCGGAAATGCCTCTTGTTCCCCGTATACCGTCCCACCGGAAGACGCAAAGATAATGCGCCGACAGCGGGCCTGCCGCGCCCCTTCAAGAATGTTGAGCAGTCCCAGAATGTTCACCCGGGCATCAAACAGCGGGTCAGCGACCGAGCGACGCACATCCATTTGCGCGGCATGATGGTTGACCACGTCAATCTGTTCGTCAACGAGCAGCCTCCGAACCGCTTCATCCGCGATATCGGCTTGGACGAAGTGGGCGCCGGCAGGGACGTTGATCTGTGTGCCGGTTGATAAGTCGTCGACAATCCAGACCTCATGGCCGGCTACAAGATAGATCCCAGCCACGTGAGAGCCAATAAAGCCCGCCCCGCCGGTTACCACTATCTTCATGAGCTGCGTCCTCCACTGCTCGGCGACTGTGCCTTTCTCATCTCTCCCATTCTCCCATGTGGAGATGGAATCTAATGAACCGCCAGCTTTTCTTGGAAATAGGCAATTGTTTTGCGGAGTCCGTCTTCGAGGGAGACGCGGGGCTCCCACTCCAATATCCGGCGGGCAACACTCACATCAGGTTGGCGGACTTTCGGATCATCCACCGGCAAGGGCTTAAACGCGATCGTACTGGGACTGCGTATCAGCCGAATGATCGTCTCAGCAAATTCTCGAACTGATAATTCATGCGGATTCCCCAGATTCACTGGTTGGGTGCGATCCGAGCGCAGGAGGCGGACGATCCCCTCGACTAAATCATCCACAAAACAAAAACTCCGCGTTTGACTCCCGTCCCCATACACCGTCAACTCTTCTCCCCGCAACGCTTGGGTAATAAAATTGGGCACCACCCGGCCATCTCGTAAGCGCATGCGTGGACCATAGGTATTAAAAATACGGACAATACGGGTCGCCACGCCATGGCTGCGATGGTAGGCCATGGTCAAGGCTTCGGCAAACCGCTTTGCCTCGTCATAGACGCCCCGCGGGCCGATCGGATTCACATTACCCCAATAATCCTCTGGCTGAGGGTGCACGAGCGGATCACCATAGACCTCGGAGGTAGAAGCGAGCAGGAAACGGGCGTCTTTCACCCTGGCCAACCCCAGTCCTTTATGTGTGCCGAGCGAGCCCACTTTCAGGGTCTGAATTGGCAGTTCGAGGTAATCAATCGGACTCGCCGGCGAGGCAAAGTGGAGAATCGCATCAATATGGCCGCTGACGTAAATATAGTTCGTCACGTCCTGATGGACAAAGGAAAAGCGCGGATTGACAAACAGGTGCGCCACATTGTCCATATCGCCCGTAATGAGGTTGTCCAGACATAGAACTTCATCCCCGTCGGCCAAAAAACGTTCACATAGATGCGAGCCTATAAACCCCGCCCCACCGGTGATTAAGATGCGTGCGATGACTCTTCTCCTTACAACTCGTGCTCGCGTATCGACGCGAGGAAATGGGACAACCCGTATCTATTCTAACACGTCTTTAATCCAGTAGACGGGCTTCTCTTGACTCTCATGGTAGGTGCGGGACAACAGCTCGGCGATCAAGCCCGTCGTCAGGAGTTGGACGCCGGTGACAAGCAGCAAAATTCCTAAGAGCAAAATTGGACGATTTGCTAATTGCACATCAAACAGGAGGCGTTGAATACCCAGGACGGTCGTTATTCCCCCTCCAACGAGTACGGCAATCAGACCGAGAAAGCCAAATAAATGACTCGGGCGGGTCGCATAGCTCGACATGAATTTGACTGTGAGCAAATCCAGTACGACCCACAACGTCCGAGCTAAGCCGTATTTTGATGTTCCATGCTTGCGCGCATGATGGGTGACCGGAAGCTCGGCAATCCGCGCGCCCATGTCCCCGGCGAGAGCTGGAATAAAGCGGTGCATTTCTCCGTACAGCTTGAGGCCCTTTGCCACGTCGCGCCGAAACGCCTTGAGCGTACAGCCATAATCGTGCAGTTTGACCCGGGTTGTTAACGAAATAATCTTATTGGCGATCTGAGACGGCAGACGCCGGGACAAAAATGGGTCTTGTCGCTTCATACGCCAGCCGTTCACCAGGTCATACCCCTCGTCCAGCTTTGCCAGTAAACGCGGAATATCAACCGGATCATTCTGGAGATCGCCATCGAGCGAAACAATCACGTCGCCATGGGCGTATTCAAACCCGGCAGCGAGCGCTGCCGTCTGGCCGAAATTCCGTCGAAAGCGGAGGACCTTGAGCGTATCGTCTTCGGCGTGCAGCTCAGCCAGCAGTTCACTACTCCCGTCCCGACTTCCGTCGTCGATGAGGATGAGTTCGTAACTCCAGTCCAGAGGCGCCAATACGGCATGGACACCCTGGCACAGTGGACGCAGATTATCGACTTCATTATAGATTGGGATGACGATGGAAAGGTCCATAAGAAGAATGGAGGTTCAGCGTTGACCGTCTAGAATTCGGTCAAACTCACGAACTGGCGATACCGCTGTTCAATGTCATCCCGGCTCAGAGCGCGCAAACGCCGCAAGCTGAAATCTTCCACAGTAAACGAGGCAACCACACTGCCGTAGACAATGGCTTTGCGCAGTCCGGCCTCAGACGTATCATTCGACTCGGCCACATAGCCGAGAAACCCGCCGGCAAAGGAATCGCCAGCCCCAGTAGGGTCAACCACTTCTTCCAAGGGATAGGCAGGGACGGCGAAAACCGACTGGGGTGAGAACAATACGACCCCATATTCACCACGCTTGACGAGCAGCGTCTTTGGCCCCATGTCTAAAATCTTGCGCGCGGATTTCACGACATTGGACTCGCCGCTGAGCATGCCCGCCTCTTCATCATTGATGATCAGCACATCGACACGTTTCAGCACGGCTTCGAGCGTAGCGCGCTCATGCTCAATCCAGTGACTAATCGTGTCGCAGCCAATCAAGCGGGGTCCGTCGACTTGGTCTAAAACCTGACTTTGCAAACCGGGATCGATATTCCCAAGAAACACAAAGGGCGTGCGGCGGTAGTGTGCGGGCAGCTGCGGAGAAAAGTCCGCAACCACATTCATTTGGAGATCGAGCGTATCTCGGATGTTGAGATTTTCGTGATAGCGACCAGTCCACCGAAACGTCCGTCCCGCGCCGACCTCTAATCCGTCCAGGTTAATATTCGGCGCGGTCAGGGGTGCCCTGGCATCTTGGGGAAAGTCTTCACCAATAACGGCAACAACATTCACAGGTGTAAAATAGCTCGCCGCGACCGCGAAATAGGCCGCCGAGCCACCCAGGACTTCGTCAGCCCGACCAGACGGCGTTTCAATAGAATCCAGGGCGACCGAACCGACAACGACAATACTCATTCCAGCCTCTCTGTGTTCATCCACTAATGTATTTCCCAATAATCGGCTCAAGTTCGTGTTTCACCGTTTCTGGAATCATAGCCCGCTCGGTGATGATCGCATTTGTGAGCGCGGTTTCGCAGCCGCACACCTGCTCAGGAGACAGCCGCTGGGTAGTGTCCCGCACAATGCGTTGGGAGGTTGCAACATTTTTATTGAGAATTGCCAGTACCTCTTCTATCACGACATCGCCGGCCTCGGTATTCCAGCAGTCGTAATCGGTTGCCATGGCCAGGGTGGCAAAACAGATTTCGGCTTCACGCGCCAGCTTGGCTTCCTGGAGATTCGTCATGCCGATGATGTCAGCGCCCCAGCTGCGATACAGCAGAGACTCGGCCCGCGTGGAAAATTGCGGACCTTCCATACAGATATACGTTCCCCCGGGGTGAACGGCTATATCCAGACCGGCGCTGGCCTCAACCAAAGACTGGGATAAGAGCGGACACACCGGGTCGGCAAAGGCGACGTGGGCGACAATGCCGCGGCCAAAGAAGGTACCGATGCGTCCACGGGTGCGGTCGATGAATTGGTCCGGGATGACGATATGGCCGGGCGCAATCTCCTGCTTCAGACTGCCCACCGCACTGACGGCAATCAGGCGCCGAACGCCCAGCTTTTTCATCCCATAGATATTGGCTCGGAAATTCAGCTCGGAGGGCAAGAGACGATGTCCGCGGCCATGACGAGGCAGGAAAACCACGCGTATGCCGTCTAACTCGCCGACGAAGTATTCATCCGATGGAGCACCAAACGGAGTCTCAACGCTCACCCACTCGCCGTGTTCAAGTCCGTCCATCTGGTACAGCCCGCTGCCGCCAATAACACCAAGTGTGATCATGACTCCCTCTTTTCCTAGGCCGCGTGCTCCAGGGGCGCGGCAAGTTGCCCACAGGCTGCCTGTACATCTTGCCCGCGGCTTTCACGGATGCTGGCATGTATGCCCCGATCGAGTAAGATTTGACGAAAACGCACGAGCCGGTCCCGCGGCGAGGAGGAAAACGGCGTCCCAGGGAAAGGATTAAACGGAATAAGATTGACCTTGGCCCGGATGCCGTGCAGAAGCAACACCAGGCGTTTTGCGTCGGCCTCAGCGTCATTCACACCATTCAACAAAGTGTAGGCAAAGGTCAGCCGATTGCGCGGCGCTCTGGGGAGAGACCGACAGGCTCCCAAGAGCGTGGCCAACGGATAGCGCCGGTTAATCGGCATGAGCCTGTCGCGCACGGCATCCGTCGTTGCGGTCAGGGATATAGTCAAGTTGGCTTTGGTGTCGGACAACAAACGCTGCATTTGCGGGACCAGTCCAACCGTGGAAACAGTCACTCGGCGGGGAGGGAAATTCAATCCCCAGGCTGACGTCAGAATGGTCACAGCCTTCACTACGTGATCATAATTAGCCAAAGGTTCGCCCATGCCCATAAAGACGACATTGGTCACCGCCTCGTGCGGTGGCCGTCGGTACTGGACTTCCCAGATTTGGCTGACCATTTCCCCGGCGGTGAGGTTACGCACGGGCCGTATCTGGGCGGTTGCACAAAATTGACAGCCCATGCCACAGCCAGCCTGAGAAGAGATGCAGAGCGTCCGGCGGTTCTCACTTGGAATAAAAACGCTCTCAATCCGGCGTCCATCGGCAAGGGTAAACAGATATTTTTCCGTCCCATCAGCCGCCGAGGTTTGTTTGCTACAATCCAAGCGCGCGAGGGTAAAGTGTTGGGCCAGCTCTTCACGCAGGGCCAGGGAGACATTGCTCATCTGCCTCACGTCTGTGAGCCGGTGTTGATACACCCATTTCAAAATTTGCTGCGCACGAAAAGATTTATGGCCGCGCGCAGTCAGCCAATGGGCCAGCTCGTCTTGGGTGAAATTTTTGAGATCCATACCGCTCAGACAGACACGCACACTGCGTAGCTCAAGGGTCGAGCACAAGACTCGGACGAAACGACTTAGACGAGTTCCAGTCCACTAAAGAAATAGCTGATCTCCCATCGGGCAGTTTCAGGCGCATCGGAGCCATGCACGGCGTTCTGTTCAATATTCGTGGCAAAATCTTTCCGGATTGTGCTCTCATCCGCCTCATCAGGGTTGGTCGCGCCCATAATTTTTCGGTGGGCTTGAATTGCCCCTTCACCCTCAAGCACGGATACGAGAACCGGACCTGAGGATATAAAGTCTGTCAGGCTCCCAAAAAAGGGGCGTTCCTTATGGACCGCATAAAAGCCTTCGGCTTCGGCTTTGCTCAGAGAAACCATTTTGGTGGTGACAATTTTTAGCCCTGCCGCTTCAAAACGGCGTAGGATTTCACCAATGACATTCTTCTTGACTGCGTCAGGCTTCACAATAGAGAGTGTTCGTTCGGTCATACGCGTCCTTATCTCGTGCTGCAAGAGAGTCTATCCACGCTCTCTACAGGGGTCAATGTTCGTTCCGCGGTCTGCCCTCAGGGCAAATTCAGCGGTGGCGGGAGAGGGGTAAAATACAATCCGCAGCTTCGGTAGGCTTGTTTCACAGCCCGCCAGTCAGGGTTCTCAGCTACCAGGGCAAGGCCAGCAAGCGCGTGGCAGGCTTCCGCCTGGTAGCCAAAGCGATGGGCTAAGTCGTGGCAGCGAGCAAATGCTGTCCGGGCTTGTTTTTGCTTTCCTTGTAAAAACGCTACTTCCCCGGTTCCCAGACGACAGTAGACCGTGCCGCGGATGTCGCGTGTTTCGCGGAAGAACTGTTGCGCCCGTCCGAATGCCGCTACGCTGCGCTCAAAGTCGCCCTGCATTTTGAAGACCGTGCCCATCGCCCAGACTGTATAAGCAAAGCTCGCCTTATCACCAATCCGCATGTACAACCGTTCGGCTTTGGCAAAGAGCCGCAGAGCGGGTGTAAACTCTTGACGCATACGGGCCGCATTGCCAAGGCCACAGTATGAATAGGCCCGGCCATACACATCGTCTTCAACCTCAAATACCTCGTTTGCTTCAGCGTAATAGTTTTGCGTATCCGCAAACCGGCCCATCAAACGCGCTGCTCCCCCCAGACCACACAGCGCATATCCGGCTCCAATCGTGTCCCCCTCACGTTCGGCGAGTCTGAGGGCCTGTTTGAAATGGCGCAGCGCTTTTTTGAGGTCGCCGCAGAAGCGGTACGTCCCACCCATAGCCCAGACAATAAAGCTCTCCCGGTCGTACACTGTAGCCTGACGATAGAGTGCCCGCGCCTCGGCCAGATATGGCAGTGCACGCTGAGGATTCCCCTGAGCGCGGACGCTGAGGCCAATGCCAGCCAGACTCTCCGCCCCCCCTTCCACATCAGCCAGGCGGCCAGCCAGACGGCCGGCCCGCTCATAGGCGCGTTTGGCCAGCCCAAATTGTCCTTGCATGCGTAAACAATCGCCAATACCGATGTGAGCATCAAGTTCACATTCTCTGACGGATGCGGCTTTCGCGGCCTGACACGCCTGACGGTAGAGCGCGAGCGCTTCGGCAAAGCGGCTTTTCTGGCGGGCGCGCTCGCCTTGCTGAAACAGGGCTTGTGGTGTCGCTGGTGTTGCCATGGAACTTGTAGGGGCGGTTCATGAACCGCCCCTAGCCTACTTTACAAAATTTGGTGGGAGGACCTATCCGAATCCCTTAACCCATAGCGGCAGCCATGGTTTTACCCATCTCAGCCGGACTTGAAATAATAGCAACACCCGCATCCTTGAAGGCTTGGACCTTCTCAGCCACGGTTCCTTTACCACCGGCAATAATAGCCCCAGCGTGTCCCATACGTTTGCCTTTCGGCGCCGTTTGGCCAGCAATAAACGCAGCCACCGGCTTGGTCATATGTTCTCTGATAAACGCGGCGGCTTCTTCTTCTGCCGAACCACCTATTTCACCAATCAGCACCACGCCTTCGGTCTGGGGATCATCCTGGAAGAGCTGTAAGACATCGATAAAGCCGGTTCCGTTCACAGGGTCGCCGCCTATCCCGACGCACGACGACTGGCCAATACCCAACTGGGTGAGTTGATGCACGGCTTCATACGTTAACGTCCCACTTCGCGACACAACGCCGATTGGTCCGGGGGTGTGGATATAGCCCGGCATAATCCCAATCTTGCATTCCCCCGGGGTAATCACGCCCGGGCAGTTGGGACCGATAAGGCGAGATTTTTTGCCGGCCAAATAGCGCTTGACCCGGACCATATCGAGCACCGGAATCCCCTCGGTAATGCAAATCACCAACTCCACTTCGGCATCGACCGCTTCCATGATGGCGTCGGCGGCAAACGGCGGCGGCACATAGATAACGGAGGCGTTTGCGCCCGTTTCCGCAACCGCCTCCACAACCGTATTGAAGATAGGAATGCCCTCGAAATCCGTCCCACCCCGACCGGGCGTGACCCCGGCCACCATCCGGCTGCCGTAGTCTCTACAGCCTCGGGTATGCAGTTGGCCGGTTGAGCCGGTAATTCCCTGCGTCAGGACCTTGGTGTCTTTACCAACAAGAATGCTCACGAGCGTGCTCCTCGATTTCTCACACGACGAATTTTAAGAACGGGTTAGCCCATGCGCCCGACTACGCACGAATCGCCTCGACGATCTTCTTCGCGCCGTCGGCTAAATCGTCGGCAGAAATAATATCAAGCCCGGACTCAGCCAGAATCGTTTTCCCCAGTTCAACATTCGTGCCCTCCAGGCGAACGACCAACGGGACCGACAGATTCACTTGCCGGGCGGCTTCAACCACACCATTGGCCACCACATCGCAACGCATAATACCGCCAAAAATATTGACCAGGACACCTTTGACATTCTCGTCTGACAGAATAATTTTAAACGCCTCAGTCACCTTCTCAGTGGTCGCACCGCCACCCACATCCAGAAAGTTCGCGGGCGCAGCCCCGTAGTGTTTAATGATGTCCATGGTCGCCATCGCCAGCCCAGCCCCATTGACCATGCAGCCAATATTGCCATCCAGGGCAATATAATTGAGGTCAAACTTGGAGGCAGCGACTTCTTTCTCGTTTTCCTCAGCCACATCCCGCATCTCGCGAATATCGGCCTGACGGAACAGCGCGTTGTCATCAAAACCCATCTTGGCATCCAAGGCGACAAGATCGCCGGATTTCGTGAGCACCAGCGGATTAATCTCAGCCATGGAGGCATCACTCTCGGAAAATGTCTTGTATAAACCGCGCATAAACGCCACGGCTTTGTTGACCGAGTCTTTGGGCAGACCCAGGCCGTAGGCAAGCTGGCGGCCTTGGAAATCCCCGAAGCCAATCGCGGGATCAATTGTGGCGCGGAGAATCTTCTCGGGCGAGCGCTCGGCCACTTCCTCGATCTCCACGCCCCCCTCGGAACTGGCCATAACCGTAATCCGCGAGGTCGTACGGTCAATGACCATGCCCAGATAGAACTCTTTATCAATATCACAGCCCTGCTCAACAAAGACCTTTTGGACTTCCTTGCCCTCGGGCCCAGTTTGGTGTGTCACCAGGGTTGTGCCAAGCAGAGCCGCGGCGTGTTCGCGTGCTTCCTGCGGCGTCTTGGCCAGCCTAACGCCACCGGCTTTGCCACGCCCACCGGCGTGAATCTGGGCTTTGACGACACAGACCCCACCGCCCAGTTCCTTGGCAGCGGCTTCGGCCTCGTCCGGGGTTGTGGCAACCTTGCCGTCCAACACGGCCACCCCATTTTTCCGCAGTATCTCTTTTGCTTGGTATTCGTGAATGTTCATAACACCCTTACCCTACTTTTGCCCGTTGGTGTGATTACTCACCCTTCTCCAGAATCGCGTCCATTGCCATAACAAGTTCGCGCACATGGCCGACGGATACATCCATTTCTTGTTTTTCTTTGTCACTCAGATCCACTTCGATGACCCGCTCAACGCCACCGGCACCAATAGACACCGGCACGCCAAAGTATATGCCTTCAATCCCATATTCGCCTTCGAGGTAGGCGGCGCAGGGCAGAATTTGTTTTCTATCCTGCAGATAGGCCGTAGCCATCTGCACGGCGGCTGAAGCCGGAGAATAAAACGCTGAGCCCGTCTTGAGCAAAGCAACAATCTCACCGCCGGCCTGACGGGTACGCTGCTCAATTTCTTCCAAACGGGCCGCGGAGATCAGTTTCTCAACCGGCACCCCGCCGACTTGGCAATAGCTGCGCACCGGGACCATGTCGTCACCATGGCCGCCTAGGACCATAGCCGTCACATTCTGGACAGACACGCCTAGTTCTTGGGCAATAAAGGTCCGGTAGCGGGCAGAGTCCAGGACCCCAGCTTGGCCTACGACTCTATTCTTGGGAAATCCGGTCACCCGCTTGGTCAGGGTGACCATGGCATCAAGCGGATTAGTAATCACAATCACCAACGAGTCCGGCGCATATTGCTTAATATTGCTGGACACATCGCTCAGGATCTTGCAGTTAATACCCAGCAGATCATCCCGGCTCATTCCCGGCTTACGGGCAATACCGGCAGTCACAATGCAGACATCTGCGCCTGCTATATCAGCGTAGCTAGTCGTCCCGGTAATGTTGGCGTCATAGCCTTCAATGGGTCCGGCTTCGAGCATATCCAGGGCTTTCCCCTGGGGCAGACCATCAATCACATCAAACAGCACCACGTCGCCCAGCCCTTTGAGCACGCACAGGTGGGCAAGTGTGCCGCCGATATTGCCTGCGCCAATGAGTGCAATTTTCTTCCGAGCCATAATGTTCTTCCCTCTGGTCTAGCATCCGTGAATAGAAAAAGAGGACAGTCCGTCCGTCTGTCCTCATCTCAATCCGCTGAGATATTGCTTGTTCAGCAAGATTCTGGGGCAGGATGCCAAAATTCACACAACCTGTCTAGGCCATAAGATCGCTGAAAGACTCGCTTTTGTTGACCTAGCAGTATAGTTCTTTTTCGTAGGCCCGACTATTCTGAACGCTGTTTCAGCCGGTTGCGCTCCGCATCGGAGCGGCGGATATAATGCGGAACGAGTTGCGATATGTCGTCGTGGTCTCCCTGCTTGAACCGCACCCAAGCTAAGCGGGCGACAATGCTGCCGCGGGGCGGGACAGCAGTGAGCGGAATAAACTCTGTATTCGGCCTGCAGTTTTCTCGGATTATTGCACCGTAGCGCTCAACGCCATCCCCAACGAAGAGGCCAATAGTTTCTAATGGAGCAAAGACTTGGGTGACCAACTCTTCGGGAGAGAGGACCATATCTTCAGTCAGGCGGGTAATTTGCCCTCCTGCGTCACGCGCAAAGAAAGCGGCATACACTGCACGCTTGCGAGCATCCAGCACAACACACAATCTGCCTGTCCACTCTGTCACTGCATGGGCAAGCGTCAGGAGCGTCGAGACTCCGGCAACCCGTTGAGAGAGGGCATAGGCAAAGCCTTTTATCGTGCCGAGTGCGATGCGCAGACCAGAGAAGGCTCCAGGGCCTATCGTAACCCCCATACCGTCGATCTCAGGCAAGCTGACCTGTGACTGGTCGAGAACGTGCTGAATCAACGGCAACAGATTTTCCGCATGACTCGTGGCAGCGGCGCGTGATTGTTCTGCCAGCACACTGCCGTCATGTATCAGGCCGACACTCGCAATCGGAGTAGCAGTGTCAATGCCGAGAACGAGCATGGCGGATATCAGCTGACAAGTCGCGAAATATCGTTGTAGAAGACCAAGACGATGAGCGAGACGATGACCAGAAAGCCTACGCGCAGCGCCATTTCTTTGGAACGATTACTCAACGGGCGACCAATGAGGAGTTCAATGAACATAAGCAACAGATGGCCACCGTCGAGGACCGGAATAGGCAGAAGATTAAAGACTGCCAAGTTGACGTTAATGATGGCCGTGAAGCGCAGTAAATAATCCAGTCCCAAACGCGCCTGCTGGCCAGCCACCTGCGCAATGAGAATGGGACCGCCCAGTTCTTTGGTTGAAACCTCTCCACTCACAAGCTTTACCACGCTGTCTAAAATGAGTTGTGTCCACAACCAGGTTTGCTCAGCGCCGAGTGCCATCGCCCGCCCCACCGCAACAGGCTCGGTCGTAAAGGCCCGCTCAATACCAATCACGTAGACTTGTCCGCTGACGGGGTTGTCACGCAGTTGGGGGGTTACCGTTGTTGCAAGAACCTGGCCGCCGTTCGTCTTTTTAATGACCAATTGAATTTCATTCCCATTGCTGTGCTGGATCTGCTCAGCCAGTTCTTCCCAGGTGTGGACTTCAGTCCCATCGACTTTGAGGATCTCGTCCTCCCGCTCCAAACCTGCCGCTTCCGCCGGCATGTTCGCCACTACGCCACCAACTCTGGGCTGGTCAATCGGAACATTGATGCCAAATTGGGCAAAGGCCAGACTAAAGACAACAAAAGCCATCAGAAAGTTGGCAAATGGACCGGCAAAGACAATCAGAAAGCGTTTCGGCAACGATTTATGGGTGAAGGAGCGAGACAGATCAGCCTCATTCACCTCCTCGCCGACTTCCTCTCCAACCATCTTCACATAGCCACCCAGAGGAATTGCGCTGAGTAAATACTCAGTTTCGCCGACCTGGCGGCCAATGAGTTTCGGACCAAATCCGAGCGAGAACCGCTCGACCCCAACACCGACCCATTTGGCGGCCAGGAAGTGCCCCAGCTCGTGCACAAAAATAATCAACCCAAAGACAATAATCACTCGTAGCGCAACATCAAAAGTCGAAAGATCCATGCCTACATGCTCCTCAGTTTCCGGGCCAGACTGAACTCCACAGAGTAGTATAGTAATAGATAAAGGCAACCGGGAAAAGCAAACTATCGATACGATCAAGCACTCCGCCATGGCCGGGAAAGAAATGGCCCGAGTCCTTTGCGCTACAGGCCCGCTTCAAGGCAGACTCACATAAGTCACCCACCTGGGCGAATAGTCCGACAATCAGGGCAAGCGTCACTAATTCGAACGCTGATCGACCGGGCAGTAGATACTGTCCGGCGATGAGAGCAGCCACGCAGTTCCCGCAGGTCGCTCCGATACTGCCCTCTATTGTTTTAGCGGGGCTGACATGCGGCAGCAGTTTCCGTTTTCCCCATATCCGTCCGATGGCATACCCTCCGGTGTCTCCAAGCATAGCCACAAGTAATATAAAAAAAACCCAGGCCGCACCCTCCGGACCTCGGTGGATCCACAGAAAATGCGGAAAAAGAAACCCGATATACACAACGCCAAGCACGAAGAGGCTGGTCGTCCGGATTCCTCGCGCGGGATGACGGTCTCGAAGACTCAGGGTAAAAATCAGTATAAAGCCGAGGGTCAGCGTAGCTCCGACGAGCCGCGCATCGCTCGATAACATGCTGAGTGCGACAAGCATACCCCACAGTTCGCCAATGACCGGAGAGAGGGTATATTGGTCCCGCGTGAGTGAGAAGTATTCAAATAAACCGACACCGGTGAGAACAAGAATGGCACTCGAAAAGCCCCACTCCGGAGCATAGCCTATCAGGAAGATAAGAAGGGGGAGCACGCCCGCCGCGGTCAGGAGCCTAGTGCGCAGCACGTTTGAGCTCAGTCTCAACCAGTTGCTCGGCCGTCCGACCAAAACGCCGATTGCGCTGTTGATAATCAGCCAAGGCTTGTAAAAATGCTGCGCGGTCGAAATCTGGCCACAGGGTATCTGTCACATAGAGTTCCGTGTACGCCAGCTGCCACAGCATAAAGTTACTGATACGGAACTCTCCACTGGTCCGGATAAGGAGGTCCGGGGCGGGAATGTCTGCCGTCCACAACGATTGTTCGATAGTCTGCTGGTCAATCTCGAAGGGCCGCAGTTGCCCGGCCTGCACCGCCGTAGCCAGAGCCTGTACCGCGGCAACGATTTCTTCCCGCGCACCATAGCTCACGGCTAAGACAACAGTCAGGCCGGTGTTGTCTTGTGTTGCAGCAATAACATCGAGGAGAGACTTGCGAACATTCGCCGGAAGGCGGCCCAAATCGCCGATAGCTCGGAGGCGAATATTATACTGCATCATGCGGCGTAATTCCGTCCGGAGGTAGCGATTGAGTAGTCCCATGAGCGCACGGACTTCGCGGGGCGGGCGCTGCCAGTTCTCCGAAGAAAACGCGTATAGGGTGAGATACGAGAGACCTATGCTTCGACTGGTCTCAACAATATTGCGAACGGCTTCTTTCCCGCGCTTGTGGCCTTCAATGCGGCTTAATCCACGTCGCTGTGCCCAACGACCGTTGCCATCCATAATGATGGCAACATGACGGGGCAATTGATCTTTCTCGATAATAGCACTCACGCGTGTAAAGAGCGGGTTAGAATAGATTGCTCACTTGGACAATCGCAGGAGAACATCATCACTTATACCACCATCAACTCTTCCTCTTTGAGCTTGAGGATATGGTCAAGTTTTTCGATATACTCATTCGTCACCTTTTGCACACGGTCCTGTGTAGCATGCAATTCATCTTCTGTAATCTCTTTATCTTTCTGCATTTCCTTGAGATAGTCGTTGGCGTCGCGTCTATGGTTCCGCATGGAAACTCGGTAGTCCTCTGCACTTTTGCGAATTTTTCGGACAAAGTCCCTCCGCCGTTCTTCGGTTAGTTCGGGTATGGGGACTCGAATGACTTTGCCATCATTTATTGGAGTAAGACCCAAGTCTGCCCGATAAATCGCCTTTTCCACAGCACCGACGATGTTTTTTTCGTATGGTTGGACAACAAGGAGGCGTGCTTCTGGTACGGACAAGGAGGCGAGTTGATTCAGCGGGGTTGGGGACCCATAATATTCCACCATCACACCTTCGATTAACGACGTAGATGCACGACCGGTGCGGACTTTCGAAAAATCGGCCCGGAGCGACCCAAGCGTTTGCTCCATTTCTTGCTTCATTTGTTCCAAAACTTCGGCGCTCATAGCTCCCCCCCATTGACCACCGTTCCGATAGGCTCTCCACGTACCACTCGCTGGATATTGCCTGGCTCGAGCATACTGAACACAATGATTGGGAGATTATTATCCATACACAATGAGATGGCAGTGGAGTCCATTATCTTGAGATTCTGCTGGAGGACTTCAATATATGTCAATTTTTGATACCGCTCGGCCCCCGAATCTTTCATCGGGTCAGCACTATAGATCCCGTCAACTTTGGTTGCTTTGAAAATCGCTTGCGCTCCAATTTCCATAGCCCGCAAGCTGGCTGCAGTGTCCGTGGTGAAATACGGATTGCCGGTACCGGAAGCAAAAATAACGACGCGGCCTTTCTCAAGATGGCGCGTTGCGCGCCGTCTAATATACGGTTCTGCCACCTGCGCTACTGCCAGGGCTGACATCACGCGCGTGGGAATCTCCAACTTTTCCAAAGCCTCTTGCATGGCCAAGCTGTTGATCACCGTTGCCAGCATCCCCATATAATCGCCGGTCGCCCGCGCAATCCCCCTTGAGCTTGCTTCTACTCCGCGCAGGATGTTACCTCCACCTAAGACCAAAGCGGTCTCACACCCCAGCGCATGGATTTCCTGAATCTCTCCGGCTATGCGAGATAAGACAGCATCGTCAATCCCATAGCCTCGTTCACCAGCGAGCGCTTCTCCCCCCAGCTTGAGCAGTACGCGCTGGTATGGTGCAGACTTCGTCGCCATGCGACCTACTCGGCCCCCCTGTCAGCAACTCCTGCTTCTCCAATTTGAAAACGCGCAAACCGGTGGACCACAATGTTTTCGCCCGTCTTACTCACGGTATCATTGACAATTTCTTGTACCGTTTTGCTCGGCTCCCGAATATATGCCTGTTCGAGCAAGCACACTTCGCGGTAAAATTTCTCAACTTTCCCAGAAATCATCTTCTCAATAACCTGAGCCGGCTTTCCAGACGCTTCGGCCTGCGTCTGGTAGACCGCCCGCTCCCGTTCGAGTTCCGCCGCAGCGATCTCTTCTCGACGCACGCAACGTGGACTTGCGGCGGCCACTTGCATGGCAATATCTTTGACAAGCTGTTGGAATTCCTCAGTCCGGGCCACAAAGTCAGTTTCACAATTCACTTCAACCAAGACGCCGATCTTGCCACCGCCGTGAATATAGGAGCCGACCACTCCCTGCTCTGCCGCGCGTCCAGCCCTCTTCGCGGCGGCGGCGAATCCTTTCTCACGAAGAAAGTCAATGGCTTTTTCAATATCACCATTATTTTCGGCGAGCGCTTTTTTACAGTTGACAATGCCCGCTCCTGTACGCTCGCGGAGTTCTTTTACCTGGGCCATCGAAATATCGCTCACGCATCACTCCCTTCCGCAACAGGCGTCGCCGCAACAGGCGTCGCCTCCGTCGGAGTGTCTTCGGCTTGCGCCGCAGGGGATGGCGTAGGAGTTTCTGCCATATCCGGTCCAGCTTGCGCCTCTGCCCCTTCGAGCTCTGCCTGATTGAGTGCCTCGCCCTCTCCTTGTTGCTGCTCTTGATACAGCGCCCGTCCTTCTATGGAGGCATCGGCTATGGCACTCGCGAAAAGACGAATGGCGCGAATGGCATCGTCATTGCCTGGAATTTTATGCGCTATAAGATCCGGGTCACAGTTTGAATCAATGGCAGCAACGACTGGCAGACCGAGCTTATTCGCCTCCCGCACTGCGATTTCTTCCTTCTTGGTGTCCACCACAAATATCGCATCAGGCAGCTTCCGCATAGTTTTAATGCCACCTAACACACTCATCAGCTTATCGCGTTCCCGGCTCATCCCCAGGAGTTCTTTCTTCGTCAGAGCGTCAGCGATGGCAGGTGTTTCGAGCATCTCCTCGACTCGTTTGAGTCGGTCGATAGACTTCCGGATGGTTTGAAAGTTCGTTAACATCCCACCCAGCCAGCGGTTATTGACGTAAAACATCTCACAGCGCTCGGCTGTTTCGCGCACGACTTCCTGTGCCTGTTTCTTGGTCCCGACAAAGAGAATCTGACCACCATCTGCTACCAGGTCACGAATGAAGCCACACGCATCACGCAGCATGCCCACGGTTTGCTGTAAGTCGATGATGTGGATCCCGTTTCGGGCACCAAAAATATAGGGCTTCATCTTTGGGTCCCAACGACTCGTCTGGTGGCCGAAGTGAACCCCGGCCTCAAGCAGTTGCTTAATCGTAATTTCAGCCATGTACAGGGCACCTTTCTTTCTTCACTATGGGTGGAATATTCTTAATCTCAGGGAGGAATCTTGTATCAAAGGCGAAAAATATTTGCAACGCGCCAGAGAAGGCTATTGATTCATGGACTCAAGAAATTCTTGATTATCCTTGGTCCCCTGGATTTTATCCATAAAAAATTCCATTGCTTCAACGGCGTTCATTTGGGTCAACAATTGTCTGAGAAGCCGCATTCGGTCCAAGGTCTTCTTAGTCAGCAACATCTCTTCCTTGCGTGTCCCGGAGCGGCCAATATCCATGGCCGGGAAAATCCGCTTATCCATCAGGCGGCGGTCCAGGTGGATTTCCATATTACCAGTCCCTTTGAATTCTTCAAAGATGACTTCATCCATACGACTGCCGGTATCGACCAGGGCCGTCCCGATAATGGTTAAGCTTCCCCCATCTTCAATGTTCCGTGCCGCTCCAAAGAATTTTTTCGGCATCCGTAAGGCATTGGCATCGACACCACCCGACAGCAATTTTCCACTCGGCGGAACTACCGCGTTATTCGCGCGCGCTAAGCGGGTAATACTGTCGAGTAAGACGACAACGTCTTTTCCGTGCTCGACCAGACGTTTTGCCTTTTCCAGGACCATTTCCGCCACCTGCACGTGCCGATTCGCCGGTTCGTCAAACGTCGAACTCACGACCTCGGCACGGACTGAGCGCTGCACATCGGTGACTTCCTCCGGTCGCTCGTCAATCAATAAGACGATCAAAATGGCCTCTTTATGATTGTGAACAATGCCATGCGCCAAATTTTGCAGCATCATAGTCTTGCCCGTGCGAGGAGCGGCAACGATCAAACCACGCTGCCCCTTGCCTATGGGAGTGAACAGATCAATGGTCCGCGTGGTGTATTCCTCAAGATTGTGCTCAAGCCGGAGTTGTTCTTCCGGGTAGAGCGGCGTCAAATTGTCAAAGAGGATTTTGTCTCGGGCGCGTTCAGGTTCCTCATAATTCGTGGCTTCAACTTTCAGCAAGGCAAAATAGCGCTCGCCTTCTTTGGGCGGACGGATTTGCCCGGCCACGACGTCTCCGGTCCGTAAACTAAACCGCCGAATCTGGCTCGGGGATACATAAATGTCATCCGGTCCGGGCAGATAATTGTAGTCAGGAGAACGCAGAAAACCGAAACCGTCAGAGAGAATCTCCAGCACGCCCTCTCCATAGATAAAGCCACTCTGCTCGGCCTGGGCTTGTAGAATAGAAAAGATCAAGTCTTGCTTACGGAGACTGGATGCGCCTTCGACATTAAAATTCCGTGCGATCTCCGTCAGTTCTCCAATTTTCTTTGATTTCAGAGACTTGAGGTTCAGACCGACATCTTCGCCAACTCCATTAATGCGAACATCCTGGAGTCCATTTGCATCATTACTCTTTGTGGTCGTTCGACCCATATCTTCCTCCCAATTTGTCTACAGCAGTGAAACTGGAGGGGCGTTCCTTGGTATTAAGAATCGTCGCGTTAGGCTCGTTCGCCTCGGACGCTTATTACCCGTAGAGGGGAAAAGCCATCAAGAAACAGCAGTATGACCGGTGAGAAACTCTTTGTCGGAGTGGTCTACAGAAGACGACTCATCCTCTGTGAAATCTTTTTTTTACCATAATACATCATCACAAATCTGTCAACGAAAAGACTCACTCCCAGACAGCGGATAATTCCAGCAGGAGCCCAGCAAAGTCATCAGGATAAGGAGCCTGAATTGTCATCACGGTATGGTCTTGGGGGTGTATGAATTCAATAGCCTCAGCATGCAAGGCTTGGCGAGGGAAGTGCTGAATCTCAGGGGGAAGTATTTTCTCTCTCCGACGAGACCCATATAGATAATCCCCAATAATCGGGTGGTTGAGCGCAGCGAGATGAACCCGCAGTTGGTGGGTCCGACCGGTCTTGGGAAAGAGCTGGACGAATGAAACGTGGCGGCACGACTTCAGGACTTCATACCGACTGACCGCCGGACGGCTCTTCCGGGCGTGGATGGACATTTTCTTCCGGTCCTGTGGATGCCGGCCAATGGGAAAAGAAATCTCCCCCTCATGCTGCGGCAGGCATCCCACCACGACAGCTCCGTAGGTTTTGTGTACCTGCCTCGATTGAAACTGCTCAGCCAGGGATTCCAACGTCGTTCGATTCTTTGCCACGAGCAAGACGCCGGATGTATCTTTATCAAGTCTATGCACGATCCCCGGACGGAGCGACGCTTCCTCAGCATGCCACCCCCAGTATGACAGCAAGGCGTTCACCACCGTACCATGCCACTGACCAGGGGCTGGATGAACGACCATACCGGGCGGTTTGTTAATCGCGGCCAGACAGTCATCTTCATACAAGATATCGAGCGGAATATCTTCGGGCGTAGCGGTCGTTGGTTGTGGAAGGAGGGGAGAGACTTCTATGCTCTCACCGCCACGGACAGGATAGCTTGCCTTTTGGGGAGCTCCGCCTACCAAAACGTGTCGATGTTTAATCAACAGCTTTGCCTGAGACCGACTGATCCCCACTAGGTCGGCAACTACCAGGTCTAAACGCTGACTGACTTGGACTAACGAAACCTGGAAATGTTGGATCGTCACGAGGGGGTATTCTCAGATGCCGAGAGGAGGCTACGAGCACGTTCAGCATCCTCTCGTATCTGCTGAACGAGTTCTTCGACCGACGAGAATTTGCGCTCTTCCCGGAGATGCTCGACAAAGCTCACCCGAATACGTTTTCCATAGAGATCAGCGGAAAAGTCAAAAAGATTCGTTTCAATCGTCCGCTGATTTTCGCCAAAAGTGGGATTGACCCCAACATTTGCTACGGCATTATACTCCACATCGTCCACATCAGCCCGTACCGCATACACTCCATTGGGCAATAGCACAGATGTCCGAGGGCGTATATTCGCGGTCGGGAATCCGATCTGCCGACCGCGCTGAAATCCCTTAACGACCCGGCCGCTTACGGCATACGGCTGCCCCAGTAGTTTGGTTGCCTCGTGCAGTTTGCCAGTTTGGAGCAGTGAGCGCACCATGGTACTGCTGACCTCTTGCTGCCCCACCGAGACCGGCCCTATCACCTCCACCTCAAATCCCCACTGTTTTCCCAGGGAGTTTAACAGCAGGGGGTTACCGGCCCGGTCTCGGCCAAAACTGAAATTATGACCCACCAGAATCTTTTCTACACCAATCGAGTCGAGCAAATACTGACGCACAAATACTTCAGGAGCGAGCTGGGAAAAGTCGAGTCCAAACCGCTGCAACACGACTCCATCAACACCTAACTCAGCAATCCGCCGGAGCTTCTCACGTAAACTGAGAATCAACGGCACTGGACGGCCGGGCCGCAGAACAGAAAGCGGATGAGGATAAAACGTCACGGCGAGAGCGGTCCCCTGGCGCGCTTTAGCTGCTTCGACAAGCCGGCCGAGAATCATCCGGTGTCCTAAGTGCACCCCGTCGAAATTCCCGAGACCAACGACGGGATGTGGAAGTGGAGCGCGGGGCAAGACGTGTCGGATAATCTTCATACTCAGTCCCCCAAAAAAGTCCGGGGACAGACCCTAACGCCCAAGCGTCTGGAGCAGGGTTTGCGCTTCGGGCGTTTGGGCAGCGGAGGGGTGGTCGCTGATGAGTTTCTGAA
Organism: Binatia bacterium; assembly: GCA_963664395.2. Lineage (GTDB taxonomy): Bacteria > Desulfobacterota > Binatia > Bin18 > Bin18 > Bin18. Next base: position 4,254,519 of record OY761159.2, on the reverse strand, counting down.
GAATCAATCGGGCATCAGTTTGGTCGCCAATAGCGACGAACGCCTGGGCCTGGCGCAGGAGGGCTGCGGCAACGCGATCGCCACGACGATAGGAGAGGACATCGTTAAATTCAAGGATAGCCCGGTTATAGTCGTTCTGAACGTAGTGACTCTCACCAATCCAATACTGGGCGTCATCCGCCATTTCCGAGTCGGGACACCTACGCTGAAAGACACGGAATTCCTGAATCGAGGCAGTATATTCCCGCGCCTGAAAGAGACGTAGTGCCTTGCCATACAGATCCTGACATTCAGGGGTATCGGTTGTTGCCGCTGAGCGTGCCGCCGGCAGAGGTGAGACCGCCGGCAGCCCAAAAGGGAGAGACGGCGTACTCGTTGCCGGCGCGGCGCTCGGCAAGGTCGGTTCGCCAAGTCCGTATTCCGGGCGGCGTTCAACATCACGATCACGCATACGGCCTTCAAGGGTCGTTAACCGTTCCTCAAGGCTACGCAGTTGTGGCGCAGTGCCGGTTCCTTGTTTGGAGACACGACTGAGGCGGTGGTCAAGTTCTTGAACCGCACCTTGCACGCGCTGCACTTCCTGTCTCAGGCTCTCGATTGAGGCATTCGTATTGGCAACTTGGGTCAGGGTTGTCCTGCGTTCACTCTGCACCTGTTGCAGATCGGCTTGGGTTGCGCACCCTCCGACCCAGAGTGTCCCTAGACCCAGCGTCACTACGCAGATAAGCCTCACAACGTGTTCATGCAGCTTGGGTAGCCCTCTGGTCTCTAACGATTCAAGATCAGAAAATGACCGCGTCGATTTTGCCGCCAGCATGATTCGTTCAAGTCCGTGCATTGGGGCAGTTCTTCTCCGTAACTGATTGTGGAAAATCGCTCGGGAGATACCCCGAGTGTAATGAGATAGTCTCGCGCCGCGCGGGCCCGTTTTGCGCCAAGAGCGAGATTGTATTCGACCGTTCCACGATCGTCACAATGCCCTTCGACTTCCACCTTGACACCCGTGTTGGTCTGCAACCAATCTGCATTTTCCTGGAGCGTTTGACGAGTCTCGACAGAGAGTTCAAAAGAATCATAGCCAAAGAAGACATCCTGTAATGGTCCGCCGGCCTGCTCCTCTCCCTGTACTCGTTCTTGCATGCGTTTCTCTTCCCCAACGTCGGATTCACCCACATTTGACGAACTGAGACCCGAGCCAGCACCGGAACCGGCAATCGGTTGGGGGGCCTTTTTCGGACATCCAGCCAGAACAAGCGAGAGAAAAAGAATGCCTATCAGCCATCCACCGTGAAGTTTATTGTAATACATTTTTCTCCATTTTCCCCTATCCGCCGCGTACTTACGAGAGGCGCGGCGACCATGCCGGACTAGTATCATCTCCATTTCCTCCAGTCAATTGTTTGATGCTTTGACCATCGCGACTCACGATATACACCCGGCCCCGTCGCGCGACAGCTAGATAGCGCCCGTCCGGCGACCACGAGGGATGTTCGCCACGTGTGATTTGCCTAGCTTCTCCCCCCGCCACGTCAATCCACATCACACGAAATCCACCGGAACGGGAAGTGTAGGCGATACCGTCTCCTTTTGGAGACCAAGCCGGATCGGTGTTGTAGCGCCCCTCAAACGTCAGGCGTGTAGAGCGCCCGGTTTGCACATCCATAGTATAGATCTGAGGACTGCCACTCCGGCTCGAGCAAAAGGCCAGCCGGCGTCCGTCCGGCGACCACGCCGGCGACACATCTATACCCTTGTGGTCAGTTAAACGGCGGATCAATTGCCCCTGGGCTGAGAGGAGGAAGATATCCGAATCCCCATTCTGATCAACACTGACGGCAACCCGCGTCCCATCCGGCGCCCAGCTCGCCCCATACGCAACCTGGGCATAGAGCCGAGACGACCGGCCGCTCGCCAGGTCCAGCTTAAATGGGTAAGGGCCGCCACGCTTGTACGAAATATACAGGAGATCTTCTCCCGTTGGGCTCCAACTCGGCCCGAGGCTCAACGTCCTATCTCGCGTGACACGGCGGACTTCGGCTCCACTGACATCGCTCACGTAGACTTCCTTGATTCGTCCATCAACACGGTTAGAGACAAAGGCGATCTGGGAATTAAAAGGCCCTTCTTCGCCCGTGAGGAACAGCATGATCTGATCGGCAAAACGATGAGCCATGCGGCGGACTTCACCCGAGTGTCCCCGATAACGTTTTCCCCCGAGCTGTTTCCGTTGAGTCACATCGAAGAGACGCGCTTCCACGGTGAGTTGTTCCCCCTCAAGCCAGAATCCGCCTTTGACCAGGGCGAGGGCTTCCAGTACGGACCAGTTTTGAAAGTTTATGGCTTCCAGTATAAACCCATCCGGTCCCTCGATATAGGCACGCCGCTCCAATATATGGAACAGGCCCGACATCGCCAAATCACGCGCAATCGTGCTGGCAAAAGTTTCACCGATTTTCCCCTCTGCGTGAGATGCCGGATTGGCCAGTGGAGAAATGGCGAGCGGGATACCGGTCCCACCGGGTTGCGGGACTTCAATGCGTATTTGGGCCGTCACAGAAGAAACGCCTACCATACCGGTAGCCAGCACACTCAGCGCGAATCTCCGTAGCGCTCCCCACCGCTTCCCGCGCCAGCCTATGCTGCTCCGGCTGCTACTGAAAACGCTCTGGTTCGCCAAAGACGACCTCCACTTTTTGCCGGGCAAATTCGTCACGATATGCCTCTGGGGGCGGGGGTAAGGGACTGGCCTTTCTGACCGCACGCATTGTCGATTCATCGAAAATACGACTCCCCGATCGTTCGACGAGCGCAACATTGACCACCGCGCCATTTGCCAGGATTCCAAACTGCACCACCGCGGTCAGTCCAGATTTTTGCTCCGCGACGATCCAACTTTGTTTCACCCGTCGTTTCACCTGTTCCGTGTACAAAATAAAAGGCAGTCCCCGAATAGTATCGCCTCCTCCTCCACCGCTCCCTCCCTGCACCGAGGCAGCTTGACCAACATCAGTCTTCATACGCTGCCGTATCTTCTCTAACGCAGCCACTATCTGCTGGTCGCGATTCTCGGCACTCATGCGCTGATCAGCAGGCTCTGGGGGAGACAATGCTTTCTGCGGCGTTTTTTTTTCTTTCTCAGTCTTTTTGGCCTGAGATTTTTTCACTTCTGTTTTTGCCGGCTCTTTTTTCTTTGGTGGCGGCGGTTTCTTCGACGCTATTGTAACCGCCCTTTTCTTCTTGGGTTTGGCTACGTTTGGTTTCTTTTTCTTTGCTGCCTTTTCTCTTTTTGGTTTCTTCTGCTCCACTTTCTGCGGTTTGGGTTTTGGTGAGGGCGAAACGACCGCAGATTCTATCTTCTTGGGGCTGGGCGCTGGCGTGGGCTCGGAGAGTCCCAAGGCAGCCGGAGCAACCAGAGAGACTGTGTAGGTTTGGGGCATCAGCGTCGTTGACTGGGGACGGTTCACAGCAGAGACCAGCACCAGGAGCAGCCCGACGTGGAGCAGCCCGGAAAGCATCACCATGCGGCCCAGCCGCTTATCCTTAGGCGGAGCGTCGCGCGGTTCAGTGCCCTTTTGATCTTTTTGATTCTTTTGATTTTTTCCCATCGCAGCTCAGGATTCGTTCTGCTCCGTGAAGTCATCTTCTGGAAGTGGCTCAGTCACCATGCCGAGCTTTGCTATACCAGCCTTCCGTATTGCAGCCATAACCGCAACCACCTTGCCATACGCAACATCTTTATCCGCTCGGAGATAGACGGGCCGGTCTGGCCGCAGCTTCACAATTGCCGCCAGTTTTTCACCCAAAGAGCCAAAGTCGAGCAGCGTATCATTCAGGTGGACGTGCCCCTCACTATCTACAGCGACAACCAATTGCTCCTCCGTATCAGATACGAGGGGGCCGGCCTCTACCGCCGGCAGCTCGACATTGACGCCTTGCTGAAGGATAGGCGCGGTCACCATAAAGATGACCAGGAGCACCAACATCACATCAACAAAAGGTGTGACATTAATCTGCGAAATACTCCCCTCATCGTGCTGATCAAAGGCCATAGTCTGCAATTCTCCTCGTCTAGAGAAAGTGACGTTCGGCAATATTGAGGAATTCGGCTGAGAAATTTTCCATGTCGGTTGCCAGGACTCGGACTTTTCGGCTGAAATGATTGTACGCCATCACTGAGGGAATCGCGGCAGCTAGGCCAATCGCGGTTGCAATCAGCGCCTCAGCAATACCCGGAGCTACGGCTTGAATGGTCGATGTCCGCGTGAGACTCAAGCCCCGGAAGGCATTCATAATGCCCCAGACCGTCCCAAAGAGGCCGATAAACGGCGCGGTACTTGCCGTTGTGGCTAAAAACGTCAGGGCGCGCTCTAAGCGGGTCACCTGCTCGCGCGAGGCACGGCGCATAGCTCGCTCGACATTATCGATCCCGCCTTCTTCCAGAATGGTCGGCGGAACAGGCCCGGTGGACACTTCAGGCGACTTCCTCGTCCGGGTAAGACGCATGAGTTCCTGATAGCCCGCGCGAAAGACCTGAGCGAGCGGACTCTCCTTCATTTCGAGTGCTGCCGTGTGAATAGCGGGGAGATTCTTGGTTTCCCAAAATATCGTGGTAAAGCGCTCGGACTCCCGCCTGGCTTGACGCAGTTGGCGGAATTTATAGAGCATGATGCCCCAACTCACGATGGAGAAGCCCAAGAGGATATAGAGGACGGCCAGGACCACCGGTCCTGCGCCTGTAACCATATCAATAATGCTGTGGGACTGCCGAAGCGGAATGTCGGCTTGAATCGCAAAACGCCCAAGAAAACCATCCATAATCCACTCCCCGCCCTCCACGAACACCAGTTGGCATACATTGGTTGTTTCGGCCCCAGTCGCGAGAGCCTCACATCACGACCACCTCTTGGTAGCACTAATACACGCAGAGAATCGAGTCAATCGTTTTTACTTGGTCAACCATTTTTACTTGACGGGCTTTCACCGGACATGAAAGTATGAAAAAAGCTTAGCGAAGTTACTACCGTGAAAAAGGGGAGACTATGGCGATACGTGTAGGAATCAATGGATTTGGCCGTATTGGACGCAACGTTTTCCGTGCCAGTCTCAACGAACCTGAACTTGAATTTGTTGCCATCAATGACATCACAGACGCCAAAACTCTGGCACATCTGCTGCGGTACGACTCTATTCATGGTCAACTTGACGCCGCTATCGTTGCCGAAGACAACGCCTTGGTCGTCAATGGTAAAAAGATTCAGATCATCCAGGAGCGTGATCCAGGCAAGCTGCCCTGGAAAGAGCTTGGCATCGATGTTGCCCTTGAATCGACCGGCCTGTTCACCGCCCGTGAAAAATCCGCATTACATCTGTCAGCCGGGGCCAAAAAGGTAATTATTTCCGCTCCAGCCAAAGGTCCGGACATCACCGTATGCTACGGCGTCAACCATACGAGCTATGATCCAGCGTCGCATCACATCATCTCGAATGCGTCGTGTACGACAAATTGCCTGGCTCCCGTAGCCAAAGTCCTGCACGAATCTTTTGGTATCACGCGGGGGCTGATGACGACTGTCCACGCCTATACCAACGATCAGCGCATCCTTGATCTGCCTCACTCAGACATCCGCAGAGCAAGAGCCGCCGCACTGTCGATGATTCCGACCTCGACCGGGGCTGCCCGCGCCGTGGGTGAAGTACTCCCGGAACTCAAGGGGAAACTCGACGGCATGGCCGTGCGTGTCCCAACCGCGAATGTCTCGGTCGTTGACCTGGTCGCTGAACTCGGCAAAACCGTCTCGGCAGAGGAGGTCAACAATGCCATGCGCACCGCAGCCGAAGGTCGGCTCAAGGGCGTGTTGCAATATTGCGAGGAAGAACTGGTCTCAGTCGATTTCAACGGGAATCCACATTCGTCGATTTTTGACGCTGCCCTCACCAAGGTTATGGACAATAATTTTGTGAAAGTCCTCGCCTGGTATGACAATGAATGGGGATTCTCCAATCGTATGCGCGACATGACTCTGTTCATTGGAAATCAACTCGGCAAATAACCACCATACCTCGGAGAACCCATGTCCACGCGGCTGCCCCTTATTGCCGGCAACTGGAAAATGCATAACACACCGGCTGAGACAGCCAAGCTGCTCTCGGCTCTGGTGGCGCAGATTCCAGCTACGCTTTCGGATCGAGAAGTCGTGGTCGCTCCACCCTTCACCGCTTTGGAAACCGCGGCCCGAACGCTGCGCGGTAGCCCGATCCGTCTCTCAGCCCAGAATCTCCACGCGGAGACGCACGGCGCGTTCACCGGCGAAGTGTCCGGACCTATGCTGAAGGCGGTTGGCTGTCAGTACGTTATCATTGGGCATTCGGAACGCCGACAGTATTATGGAGAAACCGATGAACAGGTCGCTCAAAAAGTCAAAGCCGCCCAGCGTGACGGCCTGACGCCCATCGTGTGTGTGGGAGAAACCTTAGCCGAGCGCGAACGCGGCGATATGCTTGCTGTTATCTCACGTCAGATTCGTGCCGGTCTCGCAGGTCAGACCGCCCAAGCCATTGCGGCCCTCGTCCTTGCCTATGAACCAATCTGGGCCATTGGCACCGGGAAGACAGCCTCACCGGAACAGGCGCAGGAAGTTCATGCTACCATTCGGAACACGCTCGCCGAGCTCGCCGATCAGTCGAGTGCCGCTGCTGTCCGTATTGTGTATGGCGGTAGTGTCAAGCCTGGTACTGTCGATGGACTTCTGGCCCAGCCCGACATCGATGGAGCGTTAGTCGGTGGGGCCAGCTTACAAGCTGATTCATTTGTTCGTATCGTTCATTTTGAGTAGGATTCGTTCCCATGATGTACACAGCCCTCATCGGTCTTCATGTTTTCGCCTGTATTTTTCTGATTGCGGTCGTACTTTTACAAACCGGCAAAGGGGCTGACATGGGGGCCGTGTTTGGCGGTGGCTCAAGTGAAACCGTCTTTGGCAGTTCCGGGGCAGGCAATTTTCTGACAAAGCTGACAACCGGTATCGCCATCCTCTTTATGTTGACGTCGCTTGTCATGACCTATGGACTCGCACGGCAAACATCGCAAAGTTTGTTCGACGATGTTCCTGCCCCAGCCGTCCCCCAAGAGGACGAGGCAACAGACGGGATTCCCCCGGCTGACACCCAAGAAGGCCAAGCCCCAGATGCCCAATCCGCTGCCCCTCCGCTGACTGGGACTGAAGCAGTAGCGGACAGCCCTGTGGCAGAGCCCGGGGCGGAAGCACCGCCGGAATCTCCAGCGTCGGCGGCATCTCAAGGCAGAGAACCTCAGGCCGAATCAGCCACGGCAACGCCGAGCAGCTAGTCCTTATGGTTCTGGGTTGGACACGCGTGTAGCATACGTTGCGCACGGTCGTTGATACCCGCGTCCTGCGTACCATCGCTACAAGACTCCTGTTTCGTTTGGACCTCTTGACTGAGGTTGGGTAAAAGCAAAGAGACCTTGACTGCGGTACGGTCTATCAAGAAGCAGACAAAGAGGAGCGACTCATGTCCCACAGTCACGCTGTTGTCATTGGTGGAAGCATGGCCGGCTTATGCACCGCGCGTGTACTCAGCGCTCATTTCGACACAGTAACCGTCCTGGACCGGGATACCTGTCCTGACGGCGCGTTTGAACGCGCAGGGGTTCCGCAGAGCCGCCACGTCCATGCCTTGCTGGTACGCGGCCGACAAGAGCTCAACCGCCTCTTCCCCGGCTTTGACGCACTGATGCTTGAGCGTGGGGCGCATGAGATAGACTTTGGCAGCGACTTTGCAACACTCCGGAGCTGGGGCTGGGAACGATGTCACCCCACCGGCATGATTACGCTGTTCGCCAGTCGTAATCTGATTGAAGCAACTGTCCGCGAGTTGTTCCATAAGCTGCCCAATGTTGATTTACGCGAGCAAACCAGTGTGACCGGCCTGGGCATGACCGCCACCGGCCGGCCACACATTGATACGGTATATGTCGTACCACGCGCCGCAGGTGAACCCACCTCGATTCAGGCCGACCTGGTAGTTGACGCCAGTGGACGGGCATCAAAAGCGCCGGACTGGCTCCAAGAACTCGGCATTACGCCTCCACACGAAACCATTGTGAATGCCCATACCGGGTATAGTTCGCGCTGGTATCAGGCTCCAGATCAACTGCCCAAGGAGTGGTGGTGGAAGGGCATCTGGCTTGACCTCAAATTGCCGGAGCAGCCCCTGGCCGGCGTGCTCTTCCCGGTCGAACACAACCGCTGGATTGTGACCTTGGCCGGAGTCTCCAAACACTATCCACCCAAGGACGAGGATGAATTTACGGCAGCGCTGTCGCAACTGCGTTCTCCGGTCTTGGCCGACGCGGTACGTGTGGCCAAGCCCATTTCTTCAGTCTATGCCTACCGAAAAATGGCGAATCGATTTCGCCGCTATGAGAAGTGGACGGCACGCGTGGACGGCTTTATTGCAGTAGGAGACTCCACGTGTGCGTTTAATCCCGTGTATGGACAAGGCATGACAACCGGAACACTCTCGGCCGGCACGCTGGACGAGTGCCTCAAAAAATATGGTCCGACGCATCCGGAACTGTCTCGGCATTTCTTCAAAGCCCAGGCCCGGGTACAGGCCGACCCCTGGGGTCTCGCCACCGGAGCCGACTTTAGTTTGCCGGAAACCGAAGGCGACCGTCCAAGGGGCGCACGGATTGTTGGCCCCTATATGAATGCCCTCTTCATGGCGGCTATCGAAGACATGACCCTCCGTCGTCACGTGGGTGAAGTCCTTCAGATGCTCAAGCCCCCCTCCAGCTTCTTTACACCGGCAGTCATGGGACGAATTGCAAAAGGAGTATTCCGGCGCTGGCTGCAGAATAAATCAGAGCAGTCGGTTCCCCCGGCTCTGCCGCCGCTGCCCGCGGGCTGAGGTTTCCAGGACAGGGACACCCCCCGTGCCCCCCTAGACCGGCCAGGAAGAGCGCGGTATCATATCTGTCCGCAATCATCTCTGTATGGTGAGAGCGGCGTGTTTTCGCGAGGATGGCGGAACTGGTAGACGCGCTAGTTTGAGGGACTAGTGGGGTAACACCCATGGGGGTTCAAGTCCCCCTCCTTGCATGCTCCTTGCGGGCAAGACTCCTTGCCCGTTTTGTTTTTCTCACTTACAGCTCCAATAAACATTGACTCCCTGCCGGGGGTGTGAAACACAGGAGGGCCATGTCGAACGTACCGTCCAACCACACAACCGACCCAAAACAGAATCCAGACCGTCTTCTTTTTACTCTCGAAAACGGTCTTCGCGTAGCCATTCAAGAAGACCATTTTGCGCCCGTCGTTGCCATCCAGGTATGGGTCAAGGCCGGCAGTGCGGATGAGACCCCGGATGTCGCCGGTGCCGCCCATGTCCACGAGCACATGCTCTTTAAGGGCACCCCGAGTCGTCCGGTCGGCGCTATTGCCACTGAGATCGAATCCTCCGGCGGCAGCATTAATGCGTTTACCACCGCGGATCACACCGTCTACCACATCGTCCTTGCCTCTCGGCATTTTTCAGACGGGCTCGATATTCTGACCGATGCCATCCAGAACTCGACTTTTGATCCCCACGAACTGGACAAAGAACTCCAAGTCGTGATGGAAGAATGGAAGCGCGGCGAGGATTCACCCACCACCCGAGCAGCAACCGAACTGTTTGAAGTTGTCTATAAGCACCACCCGTACGGCCGCCCGGTTATTGGCTATCGCGCAACCATTGAGGCGCTGAACCGTGAGCGCGTCGTGCATTTCTACCAACGCTGGTACCACCCCAATAATATGACGGTGGTAATCGTTGGGGACCTTGACCGGGAAAAAGCCCGACAAGAAGTGCTGCGGCTGTTTGACCACAAACCCTTGGCCCAACTCCCCGTCCGTCCCCGTCCGTCCGAACCGGCCCAGACCGAGCTGCGCCTCTCCGTCGTGGATATGAACGTGGAGGAAGTATACCTCTATATGGCATTCCCTCTCCCGCCAGCTGAACATGAGGATATTTTTGCACTCGATCTCCTCAGCTTTGTCGTGGGTGGCGGAGAAAGCTCGGTACTGATCCAAAAGCTCCAAGCAGAACAGGAATTGGTCAACTGGATCACAGCCAGTGCCTACACGCCAGCCGACTCGGGTTTATTCATCGTGGCGGCGGCACTGGAACAAGAAAAGATTCAGCAAGCACTTGAACAGAGTCTGGCCCTGCTCTTTCAGTACAAGCATACGCGTGTGACCCAGGCAGAACTCGACCGGGCCCGAACGAATTTAGCGAGTGATTTTGTCTATCGGCGGGAAACTGTCCAAGGCCAAGCCCGCCAACTGGGGTATTTTCTCACCGTCTTCTCCGACCCCGACTACGAGCAACGCTATCTCAAGGGTCTGGCTGCTGTTACGCCCCAGGACATTCAGCGCGTCGCGCGCCACTATCTCTCTCCCGCAAGGTTAAATGTCGTCATCCTGGGAAAGACGCAGGAAGCCAGCATCCCGACCGCCGAGGACATCACACAATTGTGCCAGCGGTTCGACCAGCCGGTCAGCAAGACCAGCGCACCAGCGCAGACACCGGCCACGAACGGCAGCGCGGTGACAGCCACCCGCCTCGATAATGGCGTTCGTCTGCTGGTGAAGGAACACCACGATGTCCCGGTCATAGCGGTCCAAGCCGTAACGCTCGGCGGCCTGTTGTTCGAAAACGAACACACCGCCGGCATCAGCAATTTTGTTGCCGGCATGCTCACTCGTGGCAGCCAGCAGTTCTCACGCTTCAGCCTGGCGGAAGCGGTTGAGTCGCTTGCGGGTGGGTTAAACGGATTTTCCGGACGTAATAGTTTGGGCTTATCGGGCTCGTTTCTCACGACCCACGCAAATGAAGGCATAGATATTTTCCTTGAGACCTTACTCCACCCCACTTTTCCAGCCGATGAGGTGGAAAAACGGCGGCGCGAGATTTTGCTGGCGCTCAAGAACCGTGAAGATGACCTCGCTCAGATTGCTTTTGATTTGTTTTACCAGACCTTGTACCAGACGCATCCCTATCGCCTGCTGACCCTCGGCAGTGTGGCCAGCATCAGCACCATGACGCAAGAGCAGGTTGCCACGTACTACAAAACGCTACTCGACCCTGAACGCCTGGTTCTGAGTGTTGTTGGCGACGTTGAGACGACGCAACTGATTGACCGCCTGAGTGCTGGATTGTCCACCTTGCCCGCAGTCACGCCGCCCACCGCTCCGGCGCCAGAGCCCCGCCCGAGCGGTGTTCGGACCGTAGTCAAAAGTGCGGAGAAACAACAAGCCCATGTGGTATTGGGCTTTCAAGGCGTCACCCTTGATAATCCAGACCGGTATGCGCTGAAAGTCTTGGATACCATCCTGTCTCGCCAAGGGGGACGGCTGTTCTATGAGGTGCGTGAACAGCGCGCCCTGGCCTATTCTGTGACCGCGTTCAATGTTGAAGGCCTCGCCCCCGGTGTGTTCGGTGTGTACTTGGGCACTGACCCAAGCCGCGTAGACGAAGCGATAGGCGCAACACAAGCGGAGCTCGAACGCATACGCCAAGAGAAAGTAACCTCTGATGAGCTTGAGCGGGCCAAGAAATATATGACCGGCAGCTATGAGATATCATTGCAATCAAATGCCGCCCAATCTGAAGAATTGGCTTTCAATGAACTGTATGGTCTCGGTCATACTCATGGGCGGGCATATTTGGACCATATCAGACAAGTGACGGATACAGACCTGCAACGCGTTGCCAATACCTATCTCAATCCAACCGAGCAGACCCTGGTTATTGTTGGCCAAAATGAGTAAACGCGCCCGCCACTAGCCAGGCAGATGTTGGCACGTTTACTCATTTGAGTGCATGAGTTATGGCCGCAGAACGATGGCTGCGTGTTGCGGTGTCCGTCCCCACTGAGGCGGTTGAGGTCGTCTCCCATTTTCTGGTCGAACTCGGCTCAATCGGCATTGCTGAGGGAGAGTGGAAACCAGACACGCCACCGCCGGCACAGACGATTGTTCAAGGCTTTTTTTCCGCAGACCAGGACGCCGCGGCGATGCGGGCAAGTCTCATGAAATATCTCCGGAGTATCGCCGCTGAGTATCCCGCCCTGGTTGCCAGTGTTCCTGAGTGTCAGGTCATCAGCAGCGATGCCTGGCAGGAGCAATGGAAAACTCACTTTCCGCCCCTCCCCGTTGGACACCAGTTGCTTATCCTGCCACCCTGGGAGGTACGGTCGGAGCAATCGGAGCGGCATATTATTGAGATTAATCCCAGCATGGCGTTCGGCACCGGTCATCACGCGACCACACAAACCTGTCTGGAAGCGATCGAGGCGCTGTGCGCCACCAATGGTCCTCCAGAGCGTGCCCTGGACCTGGGTACCGGGTCTGGTATCCTGGCCATTGCATTAGCCAAGCTGGGGACTCCTTCAATTTGGGCGACAGATATTGATCCTGCCGCGCTCGAAGAAGCGAAGAAGAACGCGGCGGTAAACGGTGTAGCGACCGCCTTACATATCAGCGCTGCTCGCCTCAACGAACTCCCAGCGCCTTTTCAATTGGTCGTGGCCAATCTCTTTGCCTCAACGCTGATTGCACTCTGTCCTGCAATCACTCAGGCACTCACACGCGCAGGACATGCAATCCTATCCGGTATCCAGAGCGACCAGGCCGAGGTCGTACTTGAGGCCTTCAGTACGCCGCACTGGACTCTGCTAGAACACCGACCCAAAGAAGACTGGACAACGCTGGTCTTACGTCGGAACTAAGCCCGACATATGCGACGCTTCTTCATCTCATCCCAGGCCATCATCCAAGACCGGGCTCAGCTCAGCGGGACTGAATTTCATCACCTGCGGCACGTCCTGCGGCTCGATACCGGCGCGCGAGTCAGCCTGTACGATGAACGAGGAGCCACGTATCAGGGTGAGATTCTCCATATCGGACCGGAATATGCTGAGGTCGCACTTACGCACCACGCCCCACCCGCAACGCCCGCCTTTCACCTGACACTTGCTCAGAGCCTGCTCAAGGGACGCAAAATGGACTTGGTGATTGAAAAAGCCACCGAGCTTGGCGTTCACACCATTGCGCCATTTGTCTCGGCCCGTACGGTTGCCCGTACTCCCGCCGGCAAACAGGCTGAACGAGTCGCCCGGTGGCAGCACATCGCTCGTGCCGCGGCAAAACAGTCGGGCAACCTGCCACCGGAGATTCGTTCTCCGCAGTCCTTTCCCAATCTATTGCACTCCATCCCTCCTCATGCAGGCAAGATTGTTTTCTCGGAACAAGAGCGCGCCCTGCACCTCAGGCTCTTTGCCCGAAACGCCTCTCAATTCGATGCCCTCCATATTCTTGTTGGTCCGGAAGGCGGCTTTGCTCCCGAAGAAATTGAGCAGGCCAAGGCGGTCGGCTGTGTGTCGGTCAGTTTAGGCGCTTCGGTCCTCCGGGCGGAGACGGCGAGTATGACTGCTGTCGCCCTGAGCCAGTTCCTGTGGCGTGATATCCAATTTCCCCCCTTGCCTTAAACGGTACGACTCCCTAGCATGCCGCGGGCAGAAAAAATCCTTCTCCGTTCCCTCTCTGATCCCTCTCCGGTCTTGGGTACGGTGAGCGCGCGAATACGCGCAGTCTAAGAGGAGGCAGCATGAGTCGATTACGTTTCGCCTTTATTATGGACCCGATTCAACACGTCTTAATCGACAAAGACACGACCTTTGTTTTTATGCTTGAAGCACAGACACGTGGCCATGAAGTCTGGTATCTGGAAATGTCTGACTTGTTTATTGAACGCGCGCGGGCCATGGGCCGGGCACGCCGGATTGAGCTGCGCCGAGAGTCGAATAACCATTTTACATTTGGCCAAGAACACACTGGCCCATTGGGTGATTTTGACGCGATTTTCATGCGCAAAGATCCTCCCTTTGATATTGCCTATCTGCACGCGACCCAACTGCTCGACTTGGCCCGGAATGAAGGCGCGCTTGTCCTCAACCGCCCGGCCGGCCTGCGCGCGGCAAATGAAAAACTGTACGCCCTCAATTTTCCCAGCGTCATCCCCGCCACCTTGATCACCCACGACGCCGAGCGGCTCAAAGCCTTTCTTGATGAGTTGGGCGGAGAGATGATTATCAAACCCATAGACGGACATGGCGGGGCAGGCATTTTTTATGTCCGCAAGGATGATCGGAATCTGAACTCCATCCTCGAAACCATGACCCAGGAAGGGCGTACGGCCATCATTGCCCAGCAGTATATTCCGGAAGTCCGCCAGGGGGATAAGCGTCTCATCGCCCTGAACGGCGAACCCATTGGCTGTACCTTGCGGGTTCCTCGGGCCGATGAAAATCGGGGCAATATCCATGTTGGCGGAACCTGTGTCAAGGCAGATATCACAGACCGGGATAAAGAAATCTGTCGGACAGTCGCCCCGCTTCTCCAAAGAGACGGGCTGTATTTTGTCGGGCTCGACATCATTGGCGACTACCTGACCGAGGTCAACGTCACCAGCCCAACCGGCGTGCAGGAAATTGATCAACTCAACCATGCCTGTCTGGAAGCTCAGGTCATTGATTTTGCCGAGCAACGAGTAGCAGAGCAGCAGCCGGCCAGGGCGTAACGGACATCCGATGCCGCACAACGTCCACACGACGGCCCACGCGACTACGGGGCGGGCCTGGTCGCCGCATGCCCGCGAGGTCTTCTATTCTTTTCTGGTTGGGATTTTTCTGACCTCGCTCACCTTGGGTAATGTTGTCGGTATTACGAAGTTTGTTGATCTTGGCTGGTTTGTGATTCCGGCGGGGCTGCTGGCGTATCCATTTACCTTTTTGGCCACCGACCTGATCAGCGAACTCTACGGCCGGCGGCGGGCGCAGTCCATCGTCTGGGTGGGGTTTTGTATGAATTTTTTCATGCTTTTCCTGATGTGGTGTGGCCATGTATTGCCGGATGCCTCAGGCGTATCAGGGGCGGCAGCAACGTTTGACACGGTGTACGCCTTTATGAAGCCGGGCGTCATCGCCTCTATGATTGCCTATCTCGTCGCGCAGTCCGTTGATGTACAGCTCTTCCATTTCTGGCGACAACTCACCAAGGGACGCCATTTGTGGCTGCGCAATAATGGCTCGACTATGCTCAGCCAAATCGTGGATACATTTCTCATCTCGTCAATTCTATATGCTTCCGGCGCGCTCGGTTCAGCCGTTGATTCGATAGACAAACTCATTCCGCTGGCGCTGTCCTCGTATGCCTTCAAGCTCGTCTTTGCCCTGCTCGACACGCCCCTGTTTTATCTGGGGGTGTATTGCCTGAGAGACCGCATCTCAGCCGCAGAGGCTATCCAGCCATAACCAGCACGCCCAGGGCCACGCAGCAACCGTGTCAGCGGGCTATTCAGATTGCCGGGCAGCCCACTCCTCGAACCGGACCATGCGCAGACTATTGGGTGTTTCGTGCAGGATATAGGTCGCTGGTTCGCCAAAGGTCTCGGCCTTAAACTCTTTTTGGGCCCGCTTCCAGAGGTCAAGATCTTCTCCATAGTTCAGGTCACAAAATCCGCCCAGCTCGATAAAGACCGTACGCTTCCCGAACAGCGTCCCGCCGATGACACACTCGGCTATGCGGATGAGCTGCGTCGGATTAAAGAAGTCGACGACCCACTGCTTGCCGTCAACCTGGACGCCGCCTTGTATCAAATCAAGGTCATGCCGCCGTAACAGTTCAAGCCGCGTCTCCAAATGGGTGGGAAGATATTCGTCATCACTATCGAGACAGGCGATGTACTCTCCACGGGCTTCCGCAACGCCACGGTTGCGCGCGGCCCCAACCCCCTGATTTGTCTGTCGGACATAGCGAATCCGGTCGGACCGTTGCTGCCACGCCGCGACAACGTCGGCCGTATTATCGGTGCTGCCATCGTCGATAACGATCAGCTCCCAGTCCGTGAACGTCTGGGCCAGCACCGATGCGATGCTCCGCGGCAATAAATCCACTCGATCAAAAGTCGGCAGGATCACGGATATCAGTGGCGTGTTGTGTCCTGCGTCTCGTCTCCCCGACATTGCTGCGTCCCTCCCCGCCCAACGTCACTCTCACTGGACGTTGATCACCGCCCGCCAGTGGTCAAATCGTCTGCCTCCCCCCCCCACGCGCTATCATCACCGACTCATCAGCGTCAACGGTTCGCGCCTCACCCCGTGCGCACCCGCAACCGGGCTTGCCAAGAAACCGGATTAACTGCTAAGAGGATGCCCCATTATGTGGGCAGGTAGCTCAGTCGGTAGAGCAGAGGACTGAAAATCCTCGTGTCGACGGTTCGATTCCGCCCCTGCCCACATTTCTTTCGACTTGCCAATCCTTCATTTCCCAAACGCTTGTAGGTCTCCAAAGAAATCCATAGACTGATATTCGTCATATGAATCGTCTTGAATGGACAGGAAGGCAACCAACCATAACGTTTCAAAAGAATTTGTATCTCTATGCGCTCTGTTTGGTCCTCTTTGTTGGGTGTTCCACCAGCTATCAGAAGCAGGCAGGAGGATCCTCTGGAGTTGGTTCGTTTCTAGTCGGGACCTTTCTTCCTAGTGAGATACAGCAAGGGTTTATCGGAGGATTCTCCGAGGTCCAACTTGATCCTCAGACATTCCGAGTGACGTTTAAGGGCAATGAATATACGAGCCGCGAGCGAGTCACAGATTTTGTACTGCTCCGCTCCGCCGAACTCGCCTTAGCGCATGGATTCGCGTATTTCATCATCACCGAGTCAGAAGACTACATCGAGGGGGCCTCGCCAACTGTCACAAATACCATTGTCTGTTCTCATCAAAGGCCGCAGGTCCAGAGGAATGACATATGACGCGAGTTTCTTGGTGCAGTCGCTCAAGACAAAGTATGGTGTAAAGCAGTGAGGAATTTTCAGGAGATAACCAAACGCCTCCAGTAGGAGAATAAGCCAGTGTCTAAGACATCGGATATTAAGGAAAAAACCCTAATGTCGTTGGCATCTTCGCACTCATAGGATTGATTAAGAAGGTAAGCATATAAGAGATAAGCCCTTCGTTCTGTCCTATTTTCACCTCAATAAAATCACCATGAACCGCTAATGGCGCGGGATACGGATTTCCTCAACCATGTCTTGGACCGCAGTTGGTGGCGGGCTGGTGAACGAGGACAGTACAAGCGCAACGCCAAAGTTGAGCAACATACCAACCCCGCCAATGCCTTCGGGCGAGATGCCCCATAGCCAGTACTCGGCCGTATTGGCTTCAGGGCTGATAAACTTGAAATAGACAATATAGGCGGTGGTAAAACTCATGCCGCAGATCATCCCGGCAATCGCCCCGGCTCGGTTCATACGTTTAGAGAAAATCCCCAGGACAATAACCGGAAAGAAGCTCGAAGCGGCCAGGCCGAAAGCAAAAGCCACCACTTGGGCGACAAACCCCGGCGGATGAATGCCGAAATAGCCGGCGATGATCACCGCTCCAGCCGCGGCCAGACGTGCATAGCGGAGCTCTTGCTGCTCGGTGATGTCCGGGCACAGCACATTTTTCATCAGATCGTGTGAGACCGACATCGACAGGACAAGCAGCAAGCCGGCGGCAGTAGACAGGGCGGCCGCCAGACCTCCAGCCGCAACTAAGGCGATGATCCAAGCCGGCAGTTGGGCAATTTCAGGATTGGCGAGCACGATAATATCGCGGTCGATGTATAACTCGTTTCCCTGCCAGCCTTGCGCTGTGGCGCGCTCGGCAAAGGCCGGATTTTGATCGTCATAATACTGAATCCGGCCATCCCGGTTCTTATCGGAAAAACGAATCAGGCCGGTTTCTTCCCATTTTGAGAACCAGTCAGGCACACGGGCGTATTCTGCGTTGTGGACGGTGGTTAAGAGATTGGTGCGGGCAAACGCGGCAACCGCAGGGGCGGTCGCGTACAGGATGACAATAAACAACAGGGCGTAGCCGGCTGAGAGCCGCGCATCTTTCACTCTCGGAACAGTAAAAAAGCGGGTGATGACATGCGGCAGACCGGCAGTCCCGACCATCAGGGAGAGGGTAATAAAAAAGACATCGATAATCGTTTTACTCCCCCGACCGGTATAGGCCGCAAAACCAAGTTCCTGACTTAAGCCGTCAAGCTTATCCAGCAGAGAAATTCCCGGCTCCGTTGTCAGTTCCGCGCCGAAGCCAATTTGGGGCAGCAGCGTATCGGTCATCAACAGAGAAATAAAAAAAGTTGGCAGCATATAGGCAAAGATCAGCACACAGTATTGGGCGACCTGCGTATAGGTGATGCCTTTTTGGCCACCGGTCACGGCGTAGATAAAGACGATGGCCATGCCGATGATCACGCCCAATTCAACCGGGACTTCCAAAAAACGGGCAAACACGACCCCAACGCCCCGCATCTGACCAGCCACGTATGTAAACGAGACAAAGATGGCGCAGGTGAGAGCAACGACCCGAGCGGTCTGCGAATAATAACGTTCGCCCACGAAGTCCGGCACGGTATACTTACCGAACTTCCGCAAATACGGAGCGAGCAACAGGGCCAAGAGCACATACCCGCCCGTCCAGCCCATCAGATACATCGCCCCGTCACGCCCCAGGAAGGACATCATGCCCGCCATCGAGATAAACGAGGCGGCACTCATCCAACCCGCGGCGGTCGCCATGCCGTTAGCAAGAGCACCGACCCGTGAGCCGGCAACATAAAAGTCGCTCGTTGACTCGGCCTTGGCGCGCCAGGCGATACCGATATAGAGCGCAAACGAGAGACCAACGATGATGAATGTCCAGATTTTGACCGGGTCTGTCGGAAGGAAATCCATCACTGCGATAAAAATCAACTATGCTACGTCTAGGGGCGAGGGGAACTCATGCGCGACAATGTAGTGGAGTACACTCTGCGGGGTGATCAAACCAACGACAATGCCTTGGCGAACCACAGGCAGGTGATGGATTTTCTCTTCTCGTAAGATTGTGAGGACCTGATCTGCGGGGGTGAATTCGTCGACGGTTATCACATGTTCCGTCATCAGTGTTTCCACAGTCACGTCGTTGGAGCGCTGGGCAAGAAATGAATTGAGCATGTCGCTTTCGGTGATGATGCCAACAACACGTCCGTGCGCATCGGTGACTGGCAGACCCGTAATGTCCAACCGAGCGAGTTGACGCGTAGCCTCGGCCAAGGTCGTCTGAGGGGAGACAACCACATCGTTTGCCGCCATAAATTGTCGGGCGTGCCCCTTCACTGACACCTCCCTCTATCCACCACCGGATGTATGTATTCGATTGTCGGCATTGTGACACACTCAACGTATAACGTCGAGCTTGTTCATTCGCTAGCATCTCCTCTGCCGACCTGCTCAAGCACGGCACGGTCACCAGCGGACCGACTCGAATACGCTTGGCTTCTATGGTATTGGTGTATCAACCCCTTATTGGAGGAGGAATGACATATGCCAGTCGTACAGAACCAGGCGATAGAGAAATTTTCCATCCCTGGCTTGGAACACCAGACCCTGGCCGGGCCGGAACATGGGATGAAAACCTTGGAAATGTGGATGCAAACCATCACACCCGGCAGCGGGACGCCCGTCCACCGTCATGATTGTGAAGAAGCCATCGTGGTGTTGCGTGGCTCGGGACGCCTGACGGTCGAGGGAGAAGATACCGATTTCGGTCCGAACTCAACCCTCCAGGTGCCGCGCGATGCTATCCACCAGATAGTCAATACTGGAACAGAAGACCTGTTCATGGTTGCCGCTCTCAGCCAGGCACCGGTCAGGGTCTGCACCGCGGACAATGAACACATGCCCCTCCCCTGGCAGCAATAAGGCGGCGGGACGGGTCAGGCGTCTGCCCCTCTCCTCGCCCATAAGAAGAAACCTCCCGCGCCGAGCCCTCCGCCTATCACATCCGCGACTACGTCGGCGGCGCTGGACAAACGTCCCGGCACGACGCTCTGATGCCATTCATCACCGAGCCCATAGACAAGGGTAAAGATGAGGGCTGAAAGCAAAACTACCAGGGACGTACAGCCCGAACACGTTGCTCTGAGCGCCACTGTCCAGAGCCAACCCAACACCACATACGCTGCCACATGGACCAACTTATCAGAGGAAGGGACCACCTGTCGCAGATGGGGTTGATCGGAAAGATAGTAGATGAGCCCGCAATACCCGACGACGGCTGACCACGCGAGCAGCTGTCGGAACCAGGTCGCCCGCCCCTTTTGCCGTCCCTGTTCTTGCAGCATGATATTATCTTCCACAGATTCCTCGGGTTGCCCTAGTCCACCGCCATGACCTTCGTATTCACGAAATAGGGGAAATCGAACGTGGTCATCTCACCGACCTGCTTCCCTGGGATTGGCAGGAGACGAATGGAGAGCGGTTTCTGCAATTTCCAGCCTAAAGCCCCGACATCTGCGACGAGCCCCATAAGCTGCTGCTGTGAGACATTGCCCGCGAGCGGTATGGTGTCCAGCCCCGTGCCGCACACCGCGGAATATGTCAGTAGTTGGGACAGTCGGATTTTTCCTTGATTATTGCGTTCAGCAAGGCCAGCGTCTTCGAGCACCGGCAACATGAGTCCACAATAGCCACAGTGATCGAGGGCCGTCTCTTTGAGTGCTGAGGTGACCAAAGCGGCGGCGGCAAGCGTGCCCGGACTGCCAAAGGGAACAGCACTGATTTTCTCAATCGCCTGGGCAATACTGCCATCAGGCCCAGGCCCAGGCGCTGGCGAAAGATCAAAGCCGGCAAATCGAAAGGGCTGTCGTCCGAGGCGTTTCATACGCTGCTCAAGAGGACCAAGCTGTTGTTCAAATGCCCGGCGTATCCGGGCGACAGACTCGGCTGGACTGCAATCGGACTGAGCAACGGATGCCACCGCATCGGCTGCTTCAAGAGCAAGGGCGACTGTCGGCGTTCCAGTGTGGAATGCCGCTGGAAAAAAAGGCGTGTGCGGCCGAATATGTATCCCCGCGGCAAACCGGAGGTTGCCAAATCCATCCGGCGTTGTGTCCGCGATCGTCTTCATAATGCCGGCAACCGCGTGGGTCACCGGCCGAGTTGGCACCTGGGCGCCGTTGCCGAGACGCGCACTGACGAACACGCTTTCAGTCTCAGCGATCAGCTCTGGCAACAGGTCACCAAACTGCTGCTCAGCGGGCCTGCTCAGGTCTACTGGTCCGAGCGCGCAATAATCCAACCCATTGGCGAGACAGCAGGCTTCCAATTCTTGAGCAAAGCGAAGCACCGTCGCCGCGGAGTGTCCGGCCAGATACTGAGGAAATGGGGGCGTAGCCAAACGGAGGGTTTGCACCTGGAACCCCTCCTCCCCGCATAGGAGCTTTACTTCTTTGGCAAAGCGTCCGGCTGCCTTGATCCGAGCGGTCTTCAGTGGAAAGCCGGGATCGAGTCCTATGGTAATAGACCGAATCTTCATGGGTTCTCCCGTATATTAATGCCGGGCGGAGTCGGCTCCAGAAATATCGCAGCCGCGTTCTGCCCATTTGCACCGTTGCCATTTATCAGTATTATACACAGGAAAAACAGAGCGGCCCGACTATGGCGAAAAAAGAGGAGTCCACAACTCTATCGGACGAACAGGCCACGGGAGAGGGCGCTGATGTTAAGATTCGCCTGACACGCCGTCCTCCGTGGCAACCCTCCCCGCGCCTGCCCGACTATTTGCTGGAAGACGAGCTCAATAAGCTCATGGACCCACGTGAGTGGAAAACCTACCGGGCATTGTGGCGGCACTCCATCGGTTTACGGCGAACTCCACTGATCACCGCCGGCTATGCCGAAATCTGTGAGATGACGGGTCTGTCCCGCGCCTCGGTTATCCGTGCGCTGAAAGGGCTCATGAAGAAACGCTATGTGATACGGATTCTCGGACCAGAGGCCAAAGGTGACACCCGGGTCGAAAAGGCACGGCTGCCAACCAAACCTCGTGACGGCCATCGGTATTTGGTCTGTACGTATCGCGAAGTGATAGAAGGACGGCTCAAGGACGGAACGCCGCTCAAGGATATTCCCGAAGGCGGCCTTTTCCCGGAAGAAGTCCAGGTCTTTCGGCGTGAAGAGCAAGATCCTTTATTCTCGACCTAGCGCCCTTGCATCCAGCCTACGTGTGGGGCATCCTCAGTCGATTATGAGTGGCGAGTTTATGAGTGCGGGAACGATGAAACGCTATTGCGGGCAGGGACGGGGTGTGGTGCTCGGCATCACCGCATTCATGGTATTCATGGCACTCAGCCTTTTCGACTGGACCCGGCCGTGTGTGTCTGAGGCACAATTTATGGGCCAGGGTATGCGGTTGGGAAACAGCCTGACTCGTAATAGCCGGATGCGGCTGCGCCAGGACAAGCAACAAAGAGGAAAAGGACCGGAACTGGAAGAGATTATCCGTCGCCTGGGCAATGACCGTCCGGAAACGCGCATGGACGCTGTGAAGTCTCTCGGAGAAATGAAAAACCCCAAGACGATTGACTTTCTGCTCAACGCGACAGCGGATGTCGATATTCGGGTTAAAGTCAAAGCCATTGAATACCTTGGCAATATGCGTGCGACAGATGCCACCCCAGCCCTGGCCCAGCAACTGTTTCTGCGCGACGTTCATGCCGGGGTGAAAAAAAAGGTCCTGGTTGCATTAGGCAAAATTGGTGACCCGCGGGGTGCCACGCCCATTATGGAGTTTCTTCGACGCAAGCTTGACGAGCCCACAAAGGGGACAGCCCTGTTTGCCCTCAAAGAAGTGGGGACGGAGGATGTCCTTACTTTTCTCGACGAATTCTCCCGGGTTGAGGAGTCTGTCCCTTTGCGCAGGCTGGCTGCTGACGCAGCCATGGATATCCGCCATCGCCTCTCGCCGGAATTCGCTCCTGTCGTCCCGTCTTTCGTGAAACAGGTTGAGCTTCGAGAAAAGATGACTAAAGGAGCGCAACCCTAACCCCTGAGGCGCGGGCTTCAAAACGTTTAGCCCTGATGAGCGCTCGACGCTCCCATGGACGAACAGTCCGGTGTCCGGCAGCACCTATTTTCTATTTTACCTGGCCCGTTTCGCCTTGATTGGAAAAGATAAAGTCTTTACCTATGAACATGTCTGAGTCTGGACGGAAAGGGAAGGAATGCATGCGTAAGAGCGGATCGGTACGACACGGCGTCTTCACAGTCGGAGCCCTCATCCTGTCAGGATTGCTGCTGGCAGACCGCCCCCCCCTGCACGCCCTCGATTTATTTGGCTCGAAGAAAAAGGAAGAGCAGAAAAAAGAGGCAGCACCACCACCGGTTGTCACAAGTGTGAGCCAGCTTCCGAATTTTGCCAATATCGCGAAAACCACCATGCCGGCGGTCGTCAATATCTCAACGACCCAGAAATCGACCCGACGGCCCCAGCGTCGCCAGAGACCGCTGCCGGGGCCGAATCCGTTTGGTGGGGAAGACCCGTTTGAAGAATTCTTCCGCCGCTTTTTTGGTGATCGCCCTCCCCCGCGCCGGCAGCGCAGTTTAGGCTCCGGCTTCATCATCAGCCAAGATGGCTATATTGTCACCAATGAGCACGTTGTTGGGGAGGCCGACAAAATTACGGTCCGTCTCTCAGATGAGGAGGAGTTTGAGGCCAAGGTTATTGGGACCGACAATAAAACAGACCTGGCCCTGATCAAAATCGAGTCAAAAGAGCCTCTTCAGAGCGTTCCGCTCGGCAGTTCGTCGAGTTTACAGATTGGCGATTGGGTCCTGGCCATAGGCAATCCGTTCGGACTCGAACAAACAGTGACGGCGGGCATCGTGAGCGCCAAAGGGCGCGTTATCGGCGCAGGGCCGTATGACGACTTTATCCAGACGGACGCCTCTATTAACCCTGGCAACTCTGGCGGCCCCCTCTTGAACCTCCAGGGCGAGGTCGTGGGTATTAACTCGGCCATCTTCAGTCAGGGGGGCGGCAATATTGGTATCGGCTTTGCCATTCCCATCGATATGGCGAAATCGATCATTAGGCAGCTCAAAGACACGGGCCAAGTGACCCGAGGGTGGCTGGGTGTCGCTATTCAAACGGTCACGGCCGAGTTGGCGAAATCCTTTGACCTGGAAGAACCCATCGGCGCCTTGGTGGCTGAGGTCACTGAGGGCGGGCCAGCAGAGAAAGCGGGCGTTGAGCGGGGCGATATCATTACCCACTTTAAGGGCGAACAAATTCTGAAATCACATGATCTACCGGCGATGGTGGCGCGGACCCCGGTTGGAGAAGAGGTGAAAGTCCGCATTCTGCGTGGAGGGAAAGAACAAACCATCTCCGTCGCACTTGGAGAATTAACCGACCAGATCGCCCGCGCAGGTGGTCGCGAAGAGAGTGAGGCAAGCTGGGGCATGACCGTCGCCGACATCTCAGACGAACATCTCCAACGCTACCGTCTCCCGGACGATCAAAAAGGCATCGTTGTCACTGAGGTTGAGCCTGGCAGCCCGGCCGAACTTGCGGGTATCCGTCCCGGAGATGTGATCGAAGAGGTAAACCGGCAAGCCGTGAAATCGGTGCCTGATTTCACCACAGCCGTGAAAGAAGCAAAAGACGCGGAGACCCTCCTGCTCCTTGCCCGTCGAGGGAATTTCACGTCGTTCTTTGCGTTACGCAAACAAGGCTAAAATACCCGCCCGCGGGGCGCGAGGCGTCCCGCGGCTGGTGTTGCCCTGCCCTTGGCTGGCGTGTATACACGGCACGCCTCAGGACTTCGGAGGGTCCTGAGCCAGCTCAATCAAATGGCCATCCGGGTCACGCACATAGGCCGTCCGCTGGCCCCATGGGCGGGTCGTGGGCGCGGTGACCGGCGTCGCTCCGCCAGCCAGTATTTCCGCATACGCCGCATCAACATTTGCTACCTTGAAGCCAAGCTCAAAACCAGGAGCAGTCTGGTGAGCGGGTTCCAGGGCGAAACCGACCACGGCTGCCATGGCTGGTCGGGTATAGAATCCAATCCGGGTCGCACCGGTGTCCAGTTGCGCGTAGTCTCCGGAACGATGACCTAGTTTGAGCCCTAAAACCTTTGTATAAAAATCAAGGGTGCGGTCGAGATCATCAACAATGAGAATGACGTAGTCTGCCGCTTCGAGTTGCATAGTGTCCCGGCAGTGCGTGCTTCAGCCCGTTACGTGCTCAATGTCGGGATAAGGCTGCAAGACCTCGTCCATTGTTCGTGTCTGTGTAAAAAAAGACAGCACACGAAGCAGGACTTCGTCCACAATGGCGTCCGGGCAGGACGCCCCGCAGGTGAGGGCGATATCCAGCGGACGGTGTTCGGGGAGCCAGTTCCGCGTTGTCTCAACCTGTTGCCGGTGTAAAACAAAATGGTTGATTTGGGACTGCGAGACGATATCCTTTGCCCCTTGAAGAAAATACGTCGGCAGGGCGGCTTGGCATAGCTCGACAATATGCGAGGTGTTTGACGAGTTATATCCTCCGACAACAAGGCCAAGATCGGCTCCCTGCTCGATTAACGCATACGTGGCGTGTTGGTTCTCATTGGTCGCATAACACAGCGTGTCAGACGTATCGGCAAATGTCTCACTCAGCTTTTCCTCGCCGTAGCGGTCGGCAAGCGCCTGACGTAAAATCCGGGCAACCTGTCTTGTTTCGGAAGCCAACATCGTGGTTTGGTTGACGACGCCGAGCCGCTGCAAATCACGCTCGGGGTCGAAACCCTGGGAGCAGGTATGGCCAAACTGCGTAAAGAAAACGTCCGGCCCACGCACGCCGCGAATGATGTCACCCAAGACATGCGCTTCTTCGAGATTGAGTATCACGATAGTCGGCGCATTTTGAATGCTATGTGAAAAGGTCGCACGGGTTTCCTCATGGGAAGCTTTTCCATGCACGACCACGGTATAGCCGCTACTGCCAAGCTGAGCGCTGCGTTTCCAGACTCGTTCCACAAACGGGCATGTGGTGTTGTAGGTATACGGGTCTAATCCGCGTTGGGCCAATGCGTCCTGGACTTCTACACTCGCCCCAAAGGCCGGTACGACAACAATGTCCTGTGCGGTGAGTTCGTCCCAGGCAATCAGGTGTTCGCCCGCAGAGGAGAAAATAAAGCGCACCCCCCGCTCCTGGAGATCTTGGTTCACATCAGGGTTGTGGATCATTTCGCTTAGGAAAAAAATTCGCTTGTCGCTATTCTCCTGAAGCGCCCGATACGCAATCTCAACCGCATTCTCCACCCCAAAACAGAATCCGAAATGGCGCGCGAGAATGAAGCGAACCGGGCCAAAATCGAGCACCGAGGGGAGGAGGTCCTGCTTGCGTGGGTCTTGCAGTTGACGATGTTTTTTGACTCGTGAAATGACTGAGCTTTTATAGAAATCCGGGATATTAAACTGCCGAGCCATGACACATCCTCCCCGCCATACCCGCACGCAGGCGTATGGGGAATCCAAGCATTTCCCCTACCAGATTGCCGCGCCCCTCGCAATGTTGTCGGGATTCTTCACGCCTCCGATGCCATATTGAGACACCTCGTACAGGCCACGCTTGTTCGTGACTCGGGGCTGTGGTACGGGGGGCGAGTACTACCGGGAGGCAATATGAAAACACGCGCAGCAGTCGCATGGGAAGCTGGCAAACCACTCGAACTGGAAGAAGTCGAAATCCAAGGCCCACAAAAAGGCGAAGTTTTAGTCCGGATAAAGGCGACCGGTGTGTGCCATACTGACGCCTTTACCCTCTCCGGAGATGACCCGGAAGGAGTTTTCCCGGCTATTCTTGGTCACGAAGGCGGCGGCATTGTGGTCGAAGTTGGTGCGGGCGTCACCAGCGTGAAAGAAGGCGATCACGTTATTCCCCTCTACACGCCGGAAGATCCGAATTGCCCGTTTATCAAATCGGGCAAGACCAACCTGTGCCAAACGATACGCGGGACACAGGGCCGGGGACTCATGCCTGACGAGTCCAGCCGTTTTTCGTACAACGGCAAAACCATCTACCATTACATGGGAACGAGCACATTTAGTGAATATACCGTACTCCCCGAGATCAGTACTGCGGTTATCCAAAAAGACGCCCCGCTCGAAAAAGTCTGTTTGCTCGGCTGCGGAGTCACAACCGGTATTGGGGCGGTCAAAAACACAGCAAAAGTGGAGCCTGGGAGTACGGTTGCTGTGTTCGGTCTGGGCGGGATCGGTCTGGCCGTCATCGTCGGAGCCGGAATGGCCAAGGCGGGGCGCATCATTGCCGTTGACGTTAATCCCGGCAAGTTCGACCTGGCCAGGAAATTTGGGGCAACCGATGTCGTTAATCCAAAGGATCACGACGCCCCTGTCCAGGATGTGATTGTGGCGATGACCGACGGTGGCGTAGATTATTCGTTTGAGTGTATCGGTAATGTGAATACTATGCGGGCAGCGCTGGAATGCTGCCACAAAGGCTGGGGGGAATCGACGATTATTGGTGTGGCTGGGGCGGGTCAGGAGATTGCGACGCGCCCCTTCATGCTGGTTACGGGCCGTGTCTGGCGAGGCACTGCATTCGGCGGCGTGAAAGGCCGCTCAGAACTTCCCTGGTTTGTAGAGAGGGCCATGACGGGTGAGATTCCCCTTGACGAGTTCATTACGCACACCATGCCACTCAATGAGATCAATACGGCGTTTGATCTCATGCACGCCGGCAAGAGTATTCGGTCTGTGATCCATTATTAGTTGCGCTTCTCCACCTGCAGAAAGACACGCCGGCCGGCTGACTCAACACGCAGTCATCGTCCTATTCCTCTATGAACAAGGCCGATCCGTCGATGCCGTAGTCACCCGGCCCTTCTCGCCCTTTTGCATTTTAAGGAACGACTTTTTTGAGTAGCCGGAGCCTGACTTGGGGATCGTGGTACGGACCGTAGACCTGAAAGGGCAGCGTGGTGAGGCGGTCGGCACTCTGGGCGAGCAGTTTGCCGGCCAACGGGACCTTTTCAACAACACTGGTAAGACCGCGCAGCGGAATAACATCGGTCGTAAGATCAACCGTCTGCTGCCGTAAGTTGACCCGCCCTCGGGCGTCCAGGCGAACGGCCTCTCCGACAAGAGACAGATTCTCGGTGGTGAGCTCTCCGTGTGCCACGACCATATCTCCGCTCAAAGCAGAAAAGGGAAGTCCCTCACGAGGGAACTGTGGCAAAGAAAAACGAAAGATGCTTTGCAGGCTGACGGCAGTCCAGAGCCGAACGAGAACCGGGAGCTGCTGAGCGACCCCATTCTGCACTGAGAGCGTCAACTCACCATCCCACTCCTCCGGGTCGTCCCAGTACTCCCAATTGGCAATCTCAATGTCGCCGGTAGCATCTAAGGTACCCGAAATGATATCGGTTGGATGGCTGAGAGCGGCAAAAAAATCTGAGGCATCGACCTGACTCACCTGCGGTGCGACTGAGAGGGCAGCCGAGTCAAGCCACAACGTCCCTTTTCCCCGGAGATGGCCGGCTGAGACGCCGGCTTCTTCCAGGCTGAAATCGACCTGACGATCATGCCGGTAGGCGGAAGCCCGAACCTGCGTCGCCTCAAACGTCTTGTACTGCACACGGTCGCAGCGGACATCGACCCGCACTGCGTTCTGTTCTTCCTGCTCTTCCTGCTCTTTCTGTTCCGGTTGGACGGGGTCAAGGATCAACATTGAGCCGAAATCCAGCTCAGCACACTCTACGCTGACCTGCATATCCAGGGGCTCAAAGCTCCGAATCTCACCCGAGCCGACCACCCTGCCGCCGGGCCAGCTGCCTTGTTCGATAACAAATCGCCCCTGCTGCCCACGCCAAGAGAATTGGCCGCGCGCGATATCAAGCGGTTCCAAAAACGACAGAACGTCCACCCGGGCCTGGCTCAGGACCATACTCCCCTCAGTTTCCAGGCTGTGCCGTTCCGGACCAAACCGGGCGTCCACTCTGCCACTGAGCTGTCCGTGTTGCACCCCAGCAGCATCGAGCAGATGAACAAAGTCCCGGACCGTGGCCTGTGGAATGGAGAGGGCAATCCGTCCCCGCCGCGCGGAGGACAGGGGCTGCTCAATCGCCCCCTCAAGCAACCCGACAGAGGTCCCGATACGAAAACGGATATCCCGCAGTGTGGCCTCTTCCGGCGTGAGGTGAACGACTCCGTTCACATCAGACACGCTGAGACCCCACTCGGGGAGTACCACACCGACTGAACGCCATTCCGCGGTACCCGAGTACGAGATATCTCCTTTCTTTCCGGTGGGAATCTGCGCGCTGAGCTGAATGTCAGCCTGTCCTGACGGCTGCTGCACTGCTTGCCCGAACGCCTCTCGTTCTTCGCCTGGCATAAACGAGAGCAGAGAGTCTAAATCATCTGCGAGGTTAATCCGTGCGGCAAGTTTGACCTTGAGCGTTGGTGGCTTTTTTGAGAAGAGCGGCTGCAAGTCAGCCCCCAGATCCGTCAGCGCTGAGGATCGCCCGTACGAGCCCTTCATTTTTGAAGCACGCAGGTGACCATCCTCCACATGGAGCTGGCCCGAGGTCAAACGAACTGGGGCGCTATTCTTCCCAATCCGGCCATCCACCTCTTCAATCGTCCCGTTGAACGTGAGTGATTCCGGACTTTCAGTCAGACTTTCAAGGAGCCCAGCGAGCGGCGCCGCCACGAACCATGAGGAAGCATACCCCGGATTATCCCAGTGCAAGTCCGTCAGACCGATTCTTCCGCTGTTCACTGTGACATGTGAAAGACGCGCCGCTCGCACACTCACTAGGCCAGAGACATTCGTCCTCGCATTTGCTTTTCCGCTGTAACTTCCAGAAAAGTCTACGTGCGCCGACGGCCAATCCGCCCCGAACCACTCGCCCAACTCCCGCAGGGCAATATTCTGAAGGTCAATATGACCCTGCCATTCTATCCCAGACGTATCCCCTGTCGGCTCCCACTGGGCGGCACGAGACCGAAGCACCAACTGCCCAACCTCTCCGTTCTGCCCCAAATCCGTCGTCAACTGCCCCCACATACCGCCGCCCGGCTCTAAAACAATGCGCAGATGGGCGTGGGTTAAAACGACCGGAGCCGCGGTCTCTGTTTGTTGAAAGACAAGCGTGGCATCATCCAGGACAAGCTGCTGGACCAGCAATTGAGGCGAAAACCATCTGTCGGCATCAGCTGTGGCTTCCGTTTCAGTTTCCGTCTCAGTTTTTTGGGCAGGCGGCTTCGCCCGGCGAGAGAAGAGGCGCGCAACCGGAGCGGTCGGTTCGGCATCCGGTTGTGCGAACCGGACGCTCGGCTTCAAGAAAACGAGCCGACGAAAGAGCAGTTGTCCACGTAAAAGCGCTCTGAGATCAAGCACCAGATCAATGCGTTCAGCGGTCACAAAGGGATCGCCGGCGTCATACGCTTGCATACGAACCGTCTTGAATTGGACCCCCACCCCCTGCCGAAAGGAGAGCGTACTTGACCCAAGCTCCACTTCTGCGAGGAAGAGCCTTTCCAGTTCTTGCTCAAGAAAGGCAACATAGCGGTGTTCGGATAGAAACCAGCCAGCGAGCAAGAGGCTGGCCAGGACCACACTCAACACAAGGGCGATGAGACTCAGCGCCAGCCGACGCAGAACCCGGAGGGGGCGCTGAAGGCGTGGTCCCTGTCCTTCCGTCGTAGTCCCAGCTTGAGCCATACTGACGTCTATTCGGTCGAGCCAGTAGAACGTTCGCCGGATACGAAATCGTGAATAGTCTGGAAATACCGTTGCCCATCAATCTCGTACAGGCCGACGTGCCCCCCGCCCGGTATTGTATGAAACTGCTTGGGTGAAGGAGCCAGGTCATACAAGTCACGGCCCTGCTGAAAGGGCACGACTTGATCCTGGGTGCCATGAATAATGAGCAGTGGAACAGTGAGCTTTGCCATAAGCCGGGCTGAGTTGAGATCATCTTTCACTAAGAAGGCCAGGGGCGGCAGCACGATTTGCCCCATGGCTTGCAGTGAGTAAAACGGTGCTTCCAGAATAATGCGGTCCGGACGGACTTCCGGACGTACTTCCGGGCGGACTTCCGTTGCGCGGTCAACCGCAAGAGCAACAGCCACCGCGCAGCCCAAGGATTCGCCAAAAAATACGAGCCGCTTTCCCGTGCTCCAGCCCCGTTCTTGGACGAGCTGTACAACAGCCCGGCCGTCAGCCACGATGCCGGGAATTGACGGCTGGCCATGACTCAGCCCATAGCCCTGATAGTCAAACAGGATGTGAGAGCCGCCAACATGAACGTGCATCAAACGGACGTGCTCTAATCGATTCTGAATGTTTCCACCATTACCGTGAAACCAGACAAAGATCACGTCTCCCGGACCGGGGATATGCCAGCCGTGCAGGAGCAGCCCACTATCTCCGCCAAAACGGACGTCCTCGTAGGCAAGTCCATAGGCTGCTGGCGTTATATCTACGACCGAACTGGGATGGAAAAGCAAGGCGTTCTTCAGCCATTCCGTCGGAGCTCCGAGGAGCGAGGCAAAAAAGGCACTCCAGCCGAGGACAGTCTGTGTCATGCTTGTCAATTTACATTCGCCCTGCTCGATGGTATGCGCGCTGTCCCTACGATTTCACGTTCCGGCGGGATGGTCGGTTCTTTTTTTGATACAAGCCACTCCGCCCTTCTAATAAATCACGTTGAGCAAGCTCTTCTTCCGGACTGTCCTGACCACTCACAAAGCGATAGCTGGCCTGTACGAATTCGTCGACCTTTTCTTCGTCCATCAATGCCGCTGCACTTAAAGCCAGATATTCACGCATCACAAACTCCCCGCCACCGGGATGAAAAAGGTCTCCGGCCCGACTGGCACTGGCCGCCACAAGCTGTAGGGCTGGGAGTTTTAAGGCAAGATCTTCACCGAGCAGAAAAGAAAAGGGGGTCCCATTCGCGTAGTAGCACAAGCCACCAAACATGCGCCGCTGGGCAACTCCCCTCAGTCCTAAACGGGCAATCGCTTCATCCAAAGTGAGCTGATGACGTGGGGGCGGACGTTTTGTCTTTTGCTTCGACGTTTTTCGTGCCATGGCCACTCAGAAGACATAAGGGTGAGGCAGAACCGATACGTCGTAAGCTGTCTACAAGAACCCCTGTAGACTCTCTCCCTCTATACCGGTTCCAGGTGCGGGCATCAGTCCTAATCCAACCAATACCCAGAGCAGGACAATGCCACACACAATCCCTATAGCAATCGCGCTCCAATACGACGCGATCGCGCCACCGTGTTGGATGTGCAGGGCAATAGCCCGTCCTTGCAGACGAGTCGCCAGGAAATACATGACAAACACTTGGAGACCAACCAACAGAGCCTCAACCATACCTTGCTCTTGCGATACCAACCCGCTGAGGAGCAACGAGCCTACGGTCAGAAGCCCTGTCCACAGGAATATCTCTCGAACGGCCCGGGGTTGAGACAATCTCCAGCAATTCATTGATAGCAGGACACCACCGGCAAGGGGGGAGCCGAGGAAAGTTGCTAGGACAACCGCCCACACAGAGTAGAGAGGCTCCTGCGAGTTATTCGTCCTGTGGCTGGGCAGATCAGTCGGTGGCATAACACATCTCTACGAAAGGGTCCCCTCCGTTGCAGCCAACACAATAAAACGCTCCGAAGCTAACTTTTGCACCAGGACAATTCAACCGAGTCGGCAGCCCTCTTGTTTATTTGCTTCCCCACCACGGGCTATGCCACACTAATAGTATACCGTCCAGGAGGCCAGCGTGTAATGAGAGGCATTGCAATAATCATTTTCAGTTTCGGGCTGCTTGTCTGGCCGAACGTGGGACTTGCGCAAGGAGCCATTTACAAATGGGTTGACAGCAAGGGGACAGTCCACTACTCCAACACACCAACCCGCAAAGCCCGCTCAATCGACGCCGAACTTCCACCCGCGGCGAGTTTTGGAACGCACCCGGATTCCGCGTCGCAAACGGAAACACCGCCCCCGGCCCTTCCCGCTCAAGGGGTGCCAGCGGCCCTTCCCGCCCAAGAGGTGCCAGCGGCCGCCGACGCCACTAAGCGTGAAGAGATATTCAACCAAGGGGAAGGAGAGACCGAAGGCAGCCAGGTCGGGCAAGACGAAGATTTCGCCCTCGGTCGAGATGGGCCATTCGGCCCAGACTCCAGCAATGCGTTTGAAGACTAAAGCGTGATGTGGATGAGTAGTCGCTCGGTGGAGGTCATGAGGATTTAACTGGGGATGTCACCATGGGGAAGCGTCCAGCCGGAACATTGCGGGCCGTCCGGACGCCTCCACCCGAAGCCAACTATTCAAAGGATTCATCGCACTCAGCAACGGTTTCAGAATCGGTGGCGACTTGGTCGGCCCACTCGCGGGTCCCGAACCAATACTGGCTGCGCTGTTCGAGCCAGCCGCTAGCCGTGTTGGCCGCGATCCAGGTATTGAAGAAATTTAAGGTATCGAGGTCACCTTTGCGCACGGCTATCGCTCCCACTTCCGAGGCAAACGGCTCCTCGAAGGGCAGATTCAGGGTCTCCGGGTGAGCCTTAACCCACGTTGTTCGAGTCGTCGCGAACGCCGCCGCAGCATGAGCGTCACCGTCGACGACTGCCTGGAGGACAGCGTTATCGGTATCAAAGAGCAGTAACATGGCATCAGGAAAAGTATTCTCGACAAAACCCACGGACGATGCTCCCCGACGGGTCGCAAGCGTGACATCGGAACTGTTAAAATCTGCCAGCGTTTCCAGGTCTGCGGTTTTCTCTGTATTCGCCACCAGGTAGACACCGCTGGAGTTGTACGGTGACGTAAAATTGACCCTGAGATTGCGTTCCGGAAGGATCGCCATACCACTGATAATGACGTCAAACTCCTCAGCGATCAGTTCCGAGATGATGTAGGTCCAGTTCGTCCGAGCAAATTCGACCTCAACCCCCATGTCCTCGGCCACTTTCGTCGCAACATCGATCTCGAAGCCGATCAGCTCGCCGTCTGCGTTGCAGGCCGACCAGGGCTCGAACAGACCGAGACCCACTCTCAGAGTCCCACGGTGCTGGACCTCCTCAATGACGCTGTCGAAAGCCCACCACGGGAAAAACTCGGCCATCGCGCGCGAGCTGAAACCACCAATCAGGGCAACAACGACCAGACCACACAATACGTGCTTTGTCCGCATCAGACACCTCCTTTAAAGATTTGCTCCTACCCCTAAGCCCCTAGCACACGTGGCACGGCTTTCAAAATCTGAGTGTTCCATTATCTGCATCTGTCGCTCCACAAGACTTGGCTGGGAGATTTTCAGATTATCGACCGACTGTCTCCGGCGAGGTCTGGTCGAAGGCCGACAACAGCGCTAGTATTGGCCCAGACTCACTGCGATGTTCGTCAACAGGCAGCCTGCGGCCAAACGAAAAAGGGGGTGAAGTGTGAGCGCTCTGGATCATATTCGAATACTCGATTTAACCCAATTTGAGGCCGGCCCTTCGTGTACTGAAATTTTGGCCTTTCTGGGTGCAGACGTGGTGAAGGTTGAGCCGCCCAAAGGGGGAGATCAGGGCCGGTATCTCATTACCGATAAGCCGGGACTCGATTCGCCCTATTTTCTCTTATTGAACGCCAGCAAAAAAAGCATCAGCATCAACCTCAAAAGTGAGAAAGGACTGGACCTCTTTAAGCAGCTCGTGCCGCATTTTGACGTCTTGGTTGAGAATTACGGTCCGGGCGCGGTCGCCAACCTGGGCTTGGGGTATGACGTTGTCGCCGCAATCAATCCGCGGATTGTCTACGCTCAGGTCAAGGGGTTTGGGACCTACGGCCCTTATTCCGGATTCAAGAGCTTTGACATGATTGCGCAAGCCACCGGCGGAGCGATGAGTATCACCGGCACCCAGGACACGCCGCCGCTGCGGCCAGGTCCGACAATAGGCGATACCGGAACCGGCATCCACTGCGCGGTTGGCATTCTCTCGGCCCTGCTCCAGCGCGAGAAAACCGGCAGCGGTCAACGGGTCGAGGTTGCCATGCAGGATGCGGTGGTCAATCTGAGTCGCATTGGCATGATGAGTCATTATTATGGCAGCGTCCCAGCACCACGCTCGGGCAATCGGCTTGCCGGTCTGGCCCCAACCGATCTCTATCCGTGCGCACCGGGTGGTCCCAACGACTATGCGTACATCATCAACACCACCCCGGCGATGTGGGAGAGCACCCTGACAACAATCGGACGGGCGGACCTCATCAACGATCCACGTTTTCACGACCAGAAGAGTCGCAATGAACACTTTGACGAAGTGTTTGGCATCATTGCGGACTGGACGAAACAGCGAGACAAATTTTCGGTGATGGAAGCCTTTGGCAAGGCCGGAGTGCCGTGTGGGGCGGTGCTCGACAGCGGTGATATTTTAGCCAATGAACATCTCAAAGAGCGCGGCATGATCACAAGTGTCGAGCATCCAACTCGTGGCCGTTTTACGATGCCGGGCTGCGCAGTACACATGTCAGATTCTCCAGCCGAAGTACGGCCGGCGCCGCTCCTGGGGCAGCACAATACAGATATTTTCGGCTCACTCCTGGGTCTGACGGCAGGGGACTTGGCGGGGCTCAAAGACGACGGAATTATATAATCGTCCGATCAGCAAGCAGCGGTCTCATACATAGCGGCGGCGCTATGAGTCCCCATTGCTCCTCAGTCAGGTCTTCGTGTCGAGTCCTGCTCCACACTCTATCATTTCATGTATGAGATGGCTTCTAATATACGGACGGTTTTTATCCAATAACGACTGGGCAATGTGGAGGCAGTAATGGCACGTCCTCATGAAAATACGATCCTGAGAGTCCAGTGTGCGAACCCGGACTGTGGAAAAGTAGTCTCCACAGAATATCCATACATCAGGGGGTTCTTGGTCGAAGAAGACGGCGTGAAGAAAACTGTTCCCGTGTGCCAGGACTGTTTCGCGCGCGGGTGGCAGCCGCCGACCTATCGGGGACCGAGGCTACTCGACTAGAGCTTCGGCATGAGCGGGCGTATGCAACGGATCATTCGATTCTGCTCCGTTGCTACCGGATGTCCGGAGAGGCACCCTTGCGGCTCTGCCTCAAAACTGACACAAAAAAGAGCTGTACAGGACAGGCCGGGAGGAAGAATATGGAAGAGGTCACCAGAGAAATTTTGTGGAATATCTCACTGGCGGGCAAGGTAGTCATGTATATGCTCCTGCTCACCACCTTCTTTGGTGCGCCCCTGTATCTCGCCTACGAATGGTGGAATCGGATTAGGCACGGGGCACCAGTCAGCCGTATTGATAATATTCCAGAACGGACCAAACTCTTTCTCCTCGAAGCCTTTGGACAAGGCAACGTCGTGCAGGAAAAACCGGGAGGTCTCTACCATCTGACGCTCTTTGTGGCCTTCTTCGGCCTGTTCATCGGTACCGGGCTCGTCACGCTAGAGCATGACACGCCCATGCATTTCTATTTTGGGGCCTTTTACAAAGTCTATAAATTTGTCCTCGACACCTGCGGCCTCTTGCTCATTGCCGCCTGCGGCCTGTTTCTGTATCGCCGCTACATCCAGCAGCCCGCGGCGCATGCTGGTCCAGACGAAGAAAAAATGGTCGACAATTTCGAGAATCGTATGGGCTATGGCCTGCCTTTGCTGCTCATCCTGCTCATTGGCGTGACCGGCCTCATGCTTGAAGGGGTTCGTATTCACACCAACCCCGCCAGTCATCCGGGCTGGGCCTATGCGGGGATGGCGTTCGCCGGTGTCTTTGCCCTGGCCGACGCAGGAGAAGGCACGCATCAAATCGTGTGGTGGGTTCACCTGCTCATCATTACCGCCTTTTTCGCTTCGATTCCCTTTACCAAGATGCGGCATATGTTCCTGGCACCGGTCAACATCTTCTTCAGCAATCTCAAACCGCGTGGTCGTCTGGAACCGATTACCGATTTTGAAACCGCTGAAACCTTTGGCGTCTCTCAGGTGGAAGAGTATAACTGGAAACAATTGCTCGACATGGCGTCGTGTCTTGAGTGCGGACGCTGTACGCTCAATTGTCCCACGGTCAACACGGATAAGCCCCTCAATCCTAAAAATCTGGTCATGGTGCAGCGCGAGCATTTAATCCAAAAGACGCCCTTCCTCTTGCAGCTTGCCGCGGTCAAAGCGCGGAACGCTCAAAGCGGTGAACAGATTGAACTGCCGGTCTGGGACGGGGCGGACATGATTAGCGAGGTTGCGACTGAAGATGTCATTTGGGGCTGCACTACCTGCGGTTGGTGTGAAGAGGGCTGCCCGGTCAATATCGAGCATATCCAACGTATCGTGGACATGCGCCGTTACGATGTCATGATGGAAGCGCGTTTTCCACACGAAGTCGTCAAGGTGTTCAAGGGCCTGGAAACCAACTCCAACCCGTGGAACTTAGGCTTTGATAAACGCGCAGACTGGGCTACCGGTCTCGGAGTGAAAACCCTGGCCGAAGACCCCGAAGCCGAGGTGCTCTACTGGGTCGGCTGTGCAGGTTCGTTTGATGAGCGCAACCAAAAAGTCTCCACCGCCATGGTCAACATCTTACAGAAAGCCGGCGTGCGCTTCGCCATTCTGGGCAAAGAGGAAGGCTGTACGGGTGATCCGGCGCGTCGTTTGGGCAATGAATATCTGTACAGCACGCTTGCTGAGAAAAATGTACAGACCATGAATGGCTATAATGTCAAGGAAGTAATTACCCAGTGTCCGCACTGCTTTCATACGATTGCCAACGAATATCCGGACCTTGGCGGAAACTATCAAGTCTACCACAGCTCGGAGTATATTGAGGAGCTGGTCAAGCGAGACAAGATCAGCCCGCGCGTCCTGAATGAGCAGAACACGACCTTCCACGATCCCTGCTATCTCAGTCGCCACAATGGTCGTTACGCGCCGCCTCGGGAGGCCTTGCGGGCCATTCCGGGCATCAAGCTCAATGACGTCGAGCAGTCCAAAAACCGCACATTCTGTTGCGGTGCAGGTGGCGGTTCAGTCTGGAAAGAAGAGACCCAGGGTTCACGTATCAACTACACCCGCCTAGACCAACTCATGAAAGCCGAACCCGAGACCATCGCCGTCGGCTGCCCTTACTGCATGATCATGATGGACGATGCAGTCAAAGGGAAGAATCTCGACGAGAAAGTTCAGGTCAAAGACCTGGTTGAACTCGTCTCCGAGTCGCTCAATGACGCGGAAGAGGCAGCGCACACGGAAGCAGCTGAAACAACCCGTTAAGCTATCAAGCATTGCATACTCTTCCGTTTCAAAAACACTCCCCCCTCTCGAAAGGAATTATATACAATTTTACCCAAAAACTAGGGATAGCAGAGGTGCGTGAGGGGCAGTTAGCGCGAGTATGAGATCAGGCTAAGGAGCAAATCCAGTGAAAGAGGAAGTGGTGGGGCGTATCCAAAAGTTCGTTGATTATGTCCAAATACTCAAAGGTAGCGAGAAAGGGGAAGCTCAGGTCTATTGTGATCGTCTGTTTCAAGCCTTCGGCCATGACGGCTACAAGGAAGCTGGGGCAACTTTAGAGTTCCCTGTAGAAAAACGATCAGGGCGGAGGAAAGGGTTTGCTGATCTCTTCTGGCCTCCCCGCGTCCTCATAGAAATGAAGAGCCGTGGGGAGCATCTGGAAAAGCATTATCGTCAAGCGTTTGAATATTGGATCGGACTG
Organism: Binatia bacterium; assembly: GCA_963664395.2. Lineage (GTDB taxonomy): Bacteria > Desulfobacterota > Binatia > Bin18 > Bin18 > Bin18. The sequence continues at coordinate 4,215,825 of OY761159.2, read as the reverse complement.
GTTCCGGATCGTCCCCGCTATGTGGTGCTGTGCAATTTCGATGAATTTTGGGTCTACGATTTCAACACACAGCTCGATAGTCCAGTCGATTCTGTCACACTAGAAGAATTACCACACCGCTATACTGCTCTTAATTTCCTTTTACCTCATGACCCCCCACCACTTTTTGGGAACGACAAAGTCAAAGTTACCCGTGAGGCAGCCGCTAAAGTTGCCAAAGTGTTTCACGCCCTCATTGACCGAGGAGAATCGCGAGAGACGGCCCAACGCTTCATTCTTCAATGCGTCGTGACAATGTTCGCGGAGGATTTCAATCTTCTTCCTTCTGGTTTCTTTACCCAACTCCTGAGTGATTGTGTCGAAGGAAGCAGTTCCTATGATCTTATTGGGGGACTGTTTCGTCAGATGAGTGATACTCGTCTAGCGCGTGGAGGGCGCTACCAAGGAGTGGCATATTTTAATGGCGGCTTATTCAATACCATTGATCCGCTTGAGCTGGACACAACGGAATGCCAATTGCTCCTCGATGCCGCCCAGGAGCGCTGGTCGAGCGTAGCTCCACCTATTTTTGGCACGCTCTTTCAGAATTCTATGGATCAAGACCAGCAGCATACTTTAGGGGCACATTTCACCCACGAGGCTGACATTCAAAAGGTCGTTCTGCCGACTATAATTCTCCCCTGGCAGGAGCGCATTGAGCAGGCGAATTCTTTGCGAGAATTAGAGAGCTTGGCACAGGAGATTCTTCGCTTTCAAGTGCTTGATCCGGCGTGTGGCAGTGGGAATTTCCTCTATGTTGCCTATCGAGAACTGGTGAATCTTGAGATGGAGATTCTTCAGAAAATTCATGAAAATTTTGGCGAACGCGCACGCCGTGCTGCCGGAGCACGGTCGTTAATTAGTACAACACAATTCTATGGGATCGATATAGACCCGTTTGCGGTTGAACTGGCAAAAGTCACGCTGATGCTCGCCAAGCGTATCTCCCTAGCGGAAACGAAAGAGTCCCGATTTGCCGCCCAGCAAGACCTGCCTTTTGATCTTGAGGAGCCGCTACCACTTGATAACCTCGATGCCCATATTGTGGCCGATGATGCTCTATTCTGTGACTGGCCATATGCAGATGTGATTATAGGAAATCCGCCTTATCAGGCAAAGAATAAGATGCAGCAAGAATTCGGTCCTGCATATGTGAACCGAGTCCATGCAAGATATCCAGACGTGCCTGGCCATGCAGATTTCTGCGTCTACTGGTTTCGTCGTGCCCACGATTCGCTAAAAGAGGGGGGAAGGGCTGGCTTGGTCGGAACCAATACAATTCGACAAAACTACTCAAGAGAAGGAGGACTAGAATATATTGTCGCCAACAGAGGAACCATTGTCGAGGCAGTATCTACTCAAGTTTGGCCTGGAGACGCGGCTGTTCACGTCTCCATTGTAAATTGGGTGAGGGGCCAAGCTCCAGGCCCCAAGAAGTTATTCAAGCAGCTTGGGGACCGCCTTGATAGCCCGTGGCAGGTTTATGAATTGGAAGATATCAATGCAGCACTCTCACCGGGAGTAGATATAACGCAGGCACGGTCAATCCGAGTGAATAGTGAGTCACCTGCTTGCTACCAGGGTCAGACTCATGGACATAAAGGATTTCTCCTTCACCCAAATGAAGCTGCCGAGTTCTATCAAAGTGCCCCCATTAACCGTGAGGTCTTGTTTCCGTATCTAACGGCAGGAGAGCTTTTTGCTTCTAAGCCTCCCTGTCCGCAACGATATGTTATTAATTTTCACCCGCGTGATATTTTTGAAGCAGGCCGTTATGAACTCCCTTTTCAAAGAATAAAAGATCGTGTCCTACCCACCCGAGAAGAGGCCGCAAAAAAAGAGCAGAGACGAAACGAAGAAGCTCTCTTAGACAACCCAAAAGCGCGGGTTAATACGCACCATCAGAACTTTCTCAAGCGATGGTGGCTCCTCTCATACCCGCGACCTGAATTGATAAGCAAGATTACTCAGATGCCACGATTCATAGTGTGTGGCCGGGTGACAAAACGGCCAATTTTTGAATTTATCCATTCTTCCATCAGGCCCAACGATGCTGTTCAGGTTTTTCCCTTACCTGACGATTATTCTTTTGGGATACTACAGTCAGGTATGCATTGGGAGTGGTTTACTGAAAGATGCTCGACCCTTAAAGGAGACTTCCGTTATACGAGCAATACCGTATTTGATTCCTTTCCTTGGCCCCAATCTCCAACGAAAGCGCAGGTCAAGCAGATCGCCGAAATGTCTACGATATTGAGGGAAATTCGACGTAGCCACATGGCTACTCACGGCCTTAGCCTGCGTGATCTCTACCGCACTTTAGAACTGCCAGGCCGGAACTCTCTTAGGGACGCCCATGCAAAGCTTGATGCTGCTGTCCGAGATGCGTATGGGATGAGCAAGAGTGATAATCTCCTCGCGTTTCTCCTTACTCTAAATCAAGAACTGGCGAAGAAAGAGAAAGAAGGGGAGGCCATTATTGGGCCGGGAGTTCCGTCAGTAGGAATTGACCCTGCGGAACTCATCTCTGATGACGCTTTACGGCCCCCTTTAATAGGGTAAAATTGGCTCTGCTCTGGGTAAGATTGTATATACGTTCTCTCTCGAAGAGGGATAGGACGAGGGGGAATGCCCTACTCCTTCTCGTCTCCATTCTTCTTCTCGCCTGCCCTTCCCCTTCCTCCTCTTCTCCCCAGGTCGTCATCCACCCCCAAAGCGGCGATCCCATCCACATCTTGGTCGAGATTGCAGACACGCAGGAAAAACGTCAGCTCGGCCTCATGTATCGCAACCACCTGCCGGAGTTCAGCGGTATGCTCTTTATTTTCCCGCAGGAAAACCCGCTCAGTTTCTGGATGAAAAACACCCCACTCCCGCTTGACATCATCTATATCAACACAGACTTCAGCATCGTCCATATCGCCGAAAACACAATGCCCTACTCCACCGCCCAAATCCCCTCCAAGCACCCTGCCAAATATGTGCTCGAAGTGAATGCCGGATTTTGTCGCCAGCGGGGAATCGTGGCAGGAGATCGGGTTGAGTTCTTGCAGGTTGCTTCAAAGCTCAGGTAACACCGCAAGCCCTACTCTCCGGAGACGTGGGGAATAGTTTGGATGCTCAGTTAAAAGATGGTAGAGTTTCCGCATTGTGACAGGTTCATCGCCCACCTTTCTGTGCCTTGTGGTCTTGCTCACACTAGGAGTGACACCCTCCTCTGAGCATGTATCCGTTCGGCACGTATCCATTCGTCCCGGATTACTGCCCCGACCACTGGCAACGCAGACGCCTGAAAGGCAGGAAAGGCTGGAAAAAGGCAAATTCCTCGTAGCGGCAAATCATCTGAACGACCCCAATTTTTCACAGACCGTCATCTACCTCGTTGCCTACAGCCAACGGGGCGCTCTCGGCGTAGTTGTCAATCGCCCAACGGACGTTCAGTTGGCGCGTGCAATGCCACATTTGGAAGACCGACCGCATGCGGAGGATTTCATCTATGCCGGAGGTCCGGTAGGACGGACCCGGATGCTCTTACTTATTCGCTCAGATACATTTCCACTTGAAGAAGTGCTGCCCATCACGGAAGAGATCTCGGTTACTTCCAGTCTCGATAATTTGGCCATGCTGGCCGCGGCAGCGACGGCGCAGTTTCGCGTGTACGCAGGCTATGCCGGCTGGTCGCCCAGTCAACTTGACTACGAAGTCGCACGGGGCGATTGGCGCGTCATGCCTGGTACTCCCTCAACGCTTTTTGGCGCTGATCCGCAAAACCTGTGGTCAACGCTGATGAAAAAAGGCGACAGCCACGGCGCGGAGTGGGTTCACCGAGTAGATTCACCCGTGGATTCACCCGTGGATTCACCATAAACAGCCGATATCTCCGCCGAAAGGACATTAAGGAGGAAGCACAATGGCAACAGCGGGATGGATTACGCGTTTGTTTCAATCAATTGACACCAACGATCCAGATACTTTTGCGACCTTCCTCACCCCTGACGCTACTTTTAAGTTTGCCAACCAAGAGCCAGCCGTCGGGAGAGAGGCTGCGCGTCAAACGGTGGCCGAATTTCTATCCAGCATTAAGGCCATTCAGCACGACGTCTTGGATACGTGGGAGAAGGAAGGGGCGACAGCGTGCCAGGGCATCGTCACCTATACTCGCCACGATTCCAGCCAACTCCGAGTCCCATTTGCCAATGTGTTCAGAATGCGGGGCAATTTGATCCACGAGTATCTGATCTACGTCGATGCGTCACAACTCTATGCCAAAACTGTCGAATAAGGATGCTTTGTAGTGCTGTTGCACGCAGAGATTGACTTATGCACCCCAGTGTATTAGCAATCCTTACTACTGGCTACATACCGCCTCTGCCGAGGCGGTTCACTACAGGAAACGCAGGAGAATTATGACACATAAGACATACCTTGCAGGGCTGCTTATGTGGACCTGTTTTATCGGCTGGTCAGAGCGCGTCAGTGCCCAGCCGCTTGAAAAACTGATAGAAACGCAAAGCACTACGGTGACGGAGGCCATCCGCTCTCAAGACACCATCGATGCGCTTGCAGATGAAACACAGCGCATGCTCAGTACCTATCAGAGCACCGTCCGCCAGACGGAAAGTCTTCGAGTCTATGTTGAGCAGCTCGACCGTTTACTGGACTCCCAACAGAAAGAAGCGGCATCGCTCGAAACCCAACTGCAAGAGATCGAAGTGACCCAGCGCGACATCGTGCCCTTGCTGGTACGCATGCTTGACAATCTCGTCCAGTTTGTCGCCCTGGATATTCCCTTTTTACCCAAAGAACGCCAAGAGCGGCTGACTCGTCTCCGCAACACCTTCGATCAATCGGACCTGACGGTTACCGAGAAGTATCGCAGCATCATGGAAGCGTATCAGATTGAGACGGACTATGGCCGGACGCTTGAGGCCTATCGCGGGCCAGTGATCATTGACGGTCAGGAGCGCACGGTTGACTTTTTGCGGGTCGGCCGGCTGGCCCTGCTCTACCAAAGCCTGGATGGTCAAGAGGTAGGACACTGGAATCGTAACACCCAGGAGTGGGAAGCCCTGCCGAGTAGCTATCGCCGCCCCATCAAGCGGGGGTTACAGATAGCGGCGAAACAATCAGTTCCCAACCTACTGATGCTCCCCGTTCCAGCTCCGAGTGAGGCGACCCCGTGAAAATACTTCAATGGAGTGTGTTGCTCTTCCTGGTCGTGTCCCCGCGACCGGATGTTTTCGCGCAAGAAGGCCCCAAATCTCTCCAGGAATTATTCGATCGAGTCCGTGTTGAGCGGCAGGCCGACTCCAAACTGCATCGCGAGCGCGAGGCTCGTTTCATGGCAGAACGTGACCAACGACAAAACCTGCTGAAGCAGGCCGAGAAAGAGCTTGCCAGTATCAAACAACAGAGTCAAGAAAAACAGGCGACCTTCAGAAACAACGAAGACAATCTGGTAGAACTCCGTAGTCAACTCAGCGAGCGGGCGGCCTCACTGGGGGAACTGTTCGGCGTAGTACGACAGATCTCACGGGATACGGCAGGGATGCTAGAGGGGTCGTTCGTTTCCATTCAGTCCGGCGACCGAGCCGATTTTCTCAACACCATCGCCGAGAGCACGGAACTCGCCTCGCTGGAAGAGCTCGAGCGGTTGTGGATCGTCCTGTTGGAAGAAATGACGCAGTCCGGACAGGTGGTGAAATTTTCCACGACTGTGACCGAGGCAGATGGCACCCAATCAGACAGAGAAGTTGTCCGGGTCGGGACATTCAACAGCGTCTCTGGCGGCAAATATCTCCGCTATGTGCCGGAGACACACCAGCTTGCCGAGCTGGCACGCCAGCCGGAAGGGCGTTATATCAGCGCCGCACAAGAACTCGAGCAGGCGACAGAAGCGTATAGCACTTTTGGGGTTGACCCGTCCCGAGGGGCCATTCTGGCGGCTCTTGTGCAAAGTCCGAACGCGTGGGAACGGATTGAGCAAGGCGGCGTCATTGGTTTTGTTATCCTTGCCCTCGGTCTGATCGCCGCAGGGTTGATTGTAGAGCGCGCGGTGTATCTGTGGCGGGAAGGCCGGCGCATGGATGCACAACGCAAAATGGATGAGCTCAAAACCGACAACGCCTTGGGGCGCGTCATGCTTGTGTATGAGTACGACAAGGATCAAAGTGTCGAAACCCTCGAAGCCCGCCTGGAAGAAGCGATCCTCGAACAAATTCCACGTATTGAACGCGGCCTGGGGACGCTTGGAATTTTTGCCGCGGTTGCTCCGCTGCTCGGCCTGCTCGGTACAGTCGTCGGCATGATTGACACCTTTCAGTCCATCACCCTGTTTGGTGCGGGCGACCCACGTGTCATGTCGGATGGAATTTCACAAGCACTCGTGACCACCCAGCTTGGGTTAAGCGTCGCGATTCCGATTGTCCTCCTGCATTCCCTGTTATCCAGCAAGAGTGGCCGCCTGCTGCATACATTAGAAGAACAGAGTGCAGGGATGATTGCCCTGCTGGCAGGGCGGACGGATAAGCCCATTCCTGATGCTCTATAATCTTTTTGATCTACTTCAGCAATTTTTTGCGACCGGCGGGCTGGCCCTATGGGCCATCTTTGTGGTTGCTATCGCTCTGTGGGCACTCATTATCGAACGCTTTGTATTCTTTTGGACGCATTATCCATCTCTCGAAAATGAGGTCGTCTCTCGCTGGCAGGCACGGATCGACCACCAGTCGTGGTATGCTCTCCAGATTCGCAGGATGGAGATCGTTGAGGTGAACTATCAGCTCCGCAGGGGTCTTCCTCTGATTCGGAGCCTGACCATCATGCTGCCCATCTTAGGACTCCTGGGAACAGTGAATGGCATGATTTTCACTTTTACCGTCATGCAATTGTTTGGAACAGGCAATGCCAACGGTTTGGCCAGCGGAATTTCCGAAGCGCTGGTAACGACCATGGCCGGGTTGGTCTGTGCCGTTCCCGGACTCTATTTCAGTTCCAGCTTAGACCGGAGAGCGCTAAAATCTGTTCGGAAGATAACAAGTCGCTTACATATAGAGTAAGACGATACGGTAAGGATGGTACTGCAATGAGACGTCGCCGGGACAGACATGACACTGACCCCCAGATCAATCTGACTCCGATGATAGATATGGTGTTCATCCTCCTTATCTTCTTTCTTGTGGCGTCCTCGTTCGTGAAGGAAGCCGGGATTGAGGTCAACCGGCCCGTCGCTCAGACTGCGCAGACGCAAGGGCGTGGTACGATTCGCATTGCTCTCTCAGAAGCAGGCGAGGTATGGATGGAGCGCCGCTCAATCGATATTCGAGCCGTCCGGGCAAACGTGGAGCGTATGCTAGCCGAAAGCCCTGAGGCCAGCGTCGTGGTATTAGCCGATGCCACAGCACATACCGGACTGCTGGTGCAGGTCATGGATCAAGTCCGCTTGGCCGGTGTGACTGATATCGCGGTTGCCGCCCGACAGGAGGGCTGAGGATGTTCGGGCGAAACGTCGTGTCAGGTGTGGTCGGCCTGCTCATTGTCGGCCTGCTGTTTCTGGCTATGCAAGCGATGATTGCACGTTCCCAGCGCCCGCGCCTGCGCCCGGATACCTACCCGATTGTTGATTTCGTCCGTCTCCCACCCGAGTTCCAGCCCCCCCCGAGAGATGATCGAGAACCACCCAAGGAGCCACCCCTGCCCGAAGCCCCGCCGACCCCGAGTTTCGCATTACAGGCGACAAACCAGCCCCAACTCCCGGCACCGGATATTCATATAACGGCGGCCATTTCTTCGGGTCCTTTGCTTGATATGACCCCCCTGTCTGCACCTATCAGCCAACAAACGGTCCTGTCAGGTCATGAGTTGATGCCCCTGGTCCGGGTACCGCCCCGCTATCCAGGACGTGCCGCGCGTCTTCAGATTGAAGGCTCCGTCACGGTTGAGTTCACCATTACTACGGGTGGCAGCGTGACCGAGCCCGTGATTATCAAATCCGACCCTCCCAAAGTTTTCGATAGGGCCGCGCTGCAAGCCATTGTCCAGTGGAAATTCAAACCGCGCGTAGAAAATGGCCGGGAGGTTGAGTCGCGGGCGTCACAGCGGATTGAGTTTGCTTTGGGAGGAGGCTGATTTTGATCGGGAAAGCTTGCCACATCGCAGGTTGGCTTCGCGCGATTTGCGGCATGGGAGTAGTATATTTTTGTTTGGTCCTACCCGGAACCGCTGTCGGTGAAGAACCGCGTCTGTCACAAGGGGTCTACGAGCAGCTCGTAGAAGTGCAGGAGTTGATACAAAGCGAACGGCCTCAAAAAGCCTTGACGCAATTACGGGCACTCGCAACAAACACCGAGTTGAGTCCATATGAAGCCGCTCTTGTACAGCAAACTCTGGGATACGCTCATGCCGGCCTGGATCAATACGATCAAGCGGTGACCGCCTTTCAGAAAAGCTTGGCCGGCGAAGCCTTGCAGCCAGACAACGCACAGATCGTTCGATACAATCTGGCCCAAATGCTGATTATCACCGAGCGTTACGAAGAGGGAGCGCATATTCTGGAAAAATGGCTGGCCAACGAGGAGAACCCCAGTCCCCAGGCTCATGTTTCGCTTGCCCAGGCATATATGCATCTCAAACGTTACGCCCCTGCTGAGCAACATATCAGGAAGGCCATTGGCGAGACGACGACATTCCACGAGTCATGGTACCAACTGTTGGTTGTCGTTCAGATTGAGCAGAAGAAATTCTCCCAGGCTGCCTCCACACTCCAGCAATTGCTCGGTCAGTATCCAGAGAAAAAAACCTACTGGCAGCAACTCTCACAGATTTACGGCCAGGAGGAAAAGCATAAACGAGCCGTTTCAACCCTTGCGATGGCCTACAAATTAGGCATTCTGAATGAGCGGGAAGCCCTACAGGTAGTGCAATACTACCTCCATCTCGGCTTGCCGTACAAAGCCGCGGACCTGTTGGCGGATGGATTGAAGAAAAAGATCGTGCAAGACGCGGATGCCAATCGCGCATTACTCGTTACCTGTTTGCTCCACGCGAGAGAGAGTCAGCGCGCGTTGGATGTCCTTGAGCAAAGCGCTCAAAGTACGCAGACGGGCAGGGTTGATCTCCAGCGTGCCGAGATACTCGTCCAATTGGAACGTTGGCCGGAAGTTGCCACGACTGTCTCCGAAGGGTTGAGAAAAGGCGGGCTGGCCAATACGGGAAAGGCATTCATGCTGCTTGGTATTGCCGAGTACCGGTCCGGAAAACTGGACGAGAGCAAAGCAGCCTTCAGTGAGGCTGCTGCTCACAAACCCTCGGCCAAGCAAGCTCGCCAATGGCTCAGACTCATCGAGCAGGAAAGCGCCAAACAGCGATAATCCAGAGCGATAATTTTGGCGATGCCCATAACGACACGGCGACAAGTCCCCCCGCATCGCCCCCCTCTTGGTTCTCGTTTTCGGCCATATAGTGCGGCCTGGGACACACCAGAACCTGACCACCCCTTCCTTGATCTTTTTTGTCTCGCATAATACAAGACCAGGGTCGCGCGACTTTACAAATCGGAGAATAGGAAAGAGTATGGGCCTAAAGGAAACCATCGACAGGCTTGAAAACCTCAACCAGCAAGCCCTCCAGGGTGGCGGCGCAAAACGTATCGAACGTCAACACGAACTCGGCAAAAAAACAGCCCGGGAGCGGATCGACGCATTTCTTGATCCAGGCAGTTTTGTTGAATTGGACCGGCTTAAAACCCATCGCTGCACTGACTTTGAAATGGATCAAACCAAGATTCCAGGTGATGGTGTCGTAACCGGCTATGGCACAGTCGATGGCCGTCAGGTTTTTGTTTTTTCGCAGGACTTCACGGTTTTTGGCGGCAGCCTCTCCAGCGCATTTTCCGAAAAAGTATGTAAAGTCATGGACCTGGCCGTAAAAACGGGCTGCCCGGTTATTGGTATCAATGACTCCGGCGGCGCTCGGATTCAGGAAGGTGTAGAAAGTCTGGCCGGCTATGGAGAAATCTTTCTCCGCAACGTCCTCAGCTCAGGCGTCGTGCCTCAAATATCCGCCATCATGGGTCCCTGTGCCGGAGGAGCTGTCTATTCTCCTGCCATGACAGACTTTATCTTCATGGTTGAGAATTCCAGCTATATGTTCATCACCGGGCCGGATGTCATTAAGACGGTCACGCATGAAGAAGTGACCATGCAGGAGTTGGGTGGGGCGGTCACGCATAATGCGACCAGCGGGGTCGCCCATTTTGCTTCCCCTGATGAAGACGAATGCTTTCACTCGATTCGCGAGCTGCTGAGCTATCTCCCCAGCAATAATATGGAAGATCCGCCGTTTCAGCCGACCACAGATGACCCGAATCGGCGAGATGAAAAACTCAACCATATTGTTCCGGATAACCCCAACCGGCCGTACGATGTCATAGAAATCATTCAGTTGGTAGCGGACGAACATCATTTCTTCGAAGTCCAGAAAGACTATGCTCGAAACATCGTCGTTGGGTTTGCCCGGCTCGGTGGCAAGCCAGTCGGCATCGTCGCCAATCAGCCAGCCTTTCTGGCTGGAGTGCTCGATATTGATGCCTCGGTCAAAGGCGCGCGGTTCGTCCGTTTTTGCGATTGTTTTAACATTCCCATTGTGAGCTTTATCGACGTGCCGGGCTTTCTACCGGGGACGTCCCAAGAATACGGCGGCATTATTCGTCACGGCGCAAAGCTGCTATACGCCTACTGCGAAGCAACCGTGCCAAAGATTTCAGTCATTACGCGCAAAGCGTACGGCGGTGCCTATGTCGTCATGTCGAGTAAGGCCACTCGAGGTGATATTAATCTATCCTATCCGGCCGGCGAAATCGCGGTCATGGGTCCGGACGGTGCGGTCAGCATCATTTTCCGTAATGCAATCAAAGACGCGAGCGACCAAGACGCCGAGCGGACCAAATTAGTTGACGAATACCGCGAGACGTTTGCCAATCCGTTCAAAGCAGCCGAGTTAGGCTATATTGATGAAATCATTATGCCGGCGGATACCCGTCCCCGCCTCGTCCAATCGCTCAATATGCTGCAGAACAAGCGTGAGAAAAATCCACCCAAGAAGCATGGGAATATACCCTTATAAGGGAGACAGACTACGGATGAGGGATGCGCAAACAATCACGACACCCCAGCTCCTAAGCCCGCCAAGGTAGGACTTATGTTCAAACGTGTACTGATCGCAAATCGGGGAGAAATCGCCGTTCGAGTCATCCGCGCCTGCCGTGAACTCGGCATTGAAACCGTTGCCGTCTACTCGGACGTGGACCGCTCAGCCTTGCACGTCCAATACGCAGACCATGCCTATCCGATTGGCCCAGCCCCGTCTTCAGAGAGCTATCTTGTTGTTGAAAAAATCCTCGACGCGGCCAGAAAAAGCGGTGCGGACGCTATTCATCCAGGTTACGGCTTTCTGTCTGAACGCGCTCCGTTTTCCAAAGCATGTGCTGAGGCTGGCATTACTTTTATTGGTCCGCAACCTGAAGCTATTGAAAAGATGGGCGATAAGGTAACCGCGCGGGCCATTATGCAGAAAGCGCAAGTCCCAGTTGTGCCCGGTACCGATGTGCTAGGCGATGCAGACGAAGTTGTTGCCGCCGCGGAAAAAATAGGGTTTCCCGTCATGTTCAAGGCCTCGGCCGGCGGCGGCGGCAAAGGTATGCGGCTGGTTGAGAAAAAAGAAGACGTGCTGTCCGCCCTGCGTGGGGTGCGCTCTGAAGCGCAATCATCGTTTGGCGATGACCGCATGTATATAGAGAAATTTGTCGAAAAGCCACGCCACGTTGAAGTCCAGGTGTTGGGCGATACGCACGGCAATATTATCCATTTGTACGAACGCGAATGTTCACTGCAACGTCGGCACCAAAAGGTGATTGAAGAGTCACCTTCGACTGCAATTAATCAAGACGTACGCGAGCAAATGGGCAAAGTTGCGGTTGAGGCAGCCAAGGCCGTGCATTATGTTGGGGCCGGAACCGTAGAGTTTCTGGTTGATGCCCAGCAAAATTTCTATTTTCTGGAGATGAACACCCGCATCCAAGTCGAGCATCCCATTACTGAACTCGTCACTGGAGTGGATTTGGTCAAAGCCCAAATCGAGATTGCCGCCGGAGAGCCACTGGCCATACAGCAACAAGAGGTACAACAGCGCGGCTGGGCGATTGAATGTCGGATTTATGCCGAGGACCCGGCTCGGGACTTCCTTCCGTCCCCAGGAAAAATACAAATCTTACGCACCCCTGGCGGCTATGGCATCCGCGATGACAGCGGCGTGTATGAAGGCTGGGAGGTCCCGGTCCATTACGACCCAATGATCTCCAAGCTGTGTACCTATGGTCGCACCCGGGACGAAGCCATCCAACGCATGCTGCGGGCGCTCCAAGAATACACCGTTGAAGGGATTATCACCAATATTCCTTTTCACCGCTGGGCCCTGACCCATCCACGCTTTGTGGCGGGCGACTTGGACACTGGCTTTATTCCTCAGGAATACAGAGGTCTGCCTGAAGAAGAAGACCACCTCCGGCACGAGATCATCCTGGCGGCCGCGGCCCTCGCCGCCTATCACAAGGATAAGGAACTGGCCAAATCGGTCGCCGTCACGAAGGGAAGCGCTGGAAACGTCTCCGCGTGGCGCGCCGCGAGCTGGCGCGAAGGTGTCCGTTAGCGAACGAAAAGCAATGTCAAAAAAAGAGTCCTAGCCCTCTCCCAGAGGGAATCAGCGTAAATCCTGTATATTCATAAAAATTACAGTCAAGGACTGCATCTTTATGGCCTATAAAGCAACGCTCGGCGACCAAACCTATACCATCAGCGTACACGAGTTGGACGAGCACCAGTACAAAATAGTAATCGACGATGAAGAGCATATTATCGATGGCAGACAATTGACCGGCCATATGTACTCGCTCATTGTTGAGAACCAGTCGTTTACAGTCGATGTAGCGGAAAAGGACGATGAATATACAGTCGCCTATGAGGGCAAAAGCTTTCAGGTCGGTGTGCTCGATGAACGCAAAGCCCGCCGGGGCGGAGTCGGCGCGAGTCTGAGGGGAGCGGGGGAAAAAGAAGTCTGTTCGATGATGCCGGGTAAAGTGGTCGAACTCCTGGTTCATGCGGGCGATGCAGTGGAAAAAGACCAAGGCGTAATCATCATCGAAGCCATGAAAATGGAAAACGAAATCCGCGCTACCATTGCCGGAACGGTCAAAGCCGTTCACGTTGAGGCGGGCCAGACGGTCGAGTCTGGAGAACTCCTTTTGGAACTTGAATAAGAGTCACGTTGCTGAACGCCCGATTGCAGAGCCACGATTCGCCGTTATGAGCGAAGCCTTTTCTCCCGCAGACACGCAAAAGCTTGCCCCATTCTTCACCAGTCTGACTGAACCCATCTTTGGCCTTAAACTCCCGCAGGAAGTAGCCGGCGCCCTCTTCTCTCGCTACAGCCGGTCATCAAAAGGCCTGCGTCATATTTTTTTGGATGAATTTCTTGGCAACGCGGAACTGCCGGTAAGTCAGTTTGGCGGCGGAGCCGCTCAAAACGATGATAGCCAAGCAATCCAAAAGGCCCGGGCATTCTATGACCGCGTCTTGGTTGGCTACGGTGACGACTCGGTGGCTCAACTTGGTGGCGCGCATATTGCCTGTGAAAATATCTCAAACGTTGCAGCCAAGATTCTTGAAGATGCACGTATCGGCATCGCGCCGCTGGAGAAGTCTACACGCTATGTCCGGTTTGATAACAAAGGCCCGGACGGCGACTATCTATTCTATAAAGAACCTACGATCATGGGCTCGTCGCATCGCAAGGCGTATCTCACCTGCATGCGCCACTTGTTCGAGACCTATGCCGCCCAAATCGAGCCCATGATCGCCTTCGTGCGAGAAAGTCTACCCATCGATACAGTTGAGTGGAAACATCCACAAACGGGCGACCCCCTCACCTATCAAGACGCACAAAAGGACGAAAACCTCAGACGATGGGCCGAGGGCGCGTATCGCTCGACAGTCAGGGCGCAAGCGTGCGATATACTTCGGTCTTATCTCCCAGCAGCTACCCTGACGAACGTTGGCATCTTCGGTGTCGGCCAAGCGTTTGAACACCTGCTCAACAAGCTGTATTCCCTGAATATTGCTGAAGCTCATGGCATTGCCGAGCCGATGCACTCGGCCCTCAATACTCTGATTCCATCTTTCGTAAAGCGTGCCCAACGTAATGAATACTTGGTGCAAACAGCGGCTGATACCCGGGCGTTGGCGCAGACACTCCTGGACGGATATGCTGTTCAATCGACTGGGCCGGTCAGTCTTATCGACTACGACCAAGACGCGGAAGATCAGATTCTCGCAGCTATTCTGTATCCGAACATACGCCTTCCGCTCAGTCAGTTACGGGCGATTGTCAAAGAGCTGCCTCCGGAAAAGCGCACATCGATTTTTGACGAGTATATTGGACAACGCCGGCATCGTCGCGACAAACCTGGCCGCGCGCTTGAGCACGATTATTATACGTTCGACATCATCGGTAATTTGGGACTCTACCGCGATCTGCAACGACACAGGATACTCACCCAGGAGCGCCAGGATTTCACCACAGCACATGGCTATGATACGCCGCTTGAGATCAAGCAAGCGGGATTTCAGGCACCATTTACGGAGTGCATGGAACAGGCAGCCGCTGTGTATGAGAAAATCTGCGCAGATTTTCCGTCCGAGGCTCAGTACGTCGTACCGTTTGCCTATCGGGTCCGCTGGTATATGAAACTCAACCTGCGCGAGGCCATTCATCTGGGTGAACTCCGCACCCTGCCGCAGGGCCACCCCGACTATCGCTTTATTGTCCAGGAGATGTGGCGTCTCATCGGCGAGGTCCATCCGACCCTCGCCCGGAGCGCTACCTTCCTCGATTGGCAGACGTATCGCTTAGGTCGCCTACAGTCTGAGATGCGGACCGAGTATAAAAAGTCTCGACTTACCCCGGCCACTTGACCTGATGCTCTTGGGCCATAAAATTGGTAATCACCTCTTGATCCAGGAACTTCGCTCCATCCGGCCATGAGCCTTCAGTAAATTCTTTTGAATTGACCATCTTGTCCCAAGCCGCCAAGTCTTCGACCCAGAGTTGGGCCACGCCGTCCCATTTTGGCTCGGCATAGCTATAGGCCGCGTCGATGGTATGGCACTGCACATAGCGCTGGAGACCCGGCAGCTCACACACGATCGGACCGTGGACCTCAATCCAGTATTTCCGAAAGTCTTCAAGGTTCATCCCCGGCTTTCGTTTGAGCTGAAAAATGCCTTTCACCTGATGCGGGGTTTGCGGCCCGTCCTTTATGATGTGGTCTTGTGTCACCAACCATTCCACGCGATTCATATCAATGAAATTGGGTTCATCGACGAGCGCGCCGTTCACATATTCGGCACTCGTGCGCAGGGCATCCATCGCCGCCTGGTCCTCAATCCAGGCTTCCGCCGCACCATCATAGGGCGAGTTCGTTCCCTCCAATGGAATGCGGTGACTCTGCTCATAGCGCCACGTCTGAGCAATACGCACGGCAATCGGTCCGTGGGTTTCCTTCCAATAGCGATGAAACTCTTCCTCGCTCAAAGATGGTTTTCTGGTAATGAAATAGAGCAAGTGCAGCATGTCTTGTCCTCCTTTATATCTATGCCCACTCCCCGTCTTGTATCCTTTTGGAGCTACTTGAACAAACGCTTTGAAACCCGTGGGGCGGGTGTCACCTCGACTACGGCGTCAACAGCTTCTCTTCCTGTTCATTAAACCACCTGAAGCCGCGCGATAAATACTGAAATCCCGAGATAGTGACGGTGGCTCCGGCAAGAATCTCGCTGGTATCCCGCAGGAGTGGAATTTGCCAAGCGGCATTATGCAGGGCGACCAGGGCCATGATGACCGTCAACAACTGAAAAAAGGTACTGGTCTTGCCAATGAGCGTCGGACGGACTTCGATGGCATGGCCCGTGACAAAAAACAGCACACTATAGCCAATCAGAATAATAACATCCCGCATGATGACCAGGACCGCAAGCCAGCGAGGAATATCACCTAAAAAGGCGAGAATGACAAAGGAGCTCACCAGAAGCAGTTTATCGGCCAGGGGATCAATGAAGGCGCCTAAGGTCGTGCGCGCGTCCAGCCAGCGGGCAAGCAAACCATCGAGTGCGTCGGTAATGCCGGCAAGAATAAAAACGATCAGCGCTTCCGTGTAACGCTCGTCCACCAGCAGGATCAAAAAGATCGGAATAGCCCCTATGCGTAATAGGGTAATCAGGTTTGGAAGATTGAGTACAGAAAACACTGTAATAAGAAATAACCTTTTTTGATATCTAGACCTGAACGACCCGGCCAGTCTGTGCCAGACGTTTCTTGAGCTGTCCTGCCACTTTCGCGGACACGCGGGTCGAAACCTGCACGCAGGTCTCAGTATACGCTTCTTCTATCACCACTCCGCTTCGTCGCAACCAGGCCATAAGATCGCCACTGTCAAGCGGCAACTCAACCTGGATCAACTCGTGATCAAGCGTACACACACGGGCGATTTCCTCTACAAGCGGATCAATGCCAATCCCTTGTTTTGCAGAGATGCGAAACACCGTATCCCGGTCATGACGGTGCCCGTTCGTCGTATGTGGAGAGACCCACCAGTCATCAGCATCAAATTCGGCATCACATGGGGCATGACAATCTGACACCTGAGTCAGCCCATCAATCTTATTGAGAACAGTTATCATCGGTGTGTTCCTGACCCTAATATCTTCGAGTACACGCTCGACAATTTTTTGATGCTCAGTCCAACGAGGATGGGTTGCATCAATCACGTGCAGGAGCACATCAGCCGTCCGCACCTCTTCTAACGTCCCTTTGAACGCATCCACGAGTTGGTGCGGAAGTTTATTGATAAATCCCACCGTGTCAACAAGGATCGCAGGTTGACCATTGGGAAGATTGAGTCGACGGCTCGTTGGGTCAAGCGTAGCAAACAGCTTATTCTCGACAAAGACCCCGGCGTGGGTCAGCCGATTCATCAAGGTCGATTTTCCTGCGTTGGTATACCCGACTAAAGCAACGCACGGGAACGGGACCCGCCCCCGTTCCTGCCGATGCAGGGAGCGGGTTCGTTCGACCTCGCGCAGTTTGCGTCGCAAGGTAGCGATGCGCTCGCGAACACGACGCCGGTCCACCTCAAGCTGCGATTCGCCAGGGCCACGTGTCCCTACCCCGCCACCAAGGCGCGACAGGTGCGTCCATTGGCGTGTGAGGCGGGGACGCAGGTATTCAAGCTGGGCAAGCTCGACTTGTAATTTGCCAGCTTGACTTTGGGCTCGTTGGGCAAAGATATCAAGTATCAACTGACTCCGGTCAATAACCTTACAGCACAACGCGCGCTCCAGATTGCGCTGCTGGGCTGGAGACAAGCTATCGTCAAATATCACAACGCCAGCCTGGAGTTCCTCCCGGAGCTGTTTTACTTCCTCAACCTTGCCGGCCCCAATAAACGAGGCGGGATGGATACCTTTACGCAGCCACTGAATAGTCTGCCCTGAGATCGTCAGGCCAGCGGTCTCGCTCAGACGGGCGAGCTCTTCGAGAGATTCTTTCGCTGAGAAGGACACCGCCCCCGCATCACCATTTGGCCCCCCATATTCTACGCCCACAAGAAAAGCGTGCTCCGGCGGTGGTGCAGTGTGTGTGTATTGATGCCGGCGGTCAGCCACAGAGTGTTGTCTCCTTTTTCTTCCTTTACGCACCTTACCGAAACGACGCGACCCCGCTGCCAAACAATTGTTCGACGGCGGTCAGCATCGCCTCAGTCGGCGCAACCTTGAGTTGTTCTGGCAATGAGATAACAGTTTCAGAATGGTCCGGGCGGAGCAAGTGCAAGAACGTATGGCACTGGCCCTGATGTTCAGTCAGCACCGTCTTTAGGGCAACGAGATCTTCTTTGGTCGTGATATCAGCCGGCACTTGGATATGCACCTGCTCGACTTCATCTTTCGCCACAGAGTCGAGCGGGACGATCTCGTTCGCAATAATTTGACACCGATCTTCATCGGCATCAAGTGATCCACTCACCAGGACCGGCTGGTCGGAATGGACTTCGGCTTCATACCGCCGATAGGCTTCCGGCCACACAATGACTTCAACGCCCCCGGCCTTGTCCTCCAAGGTATAGGTCGCGTACCGATCTCCTTTTTTATTATTCTTGAGTTTCAGAGACTGAATCACGCCGGCCAGACGGACTTTTTCTTGATGACTCCGCCTTTTAAGCCCCGCCGTGGTCAGAGAGGTCACACCGTGCAGTCGGCCAACATATTTATCAAGCGGATGGCCGGTGATAAAAAAGCCGAGCGTCTCGCGTTCTTTATTCAGTTTCTCGATGTCTGGCCATTCCTCAACCCCAGGCAACTCAGGATGGGCGGGGTCAGCCCCGCCATTCACAAATAAGCCCATCTGATTGGCATTGCTGTGACCGCTCGCCTTTTGGGTGGCCCAGCGCATGGCCTCTTCAATGCCGGCCAGGAGTTGAGCGCGGGACGTATGAAACGAATCAAACGCCCCGCATTTAATCAAACTCTCCATCACTCGTTTATTCGCTTGCGAGCTTTGCACCCTGGTACAAAAGTCATAGACGTCCGTAAATGGCCCAGCTTGGCGGGCTTCCTGAATCACTTCGATCGCTTTCGATCCTATCCCCTTCACCGCGCCCAGTCCAAAGCGAATGGTCTGGCCGCGAACAGTAAAATCCTCACCGCTTTCATTCACATCGGGTGGAAGAACCGGAATATTATGTACCCGGCATTCTGCAATGTTTTTATACGTTTTATTGGTATCGCCCATTTCCAGACTAGTGAGTGCCGCCATGAATTCTTGCGGGAAGTGGGTTTTCAAATAGGCCGTTTGATAGGAAATCAAGGCATAGGATGCCGCGTGGGATTTATTGAACCCATAGGCGGCAAAAGTCTCCATCGCGTCAAAAATTTCTCTGGCTAATCTATCCTTGATCTTATTCTCCGCAGCGCCCTTCAGGAATTTAGCCCGCTCCTCCTGCATGACTTCCTTTTTCTTTTTCCCCATGGCGCGACGCAAATTATCTGCATCGCTCAAAGAGTACCCGGCTAGGTCTGTGCGATCTGCATGACTTGTTCTTGGTAAATCGTGACCCCATAGGTTTCTTTGAGAACAGGCTCAAGCAAGGGGTGAGGATAGGACACCGACTCTTTGCCATGTTTGCGCTTAATAAATTGTTCGGCTGCACCGCTATCGAGCGGTCCGGGTCGAAACAGCGCAATCACCGCAAAAATATCTTCAAAGCAGTTCGGCTTGAGCTGCGTAATCAGCTTGCGAATACCACTGCCTTCCATCTGGAAGACGCCGACCGTGTCACCTCGCGTCAGCCCCCGATAGGTCGCCCTGTCATCAATCGGAATCGCACTCAGATCAATAGTAATGTCTCGACCCTCTGCAATCCGCCTGACCACGTCGTGAATAAGTGTCAATGTTTTTAAGCCCAGAAAATCGAACTTAATCAGACCAATGGTATCGACATCCGGACCGGCATATTGGGTCAGGATATGCTTTTCCTTGTCAAGATACAGGGGCAGGTGCTCGACGAGAGGAGTAGGAGAAATCACAATCCCCGCCGCATGTTTGGAGGCGTGGCGCAACAATCCCTCGAGTTTCAGTGAGTGCTCAAACAGCTTTTGCTCACGCTCCCCGCGTTCGCGCACCTCGCGCAAGCGCGGTTCCATCTCGAGCGCGGTCTCTAACGGGTGATCCTTGCCCTGTTTTGGCGCGGGATAGAGCTTCGCAATGCGGTCTGTTTCACCGTACGAGAACTCTAAAGCGCGGCCCACGTCTTTAATGGCTTGTTTGCCTTTGAGCGTTCCGAAAGTAATAATCTGAGCGACCTTGTCCTCGCCGTATTTATCTTTGATATAGCGGATGACCTCGTCCCGCCGTTCGTAGCAAAAGTCAACATCGATATCGGGCATACTCTTCCGGCCCGGATTCAGAAATCGCTCAAACAGCAACTGGTAGCGGATAGGGTCAACGTCCGTAATCTTGAGCGCATAGGCGACCAGGCTACCAGCCGCCGACCCACGGCCCGGACCAACCGGAATCCCCTGCGACTTGGCGTAACCAATAAAGTCGGCAACAATCAGGAAGTAGCCGGGAAAGCCCATTTCACCCACGATTTTGAGTTCATAGGCCAGGCGGTCCTGATACTCAGATTCTTTATCGGTCTGCCAGCCTTCAGCTGCCCGGAGTGGTACGAGGCGTTCTTCCAATCCTTCGCGCGCCGTCTGTTCTAAACATTCTTCAAGCGTTCCACCGAGCTGAACATCGTAGTTCGGGAAATAGAAGTTGCCAAAGGACAGTTCGAGATTGCACCGGTCCGCTACGTTGACTGTATTTGTGACAGCGTCGGGACAATGGGAAAACTCTGCTTCCATTTCCTCTGGGGTTTTGACATAGAGTTGGTCTGTCCCAAACCGCCAGCGATTCTCATCGGACATCACCTTGGCACTTTGGATGCACAGCAGGACTTCGTGCGCTTCAGAATCCTCAGCTTTCAAATAATGACAGTCATTTGTGGCAACAAGGGGCAGTGAGAGCTCTCGGGCAAGTTCAATCAGGGCCGGGTTGACCTTTTCCTGTTCCGGCAGATGATTAGCCTGAATCTCGACATAAAAACGATCATTAAAAATCGACGCATATTCTTCGGCCGCGGCGCGGGCGCGTTTGCCATCGTCCCGCAGCATGGCTCTGGCCAATTCTCCACTCAGACAGCCGGACAGAGCGATGAGGCCACTATTCAGTTCGCGCAGCAGTTCGCGATCAACGCGGGGTTTCCGATAGAAGCCTTCAGTAAATCCGGCCGTCACCAGGCGGCAGAGATTCCGGTAGCCCTCCAGATTCATGGCCAGCAGAATAAGATGAAAATTCCCGCCATGCTCCAGGTCGTCCGCGCCCACGGGCTGCTTGTCAAAACGGCTCTTGGGCGCGACATACATCTCACAGCCAATGATAGGTTTAATGCCGTGACTGGCCGCGGTCCGATAAAAATCGATCGCACCGAACATATTGCCGTGATCGGTCATGGCCACCGCCGACATGCCGTGTTCCGCCACCCGCGGCATCAGCTTTGAGACCTTATTGGCACCGTCAAGCAAGCTATACTGCGTGTGCAAATGGAGATGTACAAACCCCATCGTTACGGCCTCCCCTCATTCCCATTCAATGGTTGCCGGTGGTTTTGAAGAAATGTCGTAGACGACCCGGTTGATGCCCCGGACTTCGTTAATAATACGATTGGATATTGTGCCGAGCAGCTCGCCGGGTAAACGCGCCCAATCCGCGGTCATCCCGTCCACGCTCTCAACGGCCCGTATGGCAACAACATACTCATATGTCCGAGCATCACCCATGACGCCAACCGTCTTGACCGGTAATAAAACGGCAAAGGCTTGCCAGACCCGATCGTAATAGCCCGCCGCGCGAATTTCTTCGTCTACAATAGCGTCCGCTGCGCGCAGCAGGCCCAAGAGCTCGGCCCGAACCGGGCCTAATATGCGAATAGCCAAACCTGGCCCAGGAAAAGGCTGGCGGCCGACGATTTCCTCGGAGAGACCAAGCAGACGGCCCAGCCCCCGCACTTCATCTTTGAATAATTCTCGCAGCGGTTCCACCAGGGTGAGACGCATCCGTTCCGGCAGGCCGCCTACATTGTGATGGCTCTTAATAGTGGCCGCCGGTCCCTTAAAAGAAACGGATTCAATCACGTCAGGATACAGCGTCCCTTGGGCCAGGAATTCCACATCCGGCAGTGAGGCGGCCTCTTCTTCAAACACCTCAATAAAGACGTGGCCGATAATGCGCCGCTTTTGTTCCGGGTCGTCAACCCCGGCGAGTCGCTCAAGAAAACGCTCAGCTGCTTCGACTGGTCGTAAATGAAGTCTCAATTGAGAAAACACGCGCACAACACTGTCCGCTTCACCCTGGCGCAATAGGCCGTTGTCAACAAAGATACAGGTCAGGCGGTCGCCAATCGCCCGATGTATCAAGAGGGCGACAACAGCTGAATCAACACCGCCGCTCAGACCACACACGACCCGTCGGTCTCCAACCTGGTCACGAATGCGCTGTATTTCGCGTTCGATAAATCCTTCCATGGTCCAGTCCGCGGCACAGCCACAAATCTGAAAAAGAAAGTTATGCAGGACATCTTTCCCCCGCTCAGTATGCACAACTTCGGGGTGGAACTGGACACCGAAGCAGCGACCGGCATCATCGCGGCAGGCGGCTATGGGCGAATTGTCCGAATGGGCCAAAACCTTCCAGCCGGGCGGCAGGGATTCCATTTTATCACCATGGCTCATCCAGACTTGTGTCGATGCCGTAGCTGAAAAACCGGCGAACAGATCGGTCGCATCGTCAACAATAAGTTGGGCCGGACCAAACTCGCGTCGTTCCGCCTGGGCAACATGCCCCCCGGCCAGTTGGTGAAGAACGCCCATGCCATAGCAGATACCCAAAAACGGAACAGGAATACCGAGTATTGGAGCGGCTAACTCCGGGGCGTCTTCATCATACACACTGGCCGGCCCACCTGACAGGACAATACCCTCGGGGTTCATGGCCTGAATATGTTCCACAGAAATATTGTATGGATGGATCTCGCAGTAGACGTGAGCTTCGCGAATGCGTCGGGCAATCAGCTGCGTATACTGACTACCGAAATCAAGAACAAGAATCATAACTGCCAATCACGGATGGTCATACGGATATGGCGCACCATCCCCCAACAGAGGGTGGGCTACATGCCCAATCGCACCCACTACTCCAACTGATAATTTGGCGCTTCTTTGGTGATAATCACGTCGTGGACGTGGTTTTCCCGCAACCCTGCCGGAGAGACACGGACAAATTTGACCTTGGTTCTGAGCTCCTCCAGGTTGCGGCAGCCGGTATAGCCCATGCCGGCTTTCAGGCCGCCAACAAGCTGGTCTACGACGACCGATAAGGGACCCTTGTACGGCACTCGACCTTCAATTCCCTCGGGCACAAGCTTGCCGGCGCTTTCCTCAGCATCTTGAAAATACCGGTTACGGCTCCCTTCCCGCTCACGCATGGCCTCAAGCGAGCCCATGCCCCGGTACTGTTTATACGAACGGCCCTGATACAGAATTGTCTCGCCCGGGCTTTCTTCTGTGCCAGCGAAGAGGCTGCCGATCATCACCGCCTGCGCGCCTGCGGCTAAGGCCTTCACAATATCGCCGGAAAAACGAATCCCGCCGTCAGAAATCACCGGCACGCCGGCGCGTTCGGCAACACGGACCGTGTCCACCACTGCCGTCAGTTGCGGCACGCCAACGCCCGAGACAACCCGCGTGGTGCAGATAGACGCCGGCCCCATACCCACTTTAATACCGTCTGCACCCGCCTCGATCAGCGCTTGCGCGCCCTCAGCGGTGGCGACATTGCCCGCCACGACCTCTAGTCCCCTAAAATTTTGTTTGAGAGATCTGACCGTCTCAACTACGCTGGTCGTGTGACCGTGAGCCGTATCAAGAATGACCACATCAGCCCCCGCCTCAATGACGGATTCCGTCCGGGCCTCCCAATCATCACCTGTGCCAATGGCGGCCGCGACCCGCAGACGCCCATACTCATCCTTGCACGCATTTGGATGCTGGCTCGTTTTCTCAATATCTTTCACCGTGATGAGCCCCTTGAGGTGCATGTCCTCATCAACGACCAGCAATTTTTCAATGCGATGCGTATGAAGAATTTCTTCCGCTTCTTCGCGGCTAATCCCCGGCCAGGCGGTCACCAGATTCTCTTTGGTCATGACTTCTGAGACCATCCGATCGAGCCGTTTTTCAAAACGGAGATCACGATTAGTCAAAATACCGACCAGTTTGTCATCTTTGGTGACTGGCAGCCCGGATATATGGGAGCGGTCCATGATCTCTCGCGCCTGAGCAATAGTGATGTCAGGAGCAATAGTGATGGGATTGATAATGACTCCGCTTTCATATTTTTTGACCTTGGCCACCTCTGCGGCCTGGGCTGGAATACCAAGATTACGATGGATCACTCCGATTCCACCCGTTTGGGCCATGGCGATTGCCGTCCGCGCCTCAGTCACCGTATCCATAGCAGCGCTCACCAACGGCGTATTCAGCCGGATCGTCCGCGTTACATAGGTCGAGACATTCGCGTCTTTGGGCATGAAATCAGATTCACCAGGCAGGAGGAGGATGTCGTCGAATGTGAGACCTTCGGGGATTTCTACGGGCAGCATAGGCATACTCCTCGGATACCAGTTACAAAAAAGCCCATCTCGTTACAGATAAGATGGGCTCTATTTCCTGTAGTGTCAGACAGTTGCAGCCGCCATGCTTTTCCCTATCAAACCCCTATCCCTTTGGCAAGTGAGTATAGAGGGCACAACATATGGGGTATCCACATATGTTCAAATTAGGCAATCTCTTTCATTTTTTGATAGGTAGCATGCTCCATCCAGCCTGACACCCTACGCGGATTCGTTTCCACCTCAACGTCATCCAGGATTTGGGTCTGGCATGCCAAACGGTACGCCTTCCCTTCCCAGGCAACCTGTTTCTCCTCCTTGACGCTCAGAGGTGAGAGCGCTCTATGGTCGTTCACTTTCACCCGACACGTCCCACAAAAACCCCTGCCCCGACAATTGAGCAATTTTGCAGGAAACGGCATTCCGGTAAATGGGTCAGGTCCAAAGAGCGGATACAGGTCTACTCTGTTTTCTAATGCGACCTCGCGCAGGTTCGATCCTTTAGCAACTTCAATCGTCAATTCCTGCTTAATAAACGTGACTAACGGCATGCGCTTGCGGCCTCCTTCGCCCTCGTGTTAGGCAGTTATTTATCCGGTCTGACCACACAAATCCAGGGGTGGGTATGTACGTTGACGTGAGTTGTAAAAAATGTGGACAGCAGAAACGGATGGACATTGGCCCTCCCCGCACCGGGGCGCTTGAAGACCATTTGCACTACTTAAAAGAACGCCTCTCACACCAACCCAGTTTTCAGTGTTTTGGAGGTCATTTTGAACTGTCCGCTCCGCTGCCCGACTTTTGGGACATCCACTGGGAAACGCTCGGAGAAACCTAGAAACAGTCGCCCTGACTCAATACGACCGGCATTGGAGCATGTATGGCACAGCAACCGGAACAAAGCGAAGAATTTTTCCCTGAGACCACTGCCCCGCAAGCCTCGCAAGAAGTCAAGCGGTGGCATCAAGACCCTGACTATCTCTCTCCGTTTCGTATTATCCGCTGGCGTGTCATTGACGAGGTGTGGAACGGACAAAGCGCCATCGATGCGGTTGTCCTGGTTGAAGTGAACACACAACAGGATTTTGGCGCGGCGCAAGGTGTTGGAGGCGTCCATGCGTTGGATCAAGCCTTCCGCCAAGTCCTGACTAAGCACTTCCCCTTTCTTGAGGGTGTGGAGCTCGTTGAATTGTATACCCACCGTGGCGGTGCCGGGACGGCTGCGGAGGTTGTATCCATCATGAAGTTTAGCGATGGCGTACAGCAGTGGAGCACCATGCGCCAATCACGCGACTTGCTCGAATCAGCCTGGCTCGCCCTTATTGACGGGTATGAGTGGATCATTACAAAATCCCGTCAGAAAAAAACGCCCCGATAAAAGCAGAAAAGAGGAGAGAAAGATGCCAAAAGGAAAGGTGCCCAAAGTACATCTGGACTGGCAGTATCATCGCCCTGGTTGAGTGACCTGTAAGAGAGCGCAAGAGTTCCTTGTGCAGAAAGATATAACAGCCGCCACCGTTGTGAATGCACGCAAAGAACAATTTGACCGTGCCCGGACGCTTGAACTGCTTCAAACGCCCACACAAGTCATTGCCGTTAAGGGCAAAAAGATTCTTCGGTTTTCTCTTAAAAAAGATCAGCAACCACCCGACGCCTTGCTCTCGGCCGTCATTGGCCCTTCAGGCAATCTACGCGCCCCTGCCATACGCGCAGGGAAAGTACTTGTCGTCGGCTTTCATCCCGACGTCTATGGGGAGCTTTTTGAGTAGCAATATCTCCCGGTCCCTCTCCACTTTTTTCCGATAAATAAAGAGGTATGCCCTACCACCAAGCCCGCCAGACCGAACCCAGCGTCAACACCGCCCTGGAAGAGGGTATTGACCGGGCTGTAACCATTCTGCACGACATGGCCGCAACGCGCCCGGCCATTGCTACACGCATCGCTGGCCTTTCCGATATGTCTCGTTCAGCAGTTCACTGACCTGTCCCTTCCACCTTTCCTCAAACATCATCCTGAAGGTAGCCGACGGCTTGCCGATTCTCATTTGTCCTCTCTCAGAGGCGGTTGAGTATGCCTCTTCAAGGGTCTCAAGCAGCTTTTTCTTGTAGCCTGTGTCGTCGCTTCCTTTCAGGTGAATACCTTTTGTTTCCAGGATCAGCAGCTTTCCATCGTCTTTGCGGCAGGCCACAAAGTCGGGGTATACCCGCTGGCGTCGCCAGCCTTGTAGATAGTAGTCCTGCCGTGCGGCTACTCTGTGCCACCAATATATCGCGTTGCTCTTTTCCAGATACAGCGCAAAGTCCTTTTCCAGACCGTTGAATCCGCTTTCAAAAAGGGGCTCGAACAGGCTGCGTTGTATTTGGCTGGCGTGCTCACCCTGAAGGATTCTCTCCTCCTTGGATGCAAACACTTCAAACGACCGGCCCAACTCATAGTTCAGCCGTTCACCAGTCTCAAGCTGAAACCGTATCTCATCTCTCTTTACCTTACTGTGGAAAACCGCTTCGGCTTTTGCGTCGATGTCCTCTTTCACCCGGCGTCTCAATACTTCCGAGAGATACACCCGGTTGCTCAGCAGTTTTGACCCGTTGTGTCCCTTGCTCTCGTGCTTGTGCAGAAAGCTCTCTGCTATGCGTGCCGCCTGCCACGGATTAGGCACAATGTCCGTGAGTCGCCGGACAAAATAGTCAAGGCTCAATCGTTCACCGGTCTCAAAAGCCTCGTCAGAGACGCTGCCCCCACCCTGAACGTCAACCGTGGCGATGATCTCCCGCATGGTGTCTTCGTCGTCCAGATCCACCGCCCCGCCCACTTCAATCGCGCCCCAGCTCACAGCGCTCAAGATGTCGCGGTCGTAATCAATCGGACGCCAGCCTTTCCCCTTTCTGTGCAGAACCCGAGGAAGGAAAATTTTGAGTGTGCTATAGGTGCCGCGACGCCGGACGGTTATCGGCTTCGGGGCGTCTCCTGTGCTGTAGCCGCGAACCGCATCGCCCAAGCCCGTCAGCCCCTCGTTTTCCAGCCCGGCTTTCACCCCCTCAACCGCCTTGCCCACGTCCTTGTTGTAACAGTAGATATAACACTGGTTCAGGGCCTTACTTGTCTCAATTCTTCGGGCGTAGGGCTGGCGCATGATCCGCCCCACCATTTGCGTCATGGCGGTCGTTGCCGTGGTGTTATCCAGCAGGGCCAGCACATATGCAAACGAGCAATCCCAGCCCTCTTTAAGCGCGTCTTTTGTCAGAATCCAGCGGACGAGGCTGTGTTCGCTCAATAAATCTTCGTGCCCAAGTTCCTTGGTTTCGGACGACTGCACCCGTATCCACGCCTCCGGTACGGCAAGATTCCGTATCAGGTATTCGCGCACGTCCTCGGAATGAATGTTTCCCTGGCCCCTTTGCTCCTTGCCCGTTCGTTGCACCCGTACCAGAGCGATGGGACGGACATAGCGGTTTTCTCTCGATTGGAGTTGCCGCGCTTCCTCTTCCAGTTGCTCTACTCTTTTCTGCGTTTCGGCGAGCGCATGCTTCCAGTCGGAATTGGTGAAGCTGTGGACCTCTATGGGCAGCTTTATCATCTCCTCGGCCTGAAGCTCAGTTCCCGAGATGTTGACCAGGATGTTGCTGATACCAATTTTCGGCGTAGCGGACAGTTCGAGCACGAAGCGGGGATTAAGGCGGTTGACGGACTTGACGAACTCCCGATTGTTTTTGTCATTCGGCCCATAGGCTTTGTGCGCCTCGTCCAGAATCACGGTCGGACGGATGAGCTTCAGGACGTTAATCAGGCTTTGCTTGACCCAATCGCCGCTGCGGTTCTTCTCCAGGTCGGGGAGTTGTTCTGAAAGCTCACGGTTGGCGGTCATGTCATCCTGTTCCGGGAAGAAGGAGGTATACCCGCCACTGTCCCGGAATATCTTGAGAAAGTCCTTGCCCTTTTGCCGGTTAGCGGACGGCAACATCAGCATCATGATGCACAGCCGGCTTTCAACATCTTGTCGGGTAAAGCGGTCGTCCTTCTGCAATAGTTTGACCTTGCCGCCGGAAATTCTTTCGAGCATTTGCCGGTACGGGTGTTCGCGGGTTCTGAACGCCTTGAGCGTCTGATCATAGATCGCCCGCGTCGGCACGATCCACAGCACAAAGCCCGTGTCCTGCTTGATACGTTCGAGCGCGGCAACGCCCAGCAGCGTCTTGCCGCCTCCGGTCGGGATTTTCAGGCAGACATGCGGGGCAGGCTCACCGGAGGTCGCGGTTCGGGGGATGTAGTCGGGGACTTCGGATTTTCCGTCTTGATTCTGGACGGCAGGAAGGACGTTTTGCTCTTTGAGGTTTTTCCAGGCAGCCAGGGGATAATTTTTTAGTTCCTCGGGAACATCAACGCCGCTCTCTTCGAGCGCCTTCGTGGCTTTCTCACATTTCAGCCGGGCTTCCTTGAGTGCTTCAAGCCAGCGGTCGAGTTGGTCGAGGGCGTTTTGCTGGTAGGTTTTGAGTTGCACGTCACCCTATCTGCGGCGTAAGGAATCCTTGATATGTTCTCCAGATGAGGCAGCTTCTTGGATAGCTATTATCTGAATCATCCGATTTATCATTGTAATCTCGAAACAATCCCAAACTTGAGGCTTTGAAGGCCAATAGCCTCTCACCGAAAGTCCTCAATCCGGCCGCATTATTATTGCCTCTATTGGAATATCAACCTTATACAGTTGCCGAAGACCTATAGTATGTTCTTGGGGTGCTGTGAAAATCTGTGGCGTAGGATAGACAATTTGGACATCATGAAGGACCGACCGAAACAGGCCCACGGCTACAGCCTGCATCTTGCTGCCGGTAGGAGCAACTACGATGCGATCAAACATGCTGCGTTTTGCATATATCTGGAGTAGCGCATGTAATGTCTCTCTGTAGTCAAGCGTAGACGCCTCATGATCTTTTTTCTCTTGAAGCTCATCTAATGTCGGACGGTTAAGTTTACGGATTGCATCCTTTCGCCATTCATTCTCTTTAACTGGAGGTACACCATGAATAAGTTCCGTGTAAGCAGGTTGCAGCTCTTGAAGCAAATTAGTGAGCTGAGCGGGGTCAAATGATGGAAATGCTACCAGCCGGATCGCCTCGCCCAACATGGATACAGAACCCAATTCAGGGGTCGCTGCTATTTCAAAAATTCCAGATGACAGGTAACTCGGCACCGACTTGGCGTCATCATTCGTGTCATCTTGCTCAAATTGATCTTTAGAAGGTGGGTATTCTTTTGCTTCGCCATAGATTAGGCTTAACGGCTGCCTTTGTCCGCCGATTAACGCTACCAATGTCTGCACGATGAGGAGACGTGACATGCCAGAAATATCAATAAAAAGATGTTCAAAGTCCTGCGTGAATCGTTTTAGTTCTTCTCCAATACCTGTGGGATTTTCGCGGTTGTAAGAAAACTCATTTACCTGGAGATCAGCACTTCGACCAATTGTACGTAGCTCTTCGATTTTATTTTCTGGGTAGATTGGAAGATAGTTTACTATGCCAAGTGGGAAGCCTGTTCTTCCCGATTCACAGATTCGACGTAGAGTTTCGATAGCACGGTCTTCAAATCCAGCACATACCAGCAAACAGTCGCCAGTTCCCACTGAAGGGAACTCGATCTCTTGCAGATCTGGCCACTCGGCCCTGCTTAATTTTTCATCTGGTCTTAGCAAGTTATTGTTAAATGTGTCGTCATTCATTAGGAAAAAGTTTCTCTTGATTTGGATCACCCCGACTCATCGTAGTCTCAAACTTTTGAGGGTCACGCAGGAGTGTTTCGATCTGGTTATTTTCCAATTGAAGAGAATCTCGCCTACTGAACGTCAAACGGAAATGAGGGATCAAGTAACGTCGAAGGTAGAACCTAGGTACAACCTTTCCCCGCCTACTCTTTCCACGAGGGTCTTCAATGAGCACTGAGTAACGCAATAGCTCGTTAAGAATTTCTTGGGCCTCGTCAGATATATCTATCGATTCATATGGCTCTATCCTTGATGCTTGATGAGGGAGTTTACGTCCCTCATTGGTCGATGTTTCATACAGAAGGTAAGAATGAGCCACGTTGCCGAATGCTGTCACAACCTCCGTAAGTTGCCGACCTTTTCCGGGTAGCGTGCGTATAGAATCCATAAAAGCTCCTGCCGCGGCACGGATAGAATTGTGTTGTTGGCTTGGCAGTATCCGAGGTGCTGTCTGGGATATCTTTAGAGAATCTCGGCCTCCACGATCTTCCACCATCCTGGCAACAAGACGAATAATATAGTGGATATCACCACTACACATGGCAGCAACAGTCTCAATACCCGCATAGTTTTCCCGCCCCTTCTTCTCTCGAAAGGCCCAGGCCGTGG
Source organism: Binatia bacterium (assembly GCA_963664395.2). Lineage (GTDB taxonomy): Bacteria > Desulfobacterota > Binatia > Bin18 > Bin18 > Bin18. Next base: position 4,185,042 of record OY761159.2, on the reverse strand, counting down.
CGTTTTCATTACGCGGTGTAGAGCCTAAAAGCTCTCTTAAAGTCTGAACGGGGTATCCTTCAACCTCCCCAAATCGACGCCGGAAAAGATCCTCAAGAAATTCAAGCGTTTGATTTGAGGCATGCATGATGTACCTTAATCCGATATTTAACAGATCATATTCGCGAGTTTCGATAAATTGTTTTCCATCGACATCATCCCGAGCAAAAGAGATTGGACTCTCTGTCGAGATTTTGAAAAAGATATCGGGACTGCGATACATGAGCAATCGATTGAGATTTGATTGTAATTCTTTAGTAATTTTTGGATCAGAGTAGTCATCAATAAAAAAATAAAAAGGCCGTTCATACAGGAATGAAAATTTGTTCCGAATAAGGAGACAGGCTTTGAGTAGCATTTCTGGACCAAAATAGTCTTGGATAGGTTCTGTGTGTACATGAACGAAACGTTGTTTCTCGGCTGCACGCTTCCTCTCCCTACCTTTTAACCGGTTAACCAGAGTAGCCAACTGTCCGGCACTTGGATTGTCTGGACGTGGCCATCCAAACAAATCCCAAAGTTCTGCAACAAGCGAATTCTCTTTTTTTTGAAACTCATCTAGGAAATGCCTTTTTGCCCATGCCCCTATCTGTTCCAAAGCAGTTGCCAGTAGTGTGACCGTCAGGAAATGCATGGGGACGTCGAGTGCTTCAAGGCGTTCAGGAATCTTATATCTTGGAAAAGAGAAATACAGATCGTCACATCTATAATAGATGCCAATATAGTTAATGTGGCTTGGTGCGTCATCGTTATTAGAAATTAAATATTCCAGGCTCAGGGCACGGAAAACGGTAGTTTTGCCACATCCGCGAGGCCCGGTTAGCATTAAATTAACTCTTGCCTGAATCTCCGACAGTCCAAGTAGACGATCGGAGTAGAGATTCTTAAGCAATAGATGAGAGTTTCCAATTTGTTCACAGTTAGGGTAATCGAAAGGCGTCAAAAGTGCAGAGACGGAAGATTTCTTTTCAACATATTGACTATCTAAAGAATCCAGTTTAGCCATCAGTTTCTGAGGATTGCAGGCCAATGGATCTGCACTAGTATCAGTTTCAATTAAATGTCGGGCCAAGAAATCCTGCTTCAGGATATTGTAGACATATCGGTCTCGCCCTTCACAGTCCCGATACTCTACGCAGCCTAGTAGCTGTCTGAGTGTTTGTGCGACAGAAAGATAGTCACTTACATCAGCGCTATGTTCGGTCAATTCGCGGACGCCAAAATCTGTTACACGAAAGATCGTTCTTCCATAAATATCGAATTCCGACTTCGCAACGAGCACATTTCCAGCGTGCAAGTCACCATGCGGGTATCCGCGCTGTTTGAGCTCATATAATAATTCAAGCATTGTCCGCAGAAAGGTCTCCGCAAACGATACGTTTACCTCTGCGCTGTGCTGCCGTATGTAATCCTGGAGATTCTTGCCCTCCACATAGTCATACACAAAAATAATGCACCCTATTGAATTATCGGGATCGCGATAAGACACAACATTATGGCACTTAATAACCGATGCATGTTGTAGAAGGTTTGCTTTCTTTGCCTCATCTAAATAGGTTTGTCGCTTGTCTTCGTCATCTAACAGATCGTTGACTAACAGATTCTCGACTGGAACGACTTTAAACGCGAGTTTACTTTCGGTTGATGGATCGAATGCCCGAAATAGATGTCCATTAGAGCCTGAACCGACATGTTCTTGAATCACATGGTTTGGAAATCTATCTATTGTTCTTCCAAGGAACAGTTCTACAGGCGGAAGGTTTTTTCGCATTTTTAGTGCTTTCTAAATACCAGGATATGCTCTCGCTTAACTCCGGCGAGTCGCCTCCGTGAGCGGCGTACATCGGGAATAACGTCACTCATGACCTGACACAGTTGAAATGTCGGGGCATGTGTTGCGAAAATCCTCATCAACTCTTCAGAAGGAAATCGGTCTTTCTTCCGAATCAACTGCTCACCAATGACGAAGACACAATAACCACCCCGGCGCATTTTTTGCTGTAATTGTCTGGCAAGTGCATCTATCGCATTTGTAAAGCTGTTGAGACCGCTAAGAGCACGGTCCAGCGACTTCATATGCGATTCACCCAAAAACCAGAGCCGTAGACGGTTGTCGCGCCCATAGTCAAGCGCGTTCATGTAGGGCGGACTGGTGATGACACAATCAATGGCATCCGGGAGGTTAAGATGTTCTACAGAGGACCGGCGAATACCCTCGACTAATTTGAATAAAGAATTTGCGGATGGGCGCTTCAAAGCACGTTTGACCTTTGCTTTCAAACGCGGGGCAACTGGACGATATTCGTAAAGGTCGGGATAGACTTCTCTGGGGAATTTGTTTGACCGAAGATAGGGCACAAGGTGACTGCTTGGAAAGGATAGGAATCCAGGCCTTTGATGATGCAGGATGCCGAGCAGGGCGGCCAGTAGGAAATAATGCCTTTCGTGTCTAAGAAATTCGTTGAGACGTAGGGCCTCTTTCAACGTACGGGGGTGAAAAAAAGCTCGAACCCATCGCGGAACGCTTCGAAGGTCTGGCATGGGCAGTGATTCAACACGTTTGAGAAGCCGATCAAGGTCTGCGAGTGCAGGTTCGATTCTGGTTGGTGCGTAAAGCTTACCTTTGGTCAGCGTCACAGCGTATCTGCTCATATCAGAAGCGAATACACGTCGGCCAAGACGAGCGGCCTCAAGTGGCACGGTGCCACTTCCACAAAACATATCCACTACTAACTGGCCAGGCTGGCTGTACTCAAGGATGAGGTCCCGCGCAATCACACTCTTCAGTTTCCCTATGTACGGTGACAGTTGATGCAATGAGCACTCTCGATGCGTACAAGAGTTAGCCCAGCGCGATGGAGGCGGGGAAGACGCCCCTATTGCTTCACTATATTTCTCAATATCGTACATAACCTATATCATTATTCCGTTCAGGCTATAGAAGATGGTCAAATATCAGGTTAGCCTGAGAGGCTTACATACGGCAACCCGCAAAACACAATCCCCATGCCCGTCAACTCCTTCTGGCCCATGAACTTGTGGGTGGCGAAGACGACCGCGGTTTTATGCTTGGTCTTGGCCTGCTTGGCGATGCGTTCGGCACGGTCGCTGTTCAGGACGGAGTCGGCGCTGCGCAGGAAGTCAAGGTCCGGCTGGTAGATCAGATAGAACAGCCGGTCGTCCGTTTCATGGAAAAGGCCGTCCTTGCTTCGTGCTTTGCGGATGTTGTCCGGCGCGTGGCCGGTGGCGGTGTAGACGAGGTGGCGGGCCAGGGTGTCGTAGTCCGGCAGGTTGTCGCCGGTGAGCATTTTTTCCGGGTTGATTTCTTCGCCCAGCGTGCAATAGGTGAAGCTGCCGCCCAGCCCGTTTTTCAGGCTTTCGTCCTTCGCCGTCGGAATGCCGTTGATGACGCGGCGCACGCGCTCGGCGGTGATGGTGGCGGCGTAATCTTCGCACTCTACCAGGATGAATTTACGGTTGCCGCCGTCTTCTTTGTTGAGCGCCAAGGCCGCCTGGGCCGTCGTGCCGGTGCCCGCAAAAGAGTCGAGGATGATGGAGTCTTCGCCTGTCGAGAGACTAATGATCCGGGTTAGCAATTTAACAGGCTTGGTTGTCGTAAAGTCTGGAAATTTTTCTGGAAAAATCTGAAGGAGCGTTTTCTTCGCATCTTGGGTGTGACCGACCTCCTTATATGTCCAGATGGTCTCTGGCACCAAGCCTTGTTTTACCTCGGAGAGAAAGCGCTTAATAGCCGGGACTTGGTTCTGATCCTCGCCCCACCAAATTCGATTGTCCCTGTCCAATTCCCAAAAATTTTCCTCCGAGTAACGCCAAAAGTTACCAGGTGGAGGTCCTTTTACCACACGGCCACCTGGACATTTTATTGAATATATCCCTTTGCTGTATGGATTGCGTGCGTCGAGGCCACCCGATTTCCATGGTCCACGCGGGTCGTTGTCAGGGTTGGTATAGCGCGCATCGGCTTCTTCCGTTCGTGGGAGCAGTCCGAGTTTGAACTCATTCTTGTTTCTGGCATACACGACGATAAAATCGTGATTTTCTGAGAAGTATTGCGCACTGCTCTTCGGCGAATAAACCTTCTCCCAAATGATTGTCGCGACGAAATTCTCTGCGCCGAAAATTTCATCCATCATCATCCGCAGATGGTGTTGCTCGTTATCGTCAATGGAGACGAAAATTGCCCCGTTTTCGGCCAGTAGTTCACGCAGCAGGTGCAGCCGCGGCCACATCATGCACAGCCACTTGTCGTGGCGCTCCAGGTCTTCGCCGTCCACCGGGCTTTTGCCTTTCAGCCATTCCTGCATCAGCGGGCTGTTCACGTTGTCGTTGTACGCCCAGCCTTCGTTGCCAGTGTTGTAGGGCGGATCAATGTAGATGCAGTTCACCCGTCCGGCATAGCGCGGCATGAGCGCCTTGAGGGCGTGCAGGTTGTCGCCGTGAATAATCAGGTTGTCGTCAAGAGACGGCTGTTGGTCTTCGGGTGGCAACGACTTTTCGGCATCCACCTCCAGCGTCCGCGCAGGAACGGTCAGATGATGGGCATAGACGATCTGTTTGCCTTTGAAGTCCAGGGTCGGCATGTGGAATCCCTTTCCTCCTCTTCACTGCCCTGTCGCAATAGCGCGGAACGCTCTTAATGCTTGGTGGACTGAAATAGCGCAGTTAGCCCCGGAGGGCGGATGAGCGGAGCGTCATCCGACAGCGCCGTGAGGCAGTGCGGTACGACGGACGGACACCGCTGTTGCGCAGAACCCCCTCACCCCAGCCCTCTCCCTCCAGGGGAGAGGGAGCATAATTGCCATCGTTCTAGGCAGGTCGTTTCAACGGCGTGTTCCACTGATCCACGCAGGTAATTTCTTCAACCGCCATCCGGCGCACCGGGCCGAATTGTCCCATGGGGTAGCCGACCGGGATGAGCGCATAGGTCGAGATGTTATCCGGCAGATTGAGGATAGGTTTCAGTTCTTCCTCGTGCAGCGAACAGACAGTGGTCAGCGTAGCTCCAAGCCCCAAGGCACGACAGGCCAGCAACATATTCTGTACCGCAGGATAGATGCTTGACCCTGACAGACGCGCCAGCTTGGCTGCTAACTGCGCACCCGCCTCACCCGGCGGCATAGGCCGTTCTTTGAGACAGGCGAAAATAAGGACAGGCACTTCAGCCAGATTTTCGGCTAAATAGGTCGCCGCGTCCAATAATTTTCTGAATTTTCCTTCTTCCATATGACTCGGCCCCGGCCGGTCATCATAGATGGTCCGCGCTTGTTCCCAGCCTTTTTGGTAGATACGTTGGACTTCACGTTTGACCTCTGCATCCTTCACAACGAGAAAGCGCCAGTGCTGGGTATTGCCACCACTCGGGGCACGAATACCAGCATCGAGGATCTGATAAATATTATCATCTGAGACTGGATCGGTTTTCAGCCGGCGCATGCTCCGGGTAGAGAACATAATGTCAAATAATTCAGCTTCTGCCATGAACCGCCTCCTTACCCTATGCTGCTTGATTTTTGTTCGTATTCTCCCGTGTCCCCTTGTCGGAACGCCTCAGCACGGCTAGAGTGACCCGCCGGATATGAGCCGCACGAGGTGAATAATGCAGGCGCATTGTGCGCGCCTGCTCGCCATGTGTCAAATGGAACACCGCAATCTTCTCAGGGTGACACGATAAGGAGCAAGCAGTTTATGGACGGACTTCGAAACGGGCAACGATCACGTCTGGGCAGAGGCGTGCTCTTGGCGGTCGCCCTCATCTTTACCTGCTGTGGAAGTTCGGCGCCGAGTCTGACAGGAGAGGAGCTTCAAGCAGAAAATCCAAATCATACGTATATGGAAATTGATGGTGTCGCGCTGCATTACCAGCAAACCGGTCTTGGCCGTCCGCTTATTTTTATCCACGGCCTGCTCGAAGATTACCGTATCTGGCGGCATGTGACCCCAGGCCTGACCTATGGCAATACCGTCTATGAACTGGACTTAATGGGCTTTGGTCTATCTGAGAAACCTCAAGATAAAACCTATGAGCTGGACACCTATCTTGCGCAACTCACTACGTATATTGAGAATTTCCACTTGGAAAATATCATTCTTGCTGCCCATGACTTCGGGGCTGTCATCGCGGCAGCCTATGCCATTCAGAATCCCGACAACGTCCATAAACTGATTCTTATGAGCGCTCCAATCTCGGCGCATGAAAGTCTGCCTCTTAACATCCGCCTGCTCGGGATACCTCTGATTGGCACGATGCTGAGCGGAGACTGGTTTCTCAAGCGCATCCTTCAGGAGGGAGTATTTGACAAGCAAGTCATGAGTGACGCCATGCTCAAACAGTATCTTGAGCCATTCGAAGATGATCCCGGAGCCCGCGCGGCTCTCCGTAAATTTCTGCGCGAGTTTGACCTCTCCCGCATCCTTGAAGAGGACATTCTTCCCAACCTCGGTGCCCTCACCATGCCAACCCTGCTCCTCTGGGGTGGCCAGGATCAATTTACCTCCATGGACGTTGCCCGCGAGCTTGATGCGGCAATTCCAAATGCAGACTTACAAGTGGTCACACGGAGTGGACACTACATCTTTGAAGACCGCCCGGAAGATGTCCGGCAGCAAATCAAAGACTGGATTGACAAACCCTGAAGAGGGGTTTTGCCTGGATGTTCTTTTTTCTGCTCCTCTTTGTCCTGATTATATTCCTGAATTGAAGCGCGTCTCTTGTCCTCCCGCTGCACCCTATGCTACGAATTAGAAAGCTGAAGGAGAATCAGGGGTGACAGAATACGAAATACTTGCTCGGCAAGCAGTCCTGGCTCTCCAGGCCTCGAATCAACCAACCTGGACCGATGTCGCAGGAGCCATTGTTTCCGCCTTAGTGGGGTTAGGGCAATGTGGCCTGATCGCTTGGGGCCTGTGGCGCATGGGGCAGACTGGTGCACGACGAGACAAACAAATCGATCAACAAGGGAAAGCGCTAGAAGAAATGGGCGCTGGTATCCGTGCGCTCCTGGAACGGAGTAAGCCCGCTTCCTAGTCTTTCATCACCGTTGCTAAGGAGTCATAACATGAGCCACGAAGAAATTGAATTCAGCCGACATTGTGATGCCGTCCAAATTCCACAAGGCGTCAAGGTCACGATTCCCAAAGGCACGCCTGGAGTAATCACCCAAGCCTTAGGCGATACGTATACCCTCCAGCTTCCAACGCTGGGTGGGCTGTATCGCGTATCCGATCAGGACGCAGACGCTATTGGCAAAGAAAGTAAGGGGCCTGCCCCGGAAGCAGCTCCCAGTGCAGGCGGCCAGATCACTGAGGATCAAATCTGGGCTCAACTCAAGAGTGTGTACGACCCGGAAATCCCGGTTAATATCGTTGATCTCGGCTTGGTGTATGATCTCGCGGTGAACGACCGGCCGGAAGGTGGGACCAACGTTGATGTCAAAATGACCCTCACCGCCCAGGGCTGTGGCATGGGACCTGCCATTGCTATGGATGCCCAGACGCGGATCGAAGGTATCCCTGGTGTTGAAGACGCGAATGTCGAAGTCGTGTGGGACCCACCCTGGACGCCGGCCATGATTTCACCTGAAGGCAAAGAAAAACTCGGCCTTGATTAATCCCTAGAGGGGCACTGCCCCTCCTCCAAGCTCATCACGCGGGCTCAGGACGAACGAGGCCGCGTTGCCACCGATAGGTCAAATAGGTCAAATAGGTCAAACGCCCCGGAACTTACGATCCTGTTCTTTCCACTTGGGCTGGAAGTCTTCCCGACCCATGATTTTTCGGTATGCCTCGGGAGGCGGACAGTCTTTGAGCGCCACCTGAAAGAAACTCCCGCCTCCGTCCGCTCGCAAGACATTCACAATAATCTCTTCACGCGGATTATACCTCCGCAGCATGCGCACGGCATCTTTTTTTTGTGCGGTTTGTGACAGCGCTGCAATCCGCCCCTCGGGCAGATAGCCGAGCGGGGCTTCTCTCCGCGCAGTTTCATTCGCAGCATCATGTACGTCTTGGGCATCTTCACTTGGCCACTGCCGCGCGTCCATGAGAACAATGCCACGACCGTAGCGCAACAACCCACTCCAGCTTAACGCTCCGAACTTCTGCCGGTTCTCCCAAATAAAGCGTTCGTAGGGGTCCTTGAGGTCTGGGAGGTCTGCCTCGTCAGAGGGATCGACTGCCAGTTTGATGAAGTCGTCCTGTTCGCTCATACCGTGCTCTGCCGCTTAGTCTTCAATAATAGCGGTCAACGCCGTGCGCCAGCCGGACATGGCAAAGCGTTGCTCCAGCCCGTACTGCTCGATTTCGTCGAGTCCAGGCATGCGCGTGACCTTCCAGCCCTCACATTTTACCGAGCCGCAGGTGCAGGGGTCCGTCATTGCGTCGATCAGCGCGGGCGGCATATCCAGCCCTTTTGCCACACGGGCGACAAATTCTTCTTTTGGAATATGAGCCATGGCGTGCAAGCACTACGCGTCTTTCTTCCCTTCTGAAACGGCGATAACGATAACGGCGATGATCACGCCAAGGGTCGCGCCAATAAGAATGGGACTGTCTGAAAAGAACTCGTATAACGCGCCCATACAGTTCTCCGCCTAGCCAGGACTCCCCTGCTGCAATTCTGCTCGGACCAGCCAGGCTCCGTCGGCAAGTGCCTGCATCTTTCCCCGCGCAGCTGCGCGCGACCGCGGGATCATCCCACAGTCCGTACAGGGGTACAGATGTTCAGGCGCAACATACTGCAACGCCGTACGGATACGCGCCGCGACCGTCTCACGAGCTTCCACCTCTTCGGTGCCAACGTCGATGACACCGACCATCAAATCTTTTCCCTTGGCCTCGGCTAATACTGCCGGGTCCACTCCGGAGGCTGCACACTCGACCGAGATCATATCAATCCCGCTCGTCCGCAACAGCGGCAACGTCCGCGCATAATGGCCCCAGTCCGTGTTCTGACTTTTCCACTCGACTACCGCCGGGATGCCGTATCCATAACAGATATGGACCGCGGTTTTGGCCGGTACCCCCCGAGCGCACTGTTCAAGCGTCTTGATGCCCCACTCTTCCACCGCATCGAGATAAATATTGAAACACGGCTCGTCGAACTGCACGATATCACACCCGTTCTCTGCCAGCTCACACGCTTCTTCATTCACAAGCTGCGCGAGTTCAGAGGCCAGCGTTCGGCGGTCCCTATAATACTCATCCGCAACCGTATCCGCGATGGTCATCGGACCGGGCAAGGTGACTTTGACCGGCTTCGTCGTGTGCTGTTTCATAAAACGGAGCGCGTCAACCAACACCGACCGGGGACGACGCAACTGCTCAACCACCCGGGCGGCCCGGACTTTGATGCCGTAGCGATTCCCCCGCGTTTCAATCTCAACCAAACGGCTGAAGTCCAAACCGGTCAGCCCCTCAACAAATCCCCAGATATAATGCCGGCGGCGCTGTTCGCCGTCGGTCACGATATTGAGACCCGCGGCTTCCTGGTCAGCAAGCGCGAGCAGAACCGCGTCGTCTTGGCCTTCACGCAGCGTATCGTCTTTCAGCTTCCACGAGACATACATGGCGCTGGGTGGAACGAGCCAGGTGGGACGGGGTAAACTCCCGACGATCATGGTCTGGAGCATAGCCCTCTCCTACAGCTCCTGTTCTCTATACCAGCCGAGTGCTTTCATGACCGGAGCATCAGAAAAAGAGAAGAGAATCGCATCTTCGGACGCCGATGTATTCTCATGCGCATGGCTGGTCCAGGTTGGGACGGCAAACACGTCACCCGGCCGCCATTCAAATGTCCTGCCGTCGAGTACGGTCTGCCCGGTTCCCTCAACCGCGAGATACACCTTGCTCACGCTTTGCCGGCGCGCCTGCGTTTTCTGTCCGGGTCGGAGGCGCTGCAGAAAGCTGGCCATGGTCGCGAGCGACGGACCGCCCGTCACCGGATTCACATATTCCAGCATGGTGCCGTCAAACGGACTGTCCGCGTCCGTACCCAGGTCCATCAGCGCGGGGCGCGCCTCGCTCCAGGCATATTTGAGTAAAGGCGACTGCCCGCCGGCCGGGCGTTGCCAAGTTGGCAGCAGCCCGCCGTGTTTATAGCCGCGCGTTGAGTTATCTACCGGCTTGGTCACGGCCTGCGATTCAGTCTGGCCAGATTCAAAAAATGTTCCGGCCAGCATACCGGCCAAGGGCAAATCCAGTCCGTCGAGCCACACCACGGGGTCCGTGCCTTCACTGCCATGCTCATGCCACGTCCAGTTTGGCGTTAAGACAAAATCCCCCGGCTGCATAGGCAGTTTTTCACCATCGACGACCGTATAGGCCCCCTGTCCTTCCATGATGAAACGAAGCGCGTTGGGCGTGTGTCGGTGGGTTCGCGCGACTTCACCGGGCAGGATGAGCTGAATCCCGGCGTACAGCGTGTGGGTTGTGGCAACCCGACCTTCGAGCCCTGGATTGAGCAGCATGAGCACCCGCCGTTCAGCTTTGGCAGCGGAGACCAGCTCCCCGGACCGAAGGAGTTGGGGACGCAGGTCTGTCCAACGCCACAGATGGGGTCTGACCGACGTTTCCGGCGTGGGCGTGAGTTGTTTGCCGAGCACCTCCCATAACGGCCCGACATCGTACCGAGACAAGCCAGCGAGAAAGGTCTCAACTTCGTGTAATTGTTTAGCTGCTTGCGCCATAGTCCCAGTTCCGCGGAGTGTCTTTTTTAATCGGGCGCGGCAATTTCCTCGCACAGCATGACCTGAAAATTCAGACCGGCATATTTTTCATCAGGTCCGTGTACGGACCAGCGCTGCGTCCAGCCTTGGGCAAATTTCTGGAGTTCCTCATTCCCCCAGACTTTCTCCCAGGCATTTAGATCGTCTATCTCAAGCAGATCGTAGTGCGTAAACTGCACCGTCCCCAGTTTTTCATCCAATACTTTCCAATTGGCGTAGCGCTTCACACCCGGAACGCTATTGAAAAACGGATTATCCACCTCACGCAGCCACTGCTCATACTCCGCATGATTCACGTGTTCACCCAGGTTATAGGTCAGCAGCAGCATCGCCCGTCGTGTGGCCATATGGAAAACCTCTTCTGAAAAACCCCTTGGGCCGGACCATACCCCACCCGAAAGCGTAGCGTCAATGAGGCAACTTAACAGGAGACCTTCCCAAGGGACGCCCAGGGACTTACTATAGACAGCTCATCAACTGAGGAGAATCGAAAATGGCAGTTAAAAATCTTTGGGGCGAACTCCCTGAGGCGGCAAATATCCGTTCCCCAGCTACTATCCTTCGTGAGCAAGCGTCACTCCTGACTCAAATGACCAAAGGGACCCTTGACGGACAAGTATCTCTCAAGGGTTCTGATGGGATATTCGTTGCCCATCTCGCGATTATGGCTCCGGCGCTGGACAATTATGTCTTCACCGTTCTTCGCGCGCAGTACCCGATGGAGATGTATCCCGTGACAGTAGCCGAGTTCACTGGAGCTTCTCTTCGCTATCGCTGTAAAGACGAGGAAAATTTTCAAGACGCACTTGCTAAGGTCCTTTCATCAGATCGGATTAAGAAAGTCATTGGCCACCTCCTTTCCCAGAGTCGTAGCGCCGCGTAACGAAAAACTCTTGATGAAATTCGGCCGCTCTTCCCGGTAAGGATGCCCTTTACGCCGCGGGCGGCAGGAGCGTACCCACACTGCTGTGGCGGAGTCGCTCAAAAATAAGCTGTGTCGCTCGGGAGCGGTTCATGGTGTAGAAGTGAATGCCGGGCGCGCCGCCGGCAAGCAGGGCTTCACATTGCTGCCACGCCCAGTCAACACCAATTTCAAACGCAGCGTCCGAATCCTCAGCCACCGGCTCCAGGCGTTCTCGTAACGCGAGCGGAATTGACGCGCCACACATCCGGGTGAAGCGCACAATCTGACGGTAGTTCAGAATAGGCATGATGCCGGGAACGATGCGCTGCCGAATCCCAAGCTGTCTCGCCCGCGCAACAAAATCAAAGTAGTCTTGTGCGTCGAAAAACAACTGGGTGGTCACAAAGTCAGCCCCGCAGTCCAGCTTTGCCTTGAGATACTGCAAGTCCCTGTGCGCATCAATACTTTCCGGGTGCGCTTCGGGATAGCCCGCCACACCAATGCAAAAGTCCCCGCTGTGTCGAGCCAGTGCAACCAACTCGGCGGCATGAGAAAAACCGTCCGGGGCAGGAGTAAACTTGGTTTCGCCGCGGGGCGGGTCACCGCGCAGACACATGAGGTTCTCGACACCACGGTCTTTCAGCTCAGACAGGATGTCCCTGAGTTCGGCTTGAGTGTGGCCCACACAGGTGAGGTGGGCCATGCCGACAAGCCCTAGCTCGGCTTGGAAGCGACACACCAGATCGATGGTATGCTTGCGCGTCGAGCCACCAGCGCCGTAGGTCACAGAGCAAAAACTGGCTCCAAGCTGCTGGAGTTCGCGGGCTCGATCAAAAAGCACTGCTCCGTCTTCCAACGTCTTGGGAGGAAAAAATTCAAACGAAAAAGTCTGCGGGTGAGCATCGAAGAGTGTTCGGATTTTCATGTCATACTAGCTATGTATTCTGCCTTTGAGGCAAAACTTTTAGTGAATTACTCTCTACGGAGCACAGCCTACCAAGCAACCCGAAAGGAGTCAAAACCGGTGTGCGGAAGAGGCTCCGCCCTTCCGCCTTTACAATCCTCTCGTTCTCCGTATACGATTCACACCGAAAACCAAGGAGGACCTTATGTACGCGCTGAAGGACCAAGCCTGTATCGTCGGCGTGGGCGAGACCGCTTATACCAGAGGGTCGGGCAAGAGCGATCTCGCGCTGATGCTCGAAGCCTCAATGAACGCCCTGAGCGATGCGGGGCTGAGTCCGCATGATATCGACGGCATTATCCCTCCCCCGCTGCCGTCAACCGCCGAACATTTTGCCGCCAACCTTGGAGTCGAAGACCTGCGCTATGCGGTCACGGTACACATGGGCGGGGCCAGTCCGGTCACGTCGCTCCAAAGCGCGGCCATGGCGGTTGCCTGTGGAGTGGCGAAAAACATCCTGGTGCCGCTGGGCTGGAATGGCTACTCCGCGATGCGCGTGCGCGATATGGGCAATAAGAGCAAGGGCAACGGCGGCGGCGGCGGCGGAGCCCCCGGTGCACTGGCCAATACGATTGGCGAATACTATCTGCCCTATGGGGCCAACGTTCCGGTACAGTGGTACGCTTGGCTCGCCACCCGGCATAAAGCAATGTACGGCACCCCGGACGAGGCCATGGGCACCGTAGCCGTCACCTCACGCAAACATGCCCAACTGAACGATAAAGCCTATATGCAGGGCCGCCCGCTCACGATGGAGGACTATCTGAACGCCCGCTGGGTCTCCAAACCCTTCCGCTTGTTTGACTGTTGTCTGGAAACGGATGGGGCTGCCGCAGTGGTCGTGACCTCGCCGGAACGGGCGCGCGATCTCAAACACGACCCGGTGTATATTTCGGGTATTGCCGAGGGCCACCCCTACCCGGCCGATGATATTCCCGCCCGGCCCGACCCGTTTACGATCGGGCTCAGCTTTGCCACGCCGAATGCGCTCCACATGGCTGACGTCGATCTCAAAGACCTCGACTTTGCCGAAATATACGACTGCTTTACCTACGTCGTGCTGCTCCAGATGGAAGCGCTGGGCTTGTGCAAACGGGGTGAGGTTGGGGATTACGCGCAAGGGAATCGGTTTGCGCTTGATGGCGAACTGCCCCTGAATACCCATGGTGGCCTGCATTCCGAGGCGCATGTGTGGGGCATGAACCACGTTGTAGAAGCCACCCATCAACTCCGGCATGAAGCCGGTGAGCGTCAAGTCAAAGACGCCCAGCTCGGCCTGGTCACGGGCTGGGGAGATTTTGGTGACGGCAGCCTGGCAATTATGCGCCGCTAACAGGAGAGAGACTAATAATGGCGGAAACACACGAATATAAGCGTCCGGTCCCGAAAATGCGGGGTTTCGCAGCCGAGTTTTATGCGTATTGCAAACAGCACGAACTCCGCTTTCAGCGTTGCACGAGCTGTCGCACCTGGCGACATGTCCCGCGTGATATGTGCGCCAAGTGTGGTTCGTTTGCGTGGGAGTGGGCCAAATCTTCGGGCAAAGGCACACTCTTTTCATGGACGACGGCCATGCAGCCCATGTTGCCACAGTTTGCCGACCTCGTGCCCTATAGCCCCGTAGTGGTGGAACTGGAAGAAGGAGTCCGGATGCTCAGTTGGCTCACCGATGTGGACGACACTGACTTGACGCTTGACCTGCCGGTTGAGGTCGAGTTTGACGATGTCACACCAGAAGTGACCTTACCCAAATTCAAACGGGCTGGTTCAGTCTAAGCGCGAGGGTTCCCAATGAGCGACTTCCAGGGCTACACCCTGCCCGAAGAACTGACCCTGCTGCAAGATCAAATTCGTCGTTTTGTACGCGAGGAAATTATTCCGGCCGAACAAGCCATCGATCCTGATGCAGCGGATTTACCCGACGACGTCTACGACCGTCTGTCAGCAAAAACCAAGGCCGCCGAGCTCTGGTGTCTCGGCGCACCCAAGGAGTACGGAGGCGGGGGCCTGAACACCTTTAGCCTGTCTATCGCCCTGGAAGAGATGGCTCAGCACCGTATGGGCTTGTACAATCCCGGCTGCGGAACGTTTGGCCGCTATCCCCCGAACCCTATTTATGCCGGCAGCCCGGAGCAGATTCAAAAATATGCCGTGCCCACGCTGAAAAACGGCCTGTACACCTTCTTTGCGATCACCGAACCAAGCGGCGGTTCAGACCCGGCTGGGGCCATTCAAACCCGGGCCGTGCGAGATGGGGATACGTGGGTTATTAACGGCTCAAAAACCTTCATCTCACACGCGCATGAAGCCGAATGGGGTGTCGTCTTTGTCCGTACCGACCCGGCAAAAGGCCGCAAGGGCATCAGTTGCTTTATTATTGACAAAGGAACCCCTGGCTTTACCGCCCGCCCGTTCAAGACTATCAGGACCGTCTCGCTGCCCAACGAAGTGTCTTTTGAAGATTGCCGGGTGCCGGCCGAAAATATGATTGGCGAAGAAGGCCAGGGACTCTACCTGTGCTTTGACCTGCTGACCAAAGCCCGATTTCCCTACTCAGCAGCGAACCTCGGGGTTGCCATTGCAGCCCAGCGTATGGCTATCCAACATGCCAAGCAGCGTGAAACGTTTGGCGAACTCTTAAGCCAGCGCCAGGCAATTCAGTGGATGCTGGCCGATGCGGAGGTTGAATTACGCGCAACGCGCTTGCTCATCTGGGACGGCGCCTGGAAAGCCGACCGGGGAGAAGATGCCCGGGTTGAAGCCTCGATTGCGAAACTGTATTCAAGCGAAGTCCTGGGCCGGGTGATCGATAATGCCGTACAGATTCATGGCGGCTATGGCGTGTCAAAAGAGTTTCCGCTGGAACGCTGGTATCGTGAGGCGCGAGTCCGGCGCATTGGAGAAGGGCCGTCCGAGGTCCACCGTATGGTGATTGCCCGGGCATTGTTGCGTTAGCCCTAGTCGCCACAGCAGGGAGAAACCCCATAGACATGCGCGCTACTCGGACGCGCCGCGCCACGGCATCTGCGTATTCCAGCCGGTCCCGCTCTTCTTTCGGACTCGCCTGCACCCTGGCAGTCATAGCCCTTTGGCTCGGTGTCTTAGCATCCCCGCAGTGTGTCCGGGCGCAGACTTCTCCGAAGTCGCTGAAGCGCCTCCTCCAACACCATCGGCTGGACTCCCAAGACGTTGGCTACCATCTGTTTCGTCTGACGGATGGTCGGGTTGTCGACACGTATGACGCCGACACGCCTCGTATCCCGGCCTCGACCACAAAGCTCATGACCGCCCTGGCCGCGTTTGAAATTCTCGGGGCGGACTATCGGTTTGAGACCCGCCTGCTCGCAACAGGGGAAGTACGGAAATCCACCCTGCACGGAGAGCTGTATCTGGTCGGGGGTGGAGATCCAACGTTGTCAACGAACGACCTCCGAGGCTTTGTTGACGCCCTGAAAGCCGCCGGCATTACCCGAGTGAACGGCCGGTTTTCTTTTGATGAGGCCGTCATCACGGCAACACATGAAATCAACCCCAGGCAACCCGTCGCGGCCGTGTATAACCCCGGTGCGAGCGCCCTCTCGCTCAATTACAACCGGGTGCAGTTACGCTGGCAGGGAAAGCCCGGAGCCACAAATTTTCGGACCCGGTTGTGGTCGCCGGCGGACGGTATTTTTCTTCCGGTTGCCGGCGTCAGTACTGGCCCGATTCCTACGAGCATCCAATCTCAGGACTCTTTTATCCTTGACGGAGGCGGCGGAGGAGGAATGGACCGCTGGCTGCTCTCGCCTCAGCTTCCGGCCCAGGGCTTCAAAGAACTACCGGTCAAGCAAGCCCCAGGGCGGCTCGCGGCCTCTTTGTTTCGCACCTACTGTCTGCAACGCGGCATCAACCTGCTCCAGCCTCAAGCCGCAAAAGCCCCAGCCAACGCACGTCTCCTCCATACCCATTACAGCAAACCCCTCCCGGAAATTCTCAGTGGGATGCTGCTCTACAGTAATAATCTGTCCGCAGAACTCATCGGCCTCGTCACCTCACGCAAACTGAGCGACCTGCCGTTATCCATTCCAGACTCGGCAGCAGTGTTGACAAACTGGTATCAGCGGCGTCTTCCGCAGACAGACTGGACCGGGTTTGTGAGCATGAACCATTCAGGCCTGAGCAGCACGTCCCGCCACTCGCCCCGCCATCTGGCCGCAACAGTCCATTACGGAGCAACGCTCACAGCCAGACAGACTGTCGAGTCAGACGAGACGGCGACCTTTCTTGACCTCCTGCCTCATCCGGAGTGGAAGAAAGAGCAGACTGACCTCAGAAAAAAGGTGCAAGCCAAGTCAGGCACGATGAGCTATGCCGATGGGCTGGCCGGCAGGCTGACAACACGCAAAGGACACCAATTAGGATTCGCCCTCCTCCTGACGGACTTTGCCAAACGAGCGGTATTTGACACCGCCCGCAATGCCGGAAAAATACAAACACCTCCGGAAGCCCAAGCATGGACTGAGCGGGCCAAAGCATTCGAGTATGCGCTGCTCTCATATTGGAGACGCACCTATTGACGGGTTGACAATCTTGACGGGTTGACAATCTTGGGATGAAGACCAATCTTTGTGTCTGGGCAAAGAGGGCCTGCCCTCTGCTTGCCGATACCCAACCAACACTATTGTATAGAGGTAGAATACAACACTATGGCAACCGGACGCACGGTCAAGAAAAAAGTGTATAAAATTGTCTTTCTGAATGAAGGCAAAGTGTACGAAATTTACGCCAAAAGCATCAGTCACGGCGAATTATTTGGATTTGTCGCAGTGGAGGGACTGCTCTTTGGCGAGAAATCGACCCTCGTCATTGACCCATCAGAAGAAAGCTTGCAGCACGAATTCGCGGATGTGGAACGCACCTATATTCCGTTGCACTCGGTGGTCCGTATCGATGAAGTAGAAAAACGAGGGGCCAGTAAAATCCATCCCGCCTCGGATTCGAACGGGAAAGTGGCCCAACTCCCCACCCCGATTTATACGCCGTCAAAAACAGAGACGTAGACGGATATGCGCAGGGGGCATGGTCAGAGGGTCAGAGCTGCAACGGGATCAAGAACAACGCGCACAGATTAAACAGGACCAGAAATCCGGCCAAGAGCAAGCAATAGCCCATGATATCGCCAAAGCGCAGTCCGGCAACGGTGAGAATGGGAATCGCCCAAAAGGGTTGCAACAAGTTGGTCGTCATGTCTCCATACGCATAGCTCAGTGTGATGGTTGGGATAGAGAGTCCCAAGGTCTGGCCGGCCGGGATGAGATAGGAGGCTTCAACGATCCATTTCGACCCGCCCGACGGCACGAAATAGTTCAGCACCCCGGAATACAGATACACAATTGATGGAAAGGTTCGGGGCGAACTGGCGTCAATGAAAAAGGCAGTCAGCACTTCACCCAGAGCGGTATAGGACATCAGTCCAAAAATTCCTGCGTACAAAGGGTACTGAATGACGATCCCCCAGGTATTGCGAATCCCTTGTTCACAGGCGTGCAAAAAGGACTTGGGATACCAGTGCAGGAGAAGGCCCAAGGCCAGGAATAACAGGTTGTAATTATCAATCGTCCAGGTCTGGCCAAAGCCTTTTTCGATAATCTGGAGCCCGAAGTAGAGCAGCATGGCGCTACTGGCAATCAGGGACCAGCCGGGCCACCATTCCATTTTCTCTGCCGGTCGCATCGAGTCTGGTTTTTGTATTGATTCGTTCAACGCTTCCAAGCGGTCGACCTGTGCGGGCGAGGCCGTCACTGCGGCCGCTGCTGGTGGGACAAGAATTGCGGCAATAAGAATACCCACAAGTCCCGCCGCAAGCGCGTACCATAAATTGAACGAGGCAAATATGGTCTGCGTGGTGGGAATGGTTTCCGATAAGACCCCGGCCTTGATGAGAAAATTATCCGGCGTTGCAATGATGAGCGGAGCCGAGCCGGATAAGCCGGTATGCCACACCGTTCCGACGCCGAGATAGGCACACGTTACGAGCAAGCGAAAGTCCACGCGCGGGTTGGAACGCACCATAAAAGGGAGAAACGCCGCCGAAATGACGAGACTCAAGGCCCAGTTGAGCCAGGCCGTGACTGTCGAAAACAAGGCCATGAGGATAATCGCCTGGCGCGGTTTGTCCGGATTGGGACACGAGGCGAGCCACACAAACAGCCGCTTAAGCGGAGGGGATACGGCGCAGGCATACGCCACGACCATCATGACGGTAAACTGCATGGTGAGGCTGAGTAAGGCCCATAAGCCATCCCCCCACGCGGTCAATGCAGTCGCAGGAGAGGCACCCCCGACCGTAAGGGCAAGGAGGGCCACAACGAGCGTCAACATGACGGCGATGACCCACGAGTCGGGTATCCAGCGTTCCGTCCAGCGAGTCAGGACCATTCCCCAGCCGGCCAGCCAGCCCATTATCCTACTCCGTTATGTCGTCTCTCGTTCGTCAAGCGGTGAGCCCTCGTCAGAGGTTGAGGTTTTTCCTCAAGCAGCAATCCGTTTCCCGCTAATGCGATAATCCCAATTCGCGCAGCATCCCAAGGCTATTCGTCCAGCCTTTTGAAATTTTCACAAAGAGTTCCAGATATACCTGGCAGCCAAAAAAGGCTTCCATACGCTGGCGCGCGGCCTGGCCGATTTTCTTGAGCCGGACTCCTTTTTGACCGATGACAATGGCCTTCTGGGACGGCCGCTCAACGTGGATTGTTGCGTAAATACGTACCAGCGGTTTCTCAACGACCTCTTCAAAGCGCTCAACAATAACAGCCGTATGATACGGAATTTCCTGTTGGGTATGGAAAAACAGCTGTTCCCGGACCAACTCCTGGGCGAGTACCCGTTCGCTCTGATCCGTGACATCATCATCCGGGTAGAGTGCCGGGCCAGTCGGGAGAACGGTAATCAGTGTGGACACGAGTTCGGCCGTATTCTCCCCTTTGAGCGCGCTGACAGGAATCACCTCATACTCAGGCAGCACCTGCCCTAACTGTTCGAGCAGCGGAATGAGGGCTACTTTCTGGACAAGGTCAATCTTGTTCAGCCCAACCAGGACATGACTCTTGAGCTGGGTGAGGCGCTGGGCAATCTGTTTATCGGCTGCGGTCAGACCCTGCGCCGCATCGACCAGGAAGAGCGTGACATCGGTTTCTTGCAAGGCACGCAGGGCAGTACCAACCATGCGCCGATTGAGCAGAGAATGCTGACGGCCATGGATACCCGGTGTATCAACAAAAATGAGTTGGGCGTCAGACTGGGTTTTGATACCGGTTATACGCGTTCGTGTGGTTTGGGGCTTGGGCGAGACAATGGCAATCCGAGCTCCTATCAAAGTATTGAGCAGTGTTGATTTCCCGACGTTGGGACGGCCAACGAGCGAGATAAAACCACACCGATGGGCAGAGTCAGGCGAGGATGACATAACGCAGGTCAAGAGGGTGCCTCTGCCCCAAAGACGATCTTGAGGATGCGCCGTTTACCAACCTGGAGGACCACCTCTCCTTGCGCTGGGATCTGCAGCTCAGCGTCACTCACTCGTTCACCAGCTAGTCTCACCCCACCTTGCTGGATGAGCCGACGGGCCTCGCTCGTCGATTTCACGAGGCCCGAGGTCTTCAGTACATGGCAAACCCAGACTTGAGGTTCCGTACCAGCCCAGGCGTACGACCCTATCTCTTCTGGAGGTTGCCCGTACTGAAAACGCCGAGAAAATTCTTCTGCCGAGCACGCGGCCGCCGGGCCGCCATGAAAGCGAGTCACCAGCTCGGCCGCCAATTGCTTCTTGGCCTCCATGGGATGGATGCGTCCGGCTGCGACCGCTTGGACATGGGCGGCATCAACGGAACTGAGCAGTTCGTAGTAGCTGAGCATCAGCGCGTCAGAAATCGACATGATCTTACCGTACATGTCGTCCGGTGGGTCCGTTATGCCCACCGCGTTACCCAGCGATTTGCTCATCTTTTGCGTACCATTAATACCTTCGAGAATAGGCGTCGTCAGAATGACCTGAGGTTCCTGGCCAAAGCCGCGCTGCATCTCACGTCCGACCAAGAGATTAAAGCGTTGGTCTGTTCCACCGAGCTCAACGTCTGCCTGAAGGGCAACAGAATCATAGCCCTGGATCAGCGGGTACAGAAATTCATGCACGTGGATAGGCACACCGGTTTTAAAGCGTTTGGAAAAATCATCCCGCTCAAGCAACCGGGCCACTGTATAGTGGCCGCACAGCTTGACCATATCAGTGGGCGAAAGAGGATCGATCCATTCTGAGTTAAAACGCAGTTCGGTTCGGCCAGGATCAAGAATCTTAAAGACCTGCTGCGTGTAGGTCTCAGCGTTCGCCTTGACTTGCTCGCGTGTCAGGGCTTTACGCGTTTCAGAACGACCGGTGGGGTCACCGATCATGGCAGTAAAGTCACCGATTAAGAAAATGACAGTGTGACCTAACTCCTGGAACTGGCGGAGTTTGTTCAGGACAACGGTATGACCGAGATGCAAGTCCGGGGCGGAAGGGTCCGCGCCCCATTTCACACGTAAGGGTTTCCCGCGTCCCAGCTTTTGCTTGAGCGCTTCCAGCGGAATAATATCAACGCTTCCTCGTTCAATTTCCTTGAGTTGTTCTTCAACTAACAGGGCCATAGCCTCCTGACCTTTTAACGCGCGTATTCGGTGGATCGCGATTCGCGGATGACCGTGACTTTAATTTGACCGGGATACGTCATCTCACTCTCGATTTGTTTGGCCACCCCTCTGGCAATGCTCGATGCATCACCATCCGACACTGAGCCCGGATTCACCATAATGCGCACTTCGCGTCCGGCTTGCACAGCAAATGACTTCTCCACGCCATTATACGCACCACTGATGCGCTCCAGATCTTCGAGGCGTCTGACATAGCTTTCCAGCACCTCTCGGCGCGCGCCCGGCCGCGCGCCGGACAACGCATCAGCGGCATCAACAATTGGTGCGAGAACGGTTTCCGCCCGGACCTCCTCGTGGTGTGCAGCAATGGCGTTGACTATTTTTGCCGACTCGCCGTATTTACGAGCCACTTCTCCGCCGATGATCGCGTGCGACCCTTCAATCTCATGAGAAACTGCTTTCCCGATGTCGTGGAGAAGTCCT
This sequence comes from Binatia bacterium, assembly GCA_963664395.2. Lineage (GTDB taxonomy): Bacteria > Desulfobacterota > Binatia > Bin18 > Bin18 > Bin18. The sequence goes on along the minus strand of OY761159.2, from coordinate 4,163,246 downwards.
GAACGTCTGGCTTGCTTCTCATTGAGCCCCAATTCGGCTGCGATAATACCGCAGATATATGCCGTTTCTATTGAATGCATGAGGACATTCTGGCCATAGCTATAGCGATACTTCAACATCCCAATCAGCTTGATGATCTCGGGATGCACCCCATGGATGCCAAGTTCAAGCACTGCGCGTTGACCAGCCTCACGGACGGATTCTTCAACTTCGCCTTCAGCTTTTTTCACGACCTCTTCGATACGGCCCGGATTAATGCGACCGTCCGAAATCAACCGCTCAAGCGCAACCCGCGTAATTTCTCGTCGAATGGGACTATGACTCGAAATCAGCACCGCTTCCGGAGTATCATCAATAACAAGGTCAACTCCAGTCGCAGCCTCAAACGCCCGGATGTTTCGTCCCTCACGGCCAATAATACGGCCTTTCATATCATCGCTTGGGAGATGAATAACCGATGCAGTGCGTTCGGAAACAAACTCACCGGACAGGCGTTCAATCGCAATACTGATAATTTTTCGGGCCCGACGGGTCGCTTCTTCTCGTGCCTCTTCTTCTATGGTCATGATCCGTCGTGAGGCATCTTGGCGAGCCTCCTCAGTCATCTGGTCAACCAGGACTTGTTTCGCCTCATCTCGACTGAGGCCCGCTATTTGTTCAAGTTTCTGGTGCGTTTGGCCTATTAAGTGGTCGTACTCTTGCTCTTTTTTCTGATAATCGTCCGCTTTATTCTTGAGGCTTTGTTCACGACGGTTCAAGCTGTCTTCCCGACCAGCCAGGGCCTCGGAACGCTTCTCCAATACTTCATCACGTCCTTGGATACGTCGCTCAACCTGTTGAATTTCTTTCCGCCTTTCGTTTATTTCCTTCTCTACTTCGCCTTTTGCCTGCAGAATCGTATCCTTGGCCTGCACTTGGGATTCTCGTTTAATGACCGAGCCTTCTTTTTTTGCTTCATCAAGAATCTGTTGCGCGGCCTCCTCTGCACCGTGTATGGTTTCTTGATTCCATTTTTGACGCAGGAAGACGAATCCTCCGGCACCAGCTGTACCTATCAGCAGTCCTAAGAAAAGTTCCATTATTCACCTCCTTACCACACTCAGGTCGCATGACCTCGCCGTGGTAGCTACTTCCCCTACTACACATCCGCTTCGGACATATCCTTTCTGCTCAATAAGACATGGGCTCGGAGGTCACTCTGAATAGACAGAGGCCCCTGAGATGACAACGAGCACCGTCTATCGTCAATTAGGACGATCTCCTTCCTTCTTCATTCAAGGGCGGAAGGAGCGCAAGAGGGGATAGTACAACCGGAGCCACTCACCTTCAGGATGCGAGTGGTGTCACTTTCCTCTCTTCTCCATTGAGCATGGAAGGCAACTGGCTGGCAGGTTGTGAGCTCAAAGTGTTATCAGCCGTTGCCCCATTTTCGAGGCTTTCGGCTTTTTCCAAACTCTCAAGGAGCCGGCTCGAAATCAGCTCGGCTTCCTGGATAAGCTCGGTTTCTTGCTGGCTCGATTCCTGCTGACTGAACTTGGCCAATTCGTCGGCAATGCTCAACGCCGCCATAATCGCGACTCGAAGAGGAACCGTCACTTTTGCACTTTCCGCAATCTGGCGCATGCGCTGGTCAACAAAAGAAGTAACTTTTCGAACATATTGCTCATCATCTTCACTATTGATAGTGAAGGATTGTCCAAAAATATGCACTTCCATTAATCGCTTCATAGCCTAGCCCTCGTCCTCCAAGACAATGCCCAAATGACTGAATTGAGTCAGGATTTTCTCTAAGCGGCCACGAACCTCGTTCCGCTCAGCTTCGTACTGCTGCATCCGCTTGAGCAGAAGCGCATGTTCGTACTCATGTTTATCAATCCGAACCATGAGTGCACTATTTTCACTCCGGACCTGCTCGTGGCGTTCTAAGAATCCACTCAATTTCGTCTCAAGAAGTTTTAGGCTTTCCAGCGCCATACCACCCTAGCATAAAGTAAAGGTTTACTCTATTGCCTCTCGGACATGGCGTCAAGGGAAATATCGTCCGCAGGCTGCTCGAAGAGTGCAGTCATAAAGTCAGCCGGGGAGAATACTTCTAAATCTTCAAGCTGCTCGCCAAGTCCAATATACTGAATTGGCACCCCAAGCTGACTACCGACGGCCAGGGCAATACCGCCTTTTGCTGATCCATCCATTTTAGAGAGGATCACACCGGTAAGCGGAAAAGCGGCCTGAAAAGCCCGTGCCTGACTGAGGGCATTTTGGCCAGTGCTGGCATCCAAAACCAGCAATACCTCATGCGGTGCCCCAGGGATCTCCCGCCCAATGACCCGGTACATTTTTTTGAGCTCCTCCATAAGCGGCGTTTTGGTATGAAGCCGCCCGGCCGTATCAATAAGGACCACGTCGACCGCGCGCGCCGCCGCGGCCCGGACACCGTCAAAGACAACTGCGGAGGGCGAAGCTCCGTCCTGGTGCTTGATAATATCAATGCCTAAGCGTTCGGCCCAGACTGAGAGTTGTTCAATTGCGGCTGCTCGAAAAGTATCCCCGGCGACCAGCAGGACTGTTTTTCCTTCTTTTCTCAGGCGTGCTGCCAACTTCGCAATAGAGGTCGTCTTCCCGACTCCATTGACACCGACAACAAGAATAACTCTTGGACGAGAGGCATCATCCCGTTCAACCGCCTGAGCCGTCCTCTCAAGAATGGATTGGAGTTCTTCCTTGAGCTGAGTGCGCAGGGTTGCAGCCTCGTCCTCAGACTGTGTGCCTGTCCGGGCATTATTCGTCCCTGCTCGTAGGCGGGCTATAATGTATAAGGCGGTCTCGACCCCGACATCGGCCTGGATAAGGGCCTCCTCAAGGTCCGAAAAGAATACTTCCCTCGACTGCTTGCTGTGCTCCGAGGCGTCAAAGGGACGACGCAAGATGTCTCGTAATCGGGTGAGTCCCCGTCGCCAGCGCGCGTCTTTCGTAAGCGGGGCCGGAGTGGCCTCGTGGGCTTGCGGAGCTGCGGGAGAAGCAGAGGCCGCCTGTGCCTTCTTTTTTCGGCGCCACAACCGGAGAGCCATTAGGACACACGCACGGACACCATGGTCGATACGCCCGGCTCCTGCATAGTGACACCGTAGAGCGTATCTGCCACCTCCATAGTGCGCTTGTTATGCGTAATCAAAACAATCTGCGTCGTCTCACTCATTTCCCGCAACAATTGATTGAACCGGGCGACATTGGCATCGTCCAGTGGAGCATCAACCTCATCCAGGATGCAAAACGGACTCGGCCGTATCAAAAACAGTGCGAATGTGAAACTCAGCGCGGCCAAGGCTTTCTCTCCTCCAGAGAGAAGCTGCATAGAACGGAGTCGTTTGCCCGGGGGTTCGACTTCTATTTCTACGCCGCTCTCAGACAAATCGGATTCAGTAGTAAGGGCAATATGCGCCTTACCCTTGTCAACCAAACGCGCGTACACCTCACTGAACTTGGCGTTTACGCGGTGGAAGGTTTCTCGAAAACGATCCCGCGACTCACGATTCAACTTATTAATCGTACCCTGCAAATCCTCAATCGAGCGCAGCAGGTCAGCCTTCTGAGATTCAACAAAAGTAAAACGTTCCTGGACCTCACCAAGCTCAGCCGCAGCGGTCGGATTGACCTCACCAAGTCGTGCAAGCTTCTCACGCAATTCCTGACGGCGCGCTTCTCCCTCGGCTTGGTCGAGTTCTTGGTTACTATAGGCCGCAAGGACCTCCGGTAACCTTACTTGGTAGCGTTCCTGGACCGTCTCCTCAAGATGTTCACGACTCACCCGCTTTTCAGCCAGACTCACTTCAATCCGGGTTTTTTTCTCTTGAAGCTGAGTGGCTGCCTGCCGGCTCTCTTCGATACGCGTTTCACACCGCTGATACGTCGCACGGAACTGAGCGCACTCCGCTTGGCGACGAGCGCGTTCTTCTTTCGCCGCATCAAGAGAGGCTGCCGTGTGTGTAACCTGGGCCGCCAACGTGGCCTTTTCCAACAGGAGGCGTTCTGCCGCTTGCTTGCCAGCCTGGATATCAGCGTAGCTGACCTGTAGCCGCTCTTCCAATTCCTGGACCTGTTGCCCGAGTTGGTTCACCTGCGTGTGGAGGCCGTCGTGGCGTTCTCGATGTTCGGCAACGCGGACACGCAGATCATCCATCTGGGTACGGTGCTGGTCACAAGCAACCTTTGCTTCTGCCAGCGCTGCTTGCGTAACGGCCAGCAGCACCTCACGCTCTCGACGTTGCGTCGCAATGGCGAGTTCTTGAGTTTGGGCGTTCAGTATGTCGGTTTGTAAAGACTGGCTTTCTTGCCCCAAGGCATTCTGTTCGTAGCCAACCCCTTCTCCACGGTCGAGCACACGCCGCAGCTCACCTTCGAGCTGTCCCGCCTCACGCTGGAGTACTTCACTCTCTTGGCCCAGTTGCCGGGCTTGGGTTTCAATCTGCAGCAACTCGCCTTCTAATGCCTGTTGGCGTTGCTTCATGGTCTGCCGGCGCTCGACAAGCGTGGTAACGCTCTCAGCCTGTTGGGGCAGCTCCTGCCTTAACCCTCGGATTTCGCGCCGCCGCTCAAGGAGTACCGCTCCCGCAACGCCACCACTCCCTCCGCTGACCCCGCCAAGGGCTGAAATGACCTCCCCCTGTGGCGTGACATAGGTATGAGCGCCCTCGCTCTGGTTCCATAGTTCCAACCCAACTCGGAGGTTTGGGACGAGAACGACATCGCCGAGGAGGGCTTCGACCATCTGTCGATAGCTGGACGGAATATCAACATGGTGGATGAGGGGTGAAATCCCCTCTCCAACAGTCGTCCACAGCGGCTCGCCAGCCTCAGTGAGACATGGAGTCTGTTTGTCACACTGGAGTTGGAGCGGGATAAAATGCCCGTACCCGGACTGTAGCTGGTTCAAATAGTCTACCGCCACGACGCCGGCCTCGGTATCCGCCACAACCATATACTCCAGCTTCTCCCGTAACACAGCGGCAACCGCGCGCTCATAGGCTTGCGGCACTTCTATCACTTGGGCCACGACCCCAAGAACAACCGCAGGAAAGTCGCTGTCAGCCATGACCGACTGAACTCCTTGGTCATAGCGATCGTACTCCTGTTCCAGCTCTTCCAAGGTAGTCAACCGCACGCGCAATTCTGCTTGCCGGGCCCACGCCTCAGAGAGTGTGGTATCAAGTTGTTCTCCGGCACTCTTAGTCGCGCGCAGCCCGGCGCTCTTTTCTTCGCGCTGCTGTTGTCCGTGTTGGACACGCTGGCTGAGGTGCGATGATTTTTCCTGGAGCGTGACAAGCGCCTGCTCCGTCTCTGCTCGGAGTTGGCCCAGCTGCTTGGCTTCGTGAGCCAATACCTCCAACCGTCGAGTGACCTCCTCAGTCCGTTTACGGGAGTACACCAGCGCATTTTGGACTTGCGCTCCGCGGGTGAGTAAATCAACAATTTCGGTTTTGAGTTCCTCAGTCTGAAGTTCGTGCTGCAGGGCGGCGTCTTGCAGCCCGACGAGGGCGTGCTCTTGCGTATGCAGGGAGGTTTCATCGTGGCGCATCTGCTGAGCCACCTCTGCCGCACTCGCTGCTCGCTGAGATAACTCCAGTTGCACTCGCTCTTTTTTCTCTGACACAAGACGATAGTCCTGCTCCGCATTGGCAAGACGGGCTTGGGTCTGCTCCTCCTGCTGCACTCGGAAAGACTGTTTTTGCTCGGACTGCTGGAGCGTACTTTCCAGTTTACGGATACGCGCTTCGAGTTCCCGGAGCGCGTCTTCCTCGCGCGCGACCCGCTCGGCTGTGGATGTCCGCTCTGCTTGGAGGGTATGAGCCTCGAGGTTGAGCCGGTCTCCTTCTTGTCCGAGCGCCTCCTGCCGGCTGCCCAGGACGTGCACTTCTTCCGTCAACGTTTGGTACGCGCGACACAGGAGCGTGAGGTCAATGGTTTTCAACTCCTCTTGGAACTCTTGATAGCGCTCAGTCTTTTTTGCCTGACGGCGGAGCGAGCCCACCTGACGGTCCATCTCATGCAGAAGGTCGGCTAGCCGAGACAAATTTTCTCGTGTTCGTTCGAGTTTGCGCTCAGCAGCTACACGACGACTGCGGTACAAACTCACTCCAGCAGCTTCCTCTACGAGTGCCCGAATGTCCTGCGCTTTAGCGTTAATCAGCGCCTCGACACGACCTTGCTCAATGATGGAATAGGCTTTGGTACCCGCTCCGGTCCCAAGAAAGAATTCGACAATATCGCGTAAACGGCAGGGGACTTTATTGAACAGGTACTCAGAATCTCCAGAACGAAAATAGCGCCGCGAGACCATGACTTCCGTCCAGTCCGGCACCGTGCCGTTCCCATGTGCACCATTGTTGGTCCCATTGACGAACGGACCAGGGCCATCCGGATTCTCCAAGAGGAGGGATACATCGGCCATGCCGAGCGGCGCATTCCCGTCATTCCCGGCAAAGACAACATCGCTCATCTCCTGGCCGCGGAGATGTTGAGCGCTCTGCTCGCCTAAAACCCAGCGCAAGGCGTCTACGATGTTCGACTTCCCACAGCCGTTTGGACCAACGACGGCAGTGATTCCTTTTGGAAACGTGAGCGTCGTCTTATGCTTAAAGGACTTAAATCCGAGTAGTTCAAGCTGTTTGATCCGCATTTGCCCCACAACGCCTCCAAATCCTCCCCGCCTCTTTCCCCATGCCACACCAACTGCGGGACCAGCCGCCCAAGGGAAAGGACTCTGGGATCACGCCACCACTATATCTTGTGGATACAAGGAAATCTAGCAGGAATTATAGAGCACAATCTATAAAAACGAACGGAAAACTAACGTTCAAGCAGCTCGGTATTCCAGTAGGCAGCATCGACTTCATTGAGAAAAGGCACCCACTCCTGGTAACGTTTGAAGGTAAAGGTCTCGAGCATAAAGGGGGTCCACTCGGGTTGAACCGGCTTCTTGATCACCCTCATACCCGCTTCTTCAGGCCGGCGGCCGCCTTTCATTCGGTTACACCGAAAACAGGAGCAGACAATATTTCCCCAGGTCGAGAGCCCCCTCTGTGAGCGGGGGATCACATGATCGAGATTCAGCTCGCTGCGCGAGAAACGCTTGCCACAGTATTGACAAGTATTCTTATCGCGAGCAAAGACGTTGAAGCGGCTAAACCGTACCCGGCGCCGAGGAACCCGGTCATACGAGACGAGCAGAATGACGCGCGGAACCCGGATGACGCGACCAATAAGACCAACGGTCTCATCGTGGACTGATGCCGACAGGGCACTCCAACTCTCATAGTCAAATGTTCGATACTGTTGGTCAACCGCTTTCGCAATCCCCTGATAGAGAAGCGCAAATGCCCTCCGTACCGATGTAATATGCACCGGGAAATAGGATCGATTGAGAACGAGCACCTTGCTATTGAGAACGCTCATGTGCTCCTAGCCCGTCAATAAAAACAGGGCTTTCCGTTGACTTAGGATACCGAATTCGTATACCCAGCAGTATTCGCTGTGTCAAGGTTTTCACGGGAATTTCACATTATCCTGTGACGCACCATCCAGAGCGAGAGTCTTCTCCTTGCGGGGCTGGCAGGGTTTCCGATATAAATTTGAAGAGAGAGGTGTATATTGAGTACGGAGATGAGAGAGCGGACCGACCTGCGGCAGGCTTACGCCACAATTCTTCCGTTGGTTGAACAACCTTCTCGCTATACAGGAGGCGAACTCGGGACAATCATCAAAGACGCGGCGGATATACGCTTACACTTTGCGCTCGCCTTCCCTGAGGTCTACGAAATAGCGCAGTCTCATTTCGGCTTACAAATTCTGTATAACTTACTCAATAACCGCCCAGGTATTCAAGCTGAACGCGCCTACGCGCCGTGGTTGGACATGGAGGAGCAGCTTCGTCAACACCATTTGCCGCTCGTCTCTCTTGAAACGTACCGGCCATTACATGCCTTTCAGATTATTGGCTTCAGCCTTCAGTACGAACTGACCTATACCAACGTCCTGGCGATGCTGGACCTCGGCGGGATTCCCCTGCTCGCCCGCGACCGAAACGCGTCTCATCCGCTGATTATTGCCGGAGGACCATGCGCATTTCACCCAGAGCCAATCGCTGACTTTATCGACGCCTTTCTCCTCGGAGATGGTGAGGAGGCGATTTTTGATATCTGTGATGCCTATTTAGCCTGGGATGGAAAAGACCGGGAGTCCCTCTTACGAGTGCTGTGCCACATTCCCGGAGTATACGTCCCTGCCTTTTTTGAGCCGGAATATACTCCTGGCGGGACTCTGCGCGTCACCCGTCCCCGCTATGCGGACCATACGGTTGTGAAAAAGCGGATTGTTGAAGACTTAAATAGCATTCCCAACCTCACCACCCAGGTCGTGCCGAATGTGAACATCGTGCACGACCGCGTTGCGGTTGAAGTCATGCGCGGCTGCGTGCGCGGCTGTCGCTTTTGCCAAGCCGGATATATCTATCGCCCGTTGCGAGAACGCGACCCGCGCGCCCTTCAGGAGCAGATAGACCAGTTGGTCAAAAAGAGTGGCTATGAAGAAGTCTCCCTGCTCAGTTTAAGTACAGGCGACTACAGCTGCATTAATCCGCTCCTGCGGTCGATTATGAATCGTTTTTCGGACCTCAAAGTATCAGTCTCCCTGCCCTCAACGCGTGTAGACGCGCTCTCCCCCCATATCCTGGAGGAAATCCGCAGGGTGCGGAAAACGGGCTTTACCCTTGCTCCCGAGGCTGGCTCACAGCGTCTCCGTGATGTAATCCAAAAAGAATATAAAGAAGAGGAATTGATTGAGGCCGCCCGTCTGTTGTTTAGTCTCGGTTGGAAAAGTGTCAAGTTGTACTTCATGCTCGGACAGCCGACTGAGACAGAAGAAGACCTGCTGGGTATCGTTGACCTGTGCCGTAAGGTCTCTGCGACCGGCAAGCATCAGTGCAAAGTCACGGCCAGTGTTTCTACCTTTATCCCCAAACCGCACACGCCGTTTCAATGGGCGGCCCAAGTGGACCTGGACGAAACCGAAGCGCGACAGCGGCTCTTACGGCGCGAACTGCGACGCTACGGGATTCAATTCAAATGGCACGACGCGCGGCTGTCCTTCCTTGAGGGTGTTTTCGCGCGGGGCGATCGTCGCCTGGGAGCTCCCCTCTTGACCGCCTATCAACTCGGCTGTCGGTTTGACGGCTGGACAGAGCAATTCCGACTCGATCTGTGGCAACAGGCCCTGAGTGCACACGGCATAGAGCCCAATTTTTATATGCGCCGGCGCCTGCTTGATGAGCCGCTGCCCTGGGATCATTTAGACAGTGGTGTCACAAAGCAATGGCTCCAGCGAGATCTGGCAAAAGCACTCGAAGGCACGCTCACCCCCGACTGTAGCGTGGAACGCTGCTCGTATTGTGGTGCGTGTGACTTTAAGAGTGTCCGCAATGTCACCTATCACCTGAATGGAGCCAAGGGGGCGGACCATAGAGGATCGGATGTCGATCAGTGGGCGCAAGCGACACTGCCAACCCATGACGCTTGGGGAACCCGGCAATGGCAGCTGATGCAGGAGAAAAAAGAAAAAAAACAAAAGGTAAAAATCAAACGCTATAAGGGCGTATTGCATGAAGAGAAGCTCACCGCGGTCCCCCTTGAAGCAACGCCCACCGCTCAATTCGAGAGGCCAAGCCCCGCCGCTCGACACCCAATTTCGGGCAATGCCGAGGAATGGCTGGCCGGTGATCCAAATACCATCGCGGTGAGCCAGGGTAATCAGCGACAGGCCGTCTGCCGTTTTCGACTGAGTTATAGTAAGCTTGGCATGGCCCGCTTTCTGGGTGCCAAAGAGGTCGCGACACTGTTTGCACGTTCCTGTCGCCGGGCGCGCCTCCCCCTTACCTACAGCCAGGGCTTTCATCCCCTGCCCCGTATTAGCTTTGGCCCGGCTCTGCCGGTAGGCATGGAGAGCGAAGAAGAGTTTCTTGATATACTCCTGAATGAAGAGATGCCGGCAAAAGAGTTACAACAAGGCCTGAATGCCGAGTTGCCGAGCGGCTTTCATATCCACCAGGCACAGCAGATAGGTCTGGACAGACCGAGCGTCGATGTTAGTATTGCAACCCAGCGCTACCAGGTCAGCCTCGATACGCTTCCCCCGGAAAAACGCGCTCCGAGCTTCCTGATGGAGCGATTAAGTCAATTTCATCAAGCGGAAACATTCCCGCTGCGCAAACGGACCCGTCATCGGGAACGCACCATCGATGCCAAGCATGTTGTTTTAGCCGTGACTCTGGAAACACCGACAACGCTTTCAGTCAAAATCGCCATGACGGATGTGGGCACCCTCAAACCATATGAATTTATTGGTGCCCTCCTCACCTTGTCCCCACAGGATGTGAAGATCTTACGGGTGACGAAAACAGGGATACAATTTCACTCGGAGGCCCTTTCTCAGAAAGAATACCACCAACATGAGCAAGAACAGCTCCCGACGACAGGCTAATACTCGTGCGTCAAAGAATCATTATTAATTCTACCCACCAAGAAGCCCGGGTTGCCCTCCTCGAAAACGATATGCTCGTGGAGATTCATATTGAACGCGCTCAGCAGCGTAATATTGCGGGCAACATCTACCTCGGACGCGTGAATCGCGTCCTACCAGGGATGCAAGCGGCTTTTATTGATATCGGACTTGGAAAAGCCGGCTTCATCCATGCCTCGGAGGTGTTTGGCGGCCCGTTGCCCCTTGGTATGATCGAGGGCAACGAAGACCGGGACCGAGACGAAGAAGACCTGCTGAGCGAATTTGACTTGGCCGAGCCTGATGGCAAGGCTGGCGAGGAAGAAGAGCCGCCGCCGAATGCCGAGCCAAGACCCACAAATGGCCGCCGCCGTTCCCGTTCAGAGCCGCGCATTCCACTAGAGCAAAAGCTGAAAAAGGATCAGGAAATTCTTGTCCAAGTGGCCAAAGAGCCAATTGGGACCAAAGGTCCCCGACTCACCGCGCATCTCTCTCTGCCCGGACGGCAGCTGGTATATACACCGACCATGGGACATATTGGTGTGTCCCGGCGCATTGCGGACGGAAAAGAGCGGACACGTCTCAGAGAAGCGGTCGCAAGCCTACGGCCGGCTGAGGGCGGCTTTATTGTGCGCACAGCGTGTGAGGGTCTGACAAAAAAAGAAATTCACGATGACATGAAATTCCTGCTCAAACTGTGGAGCAGGATCACCAGAAAACGCGAGCAGCACAGTGCTCCGACCCTCGTGCATGACGATATGGATGTGATCCTGCGTATTATTCGCGACGTATTCACACCGGATATTAATGAGGTCATTATCGATAATGCGAATGATTACGAACGCATTAATGAATTCATTACCACCTTCCTGCCACGTTTAACTGGCCGCGTGAAGCTCCACGACAAACAGACTCCCATCTTTGAGCACTACAAAATTGAGCAGCAGATTACCAAAGCGCTCGAAAGACGCGTCCACCTCAAATCCGGCGGTCATATCGTTATTGATCATACGGAAGCGCTCACCGCGATTGACGTGAACACCGGTCGCTTTGTTGGGAAACGCAACCAAGAAGAGACCATGCTCCAGACCAACCTTGAAGCAGCCCAGGTCGTGGTCGAACAGTTGCGCCTGCGCAATATCGGCGGCCTCATTATCGTTGACTTTATCGATATGGAGCGAGCGGCCAACCGCACCAAGGTCACAGAAGCACTCCGCACAGCCCTGAAGAAGGATAAGACCCGCAGCAATATGCGTAAGATCAGTGAACTCGGGCTGGTTCAGATGACGCGCAAACGTACCCGGGAGAGTCTCCAGCAGCAACTGTGCGCTCCCTGCTCGTATTGTGACGGCCGGGGCCATAGACAGTCGGTTCCCACTATTACGTACAATCTTATCCGCCAGTTACACAAAGAAGTGTCGCTTCAGTCAAACACACAAGCCGTCACAGTCCATACCCATCCAGACGTCCTTACCTTTTTATATGGGGAGGAAGGAGAGTGGTTGGATGCCCTTGAGGCTCAGCTCAATGCGCGCTTCTTTTTTCGTACCGCCCCCGACTTTCATATTGAACAGTATGAAATCGAGATCACCGAAAAGCGGCCAAAGCCCAGGGCCAAACCCAGAAGGTCGGGTACGGAGAAGAGGACAATACCAAGGAAACGTCGCGCACCGAAACGAGCGCCCCAAGCAGTCGACCGTGAGCCAGACGCGGCATTATCCTGACCACGAGCGTGGTCGTCAAAAAAAGGGGGCTCAAACAGAGTCCCCTTTTCATTCGATTTACTGAGAGCGTGGCCGGCTTAGCCCAGCCCTAACTCTTGGAGTTTCGCCGCCGTCGGTTGCCCGGTCTCATCCCAACCTCTGAGTTGGTAATATTCATTCAGCATCGGCTCCAGATCAACGACATGGCCTTTGCTTGCCCCCTCGGTCAAAGGTTCGGACGTAATACGCGGCGGGAGGCTGTCATCGGCCCGACCAAGGCCGGCGGCGTTATTAAAGAGTCTTTCAAGATTCCACACCCGCTCCCCGATTTTCAGCATGTCCTCTGGGGTGCCTAGCTGCTCACCCCACACCTCACTCACCATGGCCATGACATCCGTTCCGGGGTCCATGTCAAATGTGGAGAAGAGGCACAGGCCTGACGAGTCCACAAAGGATGTGGTGTTTTGCATCACACTCAGCCAATATGGTTTTTCTTCAGTTGTAAAGGGATCAAGCTTGACCGGGTTGCCAAAGTGTTCAACCGAGACCGTATAGCCCCGCAGATGACACGCCCCCCGGTTCGAGGTGGCGTAGGCCAACCCCATACCGACTGAGCCGCGCGGGTCGTACGCGGCAAAGCTTTGCTTTTTCGAGCCCATGAACAACTCAGGATGACCATAGTGTGCGGCTAAACGGTAGCCACCTTCCGCGAGCAGGTTACCAATAGTCCCGGTTCGATACGCCTGGGCTTCAAGCAATTGAATGACGGCCGCAGGGTCGCCGAACTTGAGGGGAAAGCCAACATCGCTTTCGGGCAGATAACCTTTTTCTGCCAACTCCATTGCTGTGGCAATAGCACAGCCAGCTTCCAAGGTATCAAGGCCGTATTCATTGCACAGATAGTTAGCCTTAATCACTGCGGCCAGATTCCCCACACCGCAGTCTGTGCCCAGACCATAGATCGTCTCATATTCCGGCCCTTCACCCTGGCCATCAAACTGACCATGGCCGGATATTTTGGTGACCCGACCGCAATGAATCATGCAGCTATGGCAGCCACGGTTACGGGTCATGAACTGCTCTTTCACAACCAGACCATCGACTGCCTCAGCCTCGGCAAACACGCCCTGCTGAAAATTATTGGTCGGCAGCATGCCAACCATATTCATATACGAGACCGTCCCCGCGGTGCCGAGCATGGTCAGCCCGCTGGTCGTTGGCCCTGCCACGAGTTTATCCCGGCCCTGTAGAACCGCTTTCGTAAAGCCTTCAGGATTCGCAATCTTCAGCCCTTTTGAGCCGAACACGGCAATAGCCTTGAGCTTTTTTGATCCCATGACCGCACCAACGCCGGAACGACCGGCGGCCCGGCCTTTGTCATTCATGACACAAGCGGTCCGGGCAAGGTTTTCTCCACCAGGGCCAATGCAGGCCACCCGCGCCTCAGGGTGGGTGGCTTCACGAACCATGTTTTCCGTGTCATCAACGATTTTGCCCCACAGATGCCGGGCGTCACGGACCTCGACCGTGTCGTCGTTGATATACAGGTATACGGGCTCTTTGGCCGCGCCTTCGATCATTACGTATTCATAGCCGGCGTAGCGTAAAGCCGGCCCCCAATAACCACCCGAGTTTGACGAGGCCACTCCTCCGGTGAGAGGCGACTTGGTCACGACCATGTAACGCCCTCCGGTTGGCGCATAGGTGCCCGTGACCGGGCCGGTGGCAAAAATAAGTGGGTTCGCCGGGGCGAGCGCATCAACCCGTGGGTCCATATTATCCATGAGGAGCTTTGTGCCCACCCCACGTCCACCAATATAATCTCGGAGGATTTGCTCCGGGATCACCTCTTTTTTGACCTCTCTCGTGCTGAGATCTACGCGTAAAAGCGTTGCGCTTGGCATACCAGCCTCCCTCGCCGACAGGGTGTCAGCCACATTTTCAATCTGTCTGCTATCTACCATTTCCTCCCAGGCTGAACAAGGACTTTTGCGGGTCAGGAAGTGGGAGCATTACGTCAACGTGACCCCACCATCAACAATAATGTTCTGACCTGTCACAAAGTCTGAAGCCGGGGACGCGAGGAACAGGGCAACACCGACCAGATCATGCGGTTCACCCAAACGGCGCAACGGGGTTTGGCGCAGCATTTCTTTTTCGACCTCAGGCCGAGTGAGATGCGGTGTCGTCATCCCGGTGCGGATATAGCCGGGGCTGAAACAATTCACATATACGCCATGTCTCGCCCACCGCATGGCCAGCACCCGGGTGAGCTGAATGACACCTGCCTTGGCGGTCGAATAGGTCAGCCCTGAGTTCACAATCAAGCCGGAAATAGAGGCAGTATTCACAATTTTCCCGCCGCCATGCTCGATCATATAGCGCCCCGCTTCCTGGCAACACAGGAAAACTCCGGTCAAATTGACCTTGAGCTCCTCTTGCCAATCCGCTTCGCTTATCTCTTCCGGTTTCCCAAGTTTGAGGATGCCGGCATTATTAAAGGCAAAGTCCAGTCCGCCAAGCTCAGCAACCGTCGAGCGAATGAGCCTTTCAACCTGATTTTTTTGCGAGACATCAATCTCCAGGGCACGAGCGTTGCCCTGCTGAGCGCGAATCTCCTCAGCGACCTGCTCCGCGGCTGTCCGATTAATATCGCTCACCACAACCGCCGCGCCGGCCTCGGCCATGCCAAGGGCAATGGCTCGCCCAAGTCCCGAGCCGCCGCCGGTCACATACCCCCTCTTACCGGTTATATCGAATACACTGTGTCCGCTCATGGCCCGTCCTTCTCTTGTCGTTTTGGGGTCTGTTTGTATCGGGCTTCTTCAGCCGGAACAAGGCAAGCCACCCGGCCCGGTCACTCTTCGCCCACTCTCCGTCCACTCTCCGCCGTTGAAGAAGTCCCTTCGGTGTGACATATCTAGCGCGGAACACCTGAGGGATGCGTATCCCATGTATAGAGCATGAAAGGGGAAGTGTGACGGAATTCATACCGACAGATAACCAAAAGATCAGGCGAGCCGGGTTCTGGCTCTCGCTTCTCTTCATATCTCAGCTCACCTTTCACCCTCCCCTGCATGCAGAGACCCAGAAAGTCGATTGGCCGGCTGTTGAAAATGAAGCGGGAGAACTCCTCAGCCAAGTCCTACAAATTGATACCTCCAACCCGCCGGGGAATGAGACTGCCGCCGCAAAGTTCTGGCAAAAAATCCTCAGCCAGGAAGGAATCGAGGCCCAGGTCTACGAGTCGGAGCCGGGCCGCGGCATTGTCTATGGCCGGCTCAAAGGAAACGGGAAGAAAAAAGCGCTCATCCTCCTGCATCATTTGGACGTTGTTCCGGCTGACCGAGCGGAATGGGAGTTCGACCCGTTTGGTGGGGTTGTCAAAGATGGCTACGTCCACGGGCGCGGAGCGATCGATTGTAAAGGCGTCAGCGTCATCCAATTTCTGGCTATGGCTTTACTCAAACGCAGTGGCCTGGCGTTTGAACGTGACATTATTTTTCTCGGTACAGGAGATGAAGAGGTCGGTGGGAGAAAAGGCGCTGGCTGGTTTGTTGACAAGCATTTCGACCTCATTGCAGACGCCGAGTTTCTCCTGACCGAAGGGGGCGGTATTCGACAGCGCAATGGCAAGCGCTCTTATCGCGTCTCAGTTGCGGAAAAAGCGCCGTGTTGGATAGCGCTCAAAGCGACGGGACCGGCAGGGCATGGGTCGAGTCCGGTGCCTGAAACGGCCGTGAATCGCCTCGTGCGGGCGTTAGAGAAAATTCGTCGCTATGAGACAGCTTTCAAGGTCGTGCCGGCGGTCCAGACGTATTTTAGTGCCTTAGCAAAACACGAGGATGAGGAAACGGCGAAGCACTACCGAGCGCTTGCACACGCGCTCAAGGATGAGGCTTTTCGTAAGACATTTACAACAACGCCGGGCCATAATGCGCTGGTTCGGAATACCATATCACTCACTGTTCTTAACGGCAGCCCGAAAACCAACGTCGTGCCGGCATCCGCCTCGGCCCACCTTGATTGCCGCCTCCTGCCGGGGGAAGACCCGCAAAAATTCATCGCAGACCTCAAGCAGTTGGTGGATGATCCCAATATCCAGTTCTCAACTCTGTTATACTTTCCTTCCGTTGCCTCAGACCCGGATACGCCGCTCTTCGAGGCCATCCGTTCCGTCGCCGCCCACAGAGACCCGCACGCGCCGGTCTTCCCAAGCGTCTTGGGTGGCTTCACCGACACGCACTATTTCAGAGAAAAAGGCGTTGTCAGTTATGGCTTTTCAGGTTTAGCTCTCAAATCGGAAGATGCTCGCGGCGTGCATGGTCTGAACGAGCGAATCCCTCTTGCGGCGTTACGTGACGCCGTGCAAGTGCTGTTTGAGGTCATTCTATCTATCGACACTATTCCTGAAGGAGAGAACGCGCATGGCCGTTAGTCAAGAATTGCTGGCTATCCTGGTATGTCCAGAAACCAAGCAGCCCGTGGTGTTGGCACCAACCGAGCTGGTAGAAAACCTCAATACATATATTCAAAACGGCACCCTCAAAAACCGGGCGGGCGAGGTTGTCTCCGCAGCAATGGACGCGGCCCTGGTCCGTGAAGACCAGCGCTATTGCTATCCCATTCGAGACGATATCCCGGTCATGTTGATTGACGAAGCCATTCCCTTGCCCCCACCTGGAGAATCAGACTAGGACGTAGGGGCGACGACGCGTGCGGTGCCCCTACTCTATCGCTGTGATCACAAAGTTCTGCTTGGCCTCCTGCCATCGCAGCGTCACGCTTTCGCCCGGACTCGGAAAGGCCGCTACCTCACACATCCCCGCCACGTCCTTAACAAACTCCTCACCCAGCGTTGTCACCCGCACCGTGGCCCGCCGCCACGGCTCCCCATCAACCAGGGCCACGACCGTATGCTCACCGGCGTCGAGCAGGTTCCAGTTGAACAACAGCCCGAAGCCGTTGTCCGTGTCCCCGCAGAGCTCCTCACCCTCCTCCGTATACTCCGTGTCGGCTCGGTCGGTGCCGTAGGCCGCCATCAGGCGGTGGGTGCCGTTAATCTCAATGTCCACCGTTTTGGCCTCACAGATCCAGCCCGAAATGACCCCAATGCCACTCTGGAAGGAGTTCGGCGCCGGGTTCTCCAGAAAGCCCAGCGGCTCACCCCTCAGCGCGGGGTCGCCTACCGGCGGCTCACTCCCATCCGTAATGACGAAATTCTGTTGCGCTTCCTGCCACACCAGCGTCACCGCCTTGCCCGTATGCGGAAAGTCCACCGCCTCACACATCCCCGCCACGTCCTTAACAAACTCCTCACCCAGCGTTGTCACCCGCACCCTGAGCCGCCGCCACGGATTCCTGTCAACCAGGACCGCGACCGTATGCTCGCCATCGCCGAGCAGGTTCCAGTTGAACAACAGCCCAAAGCCGTTGTCCATGTCGCCACACTCTCGTTTCGTGTCGGCCCGGTCGGTTCCGTAGGCCGCTGGCAGGCGGTGGGTGTCACCGTCAATCTCCACCTCAATCTCCACCGTTTTAGCCTCACAGATCCAGCCCGAAATGACCCCGATGCCACTCTGGACGGAGTTTGGCCCCGGAATCTCCAAGTGTCCGGCCGGCGAGCGTTGAGTAGAGGCTCTGCTAACACTCCTGCTTCCAGGACCGAGAGAGCCGCTGTTAGGCGGCGGCGTGTTCGTATCCGGTGGCGGCGTGTTCGTATCCGGTGGCGGCGTGTTCGTATCCGGTGGCGGCGTGTTCGTATCCGGTGGCGGCGTGTTCGTATCCGGTGGCGGCGTGTTCGTATCCGGTGGCGGCGTGTTCGTATCCGGTGGCGGCGTGTTCGTATCCGGTGGCGGCGTGTTCGTATCCGGTGGCGGCGTGTTCGTATCCGGTGGCGGCGTGTTCGTATCCGGTGGCGGCGTGTTCGTATCCGGTGGCGGCGTGTTCGTATCCGGTGGCGGCGTGTTCGTATCCGGTGGCGGCGTGTTCGTATCCGGTGGCGGTGGCGACGTGACTGTCACCAGGAACTGCTGCGTCGCGCTCAATCCACCCGTGTCGGTCACCGTTACCGTGATAGTCGCCGTACCGACGGCTAGTGGCCGGAGCGTCACCATGGTCCCTGTCACGCTTACTACTTCGACGACGGTATCGGCGGACGAGGTTGCCCCGTAGGTCAACGTATCGCCGTCTGGGTCCTCAAATACTTCATCTACATCCACTTCGTAATCCGGCTGCCCCACTTGCAACGGCAGGTCGTCTAACTCCTCTGACACCTGCGGGTGTCGGTTCGCGTCTGCTGGTATGGTGACACTCACTCCGGTGCATGTCGTTTCGCTACCCATCACGACGACCGCTACCCGATAGGTGTAGGTGGAACCGGGGACCACACTGAGGTCGGAGTAGTCACCTGCCGCTGTGTTCTCCGACAGGGTCTCGACGGTGGTCCCGTCGTCGCGCAAAAGGATGTAGGTCACGTCCGGTTCGGGGTCCCAGTGATCCACCGCTACCTCGGTCCACGCCAAGTCCACCCGAGCCACGCCTTCGAGAGGCATCGTCGCCGTCAGCACCATGCTTTCTCGAAACTGATAGCCGAACTCCTGCCAGGTCGCCGTCTCATCCCCGTCGAAATCCACCAGCAGCACCGGATATTCGTCGTCTTCCCCGAAGTCCCAAGGGGCGTTGTTATTGCCGTCGCCATCCAGATCCATGTCGTTCCAGGTGTCATAAATACCGGTGTAGTCTGTGGGTTCCTGCAACTGCGCCGTGGTCTTGCCCGCCACGCCGGCTGTTTGCGATTCCGTGCCGTCAATGATGCCGTTATCGTCCGCATCGTCCGTACCGACTCCCACGTCCCTCCCGGAGGTATCCGTATCCCAATAGCTGGCGGTGATGGTTCCCTCATTGCTCCCGACCAGTCCGCCGACCCAGGTATTACCCATCACATGGCCCGTGGCATAGCTGGCAGTAATGCTACTGTTGCTGCCCTCATTCCATCCGACCAGCCCGCCGACCCGGGTCCTTCCCGCCACGGGCCCGGTGGCATAGCTGGAGGTGATGCTGCCTCTGTTCGCTCCGATCAGGCCGCCGGCATCGTTGTTGCCCACCACCACACAGGCCGTGGAGTAACTAGAAGTGATGTGGCCGCTGCTTATTCCGACCAGCCCGCCGGCATGGGAATTCGCCACCACCTGGCCGGTGGCATAGCTGTCGGTGATGCGGCCGCTGCTTGTTCCGGCCAGCCCGCCGACCGCGGTGCCCTTACCCTCCACGTGCCCGGTGAAATAGCTGGCGGTGATGCTACCGCTGTTGTTCGCTCCGGCCAGCCCGCCGACTATATTGTGCATTCCCACCACCCGACCGGTGACATAGCTGGCGGTGATGCTGCCGCCGCTGCTGATCGATCCAACCAGCCCGCCCACAACGAGCTTTCCGCCCGTTACATCGACATCAATCACTCCGACATTGCGCAGCTCGCCTGGCGAGTCGATCTGGTTGAATAATCCCACCGCTAATCCTGTGGCGAAAGCGTCCTCCCGCTTGATAAACAAGTTGCGGATGGTGTGTCCGTTGCCGTCGAAGGTCGTCGAGAACGCGCCGTCCTCGCCGATAGGCATCCAGCCGGCGCCCTCGTTCCAGTAGGTAGTGTTGTCTTCCGCATCGACCTGACCGTCCCCGTTGGTGTCATCGTTCGTATCGACTTGGCCATCCTCGTTGGTGTCGAAGAAGTCGAGGTCTGCCTTCAATTCATATCCCTTGCAGGCACCGCTGCAGGTGAGCCTCCCCCGCTCGGTCACCCCCCCCTCGAGGAACGCCTCGGCGTACGCCGTGTCTGTACCGTATGCCGGTCTGCTGTCCCCATCCAGATCATGGCGTATGGCGTCAAGCTGCGCCAGGGTTGTGATTTCGATCAGTCCGTCACTGTCGGTGTCGTAGTTGCGCAGGACCGTCACCGTGAAATCCTGTTCCACGCTGGTGTTTGACCCACCCGTGTCGGTCGCCGTCACTGTGATGGTTGCCGTGCCGATAACCTTTGGCATGAGCGTCACGACATTATCCATCACGCTCTCTACTTCGACGACCGCCTCGTTGTCCGAGCTTGCCGTATAGGTCAACGGGTCGTCGTCCGGATCCTCGAACCCATACCCTACCGACACCGCATCCGACACTCCCATCCGCAGCCACTCGGGAAACAGCTGATATTCCACCACCGGTGGCTGGTTCTCTGTTTCCTGGGCGTGGACGGACCCGCCCAACAACAGGAGCACCCCCAGCAGCCACGCGCGTAGCAGCGGGCAGATAGGGCCAAATATGTTAATTGAAGGGAGTGAGGGTGAGGCGCGCCGCGCCGTCACATCTCTGGCCGAATGAGCCCGGCCTTGTTTCTCAGCCCGGAATGCCGAATTGGGCTGATGTCTTTTCACACCCAGGGAGACGGGGGGTCTCCCCTGCTCTCCCATCACTCGTAGCGAGCGAAGGACCGTCTTGATACCCAGTGCCACAAACCACCTCCCACCACCACCCCACCACATGGGCAGCTACTCAACTAAGATCATCCTAACACCAAGCAGCGAGTTATACAACTTTCGAGGAGTGTCGGGCTAAGATGCTTATTTTATTAGAAAATCCATAAAAGATTAAAACGTTGTCCACAGGCCGACCGTCACCACCCGTCCGGGCTCGAACACTTCCCTGCCGCTAAACGGATTCTCCCGGGTGATATGCTCGTTATAGTTTTTATCGAACAGGTTCTCGACACGCAGCATCAGTTCGTGACGCCCGAATAGTCGCCAGCCGGCTCCGATATCAACCGTCACATGCCCCTGCGTCGCGTCTTCGCCGAACGCGCTATCAACCCGATGCTGGCTCTGGACGAGACGAAGCATCGGGTTGAACCAGAGATCCCAGCGCGGATGCTCGTAGCGCAGTCCGAGCTGACCCTCCAAAGGAGGAATTTCGGGGAGCGCCCGGTCGTCTGCCTCGTTTTCTCCATGCACATACGCAAAGGAGCCGTGCAGCGACAGGTTTTCGCGCAGCGCATAGCTCAGGCCCAGATCCGCGCCGAACAGGGTGGCATGATCGATATTGCGAAAGCCGCGCAGGTTGCACGGACCCGTGCGGGCACTGGAAGTCACGGTCCAGAACGTATTGCAAAATATAGTCCTCAATCCTGTTGTAGAAGAGTGCCCCATCCACAGCCAATCGGCCCCACCGGGCGTGGATACCCGTATCGACCTCAAGGCTCTCTTCCGGGTCAAGACCGGGATAGGGTGCCCGGAGCCAGCCTGCATACCGGGACTGGAGCCGTCCTGCGCACCTCCACCGGCACCACTTCCGGCCCGATGGGGCTTATGGTCATTGTTCATGCGATGATGCACATAATTGTAGTAGCCGCTGAGTTGCAGGCTCCCCACAAACGGGAACGGGTTGCTGAGGGTGTAGGATACGGAGCCGAGATAGGCATCGTCTTCTTCCATATGCAGCGGCAGCGCGTCGAAACGGGTATCCTGGTCGGATTCCCGGCTCAAGGACAGCAGCAAACGATGGGCGGCGTGCGGTTGCCACAGCAGGGTGCCGGATACCGATTGGCTCTGAAACCCGGACTGCATACGTTCGCCGTCGCCCGAATCATAGTCCTGATAATCGCGGTAGCTACCGGCCAGCCGAAACGCCAGGGTGGGCCCCCCGGCACTGACCGCCGCCTTGGTGGTAAAACCGTTGTAATTGCTGGTGTAGGCCGCGCCAAGCGAACCGTGCGCATCCCAGTGCGGTGAAAGTTCCGGTTTCTTGGTAACCAGGTTGATCGTTCCGCCGATACTGCTCGGACCCCGCGTCACCGAGTACGGCCCCTTGATCACTTCGATGGCTTCCAGCTCATCCACATCCAGCAGCGAGGTCGGCGGGTCCATGCGAGACGGCCCGCCGCCCCATATCTTCGTGCCATTGGTCATGACACTCAAACGGTCTTCACGCAGCCCGCGAATAATCGGGTCAAGATTAATGCCGCCGCTCCGCTTGCCGGTTACGCCGGGGACCCTGCTTTTCAGGGCTTCAGCAACATCCCTGGCCTGATATTCCCGAACCTGCTCAGCCGTCACCAGAGCGGTCGCCGCTCCGCTGACAGGGGTAATACGTTCGGCCGAGACGAGCAGGTCTTCAAGTTCAACCGCTTCCGGTTGTGAGAGTTCTTCTCCAGAGTCCGAAGTCGCTTCTTGGGTTTGCGCAAAGCTCGTCCGTTCTCCGATAGCCACAGACAGGCTCAGAGCAACCAGACTCCAAACGCATCTTCTCCAGATGCCCGAGTACAGGTCCAACATCGTGTTGTTCTCCCCTTGACGTGCTCTCGGTATGAGTACCATGCTGACAAAGTATGGTGTACTAGACTCGCGGGAGTCGAAAGCGGACCGCACAATAGACCGTATAAGGAGTTATTTATGGACGTACACGAGAAGAATGGTACTGCCCCCGCTGAGCCACCCTCGATCAAACGGCGCGATGTCCTGCTAGGCGTATCGGGCGCTGCCTTGGCCGGGCTGGTGGCCTCTCCAGCCCTGGCCGCCCATCACGAGCAGGCCGAGCATACACAGCACGACGCGGCCCCAAAACACCGCGAGCTCGTCCTGGCGGCCCAAGCCTGTGTGGGCATCGGAGCGATGTGTCTGAAGCACTGTCTGAACCTGTTTGCGACAGGTGATACGTCGCTGTCCGCCTGTGCCGCGCGCATCCAGGAGATGAACGCGGTCAGCGAAGCGCTAGGAGTGCTCGCCGCTGCCGATTCCGCTCAACTCAAAGCCTTTGTCCCCGTCTGCATAGCCGTTCATGACGCCTGTGAACAGGAATGCCGCAAGCATACCCACCATCCGCTCTGCATAGAGACCGCCGAGGCATGTGCCACAGTCACCGCGGAGTGCAAAAAAGTAGTGGCCTGAGCGGGGCTACTGCTTGCCCCCTCCCCCTCTGGGAGAGGGTTGGGGTGAGGGTCTTCAGGTCGGCGTCGGATGACACTCCGTTAAGCCGACCTACGCTTCCGGGCAGGCCGCTTTACGGAATTTTTCGATGAACGAGCGCCCTTTGAACCTGCGGCGGCGCGTTTGCGTGGCTTTAGACCGTCAAACGCATAGTCGTAATCAATACTCAGCGGGGCGTGATCTGAAAAGCGTTCTTCCTTGTAGATCGCGGTCTGCGTTGCCAGTTTGGCTAAGCCCGGTGTGACCACTTGGTAATCGATCCGCCAGCCCACGTCTTTCGCCCAGGCCTGGCCGCGAAATGACCACCAGGTATATTGTTCCGCTTCCGGGTTGACCCGTCGAAACGCATCCACAAGACCGACCTCGTCGAACACCCGCGTCAGCCAATCGCGTTCTTCGGGCAGAAAGCCGGAGTTCTTCTGATTGCCCCGCCAATTTTTTATGTCCTTCCTGGTATGGGCAATATTCCAGTCCCCACACAGCACGACATGGCGGCGACTGGCGCGCAGCGCTTTCAGCTCCGGCAAGAGCTTGTCCATGAATTGATATTTAACGCGCTGACGCTCTTCGGAACTCGAGCCGGACGGCAGGTACATTGAAATCACCGACAGACGGCCAAGGTCCGCCCGAAGATAACGCCCTTCGCGGTCCGCGTCAGGCCAGCCCCAGCCAACCCGGACGCGATCCGGTTGCCGCCGGGCATAGATGCCCACACCGGAATAACCCGGCTTTTCTGCATAGTGAAACGTCCCGGTCAGGCCCGCGGCTTCTTGATAGGTGGGGATGACATCTTTTTCCTGAGCCTTGAGTTCTTGGACACACACCACATCGGCGTTTTGTTTCTCCAGCCACGAGAAAAACCCTTTGCTCGCAGCAGACCGAATACCGTTCAGGTTACAGCTAATAATCCGCATCTCGGTGCTCCTCCCCACGCAGCCTGAGCGCCAGCTTGCCCCACCGGCAGTAGAGGGTCAACAGCCCGCTCGGCCCTACAAGACGGCCTCCTGTGACCAGGATATAATGCGGACCATATCTCTTGTGAACCGAAGGAGAAGACATGACACGATTACACGTTGAAGGCGAAGTCCGGTCGCCCCACGCCTTTGGGTTTTCCGAGCTGCGGGCGCTATCGGATCAGATTGAGGATGTGAGCCGGCTTATTCACGGCCGAGAAGGCAGCGCCGTCCGTCTCCAAACGGTACTGGAGCAGGTCGGGCCAAAAGAAACCGTCCGCTATATCACCCTGGAGTCCACCGACGGAAAATTCTCCGCCAGTGTGCCGCTCGAAGCCGTGCAGGAGGGCATTATCGCCTATCGCTTCAACGATGCGGCCCTGCCGGAGAACAAAGGCGGGCCGTATCGTTTTTTTATTCCAAACGTTGCGGAGTGCCATGTGGGTGAGGTTGACGCTTGCGCCAATGTCAAATTTCTGGGCCGCATCTACCTGAGCCACCAGAAAGGCAGAGATGTACGACCGACCAGTCCGCAGACGCATGAGGCGCATCATCACAAGCCCGGCCACGGGCATCTGGCCTGAATGGCGGGGGCAGGCGGCTGCCCCCTTCCTCCAGAGGCCAAGCGAAAAGCGACGCCTAGCGCGTGAAATTCAACTTCAGGCCCGGACGCGGCCAGTCCATGGCTACCAGCTTGCCCGTACCCGACAGCGTGATATAGGCCGTTTTCAGGTCCGGGCCACCAAAACAGATATTGGTCACCACCGGGTCTCCCGGAACGGGCACATGCTCGACCGACGAGCCGTCCGGCGCAAACACGCTAATGCCGCCATTCAGGATGGTCGCCACACACACGTTGCCGTTGGCCTCGACCGCTAATGAATCAAGGAGTTGATAGCCCGGTAAGCCAGCCACCAGAACCCCTCCACCAGGGCCAGCCAGGAGCGGACCACCCGTCCCTTCCACGCGCTCCAATTCGCCCGGACCGGTAATGTTCCAGCCCCACACCCGGGCTTCAAAGGTCTGGGCCGCATACAGGGTCGCATCGCCAGGGGCCAAGCCGATGCCGTTCGGTCCTTGGATCGGATAGACGACTTCCTTGATGAGCGAGCCGTCTGTCTTGGCGTAATAGAGGCCGCACACGTCGCGGTCGCGGTCGCGGATCTTGCCGAAGTCGCTGAACCACATGCCGCCTTGAGCATCGAACACAATATCGTTCGGGCCGCACAGCTTATTGCCGTCGCACTCGGTATAAATCGTTTCCACCGCCCCGGTGTCGATATCAACACGCTGGATATAGCCATTGGTATAGCTTTCAGGGATACCGTGCGGCACAGTCAGCCCACCGGCTTCGATCCACTCAAAGCCGCCGTTATTACACACGTAGATTTTGCCGTCGGGTCCAATCGCCGCGCCGTTCGGCCCGTCACCCGTTTCGGCCACAACTTCTTTGGTGCCATCCGGCTTGACCCGCGTAAGCGTGCCGCGCTTAATCTCCGTCAGGATAACGCTGCCGTCATCCATGGCAATCGGGCCTTCGGGAAATTCCAGGCCGGAGGTTATTTCACGTATCTCTGCCATATCTTCTCTCCTTTCATTTTCTCCTCCGGCTGTATGTAGCACGCCCTGGCAGGGAGTGTCAGGTAGCGTCAGCTTTATGCGATACGGGCAGCCCTGCTCCTGTCCATCCGAGCATGCCGCCGGACAGGACCAGGAGAGAAGAGAAGCCGTTTTGCCCCAACAAGTCCGCCGCTCTGCCTGAGCGACGTTCCGTCTTTCACACCAGGACGACCGTTTGGGAGCGACAGGCAGCCAGCTCGTTCAGTTGTTTGTCCAGATCGGAGACCGGCAGCAAGTGGGCCCCGTCGATATGCCCAAGCTCGCCTGTAAATTCGCCCAGGTCTCGCACGTCGAGCACATAGGGTGGATTTTCTTCTCCCAGCATTTCGCACAACTGCAGGGGGGAGATTTCTTTCCACGCTTTCTCCAGGGGAATGCGAGTCTGAAATGGGAGGAGTAATAACTGCCCGAGGTGAAACGAAGCTCGATAATATGACAGTCCAATCTCAAGTCCCAGTTGTCCCAACGCCGGCTCTGCCCGGTAGGTTCCGCACAGCCGATCCCACCATGGAACAGAAAAGCCGAAGTTTGAATTGGTTTCCACCGCTCGTGTGGAGTGATGAATCCGATGCATATCTGGCGTCACAAGGAACCAACGCAGACGCCGGTCCAGCCTTTCAGGAAGACTGACATTACCGTGATTAAAAACAGAAGTGGCGTTCAGGATGATTTCAAAGGCGATGGCGGCCCAAACAGGTGCTCCCAGCGCAATAATGACAACTGCTTTGTAGGCGAGAGAGAGAAATATCTCGATAGGATGAAAACGGAGGCCAGTCGTGGCATCGAAACCAAGGTCAGCATGGTGGACCTGATGCAAACGCCACAGCAAGGGGAAGGTATGGAAGAGACGATGCTGGAGGTAGAGGGCGAAGTCGAGAACGAGGATGGTGACAGGGACGGCGAACCAGAAAGGCGCTGACACCCAATGCAGCAGTCCAATCTGTTGTTCTGCCGCAAAAGTGGCCGCCATATATGCCACGGCACCGACTAGAGCCCATACCAAAACCACATTGAGCAGCGTCAGCCCCAAGTTCGTAGGCCAGCGTTCTTGTCTTCTTTGAGCAAGAATGCGGCGCGGGGAGATGAATTCCCACGTGACCATTATGGAAAAGACCGCGAGAAAGGGCCAGAAGCGAATCCACATTTCCATAACGAATACTCCTCTCTGGGATATCTTTAGGGGTAGCGTCCGAAGATCAGAAGGCCCAGAACGAAGAAACCATGACCGCACTCCAAACTCAACACACCGAAGCCATGACCGCGCTGAAAGCCCTCATTGAGCGGACGGGTTCCTATCCCTGCCCGTCTCCGTCCGCTCTTGGCTTGGCCGCGCGATAGAATGCGAGGCTGCCATGCACCGTCGCCAAGGAGCCCTGAACGGCCACCTCGGCAAACCCGCCCTGCCGAAAGAGGTGCGGCAGGAGGCCGGCAACATTGTCCTGGGTACGTGAAAAACCGTCAAAGAGCTGAACCGGCCAGAACAGCCAGCGCATCAGGACATTGGCGGGTTTTCCCCAGTCCGCGACACACAGCAGTCCGCCCGGTTTCAACACTCGGAACATTTCGGCAATGGTTTTTTCCGTATCCGAGCGGGTGAGATGGTGAAAAAACAGGCTCGAAACGATCCGGTCAAACGCCCGGTCGGCATAGGGTAAGTGGGAGGAAAACCCCTGCTCAAAAGCAATGTCCACTCCTGCCCTCTCCGCCTTCCCCTTTGCTCGCACCAGCATGACCGGGTCGGCGTCAATGCCTGTCATGGAAATCTCCGGGCGAGCCTGCTTCATCCATATGGCCAGTATCCCCGTACCGCAGCCGACATCGAGCACGGCGTGGCCCGGTCCGGCGTCCGCCTGTCGCATCAGTTCGTGCTTGAACGTCCGCTCCCGCGTGGTCAGGGCAACAAGGGGATCGTAGAATAGTGCCAGCACGGAGAAACGGAGGGCCGGCAGATAGTCGTTGGACGCTTTGCGCATCATATTTGGGTGCGTGTATTCGGCGCGGATAGGAGAGGCTTTACAGACTAAGGGTGTTTAATGTGGCCAATTTCCTGGCCGCCCTCATACAGGGCAAGCTCTTCATGCAGACGGGCAATCATTTTCCGAATCCCAGCTTTCGTAAACCCTTTGGCCCCAAGAGGATGGTTGTGCTGTAAACGCTGAAGCCGCTCCTCCAAGTCACGCAGTTCCGCTTGGGCCTTTTCGTATTGCTCGATATTCGCGATCATAGACGTATCTCCACAAAACCTTTGCGGCGGCCATCTCGCTCTCGCGTCCGGCTAAAGAACGCTACCCATTCATTCCAGTCCGCTTCATCCTCTGCGGCAAAGATTTCTTCCGGGCGACGAGTTAGCAACATCTCTTCTAGCTCCAAGGCTGGCTCATATTCTCGCTCAATCTGCTGGTAAAAATCCATAGGGAGGAAGATAACCGTATCAATATCATGAGGTTCCTCTTTTGCAGTAACGAAGCTACCATCCACGAGCAAACGCGGAGCTTTGACCTGTTGTCCTAATTCAACCCACCTCCGTAGCCGCAGGGCCAATCGTCGCCGGCGATGGTTCGATGCTCCAAACCGAAAGAGTATTTCGGCCTCGGAACAGACGAACAATCCTTCCGGCAAATAGCCGTCTGGACGAAAGGACGGAAGGCGGGGAGAGGGAGGACTCATTTTTGCGGAGGAATCCTGACGGCCTTCGAGGGAGTTGATAAAGAGGGCTTCATACACAGCCCTCTTTGAGCTTGGGAAACTGGAACGTGCTCAGTACGCTGCGGGAGTATTTTACCGGTTGCGACAGCCTGAACATGTTTGAGGATTTCGGCGCTATAATAGCGATTGGCGCACGTATCACAGACTCCAATCAGAACGTCCTCCAGGATGACAAAACCGGCTCTGTGTTTGAAAGCTTCCCGCTCAACGCGCTTCTCTTGAACCGTTCCTTCGCAATACTCACACCGATAGCCAAAGTGTTCTTTCATAGTATTGGCCCAGGCTTTTACACGTTTTTGACCACCCCTACGTGCCCGATAAATCCCTCTGAATACTGCCATATGACACTTTGATACTCTGCTTGCCCTATGTATCAAATCGGAGTGATTTGCGACACCAGCGAGACACACAAACCCCAATCAGATACCTTACTCTTTAAGGAGAGCGGGATGGTCAAAAACAAACTCTACTATGGCGACAACCTGGATGTCTTACGGCGCTATATCCAAGACGAGTCAATAGACTTGGTGTACCTCGATCCGCCCTTCAAGAGTGACCAGGACTACAACGTCCTGTTTGCCGAACAGGACGGATCACGGGCAGCCGCTCAGATCAAGGCATTCGGCGACATGTGGCAATGGGACGAAGCATCGGCACAAGCCTATCAAGAAGTGGTTGAGACCGGTGGGCAGGTATCGCAGGTGCTGCAATCGTTTCGCGGCTTTCTTGGCGATAACGATATGCTGGCCTATCTCGCCATGATGGCACCGCGCTTGGTGGAACTCCGGCGAGCGCTGAAGCCTACCGGCAGCCTGTACCTCCACTGTGACCCAACCGCTTCGCATTATCTCAAGCTACTATTGGATGCGATTTTTGGACTGACGAATTTCCGCAATGAGATAACGTGGCGACGGACCACCGCCCACAGCGACTCAAACCGCTATGGCGCGAACACCGACATCATCCTGTTCTACACTAAAAGTGATCACTGGACCTGGACCCCTCAGTACCAATCCTACAGCGACGCATACAAGGCTCGTTTCCGGCTCACCGACTCTGATGGGCGAGCCTGGACTGATGATAATCTCACAGCAAAAGGCTTGTCCGGCGGCGGATATGAGTACGAATACAAAGGGGCTCGGTCCCTGTGGCGCGTTCCCCTTACAACGATGCAGCGATTGGACGCCGAGGGGCGACTGCATTTCACCAAGAGCGGAGGTATTAGACGCAAAAGATATTGGGACGAAATGAAAGGTCGGCCAGTTCAGGCTCTTTGGGATGATATTGACCCTATAAATTCCCAAGCTAAAGAACGCTTAGGCTACCCGACCCAGAAGCCCGAAGCGCTGCTGGAACGGATTATCAAAGCCAGCAGCAATGAAGGCGACATTGTTTTAGACCCCTTTTGTGGCTGTGGGACGGCCATTGCCGCCGCCCAGAAATTACAACGGTCCTGGATCGGTATTGATATCACCCATCTCGCTATTGGTCTTATCAAGCATCGCTTGCGAGACACGTTTGGCGATGAAATCACCCAAAGCTATGAAGTGGTCGGTGAACCGGTGTCCCTCCCGGACGCGGAAGTATTGGGGAAAGATGATCCCTTTCAATTCCAGTGGTGGGCCTTGGGGTTAGTTGGCGCCCGCCCTGTTGAGCAGAAGAAAGGAGCGGATCAAGGCATAGACGGACGGCTCTATTTCCATGATGACGCTGCCGGCGCGAAAACCAAGCAAATCATCTTTTCGGTCAAGGCTGGGCGGACTTCCGTTCCTCATGTGCGAGATTTGCGCGGAGTCATCGAGAGGGAGAATGCGGAAATCGGAGTCCTGCTGTCACTTCAGGAACCAACAAAGCCCATGCGGACGGAAGCGATGGGCGCGGGCTTTTATGAGTCTCCGTGGGGAACGCGCCACCCGCATATTCAACTCTTTACGGTAACGGACTTGCTGCTCGGAAAAGGCGTCAATCGGCCAACCCAGCACGGCAATGTCACGTTCAAAAAAGCGCCCAAGCATAAACGAGAGACCGGGCAACAGGGGGGACTGTTCAAGAAGTGAATCTCCTCCCGAAGTGTATCTAAAGCTGCCCGAATACGTTGCTTGAGTGCCGGATGCATGGTGCGGACAGCCGCTTGAACTTCGCGTGGGAGTCGGACCCGGCGCACGCTAGGCTTCATCAGAAAAGAGATGATCGAGATCTGTATCTGTCAGCAGCTTGCCACGTTCCTGTTGAAGCTGTTGTATTCCCGTGTGGATCTCTTTGACTAGCGCTTGGTCCGACAGGACGGCAAGGGTCTCTTGCCAGCTCTCAAACTCTCCATAGCTCACAAGGACGGCAGTGGCATGGCCATTTTTGGTAATCGTGACCTCTTCGTCAGTCGCCGCCACGTCAGCCACCAACTGGCTCAGCTTTGTTTTGACTTCAGCTAACGGCAGGATACGCATACAGACCTCCAGTAGTCTGAATTCAGACTACTTTAGCCTAGACGCGAAAGGCTCGCAATCAGTACGAAAGGGGTACATAGGGAACTGGGATCATTACACCTTCTGAGCCGCCAGCCACGCCTGAGCCGCTGCCACAATTAGCCGCAGGGCGTCGCGACTGCCGGCTCCTTCGCCTTTTTCAAAATCGCCCTCGACCCGGCCCATCTGATTGGTGACATGAGCAAAGCACACGACCGCCTTGCCTCGTGCCTGGGCGAAGGCGTACAGGGCGGCAGCTTCCATTTCAACAGCAAGAATCCCGCGCTGTTCGGCGTGCTGAATCGCCTCTCGCGTTTCTCGAAACGGGGCGTCGGTTGTCCAGGTGGCTCCACGATAGACCGGTGGATCTCCATCTGAGAGGGCGCGGGTAAACAGTTCCAACAGGTCCGGCTTCAAGAACGAGAAATCAGACGGCGGCAGGTAGTGATAGCTCGTGCCTTCGTCGCGCAGGGCTTTTTCGACCAGGATAAAAAACGGCGGGGTTTCTTTTTGGACAATCTGCCCGGAGGAGGTGACGTGAATGAGCAACTGACAGCCGGAGGCAAATAATTCCTCAGCGACCAAAACGGCAAACGGCGCACCCACTACATGACGGATAATGCCGATCTCGATCCCGTTGAGCGTGAACCGGTGTAAGGTCGTATGGTAACAGGCCCAGGTGTCGTGTTCGTGCGCTTCACCCCGGTCCAGCAGGCTGGCGACAATATCCCCGTCCGGGTCAAGCACGCAGATGCTCGGCACCTGGCCTTCTGGCAAGCCCATTTGACGCCGCGCTTCGCGCAACAGATTTTCCGGGACAAACTGCGATGGCCGGTCGTAGGCTTTGTGTTGGAGAACAGGGGGAGATGAGCGAGTGTCGGCCATGTTCGCTGGAGAACGTCACACCGCGCCTTACAAGCGCTGCAACGCGAAGACGGCGGTGGTGGCGCGTAGGTTTTTATAGCGCAGACTCTTCAAACGCCGACTCCGGGATAAATAGATCTCTTCCAGTATGCCGAAGCCCAAATGGTGACAAAAATCGCCAAAGTCAGCCACCGTAAACGCCTGCCAGCGCGGCGCTTCGTGCCAGCGTTCGGCCAGATCAAACACCTGTGGAATGCGACCGGCAAAGAGCATTTCGAGCCGACAGCGCCAAAAGCCCCAGTTCGGAAAGCTGACAATTGCATGGCTGCCAACCCGGAGCATCTCGCTCAGGATCATGGCCGGATCGTTCAAAAAGGGCAATGTCTGACTCAAAATCACCGAGTCAAAACTCGCATCCGGGTAATCGGCCAAGCCCTCTTCCAGATTGCCCTGGCGAACACTCAGCCCACGCCGGACACAGGCCAGCATCCCGTCTTCGCTGCGTTCCACGCCCCGGCCCATCACCTGCTTGCTGCGCACCAGATATTCGAGCAGGGCGCCGTCACCACAGCCCAGGTCCAAAACCCGCGACCCGGCCGGAACCATGTCGGCAATGGCGAGCAAATCCGACCGAAGCAGGACCGGACTGCCGCTCGATAGTACCGGAGGCGCAAACTGTTCAGCCGCCCCACTCATGCTGCGGCCTCGGTCTTTGGCTGCTCCTTGGGTGAGGCGGGTGGCGGGAAAATGGACGGGAAGGCCACCCGTTCCGATTGAACCAGGCGCTCAAGAAAACCGCTGAGCAACTTGGTCATGGTTTCAACCTCAAGCAGAAACGCATCATGACCCCACGAGCTTTTGACATCCAGATAGGTCACGTCTGCGCCGGCCGCGGTCAGCGCACTGACCAACTCTTTGCTGTGATAGCTCGGGTAGAGCCAATCGCTGGTAAAGCTCAGCACGAGGTAACGCAGGTCGGCCGAGTTGGCAAAGGCGGCCGCCACCGAGCCGGTCTGTGCACTCAGGTCAAAATAGTCCATCGCCTTGGTCACATACAGATAGCTGTTGGCATCAAACCGGCGCGTAAAGTTGTGGCCTTTGTATTTGAGGTAGCTCTCGACCTGAAACTCGGAACGAAACTCATAGCCATACCGCACCTGGTCCTGGAGCCGCCGACCGAACTTCTGCTGCATGGACTCTTCGCTCAGATAGGTAATATGACCCACCATGCGGGCGACCGCCAAACCGGCATCGGGTTTGAGTTCCGCGTCATAATAGTCCCCATTATTCCAGGCCGGGTCGGCATAAATCGCCTGCCGCCCCACCTCACTCAGGGCAATCAGCATCGGGCTATGATGGGCCGTGGTCGCAATAGGAATGGCGGCTTTCAGCCGGTGCGGATGATGCACCGCCCACTCAAGCGCCTGCATACCCCCCATGGAGCC
Source organism: Binatia bacterium (assembly GCA_963664395.2). Taxonomy (GTDB): domain Bacteria; phylum Desulfobacterota; class Binatia; order Bin18; family Bin18; genus Bin18. The sequence goes on along the minus strand of OY761159.2, from coordinate 4,129,981 downwards.
GCCGGCCACACACAGCAGGGTGTCTATGCCCAGGTAATTGATCAGCCGGACCTGGGCGCGCACCATGTCCCCAATGGTCACGACCGGGAAACGCATGCCGTACGGTTTGGCGGTCGCCGGGTCGGGGTCTGACGGTCCGGTCGAGCCGTAGCAGCCGCCCAGGACATTACTGCAAATGATAAAGAATTTATTGGTGTCAAACGCTTTGCCCGGTCCAATACAGTCGTCCCACCAGCCGGCTTTGGCCTCGTCCGGCTGATGGTAGCCGGCCGCATGCGCGCTGCCGCTCAGGGCGTGCGTAATCAGGATGGCATTGGTCCGGTCGGCGTTGAGTTGGCCGTAGGTTTCATACACCAAGGTCACCGGACCAAGGGTGGCCCCACTGTCCAACTGAAAGGGCTCGTCCTCAGCGAAAGTCAACCGCTGCGGCTGAACGAGTCCGACTGAGCCATTCGTGCTCATGGTCTATCCCGTCACTCCTCAAAACCGACCCTGGCCTACTTGGCGGCGTACAAGGCTTGATCCAGGTCCCAGATAATGTCGTCAATATCTTCCAAGCCAACACTCAGCCGGACAAAGTCCACCGTTGCACCAGCACTGATCAACTCGTCTTCATTGAGCTGACTGTGAGTCGTACTGGCCGGGTGAATCGCCAGACTCTTGGCATCTCCGACATTGGCCACATGGCTGTGCAGCTTGAGGCTGTTAATGAATTTCTCACCCGCGGCCCGGCCACCCTTGATCTGAAAGCCCATGATCGAGCCGGGTCCGAGCGGTAAGTATTTCTTGGCCTTTTCATGGTCCGGGCTGTTGGCCAGTCCGGGGAAAGCCACGGCATGCACACCGGCATGGCTCTCCAGAAACTCGGCGACCTGCTGGGCGTTTGCGACGTGACGTTCCATGCGCAGGCTCAGCGTCTCAACCCCGAGCAGGGTCGTAAAACTGTCAAACGGGGCCTGGCAGCCGCCCACGTCGCGCAGGATTTGCACGCGCGATTTGAGTATCATGGCCGGCGCCCCGAGGTCGGCGTATACCAGGCCGTGATACGACGGGTCCGGCTCGGTAAAGTTCGGAAAGCGGCCGCTGGTCCAGTCAAAATTGCCGCCATCCACGATCATGCCGCCGATGGCCGTGCCGTGGCCGCTCAGAAACTTGGTCGTGCTGTGGGTGACAATATGTACGCCCCACTCAAACGGCCGACACAGATACGGCGTGGCAAACGTGTTGTCGATCATCACCGGGATATGATGCGCCTCGGAAATGGCCGACACTTCCTCAAAGGGGAAAACCGTAATATCCGGGTTGCCCAAGGTCTCGCCATAGATAATTTTGGTATTGGGCTGGATGGCCTTTTCAAATTCTTCCGGCTTGGTCGGGTCTACAAAGGTCGAGCTAATGCCCATGCGCGGGAAGGTATGCGCGAACTGATTAAACGTGCCGCCATACAGCCGGCTGCTGGTCACAATATGGTCACCCTGGCCACACAGCGCCATGATGGCCATCATCTGCGCCGCGTGGCCGCTGCTGGCCGCCAGCCCCCCCACCCCGCCCTCTAGGGCGGCGACCCGTTGCTCCAGCACATCATTGGTCGGGTTCATGATGCGCGTGTAGATATTGCCGGGTTCGCTCAGCGCGAACAGGTTGGCCGCGTGCTCGGTATTCTTAAACTGATAACTCGTGGTGTGGTAAATCGGAACGGCTCGGCTGCCCGTCGTTGGGTCGGGGATTTGTCCCGCGTGCAACTGACGCGTATTAAAGCCGTATTTGCGTTCGTTGGTATCGTCTGCGCCCATACGATTCTCCTCTTCCTTTCGTGGCTCCCACACTCTTAGCCGATTCCGGCGGATAGGGCTATAACATGGGCCCCTCTTGTCCCTGTTCTCTCTTGGGAGGGGACTCTCCTCTGCTCGGTCGAGCGTTCTTGTCTCGGTCAGCGTGGCTGGGTATGATACACACTCGACTCAAGAAGGACCGCAAAGGAGGACCCACTATGGCAGGACAATTCTGCGTCTCACTGACCCACGCAAAGGATAATACCGACAAGGCAACCGTCGCCTTTGTGATTGCCAACGCCGCGCTGGGCTCGGACCAGGAAACCCTGGTCTTCTTGAGCACCGAGGGCGTGCGTTTGGCCGTTGGCGGCTATGCCGACGATATGCATGAGGACGGCTTTGCGCCGCTCAAAGAACTGATGACCAATTTTGCCGAAGCCGACGGTACGATATATGTGTGCTCGCCGTGCTTTAAGAAACGCGGTCTGGATGAGAACAACCTTGTTCCGGGGGCCAAGATTGTTGGCGGCGCCAAACTGGTCGAATTTCTGGCCGGCGGGACGCCGAGCGTGTCGTATTAGGGAAGACTCTCACTCCATTAAGAAAGACCCTCACCCTGGCCCTCTCCCAGAGGGAGAGGGAAACGGAGCATGGGGAAAAGCATGGCTGCCGATACGCAGACGCACCCATACCAACCGATAGACAGTTTCGACGGCGGGGACCTCGACTGTGGCAATGGCCTGTTATTACTGATCCGCAAGCATATCGACCCCCTTGCTCCAGGCCAACTGCTCGAAATCCTGTCCACCGAAACGTCGGTCGTCGAAGACCTACCGGCCTGGTGTCGGCTGACCGGAAACGACTTGGTATCCCACATCAGCCAGGGCAAGCAGAACAGTTTTCTGGTCTCGAAAGGCCCGGCAGCGAACCTGCGCTCCGTGGAACCGGAGCCACCCGTTCAGCCAAAGTTGAAAAAGAAGAAGGCGAAACAACGTTCAGCACGCAATGGCTCAACGCACGAAAAGGAATACGCACCGATTACCCAACCCATCGCCGAAGTCGTGATTCCCGACCGCCTTCCGCAGCCGGCCCCGGCCCCGACCATTGCCCCCCTGTCTGTCATGGGCGTCGGGAGTTGGCCGCGGCCACCCTGGCTGTTACGCGCCCTCAACGATCATCTCGAAGGCCGCATGTCAGATGAAGAGTTTGGCCAAACCGCGGACGACGCCGTGCGGCTGGCGGTCGCCGCCCAACAACGGGCCGGGGTAGACGTACTCACAGACGGTGAGCAGCGTCGGGACAATTACGCCAGCTTCGTGGGCGGGCTGCTCGACAACTGCCAGTTGATTCCGATTACCGACCTGCTGCCGTATGTCGATGACCCCGAAGAATTCGAGCGTGAGCTGCGTGCACTCGATGTCCCGGCCGGCAAAATCCGCCATCCGGCGGTGTTTGGCCCGCTGGGTCGCAGCCGCTCGCTGGCCGTTCACGAGGCAACTTTTCTTGCCAGCCTGACCGACCGGCCACTCAAGGTCGCCCTGCCCGGCCCCTATCTCCTCACCCGCACGATGTGGATGGAATGCATCTCCGACCGGGCCTATGACACGCGGGAAGAACTCGCCACGGATGTCGTTCGGGTCCTACGCGAGGAACTCTACTCCCTGCTCGCCGCGGGTGTCTCGCTGGTTCAATTGGACGAGCCGGTCCTGACCGAGGTCGTCTTTAGCGGTACATCAAATAATCGCACGTTTATGTGTGGCGCGCTGGGAGAGAAGCGTGAGGCCGCGGAGGAATTGGTCTTTGCCGAATCGCTCATTAATCAGGTGGTCGCCGACTTGCCGCAAGAACGGCTGGCGCTGCACATCTGTCGCGGCAACTGGACCCCGGATGAAAGCGTGGCCCTGGCCGGCGACTACCGGCCGCTGCTGCCTCTCTTGAAAAACGTCAAGGTTGGTACGCTCCTGCTGGAACTCTGCACGCCTCGGGCTGGCGATGAGGCCGTGCTGCGCGGCCTGCCGGACGACCGGCGCATCGGCATTGGGGTGGTGAATCAAAAGACGCAAAGCCTTGAGACGGTCGAGCAGATTGTCGCTAAAGCGGAAAAAGCGGTCACTCTCTTTGGAGCCGAGCGTCTACTCCTGACGCCGGACTGCGGTTTTGCCACGTTTGCAGATAATCCGATCGCGTCAGCTACGCTTGCCGAACAAAAACTGACAGCCATCACACAGGCCGCGACCATTCTTCGCGACCGGCACGGCGTATAGGTCTTTGGTTGCCGGCCCGCTTCGTGCGGAAGGCGGCGAGATGATTTAGCCTTCGGCTCTGAGCGCAGAAAGTAAGCGACCCCGTCACAAATTGAGCGTCGGCCACAATCCGCATCTAGGCCGCGCAGCGGTCGCACAGGCCGGTGAGCTGTACTTCGAAATGGTGTTTTTTGATCGCGCGGGGCGAGCGGCGCGGTGCGGATACCTCGATGCTCGTATCGGGCAGACACTCGACCTCGCCACAGTCAATACAGGTAAAATGGGGATGTTTTTCGATCTGGCCGTGCGCAGTGTCACGCAGTTCAAAACGCCAGACGTGATCGCCGTGATCCGTTCGCGACAAGAGACCGGTGTCGGTGAGGTCAATGAGATTCCGATAGAGCGTCGCCCGGTCCAAGCCCGCCGGCTCCAGAGCTTCGGCGGTCTCCGCATGGCTCATAGGAGTCGTCGCCTGCTGAAGCCGCTGCAAAACAGCAACCCGGGGACCTGTGCTACGCAGCCCAGTAGATCGAATCAGGGTGCGTAGCTCTGCTATTGACCGAACGGTTCTTTCCTTTTTCATAGCGCTGCCCATCTTACCGATTTCTATGACTTCCGGCAAGAAAAAAGTACCTCACGTCCATTCCTACAACGGACACCGGAAGGGTGTCGGCTTGACAACCCCGCACCTTTATCCAATTATGTTTCTATTACAACTACTATGCAACAGAGGAAATCATATGCGTGGCATAATCCGCATTTTTTTCATCTCGGTCGTCTCCATTTTTTTATCCCAGCCAGACACCAGCGCACAGGCCAGCGACTCGGATGAGGTCCAAGCACTCCGCAGTCAGGTTGACCGCCTGCAGGAAACTGTCGAGCAACTCCAGCGACTCCTTTTACAAATGCAAAAAGAGTCGAACTCACGGGATCAAGCCCTCAAGCAACAGGTCGAGGAGCAAGAGGCGCAAGTGCAGGCCATACAGCGACGCCAGGCTGAAAGCATGGCCGGCCGAGTCGCCTCGCCCCTGGACAAAGCGCTTGACGAACTCGGCGTCCCGGATTTTGAGCCAGAGCCGGACCGGCGGGCGCTGTGGTCACAGCCGCTGGGCGGGAACACGCAGTTACGCCTCATTGACATTTCGACCGATGTTCTGTTCTTTGCCGGCGGCTCCAGCGAGCGGGACGCCGCGATTTCGACGCTGCAGGGCGGGGGTCACGACCCGAAACAACGTGGCTTCACCTTGGGTCAGGCCGAAATTTCTCTGGCCGGTGCCATTGACCCCTACTTCACCGGCGAGGCGCATGTCCTCACCGCGGTCAATCCAAGCACCGGCAAGACTGCGGTCGAACTTGAAGAAGCCTTTCTCACCTCGTCGGCCCTGCCTTACGGTCTTCAGCTTGAGGTTGGCCATTTTCTGACCGAGTTCGGGATGATCAACCCGCAACACCCCCACGCCTGGGATTGGGTCGATCAACCGGTTGTCAACTCCCGCATGTTCGGCGGAGACGGCATGCGGCAGGCCGGTTTTCGGGCCTCGTGGCTCCCGCCCACGCCGTGGTTCTCCGAGTTTCACTTCGGTATGCAGAATGCCAATGGCGTGACCATGGCCAGCTTTCTGGGCGGAGAATTGGCCCATAGCCACGGTGACGAGCACGACGAGCATATGGACGAAGAGGAAGACGATCATGCCGAGGGAGAAGACAATCACGCCGAGGAAGAAGATGACCACGCGGAAGGCAGCCAGGGCAACGGTATAGCCGGCCGCCCGATTGTCGCTCAGGACGTGCGCGGCTTTGGAGATTTCGTCTATCTGACCCGTTGGGAGAACTCGTTCGAATTCACCGACGAAGTGACCGCGGTGTTCGGCCTGTCCGGCCTGTACGGGCCGAACGCAACCGGGCGGGATGCCGACACCTGGCTGTACGGGCTGGACATGAAGTGGCGCTGGCAGCCGGGCGGCAATTTCGGCTCTCCGTTCCTGACCTGGCAGACCGAGGTCATGAAACGCGACTATCACGCAACCCGCTACACCCAGGCAGCCGACGACGGCGACCTCGACAGCCTGCCGGGCCGCGCGTTCAAGGACTGGGGCCTGTATACCCAGCTTTTGTACGGGTTTCAGACCAACTGGGCCGCCGGCCTGCGCTATGAGTACGCCGGCGGTAGCGGACACAGCATCGGCGGACGCCAGAACGACCCGTTCCGGGATGACCGGCACCGTCTCTCTCCCTTGCTGGTCTGGCGACCGTCCGAGTTTTCACGCATCCGGCTCCAGTACAACTACGATACTGCCAGCCACCTCAAGAACGACGCGCAGACCGTCTGGCTCGGCTTCGAATGGATGTACGGTGCGCATCGGGCCCACGATTTCTAGCCAGTCGAACAGGAGACACAGGAGAGCATGCTCATGTTGATGATCCGTTTTCTTATCTCTGCGCTCACACTAGCGAGCCTGATTGTCGGGCCGGGGCCGACTCCGGCCGCCCAGGCGCAGTCACTCAAAGCCTGTGCCACGGTTCCCGACCTCGGCAGCTTGGTCCAGGAGATTGGCGGCGAGCAGACCACGCTGACGGTCTTTGCCAAAGGCACGGAAAACGCTCACTTCGTGGTACCCAAGCCGAGCTTCATCAAGGCCCTGAGCATCTGTGATGTGTATGTTCAGATGGGTTTGGAGCTGGAAGTTGGGTGGGCGCCGCCCCTGCTGCAAAATGCTCGTAACGGCAATATCCTCCCTGGTAGCCAGGGCTATATCGATGCGTCCGCGGCCATCGCTCCGCTTCAGATTCCCAGCGCGCCGGTCGATCGCTCCATGGGGGATGTACATCCGCTCGGCAATCCGCATTATCTGCTGGACCCCATGAACGGCCTGCGTGTCGCACGGCTGCTGCGGGACCGGCTGAGCGCCCTCCGACCTGCCAGCGCCCCGTATTTCGCCGAGCGCTATGCCGACTTCCGGCGCCGCTTGGGCGTGGCCCTCGTCGGCGAAGCGCTGGCCGACGCCTACGACTTCGAGAAGCTGGCGGTGCTGGCCCGGCATGGACGGCTGGACAGCTTTCTCAAGAGTCAGGGACAGGAGTCTCTGTTAAGCGGCTGGCTCGGCCGCCTGCGGCCCTATGTCGGCAGCAAGCTCGTCGCCGACCACAATGTCTGGGTTTACTTCTCTGAACTCTTCGGACTCGACCTGATCGCCTATCTCGAACCCATGCCGGGCATTCCCCCAACCACGAAACATCTGAATACGCTTGTTGAGCTGATGAAGACGAACGGAGTGAAGGTCGTTATGGCGACTGCCTATTACGACCCCCGTTATGCGCAGTTCGTTTCCGAGAATTCCAGCGCCACGGTTGTACACATGGCCGAACAAGTCACTGCTCGCCCTGGGACGGCGCACTATCTCGATATGGTGGATTACAACGTGAAGCAGATCGCGGCGGCCCTGGCCGGCGGTTCGAGCTAGCCATTGCCGGAGCTGTCGGGGCGCTTGTGTTGTCCGTGGCAAAGCCGCTTACAATGCTCCTGTTCCGCAGATATGGTACGGCCTCATGGACAGCGATACTGATATTGTTCTGCAAACGACCAATCTGTCGGTCGGATACGGAAACTTTGCGGTTCTCGGGCGCATAAACCTGACGATCCGCACCGGCGAATTATGGTTCGTGCTGGGCCGGAACGGTGCTGGGAAGACTACCCTGCTCCAGACCTTACTCGGATTGCTCAAGCCGCAGACGGGTCGCCTCTACCGGCATATACCCAACGGGGTCGGATTCGTGCCGCAGCGCTGTGACATCAATCCCACACTGCCGATTACCGTCCGTGAATTCGTCGGCCTGGGTCTGGTCGGCACCGGCCTGAACCGGGCCACACGACGGGAGTATCTGGACCGGGCGCTGAGCATGCTCGATCTGGACCAACACAAGCATCAAAACTACTGGACACTGTCGGGTGGCCAGCGCCAGCGCGCACTGGTTGCGCGAGCGCTAGTGAGACGCCCGGCCCTGTTGATTCTGGACGAGCCCACGAACAACCTTGACCTCACTGCGGAAAATGACTTCCTGCAAACCTTGACCGACATTCACCGCCAGGAGAACAACACCTGTCTATTCGTCACCCATAATCTTGGCATTGCCGAACGCCACGCCACCCATATCGGCTTGGTCGCGCAGGGGACCCTTATTGCCGGCCCCAAAGCCGAGGTACTGAACGAGTCCAACCTGGATCGCGTCTATGGGCGCGGCCAGCGTATTCATCTGCACGTCTCGCCAGAAGGTTCGTCCGACCTGCATTCTTAGGCTCCATAATGATCGACAGTTTCGTGAGTTCGTGGCCGCTCTTCCAGAACGCCTATCTGTCCGGCTGGCTGATTGGCATTCTGCTCTCGCTGATCGGCGTACTGGTGGTTGCCCGCGATCAGATCTTCATCGGCGCAGCCGTTTCTCAAGCGTCGCTGTTGGGCATCGCAGTGGGAATCTGGTTTGGCAACCTGCTCAGCACGGACTCCCTCAGTTGGTGGAACTCCGATCTGGTCCACTCCTTCATGGGCGGACTGTTTGCCGTGCTGGCCGCCTTTCTCACAACCGGCGGCGGACGGCGGGCCGGTCAGGAAACGCACGAGGCCATCACCGGCTGGGTCTTTCTGTTCTCCGTGAGCGCCTCCATTCTGCTGCTCGCCCACAGCCCGCACGGCATGGACGAAGTCAACCGCCTGTTGTCCAGCACGATCATTGGGGCACGAGTCGGAGATGTCTGGGTTTTTTCCGGCATGACGCTGTTGACCGTCTCCGCCCTCATTGTGTATTACCGGCCCGTCCTGCTGATCACACTCGATCCCGTAATGGCCCGCGCGGTCGGTCTGAGAACCGGGCTCTGGAACGGCCTGCTCTCGACTTGGCTCGGCCTGGCCGTCGGGTTTTCCATACATGTTTCCGGAGTCGTGTTTGCTTTTGCGAGTCTGGTTCTTCCGGCTTTAGTGGCCAAGAATGTAGGCTGGACCGCGCAGAGCTTGTTTGTCCTCGCTCCGTGCGTCTCATTAGGCAGTAGCGTCTTTGCTTTTGTCATCGCTAATCATTATGATTTCCCGCCGGGCCAAATGGCTGCGGCGTGTCTCTCTTTCCTATTAGCCTGTGCCTGGGTATTTCGCGCCTTTCGACCTCGATAACTGAAAACCGCTTTAGTAAGACTCGGCTCATCTTATTCCCCGAAATTACCGTAGAGAGCGCTTTACAATGACAGCATTCTGGGTAGCTGGTGCGACTTTTGTACTGACCCTTGGTGGCGGGCTGCTCGTTTTGCGCCTCCAGGTCTACCAGGGCCCGGTTTTTGCCTTTTGCGCCGGCGCCCTGATTGCTGCTGCGTTGATGGAGGTGATTCCAGAATCGCTTGAATTGCTCGCAACGCCCGGCTCATCCTTCCACCATCATCATGTCTTGTTATCCTGTACTTTAGGCTTTCTGTGCTTCTATCTTGTCGAGCATTTAACCCACCAGCGAGAGACAGCGGCCGAGCAAGCCGCGCACCATGCCCATGCCCCACACGCCGGTATCTGGGGTGCAATAGGTATTCTGGTGCATAGTTTTTTTGATGGGTTTGCCATAGGCAAGGGCTTTCAGGCGGGCGAGCATGTGGGCTGGGCTATTGCCTTGGGTATCCTACTTCACAAAATTGCCGACGGGGCGAGTGTTGCCGGCGTCATGCTCGGTACGCAGCAGACAGTCCGCGCCACCAGAATCATGCTCGTTCTCACCGCCCTGGCACCACTTGCCGGAGTCTATGCCCAGTCGTTTGTGACCTTTCAAACAGAGATGCTTGCCCTGTTGCTCGCGTGGTTTGGCGGCGTCTTTCTCTATCTGGGAGCCGGCAGTCTCCTCCCCGCAGCGCATGATGCCAGTCACTCGCGCCAGCTTCCGGTTGCAACCCTGGCCGGCGTACTGTTTGTCTACGGAGCACAGTTATTGACGCCGCATTGAGGAGAGTCAGGACACGTTACTATCACTCCGGCCTTTTCCAATTCCTGAATCTCGCTCGCCACACAACCAATCTCGGCTAAAACCTCGGCCGTATGCTCAGCATACAACGGGGAACGCCGAGTCAGCCGGGCTGGCGTCTCGGACAGTTTGGCCGCCGGACCAAGCACCTGCACTGTCCCCCCAACCGGATGTTCCATCTCCTGCACCATGTTACGCGCTTGAATATGCGGGTCGGCAAAGACCTCGGCGTAATTTGAGATCGGTCCGCACGGGACGCCCATCCCTTCGAGCACAGCCAACCAATGTGAGCGCGGCTGCTGGGTGGTGACGGCTTCTATTTCTCGGGTGAGTTGATGGCGGTTTTGGACGCGCAGACCGTCTTCTGCGTATTCGGGCCGGTCTACCAGTTCCGGGCGCCCGATGGCGTTGGCAAACTTCTCCCATGTCCGGGTATTGGCCGCACCCAAATTGATATAGCCGTCTGCGCAGCGGATCGCTTGATACGGAGCCGACATCCGATGCGCCGAACCCATGGGCTCAGGGATGTCTCCGGTTGAAAAATACTGCGTCGATTCCCATACGGACAGTGCGACGCCCGCTTCCAGCAGCGACGTATCAATATATTGGCCTTCGCCTGTTTTGAGACGATGGATGTACGCGGCAAGAATGGCTTGTTCGGCAAAGAGACCGGCCCCCAGGTCGGTCACTGGAATACCACATTTTATCGGTGGCATTCCGTCCTCGCCCGTGACTGACATAATGCCTGACATACCCTGGGCAACGAGATCAAAGCCCCCTTTGTGCGCATATGGGCCAGTCGCGCCAAAGCCGGATACAGAGGCGTAGATGAGGCTGGACTGCTCCTTCTTCAATCTTTCATAGTCCAGTCCGAATCCGGCCATCACACCCGGACGATAATTCTCCACAACAACGTCAGCCTGGCGCACGAGTGTGCGCGCAAGGTCCTGGGCACGGCGGTCTTTGAGATTGAGAACAATGCCACGCTTATTCCGGTTGACCGCCCAATAGCCGGTGCTCTCCATACCATGCCGTTGTCCCATGCGCCGGGTGGTATCTCCGCCTGGCGGCTCGACCTTAATAATATCCGCACCCAAGTCCCCAAGGAGCATGGCGCAGAACGGCCCGGCCATCACCTGGGTAAATTCGAGGACGCGGACTCCATCGAGTGCTTGTTTCATGCCTTCACCTCATTTCTCATACGCTCGCCGTTCTCATACCAAGGATGGGCGGAGCAAAACAAGCGAGGGCCTGAGCTTACCTGAGAGCGATATGTACTGTAGAGAATGTGGAGGAAGGGAAAAAAGGAGGAAAAAAAGAATGCGCGGACCGAGCGTCGTGCTTACGAGCGGTGCTACTCGGGGCGACGTTTTGATTCGCCCACGCGGAGACCGGATTGAATAACCCCTTTGTCAATCCGAATGGTAAAGCCACACATCGGATTCGTACACGCCCACACTTTGAAATCAAGGTCTGATCCTCGCGGGCCGTAATCAGATAACGGGACGAGCACTCCTTTTGTACACTTTCGACATTGGGAAAGATCCATACCTTCCACCTCCAGATGCAACCACTATATCCTGCTTCTTGTAGTATGCCAGGGAAAGGCTTTGAAAAACAAGTATATTTTGAAAATGTGGGGCGGTCATAACATTGGCGGAGAACCTCCTGAGCGTGCCAACTGCAACGATCTCCACGCGTCGTTCAGCCTCTTTCGTACGTGCACAGCACGTCGCTGGGCCTCTAGCACCTGCGCTTGTGCAGCTAATACCTGGAGAAAGGGACGCTGCATTTTGTGATGCCATATGGAATAGCCTTTGAGAACAGTCAATCTCTTCTCTCTGCCGGCTCAGGGCTTTTGGCCGTAAAATAAAGGTGGTATGCATCTCTTTGCGAAGACGTACCAATATCAATTGGATCAATTGGAATCGACCGTCCGCGTACAAGGGATGAGTAAGGTGGATGACAATGGATATTTTTAAGCAGCTAGCCGGCCAGATTGCCTTTTCGTCCGAGAAGATGAAAAAGGTCAATCTGTTTACAACCGATCGAATGTTCTGCGATGTGTACTGCTTTGAACCTGGGCAGGAACAAACGCCCCACACGCATACCGGCTCCGACAAAATCTATTATGTGCTTGACGGACGGGCCACTGTTCATATTGGACAGGACACACGAGAGCTTGAACCTGGCGACATTGCGCTGGCTCCATCCGGCGCCGAGCACGGCGTCGGCAATAGGGGCTCCGACCAACTGACGGTCCTTGTTTTCATGGCCCCAAAACCAGCATAAGGAATGCATATGGAAGAGCGCGACGCTGTGACCGCAGCAAACCGGGCATTTTACCGCGCCTTTGAAACGCTGAACATGACCGAGATGGAAAAGGTCTGGCTGCAAGCAAGCCACATCAAATGTATCCATCCGGGTTGGCCGCTCCTGTCAGGTTGGGGGCCCGTTATGGCGAGTTGGGAGCGAATTTTTGCCCATACCCAATCCATGCGTTTTGATGTGACAGATGTCCGCGTAGAAGTATCCGGGAGCCTGGGCTGGGCTGTCCTCATCGAAAATCTCGAATCGCAAGGACCGGATGGGACCTCCCGGTCACAGATTTTGACGACGAATCTGTTTGAAAAGCGGGACGGCCAGTGGTTCATTGTGCACCATCATGGTTCTCCGATTTTCGCGCCGCCAACCCCGGCTGAAGATCAACTCCAGTAGCGTGCCTGCCTTGCGTGCGCGTTTTGCCAAGCCACTGTTAGATTACCAGCGCTCAGAATAGACAGGAGGATAGGACGGATGCTCATACCAGCGACTCAGCTGCGGGTAGGGACGCTTGTCATGTATCAAAACGATCTCCACCGCATCATGGATTTGACACACGTCACCCCTGGCAATAAACGCGGCTTTGTGCAAACCAAACTGCGCAATCTTCGGAGTGGATTACAAACGGAGCATAAATTCAGCTCAAACGACAAAGTAGACCGTATCACCCTCGAGCAGCGGGAAATGGAATATTTGTACGAATCCGGCGACGAATACTGCTTCATGCACTCCAAGGATTACGAGCAGATTACTTTATCGAAAGACATCCTCGGGGAAGCGGTACAGTACCTCGTACCAAATATGAAGATCACGATTGATCTGTACGAAGGAGGTCCTGTTGGCATCAGCCTGCCAAAGACAGTCGATCTCACCGTGACAGACACCCCACCCGCCATGAAGGGGGCAACGGTCACGAATGAGTTAAAGCCAGCCACCATGGAAACCGGCCTCGTGGTCCGCGTTCCTGGTTTTATCAACATTGGCGAGTCCATTCGTGTAGACACCGAAACCGGAGGATATGTCTCTCGGGCCAAATAGGCCCAACAGGCCAAACGAGCAGCACAAGAAAGAGCCGGACATGAAACGTTTTTTCCTTGGCCTGGGTGTCGGCCTGAGTGTCGGCCTGAGTGTCGGCCTGCTCTTGGCTCTGTGTGGCCTCGGAGTAGGCATTGCCGTGCTGGTACACACGCCAGTGAATGCCGCAGGCACCACAGTCAAACCGCTCCTACTTCTCGACCACGAGCGCGTCACAGTCTGGAAACTCGTGCTGGAGCCAGGCCAATCCACCAAGCAGCATACCCATCAGTTTGACGAAGTTGTAATTTGCCTTGAGGGTGCAAAGCTCAGGGCAACAAAAGCCGGACCGGAGCCTGAACGCCAGACACATTATCCCGAGGCCGGCCAGGTCATTATGCCCCCGGTCAAAGGCGTGACTCATACGCTGACCAACGTCGGCGACACGCGCTACAGCCAGATATCCATTGAGTTGAAAGAGTAGCCGCTAGCGGCCGGCCCCAGAAAAGAGCAACTCCTATCCCCCAAAGTAATTTTTGGGATTTTCAACCGTCATGGTATGAATGGTGCCCTCGCTCACCCCGGCTCTGCTCAGTTGCGGAATGATATTCTTCAGGATGTGGGAATAGTTCCAGTTCGGGCAGGCCGCAATGAACTGTTCCCACGCTGCGCTCGGACGGCCCATCATGCAGTGCACGGCATCGTGCGATAGCATAATCCGGTCATACCCGACCGCCAGTAGACCGATGAGGGAGGCTTGGCGCATTTTATCGGAAGCAATAGTCTCTACTCCAAAGCGATCAAAACCGAGCCATGCGCCCCGCTCAAGCACGTCAAAGTAGTAGCGCATATCACCCACACCACACGCGTGGCCGATCATCACCCGGTTAAAATCGACCCCTTCGTCTTCAAAGACGTCCAGGGTCTCTCGTCCGAACGGACCCAACTCGTCGTTGTGGCACAGAATAGGCAGCCCCGTAACCTTGTGCGTCCGTGCCGCGGCCCGCAAACACGTCTCCTCGTGCTGGCCGATACTCGTCGCCGTCTCGGTCATGCCCGGAATGCCACCGGTGGCGGTTTTAATGATGCCGGCCTTGATACCGGTATTCCCGATCCCTTCGGTGATCTCACGCACATACACCTCGGCAATATCATCCGCCCCAAGACTGCGGAAATGCGGCGGGATGCCCAAGGCTTCGTTGTACAGGCCGGTGGCAATGATGACGTTCAGCCCGGACCGCTCGGCGCATTCGGCGGCGAATTCCGGGTCACGGCCTAATTCCATGGGGCAGGGATCAACAAACGAGGTCACTCCCAGCTCTTTAATCTCTTTGAGCTTTTCGACCGCTCCATCGAGCTCTTTCTTGCGATCAAAACTGGTATTGTCCCATTCATAACCGGGGAAGCCGACCGTCAGGTGCTCATGTACGAGCGTAAAGCCCAGCTCGTCCGCAGTCTTATCGCCAAGAACGGTTTGTACCTTTGCCATAGTTCCCTCCTATTACGTTAATCGTTTTCCTCTATCCCAGCCAGGAAAAGATGTATAGGCGCGCCGATTCGCTTAGGCCGCGGCCGGCTGCCAGGTCTGGCGTATGATCTGTAACGCCTCATCTATGTCCGCGTGCGATATGCCGTAATGCGTCACGGCGCGGAAGCGTTCGCCGCCGATAGCACCGACCTTAACTCCGGCCTGCCCGAGCACTTCAGCAAAAGAACCGCCATTGGCATGAGGAGTCGGCACGGAAAAAATCACCAGATTGGTCTGGACCGTCTCAAGGTCGATGCGTACGCCCGGCAGCTCAGCCAAGCCTTCAGCCAGCCGGCGTGCGGTCTGGTGGTCTTCGGCCAAACGTTCGACCATTTCATTCAGGGCTACGATTCCGGGCGCGGCAATAATGCCGGCCTGACGCATCCCGCCGCCGACCATTTTCCGATAACGCCGAGCCCGCTGGATAAACTCCCGACTCCCGCACACGAGAGAACCGACTGGAGCCGACAGTCCTTTGGACAAACAAAACTGGACCGTATCGACGGCTTGGGTGAGCGTCCTCACGTCACAGCCCAAGGCCACCGCAGCGTTAAAGATGCGCGAGCCGTCAAGATGCACCGGCACGCCGGCCGTATCGGCCAGGTTCCGAACAGAGCGAAGATACTCGACCGGCAGGATCGTCCCTCCGCAGCGATTATGCGTGTTCTCCAGACAGATCAGCCCCGGCGGGGCGTAATGCACATCAGCGGGATATATAGCCCGTTCCACATCCGGCAGGGCGAGTTCTCCGAAACGGCCCGTGGGCACGGTGTGAAAGGCCAGCCCACCCAGGGCTGACGCCCCCCCGGCTTCGTATTTGAAAATATGGCACTGGTCGCCAAGAATGACGTCCTGTCCCCGGGTGCAGTGGCTGAGTAAGGCGACCAGATTGCCCATGGTTCCACTGCTCACCAGCAGCGCGGCCTCTTTGCCCATCTTTTCCGCAGCCAGTTCTTCCAGCCGATTGACCGTCGGGTCTTCTCCCATGACATCATCACCAAGCTCGGCATGAGCAACTGCGTCGCGCATGGCCTGACTCGGCAAGGTGACCGTATCGCTCCGCAGATCAATCATCAGATCAGTCATCATATTTTCCTCACTCCGATTATCCATTTATCGTCTTATCGCCCGTGCAACCATTCGGTCTCGCGGCGCTCCCGCTTGGTTGGGCGGCCGCTTCCCCGGGACCGGGAAGACGGTTGCTCAAAGAAATCAAAGAACTCATCTTTTGGAGGCGGCGGCGAATGGTCTTCATACAGTAGGCGGGCATCAGTTGCCGGACCGCGCGTATCAGATACCGCCCGCACCTTCAGCTTCTTTGGTCCATGCGGATGGGTAAATTCAAGGGTATCATCCACCCGCACCAGCTTATGCGGTTTTGCCGTCTGCCCGTTCACCTTGACCTTTCCGCCCTCACAGGCTTCGGCCGCTGACGAACGGCTCTTATAAAACCGTGCGGCCCACAGCCAGCGGTCGGCCCGCACCGCAACATCGTTGGGAGCGCTTACCGAGTTTACCGCTTTCTTTCCTTTTCGACTCATAGCAGCGTCACCCGCCTCCCTATTACTTGTCAGAAAGAGTCGGCATAGCGTTTTGTGCCAGCACCCCAAGCTCTTCTTTGACCGCAACTCCACTCAGTTGGGCCCGCCGCATGAGCTCGGCCAAACCCAGGATACGGTCGGCGGCTTCTCCAATAGCCACGCCGTGGGCATGAATGTTTGAGACCAGATTTCTCTCGGCATCAGTGTGGCCGGACCGGGGGCGATAGGCCATATACGCGGAGAGGCTCTCTGCTGTCATAAGACCGGGCCGCTCTCCAATGAGGAGCACGATAACGGTCGGGTCAAGTAGCTCACCAATGTCGTTCAGCACCCCTACGCGGCAATGGCGGATCAAAAAGGGCTGGCCAAAACGCCAGCCACGTTTTTCCGCACCGGCATGGAGTAGCGGCAGCAGGTCGGGCACCTGTCTGATAACGGCAGCGACCGAGAGCCCATCCCCGATAACAACTTGCAGATCGGCACCAACAGCACACTGGCGCGTGATCTCCACCCGGTCATTGAGTCTCCGACCCAGGTCGGGTCGCATCAGATATTCGGCTTTACTCTGCGCTTGGCTGGCCACTTCAAACAGCCCCCACTCTTGCAGAAAGTCCGTACCAAGGTCCCGTTCCCAATGGCTGTCGGCCTGCACCGCGTCCCTGGCTAACGCATGATCCGAACGCAGGCTGAGCTGCGTCCGCGTACGGTACGCCGGACCGGACCGGCCAACAAATATCCGTGCTGAAGTACGGGTCCGGATTTCAGCCAGTGGATCGCGATTGTCTGATTGAGCCGGAGTCTTCATCGTACTTAAAAACGATTCCCCTCCCCGGAGGGGATGAAATTCAGGCAATCCGCCCGACACCTTCTTCCAGGCGTTGTCGAGCCGGACTATCGGATGCCACGAGGTTTCCATTACGAAAGATTTCCATCTGCTCCAACCAGGCCAAAAACTCCGGAGCTGGCTGGAGACCAAAAAGTTGGCGGGCTCCGAGTGCGTCGTGGAAGCTGGTTGATTGATAACTCAACATCACATCATCGGCACACGGGACCCCCATAAAATAATTGCAGCCGGCCGCGGTCAGCAGAAGCAAGAGATTATCCGCCGAGTTCTGGTCAGCCTGAGCGTGGTTGGTGTAGCACACGTCACACCCCATGGGCAGTCCGAGCAGCTTGCCCATAAAATGATCTTCCAAACCGGCGCGAACGATCTGGCGTTCGTCATATAAGTATTCGGGCCCGATAAAGCCCACGACGGTATTGACCAGGAAGGGCGCAAAGGCGCGGGCCACACCGTAGGTTCGGGCTTCGAGCGTGAGTTGATCCACGCCGTGGTGGGCATTGGCCGACAGCGCACTCCCCTGCCCGGTTTCAAAATACATGACCGCGTCGCCCACCCACGTCACCTCGCGACTCCGATGATGTTCACGGACACGCTCGCGGCCCTCGCGCAGAATATTCAGATTAATTCCAAAACTCGCGTTGGCCGCTTCCGTCCCGGCAATGGACTGAAACAGCAAGTCCACCGGGGCGCCACGCTCCAGGCTGTTGAGTTGCGTACTGATATGAGCCAGGCAGCACGATTGGGTTGGAATGTCATACACTTCAATCAAACGCTGGAGTCCGTGCAGAATCCGGCTGACCGTCTCCACGGACTCGGTCGCCGGGTTCACGCCGATGACGGCGTCCCCGCACCCGAACAGCAAGCCATCAATTGCGGACAGGAGAATCCCGCCCAGATCGTCGGCTGGATGATTCGGCTGCACGCGAATACCAAGGACGCCGGGCTGACCCATGGTATTCCGACAGCGCGTGATGTTGCGGATTTTGCTTGCGGCCAATACCAGATCTTTATTGCTCATCAGCTTGGCCACGGCGGCAGCGATTTCCGGAGTGATGGCCCACCGCAAGGCATTCAGGCGATCACCATCCTGTGCATCGTCGAGTAAGTATTCTCGGAACTCGCCAACAGTCAGATGTGAAAACGGATGGAACATCTCTTGGTCATGGGTATCAAGAATGAGGCGACTCACTTCATCTTGGGCGGGCTCTATGAGTGGATTCTCGACGATTTCCGACAACGGGATGTCAGCCAGCACCAGCTTTGCCGCAACCCGTTCCTGCTCGGATGTTGCGGCAATCCCTGCCAAGCGGTCGCCCGACTTGTCTTCATTGGCCTTGGCGAATACTTCGCGCAGGTCGGCAAATACAAAACGTTCAGTACGGACCGTTGTGGAGTAGCTCATGTTATACGACCAAGTCACCAAGACACCAAGGCAGGTAGAATGTCCCTGTGCACCGCCCTATTCCAATCGCATCGTTCGCAATCGCAACGAATTCATCAACACCGAGACCGAACTCAACGCCATGGCCAACGCGGCAACCATGGGGTCAAGCAAAATCCCGAAGAACGGATAGAGCAGTCCGGCGGCCAGGGGAATACCCGCAGTGTTATAGACAAACGCCCAGAATAAATTCTGACGAATGACCTGCACCGTTCGACGCGATAACGCAATTGCCGTAGACACACCGCTCAATTCGCCGCGCATAAGCGTAATATCAGCGGCCTCAATGGCAATATCCGTCCCGGTTCCCAAGGCAATGCCAATAGTCGCTTGGGCCAGGGCCGGAGCATCATTTATCCCATCGCCAACCATGGCGACGGCAGCACCGTTGGCCTGGAGGCGCGCAATCTCGGCAGCCTTTTCCTCGGGGAGAACCTCGGCCAAAACCCGAGTAATGCCGGCCTGACGGGCAATCGCGTGGGCCGTGTGGCGATTATCACCAGTCAACATGACGGCTTCGAGCCCCATGTGCTGAAGCCGGCGGACATCTTCGGCAGCCCGAGGCTTGAGCCTATCGGCGACCGCGATCAATCCAACGACCCGCCGGTTGACCACAACATAGAGCGGAGTCTTCCCCTCGCGGGAGAGGGCCTCACTCTGTCCCAGCATGTCGCCAGACTGAATGCCGCGCTGCGCGAGGAGGCGTTGACTGCCAATCAAGACAGCCTTTCCTTCCAGCCGGGCTTCTACTCCGTGGCCGGCAAGCGCAACAAACGACTCAACCGGCGCAAGCGTCAGGCCCTGCGCCTTGGCCTGTTGCGCAATGGCCTGTCCCAGCGGATGCTCGCTTTGCCATTCCGCACCTGCCGCCAAACGCAGGAGCTCTTCGCTGCTAAGAGCGACACGCTCGGGAACCGTCTCGGACGGAAGGATATCAGTCACCGCTGGCTTTCCAGTGGTCAGGGTCCCGGTTTTGTCAAAGACCACAGTCGTGAGGGTATGCGCCCGCTCTAATATCTCTCCGCCTTTGATGAGCACGCCATGGTCGGCCCCACGTCCGGTGCCGACCATGATGGCGGTCGGTGTTGCCAAGCCCAGTGAACACGGACACGCAATAATCAGCACGGCAACAAAGGTCATGAGGGCAAAGGTGAGGGACGGGTCCGGTCCGAGCACAAGCCAGAGACAAAACGTGGCGACAGCAGTCGCAATAATAACCGGCACAAAGTACGCCGCAATCCTGTCGGCCAGACGTTGAATCGGCGCCTTTGATCCCTGCGCTTGGCGGACGAGATCAATGATCCGAGCCAGGGCCGTCTCTTTGCCAACCTTGGTCGCCAGCACAGTCAAAGCACCCGTTGTGTTGATAGTCGCACCAGTCACCGTGTCTCCGGGCTGCTTTTCAACCGGCAGGCTCTCACCAGTCAGCATGGATTCGTCAACCGCGGACGAGCCGGCCTGCACAATACCGTCTACGGGAATTTGCTCACCGGGTCGGATAAGGACCTGATCGCCAACCTGAACATGATCGACCGAAACGGTTTCCTGTTCCCCCTCCCCGCGCAACAGCGTCGCCGTGTTGGGTTGCAATTGAGCCAGCCGCCGAATGGCCTCGGTCGTTCTTCGCTTCGCTCGCGCTTCCAACAGGCGACCTAGCAAGATCAGGGTAATAATTACCGCGGCCGTATCGAAATACATCTGGGGCTGCTGGCCCGCTGTCGCGAAAAAACCAGGCGCAAATACCGCCACCGTACTGTAGAGATAGGCCGCCGAGGTCCCCACCACGATCAACGTATTCATATCGCTGGAGCCATGCCGCGCCCTGGCCCAGGCGCTTCGATAAAATTGCCCGCCGACCCAGAATTGGACCGGAGTGGTCAGGACAAACAACCACACCGGAGCGCCAAGCGGCAGGACAGACAGGAGCGATGTCATTGCCCCGAGCAGGATCACGCCGGTCAAAGCTGCACTGACGATCAGCTTCTTTTTCAGCAGGAGGTATTCGTCACGGTGTTGCCGCTCAACTTCCTCCGTCTCTCCACGTTCGACCATCTCAAAGCCGATTGAGGCAACAGCCGCTCCAATGCCGGTCAGGCTTGCTTGACCAGGGACATATTCGACGAAGGCTTCTTCACTCGCCAGATTGACACTCGCCCGCATAACGCCCGGTGTTTGGAATAACACCTGTTCGACCTTGGCAACACACGCAGCACAGTGCATGCCTCGAATGCCAATACGGGTCGAAGTAGGATTCTGTAATGTTTCGGGAACAGTCCCCACTCATACCCCTTTCATATTCGAGCAGTCCCCTCACCCCAGCCCTCGCCCTCCAGGGGAGAGGGAATTGAGGCTTCCGCAGAGACGGACAGGCATCCCTAGTGTAACGGAGTCAAGAACGATTTTCATCTCCCGCTGGACGTCAGATACGCCGGTGTGTTAGGGCGAAGAAAATCCTCACCCCAGCCCTCGCCCCGGGGGAGAGGGAAAATAAGGAGAACATCATGGATGCGAAGTCGGGCGCTCAGGAACGCTTTACGCAATCTCAAGACGACCTCATTGCTCTGAGTCATCGTATTCATGCCCATCCCGAGCTTGGTTTTGAAGAAGAACAAGCTTCCGCCTGGATTGCCGAAACGCTGAGCGACGCCGGCTTTCGCGTTGAAACCGGGATTTGTGACATGCCGACCGCTTTTGTCGCGCGGGCCGGCAGCGGACCGTTGCACATTGCCATCTGCGCCGAATACGACTGCCTGCCCGGTATCGGCCATGCCTGTGGTCATAATATTATTGCAGCCAGTGCTGTTGGCGCCGGGATTGCTGCGGCTCAGGTAGCGGATGAAGTCGGCCTGACCGTCAGCGTATTGGGCACGCCAGCGGAAGAAGTTGGAGATGCCGGCGGCAAAATCCTCCTTCTGGAACGTGGCGCATTTCAAAACGTCCATGCCGCCATGATGGTCCACCCCGCTCCCATGGATGTGGTTGATCCGTCCATTATCGCCTGTTCCATGTTTCATGTGCACTATACGGGCAAGGAAGCCCACGCTTCGGCTTTTCCCGAACGTGGCATCAATGCGGCTGACGCATTGACGGTTGCGCAGACGGCCATTGGTCTCCTGCGTCAGCACATTCGCTCAACGGACCGCATTCACGGCATTATCACTAAAGGCGGAGACGCCCCGAACATCATCCCCGCTCATACCGAGGCCAAATATATTGTCCGAGCCAAGACCCTGGACGAGTTGGACGCAATCAAAGAAAAAGTCCGGCGCTGTTTTGAAGCGGGTGCCCTGGCAACAGGGACAAGGCTCGAAATAGCTGGCGGAGACAAGCCCTACGCGGAACACCGCTCCGATATGGAGATAGCGAATCTGTACCAACGTAACTCAGAAGCGCTCGGGCGCAACTTCCCGGAGCGTGGTCCGGCAATTGAACGCGCGGCGGGTTCAACGGACATGGGCAATGTGTCTTTGGCCTTACCCTCGATCCACCCATTTATCGGGATTGACTCGTTGCCGGCGGTGAATCACCAGCCCGAATTCGCCGCCCACTGTGTTACCGAAGCCGCGGACAAAGCCCTGATCGACGGGGCCCTGTCCATGGCCTGGACGGCAATTGATATGGCGACAGATGCGCAGATACGTGACCGACTGATGCAGCGGAGAGCCGCCGCCTAGAGCATCATCCTAGAGCATCATCCGCCGGCGGTGGAAAGGATGGCAAAGCCCAGCAGCGCCACGGCAAAGTATGCGGCGATCACCGCAGCGCCGGCATAATCTTTGGCTAAGCGTTGGCCGAAGAACAGACACAGCAACGAGACGCTTGAGAGCGTCAGTCCCCACACCGCTATGTCCGTTCCCATGCCGAGCAGGATCATCAGCGCGCCAATGCCGCTCAACACACCGGCCAGAGATTCGAGTACCGTAATGGTCCAGAACATCAGCGGGACCAGGCCGGCCAGCGGACTATTGGAAAAATGGCCGCCGAAAAACTCGATATTCCCCGCGCTGTCAAACCACTTGTCTGCTGCTGATTGTAAAAAAGCGATGGCGAAAAAGGCCGAAACAGCGAGTTGTCCGCACCAGACTGCATCCATGAGAAATCCTCCTTCTTGTTTGCCTCTCTCGAAAAGACCTACCACGTTCTTTCCAACACGTCGATTTAGGGGAGTCTTTTCTCCCAGACGCATACGCTGGACGCCGAAGAAGGACGTGTGGTAAGGCGGAAAAAGAAAAAGGAGAAAATATGGACGCCAAGGCTGGAGCCCACGAACGATTTGACCACGCGCGAGACGATCTCATTGCCCTGAGTCACCGGATTCACGCCAATCCGGAAATTGGCTTTGAAGAAGAACAGGCTGCTCAGTGGCTTTCGGAAGCGCTGCTGGACGCGGGCTTCCGTGTGGAAACAGGCATCTGTGATCTTCCGACTGCGTTTATCGCCCGGGCCGGGAGTGGGCCGCTGCATATTGGCATCTGCGCGGAATATGACAGCCTGCCAGGGATCGGCCATGCCTGTGGGCATAATATTATTGCCGCCGCATCGGTTGGGGCGGGGATTGCCGCGGCAAAGATTGCGGATGAGGTGGGTCTGACCGTGAGCGTGATCGGCACCCCGGCAGAAGAAGTGTGCGATGCCGGGGGGAAAATTCTCTTACTCGAACGCGGCGCGTTTGCGGGCATGCACGCGGCGATGATGGTCCATCCCGCGCCGCTGGACGTGGTAGAATTTCCCATTATCGCCGCCTCCATGTTTGAGGTGTGCTACCACGGCAAAGAGGCGCACGCCTCAGCCTTTCCCGAACGCGGCATTAATGCCGCGGATGCCTTGACCGTCGCCCAAACAGCTATTGGCCTGCTCCGCCAACACATCCGTTCCACGGACCGGATTCACGGCATTATTACCAAAGGGGGTGAAGCGCCAAACATCATCCCGGCCCACACGGTGGCGAAGTATATTGTCCGGGCGAACACGCTGGCGGATCTCGACGGGATCAAGCAGAAAGTCGTCAGGTGCTTTGAAGCCGGCGCACTGGCAACCGGCTCCAAGCTCGAAATACACGGCGGTGAAAAACCGTATGCGGAGATGCTGCACGACCCGGATATGGCCGCCGCCTATCGCCGGAATGCCGAGGCGCTGGGCCGGGTTTTTCCAACCGTTGATACGTCTCTCAAACGGGCGGCTGGCTCAACAGACATGGGCAATGTCTCCCTTGCGATGCCCGCCATTCACCCGGCTATTGGTATTGATTCGCTGCCTGCCGTCAACCATCAGCCCGAGTTTGCCGCCCACTGCGTGACCGAAGCCGCGGATAAGGCCATTATTGACGGGGCGCTGGCAATGGCCTGGACAGCGGTTGACCTGGCGACAAACGCAGCGGTCCGAGACCGGCTCTTGGACCGCATTATGAAGGTCGAGTGAAGTCGAGTGCCGGAGGTCCCCACCCTACGCGCTAAATGTTTGCCGGCGTCACCGCCAGACCGGGGACATCCACCCGCGTATGGAAAATCGTTCCCTTGCGGGCCGGCTCTGCGGTATTGTCTGCCGTAACAATATACAGCTCACGCCGGTCTGTACCTCCAAAACACAAACTCGTGACCGCCTTGGCCGGAACCTCAACCTTCCGGTCTTCCTTGCCCTCAGGTGTGTAGCGCAGGGCACAGCCACCACCATAGACAGCGACCCACACGCAGCCGTCTGCATCAACCGCCAGTCCATCCGGCACCCAATCCGCGGGCAGACTGGCGAGAATGCGGCGATTCGTCATGGAGCCGTCAGCCGCAACATCGTGCAGAATAATATGACGCGGCACACTGTCGGAGTGATACAGCTTGCTGCCGTCCGGTGAGAAGCCAATGCCGTTGGTGATACCGACATCGCCGTACAGTTCAACCGCCGAGTCCTCGCCCGCCAGCCGCCACAGTTCACCCGGGACCTGGGCCTTCAGCTTGAAGGGATCGGAGCGCAGTGAGCCGACCAGGATACGGCCCTGGGAATCCGTAAAGAGATCATTAAAGCCGGGAATATCCTCGCGCTGGAACAGGATGCGCGTTGTGCCGTCTTTGACGTGACACACGTTTTTCCCGGAGATGACCAAGCCGCCGTCGGCATGTAGGGCGATGCCGCCGACTCCGCGCCGACGCGGAACAACAGTGGATATCTCTCCGCTTGGGGCCCGACAGTACACACCGCCATTGGTCACATCACTGAAATACAAATTGTCCGCGCCGTCCACCCGCGGCCCTTCAAGCAGTCCATACCCGGAAGCGATTGTTTCAAGCATACTCCCCCCTTTTCTTTCATACCGATAACGCTGGCGTGACCAAATAGTCCCGAGGCGGCCAACGGTTCGGCCAGAGTCGTCCACAAGCTATAAGATGACTCTCGACTGTCAAGAGTGAAGGCTGGGGCAAAGGCTTGCACTGAGTCGTCTGACAAGACTATAGAGCAGGAAGAGAATGTTATTTTTTTGCTATCTTTTTTTTGCCATCCAAGGAGGGACGTATGGCTTTCAATCCCAAACACTCCAGTCACATCATTACCGAGGGCCGCGACCGCGCCGGGGCGCGCTCCATGTTCAAGGCCATCGGCTTTACGGATGACGATCTGGCCAAACCGCTGGTCGGCGTGGCGCATACCTGGATTGAAACCATGCCGTGCAATTTCAACCAGCGCCATCTGGCAGACAAGGTCAAGCAGGGCGTGCGGGAGGCTGGGGGCACGCCCATGGAAATCAATACCATCTCCATCAGTGATGCCGTCACCATGGGGACGGTTGGTATGAAAGCCTCCCTCGTCAGCCGAGAGGTCATTGCCGACTCGCTTGAGCTGGTCGGTCGGGGCTATTTGTTCGATGCCATGGTCATTATCGTGGGCTGCGACAAGACCATTCCCGCCGGGGCACTCGCCCTGACCCGCCTCAATATCCCAGGGCTGCTGTTGTATGGCGGTTCGATCGCACCTGGCCGCTTTCAGGACAGAGACGTGACCATTCAGGACGTGTTCGAGGCCATTGGAGCCAATGCCGCCGGACGCATGAGTGACACCGACCTCAAACATATCGAAGACTTCGCCTGTCCGGGGGCCGGGGCCTGCGGGGGACAGTATACCGCCAACACCATGGCCACCGTCATGGAATTCATCGGCCTGTCGCCCATGGGCACGGGCAGCGTTCCGGCAACCGATGCGCGCAAAGACGCGGTCGCGGTCCAGTGCGGACAGCTCGTAATGGACCTGCTCCACAAAAATATTCGGCCGCTGGACATCTTGACCCGTCAGGCGTTTGAGAACGCCATTGCCTGTGTGGCCGCAACCGGCGGGTCAACTAACGCGGTGCTGCATTTACTGGCAATGGCGCGGGAAGCCGAGATTCCGCTCGGTATTGACGATTTTGATGCGGTCAGTCGCCGCACCCCGCTTATTGCCGACCTCAAACCCGGCGGGAAATATGTTGCTACTGATGTAGATAAAGCCGGCGGCATCCAATTGATTGCCCAGCGCTTGGTTGACGGCGGCCTGATTGACGGCGGACAACTGACCGCCAGCGGAGAAACTCTTGCGGTTGAGGCGGCAAAGGCCGTTGAAACACCGGGCCAGGATGTCATTCTGCCGCTGGTCAATCCCCTCAAAGCCACCGGCGGTCTGGTCATTCTGCGGGGGAATCTTGCGCCTGACGGCTGCGTCATCAAAGTCGCCGGGCATGAGCGTCAGTATCACCGGGGGCCGGCGTGTCTCTTCGAGTGTGAAGAAGATGCAATGGCCGCGGTCACGCAACGTCACGTCAAAGAAGGCGATGTCGTAGTTATTCGCTATGAAGGTCCGAAAGGCGGGCCGGGCATGCGAGAGATGTTAGGCGTGACCGCGGCCATCGTTGGTGAGGGACTCGGCGACTCTGTGGCCTTAATCACGGACGGACGCTTCAGCGGAGCGACGCGGGGTCTCATGGCCGGTCATATTGCGCCGGAAGCCGCGGTTGGCGGTCCTATCGCTATTCTCCGGGAAGGCAACATGGTGGTGATCGATATTGAAAATCGCCAGCTCAATGTTGAGTTGAGCGATGCTGAGATACAAACCCGCTTGGATGCCTGGCAACCACCGGCCCCGCGTTACACCTCCGGCGTGTTCGCCAAGTATGCGGCCCAAGTCACCTCCGCCTCCGAAGGCGCGGTGACCCAGCCGGGCAATAGTTGATAAAGAAATATTTGTCTTTCATCAATGATGAATGGACAAATGCTGCTCGTACAGGTGCTCATCCGTCTTCGGCGCTGCAGTCGCTAGCTAAAGCACTGCAGAACTAAAGCGACTGTCACCCGTGGAGGCTCAATTGGTTAGACCTGCCCCGTTCGCCGCTTCGCTTGCGCAGGCTCGGGCATGTGGGCTATAAGGGGGAATCTTACCCCGACCTGCATCGTTGTGACGATGCAGCGCAAAGGAGGTCGCGTATGAGCGAAGCGAATAAAGGCGTTGTCTTAGGTTTCTTTGAGAATTTTTCAGCCGGGAAATTTGAGGAGGCGCTGGGCATGATGGCTGACGATGCCACGTGGTGGGTGGCCGGCAAGTTCGAGCTGTCCGGCACCAAAACCAAAACGGAGTTCGGCGAACTGGTGAAAGGGATCGGCGCGGCTATGCCGAACGGCCTCAAAATCACGCCCAAGGGTGTGATTGCCGAAGGCGACCGGGTTGCGGTGGAAGCGGAGTCGTATGGCGAACTCGCCAACGGCAAAGTCTACAACAACCAGTATCACTTCATGATTGAACTGAACGACGGCAAGATTCAGGCCGTGCGGGAATACCTGGATACGATTCACGCCAAAGAGATTCTGGTTGGCTAACATCTCGTCAGGGCGGCGCCCCCGTCGCCCTTATTCCTGGAACGCAAATCCCCCTGGCAACCTGCGGTTGGGACCCGTTCTTCCCAACTGATCCTGAAACACCACACTTATCCATTCCCGATACGGCGCATCATCCACCTTCTCGACGGCATCGGCCTTAATCCCACTGATCTCAGACTCTCCATCTTGTGTTCTTTTAATTAAGAACACCCCGGTGACTTTACAAATCTGACCTTGCTCACACGAGGAAGTCCCTGGAATGAAAACCGGGATCGTACCGCTCTCATCTGTAAGCTTGAACTTCTGGTACGTCCTTTCCCCATAGCGGGTGGTGAGGGTTGTCACTTGTCCGGTCACACTCACGAAGCGGCGATCAAAATTCGACTGGTCGGCCAGGAGATCTCGAACCGCATAGGCTGGAGCCTTGTAGACGGGGGGCGCAGCCTTCTTGTCTGTAGAAGCCTCGGCGGCCAGGACCGAAGCTGTTCCCGATTCAACAGGTTCAACCGTCCTTGCCACAATCCCGCCCACCTCGCCTGCCCCATCGTTTGTCGGCTTCACCAGGAACACGCCATCCACCTCATATGACTCACCTTCAGTCAGTGGCTGGACGCCACGCATAAAAACCGGGATCTCGCCACTTGCGTCCTGCAGCTTGAACTTGGTGGAGGGATTGTCCCCGGCTTCGATTACCAGCGTCGTTATTTCACCCGAAACGCTGATCGCCTGCCGGTCAAACACAACCGGATCATCTAACAGCTCACCTACCAAGAGATCGATTGCAGCAGCGGTCACTTCAGATTCCGCCTGCGGGTCTTCCAGTTCTTGCGGCTCCAAGGCCTCGGCCGTTTCCTCTTCCGCTACCTCCATTGACTCTTCTTCCAGGAGAAGAAGGGGAAGAACGGCCTGGCCCACAATCCCACTGATCTGCTCTGAACCGTCACTGGACGGTTTGACCAGAAACACCCCATCAACTTCATACGACTCGCCTTCGGTCAGCGCCTGGGCGCCACGCATAAAGACCGGGATCGTCTGGTCCGTGTCTCCAAGCTTAAACTTGGTGTACGGTTTTTCACCTTCCTCAACGATGAGGGTTGTTACTTGACCGGTAACTTTGACCCCTTGCCTGTCAAAGGCTACCGGATTAGAAAGCAGTTCATCAACCGTTTGGGGCCATGTCGGCAGAGGAAGGAGCAGAACAAGCAACACAGCCAGCCCTGTGAGAGCACTGCGGGCGACGCTCCGACGAAAAAGGTAGCCCCGTGGGGCTGCCCCTATGTCCGGAAGGGTTTTGGACCAACACACTCGAAATTTTTCTCCCATCGGTGGCGGGCCGCTGTTTGGCCCTAGGGCCAGAACATTTTCTTTGCCGCGTGTTGCAACTCAGGCTGAAAGTCGGGATGCGCGATACTAATCAGGGACTCGGCGCGCTGGCGTTGCGTTTTCCCCTGAAGATTCACCATACCAAATTCCGTCACCACATAGTCCGTGTACTGGCGGGGCGTGGTCAGCGTACTCCCCGGCTCCAGCATGGGAACAATGCGGGACAGTGAACCTCTGCGCGCCGTGGACGGCAGCACCATGATGGAGCGCCCCCCGTCCGAGTACATCGAGCCCATCATAAACGTCATCTGCCCGCCGATACCGGAATACATCTGCGGGCCGATCGACTCGGCCGCGGCCTGACCGGTCAAGTCGATAGACAGAGTGCTGTTCACAGCGACCTGACTCTTCTGGGCGGCAATGGTCAGCAGGGAGTTCGTATACAGCACGCTGTACAACTCAAAGGCCGGGTTGTTATTCACGAATTCCAAATCTGCGCCGCCAACGACCATGGCCGCGACCGCCTTGCCTTTATGCAT
The DNA here is from genome assembly GCA_963664395.2 of Binatia bacterium. Classification (GTDB taxonomy): domain Bacteria; phylum Desulfobacterota; class Binatia; order Bin18; family Bin18; genus Bin18. Next base: position 4,100,601 of record OY761159.2, on the reverse strand, counting down.
CGATTTGTATTTGCCGGTCGCCACGCCGCGCTTGACCAGTTCAACATGGCTGGCGGTCATGATTTCGCTATGAATCCCCAGATCGTTCCGATCCATGAGAAACAGGCCAATGGCTTCGGAGATCGCGCCAATGCCCATTTGGACGGTGTCGCCGTCCTTAATCAGGGTTGAGGCAAATTCGCCAATGACCTCTAAAGTGCCCTGTTCCTCGTCCGGCGGCGGTGGGGTCCCAAACGGAAACGGCTTGGTCTCCTCGACCAGATAGTCGATCTCAGACGCATGAATCCAATTATCGCCGTGGGTGCGAATACAGGCCGGGTCGACTTCCGCGACAAAACACTTGGCAGCCTTGGCCACGTCCTTGTTGTACCAGAGGGCATTGCCGAAACTGCAATAGCCTTTTTCATCCGGCGGCGAGATCACACCAAAGAAGATGTCGGCGTTCCAGGTATTGGTCCGGCCCTGTTCGGCCTGCTTGGCATACTGGGGATAGTCGAGCGGCATGAAATCCACATAGTGCTTTTTCATACCCTCACGGCAGCCGGCCCCAACGTAATCAACAATCCGATTGAACGAGGCGTCGTAGGCGGCCTCGTTCCAGATGGGGTGCTCGTACAGCGGATAACACTGGATGAGGGTCACCTGTGCCAGCTCTCCATTGCGCGCGGCCAAGGCATCCAGAATGGGGATGGGCGGTTTGCCGATATGCAGACGGACCAAACTGTCCGACTTGACGAGGTGCGCGGCCTGTTCGGCTGAGATGAGTTTGTCCTTATACGTATGCTGCCAGGGTTCCATACTTTCCTCCCGGTTTCCGTATCAGCTTACCCAACCAGACTATGTCCGCCGTCAACGAAGAGCGTCGTACCGGTCATGAAGGTATTTGCGTCCGAGGACAGAAAGATAATCGCCGGTTTGAGTTCTTTAGGATCACCAACCCGCTGCATCGGGATTCTGCTTATAATCCCCTTGCCCCCCTTGGTCTCCCAAAATGCGTGGTTCATGGGGGTATCAAAATACCCCGGACACAAGGCGTTCACGCGGATATTATCTCGGGCCCATTCGAGGGCCAGGGTCCGGGTAAAAGACACCAGAGCGGCTTTGGTCGCACCGTAGGCTGCCATATAACGCGCGACAATTTTCGAGAACAGAGAAGACACGTTGATAATATTGCCCTTTTTGCGTTTGGCCATCTCTACCCCGACATGCTTGGAGCATAGAACGGGGCCCTTGAGGTTCAGGTTCATAAAACGATCCCACTCTTCTTCGGTCAGCTCATGCATCGGGGTCGTCCCCCCGATACCGGCGTTGTTAATCAAAATATCGATCTGACCGAATTCAGCCATAACCGCCTGCACCATGGCCTGAATATCGGCGTCTTTGGTGACATCCGCGGCAACACCAACCACGTTGCGCCCGGTTGCTGCATGGACAGCAGACGATACGGCGTCGAGGTCAGCCTGCGTACGGCTGACGATCGCAACATCAGCCCCCGCCTCAGCCAAGGCATAGGCCATTTGTTCCCCAAGGCCCTTACTGCCACCGGTGATAATGGCCGTTTTTCCAGAAAGATCAAAATATGGAAGTGTCATAGAAATCTCCGTTCTTAACAACCCAACTGCCTGGCAATCACCATCCGCTGCACTTCGCTGGTTCCTTCACCGATGGTGAGAATTTTTGAGTCCAGATAGAAACGGGAGACTGGTGATTCGCGCATATAGCCGTACCCGCCGTGAATCTGGACGGCTTCTTCGGCCGTCTTCACTGCGATTTCAGACGAAGCCAGCTTCGCCATGGCCGCCTCTTTGGCGTAGGGTTTCCCTTCGTCGCGCAGCGTGGCAGCACGGTAGATCATCAGCCGCGCCATCTCAGCCTGGGTCGCCATGTCGGCCAATTTGAACTGGATAGCCTGATGTGAGGCCAAGGGCTGGCCAAAGGTTTTGCGCTCCAAGGCATACCTGAGCGACAAATCCAGGCAGGCTTCGGCCAACGACAGGCCGAGCGTAGCGACTGAAATACGTCCGCATTCGAGCGTCTTCAGAAACGCCCGAAAGCCCGAGCCTTGCTCGCCCAGGAGATTTTCACGCGGTACGCGGACATCCTCAAACACCTGCTCCCGCGTATCGACCGTATGCCAGCCTATTTTTTTATACCGCTGGCCGACTGTATAACCGGGCGTACCCTTGGGAATAATCAGCGCGCTGTATTGTTTTTTACCGTTGTCGCTGCTGCCATTCGTCGTGAGCGCAACCAGGCCGTAACTCAGCGGCGTACCCGCGTTTGAGATAAAACTCTTGGTGCCATTCACAACCCAGCAATCACCGTCGAGACGAGACGTGGTCATAATGTTAGCGGCATCAGAGCCGGCCTGGGGTTCGGTCAGGCCGAATGCGCCTAAGTGTTTGCCCGTGGCCAGGGGAGTCAGCCATTTTTTCTTTTGCTCGTCCGTACCAAAGTGCAGATACGGCAGCGAGCCTATGGTCAAGTGGGCCTGGAGGGTGGTGGCAATCGACTGATCGACCTTGCCCAACTCCTCAATCGCCATGACCATGCCCATGGTGCCGGCGTTGGAGCCTCCATATTCCTCGGGGATGAGCAGTCCCATCAACTGCAACTCGGCGAGCTTTTGAAAGACCTCAGTCGGGAAATACTCCGTGGCGGACCATTCGTCTGCGTATGGGGCGATTTCTTTCTTGGCGAAATCACGACACAGGTCGCGGATCATTAGCTGTTCTTGCGTCAGTTCAAAATCCATAGCGGTCTCACTCCAGCAACGTTAGACAAGATTGTACTCGTCTTATGCCCTTGGGCGTTTTTAGCGTTTTGGGCATCTTGTCTGTGGTCCTCATGATTGTCAAGGTAAAACCCCTCGTTGCCGCGGCAATAGACGCCGCGCGGTCGAGACGATAATAAGCCTGTTGGAGAGGCAGTACCGAGCAGACTACACGCCCTGACGCACGAGAGGAGAATACTATGGCCCGCCCGATTCAATTTGGTCTTTTTCAGCCCCAAATCGGCCTGCCGTTTCCGTTGCTCAAGGAACGGGCGCTTGCCTGCGAGGAGTACGGTTTTCACTCTATCTGGTTTACCGATCACATGTGGCCGCGGGGGATGACCCAGGTCGATTTCCTGGAGGGCTGGACGGTCATGTCGTCCATGGCCATGGTCACCACCACGCTCCGCATCGGCGGCCTGGTGCTGCAACTCCTATCGGAACCCCGCCTTTCTGGCCAAGATGGCGGCCAGTTTGGACAACATCAGTGCAGGCCGGGTAGAAATAGGTTTGGGAGCCGGCTGGATGAATGAGGAGTATGAAGCCTACGGCTATCCCTTTCCGTCCGGTGGCACCCGAGCGGATCAGATGAGAGAAGGCGTCGTAATCATGAAAAAAATGTTTACTGAAGACGCCGCCTCGTATGCGGGCGAACACTACACAATCGCGGAGGCGCACTGTAATCCCAAACCAGTTCAGAAGCCCTACCCGCCCATTACGATTGGTGCGATGGCCGAGCACAAGGGGCTCAAGATTGTTGCCGAGCACGCCGACCGCTGGAATTGTCCGGCGGCCGCAGCGCATAAAATCGAGCAGAAGTGGGCGGTGATTACCGACCATTGCAAAACCATCGGCCGCAACCCGGAAGAAATTGAGATATCGGAACAGACGCTGGTCGTGCTGGGGAAAGACCAACAAGATTTTGACAGCAAATACCCTCGGGCCAAAAAGACCCTGGGCCGGCTGGCCAACCTCGACAAATGCGGCGTGTGCGGCGACCCGGACGGCGTCATTGAAGCATTGAAGGAGAAAAATAAAAAAGGCGTAACGCTGTTCACCATGATGTTCAGCGATATAGCTCAGGATGATTTTCTGGCCACGCTCAAAATTTTCGCCACCGAAGTCATGCCCGTGTTCCAGTAGGAAGCCCGGTAGGAAACAATGCAGCAGCCAAAATCCTTTGACGCTATAGAGATCGGTGACGAGATCGGACCGGTCTACAAAACGCCGACCAAGGCAGACGTACTGAACTACGCCGAGGCGGTCCGGATCACCGGCCTGAAATTCTTCTTTCATAAGAAGGATGCTGAGCAGGCCGGGCTGACCAAGCCGATTATTCCCGGCCCTTTGAACACCACGTATTTATGTCAAATGCTCCAAGACTTTTTTGTGGGCTGGCGGCTGCGCAGCCTGAACACGACCTTTCGCACACCCGTGCGCCACGGCGACACGATTGCGCTGTGGGGCATGATTACCGAGAAAAACGAGGAAGACGGCGTACCGACCGTATACTGCGACCTGGTCGTTGAGAACGAGCACAGCGAGCGCGCCATTACCGGCACCGCCGTGCTCGTTCCGTACGCTTCGCAGCGATAGGCACGGTTTTCCTCCCAGGCTGTTATTTCCTCTATTTCCTCTATTTCAGTTTGCGAATCACAGCCTTGGCGAAGGCGTCAATGGTTTCGCGGGCATCCGTCACCGGCTGGACCGCGACCTGATTGATGCCGGCTTTCTTCATGGCCTTAACCGATTCCAGCACTTCTTCTTTTGTCCCGGTCAGGGTCGTCGCCCGGATAATTTTTTCTGTCACCAGCGGTTCGTGCTCTTTCTGAAAGCCTTGCAGATAGTCTGCGTAAAGTTTGAGGTGGCGGGTTTCGATAGACCCTTCCGGCGCACGATACGCATTTTTGAAGGCCATTAAATCATCCCGCAGGTCAGCCGGCAGATCGTTCGGGTCGGGGCAGGAAAAGGCAAAAATATTACTGGAGGACGAGACAAACGGTCCAACCGCTTTGCGGACTTTCGAGGTTTCCAGTTGCTCGCCCTTACTGGTGAGATGGAACGCGGTCATACACAAGGTATAGATCCGCTTGGGATCTCGCCCGGCTCGCTCGGCCCCGGTCCGGATATGGTTCATTGCGAATTCAATCAAACTGGGGCTGACCGCCCCAAACAGGATAATGCCGTCCGCAATTTCACCCGCAAGCTCTAAGGTCTTCGGACCACTCGCCGCGACATAAATGGGTACTTTTTTCTTGATATTGATCCAGCCGCCTTTGGGATTCAGAAACTGCACCATCCGCCGACGCTGGCCTTCCTGGTAGGCTGTGGTCTTGCCGGCTAACAGCTCGCGGCAGGTTTCAACGTGTTCACGCAGATCAGCCAGCCGGGCCGCCGGCATGCCTAAGGTCCGCCGGGCGGTATTGCCGGTGCCGATTCCGAGGATAGTCCGGCCCGGAGCAAGTTCGTTAATCGAGGCTATGGAACACGCGGTGACCGGCGCAATACGTGAGGCCGGATTGGTCACCCCAGGCCCTAGCTTGATTTTTTTGGTATTCACCGCGCACAGGGCCAGGGACGCATAGACATCACTGAACAACATTTGGGAGTCATACAGCCAGGCGTGCGTATAGCCGCGCTTTTCCGCCAACATGACATCTTTGTAGACACGCACTCTACCAGGAAACACATAACCATAGTCCATTCTTTATTCCCCCTACTGAGCGTCCAGCACGACACTCGCTTGCGATTACAGCCCTTGGGTCACATTGCGGAGATCGGATTCGTCTTCAAGCGTCCGGACAGCCTCGCATGCCCAGGCAGCGCGGGAGTCCGCCCACACCGCGCTCACGAGATCGGCGTATTTCACCCGCAGTTCATCCCACGATAACGGGTTCTCCGGATCGCCTTTTGGAAAACGGACCTGAGCAGAGACTTCCTGTCCATTGGTCAGAGAGACACGCGCCCAGGCCGGCCATTCCTTGGGATAGTTTTTTTCCAGCTCCGGGTCACGTTCGTACCCGACCTTGGACATGAGCGCTACGATTGCGGCGTCCTCCAACATGACTTCAGAAAATTCATCCAGCCCGGCCCGGCGTTTGACCACCGCCACCGCAACGCCAAAGGGCAGGCTGAACTGAGCCTCAACTACATTCGTGGGCCGAGACTTGCGCTCGCCCGGCTCACAGATCACCGGAATACCTGTTTCGAGCATGCCGATGGTGACCCGCTCGACTTGCTCCGGTTTCACATCGTGTTCCTGTACGATGTTGAGCACGGCATCAATCGGAGCCTGAGTGTAGCGGCAGCAGGCGTGCGGTTTGACTGCGGTATGGAGAATCTGGAAATCCTCGCCCAGACCCTCGCTGATTTTGCTCGGCTCGGGCCGCACCCCATACGCCTTGAGAAAGCCGTCCCGTCCTTCGAGGATCGTGCGCGGACCAATGAAGCCTTCTTTTGCCAACAGAGCGGCGTGGATACCGCTGAATGCGGCCCAGCCCGGATGGAGACGTTTCGTCCAGGCACCCTCGGCCAGGAACTCCATAGACCCGGCAGACTGACTGCCGGCGATGCCGAGGGCGGACAGCAGTTGCGCCTCACTCAACCCCAGCAGCTTGGCCGCACTGGCCGCGGCGCCAAAGGTACCGCAGGTCGCCGTCGGATGAAATCCGCGCCCATAGTGCTCTGCCGGTTTCAGCGCCATGGCCAGCCGGGCGGCAACCTCAAAGCCGACAACACTAGCTGTGAGAAAATCCTTGCCACTCGCCCCAACCTGCTCCGCAACGGCTAACGTCGCAGAAAAGACCGACACACCGAGATGAATCGACCCGGCCTGATGGGTGTCGTCCAGTTCCAGACTATGCGCGGACGTGCCGTTGGCCAGGGCCGCATACGGGAAGTCCACTTTCTCCAGACGGCCTAAGACCGTTCCCCGCCCAGCCGAAGCAAGGCTGTTCGCCATACGGTAGAGCGGCTGACTGGAATCGGACAGCGAGCCACGCACCGCAACGCCCAGATAGTCGAGAAAGAAATACTTGGCCCGATCAACCACCTCGGCCGGCAGGCTGTCGTAATCGAGCCGGGTACAGAATGCGGCCAGATGTTGAGTCAGCGGAATTTCCATCATCTTGTCCTCTCCCTCTCCCCCTGGGAGAGGGTCGGGGTGAGGGTCACTGAAAACTCCTTACAAATTCGGAATCACCTTTTCACCAAAGGTTCGTATCGCCTGCAACGTATGCTCATGCGACGGGCCGCCCGGCTGTCGAAAGCGCATAATCAAGTAGTCCGGCTGAATGGCCTCTTTCCACATCTGGAGTTGCTCCAGGCAGTCTTCGGGCGAACCGACGATCAGCCGTTCTGTGGAGGCCGTGGCAAAGGTCAGCTCTTCGGGCGTCTTGACATCTTTGATATGTTCATCCGGGACATAGGCGTCGTACTGAAAGTAGAAACGGTGGGTATACATGGTCGGCTCGCTGGCGGCTTCGGCGTCGGCCATGCTGTCGGCCAGCACGGCATCCCGCATCAGGCAGATATACGGCTTGCGGCCAGCCTTTTCCGCCGCGGCGCGATAGCGGGCGGCATAGTCTTTAATGACGCTGAGACTCTGCACCGGATCGGCGATCCAGCCATCCGCCAGCCGGCCCGCACGGCGCAGCCCGACCGGCGTCCACGACGCCATCCAGATCGGCGGGCCCGGCTGCTGACTCGGACCGGGCGTAATCAAAGTGTCCTGATAGTGAAAATGTTTGCCCTCAAAAGAGAAGCGCTCACCCGTCCAGCTCTTGCGGATAATATCGACGGCTTCTTCGGTCCGGGTGGCTCGCTCGGTGATCGGAATCTCGAACGCCTCGAAATCGTGCGGCTGATAGCCCACACCGATGCTCAGGACGAGACGCCCCTTGGTCGCCTGGTCAATCACGGCACAGTCTTCCGCAACATGAACGGGATGGTGGAGCGGCATCAACAGCACGCACGTCCCAACCTTCAGGCGCTCAGTCTTCATCCCAACCAATCCGGCCAGCAGCAACGGGTTGGGCAGATAGCCATCTTCCTGTTGGTGGTGTTCGGTCAGAAAACAGCCGTCCCAGCCACTGGCCTCGGCGGCCTGGGCTTCGGCAATCACTTCATCAATCACCCGCCCCATATTCGTCCCGGACGGGGGGTCTTGAGTACAGGGGAGATAACCAACTGGCAGCATACGCGTTCTCCTTATGGGTTCATGGTAGAGGCTGCCTAGAAAAACAAAAACTCCCGCGCTTGTCTATCGCCGGGGCTCGTTGAGAACAAGGCGTAGCAGTCATTAAGGCTTGCTGCGTGTTAGATACCTCTGAAATTCACGCTGGCAACAGATGGCAGCTTGAGGCCCGTTCGCTTGATGATCCCAAGAATAATCTTGCCGCAGAGCTTCAGGGCGTCGGAAGCAAGTTTCTGGATCTCCTGCCTTGTGAACTCTCTGCCTCCATGAAAGAAACGACTGCGGCGCTCATAAAGGTCTTTCCACTCTCCCCACAGATGGCCGAGGCTATTGTTATCCAGCACCCGTTTTATCCCCTGTAGTATGCTGATCTTATGCATATGCATACGTTTGACGGCTTCTTTGACTTCTGGATCTTCAATCTCCACAGCGAGATTCTTTATCAAAGCACGTTGCTCATCAGTCCAATTCTCGTCCTGAGCGACCGTCTCGACGGCTGAAACAGCGAGGACGATTCTGGCGGGTGGCTGAGAATTGATGTGAGCAAGATTCAGGAGCCGCACTGAAAGAGCGATTGTAGGTTCTGTGACTGACGGTTGATCGGCTAGTTCGCGCATTGCCTCAAGGAAGAGCTTAGGATCCGATTTGGTCGTTCCCTTCGCCCGGCCGCGGCTAAACACCGTATTGTCATCATCGGGGAGAATTAAGAGACCATGTACATCATCGCCGTGCCGCTGGTGGGGTTTCAGCCAGCCCTTTGACCGATAGTATTCTTCGTTGATCGAACCTAAGACCTCGTCTAGGCCCGTATCAACGTACCAGGGCTGGAACAAAGCGCCGCAAGCTGTACGTTTGCTCTGAGCCGCTCGCCGAAAGTACGCGCTTCCGGTTCGGTGGGGAACCCACGCGCCTCGAAGACGAGCCACTCCGCTTTTGAAATCGACGGAGGCCCATAGCTGGGTCTGATCGTCACCTCTCGCCCATCAAGGTAGGTTGTGAGGAGTTCCTCATCGGTATTCAGGTTATTTCCAATCCGCACTTGCAGGTATAAGCGAAATCCGCTGGTTTCGTTTGTCACCGTCCCTCCCCATCCTTAGAGCTGTAGGTCAGGTTAGCGAAGCGCAGCCTGACATCTTTGCGCTCCCTCTGAAAATTTGTTTCCTACTTGCGCGCCTCGGCAACATGCTGCCGCGCGGAGGCCAGCGCCTTTTCGTCCACGATGTCCGCTACCGCCTCAAGTTAGCGAAGCGTAACCTGACATCTCTTCACCGCTACCAATCACTTTTCACTCACCCCGCGTCAGATTCAATTCCAGCAGTTCGCGCAACGCCTTTCCGTCGCTCGCCTCGTTCCGACCGTAATCCGTCGCACGGTTCAGGAGGGTTCCAGGTCGTAGACCGGCATAGCCAGGGCGCGGGCAGCGGCGGTCATCCGGCGATCGTAGCTGGCAAGCGAGACCGCCTGCCCTTGGTTGCGCAGGTAGTCGCATGACGCCAGATGCAGGGCGTCGAGCGTGCGAACAGGCACGGGAAAAGCATCCAGGGCGCGCGCGAGCACTGGTGGGGATAGCTCCAGCAACGCGACCCGTCCGATGAGCCCGCTTGCGGCCTCGCCGTGCGACTCCGCAAGTCCGCGCGCATGTAGTCGGGTCCAGACCTCGTATTCCATCAACCGGCTGGCCACCAGGGCCCCGTCCCAAAGCGAGATGGGTGGGCGGCGGTCTTCCGCCAGGAGTTGGGCGAGCACAACAGAGGTATCGAGGTAGATCACCGTTCGCTTCTATCGGCATCCAATTCGCCAAGAAGAGTAGAGAGCGGCGCAACTCGTTCCGGAGTCGGAGGCTCCCCCGTGGCGGGCAGCGTTGGCGGCGTCAGCCACCCCTTGCGCACGGCCTCGGCCAGCAGTGCATCGGCAAGCATTGGGCTTCTGGTTTCTCTCGGAGGACCGATTTCCGCGACAACACGGTCGCGGTCCGTGACCAGAATGGTCTCGCCCGATGCAGCGAGCCGCACATACTCGCTTAACCGGCTGTTCAATACTTTTATTCCAACCGCTCTCATGTACGGAAAAGTAGCAACTAGAAGCGACCTGGTCAAACCGCACCCACTCGACGAGGACCCTTAGCGAAACGTAACCCAACATCTCCTCCCGCCGGGTACTTTTCACTCGCTTCGCGCCAGATTCAACTCCAGCAGTTCGCGCAACGCCTCATCGTCAGAAATATCAGCGTCCCAGCCGTAAGCCGCTGCCACGGCTTCATCAAGGGCGGTGTGCGCGTCGGCCAGCCATTGTGGGCGAGTGTTATACAGGTTGGTCAGGGTGCGTTTCTTGAGTTCTTTCGCGGCATCCTCGTTGCGGGGAACCGGGCGCTTGGGATAGCCGGGCACCGGTTCGTCTACCCACTCCACCCATTCGGGCGGGTTGAGCCAGCGGTCGCGCAACTCGACCAGCCGCCGGGCGGCCTCGGCAATGGCAACGGCGTGTGGATTGTCGGCATAGTCGGCGGCGGGGATGTCAGGCGATAGTCCTTCTGGAAACGGGAACGTCTCGAACGTCGTGGTGGGCGTGTAGCGCGGACGGTCTTCCAGACTGGTTCCCAGCCGGAGCGACCAGACCTCGTGAAAGCGGCTGTGCAAGATACCGAACGTTGTGTCGTCGTCGCGCGCGATGACGATCAGTTGCTGATCCGGACAAATCCGAGCGTCACACCAGACGAACGGGCGATACTTTGCAACCGCTGGAGTTGCGATGTAGCGTGATAAACTTTGCAGCACCCTCCACATTTCCGGGCGAGGACGTTCATGCCTCCACCAGAGTTCTCTGGTCTGTCTTGCGCGGTCTTTAATGCGCGTCGGCTTGACGTGTTCCGCCACATGGGCAAACGGCACTTCGTAGAGGGCGCTATCAGATTCGCTCATGGAAGAACCGAAGTCGATAATCCACTTACCAGCAGGGCGGCGGACCACATCCATCCCGTTGATCCATGGCCTGAGGACATCGGAGTTCGGCTTGCCGTTCGGATTGGCAGGCAGGCATAACCAAGTTCGCGCAAGATCGCCGGGAATATCGAACGTGCCGTACTTCTTGTTGCCCGCAAATGCTACGCCTTTGTTCTCGGCCTGTTGAACCGCTTGCGTCAGATCAACACCGTCTGCTGTAAGGTCAGTATGGATGGAACCCACCGGCACACCATTCAGATGAGGAGTAAGTCCAGCTTCCTGGCCAGCGAAGCAGACTATGGAGACCCGCACAGCAGCCCCTTCAACTATCCAGGGCTCGTCAGACCATGCCTCGAAAATGATACCGCTTTCAGCAATCCGGTCGATCACAACTCGGCTCCTCCCGTCCCGGACCGAATTGGTAGCGACCAAGCCACCACGAGAAATCTTCTCCTCGGCTACCAGCTCACTCGCTCTATGGAACCAGTAGCACACAAGGTCCGCGAATGCCGGGACCGCACCAGCATAGGACTGTCGCAAGCTTTCCGTGTACTCGTCGCTCAATACCTCCCGCATTCGCTTGCTACCCAAAAACGGTGGATTCCCGATCACGACATCGGCCTCGGGCCACTCGGATTCCCTCCCCTCCGGCGTCAGGAGGGCGTCCCGGCATTCGATGGTGTCGAGCGGTTTGAGGATCGGGGCGCGGGATTCGTTGAAACCGTTGCGCCGCATCCATTGGATTTCGCCAATCCAGACCGACACACGGGCCAGTTCGGCAGCGTAGGGGTTGATCTCAATACCCTTGACGTTGGCCGGACCGAGGGCGGGGAATTCTCTCTCTAAGCCCAGCGCTTCGGCCTCCAACTGTACGCGATGCTCCAAGTCCTTGAGGGCATGAAGCGCCAGATACAGGAAGTTGCCAGAGCCACAGGCAGGATCAAGCACGGTGAAACTCCGCAGCCGCTCCAGGAACTGACCTAACAGGCGCTCGGCCTCTCTACGTCGCCGGGTCTGTGTAGAGGCTGATTTGGCGGCAGTTTCCTTTTCCAGACTCGACACAATCTCGGCCTTGGCCGTCTCCCACTCGGCCAGCCAGGGGCGGATTATCACCGGCTCGACGATCAGCATGATCTTGTCCCGGTCGGTGTAATGCGCGCCTAGTTGCGAGCGTTTGTCCGGGTCAAGCCCGCGCTAGAACAGCGTACCCAGTATCGAAGGATCAATCTCCGACCAGTCGAGTGCCGCCGCCACGAGTACGGTGTCAATGTCGGCTTTCTCCAGCGGCAGGGCCGTGTCATCGTCGAACAGCCCGCCGTTGAACCACGCCACTTCCTCGAAACCGACATCGCCACCCGTGGACATCGCGCCAAACAGACGCGATGCATACTCGACAAACTGCTCCGGCTTGAGCCGGCTGCGTTCCAACATCCGCGTGAACATGTTGTTCGGCAGCAGGCCCACGTCTTCGGCGAACATGCAGAAGACGAGACGGTTCACGAAATGCGCAACGACGTGACTCTCGTGGCCGAGCTCCCGTAACGCCTGCGCCAGGGCGGCAAAAGTGGTGGCCGCGCGTTCGGTGACGGTTTGGCGAGTTTCGCCGGGCCGGAGCCGTTCGGGCTCGGACATCGCCCATTTTAAGATATTGCGCGTGGCTGCGTCCGCGAGATCGTCCAGCGTAAACTCGTGGGTCTCGCTGACGCTGTTGGTCCAATTGGTGCGGACACGGAACCGCGCCATGTCCGAGACGATCAACAGGGGCGGATTCTCCAGGGCCAGGGCGGATTGCCGCAACTGATTAAAGGCGGCGTCCAGATTCTTGTGTTTGCCTTTGTACTCCCAGGCGAAGTGGTGACGCTTCCACACGTCGGCCCAACCTTTGCCGCCGGTGTCTTTACGCGCACCGCGCTCGAAGCAGTAGTGGTCGCCGATAGGGTCGGCTTCGGCGGGCGTGGGTTCATCCAGCAGCCGACACAGGTCGATGAAGTGTTCTTGCGACGCCGAGCGCTCTTTGAGTTGGGAGGGGTGCCACTTGGTGATGAATTGGCTTGGCGTCATGGCCTCATCTACAGTGGTTTCCTACTTGCGTGCCTCGGCAATATGGTGCCGCGCGGAGGCCAGCGCCCTTTTATCCACGATGTCCGTTACCGCCTCAAGCAGGGCATCGACCAGGCTGTCATCGCCCCCGACGCGGAGCAGGGCTTTGTAGTGAAAAGCGATCTGGGGCGCTCCCTGGGCAATCAGCGCGCCAAGCACGATAGCTTCGCGTTCAATCAGAAGTAGCCCGGCTCGACCAAAGACCCGACCGAAGTCGTCATAGCGCACCCATTCGGCCAGTTCGGGACTGATCTGACTGAGCCGCTGGATGAGCCTTTTGTTCTCCTCGCTGCCGCCGGTTAGCTGCTCTTGAACCCGCATCCCGCGTTCTCCCCAGATGGTCGGGGCATACTCCGGCCAGGGTTCGGTCGGCTGGGGACTCTGCCCCTGGGAACGTTGGCTGATGTAGTCGGGATATACCTGCTGAAAGCGTCCCAGCGTGCTCAGAGTCCGCGGATAGCCGATATAGGGCAGCAGGTTCAAGACCGCCTCGTACATCTGGAGTTCGCTGAGTCCGGCGTCTTTGCCCCCGCTGAAGAGTTGCTCGGCGGTGTCGAACCGACCCGAGGCACCGGCGGCGGATATCTTACACAGTGCGACCAGAGTGGTCTGGTTATAGGCTGCGTTTTGAGCTTGAGCGGTCAGCGGCAGCAGACCCACAGCGCAGACGAGCCCGATTGTCAGCACCCTGCTCGTCCTCCAACTGCCCGTCATTTTCTTCCGCTTCTGCATACGCTCTCCTTGTCATTGGCTACCCTTCCGCATTCTCAACAAGGATGCCCTGGTCCTTTAATTCCCGTATCCGTTCGGCCGTATATCCGCATAAGCCGCCCAGCAACTCGTCCGTATGTTGACCAAGGCGTGACGCCGGGCCGGGGATGCGCGGCGGGGTTTTGGAAAATTTGTGGGGAGATTTGAGTAGCTTCAGCTCGCCGTAGTCGGGGTTGGGCATGGTTTCTATCATGCGTTTGCTTAAATGCGGGTCTTCCGCGAATTGGCCGACGGACAGAATCGGGGCAACCGGCAGGCGGAGTTCATCGGCCATAATCCGAATCGCCTCTTCATCACTCGGCAGCGATTGCAGCCACTCTTCGATAATGACGCGCAGGGCGTCCGCGTTCTGAATGCGCCAGCGGTTGGTCTTGAATTCGGGCGAGGTCAGTAACTCTTCGTGCCCCATGTGTTTCACCAACGTCACCCAATGAGCTTCGGTAATCAGTCCGATGGCGATATAGCCGTCCTTTGATTTGAACGCGCCGTACGGAAACGCCCCGGCCCGCTGCGAGCCACCGCGCTGCGGGTCGACCGCGCCGTCGGTCACGCTGTAGGCCGCCAGCGCCCAGTCGTGCGAGTTGTAGGTGCAGTCCACCAGGGCCAGGTCGATATACTGGCCCTCGCCCGTGCGCTGACGATGAAACAGGGCCGCCATGATCGCGCCGAAGGCGTTGAGCGCGGTCATGTGATCGCCAATGGCCGAGGCCGGATAGGCCGGATAGCCGTCCGGCTCGCCAACCAGATGCAGCAATCCGCCAGCCGCCAGAGCAACCAGATCGTTGCCGATGCGGCGGGAGTACGGCCCGGTCTGCCCGTAGGTCGAGACCGAGCACATAACGAGGCTCGGGTTGATGGCGGACAGGCTGTCGTAGGTCAGACCGTAGCGCTCCATGATGCCGGGCGTGAAGTTCTCGAACAGCACGTCGCAGTGCTGGACCAAATCCTTGATGACAGCTTGGCCGGCCGGGGTTTTGATATCCACGCACAGGCTCTTCTTGCCCCGGTTGTGCATGATGAAATAGCTCGGCGTAGCGCCATCCTTGCCGTCCTTGGGCACGATGCGGATGTGCCGGCTGTGTTCACCTTTGGGTGGGAGTTCAACCTTGATGACTTCCGCCCCAAGGTCAACCATCAGCCGCGTGGCCTGCGGTCCGGCCAGCCATTGGGTCAGGTCAAGAATACGCACCCCTTCAAGAATCTGTGTGTGTTCGGTCATTTCGCGCTCCCTTATATGGACTTTCCAGCCACAAACCCACCGTCAATGGGAATCGTCGCGCCAGTCATGAAGTCTGCGTCCTCAGACGCCAGGAACAGCATCAGCCGGGCGATTTCTTCAGGCTGTGCCCAGCGTCCGGCCGGATGCGCTTTTTTGAGCGAGGCCACGATATCCGGATTATCAAAATAGCCAGCGGTCATAGCTGTCTCGACAACGCCTGGGGCGATGGCATTGACCTGAATGTTCTTATCAGCCAGTTCCATACTCATTTCCTTGGTCAGGCCGACCACCCCATGTTTGGAGGCCACATAGGCCGGCCGGTTCGGCACGCCCATGAGACCGGCGACCGACGACAGGTTAATAATCTTTCCGCCTTTATTCTGGGCAATCAGATGCTGGGCAACGGCTTGACTGCACAAAAACGTCCCGGTCAGGTTCGTGCCGATGACCTTCAGCCATTCTTCGGCAGGCAATTCCAAGAACGGCACAATCTCACGCACCCCCGCGCTGTTTACCAGCACATCCAGTGAGCCGAGTCCGGCCACAGCCTGCTCGACCATGGCCCGTACCGAATCCGGTTGCGTGACATCGACCTGGAGGGCCACGGCCGTCCGTCCTACTTCCTCAATCGCGCTGGCGGTTGCCTGGGCCGCTTCAAGCCGGAGGTCTGCTGCGGCAATAGCCGCACCTTCTTCGGCAAAGGCCAGGCTTGCTGCCCGGCCAATCCCGCTGCCCGCGCCTGTGATCAGGACACCTGTGTTTTCAAATCGCATGATCGCCTCCTGTTGGCGTTTCCCTATATCCTAAATGAGCTTGCTTTTTTAGCCTACCGGGTTCATCTTTTATGGACGTTCGCCACCGGGACGCCTAGCCCGACATAACCCGATGAGGGAGAACCCCGACCATGAGTGAATTGCTTGACAGGGCAGTAGAACAGGCCAAACGACTTCCCATAGATCAACAAAACGCTATCGCCGCACTTATCCTGGAAGAAATAGAAGATGAGCAGCATTGGCACGCGGCATTTGCACGCTCGTCTGACGCGCTCGAACAACTCGCGGCAGAGGCCGAGCAAGAAGATCGCAAAGGACTGACCGAAGCACTCGACCCGGACGCCCTGTGAGGTCCCGGACCACCCGGCAGTTTCGCCAGCACTGATGTTGGAGGGGGGTGCATCCCTAGAGCAATGTTATGTGTAGCCGTGTAGGTCGGGTTAGCCACAGGCGTAACCCGACATCCCGTCCTTGTCGGATTACGCTCCGCTAATCCGACCTACTCGCTGAGGGGTCTGATCGACTCGCGAAATGAATGGCCCGAATTGCATCTTGGGCGGCTTGGGCGATTTCAGGGTCGCGGTCTTTGGTGAATGGACGCAACTCGGACACAATTCCTGGGTCCCCAATGCTCCCGAGAACATTGATGACCATCGGAAGATACTGGCCTTTGTGCAGTGCCTCCTCAAGGAGCGGCTCGGCCCGCTGTCCGGTTTGGACGAGGAACATTCCAGCTATGGTACGAATGTTCTCGTCATCAGAGTTGAGAGCGTGGATTAGCGCGCGGCCAGCCGCATCAAAACCCGTGACGTTCCAGACCGTTTTAGAAACAAACAGTTGTGCCACTTTTGCGAGGTTCATAACCAGCCTCTTCTTTCACGCTTAGCCTGGATGTTTCTTTATATCCTAACAGCCGAAAGGCATGAAGACTTCTCCCCCACTCAGAGCAAAGCCGGTATATTGTGCCTCTGCCAAACATTTGGATCGTGAGTTGCCGAATGATTGAACCAGACAGGGAGAACATGCTCTCGGATTTTAGGATGCTTGTATTTCTGCCTTCCTCGGTCGACGAGGACTACAAGGTCCAGGCGGACATGTATTGAGACGACTTCATCCACGTTGTCGAAATCGGGTAAATAATTGTCATGAACCGGACAGCTCAGCAGAACCAGTTTCCCAATATCCAGACCTGCCTGGCTTGCCAACGTGGCAACACTGCCGCCATGACTGTGTGCAAAAAGGTGCTCCAAGCCGTTCATATCGTGCCTCTCGACCCAGTCAATGAGGTCCTGGGCTCCAAGCTGACGCGCTGAGTCGTTATATAATCCAGACCACGAAAAGACGTCATTGTCACCGTAAAGGTCGTCGCGCACATTGTTCAGCAAATAGCTGTGAAAATCCCCTCCAGGCTGCCACCATGAGAAATTCCGCACCCAGGTTCCGTGGACAAGAAGACTCGTGTGAGACGGCTCGCCGTCCCTGTTAATAGGAATAGGTGTGGCGAGTTCCGCGAGACGGGGATGATCGGGAATGATACGGGCTAGCGCAGTGGCTGCCACGTCACGCACGAGACTATCCTGCTCGTGCGTGCCTTGTTCCAGAATGCTGATTGGACGCCCCCATTCTGAACTGAGTTCGACATGAGAAGCTGCCGCCGCAACCCGTACAAGCGGGTCTCGATGGAACAGACAAGCTTTCATGAGTTCTGCTGCGGCCTGTCGGGTTTGTTTCCTGTAAAAGTCGTCAATCAGGTCAGGTATGATTTTTTGTTTCTGTTCACTGGAAATCTTTTCCCAACTCTCATCGCCGGATAAGTAACCACGGGTAAGACTGGTTCGTATATCTTCACCGGCAAAAAGTTCCCGAGGAGAAGGCAAGAGCGGGGGGAAGGAAAATTTTCCCCTATCCTCTTCGGAAATAATATCTGAAAGTTTCTTTTCCTGTGCTTCTTCGGAATCAGACCCCGCTTGTATACCAAGTAATAATAAGAAAGCTGCTTGCGATTGCACCGCAGCGCCATCAAATTGTCTAAACGCCTCTTTACCAGAAATAGGTTCAGAGACCTCTTCATAGGGCATGATTTTATCCGCTATCCTTTCCGTCCTTGTTGAATTGTCTTTTCACATTACAGTTGTCTTACTTCCCATCTCACCGCAGCTCACCCCCGAAAGCTCGGCATGATCTCCTTGGCGAACAGCTCCAGCGAGCGGGTCGATTTCTTGGGGTCCATGCCGGCCAGTTGCGTGCTCATGATGAGGTGCGTGCATTGAAATTCGTCTTTGAAGCGTTCCATTTTTCGGGCAACCTGGTCCGGCGTGCCGATCATCACCGCTTCACCAAAGGCCGAGTGGCGGAGTTCGCTCGGCTTGGTGAACTGCCACACATCTTTGTCCCCAGGCGCATCATTCGCCTCAGCCAGAATATGGCCGTAGAACTCCATCATACTGAACAGATGGTCCTGGCAGTCCGCCCAGGCCTGGTCTTCGGTGTCGGCCAGATACACCAGTCGCAATTGAGCGATGTTGAAATCGTCCGGATTGCGCCCGCATTTTTTGAGCTCGTCAATATACCATGGCGCCGGGTCGGGACCCAGGGTTGCCATGAGATGACAGCCCAGCCGGGCCGCGTTGCGAGTCGCTTTTTCCGCGCGTGCGCCTATCCACATAGGCATAGGCTGCTGCACCGGCTTAGGGCTCAGGGTCAGGTCTTTCACCTGAGTAAAACGCCCGTCAAACGTGACCGCGTCTTCAGTCCAGACTTTTTGAATCAGCTCGACACCTTCGCGCAAACGCGCCGAACGTTCCTTGCGCGGCATACACAAAGCGTCAAATTCCATATACGAATAGCCCTGCCCGACACCCAGGTCGAACCGGCCGTTTGACCAGATATCGACACAGGTCGCATCTTCCGCCACCCGAATCGGATGCTGAAACGGCAGCAGCAGAATAAACGTCCCAATCCGAATAGTGCTCGTTCGGGTGGCAATCGCGGCGGCAGTCGGCAACAGCGACGGATTATAGCCGTCCGCGGTAAAATGGTGCTCGGTCAGCCAGACGTGCTCATAGCCGAGTTCCTCGGCCCGAATGGTTTGATCTAACAGCGCGTTATATAGCTCGGGAAATGGCCGCGCCCAGGGCTCGGGGTTCCGAAAATCCTCCATAAAACCAAATTGCATGGGATAGTCCTCCTCTATAATTTACGAATTGACATACTCAGAACGCTGTCGGGCTCCACTCCGCTCATCCCTAAACTCCCCCCTCACCCTAGCCCCATTCGACTTCATTCCACTCTGCTCAGGACCGGCCCTTCGACTCCGTTCGTGCTGAGCGTAGCCCCAGAGAGGCGAAGTCGAAGTACGCTCAGGACAGGCTCTCCCCCAAGGAGGGAAGGAGCAAAATACCAACCCCCAATCCCTAATCCCCAATCTCCGGCCTTCTTTCCCCTACCCGCGTCGCCTGCTCAAACGCATATGCCAACTGAAGCACACCCAATTCGTTTTGATGCCGGCCAACGATCTGTACGCCAACGGGCAGGCCCTCTGGTGTGAAACCGCACGGCACTGAGATAGCCGGCAAGCCGGTTACGCTGATGTAGTAACACGAGCGCATCCAGTCCAAATACGTCTCCATCTGGACGCCGTTAATCTCACGCACGTAGCGCTGTTTGACATCAAACGGTGGCACTTGCGAGACGGGAAGAATCAGGAATTCGTACTGTTCCATGAACTCGCGCACCCGGTGATACAGCAGTGTGCGTTTTTTTTCGGCCTGACCAATTTGTGGGCCAGTGAGTTTTGTCCCTTCTTCGATATTCCAGATGACCGTGTCCTTCATTTTGTCCCGGTGTTCGGGTAGCAGCTCGCCCAAGGACAGATCAAAATACCACGCCCGCCAGACGCGAAAGACTTCATCGGCATCTTGGAAATCGGGTGTCGCTTCCTCAATGACACAGCCCAAGTCGGCGAACACGCTACGCTGACTTTCGAGCACCGCGGTCACTCGGGCATCAACCGGCAGGCCGCCCAGCGTCGGACTCCAGGCAATACGGGTATCCGCAAAGGAGCGCTCAAGCGGCTGCACAAACTGCTCGCCCGACTCAGTATTGGCAATCGGCACGCGCGGGTCAGGTCCGGCCATGACGCTGAGCAATAAGGCCACATCCTGCACGGTGCGGGCCATAGGCCCTTCGACTACAAGCGGAAACCAGCCGACGCGGTGCGGCCAGGTGGGCACCCGGCCGGGCGAGGGTCGAAACCCCACCACATTACAAAAACTGGCCGGGTTACGCAGCGAGCCGCCCAGGTCGCTACCATCCGCAATCGGCAGCATCCCAGTCGCCAGCGCAACCGCGGCACCACCGCTACTGCCACCACAGGTTGTGGAGAGATCATATGGGTTGAGCGTCTCCCCAAACACTTCGTTATACGTTTGCGAGCCGGCCCCGAACTCGGGCGTATTCGTCTTGCCGATGGCAATCGCGCCGGCGGCGCGCAGGCGTTCGACGATAATCTCGTCCTGGTCGGGCACAAAATCGGCAAAGATCGGCGAGCCGAGCGTAGTGCGTATGCCTTTGGTCAAGACCAAATCTTTGTGGGCAATGGGCAGGCCGTGCAGCGGGCCGACCTCCTTCCCTCTCGTGAGCGCCTCATCGGCTTCGGTCGCCCGCTCCAGGCCACTCTCCGCCAAAAGGGTCACAATCGCATTCACCTGCGGATTGATGTGATCGATCCGCGCCAGGTGGGCCTCCATGACTTCCCGACATGACACCTCGCGGGTGCGGATGCGTTTGGCCAGTTCGGTTGCGCTGAGAAAACAAAGTTCGGCAGCAGACATACTCTCCCCCTTGGACGAGCCCGTCCCTCCTGTTTGTCCGAGCAGCCTAGCGTCAGCGCAGTCAAAGGACAACGGCGCTTAAGTGTATTCCGAAAATAACTTGACGACGTTACTTAACAATGTTACTTAACATCGTAATATAAAAAACTACAAGGGAAGAGAAAAGGTGCCTACCATCTCAGAATATGTTGCCGGGATTGGAATCCTTGCTTGCGTATTGTTGCCGCGTCTTGGGCTGGCCGCCGATATTGAAGTCATGTTGCATGGGTTTACTCCAACCGGCGGACTCCAAGCGGCGCTGTACAATAACGAGGCCGGGTATCAGTCCGAGAAAATGTTTGGCGGGGTGCGAATACGGACGCATGCCAATCTGCTCCGCGTTATCTTTGCCGATATTCCTCCCGGTCAATACGCTATCGCCGCCTTTCACGACAAGAATGAGAATGAAAAACTTGACGCCAACATGCTCGGTATTCCGACTGAGGCGTATGGGTTTAGCACTAACGCACGCGGGACATTCGGTCCTCCAGGGTTTGAGGCGATTTCGTTTATGGTCGAGAGCACTCCGCTCACACTGAATATTGAGTTGAAGTAGGATCCGGGATGTTGACTCCCAGTCGTGACACTCACCTCCATATCCGGGTGGAGCTGCGCTATTTCAAAGGAGGCTCCCATGCGACGGCGTGATTTTTTACAATCCGCATTGGCCCTCGGCGCAGCCGGTCTCATCAATCCGGGTCGTCTTCCAGCAGTCGCCAATCAGACTGAGCAGATTGGTCAGACGGACGCCTTTCACACCGCCCTGGCTGAACATCCCTGGCTCCTCGGCTTTGAGACCGCGGCAGCTCAGAGCTTTGACACCCCGCGGCTCACTATCGAGGGCACAATCCCGCCTCAGCTTCGAGGCACGTTTTACCGGAACGGTCCGGCCAAACACGTCGTTGGTACTGTGCGTTATCAGCATTGGTTTGATGGCGATGGCATGGTTCAGGCGTTTCGTTTCTCCGACGCTGGCGTGTCGCATATCGGGCGTTTTGTTGAGACGGAGAAATATCGGCGAGAAGCCCAGGCTGGAAAACCATTGGTATGGGGCTTTGGGACGATCCCGCCAGGCGCACAACCGCCCCGCAGTCCGGCGGAAGTCAACGCGGCAAACATCAACGCCCTCCCCCATGCCGGCCGGTTACTCGCCCTCTGGGAGGCTGGCGATGCCTACGCTCTTGACCCGGACACCTTGGAGACGCGGGGACCGCATTATTGGTCTGAAGAAACCGCCGGCCTGCCCTTCTCGGCCCATCCCCGTATTGAACCGGACGGGACCTTGTGGAATTTTGGGCTGGCTCCGTTTCGGAATATGCTCTTGCTATACCACATCTCTCCACAAGGTCACTTAAAACAGCTCGAAGCCGTACCACTGAAAAAGGCCGGCATGGTTCACGACTTTCTGGCCACGCAGCGCCATCTGATTCTCGTTATTCCTCCCTTGCTGTTCGACCGGGAAAGGATAGCTTCTGGTCACTCCTTCCTGGATAGTCATGTCTGGCACCCGGAGCAGGGAACCCAGGTCTTAGTTTTTAAGAAATCTGATCTCAGCACGTATCATACGCTGGAGCTGCCACCCAGCTTTACATTCCACTACGGCAATGCCTGGGAAGATGGAAATGGCGTTATTCGCTTTGATGCCTGTCGCCGGCAAGACGCCTCGGCTCTCTTTGGCGGCTTGCGGAACGTCATGCACGGCGGTGATTTTCATCAGGGCGCTCCTCCGGTCTGTACGCTGATAAGCCTGGATATACACAAGGGGACGACTCGGGAGGAGACACTCGGTGGAGAAACCGAGTTCCCTCGGGTTAATCCGCGCCGGAGTGGTCGCCGCAATCGATTTGTATATTCCGTTTTACGCCAGCCCGACAACTCAGTATCACACCCCTTATTCAATGCGGCGGGCCGCTACGACCTGGAAAGTGGCCTGCGTGAGATATTTCGGTATCCAGCCGAGGTGTGCGTGGAAGAACATATTTTCATTCCGCGTCCCGGCGGTACTGCGGAAACAGACGGCTGGCTGGTGGGGACGGGCTTGGACAGCAAACGCAAGCGCACCCAAGTAGCGGTGTTTGATGCCAACCATATAGCCGACGGTCCGCTGGCGATTGCCAGTCTCCCCTATTGGCTACCACTCGGGTTCCATGGGAATTTTGCGGCATTATAAGGAGGATGACCTCTCCTCCTTACCTTGGTAGCTAATAGTCTCACAACGGAAGTCACCATGCCACGCGCTGCGAATCCAACCCTCAGAGAAGATATCCTTCAGGCGGCCTTACGGATTGTTGAAGAAAAAGGCGCTACTGGCCTCACCATGCGCGCGGTGGCCGGCCTGTTGGGCTATAGCGCTACGGCCATCTATCAGCATTTTACCGGCAAGGAAGAACTGCTCCTGACGCTCAAATTACAGGCGGGTGACTTACTCACCGCCGAGATGGAGCTTGCCCGCGCAGAGCCTACATTAGAGGAACAGCTCTTCCAGATGGGCCGGCGCTATATTCGTTTTGGGCTGCAAAATCCTACCTTTTATCAGCTCATATTCCAGGACATGAGCCTGGAAACGATGGGTATGCCGCATCAGCGTGAGCGCATGCGGCAGAGTTGGGCCGTGATGCGGGCGACGTTGAAGACCTGGGTTGAGGAGCGTGGATTTCAAGGTATTGATATTGATAAGGAAGCCAATGTCTTGTGGATAATGGTCCACGGTCTCACCTCCCTGGCCCTCGCCGGACGATTACCCTCCGCTCAGACCGACGAGGTGTTTGCGTTGTTTGATCTTTCCGCAAACCACTGGATGATGGGACTACTCAGTACCCAAATGCAGCCCCTTCAGGAGCGCTCCCAGCCCAAGCGTGGTCCGACCGGAACAGCCTCGCGTACCACCACGAAAACCTCTCGACCAAGAGCCAGCAGGAGGACGAAATGAGCCGGCCTTTTCCTGACGATCCATTTCTCCAGGGGAATTATGCCCCCTGGCCCATGGAAGGCGAGATTCACGACCTGGTCGTCACGGGCGAAATCCCAGCCGAGTTAAACGGCACCCTGTACCGGAACGGCTCAAACCCGCAGTTTGCGCCGCGCGGACAGTATCACTGGTTTGACGGTGACGGCATGATCCATGCGTTTACTCTAAGTGCAGGCAGAGCGCATTATCGGAATCGTTGGGTCCGCACGGAACGGTTCACACTCGAACGCCAACACGGGGAAGCGCTCTTTGCCGGCCTCAGCGACCTGAGCAATACGGACGAACGAGCCCAGGGCGTTTTTCCGAATGCGGCTAATACCAATATCGTCTTCCATGCCGGCAGACTGCTCGCCTTATGGGAAGGCGGCCCGCCCTATGAACTTGACCCATCAACGCTCGAAACCATTGGCGTGTACGATTTTCACGGCAAGCTCCAGGGGGCGATGACCGCTCATCCCAAGGTCGATCCGGAAACGGGCGAACTCCTCTTTTTTGGCTACGGGCCGTTCCCGCCGTATGTGCGCTACGCGGTCGCCTGTGCGGACGGCGCTCTGACCCGGAGCGAAGAGATTCACCTTCCGGTGCCGACCATGATGCACGATTTCATTGTCACCCGAGAGCACGTCATCTTCATGGTCTTTCCGGCCACGCTCCGCCCGGAAAATCTGATCTCCGGTTCTCCTGTACGCTGGGAACCGGAACTGGGAACCCGCATCGGGGTCATGCCACGTAACGGAGGCAGCGCTGATATCGTCTGGTTTGAAACCGACCCCTGCTTTGTGTTTCATGCCATGAATGCCTACACCCAGGGCAATACGGTCATTGCCGACGTGTGTCAGTTTCGCCTGCTGCCACTGTTTCAGGTTGCCGAAGGAGACCTGGAGACCAATATCCCGGTCTTCACTCGCTGGTCGCTTGACCTGACGGACCGCTCGATCACCCAGGCGCAACGGGACGACCGCCTCAGCGAGTTTCCCCGCCTGGACGAACGCTATGCCGGCCTGCCCTATCGGAAGGGGTATGCGGCGGGCCAAGAGGGTGCCGTTCCTCCCTCGGAAGGTCTTTTTAACACGGTCATTGGGTATGACCATGCAAACGGTCGCTCCCATACTCATGCGTTCGGTCCGAACAGCTATTCCTCGGAGCCGATTTTTGTTCCACGCTCCACGCAGTCAGCCGAAGGCGAAGGCTTTCTGCTCGTGGGAGTGTACCGCAAAGAGGAAAATCGGAGCGATCTGGTCATTCTCGACGCCGAAAATATCGCGCACGAGCCACTGGCCACCGTTCACCTCCCCCACCGGGTGCCGTACGGCTTTCACGCCAACTGGGTTGAGGGCTTGTCGGTGGAGTGATGACTTGACCCGCCTTCACGAAAGCCGTCATGTATAAAGCGTGACGCCTTACAAATCAGTATGCTGGTACGCCAGCCAACTCATATTATTTACCCTCGTCCCACCTACCCATGCCTACCGGGAAATCACAGTAGAGCATGGCAGCAGCATAAGCGGACAGGTCGTATTCGACGGTCAAGCGCCACCACCGGTCACCCTGCCCGTTCACAAAAACAAGGAAGTCTGCGGAGAAAGCATACCTGACGAGAGTCTGCTGATCGATGCTCAGCGCGGACTCAAGAATGTCGTTGTCGTTCTTGAAGGCGTCCACGCCGTCAAAGGCAGCCCCGCCCTTCCCGCACTGCTGGATAACAAAAGCTGTGCCTTTGTCCCGCGCGTACAAACCATAACCGTCGGGCAAATGCTCGAACTTCGGAACAGCGACTTCATCCTGCATAATGTCCATGCCCGTCAAAATGGCTACGAGACCGTGTTTAATCTGGGCCTGCCATACTGGTCGGAGAAAGCCTATCGTTTTACGCAACCGGGTCATGTTCTCATCGATTGTGATGTACTGCATACCTGGATGCGCGCGCATATCATTGTCACCGACCATCCCTATACCGCAGTAACGAATGCCGCCGGTCGGTTCGGCATCAGCCACATCCCTCCGGGAGCGTATCGCTTGCGCCTCTGGCACGAGCGGCTTGGAGAACAGACACGGCCGATCTCAGTCCGGACGGCCCAAGAGACCCGCGTCCGGTTTACCTATACAGCAGAGACGCTACAGGATAAGGGACACTAAATTTGCGAAGGAGAAAATCCATGTCAGACAATCCTGTGCACTATGAACTGAACGATGTTATCGCCATTCTTCGTCTTGACGACGGCAAGGCCAACGCGGTCAACCATGCACTGATTGACGGCGTGAATAACGCTTTGGATCAAGCTGCGCAGGAAGCCAAGGCGGTGGTCCTGACCGGACGGCCCGGTCGTTTTTCCGCGGGGTTTGACCTGTCGGTTCTTCAGTCCGGTCCGCAGGCCGGATACACACTCGTGACTGCCGGTGCCAGAATGCTGCTCAAGATTTTCACCCATCCTCAACCGGTTGTGGCCGCCAGCACCGGCCACGCAATTGCCGCCGGCGGCTTTATGCTTCTCGCCTGCGATACCCGTTTGGGCACCCAGGGCGACTTCAAGATCGGACTCAATGAAGTCGCTATTGGTATGACGCTACCTGAGTTTGGTCTGATGTTCGCGCGTGAACGGTTGTCCAAACGTCACTTTACCAATGCGGTTATCCAAGCCCGCTTATACAGTCCAACCGAGGCAGTCGATGTCGGCTTCTTGGACCGGGTGTGCGCCGCCAAAACCCTTTTGGACGAAGCGCTCAGCGAAGCCCGTCACCTCGCGGCACTCGACCTGCCGTCCTACGGCCGCACCAAGGGACGCGCCCGGGACGCGCTCGCAGAGCAGATACGCAACGGTTTGGATGAAGATATCGCCCGCTTAATGGCCTAGGGGCAGTGTGCGCACCGCCCCTACTTCGACAACTGACTCGTCGCGTGACCGTTCGGCCTCGTTTCGACTGTCCCCTCCGACAGAATCGCGCTAGCGGTCTCTTCGACCGCCGTTCCTTTGAAAAAGTCCGGGTTGGCCTCACCCCAAAAACGGACTGGATTGGTGCACATAAAGTCACGAAAACCAGCGTCACTGACCAGACCTTTTTCAACCAGCTCATACGCTTCAGGCACCACCTGGTTCATATTCGCAACGTCAAAATGGCCAATGTCCGAACCGAAGAGCGCATTGAGCTGCGCCCCAAACGGATTGCACTGTCGATTGAAGGCCCAGGCGTTCATCTTGTCATCCGACTCACAGCCAAAATAGAAATTTTTGACAAACAAGTCATGAATGTCCGACGCCTGCGTGATCTCGCAGGCCGAAAAATCGTCCAGATTATCAATACCGCCAATGGCAGTCGCGCCTTGTGAACTCAGGACGGTGTCCAAGGCCGCTTCGCGCTGCTTGAACGCCTCGGCCATGTCTGCGTTGCCGTATTGCCGCACCAATTCGCCCAGCAGTTGCTGGTCGAGATGAGCTGGATCAACCTCTGCCAGCGCCTCGATATTCCGCTTCTCCCAATGTTCAATCAGGTCGGCGTACAACTGACACGCCCAGCCGACTCCACCCTCCAAAAAGGCGAATTTGAGCGTGGGGAAACGCCGGGTGACGCCACCGAGAAAGAGCGCTTTACACACGGCTTCGTTCGCCGCGGCAAAATGGCCAATGTGGTTGTACACAAAATTAGAGGGCGAAATCCGTAGCGCATAGCCACGCGAGCCGGTATGAAACGTCGGCGACAGGCCACGTTCAACACAGGTCTCCCAGACCGGGTCGTAGTCGTATTCGCTGTCCAGGCCAAGCACGTCACGCCACGTCAGCAGCTCTTCCGCCCCCGGATACTGTTCAACCGCAGCAGGGATGGGCCGTTTGATCATGCTGCCCAGCATGACAACCTTCATGCCGAGCTGCGAGGTCACATAGTCGATTTCTTCCAGGGCCTCGTCGGGCGTATGCATCGGAATAACTGCCGTAGGGGTCATGCGATCGGCATAAGCCCGAAAATAGTCTGCGCTAAAAATATTAAACGCCCGGCAGGACGCCTTGCGGAGTTCGGTATCACTACCGCGGGTCAATCCCAGCCCAGCCGTAGGATAGAGAACAGTAAAGTCTATGCCGAACTCATCCAGGCGTTCATACAGCAACTGCGGCATCATGGCCGTTGCCCGGTCACGCGTATTCCTGGTTGGAATCCCCCAAAAGGCCTGCTGCGCAGCACGCTGGTGACGCCGTTCAGCCACTGACATGCTTAAGTGCTCTTGGACAAGTTTGGTGAACACGGAGAAACCTTCGACTGCCTTGGCGCCGCCGATTTTTTGCAACTGTTCACGCACCGTTGGCCCAAACTCCAGCCAATGTCCGTCTGCATCTATCACCGGATGATGCAACCGGGCGCGTATGCTCGCCCCGTTCGTATCGCCATTACTGCTCATAAAAAACCTCCCCGAGAGAGATACCGTCCCTCCGACGGTTGATTCCTTTTTAGGAAAAGTAGGCCGAGTATAGGAAGTCAGACAGACGTTTACAATGCTTGTGACAAAGTGTCCTAACCCCTGCCCCCTAACCCCTGCCCTACGCAGGAACGGGCGCCAGCTCATCCAGCAATTCCTTCGCGGCCCACAGGTCCGGCGTATCGAATCCCTCGGTAAACCAACCATAGATATTCGAGAGGAGTTGGTATGCGTCGTCCGGCTTGCCGTGCTCTTGCCACAATGTGGCCAGGCGAATCGAGGTACGGAGTTCCAGGGACTTGGCCTGCTGACTGTGGGCGGTCCGGATAGCGCGCTGAAAACAGGCTGTGACTTCCGGGCTGTTTTCGCCGTCTTGGGAAGCGAGTAATAATTCCCCGCGCGTGCGCAGCAATTCAGCCTGCCACCATTTTTCGTGACTTTTGTCCATCTCGGCTTCGGCTTCGGCCAACACGGCGAGGCCGTCCTTGACTCGATCGACTTTGCGATAGGCTTCGGCCAAAAGCAGCGACACTTGGCCAAGCTGCCGAATACCGGACTCCTGCCATATGCGCCGGCCCTTCAGCATGTCGGCAATGCCCGCTTCTACCTGCCCCTGTTCTGCGATTGCCCAACCGCGCAAATAGGTCCCGGCGGCCTGGAAGTACGGAAATCCCTGCTCACTCGCCAACGCGACAACGCCTTCTGCCTGGGTTTGGGCTATCGCCCCTTCACCTCGAAAGCGATGGACCGCCGTTCCAAAATGCAAGGCAAAGACCAAACTATACGGATGGGAAATCTCGCGTGCGAGCGCGATGGCTTCCTGGCTGCGTTGGAGGGCCTGAGCGGGATAGCCGAGGTGCCACAGCATCCAGGCCAGAAAGGCCAGACTGGCCACACCAGGGTCTTGGCCTATCACTCCCTGCGCATTCTCAGGGCCATGGACACCCGGATCATACATGGCCACGGCACGTTCCAGATGCACCCTGGCGTCAGCAAACTCGCCTAACCGGAAGGCCGTCAATCCCAGCGCCTGCTGGGCCGGCAGAAATTGCTGGGAGCCGGGCATACACTCGGACAGGCGTTGGAGCTTTTCAATCACTTCCCCGGCGGCGGCATACTCCCCACGCACAAGATAAAAACGCCATAAACCAAAAAGCACGGGAAACTTCTGCGGCAGGTCCCCAATCGTGCGCGACAATTCGCGGGCGCGGGTGTACACGATCTCCACTTCGGGCGCGGCATAGCCCTTGGTTGCCATCAGGCACGAGCCGAGTGAGATGAGCAGGGTCAGCTCTTGCTGCGGACGGTCCGGGGTGTGGGACAGCGTCGGGAGCAAGTCCAGCGCATGGTTGAGATCACGAATCGCCTCCGTATACGCCGAGTGCTTCAGCGCCATCTCTCCGGCGCGTTGATAGTACTCGACGGCTTTTTCCGCATTACCGCTGTGGACCGAATGATAGGCGAGTTCTCTGAGGCGGCGGTCAGTCAGTTGCTCGTGAAACAGGGATTCAATGGCCTGGGCCGTCCGGGCGTGCACTTCCCGGCGGCGTTCGGATACCAGCGAGCCATAGGCAACATCCTGGGTGAGCGCGTGCTTAAAGGTATACTCGACTTCGGGAAAGGCGGGTTGCTCATAGATAAACTCGGCCGTTTGCAAACGGGAGAGCAGGGGCACGAGTATCTCCTCAGCCGCGTGGGCGACCTGGGTCAGCAGGCTGAGCGAGAACTCCCGGCCAATCACTGCCGCGGTCTGGAGCAGCTCTTTTTCTGCTGCGCCTAATTGGTCGATGCGACCGGCCAGAACTCCCTGGACGGTCGCCGGGATATGGATCTCATCAAGCGACTTGGTGAGGGCAATACCGCCCATCCCTTGGACCAGGACACCTTGGTCAAACAGCGCCCGAACCATTTCTTCCATAAAAAATGGCGTCCCCTCTGTTTTCTCCAATATGAGCTGTTTGAGTGGCTCCAGCGAAGCGGCGGTGACAGTCCAGTTTGCTTCGTCCAGGAGCACGGCCAAGAGTTCTTTGGCCTCTTCCATACCCAGCGCATCGAGTCGGAGCTGGCTGTAATAGGTCTTGCTGCCCCACGCATGCCGATACTCCGGGCGATAGTTCGTCAACAGGACCATTTGCGCGGTGGCCAGGCTCTCACTCAGGTCATCCAGAAAGGCCTGCGTGCCCTCGTCCAGCCATTGCAGGTCCTCAAAAATCAGCACGACCGGCTGGCTGAGGCTTTCACGCACCAGGAGCTGTTTGATGGTGTCAAAGGAGCGTTGTTGGCGGATGTGGGGGTCCATCTGCTGTAGCGCCGCGGTGAATTCCGAATGGCCTAAGAGGGTGAGCAGATAGGGCAATCCGTCTTCGAGTGCACGCTCAAGCGCAACCACGCGTCCGGCGACTTTTTCATGCAGCGTGCGTTCATCATCCTGGGGGCGAATATGGAAATAATTCCTCAGCAACTCAATCAAGGGCAGATACGCATAGCCGCTGCCATGGGCGGCACAAAATGTTTCGAGGACAAGACAGTGCTTCTCAGACAGCACTTTGAATTCGTGAAACAGCCGGGACTTGCCAACTCCCGGCTCGCCCATCACCCCGACCATCTGGCCCTGTCCGTTTATCGCTTGTGCGCGGACCTGTTTGAGATGGTCAAGTTCTTTCTTCCGACCAACAAAGCGAGACAGGCCACGCGCGGCTGACACCTGGAGACGGGTGCGCAGCGCGCCAACCCCGAGGACTTCGTAAATCTGCAAGGGTTCAGTCACGCCTTTGATCTTCGCCGCACCCAAATCCTTGAACTCGAAATAGCCCTCAGTAAGCTGGTGGGTATACGCACTGGCGACGGTAGAGCCCGGCGTTGCCAGCCCTTCCATGCGGGCGGCTAAACTGGTCGAATGACCAACCGGAACATAGTCAGTGTGCAGGTCGTCTTTGCGAATCGAGCGCACGACGACCTCGCCCGTGTTGACGCCCACCCGCATCTGAAGATTGATCCCTTTGTCATGACGGAGGCGTTCGGCATAGGCTTTCCCCTCTTCCTGCATGCGTAACGCGGCAAACAAGGCACGCTGCGCATGGTCTTCATGGGCGATAGGCGCACCAAAGAGTGCAAAAATGCCATCGCCCATGGACTGGGCCACATAGCCTTCGTAGCGATGCACCGCAGCCATCATGAGGTGCAGGGCCGGGTCAACGATGGCGCGGGCTTCTTCGGGGTCGAGGTCCTCAATGAGGTCCATCGAGCCTTTGATATCGGCAAACAGCGCGGTAATGGTTTTGCGCTCGCCATCCACCGCTCCACGTGCTTCGAGCGCGGCCTGCTCGGCGCGGATACGCTCGGCCAGATGTGGCGGCGTATAGGTGTTGGGGGCTGGGGGTTGAGGGTTGGGGATTAGGGGTTGGGGAGGAGTCAGCGACGTACCGCACTCCATGCAGAATTTGGCTCTGGCGACATTATCAAAGCCGCAGGAAGGACAGCGGTTCCGGAGCGCAGTTCCGCATTCAATACAAAACTTTGCGCCGTCCGGATTGTCAGTGTCACAGTGGAGACATCGCATAGGCTTTTCATCTCGCAGATTATACATCCACGTGGCGTTTAATTTACCGAAGCAGCGGGCTAAGACCAGCCCCTTTTGGGGCTGGATACCTAGCAGATATGACGCAATACGGTCTGTCATTCCCGTGAAAACGGGAATCCAAAGGAAGGCGTGCGCAGCTTATAGCGCTGAATTTTTCCGGTCGCAGTCTTAGGCAGCTCGGATACGAATTCGACCCAGCGTGGGTATTTATGCGGCAGAGTGCGGTCTTTAACAAAAGCGCTCAGTTCTTGGGCCAAGTCTTCTGAGGCGGGTCGGCCTTCTTTGAGCACCACAAAGGCTTTGGGTTTGGTCAGGCTATTGTCGTCTTCCCAGCCGACAATAGCGGCCTCCAGCACGGCCGGGTGTTGAAACAGGATGCTCTCGACTTCGGCCGGCGAGACCCACTGGCCCGAGACCTTGAGCATGTCATCCGCCCGTCCGCAGTAGGCAAAATACCCATCTTCGTCTTGGACATAGGTATCTCCGGTGTTGATCCAGTCTCCCAGCATGGTTTGTGCGGTCTTCTCGGGGTTGTTCCAGTCTCCCAGCATGGTTTGTGCGGTCTTCTCGGGGTTGTTCCAGTAATAGGCGGCCCCGGATTGGCCCCGAATCAGGAGGCGGCCCATATCGCCGACAGCGACAGGCTTCCCGCTTTCATCCACAATCTTGGCCTCGTAGCCGGGAACCGGGCGGCCACTGGTGCCCGGCTTGTAATCATCCGGGCGGTTGGAAATGAAAATATGCAGCAGTTCGGTCGAGCCGATTCCATCCAGAATCGTCAGGCCGGTGTACTCTTTCCAGCGACGGAACACCTCAGCCGGAAGAGCCTCGCCGGCCGAGACACAGGCGCGTAAGGACGGGAACTCGCGCGGTTTTTGTTTTTGTTCTTCTTTTTGCTCCAGGGCGAGCAATTGAGCCGCGTACAAAGTCGGCACCCCGAAATAGAGCGTGGGCTGAAAACGTTCAATCAGTGCAAACGTCATATCCGGCGAGGGACGCTGATCGCTTAATACTGCGCTGGCTCCGCACCAGAGCGGAAACGTCATGGCGTTCCCAAGACCATAGGCAAAGAACAGCTTGGCCGCGGAGAAACACACATCATCTTCGGTCATACCCAGGACACTCCGGGCGTACCGGACACAGGTGACCACCATGTCTCGCTGGCGGTGGACCGCACCTTTGGGCCGGCCGGTCGAGCCTGAGGAATACAGCCAAAAGCAGTCGTCTTCGGCCGTAGCCGGTGCGGGTTCCAACTCAGCAGACACGGCCTGCATACGAGCTGCCAGGCTGGAGCCTCCCCCTGCCATGCGCCCTTCCCCGGCGACGCATAAGGACTGAGGTTTGCGTTCGGCCTCGGCAAGGGCGGATTCTACGCTCTGCGCATACTCCGAAGAATAGACCACAAGCGCACAATCGGAGTCGTCTATCATGTATTGATAATCGGCCGCCCGGAGCAGCGTGTTGACCGGTACGGGCACAATCCCGGCCTTAATAGCGCCCCAAAAGAGAAAGAAAAACTCAGGGCAATCTTTGACGATCATGAACAGCCGGTTGCCGCTCTCGACTCCCATCGAGCGTAGAGCATTGCCACACCGATTGACGTTCTCAGCAAGCTGCCCATAGGTTACATCGCCGTGGACCGTGCGGATGGCGGCCTTATGCGCCCGTCCTTCTTCCAGATGCCGGTCGATAAACGCCACGGCAACATTGAAACGTGGAGCAAACCGAATGGACGCTGATGAACCCGCAGAATCAATAGAGTCAACAGTATCAATGGTCACTGTATTGGCCTGCATGCCTGCTCCCCTCTTGAACCATGTCTCGTTGAACGCCGTCTTGTTGAGTGCTGTCTTGACCTATGCGTTTTCCGCATGGTGCACATACGGAAAGTCGAGGGGCTGACTGTTTATCCCACGGGCCGGCGGGGCGATCCAGCTCGCCATTGCACCCGGTTCGGTGACCGGCTGCATGAGCGAGACCACAAAGGCATGATCCTCCTCGGTCGGCAGCCAGGAGGAAAGCTGACGCTGCCACTCTTCAGCCGTAACCATATCTCCTTGAGGAGAGATATGGACATCAGAAAAAGCGCCAATCTGCCGGTGGAAGCCACGATGTGGCAGGCGGAGCGGGCTCTCAATACCCCGCTGTTCAATCACCTTGTTCCAGCGGTCCAGACCACGCTGCGTATCGGCAATATAATCGTCTCGTAAGCGTTCGTTAATGGCGAGTAAAGCCGGAGCTTCTTCATACCCAATAATACCATCTTGGGGGCGACAGACCGGCCAGGTCAGATCCGTGAGACGATGGTCGTCATTGATACGGGTTTCGCGATAGCGGCCTTTGAGACCGGTCGTAAAGTAGTCCGCGGCGTTGGTCGAACGTTCTTGGCCAAACAGGTCGAGCGAGACGCTGTAATGAAAATTGATGAAGCGCTGCAAGGTCGGCAGGTCTATGGCCCCTGCCGCCCGGATACGCGCAGGGTCATCGGTCCGGAGTTCGTTCATGACTGCGCAGGTGCGTTGGATAATCCGCATCACACCGGTTTCACCTACAAACATGTGATGCGCTTCTTCCGTGAGCATGAACTGGCAGGTGCGGGCTAAAGGATCGAAGCTGGATTCGGCCAGCGAGGCGAGCTGATATTTCCCGTCGCGGTCGGTGAAAAAGGTAAACATAAAATAGGACAGCCAGTGCGGCGTCTCTTCATTGAATGCACCCAGGATACGCGGTTTATCCACATCACCGGAATGGCGCTCCAGCATCAGCTCGGCTTCTTCACGGCCATCGCGGCCAAAATAGGCGTGCAGCACGTACACCATGGCCCACAGATGGCGGCCCTCTTCAACATTGATCTGAAACAGGTTGCGCAGGTCATACAGTGATGGGCAGGTGTGGCCCAGATGGCGCTGTTGTTCGACGGAGGCAGGTTCGGTATCACCTTGGGTGACGATCAGGCGGCGTAATAAGCTGCGATATTCGCCTGGTACTTCCTGCCAGGCCGGCTCTCCCATATGGTCACCAAAGGCAATACGCCGCTCTGCGTGCGGATTGGCCAAGAAAATACCCCAGCGGTAGTCCGACATTTTCACATAGTCAAAATGTGCCCAGCCGTCGGACTCGACACTGACAGCCGTTCGCAGGTAGACGTCAAACGCCTGCGTGCCTTCAGGACCACACTCATCCCACCAGCGTAAATAATTCGGTTGCCACGACTCCAGAGCGCGTTGGAGTCGGCGGTTGTCGGCTAGGGCAACATTGTTCGGAATGCGCTCAGTATAATCAATCGCCATGGCTACACCCTCTGTTTCCGAAAACGGCTCTGTTTGCCCGTGCCATACAGCGTCAAGGCCCCGTCTTCGCCGACGGCATTCGGGCGCTGAAATATCCAGTTTTGCCAGGCGCTCAGACGCCCGAATATCTTGGTTTGGAGGGTTTCCTGGCCGGCAAAGCGCAGGCTGGCCTCCATCCCGGTGAGGGCGTCGGGCGAGAAACTGGCGCGTTCTTCCAGGGCCAGTCTGACTTCGTCCTCCCAGTCGATATCATCCGGGGTAAAAGTGACGAGCCCAAGTGCGTCAGCCGTCTCGGCGTCGATATCCCGCTCACAATACGCCGCCAACTCTGCAATATGATCCGGCTGAGCCGGGAAGCGGCCGGTCAGGCGGGTGAGCGCGTTATTCATGGGTAGCGGCCCAAAGTTCATGGGCGTCAAACGGAGAGCCGCCGGAGGCAGCCCACTTCCCTCAGACGTACCGTCCAGCATATACGACCGGTCAGCGGCCAACGCCAGTTCGAGCAGAGTTCCGACGAAACAACTGCCCGGCTCAATCAGAGCAATCAGGCTCCGCGCGCTTACATCCAGACGTTGGAAGGTCCGTTTGAGATATAAGGTAATCTCGCGTATCAGCCAGTCATCCGCGTGCTCGGACAGGAGGCGGTCAGCGGCTTCGACCAAAGCGGCCTCTCCGCTTGTGCGAAAAACCCACGTCCCGATCTCTTCTTCATTCAGCCGTAAGTGCAGCATGGCGTCGTCAAACTCACGCGCGAGCGCCAGGGGCCAGAAGCGCGCCCCGGCAGTATGGACGGCTTCCAGTGTGAGCGGCAGGTCGCCGCTCGGCGCGTGGATCGTGAACGAGGCGGTCCGCAGCGCTCGGTCCAGCTCGATCGTCACATGCTCGTAGGCAATGGTCGTGTCTTCAATAGAGCGGGCCAGGGGAGTCAGGGAGATTCCGACCGCGTCAGCAGGACGGTCCGATTGGGCGGCAAAAGTCAAAGCCCGCGTTTGCACCGTTTCATCAAAACTCGAGCGCGGAGCGAGTTCGTCAACCAGATTCCACTCGCGGGCCCGTTTTCCACGCAAGCCCTCAGACGTTGTACAAAAGAAATCAGCGTGATCACGCCGCACGTGCCGTTTGTCAACAAGACGCGTCAGGCCGCCGGTTCCGGGCAAAACCGCTAACAACGGCAACTCGGGCAGGGCCACCGCGCTTGCGCCATCGTCAATGAGAATAATATGCTCACAAGCCAGGGCCAGTTCATAGCCACCACCTGAGGCAGCTCCATTAATGGCGCATATATATGTCTGCCCGGAGTAGGCGCTGGCGTCTTCAATGCTGTTGCGGGTCTCGTTCGTGAATTTGCAAAAGTTGACCTTATGCGCGTGTGAAGACTGGGCCAGCATGCGAATGTTTGCCCCGGCACAAAAGACCTGGGGCTTGGCCGAACGGAGCACCACCGCGGCGACTTCGGGATGCTCAAAGCGCAAGCGCTGAACTGCATCGTAGAGTTCAATGTCCACGCCCAGGTCATACGAATTGAGTTTGAGCTCATAGCCCGGAACCAGGGGCGCATCTTCCTGCACATCCATCGCCAGGGTGGCGACCCGCCCGTCAATCGACACGGTCCAGTGCCGATAGTGCTCAGGCTGGGTCGCAAACTCGATCCGTCCGGTGCTCAGGGCCGTACTCATAGGACGCCTCGCTCTCTCCACCTCACTCTAGCGTCATTGAAAAATCTATGCCAGCCACCGGCATTCTCCCGCCGTCCGCCCCAACTGAGGCGGGCAGGAGGCGGACAAAATGCGGACAAAATACCCGCACGCCCAGGGTGGAGCGGCGTCACACCGTTCCAGTCTATTTTTCTTTTGTGCTACGGTCTTCAGCATGACTCGACAGATAGGCCCAAGTCCGCAAGAGCTCCAACACGCGCTCTCTGAAGCGGCGGCATGGGTCGCGTCCTATTTGCAACATGTTGGCGACCGGCCAGTCCTGGCGACTGTCTCACCGGGCGATATCGCAGCAAGTCTGCCCGAGAGCCCGCCCGAACACGGCGAGTCGCTGGAGGTGATTCTCAAAGACGTTGACCGTCTCATTCTTCCTGGCATTACACACTGGAATCATCCGGCCTTCTTTGCCTATTTCGGGATCAGTGGGTCGGGACCCGGCATTATAGGCGAACTGATTTCGGCCGCGCTCAACGTCAATGCCATGTTGTGGCGCACCTCGCCCGCGGCAACCGAACTGGAGCAGCGCACGCTGCGCTGGGTCGCCGAGATGCTCGGCCTGCCCACCGACTGGTTCGGAGAAATTACAGATACGGCCTCGGCCTCCTCTTTATATGCGCTGGCCGCGGCGCGGGAAGCGGCCGGCCTGGATATTCGCGAGCACGGCATGGCGGGTCGAGACGACTTGCCACCGCTGGCGATTTACACCTCAACCCAGGCCCACAGTTCGATTGATAAAGCGGCTATTGCCCTCGGAATCGGGCGACGTTGGACCAGGCATGTTGAGACGGACGCCGAGTTTCGGATGCGACCGGACCTCCTGGAGCAGGCCATCAAGAGCGACCTGGCGGCTGGGGTCAAACCCCTCGCCGTTGTGGCAACGGTCGGCACGACCTCGTCAACAAGCATTGATCCGGTTCCTGCCCTTGCGGATATTTGCGAGCGGTACAATGTATGGCTGCACGTTGATGCCGCCTATGGTGGAGCCGCGGCCCTGGTCCCCTCCCATCGAAGCGTACTGGCCGGCTGTGAGCGCGCCGACTCGTTTGTCACCAACCCGCATAAGTGGCTGCTGACCCCGATAGATTGCAGTCTGCTCTATACACGCCGGCCCGACGATCTCAAACGCGCCTTTTCGCTGGTGGCCGAGTATCTCAGGACCGACGAGCAGGATGTGGTCAATCTGATGGACTACGGCCTGTCTCTGGGTCGGCGCTTTCGTGCGCTCAAACTGTGGATGGTCATCCGCGCGTACGGGCGTGCGGGGCTGGCCGCGATCATCGGCGGCCATATGCGGGAAGCCCGCTGGCTGGCCGAGCAAATCGACGCAGCCCCGGACTGGGAGCGGCTGGCGCCGGTCCCGTTCTCCACCGTCTGTTTCCGTCACCTGCCGGCCGGCGACCGCAACCCGGATGAGCATAATGCCAGCCTCATCGACGCGGTGAACGCCAGCGGGCAGGCGTACCTGTCGCACACCAAGCTGAACGACCGGTACGCCATCCGCGTTGCCATCGGCAACCAGGCCACCACGCATGAACACGTGGCGCGGGTGTGGGAGTTGTTACAGGCGGCGGTGGAGCAGGCGACGTAAGAGAGGGCCTTACGACGTCTGTCGCGCGGTGCCGTTTTGCTCTGATTCTTTCGGTGGAGACGGACGTTCCTTGAGACGAACGCTCACGCTCGATGGGTCCATACCGGCGACTTGGAGGCCGAGCGGGACGTTCACATCGTGCTCAGTCAGGGGGAGGCGACTCCGCCCGGCGCTTGCATTTGAAAGATCGACTTGTGCCCGAAGACCTCGCGGGTCAAGCAAGGTCAGCAGTTCTCGCGAGCCGCGCACCCGCAGGTAGACTTCCTGGGTATTCTTGCCAATCATGTCCAAATCCCCTGGGATATTGTAATAGACCACGGGAACGGCGAATCCGACTTCGGTGTTTTGCGGGCCGACCAGAATCAGCCACAGGATGCAGACTGTTGCCAGCGCACCAATCTTGGCACGCATATTGGCCACCAGGATGTCGCGCCACCCCCCTTGGGCGCGCCTTTTTCCTGCGGCCCCGGAAAGACGCGAATTCAGCCATTCCAGCAGCTCGGACGATCCTGGCAGCGTCACCATACCGCCATGATCGACAACGGAGACGGCGCCTTGCTCTTCCGAAACAACCATGGCCAGCGCGTCAGAACGCTCAGTAATTCCTAGGGCGGCCCGATGACGAGTTCCATACGTATAGGGCAGCGAGCGTGATTCTGAGAGTGGCAAAATGCAGCCAGCCCGACAGACCCGCCCGGCCCGAAGATAGACCGCACCGTCGTGCAGCGGGCTGGAGGGCGTAAACAGATTGTCAAGGAGTAAAGCGCTGACTTTGGCATCAATCAGGACTCCCTGGCTACGCAATAAGGGTTCTACCGAGTCGTTCCGCTCAAGAACGAGAATTGCGCCACAGCGCTTTTTCGCCAGGGTAAAACACGTGTCCGCTATGGTGACCAGGAAATCAGCAACCCGGGTCTCAGCAGAGATCCGACGAAAAACATTTGAGGTTAAGAGGACAGGGGTGACCCGCTCAAGAATCTGACGAATTTCAGCCTGGAACACGACGACGACCAGAACAAAGACCGCGGCCCAAATACCGCCCAGCACCCAGGTGGTTAAAAAGAGCCCGGCTTGGCTTGCCAGGAAGTAGAATGTGCCCAGCACGGCCAAGCCTGCCCCTATCCGTGCGGCCTGCGTCCCACGAAAGCGGATATATGCCTGGTACACGAAGAACGTCATACAGGCGATGTCAATCACATCTCGCCAGCGAAATTCCCAACCCAGGCGCCACTCGGGCGGGATGAAATCAAAAAGTTCCGGCACTCCTACGCCCTTTGCTACTCGGTGTAGTTCTCGTAAAAAATATAGCTGGTTGAGTAATCACTAAACTCGAAATAGACTTTCTTCTCGCCTTCATCGACCCGGAAATTCAGGTTCCTGTCCACGTAGCCATATCCAAAGCGGTAGGGTCTGGCTGCACTTCCGTCCCCGGTTGCTGACGCGGTGCTGAGCTTATCGATCTCAATAAAACGCAGCACCAGCTTTTCTCCGGCATAGATGTCCAGGACGCCGTTGGTTCCCGTCCAGTTTTGAATGGAACGACTCAGCCGGTTCTGTGATTCCTGCGTACACCCGGAGAATCCTCCTCCCAGCCCAAGCAGTCCGGCGACAGCAACAGTTATGATTCGAGAGCGCTTCCAAAAACACGGCATACGATAATTCCTTACACTCAAACGTCTCTGATAATTCAGATTATCATTCCTCTTCACCGCACGCAAAACAGGTTTCAGATTTACGGCTCACGCCTTCCTCTCTTGACCGTTCCCAAGGGAACCAATACTGAGCGGAGAGAAGACTGTTGTATGGCTGTCCCCCTGCTCGATCTCAAAGCCCAATACGCCACAATCCGGCAGGAAATCCGGGCTGCTCTTGAGCGCGTCCTGGATTCTCAGCAATTCATTTTGGGACCGGAAGTTGAGGCCTTGGAACACGAGATCGCGGCCTACTCTCAGTGTCGGTATGCTATCGGGGTATCGTCCGGTACGGATGCCCTGCTGGCCGCCCTTATGGCTATCGATATTCAGCCGGACGATGAGGTCATCACCTCGCCGTATACCTTTTTTGCCTCAGTCGGGAGTATTGCCCGCCTCGGAGCACGGCCGGTCTTTGTTGATATCGACCCGCTGACCTATACTCTGGACCCGGCCCGGATCGAAGCCGTCATCACCCCGCGGACCCGCGCCATTATCCCGGTTCATCTGTTCGGCCAGATGGCGGACATGGACCCGATTCTTGAGATTGCCGCGCGCCGGAATCTTTTTCTCATCGAAGACGCCGCTCAGGCAGTGGGCGCAGAATACAAAGGCCAGCGCGCCGGCGCGCTGGGACATTGTGGCTGTTTGAGTTTTTTTCCTTCTAAAAATTTAGGCGGATATGGTGATGGCGGGATGGTGACCACCAATGACGCAGACCTCGCGCAACGAGTCAGACAGCTGCGGAGTCATGGTGCCCAGGCCCAGGCCAAATATGAGCATGCCATTGTGGGCGGGAATTTTCGCCTGGACGCCCTCCAAGCCGTGGTGCTGCGCGTCAAACTACAGTATCTGGATGCCTGGACCGAGGCCCGGCAGTGCAATGCCGACACGTATCGCCGGCTTTTTGCCTCCCACGGGCTCGGGGAGATTACCCTGCCGGTCGAGGCTTCGCACCGGCGGCATATCTATCATCAGTTTGTTCTCCAAAGCACACGCCGGGATGCCCTGTTGGCAACGCTCCAACACCACGGTATCGGCGCGGCAATTTACTATCCAACTCCCATGCATCTCCAGCCCTGTTTTACATCTTTGCACTATCGGCGTGGCGCATTCCCGCACAGCGAGTACGCGGCGGCTCACAGTCTGGCCCTGCCCATCTATCCGGAGCTCACACCGGCTATGCAAGAAGAGGTGGTGCGGGCTATTGCAGCGTTTCATCAAAACTAGGCAAGCCCTCCCCTGCTCGAAACTCCGGCTTTGCTTTCGGGAGAGAGAACGCTAGCATTCAGAGAACGTTGAAGGGCGAAGAAAGAACGTCCCCGTTATGAGTGTGCATACCGTTATTTTTGCCGGTGGAGGCGGGACCAGAGCGCTTGTGGGTCGTCACCGGCCAAGAGCACTCTTTTTCCGTCCAGTCTCAGCTCAACGAGATTGGCCACACAAGTCATATTCTTACCGAACCGCAAGGCAGGAATACTGCGGCGGCTATTGGCTTGGCGGCGTGCCATATTCAACACTGCGACCCTGATGCAGTCATGGTCGTGCTCCCGGCAGACCACTGGATCGAGCAACCGCACGCTTTGTCGAAAAGCCGGATCATCCGACCGCCCAAAAATATGTAGACAGCGGAGACTACTATTGGAACGCGGGTATTTTTGTGTGGCATACAGAGGTCATCCTGCAAGAAATCGCGACCCACCTGCCAACCCTTTTCCGGGAGTTGAAGACCATCTCGGCAGCCTTGCAAAGCGAGCAGGAGAAAACCGTTGTTCAGGAAGTCTATGCGCGGGTAGCGCTATTGCTTGAGTGGTGGCATTGTCCTGTTCAGCCTTGTTCGAGACGTTCCACCCAGCAGGTCAGGACTCGGGATATGGCCTCAGACAAACGGCCAGCTCACGTTGACAGGCTATCTCACATTGACAGCCTATCTCACGTTGACAGCCTATCTAACATTGACAGGCTATCTTCGGAGAGCGATAATTCCTCACGTTTTCAGCCTCTCCAGGAGGAGTGTACACCATGCGATTTGGTCTTGGCCCATTCTCGATGCAGTCCCCGCCAGGCTCCGACAAGACCCATACCGAGCTCTACCGGGAAATGCTTGAGCAGGTTGTCATTGCCGAGGACATCGGTTTTGACTCAGCCTGGCTGGTCGAGCACCATTTTATGGAAGACGGCATGTGCCCTTCCCTCCTTGTCACGGCAGCGGCAATGGCGGCCCGGACATCTACGCTCACCATCGGGACGAGCATGTACCTCTTGCCTCTGCATAGACCTGTTCAGACCGCAGAAGATGTTGCCGTGCTCGACGCGATTGCAGAGGGTCGTTTGATCTTCGGTGTGGCCACCGGCTACCGTCCTGAGGAATATGCCGGCTACGAAGAGCAGCGTCGCGGACGCGAAAAACGCATGGAAGAGGAACTCGAAATTCTCATCAAGAGCTGGACAACCGAAAGCTTCTCGTTCTCGGGTCAATATTACACAGTGAAAGATCTGAGTGTGACGCCGAAGCCCCACCAAAAACCCCATCCTCCCATATGGATCGGGGCATCAACTCCCGGCGGTGTACGCCGCGCAGCTCAGTGGGGCTCGGCTCTTGTCGCGTCTCCGCGTCATCATATCAACGAATTAAAAGAGCACTACCGGCTCTACCATCAGCAACTTGACCGTTTTCACAAAACGGCCAGCGCAACGCCGGTTATTCGTGAAGTCTATGTGGCGGAAACCACCGCTCAGGCAGAAGAAGAAGCGCGGGCCGGCATTATGTACATCCATGGCGGCATGTACGGGAAATGGGCCAATGTGCGCCCGCTCAGAGACGACGCCGGCCGGATTGTGGAAAATCCCGACACGGTCACGTTTGAAACCCATCGCGAGCGGTTTATTATCGGCGATCCGGATCATTGCATTCGGGAAATCGAAAAATATCAGCGTGAGCTGGGCATGGACTATCTCATTTGCTGGATGCACTATCCGGGGGCGGAGCACGCCAAGACCGTCCGGGCCATGCGCTTATTTGCCACAGCAGTGATGCCCCATTTTCAAGACTGAAGAACGGAGGACACAATGGGCAGAAATTGGATCGATCTCAATAGTGATATGGGCGAGTCGTTTGGCAACTTCGTGCTGGGCCGACCGGAAGAGGTCATGAAGCGCATCTCCCACGCCAACATTGCCTGCGGCTTTCATGCCGGCGACCCGAGCTGGATGAGTCGCACGGTGGAATGGGCCAAAACGTACGGCGTGACCGTTGGCGCCCACCCTGGATTTCCTGATTTGATGGGCTTTGGCCGACGGCTCATGAATATCACCCATCAAGAGGCAACAGATTATGTGGTGTATCAAGCCGGAGCACTGAAGGCATTCTGCGAAATGCACGGCCTCACCCTTCAGGCCGCCAAACCACATGGCGCATTCTTTTCGTGGGGAATACAGTCGGAGGAGAATGCCCGCGCCATCCTGGACGGCTTTCAGGCCGTCAATCCGGGCCTCACAGTCTACCTGCCCGCCCTGCCCCATTTCCCCCTTGTCTCTACCGCGGAAAAAATGGGTTTTCGGGTTGTGAAGGAGTTCTACCCGGGCCTGAACTACGATGGGACTGGGGCCATTACCGTCAAGCGCTCGTATGGCACCGAAGATGTGGAAGAAATCGTCGAGCTCGTTCTGCGATTTGCCATAGACGGAAAAACCACCGCCACCGACGGGAGCCTCATAGACGTTGAGGGAGAAAGCGTGTGCGTCCACGGGGATGTTGTCAACGCGCCTGAAGTACTTGACGGGCTGCATGTCGCCTTACAACGGGAAGGGATAGAAATTCGGAGCGCAATTCATACGGAGAATGCGGACATTCTTCCTTTGCGACAGCGAGTGAGAGCGTAACGTTCGTAGGGCTCCTCAGCGATTCTGGTAGGGAGTAGCGGTTGCGTAGAACGAGGTGGAGCGATGTCAGAGACGCGGTATGACTATGGTGGCGATGAATACCTGCTGGTGGTCTTCAGCGAGGCAATGGACCTCGCCATTAACTTCAAACTACAGTCAATCTGTCGCGAGATTGAGCGCCGGCACCTCCCCGGCGTCATTGAGGTCTGCCCGGCCAACGCCTCCTATCTGGTCCATTTCCGTCCCGAAGAGACCCATCCCGACGC
Source organism: Binatia bacterium (assembly GCA_963664395.2). Classification (GTDB taxonomy): domain Bacteria; phylum Desulfobacterota; class Binatia; order Bin18; family Bin18; genus Bin18. The sequence goes on along the minus strand of OY761159.2, from coordinate 4,056,579 downwards.
CCTGATCCGAACCCTCAAGGACCTCGAACGCGAGATTCAGTCCGCGGAGACGCTCACCTCCCGGCTGGTCGATATCCCGGTACTGTTCGACGATCCCTGGACGCAGGAGTGCGCCAAACGCTTTGCCGACCGGCATCAGGACCCGTCGGTGTCCAACCTCGAATACCTGATGCGGGTGAACGGCTATTCCTCAAAAGAGGAATTCATTACCGCCTACTGCGACCGGCCGTACTGGATCTCCATGGTCGGCTTCGTGCCCGGCACTGCCTGGTGCTATCGCATGTGCCCGCCTGAACAAGCCATTCAGGCTCCCAAATACATCCGCCCACGCACGGACACCCCTGAGCGCGCCGTCGCCCATGCCGGCGTGTTTCTGTGCATTTACCCCGTGCAGGGGCCGGGCGGGTATCAGATGATCGGCATGTCTGCGGTGCCCGTGTATGACCCGGAGGAGCGGCTGCCAGACCTCCAAGGGCGCTATATTCTGGCCAATGCCGGGGACCGCTGGCAATTCCGGCCGATTGATATGGATGAGTACAACGACATCCGCGCACAGGTCGAAGCCGGCACCTATCGCTACCGCATTATTGAACAGGATTTTCGTCCAGGCGAATATATTCGCGCTCCCGAGAGCTACTTGAAACGTCTTCGGGAAGAAGCGGCCCATGCTTAGCATGCTTAGCATCATCGATCCCGGCCTCTTGACCACAATCCAGGATCTCGGCCGCTTGCACTGGTACCACATCGGCATGCCGCCTTCAGGCGCGCTGGACAATTTCGCGTTCCGGGTCGGCAACCTGCTAGTCGGCAACGACGAGGCCGCGGCCGGGCTCGAAGTCACCTATGCCGGACCTCGGTTGGAGGCGACCGCGGACACCCTGCTTGCCGTCACCGGCGCGGACATTGACTTTCGCATAAACGACCGGCCGGCCGGCCAGTGGCAGGCGCTGGCAGTCAAGCCTGGGGATAGCATCAGCCTGGGCGGAGTCCGGCACGGCGCGCGGGCCTATGTGTGCGTGGCCGGCGGGATCTCCGTGCCCGAGCGGCTCGGCAGCCGGTCCACCTATACGCTGGGCCGCTTCGGTGGTCTGGACGGCAGGAAACTGGCGGGCGGCGATCAACTCCCGTTGGGGCAGCCTTGTGTCTCGCCCGAAACAATGCCGGGCCGGACGTTCGATCCAGCGCTTATCCCGGTCCCACAAAAAGAGCTTGACGTACGGGTCGTCATGGGCATGTGCAGCCATCGCGTGACCCCAGACAGCCTGGCCGAGTTCCTGACCGCGGAATGGGAGGTATCGACCGAAGCCGACCGAATCGGCTATCGTCTCAAAGGCCCGACGTTCGAGTTCAACGCCGGCGAGCAACCCTTTGGTGCCGGTGCTGACCCGTCGAACGTCGTCGATCTGGGCTACCCGGTCGGTTCGATCCAGATTCCGGGCGGACTGGAGGCCATCGTCCTGTTGAACGACGCGGTGACGGGCGGGGGCTATACCACCATTGGCACGGTCATCACGGCCGACCTCGATCTGATTGCGCAGGCTTCTCCCGGCTGTCACATCCGCTTCCACGAGGTCACCATTAACGAGGCATTACAGGCACGCCGCGAGCGCCAGGCGCGCATTGAGCAGGTCCGATTGGAGTTAGGGATTTTCGACCGGGCCGGAATGTTGGGGCAGTAGCCCATCCTTAGTGGAGCGAGGCGGCCGTATTTCAGAAAGCAATCCGGTTGATACCTTCGACAACATCGAAATGGGTATCGTTACTCAATACCGGGAGAATATGCTGACGTGCGAGGGTGGCCACCCAAGTGTCATTAGACGGGATGGGGTTACCTGATCGTTTCAATTCCAGGCGGATCTCGGCATAGACCTCGGCCGTCGCTTGGGTGACGGTGGCGATTTCGGTCAGCGGAAGACGGCGATAGAGCCAGACTTCATAGCGACGGCGGTGGCGGGATTGGCGAATGCCAAAATGATATTCACCAAGAACGATACTGGGAACAACCAGCCGGTCGGCGGACAGAAGGTGAGGCTCAATCGCAGGGAGCCCTTCCGCCCATGCCGACAAAGCGTTCGTGTCGAGAATCATGTCAGGTCTTCAGGAGACAGCGTCTCAAACTCCTCTTCAATCGCAGCCAGGATGTGCCGGTTCTCGCTTGAAAGATCGGACAGTTCGCCGAACCCTGCCATCCAGGGAGCCCTCTTTTCGCGCTCAGAGGCTACCTGAGCACAGCGACGGACTTTTTCTTCAAGCGCTTCGGTGAAGAATTGCTTCAGAGTTACACCCCGGTCAGCAGCAAGCGTCTTGGCCTGCCGGAATGTCAATTCAGGGAGATCAATAGTGGTTTTCATATAGCTTCGCCTCCGCTGAGTGCAAGCAATCGCGCCGCTTCATGGGCTTGCCTTGGCCAACCTCACCCCTCCAGCACCGTCATCACATACACCCCAGGATCATCCAACCGCACCTGCCAGCCGGGAAAGACCACGATTGAGGTCGTAATTTCCTCAATAATGGCCGGCCCGACGACCACGTTGCCCACGAGCAATCTGGCTCCGTCGTAGACCGGTGTCATCACAAAGGCATTGTTTTCTTCAAAGAAGGCCGAACGTTCACCGCTCTGGGCGTGGGCAGGATCAGGGGTTCCACTGGCGAGTGGCGGCAATTGAGGCCGGGCAACCTTGCCTACGACCGTGGACTCCAGGTTCATGATCTCGACCGTATTGTCCCGCTCACAATAGGTGAACAGTTCTTCGTGGCGGGTATGAAACGCCTCGGCAATCGCGTCGATATTGCTGGCCGAGAGGTCTTCCAGCGGGATATCGACTTGGCACTCATGGACCTGATCGACGTAACGCATGTCCAGCGAGCGGGAGATTGTTATCGCGTCCGCGGCGACTCCGGCGCTGCCCAGATCGTGCCTCCCCTGCATTTCCATGGACGCAAAGGTGTCGTTGAGGTGGGCGTAGTCCATAGCGTCCAGGCGGACTGCGCTGGACGACAGATAGCTGTGCTTCATGTCGGCCAGGATTTCACCGAACGCACAGAAGGCGGATGACACCTTGGGAATGAGGATGGTCGGAATGCCGAGCTCGCTGGCCAGCCGACCGGCATGGGCCGGGCCGGCCCCACCGCCAACGACCATCATGAAGTCGCGTGGGTCATAGCCGCGTTCGATGGACACACGCCGAATGCCGCTGACCATGTTGGAGTTCACCAGGGTGAAAATCCCCTGGGCGGCGCGTTCGACATCCAGCTTGAGCGGACCGGCAACGCCAGCCGCAATCACGCGCCGGGCCGCCTCGGCGTCGATCCGCAGCCGGCCACCGAGCAACGCCTCCTGGTTCAGATAGCCCAGCACGACCAGGGCGTCGGTCACGGTCGGGCGTTGTCCGCCCTGGCCGTAGGCAGCCGGTCCCGGCTGAGCGCCGGCGCTCTCCGGCCCAACCTGCAACAGCCCCATGCCGTTCACAAAGGCGATGCTGCCGCCACCGGCCCCGAGGGTCTCGACCTGGAGCATGGGGATGCCGATCCGGTAGCGCAGGAAATCAAAGTCTTTTACGATATTCGTCTTGCCGTCCTTGCTCAGGCTGATGTCGAAGCTGGTGCCGCCCATATCCACCGTAATGATGTCGCGCGACCGGTCTCCAGTGTGAAAAAACAGACCGGCGTTCGGCCCCGCGGCCGGCCCCGAGTTCAGGGCGTAGATACCCTTGTCGGCCAGGAATCGTCCGGATGTGAGGCCGCCGTTGCTCTGCATATAACGCACCGGATTGGCGTAGCCCAGGTCGTGCAGCAACGCCTCCATGCGCTCGACGTAGCGCCGTATGATGGGGCCGATATAGGCGTTCATCACGGTCGTGCTGGTCCGGGTGTACTCACGGATCTGGGGCAGCAGATCGACCGACAGGGTCACATAGGTCCCGGGCATTTCTGCCCGAACCAGTTCGGCGATACGCCGCTCGTGTTCGGGGTGCAGGAACGACCAGACCAGAGACACGGCCACCGCCTCGACGCCCTCCTCCCGAAAACGGCGTATGCCGCGCCGGACATCGGCTTCGTTGAGCGGGACACGCACCTCTCCCGTACTCAGCACACGTTCTTCGACCGGAAAGCGCAGCGCGCGCGAGACCAGCATGGTCGCCTGGGGGAAATCCGCGTCATAGCGATGCCCGTCTTCCTTATGGCCGAGACGGATTTCGAGCGAGTCTTCGTGGCCGGCAGTGCAAAACAGGCCGGTCTTGGCCCCCTTGTGTTCGATCAGGGCGTTGACCCCGACGGTCGTGCCGAGAATGACGAGGTCGCAGTCCCGCAGAAAGTCCGCCACGCTACAGCCGAGGTCGGCCACAATTTGCTGAAGCCCTTCACGCACGGCGATGGGCGGGTCGTGCGGGGCGGACGGCGTCTTATACAGCCGGATACCCTCGCCGGCCGAGGCCAGAATAAAGTCGGTAAACGTTCCGCCGGTATCGATGCCGAGACGGTAGGCGTGCTGTGACATAGGTCCTTTACTTTGCCCTGTGTTCGTAGGCAAGGCGCGATAATTCTTCGAGAATTTCGGATTTGGACTGGATGTCGCCCTTCGTCACTCGGAGACGGTAAAGATCGTGGTGGATATTGTACGGAAGCGTAACGAAACCAGCTTCGTCTATTTTCTCATCAAGTTCGTCGGTACGTGGCAATTTGAGACGGAAGACGAGGTATTTCTTCTTCGGACTGAAAGTCACAAAATTGAATGGTTGGCCATCCTTCTCAAGGCCGATGTAGAATTTGTTGTATTTTAGGTTCAGGCTTGGGTCGAGCTCACGCAGAACGTTTAGCATTTGATCGGCCAAAGCGACGGTCTCTGGTGTCGCGCGCTTCTCCCAATACGACCGGTCGGTCGGTGCCGCCTCGGCAGCCTCGTCGTCGTCAGCAAGCCCGCGTTCCAGTTCGTCCATCACCTTAGTGAACACGACGGTCATATTTTCACCGACCTTGAGCGCCTGCATCTGGAGGGCGATCAGCGGGAGCGTGCCATTGAAGAGAGAAATCACGTTGAGAAAGCGGCTCGTAATATCTTCCGCAACGATCACCGCGCAGTGGTCATACTGTGGGTAGCGCTTTTTCTCGATGTCCCAGTACTCGATTGTCCGGATTATGTGTGACTCATCCGTTGCCCCGAGTTGAATTTCAACCTCGTATCGCCGCTGTGTCTCGGCGTCTTCGAGCAGCAAATCGAGCCTCCCTGCGCGAGGCTGTCTCCGTTCCTTGTCCCGCAGGAACAGATCACCTAGTCCAAGGATCGAAGGATCGTTCTCTATGAGATCCTGGAGCCATCTTTCGTTAAAGGTCGGATGGCTTTTGAGATTAATGGGTTCCGATCTCAGATAGTTGTTATTCATTCCATCAACCCTACTTCCCAACCGCGAGCTTGAGGGGCGGGTCGTCCTCAACCCGGACGCCGTACTCTTCCCAAGCCGCCTGGACGGACACGAAGCCGTTCTGTACGTCTTCGAGCACCTTGTCCCGGTCGCGTTCGCGCGGGTCGCCCACGCCACCGCCGCCGGGGTTCTGGTTGGCAAAGCGCTCACCCGGCTCAATCTCAACAATCCGGTTGGTCTTGATCTCTTCAACAGTGCCATCTTTCTTGTGATACAACGCCCGGCCAACCTTGGGCTCGCACAGCTTCGAGGCTGCACCCAGCGCGCCCTGGGCCGGGTAGCGCCGTCCTTCGCCAAACATGACAACCGTCATGGGATCGTGGAGTGGTTCGACTTCCCAGTGCGTGCCCGAGCCGCCGCGCAGTTTCCCGGCACCGCCTGAGTCCGTCATCAGGCCGTAGCGGTGAATGACAATCGGATATTGGTATTCAAGAATTTCAATATCACCACTTGTTAATGCGCCAAAACAGCACTGTGGACCCACGGCAGGCCAGCCGTCCGTCTTGTGCGATGCTCCACCACCACTAATGATGGTGGCCAGGATCATGGAAACGTATTCTTCACCAGAGCGGTAATCCTGCCCGGCAATATTCAGTCCGTTCGAATGCCCCCAGGAGGCCACCGCCTTTTCGGGCAGGGCTTGTTCAAGCGCCATGCGCACGGCATCCGTAATCGACTCTGACGGCGTGGTTGTGCAGTTCGCGTGCGGCGCCGGTTCCTTGGCGTTGGTGAGGCTGCCTTCGAGACCGACATCAACGGCAATGGGCCGATACAGACCTTCGTTATACGGCGGGGGCAGTTGGGCGAACATCATGACCCCGAGGTAGACCCCGGACAGCGAGTTGGCCGCATAGGAATTGATGAAATACGGAATCTGGGGCGGGCTCGACAGCGTAACCGCCATAGTGTCTCCGGCGATCTCCACTTTTGCGGCAATCTCAATATCGCCATACCCATGTCCGGCGTCTTCAAGAACAGATTTGCCGTGGTAGGTTCCGTCAGGAATAGCGCTGAGAAACGCCCGCATCTGGTGTTCAGCCAGGTCGAGCAATTCCGCCATACAGTCCATGGCCACGTCTTTGCTATATTTCTCAAGCAGACCGATCAGGTTGCGCTCACCAATAGTGACGGCGGCAAGCTGGGCGCGCATGTCGCCGGCTTGGAGTCGGCGAGAGCGGACATTGGTTAAAATAAAATTCACCACATCACGCCGCTCTATCCCGCGGTCCCAGATTTTCAGCGGTGGGATACGCAGGCCCTCGGCATAAATTTCTTTGGCTTCAGGGTTGTAGCCGGCAGGAACAGGGCCGCCAATGTCTGTGACATGGCCTTTACTGACCGTCCAAAACACCAATTCGTCCTGGTAGAAGACCGGCTTATACATGCAGCAGTCAATAATATGAGAGCCGCCCCAGGCTGGATCGTTATGATAGAACACATCGCCAGGATGAATATCGTCACCAAAATAGGCGGCCACGGTCCGCAGGGCAGGCATCAGTGAGCCGAGATGAATGGGAATATCCTGGCCTTGCAGGATCATCTCGCCGGTGCCGAGAAACAGAGCGTTGGAGTAATCGCGCGCAATATTGAACACGGACGAGCGCGACGTTTTCTCAATGGTGAGCGTCATCTCACGCTGGGTTGATTCAAGCATGCCTTGGACAACAGCCAAGGTAATGGGATCGATCTTTTCCAGAGTGGCCATACTATCCTCTCATCTCGCGCGTGTTCTTTTACCGATAAGAGCGGTCCATAACGCGTCGTGAGCAACATAGCCAGCCGGCCCCTCCTCAGCAAGCCGTATTTGGACCCAAGGCGAGTTTCTGCTATCTCCTCAGAAGGAAAACCGAAAGGAGTACACCACATGGGCCGTTTGGATGGAAAAGTCGCCATAATTACCGGAGCCGCGCGCGGCCAAGGCGCGGTTGCCGCACAGACCTTTGCTCAAGAAGGCGCTTCATTGATGATCAGTGATATCCTGCCAGAGATCGAACACACCGCCACGCATATTCCTTCAGCAGGAGCCCAGGTTGAATGGGTCCAGGCTGACACGGCGGATACGGACGGGATCAATTCGGTTGTCGAGAAAGCCATCTCAACCTTTGGGCAAATCGATATTTTGTATAACAACGCCGGCGTCATTTTAGGCAAACCGTTTCAGGAGACCACCCTGGAAGAATGGGAACGTATTATTCGGATTGATCTGACCGGGCCATTCTTGATGAGCCAGGCAGTTGTCGCTCATATGGAGAAACAACAGCGTGGCTCAATTATCAATATTTCATCCGCAGGGGGCATTCTTGGCTATCCGCAGATGTCAGCCTATGGTGCGGCCAAAGGCGGGCTGGTGAATCTGACCCGTTGTATGGCCGTGGACCTGGCTCCGTATAATATTCGGGTCAATGCCATTTGTCCCGGTGCGATTGATACCCCCATGCCGCACGATTATATCAAGGACATGGAGAATAAAGAGGCCGTATGGCAACAGATTGCGGACACGCATCTGCTCAAGCGGTTTGGGAACTCGCACGAAGTAGTCTCGCTCGCCCTGTATCTTGCCTCAGATGAGGCCAGCTTCATGACTGGCGCAGTCATTCCGGTTGATGGCGGCCATAGTGCGCACTAGGCCGGCCGGACGAGGGAGTTGATTCCGTAGCGTCGAGCACGATACTGTCTGCGTCTGCTTGAAATGAGAGAATCAGCATGATCGAAGCCTCTGGTCTGACAAAACTCTACGGAACGTTTCGCGCTATCTCCGATGTGAGTTTTTCCGTCGATCACGGAGAGATCGTCGGTCTCCTCGGTCCGAACGGAGCCGGCAAATCTACGACCATGCGCATTCTGGCCTGCATTCTGTCTCCGACCGCGGGCACCGCCAGCGTTGCCGGGCATAGTGTGCTGAACGAATCTCTCGCAGTCAGGCGGCAGCTCGGTTATATGCCGGAGAATATCTCACTCTACCCGGAGATGGAGGTGGCAACCTATCTCAATTTTGTGGGCAAACTGAAAGGCTTAGGCGGCGCGGCGCGGCGCGTCCGCGTGTCTCAGGTCATTGAAGAGTTGGCCCTCGGCTCTGTCACCCGCGTGTACATCGGTACCCTTTCAAAAGGCTATCGACAGCGTGTCGGCTTGGCCCAGGCCATGCTGCACGATCCCAGTGTGCTCATTCTCGATGAGCCTACCATCGGCCTTGATCCTGAGCAGGCGGCTGAGTTTCGGCAACTCATACGCGGTATGCACGGGAATCGGACGGTCATCCTCTCCACCCATATTTTGCCTGAAGTGCGCCTGACGTGTGATCGGGTGATGATCCTGGCCAGAGGCCGCTTGCTGGCTCTAGATACCCCAGGCAACCTGACTCTCCGCCTGCGCGATGCGAGTGAGGTTGTGGCGCACATTGACGGTCCTCAAGCCGAAGTGGAAACGCTCCTGCACAGCCTGCCCGGCGTACACGACGTCCAGGTTGACTCCCAAGAGAACGGCGAGAACAGCGGCCCGGTCTCCTATACGGTGCGCTCGGACCGGCACCGAGACGTGCGGCCGGTCATTGTGGAAGCGGTGTCCGGGCGTGGATGGCGTTTATTTGAACTCCGCTCGCGGGAGATGGACCTCGAAGAAATTTTTCACCGGGTGGTTGATCAACCGCACCCGCAACCATAAACACCAGCAGCCAACAGTAGAGCAGATCAGCCTATGGTTCTCCGAGCAGTTTTCGTTAAAGAACTTCAGTCCTATTTGGGCTTGTTTCTGGCCTATGCCATTGTTGCGGTTACCCTCGCCTTGTGCGGCTTCTTCTTTTACACCGACATCAGCTTCTTTATGATGTGGGGTGGCCAAAGCCTCGAACGGGGGCTGTGGGAATTCTTTTTCCACGACCTCCGCTATGTCCTCCTCCTGCTCGTACCAGCCATCACCGCCCGCTCGTTTGCGGAAGAAAAAAAACTCGGCACCCTCGATCTGTTATGGACCTATCCGATCCCGGAAAGCAGCGTTCTGCTGGGCAAATTCCTTGCCGCGGCCACGTTGCTGCTTGTCGTCCTGGGGCTGACCCTGCTGTATCCTCTCCTCCTCTCGTGGTGGCATCCTGACGTGTCTTGGCTGGCTTTGCTGCCTGGCTATACCGGTCTCTTTCTTATCGGCTTGGTGTTTATCAGTGTGGGCCTGCTCTTATCAGCGCTCACCGACAGCCAGGCGATTGCAGCCATGGCGACCCTCGGCGTACTCGTCCTGTTCTGGTCACTGACGTGGAACGAGCAGGCGGTGAGCGAAACCTGGCTCCAGGCCCTACTGCAAATTTCGCTCTTTGATCGCTTTTACAATTTCGCCCGAGGGGCGATTGATACCCAGGAAATCACCTTTTTTCTCTTCTTTTTCTCATTCTTTTTATTATTGACCTGGCAGGCGTTGCGCTCTCGGCGTTGGCGTGGCCGGGGTGAATTCTCCTCGTTTACGACGTTTCTCTCAACACCAAGTCGCAAGCAGTGGATTACGGTTGCCGTTCTGGACGTTCTCATTTTGCTCGGCCTGGTCGGTGTACAAACCCTCTCTATTCGCAACAATGTCCGTTGGGACTTCACCCCTACGCAGACCTTATCACTCTCAAAGCAGGCAAAAGGCCTGCTGGCTGATCTCAAGACAGAGGCCCTGCTGACCTTATTTTTTGGTGGCTCCCCGGATTCGTATCAACGCTATGAAGATGTACTGAAACGTTTTACTGCGGAAAACGCATACTTCCAGTATCGTATCCTGCACCGTGACCGGAACGTGGGGCTGGCCCGCCAATATGGGGCGACCCATTATGGAACCGCGGTACTCGAATATGACGGACAGCGGAAATTATTGCCGGGCGCGGGCGAAAAGGTCATCACCGAGGCGCTGTTCCAGTTTCTCCGAGAAGAGGAAAAGACGATTTACTTTGTTGGCGGCCACGGCGAAAAAGATCCGCGCAGTGGTGAACCGCAGCTGGGGTATAGTGAGGCCACTTCAGCCTTACACAACGAAAACTTTGTTGTCCGGCCCTTCTTCCTGGCTCGAACTGAGCGCGTCCCTGAAGACGCCGCCTTAGTCGTTGTCAGCGGTCCTCAGACCGACTTGTTACCGGCCGAGCTTGAGCGCCTGTCCGTCTATCTCTCAGCCGGCGGCAGTCTCCTCTTCATGCTTGATCCCATGCCGGCCCCGAACCTGACCGCCTTCCTCTCCCAGTACGGTGTACGGCTCGAGCAGGATATTGTGTATGATCCACAAAACAGACTCTTTGGCGGCGACGCGCTGAGCCCGCTGGTGTCGCTGTATAATACCGACGTCAAAATTGTACAGAACTTCAAGGTCGGTACAATTTTTCCGCTCTCCCGTTCAGTTGAGCCCGCCAACCCGTTGCCCAGCGGGGTGCTCTCGGCGCAACCATTCTGCCGGACCGGACCGGGCTCATGGGCACGTTTTCGCGCCGGGACTGAATCTCCGGATGGGACCGTAGACTTTGAAGGAACGAAAGCCCGGCCAGGTCCAATTTCGCTTGCAGTGGCGGCGACGATTCGTCTGGGCCGGCAGGGCAACATGGAGCAGTCGGACCAGCCAACCAACGGGGGCACTCCAGCCGCCAGCGAGGACACAACACCGGAACAGGTTGCCCGCCTGGTCGTGTATGGGGACAGCGATTTTGCCAGCAATTCCAGGCTGTCCTTATTAGGCAATAGAGACCTCTTTCTCAACACGGTGCAGTGGCTGGTGCAAGACGAGAAGTTTATTACCGAGCGCCCCCGGGATGCATCTATCCAGCGGAAAATTTCAACCTTGGTGCTCACCGCGGAACAGACGCGACAGCTGTTCCTCATCACCATTGTTGCCGAGCCGGGTGTTATTCTTCTGCTTGGCACTCTGGTGTCCATCTATCGACGTAGACGCCGGCGCTAGGCAGCCCCAACCATACGGGCTTCGCGCAGCCGCTCTGCGGGATTTCCTCACAGAAGGGAAACCGGAATTACTCGCCCGTTGTGGCTGGCCCCACCCGCCATTCGGTCAGCCATAAACTGACCGTGCTCTGGCCCTTCTCACCACCCAACCCGCCAAGAATGGCAAATGATTCATCCCGCTGGACCATACCGACGCCAGGGGCGTACACCGTCACTGCCTTGGCCTGACGGCTCCAAAAGGTGACTTCAATACAGTCTTCAAATACGCCCGCCGGAACCGCGACAAGCGTATTCAGTGCAGTAATTTCGTAGCGGCCAGCCGGTGTTTTCCAGGTTGTCCCAACTGTGACCGGAGGTTTGAAGATAAACTGCGGAGTCCCGTCTGCTGTTTCGCTCGGCTGCATAACGACTCCGTCAGACGACACGGAGACAAACTCTGGAGGAGAATCCTTGGCCAAGAGACTCTGCCGAATACGCATCATATAGCCCGGCCCTTTTCGGCTCACCACTTCCCAGGTCTCGGTCACGGGGGTCGTTGGCGTGCCTTCACTCGACTCATACAGCCAACGGTTTGCGACAGAGAGGGGAAAATAGTCGCCGGGAAGTTCGGTCGCCTGGCTGGCCCCCACGGTCAGCACGAGGGTCCCTATCCAAAAGAAGAATAGATGCAGCATAGTCGGTTTTCTTGTAGAACACATCATATCCCTACCATTGACGCAAAGAACACGGCACGTCATCGTGCGGGCAGAGACACAGAGAGGCAAGCGCATGGATGATTCTATGGATGGTGCTGATGGTGCTATTGATGTCGTCTGTAACCTCTTCACCCCACAAGAAGTCCGGCAGGGCCAGACCGGGGTGGATGAGTATTTTCTCGACCAAGTCCGGTTTCCACCCGAATTACGGTCCGGTGTACCGCTGGAAACGTATCTGGAGAAAATGGACCACGCCGGGATTCAGCGTTCGCTTCTCATTGCGGTTCGTGCAGGAGACATGCGCATTAAAGGCTCATTCGAGATTCCGTATGAGCGTGTAGCGGAAATCTGCCAACACTACCGCCACTGGCCGGAGCCCTTTGTCCATTTCATCAATACCTGGGGCAAAGACAAAGTCCTGTTCGGAACGGACTGGCCGGTGATTGACCCCGAACGCGCAATCAAGGAGATCAATGCGCTGGAACTCAGGCCGGAATCAAAGCAGAAGTTCTTGCGCGACACCGCCCTGCGTCTTTTCCGCCTGCCCGAGTCGCTGACGGCAAGATAGCGCTGTCATTCTTGACTCAGGTATAACCACAGTTATACTTGAACCTTATGAAAACAGCGATTTCGATTCCGGCTCCCATCTTCCATGCCGCCGAGCAACTCGCGCAACGAAACGGAGTGTCTCGGAGTGAATTATATACGAGAGCGATTGCCACCTATCTGAAAGTGCATCAAGGAGACGGTGTGACGCAACGCCTCGACGAGGTCTATGCAATGCAGGAGTCTTCAACATCCGCGCCGATTGATCCGGTGATTCACGCCTTGCAGCTACGATCTCTCCCTCAAGAAGAATGGTAGTCCGTCGCGGAGAAATATGGCGGGCCTCATTGTCTCAGCCAAGTGGGTCTGAACCCGGCTACCGTCGTCCACTGGTTATTATCCAGTCAAATGACTTTAATCGGAGTCGTATTCGGACTGTTCTTGCAGCCGTCATTACCTCAAACCTGCGATTAGCTTCCGCACCAGGTAATATGCCGCTCTCAGCAAAACATACCGGTTTGAAACGAGACTCCGTTGTAAACGTTTCACAACTCATCACCGTGGATAAGGCCTTTCTTACAGAAAAGATTGGCAAGTTGACAGACAGACAATTGCAAGAGATGAATGCCGGATTGCGTTTGGTTTTGGCGCTTCAGGAATAGTGAAACAGGAACCAATCACCGGCACGGTAAGGACACTGACCCATGGCAACGACCGACACACCCCACTCAACAGACTTTATTCGGACGATTATCGCCGCCGACCTGAAGACCAATAAACATAACGGCAGAATCGCGACCCGCTTTCCGCCCGAACCGAACGGCCATCTCCATATCGGGCATGCCAAATCCATCTGCTTGAATTTTGGGGTCGCTCTGGAAAATGGCGGCACGTGCAATCTCCGCTTCGACGACACCAACCCGACCAAAGAAAACACCGATTACGTCGAATCCATCAAGCGGGATGTCAAGTGGCTCGGCTTCGACTGGGACGACCGGGAATACTACGCCTCTGACTATTTTGAACAATTGTATGACTATGCGCTCCGACTCATCACAGACGGCAAAGCCTATGTGTGCAGTCTGAGTCCTGACGATATACGTGCCTATCGCGGCACCCTCACCGAGCCGGGGAAAGAGAGCCCCTATCGGCAGCGCTCGGTCGAGGAAAATCTCGATTTATTTGCCCGCATGCGCGCCGGCGAGTTTCCGGAAGGCGCGCATGTCCTGCGGGCCAGGATAGATATGGCCTCACCGAACATCAATATGCGTGATCCTACGCTGTACCGGATTCTGAAGGCCCCGCACCACCGCACCGGAGACACGTGGTGCATCTACCCCATGTATGACTTCACCCACTGCCTGAGTGACGCGCTCGAAGGGATTACCCATTCGCTGTGCACCCTGGAGTTCGAGGATCACCGGCCCCTGTACGACTGGGCGTTAGACGCATTACCCGTCCCGAGTCATCCCCAACAGATCGAATTCGCCCGCTTGAACCTGACCTATACGGTCATGAGCAAACGCAAGCTGCTCACCCTGGTGACAGACCAATACGTGAGCGGCTGGGACGACCCGCGCATGCCGACCCTGGCCGGACTCCGCCGCCGGGGCTACACGCCGCAGTCGCTCCGGACCTTCTGCGAACGCATCGGCCTCGCCAAACGGAACAGCACGGTTGACTATGCCATGCTCGAACACTGCATCCGCGAAGAGCTGAATCAAACCGCCCCGCGGGTCATGGCCGTACTCCGCCCCCTGCGGGTGGTCATAGACAATTATCCTGAAGACCAAAAAGAGACGGTCGAACAACTCGACGCCGTCAATAACCCTGAAGATGCGAGTGCCGGCACGCGGCAAGTCCCCTTCTCGCGAGTGATTTATATTGAGCGTGAGGACTTTCGTGAAGAGCCGCCGCGTAAATTTTTTCGTCTCGCGCCCGGCCGGGAAGTGCGCCTGCGCTACGCCTATATCGTCAAATGCGTCGGCGTCATCAAAGATGACAACGGCGAGATTACAGAAATTCACTGCACCTATGATCCTGAGACGCGCAGCGGTGGGCCGGCTGCCGGTCGCAAGGTCAAAGCCACGATTCACTGGGTATCAGCCGAGCACGCCGTCAACGCCGAGGTCCGACTGTACGATCATTTTTTCACCAAGCCCGACCCGGACAATGTGGAAGACGGAGCGGCGTTCACCGATTATCTGAATCCACACTCGTTCGAAGTCCTGACCGACTGCAAAGTCGAGCCGAGCCTGGCCCAGGCCGAAGCCGGCAGCCGCTTTCAGTTTGAACGTCAGGGCTATTTCTGTGTGGATACGGCTGACTCGTCTCCGGGCCGCCCGGTCTTTAACCGCACCGTGACCCTGCGTGACACCTGGGCCAAAATCCAAAAAGCGGAGCAGCAGAAAAATGCCTAGGCTCGCATGGCAACCTCGCTTCGAGCGCTTCAGTTTATGCCAACGGATCGGACCGGGGCCGTCTCTGCGCTGCTCCTCCGACCCGCATCCGCCCGTGCCCTGCTCGTTCTGGGCCATGGTGCCGGAGCCGGGATGCACCACCCCTTTATGCAGGCCGTGGCAGAACAGCTTGCCGCCCGAAAAATTACGACGTTTCGCTATCAGTTTCCGTATATGGAAAAAGGCAAGAAAAGTCCGGACTCTCAAACGACATTGCGCGCAACCATCGTCTCAGCGGTTGCCGTCGCAAAAAAAGTCGCCCGGGGGCTGCCCCTGCTGGCCGGCGGGAAATCCATGGGAGGCCGGCTGACCTCGCTGGTTGCAGCCGAAGGTTGCCTGCCGGACGTCCAAGGACTGATCTTTTTCGGCTTTCCCTTACACGCGGCCGGGAAACCGTCGAGCGAGCGAGGGGCGCATTTAGCCGAGGTGAACGTCCCCATGCTCTTCTTACAAGGGACGCGGGACAGGCTGGCCGCACTCGATCTCATCAGGCCGTTATGTCGCCACCTGGGCAAGCGCGCGACCCTCCATATTGTTGAGGGCGGCGACCATTCTTTGCACGTCCCCAAACGCTCGGGACGGACGACTGCGGACGTGCAAAACGAGTTGGGTGAGACCGTGGGTTCATGGGTCTCAGGTCTGTAGAATGGAGATATGGCCGGGTTGCACCCGGATGCGCTCAAGCCACATGTTGATAGCTTCAAAACGATCCAACTCAAAGCCGCCCTCATGGGCGACATGGGTGTAGGCGTATAACGCAATATCCGCAATCGTGTAGCGCTCGCTCACAAAGAAAGTCCGTTTGGCCAAGTGCTGCTCCATAACCTCAAGCGCGGCATAGCCAAGGGGACGTTTTTGCTCCAGCCCGGCGCGCCGTTCGTCTGTCAGCTCAGCGTGCATCAGCCAAAATCGCGACGTGGCGATGTTGGGCTCATGGCTGTACTGCTCAAAAAACATCCACTGGAGAATCTGCGCCCGAGCCAGACGGTGGTCAGGCAGGAAAGCGGTTCCCTCAGACAAATAGAAGAGAATCGCGTTGGACTCGGACAGACAGGTGCCGTCTTCCAACTCCAGGACGGGGATACGACCGTTGGGGTTGAGCTTCAGAAAGTCCGGCGTACGGGTCTCACCCTGGAGGATATCGTGCTCAATGCGTTCAAAGGGAATCCCAAGCTGAGTGAGCAATAAGCGGACTTTATACCCGTTTCCGGAAGACAAATAATCGTGCAGTTTGAGCATCTCCCCTCCTCCGTCTCTCAGCCGATTATCCGCGATTCCCGCACGGCATCGAGAATGGCCAGGCGAGTGGCTTCTGCGGCTATCGTCCCAATCATCATGATATCACTCCGCACTTGCCCGGCAGACACGCTGAACACAAGGTCGCCGTCCCACGGACTAAAGGCCGGGGATAGAGATCGGGCAAACCCCGCGGTGGCCATTTTTGCCACAATAAAGAGTTCTTCCTGATTCAGCGCCGCATTGGTTATGACTGCGACCAGGGTCGTGTTGCTTTGGGGGAGTGACGTCCTGGCTTCAGCGCTCCCGCGCAGAAGATGCTGTTCGGTGTTCAGAAACTGGCCTTTGGTATCAACTGCGCCGGCGATTATTTTGCCATTTTCCAGGACATCGCCCAAGGCATTCACAGCCGCACACGCCACCACCTTGAGTTCACCAACCTGCACATGTCCAATGCCGAACCCGCCAGTCATGGGTCGGCCATTCTCCAGCCCCTTACCTACAGTCGCACCAGTGCCAACGCCGATCCGCCCACGTGCATACTCACTATTTGTTGCGGCTTTGCAGGCGTCGTAGGCATCTTGCGCAGCCGGATAGGCCGGCGTGCCATAGGCGAGATCAAAAATACACGCGGTTGGAACAATCGGCACAATCCGACCGGGCGTCTCCAGTCCCCGGCCCTGTTCCTGCTGGTATTCCATGACGCCAGTGGACGCTCCGAGGCCATAGGCGCTCCCGCCAGTAAACACCAGCGCATCAATCTCCTCAACCGAGTTTCCCAGATTGAGCGGGACAACATCACGGGTGCCTGGGGCCGAGCCACACAGATGATACGCACACACCACCCGCTGCGTAAAAAGGAGAACGGAAATGCCCGTATTTCCTGCCAGACTCTTATGCCCGATCAACAGATTCTCAAGATGCATTATCCCTCCGGTGTGTAAACTGTGACAGAGATGGCTCGATCAGAAAAATTTTATGACGCTTTGCTCGGCTTTAGGGAAGATCACAGGTTTTATTCTTCGTCCTGCTTTGTCCTGCTTCGTCCTGCTTTGTCCTGCTTCGTCCTGCTTTGTCCTGCTTTGTCCTGCTTTGTCCTGCTTTGTCCTGCTTTGTCCTGCTTTGTCCTGCTTTGTCCTGCTTTGTCCTGCTTTGTCCTGCTTCGTCCTGCTTCGTCCTGTCCTGCTTTGTCCTGCTTCGTCCTGCTTTGTCCTGCTTCCTGTCCTGCTTCGTCCTGCTTCGGCACTTGATACCTGCCCGTGGAGAGGAGTACAACACGGTGTTGCATATCCGCAACGCCTGAACACCCGGCGGCATTACGCGACGATCACGGTAACCGGAGGATACCAGCATGCGAACAATCACCCTGTGTAGCGGAAAAGGGGGTGTTGGAAAGACTTTACTGGCAACAAGCTTAGGAAGAATTATCCAGCATCAAGAAAAGTGTAATGTGCTTCTCGTCGATTTGGACTTGTCCGTCCGTGGCCTCACCCTCCTGGCCTTTCAAAACAAGTATGAGCTCGACCGGCTTCCGTTTTCCTTAACCGATTATTTTTATTCGGAAGAGAGTGATCAGCCAGCACTCCTGCACGAACTCCAAAAAGGACTCGCCCAAAACAACGGCAATGCCGAGGAGAGCCCAGAGCCAATGGCGCAGGTAACGGCTGGCCCCTCGACCTATGAACGGCTGGACGGGCTCTTTATCATCCCCTCTTCTACCGAAAGCGAGCGACCCGACTGGATACCGTTGCACCATTTGGAACTCAACGAAACAGTCGATAAACTTGGCAAGCTGCACGAGTTTGTCGCGTCGTCGTTAGATGTCGATTATGTCATTTTTGACACGCAAGCCGGGCTCGGGAGTTTGAGTTTGGCGGCCACGACCCTGAGTGACATGAACCTCATTGTGTTGGAAGAGGACGATATCAGTTGGCGGACCGCGCTCAATGCTCTCATAGAAATCTCAGCGCTCAGCAAACGTCTCCAGCGGAAGTCGCACAGTTATTTTCTGGCCAACAAGGTGAGCACCAGAATGCTGGACGTGGAGGATAAACTCAGAGCCTTCTCGTTTCTCCCACCCGTCCCCTTTGATGCCTGGGTGCAAAAGCTCTTTGCTCACGCCACGGCAGTCGTGCTGGAAAAGGATTTCGAGAATAGTGACTTCTTCAAGCGGGTAGAATCGCGGGTGTGGCAGGAGGTAGCAGCCATTTTCGGTATGCGGCAACGCACAGCCGGCAACAGCCCGCGATCTTCATGGTGGCAAGGATAGCCCGGTCGGCAGGCGGCTTTCCTCACCGCCTTGTTACACAAAGCGCTCCCTACTCCCGTTCCAACCACATATCCGGGCAGGTCACCACACCATTGCGTTCAAAGATCGCGTCGATTGCGGCAAAGTCGGCTTGCCGAATATCCCATCCCAGGGCACCGACATTCTCTTCTACCTCGGCAGCTTTGCGACAGCCCACCAAGGCCGTGCTGACCACAGGATGCGAGAGCGTCCAGCGTAGAGCGAACTGTGGCAGGCTTTTGTCATAGCCGGCGGCCATGCCTTTCAGCTCTTCCACCGCTTTAATGTTGTTGGGAAAGTGCTCCGGGCCGAACATGGTCTGGAACAGGTTGATGCCACCCATGCGTCCCTGACGCGCCCGCCAGTCTCCCTCATCAAAGCTCATATCCGCGCGAAAGGTTCCGGTCAGCAGCCCATAGGCGAGCGAGCCATAGGCCATGACGCCCATATTATGCTCACGACAGTAGGGCAGGATCTCCTGGTCCATACGGCGGTCGAACATATTCCAGCAGTATTGGGCGACGTCCACGCGGCGGGTTGCCATGCTGGTTTCAATCTGCTCGCGCCGGAAGTTCGAGATGCCAATAGCCCGCGCCTTGCCCTGCTGAACAATGTCGTCCAAGGCCCGCATGGTTTCTTCAAAAGGGGTGTTTATGTCCGGCCAGTGGACCATATAGACGTCCACATAGTCCGTGTTCAGGTTCTTCAGGCTTTTCTCGATCGAGACCATGACCCGCTCGCGGCTGCTGTCTCGATAATTCGGCGCTTCTTTGTAGCCAATACCAAACTTGGTCACGACAACCGCGTCTTTACGACGGTCGCCGAGCGCCTTGGCCAGCGAACGCTCCGAGGCCCCAAACCCATAGGCTTCGGCGGTATCAAAACACGTAATGCCCAGGTCCAAGGCGGTGTGCACGGCGGCACTGAATTCTTGTTCTTCAATTGACCCATAGCCGCCACCAATCTCCCAACAGCCGACGCCAATGGCGGACACTTCGATCCCTGTTTGTCCAAAAGGCCGATATTCCATGTGATGCTTCCTCTCTAGTGTAGCTCAATGCCACCATCGACATTGATGGCCTGTCCGGTCACGTTCTCGGCTACGGCCAAGTAGACGGCCAGTTGCCCGATATCGTCCGGCGTTTGTGGCCGGCCTTGGGGGATCACGTTCTTGACCCAGCGTTGCCAGGAGTCCTCTTTGGATTCGTCCGGTTGTTTGAGCGACTCGGCCAAGTATTCCCACATCTGGGTACGCAAAATGCCCGGACAAATGGCGTTGACGCGGATATTGGTCTGGGCCAACTCCTTGGCCAGAGAATTGGTAAAGCCCACCACCGCAAACTTTGAGGCGCAGTAGTGCGCCAGACCGCCAAAGCCGCTCTTGCCCGCGATCGAGGCAATATTAATAATCAGACCCCCACCCCGGTTTTTGAGGGCAGGGATCGCGGCCTGACATGAGAGAAACACCCCTTTGGTGTTGACCGCAAAGGTCAGGTCCCAGGCTTCTTCGGACATGTCCTCGACTTTCGCCATATTCACCACGCCCGCGTTACAGACCATGATATCCAGGCCGCCCAGCGCCCCGGCGGTCTCCTCGACCATACGCAGGGTATCGCCCTTCTGCGTCACATCGGCTTGAATCGCCAGCGAACGCCGCCCGAGCGCAATGATCTCTTCCGCAGTTTTCCGGGCTTGCGTAAACCCCCCGACCGCGGTCGCGCCGTACTGCTGGGCCGTACTCGCCATGGTTTCAATATCTGCCAGGGCCACATCAGCTCCGGCGTTTGCCAGCGCCAGGGCGATGCCTCGCCCAATCCCCCGTGCTCCGCCCGTTACCAGGGCTACTTTTCCATCCAGTTGTGACATGCGTTTTCCTTTCTCTGTATTTTTTAGAAGCCAGTTGGACGCGGACACCCGCCCATCATTTCAAACAGATGTTTCGCCACGTGCAGGGTTGTCCGGTCTTCAAGATAGGGACCCACTATCTGGATACCAATCGGCAGTCCGGTGTCGAGTTGTCCCACCGGAATCACCGTGGCAGGCAGCAAACAGGCGCCGGCCGGCGCCATCCACGTCACCAGGTCCCAATACGGCCGTTGCTGCCCCCCAACGTGTGCCACCCGGCCGGCTTGGGGCTCGGAGTGGTCGTGCTTGATAGCGGGACACGGCATGACCGGCAGCAACATCACGTCCCAGTCCTGGAAAAACTCTTCCCAGCGTTTGCGCATCTGCATCCGGCGTTCGTTATAGCTCAACCATTCACGGTGCCGCATGGCAAACAAACGCCGGGTGTGGTCCGTCGAGGTGTTGCCGCTTGACTGCGCATACTCTTCGATTTTTTCTCGCGATACCCCGCCGGCCAGGGCTGACTGTAACAAGGCCATAAAAGTCGCAGCGACTTTTTCCAAACTGAATTCGGGGCGCGCATCGGCACTCACCGTCGCTCCAGCGTGTGCTAAGGCACTGGCGGCGTTTTCCAGTAATGTCCGGACTTCCGGCTCGACCGGACAGCGCGGATCGTCCAGCCAAGTCGCAATGCGGTAGTCCTTGAGCGCCTGTTTCCGCGGAGCCGGCAGCTCCAAACGCCACGCCGGTTGCTCCCAGCGATTGGGGCCGGCCATGATATCGAGTCCAAGCTCCAGGTCTTCGACACTCCGGGCCATGGGCCCGGCAACCGCCAGGTCGGCCATTGTCAGGGTTCCCGGCGGGCCCGGAATCTGCCCGTGGGCGGGAACAATGCCATAGCTCGGCTTGTGGCCGGTTACGCCCGACATATGGGCCGGCAGGCGAATCGAACCGCCGATATCACTGCCGAGTTCGAGCGGCGTAAAGCCACACGCCAAGGCCGCCCCTGAGCCACCGGACGAGCCGCCAGGCGTACGCGTTGTGTCATGCGGATTATTGGTCGTGCCAAAAATCTCGTTATAGCTCTGCAAGTCACCCGCATAGATCGGCAGATTGGTCTTGCCGTAAATAATGGCTCCAGCTTCGCGTAGCCGGGCAACCGGCCAGGCATCTTCTTCTGGAATGAAATCCTTGAGTTCCGGCGCGCCTGACGTGGTCCGCATACCTTTGGTTTGATACGAATCCTTGATCGTCATCGGCACGCCGTGCAGCGGTCCTCGGGATGTTCCTCCGGCCAACTCCGTATCTGCGGCATCGGCCTCGGCTCGCGCCCGTTCCGCATCAATCGTCACCACGCTGTTAATCGTCTTATCCAGCGCTTCAACTCGGGCGAGAAAATAGTCCACTGCCTCGCGACTTGAAATCTCCTTCTTGTGGATCGCCTCAGCGACTTCTCCGGTCGTCGCGTAGGCCAAATCGGCAGAACTCGAAAGATCTGACATGGCTCCCTCCTTATTCAGGCTGCCGGTGGAGTTCGGCTTACACCAAGCAGCAGCATCTTGCCACGCGCCTCGCAGGGACACAAGCTTGCAGAGCTGATACGTCTAGCGCAGGTGAGCGGAGCCCGACATCTCATGATTCGCATAGGAGGCATATATGGCAGCAACACAAGAGGCCCTCATAGACACCCTCTACCACGCCCGCCGAAACGGAACCCGACCGGCTCGCATGGACCTCACCCCTGCGGATTTGGACGAAGCGCTGGCTGTACAACTCCGCGTTCTCCAACGTTTTGAGACCACCGGAGAACGCCTCGGCGGCTGGAAGGTCGGGCTGACCTCGGGGAAAGCCCGCGACCGTATGGGAAAAGACGTGCGGCCGTTTGGCTATGTGCTCCAGAGTCGGGTCTTTCAGTCCGGCGCGACCCTTCCCGTTGCTTCGATTATGGATTGTCAGATTGAGCCTGAACTCTGCCTCATAGTCGGCTCAGCGTTGCGTGGCGAGGGAGTCGATCGCGAGCAGGCCAAAGCCGCAGTGCGGGCCGTTGCCCCGGCATTTGAGATCAACGAGGTCCGCGTCCAGTCAGACCAGGGACCGACGCCATTGGTGGCCGACGGCTTGGCCCAATGGGGGATAGTCGTCGGACCGGAAGCGCCGGTCCAAGACGGGCTGGTCGATACCACAGTGACGTTTTCGCGCAATGGCCAAGTGGTCGAGACCAAGACGCCAGGCACAACAATGGATGATCCCTATCTCTCGCTGGCGCGCTTGTGCCGCCGCCTGCATACATTCGGTTTGGGCCTGGAGCCGGGCCAACCCGTTATTACCGGTTCATTTTGTCATCACGCCGTCACGCAACCGGGGAGCTACAGCGCGGATTTTTCCGGCGTCGGAACCGTGTCGGTAGGATTTAGCTGAGCAAGACGCTGCCAGGACAGCCGCGGACGCCTAGTCTCTCCCCCATAAATTCTATAGGCTGCGCGGGACAGAACTCGCCGGGGCGAGAATCCAGACCCCTGAGGAAGAGAGAAGAAGATGAGCGAACATACCAACCCGAGGGTCTTTTTTGATATCACAATCGGAGATGATGCCGCCGGACGGATCGTTTTTGAACTCAGAGCCGACGTGGTTCCCGAAACCGCAGAAAACTTTCGGGCGCTGTGTACCGGCGAGAAAGGGCCCGGCCAGTCCGGCAAACCGCTGCACTACAAGGGTTCGACGTTTCACCGCGTCATTCCCGCCTTCATGTGTCAGGGCGGAGACTTTACCAATGGCAATGGCACCGGGGGAGAGTCCATTTACGGTGCCAAGTTTGCCGACGAGAATTTTCAACTCAAGCATACCGAGCCCGGTTTGCTGAGCATGGCCAATGCCGGTCCTGGGACGAATGGCTCCCAATTCTTTATTATCACCGCACAGACGCCCTGGCTGGACGGCAAGCATGTGGTGTTTGGCAGTGTGGTCGAAGGTCTGGAGGTGGTCCGCGCCATGGAGGCCCAGGGCAGTCAGCGTGGGCAACCCAGGCAGCGTATTGTGATTGCCGATTGTGGTCAGCTCGACTAGGCTGCTGGTCGTCCAAAGGAGGTGCGGACAACATGCCGACCGTCTCTGCCAACAATTGTGAGATGTACTACGAGATTGATGACTTCACCGATCCTTGGATAACTGAGAAGGAGACGGTCTGGCTCCAACATGGAGTCGGTCGGAGTACCAGGTTCTGGTACCATTGGGTTCCTCCCCTGGCGCGCAACTATCAGGTTATCCGCCGCGATATGCGTGGGCATGGCCGGTCTGCTGACCCCGGCCCGGACCATCGCTGGTCATTGGACGAGTTGGTCACGGATATGCACGACTTCATGGACGCCCTCGGCCTACAGCAAGTGCATTATGTGGGCGAGTCCATTGGCGGCATTCTCGGTGTTCTCTTTGCGACGCGCTGGCCGGAGCGACTCAAGAGTCTGACGATTTGCAATTCGCCCACCACGATTCGCCCGGCGGGGACACAAGCCCTGTCCGGTCAGCATGGCGGAGTCAAGAACGCACTCAGCTCCGGGGGGTCAAAGGGATGGGTGCAGGTCTTGATCGAGCAAAAAATTATCAGCGGGAAGAACCCGGCCCACATCGAGTGGGTGGTCAACGAATGGGCGAAGACACCGACGCATGTCCTGCAAGGCATTACCCGCACCCTGGACGGGGCAGATACCGCACCGTTGCTGCCCCAGATTACAGTCCCGACTCTGGTGCTGGCCCCTGCCAATAGCCCGATCACACCCCTGACCGACCAGCTCTCCATGCGCACGGAGATTCCCAACGCGCGGATTGCCATTGTCGAAGGCCCTGGGCACGAGATCTATGTGGACAGGCCCGAGGAGTGTCTGAGCGCTTTGCAGAGTTTCTTGGGGTCGTTGGGTTAGAACTACGCCAGAATTTTACGTGCTGAAATCTCTCCGATGGCTGTCGATAAAAAGCTGCTGGAAAAGGCGAGAAATAGCCCCGCAAATTTTGACTTCAATGATTTACTCAAACTGGTAGAGCAACTCGGCTGGAAAGAGCGGAACATCAAAGGAAGTCACCATGTCTTTTCTCATCCTCAGGCTCAGGATACAAAAGACTTGTACCCTCGTCCTCTCAATCTGCAACGCTGGAAGAATGGAAGGGCGAAATTGGAGCAAGTGAAAGAGGTGCTAAAGCGGGCAGAGAGCATGGGTATAATAGAAAAAGGAGGAGGCCATGATTGTAGATGAATTGCCGTCCTACGCATATACGTGGAAAAAGTGCACAGAATCGGAAGACTGGGAGGCGCGTTGCTTAGAGATTCCTGACCTGTCGGCATATGGAGAAACGCCCGAAGAAGTACTAGCCGAGATCAAAATAGCCGTGTGTAGCTGGCTGGAAGTCTTGGAACACGACCGCCTTCCTTTTCCTACCCCATTGAACGTTTTACACTCTGGGCAGGTTGCTATCGAAGATGACAGCTCCCAGCCGATTGTATCGCGCGCTATGCCGAGTATTGAAATGAATCAGGCATACCTACCGACTCGCCGGTAGGTATGCCTATGCAGGTGGGATAGAATGGAAAACTGTCAAGTTCTTGTCGCGGCCGTTTGCGATGATGTGAGACACGAAGTTAGTAATAAGAAAAGTCTGATGGGTCTCTTTACCGATTTTAGTGTCTCCGACTATCAGCAGCCCTTACCGCCATTCACCGTCTTCGTGAAGCTTGGCTTTCAGAACTCCGGCACCTACACGGTCGGGTTCAACGTGAATTCCCATGAGGGTGATTTTGGATTCAGTCTTTCCGGTCCGGTTGAAGCGACCGTACAGAACGAGGCACATGAACGATATGTGGTGGACATGAACGTAGGTTTGTCTAACCTGAAAGTACCCCGTGAAGGGCGGTATTCCGTCGAAGTGACCGTCGATGGTCGGGCAATGACGCATATCCCGTTTGTTGTGAAAACAAGGAAACCACCAATTGTCCAGTAACATCGTAGTGTCTCCCCACGGGCGGTGCTATTCAGGCGATAAGCTCAAACTTGAATAGTGGGCGACGCGCGCGGTACCTCTCCCACAAACGCGTCCGGGAATTGGAGCAGGCCGGGATTGTGTGAGGGCAGAAGGGGAGAGCGGCCCTCCGTCCTCAGGTATGCAGCTAACCGCCCAGAAACACCGCGACACACAACACGACACCACCGATATACGTGCCGAGAGCACCGACGACACGCAGTGGATGAGGTTTCGCCAGCGTCGCGCTGGAGATCATACCGATGGCGTGCAGATAGCGACAGGCGGTCACCAGCATCATCGTCCACATAGCCCAGGCCGGGACGCCGCCCTCGCCCATCGCCACGATGAGCATGAGTAAGGCCAACATGGGCGCGTACTCGGTCGCGTTGCCGTGTGCGCGTACCATTTTATGTAAGCGGTCGGCGGGGTCCGAACTGCCGCCACTGTCGGGGTCCGTCTTCCCGCGTGTCATAGAAACCATAAAGCCGAGCCCAAAGACCAACAAGCCCAGTAAACCGGAACATAGGACTGCCGTTTCCATACGTGCCTCCTTTGCGTTAAGCACTGTGTCTGGGAAATCTGCGGCTCTCCTCGACCTCTTACCTGGGGCCTCTTGCATCGTGCGCCCGCCCGAAGCACCGCGTCAAGGCTTGGGGAGAAAGAGTTGCAAACGCAAAAAGCCGCAGGTCAATGGGCTGGAGGCCGGCTGACGCGAGGCTGCTGGCCCTGGTTTGCGTGTTGGCTCAGGGGGGGGACTACTCGTCTGCTAGTTCCCTTCGCGGCGCATGGTGTGTTGAGCGCTGGATTGCTTGCTCACCCAAAAAAACCATATCTTGGCAAGCACGTAGCCGAGTAACACTAATATCACAAAATGCACGAATTGGTTGAATTTGTGTGCTGCTGAGGGTGTAAGGGCAGGGGCGAAGAGTTGCCATAGCTGGTAGCCTGACAGGTGGAGCCAAGCGCCTATGCTCAAGAATGAGGAGAGGCCGAGAAGTTTAACCCACTCCGCCGGCGGTGTATCCGCCGTTGCGGCTTCCCGATAAAAGGCGGCTACCAACGACAGCGCGGCGACTGCTAAGGACAATAAGGCGTACAGCGCGATAGGTGGAAACTCGGTCACAGCACCAGCGTTCATGAGACTAGGACGGAAACTTCTGTTCGATGTCCTTCTTGTATTCGCCGAGGATGTTATCGGTCACGCTCTTGAGCGCAAACTTGCTCACACTCGTACAGTCTACTACTTGGAACTTCCGTTGGCGGGAGCCGTGTCCGTGTTGCGACAGGTACGCCATCCTGCCGGCGTCAATGATCTTGTAGTGGGTGTCGTCCGGGCGATCGCCCTTGCGCGTCCGAATATTCACCCGGGCCTCGCCATCAAACGTCTTGCGGAAGAGGGTGCCCTTCTCATCATAGTTGAAGTAGCAGCGCATTGTGAAGCTTGGAACATTGCTTAGCTTCTTTTTGACGGCATTGACGACTTCCTGTTTCGTGTAGATTGACCCTTCCATGTTGTTGCCATCGTCATAGACAGTCATGTTCAAGCTGGCCTTCTCCAACAAATCTGTGAAGCTGTCGACGGCGAGATCGTCATCGTTAGTGCTGGGGGCATGGATGGTGGCCTTCAACATTTGCAACCCGATGAAGGTCAGCTTAATCATTACCGCAGTGCAAACCACGAGGAGGACAGACCCTATTACTCCGAGCAAAATAACCATCATTTACTAAAGCCTCCTTCATTCACCCAGGACCGATCCTGAGAACTATGACAGACGCACCTTAGTATAGGTGTAATAGGGTCTGTCAAGGGCCTAGCCAAGAGGTAGAGCCTTCGGGTGCAGGGTGGCCTCGCCTTCCCAAGCGGGAGAGGGAGCAGGAGGGAGCCTCGTCTCATGGCTTCCACCTCACGTCAATCCGCCGCATCTGGTCAATAGTAAACCGGAGTACGTTGACGACATTCTGAACGTTCTCGATTTCATCGAGAGAAAGCGTCCGGCCTTTGCGAGATTTGAGGTATTTGTCGAGCACTTGATAGCCACCAATATGAAACGCCCACACGTCCGCCGGAACGGGGGAGAAATACTGCGTTTTGTTGATATGCAGCCGCTCGTGTTGCGGGTCGTATCCCGGTTTTTCAACCTCGAAATCACCAGCGGTGACATCGACCGTCAGAGCGTTGGGAATAGTTTTGAGCAGGTGGGCTTGCATGAGTTCCCAACCAAGGGCCGATAATGCCTCGAACGTCTTGCGCCGGTTCACGAACGGAATGCGCGGGAAGTCGATTTTCAGGAAGTCAACGTATTTCTCTCGATAGGTCGGGCTATGGAGAACCGCATAGATATAGCCCAGGATTTCTTCGGGGCTGTAGTGGTGCGCATAGTGCTTGTCCACAAACGCCCGGAACTCGGGACTGAAATTTTCTATGCGCTCTTTGCCTTGGAAGGGGTCGGCGTCTGCAAAGAGTGTGGATCGACTTTTTGTCTGCCCCTCTAGCGATGGATAGAGGTAGAGGGGAAACAAGTAGCTTATGTCATAACGTGAGCCTGACTTATTAGCTACGATATATTTGGTTGCCAAGACAGCCCACTCGTCTTTAGTGCCTCGTGTCGTAATGATACCTACATTCTCCCCAGCCAGCATGTGAGACATAACCCGTTCGCGGCGGTGTACAGCCACATTGCGATCAAACACGGTCCAACGTTGATCGAAAGGACGGTATAAGACGGGAACAATTTCTTCCCGCCAGCCATTTTTTACGAGTTCTTCCTTTGCCTTCGTATAATTCCACTGGCTTTGCTTACATAGCTGGAAGTATCTTCGAGCCTCTTGTTCATCTTTTGTAGCGAGCAATTGTTCCACCTTACTGACGGACTCTTCCGGCGTGTAGGAAATAGCGAATCCGTCATGTGTGGTAACGATACCCGGTGCAGGGTCGCCGTTCCTCCCGAAAATTTCAGGGAGAGAGGAGAGAACGTAGTAGCTTTTTTCCAATTCGGCGTCGCGTTCCGTAAACAGGTAAAACGGTTCGGTAGGGTGTAAAGTCTTCCACTCTACCGAACCTAGGTCTCGCTCCAGACAACTGACATACTTTTCCTTCCGTTTCCCCCATAGGTCGGCCCGGTAGATTTTCTTTGGCAATCCCTTCTTTTTCACGAGTAGAGAGATTGCTACGCCCTGCTTAATGTCAAACACGTTTTCATCCTTGCCGCCCTCTGGTGTGCTCTCTTTCTTCTCTGTGTTGCCATGCAGGTCCATCAAATACATCTGATTAAAGGTACGCATCAGGGATTGGCGCATTCCTCGGAAAGTCGGGTTATCCAAAAAGGAATGGTTGGTGATAATGCCAACCACACCTTCCTCTACCTGTTCCATTTTCCATTGGGCAAAGCGGATGAACTTTACGTAATCGTCTTGCAGCCACTTTCCTTGTCCCGGTTTGTTCAATTCTGGAAAACCTTTCTTATAGGTGTCTATTAGCCCGGTAATCCACTTCCCTTTATTTTTTGAATGCCCCGAATACGGCGGATTGCCGGTAATCACCAGAATGGGTTTGTCTTTGATTGCCTGGGCTGCCTCCACTTCGCGTGACAGCGCCGGTAACAGCAAGTTCCGCTGTGGTTCGATAGGTTCCAGGGTGTTGGTCAGATAAATGTTCAGCCGCTCGCCGGGCTGCATGGCGTAGCCTTTGTCGCGCAGGAATTGCGACAGCTTCAAATGTGCGACTGTGTACGGGGCAATCAGATATTCAAAGCCGTACAGGTTTTTCAGGACGTGTTCTTGCACAACCTGATTACGGACACTCTCAGGGACAGCCTCGAATATCTGTTGCAACACTTCCAGGAGAAAGGTGCCGGTACCGGTCGCAAAGTCTAACACCGTCACCCGCTTGCGGTCCGCTAAACCAGAGGAGATGCCAAACGTATCCTTGAGAAGGTCATTGACGGCCCGGACAATGAAAGACACCACCGGCAGCGGCGTGTAATACACGCCTCGTCTTTGGCTCATATCCTTGTCATACGCTCTCAGGAAGTCTTCATAAAAATAGATATACGGGTCTTTGGCAAATAACTCTCGTTCGTCTGTCGTCAGAGAAGGCTGGCTTAATCGCTTCGAGAAAGACAGGTCTTCACGAATAGCGGTCAGGTCGAGCGTGTTCATGATGCTGAGGATTTCTTCTACCAACCATCTAATGCCCCGGTATTCGTCCTGGTCTAACTCGTCCAGGAAATTCACTAACTCACGCAGTAAGGCAAAATTTGTCGAGATATGCTGCTTGGCGTTTCTCAGGGTGATGGTAGTCGTCTCCCCGGCATTGAGCTTAGCGAGGAACAGCCCATAGCCCAGCGTTTGGGCAAAAGCATCGGCAAATTCCTTGAGCATGAGTCCCTGAAATACTTCTTTCTGAAAGACCTCATACAGACCATACAGTTTCCCTTCCTGGTGTTCCTTCTCCTGTCGTTCCAGTTCTTCTAATAGGAAATCACGCAGGTCATGACACCGCACAGCCAGCGCACGGGATAAGGTGTTAGTGTTGCCCAACTTGGCGGGCGGGACGGACAGGAAATCGGCAATCAGCGTGGCTACTTTTTCTGCCTTGTCCGAGTCGAGCCGGGCCTTGCGGTTGCCTGCATCGCTGGGGTAGCACAGCGTTTCACGCTTGATAATTTTACCGTCCCTCAACCAGAGCCACTCCAGATAGTCGGTCAGGATGAGATTCTCGGACAATCGTTTGTATTTGGCGATTTGAACGGATTGCAGAACCGCGTCCAGGTTGTCGCCAATGGACTTGGTTTCGAGATAGCCCAACGTCGCTTCGTTCAGTTTGATCTTGAAGTCCGGTGCGCCCAGCTTGGTCTTGTCTCGCTTAGGCTCGTGAATGACCCGAACATTCAGGCGGGCGTCGGCGGCAATGGCGTTCAGGAGAGTTTCCAGTGCGCCGCGTAAAGTGTGCTCGGTGGCCTCGGCAGCATCAAGGCCTTTGATCGCGTTGAAATATGCTGTGAATGGTCCCGCCATGAAATCGTTCTTTCGCTACACGTCCATTTCAAAATATCTGTTATTCCTAGCAGGGATACCCTAAAGTGCTATCCCCAATAGCGTGGGAGAAGAAAACAGGTTGCGCTTGGAGAAGGAATGCAGAACAATGCTTCAACTAGGAGCTGCCGTTTGAACAGGAGGACAGCATGACCAGCGTATCACAACTCGGATATTTGGGGCTCAGCGTCAGTGACATGACCATATGGGAACAGTTCGCCACCGGGGTGCTCGGACTGGCTGTGAGCGAACACGCCGATGACGACTCGCTCCATCTGCGGATGGATGAGTACCACCATCGCTTTCTCGTGCATCCTACGGGCAAGGATGACCTGGCCTATATTGGCTGGGAGGTTGCGGATGAGCACGCCTTACACGCCTTGGCGGACCAGCTACAGGCCGCCGATGTCGAAGTGACACCGGGCACGCCTGAAGAGCTGGCCACCCGGCGCGTGGCCGGGCTGATTCGCTTCCAAGACCCGAGCGGTATTCCGTCGGAGATTTTCTATGGTCCGCTGGTTCATTTTGATAAACCGTTTCAATCACCCCGGCCGATCTCGGGCTTTAAGACCGGGGAGCAGGGCTTAGGACATTTTGTGATCCTGGTGAATAACGCCGCACAGAGCATCAACTTTTATCGTGATGTCCTGGGGATGCGGATCAGCGACTATGTCCATATCACCCCGGCTCCGGGCGTAACGTTTCAGGCCACCTTTTTCCACTGCAATCCGCGCCATCATTCGATCGCCTTTGTCGAAGCCCCCAACCCGCCCAAACGCTTGAATCATTTTATGCTCCAGACGCAGTCGCTGAATGATGTTGGTTCGACCTATTATCTGTGCCAGGACCAGGATGTGCCGATTACGATGAGTCTCGGCCGCCATACCAACGACCATATGACCTCGTTCTATATGCAGACGCCGTCCGGCTTTGCGGTTGAATATGGCTGGGGGGCACGTGAAGTGGACGACGCTACCTGGCAGGTCCAAATGCATACCTCCGGCAGCATCTGGGGTCATGTCCGACATACGCCCGGTCTTGGCGGCGTAGCGCAGGAGGGGGCGTAGCCCACTTTGCTGTTAGGTTTGTAAAGAACATTCAATCAGACACCCTGGCCCTCTCCCAGAGGGAGAGGGAACAAAAGGTTGGACGACCGCAGCCTTATCAGGACGGCAGATTGTCCAAGTAGGCTCGGACAATACGGTCGAAGGTTTCCGGTTGTTCCTCATACGTCCAGTGGCCGGCTTGGGGAATGACTGCCAGTTGGCAGTGCGGCATCCGGTCGCGGAGGTACTCGGAATATTTTACAGGCGTAAAATAGTCTTCGTCACCGCAGATCGCGATCGAAGGGGTCTGGATGTTGCCGACTCGACTCATACAGTCGAATGTGTCGTCGCTGATCCAGTCCTTGTATGTCACCTTCGGGTCGCTCTCGGCCGTCAAGGCCTTGATCGTATCGACAATCGACTGGGGCGTGCTTTTGGCAAAGCCTAAACGCGGATCAATGGCAATGCCGGCTTCACCCGCGGCGAGCCGGCGCGAATTCTCAAGGACGTTCGGGTCCACCCGCAACCGCGCGCCCGTATCAATGAGCATCATGCCGGCGAGGCGGTCCGTGTAGTAGACCGCCGCGGTCAGGGCGACCCCGCCGCCGAGCGAATGTCCGGCGATCACAAAACGATCCCAGCCCAAATGATCGGCCAGTCGGACAGCATAATGGGTGTAATCCGCCGCGCCACGAAACCCGCTGCCGGACGACTGGCCGTGCCCCGGCAGGTCTATCGCTACCGGCGTATGACGGTCAGCCATCGCCTGCATATGCCTGTGCCACACCCGGCCGTCACAGCCGGTTCCGTGGACGTATAAGACGCGCTGACCTTTTGAGACACTCAGGTGTCCGGCGCTATGATAATGAACCCGTAGTCCGTCAATATCAGCAAATCCCATCACTCTTGCTCCTGTGTCTCTCTGGTCTCTCTGGTCTCTTATGAAGAGACGCCCGTATCAGCCGTCAGCCCGGCGGCTTCAATGCCGGCCACGGCACATTCCTCATCGATATCCGAGGTGTCGCCCGATATCCCAACCGCCCCAATGATAGACTGTGAGGCATCGCGGATCAGCACCCCACCCGGAACCGGCACAAGCTTCCCCTGCGCGACAGCGGTCAAGGCTTGAACAAAGTGGGGACGCTCTGCCGCGACATTGCCCAGCACCCGAGACGAGCGACCCATGCCTAATGCGCCCCAGGCCTTGCCGGTCGCAACGTCGGCGCGCATCAAGCTGGTTTCATCTTCACGTTGAAAAGACTTTATCTGCCCGGTTTCGTCCAATACGGCCACAGCCAGTGGAGAGGCATTCATTGCGCGTGCTTTGCGTAGTGCTTCCGTCACGATGGTATTTGCCGTTTCCAGATGTAAGCGGGCCATAGCGTCCTCCTATACCTCCGATGCGCCCATTATTGGTTCTACTTATCCCCTGGGATCGAAGTCAGGCAGACCGAGCAGGAACTGCCCATAATTCTCATAGGATAAATCACGGAGGCGTCGGGCAGGGTCCGGGCTTCCTCCGCAAAAACGGGGCAGGAGAGCCCTCTCCCCTGCCCCGCAGCGTGTCTAAAACATGGCAATGGGGTTCACCGGTGAGGCCGTCCCCTTCATCAAAACCAGCGGCGCCACAGTCAGCATGAAAGTCCAGCGTGAGCGTGAGGCGCAGGCGGCGCTCAAATCGTCCAACATGCAGTTGTCGAGCAGGTGTATGCCCATGGCAACCAGGGTACACGAGTGGATGGGCATGATGAGCGTGTCATAGCCACTCGGCACCACATCACTCACCCCGTCACACCCGAGCACCGCAATTTTACGCTCATGTATCCAGGGCAAGCAGGCCGCGCCCAGCCCGGCCAAGCCGTCCTGAAGCGCGTTCCAATTGCCTTGGGCTTTTTGGCGCACATGGCGACCGGTCCGCACAAAGAGCACATCGCCTTCTTCAACCCTGAAGTTTCCAGCCTGCTCCGCGGCTTCCAAGTCCGCCGGCGTAATGGCCTCACCCGGTTCCAGATAGTCACGGTTCTTGAGTTTTGGGATATCGATCAATACACCGCGCGACACAATGCCGTTTTTAATTGAATGGATGGCTCCATTCAGCGCGCCCTGTGTAGTCACGTCAGAGGAGGGATAGCCGTTATACATCTTGTCGTTATGAAACACATGACACAGTGCGTCGAGATGCGTATTCGCCACCCCATGCGGCGCGATGGCAAAATAGTCGGCACAGTATGGTAGTGGGACCAAGCTCTCTTCACCCGGTGCGCCGGTCTTCATCATCAGGTGCATGACCGGGGTCGGATTATCCGGTCCATGATGCGTCGCCAATGGGAGAGACAGCGACACGGGGTGTCCGTCTTGGACTTCGGCCGCGGCTTGAGAGCGTTTCTCAGGCGTAATATAGTTGAGCGCGCCAAGCTGATCGGTCGCTCCCCATTTTCCCCAGTTGCTTAGGGTCGAGAAGAACTCCTCCACTTGGGCTTCACTCAGATCATCGTTGACTGCCATAGCATCCTCCTTCTTTCGTTACGTCTCGTTCCACGCTTTTAGCGCAAAAACAACAAAAAGAGAAAGAGGCCCCAAAAGGTCCAAAGAGATACAGAGCGGTCAATGCGATGCACGGGACGCCCGAGCCAGGGCTCGCCCTTACATTGACATTCCGCTCCTTTTGGTTCGATAATCGCTCCGAGATTATGTGCTAGCAAAAAAGGAGGCTGCTGTGTCGCATGACATCGTCCTGAAGAACGGGTTGGTCGTCACGCCGAGTGGAGTGATCCAAGGCGGGATTGCCATTGAAGGCGAACAGATCGTCGCGGTCGGTGCGAGTTCGAGCCTGGGCCAGGCCAAGCGCGAAATCGATGTTGAGGGCAAAATTCTGTTCCCTGGAACTTTTGACCCGCACGTCCACTTCGGCATCTCGGACCGCTTTGGCGATGAGGCCATGGTCGAAGATTTCCTGCGTGACACCAAGGATTGTCTGATAGGCGGGGTCACGACTATTGCCACCACGACCTTAATCGGCCAGGACCCAATGCTCGACCTGTTTGACCAGGCCGTCGAATGTGGCACGAATCATTCCTGGTGCGATTTCAAGGTGACCTGCGTGGTCAACACGCTCGATCAAGTCGCCCAAATTCCGGCAGTGGCCGCAAAGGGCGGCGTGTCCTACAAATTCTTTACCGGCTATGCCGGCCCGCAGGCCGAAGCCTTTGGCATGAATCCGGAAGGTATTACGCCTTCTTTTTTTCATGCCGCGTGTGAACAATTGGCCCGCTGCGGGCCCCCCACTTTTGCCAAGATTCATGCTGAAGACCCCCATGTCCGTGGCATCCTCATCGACCGCTTGCGAGAGATGGGCCGCGCCGACCAACTCACGGCCTGGGCCGAGTCCAGTCCGGAGTGGGCCGAAAGTGTGCAGGTCTATACCTATGGGATGATTGCCAACCAACTCCGCGTACCGCTCTACCCGGTCCACATCAGCGCGGCGCATACCGTGGAAACGGTCAAGCGCCTGCACGCCGAAGGATTGAACATTGTTGGAGAAACGGTGGCGTGTTTTCTCAATACTACTGCCCCGGAAATGGATGCTCAGGGCATGGGCGGCAAAGCGAAAATTCAGCCGCCGATTCGTTTTGATAAAGATAAAGAGCGGCTGTGGCGCGGTCTGCGGGAAGGCACGTTGTCGGTCGTCGGGACGGATAGCCTGACTTACTCCTCGTCGTTCAAGACCGACGGAGACTTCTGGGATTGTCGCGTTGGCATTAATCTTCAGGTCGCGGATACCCTGCCGCTCATGTTCCACGAAGGCGTCAACAAAGGCCGTATCGATCTGGTAACACTCTCAAAAGTCTTGTCCGAAAATGCGGCCAAGCTGTATGGCCTGTATCCCAGGAAGGGGGCGCTGGCGGTTGGCTCTGACGCGGACATCGTGGTCTTGGACCCGGAAAAGGAAGCCGTGCTTGGGGTCGACCGGATGCGGTCGCGCGCGGACTATTCGTTATGGGAAGGCCGGCGGGTCAAGGGCATCCCGGTGAAAACCTTCCTGCGTGGCCAGTTGGTGATGGAAGACGGTGAGATTGTGGCCGAACAGCCGAGTGGCAGATTTGTTGAGCAGGTTGTTAAGCCCCGAGGGTTATAAATAAGGAGAGCGCTATGGCTCAGACGGAAGACAAACACGCGATTTATGAATATGCCCAGCTCGGCCATACCCTTGGCTTTGGGAAAAAGCCGGCTCTTATTGTGGTGGACTTTCAGCTGGGCTTTACTGTTCCGGAACAGTCTCCCCTTGCCGGTAATCTCGACGCCGAGGTCGCGGCGACGAACGAACTCATCCACGCCGCTCGGAAGAAGAACGTTCCTATTATTTTTACGGTCGTGGGGTATGACCCACACCGGCAGGACGACGCCGGCCTGTGGCCCGAAAAGGCCCCATCTTTGCGGCTGCTCACAATCGGGAGCGATTTGGTCAAGCTCGACCCGCGCCTCAACCACGAGCCCGGAGATCTGGTGATTACCAAAAAATACGCCTCCGGCTTCTTCGGAACTTATCTTGCCTCGACCTTAACCATGCAGTCGGTTGATACCGCCATAGTCACTGGCTGTACCACCAGCGGGTGTGTCCGCGCGACGGTGATGGATGCGCTGGCCAACGGCTTTCGGCCTATTGTTCCGATTGAGTGTGTCGGCGACCGAGCCCAAGAGCCACACGAAGCCAATCTGTTCGATATCGGCTCAAAGTACGGGGATGTGCTGCCTTTGCAGGAGGTGTTGGAGTATTTGGAGCAGTTGTAAATCCGGGTGTTGAGAGCCCTTCTCAGGCACTTCCCTTCGCCCTCAGGCTAGGTTAGGCTGTCGGACTGTTGAAGCCTGGTATTTGGAGGGAAAATAATGTGGGGTGTGAAACAGCTCGTTATTTTTTCAGTCGTATTACTGCTCAGCCAACCTGGGTGTTCGGAGGCTGGTGGTGGGGCAGCCGGAGGACCTGTGGTTCTCATGTCAACGTCCAAGGGAGAGGTGAAGATTGAGCTGTTTGAGAAAGAAGCACCGGTGACGGTCAAGAACTTTCTCGCCTATGTCAACGAGGGCTTTTATGATGGGACGATTTTCCATCGGGTGATTCCCGGCTTCATGCTCCAAGGGGGAGGCTTTACCCAGGCCATGCAGCAAAAACCGCCCAAGCCGCAGATCAAAAATGAGGCCGCCAACGGCCTGACCAATGATACCGGAACGCTGGCCATGGCCCGCACCAACATGATTGATTCTGCCACCTCTCAATTCTTCATCAATGTCAAGGATAATGACTTTCTGAATCATAAAGATACCTCAATGCAAGGGTTTGGGTACTGCGTATTTGGCAGGGTCATTGAAGGCATGGACGTCGTGAGTGCAATCGAAGGGGTGCAAACCGGACAGAGAGGCATGCATGCTGACGTGCCGCAGGAGCCCATCTTTATTCAGTCGATGAAGGTCGTTTCCGAAGCAAAGTATGACGCGCAGAGTGGGTCATAAATCCGATACGTACCGGAGGTAGTATGCGTTTACAGACACGTTTCCATTGGTCGCCCTGGGTTCTCCTGGCCGTGCTGAGTGGCGCGTTCTTTTTTTTCGCCGCCCCACAGCAGTCCGCAGCCGAATTCGCCCCGGAACTGCAACAGGCGCTGGACTCCAGCAAATATGTCTATATCCAGTCCGAGCGTAAAAGCGGCGAGTTCGGCGCACAGGCCGAGATCTGGTTTTTCCATCACGACGGGGCCGTCTGGGTTGGGACGCCAGTGTCTACGCACCGCGTCAAGCGCATCCAGGCCGGACGCACAAAAGCCAAGGTCTGGATCGGCTCGCGCGATGGGCAGTCGTTTGAGGCGACCGGGTCTCTAGTGAAGGACGAGGCCGTCAACGAACTCATGTATAAGACCTTTGCCCAAAAATATGCGGCTGGCTGGTCTGCCCACGAAGACCGCTTTCGGAGCGGCTTCGCCGACGGCTCACGCACCCTGGTGCGATACGACCCAACCGGGATGTGAGGTCAGCGAAAAACAGCGCGTTTGCCTCCCCGCGTGCCTTTTGGGAGGCAAACGCGCTGTACCCGCACAATGGGGTGCGATCACATAGAAACAGGGGAGAAAGCACCTCGTAGTATATTTTTTCAGGGTGGAGCAGGTCTCCGCCCTTTTTCTTTTCTGTCCGGCAGACGTAAGAGAGGAACGGGCAAATGACGATGCAACAAGGCAGGGGACATTGGTCAGGAACGCTTGGATTCGTGCTTGCCGCTATGGGGTCAGCGGTTGGCTTGGGCAATATCTGGCGCTTTTCGTATATTACCGGAGAGTATGGGGGCGCGGCCTTTATCCTGGTCTATTTGGGCTGCGTGGTTGCGGTCGCCATCCCGATCATGATTGCCGAACTGCTCATCGGACGCCGCACCCAGCGCAACGTCGTTGGCGCGTTTTCCACGCTGCGACCCGGCACCCCCTGGTTTCTGGCCGGCTGGCTGGGCGTGACGGTCGGTTTTGTCCTGCTGTCCTACTATTCGGTCGTTGGTGGCTGGGTGCTGCATTATATTTCCCTCTCTCTTATGGGCGGTTTTGCCGGCCAATCAACAGCCGCCATCGGCCAGCTCTTTCAATCCCTGTCAGCCAATCAAGCCCTGCAGGTGTTCTGGCACGCCGTTTTTATGGGCGCCACCATCTGGTTTGTCTCGCGGGGTGTCTCGCGGGGTATTGAGTGGGGCAATAAAATCATGATGCCGGCCCTCTTCTTCATGCTGTGCTTCCTCCTGGTCTATGCCCTGACGACCGATGGTGCCGCACAGGGCATTACGTTTTTGCTGACCCCGCATTGGGACAAGATCGGCCCGAAAGCAGTCCTGGAAGCTCTGGGGCAGGCGTTTTTCTCGCTCAGCGTCGGCATGGGGACGCTCATCACCTATGGCAGTTATTTGCAGCGCGATACCCGCCTCCCCCGCGCGGCCCTGTTCGTGACAGCCAGCGATACGGGTATTGCTATCCTGGCAGGGTTTGTCATTTTTCCTCTGGTGTTTACCTTTCAGTTAGCACCGAACGCCGGTCCGGCGCTTATTTTTGAAACCCTGCCAGCCGCGTTCAGCCAGCTCCCGTTCGGACAGTTCCTGGCCGTTCTTTTCTTTTTGCTCCTGACCTTTGCGGCCTTAAGCTCCGCCATGCCGTTGCTGGAGGTCGTGGTCGCGTATTTTGTTGACGAAAAGGGCTGGACGCGCATGCGGGCGAGTTGGACCATGGGAGGTGTCATCTTTGCCCTAGGCGTTCCGTCCGCGCTGAACGGCGGCTTCTTCGGCTTTATGGACATGCTGACAACGCACTATCTCCTGCCCCTGGGCGGGCTGCTGATCGCGGTATTTGCCGGCTGGTCGCTGACGCATCAAGAGCGGCAAGCGGAAGTTCCGGCCAGCGTCCTGAGACCGAGCCTCTATCTGGTGTGGGTCTTTCTGCTGCGCTTTGTTGCGCCGATTGCCGTGACGATCATTTTGTTGCAATCGATCGGCTTGTTCTAGCGTGAGTACGCACGACACCGCGTGCTGCATCGTTGGTGGTGGTCCGGCCGGAGCCATGCTCGCCCTCCTGCTTGCGCGTCAGGACGTGCCGGTCACGCTGCTGGAAAGCCATCTCAATTTTGATCGTGATTTTCGCGGCGATACGCTCCATCCGTCGGTCATGGAGATATTGGATTCGATTGGCCTGGCCGACCGTCTGCTGAGCCGGCGCCATGCCAAGATCGACCGACTCTCCATCCAGACGCCTGAAGAATCGCTCCCGTTGATTGACCTGCGCCGCCTCAGAACGCCCTACCCGTATATCACGCTGATTCCACAGGTCGATTTCCTGGATTTCATCACTACCGAGGCAAAACACTATCCCCATTTTCAGCTTCAGATGGGAGCCAATGTCCAGGAGTTGGTCAAAAAGAACGGTCGCGTCCGGGGCGTCCGCTATCGGACCACGAATGGGGACTGGCACGAGGTACACGCTCAGCTCACGATTGGGGCGGACGGCCGTTTCTCTCGGCTACGCCGCCTCGCCAAGCTGGAACCGCAGACGTCCAAGCCACCGATGGATATACTGTGGTTCCGGTTGCCGCGGCAGCCGAACGACCCGGTGGATGCCGGCGCGACTCTCCGCATCGGACCGGGACATCTGCTCGTCCTTCAGAATCGGCATACCTGTTGGCAAATCGGCTATGCCATCCTCAAAGGCAGCTACAGCCACGTCCGCGCGGCTGGTCTGGAGGCCCTGCAACGCTCCGTTGGCGAGCTTGTTCCCTGGGCTCACGACCGCGTGGGCTCTCTCTCGACCTGGCAGGATATTGCCGTCCTGTCCGTTGGTGCCGACCGGCTTTCGCAGTGGTATCAAGCCGGCCTGCTGCTGATAGGCGACGCGGCCCATGTCATGTCTCCAGTCGGCGGTATCGGCATTAACTATGCTATCCATGATGCCGTGGTCGCGGCAAATATCTTGGCTCGGCCCCTGCGGAGTCACACTGTCCACGAGCATCACCTGGCGGACATACAGCGGCAACGCGAGTGGCCTACGCGCATTATCCAGGCGTTTCAGGCTCAGATTCAGCAGCGCCTTGTTGTGCCGGCATTACGCGGCAGCGCGTCTTTTCGGCTCCCCCTGGCCATACGGCTGGTCCCACGTATTCCGCTGCTGCGCACGTTTCCCGCCCATATGATTGCCTTTGGACCAAAGCGAGTCCGCGTGGAAGCCAGGACGTAGGGACCATTTCCTCGCATAAGCCGGCCATGATACCACTCTCCCTAGCGGTGGTGAGGAGGAGTCATGGATTGGAATGCCCTGGTAACAGCGACGCTCAACATCTATCAACAAGCCGCAAAAGAGACAGTCGAGAAATTCGGAAAAGGCTGGTGGATCGCCCTCCTGCCGCTGGTGTACACGCCTCTCATCTTTCTTGCGGCAAACTTTTTTGGCGTATGGGTTTTGTCGGGGGGCTACTCGTTGGG
The DNA here is from genome assembly GCA_963664395.2 of Binatia bacterium. Classification (GTDB taxonomy): domain Bacteria; phylum Desulfobacterota; class Binatia; order Bin18; family Bin18; genus Bin18. The sequence continues at coordinate 4,016,106 of OY761159.2, read as the reverse complement.
CTGGTCATGGCCCTGTGTACCGGCTCGTACTTGTACTTTATTGACGGCATTGTGCACGGCCAGCGCGTTCAGCCACAAGAATTATTAGACAGTTGGCGGCCCCACTTTGGCTCGGTTATAACCATTTTGTTCTCCCTGACGATTATCCGCCTGCTGCTCTCAATGCTGTCCGGCGGGGCTGGCTCTCAGGCCCTGTATGTTGTCGTCCATCTGATTCTCCCGATTCTGCTCAGCCCGGTCACAGAGATCATCTATCAAGGCCGGACTGACGGATTTGGCATGATCCAGGAGAGCTTTGAGTTTCTGCGTGAAAGTGGCGTAGAGTGGTTTGTGCCCCTGGTTGGGCTGGTTGTGGCGGTGTCGATTATCGGTAGTTTACCGCCAATAGCCCTGGCCTCGTCGCTGTTCTTTCCGCTCGATATTCTGGCCATGCCGATGCAGCTTGGTCGGTCAATGTTGTTGCCCTTTGGCATCGGGTTTTGGAATTCGTCGGCGGAAATCATCTGGGCCGTAAGCAGCTCTGTTCTCCTCTACGTGCTCATGGTTTTCCGCGGACTGGTGTTCAAGGCGCTGGCCGGGGGGACGCGCCGACAGCGTATCTTTCGCGCGCGCATGAACTAGAGAGGGGTAGAGCAAGCAGGGTCCCGCCATCGACTTTCCGACCTTCGACTTAGTGACAGCAGCATCAGACACAGGGCCCGGTCGATTGCTTGACGCTTACTCGACGGGGTCGAGTTCCATCTCCTCTAATATTCCCTCTTCTTCAGGGCTGAGTTCTCTCTCTTTCAATTCAGCGTCTTCTTCAAAGTCGTGGTCCAGTATCTCATCCAAAGAACTGAATTCGGAGCTGAATTCTGTTTCCTCAAACTCGTTCTCCCCTCCCGGCTCTGCTGCGCTCTCTTCTGCAAGGTCTTCGCCTAAGGCTTCTTCCAAAGGACTCCGCTCCGGTTCGGCTGCTGCGTCCTCTTCTGCCTCGAATGTCTCGTCCACCTCCCCTGTCCATTCAGCAACAGCCGCCAGCATGGGTCTCACCAGTGCGATCGGAATCCCATATTCGACTTCGGTTCCGGGCTTGCCCATCGTTACATAGGATGTCTCGTCATCCTCTTTTTCTTTGAAAAAAACGCCGGTCATTGTCCTGCGCCCACCGACAAATTGAACGGTCTCAACGCGGAAGAACTTCCCGGTCACCTCGCCATTGATATTTCTTTGGTCACCCGCGCTCCTGACCTCCCAGCCATTCTCCGTCGCCACGCCTTGAAACAACATGAGCGCGACTTGCGGAGGGACATTCAAATTCAGCTTCTTACCCGCCTTGATCTTCTCTTCTTCCTTCTTCTCTCCACCTGGAATGATGGATGACACTGTTGATTTCATAGAGCCACAGCTCACCAGGCTGAGTAAGCTCAGACTGACCACCACAATGCGCGTTATGTCTGTTTTCATATGTCGTAAGACCCTATTGCTCTCTCACATGGGAGTTGGCGCTTATACGTGTTGTGCCCGCTCAACAATAGGCGCGAGCTGCTTGACGGCTTCAGCGCCATTGCCCAAAGCGGCTTGGGCCGCTGTCATGATTACCCGGGTGACACCGGCTTCCTGATAGTGTTTGAGCGTGTCACTACCCAGACCACCTTCGGGCAGAGAGAGCAGGAGGACGGAGAATTCGAGCGCTTCAGGGTCACGCCCGGCCTCTTGGGCCAATTGTTTGATGACCGGAATATCTTCCTTTGCCTGCTCGGGCGTGAGCCCCCCAGGGCACCAGCCATCCGCATAGCGGGCCACCCGCTTGAGCGCGTAGCGCCGGTCGTGAGCGCCAAGAAATATCGGCGGCGTCGGCTTTTGGATCGGCTTGGGAAAGAGTTTGACCGAGGGGAAGTGGACAAACTCGCCGTCATAGCTGGCTTCCTCTTTGGTCCACAGCTCTCGGAGAGCTTCGACAGATTCGCGCAGATGTTGCCAGCGTTTGGAAAACTGCACACCCATAATTTCGGCTTCTTCAGGAAACCAGCCGGCGCCAACCCCGAGTATGAGTCGCCCGTTTGAGTACACATCAATACTCGCCGCGGCCTTTGCGGTCGTGATCGTGTCACGTTCTGGCAGGAGGCAAATACCCGTACCCAGACGAATCGTCTGGGTCGCGTGCGCAGCCGCCGCCAAAGCCACAAACGGGTCAACCAAATGGGCATAGAACTCGGGTACTTTTCCATCTGGTGAACGGGGATAATAGGTTGTGTAATGCGTCGGCATGACTAAGTGCTCGGCAACCCAAAATGACTCAAACCCGAGACTCTCGGCCTCTCGGGCAATAGCCCCCGGCTCTCCGGACTGTTCGGTTAAAAAAGCAAGTACCCCGATCTGCATGTCTAGCCCCCTTACTTGGTGTCGTTTTTCCTGTAAAAATTTAACCTTAATAGGAAATGGACAGAGACTCAATTACGGCATCCACCCCAGCACCCCAAACGCATAACTCACCTTCCCTTTATGCAGCAGCGTCTTCTCTCCCTTTTTCTCTTGTGTTTCATCAGTGGTCCGTCCTTCGGCTGGTCTCAAGATCAAGCGGACGAAGAGCCGGTTGGCACCCAACCCTCGTATCAGAACACTGAGTTACCAACTTCTCCGGCAGAACCGGCAAACGCCTCCCCGCCGGCGAAAACGCCGTCCCCCTCCGTATTTCTGCACGGCTACCACGCATTTCAAAACAAAGACTGGGCGGCGGCCCGCACAGCCTTTGAACACGTCCAGCAGCCCATTCTGGCCGATTACAGCTTGTATTTTTTAGGGAAGCTCCACCTCAAAGCTGATCGCCGGGCGGAAGCGCGCGGCTTTTTAGAGCAGCTCTTAGACGATTATCCGACGACGGTCTGGCAGAGTGACGCTGCGCTGGCATTAGCTCAGCTCACCTTTGCGGAAGAGCGGTGGGAACGAACGGTTGCCTATGCCAGACAGACGCAACGAGCACCGCTGGCGACCGAGGCGGTTCGGCATCAAAGCTCGTTACTCATTGCCCAAGCCTACGAACGCCAAGGAGCGTTGGCCCCAGCCTACCAGCGCTATCAAGCCCTTCGTGCAAGCGTACCGCGCACGGCTATCGGAAAAGCGGCCAAAGCACGAGTCGCCGGGCTCCGAGAACAATATCCCAAGGCTTTTCCGCTCCAGACGGCGCAGGCGTATTACAACGAGGCTCGGCTGTTGCTGAAAGAGGGGGATGTTGAAACCGCCCAGAACCTCACCGAGCAGTTTCAGACGCGCTTCTCCACCAGCAGTCTGAGACCGGACGGACTGTTATTACTCGCCGGAATTTATAAAAGCCAGGGGCGGCGAGAGGCAGCCATAGAACAGTGGCAAGAGATTGTCGAACGCTATCCAAGGACTGCACTTGCCCCCAAAGCCCTGTACCACTGGGCCCGTTTTTTCTGGAATCAAGACGAGGATGACGCGGCCCTGCCTCTCTTCAAACGGCTGACCACGGAGTATCCACGCCAGGACTTGGCCGCGGAAGCGTGGTATGCAATGGGTCGTATTTTTCAATCCAAGCGGGACAATGCCAACGCCGCTTCCGCCTATCAACACCTCAAACAGCAGTTCTCCCGCGCACCGCTGGCCCGCGAAGCGCACTGGCAACAAGGCTGGATGGCCTATAGCCAGGGTGAGTATCGAACCGCGCAAAATATCTTCCAAAAACTCGCGCAGTCCGTACCCGGAACAGCCGAAGGTAAACGCGCTCTGTACTGGCAGGCGCGCGCAACCGGTCGTTTAGGGCAGTCCGAGGGAGCGGCTAGCGTGTATCGACGGATACTGCGTCGCTACCCGCATGACTATTATGCCTTATGGGCGGAAAAGCGCCTGGGAACGACGCTGTCGGCCCTCCCCCGCAAGCCCCTTCCGACCTCTCCCCCCCCTCTCCTCTCTGCAGTCCAGACCATGCACTATCAGCGCCGCACCACGCTCGCGGACCTTGGATTGCTCAATCTGGCGCGGCGTGAACTCGACTTCGTCCGCCACCTCGCGCCGAAGGGAGCCAGGTGGACAAAATTTTTTATCTCCGAGTATCAACGCCTCAACGATCACACCTCAGTATTTCAGTTAATTCAGCAGTTAAAAATACAGAGCGCAGTCAAGCAGGCGTATTTCTACCCACAGGCATATTGGGATGTCATCCTCGCCCACGCAGAGAAAAACGGCATTGATCCATATCTCATTGTTGCACTGATTCGACAGGAAAGTCTGTTTGACGCGGCAGCCGTCTCACCGGCGAATGCCTATGGACTGATGCAGCTTTTACCGACGACCGCGGCCCAACTCACCGACCTGCCGTTGAACGACGGAAGCGCGCTCACCGACCCGGCCTTCAACATACGCCTCGGGACGGCCTATCTCCGCGGCCTGCTCAAGCGCTACCAGGGCAGCGTCATTCTGGCTCTGAGCGCGTATAACGCCGGCGAAAAGGCGGCGGATAAATGGCGTAGCCGCTCTGGGCACTTGGAGCCGGACGAGTTTATTGAGAACATCAGTTACGGTGAGACACGCCAGTATGTGAAGCTGGTCCTGCGCAACTATCGAACCTATATACGGATGTACGGGAAGGAAGCAACGGTCTCTGAGATCCGCTTGCCTTAACCGTCCTGCAACGTCGCGAGGAGTTTGCGTGGCAGCCCCCCGAATGCACCGTTCGACATCACCAGCACGACATCACCGGCCTGACACTCCGCGGTGAGGAGCGCACAAATGTTCTCCACGCTTTGACCCGCATGAGCATATTTGCCACGGGCTTGGAGGTCGGCGGCGAGCTCAGCGGGTGCGAAGAGGTCCGCTGCGGCAAGCGGGTCTTGCGGCTTGGTGAACACCGGGCCAAGGACGACACGGTCGGCAAGCGCAAGCGCCTCAGTCAGGGGTTTTTGGAAAATCCTTCTCCGACACGTATTGGAGCGCGGCTCAAAGACGGCCCAGACCCGACGCTCAGGGTAACGCAGTTGGATGGCTTCGATCGCAACTGTCACGGCCGTTGGATGATGCGCAAAGTCGTCAATAACGGTCACTCCCCTGGCTTCCCCAACCAGCTCCTGACGACGTTCAACCCCGAGAAAGCTCTCCACACCAGGCGCAATATCCTGTGCGGACAACCCGAGCATCGAGGCCAAGGCACTCACCCCCAGGGCGTTACGCACATTCATACGTCCCATCAGCGGACAGGTGAAATTTCCCCAGACGTGTTGGCCGTGTGTGATCGTAAAAGCCAGCCGACGCCCGTCGTCCTGTATGTCGTGCGCTTGCCAGTCCGCGCACGCGTTTAAACCAAACGTTACAAATGGTTTTTCTATCGACTGCGCGACGTTGAGCACTTCCGGGAAATCATTGCAGGCGACAATTGGGGCGCCGGTCGGTACGATCTCGAGTAGACGGCGAAAGGCGGCTTTCATCTGATCAATGTCCCGATATATGTCAGCATGGTCAAACTCAATAGCATTCAGGAGGACCGCCTGAGGACGGTAGTGCAGAAATTTAGGGCCTTTATCAAAAAAGGCTGAGTCGTATTCGTCGCCCTCAATCACAAAATCCTGGCCACTCCCCAAACGATAGCCCCGGCCAAAATTTCGGCTGATCCCACCAACCAGCAGTCCCGGCGACCGGCCGGCCTGCTCTAAGACCCAGGATAACAGGGCCGTTGACGTGGTCTTGCCATGCGTTCCAGCCACAACAAGCGGGCGTTTATCCGCAAGAAAGAACTCGCCCACCGCCTGCGGGAAAGAGACATACGGGAGGGTAGTGGCCAATAATGTTTCGACTTCGAGATTCGTACGGGAGACGGCATTCCCAACGACGACGAGGTCTGGCTCCGGAGTAAGGTTTTTCCCCTGATAGCCTTGGATAACGGGAATGCCTGCTTGCGCGAGAAAGTCGCTCATGGGGGGATAGATCCCCCGGTCCGAGCCGGTCACCCGGTATCCACGCGCTTTCAACATGGCAGCCAGCGTTGCCATGCCAACGCCGGCTATAGCGATGCAGTGGATGTGACGAATTTCCCTCAGGTCCGGTTCAGTGACGTGCGGCATACAGGGCCAGGCTCACGCAGCCGTGTTCAGCATAAGATTTACAACGTAGCGTGCTCTTCGATTGTCTCAGGCACAGTCTCACTCGCCACCGCTCTCTTGGTCGCTTCCCCGGATATTCTCTCTGGTGCAGACTCCATGCTGTGAGTAAAATTCGGAGTGGCAGGTGTTGTTTCCGCTTCGGTTCCTTCAGCATCAAGCAGCGTTTTCATGATCGCATTATGCAGGACAGGCCGAAAGGCGGTGATCTTTGCGTTCTTGCGGTGTGGATGGACCCGGTTGCTCAGCACAATAATGTGGATTTTCCGCTCCAGATCAATCCACACGGAGGTTCCGGTAAAGCCCAGATGGCCGATGGAGTGTGGCGAGAAAAACTCCCCGGCAGCTGATCCTTGCGGTGAGGGCGTGTCCCACCCGCAGGCCCAGGTCGAGTTCGGTACTGCGGTATTCACGGCCCAAAATTCCTGGACAACAGCCGCCGGCAGAAAGGGATGGGTGCCTGAATAACATTCCTCCAGACTACTGACTAACCGATCGATATCATCAATTGGAGCAAAGAGGCCGGCATGGCCAGCCACGCCACCCATGGCGTAGGCGTTGTCGTCGTGGACCTCACCACACAAGACGCGTTTGCGCCACGGACAGTGTTCGGTCGGAGCGATCATCTCGGTTGCGGTCTCGTATCTTTTCTGGCGCAGAGTCTCAAGATTAATAAACCCTGTCGCCTTCAGGCCGAGTGGATGGTAAATCTTCTTCCAGCAGTATTCGTCAAGACTCATGCCACTCATGTCCTCAACCAATGCACCGAGCAGCATGAAGCCAAGGTCGCTGTACAGCGCGCGCGAGCCGGGCTCATATTCAGCTTTTTCGCGCTGGAGCTGGGCATAAATAAAATCTCGCGCGCTTTGTGATCCCAGCGTCGCAAGCCGGGCAACCTTCCGGTTGGGTTTTCGTAGTTCCTCGAAGTAGGGCTGCCAGGCTGGCAGCCCAGATGAATGAGAGAGGAGTTGCCGTATCGTAATAGCCGTTTTGCCGCACGCTCCAAAATTCGGAAAAAAGCGACTGGCCCGATCATCGAGTCGGACCTTCTTTTCCGCCACAAAGCGCATCAGGGCAACCGTGGTTGCCAACGGCTTGGTGAGTGAAGCCAAGTCAAAAACAGTGTCTTCGCTGAGTGGAGTGTACTCAGGCCTCACGCTCCGATAGCCATGCGCCTTGCGATAGACCACCTCTCCCGCCCGCTTGACTAGGACAACGGCTCCAGGAAACGTCTCATCTCGTACCGCCTCTTCTAACACCACATCAACCACCGAGAAGTCCATCTTCCCTTCCTTCCGTTTATGTCACTGCCGACTCAAGGAATACCAACTGTTGCTGCCCGGCATCCAGGCGGACACGGGTGCCCAGCGGGAGGGCAAAGTTCTCTCCTCCATGCCCGGCTGGCAGGCCGAACCCAACCGGATAGGCATACTCCGCAAACACGTCAGCAATAACGGACAAGAGCAAGGTTGAATCATTACCTGCCCCCCAACATCCCTGCATATCCCCAAAAACAACCCCTGCGAGATGCTCAAGCAAACCGGCCTGCTTGAGCTGGATTAACATCCTATCAATACGATACGGCTTTTCGCCAGTATCTTCAAGGAATAAAATAGCGCCTCGCGGATTAAAAGCAAATGGCGTCCCCAGCGTTGCCACAAGGACGGATAAACATCCGCCCAATAATTGCCCCTCAGCGACGCCGGTTTGAAGGGTCGTAGAGAAGGGCAGATATTCCTCTCCTGTGCCGCGGGTCAGGAGATTGAACAGATGCTCGTGGGAGCGGGCAGATAAGCCGGCAGCGAACTCTCCAGCCACAAGGGGTCCATGAAAACAGACCAAGCCGGCCCTTTGGACAAACGCATTCAGCAGCAGCGTTACATCGCTATAGCCGACAAAAATTTTCGGCCGCTGCGGGAATGTCGCAAAATCGAGCAGAGGCAAGAGACGACTGGAGCCATAGCCTGCCCGGCTACAAAAAACAGCCTGGACACTCGGGTCGGTGAACATGGCCGTCAATTCCTCAGCCCGGTCCCGGTCCGTACCCGCGAGGAATCGGTCGCGCTGGCGCGCTTGCGCGCCAACCTGGACTGAAAATCCGCACTGCTGGAGCGCGAGACAGCCCTGCTTCAGCTTCTCTGCTTGGACAGCAGCAGCCGGCGAGACAACGCCAATCCGATCACCCGACTTGAGCCGTGGCGGCTTGTGTATGGACATCCGTTACTGTGCACCAAAGAAGCGCTGTTTATCCTCGGCGACTCGCGCTTCGTAGTCTCGTTCGAGGAGCGCACTTGGCACATAGAGTGGTGCGAGGCGTTTGCGCGTCTCCCAGACTTGTTCACAGGCAGTGACAAGACGTTTGAGTTGTTCCGGGAATAATCCCTGAAAGCCGTCCGATTTGGCAATTAACGGATTGGGATGGCATTCGACAAGGACAACAGATGCTCCGGCCATGACACCGGCCAGCGTCATGGGATGCACCAGGTCTCTCAACCCTGTTCCGTGCGAAGCGTCTATCGCAATAGGCAGGCAGGACAATTGATAGTGGAAGGCTGCCACCCCACCGAGGTCCAAGGTATTGCGCGTATACTTGTTGGCGCTCATGATCCCACGCTCACACAGGATGACATTTTCCTTGCCCAAGGCCATCACGCGCTCTACCCACAGTAAATACGCTTCTATGTCCAGTGAGTTGCCGCGTTTATGGATGATGGGCAGCGGCGTATCGCGTAAGCGGTTCAGCAATGCCTGATTTTTGGCATTGGGTTCACCAATCTGGAAGCAATCCACTCCCACGTCTTCATACAGAGACACGTCGCCTGGATCGAGGATTTCAACAACAGTCGGCAACTCGAATGCCCGTCCGGCTTTGACAATCAAATTGAGTCCGTTGCGCAGGGCGTCGTCGGAGCTCGACCCGATACCCTCCCAGCCGCTATACGGGCTGGAGCGATATTTGACCACTCCTCCACGCAGCGCTTTCCCCCCAGCTTCTTTGACAATCCGAGCGGCTTCCATAATCTGGGCTTCGCTCTCAACCGAACACGGGCCGGCAATGACCGTAATGTCGTCACCCCCAACCTCGACCCCACCGATCCGGACGCGCTGATGCATGAGATTGCCGGGCGAGCCTTTTTGCGCCGCTCGTTTATACGCCCGCGAGATAGGGATCAGGCTTTCCACCCCACCCATTTCCTGGACTTCACCCGTCGGCAAACGAGTAATATCTCCATACACCCCAATCAGCGTAATCTCTTCTCCAACCATTTTGCCGGTTTTATAGCCCCAGCCGTGAAGCCTGTTTTCGACAGCGACAACTTCTTCTTGTGTTGCCCGCTTAGTCATTTTAATCAGCATAGTTGTACCTCAGCGGTTTCTTTCTCCAGCACGAGAATAAGAAAGACAGAAATAGAGAAACGTAATGATGAAAGAAAAGTATACGCCCCCTAGGGGGCAAAAGAAAAGGCGAAAGACGGACAGAGGGGAGAGTAAAAACTTCGAGCCGCCATAATATTTTTGCTACTAACGCTTCTTCTGAAGTGTTGTCAACAGCGAGCAGAAGCGCATAGATTGGTCAGCCCGTGGGGCAAATCACGAACCACACACCTTGTAGTCCCCAGTACAGAACCGCCCCCCAATCCGCCACTAGCGTGGGAAGAGAAAAAGAACTGGACCAATTACAAACGTGGTTTGCAGTCGCCCGGTCCGGTCAACACCAGATTGTTTTTGTTGGCGGCGAATCAGGTATCGGGAAGACGACTTTGGTTTCGGCGGCGATCTGCCCGCCGCCGAGCCTGCCCTGACTTTGAGCCCCTTACCTGGGCAAATACATTTGCGTTCCGAAAAAGAATGGTTATTGAACACAGGAGACGAAGCTTGCGTCAGACGGCGGAGTCTTGCGTACCTTTCACCGGAAGAGGAGAAAACAATGGCTGAGCAATCGAATCAAGCTGCTGAGACTTTTACCTTTCAAGCAGAAACCAAACAGCTTCTGCATCTCGTTGTCCACTCCCTGTATACCAATAAGGATATTTTCCTGCGCGAGCTGATCTCAAATGCGTCAGATGCTTTGGACAAACTTCGTTTCGAGTCGCTCACCAAGCCAGAACTATTATCAGCTACAGACGCGCTTGAGATTCGTCTCGAAGCTGACAAACAGAACCGCACCCTCACAATCTCCGACAATGGCATTGGCATGAGCCGCGATGAAGTTGTGACCAATATCGGGACAATTGCCAAATCAGGGACAAAGACGCTCCTTGAGCAGGTCCAAAAGGATGGCCAATCACCCGAAGCACTATCTGAGCTGATCGGCCGTTTTGGGGTTGGTTTTTACTCGGCTTTTATGGTGACGGATAAAGTGACCTTGGTGACCCGCCGCGCGGGCGAAGACATCGCCACAGAGTGGGAATCTACAGGAGATGGTGAGTACTCTCTGCGTGAGACGCAGCGTCCTCAACAGGGCACCTCGATTACCCTCCATCTGAAACCGGTCGATCAAGAAAACGGGATTGAAGATTTCACCGAGCCGTGGGTGCTGAGCAATATTGTGAAGCGCTACTCGGATTTTGTCACCTATCCGATTAAGCACGAGCAAGAACGCGAAGAAATCGAACGCGATGACGAAGGCCAACCCAAACCAGACGCAGAGCCGACCCGTGTAGTTGAGGATAAGACCCTCAACTCTATGAAACCCATTTGGACGCGGACACCGTCCGCTGTCTCTGAAGAAGAATATACCGAGTTCTACAAACATATTTCGCATGACTGGAATGAGCCGCTCAAGACGCTTAATTTTCGGGCTGAGGGACGCTTTGAATTTCAGGCCCTGGTCTTTTTGCCTTCACAAGCTCCGTTTGATCTCTCGTTTCACGCCTCGCCGTTTGGGCTGCAACTCTACGCCCAACGGGTCATGATCATGGAGCAGTGCGAAGATCTCATTCCGCGCTATCTCCGTTTTCTGAAAGGGGTGGTTGATTCCGCTGACCTGCCGCTGAACGTTTCGCGCCAACGACTCCAGCAGGATCGGCATATTACGCAAATCCGCAATTGGCTGACAAAAAAAGTGCTGGAGGCGCTGAGCAATCTCGCTCAGAATGATGCAGAGACCTACCTCAAGTTTTGGAAACAATTTGGTCGGATACTCAAGGAGGGACTCGGCACGGACTTTGAGAACAAAGCCAGGATCGTGCCGCTCCTGCTCTTCCCCTCCTCCAAAGATCCTGAAAAGCTCGTCAGTCTCAAAGAATACCTTGACCGCATGCCCCTCGTTCAGCCGGAGATTTTCTATTTGACTGGAGAGTCACGCAACGCAGTTGAAAACTCTCCGCATCTGGAAGCCTTTCAGGACAAAGGCCATGAAGTTTTGTATTTGATTGATCCGGTGGATGAGATCGTCGTTCAGTCCCTCACCGAGTTCGAGGGGAAAAAGCTCAAGTCCATAGGCAAAGGCACGGTCCACATCGGCAGCGAGAGCGAACGAGAGGCGACAGAGCAAGCGCTCAAGCAGAAGTCCGAGAGCTATACGGATTTACTCCAAACGCTCCAAAAAATGCTTGACGAACATATTAAAGAAGTCCGCTTGTCCAATCGGCTGACGGCATCTCCAGTATGTCTGGTGAGTGAGGATAGTGACCACAGTCCACAAATGGAGCGCCTGTTACGCCAGGCTCAACAGGATATCCCCACGCAAAAGCGCATCATGGAGCTGAATCCGACCCATCCACTCCTGGAGAAACTCCAGGGACGTTTTCAACACGATAAAGACGACCCGACCCTGAAGACCTACGCGGAGTTGCTGTTGGGCTATGGGCTCCTGGCTGAAGGCTCAGAGATTACCGACCCGGTGAGTTTCAATAAACACTTGGTGGAACTGATGGCGAACAACCTGTAGGCTCAGGTCCGACATGTCTTTTCGTATTGGTCAGGGCGTAGACATTCACCGGCTCGTACCGGGACGCAAGCTGATTCTGGGCGGCGTTGAGGTTCCGTGGGAGAAAGGACTCCTTGGCCACTCCGATGCAGATATCGTCTGTCATGCCCTGAGCAACGCACTCTTAGGTGCGTTGGGCGCAGGGGACATCGGACAGCATTTCCCGGACTCAGACCCGCACTATCACGGCGCGTCGAGCGTTGAGCTGCTGCGCGTTGTCATGGAAAAGGTGAAAGCGGGTGGCTATCGCGTGGGCAATGCGGATCTGACGATTTTAGCGCAAAAACCAAAGCTCGCCGCCTACACAGAAGCCATGCGTCAAAACATGGCGGAAGTACTTGAAGTCGAGCCATCCGCTATGAACATCAAGGCTACCACGGGCGAAACACTGGGCTTTGTGGGCCGAGAAGAAGGCATGATGGCTGAGGCCGTTGTACTCCTGGAGGCTGCCCACACCGGGACGCCCGGCTAGGGCGTCTTGCCGCCCCGGCTGCGTGCTCTTTCCAAAAGCTTAGCAGGACACCTACCGGGCTCTACTTGAGCGGTTTGGCAGAAAAGCCTTCGGCGCTATACGACAGTAACGCCCGTTTGTTATTCACAACCGTCTCCAACATGACCTCATGGCCCCACAGACGATGCAGGTAAGAGAGAGATTTCTCCGCATATTCGAGCTGAAGATCTCGTCCCTCGTGGTAATGTTTGACATACAGGCCGCGGTTTTGGTTGTAATCAGCATCTTCAATCTTCATGACCGGCACACCACCCATACCAACGTTCTTGATCAGGGTTTCCTTGATGCCGCGCCAGTCTTCTTTATCTGAAACCTTGGAGATCACGAGATCCTCGCCGCGTGGCTCATATTCGAACATGTCCATTTCGCGCATGAGTTCTTCGGTCAGAAAGCGGCGCAGGAAAGAGGCATCGCGGTCCACCTCACGGGCTTCGAAAAGCGCTTGGGTTCCGGTTTTGGTTGGCTGGCCGTATTTCTCGATCTCCTCCGGGGTTGGATCGTCGTGGCGGCGTTTAATATCATCCCATACTTTGAGACCCAGGTAGTACGGGTTCAGGCCCTTGGGGAAGGGGCGAACAACCTGGTTATGCCGGACGAGAAATTCAAGATACAGCTCTTGGGGGAGATCGAGACTATTCACGATTTCGCGGTGCCAGTAGCTGGCCCAGCCCTCGTTCATGATCTTCGTCTCCATCTGAGGGATAAAGTACTGTGAGGTCTCGTGCACAATGGTCAGCAGGTCACGCTCCCAATCGCTCAGGGTACGGTTATAGTCACGAATAAACAGCAAGAGGTCTTCTTCCGGAGAAGCCGGGATTTTGTTGAGGTCCGGGACTTCAATATCTTCCTGCTGGTGCAGGTCTGCAAACGGATCAGCCGCGGGCTGAGCAGCCTCTAGCATCCGCTCCCGCTGCTCTCGGAGCGTGAGCTTTTTAATGGCAAGATTCCGCCGGCACTGTAACGACAGGCCATGGGCGGCATCCAAAATCCGTTCGACCTTTTCAACGCCAATGGAAGGATCTTCAAGATAGGAGCGGACCCGGTCGGCCTGGACCTTAAAACGACTGATGGTGTACTCGGCCTGGGTACTTTTGAAGGTGAAATTGTTTTTGAAAAAATCGTTATGGCCGTAGACATGCGCAATCGTCAGGACCTGGAGACAAAACGAGTTGTCGGTCATCAGGTAGGCGATCGACGGGTCAGAGTTGATGACCATCTCATACGGCAAGCCGGACACCCCGTAGTCGTACATGGTTTTGAGCTTCTCAAAGCTCTTGCCATAGGACCAGTGCGGGTAATGCGACGGCATGCCCGAATAGGCCATATAGCCCAGCATCTGGTTGTGGTCACAGACCTCAAACTCTTGATCAAAACAGGAGAGGCCGAACTCCTGGACTTTGACCCGAATTTTTTCGTCCCAGCCTTCCAGGTCTTTCACATCCCACTCAGCCATAGCTGCTCCTCGGCTGTTGCCGCGACGCCTCTATTGTTCGGCCGCCGCGGGTGTTTCCGTAGCGATCGGCGTGCGTTCTTTGGACATAAACGTTTTGAAGCTCGGCCAGATATCTTCTTTGCGTTCGATCAGCACGGTCTGAAAGTTCTCGGCTTCCAGGCGACGGAAAATATTGAGCATAGAGCTTTCGTAATAGCGCGATCCGAGCGGCTTGATCTCCCCATAGCCAAATAAGTTACACAGCTCGCACAGTTCCTGGGCGGCCTTGAGCGCCGCAGGGTTATCAGAGTCAAAATTATCGCCATCCGAACAGTGAAAGGCGTACAGATTCCACAATGACGGGTGATAGCGGGCCTGGATCACTTCGAGCGCTTTAGTGTAGCCGGAAGAGATGAACGTCCCGCCAGACTCGCCCTTATAGAAAAATTCTTCCTCGGTGACTTCTTTCCCCTCGGTATGATGCGCAATAAAGACAATCTCGACATTGCGGTATTTGGTGCTGACAAATTGATACAACAAAAAGAAGAAGCTACGCGCCAGATACTTTTTCAGGGTGTCCATAGAGCCCGAGGTGTCCATGATGCACAGCACCGCGGCGTTGGACTCCGGGCGGACATCTTCGACCAGATGGCGATAGATGAGATCCTCTTTGCGAAAGGGGAAGCGTTGCTCCTCATCCGCTGGGTCGCCGTCTCGTTTGGTGGCGGCGAGGCGGCGTTTAATGCGTGATTTGGCCGTCCGTTTTTTATCCAGCCGAATCCGGATGCCCGCTTTTCGAAAGCCCTTGCGCTTGCTGATGCGGTCGGACATGACCTCGCGCAAAATTTTGCGTTCCATATCCGGCAGTTCGAGGTCCTCGAACATGATCTCGACCAGTTCCTCCAGGGTCACATCGGTCTCATAATAGTCGACACCGGGCTGGTCGCCGGCTTTATCCTCGCCCTGCCCGTGGCCGGTTCCATCGGTCTTGCCAATGACCTGGCCCTTTTCCGAGTTGCCGTCTCCCTGCCCGACGCCGGAGGCGTTTTCGCCGTAGATAAAGCGGTATTCCTTGACCCCTCGGATGGGGACTTTGATGATCTTGTCTTTGTTCTTGCCGATGATGGACTCTTCGGCAATCAGGTCGGCGATGTTCTCACGCACCGCTTCTCTGACTTTCTGCCGGTGCCGTTGCCGGTCGCCAGCGCTGCGGTCGGAGCGCAGCGCATCAGATGAAGAGTACGGACGAAAGATCGCATTGATTGTCGGTTTCATATCCTGCACCACCTCAACTCACCTCCGCAGACCGAACCATGGAGGAGTCGCAAATTGCAGATCAATCTTTCCACAAATGATTGGCTGCGTATTTTAGGATCACGTCAACACTGTCCTCCGGATACCCGAGTTCGATCAAGCGCTGCACCATGGCCGTATGCTTTTGCTGCTGTTCCTCGTCTCGGGTGCGCGCCTTGGTAATAATGCGGCTGATATCGCGCACGGAACTCATCAGCTTTTTCTCAATCGCGTCCTTCAGCGGCTCATAGCTCTCATAACAAACCTTCTCACTCCGCCGTAATGACGCCCACAGATAGGCAATCACCTCCTGGCGGAAGCCGTCGGCTGCCGAGCCGATAATCGCAATCTGCTCCTCAATGGATTTGAGAAAACCCTCGTCCGGCAAGAGCTCTTCCTTGGTATTGCGATCTTTGACCTGCGTCTGATTCACATACGCTTCGGCATGGTCCAGGTAGTTCTGAAAGAGGGATTCGGCCTGTTCCTGATAGGAATAGACAAAGGCTTTGGTGATCTCTTTCTCCAGAATTTCGAGGTATTCCTTATGGATGGTGTCTTGGAGAAACTCCAGATACTGCTTGCGCGTATCGTCGGCAATTTCCGTTTCCTTGACCATCCGAATCAGGGCTTCACGCACACTGATCGGATTAATCGACGACCCCCCGTCCGACAGGGCATTGTCGAGCGCTTTCATGACAAAGCGGGTGGAGATGCCGGACATGCCTTCGCGCCTGGCATCCTCGCGCAGTTCTTTCACGGTAATCTTTTTGGTACGACCTTTTTCAACCACTTCTTCGCCGTTGTACAGGCGCAGCTTGGTCATCAGATCGCATTTGGGCGAGGGCTCCAAACGTGACAGGATGGCGAACATCGCCGCTATTTCGAGCGTATGCGGCGCCACGCTGGCTCGGAAGTCGGAAGTGTGTAGCATCTTCTGGTAGATTTTGACCTCTTCCGACTGACGCAAATTATACGGCACCTTGACCACGACGATACGGTCGAGAATCGCCTCGTTGGTATGATCGGCCTTGAACTTCTGCCATTCGGCTTCGTTCGAGTGGGCAACAATGACCGTGTCAACAAATACCGTTCCATGCCGACCCGGCGCCGGCACGAATTTCTCCTGCGTAGCCGTAATCATCGCGTGCAGATATTCGGTCTCGTTCTTAAAGACCTCAATGAACTCGACCATGCCGCGGTTGCCGACGTTGAACGCCCCGTTCAGTTCGAGCACACGCGGGTCGCCTTCTGAGTAGCGGTCCAGTTTTGAGATATCTTCAGAGCCGACCAGGACTGAAGTGTCCTGATTATTCGGATCAACCGGCGGCACAACGCCAATCCCGCGCCGATTGCGTTTTGAGAATCCAACCGTGGTGATCGGCATCTCTTCATAGTGGTTTTTGAATTCCTCACGCAAGCGCCAGCGCGTGACCGGACAGAGGTCGCCCTCAATCCGCACATCGAGCATTTTCTCGAATTCTTTCCGCAAATGGCGAGGGATGAGCAAGAGCGGCTCTTCCTGCATGGGTGAGCCCGCAATCGCGTAGATCGGATCAAGCCCTTCAAGTCCACGCTGTAGCTTTTCAACCAGCGAACTCTTTCCGGCCCCAACCGGCCCCATGAGATACAGCACTTGGCGACTCTCTTCGCCGCGCATGGCTGCGGACTGGAAGTAGCGCGCGATCTGGGCCAGGGCTTCTTCAATGCCGAAGAATTCGTCCTTGAAGAAATTATACACTTTGAGGGATTCGTCTTTGAACAGCCGTCCGATGCGTGGATCATCCGTCTCGTTGATCTGAGAGACCCCTTCGCGCATGATCATATCATAGGTCCGGGCATGGGCGTGCTTCACCAGCGAGGAGTCTTTTCGGATCTTTTCCAAATACTCGATGAAGGTCCCGCTCCAGTGTTTGCTCTCTTGATTTTCACGGTCTGCCTTGATCATCCGCTCAAAGACATTTTGTTCTGGTGCCATAGAGAGCTCCTTAGTATGAGTCCGACGAGTTGCGTTGACAGTTACTTACCACCGCTTCCTCTGAGGATGGTCCCAACGGGATTTGAACCCGTGTCGCCGGCGTGAGAGGCCGGTGTCCTAGGCCAGGCTAGACGATGGGACCGCACTGAGAGCTGAGGTGGTAGGACTCGAACCTACAATCGCCTGATCCAGAGTCAGGTGGCTTACCAATTAGCCCACACCTCAGTGTTGTTCAAAATAGATAAGCAACCAGAGGAAGTCAAGATTCAGCTGCGACCGGCTGCTCCGCTAAGACGCGGTCAATCCGGGCAAGACAGCGTTCCTTTCCCAACACCTCCATGACTTCAAAAATCCCAGGGCTCGCCGTCTTGCCGGTGAGCGCGACCCGGACCGGTTGGGCAATTTTACCTAATTTGACCTGCTCGGTTTCCATGAATGCGGTGAATACCCCATGGAGTGTCGGTTCATCCCATACTGTCACGTCATGCAGTTGGGTACACAAACGCGCCAGCAGCGGAAGAGTGGTAGCTTTCAGAAACTTCTTCGCCGCCTTCTCTTCCAATGTAATGTTGTCAGTCAGGTAGAAATGGGACTGCGCGCCCAACTCTACCAGCGTTTTCGCCCGTGGTTGAAGCGTGGTCACCATACGGGCCAGCCAGTCGTCATCAGGCAGCGGCCGTTCCGTCTCCGGGAGAAAGGGCTTCACTTCTTGCGTCAGTTGCTCGGCAGCCCGCGCGTTGAGGTAGTGCGCATTCAGCCATGCTAGCTTTTCCGCGTTAAAGACACCGGCCGATGTACCTACATCTTCGAGCTTGAATTTTTCCTCAAGCTCTTGCCACGAAAAGACTTCGTCATCTCCATGCGCCCATCCTAGACGTGCAAGAAAATTAATCAGCGCATCCGGTAAATAACCCGCTTCTCGATACGCGCGTACGGCGGTCGCTCCATGACGCTTACTGAGCGGTGCCCGATCGCTGCCTAAAATTAGCGGCAGGTGAGCGAAATGTGGGAGCGGAGCGTCCATCGCCTGAAAGATCAGGACCTGACGCGGCGTATTCGTCAGATGATCATCGCCTCGAATAATATGGGAGATATGAAGATCGGCATCATCGAAAACCGAGCAGAAATTATACGTTGGGGAGCCGTCGGAACGCACAAGAATCAGATCATCCAGCTCCTGATTCTGAAAGACCACCCGTCCCTTCAGTAGATCGTCAACAACCGTTTCGCCTTCTTTGGGACTTCGGAAACGCACGGTGTAGGGACGAGACTCGCCCGGCTCGGGCCGAGAGTCCCGACAGGTCCCGTCGTAGGCCGGGCTTCGCCCTTCGGCGAGTGCGGCTTTCCGTTTTGCATCCAGCTCCTCAGGAGTACAAAAGCAGCGGTAGGCCTTCCCTTGGCTGAGGAACCGCTCTCCCATTTCCCGGTACTGCACAGAGCGTTGGCTTTGGTAATACGGCCCCTCATCCCAAGCCAGACCAATCCACTGCATCGAATCCAGAATATCGTCGTGGAATTCTTGGGTCGATCGCTGCACATCCGTGTCATCAATACGCAACACAAAGGTTCCGGCCTGTTGGCGCGCAGCCAGGAGGGCAAACAAGGCGGTCCGGGCACCGCCGATATGCAAGGCGCCGGTCGGACTCGGGGCAAAACGTGAACGAACAGACGGCATGCCCGAACGCTACCACGGGCAGCCTACAAGTCAACGCCGTGTGGGGCAGAGCAGGCGCTCGACTCCTGTTATCCGTACGAATTTCCCAAACGACGCAGGGGGTTTGAGTTCTTGTACTGCATCAGCTAAGGTGCGTCGGGCTGAGCCGATAGCTCAGTTGGTAGAGCATCTGCCTTTTAAGCAGAGGGTCCCGGGTTCGAGCCCCGGTCGGCTCATTCTTCTTTCACAATCCACTGTGTCCCCGTCGTCTAGCCTGGCCCAGGACACCGGCCTTTCACGCCGGCGACACGGGTTCAAATCCCGTCGGGGACACTTTCCTCACACAAACATTCCCAAAGTCTCGAACTCTTCTCGCAGCAACGACTGCGTGTCATCGTAGCCCAGCCATTCCTTAATCAGCGTGGCGTAGACCCGACGGAAGTCGGTCGTATAGCGCAGGTTTCCATCGTCCAGATCAGTCAGACTTGGTGGGGTGCTGTATAAGCCACCTTTGACTTTTTCACCGATGACGTACACTGGAGTTGCCGTGCCGTGGTCGGTGCCTTTACTGGCGTTCTCGGGTACACGCCGGCCAAATTCAGTAAAGACCATGATAGCGACGTCACCGGCACGACCGATGTGGTTGAGGTCTTCCATAAATCCACGCAACGCGTCGGTGGTGTAGGTCAGGAGGCGGAAGTGGAGATCGTTTTGATGCACATGCGTATCGAAGACATTACCCGCATAACTGACATAGTACAGTCGGGTTGGCATCTTGGCTTTGATCAGCGCCGCGACTTTGCGCAAATCAAGCCCGAGACCCGCAGCCCGCACGCCATAGTCGATCGGGGTCTGATAGTCCGCCCACGCCTGACGGACAAAGGCCGCGCTTTCTGTTGCGTTTTCAGCCAAGCCGGTCAGGAAGTTCAAGGAATCATTGTGTGTTTCCCGCCTGTCACTCAGACGGGGGAAGAGCGGTTGTTGCTGGTGAACGCCATTCCGTTTAAACCCTTCGGGATCATAGAAGACCAAGGGCGAGTGAGTACGACTCCGAACAGCGAGTGATTGTGCGCTGGCAACATTGACCAAATAGTTGCGCTGTACTTCGGGGTCGAGCGTATCGGCCAAGCGGCCTAACCAGCCGAGCTTTTCTCCCGCATGAGGACTGCCCGTATGCCAAAAGCCCATGGAAGCAAAGTGCGACAGGGTCGGGTTTTCATACCCGCAGGCGTGTACGACAGCCAACTTGCCGTCTTTATACAAATGCTCAAAGCCGGCCATGGCCGGATGAAAGCCAAAGTGAGCGTCGATCTTACGTACGTCGTGCTCCGGAATACCAATGGTCGGGCGCTGTTGGTAATAGGCATCATCGCCATAGGGAATGATCGTATTCACACCATCATTACCACCTGAGAGTTCTACCACGACAAGAATACGCTCTGGATGCACATGGGGTGACATCGCAGCATCCGTTTGCTTTGCCAGTGCTGAGGACAGTCCAAAGGGCACCAAAGGAGTACTGAGAAGGCCCGCCCCAACGCCGAGGCCGTACACGCCCGCTCGGAGCGCATCACGCCGCGATAGTGGCCGATTCAGTAAAGATGTCTTTATCCATGACTTTTTGTTGGCCATACGCCCTTCCTTATTAGCCCAACTGATATTCCGGCGCACTCATAATAAGATGGACCAGATGCCGGACGGGCTCTTCCAAATAGGTCAGCGTCAGTTTGATCTTATCCGTTCCTAACTCTTGGGTGAGAAAATCAATAAGCGCTTGACGGTCCTCTTCCGCAAGGGGAGCTCGCAGCAGACGGCCAAGAAAATAATCAACGACCTCAGACGTTGTTGTGAGCCCGGCTTGGGTGACGACACTGGTCAGGGTGAGCTGTGCGGCGTAGCGGGGGATGGGTTTCACCCGACGAAAAGCTTCCTGCCAGCCGTGGGTACTGCCGTACCGGGTGTTATAGTCTTCGTCCGCCCCCGCCATCATATTAAACATTGACATGGACTCGGAACCTGACTGGTCCATGGCGTTGCTGGACATGGCATTATCAGAGGCCTCAATAGTTGCCGCCGTAATTTCATAGCCTTGATCAATCTTGGCCGCCACCTTTTGATTCGTCACCGGCATCCACCGGTCCGGCGGCTGAAAATTGGCCATATCGGGAAAGAAGACCGCGCGGGCGAAGTTCCCGCGTTCAAGCAGCAAAGCAGGAGTAACCCAACTCCGTCCCCCTTCCCAGCCAGCAACATTAGGCGGATGAAATAGTTCTTGGCCAAGGTCGCGGGTCGTAGTGTTGAAATCAGGCACCCCTGGAATGTCGGTCAGCCCGAGCTTGCGATAGGTCGAAACCACCAGATGCACCGGGCTTTTGATCTGAGTGCCGTAGGCTGGCGGACTGTAGAAGTCCCGCGACAGAAAAATCGTCGTCAACAGTGGCGCGATTTCGTATTGGTTCTCTCGAAAGACCGCTCCAAGTTGAGCCACAAGCTCGGGCGAGGGATTTTGCCGAACAAAATAGCGATATAACTTTGCCGCAATAAACTGGGCAGATACATCCTGTTCCAGGATAACATCAATAATATTGACGCCGTCATACTTCCCGGTGCGTCCAAGAAAAGTCTTCTCCCCTTCGTCGTGCAGCTCAGGTTTGACGACAAAGTCCAAACCAATATGGGTCCAGCCGGTAAACGCCCGCGAGGCTGCACGAATGTCCGTCTCAGTGTAATGACCAACACCCAGGGTAAAGAGTTCGAGGATTTCTCTACCGAAGTTCTCGTTGGGATGGCCCTTGATATTCTCACCGGCGTCTAAATAAACGAGCATGGCCGGGTCCTGGGCTACCCCGATGAGGAGATCACGAAAATTCCCATTGCCGTGTTGCCAGAATAATTCGAGTTGTTTGAGTAGCTTGCGATAGTCCCGGACCTTGGTGTCTGATGTCGCAAAATGGCCGTGCCAGAACAGGGCGAGCTTTTCCTGGAGCGGGCGCTTCGTCACCAGCATGCGGTGGGCCCACCACTGTCCGGCCCGCCGCATTTCCAGCGCGTCGGCCCGCAGCCAATAGAAAAAACGATCGACAACGGGCTGGAGCGGGCGACTGCCACCGAGTTTAACCTTCACTCCCATGGACTCGCCGTTGGCGCGGGCAATACGCACCGCATCCGCGCGGCTTTTAGGAAAAGGATCAAGCGTCGGATCGAACACGCCCGACTCGTCAAACGCCGCTAGATGGCTATTGTCTATGTCTTGATAGGAAACGAGGTGGCGGACGGCGGCGGCTGGCGTCAGCGCCGCCACTTGGTCAACTTCTTGGGGTGGTCCGCCAAAGCCGGCCCGCTCCAAAAGATGGGCGGCCCGGTCCCGGCTCCATTCCTGGGCAGTGATGGGCGTGAGGTCGCCCGTCCATGCCGGTGGTCCAGCCCGGAGATTCTTCGGTGGACGAACCTCTTCGGCAAAAAGGGTGGGCGTAATAAGGACGAGCAGGATACAGGTTGTAGTCCCTACCCTGCCTACGAGCCTACTCAGTCTCTTGTTCCGAATCCATTGCATTGGCTTTCCTCTCCCACACCAGATATATACGCGCTGAGCTGGCCACAGCACAAGATGCCGAAAAAACACCCCGGTTGAGCCTTCCTGTCCGGCGCCGCTCCCTTGCCTTGATTGACGAGAGAATATATCCGCTTAGCCAAGCACAGCGTTATCATTTTGCACTAAGCGACAAAGACGTGGAGGGATTTGTATATGGCGCACAACCTTTTTAATTCTTTGCAAACCTTTACAACCGCGGCGGGAAAAACCGGCCAGTTTTACGCCCTGCCCCAACTCGAGCAGGCCGGCGTCGGGCCGATTTCTCGGCTTCCGGTCAGTATCCGAATCGTGCTTGAGTCTGTCTTGCGCAACTATGATGGCCAAAAGATTACCGAAGATGACGTCCGTACACTCGCTACCTGGGGGCCGACAGAGACACGCACGGCGGAAATTCCCTTTGTGGTGGCACGGATTATCTTGCAGGACTTTACCGGCGTTCCCCTGCTCGTCGACTTGGCCGCCATGCGCTCAGCCGTGGCCAATCTGGGCAAAGATCCCAAACTGATCGAGCCTCTCGTGCCCGTTGACCTGGTGGTCGATCACTCCATTCAGGTCGATTACTCGGGGGTGGGGAATGCTTTACAACTAAATATGGAGATCGAATTCGAGCGCAACCAGCCCCGGTATGAATTCCTGAAATGGGGCATGCAGGCGTTCGACAGTTTTCAGGTCGTGCCGCCGGGTATCGGCATCGTCCACCAGGTCAATCTGGAATACCTGGCCAAAGGCGTCCTCAATGGAGAGGGCGTCTACTATCCGGATACCCTCGTAGGAACAGACTCGCATACCACCATGATTAATGGCCTTGGGGTTGTTGCCTGGGGTGTTGGAGGGATTGAGGCAGAGGCCGGCATGTTAGGTCAGCCGGTTTACTTTCTCACTCCAGACGTCGTTGGCGTGCATATGACCGGTAGCCTGCGTGAGGGCGTCACCGCGACTGACCTCGTGCTGCACTGTACCGAGATGCTGCGCGCGGCCAAGGTGGTAGGAAAATTCGTAGAATATTTTGGTGAAGGCGTGACTTCCCTGCCCCTTACGGATAGAGCCACGATTGCCAATATGGCGCCGGAGTATGGCGCGACTATGGGCTTTTTTCCCATTGATGAGGAAACGTGTACATACCTGACCGCGACCGGTCGAACTGAGGAGCAGGTTGATGCGTTCCGGAGCTATTTCCAGGCCCAGCAGATGTTTGGCATCCCGCGCCAGGGCGAGGTAGACTACAGCCAGGTGCTCGCACTCGACTTGGCCGACATTCAGCCCGGTCTGGCCGGTCCACGCCGCCCACAGGACCGGATCAATCTCCCGGATATTAAGGAGACATTTCAGAAGCTCTTAACAACGCCGCTCAACGACGGTGGTTTTAATGCCGACCAGTCCACGCTCGACCAGCGCCATGCCGTGCCAAATGGCGCTGCCTCACATTTCGGCGATATTGGACATGGCGATGTGCTCATTGCCGCCATTACTTCTTGTACCAACACCTCAAACCCCAGTGTGATGTTGGCAGCGGGGTTAGTGGCCAAGAAGGCCGTCGAGCGCGGTATGACGGTTAAACCAACGGTCAAGACTTCTCTTGGGCCCGGCTCGCGTGTCGTGACCGACTATCTGGAGAAAACCGGCTTGCAACAGTATCTCAACCAGGTCGGTTTTCAGACGGTCGGCTATGGTTGTACAACCTGTATCGGGAACTCCGGGCCCCTCAACCCGGCTATAGAACAGACAGTGCTACAGCATAATCTTGTGGTCGCCAGTGTATTGAGCGGTAATCGCAACTTCGAGGCGCGAGTCCATCAGAACATTCGGGCCAATTTTCTGATGAGCCCACCGCTCGTTGTGATGTTTGCCCTGGCGGGTCGAGTTGATATTGATCTGGCCAGCCAGCCTCTGGGCCAAGACAGAGACGGGGCTGACGTCTATTTACGCGACCTGTGGCCGAGCGGGCATGAAATTCAAGACCTCATGGCGTCCGCCATGGACCCGGATACGTACCGCAGGTTGTACACCGACTTTGAAGAGCAAAATCCGCTCTGGAATGACATTCCAAGTTCAACCGGTGCAATATACGAGTGGAACGCAGAATCGACCTATATTCAGGAACCGCCCTTCTTTGATTCCTTTGGCCTCCAGGCAGGGACGATCCAGGACATTATCGGCGCACGTCCGCTTGCTGTGCTTGGCGATTCCGTCACCACCGACCACATCAGTCCCGCGGGAGCGATTAAGCCGGATGCGCCAGCCGGACGATATCTCCAAGAGCAGGGTGTTGAGGTGAAAGACTTCAACAGTTATGGCTCACGGCGCGGCAACGATCGCATCATGACCCGTGGCACGTTTGCCAACGTGCGGATCAAGAACTTGATGGTGCCTGGAGTTGAGGGCGGCGTGACGCAGTATCATGCGGCCAACGGGAATGGTGGCAAACAAATGGCTATCTACGATGCCGCCATGAGGTATCAGGCCGAGGGCACCCCATTAGTAGTGGTAGCCGGGCAGGAGTACGGCACTGGAAGTTCCCGTGACTGGGCCGCCAAAGGGACGCGACTGCTTGGGGTGAAAGCAGTCGTAGCCCAAAGCTTTGAGCGTATTCACCGCAGCAACTTGGTATTTATGGGTGTGGTGCCCTGTCAGTTCAAAGAGGGCACGAGCGTTCAGTCGCTGGGTCTTGACGGCACTGAGACCTTTGATCTCCAGGGACTCAACGCTGACCTCAAACCTCGCCAGGACGTGACCTTAGTCGTCCACCGTGCCACTGGACAGTCAGAAGACGTGCAGGTCACCGTTCGCATTGATACTCCCATTGAGGTCGAATACTACCGGCATGGTGGCATTTTGCCGTACGTGTTGCGGCAGTTGGTTGCATAAGGCTACGGGGCGATTCTCGAATCGCCCCCCTTACACATACACAGACGCTTATTGCACGCGGCCCGCTTACATTTTGCGCACTTGCAAAGTGTCCATTTGCTTCCTATGATCCAGCCACGTATGGTCTTCAGAACCCTCTCTTTTCTTCTGAGCTTCCTCCTCGTCGGTATCGCGTTCCCGCCACAGGGCCGGCCCACACCTGACCTGATGGATCGGTATCTCTCTTTATCAGGCGCCTTTTCTTTCGTACGGCGGGCTCCGGAGGGAACGGTATCAGAAAAGATCGTACTGACCGTCTTTGAGGATTTTCTGTGTTCACATTGCTACGCTGTCTTCTCCACACTCATCCCCACACTCAAGCAAAAATATCCAAACAAGCTGGACATCCGCTTTCGCGCGGTCCCGGTTGTCCACGCGTCTTCTCAAATTCCAGCCCGGGCATATGCGATCTCTCACGAATTGGGGTTGAGTGAAGAGATGCAGCGCGCGCTGTTTCAGGCGCGTTTTGAGGAAAATATTAATACTGGCAGTCGAGACGGCATCGCCCATGTCGCCCACCGCATTGGCCTCGATCCCGAACTGCTCCTGAGCCAGCTCGATGCAGACGGGGGGAAGGCTGAGCTTGAAGCAACCATTGCCCTGGGGGACAGCTATCATATTGAGGGCGTCCCGACCATGATCGTAGACGGGTGGATACGGGTGAGCGACCTCTCTCCTGAGAACATCGAAGCGATTATTGGCGGATTACTTGAGCGTAAACAGGGGAAACAGTAAGCCCAAAGGAGCGCTGACGTTTTGACCGTCTGGGGAGACACTATCTATTAGCCGGCATCCGGCAGGACCACAGTGCAACGCAAAAAGGGGGCGGCATGAGCACTGAAGAGCGCGGTTATTTGTATACGCTGGGGGGGCAGATTATTGCACGGCGTAAGCTTGTTTTGCTGCTCGTTGTTGTCGCTACCCTGGTTTTTGCCTCATTTGCCGTTCGGCTTGACTTAGTCACCCGCTTCGACGAACAACTGCCCGAGAACCACCCTTTCATTCAGGTCCATAAAGCGTACGCACCTACCTTTGGCGGGGCCAACACCATCATGCTGATGCTGGAGGTCCAAGAAGGCACCATCTTCAATCAAGACACGTTGACCAAGATTTTCAACATGACCCAGGCATTGGAGCGGGTGTATGGCGTGAATAATGAATTGGTCAACTCCATTGCCCACCGGACCAACCGCCGCGTGATCATGAAAAGTGGAGGTATGCAGGAAGTCGAACCTGTCATGGGACGGGCACCTGAGACCCAGGAAGAAGTTGAGCGCGTGCGCCGCATCGTACATTCCTCGCGCAATTTATACGGCGTGCTCGTTTCGCTGGATGAGAAGGCCGCCCTGCTGAATGCCACCTTTATCGAGCAGCGACTCAACTATCGGCGGCTGTTTGAAGAAGTCCAGCGCTCTGTCGTTGAACCCTATGAAGATGACAACACGCGTATTCATATGGCGGGCCAACCGGCCCTGTACGGCTGGGTGTATTTCTATGCCAAGCAGGTCTACGTCATTTTTTTGGCTACGACCGCGCTGATGTGGCTGCTGCTGTATTGGTACTTTCACGATATCCGAGGGGCACTCCGGCCCACACTGACCGGTGTTATCTCAGCCATTTGGGGGTTGGGCTTTATCAAGATGATAGGCTTCAGCCTAGACCCACTCACCCTCGTCATTCCGTTCTTTATTACCGCCCGAGCGGTCAGTCACTCCGTCCAGATGCATGAACGCTATTATGAGGAATATCGCAAGGCGAATTGGCAAAAAGAGCCGGCTATTATTGCCTCATTCGCCGAACTCTTTGTTCCAACGCTCTCAGGTATCCTGACTGATGCCCTGGGTCTGCTCGTGATCTTGTTCGTGCCCATCGTGCTCTTGCAGAAGCTCGCCATTAGTGCGGCCGTCTGGATTCTCGCCATTACCGTGAGCGAGCTCTTGCTGAACCCGATCGTGTACCACTACCTGCGTGCACCTGACATCCGAGTCGTTGAACGGCGCGAAACCGGACCCTTCAAACGGATCATTTCCTCAATCGCCCAGGTTCTCGTCTCTCCCGTAGGCAAAGGCATCACTTTGGCCGGTTGGGCTATGGTTTTGGTCGTAAGCGTCTACTACTGGCAAAACCTGGTAATTGGTGATCCGACCGCGGCGACCCCGCTCCTGTACCGAGACTCCCCGCACAATACCGCCCATGCCCGCATTCAGGACACATTCGGCGGGGTCGAGCAGCTCATGGTTGTGGTCGAACGCAAGGAGCCTGAGAAAAAAGAAGAGGCCGCAGATGCAGGCACAGGCATGAGTGCGCTGGACCGATTTCGCCAACAAAGCCAAGAGCCTTCGCTGGCAAGCCCTGAGGTCCTGCCCTGGATCGAACACTTTCAGCGCTACCTCGAACGCGACCCATCGGTAGGGTTGAGCTTCTCATTTGTGGATATTTTGTCTGTCGTAAACGGGGCCATTCATGAACAAGAGCCCAAATGGGAGGTTCTCCCCCGACGCAAGAGTGAAGTGCAGCTTCTGCTCGCATCTTACTTCTTCGGCACCTCATTCCAGGAAAGCGCGCAGGTTATTGATCACCGCTATCGCTCCGCGCCCATCCGCTTCTTTATGACCGACCATCGGGGGGAGACCATTCGGCGGGTTATTCAGCGGGCCCGCGAGTATATCGCTGCCCATCCCAGTGACGTTGCGCAGTTCCGGCTCGCCGGTGGCCCTATTGGCGTGTTAGCCGCTGCCAACGAAGAGCTGTTTCGGAATGATATTCTGGTCAACGTTCTTGGTTTCGGCACCATCTTCTTAGTCCTGGTCATCACCTACCGCTCGGTCATGGCCGGGGTGTATATGATTATCCCTCTGCTCGTAGCAAATGCCGTTATTAACGCGTATATGGGTGCCCGTGATATTGGCATTAATATCCATACGCTTCCGGTGGTCACTGTCGGAGTCGGATTTGGCATCGACTATGCCCTGTATATTGTGAGCCGTATTATCGAAGAACACCGGCTGGGTACAGGGCTGGATGACGCGGTACGGACGGCGCTCGCAACGTCCGGGAAAGCAGTGACCTTTACCGCGCTGACCATGATCCTCGGGACGCTGTTTTGGACTATGTCCAGCCTCCGCTTCAGCGCAGAGATGGGGCTGCTGCTCGCCCTCTGGATGGGGGTAAGTTTCCTGGCGACCATGACGCTCTTACCCGTTCTGGTCGCGCTCTTTAAGCCGCGCTTTGTCACGGCGCATGCAGCCGAATCCGTGCCTTAACCGTTTTGTCCCTGAAAAATTTGTGGAGAAGAACTGAAAGAGACTATTCCCCTGGCTATGCCGCCCTCATACAATTACACGGATGACTGGGCCTTTACTCCGCATGGGATGCAGATGGACCTCCAGCTTGCCCACTTCAGCAAGTGGGATGCGCCGTCCGGTTATGACAAAGAAGGAAGACTGGATCAACGAGTGATATTTCAACGAGGCGATTGAATTTAATACCGCCAAAGCATTCTCGGTGAACTTCCTGATTCAGAGCGCCCGTTAACCCTGCGAGCCAGCGAGAGAGGTAACAGGGCTGTTACCTCTCTCGCTCATTACAGACTAGCTGGCGGCTTTCTCTCTAGTGCCTTTTTTGCTAGGGTGCCGACAAGGATCTCACCCACGCCAGGGACCGCGCTGCGAAAACACGCAACACACTTGAGGTTGAGGTGAACAAGCTGAAACGGGTCCAGCGGGAACTTGAGGCCGAAATTGATGGATTAAAAGCGACGCCCGCAGCACTGACCACGCCCTCGCCGCCATAGCCTAGCCAACAAGATTTTTGTAGGGGTTTTATGATCGGAGTTCGGAACGTTACCAAATATTATGGGCGAGTTTGCGCCCTTGACCGGATTTCCTTTGACGTCAAGAGCGGGGAAATCGTCGGCCTGCTCGGACCAAACGGTTCGGGCAAAACAACGCTCATGCGTATCCTGACCGGATTTTTTCCGGCGACTGAAGGGACAGTCCAAGTGGCCGGGCTTGACATCTCAACGTCTTCGCTTGCAGTCCGCAGCCGGCTGGGCTATCTGCCGGAAAACGTCGTCCTCTACCCGGACATGTCGGTCCGAGCATTTCTGAACTTCTGCGCCCGGATCAAGATCAATGGAGTGTCACAACGGCGCACCAATGTCGAACGCGTCCTCAGCGAGTGCTCGCTTGAGGATATGGCTCATCGTCAAATGGGGACGCTGTCCAAGGGGTACCGCCAGCGGGTGGGGTTAGCCCAGGCACTACTGGGTGCGCCCGAGGTCCTCATTTTAGATGAACCAACCGTCGGACTTGATCCGAACCAAGTGATCGACATGCGAGAGTTGATCAAGGGCCTTGCGGGTAAAGCAACCATCCTGCTGTCAAGTCATATTCTGCACGAAGTGGAATTGACCTGTAAACGGGTGGTCATTATCGACAGGGGTCGTATCATTGCCGAGGACACCACAGAACGCCTGAGCGAGCGAGTCCAGGGCACAGCAAGCGTGCTGGTCCGAGTGGGCGGACCCGGTCAAGACATTCTGGCTGCTCTGCGCACACTCAATGAAGTCAGTCAGGTCACACAGCAAGCCGGCATCGGGCAAGAGCACCAGGAGCGCAATGTTTTTACGGTTCGTTCCTCAAATAAAGACATCGCCCGCGAGATTGCACATGTCGTTATCAATAACGGCTGGGCGCTGCATGAACTCAGACCAATCACGCTTGATCTCGAATCTCTCTTTGTCCGGTTGACCGGAGAAGAGCGGCAGGAGGCAGCGTGAATAGTCACAGCACACGGTCCGTGGACCGTAGCAATCAGGCGTAGCAAATCGCGAGAAAGGCATCCTTGTAACACTAAGGTGGGCATATGTTCGTGAACTTCTCGGCCGTCCTGAGCAAAGAGTTACGTTCCTACTTTCTGTCGCCGTTTATTTACATGATCTCTGCGGTCTTCCTCTTGCTGAGCGGCTACTATTTTTACACCGATCTGGTTTTCTATGTCCAATTTGGCTTCGGCCTCAATATCATGGAAAACTTTTGGCAGCTGATGTTTAGCGACCTGCGCTTGGTTATTATGCTGACCGTGCCCTTCCTGACCATGCGGCTGTTCGCTGAAGAAAAGCGACTCGGGACGATCGAACTGCTGCTCACCTATCCGATGCGCGATACCGATCTCTTCTGGGGGAAATTTGTTGCGTGCGCTATTGCCACCTTGTTTATGCTGTCGTTTACCCTCATCTATCCCGTGTTGATGTTTACCCTGCAGCCGTTCAACTGGACGCTGGTCGTGCCTGGCTATCTCGGCCTGGTGATGCTCGCACTATCGTTTATTGCCTGTGGCCTGTTTATTTCGTCGCTCACGGATAACATTGTCGTCGCGGGCTTGGGCTCCCTCGGCGTGCTCCTCTTTTTCTGGATTCTCAGTTGGAATGACGGCGCAACCCAATTCGGGCTCATCAGCACGATTGCCTCCGTCTCCATGGTCACACATTTTCAGAACTTTGCGCGCGGCTTAGTCGATTCAAAAGAAATCACTTTCTTTCTGATGTTTATTATCTTTTTCAGTTTTCTCACCCTCCGCTCTCTGGAAGCACGACAGTGGAAAGGACGCCGGTGAATCCGATGAATGCCACTGTCCGCAATACGTTTAAACTTGTGCTTGGCACCCTGGGCTTCTTTGGACTGCTCGTTGCCGTCCAGTCCATCTTGATTGAACACAATCAACGGCTTGATCTGACCCAACAAAAAAAGTTTACCCTGTCGCCGCGCGCCCAGCAGGTTGTGTCGAGCCTCAAACGCGATGTCCAGGTGACGGCCTTTATTCACAGTGATCGACCCGAAAATTTCTTCATTGAGGACATGCTGGGTCGGATGGCCGCCCTGTCGCCACACTTCCACCACAAGATTGTTGATATCAATCGAAATCCTGCCCTGGCACGGGAATATCAAGCGACCCAGTACGGGACCCTGGTATTCGAATCGGAGGGTCTGCGCAAAGGCACCCTGCTCGGCAGGGGTGAATCCTCAGCCATTACCGCCTTGCTCCAGGTCTCGCGTGCGCCGGGAGACAAGATTATCTATTTTCTCACCGGACATGGGGAAGCATCTCTCGGCGATGCGTCCCCAACGAGGGGCTATACTAGGCTGCGCGGAGCCCTCGTTGACGAGTTTTATGACGAGAAAACCCTCTCGCTCGGAGAGAGCGGTGCTGTGCCGGACGATGCGACGGTTGTTGTCGTCTTTGGCCCAAAGGCAAAGTTTTTGCCCTTTGAGCTGGAAGCGATCGAGGCGTATATTCAGCGTGGCGGTGCCCTCTTTGTCTTACTGGACCCGGACAGCTCACCTTCGTTCAGCACTTTTCTTGAGCGGTATGGAATTTCCCTTCCGCGCCTCATTGCAGTCGATCCCACCAAGCGCCTGTTTGCAGGCGAGATGTTGACGTTCCGCGCCTCAGCAACAAACAAACCACACCCGATGGTCCGCTCTGTCAATGCGCCGCCAATTTTTTCACTGGCCGGCATGGTCGATATGGAGTCGGATGAAAAAAGGGGGTTGAGCGCCCAAGCCATTCTTGCCACCTCGCCCCAGGGCTGGGCCAGTGAGCCGGAAAACATTCCGCGAACCGGAATTAGAAAGTTTGATGAGGAACAAGATTTTCGTGGCCCAATTCCCATCGCCGGCGAGATGCTGGTGCAGACTGGGGAGGCGTTTGGACGTATTGTGGTGTTCGGCGATGCTGATTTCGTCAATAATACCCTGGTGGAACAGGGCGGTAATAAAGACCTCTTTATCAATGCGGTGAATTGGTTGGCTGAGGACCCCGGCCAAATGGCAGCCAGACCTGAGACGCAGCAGTCAGGCGTCAATCAACTCTTTCTGACCTCGGATCAAATCCAAACCGTTCTTGTGACGAGCACCGTCGTCCTGCCAGGCTCCTTCTTGCTACTCGGGGTAGGCATCTTTACGTGGCGGAGGTACCGCGGATGACGTGGAAACGCATTGGCATATATTACGTTCTTGCCGTTGTACTCGGGGGATACTATCTCCTCTTTGAGTGGCGTCCGGGTGGTCCCGATGCGCCCATTTTTGAACCGCGTCCAGTCCAGGAGAGCACTTTTCTGGTGATGAAACGGGACACAATTCATAAACTCTCCATCCAGCGCCAGGGTCACACCTTCACCTCGCAGCGCAGCGCGGCGCGGCCGGGTGAGACTCAGGCGGAGTGGCGGACCCTTGAGCCGTCAGGGGCACCGGTCACCTCTGCGCTCGTGATCAGTTTTATTGAAAATCTCACCCCGAACAGAAAAGTCCCCATCGTTCACGAGGCCCCGGACAACCTTGCTGCGTATGGCCTTGCCCCACCGACTTCGACCATTGTCATTGAAGGCAATGGACAGCAGGGCAAAGAAACGGTTTTTATCGGGAGTTATAATCCGACAAAAACGGCCGTATATGCACGCAAAGACGGCTCTCCCGAAGTTGTTCTCTTGGGATACAATGTCAAGTATTACGAAGAGCTTATTTTTCAGGTGACTCAACGTGCCCAGGAAGAAAACTCATAGCCGCTGTTCAGCTTTGGACTGGCCGCGAACTTGGTGGCGGCCAATCTGGACACGCGGGCAACCGTGGCCGATATTGCTCGGTTTTTTTGCCGGGATCGCCCTGCTGTCTGCATGTCAGGTCGAAGAAGTGAACGTCCAGGGCGAACTCACCACCTATATGGACCAGGCCCGCTTATGGGCGGCTACCGAAGCAAAAATTAATAACGCGATTGCAAGCGCCAGAGAAGATCAGTTCGTTCATGATGACTTTGTGCTAGAAACTATGCGCCCGGCGATCGGGATCGCCCGGGAGTATGTCGTCGAATTAGAGCGCTATGAACCAAAGTCCCCGGCCCTGGCGCAGGTACATCAAGGCTATATCGAATCCTGGCGCGCCCATGAATTTGCTCTGGTGTCGGTCGTTGATGCCGTTGAACGACAGGACTATATTCAGCTCTCTCGGGCAAACGAGGAGCTGCTAGAGGCGCAGCGTTCGGTCTCGGATGCTCTTGCCGCTCTTGCGCGGCTGCTCCGTGAAGCCGGTCTGGCCTCGGACACACCAACCGAACACCCCCTCGCACCCCCAACCCCAAGCCAAGGATTTGCCATTGACCCGTCTTCCTAAAAATACCTCTTATAGGACTACAAAAACACCTTCTATAAGAGGATTGCAAAAGGCATTTCCTTCCTCCCCTTCCGCAGTAGTAGAAAAAAACCTGCCGCTGAGCTATTGATCGTTGCCCCCGTACTTCATATACAGTTGGAAGGTCGGAAATTTCACTAAGGGCAGGGGCTCTCGAAAGGAGGCTTCTATATGAAGCTGAAAGTACATTTTTTTGCCGCGATCGCATGCGCGGCGGTAGTAAGCTGGGTGGTCCCAGCATCCGCCGCTGACTTCCCTCAAGCAGGTGATGTCGTCGATAAGAGTAATATGGCTCAGGCTGCCGATGTCCTCAATCCAACCGCAAACTGGATGATCAACCAAGGCATGAGCATGAAGGTCATCGAGTACCGCAAGTATGAATGGCCCAGGGTGTACGCAGAGGCCACAGAAAAATTTGCCGGCCAGGTGCAGTTGACAGAAGATGGTCGGCAGATGTTCAACTACGTCGCCGGGTGCCCGTTTCCCAGCATCGACGTCAACGATCCGCTCGGTGGTGCCAAGGCGATGTGGAACCACGAGTACTTTCCGGATTTCACGGATAACGTGGGCTGCCCCTGGATTATGGAGCTTGTGAACTACAAGGGCGAGATGGAACGCTTCTACGCATCGCACTTCTGGCGGCGTATGAAGTGGGAAGGTCGGCTGCACATGGACCCGAAGCCGCTCGCGCCGTTTAACCCACAGATTACCTATACGGAACAATGGGGCCCGATGTACGCCCCAAACGATCTGAAGGGCGCTGGGGTGCTGAACTTCCGGTATACCCCGCTCGAAAATCCGGACGACTCGTATATGTATCTGCCTGAGCTGCGCCGCGTGCGTCGTATCAGCGTGGCGAACCGCTCGGACGCCTTCTGGGGCACGGACATCGATATCGACTCGATTTGGGGCTTCAACGCCAAGCCCGGATACTGGACCTGGCGCATCTTGGCCGAGAAAGAGACCCTCATGTCTGCCCACTCCGGCCATTATCAAGATCGTGAAGTATGGGCTGCTGCACCGGACGGCCGCAGCGGTGTGACCTCCATGCTGTGGTCAGACTCGGTGAACTGGGAACGCCGGCCGGTATGGGTCGTCGAAGGCATCCCGACCGGGTATAGCCAGTATGCCTACTCCAAGCGGATTATCTACCTCGATAAAGAGTACTTCAACACCTCATGGTCAGAGACGTATGACCAGGGTGGTGAGATCTGGAAAACCTGGACTCAGCTCATGAACATCTCGACGAAGCCCTCACCGAAGTATATTGCCGCAGATTACGACGAGGAACAGGTATTTACCCACAACGGTCAGGTGGTCGATATGCAGATTACCCACAGCTCCAAATGGGACTGCCCTCCGGGGTATGACGAGTACTATGTGCCGAAGTACGACTGGTACTTCAATACCGCCAAGGAATGGAACACGCCCGAGGCGTTCACCGTGAACTTCCTGATCCAGAGCGCTCGCTAAACGTCACAGCCCCCTGCCCTGTTGTGACTCGGAGAATCCCCCGTACAGGGTTGTACGGGGGATTTTTATTTTGATGAGAGAAGTTTTCTCGGCAGAGAGACGGTTAAATTTTTCGAGTATGGCGGCGGCGGCAAGGTCAATATCACACCCTACCGTCCCTTGACTTTTATCGCAAAAAAATGCAAAGGACGGAAGGCATGAAATCCTGCTGGGGAGATCCTTTGGTGCAGGTTGTCCAACATACAAGGGAGGCCAGTACGTTATGAATACTTACAGGGCCGGCTTGGCCCAGAGATGTGTTAGCCTTTTCGCCACGCTGTTTACCGCCGCGACCCTGCTCGGATTGGCGGGATGCCACGGAGAGCAGCCAACCGCATGGAGCACATCGCTGCTTGCACGGACCGACAAATTTTTTAGCGTTGCACACGTAACAGATGACACCTTTGTTGCCGTGGGCTACGCCGGACGCATCTTGCGGACTGAGGATGCGGGAACCACGTGGGGAGACGTTGCTAGCGATGTGATTTGGTCGCTCAACAACGTCAAATTCTCGGGCGAGCATGGCTGGGCAGTCGGCCAAAACGGTACCATCATCCATTCCCGGGACGGCGGTAAAACGTGGGCTGCGCAGAGCGTCGATACGGACAAAACCATAATGGCGGTCTCCTTTGTTGACCAGCTGCATGGCTGGGCGTGTGGAGATGAATCAACCTGGCTGTGGACCGACAACGGCGGAGAGACCTGGAACGTCGAGATGATGGACGTGTCTCAGATCGGCTTGTCCGAGCGCACCCGTCTAGCCGTGCCTGACATCATCTATTACAGCGTACAGTTTCTGGACAAAAACACCGGCTGGATAGTGGGTGAATACGGCAACGTGCGCTACACCACAGATGGCGGCAAAACCTGGGGCTCGCAGCACGGGAGTTTGCTCGATGAGCTAGTCGAGCAAGGGGGCGTGCGGGACGTCATGGTGATGGGTGCGTTTTTCAAAGTTCACTTCAGCGATGCCAATAATGGTGTGATGGTCGGCGCTGGTGGGGCCGTTACGAAAACCAGTGACGGCGGTCAGACCTGGACCTGGGTGGCGCGTGAGGGCAGCAATACGGATGTTCCGGCGCTGCATCTGTACGATGTTGATACGCCGGGCGAGAATGGTCGCCTCGTCCTCGCGGGCATGAATGCGGTCGTGCTTGACTCCACTGACAGTGGAGTCAACTGGAGCCCGGCCAATACACCGGAGGGGGTATTCACCTGGATCAACTCGGTTACGTTTGGAGAAAACGGCAAGGGTATTCTGGTGGGCGGGAAAGGCACCATCATGACCACCAGCGATGGAGGCAAGAGCTGGAAGCTGGTCGAGCAGGTATCCGTCAAGGAGTCGGCTGAAGCGCACTAGCGCGGCGCCTGTGCGCTTCCCACATCAGCATCACGTCGAGTAAGAAATTGTAAAAAAGGAGAGAACCGTGGCTGACAGAAAAATGCCGACTCTTGAAGAGCTCGAAGCGCATTCCAGCGAACGAGCCGCCCTCTATCGTTTGGGAGAGGGCCTGATCCAAAACCGCTTTCTTATCACGCTCGGCGTGTTGCTTGTAACCGGCTTCATGGCATGGCAGGCGTTATCGATTGAAATGTCCACCAGCTTTAACGACCTCCTTCCCTATCGGCATCCGTTCGTCCGCGTCCATTTCCGCTTTGCCGATCAATTCGGAGGGGCGAACAACGTCAACGTTATGTTGAAAGTGGATAAGGGCGATGTCTTCACAGTAAACACGCTCAAAAAAATCTACGCGATGACGCAGGCCATGGACCGCGTCACCGGGGTGAACCACGACCAGATCGAGTCGGTCGGCCATCGCACGACGCGCTATCTCACGGTGTCAGGAGGGACCATTGCCACCCCACCGGTCATGCGCCGTCCACCCAAATCAGACCGAGAGGTCGATGATATCAAGGAGATTTGCTACAACACCGAAACCATTTACGGCCAGTTGGTAGCCTTGAACGGTCAGGCCCTCCTGCTGAAGGCCAATTTTATTGAGGGCAAGCTCGACTATAAGACCGTCTTTGATCAGATTCGCCGGACGGTCAAAGAGCCGTTTGAGACCGCGGAGGAGTCGATCTGGGTGGCCGGCGAGCCCCAGCTCTACGGCTGGGTATACTACTACGCGAACGAGGTGTTTTACATCTTCCTCGCCGCCACTATGGTGTGCTGGATCTTGCTCTACCTCTACTTCCACGACTGGCGGGGTGCATTGCGCCCGACCATCACCGGAATTGTGTCGGCCTTTTGGGGCCTTGGTATTCAGGCCATGATGGGTTTCTCCATGGACCCGCTTGCCCTGGTGATCCCCTTCTTTGTCACGGCCCGAGCCGTGAGTCACTCGGTGCAGATGCACGAGCGCTATTACGAGGAATATCGCAAGTGGCAGTGGAATAAAGAAAAGGCGATTGTTGCCGCGTTTGCAGAACTGTTCGTGCCCACCCTGAGCGGTATTATTACCGACTCGCTGGGCATGCTCGTCATCGTGATCGTGCCGGTGGTCATCCTGCAAAAGATCGCTATCTCGGCTTCGATTTGGGTCGCCTCGGTTGCGGTGAGCGAACTGCTCATGAACCCAGTTGTGTACTACTATCTCAAAGCGCCTGAACCGGAAAAGGTCATGAAACGCGAGAATGGCTGGCTGCAAACCTTTGTTGACCGCTGCGCAGTCTGGATCACCACTCCCAAAAATTCCAGGATGATTGTTATTTTCTGGGTGGCCGCCTTTCTGGTTTCTATCACCCAGCTTCGCCACCTCACCATTGGCGATCCGACCGCGGCCACACCGTTGTTGCATTTGGAGTCCCCATATAATCAGGCCCACATTGAGATTCAAAAGTACTTCGGTGGGATTGAACCACTTATCATTGTGGTTGAGGGGCGTGACAAAGGAGTGCTCAAGAACCCCGAGTTGTTAAAACAACTCGAAAAATTCCAGCGTCACATGGAACGCGATAAAGACATCGGCTACAGCTTCTCGCTGGCTGACATTATTCAGGCCATTAATATGACCTTCTATGACATGCAGCCACGTTGGGGATCTATTCCGGCCAGCCCGCGACGGGTGAGTTCGCTCTTCTTTTATTACTTTGCAGGAACACCGCCAGGCGAGTCGTCGAAATTTCTGGACCCGAGCTATACGGTCTCGCGTGTGACGTTCTACTGCGCCAATCACCAGGGTGATAATATCGCCCGGATTATTCAGGAAGCGCGAAAATTCGTGGCGGCCAATCCCCTGCCAAATGCGGACTGGCGTCTGGCTGGTGGCTTGATTGGTGTGACGGCGGCGGCAAATGAAGAGATTTTGAAAAACGACCTGTATATGCACGCCCTGGGCTTTGGCACGATCTTCTTGATCGTGATGTTTACCTACCGTTCCCCAGTCGCCGCACTCGTGATGATAAGCGGCCTGTTCCTGGCCGACGGAGTTGTGAATGCGTATATGAGTGTGCGTAATATTGGCATTAACCTGCAGTCCCTGCCGGTGGTGACCGTCGGAGTCGGGTTTGGCATTGATTACGCCTTGTACATCGTCAGCCGAGCGGTGGAAGAATATGACGGCGATATCAACGATGCAGTCCGATTAGGGATCTCGACAGCGGGTAAAGCCGTTGCCTTTACCGCAACGACTCTTATCCTGGCGACCGCCCTGTGGGCATTCTCGAACATCCGTTTCTGCTCGGAAATGGGCCTGCTGCTGGCGCTGTGGATGGGCATCAGCTTCCTTGGCGCCTGTACCTTCGTGCCGGCTGCCTTGGTTCTGTGGCATCCCAAATTCTTCGTCCGAGCCGCCAGAGAAGGTATTATTGCCTAAAACCCGTACCCCTTCTTTCTGAAGGCAAAAGAGGCAGCCTCATGAGGCTGCCTCTTTTTTTGTCCGTTGGAAGAAGTTGGAAGAAACTGACGAGTATGAGTGAATGGATACAAGCCGGCATCGGGATCGGCCAGCTCGTGATGATCGGCTGGGGCCTCCGGCAGATGCAGCACGCAGCCTCCACTCGGAGTGATCAGATTGCGCAGTTGCAAAAGGAAAGCACGATACAAATGACGACGCTGAGCGCCCACACGGATGCTCTGAATATGCAAATGGCGGGGTTCCGAAAGCTCCTGGAAGAGCGGGGCTGACACAACGCCGAACGGACTCAGGATACACTCTACGAAGGTGACAACACTTCAGCGTCAAGACCGCTCAGAGAAGCCTGTCTCTTCGTATATTGGGAAGGACGGCTAGTAAGGGCAAGCGCGCAGCAGGAGTCACTGCGCGCGAGTTATCGCTGAACTGCGAAGGAGAAATCCGGAGAATAAAGCAGAGTGCTTTGTTATTCTTCTCCCGGATCATCACCACCCTTTTTCATCGCCTCTTCAGGGTTGGAATCACCAAGAGCCTTTGGGTTCGCAGCCAATCCGGGGTCTCGGCTGTCCTTGTTGGCCTGCTTATACTGGTCAACCAAAGACGTCTTGGGCTTGGCGTCCTTAACCTCATCAATGGGAGGTTCCCCTAACTGGCATCCACCCAGCACCATAACCGACCCAATTCCACACGCGACGAGCCCTTGCCGCAGCCATTTGCCGTAATAAGAAAATTTATCTTGCATGGAGCGGTTTATTAAAGAAAGCCGCCGCATTTGTCAAGGGCAGAAACAGGAAAAAATACAGCTTGGGCAGTTGCAAAATGTATTGAATAGCGCTAGAAGCGGCAAGGGTTACTAATGAACCATCTCTGTACTTTGACCTGTATGTGGAACATTTGGGAAAGGGGGTGACCTGCCACAACTGGGAAAACAGCGAGTGAGACAGAGAGATGTGTACTGTCTAGGGAGGACAACCTTTGGTTACAGGAGGGAAGGTTATGATCGAACACGACAGGAAGCGGAGGTCGTGCCTGAGAGGATTTTTGGCCGGGCTATTCGTAGTAGCGGGACTCGTTTGGTTAACGAGCCCCGCGCAAGCGGTGATCCGGGTTGGGAACTCAGAGGTTCAAGTCGTATACGAGATGCAACACTCGTTTCAATTTGACGGCAGCCCTGGAGATAACTTCGAGTGGGTACAGTGGCGCAACGAGCTGCGCGTAGAGTATGAGTATCAAGACCTGGTGACGACCGAAGGCGGGCTGTTCGATAAGAACATCAAGATTCCAGGTGTGCGCCGGGCCGACTTCTCGTTCATGTATCGGGGCCGCTTTGACCCGGTGTACATGGTGCGCGACAAATACGACGAAATGTATCCCCACCGCATCAAGAACCAGCTCAAATCCTTCGCCTTTCCCGAGAACGGATTTCGGGAGATGAACCTGGACGTGAGCTTTGGGGATGTGATGGGGCATCGGCTGTCCATGAGGCTGGGCAAGCAACAAATCGTGTGGGGAGAATCGGACCTGTTCCGCTCGATTGATATTGCCAACCCGCTGCGGCTGGACCAGAACCAGGCGGTGGGAGAGGCATTTGAAGACTTTCGGACGCCCATCTGGGCCATCAAATTCCTGTATGACATCGGGAACGTCGGGTCGTTTCTGTCTAACGTGGGGATCGAGACGTTCTACACTCCACGCTGGCGACCCATCAACCAACACCTGGTGTTGGAAGGTGGCTGGGGCGGCCTGCGCTACGATGACCCGAACTATGTTGGCGATACGAGTGATTACTTTGACTCGCCGACCTCACCGGGCGTGTTGACCACCAAGGGCGTGCCTTGGGGGCCATATAATGACTACGCTCGGATTCGTCATCCGTGGTCGCTGTTCCGGGTCGGACGCAACCTGGGGACTATGGCGCCCGACAGCGGTTGTAATGCCGATGTTCCGTGTACGGACGACGCCGCAGGCCGGAACGGCAACTTCCTGTACCGGATTGGCGGCGGTCACCATACCCACCACATTCGGGGCACGAAGTTTAGCAACAGCATGGTCGGCGTGCGGATGATGGGCAAGATCTTCGGCAGCTTTGACTTCACCCTGAACTATATGTTCAAGCGCACCGACGCGGCCGCCGTGTTTGACCTGCCGTCCTTCTTTGGCCGAGACCACGATGACGGCCTCGGCAGGCTGGACCAATACGGCCGGCGACTCGGCTCCTTCAGCAACACTCTGCTGGGTTCAGAGGGAGGGTTTTTTGCGCATGACCAGACCAACCCGGACAATATGTTAGCCTTCCGCCGCGCCCTGGACCGGTGTTTCAGAGAGAATAAAGCCACATTTTTCAGTGGGGTCGATTCGTTAGGCTACAGCCAGGATGGTAACTTGAACAACGACCGGAATTCGACGGCATGCTTTGAGGTCGGTCACTGGATGCCGTGGACAAACGTGTTTGGCTTCACGCTCACCTATAACGACTTCGACTATACCGGCGCGGTGTTCCGCCTGGAGCAGAGTTGGTCGACCAATGAGCCGCGCAACTACGGTGGCTCGAACTACGGCGGCAGGTCTCAAGCACACTTTGATGCGAAGTTGCAGGCTGCCCGGGAGAACTACCTGACCGGCCTGGATGACAACCCGGAGTACGCCACGGCGGTTGATCAGTATGCCACCGACCACGGGGTTGACCGTCGTACTGCGGTCTTTGGCGCAGAGGGCGTTGACCCGCTCATCACCGGCCCCCACGGCGACGCTGAGGGCAATCCCTGCGTACCGGGCGTGAACGTGTGCCCCGGTAAGAAGATCAACCGCGATCGGATTAAGACTGGCACGTCTGTGTGGCGGAGCATGATCGGGTTTGACCTGATTCAGTCCTTTCAGTCCTTTCCGGGCATGGGCTGGACGCGCGGCCTGCCGGGTGGCATCGGCGACCAGGCAACCTTCTACACCTTCCAGGCGCTGACCACCTACCAGAACAACAACCGCCCCTCTGGTATCAACGCTTTCACCAATGCGCCGCGAGACCGGCACCATCGCTGGAATCAGTTGTACACCTTTGGCACGTCGGGCTTTTACTTCCGGGGCAAGCTGGAGCCGTTGTTTGCATTCGCCTACTCGGTGAACGCCAAGCAGCCGCTGATTCTGGCCCAGACCTACTGGCACGGCCTGTTCTTCCGCAACCTCGACCTGTATGCCGGCACGGTCATGTATATGGGCAGTCGCAACGATGTCGATGGTACGTTGCTAAACCTGTGGGCGGACCGCGATCTGTTCTGGATTCGTCTCCAGTACTACCTGCTGTAAACAACCGGAGAGGTGAAACATGTTTCACCTCTCCTACAAACTCAGTCTGAAAACGGGAGGTTCCTAAAGGGGACCTCCCGTTTTACATTTAGACACATGTCGAGCACCTATGTTGACAGTCGCTTGACATTCCGGCCTTCCCCGCATTGTATGAATTTATGAGGGGCTTTCTTCTCACCTGGATACTCTGGAGCGGGACGTTTTTCGTCCTGCCCGCTCTCGTATGGGCCGAAGACAGCACGGCTGAATCAGCCGACCGCGAAATTATCGAGCGCTTGACCCGCGTGGAAACCCGGCTGGACGAAGGACTGAAAAGACTGGAAGACGGCATCAGACAACTGCGCGAAGATATGCAGCAACTGCGCGAGGACATGAATCTCCAGAACAAAAATATGCGCGAGGACATGAATCTCCAGAATCAGCATCTGCGCGAGGACATGCAGCAACTCCGGGAAGACATGAACAGCCAGTTGGATCGTCACTTTCAACTCATCCTCGGCGTACTGGGTGCCTTTACCCTCATGTTCATGAGTATCCTCGGTTTCGCCATTTGGGACCGCCGGACCATGGTCAGGCCGTTTACAGACAA
Organism: Binatia bacterium; assembly: GCA_963664395.2. Taxonomy (GTDB): domain Bacteria; phylum Desulfobacterota; class Binatia; order Bin18; family Bin18; genus Bin18. The sequence continues at coordinate 3,973,283 of OY761159.2, read as the reverse complement.
GGTCAAAAGTCTGGAAGACGATCTCTCAACCAAAGGCCACCGCCTGGACGTCATCTTCGACGCTCTTCAATCCCTGGGGCAACGCGACGAGAAAATCGCCGCCATTCTCAAACGCCTGAATCTGCTGTAACTTCGGCAACCAAGCCGAGCAAGAAAAGGGGTGCCCCGTGAGGAGACCTCCCTTTTTTCTTTGCTTGAAATATGGGAAGATGCCGCTCTGGCATTGCCCAAGGATGAATCAAAGGAGGATCGTAGACATGGCAACAGTTGATGGTGGGACGCTTATTGGACGTATCTTACAGGAACAAAAGGTTGAATATATGTTTGCCGTGAATGGCGGGCATACCTTCCCCATTCTGGCTACCCTCAGAGATAATGGTATCAAACTTATCCACATGCGCCACGAACAAGCGACCGCTTACGCGGCAGACGGCTATGCCCGTGTGACAGGAAAACCCGGCATCTGCTGTGTCACTGCCGGGTGTGGCCTGACCAACGCAGTGACCGGCCTCTGCGTCGCTGGCCTGACAAATAGCGCCGTCATCTGTCTCGCTGGCCAGCACCCCACAACCGAGGACCTTATCGGCTCCTTCCAAGAAGCCTATGGCTCTGACGTGGTCAGCTCTTTCTCAAAGTTTGCCAAGCGCGTGCTTGACTGGTCGACGATTGAAATCGACCTGCGTCAGGCATTTCGTGAAGCCACCTCAGCACCCCAGGGCGTCTCCCTGCTCGAAATTCCAACCAATATTCTCTACCACCAGGGTGACGAATCCAAGCAGCGCAAAGGCGCAAAAGTCTACAGTCCGGATGAACTCCGTTTCCAAGGCGACCCGCGCCAGATTGAGCGCGCCGTTGAACTCATCTTTCAGTCGAAAAAGCCGCTCATCGCTGGTGGAGACGGTATTTTCTGGTCCGGTGCCGAGGCTGAACTGAAAGAACTGGCTGAACTCACCAGCACCCCGGTCTATTGCCGTCGTGCCGGTCAAGGTGCGGTTGACGAAGATAATCCGCTCGCCGTTCGTGGTGCGTGGAAAAAGCCGTTTACAGGCGAAGCTGACGTTGTCTTAGCCGTTGGATTCAAGTTCTGGAGCGGAGAAAAGTTCGGCCAGCCTCCTACATGGAGCGACAAAGCCACCTATATCCAGGTTGATGCCACACCCCAGCGTGTAGGCTGGCATGTACCAGCAGAAGTCGGCATCGTCGGTGATCCCAAGCTCGTACTCCGTCAGATGATCGACAAAATCAAAGAAATGCAGCTGGACTTTAGTGCCAAGCGCGAGAGTCCGTGGCTCCAAAACATGGTTGAGGTACGCGAGAACTATAACAAGCTCATCAACGACCGTGAACAGCAAAACCATAGCGCAAGTCCGATCCATCCTGACCGTCTGGCCAAAGACCTCACCTCGGTGATCGACAAAGACGCAACCCTGATTATCGATAGCTTCACTCTGAGTGGCTACACCAGTCAGTGGTTTACCGCTCATGAACCGGGTCAGATTGTAGACGCCGGGCCACTTGCCCCAGTCGGACACGGCGTAGGCATGGGTATTGGTGTCCAACTCGGTCGTCCGGGCAAGCAAGTTATCGTTGTCAGCGGCGACGGTGGTCTGGGTATCGGCGGTATGGATATGGAAACCGCAGCCAAATACAACATCCCGATTATTACCCTGTTGTGGAACAATAGTTCGTGGGGTCCAACGTTTGAGTCGATGCCCCTGCTCAAGGGCCGCACCGATCCGTTCGATATGGTTAAGGACATCCGCTACGACAAGGTCTTTGAACCCATGGGTGTATACACCGAGCATGTGGAGCAGCCAGATGAAATCGTGCCTGCTCTGGAGCGCGCACTCAAATCCGGCAAGACCTCGCTGATTAACGTGTTCGGCGATAAGAGCGTTGGTCATCCATCGCTTGGTGGGAACTTATTGGGCTCAACTCAAGTCTAGTTGTCTGATAACAGAGAGCAATCTCTTAAAAGACAAAAGGCAGGCATAATGCCTGCCTTTTGTCTTGCCCCAGACAGTATGCGTATAGGCGAAAGCGCCGCACTATTGTGAGTCTTACCCCTCCTCTTTGTGCATCACGATTTCAATTTCATCAATCGGAGACACACCGCGATTGCGGATATGGCAACTCCAACCTTCAAACTGGCGCAAATATGTAAAAACTTCTCGGACCAGACCCGGCTTTACTTTTATTTCCCATTCGTTCAACCACTCGTCTCCCTCAAAATCTTCATCATCCCACGATTCCAGGGGAATTTGAGTACTCAGGGAGAAGCGCAAGTGAAATGTATGTTCATCCTTGTCTGCCATATACGGCCTTTATGCGACTCCGAGCCTCGCAAGGTCTTCCAGGTAGGCTTCAGCCGGTACCATGCCGATTTGGCGCGTTTTACCGCCAATGAGGACAGTAGGAACCGCACTCACGAAATACGTATTCACCGCGTCTTCACATTGCTGACGAACCTGGTCTTGTAAGGCTTTATCTTCAATATCACGCAGGAAGGCGTTCATATCGAGGCCAACGTGCCGGGCAACAGCAACACAGGTCTCTTTTTCAATCAGACTCTTGTTCTCAATGAAAAAAGAACGAAACAATCCCGTGTGAAAACGGAGGAAGACATCCTCCCCCTGACGCTGAGCGGCCATACCAGCTTCCAAGCCAGGCATGCTCCAGCGTGGGAATTCTTCATGCGGCCACATGGAATATGCCAGACCGTCTGGCTCAGCCAGTGCCGATGCCTTACGCCAGGCGTGCTCCACATAGCTGTCCTTAAACTGGAACGGGGTGGCCTCATAGTGCGGGCGCAAGGCAAAGGGCTGCCATTTGACGGTTACCCGGTCACCATAGCGTTCCTTGATCTTTCGGAGCCGCTCCGCGGCCGGAAAGCACCAGGGTCACAGGTAATCTGAGAACTCGATGATTTCAATTGGAGTATCCATACTGCTGCCTCCTCTTGTGTTGCCCCAGTTGTAGCCTAAATACCCTGCGCCTACCACAGGTCCATTCGGTTCAGTTCCCTTGCATTTCCTCACAGACAGCAGTACCACCATAAGAGACACACGATAAAACCATACGAAAGGAGGGCTGTATATGAAAGTCGTTGATGGAGATGCCCATTTTATTGAGCCCTTAGACTTGTTTGAGCGTTATATTGATCCGGCCTATCGAGAGCGAGCCATGAAAAGCGCGACCGACCCCGTGAGTGGCGAGAAGAAATTTCTGGTTGATGACAAGCCCATGAATGTTTTTGATGTCGAGGAATTTCTGGGCGGTGTTGTCGGCTATGGCCAAAAAGAGGCGGGCCAGGACCTGAGCACTTTCGATCGCTACCATTATTATAGTGCGGATTGGGAAGACATGGACAAGCGGGTGCAGTTCTTAGATGACGAGAAGATGGAATCCCAAGTCATCTATCCGACCCTCGGCCTGTTTTGGGAGGGCGAAATAGCCGACCCTTACCTGGCCGATGCCCACTGCCGCGCCTATAACACCTGGACATTCGAGATCTGTTCCCCGCATAAAAATCGTCTCTACCCCGCCGCTCATATCTCGATGCGTGATCCGCAGTTGGCCGTGCGGGAGATGGAGCGCATCGCCAAGCTCGGCGGCCGGACAATCTTCATCGCGGCTGCACCGATCGATGGCAAGAGCTTTGGCCTGCCGGAGTACGATCCAGTTTGGGCCGCAGCCCAAGATCTTAATCTCAGCGTTGGTCTCCACCTCGTCGGTCATCCGAACTACACCGGTAGTGAGTGGTTTCGCGACCGCAATCCCGGCTTCATGTATATCACCATGAGTATCATCCAAGACCCGCGTCAGGCTGTCACGGCGATGATGTATGATGGCGTGTTTGAGCGCTTTCCAAAGCTGCGCGTCGGGACCATTGAAGCCATGGTCGGCTGGGTGGGCGAGTGGCTGGAGCGGGTCGATTATCGCTACAAGTATATGGGCCACACTTCACAGATGAAACGACCGGCAAGCGAGTATTTTGCCCGTAATATCTGGGTTAACGGTGATCCGGAGGAAAAGATGTTTCCCCTTATGGTTCAGTTTGCCGGCGACGACCGCTTCTTTATCGGCTCCGACTACCCGCATGCCGAAGGATTTGTCGATCCGGTCCGGAAGGCACGTGAGGTACTTTCCTCTTTACCAACGGCATCGGTAGATAAGATCCTGGGAACAAATGCCGCAAAGTTTTACGGTATTTGATAGAAGTAGTGCGGGGTGCCGAGGGGAGCACAGCCTTCTGGGACAAAGATATGTCTCCAAGCTGGCTCCTCAACCTTGCACAATACGTATAATCTGGTCGTGTACCTGTCCGTTTGAAATCACCGCGTCACCTGTGTAAATAGACGGCGTTCCGGCAAAATCAGAAAACCGTCCGCCCGCCTCGGTGAGAATAATCTTGGTTGCTGCGACATCCCAGGGTTTGATTTCCGGCTCCAGGGCGACCTCGGCCAGCCCTTGCACCACCAAACTATGCCCTAACGCATCCCCAAATCCTCGCTGTCGAGAGGTCGCATCAACCAAGCGCAAAAAAGGATGCCAACAGGGACGGGCTTTCAGATCATTCAGACCGCCGTGAATCAGCATGGCATCTTGCAGCCGGTTCACGTCTGAGACATACACCTGTTTACCATTGGCAAACGCGCCCTGCCCTTTTTGGGCATACAGCAGGTCGTCAAGGGCTGGCGCGTACATCACGCCGGCGGTGACTTCTCCGTCTTCTTCAAGGGCAATGAGGGTGGCAAAAAAGGGAATCCCACGAATAAAATTTTTAGTGCCGTCGATGGGGTCAATAATCCACCGGACTGACCTGTTTCCCGGCTGCTCGCCGAGCTCTTCACCCAGAAAGCCATAGTCCGGGAACTGCGTGCGTAGCACGTCAACAATGCACGCTTCACACTCCCGGTCGGCTTTGGTTACTGGTGTACGATCAGCTTTGATCTCAACCGTCAGGTTGGTTTTGAAATAGTGCCGGGCAATGTCGCCAGCAGCGTGAGCAGCATGAACGGCAGCTTGGAGAATAGGGTCCACGCTACAGCAAGCCCCGAATCGCGCCGCCATCAATCTGGAGGCTCGTTCCAGTAATATAACTGGCCGCCTCCGAAGCGAGAAAGACAATGCCGTTGGCCATTTCTACAGGCTCACCAATCCGGCCGAGTGGGACATCTTTGCCACTCTCTTCCAGGGCTTGTTCCAAGGGGATGCCAGCTTTTTCAGCCCGGATGGCCAGCGCCCCTTTCAGACGGTCGGTGAGAATACGGCCGGGTAATACCGTGTTGACCGTAATATTATACTTCCCAACCTCGCGTGACAGCGTCTTGGCCATACCGATCACGGCCGGGCGCACGCCATTAGATAAGATGAGACCGTCAATCGGTTCTTTGACTGACATAGACATGACGCTGACAATACGGCCCCAGTGCTGCTTTTGCATATATGGCAGAGCCTTGCGGATCAGCCGAACAGTGCTGAGGAAGTTGAGCGCAAAAGCACTTTCCCAGGCGGCGTCATCCATGTCTCCAAAGCCACCTAATGGAGGGCCGCCAGTATTAGGCACGAGGACGTGAACGGTGCCGAATGTTGCAATAGTTTCATCGACCAGCTTTTCGGTTGCTTCGGCTTGCGAGAGGTCTCCGGCCACGGCCAGCACCTCGGCTCCTGTTTCGCTTTGAATCTCGCTCGCAGACTTTTCCAATAGTTCCGGGTTACGGGCGCAGACCACGACTTTTGCGCCCTCTTTGGCAAACGCCAACGCAGTCGCCTGACCAATGCCCTTACTTGCACCGCCGACAATGACAACTTTATCTTTGAGACCGAGATCCATATGTGTATCTCCCCATTCGTTTTCACTGGGTCTTTCGTGGGGCCTACAGATAGCCCTTTTTCTCATAAAACCCACGAACCGCTGACTCAAAACCTTGCGGATTGTCTCCCATGACAGAGTGGCCGGCCTTGGGCACTACGGCAAACTCCGCACCGGGAATCAGTTCCTGTAAGCCTCGTGCGCCATCCAGTGAAAAGACATCGCTCTCGCCGCCCTTGACCACTAAAGTCGGACACTGGATTTTCTTGACTGCCACAGACAGCTCTTCCTGCATCTGTTTGACATCAACCTTACGGTGGCCGTCGCTGAAATATGTATCGTATTTCCAGGTCCACTTGCCCGCTGGAGTCTCTTTGAGGTTATACACCACTGTGTAGGTGCGTATGACTTCGAGTGGCCGCCTTGGATTAAACGTGTGAATCACTTCCGCAGCTTGATCCAGGGAGTCAAATTCACGGTAGTTTTTCATAAAATCACGAATATGCTTCACGCCTTTGGGCTCCACACGCGGGCCGACATCAACAACGACCAGGGCTTCGACTTTGTGAGGATACTTTGCAGTGAATGCGAGCGAGTTTGCTCCCCCCATCGACATGCCTGTCAAAAAAAAGTGATCCAGACCGAGCGCAGCGGTGAAGGCATCGGCGTCCTCGACCATGGTTGCGCGTGAATAGTCTTTATCCGCAGCCCAGTCCGTATCCCCATGTCCGCGCTGATCAAAAGCCATGACGTGAAAATGTTCAGACATGGCCGCCGCAAACAAATCCCAGGTATGGCAGGTCTGCCCTACTCCATGGAGTAGTACTAATGAGGGCTTTTCCGGGCTGCCCCAGTCGAGATAGTGAAACGTCAGTCCGTTGGCCTGAACATAGTTATCCGTGAACTGTTTCGCGTCTAGGTTTACTTCTTGGACCGTCATGCATCCTCCTCCTTTGGAGTGCTTCCCCGGCACTATCGAGGGGCTACAATAAAGGAAAACCTGCATATTGGAAAGGGATTAGAGCAGTAACCGCACCACCTCGGGCGTTAATTCTCCAAGGTTGGACAAGACGAGTGTAGCCTGACTAAAGTCGTTGTTTTGGGTGTATGCGTTCGGTACGGCGATGCAGGCAATGCCGGCTTGGGCAGCCGCCGTGACACCACGATACGTGTCTTCCACGACCACGCACCGCTCTCGGGCCAGGCCGAGTTTTTTTGCCGCAGCTAAGAAGGCATCCGGCTCAGGTTTAGCTTTTTCATAATCCTGACGTGCGATAGTTCGATCGAAAAAACGGTCGATGCCGAAACGCTTCAGCACAAAGTCCAAATGTTCACGGTTACTGTTGGTTGCGACGGTGAGTCCAAAATGCTCGGACAAATGCGTCAGGGTTTCCTCCACATAGGGCATGAGCGTGACTTCCGTTTCCAACAATTTAAGAAAAATAGGCGAGCGAAGCTTGCGCAAGGTATCAGGCGCGACCGGCAAATTATTCTTTTCTACAATGTATTCCGGTCCGATTCCTTGGGCGATCCAGTACTCTTCATATTCTCGCTGCGTCACTGTGACGCCATACGGCTTGAGCACTTCGGTATACGCGCGGTAGTACAACCCCTCAGAGTCAATGAGGACCCCATCAAGATCAAAGATGACGCCAGCGTCTGCCATCCCTCACTCGCTTTCTCAAACACACGATTCAGTCGTTGCCTGTTTTGTAGTACACTCGCTAGCCATGAAGGATCAGAATCCAGACCGTTCCCAGTCCCTGCACGCCGATCAAAATGATCCGTCCGCAGCCTGGGTCGAGATATTTCAGGAGCTTGGCTTTCCAGCCTATCCTGTTCGGGTAGATGACGACATGGTCTGCATTATGGCCCCAGCAGCGGATTGTCCGCGTTTACTCGAAGATACAATCCGTGAGCCGTTGATTAAACATGGCAAGGCCCTGGGCTATCGGTTTATTACGCTCGACATCGGACACTTTGTGGATTAACCGGCACCCGGTTTACGTGTCATCAAGATTCGCCCGGGCCTGCTCCCAGTCCTGACCGTTGAAACGTTCGATTTCCAGCTCTTCCAGATTTACCTTATCCAGACAGCGCACATTCACATCGATCATATTGGGGTGTGAACGTGGAATATAGTACGAGGAGATACCACACGTAGAACAAAAGTAATGCTTGGCCGTCTTGGTATGAAATTCGTACAGGCTGAGGGCGTCTGAAGAAGACAGTAAGTGAAAGCGCTCAGGTTCGACGATCCAGTGCAGAAAACCCTTCTTGCGACAGATTGAGCAATTACAATTCAACACCCGCTCGATCTGACCAGAGACCTCAAACCGGACTCGCCCGCAATGACAACCACCTGTGTACGTTGACATATTCGCCTCTCATCATCCTCGGAATTCTACTCGGAGGACTCAGTATTTCTCTTCCGCATAACAAGAAACAACGAATCAGAGAAGCCACCAGGCCCTTGACCCTTTCAGCCCCCAAGCGATATGAGGGAGCAGAGCGGGGTGTGGCGCAGTCTGGTAGCGTACTCGCTTGGGGTGCGAGTGGTCGGCCGTTCAAATCGGCTCACCCCGACCATGTTGGTTACGTTAGGGGAGGCGATCACGCAGGTGATCGCCTTCTCTTCTTTTCAGCTTTCTGGTGAAATATCACTATGGTGATTCTGGTGTCGAACGATGACGGTATCCAGTCAGAAGGCATTCGTTGCCTCGAAGAAGCACTCGCGAGCGTTGGTGAGGTCTATACCGTTGCTCCCGACAAAGAGCAAAGTGCGGTCAGTCATTCTCTGACATTACATCGGCCCCTGCGGATCGAAGAGATTGCACCACGACGCTTTGCAGTCAACGGGACGCCAACCGATTGTATCAATATTGCAGTCAAAGGGTTTTTACCCGTTCGTCCCGACCTGGTTGTTTCAGGCATCAACAAAGGACCGAATATGGGAGACGATATTACATATTCGGGTACGGTTGCCGCTGCGCTCGAAGGAGCCCTCTTAGGCATTCCAGCTATTGCCGTCTCGCTGGTGACATTTACGGCTCCCTACCATTTCCAAGCGGCTGCCGAGTTCTCAGCTATGCTGGCGGCGGAAATTCAGACCCCTCAGTTTCCAGCGGATAGCCTGTTGAACGTCAACGTGCCCAACCTGCCGCGTGACCAGATCAGAGGCTATTGTTTTACGCGCCAGGGCAAGCGACACTACGGCGAGAATATTGACGTACGCACGGATCCGAGAGGCAGAAAATACTACTGGATCGGGGGCGACGCTCTGGGCTTCGATCCCATAGAGGGCTCAGACTGCGTCGCCGTCCAGGACGGCTATATATCGGTCACTCCCTTACGCGCGGACCTCACCCACCATCGTGCACTCGAAGCCATCCAAGACGTCCGGCTGCCTTGGCGCTAAGGGGCAACCTATGCAGCAGATCTATCTTGACCATAATGCAACGACGCCCATACGGTCGGAAGTCGTAGAGGCCATGCTGCCCTGCTTAGTAGGGAATTTCGGCAATCCGTCAAGCCTGCACTGGGCTGGGCGGCAAGCCAAACAAGCTCTGGAAACGGCCCGCGATCAGGTTGCAGCCCTGATTGGAGCCATGTCCTCAGAAATACTTTTTACCAGTGGGGGTACGGAAAGTAATAATCTCGCCTTGCACGGGCTACTGAAGCCCAGGGGAGAAGCCTCTTCCCGCATCGTGACCACTGCCATCGAACACTCGTCTGTCCTGGAAACAGTCAAAGCCCTCGGCACTGCTGGCGCGCCTGTTGAAATAGTGACACTCGCGGTTAATGGCCAAGGACGAGTCAGTCCGAGAGATCTTGAAGCAGCCCTTACCCCAAACACCGCCTTAGTGAGTATCGGACTTGCCAACCACGAGATTGGCACCCTCCAGCCTGTTCGAGAGTTGAGCCACACGATCCGTGAACGAGCTATTCCGTTCCATGTGGATGCGGTCCAGGCAGCGGGGAAAATCCCCGTTGATGTGAACCAGCTCGGGGTCGATGTATTATCACTGTCCGCGCATAAAATTTATGGTCCAAAAGGGATCGGCGCATTGTATGTGCGCAAAGGGACCGCGTTGTATCCTGTTTTTCATGGCGGCCCACAAGAACGTGAAAAACGGCCGGGCACGGAGAATGTGGCTGCTGCCGTCGGCTTTGGATTCGCGGCTCAGCTCTGCGCCCAAGACATTGAAACAACCAGCCTGCGTCTGATACATCTCATAGCTCGCCTGTGGGACGGCATACAGAGGCATATTTCGGATGTGGTCCGTTACACGCCGACGCACGCCTGTTTGCCGAACACCTTAAATGTCGGTTTTGCCGGAGCCTCGGGTGAAGGCTTAATGATGGGTCTTGATCTCGCAGGTATTGCGGTCTCCACCGGCTCCGCGTGTGCGGCAGGGTCGGTTGAACCGTCTCACGTTCTTTTGGCCGTGGGCTGCGACGAAGCCGACGCCAAGAGTGCAATTCGGTTTAGCGCCGGGAAAGATACGACGGAAGAAGGCATTGAATCGGTTATACAGAGGCTTCCCCGTATCGTAGAACGAGTCCGGAAGGCGGGTCGGTCCGGGCGATAGAAACAGCCGCTGAATTTGCTATGACAAATCCTATCCACACCAATCAAGAGAACCAGGGTAAACGCGTCCTCGCGGCGCTGAGTGGCGGGGTGGATAGCGCGGTCGCAACGGCCCTGCTTGTCGAAGCGGGCTACGAGGTGATTGCTATTTCCATGTTGCTCGCCGGCTCAGCCGAGGGTCATGCCGGCGGTTGTTGCTCCATTGACGATTTTCAGGACGCACGCCGCGTGGCCGAACATCTCGGCATTCCGTATTACGTCCTCAACCTCAAAGAGGCCTTTCAAACGCGCGTCATTGACGTTTTCACACAAGAATACCAGCGCGGCCGTACGCCCAATCCCTGTCTGCTGTGCAATCGTGATCTCAAGTTTGACCTGTTGTGGCAGCGCGCGCGCGAACTCGATGCCGCGTATATTGCCACCGGCCATTACGCCCGGATTGGCTGGGATGAAGCGACCCGCACCGCCCAGCTCTTACGCGGGGCAGATCTGTATAAAGATCAGTCCTACTTTCTGTTTACGCTTAATCAGGCCCAACTCAAGCGAACGCTCTTTCCGGTTGGTCATTTGACCAAAGAGCAAGTCCGAGCCATGGCCCGCGAACGAGACCTGCGCGTGGCAGAGAAGCCGGAAAGCCAGGATATTTGTTTTGTCCCGGATGGGAATTATGCGCGCTTCATTGAACAGCGCGTAGACCCTGAACACGTCATCCCAGGTGAGATTATTGATCAGACTGGACAAGTCTTAGGTTCGCATGACGGCATCCATCGCTTCACGGTCGGTCAGCGGCGCGGGTTAGGACTCGGTGGCTATACCCAGCCGCACTATGTCACGCATATTGACGCGGCAACGGGCCGTGTGTCGGTTGGAACCAAGGAACAGCTCAAGATGCACGGCCTCCATGCCAAAGATATCAATTGGGTATCCGGTGATCAGCCTGCTGAAATCCAAGTCACGGCCAAAATCCGCTATCGTCATACCCCAATTGCCGCAACGGTCATCTCCAAAGCCGACCAGACAGCCGAGGTGTGGTTTCAAGAAGCGTATCCAGCTATCACACCAGGGCAGGCGGTCGTGTTTTATGATGGCGATCTCGTACTAGGCGGCGGCTGGATTGAAGGGCCGCTACAGTAAGGACACGCATTCATGCCACTTGACTCTCCCCCCTCTCCTCAAACCTCGCGGCGCGTTGCGATCACCACGCTGGGCTGTAAAGTAAACCAATACGACTCAGCCTCACTGCAAGAACGCTTATCTGCTGCGGGCCATCAATGTGTTCCTTTTAGCGATCCGGCTGATGTGTACATCGTCAATAGTTGCACAGTAACAAATCAAGCTGACGTCGAGAGTCGCCAGTTGGCGCGCCGGGCAAAGCGGCGCAATCCGGATGCGTACGTCATTATGACCGGCTGTTATGCTCAGGTGAGTCCTGACGCCGTGTCTCAAATGCCCGAAGTAGATTATGTTGTCGGTCTCAATCGACTGGATGATCTGATCAGCTTGGTCTCTCAGGGGCATCCAACCGATCAGCCTCCACACCAGAAGATTTTTGTCAGTAACCTGCGGACCTCCAAACACGAAGCCCCACCAGGTATCAATACATTTGGTGCTGTCACCTTTCAGGGCCAGACTCGGGCGTTTCTTAAAATCCAAGAAGGCTGTGATCTGTTCTGTACGTTTTGCATTGTTCCGATGTCACGCGGAAAAAGTCGCAGTGTTGCGCCACGGACAATCCTGGACCAGCTCGACCGTTTGGCCGACCAGGGCTTTCAAGAGGTCGTCCTGACCGGCATTCATCTTGGCGGCTATGGGGAAGACCTCGATCCTCAGATCGATCTCACCTGGCTGCTCACAGCCATAGAAGAGCGAAAACCTGTTCCGCGCGTTCGCCTGAGTTCACTTGATCCCCATGAAATCAACCCATCTTTGGTGCAACTCCTCACCCAGTCTGAGATTCTGTGCCCACATCTGCACATCCCCTTACAGTGGGGAGAAGACTCAATCCTGGCTCGGATGCGGAGGCGATATGACACTGCCCTGGCCAAGGACGTTTTAACCGAACTGCGCGTACATTTACCCTACGCCGCGTTGGGAACGGACCTCATTGTCGGCTTTCCCGGTGAGGGCGAAGCGGAATTTGCCCAGGGGATGAACTTTTTGGAAGAAAGTCCGTTCACGTATTTTCACGTATTCCCCTACTCAGTCCGTAGCGGGACCACCGCGGCCAAGTTCACAGACAAAGTCCCTCCAGCTATTATCCAGGAGAGAGCGAGGCAAGTCCGCGAACTCGGCGGACGCAAGAAAGCGGCATTTATCCGCCAATTTGAGGATGAGACTTTGCCTGTCCTCTTTGAGCACGCGCGTGACAAGGCCAGCGGCCGGCTCAAAGGCTATAGCCGCAACTATGTCAGAGTCTATGCCGACGGCGGCGATGAGTACATGAACCGAGAAATTCCAGTAAAAATTACTCGGGCCTCCGACGGGCTCCTGTCCGGTACTATTCTTCAGGATACCTCAGCAGGAACCGTTCCCGCTCCTTAAAACGTATGCCTGATCCGACCGACATCAGTGCGCTTCAGTCCATACTTGGCTATACGTTTACCAACCCGGACCTCCTCCAACTCGCTTTAACGCACCGTTCTGTCCAACGTGAGGAGGGCGAAGATCAAAACGAAAAGCTGGAATTCTTAGGCGACGCCGTTTTAGGACTTGTGATGAGTGACCTGCTCTTCCGCAAGTTTCCTCGATACCGCGAGGGAGATTTATCAAAAATGCGCGCCTCGCTGGTCAATGCGGAAGTACTCGCAGTCAAGGCCCATACCCTCTCTCTAGGCGATTGGCTGCGTATGGGGCGGGGCGAAGAGCGCAGTGGGGGTCGAGAGAAATCGTCCATTCTGGCCGCTGCGTACGAGGCCATGCTGGGTGCGATCTACCTTGATGGCGGCTTTCTGCCGGCAACCCAACTCATTGCCGCGCATTTTGCCGAAGACCTACTGGAGACAGAGCGGATTGCCACATTTGATGACAAGACGCGTTTGCAGGAGATTACCCAGAAAATATTTAAGGAAACGCCCTCTTATCAAGTTGTTGAAGTGAACGGACCAGACCACGAAAAACGTTTTGTCAGCCAAGTTTTCATCGCTGGAAGAATATACGGCAGTGGCGAGGGGCGCAGTAAAAAACGCGCTCATCAGGCAGCAGCGTCTCAGACCCTCGAATTGCTCAAGCATACAAATCTCGCGTCTCTTAAAGACGCATAAGTCGGTGTATGTTCTACTCCTTCCTGCGCCCGTTCTTTTTTACTCTCGACCCTGAACACGCCCACCAGCTGTCAATCCATGCCCTTAAACTGCTCCAGGCATCTCAGCGGCGACCAACACCGGCATGCAGCCATCAACTTCTTGCACAAGACCTCTGGGGCCTGCGCTTCCCCAACCCTGTCGGTCTGGCGGCTGGCTACGACAAAAACGCGGCGGTTCCCTTGGTCTGGTCTACGTTGGGATTCGGGTTTGCTGAATTAGGAACAGTCACAGCCAAAGCTCAGCCGGGCAATCCAAAACCGCGTATTTTTCGTCTTGCTCAAGACAGCGCGCTCATTAACCGTTTGGGTTTTAACAACGATGGCGCTTGCGCCATCGCCCAGCGCTTGCCAGCCTTGCTGTCTCCGCAGCGTCCTCGGCCTGTTCCTCTGGGGTTCAATATCGGCAAATCAAAAGTCACCCGGCTTGAAGATGCCGTGGGGGACTACCTCGAAAGTTGCGAAAAACTCCTCCCGTTTGCGGACTATCTCGTCGTGAATGTCAGCTCCCCCAACACGCCGGAGCTCCGCAAACTGCAAGAGACGGAACGCTTGGGTAAAATACTCGAGGCACTCCTTGCCCACATTCGACAGGGAGCCGAGACAGAGCACACCTCTCAAAAACCACTCTTAGTCAAAATCGCGCCAGATCTCAGCGAGGCTGAAATTGGAGAAATCGCCCGGCTTGCCCTCTCGGTTGGCGTCTCTGGCTTGATTACAACAAATACAACCGTTGCGCGCCCCGGACTCCGCCCGGCATCACATGAAACAGGGGGACTGAGTGGCCGACCACTCGCTGGGCGAGCACGCGAAGTGCTACGCAGCATGTATCGCGCAGTTGAAGGCAAGCTGCCGATTATTGGTGTGGGCGGAATATTCTCAGCAGAAGATGCGTACGAGCGAATCCGTGCCGGGGCATCATTAGTGCAGATTTATACTGGGATGATTTATGAAGGCCCTTTTCTCGCCCAGCGGATTGTTCGTGGGCTGATACAGATTATGGAGAGAGAAGGATTCTCCCATCTGCGAGACGCGGTCGGGAGAGACGCCTGATATACAGAAGCGGGAATCTGGTAGGAGGAAAATCGGCCATGGCAGGAGCACTCGCAGGCATACGCATCCTTGAATGTGCCCAAGGCATAGCAGCCCCGTACACGGGCATGCTCCTTGCCGAGCAAGGGGCTGAGGCCATCAAGGTCGAACACCCACAGGGCGACTCCATGCGCGGCACGCCCGGATTTCATATTTGGAATCGGAGTAAACGGAGCATTGTGGCCGATCTTTCTTCTCAATCCGGCCGGCAGTCGCTTCGGCAGCTTGTCGCAGAATCTGACATCCTCATTACCGATCACAAGCCTGGGACAGAAACAGCCCGCGGTCTTGCGTATGCTGCACTCCGCGAGGAAAATCCAGGTCTCATCTACTGCCACATGCCGGCCTTTGGGACTACGGGGCCACATGCCGAGCGGTATGCGGACGATGCCCTGGTTGCAGCATGCGGCGGACTCCACGGCAGTCAGTGGTCGCATCGTGCTGGCGGCGTGTATCTCGTAGTACCCATTGCCAGTTATGGAGCGGCGTTTATCGCTTCGAGCGCTATCTGCGCCGCGTTGCTTGAGCGCCAGAAGAGCCAGCAAGGCCAGCACCTCGAAGTCTCGTGGTTAGCCGGCGTGTTTGCGATGCAAACTGGGGCGACACTCTACCACCCTGATATGTTGCGCTTGTTTAGCAGTCGTCAAGACCCGCTCGGGCCTATTCCTGTCTACCGCCTGTATAAAGCCTCTGACGACTGGCTGTTTGTCGCCTGTGGGAATGCCACCTTTTGGAATAAATTCTGCCTGGCGCTGGAACATCCGGAATGGACCGCAGACCCGCGCTATGAAAAAGCACCCTGGGGCATCCGGCCAGAAGACTGCCAAGAACTTGCAGATACCATCTCCGCCATTATGGAGACCAAGTCACGCGAAGAGTGGGTGGGCATTCTGCGTGAGCATGATGTTCCTTCAGCACCGGTCATGAGTCGTCAAGAATTCATTGCGCACCCACAAGTCATTCACAACGGCATGCGAGTGGAAGTGGAAGACCCGGAACTCGGACCGACCATCCAAATGGGTGTGCCTATACGGATGTCTGATACGCCAGGTTCCATCACTCGTCCCGCGCCGGTGTTAGGGCAACATACGGACGAACTGCAAGCCGGCTTGTGGCAATCAGAGCCCCGGCATGTTCCCAGAGCTGTCTCAGCATCCAGGAAAACAACCTTCTCTTCCCCACCGCTTGCCGGTGTTCGCGTGCTTGACTTCTCCAGCTATATCGCCGGAACCTTAGGACCGATGGTCCTGGCCCAGCTTGGCGCGGATGTCATTAAGGTTGAGACTTTCTCTGGTGATGCGTTCCGTACTTTTGGTTTTGGCTTTTTGGGTTGGAACCAAGGGAAGCGCGGGATAGCAGTCAATCTGAATACGCCCGCAGGACAAGAGGTCGTCTATGACCTGGTACGCAACGCTGACGTTGTGGTCGAGAATTTGCGGCCCGGCGCAACAAAGCGCTATGGCCTTGATTACGAGACCTTGAGCAGCATCAATCCGAGCATTATTCAGGCCTCTGTCACCGGCTTTGGAGCGGACGGCCCGGATTACAATCAGCCGGGATTTGACCCCCTCCTCCAGTCACGCTCCGGCGTGATGCGTGCGCAAGGCGGCCATGGCCAGCCACCATTCTATTTGACCTGTGGGATATGCGATTACGCCGCGGCGACCTTAACCGCCTATGGTGTGAGTGCGGCGCTGTACGCGCGGACTCGAACGGGCAAGGGACAACATGTTGAGACCTCTTTGGCCAATGCCGCCATGGCCGTCCAATCCGGTGATTTTATTTTCTATCCCAACCGACCGGACTGTGAAAACGGTGGAGCTGATCTATGGGGGAAGAGCCCCTTGTATCGCATTTATCCGAGCGCTGATTCCTCGTTCTTCCTGGCCGTGATGGAAGCTGCCCACTGGCAGAAACTTGGTCAGGCAGTAGGCTACCCGTCCCTATTCCGAGATTTTTCGTTCAACACAGCACGCGCAGGCGAGGTCGAAGGGCCACTGGCGCAATCTCTCGCCACCATCTTTGCAAAACAGCCAACCGCGGACTGGATCGCTCAACTCGACCGAGCCGGGGTCCCCTGCGCCCCGGTGTTATCAATCGCAGAACTCTTTGAGGATGAACACATCGCAGCAAACGACTTGATCGCGACCCATACCCATCCGGAGTGGGGAGAAGTGCGACAAACAGGTCTCTTTGCCAAATTCTCCCGGACCCCTACGAGTATTCCTCGCGTTGCGCCGATGTTGGGCCAGCATACACGAGAAGTCCTCCGAGAAGTTGTTGGATACGATCCGGACCGGATTGATCAGTTGATGCAAGCAGGAGCGGTGAAACAGGCAGAGTAAGCGCGGCTCCCAGGACTCGACCGGTAGAAATTCCGGCTGAATATCAAGCTCTTTTACTCAAGACAGCCTGCGCGTATCGCCCTCCTCGTCTTCAATGTTCTTGATCTGCAAGCCGGCCGGCAGCGTCTCGTCCAAAATACGCGCCTGCTCCCTGGCCTCAAGCCGAACGACCTCTCGGACCTGCTTAGCCCACCGCTGGCCGAACGAAAAGGATGCGAGTCGCTCGGCAACTCGTTCACGCAATGCGTCATCAAGATCGCGCGTGCGGTCGCCCGTACAGCGGGCGATTTGCGTCAGCGCGAACGCGGTCGCCTCGGGCTGACGCCAGGTTTTTTCAAGCAGACGCTGGACCCACCGGGCCGCTTTTTCTTTACGGACCACACAGTTGGCCGGGCCGTACATGAGCGACCGCGCTCCGAGACGAGACAGCGCCCAGATTTCCTGCTCTGACGCCTTCCCTTTTTCGATAAGTCGGACCAGAGCCTCACCCATACTATTTTTAGCTTCGGCATCAAGCCTCTCACAGCTTGCCGCCACCTGCCACATCTCGCGTACTTCCTGCGGACCGGCTTTCCGGCTACCGGATTGCTTCTGATTTTTTGCCTTAGACGAAATAGGCAGAATGCGAGGTGCAATCTCGTGCTGGAGTACCGTCTGCTGCTGTCGGCTCAAGCCACCCACTACTCGCTTCCACATATTCCACCATTCAGCCCGACATTGCGTAGCCTTGGCATGCGTGATTCCCCAACCGTAGAGTTTCCAGACTTGTTGCATGCGCCATTCATCCGTTGGATGGCCAAAACCCGGACGCAACAGAAAGCCAATAAGATTCAGCCACCGGGCTTCATACTCAGGCCCCTTCGCCCGTCCTTTTTGAACGTCCCACAAGACATCCCACAAGGCGCGAATAGCACTCAGCGGCCAACTGTCTCTCGTTGTTCCAAGAATTTCTTCAAGCTGCCGGGGAAGGGTCTGGGGGCCACTGTCCTCTCCCTCTGTTTTTCCTGTCACAAACACACGCCGCAAAAGAGTCGTTGCATTCGTCAAACGAGTTTCATCAAGGACCTGTTCTTCACTCACTATCGCTTGGGACGCCGGCGCTACACTCTGCCCTTCTCCGCGCAACTGAAACTGCAAGCGCCAACGGTGGCCAGTCTGACGCGCTTCGCACCACAGTTCGAGCGTCCCGACTTCAGTAAAACGAGCGGAGACTTGTACTGGAATTTTGGTGACCCCGGTTTTTTTGCCAAATCGCAGGACTGTTTTGATTGGAGGTAAGAACGCAAGCTCGTCCGAGTCCAGCCTGAGCAGTTCTCCTGGTTGGTCACCGCTTCGAGTACTGGAGGCATACAGGGGGAAACTCACCGGCTGATTGGCCAGGACCTCGAACTCCTGTTCCGTCAGATGAATCTCCTCGCCTTCCTCCATGCCTCTGCGTACGAGGCAGACAGCAGATACTGAAGCGTCAGCCTGTTTGGCCTGCCAATTCCGGGGCGTTCCGCCAACGCCAACATAGTACGAACGGGCACTCCCTCCGCCAATTCGGACCCCGTGGCCGCGCCGCACCAAGCCGTAATAGGCCGCTCCATGGGCGACGGCTAAATCGAGATTGGAATGGGAAAGGACGGAGAGCTGCCAATCGTCTTGGCCGTGAGATTCTTCGCTTTGGAACCAGGCCGCAACCGTCTGTGCAATCCGCTCGCGTATGGCCAGCGGAGTCAGCGCTCCACCGTTAAACAAGATGGCATCAGGACGTGCTAACCCCAGGGACGTCTGTGCCACCTCGTCGGCATGCTGTCTCAGAAAAAATGCGATGTGGCGTAATATCTCCGGTTCTGTTTCATATGGAAGCCCGAACTCCTGGAGTCCGGCCCGTCCGCCTCGCCGGGGTGTCGCCTCAGCTTCGACGCTGGGGAAAAACCCGCCAAGGACGATCTGTTCAATGTCTGCTCGGGTCAGGCCGTCACTCAGCGTACCGCCCACAACCGAGCTGCCTCGACCGGGCAAGGTCAGCCGCACCGTTTCTTCCAACGCATCTGCAAACAGATCTTCTTTGGCCGTCCGACACAACTGACACAATAGATGCCAGCGTTGGGAGTCCAGCCGTTTGCCCGCGTTGAGACGACCTTCGATCAGACGTGCCAGCGCCACGTCCATATTATCGCCCCCAAGCAACAGATGCTCGCCGACAGCGATCCGTTCCAAGCCGAGCTGATTCTTGCCTTGTGTGACCGTCATCAGACTGAGATCAGTCGTCCCCCCACCAACGTCACACACCAAAATAACGTCACCTGCCTTGAGTTGCGTCTGCCATGAGTCCGTATGCGCGCCTACCCAGGCGTATAAGGCCGCTTGGGGCTCTTCTAAGAGCGTCAGTTGAGAGAGCCCGGCGCGCCCGGCCGCTTCTACGCTCAGTTCGCGGGCGACTTCATCAAAGGAGGCGGGAACGGTCAGGATGATCTGTTGTTCTTCCAGCGGATAGGCTTTGCCCATTGCGTGCCGCCACGCTTGACGAAGATGCAGCAGATAGCGAGCGGCCGCCTCAACCGGTGATATTTTTTTTACTTCAGACAGTCCATCCCAGGGTAAAATAGCGGCCTGTCTGTCCACACCGGCATGGCACATCCACGACTTGGCTGAAGAGACGAGACGGCCGGGTATGCGCGCGCCTTGGACCCGGGCAAACTGCCCCACAACAAACGTCGGCTCACGGTCCCACGGTACGCTCAGACTGCCCTCCGGCAGATCGCGCGGGCCGGGTAAATACAGAAACGACGGAAGCGTTGGTTGAGCAGCAACCGTTGCTTCGTTGATTAATTGCAGAAGGGAAAAGGGCAGGATCTCGGCCGAGCGGGCGGTATCAATATACGCGACCGCACAGTTTGTCGTGCCCAGGTCAATGCCAACAATGTAGCGCGGCTGCGCCGCCTCAGCAGTCGTCATTATTCTAGTATCTCGTGAAACAGAGAATTGAGGGCACAGGCCAGCCGGCGGGCGGCCCGCTACCCTTCCGTTGTTCGTACGTTGAACTCCAACTTCCAACGCTGATTTTCGTCTGTCGCTACAGCCCAGAGCTCTATCGTCCCAACTGCGGTTACATGTGCGCGCAACCGAACTGGGACCAGGGTCCCTTCTCGCCCCGCCCATGACAGTGTCGTTTCCAAAGGAGAAAGAGCTTCGACCTCCTCATCCGGCGCTTCAATCAGGTCACCGAGGCGGTCTTCTCGTCGCGTCGTTGAGCCAAAAAATCGAAATTCGGCCGGCTCGCCGACAATCAGCCCGAACTCTTGGCCGGAGATATCACACTCAGTTCCTTCCTCCATACCAAACGGGACCGTACACAAGGCTTTGAGTGGAGCCGGCATGCCAGGAACAGCCGGCATGGAACTCTCGATACCAATGTAATAGGAACGAGCGGTTCCCCCGCGGATACGCACACCGTGCCCACGTCGGGCGCGCCCATACGCAGCCGCTCCACGTGCAACGGCATGGTCAAGGTCAATCCCTTCAAGGACCCGGAGCGGTTCTCCACCGTCCTTTTCAAGCCAGGTATTGACCACTCTCACCAAGCGGTCCTGTAGCAATGCAGCTTTCAGCGTCCCTCCGTTAAGCAGCAAGGCCGTAGGGTGCAGAAAGGTTCCCGTTTCCGCGTCGATTGATACGTGCTGAGCCAGAAATTTCGCAAGATGTCTCGTCACACCAGCATCAGCCGCATAGGGGAGCCCTATTTCCTGAAATCCAACGCGACGGCTCGTCTGGGGGCGTTCGTCCGCAGTGCAGTAAGGAAAGAACCCATCGACCAATACCTTCTCAACCTCGTCGTACGAAAGTTCGGTCCGTAGCGCCCCCCCAATCACACTTTTTCCTCGTCCAAGAATCGTCAGGGGATAGTTCTGCTCGTGATCGAGCTGGAGCAAACTCTCTTTGGCCGCTCGACAGTTCTGCGACAGCCCACGCAGCTGCCACGCATCAAGTCTGGTCCCTTTTTGCGCCAGGCGTTGCTGGACGGCATACGCAAGGGCCAGGTCCATGTTATCGCCGCCCAGCAGAATATGATCTCCGACAGCAACACGCTCGAGTTCCAGCTCTCCGTCCTGTTCAGCTACTGCAATAAGGCTGAAATCCGTGGTCCCCCCGCCAATGTCGCAGGCCAGTATGATGTCGCCTACGCGCACCTGCCTTCTCCAGGCGTCGCCGGATTGGTCAATCCAGGAGTAACAGGCAGCTTGGGGTTCTTCGAGTAAAGTCACATTCACGAAGCCAGCGTGCTCAGCAGCCTGAACCGTCAGCTCGCGTGCAACCGCATCAAAAGAGGCTGGGACCGTCAGGAAAACATCCTGCTGTTCCAGACTGTTTTCCGAGTCAGCGCGTACCATCTGTGCATTCCATGCCTGGCGGATGTGGGCAAGGTACTGGGCGGCAACCTCGAGCGGCGACATTTTTTGGACTTCATCGCCGCCATCCCAGGGCAAGATGGGGGTAGTGCGATCCATGCCGGTATGGCACAGCCACGACTTGGCAGACGAAATGAGGCGTCCCGGGACTTCAGCTCCACGCGTTCGAGCAAGCGTCCCGACAGCAAAGCTCAACTCATCCGTCCACGGCAAAGCCAAGCTTCCCTCGGGGAATTCCTGTTTCGTCGGAATGTAGAGAAAGGAGGGAAGCGTCGTCCGTTCCTCAACATTGCCGGGGGTCGTAAGCTGAGGAATGCGCAGAATCCGTATGGGTAGTTCTTCGTCCTGCGTATCGACATAGGCCACCACACTATTTGTCGTACCCAGGTCAATACCAACGATGTAACGTGAGGGTGTTGTCATAATACTCGCCTATAACAATGACACAATTGTTCGTCAGGACGGCTCGCGAACCGCCCCGACATTTGGCTCTCCGACCTTGCTGATAGTACCCCGAAAGGCTGAATGCCTACTCTGGGATTTCCACTTCTGCTGGCACAATGACCTGGGGATCCTGGCCCTTTGGCTGTTCGGGCAGTGTCACAGAGGTGGCCTTCCATCCGGCATGGCGCAGCTCCCCTCGAAAGGGTGCTTCGCTACTGACATGTCCGGTCAGGCGAACAGCAGAGGGATCAAAGTCTTCAGGAACGGTGACCGTATCCCCTTCGCTTCCGTCTAAGACCGGCTCAATGTTGAGGTGCTCAGTCAAAACTTTTCGACACGCCTCATGAATGGTCCGTACTGCAGCGCCAACCTGCGTATCGTCATACGCCCCGATATCTTCACGCAGGAAATCAACCAGCCGCCCTTCGCGCTGCAGGAGCGCCAAAAGCTGGACAGCGGCATCCGCAGAGGGCTTTGTCGGTACGGGTGGTTTGTACGGCTGCTTTGGTGCCAGCGGCCGCTCTTCAGCCGGCTCTTGCGCGTCCTCTTCAAGTGCCACACAGCGCGGAACAATAAGCAGGAGTAGCAGTCCAACAATGACGGGCGCTCCAATAAAGTACACCAGCGAAGCAGAGCAGCCTGCTCCAACCATACTCTTAAGCCAGCTCACAATGACTTGGCCAAGGGGTCCGTTGTGCAAGACGGCGTAATTCCCAGCCGCTAGGACACCGATAAGCAGGATAATTGTCAGAATAGCGGCTGAGGTCAGCTTTGGTTTCATAGGGCTCCGTACTCCGGCAAGCCAATACTCCAGTTAGTCAACAACACACGCCTGAGCCAAATCGGAAAACAACGCCCAGCGCTCAATGCTCCGCGGCTCCTCAATAAGACCGCTTGTCAGACCCACGAAAGTCAGTGCCCGAACCGGGTCAGCCCAGGCCATGATGCTACTTGCTCCGGCATGTCCATACGTCCGTGGCGAGGCGAGCGAGCCAAAATATGTGGGGAAGATACCGCTGCCGCGGACCCAATACCCCAGGCCTCGATTCGCCGGGGCAAACGGCCACTGTTTTGCCACCCGAATGGGTTCGAGCAGTCGGTCTTCCATAGCGCCGGTATGAATCGTGGTCGCCACATCAACCAGGGCTGGGCTGAGTAAACGGACACCGTCAAGCTCGCCTCCGTTGAGCCACATTTGGTAGAAGCGGGCCAGATCATGAATAGTGGAATACGAGCCACCACCTGGAATAGCAGCGGCCTGCACTTCAGGAGCGTTAAACGCTTCCAGAAATGACATGGGAAACGGCACACCACCCGCATCCAACGCCTGGACTGGAACACGGCGTTCTTGCATGTCGGGCCGGACTCCCATGTAGGAGTCGTTCATACCTAAAGGGCCATACAGGTCTGCTTCACACATTTGGGCAAAGCTTCGCTTGCCGCCATCTACCCGACGGGCGATCTCAGCTAAAATCCACGATCCCGTAAGCGCGTGGTAGTGGACGGCTGTTCCCGGTTCAAACTCCAGTGGCTGCGCACAGATGCGCGCGATCGTCGCCTCCCAATCTCCCCACTTTGACATAGGCCAGTCCAGTGCCATTGTTGGGAATCCGGCCGTGTGAGTCATCACTTGAGAGACGGTAACACTCCGCTTGCCGGCAGCAGCAAACTCCGGGATATAATCCGCGACCTTATCAAACAGTTGGACCTCACCCTGGTCAACCTTCATGAGTAACATCGTAGCCGTAATGGGCTTGGTGGTTGAAAAGAGGCAGAAGATGTCATCTGTTTTAGCCGTCCGACCCTCCCGCGGTTGGGCGTGGCCAAGCGCTCGCGCGGCAGCAATCTTTCCGCGCCGGGCTAGGAGAAACGCGCCGCCAAACAACCAGCCTGCCTCGATTTTACGTTCCACCACTGAAAAGAAACGCTCGACACGGGCCGGGTCCATACCAACTGCTTGGGGTTCAACTGTTTGCATGCTCAATCTTCTGTTTTAATGGGTGACAGGGGGACTTCCGGTACGCCCCCGCTATGCCTCAGGCGGCTTCAGCGTCATCCCCATGATGTTATAGCCACCGTCAATATGCACGATCTCGCCGGTAATTTTTTCAGCCATTGGACTGCATAAGAAAAGGGCGGCTTTGCCGGCGTCGGTGTTCCGAATTTCCTCCCGCAACGGCGCATATTCGCGCATATGATTCTGCATGAGCTCGAAACCAGGGATACTGGTTCCGGCCTTGGTTGCAGTCGGACCAGGGGAAAGACCATTCACTCGGATGCGATGCGGAGCCAGGTCAAAGGCAAGATTCCTGATGATATTGTCGAGCGCCGCTTTGGTAATACTCATCAACTGATAGCCAGGGATGACCTTTTCGCCGGCGTAATAGGTCATGGCCAAAATGCACCCGCCACGGTCCTTCATGAGCGGGAAAGCACCATGGGCCAACGTGATAAGCGAATACGCGCTGACGTCCATGGCCAGGGCGAAATCCGCGCGCGCGATGTTAATGAAACGCTGCCCAAAAGACGTTGGCGGGGCATACGCAATAGAGTGAATAAGATAATCCAGGTGCCCAAACTCCTGCTCCACCTGTGAGAAAAGCCGTTCAACCTGCTCGTCCTTGCTCACATCGCACTCAGTAATCAGGGGATTATTGAGTTGGTCCGGGATGTCTCCCATCATACGCCGGACGGCCTTACGCTGAATGGAGAGCGCAATCCGAGCGCCACCGTCGTTAAGCATCTTCGCAATGGGCCAGCCTATGGAATTTTCGTCCAGCACACCCGCCACCAGTGCGGTTTTCCCGGAGAAATCAAGGAAGCTCCCCACATTTTCAGTACGATCAGCCATCATCCCTCCAGTTTAACCCCATGCGATCCTCACGCCCTGGGACACGTCACATAAACTTTCTTCGGTGCGGAAAGGTAAGAGCCAGCAGAATAAGGAGTATCACAGCATAGAACAGACCAAAGCCAACGATGTGCTCAGACTCGTTATAGACCTGTGCCCATATCATGTATGAGACCAGCATATAACCAACACTAAACACGACCAAATGCCAACCAAAGCGCTGCATCTTCCAGAGACGATACGCCAGGCTGCCCGCGACCATGAGTTGCAAGGCGTGCATGAGTTGGGCAGACAGGCCGAACACGCGAAAGCCCAAAATGACACTGACAGGGCCTTCAGCATAGGGCCGCTCAAACGGAGCAATAATATCCCAGACAATAAACACGGCCGCATAGGCAGCCACCAGACACGCGGCAACGGTCACCATAATCGGACGTGTCGGGCGAGACGGATAGCGGGGCTGAGTTTGCGTGACAGCGGCCATGAAGCACGAAGGGTCCCAAGGGGTGGCGGTGTTTATTTCCCTGTAAATCGGGGCGCCCGTTTCTCCACAAAAGACTGAATCGCTTCTTTATGGTCTTGCGTATGAAAGCAATGTTTTTCTATCGACAGCGAAGTATCGAGCACCAGGTTTACCGTATCGCGGAGGATTTTATTCACCGAGACCTTGGTCCCACGAATCGCCATACGCGGGCCATTGGCCATTCGGGTAGCAAAGGCCATGGCTGCTTCCATTAACTGATCCGCAGGAACAACATGGTTGACTAGACCAATGCGCTCGGCCTCTTCTGCCTTCACTAAGTCGCCGGTCATGAGAAACTCTTTGGCTTTGGCCGTCCCAATCAGCCAGGGCCAGATAATGGCTCCCCCGTCTCCGGCGACCACACCGACGCGGACATGCGGGTCACCAATTTTTGCGTTATCCGCCGCATAAATGACATCAGAGAAGAGCGCCAGGGTCGCGCCCAAACCGGTCGCCGGACCGTTGACCGCAGCGATAATCGGCTGTTCCACTTCCAGCATGTCGATAATAATTTTGCGCGCCTCGGCGAACAACGCATCCAACTGCGCGGACGTCATATCCTGAAACCACTTGATATCGCCACCCGCGCAGAACGCGCGGCCTTTGCCGGTCAACACCACAGCCTCCGTCTCTGTATCCTGGGCGATATCGGCGAAAATCCGAGACAGTTCGGTATGCAACTGAGCGTTAATGGCATTCAGTGCTTGCGGACGATTGAATGAGACAGTCAGCACCTTCCCTTCACGCTCTGCGCTGAGACATTCATAGCGGCTATAGTCCATTAGGATCTCCCTTCTTTTCTTCTTGGCCCAGGCAGCCTATCATCGGGGCGGCCTATTATCGGCCAGGCAGCACAAACGATCAAGTGAGTATGGGAAGGCGTTATGCGGATTTACTTTTGCCGAGAGGGCTTGACCTATGTGTGCCGGATTCTTCAGCAGGAACTTCCTGAGGACGAAATTCGTGATTGTCCACCCGATACCGTTCCGGAAGTAGCACAGCATGCGGATATATTGATCCCAACGGTCTCGCCAATCGGGAGAGAAGCGATGCGCTCGCCCCGGTTGAAGCTCGTCCAGCAGTATGGCGCGGGTTTGGACTCGGTAGATATTCCAGCCGCCACTGCCGCAGGGATCTATGTTGCCAATGTGCCGGCGGCGGGAACCGGCAATGCCGAATCCGTTGCTGAACTCGCCCTGCTTTTCATGCTCGGCTTAGCCAGAAAATATCGGCAGGCTCAAGCGAGTATCCAAAACAAAGTCCTGGGTTCGCCAATGGGACAGGCGCTCAAGGGCAAAACAGCAGCCATTATCGGCTATGGTGGAATTGGGCGGGCGCTTGCCCGGCGCTTGTCCGGCTTTGAAATGGACATTCTCGCCGTTTCCCGCCGAGGGCCGACGCCAGACAAGCCGGACGACGGTCTGCTCATCACCCATGTTGCCCAAGACGAGCTGCACGCGGTACTGCGAGCGGCCGATTTTGTGATTACCGCCCCGCCCCTCAATGACGAAACGCGCGGCCTCATGGGCCAGGCTGAATTCGCCTGCATGAAGCCGGAAGCCTTTGTGATCAACGTCGCCCGTGGACCGGTGTTAGATTACGCTGCACTTCTTACCGCCCTGAGGGAAGGCCGTATTGCGGGCGCCGGCCTTGACGTGTTCTGGTCCGAACCCTTTGATCCGAACGACGAAATTTTCCAGCACAACGTCCTGGCCACCCCCCACATTGGTGGCGCAACCGACGTCAGCCTCCAAGGCATTGCCAAGCGCGTGGCTGAGAATGTGAACCGGCTGCGCAGAGGTGACATGCCCCTGAACTGCGTGAACGCAGAGGTGAAGCCGCAGGGGTAAAAGTCGCTTCATAGGCTTCGCGTTTCTGAGCCTGGAAATAAAAAAGGCGAAGAGTTTTATACTCTCCGCCTCGTATCAGGTCACTGAATAATCGGCCTACGACCGCTGCTCTGCTGGGACATACGGAGATCCGTGACTTCCAGTGTACACTTGCGTCGGTCGAAAGATACGATTGTTCTTGAGCTGCTCGTGCCAGTGGGCCAACCAGCCGGCAACCCGGGCAATGGCAAAAATCGGGGTGAACTGGTCAATGGGAATACCCAGCTTGTCATAGACTACGCCGGAGTAAAAATCGACGTTCGAGGCAATCCCCTTTGCCCCGACCCGCTCGCTAATCACCTTCTCAACCTCTTGGGCGACCTTGTACAGCGGATGCTCGCCTTTGGCTTCAAACAGCTTGAGGGCAAGACCTTGCAGGGCGTTCGCCCGTGGGTCTTTGACCTTGTATACCCGGTGGCCCATACCCATGATTTTTTGTTTGGCCGCCAGGCGCGACTCGATAAAAGGTTTGGCGTTGTCCACCGTCCCGATCTCTTGAAACATCTTGAGGGCTTGCTCGTTGGCTCCACCGTGGAGCGGGCCGGTCAGAGCGCCAATAGCCGACGATACCATGGTGTACGGATCAGCCTCGGTGGACCCGACGACCAAGCCACTGAACGTCGAAGCATTCATCGTGTGCTCAGCGTGTAAAATCAGACACACGTCCATAATGCGCGCATCAAGCGGGTCGGGCTCTTCCTCGTTCAACATCCACAGAAAATTAGCCGCATGAGACAGATCGTCTCGCGGTCGAACTGGTTCGTCACCGTAGCGCATACGCTCAAATGCCGCCACAATGGTCGGCATTTTGGCAATTAAGCGGATGGTTGACCAATAGCGCTGCGCTTCATCTCGGATATCCCGGGCCGGATAAAACATACCCATGGCGGCCACCGCGGCCTGAAGCATGTCCATGGGGTGACCATTTTCCGGCATACATTTCATCATGTCGAGAATGCGATACTTGACCCGCCGGTGGGTGCGCAGATCTTGGTCAAATTTCTTGAGTTCGTTATGAGTGGGCAGTTTCCCAAACAGGAGCAGATACGCCACCTCTTCATAGGTGCTCTTCTCGGCCAGCTCCTCGATTGAGATGCCGCGGTATTCCAGGACGCCCTCCAGACCATTAATGAAGCCGATTTCCGACTCCATAATGGGCACCCCTTCAAGTCCGGGTACCAGTTTCTCCATAATCAGCCTTTCTACGCGTTCACGAATCTTCCACACTCACGCCAGGACACGCTCTTAGCCCATCTGCGCTCTTAACCCATTTGTTTATTAAATGATGCGAGGTCAAAGTAATCACGCCAGGCAGAGATTTTGCCCTCAGTCACTTCAAATATGCCTGCCACCGGTAAGGAAATCGTCTTTGCCCCCATGACAAAGGTATCAACCCGCTCGTTCATCACCACGTTCCCAGACGAGGTGGTGTGCTTGATCTCAAATTGCGCGCTCTGCGCATTCTTTAAGAACGGCTCGGCAAAGGCACGGATTGCCGCATGGCCGACACACGGCTCCATAGGGATATTGTGATAGAAGCACTCTGCGCTCAGGTAGCCCAACAGTTCGTCCACGTTGAGGTTGGACCAGGCGTTACAAAAATCCGTGACCAATTTTTCGTTCTCTGCGCTCATCACTCGACCCTCCTTCAGTCTTGCACTCTTGTTCGACCTTGGTTGGACGCTGGGACCCCAGCCGCCCCGTTATTCCTATCGGAAATAGGCCATGAATAGCAAGCCTCTATCTCATTCTGTCTTTCAGGTTGTGTTGACGCCGGTGTCACCCTTCTTTACCTTGCACGGATGGTTGATTTTTATCATCCGTTTGCTCCAACGGCGGGCGCTATTCGCGCCCGCCGTCCTGAAGTCAGTGAAATTCTCCCCAACCTCTTTGTTGGAGAATATCCTCGAGTTGAAGATGTCCCCTGGCTCAGACAAACCTTTGGAATTTCTGCCGTTTTAAACCTCCAGGATGCTGAGGATCTCAACCTTAAGGGGCTGGATATAAAGGCGCTACACACTGCCTACCGCGACAATCAGATGGCATTCTTACGAACGCCCGTGGCTGATTATGATTGTGACAGCTTAGCCGAGGCTCTGCCCCAGGCTCTTGAGCTGCTCCAGGCCAGCCTCCAGACTGGCAGGCGGGTGTTCCTCCACTGTAATGCTGGCTGCAATCGTGCCCCTACGGTTGCGATTGCCTATCTGCATGTCCATCACGCCCTGTCACTCGAAGAAGCACGCGACTTTTTTAAGGCGCGTCGTCCCTGCGGCCCGTATATGAACGTGTTGTATCGGCATTTTAGCCAGGAGACGGACCCCGAAAGCTAAAAAAAGCTCGCAAAAACACTGTCAGCCACCAGCAAGCCCTTGGGGGTGAGTCTGATCTTTCCCGAGCTCTGGGTCATGAGCCCTTCGTTTATCATGTCAGCCGCGTGCGGAAACTGCTCAAAGAATGGCCGCCCGAACCGCCGAGCAAATCCACTCAGGGACATGCCATCCCTCTGGCGAAGATTGAGAAAGAGAAACTCGCCACGCGCCTGCTCTTTGGTCAATTGCTCGACATAGTGGTCTGTCCGGCCCGTAGAGAGCGCCCTGTCCATATAGGTTTTTGGATTCCGTATATTGCTCCAGCGCGTCCCCCAGCCTGGCGTACACGAGAACGAATGCGCTCCGGCTCCCAGCCCGAGGTAGGCCCCGCCCTGCCAATAGCGCAGATTGTGCTGAGACGCGTACCCAGGGCGGGCAAAATTGGAGATCTCATATCGCTCATAGCCGTGGGCGGCACATGCCGCCTGGACCTGAGCATACATGGCGATCTCGGTCTCTTCATCCACCGGTTGCAATACCCCCTTTTGCCTCATTGCATAAAATGGAGTGTTCTCTTCATAGGTCAAACCATACAGCGAAATATGTTCCGGTTCACAGCCGAATACCTGGTTGAGGTCGCGCGCAAGCAGGTCCGTCGTCTGATTTGGTACACCGAATATGAGGTCGATATTCAGGTTGAAAAACTCGGCTGCCCTCGCCAGTTCGATTGCCCGTAGCGCTTCCTCTCCCGTGTGGAGTCGGCCCAGCGTCCGTAGCACAGACGGCTCAAATGATTGGATGCCGAGACTCAGCCGGCTTATCCCGAGCGCCCGATATCCGGAGAGTGTTTCGAGCGAACCAGTAGCCGGGTCGGCTTCAAGAGACATCTCTACGTCAGGAGACAGCGGACAGTGATCGGAGACGCAAGTGAGAAAACGCTCCAGCGATTCGGGCTGAAAGAGCGACGGTGTTCCGCCGCCGAAATAGATCGTTTCAAGCGTTTCGCCCTGCCAGGGCGGAGCCTGCATATAGGAGGCAAACTCTTTGCACAGGGCGTCGATATAACGCGCCTCAGGCCAGCTTTGGGCGGCGTAGGCGTTAAAGTCACAGTAGGGGCATTTGCTGAGACAATAGGGAATATGAACGTAGAGGGAAAAGAGCACGACTCAGCCTACTTCCCATATTTTCTCAGTACGGCGACCACAATGCCGCGCACCTCTACAGCCTCTTCCTGCGCAAGAATCGGCTCCATGCTCGGGTTGGCGGGTTGGAGACGAATCATGCCATCCGCTTCTCGGTGGAACTTCTTGACCGTTGCATCGCCATCGACAAGAGCAACAACGGTTTCTCCGTTATCCGCAGTGGGACGCGGCTCGACCACAATAAAATCACCATCGAGAATCCCCTCGCCGACCATCGATTCGCCCCGTACACGGAGTGTAAACGCGTCGTGTGGGCGGCGGACGAAATCAACAGGAACAGCGAGTCTCGCCTCGGTTTCTATGGCCTCAATAGGCGCACCGGCCGCAACTTCTCCAAGCAGCGGCAGTTCAACGGCTTCGACTGGATGCTCAGGCGGCGTGAGCTCAATGGCACGGCTGAGGTTCCACTTTCTGGCAATCAGACCTTTGCGTTCGAGATTACTCAAATGCTTGTGGACTGTCGCCAGAGAGGAGAGGCCAAAGTGGGCACCAATTTCCTCAAGTGTCGGGGAATAGCCATATTCTTCAGCATAGGCTGCCAGATAATCCCAGATTTCCTTTTGCCGTCGGGTCAGTGTCATAATGACCTCCTGTCAACTTTATGCCAGCGAACAAAAGGCGAATCAAGCCAGCCGCAAGCCAGCCAACAGAACACCGTCTCCACTCTCGGCTTGTTTACATTGTCAAAGAAGCGTTTTAGTAATAGGGGCTGCACGGGATACTGAGCGAAATGAGTAAGTTATAATGAAGCGTACAATTGTTATCCTCGTCAACCTGCTTCTCTTTATTCAGCCCCTATCCTTCGCCTTTGCCAAGGAACCCTTAAAAAAAAACCTGGAGGAATTTATTGCAGATATCCAAAAGGTCATAGAACAGACGGAACCCGTTTTTCGAGATGACATCTTGCTTCGGTGGGCAAAGCTCACCTTTGGTATACGGCATATGACTTATATTGTGGACACCCGTGACCCAGAAAAGACCCTTGGTATCGTCACCTTTACGTGCAAAGTAACGCAGAGCGACTTCTTTGAGACTAAGGAGGAAGCTGAACAGGCTCTCATCAAAAATATGATTCCACGCCTCATCCCGTGTCGGGCAACCTATGAGTGGAAAGCAAACAGGTGGGAGTACGCTGGCGGAGCGACCTATGTCCGCGGCGGCGACTGGAAGCCAATCTCGACAGATAAACCCGATGCCTTTCCTCAGCTCTACTTCAACCTGATGAAAGGTCCCCCGACAAGCTCGCTGAGTCTACCCGGTACGCAAGCAGGAGAGACATCACAGGAGCAATCGTCACAAGCCCTGACTGAAAAGGTTACGTCTTAATTGCGGGAATTGATGCTCATCAGACAAATCATTCTTGTCCTGTGTCACAGGCATTGTTCCCCACTTTGTGTTGATATGGATACCGTTTGCGGATGACATGCGCTCTGCCTCATGGCATGTCACACCACTGGGAGAACTAGCTGATGGCCAGCCCGCTGATTCCGTCGTCACACGCAGCATCTACGCAGAGCGTTTCGCTTCGGGCAGGCATTGTTGGGGTTGGCTATCTTGGACGCTTTCATGCCCAAAAGTATGCCAATTTAGAGAGCGTCGATTTAGTGGGCGTTGTCGATACCGATGCCGCCCGGGCCGAAGAAGTCGCACAGGAGTGCCAGACCTCAGCCCAGACCGATTATCGCGCGCTGTTTGGAAACGTAGACTGTGTGAGCATAGCCGTGCCCACCCAATTACACTGTGCAGTGGCCCGAGATTTCCTCGCGCAGGGCATTGACGTCCTGGTTGAAAAGCCCCTCGCAGCAACCGGCGCTGAAGGCCGTCAACTCGTTGACCTCGCACATAAGCACGGCCGCATACTACAGGTCGGACATTTGGAACGCTTTAACCCAGCGCTCCGTTCGTTGACTGGCATACTGACTGCACCACGCTTTATTGAATGTCATCGAGTCGCGCCATTTATTGAGCGGGGGACAGACGTTGACGTCGTGCGGGATTTAATGATTCACGACTTGGACGTTATTCTCAGCCTGGTCCGCTCGCCCGTTGTGTCACGCGAGGCGTTCGGCGTACCAGTCCTGACGGACGAGCCAGATATCGCTAACGTCCGCCTGCGCTTTGCTTCAGGCTGTATTGCGAATATTACTGCCAGCCGGGTGGCACTCAAGCGAGAACGGAAGATGCGCGTTTTCCAGCCTGACACCTATCTTGTTGTAGATTATGGCGCGCATACCATTCGCATTTGTCGCCGGGAGCCGGCAGAAAGCGATGCAGCCCTGCCCAACCTCTCTTTTGAAGAGCGCACAGTAGGTGGTGAAGATGCGCTGGAAGAAGAAATCAGAGCGTTTGTCCGTTCCGTGCACGACCGCAGCACACCGCTCGTCAGTGGCCTGGACGGCCTCCAAGCCCTGGAAGAGGCCGAACGCATTATCGAGAGCCTGGAGATTTCCTAGTGCGGATTCTGCTCGTTGCCGGGGAAGCTTCGGGTGACGTGCACGGAGCCGATCTTGTCTTAGCCCTGAAGACACGGCAACCGCAGCTTGACATCTTTGGGGTGGGGGGACCGGCCCTGCGGGCGGTAGGCACGCGGATTCTGGTTGATTCTGCAACCATCGCCGGCATGGGCTTATTCGAGGCAGCCGATAAGATCACTGCTATCGTGCGGACCTATCGTGCACTGACCCATATCCTGCGTACGCATCCCCCGGATTTGCTAGTGCTGATTGATTTTCCGGAGTTTAATTTGAGGCTGGCAAAAGTCGCACAGCACGTCAACGTCCCCGTCTTTTACTATATCAGCCCGCAGGTATGGGCCTGGCGGAGGAAGCGTGTCTATACTATTGCAAAGCGGGTGGACCTGCTTGCCGCAGTGTTTCCGTTTGAGCTGGACTTTTATGCTGCGCATGGCTGCTCAGTTGAGTTTGTTGGGCATCCGCTGGTTGATCGCGTACGGCCAACCCGTTCCCGGGACGATACACTCCGACAGTATCACCTCAATCCCGGTCGAAAGACGATTGTCCTGCTGCCGGGCAGTCGGACCCAAGAGGTCCGCTATTTACTCCCGCCGCTGCTGCAAGCAACAGCCGTTCTGGGAGACAGCTATCAGTTTATTCTCGCCGTCGCCTCAACGCTTGACCCCGGCCAAATCGAAGCCACAGTCCGCGCGTACTCAGCCTCAATTCAGGTTGTTCAAGGAGATACCTATAACGTTGCGCATGCCGCTGACCTCGCTGTCGTCGCCTCGGGCACGGCCACACTGGAGATGGCTTTGCTCGAACGGCCCATGGTGATTGTGTATCGTCTGGCTCCAGTGACCTATGCGTTGGCCCGTTTGTTTGTCCGCGTCCCGTTCATTGGCATGCCCAATCTCATTGCCGAGCGACAGGTTGTGCCCGAGTTGATGCAAAGCGCAGTCACCCCCGAGCGGATTGCCGCTGAAGCGCGGCAGTTGCTAACAGATGCACGGGCATATAGCGTTGCGCAAGAAGGATTACGAGAGGTCCGGACCAAGCTCGGAGAACCTGGGGCCGCCAAACGTGCGGCCGGCTTGATTTTCAATTTGTTAGCACAGCGCTAGTTCAGTCTTGCGGAGTTATGGATATTTATCGGCGCCTGCTGTTGTATTTGCGCCCGTACTTCTACCGCGCGTTTCTTCCCGCAGTCGGGTGTATGATCTTATTCAGCGCCACAAACGGCGTGCTGCCCTTTCTGGTTGAACATGTTTTTGATGATATTTTTGCCGAGAAGAATCTGGCTGCCCTCAAGACCCTCCCCCTCATTATTATCATCACCTTCAGCTTTCGGAGCGCGTGTAATTTTGGCCATATCTATCTGATGGAATACGTCGGCCAACGGATCGTTGAAGATTTACGCAATACCCTGAACGCCCATCTCCAATCCTTATCGTTGTCCTTTTTTCAGCGCCACCCAACCGGCACCCTCATATCTCGGGTGACGAATGACACGCTGCTCGTTCGCCAAGCGATCACCCAAGCCACGGCGTCAATGATGCGTGACGCGACTACGCTTATTGTCTTGGTGACGGTTGCGTTTGTAAAGGATTGGGTTCTCGCCAGTATCGCGTTCATTGCCTTTCCCGCAACCATACTGCCGCTCATGCGGATCTATCAGAAGGTCCGTCGTTTGAGTCGAAAAGGCCAAGGCTCACTGGGCTATTTATCGGCATTATTACAAGAGACGATCCAGGGTACGCGCGTGGTCAAAGCCTTTGGCATGGAAGGCTATGAACGAGAACGCTTTGCCGCCGAAAATCATCGGCTGTACACACACGCCATCCGGGCTGGACGCCTCAAGGCATTCGTGCCCTCCATGGTTGAACTCCTCGCCGCCTGCGGCATTGCCGGAGTTGTGTGGTATGGCGGTATGAGCGTCATTGAGGGAGAGCGTACCCAAGGCGGGTTTGTGGCCTTTCTGACTGCCATGTTGCTCATTTATCAACCCTTCAAACATCTCACCCGAACGAATACCGCGGTTCAAAGCGGATTGGCTGGGGCAGAAAGATTGTTCGAGGTGTTGGACGAGCGCAGCGATGTCCAAGAACGGCCGCAGGCGTACGGCCTGTCTCGCTTTCGGCGACGTATCCAGTTCCACGCCGTCTCCTTTCGCTATCAAGAGGAGTGGGTCTTACAGCATGTCAACCTCACAATAGCCGCCGGTCAGGTCGTGGCCTTAGTCGGCCCCAGTGGTGGCGGAAAGAGTACGCTGGCCGATTTGATTCCACGCTTCTACGATGTCAGTGCAGGACAGATTACCATTGACGGAACAGACATCCGCGACCTGACGCTGGCCTCACTGCGCTCTCAGATTGCCGTTGTCACCCAAACTATCTTTTTGTTTAACGACACGGTGCGCAACAATATTGCCTACGGCATGCCTGAACGGCCTGAGGAGGAGATCATTGCCGCGGCCAAGGCCGCCCATGCCCACGAATTCATCATGGCGCTACCGGAGGGGTATGCGACCCAGATTGGCGAGCTGGGGCTTATTCTGTCCGGAGGCCAGCGCCAACGACTCGCCATTGCGCGTGCGCTCTTGAAAAACGCGCCGGTGTTAATCCTTGATGAGGCAACCTCTTCACTCGATAACGAATCGGAACGCTTGGTCCAAGACGCCATCGAACAGCTGATGGTTGGGCGGACCGTGCTGGTGATTGCCCACCGTTTATCAACGATTCAGAAGGCCAATCGGATTGTCGTCTTGGACAACGGACACATCATGGAAGAAGGACCGCACGAAGAACTCTTGGCACAGAATACCCACTACCGACGCCTGTATGAGCTCCAATTCCGCGCCGTGCCACGTTCGGCTGCCTAATGCGTTATGCTGAATTCAACTCGGCGCCCTGCCGTCCCTGCCGCCGCTGACTCTTCGCAGCGGCCACACCCGTTCGGCAAGCAGCCGCTCTTCCCATTAGGGGCAGAGATAAAAATTCGTTTGTGGGCCGGCCTCGCTTCCGCCCTCCTCTGGTTTCTCAAGGTGACGACAAGAAAACATGAAATCGGAGCGGATGATTTGATTGCTCGCTGGAACCGTGGTGAGCAGGTCATCATGGCGTTTTGGCATAGCCGCATTATACTCATGCGCTTTGGCTATCACGGCCCCAAGGCCTGCGTCATGAATAGTATCCACCGCGACGGAGAAATTACGACCCGTGTTCTCAAGCGCTTCGGTATTGCAGCGATCCGCGGCTCGTCTTCTCGCGGTTGGGTCGGCGGTCTCAAAGGCATGGTCGAGGCATATCGACTCGGCTACGATCTCATCGTTGTTCCGGATGGGCCCCGCGGGCCTTGTCAGCAAGCCAAGTCCGGCGTGCTCCAGCTTGCCCGAGCCACAGGCGCCCCGGTGTATCCGACCACGTATAGTGCTGCGTGGCATACCAGCATCAAGAGCTGGGATCGTCTCATTCTCCCCTTTCCTTTTAGTCGAGTCGTCTACGTGGTGGGGGCACCCATTTCCGTTCCAGCAGATGCTACCCCCGAACAAATGGAACAGAAACGGCAAGAACTGGAAGAGCGTTTATGTACCATCACAGAACAGGCTGACGCGTATTTCTCGTAATCCTGAGCCAACCCTGAGCCCATCATGAGCCTTATTGTCTACAACGTTCTTTTGACCGCGCTCATCGTCATCGCTTTTCCCTTTGCCTTCCTTGCGCTCATGCTGAGGTCACGCTATCGCATCGGCTTGGGGCAACGACTCGGGCGGCTGCCCCAAGCCGTCATCCAACTGACACGGCACGCCTCGCCATTCTGGCTCCACGCCCCTTCCGTTGGCGAACTCCTCGCAACCCGGCCATTCTTAGGGGCGCTGAAGGAACGCTTTCCAAACACGCCGCTTCTGGTTTCAGTGCACACGGCGACGGCGTACCAGGCCGCGACCGAACGGTGTCCCGAAGCAGATGGGGTGTTCTATTTCCCGCTGGACTATCCACTGGTGAATCGTCACGTCCTCAGGCGTATCGAGCCGCAGGTATTCTTTTTCACTGAAACAGAGATGTGGCCGAATATGTTATCGAGTCTTGCACGTCGGCACATCCCTACCCTCCTGGTGAGCGGCCGTTTCTCTGTACGGGCACAACAGCGCTATGGCCTGCTCGCTTCCTTCTTTCGTCCAGTCTTTCAGAGCATTAGCGCGTGTTGCATGCAGACGCAGGAAGATGCTCAGCGCCTCATTGCGGCTGGCGCGGACGTTCGACGCGTCCGGGTTACAGGAAATTTCAAGGTTGACGGCGTCGGCACAGGCGGAGATGCAGGCAGAGCAATTTTAGCCCAGGCCGGTTTTGCCGACCGACCGTTGCTTATTGGCGCAAGCACCCACGACTCCGAAGAGGAAATATTACTCCAAGCCGTTCGGAGGCTACGCAGCCGTATTCCCCAACTTCTTTTACTCCTTGCTCCACGTCATCCGGAACGTTTTTCTCAAGTAGACGCTTTGTTGCACCAGAGGGGCTATCGCTCTATCAAACGCAGCACTTGCTGCGCGCCTGCACCGCCTGACACTGAGGTGTTTCTTTTGGATACACTCGGAGAACTGGCCAGTTTTTATGCCGCGGCTGCTCTCGTCTTTGTTGGTGGCAGTCTGATCCCGGGCCCGGGCGGGCATAGCGTGATTGAACCGGCATTAGCAGGGGTTCCGGTCTGTTTTGGTCCGCATACACGAAATTTTTCGGCGGTTGTTGCAAGCCTGAAAAAAGCCCAAGCAGGAATTGAAATTTACGACGCGCGCAGTTTGCATGATGCTGCTCTTCCACTGCTTACCGATACCCACCTACGCCAGCAGACTGGAGCGCGCGCACGTAAGACCATTGAGCAAACACAAGGGGCGGTTGAGCGTACCTTAAGTGTCGTCCTTCAGCACTGCCCAGCCCCACCTTCCTGCCCCTAGCACTCGTATGGCTTCCTTCCAGAGTATCATCCGGAAAATATGGACTCGTCAGGGCCTCCTCGGCTCAGTAGGCTGGCTGGCGGTCATTCCGCTCTCGCTGCTGTTCTCATCCGTCGTTCGAGTACGCAATTTTTTATATGATAGCGGTGTCCTTCGCAGCGAGCAGCCGCCCCTCCATATCATTAGCGTGGGCAATCTCACCGTCGGCGGGACGGGCAAGACGCCCTTCGTCCTCTGGCTCGCCCGGGTGCTGCAAGCCCGGCATCACAGAGTCGGCATCCTGTCGAGAGGGTATAAAGGACAGAATACAGGCGTCACAACAGTCGGCACGGACGGTCAGGTCCAGGCAACGCCGGAAGAGGTTGGAGACGAAGCAGTCATGCTGGCCAGAACCTTTTCCGGCGTCGTTCTGGCCGGACGTGATCGCGTCCAGGCGGCGCGGCTCGCGCAAAAGACATATGGTGTTGAGGTGTTGGTTCTGGATGACGGCTTTCAGCATCGGCGCTTAGGCCGCAGCCTGGACCTCTTGCTGATTGATGCCCAGCACAGTAGCCACACGGGTTGGCTGCTCCCTGCCGGCCCCTTCCGCGAACCGTCTACCTCCATGCGCCGGGCAGACATTGTCATTGTGACGAAAGGGGGAACGTCTCAGGATCACAAGGACCCCCCAGCATCTCTTCCGACACACGGTAAGCTCCACTTTTTTGCGAACCCACGCCCAGCTGCCCTTATTCACTCCTCACGTGGAGAGTGGCAGGAGTTGCCCTTATTCTTGTTGGCGCATAAGAGGGTTATGGCCGTGAGCGGTGTTGCAGCTCCATCCCTGTTCCACCGTTTTGTCGAGGAGGCGGAAGCAGAAATCGTAGAAGTGATGGCATTTCCGGACCATCACGTTTATACACAAAGGGACTGGCAAACGATTACGTCGGCCAGCCGAGCGTGTGATTTCGTGGTGACTACAGAAAAAGATTTGGTGAAGCTGGAAAAATTTCCGTTTCCCACGGATAAGCTCGTTGCTCTCCGCATCTCTATGGAGGTCACCGACGCCGAGCGGTTATTAACGTGTATTGAGCACCGGCTCAAAGGAACCGTAGAGCAAGAAAACGGAAAGTAAGATCGCCATGGCAGCTCCGTTTCTTATTCAGGCCGTTTCCGCCCTGCTGGCCGATATTCCTGACGAGGGGAAAACCCTCCTCGATATCAGCTGTAAAGAAGGGGATGTTTTAGCGTCGTTACAACATCGACGTTTCACCCTCAGAGGGACCAACTTTGAAGCCAGCGGGCCGGACAAGAACGGCATCCCCATTGATTACGGCGTAGACCTGCGTCACCGGCTGCCCTACGACGATGCCAGTTTTGATGTGGTTTTGCTGATTGAGGTCATTGAGCACCTGTCAGATCATCAAGCCGCACTGGGCGAGTTAGCGCGCATTCTCAAACCCGGCGGAGCGTTAATTTTGACTACGCCCAATGTTATGCGCCTCAACTCGCGGGTGCATTTTATGCTCAGCGGATACCACAAGACCAAACGACGCTTTATTCCATTTGAGACTCCCCTCAACCACGCCCATCGGTTTCACAACTATCCGATTGAGCTCCCGATCTTATACTACCTGTGCAAGCAAAACGGGCTCAATCTGGAACGTCTGGGGCACAGCAAAGTCAAGTTCTACTCGCGTTTCTTGCTGGCGACACTGGGCTTACCCGTGATTGCCTACACCTGGTATACGCTGTGGATACGCGAGAAAAATCCGAACCAGCGACAGGAGAACAGGAAGCTGCTGCGCTGGCTGTGTCACCCCCGTCTCCTGCTGGAAGATAATTTAGTGCTGCGACTCCGGAAAGGTGAGACCGCCTGATGGAGCGTCTCCTCGTTGCCCAGACCGGTTTTCTTGGGGACGTGATTCTGACCACTCCGCTCCTCAGTACCCTGCGGCGCGCACTCGACCTTGAATCGCTGACCGTCCTCACGACCCCCCAGGCGCGACCGCTGGTCCAGGATCACCCCGCAGTGGACAGCGTTCTCGTGGATAGCAAGCGTGGGGACGACCGAGGATTTCCCGGTATGCTGCGGACCGCCCGCCGGCTCCGACGCCAGCGGTTTACGCTGACGGTCGCACCGCATAAATCCTTTCGGACTGCGCTGCTGCTGGCCCTGGCGGGCATTCCACACCGGGTTGGATTTCGCCAAAGTCCCGGTTGGTTTTTCTATCATCAGACCGCTCAGCGAGACACCGATCGCCACGAAGTTGAGCGTATTTTGTGCATCATGCGTACTTTTGGTCTTGAGCCCGAAGCCTGCGACCGCACACCCTATGTCGCCTATCACCCCGCCACCCAGACCAAGGCCCAGCGATTCCTTGACGAGGCCGGGATTGCCGCCTCCGACTCTGTATTCGTGGTGTGTCCGGGCTCGGTCTGGTATACCAAGCGCTGGACAACGGCAGGCTATAGTGCCCTTGTTCGTTCTCTTGCCCATCACTACGGACGCGTGGTGTTATGCGGCGGACCTGATGACGTACCCCTAGCGCAGGAGATCGAAGAGCAGGCTCAGGTGGCGGGCCTTCTCAACCTTGCCGGTCGGGCCGACCTGCAAACGTTTATGGCCCTCATTGATCGAGCCCGGATGGTCATTAGCAATGACAGTGCGCCTATGCACCTTGCCGTTGCGCGTCAGGTTCCGGTTGTTGCGATTTTCTGTGCGACGACGCCAAACTTAGGTTACGGTCCGTATAGCGACAATGCGGTGGTCGTTGAAAAAAAGGATTTGTTTTGTCGTCCCTGCCGCCGGCACGGCGGTCCTTCCTGCCCACGTGGCACTGAAGAGTGTATGCACCTGGTAACGGCCCACGACGTGTTAGCCGGGGTTGATAAGCTTCTCAAACGACCTGCGCTTCGGACTGCGCCGATAAGCCACAGCCAGTAGAGTGAGCATGACACTCCAAGAACGCTTTGCCGCACTCAATGCCACAACGTCGGCAAACGCCGAAGAATGGGCCAAACAAAACAAGCCGGCCAAAGCCCGGCATTTTATCTTTCCCCCGCTTGGCACGTTCTTTTCTTCCTATCTTGGCAAGGGCGAGTGGCGACGCGGAATGACTGGCTTGACGACAGCGCTGTTCGATTCCTACGCTGTGTTTGTCGCCTATGCCAAGCTGTGGGAAATGCAAAACGGACTGACAGCCGGGTCGCCTGAACCTCGGGGGAGTTCATCCACCCCTTCAGGTCATTCACATTCGGATGCGGCATAATTGTCAGTGAGTGGCAAACGGAAGATGAAACGCCTTGCCAGCAATGCCGCCCCCCGACCGGGATTCGCCTTCTTCCGTTCTCTCACATCCCCATATGGATTTACCGAACATACCACCACCACCTACAGCTGGTGGCTCAAAGACGGGCAAGAGGACGCACTGCTCAAAGCCCTAGAAGGAATCAACGCCGGCACGGCAGACCGTCTCCAAGGCGGGCGAGGCACAATCCATCGCGTTCCGTTCGACAGGCAGAGTCCTGCTATCGTCCGTCGCTATCGACGTGGTGGCTTTGTTCGTCATTTTATTCACGATCTGTATTGGGACCATCCACCTCGTCCCTTTGTAGAATTAGGCAGCACAGTAACGGCCCACAAACGAGGCGTTCCGACGGTTGAGGTCCTTGGCGCTGGGGTTGAGTGGACGTCTTTTGGACTCTATCGAGGAACCCTCATCACGCGCGAAGCCCAAGGGTTTATCAACTGGCGGGAGTGGCTCCAAACCAAACCGCCAGCAGAGGAACGGCAGATTGTTACTGAAAAAATCTTACAGACGATCAACACCATGCACGCTGCTGGAATATATCATGCCGACCTCAACCTCACGAATATTCTCGTTCGTATTGACTCTGATCGGCACGAGGTGCGCATTATCGACTTCGACCGTGCGCGCCTCTCTTTGACCGCTCTCCCCTCTTCACATCGCAAACGAAACCTTGCCCGCCTTCAACGTTCAATCGCAAAACTTGATCCTGAGGGGCAGTTGCTTCCGCTCGTGGAACAAAGGGCTTTTCTCAATGCCTGAGACGCGGATAGGAATTTTTGGCGACTGGATTCAGCATTATCAATCAGGGGGGGTTTTGCTATGCTCGAACCAGTATTGGAATAGTTCCATACGTCGAGATTTGTTCATTTGCAGTAAGCAGCGTGTTACGTATTGGGCGTCTGAAACCACTCGGGAGGTCATATGCGATTTACAATTGAAACAGAGCAGGAAGAAGACGGGCGCTGGATAGCGGAGGTCCTCGAACTCTCCGGAGTCATGAAATATGGGTCTACCCGAGACTCAGCAATTGCTCAGGCAGAGGCATTGGCGCTCCGGGTTCTCGCCGAGCGGATCGAGGCGGGTGAACATCCAGTGGAACCAATTCAAGTCACGTTTACCGCTGCATGAATCGGTGGCGCAGTACCCGTGCAAGACGTGTCCTCGCTGCATTGCAGCGTATTGGTTGGACAGTCAAACGCACCTCCGGGTCTCACCGGACGTTATCTCATGAAGGCTATCAGAATTTCGTTTTTGCGTTTCACGACCGGGAGGAAATCGGTCCGCGAATGCTCAGTCGCATTGCAAAGCATACGGGACTCAAGCCGGAAGACTTATGACGCCTCTTTTTTCTACCCAACCCGGCCGTATTCTCGTGCTTCTCTTCGGAGCAATTGGGGATGTCACTCGCGCGCTGCCCTTGCTCACCCGCGTCCGGCGGGGCTATCCACAGGCGCATATCGCCTGGGCGGTGGAACCGACGGCAGCGCCCTTGCTTGAAGCGCACCCCGCCATCAATGAGGTCTTGCTCTACAACCGCTCTCAAGGACCTCGACAGTTTTGGCCTTTTCTCCAAACGATTCGAGCTAAACAGTTTGATCTGGTCCTGGACCTGCAACGCCATGCCAAGAGTGGCCTGGTCAGTCTCTGGTCGCGGGCGCCGGTTCGGCTGGGGTTTCATCGTCAGAATACAAAAGAAGGCAATTGGCTCTGTAATACCCACACGATTGATCCCGTTCCGGACTTTTCGCTCAAACTTTGGCAATATCTACGCTTTGCGGACGCGCTGGGTCTTCCCGACGACGGGGTAGCCTTTGACCTCCGGCTGCGGGAAGAAGAAGAGCGGCATATCGACGCCTTACTCGCCGATACCCCACGTCCGTATGTCACCTTTTTTCTTGGCTCGCGCTGGCCAAGTCGGTTTTGGTTTCCAACGGCAACCGCTCAGGTGGCACGGACCCTTCAGCAGGAGTATGATATGGGCACTGTGTTGATTGGAGGGCCGGGAGAGGTAGTGTTTGCGAGCCAAGTCAGCGCCGCGCTGGGAGAAACCAAAGCCACGGATTTGAGTGGGAAAACGAGTGTGCGTGATCTGATCGGTATTTTTTCGCGTGCCCGGCTCGGCATTGGACCGGATTCAGGCCCCATGCATATTGCAGCAGCAGTTGGAACGCCTGTGATTTCCTTGTGGGGCGCCACCAGCCCTATCCGCTCGGCCCCATGGGGTTCGGAAGATTTTGTTCTGCGCGGACCGGCATCGTGTAGTCCGTGTTATACGCGAGACTGTAGAATTCAGCGGGCGTGTATGCAGCGCATTACCCCCGAGCACGTACTTGAGAAGGCGCGTAACATCCTTGATCGTGGCCAGCTGACATAAGCGCGGCCCAGGAATCAGCGTCAGCCGGCATATCTATATGAATCGTCCTAATATCCTCTTTCTCTTAATCGACTGTTTGCGCGCAGACGCCGTTGTCGGCGAGGACCGAGGCGCGCGTACGCCGGCTCTGGATCGCCTTGTTCGCTCCGGTGTGGCCTGTACGCAGGCCATTGCCTCGGCTTCGTCGACAACGCCCTGCGTGGCCAGCCTGCTGACTGGCAGCCACTCTTTCGTGCACGGCATTCGTTCAATTTTCGGTCTGAAACTGAATCCGGCAGCCCCGTCTTTGGCCGACGCCTTCCGGGCGCAGGGCTACCACACCTGGGCGGAAGTGAG
Source organism: Binatia bacterium (assembly GCA_963664395.2). Lineage (GTDB taxonomy): Bacteria > Desulfobacterota > Binatia > Bin18 > Bin18 > Bin18. Next base: position 3,929,123 of record OY761159.2, on the reverse strand, counting down.
TGGCCCACTCTTTCCGGAGACCGATCTGGATCGCGGCTTTGATGTCTATCACTTTCGAGAGGGATCAGCCTACCTGTCCACATCTTGGGGCACGGATTTTCGGCAGCGCCTGCAAAGCCTGACGGTCCGGCAACCCTGGTTCGGATTTCTCCACTTATGGGAACTGCATCATCACCGTCATATCCTGCCGGCTTTCCGAGGCCGGGCCTACGGCCGGAATCGTTACGAGCGTGCGCTCTCGTGTCTGGATGTCGAATTGGACAGACTGCTGGCCGGGCTGCCTGAAAATACCCTGGTCGTGGTGCATGGCGACCATGGCGAACATGTCGTCAAGACCGACCTCCAATACCGTTGGTATCGCCTCGTGCGTGACTTATCCGGACGTAAAACGATCAAGCGCGAAGGGCATGAGATGGACGTTTCTGAGGATCTCGTGCGGGTGCCGCTGGTCTTTTCTATGCTGGGAGCCGGGGCAGACTCCTGCCGCTTGCCGACAGGCAAACTCGTCCCTCAACTCGTCCGCCAGATCGACGCAGTGCCAACCTTGCTGGACCTCGTTGGCGCCCCGGTTCCAAGTGGGATTCATGGCACGAGTATCAAACCGGCGCTACTGGATGATGCCCCGCTCGGCCTGGAGGCCTATATCGAAGCATTTTTGCGCGTTCGTTCAGATCCGCGCGATCAGCGGGTCGGTTGGCGTACACCCGAGTGGAAATACATCCACGCTCCCAACAATCCGCAGATTCCGGCAGAGCTGTATAACCTCCCGAACGATCCTGCGGAGCGGTACAACTTGGTCAACCAACGCCAAGATATGGCCGGGCTGCTTCAGCACCGGATTGAGGACATCCGACGCGGCCCGCTTACCGCAACGCCGGAGTTTGTTATGTCAGAAACCGAAAAGGCCGACCTGGAAAAGCGTCTGACCGATCTCGGCTATATGTAGGGAAGCCCGTCGTTGTGAGCGTTACGAGTTCTGCAAGAACGACTTTGCCCGCCATTATCCATTCACACCTGGATGCCGCGCGAGTCACCGACCTCGTTTCTTCACAGCCAATCCATTGGCAGTGCACCCGTATTCTCAAACAGGACGCGGGCACGACCGTGACGCTCATGTCCGACTCAATCCAGTCAGTCGTTGTCAAACGCCACCGACTGACGCACTGGCGTCGCCGGGCGGATGCCTTGATCCATGGCTCCCCGGCCCGCCGGTCGTGGCGTGGAGCACGACTATTACAGACGCATGGCTTTCCCGTTCCTCAACCCTTGGCCGTTGTGGAGAAGCGAAAAGCCGGCTTGGTGCAGGAAAGTGTGTATATCAGCCAGGCGCTACCGCATCCCCCACTTTCGGACTATTGGCGGGAATCCGCGCCACACTGGTCTGTGGCGCAGCGGCGTCTCTTTCTCCGCGAACTGGCCCTCTTCGTGCGGTCTTTTCACGCGGCCGGCCTGTATAGCGGAGATCTGAGAGACGCCAACCTCCTCGTGGAAGAATGCGACGAACAGCAGGGTCCGAGGTGGCGATTTTGCCTGGTTGATCTTGATCGCATCAAATACGATCCGAGCCTGGGGCTACAGCGACGCGTCAAAAATCTGGTGCAGCTCGATCGGACTGTAGGCCGTCGAGCCCGGAAGACCGAGCGGCTGTTCTTTTTGTATGCCTATCTCGGTCCTTCGCTGCCATCAGCCAGGCAGCGCCGCTTCTGGCTCGAAAAGTTGCAGTCTGTGCGTCGCCGCAAAGACCGCGAATACGCCAAACGAAAACGGCGTCGCACGGCGTCTATAGCCAGCGAACAGACACTCGGCGCTCCCCGGCGCCCCGTCTCATGCTGTATTGTCTGCTTTAATGAGGAGCAGGTTATTCAACGCTGTCTTGAAAGCGTCAAGTGGTGCGACGAGATCATTGTGGTTGACTCATTTTCCACCGATACGACCCTAGAGATCTGTCAAGACTATTCGACTCGTATCATTCAGCGTGCGTGGCCGGGCTATGTTGAGCAAAAACGGTTTGCCCTCTCTCAGGCAAGCCATGAGTGGATACTCAACATTGACGCGGATGAAGAAGTCAGCCCGCTCCTTCAGAATGAGATTCAGGCGGTGTTGCAACGGGATGACCCCGCAGTCGATGGCTTCTACATACCGCGTCTCGTCCACTATTTAGGCCGCTGGTGGTGGCACGGCTGGTACCCGAGCTATCGGCTCCGACTCTTTCGGAAACACAAGGTCCGGTGGGGGGGTGTCGATCCCCATGAGAAAGTGCTCCTGCATGGCCGCTCCGAGCGCCTGAGCGGCAACCTTCATCACTACACCTATACCGATATCAGCGACCATCTCCGCACCGTAAACAGCCTGACAGATATCTCGTCCCGCGAGCTGAGTCTGCGGAAGCACCAGAGGCATCTGAGCGATGTGGTGTTGCGCCCATTGTGGCGCTTCCTGAGTTTTTATTTTCTCCGAGGCTGTATCAGAGACGGGCTTCCCGGCCTTTTTGTTGCTGTGACCTCTGCATTCTACGTTTTCCTTAAATATGCCAAGCTGTGGGAGCAGGCCTCAGATTCTACGCTGCGCTCGCCTCGGAACACTTCTCATGACACGCCGGTTACGGATTCTGCACGTTGACCCAGAGCGGAATTGGGGAGGCGGCGAGGCCCAAGTGTTGGGCCTGACCCGCTATCTCCACCGAGCTGGCCATGTCTCCCACGTGGCAACTCCGCTGCACGGCGTCTTGGCTCAGCGCCTCCAACACGACCACCTCACCGTTCAGCCTCTCTCGGTCCGTAATCATCTTGATGGCCTGGCGGGCTGGCGGCTACGCCGTCTAGTCCGTAGGGAATATTACGATCTGGTGCATTTTCATACGGCCAGAGCCCATGCCCTCAGCCCGTGGCTCCACGCCCTGCCAGTTCGCCGCCTGGTCACGCGTCGGATGGATTATCCGATCAAGACGGGGTGGTGGAGTCGGCTTCTGTATGGCAACCAAGTTGACATGATCATCGCGATCTCCTCGGGCGTAGCGGCGGCACTGGGAACCGCGCCTGTTTCCGACAGGCCCATCCGTATCATCCCGAGCGGGATTGACACCACGCAGTTTCGGCCAACTGCCGCCCAACGCAGGGCTATGCGACGCCAATACGGACTCGGCGAGGATACTACGGTTATTCTCATGGCCGGTGCGCTGACGCAGCGCAAATCGCCTCACACACTGATCGAAGCAGCCGCCCAGCTCCACTCCTACCGTCAACAGGGTCAGTCCGCTGAGCAGACCGGCCAAGCGCGATCCCTCCATTACCTCATCTGCGGGGATGGACCACTCCGGCAGGAATTAGAAGCCCGAGTGCGAGCGCTTGGCTTGGCTTCCGTGTTTCACTTTGCTGGATTTTGTCGAGACGTGCCCGCGTATCTAGCTGCCGCAGATATTTTCGTCCACACTCCTGTCTGGGAAGGCCTGGGCGTCGCCGTTATTGAAGCGCTGGCGGCGGGTCTCCCTGTGGTGGCAAGCCGGGTTGGTGGTATTCCTGAGCTCATAACCGATGGAGAAACTGGTCTCCTGATACCGGCCCAGGATCCCTCAGCCTTACGGAAAGCTCTCCTCCAGTGCGTGCACCGTCCTGACTGGGCGAAGACTTTAGGCACCCAGGGACAAACCAGAGTCCGGACGTATTTTGATATCGAGACAACGGCGCGCGCCAATGAAGCCCTCTATTACGAACTCCTGGCTCCAGCATCGTGAGAGACTGAAAGGATCGCTATGAAGTCCCCGTTTTCTCATCGACGTCAGTCGTTCGGCAAACTCGCCTCCATACTCCCCCGCTTCTCAGGCGTTCGGGTACTGGTCATTGGCGACCTGATGCTGGATCGGTATATTTGGGGTCAGGTCAACCGCATCTCACCCGAAGCACCGGTTCCTGTTGTACGGGTCACGCGAGAGAGCCTACACGCCGGAGGAGCCGGGAATGTGGTGACCAACATCCGCGCCCTGGGCGGCAGTGTGACGGTCTGTGGCGTCGTAGGCAAGGATCAGGCGGGCCAGCTCCTCCGAAGAGAGTTACGCAGACACGGTGCAGGAGTCGAAGGGATCGTGACAAGTAGTCCGTATGAGACGATTAGCAAAACCCGTATCATTGCCCACAGCCAGCAAGTAGTCCGACTGGATCGCGAGCCTACCGATATCCTCAGCGCACGCGTACGGGCGCGCCTGCGCGCCTTTATCCAGCGACACATACACGACTTTGATGTCTGTGTGGTGTCGGACTATGGCAAAGGGCTGATTGAGGCCGAGCTCCTCGACCTGTTAGCCACCCTACGGACGCAACTCGGCTTTGTGTACGTGATAGATCCGAAACGCCAGAATTTCGTTCACTATCGAGGGGCGAGTCTCATCAAGCCCAATAAAGAGGAAGCAGGACAAGCCACCCAGATCGACATTGTGAGCGACGTTGCCTTGCAACAGGCCGGAATCCAACTCCTTGACCTGTGGGACACGGAGGCTGTTCTTGTGTCTCGTGGTGAAGAAGGCATGAGCTTATTTCAACCAGATCGCCGGGTGGCGCATTTCCCAACCACCGCCCATGAGGTCTTTGACGTCACAGGGGCAGGCGATACGGTCATTGCCGTTTGCGCACTCGCCCTGGGGGCGGGCGCCGGGCTCGAAGTCGCCACTATTCTCGCCAATCACGCGGCTGGCATCGTGGTCGGCAAAGTCGGTACGGCAACCGTCAATCTGAAGGAATTGAAAACAGTATTAAGGACACCCCACCAATGAAAAGCATGACCGGGTTTGGTAGCGGGAGCTGCGCCTTTTCGGGCGGACGTGCGACGGTCGACGCCCGTGCAGTCAATCACCGTTTTCTCGAAGTTAAACTACACCTGCCCCGCGGCTTTCTCGCAGTCGAGGACGAATTGCGGGCGATGGTTGCCACGCAGGTGAAGCGTGGGCGGATTGAAGTCTTCCTCACGCTCTCAGGGCAGACAGTGCGCTCGTATTCGGTTGTTCCCAATACCGAGCTCGCGCGAGCGTATCTACAGGCGGCGAAGAAACTCAAGGGTGCGCTCGACCTCGGTGGAGATCTTACTATCCAGTTTTTTATGTCCCGGCCAGAAGTATTTCAGGTCGCCGAAGCGCACCAACTCTCCAGTGCCGAAATTGACGCGTCAAAGAAAGCGCTACAGCGTGCACTCACCGCGCTGGGACGCCAACGCCGGCGTGAAGGGAAATTTCTGCAACGCGATCTCCGGGGGCGGATTGCGACTCTTGAAAAAATACGTCGGAGTGTCGAGCGGCGCAGTGCACACACCCAACAGGCCACACGCCAGAAATTGGCAGACAAGGTCACCGCGCTCTTGCCCCATCTCGACGCTGAGCGGCGTCGCGTCCTGCAAGATGTGGCGAGCCTGGCCCAAAAGAGCGATATCACCGAGGAATGCGTCCGGCTCCAAAGCCATCTCGGTGCGTTTTCTGATCTCTTCCGGCTGGAGGAGTCCGTTGGGAAGCGTATGGACTTTCTCCTCCAGGAGATGCAACGTGAGGTGAACACGATCGGCGCCAAGGCAGATGATGCGTCTATCCGCCATCTCGTTGTGCAAGCTAAGGGAGAGGTGGAAAAAATTCGCGAACAGGTGCAGAATATAGAATAATGTATGCTGGACGATGCTGATCAACGTTTGAACTTCTCCCGACGTGGGATTCTTCTGATCCTGTCAGCCCCCTCTGGTGCGGGCAAAACCACCCTGGCGCGTGAACTGATGGCGAGAACGGCCAACCTCGCTTGGTCAATTTCGTATACCACCCGCCCCAGTCGAGCAGGGGAAGTAGATGGCAAAGATTATCACTTTGTGAGTGAGGAGACTTTTCTTTCGCTTCGGGACCAGGGTGCCTTTGCAGAATGGGCTCAGGTCCACAGGGCCTACTACGGTACGATGCGCACGACTATTGATACCACGCTCAATACTGGTCAAGACCTCCTGCTGGACATTGATGTCCAGGGGGCTGAACAGCTCAAGCTGTGCTATCCAGAGGCCGTGCTTGTTTTTATTCTGCCGCCTTCGTGGCAGAAACTGGAAGACCGCCTGCGAGAGCGTGGGACTGACGAGGAAGAAGCCATTATGCGACGCATTCGACGCGCGCCGGAGGAGGCTCTGGCATTAGCCCGATACGACTATTGCGTCATCAACGATCGGGTCGAGAATGGTGTGGCGGCGTTGCACGCCATTCTCTCTGCCGAAAGAATCCGCGTATCACGCCTGGACATCGCTCCCATGCGTACCGATTCCGCGCATTCAACGCGCTACGCGCCGCACATAGGGACCGAATGAGCCAACACCCAGACTTGGATAAGATTGTTACGAAGGTCCAGTCCTATCATCCTGAGGCGAGAGTCAGCCTTATCACAGATGCGTACACATTTTCAGAACGTATGCATCAAGGTCAGAAACGTCACTCTGGCGAGCCCTACTTTATCCATCCGGTTGGAGTGGCTGAAATTATTACGGATATGAAGCTCGATGTGCCGAGCGTGGTGACCAGCCTGCTGCACGACACGGTGGAGGATACCTTAACCACGCTCGATCAGATCGAACAGCATTTCGGCAATGAGGTCGCGGCCCTGGTCGATGGGGTGACAAAGATCAGCAAGATTCACTTTACAACTCGTGAAGAACGCCAGGCCGAAAATTTTCGGAAAATGATTTTTGCGATGGCCCAAGATATCCGAGTGATTCTGGTGAAGCTCGCCGACCGCACGCATAATATGCGGACACTCTCTTATCTCAGCGAGGACAAACAACGTGAGATTTCGTCGGAGACGCTAGAAATTTATGCTCCCCTCGCCCACCGTTTGGGCATCTATTGGATGAAGAATGAACTCGAGGATAATGCCCTGCGCTATATATATCCAAAGGTTTACTCGGAACTGAAGCGGAATATTATCAAGAAGAAGAGCGAGCGGAAGCAATACACTGCCGACGTCATTGGTATCCTGAAAGAGAAATTAGCTGAGGCCAACATTAAGGCACAAGTCTCCGGCCGACCTAAGCATTTTTATTCAATTTATCAAAAAATGCAGTCTCAAAAGCTGGTCTTCAGTCAGATTTATGACCTGGTAGGCTTCCGTATTATCGTGCAATCCGTGCGTGAATGTTATCAAGCGTTAGGGATAGTCCACAGTCACTGGCGTCCAGTTCCTGGCCGGTTTAAGGATTATATCGCCCTGCCCAAAGCGAATATGTACCAGTCCCTCCATACCACAGTCATTGGACCATATAGTGAACGGATCGAAGTTCAGATTCGGACACACGAGATGCATCGGGTAGCAGAGGAAGGGATAGCTGCCCACTGGACCTATAAAGATGGCCAAGGGCAGGAGGAAGCACAGCGCTTCGCCTGGCTGCGCCAACTTGTTGAGTTGCAACAGCACGTCCAAGACCCCCAAGAATTTCTCCATACCATCAAAGAAGACCTCTTTACCGAAGAAGTGTACGCCTTCACCCCGCAAGGCGACCTCAATAGTTTCCCGCGTGGCGCCTCAGTCATCGATTTTGCCTACCGCATTCACTCAGAAGTCGGTAATCATTGCACCGGCGCCAAAGTGAATGGACGCCAAGTCCCCCTGCGGTATCAGGTCCAAAACGGTGACGCTATCGAAATCGTGACAACCAAACAGCAGTCGCCCAGTAAAGACTGGCTGAAAATCGTCAAAACCCCGAAGGCCAAGGCGCGGATTCGACACTGGCTCAAAGAAGAGCAGCGAGAACGTAGTATTACCCTTGGGCAAGAACTCCTTGAGCGGGAGTTAGCCCGCAGTCACACCTCGCTGACCACCGTGCGCAAACAGCACAGGATCGAGCCAGCGCTAGCGGTGCTCGGATTCAGCAATGAAGAAACACTTTTCGCGGCCATGGGTTATGGACAAGTGACAGCAGGGCAGGTGCTAGGCCACCTCCTTCCCCAATCCCCCGAGATGCCCGGTCAGACGGCAGACGCAATCGAGCTTGAAAAAATTCGCCAAAAACCTCCATCGGAGGATTCAAGTGGCGTGCAGGTCGGTGGGATCGAGAATGTCCTGATCCGGTTTGGGCGCTGTTGCAACCCGCTTCCCGGAGAACGCATTGTGGGCGTTATCACGCGAGGCAGAGGAGTCACCGTTCATATTATCTCCTGTCAGCGCCTGCTGGAGAGTGACCCCCAACGGCATATTACCGTCAGTTGGGATCCCGCCACGGATTATGCGCGTCTCGTCAAAATCGAAGTCCTGTCCGAAGACCGGACCGGCCTCCTGACCAATATGAGTAAAGCAATCAGCACAGTTGGCCTCAATATCGCCAGTGCCAATGTCAGGACCCTTTCGGATAAACGCGCCCTCAACGTATTTGAAGTTCTCATCCCGAGCGCCGACGATCTTCAGCGCGTCATGCGCAACTTGGAGCGGGTGAGAGGTGTGGTCAAAGTGTCCCGCGTGGTGCCCTAAGGCGGCGTTTCACCGGGTTTCTTCCCCTTGGAGACCAGTGGAAAAAAGATGGGCGGCGGGCTACTGAGCTAGAGAGGAAAAGTGAGCCAGCTTTTACGCCGTCTTTACAATTTTCCCAGAACGGATACAACGCGTACAGACGCGCAGACGCTTCACCGAACCTTCGACTTTTGCCTTCACCCGTTGCAGGTTGGGTAACCAGCGGCGTTTCGTCTTGTTATTGGCGTGACTCACCTTATTGCCCACTGAGGGGCCTTTTCCACAAATTTCACATCTCCGGGCCACAGCATTCCTCCTGAAAGCATCTGTGTGTACCACAGGCGTGACACCCGCGCAACACAGGAAAGCAGAGCCTTTATTCCTGATAGGCTACAAGAATACGTTCAATCAGATTTGTGGTTGAAAAGCCATCCTGATAACGTACGGCAACAACCCGCCCACCGGTGTGTTCAACGACCTCTTTTCCTATTACAGCCTCAGGCTTCCAATCTCCCCCTTTGACCAGGATATGCGGTTGAAGAGTACGAATCAGTGTGAGCGGCGTGTCTTCTTCGAACGTTGTCACATAGTCAACGACTTCAAGGGCGGCCAGCAGGATCAAACGACTTGTTTGATCCAGAATCGGCCGTTTGTCTCCCTTCAGTCGTTTGACGGAGGCATCGGTATTAATACCAACCACAAGGATGTCGCCAAACGTCTTTGCCTGAGCCAGCGTATGGACATGACCGACATGCATCAGGTCGAAACAGCCGTTAGTAAAGACGAGGCGTTTACCCTGACGGCGCAGTCGAGCGAGCTGCTCTGCCAGCTGTTCTCCAGAAAAAATCTTTTGCATAGCGATCCGATGCAGCTGTCTCGATGAGGCTATCCCAGAGCGAAGGGTCACGCACCTCTCTCAAAATGAGCCCTTTCCGGCTGAAGTAATGCCAACCAACGACAAGGAAAAACGAAACTCAACCTCATCAGGGTTGACCTTCTCAACAACCCCGAAATCAAACGTCCAACACTTCTGCGGAGAGAGGACACGAAAGAAATAGCGCGACCCAATAAACGATTTATCATTCAGATCATAGCGCGTGAAATAGGCTGCCGTCAGATATTCGTTCAATCGGAGGATAACCCGGGAATTGACCTCTTTCAGCAACCGGTCGGCAATTGTCCGATACGAAACCCCGATACTCGTCCGTCGACGCAGATGGCGCAGCAACGGGCTCGTCTCGGGGAGCGGGCGTGGATCGCGTATATGCCCACCAATGCGGGCGGCAATCATATCCCCTTGATCGACATCATACGTCGTCTCCGCTGCGATGGTAAAGAGTGAGAAGGGACGGATATGTGCCCTGATGTCCATATCAGAAAAATGCTGGTCCGTCTCACTCAGGCCAAATCGCTCGCCCTCTTCTCGCAGACGCCGGCTCGGATCATAGGCATGGGTCACCGATAAACGAATCAGCTCACGGACGCGGGCTTGCCGATTGGAAGCGCCGGGGAGCGGGTCAAATTTTCCAAGCAGCCTGTTTGAAACACCATACACAAAGAGACTGCGTCGGTTCATCCGGTCGAGCGCATCATAGAGTGGCAGGTCATCCTGGCCAACCTGGGGGACATAGGAAAACGAGACCTGCGGCTCGATAACGTGCTGGAGTTTGCTCACGCGCCCCCAGCCGACATCGAACACCCGAGAGAGGCGTGTTCCGAGCTCAGCCTGAAGCCGGACCATCTCTCTGGTTTGCGTGCTCTTCAGGTGTCCAGACCCAGGCACGGTCGGTCGCCCACGAGCGCGGGAACTCATATGGTAGACTGTTTCCCGCCCAGTCGCCTTGACTGAGCCATAGACATATCGGCCTAAGGAGAATGGGATTGATACCCAGGGAGCAAGATCAAAGCGTTGGCCGTAGTAGCCACGATTCCGAAAGAAATGGCTTCCTTGTATGCTCACACCGGTTTCAATGTGGTCGTTCCAAAAGCGGCGTTGGCCCTGAAAACTTATATGCGGAAGGACCTGAAAGGCATCATCCTGATCGTTCCGCAAATCTTGATAATAACGCGCCTCGGAACGAACCTGAGCATTTTTCCAGGTTTTCACGCCGCCAACTCGGGAGTCTGTAAATCGCCGTGAGCGGAGCTGACGGTCTTCGAGTCCTGGATGGAAGGAGACGTTGAGTTCACGCAAGAAGAAATCGTCACTCACAAAAAAGAGATCACTATACAACTCCATGTCAGCGGGCAAACGCTGTCTATGCGCGCCCGTGACACTCCAGCGATTAATAGGTGAGGTCGTCGAAGCTGGCCCACGAATCTGTTCATTAAAATATGAAGCGGAGAACTCGCCCTCTACCCGCTCACTCGGCGCATAGCGGTATTCTCCCAAGAACCCAACCCGGGAGGAGGTTTCAATATCCGCCGTGAGTGTGAGATCCTGACTCTTACTCATTGCCCAGTAAAAGGGTTGTTCCCACTGGAAGCCGCGTTTACTCGAAAAGCTGTACCGGGGAGCGAGCGCACCACTTTGTCGTTCCTTGCGGACAGGAATCACGCCATAGGGGACATACAAGAGCGGGATGTCTCGGACCCGAAAGAGCCCTCCACGAAGTTTTCCTGTTCCACCGAGCGTGACGTCAAATTCGTTGGCATCCAGACTCCAATCCGCGGCTTCTCCGCTCTCACACTCACATGTTGTTACTGTTCCGTCTTCAATATGGTAGGTCTGACCATATGATTTTTGGAGTTTCCTGCCGGTAATCGTATATTGATGACTGGGAATACGAATCGTACCATTTTCAATTTCGCCGGTTTCATCCGTTAGTTCCAGTCGCAACGCCTCAGCCTGAATAGTCCCTTGGGGGTCTTGCAGCACGACATTTCCTCGGGCCTTGAGTTCATTCTTGGTCCGGCTCACGGTAACCGTATCTGCGGTGAGCGTCGTTTTCCCCTTGGTGACAACGACGTCTCCTTGCGCCGACACCGTCTCTCCGTCCTCTTCATAGTTCAGGGTGTCAGCATTGACCACTACGGGTTCTTGCGCGGAGACGACTGCTCCCTGGATGAGCCAAAAAAGAGTGAGAAAGAGAGGAAAACAGAAAATTCTTTGCATCACCATCTACGTTCTTTCAGACCATCGGCAGCGTGGACTGGGAAGGCGTGGGGGGGACGCCGGGCTTCGGGAAAAAGCGGCAATACTTCTCCAACCAAGAACAACGAGCCACACACCACAATGGCATCTCGAGGCCCGGCTTGATGCAGTAGTTGTCGACAGGCTTCCGCTGCTCCCTCGACAACTCGCACGGAACGGTTGGAAGAAAAAGCCTTTTGCACAGTATACGGATCTTCGGCCCGCGGCTGCGCTACCGCGGTCACAACGACCTCTGCAGCGACCTGCTCTAAGGCGGCTACCATGGGACGCCACTCTTTATCCCGCATGACCCCAAAGAGAAAAATGGGACGCTGGTTCGAGACAAGATCCGGGAGTTCGGCAAGTAACGTTTGGAGGGCCTGGATATTATGAGCCCCGTCAAGAATGACAAGGGGTTGCGTCGACACAATGTCCAACCTACCCGGCCAGTGTACCAGCTGTAACCCAGCATCAATGTGGGCAGCCGTGACAGGGAAAGAGTCCTGGAGATATTCCAGACTCGCCAGGGCACCCGCGGCATTGCGGGCCTGAAATTTTCCGTTCAGAGAGAGCTGAAGGTCCTCATACTGATACTGCTTTCCGCTGTAGCAATACTGTCCGGAGACTTTTTTCTCGAGGGTAAAGTCCTGGCCATACGCCAGAGTTGCGCTTCCTTGATCCTGGGCCATCCTAGACAAAATGTCGTGGCTCCCCCGGTCGAGCTTCCCGAGAACGACCGGTACGGCGGGCTTAATAATCCCGCCCTTTTCACGCGCAATGTCAGCCAGAGTTGGCCCCAGATACTGCTGGTGGTCAAGTCCAATACTGGTAATGATAGACACCAATGGGGTTAGAACATTTGTGGCGTCTAGTCTTCCCCCTAAACCGACCTCCACAATGGCAATATCCACACGAGCTTGGGCAAAGATGTGAAAAGCCAACACCGTCATCATTTCGAACGGAGTCAGCCGAATCTCCGCCGGCTCGATACAGGACTTGATGACCGCCACAGTATCCACCACCTCTTGTGGAGTGACCCACCGAGTACCAACCCGAATCCGCTCACAAAAGTCAATCAGATGCGGAGAAGTAAACAAGCCCACCCGATACCCGGCAGCACTGAGGATGGCATGCAACACGGCCGCAGTAGACCCTTTCCCATTCGTGCCAGCTATATGAATGCTGGGGAATCGGCGCTGAGGATCATCACCCAAACGGAGCGCCAGGGCGGTCCGCTCAAGTTTGAGATCCATACGCTCGACTTCGAGCCCATACAGCCACGCCAGTGTATCTGAGTAGCAGCTTACAGGATGTCGCATTATGGGGAAGTGGGTGACGCTTTTGGGGTTGAGTCAACAGGAGGGGCAGGCTTGCATAAGAGGTCTAGTAACTGGCTTAACACACCGCGTAAATCCTTACGCTCAATCACAAGGTCTACCATGCCATGTTCCAGCAAAAATTCTGCGCGCTGAAAACCGGGGGGAAGCTTTTCCCGGATGGTCTGCTCAATAACCCGTTGTCCGGCAAAGCCGATCAAGGCTCCCGGCTCAGCAATGTTGATGTCACCCAGCATACCCAACGAGGCGGCAACACCACCCGTCGTCGGATCGGTCAACACCGATATATAAGGCAACCCAGCTTCTCGCAAACGACCCAGCGCCATAGAGATCTTTGCCATCTGCATCAGCGAGAGCACGCCTTCCTGCATCCTGGCACCGCCGGAGGCCGAGAAGAAAATAACAGGCAACCGTTCTGCACTGGCGTACTCGATAATGCGAGTCAGTTTCTCTCCCACAGCGGTCCCCATACTCCCACCGAGAAAGAAGAAATCGAAACAGCCGAGAGCAACCCGACGACCGTCAATAGTCGCCACCCCGCAGACAACGGCTTCGGCACGCCCCGACCGACTGCGCGCACCAGCTAATCGCTGTACGTAGGGTTTCCGGTCGGTGAAGGCCAGGGGGTCGGTAGAGTGGACGTGCTGCGCATGCTCAATGAACGAGCCGCGGTCAACGATAGTGAACAGTCGTTGTTCGGCGGTCAGGCGGAGATGAGCGCCACATTTGGGGCAAATAAAAAGGCGCCGCTCAACCTCCTTCCGAAACAAAATTTCTTGACACGTCGCACATTTGAGCCAAATCGCCTCCCCCTCCTCTTGATTCACGCCGACTGCCTGTTCCGCCATATCCGCTCTTCCTTCAGTACTCTTCGCCTGTCGTCAGGGCCGTGGTGGGGCCAGGGCAGCCCCGCTATCGTTTCGTGCGGCGGGTGCGATACTGCGCAAGGCTGTTTTAAGCTCAGCAACAAACGCTCCCACTCGCGGCACCAGAGCAGGCTGTCCCAGCGATTGCTCAATGATCTGTGAAATCGCACTTCCGACAATAGCGGCATCAGCCACGCCCGCGACCTGCACCGCGTGTTCCGCTGAGGCGATACCGAACCCGACACCAACCGGCACCGGGGAAATCGCGCGAATGCGGCGAACCATAGCACTCAGGTCCGCTGGGAGTGCCGCCCGGACGCCCGTCACGCCCGTCACCGCGACATAATAGATGAATCCGCGCGCGCGGGTCAGTACCCTCTGAGCTCGGTCGAGCGAACTGGTCGGGGCGAGGAGAAAGATCATATCCAAGTCGTAGCGGTCCGTCTCTCGTTTCAACTCCTCTGCTTCTTCGGGCGGTAAATCAACGCACAGCACGCCGTCAACACCCGCCTGGCGAGCATCGGCGGCAAAGCGCTCCCCACCGTAACGCCAGATCGGATTATAATATCCGAAGAGCAGGATGGGGATCGTGAGCGACTGTCGCAAACGGCGCACCAACTCGAAGACGTGCGTCAACGACGTGCCGTGCTGCAAGGCACGTTGTGCGGCACGTTGCAGCGTCGGCCCGTCGGCCATCGGGTCGGAAAACGGTACGCCGAGTTCGATGATGTCGGCCCCTTGTCGGGCCATTTCATGGACTAAGGCGAAGGTCGTCTCGATATCAGGATCTCCGGCGGTGATGAAGGGGATGAGACCGACCTCTCCGCGGGCCCGCAACTGGGCAAAGGTGTCGGCAATGCGCGTCATAGAGCGTTTTCACCCAGAAAGCTGGCCACGCTTTGGAGATCTTTATCTCCTCGGCCAGAAACATTAATCACCACAACGGCCGTAGCTGGAAGTTGGGGGACGAGGGTCACAGCATAGGAGACGGCATGCGCACTCTCCAGGGCAGGGATAATCCCCTCGGTCTCAGCCAAGAGCCGCATTCCTTCGACTGCTTGCGCGTCCTGGACGGTGACACAGTGAATGCGCTGCCGGTCCTTCCAATAGCTCAATTCGGGTCCAACGCCTGGATAGTCCAGCCCGGGTGCGAGCGAGTGCGTTGCGGCAATCTGGCCGGTCTCGTCCTGTAGGATATAGGTCTTGCTGCCGTGGAGTACGCCCGCGTACCCGTTTGACATTGAGGCGGCATTCCGACCCGCGCCGAGCCCCCCGGCCTCGACCGCAACCATGTGGACTGCGGTTTCGCGGAGAAAGGGAGCAAACAGGCCCATCGCGTTGCTCCCACCCCCAACACAGGCAATGAGGTAGTCAGGCAAACGACCTTCGTGCTGCACAATCTGCTTTTTGGTCTCGCGTCCGATAACAGACTGAAAGTCGCGGACCAACATGGGATATGGATGCGGGCCGGCGACTGTTCCAATGACATAAAAGGTGTGCGCCACATGCGTAATCCAGTCACGCAAGGCTTCATTCATCGCGTCTTTAAGGGTCTGGCTGCCGGAAACGACCTCCCGCAGCGTTGCTCCCAAGAATCGCATTCGGAAAACATTGGGCGCTTGGCGTACGGTATCTTCACGGCCCATAAAGACTTCGCACGAGAACCCGAGGAGGGCCGCAACGGTCGCCGTTGCAACCCCATGTTGGCCAGCCCCGGTTTCAGCAATGAGCCGTTCTTTGCCCATGCGTTTTGCCAATAAGGCCTGGCCGATGGTGTTATTAATCTTATGGGCACCAGTATGACACAGATCTTCGCGCTTAAGATAAACCTTTGCTCCCCCAAGCCGCTCAGTCAAGCGAGCGGCGAAGGTTAACGGTGTCGGTCGGCCGACATATTCACGCTGAAGCACGCGGAGTTCTCGTTTAAACGTCGGGTCTGTGCGGCATTGACGATAGACATCTTCAAGCTCAAGCAAAGCCGGCATCAGGGTCTCCGCCACATAGCGGCCGCCATAGATCCCGAAATGTCCATGTTTATCAGGCAGTCTTGGCATTGCTGATGAACGCGTGTAGTTTTTCTGCGTCTTTCCGTCCGGGAGCTGACTCAACACCACTGGCGACATCGACAGCCCACGGCCGCATGGTCGCAACTGCAGCAGCCACATTCTCTGAATTCAGCCCCCCAGCCAAAATCGTCCGATCCAAGGACATCCGAGGGAGGGCCGCAGCATGCTCCCAGGCAAAGGTCTCACCCGTCCCTCCGTATCCGCGGGAACTATACGTGTCAAGGAGGAGGTAGTCCGCCGTAATCCCTTCAAGCTGCTCAGGGAGCGATGTCTCCGAGTCGACCCGGACCGCCTTGACAGTCGCGACTTGCCAGCCCGTCAGGGCAGCGGCGTCCTCATCACCGTGAAACTGAATCACGTCAAGAGAGAGGGCCCGAACATAGGCGGCGATATGCGCACGCTCCGCATTAACGAAAATACCGACACAGCGAACGTGCTGAGGAAGAATGCTCCGAATCATTTTGGCAGTTGACTCAGAAATATAGCGTGGGCTGGGCGGGTAAAAGTTCAGACCAATCAGATCAGCGCCGGCCTGCACGGCAAGCCGGGCATCAGCGACAGTCGTAATACCACAGATTTTTACGTGGACGGACATGAGCAAGCTACGTGGGATGTCCTAACAGCGAGCGGAGCGGCTCTCCGGGGTCTGGAGCCGCCATAAAGGTCTCACCGATTAAGAATGCCCGCACCCCCTGAGCCTCGAGTCGGTCTAATTGGTGCCGGGTTGACAGGCCACTCTCAGACACTACCAGTACATCGGAGGGCATGCCTTGAACAAGACGTTCACTGGTCTCAATCGTCGTATGAAAGGTACGCAAGTCCCGGTTGTTGATACCAAGCAGAGACACTCCCTGTGCCAGGGCACGCTCGCATTCTGCTTCGTCATGCACTTCAACCAGGCAGTCGATCCCCTGTGTCTGAGCCAGATGACTCAGGTCTTGCAACTGCGCATCTTCGAGAATCGCGACAATTAAGAGAATGGCACTCGCGCCATAGGCGCGGGCTTCGTATACTTGGTAGTCGTCAAAGACAAAATCTTTTCTGAGGAGGGGCAGCGCTACCTGCTGGCGGATCTGTTTGAGATAGTCGAGACTTCCCTGAAAAAACTTCTTTTCCGTGAGAACAGAGATAGCGGCCGCTCCCGAGGCCTCATATGTAAGGGCGAGCGCAAGAGGGTCAAAGTCTTGTCGAATAACGCCCTTTGAGGGGGACGCTTTTTTCACCTCTGCAATAACCGTCCGCCCGTTCCAGGTAGACAACGTCTGGAAAAAGCCAGGCGGATGGGCGTGGAACAGCGGCATGTCTTGGAGCTGCTCAAGCGATACCCGCTGTTTTTGGAGCGCAAGTTCCTCTCGTTTATAGGCCACGATGTCGTCAAGAATCATACCGTTTCCCTGTGCGTCAGCGGGATAAAACGTTCCAGCGTCCGTGTCGCGGCTCCACTGTCAACTGTTGCGCTGGCAAGCGCGATCCCGTCTCCTAATGAAGCAACCGCATTACCGGCATAGAGGGCTGCCCCAGCATTGAGCAACACAACGTCTCGGTGTGGTCCTGGTGTGCCGGCTAAGACAGACCGGATGATGTCTGCCGATTCCTGAGCACTTGAGACCTGCAGGGCTGTTAACGGACGATACGGAAAGCCGTAATCAGTCGGATTGATGGTATACGTCTGGACACCCTGTGGCCCCCACTCAGCAACTTGCGTCGGGCCGCTCAGAGACACTTCATCAAGTCCATCCTCTCCATGCACCACCATGGCATGCTGACAGCCCAATCGTCCGAGTGCTTCGGCCAGCGGCTGAACCCAACGCTGGTCAAAGACGCCAATGAGTTGATATTGCGCTCCCGCCGGATTCGTAAGGGGCCCCAGGATATTGAAGATGGTCCGTATCCCAACTTCCCGACGTGGGCCAACGGCATGGCGCATAGCTCGGTGGAAGGCTGGGGCAAGGAGGAAACCGAAGCCGACTTCCTGCATGCAATAGGCCACATGCTGCGGAGACAGCTCAATGCGGGCACCGAGGGTTTCTAAGACATCGGCACCGCCGACCGTTCCAGACATTGCCCGATTTCCATGTTTAGCCACACATAAACCCGCGGCGGCGACCACAAAAGCGGCACAGGTCGAAATGTTAAACGTATGACAGCCGTCTCCACCCGTTCCGCACGTATCAATGACCGCTCGCCCCGGACGAACTGACGTTGCCATGGCTCGCATAGCCCCAGCTGCCCCAGAGATCTCAGCGACGGTCTCGCCCTTGATGTGGAGCGCAGTCAATAAGGCTCCAATCTGAGCCGGAGTTGCTTGCCCGTCCATCAGATCCGTGACGACTGTACGCATCTCTTTTTCCGTAAGATCTGCGCCGGTAACCACGTGGGCAATGGCATCTTTGACAGTCATAGGTGGAGTACTAAGGGGCTAATCTGAGACCAGATAGGCTTGGGCGAATTTTCCTTCGCGTCGAAAGCGCGCAGCCACACGTTGGGCCTCTTCTTGTGTAAATGTTCCAACGCGCAAACGGTACAATACTTCTCCGTTCTTTGTAAGCGTATTGACGGAGGCGGTATGGCCTTGTGTGCGGAGCTCCGCGGCAAGTTGACGCGCCGTACGTCGACTCTTTGTGACATGGATCTGAATGCTCCACTCACTGGGGAGTCGAGTCTGCTCTTTTTTGTATTGTGATTTGACTCCGATTGGAGCGGGGGCCACTCGTTTTTTGTTTTGCGATACGCTTGCCGAAGTCGTAGAAACATTCACCCCGACGGGAGGGGCTGAAGGCGACGGCGATTGGTCTCTCTGAGCCCGCTTCTCCAGAGTCGGCGGAAGGGCGTAGGATGGAGGACTCGCAGACACTTTATCTTCAGGATGGCCGACAGGAAAACGAACGGGCCGCGTTTCTTGGGCAGTTTTGTACGCCTGTACTTCTTTTCCGATATAGACTCCAAAAGCAAAGACAAGAAGAAAACTCACCACTGTACTTAATAATACAATACACCCTTCGGAGAGATTGAAGTGAAAGGCATACTGTCGAACAGCCATGGCGGGTCCTTCCTCCTATTCCCCACTATGCACCCCGTCTCGTCCAGAGAGACGACAAAGGGGGAACCGTGCGCCCCCTTACCCATTCGTCCTCCGAGGCGTACTCTTCGGAGAGCTTCTCAGATTCTCGGTCATCCCCACTGGTACACTGACCATCAACATGGTCTCTATGCGCTGTCAGCGCCTCCTCCTACTGTTGAAGGAGTGCTTGCCCGTTCAGTGAATTCGACAAGCGAGACAGGGGCAGCATCCCCACGGCGCGGACCTATTTTCAGCACTCGTGTATATCCGCCCGCCCGGCCCTGAAAGCGCGGGGCAACTTCATCAAACAGGCGCTGTACCAGTTTTCGGCTACCAAGATACGAGAAAGCGAGACGACGCGCATGGACCGAATTCTTTTTTCCAAGAGTCACCATGCGGTCCGCCCAGCCACGGAGTTCTTTGGCCTTAGCGTCGGTCGTTCGGATTTGTTCACGTAGCAACAAGGCTTTCAGCAAGTTCCGCATCAGCGCTTTTCTATGCGCTGCTGTACGATTCAGTTTTCGCCCTGCTTTCAGATGTCGCATCTTTCTCGCTTCCCTTGTCCCCCTGAGACTCCGGCTAGGCCAGATTGCCCTCACGGGATACTCGCATCCGGTCCAGCTCTTCCCGAGGGGGAAATGCTTCCAGATGCATGCCAAGTTCTAACCCCATCTCATGGAGCAATTCCTTAATCTCGTTGAATGACTTCCGCCCGAAATTTTTCGTTTTGAGAAGTTCGGGTTCGGTCTTGACGACGAGCTCTCCTACATATCGAAGATCTGCACTTTGGAGGCAATTGGCAGAACGGACTGAGAGCGCCAATTCTTCAATGGGCCGGAAAAGATTCTCATTCGTTGGTGACTGGTCTTCCTGGCCCATGCCTTCTTCTTGACTATCTATCTCTTCTGCGGGGCCAGAAAAGATAGATAGCTGCTCCTGAGCGATCCGTGCGGCCTCAGCCACCGCTTCTCTCGGCTCAATACTGCCATCAGTCCAGACTTCAAGTGCCAATCTTTCGTAGTCCGTCCGCTGACCAACACGCGCGTTGGTCACAGTGACATTGACCTTTCGGACAGGGGAAAACACCGCATCGAGGGGAATTGTTCCAACCGGGTCCTCTTCGGACTTATTCCGTTCAGCCGTCACATATCCACGCCCTCTGCAGATCTCGACTTCGACTTCGAGCTTTCCGTCCTTGCCCAGCTTCGCCACATGGGTCTCTGGATTGAGAATGTCAACCTGAGGGCCCACTATCAGGTCCCCAGCGCAGATACTCTTCGCGCTATGCACGTTCAGTGTGGCTGTTTCCATATTGCTGTCGCGGAGATGAAATCTCACTTCTTTGAGATTAAGAAGGATATCTGTGACATCTTCCGTTACACCAGGAATAGTCGAGAATTCATGCACGACATCTTGAATCCGCACCTTGGTGATAGCAGCCCCAGGTAATGAGGAGAGAAGAATTCGCCTCAGGGCATTGCCCAATGTTGTCCCAAATCCACGTTCAAAGGGCTCGCCGATAAAGCGGCCGTACGTGGGGGTCAGGGTTTTGTCCTCAACATCAAGCGCTTTGGGCTTGATGAGATCACTCTCCTGCATGTTGCTCCCTCTTTCGTCCTGCGTCCATGCCTAATACGACCCGACACGCCAATCCATTACGCTAGACTTTCGAGTACAACTCCACAATCAATTGTTCGTTGATAGGCAATGTAATCTCCGACCGAGCCGGTAGGGCACGGACTTTTCCAGCAAAAGAATCCATCTGAACCTCAAGCCATTCTGGCACCCCGCGTCGCTGGGCAAGCTCGACGGATTCTTGGATACGGGTAATCTTTCGGCTCGCCTCGCGCACTTGCACTTCGTCTCCAGCTTTCACACAATATGATGGAATAGTTACTCTTCGACCGTTAACGCGAAAATGGCCATGTCGTATCAGCTGGCGAGCCTCTGAGCGTGAGGTCGCGAATCCCATCCGGTACACCATGTTATCGAGACGGCTCTCGAGAAGAATCAAAAGATTTTCACCAGTGATTCCACGTTGGCGCTCGGCCCGTGCAAAAAGACGACGGAACGGTCCCTCAAGCGCCCCATAGATACGTTTCAACTTTTGCTTCTCTCGCAGCTGAACACTGTACTCGGTCGCCTTTCTTCCTCTCCCCTGGCCATGCTGCCCTGGTGGGTAGCTTCTTCTCTCGATAGCACATTTATCCGTGTAACAACGTTCGCCTTTGAGAAAGAGTTTCAACCCTTCTCGACGGCACAGACGACAAGACGGGCCTCTATATCGTGCCACAAAAACCTCCTGATCTCTATCAGTTCCCTACTCGTACACCCAGCCCCTTAGACTCTTCGACGCTTGGGCGGACGACAGCCATTGTGAGGGATAGGCGTGACGTCCCGGATAAGGCTCACCGCAAACCCAGCTGACTGCAGCGCGCGCAGAGCGGATTCTCTCCCAGCACCGGGTCCCTTCACATGCACTTGAACCGAGCGCATACCAGCATCAGCTGCTTTACGCGCAGCACTCTCTGCTGCCATTTGGGCGGCAAACGGTGTGCCCTTGCGCGATCCCTTCAGTCCCACACTCCCCGCGCTCGCCCATGCCACAGTGTTCCCCTGCGGGTCTGCAATTGTCACGATAGTGTTGTTGAAAGTCGAATGGATATTCACCACACCTTCTGGAATGTTTTTCCGAATTTTCCTCTTCCGTGAGGTAGACCGATCTCCAGCTTTCGCCATACTGTGCTCCTCCTCTCGCGCCTCGCATTATCTAGGAGTAGGCGCGACCTTCCTTCCAGCGACGGTCCGTCTCGGCCCCTTGCGCGTCCGAGAATTATTTTTCGTCTTTTGACCGCGGACCGGCAGGTTCCGACGATGTCGTAGGCCCCGGTATGCCCCAATGTCAATATAGTGTTTAATATGACTCGTAACATCCCGCCTGAGGTCTCCCTCGACACGATGATCTTGGTCAATAATACGCCGAATGTTTACAATCTCATCATCAGCCAACGCATCAGAATTCGCGCGTGGATCAACTCCCGCCGCGGCCAGAATTTTGAGTGCAGTGACCCGTCCAATCCCATAGATATAGGTGAGACCGACACCGATTTTCTTGTTCCGGGGTAACTCGATACCCGCAATACGTGCCATACGATTTCTCCGCTCTTGCTTTAACTCACGTCAGGAAAACGCCTAGCCTTGTCGTTGCTTGTGTCGTGGGTTTTCACAGATGACCCGGATAACGCCTTTTCGTTTAATAATCTTGCACTTTCGACACATCGGCTTCACAGAAGCACGAACTTTCATACGAACCTCGTTCCTATTCTTGTATGAAAAAGGTTGAGTATATTTGTACTTTTCTCTTATATTCTACTAAGCACAACCGGTCCATCTGCCATAATCGCAACCGAATGCTCAAAGTGCGCTGAGAGACTGCCGTCTTTTGTCACAGCAGTCCACCCATCCTCTAGCATAGCGACTTCCGGAGCACCCATATTCACCATGGGCTCAATCGCGATGACCATCCCTTCGCGCAAACGGACACCCCGATTCCGCACGCCATAATTGGGGACAGGCGGGTCTTCATGTAGCTTACGACCAACCCCATGTCCAACAAATTCTCGCACAATAGAAAAACCATCCCGCTCGACATACTCCTGAACTGCGGCAGATACGTCGCCGAGACGATTGCCAATACACGCGTGGCATATTCCAGCTTCAAGAGCGGCAGCAGTCGTGTCTAAAAGCTGTAGTATGGAGTGGTCAGTCTCTCCAACCGCAAAGGACACGGCCGCGTCACCATAAAATCTGTTATACACTACACCAAAATCCAAGCTGACGACATCCCCATCTCTAATGATACGCTGGTGAGATGGGATACCGTGGACTACTTCATTATTCAAAGAAATACAGATATGGGCGGGGAACGGAACGGAGCCATTCCGAATCGTATACCCTTTGAACGCGGTCTTTGCTTTCTTTTTCCCAATCAATTCTTCCGCTACACAATCAATCTCTCCGGTTGAGATGCCCGGCTGAACACGCTGTCGCAGTTCACTAAGAATCTCTGCAACAATACGGTTCGCTGTCCGCATTATCTCTATTTCTTCAAGGGATTTCAGAAAAATCATCGATGAGAAACCATACTGGGACCTCTACCTGCTGCCTCGACTCTTTCCTTCTACCCTCGTCTTCCTCTGAGGCGACCGCGCTTCATAAAGCCTTCATAGTTCCGCATGATGAGCTGTGTTTCAATCTGAGCTGCCGTGTCCAGAGCAACGCCAACGACAATAAGCAGCGCTGTCCCACCAAAGAAAAATGGCACGTTAAAGGACCCGACCAGGAGGTTAGGCAAAACACAGACGATGGAGACATAAATTGCTCCAGTCAGTGTGATACGACTTAAGACACGATCAATATAGTCTGCTGTTCGTTGCCCAGGACGGATGCCAGGAATAAACCCGCCATTTTTTTTCATATTGTCGGCAACATCAGTAGGATTAAATACAACAGCAGTATAGAAATAGCAGAAGAAGATAATCATCCCGACATAACTGACATTATATATCCAACTTCCCGGTGTCAGAACATTGGCAACGGTTTGTGCCCACGGATGGTCGGCAAAGCCGGCAATTGTAGCCGGAAAAATAAGAACTGAGGAGGCAAAAATCGGGGGGATAACTCCAGCAGTGTTCACTTTCAGTGGAAGATGGGAACTTTGCCCGCCATATACTCTTCTGCCCACAACCCGTTTTGCATACTGAACCGAAATACGGCGCTGCCCACGTTCCATAAAGATTACTGCAGCAACGATTGCAACCATGCCTGCTAGCAGGAGAAGCAGCAAAAGGATGCTCAATTCGCCCTCTCGAACAAACTCAGTCGTTGCGGTCACCGCTGAGGGAATACTGGAGACAATACCAGCGAAAATGATGAGAGAGATACCATTGCCAACTCCACGCTCGGTAATCTGTTCACCTAACCACATGATGAAAGCAGTACCGGCGGCAAGGGTAATCATCGTCATGAGACGAAACTCCCAGCCCGGATTGAAAACAACTGGGCTCCCTCCAGGTGCCTGAATCTGTTCGAGTCCAATACTGATAAAGAGGCCCTGGAGGAGGGCTAAACCAACAGTGCTGTAGCGTGTATACTGTGTAATCTTACGTCGCCCTTGTTCGCCTTCTTTTGACAGACGCTCAAGCGTCGGGATCACTACAGTCAAGAGCTGAAAGATAATTGATGCACTAATATAGGGCATAATGCCCAGCGCAAAGATAGAGAAACGCTCAAGAGCGCCGCCTGAGAAGAGGTTCACCAGACCAAAAACAGTACTCGCGGCTTGCTCGAAGAACGCTGCGATACCATCTCCGTCAATGCCCGGAGTTGGTATCGCGACTCCGATTCGATAAACGGCGAGCAAGGCGAATGTGAAGAGGAGGCGCCGGCGCAGGTCTGATATCTTTGCCGCGTTTTGTAAGCCTTCGAGCATTGTTACCCGACCTCAGCTATCCCTCCCAGCGCAGTGATCTTTTCACGGGCTTGCGAGCTAAAGGCATGGGCTCTGACAGTCAGGGCCTTTGTCAGTTCTCCCTTTGCCAATATTTTTACCTTACACTTACGGCCACACACGAGACCAGACTGGCGGAAAACATCAAGATCGACTACAGCACCAGCCTCAAAGCGTTCCAGACTCCCAATGTTAATGATGGTGTACTCTTGCCGAAACGGATTGTGAAATCCTCGTTTGGGCAGCCTGCGGGAGAGCGGCATTTGTCCACCCTCATAACCAGGCGGGATATTTCCACCAGAGCGCGCGCCGCTTCCTTTATGACCTCGACCTGCTGTTTTTCCGAGTCCAGAGCCAGGACCGCGGCCGACCCGTTTCCGTTTTTTCATCGCCCCAGGGGCGGGCTTTAAGTGACTAAGATCCATTCTCACGCACCTCGATAAGATGGGACACTCGATTCACCATCCCTTGGAGTGATGACGAATCGTTCCGCAGCACAGTCTTCCCAACATGTTTCAGTCCAAGGCCGCGCAGCGTCTCGCGCTGACGCCGAGTGCCTCCAATTTCACTACGCTTTAAGGTGATGGCTAAAACCTTCCCTTTTCCCGCGTCTGCCATGCCTTATCCTTTCATGAGCAGCGAGGGTTTCCCCCTCCGCTCGGCAACCTGCTCTGGACCCTCCAAGCTTTCCAGTGCGGCCAGTGTGGCCTTCACAGAATTATGTGGATTGGTCGATCCAAGACATTTTGTAAGAGCGTTGCGTACGCCGGCCAATTCCATCACGATACGTACACCGCCGCCCGCTATGAGACCAGTGCCAGCTGCGGCGGGTTTGAGCAGCACTTTACCCGCACCATGCCGACCAATAACCGCATACGGTAACGTATCTTCGACGAGAGGCACACGAATCAAAGACTTCTTCGCGCGTTCAACGCCTTTTCGGATGGCTTCCGGGACTTCGCGGGCCTTCCCCAAGCCGTAGCCAACATGTCCAGCACCATCCCCAGCCACAACAACGGCGCTAAAACTGAAACGGCGCCCGCCCTTGACCACCTTGCTCACACGATTGATATGAACGACCTTCTCTTGAATATCGAGCGCGTCAGGATTAATCCGATCATCGTCAGCCGCCACAGGCATACTCCTTAGAATTGTAGGCCAGCTTCGCGCGCCGCCTCGGCGACAGCGCGAACCTGTCCATGAAAGAGGAATCCGTTCCGGTCAAAAATGACCGTCTGTATCCCCTGTTTTTGGCACTTTTTAGCAATGAGCTGCCCCACTTCTTTTGCTGCAGAGACGGTCGCCGTCTTTTGCTGAACACGTTCCTTGAGATCTGCTGAAAGAGTTGAGACAGATGCTAAAGACCGACCGCTCTCATCAGAAATAACCTGGGCATAGAGATGTTTATTGCTGCGGTAGATACATAAGCGCGGTCGAATATCCGTTCCACGCACTTTCCGTCTCATCCGCCTTTGACGGAGTAGGCGGCTCCGTTCGCGAGGGTTCGTCCCTGCCATTCTTATCCTCCAGCAGCAACAGCGGTCTTTCCAGCTTTTCTCCGCACATGCTCGTCTACGTATTTAATCCCTTTTCCCTTGTATGGCTCAGGCGGACGTAACCGACGGATTGATGCAGCAACTTCTCCGACAAGTTGTTTGTCAATTCCTTCAATTGTAATCTGCGTCTGCCGGTCTACCTTAACGCTGATGCCCGCAGGAAGTTGGAAGAAAATAGGATGAGAAAACCCAAGGCTCAGATGTAAGATGTCCTTCACAGCGTCCGCCCGATATCCCACCCCGTTAATTTCTAGCACCTTCGAGAATCCAGTCGAGACCCCTTGAACCGCATTGGCGACAAGCTTCCGGGTAAGCCCTTGCCTCGCTTTAGAACGGCGAGAGTCGTCTGGCCGACTCAACATCACACTGGCTGTCGTAATTTCGACTGAAAGCGCAGCGTCAACCGGTACTTGCAGGACCCCCTTTGGCCCTTCAGCCGTTAGCGTTTCCTCGACATGTGATATTTTCACTGCATCCGGTAGCGTGATCGGCTTGTGCCCAACACCAGACATACGTTATTTCTCTCTTTCTAATTTACCACGCACTACACAGCACTTCCCCACCGATACGAAGCGTGCGGGCCTCCTGGTCAACCACTACTCCGCGAGAGGTCGACAGAATACTCACCCCGAGTCCGTTACGCACGGCTGGAATCGCATCCGCCCGTACATAGGTTCGCAGACTCGGCTTACTGACGCGCTGCACGCCATGGAGTGCGGGGCGACCGGCTGCGTCGTACTTGAGATCAATGGTGAGAGAGGGAAATCCGTTGTGCTCAACACTCCGATAATTCTGGATGAATCCCTCAGCTACAAGGATTTTAACAATAGCCTCCTTGACCCGGGAGCGCGGCACAGAGACCGTCTTTTTCCGTGCGCGTAACGCATTGCGAACACACGTCAACAGATCTGCAATAGGATCAGTTTGCATAATCCTCTTCCCTACCAGCTTGCCTTAGTCATACCAGGGATCTGGCCCTTTAGTGCATAGGTCCGTAGGCAGATACGACACATACGGAACCGACGGTAGAAGCTACGAGAGCGTCCACACAGCGGACAGCGATTATATTCCCGAACGCGAAACTTAGGCTTCCGTTGTGCCTTTACGCGCAAACATGTTCGTGCCATAGCCCTTAACTCCGAAAAGGCATGCCAAGTGCCCGTAGCAACGCACGCCCCTCTATATCTGTTTTTGCCGTGGTTACCATAGAGACAGTGAACCCCTTTATTTGATCAACTTTATCTAAATTTATTTCAGGAAAAATTGTATGTTCCCGAATCCCTAGAGAGTAATTACCTCTGCCGTCAAAAGAACTATCAGATATACCTCGAAAATCTCTCACTCGGGGGAGCGCTACATTAACGAGACGATCAAAAAATTCATACATCCGTTCTCCACGTAACGTGACAGCACAACCGATCGTCATTCCTTCTCGAAGTTTAAAATTCGCAATAGATTTGTGCGCCCGAGTGACAACAGGCTTTTGTCCCACAATCAGCCCGATTTCCTCCACACTACCTTCCAGCAACTTGGCGTTCGTGGCCCCTTCCCCTAAGCCCATATTGACAACAATTTTTGACAGACGGGGGACCTGCATAATATTGGCGCACCCCAACTCTTGTTTCAGGGCAGGGAGCACTTGTTTATAGTAAATATCTTTAATACGAACCATATTCTTTAGTCCAACACATTACCAGTCCGCCTACTTACACGCATCTTTCTGCCATCAACAACCTTAAATCCGATACGCGTCGGGTGGCCGTCTTGGGGGTCAACCAACATCAAATTCGAGAGGTGAATGGAAGCTTCTTTTTCCAATATCCCCCCAGGATCCTGCGGCCCACGCGGCTTAACGTGGCGCTTCACCATATTGAGGCGCTCAACAACTGCACGCCCCCGTTCCGGCTGTACCCGGATGACCTTCCCAATTTTCCCTCGCTCTTTTCCAGCGATAATCATCACAGAGTCATTTTTTTTAATGCGTGCAGCCATTGCCTGTCCTACAATACCTCTGGGGCGAGGGAAATAATTTTCATAAAACGCTTCGCTCGTAGCTCACGCGCTACAGGCCCGAAAATACGTGTTCCAAGCGGCTCACGCTGGTTGTCTAGCAACACAGCGGAGTTGGTATCAAAACGAATATACGAGCCATCTGGACGACCGAGCTCTTTAGCTGTCCGGACAACAACAGCTCGCATCACATCGCCTTTTTTCACTTTAGCATTGGGGATAGCTTCCCGTACCGAAACAACAACTTCATCACCAACCGACGCATACCTCCGACGTGTCCCACCCAGGACGCGAATACAGCGAACGCGGCGCGCTCCCGAGTTATCAGCGACGTCAAGCACTGATTCTACCTGAATCATATTCCTACCTCTCTACTTTCTTACCCTGACGTCTCCGACTTCAATACTGCTCGCACGCGCCAGCGTTTATCTCGACTGAGGGGTCTCGTTTCTGTGATTGTGACAATATCTCCGGTCTGGCATTCATTGGCGGGGTCATGCGCTTTGTATTTTTTCCGTTGGCGAATATACTTCTTGTACATAGGGTGACGTACAAGCCGCTCAACTTGGACCGTGACAGTTTTGTCCATCTTATCACTGACGACAACCCCTTGTCTGACTTTCCGGTTTCCAGGCACACCTAGCTCCGTTCTTTATTCGCGGTGCGAACACGTTCGCTTTGGATAGTCTTCACCCGAGCAATGTCTCGACGAATTTTTCGGATCTGCATGGGATCTTCAATTTGCCCTGCCCCCCTCCTCAGGCGGAGACGAAAGAGCTCTTCACTCAGATCTCGCGCTTTTCCCTGTATTTCTTCGTCTGTCAAGTCTCGGACTTCACTCGCCCGCATATGTCGCTCCTGGCCGCTCTCGTATCTGCGTGCTGACGGGCAGTTTGTTTGCAGCAAGCCGCAGAGCCTCCCGGGCAGTCTCGCGCGGAACTCCTTCGATTTCGAAGAGCATCCGTCCCGGCTTGACAACGGCGACCCAAAACTCAGGCGCCGCCTTGCCCTTCCCCATTCGCGTTTCTGCCGGCTTTTTGGTCACTGGCTTATCAGGGAAGATGCGTATCCAAATACGACCACCCCGTCGTACGTGACGGGTCAAGGCAATCCGGGCCGCCTCTATTTGTCGTGCAGTCACCCATCCACGTTCAAGCGTTTGCAGGCCATAGTCACCAAACGAGAGGGTAGCACCACGTTGGGCGTTGCCATATATGCGCCTGCGCTGCTGTTTTCGGAATTTCGTTTTCCTCGGAGAGAGCATACCTGACGTCCCTTACGCACTTACGGTTGAGCGTTGTTGCTCTTCCTCTTTAGTGAGGACCTCACCTCGGAAGATCCACACCTTCACACCAATAACGCCATACGTGGTTCGGGCTTCTGCCACACCATAGCTAATATCGGCACGCAACGTATGGAGCGGAACTCGCCCTTCTCGGTACCACTCGGTGCGGGCGATCTCAGCCCCACCAAGCCGACCCGAACAACGCACCTTCACCCCTTGTGCTCCCATACGAGTAGCCCGCGCAACGCACTCTTTCATAGCACGCCGAAAGGCGATTCGCCGTTCGAGTTGCAGTGCTACATTTTCAGAGACGAGTTGTGCGTCCAGGTCGGGACGCCGTACTTCGTGAATATTCAAATAGACTTCCCCATCGGTCTGCTTGGCAAGCTCGACTTTCAACTTTTCTATCTCTACCCCTTTTTTTCCAATCACAATGCCGGGGCGAGCTGTATAAATATTAATCTTGGCTTTGTTGGCGGCCCGCTCCACTTCAATTTTTGCAATGCCAGCATGATAGAGACGCTTCTTAATGAACTCCCGGATACGGATATCATCATGCAGTAGCGTGGCGTACTCTTTTTCTGCATACCAGCGAGACTCCCACCCTTCGAGAATCCCGACTCGAAACCCTTTCGGGTGTACTTTTTGACCCATTCTGTTCTTCTTTCGTTTATTGCTCGTCTACGACAACGGTAAAGTGGCTCGTCCGCTTTCGGATCGGAGTGGCCCGTCCATGCGCACGGGGGGTAAAGCGCCGGAGGGTCGCTCCCCCGTTTACGGTGGCCTGCTTCACATACAACGTGTCGGGATCAACATTCTGCGTATCTGTTGCATTTGCAATAGCAGATTGCAGAGTTTTTGTAAAAATGCGCGCCGCCTTCTTTTGAGAAAAGCGCAGGGCCATAAGCGCGGCTTCGACCTGCTTTCCACGGATGAGGTCCGCCACTAAACGGGCCTTCCGCGGCGCTATCCGCACCTGACGAGTAATTGAGCGAACCTCCATTACATATCCCCCCTTACTTCCTTCTTACTTCGCCCTTCTTATCCCCTGCATGGCCATAGAATGTCCGGGTTGGAGAAAATTCACCGAGTTTATGGCCAACCATATTTTCAGTCACATAGACGGGGATGAACTTTCTTCCATTGTGCACGGCGAATGTCAATCCAATCATGTCAGGGATAATCATTGAACGGCGCGACCACGTTTTAATCACTTTTTTATCACCGCTCTGCACAGCGGTATCGACCTTCTTCAATAAATGGTCATCAATGAATGGACCTTTTTTGACTGAGCGGGGCATGTTATTTCTTTCTCTTTTGTACAATATACTTGTCTGACCTTGAGTGTCGCCTGGTCTTATACCCCTTGGCTAGTACACCCCACGGACTCATGGGATGATTGCCCTTACTTCTTCCTTCGCCTCCCCCAAGTGGGTGGTCCACCGGATTCATAGCGATTCCTCGCACGCGCGGCCGGCGGCCGAACCACCGACTACGGCCAGCCTTCCCATACGAGATGTTCTCATGGTCAAGGTTGCCAACCTGACCGATGGTGGCTTTACAGTTTTGATGCACCATCCGCACTTCTCCCGAAGGGAGCTTCACTGTTGCGTACACACCTTCTTTAGCCATGAGTTGCGCAGAAGTCCCGGCACTCCTGACAATCTGAGCCCCTTTGCCTATCTTCAGCTCGATATTGTGGATGATCGTACCAACCGGAATACGCCGCAACGGTAAACAATTACCAGGGCGAATGTCTGCTGATTCTCCTGACATCACAACATTACCCACAGCAAGACCGACAGGGGCAAGGATGTAGCGCTTCTCCCCGTCGCCATAATGGAGTAGGGCAATGCGTGCAGAGCGGTTTGGATCATACTCTATAGCAGCAACCTTCGCCTCAATGCCATCCTTGTCGCGGCGGAAGTCAACCAAACGGTACCGCCGTTTATGCCCGCCCCCCCGGTGAAGGGTAGTGAGCCGTCCTCTGTTATTCCGCCCACCATGCTTATGGAGCGGCGCCAACAAAGACCGCTCCGGCCCCTTTTTTGTCTTCGTAATATCACTAAAGCCGGAAACACTCTGGAGGCGTCTACCAGCAGACGTTGGTTTGTACTGTCGGATAGCCACGAGTTACGCCCCTTCAAAAAAGTCTATACGATCGCCATCACGTAGGGTGACATAAGCTTTCTTCCAGGCTGCCTTTCTCCCTTGAGACCGACCGACACGCCGTCGCTTTCCGATATATTGAATGGTCCGGACCTGTTTCACCTTTACATCAAAAAGCGCTTCAACTGCGTTTTTAATACTTGCCTTGTTGGTCTGCGGATGTACCCGAAAAACCACCTGATTCCCTACCTCACTTGCCAATGTTGATTTCTCGGTGATCAACGGTGCCACAAGGACAGAATAGGCATCCATCACTGCCCCCCGAGCCTCTCACTTATCCGTTGCATAGCAGCCTGTGTCACTAACACCTTCCGGTACCGGAGCAGATCATACACATTAAGTCCTTGGCTCAAGAGAACTTTTACCCCGGACAAATTGCGTGCAGATTTCTGCACGTTGGCATCTGCGTCCGCCAGGATAATCAAGACACTGTTTCCCATCTCAAGCTGAGCCAAAAGGGCGATCATCTGCTTCGTTTTTGGCTCATCAAACTGAATCGCATCGATGACAACCATCTCGTCTTGGCGCAGCTTCTGCGCGAGTGCTGCTCGCAGAGCGGTCTTCCGAGCTGAGCGCGGCATACGGTACGCATAAGAGCGCGGCTGAGGACCAAATACCGTTGCTCCACCGACCCATATTGGAGACCGGTTACTTCCCGCCCGCGCCCGCCCTGTTCCTTTTTGTCGCCAAGGTTTTCTTCCTCCGCCACGCACCTGCGCCCGCGTCTTTGTAGCCGCCGTCCCAGCACGACGATTTGCCAACTGCATTCTAACCGTTTCGAACAATAAATGCTCCCGCTGCGGCTGCTCAGCGATCACAGCGGGAAGAGGAATCTCTCCGACCTTCTCTCGTTGAGCAGAGAGAACGTCCATAGACCTTTCTTGATCTGCCATTGATTATCCTTACCTATGGCTTGTGAATGAGGACAACCTGTCCTCTCGCCCCCGGTATAGACCCACGCAGGAAGAGGAGGTTTTCGTCCGGCTGGACATCAACCACTTGCAGGTTCAACGCCTTCATCCGATCATTCCCGTAATGGCCTGCCATTCTCTTACCTTTAAAAACTTTTCCGGGATACGAGCGGTTTCCAATAGCCCCACCATGACGAAAGTACTCATGCGTTCCATGGCTCTTGGGAAACCCACTCATCCCATGTCGTTTCACCACTCCGGCAAAGCCTCGACCTTTCGTCCGACCGACAACGTTGACCCGGTCCCCAAACTGGAAGACTTGCCCAACCGTGATTTCACCGCCGACCTCGTAGCCATCAACGTTATCTACCCGGAACTCGCGGAGGACGGCGAATGGGCCTGCGCCAGATTTCTGACTATGTCCTAAGACAGGCCGAGAAACACGTTGTGGTTTTTGATTCCCAAACCCCAGCTGGAGAGCAGTATAGCCATCTGTTTGCTGAGTCTTCTTTTGCACAACTGTACATGGACCAGTCTGTACTACGGTAACCGGGACAAGATCTCCATCAGCGGAAAAAACCTGAGTCATACCAAGCTTCTTTCCTATTAACCCTTGCATCATCTGCTCCCTCACTACCCCAGCTTGATCTCAACATCGACTCCAGCAGCTAATTCCAGTTTTCCAAGCGCGTCAATTGTTTGCTGGGTTGGGTCAAGAATATCGAGCAAACGCTTGTGGGTCCGTATCTCGAACTGTTCCCGGGACTTCTTGTCAACATGAGGTGAACGGTTCACCGTAAACCGTTCAATCCGTGTCGGAAGTGGAATAGGACCAGCGACCCGCCCCCCGGTCCGCTTGACTGTTTCGACAATCTCTTTGACCGATTGATCAAGTACCCGGTGGTCGTATGCTTTCAGGCGGATGCGGATTTTTTCATTCATTATGCTGGTCATAGGACTCTACTCCAAGATTTTGGTAACGACGCCCGCGCCCACCGTGCGTCCTCCCTCTCGAATCGCAAACCGTAACCCCTCATCCATGGCAATCGGCGTCAACAACCCCACCGTCATCTGCGTGTTGTCCCCCGGCATCACCATCTCCGTGCCGGCTTGCAACGTCACCGCCCCCGTCACATCCGTCGTCCGAAAGTAAAACTGCGGCCGATATCCATTGAAAAACGGCGTGTGCCGCCCCCCCTCATCTTTCGTCAACACATACACTTCGGCTTCATACTTCGTATGCGGCGTGATACTCCCCGGCTTCGCCAAAACCTGCCCCCGCTCAATCTCTTCCCGCTTGATCCCCCGCAGTAAACAGCCCACGTTGTCCCCCGCCACGCCCTCATCTAACAGCTTGCGGAACATCTCTACCCCGGTCACCGTCGTCTTCTGCGTCTCCCGAATCCCCACAATCTCTACCTCTTCCCCCACTTTGACCCGCCCCCGCTCCACGCGCCCCGTCGCCACCGTCCCCCGCCCCGAAATCGTAAACACGTCCTCCACGGACATTAAAAACTCTTGGTCCACTTCCCGCGCCGGCTCGGGAATAAAACTGTCTACCGCCGCCATCAACTCCAGCACTTGCGCCTTCCCCTCCGCTTCCCCCTCTAAGGCCCGCAGCGCACTCCCCCGAATGATCGGGGTCTCATCGCCCGGAAAATCATACTTCGACAGCAGTTCCCGCATCTCCAAGTCCACTAAATCCAGTAGCTCCTCATCATCCACCATGTCTACCTTGTTCATGAACACGACAATCGCCGGAACCCCCACTTGACGCGCTAATAAAATGTGCTCCCGCGTCTGCGGCATCGGCCCATCCGAAGCCGCAACCACTAGTATCGCCCCGTCCATCTGCGCCGCCCCTGTGATCATGTTCTTGATATAGTCCGCATGCCCCGGACAATCCACGTGCGCATAGTGCCGCTGCTCGGTCTCGTATTCC
Source organism: Binatia bacterium (assembly GCA_963664395.2). Taxonomy (GTDB): domain Bacteria; phylum Desulfobacterota; class Binatia; order Bin18; family Bin18; genus Bin18. The sequence goes on along the minus strand of OY761159.2, from coordinate 3,894,837 downwards.
ACGTGCGCCGTGTTGATCGTGATCCCGCGCTCCTTCTCCTCCGGCGCTTTGTCAATCTCGTCAAACGCCACCGCCACCGCCATCGACTGCTCCGCCAACACGCTCGTGATCGCCGCCGTTAACGTCGTCTTCCCATGGTCAATATGCCCGATCGTCCCCACATTCATGTGCGGCTTCGTCCGCTTAAACCGCTCCTTCGCCATCGCTCTCTCCCTTCCCTCGCCTCGCGATAAAAATGTCTACGTATGAATAGAGAGGGGCCGTACGACCACTTCATCGTTGGGGCTCGTCCTCGAAGCAGAAGCCAACTATCTGGCATACCGCTTTATTCTGGAGTTCGCAATTCTAAATGCTATTTCAGAAGAGTCAACCGCCTGCATCAATAGATGTCCAGGACCGTTCCCCTTCTGCTCTTTCCTCATGGTCACCAGTGGCGTTCATATTTGATCAAAATATAAAAAAAGCAGCTGAGTACATACATATCTTTATTACCAGCGATAATGGGCAAATGCTTTATTCGCCTCCGCCATGCGATGCGTATCTTCACGTTTCTTCACAGCACCGCCTCGATTCTGAGACGCTTCAAAGAGTTCACCAGCCAGCCTCTCTTCCATACTCTTTTCCGACCGCTGCCTGGAAGATTGGACAAGCCAGCGCATAGCCAGAGAATTCCGCCGAACTTGGCGTACTTCAATCGGCACCTGGTACGTCGCGCCACCAACTCGGCGTGACCGAACCTCAACAAGGGGTTTTATATTTTCCAATGCGCGCTTAAAAACCTCAAGCGCCCCCTCCCCGGTTCTTTGCTGGATCAGGTCCATTGCTCCGTATATGATCTTCTCGACCTTTCCCTTTTCTCCATCGAGCATCATCATATTGACGAATTTTGAGACACTCACGTCGTGGTACTTCGGATCTGGTGTGATCTCGCGTCGTGCGGCAGGTCCTTTACGTGGCATGCTGCTCCCTCTCGCTTACTTTGGCTTCTTTGCGCCGTATTTTGACCGTCCCTGCCTTCGCTCCTGAACACCGATAGAGTCAAGAGTGCCACGTATAATATGATACCGGACGCCAGGTAAGTCCTTGACTCGACCGCCACGGATGAGCACAACCGAATGTTCCTGCAGATTATGCCCTATTCCTGGGATATAAGCTGTCACCTCAATACCGTTGGTCAGTCGAACACGGGCGACCTTTCTCAAGGCTGAATTCGGCTTTTTCGGAGTCGTCGTATAAACTCGAGTACACACTCCTCGCCGTTGGGGGCAGGCTTGCAAAGCCGGAGCGGTCACTTTTCTGCGTTGTTGTTCTCTTCCTTTTCGTACCAGTTGCTGAACTGTAGGCATTCATCCTCCTTACGACACTCGGCCTTCCGTTCCCTATGCTTCGAGCACTTGGGAAATTGGCAAAGGCTCTTCTTCCTCAGGCACAGCCTCTGGGCTCCCGGCAGTCAGCTGCGTGTAACTCGGAGTTCCTGTCCCAGCAGGAATGAGCCGGCCCATAATGACATTTTCTTTAAGTCCCAGCAGGTGATCTACTTTGCCGTTAATGGCCGCTTCCGTCAGCACCTTTGTCGTTTCTTGGAACGAAGCGGCTGAGATAAAACTATCCGTTGAGAGACTCGCCTTTGTAATTCCCATCAAGAGCGATTTCGCTTCTGGTGGAGTCCCTCCATCAGACAGCACACGTTCAGTCTCTTCTTGGAAACGCCACTTCTCTACTTGCTCGCCAATTAAGAAATGAGAATCTCCGACTTCGGTCACGAGAACGCGCCGCATCATTTGTCTCACAATCACTTCGATATGCTTATCATGGATGCGCACCCCCTGGAGACGATATATTTCTTGGATCGCGTCCACGAGAGACTTTGCGAGCTCGCGTTCTCCGAGAACGCCAAGGATATCATGGGGATTTGAGGAGCCGGCCATCAGCGGCTCTCCTGGCCGAACATAATCGCCTTCTCGCACGCTGATGTGTTTTCCCCGAGGAATGAGATACTCCCGCGCTTCGCCAACCTCAGGAGTAATCAATACCTTCCTTTTCCCTTTTGTATCCTTACCAAAAGAGACGGCCCCTTCAATCTCACTGATAACGGCGAACCCTTTCGGCTTGCGTGCCTCAAAGAGCTCGGCAACCCGAGGCAATCCACCAGTGATATCCTTTGTTTTTGTGGTTTCTCGTGGGATCTTTGCGAGCACATCCCCTGCTTCGACGCGTTGACCCGCGCGCACATTAATATTGGCACCAACAGGGAGGAGATAGCGGGCATCCAACCCGTTCGACAGCTTGGCCGTCTTGCCACTCTCATCTTTGATTGACACCCGTGGACGCATATTCGGGTCTCGGAATTCAATAATGACGCGCGTGGATAAACCCGTCCGCTCATCCACTTTTTCCTGCATGGTCCTGTCGTCGATATCACCGAATTTTACCTCACCGCTGACCTCGGTCAGAATCGGGAACGTATAGGGATCCCATTCCGCGATTAAGTCATTGGTTTTCACCTTTGCGCCATCTTTCCTTTTCAGCTTTGCACCATAGACGATGGGATAGCGTTCTCTTTCACGCTCCCGTCCCGGCTCTAGGATCTCAGCAACAGCAACCTCCCCGTTCCGGTTCATCACGACCAAATCACCATCCCGGTCAACCACGGTCTTAAGGTTGTTATAGTGAAGGACCCCTTCGTTGCGAACCGTCAGGGTCGTTTGCTCGGCTCGTCGACTCGCCGTCCCACCGATGTGGAACGTCCGCATTGTCAGTTGGGTGCCTGGCTCACCAATTGACTGCGCAGCAATAATGCCAACGGCCTCTCCCAAGTGCACTATCCGTCCACGGGCAAGATCCCGACCATAGCACCGCCCACATATGCCTCGCCTGGTCGTACAGGTCAGAGCAGACCGTATCCATACACGCTCAATCCCGGCTTCTTCGATGCGCGTGACACGGTCTTCGTCAATTTCTTCGTTTGCGCGAACAATAACTTCTTGGGTAAAAGGATCACGAATATCGTCGAGGGCAACACGTCCCAGGACACGCTCGCCAAGGCCTTCTATTATTTCCCCACCCTCAACCAAAGGGGTCATCTCGATGCCATCAATCGTGCCACAGTCTTCTTCGCTCACGATTGAGTCCTGAGCCACATCAACAAGCCGTCGGGTCAGATAGCCAGAATTAGCCGTCTTGAGTGCGGTATCAGCTAAACCTTTCCGCGCCCCGTGTGTTGAGATGAAGTACTGAAGCACGGAGAGTCCTTCACGGAAGTTGGCAGTGATCGGCGTTTCGATGATTTCCCCCGATGGCTTTGCCATTAATCCGCGCATACCCGCCAGCTGGCGAATTTGCTGAGCACTCCCACGCGATCCAGAGTCCGCCATCATATAGATAGGGCTAAACCCGGCTCTGTCCTCTTGGAGTCCTCTGAACATCTCATTGGCCGCGTCATCGGTGACTGATGCCCAGGTATCAATAACCTTATTATGACGCTCACCATCCGTAATCAGACCTTTTGTATATTGGTCTTGAATCTCCTGCAGGGCCTTTTGGGCTTTGTCCAAGAGAGGGCCTTTTTCTTTCGGAATCACCATGTCCTTGATTCCAATTGATATTCCAGCCCGAGTGGCATACTCGAATCCAAGATCTTTCAAACGGTCCGCGAAAATCACGGTGGCCTTGTTTCCCGCTTTCAAAAAGGCCGCATCAATCAAGGCACCGAGCTCTTTTTTCTTCATCACCCGGTTCATATCTGAAAAGGGAATCTCAGGCGGTGCAATTTCAGCCAGCAAGATACGGCCAACTGTCGTTTCGACCCGTTCACCATCCAGGCGCACAATGACCTTTGCCTGCAAATCGACCGCGCCTTGATCGTAGGCTATACGAACTTCTTCTGGATGACCAAACGTTTTCCCTTCCCCTAAGGCTCCGGCGCGGTGCCGCGTCATGGAATACAACCCCAGAACCATATCCTGAGTTGGGGCAATCACCGCCCGGCCATTCGCAGGAGAAAGAATATTATTGGTCGACATCATCAAGCTGCGCGCTTCAACCTGTGCCTCAACTGACAGCGGGATATGCACGGCCATTTGGTCGCCGTCAAAGTCGGCGTTATAGGCCATGCAGACGAGGGGGTGCAGTTGAATTGCCTTTCCGTCAATAAGGATTGGTTCAAAGGCTTGGATGCCGAGCCGGTGCAGTGTCGGAGCTCGGTTCAGGAGGACTGGGTGCTCGCGAATCACTTCATCTAGGATATCCCAGACTTCTGGCCGTTCACTTTCGACCATCTTTTTGGCACTCTTGATCGTCGTTGTGTAACCGCGCTCCTCAAGCTTGTTGTAAATGAAGGGTTTGAACAATTCCAAAGCCATATATTTCGGCAAACCACATTGATGGAGACGCAATTCCGGCCCAACAACAATGACTGAACGACCTGAATAATCTACTCGCTTCCCAAGAAGATTTTGACGAAAACGCCCCCCTTTTCCTTTCAACATGTCAGACAAGGATTTGAGTGGACGTTTATTGGGACCGGTGAGTGGTCGGCCACGGCGACCGTTATCAAAGAGGGCATCAACTGCTTCCTGAAGCATGCGCTTCTCATTGCGGATAATAATATCCGGAGCGCTCAGCTCTATGAGTCGTTTGAGACGGTTATTCCGATTAATAACCCGACGATACAGGTCATTCAGATCAGAAGTCGCAAAGCGTCCCCCATCGAGCGGGACGAGGGGACGTAGGTCGGGCGGAATGACAGGAATGACTTCCAGAATCATCTCTTCCGGATGGTTGCTGGAGTGACGAAAGGCATTGACGACCTTCAAGCGTTTCGCAGCTTTCTTCCGCCGGGCTTCGCTCGATGTGTCAACCATTTCAACCTGGAGCTCCCGCGCCAGCTGCTCCAGATCAAAGTCTTGCAATAACTCACGGGCCGCTTCTGCACCCATTCCTGCTCGGAAGCTACCCGGACCAAACTCCTCAACCGCTTGCCGATAACGGACCTCACTCAATAGTTCTTTTTTCTTGAGCGGGGTTTCACCCGGATCGAGAACGATATAGGACTCGAAGTATAGAACACGCTCAAGCTCTTTGAGCGGCATATCCATGAGTGTCCCAATCCGGCTGGGGAGGCTCTTCAAAAACCAAATGTGTGCCACTGGACTGGCAAGGTCAATATGGCCCATTCGTTCACGACGGACTTTCGACTGAATGACCTCAACCCCGCACTTCTCGCAGACGACGCCTCTATGGCGCATACGTTTGTATTTGCCACAATTGCATTCATAGTCTTTGGTTGGCCCGAATATTTTCGCACAAAAAAGCCCGTCGCGCTCAGGCTTAAAAGTTCGGTAATTTATGGTTTCAGGCTTCTTGACCTCACCATGGGACCAAGAGCGGACCATATCAGCAGATGCCAACGAGACCTGGATCGCATTAAAACGGAGCGGATTTTGGGGTTTTTCAAAAAGACCCAGAAAATCTTCCATTTTGTCCTCACCTCACCTTATTCAGTTTCTTCAATCAGTTCGACATTGAGCGCCAGACTCTGGAGCTCGCGGATCATCACATTGAACGACTCAGGCAATCCAGGTTCCAGGATATTTTCTCCCTTTACAATCGCTTCATACATACGAGTTCGACCGGCAACATCGTCCGATTTTACCGTGAGCATCTCTTGCAAGCTGTACGCGGCACCATAGGCTTCAAGTGCCCACACTTCCATTTCTCCAAGCCGTTGTCCCCCAAATTGCGCTTTTCCACCAAGAGGCTGTTGCGTCACAAGGGAGTAGGGTCCAGTTGATCGTGCGTGAATCTTATCTTCAACAAGGTGGTGCAGTTTTAAGATATACATTACACCGACGGTCACTGGCTGGCTGAAAGGTTCTCCTGTTCGCCCATCGTAGAGCGTCGTCTGCCCGGTATCGGGAAGGCCTGCCTGCGCAAGCAAAGAGAAAATCTCCGCCTCCGGGGCACCATCAAAGACCGGAGTCGCAACGTGAGAGCCGTGCTTCGATCGACCGGCCAGCTCTTTGACCTCGGCCCCCGAGAGTCCATCAATAAGTCGAGAAACATCGGTTGAACGAGCGAGGTCCTTGAGCCGCGCACGGAGACTGTCGGCAGCAGCTTTTCCATCTTCCTCTGCATCGTTCCCGATCTGCCGGCCAAGGGACTGCATCGCCCAACCCAGATGGGTTTCCAGAATTTGCCCAACATTCATACGAGAGGGCACCCCCAGAGGGTTGAGGACAACATCGACCGGAGTGCCATCCTCAAGATACGGCATGTCCTCTTCTGGTAGAATCCGAGACAGGACCCCCTTGTTCCCGTGTCGCCCAGCCATCTTGTCACCAACTTGGAGGCGGCGTTTTATGGCGACAAAGACCTTCACCATCTTGATAATCCCAGGGGGCAACTCGTCTCCACTCTTGAGTCTCTCGATTTTTCTTTCGCATTCTCCGCGGATAGAGCCGACACGGTCGGCGAGAGAATCCGTCGTCTTTCGTATCTCCTCCTCTACCGCCTCGTCTTCCACTCGGACCCTGCTCCACAACTGAGCTGACAGTGTGTCCAGCAGCTCTTCTGTAATCTCCTGCCCTTTCGCTATGACTACGCGTCGAGAATCATCGTCACTGACCCGCATCGTTGCCGTCTTTCCGACCAACAATTGCTTGATCTTTCCGCGCGTACTGTCTTGGATAATGCGGATCTCTTCATCCCGATCTTGTTGGAGCCGCTGAATCTCGGCCTCTTCGAGATACTGGCTACGCTCGTCCTTGGTGACGCCTTTACGTGAGAACACGCGGACATCAATCACCGCGCCTTCGACCCCAGGGGGAACACGGAGCGAGGTATCACGAACCTCTCCGGCTTTTTCACCAAAAATTGCTCGGAGCAGTTTCTCTTCTGGAGAAAGTTGAGTCTCTCCCTTGGGCGTTATTTTGCCAACGAGAATATCGCCCGGCCTCACTTCGGCGCCGATTCTGACAATGCCACTCTCGTCAAGATCCTTGAGTGCTTCTTCTCCAACATTCGGAATGTCTTGGGTGATTTCCTCTGGGCCGAGTTTTGTGTCCCGAGCGACACATTCAAACTCTTCAATATGGACCGATGTAAAAACATCGTCGCGAATCAGTCGCTCACTCACCAGGATAGAATCCTCGAAGTTATAGCCCCCCCAGATCATAAACGCGACCAGGACGTTTCTCCCTAGCGCGAGTTCTCCCATTTCTGTAGCTGGGCCATCAGCAATGACATCGCCCTCCTCTACCCGATCACCAATCTGAACAATAGGCCGTTGGTTAATACACGTATTTTGGTTAGAGCGTTGGTATTTCGTGAGACTATACATGTCAACACCAACGTCTCCCGGTGTGGTATGCGATTCGGCTTTAATCACCACCCGAGTGGAATCCACACTCTCAACAATTCCGTCACGCTGAGCGATAAGGGTAGCCCCGGAATCTCGGGCCACAATCTGCTCCATTCCAGTTCCAACAAGCGGGGCTTCCGTCCGCAGCAAGGGTACAGCCTGCCGCTGCATATTAGACCCCATCAGTGCCCGGTTGGCATCATCATGTTCCAGGAAAGGGATCAGGGCGGCGGCAACACTGACCAGCTGAGTGGGAGATATATCCATGAGCTGGACTTGGTCAGGTTGCACCATCACAAACTCCCCACCAAGTCGGGCAGAGACCAATGGGTTGACAAAATTGCCTGTTGCATCGACCGGCGCGTTCGCCTGCGCGATTGTCTGACTCTCTTCCTCTAAGGCAGATAAATAGTGGACCTTCTCAGTGACTCGTCCACTTTCCACTGTCCGATAGGGCGTCTCAATGAACCCAAACTCATTGACACGAGCATATGTTGAAAGACTTGAAATCAGCCCAATATTTGGCCCTTCCGGTGTTTCGATAGGACAGACGCGGCCATAGTGAGTAGGGTGAACGTCACGCACCTCAAAGCCAGCACGTTCCCGCGTCAGCCCGCCAGGCCCTAGCGCGGAAAGCCGCCGCTTGTGCGTTACCTCCGACAACGGATTCGTTTGGTCCATGAACTGGGAGAGCTGGCTCGACCCGAAAAATTCCTTGAGAGCTGCTGAAACCGGCTTATAATTGACCAATTCTTGCGGCATTAACGTCTCAACATCCTGGAGACTCATCCGCTCTTTCACCGCCCGCTCCATCCGTACTAAGCCAATACGAAACTGGTTTTCGACGAGCTCGCCGACCGCACGGACACGACGATTTCCTAAGTGGTCAATATCATCAACGACGCCATTGCCATTTTTGAGTTCGACTACGTAGCGAACGGTCTCTAAGATATCTTCACCGCGCAAGGTACCCTGGTCCAGAGGAGCCGTTATCCCAAGCTTATGGTTGAGCTTCAGACGCCCCACTCGGGAGAGATTATACCGCTCGGGATTGAAGAACAGGTTGTGAAAAAACGACGTGGAAGCCTCGCTGGTCGGTGGATCGCCAGGGCGCAGACGTCGATAGACCTCAATCATCGCTTCGGCTGAAGAAGTGACCTTGTCTTGGAGGAGTGTATTGCGAAGCGAAGAGCCTGTATGCGCATCGTCAATGAACAAGACTTCAAACTGGTGCACGCCACGCTCAATGAGAAGATCAACTTGTTCCTGCGAAATCTCCTCATTACATTGTACGAGTACTTCTTGTGTCGAGGGATCGATAATATCGCGTGCAGCCACACGACCAATAATTTCCTCTGCGGTGATGGGTATACGCTCAAGACCAGCCGCCTCTAACTGTCTCAGCGCCCCGCGGGTGAACTTCCGTCCTTCCTTCACTAACAAGTCACCTGTTTCAGGGTTGCGAACGTCCTGCGTTGCCCGCATACCGAGGAGATGGTCGGGCAGAAAAGCCTTTGCTGGCGTTTGTCCACCCTTTCTACTGAGAAAGATAGTATCCCTTCGGTAGAAATAATTCAGCAAATCCTCGGTTGACATACCCAACGCCCGTAAGAGTACGGTTGCGTGAAACTTGCGGCGGCGGTCAATCCGGACATACAGAATGTCTTTTGGGTCAAACTCAAAATCGATCCAAGACCCACGGTATGGAATGACGCGCGCAGAGTAGAGTAATTTCCCACTCGCGTGCGTTTTTCCCTTATCATGATCAAAAAAGACCCCAGGGGACCGGTGGAGCTGACTCACAATAACACGCTCAGTCCCGTTGATCATGAATGTGCCATGAGTGGTCATTAAAGGGACCTCGCCAAAGTAGACTTCCTGCTCTTTTACGTTTTTGATCGTTCGAGCGCCGCTACTCGAATCAACATCCCATAAAACAAGCTGAATTGTGACTTTGAGAGGGGCAGCATACGTCATCCCTCTTTGGTGACACTCTTCGACTGAGTATTTTGGCTCTCCAAGTGTATAATTCACAAACTCAAGTGACGCCGTCTCGTTGAAGTCCTTAATCGGAAAAACAGACCGAAAAACCCCTTGGAGTCCGGCATCGGTCCTCCGGTCAGCGGTGAGCAGCCGCTGGAGAAATTCGTCATATGAATGACGTTGAATTTCCAGCAGATGTGGGAATTCGATGATTTTTTCGATATGACCAAAGGACCGTCGAATACGGAAGTTATGCGCTAGATTTCCAGCCATATCAGCCATAAATGCTCTCCCTCTCCCTAACGCTCCGTTTCTACTGCAACTCGACTGAGCCCCCGGCCGCTTCCAGCTTGTTTTTGATTTCTTCGGCTTCCTCCTTGGACGCCCCCTCTTTCACTGCCTTTGGCGCACCGTCCACCAGTCCCTTGGCTTCTTTGAGCCCGAGCCCTGTCAATTCACGGACAACCTTGATGACCTGAATCTTTTTCTCGCCCGGACCGGTCAGGATAACGTCAAAGTCGGTCTTCTCCTCTGCCGCAGCAGGTTCAGCATCACCCCCAGGTCCTCCCCCAACAACAACAACAGGGGCAGACGCGCTGACTCCCCATTTCTCTTCGAGCTTCTTTACTAAATCGGAAGCTTCAAGAATCGTGAGATCAGAAAGCGTGGTAATGAGTTCATCTATCCTCTCTTCTGTCAGAGCCATACATTCCTCCTTCAGGAAAGTAACTTCCACTTAGTCTAAATTAAGTTGGGACATGCGTTCATTCAGTAATCGAGCGAGCTGGCCCCCAGGGGCAGACAACACCCCAACAAGACGGGTCGCAGGTTGAGAGAGCATCCCTAACAATTGCGCTTGGAGCGCCTCATGACTTGGAAGTGTCGCTAACTCCTCTATGCCTGCAGTCTCAAGGAATTGCCCTTCTGTGACCCCACCCTTAATAGTAAACTTCTCGTTTTTAGAGGCATAGCGAGAAACAACCTTTGTGAGCCCAACGATATCACCATATCCAAGGACAAATCCATTCTGACCAGAAAGGAGCTCTTTCAAGGACAGGTACGGAGTCCCATCAATAGCGAGCGCTACGAGAGTATTCTTTGCAACGCGATATTCTCCAGACACTTCGCGCAGCTCGCGCCGCAGGCTGTTGAGATCTTCGACTGTTAAACCTTTACATTCAGTCACCACTGCTGCAGTCGCACTAGCAAATCGATTCTGCAGATCAGTAACCGTTTCTTCCTTTGTTTGTCGGTCCATCGTTTATCTTTCGTCTCACCTAGAGGAATGGCGTCGCTTTTCCTCGCCTTAGCCGAAGGGTCCGGCAGGGTCGACTCGGACTCCTGGTCCCATGCTGGTACTCACAGTAATACTCTTTAGATATGTGCCTTTTGCTGAGGCAGGTTTCGCACGCACTAAGCTCTCAAGAAGAGACTGAGCATTGTCAACGAGCTGCGCCTTTTCAAATGACGCTTTACCAATAGGAACGTGAACATTTCCAGCTTTGTCAACTCGATATTCGACCTTCCCCCCTTTAAGGTCTTGAACCGCCTGGGCAATATCTACCGTCACAGTACCAACCTTTGGGTTTGGCATCATGCCTCGCGGTCCGAGAATTTTTCCTAGTCGCCCAACAACTCCCATCATGTCTGGAGTGGCAACAGCCTTATCGAACTCAAGCCATCCTTCATCGCTAATCCGCTTTGCGAGTTCTTCACCGCCGACAATATCAGCACCCGCCTCCTTTGCCTCTTGAGCCTTCTCCCCTTTTGCGAAAACGGCAACACATATTGATTTACCGGTTCCGTGAGGAAGCAAAACCGTCCCACGGATGTTCTGATCGGCCTTCCTCGGGTCAACGCCGAGCCGGACCGCGAGTTCGACACTCTCATCAAACTTGGCGCGTTTCGTCTCGCTTGCGAGGGCAAGAGCTTCCTCTAAAGGATAACGATGGGTCCGGTCAACCTTCTCCTCTGCAGAACGATAGCTTTTACTTTGTCGAGCCATATTAATTCACCACCTCAAGTCCCATACTGCGCGCCGTCCCTGCAACAATGCGTATTGCGCCCTCGAGGTCTTGCGCATTCAGATCCGGCATCTTCGTCTTTGCGATCTCTTCAAGCTGTTTTCGAGTAACGGAGCCCTTCATCTGCCGCGCCGGTTCACTGGAGGCTTTTTCCAGTCCGGCAGCCTTTTTCAGGAGCGTAGAAGCCGGCGGCGTCTTTGTAATGAAGGAGAATGACCGGTCTGCGTAGACTGTGATGACAACCGGTGTCAGCAACCCTTGTTGGTCCTGAGTTTTCGCATTGAACGCTTTACAGAACTCCATGATATTGACCCCCCTTTGCCCAAGGGCAGGACCAACGGGAGGACTGGGATTCGCCTGTCCGGCCGGGATCTGAAGTTTAATCGTTGTGTCTATTTTCTTTGCCATCGTTTCTCACCGCCACTTATGCTTTTTCAACCTGGACAAGATCAAGCTCAACCGGAGTTGCACGACCAAATATACTGATCAAAACGCGCAACTTCCCTTTATCCGGCTTCACTTCCTCAACAACACCAGTAAAATCCCGAAAGGGGCCATCCACAACCTTAATGCCTTCTCCTGTTTCAAATAAAATTTTTGGCTTAGGCCGTAAGGTTCCTTCTTCAACTTGCTGATGAATTTCGGAAACCTCAGCTTCCGACACTGACGGAATGGTCTGAGGGTCATTTGCTCCGCCAACAAAACCAGTCACTTTCGGCGTTGACCTGACAACATGCCAAGTCTCATCATTCATCTCCATCTGGACGAGGATGTACCCTGGGAAAAATTTCCGAGCCGACGTGCGCTTTCTTCCTTTTACCAGCTCAACAACTTGCTCCTCTGGTACCAGAACGTCCCCGAACGCTTCCTGCTTCCCCAGAGTCCGAATACGTTCCTCTAAAGCGGCTTTCGCCTTGCGTTCGTACCCAGAATAGGTATGGACGATATACCATTGCTTGCCCATAACCTCAGGCCCCTTTATATCGCTAGTTAATTTCCAAGGAACGAGCGAAACAGCCACGACAGTACGGCGTCTACTGAGAACAAGAAAAGCGCAACGATTGCAACAAGGAGGAGAACAACCAGCGTCGCAGAGCGAACCTCTTTGCGGCTCGGCCAATGGACCTTCTTGGTCTCTACCCACGCTTCTTGACAATATGCCCGTGCTGTCTCAAACACACCCATATCCTAACTATCTCCTCTCACCAGAGGAAGCGCACCTACTCAAAAGAGACGGGTCAGGCAGGACTCGAACCTGCAACCCCCGGATTTGGAGTCCGGTGCTCTATCCAATTCGAGCTACTGACCCTCCTATCTCACACTTTTACTTCTTTATGTGAGGTATGAGAGCGACAGACTGGGCAAAATTTCCGTCGAACAAGTTTATCGGGAGTGAGTTTTTTATTCTTGGTTGCTGTATAATTTTTATTTTTGCACTGCTCACAGGAAAGTCCCACAAGGTCTCTCATAACGACTTCTCTTTTCTCTTACTCCAAGATTTTGGTAACGACGCCCGCGCCCACCGTGCGTCCTCCCTCTCGAATCGCAAACCGTAACCCCTCATCCATGGCAATCGGCGTCAACAACCCCACCGTCATCTGCGTGTTGTCCCCCGGCATCACCATCTCCGTGCCGGCTTGCAACGTCACCGCCCCCGTCACATCCGTCGTCCGAAAGTAAAACTGCGGCCGATATCCATTGAAAAACGGCGTGTGCCGCCCCCCCTCATCTTTCGTCAACACATACACTTCGGCTTCATACTTCGTATGCGGCGTGATACTCCCCGGCTTCGCCAAAACCTGCCCCCGCTCAATCTCTTCCCGCTTGATCCCCCGCAGTAAACAGCCCACGTTGTCCCCCGCCACGCCCTCATCTAACAGCTTGCGGAACATCTCTACCCCGGTCACCGTCGTCTTCTGCGTCTCCCGAATCCCCACAATCTCTACCTCTTCCCCCACTTTGACCCGCCCCCGCTCCACGCGCCCCGTCGCCACCGTCCCCCGCCCCGAAATCGTAAACACGTCCTCCACGGACATTAAAAACTCTTGGTCCACTTCCCGCGCCGGCTCGGGAATAAAACTGTCTACCGCCGCCATCAACTCCAGCACTTGCGCCTTCCCCTCCGCTTCCCCCTCTAAGGCCCGCAGCGCACTCCCCCGAATGATCGGGGTCTCATCGCCCGGAAAATCATACTTCGACAGCAGTTCCCGCATCTCCAAGTCCACTAAATCCAGTAGCTCCTCATCATCCACCATGTCTACCTTGTTCATGAACACGACAATCGCCGGAACCCCCACTTGACGCGCTAATAAAATGTGCTCCCGCGTCTGCGGCATCGGCCCATCCGAAGCCGCAACCACTAGTATCGCCCCGTCCATCTGCGCCGCCCCTGTGATCATGTTCTTGATATAGTCCGCATGCCCCGGACAATCCACGTGCGCATAGTGCCGCTGCTCGGTCTCGTATTCCACGTGCGCCGTGTTGATCGTGATCCCGCGCTCCTTCTCCTCCGGCGCTTTGTCAATCTCGTCAAACGCCACCGCCACCGCCATCGACTGCTCCGCCAACACGCTCGTGATCGCCGCCGTTAACGTCGTCTTCCCATGGTCAATATGCCCGATCGTCCCCACATTCATGTGCGGCTTCGTCCGCTTAAACCGCTCCTTCGCCATCGCTCTCTCCCTTCCCTCGCCCTCAGCTGTGAGAAACTTGCCTCGACCTTCCCTACAGCCAAGCTTTTAATAACCTATTTCTCTTGTGGAAATGGGACAAGCCCAGGAGCGGGCTTGAACCGCCGACCTCGTCCTTACCAAGGACGTGCTCTACCTACTGAGCTACCTGGGCGTTGAGTTCAATTTCCTCACTTTACTATAACCTACAGGATAGCACAGCTGTCCTATAAGGTGCCCGGAGGATTGCAGGGAGACCGCTGCCCCCTCCTTACGGAATAGTGGAGCGGGAAACGGGACTCGAACCCGCGACCCCGAGCTTGGAAGGCTCGCGCTCTAGCCAACTGAGCTATTCCCGCCCAAACTCTTCTCTGTTTTACAGTGGAGAGGGAAGGATTCGAACCTTCGAAGGCATCTGCCGGCAGATTTACAGTCTGCTCCCTTTGGCCGCTCGGGCACCTCTCCATACGTCCGTGCACGGTTTTCATCTCTACGAAAGCTGGCGATAGGAATTGAACCTACAACCTACTGATTACAAATCAGTTGCTCTACCGTTGAGCTACGCCAGCGTTCCAGTAGTATGATTTCCCGTAGCTCAATAAAATTATGTGGATTTCAGGACCTTTCCAAACGAAACCTTGTTATATCTCAGAAGAGCCGTCCATCCTACCCTAGCTCATTCCTACAGTCAATAGCAATAAAAATTCCTTATCTTTTTGCTATTTGAAAACGAGAATCGCCTTCAATTCCTATACCTTGCGGACAACTAGCAGAAAAACAACCTGACGACAAGCGAGTACACTCTCATAAGACTTTATAATACTATGGTTTGCGAATCTGACGGAGACGTTCATATAATACGATGGCACCGGCAACAGAGACATTGAGAGAGGAGACCTGTCCTTCCATCGGTATTGATATTAAGTAATCACAGGTATTCTGGACGAGCGGACGAATGCCCTTACCTTCGCCGCCCAAGACGAAAGCGACTTTTCTATGCATATCGAGATCATAGACCGTTTGGGTTGCTTGCGGGCTTAGCCCGACGAGCCAGAAATTGGATTGTTTTAAGGTCATGAGCGCCTGCTGCAAATTTCCTACTCGACATATTGGAAGATACGCCGTTGCCCCAGCTGCTGCTTTTTCAGCACTCGCCGAGAGTGGCGCAGAACGTCGTTTCGTAAGGATCACTCCTCCGACATTCGCTGATTCCGCTGTTCTCAGCAACGCTCCAAGATTCCGAGGGTCCAAGATCTCGTCAAGTACCAGAATACAGTCTATTGAGCTTTGTATGAGATCAGTCAGTACAGCATACTTAAACGGACGCACCTGAGCGGTGATTCCTTGGTGATTCCCCCCTTGCGTCAGGGCATCAAGGAAGGCTGCTGATTCGTATTGAATAGGAATGTGAAACTGTTGAGCATATTGAATCAGTCTCTCTGTTTTCTGCAATCGAAGAGCATAAATTGTCTCAATTGTTTCTGGCTGTGTCCGGAGGTATTCATTGAGAGGGCGTAGTCCGTAGATCACGCGCGATTTACAGTGTAATGTATTTTTTTTAGGACTTCGTCTCATGGGCAAAATCTTGACACGCTACATCTTCCTCGAAATTACTGTGCCCTTCTGTCTCAGCTTGCTCATCTTTACCTGCATTTTATTCACGACTCGCATCCTTAAACTCGTTGATTTAGTAATCAGTCGAGGCGTATCGATCCTGCATATCAGTAAAATGCTGTTTTTTGTCCTTCCTTCTTTTCTCGAAGTGACAGTGCCTATGGCCTTCCTCCTTGCCATTCTATGGGGATTTGGCCGTCTCACAACAGACAGAGAAGTCATTGCGCTGAAGAGTTGTGGTATCAGCCTCTCCCAAATGGCTTTGCCGCTTTACTTGTTGACAGCGGTCCTTCTAGGGAGCTCTTTTTTCCTCACCCTCTCTGTCCGTCCGTGGAGTAACGCTGGACTTGATCGTGTGTTCTACGATGTTTCGAGAACACGGGCAACCGCGGGGTTAAAAGAAAAAACGTTCAATAGCGAATTTGCAGGTCTGGTGATCTATGCAGAAGAAATTAAACCGCCAGGTACACTTCTCAAAGGAATTATGATCGCTGATAGTCGAGCTCCACAAAGAAAAGATACCATTTTTGCTCACAATGGCCTCATTGTTCCTAGTGCTGAAGGAAATATGTTGACCCTACGCTTAAACGAAGGGACTGTGCATAGTATGCAACAAACAGAAAAGGGTCATCAGACAACCCATTTTTCTGTCTATGATGTTACTTTGGATACTGCCGCACTGCTCGCTCACGTGAAAGAGCCAAATCATAGTCCAAAAGATATGACAACAGTGGAACTCTTACACCGCTTATCTCAGAGCCAAGAAGCATCGTCACAACACAACAACGCACTCGTCGAATTTCACCGCCGCCTTGCCCTTCCGTTCGCGTGTGTTGTCTTTAGTCTGATCGCCCTTCCTCTCAGTGTACGAACGACCTGGTCCTTTCGTTCGGTTGGATTTGGCGTAAGCCTCGGGATTATCCTGCTATACTATCTTCTCCTTACTGCCGGGGAGACATTTGGAAAAAGAGGGGTGCTCCCTCCTGCGATTGCCTTGTGGATACCGAATGGCGTATTAGGCGGTCTCGGTGTCTATCTTTTTTCTCGGGTGACACAAGAAAAACCCCTTTTTCCTCTCTTGGCTTGGTTGTCGCAATGTCTTTCCAAGCGTCCATTTTCCTCTTTTATTGTCCAGTGACTCCGGCGCACGGACTCATGGGTCGAAACGGCTTTCCTTTTCCCTCTCGACTAATAGCAGTCTATCTGTGTAAAGAATTTATTCGTCTCTTTTCGCTCTGTCTTCTCCTCTTTCTCGGGCTTTCGCTCCTGGTCGACTTTTTTGACCGCTTTAACAGTTTCGTAAAATACGAAGCGCCCCTCTCCGCTATAGGGCGCTACTTTCTTTTTAAATTACCTCTCTTTGTCACACAGGCTGTTCCTGCCGCGGCACTCGCAGGGTCACTGCTGAGCCTCGGAATTCTCTCCCGACATAAGGAGCTCCTGGCACTCAAATCTTGTGGTATTAGTGCCTGGCAGATGGCTGCCCCACTCCTCTTATCTGCCTGTGTATTAAGTATTGGTGGATGGGTGTGGAATGAGAGTGTCGTTCCGTACGCTTTTCACAAGTCTCGCTATATCAATACCGTGGAGATCAAAGGAAAGACCTTTAAAGGCCTCTTCCAGACACAAGGGTTCTGGTACCATGGAGAAAGGAGCTTCTATCATATCAATCACTTTGATTCACGTCGCAATATTCTTTCTGGTCTCACTATTTACACCCTCAGTGAAAATTTTCAGGTGCAGTCTCTGACAAAGATTGCCCAAGCCTCTTGGCGAGACGGAAGATGGCATTTTGAAGGGGTCCAGGAGAATGGACTGGAGCAAGGAGAGGCGCTTCGTCCTCTCTCTCCGGCTCTTCTGCTCAAGGAAACGCCAGAAGACTTCTCCCTTGTCACCATGAAAGCAGAAGAATTTTCATCACAAGCACTCAGAGATTATATTGAGGATCTCCAACAGAAGGGCCTAGATACAACAGAGTATCAAGTAGATCTCAAGCTCAAGGGCGCAGTCCCTTTTGCAGCATTCGTTATGACATTATTAGGGATAGCACTTACAATACCAGGCGCGAAGCAGCTTACTATACCAATGGCACTCACTTCAGCGCTGCTTGTCGGGTTTGGCTACTGGGTCTTTCTCGCCCTCACCGTTTCCCTCGGAAATGGTGGAGTCCTTCCCCCGACCCTCTCCGCTTGGCTCGCTAATGGGACAGGAGGCTTAGTCGGTATTTATTTCCTTCTCGGTATCGACTAATTGGCCCATGAGGTGTTACCGTTTTGAGTACTGGGGACGCTTACGTGCTTTGTGCCTGCCATACTTCTTGCGCTCAACTTCTCGTGAGTCGCGGGTAATAAATCCTTCTTTTTTAAGGAGTGGCCGGAAGTCTGGGTTTGCTTTGAGAAGAGCGCGGGTAATACCATGACGAATGGCAGCGGCCTGGGCAGAGTTCCCGCCACCTTGGACATTGGCCTTGACATCATATTGGTCTTCCATTTGTGTAACAATGAGCGGCTGTCGCGCAATCATACGAATCGCTTCACGGCCAAAATATTCGTCAAGGGACTTTTTGTTGACTGTACAATACCCCTCCCCAGGAAGAAGGCGAACTCTGGCAACCGCGGTTTTTCGTTTTCCAGTTCCCCAATATTCCGATTGATTCTCAGCCATACGAAGTGCCTTCCCTCTCTCTTTCTCGATCCCTGCTATCCGGCGGCTGGCATCTGGGCAGCATGAGGATGTGCTGCGTCGGGATAGACTTTTAATTTCTTTGCCAACTTGCGTCCTAGAGCGTTCTTCGGCAGCATCCCCGCCACCGCTTTTTTCAGGATACGTTCAGGGGACGATTTTATCATCTGTGCTGCAGACTTATGCCGTATCCCGCCCGGGTACCCCGTATGTCGATAGTATTGCTTGTCCTGAAGCTTCTTTCCCGTCAGTCTCACATGGCGCGCATTGATGACGACAATAAAGTCTCCATTATCAGTATGAGGAGAAAAGGCTGGATTTCCCTTGCCTCGTAAGGTGCTCGCTATGTTACTTGCGAGGCGCCCAACGATTTGGTCTTTCGCGTCTATGAAATACCAGCGACGTGCGGAGAGCGCTTGTTCTTGAGGTAATATTTGTGTTTCTTTCTTCATGGACTATCATACCTTCTCTACAGGTATAGGGGGGATGGCGGGGCCGACGAGACTCGAACTCGCGACCTCCGGCGTGACAGGCCGGCGTTCTAAACCAGCTGAACTACGACCCCACCATATGGGCGGTATCCGATTTGAACGGATGGCCCTCGGCTTGTAAGGCCGATGCTCTTCCTCTGAGCTAACCGCCCTACTATAAGGACGAAAGAGCTTAGCTGGGAGCGAGCCTTACCCTAAATGAGGCTCTGAGATCTACCACTGCGCTCTTTCCTAGTCAATCCCCTCATGTTCATTAATGTGTCACAATCTCGGTCGATTCTGTCGGATCAGGTACATCGGAGGAATAGAGAGGATCCTCATCAATCACAGCCTCATTCTTTGCTAGGAACTCACCGGGCTCGGTAAGGACGAGAGCGTTTCGTAGCACTTCGTCAAGATGATCAACTGGTTCGACATGAACTGCCCGTAAGATATTCGCTGGGACTTCCTGCAGGTCCTTTTCATTTTCAATCGGGATGAGTATTCTTGTTATCCCCCCGCGATGAGCAGCCAGAATCTTCTCCTTGAGGCCACCAATGGGGAGCACGCGACCACGAAGGGTAATTTCTCCGGTCATAGCGGTGTCATGCCGAACTGGAATCTTTGTCAGGGCTGATACTAGGCACGTTGTCATAGTCACGCCGGCCGATGGACCATCTTTTGGAATAGCTCCTTCTGGAATATGGATATGAACATCGATTTTCTGATAAAAATCCTTTTCGAGTCCTAATTCATCGGCACGTGAGCGTACATAGCTCATCGCCGCTTGGGCCGACTCTTGCATAACATCGCCAATTTTCCCAGTAATAGTTAACTTGCCTTTGCCGGGTAAAATTGTCACCTCGGTGGCAAGCAGCTCACCTCCCATCTCAGTCCAGGCTAAGCCAGTGACTACACCAACCTTGTCTTCCTGCTCTCCCCTACTCACCCGGTACCGGGTAGGCCCCAAATATTTTTCGAGTCGTTTCTGATTCAGCCGCACATACGTATCTTTTCCCTTTTTGACAACTTCTACTGCCACCTTTCGACATAGCGTCGCAATTTCCCGCTCAAGATTTCTGACTCCAGCTTCTCGAGTATAGGAACGCACCACGGTGGACAGGATACGGTCAGGGCAACTGATATTACCCTCAGTGAGGCCGTTTGCCTCACGTTGCTTTTTGAACAAAAAATGCTTCGCGATATTTAATTTTTCCCACTCGGTATAACCAGGAATTCTAATAATCTCCATGCGATCTTGTAAGGGGCGTGGAATCCGTTCAAGATTATTTGCCGTGCAGATAAAAAGAATTTTTGACAGATCGTAATCTACATCAAGGTAATGGTCGTTGAAGGCTGTATTCTGTTCCGGATCAAGGACTTCCATCAACGCGGCAGACGGGTCTCCTCGAAAATCAGTTGACATCTTATCAACTTCATCAAGAAGAAAGACCGGATTCCCTGATCCCGCTTTCTTCATCCCTTGGACTATTTTTCCAGGCATTGCTCCGATATAGGTCCGCCGGTGCCCCCGGATTTCTGCCTCGTCGCGTACTCCACCAAGGGAGACCCGAACAAACTCTCGGTCCGTCGACCGTGCAATGGATTTCCCCAAGGAAGTTTTCCCAACACCCGGAGGACCAACAAAGCAGAGGATAGGGCCTTTTAACTCGCCAACAAGACTTTGGACGGCAAGATATTCCAAGATTCGTTCTTTGACCTTTTCCAGGCCGTAGTGGTCCTCGTCTAAAACCTTTTCTGCTTCTTGAATGTCCAGTTTATCTTCTGTGTATTCATACCATGGAAGAACGAGCAGCCAATCAATATAGTTTCGAACAACAGTCGCCTCGGCGGACATCGGAGACATCATTTTGAGCTTCTTTAGCTCCTTTTCTACCTTGTCCCGAGCCTCTTGAGACAGCTTTTTCTGTCGAGCTTTTTCTTCGAGCTCTTGCAACTCATTCTTGAATTCGTCTTTTTCTCCGAGTTCTTTCTGAATGGCCCGCATTTGTTCGTTGAGATAATACTCTTTCTGGGTTTTCTCCATTTGTTTTTTGACCCGGTTTCGTATTCTCCGCTCCACTTCAAGTATCTCAATCTCAGAACGCGTAAAGCTCAGCACCTTTTCCAGACGATCAGCAGGATCAATCGTTTCGAGCAGGGTTTGTTTATCCTCCAATTTAATACCAAGGTGCGCAATAATTGTGTCGGCGAGCCGAGACGGGTCATCAAGCGCCGAGACCGACATAATCATCTCTGGGGGAATTTTCTTATTCAGACGCACATAGTTCTCAAATGCCGTATTAACGCTTCTCACCAACGCGTCGATTTCGGCTTGTCGTTGTGACGCTTCTTCAACCTCTTCAACATCAGCCCAGAAGAAGTCATCTTGCTCTACATATTGGACAACCTTCCCGCGCTGTTTCCCCTCAACCAAGACTTTCACTGTCCCGTCTGGTAGCCGGAGGAGTTGAACAACATGCCCAATGGTTCCCATAGAATAAATGTCATTGGCAACTGGATCGTTGACTTTCGCATTACGCTGAGTTGCGAGAAAAATCAGTTTATCGCTGGCAACTGATTCTTCGAGCGCCTTAATCGACTTTTGCCTCCCGACAAAGAGGGGGACGACCATGTGAGGAAAAACAATAATATCTCGTAACGGTAAAAGCGGTAGACGCACGGCCCCTCCTTCTTTACGATTTCTCTTTTTTATCAT
Source organism: Binatia bacterium (assembly GCA_963664395.2). Classification (GTDB taxonomy): domain Bacteria; phylum Desulfobacterota; class Binatia; order Bin18; family Bin18; genus Bin18. Next base: position 3,873,316 of record OY761159.2, on the reverse strand, counting down.
TCCAGAATAACACGCCACTGCCTTCCAAGTAAGGTCGTCAGGCACTCTCGGCAGTCGCTTTTTGGTACATCACAATGGGCTGCACGTTGCGTAAAACAACTTCTTCAGAAATGAGGACTTCTTTAATATTCGGCTGTGAAGGGATATCGTACATGATATCCAGCATGATGTTTTCCATAATAGCGCGCAGCCCACGAGCCCCGGTTTTTCTGGCTAACGCCTCACGGGCAATCGCAGTCAGAGCGCCCTCAGTAAGGCGCAAGTGTACGTTCTCTAGCTCAAAGAGCTTTTGGTATTGACGAACTAGTGCATTTTTTGGCTCTCGCAAAATTCGGACTAACGATTGGTCGTCAAGCTCCTTGAGAGTGGCTAAAACGGGCAGGCGGCCGACAAATTCCGGAATCATACCAAATTTCAGTAGGTCTTCTGGCTGCACTTCTGTGAGAAGACTGCTCCCACTCTGGTTGGTACTCCGAACGTCTGCCCCAAACCCAAGGCTCTTCCCCCCAATCCGTCGTTGAATGAGATCTTCCAGGCCGACAAACGCACCACCACAGATAAATAGGATATTCGTCGTATCAACCTGAACAAACTCTTGCTGCGGGTGTTTCCGGCCTCCTTTTGGAGGCACACTTGCAACCGTCCCTTCAATAATCTTTAGCAACGCTTGTTGGACACCTTCACCGGAAACATCTCGCGTAATCGAAGGATTATCACCCTTTCGGGCAATCTTATCGATCTCGTCTATATAGACGATTCCCTTCTGACATTTCTCGACGTCATAGTCAGCATTTTGCAATAAGCTTAAAACAATATTCTCGACATCCTCTCCAACATACCCTGCCTCGGTGAGGCTTGTTGCATCACCGATCGTAAAGGGAACTTGGAGGAAACGAGCCAAAGTTTGGGCGAGGAGAGTTTTTCCTGATCCTGTCGGGCCGAGAAGAAGAATATTGGACTTTTGGAGTTCTACATCGCTCGTCATCAACTGTGAATCAACGCGCTTGTAGTGATTATGGACAGCGACAGAGAGAATTTTCTTTGCTTGCTCCTGTCCGATGACATATTGGTCTAAAACACGCTTTATCTCTGCCGGTTTTGGGACGGCTGAGGATGCCGCCAAAGTGTCTTCTTGGTCACACTCTTCCGCGATAATGTCGTTACACAGATCTATACATTCATCACAGATATAGACCGTGGGGCCCGCGATCAGTTTGCGAACTTCATCCTGACTCTTTCCACAAAAAGAGCAAACCAAGTTTCCGGGACGATCATCACCATTTCTGGGCATATCTCCTCCTTGGGTCGCTTTCATACCACACGGCATAGAGATGCATGCTCCATGTTATCGCTGTGTCCTCTCGCTCGGAAGAAAAAGCGGTATCCATGCTAACTCACCTACCCTTACTGGACAGTCGCCTGATATATAGAAAGGTTTTCATCTGTCAGCCCAATCGCACAGGGTGTGGAAAAGGTCCTTCACTGAGGGTCCATACTAATCGTTTTCCTCGGCACCAGCAACGTCTTTCTGGACCGTTCGAATGTGTACCTTCTCTATAACCGCCTGAAGCGCCTTTTCTCTGAGCAGTCGCCCTTTCAGCATCTGACGGTTCGTCGGATTAGCATACAGTGCTTCAATCTGCTGTCGATGTTCGGCACTTACCGATCCAAAATCTTCAATTTTCAGATCAACCTCTTCCTCTGTGCTTGTTACACTCAGTTGCTCCACCAGTGCATCGAGGAGTACTGTCGTCTCAATCTGCCTCTGGGCCCGCTGGGAAAAGTCCTTACGTATAGCATCAGGAATAGTCTGATCATCAAAAGTGATATTACCCTGCCCCTGCATGCCCGATTCAACGAACAACTGCTGCGCTTGTTCACGAATAAGACCAGGAGGGACCTCAAAGGGATTTTTGTTGAGCATTTGGCTCAGCACAGCATCATACATCTGCCCTTCGGCTCTCCGCTCCGCCATCTTTTCCATATTATCCCGAACCTTGGCACGTAACTCTTCAAGGGTATCACACTCCCCGTGGTCTTTAGCAAACTCATCGTCTAAAAGAGGTACTTCCTTTTTAGCGATATCATGTATTGTTACTCGAAAATGAGCGGTAATGGCCTCCTGCTCCTGCTGATCGGAGTTTTCCTCTTGAGGCCCCTGAGGTAGAGGTAATGGCAGCGAAAATTCAACAGTCTGCCCTTTCTGGATGCCAATGAGCTGCTCCTGAAACCCGGGCAGGAGAGACTCTTTCCCCATTTCAACCAATCGCCCCTTCCCTTCGAGCCCCGGAATGGATTGCCCATTCTGCGCTGCACGGTAGTCCAGGGTGATAACATCTTCCGATTCAACCTGATCGCGATCCGTTACGGGGTGAAGCTGAGCAAGGGATTCAGCAAGTCGAGCTAAGGATTCGTCAACCTCCTTCTCCTCTACTGATGAGACAACTTTTTCAACTTCTATCCCCTCGTAATCGACATTTTTGACTTCAGGCTTAGTCTCGACAGTTGCGGAATAACAAAAAGGATTTCCCGCGACCAGGCGCTCGGTCACAATGTGGGGCTTTGTGACAATGGCAAGTTCGTGCTCTTCTATTGCTTTAGCAAGAGACTCCTCAACCAAAGAGGAACTCACTTCTGCAGCAATCTGCTCCCCAAAACGACGTTCGAGTACTTGCCTTGGCACCCGTCCAGCACGAAAGCCTTTCAGTCGGACGTGGTTTTGATAAGCGCGATACGCCTTCTCCAACCCAGCTTGCACTTGGTCCGCAGGAATCTCGAAAGCAATTTTTTTCTGGACCGAGCTCAGCCTCTCAATCGAAATATTCATACAGCAATTACCTAATTTTCGGAATATAAACGGACCCCTCAATCCCGCTCGGATGAAACGTGAATGCGAGAGGGGGGACTTGAACCCCCATCCGCTACAAGCGGACTAGATCCTAAGTCTAGCGCGTCTGCCAATTTCGCCACTCTCGCCACTCTCCCATATGCCCCAGCCAAGGGCGGTGGGCCGCCGGAGATTCGAACTCCGGACCCGCTGATTAAGAGTCAGCTGCTCTGCCAACTGAGCTAGCGGCCCACGGGCACCATAACCACTATTCTTGGTCATGGCAACTGGAGCCACGGCAGCATTCGTCAGCTAGAGAATCATGATATAGAGGGAAGGGAAGAGGTGGGTGAAGGGGATTGAACCCTCGACTCCTGGGACCACAACCCAGTGCTCTACCGACTGAGCTACACCCACCCTATGCGCCAGAAGGGATTCGAACCCCTGACCCACGGCTTAGAAGGCCGTTGCTCTATCCAGCTGAGCTACTGGCGCCCTCAAGACCTAGCCGGTCAGGGGCATTGGGTTTTTCCTCCTGACCGTAACGTCGTATCGGGGCGAGCCGATTTGAACGGCCGACCCCCTGCTCCCAAGGCAGGTGCGCTACCAGGCTGCGCTACGCCCCGACATGGTTCAGTTCCTGCTGAACGTAAAATTGTGTCATGTTCTCGCTCTCCTACCGTAACATGCTGTCAAGCACCGGACAATTCAGGTTCTTCTACCACCCTAACGAATACTCGCTCGCTAGCTGCCTAGGAAAAAGTGTGTCGAACGGTCAGCAAAATCGAAGACAGGTGCCCAATACACTCCAAGGACAACAGTCGCAACGCTCAGGATCACAAGTAAAGATCCATTGTGTGGGTCGAGAGCAACTTCACCCTCTGCATCAGACGGCTCATCAAGGAACATCGTCTTTACAATGCGAGCGTAATAATAGAGGGACACAACACTATTCAATATCCCAACCACGGCAAGCCAATAGAATTGTCCTTTGATCACGGCGGCAAAGAGATAAAATTTTCCGATGAAGCCCGCAAACGGAGGAAGGCCCGTAAGCGAAAAGAGGAAAATTGCCATCGCTGCTGCAGGCAAGGCGCCACCTCGCCAGGCAAGCCCACGAAAGCCCTCGATATCTTCGCGGTCAGTATTATTCGCCACAACCATGACGACGATAAACGCGCCAAGGTTCATCAAATAATAGACGATGATGTAGAACAACATGGCCCGCAGCCCTTCGTCGCTGAGAACAACGAACCCCATAAGAATGTAGCCGGCGTGAGCGATGCTGGAATAGGCTAAGAGACGCTTCACATTATGCTGGTTGAGGGCTGCTAAGTTCCCAAGAGTCATTGTCACCATAGCAACGATAAGCATAAGCTGTGGCCACTCGACACCGGGGACGAATTGCCACATACCGGCGTCTCCACGTTGAGAGAGCGCTGGATAGAAAAATCGCATGAGGAGAGCGAAGCCAGCTGCCTTTGAGCCTACCGAAAGAAAAGCCGTCACGGGAATGGGCGCCCCGTGGTAGACATCGGGAGCCCACATATGGAAGGGAACGGCAGCAATCTTATAGCCGAACCCTGCCAACATGAGGACAAGGGCAATAAATAGCGTAAGTTGATCTGGAGCATTTTGCAGCAGAGCAACATTAATCTCCGCGTAATCCAAACTTCCGGTCAAACCAAATATCCAGCTCATGCCATAGATCATGGTTCCGGATGCCACACCACCGTAAATTAAATATTTGAGCGCGGCTTCTCCAGATCTTCGATTTCGCGTCAAATACCCCGTCAGGACATAAGATGTCAGACTGACGAACTCCAAAGAAAGGTAGGCCAGGAGCAGATTCGTTGCCGAGGCCATAAAAAACATGCCGAGTCCGCTCGCCAACAGAATTCCATAATATTCCCCCTGATTTGGCCCCTTGATCTCCTTTGAGCCAAGAGACATCCAGATGGCTCCCACCACAGACAAGGAAAGAATCACCTTAAAGAAAATCGCAAAACTGTCCAGCGCAATCATGCGATGAAACAGCCACCCTTCCCCAGCTCCTTGCAATCCTTCGATAAAGCGGACACCAAAGAAGGACAGACCTGAAGTAAAGACTAAGGCCAGAGCGGCTCCAACAAGTGCAATGTTGCCGAGCCGCTCCTTATCTTCCACAAAGAGGTCTACAATAAAAACCGTCAGAATAGAGAGAACGAGAGTCCCTTCAGGGTAGAAATATACCAGGCTTTCAATACTGCCGAGGTTCATGGCACTCTTTCCATCTCGTTCAATACACTAGCGAAGAGCAACTGCCGCTGCATCATGACTGCTTGCACTTGCAGACAGCACGACCTCGTTGAGCCCCTGGAGCGAGACGTCGATAAGGTCCAGAACGGCATGCGGATAAAATCCCAGGACCACAACAATAACCCCAAGCGGGACTAACATACACAGTTCTCTCGTATTGATTTCCGAAAGATGCATCTCGGCGTACTCATCACGTGGTTTTCCGAGAAACATTTGTTGGATTGTCCAGAGTAGATAACTCGCTGTGATAATTACGGTAAGAGCGCCAAGTAAGGTGGGGATTTTATGCGTATGCCATGCGCCGAGTAGACACAGGACCTCAGAAATAAAGGCCGACAAACCAGGGAGTCCCATGGCGGCAAAGAAAGCGAGGCCCATCACGCCGGTATAGACCGGCATGACAGAAGCTAAGCCGCCAAACCCGTCAATGCGGCGGTGGTGGGCCCGATCATAGATTACTCCGACAATGAGGAAGAGCATGGCAGTAATCGTGCCGTGATTGAACATCTGTAAGACCGCACCATTGATCCCTTGTGGAGTAAACGATGCCATACCCAACATGACATACCCCATGTGGCTGATACTGGAATAGGCCACGAGCTTTTTCAGATCCTTGGGCTCGGTAAAACACTGGGCTAAGGCGCAGAAGGCCCCATAGACGATGTTCCAGGCGCCTAAGGCCGCCAAAAAGTACGGCGCAAAAAAGAAGGTTTCTGCCGGGAGCAGGGGATAATTGACGCGCAAAATCCCATATGTTCCCATTTTCAGCAGCACGCCCGCCAGAATGACAGAGATCGCGGTTGGCGCTTCGACGTGCGCGTCAGGCAACCACGTATGGAAGGGGAAGGCTGGGATTTTTACGGCAAAGTTAATAAAGAGCGCAAGCCACATGATCTCTGGCAAAGAGAAGCCAAACAAGACCGGCTCGGCCTGAAAGTGCTGCGCCACGGCGGGGAGCTGAGTCAGATCAAAAGTGTAGCCGACGCCTTCGACAGCCCCAGCCTGAAAGTAGAAGACCAGCATACACACCAACATCAGCGCACTGCCGAACATGGTATACAGAAAAAATTTGATGGCGGCATATTCACGCCGCGGCCCACCCCATATGCCAATCAGGAAATACATCGGCAGCAGCATCAACTCCCAGAAGATAAAAAACAGGAAGAAGTCCATGGCGCAAAAAACACCCGTCATGGCCGTATCCAACAGCAGGAACAAGGCGAAATAGCCCTTCTCGGCCCGCTCAATATTCCACGAAGCAAGAATGCAGATAGGGCACAGAACGGCGGTCAGCAAAATCATGGATATGCTGACTCCATCGACGCCAACAAAGTAGCGGATATTAAATGATTCAATCCACGGGACATTCACCACAAACTGAAGCGCTGTGGTCGTGGTATCAAAGTTCTGGTAGAGCCAGATTCCCAAAAAGAATGCTGGCAGGGTAAAGGCAAAAGCAGTCCACCTGATTAAATCTTTCGCTTGGCTCGGCAGGCAGAAGACGGTGACCATACCCGCCAGGGGAAAGAAAATCATTAAGGTAAGAATAGAGGACTCCACAGCAGCTCCTTACCGCACATCCACACAATGGGCTTGATAAAAAGTCTGGTTCACCGGAGTTCCGAGACTCCCTCTTTTGTAAACATCAGACGCCACGGGATTCGTCTGGTGGAGAACCACAGCGCTATTCCAACCACGACCACCAGGGAGAGAAACACAATAACGACAGGAAATAATACGTCTGCTCCTATACGCGGTAAGAATTGGGAGACGGCAATCGTACCAACAATGACATACAGATAAATACTGAGGTTGCCAGTCTGGATTTGACGCAACCGATTGCCGATACCAAAAATGACATCGGCCAGTCCGTTCACCAGCCCATCAATGACGTAGTGGTCGAACCGGCCAACCGCCCAGCCCACTAGGCCGGTTAGCTTGGCAACGCCATTTACGATAAAATCTATGACATGACGGTCAAAGGCGGAACACAACCAGCTGACAGCCAGCGTCCCTCGGACGGCCGTCGCATGGTAGAGTTCGTCAATATAGTATTTGTTGAACACGGCTTGATACGGTATACCGCCTCCGACCGTAGTAAACGTGTCGGCGGATACGGACTGCCGATAGTAAATCAGATAGGCGAGGAATATACCGACCGCGGCAATCCCAACGGAGGCCGCCATAAGAACATACTCAATCGCTTCAACCTGATGGGCAGTATGGCCGCCGCCATGACCAGCGGCAAAGACGGGCGCCAACCAGTGTTCCAAGATATTACTCCCGCCGAGGGCTGGGGGCACCCCAAGAAAACCGGCAAAGACCGCACCCACGGCCAGAATAATCAAGGGGGAGGTCATCACTGGAGGAGACTCATGCAAATGCTCTTTGGTGTGCTCATCCGCACGATTCTCTCCAAAAAACACCATGAAGACCTGACGAAACATATAGAACGCGGTCATCCCGGCAGCAGCAAATCCGATCAACCACAGGAGCGGATGTCCACCCGAAAACGTCAGCCACAGAATTTCGTCTTTTGAGAAAAATCCGGCCAGTGGCGGGATACCTGCAATAGCGATAGTTGAGATCAAGAATGTCCAAAAGGTGAGCGGCATTTTCTCTCTGAGACCGCCCATCTTGCGCATATCCTGCTCATCACCCATGGCGTGAATGACGCTTCCCGATCCAAGAAACAGGCAGGCTTTAAAAAAGGCATGCGTCATCAGATGAAAAACAGCGGCGCCATACGCGCCAACACCGACGCCAAGTACCATATAACCGAGCTGACTGACAGTTGAATACGCGAGCACTTTCTTAATATCAAACTGGGCGAGGCCAATGGTTGCCGCAACCAGCGCGGTGAGGGCCCCAACCGTCGCCACCACGCCGAGCGCAACCGGCGACATGGAAAAGAGAAAGTGCATCCGAGCCATCATATACACGCCGGCAGTCACCATGGTCGCCGCATGGATCAAGGCACTCACAGGAGTCGGTCCAGCCATAGCATCAGGCAACCAGACATAGAGCGGAATTTGGGCAGATTTCCCAGTCGCCCCGACAAAAAGACACAGCGCCGCTAGCGTCGCCGCAGGGACACCCCAGACCATCTGACCTTCCAGATGATGAATAAGATGACTCAGGTCACGAAAGACCGCCGTAGTCCCGTGTCCCGCTTCAAAGAGACTCCAGAAAATAATAAAAATACCCAGCGTAAAACCTGCGTCACCAATCCGGTTGACAATAAAGGCTTTGTTTCCAGCAGTGGTGTTCGCATGCTCTTTATACCAAAATCCAATCAGTCCATATGAGCACAGTCCAACGCCTTCCCAGCCCACAAACATCAGCAACAGGTTATCGGCTAGCACCAGGGTCAGCATTGCCGCAGTAAAAAGATTGAGATAGGCGAAAAAACGCCAGTACGCTTCGTCGTCATGCATATAGCCGATCGAATACAGATGAATCAGGCCGCCAATGCCGGTGACGATCAGGACCATCATGCTGGACAGGGGATCAACAGCGAACGCAATATCGACCTGAAGCGAGCCGATATGTATCCAACGCAGGAGCGTATCGAGAAGATAGCGCTCTTCAGGTTCTACGCTGGCGAGCTGAAAGAAGGCACACAGCGCAAAGAGAAAGGCAAGACCAACAGCAGAGCAGGCAACGATACTGATCCCGTTCTTCCCAAAACGCTCCTGGATCTTCGCACCGACAATACCATTGATAACGGCGCCTAAAAGGGGGAAGAGGACGATCCAGCGCAGATAGGACACGAGAAGCGGGTGATCCATAGACTAGCCTTGCAAGCTATCGATTGCTTCAATGTCGATCGACGAAAAGTTCTGGTATATCCCAAGCACGATAGCCAGGCCAATAACCGCTTCGGCAGCAGCCAGCATAATCACGAAGATCGCAAACACCTGGCCATCGTAATTGCCGGAAGAAAAGTGTGAAAAGGCAATATAGTTAATGTTTGCGGAGTTCAGAATCAACTCCACACCCAAAAGAATTCCAATGGCGTTCTTCCTGGTCAGGACACAATAGAGGCCAAGCACAAAAATAATAAGACTGACAAACAGAAAGTGCCGTAGCCCTATATCGAGCAGTAGTCCATCCATAATCATTCGTAGAGTGAGGTTGTCCCGTCTTAAATGGGAGTAGGAAAAAAATCAAGGGAGGCCGTCGAGAGATCGCCTGTACTTGACCAGGCAATCATCCGTCAACCATGGGCCCACGCAGCTCCTTCCGTGACACCACAACCGCCCCAATCAACGCAACGAGCAATACGACTGAAGCGAGCTCGAACGGCAAGATATACGGCCCAAGAAATGCCTGGCCAATACCGAACGTCGTAGGCTCGGCAGCAGGGTCAGCATGCTGTACCCATTCAGCCTCCCCAATGCAGACCCCCATGACTGTCCCGACAACACCGAGAAGCAACGCGGCGGGAATACGTCCGACCGTCCGATTCGAGACCTCTACGTCAGCGATACGATGGGTCAGCATCACCGCAAAAAGGATGAGTACAAGAATGCCGCCAATGTAGAGCATGACCTGAATAACCGCGACAAAGTCAGCGGCTAACATAGCGTACAAGCCAGCCACTCCCATAAATGTTCCCAACAGAGCGAAGGCAGAGTGCACCAAGTTGTGTGAGAGAGCTACGATGAGCGCCGACCCTATGGTCAAGGCAGCCAGAAGATAGAAAATAAACGCTTCCAAAGGCATTCCTATATCTCCTCACCTGCGACTTATGAGGCAGCCTCTTCTTGCCCTTTTTTATATTTCTTCATATCAACAGGCTCTGCCCATTCCGCAAGGAATTCCATGCCTCGGTCTAAGACCGGGGCAATCAGAGGATCAGTCTCCTCCCCTTTCTTCGCCTTATAGGCCAATATAGGGTCCTTCACGAAACGGCGGATCATACTCTCCAGTGAGTAATCCGCCCCCTCAAACTCGGTCGTATGATGGATCGAGCCGGTGGGACATACCTCACTGCAGAGACCACAGTACATGCATTTGGCAATGTCTATGTCAAAGCGGCTCAGGAGCATCACCCGGGTCTCCTTGTCTTTTGGCGCATCAATAACAATACAGTCAATCGGACACGCCCGCTCGCACGCCAAACAGCCAGTACAAATCTCTAAGTCAACTTCAAGAATGCCTCGATAGCGCAGGGGAAGCGTATCTTGGACTCGTACCGCGATCCGGTCAGGGTACTGAATAGTATATGGCTTGCGCACGAAGTGGGACATGGTTACACTCATCCCTTCGAAAATCGTGGCAACCGCATCTTTGGCATGCTTCAGATATTGGCCAATACCATTCGCCATGGAGAGTTCCTTTAGTAGTTGCTTTAGATTGCTGGATTAAAATAGAGTTCCGGCTTAGCCCGACGTAAATGATACAGGACTCGCCGTAAGAAAATGACACCAACAACAAGCGTACCGACAACCATGAGATACGGTACCAACGGGTTTCCCTCAGGCCATATCACCATCCACACCGCTGTGCCAATCAAATTCACAAATCCAAGCGGCACTAAATACTTCCAACACAACGACATCATCTGATCCACCCGGATACGAGGCAGTGTGCCGCGTATCCACATGGCGAGGAAGACCCAGAAATATGCCTTGAGGAAAAAGACCGCCAACTGCGCGATGTTCAACACAACCGTATTATGTGTCCATCCGGTCGGGATCTGCCATCCACCTAAGAATAATACGGTCATGATGGCACCCGTCACGTACAAGCTTCCCCACTCTGCCAAAAAGAATAGAGCAAACCGGAAACCGCTGTACTCGGTCGCAAATCCAGCCACCAATTCCGATTCCGCCTCCGGAATGTCAAAAGGCGTACGATTGGTTTCCGCAAGAGCTGAAATGTAGAAAGCACAGGCGGCAATGAACGTAAACGGGCTATGGAACATGAACCAGTCCCAGGGGGCCCAGCCCTGCGCTTGAATAATGCCTTGCGTGCTCAGTGTTCCAGTCAGAAGCACAACGGGTAGCAACGCCAGCCCAGCAGGAATTTCATAACTCACGACCTGGGCGGCAGATCGAATGCCGCCCAGCAGGGACCATTTATTATTTGATGCCCAGCCCGCCATGAGGACACCAACGGCGGAGAGCGCAACGATCGCCGTGATATAGAGAATACCCACATTGAGGTCAGCAATAATGAGCGCGCTGCTGAACGGAATAACGACAAATGTAGCCAAAAATCCCCAGACCAGCAGATAGGGCGCAAACATAAACAGCGGACGATCTGCAGCATCAGGAACCACATCTTCTTTCAGGATATTTTTCACCCCGTCAGCCAGCCCTTGCAGAACGCCTTGTGGCCCAACGCGATTTGGCCCAACGCGCGACTGGATGCGCGCCCAAACCCGCCGCTCAAGCCAAACAGTGATGGTCACAAGGGGTAAAACAAAGCCGAAGACAACGAGGGAGGCAAAAAGAAACATAATGGCGGGGTAGACTGCCTCCGCAGGTAGCCCGCCAAACGCTCCACTGGCAATTAAGCCGTCAATAAAGCTCTGCATAGCGCCGCACTCGTACCCTATTTCCCTTTAACGGTCAACTTCAGGGGCCACCACATCAAGACTGGCAATCAGCGCAATCAAGTCAGCAAGCATAAGGCCGCGACTGAGCTTCTCCACAATACCCATCGCTGAAAACGACCCGGTCCTAATTTTTGTTCGGTAGGGAAACTCACTCCCATCACTGACCACATACCAGCCCATATCCCCCCGAGAGGCTTCGACACGGACGTGAGCATCGCCAACAGGCGGTTTAAGTTTCTTTGCAACTTTCGCCAAGACCGGCCCTTCAGGAATCATATTCAAGCATTGGCGGACCATTTTACACGATTCTTTTAGCTCTTTAATCCGCACCATGTAGCGGTCAAAGCAATCGCCAAGGGTGCCGAATTCTCCAGTCCCAACTGGTACATCAAAGTCTAACTCTGGGTAAATCGAATATGGCTCATCCCGGCGCACATCATACTGAAAACCGCAGCCACGCAGATTTGGTCCAACCAAGTTGTAGTTAATCGCCTCTTCTTTACTGACCGCAGCAACATTGGCTAAGCGTTCGATATAGATCTTATTGTAGGAGATCAGGTCATTGTATTCGGCGATGAAGGATTCAAATTGATCCAGGAATGCAGTCACTTGTTCTTCGTAGTCTGGTGGCAAATCCCAGGCTACGCCACCAATGCGCATATAGTTGAAGGTCAAACGCGCCCCGCACAGATCTTCAAGCAGGTTGTTAACCTTCTCCCGCTCCCGAAGCGCGTGCGTAAATGGTGTCATCCCACCGATATCCATAACCATGGTACCAACCGAGAGCAGGTGACTGGCGATCCGGCCCAACTCGCAAGCGATCACTCTGCAAAACTCCCCCCGCCGAGGAACTTCAATCCCAGCAGCCCGCTCGCAGACCATGGCCCAGCCTTGGTTACACTGCATGGCCGATACATAGTCGACTCGATCCGTATAGGGCATGAAGCCGTGATAGCCGACCTTCTCGGATATCTTTTCTATGGAGCGATGCAGGTAGCCAACATCGGGGAGCGCCGTACGCATGATTTCACCATCAGCCTTGACCACAAAACGCAACACACCATGCGTACTCGGATGTTGGGGGCCCATATTCAGAGTCATTTCTTCCGTTGCTAAACCATCGTCACGTTGGACTTCGAACTCATACCCTGCCAGGCTCATACGCTTCTCCCGCTTTGGGTTTGAATAAAAGGGGCTATAGAAAAGACGAGGGTGGGGTGGAACACGGGCGTGTACTTATTTCAGCAAGCTCTCTCGACGCGTGCTGATTCCATGGTACTCTTCGGGCTCGACAAAATCCTTGCGGAGCGGATGCCCAATCCAGTCTTCCGGCATTAACAAACGTCTCAAGTCCGAGTGTCCGGTAAAAATGACACCAAGCAAGTCATAGATCTCGCGTTCCAGCCAATTGGCTGCCTTCCAGACCGTTTCCACAGAAGGCATGCTGGGCTCTTCGCGCGAAACATTGACCTTGACCACTATCATATGTCGATGAGTATAGGAGTAGAGATGGAGGACAACTTGAATATGTCTCTCTTTTAAGAAGTCAACCCCAGACATATTAGTCAAACAGTCGAAGGCCAAATCTGGATCGTCGTGAAGAAATTGACAAACCTCAACGATAGGGTCTGGCTTGACAAGCACGAAAGGATCAAGGGCGTCAGCATCAAAGGATTCAATTGCGTCGTTATGCTGGTCTTGTAATTTCCGGTGTATCTCTGTGGGACTCATAGCTCACACACAATGCCGTGCTCTTCCTGTTGTGTCGCTTGTCTACAAGCTCTTTTATGCCGCAGCTTGCGCAGAAGAGCCCTTCACCAGCCATCGCTCCTGCATCATCTTTTCTTGGAGTTTGAGCAGACCCTCTGTCAGGGCTTCGGGACGGGGCGGACATCCAGGAACATAGACGTCAACGGGAATCACTTTATCGACGCCATCACAGACTGAGTACGCTAACTGAAACAGCCCACCACAATTTGAACAACTCCCCATGGAAATCACATATTTGGGGTCAGGCATTTGATCATAGAGGACTTTAGTCCGGAGTGCCATCTTCAATGTGAGCGTCCCGGCAATAATCATCATGTCAGACTGGCGCGGGGTGGCCCGTGGAGCCGCCCCGAAACGATCCAAATCCGCCCGTGGGCCACCGGTTTGCATGAGCTCAATAGCACAACACGCAAGGCCGAATAGCATGTACCATACGGATGATTTACGCGTCCAATTGAGGACCTCATCAAGCTTGGTTGTGACCACCATCTCTGGAATGCTATTGATCAGTGACATACTTTCTCCTCAGGCTGCCTTCGGTAATTCGGACTCTTCCACTGCTGTCTCAGCTTCGGCTGCGGTTGGTTGCAGTCGCTTGAGCCATTCGAGATCACGCTTGGCCCAGACATAGACCAGTCCAACAACAAGAATACCCAGAAAGATCAATATCTCAGTGAGCGCAAAGAGCCCTTGCCCCTTGAGCAGCCAGTCACGAAAAGCTACGGCAACTGGGAAAATAAAGACAACCTCAATTTCAAAGATCACAAACACGAGGGCGATCAGATAGAAACGAATATTAAAATTAATCCATGCACTACCGGTAGGCGGCTCTCCACACTCATACGTGGTCAGCTTCTTCGCTTCTGGATTGTGCGGGCGCAAAAGCTTTCCCAGCGCGAGATGCACGGCACAGAACGCAATTGCAAGGATGGAAAAAACAAGGACGTTCCCGAGATTAAACAGCACCGTAAAAGCTCCTTCGGTTCAATGGGGCTCTCTTAGGTTTCCATTCTTCCAGTGGAGAGTGTTCCACCTTCAGAGCGGCGGCTCAGCAATGTGATGACGAGCAGATTCTGTATACTCTCCCTGCTCGCGATGGGCAAGCTCCTCTCGCAACCCAATCTTATTTGCGATTTGTCCGATGGAGACATCAGCCAAATACGATCCCAGCAATCGTTGCGCCTCCCCCCATACGGAGATCTGGTTACACACCGGATGATAGCAGCAGGCATTCCCGTCTTCGTCGAGACATTCCATCAGCAGCAGGGGCCCTTCTAAACACTCATACACCGCTCGCAAGCTGATATCAGACGCAGGCTTCTTGAGCGTAAACCCGCCACGGGCCCCCATATGGGACTCAACCAATCCTCCACTCGCAAGCTGTTTCATAATCTTAGACAGGAAATGCGCGGGGATATCTTGTTTTGTCTGGATCTCTCGCCTGGGGATAACCCTGTCCTGAGGCTGGGCGGCAAGATACGTCAGCGCACGAACAGCGTAGTCTACCCGCCGTCCGATATTCATCAGAGAGCTGCGCTCAGTTGATCTTGAGGATGCTCCAATACCCATAGCCTCACTTTTCAGTGTCTCTGTCGAGGTCCAATTACGTTCGTTACATGATCTCTACAGTTCAACTCCACGGAATTTCTGCTTATGGCTTTGAATTTTACGTTGCAAAGCCATAAGGGCGTCTAAAACATTCTCAGGACGGGGTGGACAGCCAGGTACATACACATCAACAGGGACAATACGGTCAATGCCCGCGACTGTGGTGTAGTTATCATAAAACCCACCGGTTGAGGCACAGGCCCCAAAAGCCATCACCCAATTCGGCTCTGTCATTTGCTCGTATACGCGTTTCAGGATAGGGGCCTGACGGCATGTCACCGTTCCAATCACCATCAGCAAATCGGCTTGTCTGGGACTAAAACGGGGCAGTAATGCACCAAAACGATCGATATCATACGGCGTCATCGACAGCGACATATACTCCATGGCACAGCACGCCGTTGCGAATGGGTAAGGAAAAATCGAATACTTCCGGGCCCAACCAATGGCTTTATCCAATTGGGTCAGAACAGCCGCATCACCCAGCAAGGCTTCCTCTCCGCCCTGTAGCCGTGTGGCCGTTACTTGCGTGGCGTTGTTTTCCATATCTTCCCCGTATCCATACTGAATGCGTTGAGCTCGGTATCCTAAGCGGCGTTCTTCGAGATGGAGACGTTGGACGCCCCCCGCTCCCGCCAGTCCGCTACCGCCGCCTTGATCGCATCCTCCGCTAACACCGAACAATGTATCTTCACCGGCGGCAGCGATAGCTCCGCCACGATCTCCGTGTTCTTGATCTCAAACGCCTCCGCCACCGTCTTCCCCTTCACTAACTCCGTCACATAACTCGACGACGCAATCGCCGACCCACACCCAAAGGTCTTGAACTTCGCATCTTCGATCACTTCCGTCTCCGGATTGATCTTCAACTGCAACTTCATCACGTCCCCACACTCCGGCGCCCCCACTACGCCCGTCCCCACATTCCCTTCCCCCGCCCCAAAACTTCCCACGTTCCGCGGCTGCTCAAAATGCGCTATCACTTTCTCTGTGTATGCCATCGCGATGTCCTCCTCATAAACAGAAAGCTGTATTCAGGCAGAAAATCCCTAGTTCATTAGTTATTTCGATGATAGAGTTCTCAAATCCAACTTGTCAACCGTACCGCTATGAGAAGAACATGATACGGGCTCTTCTCTGAAGAAGTTGTTCAACATAACATAGCTCTACCATTTCTCATATTTCACAGCCCGGCGCTCATAGCCAGCTCCACGGAGGAGGTCTTTCAATAACAGAATCGGCCTCCCTAGCCCGCAGATATAAAATTGCCGGTTACGAGGGCTGACCTCTTTAACAAAATTCTGTTCGATATAAGGCAAAAGTGTATTTTCTATTGAATATCCCTCTGGCTCGCCCTCATTGATCAGTGGTCGGAAGGAAAAATGAGCGCACCGGCGTTCCCACCCTTGCCACTCAGGAGTATAAAGCAAGTCTCTTGCGTGTGGCGCACCATACAGCAACTGGGTGGTACTATTCCCGCTGGCAGTCAGTAGACGTGCAATCATAGAACGAAAAGGCACGACACCAACTCGGTCGGCAATAAAAATATATTCAGTGTCCATTGGTTGGCCAAGGACAAAAGTCCCCCACGGGCCGGTGAAGCGAAGGACATCAGCTTCTTTCAGGCTAAAGAGGTATGAGGAACCAGGACCGTCAACAACCTGATTCAAACAAATCTCAAGATATTCCTCTTCTTCAGGCAATGAAGCAATCGTGTATGCGCGGGTTATCGTCTCTCCACCAATCGGGAGCAGAAACGAGAGGAATTGGCCCGGAAGAAACGGTAGATTCCGGCCATTCGCAACACGGAGAAAAAAGGAGCGGGTATCTGGGGTTCGTTCAATAATCCGCTCAATGGTTGCTTCAAAGGTCGGCGAGGAAGACATGCGCGCCACTGCTCTCGATTATACCTGTTGGTTAATGGTATAGCGCGGAATACGAATCTTCACTTCACCTGCATCCATAACCGCCTGGCAGCCAAGCCGCGACGTCAATCGCAAACCAGGTGCCTTGTCGAGCAGGTCGTCTTCTTCCTCTTCGTTCTCAGTCAAATGCGCCATACCCTGCGTTACAATCACATGGCAGGTTGTGCAGGCACAGTTGCCGCCACACGCGTGTTCGAGCTCAATGCCATGTCCGAGCAGGATATCGAGTATGGAACCCGGCTCTCCGTCATGATGAAAAGGCGCTTGGGAGGGATCAAATTCAATGACCTGTTCAGGATTTCCGTTTTCAAACGAGACGTATAACTTTGCCATATAATGAACGGACGTTGATCTATTGTAGAGTCCCGGGGTGGACAGACGGTGTTTCGATCTGCTTCAGGACCTGCTGTGCAATCTCAAGAAAAGTCTGACTCTGCGGGTGGTCTGGTTGGGCTATAACAAGCGGCGTTCCAGCGTCCCCGCCAGCCACAATATCGCGTACTAAAGGAATCTCACCAAGGAGCGGCAGGTTAAACTGCTCGGCAATCTTCGCACCGCCGCCATGATCAAAAACATGCGCCTTATGCCCACAGGAACGGCATACCAGATAACTCATATTTTCGACAACGCCTAAGACCGGGACTCCGACTTCCTCAAACATCTTGATGCCTCGACGCACATCAAGCAAAGCAACGTCCTGCGGCGTTGTCACAATCACACCACCAGCGAGGGGTACCTTTTGCATGATAGTGAGCTGAGCATCACCGGTTCCCGGAGGGAGGTCAACGACGAGCACATCTAATTCTCCCCATTCTACTTTTGTGATGAACTCAGTCAGCAGCTTATCAATCATTGGCCCACGCCAGATAACGGCATGGCCGTCTGGTACAAGAAACCCCATAGACATGACCCGCATGTCATATTTTGTGACTGGGATCAGCCGCTTATCTTCGGTACTCTTGGGTTTATCGCTAATCCCCAACATCAGCGGGATACTCGGCCCATAGACGTCGGCATCCATTACTCCAACTCGTTGACCTATTTGGGCAAGCGCGGTTGCAAGGTTCACAGAGACCGTTGATTTACCAACTCCGCCTTTTCCACTGGCCACCGCGATCACGTGCCGCACGCCCGGAATTTCAGGCTTGGCATTGGACACCGATTTTGGCGCCGCCGGCTGCTGGATAGAAATCTCCACGGGAAGTTGCACAAGCGGGCGCAGCGCTTCAATCACCCCCCGCCGAATATTTTCGATGACCTCAGCGTTACCAGTAGAAGGTGCGAGTTCCACTGTGACGGCGGCTCCACCGACGGCGATGTCCTTAACCACACCAAAGGCGACAATATCTCGGCTAAAGCCAGGATATTTGACCTGCTTAAGGGCTTCTAATAATTCCTGGGGTGTTGGCGGTGTTGACATAAGTGAACCTTTACTGTGTCCCCTCCGCAGTATCCTGACCGTCTAAGTTTTCGCCCAAACTCCGTAAATATTCGAACGTATAAATACCGGTTTCGTGGCCATCGTCCCAGGTGGGGTTGAGCGCATAATTGCCGACCATACTGATACTCACCAGCTGTGGTTTTTCAACCTCAACAAAGCGACGTTCACCGCCATGACCTTGGCAGACCGCACACGGACACCAGCCCCGCAGATAGGCAAAGGGATAATCACTCATAGCGTCATCGTCCCACAGAACACGCAGAATTTCGTCTTCCGGAATCGGTGTCAGGAGAAGGGGGGTAGGCATAGCCGGTATCCTTACGTAATCCTCAGGGGCACGTCTAGTGTATCGCCTGGCGCAACTGCATTTCTTCTGCTTCTGCGACCTGCCGGGCAATCCCAAAAAACTCTAGGGAAACAGGGTGTTCAGGGTCTGTAAGGAGCAGTGGTTTGCCACTATCTCCGCCCGCCCGTATCTCTTCAACAAGAGGCACCTCGCCCAGCACTTTTAGTCCCGTCTTCCGCGCTCCGCCATGGCCAAAAACCTCTTCTTTTTCGTGGCAGACCGGGCACTCGTAAAAACTCATATTCTCGATTACTCCGAGAATGGGAACATTGACTTGTTTGAACATGCCGATCCCACGCTGGACATCAAGCAACGCCACGTCTTGTGGCGTCGTGACAACAACCCCACCATGCAGCGGAACCTCCTGCGCTAGCGTTAAGGCAATATCCCCTGTGCCCGGCGGGAGATCTACAAGGAGATAATCCAAGTCATTCCAGATCACGTCGCGCAGGAATTGGCGGACAATACTCATAACGATTGGGCCGCGCCAGATCACCGGTGATTGGTCATCGAGAAAAAGGCCCATCGAAATGAGACTCACCCCATACTTTTCAACTGGATAAATCTTTTTATCCTGCCCGGCACGTGGTGTGGCTTCGGTCCCCATCATAAGGGGCACACTCGGCCCATAGATGTCGGCATCAAGCAGCCCAACTTTATGTCCTAACGATCCCAACGCCAGGGCCAGGTTGACAGCAACCGTGGATTTCCCGACCCCACCTTTGCCACTGGCCACAGCAAGAATGCGCCGAACACCGGGAATATCCGCCCGCTCTCGCACGGCTTGGTTGCCAGCTTGACCAGCTTGACCAGCTTGGCTTGGTTGCCCGGTTTGAGCGGAGAAAGCGTGTATATGAACGTGCGCGATCTCAGGCAAGGTAGTCAACTCCTGCGTTATGCGTCCGCGCAGGTGTCGGAGTACCTCTTCTTTGATACTGCTTGCCCGAATGTGCATCACAACACTCTCCGCCTGGACTTGGACCTTTCCAACAAGTCCCAACGTCACAATATCCCGCTGTGAGCCTGGATATTGAATCTGCTTGAGTCGCTCAGTAATACGGGTGTGAATGTCGGGAGTGTTTTGTTCGCCCACGCAGTATCCTCCTCAGCGTCGGATGTGCTGTTGCTCTCTGCTCTCACTGACCCTCTGGGTGCCTTTGTGGCGTAAATACATCGGATACGATGAGACCTGTGTAAATGTAGACCCGTAGAGTCCTCATTATCAAGCCCAGGTGACCGATTCAAGAATGGTTGCGTTGCACATTAAAAGGGCCACGCGTACGGAATGCAAATCATAGACACCATAAAAAGGAGGATCTTGAGCGGAATACCGATCTTCACAAAATCCAGAAAACGGTACCCACCCGCTCCATAGACCATGAGGTTGGTTTGATACCCAAGTGGGGAAGCAAAGCTCGACGACGCGGCGGCGATCACGGCAATCGCAAACGGTCTGGCATCGACCCCGAACTGGAGTGCGGCCTCACCTGCTATGGGAAAGACGAGAGCCACAGCAGCCGCATTTGAGATGACTTCCGAGAAGGCCGCGGTGGCGAGGTATACCGCAGCCAGCACCCCAATAGGACCTAAGCCGGTACCGATATCAACAAGGGTTGAGGCAAGGATTTCTGCCGCTCCGGTTTTCTCCAGTGCCTTCCCTACCCCAAACGCTGCGGCAATAAGGATGAGGACAGACATATCCACAACGCCGCGCGTTTCACCAATAGAGAGGCAGCCCAGGAGAACAAGCGTCCATGCAGCCAGCAGCGCAGCCGTGACCATGGGCAAGAGGCCAAAGGTCACGGCTGCGACCAGAATGATGAGGACAATCAGGGCCGGAACAGCTTTCTCGTAGCGTGGCGGCGCACTGTCATGTATTTCTGACACGAGGTAGAAATCCGGAGAATTCCGGTACGCGCGGGCAAATCTAGACGCCGTCTCAAGCAGCAGGGTATCGCCAGCATGGAGCACAATGTCTCCAATTTTCCCACTAATCCGCTGTCCCCCACGATGCCCAGCCCAGTCATAACCAAGCGTAAACCACGCCTCCCAACTCATACCGCTCGTGTCCTTCGCCTCCGCTAGCGGGCTCTCATGTCCATAGCTGTAAAAAAATTACTCGCTGGCATCCAGGTTCCGGTGAGTCTCGGATGACTCTGGACGCTTACTTTCATATACCAGCAACGTATAGTGGGGCCGTGCTGATTAGACGCGTACTGAGACTGAGGGGAGGAGTGAAAGTTGGCCACGTCCCCCAGACTCTGAGCCGAGCTCTATCTTTGCCCGGCCTACCGTCCATCATGACGACAGAACGAGTACGCAATGAAGGGGACTTCGAGAAGAGGGAAACCACGGTTTCAAACCGGCAGCGCCCTTTCTATTTTTTAGTTGGGGGAGAGTCTTCTTTTTCTTTCTTTTGCGGTGGCGAAGGGAGATGATCCGGGGGGTTGGCCGAGACACTCCTGAGCAAAATATACGGGTCTCCACCAATGCCCATTCCCCGCGTGATCCCCATAGTCCCATACTGGTAGCCGATCAACGTCCCGGTAAACCAGTAGGACTCACCCTTGAGGGGGATATCTTTCACAATATCCCGGTCCGAGTAGAACAGCAGCATCCTGTCCATGATACTTGCCTTCATGGAAACGGCACCATTGCCTACAACCAGTGTCGGGAGCATCGTCATCCCATAGTATTCCACATACTCGACATCACCAGTCTGGGTATCTCGTATAAAATACCGTCGTTTGTCCCGATCAGGGAAACGTCGGAAACCGCCTGTGACAGTAATCTCTTGTCCGACTTTTTGGTTTGCAAAAAAGCGAACAAATGCATCAGCCCACACCTCCACGCTGAGATAGAGGAATACCGCCCCGGTGAAGAGAGGGACCCAGAGCGCAGCTGTTCGACATACCCGTATCGTCTTGTCCTTTTTCCAAAAGCTTGCCACTCGCAGTCTATGTAATTTTCAGACAAAAGAAAAGGATTTCTACCCCTCCCCCTCTCTTGCCGTCCAGCTCCTTTCAGGTCACAATAAGTTGGGGTGTACAGGAGGGTGCAATGCGGCAACACTGGCGTGCAAAACTTACTCCTTTTCAGCAGCGGATCTTTGACCGTAGCACTGCGGTCACAACGATTGAACTTGACCTCACGTCGCAACTTCGAGCGGCGGTAAAGGCATTACCTGCAGCTCTCGTGGCAGAAGAACAAGCACGCGTCGCAGCGCTCTCCCAAACAATTGTCAATCACATCTGCTGGCGGCTGAATGTCCGCACGGTCCAGGTCCGCGTACACGGGACTCGTCCGTCAAACCGACAGGGAGAACTCCACGGGCTCTATACGCAATACAGCGGTGGCAGTAAAAATGATTCGATCCAAGTTTGGATGCGAACGGCAAAACGAAAACAAACGGTTGCGTTTCGAACCTTTCTCCGGACCTTGTTGCATGAAATCTGCCACCATTTGGACTATACCTACTTCCACTTTCGGGAATCCTACCACACTGAGGGATTCTTCCAGCGCGAGTCCAGCCTCTTTCGCCTCCTCGTCGCTCCAACCGCAAAACCCTCGCAGACGCCAGAAAAGCCACCTCAATCATTGTCTTCTATGGTGCAAGAGGTCCTCCTGGCTCGGACGCACGCTCAACCGGAACAATAGCACTCACAGGACGAGGTCGCCGGGCGTTTGCCCGCTTATTTTCGACTTTTTCCCGACGCGAGACGGCCCTCAACTTCACGCAGCCGACGTTGGGCGCGCGGATACCCCGAGTCATAGCGCAGCACCGCGCGCAGTTCCGCAGCAGCCCGCCGATCCTGGCCCAGCTGGATATAGGTCTCGGCCAGTTCAAAATGGGCGCGTGGACTCTCCGGGCACTGGCCTAAGCCTCGACGATAGAGCGCGGCTTTCCAGGTTAAATTCAGACTCTCCCGAGCACGGTAAAAATATGGCTTTGCCCGGCGACACGCCGCTTCATCCCGGCCAAACCGGGTCACGCTCTTCGTTCGCCGCACGCCGTCCGCTCGCCTGGTCAGCCGGCCCGCCCTCTTCTTCAGTGCGCTCGCCCGTTCTACGGAAGACGGATGAGAAGAGAAAAACCCCGCAGTCGCACTCTGAGGAACCTCTTCGGCCAGGCGGCGCATCACCGCCTCACCCGCTCGTGGATCATAGCCGGCATCAGCCGCATACTGGAGCCCTACCCGGTCAGCTTCCATCTCCTGATCTTGATTAAAATGATTCAGAAAAAGCTGGCCAACCATATCGACCAACACACCCGATCCAGGGAGAACAGCGCTGGCTAAGGCATTTCCGATATCCAACAGGACGTTGTTCGTCGCTCCTCGGGCAACGTGTCCCTGGGTAATATGCGCCAGTTCGTGTCCCAGAATCATCGCCAGTTCATCGTCCGAGCGAAGGAATTCCATCATTCCAGAGGAGAGTATGACTTTGCCAAAGGTTGCTCCAGCGTTAATCGTCGGCTCGCCGACGGCCAGTATAAACTGGACAGGAGGCGGCTGAGGAACCGCTTCAAGCAGACGCCGTGCAACCCGCTCTATTTGAACAATATGCAACTGACAGCGGAGATAGTCCCACGAAGAGATGCACTCCGACGACCACACGTGTGTCGGTGCTCCACCTGTCGTGAGCAGGAAGAGCAACAGAGAGGCATATACGACTATCCGACTCGGCCGCATGTCTTCCTTTTCCTTTATGCTATAGTGCTCCTCCGAGTAGCATCCGACAATCCAGGAAGGGAATGCCTATGCCTGAGTGGGTTTATGTAAGGGATATCGCGCCATACGAAGGGCAAGAGGTCGAGCTCCGAGGCTGGCTGTATAACAAGCGATCCAGCGGAAAATTGCATTTTCTTCAAGTCCGCGACGGCACCGGCACGATCCCGTGTGTGGTATTCAAGGGTGACCTCTCTGCTGAGACATTTGCCTTAGGGCATGACCTTACACAGGAATCGTCCGTTGTCGTACAGGGCACGGTCCGGGCTGATCCCCGCTCACCCATTGGATTTGAACTCGGCGTGACCGACTTAAAAGTCACTCAGCAGGCCCACGACTATCCCATTACCCCCAAAGAACACGGTATTGCCTTTCTGCTCGACCACCGCCACCTGTGGCTTCGCTCCTCACGCCAGCATGCCTTGCTTCGTATTCGCAGTGAAGTCATAAAGGCTTGTCGAGACTACTTCGATGCTCATGGCTTTACCCTCCTCGATGCCCCGATCTTCACGCCCGCCGCCTGTGAAGGGACAACCACACTTTTTCCGGTCGAATATTTCGATGACACCGTCTATCTCACCCAAAGCGGCCAGCTTTATATGGAAGCCGGCGCCATGGCGTTTGGCAAAGTCTACTGCTGTGGTCCTACCTTTCGTGCCGAGAAATCCAAAACGCGTCGCCATCTGACCGAGTTCTGGATGATTGAGCCCGAAGTTGCCTACTGCGACTTGAATGACGACATGGATCTCGCCGAAGATTTTCTGGAGGCCGTTGTCCAGCGCGTCCTGGCCAACCGACAAGCTGAACTCCAAGCACTTGAGCGTGATACGGCCAAACTCGTTCAGGTGAAGAAGCCGTTTCCACGTATTAGCTACAGCGAGGCTGTCGAACGCCTGCAAGCGAAAGGCGTTGACATTCAGTGGGGGGATGACTTTGGCGGCGATGACGAGACCATCTTATCCGAACAATTTGACCGTCCGGTTATGATCCATCGCTACCCGACAGAAAACAAAGCCTTTTATATGAAGACCGACCCTCATGATGCTAGAGTTGCCTTATGCATGGACGTCTTAGCGCCAGAGGGCTATGGCGAGATCATAGGGGGCGGACAACGTGAAGACGACCTCTCCGTCCTACAAGGGAAGATAGAGGCGCATGACCTGCCCGCAGAAGCCTTCTCTTGGTATCTTGACCTGAGACGCTACGGCTCCGTTCCCCATGCAGGTTTCGGCATGGGTATTGAGCGGCTGGTCACCTGGCTGTGCGGTCTGCATCACGTCCGAGAATCAATTCCATTTCCCAGAATGTTAGAGCGGGTGACACCGTAAGGGGTCACTGGAGAGCCGAGGGTACCCTTGACGGAGGCTCTGGCACGCGCGGCGTCTGCTCCTCTCGAATTGCCCGCAGCAAAGCGACGTTGTCCCCATGTCCTGTCCGGTAGGCAGTCACTTTGCCGCGGATGGGCTGGCCTAATAAATAGAGATCGCCGAGCAAATCAAGAATCTTGTGACGGACAAGCTCATCATCAAAGCGGAGGGGCGGATTGATGATGCCTTGCTCGCCTATCACGAGGCAGTTATTCAGCCGACCCCCATTGGCAAGGCCCATCTCTTCAAGTGCCTCAATCTCCTTGAGAAAGCCAAATGTACGCGCCGGCGCGATAGTCTCACGGTAGCGGTCAGCATCACCATGGACGTAGTGGAACTCCTGTCTCCCAACTGGCTCCGGATATTCTAAGCAGTAGGATATCTCAAGCTGCTCTGAGGGCTCAATGCGGAGGAACTTCCCGGCACTGTGGTCGCCGACCTGATACGTCCGGTCCACACTCAAGGCTTCCACCTCTTCGTCTTGTTCAACAATGCCAGCACTCTCGAGCAATTGACAAAATTCCAGCGCCGAGCCATCGAGAATGGGAACCTCTCCTTGCATTTTAATGAGGAGGTTAGTGATGCCATAGCCATGCAAGGCCGAGAGCAGATGTTCAACCGTTTTCACCCCCGTACCCGCTCGATACAGGCTGGTTGCGTAGCCGGTCGATTGGACATACTCGACGGTGGCCGGAATCATAATGTCTGAGGACAACGTGCCAAAAACAATGCCGCTACCCGGCGATAAGGGATGGAAAATAATTCCCGTGCGGACCCCCGAGTGGAGCCCCCGGCCATGCACGACAACACTCTGACGAATGGTCCGAGCCGGGATTTTTCGCGTAGCGTGCACCGCAGGGAAGTCAGCATCAGCCGTAGCGGCGGCTATCTGTGCAGAGGTGGTGTGGCCCGGCTCTTTTCCCAGGGCACGATGGACCGAACGGAGTAAGGTTTCCAGCGAGAAGGGTTTTTCAAGGAAATCGGCCGCTCCTAGTTTTGTGGCACGGACTGCTGTTTCGATCGTTCCATGGCCGGAAATCACAATAATAGGCAAGTCGGGGTTTTGAGACTGAAGCTGTTCAAGGAGGGCGATCCCGTCAATGTGTGGCATCCAGATGTCGAGGAGCACGAGACGCGGATGCCACGTGGCGACTAAGTTTACCACGCCCTCACCCGAGTCCGCTTCGAGCGTACGGAACCCTTCATCTTGTAAAATCCCGCGTAACGTCGTCCGGATTTGTTCTTCGTCATCTACAATGAGAATCAGCTCTTCCATTAGGCGTCCCTCCCCTTCCTCACGCTACGTTTTCAATTGATGGCGACGAGGGTCTCTCACGCCTCAGATTTGTCTGACGCGCACTTCTGCGCACCGGCATTTCAATCACAAACCGGCTGCCGCGTGGCGCATTGTCCCGCACCCGGATAAAGGCTTGATGATCAGCCACCACGGTTGCAACAATCGCCAGCCCTAATCCGGTCCCGTCCCTTTTGGTTGAAAAATACGGCTCGAACAATCGTCCCTTTACTTCGGGCGGGATCCCACAGCCATTATCGGCGACTTCGATGCGTACAATGCCAAGCGGGCGCAAATATCGAGTCGTGATTTCGATACGTCCCGGAGTCCCATTCGCGCCTTCCCGACACGCTACGACTGCATTGTCTAACAGATTGCGAATGACACGACGCATACCCTCGCGATCAAGCTCGAACACCGGCAACGAACGATCCGGCGTAAAGACGAAATCCAAATCACGGTAGGCTTCAGCGAGCAGGACAAGCGTCTCTTGCGCCAACGCATTCACGTCATGCGGACTATGCTCTCCGGCCGGCAGACGAGCGAAGGTGGAAAATTCGTTGACGAGTTTTTTAATAGCATCGACTTCATGCACAATGCTCTGCACGCACTCGTCAAACACCCCGCTCCCGTCTGTAATCTGGGGAGCAAAGCGGCGGTGTAGACGCTGAGCGGCAAGCTGAATGGGCGTGAGCGGATTTTTAATTTCATGCGCAATCCGACGGGCTACCTCTCGCCAGGCTTCCAGGCGTTCGACTTGGACGATCTGAGTCACATCCTCAAAAAAGCACAGCACACCGAGCGCATTATCCCGGTCATCAGGCAAAGGGGTTCCTGTTATCAAGAGGGAATGGACTTGTCCATGGTGATCCAAACGGAGCTGGCCCTGCTGTTCGTGGCTGTCGTCGTTACCATTGCCGTATTGCACCGGAAGGAGCTCGCGCACGATGCGCTGCACTTCTTGGAACTCGTTTGAGGAGAAGATGACACGATAGTCCTGGCCAATCACGTTGTCTGCACGCAAATGAAGCAACTGCTCTGCCGCCCGGTTCAGGGTGGAGAGCCGCCCGTCCCGATCAAACGAGACCACGCCAGCATTGATATTCCCGAGCAGAATCTCCATATAGCGCCGTCGGGCCTCAAGTTCTTGGTGACTCTGCTGGAGTTCGACGGTCATCCGATTGAACGCGGAGACGAGCGTGCCTATTTCGTCCTCCCCTTCTCCCTCAATCCGGTGCGCCCAGTGGCCCCGCGCAACCTCCCGCGTCGCAGCCGATAATTGTTGGAGCGGAACAGTAATTTTTTTCGCGACATACACGCCGACCCAGATCGCCGAGAAGATGACGACGAGGGTGACCAGGAACATCGTAATCACATAATTGTTTTTAATTGGCTGTTTCAAAATTTTGAGTTGGCGATACTCCCTCAACGCCTCAACCACCTGCAAGCCTTGTCTGACCACGTCCACGGGAACCTGAGTGCCGGCCACGACAATACCAACACGGTGTTCTCCAACGATGACCGGTACACCTCCGTACACCAGCTCTGCCTGCTCCATGGTCACGATTTGCTGAACCTCTTGGGTCTCAGACCGGACACGTTCCAAGAGGGCCTCGGTGAGCTGGGGAGCCGTCAGCGCCCCACTTGTCTCCGGCGCGTTGGCCAAAAGGGTGAGAGCAGGAGAATACACAACGAGCTGAGCCAAGCCACGTTCGTGCTGCTCGATACTCATACGGGCTTGCAGACTCTCGTAGCGCGTCGGCTCAAGGAAATCTTGGGAGATAATCGTCTGGGCGATTGCCCGTGCGTGCGTGAGCGCCTCATCAGCAAGACGCGTATAGACACCATCAACGACCTCAAGCGAACTACTTAACGAGTGCTCAACACGTAAAGAGAACCAATTCTCGATCGACTTCGTCATAAAGCCGATACCGATAAAAAACAGGAGTACCGCCGGGAAAAGGGAAATTCCTAAAAAAGCGAGAACGAGCCGAGAACGGAGGTGGGCACCGGGGAGCTTCCCTCGTCGCTCGTAGAACAGCTTCAGCAGGTTCCGACAAACAAGAAAAACGAGCAAAACAAGCAGAATGATATTGAGATTGATCAGCAGAATGAAAATGATATTGCTGGCCAGGCTTTCGCTATCGCTTAATTGTGGAGACCGACTTTGGAGAAAGGCAAACAAGAAAACGCCGAGGGCAGCGGCGAGGATGACAAATATTTCTCGGAGCTGGCGGCGTTTGTGCTCCCCTGAACGACTCTCGTGTGAGCGACTCTCGTGTGAGCGACTCTCGTGTGAACGACTCTCGTGGACTGAGGCTTCCATACTCTCTCGCTCTTATCGTCTCGGCAGCAAGAAAAACAGGGATATATCAATACTCACAATCAGACCGGTCGTGAAGGGGAAGTGGAATGCGACCCGCTCGCCTTGAATCGAGAGACCCCCACGGTGCCCGAGCCAAAATGTTCTGTCACGTTCCACCATCGTTCGTTTTGGACGCTTTCGTTAGAACAAATCGCCCCGCTCTTTTTTACCAGGTCGGTCAATGTGCAAATGTTGGTATGCTTTGAGGGTGGCCAAACGTCCCCGTGGCGTGCGCTGCAAAAAACCCTCTTGCAAAAGATACGGCTCGTAGACATCTTCAATTGTGTTCTTCTCTTCGCCAATGGCCGCGGCTATGGTCTCGACACCGACCGGTCCACCATTGAATTTCTCGATAATCGTCCGCAGAATCGCCAGGTCCATTTTGTCAAACCCGGCCTCATCCACTTCAACCAGCGTGAGGGCGACATGGGCCACTTCTTGAGTCACAACAGGCTCTTTCTTCACTTGGGCATAATCACGGACCCGTCGGAGTAAGCGATTGGCAATCCGAGGCGTTCCCCGCGCGCGACGCGCGATTTCCACGGTTCCGCCCGCATCGATTTCGACCTCAAGAATTGAGGCCGATCGACGAATGATCTGTTCCAACTCGGCCACCTGGTAAAAATCCAATCGAAACGTTGCTCCAAAACGATCCCGGAGCGGTGAGGTCAAGAGCCCGGCACGAGTAGTGGCGCCGACTAGGGTGAAATGCTTCAAGGGCAACTTTACCGTCCGCGCGGATGGGCCTTGGCCAACAACCAGGTCAAGTTCAAAGTCCTCCATTGCCGGATACATAAACTCCTCAACCACATGGTTGAGTCGATGGATTTCGTCAATGAAGAGGACATCCCCTTCTTCAAGGTTGGTCAGAATAGCGGCCAAGTCGCCGGGCCGCTCAACGACCGGTCCGGTTGTCGCTCGAATCGCGACGTCCATTTCACGCGCAATGATATACGCCAGGGACGTCTTTCCTAATCCGGGCGGCCCACAGAAGAGCAGATGGTCAAGGACGTCAGCCCGCTGCTTGGCCGCTTCAATCGCTATCGCAAGATTCTGCTTTGTTCCCTCTTGGCCGATATACTCTTCAAGGCTGCGGGGGCGGAGCGATCCCTTGACGCGGTGTTCGTTAGGCCAGACAGCCTCTTCTTCCAGCCCGACGTCGAGCGGAGCGCGGGTCGGATCAAGCAGG
The DNA here is from genome assembly GCA_963664395.2 of Binatia bacterium. Classification (GTDB taxonomy): domain Bacteria; phylum Desulfobacterota; class Binatia; order Bin18; family Bin18; genus Bin18. The sequence continues at coordinate 3,843,591 of OY761159.2, read as the reverse complement.
TCCCAGCCTGGACTTTCCAGACTTTCGTCCTGCCCGTTTTTCAGGTCCTTCACTTCCTGGCTCATGCGCTGAGCCTCCGTAACGATTCTCGGATAACATCTGCAATGGCAGTTGCTCCATTCTGTACGACCACCCGCACCGTCCGCTCCGCTTGAGCCTGACGATAGCCAAGATGCACCAGAGCAGAGACCGCTTCAGTCGAGAGTGGACTGGGCGTTTCCGGGAGAGTGCCGCTCCCCGCTTCCCCCGCCCCTACCTTTTCCTGCAATTCGACCACCAGACGCTCAGCCGTCTTCTTTCCGACACCCGGAGTTGCGACCAAGCGTGTCACGTCGCGAGCGTGAAGCGCCGTCTCAAGCTCATCAACTGAAATGCCCGACAGAATGTTTAAGGCCAAGCGTGGACCAATACCACTCACGCTCCGAAGCAGCAGAAAATACAACTTTTCCTTTTCTTCAAGGAAGCCGAACAGCTGGAGCGTATCTTCTCGCGTATGCGTATGGATGAGCAGGCTGACCTGTTCCCCGACTCCTGGCAGATGATAGAAGGTTTGTAACGACACTAACACCTGATAGCCTACCCCGCCCACATCGACAATAAGCTGCTCAGGGGTCTTTTCGTGTAGCACTCCGTGCAGGCGCGCAATCATACGTATTGCCATGCGAGCCTGTTATCCACGCTTTTTCTGTTCTGCGGCAAGCATCTGGGCTACCCTCTGTTCGGTAAAGACCTCACGCAAGGAACGAGCCTGCCTCCCGCTAGTATGCCGCTGCTGCGCGCCAGCCTGGCGGAGCATGTCGGGCAAGCCAGCAGCACCGCAGTAACAAATGGCTGTGGCTAGCGCGTCCGTTGCATCCTGGCTTGACGGAAAGACGCCAACTTTGCCATCCGGATGGCGAAGTTGGGCAAAGACAGCCTTTTGGACCTGCATTTTTCCTGCCCGGCCATAGCCGGTCACAGCCGTTTTAATCTCCGTCGGATTATACTCGGCAATCCGCAGACCGGCTTGGGCGGCCGCAAGGAGAACAATGCCACGCGCCTCGCCCAGGCGAAGAGCGCTCTGAACGTTATACGCAACAAAGGCTTTTTCAAGACTCAAGACATGGGGAGTCCAGTGGTCAATAACAGCAACGATCTCTTCATAGATGAGACGCAGGCGTTCGGGGAGAGAGCGGAATCCTTTGACGGAGACGACATCCCCGGCACAGAAGGTCAGCCCCTGGCGCGTCTTATCAACCACACCCCACCCCGTCCGGAGCGTGCCAGGGTCTACCCCCAACACACGCAGTGGAGCACGCGGGTTACGAGAGTCGCGAGAGTCGGAAGAGTCGATTGTCTGCCCCCTTACCTAGGCCGCGCTGAATCGTTCCATCTCTTCTTCGGCAATTTCTACATTGGCTGAAACGGTCTGGACATCATCAAGCTCTTGGAGTGCGTCGAGCAGACGTAACGCCCGCTCGGCTTCTTTGCCGGCCAGACTGACCGTGTTTTGGGGGACCATGGTCGCTTCGGCAGACAGTAAAGTAATACTGGCGTGCTCCAGGGCCTGACGGACCTCTTCGAGATCGTCCGGGGCGGTCACCACCTCAAACATGTCCGTACCAGCTATGATATCCTCTGCCCCGGCATCAAGGGCGACCTCCATGAGTTGGTCTTCATCCACCTGATCTTTTTCTATGGTCAGGATGCCCTTGAGGGTGAACATCCACGCGACCGAATTGGGCTGACCCAGATTCCCACCGTTTTTGGTAAAGAGATGGCGCACTTCAGAAACGGTTCGATTTTTATTATCCGTCAGCGTCTGAAGCAGGATTGCCGCCCCACCTGGCGCGTGCCCTTCGTAGATCACCTCTTCATAGCTCACGCCCTCAAGCTCGCCAGCACCCTTTTTTACGGCGCGGTCTATCGTATCTCCGGGCATGCTGGCAGCCTTGGCCGCGGCAATCGCCGTACGCAGGCGGGGATTGGCAGTCGGGTCGCTCCCACCTATCCGGGCCGCAATAGAGAGGTCCTTAATCAGTTTGGTGAACATCTTGCCGCGGCGGGCATCCTTGACTGCCTTCTTATGCTTAATCGTGCTCCACTTGGAATGGCCGGACATGACCGTCTCCTCCCGGCATAGAATTTCCTGACATGGATAACATATTCCTCTTGGAGGGTAAACGCACAAAGCCGCTCCTCGTATATTTACCATATGCAGGAAGAGCCCACTATAAGAGGGGAGTGGTCGGGGACAAAAAAACACGATACACCCGAGCCTCGTCGACACCGGCTTTTTGTAGAGAAGGGCATTTCGAGTGCGACTCATTACTATTTTTGCTCATACCGGCGTTGTCACCGGACTCGCCGGCTTATTCTTTGGCGGCTTAGCCTGGGTGTACAATTCTCCGTTTGGGGCATCCATGGCTCTCGGCAGTTTCGTACTCCTTTTCGCCAGCGGTCTCTTGTCTTGGTATTATGGCTTTAGTCCCATATGGCAACCGCGCGGGTGGGAAGAACAGGTCGCTCATAACGATCAGCAGTATATTGTGTCAACGCAGCGGTACCCGCCGTATCTCGTTCGCCAGTCGAAAAGGCAGGGAGGCATGCAGTTCGGAACAGCCGTCTATGCCGTGCACGGAGCAGACCAAGAAGTCGCAGAGGACGCTCAGGCAGAGTATGGCTTACAGTGGCGGGAACACCAAGAAGCACAAGAGGGGCATCAGTGGGTTGTTCAAGTCTTGGGACAGGGCCGCCTGTCGGAACTTGAAGGTTTTCGGCCGGTGTCAGAAGACATGCTCTAAAGTCACTCCGTTATTCCTAACGGGGAGAGAGACACCGCGGCCAAGCGGCAGACCAACCGCCCCGGCTTCCATACCTGTGCAGACAAGACCTACCCAAACAAGAGCCTCGGGCACGCGCCCTGGCTGCACCCCTCGCCATATTCAGGCCGCGACCGGTCGAAACTTCAGCACCGAGATATCTTCGGACCAGTCTTCAAAAGTAATCGTCACCAGCATCCCAATCGCCACCCGCTCAGGGTCACACTCGACAATATTACTCATCATCTGCGGGCCTTCCTCCAAAGTGACAAGAGCCACAACATACGGCACATCCTCAGCAAACGCTTTGGTCACAGGGCGATAGACAACGGTATACGATAATACCGTCCCACGGCCGGACGCCTTGACCCACTCGACCTGCTCGCTCATGCAGGCAGTACAGTAGAGACGGGGGTAAAATTGATACTGGCCGCAGGCGATGCACTGCTGGATACGCAGCTCATGATTCCGACAGCCCTCCCAGAAAGGTTGCGTTTCGCCAGTCGGAACGGGCAGGACCTTTTCTAGTGGCGTTGTCATTACGCACCCTCCTTCCCAAGAATCATGGAGCAATGGGTGGACATGATCCCACCCTGCGCATGGACAAAAGCGACGGTGGCGTCTTTGACCTGACGCGGTCCACATGTTCCCCGCAGTTGAAAGACCGCTTCAGTCACTGAAAACATCGAGCCGGGATGACCGGGATGGCAATGCGACATCATCCCGCCATGCGTGTTCACCGGGAGCTCACCGCCTAACTCAATACGGCCGCCCTCAACAAAACGGCCGCCTTCTCCCTTGGGACAAAAGCCGAGGTCTTCCAATTCAATGACCACGACCGGCGTAAAGCAGTCATACAGTTCCGCCACGTCAATATCCTGCGGCCCCAGCCCGGCCATGGCATAGGCGCGTTCGCCGGCCTCTTTTGCCGCTGATGTTGTGAGGTTTCGAGCTTGACTGATGTGTTCGTGCGAATGCCCCTCGCCTACCCCCAGAATATAAACCGGAGGATGTGGAAAATCCTTGGCGCGTTCGGCTGAGGTGAGAATAATGGCGGCTCCGCCGTCGGACACCAGCGAGCAGTCCAGCAGATGCAAGGGCGACGCAATCATCTTTGAGTTCGCCACATCGTCAACCGTAATCGGGTCACGCATCTGCGCAGCCGGGTTCATCGAAGCGTGTCGCCGGCAGGCCACGGCCACAGCAGCCAGTTGCTCACTGGTGGTCCCATAGGCATGCATATGCGCCTGCGCAATCAGGGCGTAAAACGCGGGGATGGGAGGACCGTAGGGTCGTTCAAACTGGGCATGCCCGGCAGTCGACATGGCTTCAATCGCCCGGTCCCGGGACAGACCGGACAGCATGTTGTCCGCCATAGTAATGAGCACCGTGTGGCACATCCCATTGGCAATGGCTGCGGCCGCATGGTGCATAATCGCCAACGTCGTCCCGCCGCCGGTGGCGACATTGAGACAATAGCGCGGGAAGATCTGCATATACTCGGCGATCATCTCCGCGTGATACATATACGGCTCTACAAACGAATTGCAGGTAATCAAGCCATCGACATCATTCTTTGTGATGCCCGCGTCATCCAGCGCGCGTTTGGCCGCATTGACGTAGAGTTGGGTGGCACTCAAGTGAGGTACAACCCCAACCTCAGTATCCGCCGCACCCACAAGGGCGACTTTTCCTCGGAGCGATTCCATAGCTCTCCTCCCCTCAGTCTTTGCGAATTTCAGCGCTCCGCTGTTCTTGTCATCATCCCTACCCGCGTGCAAGACGCACCGGGCAAACCGCCTGTCGGCACGCGGCGTTTACGAGCCGGGTATGGGTTCAACCAGATCAACCCCAGGCGGCAACTTGAACCTGAACAGCGCGTCGTCCATTTCTATTTCACGCTCAATGTGTGTGAAGCGCACACGCGTCATATTCCCCAGCGGGTCAGTGATCATGGCTTGAAGAATGTCAAACGTGTCCTTACTCACTTCGATATCCAATCGGCCAATCGCCTCAGCCGCCTGCTTGGGCATGAGACGGAGCTGATATACGGCGTTTGTCTCACCGCGGGAAAGGACGAAGAAATCGTCCTCCAAGCGCCCGACTCCGGTTAAAAACGACACCGGCGTCTGCGAGTTGAAGGCGTATTGAAAAGGCGTTTTCACAACTTGCTGCTCTGAGGGCTGGTACAGCCACAGGGCGCTGCCATCGGCGACCACGAGCTGCCGCGGTTCCACAAACTCCCAACGCATACGGCCCGGTTTCTTGAAGAACACCCGCCCACGAGACGTGAGTGTCTGTCCCAGTGTTGCGGAGGTGACCTCTTGGACAAAGTCGGCCCGGAAACCATCGGTTTCGTCGTAGCGTGCTTGGAGACGGGCCGCGACTGTCTCACTGACAGTCGTATCATCAGGGGCACGGCCTCCGGAAGATTGTCCAGCGGACTCTTCGGGCTCCTCGGACTCTTCGGACTCTTCGGGCTCCTCGACTGAAGGAGAGGCAAAGAGATATCCCTCAGTCAAGGAAAGCAGGAGGGCCATCAGGCCGGTTACAAAAAAGCGCATACACTACTTCGCACATGATGAGAACACGACGCGGCCCTGACCGCTGGAAAGAACGACACGACTGCCCCCAGCCTACTCAGCCTTGGCCTGCGCTTGCACCAGGACCGCCCGCGGTTTCCCGGCTTCACCAGCAGGCGCGATGAGACCTTCGCGCTCCATCCGCTCAATCATGCGCGCGGCCCGGTTATAGCCGACGCGCAAGCGACGTTGTAGCCAGGAAATAGAGGCTTGGTCACTCTCAATAACCAGTTCGCGTGCCTGCTCATACATTTCATCGTAATCCTCTTCCTCCTGCGGACCAGCCCCCTTCTGCGTCCGCGCGGATTCGAGCGCAGTGACCAAGTCCGCATCGAACACCGGCTTGCCCTGCTTCTTAATCGCCAAGGCAAGCTTCCTGATCTCGGGTTCTGAGACAAAGGCGCCATGAATACGCTGTGGTTTGGCGCTGCCCGGTGGGAGGAACAGCATATCGCCGTCGCCCAGCAGACGCTCGGCACCCATGGCGTCCAGGATTGTCCGGGAGTCGATACGAGAGGAGACCTGAAAGGAAACCCGGGCCGGAAAGTTCGCTTTAATCAATCCGGTGATCACATCAACAGACGGTCGCTGGGTTGCCAGAATCAGATGAATGCCAGCCGCGCGCCCCATCTGGGCCAGCCGGGTAATCGGCTCCTCGATTTCCCGACCGACCGTCAACATCAGATCCGCTAATTCATCGACCAGGACAATGAGATAGGGTAAGCGTTGATGGTCGAGTTCAAGCTGGGGCTTGGACCTCGGTTTGGGTCGAACAGCGGTCATGTCGTCTTCATCGTCGTGGACGATCTCTGTCAGCTTAATAATCCCGTCGGTGTCCGTTTCGCCGGTTTCGAGCGCTCGGTTATAGGCCGCAATATTCCGCACCCCTTTATCTTTGAGCAGCTTATAGCGGTACTCCATACGCCGCACGACCTCCTGGAGGGCGACACCGGCTTCCTTGGGATTGGTAATAACATGCGACAGTTGGTGCGGCAGACCCTCGTATAAGGAGAGTTCCAGCATCTTGGGATCGATCATGATAAAGCGAACATCGCGCGGTGTCGCGCGGGCCAGAATACTCATAATCATCACATTGAGCGAGACTGACTTTCCGGTCCCGGTTGCCCCGGCTACAAGCAGATGGGGCATACGCGCCAAGTCCGTCACAACAGGATTGCCCACCGTATCCTTGCCTAACGCCAGGGCCAGGGGCGACTCGGTCTGCCGGCAGACCGTACTGTCGAGGATTTCTCGCAAACACACTTTCTCGCGCTTGGGATTGGAGACTTCGATACCCACTACGGCTTTACCCGGAATCGGGGCCAGGATGCGGACGGACACGGCGCGTAAGGCCATTTGCAGATCATCGGCTAACGCCACCACGCGATTGACCTTGACACCGGGCGCAGGTTCAAACTCATAGGTCGTAATGACCGGGCCAGGCCGCACTGCGACCACGCTGCCGGAAACGCCAAAATCGCCCAGCTTATTTTCCAATATCTGAGAGCTGGCGTGCAGCGCTTCTTCATCAACCTTCACCGCTAAACGGACAGGTGGATCAAGCAGGGCCAGGGCAGGCAACTCATACGGTCGATTGTCCGCACCACCGGTTGGGCTTGGAGAATACGCCGGAGAGGCAGGTTCGTCCTTGTCCACTGTTGAGAGGGGCCGACTGATAATAATAGGCGGCTTACTCTCTGCTGGCTCATCCAGATCGTCAGGCGATCTGGATTCAACTGCTTGTATGGCTGGGCGCTTTTTTTTCTTTGGCGTCGCCCGAGACCGCGGCGGCTCTTTTTCGAGCATGTAGGCCTCGAAGGCATCCTCTTTGGACATATCCCCTGCGGATAACAGGCTTTCCGATGGCGCACCACGCCACCCCGCCCACCATGTCGTGCCGCGGGTAACGAGCTGAGTGACCCAGGCTGAGACCTGACCTGCGCCGGTCTGGAAGCCAGGCCAGGCCAGGCGTGCGGTTGCACGCCCGCCGGCGAGCAGCGCAACGCCGGCCTTGAGCAGCGAGAGCCGCGTCATGCCCATAAAAGAGACCAGTAAAACCGGGAACAAGAGTAAGTAGGCGCCGACAAGATTACCAGCTTGGCGCAGATGGAGGGCCAAGAAGCCACCAACCCAGCCTCCGGCCTGGAAGAAAGGCCGACCATCGAACCAGAGCGCAAGAAAGGCCGCGACCGACAGCGTAAAGACAACACACCAGATGCCTTGGATGAACGGTGCCGGGCAACGCAGCCAGCGGAACCTGAGCGCCATCACGTACACCAAGACGGACGGGAACAGATAGGAGGCGAGACCGAATGTCCGACAAAAAAGATCGGCGAGAAAATAGCCGACCTGGCCCACCTGATTCCCCTCAGCAGCCCCGGGCTGGTACGAAGAAAAGGCCAATCCGAAAAAAATAGTCAGCGTCACACACAGAACGCCAACCCCCTCACCAAAAGCGGAGCGCTCCTGAGCAACGGAGCGTTCCTGAACAGTCGCGCGTTCCCGCTCGGCGCCTTCGTCTTGCCGACGCGATTTTTTCCTGCCTCCCATACCATCCTCCCCACCTCTACATCTCCATGACAAACGGCAAGACTACGGGCCGGCGCCCAAGTGTCTTGCGAAAATGGCGCCGCAAGGCCAGCCGAACCTGCTCCTTCACGACACCGACATCAGTCCGGGACTCGGCCGGTAGCGCATCAAGCGTGGTGCGCACGGCCTCTTTTGCGGCTGCATATCCATCTCCGTTTGTTGACGGCAGAAAGCCGCGCGAGAGCAAATCGGGTCCACTCAAGAGTTCTCCGGTCTGTTGCTCCAGCCCGATGATGGCGACAACCAGGCCATCCTCAGCCACATGCCGGCGATCACGCAGGACTTCTTCTTCGATTCCGGCCAGCCCGTCAACAAAGACGCGCCCCGCGGTGACGGAATCAGTCTGTCGGGCTTCCTGCGCATTGATTTCCAACACGTGTCCATCTTCGAGAAGAAAGACGCCGTTGGGATCGACTCCGACTTCTCGGGCCAGCGCACAATGGCGCGCCAGGAAACGATATTCACCGTGTATGGGAACAAAATACTGCGGGCGGACCAGATTGAGCATCAAGCGCAATTCATCCTGAGCCGCATGGCCGGACACATGCACACAGGCAATGGCCTCATAATACACCTCAGCTCCCCGTCGGGAGAGATGATCAATCAGCCGCGCAATTGTGCGCTCGTTGCCGGGAATGACCCGTGACGACAAGATAACCGTGTCTCCGACCTCAAGCTGCACCTGCTTATGGCCTCCGGCAGCAATCCGCGACAGGGCCGAAAGGGGCTCGCCTTGCGATCCGGTTGTGAGCAAGGTCACGGTGTGCGGGGCGCGGCCCCGTACGGTCGCAATATCAATCAGAGCCTCTTGTGGCAGAGGTAAGTGCCCGGTCTCCTCGGCAATGCCGATATTGCCCACCAGTCGTCTGCCTACGAAGCCGACGTGACGGCCCTGTTTGACTGATAAATCAATAACTTGGCGAATACGGTGAATATGTGAGGCAAAGGTTGCCACCAGGACTTTGCCCTGAGCGTGGGCAATAATATCCTCAAGCGGTCGGGTGACCGTCCGTTCGGACCGGGTCGAGCCGGCTCGTTCGACATTGGTCGAGTCGGACAGCAGCAGCAGCACGCCCCGTTCTCCCCATTCGGCAAAACGGTTCAAATCGGACGGGCGGCCGTCTATGGGCGTCTGATCGAACCGAAAATCTCCGGTATGAATTATCGTCCCAAGAGGAGTGGTAATGGCTAAGGCGGAAGCATCCACAATACTGTGCGTGACATGAATTCCTTCAAGACCAAAAGGACCGATATCCCAGGACTCCCGAGGCCGGAATTCATGTAGTTCAACACTGTCCAAGAGGCGATGTTCGCGCAGTTTGTCACGCACCAGGCCAAGGGTAAACGGCGTCCCATACACCGGGACGTTAAATTCTTTCAGGACATACGGCAGCGCGCCGATATGGTCTTCATGCCCATGCGTCAGCACCACAGCTTGCAGATGGTGCTGCTCTCGGAGATAGCTCAAGTCAGGAATGACGATGTCTATCCCCAACATTTCCTGTTCCGGAAACATGAGCCCGCAGTCTATGGCGATAGCCACGGTTTCTGCAGAGCCGGCCGGACAGTACTCAATCAACATCAGATTAAGTCCAATCTCGCCCAAGCCGCCTAATGGCACAATACGCAGGCAGCCTTCACTCATCGTGCCACCCCATACTCACTCTCACGCCCGTCTTGTTCAGAAAGACGGGCCGGGTGTACAGATTGCGGCAGGGCGGCCGACCTCTCAGCGTATGCCGCCGGAGTGGACTCATCGGTTTTCAACCGGGCCGCAATCGCCGCCTCGACCTGCGTCAACAGAGCGGTGCGGGCGGCCTTTCGCGTGCCGTCTCGATGAATCGGAATAGGTGTACCAATGACAATCTCAATTTCTCCAGGGCGGACTTTCCAATCCCCGGATGGTAGGATTGACCGGCTGCCGTTAATCGTGATGGGGACGACCGGCACCCCCGCTTCCACTGCGGCCATAAAGCCGCCAGGCTTAAACGGCAAGAGACGACCGTTTTCTCCGCGCGTCCCCTCAGGGAAAAACAATACTGAGATATGAGCGCGGAGCAGTTCCTTGACCTTACGCACTGTGGCAACTGTCTGGGTCCGGTTCCCTCGGTCTACCAATATTTGATGGGTACGCTGCATACACGCGCCTAAGATGGGCACTTTGCGCAGTTCATGCTTGGCAACCCAACGCAAGGGGAAATCTTCCAGGGCAGACATGAGAGCGAGTATATCAAACTGGCTCTGGTGATTGGACATGAAAAGATAGGCCGAGTGGGGGTTCAGCTGACTCAGGCCTTGCACGCGGACAGACACACGGCACACCCACAGATTTCCTTTTGCCCAGAATCGGAGGAGGCGGGCCGCACGCTCAGCATAGGGATAGGAGTCAAGAAAAGAGAGGATATAGATCAGACCTCCCCAGAATATGGTATGCAGGACAATGAATGCCATGCGTAGTGTGGCAAGGATGCTCAAATACTACTCCTCTTTTCTCTCTCCACTAATCGTCCCAACATTATAGTTTTTTCTCCAACTCGCCGTCAATATATTTGATTTTTCTTCACTTGTGCATACAATCGCTATGGACCTGAGGAGGTGGCGTGTGATTGTGGAATGCCCTTCCTGCCATACTCGTTATCGGACCGAGGTGGCAGGGGCAGTTGATGAAACAACGTTTTTTGAATGTTCGCAAGCAGACTGTGGGCATGTTTTCCAGTCTGTCCCGCCTGTTGTCCAAATAGACCACCTGCCAGAACAACACAGTGAGCCGGAAGCCACACTCTCTCAGGTTCCCGCTCAGATTCCTGCTCAGGCTCCTGCTCAGGCTCCTGCTGATGATCCCGCCTTCACGTTTTCTAATTCCTTATCCTCTTCTGACGCTCTTACGACGCAGCCTTCTGTTTCTGATCTGTCTGCTGAGCAAAACCTGCGGGAGCAAGCTGATCAAGACTGGTCGGATAGCATATCCCCTGACCTTGCCACTGATGCAGCAGCAGAAGCGACAGATTCAACCGATTTCGCACAGTCTGCACACTCGAATAGACGAGCAGAAACAGACCATTTCAACCCGGCCAGGCAGCCAGAGCGGGATAACTTTCCGTCAACCGAGACACCCTTCTTTGACGAAGACCAAACCAACGAAGGCAGAATTGAGCTTACGCCCCTCCCAACCCCAACCCCGCGAGAGACAGTTTTTTCACTGAAGTTGCTCGTCTTGCTCCTCGGCCTGATCGTCGCCGGATATGCTGGCTGTACCTTTGTCGCGTTCTCTTACTTGGAGGAGACCGCGGCAGTGTTTTCCCACGTGCCTGTACTCGGTCCCCTACTCGATGCCGAACGTCCTTCCGCACGGCATATTGCCCTCACAAAAATGCGGGGAAGCTTCTGGCACACAAACGATGGGCACCAGATCTTTGCTATTGCAGGCAGGGCGGTGAATCAAGCCGGCGTTCCCGTACAGAGTATTCAAATCGAAGGCACGCTGCTCAGCGTCAGCGGCAAGACGTTAGGACAGCGACACATTTTCTGCGGGACCGAGACCGCACCGGAAGTGCTCGAAAGTCTCACGCGCCGGCAGGTGCAGATATTACAGAGTCTCATGCCGCCTAAGCAATTCCGGGTCCCGGCAGGAGAAGGGGTTGATTTTCTGATTACTTTTACCGAGCCGCCCGAGCAGGTCGTGGAATTTAGCAGCCGTATTGTCGCGGCTCAATTCGGTCGGCCCTATTGAGGCTTTTCGCTGGGTCCGTCGCCTGCTCCCTGCTCGGGAGTGACGTCTATTTCGTCTGGGGTTTTGACGGCTTTTCGAAAGCTGCGTATGCCCTTGCCAAGTCCCTCACCTATCTCCGGCAGCTTCCCCGCCCCGAATATGATAAGGACAATGACGAGAATAATAGCCAGTTCGCCAACACCAAGACCAAACATAATATGCCCACCATAAGCTGGCCCGCGCCGCCGAGCAAGACCCAGACGCCTCAGCGTTTCCTTGCGGCCCTTCTTCCAGACAGCTAGAATGCCTCAAATGTCGGTTGCGGCCTCAACACTTCTCCGTCCCGCACAGCGTGACCCGCTCGTGCTCTTCCTGCTGTTCTCTCTCCTCCTCCATCTTATCCTGCTCCTGTTGTGGCCCCAATTCAAACGCGCCCAAGCGCCGCCGCAAGAACAATTGACGGCCGTTGAGTTGCTGCCTCCGGAGGCACTCACCCCGCCCCAAGTCGCGCAGGTTCCTCCACAAGTCAAAGAGCCAGAGCCACCCAAAGAGGAACAACCCAAAGAGGAACAAAAGCCACCGCCGGCAGTTCCAGAACAACAGATCGTCAGCGTTCCAGATGAGGTCAATGAGCAGGTTCCAGACAAGACACGTTTTCTCAGCGATCGGAATACCGCGGTCAAAGAGCAGACCGTCGCAGTCGGGACACCGCTGACCAAGCCGCCCGAAGAAAAAAAACAGCAGACGCCCGACAAGGCGGACACAGTCGCCCAGAAAGAGCCGACCCAGCTTGCCCTCAACACCCCGGGACGCAGTCGCAAACCACCGGTTGACAATCCCTTGGAAGAAGCGCTGAAGGACGCCAAACACAAGCGTTCGCCACTGCAAGGCGACCCCAAGGCGCGCAAAGCCAAGCCGCAACTCTTTGCCCGGCCGGATGACGTATTGGCAAAAGGCTGGCTGTCAACAGACGGCGACGCCGAAGATGAAGAAGAAGCCCAGCGCACCCCACCCTCGGGCAATGAACTCCTGGCCATGGCTCCACCGCCGGCCCGCGAAAATTTCCTCACCATGCCAGGACCGCGCGGCACCCTCGACTACCTGCCTGACGTCCGCAAAGGCAACCTCACCTTTCTCAATACCAAAGCGAGTCGCTTTGCGCCGTTTGTCCGCCGGGTTGCCCAACGCGTGTTTCAGCATCTCTTGATTCGTCAGCGACGCAATCTACAGGTTGACGATGTAGTGGCAGCCCGCAACTACGTTCAGATCCAAGCCAAGCTAGACGACAAGGGCGATCTGCGCGGTGTTACCTTGCATACCCGCTCTGGAAGTTATGCGGTTGATGAGAGTCTTTTGGACGCCTGCCAGCAGGGGGCGTGGGACGAAAATCCACCGCCGGAAGCAAAATCCGACGATGGTTTTTATCACTTTATTTTCCGCTCTCGCCTCAACGCTCGTTTCGATGCCTCCGGCCTGCGCGGGATACTCACCTACTTGGAAGTCGGCCTCGTCTAACCTTTCTTCCAAAAGCGCCCTCAAATTCCACTCCCAAGGGTGCTTTGTTCACCCTTGCAAAGCCTAAAAGCGACTGCTAGCCTGTTCGGAATTCTTCTGGCAGCCCCCTACCCATCCGACCTGCCAGATATCTTTCCTGTGGGGCCGTAGCTCAGTTGGGAGAGCGCTAGAATCGCACTCTAGAGGTCGTGAGTTCAATTCTCATCGGCTCCACTTTTCTTTTCAAACAGTGGACGCTTCTGGGCCTGCTTCCCCTAAGAGACCAATACGCCCCAGAAGACCAAGCTGAACCAGGGGGACAAATTTCTTTTCAAACAGTGGACGCTTCACTACGGCGCATTAATAAGGGGGAATGCTTTACGTGGTTGCACTATCGGTCGAGTCGCCGGGTGATGACGATCCGCCCAGGCTACCAAGAAAAGGCCGAAGCACATCAATTGGTATAGGGAACAGGATGGTCGAGTTATTCTTTGTCGCGATTTCGGAGAGAGTCTGGAGGTAGCGCAACTGGAGCGCAACCGGGTGCAGCTCGATGATCAGTGCCGCGTCGGCCAACCGTTGCGCCGCCTGGAATTCTCCCTCAGCGTTGATGACCTTGGCCCGGCGTTCGCGTTCCGCCTCCGCTTGTCTGGCAATCACCCGCTGCATGTCCTGGTGCAAGTCAATATTCTTGACCTCGACCAGAGACACCTTCACTCCCCAGGGGTCGGTCTGGGAATCAATAATATCCTGTAGTTGGGCGTTAATCTTATCGCGGTTCGTCAGTAGATCGTCGAGCTGCGCCTGACCGCACACACTGCGCAGAGTGGTTTGCGCCAACTGCGCAGTGGCAAAGAGATAGTTCTCGATTTCTACGATCGCTTTGCCCGGATCAAGCACCCGAAAGTAGAGCACCGCGTTCACCTCGACCGAGACATTATCACGGGTGATCACGTCCTGCGGAGGGGTGTCCATGGTGATGGTGCGCAAGTCTACTCTGACCATGCGCTCCACGAGGGGGATCACGTAGATAATCCCAGGTCCGCGGTAGGGCACGAACCGTCCAAGGCGGAAAATAACCGCGCGCTCATACTCCTGGAGAATCTTCACCCCGCCAATCAGTAATCCGACCGCGATGACCAAGAATATTACGAGTGGCCCTATGCCGAACATATCGGTTACTCGTGTCCCAAAGGTGATAGAGGAACGGTGGAGTCGGCGTATATACAGACGGCATCCTCCGCTAACCGGAGCCCCTGAGTCATGCGTGTGACGACGCTGCGAACATTACGACTGACATTATCGAGGCCACTAACGGGGAATCCGTCTCGCAAGAACCGGCCAATAAGCTTGTCCCTCCCCAGAGTCACAATCTTGAGCGCCTCGGGCTGACCCTCTTTGAGGTAGCGCTCGGTCCCACGGTTACAGTTATCCAACTCCCTCTGTAGCCGCGGTGAGATTTTTATCCCCACAAATAATCCTGCCTCTCCCTCGTTCATGCTAGTGTCTCCCAAAGTGAAAAACCATTCAACACTGCTGTCGTTTCAGAGGTCGCTTTCTCGGCACGGATTTTCTCCCGTGGCATGCAGCGATGAAATAATGTCAATGCAGGCCCTCTGGCGCAGTACGTGCGGCTACACTTTTGGTGGTCATCCAGGTTGAATTTTGCCCGGAAATATCGCCAGCTCGCGAACAGCATAGTCGGGATAGACATAGTGTACCTCTACAGGAGCTAGCCGGAGTCATTAGAGGAGAGCCAGATCAGGAAGAGCACGCGCCAGAGGGGGCACCCCATTATGCGCTTTGGACAGAGCGTTGACGGACATGACCGGACCTCCGTGTCGGAGAAAGCGACACCTCCACACGGTGAGGAGTCAAAAACCGGTCAACAATGGAAGATAGCTGCTTAGTGTGACGGGAAAAGATGTAAGCCGGGATCACCCAGGGTTGGCTTAACCACTCTCCGCCTGAGCCGTCGCCGTGTCAAGGCGACTCTTAAAATATCGTATAAAGTGATAGCTGTACCCGATATAAGATGAACATCTCTCCCATAAGTATTCTCCTATCTGAGAAAATCTTTTGTGTCGCTTGACAAGCAGGCGTATTGAGACGAGGGTGCTCCTACCAGCCTTGGACGGTCCGTACCCCATACGTTTCCCATCCCATACGTACCTATCATCCATTGTTGCTTACCAGTGGCTGACACCTCGCGGCCCGCAGGCGTCCTTCACTTAAGAAAGGTGGTAGGTATGACAGAAGATTTTCTGTCCCGAGTGGTTTCTCTCCGTGAAGAACTCGACCGGTTCCGTCAGGCGCGCGGGTCGAGAAATGACAAAACCGTTATACAAACAGCCGGTCTCCGGTTACGTCAGGCTCTCGCCACAGTTGAGCTGCTCGCTGACGGAGCAGGACCACTGGACCGCGATGGCGCTTCAGGCCAGCGGTGGGGATGGTTACTCCTTGTGGCGCTCGTGAACGTGACACGGAGTGAGCTCAGCTTGTACTCCCCGCTCCCGACGGGAACCCTCTCATTCTGACCACACTAAGACAAACGACGTGCAGCGTAAAAATATGTCTTACGCTGCGCCCCAACCCGGGTGTTCCGCTCTTGTCCTAAACCGTTCACCGCCGGAGACGGTCATAACAGACCGGGTGGCGAGAACACCAGAGTCGACAACCCCAGAGTCGACAACCCCATTGGAACCCTCTCCGCGGGGAGAGCAATGACATTCCCGTATGGGCGGACCCACAGGGATAGTGGCGCAAAGCGACCAGCCCCTTCTCGTCGTGCGTGCCAGAACTGAAGCGGAAACCCCTGACAACGACGCGCTCATATCGAGCGGTAGGAGGATAGCAAAAGTATGCCCGCAGCATCGAAACGGTTCACTATTCTGCACGTGGCGACCCTCAGTAAGCCGATTACGTCCCAGAGCGGTTATGGCCCTATAGAAGCAGTCATTTACAATATTGATAAAGGTCTTCATGCCCTTGGACACCGGTCAATCGTGGCGTGCTCTGCAGAGTCTACAGTGACCGGTGAAAAGTACGAGACCGTTGCGCACAGCCTTGGCAACTATTGCCACGTAGATACCCCGGAGGGACAGGCTCTGGTTGATCGCCATCTCTCACAGGCGTTGGCGCGCGCGCAGATGGGTGACATCGACATCATACATATGCACGAATGGTTTAATCGCGTGTACACGGGCAGCTTTCATTCGCCCGTGCCCATCGTGATGACTCTGCACGTACCCGGTCAGTACAGCGGTGTCCCTGAGTTCCATGAGCAGCACCCCGGTCCATTGCCGCGCCCTTTGCTGCATTGCGTTGCGATAAGCGATTATCAGAGACGGCAGTATACTGGCCTGCTGCCGGTGACGAAAACCGTCCCGCACGGGATAGACGTGGAAGACTATTTATTCAAAAAAGAATCGAATAGGGGGAATTATCTTTTCAGCATTGGACGGATCGCCGAGGTCAAGGGACAGGATCTCGCCATAGCAGTGGCGAAACAGTCTGGAGCAAAGCTGATCCTTGCCGGCTGCGTCCAGAACAAGAAAGAAGACAGGGCCTTTTTTACGCGTTTGCAGCACTCGATTGATCTTACTGTTGACGTTGGCCAACAGCCTGTAAATGGCGACTATTACGACAGGGTGATGAAGCCGCTCCTGTCCTCTGACAAACAGATTATCTATATTGGAGAACTCGACACTGCGGCGACGAAGCACTGGTATCGGCACGCACAGGCAACCCTATTCCCGATCCGCTGGGGTGAGCCTTTTGGGCTCGTCTTGATTGAATCAATGGCGTCTGGCACCCCCGTCCTGGCGTTCGGCGAAGGCTCTGTTCCTGAGATCGTGAAACATGGAGAGACCGGGTTTGTCGTGGATTCAGTCGAGGCTATGGTGCAGGCGGTCGGACGCATCGAACAGATTAATCGTTGGAATTGTCGGAGGCACGTCAAAACATATTTTTCCATTCAAAGAATGGCCGAGGGGTACGCCGCCTTGTATGAGCAACTCGCCCCCAGACCCGTGTTTAGCTCGGTCGGACAGCCCTTGGCACTCAATGTGCCACTCCGTCAGTGGCACCTCACCCCGTAAGGAAGTCATGCCCAGAGACATTCCGGTCAGCAACGGAAATCTTCTGGTCAATTTTGACCTGGATTACCGCATCCGTGACATCTACTTTCCCTGGATAGGGCAAGAGAATCATACGCAGGGCCATGAGTTTCGATTCGGCATTTGGGTAGATGGTTGCTTCGCCTGGATGGGACCGGAGTGGGAAAAAGACCTCCGGTATCGAGATGATAGCCTCGTAACCGAGACCTTTCTGAAACACGAGAGGTTAGGCTTAGCGCTACGCTGTCAGGATGCTGTTGATTTCCAGCTGAATGTGTATGTCAAGCATATCCAGGTCATAGATTTGGCGGAGCGCGCTCGAGACGTCCGGCTTTTTTTTAGCCATGACTTTCACCTGTATGGTCACGAGATCGGTGATACAGCGTATTTTGATCCGCGGACCGAGTCCATTATCCACTACAAGCTCAACCGCTATTTCCTCGCCAATTGTTGTACAGCGGTAAGTAAAGTAGCCGATTATTTCTCCTGCGGCGTGAAGGACGCGGCAGGAAGGCCCTCTTCCTGGAAAGACGCGGAAGATGGCGAACTCGTCGGGAGTCCGATTGCTTGGGGATATGCCGAGTCTACTGTTGGGGCACAGTTAGCACTCCCTCCGGGGGGAAACGGCAGCGCATTTTACTGGCTGGCCGCCGGCACGCACTACGACGAAGTGGCAGATCTCAATAGGCGTGTTGTCGAACACACACCGCCAGCACTGATTGAGCGAACGTCAAACTACTGGCGGGCCTGGGTCCAAAAAGAAGCGCGCCCTTTTGGAGACTTGCCACCGACCGTTACCCATATCTTCAACCGCAGCCTGCTCGTCTTACGCTCTCAGATCGACAACCGGGGCGCCATTATCGCGGCCAATGATTCGGACATCGTGCGGTTTGGCGGAGACACGTATTCCTATATGTGGGGCCGCGATGGCGCCTTTGTCGCGGCCGCGCTGGAGAAGGCCGGCTATGCCGAGCTGTGTAGGCAATTCTTCAACTTTTGTAGCCGGGCGCTTGCAGAAGGCGGCTATCTCTTTCAACACTATAACCCGGACGGGTCGCTGGCCAGCAATTGGCATGCGTGGGTGTTAGATGGCAAAGAGGTTTTACCCATCCAGGAAGACTCGACGGCATTGCTGTTGTGGGCCCTCTGGATTCACTACGAGTGCTCAAAGGATATTGAGTTCATCCGTCCCCTGTACGAGACATTTATTCTCAAATGTGCAGATTTTCTGGTTGCGTATCGAGATGCGGAGACTCTTTTGCCTACGCCTTCCTACGACCTGTGGGAAGAGCGGTACGGCGTCCACACGTATACCGTCGCGGCGGTCATCAGTGGCCTCCGCGGGGCAGCACATTTTGCAAGCGTGTTTCAGGATTCGTCCCGCGCGGAGGCGTATAACGCTGTAGCCGATCACATGACGGAGGGCATTGTCGAGCATCTGTACCATGCCGAGTATCAAAGATATGCCCGCTCGGGGTACCGCACTGCGAACGGCTATGTACTTGACGAAGTCATTGACGTCAGCCTGCTCGGACTGGTGACTTTCGGCGTGTTACCTCCGAGGGATGCCCGGGTCGTTAAGACGGTCGAGGCCATCCGGCGCAATCTCTTGTCGCATACTCCAATCGGGGGGGTCGCGCGCTATCAGAATAACCAGTATCAACGGGCGCATGACGTTCCGCAGGATGTTCCCGGTAATCCCTGGTTTATCTCGACGCTCTGGTTAGGAGAATATGAAATCATGCGGACAGAGAATCTTCAGCAACTGCACGAAGCGCTCCCGTACCTTGAATGGTGCGCGAAGAATGCGCTTCCTTCAGGGGTACTGGCCGAGCAGGTACATCCCATAAAAGGGGATACCCTTTCAGTATCCCCGCTCACCTGGAGTCACTCGGCATTTGTTTGGGCAGTCCTGCTCTATGTAGAGAAATTTCATGCTCTAGGGGAGTAACGAATGAATTGCACCACAGAGTCGTATTTTCACGACAATGGGCAGCCTTGCACTCAGGGCCAGCATGGCGAAGAAGATTGACCGAGCGGGCCGTGTTCCGCTCAATTACATTTCCCTTGCTGAAATGGTTCAGCCCTCCTCTCGCATAGTTTTTCCCTCCTTGGGTGCCACTGTTGGGTGCCACTGTTGGGTGCCACTGAAAGTTACGGTTTCACCTTATGCTGCTGGCATAGCCCCGGTCTCTTAACCGGTTCCTATCCGTCAGCCTTCGCCAGCCCTACCCTTGACACCACTCCGGCATAGGAGGAGAGTGAGCGGGCCAATTATGGGCGATTTACGCTTATTTTCTTCCTTCTCACTAAGCAGCCATCCTCCATTGTTGACCGGTTTATAACGTCTCACCGTGTGGAGGTGTCCCTTTCCTCGACAAGGAGCTCCGGTTGTGTCAGAAGACTCTCTGCCCAAAGTGGATATATTACTGAAAGAACTCGGCTCCACTATTCCTCCATACGTGGACGGCAACGAAGGAAAGCCGCCGCAGGGATACGACATCGACGAGGAGCCGACTATTGCCGCGGCTACCGATACAATCAAACTCGTCCCAAACAGCACGTCTGTCTCTAGTCCACCCTCTGGCCAAGGTTCCACGGGTTCTCCAAGTGCGAGGAGCTTGAAGCGCTCCCCATGGGAGCAGGACATCTTAACACCAGACCAGTTTGCTCTCCCGGCTCGGGAATCGCTGGCGGTGTGGACCGGAGAGCGACGCCTGTTACTGGCAGTCCTCAAGGAAGCGATCCATACCTACCACAGATATTGCCAGGCCCACACGCGGCGGGGGCAACGGTTGTTCGGCGAGGTCCAAGAGTGGATTTGGGCACGGGATACGGACCACTTATACGCCTTTGAGAGTATCTGCTCGTATCTCGATCTTGATCCGGATTTTATCCGTACCGGCCTGCCGCGTGGATACGCCCAGCCTACTTCGTCCACGTTTCCTGTAGGAACGAGACGAGAGGAGCAACCTCTGCCTGCTGAGGCAACCTCGTTCGCCTGGGTCGTCTAAGCAAGAACACACACTGTCACGTCGAGGCTGCATGGAGAAAAGGAAACGCTGGCAAGCATTGTCCCCAACCTTATCGTAAATCCCTCAAGGACGAAGATGAGTCACTTTGACCGGCCCGAGGGGCTGCTACCAATCAGGACGCCAGCGTGGACCGGATTGTCATGGCTGAGCCAGTCTCCTGCGTGGCTTGTGTCCAGACTAAGAGTCTGCTAATCACAAACGTATAGTTGACTTTGTTTGTTCGCTGAGTTTAGTTCGAGATTGCCAAGGCCCCTGGAACTGCACTCGTGGTTCTTGGGGCCTTTTCATATTCGCATGGAGGTTTGTATGGCAACGAATTTGTATATCGGTAATCTCTCCTTTGAGACGACGACTCCTGACCTCGAGACATTGTTCGGTCAGGCCGGGACCGTCACGTCCGCCAATATCATTATGGATAGAGACACTGGTCGCTCGCGTGGGTTTGGGTTTATCGAGATGGGGAGCGCAAGCGAAGCCCAAGCGGCCATCGAGCAGTTCGATGGCTATGAGCTCCAAGGCCGAGCCTTGAAGGTCAACGAGGCAAAACCTCGCGAGCCACGCTCAGGAGGGAATCGCTCATCCGGTGGCGGTCGCGAGCGGCGTTGGTAGTGCAGGTAAGCGGAGCTGTCCAACCGCTTCCGTAAGAGTATACTTGTCGCTTTTGAAGAGATGGATGGCGACGAGGACGATGATTAAATAAGAGTCCCCCTGTCTCACTTTGTGAGGCAGGGTCAAACCCGCCTGCTGTCTCCTCCCTACTCCACCCGAAGAATTGGACCTTCCTCTGGACGGCCCTTCGACGCCCTGTCCCTTGCCGGACTTTTCGGAAGGTCATAAATCCATTCCTCCCATTGCTAGGAGAAAGAAAGACTACCGGCATCTGATAGAAACCGTATCCGTCAACGTCCGTCGACTCTCCCCTTGACAGCACTCCAACACAGGAGGAGGGTGAATGAGCCAACCTTGGGCGATCTCCGCTTAACGCTTTATCCACCGCACTAAGTCGCTGTCCTCCATCGTTGACCGGTTTATGACGCCTCACCGCGTGGAGGGGTCGTCCCCCCCAACGCGGAGGTCCGTCACTTACCTGTCCGAAACGAATCTCTTGTTGAAAGAACGCGCCGGCTTCCTGAGCATTGGGAGTAATCCCTAGAGGGGGCAGCCCATCAGATGGAGATAGAGGATGACACGATTACTGGTTGGATTGGGATTAGTCTTTGTCGTTGTTGCTACGCAGACCGTCTTCACCATTGGCGAGTGGGAGCAAGGCATGGTTGTCCAGTTTGGCAATCCCAAACGTATCATCCAAGAGCCGGGACTCTATTTTAAGCTGCCCGGTATCCAGAATCTGGTGCGCTTTGAGAAGCGCGTGCTCACAACCGATGCGCGTGCGGCCGAATACATTACGCTTGATAAGAAACGCGTCCTCGTCGATCATGTCTCACGCTGGCGTATTCAAGACCCCCTCCAATACTATCGCAGCGTACGAGATCAAATACGAGCAGTGGCGCGCTTGGATGACATGATTGCCGCCCGATTTCGGCAAGAAATAGCGACGCACGATTTCCTCGATCTGATTCGCGAGAATCGTGAAGAGATTATGGCAACCGTGACCAAGGCTACGCGTGAGACGGCCAAGACCTTTGGGATTGAGGTAACCGATGTTCGCATCAAGCGACTCGACCTGCCCGACGAAGTGCAGGCCAGCGTGTTCGCCAGGATGCGGGCGGAGCGGGAACGCATTGCCAAGCGATACCGGGCGGAGGGGGAAGAGCAAGCTCAACAGCTGCGAGCGGTAGCGGACCGGGAACGGGAAGTGATCCTTGCCACGGCGTATGAGACGAGTGAAAAACTCAAAGGGGGAGGCGATGCTGAGGCGACCAGTATTTATGCTAACGCTTTTGGCAAAGATGCAGAATTCTACGCCTTCACCCGTCGGCTCCAGGCGTATGAGAAGATCCTGAGTAGCGATACAACCTTAGTCCTCAATTCCAACTCAGAGCTGCTGGAATACTTGCAAAGTCCGGGCACGGCACGAGGGAGTAGCCAATAGATAATCAACACAAGAAATCGCAACACAGGAAATCGAACGGGGGCATTAATGGGCGACAAGTCACCGAAGTCAAAACAACGTGGCCAGAAGCAGAAGAATACCGCCAAGGCGAGAAGCGCGGCCGAGGTGAGGTCGAAGCAAGACCGCCACAGCCATTCCCTGCAGCCCGTGGCGAAAGGTAAGACGTAGCAGAAACACGGGGCGAGCAGGCAATGGAAGAATGGATAGACCCTCAAGCCTTTCCCTGTAAGGAGTGAACCATCTCTTTCGGATTGGGCGGACGCACGCGAAGAGAAGCGTCATTAAGAGGGTGGAGGGGATTCTTGCAGGTAGGTACGCAGCCAGCCGTCCCGGAGCCCTTTGGAGACAAAGGTGAGCATTGATTGACCCATAATGGCGCCAAATCCAACCACGTGGCTATGCCGCGGATGCCGTAAGCAGGCATGCTCTTGATCTTCCTCAAATCCAAGCCGTATAAGTAAATCCTGAATTGAGGCAAAGCGTAGCATCTCAGCCTGAGAGAGGCACGGCGATGCTCCTTTGAAGGTATCAACGCTGACCACGCGAGACAGCGTTTCGACATCATACCAGCCACGGAACTGTGCTCGCTTCCATTCAATGGCAACCACGTCCATGCCAACCGAGATATCAATCACCTCGCCCGCGTCCGGCCCTTCAACCCGAAACCCTCCGCCTAAATCCAGAATGGATTGTTCGCGTAGCGTCACTCGGTCGCCGATATCAATAAGAAAGGTCGCCATGCGCTTAGGCCCGGAGTCGTTCGGAACGTGTGTTTCCTCCCCCGTATCCAGATGTATCTATCATGCATGGCCCTGACGAGAACACCGCTGCAACGAGTCACGGACGCAACGGCCTCCACCCTTCTTCCGGCTGCCGCCCTTCTCCAAGCAACAGTCCCTGTGCTACGTAGGACGACAGCACAACCGACCCGGTGACAAGGAGGCTAACACTATGGCAGTCAAACGCCCGACCATTGATAACCTCGCCGATATTGCAACAGGCTACGGCTTGGAACTGACGGATGAAGACTTGGAGTCGTTTCAGGGGCTGATGCGTGGAGTACTGGCATCCTACGCCCGATTGGATGAACTCACAGAGCCGAGCCTACCGGTCTCCTATCCTCGGACGCCGGGCTATCGGCCGCAGCCTGAAGACAATCCGTTAAGGGCCTGGTACTGGCGGACGGACATCAAGGGCGCGCCATCAGGACCGCTGGTCGGGAAAACCCTCGCCATCAAGGACAACGTCTGTGTCGCCGGTGTTCCCATGATGAACGGCAGTAGCATTCTCGAAGGCTACACCCCGGAAATCGATGCAACCATTGTGACGCGTATTCTTGATGCCGGCGGACATATTATGGGCAAGGCGGTGTGTGAGAATTTGTGCTTCTCCGGCGGCAGTCACACCAATGCCACCGGGCCGGTGCTCAACCCACACAATCATAGCCGAACAACTGGAGGCTCTTCGTGCGGCAGCGGTGCACTGGTAGCCGCCGGTGTGGTGGACATGGCGATCGGCGGAGACCAAGGGGGCTCGATCCGCATGCCCGCCTCGTGGTGTGGCATCTACGGCCATAAACCAACCTACGGACTGGTTCCGTATACCGGCATCATGCCGATTGAAATCACCCTCGATCATACCGGTCCGATGACGCGTAGCGTACATGATGCGGCCCTGCTGCTTGAGGTGTTGGCCGGCCCGGACGGCCTGGACCCGCGTCAGCAAGCAGGGCTCCAGGGCCAAGCCTACACCCAGGCACTCACCGGAGATATCAGCGGGCTGCGGATTGGCGTGATAGAAGAAGGCTTTGGCTGGGACGTATCAGAACCGGACGTAGACGACAGTGTCAGGGAAGCTGCGCAGGCATTTGAGCAACTTGGCGCGTCAGTCAAAACCGTGTCGTTGCCCTGGCACCGCGATGGCCGGCATGTCTGGAACAGCATTGCCACCGAAGGCCCGACCCTGCTGATGGTCGAAGGCGGTGGCATGGGGACGAATTGGAAGGGCCATTATACAACCAGCCTGCTTGATGCCGCGGCACGCGGGCGGCTCACACGCCCGAACGACCTATCGGAAACCGTCAAACTGGTCATCCTGCTCGGGCGTTATATGCAGGAAAACTATCATGGCCGTTATTATGCCAAGGCCCAAAATATAGCGCGTTCCCTCAAAGCAGCCTACGACACAGCCCTGCAAGACCACGACTTGCTAGTCATGCCCACCCTGCCAATGAAAGCAACTGAAATTCCCGGACCTGACGCCAGCCGCGAAGAGTATGTCGATCGGGCGCTCGAAATGCTGCACAACACCTGCCCGTTTGATGTGACCGGCCACCCCGCGCTTACCCTCCCTTGCGCGGTCTCGGAAGGCTTACCGGTTGGGATGATGCTGATTGGCCGGCACGGGGACGACGCCACCGTCTTACGCGCCGCAGACGCGTTCGAGAAAAACGTATTTGCCGCGCCCAGCCCGCCGCAAGCGTAAACAAGGAAGGTACGCGAACCGCCCCGCTCTGCTCCCTCTCCCCCTGGGAGAGGGCTGAGGTGAGGGTGGGTAGAACCTTGGCGAAATCGGCAACCTAAGTGTCGTCGCCGGGATTGTATTCGTAGGTAATGTCCAGATCAAGCAGACCTCGCCGTTGATGCTATGGTTTCCATGTTCGTAAGAAACCACTCGTTCCCCCCGCCAGCATCACGCCTTCTCCTATGTCCGATGGCCTCCAAATGGTCATGAATCTGCTTTTCGACTTCTCCAAGCCTAACGTCTTCCTTGTCCGCAAACTCTACCTTCTCAACTCCCGTGAACAGATACAAATTACTGGCTCTTCGGGCATGGCCGCTGTCTGGCCAAATATCCGCTCCTTTGCACCAACCCCTGACATGCCGACCTTCATCATCATTCTTTCATCAGTCACGCCATCTTCGTCCGGGATATGTGGATGGTTCCGGTAGTGAGGGTAGGAATACACATATATGCCGGGCCGTTTTAGTAGTTCTTCGCTCCGTTTCTTGTTTTCGATTTCTTCCTTTTCCGCAAGGGCCTCGTTTTGCGCCTGCCTGTCGCACTCCTCCGCAATCCTCTCAAGTTCAATCCGGGCTTTTTCCGGCAACTCCTTGTGTTTTTTCAGGAATCCTCTCACCGCCCTCGCCGTTTCTAGCGCCGTAATGATTGCGGTCGGTATCTTACCCTCTTGAATCGCAGCAATATGCCTGCGGTAGTTGGAGACAAAGCCCGAGGTGTCTACACCTAGCGCTCTTGCTATCTCCCCGGCGAATCGTCACCTTGCCCTAAAAACATCTCCTAACCGACCAGTTTTAGCTTTCAGTGCAGCGCATCAATCTCTTCTCTGTATTCGGCAATGTTGTAGCTCTCGCTCATGGTACTCCTCTCGCAGCCATTTCCACCTCGAACTTGCGTCAACGAGCTTCAGGACGGTTCCGGCATCCTGCCCGTCAACTCGGACTTATGCAACCATAACCCTTACCCGGATATTATTGCAGGCACGAACACGCTAAAAGAAGCAGCATGGTTGAAGTTGCCGCGCTCTATATCTATCCCGTGAAATCGTGCGCCGGCATCCGCTGTGAGCAGGCCATACTCGACGCGCGCGGACTCCGGCATGACCGCGGCTGGATGATCGTGGATGGGCACGACGAGTTCGTGACCCAACGCGAGCAGCCCCGCCTGGCGCTTCTCACACCCCAGCTTGATGCCGACACGCTGCGCCTCACAACCCCTGAGGGACACACCGTCTCGATACCAACAACGGGCGTCGTCGGGCCAACGCGCCGTGTACGGGTCTGGCGTGATTGGTGTGAGGCGGTCGATCAAGGCGACGCAGCCGCCCAGTTCTTGTCCGACTGGCTGGGGGAATCCGTCCGGTTGGTCAAAATGGCCGATACTTCCAAGCGCCGGGTTGACCCGCGCTATGCAAAAACGCCGGCGCTCACCGGCTTCTCCGACGGCTATCCCCTGCTGCTGCTTTCTGAGGCTTCCTTAGACGACCTCAACGCGCGACTCGACACCCCCCTGCCCATGAACCGTTTCCGTCCCAATCTGGTGGTCACCGGCTGCGAGCGCTTTGCCGAAGACGGCTGGCAACAGTTGAAGATCAACACCATCACCTTTGATGTCGCAAAACCGTGCGAGCGTTGTGCAGTCACGACTACTGACCAGGCTACGGGCAAACGTGGCGTCGAGCCGCTGCGCACCCTGGCGACGTATCGTCGAGCCGGCACAAAAGTCTATTTTGGGCAGAACATTATCCATCGGACTGAAGGAAGCATTGCTGTTGGGGAGTCGGTCGAGGTGGTGCCAAGAGAGAGCGCTACATAGCTCTAGCCGTTTGGTGTCGGATGACGCCACGCTCATCCGACCGGCAGAACGAACGCCATAAGGAGGGCTCCATGCTCGTAGACGGGAAATGGGAAGACGACTGGCAGATGAAAAAGCGTACGGACGCCCAGGGCCGCTTTATCCGGCAGGAATCTACGTTTCGGCATTGGATCACCCCAGACGGCTCCCCTGGCCCGACTGGAGACGGCGGCTTTCAGGCCGAGTCGGGCCGCTATCACTTGTATATTGCCTACAATTGCCCGTGGGCCTGTCGGGCCTTGCTCTACCGTACGCTTAAAAAATTAGAGGATGCGATCTCGGTTTCGATCGCCATCCCCGAATTCACCGACCAGGGCTATAGCTTTGGTCCATACCCAGGCTCCATTCCCGACCCGCTGTTCAATATCCGCTACGTCCACGAACTCTACACCCGCGCCGATCCCCATTTTACCGGCCGACCGACCGTTCCGGTTCTATGGGATAAGCAGCGCAGCACGATGGTCAATAATGAATCGGCTGACATCATCCGCATGCTGAATACGGCTTTTAACGCCTATGGAGATGCCGCAGTCGATTTTTATCCTGAAGGCTTACGGCCTGAGATCGACGCCCTGAATGAACGGATTTACGAAGGCCTCAACAACGGCGTATACCGCACTGGCTTTGCCGTGACCCAAGAGGCGTATGAGGCGGCCGTGGCCGATGTGTTCGAATGTTTAGACGAATTAGAGCAACGGCTGGAGGGACAGGCATATCTCCTTGGCGAGTGTATCACCGAGGCTGATTGGCGGGCGTTTGTGACCCTGATTCGTTTTGACGTCGCCTATTACGGCCTCTTCAAGTGCAATATCCGTCGCCTGATTGACTATCCCAACCTGTCTGCCTATCTCAAACGGCTGTATGACGTGCCGGGTGTGGCCGAGACGGTGAATTTCGAGCACATCAAACGGACCTATTACACCATTCGGAAGGTGAACCCGAGTGGTATTGTACCGATAGGGCCGGAGCGGGTGTTTGCTGACTGAGACGCTTCCTCTGGAAATTACAATCGGTCTAATGACGGCTCGGCGATTTTTAACAATTGCTTGCCCCGATTCTTGCCTTCAAACAGCCGCAGAAACGTGCGCGGTGCGTTTTCAAATCCCTCTTGAATGTCCTCCTGAAAGGTCAACCGGCCACTGGTAATCCATTCCGTCAGCTCTTGGGCCGCCTGACCAAACCGGGCGGCGTAATCGATGACAATAAAACCCTCCATCCGCGCCCGTTGGATCACCAGATTCATATAGTTTTTCGGTCCGGGCGGCGGTACGTTGCTTCGTTGTAGCGCGAAATTCCGCCACACAGCACCACCCGCGCGTTCAGAGCAATGTGAGCTAGCGCAGCATCAAGGATGTCCCCACCAACATTATCAAAATACAGATTGATGCCGTCCGGGCACAGCGCGCCGAGCCGGGCTTCCACGTCTTCAGCCTTGTAATCGATGCTCGCATCGTAGTGGGCCTCTTCGGTCAACCAGCGACATTTTTCCGGTCCGCCGGCAATCCCGATGACCCGGCAGCCTTTGAGCTTGGCAATCTGTCCGGCAACTGAGCCGGTTGCCCCAGCCGCGCCTGATACGACACAAGTCTCACCAGCTTTGGGCTGCCCGATGTCCAGAATGCCGAAATACGCCGTAAGACCCGTCACCCCAAGAACACCCAACGGCCAGGTTAATGAGGCATCAGCCGGAATTTTTGTCGGCGGCATCAGGCCGCCCTGTTCGCTTGCCGCGGCATAGTCCTGCCAGCCAAAGCCACCCTGCACGCACTCGCCCGGCCGAAAATTCGGATGGCACGACTCAACAACTTGCCCCACGCTCAGCGCCCGCATGACCTCACCAATCCGCACCGGCGGAATATAACTCTTGCGGTCTTCAATCCAGCCGCGCATGGCCGGTTCAAAGGCCAGATACAAATTGCGGACGAGAAACTGACCGTCTTCAAGCTGTGGGATATCGGCTTCGTGATACGCAAAGTCCGATTCCTTGACCATGCCGTACGGACGGCAGGCCAAGCGCCATTGTCGATTGATATTCTGGCTCACGAAGAGTCTCCTTCCAGGCTCACAGTATTCGTACCGCACGTTATAACATTGTGGTCATGAGCGCGGCTATGGCGTGCCCGCCGGCCACTCCACGGACAGACCGAGTTGTCCCCATACTCGACTTGGCTTACAATCGAGTCTACATTTCCACACCAGACTACGAGAAGGATGAAGGGAAATATGGGGCGAAGATCGATTACAGGACAAAAACGAGAAGAGATGATTCGCAGGGCTGTGCTTTATGGGTGTCTCTCGCTGCTCTTACTGAGTCTGCCGGCGTGCAGTAAGAGCCTTATTCCAAAACTCTCAAGCCCCGGCAAATCCGCTTCGACCACACCGCTCACAGAAGAGGGCAAAATCGATGCGGACTCTCAAACCGCGCATTTTTCGCCGCCGCCTCAACAACTGGCCGCGCTGTTAATTAAAACGGCCAAGGCTGAGGGCTGGGTACCCAAGCAAAAGGCAATTGAAAACGACGACCGCTGGGTGGTGACCGTCCGCGACCCGGACAAACCGCTCGGCAAGTCCGAACAGAACGTCTTTATTGAAAGTAATTCCGACAGTGGCAGTATCGTGCGGGTTGGCTCCGGTGTTGCTTCGCTCCCCGAACCGTTGCTGGCTCCACTCAAAGCCAATGTGACCACGCATTATGAGCCGCCCAAGCAAGTGGTGCAGACACAAACGTCAACGCAGGAACGGGACTATTCCGGCAAAAAGTCTCCAGTCGATGTCGTGGTCACGGCCGGGACACCAACGCGGCCGTACCGGAAACTGGGGAAAGTCCGCACCAGGGTTCAGCGTAATGAAAAAACGCTCTCCCAAAAAATCTGGGACGCGCCGCTCTCTCTCATCAGAGACGAGGACAAGGAAAACACCAGCCAGACACGCCTGTTCAACACACTCAGCGCCAATGCGTTACGAAAATACGGCAGTCAGGTCGATGCAATTATTAAAGCCCGCTACAAGACCCGCACGGATGGGAGCGCGTCTGCGTCAGGACTTGCGGTGCAGTACGTCACGACCGAAGAACGTTTGGATGAGATTGAACGTTTGCATGACAGAGGCTATCTGACCGACGCGGAGTACCAGGACAAACGCGCAAAAATTCTGCAAGGGCTCTAGTTTCGTCGGTCTTTTTGGACAGGGAGAGTCGGGATTCATACAAGGGATGGGCTTCGGGTCCACCTCTCTTTAATTTGCAAGATTCCAGGTAGATCAATGTACCTAGATTCCTGCAATATCGTTGGCAATAGTTCCCCTTCAGGCCACTCGCCTTCGCTCTCCCTTAGCGCGCTCCTATCTTTGGTCAGCCTACCCATCACCCCTATGCACCTTGTCTCTTTTGAGATCGTGCAGACGGTATTTCCCCTTTTCTACCCGCCAATAATATTTATAAGGATAAGTCCCCTTATAGAGTTGAGTTCCCATATAAAGCTGAGCTCCTACTGTACCCTCATTGAAGTTGGGATACTTCTTCAAGACGAGTGCACGGACCTCTTTTGGTGTAAATTCAACGTTTGTATCTCCTCCCGTTAATTCCTGCACTGCTTCCAACACCACCTCTCTTACCGATTTGTCACCCGACCACTGCGAGATGTGCGAGGCAAGCCGCCTCTGAGCTTTGGGAGCACCAATGTTTCCATCTCCAACCTTTGCTTCCGTATTGACCAGCACTTCTCCGGATTCCGTCTGGAACGTTGAAACAGCTATGCAACTGATATCCATTCCATGTGCAGTTCGGAGGAATCGACAAACACTCGATACTCTCGGGGATATTTCTTCCGCGACAATAAATAAGCGCAAACTCCGATTCAGCGCAGGGACTTCGTCGGGGTCAAAGATATCATTGAAGACATCATGGAAACTCCTTCCTTGGAACTCGTCGCGAGTCTGGAAGTACCCCTCCGCCATCTCATGAACTTGATCCTCTGAAAGTTCATTTGCCCATGCCGCGTATTCCAGCAGTTGTGCTACCACGTCGCGTGGCGCTCGGTCTCTCTTCAGTTCGACAATGACAAGGTTTCCTTCGGAATCCACCCCAAGCAAATCAGGAAAGATAGTACCTTCCTCCGTTGTGGCACTCGTTTGCCGACCAATCCAAAGAATAAGCTCGTCTTGGGTCAGTGCTCCAGGACTATTTTCAAGCCAACTCTCCAAATAGCGCTCAAGTTTGAGATTTGTTTCTTGCGCGATGACGAGTTCAGCATTGGACATATCGTCACCTTCTACCCGCAACCTAAAGAGAGGCATTGTTTTTCCTATTTCACCACAATCGGGTTAATCGGCGAGCCGGCAGCGCCGACAATCTTGAGCGGCGTACAAGCGTACAGAGAAGCATACTTCCGTCTTCTGCACAATCGGTGGCCAGGTCTTCGAGCCATACGCAGACAAGCATTCATCTAACCAGTGGCAACCCGCGCGAGACGTTCGGAAGCACCCACCCCCACTGGCACGTCGCTGTCGTTCCTGGCAAAAAGAAGAGCAAATACCACAGCGACTTCAGACACATGGCTCACAGACCGGACGGCAGTCAATTGCGCACCCTGTTTTTTACGCTTGTTATTGGCGCGGCACTGTGTAGCAGTCCCGGCGCTGCCACCGAATCGGACGGGCCGCCAACACTCGGCCAGGAGAGCTTTCGCCTCGTAGACGAGGGCGGCCATTCCACGACCGATCTTGGCATAGACCCGCATATCGAGCCGCCCCAAGTTGGCTTCGACCCAACTACTATCATTACGGCCCACAACATCCTCGGACTGGTGTTTCAGCAGTCCGCAGCCGCCCGGCAACTCTGGTTCGTCTTTGCTGGTGTTGGATTGGGGCTGATCATTTTTTCTACCGTACTCGTCCAGCTCACGTCTCGCCCCCGCACAGTCACGGCCCTCTTGTCACTCTGGGCGCTGGCCTTCAGTGCATTTGCCTATGGGCACTGGACCGCGCTGGATACGGTTCAGCAGCAGCGGCGGCTCCTGACAACGATGGTACAGCATGCGGCAGACCAATCTTCTGCGCCGGCTCTCCTTGTCCCCCTGGCGGCCACAACACAGCCGCTCCCCCGGGAGTTGCTGGCTGCCGTGCATCTTTGTCTGGACCTGCTTGTCTTGGGAACTGTGCTTCTCCTGTGGCGACACGGAAGACGGGACGGACCCTAATCGGTTCGTTGGTACTCACAACGCCGGGTTGTCCATTGGCAGCCCGACCCTGACCCGTCCGTGCGTCGCGCCGTTTACATCCCAACTATGGGTAAAATGACGGGTTGCGGTACACATATCGCGATAGGCGCGCGCAATTGGATTATTCATATACACGCCGCGTCCACCGCCAGCATCCCATACCAGATTCGCAGCTTGAAACGCCAACTTGCCGGCGTATGCCCCCGCAGCACGATATTTTGTCCGCTGCTCAGGCGACGGCAGGTCACCCGCTTCGAGCACCTGCATAATCTCGTCGCAGTTGCTATGCAGCAGCGCTGTGGCGGCTTCGACCGCGAGCGTGGCTTCTGAAATCTTCGTGTGTTGTAGCACCTGCTCATGCAGGCCCCGGCCGGACATGAGTGCAACCCGGCTTTTGACTTGCTCAACATAGTCACGAACAATGCCAGCCGCGATACCAACCGACGCGCTGGAGATGAGAATGCCGAACGTCATATAGCTGGGCGAACGGTACAACGGCGCATGATTAACCTTGCGCCCCGGACTTGTCTCACCACCTTTCAGGTGCCGAAGCGGCAGCGTCATATACGTCGGGATAAAAACACGCTCGGCTTTGACATCGTGGCTGGCTGAGCCACGCAGTCCGATTGCATCCCAGGTATCGAGAATCTCGAATGCTCCCTGGGGCAGGATGAAATAGCGCTCTTCGGGCTTGCCGGCCGGTCCGTTTTCCACCATGCCGGCAAACAAGCACCAGTCACAGGTCATGACACCACTCACAAAGGGAAACTGCCCGGACAGCTCATACCCGCCCCGGACCTTTCTGGCCCGGCCCAACAGGGGAATGAGAACACCGCTCAACAGATTTTGCGGGTTCGTTCCCCAGACTTCTTCTTGGGCGCGTTCCGGCCACTGCGCAACCATGAAGTTATGACCGATGTATTGAGCCAGACACCAGGCAGTTGAACCGCAGCCGCTGCCGATCGTCGTCAGAATATCGACCATGCCGGACAAGTGGGCCTCACACCCACCATAGCGCGCCGGCTGGAGAATCCGGGCGAGACCGGACGCCCGCAGCTCCTGGCGGGTTTCATCGGGTAAGCGGCGGATGTCATCGGTGTACGGCGCGCGTTGACGAAGAATCGGCGCCAGCGCCTGGGCGCGGCGGACGAGTTCCTGGCGCGAGCCAACCCGGGGGGAGCGCCTGCGGCGCGGTTCCGTTTTCGCCGTGGATATACGCTTGCTCATGCTGTCCTCCTGGTGTTGTGTATTGCACTGGAGAGAGCGCCGAGGCAAGGGCGCAGGGACCGAGCAACCACAGGGACCGAGCAACCACAGGGACCGAGCAACCACAGGGGCAACCACAGGGACCGAGCAACCACACGGACCGAGCAACCACACGGACCGGGCAACCACACGGGGTTGCCCCTACATGGTGCTCCCTTGCAGGGGTGCGGGTGGATAGGCTAGGTTCGAGCCGCGACCGAGAAGACAGGAGTACCCGTATGGCGACCACCACCATCACCCATTACTTTGATTATAAGAGCCCGTACGCCTACCTCGCCCAAGAGGAAACCTTTCAGCTCGAAAACGAGTTTGATGTGACGGTAAACTTTCTGCCGCTGACGTTGGACATTCCCAAATTTCTGGGTTCTGCCCAGGTCGATGAAACCGGCAAGGTCATCACCGAGGAGCGTAATGCCCATCAGTGGCGGCGGGTGAAGTATAGCTATATGGACTGCCGACGGGAGGCCACGCGACGCGGTCTTACGATTCGTGGCCCCCAACATATTTTCGACTCTTCACTGGGCCACATCGGCATGTTGTACGCCAAGCAGCAGGGCGATTTTCGACCATACCACCAGGTCGTGTATGAACGGTTTTGGAAACGCGAACTCGATATTGAAGACCCCCAGGTGCTGAAGGCCGTGCTGGAAGAAGTAGGCGTCAATGCCCCAGGATTTCTCGATTACCTGAGCGGCGACGGGCGCCACGATCTGGAGCGCATACAAACCGAGGCCGAAAAAGGAGGCGTGTTTGGCGTCCCCAGCTATGTGGTCAACGGAGAGCTGTTCTGGGGCGCTGAGCGCCTGGTCCGCGTGCGCGAGCGGCTGGCAGCCTAGCCGGCCAGCTTAAGGGCTCGACAGCCATACCGTTGTCCTCGCGTTGGTGCTATAGTCTGGGTGGGAAAAGCGGTTAAGGACCTGCGATTATGGTCGTCATTCTCGTAACAACACTGACCATCTTGGCCCTCTTCTATGTCTGGTCCCGAGGGCGTGGACAGACCCATAGCGTCCATTCCTATTTCTTCAATGCCGCAAAAGTCTACGCGTTGCTTGGTGAAGAGGATGCCAAAATCGCCGCACGAGCCGCCGGCAAGCTGGCAACACCTCGTCAGCGGACCATGATGCTGGATTATTTGAACAAACGGACGTCCGAGCTGCTGCTGGAGACAGAAGAAGAGAACGCCGGTCAGAATCCGCTCGTTATCGTTGACCGTCTCTTACAGCTCAAACAAGAAATGAGCCTACAGGGCGAGCCCACGGACGAGCGCGCCGCTGACATCATTTCTGAGAAACAGTGGCTGAATGACCATAATCAAGCCTATCTCCAGGCGCTGAGTCGGGGTGACCCGAGCGTCTTTGTTGCCCAACATCCAGACCTTTTCTCCTCCCATACCAACACGCCTGTCACTGCAAAAAACGATGAAGCAGTCTGATCCCTCCCCTCCACCTGCGCGCGCCCCCCTTTCTTCTCCTTCTCAACCCGCTGTATCGTTTTCAGCTTCACCCCCATCCGTAGCAGCCATTATCACTCCCGCCGCTCGGGCTGCGTGTCCGCGCTGGCTTTTGCTCAGCCTTGCGATTGCCATTATTTTTACCGATGCCGTGGGGTATACCATTATCATCCCGGCGCTGCCGAGCTTTGTGGCGGAATTGGGATTGGGAGAAACCCGCGCGGGGACCCTGTATGCCTCATACGGGTTGATTTCCCTTCTCCTGTATCTCCCCTTTGGTCTACTGGTTGACCGCTGGGGCGAACGGAGATGGCTGGCAGTTGGCATGCTGACCTTGGGACTCGCCTCACTCGGATTTTGGCAGGCAAGCGGATTCTGGTCGCTCCTCGGCTGCCGCGTCACGCAAGGGATCGCAGCGTCCGCAACCTGGGCGGCTGCCCTCCCCCTCGCGGCTCGGCTTGCCACCACAGAGCGGCGTGGGGTGGAAATGAGTGTCCTGATGATGGCCTTCAGCGTTGGCGTCGTCGCCGGGCCGGCCCTCGGCAGTCTGGGTCAGGTGCGTGACCCATTCCTGTATTTTGCCGGGGTGCCGTTGGGCTTGGCCCTCTGCGCCTTTGCCCTCCTCCCGAGAGCTTCTACGCCCTCCACCCAAAGGGCTGTTCCCGACGCGGCTGCTCCATCCTTTTTCCGAGACGGATTCCGGCGTGAACTCGTGTGCGCCTGCTGCGTGATTCTCGTGACCTGCGCCACACTTGGGGCCATTGAGATACTGCTCCCGCTCCAGTTCTCCCGGCTGGGTTGGTCGCGCCAACACATCGGACTGTTCTTTTCAGGCTGGGGCCTCGCCATGCTTATTATCCAGCCTCTCATAGGCTGGTGGTCGGACCGACGCGGGCGACGAGAACCCATCCAATGCGGCCTTCTCGCCGCGGCGGTCCTCACTCCCAGCCTTTTTTACGCCCTTGATTCGGTCTGGCTTTTCCCCCTTGCGCTGGCGACGATCATTGCCCTGTCAGCAGCCCTTGTCCCCACCCTGCCATTGATGGTGGACCATCTCACCGAAGGGCAGTCCGGCAAAGCCTTTGGGTTTTATAATATGGCGTTTAGTCTTGGCATCGTGTTAGGACCATGGTCAGGAGGCTATATCACAGAGCACCTGGGTGTGCTCTGGGCCGCGGTCCTAGTGAGTATTCCCCTACTTGTTATGGTGCCGCTGCTGCCCTATTTGTTGCGCGAGACACAGAAACGAAAGGAATAGCCAGTGGCGCACTTGCGGTCTCCAACATACGACCTCGAAGACGGCGTAGCCGTGAATGACGTGTATTCCCAACGCGGCTGGACAGACGGACTGCCCATTCTTCCACCAACGGAGGAAGCCGTGCACGCCTGTCTCAATGCGGCTGGCTTAGCACCCGGCGCTGTTGTTGGCGTAGAGTCAGTCCGCCAACGTCCGATTACCGCGGAGAAGGTCGCCATCAATGCGGTGATGGCGGGCTGTCTGCCGGCCTATATGCCCGTCGTCGCCGCCGTTATCAAAGCCATGTGTCAGCCAGAGTTCAACCTGCACGGCAGCACGGCGAGCACCGGTGGCAGTGCCCAGTTTATCGTGGTCAACGGACCTGTTCGTCGGAGTATAGGGCTCAACGCGACCCATAATGTCTTGGGCAATAGCAATCGGGCCAATGCCAGCATTGGTCGCGCCATTCGCCTCATGCTCATTAACGTGCTTGGCTGTGTGCCTGGACAACTCGATCGATCCACCCTCGGTCATCCAGGTAAATTCACCTTCTGTATTGCTGAAGACGAAGAAGACACGCCGTGGACTCCCTTGGCTCAACAGCGTGGCATTCCAGCCGGGGCGTCGGCCGTAACCGTTATGGCGGGCGAATCCCCACACCAGACCATGAACGAATGGACCCGCGACCCGGAAGAAATCGTCGAGACCTTTGCCGCAGAGATGCGTCACAATATGTTGACCTATTCGATCTGGGCGGGGAATTATGCCGTACTCATCCCTAAACAATTGCGCGACCTCATTGCAGCCGCGGGTTGGCAAAAGCACGATATTCAGGAGTATGTCTACCATTCAGCCCGCGTTGTGCGCCGCGACTGGGCCACGGTGGGAAAGAAGAAAATCGTCAACATGGGCAAGGGAGCAGACCAACGCTTCAGCGCCTTACGCTCAGCCGACGATTTACTCGTTGTTGCCGCCGGAGGCCCGGCGGGTGGGTTTGGGGCCATTGTGCCGCCGTGGTTGGGATCTCGGTCACAGGCCGTGACTCAGCTCATCGAAACCCCGAAACCCGGAAACCCGGAAACCCCGAAACCCGATAGAGGAACAAAAGGAGGAGGGCTATGACACTGCGTGTTCTTGATCCCACTTTTGACAGTATCCACACAACGGAAGAGGTCGTCCCCCGTTTACCCTCTCTGTCCGGACGGACGGTCGGCCTGCTCGACAACAGCAAGCTCAATGTAGACACGCTGCTCGATCACGTCGAAGAATTACTGCGTTCACAACACGGTGTCAGCACCGTCATACGCTTGCATAAACCGGATGCCAGCCGTCCGGCTCCGGATGACGTCATTGAAGGTTTCACAGCGTGCGATGCGGTCATTTCCGCGGTCGGTGATTGAGGCAGCTGTTCATCGTGCAGTCTGCACGATGCCATTACCGCAGAAAAGGCTGGCGTAGTTGCCACCGCCATTATTACCGATCTCTTTGTCCCGACGGCCAAAGCCATGGCCACTGTCCAGGGTCTACCCGACTACCCTTTTGCTATTATTCCCCACCCCATTGCCAGCAATACCGAGGCTACCCTGCGCGAAAAGGCAGCGGATGCCGTTCGGCAATGCGTAGATATGCTATTACAAGGCGAGCCACATGCCGGGACGTAGCATAGGTTTGAATCCCACTTTTCCTCTTGAGCCCTCGGCTGACGAGATGCGTTCCCTGGTTGACCAGGCGATGCAGCATATTATTGCCCACATCGACTCGTTACCGGACCAGCCGGCAGCCCATACCGAAGGCGGAGCCGAACTCGCCCGCAGCTTGCGGGAACCCCTGCCTGAGCATGGACAAGCCTATCCCGAGTTGCTGCACTCTCTCTTCCATACTGCCATCCCACGCAGTTTCAACTGTGCCGGACCAGGCTATTTAGCCTACGTGCCCGGTGGCGGTATTTTTCATGCCGCAGTGGCTGACTTGATTAGTGACGCAGTGAATCGTTACGTCGGCGTCTGGGCCGCGGCCCCAGGGCTGGCCCAGCTTGAAGCCAATGTCGTGCGGTGGTTCTGCGCTATTGTTGGCTATCCGCCTTCTGCCGGTGGGTTTCTGACTACAGGTGGGTCATTGGCGAATTTCTCAGCCATTTTTACCGCCCGCCGCGAGCGTCTGCCCGAGAATTTTCTGGCTGGCAGCATGTATACGTCCAGCCAGACCCACCATTCAGTTCAAAAGGCGGCCCTCCTGGCCGGGTTTCCCGCTCACAACGTCCGGGAGATTCCAACCGACGAACAATTCCGGATACGCCTTGACGCCTTACAACACCACATTGAAGCAGACCGGCAGGCAGGTCTCACGCCGTTTCTCATTCTCGGAAATGCAGGGACAACCAATACGGGCGCAGTAGACGATCTCACTGCCTTGGCTCATATTGCTCACCAACAAGAGCTATGGCTGCATATTGATGCTGCGTACGGTGGCTTCTTTATGCTGACCCAGCGGGGTCGGGCTCGATTACGCGGGATTGAGCAGGCGGATTCGATTACCCTTGACCCGCATAAGGGCCTCTTCCTCCCCTTTGGCACCGGGTCCCTTCTTGTGCGGGAGCGCGAGGCGCTCAAGCGGGCGCATAGTGGTGCGGCGGCAGCCTATCTGCCGACCATGCAGGATGATCCTGACTGTGTGGACTTCTGCCAGATCTCCCCTGAGCTCTCACGCGACTTTCGGGGGCTGCGCGTCTGGCTGCCACTCAAGATGCACGGCATTCGGCCGTTTCGTCAGGCCCTGGATGAAAAACTCGATCTTACTGCCTGGGCCACAGCGGAACTCAAAAAAATCCCGGATATTGAAATCATTGCCGAACCACAATTATCCATTGTCGCCTTTCGGCTGAACCGACCTGGATTAGATGCTCCGGCGCTCAACGAGCTGAATCACATCTGGCTTGAAGCCATTAATGCCCGCAAACGAGTCCTGCTGACCGGCACGATGCTGGGCGACCGGTTTGCCCTCCGTATCTGTGCCTTATGTTTTCGGACCCACCAGGATCGCATGGAGATGTGTCTGGAGGATATTCGGGCGGCGTGTCGAGCGGTGTCAAACGAGTGAGCGCGGACTATGCATACGGCTTCGCGCCTGCCCCTCACCCCGCTTCGGCATACCGCTCCCTCCAGACCTGGACTTGACCCAGGCTTGACGGCGGCTCATCCCGTATGAGATGAGGATACTCGTATCTCCGGCTGGAGGGAGTTGAGCCATGAAGGGGACAGCCATCGGACTCGTGGTCGGCAGTTTTCTGTGCTTTATGCAGAGCTTTGATTATCTGCGTCAGGGCGATCTCAAGGGTCTTGTCTTGGTAGGCATCGGCGGTGTGTTTCTGTATGTAGCGAAAATGGCGTGGGAGAAGCAGCTGGGCGATCCCGAGGACTAACCAGCAAATGAAGAGGAAGACGAGTCGGCCACGTTTTGTTGTTTTCCCTCCTCCATCACGCGACAAAACAGATTCACCTGTTCCATGTGGGCCAGTGACCGACAGCGGGTCTGGGCCAGGGCCGGACTGGCAACAACGATGGCCAGACTCTGCGCGCGTGAGAGTGCCACGTTGAGCCGATTTTTGTGAAACAGAAAGTCTATCCCGCGTGGAGACGTGTCGCCCTGACTGGCGCACATGGAGAGAATGACGACCGGCGCTTCCTGGCCCTGAAATTTATCGACTGAACCGACCCTGGCATCCGGTCCCAAAGTGGCCTGGAGTTTTCGGACCTGCATATTGTACGGCGCAACGCACAAAATATCGGACAGCTCCAATTGCCGCACACGCTGCCCGCTCGTATCAGTCAGGTCCCGGCCAAGGAGTTCAGCAACGACCGTGCAAATAGTCTGCACTTCCTCGTCACTGCCTTGCGTATTGCCTTCGTGTGTAACAGGGACGAAAACCAGACCGGCTTCTTGAGTAATAGTACAGGTCTCTGATTGCGGGACACACACCCGGCGCTTGACTGTGTGCGGGGCGGCGTGGAGACGGCCTTCATACACCGCGTCAGATAAAAAACCACAGATCTCAGGATGCAGCCGCCACGTTGTCCCTAAGAACACACCCATATCGGGCGGTATGGTCGCCTTCCCCTGGAGCAGATATTCGAGAATGGACAGCCCACTTTCTCCAGGGTGAGAGCCTTGGATGGGCTGACCCAACTGCATTTGATCGCCAAATAAAATGATATTGCTCGTAGCCGCTGCCATGCCAATGAGATTAGCCACAGACACCTGGCCGGCCTCGTCCACAAAGAGATAGTCAAGCCTGCCCCGCAACCCGGGATCGCTAAAAGCCCAGGCTGTCCCACCAATGAGCCGGAACTGCTCCAGGTGTGAAAATACATCTCGCACGCGCGGGACATAGCGCGCTTCGGGACACAACTCAAAGAAACGACCCTGCGCTGATCCCCCGATTTTGACACACGCGAGTTGTCCCTGACGCAGCTCCTTACACGTACGCATGAGGTTCAGAATTGCAGCGTGGCTATTGGCGGTGATGCCGATACGTTTCCCCTGGTCCAAAAGCGTAAGAATCATACGCGCGGCAATGGTCGTTTTTCCACTCCCGGGTGGCCCTTGTACGCACAGGGTCGAATGATCAAGGACTTCAGCGAGCTGGATTGCTGCGGCTGAGAGGTCTGTGTCCGGGGCAACCAGCGCCGTGTCGTCAGCGTGATTGCGACGTTGCTGCAAGCGTGGGGGCCGACGCAGGATAAAGTCATGCAGGGCGGCTGGGAGGTCGTTCTTTTCCTGCCAGGCTTGTACGATATCCAGGACGGCGTCTTCAATCACCTGAGCGGAGACGTACTCATCCGGAATCAGAGCAAGCGAGTCTGGTGGCAGCCTGTTCGAGAACTGCTTCAGCCGACTTGGACCGAATTTGAGACAGATACGTCCCCGTTCCCGGTCCAAGGCATGGATGGGTACTTTCACCTCAAGATCATGGGCAAAATAGCACTGTGCGCCTACATCCAGCTTGGTATCTTGATGAGGATCAAAGCCATACCAAAAGCCTTGAGAGCGCTTGATTGGTTCCGGTGGCTGTGAGAGCCGCGTTAAACCGCCCAGGCAGTTGATGTCTTGCACAAGCTCTTCTTCAGTCATGGCGTGCCGGTCAAACATCGCCCACCAACTCGGTTTCGCTTCCCGACGGTGAAATTCAAGCATGTGTCCAAGCAGCTCTTGTGTCTGCCAACGCGCGGCTTCTGCGTGTCGTTCCGGGGCTGGCGGTATTTCCGCCAGCAGAGTCTGGGCGAGGGCTTGGGGAGAGGCCGGGTCGGCGAGGGGGTCTGGTACTTCCGAAACTTCCAGGGGCTCGGCCTGTTTCGGTATCCAGGCAATTCCGGCTTCCTGC
Organism: Binatia bacterium; assembly: GCA_963664395.2. Lineage (GTDB taxonomy): Bacteria > Desulfobacterota > Binatia > Bin18 > Bin18 > Bin18. Next base: position 3,802,269 of record OY761159.2, on the reverse strand, counting down.
TGGCGCTCTCGGAGCCAACAGGTCAGTTGCCACGTTGACTCACAGTCATCTCGGTTATAGGCGCGGATCGCTTGGAGCAGCGGAGAGGCTGACCAGTCTTGCGCTTCGCCACTGGCCAGCCAGTGTTCGTAGGCAGCGATTGAGTCAACAGCACTCGTCACCTCTCCCGCCCGTGCGGGCCGGTATAAATGCTCAAGGTTTTTGATCGAATAGTGCGGCTCGCCGACCCGTACGCCGTGCCGGACAACGGCGTATACGTCCACACAGACTTCGTGGCGGAGGAGCATATCAACTTCGGCTTCTCGGCTGCCATAGCGGCCCATCAACCGCCGCAGCGCAGCCACCTCATAATTGGCGTAATGGTAAATGTGCATAGTGGGGTCGGCCTGCCAGCGGGCGTAGGCCCAATCGATAAAACCACAAAAGGCCTGCCGTTCTTGATCGCTGGTATGCGCCCACCAGTCGTGGAACAGACCGTCATTGAGCGAAAGCGCGCCAAAGAGATATTCCAGCCCGCCTTTCACCAGCGGATAGCCCTCCATGTCAAAAAAAATATCGCCCGGAGATGCCGGAGGCAGCAATGCCAATCCGCGACGCTGTGACGGCGGGTCAGGTATAAGAATCCGATAGGCAGGCTGTTCGGCACCGACTGAGGCAGATTGCAACTGCGCCTGTTCTTTGAGCCGGGCAAAAACGGCGTCATCAACTCTTGGGACATGCCTCAGCGCAGACTCTGCCAGGGACGTGAGCGTAGGGATGCCGGCCGCGTTAAGTTTCTGAATCTGGCTCACGCTGATATTGGCTACCCGGCTCAGATGGTCTGCTCTCTCAAGCAGCTGTGCGGCGTGTGAAGTCCAACGGCCGTAGTCTCCGCCAAGCTCCGGGCTGGGTTGAACATCCGGATCAAAATGCTGCATGTAGGCAAGAAAGACACGTTTCAGGACCAGGTAGTAGTAGATAAAGTCAGCGGTCCGAAAGCGGCGCCGTTCACCAGAACCGAGCCAGAGGACTATCGAATCCGGCCACCGCTCCTGAGCTGTCCGCAGCATATCGGCATAGCAGCAGAGTTGAATCATAAACGCCGGACTCGGCTGCATGGCCAATTTGGCATCCCACACTTCGTAGCGATAGTTGCCCAGAGCAGACGCACCATCAGTCCGCACCAGAAAGTCGGGCTGGCCGAGCAGATAAGCGGGTGGAGCGTCATCGTGCGGAGCGTTTCGGACCGGGTGGTTTTGCAGGCAGCCCTGATACAGGTAGCCCTGATACAGGTAGCCCTGATAAATGACTTCGCGGCCGGCCTGCATTGCCGCTATTGTGGCCTGAACCCGCTCAGCTTGGTTCCGGCCGGCAGGCGGCGTATATATCTCATGGCCCTCTTGTTGAAGCTGCGCCAGACATGCCTGTTCATGCTGGCGTCCCCGTTCGGCCAGTGTGGTCAGTAGCAGCGGTTCGGGGTCAGGCTGAGCCAGATCGTCAGAATAGTCCAGGGCATAGCGCGACATCCACGTCGCAAACGGTGAGACAATAAATTCGTTCAGGTCTGTCGGGCTGTAGCAATAGCGTCCGTTATATTTATGCATGTTGGTGAGTCCCCTCCCGAGGAGTGTGTAGAGGCACCCCCGTTCTTCCAGCCCACCCTCACGAGCGAAGCCTGTCGAGCCGTCCGGCTAAAACCTGGGCGACCGGAGCCGTGGGTTCGAGCTTCTCAAACAGAATTTTAAGAATAGCTGTCATTGGCGTTGCCAGCAGCATGCCGACAACACCCCACAGCATGCCCCACACGATCAAGGTCATGAGAATGACGATCGGATGCAGGTCGAGTGCTTCCCCCATGACCTTGGGTTCGATGATATTGCCGATAACGATTTGAATCAGGCCCGGTAGGAGAATAGCCAGGGTTGCGGTTGTGGCCGAGATATCCGGGCTCACGACGACAACGGGCAAGGGGAGTAAGGTCGCTATAATCGACCCCACGCTAGGAATGAAATTGAGCAGAAATGCGAGCAAACCAAAGACAAGTGCCAGATCGATGCCGAGGACAGCCAGGGTGAGCCCAACCAGGACTCCGGTGGCAAGCGAAATCAGAGCCTTGGTCACTATGTAGTGTTCGACCCGCGCCTTAATCTCCGCCCAGGTACCACCAGTTTCCCCGTTTTGCCACGCACCGCCAAGCAGCAGATACAAGACAAAAATCAGGACGAGCAACCCCTGCGATATCAGGCCGACTATGGCATTCGTGGTATGCAGGAGCACGCTACTGACGTTGCCAAGAGGTAATTGTGTGAACGGGTTTCCTTCAGTGCGAAGCGTACTGGCTGGGAGGAGAGACGAAATTTTTGCAATGAGCAGCTCGATTTGTTGCTGGTAGACATCGGCATTCGCTTGTAATTGACTCACCGAGGTTGAGATGAGCAGGCCAAGGCTACCGAGGATCACCACTCCGATAATCAGGGTTGAACCCACCGCGACGAGATGTGGCAGACGCAGGTGATGGACCTGGAATTCGACCAGAGGAAGCAGACCGCAGGCAATAAAAACGGCCAAGACAAAGGGTACCAGAACGGGCCGCAGCCAATACAGGGCCGCAGCCACAGCCACAGTACTTACAATGAGCAAGCAAATGGTTTGAATACGTTGTTCGTGCGGGTCCATAGGGGCAATACTATTCCCCGCAAGGGAAGAAGAAAAAACGAAAGAGGGTCAATGCGGAGATGCAGGTGTCCCGCCCCTCTTATTGTTCAGGTATTACCCTTGCGACTGCGCCTCTTTGAGGAGCCGAACGATCTCAGGATAGCCCCGGCCCATAGCGACTACCTCAGGCGTCCAGCCATCTCCACTTCTACCATTCACGTCGGCCCCTTTCGCTAATAGGGCCTCAACGATATCCCTATGGCCGTTGTATGCCGCATAGCGCAGCGGTGTGAATCCGTCCTTATCTTCAATGTTGACATCCGCCCCCGCTTCGAGCAACGCATTGACAATTTCGATCTTGCCATTCGACGCGGCATACCGGAGAGCCGTTTCTCCATACGCCCCCGCGACATTCGGGTCCATGCCAGCTTCGAGCATAAGCTGTACAGATTTCAGATCACCCATCTGCGCCCGGCTCCGAAACGTCTTTTCACTATATTTCACGTTTCGCGCCTTCAATTGAGATATGGGGTCTTCCGCCGGTGCGGGCGCGCAGCCGGCGACAAGCAGAACGAGCACACTCAGAACGACATATTTCAATTGATGATGTAACATTCCTTCTCCTTTCCAACACCTGCCCTAGATTCTATCCAGTGGTATGAACATGGTCAGGTACGGTGACTGAAAGAGCTGTCTCATTTGCCCCTATCAACTACCAGTCCTACCAGGACGGGCAAGGCCCCTGACGCACCGCAGCGGGTACTCGTTATCGGAATTTCACTGCTGAATACAGGGCCAAATCAAGGACAGAGCCATTACAGCAAGAATGAAAAACGCATTCCTGAATAGCGTTATCCTTGTCGCTGCATCAGAACGAGCGCATACGGCTCAAATGCACCTGTCCCATAATCAACCTCAAGCCGCTCTTCAAAACCGGTTTCGTGCGGACTCAGAATCTTCCGCGCCCGCTTGGCATGAGACTGATGCTCAGGTGGGCGGTCCGGGAAAGAGAGGCTGTGTCCATCGTAGGTCAGCTCGTAGTCAACCAGCCCTCCCCCATCCGTGTAGGCGCGGGCTTCGAGCTGTTGGCTCGTAGCATGAAAGCCTACCATCACACAGGCTTCGTGCACGTCTAAAAGGCCATCTTTGAAGGGGTAGACCACCCGCATGCGCAGGGAAAGAAATTGACCGCCAGCTTCCCACGCTCCGACCACATCTTTGTGAAATCGCCGACTGCCTTTCGAGTAGCTCCCCTCGCCTTGAAAGCGTCCGACCAGAAATTCGAGCCGCTGTAGCAGCCGCGGGTGCGGTTTGGGCGGGTGAACGAGTTTGTCAGACGGCAGTGGGTCCATGAGTCCTCCTCACTGATACCGGCGTCCTTGGTCGTGCTTCCAGCCGAGGTCGAAACGGTCCGAATCCGAGGCGCGGCCCTGTTCAGCTAGAAGACCGGGCAGCGCGAAGCGGAATAATTTGGAGTGCCCCCGTCTCCGGGTTTTCCCCTAACGCGATATCTACATCATACACAGCGCGGATGGCGTCAACAGTCAAGACAGCCCGGGGCGTGCCGGCCGCATGGACCCGTCCGGCCTGGAGCAGCACGACAGAGGCACAGGCAGACGCCGCCAGGTTCAAGTCATGGAGTACGCTCACTACAGTAGTCCCGTGTTGAACGCACGAGGTCAGGACGTCAACGACCGCAAACTGATGCCGCATATCCAAATTCGTTGTTGGTTCGTCAAGCAGGAGAAAGGCAGGTTTTTGCGCCAGCACGCGCGCGAGCATCACCCGTTGGAATTCGCCAGCCGACAAGGTAAGCACATTCCGGTCGGCAAGCTGAGATATTTCGGTGAGCTGCATGGCCTGCTCAATGATCTCCTCGTCTTCCACGCCTTCGCTTTGCCAGCGCTCAAGATAGGGCGAGCGACCCAGGGCCACAACTTCTCGGACTTGAAAGGGGAAAGACAAGTCAGTGCGCTGCGGGAGAAAGGCGACCTGCCTGGCACGTTCCCGGCCGGACCACTGCTCCAGCGCCTTTCCGGCAAACAGCACCACCCCAGCCGAAGCCGGTAACACACCAGCCATGATACGCAGGAGCGTTGATTTCCCGGCCCCATTGGGACCGAGGATACCAACCCATTGTCCGGGGGACACGTCGATCGAGACATCATCCAGAATCAGCGTATTATCAGGTGTGTAGCGGATGTGTTGGAGAGCAAAGGCCGAAGTGGGCATACTTGTCACGCTGGGTTGCGCTGGGCTTTATCCTGTCGAAGCAAGAGATGTAAAAAGAGCGGGGCACCGACAACAGCAGTAATCACGCCGAGCTGGAGTTCTACAGAGGGAATAACCATTCGGGCAAACAAATCGCACCAGACGAGAAACGCCGCGCCTCCCAGGGCCGCCCCAGGGAGTAGCAGACGATGGTTCGGCCCCAGAATAAGACGCATCATATGGGGAATGACGAGGCCCACAAAACTAATAGTGCCCGCAATGGCAACGGCAGCACCAGCCAGCAGCGACGCAAAAACCAGGAGGATACGCTTGGCATATTCAACGTTGAGCCCCAGACTCAGCGCCGTTTCTTCGCCCAGCAACAGGATGTTCAGGTCGCGGCTCAGAAAGAAAGCCGGCAGAAGACCAATAGCAGCAAAGGGGAACACCATTTGGACATGTGCCCAGCCGCGCCCGTCCAAACCACCCATGAGCCAAAAGAAGATTTGTCTGGAAATCTCATAGTCCTTGGCTAAGCTGAGAATCAGCGTTGTGAGTGAGCCCCAGATAGCATTGACCGCGATACCGACCAGAAGCAGATTCGCGAGCGATGTCCGGCCCTGACGCGCGGCAAACAGGTAGACCCCAAACGCGGACAGCAGCGCGCCAGCAAAGGTTGCGCATGGCAGCAGAAAAGACGAGCCAACAGCGAAGCCGGAACTAATCGCCAGTGCTCCGCCCAGTGCCCCCCCGCTCGATACGCCTATCAAGCCGGCATCGGCGAGTGGATTGCGAAACAAGCCTTGCATCATCGTCCCGGCCAGGGCCAGGCTCGCGCCAACCAGGGCAGCCGCCAGGACTCTAGGGAGGCGGAGTAAATAGACAATCGTGGCCAGCGCTCGTTCATCGCCTTCAACAGGAAGTTGCAGGAGTCCTTGCGCCAGCAAACGAGTGGTTGTGGAAAGCGGAATAGCAACCGTACCCAAGGCTGTCGCAACGGCTATCGAAGCGAACAACACGAGGCCGAAGAAGGGGATCAGCCAGCTCTTTTTCCAGACAGCGGCTGACGCATGAGAAAGGGGCAAAGATTGTGTTGATGAACTCACGAGGCTCCATTCGCAGCGACGCCAGTAGCAGCGCTATCCTGCGAAAAAGCGTCAGGATGCAACAGCCGGGCGATCGCTTCTACCCCTTTTATGACGTTGTGCGACAATACATCCAGATACGGTCGGGGAACAGCGTACACCCGTTCCTGCTGAATTGCGGCAACATCCTGGAGAGCGGGATTGGCGTAGAGCCATTGATAGGCTTCTTGTGGGGCAGCCGACTGAGGATCGTGGCTCAACAGAATAACCTCAGGATTCATCATCACCAGGGTTTCGTGGGATATTTTTCGGAAATACTCTATACCCGCCATGGCCGCGATGTTCCGCCCGCCGGCGATCGTCATCATTGCGTCTATATTAGTCTTCCTGCCTGCGGTAAAGCTGTCAGGCGCAAAATAGAGGACGCGGGGGTGGTAGGCGTCGGCCACGCGGCTCCGGACTGTACGGATACGCTGCTTCATATCAGCGACGAGCGCGCGGGCTTTCTGTTCTTCTCCAACGGCGTGTCCGATCTCTAGGATGCTCTGCTGGATGCCTGAGAGCGATTCATACCACTGGAGCGGGAAGAGCGGAATGCCGGTTTGCCGGAGGAGAGATTTGGCCGTCCCGCCGGTATACGCGGAGGCGGATACCACCACTAAGTCCGGCTGTAGGGCAATCACTTGTTCAGCATTGGCTTGGACTCTATGCGGCACCGCCTGGGCCTCGGCGACCACATTGGAATAGGTCGCGTTATCCGCCAGATGTGTCAGGGCGGCAATACGTTCCGGCGGGAGCAAAGCGAGCAATATCTCATCTGCCGTAAGAGAGAGAGAGACGATACGTTGGGGAGGGAAGGTGGGCGGAGCAAGCGCGCCATACAGCGTGTGGGGACGGTAGACCAAGAGGCTGAGCAGAGCGGTAATAATTCCTCCGATTGCCAAACGTGTGAACATCATATGTACATCTCGAATCGTAGGGGCAATGCAGGAATGGCCCCTACAGCGGCCCCTTATTCCCAAATTCCCTTCAGAACTCCGCCCGGAACCCGGTCAGGAACGTCGTCTCCGCAGACGAGAAGTTCACGACCTCCTGATAGTTGGCGTCAAACAGATTCTTCACCTTCCCCTCCAGGGTCAGGGCACGAATGCCCCAGCGGTCCTCGAACAGCAGCCAGGACACGGCTATGTCCGCCCGCTCATAGCCATCGTGCAGAACGCTGCCGCCCGAGGCGAAACTATACTCGGAGACGTTGCCTTTGAGATACAAATGAAGGTTGGCGTTCAGACGCGCACCGGCGTAGTTCAGCGTCAACGACCCGACATGCTTGGGCCGCCGAATCAACGGCCCGCCTTGTGTGTACGCTCCGTTTGCCGGGCCGTCGAGGACTTTGGTCTCCAGATACGTGTACGAGCCGCGCACCGAGAAGCCGTAGGGTAGTGAAGTGCGGGCGCCGGCTTCGAGCCCTCGGCTGCGGGTACGCTGGACGTTGAGAAAGGTCGGTGCGGGCGCGTCTGTAAAGGCATACGCAATCAGGTTCTTATGCGTGGTGGAAAACCAGGTCAGACTCAACGCGGCGCCCAATCCGGCCAGATCGAGCGGCTGGTCCAAGCCGAGTTCCCAGCTCCTGGATTCTTCCGGTTTCAGGTTGGGATCGCCGCGGGAGAATGCGGAGTTGCTGAAGTTTTCGTAAAAACTGGCGGCTTTGAGGCCCTGGCTATAGCCACCGCGCAGCTTGGTGTTAAGGCCGGGCACCACAAAGGCTGCCGAGGTGCGCGGGTTTACATGAGTCCCGTACGTAAACGCGTCGTCCACGCGGAACCCGGACGTGACGAACAGCGTGTCACGCCACGCCAAGCGGAGTTGGGAATAAAACGACTGCGCGTTGCGGCTGACGACGAGTCCGCCGTACGTTGTCTTCTGGTCGTAGTGCTCACTTTCGACCGAGCCACCGAGAGTGAAGACGGGCGCTAGGCCGTACAGGACCGGCAGGAAAAAGTCGGAGGAATAGTCGGCGGACAAGCGATATTGGCTGTCCTTGCTGACGTAGGCCCCGAAATCGATACCTTCGTCTTTTGGGTCACGATAGAGTTGCCAGTCGTACAACAGCCCGAGTTGCAGGCTGTGTCGCCACCAGGCGACGGGCTGGTAGACGGCGCGCGGTCCGAGGATCAGGCGGCGGCTGTCGGTGTACGCCCGCGGGTCCAGCTCGTTGTTGCGCCGGTCGATAAGGTCGCCGGAGTTGGTCGGAAAATGAAACCGGCTGTCGATGTAGCGGACGGTCGTCGTGAGTTGCAGGGCGTCGTGGGGGTCGAGGTCGAATCGCGCCGCAAGGGTCGTGTTGCTGAAGTCGTTGTTGATCGCCAGCAGGCCCTCGCTGTCGACCCGTCCGATTGCAAGGTTGTAGCCGTACCGGCGCGTCCCGCCCGAGACACCGGCGCGTTCCTCGAAGGTGTCGGGGTTGCCCGCCCGGAAGCCCAGTGTTGCGCGCGCCGGTCCCTGTCCACGCAGCGTCAGGAGTTGAATGACCGAACTCATGGCGTCAGAGCCATACAGGGCGCTCTGCGGGCCGCGTACCACCTCGATGCGGCCCACGCCGAGGGTCGTCAGGTCGTTGAAGTTGAAAGCCCCGCCCGCCTGATTAACCTTCACGCCGTCTATCAAAATCAAGTTGTGGTCGGACTCGCCGCCACGCGTAAAGAGGGACGTAGCGCCGCCGCGTCCGCCTGACGAGACGAAGGTCATCCCCGGCACCTCACGCAACTGTTCGAACACGTCGGTAGTCTGGCGTTGCGCGATCTCTTCCTGCGTCAGCACCGTCACCGCATTCGCGGTCTGCGAGACCAATTCTTCCAGCTTGGACGCCGTGACGATGATGGTGTCCAGCCTGAGGGGCCGGTCGGCACCGTTCGACTCGGCTTGCGGTGTGGCGGATGGCGTCTGTGCGGGCGCGACGCCCACCGTCCAGACGAGCAACGCGACCGTCAGGCCGCAGATATGATACGAAAGCTTGTCCATCTCCCCTCCTCGGAGAAACCTTCCGCTTGAAGAGAAGAGAAACAGGCGTGGCGTGTATTGGAGACTGCTGAAAGCCGCCCGGAGTGGGTCGGAATAGCCCGCGTAGCCAAAGAGATAACACGCTGTAACCTTTCTCCCTCCGCGGAGAGGCTGGTTAAGGGCTTCAGGCAGGTTTCCTGGCTTAGGGGTTCAGAGGTTCGCACCTCAACGCCTGTCAGCGGCCTTCCCACCAGCATGGCAGTGGCATAATCGAGACAGGCTCCCCCATCACAGTGGCGGGACCGCGCCGGCTTCGCACCGACTTCCCTTTTTCGCCCCGTATGGGCACCTTAGGCAAAATTTGGGTCTGCTAGTATCGGAGGGCCGCTACCTTGTCAAGCGGAACGGCTGCGAGCCAGGGAGACAAGGCAGCGTGCAAACGTCGGATTACTACCAAAGTGCAGGTGCACATAACTCGCCAGGCAGTGCTTGTACAGATAGCCTTCGGGTCGAGGCATATCGGCCGCGCGCGTGTGGACCTGATAGAGCGTCTCGATCGGGTCATAAAGAATGTCTTGCTCTAATTCCGAGTAGTGAAATTCGTGACCGCGCACTCGCATGGATGGGAATATTCCATTGGTTGACTCCACATCGACCTCTGAATACCCCAGTGCACTCAGACGCGATAGCATGCGGACCACAGTCGGATACACACCAACCATAGGAAAATGCCGTCCTTCGACAACTCGAATGCCTTGGGTCAAATACATAAATCCGCCACACTCGGCATACACAGTTTTACCGTCTTGTATAAAGTCTTTGATCTCCTGACGCATAGTTGTATTGGCAGATAATTTCTCGGCGTGGACTTCAGGATAGCCACCCCCCAGGTAGAGACCGTGCACGTTCGGGGGGAGATGCGTATCGTGCAGCGGGCTGAAGAAGACCAGTTCCGCTCCTGATTGTTCCAAGAGTTCCAGATTCTCGGGATAGTAGAAACAGAACGCTTCATCCCGGGCGATGCCAAAACGAACGGGAGAGCCCGGCAGCGCTGCCCTGCCGGGCCGGGGTTGGGGCTTAGGGATTGGGGGTTGGGGAAAGGCACTCAGTTTCAGGAGTAAGGATACGTCGAGGTGATCTTCTATAACTCTGGCCAAGTGATCGATCTGCTCAGAGGATAATTGCAGCTCTTCTTTGGTGACCAGCCCTAAATGGCGTTCGGGCAGAGTGAGGGCTTCGTCCAAGGGTAGTCCGCCGAGTATGGTGACATTGGGAACGTCCGATACGGCTTCTTCGAGATATCGGAGATGGCCCGGCCCGCCTGTTTTATTGAAGAGAACGCCGGCAACATTCAGCTCCGGGTCGAAATGTTGAAAACCGTATATCAGCGCGGCAACACTCCGGGCCAGAGCCGAGGCATCGACCACAAGGATAACCGGCAGTCCCAGCCACTTGGCCATTTCTGCCGTACTGCCGGCTTCACTCTTGCCGTCATAGCCATCAAAGAGGCCCATCATCCCTTCCACAACGCCAACATCGTGGCCGTGCAGACTGCGGTTGAATACGGCGGTGTTGTAGGCACGCGGCAACATCCAGCCATCCAGGTTTCTGGACGGAACTCCAGCGACCGCAGTGTGGTGCCCAGGGTCAATAAAGTCCGGACCAATCTTGAAAGGCTGGACGGACAAGCCGCGTTTTCGTAAAGCGGCCAGCAAACCGAGGGTCAGCGTGGTTTTCCCCACACCACTCTGCGTACCGGCAATAACGAATCCGTGCACAGATTCCCTCCTTCTTCCTTATTCGCTCATCAACATAAGATATCGCCTTGCAACCTGCGGGCGTCCTCGGCATCATGGCTCCCCATGACTCACGAAGACCATTTTCAATTGAGCGGCGTCGAAGGGCAAAAGGCCGGTGTTGTTGCGTATCGTCGAGAGCCGGACGGGGAGTATCAAATACTGCTCATTACCGCCAGGCGGCGTCACGATTCTTGGATCTTCCCGGTCGGAACGGTTGATCCGGGCGAGACACTGGAGCAAGCAGCGGCCCGTGAGTGTATGGAAGAGAGCGGCTATACGGTGCGGACCGGACCGCTGCTGAAGACGATTGAGCTGGAGCAGAAAAACACGCACAAACGCTTTTCATTTTTTGCGGCGCAGATAATCGGAGAAGTGAACTCATATGAAACCGACCGCCAACGCCAGTGGGTTCCCCTCTCGCAACTCATGGACACCATAGCCGCCGTGTTTGCCCCGGTTGCACGCGCCGCGGTAGAGCACCTGTCGCCCTGCGCGGCATAAATTATCAGGCGACACCGCAACGGCCCACGTATTCAGAGAATATGAGCGCCCAGGTTATCATGATCCAGGGAACCGGCTCCAACGTCGGGAAGTCGGTCATTGTCGCCGGCTTGTGTCGGATAGCCAAGCAGCGAGGCATGCGCGTTGCACCGTTCAAGCCGCAAAACATGTCCAACAACGCGGCCGCCTGTGCGAACGGCGGAGAGATTGGTCGGGCGCAAGCCGTACAGGCGCGCGCTGCCGGTCTCGACCCACACCCCGATTTCAACCCAGTGCTCTTAAAACCACAGACCGACCGGGGCGCACAGGTCGTTGTCCACGGCCGGCCGGTCGGGATGCTGGACGCAGCGGACTATCTGACCGGACGCGGCCACTTAATGACAGCCGTTATGGAGAGCTTCGGGCGTCTCGTCGCCGCGCACGATCTCATCATCGTCGAAGGCGCCGGCAGCCCGGCCGAGGTCAACCTGAGGGCTGGTGACATTGCGAACATGGGCTTCGCCCGCCGCGCCGGCACTCCGGTCTGTCTCGTCGGCGATATTGATCGCGGGGGTGTCATTGCGGCCCTGGTCGGTACGCATACCGTGCTGGACCCCGAGGATAGTGCGCTGATTGTCGGGGTCCTGGTCAATAAGTTTCGGGGCGACCCGGCCTTGTTTAAAGCCGGCGTCTCGGTCATTGAGCAGCACACCGGCTGGCCGTGCTTTGGCGTGATTCCCTGGACATCTTCCGCGGCCCGCCTGCCGGCAGAAGATGCCGTGTCACTCCCGCCGGTACACGCCGCGTCCACCAAACGGATACGAATTGCCGCCCCGCTATTGTCTCGCATTGCCAACTTTGATGACGCCGACCCGTTGCGTTTGGAGCCGAATGTTGACTTCACTTTTATCCCGCCCGGTCAACCGATTCCGCGTGATGTGGATGTGGTGATCCTCTTCGGCACGAAATCAACTCTGGGCGACCTGGCCTTCCTGCGGGCTCAAGGCTGGGAGCATGATGTCATTGCGCACGTGAGAAACGGCGGGCGTGTGTTGGGTGTCTGCGGTGGGTTCCAGATGTTGGGTCGCCGCCTCCACGATCCGTTGGGGGTGGATGGTCCGACGGGATCGGTAGACGGCCTCGGGCTGCTTGACCTTGAGACAACGATGGCCGGTGAGAAAACCGTCCGCCCAGTTCGCGGACGCTGCACCCTGAGTGGCGCGTCCGTCACCGGCTACGAAATTCACACGGGTCAATCAGACGGGCGCGCCCTTGCACGGCCAATGTTTCAACTCGGGGCGGGCACGGACGGCGCGCGCAGCCGAGACGGCCTCATTGAGGGCACGTATCTGCACGGGCTGTTTGCCAACGATGCCTATCGTCAGGCGTGGCTCGAACGCCTCCGCGCCAATACCGCCTCGTTGTTGCAGTACGAATTGACGGTCGAGACGGCCCTGGACGACATGGCCGCCACTTTGTCCAATAGCGTGGATACGGACGCGCTGTTCTCCGCGGCGCGGCGTCCCAGCCGAACAGAGCCGGCAGATCAGATGTCGTAGACCTGGGCGACGCTGTCCCCGAGCAGATTATTACGCGCGGTTTCTGACAACGGCGCGACCAACTCCTCCAACTCTTCCATATAGTTCCCAGGGTGATCGAAGTGGGGGTAATCGGTCGCCCAGAAGAACCGATCGTTGCCCACATACTCAATGATATGCGACGAGCGCCCGCTCGTCCGGATCGCCGGAAATCCAGCACTGGCGCTTAAAATAGACGCTGGGTTTTTCCTTGAGCGGCACATTATCGCCCAGGCTGGTTTCATACGTCGTATCCATCCGGTCCAGCGCCGCCCCTATCCAACCCGCACCGGACTCAAGCAGGATGACCTTGATCTGGGGAAAACGGTCGAACAGCCCCCATTGAAACATGCCGTAGAGCGCCTGCTGGGGCCCCTGCATGCCGAGCGCATTCTGCATCCAGCGTGCGTGCTTCATGCCTTCAAAACGCTGATAGGTCCGAATCTTGGGATGTTCGGCCATAGGATGGATGGCGACCGGCACTTCAAGCTCTTGGGCCTTCGCCCAAAAGGCATCGTGATCAGGATGGGCATGCGGGATACGCGTGAGCGTATAGGGTGCGATAAAAGCGCCTTTGGCTCCCTCGCGCACGGATCGTTCAAGCTCGGTCGCGGCGGCTACCGGGTCGGCCAGCGAAATATGCGCAATAGCAATCAAGCGACCGTCCGAGTCGGAACAGAAATCACAGATCCAGCGGTTGTACGCCTTGGCATACGCCAGGGACAGCTCGACGTCATCAATCTCGCACTCCCAGGTCAGACCCAAGCTGGGATATAGAATGGCCTTGGCAATGCCTTCTTGATCCAAGAGCGCTACTCGCTCTTTGGGGTCCATTGACCCAAAGGGCGCGCTGCCTGGGATAGGATTGCTGCATCATCCGTTCGATTTCTTTGGTCCCCTTGCCCATGCCGCCCAGACCGGTCAGGACGCGCACGTCAAAAAATTGCGACGGCTTGCCGTTCATTTCCAGGATTTCCCGCCCCTCAAGCGTCCGAATGCGGAGCGCCCGGTCCCGATAGGCGGGATCGATATACCGCTCCCAGGCGTCCGCCGGTTCAAGGATGTGGCCGTCCGCGTCAATAATATTGTCATAGTCGAGCGCCATTCTATTTTCTCCTCCTGCTTTGTTTCTCCCCTACCCGGTCTTCCGGGTTGGAACGCCCTGCTGGGCATCATACGGTCTTGGGTTTTTTCATACCAATTTTCGACCGGTCCATCCACTCAGCCTCCCGCTTGACGGTCGGCCTTCTCTTTTCAACCGTGATTATCAATCCTTGAGCCCGCTTTGATCTTTACCCCCAGGGCATAGGCGTCTCGTTTGGGGATCTGGCACACCTCGCTCACCGCGCGCGCGGCCTCTTTCAAGCCAACCCCTTCCGTCAACAACTGCTGCATCAATTCTGCTGCGGATTGTTCCATAGCACCCTCATCTTTACCGTCCCAGCCCTCGACCAGGAGCGCGACTTCACCTTTGACCGGTCGGTTGTGGAACGCGCTGAAAACCGCACTGATGCGCCCGCGCAGGATTTCCTCGAACTTCTTGGTCAGCTCTCGACCAACGACGACGCGCCGGTCTCCGAAAATATGCTCAAGGTCGGCCAGGGTATTCAAGAGACGGTGCGGAGACTCGTAAAAAATGAGGAGCCGCTCCTCATGCCGGAGCCCCTGTAACGCTCTTTGGCGCTGCCCCTTCTTTGCCGGCAAAAACCCTTCAAAAGCGAAACGATCGGTTGGCAAACCACCCACGCTCATCAACGCGGTCAGCATGGACGGGCCGGGGATCGGAATAATCCGGATGTCTGCCTCGGCTGCACTTTTGACCAAACGATAGCCTGGGTCGGAGATGCAGGGCGTACCCGCATCACTGACAAGAGCGATGTTTTTACCAGCCAGCAATGTTTCTACGAGCACTGGGGCTTTGGTTGATTCGCTATGATCGTGATAGCTCGTCAGTCGAGTCGCAATGTCGTAGTGCGTCAGCAGCTTGCGCGTATGGCGCGTGTCTTCCGCGGCAATCAGGTCAACCGTTTTGAGGATACGTAGCGCCCGCAGGGTGATGTCTTCCAGGTTGCCTATGGGTGTGGCGACGATGTAGAGCGTGCCGGCCACGTCACCGGCCCCAGTCGCGGGCATATCGAAAATCACGATCAATCGTGCGCTGAGAGACCTTGGCAATGACCGGCAGGCGACGTTTATACTGCGAGTTCATGATCCGGCGAGAAATCTGGTCAATGAAGTCGGCCTGAAACCCCTCGACGAGCAATTCCTCACGGGAGTAGCGCAGATCGACCAGGAGATACAACAGCTCGTCAACCTGCTGATAGGAAAATCCCAGCTCTTGCTCATCGGTCTGCCCGGCCCACAGGTCCGCGGAGGGCTGTTTTGTCACAACGGGCTTAGGTACACCCACACAATCGGACAAGGCCCAGACCTGCGTCTTGTACAAATCGCCAAGGGGATTGATGGCTGAGGCCATATCGCCAAAGAGCGTACCGTAGCCCAGGAGTAGCTCTGTTTTATTACTTGTGCCAAGCACGAGCGCATTCCAGCGGGCGGAATGGTCATACAGAATCGTCATGCGCTCACGAGCCATTTTATTGCCGCGGCGCATATGATCGGCGTCGGGGAAGGCGGTGAAATACGCGTCTACCTGGGCTGAAATATCAACCGTAATCGACGCTATCCCGGTTGCGGCAATCACCAGGTCGGCGTGCTCGATACTCTCTTTGCTCGACGTTTTGTACGGCATTTTCACGGCCAGCACATTGTCGGGCCCTAGGGCCGCAGCCGCAAGATACGCACTTAAGGCAGAGTCCACCCCACCTGAGAGACCCACAACCACCCGCTTCAGGCCGACTTTATGGACTTCGTTTGTAATGAATGCAGACAAGACCCGCCGGAGGAGTTCCGGATTGGTTGGAATACGACTCATGCTCACTCGTCTTTTGTCACTCGCCTAACGGCCGGAGACAAAAAGGCGGCCGCCCCCTCCAACCCAGGCAGCACGCACTTAGCCCATCAGCCCAGGGTTGGCTCCGCCGTCTATGGTGATATTGGCACCGTGGATAAAGGCCGCACGTGCGGAGGACAGAAACACCTTCGGCGAGAAAACCGAGCGTAGCGGCCCGGCCTATTCCTTTGCTGCCTCCCGTTACGAGAACAACTTTATTTTCGAGTTCGAGTTGCATGCAACTCCCTACACCGGGCGGAATTTTGGGATCTTGACCCCAGGTTCGTGTTCAACAAAGACGACCTCAACCGGCATATCCATCCTGATAGCGTCATTGTCGATATCGACTAAATTGGTCACCATGATGATGTCTGCATCTTCATCTAATTGCACTTGCGCCACGTTATACGGCACCTTTTCATTCGCGGCTGGGTGGACCGGGTGGACAATGATGGTCCACGAAAACACCTTGCCTCTGCCGCTCATTTTTACCCATTCGTGCTCCAGGGCGTTGCAATGCGGACACATGGGCTTGGGCAGCCAACGAAACTGCTGACATGCGGTGCAACGCTGCATCAGCAGCTCATCGCGATTACAGCCATTCCAGAACTCTTCGTCGTCAATATGAGGCACCGGACGGGGGAAATTTATTGCGTCAGCCACACTCAGGTCTCCTCTTTAACTTATACTGGTGATTTTCCTTATCCCAGAACAACCCTATTGAATAGAGGCAATCAGCTTTGCGTATCGTTCGAGGACGGGCCACTGCGCATCAGGCTCGTCCGGAGTGATAAGAAAGAGGATACGATTCGCACCAACGGTCATCAATTCCTGAATGCGGCTTTCTACCGAGTTCTCTCCGGCAAATGCCTCTCCGGTAATAACGCTCAGGTCAAATTGGTCCATAGAGCGCCCATACTGCTCCATCTGTTCGCGGATAGCGGCGAGCCTGCTTGCGAGGTCCGGGCGGTCAAGTGGAATCCACCCATCACAGTATTCGGCAATACGCTTCGGGGCCCACTTCGAGTCCGCACCCATTAAGATCGGCGGGCCACCCGCCTGCACCGGTTTGGGCCAGCACCAGATGGGATCAAAGTCAACAAACTGGCCGTGAAATTCCGCCTCAGCCCTGGTCCGGATTTCGCGGATGGCCAGCACGCGTTCTCGGGTCTGTTTCCAACGATCCTTCAACGCTATCCCATGATCGCCCATACACAAAGAAAATAAAAAGGGCGACCCCACGGCCGCCCTTTCAGTAAGGTTGCTACACGCCACAGACGATCTAGTGGACATGAGCTGGCGGCTTCCCACGCTTCTTGCCCTTCCCCTGCCCGTGAGGGTGGGCATGCGCAGGAGAGTGGTCGTGCGGCTGCTCTTGTACCTGCGCCTGATTTACCTGCGCCTGGCCATGGAGTCGAAAGTTTGTGTCATGACTATGCGCGTGTCCATGGTCGTGATCATGCCCATGCGTCGCCGGTGCATACGTGGGCTGTTTGAGCCCGCGCTGTTTTCGTACTTCTTTGGCCTGAGCGACGGTATCGTCAAACGCGTTGCCGTTTCCCGCTGCATGCGCGGCAAAACGTTTGACCGAATACTCATCCATGTGGCAGGACAGCGGGATTTGCGAATGCTGCATGCACAAGGGGCGTGGATCACGTGAGTTCTTGTGCGAGGCAATCACCGGATCATAGGGTTCTCCGCGCGCGCCATGGGAGATGGCAAAAGAGGAGACGATCCGGGGCGCTTTTTTCCCACAGCCCGGACACCGTTTTTTCGTATGGGCCTCACCCAGGGAGCAGAGTTCCTCAAAGACAGCATCACATGGCAGGCAGTGGTATTCGTAGAGTGGCATAGTGGCACGTCCTCCCTACTCAATCGCGGTTGGGGCGTGTGGCAGCTCAGCCCAGTCTTCCGGGTCGTGCGAAATCCAGACCGTACACTCGTGCAGGTCCCGAATGGCCCGCAGGCGTTGGATGGACAACGATGAGGCCGCGGGGTCGGTGTCGAGCGGCATCCCGGACAGGGTGTTGAATTGTTCGCGCAGATGGATGGTATCGCCAACCAGGAGGATGGAGCGATTCGGCAGACGCACATGCAGTGAGCTTTCTCCGGGGGTATGCCCCGGAGTTTTCAGCATATGCAGGCTGCCGTCCCCAAAAATGTCAAAGTCGCCATTGAGCTCAAGCCACTGAAAGCCCCGCGTGGGCACAATATCTTTGAACACAAACACATCGCGCAGGTGGGGCTCCGGCCAGTAGGCGTAGCGCAACTCGTCCTGCATGATAATGAACGTCGCGTTGGGGAAGGCGTGCATATAGCCCGTATGGTCGAGATGCAAATGGGAGATCAGGACATACTTAATGTCCGACATCTTGTAGCCGAGCGCCTGAATCTGCCGGTCGAGCAGCATCTCCTTGGGATACGAAACCTGAAGATGTTCGGCAAACGGCCCCCAGTGCGCGACCGGGTCATCCGCCACCGCGGGGTGACAGCCGGTGTCGAACAAGACCAGGCCCTTCTCATGTTCAATCAGATAGGCCGGACAGGGTATGGTCACCAAATCCGGCGCCCCGCCGTGCATCAGCAACGCTTGCGGAACAGTCAGTTCCGCGTTCGGCAATGCCCACATACGCCGTGCTTTTCCATCCGCCATAAAACCCTCCTGTTTTGTGTCAGCGCCTCGCGCCAGGCCCACTGAAACTGTTGATGGCCGCATCCTAGTCCACGCCTGTCCATTGTGTCAAACATGTCGTCGGCTTGATTTGTACTTATGATAGAGCGCATGCTACTTCTTCCTTGATATCTCGCAAGGAAAGCCAAATGGAGGGTGCTTGGATGGAGGGTACTTGGCAGCTTTCCAGCAGGAATAAAGTCATTCCGGGTATGGGCGGACTGGACGTGGGCGGACCGGGTATGAGCGGACGACACGGCTTCAATTTTTTCCTCACATTCACAGTACTGTTCAGTTTTGTCATGGCCGTGCCGGCGCGGGCCGAGGTTTGCGCCGTGCCCGACGAGATGCTCGTCGGTCGGATATGAACACCGTGAATCCGAAGAGTGATGGGTGTGAATTCAATAGGACAAGCTCCGGGACAACCGTGACCTTGACCTATGATGACGAACTGGGCGTGAAAGACTTAGACTGCTTACCAGGGACCCTACCTCTTGTCGGACCACGCCCGGAGCTTACACCTGTTTGCATTACTACGTGGACAAGAATCCTGACCCTATGGTTGAGAACTTAGAGCTTAAGAGGGAGGTAGGACACGATTCGGATGTGAAGTGAGGGGAAATCAGATCACCCTCACGTATCCGACAGAGGACTGGTGCCAGGTGGAGAGGACGAGTGGACCGTCAAGTTGTCATTGTTCAACGGAAACCCGTATATCGAGATGAATGACCTGTGGTTGCACATATTGGCTATGATGGGGTGGAGGGCGACAACGTCTGGACGAAAACCTGGTCAGAAGGGTATACCTGGAAACTGTATACCTGTGACCTCCTGTGGCACATCCGCCGGTGGTGGCGCCGGTGCCGGCCTCCACCGCCGCCTCCGCCTCCACCGCCGCCGCCGCCTCCACGGCAATGGTCGACAACGGCGACGGCAATGGCACGGTAACGGTAACGGCAACGGAGACGGCAACGGTAGACGGTAACGGCAATGGTGACGGTAATGGTAACGGTAACGGAGACGGCAACGGTAATGGCAACGGCAATGGGGACGGCAATGGAGACGGCGACGGCGACGGGAGGGTCGGTCAGCAGCGGAGTGGGCTGGTTGGTACTCTGGAGACCCCCAGCCCGGGTTCGTTCCAGAGCGGCATCGGCGTAATCTGCGGCTGGGTGTGCGAGGCCGAAGAGGTGGTGATTGAGATCAACGGGCAGCCGTGGCAAGCCGCCTATGGGACAGCGCGGGCGGATACCAAAGCGCGGTGTGGCGACATCAACAACGGGTTCGGGCTGTTGTTCAACTGGAACCTGCTGGACGACGGCGTCCACACGCTGGTGGTCCGGGCCGATGGGGTGGAGTTTGGACGGGCGACAGTGACGGTGACGACCCTGGGCAAGGAGTTTGTCCGAGGGGTGATGGGTGAGACGGTGGACCTGGACTTCCCCAACGAGGGGACAGATGTGCGGCTGGTGTGGGAGCAAAGCTTGCAGAACTTCATGCTGGCGCCTCCTGAGGGCAACCCGGCGGCGAGGCCGGCCAAACGGTCCGACCCGCGCAAATTCCTGGAGAACCCACGACCGGGGTCCTTCCAGAGCGGCATCAGCGTGATCTCCGGCTGGGTGTGCGAGGCCGAAGAAGTGGTGATTGAGATCAACGGGGAGCTGTGGCAGACGGACTCTGGGACGGAGCGGGCGGACACGGCTGCCGTGTGTGGCGACATCGACAACGGCTTTGGACTGCTGTTCAACTGGAACCTGCTGGGCGACGGCGTCCACACCATCCGGGCGTTGGCAGACGGAGTAGAGTTCGGACAAGCCACGTTTACGGTGACGACGTTAGGGGGTGAAGAGTTTGTCCGGGGGGTGACGGGCGAGACGGGAGTTCTGGACTTTCCTGCGGAGGGCAAAGAGGTCCGGCTAGTGTGGCAGCAGGGCGCGCAAAACTTCATGCTGGCCCCGCGCAAGTTCCTGGAGAACCCCAGGCCAAGCTCCTTCCAGAGCGGCATCGGTGTGATCTCCGGCTGGGTGTGTGAGGCCGACGAGGTGGTGATCGAAATCAACGGGCAGCCCTGGCCAGCGGCCTATGGGACGGCGCGGGCGGACACGGCTGCCGTGTGTGGCGACATCGACAACGGCTTTGGGCTGCTGTTCAACTGGAACCTGCTGGGCGATGGTACCCACACCACCCGGGCGTTGGCGGACGGAGTAGAGTTCGGGCGGGCGACGTTCACGGTGACGACGTTAGGGGGGGAAGAGTTTGTCCGGGGGGTGACGGGCGAGACGGGGGTTCTGGACTTCCCAGACGGGGAGACAGATGCGCGGCTGGTGTGGGAGCAAAGCTTGCAGAACTTTATGCTGGCGCCTCCTGAGGGCAACCCGGCGGCAAGGCCGGCCGAGCAGCCCGACCCGCGCAAGTTCCTGGAGAACCCCCGGCCAAGCTCCTTCCAGAGTGGGATTGGCGTGCTCTCTGGCTGGGTGTGTGAGGCCGACGAGGTGGTGATCGAGATCAACGGGCAGCCGTGGCCAACGGCCTATAGGACAGCGCGGGCGGACACGGCTGCTGCGTGTGGCGATATCGACAACGGCTTTGGGCTGCTGTTCAACTGGAACCTGCTGGGTGACGGCGTCCACACCGTCCGGACGTTGGCGGACGGAGTGGAGTTCGGGCGAGCGACGTTCACGGTGACGACGTTAGGGGAAGAGTTTGTCCAGGGAGTGATGGGTGAGGCGGAAGCCGTGGACTTTCCCGAAGAAGGGAGAGACGTGCGGCTTCTCTGGCAAGAGGGGTCGCAGAACTTCATGATCGCCCCCATGCTCCCAGACACGGACGGGCAGTAACAAGGGTGGTCCGGGAGCGCACGTTGCCGGATAGCCCCTAATGGCGTGAACCGTGCCACCGGCCTACCGACTTTTCGGCAACTTCAAGACGCGCTCGCCGATGACCCCACGCAAAATCTCATTTGTGCCGGCAGCAATCGTCCCGGCTCGGGCGCTGAGAGCTCGGTATGACCAACGTGCCTGATCAATGCCAAACGGTGAGTCCTTGGCCAGGGTCGAGTAAGGCCCCAAGAGTTCCATGGCAAAGGTGGCGACGCGCAGATTCAGTTCCGTAGAGGTGATTTTCGCAGAAGAGCCTTCCGGGCCGGGCGGTTGGCCCTTTATCTGGCGCGTGAGCCGCCGCAACTCATTGTACTTAATCGCTGCGGCTTCTATGGCAAACTGGACGAGTTGCTGGCGCACGGCAGCGTTTTCACTGGCTGGCCTTCCATCCAGCTCCAGCCGTTGCGCCAAGTCATACAGTTGAGGCAAGAGCGTCTCCATCCGGAAATAACTGCTCGTTGCAACGCGTTCAAACATAAGGGTGGTGATCGCCACCATCCAGCCACGGTTCTTTTCGCCAACCAGGTTCTCTTTGGGCACCCGGACGTCTTCGAAAAAGACTTCGTTGAACTCAGTATCGCCGTTCATTTGGACGAGCGGACGGACGGTAATGCCAGGGCTGTGCATATCAACCAGCAGATAGCTGATGCCTTGATGTTTCGGTGCGTCCGGGTCGGTTCGGACAAGTAAAAAACACCAGTCCGAGTGCTGCGCCCAACTCGTCCACACCTTCTGAAGTCCATACCCTCTCCTTTTCTCTTCTGTAGGGGTATTACACCAAACGTATTTCTGAGGCACAAGAGGACAAGAGGACTAGAGGACTAGAGGACTTGGGAGTAGGTTTGAAACCCGCCCCTACAGTTTGGAATATGAGGTAGGGCGGACGGGCCGCCGCACACGGAATCGGAACGGATGATTACCGCAGCTTGCATCTTTATTCCTTCGACGGGCCCTGATCCGTTAGCCCGGCTGGGGGGGGTGTCGCTGCTCAAACGCGCCATCCTCAGTGCCCAACGTGCAGGCGCAAAAACGTGCTATCTGGTCATGGACGCTCGACCGGAAGAACATCCTCACCGGCAAGAGGCACTGCAACGTGACCTGTACGGAGACAAACGGCTCACGACTCACGTCGTCTGGACACGGCCGACTGACGGCCCCCAGCCAGTCCGGGCATTGACCAGTGGACACTGTCTCTACTATTCGCTCGCCACGCTCTTTTCCCCAGCCCTTGCGTTTGACCTCGACCGGGCTGTTGAGCCGGGCGAGACGGTGCGAGTACAAACAGGGACCGGCACGGATGCGCTGGTACTCGGCCCACAGCCGGACGCAACCTTTGGGCTCCCTGTCTGGGAAACAGCACTGCTGGCCGGGACGCCGGCTCATACCGCCCAACCTCAGGCACCGCTCAGGACCTTGCCGGCTTCCTCCCACCTGCTCTACCAGCTCACTGATTCGACTTCCCTGCATCATGCAGAATCAGCGCTCCTCGCCTCTCTCGACAATCCAAAAGATGGTTTTGTCGACACTCATCTCAATCGCAAACTCTCCCGTCCTTTAACCCAACTCTTCTTACGGACTACCCTGACTCCGAACCAGATCACGCTGCTGTCGTGCCTGATTGGCCTATGCGGCGCAATGTATTTCTTTCAGGCTGGTTATTGGGGACCCGTCTTTGGAGCACTCCTCTTACAGATTTCGGCCGTTTTTGATTGCTGTGACGGGGAAGTCGCTCGGATGAAGTTTCTCGAATCTCCGTTGGGAGCCTGGCTCGATATTACGCTCGACACCGTGGTTCATCTTGCCACGTTCGCCGGGCTTGGTTTCGCAGTGTGGGCACAAGGCGGGACGCAGTCGCCATTCTTTCTTGGGGGCCTCTTGGTCGGGGGAACCGTCTTGTCCTTCGCCTGTGTCGTCGTGGCGGAAAGAGTGGCCAGGCCGGATGCGCATCCGCAGACTTGGCAGGATACACTTTTACGAAGAATGGTGTCCGGCTTAGCGAGTCGTGACTATTCGCTGCTTATCTTCATTTGCGCGGTGTTTCAAAAATTGTCGTGGTTTCTCTGGACCGCAGCCATCGGGGTGCATGTATTCTGGATTACGCTGGCGGTTCTGCTGTATCACATCCGGCGATTCAGACGAGCGGCCCATTGCCCTCCGCGCTCGACCCTGCACCGGCGAGCCTCTCGACTGCCGTAGGCTCGCCTCACCACTCCTTGCACGGTTTTGCCGAGGTCCGTACCATGGGGTGGAATTTCTGACAGCCCAAGGACACGACGTTATGGATTTTACCTTTTCAGAAGACCAACTCTTGCTGCAACACACACTCCGACAATACGCGAAAGACAAACTTGCGCCCAATTACCATCGCTGGGACCGAGGCGAAATAATTTCGCGCGCACTCATAAAAGAAGCCGCTGAATTCGGCATCTTCGGCCTGCGGGTCCCCGAAAAGTTTGGGGGGATGATGGCCGACTATGTGACGTGCGGATTGATGGCTGAAGAGCTGTCCCGCGGCGACTTCAACTATAGTCTCTATATTCAGCTTGGACTTATTGCCTCCGAACTTTTGGCGGACTTTGCCCATCCGGACATCCAGGCAGAATGGCTCACCCGGCACGCTACTGGCGAGGCGGTGATCGCCTTTGGCCTGACAGAGCCGGGGGCGGGTTCGGATGCGGCCCATATTACCACCCGAGCAGAGAAAGTGGGTGACGACTATGTCATTACAGGAGAAAAGGCCTCCATCACGTTTGCCGGATATGCAGACGCGTGTATTGTCTTTGCGCGGACTAGAGATGCCGGCGCACGCGGTATCTCTGCCTTTCTGATTCCGCTCGACGCGCCTGGAGTCACCCGTCAGCCCTATTTCGCGGCAGGAGAACGATTAACCCAGCGCGGGTCTCTCTTTTTCGATGGCGTCCGGGTGCCTGCGCGGAATATGGTGGGCGAGGAAGGCAAAGGCTTTTACCAGGCAATGATCGCCTTTGATTTCAACCGGGCGATCATTGCCTTGGCGTGTGTTGGGGCGGCTCAGCAGTCGATTGACGAGACGATTGAATATACAAAGGGCCGCGAGGTGTTTGGTAAACCGCTGGCAACATTTGAAGGGGTAGCCTTCCAAATTGCCGAACATCTGACGCTGTTGGAGGCCGCCCGGGTATTATCGTATAAATGCCTGTGGCTCAAAGATCAGGGACGCAAACACACCACAGAAGCGGCCATGGTAAAATGGCTTGGCCCGAAAGCAGCGGCAGAAGCCATCCACGCCTGCATGATCTTGCACGGGCACTATGGCTATAATATGGAATCTCCGCTCGAACAGCGCTGGCGCGATGTCGTGGGACTCGAAATCGGCGACGGAACACCGGAAATCATGAAAGGCATCGTTGCCCGGGAAGCGTTTGGCCGGGAATATACTTCGTATCGCTAGGAGTAGGGGCGCGGTATGCCGTGCCCCTACTGACTTACGCCAGAAAACTCCGAACCTTCTCAACAAACGTATGAGTCTGTTCGACCTCGGGGCGATGTCCACACCCGTCCAACACGATCAGTTCAGAGCCAGCAATAGATTTCTGATAGACAGCGGCCGCGCTCACCGGAGCGATTTGGTCGTCCCGGCCCCAGAGAATCAGTGTCTTGACTTGGTCGCCACACGTAAGCAGAGGCCCTAGGCTGGGGTTGAACATATACGGCACCCACGCAACGCGTGCACTTTCAGCCCGCGCGTCGTCCCACGCTTCGAACTGCTCCGGAGTTGGTTCTCCGCCATACAGCTTTGCAAATTCCGGGGTGCCTTGAATATCCTTCACACTCGCATCCAGGTAGGCTTTAGCCGTAACCTGAAACATGTCCGCGATATCCCCTTCCGGCGGGCGTATCCCAAAAGGCGCAACCAATACCATACGTCGAAACTGAGCAGCGTTGCAGGCAGCCATCTCAGCAGCAATCCAGCCGCCTATAGAAAAGCCAATAACATTTGCCGGCGCGAGATTATGTTCTCGTAGCGCGCGACCGTACAGACCAGCCAAGTCACGTACATTACTCACCCACTCGACGCGCTCGGTCCGACCGAACCCTGGATGTAAAGGAATCATGACCGTATGGTCCCGAGCCAGTTCGTTATGCCAGTTCGTGATGCCAGGGTGGCCGAGTTCTTCATGCAGAACGATCAGGGGACTTCCAGAACCTCCCTCAATAACGGCCAACTCAGCGTCACCGACTTTTACTTTCCGTTCCTTCCATTGTGTCTCTGCCAAAGCAGTTCCTCCTTTCCTCTTGTCCGGACTCAAGACGCCATACAGTGCGGGTCTCAACGCTTCGGTTCAAGGGCTGTTGATATTGATCTGCATTCTTGGGTGTGGGACAACCGACGCTATCGAACAGTCACCATCCGGTGGAGTTTATGCTGCGAATCTACAAGTGAAGCTCCCCTCCCCACGCAGTGAATACTCAAGGTTGGCACCGTGCCAAAGTGTACAGACCGGCCATCCCTACCACAGCCCGTTCGGGATGGGAAGAGCACACTGCCGATAAGGGTGATAAGCAGCTAAATTTACATGACTATTGGGCCTGGAAGGATAGGCGAAAAAGAAGAACGAACGGCTCTAGCGTTCGGGTTGCCATACCGCATCCCTTCGACTTCTTGGCCTATCGGGAGCGTATCTGTCTTGACAGATAATGGTCGGTCAATGGTCGGTCAATGAGCGGTCATTGACCGACCATTAAGGATGCCTCCGGCCGGGCTCAAGAGCCACGGCCGGAGAGGTCAATATGCTACGCTTCAGCGCAACAGACACGGGAAGCCAAAGTTTCGGTTTAGTTTCCCGCTGGGAGGGGTGCAAAGTGTATACTGATTATACGCCACTGTCCTTCGGGCCGGGCGTACGTGAACATATATTGCCCATTAACGTTCCGAAAGGCACCGCCCTTTGGGCGCGTCTCCAGTTGATACAACCCCCAGGCCACGCCAGTCTCACCAATCACCTGATATTCTTGGTGGGCAGGCTTGAGGCTAGCCGTTTCATTGGTTTCAAAGTAGTCCTGAATCGACGTGCGAAAGGCGGTCTTGCCAACAATCGGAAATGGCGAATACAAGCCGAACACGACAACATTCTCTTGCACATGAGAAACAATCGCCTCAAGGTCTCTCCCATTCAATGCCTGTATCTCTTCCCCAAAGCTCGCAATCAAGCTATCTCGCGTCTGCTGGGCAGCGCTCTCCGAGGTCATGCTCCCAAACGCCGATACAACGACCACAACAAGAATTCTTCTCCAGCTCATGGTCCTTCCTCCTTGGTTTATCATTAGCATCCCTCCTTTACCCTTCGACCCCGAGTGGGGAGAAATGCAGCCCAACGAGGAGCCATTTCCCGTCTCTTTTTGCGTAGGTGAACGTGTACCGGCCATGGATAACCTCTCGCGGCCCAACGGCTGGCACCTCGGTATTCGTAAAATGTCCCCAGGCCAGGGCACTCGCGCCGGTGATGCTAAATTCGGGATTGATCGGCATAAAGATAATACGCTCGCTATCGGCGAAAAATCCTTCCAGCATGTCCGTTATGGCGGCTTTGCCCCTGACGGCAAAAGGAGACAACATCCCAAACAGCACAACATCAGCATGCGCGTTAGTGGCAAAAGCCGCTGCATTCTGTGCGTTAAAGAGCCTCATGTCTTCGTTAAAGACGGCTTTCACATCGTCCAAATCATCCCCATAGGCTGCTCCTGTCACGCACAAGAACAGCAACGCAACACCAGCGATAATCCTTCGCTTATCGTAAACCATACATCCCCCTTTCTTGAGTCGAATCATTTCTCTTCTCGTCAGGTTTGTAAATAGTAGAAAGGGTCAAACGCAAGGGCAGCCGTGTTTTCAATTGTCACCTGGAGAACAGAGCTAGACGTTTCTCGTGAAAAAATAGGCTCTTTTTGTTCTACCTGATTCTTCATACAGGCCATCTGTGCGTTGAGCAGTCTGGATGCAGTGTGAGGCCGTCCCCATCCGGTCTCACATTACGTGAGTTTCGCACTCTACGCTGATGACTTGACAATGTCCTTGAAACAGAAGGAGAAGGAAAGCGCGCCCTGGAGGATTCGAACCTCCGACCTACAGATTCGTAGTCTGCCGCTCTATCCAGACTGAGCTAAGGGCGCGTAGGTAGGAAAACCGAACGTGAGAGCGGTTCGTCAGTGTTTTCTTTCTACCACATGCGGTAAGGAAATCGCAACTTCGGCTTTTAGTTCGCGGATTTTCTACCGTTTTTTCCTCCTAGGATGCCGTTTATGTAAAGAGCGGAGAGGGAGGGATTCGAACCCTCGGTACGCTGTTAAACATACACTCGCTTAGCAGGCGAGCGCCTTCGACCACTCGGCCACCTCTCCGTGTTGGTAGAGATCTCCTATATTATCTATTCCCTTTCCGTCGCGCAACGATACGAATGGGGAGTGGATTTTTATTAGGCCGGCTACCCTTTCATTCCC
This sequence comes from Binatia bacterium, assembly GCA_963664395.2. GTDB lineage: Bacteria > Desulfobacterota > Binatia > Bin18 > Bin18 > Bin18. The sequence continues at coordinate 3,774,509 of OY761159.2, read as the reverse complement.
TGGAGGACATCTGCGGGCGTGGCCGGACAAAAAAATGGGCGGCCTCAACCAAGAAGCCGCCCATAAACACACTGACGATGCAGAGTTTATTTTACGCGACGGAGCGTCACATCACGCTCAACATTTTTCGTTTCCACCATGCCCAGATACATTTCCAACTCTTCAATATCGTTCTGTTCGCCTTCGATGTGGTTTTCGAGCATGGACCGCAACGCAACATTACCCTCAGCCAGGGCATGGGCTTCCAGATATGCCTGCATGGCTTCTTTTTCGAGGGCCAAATCCTGCTTGAGCATTTCCTCAAGATCAGTGGACTGATGGACCGTCGTCCCAATCTCAACCGTGGACACACCGCCAAGGGAGACAACTTTTTGCCCGAACGTGTGGGCATGCGAGAGAGACGCTTTGCTCTGGTCGTTAAAGAAGTCGGCAAAGACCTTGCGCCACAGACCATTCACCAAGAGGGCGTGCTGCTGGTACTGGAGCGTAGCCGCATGTTCAAGAGCGACGGCTTTGTTGAGTGCGGTAATAATTTTTTGTGTATCCATCATGAATCTCCTTGTGATGAGTGTTTCTGGTTAACGATGTCTACAGCCTACACCCGGCCGGCGCGTTTGTCAACGTAAGTTATTGATTTTATTGAGGAATCGATTTTGAAAGTCATTTTCAATTAGCCCCTACAAACGATTTTGAAAGTCATTTTCAATTGAACCCGAATAACGCCCGAGCCCCGGTACAAGTAAAAGCAGACAAAGGTTTACGTCAGGGGGTTTCGTTACTGGAGGAGACGCAGGATTTTTGCGGCTCCATAGAATTGCCCGTTTTTGTTTTCTCTGTTTCACGACCGGGATTGGCTACTCCTACCTCCGAGTCACCTCAACAGCACTCTCCTCAGCCTGAAAGCCCGTCTCTGCGTGGCTTCCATCACAATACGGTTTATTCTTGGACTGACCACACCGACATAAATAGAGGGGATCTTTTTGCCCAAGGTGCTTCCTCCCCCTCCTGTCGGTTACATTCGTTTCTCCTCGGACTTCATAGGGACCATTCTTTAAGACACGGATAGTCGCTTTTGCCATATCATTCTCTTTATCATTCTCTTTCTCTACAGCGGTCTCGTCTCAGACTCACGCTATCATTCACAGGAATACTCGCTAGGGCCGCTATGCCCACTACACCAACTGGCTCAGCGATATCGGATTGCGAACTGGAGCCGAACTATTGTTCAGCGGGGCTTGTTTATAGAATTGAAATTGATTATCAATTTCAATTAGTATAAGATAAGAACAAAAAAAATACAGAAAGAATTCAGTACTCAAAACATGAAAACACTTGCCGACCTCGTCCCCGAAGAGCAGGGATGTATTCACTCCATCACGGGAACAGACGGTATTTGCCAGCGTCTGGCTGAACTCGGCTTTACAAGCGGTCAAACCGTTCAGGTCATACGTTTTGCGCCGCTTGGCGACCCCATGCAGATACGTATCCGGGGCTTTCACCTCGCGCTCCGGCGACAAGAAGCTGCGCGGATTCGTCTTGTCGAGCCATAAAAAATAGTAGTGGGCCGGTAAGCCCATTGTTATATCGCCATGAATGCCGAAACACCCTCAGCAGCACCTTCAGCGCATCGCACCGCCTCCACGCCAATCGGTGCCGGTTCCTATCGGGTTGCCGTGATTGGGAATCCCAATACAGGTAAGACGACACTCTTTAACGCGCTCACCGGACTAAGCCAACACACCGGGAATTACCCTGGTGTGACGGTCGAAAGTGCGCTCGGCAAATTTCGTCAGAATGGTGTCCGGTTTCTCGCAGTTGATCTGCCGGGTATATATTCACTTGCGCCTCGCGCGCCGGATGAGATGGTCGCTGTCTCCGTCCTGCTCGGCTATGGCAACGAGACAGTTGCACCGGATGGCGTCCTGTGTGTTGTCGATGCGACTAATCTCGATCGCAATCTTTATATTGCGACCCAGATCATGGATATCGGGCTTCCCTGCGTCGTTGCGTTGACCATGCTCGATCTGGCGGAAAAGCAGGGCATACATATTGATATTGCCGCTCTTGAGAAACACTTGGGAGTGCGTGTCGTCCCGGTTCAGGCCACAAGGCGTCAGGGGATCAATCAATTACGTCAGACCTTGTGCGATACGCTCACCGCAGCCGCCCCCCCACCCCGACCGGTTGTGTTTCCCGAAGCGTTCACGCAAGAGGTCCGGACGCTGACCCAGCAGCTCACCCAGGCCCACCCGACTGCCCGTTTCCCTCACTTTCTGGTTGAGCGGCTGCTGATCGACGCCGGAGGCATGGTTGAGCAAGACCTCACCCAACAGCACGGAGCGCAGGTGCGGGACTCCACCCATGCGGCCCGCCAGCGCTTGGCCGCTGGTGCGGTTCAGCTCCCGCAGATGGAAGTGGATCACCGCTATGCGTGGATCGCTCAGGTCGTGGAGGACACGCGGCGCTCTTCACCCATCGTGAACCGTGGCCGGACAGATTGGTCCGAGCTGATTGACTCTCTTGTCACCCATAAAGTCTGGGGGCTGGTGATTTTTCTGAGCGTTATGGGTGTGACCTTCCAGTCCATTTTTTCCTGGGCGCTGCCGCTCATGGATGGCATTGACATCGTCTTTTCGGCGCTGGGCTCCTGGGTCGGCAGCGCGCTGTCGGCAGGTCCGCTGCAAAGCCTGATTGTCGATGGCGTGATCGGCGGGGTGGGCGCGGTGGTGGTATTTGTCCCGCAAATTGCGATGCTGTTCGGTTTGATCGCCATCCTTGAAGATTCCGGCTATATGGCACGGGCGGCTTTTCTTATGGATCGCGTGATGGCCGGCTTCGGACTGTCGGGGCGGAGCTTTATTCCGCTGCTCTCCTCTTTCGCCTGCGCAATTCCGGGCATTATGGCGGCTCGAACGATCGACAATCAGCGGGATCGGATTGCGACCATTCTTATCGCGCCCCTGATGAGCTGTAGCGCGCGGCTGCCCGTGTATGTGCTGCTGATCTCGGCTTTTATCCCGGCCCAGACCGTGTGGGGGATTTTTGGTTTGCAGGGACTGACGCTCTTTCTCATGTATTGTCTCGGCCTTCTCATCGCACCACCAATTGCTTGGGTATTGAAGCGCACAGTCCTCAGTGGTGAAACAGTTCCTTTTCTCATGGAACTGCCGCCATTTAAGATGCCAGCCTGGCGCGTGGTTCTGTTTCGCATGTACGACCGGAGCATGGCCTTTTTAAGGCGCGCCGGGAGTATCATCCTGGCCACAACCATCCTGGTCTGGGCACTCTGCTATTATCCGAATCAGGACCTCGTCTCAGAAGAGTTTGAGACCCGCCGGGCGACCGCCACGGAAGCCGAACTGGCGCTTCTTGAGAGCGAAGTGGCCGGCGTTCGCTTGCGCGAAAGCTATCTCGGACAGGCCGGACGGGCGATTGAGCCGTTTGTTCAGCCCCTAGGCTGGGACTGGAAAATAGGCATGGCTACGCTGGCTAGTTTTCCTGCACGTGAAGTCATTATTGCCGCACTTGGTACGATCTATAATCTGGGTGCCGGCCAGGATGAAGAGAGCGTCGAATTGCGTGAGGCCATGCGGGCGGAGCGCTGGCCGGACGGCCGACCGGTGTATACGCCGCTTGTGGCGATTTCGATCATGGTCTTTTTTGCCCTGTGCTGTCAGTGCGGGGCCACTCTGGCGACCATCAAGCGGGAAACCAATTCCTGGGGCTATCCGCTCTTTACATTTGTCTATATGACGAGCCTGGCGTATCTTGGAGCCTTGGCTGTATACCAAATAGGCAGTCGGCTTATCAGTTAAACTATGGACCTCCAAACCCTCCTGATATTCTCGGTTATCGTCGGCGCGGCATTCTACCTCGGCTGCTCACTCTGGCCCAGACGTGCAAAAACAGGCTGCGCCTCGTGTCCGCAGAATCGGCAGCGCGCAGACGATTACGTGTGAAGCACCGCGGTGCAGCCCTCCTCCCCCTCCTCTTGCGCAGGGCGAAGGCTAAAAGGCGCAGTCTACCTCACGCTGAAGTTCCCGAAAGGGCGGCTATCTCCAGCTCCTCAGGACAACCCGTCAGTCCGTCCGACGGATGACTTCGACCTCAATGGTGGACGAGGAGGCGGGCCTATGAGCTTCAAGACGCCGCCGAATGGCGCGCTTCAGCGCGGACCGGGTTGGGGGCAAGAGCAGACTGAAACCGACAGTATCGGTCACAATTCCAGGGGTAATCAAGAGCAGTCCGGCCCCGAGAATAAGGGCTCCGTCAATGATCTCTCCGGTTGGCGCAATACCGTTGTGGAGATTCTCCTGCATCTGCCGCAGCGTCCGCCAGCCTTCCAGCCGTGCCAGATACGCGCCAACAACACCTGTGCCGACAACCAGGAGAATCGTCAGGCCGACTCCGAGGGCACTGCCGACCTGGAGGAGCAGATATAGCTCCGCGAGCGGCACCAGCGTAAATAATACGAGAAGGCGAAGAAACATGGCTTACAAGGAATGCTGGTCAAGCATATTGGAAACAGTGGGAGGATTGAGGACAAGGAGCCGAGACGCTACATCAAGCCGCGTCTCAATTGATCGGGTAGAAGATTACGCATAAATGGCAGTCCGACCACGAGAACGGCAGCGCCAAGACCGAGCCAGATGGCATTACGCCACACCATTCCCATGACGATCATGGACAAGCCCCACAGGCCGATAAGAAGACAGAGGGTGGCTTGTATGACGACAGGATTCATCAGCTTATCTCTCCTGAGAAGAGGTTTTCACGCGTCTTGCGCGCAGCACTCATCATGCCTTCTGACCTTGATCGATAGCAAGCGCGTCAACCCGGTGGTCGACTAGCGCATCTGCTCGCGCCAGCAAGGCTTCATTCTGGGTAAACTTCTCGACCATATAACTCAGGTCACTCAGATCGTGAATGAGGAGCTTGATCGCCTGGTCACGGACCATCTGTTCACGCACGACCTGGAGCAGATCAACCACAACGTCTTCTAGCTCGGAGCCTTCCACATCAATGGCCATTTCAAAGGCGCGCTCGACTGAAATCTCCTTCTCAGCCTCGCGACTATAGACATTCAAGAGAGACCGGAGGCGTACGACGGTCGAAGGATCGAACCAGACTTTGCTACTCTCCGCAACATCAGGATCGTTTTCAACCACTCCTTCTACGAGTGCCAGCGCCCCAAGATGGCTGGCTTCGTGACGAGCCATACTGAACCAGAACTTCCGTAGCTCCTCCTGGCCCTCAAACATGCGGGTAAACTGCATATAGAGCGCCATGGCCTTTTTTTCGAGATTGACCGCGGTACGGAGAATATCTCTCACCGTTGTCCGTTGCGGCCGTCGCCGTATATCCGCTCGCTCAGCCATGCTTTCCTCTTAGCAAATTAAGGGTGAAGAAAAAACCAGGACGTAACAGAAAAGTCGGGCACGCGCCCCTGTTCCACGGGGGCTTGGAATATATTACAGCACGACCTTCTGCCGCCTCAGCAGCACGCCTTGGTCCGGATCAAGAGTCACGACCGCAACGCTCCCGCCATCATCCACCCCCATATATAACGGGGCCGGCGTGCCAGGGTAACACGACGTTGTTGCTCCCTGACTGAGATCGTTGAAGACATGCACATGCCCCATAGCCAGATAATCCAGGCCGGATTGTTCAATCTCTTCCGGCTTCACTGGCGAAGAGCGCTGTGTTTCCTCCTCTTCGACATAATAGCCGTGCGCCATACCAATATGCCACCAATCTCCTTGGCGATTCGGGACTCCGGCAAGTGGGCGGAAGGATGGGTCATGCTCGACCAGACCTTTGCCCCACACCGTTGCCTGAAGTTCCGGGAATTGTATTGTGCGTCCTCCTTCTTCCGTCAGTGTGTGGACATGCGGGCCGGCTTGGGTGAAATCAGCCTTTTTGTATACCGAACGGTGATCATAACAGTCATGATTGCCAGGAATGAGGATAACCGGGCAGGGCACGCGCCGGAGTTCGGCATCGACAAATTCGATCCCGGATTCCGGTATACGGTTTGAGTCAAACAGGTCTCCGGCAATGAGAAATAAGTCAGCCTGCTGCTGGCACACCAGGTCAACAACATTTCGAAATGCATCCTGAATGCGACGTTGATAGGCTTGGCCGGCTTCTCCTCGGCCAAAGGTGTCGCTTTCAAGATGGACATCAGAGGTATGAATAATAGTCAGGCGTGATTGCGCCATGCAGACTCCTTTAGGCTGTACTTGTCGGATCAAGAGCGGTTTTCAGCGGTTTTCAAAGGCAGGAGGACCGTGGCACTCCCAAGCGTGAGACGAGCCTCTTCCGCATTCTCAACCCATACCTCGCAGGCGACATGTCCCGTCCCCGCTTCGACCCACTTCTTGGTCACCATCCCTTTACACACCAGGCGCTCATTGACATAGGCAATATCGCGGTTGGCATACGACAGCTTCTTCAGCGTGCCCTCTTCCCCTATCCAACCCGTCAACAATTGCGATAAAAACGCCCCGCGCAGCGGCCCATGGACAACAATGTCGCGGTAGCCTTCGCCTTGGGTAAAATCTTTATCAAAGTGAATCCGCTGCGGATTCCAGGTGATACTGCTATACAGGAACAGCAGGGTGTTTGACGGCGTCTTCTCCAGATTCGGCAACGTCATCCCTTCGGTTACGTCTTCAAAATAAAGCTGTGCATCCATGACGTTGTAGCCTCAGCGCCCATTAGCGTAAAATAGACGAGCCTTTTTCAATGACGACGATCTCATCGTTTTGATTCGTATACGTGGTCTCTCTCACCACAAAGATCAAGGGTCCGGAGCGCCCGTCTTTCTGGTAGATATCCACTATTATACTGCGTGCCGTGAGGGTATCGCCAACACGAATTGGAACAAAAAACTCGATGTCTGTCCCGCCATCCATCAGGCGCGGGAGTGGGGTCGGCGGAATGGGAAAGCGCCCTTCAGCGGGGAGTCCATCCGGGCGGAGTGCGCTTTCGGGCACCGGGTCCGTCAGCGGAGCCATATAGAACAGGGGCGGTGCGATCAGCCCGCCAGAGCGGCTCTGTCTGGCCCGCTCCGTATCGGTGTAGAGCGGGTTGGCATCATCGGTTGCCACCGCAAAACGTTTGACATCCAGCGCCGTGACCTCAATCGTCCAGGGTGGAGCCTGACGACCGATCCAAGTGCGGATTTCGTCCGTAATCAGCGATTTTGCCACAGTTTCTCGCTCACATTCTTCAATCCGAGGGTATGCTTTGTTCTCCTACCAGTTGCGCTGAGGAACAGCAAGGCAGGAAGCCGGGAGCCTACTCAAGCCCATTCCGGCAGTCCGCACCTCAGAGCTGAGAGAACTCCCCCCTGCTTGAGCTCATATCCGGGGGTCGATACAGTCCGGGCATGACGGACTTTGCGCATGTTTTTCTCCTCATCTTCGGCCAGCTTGCCTTTGGCGGCGTCTTTGCCCTGAGTGTTCCGGGGTTTCATGAGATTGAACGTGGGTTTTTCAAGTCCACGGCCTGCGTCTATCTTGGCTGCGGGCTGACCATCTTCATCGGAAAGCTTTCCCTGGCCTACTCCGCGCTGCCGGAAACACTTTGGAATATGCGGACGTTTGAAGTCAGTTTGTGGCTGCTGTTTTGCGTGGTGGGTGGCCTGTATACCTATACTTTATGGGGGAATCGCTTTGTCTTGCGGGCCCGGGCTTATCTCTTTACGCTCATCTCAGGCCTGTGTGCGCTGAGTTTCAGCGCAAACATATATCGCACCGCACCATTTTTTTCATTCGAGACGCTCTTCTACCCACTCAGTTTTCTGACCTCGGCTTTGATGCTGGGTGCGGTCGCAACGGGCATGTCCCTGGGCCATTGGTACCTCATTGAGCTTGACCTCTCTCTTGACCCCTTCAGGCGTATCTTCAAATTCTACGCCGGTACTATCGTCGTCCATTTAACAACCCTTGCCCTCGGCCTTTTGGTCCTCTTAGTGAGTGGTAACGTGGCGACACGGGCGAGCGTGAGCGCGCTCTGGACGGACCATCAGACCTTGCTTTGGATGCGCTTTGGGCTGGGACCGCTGGCCTCACTCGGCGTCGCCTATATGATTTGGCGGACGCTCCAGATTCCACAAACAATGGCTGCAACCGGTCTCTTTTATATCGCCATTCTCGCGGCTATTGTGGGCGAATTTCTGGGGCGGTTTGTGCTGTTTCGGACAACGCTGCCACTCTAAGCCTCGCAATGTCTCATCAGAAGATGAGGACTAGTCGTAGATTTTCAAGACCGATATGCGCAGCCCCTTTGAGGTCCAGCCAACGTCAAAGCCCACGCGCATCCCTTCGGTCAGAAATCGAATGTCCAGACGAGGTGCCCCGATCAACCGTAAGAACGGGAAGACAAAGGGAATTTCTTTTCCGGAGTCACTCAAAACGATGCCAGTTTCATTGCCGGAAAAGATCTTCTGGATCACCCCCTTATAGAAATGGTCCTGAAAATGATCCTGGAAGCCGTCTTGGGCGTGATCTGGAGAGTGTTCGCTCTCAGACTTTTGCGGCGTATCTCTTTCCACGACTCTGCCATTTTTCCAGTTCGGCTCGTTACGCAAAGAGCATTTCGTGCATGGCGCTACCAGCCGGCACCATGGGAAAAACACCTTCACTTTTCGGAATAACAATTTCAACCAGAACGGGCCCCGACTCCGCAAATGCAGCCTGCAGCGTGGCGGACAAGTCGGACGATTTTTCCGCCCGAAATCCTTTAGCCCCATAGGCTTCGGCCAGTTTTACAAAGTCTGGCATTGCGTCCATATAGGAGTGGGAGTAGCGCTCCTCGTAGAACTTCTCCTGCCACTGCCGAACCATGCCCAAATAGTGGTTGTTCAGGATGACAACTTTGACCGGAACGTTATACTGCACGGCGGTGGACAGTTCTTGAATGTTCATCTGAATACTGCCGTCACCGCTAATCACCACGACCTGCCTGTCCGGCGCGGCAAAATGGGCACCAATCCCGGCAGGCAAACCATAGCCCATGGTTCCCAATCCACCCGACGTCAGCCATGAGCGTGGCTGGGTAAACTCCATCATCTGAGCAGCCCACATCTGGTGTTGGCCCACATCAGTCACGACAATAGCCTCACCCCCGGTGAGTCTATTGATCTCTTCCAGCACCGCCCGCGGCAGAATTTCTCCATTAGGGCCTTGTAGGTTATAAGGCAGCGGTTTTTCCCGCTTCCAGTCCATAATCCGGGTATGCCAGTCGGCCCATTTTTGCTGCTGCGCGGCCAGTTGTTCCTGGCTTTTGACTTTCCCAAGCATTACCTGCAAGACTGCCTTGATATCACCAACAATGGGCACATCGACTTTGATGTTCTTACTGATTGAAGAGGGATCAATATCGATATGAACGATTTTCTTTGCTCTGGGCGCAAAGTCGCTCGTCCGGCCGGTGACCCGATCATCAAAACGTGCGCCAACGGCAATCAGGGCGTCGCAGTTCTGGACGGCCATATTCGTCCAATATCCCCCGTGCATGCCGAGCATCCCAAGGCACAGCGGGTCGGCGCTGGGATAAACGCCCAAGGCCATAACCGTCGTCGTAATAGGAATCTTGAGCCCTCGGACCAGGGCGGTGAGCGGCTCGGATGCGCCGGACCACTGGACCCCACCGCCAACATAGAAGAGTGGCCGTTCGGACTGTTCAATGACTTCAAGCGCCCGTTCGATCTGTCGGGTGTTTCCTTTGAGGGTAGGCTTATAGCCCCGCAGATTGACCGTTTCAGGGTAGAAAAATTCGGCTTCGCCGGTTTGTACGTCCTTGGGAAGATCAATCAGAACCGGCCCCGGCCGCCCACTGCCGGCAATATGAAACGCCTCCTTAATCGTTCGGGAGATGTCGTTTACGTCACGAATCAAATAGTTGTGCTTCGTGCAGGGGCGCGTAATGCCGGTCACGTCAGCTTCCTGGAAGGCGTCATTGCCGATCATATTGGTCGGCACTTGGCCACAAATCACTACCAGTGGAGTTGAATCCATGTAGGCGTCAGCGATGCCGGTGACCGTATTGGTTGCCCCCGGCCCTGAGGTCACGAGCACGACGCCCGGTCGGCCGGATACACGCGCATACCCCTCGGCCATATGCGCAGCGCCTTGTTCGTGCCGGACAAGAATATGCCGAAGGGCCGGGTTTTGTACCAAAGCGTCATAGGTGGGCAGAATCGCTCCACCGGGGTAGCCGAAAATGGTATCCACGCCTTCGGCCAGAAGGCTTTCGATTGTGATCTGTGCACCAGTCATTTTTGCCATGTGTGCCTCTATTGCATCCTCAGGAGCATATGATTATACGGGGGCTTAGGAAAAACTCAAGGAACCATAGCCTGCTGAATATTCGCTTGACAGAATAGCTCACTTTTCGCTATTTATTAGCCTCTCAGCATCTTTAACCTCAATAAATTCGGCAGCTGGCCAAAGCGAGTAGGATAGATATGGAACTCGGCAGCATTGACCATTTGGATAAGCATATCCTTTCGGTCCTGCAGGAAAATTGCAAACTCCCGCTGGTTAAAATCGGCGAACGCGTCGGCCTGTCCGCGCCGTCAGTTATTGAACGCATTAAAAAGTTGGAAGAGAGCGGAGTAATCCGAGGTTACACCGCCATTCTCGACGCGCGTAGGCTTGGGAAGGACATTACCGCTTTTATTGGCGTCTCAATTAATCATCCCAAGCTGATTACCCAGTTTGAAACGGCCATTGATGGTTTTGAAGATATTCAGGAATGTCACCATGTTACCGGCGAATATACCCTACTCCTCAAAGTCAAAGCCGATAACACTTCAGACCTTGAGGAAGTGATTCGTCAAATCCGCTCTCTTGAAGGGGTAGAACGAACGGAAACATCCGTTGTGTTGTCCACGCATACCGAAGGGCTCTGGATTGGACTCCAGTCCGGCACCAAGTCGGATGGCCGGCAACATAAAATAAACGCAGTGACCGCATCTCTAGCCTCACGCATAAGACGAGGGGCCTGACATCTCAAGGAGAGATTCATGCCGGTACTACAGAGAGACAGGAAAGGGGCGCGTATGACACACGCCGGTATACCTCCGAAACAAGGACTCTACGATCCCAGCTTTGAACATGACGCCTGTGGGATCGGCTTTGTCGTCAACATCAAAGGTGAGCGCTCGCATCAGGTGGTCGAACAAGGCTTAACCGTCCTCGTCAATCTGGACCATCGCGGGGCACGGGGCTGCGAAGAAGACACTGGAGACGGCGCAGGAATGCTCCTTCAGCTCCCACATAAATTCCTGAGTGCGCGGTGTCGCGCTGGGGGCTTCACACTGCCCAATTCGGGCCAGTACGGGGTAGGAATGATCTACCTGCCACCCGATGTGACCCAGCGGCAAGAGTGCCAACAGCGCCTTGAGGCCATCGTCAGAGAAGAAGGCCAGGAGGTCTTGGGCTGGAGAGATGTACCGACAAACAATGACGGCTTAGGAGAGACGGCCAAGGCGTGTGAACCTTTTATCCGGCAAATTTTCATCGGTCGCAGTGCCGATCTTATAGATAGCCCCGCAGATAGTCCCGCAGATAGCCCCGCAGATAGTCCCGCAGATAGTCCCGCAGATAGTCCCGCAGATAGTCCCGCAGCTAATCTCGCTTTTGAACGAAAGTTGTACATTATCCGTCGTCGCATCACGAATGCCATCCGCTACGGAGGGGTAGCCGGTGGAGAGTATTTCTATATCCCCAGCCTGTCGCACAAGACCATTATCTATAAGGGAATGCTCACCCCGCAACAGATCGAGACATTCTACCCGGACCTCTCCGACCCAGAAATGGACAGCGCTATTGCCCTTGTCCATTCACGCTTTAGTACCAACACCTTTCCGAGCTGGGAACGCTCGCACCCGTATCGCTACCTCATCCACAATGGCGAGATTAATACCCTGCGGGGGAACGTGAATTGGATGCATGCCCGACAGGCGATGATGGCCTCAGCACTCTTCGGTGACGATCTGTCGAAGGTCTTTCCCGTTATCCTGGAAGACGGCAGCGATTCAGCCATTTTTGATAACTGCTTGGAATTCCTGTCCCTGAGTGGTCGCTCCCTCCCCCATGCGATGATGATGATGATCCCCGAGCCATGGGAGAATCATGCCAGCATGGCCGACACGAAGCGGGCATTTTATGAATACCACAGCTGTCTGATGGAACCCTGGGATGGCCCGGCCTCGATCGCCTTCACGGATGGCACCCGCGTGGGAGCAGTGTTGGACCGGAACGGACTCCGTCCGTCTCGATATTATGTTACCAAAGATGACTTGGTCATCATGGGTTCCGAGGTGGGTGTGCTCGACGTTGAGCCGGAACGCGTATTAGAAAAACGGCGGCTCCAGCCGGGACGGATGTTCTTAGTCGACACAGAGCAAGGCCGCATTATTAGTGATGAAGAATTGAAACAGGAGATCATTACTGCGCAGCCATACCGGCAGTGGCTGAACGAACACACAGTCTATTTTGATCAGCTGCCGGATGTGGCAGAAGAGCCGGCGGCGTACGATCATGCTGCGACGCTCCAACGTCTCCGCGCGTTTGGATACAGCTTTGAAGATTTGAAGGTCAATATCGGACCAATGGCTATGAATAAGATCCAGCCTATTGGTTCCATGGGCACGGATACGCCGCTGGCCGTGTTGTCCGACCAGCCACAGCTTTTATACAATTACTTTAAGCAGCTCTTTGCTCAGGTCACCAACCCCCCCATTGATCCGATTCGGGAAGAACTCGTCACGTCAACAACACTGACGCTGGGATCAGAGGGAAATTTGATCGATTCCCGGCCGGACAATTGCCGCCAAATCCGGCTGTCTATTCCGGTCCTGAAAAATGCGGACGTTGAAAAGCTCCGGCGCATTGATCAACCGGGCCTCAAGACGGTGACATTGCCCATTCTCTTTAACCCCAAGCGGGGCAAAGACGGCCTTGAGCAGGCTTTACGCGCGCTCTGTCAGGCAGCGGATGCCGCCATTGAGAACGGCGCGACGATTCTCATCTTGTCAGATAAAGGCGTTGATGCCGAACGCGCCGCGATGCCGGCCTTGCTGGCTTCGTCGGGCTTGCACCACCACCTGATCCGCACCGGCAGCCGTACCCATGTCGGGCTGGTGCTCGAATCGGGCGAACCACGCGAAGTTCATCATTTCTGTGTGCTGCTCGGATATGGCGTCCAGGCGATCAACCCATACATGGCCTACGAATGCCTGAACGATATGATCGGCGAAGGCGTGCTGACTGGCATAACCTACCATGACGCGGTGAGCGGCTATATCAAAGCCGCGGTCAAAGGCATCGTCAAAGTCATGTCCAAGATGGGCATTTCAACGATTAAGTCGTACTGTGGCGCTCAGATTTTTGAAGCCATCGGCTTGGGCCAAGAAGTGGTCGATCGGTATTTTACCTGGACTCCCTCCCGCGTAGCAGGCATTGGCTTGGCGGAACTCGCGCGAGAAGCAAGCCAACAACATGCCAGGGCATTCCCAGCCAACCCCGTTCGCGGCCAGACGCTTGAAGTGCACGGCCAGTATCAGTTCCGCAAAGACGGCGAGCTCCATCTCTTCAATCCGCGCACTATTCATACGCTGCAGAAAGCGTGTCGCACCAATGACTATGCGACATTCAAAGAATATACACAGCTCATAGACGACCAATCGGAGCGAATAGCCACGCTTCGCGGATTGTTGGAATTAAAGCCCGCGCCTATCCCGATTGAAGAAGTCGAGCCGATTGAGGCAATTACCAGGCGCTTTAAGACCGGCGCCATGTCCTACGGCTCTATCAGTCAAGAGGCGCATGAGTCACTGGCGATTGCCATGAACCGCATCGGCGGTAGAAGTAATACCGGCGAAGGTGGAGAAGATATTGCGCGCTATACCCCGGACCCGAATGGAGATTCGCGCAACAGTGCGATTAAACAAGTCGCTTCAGGCCGTTTTGGTGTCACCAGTGAATATCTGACCCAAGCCCGTGAGATCCAGATCAAAATGGCCCAAGGTGCCAAGCCCGGTGAGGGCGGAGAGCTGCCCGGCAGGAAAGTCTATCCCTGGATTGCCAAGGTGCGGTTATCAACGCCTGGCGTTGGACTGATTTCGCCGCCGCCCCACCACGATATCTATTCAATTGAAGATCTGGCCCAGCTCATTCACGACCTGAAGAACGCCAATGCGGACGCGCGTATCAGCGTGAAACTCGTCTCCGAGATTGGCGTCGGCACGATTGCCGCCGGTGTTGCGAAAGGCCATGCCGATGTTGTGCTCATTAGTGGGCACGATGGTGGTACCGGGGCCTCGCCGCAGACGAGTATTAAACATGCCGGCCTCCCCTGGGAGCTCGGCCTCGCGGAAACGCATCAAACATTAGTCCTGAACAATCTGCGCAGCCGGATTGTGGTCGAAACCGACGGCCAACTCAAAACCGGCCGGGATGTTGTGATTGCCGCGCTGCTTGGCGCAGAAGAGTTCGGTTTTGCCACAGCCGCGCTGGTTTCATTAGGCTGTATTATGATGCGGGTGTGCCATCTCGACACCTGCCCGGTCGGCGTCGCGACCCAGAATCCGGCGTTACGCAAGAAATTCACGGGTGACCCGTCACATGCGGTCCACTTCATGCAGTTCATTGCTCAGGAAATCCGGGAGTATATGGCACAACTCGGCTTTCGGACCATGAATGACATGATTGGTCGAACGGACAAGATTGAGGCCCGCAAAGCGATAGCCCACTGGAAAGCCAAAGGGCTGGATTACACCGATATTCTGTACCAGCCAGAAGTAGGGCCGGAAGTCGGCCGTTACTGTCAAATCGGCCAAAATCACGGCCTTGAGCGTTCTCTGGATAGGCAAACCCTGATTGACTTGGCGCGCCCGGCGCTCGAACGTCAGGAAAAGGTTTTTGCTACTCTGCCTATTCAAAACATCAACCGGGTAGCCGGAACGATTTTAGGGAGTGAGGTCACGCGCCGCTACGGCCGAGAAGGCTTACCGGAGGATACCATTCACTTTCATTTTCAGGGTTCCGCCGGTCAGAGTTTTGGTGCCTTTGTCCCACCCGGCATGACACTGGAATTAGAAGGCGACGCCAACGACTACTGTGGCAAGGGCCTGTCTGGTGGGAAAGTAATCCTGTATCCACCAACCGGCTCGACCTTTGTTGCAGAAGAAAACATTATTGCTGGCAATGTAGCCTTTTATGGGGCGACGAACGGAGAGGCATATATTCGCGGCATAGCGGGCGAACGCTTCTGTGTTCGGAATAGCGGTGTTCGAGCGGTTGTTGAAGGAGTCGGAGACCACGGCTGTGAATATATGACAGGTGGTCGCGTGGTTGTCCTGGGTGAGACCGGGCGCAACTTCGCCGCTGGCATGTCTGGCGGTGTTGCTTACGTCTGGGATACGAACGGGACCTTTCGGAACCACTGTAATCTCGAAACCGTCACTTTGGATACACTGAGGGAGGATGATCTCCAGGACGTTCAGGCGCTGCTTCACCAGCATGTCCACTATACCCACAGCGTTCAGGCGCAGCGGATTCTTGACAATTGGGATTCAAGTGCACTGAAGTTTGTCAAAGTCATGCCCAAGGATTATCAACGCATGCTCGACGCTATTGCCAGTGCGGAAAGCAGCGGCCTGGCCGGCGACGAAGCCATCATGGCGGCTTTTGAGGCCAATAAGAACGATGCCGCTCGGGTAAGCGGCAACTAAGACCGACTGACGAAGGAAGACCGCGAAGGAAGAGAGCATGGGTAAGCCAACTGGATTCATGGAATACGAGCGGGAGCTACCCGCAGACCGTTCAGCGGTCGAGCGCACCAACGACTGGAAAGAATTCCATCAGCATTTTCCTGACGATAAGCTCCAGGCACAAGGCGGCCGCTGTATGGACTGCGGCATTCCGTTCTGCCACACCGGCACCCTGATCAGCGGCATGGCGTCAGGTTGTCCGATTAATAACCTCATCCCCGAGTGGAATGACCTAGTCTACCATGGACTCTGGCGGGAAGCGCTTGAGCGGCTGCACAAAACCAATAATTTCCCGGAGTTCACCGGTCGGGTATGTCCGGCGCCGTGCGAAGGCTCGTGCGTGCTCGGTATTACGAATCCGCCGGTCACGATTAAAAATCTTGAATGCTCCATCGTTGACCGCGGCTTTGCAGAAGGCTGGGTCGTCCCTCTCCCTCCGGAGAAACGGACGGGGAAAAAGGTGGCCGTGGTTGGTTCGGGCCCGGCAGGTCTTTCGTGTGCTGCGCAGCTCAACAAGGCTGGCCACGCGGTCACGGTATACGAACGAGCCGACCGTATCGGCGGCTTGCTCATGTATGGCATTCCCAATATGAAACTGGATAAGGCCATCGTGCAGCGTCGTATTGAAATTATGGCCCAAGAAGGCATTACTTTTGTGACGAACACGACTATTGGCAGCGACATTCCTGCGACTCAATTACGAGAAGATTTTGACGCGATAGTCTTGTGCGGCGGCGCGACAAAACCGCGTGACCTGCCGGCAGACGGCCGCGACCTCAACGGCATCCATTTCGCCATGGAGTTCCTCCACGCCAATACCAAAAGCCTGCTCGACTCAGAACATGCGGATGGGGCGTATATTTCCGCGGCAGATAAACATGTGATCGTTATTGGAGGTGGAGATACCGGAACCGACTGCGTTGGGACATCACTCCGCCACAAATGTAAGACGCTGACCCAATTTGAAATTCTTCCCCAGCCGCCCTTGGAGCGGCAGCCGGACAATCCCTGGCCGGAGTGGCCCAAGATTTTGCGGGTCGATTATGGACAGGAGGAAGCAGAAGCCCGGTTTGGGACAGACCCGCGCATTTATCTGATTCAGACGGAAAAATTTGTGGGCGACGCAGACGGCAACGTCAAAGAACTGCACACCGTAGAGATAGAGTGGGGGAAAAACGAAAACGGCGCGTTTATTCCCAAACCCCTATCAGGAACAGAAAAGGTATGGCCGGCAGACCTGGTTTTTCTGGCCATGGGATTTCTTGGGCCGGAAGACCCGGTCCTCGAACAACTCGGGGTTGAGCGCGACCCGCGCTCGAATGCCAAAGCGGAATACGGTCGGTTCCAGACAAACGTGGACGGCGTCTTTGCCGCCGGCGACCTGCGTCGCGGCCAGAGTCTGGTCGTCTGGGCCTTTAATGAAGGGCGCGGGGCGGCCAGAGAAGTTGACAGCTATCTCATGGGCAGCACCGAGCTGCCATAGTGCTTTCTTACGAATCAATAGGCAGGAGGGGTATCGTTCATGAAAAAAATTACCGTCTACTCAACAGATTATTGAGGCTTTTGCACCGCAGCAAAGGCTTTGCTGACACAAAAAGGAATCCCATTCGAAGACATCGACGTGTCTGACGATCCCGCCCGGCGTCAAGAGATTGTCCAACGCTCAGGTCAACGGACTGTACCCCAAATTTTTATTGGGGACGAGTCCATCGGCGGATTCATGGAGTTGCAGACGCTGGAAGTCAGTGGCGAGCTGGACGACCTGCTGGCTGAGTAACAAAGAAAGCACGGCATCGCTTCGGCTCCTTATTCCTCGCCGCAGACGGCCTCCTTCTCTTTTTCTCCTGCGTGGACTTTGCTATACCCTCAACATCTTTTTTGAGGAGGGAAGCATGGCACTCTATCTTGACGAAGTCTGGCTCAAGGATCCGAGCCCGGAGCGGATGAAGGAATTTGTCGGGCTCATAGGCTCGGCCGCAAAAAATCCGGCCTCGGTCGGCGCGCCGCAAGAGGTTCGCTTTGCCGGTGGCCCGTGGTTCTCGAATGAAGAGCCCAAGGTCATCTTTCTGGTGGATATTCCCGACCATACCCCGACCTTTCAGGTCTTTGGCAGAATCGTCTCAAGCGGCCTGATTGAGAAGCGCCGCCTGACCCCGATTGTGGAATGGAGCGAGGTCGAGAAGCTGGTGGAACAGTTGTAGGACGAGCATTATGAGAAGAATACTGGCTACCCTTGCGATCGCCATACTCTTCCCCTTGGAAGGGCAAGCGGATCAAAACGAAGACAAGGACGAAGATGATTATGTGAAGGAATGGTGTTCGGCGAATAGTGGTGAACGGTACTGGCCTCTCGACGACAAGACTGAAGCGGATTGCCTTACTGACACACACGTCGTTGAGTTTAAGCGTGCCGGTACATGGAGCGAGGTCCTAAGAAGCATTGGACAAGTCGTACACTATACTCAACAGATAGGACTAGATCGTCAGCCTGGCATCGTACTGATCATAGAAAACAAAAAAGGGTGCCGCAGTTTGAGTCGTTTAGGAAAAACTCTGAAGGGCGTTTCCGTCAATGGGAGTACCGTCGAGTTACTGCCTTCAATAGGCCCGTATGCGGAGAAGTGCCCGAAATAGGTTCGGCAGGCCGGGGAACAATATCCTGACCGCTATAGCTTCTTTGATGTATTCATTGAGGCGAAGGTGATCTTTCCGAGGGAGGCTGAACCAGCTCAAGAACGATCTGATCGGGATCCCAAAAGTAGCAGGTGTAGCCACCCCGGTTGACGCCTGAAGTGATGGCGTTCGGCGGCGAGAAAAAATGAACGCCGTCTGCCTTGAGCTGTTCGTAACGAGCGTGGATGTCTGTGACCGTGAGGGCGAGGTGGGCCTCGCCGGGATTGCAGACGTCCGGCTTTTGTCGCCTGCCTTTGGGATGTATGTACTCGACCAGCTCAAGGTCGTGGGTCGAGCGACCGCGCGGCTGTCCTGGGATGATGAATTGGGCAACCTTGAGGTGGGCGTTCTCATACCCAACCAAACGGCTTGTATAGGCGTTGGCCTGTTCCTGGACAAGCAGCAGCTTGAGTCCCAGCTTCTGGTAGAATGAAATTGATCGCTCAAGGTCTGAGACGGTCAGGCTGAAATGCCATACACCCAACATGGCAATCTCCTTTGGCGCTCAATGAATATGGAGAACGATTCCCGGTAGGCCTGCTCCTCTCAGTCAAAGGCCAATCCCGCCGCAGACGTTGAGCGCTTGGCCGGTTATATAGCTCGCTGCATCTGACAGGAGAAACCAAATGACCTCGGCAACCTCCTGGGGGCTTTCGATCCGCCCGAGCGGAATGGCGTCGGCCAACCCGACCAGAGATTCTTCTACGCTGATGCCGCGCCGGGCAGCTCGTTCCGTATGGATGCCATACGTCATTGCAGTATCTACGATTCCTGGGCAGACCGCATTGACCTGAATGTTGGCAGCAGCAAGGCTGAGGGCAGCGGAGCGCACCAGATAATGAGGCCGGCCTTACTCGCCGCATAGTCGCTACTATCGGCACGCGGTCCACGCCCGGCAACCGAGGCCACCATCACCATACGGCCAGGTTGATTGTTCTCGATCAGGTGACGAGCAGTGGCCTGGATGCTGCAAAATGCGCCGGTCAGATTCACCTCGAACGTCCGGCGCCACTGACGGGGAGACAGCTCCAGGAAGTTGCCGGTGTGGATAATACCGACGGTATATACGAGCCGGGTGACGACACCGAACACCGCACGCGCCTGAGCAATCAAAGAGGCAACAGACGCCTCATCCGTCACGTCAACACTGTGGGCCAGGGCTTCGGTATGAAGATTGGCGACACTCGCCTCGGCGCGCGCATAATCGATATCAGCGGCAACAAGCGGGAGCCCCTGGTCAGCGATCTTGGCAATGACAGCGCTGCCGATACCTCCACACCCGACGACCACAGTGGCTCCGCCAAGTGACTCACGCCCTGCCATTGCGTCTCCTCGGAGGGGAACCCTCACCCTGGCCCTCTCCCAGAGGGAGAGGGAACAGATTTCGGTGGGAACGCTGTCTCCCTCTGCCCGACAGTCTGTGTCCGCCTTTAGGCCGCCGTCTCACACACCTCGCAGGCTTCCGGGTCGTTCTGCTCGGCCAGAATACGGTCTTCTTCGGTTTGATACTGTGGGGTATCCTGGCGCGGGGTGCGGGAGTCGCCGTCGTTCATCACACCGTCTTTCCAGTCATCATCTTCCGCCCAGCGGAATGGGAGATGTTTAATCTGGCCGGGCTCTTGTAAGGAAGAGAACGCGCCCAGAGCCTCAAGCAGGATCGCTCGCTGGAGTTCCGGTTCAAGCGGCTTGCCGGTTGTGTGACCGAGCAAATAGTCGAGAAAGGCCGCGCGGGGAGGATACACGGCCTGGAGAATATCCAGCGCGCTGCCCATGCATAAGGTCGGGATGCCGGCGGCCTCGACATGGCGGGCAATCAGTCCCACGGACTGATGACACACCGGTCAAACGGGCACCAGCAAAGCCACATCAACCCGTTCGGCCTTCAACTGCTCGGTCAGTTGCGGGGCTAATGTCTCACGGACTTTCCGGGTCGAATAAATGCCGCCCATAAAGGTAAAGGCGTTATCGGCCAGCTCGCCGATGACGCCTTCTTCTTCTAAACGGCGGAGCGTGTCAATCGGGAAAACGACATTGGGATCATTCCGGGCGTCGGTCTGATCGTAGGCGAAATGGGCGGTCCGCAGGTCTGAGGTTTTGACATCCTTTGGGATAGTACGGAACGAGAAGTCGTCCTTGGTATGAAAAGCGATTTGGCCGGTCACATAAATGCCACCGGAAGCGATCAAGCCCAGGCGGCACTCCGACAGCGGCTTGGTCAGCGGGGTCCACGGCGGCGTGTCTTCGTTATGCACCCATTGATACGTCTTGTAGCCAAGCGCGGCATAATTATCCGTAATGCGTTTGATGTAGTCGACCGGTGGCTTCTGCATACGCTCCTCCAACGCCTTCAGACTGTCAGGTTTTCTTTCCAAAGACAACGGGCCTCTGCTCTGTCTTCACTCTAATACGTCACCAAATTCAGCAATAACCGGGGCGTGATCCGAAGCCCCCTTCCCTTTGCGCGCTTCGCGGTCGATAGCAACGCCAGTACACCGCTCAGCGAGTGGCTGGGTGACAAGAATATGGTCGATGCGGAGCCCTTTGTTTTTGGGAAATGCAAGGTGACGGTAGTCCCACCAGCTATACAGTTTTCCTTCGGCGTGATGGAGACGAAAAGTATCGACCAGGCCCCACTCACACAGGGATGCAAAAGCCTCGCGCATGTCCGGATGAAACAGGACGGTATCTTCCCATTCCTCCGGGTCGTATACATCACGCGCTTCCGGCGCGATATTCAAATCTCCACACAGGGCCAGCTGTTTTCCAGCATCACACTGAGTGTCAAGGAAGTGACGGACTCGACTGAGCCAGGTTCGCTTATACGCAAACTTCTCACTCCCGACTACCTGTCCATTCGGGACGTAGAGACACAGGATGTGGACACCAGCAACCTGGACGGACAAGAAGCGAGCTTCGAGATCTTCAGGATCGCCATCGAGGCTGCGCAGGATGTTACTCGGCTCAGTGCGAGACAGGATAGCAACGCCGTTGTAGGTCTTTTGTCCACACACGGTCACGTAGTAGCCGCAATCCTCAAACTCACGGCGAGGAAAGGCAGCGTCTATGACTTTTGTTTCCTGAAGACAAACGATTTCAGGGAACTGCTGACGGGTGAGCCATTCCAGCACACGCTCCTTGCGCGCGCGGATTGAATTCACATTCCAGGTGGCAATACGCACGGGAGCAGTTGTCCGCCTACGACCCAGCCTTGGCTAAAGGCGCTCCTTGGAGGCCGATCTTCCCATACGTCAGACCGGCAAAGGCTGGGACTGAGTGCGTCAATTCGCCGAAGACATCAGTAATCGAAACAGAGTCTGGACCACCCAACTTTGTACTCAGCAAGGCCAGCGCTTCCCACCCAACTTTAGCTTCTCCTGGCGGTGGGAATGCCTGAGAGAGCCGCTGGACACGGCCCGCCTGATTCGTGCAGGTCCCGTCCGTCTCTATGGCGGCTGCGATTGGTAAAACAATGTTGGCGTATTCTGTCGTACGGTTGTAATCCGTATCGAGCAGAATGACGGTTGTTTCGCCCAAGGCTTTATCAATGCGATCTTGGCCAAATGTCGTAACCAAGTCCGCGCCAAGGATAAGGAGGACTCTCACGTTTCCCTTCTCTGCTGCGGATAAAACAGCTTCGGCCTCGCCTCCGCCATTCAGCAGACCCAAGCTCTTCAGTCCGCGCGTGTTCGGATTTTTGTCTGCGTGGATCAGGAAGTCATCATGAAATGCATCAGCCGGAGACCACGCTAAGCCAGCCGTTTGGGTGGAGCCAATTTGCTCTCTGAGCAGGCGAGAGAGTAGAAATGCTTCTTCGTTGGTTGCCTTGGCACCAACAATCGCCGCTACCGTATGAGCGCCATGTTCGTCTGTAGCCTGACGAAGGATTTCAGCAACCTTTTTTCCAGCTTCATCCCACGAGGCTACAGCGAAAGAGGATTCGCCTCGTACCAAAGGACTGGGAATACGACTTTCTTGCTGGAACGACTTGTACCAATGTCGCCCCTCATCACACATCCAATACGCATTGACTTCGAGATTTTGACGCGGACGAAAACGAAAGACCTCACCCTGCCGATGGTAGATATCAATATTGCAACCGGTGGCACAGCGGGTGCAGGTTGAAGGCGTTTTTTCGAGGTACCAGACCCGGGATTTGAATCGAAAATCCTTGCTCGTCAGCGCCCCTACGGGGCATACATCAACCACGTTTCCGGAATATGGATTGTCGAGTTTCTTCCCTGGAAAGAGACTGATGCGAGAATGATCCCCTCGTTCAAAAATTCCCAACTCGCCGGTCTGTGTTATTTCGTCACAGAAACGGGTACAGCGCGCGCATAGAATACAGCGCTCTTCGTCGAGCACAACCTCAGGTCCAAGGTCAACGACTTTCCCTTTGTGGACCTTGGCCTCAAGCTTCATCTCGCTCCTATAGGCTCCGTACAGCATGTAGTAGTCCTGGAGCTTACACTCGCCGGCTTGGTCGCAGATGGGACAATCGATCGGGTGGTTAATTAAAAGAAACTCAAGCACAGCCGCTTGGGCGTGTTTTGCTCTTTCACTTGCAGTTTTCACCACCATGCCGTCGGAAACACGCGTATTACATCCAATCTGGAGTTTGGGCATGTTCTCGATTTCGACCAAGCACATCCGGCAGTTCCCCGATATGCTGAGCCCCGGATGGTAACAGTAATGCGGAACTTCAACACCGACCTGTTCGGCGGCTTGGATGACGTTCAGGCCATCCTCGACCGTCACTTCTTGGCCATCAATTTCAAGTGTGGGCATGAAAACCTCTGGGGAGACTTAGACAGCTTCAGGCTGGGCCGATGATTTTTTCAGCGGGCAGCCACCTTCAGTCACATGGGCAAGAAACTCGTTGCGGAACTTTTTCAGATA
Source organism: Binatia bacterium (assembly GCA_963664395.2). Classification (GTDB taxonomy): domain Bacteria; phylum Desulfobacterota; class Binatia; order Bin18; family Bin18; genus Bin18. The sequence goes on along the minus strand of OY761159.2, from coordinate 3,751,153 downwards.
ACTCTGCGTTGGCATGGCAGCCGCGTCAGCCAAGACACACACCGTATTGCCCATCATATTGGTACAAATACGGTCTATCAGGTCGATATCCTCGGCCTTGCCGTTGCCCTCTTCGAGTCGCACCAGCAGCTTGTGTAACCAGCCGGTTCCTTCTCGACACGGCGAACACTGGCCGCAGGATTCATGGTGATAGAAGCGGTCGATGATCTCCAAGGCGTGGACCATACAGGTGTCTTCGTCCATAACGATAATGCCGGCGGTGCCCAGGAAGGCGCCAATGGCACGCATGGAGTCAAAATCCATATGGACGTCAATCTCGTCCGGCGTCAAAACGGGGAAGGACGACCCCGCCGGCATGACGGCCTTGAGGTTCTTTCCATCTTTGATGCCACCTGCATAGTCGTAGATCACTTCGCGCAGCGGCATACCCATGGGCAGCTCGAACATACCGGGCTGCTCAACATGACCGCTGACTCCATATATTTTGGGACCCGGCCCACTTTCCGGCCCAATGGACCGAAACCAGGCCGGACCGTTTTTGATGATGGACGGCACGCAGGCCAGCGTTTCCACATTGTTCACAATAGTTGGACAGCCAAATAAGCCGTACACGGCAGGGAACGGAGGCTTAATACGGGGGTAGGCGCGCTTGCCTTCAATCGACTCAATCAGGCCAGTCTCTTCCCCGCAGATATAGGCCCCAGCTCCCCGGTGAACATAGACCTCAAGATCAAATCCGGTTCCGAAAATATCTTTGCCGAACAGCCCCGTGTCATACGCAGCGGCCAGGGCATTTTCCAGACACTTTGCACCATAGGCGAATTCACCTCTGATGTAGATGTAGGCCGTATGGGCATTAATGGCATAGCAGGTGATGAGAATGCCTTCTAAGAGGATATGCGTATTCTTCTCAATGATTGCTCGATCCTTGAACGTCCCAGGTTCACTCTCGTCTGCGTTGCAACACAGATAGACGGGCTTATCCGAGTCCTTCGGCAAGAAGCCCCATTTGACGCCTGCCGGGAAACCGGCTCCGCCCCGCCCCCGCAGGTTCGACTCTTTTACTTGGGCCGTGACTTCCTCAGGCTTGAGCGTGGTCAGCGCCGTGCGTGCTGCGACATACCCATCATGGGCCAAGTATACGTCAAGCTTGTGAATGTCAGGGACATCTTCGTGGCGCAGTAGTACGTTTTCGGCCATTCACCCTTCCTTCCCTCGCCTCATTGAAAAAGGAATATGAAATAAAGAGAAAGCACCGCATGTAGTCAGAATATCGACCCTGGTTTTGAGTGTCAAACATTCCTAGCGGGCGGCCATTTACATTTCTAGTGCCCTCTGGTTTAACGTCCGACTAATGAGTGATTTCATTCTCTTGTGGACCCATGTACTCAGCTTAGCAGTCTTCTTTGGCAGCGGCGTCACCCTCCTCGTCATGTTGCTTCCTCCGGCCGCTCAGATTGACGACCCGGCAGCAAAACAAACATACTTGGCCAAGGGGCTGAAATACTACAATCCCCTCAGTATCGGCTCCCTCGGAGTCGTGCTGATGACCGGCGCGTGGAATCTCACCTCGTTCAAAGCCAGACCAAGCTTATCATTCTTTACTCCGGAGGGATATTTGTCAGACTTTGGCAGCTTGCTGAGCCTCAAACTCCTCATTGTCTTTATTCTCATTAACGTCAGCGCCGCGGTTTCCCTTGGGATGGGTCATCGCCTTGTCCGCACCGAGATACGCGGTGAGGCATTCCCACCGGATAAACTTCCGGGTCTGGTCAAGCGCATACAAATCTTTACTGGAGTAGCACTTGTCCTGACTGCCTGGATTGTCTGGATTTCGCTCGATATGTCACGGATTGGGTTGGTGGTGTCAGGGATGGGGTCGTAAGCGCTCACTTGCCTGACCAACGCGGCGGGCGCTTTTCCGTGAAGGCGGCGACGCCTTCACGGAAGTCTGACTCGGTCGTCATACGGTCAATCAGGCTGCGCGAGCGCTGGACTGCCGAGGCCGCATCGCCATGCAAGTCGGCATAGATCTGATTTTTGGTTGCCCGCAACGATCCGGGAGAAACACGGGCAATCATCTGACGTATATAGGCATAGGTGTGGGGGAGGAGTTCGTCGAAAGGCAAAACTTTGTTGACCAGCCCCAGGTCATACGCTTCCTCTGCCAGGAAGATACGGCTCGTGAGCAAGATATCATTTGCCCGCGTGACGCCCATAAGACGCGGTAGCAGCCAAGACAGACCAAACTCGGCCGGCAGGTTCAGGGCACCGTGGGCGGTCGTGAATTTCGCACCTTCTGCAGCGAAACGGATATCAGCATAGCAGGCCACCGCCAGGCCGGCGCCAGCGATTGCGCCGTTAATGGCCGCAATCACCGGCTTGGTGAGGCCGAATTGATACGCGAAATCCGCGTCAAACTCAGGTCGTACGCCATAGCCCGGAGTCGGCATTTTGTCCGGAGTTCCTGGGTCGTAGCCACCTTTTTCAACATGCCCCTCAAGCGCGCGCGAATCGGCCCCAACGCAAAAATCCCGACCCGCCCCGGTCACGAGAATAGCCCGAACCTCCGGGTCATTCTCGGCTTGCTCAATGGACCAGCGGTACTCAACGTGCATTCTACCCGTCCACGAGTTTCTGCGTTGAGGACGGTTGAGGGTGATCGTGGCAATACGGTCTTTGACTGTATATTCGATGACTTTTCGTTCCATAGCATTCCCTTTATACGCACGGATTACCCGAGCCAACTATTTGTCAGGCGAGCAAATTCCTCAAGGCTTAGCGTCTCTCCGCGGCGCTGTAAGTCAATATCAGTCCGTCGGCCAATGGCTTCAAGGTCTGCCCCACCAATACCTCGCAACGCATTCCGCAACGTTTTTCTGCGTTGATTAAAGGCAGCCTTCACGATATGGCGGAACAGGCCCTCATCTGCAACTTCAACCCGAGGGTCTTTTTGGAAAATCAGTTGAATCACTTGGGAGTGCACTTTTGGTGCAGGGAAAAAGCTGCCTGGTCCAACCGAGCACACCGTTTTCGTAGTAGCGTAGAGTTGAATCAAGACGGAAAGCACACCATACGCTTTTGTCCCAGGGGAGGCCGTAATACGCTCTGCCACCTCCCGTTGGAGCATGACCGTGGCCTGCGGGAACTGCGTCCGATGGTCGAGCAACCGAAAGAGGATGGGAGTCGCAACATTATATGGCAGGCTTGCCACGACCTGTATGGACTGTTCTTGAAACGTTTCCTTCATATCCAAGCGAAGAAAGTCGGCCGAAATAATCCGGACGTGCTCGTCATGAGCAAAGCGTTCGGCCAGTCGTTCAGCCAAAGTCGCGTCCATTTCGACTAAAATAAGCTGAGCGGCGGCTTTGACCAAGATTTCAGATAGTGCCCCAAGCCCTGGTCCGATCTCCAGCACGTTATCCTCAGGGCGTATGGCCGCTGCCGTCACCGTATGCTGTATAACGTCTGCATCGATCAGGAAATGCTGGCCGAGACGTTTATGGGGACGAATGCCAAGTTCGCCAAGGACGAAACGGGCTTGTTGGAGCAGTGTTGGCACAACGGACTCTCACCGGGGTTCTATCTTACGGCATCTTCTAATGGCAGCACAGCAGACGCATTCAGGTCCAACCCGGAACGCTGCCCCGCGGCAAGACGCCATGCACCGGCAAAAGCGATCATCGCTGCATTATCCGTACACAGCTTCAACGAAGGGAAGAATACCCGAAAATCGTTTTGCTCTCCGGCTTCGGTCAGGCGGTGGCGAAGTCGAGAATTGGCTGAGACGCCACCAGAGGCGACAATACACCCGATGTGAAGATCATGGGCCGCTCGTAGAGTGGTGTCCACCACGGTGTCCACCACGGCTTCTTGATAACTTGCTGCGATATCGGCGTGGGTATACCGTTCTCGCTCCGGAGATGCGAGAAATTGGCGCAGGGCCGTCTTGAGCCCACTATAGCTAAAGTCGTACCTCGCCTTTTTGATACGCGCGCGGGGAAACCGAAAGGCGTTGCGCCGGCCTGCTTTGGCTAGCTCATCAATGATCCGCCCGCCTGGGTACCCTAGGCCGAGCATTTTCGCCCCTTTGTCGAACGCCTCGCCAGCCGCATCATCCCGGGTCGCGCCCAGACGCTGATAGTTTCCCCAATCCCGCGCAAGATATAAACTCGTATGGCCGCCAGACACTAATACACACAGGAATGGAAAATCGACCTCTTGTTCGAGCCGCACCGCCAGGAGGTGGCCTTCAAGGTGATTGATACCAATAAACGGTAGATTCTTGGCAAACGCGAGCGACTTCGCGAGCGACACCCCAACCAACAACGAGCCGACTAAACCCGGGCCGGCAGTGACGGCAATACCATCGATAGCATCGAGAGTGGTGTGGGCTTGCTCCAACGCTGTATCAAGAACAGGCAGTGCATTTTGTATATGCTGCCGAGAGGCCAGCTCGGGCACGATCCCCCCATAGGGGCCATGGACCGCATCCTGAGACGAGACAATGTTAGACAGGATCCGTCGCCCACGCAGAACGGCCACCGCTGTGTCATCACACGAGGACTCAATGCCTAAGACGGTGAAGTCCTTTTGACCGGGCGTTTTCACCGCTCACCCGCATCAGGCAGCCGGGCAAGAGCACTAATGGCGCGTAAGCTTTGGGGAGAAAAATCCAGGCAGCGTCGGTAATTCAACCGGGCATCCTCGTAGTCCCCGGCCGCCTCGTGAATCGCCCCCTGCAGGCAGGTTATTTCACCCAACCAGGCATCATTCTCTTCTGAGAACAAGAGTTCCGCTTTCAGTAAAAAGACCAACGCTTGGCCCGCTTCGTCCAGAGTAAAGGCCAAGCGCCCAAGGAAGTAATAACCATAAGGTTGTAGAGGAGCGGCCTCAATTGCCCGCTCGAAAAAAATACGAGCCTGCTCAAAATCTTTCTGACTCAATGCGGCCTGTCCTTGTTCCACAAAATAGAGGGCAACCCGCTCCTGGGGAGAGAATTCCACCTGCTCAGACAGCGGAGAATTCTCTTGCTCTTCGGTCGTTCCGTCGTTCTGTTCCGTTGTACTGCTCAGATTCTCAAGAGAGCCATCCTGTGCATATGCAACAGGACAGCTATATGTCAACAGCAAGAGCACACAGGAAAAAACAGTTCCGAGGAAAGTAGGTGACAGTACGATCAAAGTATTTTCCACCACGGCTTGGAGCGTTTTGGTTGTGGCGCCGGCGTCTCTATTGCCGACGGTTGCTCCGACTCCGGCGGAAACGTAGCGGCTGCTCTTGCGGGAGGCTGCGCGGCCGGGCGTTGCCGGGCTGCTGCCGGCGTGCGAACGGGAGGACGTGGTGGCCTTGCAGCCGGGGTATGATACGGACACGCCAGGATAGGCTCTTGCCCCTTTGGAAAAGCTTCCTGAATAGCCTGCGGACAGGAGGGTGTTGCACGCAGACCAGTTTCTTGATCAACGGCAACAAGGGTTACCCCAGGTGGGACCGCAAAAGCGGCGGCCGTCCCGGCTGTCGCGCGTTTCATGAATTCGGTCCAAAGCGGCAACGCGGCCTGGGCACCGGACAGTTCGAGTGAAGTCCGACGATCGAACCCGACCCACACCACCGTTAAGAGATCGGGTGTATAGCCCACAAACCAGGCGTCGCCGTAATCGTTCGTAGTTCCCGTCTTTCCTGCGGCCGGGCGGACAAATCCCCTCCGACGGGCCCCCGCACCAGTTCCCTGTTCCATGACGCCTTCCAGAAGGTGAGTCAAAACATACGCATCGTCCGGATGAATCCGCTGTTCGACGGTCATCTGGCGCTGCTCAATCATTTCACCCGTGCGACTTGTTATCCATTTAATAGTCTCTGGCAGTGTCGCAATACCTTGATTGGCCAGAGTACTATACGCAAGGGCGACCTCAAACGGTGTTACCTCAGCCGCGCCGAGAGCAAGTGAAGGGTAGGCAGGCAAAGGACTGGTAAAGCCCAGACGCACAGCCATTTGGCGGGCAGGTTCAAGGCCGACTTCTTGGGCAATACGCGCCGTAGCTGCATTCAATGATTTTGCGAGAGCTTTTCGAAGACTGACCAGGCCAAGATAGCGATTTTTATAGTTCCGCGGACTCCATTCTTTATCTTCATAGAACCAGCTGAAGGGAGCATCGTTGACCAGACTCGTCGGAAGGAACCAGCCGTCTTTCTGTTGCCTTTCTCTTTCAAGGGCAGCCAGGAACACCACTGGTTTAAAAATCGAGCCCGGTTGCCGGTGGGCCTGTACTACCCGATTAAACTGCGACACCTGGTAGTCACGTCCACCTACCAAAGCGAGAATATGTCCAGTTTGGGGTTGGATAGCAATAAGGCACGCCTGAAGGCGCTCGTCAGGAATCTCTCGCTTCAGCCGTGGATGCTTTTCCTCAAGTTCCGTCAGTCCTGCTTGAATGACTTCACGCGCGATCTGCTGGAGTCGCATATCTAAAACAGTAAAGATATTGAGCCCTGCCTTGGTCAATGTGCCGGCAGGATAGCGCTCTTCAAGCTCTTTTCTAATAAAGTCCACGAAATACGGGGCTGTATTTCGTTCAGGTTGGATAGCGCGCGGTCCAACTTCTTCGTGCCGTGCAGCGTATGCTTCCTCTTTCGGAATGGCTCCTAATTCGGTCATTCTTTGGAGAATATGATTGCGCCGCCGGATTGCACGCTCGGGGTGACGATTGGGAGCATATCGATTAGGCGCTTTGATCATACCAGCAAGGACAGCCATTTCTCCGACCGTTAAATCACGAGGTGCTTTTCCAAAGTAGAATCGAGCTGCTTCCCAGATGCCAAAAAGACTCTTTGCTCCCCGCTGACCCAAGTAAATTTCGTTCAAGTAATTCTCGAGTATTTGCAGTTTGGAATAATGGTTCTCAACAATGACCGCCATACAGATTTCGGTCAGCTTTCGCTCGAGGGTTCTTTCTTGGGAAAGAAAGAAGTTCTTAATAAGCTGCTGCGTAAGCGTGCTGCCGCCTTGGACTGTTCGTCCGGCCCTGAGGTTTGCCCATGCAGCTCCCAAGATTCGCCAGAAATCAACCCCGTTATGTTCAAAAAAGTGTTGATCTTCAGCAGCCAGCACTGCCTTTACAAGCAGGGATGGAACTTCGTAGAGTTTCACAACTCTTCGCTCTTCCCACGCTTGCGCATAGAGGCGAGTAATGATTTCCGGCTCCGTCTCAATGGCATGGATTTCAGTCTGATCATCAAGATCAATCAGGCGTTCGATCCGTCCCTGTCCTATGGACAGCAGAATCCGCCGAGCAGCGCGCTGTCGTCCGGGATACGTAGATTCCCGTAAAAAAATCTGGACTTCTCCGGTTTTGGCATTGAGCCAATAGTCTCCCCGAGCACGAATAGGACTTTCAACCTGTCGATAATCCAAGCGGGCCAGCTGATCAAAGAGGGCGACCTCTTCGATATTGAGTCCAGGGTAGAGAAGTAACGGACGAGCATAGACCTTCGACGGCACTGCCCAGCGATGGTCAGAAAAACGTCTGACCACTTCGTGTTCTAACTTGTGGTAAAACTGCCAGCCAAGAACGCTCGCAGTTCCAAGCAGCCCCAAGAAAATACAACCCGTCAGACTCCAGAATATCCGCTGCATATCCATCACAGAACAGAGACATTCATCGCACGGAAAAGGGTACGGATTTTACTCGCTGAAAACGGAAAAAGACCAACAACGGCGAAGAGTTGCCAAGATCGACTGCTGTGTCGCGCCATTATACTGGCCGTCCTTCCCTTTTGAGCTTCACATATCGCATCCGCAAATCGTACAGCACACTTTCCAGCATCTGTTCTTCGCCTGTATCAAGGTTGCCGGAAGTTTTCCGTTGTAACATGGCAAGTACGTCAATCATCTGCTGCGCTGCAGCAATATCGGTTTGGGGTGCCTGACCGGGAGCGGTTGGAACTTCTCCAAGAGACATGAGCGCTTGCGTACTCAACCCAAGAATAAAACTCGAAAAATTAATCTCAATCTGGCCAGACATTGCCTCATGGGGGTGACCTCGCGAGATTGTCTCCTGCGTTTCGGCTTGAGGCGGCACCTGTCCTTGCTCAATATCTGCAGTTCCCTCCTCTGTCTGCGTTGATCGGGACTCTCCTGATTCTGGAGAGAAGTGTCGTCGATCAGTAACCCGGAATCCCTGGTTCTGCTCTAGTTCTTCTTCGCTCATCGCAGTTACCCTCCATCATTGTCCAGGCCCATTATGTCACATTATAGTGTGTTCTCATATTCTTTGACACTCATCGAGCACTTCCATATCATGTAGTGAGTCTCTCCAGGACTTGCTCTGGGGTCACTTCTTCTAGGGAAATCCCTTCTCGATCCGGCCATTTCTTGCGGTACAGAGAATTTTTGATGACCTTCAGTCCTCCTCCAAGAGGACCCCATTGTTCGGGTCGAGTCGGTCCAAATATGACGACACCTTGTGTGCCGACCGCCCCGGCAAGATGGCTCACTCCAGAGTCGTTTCCTATATAACAGGTTGCTCGGCTGAGAAGACTCGCAGCCTGGGCAAGCTCAAGAGATGTCTCGACATGGCCACAGCGACGCCAGTAAGCGTCTTCCTCCGATTCGGCAGGCCCGAGCAATATCAGCACTTCCCGGTCTCCGCGGTCTCTCCACCACTGGGCTACTTGTCTAAATCCTTCCGATACCCATCGTTTTCTCTGCCCACCGCTGCCTGGATGGATAACTAATATATGCTTCGACTCCCATTCTCGTTGTCGCCAATATTCCGCTCCCCATCGTAGCCATCGCTCTTTGAGTTGTACGGAAAGAGACCCATGCAGCTTCTCCTTTACCTTCTCCCCAAGACAGTTCAAGTAATAGGCGCTCGCATGAGACTCAACCTGGCCCAAAAAAAAGGGAAAGACCGTGACTCGGCCGGGCGCATATTTCTCCAGATTTTTCTTAACCTGCGGGAGAGAGGCACCAAACCACGATAAAACTGAGGTGGCGTGCAAGAAAAAGTGCTCGAGATCAGCATCCCTGATTGGAGAGCCAGGAGCAAAAAGGCGAGCAAAGCGTGCATCATCAAGTGAAACAGTCTGCACCGAGACGGCTCGAGGGAAACACATGAAGTCGCCAAGAAGAGCCCGGGTCGTTTCTCTACCAGCGACAACGAGATTACGTTGACTTTTTCCAATTTTCTGTAGCGCGGGTAAAAAACAGATGCAGTCTCCAAGACTGCCGGGGAAAAGGACAATTGTACGGTCCATCTCTGAATTGACTTTCGAGGTTTACCTGGATAGCGTAAGGGAAATTTTCCAATGCTCAAACACTCTTCATTCTTATTTGTTGCATTATGCCTGCACCATGCCAAGTCACGGATTCTCTTCTCCAACTCATTGGGAATACCCCAATTGTTCAACTTCGCAATATTCCCAGCCCAGGAAGTGCGGAGGTGTGGGCAAAGCTTGAATCACTCAACCCTGGAGGGAGCGTCAAAGACCGGATTTGTCTCAGTATGGTCGAGGCAGCTGAACACTCAGGAGAGTTAACGCCAGGGATGACCATTGTTGAGCCTACGAGTGGTAACACCGGGATTGGCCTCGCCCTTGTTGCGGCAGTGAAGGGTTATCAATTAACCCTCACAATGCCGGACACGATGAGTGAGGAACGTCAGAACCTTCTTGCCGCATATGGCGCTGACCTTATTTTGACGCCAGATACAAAAGGGATGCACGCGGCGATTCAAAAAGCGCAACAGACTGCCGCCAGTCAACCTCACTATTTTATGCCACAACAATTCGATAATCCAGCAAACCCGGAAATGCATCGGCGAACAACCGCCCAAGAAATTCTGCAACAGCTTCCTCACCTGGATGCGCTCGTCCTAGGAGTTGGTACTGGTGGAACAATCACCGGAGTTGGAGAGGTACTGAAGCAAGAATATCCGTCTCTCCAAATCTTTGCCGTTGAGCCGGCCTCTTCCCCTGTTCTTGAAGGAAAAGCGCCTGGTTACCACAACATCCAAGGCATTGGTGCAGGGTTTGTTCCCTCAATTTTGGATACGGAAGTCTATGATGAGGTCCTCTCCGTATCAGATGAAGAAGCCACAACCTATACGCGGAACCTCGCACGCCAGGAAGGTATTCTTGTGGGAATTTCATCTGGTGCAGCATGTGCTGCATCCGTCCGTGTAGCAAAAAATTTAGGAGAGGGGAAGACTGTTTTAACTATTTTTTGTGATACCGGAGAGCGTTATCTCACAACAGATCTATTCCATGCAGAGGGCATTTAACGTGAACATTGAGCCGCATACAGACATGAATTTCAAACTTGCCCAAAAAATCAATAACCTTAAAGCACACCTTGAAAGGATGGGGCCTACCCTCCTCGCTTTTTCGGGAGGGGTTGACTCCAGCTTTCTCCTTGCAGTTGCTTCTCAAGTCTTACTCGACAATGTTATCGCGCTTATGACGATTTCACCATCGACCCCACCTCACGATGAGCAACAAGCAATCGAACTGGCCAAAAGGCTGAATGTGAAACTCATGCTCATCCAACATAATGAGCTGGATATGTTGGAATACGCAGCGAACCCTATTAATCGGTGTTATTTCTGTAAAAGCTCCTTATATGAAATCTGTCAAAGAGAAGCCAATCGTCTCGCATTGGTTAGTATTGCGGATGGGATTAACCTTGACGACCTTACCGATTATCGGCCAGGTCTCCAATCAGCAAAGGAGTACAATGTTGACCACCCCTTAGTTGAAGCTGGACTGACGAAAGCAGATATTCGTCAAGCCAGTCAGCTATTAGGCCTCCCAACCTGGGATAAACCGGCTTCCCCCTGTCTTTCATCCAGGATTCCTTACGGAACACATATTACAGCGACGATGCTCTCTCACATCGCTCAAGCAGAGGCTTTTCTTTATACTCTGGGCATCACCCAGGTCCGCGTCCGCTATGATGGAAAAAGTGCACGAATCGAGATTGGTAGTGGGGCTTTAAACAAGATCGCTGCTCAAGAGACACTCCAAAAGATAGGGACCAAGCTCAGATCTCTTGGAATCCCTCTAGTCACGTTAGATTTAGAAGGGTACAAAAGCGGCGTCTTTAATACAGGACTTAAAGCGATACATGCATGTACGGAACCTTTTGCTTGATTTTT
>OY761159.2:0-3732500 GCA_963664395.2 Binatia bacterium | reverse complement strand
GACCAGTCGGATTTGGCGCAGGACGTTCCAGACCTTGATCTCGCCGACACCAGCCCAACTCTCACACCAGAAGAGAAACTTGCGTGCGCTCAAGAAGCGGAAGAAGCGGCATTCGCCAGCGATTCGAGAATTACTAATTCCGAGGGTGCCGAGTTTGCGAATGCGTCTCGTGAAACTGTCTATGCAAACTCCCTGGGATTTTGCGGCAGCTACCACACCACTAGCTTCTCACTGAGTGTTATTCCCGTCGCTTCCCAAGACGGAGGGATGCAGCGAGACTACTGGTACTCATCGCAACGCAAGCTCAAAGATCTTGAAGCGGCAAAAGCTATCGGCCAAAAGGCCGCAGAACGGACGGTACGTCGTCTTGGGGCAAAACAAGTGAAGACCCAAGAAGCCCCTGTTATCTTTGAGCCAGAGGTCGCGGCAAGTTTACTCCGTCATCTAGCCAGTGCGGTTTCTGGCTCGTCCTTATATCGAAAAACCTCCTTCCTGCTTGATAAAATCGGCGAAAAGGTTGCGGCGAATGGCATCTTTGTTGAAGACCACGCGCGCATTCCCTCTGCTTTAGGATCAAAACCTTTTGATGGAGAAGGACTGCCGACCCGCCAGAATATTGTCGTCGAGGACGGTGTGCTCACGAACTATCTCCTTGACACCTATTCTGCACGCAAACTCGGACTCCACTCCACAGGCAACGCCAGCCGCGCTTTTGCCGATACCCCGGTGGCAAACACGACCAATTTCTTCTTACGGCCCGGCACAACCCCGCCAGGGGATATTATTCGGTCGGTTCGCTCTGGCTTATACGTGACGGAGCTTTCCGGATTTGGCGTGAACCCTGTGACCGGCGACTATTCGCGGGGAGCAGTTGGGATGTGGATCGAAAGCGGGGAACTCGCCTATCCAGTGGAGGAGATCACGATCGCCGGCAATCTGCTCGACATGTTCAAAAATATTGAAGTCATAGGCAACGACTTAGAACGGCGCGGTACTATTTCTGCACCCACAGTGAAAATTTCGAGTATGACGATTGCCGGAGCATAGCCGCCCTTTTGCCAAACCCGCGGGAAGACGCTAGGTTACGCCCCACGTGCGACAAAAGCTCTACGACTATCTCGCCGATCGGCCAGGCGGAGCAACTTCAGCCGAGTTACTCAATGAGATCTTCGTCTCAGGCGCGGTTGCCCCCTTTCCTGCTCAACGTGATCCAGAGTTGGGCGTACGCCTCATCCATGCGGCTCTTGGCGCGGACCAGAACTGTTCCTACGATGCGCAGGCAGATCGCTGGACGCTCACACCTCATGCCGACCTCAACAGACCACTCCAAAAACCACTCCAAAAACCACTCCAAAAACCACTCCAAGATACCCAGTTTGTCGTGCTCGATCTCGAAACAACTGGCCTCAAGCCCGGTAAAGCCGCCATTACGGAAATCGCGGCGGTCCGCGTCAGACACGGGAATCTTGGCGAGGAATTTCATACCTTACTCAATCCGGGTCAACATGTTCCGGCAGTGGTGACCCGTTTGACTGGCATCACAGACGACATGCTCAGAGACCAACCGCGGGTTGAGGAGATATTTCCCCGGCTTCAGCATTTTCTCGGTCAGGCAGTCCTCGTTGCCCATAATGCCAGCTTTGACCTTGGATTCCTCAACTTTGACGCCCACCGTCTCGCATCTCCCCCTTTGCGAAGCCCCTCAGTCTGCACCCTAAAGCTGGCCCGGCGGCTCTTATCTGGCATTCGGTCCCGTTCACTCGACTCCGTTGCTGCCCACCTTGGCGTCTCGTATCCAACCCAACATCGTGCCTTGGAAGATGCGCGCGTGACTGCGGAGATTTTTTGTATTTTTCTGGAACAACTCGCGCACCGAGGGGTCACCACGCTCGGCCAGTTACTAGCCCTTCAACACAGTGCCCGAGATGGGCGCCGTTTTGAATGCTTTGTCCCACGCTCGACGCTCTCGAATATTCCAGAAGGCCCTGGTATCTACCGGATGCTCAATGCCGAGGGGAAGCTGCTATACATCGGCAAGGCCAACAATCTTCGTCGTCGAGTCAACTCCTATTTCACGAATTCTTCGAGACACAGTGATAAGGTTCTCGACTTAGTCCGTCATGCGCGTGACGTCATATACGAACAAACCGGCTCTGAGCTTGAAGCGTCATTACGTGAGGCCGACCTCATTCGCACGCTGAAACCGCCCTATAATCAGCTTTCTAAGCACCTGCCCCGTGTCGCATTTCTCAAGCTCACCGTCAGGAATGCCTATCCCCGCCTGTCGATCGCCGCAAAGCCCAGCAGTGATCGAGCCATGTATGTCGGGCCGTTTCGAAATCACGCCTTCGCCGAACGGGCACAGCGGCTCCTGGCTCGACTTTTTGGCCTCAGAACATGTCGGGGCAACCTCTCACCGACTCCCGAGGTGTCTCCTTGCGTGAGTGGTCAAATTGGAGCATGTACAGCTCCGTGCGCAGAGTGGGTCTCACGCGAGACCTACCGGGAACAAGTGCAGCGTTTGAGCGCCGCCCTCAATGGTGAAGCCTCCACGCTTCGGGATGCGTTAATAGAAAAACGTGGCCGTTTTGCCTCGGATTTACACTACGAAGGTGCCGCCCGCTTGCAGCAGGATATCGAGCTGCTCGATCACATTCTCCATCTGCATCAGCGCTTTCATTGGATTGTGACGCGGGCGCATGCATTTCTCTTACTACCCAGCCGCCAAACCGGGGCGGCCCAGGCCTATCTCGTCCTCAACGGACGCCTGATCGAAAACCGAACCGTCTCCGCGTTCAGCGACCTGGCCTATTTTACGGCCCTCGCGCAGGAACGTTTTGATCAAGATCGCGATGTCCCGCTGCGGCCTCACGAAATTGATGCCAGTGTTATTCTCTCCGCCTGGTTGCGCAACCCGGCTCACGCGCAGAGCGCCGTCTTTCCGATTACCGCTCCGTCAACACTCACCAACCACCTGGACGAGCTTGAGACCGCCCTTGGCGACCTCCAACGGATTGAGTTTGAATGAGGTCAATACGACGGCAAGAACATCACTAGGCACTTGCGACCCCACTAATCGGCCCCTATAGTTTGCCCATCATGACAGCGACAACACGCCTGCGGGAATTACTCAAGCAGCCCGGTCCGACCCTAGTCCTGGGGGCACACGATGCCCTCTCTGCCCGGCTTGCCCAAGAGGCCGGCTTTGATGCGATCTGGGCAAGCGGCTTTGGCATCTCGGCCGTGAACGCCGTGCCGGATGCCAATATACTCACAATGAGTGAGACTTTGGAGGCCGTTCGTCGGATGAGCGCTGCGGTGAGTATTCCGGTGATTGCCGATTGCGACAACGGCTTTGGCAATGCCATTAACGTCATACGCACTGTGGCCGAGCACGAGCATGCCGGGGCGGCCGGCATTTGTATTGAGGATAATATCTTTCCCAAGCGCTGCAGTTTTTACGCCGGAGTCCAGCGCGAACTCGTCCCGATTGACGAGCATGCCCGAAAAATCCAGGCCGCTACGGCTACGCGGCAGAATGCGGACTTTGTCATTATTGCACGCACGGAAGCCTTTATTGCTGGCTGGGGAAAACAAGAGGCGCTGAGTCGAGCCCATGCCTATGCTGAAGCTGGCGCTGACGCCATCCTCATCCACTCTAAAGCCGCGACTTTTGATGAAGAACTGAGAGATTTTGCAGCAAGCTGGGATGTGCCCTGTCCGCTCGTCGCCGTGCCGACGACTTATGCTGATATTACTGCTCAAGATCTTGCTGCCGCCGGTTTTCAGTTCGTTATTTTTGCCAATCAAACCCTGCGAGCTGCCGTCACCGGGATGCGAAGCGCGCTGGCGACACTCAAACAGGAGGGGCGGCCGGCTGCGGTTGATAAACAGATTGTGACGCTGCCCGAAATCTACGACCTTGTTGGCGTTCCTGCTCTCCAAGCCAATGAAAAGAAATTCTTAGTCCCCGGCGGACATGAGGTGACCGCTATTATTATTGCGGCCGGCTTTGAGGAAGAACTCTTACCCCTGATTGAGGACCGTCCAAAAGCCATGCTTGAAATCAAGGGCAAGACCATTCTTGAGCGACAGATTCAGGCGCTGAACGAGTGCGGGGTAAAAGATATTGTCGTTGTCCGGGGCTATCATAAAGAGCAAATCAACCTGCCGAACATTCGCTACTACGATAACGACCGCTTCCGCGAGACCGGCGAGCTCTCGTCTCTCTTCCTTGCTGAAACTGAGATGACAGGCCGCTTTCTCTTTCTCTATTCGGACATTCTTCTTGATCCATCTATTCTCGAAAAATTGCTCAAATCTCAAGCTGCTATCAGCATAGTGGTCGATCGTGCCTGGAATGATCACGAACCGGGACAAGCAGAGGTCCGAACGAATAATCCGGATCTTGTAGTCACCCATCAGCCTCCCAAAACAGGCTATCGCTACCTCCCAACCGCCGAAGCCACGACACTGACGCAGATAGGTCAGCATATTGCACCACAGGCTGCCGATGGCGAATTTATTGGCTTAGCCATGTTTTCCGCTTCAGGTGCACGAATCTTACGGACTGCCTATCAAGAGCTTCAGACAGCACGTTCGGCCCGTCGCTTCCACGAAGCGAGTACGCTGGAAACTGCGGCGTTCACCGACATGCTACAAGAACTCATCGATCACAAACATGACATCGCCTGCGTGGATATTTATAAAGGTTGGCTTGAAATCGATACATTCGAAGATTACCGACGTGCCTGGGCAAAAATACACTAGCCCCAAGATACCAAGACACCAAGATACCAAGACACCAAGATACCAAGACACCAAGATACCAAGATACCAAGATACCAAGACACCAAGACACCAAGACACCAAGATACTAAGACACGACGAGGTACGAGTAGCTACGAGCAGTCGGGCTTGCTTCACCACTTCACGCGGAGTGACCTATGGACTTGCAGAGAATTGACACGCTCATTAAAGACGAATACGCGTTTTTCTTACGCGAGCGGAACAACTGGAGTCTGACCGCTGGTCCCCAGGACCTGGAGCTTGTCGCACACGCTCTGCGCGTCCTCTTGCACGCGCAGAGCACTCCAGACTTCCTTGACGACTATATTGCTCTCGTGGACTGCCAAAATATGGACGGAGGCTGGAGTCCGCTCTCTTCCGATACTGAGAGTACCGTATGGGTGTCTGCGTTCTGCGGTCTGATGCTTATTCGTGGCAACCGTTTTCTTCAGCACGATCAACTGACCCAGGCGGTCCAGCAGTCCATTGACTATTTTCTGGATACCCAGCACCAGGACGGTCGGTGGGTTGACCCGGCCTGGGCCAACTTGGATACGACCAGCCATCCCGTCAGTTTTTTTAATGTGGTTATAGCCTTACGCGAAGCCCATAGGCAGCAAGAGGTCCGGCGTGCCTGGGAGCAGGGTATACGATTTATTATCGCAAACCAAAGTACAGATGGCGGTTGGTATGACGAGGAATTTCACCCGTCTGGCGTGGAGATTACCGCCCACTTAATCCAAGACGCGCTGGTCGCCGATCTGGTTATTGGTCAACGGGTCAATGGGGTCCGCGAGGCGTGTGCCAAAGGAGCGGCGCGGTTGTGTGACTGGCAAGCCCAAGAAGGGGCGTGGGACGAAGAAAACGTAGACCACACCATGGACTGTACGCGGTCGCTCATGTTGGTGACACACATGCTGGAAGACCACCAAAAGCGTGAAACCATTATGCGTGGCCTCACTTGGATTCTGGACAATAGAAACGACCACGGCTGGGGCGATTTTCCAGGCATGGACACTAATCTGGAGCGCACCTGTGACGGCATTGATACCGTGCTGAAATATAAAGCGTACTGCAATGGCAACCCACACGATATTGTCAAACTCTGGGGCTATCTCCCCTAGGAATACTGTGTGCCTGATTTATGCCGTTGTCGCACGCTCCTACAGAAAGCGGTTGGCAAGCAGCCTGCCAGGCCGACGAACTTCCCCCAGGGAAACGGAAGCTCATAACAGTCAGCGGCGTAGAGATCGCTCTCTTCAATATCGACGGAACAGTCTTTGCCATCAATAACCGCTGCCCTCACCGTAAGGGACCTCTGATTCGCGGCTACATAGATAGTGCAGGTGGCATCAAATGCCCGATGCACGGCTGGCGCTTTGATCTTCGGACCGGAGAGAGTCAGCGGCCAGCCCAGGCTACGACGTACCGGGCAAAAATCGAGGACGAGACTGTTTACCTCGCGCTCTAGCTTGGAGAACTTAAGCAGTTCTATCCTCCTGCCCGATCTCTATATGCAAAGATTATCTCCTCCACTCTTCTACTCTCAAGAAAATATCTGTTCAGATTCCTTTGGATCAACTAGACAGAGGTCATTAATGTCCACGACATCCGAGCATAGATCATCAAGAACATTCCACACCTCTTGCCTCGGCCAATTGCAGAGCGGGTCTTGACTCACATCGTGTTTCGACTTCTCCAGGGCGGCTTGTTTTTGAGACTCGCCAAACCGAGCAACCAATTTGATACCTATATCGACGTCACCGAGTAAATCTTCCTCTCCCAGATAACTACCGAAGACGATCGCAACTTCGACTCGGTAAGCCAAGTCATCATCCACGTTAATTTGCGAATTGCCTCAATGCAACTCTCCACGCCCGCTTTTGCTTCGGCACGTGATATGCGAATATCTCTCGCTTTAGCAAGCCTGACCCCATCTCCTGTCAGTGTCCAATTATGGACGGTTTCAGAACGAGGGGGCCGAATCTTAAATATCTCGTCATGATCAGGTTGGAGGTAGGTTCGCTCTAAGGACTGCGCCACTTCCAGCGCAGTTTCCTTGTCCAACCCCAGCACGTCCTGAAACGGACGGATTCCCAATTTGCATGGAGGTTCTAGTGCTGTAGCAAGGACGTCACGGATCTTTCGCATTGGGCGGCCCGCTAACGTCTGCTCTTCACCAATATACATTCCTGACCTTCCCTTTATTAAGACAGAGTTTTTCAGCCCAATGTATTTAGAAGCTATCTCATAAATGTCCGATGCGTGCTCTATAGGCCCTCAGCCTGTCTTTGAGCCTTGAACTCCGCGACCCCACAGTACAGGACCGGCACGACAAATACGGTCAGCAGAGCGATGGCCATGCCGCCGAAAGACGGGATGGCCATCGGCACCATGATATCGGCCCCACGGCCCCGCGAGGTGAGCACGGGTAAGAGGGCCAAGAGTGTCGTTGCCGTAGTCATCAATGCCGGCCGGATACGCCGTTGAGCTGCCTCAAGGACCGCAGCCCGAATTTCCTCTCTCGTTCCGGGCGCGTGTTTGTCAAACCTCTGTTTGAGATAGGTTGCCATCAGGACTCCGTTATCCGTCGCAATCCCAAACAGTGCAATAAAGCCGACCCACACCGCTACGCTCAAATTAAAGGGACGGACCTGAAACAGGTCACGGAAATTTGTTTCCCCCACAGCGAAATTCAAGAACCAGTCTTGGGCATACAGCCATAACATCAGAAACCCGCCTGCCCACGCGACAAAGATACCCGAGAAGATAAATAAGGTCGTCAGGGCCGAGCGGAATTGCAGATACAGGATGAGAAAAATCACAAAGAGAGTGAGCGGAATAACGATTCGTAAGCGCTTCTTTGCCCGGAGCTGGTTCTCATAACTGCCGGCAAAGGTGTAACTGACTCCTGCTGGTATTTGCCACTCGCCGCGCGCAATTTTGTCTTGCAGATATGCCTGTGCCGCCTCGACGACTTCAACTTCGGCCTGGCCGGGCTTTTTGTCAAAGACCACATAGCTCGTCAGGAAGGTATCCTCGCTCTTGATCACTTGAGCCCGGCGTTCGAACGCAATATCTGCAAGCTCGCGCAGCGGGATATGTTGTCCGAGTGGCGTAGGGATGAGAATCCCGCCCAACGTTTCCAGGTCGTTGCGGAGTTCTCGGAGATACCGAATCCGCACCGGATACCGCTCGCGTCCTTCAATCGTCAGGGTCAACGTCTTTCCACCGACGGCGACTTCGATAATGTCCTGGACATCCTTGATCGTGAGCCCATAGCGGGCGATCTGAGCACGGTTAATACGAATCTCCAGATACGGCTTGCCAATGACGCGGTCGGCGACAACGGTTGCCGGTTCGATCGTCGGCACCTCTTTCAGCCACGTTTCAATTTGCTGTCCGACGCTATCAATAATTTCCAGGGTCGGCCCTTTCACTTTTACGCCCATGGGCGCACGCATCCCGGATTGCAGCATCATGATCCGAGCGGCAATGGGTTGGAGCTTAGGCGCGGACGTGACGCCTGGGATTTTGGTGACCTGGACGATTTCATTCCAGATATCATCGGGAGTACGAATATGAGACCGCCACTGTCGATACGGTCGCCCGTTCGGGTCTGGAATAAGCCGTCCCTGCGCATCGCGAACAAATGCGTCAGCGGCTGCGTCATAGCGAAAATAGGCCGGATATCCATTGGCATCGACGATGTACTCCGACTTGTAGTTGATCACGTTCTCAAACATGGAAATAGGAGCCGGGTCGAGTGAAGAATCGACTCGTCCCAGTTTCCCCACGCTCAATTCGACCTCGGGAATCGAAGCGACTGCCATATCGAGCTTCTTCACCACGTCCAGCGCCTCTCCAATGGACGCATGCGGCATGGTCGTTGGCATATACAGAAAAGACCCCTCGTCGAGCGGCGGCATAAACTCCTCGCCCATACGGGACCAAATCGCTCCACCTGCGACCACCGCGCTGAGAGGAATGACGGCAAATAGGAGTTTGTGTTGGAGGCACCAGCCGAGCAGGCGTGGGTATACGTCCTGAAAAAACTTGAAGAAGGTCAGCGACAGAGCAATCAGTACTCCCACACAGACCATGTTGATGGGCGTTCCTGTTTCTACGCCAAGGGGGAGCCAAGACCGGACAAGAAAGAACAGCGTGATCACAATAACGGCAGCCGGAACGACGTAGCCTTCGTAACGGGAAAACCACGCATAACGAGAGGGAAACGTCTCACGCACCAAGCTAGAGACACCCAGCAGCATCAGGACGAGGCCGGGAAAAGCGTAGGTCCCAACCAGCAGGAGGCCCGCAACAACCTCTGCAAGAGACAGTCCTTGCCTCAGTCTGCGTCGCCCCGTCCAGTCACGAAAAAGGAAATGGGCGGCCGGTGGGATAAGGATGAACGAAACAAACAGCGCTCCAAGCAGGGCAAAGGTCTTGGTGTACGCCAGTGGCGCAAACAGTTTTCCTTCCGCGGCCTGCAGGGCGAACACGGGCACAAAACTCACAACCGTTGTCAGGACTGCGGTACGCACCGCCCCCGCAACCTCGATAGTTGCTTCATAGACTATCTCCAGGCGGCTCTTATCGGCTGGGGCGGCGTTGAGATGAAAGAGAATGTTCTCACACAGCACAATGCCCATATCGACCATGGTGCCAATGGCGATGGCAATGCCGGAGAGCGCCATAATATTGGCCTGCACCTGGGACAATTGCATGAGGATAAAGGCAATAAGGATTGCCAGGGGAAGCACAAGAGCAATCAAGACGGCACTCATCAGGTGGAAGACCATGACGACTACCACGATGCCGGTCACGAGGATTTCTTCCGTCAGTGCGGCCTTGAGCGTCCCGAGGGTCTCAAGAATCAATCCGGTCCGGTCATAGAAAGGCACGATCGTGAGTTTTGACACCGTGCCGTCGGCTAAGGCCTTTTCCGGCATTCCGGGAGAGATTTCGTCAATCTTCGCCCGCACGTTTTGGATTATAGCGAGTGGATTCTCGCCGTAGCGGACAACCACGACCCCGCCCACGACCTCAGCTCCGTTTTTATCGAGCGCTCCGCGTCGCAGCGCCGGCCCAAGGTGGACATGAGCAACGTCTTTGACCTGAACCGGGATATTGTTCTCCCGAACGGTGATAGCGATGTCCTCGATATCCTGGAGCGTCCGGATAAAGCCCACACCGCGGATGACATATTCCACCCGGTTCACTTCGATAGTTCGCGCACCGACATCGAGATTGGAATTCCGGACCGCGTTTATGATCTGGGCAAGACTGACGTCATACGCCCGAAGCGCATCGGGGTTGATGTCGATTTGGTACTCTTTGACAAACCCGCCGATGGAGGCCACTTCGGCGACTCCGTCCGCCCCTTGCAACGCATAGCGGACGTACCAATCCTGAACACTACGAATCTCGTCCAGATTCCAGCCACCGGTCGGATTGCCCTCAGGATCACGGCCTTCGAGCGTATACCAAAAGATTTGCCCCAGGGCGGTCGCATCCGGTCCCAGGGCGGGAGAAACATCGTCCGGTAACAGACCCTGTGGAAGACTGGAGAGTTTCTCCGACACCCTGGAACGAGACCAGTAGAAGTCAACTTCATCCTTAAAAATGATGTAGATGGATGAGTATCCAAAATAGGAAAAGCTCCGGATGGTTTTGACACCGGGCAGCCCCAGCAGGGAAACCGTCAGCGGATAGCTGATTTGGTCCTCAACATCACGCGGAGACCGTCCCGGCCATTTCGTAAAGACAATTTGCTGATTCTCGCCAATGTCCGGGATGGCATCAACCGGAACAGGATTTCGAGGGAGGAAATCGAGCTTCCAATCAAAAGGGGCGACCATGACGCCCCACGCAGTAATGCAGACAATGAAGAGGGGAACGATCCACTTATTTTCCAGGCAAAAACGAATGACCGCGTTCATAATGCACTCCGGGGTATGTCTGGGATTCAATGCCTAGGGGCACCACCTGCCCGCCCACCGTGTGGATTCATCATGCTGCGTTTACCCTGAATCTGGAGGTCTGCATCAATTTTGAACGAGCCGCTTGAAACGATACGCTCCCCCTCGTGGAGCCCCGCTTTGACAATGTAATAGTCCCCCGCGCGTGGACCGAGCGTAATGGTTCGGCCCTCGTACGCCCCAGTGCCCGGCTTCTGCACGTACACAATGGCGCGCTTCCCGGTAATGAGCGGCGCCGACGCCGGAATAACCAGCGGTGGCCCGGCCTCGTGCTCATGGTTGTGGCCAACCAGCGGGAAATTGTCGGCCAGGACCAGAGGCATTCCGCAAATCGGGCAACTTCCCGCCGCCTCACGGATCACCTCGGGATGCATGGGGCAGATATACTGCCCGGTATAAGAAGGACCTATGACGGTTCCCCGGTCCGAAATCTGAGCCTTGATCGTTGCGGTGGCGAACAACCCCGGCTTCAGCCCGAGGTCAGGATTTTCAACATTCACTCGCACCCGGACTGTCCGTGTTCTCGCGTCAAGGAAAGGCTGAACGAACGAGACCACTCCGTGAAATTCTTCTCCGGGGAATGCCTCGGTACGAAATGCCACCGCTTGCCCATAGCGAATCCAGGGCAGATCAGATTCATAGGCGTCCAGATACAGCCATAGATGTGACAGATCGGCAATCGTGTAAATCCTGGTGCCGGTGTTCACATACATGCCCTCGTTGATCTGCTTCTCCACCACAATCCCGCCCATAGGAGCGTAGATGGTGACATGCTCATCGGCCTGCCCCTGCTTCTCAATCTGGCGTACCTGTGTGCCCGTCAGTCCCAAAAGGCGCAGCTTGTCGCGGGCGGCTTGCACCGAGCGCGCTGAAGAGCGTTTCACGATGGTACTGGTGCTCTCACGCAGCCGGTCGAGTGAACGGGCGGTCTGGATAAGCTCTTCCTGAGCAGAGAGTAATTCCGGGCTGTAGAGAGAGACCATGTGGTCACCCTTGTTGACGCGAATCCCGGTATAGTTCACGTACAGGCGGTCCACGCGTCCGGGCACCCAGGCAGTAATATGCTTGAGCCGCGTTTCGTCATAATCAATCTTCCCGACGAGCCGCACCTGCCGCTCGACCCATTTCCGTTCCACCAGCGCGGTCTCAAGCTGGATCAATCTCTTGGCCGAGTCACTGAGCATAATCTCCTGACCGGTGGTCTCCGGCTCTTCTCCGTGCGGGGCGGTGGCCTGCCAGGCGTGTCCCTGTGTGTCATGACCTGCGTGCTGAGCAATACCATTTCCACACCAGGTCAATATCGTCAGACACAGGAGTAAACCCTTCATCACGAAAACGTTGATATTCCCCATTTGATTCACCTTCCCCTCTCCTCAGCAGAGAGGAAATCGCTATATCCTCCGCTCAGCATAAAAAGCTTCGCGATGGCGATGGCTCGATCCGTTCGTGCCCGGCTCAGCGAGAGTTCGAAATCCAGCAACCTCCGGCCTGAATCGAGCACGTCCAAGAAGCCGACCTCGCCACTTTCATAGGCAGTAAAGCTGGCCTCAATAGACTCTTCGGCTTTGGGCAGCAGCGTATGGGTAAAGAGAGCAGTCTTGCGCTCGGCATCTCGCAGCGCAAACCGCGCTCGGGCAAAGTCTGAGGCTAACACAGCGGCGCTATCCCGACGCTGCGCTTCGAGGCTGTATTGCCGCAGGACCGCTTCCTCGACTCTCGCCTGATTCTTCTGCCAATAGATAGGGAGAGTCATTGAGAGCGTCGGCAGCAGAGCATCTTTGCCGCTGTCCGTTGGCCCCGGACGCTTATCCGTCGCGATATAATCAAGGCCGAGAGTAAAATCGGGGTAGGCCGTCTTCCCGGCCAGTTCGACGCCCACGCGTCCCGCCTGAATGAGGGCATCCAAGCGCGCAAGCCCAGGATTGCCTGTGAGGACAGTCTCTTCGGTCAACTGCCGTGCGGCGCTCGCTTCTGCATCCAGAGCTGGGTCCAGGAGCAGGCTGGGGGGAATGTGAATAGGTGCCGTCGTGGGACGATTCAACAGTGCGTTGAACGCCACTTGGGTCGGTTGTCTGACCTCACGGAATTCCGCGAGGCGGTCCTCTAATTGTCCCAGCTCGGTCTGCACGCGGACCAGATCGCTATGTGTCCCGATCCCAGAGCGAAAACGGACCTGGAGGACTTTTTCCCAGGATTGAACAAGTTGGAGAGTCTCTTCGGCAATGCGGACCGCAGCATGCAGATAGACCAGTTCGGCATACGTCTTGGTCACATCAAAAACGAGTTCGTTCTTGAGGCTCAGAAAACGGTAAAATGCCGCGCGCGCCTCGAAATCTGCCTCATCACCACGTAGCGTCAGCGTTCCGAACCACGGAAACGCTTGGGTTATTCCGAGCCGATGTTGCTGCGCTCCGACCCGAGTCTCAACCGAACGCAGGAAATACCCATAGGTCAGTCGGGGGTCAGCAAGAGCAGTGACTTGAGGACGTTTTTTGAGAGCCGCTTGATAGGCCGCAAAACTCCCCCGCAGCCCAGCGCTGTTTTCGAGCGCAGAGCCGAGATAGCCATGCAGAGTCTCAGGAAATCGTCCTGTCGCGGAGGCGGTAGACTGCGTCTTCCCCCTTGGGACGGCGACCGTGTCAAGCGTATCTTCTCCCGGAACAGGCCGTAAAGCCTTGCTCTGAGGCATGGGAGATGGCCCTCCTCCGGTACGGGCAGTGAAGATGGGAGCCGTCGCGCACCCCAACGGCAGGGGAGTTATAACGGCAAGTGCAATAATCAGGAATCGCCACGCGAAACCGTTCATCATAAGAGGCTACTTTCTCAATACTGGTGGTATTGTGCGTCTTCGAAAGACACACACAGCGCGGTTCGACGTCAGTGCGCCGTCGCAGCACAGAAATGAGAACTACCACCGTCCAGGTGATAGCCTGGGAGCTTTAGAGACGGAAAATAGAGAAGGATAGATATAGCGGGACGGAATATTGAGCCCGTCCTGCTGAGAGTCGAAGGTCAAGGGATACTGGCCGGGAGGAGACACTCACTGATGCGGCCGAGAACGCGAGGAAACGCGCCGCAGGTGAAGCAGCAGACAGTTCCTGGCCTCCCACCACGAGAGGCTTGAGAAAGAAATGCTCTCCGCAATCCGGACACTTCTCAGGGGTGGAATGCGACTCTCTGTCCGGTGTATGACACGGAGCTGTCTGAGTGCTCTGAGCTGAATCAGGAGGAGATACACTGGTCGTCCGAGTATGACCGGCAGCAAGGCACATCTGCGTGCAATGCAGGAGCAACACCAGAAAAAGAAAGGTGACACAATACTGCTGGTAAACCCGGCCCATAGTGTTACGCTAGCACAAGAAAACAATGGAAACCACGTATCCCTGTCTTACGCGCCTACCGTGCAGGACCGTGATACGATCCCCTCAATACTGACTGCTCAGGATAGAGCCTAGCCGAGAAACGAGCACACCGATGCAATGCCAGCGCGATTTATTTTCCTTGCCCGACGGCCAGCACTACCTCAACTGTGCCTATATGTCGCCGTTGCTGAAAGCCGTTGAGACGGCCGGCATCAACGGTCTGCGACGCAAAGCCGTTCCTGCCGAGATCACGCCTGAAGACTTTTTCGAGCCGGCAGAAGAATTGCGCCGTGCGTTCGCCCGACTCGTTCACACCTCGCCCGAGCGAATCGCCCTCGTCCCTGCAGTCAGCTATGGGATGAGCATCGCGACACACAACCTGCCGCTCACACCGGAACAGAACGTCGTGATTCCCGGTGAAGAGTTCCCGAGCAATGTCTATCCCTGGCTGGAGCAGTGCAAGCGCACGCGAGCAACCTTGCGCAGGGTTGACCGGCCCCGAGAAGCGCACGTACCGGGAAAAGTCTGGAACACACGATTTCTCGAAGCCATCGATGCCGATACTGCCGTCGTTGCCCTGAGCAGTGTGCACTGGACAGATGGCACCCTGTTTGAGCTTGAGCAGATTGGACAGCGTGCCCGCGATGTGGGTGCGCTATTTATTGTGGACGGCACCCAGTCGGTCGGCGCTCTGCCGTTTGATTTCGAACAGGTTCAGCCCGATCTTTTGGTCTGCGCCGGCTATAAATGGCTGCTTGGCCCCTACCAGTACAGCTTCGCGGCTGTCGGGGATCGCTTGCTGAATGGGGAGCCATTTGAGCATAACTGGATTAACCGCAAAGATAGTCAGAATTTTAGCGCCTTAATCAATTATCAGTCTGAATACCAACCAGGGGCTCGGCGCTTTGATACCGGAGAGCGCTCGAATTTCATTATGATTCCCATGCTCCTCGCCGCTCTCAAGCAGATCAGCGAATGGGGAGTCAGCAATATTCAGCATTACTGCGCGCGGCTTGGCAAAGAACTCGTTCATACCCTTGAAGGGACCCCATACACAGTCGCGCCACCAAACGAGCGTGCAGCCCACCTGTTTGGTGTTCGTCTTGCCGACGCCGAGCAGATTCCCGCCATTCTCGAAGAATTACGCCAGCGCGCAGTCTATGTCTCACAGCGTGGCACTTCCATTCGCGTGTCTCCGCATGTCTACAATACGCAAGCAGACATTATCGCTCTCGCCGAAGCCCTGCGGGCAGTGGTCCGCTGACGTCACATTTCCTTTATCTTTTGGCCGTGCTTATGAGCTTGTCGGCCTCGACTATTTGGTATATGGCTCTGATTCATTTATGGTGGATAGTCAGTATATGAATTGGGCCAACTCTTCCTGAGAATTGCGGGTCGGTGAATGGCGAGATTGAATATAGAGGGGATCCCAACTCCAATGTGCACGGGCCTCTCCCCTTCACCTTTAACTCTGGCACCACCCAGACCTTTCCGCGCCACACCTTCAAATAACGCCGAGTCCTACACCGGCCATTTCTTCAGACCGTACGGGTTCGAGCCCTTTTAAGGCCGGCCTCCCAGCGCCTCTGCGCTGGGAAGTCTCCGCCCGAGCTAAGGAGACGATCGTGAGTCACACCGCGACTCGGCAAGCTGAGTGGGAAACTCGATATCACACAGGCCAAACCGGCTGGCAACGGGAATCAGCCAGCCCAGCCCTCCTCACCTGGCTTGAGCAAGGACTGCTTCAACCGTGTCGGATACTTATTCCCGGCTGTGGGCGTTGCCATGAGGTTGTCATCCTTGCGCAGCAGGGGTTTGAGGTCACGGCCGTTGATCTCGCCCCATCGGCAGTGCACGGCGCCCAACAGTTGATTGAGAACGCGGGCGTGACCGCAGAGGTGATTCAAGCCGACTTACTCGACTGGGATGCACCCGACCGCTTCGATGCAATCTACGACCAAACCTGTTTGTGTGCCATCAATCCCTCAACCCGCCAGGACTATGAACGCCAACTCTTCTCGTGGCTCAAGCCGAGCGGACAACTGTTTGCGCTCTTCATGCAAGCAACAAACCCAGCTGGCCCGCCGTTTCCATGCGATCTCGATACCATGCATCAGCTTTTTCAGGAAACTCGCTGGGAATGGCGAGACGCTGAACCGCTCACCATTCCGCATCCAGCCGGACTACACGAATTGGGTTGTATACTCACGCGTCGGACATAGCAGACCCGCTCGCCTCCTTTGACACTGCTCAGGGCAGGCTCTGTCGAAGCATGAAGGCGAAGGGATAGTGATTAGATGCGTATTACGTTCCACCTTTTTCGTAGTACTCAAAAACACGAAAGATAATCCGCGTCGGTGCAAAATAGGATGCATTCTTATTGACGACCTGCCGCTTTACCGTTTGGGTCGTCCAATTGCCAAAAGCATCGTAACGGTAGGTAAACATCTCTTTGTGTTGCTGCCGACCACTGTCCACGTAAACACTGCGTTCGGTCAAATCACCGTTATTATTGAAGTGGCCGTCCGTTCGCTCACTCAGCCCGGAGTTGGCAGCATAGACAAAAGAGACTCGGGTCACCAGGGTTCCCTGAAAGTCGCGGTGATAGACAACCTTCTGCACGAGCGCATCTGCCGCATCGTACCACAACTGCTCTTCAACATTTCCGTGGACGTCGTAGCGCGAGGACGTTCGGTTTTTCAGCTCACCTGCCTGCTGATACGTATGGGATTCGACTTCCTTTCCATTAGCGTCATACTGAAAAATCGCTCGCTCAGTCAGAACATCCCTGGCCGAATACGAACGCGACTCAGCCGGGGATCCGTGGTCATCACAGGATGAGACAATTCGTCCAAGGAAGCTGTTCTCTGGCCCATAGCGCCGCACTTCTCTTTCATTTGTGCTCGCGTCGTAGGAAAAGACCACTCGCTCGCGCAGCGTTCCACCGGGGTCGTAGGAGAGGCGCTCGGTGAGATTGCCACGCCGATCAAACTGCTCGATACGGGTCGGCACTGCTTCCTGCGGCTCCCACGTCTCACCCTTTTTCGCTAGGACAGCCTGAAAGAGGGATAACGAGCGGACGGGACCTCGAAGTCCTAGGACGTCTCTTTCGGTCTCTGTCTGACGCCTCGCGTCAGGAGAGAGAAAACTTTCGCAGGACATACAGAGGAATCCAAGTAGAAAGACGATGGGGAGCCAGTACATATATCACCCCTTAGTCTGGGTCCCGGACGCATGTCAATGCGGTTGAGGATTGGAGCGTAGGCCCTCTTCCGCTTCGGGGAGGCAGGGCCGTTCATTTGGGCCAGTTGAACCCCGCTGCAATCATTTGCAGCCCAGCCTCGGACGGCTCTTTTTTTGGCCGCGCCATATCTCTTGACATTATTTTCTTATTTGGAGAGAGTGGGGCAGAATCACCATGCTGTTCCGTGAACTCAACCGCAGCGCAACAAAGACCTATCTGATTGGGTGTGAAAAAACACATGCAGTCGCCCTCATTGATCCAGTCTTCGAAAAAACCGACCGTTATCTCGCCCTCCTCGCCTATTATGGGTACACGCTCGACGTCATTATCGATACGCATACCCACGCGGATCATCTGACGGGGAGCTGGGAATTACATGATCTCACGGACGCTCCAGTTGTCATGCATAAGCGCGCCCCAGCCCCGCATGTTGATAGGCATGTTGAAGATGGGCAACTCATCCGAGTTGGGACGCTCACCATACATGTGCTCGCTACCCCAGGCCATACGCCAGACTCTATGTGTTTACACGCCATGGATCGGGTGTTCACCGGCGACACCCTTTTTATCCACGGCACCGGGCGCACCGACTTCCCCGATGGCGACCCTGGCGCCCAGTACGACGGCATCTATCACAAACTGTTCACCTTGCCCGACAGTACACTGGTCTTTCCCGGTCATGACTACCGCGGTCATACCCAATCCACTATTGGTGAAGAAAGACACACAAATCCGCGCGTTGCAGGCCGCAGTCGCCAGGAATATGTCGATTTGATGAACAACCTCCACCTCTCGCTGCCAGATAAAATTCAAGAAGTTCTCCAACCGAACCAATCCGCTATTGAAGACGAATCCATTCAATTTCCGAGTCTGTCTGCGCTGAACGGAGTACGCCAATTGTCCGCGCGAGACGTCCAAGCCCAACTGGATAACCCCTCCCCTCCTCTCCTGCTTGATGTGCGCGAACCAGACGAATACAGCGATGACCTTGGCCATATAGCGGGCAGCATCCTCATCCCCCTCAAGGAAGTGCCGGCTCGTGCCGGAGAAATTGAACAGTACAAAGACGGCAATATCATTGTTATCTGTCGGGCTGGAGTCCGCAGCACAACGGCCGCAGCCATTCTCACCGGCCTGGGGTTTGTGCAGGTGTCGAATCTTAAAGGCGGGATGCTTGACTGGAACGAGCAACACTTGCCCATTGAGCGGTAATTGAGAAATGGGGGCGGTTCTCAATGGATAGAGAGCCTAACGCGGGAAGGAGCAGACTGCATGGAACCAACCGCTCAAGAGACGCCGCAAGCTGCATCTGTAGTGAGCTGGGCCAAGGTCATTGATCACACCAAATGTATTGGCTGCCATGCATGCACTACTGCCTGCAAATCAGAGAACCATGTCCCGGTATCGGTCAATCGCACCTATGTGAAATACGTCGACGTAGGAACTTTTCCAAACGTGCGGCGGGCTTTTCAAGTCAATCGATGTAATCAATGTCAAGACGCGCCGTGTACGTACGCATGTCCTACCGCCGCCATGTATACCCGTTCTGACGGCATTGTGGATTTCGACAAGTCCATCTGTATTGGCTGCAAAGCCTGTATCGCGGCCTGTCCTTACGATGCCATCTTTATCAATCCCGAAGACCACTCGGCCGAGAAGTGCAACTTTTGTGCGCATCGGATTGATATGAACCTTGAGCCGGCCTGCGTTGTGGTCTGCCCGACCGAGGCCATCCTGGTTGGCGACCTGAATGAACCAGGTTCAAGAGTAGCGGCAATCGTTGGCCGAGAACCCGTCACCGTGCGCCGCCCTGAAAAGGAAACGCATCCAAAATTGTTCTACACAGGCGCACATCAGGCAACACTTGACCCGCTTGCCGCCACACGTCCTGAAGGCGGCCTTTTTATGTGGAGTGAGCAAGGCCGGGGACCGCACCAGGTGACCTCAGGCCATCCAACCCGGAACAATAGCTCCGTCCAAGCGGTGCTGGCGTATGACGTGCCGCATCATTCCCCGTGGGATTGGCGACTGAGCCTCTATACCTGGACAAAAGGGATCGCCTCGGGGGCGTATCTCGTTCCACTGTTTCTCGTGTTCTTTGGCCTGATGCGGCCGGAGAACGTTCTCTGGCAGTGGATTGCCCCCACCCTGAGCGGTACATTTCTTGCCCTCACCGGTCTGATTCTCATCGCTGATTTGGACCACCCTGAGCGCTTTGTGTTGATCTTTACGCGCCCTCAGTGGAGGAGCTGGCTGGTCAGAGGCGCTTTTATCATCCTTGGTTTCAGTCTCGTTCTTGTCCTCCATTTTTTTGCGAGCCTTCTTGCCGACGGAACAGCATTTCAGTCAGCCCTCATGCTGCCCGGTATCCCGTTTGGCGTGCTGACCGCTGTGTATACAGCCTATCTCTTTGCCCAATCGACCGCCCGTGACTTATGGCAAAGCCCGCTCCTCCCGCTGCATTTCCTCGTCCAAGCGGTTATCGCCGGAGCCGCTGCGCTCATCCCCTGTGCGGTCTGGTTGTCACCAGACATGGTTTCACCATTAGCCACGCTATTAGGAATGTCATGTGCGCTGCATCTCCTCCTCATGAGCGGGGAAATGACGCTGAGCCATCCCACGGTCCACGCCCATCTGGCAGCTGCTGAGATGACGAAGGGTCAATACCGGCCTTATTTCTGGGGTGGGATACTCCTGGTCTCTATCGGCCTGCTCGCCCCCTGGGCAGCCATACTGGCAGGGTGTGCAGCGCTTATGGGATTGCTGGCGCATGAACACGCCTACATTCAGGCCGGTCAAAGCGTACCGCTCGCCTAGGGAGGACTGCCATGAGTATTAAGCGCCGCAATGCACGCGTTTCCGCCGCTCGCCAAGACACGCAGGCGCGGGGTGAAACTTTTTATCCAGGGCCAAGTCGTAGCCACCTTGCGGCTTTTCCTCCCAAGGAACGTTGGGACGATTGGGTTGAGTTGGACGCGCGCGCCTGGCCCCAGCGCGTCGAACAGCGGTCTATGCTTATCCCTACCACGTGTTTTAATTGCGAGTCGGCCTGCGGCCTGCTTGCCTATGTTGATCCGGAGACGCTCGCAATCAGAAAGTTTGAAGGCAATCCTGAACATCCGGCTTCACGTGGCCGTAACTGCGCCAAGGGCCCGGCAACCCTCAACCAAGTCACCGATCCGGATCGCATCCTCCATCCACTGAAACGGGCGGGTACACGCGGAGCAGGGAAATGGCAACAGGTCTCCTGGGACGAGGCATTAGATGATATTGCCGGCCGTCTTCGGCGTGCGCTCCAGGAGGACCGTCACAACGAAATCATGTACCACGTTGGCCGGCCTGGCGAGGACGGTTACACCGAGCGCGTCCTCGCCGCCTGGGGCGTTGATGGCCACAACTCGCATACCAATATCTGCTCGTCCGGAGCCCGCGCCGGTTATCAATTTTGGATGGGTGCGGACCGCCCCAGCCCGGACCATGAGCATGCCGACGTGATGTTGCTCATCAGCGCCCACTTAGAGGCGGGCCATTATTTTAATCCGCACGCCCAGCGTATTATGGATGCCAAGAGTCGAGGGGCCAAGCTCATAGTCTTTGACGTTCGTCTGTCCAACAGCGCAACCCATGCCGATCATTGGGTTGCACCGTACCCAGGGAGTGAGGCCGCCATTTTACTGGCTATTGCGAACTATATTATTCAGAACAGAAAATATAATCGTGCATTTATTCGTGATTGGTGGAATTGGCAGGAATATCTCCAACAAGAGCGGCCAAACCTGGAACCTACGTTTGAAAACTTTGAAGCGATTCTGCACGATCTCTACACGGAATATACGTTCGAGTTCGCGGCCACAGAGTCCGGTATCAGTACAGCCACAATGAGAACCATTGCCGAGGTGGTCGCCTCCGCCGGAACCCGACTCGCCACCCATACCTGGCGCAGTGCCGCAGCCGGAAATCTGGGCGGCTGGCAGGTCGCACGCACCCTGTTTCTCCTCAACGCTCTGCTCGGCGCTGTGGCGACAGAGGGCGGGACCTATCCTAACGTCTGGAATAAATTTGTTCCGCGCCCCATCCATACCCCCCCCCATCCACCCATGTGGAATACAGTCTCATGGCCAGCCGAATATCCGCTGGCCATTAACGAACTCTCTTTTCTTTTGCCGCATCTACTGAAAGAAGAGCGAGGCAAACTCGATGTGTATTTCACGCGGGTCTACAATCCGGTCTGGACCAACCCCGACGGCTTTTCCTGGATCGAAACACTCAGTGATGAGAAGAAAATCGGCTTGCATATCGCACTGACTCCGACGTGGAACGAAAGCGCCTATTTCGCCGATTATATTCTGCCGATGGGCGTCGGCAGCGAACGACACGATACACACTCATATGAAACCCACGACGCCCAGTGGATCGGATTTCGCCAGCCCGTACTGAGAACGGCCAGAGAACGCTTGGGCGAGCCGGTTACAGATACCCGAGCGGCAAACCCAGGCGAAGTATGGGAGGAAAATGAATTCTGGATCGAGTTATCCTGGCGAGTCGACCCGGATGGATCATTAGGAATTCGTCAGTATTTTGAGTCCAAAGCGCACCCAGGCCAGAAACTCACCCTGGACGAATACTATGGATTTATTTTTGAGAATTCAGTCCCAGGTCTCCCGGAACACGCCGCTGCCCAAGGGCTCTCGCCGCTCGCCTACATGCGTCGCTACGGGGCGTTTGAGGTACAAAAAAACATCGGAGCTGTCCACGAACAAACAGTACCATCTGCGGAGTTGGACAATATCCGGGTTGATAGTCTGGGCCGCGTCTTCACCGCAAGCCCCAAGCTCACCGGTCCGAATATCGTCCCCCTGCCCTCGCCTGATGGTGATGCAGACGGCCGTCGCCCTGTTGGGGTCCGAATAGAGAACCACAACAGCCAAAACGGTACCGTGTATAGAGGCTTTCCAACTCCAAGCGGGCGGCTCGAGTTTTATTCAAAGACGCTCAAAGACTGGGGCTGGCCGGAATACGCCCTCCCCACCTATATCAAGAGTCATATCCATCCCGACCGGCTTACAGAGGACCAAATGGTCTTGATCTCAACCTTTCGCTTACCTGTCCAGATTCACACCCGCAGTGCCAATGCCAAATGGCTGGATGAAATCGCCCACACCAACCCACTCTGGCTCCACCCGCGTGATGCACAGCGTATAGGCGTCCGCACCGGCGACCTCACCCGAGTAGAAACTGAGATCGGCTATTTCGTTGTCAAAGCCTGGGTAACCGAAGGCATCCGGCCGGGTATCGCCGGCTGTAGTCATCACATGGGCCGCTGGAAACTCGACCATACAGGCCAGCGTCAGATGATGGCCACGGTCGGACTCGACCATAACGGAAATCAGTGGGACCTGCATCGTAAGCAGGGAGTGCAAGGCTACGAGAGTGAGGATGCCGATAGCTCACGCATCTGGTGGACAGATGCCGGCGTGCATCAAAATCTTACCTTTCCCGTCCACCCGGACCCCATCTCCGGCATGCACTGTTGGCACCAAGCCGTCCGAGTCAGCCCTGCCAGGAAGAGCGATCAGTATGGCGATATCCACGTTGATACGGAAAAGTCTCATGCCGCGTATAAGAAGTGGCTGGAGCTGACCCGGCCTGCCAGTCAAGTCTCGCCCGACGGCACGCGCCGCCCCTACTGGATGTTACGCCCGCTCAAGCCGGGTCGAGATGTGTATCAACTGCCCGAGACAGAGAGTGCTCATAAGGCGCACAAAGATTGATGAAGCGTTTTCTCCCGTTTCTTGACCTCCGAGACTATCCGCTTCGTCATCTCCCTCGGGACCTGCTTGCCTGTCCCAGCGTCACCTTTCTCGATATTCCCCAAGGCGTGGCCTATGCCATGATCGCCGGCCTCCCCCCGGCCATGGGCCTGTATGCAGCAGCCATACCTGCCATAGTTGGCGCTCTGTTCCGTAGCTCCCGCCATGTTGTCACCGGTCCCACGAATGCCGTGAGCCTGCTGGTTGGCACTGCTGTTGCCGCCGAGGTCGCGCACGGCGGTGCGAGTCCAATGACGGTAGGCGTCACCCTTGCCTTTATGGTCGGGGTGGTCCAATTTCTCGCCGGGCTGCTGCGACTCGACGCTGTAGCCGATTATATTTCGCAACCCGTTGTACGTGGTTATATCTCAGGGGCCGCGGTCCTGATTATGGTAGGCCAACTGCCCAATGCAACAGGCACAGCCCGAGTTTCAGGCAATCCAGCCCAGATGCTCGGAGGATGGTTGTCTTCACTCTCGGAAGCCCAGCTGCTCGCCGTGTTTTTCACTATAGGCACAATTGTTTTCGTCTTGTGTGTGCGTCGCTTTTATCCCCGTCTGCCAGCCTCGATTATCGCTCTGGGGCTCAGCATCCTGCTTGCCCGCGCCTTCCAGTTATCTGACGCCGGGCTCCAACTCGTTGCCGACCTCGCGCCCCTGCCAGCCGGCCTGCCGCCGCTCACCATACCCCACTTTGACCGGTGGGCAGGCCTGCTCCCTACGGCAATTGCCTGTGCCGTCCTTTCCCTGGTTGAGTCCAGTTCGGTCGCACGGACGCTGGCGGCCCGGTCCGGACAGCGGCTTGATATGGCAGCCGAATTTTCAGGACAAGGGCTGGCGAACATCGCCGCGGCTTTCTCGGGCGGCTATCCGGTCAGCGGCAGTTTGTCTCGTTCAGCCTTAAATCAGCAAGCCGGGGCCCAGAGTCGTCTGTCGGCCCTGTTCTGCGGACTGTTGATGCTGGCGGTGCTGCTCTTTTTCGGACCGGTCGTCAACCAGACGCCGATTGCAAGCCTGGCCGGTCTGTTGTTCGTCCTGGCCTCGGATCTCATCGATACGGGCCGTATTCGTACGATTCTGCACAGCACCCTGGGAGATCGAACGGCCTTTCTCACTACGCTCGTCGGGACGTGGCTCGTTCCCCTCGATCAAGCAATTTATATTGGCGTGGGTATCAGTATTCTCCTCTTTTTACGTCGGGTACGCCTGCTCACTGCCCGAGAGATGACAATCAGTGAGAAAGGCCGTTTTCGGGAGGTTGACCAAGAGGTTGAGGTTAATCAGGAAGTTGAACAGGAAGAGCGGGGACAACACTGTTCCGCCATTCGCCTCTTCAACCTGACGGGCCCGTTATTTTTTGCTGCATCCGGAGAGCTACAAGCCCTGCTTGAACGGATGAGCACCGAGCCTCACGTCCGCGTCATTATTCTCCGTGTTCGCCAGACACAAGGCTTGGACATCACCATCGCCAGCCTGCTTGAATCCAGCCAACGTCAATTGGAGAGAGCCGGCAAAACCCTCCTCATCCTCGGCCTGCGGCCCGATGCTATTCAATTATTTGAAAAAACCGGCCTCGCCACACGTATCGGGCCGGCGAATATCTTCCCCACTCAATCAGGCTGGTTTACTGCCATGGAGGCTGCTCTCCGCCGCGCCCTCACACTTGCAGGAGAGCATAGCTGCGGTACGCAGTGTCCTTTTGCCATCTATGTCAGCGCTCAGGAGGCACTCCGAGTGAAGAATCCTGAGCTATAATGCAGGGAGCAAACGAAAGGCCAAGGACGAGGCCATTCATATTCGTGAAGACATGGATACCCAGTATCTCCTGCTTTCTCACGAGTTGGGGTCTCACATTTCCAAGAGCTTCTTCGCTCCCTCCACTCCCGTTCCGAAATCCCCTTGCCTTAGCCTCTGCGTCTGGTTACGTTGGGGCCGCCTTTTGTAAGGCCCTCAAGAGGGGGGAGGATGTCACCGGATGTCGCAGTATATCGAAGGACCAGACACGGATCTTGTTATTGAAGACCATGCCCAACTCATCGAATACTTCTTTCAAGCCGCAAAGCCCCGAGAGGATTGGCGCATTGGCACAGAGTACGAACTGCTAGGCGTATCACGCCGGAGTGGCCGGGCAGCGCGCTACTCCGGACGGCGCGGCATTGAGCATATCCTGAGCCGCCTGGCCGACTCCCTGGAATGGGAGCCCCAAGAAGAAGCCGGTCGCATCATCGCCCTCCAAGGCGAGCGAGCCAATATCGCGCTTGAACCTGGCGCTCAGCTCGAACTCTCCGGCGAACAGTGTGAGACCATCCATTGTGCGGACAAAGAACTCCGGCGCCATCTCAAGCACCTGCTGCCCATTGCGGACGAATTGGACATTGATTTCGTCAACTTGGGAGTACAGCCGGTCAGCTCACTGGATGACATCCAGTGGATTCCTAAAACGCGCTATTCGATCATGGGCCCGTATATGGAAAAGGTCGGGACGCTGGGGCAGCGCATGATGAAGCAAACCGCTTCCATTCAGGTCAATTTCGACTTTAGCGACGAAACTGACGCCATGATGAAGCTGAAGACGAGTATGGGACTCGTACCCATACTGTCCGCCATGTTTGCCAACTCTCCGATCTCAGATGGGAGGCTGAACGGTTTTATGACCATGCGGGGCCACGTCTGGACCGATACGGACAAACGGCGGTGTGGTTTGCTGCCATTCGCTTTTGCCGACTCTCCTGGGTTTGAAGACTATGCGGAATACGCGCTGAATGTTCCCATGTATTTTATTGTGCGCAAAGGCCAGTGGATTAATATGACCCATATGTCCTTTCGCCAATTCCTGGAGGAGGGGTACGAAGGGGAACGCGCCAGCATGGAAGACTGGGGCATCCACCTGACGACCCTCTTTCCGGAAGTGCGGATTAAAAAATACCTAGAGATCCGTTGCTTTGATAACCAGCCGTTTGAATACATGCTGGCCGTGCCGGCCCTCACCAAAGGCATCTTTTTTGATAACGACCCACTGTTGGCCGCCTGGGACCTGGTGAAAAAGTGGAGCTGGGAGGAGCGCATCGAAGCCTATCATCAAGCCCATCGCCAAGCCCTGGGCGCACGAGTGCAGGGCATACGCCTGCTCGATCTGGCCAAAGAGCTGGTTACGATCGCCTGGGAAGGGTTAGAGCGACAGAACGACTGCAATGAGGCCGGAGAAAATGAGACCATCTATCTTGAGCGACTGCGGGAGGAAATTGATAAGGGCCAGTGTCCGGCCTATCACGTGGTCGAACACTGGATGACCCGCTGGAACTACGACACTAAACGCCTCATTGACGGCACGGCCTACCGGCTGCCGGACGAGGACGAATAAGCAACAACCCCCTCCCTCAACATCGCTTTCCTCTCCCCGCCATACGGCGAGAACCGCTGCCTGACGGCTGACCCCTCTCTCGGGGTTTACACCGAGCCGTCAACGCGCACGCTTACAATATCAATGTTGTGGTACTGTTGGTGGCGCACGGACGAGGCGAAGTGCCGCAGCAAACGCAGCGAGAGTTCGCGCTCGTTGGGCGTCTCCACTTGGTCCCCGAGCAGCGCGATGTGGTCTTCAAGGTTAGCCTCACCAATCGCCGCTATAAACTCCAACTCCACGGCAGCGCCGTCCTGACGGGCCAGTACACGCAAACGCGGCTTCGCACGATCCGTCGCCTTGGCGTCCATCTGTTGCCCCAGACTCGTCAGCGCTTCCTCGCCGATCAAGCACAGGCGCTGGGTCGCCTCCGCGCTCCACCCCAGGCGGGCGGCAAGGGCACATAAGAACTCCTCCAGCTTCGGCAGGCCCGCAACCGCCAGCTCCATGTCCAGACGGCGGCGGCGGGGGCCGGTCAGCTCCAGGAACAAGGTCAAGCCGACGACCATAAGGCCGCCTGCGGTGATACCGTTGCTGAGCAGGATCGCCCACATCCCGCTCAGGTAGTCGGGGAAAATGGCCTGATACTGGAAGCCCACCCCGACCCAAAACGACACGCCGACCACCAGGGTTTTGCGGTAGTCGTTTCCACCCTGGAGGACGAGCTGCATGCCCTGGACAAAGATGAGGCTGACCAGGACCGTGAGATAGGCAGCCGCCACCGGGCTCGGAATGGCCATCAACACGGCCATCAGCTTGGGTAAAAAAGCCAAGGCAAGGAAGATGATGCCGATGCACACCCCGACACGACGCGCCGCCACGCCGGTCAGCTCCACAAGCGGCGCGCTTGACGGGCGGGTGCCGCACGGGATCGTCCCAGCGAGGCCGCACAGCAGATTGCCCAAGCCAACTGCGGCCACCGCGCCCTGGACCGAGCGGAGATCGGTCGCCCGTCGCTTGCGCCACGAGACCCGCTGCACGGCAACGGCATGGCTAAGGGTTCCCGTCGTCCCGACCAGAATCACGAATAGGAATCCGGGCAGGAGAGATCAGAAAGCGGGGCCAAACGTCAGGTCTACTCCCGGCCAGGCGTTGGTCGGTAAGCCGATCCAGGGGGCGGCAAGGATCCGGTCTACGTCATACAGGCCGAACCACACGCCCACCATGCAGCCGGCCACAACCCCGATGAGCGGCGCCCATGGTCGCCACGTCTCTGAGGCGCGTAGCGCGAGGCGCCACAGCCGTGGCAAAGGTAACCGCCGCACTCGTCGGGGCCGCGGCCTCCGGCGTCCCCTCCGGCACATTGGTCAGCATCCGAAAGATCGCCGGCATGACAGAAACGGGAATCAGGGTGAGGATCGTTCCAGCCACCATCGGCGTGATGAAGCGCCGCAACAAGGAGAGACGGGCAGCCAGCACAAACTGAAACACGGCGGCAACGATAATCAAGCTGGCCAGCAAAGACGGGCCGCCCTCAACGAGCGCGGGGATACACACGCCGACGAAAGCACTAGCGGACCCCATCACGAGCACATACCCCGAGCCGAAGCGCCCGATACGAAGCGTCTGCACTATCGTGATCGCGCCAGTAACCATGAGCAGGGCGAAGATTGTCCAAGACAGATAAGTCTCGTCCTGATTCGCGGCCCGCATGATAATAGTCGGTATGAGCGCCAGGCTGGGGCCCATTAACATGGCCCGCTGAAAGCTCAGTCCAAAGGCAAAGGCATACGGCGGGCGCTCATCAGGTTCGTAGAGGAGAGAAGGCATCATCTAGTTCCATTCCACGCCCAGACTATAAATAATCAGA
Organism: Binatia bacterium; assembly: GCA_963664395.2. Classification (GTDB taxonomy): domain Bacteria; phylum Desulfobacterota; class Binatia; order Bin18; family Bin18; genus Bin18. Next base: position 3,704,106 of record OY761159.2, on the reverse strand, counting down.
AGTTTTGCAACTCGGTAGATCCGAACTTACAGGAGTAGCGATACTTTTTTGCAGGTGTTTCGGTGCTTTTCCTGCGAACTACGGCTTGACATGGGCCTTTATCTAACCAGATAATAGACTAGCTTATTATTCCAAGAGGGATTATGAGAGAAGTCGGCACGTTCGAGGCGAAAACCCACCTTTCCGCATTGCTTGACGAGGTCGCGCGCGGAGAGACCATCATCATCACCAAACGTGGGCGCGCGGTGGCCCGGTTGATACCACCGGAAGCGCCCGACCGTGAAGTCGCTGTTGCCGCGGCCACGACCCTCCGCGCTCTGCGCAAGCGCATTGGGTGGGCGACAACCGAGGACATTCTTCAAATGCGCAACGAAGGTCGGCGTTGAAGGCCCCCGTCCTGGATAGTTCCGTCACCATGGCCTGGGTGCTCAGGGACGAGCAATCGGCCCAAGCCGGTGCTGCCCTGGAGCAGGTGGCGGAAATTGGCGGCATCGCTCCGGCGCTGTGGTGGGTGGAAGTCCGTAACGTCCTGGTCATTGCAGAGTGCAGGGGACGCTTAACACAAGAGGAAACTGCGGCCGCAGTGCAGGCTATTGACGCGCTGGGCATCCACTTGGACCACGCACCGGACAATGCCTCCCTCCTCCGGCTGGCCAGGACCCACGGCTTGAGCGCGTATGATGCGCTGTACCTGGAATTAGCGGTCCGGCAACAACGGCCGCTTGCCACCCTTGACCGCAAACTCAGCGTAGCGGCACAGGCGGAAGGCATAGCGCTAATGGTCTGAGAGAATGTCTAGCCCATGTTGGTCAGTTCATCAGGCTAAGCCGCTTCGCCTTCAGAAAACGGAGATCATTAATGAACCTTTTTGCCAGGCGACGAACGCGCTGGCAGCTGCTCCATTCTCGCTCCGTTACCGTCTCAACCTTGTGCATGAAGTAAGTGTTACTGGCAAACGAAGTGCCCTGCCGCTTCGTAGTAAATACAATGGTCTTGCCACGCAACTCGTCTTGATAAAGAGCGGCCTCAGCAATAGAACCAGGAGATTCTGGTATCAGGACTACCGCATCAGCAGCCTGAACCTGTACATACTCTGAGCCCAAATCTCCCAACTCTCGGAGTCTGTCCAACTCAGGATCGTTATCTTCGGAAATATCTTCGCTGTACCAGACATTTTCTGGTCCAAGCAGTTGTTCTAGGTCTTTCCTTATACGATCACGCTTTTCACGCTGTGGTGTGTCGGATGTACTCCCCGGCCCCCAGATAAGGACGTAGAATTGAACCTCTCGGAAGCGTTTTTGGGCCTGCACAAGTGCAGTTTTCAGGCTGGAATTCAAAGCCACCTGCTAAATCTTGTCGCTCAGGAGGCGGATATGTTCCTCTACGAGAGGGGTAAGAACGGGGTGGCCATCTTCAACACTAATCAGATCTTCTGAAACGAGATCTGCAAAAGCATGAAGATGCTGATATGACGAATGGATGACAGCCAAATCCCTCTGTCCAACCGCTTCCAACACCTCAATCGTCTCAGCCCGCAGTAGTATCTCTGCAATACGATCTTCGCGGACTCTCCATAGCAAATCCATCGGACTCAGAGGCTCATCCACTGCGCCAATAGAAATAATATCGTCCGTTTCCTGGCTTCCCTTTCGTGATATCGATATCATGCTGAGGGCATCAAGTTGCTCCTTCATATATTCATGAGAGCCGTTGCCCTGGAAGCCTGAGGAAACGGTTGGGTCGTCTAACGTTTTACTGTCCAAATTTTCGAGAGCAACCGGTATCGATCCACTAGAGGAGGAGGAGGTCCATCCGTTAGTGGTGGTCATTCCCGCAGCCTTGTCTGTATTCATTCCTGCAGCCATGTTCGCCTTCCTTACGAAGTAACAATTCGTTTCCAGACAGAGTCTGTCTGTCCCACAGCCCATCTATAGAACGCATCCAATGTTTCAACCATCATAAATTTCTGCGAACCTCCCTCGTATGGCTGAGCGTACATCTCCATATTGGCAAGCACCCCTGCCGATGGCGAGAGATTTGGAGCCTTGTAGAGATTGTTATCCGCGGCATCGTGGAATTCAATCCATCTCTTGTCAGCGATCTCATCCCTTGTGGCCGGACCAACCAGAACTACTCCACTCGCTTCAACTTCACATTCCCTTTTTACCTTCTGCTCCTGCATCTTATTGTTCAAAAGCCATTTTCGCTCAACGGTTGTTGAGTAGTCACGGGTCATGTCGTCGTCAAGAATCGACATTCCCTTTTCCGTGCAGAACTGCTCACAGAAGAAATCGCGGGCCTTCCTAATATTCTTAGTAGGAACACACCGTATATCGTGTAGAAGAATTTGAAAGATGTCCTGTATCTGGAATCGATTCACAATCTCGCGCAGTACATCTACTACTGTTTGAAACCGGTCAAGACTGTCTTGGCCTTCCGATCTGGCTACAGCACGATTTGGTTCGAACCTTACGACCGTACGCTTTTCCATGTCGATAAGATTAAAGTCACGATCACCCCGGGAGAAGTGAGGAAATGGTTTCGGTGAATGGTCAGCGAGGACAGCATCTTTTTCTCGGAAGAACGCACTTGTCGTCCTGAAATGTATGGACAATGCCGTCATGACATAAGCCGTCTCGCCTATTTGTATCCCTTTAATCATACATCTCAGGCTATAGGTGGCTCAGATAGGTGTTGTCAACACCGACCCTCACCCTCAAGAAGCTGACCTCGCGGCGAATTTGCGTGGCCTCGTCCCACCCGGCTTGGTGCAGGGCCGGCGTGATGAACTTGGCGCAAACGTCGCTTTCGCTGAGGCGTATCTTTCCCATGGTAGACCCTCTCCCATTCATCACATCTCACCACCTCGCGCTAGAACAACGCTTCTCCCAGCCTCGCCTCGCCCCCATCTTATCCCCTCGCCTCTGTGGGGGAGAGGGCCAGGGTGAGGGGGTCCCCGGCTTACGTCCATCCCCACGCAATCCGACAGGTATAAATGCGGGCAGGATGCCCGCACTCCCTAAGGATGGGACAACCCGCCCCGGCGCTACGCGCCACCCCTCCCAAGAGGGGATGGACACTTCTCGCCCCTCATCCGCCCATTCTGTTTCCCCTGTCCGCGTTTCGTGTTATGAAGCCGGTACAGAATTACTGGAAAAGGAGGGCGGTATGGATATTCCCAAAGACAAGCTCCTGTGGGTCTATGAGCGTATGCAGCTCATCCGTGTGTTTGAAACCAGGGTCAGTACTGAGTTCGGGAAGGGGAAAATCCCGGGCTTTGTGCATCTCTATGCCGGGGAAGAAGCCATAGCTGTCGGGATTTGTGCCCATCTCACGGACGCTGACTATATGACCTCGACCCATCGCGGACATGGCCACTGTATTGCAAAAGGGGTGGACGTGCGGGGCATGATGGCTGAGCTGTTCGGCAAGGCCACGGGGATTTGCAAGGGCAAAGGTGGCTCCATGCATATTGCCGATATGGACAAAGGCATGTTGGGGGCCAACGGTATCGTCGGAGGCGGCCCGCCGCTGGCCTGTGGGTCCGGCCTGACGGCAAAAACCAACGGGACTGACCAGGTGACCATCTGCTTCTTTGGTGACGGGGCGTCGGAACAGGGCACCTTGCACGAGAGCCTCAACCTGGCCGCAATCTGGAAGCTGCCGGTCATTTTTGTGGCCGAGAATAACGGCTATGCCGAGGCCACGCCGTCGCATTATCATTGCAGCGTCGAGAATATCGCCGACCGCGCCGCAGCGTATAATATGCCGGGCGTGACCATAGACGGGAACGACCTGGCTGCCGTGTATGAATCGGCGCATGAGGCGATTGCGCGCGCCCGGGCCGGACAAGGGCCGAGCCTGGTGGAGTGTAAGACCTATCGTCACTTCGGCCACTTTGAAGGCGATGCGCAGACCTATAAAATTGCCGCGGAAAACGACAAATACCGCACCGAACTCGATCCGATCAAGCTCTTCAAAAAGGCCGTCCTGGCTCGTGGCCTGGTGTCCGAAGACGAGCTTGGGGGCATCGATGAACGGGTCAATGCAGCAATTGATGGAGCGGTCACATTCGCGGAAGACAGCCCCTTTCCCGAAGTCCAGGAAACCTTCACTGACGTGTATGTGAATTACTAGGGGCTGGGAACTGGGCATTAGGGATTGGGGCAGATAGAAACCCACCCCTAATCCCCTTGCGGAGAAAAATTATGGCAGAGCGAGAGTTGAATTTTGGTGAAGCGCTGAATGAAGCCATGCGTCAGGAAATGCGACGCGACCCGAAAGTGATCTTAATGGGAGAGGACGTTGCGGGCGGGGCCGATGTCGATCACCTCGAAGGTGGTGAAGCCTGGGGCGGAGTCCTGGGCGTGACAAAAGGCTTGGTCCAGGAATTTGGTCGGGAGCGCATTATCGATACACCCATCAGCGAGTCCGGTTTTATTGGCGCGGCGGTGGGCGCCGCGGTCACTGGCCTGCGGCCTATTGCCGAGATGATGTTCGTCGGTTTTATGGGCGTGTGTTTTGACCAACTCCTGAACCAGGGCGCAAAACTCCGCTATATGTTTGGCGGCAAAGCGAAAGTCCCGCTGGTTATTCGGACCATCTGCGGAGGCGGCTACCGCGCCGCGGCCCAACACTCTCAGGTGTTGCACTCACTCTTTACCCATATCCCAGGGCTCAAGACGGTCGTCCCCTCGACGCCGTATGACGCCAAAGGACTCTTGATTTCGGCGATCCGGGATGACGATCTGGTTATTTTCTTTGAGGACATCACGTTTGGCGCAATGAAGGGAGTCGTTCCAGAAGAAGACTACACCATTCCGTTCGGCAAAGCAGACATTAAGCGCGCCGGCGATGATGTCACTATCGTGGCTATGGGCAAGATGGTGCATCACTCCCTGGCCGCGGCCGCGGAGCTGGAAAAGCAGGGCAAAAGCGTTGAGGTTATTGATCCTCGGACTCTCTCGCCCTTTGACGAGGAGGCGGTGCTGACATCGGTTGAGAAGACGGGCCGACTGGTGATCGTCGATGAATCGCACCCGCGCTGTAACGTGGCAACCGATATTGCGGCTATGGTCGCGGACAAGGGGTTTGATTACCTGAACGCGCCCATAAAAATAGTGTGTGCTCCACACACCCCGGTGCCATTCAGCCCACCGTTGGAAGACCACTATTTGCCCAACCCGCAAAAAATTAGCGCGGCAGTACTAGGATTGTTTTAGGGATAGGTTCTGGGGATTGGGTTTTGGGAGTTGGGGAAGTCCAGCCCCTAACCCCTAACCCCAACTTCTCATGGCACCAGTCGGTATTATTGCAAACCCACGCGCCGGCAAGGACATCCGTCGCCTTGTGGCGCATGGGTCTATTCTCGATACCCAGGAAAAAGTCTATATCGTTCGGCGGGCTATTCTCGGGATTCAGGGTGCCGGGGTGGACGAAGTGGTCCTCTTCCCTGACCCGGCCAACATCTTTACCAAAGCCCTGTCCGGGATTGAGAACGAGCTGCGTATTACCCCACGTTTTCTTGAAATGTCGATCTTCGATGATGCCAGCGACTCGACCCGGGCGGCGCAGCTCATGAACGAACAGGGGGTGGCCTGCGTCATCGTCATTGGCGGAGACGGGACAAACCGGGTGGTCACCAAAGGCAGCGGCAGCATGCCGCTCATTCCGCTTTCGACCGGAACGAATAATGCCTTTCCACAGTTTTTGGAGTCAACCCTGGCCGGTCTGGCCGCGGGCTATTACGCGCGACGACAATTCTCCCCGGAAACGTATACCCGTCCAACCAAGCGGCTCAACCTGTACCGCGACGGGGCGCTCGAAGACATCGCCCTGGTTGATGCTGCGGTGTGTGACTACCAGTTTATTGGAGCCAGGGCCGTGTGGGAGGCCGAGCGCCTCAAAGAACTCTTTCTCACCCAGGGCCAGCCGACAAATATCGGCTTGGCCTCAATCGGCGGCATGCTCCACCCCATTCGCCCGGTTGACGACGGAGGGCTGTATATCCGGTTCGGTGGCAATACACGCTTTATCAACGCGCCTATTGCGCCTGGGATGGTTGTGCCCGTCCCGATCCAACAGCATGCCCTGATACAGCATGGCACTCGGATACCCGTCAGCTATAAGCCCTCGATTATCGCGCTTGACGGCGAGCGCGAGCTGGTTGTGAATGCGGACGACCAGTGGGAAATTGCACTCTCCTGGGACGGCCCGCGTGTGCTGGATGTTGAAAAGGTCATGGACGCCGCCCGGCAGTACACCTCTTGAGCCGACCACGCACTGTATGAAAATTGTTCTGTGTTCCACCCATTTCCCCCACTGTTCCGAGATGCTTCGGAAGCATCTGCCGGATGACACCATTATCGCCTGCCCGGCAGAAGAGGTGCTGGACGCGACACGCGACGCAGATGTAGTTGTTCCAACCATGCACCGCGTGGATGCGGACATTATTCGAGCCACTTCCGCAAGCATGATCCATCAGTTCGGCGTCGGGCTCGAAGGCGTGGATATTCCGGTTGCGACCGAACAGGGCATCTATGTTGCCAATGTTCCGGGACACGAAGGGGCAGGAAACGCGGCCTCAGTCTCAGAGCACGCCATTTTTCTCATGCTGGCCCTGGCCCGAAAATTTCCCCAGGCAGCCGAGAACGTACAAAAAAATATCTTTGGGGCTCCTATGGGCAAAGGGCTGCTGGATAAGACGGTCGCCATTATCGGAGTCGGGAGTATCGGCACTGAGCTGGCCAGCCGCTTACGCCACTTTGGCGTGCGTCTGATCGGCCTGAAGCAGCACCCAGCCGAGCACATAAAAGAAGAGTTTGGATTTGATTTTCTTGGTGGGCCGCAAGACCTGGGTTACGTCTTGGCAGAGGCCGACTTCGTTGTCCTGGCCCTGCCTGTCACGCCACACACGCGGGGGCTGATTGATGCACAGGCGCTCTCCAGTATGAAGAACAAGGCATATCTCATTAACGTCGGGCGCGGGCCTGTCATCGATCATGACGCCCTGGTTGCGGCCCTGGAGCGCGAGGAGATTGCGGGTGCAGGGCTGGACGTTTTTTGGGACGAGCCGACTGACCCGACTGATCCGCTGTTCCAAAATAATGTGCACACTGTGATTGCCACGCCCCATATCGCCGGCGTCACCGATTTATCGTATAACGACATCGCGCGCGGCCTGGCCGCCAATGTCAACCGCCTGCGCGCCGGCGAGCCGCCCATCAACTGTGTCAATCTGGCAGCAGTCCAAGCCAAATAGCAGGAGCGAAGGTCAGAAGAACCCCCTCACCCCAGCCCTCTCCCGCCAGGGGCGAGGGAGCAAAATGATATGCATTTCTCCCAATCTGTCCAACTGATTTCAATTGGATTCCTTCTCTCTCTTCTCATAGCCTGTAACAGCTCCACCCCACCAAAGCCGCCCCGCCAACCCACCCCGCTCGACCTGTCCACAGTGGGCACTATTTCCGGGAGCATCCATTTCGCCGGTTCAATGCCGGAGCAAAGCGTGCTTCAGCTTGGCGGCTGGTCGGAATGCGCCGCCCAACACGAAGGGACGGTCTACGCCGGCGATGTGTTGGTGACAAACGGCAGACTACAAAATGCCCTGGTGTATATCAAAGACGGTCTGGGCGAGCGTATTTTTGCCGTTCCTGAAAAACCGGTTGCGAATGACCAAAAAGGCTGTGTCTTTCTGCCGCGTATTATGGCGCTTCAGGTCGATCAACAGCTTCGCTATCGTAACAGCGACCCCATGGCCCATAATGTCCATGGACTGCCGCACAATTCTTCGCACTGGAACTTCAGTCTGGGACTCAAAGGCACGTCGCGGAACGTGACGGTTGCTGCCGAGGAGGTCGGCATTGAAGTCAAGTGTGACATCCACGGCTGGATGCGGAGTTATCTTGGCGTGTTCGACCATCCTTATTTTGCCTTGAGCGGCACAGATGGATCATTCTTGCTCCGGAACGTTCCGCCGGGCGAGTATACCATTGAAGCCTGGCATGAACGGTTTGGCGTGCGCTCACAGCGGATCTCTCTGCCTGAAAAAGGAGAGGCCGTCGTCGAAATGACGTTTCAATCAGGGTAGAACCAGGAGCGGTCCGTCACTCATCCACCGGCCATTCCTTGGCGACCTTGCTACTCACCTGGAAAATCAGGTGATAGGCCAGACCAAAGCCGAGCCCCAGGACAATAATAAGCCACAGCGGCCCAAAGGTAATTGACGGATAATGCCCGGCGCCGGCGATCATGCCGAACAGCATGGGGACAGACAGAAATGTGTTTGTGCGAGAGGCGAGCAAGGCCTTCTTGGGTAAAGCCGGGTCCGGCGCTTCGCCCTTAACCGTCGCAGTGATAATCTGCTGCTGGGCCGGCCAAATAATGAACCAGACGTTGAACCACATGATCGTGCCGAACAGCGCGCCCATGCTGATCCACAGCCCGGCACTCGACCCGAACAAGCCGGCATCACCAGTGAAACCGCTCCCAAGCAGAAAGTATTTCCATAGGATCATCAACAGACCGGACAGAAAGGTGAACATGGCTCCCCAGCGGAACCACCACAAGGTGCGCGGCATGATTTGCGGGACAACTTGTTTACGGACATCTGCTTCGAGAGCGCCCTGAAAGTGGGCATTGATCAAATTGAAATAGTACAGAAGTCCAATCCAGGTGATGCCAGCCAATAAGTGGACCCACCGGAATAGTGCTTGTAAAATATCGTCCATAATCTCTCCTCCGTGTGTCTCTGCCCATGCTGTCACTAAAGACTGTCGCGTGCCAGGAGTCAATGACATGGCAGGAATTTGGCGGGGTGCTAGACTGCTTTTGTCGTAAGGAGGAGAATCACGTGCAATATCTCTTGATTGGACTTGGAGGCTTTTTAGGTGCAAACGCGCGCTTTATTGTTTCAAGCTGGGCGGCGCGGATTCTGGGAGCCAGCTTTCCGTACGGGACATTTATCGCCAATATGAGCGGGAGTTTGCTCCTTGGCGTCACCATCGCCATCCTGCATGACCGAGCGCTCTTGGTATCTCCACAGCGACACTTTTTCGTAGCCGGGTTTCTCGGTGCCTATACCACCTTCTCTACGTTCACGTATGAGTCGATGCAGTTGTTTCAGAACGGCACCGTTCTCCTCGGCCTGTTCAATGTTGTAGGCAGCGTTATACTTGGTCTGCTTGCCGTTGGGTGTGGTCTCTGGCTGGGCAGATTGTTGTAAACGATTTGTTGTAAATATACTTGGCTTCCATTACCTGAATGGGAGCGCGGGCATCTTGCCCTCTGTTATTTTTGCCCGCTATTATTTTTGCCCGCTATTATTTAAGGAACACCGATGGAACACACTCCTCCAGGCTGGACCGAACCTGAAACAGTCGCAGTTCGCCCGGAAGCGACCCTTGATCTGAACGTTGTTGATACCTATGTGCGGGCACGTCTGCCCGACGCCGACGGCCCGCTGGAGATTGTTCAATTTGCCGGCGGGCATGCCAACTTGACCTATTTGGTGAGCTTTGGTTCTCACGAATACGTCCTCCGCCGTCCGCCCAGCGGTCCGCTCGCCGTGGGCGCGTACGATATGGCCCGGGAATTCCGGGTGCTGTCTGCGCTGTGGCCCGTTTTCCCACCGGCTTCGCGTCCGTATTTTTTTTGTGACGACGCCAGCGTCCTGGGCGCGCCGTTCTTTGTCATGGAACGCCGAAGCGGCCTGGTCATACATAGAGACCTGCCGGCTGAGCATCTCAATCAGCCAGGCGTGTATACACGCCTCAGTGAAGCCGTTGTGGACACCTTGGTTGACCTCCACGCGGTAGACTACCAAGCGGTCGAACTCGAAACCTTAGGCAGGCCCCAAGGCTTTGTCGAACGTCAGGTCCGCAACTGGCGCAAGCGCTGGGAGCAGGCCAAGGTAGAAGAACTCCCTCTTATGGATGAACTCGGACAGTGGTTGGCCGGCCACGTGCCAACTTCGCCCCCACCGACCCTGCTGCATAATGACTATAAACTCGACAATCTTATGGTCGGTCCGACAGACATCACCCGGATTATTGCCCTCTTTGACTGGGACCAATGCACGCTCGGTGATCCAATCATTGACCTGGGCCTGTTGCTCAATTATTGGACCCAGCATGATGATCCGCCGGGCCGGCGAGAGATTGCCCAAATGCCCGTTTTAGCGGGTTTCTTGTCCCGGGACGAAGTCGTTCAGCACTATGCTCAGCGGAGTGGCCGCGACGTCAGCAATATCAGATTTTATGAAACCTTCGCGCTGTGGAAAACAGCCGTCGTGGGCATGCAGCTCTTTGTGTTGTACAAGAACGGCCAGCTCAAGGATGAGCGGCTCAGCGATTTTGATCGCCGCGCCGTCCTCCTGGCTGAAACAGCGCATGCGCTGGCTCAGCCCAGGCAGCTTTGATGCAGGGGTTAGAGATTAGGGGTTGGGGATTAGGTAGAGAATATGAGCAACGCATTGACATTTCTGGCACCATTCACACGGTTCAGTTGTCTGCTGGCCCTCGGTCTTGTTTTGAGCCAGTGTACACCGGCGCGTTACACACCTCCGCCGCCTCCATCCCCGCCTCAGCAGCTCCGTGTCCCTCCGCCGCCGGCACCGCCAGTGTCGGCAGAAAAATTACTCAATCGGCTCAACGCCTCTCTGGACCGGGCGTAATCAGTACTGACGTTCTGGCGGCTATGGTGAGAAGCATAGGACACCCTCGCCCCAGCCCTCGTCCAGAGGGCGAGGGAGTACACAACCTTATTGAGCGGATGCTTGCACGTCCTGGCCCGGATTCGTCTCTGCGGGATGCAGCGAACAGGTCTGCCCAATCTCCAGACCGAGGACATGAATAAAACGGCCATAGCCGACAAACGTCACAATCCGCCAGCCCAGTTCCAGAATTTCCGGCTCGGTAAAATGCTCGCGTAAGGCATCAAACAGCTCTGGTGAAGCCTGGCGATGATCTCCAGCAAGAATATCAGCAAAGCGAATCGCTGCTTTCTCTCGTGGAGTAAAAAGTTCACTGGCCTGGTACTGGGGCAGCGCTGCAATCAGTTCTTCCGTCACACCTTGTTGCCTTGCCAAGGCAAACCGGGCGTGCATTCATAAATTGCAGTCGTTCCGCTCAGCCACCTTGAGGCGAGCCAATTCGGTCAGTTTGACATCAACATTGCCCCGTTCGCCTGACACCAACGGAAAATAGAAATTAATAAACGACTTGAACACCTCAGGTGCGTGGGCAAACACCTGCACGAACTCCGACCCACCGAGTTCCTGGTCGTATTCGCGCATGATTGCCTGGAGTTCAGTATCAACCTGGTCAAATGGAACCTTGCTTACCCGATCCATAGTACGCCTCCTTCTCTCGCTACTCTATCTTTCCCTATTCTGCTATTTACCGGAAAAAAGCAAGCGCTGGTCTGTTACTACAACGAGTCTGCAACGAGTCTTATTGACAGGCAGTTTTGTTTTCTGAACCATAAGAAACCAACATGCCCGTCTACCAACTGACTGATGAACTTGTCTTTCCCAATCCGGAGTGGTCCAACCCGGAAGGGCTATTGGCGGTTGGAGGAGACCTGGGCCTCAAACGTTTGTTACTCGCGTATCAACTCGGCATTTTCCCGTGGTATAGCGACGATTCTCCGATTCTGTGGTGGAGTCCGCCGCAACGCTGTGTCATCGACCCGGACGGTTTTCATGTGTCGCGCAGCCTGCGTCGGCTGCTCCGTCAGGAACGCTTTGCCGTCACGTTTGACCGTGCCTTTGAAGAGGTGGTATACGCCTGCGCGGAAACACGGCTGCGGAGCGGTGAAGGCACCTGGATTACACCCGACATGCTGAGAGCCTACTGCGCCCTGCACGAGGCCGGCTTTGCCCATTCGGCTGAGGTCTGGGACGCCGGTGAGCTTGTTGGTGGGATTTATGGGGTGAGTTTAGGCCGGGCATTTTTTGGGGAGTCGATGTTCAAACGGGTAGCAAATGCTTCAAAAGTAGCCTTCTGTCTTTTAACTCAGCAGCTCCACAAATGGCAGTTTCAATTGATCGACTGTCAGATGACCAATCCGCATCTGCAACGGCTCGGGGCGTACGAAATCTCCCGCGCCACTTTTCTTCAGCGCCTTGTCCAGGCGCAGCACTTCCCCACCCGGCGTGGGAAGTGGTAGCGTTTTGAACGACAAATCCCCTCCTCGGAGGGGTGGCCCGAAGGGCCGGGGTGGGTTCCCCTTCCGCCTTGGACTTACAGCCCCAATACGTCCTTCATCGAATACAGTCCGTTGGGCTGATTCGCCAACCACAGGGCGGCCCGAACCGCGCCACGGGCCAGGCATTCACGATTCAACGCACGATGAGTGAGTTCCAACCGTTCGCCAAAGCCGGCAAAGTGCACAGTATGCTCGCCCACCGTATCGCCGCCGCGTAAGGCCATCATGCCGATTTCTTCGTCTGTCCGCTGACCGGTGATCCCTTGACGGCCGTACTTCGCGCTGTGGTCGAAATCCTTGCCTTGCGCCTCGGCAATAATCCGGCCCAGAGCGAGTGCCGTTCCGCTGGGTGCGTCAATTTTGAAGCGATGGTGCATTTCTACCACTTCAGGATCAAAGTCTTTGCCCACAATCCTGGCGACATCCTCTACGACCTTCATTAAGACATTCACCCCAACGCTCATATTGGGTGCAATAATGACCCGGCTCTGGGGTGCGATGCGGTCCGCCTCGGCCCGTTGTTCGGCAGACAAACCGGTCGTGCCGATGGCGATTCCGGCTCCGCTTGCGACAGCAGTACGCAGATGGTCCATTGCGGCATCGGCCAGGGTAAAGTCCAAGGCAACGTTGTCCGGGCCTGCAAGCGCAGCATAGTCACTCGTAACAGGCACACTGAGTGACCCAACGCCGGCCTCCTCGCCGGCATCTTTGCCCAGTGCAGGATGACCAACCGCTTCGACCGCGCCAACGAGCTGGGCGTCAGGATGTTCGTGAATGAGACGCACCAACATTTTCCCCATGCGCCCGGCTGCGCCGCAGATGACAATATTTGTTCCCATGTCTCTTCCCCTCTGTGCCCCGTATAAAGAAAACCCCCTCACCCTGGCGAGAGTGAGGGGGCAAAGACACAATGTTCAGTGGTCCTAAATAAGCTCATATTTCTTGAGCGTGGCTTTCAGCCTTTCCTTATTGGCGGCGGCCATGGGGGCCAGCGGCTGACGCACCTCGGCTTCACACATGCCCATCAGCGCCAGCGCGGTCTTGGCCGGAATGGGGTTGGTCTCGATAAACAACGCCCGGATGAGCGGGACGAGGCTGAGTTGCAGCGCAGACGCGGTGTCCCACTCCTTGTTCAGCCCGGCGGTTGCCAGCTCGGCCATGGCCTTGGGCGCAACATTGGCGGCTGTACTGATCACGCCCGCACCACCCAGCGCCATCATGGAAAACGTGAGCGTATCTTCGCCGGACAAAATGGCCAGGTTGTCGCCGCAGGCGAGCCGGATGTCGATGACCTGATCGACTGAGCCGGAGGCTTCTTTGACGCCAACAATGTTCTCGATCTGTGCCAGACGAGCCATAGTCTCGGGTAGAATATTCGAGCCCGTTCGACTCGGGATATTGTAAAAAACGATGGGGAAGCCCGAGGCCGCTTCGGCCACAGCTCTGTAGTGCTGATAAATGCCTTCTTGGGGCGGTCGATTGTAATACGGCGAGATCATGAGCGCGCCATCCGCCCCCACCTCCTGGGCTTCGCACGTCATGCGGATGGCTTCCGCGGTTGAATTCGACCCCGTTCCGGCCAGCACGGGCACGCGCTTGTCTGCGGCCTCAACAACCAGTTTGACCACCTGAGTATGTTCCTGGTGAGAGAGCGTGGCAGACTCGCCCGTTGTCCCGCAGGGGACTATCCCATGCGTCCCGCTTTTAATGTGCCATTCAACCAGGTCTGCCAGGCGTTGCGCATCGACTGCATTGTTCTTGAACGGCGTAATCAACGCGACCAGTGATCCTGAAAACATGATGTCCTCCTGTGCTCTGTCTCGATAAAGAGGGACAAACAGACTACTCGACTTCAACGGTTCCTTCAAAGACTTCTGCTGCGGCTCCGGTCATATAGACATGGTTATCTGCGGCGCGCCATTCTATTTCCAGATCACCACCGCGCAGGTGGACGGTGACCCGGCGCTCGGATTTCTCGTTGAGGACCGCCGCCACAGCCGCACCACAGGCCCCAGTGCCACACGCCCAGGTTTCTCCGGAGCCGCGCTCCCACACCCGCATATTCAGTTCGAACGGACTGGCCACCTGAATAAATTCGGTATTGACCCGATTCGGGAAGAAGGCGTGCCGCTCAAACTGCGGGCCGATTTTTTCCAGCTCTATGGCCTCAACATCATCGACAAAGGTGACGCAGTGCGGATTACCCATTGAGACGCACGTGACAGCATACGAGTGCCCGTCAACCTGAAGCGGCTGATTCACAACCCGTCCTTTTGCGGCAACGGGGATGTGCCGCCCATCAAGAATCGGCTCACCCATATCAACCGTCACGCGGGACACTCTGCCGTCTTCAATTTCAAGAAAGAGCACTTTCAGCCCAGCGTCCGTATCCACTCTGAGCGGATTGTCGGTGGCAATCCCATGGTCGTACATATATTTCCCGACGCAGCGAATCCCATTGCCGCACATCTCTCCCCGACTGCCATCCGCATTATACATCTCCATGCGGGCATGGGCCGTATCAGACGGGCAAATCAGAATAAGCCCATCCCCACCGATGCCCGTGCGGCGCTGACTCACTTGCCGGGCGACCGCAGCCGGGTCGGGAAGCGGCGTGTCGAACGCATTGACATAAATATAGTCGTTGCTGATGCCGTGCATCTTGGTGAACGGAAGTTTCATACGTAACGCCTGACCGGTCTTCTATTGCCACACCAGCTCAACCGTATTTGAAACACTCCCTAAATAGCCGTCCAAGGTGACGGCCAGGACGCGATAGCGATACAGGGTTCCAGCCGTAAGCAGCTCGTCCGTATAGCTGAATTTTTTCTCTTGTCGAAAGCGATCACGGTCTTCTACCGGAATCAGCGCACGCCGAGTAAAAGGTTGCACCTGTGCCCCATTTCGCTGTGCCCGTAGTACCACAAATCCGCCCAAGTCGTCCATCTCGCCACCACCGGCGTACCGTTGGGGACGACTCCATTTCAGCGTGACACCCTGGTCTTCCAGGGTCAGGGCCAAATCACCAATAGCCTCGGGGGCAACAAGTGCAGGGGGACGAATATCTGTTTTATGCCCGCAGGCGGATAGAAGCAGGAGGACTACACCCGCTCCAAGCAGGCAGGAGAGAGAGCGCTCGCTCAGCACGTTCATACTCCTGCTGAGCGAAGCTGACGCTCAACATTCTTGGGTGCCGTCCCGCCATAGGACTGACGCCGGCCAACCGCGGATTCCAGGGTTAGGCGCGGCAGCAGGTCGGCCTCGAACAAGGGAGAAAACTGTTGCCATTCCTGAAGAGTAAGCTGATGCAGTTCTTTTCCCTCGGCCACGCACCACTGCACCACTGCGCCGACGACGCCATGCGCCCGACGAAACGGCATATTCTTCTCAACTAAATAGTCCGCCACGTCGGTGGCGAGCATGAACCCGCCCAGAGCAGCCTCCGTCAGTCGCTCGGTGCGGAAGCGCAACTGCCCAAGCATGGGCTCAAGGACCGTGAGAATGCCTTTGAGCGTGTCTACCGTATCAAACAGCGGCTCTTTGTCTTCTTGCAGGTCACGATTATAGCTCAGCGGCAACCCCTTGAGCACGGTGAGCAGGGCGAACAGGTTGCCATAGAGTCGCCCGGTCTTGCCTCGAATGATTTCCGGCACATCAGGATTCTTCTTTTGAGGCATCATGGAGCTGCCGGTCGAAAAGGCATCCGGCAAATCAATAAAGCCAAATTCACTACTTGACCACAGGACGAGTTCTTCAGACAAACGGCTGAGATGCATCCCCAGTATCGCCCCACTGGACAGAAACTCAACCACAAAGTCCCGGTCGGCCACCGTATCCAGGCTGTTTTCACTCACCCGGGCAAAACCAAGCAAACGCGCAACATAGGCGCGATCAATCGGCAGCGTGGTGCCAGCCAGCGCTCCCGCCCCAAGTGGCAGCACATTCACGCGCTCGCCGCACTGCTGTAAGCGCTCGGCATCGCGGCTGAACATCTCGTAGTAGGCGAGCAGATGGTGGGCGAGCAGCACCGGCTGGGCACGCTGGAGATGGGTATAGCCAGGCAGGACAATGGCCCGGTGGCGCTTGGCCACTCTGGCAAGCCGTTTCTGCAAGCGGGTGAGCAGTGTGTGGATCGTCCCAATCTCGTCTCGCACAAAGAGGCGCACATCCAACAGAACCTGGTCATTGCGGCTCCGGGCCGTATGCAGTTTACCACCCAACGCGCCGATTTTTTCCGTGAGCCGCCGCTCGATGGCCATATGAATATCTTCGTCCGTCGGCAGAAAAGGAAAGCGGTCCTGTGCAAGCTCACGCGCGATGTTTTTGAGCCCCTTCAGGATTTTCTCTCCCTCGGCTCGACTCAGTATCTTCTGTTTGGCCAACATCCGGCAGTGGGCCACACTGCCTTGGATATCGTACTGAGCCAAGCGTCGATCAAAGGCCAGCGAGGACGTGAAGGCTTCCATGCGCGGGTCGGCCGCAGCAGCAAATCGTCCGGCCCAGGCTTTTGTACTTTTTGATTTCAAAGGCTGCGCCCCTACTTTTGTGCCAGCGCACGAATACGTAAACGCAACGAATTGAGGCGAATAAATCCTTCCGCATCGGCCTGTTGATAATCGCCGCTTTCATCAAAGGAAGCGACCTCGGGATTGTATAAGGTTCGATCGGATTTGCGACCAACAACAATCACATTGCCTTTATACAGCTTGAGCCGGACTGTTCCGGCGACATTTTTCTGCGACTCGTCAAGGGCAGCTTGCAACATCTCGCGTTCGGGCGCAAACCAATAGCCATAATAGATCATCTCAGCGTAACGCGGGATCAGCGAGTCACGCAGATGCATGACTTCGCGGTCCAGGGTCAGCGTCTCCAGCGCTCGGTGCGCCACGTGCAAAATCGTTCCGCCCGGCGTTTCATACACCCCACGCGCCTTCATGCCCACGTAGCGATTCTCAACCAGGTCGCACCGACCTATACCGTGTTTCCCACCAAGCTCGTTGGCTTTGGCCAGCAGGCCGGCGGGCGAAAGTGCTGCGCCATTAATCGCGGTTGGATTGCCGGCAAAAAAATCGATTTCCACGTATTCCGGCAGGTCGGGAGCGTTCTCGGGTGACACCGACAGCACGAACATGTCTTCATACGGTTCCTGCCACGGATCTTCCAGGACGCCGCCTTCAAAACTCAGATGCAGCAAGTTGCGGTCCGTGCTGTACGGCTTCTCTCGGCTGACCGGAATAGGGATCTTGCGCGCTTCGGCATACGCAATGAGATCAGCGCGGCCCTGCATATCCCACTCCCGCCACGGTGCGATGACTGTGATACGGGGCTCCAGGGCATAATAGGTCAGCTCAAAACGGACTTGATCATTGCCCTTTCCAGTCGCGCCATGCGAAACCGCATCTGCGCCTTCTCGGCGGGCGATTTCAATTTGACGTTTCGCAATCAGCGGTCGGGCGATGGACGTCCCCAGCAGGTAGCCGTCTTCGTAAGAAGTATTGGCGCGCAGCATGGGAAAGACATACTCGCGCACGAACTCCTCGCGCAGGTCTTCGATATAAATCGTGCTGGCCCCAACTGCCTTGGCCTTCCCTTCGACGGGCTCGAGCTCTTCACCTTGGCCAAGGTCTGCACAAAAGGCAACTACCTCGCAGCCATAGGTATCAATCAGCCAACGCAAAATGACTGAGGTATCGAGTCCGCCGCTATAGGCGAGAACAACTTTTTTCACATCCGCCACAAGAGAGTTCCTTTCACTCCAGACGGCTCAGCACGGACTCCCGGCATACGTCCTACTTGCCCGATTGGAGCAGCCATACCATGATGGCCTTTTGGATATGGAGTCGGTTCTCGGATTGATCAAAAACGACGGACCGGGGTCCGTCCAAAACGTCCGCCGAGATCTCCTCTCCACGATGAGCGGGTAAACAGTGCATGACCAGCGCGTCCGATTTTGCCAGCCGCATCACCTCGGCATTGACCTGATAGGCATTGAACGCCTCGCGGCGAACCGCCCGTTCCTCCTCTTGGCCCATGCTCGTCCATACATCGGTATAGACAGCGTCCGCCTCCCGCACCGCCTCAGCCACGCTCTGCGTGACAGAAACCTGAGCGCCACTCTGACCCACCTGCTCCAGGACAGTGCGGTCCGGTTCATAGCCGGGCGGGCAGGCCAACACAAAACGAAACGGCAGTTTCACGGCGGCATTCAACCAGGAATGAACCATGTTATTGCCGTCACCGACAAAGGCAACTTTCAGGCCCTCAAGAGCGCCCCGATGCTCAATCAACGTCAAACAATCGGCCAGGACTTGGCACGGGTGGAGCAAATCGGACAAACCGTTAATGACCGGAATCGTTGCGGCCTGGGCGAGTTCAGTTATCACCTGGTGTGAGAAGGTCCGGGCCATGATGATGTCAACCCAACGAGAGAGATTACGCGCGACATCGGGGACCGTTTCCCGCGTCCCAAGACCGATATCCTGAGGTGAGAGATAAATCGCATACCCGCCCAGTTGGACCATCCCGGCCTCGAACGTCACCCGGGTGCGCAAGCTGGGTTTCTCAAAAATCATCGCCAGCGTTTTGCCGGCCAAGATCGGATGCGACCAGCCTTTGTGGCGGTCGGCTTTGAGCCGCTGAGCCAGAGAAAAAATCTCTTCGAGCTCGTCCCGGATCAAATCGCCAATACTAATCAGATCGCGTTTCATTGTTGGGCCAATACTTTTTCCAGGATATCCAGGCCCTCGTCGATCTCATCTTTGGTGATAATCAGCGGCGGGAGAAAACGCAGGACTTTCCCCGCCGCACAATTGATCATCACCCCTTCGGTCAGACAGGCATCCGAAATTTTTCCGCCTTCACGGTCCAGTTCAGCCCCCAGAATCAGCCCTCTTCCGCGCACCTCAGTAATAAAGGAAAACTTTTCTTTCAGCGCGTGGAGTTTACTCAGGAAATAGGCCCCCATCTCAGCACAATTGTCGAGCACGCCGTCGTAGAGCAGGGTTTCAACCACCGCAATACCGGACGCGCAGGCAATCGCATTGCCACCAAACGTTGAGCCGTGTGAGCCAAGGCTGAGGCTTTCCGCCACTTCGGCTTTCGCCAGCATGGCACCAATAGGCACCCCCCCGCCCAGCGCTTTGGCGAGCGGCATAATATCCGGCGTCACCCCCTCGTGTTCATAGGCGAAGAGTTTCCCGGTTCGGCCCATGCCGACTTGCACTTCGTCCAAAATGAGCAGCAGCCTATTGCGGTCACACAATGCACGCAGTCCTTTGAGGTAACCGTCCGGAGGCACGACCACACCACCTTCGCCTTGAATCGGTTCGACCAGAATCGCTACGGTTTTATCTGATATGGCGGCTTCCATTGCCGCGAGGTCGCCAAACGGAACATAGCGAAAACCGTCCAGCACCGGCCCAAACCCCTGGCGCACTTTTTCTTGACCTGTGGCGGCAATCGTCGCCATAGTCCGCCCGTGAAACGAACCGAGCGTGGAGAGAATCTCGTAGCGCCCCCCACGCTTATCCACCCCATGTTTGCGAGCCAGTTTAATCGAGGCTTCATTCGCTTCAGCCCCGCTGTTGCAAAAGAACACCTTATCCGCAAACGAATGGGTACACAGCAGTTCCGCCAAACGCGCCTGAGGAATAATATAGTGCAGATTGGAAATATGGGTGAGCGTGGCAACCTGCTCTTGCACGGCTTTGACTACCGCAGGATGACACTGCCCCAAGTTCATCACCGCCAGGCTGGCAAAGAAATCCAAATAGGACTTCCCTTCCGCATCCCACAGCCGGCAGCCTTCACCCCGGACAAAGGCAACCGGAAAGCGTGCATAGGTAGAGCACAGATATTGATTATTCAGGTCGATGATTTCCTGGCTGGTCATAGATGTGTTGGACATAGTCTTTTCCCCCTGGCTCCTTTGTCAGAAAAACCACGCTTGCACAGTCGCCGCGCGCTTGGCGCAAGTTCGGAAGTTCGGAAGTTCACAAGTTCGCAAGCTCGGAAGTCCACCCGTATACACCCGCGCCCTATTTTTGCCAAGAGCTTGACTTGAGCAACGGGTCCAAAAGAGAGGCACAGACTGGTGTCTGTGTCATACACAGCTAGGCCGCGCGCCGGACCACCTCAGTCCCGATGCCTTCTTTGGTCAGAATCTCTAAGAGGATGGCGTGGCGAATACGGCCATCAAGAATATGCGCCTTTTGCGCGCCACCGTGCAGGGCGGCAATACAGCACTCGACCTTGGGGATCATCCCGGAATTAATGATGCCATCTTCGATGAGCACCCCAGCCTCAACCGCGGTAAGCGTCGGCAGGAGGTTGTCGTCCTTATCCTTAATCCCGGCGACATCGGTCAGTAAAATAAGCTTTTCGGCCTGGAGGGCTTCGGCTATTTTTCCGGCAACCAGATCAGCGTTGATATTATACGTCTCACCGGCCAAGCCAATGCCGATCGGGGCGATCACCGGAATAAAGTCCTGTGCGGTCAAGGCATGAATCACACGCGGGTTCACCCCTATAATCTCTCCGACATAACCAATATCATGCCGAACAGTCCGCCCATTTTCTTCCGCGGCTACCAGCATTTTACGCGCGACGACGAGCTCGCCATCTTTGCCCGTAATCCCGACCGCGGGATTCCCTTGCTGATTAATGCGGGCCACAATCTCTTTATTGACCCGGTTGAGCACCATCTCAACCACTTCCATGGTCGGGGCATCGGTGACGCGCATGCCGCGTACGAAGTGAGAGGGAATATCCAACCGCTTGAGCAGCTGCCCAATCTGTGGGCCACCGCCATGCACGACGACGGGCTTCATACCCACGTATTTGAGGAGGACTATATCCTCGGCAAAGTGTTGCTTGAGGTCCTCGTCCTGCATGGCGTGCCCGCCATATTTGATGACGATGGTCTTCCCGGAAAAACGACGAATAAACGGCAAGGCTTCCAGCAGAATATCAGCTTTTTGAATGAGTTCGTCCATATGCGGTCCACACGCGGCCTGCGCGACGCAATCCCGCTCCGGCCACCTCAATCTGCAACGCCGTCCGTCCTTGGTCAATAGCGTCTTGGTTTCTCGTTTCGCTGGACTATAATGGCAGGCCATGTGGTCGCGGACATTTCTTTGGCCGACCTGTTTCGCCGGTTTCGTATATCTTATAAGTCTTGGGTGCCCGGCACGGGCCGACCTCTATCGTTGGACCGACGCCCGAGGTGTTATTCACATTGTGGATGAAAGTGTCGATATTCCTGAAATCTACCAGGGCCGGGTAAAAATCTATCGCTCTTTCTCTTCACACGCTGAATCATCACCAGCATTCATTGCCCCGAGCGGCACGTATTCCGCGCGCAGCCAGGGAGCCTTTGCCCAAAAAATCGGCCTGGATTTTGGCCTGATCACAGACGGGAGCCTGGACGCCTTGGGTCCTCTGAGCGGAGTCGGCATCCAACCCGCAGGAGGCTGGAAAGTACGCCGCGCCCTTGACCCGGACAGCGTAGACCAACTGGCGGCGGCGGTCCGGCGGGCCGCGACAACCCAGCGTCTTGCGCTGTCTGCCGATGGGGCCGAAGCGATTATCCGCCAGGCGGCGCTTGACTTTATTCCGCCCCCACCGGAACCCGTAGTCCAAGAAGAGCCGGCCGTTATCATTGTCGAACAACCACCCCACATTATCGAAATCATCCACGAACCCTATTACGTTGAAACTCCGGTGGTTGTGCACGCCCTGCGGCCTTATCGTCCGTACCAGCGGCTCCGTCGCTTCCCCCGTCAGGGGCGCAGAGAGCGAGAGGTTTACCGCCCGCCGCACACGATTCAACGCCGCAATCCCTCGATTCGTCCGTCCAAACCGTCTATCAGCCGCCGGACTCCCGGCCACTCGATTCGTCCGTCCGGGCCGTCCATCAGCCGCAGACCTCTGGGTCACTCGATTCGGCGCGGCCCTTTTATCGCCAACACAACAACCCAGGCCGCAGCACCGTTTATCCGGCGGTAATTTTCTCAGGGAGTTATAGAAAAATGGAAGAGCATCCCACAGCCATCCCGCCTGTACCGCTCGCCCTTGAGGGCTCGGCCATACTCCACCAGATGTTTCGCGTGCGCTGGGCGGACTGGAAGGCCGTATCCGCCAGTGCCCAAAGCGACATTCTGGAAGACGCAGTGCAAACCTTCACGCCAATGGAACCGGACGGTTCCGAACAAACCGGGCTCTTTTCGCTCGTAGGTCATAAAGGCGATCTCATGCTTGTCCACTTTCGGCCTACATTTGATGCCGTGAATGATGCAGAGCTGCAAATCGCCCGGCTCAAGCTGAGCGATTTTCTTGAGCCCACGACGTCGTATGTCTCCGTGGTCGAGCTCGGGCTGTATGAAGCCTCGATCCACCTGTACCGCAGTTTGGCTGAACAGGGCCTCCAGCCGGACACGGCCGCATGGCGCGAAGCCGTGGAGAAAGAGCTGGCTCAAAAACGTGAAGCGATGGCCAAGCGGGTCTGGCCGTCCATTCCGGCCCGCCGCTATCTCAGCTTTTACCCGATGGACAAAAAGCGCGGCGAAGATAAAAACTGGTATCAGCTTCCCATCACCGCCCGGCAGCAGATGATGCGCGCGCACGGCATGATAGGCCGTCGCTATGCCGGCCAAGTCACGCAGATTATTTCGGGCTCGATTGGCTTCGACGACTGGGAATGGGGCGTTGACCTTTTTGCCGATGATCCACTGGTGTTCAAAAAACTCGTCTATGAGATGCGCTTTGACGAGGCCAGTGCCGTGTATGGGCTTTTTGGTACGTTCTATCTTGGGCTGCGTTTTCCGGCCACGGAGCTGGGCAGTCTGCTGAACGGACGCGCCCCGGCCTTTCGGCACGACTAAGAGCAAGATGCGCCCGCCCTCCGCTTGCTCTTTCTTTTCCGCTTTTGATCATTACAATAGCGGGCCATGACAACAGCAGACGTCGTCGTTCTTGGCGCTGGAGTGATCGGCAGTTCCATTGCCCACATCTTCGCCCAACACAAATACAAGACCATCCTGGTCGATAAACAACAGCCGGGCCAGGAAGCGTCAGCCGCCGCGGCTGGGATTTTGGCCGTTGCCAGTGGGCGCTCGAAACGCGGCCCGATGTACCAGCTCAAAAAGGCCAGCCAAGAGCTCTATCCCGCGCTGATCCAAGATATTCAGCAGGCAACGGACATTGACATTGAGTATCAAACAGTCGGGGTCCTCTGTCTCATCCGCAACGATGCGGACGAAAAAAAATACCGCAAACTGTATGAGCTGAGACAAGAACAAGGTCATCCCGTCACCTGGCTGTCAGCGGAAGCACTCCGGCAAGCCGAACCGGCCTTGGCCCCAAACCTACGCGGGGCAGTCCATTTTTCGAGCGACCATCATCTGCATAATGGCAAGCTGGCCGAGGCCTGGGCGCTGGCGGCTGAAAAATGCGGTGCGCAACTGAGAGCGGGCACAACGGCGACCGACGTCCGCCTGACACAGGGACACGTCCAATCTATCCGCCTCGGCGATGACTGGGTTGAGGCCGGGACGGTGGTGATTGCCACGGGCTCTTGGTCGCGTCAGGTCGGAGACCTGTTTGGTATCGCGATTCCGGTCGAGCCGGCCAAAGGTCAGATGCTGGCCGTTCGCACTACCCGGCTCAGCCATGTGATCTCGTGCAACGAACACTATCTGGTCCCGCGCAAAAACGGCGAAGTCATTATTGGCTCGACTGTGGAGTATGTCGGGCATACAAAAGAGGTGACCGGAGAGACGCTTCAAGACTTTATTGATCGTTCAGAGGCGCTTGTTCCAGGGATCAGCAAGGCCCCACTCAGCCGGTTTTGGGCCGGGTTACGGCCCTATTCACCAACGCGTCGTCCCATCCTGTGCCGGGCCCCCGGCCTCGACAATGTTGTTCTGGCTACCGGTCACCATCGCAACGGCATTGTCCTGGCCCCCATTACAGGCAAGTTGATTTACGAACTGATCACCACCGGCCAACCCTCAATGGACCTGACACCCTTCACTCTGCCCAGGGAACCGCTTCCGCCACCAAGTCCAGACGAATCGCCCGATGAGGCAGACTGAAACCCGATAAGGGTAGCTCCACTAAAACCATCCTCGGCAAACGTCTGTCACATTGCCACGCCCCTGGAGGTGTGCGATAATTCGCTCCGTTCAGGTGAGAGAGAAAGCCTTATTTCGGAGGGAGGAACTTTATGGAAGAGGTCAAAATTCGAGTGCTCAAAAACGGGCCGTACGAGGTCAAAGGTACAGTCACGGTCACGGACCAGAAGCGCAACCCGTACACGCTTGAGGACGATGCCGTTTATCTGTGCCGCTGCGGTCAGTCGGCAAACAAGCCGTTCTGCGATGGCACCCACACAGCAGCCGGCTTTAAGGCCGAAGAAACAGCCGAATAGGCTTTTCTCACAGGCATGTGGAGAACTCCCAGGGCAGGGTCTCCTGGGGGTTTTTATTTTGTGTGGGTCGTCGGCTGAATCGGCTGAATCGGCTGAATCGGCTTGCCCGACGATTCCACCGCTGTTTCACTAAGCACCTGCACCGCCCGAACGCCAGCCCCATAGCGATAGACCATGTCCCCGCCCCAATATCCCTGGATTGTCAGGCCGATTAATCCGATCCCAGCCAGAATGATGTACAGGAGTGGAAGCTGCCCGCGAATATACAGCCGCGCCACAAGCAGGATGATAAAAAATCCAAGCAGAATATAGCCCCCATATTCGTGGTACCAGAGCAGCTCCTCGACTTGAGGGTCAAAAATACTATTGGGCTGGGGTAGCTGTTGTTCGATCCAGCCACTGATGACGGCCACGCCCATCGCACCAACACCGGCAAAAAAGCTCAGTCGTCCGGCTTGTTGCCAGGCATGATTCCGGCCAGCACTCCCGCCGCAGTCAAGAAGAACGCCAAAGATAGTCAGAGCAAGGGCAAAATGCACACACACGGGATGCAGCGGGACAATAAGACCAGCGTCAAGCGGTGGCACGGGAACGCCGTCAGCGGCCCAGCCGAGGCCGACTGTCAGCACGCAGCCGGCACCGAGAAAATAGAATAAATGCCCCCGGAGTTTCCCGTTTTTCATAGCGCTGGGCAGACGTATATGCGTCGATTTCCCTCCCCGTGTCTCAATGCTACACTACGTTGGAATGCAGCCGGATACTACAGGAGGCGCGAGTGTCACAGTCTGAGACCTCTTCTTCAGTCGCCGTCGCCCAGATGGGCGAAATCGGGCCTGGAGAGACCAAAAAGTTTATGCTGTCAGTTGAGGGGCAAGAAACCGAGTGTTTCCTGCTGAACTACGACGGCCATTACTTTGCCTACATCAACCGCTGTTCTCACGTACCCATGACCATGGACTGGATCGATAACCAGTTCTTGACTGAAGAGGGCCGGTATATCCTCTGCTCAACGCATGGGGCCGCTTTTGAGCCTGATACGGGCGAGTGTGTTTTTGGGCCGCCGTGCGGAAAATTCTTAGCCCGCGTTCCTCTCACCATAGACGGCGGCCGGATTCTGGCCGGTCAGCCGATTGAAGATGAGGCTGGCGACTAATTCGTCGCTCAGGTCGAGGCGTCAGCCGCTGGCGCGCGGTCAGGCTACAAACCAAGCCGCTACTCCCACTCGTCGCCAAAGTGCGCGCGCAGCAGGCGTTGTTTGAGATAGTCAAGGCTGCCGAGATCTTCAATGATATCGCCTCCGGTATCATAAAAGAAGATCTCACCGCGCTTATTGCGTCCGATCGCAACGAGCCATTCAAGCTCATCGCGATCTTCCAGCAAGTAGTTGATGGTTTGCGAGACCCCTTTGGCAGGGATCAGCGTGACTTTTGAAGGGCTTGGTTTTTCTTGCGTATTTGATGACATGCTGTCTCTCCACCGAAGCGCCTTTCCAGGTGCGGCACGATGATATTGTAGGAAACATAGGAGGCTGTTTTCATCAAGTCAATACAGCAACCGCGATTGTTTCAACGTGATAGGTATGGGGGAAAAGGTCAATGGGTTGGAGACACTCAACCCGGTATCCGAATTGACCCAGGCGACGCATATCACGGGCTAATGTCGTGGGGTCACACGAGACGTAGACAACCTTGTGAATCTTCAGTCGAGGGATGTCGTCAAGGCTATCGGCGGCCCCCGCCCGGGGCGGATCCAATACCAGGACGTCAGCCTGCACCTTGCGTTGCGCTAATGTTCGGAGTCCGACCCGGGCCGAGGCGTGCACGAAGGTCACATTGTCCAGCCCCGTCCGGGCAACATTCTCCCGGGCATCAGTAATCGCCCCCTGGTCTTGTTCTACGCCGATGAGTGTCCTGACCCGCCCGGCGATCGGCAAACTCAGATTTCCGGCGCCCATATGACATTCGATCACTTTTTGTGACTTATCAAAACCGCCTAGCCGGAGAAGGGTTGCGATCAAAACGCGGTTGCCGGCGGGGTTGACTTGCGTAAACCCGCCCCGCTTCACCTCCAGGACCAGGCCGTCAACGCCCAGGTCCAACACAATGCGGGTCTCGCCCCACGTGCGACGCCAACCGCGCCCGAAGAGAACCAGCCCGGCAACATCGTCGTGCGCACTGACAAAAGCCGCACACCCCGCCGCATCCACGGTCTGAAACGGACCTTCTGCGTTCCCCATCAGGACCACCCCCCCGGCCGAAGCCTGGGGAGGGTCAGGCGTGATCAGCTCGACCCGTCGTACGATAGTCCGCAATCGGGTCAGCCAATCACGCGCGCGCGCCAAGTGGGTTGCACAGTCCTCCCCGGCAATGAGACAATCCCCGAGTTCTACTAACTCGTGCGACCGGGACTGATAAAAGCCGAGGCGGGCCGGCGGTTCGGTCCGCAGGCGGATACGATGGCGATAGCGCCACTCGTGCGGGCTGGGAATAATCGGGAGTACGGGCGGGTCCGCCACGCCTCCAATACGCCGCATATGCTCGCGGACCAGCGCTTCCTTGGCCCGGAGTTGTTCGGCGTAGGTCACATGCTGCCACGGGCAACCACCGCAGCGCGGAATATACGGACACGGAGCTTGCCGCCGCTGCGCTGATGGCCGCTCTACGGAGACAAGACGGGCAACGGCGTAGGCCTTTTTGTCTTCCTCAATCACGACCTCAACCGTATCACCGGGCACCGTGCCGGGGACAAAAACCACCTTGCCGTCAAGCCGGCCAATGCCGGCCGGGCCGTAGGATAGCCTTTCAATTTTGAGCGAGCTTGGTACCGAAGACATACAACCCTCAACCTTCAGCCTTCAAACCGGGCCTTTTCTTTTCAGGCAACCACTCGCCTGGCGGGCGGCGAGTGACTCACCCGGTATTCCTGGCTTATGTCAATGTGTGGTAGGAGACAAGCCATGCTCATCATCCGTCGAGGAAGACGAACAGACATCACCGCGTTCCAGGCGCTGCTCTTCCCCGACGCTTCTGGCGAGGAGTGGAGTAAAGCAGAAGTTCGTCACTGGCGGCGACTCGCTCGGGACCCAGCGCTCGACTTCTATGTGGCCCAGCATGACGGCGTGCTCCATGGTATGGTCCTCGTCAGCTACGTCCGTCGCCTGCGCCACCACGGTTGGCTGGCGGTTGTCGATATCGCGCTCTTACCTGCTGCGCCGGCGCTGGTCGGGCCAGCCTTACTCGGTTTTGCCAAGGAGCGCGCCCGGCAGCGGGCCTGTCCCAGCCTGGTCTGGCTTCCGGGTTCGGGCCAGTCAACAGCGCCGCTTACCCCCGCCTTTTTGAGGGATAACGGCTTTCAACAGGTCGGAGAGTTCTGGTCCTGCCCCCTGGAATAGGAGCCGGGCCGGCGGCCAACACCACGCCGGACGCTACTCCCCTACTTGACCCTGGAACCCGGCCCAAGCTATGTAGGAAGCGAGTAGTACGACGTGTCGGGGTGTGGCTCAGCCTGGTAGAGCACACGGTTCGGGACCGTGGGGTCGCTGGTTCAAATCCAGTCACCCCGACCATGACTCTCTCACTTTCCGGAAATCCGTACCCATCCGCCGGGTATGCCGATGGGTTAAGACGCAGACATCATGCTGTCAGATCTCGACCTGGGCGTTCTGATCCTCTCCAGCGTTGCGGCCTATCTGTGTGGCTCCATTCCAACCGGCGCGCTCATCGCCAAGCGACAGGGGGTCGCTATCCAGGAGGCGGGGAGCGGCAACGTGGGGGCAACGAATGTGGCCCGCACGGCAGGGAAAAAGGCCGGCATATTGACCCTCATAGGCGATGTAGTCAAGGGTCTTTTACCCGTTCTCATTGTCCGCTGGCTGGGTTTGAGCGAGGTTGTGCAGGCTAGTACCGCCGTGATGGCAACCCTGGGCCACCTTTTTCCTGTCTTTCTCCGCTTTGTGGGTGGAAAGGGGGTTGCCACCGGGCTGGGCGTTTTTCTCGGTCTTGCGCCAACAGCCATCCTGACTGCACTGCTCGGCTTTGCCCTGGTGTTTGCGGTCATACGCATCGTCTCGCTTGCGTCCATCGTTGCAGCAGCGCTCACACCCTGCCTCATCTTCTTTTTCGCCTATCCGCAGCCTATTCCTCTTGCTGGCATCCTTATCGCCGGGCTGATCATTGCCCGTCATCACGAGAACATTGGACGTTTGCTGAAAGGTGAGGAGCAAAAGTTTCGGGTAGGAAAATCGTCCCCTTCTGCCTAAAAAAAGAGCTCTGCCTGGGAACTAGGCAGCATGCGCATACGCCACACATGATATTTCCTAAGCAATTTCCCTCTGCTCCAGTCTGTGCAGACTGGCATTTGTCTTGCTCATCCTGAATGTGCATGTAAAGCGGATTACGCCCTCCGCAGCGCGCCTATCCGCTTTACATGCCGCATATTTGAGAGAGGGCCAGGGAGGGCAAGCATGGGCACGATGAAAAAGGTTGAAGCGATTATTAAGCCGTTCAAACTGGACGAAGTGAAAGAAGGCCTGAATGCTGCCGGCTTATCCGGGCTCACCGTGAGCGAGGTCAAGGGCTTTGGTCGCCAAAAGGGGCATACCGAACTCTACCGGGGCGCCGAATACGTAGTCGATTTTCTCCCCAAGGTCAAGCTGGAAATCGTCGTCAGAGAGGAACAGGTGGCCACGGTCGTCGAGGCCATTCAGGAGGCCGCCAAAACAGGACGTATCGGCGACGGCAAAATTTTCGTGGATTCAGTTGAAGAAGTCATCCGTATACGGACAGGTGAACGCGGAGAAGACGCGCTGTAAGGCGTACCGCGACACGAGTGTACAGCACGTAATTGCTAGCGTTAAGGAGGAAAGGGTCACTATGACACCACAAGAAGCTATCGCTCTGGCAAAGGAAAAGGGCGCTGAGTTAGTCGACTTAAAGTTCATGGACTTGATCGGCACCTGGCAACATTTCACCATACCGATCAGTGAATATGACACAGACCTTTTCGAGGACGGGTCTGGCTTCGACGGATCCTCGATTCGTGGCTGGCAGCCGATTAACGCCTCGGACATGCTGGTCATACCCGACCCCAGCACGGCAGTCATGGATCCGTTTTGTGAAAAGCCAACTCTGAGCTTACTGGGCGATATTGTGGACCCGATCACTCGTGAGCCTTACTCGCGCGACCCACGCTGCATCGCCAAGAAGGCTGAAGCCTACGTCCAGTCCGGCGGGTTCGGCGAAGTCGCGTATTTCGGTCCTGAGCCGGAATTTTTCATTCTTGACGAAGTCCGCTTCGACCAGAATGCGTATGAAGGCTATTATCACATCAATTCCGTTGAAGGCGTCTGGAACTCCGGTCGGGAAGAAAGTCCGAACCTTGGCTATAAGCCCCGTCACAAAGAAGGCTACTTCCCTGTGCCACCACTCGACTCGTATCAGGACATCCGAACTGAGATGGTTCAGATCATGGAGCAGGTTGGGATTCGGGTTGAAAAGCACCACCACGAGGTGGCCACCGCTGGCCAGGCGGAGATCGACCTGCGATTCCTCCCCCTGGTCCAAATGGCAGATGCGCTGCAATGGTACAAATATATTGTGAAGAACGTGGCCAAAAGGCATGGGAAAACCGCGACTTTTATGCCCAAGCCAATCTTTGGCGACAATGGCTCGGGTATGCATACCCACCAGTCGATTTGGAAGGACGGCAACCCGCTCTTCGCCGGTGATGGGTATGGCGGCATGAGCGAACTTGCCATGCACTATATTGCCGGCATCTTGGTCCACGCTCCGGCCATTTGTGCTTTTGCCGCTCCCACGGCAAATTCCTATCGCCGCCTGGTGCCGGGATTTGAAGCACCGGTCAATCTGGCCTACTCTTCCCGCAACCGTTCCGCAGCGGTTCGTATTCCAATGTATTCCATGAGCCCGAAGGCGAAGCGCATTGAGGTCCGCTTCCCAGATGCAACCAGTAATGGCTATCTCGCCTTTTCGGCCATGCTCATGGCTGGTCTCGACGGTGTTGAGCGTAAACTGAACCCAGGTGATCCGCTTGATAAAGACATCTATGCTCTCACACCCGAAGAGCTCACCAATGTCCCCTCTGTGCCAGGCTCACTGCCGGAGGCGTTGGACGCATTAGAAAAAGACTTCGATTTCTTATTGAAGGGCGATGTCTTTACCCCAGATGTGATAGAGACGTGGATCGAATACAAACGGACACAGGAAATTGACGAACTCCGCCTGCGGCCCCATCCCTACGAATTCGCGCTGTATTACGACGCATAAGTCAGCAGATTCAGCGTTGTCCACACAGCCCTGGAGGATGGGAGTCTTCCGGGGCTTTTTTCTTTTGTCGGACTCATCAACTCCTTGACAAAGCCAGGCGTCTCAGGCAGACAAGAGTGGCGTAAACGCTCTGGTTTACTGAAAAAATTGAGCCCGCCAGACTAAGGAGAAGAACCTATGCTGCTTGATGGAAGAGTTGCTGTTGTCACAGGAGCCGGACGTGGAATTGGACGCGAAGAAGCCCTGCTCCTCGCAAAAAATGGAGCCAAAGTTGTGGTCAACGACCTTGGTGGTAGTTTCGATGGTACCGGCTCGGATGACAGCCCCGCCCAACTGGTGGTCGATGAAATCAAGGCCGCGGGTGGGGAAGCGGTGGCGAATTTTGAGAGCGTCACCGACTTCGCGGGTGCCAAACGTATTGTCGAATGTGCGCTCGATTCCTTTGGCAAGCTCAACATTCTCGTCAACAACGCCGGTATCCTGCGTGACCGAATGATCTTCAATATGTCTGAAGACGAGTGGGACGCGGTCCTGAACGTCCACCTGAAAGGGTCTTTCAACTGTGCCCGCCACGCCTGTGAGTACTGGCGCGAGCAGCATAAACAGGGCAATCTTTTGAATGGCCGCGTGATTAACACCTCTTCGGACGCCGGTCTGCTTGGGAGCCCTGGCCAACCCAACTACGGTCCGGCAAAAGCGGCGCTGGCCACCATGGCCATCATCGTTGACCGCGAGATGCAGAAATATGGGGTCACCGGCAATGCCATCGCCCCGCTGGCGCGCACGCGGATGACCGTGGACGCGACGCCCCAAACCGCCGGCTTGATGGCCGGGCCGGAAGAAGAAGGCGCGCATGACTATTTTGATCCCGGCCATATTGCGCCGTTGGTCGCCTGGCTGGCGAGTGAAGATGCGGCAGATGTCCACGGCGAGGTGTTTCGGGTTGGTGGCGGGTGTGTGTGGCTGATGCAGGGCTGGCATTCCGTCGGAACCGTCAAGAAAAAAGGCAGGTGGGACGCAGCCGAGCTCGGTGAGCAGCTCAAGGTCGAACTGGCCAAGGGCAACACCGCCAAAGAAGACCTGGGATCAATTTTCAAGTCCCTCAAACAGGACTGAGTCGCTGACCTCAGACAGTCGGTACCAGAAGAGGAGGGCCGTCCCTGCCCTTCTGGTCCGTCTCTCTTTGTACCCTAGGACGTTCAGAACCCGGACATTTTTGTGAGCCAGCCATCTGCCTATAATATTCTGATTGTGTGTCACGCGAATACCAGCCGCAGCGTGATGGCCCACGTCCTCTTGGAAAAGATGTTGGTGGACCGCGCTGTCCGGCATATTGAGGTGCGCTCCGGTGGCATAGCCATTTACGCCAGAGACGGCATGATCGCCTCCCTGGACGCCTATTTCATCTTGCAGGAGCACGGGATTCAGATTAAACGAGACGAGTTTGTTTCAACCGACCTCAAACGGCATCGGGAGCTGATTGCCAACGCCGACCTCATCCTGACGATGACGAACGAGCAGAAATCCATGCTCGACGCCTATCCCGAGGCAGACGGAAAAGCGGCCTTTACGCTCAAGGAGTTCGCTGGCGAGCAGGGAGATATTGACGACCCGGCCATGCAGGGCGAAGAGGCCTTTCGAGCACGCATGGTCGAAATCAAACGTTGCCTTGAACATTCGTTTGACGACCTCTTGCAGCGGGCCGCGTGACCAGCATGTCGCAGCCGTTATCAGGGGCCGGCTTTACCAATCCGGACGACACCACGATCCGGGATATTCTGGCAACCCCGCGGACGATTGCCGTTGTCGGCTGTTCGCCTGACCCGAGTCGTGACAGCCATCAAATCGCAGCCCTGCTCAAGGCCAGGGGCCATACCATTATCCCGGTGAATCCTCACTGCCGGGAGGTGCTGGGCGAGCAATGTTTTCCGAGCCTGCGCGCTGTGCCGACTCACATAGAGATGGTTGACGTGTTCCGGCGCTCGCAGTTTGTCGGCCTGATCGCTGAGGAGGCGATAGCCCTAGACGCGTCCATACTGTGGCTGCAATTAGGCGTCATTGACCCTGTTGCGGCACAGCGGGCGCAGGCGGCCGGGCTGACCGTGGTCATGGACCGCTGCCCGGCTATTGAATACCGGCGGCTGTTTTAGTGTGGCGTTATGTCCGACTCGCCCTCAAATAAAATACACTCTGGCAAGATTAAGCCCTGGCAGCGGCTCGACTCTGAAACCGTCTATTCGTGTCGCATCTTTTCGCTGCAAAAGAACCGCTCCCGTTCGCCCCGGACAAACAAAGAGCATGACTTCTTCGTGCTCGACAGCGGCGACTGGGTCAATATCATCCCCGTGACGGCAGACGACCAGGTTGTGCTGATCCGGCAATATCGACACGGGACGGAAGACTTTACGCTCGAAATTCCGGGCGGCATGGTAGACCGGGAAGACCCCTCAGCGCTGCACGCCGCCCGGCGGGAGATGCAAGAAGAGACCGGCTATGACTCGGAGGATATTATTCCGCTGGGAGCGATTCATCCCAATCCGGCCATTCAGGGCAATCGCTGTCACAGTTTTTTGGCCCGCAACGTCGAAAAACGCTTTGAGACCAGCTTCGACACCACCGAGGAAACCGAAGTACTCTTAGTCCACGCGAGCGAGCTTCCCGAACTCGTTCGCCAAGAACGTATTACCCACGCCTTGGTCGTCGTGGCGTTTTATTGGTACGACCTGCTCAAGCGTGGCACTGGATAGCCGTCCTCTTTCAGCTTTCCCCGCCCAGCTTTTCTCGCACAAGCCGGCCCATTTTCTGACAGCCAACCACCCGGCATTCGGGCTGGGCAATATCCGGCGTGCGGTAGCCGCTGCCCAGCACTTGATCAACCGCATCTTCAATCGCCAGGGCGGCCTCGTCTTGGCCAAAAGAGAGGCGCAGCATGAGCGCAGTGGACAGAATCATGGCCAGCGGGTTGGCCTTATCCTGACCCGCGATATCCGGTGCCGTGCCATGAATGGGCTCAAAGAGACCGCGGCTGCCCTCGCCAAGCGACGCAGACGGCAGCAGGCCCATAGAACCGGCCAGCATTGAGGCTTCATCCGTTAAGATATCTCCAAACATATTTTCTGCGGCAATGACGTCAAAGTCAGCGGGGCGTCGAATCAGATGCATCGACATGGCATCGACCAACACGTCTTCGTACTCGACATCGGGGTAATCCTGCGCAACCTCATGCGCAACTTCGCGCCACATGCGTGAGGACGCCATGATGTTGGCCTTATCGACCGACGTGAGCTTCTTGCGCCGTTTGCGCGCGAGTTCAAACGACGCTCGCATCAAGCGTTCGACTTCTCCTTCGGTATAAAAAATAGTGTCCACCGCTTCTCGGCCAGAGGCTCCCATGCGGCGCTCACTCGGCTTGCCGTAATAAACGCCCCCGGTAAGCTCTCGGACGATCATGAGATCGACACCTTCCAACACCTCGGGTTTCAACGTTGAGGCGTGCAGCAGATGGCGGTTGACTTGGACCGGCCGTAAGTTCGCGAAGAGTCCAAGCTCTTTGCGTAGCCCGAGAATGGCTTGTTCGGGTCGGACCGTGGCTTGCGGGTCGTCCCATTTCGGCCCGCCGACGGCACCGAGCAGGACCGCCTCGCTTTCTTTGGCTACCCGCAGAGCCGAGTCCGTCAGGGCCACGCCGTGTTCATCAATAGAGCAGCCGCCAGCCAAAGCCGACTCAAAAGAAAAGTCAATGCCAAATCGCGGCCCGACAATCTTGAGGACTTCCGTCGCCTCAGCCATCACTTCGGGACCAATGCCGTCACCGCCAAACACTGCAATATTATGCGCCATTCTTTCTCCTTTTCGTCGGTCAAGTCCATCACGAACCGCAGCACAAGCACACGGGACGACCGTATGGCCACCCCTCTTTGCTCACCTGCCTGGCGTCACTCGGATGAGACTTATGGCCCTTCGCGATGGGCGCCGGACCGGTCTCCATAGCGGTCTATCTGAGCAAATTTATTGAGCGCGTTGGTGAAGGCCAAGGCGCTGGCCATAATAATATCGGTGTGAGAGCCCTGGCCGTTCACGGAGGCTCCGTTTTTGCGCAGGAGACACGAGACCTCGCCCTGGGCATCGGTTCCACCGGTGATGGATTTTACCGAGTAGCGCTCCAACTTCACGTCCATTTCGGCAATTTGGGCAATCGCCTTGTAGCAGGCGTCAACCATACCATCGCCAGAGGCGTTTTCGATCAGCTCTTCTCCGTTCACTCTCATCTTGACGGTCGCATGCGGAATCGCCACGCTGGATGAAGTCACATTCATATACAGGAGCTCGTACTTCTCAGGGATACGGGCCGTTTCTTCCATCACAATCGCAATCAGGTCTTCGTCGTATACGTTCTTTTTCTTGTCGGCCAAGGCCTTAAAGCGCACGAAGGCCTTGTTCATATCCGTCCCCGTATAATCAATGCCCAGGAATTTGAGCCGCTCAATAAAGGCGTGACGCCCCGAGTGTTTCCCTAAGACAAGCCTGTTGCTGTCCAAGCCTATCGTCTGAGGCTGCATGATCTCATAGGTCAGCTTGTATTTCAGCACGCCGTCCTGATGAATGCCCGCCTCGTGGGCAAAGGCATTATCACCGACAACCGGCTTATTGATGGGGACAATAATGCCGGTAATTTGGGACAGGAGTTGACTGGAGGGGTAAATCTGCTCAGTCACCACATGTGTTTTGATATTGGCGAACACATCCTCTCGCGTTCTGAGCGCCATGACCACTTCTTCCATGGACGTATTACCCGC
The DNA here is from genome assembly GCA_963664395.2 of Binatia bacterium. GTDB lineage: Bacteria > Desulfobacterota > Binatia > Bin18 > Bin18 > Bin18. The sequence continues at coordinate 3,668,392 of OY761159.2, read as the reverse complement.
GCGTTCACCTATGCCGTTAATCGTACACTCCACCTGGCGGGCGCCGTTTTCAATAGCGGCCAAGGAGTTGGCGACGGCCAGGCCTAAATCGTTATGACAGTGGGCACTCCACGTGACGTCTCTTCCGCCGGGAACCTTTTCCTGCAGATACTGAAACAGGGCACCAAACTGACGGGGGATCGCATAGCCAGTGGTATCTGGGACATTAATGGTCACTGCGCCGGCCTGAATGACTTCGCTGAAAATCTGGACCAGAAAGTCGCGATCCGTGCGGGAGGCGTCTTCAGCCGAAAACTCGATATAGTCGAGATGTTTTTTCGCATATTCCACCGCCCAGACCGCGGCGTCGATACACTCCTGCCGGCTCATCATGAGTTTATGTTTGAGATGGATGTCGGAGGTCGCGATGAAAATATGCACTCCAGGGTTCTTGGCCGGCTCGACTGCCTGAATGGCACGCCGAATGTCGTCCTCCTTGGTGCGCGCTAAACTCAGGACAATGGGAGTTGAGACGAGGGCGGCAACGCGCCGGACCGATTCAAAGTCCCCCTCCGACGACGCGGCAAAGCCAGCCTCAATCACATCCACATTGAGCTTTTCGAGCTGTCCGGCGACCATGACCTTTTCTTCAATGTTCATAGTCGCGCCAGGCGACTGCTCGCCATCGCGCAACGTGGTATCAAAAATCTTTACAACTTCGCGTTCCATAGCGTCCTCCTCAGTGCTGTCCCGATAAAGAAAAAGGGCTGCGGGTATACCCGCAGCCCTCTATAACAAGAAGCCACGGATCAGATATTCCGCCCGTGGCCTCCAAGAGTCTGGTGTGACCTACACACCTCCCTCGGCTCCCTCAGGCGGGATGCTAAGCAGGAGGTCAAGTAGGAGACCTAAAGTCTCAAGCGTCGTTAGGTTGGTCATGTGTCTCTTGTTATACCGAACCCTTTTTCTCCTTGTCAAGTGAAGGGTCAAGTGAAGGGTCAAGTGAAGGTGACTGCGGACTGGAGTGTTCATGTATCTGTTGCGGTTGGATACGGGCAACGTCAGGTGCGGTTTCCTCTGAGCGATGATTCTTCCGCAGACGAAACACCATGCCGACCGGGCCGGACAAGGCATAGACCCCTGTAATAGCGAACAACATGATCTGTGGCTCGGCGATGGTGAGTTGTAAAAGAATGATACCCACAACCAGGAGACCAAACGGTTGACGGTCGCGTAGATTCAGATCTTTAAAGCTCGCATAACGAATCGTACTGATCATCAGGCCGGCCAGAACATACACCAGCAGGAGGAGGGTCACGTGCTTACTCGTCGCGCCTGCACCACCAAGGTAATAATACATCCAAATAGTCGTAGCGATGACGGTCGCCGCGGCCGGGATCGGCAGACCAACAAAACTCTCCTTATCCACCACTCCAATTTGTACATTAAAGCGAGCCAGACGAAGGGCACCACATACAACATATAATGCCGCCGCCAACCAACCCCACGCGCCCCACGGCTCCAATGCCCAGCGGTAGGCCAACAAACCAGGGGCAACACCAAAAGCCACGAGGTCGGACAGAGAGTCGTATTCTGCGCCAAAGTGGCTGGAGGTTTTTGTCATACGGGCAATACGGCCATCAAGGGTATCAAAGATCAGCGCGATCAGGATCGCGGTTGCCGCAACCCGGAAATCCCCCTGCAAGGTTGCAACGCTGGCGTAAAAGCCGCAAAACAGTCCGCCCGTCGTAAAAAGATTAGGCAGCAGGTACACGCCCTTGCGCAGGGGCGGACGCATTTTTTTGCGGGTTGGCAGCCGTCGGACTTTTTCGCGGGTCTGCATAGTCACAGGAAAACTCCCAGTTACATCTCAGAAACGGTATTCGCCGATCACTGTCTCTCCGGCCTTGACTCGTTGTCCAACTGCTATTTTCAACTGTGCCTCTGCCGGACAATACACATCAACCCGGGAGCCCAACATGATCATGCCATACCGGTCGCCTTGTTGAACCTGATCGCCGCGTGTGAGACGACAGACAATACGCCGGGCCAGCATGCCGGCAATCTGTACCAGGACAACCCGACGCCCGTGTGCATCCTGAATACTGACCGCATTCTGCTCATTGACTTCTGCGGCATCAGCGGCAAACGCCGCACGAAATTTGCCAGGCTGATGCTGTACCTGGGTGACCTGACCGGCGACCGGCGCGCGATTGACATGCACGTTCAGCGGAGACAAGAAAATACCGATTCGAGAGGAGGGCTGCTCCGAGGTGTATTTTCCGTGCGCAAGCGGCTCAACCGTTACCACACGCCCATCAGCGGGAGAGAGAATCACACTCGCATCGTTCGGGACATCACGGTCCGGGTCACGAAAGAAGAAGGCTACCAACAGGGTCAGCCCCAGCGCGACCCAACCCAGAGGTTGAAGTTCGAGGAGTCCAAGCGCGAAAGAGAACACTCCCAGCCCGGTAATCCACGGCCATCCTTCACGAGCAAAATGCATAGTTCCCAGGAGCAGCAGAGGAGACGAGGCTCCCCTGCTCACACGAAAGGTACTTTAATTTTTCGTCTTATCGACCAGCCGGTCTTGCTGGAGCCACGGCATCATGCCGCGCAGATTGTCACCAACAATTTCAGCAGCATGATTCGCCCCCTCTTTGCGCAGGGCATTGAAGCGAGGCAAGCCGGAACGGTACTCATTGATCCACTCATCCGCAAACTTCCCGGACTGAATATCGGCCAATATGCCCTTCATGGCTTCACGGGTTTCGTCCCCAATGACTCGTTTCCCACGTGTCATATCCCCAAACTCCGCGGTATTGCTGATAGAGTAGCGCATATTCGTGATCCCACCTTCATAAATGAGATCCACAATGAGCTTCATTTCGTGCAGACACTCAAAATAGGCCATCTCCGGCGCATAGCCAGCATCAACCAATGTCTCAAAACCAGCCCGCATGAGTTCGGTCACCCCACCGCACAGGACGGTCTGTTCCCCGAACAGATCGGTCTCGGTCTCTTCTTTGAACGAGGTCTCTAAAATCGCAGCGCGCCCCCCGCCGATGGCCGACGCATAGGCCATGGACACCGACTTGGTATCTCCGGATGGGTCTTGTGCAATCGCGATCAGGCAGGGGACACCACGGCCCTTCTCAAATTCACTCCGGACAAGATGGCCGGGACCTTTGGGGGCAACCATGAAGACGTTCACCTCTTCAGGCGGAACAATCTTCTTAAAGTGGATATTGAAGCCATGCGCACACGCCAGGTATTTCCCCGCTTTGAGACCGGCTTGAATATCAGACGCATACATCTCGCCGGCGACCTCGTCGGGCGTCAGGATCATGATGATATCGGCGTCAGCTGAAGCCGCTCCAACCTCTTGTACCTCAAAACCGGCCTCCTCGGCCTTTTTCCAGGAGCCGCTGTCTGTGCGCAGCCCAATCCGGACATCCATACCAGTGTCCCGCAGATTGAGGGCGTGGGCGTGGCCCTGACTGCCGTATCCGACGATGACAATTTTCTTTCCCTTAAGCAGAGCCAAGTCTGCGTCGTTGTCATAATAAATATTCATGCTCATGCCACTTTCTCCTTTTGTACTTTCCTCCTGAGCTCAAGCGTCTTGTCTGCAGTCATCGCGGACAGCGTCTGGAGCCCACGCTGAACGGCGACCTTTCCGGTTCGCACGATCTCCTTCACACCGAGCGGTTTGAGTAAATCGAGGATGGCAGTGATCTTCCCCTCATCGCCAGTCACTTCAATCACAAAGGAGCGCGGTCCGGCGTCGATCACCTGAGCCCGAAAAATATTGATGATATTCAGGATTTCGCCGCGCGTGCGCTCGTCTGCCGCAACCTTAATGAGTGCCATTTCGCGCTCGACGTGGGGCGTATCCTGGAAGTCACTGACTTTGATGACACAGATCAGCTTATTGAGCTGCTTCGTAATCTGCTCGACAATCCGATCATCGCCTTCTGTAACGAGTGTGATACGAGACAATGATGAGTCCAGGGTCTTTGCCACGGTAAGACTGTCAATGTTAAAGCCACGGCCGCTAAAGAGCCCCGCGACCCGAGCGAGCACCCCGAATTCGTTCTCGACCAAAATAGAAATTGTATGACGCATAGGTCTTGTCGTTCAACGAGCTTCTGAGTAAGGAGACGTTTGGCCGGGCGACGACCCGGCACTATGGAGGGGTTGAAGCTCGCCCGAGAGATCGGAACAGTGAACGAAGCAGCTCTCAGTTATGCCGCTTGTTGTTTGTGGCGTGCAAGGATTTCCATTATACGATCTTTGCCCGCAAGTTTTTGTTTTTGAATCGTTTTCTCTTCAACCTCTTCTTCTTCAGTCAGGAAGGGTTTTCCTCTGAGTTCTTGGAGGCGCTGTTTAAGCTGGGAGTGCTCCTCGTAGTGTTGGCGCAGTTCAGGGTCGGTATCGAGTAGGGAACGGATCAGCTCTTCTTCTTTGACATCCATACGCAGCCCTCCTACAAAATAAAAGAGAAAGAGAACTCTAGTACAGCCCGAGTGAGGTTGTCAACGTCTCATCCCATGCCGTGAAGAGAGGCAGGGCCTCTCCCCAGGCGCTTGCCTACGCTTAATTATGGGCTTCTTCCTTGGCCTGCTTGCTCTCTTGAACGATTTTTTCAGTCAAATGATGAGGAACTTCTTCGTAGTGCGAAAAGCCTGCCTCAAATGTTCCTCGGCCACTTGTCATCGAACGTAAATCAGGTGCATAGGTCAATATCTCAGCCATTGGAACGGAAGCCTTGATGATCTGGTTATTCCCCTTGACATCTACACTCATCAGCCTGCCACGTCGCCGATTGATGTCTCCACTGATGTCACCCATATACTCCTCTGGAACAGTGATATCGAGGTTCATAATAGGCTCCAGCAGCACCGGCTTGGCCTTTTCCAGCGCATTTTGAATCCCAATAGACCCGGCAATCTGAAACGCCATGTCAGAGGAGTCCACATCGTGGTAGGAGCCGTCATAGAGCGCTACCTGGACATCCACTATGGGATAACCAGCCAAGAATCCTTTGCCTAAGGCGTTGACCACACCTTTCTCAACTGACGGAATATACTGACGAGGAATCGCGCCGCCTTTTATTGCGTTGGTGAATTCAAAGCCTGCACCACGCGCCAGAGGCCCAACACGCAGCCAGGTGTCGCCAAACTGGCCTCGCCCGCCCGATTGTTTCTTCAAGCGTCCCTGGACCTCGGTTTTGCTGGTAACGGTTTCGCGATACGGAACCTTGGGCGCTTTCAGCTCAACTTCAACTCCGTATTTCCGCTTCAGTTTTTCTACGACCACTTCAATATGGAGTTGGCCGGCCCCGGAAATAAGGATCTCGTTGGACTGTTGGTCCCGGTCCACTCTGAGGGCGGGGTCTTCCTCATTGAGTCGGTCCAATGAGGCCATGATTTTTTCTTCATCGCCGCGAGACTTGAGCACCAGGGCGAACGAGATCGCTGGATTGAATTCTACCAAGGGGGGCAGAAGAGCAGGCTCCTTTTCGTCGCACAGCGTATCGCCGGTATGCGTCTCTTTGAGCTTGGCCACCCCGATGATATCGCCCGGCAATGCCGTGGCCACAGGTTCCTGCTTTTTTCCTTTGAGATGAAACAACTGGCCAATACGTTCTTTGGCATCACGGGTCGCATTATATACGACCGAGTCGCTCTCCACTTTTCCAGACAGAACACAGAAGAGAGCCAGCTTGCCGGCCTGCGAGTCAACCGTCTTGAACACACGGGCGGTAAAAGGTGCGGTCGGATCAGGGCTGCGCTCAACTTCTTCCTGGTTTTTCGGATTGGTACAGGTCACGCTGGGACGTGAGGCTGGCGACGGAAGCAGGTCAACCATTGCGTTCAACACGGGCTGGATGCCCAAAGTCCGGCTCCCCGAGATACACAGCACAGGGAAAATCCGGGCGGCAGCCACACCTTCAGCTAACGCGTGCGTAATGTCGTCCGCACTCAACTCCTCGCCCTCAAGGTAACGTGTCAGAAAGTCATCGTTTGTTTCTGCAACCGCCTCAATTAATTTTTCACGATATTCATCCGCCTGGGCTTGAAGATCACCGGGAATGGCCTCTGTACTGACTTCGCCCTTATCACCTTGAAACATCAGGGCTTGCATGGACAGCAGATCAACCACGCCCCGAAAGTCGGCCTGAGAGCCAATCGGAATTTGAATCGGGGTCAGGGTTGTCTCAAGAGCACTATTCAGGGCATCGAGAGCCGCGCCGAATTCTCCCTCCTCCCGGTCCATCCGGGACAGACAGACGATGCGAGGCAGATTCATATCCCTGGCCCAATTCCACATCCGTTCACTCTCGACCTTGAGATGACCAATCGGACCTGCGATGAATATGGCTCCACCCATCGCCTCCATGGCATAGCGGGTGTCCGGCAAAAAGTTCCCATATCCAGGCGGGTCGATTAAACAAATGTCGTGCTTCTTCCAGCTCAGCGTATGAAAAGCCGTTGACAGGGTCGCTTTCCGGCGCATTTCCTCAGGCTCAAAGTCGAGTACCGAGCTTTCATCCTCCACACGCCCCTGGCGGGTTGTCTCGCCCGCAGCGTACAAGAGCGCCTCCCCTAAGGTCGTCTTCCCGGCGCTCCCTTCAGCCAGCAGCCCAACGGTTCGGATGCGATGCATATCATCAGCGGCCATATGTCCCTCCTTCTTGGACGCGTCGCGCAATCCGAGTGACTGCGTTGCGTTACGTCGCAATCGCTCTCGTGTTGCATATACGCTCTTAATGATTTCGTTCATACAGAATTCGCAGCCCCTCCAGGGTCACGAACTCATCGACCTCCTCAATGGTTCTTGATTCTGCCGCGATCAGCTGGGCAAATCCACCCGTCGCGATCACTCGGGCCTGCCCGCCATTTTCGAGTTGAATGCGTTGCACCATCCCATCAACCAGAGATGTATAGCCATAATAGATGCCTGATTGGATGGCGTTGACCGTATTGCGGCCGACGACCTTAGGGGGCTTCACCAGCTCCACCCGGTAGAGTTTAGCCGTTTTGTGGAATAAGGCATCCAGGGAAATCCCCACGCCCGGAACAATAGCCCCGCCCAGGTATTCTCCGGCTTGCGTCACGTAGTCGAAGGTTGTTGCTGTCCCAAAATCGACAATAATCGTGGCGGCCCGGTAGCGTTCATAGGCCGCAACCGCATTCACGATACGGTCGGCCCCAACCTCTCGGGGATTATCATACAGAATCGGCATGCCGGTCTTGATGCCAGGGCCGACGAAGAGCGGGGTGAGCTGAAAATACTTTCGGGAAAGTTCTTCGAGCGTTTTCACCATTTCCGGCACAACACTCGACACAATAATGCCAGCCACACACGAAAGGCTGAGTGCACGGGCCGTAAAGAAGCTTTGCAGCAATACCCCATACTCGTCTGCCGTTCGCTCAGCCTCAGTCACAAAGCGCCAATGATAGGCGAGGTCTTCCATGTTATAGAGACCAGCTACCGTATGCGTATTGCCCACATCAACGGCGAGTATCATGGGGGGTCACTTCAATCAGCTCAATCAGTTCACTGTGTCAGTCTTTCGATATCCATCAACCACGGTCACATCTCCGGCCAGAATACGACGGACGCGGTGGGGCTGCTCCCCTTGCCCTGCCAGGTTGCCTTCCGGGCCTTGTGTTTGAACCAGGAGCGCGCCATCCCGGTCAAGGCCAAGGGCCGTCCCTGCGATTGTCCCCTCAGGCGCTGTCACCGAGATCGGTTTCCCCAGCAGCTCAGGCGCATAGCCTTCCCAGGCTGCACCCACTACCGGGAACCCCTCTTCTAGCCACAGAACGTACAATTTCTCAAGATGGGTCAACAGATTCGCAGTAAACGCAGCCCGGTCAACCGGCTCTCCGCGCATTAGGAAGAGCGAAGAAGCCTTATCCTGCAACTCCTCAGGAAATGACGTCAGCGGAGCATTGATATTGACACCGATACCGACAACAACGGACCTGAGCTGCCGACCTTTCGCCTGCATTTCGGTCAGGATGCCGCACACCTTTTTTCCTGAGACAAGGACATCGTTGGGCCATTTTATGGATGGAACCAACTGAGTCTGGTGGACGATGGCTTCAGCCACTGCCACAGCGGCCAGCAAGCTTAATTGCGGCGCGGATGAGACAGATTTCCGGGGGCGGAGAATAACTGACAGATAGAGATTCACCCCAGGAGGCGAAACCCAACTCCGTCCTAATCGGCCTTTGCCACCGGTTTGCGCATCGGCGATCACAACCGTTCCCTCGGCGACACCCTCTCGTGCCAGTCCGGCAGCAGACACATTGGTGGAATCAATGCTGTCAAAAAAATGAAGCCGGCGACCAAGCACACGCGTCGCCGGCTGGGATAACTGAGACAACAAGGCAGTCTCAAAGCCGTGGTCAGGAAGGTCATCCATAGGATAGCGCTCAGTATGACTCCGACTCACACGTCACAGACATACTGAGGTCTGCGGCAGGAGTTGAATGCGTCAGGACACCAACCGAGATAAAATCCACCCCTGTTTCAGCCACTTCACGAACCCGCTCAAGAGACATATTGCCCGAGGCTTCAACCAGGGCCCGCCCATGTATCAGCCGCACGGCTTCGTTCATCTGACCGGTTGTCATATTATCCAGCAGGATGATGTCGGCCTGGGCGTCGAGGGCCTCTTCGACCTCAGCCACGGTTGTACACTCAACTTCGATGCGCAACCACATTGACGCCTGACTACGCGCCTGCCGTACGGCAGCACCCACCCCACCACAGACAGCAATGTGATTGTCTTTGATCAACACCCCATCATCAAGCCCAAGCCGGTGATTTCTTCCCCCACCCTGGACAACCGCATATTTATCCAGCAAGCGCAGGCCGGGCAGAGTTTTTCGGGTATCAATAATTGTGCATTGTGTTCCGGCCACGGCCTCAACAAATTTTCGCGTCAGGGTTGCCACCCCGGAGAGATGCTGCAAGAGATTGAGCAAGGTTCGTTCCACCGTGAGCAGGCCGGCGGCCTGTCCCCACACCTCGGCAACAACCGTCCCGACCGGAACCTGACGCCCCTCTTGGCCGAGCAAGCGCACTCCAGCCGTTTTATCCGTCTGCGCTAAAACCAGTGCAATTATTGGCAGTCCTGCCAGCACAACGTCGGCCTTGGCCGTAATTTTTCCACGCGCAGCCTGGGCAGCGGGAATAGTCGCTCGTGTGGTCGCATCGCCCCGACCAATGTCCTCTTCCAGCGCCAGACGAATCAGCCGGTCCACAGCCGGATGGTCAAACGGATACATGGCCTAGGAATGTACACAGCCGGGGAGGTGGAAACAAGGTGAGAGCGTGTCGGTGGACGGGTTCTTCCAGCCTTCTGGAATCTACAGGGTGCCGAGCCCTCATGCCGGGTGGACGACAGACGACAGAAATTCCTTGTGGTAATGTACGTGGAGTACACGTGTCAGGAGTGGGTATGCAAAAGAAGCTGACAATCACCATAGACGAAGACGTATACGCAGGTCTGTACCAAGTCGTAGGGAGACGTAAGATCAGCCGGTTTATCGAGTCATTAGTCAGGCCCTACGTCATATATGGCGATATTCAGGAGGGCTACCGTCGGATGGCGGCAGATATCGAACGAGAAACCGAAGCGATGGAGTGGGTAGAGGGCACGTCCGATGTCCTTGAGTAGAATCAACAAGAAGGGACGCTTCCCTTCGATATCAACGGTGAGGAGTCCTCAGCCAGGACCGGTGTAATATCAAGTTCAACCAAGTGCGCATTATCCGGCGAATCCAGGGCAAACACCCGCTTCCCCTCAGTAAGCGCTTCCTTGCATAATGTCTCGATTTTGCCGCTCTGTTCGGCATGAGCGATGAGAAGACGGTCGGCAAGAGCGGCGACATAAGCGTTACGCTTGGTGGCGATATTTGCGGTGGGGCGACAGATATTATCGTCAAAAAAGGACAGGAGCAGCAAGCGGCCTTCGTCCAGCGGTTTCTTCCAGCTCTTTGGAATCCGCAGGCTGCCAAGCCCACGCGCCGGACAGACAACGATGGACACCGAACCCCGCAGCAGCAGGTCCAGGAACTCCTTCTCCATAGGAGACTGGAACCCGCCGACCATCGTCACGTCGGTTTCGCGCAGCACCCGCGCGAGATCGTAGGTCTTGAGTATGACGTCGCCCGGACAACGCACCGAGCAGAAGAATCCAATCAGCCTTTTATCGAGTATGCCGAGGTCGCCCTTTAATGTGACCGAAGATGCGCCCCCCGCGTCAGTACAACGTCGCAACGCTGCCGGCGTGTCAGGCGTCCCCGATTCATAGCGTCTGGTTTTCAATCGTTCACATCTTCTGGACGGTTAATTCCAGGGTAGAAAGATTCAGGCTGGCGGAACGTTTTGAGAGATGGAGCATTTCCACGCCTACCACTTCGTTCGATTCGTTGTAATCAAGCATCACTCCCGGCGAGACCTCTTCGGACTCGACGATAGCGGAGGCGTCGAGGCGCAGGTAGAGCGCGTCGGCTTCCTCATCGACGTGTAGTTTCATTAGCTCTCACACCTCTCCTTCCGTTGCTTCCCGTCCCATACGATACTTGATGTCGTAGTTGATGATGAAGTCCAGTTCTTCGTCAGTGAAACCGTAGTGTTCGGCAAGCACGTGATCGATTTCGTCGATAATTGGCTTGCAGGGTTTAGAATCCACTGAATCAATTAATAAACCACTTTTTCGCCAGTGGCTTGTATGTTTCATCATCGCATCTTGGAGCCGTTCTGATAATCTCTCCAGTTGTGCAGCCGTATTTGCGCAGAATGAGCTGAACTTGAATGGATAATCGTAAACATCAGCTGGATTTATATGCCGACCGTCGGAATAGGCGCTAAAATAAAGATAATAGGTGGAGCTATTCAGAAGAGCGTGGATTACGTGCCGCAGTCCCTCATCTGCTGTGTAGATGGTTTTGACTTCTCCTCTGACCCTTACTTGGCCCCCGTCCTCTGTTCGTACCAGTGGTGGCTTCAGAAAGAACTGACAAAAGTAGCCAGGAACACGGACCCAGTGAACAGAGGCTGATCCCGATTTTGATAAATGCTCACGGATCGTCGTATCAACATCGATTTTTCCTAGAGCTGAGACTGATTCTTTCGATCCACTCTTACAAAAAAGTCCATGAAGTAATCGGGTTGGGTCCCCGAGGCCAATGTACTGAAGAGTCTGAAAGAGGGACGAACGCTCCCCACGTTTTTCGTCCCAACGATGATATCTCGTTGAAAAAGCTATTTGTGATCCTTTTTCTCCCGCAAGGAGAATTGTTAATCTATTCTGTGCGCCAGAGAAGAGCTGCCCCGGCCTATTGGAGAAATGGGAAAGCCACAAAGGCCGATTTGTCTCCCAAAATAATTGTCGAAGTGGTTCAAATAAATCTGAGGAAGCAAAAGATACGGGAATGATTAGGCCGACACGTCCTTTTGCACAAAGTAATCTCTCGGATTGTTCGGCTGTGAAAGAATAGAGGTTGGCAGTCCGTTTAGTGTAAAAGCCTAGTACTCTATAGGACTCCTTCACTTTTCTGTACTCGACATACGGCGGATTACCTATAATCACGTCGAACCCACCGCCGTGCATAATCCCGTAAAACTCAACGAACCAGTGAAACGGCTGATGGCTGTCACGCCATTTTTTATACGCTCGTTTACTTTTCACCTTGACCCCGTAATCACCCGCCAAATACAGGTCTAACTCGTTGCGCAGGTCGTCAAGTCGTTTCCGTAATTCCACCTTGGTGACGGCGAACTCGCTGGCGTCCATGCCGTGCTCGGTCTGCATTTCACGGAACTTACGAAAGGCGCGGTCGGCGATTTCGGCGCGCTCTTCTATCTGAGGAAGGGACAACTGTTTTATCAGGTCGGCGCTCAGCGCATTTTTCACTTCCTCAAGTGAAGCAAAACCAACGAGCGTGTTACCGGCACGGACGTTGAAATCAACATCAGGCAACGGCTCAATCTGCTCGTAGCGTTCCAACTGCGCAACGAGCTTCAGGAACAGACGCAGTTTGCAGATTTCTACGGCCTCTTCCATGATGTCTACACCGTACAGGTTATTGACAATAATGGACTTGTGAATGAAATAGCTTTCACTGGCGTGCGCGGCGACCTGTTCTAACACCGTGCGTAAGTCGCGCAGTTTCTCCGGACGGTGCTTGCGTTGCGAGCGCTCCAGATCATCCAGAAAGCCGCGCATGACCTCCAGACAGGCCGTGTACAGCGGCTCCAGAATGTTGAGCGCCGCGAACAGGAACGCGCCAGACCCGCACGTCGGGTCAAGGACGGAAACCGCGTTGAGCGCTTTCCAGAAGGCGCGGACCAGTTCCGGCCCTTCGCTCCCGGCTATCACGTCCAGGGCGAATTTCTCGATGTCCAGATTGTAGGTGATGAGGTCGTTGATCGACGTAACCTCGCCGGCGGCCAGTTTGGCTCGGATTTCCTCGTAGCGCTGACGCCGGGCAACATGCTCGCGCCAAGTTTCGGTTGGCAAAGCATAGTCGGCTGGGGCCGCCTTGTTCCATCCCCCGCGTTTGGACACGTCGTTCAGGCCAGCGGCGATGTCGGGCGGCAGCTCGCGCTTTTCCGCAAGGTCCTCTTTTTTATGGATGTCAAAGGTGATGCCGTGGCGGACTGCCTCGTAAAAATAGCGGTCGGGGTCGTCGGATAACAGCCGCCACACTCCGCCGCCAGACGTGAAGGCAATCGGACACGCCTTTTTCGCCCGGTCGAACAGGAAGGGAAGAATGGTGTTGCGGCTGATGTAGCCGGTAATGTCCTCCTTGGTATAGTAGGCCCCCATCTGCTTCTGGTTGATGTATTTCTCGAAGATATAGCCCAGCACGTCGGGATTGATCTCGTTGTCGTTCCGAAGCGGACGGTTATCGAGATGCCATTGATAGGCGTCGAAAAAGGCGAAGATGTTCTGAAAGGCTTCATCGGGAATGTGTATTTTCGGGTTGTCACGCTCCAAGTCGTGTACGTCAAACAGGCCGCCGTTGAGATACGGAACTTGGCCGAGCAACTCCACCAATTCAGGGACGCGGTCGGCCTCGGGTTGGCCCAATCCTTCGTGAAACAGCCGCAGCAGGAACAGGCGGTAGAAACTGAGGAAGTTGCCGCCTCCCTGCTGCCGCACTCTTTCCAGACGGTCGCGCAGATAGTCCATGTTGTTGTCGAGAAAACCACGCTTCTGGATGAAGTAGATGAACATCATCCGGTTCAGCATGAGCGAGGCGTACCATTCCCGGTCAGCGATGTTCTGTATGCCTTCGATGAATTCCAGAAAGGCGTGATGTTCCTGCTTGAAACGGTCGTAGAACTTCTTGGTGATCTTTTCCACGTCGAACGCCGCACGCACCCGGCCCGAAACGTCAACGATGGTCAGATCATCTTCTTCGTCCAGCGTAAAGACAAGCTGCTCCAGCTTCTGGATCAGCGCCTCGCCCGGCTGGTCCCGGTGATAAATATGCTGGCGAGACCGATCGGGCTGGCCGGGTTCACGTTTTACCCATTGCCAATACTGCGCGCTCTGGTCGGGCGGGGCGTACACGATGAGGTGTTCACGGACGGTCTTGGCAACGGTTTTTTCGATCTTCTGGCGGGTGGGATGGTCAGGGAAGGCCTCGTCTGTATCAGCAACGTGTTGGTAGACGACCATGCCGCGCTTGTGGGCGATGGCTTCAAGAACGAACGGCTTGCTTGCGACTGTAACTTCTATGTTCTCGCCGCCGTGGTCCCAGCCAAGCTCCTCGACAAATAGGGCGCGGAGGTTGAAGTCTTCCAGATATTTTCTGATTTTATCTCTGTCGAGAGGTGTCGGCATTGGCAGTGTCCTCGGTGGGTTTTAGAGTCGCCGGACATTGGATAAGGCGACCCTCTGACGGTCCAGCGTCAAGACTTCCAGGTCAACGCAGGGATAGTCGGAGGTATCAATCCCGTAACGACGGGTCATAGGGCTCACTCCTGAACTTCTCGATATCGAACGGCTCGACTGTGGGATCAATCTTGTCTTTGAGAAAGCCTAGCTTGGAATAGTCTATCCGCCGCGGTCGCAGAATGAATCCTTCGGGGCTTTCTTCCAGGTCGAGTTGATCGCCGGGACCAACGCCGAGCGCGTCTAGCACCTGTGTCGGGAGGGTGACTTGGCGTTTTGAGGTGATTTTAACAATCATACGTTTTTCCTTACAGAGGCTCTATGTAGGTAAGGTAACGGCATCAAGCATAGCGGAATGTATCAGTGCCCTATCAACCCCATTGAGCAGATGAGGCGTGGTTCCTGACCTTCGTCCTCGTCATGGACAATGCACAGCCGGTCGTCATCCCGGAGCGCAATGACCAACTCGGCAAGGGTCTGGTCGGATACCCCACTTCGCAACTGACGGTTCAGCGTATCCACCGCAGCCTGTCGCAAGGGATAGCGATAGATGTCGTCGATTGCACGCCGGAGTGGTCCGGTATCGAACAGTGTACCCTTGACGCTTTCAGCATAGCCTTTGAGCCGTTCGTATACACGAAACCTGGCACCCGAGGGCCGGCCGAGTTGGCCGCCAACCTGCTTTTCCTCACGGGCGATATGTTCTGCGGCTTTGCTGACCAGCTCATGATGCGTGTCATGCCGGGGGAGAGCCGGCGTATCGGGCGCGCATTCCGCAGCACGTAGAATCTCGAATTGGCTCTCAGTCACGCTCTTAGCATCGCGGTTTATCCAGGCCAATGCGTCGTACCCCTGGGCGGTGCGCGTATAGACAAGCGCTCCTGCCGGTCGCTGCGGCTGTGGTTGATGGGCTTTCGATGAATGGACAACAGAAGGCATATCTTCGATTTTCTTTCTGAGCGACGGGTCAGCCTGCGTCGCGTTCCGCCAGATTTGATACGCATACGAGGACAGATCGATGTCCATCTCGTCGTCACTGTCGAGAATACCGGCCTTTTCGTTATACAGGTCAAGCACGGTCTGTTTGTCCTCGTCCTCGAAGAATGCCTCGTCCGTTCCCACCACCTCGGCGTTCTCTTGAAGGCGTGTCCGCACGCGGGCGCGAAGCCGAATCAGACGCTCAATCCCTTCGGCCGGAAGAAAGGAGTAACACAGGATGGCGTCCGCCTGCTGGCCGATACGGTCCACACGGCCAGCACGTTGAATCAGACGGATAATGGCCCACGGCAGGTCGTAGTTCACCACAACGGCGCAGTCTTGCAAATTCTGCCCCTCGCTCAGCACATCGGTCGCGATCAGCACGCGCAGTTCTTCTTCGGCGGGGGTGTCCTTCTCGTTGCTCCTCGGGCTGAACCGCCAGACTAGTTCCGTCAGGTTCGGCGTGTCTCCTGTTACCGCAGCCATGCCCGACACTCCACGCGCCTTCAACTCGTTTTCAAGATAGCGCACCGTGTCGGCGAATTGCGTGAAGACCAGTACTTTGTATTCCTGGTGTCGATTCACAAGCACTTCTTGCAGTGCGTCCAACTTCGTATCGTCCACGGCTCGCCACTCGCCGAACGTGACCAGGAGATTGCGGAGAATCTCAGCATCGGCCCTGAGGGCTTTGCCCAGGTCTGCCTTAAAGTGATGCGAGGCCAGCCAGCGAAACCGCTTCCTGTATTTATCGGTAAACAGTGCGTAGACTGCGGCAGCGCGGTTGCGAAAATCCTCTTCGGTCCTCAGCGAAGTCGTTCCTCCGGGTTCGCCGTTGTCTTCGTCGTCCTCCGTATCGAAGATGTCGCCAACGGCCTGCTCGGCATCTTCGTCAAACGACTGCGGGTCCAGCAGCCCAGCGTCCGTCGTTCCGATTGGGAGCGACAGATCATTCTCCAGCGCGTGCAGAAAGATGAAGTTTCTGAGAATGTGGCGTTCGACTGACAGCAGAAAGGCATGACCGCTACTCTCCAGACGTTTGAACAGATTAGTCCGGCAGAAACCCATCAGACGCTTACCGGCGCGCGACAGGTCGTTCAAGATTGTGGCTTCGGCTTGTGTCGGCGGTGTACGCGGAACATCAGAGCTGTAGTTGCCGAGCCCATAGCGTGGCAGTTCCAAACGATTTATGGCCTCAACCACATCGTCCGCGAACAACTGGCCATATTGGCCGTCGATATTAAACTGTACCGTCTTTGGGACCCGTGTCGGGAAATAGGATTTTCTGCCGTCTTCAAACGTCAAGTATTGACGCCCGGTGGCCGGGTCGGTGGTAGCATAGTTGTTCTGGATGAAGCCACGGGTCCGGCGGACGAGATAAAGACGCATGAGTTCGTGCCAGTCCTCTGCATGCTCGGATTTCTCGAACGCGGCCAGGGACCGAACCGGCGCTTGATGCTGGCGCACGAACCCCGTCTCGCCCATCTCTCTCAGCAAGCGTTCCGGGCGGATCCCCAAGTCTTCATCCTCGGACACGAACAGACGGAGTTGGCTGGACAGATCCAAATACGTCTTGTTATAGGGCGTTGCCGACAGCAGGATACATTTGCTGTCGTTTTCCTGAATGTATTCCTGAATGGCCCGGTATCGCTTACCTTCCCGGTTCCTCAGGTTATGACTCTCGTCGATCAGCACCAAGCGGTAACGACGCATGTCGGGCAGCTCTCTGATCGCGCGGGTGATCGACAGGACGCGAGCACGCATTCGGTACTGCTCACGATAATCCTCCCACATTGGAACAAGGTTCTTGGGGCAAATGATTAAGGTTTCGAGTCCGTGGTCGTCCTCGAACACGCGCGCCAGGGCGGTCGCCATGAGCGTTTTGCCCAGTCCGACAACATCACCGATGATAACGCCTCCCCGCCGGTTCAGATGATGCGCCGCGATTTTTACTGCCGCTGTCTGGAAGTCGAGCAGCTTATTCCCAAAGTCCTTTGGGATGCGAAATTCGGTCAACCCAGCCCGTGCTTCCTGCGATAAATGGTAGGCGATTTTGATGTAGATGTGGTGGGGCGGAATCAGTTCTTCACGTGCCCAACTCTCTTCAATAATCTCAACAAGCTCTTTCGATATATCGACGCACCAGCGGTCATTCCATCGATCTTCAAACCATGTGGCGAGCTTCTGACTGGCGTCATGGTCGAGCACGTCAATATTGAGTTCACCCTGATGAGAGAGCCCTGCTTGGGTAAGGTTGCTGCTTCCCAGATAGCCGGTGATCGGGTTGATCGGGTCGGGCCGAAACAGGAGGTAGAGCTTGGCATGGAGCGGATGTCTGAGGAACAGCTTGACGACAACCTTCTTTGCCTTGATCTGCTTCGCCAACCTGCGCAGGCCCGTCTCGTCTTCATTACTCGGCGCACCGAGTGTCAGTTGTTCTCGAAATTCTTCGGCGAGTCTTTTTTTGAGCCGAAGCGCCGTCTGATTGTCGAGTGCCGATTGGCCGGCGGACAGACTTCTGGCTATCCTAAATTCCTCGTGTGGCAAGCGCTGCATTCCGACAAGGACACGGCAGCAATGCCCCTCGCCCCCGTCCCATTGTTCCACATATGAATCGATCAACCGCCAGCCGCGCAAGTTGAAATATCCGACACAGAAGTCGGCCCGGTCGGCAAGCTTCAGGGTCTCGGCTAATACAGGCTGGAGATGCTGTTCGATATTGTCGAAAATACGAGGCATGGCGTCTCTTCTTGTTTTTTCAGGTAGAATAGAGTCATCGAAGGGCGGTGTTCATTACAAAAGACTCAATCGTTTTCCCGTTTTGTGAAAGCTCTCGGGCTTGGCAAGCGAAATTTTTACGTGCCTGTTCGAGCCTCATCTTCGGAGTTTGCGATTTTCTTCGATCCTTTTTGTCCCACTGATCGCAGGGAAACCATCCGACAAGGTATAAGCCATGATCGCATTGGTTATCCTTTAGATAACGCTCGGCGAGCTGCGTTTGCATGGCATCCTTGAGTTCTTTATGCCAGCAACCTTTTACTTCGATGATAGCGGTGATCTGATCATAGAGATTATTCTCTGGATGTTCTCGAATGATGGCGTTTACATAGATGTCCGTTCGTTCTCCTTGTCCCGTTCCTTCTCCTCGACGGATTTCAACTTCTCGATTTGTGATAATTCCTCGCGTCTTTAGGTCATCCTCAAGGTGAAGCTTCAGCCAATTAGAGAACGAATTCTCATCCTTAGGTCTATAAGCGTCTTTGCCTATCTTATTCCATAGAAACTCGGCGGCGGGTGTTTCGCCTTGGAGCTTCTCTTCTGCTCGCTTCAAAGATTCGATGAGGGCGGCAAGAAGCTGGCTTCCATTTTGTACCAAGCAGGATTTTCGATCCCTGGAGAGTTGAAGAATTACTTCCGGCTGAGGGGAAAACCATGTTTTCGCTCGCGTCTTCTCTCGGGCCTGAATCAGCACCCATTTAATAAAGTCTAATTCAGGCCGAGCTTCAGAAATTTTCTGGATCGCCCCGCAAGCGTCAACTGTCCCCAACTCCTTAAGAAAGCTTAAGATTAAGTCTCGCCAATTCCCAATGCTCTCCCGAGGCGTGACCCGATGTGCTCCTTCTTCCTGTGGGTCTTCGGCATGTGGATATTGGCAGGAGAGCCAGATGTATACATCTGCCCATTGATCTTCTGTCAAATGCCGATTTAGAGAATGCCTACTCTCCTGTACAATCTCCCCGAATATCTTTTCCCCGAAGCTGGGCTCCTTTTCGATTAACGGCCATATAGTCGACCAACCAGCATCTTCAGAGTGTAGGAAAAGAGACGCGGCGGCCTGGACTGCTTTCGCTTGCCGTTCTTGATCGGAGCTATATCGTGCCTGGATCAATCCTTCTGCCAAATTTCTCGCTTCCTGGACACTATGAATAATCAATTCGTCCAACAGCTTTCGCATGCTTCCAGGTTTTAATTGAGTATCCTTAACCTTAACCTTAGACAACAACGCATTTGCCAGACGTTCGTCCCAACAATGTTTTATGTTCTCGATAATCCAAACAGACTGGTGTTCACGGTTCTCTCGATCAATTAAGATCATGAGGCTTTCAATGACTTCTTCGGGTGCGGAGGCATACGCCTGACTTATCAGGGTACGGTGAGATTCTTCTGCCCCTACATCACCTGAAAGAGGATAGCTAATGATAACGGACGCCCATCTTTTCCATACGGAGGGGTCGAGGCGAACTGCAAAATCTTCTTCCTCCTGTAACAAGAGTCGAAAAGCTCGATATCCTGCGAGCGCTGGGCGGTGGATAATGACAGGGCTTCCAGATGCCGCTTTGTTAGTGCAAATCTGTTTCTCTCGCTCTACTTCCCTCTCCTGAATGTACCGCTTTGCCACTGCCACCAAGCGTGCTTTTAGAGTCCGATTCGCATCCCTCCAGCCGGGAAGAGCTGTCAAGTCTGATTCGAGATCATCTTCATAATGCGTGCTGGTAGGCTCAAGAGTCATTTCTAGATTCAGTTGCCACCAAGCGTTAAGGTTCCCTTCCTCACACTCTCTTAAGAGGATTTCTATCCGCTCCGCAGGTGGGGGGTCCAACAAGGGCTGATCGTGATGCGCTTCCTCCCATCCCTGCCTCTCTCGGTATCCTTCTCTCTCTTTTTGAGTGTCGTCGGAAGAGAGGTCCCATATTCTGAGAAGCCAGCTACATACCTCTGAAAGCACTTGGTTATGCTGACAAGTCGTCAGAATTGAATCCACCTGTTCGGCATCTTCTCTGTCAAATAACCTCCCTATAAAACGTGCCCAGATAGTTTGCTCTTTTTCGGAGATAGTCTCCATGAGACGCTCAATCATCCATGGAACGTCTTTCTTCAAGATCATTTTTTGACGCATCATATAGGATGCCACTCTGAACACTGCCTGGTCTGATGAGTCTGCAATGAGGGAGGGGATAACGTGGAGAACTTTTCTGCGTCTCTCCTCGTTGCTCGCAAGAATATCCGCGTGCTCTGAGTTATATCTCTTGCCTATTATGTCTCTATGTTGCTCTAGTCTCAGTAGGGCGATCTTAGCGAACCCTCTGCTTATCCCTGGCTGATCGGGATTATTCCATGCCTTGAGCATGATCGCGTCGATAATTCTTTCATGCAGGTAAGTACCCCGATGCAGCCTCTCTCCCTTTAGATAAGTATCCCGGTAGAGACTTTCCTCCTTGTCTGCCCATTGTAGAGCGATAGACAAATCAGCCTCTTGGAGAGAAGGGACTAAATCCTTGCTAAGAAAACTAGAATACGCTCCGGCGAAATTCTTGGCTTTCGGTGGAGTAAGGACAGAAAACAATTCCTCTGCTGTTATGAGACCCGGCCATAGGGCCTTAAGAGCATACCCTTTCAATTCATCCCGCAGATCGTTATCTCCTCCGGTGATAGCCAGAGGTTTTAGCTTTGCTCGCACGGTTTCATCCCCGACGCGGGCAACTGCGCAGGCTGCTTCAACGCGGGTCTCTAAGCGCTGAGAGTTGTCAAGCGCGACCCCAAGCAGATCATCTTGGAGTGTTTGCAGCTTACACGATTCAGCAATGTTGATTGCCACTCTCCGAACAAGGAATCCTTTGGTTGGGTCACAAATATAGGGCTTGAGTTGATCGGCCAGATCAGGGTGATTCAGCTTTTCGTATTGTTCATACAATCCCCAATCGTCATCAAGCAGCTTCTCCTCATCGTAGAGTGATAGGAGAGTATCAACGAGCGCCCTCTTATTCCCTTCACTCACTGTAGACAGATCACAATAGAGCAAGACCTCGGCGTCGGCTTTCATGAGGTCTTGGAAAAAACGACCCGGTTCCAAGTTCACCAGCCAAGCGGCGGTTGAACGCAGTTGAGGAACTAGCCGTCCTTCACGATCATCGGGATGAGTCAGCAAACTCATGATTTGGTCATTCGTCATCTTGCTGTGGAGATAACGCGCAGCAAGATATTCCGCGTAGGTCTGATGCGCCCAGCCCATACGCTGCGGACCATGTGCGGAGAAAAGACCCGTGTCCAATACTTCCCGAATGTGTGCCTCAGTTACTTGAAATGCTGTCTCATTAACTTGCTCGGTTCCACCAGCCAACTTCCTCAGGATTATATCTTCATCCGGCACTTCGCCGATATCGAGTCCTTTCCAGATTGCGTCCCTGTTGGAGAGTAGAGTTACTGCCGCTATGCGGGCAGCAATTACGAGTCGCCAGCCGGTAGAAAGAACGCCAGTACGGCCAGCAGTACGACGGTCTTCGTTTGTCTCCTCACAGAGACAACGGCAGCCTTCGAGGTATAGTTCTGCTTGAGAAGAAGGAAGCTGCTTACGGCGACGGTATGTGTTGATAAGAAATTCTAGGGTGACAGGTTTTATTGCAAAAGGAACCGCTGCGGCTGCGGAAACCGCTTCCATGAATGCTTCTGAGTCCAAGCTATTTGCTTGCACGGCCTCAATAACATCTTGCTTTCGGAGGGGATCTAGCTCGTATGCTCGAAAATCCTCCTCTCCCCATAATTCCTTTAACCCTTCTTCGAGATTGTTTGGCCAATCTGCGGTCCGGCAGGCAATACGGAGAGACAGGCGATGGACGGGAAGCTTTTTTAGTTTGTCAACGAGAAGAGCTGCGACGGTATCGATTCGTAAAAGGCATTCATCAAGGCTGTCAAGAAAAATATACAGTCGATAATCGCCATTCTGCCAATCTCTGACGGTTCCGCTTTCAAAGAGGTCTCGGACCAATCTGTCTTCATTGCCATAGGAGCGGAGGTTCAGGATCAGCGGCCTAACATCGCCCTCCGCAACCTGGACTTCCATAGCCTTTTGTACGGATTCCAGAGTGTAGCTTTTCCCAATACCCGGCTCCCCAAGAAGAGCCAGACATGGAGTCTCTGATATGGCATCAAAGGGAACAACATTGGGGTTGTTGTACTGATCCCATTTGTCATCGGGATTTGGTAAATACCCATCATAAGAGAGGTTGATAGACTCTCCCCTTGGGGACCAGAACCGCTTCCAATTATATTCCTTGCGAGACATCTTTTACCAATTACGAAGAGAGCGTGATGAAGGCAAGATAGGGCAGATCGCGATCCAGATAATCACCAGAACGATCTGTTTAGCAGAGAGGCCCCGACCTCGTGACAACGGCTTTCCAGGCTACCACAAGCAGACGGCAACGCATCTTCCGATCAACGGCAGCTATTGAAGATCGCGATAAACGTCTTTCCTATGACTGACGGCAACAATTGTCACGTCTTCTCCGGCGATTTCGTAGACAATACGGTAATCGCCAACACGGATACGATACAGCCGTTCGTATCCTTTCAACTTTTCAACCCCTTGTGGCGAAGGCGACGTAGCCAGTTCGAGTATCGAGAGCGCGGCACAGCCTCTGACATCTTTCGGCAACGAACCCAGGTCTTTCAAAACACCGCGTTTAATCGCCAGCTTCAACATCGGCTAGCAGGTCCTCCAGGGAGGAAATGGGAATGGTCGGCTCATTTTTTCGTTCTTCAATGAGCCGCAGGTCCTCCAACTCTTCCAAGCGCTCGACCAGTGCCCGGAAGTCCTGAAGCGGTAAAACGACGGCGGTCCTGTGCCCGTCCGCGTCAACAAGAAATTGTGGAGTCATTGGAGTTCCTCATGGTTTTTACCGGTCCACCTGCTGCTGGATGACCATGTTGCCCCAGTAGCCTATAAAGCCCTCTCCGGGGCGTCAAGCGCTTACCCCAACGCGGCAAGATTCTCGTTGAGCGTCCCTAACTGCGACTCCATGTCGGCCAGCTTGGAGCGCTCCTTTACAACCACTTCGGGGTTTGCCCGTGACAGGAATTTCTCGTTACCGAGCTTTTTCCGCACGCCCTCAAGCACGCCGTTCAATTTCTTGATCTGTCCGTTCAAACGCGCCCGTTCTTTCTCCACATCGATGACCCCCAGCACGTAAATCTCAAGATCGCCCACAACCGCAGTGGCGGAATCGCGCGTCCGCTCGGCATCCGCGGCCATCTCAACCGACTCAACCCCGGCCAGACCTTGAATATGGATCAGTCCCTTGTTCAGAATATCCGGCGCTTGGTCCACGGTTTTGATGCGTACCTGCACCCGCTGTTTCGGCGGCACCGTGTACTGGCTGCGAATATCGCGAATGGCCCGAATGACGCTCTGTAAAAAGTCTACCTGTTGTTCCAGTTGCTCATTTTGCCAGTTCGTATTCGGCTGTGGCCACGGCGCGCGGGATATCGTGTCGGGCGTCTGAAGCTGGCTCTCAATCCCGCGCGGGGCGGCATGTGCATTCAGTTGTTGCCATAAAAAGTCGGTCACAAAAGGAATGAACGGATGAAACAGCCGCAGAGTCTGATCAATGCAGAAGGCCAGGACTTGTCGGGCGCTGTCCCCTTCGCCTGCCTGGCGCAGGCGCGGCTTGATCATTTCCAGATACCAATCGCACAGTTCTGACCAGAAAAAGTCACGCGCAGTCGAGATGGCAGCAGACGGATTATAGGTTTCAAGCTGTTGTTGCACTTCGGCGATTGCCCGCGTCAGGCGCGATAATATCCAACGATCTTCGAACGACAGTTCAGCCGGCTTCCGTTCCACAAAAGATGCCTGCTCAAGATTCAGCAACGCAAACCGCACCGCGTTCCACAGCTTGTTACAGAAGTGGCGGCCAACCTCAAAGCGTTCGCTGATCAGCTTGGCCGAAGGGATGTCCGGCATGGTGCCGAGCACATCAAATTCTTTGCCGGTTTTGGGGCAGACGTAGGTAAAAATACTGTTGCCATGCTTGGCTTTTGCCAGGTCTACGGGTTCATTGCTAAACGGCGATATGGCTTGAACGGGCAGGCGAATGTCCTGCGAGCCGGTTTGCATCTCACACAGGACATACCGCATGGCATCACAGCCGTAGCGTTCGATAATATCCACCGGATCAATGCCATTGCCTTTCGATTTACTCATCCGTTCGCCTTTCCCATCCAAAATCGTGGCGTGGATAAAGACATCGGTGAACGGCACGTCACCCAGGTTATACAGGCCCATGAGGACCATGCGGGCGACCCATAGGGTAATGATGTCGCGCCCGGTCACGAGGCACGAGCCTGGATAGTAATATGAGAGGCAATCCTGAGAGCCGTTGAGTTTCCCTAAAGGCGATTGACCCGCTTCGACTGCCGCGGTGTTGGGAGCGGGCCAGCCCAAGGTGCTATGCGGCCACAATCCGCTCGAAAACCAGGTATCCAGCACATCGGGGTCACGGACAAAACCGGCTGCTTCCAGGTCTCTCACAACGTCCTCTTGGAGAGGCGACTCACGCAAACACACCAAAATTTTTCCTTGGATTTGCTCCTGCATAGCGTCGGCAATCTGTCGGGCTATACTAGCCAACGTAGCGGAATTGAGGAGTTCGTTCGTGTCACTCGTCTGTAAGCGGGCGACAACATCCTCACGCTTCAAATACGGTGCGAGCCAGGCGAGTTGTTCCTGCAACGCCCGGCCTTGGAAGCTCCCTGACCAGATCGGGATCTGATGTCCCCACCAGAGCTGACGGCTGATACACCAGTCACGCTTCTCTGAGAGCCAACTGATATAGGTATTACGGTAACGAATGTCCGGGTGAAAAGAAACGCTCTTGCCCGTGGGCGAGCGCCATATACCTTCGGCAGCGTCAAGGGCGGCCTGGGCTAATCCGGGTGCAACAAATTCATTGTCTGTCCCCCGGCCACACACCACCCCACCGTCCACATCACCCATGCGCACGAACCACTGCTCCGACAGATACGGCTCAACCGGCGTCTTGGATCGGTCTGAGTGGCCGATTTCGATCTCTCGATCCTCAATGGCTTCGAGTAAGCCTTGAGCCTCCAGATCCTGAATAA
Source organism: Binatia bacterium (assembly GCA_963664395.2). Taxonomy (GTDB): domain Bacteria; phylum Desulfobacterota; class Binatia; order Bin18; family Bin18; genus Bin18. Next base: position 3,643,611 of record OY761159.2, on the reverse strand, counting down.
CCTTGTCTCGTGCCTCAAAACGGTCAAGTCCTTGGTACAACCCGGCACTGTCGTTCAAAGAACCATCAACGCGAAGAATATTAATAATACCGATCTCTTCTGTGTGGCGGCCCCATACCTCGTAGTCATTGGGGTCATGGCCTGGGGTGATTTTCACACAGCCACTGCCTAATTCTGGTTTTGCCCATTCGTCGCAGATGAGCGGCATCGGGCGCTCCAGGAGCGGCAGTCGAACCATACGACCAGCTTTGGCCATGGCGGCGAGCCGTTCAAGTTGCGGCAGGTGCGAGTCACGGCGTTTTTCAAGCCGAGCAATCTCTGCTTCCAATTCGGCGCGTTCTTTTTGGCCGGCGCGGGTCAGGCGCTCCTGGGTTTTGCGAATGAGTGCTTCCAGCGTTCCGCGCGGGTCGGGATGGCAGGCCACCGCGGTATCGCCCAGCATGGTTTCAGGCCGCGTCGTAGCGACCACAACGTATTCCGGTTCGCCCGGCTGAGGATCAATGATGGGATAGCGCAGATGCCAGAAATGCCCCTGTGTGGTTTCATACACAATCTCGTCATCCGCGACTGCGGTTTGCAAATGACAGTCCCAGTTGACCAGGCGGGTACCACGAAAAATAAGTCCGTCACGGAACAGATGAAAGAACGTCCACTGCACGGCCCGCGCACAGACGGTATCCATGGTAAAGCGCTGGCGGTCCCAGTCGCACGAACAGCCCATGGCCTGTTGTTGGCTGACAATGCGGGCCTGGTATTGCTCTTTCCAGTCCCAGATGCGTTCCACCAGGGCCTCGCGGCCAACGTCATGGCGCGTTTTGCCTTCCAGCTCGAACAGGCGCTTTTCCACAACGGCCTGCGTGGCGATGCCGGCATGATCCGTCCCCGCCATCCACAACGCGTTATCCCCCATCATGCGATGCCAGCGTGTCAGCATATCCTGCATGACGTTGTCCATGGCGTGCCCCATGTGCAGCGCGCCGGTGACATTGGGCAGCGGCATCATGATCACATAGCGTTGAGCGTTGTCGTCCGGCGTAGCCGCAAAGGGCTTGGTCTCGGCCCAGCGCTGTATGATCGTTTTTTCCAGTCCGGCCGGGTCGTATTGGGTTGCCAGTTCGTTTGGCATCAGCTCTCTCCTTGGGGAAGCAGACTCGCTTTATGAGATAAGAGGTCTGTTGTAACAGAATCCCAGTAAAAAGGGGCTTCCCTCTTTGTTGAGAAAAGCCCCGTGACTTATGCGAAAGGGGGGACTTGAACCCCCACGGGTTTTACCCCACAGGATCCTGAATCCTGCGCGTCTGCCAATTCCGCCACTTTCGCGCAAAGTACGTGAAGTACTTACCCGTCCCCCTGTTCGCCTGTCAATCCCGGAGACAAGCTAGCCGAGGTCACCCTTCCCTATCGCAGGTATCAAAACTTTATCCGCCTGAAGAGCAGCCATGAAATCCATGAACACGCAGATACGCAGGAAAAGATTCGGAGGGCTGAAAAAGATCAGGCGACAGACAGGCCCAAGCGCTGCCAAGCGATTTACGAGTGCGGCAGAGGCCCTCGCATGGATGGACGAGCCATGTTTGAACGGACCGATTTCACGCAAAGCAAAAACAAAGGCTTATCGGAAAGGGACCCGTGACACCCCTTACTCCGGCTCTTGATGGCTGGCATTGGCAAGGACGGAGACCAGCACGGTAACCATAATCGCGCCTAATATCCCTAACGTCATTGCCCCTGTTGAAACATGACCCTCCCCAAGACTCGAAGCAGACCAAGTCCCGACAAGCACGACAGCCCCAACACCAATTCCTAATAATGCCCCAAGCATGCGCAAAACTCCTTGTCTTCCAATACAGCCTGTCGCTTCCCTTACCAGTTCTGCGGCTGGAGGACTAGAGCACTCCGGGCGATATCCTCACACCAGGAGCGTGTGTCTCAGGATTTTTGCCAACTAGTATTTTTTGGGGATTCTCGGTATGGGAAAGGAATACAATCGAACACAGCAGCAATAACAGCAGCAATAGGAGGGTCGTATGTCAGCCGCTCACACTGAAGTCAGTCTTGAGGGCTCCATCGATTGTGATGGCCATATTCTGGAGCCGCCCGACTTGTGGGAGCAGTATCTCGAGCCCCAATACCGCGAGCGGGCCATTCGGATTAAAACGGACGACGAAGGCTGGGAGTATTTTGAGTTTGATGGCAAACCGTCCCGACTGTGCGAGCGCGGTTTCCCCGGCATTCTGGGCGCCATGGGCCAGCCGGATATCGTGCCAGGTCCGGACCGCCGCTATATTGATGGCGCGCCGTTGGGCTCGATGAACGCCAAGGAACGCGTAGAGCGAATCGATGGCGAAGGGCTGGCCAAGGCGATTCTCTACCCCACCATCGGGCTATTGTGGGAGTCTGAGGTCCAGGACCCGGAAATCTCAGCCGCCTATTGCCGGGCCTATAACCGTTGGATTGTGGACTTTTGCTCTGAATCAGGTGGACGCCTCATCCCCATCGCCCATCTGTCCGGTACCGATGCCAACGAAGCGGCGAAAGAACTGGAGCGGGCAGTCAAGGCGGGCTGCAAAGGAGCTTTTTTCGCGCCGTTTACCTGGACGAGGAAATCGCATGGGCATCCGGACTATGATCCGGTCTGGGCAAAGGCGCAGGAGTTGGATGTGCCAATTGCCCTGCATCCGACCTTCGAGCCCATCCAATTCATGCCCCACGGCCGCTTTGAAGAACTCGTGCCAACGGAACCGATCGACTTCAACTGGTATTTTGATGTGCTGGTCGCCCAAAACATGCAGCAGGCGTTTGTATCACTCTTTCATCACGGCGTGTTCGAGCGCTTCCCCACGGTGAAGGCCGTCGTGCTCGAATCCCAGGCCGGCTGGATTGGCTATTTGCTCGACCGGATGGACGCGGTGTTTGAGGGTCCGCTAGCCCATTCGACCCAGCTCAAGGAGCAGCCCAGCTTTTATTTTCAGCGCCAGTGCTGGATCTCGGCCGACCCGGACGAAAAAGCCTTGCAGCACATCATTGAATTCGTCGGAGCCGACAAATTCTTCTGGGCATCGGACTTCCCGCATCCGGACCACAGCGATCAATACATGCCGGCCCTGAAACGGCTGGTCACGCCACTCTCCGAAACGGCCCGGCAGCAGGTCATCGGGGCAAACGTGGCTGAGGTTTATAAGCTGGGACAGTAGCTTCTGGCAGACCGACAGCCTGAGACCCATAGGCCCGCAGCTATTGCGGGCCTTTTTCTTATACCCGGATCGGCCAAGCGCAGACGGCTTTCCATACACCATACCCCGTGCATTACAAATTGCGGCTCGAATACGATGGGACCAACTATCACGGCTGGCAGATTCAGCCCAAAGGGGCCACCGTTCAGGGGACGCTCGAAGCCGGATTATCCCGGATTCTGAATACACCCATTCGGGTACAGGTGGCTGGACGAACGGATGCCGGAGTCCATGCGCTGGGCCAAGTCGCAACCTTTCAGTCCGTCCGTCCTCTCAACCTGCCGCGATTCCGGCACAGCCTGAACGCGGTTCTGCCCTCAGATATTGCTGTCCATGAGATCAGCGAGGTGCCGGATACGTTCCAGCCTCGCTACGACGCGCACAGCAGGACGTATCAGTACCGCATGTGGAACCAGCCCTATCCATCGGCCATACATGCCCGCTACTCGTGGCATATCCCCTATTCCTTGGATCGGGGAGCAATGAATGCAGCCGCGACTTTGCTCATAGGGCATCATGATTTTTCGTCTTTTCAAGGAGCGGATTCCGTAGAACGAACGCCGTGGCGCACAATGATTCGAAGCGCGGTCTGTCGCGAGCAGGATTTTCTCGTGTATACTGTCGAAGCCCGGTCATTTCTGCGCCATATGGTCAGGAATATTGTTGGCACGTTGGTAGACGTTGGCCGGGGGGCTTTGAGCGAAGACGAATTTGCCGCCGTCTTTGCGGCGCACGACCGCTCTCGAGCCGGACTGAATGCGCCGCCGCAAGGCTTGTTCCTGGTTATGGTGAAATACTAAGAACCCGGACACGTATGGCTCTGTTCCGAGACATCACCACAGCACTGGCCCCCGTGGGACTCAACCTCATCGGTACGACAGCCATGTCTGACTACGAAGCCCTGGTTCCGTCGCAGTATCATATCAAGCAGCGATTTCCCAAGGCCGAGACCGTCGTCGTTATCGGAAATGGCGGTGGAGCATTCTGGAAGGGCTTTCGGCGATATGTCGCGGCGCGGCCAGGCTATCTCCAGCAGCATGAACATCCTCTGGACGACTACACGGTCGAAGTTATTGGAGCCAATCTTGCCCCGCTTTTAGACGAGGCTCGCATTCCCTATCGCTTTATCTACCCGTTTCAGTTTTTCAGCGGCCTGACCGTATCGTTCATGCACTTAGCTCAAGCGGCGGGTCTGGCAAGACCAAGTATACTCGGCGTACAGATTCATCCTACGTATGGTCCGTGGCTGGCCTTGCGAGCCGCCATTTTGATTGACCAAAATCTGGAGGCTCTGCCAGCTCTCTCAGGTCCTGCCCAAGACTTTGAGCCGTGTTCAAGCTGCGTTGAGCGTCCTTGTATGGCCACCTGCCCGGCCCAGGCCATCAGCGCCGAAGAAGGCTGGGACCTGCCTTCTTGTGTGCAGCATCGTCTGGAAACTCGCACCGATTGCGTTGATCGTTGTCACGCCCGTTACAACTGCGTCTACGGCCGTGAGCATCGCTATCCTGAGGATGAGTTGGCGTATCATCAGCGTCTCAGCTTTGCCGCAGCGCAGGCATATTTCGAGAAGCAGTAGCGCAGGCAAGACGGCTACACTGCTCCCCTATTCGTTCGATAGCAAATTCCCCTGCCCGTTGAGCTTGAGATCCGTCTGCTTGGCCTGTTCGAGCACTTGCGGAGCCCAGGCAACGTGACCGGCATCGGTTCCGCCCAGAATGGCCATCAAATGCGCGTCTTCACTGCCGACATTCTTAAATCCGCGCATCACCCCTGGTGGGACTGATACCGTATCCCAGGCGTCCAGGATCACTTCGTCTTCTCCCTCATTCCCCCAGTAGATAGACCATTGCCCTGACAGCGGGATAAACACTTCAATCGTACTGTGACTGTGCAAGGCTGCGCCTTTCCCTGGGCTCGCGCCAACATAGGTGACGTTAAAGTCCTGCACCACGGTAATCGCAGGGTTGAGATTCGTATCCTCGGTGACGCCGCGGCCAATCACATTATAGATATCCCGTTCATGGCCTGGGATCTTACTATCAACAAAGGCCTGTGCGCTGGACTTGAGTTCTTTGAAGCGTGCAACCCGCTCCAGCATCGCTTCTTTTGAGACGTGTACCATGGGCTCCTCCTTATCGGTCTTCTCTCATGCTTCTTCTTCCTTACCCCGGCCTTGCCAGGCGGCGCAAGAGAGAGGGAGACCGGAAGACGGCTTGCACGAGCGTAGGGAATCCAGTAAGCGCAGGGCATGGCCACAAAGAACGGACGCGCACGGGGGAGTAAGCAGGCCCTGCGCGAAGAAGCAATTTTACAAGCTGCGGCAAAGTGTTTCGGCGAACAGGGCTACCGTGCAACGACGCTCGAAACAATCGCCGAGCGCTTGGGCATCTCCCGCGTCACCCTGTATCGCTATTGTCCAAGTAAAGAAGAACTACTCATTCGTGTGTTTGAGCGTTCCATTGCTATTTTTCAGCGCGATCTGCGGCAAATTTGTTCCCAGCCCATAGCTCCCGAAGAAAAGCTCCGTCAGATTATCCGGCATCAGGTCCGTCTCATGGCCGACCACCGAAATTTTCTTACGGTTTTTTTTAGCGAAGAAAGTAGCTTGCCAGAGGAGATTGCCGAACGGGCACGAGCCGAACGACGGATATACGATGGGCTCATTGAGGGCGTTATTTCCAAAGGTATCGAAGCCGGACGCCTTGCGCCTCTCCCAGCCAAGCTTGTCTCGTTTGCCATTCTCGGCATGTGCAACTGGCTGTATCAGTGGTACCAGCCCGACGGGCCCCTTTCTGCCGATGAAGTTGCGAGAAATTTCATCCAACTAGTCGAGCAGGGGTATCTGGGTGCCGATCCGCAACAGGAAATTCTGCAGCGTTTGGATAGAGTGGAATCTGCGCTGTCGAACCTGCGGCCCGTTCAGCAATCAGACGAGTAAAGGTCTACTCTCTTCCCCGCACGGGAATCGGGGAGTTGCACCAGCGGCCGCCGGCTTCGTCATAATGGGCCCACCAGCTCCGGTCGTTTTTACGAAAGAGCTTGAACGAACAGCCATGATCGTCACACCACGGCGGACCGGGCTCTGTTTGGGGGAGTGGGGGAATATGCTGCTGCGGTTGGGGCTGGGGAGCGGGCTTTATTTTTGGCTGGCGCGGGGTAAAACCCATCGCTTCGAGCTCGGTTAACACGGCGGCCATACCGCCGGCGCCATCAACCGGCATCTCCAGACGGCATTCATAGCCCTCGGGACTGATGCACCAGATCTCGCACGTTCCCATGGTCACCTGCTGGGTGGGCATGGGAAGAGGCGGCTCTTCGTGCAGGGCGTCTATAGGATTTTGGCCGTGCCATTCCTCATCCCAGCCAGGGGGAGCAGGGATGGACGGGACAAACCGTTTGGATGATTTACGCTCCACTGACCTCTCGTCGAACAAGCTGGGCTCCTGCTACCAGAGATCCCAGCTTGGCTCGGGCTAAATTCCGGGACGACGCAGAAAAACCGCAATCACAGGTCAGATAGAGCTTTTCCGGATGCACATGTTCAAGGGTCAAACGAATGCGCTCGGCTACATCTTCCGCCGTCTCCAGGTACATGGACTTCACATCAATCACCCCAGCCGCGAACTCACGCTCATCACCGTATTGACTCCAGAGCCCAAGCTCTGCCATTTCTCGATTGGCAAATTCCAAGACAAATTGATCGACCTTGACGTCAAGGATTCCGGGGAACAACGGTTTATACGTCCGTTTCATAGCCGGCCGGCCCTGGTTATTACCGAAGCAGACGTGGAGGGCGATTTTGGCCTCCACCCCCTCCAGCGTCTTATTGAACAGCTTCACTGTTTCTTCGATGGACACTGCCGGCTCCCGACCCACGGCTGATGGTTCGTCAAGCTGAATAAAGGTGGCGCCAGCCGCAACAACCCCTCGGAGTTCCCTATTCACCAGTTCCGCCAAGTCGTACAAGAGGGGCATGTAGTCGTCCGGCGGATAGCCAGCGTTGAGCCTGATGGGCAGGGCGAGCGTGAGCGGGCCGGGGCAGCAGACTTTGAGCGGTTTATCGGTCTGTGCCCGGACAAAGGTAAATTCGTCAACCAACCCGAACCCGTCAGGTGCGCCGACCCGTTCGGTTGTCTCGAAACGCGGTGCACTATCATAGCTCATGATCCCGAGCTTGCGTTGCGCCCGCACCATATTGAGTCCGGAGAGCTTTTCGACAACGTTCCACAGAAAGCGCTGACGACGGATCTCCCCATCAGTTAAGATGTCCAGGCCGGCTTCTTCCTGGTCCCACACGGCCATTCTCACCGCGTCTTGAAGAGCTTCTTCTACATCTGCCGGTCCGGCAGTTCCGGCTCGGAGGGCTCTTCTGGTCGCAATCAACCACGAGGGCGAGGCGTATGAGCCAACGCCCATTGTGGGCAAAAGCCCAAGCTCAGTTCCATTGAGTGTCGGCATATACGCTTCTTTTTTGTCCCTCATGAGTACACGTGCCCTCAACAGACATACCGATGTTGGTACGTGTACTCATTACAACGCCTCCGGAAAGAGGGCCAACAGCTCCACCCCGGGTGGGGCCTGCCACGTCCCACGAACCATATATGTCTGGAGGGTTTCAACCTGAAATCCTCCGGCAAGTAATTCTCGTAATAATGCGGCATGGCGTGTGGGAAAACGCATACGCAGGGCCTTCCCCCGCTCACGCTCGGCCGCAGACAGAATCAACGCGCGTAAGACCGACGGTTGGGTTGCCGCAGCAGGGCCGAAAAACGTACCAGCCCCTGTTCGGAGGAAACACAGATAGCCCACCAGCTTCCCGTTAACGAGGGCAGCAATATGCGGCGGCTGGGCGTGGAAAAATCGCATATCCTGTTCACGTGCGATACCAGTCAAGTGCGCGTCAAGTTCAGCCAGTGGTTCGATATCCTCCGCCAGCCACTCCCGGATTTCGACCTCACCCGGAACGTCCGCCTGCATGTCACCCCCAACTAATGAAACGATCGTTTCACGCGCCTCAAAACCGAGCGTGCTATACAATGGAAAGGACACAACGTTGAAGGCATCTTGTACCAGCCGGAGCGAAGGACACGCGCCGCCCGCCTCAATCACGGCATGCATAAGTGCTCGCCCGGCCCCTTTGGCTTGCGCGAGCGGATCAACAGTAATAGGGCCAATACCGGCCGTAGCGCCTCGGATATGGATGAACCCGGACCCAACAATCTGTCCATCGTGGAGCGCGGTGAAACATTCCTTTGGCTCAAGCCGCGCATATCCCTGCGCGATGGATATCCCGACATCTGGCGACGGAAACGGCTCGGGGTAGCCGTGGCGGCGAAAGACGGCGTTAAAGGCGGTAACCATGATTGCCCCAACGCGAGGGATATCCCCTGCTTGCATCTGGCGAATCGTCACGGTCATTCCGTCCCCCTCTCCCCTCCCCATGCCGGCACCGTCAACAGAGTGGTGTGTCTCAGGGTTGTAACAAAAAATTTTCGGGCTGTCTGCCTCAGGGAGAATGTTTTCCAGCGGTTTGTTGCACAGTGGTGGAGTGCGGCGACCCGCGTCTCCCAGACTTTTCTCACCTGGCTGAGCATGGTAACGTGGCCGCGATTTTTTCGTCACTCGTGAAACAGACAAGAGAGGAAGTGTATGGAAACCTGTGGTGAGTTATCCCCGCCCCCCAGAACCTTGTTGGGCCCCGGTCCGAGCAACGTCCATCCTCGGGTACTGCGTGCCCTGTCCACCCCGCTCATTGGTCACCTTGACCCGGAGTTCATTCGGCTGATGGAAGAGACAAAAGCACTCCTCCGGTTTGTATTCCAAACATCGAATGCCCTCACTCTCCCGATTTCAGGCACCGGTAGCGCCGGCATGGAAACCTGCTTTGTGAACATGGTCGAGCCTGGAGATGAGGTCGTCATCGGCGTCAACGGCGTGTTCGGTACCCGCATGGTCGATGTAGTGGAACGCTGTGGCGGAACGCCCATTGTGATGGAAGCTCCCTGGGGGCACGTCTTTCGCCCGGACGATGTCCGCACGGCCCTCAAACGCTGCACTCGGCCGAAGCTGGTCGCTCTCGTCAATGCCGAGACATCAACCGGAGCCTGGCAGCCTTTGGAAGACATCGCGCCACTTGTCCATGAGACGGGTGCGCTCTTTCTGGTCGATGCCGTTACTTCGCTCGGAGGCTGTCCCCTGAAAATAGACGAATGGCAGATTGATGTGTGTTATAGCGGCACTCAGAAGTGTCTGAGCTGTCCGCCGGGCCTCTCGCCCGTCACCTTCAGCCCGGCTGCCCAAGCGGTGTTGCGTAACCGAAAACAGAAGGTTCAGAGCTGGTATCTGGACCTGACCCTGCTTGAGAAATATTGGGGTGAGGAACGGGTGTACCATCACACCGCCCCTATCTCTATGAACTACGCCCTGCGGGAAGCCTTGCGGCTGATCTCCGAAGAAGGTTTGGAAGCACGTTTTCGCCGCCACGAGCGCAATCATTTGGCCCTCGCTGCCGGCCTCAACGCGCTGGGGATGCAACTTGCCGCCCAGGAAGGATATCGCCTCTGGATGCTCAACAGTGTCACCATTCCTGAGGGCATTGACGACGCGACCGTTCGGAAGCACCTCCTCGCTGAGTACAATATTGAGATTGGCGCCGGCTTGGGAGTGTTCGCAGGAAAAGTCTGGCGCATCGGCCTGATGGGCGAATCCAGTACGCGCGGTAATGTTCTGCTCGTTTTAAGCGCACTGGAGGCCGTATTACAGAGAAATGGCCATGCCTGCGCGACCGGGGCTGGCGTCAGCGCGGCGCAAGAAGTATACGCCACGAGTTAGCGCATAACGCGACTCAATACCCCTGAGGTCTGGTGAGAGACCTCACCATGACCGCCTTCACATTCCTTCCCAGATGACAGAGGAGGAGAGGAGCGAGGAACAATGCGAACGGCCGCGAGCCCTCTTTTCCTGCTGTGGTTTTTTACTCTCCTGCTGCATGGTACATCCAGCCATGCTGAGCCCACGCTGACGCTTCTACCCGCCAATCAGATCCCGCCTTTAGTGGACGATCTTGACCGAAGATCCCTCAAGGCCGTGCTCCAACACAGCCTGACAGCCCTGGAGCATAAGCCGAGCTCCCAAGCCTTTTCCTTTGGACAGAAACGTGTCAGTGTCGCCCGGCTCCGCGACAGTCTCGACGCGTTTCTTGCCCTCCTCGACCAGCCCGGGGACCTGGCTATGGGGGTACGGCGGGAATTTGACCTGTATCGTGCGACAGAACCAGTTCTTTTCACCGGCTACCATGAACCCGAACTACGGGGCAGCTTTCTCCGCACCGAGCGCTATCGTTACCCCTTGTATCGGCGTCCAACCGATTTAGTAGAGGTTGATACCTCCCAATTTGCGCCCCGGCCCTTTGAGGAGAAAGTGTACGGCCGCGTCGCGAATGGGAAACTTGTCCCCTACTTCTCTCGGGCTCAGATTGATGGTCGCCATATTCTCGCACAGCAGCACAAAGAGATCGTCTGGCTTGATGACCCCGTTGAGCGTTTTTTTCTCCACATCCAAGGCTCCGGGAAAATCCGTCTTCCGGACGGCGCCTGGTTTCGGGTCGGCTATGCAGCCTCGAACGGATGGCCGTACCAGAGCATCGGTAAACTGCTCCTCAGTCAAGGCAAGCTCCAGCCCGGAGAGGCATCGGCCCAAGCCATCCGTCGCTATTTGCAGCGACATCCAACCGAACAAGATATGATCTTGTTCCAGAATAGCCGCTATATTTTCTTTCGCGTTGTCTCTGCCGGGCCGCTGGGCAGCTTGGGCGTCCCGCTGACACCGGGCCGCTCAATCGCGATCGATCCCGGCTGGTATCCACCGGGTGCGGTCGGCTTTATCCGCACGACCAAGCCCCGCCTGAATGGGACCGGACAGGTCTCATGGCAACCCTTTTCGCGTTTTGTGGCCTTGCAAGATCGTGGCGCAGCCATTACCGGCCCCGGACGCGCGGATATCTATTGGGGGAGTGGGCCGCAACCGGAAGCCGGCCTTATGGCCCAGCGCGGCGAATTGTATATTTTTCTCAAAAAATCGTAGCCGCTCTACCCAACGCGGATCGGATTTGTCACAATACCCACAGTTGCAGGACAGACATCCATGGCCTCTGAGTCAACGATTCCCCATTCCGGCTTGCGACATATTGCCCTTAATGTGGCGGATGTTGCCATCTCGGTCGAGTTCTACACGACCCTGTTTGGGATGCAGGTCGTCTGGCAGCCTGACCCGGATAATGCCTACCTCTCCTCGGGCTGTGATAATCTGGCCCTGCATAGGGCGACGCCCCGATGGGACCGAGAGGGGCAGCTCCTCGACCACATCGGGTTTATTGTTCCGCAGAGAGACGATGTTGACCGAGCCGCCGAAATACTAGAGACGCGCGGTGTCCCTATCGTCAAACCAGTCCGGACCCATCGTGATGGCAGCCGCTCCCTTTACTGCGCAGATCCGGATGGCACCATCATTCAAATTTTGTATGAACCCACCCTCAGCCCACAGCGCGTCACATGAAGTGAACAGCCCCACCCCCCGTATTTCCCGGGTGCGTCTTTTTGCCGCTTGGGCAGTCCACGCCTACACCGCCTCCGGTTTAATCGCCGGATTTCTCTCTCTCCAGGCTCTTTTCGTGGGCAATGCACGCCAGGCATTTGTCTGGATGTTAGTCGCGGTGCTCATTGATGCGACCGATGGCGTTCTGGCCCGAGCCGTCCAGGTGAAACGTATTTTACCCTGGTTTGACGGCGCCAAGTTGGACGACATTGTTGACTATTTTACCTACGTCATTGTTCCAGTTGTTTTTCTCTACCAGTTTCAGTTGCTTCCGGCTTCCGGCACGCTGCTCTTCGTGGCAGCGGTGCTCCTTGCCAGCGCGTATGGCTTTTGTCAGGCAGAGGCCAAAACACAAGATTTCTTTTTTACCGGCTTTCCCTCCTACTGGAATATCGTAGCGTTCTATCTCTACGCAGGCGGTACGCCCATTTGGCTGAATGGCAGCCTGGTGATGCTCCTTGCCATCGGCGTCTTTATTCCTATTCGCTATATTTACCCGACGCGTACGGTTCGCCTACGCCTCTTGACTAATATCCTGGCTGCCATTTGGGTTGGCGTCCTGCTGGTCCTTCTCTCTCAGCTTCCGCATGCCCACCCCTGGCTTGTGGTTGCTTCTCTGTACTATCCGCTCTACTACACCGCCCTCTCTCTCTACTTCCACTTCACAACGCCACATTCTTCTTCAAATCCTTCCTCAAACAAATTGGACTTGACAGCAAACAAATAAGACACACATTACTGATAACGCTCCCCAAAGGAACAAGGCATATGGACACAACGAAAGGCCGCGAGGAAAAGGCATCGGCACTCTTATACAAAGGCTATCAGGCGCAAAGACAAGGAGATCTGGGAGATGCCATGCGTTTCTACCAGGAGTCCATTCGACTCTATCCGACCGCAGAGGCGCATACCTCTCTCGGTTGGACGTATAGTTTTCTCCATCGTTACGAAGACGCAATTGAAGAATGCCGCACTGCAATTGCAATCAGCCCTGAGTTTGGCAATCCATACAATGACGTCGGTCTCTATCTCATGAAGATGGGCAAGCTTGATGACGCCGTCCCATGGTTAGAGCACGCAACAGAAGCGACCCATTATGACACGCCCCATTATCCACATCTGAACCTGGGCCGGATTGCTCTCGCAAAAAGAGATCTGCTCCGGGCAGCACGAGAATTTGGGAGAGCGCTTGAGATTGAGCCCCGCTCACGGACCGCTCGCCGGACCCTTGCCGCCCTTTCCGCTCAATTAAACTAAACGAGCCTCATCTCACGAAGCGAGAGGACATTGCCCATCCTCACGAGAAGAATTCGCCCCTACGCCGGCGGGGCAGAGACTTGGGTCGATCAAACACAAGTGGTGAGGCCCCGACAGTGGGCCTGCGACGATGTCTTTCTGGAGAAGACAAGAGCAGCGAACCGAGGGCCGTGCCGCCGAGAAAGCCTCCGATATGGGCACCCCAGGCAATACGGGTCAATAATAATGGGGTTTCCTCAATAGTGTAGGCATAGACACCAACGACCAAGTGGAAGAAGAACCAGCCGATCAAGAAGAGGATCGTAGGAGTTCCTTCAAGAGGCCAGGGAGAGGGAGGCGCAGTGTCATCGGGCTCTTGGGCGGGCGCTTGGGTTGAGAAAAAAAGTAGACAATAGACGCCCGCGACTGCCGAGATCGCCCCGCTCGAGCCTATCATTGGCGCCGAGGAGAACGGCGCAATCGCGGCCTGGGTTAATAAGGCGATGATGCTTCCACAGAGATACAGCACCAGGTAGCGGACTGCCCCTAATCGCTCCTCTACTACGTTCCCGAGAAGGAACAGGCACAGGAGATTGCCGATCAGATGAAGCCATCCACCATGCAGGAATATACAGATGACAAGCGAGGGAGAGAAGGGAAACTGTCCCTGCGTGAGAGCCAGAGAAAATTGTGCAGGAACCCAGCCATGGGTCATGAGGAAAGACTGGAATGCCGGGCCAAGGGTGAGCTCATAGGCAAAGCAGCCCAGGATCACCCCCATGAGGGCATGATTCATCCACGGGAAGTATGGACCTTGGCGCTCTTTTTCGAAGTAGGGCACGCTTCTAATCCCAGCGCAGGCTTTCTCTCGCCAGCATCTTCTGCCACCACTCCCCCCAACAGTTCCAGCCGCTCGTCCAAGAAGGGTGAAATAGAGCCGCTCTATAGCACCTCTGACAGAGGTATGATAGGGGATAGAAACACTATGCCGATCTACGAATACTACTGTCAGGCGTGCAACAGGCAGCAAAGTCTGCTTTTCATGAAGATAGGAGACGTCAAAAAATCTCCTCGGTGTCAATACTGTGAGCGTCGCCGACTCACTCGGATTCTCTCCCCTTTTGCGTATCATCAAGGTGAAGAGGCTCGCCTCAACAACCTGGACACCAATGCCCCGCGAGATGAGGCATTCTACCGCGACAACCGGAACGTTGGCCTGTGGGCAAAAAAACGAGCGAGAGAAATGGGAGTTGATCTCGGCTCTCAGTTCGATGAGACGGTAGAAAAGGCACGAAGTGGTAAAATCCTTGATGATCTCTAGCCTGCCTTGACTTCTTTATTCAGGTTTACCAAGCATGCTTCGTGCGGCACGCGATCAGCTCTGGCGGATTTGCCGGATCGTTGGCGGGATTGTTCTCCTTCTTGTGGGGCTTTTTCTCAGCCTGCCCGGCGTTCCCGGTCCGGGTATTGTGTTGATTTTTGTCAGCTTTGGGATTCTGAGTCGAGATTTCAAATGGGCGGAACGCTGGCACCTCCGTCTCAAAAATACAGCTCAGAAAATTATCAACCGTCGAAAAACGGCCAAACAAGAGCCCAACCATGATTAAGCTCTACGATTTTCCCATGTCTCCCCGCGCGCGTAAGGTGCGGATTACCCTCGCAGCAAAGGGGCTGGAGTATGAAAAGGTCCCGATTGACATCACCAAGGGAGAGCAGAAAACGCCGGCCTATTTAGCAATGAACCCCTACGGGAAAATACCCGCGCTCCAGGACAATGGGACAACGGTCTATGAGTCAACAATTATTATGGAATACCTGAACGACGCGTACCCGACCCCGCCATTGCTCCCAGACGATTTAGGACAACGGGCCCGAGCCCGCGTGCTCATGCATTATGCCGATAACCCGTATGAGAGCGCCGTAGCAACCCTTGTCGGAGAATTCCTGCTCAAACCCATGCAGGGAGGCTCAGCTGACCAAGATGTGGTCTCGCAAGCGACCGCGGATTTGAACCTCTGCTTCGATCACCTCACAAACGAGCTTGGAAACGATGACTTCCTTGTCGGCCCCACGTTGACCATGGCAGATATTCCCTATGTGTCGTGGGCCCTCCTGTTTCCCAAGCTACACGTCGATATTCCACATCCCAAGCTTGAGGCTTGGATCAACCGACTCAAAGAGCAGCCGAGCGTACAGGCCGCCGGCTAAGACCGGGGTTGGGGGCCGGACAAAAAGGAGGAACACTCATCCCACCCGAAACGCTTCCGCATTCCCACTCCCTCCCCAATCCTTCCGAGGTATTATGTTCAGCGGCATTATTGAAACAACCGGGACAATCACGAAGATAGACGCCATTGCCGCAGGTGTTCGCCTCAGACTGCGGACGAGTATTCCCTCACAAGAAATCAGCCTGGGCGAGAGCATTTGTACGAATGGGACCTGCTTGACCGTAACCGCGATTGAGGCAGACCAACTCAGCTTTGACGTTTCAGCCGAGTCTCTGCGACGCACGACCCTTGGAGAGCTCCAAGTCGGCGAGCGTGTGAATCTGGAACGCTCGCTCCGGCTTGAGGACCGTCTCTCCGGCCATCTCGTCTTTGGTCATGTTGACGGAGTAGGACACGTCACATCCATTCAACCGGAAGGCGATTCGTTTCTGTATACCTTTGCTCTCCCAGCCGAGCTCAGCCGCTACCTCGTGGAGAAAGGCTCGGTTGCAGTCGATGGTATTAGTCTGACGGTCTTTCACTGTACATCCACAGAATTCACCTGCGCCATTATCCCCCACACCCACGAAGTCACCACGCTGCATCAGCGCAAGCCCGGAGATCGGGTCAATATCGAAGGGGATATGCAGGGGAAATATATTGAGAAGTTTGTCCGGGAAGTGGTCGAGGGGATATTAGCCTCACCACTCCAAGCGATTCGGGACGAGCTGGCCACCCTGCGAAAGCAAGTCGAGCAAAAACAATGAGAGAGTCAGAGGAAGAGAACCTATGGCCGCCACCACTGCCCGCAGCATCATTCAACACGCAAAAGAGCAGAATCGCTCCGTGCTGACGGAAGGGGAGGCAAAGGCATTAGTCCACTCAGCCGGCATCTCTACCGTCCGAACGGAGCTGGCACGAACAGCCGAGGAAGCCATAGCTCTCGCCCGGGATATGGATTTCCCGGTTGCGCTCAAGATCAGTTCAGCTGACGTTGTGCATAAGAGCGACAGCGGAGGCGTGCAACTCAACCTCACCACAGAAGATGCCGTCCGCCGCGCGTTTGATGACATTCTGACCGCCGTCCAAAACACACAGCCGGCTGCGGTCATCGAAGGCGTCTGTGTTCAACCGATGGCCCGACCGGGAGTTGAGGTCATTATCGGTTTGACATCCGATCCGCAGTTCGGCTCGCTCGTCATGTTTGGCTTGGGTGGGGTACATGTCGAGGTGCTCAAAGATGTGGCGTTCCGGGTGGCTCCGCTCCGCCCGCAGGATGCCGCGCGCATGATCCGTGAAATCAGCGGATTTCCCTTGTTAACCGGCCATCGCGGTCAGGCGGCAGTCGATCTGGTCGCTTTGGAGCAGACCCTCCTTTCTCTGTCAGCCTTAGCCGCGGCCCAGCCGGATATCCAAGAACTCGACCTCAATCCTGTTTTTTCCTATGCAGACGGCTGTCTCGCCGTTGATGCCCACGCTGTCCTCCGCGCTGATGGGCCCAGTGCCCTACCCCGCCCGCTGTCGGACGAGACCCGGGCGTCTTTGGAGCGAACGTTTAATCCTCGGACGGTCGCCGTTATCGGCGATAAACGCGCGATGAATTACATGTGGTTGCGGAGCCAGAGCACCTTCGGCGGCACGGTCTATTCCGTCCAGATCGATGAGCGAGAAATCCAGGGCATTACGGATTTAGGGGTCAAAAACTATCCAAGCCTAGCGTCGATTCCAGAAGACGTTGACTATGTCATGACTGCAGTTCCACGCCAGATCGCCCCGCGTATTGTTGCTGAGTGTGTCACCAAAAAAGTCGCTGGAGTGATGCTCTTCACCTCGGGCTTCTCCGAAGTACAGGACGCAGAGGGACAACGCCTGGAGCATATAGTAACCCACACCGCCCAAGAGGCCGGACTCGCCCTTATCGGCCCGAACTGTATGGGCATCTACCATCCGAAAATCGGCCTCCGCAATTACCCGGACCTGCCGGCCGGAGAACCAGGCTCAATCGGTTTCATCGGCCAGAGTGGGACCCACACCATCACATTCAGCATGGCAGCCGCCAATCATGGGCTCCATATCAGTAAAGCGGTCAGTTTTGGGAATGCTGCGGTCCTCGATGCAAGTGACTACCTCGACTACCTCGCCCACGATAACGAAACGAAAATTATCGGCATGTACCTTGAGGGTGTCCGAGAAGGCCGCCGCTTTTTTTCGTTGCTCCGCGAGGTCACCCCCCACAAGCCGGTTGTTATTTGGAAAGGTGGGCAGACCAAGGCGGGCCAACGGGCCACCTCGTCACACACCGGCTCACTCGCCGTCTCCGCTACCGTATGGGCTGCCATGGTCCGTCAGGCCGGGGCAGTGGCAGCGCGTAGTTTTGATGAGCTGCTCGATGTCATAAAACTGCTGCAGTTCACAAAATCAACAACCGGAGATGGGGTGGGGCTCATTGCCATGACGGGGGGTCCATCGGTCAGTATGACCGATGCCTTTGCCGCTGCCGGTCTGCGGGTTCCTCTGCTCAGCGACGCCTCTTACAAAGAACTCTCTTCGTTCTTTAACGTCATTGGCGGCAGCTTTCGCAATCCGCTCGATTCCGGTCATACGATTGGGATGGGCCAGATGACGGACACCCTGGACCGCCTGCTCTCCATCCTTGACCGTGACCCGCATATAGACGCGATCGTCATGGATACGGGAGCCGGCTTAGTGGCCGGACAGTGGGAAGCCCGGCCTCAAGTGCTGACGACATTGTTAGACACATTAAGTGACTTTGCCGCGCGTTCGGCCAAGCCCTTTTTTGTTGTGCTGCAACCGTTTGCCCATGAAGCGAGTGTGCTGCACGCCCGGGCCCAGTTTCATCAGCATGGTATCGCGACCGTGGCCACCCATGAGCGGGCTGCCGCGGCCCTCCGGCTTGTGACAGACTACCACCGCTCCCACTCAGCTTCCTGATGATAGTGTGTTTTTTCTCAGCGTGGACCCCTCGATTAAGATTCCGATCAATAGGCTGCACGGGCCAGAATACGCGTATTCTTCTTTCCCTCTTGGGTAGTAAGAACACCTTTTTTCTTTGCCCCTGTCTGCAATTGACCTGCCCGAAGTGATGCGATAGCACTGTGGGGCTCGCGGGGCGGGTGTGTTTTTTCCTGTTACCCGCCCGCGTTGGCTATGCTGCAAGGAGGAGACGATGACATACATCATCACGAGACTATGCCGGGACTGCGTCGACACGGGCTGTGTGGCCGTTTGTCCGGTTGACTGTATTTATAAATACACCGGCAGCGATGCCGAAAAGTTCCCGAACCAACTCTATATCCATCCGGACGAATGTATTGACTGTGGGGCGTGTGAGCCCGAATGTCCCTGGCAGGCCATTTTTGAGGAAATCGCCGTCCCCGACGTGTTTGAATCCGATACCCCACTCAACTACGCGATGGTTGACGACGAAGCGGATTTTGAGGTCGCCGGGCATGAGAAAATAGACCATCCCAGCGCGGATGAGATTACAGCCAACAAACAGAAGTGGGGCTGGGACGGCTGACGCCTGAGAGAACACCGGTGGGCGGAAAACAAAAGAGGGCAACCATCATACGGCTGCCCTCTTTTGTATGACCTTTTCACGCGGCTACGCGCTGCGCTTTAACTCTTCCTCAACCAATACTAACCGATCATTCCCGAAGAACATGGAGTCGCCATTGACATATATAGTCGGCGTACCGAATCCGCCGCGATTGATCACCGCGTCCGTGTTGGCTCGAACCTGATCTTTGTAGTCCTGACGCTTGATCTTGTCGAAGTATTCTTCTGCGTCAAGGCCGACTTCTTCAACGATTTTCTGCAACACCCCATCCTGACTGATATCCTGGTCCTCACCCCAGTACGTTTCAAACACCCGATAGCTATAGGGCAGAAACTTTCCAGGGTGTTCGAGCGCTACTAGTGCGCCGCGGAGCGCTTTGATCGAATTCACCGGGAAAACAGAGGGTGGCATTGTAATCTTGAGACCGTAGTAGCGCGCCCAGTCGCCCATATCTTTTGCCGTATAGTGCTGCTTGGCCGGCACCCCCTTTTCCCGGAATTCATACACCGAAGGGTTGACCGTGTTAAACACCCCACCAACCAGAAACGGACGCCACTGAAGGTCAGCATTGTATTTGTGGCACAGCCCCTCAATCTTCGTAAACGCCAAATAGGTCCACGGACTGGAGTAGTCGTAAAAAAATTCTACTGTGGCCATAGCATCCTCCCATGACATCGCACCATGACATCGCACACATTAAGACAAAAGAAACTCGACTAACATCTCGTTAAACTCAGCTGCATAGAAGAGATGAATATTGTGTCTCCCCTCCGGAAACACGTGCAAGCGTGCCTCTGCTATCCCTTGCTGTAAGCAATGCGCATGAAACAGCGGCACCAATGGGTCTTTTCCACCATGCATCAGAAATGTGGGACATCTAATCTGCGATAAGCGCTCCCGACACAAATCTCCGCCCGCTTTCAAGAGCATCTGCTGTGCGTCACACCAGCGGGCCCAGAGCGCTTGAAATCCATCTCGATACATGGCCTGCATGGGCGCTGCCGTACGTGAGGACCAATCCGCCACACAGCGCGTTTTCTCATAGGCGTCAATATCATCCTGGGCGACATACGCATTGCCGCCCCAGATGGCCATCCTGGTCACCTGCTGCGGATAGGCCAACGTCAGCAGTAAACTCGTAATCGCTCCGTCGCTCCAACCACCGACCGCGTATGTCGAGCAGCCCAGAGTTTCCATAAGCGCCACGAAATCGCGCATATCCTGTTGATAAAAGTCAGGCGGGAATTCGCGCGCGGGAGGGCGGGATTTACCATAGCCGCGTGGGTCAGGCGCAATAACACGCAGTCCGTGCTGTGGGAGCGATTCTAACTGTAGAGCGAAATCCGATTGTCCGGTTCCCAACGCTCCCGGTAATAAGAGGAAAGGCGGCCCGTCTCCGACATCCTCATAATGGAGTTTGACTCCGTGTATGTCTGCGTATGGCATACATCCTCTACGATGCGTACACATGCCCTCCAACAGACATCCGGATGTTGGCACGTTTACGCATTACAGCGACTTCGCTCGTTGTGATACCATGCTCAGCAGCAAGAGAGAAGCCTGCCTCGCCCTTGCCGCCGCCACCTATCTCTGACACAACCCAGTTCTATGCTACGTAAGGCAGGCGGCGCATGAAAACCATTGGACTCACCGGCGGGATCGGCTCAGGCAAAAGTACGGTCTCCAAGACCCTGGCCGACCTTGGCGCCCATGTTATTGACGCAGACAAAGTCGGGCATGAAATCTATCTGCCCGGTCAGCCCGCCTGGAAACAGGTCACCAACACCTTCGGGCAGGAAGTCTTGGCAAAAGACCACACCATCGACCGTAAAAAACTGGGTGCCATTGTCTTCAGCAGTGCGGACGCGCTCACACGGCTCAATGCCATCGTCCATCCGATTATGTTTGAGGAAATCCGGCAACGTATCCACGCAAAGCGAGCTGAAGGACTTGCCTCACCCATTGTAGTTGAAGCAGCTATTCTGATTGAAGCCAGCTGGCTCCCTCTCGCAGATACGGTCTGGGTAGTCGAGACCGACAAAGCCGCAGCCATCACCCGTGTGGCTGAACAACGCGGCATGTCCGCGCAAGACGCTGAAGCCCGGATTACAAACCAACTTTCAAACGAAGAGCGTCGCAAGTACGCCAATGTTGTCATCCACAATAACGGCTCACTCCAAGACCTTGAGCAGCAAATCCGACGGGCGTGGGACCAGCTCGGCGAATGAGTAGCATCCAAGCCAAAGGCATCATCTTTGATGTTGACGGGACGCTCGCTCGCTCGGTCGAGTTCTTCTATGAGATCGCCCTAGAGGTCCTCACCTTAGCCGATCTTCCCCCAGTTCCACGCGAGCGGGTGTACGAGTTGATGCGCCGCGGGGTGGAGAATCCGCTCGTCCAGCTCTTTCCCCCCGACTATCCCGACCCGGCGGACCGTCTCAAGCACATCACCGACAGTCGTATGGACGAATGGCTGCGACGCTATCATGAAGAGACGCAGGCCGTTCCGGGGAGCGTGGAAGCCTTGCACGCTTTGCACGGCCGAGGCTTCCGACTCGGGATCGCCACCTCGTCCGGCCGCGCCCTGCCCTTTCTGGATACGTGGGGCGTCCGCCACCTCTTTGGCGGCATTGTTGGCCGGGAAGATGTAAAACTCCGAAAACCCCATCCGGAACCTGTCCGTAAGTGCCTTGAACATCTGCAACTCGACCCACACGAGGCGGTGTATATTGGCGACTCACCCATTGATATTCAGGCTGGCAAAGCGGCCGGCGTACTCACTGTCGGTGTACTCACCGGGACCAGTACCGACGCCGTCATGCGGCAGGAGCAGGCGGACTACATCCTGCCGAGTATTGCTGAACTCCCCCGGCTGCTCGCCACCTAGGCGTGGGATGCAACACGCCGTGCGACGGGCAACCACAGGGGGTTCCTGACCGACCAAAATTGACCTTCGTAGGTATTTGTGGAAGAAACACAACCACAGGCGTCATGCTCGCGTTGTTCTGAAAGAAGGGAGGAGTGGCCGCTGCGGACAACCATACACTCTCTGAAAGTTATCGTAGCCTGTGTGGCCCTGCTCAACGTGGGGACACCGCTTGCCAAGGCCACGGAGCTTGGAGCCGTGGAGCAGCTAACCGCCCAGCAGTGCAGCCTGGAAGAGGAAACGCCTTTGCTGCCGGTCCACGGACAGCACCACCCTCATCACCCTCACCCTTATCCGCCCTACCCTTACTCCCCTCCTCACCACTATCCTTCTGTCTATCCGCCACCGTATCCGTACTATGCTCCTTACCCCGCCGCCGGCATCTGTCGAAACCAATTATTGTTTTGCCACATGAATACTCTGCTCCCTATCGGGGCGCCGTGCGTGTGTTATGCCCCGCTCGGGGGGGTGTGGTTCAGCGGCCGGGTGACGGTGTACTGAGAGGGAAGGACTTATCGTCAGGCGTCCTCATACCGCGGCTCGCGTTTCTCCAGGAAAGCGGCAATCCCCTCACGCACGTCATGTGTCTGTGTGGTCAGAATCTGATTCCGATCTTCCATCGCAATGGCCGCCTCCAGCGTTGGCGCGTCAACTGAATAGCGCAGGCATTCTTTCGTCAGTCTCACCCCAAGGGGCGAGTTGCGTAGAATATGGCGGGCCATGGCTTCGGCGGCCTGATCCAGTTCGGCGTCCGGCACCAGGCGAGAGGCCAGCCCCGTTGCCAAGGCCCGGTGTGCGTCAATAAAGTCTCCGGTCAGTAAGAGCTCGGAAGCGACCGAAGACCCAACCAGGCGGGGCAAAAAATAACTCACGCCCACATCACAGGCCGACAGCCCGATGCGAATAAAGGCCGCATTCATACGGGCGGATTCCCCCACAATGCGGATATCGCTCGCCAGAGCCAAGGCAAAACCACCCCCGGCGGCCGGGCCGTGAATAGCCGCAATAAACGGTTGCGGAGCGCGGTGAATTTTAATCGCCAGTTCGGCAATCCGGCGCTGGTCACGCAGGCCCTGGGCAACAGAATAGGTGCCGGTGGCGGCGGCGGACTGTTTGAGATCAAGCCCGGCACAAAAGCCGCGGCCCGCGCCACGCAGGATGACCACCCGGACGGTCTGATCCTGGTGCAGTTCGTCGAGCACGCCGTGCAGCTCGTTGACCAGCAGACTATTCATGGCGTTCAGCGATGCCGGACGGTTCAAGACCAGCCACAATAGGTCTTTGTCCCGTCGCAGTTCCAAGGTTTCGTAGCGCTCGTTCATGCTTCTCTCCCCTTAAATCAACGAGCGTGACTGACAGCCGTCAACAGTAATGCATGCCCCGGAAACCCATTCAGATCGCTCCGAAGCCAAAAAGACGACCACATCCGCCACTTCTTCCGGCTTCCCAAAACGACCGGCTGGCAGCTCGGCTTTGACAAAAGCGGCAATGCCTGCGGGGTTTTCTTTTTGGCGTTGTTCCCAGGCCCCCCCAGGAAAAAGAATCGACCCAGGGGCAACGCTATTGACTCGAATCCCTTTGGGAGCAAGCGCGCGGGCCATTTCTTTGGATAAACTGATCATGGCGGCCTTTGAGGCATTATAGGTCATAGGTCCACCCCACTCGCGGCCGTAGATGGAGGTAATATTAATCACGCAGCCCGCTTTGCGGTCTTCCATGGACGGGACGACCAGCCGGCACAGGTCCAGCGCTGAAAAGAAATTCAAGGCAAAGCCGGCCTGCCAGTCACTCCGAGAGGCATCCAGATTGCCGCCCGGACGGGAACCGCCAACATTGTTGATGAGAATGTCTATCCCCCCAAAGTGTTGCTGCGTTGCTTCAACCCAGCTCCGGGCCTCGGCTTCTTGCGTCACATCCAGAGCTGTGGCCAGTACATCAACGCCCGCCCTTCGGACTTCTTGCGCGGTTGCCTCAAGCGGCTCTCTGCCCCGAGCACACAGGCTCAATCGACAGCCTTCTGCGGCCAGGCCCAAGGCAATGGCTCGCCCAATGCCACGACTCGCGCCACTAATCATTGCGACGTTGTTCGAGAGTCCAAGATCCATACTGCCCTCCTTTGTCTGCTCAACTTGGACCAAGCATATCCTATTTCCAAGAGAAAGACCGCGCCCGCCTCTCTTGCCAGACGGCAGGGCGTCCGCTTAGATGAGGCCGTTATTGCATGCCGCCAAGGGGGTCCACTGTGCCAGAGCATTTTCTTTTGGAAAAAGACGGGACCATTGCCACGCTCACCTTTAACCGGCCAGAGAAACGGAATCCGCTCAACGAAGACATCTCCCTGGAACTCGAGCGCCTGCAATACCAGATACGCGATGACAAAGACATTCGCGTCGTCGTTTTTACCGGCTCGGGCAATACGTTTTCAGCCGGCGCGGACTTATCGCCCATCAGAGGCATCAGTGATCGCCAGGAACGGCGCAAGATCTTCGCCCCGCTCGGTAAACGCTGGACGCGCGCCATTGCCCGTACGCTCGACATGTTTGCCAGCATGGAGCCTGTGGTGATTGCCGCAATCAACGGCTACGCGATTGGCGGCGGTTGGTCACTGGCGCTGGCGTGTGATTTTCGGATAGCCGTTGAGGAGGCCGAGTTCTGGTTTCCCGAAGTGGACCTCGGCGTGCCGCTGAGTCCGGCCTCAACCGCCCTCCTGGTTGCCAATGTGGGTCCGAACCGAGCCAAAGACATCATACTCAACTGTCGGCACCTCAAGGCGGACGAAGCTCTCCAACTCGGCTTGGTCAATCAGGTCGTCACACAGGCAGAACTGCTGCCGACCGCGTACGCCCTGGCCCGGAGCCTGGCCGCTAAAAACCCGACTGCGGTCATGGTCTCCAAGGCGACCGTGAACGCCCTCGCCCGAGGCAACACCGTCCTCCGTCCCGACCTCCTGTTTACCAGAGAGTAAAACACGCGAGCGGTTATTTTGGCCGTCGGAGTCTGTATCATTTTAATCTGGAGGAAACCCAATGTCAGAAAAAGAGCGCTGTCCGGAAATTCGCAGTGAGATTCGCAAATTCTGTAGTCAGTATGGAGATGAATATTGGCGCAGGCTCGATAAGGAAAATCACTATCCTGAACAATTTGTTGATGAGCTGACTACGGCAGGCTGGTTAGCGGCCTTAATCCCCGAACAATACGGTGGCTCGGGACTGACGATGACAGAGGCCAGCGTTATTTTAGAAGAGATCAACCGCTCGGGCGGAAACGCCGCCGCCTGCCATGCCCAGATGTACATCATGGGTTCCCTGCTCCGGCACGGCAGCGCTGAACAGAAACAGCGCTATTTACCCCGGATTGCGAGCGGAGAGCTTCGACTCCAAGCCTTTGGCGTCACCGAGCCGGATGCCGGCTCTGACACGACGCATATTCGCACCACGGCCAAAAGAGACGGTGACTATTATATTGTGAACGGCGGTAAAATCTTTACCTCTCGGGTGCAGCACTCCGACATGCTCCTCCTTCTGGCCCGGACCACGCCGTATGACGAGAGCCCGAAAAGAACGCTGGGCATGAGTATCTTTCTGGTTGATCTACGTGAGGCCGGAGACGCCGTCGAAGTGCGCCCGATTGACGCCATGATTAACCATGAAACCAACCAGCTCTTTTTCCATGAGCTTAAAGTCCCGGTCGAAAACCTGATTGGCGAAGAGGGCTCCGGCTTCTACTATATTCTCGACGGGATGAATGCCGAGCGTATCCTGGTCGCCTCCGAGGCCATTGGTGACGCCCGCTGGTTTATCAAGCGATCCGTCCAGTACGGCAACGCACGAGAGATTTTTGGACGGCCTATCACCAAGAACCAAGGCATCCAGTTCCCACTGGCTCAGGCGTACGCCCAGACTGAGGCCGCGGACCTCATGCGCTTTCACGCCGCTGATTTATTTGACGCCGGTGAAGCCTGTGGTGCAGAGGCCAACATGGCCAAGCTCCTGTGCTCACAAGCATCGTGGGCGGCAGCAAATGCGGCCATCGATACCCACGGCGGGTATGGTTTTGCGTCAGAGTACGACGTGGAGCGCAAGTTTCGTGAGAGTCGCTTATTCTCAATCGCGCCGATCTCAAATAATATGGTGCTCAATTTTATTGCCGAGCATGTGCTGGGAATGCCAAGATCCTATTAATCGCATGAGTCGCATGAGTCGCATGAGTCGCATGAGTCGCATGAGTCGCATGAGTCGCATGAGGAACCACCAATGAAAATTGACACTGCCTTTATGCCCTCGACCTTTGATGCGGCGGCCACGGTTGCACGCGAGGCTGAAGAGCTGGGCTTGGATGGGCTGTGGAGTGCAGAGACGAGCCACGATCCGTTTTTTCCACTCGTGGTCGCCGCCAGGGAAACGGAACGTATCCAGCTTGGCACCGGTGTGGCCATTGTCTTTCCGCGCAGTCCCATGGTGCTGGCGAATATCTGCTGGGATTTACAAGCCAACTCTGGCGGGCGCTTCATGCTCGGGCTCGGCACCCAGGTCAAGGGCCACAACCAGCGGCGTTTTAGTGTCAAATGGGAAGCCCCGGTGAAACGCCTGCGCGAAGTCGTCCTGTCGCTACGGGCTATTTGGGACTGTTGGCAGAATGGCACCCCGCTCAATTTCGAGGGTGAGTTTTATCAATTCTCGCTGATGACACCGTTCTTTAATCCCGGCCCGATTGAGCAGCCGCATATTCCCATTATTATCTCCGGCTTGAATCCTTTGATCAGCCAGCTTGCCGGTGAGGTGTGCGACGGATTTTTTGTCCATAATTTTCACACCCCGACCTACCTCAAAGAAACCGTGATTCCAAATATTGAAAAAGGTCTCGCCAAAGCCAGCCGGAAGCGGCAGGATTTCACCCTGCAAACCGGGACGTTTATTGCCAGCGGAGCCACGCCGGACGAGGTCCGGCAAGCCATCGGCCCGGTTCGTCAACAAGTCTCTTTTTATGCCTCAACGCGGACCTATAAAGGCGTACTCGACGCACACGGCTGGGGAGATACCTGCTTTCGGCTGAATGAAAAGGCGGCCAAAGGCGACTGGGACGGTATGGCGGCGGAAATTACCGATGAGATGTTGGATGAAATCGCCGTCATCGGCACCTATGACGAAATCGCCAGGAAACTGGCTCATCGATATGCAGGGCTCTTAGACCGACTCATCCTTGGCCTTGGTGCCTCGGAGCGCCAGGACAAAGGGCGCTATCGGGAACTCGTTCAGGAAGTTCGGCAACAGATGCAGGCATAAGGAGGGAACTATGGGAGCACTCACCGACAAATACTGCATTGTCGGCGTAGGAGAAACGCCGCATATGCGTCCATCAAATCGCACCACCTTGTCCATGGCGTGTGAGGCAGCCAAAAAGGCCATGGCCGACGCTGGCCTGGAACCGCGCGATATTGACGGTATGACCAGCTACCAGGCTGGTGACTCAACGACCTCGAATCACGTCGCCACCGCGCTCGGTATGCGGCTCAACTATTCGGTTGATATTCTCGGCGGAGGGTCGAGTACCGAAGCGCTGATTGGTAATACAATCGGTCTGCTTGAAGCCGGCTATTGCAAAACCATGCTGATCTTCCGGTCCATGAACGGTCGCTCCGGTCGGCGCATGGGTGGACAGGCACCGAGCGGTCCGGTTCCGCCAACCCGAGCGGCCGAGGATAATCAGTTCATGATGCCCTGGGGCTGGACCTCACCTGCCCAGCGATTCGGCATGTCTGCCATGCGCTATTTGCGCGACACCGGCACAACCACCAGGTCGCTGGCTGAAATTGCGGTGGCCCATCGCTATCACGCCAGCCTGAATCCCAAGGCGGTTATGCGTCATCCCATCACGATTGAAGATCACCAGAATTCACGCTGGGTGGTCAAACCCCTGCGCCTGCTCGACTGCTGCCTCGAAACCGATGTCTCGGCCTGTCTCATTGTCACTTCTCGTGAACGCGCCTATGACCTGCGTCAGCCGCCTGTTTTTATCATGGGCGGGACGGGACGAACCATGGCGCCCAACTCAGCCTGGAACTACTCGCGCCCGGAGATTCACTATGTCGCCGGAAATTACGGTCGCAATCGTTTGTTCGGCATGGCCGGAATTGGTCAAAAAGACGTGAACCTTATCTCGTGCTACGACGCGTTTACGTTCACCACCCTCATTCAGCTTGAAGCCTACGGTTTCTGCGGCAAAGGCGAGGCGGGCGAGTTTGTGAAAGGCGGCCGTTTACAGATTGACCACGAACTGCCCTCGAACCTCTCCGGGGGGCATCTGTCCGAAGGCTATACCCACGGGGTGAGTATGGTGATTGAGAACGTGCGCCAACTCCGCCACCGCGCCGATGACGCCTGTCCGGGCTGGGCAGAGGGGAAACACAGCTACGACCGTCAGGCCGGCTGTCGTCAAGTGAAAGATGCCCGCATTGCGGCCTGTCTCGGTTGGGGAACGGAAACCATGTCGAGTTCAGCCATTCTGCGCGGGATTGCAGCTTAAAGGAGCGGTGACTATGCCTGGTCCAATTGATTACAGTAAAATCACAATCGTGCCCGACTTCGATACCGCCGAATGGTGGATGGGTACGAAAGAACACAAATATCTTGTGCGCCAGTGCACAGACTGCGGACACAAATGGTTTCCGCCCTTCCCTGCTTGTGACAAATGCAACTCTATGGCTCTCGACTGGTTTGAGACAGCCGGAACGGGCGTGCTCCACAGCTATATCGTCGTGACCCAGCCCATTCTGGGCGCATTCGTCGAGGCGGTACCGTACGTTGTCGGCCTGATTGAGTTAGACGATTGCCACGAAGCCGATGGCTCGCTCGTCCGCGTCGGCGGGGTCATGCTGGACGACGAAGAAGATGTGGCAATAGGTCTGCCCGTCAGCGTGGAATTTGAGCAGACCAACGAGGCCAACATCGTTGTGCCGCGCTGGAAGATCAGCGGCACGGCAGAGAACACCTGGAAGTTTAGTGAATAATTTTCTATCAAGACAGTTACTCCGACCCTGGTCCTCTCCCTGAGGAAGAGGGCTAGGATGCGGGTTCCTCTTGAGGGTGAACCCCAATGAAACTCCTCGTCTTCATCGGTCTCTGGTTCCTGTGCGCGGTCCTGTCGGCCTGCATTGCCGCCAGTAAGGGCCGGGAGTGGCAAGGCCGGTTGATTGGAGGCGTATTGATCGGCCCGTTCGGACTGCTGATCGGGCTTCTCCCTGCCCGCTACAAAAAGCCGGTGCGGCTCCCACCCCGGCTGTCCATCGTGTGCGCCATTGCCGCCGCCGTGATATCGATTGGCGCGTTTTATGCCCTTCACATTGCTTACTGGGGCAGTGCCGTTCTCCTCTTTCTGGTGACCGGTCTGCTGGCGGAGATTGTCTTTCTGACCGACTCGGCGGACACCGAGCAGGAGCCTGACGACCCCAATCCTCCCACTCCTCCCCCAAGTCTTAACAGCCGCCCGCTGGTGTAGGCACTCTCAAAATAAGCCCTACTACGAATCAGCGGTTTATCCGTGCAGGAACGATATCCCTCCGCCCCGTCACCTTGACCTCCCCCAAAGAAACCGCTTAGCTGAGCGCACGCATTTGTCCATTCTAAGGAGGCGCGTGTGGCTGAAGAAATCCTGTGCTCGATCAACGAAGGCATTGCAACCATTACCCTGAACCGTCCGGAAAAGCGAAACGCCATGAATACGGCTGTGCTGGAAGGACTGGACCACTATTTTGGCGCACTGGAGACCAACAACGAGGTCCGAGCGGTTGTCGTCCGCGGTGAAGGCAAATCCTTTTGTGCCGGTCTGGACTTGCGGGAGTTAAACGCCCGTCAGCACAGCGACGAAGATGCGGAAAGCGGTATTATAAAGCTGCTTGGAAAAATCGAAACGTCCCGCCATCCGACCATTGCCATGGTCCAAGGCGATGCCCTGGCCGGCGGCTGTGAACTCGCCCTCCACTGTGATCTGCGCGTTGTTTCAGAAGTCGCCCGATTCGGTATGCCGTTGGCCCGTCTGGGACTCGTTGTTCCGTTTCGGTTGGGTCAGAAACTCGCTGAGATTGTTGGCCCGGCCTTCACCAAGCAGATTCTGCTCACCGGTCAGCCGGTGAGCGCCCAACGTGCGTATGAAATCGGCATGGTGCATCAGCTCGTATCTGCTGCTGAGCTGGAAGCAGCCACGCTGACACTGGCCCGGACGATTGCCGCCAACGCGCCGCTCTCTCTCGCCGGAATGAAAAAGAGCATCCTGCGTATGATCTCGCTGCGGGACACCATAGACTACGACGATCTCAACACCCTGGTCCAGCGGGCGCGCAAGAGCGAAGACGCCAACGAAGGCGTGCGCGCCATGTTGGAGAAACGCAAACCGAATTTTCGCGGGGTGTAGAACATCTCTTTCACTCGATCTGCCCATGCTGTCCCTGCGGCTCCGCGCTACGGTGTACACTTTTGTTATTCCCGGCTTCCTGATCGGCTATCTGCCTTGGAAACTGCGGCACTTTGAGGCGGCGGCGACGCTTCCCTTCTCGTTTCTGTTTTCCCTGCTCGGCTGCCTCCTCTGCCTGGGGGGAGGAGCCTTAATTTTTTCGGCCGCGTACTATCTTGCCCGGCGCGGAGTCGGCACCCCTTTCCCCCTTGATCCACCCCAGCGCATGGTTGTGAGCGGCCCGTATGCCCATATTCAGCATCCCATGCTGGGCGGCATGTTTGCCATGCTGGGCGGCCAAATATTCTGGTTTCAATCCGTACACGTATTGCTCTATACCGTGTTTCTCCTACTGCTCAGTCTCGTGCTCGTTCTCTATATTGAGGAGCCCACTCTGAGGAAACGGTTTGGCGAGGATTATATGGCCTATCAGGCGGCCACGCCGCGCTGGTTTCCGTCGCCGGCTTCATCAGGTCCGACGGATGCGGCCTGACTCCAGCGAGTCCACGAGAGAGAGTATTGGAGGAGAAAACTCACGAAGCGGACCATGCCAACCAGGGCCAACCAGGGCTTAACCGATCTCCTTCTCATACGTCACAGAAGACTGGAGCCGGTCTTCGGGGATAGCGTAATACGCCCGGAGGACGGCCTCCGGCTCTGGTGAGAGCGTATAGCCAGCAGCTTCCAGCGCACCCCGTGCTTTATAATTTCCGGCATAGGTGCCAACGACAATCCGACTCACTCCACGCATCTGCTTCTCCACGTATTCCCGCAGAAGAGAGCCGATCCCATGCCGCTGCTGGTCGGGCAGGATGTACGCATGTCGGAGGAGAGCAACGTCTTTGACATATTCCAGGCCCATCACACCAAGGAGAGTATCGAGGTCAAAGGCTCCATACCAGGTGAGACGTTCGGCCTCTTGTGTCCATTCGTCGGGTGTCATCTCCGGGTCGTGATATTCCTCGGCAGACAAAAACTCCTGGTACCAGCGAGCAGCCGTATTAATGACTGCGAGTGCGCTACCACGGTCGCCGTCAGTCAGCACCCGTATCTTGATGTCAGGCAGTACGTCAGACATGAAGAATCCTTTCGAGCAGGACGCAAAATCTAATCCGCAAAATCTAATCCGCAAAATCTGATCCGATTGATAGCTAATCCGATTGATAGCTGATCCGATAAATCACCCCGGCGCGATCATCGGATACCAACAGCGCCCCATCCGGCATCACCAGGACATCAACGGGCCGCCCCCAGGCCCCGTCCTTTTGGAGCCAGCCTTCGGCAAAGACCTCGTAGCTCGTGGCGGTGTTGTTCTCCAAGCGGATCAGCATCACCCGATAGCCGATAGGATCGCTGCGGTTCCACGAGCCGTGCTCGGCAATGAAAATCTGATTCCGGTAGGCTGCCGGGAACATCGAGCCCGTATAAAAACGCATGCCCAACGGTGCGACGTGTGGTCCGAGTTCCTGCGCCGGCGACGTAAATTCGGCGCAGGGCCGCTCTGACCCAAAGTCCGGGTCGGGGATGCTGCTGGCATGACAGTACGGGAACCCGAAGTGCAAGCCGGGCTGTGGGGCGTGATTGAGTTCACACGGCGGTGCATCATCGCCCAGCCAGTCCCGACCATTCTCCGTAAACCAGAGTTCGTGTGTTTCAGGATGCCAGTCAAACCCGACGGTATTGCGTACTCCACGAGCAAAGTTTTCCAGCCCGCTGCCGTCCGGCTTCATGCGGAGAATCGAGGCATAGCGGGGGTCACTCTTGGTACAGACATTACACGGAGCCCCGACGGGTACGTATAACAAGTTATCAGGCCCGAACCGGATAAACTTCCAGCCGTGCCAGCGGTCACGCGGGAGCGTATCATTCACGACAACCGGTGGAGCCAGCGCGGCCGGCGGAGACGAGTGGTTGAGCTGTGACTCAATGTCATCAAAACGGAGAATGCGGTTGACCTCGGCTACGTACAGCGCACCATCACGAAAGGCCACGCCACTCGGCATGTCTAATCCCTCGGCAAGCGTATGCACCGCATCAACCCGATAGTCCTGGTTGTGATCGACAACAGCATAGACTTTTCCCGCGCGCTGGGTGCCGACAAAGACCGTTCCCTGTGACCCCAGGGCAAGCGCGCGCGCATTTGGGACACGGGCAGCATACACCTCGATCTGAAATCCTGGGGGAAGGGAAAGAAGGGCAAGCGGGGAAGACTGTGCCTGGACAGCGCTTGCTCCACATGCGATCAAGAGACCAACCAAGAGACCAATCAGGATACCCACACTTCTGAAAACCATCTTCAGACTCCCGCCCGCACGCATTCCGAGGGGTCCTCTCCCTTCAAGAACCGTCCAACAGGTATGGCGTTTCCCCCTCGCTTTAGCGACCCTGGTCCGGTATGCTGCCGTCGCCCGCCTTTCCAAACCATCTTTTTCCAGACCATCCTAAACCATCCCAAAGCATCAAGGACGCTCATATTGTCGCACGCTTCTTCGCCAAACACAGCACCCTGTCCTTCGGCTCCCCCTGACGCATCTCAGGGCATTCCGCCGTCTTCCGCTCAATCGCGCTCACCGGCCCACCTGCCAGCGCCCTACTTCTGGTTTCTGGCTGGAACCGGCAGTTGGTTTATGGCTATTGGGATGCAAGGCGTTCTGTTTTCCTGGTTGGTTGTCGGCGTGCTCAATGCCGAAGCGGAGTGGGTCGGGATCACCCAAAGCGCCATGATGATTCCGTCAGTTCTTTTGGCCCTGCCCGGTGGAGCCATTGCCGACCGCTATGACCAACGGCGCATGCTTATGGTCCTGCACCTGATTGCGAGCGTCATTTCTGCCGGCCTCTTCCTTGCAGTCGCCAATGCGTGCTTGTCCCTCCCGCTCCTCATCGCCTATGCCATTGGGATGGGAACGGTCCAGGCGTTTGTCATGCCCGCCCGCGACGCCCAACTCTCTCAGGTGGCGGGCGCTAATATGTTGCACTCGGTAACCGGGATGACCATGACGCAGTGGGGCATGCAAATATGCGGCTCTCTGCTGGCAGGGACGGCCCGCTTGATCGGGACGGTTCCGGCCTTGGGCCTGCACAGTCTGGTTCTGCTGACCGGTATTCTGCCGTTACGCAAGATGTCCAGCCCGAAGAAACACCGGTCACAGGGCAGTCTGCATCTCTCGGACGTGATTGAAGGGGTGCGAGAGGTCCGACAGTCACCGGCTCTCTCGGCCACGCTGCTGCTCGCAGTTGCGGTCGGCATTTTCTTTATTGGCCCGTTCCTGGTGGTCCTGCCCCTCTTAGTCCGCGACTTTTACCACGGCGGGGTGGACCAACTGGCCCTCCTCAATATGACCTTTCCGCTGGGAACAATTATTGGCTCGGTGTGCATGCTATGGGCGGGTGGGATTCGGCATAAGGGCGAAGCCCAAATCGTGGCCCTCCTGTTCGGCTCGGGCTGCCTCTTTATGGTTTCGTTCGGCCTGCCTTTTTGGGGCACCCTGCTGGCCGTGTGCGCCTGGGGAGTGAGCGCAGCCATCTTTATCAATGCCGGTCGGACGGTGTATCAGGAGCAGGCCAGCGTCGCCAATCGCGCCCGCGTGCTGTCCGTCTATACGATCGGTTTTATGGGAGCCGCCGGCCTACTCGGCGCTCCCCTGTCCGGTGTCTTGGTCGATGCTATCGGCCCCCTGACGACCTGCATCGTTATGAGCAGCGCGATGGTCGTCGTGGTCGGGTTCGTTTTTCTGCGGACCTCAATCAGGCAGGTCGAGTAGGGAAGCAACCCGACAGCGCCCCCTAGCGCCCCATTTCCATCAGGGCGTTGGTCGTATGCGAATCCGGGTCCGCTCCTCTGACTCCGGCTTCGTTGAAATAGGGCTCCCCTTCCCATTCTGACGGGGGTTGTTGGGTCGAGGGGATTTCACCCACCGTGGCCAGCATTTTCTGAAAATCAATCATCACGAAGTTGGGGACAAACAGTTGTTCTTCCTGATAGTTATAGCGCGCCCCGGAGAGCGGATTGGACGGGTAGCCGGCATGCGGTTTTTTTGTCACAAAGGCACAGTGGACGAGCCCCTTTTGGAGTTCCCCATTCGTGTCGTACAGCTCGGCGAGCCCGACGCCGAAGGTTTCCTGGTCAACGTATAGCACCCGCTTTGAATAGGCGTACTTTCTGGGGGAGTTGAGCGGCGTGGCCTCCACCACCCACACCCGCCGTTTTTCCCAGGTCACACACGGCAGCGCGGCCCGGAGGCCCTGGCCTGTATCCCGTTGGCCGCACCACTCGGCCGGGTCCCCATAGCGGCCGCTGTGCAGCACCCCGAGAATATCTTTTTCCGCCAGGAGCCGGAAATCCCAGCTTCCGATTTTCGCATTAAATCCATAAAACGAGTCAAGATCATAATCCGAGCCCCAAATACTGGCGCTGCGGTCCGCAACACTGATCCGCCGCACGCGGCGGAGTTGCGGCGAGTAGACATAGGTGTCGTCCGCCGCACTCGCCGGGATATAGCGAAATTCGAGCACGGCCAGCCCCTTATAGCGATTGGGCAACACCAGCGGCCCCCACA
Source organism: Binatia bacterium (assembly GCA_963664395.2). Taxonomy (GTDB): domain Bacteria; phylum Desulfobacterota; class Binatia; order Bin18; family Bin18; genus Bin18. The sequence continues at coordinate 3,608,836 of OY761159.2, read as the reverse complement.
TATGACTATGCCGCACCGCCGGATTGTGCGGGATGATGGGCTTGGGGTCCGTGTACAAGCGCCCCGTCCACATCACCCGACGCCACGAATTCTCGAAGGACTGGTCCACATTGCCCTGGCTGTTGACGAGATGAGCGACATAGCTCGCCCCGATATTGTCGATGCTGTAGGGCGGCTGGGCATGATTCCACATGATCTTGTATCCGGCCAAGTGGTCCTGGGCAGCAATGACGGGAAACGGCGCCCCGGCAATATAGTTCGCTATTTCTCGTCCGTCGGCCGAGATGACAACCTGTCCCGCGTATCGTTCCGTTGCGTCTTGATACGCCTTGGGCCAGGTATAGGGCCGCGGCTCTCCAATCCCCATCGTCATACCCCGCTCCAACATCCAGCGCGTAGACGGTGTGAGCAGCTCGGCGGCTTGCGCCATATTCGTTTTGGTAATGGTGTCGCCGGGACGGACATCCGCCCGACCAAACGATACCGGCCCGAACATCAGAAAAGTCACACTCACGAGTAGACGCCCGAGTCTTTTTTGCATCGCTCCTCCTCCGTATGGGCTTGCATCTGTGCTAAGGGTCGCTATGGTTCCCTAGGATCTTTAGCCTGTCACCCACACGAAAGAAAGGAGCGCAGTATGAAACTCTATGATTGCCAAATGGCCCCCAACCCACGTCGGGTGCGTGTCTTTCTGGCAGAAAAAGGGGTCGATATTCCGAAGACCGAGGTCAGCATTATCAAGGGAGAAAATCTCAAGCCAGAATATCTGGCGGTGAATCCGCGCGGACTGCTGCCCACGCTTGAACTCGACGACGGGAACCGCATTGACGAGACCATAGCGATTTGTCGCTATATTGAAGAGACCCAGCCGGAGCCCAACCTCATGGGCCGGGACGCCTTGGAGAAGGCCCAAATCGAGTCGTGGCAACGCCACATGGAATTCGACGGTCTGAATCCTACGGGCGAGATGTTTCGCAACTCGTTTGAGGGCTTTAAGAACCGGGGTCTGCCCGGTCTGGAGAATGTGCAAGCCATTCCCGAACTGGCCGCCCGGGGGAAGGCCGGCGTTGAACGTTTTTATGAGCGGCTGGAACACCGTCTCAGCCAGAGAAGCTATGTTGCCGGGGAGCGGTACACCGTTGCCGATATCACCGCGCTGTGTGTGGTCGATTTTGCCGGTTTCGCCAAGATGGGCATTCCCGAGGCCAACACCAACACCAAACGCTGGCATGATGACGTTTCCTCACGACCGAGCGCCAAGGCGTAAGCGTTCAGTCATTTTCCTCCTCTCCCTCTGGGAGAGGGCTGGGGTGAGGGATTTCTTCCCTACCCTTAAAGTCTCTGCTTGCCCCCCTTCTCGTTGGTGGGGTATGGTGAACCACTATGAGCGTTGAATTGATCAGCGTCCTGATAGCCGTCCTTGCGGTCGGGGCAGCTCTGGCCTGGTTGATACTGAACGGGCAACGGGCCATCCGCGCCGAACTTGCGGAACAGCGTCGGGAACTCATCGCCCAGCGTCGGGACCTCAGTGCCGAACTGGCCGCCCAGCGTAAGGAATTTGGCGAGCGATTTACGGCCTTGGAGCAGCAAATCGCCGAACTGCGCGAGCGTATGGCCCACCTGGAAGGGTTGCTGGACGGCCTGCGCGAGGCCATCGCCATCCGGCAGGGAGCCGCGTGACCTGGGCCTCGTTACAAGGGTTGGGGTGAGCCTGGATTCCCGCGTGCGCGGGAATGACGGACAGGGCGTCCTCCCGAGCCCGGCGTGAGTTGTGTCATACCTTCAGGGGGCGGATTGTTCTTTCTTTCAGATAGCCTTCAAGGCAGGTAAATAATTCCTGCATATGAGCGGCATGCCTGCGGGGAACCCTGGCGAGTCTGTACACCAGACCAAAGAGCGGATTCTTGGGCACGATCCGCATTTCAAAGGAGAGCAAGGTGTGTTGTTGTTGCGAGGCGAATCTCCATACCCCCCAACCGGTGTGAAAGCCTTGAAAGTAGGCGACCCGAATCTGCTCCACAGGGGTCACAGCAGTAATTTCCCAGCCCGTCCATATGCCGGGTGCGGGGGTAAATGCGATGCGGTCTCCGACCCATGCTTGGCCTTTACGCTGTAATCGGGGATGAAATTTTTTGGGCCACCACAATGGATAGTCTTCAAAGGCTAGGACCGCCTCGTACACGCGGGCCCTGGAACAGGGGATCAGCCGGCTTTCGGAGGTGTGGATGATGGTCACTGGCTATCAACCTGAGCCGGCTCTTGCTATTGGCGAAGAGGAACCCACCCCGGCCTGCGGCCACCCCTCCAAGGAGGGGATGAGGCAAGCTCCCCTCTTGGGAGGGGTGCCGCGTTAGCGGCGGGGTGGGTTTGGAACGGTTGTCAGCGGGAAGCCACCCCGTTTCGATTTAACCCTCCGACCAGCTCTCCATGGAAAAGTTTTCGGACAGGGGCGCAAACATCACCCGCGCCGGCCCCCCGAGCGTGCGCGTTTTGTGGCCCTGGCCGGTAACATCGGCGGCGATAAACGCTTCGCCGGTGCTCCACTGCCGCACCTGATTATCCGTCGTGGTGACTTCCAGCGTTCCGGACAGGACGACAACGATTTGTCGCGTTGGCGCTTGGTGCCAGTCCTGATCGAGCCCTTCGGGCAGATCAACAAAACACACACCTGGCGAGGTATAGGTGTTGGATAAGAGCAGGGTGTGGCCTTCGGCATCTTGTCGCTCGTTCGTGATCGGGATATCAATCTCCTCGAACTGCGACCCGCCATTCGGGGTTGCTACAAAACGTGTAATTTTCATATACCCTCCTTTGCAAAGCTTTTCATATGACTAAGACAACGGCAACAGACACTCCCAAGTCAGGGGCTCCATCGCCTGAGCCTCCTGCCTATAGCAGACGCCAAGCTATTGGTCTCTTTGCCGGCATAGGTGTGCTCAGCCTGTTTCTCTTGACCGGCCCGCCGGCTGATATGAGCCTGGCCGCCTGGCACACCGCGGGCGTGGTCGCCCTCATGGGGGCGTGGTGGGTGACTGAGGCTACGCATATTACCGTCACGGGTCTCGTCCCGCTCGTCCTGTTTCCGTTGCTCGATATTTTAAGCGCGCATGAGGTCTCAACGGCGTATGCCGATCACATCGTCTTTTTATTCTTTGGCGCCTTTTTTCTGGCCATCGCCATGGAGAAATGGCAGCTCCACCGCCGGGTCGCCTTGCTGATCCTGTCCGGTATAGGCCGCTCGCCACAGCTGCTCATTCTCGGCTTTCTCTGTACGACAGCGCTGCTCTCCATGTGGATCTCCAATACCGCCTCGACCATTATCATGCTGCCTATCGCCCTGGCGGTTCTGCATCATGCCGCCAGCCAGGGCTATGACACCACCCAGGGCTTTGGTATTGCCCTGATGCTCGGCCTGGCCTATAGCGCCTCGATCGGCGGGGTGAGTACACCAGTGGGTACCCCGCCCAACGTCGTGTTCATGGGTGCGTTTACCAAGCTCTTTCCGAACGCACCGGATATCGGCTTCTTCCAATGGATGCTGTTTGGCGTGCCGACCGCGGCTCTTATGGTAGTCAGCGCCTGGTTTTATCTGGTCTATATCTACTTTCGGGTCCCAACCACCGGCTGGCAGGATGACCAGACCTTTTTGACCCAACAGCTCAAAGACCTCGGCCCCATACAAAGCGGAGAACGGCGGGTGTTGCTGTTATCACTCGCCACCGCGCTGCTCTGGATTTTCAGGAAGGATATTGATTTCGGTGCGCTGTCTCTACCCGGCTGGGCCAACCTGTTTCCCCACCCGCAGCACATCCAGGATTCGACCGTTGCCATATTGGCCGCCATCCTACTTTTTCTTATTCCGTCCGGACGAAAAAAAGGTGAGTTCCTGCTGACGTGGGACGACACCAACAAGATTCCGTGGGGGATTCTGGTACTGCTCGGCGGCAGTCTCGCCCTGGCCGAAGGCGTGGGACATTCCGGCCTGGCGAACTGGGCCGGCTCACAATTGTCCTTTCTGCGGGATGTCTCCCCTTTTGTCGCTATCTTCTCCGTCTGCACTCTCATGGTCTGGCTGACCGAGTTTACCAGCAATACGGCAACGACGACCTTGGTCATGCCGGTGCTGGCCGCCACCGCGACCGGGTTGGAGGTTGACCCCAGATTGCTCATGATCCCCGCCACCTTTGCGGCCTCCTTTGCCTTTATGCTGCCGACCGCCACCGCACCAAACGCCATTATTTTCGCCAGTGGCTATGTCACCCTGCCGCAAATGTTCTGGGCTGGTTTAGGACTCAATATCCTGAGTATCGTTATCCTGACCGGACTGTTGTATGTGATTGGTATTCCGGCGTTTGGAATTGTTCTGGAGGGCATGCCGGATTGGGTGCCTCGGTGAGGGCTAATGACGAGTCACGAGCGCATATCTCAACTCGGCTGGCAGGCCATAGAAGAGTCTTTGTGGGCGCGGGGCTACGCCACCACGCCTCGTATTCTCACGTCCACGGAATGCGCCACACTCATGCGTCTGTATGCGAATACCAAGCGATTTCGCACACGCGTAGATATGGCTCAGCACCGATTTGGCGTCGGAGATTACCAGTACTTCGCGGACCCGCTGCCGCCGCTCGTCACCCACCTCAGAACGCACGCCTACCCTCCCCTGGCAAAAATTGCGAATCGCTGGATGGACGCCCTCAAACAGCCAGAGACCTTTCCCCCAACGCTGGCGCGTTTCTTAACGCTCTGCCAAGAGAACGGGCAGCTCAAACCGACCCCGCTCCTCCTGCATTACGAACAAGGCGGATACAACTGTTTACATCAGGACTTGTATGGGTCAATCGCTTTTCCCCTGCAAATGGCGTTCTTTCTGAGCTGTCCCAAGACACACTATACGGGTGGAGAATTTCTTCTGGTCGAACAACGACCCCGCGCCCAGTCGCGCGGTATTGCGCTCACCCTGCAGCAGGGAGAAGGTATTATCTTCACCACTCGCTATCGTCCGGCGCGTGGAACGCGAGGCTATTATCGGATGACGGTCCGGCACGGAGTCAGCACCGTCACCTCCGGGCAGCGCTACACGCTCGGGATTATTTTCCATAACGCAAAATAGCATGTCTATTCAGTATTAATGCGACAGAGGGGTGTATGACTCTCTTACTGTTCTTTCTCTCCGGCTTTACCGCCCTGCTGTACGAAGTGGTCTGGGAACGCCTCCTGCATATCGTGTTCGGGCTGTCGACCTATGCCGTCACCGTGGTCACGGCGTCCTTCATGCTGGGTCTCGCCCTCGGCTATATAGCCGGACAAAGCCGGCGCTTGTCCCGCTACCACCCCTTTGTCGTGTATGGTCTTGCAGAAGGATTGATTGGTGTTTTCGCTCTCGTTTTTCCCTTTCTTCTCAACATTCTTGACGTTGTCTACGTTGCATCCGGCGGCAGTTTTGCTTTGCAAATCATTCTTGCCGTACTCGCCCTTTCACTGCCCGCAACCCTGATGGGACTCACCCTCCCCACCTTAGCGCGGCAGGTCGCTCAAGATAAACACAATGAACCCAATGGACTCACCGGACGCAAGGTCGGGCTTTTATACGCGATCAATACAACCGGTTCCGTACTCGGAGCGTTTTTCGCCGGGGTCTTTTTCATTCGGACCTATGGCGTATTTCACACCACGCTGATCGCAACCGCGATCAATGCCGTGATTTGTCTGGTTGCCCTGACTCAACCACGCCGTCCCGTCAAACAATCAGAACACTCTGCGGGCCAGTCTGCCGAACAGCTTGCAGGACAGCCCGAACACACGAGCCAGACCAGTTCGTCCCCCCTCCCTGTCAGGCTGCTCTTTTTTCCGTTTCTCACCGGCTTTATCGGCCTCGCGCTTCAGATCATATGGGTTCGCACCCTTATCTGTGTAGTGTCGAACAACACCTATTCTTTCTCAGTTGTTCTGACCGCCATCCTGACGGGGCTGGCACTCGGGGCGTGGTTGTATGCTGCGTGCGGGCCGTCGCGCGCAAGCCAGCCGACGAAGGCACTTGTTTTCCTGCTCGTTCAAGCCCTTGGAGCAATCGCGATTCTCGTTTCCCTAGGTCTGTTTAACCAACTCCACGCTGTCACCCTGGACCTCAGTCGTCAGGTCGGCGGGAATCATTGGCTGGCCTTAGGTCTTGTCCGCTTAGCCGCAGCAGCAGTCGTGACCCTTATTCCAGCGACGGTTTCAGGCTTTGTTGTCCCGCTCCTTGTTGATTTCTTTCGCGCCCAGACCAATCGTTCACCCCACAGCTCTGCCGGCCTCATCTTTGCCGCGAATACGTTTGGCAGTCTGAGCGGTGCTCTCACCGGGGGGCTGGTCCTGATTCCGCTGCTGGGACTGAGTGGTGGCATGGTCCTCCTGGCTCTCGTCTCGGTCTGCGCCGGCCTCCTCCTGCTTCTTATGACACGTCCCTATAGTTCGATCAGGCTCGCCTGTGGTGTCATCGCCACAGTAGCGACCCTTGTTGTCGCCGTGCTCGTACCAAAAGAGCTGACGCTCATGAAATGGTACGACCGCTTTCAGAATATCGAAGGAGAACTCCTGTTCTATCGTGAAGGTGTGTCCGGCACGCTTGCCGTTTTCCAAATCGGTGAGATCAAGGAACTCTTGATCAACTGCATTGAGGAGGTGCCCACCCATCGGGATGCCGTCTCGACCTTCAAGCTGCTGGGTCACCTGCCCCTGCTGCTCCAGTCTGACCCCAAGCTGGTGCTGGTCAACGCGGTCGGTGGGGGGGTGACGTTAGGAGCGGCGGCCAAACATGATGTGACGGTCGAAGCGGTAGACATCGTCCCTGACGTCCGGGCGGCCATGCCTTTTTTTGGAGTCGAGAACGGGAATGTCGTTGAACGCACAAACTGGAAACTGATTGCCGATGACGGGCGGAATTACCTGAAAGTTTCGCCCCATAGCTATGACGCCATTACCGCGGATGCCACCCACCCGGCCGCGGCAGAGTCCTGGATGCTGTATACACTGGAGTATTACCAACAGGTCTATGACAAACTGAATAACACCGGCGTCTATGTCCAATGGCTGCCTTTGCACAACATGGCACCGACCGATTACTTGTCGGTGCTGCGCACATTCCGAAGTGTATTTCACGCAGAGACCTTACTGCTGTTCACGAGCCGCTACACCCTGCTGGTTGGGGCCAAACAGCCCCTTTCCCTTTCTCCCGACGTCCTGGACCAACGTCTGAGTCAGGTCAATGCGGAGGTCCGCGCCGACTTGGAAGAGATTGGCATCAGCCGCGGGCAGGATATCCTCAAGCATATTATTTTTGATGGACCGCGCATTGATGCCCTCGTCAGAGATGACTATCCGCTCCTGACCGACGACCATACCTCAGTCGAGTTTGCGGAACTCAATCGGTTGGGCATTGCCGGCACCATGCCCTTTATCCTGGCTCGACTCTTGCCCCACATTCATCCGGACAGGTTAGCTGAGCAATATGGTGTTGAACCGGAAATCATGCTCGCCCGCGCCCTCTTTATGCGCTCCAAAGCCGTGGGAACGGATGATCCGCTCGAACGCTCGTACGCGGCGCTCAGCGAGGTCTACCAAGCCTCTCGCCTCACCCCGGAAGATAAGGACATTGACTATTACCGCAAGATTGCCACGCTTGAGTTTTTAGACTTGCTGAGCGCCCGCTACGCCGAGTTGCTCAGCTCTTCGAGTCCGAGAACCCTCCTGCCCAAAGCGAGTCTGGCCGCCCAACTGCGACCGGATAATCCGTTTGTCCAGGAACTGCTCGGTGTAACCCTACTGAAATTGGAACAGTACGAAGACGCGCTTGGACCCCTCGAAGCCGCGGTGAAGTTGAGGCAGGGCGATTTCAATTATTTGTCGAACCTGGCCTTTGCCTATGACCAGGTCGGGCGCTACGAAGATGCCCTCGGAATTCTGCGCCAAGCCAAAGGTATCAATCCGAATGCGGCCCAAGTATTGGATCAGGCCAGGGCGCGTATTGAACAAAAAATGCGGGACGCAAGACAGTAGAGGCACGGCCGAAGGAAACCCACCCCGCCGCTCACGCGGCACCCCTCCAAGGAGGGGATGTGTTCTGTTCCCCTCCTTGGAGGGGTGGCCCGAAGGGCCGGGGTGGGTATCTTGGGCCGGGGTGGGGATGGTCCGGCGGGGGGTACGCGGCCTGGTACCGTCTAAGGACCCGGCCGGCCGCACGCCTACGATGTCGGTGTATGGTCGGCGGCAGCTTCCGAGCCACGTGCGGCAATCAGCTGGTCAATTTCTTCTTTGAGACGGCCCAGGACAACGTCGTACCCGAAGTAGCCCAGCTTGACGCTCTTCTTCTTGAGATTCACCGTTGTGGGGCCACACCAGAGACCCAAATCCGCATCATCCGTTTCTCCAGGGCCGTTCACCCGACAGCCCATGACGGCAATGGTGATGTCATGCTGCTTGGCGTAGGTGGACATTTCCTTGACCTCCTGCGCAAGCTCGACAAATTTCTCATTCTCAACCCGCGAGCAACTTGGACAGGAGATGATATTCAGGCCCTTGCCGAAGTCGGGTACCGAGATAAAACGGCCCTGTTGGGTATCCTTGATAATGGTGAAACCCGCGGTGACTTCCTCGTGTTTCCGCTCATTGGGCAAGGTCAAGGACACGCGAATCGTATCGCCCACACCGTTGGCCAAAAGCTTTTCAAAAGCAATCCGGCTCTTGATCACGCCATCCGGCGGTAAACCAGCTTCTGTCACACCCAGATGGAGGGGGACATCCGGCCGTGCTTGAGAAAACCGCGTATTGGCTTCGACGACCTTACCAGGGTCGGAGTCTTTGAGCGAAACAACGAATCGCTCGTATTTCAGGTCTTCCATGAGTTGACAGTGATACAGGGTCGATTGGAGCAAGGCTTCCATCTGATCGCCGGGATATTTTTCAAGGAAGGCAGGAGCCACCGAACCACAGTTGACTCCAATCCGGAGGGCGACATCATGTTCTCTGGCGACATCAACCAGCCAGGCGACCTTTTCCGGGATAGTTTTACGCTTTTCAATGTGATGCAGATGGCCGGGGTTATACCGGATTTTGTCAACATGGGGTGCCACTTGATCAGCAACTTTGTAATTCTCTTGGAGATCTACGGATAAGGTCGCCGAGGTCTGGGCTCGGATCTCTTTGAGGGCCACAGCCTCCTTGAGATTGTCCACCGCAATGCGGACAATACCCGCTCCGGCCTCTTCCAGTTGGTGGACTTGGGCGACAGTGGCATCGATATTCGTTGTTTTGGTTGCGCACATACTCTGCACAACGATGGGTCCGCCCGCCCCAACTTGGACCTTGCCAATGCGTACTGCACGTGTAGGTTTTCTTTTCAGCATGTTTTCAACCACTTCTGACGGCTAGTGTTTTACCGGCATTTGGACAATAGGGGCAGTGGGGTGCTGTTCAGCGTGTTCCTCCAGCCGTTGCTGGATCTCGGTTATCCATTGCCGGGCCTTTTCCTCGTCGATTTCTCCAGCGTCTCTCTTGCGGACTATCTCATCCACAAACCGCTCGAAAAATGTCTTCATACGCCACCCTTTACGCTCCCCGCCTATCACGAAATCGGCGGCTGAGCTAGGCGGCCCGCTTCCGCCCGTTTGTGTCAAATGATACCGTCCCGGCATGAGTGCCCAGATCGTCAAAGGCAAGCTCATTGCCCAGTCAGTCTATGCGGAACTTGGAGCGGACATTTCAGAGTTGATCCAGCGCACCGGACGCAGACCTGTTCTAGTCAGTATTTATATTGGCTCGAACCCGGCTATCGAAGTCTATATTCGATCCATGAATCGGATTGCCCGCGGGTTGGGGATTGAGTATCGCTGGTACCACCTCCCGGATAATGCCCAAGAGGCTGAGGTGCTGCGCCGTTTAGAGCAGTTGAATCAGGACCCTGAAGTCACCGGGGTGATCATTCAGCTCCCACTGCCTGAGCATTTACGTCGCTCTGTCCTGGTCAACCATATTGCCCCGCAGAAAGATGTGGATGGCACCCATCCGGAAAATGTCGGGGCCGCAGTCACCGGAGAGATGCGCATTGGCTCCTGTACCGCTCTGGCCGTCATGCGCCTGTTGGACGCAACCGGGATCGATATGGAAGGCAAAGAGGCGGTTATTGTCGGACACAGCGATCTGGTGGGCAAGCCGCTCAGCCTGATGCTGGTCGACCGCTTAGCCACCGTGACCATCTGTCATATCGCGACTGCTCAGCGGGGGCTGTTAGCCGGGCACGTCCGGCGGGCAGAAGTCCTCGTTGTGGCCGTCGGTTCTCCCGCACTGATCAAGGGCGATTGGATTCGTCCTGGGGCAGCCGTGATCGATGTTGGCATCAATCAGGTGGGCTCACACCTCGTGGGCGATGTGGAATTTGACACGGCCAGAGAACGTGCCGCATTTATTACGCCGGTTCCAGGCGGCGTCGGGCCGGTGACCGTGTCCATGCTCATGAACAATACCGTCAACGCCTTCCGCACCCAGGTGGGACACCTGCCTGAACACCCGGGTGAGCACCCGGGTGAGCACCCGGTCGATTAGACCCTACGGTGACAACGGTTCTTCTTCGAGCGTCACGGTCATTTGGAGGGGCTGATTCTTTCGGAGGACGGTAAAGGACACCCGGTCTCCAGGTTGGTAGCGCTGCATGGCTGCGATAAATTCCTGTGCGTTCCGAACCGTATCATTCTCGACCGCTACAATAAGATCACCGGGAGGATGGCGATTCTTGTAGATATCGTGAGCAATAGCGAGTGGCATCACAAACGGGCCGGCCGGCGACAGGGCCAGCGCAACGATAGCCACCTTCATGAAATCATTCCTGGTGTCCCGAGCAGGCGTATTCACGCCTTCAAAACCTGAACGGTCCGCCGGGCTCCCCTCGATCACGCTTAATACCTGGACTCCCTCTGGCCCCTTCTCAGCTGTTGCATACAGTACCCCGAGATAGGTCCGTTTGAGCTCGGCCGTCTCAAAAGACGGCTCAGACCAGTCAGGGAACTGGCTGTCCATTGCGGGAGAGGACCAGTCTCTGTTTGGGTCAAGGTCTCCGAAGTCGGACAATTGCGACGGGGTTTCGACAGGACCGGACGGTTGTGTGCTCTGGACAGGAATCTCCAGCACTTGCGGGGCACCAACATCCCGGGAATTCCGGCCCGGCCCGGCCGGGGCATTCTGCGCCTGGGTGAAAGCTGGCGAGATCCATAGACCAGCGGTCAGGACAACGGCACTCACGAATGGGAACCAGAGGACACGTGCCTGCATTATCGGACCTCCCTTTATCGTCCCTCGCAGGTTGTTACTGCGTCGCTTTGAGCCTGGCCAGCTCAGCCTCTATCTCACTCACGGAAAGGACCTCTCCGGGGTTCTGCATGACCCGGACAAAACGCACTATCCCGTCCGTATCGATAAGGACATAGGCTCTCTTACTGAGCCGCTTTTCCCGGTCCAGCCAGCCCACATAGTTTTCAACTACCTCGGGGGCATCAAAAGCACTCAGCAACGGATAGTTGAGGGCCAGTCGTTCGCGAAATATGCGCTGGGAAGCGGTGTGGTTCGTACTGATTCCCAGGACCACAGCGTCGAGTTGTTTTTCCTGCCGGGCTTCCTGCCCGGTTGCTAACTGAAGGGTTCAGCCGGGTGTAAAGTCCAAAATATAAAAAAGCAGCAGGACATTCCGTTCCCCCTTAAAATCTTTGAGACAGACAGACTCGCCGTCCTGCGTGGGCAAACAAAACTCCGGCGCGGGACTCCCGACCTCAACCGCGGCACCAACGGGACGCTCCCACAGCAGGAGGCCAGCTGTGAGGGCTGCGCACCAATAGGCAAGATATTTCCGTTTCCACTTCAGTTTTCTCATATACATTCTCGCATACCCCTAGCGGACCGCATACACATCGTAGCGCACCTCACCCCGTTCCAGATACGCTTCTCCCACCCCAACACACAGGCAACGATTCATCCACACATAGTCAGGATGTGAGGTATGACAGCATGGATTCGTCCGAATCGGCGCGCCGCTGGGTGGCAGCTCGCCATTCAAAAATTTCTGATAGCCGTCCGCGCCTAAATCCAACACCCCTTTATAGGTCACATAGATCAAGGCACCGTCGTGGGCCTCAACGGTCGCACGCACATCGAGAGACGCCACCCCATCGGGTCGGATAGTCAGCCAGTCCGCGCCAACCGGACGCAGCTTGCCTTGCAGTTTGGGACCTTCAACTTCTCCACCTGTGATATACACATTGACCCGGACGCCTTCGGGCACCGGGCCTATTGTTTCAGGCGGCATCTCCAGGGTGGCGGTATAGGAAAAGAGGTGCTCCATGTTATATTCGAACATGCCGTCTCCTTTTTGCGGCTGTGGCCGCCGGACATAAAAGACCTACCCCGTCCCCCCCAAAGCGTCAACCAGAGCGTCAAGATGAAGCAGGACGTAAGGAGGAGGGCAGACGACTGAAGGACTTGTACAACCTCGGAGAAAGACGACCCACTACGACTGGGCGACTGAAGGAGGAGGAGTCAGCGTATGGCAAAATCCCAGCACTGTCTGATGTGTGCGGAAGCACTCTACCAAATGAGCAACTATGGTGAGCCGGCGGACGGGAACTGGCCACCCATGGTCGAGCATGAAAAATACGGGACGCTGATTATCTGTCCCGCCTGTGAGGCTGAGCACCTCACCTTTGTGGATGACACCCCCGGCCATCCGCCGGTGCGTCGTATTCGGATGCTCAAGCCCCGTGAGTAGCCCGCGTGAGCAGACTCAATGTCCGGCTGAAGCCCGCATCTGTATTGCCCGGTATTCAGGCTCAAAGAAAAAGTGGGGTTCTCCACCGGCTGGCTTGAGGTGATCGAGCCAGGTCGCGTTGGGATCAAACTTGGCAAAGAACGGCCGCTGAACCCAATCGGCATTGCGACCCTGGATAAAGCGCAAGATAAAGACCTTTTCGCCACCTATTTCAGCGACGCCCTGCACCTCGACTTTGCCCGGCCCCGCACTCATAGACGGGCCACGGGCGGTGCGCGCCAGACCGGATACCTGGGAAATAGCCTCGCGATAAATCTCACACGCGTGGGCTAAAGGCACCTCAAAATAACACCGCGCACCGGTATCGCGTTCAACAAACATATAGTACGGAATGATCCCCAATCGTACTTGTGTCCGCCACAGACGGGTCCACACCGCAGCGTCATCGTTAATATGGGCCAGGAGCGGTCCCTGACCACGGATGACGACTCCAGTCGAGCGCACACGCCGAATGGCCTCACGGGCCTGTGGCTGCTCCAATTCTCTCCAGTGGTTATAGTGCGCCATGAGCGCCACGTGTTTCCCGGCAGCGATAAGCTGCTCAAACAACCGCATGAGATCGTCGGCATCAGCATCGCGCGTAAAGCGGAAGGGCCAGTAGGTGAGCGCTTTTGTTCCAATCCGGATGGTTTGGACGTGGTCGAACTCCGGTTGGAGCAAAGGACGCAGGTATTCAGCCAAATGGTGGGTTTTCATGACCATCGGGTCTCCACCCGTCATGAGCAGATCACTCACCTGCGGCTGTGAGGCCAGATAACCGTGGAGTTGGCCGGCGTCATTTGAATTAAAACGCAACTCTTGAATACCCACGAACTGCGCCCAGCGGAAACAGAAGGTGCAATACGTATGGCACGTCTGACCCTGGCTTGGAAAAAAGAGTACGGTCTCGCGATACTTATGCTGCATGCCGGGGAGAGATTCGCCGGCCATGAGCGGGACATTCATCTGCTGTTGGCCGGCAGGATGCGGGTTCAGCCGGATACGGATCTCATCTGCGGCGGCTTTGATCGCGATTCGATCCGCCCCTTTCCTGAGCAGACCAGCTATGCGATCAAAGTCTTCCGGCATTAACATCCCAGGCTGCGGAAACGTCAGCTGGAACATGGGATCATCGGGTATATTATCCCAATCAATGAGATTCTCGATGACGTAAGGGTTGATGCGAAAGGGCAAGACACTGGACACCACGCGCATATTAAAACGTTGCTCAGCAGATAATTTTTGCAGTTGCGGAATCTGGTCAAGGTGGCGCTCATTATACACCTTAAAGCGCGGAGCGGAGGATTCAGCGGAGGATTCAGCCGTCAGGGCAATTGGGGACTGGGTTGAAATATAAAAATTGCGAGTGGTTTCATTCAGCATAGAGATACCTCCTCTTAGGAGTCTCCTCTTTCCATTTCGAGTATCTCGAACATAGGGCAAGTAGGAAGCTCTACTTGCCTTAGAGGGGGGACTGTAGAAAGAAATGGCCAAAAAGTCAATTAAAAAAGGCCATTTACAAGAACGTGGTTTTATTCTGGATCTTGAGGAAGAGGGAAGACAACCCTCTCTCTCCTCACTATGAACACGCAACAGCCCGGTGGGCGTTACGGTACGAATCTACGCAACCGCCGCCACAGGTGAGGTGGAGAAGGTGAGGGCGTGGCGGTCGTAGTCAATGATCACGTGGGCGTTCTCGGCCACCTCACCGGCGATGATTTTTCGGCCAAGATAGGTCTCTATCTCTTTCTGCAGGAGACGCTTGAGCGGGCGAGCCCCATAGGTTGGGTCATAGCCGGTTTGGGCGAAGTATTCCTTAGCGCTTTCCGTCAGTTCGAGCGTGATTTGCCGTTCGGCCAACCGCTCCCGCAAGTGCGCAAGCTGGATCTCGACGATCTGTTTCAAGTGCTCTCGGTTCAGACTGTGGAACACTACGATTTCATCGACCCGATTCAAAAATTCCGGTCGGAATTCGTTCCGCAGAGCATCCAGCACATCTCTCTTCATGCGCTCATACGCCTCGGCATCATCACCGCCCCGATAGCCCAAGATCAACTGGCTGCCTACGTTCGAGGTCATGATGATAACGGTGTTCTTAAAGTCAACCGTTCGTCCATGACCGTCGGTCAGCCGCCCATCGTCCAGAATCTGAAGCAGCGCATTGAAGACATCAGGGTGGGCTTTTTCGATCTCGTCAAACAGGATGACCGCGTAGGGTTTCCGCCGGACCGCCTCGGTCAGTTGCCCGCCTTCGTCATAGCCCACATACCCCGGAGGCGCACCAATGAGACGCGCGACCGTATGCTTCTCCATGTATTCCGACATATCGAGCCGGACCATATTGGTCTCATCATCGAACAAAAATTCAGCCAGCGCACGCGCCAGTTCGGTTTTCCCCACCCCGGTCGGCCCCAGAAAGATGAACGACCCAATCGGACGGTTGGGATCTTTGAGCCCCGAGCGGGCTCGAATAACCGCGTCGGCCACCGCCTGAACGGCTTCCTCCTGGCCGATCAGCCGTTGATGCAGCAACTCACCGAGGTGCAATAATTTCTCCCGTTCACCTTCGAGCAGCCTTGAAACGGGAATACCCGTCCAGCGTGAGATAATGGCGGCAATATCGTCTTCATCAACCTCTTCCTTGAGGAGGCGACTCGGGCCCTGTTCGCTCTGGAGCTTCGCTTCCCCATCCGCCAGGTCGCGCTCAAGCTGGGCCAACGTGCCGTATTTGAGTTCAGCCACCCGGTTGAGGTCGTAGTCGCGTTCGGCTTTTTCAATAGCGCGTCTGGTCTGCTCAATGGCTTCCTTAATACTGCGCAACTGACCGATACTGCCCTTCTCCATCTCCCACCGGGCTCTCAGCGCCGCCGCCTCGGCCTGACAATCCGCCAGCTCCTTTTCCAGCTTCTCCAGCCGAGCCTGCGAGGCCTGGTCCGTCTCCTTGCGTAAGGCTTCGCGTTCGATTTCAAGCTGCATCACCCGCCTGGACACTTCGTCCAGTTCAGTCGGCATGGAGTCAATCTCGGTGCGCAGCCGGGCCGCGGCTTCATCCACCAGATCAATCGCTTTATCCGGCAGAAAGCGATCACTGATGTAGCGCTGCGACAATACCGCCGAGGTCACCAGCGCCGCGTCTTTGATGCGAACCCCGTGGTGGATTTCATAGCGTTCGCGCAGTCCCCGCAAAATGGAAATTGTGTCTTCCACGGACGGCTGGTCAACCGTGACCGGCTGGAAGCGCCGTTCCAGGGCGCGGTCCTTTTCCACGTATTGACGATACTCATTGAGCGTGGTCGCCCCGATACAGTGCAACTCGCCGCGGGCCAGCATCGGCTTCAGCAGATTGGCCGCGTCCATAGCGCCCTCGGTTGCGCCGGCCCCCACCACCGTATGCAACTCGTCGATAAACAGCACCACTTCGCCCTCAGACTCCTGAACTTCTTTGAGCACGGCTTTGAGCCGCTCTTCAAACTCCCCCCGAAATTTTGCACCGGCAATCAGAGCGCCCATATCCAGGACAATCACCCGGCGATTCTTCAGACTCTCCGGCACATCGCCGCTGACGATGCGTTGCGCCAGCCCTTCCACAATAGCGGTCTTGCCCACACCCGGCTCACCGATCAGCACCGGATTATTTTTTGTGCGGCGAGAGAGCACCTGCACGATCCGGCGAATTTCATCATCCCGGCCAATGACCGGATCGAGCTTGCCCAAACTTGCCGCCTGCGTCAGGTCTCGGCCATAGCGTTCCAGAGCCTGATAGGTTCCCTCCGGATTCTGATTGGTCACACGTTGGTGGCCACGGACTTTCTGGAGCGCGGTGAGCACGCGCTCGCGGCTGAGGCCACGGTCGCGCAGTAACCGGCCCGTCGCTCCATCGTCTTCCAGCATGGCTAAGAGCACATGCTCGACGCTCACATAGTCGTCTTTGAGTTCTTTGGCTTCATCTTCAGCGCGGGTGAGCAGCTGTGACAAGCGCTGGGTGACATAGACGGGGCCACTCGCCGGGCCGGACACCTGCGGAATGCGACTCAGCACCTTTTCAAGCTCGGCGGTAACGGAACCGAGGGACACTCCAGCCTGATTGATAAGAGCCGGGACGATTCCGTCGGAAGATTCGGTTAATGCGGCAAACACATGCTCAACATCAACCCCCTGGTTATTCCGTCGGGTTGCCAGCGCCTGGGCCTGACGTAGGGCTTCTTGTGATTTTTCAGTCAAACGATTGAGATCCACGCTGCCCTCCTTCCTCCAGCCAGCTTGGCTCTTTGGCCCTGTTGTGCTTAACTGGCTGTGAGTCTTGACTACGAAAAAGGTAAGACTGATTTGTTGCGTGTCAAGGAGAAGCAACCACGGGGTCGGGCAACCACGGGGGGTTGCCCCTACCTTTTTTGCCCCCTCGCCCCGTGGGGGAGAGGGCGGGGGAGAGGGGAAACGTCTTTTTGGCCCGGTTTACCCGCTGGCCCTTTCTTTTCGATCTACCAGATCTACGACTTTGGGCGACTTCGTTTCCGCCACCCAGCTCGTCATGCGCTGCACGGCTTCGGTCATATCTCCACACCAGCGCTCAATAAAATCGGTCGGTAGGTCGTGGTCGAGCGGAATCGCCTCACTCGCGGTGAGTGCCTTCGCGCCGTCGAAGCCGACATAGGCAATCCGAGCGGTGAGTTCTTCCCGCGGTCGCTGAAAGACCGATCCGGGCAGGACGGCGACGC
This sequence comes from Binatia bacterium, assembly GCA_963664395.2. GTDB lineage: Bacteria > Desulfobacterota > Binatia > Bin18 > Bin18 > Bin18. The sequence continues at coordinate 3,591,298 of OY761159.2, read as the reverse complement.
CGGTATCGTGCAGGAGATTTTCACACAAAGAGACACTATCCGTAATCCCGCGCCGCGCAAGCCGCTTGGCAAAATGTGAAAAGTCCGGAAAGAGATAAAAGGCTCCCACCGGCGCCTGCACCCGGACGCCGGCTGCCTGCAGAATCTGGGTGCAGTGTTGGCCCAGGGCCGACAGAATACGGCGGACGTGCGAGAGATAGCGCTCGATCGCAATGCCATCCTGAAACGCCCGGATCGCCGCATACTGAATCGGGGCGCTGACCGAGGTATAGGTCTCGCTGGCGACGGCAGCCATCGCGTCCAGCAGCCAGTCCAAGTCCGACGGAAAGGTAAAAGTCCCCAGCCGCCAACCGCCAGCCCCACACCATTTGGACAGCCCGGAACTGATAATTGTTCCTTCCGGATAGAAACGGGCAACAGACACGTGCGCCCCCTGGTGATGCAGTTGACCATAAATTTCATCCGACAGCAGAATCACGCCAAAACGACGCGCGACCGCAGCCAGCTCTTCGAGTTCCTGCGCCGTATAGCTACCCCCTTCGGGGTTCCCTGGATAATTCAACACGAGAATACGCGGCCGGTCCGGGTCGGCCTGACAGATTTCTTCCAAGCGCCGGGGAGAGACGCGCCAGTTCTCTTCGAATGTCGTCTGTATCAGATTGACGGTCCGACCGATGATGCGAGCCTGTGGCACATAAGACACCCAGGCCGGGGACGGCACCAGCAATTCGCCATAAAAGGCAAGCTGGAGGAGGAACATGAGTTCCTTTGAACCAGGCCCGACCAGGACACCCTCGGGGCGGGCCTCCACATGGTCTTTCTGGCGATGAAACTCTGCCACTGCTTCACGTAAGGCGGGCAGACCGGTGACGGGCAGGTAGTCTCTTTCGTGGGCGTGATGCTTGAGCGCATCCACAACTTCAGACGGAACGGGAAAGGGCGATTGACCCAACCCAAGTTTATAGATGCGGCGTCCTGCGCGGCGGAGCGCGTTGCTCTGTTCATTGATCGCTAAGGTCGCTGACTGTTTGAGCCCCCTCACGTTGAGGTTGAGACTGCCACTTCGATAATGATTCTGAGTCCCCACGTCATCCCCCTCCTTCCACCACCGGCCTCCTCTTCCCCCTCATGGCCGGCGCGCTCTAGGCGCTTCTTTTTTAGAATACCGCATAGCCCGGATTGAAACAAATGCGCGGACCTGTGCGCGGACCCGAAATGAACGGCGGTGGGGTTCGTGTTCTTCAATACAGCCGCGCTCGTCCGTATCACGCTCAACGCACGAATACCTCAGTATTTTTTCTGCCACGAAATATGGGCTTCGCTCGCGCCCCCCGAACTGGAGGACGTATCGATCTGCCAGTTCGGGCTGAGCTGATATTCCAGTGAGACTTTACGCTCACCCTTTTTCGTCAGATCCTGAGCGACGGATACATGTAACCCCTTGGTCAGAGCGAGCCCAAAGCCGACCGTCCGGTCGACGATATCCAAATTCTGGAGCCCGACCCCAAGTTTCTCCAGTCCGAGCGCTTGAGAGACCGACTCACCAATCTTGGCAGCAGCGTAGCCACCCGTGATGGCCAGAGCCTGTTTCTCAAGGTCAAGTTTCTCGCCTTGATCGAGCGCGCTAGCCGGCTTTCCAAAAAGGAGGACCGCCAGGATATCGGCTTGTTCCAATTTCGGATCACTGCGTAAGACGAGCGTAGGTTCTCGTGCTGTTCCCCGGACAACGGCTTCAACCACATGCTCGGGCGCTTGGTATTGCGCCACAATGTCCAGAGTGGGGTTCGTCTCTTTTCCTCCGGTAAACCTCACCTTGCCACCATCCAAGGTGAAACGACGCCCCTGGAAGCCTGCCCAGCCTCGAACCACTTCAATATCCCCAACCAGGCGTGGCTCTGCACCGGGCTCCTTCGTAACCTTGACCTCGCCGGCCAAATCAACCGAGGCATTTGCGTGTTTGATCCGGGTATCCCGATGGACCCGGACCGTCAGGTCTAACGTCGTATTGTGAGCGACCCTGTTTTCAGCCGCCTGCTCTGCCGCGTATTGCTCGGCCAGAGAACTGGCGGTCTCACCGACCGGGATAATGAGAATGGTTTCATCCCGGTTGATTGGTCTGCTATCGAGAAAGGCAAGGTCCGGGCGCAGGGCTGCCCGCAGGACTTCAACCCTGCCACTCACATGCGGTGCGGTGAGGGCTCCGTGAATTCTCACATCCGCCCCAACTTCAGCTTCATACCGCCCGGTATGAATAGCCGGCCATGTATCAACAGTCAGGGCCACGTCTATGTCCTGCGGCACATAATTGAGCAAGCGCAGTGCCCCCTGCCCTTCAATCTTGCCTTTTCCGGAGACAGCAGAGAGTTCTTCAATACGAATCGTCTCGGGATCAGTGACCAGCGCAAGCGTCATATCGGAAATCTCTATTCCAAGTGGGCTCACTGTGACCCGACCGTTTCGGAGCGTGACCGTTCCTTGGGGAAACGGGTCTGCGAGCGGTCCGCGCACCCGCATGTCAACGCTCAGTTCACCAGCAATGTCGCTTACCCCTTCGCCACTCAGAGCGTTCAAGAAAGCAAGGCTCAATCCGCTTGACCAAGCGCGGGCATCCATGTCCCCCAGGATTTCTGTTGTGAGTCCAGCCTGCCCAGCCTGCCCAGCCTGCCAGTGCAGGGAGAGCGGCAGCGTCCCGCTGACCTGCAAGGAGTGCTGCGCATCCTGCTCAAAGGTCAGATCGAGTGTGGCCCGCTTGTCCTGATAGGCAAACGAAGCCGACAGCCCGGTAGAGGGCTGTTCCAAGAGCTGTTCAACTTTTAAGGTATCGATATTGAGGTTTCCCTTTATAATCGGTGTCTGGGCAGTCCCGGAGAGCCGCATATGCGTAGACAGCACACCACTCACGGCCGGCATATTCGGCATATCCGAGATGAGAGGACGCAGATCGGCTACGGCAAACTCCTCAAGCCGCACCTGAAAATCCTGCGCGCCTTTTGTTGAGACCCTTCCGTCTAAAAAAATGCGTTGGTCGCCATTCCTCAGTTGTACGGAGTTGACCGCTATTTCCCCCTGTCGCCGCAGAACGGAAGCCGGCTGTACAAGTTCCCAGACGCCGCCGGGCAGCGCAAGCGCAAGCGCATTCACAGAGACGGTCAACTGGTCGGGCGACTGGGTCATCCGGGTATCCAGATGGTGGTGCCGAGACGCAGTGTCCGTCGCGTGAACCGTCATCTGCACACCGGGCGCACCCGGCGCATCTGGCGCATCTGGCGCATCTGGCGCATCTGGCGCATCTGGCGCATTTTCGGACGTAAACTCCAATTGTGCGTCCACAGATTGCAGCGCGATCCCGGCATTCAGTCCAGCTAACTCAACCTGTATTCTCCCTTGCGGCCATTCCCGTCCGACCCCAGTCAGATTATACTCGACCGTCCCCTGTGAGAGAGCATAGCCTTCCAGGGCCACGGACTGCGTCTGCAATGCGCCAGTGACATGCAGGTCTGCCAGGTTACCTTCAGCCTCACCTGCGAGCGTGAGCCGGCCGGTCCCTTTTTGGTCGGCCAGAGCCAGCCAAGGGGAAAAGTCCGTGACGTTGAGCTGGTACGAAAGTCTCCCCGCGTCTTCCAACGTCGTGCCAAGTTCCCCTTGCATTGTGACGCTCGCCCCCTGGGCTTTGAGCCGGACATCGGCAATATCCACCTTCCCGTCAGCCACCGAGGCGTCAAGACGACCAGTGTATATTGTTATTGGGCCGATACTCGAAGGAGCAATATCAAACACCGCCCGGACATCCATACTGGACGGATCCATGCCTTTGCCCTGCACCGTACCGGACAGATTCAGGTCGCTCGTCATCACAGTCCGAGTATCCGCTTGCGCCTCATTTCCCGCCGGTACGCCGGGAACAGTTTTTTGCAGATCAAGATGATCGACCACAAGTTTGAATGTGTACGCAAACTCGTCGGCAAGCTGGATTGCGGCGCTCCAGTTTGCCTGGCCCGACTCCGCCACTATTGTCCCATTGATCTCGCCCACTTGTTGTTTCAGAGTACCATGCAGCCCCACATCGCCGACGTGCCACGCCCCAACACGCAGCGCCTGGACCTGGAGCGCAGTTGCCCCAGTCAGAACGGCCAGGTCTGCCCCCTGCCCGGCCACTTCCAGGCTACCCTCAAATATACCTGCAAGTGCGGCGTCACCGAGGAGCTTTGCCATATCAAAACGAGAGAAAGCCATTGTGCCGGCGTATGAGGGTACGCTTTGACTCAGGTCGGCCTGCGTGTTCAGCGTGAGGGCTGCGTCCGCAACAGCCAGCGTCACATCAGTGTGCATATCAGCGAGTGTACCTGTGACACGGACTTCTCCGGATATATCGTCTTGTACCGGCCAGCCGGGAACGACCGCGGCCAGGTCAGCCGCGGCCAGTTTTTGAATAGAGAGCGTTCCGTCCAGCGCCATAGCGTTCAGATCTTTGACTTGGCCGGCAAACTGCAATTGAGAATGCGCCGAGGTAATGGAAACGTGCGGTATGTCGATGGACAGCTTGTCCAGGCCTCCGTGTATCGCTGCCGAAGCGACAATGTTCAGCGGAGGAAGCGGCGCCGCAGCAATAGTGACTGCAAATCTGTCGAGTACGGCATGCAGCCGCTCACCCTCCAATCCAGCATGGGCCTCAAGGGTCATATCGTGCAAGCGATACGGAGACGCTGCGGCCCGGTCGGCTAGAGCAATCTCGATCGTTGCGTTGTGGATGCTGAAGGCGTTGAGGACAACATCCATACCGACACCAGCGCCCGGCGTATTGTCTTTGTGGGTGCCGGCTGCCTGTGTTGCGTCCGGAACGAGGGCTTTGAGCAGATTCCAATTGCCGGCCGCGTCCTGGACCAGTCGGACGACAGGCTCATGCACGTCAATGTGCGTAATGTGGACCTGGCCGGTGAGGAGGGACCGCAGCGCATACCGGACTGTCAACCGCGGAATGCGGACGACATCTTTTTCTTCGTAGCGAACGATAAAGTCGGTGAGCTGCAGATCCTGCCACACAGAGCCTGCGACCCCGCCCAGGCTGACGTCCCCAGGCAGGGTCGCATTCAGGCTTGAGACGAGGTGAGCGTGCAGGAGTGCCTGAAACTGGGCGGTCCGAAGAAAAAGGAGCGCCCCAATAACGAGCAGAGCGCCCAGGCTCCCGACAATCAGCAGAATTCGCCGCACAGACCGCACCCCTTCCCCCTCCCTCAAAACGATTGCCCAATGCTGAAATGGACCTGCCACGGCTCATCATCCTCCGCAGGCTCGATTGGAAAACCGATATCGAGCCGCAACGGTCCGATGAGCGTGGCATAACTCACCCCAAAGCCCGGCGTAAATTGGAGATTATCAACAGGAATATCATAGGCATCAAGCGAGAGCTGACCAAAATCGAGGAAGACCGCCCCGGCTAATTGGCGCCATAACGACCGACGAAGTTCGACTGAGCCTTCGATCACACTGAGTCCTCCAAGCGGGTCGTCCGCAGCGTTCAATGCCCCAAGTTTGCGCCGGCCATAGCCACGCACACCCCCGCCGCCTCCGGCATACAGGCGCTCGGACAGGGGGATATTGCGCGGTGATCCAAAAAAGTCGCTGAGGCCGATTTTGAGGCGGCTGGCGAGGACAACCCCCCAGCCGAGACGCCGATAGCGTTTGGCTTCGGCAGTCAGGTTAAAAAACTGATAGTCGCCGCCCCAGACTTTTCCCGCTTGATTGGCAAACACAGACAGTATCCCCCCCTGGGTCGGATTCAAGAGATCTTCAGTCGTATCCCAGACCAGACCAAGGGTGGGACCGGACAAGACGCCCTCGCGGCGAAGGCCCCCCAGGGTGCGGATGGTGGAACTGCCTACTTCGTTGAATTTCAGAAACTCGGCACGATAGCCGACAAAGCCGGAGAAGGTCGGAGAGAAATGGCGCTCAATACGTGGCCGCAGGCGGGAATAATTGAGGAGATACGTCTCTTCATCTTCCTGTCCTTGCTGCGCGTCACTGTGCAGCGCAGTGTCATGGGCCAGAAAGTAGGGCTGCACAAACGTGGCTCCAATAGAACGCTGGAGGGCAGACAAACGCAGCGCGACAGAGAGGCGCCGCCCTCCGCCCAACCAATTCCGATGCCGCCACGCGGCCTGACCCATAAACTCCTCGTCCGTGCTATAGCCGGCACCAAGCCGAATGCTGCGCGGCTCTTTCTCCGCCACGCGTATCCGGATGGGGACATGGCGCGGTTTTTCGTCCGCCTGCTGGAGCTCCATATTCACCGAGTGAAAAAGATCCAAGCCAAGGATATTCTGACGCGACGCCTCAATATCCGCCAGGGAAAAAGGCTCACCGGACGCATAGGTGACTTCCCTGAGCACGAGTTGCGGATCAACCTCACGCGTACCGTCAATGTGGGTTGTCCCGAATATGGTGGGCGGTCCCGGTGTGATGGAGTACACAATCCGGGCCTGCCGGGTATTCAGGTCAACGGCTGCTTTGCGTTCGATTTCAACCCAGGAACGGCCATGCTGAAGAAAGACCTGACGGAGATCCTGCTCAGCCCGGACATAGGCCGCCTGGGTAAATGTTGCCCCGGTCTCAAGCGGTAAACGCTCCGGCAGCTCGACCACTGCCGTTTGTGATTCGGCAGCGACCTCCACACCCAGCGACCCCACCGTAACGGGCTCGTTCTCTGTGATCTGAACCGCGAGGGCAACCACGCCCTGCGCGTCATCGGTGTGCATATCATACGTCACCTCTACCTGATAATAGCCCTGGGTTTCATAATACTGCCGGACCCGTTCAAGGTCCGTCTCAAACGTGACGGGGTCGAAGAGCGGTCTCTTTTTCCACGGCATATACCAGGGCCGCGCTGTCGTTTGCAGCTCGGCCAGCAAGGTCTTTGTGTCAAACTTTTCGTTGCCGGACAGCCCTATCGACTCGACCCGCCATTCACGTTCCGGGTCGAGTTGTTCGAGCGAGAGGGCAAAAACGGCATCTCCCCAGCCCAACATCCAGACGAAACAGAACAGGACGGAAAGAGACAGGACGGGCTGAAGATACCGGGCATTCTCCTTTCTCACAGCTTCGTCATAGTGGGCAACAGCAAACACGGGGGAAGAGTGGAGACGGCTAACGGTCCAAAGGACCTGCGGGACCTGCGGTAACTAAAGAGCGGAGCGTGATGCCGTCAAGGGCCTGAGAGACAGCCCGGTCGCGCCGCTCGAATAGAGCTGAGATGGAATCTCCGCCCTCAATTGCAGCCTGCTCAAACGCAGTCGTACGAAGGGTATCCAGCACAGTCACAACCTCAATCTGCTCGGGCGGACGGCCAAGCACAATGCCCTCCGGCTGGGTGGTCTGCAAGAGAACGCCTTGTGCCAGCAGCGTGTCAATCAGCGGCTCCAGCACGGAGAGCTGAACGCGCATACTTGTGGCAAGAGCGGTCACCGACCACGGCGTTTGTTCGGCGAGATAGCGCCGCGTAATTTCAACCAGGGCAGTCAACGCGAGGCGCTCCTGCGACAACGGAGTTTTGCCATCCAGTTCGGCTCGGTAGGCGCTTGGATATTGATGAAAATAGGCAACTTCGGAGCCAATCAGGATAATAAGCCAGTTAGCGTACAACCAAATAAAAAAGAAAACCAGTATGGCAAAGCTCGAGTAGATGGCCGCATAGCGCCCGGAGCTGGCAACAAAGGTTGCAAAACCGGTCCCGGCCAACTGCCACAAAAGAGCCGCGACCGCGCCGCCTATGAGTGCTGAGCCAAAACGAACAGCCGTGTTGGGGACGAAGGTGTACAGAAACGTGAAGGCAATACATAAACAGGCGAACGGCATCAGTCGCGTAGCGACCAGAACGAGCGGGCCAAGCAGCTCGTTCGCAACCATATATTGCACAATCGTGTGACTCTGGGCCGAGGCAATGACGGTCAATGAGGTAAAGACGAGAACCGGACCAACCAATACCACACTCAGATAGTCACTGAACTTCTTGCCCCAGGTACGGGAACGACGCACTTGCCAGACGTGATTGAGCGAGTCTTCAATTTTGCTGATGAGCGAGATGACGGTATAGAACAAGGTCGCCACCCCTACCGTGCCCAGCACACCGACCCGCAGGTTGTTCACAAACTCCAGGACGCGCTGAGTAATTTCAGCCCCCCGCTCGCCCAACGGCTCCAGGGCTTGGGACAGTGACGGTTCGATAAGGTTTTGTACCCCAAATGCCTTGAGAACGGCAAACATCACCGCCAAGAGCGGCACCAATGCCAACAGGGTCACATAGGTGAGCCCCATGGCCCGCAGGCTGAGCGCATCGTCCTGAACCTTTTTGCGGACAACTGAAAAAAAGTGGCAGCACTGCGGCAGCCACTGCGTAAGGGCGGTACGCAGCTGCCGGAGATCGAAACTCCGGACTTTTTTGACGCGGGACTCCTGCTTCATCTGGTTCATACGGCCATATATCCTCATATATCCTATAGGGCGGAATCCGATATGTCGCCAGAAATTCTTTCGCTCAGCGTGCTCGGTTGCAAGCGCGTTTCCCACTTGTGTTCCACCGGGTTTTCGCCTACCCGTGTGAGACACGGAGGAACGTATGGAAGAGCACATCACCTTTCCGGTTGGCGATGACAGCACCGCCCTCACCTTAGAAGGTCTCCTTTCGACAGTACCTCAGGCTCCCGCAATAGGGGCGGTGCTGTGTCATCCCCACCCGCTGTACGGTGGCGAAATGCACAACAACGTGGTGTCAGCGTTAGCACACGCCTTCCAAAAGGAGAACATTGCCACGCTGCGATTTAATTTCCGCGGGGTTGGACACAGTGAAGGGGCACACGACGAAGGCGTGGCCGAGTGCCAGGATGTGAAAGCAGCCGTCACGGCTCTCCTCGACCGTCAGGCCGTCTCGACCGTCGTTGTTGCCGGCTACTCGTTTGGCTCGATGGTCGGTCTGCGAGCCGGGGCAGAAGACGACCGGGTTCACAGTCTTATTGGCGTGGCTTTTCCGCTTGGAGTTCGCGACCCCTCGTTTCTTGTGAACGTGACCAAACCGACCCTGTTCATCAGTGGCGACCGGGACACCTACTCTCCCCTGCCTGACCTGACTGAACTTGTCTCAAAAATGCCAGCGCAGCTTGAGACCATTAGCGGTGCAGACCATTTCCTTATGGCCAGAGAGAGCGAAGTCGCCCAAGCCGCGGTCGCATTTCTTCAGCAGACCTAGCGCAAATTACGATGCTGTGTAGCCGCCCGGCATTCCGGCGAAAGAACGTCACCCCTGTGAAAACAGGGGCAGGAATCCAGGACCCCAGCCTCCTCAATAAGACATTCCTCTCACCGCCTCAAACGGCTGCTCTGCGTCCGCGGCAATCGAGGTGATGGCGTCCAATGTGCGCCGCAGGTCGTGATTGTGCTGCTCGTACAACCGCTCGAAGAGGCTCAAATCTCTGAGATAGGTCGAATAGTGGAGGATGACCGCGTTATTGAGCTGTACGGAAGCAAAGTCGGCGGTTTGAGGAATAATTCCGGGCAGTTGGCGAAATTCTGCCTGTAGCTGCGTGAATAATTCTTTTCGTTGCCTCAGCTTTTCCGCTTCGGGTAACGCAGACGCGTATAACGTCGTCAGCCGCTGACGGGCCTGTTCAAGAAATTGTGAAACAGCCAGCTCCTTTTCCCAGGTGGCCCGCAGGCGTTGTGTCAGGGCATGGGTCTCGCCGTGCGCTTTCGCAAAAAAGGCGATGGCGCCCCGATGGCCGGCAAAGTTGGCGAGCGATTCGTTAAAGGCCGTCTGCCCGGACAGATAAAACGTATTATGAAACAGCTCGTGCAGCACGATATTGGCCAAGGTTGCCCGGTCATAACGCAACAGGTGGGGCAGCAGCGGGTCGGCAAACCAGCCCAGGGTGCTGAAGGCTGCGGCGGTCCGAATATAGGTGTCAAATCCCTGCGCCTCTAAACGCCGTGCCTCTGCGTGTGCTTCCGCGCTGTCAAAATACCCTTTGTACGAGACGCTGCCGACAATGGGGAACCACCAGGTATAGGCTTCCAAATGCGTCCGGTGGGCCGCGGTGACCACCTGAATGGTGAGTGGAGAGGGGAGTTCGGACACGCTGCCATAACTCCCGCCAACCCGGAAGCCGAGGTCCTGAGCGGCAAAGGCGCGCACACGCAGGACGATCCGGAGTTTTTCTCGGGTGGAAAGATCAAGCTGACCGGGCTCCCGCAGGATGTCGGCAATGGGTCGGCGATACCACAGAATTTTTGCTTCTTCATAGCCGGCCCGCAGGATGTACAACGGAGAGCAAGCCGGGAGAAAACACACCCAGGCGAAAATGAGTAAACGTGCCAACATTTTCATGTCTTATTGAGGACACGTTTACTCATTTCAGGACCCAGCGCCGCACTCCCATAGCCGCCCCGTTAGGCTTCTTCCAGGACAGATCCACCCGGCTGTGGGGTATCGACCCTGCGCGCGTACTGCAACTGGTATAAGCGCCAGTAGATGCCGCGTTGCAGCATCAATTCCTGATGGGTGCCGACTTCTCGCAGCTTCCCCTTGTGTATGACTAATATGCGATCGGCATTCCGAATCGTGGAGAATCGATGCGCAATCACCAGCGTCGTGCGGTTCCGCATCAGCTTCGTCAGCGCATCCTGAATGAGCACTTCGGTCTCCGGGTCAACGCTTGAGGTGGCTTCATCCAATACCAGGATGGCCGGGTCATACGCCAAGGCGCGGGCAAACGACAAAAGCTGGCGCTGGCCGGCAGACAGGTTAGCGCCCCGCTCATACAGATGTTGGTGATAGCCGTTTGGCAGTTCACGAATAAAGTGCGCGGCATTCACATGCCGCGCGGCGCGCTTCAAGTCGTCCAGGGCCAGGTCGGTCCGGCCCAGGCTCATATTGGTTGCCACATCGCCAACAAACAGGAAGACGTCCTGTAAAACAACGCCAATCCGGCTGCGCAGGGCGTGCACATCCCACGCGCGAATGTCTACGCCCTCCACCAGTATCCGGCCGCGCTGAATGTCATGACAGCGATTGAGCAGCTTGCTGATCGTGGTCTTGCCGGCGCCGGTCGCCCCGACCAGGGCAATACTCTCACCGGGGGCAACCGAGAATGACACGTCCCGCAGCACCCACTCCTCTTGTGTGTACGCAAACCAGACGTGGTCAAATTCTATGCGTCCCGTCACCTCGGGCGGCTGATACGCAGCCTGCGGAGACGTAATAGTCACCGGCGTGTCAAGCAGTTGAAACACGCGCTCAATGGCCGTCATGGCAGACTGCATGGTCGTGTATTTTGTACTGAATTCCCGGATAGGCACAAAGAACTTCTGGATGTATTCGATAAAAGCCACCAGCGTCCCCAGGGCGACCAGGCCCTGGCCGACCTGGCCGGCGCCATACCACAGCATGAGCGCAATAGAGACGACACTCATTGCCTCAACAATGGAAAACAGACTGGCCTCATAAATATTGGACAAGTGGTTGGCATCGCGATGATCGCTGTTGCGCTGGTCAAACTCGGCAAACATTTTTCGTTCCTGCGCAAACACCTGCACGACCATGATCCCGGACAATGTTTCCTGAAGAAAAGCGTTGATGCGCGCCAGGCGGGCCCGGATGACCCGATACGTCACCCGCGTCCGCACGCGAAAAAAATTAAGGGCAATCAACAGGGGCGGCAGTAAGGCCAGCGTCACGACCGCCAGATGAAAATCGATGGACAGCATAATGACGACAATGCCAGTCAAGGTCAGGAGGTCCATGAAGATGGTCAGCGTCCCGGCAGAAAACGCTTCGTTAATCGCATCCACATCAGTGGTCAGACGGGTGACCAGACGACCGACCGGAGTGCGCTCAAAAAAGCTCGAAGGCAGTTCCTGCACGTGGGCAAACAGGTCACGCCGCAAATCGGCCAGGCTGTGCTGGGCGACCAGCATCGTGGCCTGGAACTGCACGTAGAAGAAAAGAAACTCCCCGAGCAAAGCGCCGGCAAAGAGCAGACCAATGCGCGTCAGCCCCGCGGCATCACCCTGCTCAATATACCAATCCACGCCCAACTTGAGGAGATACGGTTGGGCCAGGAGACAGGCAGAGGTCAGCGGCAGACAGACCAAAGCGATAATGAATTTAGCGCGGTACGGCTGGACATAGCCCCACAGGCGGCGCAAGAGCGCCAGGTCATAGGTTTTGCCGAGCGCGGCTTCGTGTTGTCCTTCGTTCACAGTTCAGCCAGTTCCTCTTCCAGGGCCTGATATTGAAATAATTCGGTATAGATCCCCCCCTGATCGACCAAGTCCGCGTGCGTTCCCCTCTCGACGACCCGGCCCTCGTCCAGGACGACGATGAGGTCGGCATCGCGTACGGCAGACACCCGGTGCGAAATGATGAGCACCGTCTTTTCCGTGGTACCGGTCCGTAACGCCTGGAGAATATCACGCTCGGTTTTCGTATCCACACTGGACAGTGCGTCATCCAGGACGAGTATAGGCGTGTCAGCCAATAAGGCCCGAGACAGCGTCAGGCGCTGCTTTTGCCCGCCCGACAGCGTCATCCCCCGCTCACCAATGACGGTCTCATAGCCTTTGGGCAACTCCTCAACCTCGCCGTCAACACTCGCCAAGGCAGCCGCCCGGCGGACGCCGGCGACTTCTACCTCAGGTTGAGAAAAGGCAATATTATCCTGAATGCGGGTCGAAAAGAGAAAAGGCTCCTGGGGCACAAAACCGATACAGCGCCGGAGCTCGGCCAGTGAGAAGAGCCGAATATCGCGGCCGTCAATAGTGATAGCGCCGTGTGAGACATCGAACAAACGCGGCAGCAGATTGACCAGGCTACTCTTGCCCGCTCCCATACGACCGACAATGGCAACCGTTTTTCCGGCCGGGACAGTGAACGTAATATCGTGCAGGACGGGGCGCCGGTCAGATGGATGTCCGTTGCCCATGCCACTGCCCGGCTGCTGCCCGTCGGACGGATAGGCAAAATCCACGTGCCGAAACCCAATCTCGCCGCGCACCGGGTGTGCACTCCGGACGCACGCCGTTCCCCGTGCCGTCTACGAGGTCAGGCTGGGTTTGCCAAATCACCTCCAGGCGCTGCATGGCGGCCTTGCCACGCTGATAGAGGGAGATCAGCCAGCCCATAGCCATGGTCGGCCAGGCCAGCAGGTGGAGATAGCCCATAAACGCAACCAGGTCACCCAGACTGAGCTGACCGGCAATGACTTTTGAGCCGCCGTACCATAACACCACGCACAGCCCCGTTCCGGACACGCCTTTCATCAGCGGCGGAAACAGGCCGCGGATGCGCGCCAGGGCGATACTCTCAGTCTTGAAGCCGTCATTCAGCCTGGCAAACACGTCATTCTGCCACGCCTCACGCACATAGGCCCGAATGACATGGATGCCGCTGACGCTTTCCTGGACGCGACTCGACAGGTCGGCGAGACCGGCCTGGACGTTGAGCGTTCGCTCCATGAGTTGGCGGCTCATCGTTCTGACCAGCAGAAACATGAAGGGATAGGGAGCCACCGCCAACAGGGTCAGGACCGGGTCCATGGCCAGCATGGCCGACATGGCATACACGTAATACAGGGGGGTATTCAGGATGTTAATGATGCCCAGGCCGAGCAGCAGACGCACCGCGGTCACGTCATTGACCAGGCGTGACATGAGGTCGCCAATGGGCTGGCGCTGGTAATAGCTCAGGGAGAGGGTCTGCAAATGGGCAAACAGCTCGTTGCGGAGTTGGTACTCGATATCACGCCCAACGTTGAAGATGAGAAAGCGCGAAAAGGAGCGGACAACACCCTGTAGCAGGGCAATCCCGATAATGAGCAGCACCGTAGACGAGACCTCGCTGAACGGCCGGCCGTGCTCGATCCCTTCGACCGCCTGCTTGAGCAGCCACGGGATGGACATGGCCAGGGTAGCCGTCATAACGAGACATGCGATTCCTCGCAAATACCGATACCGGTATTGATAAATATAGCCCCACAGACGTTGCATGCGTCACGTTTCAGCTTATCGGGGCGGCTGTCTCTGACAAGGCCCTTTTTTCAGTCTCCTCAACAAAATTTGACACCCGCATCATCAGCCCGACCAGCGCCCACCACACCAGCGCGACTTCGGCATCCCCCCAGTTATACTGGGTCAGGCCGCCAATCAGAAAACCGACCAGGCCGAGCCAGCAGCCCAAGGTCAGGCTTTTCAGCGGCTCGGCGCGTTGTCTCGCATAGGCACGCCAGCCCATTACGATAATCGAGCCGACCAGAAAGAGAAATGCCACCAGGCCGATAAGACCGGCATCAACCCACATCTGAAGAAAATTATTGTGCGCGTGCGCATCCGTGTCCGCGTCGGGATAGCGCTGATAAAAATCCTCCCGAAACTGCCTGTAGTTCCCAAACCCCCAGCCGGTGAGCGGACGTTCTTTGATCATATCCATATTCGCCAGCCAGATCTGGCTGCGGCCGGTATTGGCCTGAAAGTCCAGGATCGAGAGGCCACGTTCGCGCACCCCCGGCCCGGCACTGACGAAGATCAGACCGCACACCGCCACGCCGCCAACCAGCCAGGCGCGGCGGCCCCGCACCAGCCCACACAGCAGCAGCAGCACGCCGTAGGCGACCCAGACTCCGCGTGTGAGGGAGAAAAACAGGGCAAACAGCATGAGCGCCCACCCCACCCCAAGCAGGAGGCGCTGCGCTTTGGGCAGCCGGGGAGACAGTCCCCAGGCGGTGATCAGGCCGAGCGGAAAGAGCAGGGCATGCGCATAGGTAATCCCGGACGGATGCAGCCCTTTCACCCGGTAGCCTTCCTGGCGGCCAAACCAGAACGGATCGAGATTCGACTCTTTGCCAACCAGGGTTTTGGCCAGATCAAGCCCGCTAAAATGCTGCACAATGCTGTACGCGGCCACCACGCCGGCCACCCAGAGCGCCACGGTCAGCACTTTTTCCACCTCCCGCCTGTCCCGGACCAGCACAAAGACCGCCAGACAGCCGCCCATGAGCCACAGTTTCCGATACGCGAGGAGGGACTGAAACGGGTCAGGGCTCAAGACCGTTGAGACCAGGAGGGCACCCAAAAAAAACAAGAAGGGCCGCTGCAACGGAGTCCGGGGAAGAGCCCGAGTCTGCCACAGCGTATAGCCCAGGAAGGCCAGCAGACAGCCCAGCGCGGTTTGCTGAAAGGCAATGGGCAGATTCCAGGTTGCAAAGAACAGGACCAGCAGGCCGGCCCGGAGAGATTCCTCCCACTGCCACCGTTGCGGCTGACATTGCGCTGGGGCCACTCCTATACGCCCCGCTTGGTCAGGATGACCTTGACTGTCTCCGTCAACACCCGGACGTCCAACCACAGCGAATAATTATAGATATAGGCCAAATCGTATTTCAGCTTATACTCGGGCGTGGTGTGGTATCCCCCGTTGACCTGGGCCAGACCGGTCAGGCCCGGTTTGACCTGCAAGCGTTCCGCATAACCGGGAATAGTCTGCTGAAACTCGGCCACGAATTCAGGCCGCTCCGGGCGGGGGCCGACCAGACTCATGGAGCCGTTGAGGACATTGAAGAGCTGAGGGATTTCGTCAATCCGGGTGGCACGCAGCAGACGACCAACCGGCGTCACCCGGTTATCATCCGAGCGGGCCAGCACCGGTCCGGTCCGGGCTTCGGCCTCATGGACCATCGTGCGCAGTTTATACAGGGTAAATTCTTTTCCATGTCTCCCCACCCGGCGTTGCCGGTACAGCATCGGTCCTGACGACGAGAGCTTGACCAGGCCGGCGGCCACACATACCAGCGGCAAACACAGGACCAGCAGGACGCCGACGGCAAAACGATCGCTGACACTTTTCAGGAGAAAGGCCATTTCTTCACGCGGATTTTTCAGCACCTCGACCAGGGGGACATCGTGCAGACGCACGGACGAAACGCGCCCGACCAGAATGTCATAGACCGAGGGGACCACCAGTACGCGCGGGCGTTCGGATGCCAGGTGGCCGGTCGGCAGATTCAACAGCCGATCAACCAGCGTATCCTTCCAACTTGTGGGCGACAGGAGAATCACCTCATCGACCTCTATCTGTTCGAGAATCCGGGGCAGATGATCCATCCTGCCCAGCCACGGAATACCCACCTCTTCAGGCGGATGACAGGCGGATTCCTCCAACCCGATTGCGCCAACAACAGCCGGGCTTGGAAACGGGCGGAGGTCCGTCAGGCTGGTGAGAAACATCCGCACGTCCCGCGCCGTGCCAATCAGCAGGATACGCACCGGACTGGATTGCCCCAGACGCTGCTGCACCCAGAGCCGCACCCCAACAACGCCCAGGGTATTAAATACCCAAAAGACAACCAGGACGGAGCGCGGGAAGGACAGGTCACCGCGAAAAAAATACCAGGACGCGGTGGCCAGCAGTTGGACCCCAAGGGCGGTCGCCACCCGCGTCGCCAGACGGGCGCGGGGGCTGAGTACCGGCCGGTCGTAAAAGCCGAAAAAATACAGTAACGCAACCTGCGTACCCAGGAGAAAAAGGAACGGGTGAGTGACCTCGGTAAAACGGGACGCCGGCAGGAGATCGGCCGTCAACGGAAAGGGCAGATAGACGCGCAGGGAAAAGGCACTCCCATACGCAATGCCGGCCCACGCCAGGTCGGCCAGCACAAGCAGCAACAGAACGGCCTGGTCATTTCTTCGTCGTAACCGGTGTACGAGTTTCACAGCGTGTCACTCTGCTCGTTTGGAAATCGCGCGTACAGGGTCTGACGAGAGAATATATACCTATGCTTCCAGAAGTAGTAGGCAAGGCCGCGCAGATGTTTCCAGCCCAGACGCGAGAAGGCTGACCGGGCGCGGCGTTGCTCGGCATGCGTCACCACCGCAGCCGGCTGGTACACCACCTGCCAGCCGGCCTGGTACATACGCACACACAAATCCACGTCTTCCGGGCCGTAAAAGATGCGTTCGTCCAGCAAGCCGACCTCCTCAAGCGCCCGCCGGCGGATGAGTTGGCAGGCACCAATCACATAGTCAACCGGACGCAGCGTATCATGCGCCCAGTCCGCCAACTCGGCCAACTCTATTTGACGGGCAGCCTTACGGGTGAGAACGGACGGAAAACGACGCCCGAGTTTGTCCGGGAGCGTCGGAAACAGGCGACACGACAGACTGAGCCGCCCCTCGGCATCAATGAGTTTGGGGCCGCACAGACCAACCTGCGGCTGGGAGTCGAGCACCTGAACGAGCCGGTCCAACGCGCTGGGGTGAATAATCGTATCGTCATCCAGGATGAGGACGTATTCTCCGCGCGCGCAGCGCAGGCCCTGATTCCGCGCAGGCGCAACCCCACGGTTTTTCCGATTCGCAATAATACGGACCTGCGGGAAGCGGCCTCTCAACAAGGACACCGTCTGATCCTGTGAGCCATTATCCACCACAATCACCTCGTGGCTGACCGTCAAACCGGCAGGCAGCGAGGCCAGACAGGTCTCAATCGTAGACGCAGAATTCCAAACCAGGATGACAACCGAGACCTTCATTTTTGGGACCGGATTGCTGAACCCCAGCGTTTGGTTGACGCAAAGGGCCGGTACAAAGTGTAAAACCCGGACCGCTGCAAACGTCCCCAGGCCCATACCCTGGCCAAGCCACGGATGCACAATGCTACCAGAGCCAGCCCGTACTCACGAATCCGAATTTTGCGCAGGAACTCGGCCCAGGGATACTCGGCGACCGGGCCGTTTTCGAGCAAGTGGGCATGCTGCCGCCGGAGCTGTATTTTGCCGCCCTCGGCGCGCACCCGCTCAGCAAAATAATCGCGCCAGGTCCGCGGAAGCACAAAGAACACCTGCGCCTGCATGGCTTTACGCACGCGCTGTTTGCCGACCGCAACCGTCAGCCAGGCATCTTCCAGCAGCAAGTCTTCCGGCATGGGTCCGCTCAGGGCGTCTTTGCGTATCAGGAAGAGGCGTCCGCCGGCATTGCCAAAGTTAAATCGATACGGCAGTGCGCCCATCCGGCTCCAGATACTTGACCCAGCCTCCAGAATCGGGGTTTCACGCGCGGCCACAAGCCCCACCTGCGGTTCTGTCTGCAATTGGGCGTACAAGTGTGCAAGCGCCTGCGGGTCAACCCGAACATCGGCATCACAGAACAGCAGCAGCTCTCCGCAGGCCCACTGCCACAAGGCGTTCATGGCCCTGGGTTTCCCCCGCCAGGCCGCCAGCAGGATGCGACACGTCAAGGCCCCATCAGCCCCCGGAGAAGACTGGTGAGCCTGCTCTTGTTGAGCTGGTTGAGCTGGTTGACTTTGAGAAGAAAGTTCAATCTCCTGTACCGGCAGGGCGTGACGAGTACAAAAATCCCGAACCGCCAACAGTGGCGGACAGGCCCTTCGACTCGGCTCAGGACAGGCCCGGTCCGGGCCGACCCCATTGATGCAGATGAGCAGTTCTCGGACACAGCCGACCGGAAGTTGCGGGGAGAGACAGGCCGTCAACAGGCTCTCCAGCGTGCTGCCCAGGTCCGGTTCATCCGCTCGGCACGGAATGGTCAGCGAGAGCGTCATGAGCACCGGGAGTCCTGCAGAAGACGCCGATAGTGTTGTTCGAGCAGCGCGGCGTCTTCGGCAATTGATCTGACATCTGGAAATGCTTGTGAGAGCCGAGCGACCAAATCCGGTTCTGTAATAAAACGGTTCATCTTTTGACGCAGGTCATCGATATCACGCGGCTGAAACAGGAGTCCGTTTACCCCATCCGTTACCCACTCGCGCATACCCCCAAAGTCGGCAGTAATAACCGGCTTCTGCGCCAGAAATGCCTCCCGAATCACGAGCGGAGCATTTTCATACCAGATCGAAGGCACGATGACGACATCCACCTCGGCCAGAATGCGACTGAGTTCATGCTGTGCGTAGCGTCCCATGCACCGAATATGGGGCGAGTTGGCAAGCTGGGAGCGAAAGTGTTTTTCATCAGGATAGGGCGCATAGGACGCCTCCCCTCCGTAAATACGCAGCTGTGCGTGAGGCAAAGTCTGAAAGGCTTCAACCAACAGATGGACGCCTTTCACCGGGTCAACCACGCCGATATAGCCAAAGACGAGCGGCGCTTTCCCCACGCTTTTCTCAACCGGACGAATATGTTCCGTCTGCAAGCCGCACTCGTGAAACAGAATTTTCTCTTCCGGCACGCCAAAAGCCACAAACTGTTCGCGCAGGAAACGCGAGGGAGCCAAAAACAGCGAGACCGCCTCACACAGCGCACGGATATGAGCCATACGGGTCTGAACCTGTTGCCGGGCCGCAAGCGAGACGGGCCACGAGCCGGCGTGTTTGCCGTACCAACGCCGCAACTGCTCTCTGAGCCGGGATTGTTGGCCGAGAACTGGTTTCAGCCAGTGATGAATGGTCGAAATTTTTCTATCGAGCAAATGGCTGAAGCATTGAGCACAGCCGGTATCGGTTTGTCCGGGGCACACCGATAAATCCGGTTTCAGAAACCGGCCACGTTGACAGATCAGCCAGTAGTCATGCAGCGTCATCACCACCGGAATCTGACGCCGGACTGCCTCCTGAACGCACGTTGTTGACAGATAGACCAGATGTTGGAAGTGAACCACATCCGGCCTGAAACGGTCCAGGAACTCCCCAAAACGGGCCGCAATACGTTCATTGCGGTAACTATCCGCAAATGTTTTGCTCTCGGTATGATTGACGCGCGTAATCTCGACATTCTCAACCGTGGTCGTTTCCACCTGATACTCAGGCTGGTTCTCACGACGCGCAAAAACCGAGACCGCATGGCCCTGCCGAACGAGTTCTTTTGCCAGAGAATCGGCATAGGTTTCGGTCCCCCCCAGATATTCCGGCGGCAAACCGTTGACAACCTGGACAATACGCATTGAGCCTCTCAACCGTCCTCTCACGTCCCTACAGTAGAGCTTCTCTGTATAGACACTCGCATGTCAACGTCTGGTGCAAAAAAGAACCCACCCCGGCCCCCTGAAGGTACCAAGATTGGTGAGGGTCTGCACGAACGCGCGGTGATCGATATCAGCCGTTTTTCCGGGGAGTAGGGCAGCCTACGGGGCTGCCCCGCTCGCTTGGAATATGCTATAGTCCCGCCCCATGTCCGAAGCGATTGCCTTTGACACCCATCGGTTCGTCAAGCATTTGACCGAGAACGGCTTTACCGAGCAGCAGGCCGAAGTCCTGGCCGACGAGCAGGTCCATCTGCTCAACACCAATCTTGCCACCCAAGCCGATGTTGCCGCAATCCAACGAGAGATCGTCGGGGTCAAACGGGATATTGAAGTCCTGCGCCAGGAGACCAAGACCAGTATCGTCGGGGTCAAACGGGATATTGAAGCCCTGCGCCAAGAAACCAAGACCAGTATCGCCGGGGTCCAGCGGGATATTGAAGCCCTGCGCCAAGAAACCAAGGCTGATATTGAAGCCCTGCGCCTGGGGACCAAGGCCGATATTGAAGCCCTGCGCCTGGGGACCAAGGCTGATATGGCCGAGGTCAAATCCGATCTGCTCAAGTGGATGATGGGGGCGCTGATTGCCCAGGGTGGGGTGGTTGTGGCTCTGCTCAAATTGCTACAGGGCTGAGGCTGACAGAAGCCCGGTTCTGTGATTGCCTCCACGCCGCAATGGGTATCACACGTCCCAAGAGGGGATAAAAGAACTGTTATCCTCAGATGCAGAAAGGCCGGCTGATTACTCAGCCGGCCTTGTTTTACGGCAGAGGAATGAGGGCAGGCGCAGGGGCCTGCCCCGAAGGGTTTACTGCACGTCGCTAATCACGAAGTTCTGGATACTCTGTTCCCACTCCAGAATCGTCTTGTCTCCCATTTCAGGGAAATCATCCGCGCGACACTCACCCTTCAATCCTCGCAGGAATCTATCGTCATCAATGGCTGCAAAGTCCATGAGATGGACGACCTCAAAAGTAGCGGCTCGGGCCAATCTGCTCGTCGAGACCGTCCGCATAGGCTCCGATCGTATATGTCCCTCGTCCAGATGATTGAAGTTGTACGTCATCCCAAACCCGGTATTGGGGCTCTTGATGCCACACTGCCCGACCGTATCGGGTCGGGTCGTGCCATACGCGGCATTCAGGGTTGCCTTGTTGAGAATCCTTGGGCATTAGAAATACGAATCTCGACACTCATTGGCCGCACACACCCAGCCCGAGATGAGCCCAATGCCGCTTCTGACTCCACCGTCATTGGGAGGATTCCCCAAGTTACCCGTCGCATCGACCGTAACCGGAGCGACCTCGTCCCTCAAATCATCCACCTCCTCAAATCATCCCGCTCAGTCCGCGCAATTCCGCTCTGCCAGCGCAGTATCCCGCTCCTGCTCCAACTCCGCCACTTGGTTTGTCGTCCCAACAACAATGCTCTCTACGAAGTTCACCACTAAGGTGTAAGCACCCACCGTATCTCGGCCTTCCCCTCTACCGTCACAATATACTGTCCGGCCTCGACAGCCTGAGTGAATCATGAAATTCATGTCCGTCGCCACTATCATCGTCCTCAGCAATCTGCTGGCCATCCGGCCCATAGAGAACCCCAATCGTATCGATGTCCCTGTCGTCTTCACTTGCAGGGTGCCTGCTTTGTCGACATTGATTGAGTAGGGGGTTCACACTCCGCTCCAGTAGCGCAATAACAGCCTTGCGCAGTCGCATCCCGTAGTACCGCCTCCCATCGATGAGGGCAATCCCCGAGGAGTGGTAGCCGTTTCGGAGGTCGTTCACCAACACGTAGTCCCCTCGTCCGTTGTTGTCGTGGATGAACTCGACCCCTTCACCTCTACAATGTAATCCCCGGCGAGATTGGCGCACGAATCAGGAAATTGTTGCCAGTGCCACTATCAGTGTCCGTCACAACCTGCCCTTCAGTTGTGAAAAGAGCGTCCCTGTGGTGTTCGTCTCCGTTGTAACACCGTCGTGGGCTTCCTCTGGTCTCTACGGTCAGGAATCCGTAGCCGGTCTTCAGAAGTAAAAAAGAAGTAATCCGCGCGTCCGGAATCCCTGCATCTCAAGATCATCATTATCGGTACCGGGCGTCAGAGCGTATTGGTCCGCTTTCGATGACTCGAACCTGGGGCGCTATCATTACCTAAGTTGCGACTCCGAACTCCACCTTCAGGCCGTAATCCCCTCTCTCACTGCGGGTCTGTCCCCTCTACAATCACAGGTATAAGTAGTAGCATCCGGCCTTTACTGGTGAGAACAATCTCAAAATTGCCCCCACTACCCTCGTCCATCAACGATCTAGCCGGTGGTACAGCCGCAAGTGTTCCTTCGTATCCACCGCGCTCCCTGTCGTCTT
The DNA here is from genome assembly GCA_963664395.2 of Binatia bacterium. GTDB lineage: Bacteria > Desulfobacterota > Binatia > Bin18 > Bin18 > Bin18. Next base: position 3,568,927 of record OY761159.2, on the reverse strand, counting down.
CACGGTCAGGAGCCCAGGGTCGGTGGCGGTGGTCATCGAGGGTGCGGATAATCCGCTGATTATTCGGGCTCGTAAACGAGCCTTCGTCCTGTCCGTTCTGATCATCCACGCGGCAGTAGCCATCACGCCTTTCGAACGAGACGGTCAATGGCAGGGCATGGTTACCTGCCGGGACCGAAACGACCACCACATATTCTTCATCTCCCGACGAGATCAATGTGTTAATGGACATGCGACATCCATATGACGGCTGTCTAAGGCGTCGGCGGCGGTCTAAGGCGGTGGCGGCAGTGGTAAGGCGGTGGCGGCGGTTCCAAGGCGAGCCGCGGAGCTTAGTCCGTTCACGGTGGCGACATCCGGCGGTATCGGCGACCAGCGTCAGTGCTGGCATTTCGGCCCCTCGGCGGTCGGCAGCAGTCGTAGCGTCGGCGTCGGCGTCAGCGGCGCATGGTCAGCGTCCGGCTTCCTTAAGGCGGAGGCGAGCAAGGCGGTGGCGGCTGTGCTTAAGGCGTCATCGGCAGCGGCGCTATGCATGTCACTCGGTTTGGTCAGCCGGTCAGCGGGTTAGGAATCCGGCAATCACTTAACAAGGCCGGTTTCGGCGCTCGGTCTTGGGCCGCGGCATTAGCGTCGGCTTGGTTTTTCGGCAATGGGCCGTCGTGTAGCTCGGTCGAGATTCCGCAATCCTTTGTCTTCCCCGACAGAGAATCCAGTCCGAGGGACCATCAGGGGTTCGTTGCATCAGACACCATCAGCTCCCCTGCCGTCAGTGCGGGGACCGTAATCTTGGCGTAGTGATAATAGTTTTTATTACCCCTCCGGTTTCACCGGTTCCTTTCTTTGTTGAGACTGGGGAATGCTGGTTAAGTGCTGCTACTTGAGGCATACGGGCCATCTGCCCTCATCAAAAAATCCAGTCAGCCGTTAGGAAGGCTGCTACAACTAGGAGTGGACAGAGACTCCTTGTCGTGTGCGCCTGAACATGCTGGGCGGCCAGGAGCGTCCATATTGCGAGGACTGAGGAAACAACCAGGAACATGCCTACTTTTGCTGTCAATATTGCTTTCATTTTCTCCCCCTCACCCCTCGGTGATACACGCTCTTGCCACATACGACTTTTCCATCTTTCCACAGTATCCACATTTACCAGAGCCACCGCCAAACAGTCAACATGCACCTGTCCTAAGGAACCCACCCCGGCCTACGGCCACCCCTCCAAGGAGGGGAGCAGAACACATCCCCTCAGTATCCTCGCCATTGAGAAAACGTCCGGGATCAGTTATTACACGCGTGTTACATGTATATGCCAGATATGCGAATAGCCGTGACACACGGGGGGAGTAGCGCGTGCAACAGCTTGGACATTGTAGCCTCATTGTTTTGTTCCTCAGCCTGGTAGCGCCTCCTGCGGCCCTTGCCTATCTCGATCCGGGCAGCGGCAGTATGCTGCTCCAGATCGTGCTGGGCGGACTGGCCGGCTTCGCCGTGTTGCTCAAACTCTACTGGCAGCAGCTCTTGGTAATGTTTGGCCTGCGCCGGGCCGAAGCCGACACCGCCTCCGAACCGCCAGCCGTTGATTCGGAAATCGAGATTAAAGCTCCGCCTGAACAGCAGTAAATCATCCCCCCTCTCTCCCCGCTCACCATGACCGACTTGACCGACTTGACTGACTTCGAGCCGGGTTCGTTCCGCGACCGCACCAACCGGGTCTTTTACCGGGACGGAGCGGTCCTGCGCGGCCTCAACCCGCATGCCGCCCAAGAGTGGGAAGCCCTCACCTCAAAGCCTTTTTTTCAGCAGTTCATGACAGCCGGCAAGCTGGTCCGGACCGAACAGATTGAGTTGGCCGCCTCGCCCTTGGCCAAAGACGAACAATGGTCCGTCGTCTTACAACATCAGCCGATTCCCTTTATTTCCTATCCCTACGAGTGGTCGTTCAGCATGTTGCAGGACGCCGCGCTGCTGACCCTCGAACTCCAGGACGCCGCGCTGCGTACCGACATGACACTCAAAGACGCGACGCCCTTCAACGTCCAATGGTTCGGCAGCCGGCCGGTCTTTATCGATATTCCCTCGTTCGAGCGGCTGCGGCCCGGCGAACCGTGGGTCGGCTACCGCCAGTTCTGTCAACTGTTTCTCTATCCGCTCTTTCTGCAAGCCTACAAAGACGTGCCCTTTCAGCCCTGGCTGCGTGGCAATCTGGAAGGCATTGAACCAGCCCAGTGCGCGCAACTCATGTCGCTCAGAGATATGCTTCGTCCGGGCATTCTTTCCCATGTCATCCTCCAGGCCAAAGCCCAATCGTCCTATGCCCACACGGAGCGCAACCTCAAGAAAGATTTACGCCAGGCCGGCTTTCATAAGGCGTTGATCCAGGCCAATGTCAGTCGGCTGCGGAAACAGGTTGCCAAGCTGACCTGGCAGCAGACGCGCTCAACCTGGTCCGACTACACAGAAGCCCTCCCCTACACGCAACGTGAGCAAGCGCAGAAGGCCGATTTCGTGCGGCGTATCAGCCACTCCCGACCCTGGAATCTGGTCTGGGACCTGGGCTGCAATACCGGCACGTTTTCGCGCATTGCCGCGGAAAATGCGGAGTATGTGCTGGCAATGGATATCGATGCTCTGGTGATTGAACGCTTCTATAACGCGCTCAAGCAAGAACACGCGCCCAATATCCTGCCGCTCATCAGCAACGTGGCCGACCCCACCCCGAATCTCGGCTGGCGTGGTCTGGAACGCAAGGCACTTATCGAGCGCGGCACGCCCGACCTGACCTTATGTCTGGCCTTGCTCCACCATGTGGTTATCAGCGCTCATATTCCACTTGGAGAATTCGTCTCTTGGCTGGCAAGTCTCGGCTCTGATCTGGTCATAGAATTCGTCACCCGAGACGACCCCATGGTCCAAACCCTGCTGCGGCACAAGGCCGATCATTATACGGACTATGAGACCACCTATTTCGAGCGCTGTCTGGCCGACGCATTTGAAATTGACCAGCAAGAGACGCTCGAATCAGGCACGCGCCGGCTCTACTACGCGCGGAGTAAACGCCAGGCGTGAGGCGCACGAGTATAGATGAGCCAGCATCAACCAGCCTTCCCCATATCCCGCTATCCAGGGCTTGCACTGTGCAGCCTGCACTTCCTGATAGTGTGGAATTTCGCAGTGACGCAGCCGTTATTCGATCTCCTGTCTCGTCACGCTGAATTCTTTGTCATCCGCCAGTCTGCCCCGCTCGATATCATCCTGTTTGTCCTGCTCCTGTTCCTGGGCTTCCCTACCCTGCTCCTGCTCCCGGCATGGGTGATGAGTTGGATTCATAGAGGGGTAAGTCTTGGGCTGCTGTTGTGTCTATTAGCAGTTTGCTTGGCTGCCCTCGCAGTTCAAGTCGTGCAGGCAGTACCACATGTGCCAGGTGCCATTCTCGTTGCCAGTGCTAGTCTGATTGGCCTGCTCACGGTCGTCGGCTATTACCGCTTCCCCGTGATACGGACATTTTTCACCCTGCTCTCGCCCGGCCTGGTGCTCGTGCCAGCCCTCTTTCTCTTCTTCTCTCCGGTCTCGAATATTCTTTTTTCTCAAGAAGAAGTTGCTGTTACGGGAGTCGAGATTGACAATCCACCGCCTATCGTCATGGTGGTTTTTGACGAGTTCTCTTTGGTCTCTCTGCTTGACAAGGATTTGCAGATTGACCCTGCTCAATATCCGAATTTCGCGGCTTTTGCGAAGAATGCAACGTGGTTCAAAAATACCACCACCGTGAGTGACACAACACTGTACGCGATCCCGGCTATACTAACAGGGCGATATCCAGATTCTTCTCTTCTGCCTATAGCAAATGATCATCCCCACAACATTTTTACCCTCTTGCAAGACGCCTATACAATTAAAACATTCGGTACCTTCACCATGCTCTGTCCCGATGCACTCTGTAATAAGCCCAGGAAGGACAGTCTGCCTCAACACCTCGTGGCCCTTGGCTCCGACCTATCAATTGTCTATCTTCATCTGCTCCTTCCGTCGGACCTACGTGTATGGCTTCCCCCTATTACCCAAAATTGGATGAACTTTGGCGGAACGCCTTCTCCCTACATTCCTGTTTCTTCTCCTATTGACAAAAAGGGGAAAGCACGAATCAAAAAAGATATTTGGGATTCCATAACCGAGGGTATGTGGGTTGACCGTTTTGAACAGTTTGCCGAATTTGCGAATGCCATTAAGCCCCAACCACAACCAACCCTCCATTATCTTCATATTCTTCTCCCCCATGTCCTTTACAACTATTTGCCGTCAGGAAAACTGTACAGCAGAGATAGAGACCTCGCTGGGCTTTCTGAGCACAGTAAAGCTCAATGGGGGAATGACACATGGGCGATTGCGCAGAACTACCAACGCTATCTTCTCCAAGTCAAATTTGTAGATAATCTTTTGGGACAGCTACTTGCTCACCTTCGTCAAGTTGGCCTCTATGATCGTTCTCTCATCATTATTACCTCCGACCACGGAGTCAATTTTCGAGCCGGTGGGTTTCATCGCCAAATGACAGATACTAATCACGGTGATATTGCCCTGGTCCCATTCTTTATTAAGGCACCATACCAGCAGGAAGCACTCCTGATCGAATCTTCCGTCGAAACAACTGATATCTTGCCGACCGTGGCAGAGCTTTTAGGCGTTACACTCCCCTGGCCAACAGATGGACAATCCGCCTTGAATGCTAACAACAAGCGAGAAGCTCTCTCCTTTTTCTCGTTCAAGGATATAGACAAACGCCTGAGCCTTGTGCCTATTTCACAGCAGATACTGCAAGAGTCCGTTGACTATAAGCTTAGTCTTACTTCGGGGGATGTATCTCCCCGGGATTTGGGGCTTATTCACAACGGCGAGTCCCGTTCTCTCACCGGTCGTCCACTCTCCGATTTTAACCATAGAGAGGACCATACGATCTCTATCAAGTATGACTCTCCTGATCTCTTTGCTGCTGTCGATATTGAATCAGCCTTTATTCCCGCTCACATCACCGGCCGAATCCGTTCGCAAGAAGACGCCAAGACTACCCATACCTTGGCGGTCGCAGTGAATGGCACAATTCAGGCCGTAACCCGGCCATGGCAATTCTCGGTCAAAGGTGAGTCAGGAGCTTGGTCTGCAATTGTGGCAGAAGAAGCATTTCAGCAGGGCGCAAATGATATCGAAATATTTATTATTTCGAAGACGGCCGAAAAGATTACATTGCTACGACCCACGGGAATTTTTGACCAGTTGCCCCCATATCCTTCTCCCAATCAACCTATGATCATGTCTCCACAGGGAACTCTTCACCCGGTAGTCGTCTCTTCCCTCCAAGGCTGGGTCGATCTGGGCAAAATACATGATGGACATTTTGAGTTGGCCGGCTGGGCGGCCGATGTTGAACAGACTCAAATCGCTAAAGAGATCTGGGTTTATGTCAATGGAGAATTTTTTCACGCTGGTGGGTTTGGTGTTGTTCGACCGGACGTAGCCAGCCACTTTAGAAAACCGGCACTTCGCCAATCCGGCTTCCGCTATACCTTGCCATTGGATAATTTCTCGAAAAGCTCTCCCCTGACCCTGCGTGTCTTTGCTGTGTCAGAAGACGGGCGTGTCTCCGAGCTTCAGTATCCACCCATGCTCCGCGACGACAGGTTACTCCCTCCGGCCATTAGGCTTCATGTGGGCGATAAACTCGCTGCTGAAGAGCCATGATTTGAAACTCCCCCCCTACAATGTAATACAAACCGGAATGTTCTACCGCACAGACAGCCGCAAGGTGTAGGCATTACCATTCCAACTTGGCGCTCCGGCTTCATGGCGGAACCCGGCCACCTCACACATAGCTCTGAGCGCCTCAGCCGTCGGCAGCCACCACCAGGGGCCGAAATCCTCAAAACTCCACTCCGCCACCTCCTGAGTGATGCCGAACGCCCCATCGCCGACAATGCCCCGCCAATAGGATTGCACGATCTCACGCTCTCGGCCTTGAAGGGCCGGGATACACAGCATGGCCGCGGCAGGAATCTCAAGGATCCCTTTTGCGCTTTCGACCCGAGTCGCGGTGATCGCCGAAGTGAGGACGAGGGCCTCACGGGTTATCTTGCGTAGGGCACGTAAAAACTGCATGGGCTCAGGCATGTGATACAGCACTCCGGAACAGTGCACGACATCGAACTGCGGGCGGGGGTCTGCCTCTGCCAAGGTCAGAATATCTCCGCTCACACACTCAACAGTCGGCAGCCGGAGCGTGCGCCGCCGCTCATCAAACAATGCCCACAGCTCACTGTCGTGCGGTGAGACATCGATCATGGTCAGCGCCCGCGCGCCGTGGGTATGGGCAACCGAAACCTTTTCATTCACGGTCCCCCACAGCCCGCCAACATCGGCAAACGATTTTCCAGCCGCAACCTGGCTAATATAGGTATCCCGCACATCTCTCATGGAGTTCCCTCACGGAGCAAGCGCCGTTTGAGACGATTTTTCAGGGATAACAGCCACGGACGGTTTGTCTTGAGCAAGGCCGTATACACCGGCAAGAACATCCGCCGGACCGAAAAATACAATACCGTACGCCAGGAGTGGCCATACGCGGCCACAAGGTGGGCCGGAATCAAGCTCGTTCCCTGCCCTTGTCCAGTGCCCTGCTCCTGTTCCTGCCAGAGCCAGTCCGTCACGGTTGTGATCCGCAGATACTCCACCGCTTGGGTTGCACAGGCGCGCCCGAGACCAAGGCCGGGAACCGGCGCGGTGGCCGCGCCCCGTTCCTGCCGTGCTGCTTCGTATGCTGCCAGAATGTTCTCGGTCATCTGCTCCAGTCGAAAGTGATCCAGAATACGCTGACGCCCCTGCCGGCCCATGCTTTTCCGTTGCTCCGGCTCGTCCAGCAGTCGGGCCAGGACGGTCGCATACTGCCGGGCTTCGTCTTCTTCCGACTCACGGTCAATCAGCACCCCGCATTCGGGCGTGACCAGCTCACGCTGTCCGCCCACATCAGCCCCCACAACCGGCACCCCGCAGGCCAGGGCTTCATAGACCGAAAGCGCAATGCCCTCCCATTCGGAGGGGAGAAAGAACATGTCCGCCGCGGCCAGCAGGTCCCTAATGTCTGTATTGGACAACGCCCCAACAAGGCGGACCTGTCGCTCCAGCCGGTGCTTGCGAATAAAAGTCTTGAGCCACCCAAAATCCGGCCCGTCGCCGGCAACCACCAGTACGAAATCCGTCCGGTCCTGAGCAAGGCGGAGGGCTGTCTGCGCCAGTACTTTCGGTTGTTTTTGCGCACAGATGCGTCCGACAAACACAATCAGCGGCGTTGATGCAGCAATATCGTATTGCTGGCGGGCACGGCGGCCCCGCTCGGCGTCGGGCTGCCAATAGTCGGCGTCGATATTCGTATGACAGACTTGGATGGCAGCCGGGTCCGCACCCCGCCCTGCCATCCAGCCTTTCAGATGTTCCGACGAAACCAGGCTACGATCAAGCGTTTCCTGGTAGGTGACCGACATCTGCGGATAGCCGCCGTTCTTCCACGCCTCTTCTTCAATATGACAAAAATCGAGCAAGGGCAGCCTGGGGAAATACGCTCGCAGATAGGGCAGGAGTTGGTAGCCGAATTCGCTATGCGAGACGAGCACGGCGTCCATCTCCCGGCTGTGGATCAGATAGCGCACAAAGCGCGGATAGTCCGCCGGTCGAAGAAAATGGTACAGGATAAAAATATCGGGCGTCAAGCCAGCGTATTGGGCCAGCCAGGGATGATCGCCGCTGAGCGTTGTGGCAATGGTCACTTCCCAGCCTCGCCGGACGAGTTGGCCGAGCAAATCCAGATTGAACTTGTCCGACCCGCCCATGGCCAGCCACGGCACGATCAATAACAGGCGGGGTTTTTCCTTTTGGAGTCGATTATCCCACGGCAAGGTATCGGAGACGGTTTCATACGGCGTAAGCGGCGCGGCTTGGGGGGTAGGAAAATCTTCCCAGAGACGCGGGTAGCGCTGACGCAGTTGTTTCCGAAAGTCAGCCTCGCGCTTCCCACCATCCCAGTTATCCCAGCGCTCGCCGTGATTATCGCGGCGGCGGTACCAGTCGAGATACTCCGGCAGCGTTGTGCCCCAATGGCCCTGACTGGCGCAGTGCAGCCAGAAGTCCCAGTCTTCCAGTCCGCCTCGAATCGTTTCGTCATAGCCGCCGACGGCAGTATGCACGCTGCGCCGCAGCGCGCTGGTGATGTCCACCAGATTCTGTTCAAGGAAGACGCCACCGTTGTGGAATCCCTGATCCCAGAGATATTCACGGGCATCAAAGCCGACCGAGTAGCCTTTCACAAACGCGAATTCGGGATAGGATTCCAATAGCCAGATCCATTTTTCTATAGCTGTTGGCTCCAGCATATTGTCCGTATCGAGCTGGACGATGTACTCTGCACGGGCGGCCCGATACGCAGTATTCCGTCCGGCGCTGGGCCCCTGGTTGACCTTGTGATCAATAATCCGAATCCTTGTGTCTGTGTTGCGGTAGGAGTCGAGAACAGCCAGCGCTTCCGGGTCGGTAGAACCGTCGTTGACAATGATCCATTCCCACTGCTGGAAAGACTGCCGCAAGACGGACCGCGCCGTCTCATGAAAAATCGCCCCGGTGTTGCAATACGGCGTCACGATGGTCACGACCGGCGGGGCGGTCGGATCAACCGGGCGATAGCCATAGCCCGGACGCCGGTCCGAGGCCGGGGTGTTGGTGTAATCGGGACTGTTCGGATCAATCATTGTTTTCTGCTTTGGTTGGAAACTCCTGGACCGGCTTAACCAGTTTCAAACGGGTTCCCAGGCGACCCCAAAAACTCTCTTGCCAGTGGCGTGTCTGCGCCTGCCAGTGTTCGGCTTGTTCTCCGTGCTGCCGAGCAATTTTCTCCCAGTTGTTCCGCTGCTCTTCCAACCATGTCTTTTGCGGCTTGTTTCGAGTTGCCTGTTTCGAGTTCTTCTATCCAGCCCTTGAGTTCGTGAATGAGGGTGTTCTGGGTTTCGACCACACTACGCCAACTGGCCTGTTGGGCTTCCAGCCAGGCTTTGCCGCGTTCCAGTTCGCCAATCCAGCGGCGGAGCTTGGTCAACGTGCTGAAGGCTTCGCCCAACACTAGCCCGTCGGACTGCCTGACCTGGTCTTGAGAGAGTTTGAGTGCACGGCGACCGGCTTCAGTAATTTCCTCCACGCCACGCTCAAACTGGTAGGCATGCGAGGCGTTGCCGCCATGCCAGCGATAGCGGACCAAGGGGCTGGCCAGAAAGCCAACCCGCTGCGTCATACACAGCCTGAGCCACATTGCATAGTCACAGGCAAAGCCCAGGTCCCGGTCAAACCCGCCCTGTTCGAGCAGGGCGCGGCGCCGGGCCATTACTGTCGGCGCACACACCCGATTCCCCCGGAGGAGCAGGGTCCGAAAATACTCCGGTCCGCCCCAGACCGTGTCTTCGGTCGCGTCCTCAATCCAGTCGGCAAACGAGCTTGGCGCCGACTCATCAACCAGCGTTTCTACCGCAGAATGGACAAAGCCGAGCGTCGGGTCTGCACTCAGCAGTTGGACTTTGCGCTCCAAATTTTCGGGCAGCATGACGTCGTCCTGATGAAAGAGACATACAAACTCTCCACCGGCGAGTTCAAGGCAACGGTTCCAATTGGCCGGGATGCCAAGCCGTTCCGGATTCCGGTGTACTTGTATCCTCGGGTCAGAGAACGACTGGACGATATCGAGCGTGGCGTCGGTTGAGCCGTCATCAACAATCAGGAGTTCAAAATCCTGATAGCTTTGGTTCACGATACTACGCAGCGTTTCTTCGATAAACGCCGCACCGTTATACGTGGGCACACACACACTCACAGGCCGTATCGTTGTCAGTTTCGGCCTCTCCGCACCCGCCGAGAGAGGGCCGGGGGACGGGATTTCTTCCACAGGCTTGGCCCGCACGGCCTCATATACGGCTTCCATATCCTGGGCGTATGCCGCCGGGTCTCGGATTGGCGTCGCGGCGGGTGTGAGCTGTTCACGCAGCCGGGTGTCGGTTCGCAGTCGCTCCAGGCAGCGCCGCAGGTCGTCGGCGTTCTCGGGTTCAAACAGCAGACCGTTCACCCCGTCCCGAATGACTTCGGGCAGGGCGCCACGCCTGGCGGCAATGACCGGCAGACCGGCCTGAAGAGCCTCCCGCGTAACCAGTGAAAAGGTTTCCTCGCACATGCTGGCAACAACCAACACATCGTGCTGAGCCAGAATCGTACCCAACTGATTATGTTCGTAGGTTCCGCAAAAACGGACAGGCAGGTCTGCCGCGTCTGCCTCCAGTTGGTCGGCATAGGCTTGCCAGGCCGCTACGCGGCCACCGTACAGGGAGACGGCAAGGCTACCACTTGGTAATCCGCGCGTTGCTTCAATGAGCAGGTGCGGGCCTTTATGCGGCATGAGCACGCCAATGTACAACACCCGGAGCGGACCGGGCTGCTGATCTTTCCAGCCTTCTTGCCGTATCTGCCGGACGGGAACGATGCCGGGTGCAACAATGTGGAGACGCGGCTCCACAAAAGGGAAAATCTCTTGCATTCTGTCGGCCAGAAATTGGGACGGAACAATCACGCGCTGCGGCATATGAAGGAGTTGCTCAAAATAGGCAAAACGCCGGCGCGCCTCATCCGCGCTTGTCTCCACCTGTAAGCAGGCAACACAGCGCTCGCCCCGGTCCGGTCCCGGACATAGGCGGGTGTGGTTGTCTATCAGGTGGATGCGGTAACAGGCGAAAAAGAAATCGTGCAGGCTGAGGACAACCGGATAGCCGAGTTGGACCGGAACTTGGATCAGGCTGCCGGACAGATGCCCGACATGCTGAATATGAACGATGTCGGGTCGGGTGTCGGCCAGTACCCGCTGGAATGCCTCGTTGAGAAACGGACTGTCATACTCCAGGCGGAAGTGTGAGACATGGCTGAGATTGTTGACAACGCGCACCACACGCACCATACGCACCATATGCACCTGGGCGTCCGTGTCGGCAGGCGCGTCGGGTTCATCGTCTCGCAGCGAGAATTCCTCGGCTGTGGTGTCGGCGGTACGAGCGAAGACGGTGACACGATGGCCACGCTCCGCAAGCGCCTGGGCCAGGGTCGCGGTGACCAGTTCCGCCCCACCCCACTCCTGGGGTGGATAGCCATGTACGACCTGAAGAATACGCATGAATCGTTTATTTCCGTTTAATACTCTCTTGCAGAGAAATCCGACATACCAGAGAGGGAGCCAGAACCTGCTTTCGTTCGCCGAGCCAGATACCCCATAGTGCCGCAAAATTCCAGGCCAGGGCTATGCCCCCCCAGCGGAGTCCCACGCGCAGCCGTCCCTGGTTTTTGAGCCAGCGCCAAAAGGACAGATCGCGGCGGGCGGCGCGCCATGCCATAGGCAGGAGACTCCACACCGACAGACGGGCGGCCTGCTTGAAATCGTTCACCGCGCACGCGTGGTCGAAATGCCGTCTGAGGTTCATCCAGGGACCATAGCCGTGGGAATGATACACCAGCGAATCCGCTCGATAAGCGGTCTGATAACCGGCTTCAAGAACGGCCTTTGCCCAGAGTTGATCTTCGGCAAATTCCACCTCGGGGAAAGGGAATTGCTGCCACACGCTACGACGCAGTACCGAGCTGACGTTAGAGAAGAAATAAAAGGAGGCCGGATTGTGCGATATAGTCGGGGTCAGCCTGGCTGTTCAGGCAAGATTCCGACCGGCCTGACAGCTCATCCTCAACAATGCGCCGCCATTCCATGGGGTGACAGTGCGGTCGGGGGAGCTGGCGGCTATACGCCCCGGCAATTGACGGCTCGGCCAGTAAGGGTGCCAGCAGCGACGCCAGCCAGTCCGCATTGGCGGGGGTCGCGTCCTGGGTGAGAAACACCAGATAGTCGCCGTGGGCGTATGCCGCGGCCAGGTTACGGGTTTTACCGTGGCCAAATTCCTGGGGCGGAATCCGTATGACGCGCACCGCGTGCGACTCAAGAATAGCCAGGGTTCGGTCGCGCGAGCCGGAATCAACGGCAATAATCTCGGCGAGACGGAAGCCCCCCTGCTGAGCCCGGATGCTTTGGAGGAGCTTCAGCAAGATAGCGTTCACCATTCTTCGTGACCAAAAGAACGGACACGCGCGGAAGATCAGTCATAGCGTATAGCCAGCGGTAGGATACAGAAGCTAGGCTTCCGTCTTGCGACAGACAATATACACATCGTCGGGCCAAGCCCACATCTGGTTGACGGCCTCATTTGTTTTGTCTGCCCACCCGACGAGGGTCCCTCGTTGAACTTCCATCTGTTGGCGAATGTGTTCCTCCACAGCTAACAGGTCCGAATAGGGGGTGATCCGTAACAGACGTAAAAATCGAAAGTAGGTGGCTCTCGCTTTTTCTTTCAACCAACTCCGCCGCGGGTCGGGCTGCCGCGTGCTCGATTCCGACCGATGGGAAAATGGAAGCAATGCGGGCGGGGCAATGGCAAAGGGGATGTCTGCGCGATTTGTGTGCGTCACCTGAAAGTCGAAGTGCCGCAAGACCGCTTCAAGCAGCTCAGGGTGATAGAAACGGACATGCTCAGGATCGCGCCAAAATCCGAACAACTGCATACGGACCGACTCGGGATTCGGCACAACAATCACCACGGTTCCCGCTGCACTGACGCGAGGCGCAAGTAATTCAAAAAAACGCAGGACCTCGGCAAAGGGCAAGTGCTCAAGAAAATGCGAGCAAAAAATGCCGTCATAGGTCTCCTGCGTCTGTTCCAAGAAAGGAAAGACATCCTGCTCAATGATATCCCAGCCGTGCTGTTTCACCCAGGCCACAACGTCTGGGTTGCGTTCAACGCCAATGGCGGGAATATCCTGCTCGGCCAACAGTTCCAGGAAAATACCCGAGCCGCAGGCGAGGTCCAGGACTTTACGACAGCCCTGGAAATGGGAGACATGCACGGCAAGCGCATCACGGTTCCACTGCCTGTCACGCAGCGTGAATTCGTAGTCGGCGTAATCAAAACGATCAGCCATAGCGGTTTTCTCACGTTCTTAGAGATAATCGGCAAAAAACCCGCGGCAGCGCTGGAACGCATACTGGCCAAAACAGAAGAATCCAACCGCACAACACACGCTGTACACGAACGTGCCGCCTGGGGTAAAGCTCCCCGACAGAATAATAGAACGGTAGGCATCGGTAATCGCGACCATGGGGTTCAATACGAACAGCGGGCCGATGGATTCCGGGATGAGACTGGCCGGATACAGAATCGGCGTCAGAAAAAACCAGAGCGTAAAACCCGCGGTGGTGAGTTGTTCGACATCCCGAAAGAAGACATTGCCACAGGCGAGCAGCATGCCCAGCCCAATCGCCAGGAGCAGAGAAAGACCGAGGGGAATACACAGCAGCAGCCCGGCAGCACCTATGAGCGTGCCTTTCCACACCATCAGACCGATCAGAAAGAGGAGGAAACCAACTCCCTGCACCAGAAAGCTGGAGAGCACCGCAGCCACGACCAGCAGTTCTGACGGGAATTGCAATTTTTTCACCAGATTCGCATTGGCCGTGATTGCAGCAACGGAGCGTAGGCAGGCTTCCTGAAACGCCAGCCACGGCCACAGGCCACAGAAGACAAACTCCGGAAAGCCATGCCCGCCTTCGACCTCGCCCACCCGGTAGATGACCGAGAACACCATGGTGTACAGGCCCAACAGGATGGCCGGCTGGATCAAGGACCACAGGCCGCCCAGACTCGTACCGGCGAAGCGCGCGCCGATCTCACGCCGGACCATGGTCACCAAGAGATAGCGATGCGTCGTCAGGACGGCAAACATAGGACGATTTTCTACTCAAACGTCCAGCGATGCGGCAAGCGACACAGCCCCAGCTCGCGCGTGTCGCCCCGCACCGAAAAGTCCTTTTCCACGGTATCAAACATGCGTAGACCCTGCCGGTCAAGGACGTGCGCCCGGAGGGTGTAGCTGCCCGGCAGGAGGCTCAGGTCGTACAATTCGTACACGATCCGAAACGTGTGGGCGTCAAGGCGCTGCGGTTCGACCTGATCCATATCACTAAAGACGCCATAGATAGAGGTCAGATCGTTCCGCACCAAGCCGACCGCGATGACCGGCGCCTCCCCGTCCGGTGTCTCTGCAATAATTTCAAGCCGCGCCGTGTCGCCCATGGCAAAAGTCGTGACCTCCTGATCGTCGCTGTTCAGCAACCGCACCTGTTGCAGCCGACTGTAGGCCGACAGGTCGGGCGCGTGACGGGCTTCCGCGTGCTCTTCTGCCGCTTGGGCCTCAATGTCGCGCAGATAATCTTCATACGCCAGGGTGACCTCAGCCGCTGCTCCTGACAGGCGCACCTCGCCGTGGTCGATCCACAACGCTTTTTGGCACAGCTTGCGCACATGGTAGGTGCTGTGGGAACAGAACAGCAGGCTCTTGCCCTGTTCGAGAAACGCTTCCATGCGGCGAATGCACTTCTTCTGAAAGGCCTCATCCCCAACGGCCAGGACTTCGTCGGTAATCAGGATATCCGGTCGAATACTGGTCGCCACGGCAAATCCGAGGCGCATGAACATGCCGGACGAATAGGTTTTGACCGGGCGGTCGATAAACTCGGTGATATCGGCAAAGTCCAGAATGTCGGGCAGGACGGATTCGATTTCGGCCTGCTCAAGCCCCAGCATGGCCGCGGAAAAATAGATGTTCTCCCGCCCGGTGTATTCCGGGTGGAAGCCGGTGCCGAGTTCCAACAGCGCCCCGATGCGGCCCGAGACGGTCAGCGTGCCGGTGGACGGTCGGGTGACGCCGCTGATGAGTTTGAGCAGGGTCGATTTGCCTGCCCCGTTACGCCCGATAATGCCCCACGACTCGCCCGGCTGCACGCTAAAGTTGACGGCCTGGAGCGCCCAGAAATCCTGGGAATAGTGGCGGCCACGCCAGGCAAAGAGTTCTTTGAGCCGGTCAAACGGGCGGGCGTACAGCTTATAGCACTTGCCCAGGTCGTAGCTGTGGATAATCGGCTCTGCCTGCTCGCTCATGGTTCTGTTGGCAATAGTTTCTGCGTGGTCTCAGTTGGAACACACGGATGATATCCGATGATATCCTTTGATATCCTTTGATATCCTTGAATTCCCCCTGAGCAAGGAGGACTGAGGGGTTCCCGGACATCTACAACAGTTTCACAATCGCCGCGACTGCCGTCACGATGCCCAGCGCCATCAGCCAGAGCTGCTTGTAGAGCGCCTCAAAACGCTCTGCCACCCGCGTTTCCACCGCGTCTATCCGTTCGACCAGCCGCGTTTCCAGGCTCGCTATATCCGCCCTCAACTCGGCGATGTCGGCCTTGGTGGCCACGCTCTCGGTGAAGGCGTCCCGGATCGTATCGGTGATCGCCTCGGCTTGTTGGGCCTCAAAGCCCGCCGCGGTCAGCGCCTTGGCCGCGTGTAAGGTATCAAACGTCGCCGTTGCCATAGAACCTGTCCTGCTTACAACAGTTTCACAATCGCCGCGACGGCCGTCACGATGCCCAGCGCTACCAGCCAGAGCTGCTTGTATATGCCCGCGATGTCGGCTTTCAACTCGGCCTTCAACTCGGCGATTTCCGTCTTCACCTCGGCGATGTCGGCCTTGGTGGCGACACTCTCGGTGAAGGCGTCCCGGATCGTGTCGTGATCGCCTCGGCTTGTTGGGACTCAAAGCCCGCCGCGGTCAGCGCCTTGGCCGCGTGTAAGGTATCAAACGTTGCGCTCGCCATAGCCTGTCCCTTACAACAGTTTCACAATCGCCGCGACTGCCGTCACGATGCCCAGCGCTACCAGCCAGAGCTGCTTGTATATGCCCGCGATGTCGGCTTTCAATTCGGCCTTCAACTCGGCGATTTCCGTCTTCACCTCGGCGATTTCCGTCCTTACCTCGGCAATATCGGCCTTCAACTCCGCCTTCACCTCGGCGATATCTGCCTTCAACTCGGCCTTCACCTCGGCGATTTCCGTCCTTACCTCAGCAATATCGGCCTTCAACTCCGCCTTCCTCGGCGATATCTGCGGTTACGGCTGCTTCCAGGCCGGCGATATCGGCCTTCAACTCCGCCTTGACCTCGGCGATATCTGCGGTTACGGCTGCTTCCAGGCCGGCGATATCGGCCTTGGTGGCTACACTCTCGGTAAACGCCTCTCGGATCGTGTCCGTGATTGCCTCGGCTTGCTGTGCCTCAAAGCCCGCCGCCGTCAGCGCCTTGGCCGCGTGTAAGGTATCAAATGTTGCGCTCGCCATAGGGCACCCAGCCTACCAACTCGCCCGGCAAAACGCAAAGCCAAGACCCTCCAGCTCCCCTCCTTGGAGGGGTGGCCGAAGGCCGGGGTGGGTTCCTGTTCGGCCAGCGCAGCACGGCGAGACTACGAAACCCACCCCGCCGCTACGCGGCACAAAGAGGAAACGTGTCAACATCTACCTGCTCTATTAAGGACACGTTTCCTCTTTCCCTCCCAAGAGGGGATTGTTCAGGACAAAAAAAGAAGGCAAGGGCCGAAACCCTTGTCTTCTGCTGTCTGAGTCGTGTTCTGGGTGATGTTACACCCAATCGTCGATAAGAAGGGCTATAACCGCAGGGGATTCGGCGGGTGTCTGGCGTTTATGGACGAGAAGTGGTCCGGTGGATGAGTTCCTTGAGGGCCGTCATGGCTTCTTCGTGCTGGGCCGTGAGTTGCGCTGTGCGTTCCGCGGACCCCAGGTTCATTAGTCTCAGGCCGTAATAAATCAAGCCACATTGCGCCAGCCCGATGATAAGCCCCCCGATGTCCACCCAGTTCGGGGCGACCAGCGCTTGCAGAGCCGCAACCGCTTCCGGCGAGAATGTAAGATTGTTGATAGTTCCCTCCCAACCCTTGACGCTCACCCTACCAACTCGCCCGGCAGAACACAAAGCCAAGACCCTCCAGCTCCCCTCCTTGGAGGGGTGGCCGCAGGCCGGGGTGGATACTCCCCTCCTTGGAGGGGTGGCCGCAGGCCGGGGTGGGTTCCCTCTTCGTTCGGGCAGCGCGGCGAAACTACGAAACCCACCCCGCCCCTACGCGGCACAAAGAGGGGATGGGGAATCTATCTGCCTTTTAATCGAAGATATCTGGGGGGAGTTGGACCGCATAGCAGGTTCTTGCACAATAGTTTATGTATTATAAGGTATGCGGATGAATAATGTGATAGAGGGAAGAGATCATGGAGACAGATGAACGCCTTCAGCGGATAGAAACAGACATCCATGAAATGAAGGCGGATGTCACTGATATAAAAGTGAGCCTTGCCAAAATAGAAGCGACCCTCCCTCATATTGCGACGAAAGCAGAAGTGGAAGAGGCGAAACACGAGGCGACCAAAGGCAAGAACAGTGTTTTTGTGAGCGTGATAGCCTTGTTGCTCTCTCTCGGCGCCCTGGCGGCAAAGTTTCTACCAGAGTAGACAGGCATTGCGAACATTGTAGCCCGGCCAATCAGCCGGGCTTTTTCATTTCTCCTCCGCCACCAAGTCTTTATTGCCAGCAAAATACGCGTCTGATCGCGGACAAAAAAAGGAGGTAAGGGCCGCAACCCTTGCCTCCGTGTGTCTGAGCCGTGTTAGGGGTGATGTTAGTAGCTTCTGCCCACCCTAGCCCATGGGAGGTGGTGGAGATAGAAAGCCCGGCCATGTGACCGGGCTTTTGGTATTCTACTTGTAGGCGTCGCTTCTGTGACGGATATGCAGGATGGTCACGCCATCATTCTCATCAACCGTGTACAACGCCCGATAATTTCCAGCACGGACTCGGTAGATCGGTGGTTCTCCCTTCTTCCGCCCTTTGAGCTTCTTCACCTTCTTATGACTCACGTCAGGAGACTTCAGCTCATCAATCGCAGCAACCATTCTTCGTCAGGAACGATGTGGGTGCGCCCAGCTTTCAAATCCCGAACGCACGCCTGCCCAATCATGTAATCGTAATCGTCTTCCGTGGAATCCACAGGGGCCTTCCGCCCTATTTTTTTTGCTTCTGCTTCACCCCTCCCCTCCGACACACTGAGCGCCCGCATTCCTTCCGTCGTGCCATCAGGTCGTTTACGGGTCATACGGTACGTCCTCCCTTTCTCCTTCTGTGCATTTGAGAATAGAGCAGAGCACAAAACAGCGTCAAGGGCTAGAGGGCTTACGTGAAGACAGCCCGGTGGTGCGAGATGACGAAACCCACCCCGCCCCCCTTCGACTAGGGCTCAGGACAGGCTTCGACTCGGCTCAGGACAGGTGCTACGCGGCACCCCTCCCAAGAGGGGATGGAGAATCTATCTGCCTTTTAATCGAAAATATCTGGGGGGGGGGGGAGTTTATATGAGCATGACGCCGGCAATCTCTGCCCAATTGGATTGGTTGGCCGCTTCCAGGGCCAGGGCCGCACGCATGGCCGGTTCTTCATAGCCGGTCATCGCATACCCCCTTCTCCTCGTCCTGCCCGACAATCACACACAAAAAAAGGAGGCAAGGGCCGAAACCCTTGCCTCCTTCTGTTAGAGCCGTGTTACGATGAGTTACGGGCCATGCAGGCGGCCGCAGCCACCTCAGTTTCCATCAGCCTCACGTCAGCAACACCCATCTCATCAGGCATCGGATTGGCCATGTTGTACCCAGGGAAGTTCATGCGGAAGTTGTTCCATTCATCTGAGAGATATGGGTCCACACCATGCCGGCGTGGCTGCCATCCGGCATCGTGATTCGCAGCACACCGCGGTCGCCCGCATCACATGTCGGTGTACATGACCCAGCATCACCATCGGGTCTATCATGGTGACCTTATGGTCGGGGCGGGGACTTGCGATGGGCCATCATCACCCGGCGATACATGGTCCCCTGGAATCATGCCATCGTCCCGTCTTCGCATCACGATTACGCAAGCGGGCCGGGACATCGCTCGCATGGGGCATCCTCATCGTCGTGGCCTGTTGCCAACCACACAAAGACATGGAATCATCAGCCCCAGTATCGTACCGGGCGATGGCATGACCATGGAGTCGAGGAGTGGTTGCCTCGCATCATCAGACAGCGGCATAGTCAGTCCCAGTACCGTCGCATGCATTGGTAGATCGCCCCTGTTATCATGCCGTTCGGGAATCAAGCCGCACCGGATCATGAAGTCGGATTCCTATTGTCATATTGCTGGGTCACACTTAGCGGTAGCATCATTCGGGCAGGCAGTAGCATCATCGAGTGGCTCAGCATCTCATCCGCCATCATTGTAATTGTATAGCAGGCCAGTCGGGCATGCAATTCCGTCCCGAAGAAACCACTCCCAACGTCCTGGAGAATGGTCCATCGAGCAGGGTCGATCACTTCCGTCCCGAAGAAGCACCAGTGCCAGTGTCCTGGACATGGTCCAGGCGGCGAGCTGGCCAAATGGACTCAGTGCCTACAATCCGCTACTCAGCAATCTGGCTCAGTAACCTGCCTCCATCCGTCAGGTCGCCGGGGCGGCCCTCGCAGCCGTACCATTTCTGACCCTCCGCCATGACTTCACATAGCCGTATGCGGGGATGTCACCAGCCCATCGAGAGCACCAAGCGCTGCGGTTGGGGATATCTCCGCCATGCATCATCTCAAACCCCGTGAGAATGACATATCCGAACTGGTTCTCTGCCAGACACAGTTCTCTGACGCATCCTCCATCATCATACCCATTGCGTCGTGGACATTCACGACAACGAAGAGGTGTTCGGTGTAAAGCGCATCCATAGCATCCGCAAGGGCCATCTCAGCATCAGCCCGCATTGTATCTGCATGGTCAGGCTCAACTCCATATCATTAAGAGCATCCAATGCAGCCTGAGCAGCCGTAACAGCCATTGCAGAGCCGCAGTAGTGGCCTCTTGCGGCGACAGGTTCTGGACATTGACAATCGCGGTCAGCGAGCTCTCCGGTCTCATAATAAGGGACCAGTTTCATCCTGGCCGGGTCACCTATGGTAGTAACCCTTGGTTGCAAAGGCACTCCCCGCCGAGAGGGCAACGCCCGCCACCAACGCGATTAGGCCCGTAAACATTTTATTCATCTTCATCACGTCTCTCCTTTCTTCCTGAAAACTTCTTTCTTCTGTTTTATGTGTCGTGTTGCTCATATATCCACCTGGCACCGGGGACTTGTTTTCGTTAGTGTTCGCCAATACCTCGCCTCCTTCATATGGCCCTTTCCGGTCCGGCCCGAACATCAATATTGCCTTTCGATTTTCCCCGTGTGGCGTGATTGCTGAGCACCATAGTGAATATCCCATACCCTGTCAAGCAAACATTCAGCCCTGCCGACGGGCGGCCTTGCCGAGCTTTTCGGGTTTGACGTTGCGGTACCACTGGCTATCGTCAAGACGCACCCAACGCTCCTTTATCGGCATAGATAAGGGCACGTCAAGCATGCCCGGAATGTCTATCCGGCATCGCACATTGACCGTGACCGAGGCTTCGTTTTCCTGCTCCTGGATGGTGTCGATGGTGTAAGCCATGTATTTCAGCATCGGCGACAGGGCCTGGATATATTGCGTGGCGGTCAGCTCTCCGGTGTGGGCATAGGTTTCGTATTGATAGGCTGTCAAGTCGTCACCCTGGATACGGGCTTCCCAGAACGCCGTGGCCCGTTGTTTAATCCCGGCTTCGGACTGACTCGACCCAAGGAATGCGGCCAGGGCTGCTACTAGGACAACTCCCCCCACGATGCCGCGTATGGCTGGCTGGTAGCGTCCGGACTTTTCCATCACCACGTGCTCGTTTCCCACTCCCGTAAAGCCTTGCGCATTATGAAATTACTATAGTGTACTCTTGGAAAAGGTGTCAATAGCAAAGGGGTTGGCTTGAGTCAGGAGTGTTTCACAACAGCTACTTCAGCGCGATCATCGCGGCCAGGAGACCGGCGCCAACGCTGGTAAACGTGAAGAAGGTTGTCTTGTTGAGCATCTTCTCGTCAATCGTCTTCTGAATACCCTTCACATCAAACTCCACACGTCCAAGACGCTGTTCCACATGCTCGAACCGCTCGTCAATGCGCTTCTCCAGGTTCTCGAACCGTTCATCAATGCGCTTCTCCAGGTTCTCGAACCGTTCATCAACGCGCTTCTCCAGGTTCTCGGTCCGCTCATCAATGCGGCCTAACGTGTATTCCCAGCTTGTGTCTTCGGCGGCGGCCATGTGGCGTATTAGTTCAAACCCGGTTTCGGTTGTCAAGCAGTCACCCGCATCCCCCTTCACCATCCCCTCTTGGGGGCCTGTCCTGAGCCCAGTCGAAGGGGGTGCCGCGCAGCGCTCCCTTCACCATCCCCTCCCAGGAGGGGTGCCGCGTAGCGCTCCCTTCACCATCCCCTCCCAGGAGGGGTGCCGCGTAGCGGCGGGGTGGGTTTCCTCGTGAGGGCGTGCCAGGAACCCACCCCGGCCCTGCGGGCCACCCCTCCGAGGAGGGGATAAAAATGTCACTTATGGTGATAGTGAGAGCCTTGACCGAGAGGGGATGTGTTCTGCTCCCCTCCTTGGAGGGGTGGCCGTAGGCCGGGGTGGGTTGCCCCTTTGTCTTAGCTCCTCGGAGGGGTGGGTTTATTCTTCCCGATCCACCCCCGAATGACCGTCAACACTCCTTCCAGATTCTGCTTGACCTCCTCATCCTGAAAGCGCAAAAATCGGACACCCAGAGCTTCCAGGCGTTTCTGCCTCCGCTGATCGTTTTTCTGTCCAGCTTCGGTATCGTGTGTTACTCCATCAATCTCAATGGCCAGCATGAGGTCCTTACTAAAAAAGTCCACGATATACTCATCGATAGGGCGCTGTCGGTCAAAGTCACAGCCCTCCATCTGCCGTGCCTTGAGCTGTTGCCACAACAGAGCCTCCGCCCGCGTCATCTGCTTCCGAAGTTGCCGAGCGAGTTCCTTCAATCGCGGGTTATACGGCACGATCTTCCGCTTCATAATCTCTGCTCCCCTCCTTGGAGGGGTGGCCCGAAGGGCCGGGGTGGGTTGCCCCCTGCCTCTTTTGTCTTAGCTTCCCCCCAGAGAAGAAACCCAGAAGAAACCCACCCCGCCGCTCACGCGGCACAAAGAGGAAACGTGTCAACATCTGCCTACTCTGTTGAGGACACGTTTCCTCTTTCCCTCCAAGGAGGGGATGTGTAAGGCTGATTCTACTTCTTGCCGGCGCCGGGCTGCTGGGTCTGGCGGGCGCCTTCAATCATTTTTCGGAGTCGGCCGACCCGATTCGTAAACTCCTGAGTCACAGCTTGTGCTTCGTTCCGGTCTCGAATGACGTAGGGCGTAATGAGAATGATCAGTTCGGTCCGTTCCCGTTTGTCCTGTTCGACCCGGAAGAGGCGGCCCAGGACCGGTACGTCCATCAGAAAAGGAATGCCGTTGCGGGAACGCTCGACCCGTTCGTCAATAATGCCGCCAATCAGGACAGACTCGCGGTCGCGCACGACGACGGTTGTTTCTGTTTCACGCGAAGTGAAGCTGGGCGAGTTGGTATCGCCAAACGAGGTCACCCCGACGTTGCTGACTTCCTGGCGAATCTCCATATTCACCAGCCCGGCCGAGTTGACCTGGGGCAGGATGGTCAGGATCGTGCCGGTATCACGATATTGGATGCTGGACACAATGTTCGCGCTGGCCAGGGTGCTCTGTTGGGTGGAGGTCAGAATCGGCACCTCTTCACCGATCAGGATATGCGCCTCACGATTATCTGCGGCAATCACATGCGGCGTCGCCAGGATATTCACCTTGGAGCGGGCGTGGACGGCGTGTATCAGGGCCAGAAAATGCTCCTGGTCGGTGATAAAAGAAAAAAGCCCATTCTTGCCGATATTGACCGCCCGCTTTGCTCCGGACTGGAGCAGCGCACTATTGCCGATGCTCAGACCCCCTTCTTCTCCGACCCCAATGCCACTTGAGCCGCCCCCTCCTACGGAGCCGAACAGGTTCTTCAAGCCCCCGCTGGCAAAGGCGTATTCGAGCCCGAACTGCAAGTCGTCATTGAGCGTTATCTCCGCAATGATGGCTTCAATCAGCACCTGCCGCGGAACCACGTCGATGCGGACCAGCACGTCCCGGATTCTGTCGTAATCGCGGGGGGTGGCGAGAATAATGAGTGAGTTCGAGATCTCGTCCGCGACAATTCTGACTTCTTCCTTGAATATCAGGTTCTCGTCTTCTTTGGGATCGATCAGGAGACTCTGGGTTCCGCCCCCTCGTGACCCTCGCCCCCCGAGCCCACCGCTGCGGCCCAGCCCCTCCCCCGATTCATTCTGGCGATTCTCGTTCTTCCGGTCACGCCCGCTGCTGCTTCGGCCTCCGCCGCCGCCGTATAAATTACCCAGCACCCCGGCCAGGTCGGCGGCCTTGGTATTCTCGACCGAATAGACCTGGACTACGCGACTGCCGCCTTTTTCGGGTGGGACGTCAAGGACTTTGATCCATTTCTCAATCTGACTGAAAATCTCGTCATTAAAGCCAATGACGACGATAGCGTCCAGCCGAGTGAGCGGAATAATATATACCCCGCGTTCTTCCATGTTCTGTACCGTCACACCGTAGGGCTCGAGGATCGCGGCCAGCTCCTTGCCGATATCTTCGATATTGGCATGCTCAATCCGGTATATCTGGGCGCGGAGTTCCCGGAACGTATCGGTATCAAAAGTCGCGATCAGGTCTCGGAGGCGCACCACGTTCGACGCCAGGTCCGTCAGGATGATCAGATTGCCACGCGCGTACGCGACCGCCCCGCCACCGGGCGAGACAAAGGGTTGCAGGATTTCAACGATTTTCTGTACCGCAACATGCTCTACCTTGACCAGTTCAATAACGAACTCGTCCTGCGCGGAGGCTTCGTACCGCTGGGTGTTTTCCTGCATGAGCAGCACCCTGGTTTTTGCCTCTCCAACCGGAGCAATATGGTAGATTTCGCCGGCCTTCACCGCGGCTATCCCATTGATACGCAGGATCTGATGGAACAGCGGGAACAGATCCTGGCCACTGATTTTGCTCGCCGTCCGAATGGTCACCGTTCCCTGCACCCGAGGATCAATCGAATAGTGAATGCACAGCCCGGCGGCCATCCCCTGGATCACTTCTCGAATGTCGGCCCCTTCAAAGTTGAACTCAATGAATTCCGTCTCGCCAACAGGGACACACTCCTCAGCACTGTCGGTCATTTCCTCACTGTCAGTTACCTCAGCCGGA
Source organism: Binatia bacterium (assembly GCA_963664395.2). Taxonomy (GTDB): domain Bacteria; phylum Desulfobacterota; class Binatia; order Bin18; family Bin18; genus Bin18. The sequence continues at coordinate 3,544,663 of OY761159.2, read as the reverse complement.
TCACCGGAATCAATCCGATCAAGTTGATCAAGTTGATCAAGTTGATCCGGTGGAGCGGTCTGAGCACGGCCCGACGCTGGAAGGCCCGGCAGGAAAGAACTCAGCAGGAAAACACCTGCGAGCAGAACCGCCCGGCACCTCGTCCATACCATCCTCTCCCGTGTCTGCCATATCCGCATGTATGCCTCTCGCACTCGTTAGCGTTCCTCTGACTTGGCTTGGCCTCTGGCTCTGACTTGGGCTGACGATCACGCGCCGCCTGTCGCCGGAGCTGGCGCAGTCGTTTTTGCAATTGTCGAATATTCTGTCGAATCTGCCCCGCATCCTCGCCTTTTTGTTGGGCGGCGTCCCCACCGGCCTGACCAGCCTGCCGGGCTTGTCCCGACGTTTTCCGGACCGATGCTTTCTTGGGCGTCAGCCGGGGGAGCTTCTTTGCGCTTTGACTGTCGAGCAGCGTTAACGGCACGGCGAATTCTTCGCCGTCCGAGCTACGCGAGAGGGTGGCGTGCGCGGCGGTCAGGGTGGCGAGATAATACTCGCCGATGTACTCCCCTTTCCGCACCCGCGTGACTTTATTCTTCTGTTTGGAGTCCGCCAGAAAGGCTTCTTCCCGGCCCGGTATCAGCAGGACGCCGACTAGCTTGAGATGAGAAGGCGGTTCGACAGGCGCTGTCGGAGCGGTTTGCACGACAACCTCCCGCGGCTTGCGTTCCGGCGAAAACAGGTCTTTGGCAGTGATCTGTTTGACTAAACGTTGTCCCGTCTGAGGAGAGCGGACCGGCAGGGAAATGAGGGCCACAGCCTCTTCTTGAGTCGGGCTCGGCGAAACGCCGGGAATGGGCGGAGTCCGGTTCCAGGTCGCAATAATTTGCCAGGCCAGGCATAGGGCCGTGACCGCCAGAATAGCATGTAAAAATCGTCGAACCCGCATGACTGCGTTTTACTCCGCCCGCGCCGTCTGTGTCGCCCGCGCTCCCTGCATGACGCCCTCTACCTCAAGCGTAATCGTGAGTGGGGGGCGTGCCGCCGCCGCCCGCTTTCTTCTTCTCCGGCGGGTAGTACCCCGGCCGACCTCTAAACGGGACACGGACAGCAACCACTTCCCATACTCAACGCGTGAAAGAAAATCTGCAATAGCGGGCGTGTCCCCCCGAAGAGTCATTTGGACTGCGGTCTTGCGCAATGATCCGAGCGATTTCTCTTTCCGCACCTGAGTCGTGACCACTGTCAGCCCACTTTGACCGGCCAGGGTTTGGACCCGTTCCTGGAGCTGGGCGGCAGCGAGTGTAGGAGTTTCCCCTGGGATCAGTTGTTTATAGGCCGCAGCAAAGCGCCTCTCCAGGGTGCGCGCGCGCTTCCGGACTTCTTCAGCCCGGTCCCACTGGCGTTGCATTTTTGCAATACGCTGCACGTCCCGGTCGATCATCTCTTCGAGCCGGGTTGTATACGCCAGGTATGGGGTGACAATACCATAGCGGAGACCAACCACGACCAACGCGCCCAGGGCGAGACCGGCCAAGGTGCGCTCTCGGGGAGAGAATCGTTGCCAGGCGGCCCGAATTGCGGCTAGCCGCATGTCTGCACCCGTGCGCCCAGCGTGAAGGTTTCGCCCGCTCCCGTTTTCTTGAATGGCGATTTTGGCGCAACGTTCTGAAGGCAGGGCGACCCCTCAAGGACCCCGACCAGATCGGAGGCCGATCCCGTCTTGGCAACGCCCGTGAGTTCAACGCGGCCATTCTTAAAACGGAACGCGGTGAGGTAGACCTGCTGGGGGATGCGCTCGGATATATCCTCCAGGAGCGGTGTCAGCCGGATGCGTGTCTCGGACCGCAGGGTCTGGAGTTGTGCCTGGAGGCGGTGCGCTTCTTCTTCCTGATCCTGGACGCTGTGCACGTCCGGGGCCAGGGTCTGAATCCGGTCTTGGACATGGTTGAGGGTGCGGCGATCCTGGATCACAATTCCAGTCGCCCAGACAAGGCTGAAGAGCAGGATGCAGCCAACAAACACTACGGTGAGGGGGGTGAGCAGTTTTTCCCGATGCGCCCGGTTTTCAGCCGGCAGGACATTGACCTCTCCGCCCTCCCCCACAGCCTGGAGGGCGGCTCCAATGGCGGCGCAGGTGGAGACAGACAGCGACCTGCCCGCCTCTAATACCGGAAACCGCTCTCGGGCCAAATGCACCAGGTCGCGGTCCGGCTCCACGCTGAGGGGCAGCCTCCCCTGCTCGTCCCAGGTAAAGACCGGCGTCGTGTCCGGGGCACGGCCGGGGAAATTCCTGGCAACACTCCGGGCGAGTATATCGGCCAAGGCGTCGGCCTCGGCAACCCGCCCGGCCGGTACTGTTTGACTTGCCACAAGCTGCTGCTCACTCAGAAAGTTCAGCTCCAGGCTGCCGTCTTCCCGGGCGGCAAGGATCTGCCGCCCGTGCTCGGCCGGACAACAGGCGAGCAGGGTTGTGGTTTGCCCCGCACTGCTCAGGGTGACACTCTGCGGGCGCAGGTTTTGCTCGGCCAGGAGTTCTACCAGCGGATCGACGGTCTGGCGGGGCAGACAAAAAATGACGACTCCCAGCCGCCGCTCTTCCCCTCCCTCCTCAGTGAGCAGGTAATCGTAATAAATCTCCTCCTCACGGAAGGGCAGCAGGCGTTCCACTTCATAGCGGATGACCTGTTCCAGCGAGTCGCGCGCGGTTTCCGGCACGACGAGCCGGCTCACGCTGGCCTCTTTGCGGGGAAGACACAGGACTGTCTGGTCCGGGATTGTTCCGATGTCTTTCAGAAAGTCCGCGACTGCACGCCGCACGAAGGCGGGCCGATCCAGCTGGTCCGGCTGGTTCGGCTGGTTCGGCTGGTCCGGCTGATCCAACCGGTCCGGCTGGCGTTCGGAGAATTCCGGCAGGGGGATCGTGCGGACTTCTTTGAGCGCAACCTGAAAGAAGCGCTTGGTACTCTGCACCAAGCTGATATCGTGCGTGCCAACCGCTATCCCGAGACCGTCGAGATAGTCAACCCTGGTGAGGCGTTGCACACTCTTTGTTATATTCACCCACTCATCCTCATTATTCGGCCTCTGACCCCGCCTCTTATTCGGAACTGAGGATATCGGCGTCAACGCTGGAACCGCCCGTCACACCATCGGCCCCATAGGAGAGCACCTCGAATTCTCTTCCTGAGCGGCGATAGACATAGGCCTGGTCCCAGGGGTCCTTGGGCACCTTTTTTCTGAGATAAGGGCCATCCCAGCGGGCCACTCCGGACAGCCCTTCACGGAGCGCGGCCAGCCCTTCCTCTTCGGTCGGATACCTGCCGACGTCCAACTTGAACATCTCAAGCGCGCTGGACAGATTTTCGATTTGCACCCGGGCGGCCTGCGGCTTGGCTTTCTCGGCGCGGCCCATCACGTTCGGCCCAACCAGCGCAACCAGCAAACCGATAATCACCATCACGACCAGGAGTTCAATAAGTGTAAAGCCGGATTGGCCAGCTTGATTGAGTAGAGTCTTTTTGTTGGGCTGCATACGCCGTCTCCTTTCTGTCCGTTACAGGGCCATGTCGTTCATACTGAAGATGCCGACCAGCATGGAAATCACGACAAAGCCGATAATCAGTCCCATGGTCAGCAACAGGACCGGTTCAACCAGCGAGGTCATTCGCCTGATCTGCTGCTGCGTCTCGCGCTCAAAGTAATCGGCAACTTGTTTCAGCATTTCATCCAGACGACCGGTTTCCTCGCCCACCCCGATCAGCTGAAGCGCCATCGTCGGGAACACCCCGGTTCGTCCGAGCGGTGCGGCAATCCCCTGCCCTTCCCGGACCCCGGCCCGGACTTCCTTGACGGCCTGACCAATGACCTTATTCTCAATAACGGCCTCCACGATCTCAAGTCCCTGGAGCAACGGCACCCCACTGCTGAGCAGGGTACTCAGAGTGCGGGAAAAACGACCCACCTCGCGCTTTTGGAGTAAGGGACCGAGGAGCACCAGGCGGAGACAGAATCCGTCCCACGTCAGGCGACCCTGGGGAGTGGCGACGTAGCGCCGCCAGCCGAAGACGCTGCCAACCCCGAACAACAGGAATCCCCACCAATAGGCACGCAGGACCTCACTGGTCGTCAACATGAACTGGGTTGAAGCCGGGAGCGTCTGGCCGCTATCGGCGAATAAGCCGGCAAAGCGCGGCAGGACAAATATGAACATGCAAACAATAGCCCCAGTGCCAAAGAGCACCAGAATAACGGGGTAGGCGAGGGCTGACTTCACTTCCTCCTGGACCTCTTGGGCACGCTCAAGATATTCCGCTACGCGCTGCAAGGCCGTCTCCAGAAAGCCGCCGGCTTCTCCTGCCCGCGCCATATTAATATACAGAGGCGGAAAGATGTGGGGATACTCGGCCAAAGCTTCTGCCAGCGATTGGCCTTGCTGGACGGCCTTCAACACTTCAGCCACCACGTGGCTGAGTGCGGCTTTTTCAGTGAGCCCGACCAGGATCGCCAGCGCCCGGTCCAGCGGCAACCCGGCCGAGAGCATGGTCGCCAGCTCGCGGGTCAGGAGCAGCAAGTCACGCTGCGAGATGTGGCCACTCCACGGCAGCGCCGGCAGAGACAACCATTTCCGCGTGGGGGCGGCTTCCCGGCGGTGCGGCAGTGCGACGCTGAGGGGTATATAGCCCTGCTTATGGAGCCACGCCACGACCGCCCGCTCCTCTCCCGCTTCCCGCACGCCTTCAATGATTTTTCCTTGCGGGGTGGTCGCCTGGTATTGGAACTGTGGCATGCTGCGGTCCGTCTGATTTCTGTCCTGCGCGTGTTGCGGGCGCGTGTTTTCTTCGTCGTTTTCGGCGTTAACGATAGCGTGGCAAAATATGTTTGCCGAATAGTTCAAGCTGCTTCCTCAGTTCTGTCCGAGGCAGGAGCCCCTGGTCAAACAGCCACGCAAACCATTCCGGGTTTACCGCGTCGGCCAAGGCATCCATCCCTTGCACCACCTCATCCACAGGCCCGGCATACAGGTAATTCGCCCGTATCATACGCTCAACCGTCCATTCATGTAGAGGAAGACGTTGCTTTCCACTCGGATATTCGAGTTCATCTTCGGGAAACCGGAACGCTTCCCAAAACCCGAAATAGCCCCAGAAACGTTTATATCCTACTCCGACCATGCCCTCTTCCGCCAGACGTGCATCTGCCGGACATCTTTTGGAGCCCCGGCAGTCGAACGCGCGGTTACGCCCTGTCCGGCGCGTCGGTTCCCAGTTCTTCCAAAACCGCGGCACACAGCAGCGGGAAGAGAATTTCATGGTGGCCGGTTAGCTGAAAACCGCGCCCGCCCTGTTGGGTGGGGCGATGCACCACGTTGACCGTCGGTCGATACTGCCGGATGAAATCAATATCAACCGTAGTCAGGGTCTTCACCGGATGGCCGAGATTTCTGGCCAGCGAGAGCGCTTTGAGAAACACTTCGGGAATGATGACGGCCGAGCCCAGGTTGATAAACACCCCGCCTTCCAATTGGGCCACAACCGAAGTCAGCAGGTGAAAGTCGCGCAGGCTGCCTTGTCCGATTGCCCGCCCGTCAACGCTGGGATGCATATGAATAATATCCGTCCCGATCGCGACATGGACACAAGCCGGCACCTCAAGCCGGGCGCACGCGGCCAGCACACTCAGCGAGGCATACGGCAATTGTTCCGCCAGAATGCGCGCGCCAACGGCTCGCCCAATACCCACCCCCTGCTGCGTCACCCCGGTTTGTATGGCAGTGTTCAAAAATTCTCCGGTTTCCTGCGCCATGCCAAACTGGCCCGTCTCCAGACTGGCGGCGACATCCTCGGAAGTCGCCCCCTGATAGGCCAGTTCAAAATCGTGGATAATGCAGGCACCGTTGAGCGCAACGGCGGCAATAATGCCCCGCTCCAGAAGATCGATAATAAGCGGGGAAAGACCGACTTTGAGCGGATGGGCACCCATGCCCAGGACAACGGGTCGCCCGGACCGGACGGCGGTCGCAATGCGGCCGGCGATTTCACCCAGGTCGGTAGCGGCCAGAATACGCGGCAGAGAGTGCAGAAATTCCTCCAGACTGCCACCCACCCGCCACGGCTTGCCCAATCCCTGCACGGCGACTTTACTGCGGCGTTGACTGAGCGGATAGGTTGAGGCGAGTCTCGGGTCGATAGGAGGGAATTTCATTGCGCCCTAACCCACCCCGGCCCTTCGGGCCACCCCTCCGAGGAGGGGATAGAGAAAACAGAACCGGGCCCCTTCCAACTCCCCTCCCTGGAGGGGTGCCGCGCAGCGGCGGGGTGGGTTCCGGCCCCGAACGCTCGGTTTTTCACTGTTCACTCTCCGGGCGCCCGGCCCCATAGAGGCTCAGGTCAACCATTTCGCAGATCACATGTCCGATGAGAATATGCGTTTCCTGAATCCGAGGCGTGACGGTTGTTGCCGAGACACACAGACAATGATCGACCAGAGCGGCCATCGCCCCGCCACTCCCGCCCGTCAGCCCAATGGTCCGCATCCCTATGCTGCGGCAACACTCAAGTCCTCGGAGAACGTTTGATGAATTGCCACTTGTCGAGAGTGCGATAGCGACATCCTTATTTTTACCAAGTGCTTGTATTTGCTTGGCAAAAATCTCAGTGGGACCGTAATCGTTCGCAATCGAGGTCAAAGCCGAGGAGTCGGTTGTCAGCGCAATCGCCGGCAGCGGAGGGCGATCGATCAGGTAGCGATTCACGAACTCGGCGGCGATATGCTGCGCATCGGCAGCACTGCCGCCATTCCCGAACAGGAGAATTTTTCCACCCGTACGCAGCGTCCGGATAACGGTCTTGGTTGCGGCGACCAATTCGTTGCCATGCGCCCGCAAGAACTGTTCTTTTACCTCAATACTGGCCTGAAAAATCTGTGCTATTTCTTCCTTCATGAGCAAGGCTGCTGATCTTAGGAGGCCGTCTATACTGAGTCAAGCAACTCGAAGCCGCACTCGGGAGGCTCCATTCTGCTCCCTCTATGCCCGTACAGGAACCGTGCATCACGGTAACGGCGGATGCCGGGGTCGTCAACCGACGCCGGCTGGGAGGCTTGACAGCACACTCCGAGGCCGTTATTAGAGGCGACTAAGAAAATTCCCCGGTCTCAATGGCGGAGGGGCCACACCCGTTCCCATCCCGAACACGGCCGTTAAGCCCTCCAGCGCCGATGGTACTGCAGCGGAATGCTGTGGGAGAGTAGGACGAGGCCGGGGTTTTCTTTTTCAGCAACTCCCTTTCTCTTTCGCAGTCTCGTCGGACGGAGGGTAAACTATAATCCTGAGCGGGCGTAATTCAGTGGTAGAATGCCAGCTTCCCAAGCTGGACGTCGCCGGTTCAAGTCCGGTCGCCCGCTTTTCCCTTGCAATGAGCAAACGCGCCCTCCAACAGCCATGCGGATGCATGCGGATGCATGCGGATGTTGGTACGCTTGTTCATTTTACAGGTGTGCGCTTATGCAAACGGTCAAGTGTCCACAGTGTCGTAAAGAAACCCCGTGGCAGGACAACGCCTACCGCCCTTTTTGTTCGGAGCGCTGTCGGACGCTTGACCTTGGTGCGTGGGCGAGTGATACGTATCACATCCCTGGCGAGCAGGCAGACCTGACGCCCTCGGAGGACACCGAGCCAAACAAGCTTTGATACAGTCGCTTGTCACGTATGGCGATCCATCCGACAGCCATTATTTCCCCGCAAGCCGACATTGACCCCAGCGTTGACATCGGCCCCTATGTTGTGATTGACGGCGCTGTCCGGATTGGACGCGGAACGCGGATTCTTGCCCACGCCGTACTCAGCGGCTGGACCGAAATCGGCGAAGACAATGAAATCCATATGGGGGCGGTCATCGGCCACGCCCCGCAGGACTTCTCGTACTCGGGTGAAAGAAGTTTTCTCAGGATCGGTCACCGCAATACCGTGCGCGAGCACAGCCAAATTCACCGCGGGACACAGGCTGAGAGTGCCACGATTATCGGCAACGATAATTATCTCATGCAGCATGCGCATGTGGCGCATAATTGCCGGCTGGGGAACAATACGATCATTGCCGGAGGGGCGCTTCTGGCCGGTTATGTCGAGGTCGCGGACCGCGCCCTTGTGTCCGGCAACTGTGTCGTCCACCAGTTTGTAAAGATCGGGACCTTGGCCCTGCTGCGGGGGCTGTCCCGGACCAGTCGGGATGTCCCGCCCTTTTGTATTATGGACGGCACCCATACCGTGCGGGGCTTAAACGTCGTCGGCCTGCGGCGCGCCGGCTTTAGTCGAGAGCGGATTGCGGCCTTGAAACAGGCGTTTGCTACGTTGTTCCGCCAGCGAGGAAACATGCGACACAAAGTCGCGCAACTGTGGGAGACCGCTCCGTCTCAAGATGTCCGGGCCTTGCTGGGTTTCATACAAGACTCGAAAAGGGGAGTGTGTTTTGGGCCACGGCGCCAGGGCCGGAATGAAGAAGAGTGACAAGGCGGCGACCGGATTCGAACCGGTGAATGGAGGTTTTGCAGACCTCTCCCTTAGCCACTTGGGTACGCCGCCGCGTTGCTTTGGAGCAGGGCCTTCTGACTTACCCCGCCTCTCACCTGATTGCAACACCCTTTTGATGACCTGCTCCCAGGAAAGAAACAGCGCCCCTCTTTGGTCGCGGCTGAAGTTCTGATAGCACTGCGCTCATGATCGAGCGCTACACCCGTCCGGCCCTCCGCCGGATTTGGTCAGAGGAGAAAAAGCTTTCCACCTGGCTGGAAGTCGAGCTGCTGGCGTGTGAAGCGTTGGCTGAGCGCGGTGACATCCCAGCGGCAGTGATTCCTCATCTGAGACAACACGCGCAGGTCGATATTCGCCGTATGCAAGAGATCGAAGCCGAGGTCAAGCATGATGTGGTTGCCTTTGTGTCCGCGGTGGCTGAGAGTGTGGGCCAAGAAGGACGCTATCTGCATCTTGGCCTGACCTCGTCCGATGTGATCGATACCGGCTTTGCCGTTCAACTGTGCGAGGCAACGGATGTTATTCTGACCGATCTGGATGCCTTACTCGACGTGCTGAAGCGGCGCGCCCAGGAACATCGGCACACGGTCATGATCGGACGCAGCCACGGCGTGCATGCCGAGCCGATTACCTTCGGCCTCAAAGTCGCCCACTGGTTCGCCGAGATGGAGCGCAATAAGGCTCGCCTGGTGCACGCCCGGCGCGAGATTGCGGTCGGCAAAATTTCAGGCGCGGTTGGCACGTATGCCAACATTGATCCCGCGGTCGAAGCATCTATTTGTGCGCGCTTGGGGCTCGCCCCGGAAACCATTGCCACCCAAGTGATCCCGCGTGACCGGCATGCCCACTTTTTCTCGACGCTGGCGCTGATCGGCAGCTCGCTCGACCGGATTGCGACTGAGCTGCGCCATCTGCAACGCACCGAAGTCTTTGAAGTGCAAGAACCCTTTACCCCCGGCCAAAAGGGTTCGTCCGCCATGCCGCATAAACGCAATCCGTGGCAGTTGGAAAATGTGAGCGGACTGGCGCGCCTGCTGCGCGGCTACGCACTCTCAGCCCTGGAGAATGTCCCATTATGGCATGAGCGCGATATCAGCCATTCCTCGGTCGAACGCGTGATTGGCCCGGATGCAACCACGCTGCTCGACTTTATGTTGGCCCGGCTGACCACGCTCGCGGACCGGCTGGTTGTTCACCCCGAGCGGATGCAGACCAATATGGCCATGCTCGGGGAAGCGATTTATTCCGAACATCTGTTATTGGCGTTAGTCCGCAAAGGAATTTCCCGCGAAGAGGCGTATGGCTGGGTTCAGCGCAATGCCATGAAGGTCTGGGAGCGCAATGCCTCTTTTGCCCTTGAGGTCCGCCAAGACCCGGATATTACCCGGCTGCTGAGTCCGTCTGAAATCGATCAGCTCTTTGATGCGCGCCACGCGCTGCGGCATACCGACCATATCTTCGAGCGCGTGTTTACGCCTGCGGCATGAGGCGGCATGAGGCGGCATGAGGCGGCATGAGGCGGAGTAATGCTGGCGAAAGTATACGTTACGCCTAAAAAAGCGATTCTCGATCCCCAGGGAAAGGCCATTGCGCACTCCCTGCACGCCCTCGACTATGCGGAAGTCAGCGAGGTTCGCATGGGCAAGTATCTGGAGGTCCGGCTGACGGGTCTCTCCAAACAGCAGGCCGAGCAGCGCGTCGAAGAGATGTGCCGGCGTTTATTGGCCAACCTCATCATTGAAGATTTTCGCTTTGAGATTATCGAGGAGTAACACAAAGTGAAGTGGGGCGTAGTCACCTTCCCAGGCTCAAACGACGATCGGGACGCGCGATACTGCCTCGAAGCCGTGCTCGGGCAGGAAGCGGTCGCGCTCTGGCATAAAGACCAGGACCTGCTCGGCGTCGAAGCGATTGTGCTGCCGGGCGGGTTTTCCTATGGCGACTATTTACGCTGTGGGGCGGTCGCCCGCTTTTCGCCCGTCATGTCCAGCGTGCTTGCGTTTGCCCGAGCCGGCGGTCCGGTGCTGGGCATGTGCAACGGGTTTCAGATTCTGTGTGAGAGCGGGCTCCTGCCGGGAGCGCTGGTCCGCAACCGCTCGCTGGCGTTTATCTGCGAGTGGGTCTCCATACGGGTGGAAACGACGCGGACCCGTTTTACGGCCCAGTATTCGGCGGGCGAGTGTCTGTCCCTGCCGATTAAACACGGCGAAGGCTGCTATGTGGCGGACGAGGCGACCCTCAAGGCGCTGCACGACAACGATCAAATCGTCTTCCGCTATGTGAACCAGGCCGGCGAAGCGCTGGACTCGGCCAACCCGAATGGGGCCGTGCAGAATATCGCCGGCGTGACTAACGCGAACGGGAACGTGGTCGGACTCATGCCCCATCCCGAACATGCGGTTGAAGCCCTGCTGGGGGGCGAAGACGGGCGTAAACTCTTTACCTCAGCCTTTGCGTAGCCCTATGGCATCCATACCGGTTGATCTGCAACTCGCTCACGACCACGGTCTGTCAAGCGACGAATACGACCGCATCGTCCAGACCCTGGGGCGCACGCCGACCTTCGAAGAGCTGGGCGTGTTCTCCGTGATGTGGTCGGAGCACTGTAGCTATAAAAGTTCCCGGCGCTTTCTGGGGCGGCTGCCGACCACCGGACCGGCCATCCTGCAGGGGCCGGGTGAGAATGCCGGCATCGTCGATATTGGCGACGGGCTGGCCGCGGTCTTCAAGATCGAAAGCCATAACCATCCGTCTTTTATCGAGCCGTATCACGGGGCCGCAACCGGCGTGGGCGGTATCTTACGCGATGTCTTTACGATGGGCGCCCGCCCGGTTGCCTCGCTGAACTCGCTCCGCTTTGGGACGGTTGATCATCCCCGCACGCCCCACCTGATCGCCGGTGTGGTGTCCGGTATTGGCGGCTACGGGAACAGTGTCGGCGTGCCCACCGTCGGTGGTGAGGTCTATTTCAACCCTGGCTATAATGGCAATATCCTCGTCAATGCCTTTACCTTGGGTATCGCGCCGACCGATCGGATTTTTCGGGCGACCGCCGCGGGGGTGGGCAATCCGGTCATCTATGTGGGTTCCCGCACCGGCCGAGACGGGATTCACGGCGCGAGCCTGCTGGCCTCACGGGAATTTGATGACAAGTCCGAAGCGCTCCGCCCGGCCGTTCAGGTGGGCGACCCGTTCACCGAGAATGTACTGATCGAAGCCTGCCTGGCCCTCATGCAACAGGACCTGATTATCGGTATTCAGGACATGGGAGCCGCCGGCCTGACCAGTTCTTCGGTTGAAATGGCCGACCGGGGCAAAGTCGGCATCGTCCTCGATCTTGACACCGTCCCCACCCGCGAAGCGGGCATTACTCCCTACGAGCTGCTGCTGTCCGAGTCCCAGGAACGCATGCTGATTGTCGCCAAGGAAGGCTGTGAAGAGGCGGTCAAAGACGTGTTTGCCACCTGGGACCTCCAGGCCGTCGTCATTGGTGAAGTCACGGCTGACGGCCTCTTCCGCACCACGTGGCAGGGAGAGGAAGTCGTCCGCATTCCGGTCTCGGCCTTGACCTCACAGGCACCGGCCTACGAACGCCCGGCGGCCAGACCGGCCGACCTGACGTCGAAACAACAGCTCGACCTCGACACCCTGCCGCTGCCCACCGACTATGCCGCAGTCCTGACCGCACTCCTCACCACGCCGAATCTTGCCAGTAAGGAGTGGGTCTATCGGCAGTACGATTTCCTCGTTGGCGGAAATACGGTTGTGCAGCCCGGCTCGGATGCAGCCATCATTCGGCTGAAAGAATCGGATAAGGGCCTGGGCATCAGTGTCGATTGCAATAGCCGCTACTGCGCGCTTGACCCCTATCGAGGAGCGGCGATTGCCGTCGCCGAGAGTGCGCGCAATCTCGCCGTCAGCGGGGCCAGGCCGGTTGCCCTGTCCGATTGCCTCAACTTCGGCAACCCCGAGAAGCCCGAGGTGATGTGGCAGTTTACCCAGGCAATTGACGGCCTGCGGGCGGCCTGCGAGGCGCTGGAGGTGGCGGTAGTCAGCGGCAACGTTAGCTTCTATAATGAAACCGATGGTCAGGCGATTCCTCCGACCCCGACGGTTGCTATGGTCGGGATTGTGGACAATGTTACGCAGCATGTCACCCAGTGGTTTAAGCACGCGGGCGATCTCATCGTCTTATTGGGAGAGACCCACGAAGAACTTGGCGCGAGTGAATATCTGGCCACGATCCATAAGCAGGAATGTGGCCGGCCCCCCCAGCTTGACCTGGAACGGGAACGGCTCCTCCAGCAGGTGTGTGTGCAGGCCGCCCAAGAAGGGCTCTTTGCCTCTGCCCATGATGTTGCGGAAGGCGGCTTGGCAGTGGCCCTGGCGGAAGCCTGCATCAGCAATCCCGCCCGGACTCTTGGAGCGCGTGTGAGGCTGACAGGCGATATACGTCCTGACGCCTTACTCTTTGGAGAGAGCCAATCGCGCGCTATTGTTTCGGTCCAACCGGCTGACTGGGATCGACTCGAAGCGCTCCTCCGGGCGAGTCACTTACCCTTTTCCGTCCTCGGTGAAGTTGCCGACACACAGCTCGAAATTTCGGGCTATATGAAAATCTCAACAACAGCGTTACGCCAGCAGTGGCAAACGGCTCTTGCCCAAAAACTGACAACTGAATAAACGCGCCGACAGCCGTATGGTTGATGGCACGTTTACTCATGCATAAGCGGGGAGGGACAGCGTGGCGCACGACACAGCCGAGGTGGTGAAAATGAATAAACGCGCCGACAGCCGTACGTCTGTTGAGGGCACGTTCACTCAGTTCGATGGTTTCCATGAAGAGTGCGGAGTCGTGGGCGTCTATGGCCATCCGGAAGCGGCCAATCTGGCCTATCTGGCCTTGTATGCTTTGCAACATCGGGGCCAGGAGTCTGCCGGCATTACCTCTTCAAACGGCCAGGCCCTGCTGACGCATAAAGGCATGGGCCTGGTGGCCGATATTTTTGACGAAAAGTTGATTCGTCGCCTGGAAGGGGCAAGCGCCATTGGCCATAATCGCTATTCCACCACCGGCTCGACGATGCTCAAAAACACGCAGCCCCTGCTGGCCAAGTATACGCATGGCTCGGTGGCGATTGCGCATAACGGCAACCTGGTCAACGCCGAAGAACTGCGCGCCCAGCTTGAAGCGGGCGGCTCGATTTTCCAGTCTACGGTCGATACCGAAGTCATCCTGCATCTCATTGCCGCCTCACAAGCCACCCCCCCGATTGACCGGATTATCGATGCCTTATCCCAAGTGCGGGGGGCGTACTCGCTGGTCTTCTTGAGCGAAGATCATATGGTGGCGGCGCGTGACCCCTACGGCTTTCGTCCGCTGGTGCTGGGTCGCGTCAAACACGCGGGCCATCTGGGCTATGTGGTCACATCCGAAACCTGTGCCCTGGACCTCATTGGGGCGACATATGAGCGGGAAGTCCGGGCCGGAGAAGTCCTCCTCTTTAATGCCCAGGGCATGACATCCTACACTCCGTTCCCGCAGGCGCCGTCCGCCCAGTGTATTTTCGAGCATGTGTATTTTGCGCGACCGGACAGCACCATGTTCGGGCAGAATGTCTACCTCGCACGGAAAGCGTTTGGGCGTCAATTGGCGCAAGAGGCTCCGGTCGAGGCGGATGTCGTCATTCCCGTTCCGGACTCCGGGGTGCCGGCCGCCTTGGGCTATGCAAAAGAAGCCCGGCTGCCGTTTGAAATGGGCCTGATCCGCAATCACTATGTGGGTCGGACTTTCATTGAACCCCAATCGTCCATCCGCCATTTTGGGGTGAAGGTCAAGCTCAATGCCCAGGCCGAGATTCTGCGTGGCAAACGGGTCATCGTGGTAGACGATTCCCTTGTCCGCGGGACGACGAGCCGGAAAATTGTTAAAATGATTCGTGCGGCCGGCGCCCGCGAAATCCATGTCCGCATCAGTGCGCCGCCGACTATTTCTCCATGCTTTTACGGGGTGGATACGCCAACCCGGAGTGAGCTGATCGCGGCATCCCATTCAGTCGAAGAAATCAGACGCTACGTCACGGCCGATAGTCTCGCCTATCTGAGTGAAGCCGGCATGTACGCCGGACTCCAAGCACCCGGCAGCGATTTCTGCGCCGCCTGCTTTACCGGCCGCTATCCTCTGGCTTTAGGCAGCCGTCCGAAGGGGAGTCAGCTGTCGCTGTTTGGAGAGCTGTTTGGAGAGCGGCAATGACCGTATCTCGCTGCCAGTGGGCCTCATCCGTGTCAGGATAGTCAACCGTGGCAGGCAGGGGCCCTCTTTGCGCCGGCTGGCACGCCCGCGTATCCACGTCAAGCTGGGCCGGCATGATTTGGACTGGCAAGGGGACCGGCGTTTGACCCTTCCCCAAGAAATCTTTTATCGTAGGCTATCATCTCGCTAACACCTGGGCTATGAACGACCGGAACTCAGCATGTCAGCTCTCCCAAATCTTTTGAGCCTCTTACGCATTGCGCTCATTCCTTTTCTTGTCTATTGCCTGGCTGATACGGACCCGGTATCGAGCCTGATGGCGGCCGGTATTTTTTTCATTGCCTGTCTGACTGATTATTTCGATGGCTATCTCGCCCGCAAGCACGGCTACACGACGCTCCTCGGCACGTTTCTCGACCCTCTGGCCGATAAGCTGCTTGTTATGGCAGCCCTGATTATGCTGGCGGCAAGCGACCGTTTTCCCCGCCTGCCGGTCTGGATGGTCGTTGTCATACTCGGGCGGGAAATGGCGGTGACGGGGTTGCGGAGTATCGCCGCCGGAGAGGGCCTGCTAGTACCCGCTGACCAACTTGGCAAATATAAGACCCTCTTCCAAATGTGTGCCCTGCACGGATTGATTATTCACTATCAGTACGGCTTCATCGATTTTCATCTGGTGGGTATGTATTTTTTGTGGATTGCCCTTGTCGTCGGCGTGTGGTCGGGCCTTGCCTATCATGTCACAGTGGCGCGCCATATCCTGGGCAAATACCGGACCGTACCCGGCACGTCTGCGGACCCTGCGCAGCACGCCGCCACGCAGCCTTCGACCCTGCCGCAAAAGGATAGCCCTATACGGCGCCAAGGAAATTCAGCATGAAGGTACTCGTGACCGGCGTGGGCGGGTTTATTGGCTTTCATGTCAGCAGGTATCTACTCAAACGAGGCGATACCGTCGTCGGACTCGACAACCTGAATACCTATTATGATGTGCGTCTGAAAGAAGCCCGCTTAGCCCAGCTCAACGATTCCGAACAGTTTGCATTTGTGCGTCTCGACCTGGCTAACCGACCAGGCATGGAAGACCTATTCGTCCGGCATACGCCCGAGCGGGTTATCCATCTGGCGGCCCAGGCCGGGGTACGCTACCCACTCACCAACCCGCATGCCTACATCGATAGCAATCTCATCGGGTTCATGAACATTCTTGAGGGCTGTCGGCATACCAACGTGCAGCATCTGACGTATGCGTCGAGCAGCTCGGTGTATGGCGCGAATACGCATATGCCCTTCTCTGTCCATGACAATGTTGATCATCCGATTTCTTTATATGCGGCCTCAAAAAAGGCAAATGAGCTTATGGCCCATACGTATAGCCATGTCCATGCTCTCCCGACGACGGGGCTGCGATTTTTCACCGTCTATGGCCCTTGGGGCAGGCCGGATATGGCCTTGTTTCTCTTCACCAAAGCTATTCTGTCCGGTGAACCGATTGAGGTGTTTAATCATGGCAGGATGCGGCGTGCCTTTACCTATATTGACGATATTGTTGAGGGGGTCGTGCGCGTTCATGACCGTATCGCGCAACCCAATCCACAGTGGTCAGGCATGAAACCGGACCCCGGAACGAGTACGGCTCCCTACCGCGTCTATAATATCGGCAATCATAGTCCGGTTGAGCTGCTGTATTTTATTGAGGTGCTGGAAAAAACCCTCGGGCGGAAAGCCGAAAAACGGCTCCTCCCCATGCAGGCTGGAGATGTCCCGGCAACGTGCGCCGATGTTGAGGACCTCATGCAGGCCGTGGGCTTTCGCCCGGCCACGCCGATTGAGGAAGGCATTCCCCGCTTTGTGGAATGGTACCGGACGTATTACAAAGTCTAAGGACAGACGCAGAGCCACCCGGACGGGGTGGCTCTGCGTCTATGTGCGTTCGGAGGGCGTGAGGGTTGTCAGCGCCAGGGCGTGGATCGCCTGCTGCATTTCTTCCGCCAACGCAGCGTAGACTAAACGGTGGCGCTGGACGGGGTTCTTGCCGGCAAACAGTGGAGACACCACGGTGACCCGGTAGTGCCCGCCGCCGGACGCAGCTCCGGCATGACCCGCGTGCAGGGCACTCTCGTCTTCGACCTGCACCTCGGTTGCGGACAGCGCGTGTCGGAGCGTGTGCTCGATGCGTTCCGGAGTTGTCATGTGTTATCTTGCGCGGATGGAAAAACCGGGGGGCGACGTTCTTTCACCGCACTCAGCCCCTCGCCCACGTCTTTGCCAAAGAAGCCCAACATCTCCAGGGCGAGCGAGTAATCGAACGACGTATGCGCTGCCGCACGAAGCCACTGGTTGAGCGACTGCTTGGTCCAACGAATAGCTTGCTGTGCGCCCGTCGCCAATTTGTTCGCCACTTCCATCGCTTTAGGCATGAGTTCGTCCGGTGGAACAACCATGCTGACTAAACCAATCCGCTCAGCTTCTTTGGCGTCCAGCATGTCACACGTCAGCAGGTAGTATTTGGCCTTGGCCATGCCGACCAGGAGGGGCCAGATAATCGCGGCGTGGTCTCCGGCGGCAACCCCGAGCCGGGTATGCCCGTCAGTGAAACGCGCCTTCTCCGAGGCAATGCTGATATCGGCCAGCAGGGCGACCGCCAGCCCTGCCCCGACCGCAACGCCGTTAATCGCCGAGATAATAGGTTTATCGCAGTTGATCATATTGTGGACGATGTCCCGGGCTTCTTTCATAGTCTGGGCTACCACGTCGAGGTTATCTATTGATCTCTCAACAACGTCAAAGTCTCCGCCAGCCGAAAACGCCCGCCCGGCGCCCGTAATCACCGCCACCCGCACTGCCGGGTCGTCTGCAATATCGAGCCAGACCTTGCTCAGTTCATAGTGCAGGCGGAAATTCGTCGAGTTGAGGGACTCAGGCCGGTTAATCGTCAAGAGCGCAATCCCGTCGTTCTTCTCGATGATAAGATGTTCGTAGTTTTCTCGGTATGCCATTCTGCTTCCTCCTTGTGTGTCAGTGTGCTTCGGCCCAATTGCCGCCAACTCCGATATCAACGCAGAGTGGAACGGTGAGTGCCATCACCCCTTCCATGCGCTCACGGACGAGGGCTTGTATGCGCGCAAGCTCTGTGTCCGGCACTTCAAATAATAACTCGTCGTGGACTTGGAGGAGCATGCGCGTCTGCAACCGCTCCTGGCTGAGCTGTCGCGCAATGGTGACCATTGCGCCTTTAATCAGATCAGCCGCCGTTCCCTGGATGGGGGTGTTGATCGCGATCCGCTCCGCAGCACTGGCCAGTTGTGGGCTTTTACTCCCAAGGTCCGGCACATAGCGACGGCGGCCAAAGAGCGTCGTGACATAGCCGCATTCTTTGGCGCTGACCAGCGTTCCTTCCATATAGGTCCTGATCCCAGCGTAGCGACTGAAATACTGGTCAATATACGCTTGGGCGGTCTTGAATGGAATGCGTAAAGTGCGAGCCAGTCGCCTCGCTCCCATGCCGTAGATCAGACCGAAATTAATCGTTTTGGCCTCACGCCGTTGGTCACTCGAAATATCCTGTATGGACGTCGCAAAGATTTCTGCCGCGGTTCGGGCATGGACATCCTGACCTTTTTGAAAGGATTCGACCAGGACGGGGTCCTGACTCAGATGGGCCAAGAGGCGCAACTCAATCTGAGAGTAGTCTGCCGAGAGGAGGCGCCAGCCCGGTTCCGGCACAAAGGCCGTTCGGATGCGACGCCCCTCTTCAGTCCGGATGGGAATATTCTGTAAATTCGGATTGCTGGAAGACAGCCGACCCGTAGCCGTCACTGCCTGATTGAACGACGTATGCACTCGGCCTGTATCTGCACGGATAAGCTT
Source organism: Binatia bacterium (assembly GCA_963664395.2). GTDB lineage: Bacteria > Desulfobacterota > Binatia > Bin18 > Bin18 > Bin18. Next base: position 3,526,028 of record OY761159.2, on the reverse strand, counting down.
GGGCAAAGAGTCAACATACGTATTCTGGAGTTTGGCAAAACTCCGATAGACTAATATCCTCTCCGGCAGAGGATATTCTTCAGCCAGACGCTCAAGTACGGATGAATCGGTCGACAATCCCGTCTTGGTCTTTTTACCATGCGGCAGTCCGAGCTTATCGAACAGGATGGCCTGGAGCTGCTTCGGGGAGGCGATATTAAACGGCTCCCCGGCCAGGGCGTGGATTTCCGCTTCGAGCTGGTCTCGCCGCTGCCCGAATTCGTCAGAGAGTCCTGCGAGCACTTGGGGGTCAACCCGCATCCCGGTCCGTTCCATTTGTGCCAGCACCTGAACGAGCGGTGCTTCAATATCGGCGAACAGGCTGTCCATGCCTTCTTCTCCGACACGGGGGAACAACCGGTGCGCAAGACGCAGGGTAATATCTGCGTCTTCCCCGGCATAGCGAGTGGCGTCCTCGACCGGCACTTCAGCAAAGTTCTTTTTTGCGCCATCGGTCACCGCCTCATATGTGAGCATGGTGTAATGAAGATGTTCTTGAGCGAGGGCGTTCAGGTTATGGCGGTGGGCTGGGTTTAATAGATAAGAGGCCAGCATGGTGTCAGCCAGACGATTGTGCGATTGCAGCCCATAGTTGGCTAGGACCATGAGATCATATTTAAGATTCTGGCCAATGAGTGTCAGCGAGGTATCAGCAAAAAGAGTGCGGAGCGCGTGAAGCGTCTTTTCTGGTGGCACTTGAGGGGCGGCATCGTCTGAGCGGTGCGCAACCGGAATATACCACGCCTTCCGCTCTTCAATAGCCAGCGCAACGCCGACCAGTTGGGCATCAAGCGGGTTAAGCGCCGTCGTTTCCGTATCGAGACAGTAGGTTTTGGCTGCCTGAATGTTTGTGATGAGAGAGTCGAGCTGCCGCACGCTGCGCACGGGTTCGTATTCACCGGGTGGTTCCGCGGGTGCAGTGCGCTCATCATCCAAGGAAAACTCCCAGGTCGTGTCCAAATCAGCCAGGAAGCGACGGAATTCAAACTCGGTAAAAAGCTCACGTAAACGGTCTTGGTCTGGCGCTGTCAGCGCAAGTTCTTCAAGAGCCGGAGTCAACGGCACATCCTGTTTCAGGGTCGCCAGCGTTTTCGAAAGGCGAGCCAACCCGGCGTTCTCCCGGATACGCTCGCCAAGCTTGCCTTTGATAGCGGCCGCATTATTCAGGACGCCGTCCAAGTTCTGCCACTGCGTAATCAGCTTGATAGCGGTCTTCTCACCAATACCGGGGATGCCGGGGATATTGTCGGTGGAGTCGCCCATCAACGCTTGCACTTCGACAACGCGCCCCGGCTCGACGCCGAATTTCGCGTGCACTTCGGCAGGGCCGATGCGCCTGTCCCACATGGTGTCGAGCATGCTCACTCGCTCCGAGACAACCTGCATAAAGTCTTTATCCCCGGAAACAATGACCACCTCTACCCCGGCCTGCTCCCAACGCGTAGCCAGCGTGGCGATAATGTCATCCGCCTCGTAGCCTGCCAGTTCAAGAATGGGAATATTATAGGCTTGGATAATCTCTTTTATGCGGGGGATCTGGACCCGCAACTCATCCGGCATTGTGGTCCGGTTGGCCTTATACTCCGGATAGATATCATGGCGAAAATTCTTTCCCGGTGAGTCAAGAACCATCCCGAGATGACTTGGCGCATGCTCGTCATGAATACGCTGGAGCATGTTCACAAAGCCAAAGATGGCGTTGGTTGGAAACCCCTGGGAGTTGGTCAGATCCCGGACCGCATAAAAGGCACGATAGATATACGACTGCCCATCAACGAGAAAAACGGGTGTAGGTAATGGTGTCACAACGCAACTGGGGCAGGAGAGAAGAAAGCGGGTGACCGGGGTCGAACCGGCGACCTTGTGCTTGGCAAGCACACGCTCTAGCCAGCTGAGCTACACCCGCGTTGAGTGCAATAATTAGATGCTGAATTTACCACACTTCAGCCGAGAGTCAACTGCAAAAAAGAGTAAACGTGTCCAGCATCTGATGTCTATTGGAGGACACGTTTACTCTTTTCGGTCGGGTCCTGGTCTGCGCAGGCTGCCGTCCCCGTATGACCAAACCCTCCCTGCCGTCGCGTGGAACCGAGCGTATCGACTTCAGCCCAACAGACACGTGCCACTGGAGCGACGATGAGCTGGGCGACGCGGTCGCCCCGTTTGACCTCAACCGGTTTGTCGCCAAGATTAATGAGTAAGACCTTCACCTCTTCCCGATAGTCGGCGTCTATCGTTCCCGGAGCATTCAGGATGGTAAGCCCGTGGCGCAGCGCGAGTCCGCTGCGCGGGCGAATCTGGGCTTCGTAATCCTGCGGCAGGGCCAAGGCGAATCCGGTCGGAATCACACACCGTTGGAGCGGCGCAAGGACGACGCTTTCCGTAAGAGCGGCGGCAATATCCATCCCGGCAGAGCCGGGAGTCATATAGCGGGGAAGCGGGATCGACGGCGCGCCCGGTTCAGCCTGGCGCACGCGCGTAATGGGAACGACGATCTGTGCGCTCACCCGATAGTGCTCCTTCAGTGGTGCTCTGTACTGCTAGCGTGCAGCATCCTGGTCGGCCAATGCTTCACGCCGACTGAGACGAATTTTTCCCTGCCGATCGATCTCAAGGACTTTGACTATAATCTCATCCCCCTCATCAACAATATCGGTCACCTGCCGTACGCGTTCAGGTGCAAGTTGGGAGATGTGCACAAGCCCTTCTTTACCGGGTAGGATCTCGACAAAAGCCCCGAAATCGACCACTTTCTTGACCGTTCCGGTGTAGAGCTTGCCTATCTCGGCATCAGCCGTGACGGCATAGATTCTACTGATCGCCCGATCCATTGAGTCTCCGTCGGAGGAGGCAACAGACACCGTCCCGTCGTCTTCGACATCAATCTTCACCCCAGTCTCTTCGACAATGGAGCGAATCATTTTCCCGCCCGGGCCAATGAGATCACGAATTTTATCCGACTTGATTTTAAGGGTCAGAATCCTCGGGGCATGTTCTGCGATATGTTCACGGGGAGTTTCGAGCGACTCGGCCATCTTCCCAAGAATGTGTAAACGCCCGTCACGGGCCTGATACAAGGCCTGGCGCATAATCTCACGCGTTACACCGGCAATTTTGATATCCATTTGGAGCGCGGTAATGCCGTCAGCCGTTCCCGCAACCTTGAAGTCCATATCGCCGAGATGATCCTCATCACCCAGGATGTCACTGAGAATCCGGACTTCTTCCCCTTCTTTGATCAGTCCCATCGCAATGCCAGCGACCGGTGCCACGATCGGGACGCCAGCGTCCATCAGTGAAAGCGCGCCGCTACACACGGTGGCCATGGAGGAAGAGCCGTTTGATTCCAGGATTTCCGACACTACCCGGATAGTATAGGGGAATTCATTTCCCGCCGGGAGAACGGCCAGCAGGGCCCGTTCGGCAAGTGCGCCGTGCCCAATCTCTCGCCGTCCGGGATTCCGCATCGGACGTGCTTCCCCCACACTAAAAGGAGGGAAGTTGTAATGCAGCATGAATTTCCTGTACTGCTCACCGATCAAGGCATCCACCCGTTGCTCGTCTGCGGATGTACCCAGCGTCGCAACCGCCAGGGCTTGCGTTTCGCCTCGGGTGAAAAGGGCCGAGCCATGCGTTCGGGGCAGCATGCCGACTTCACACGAGATGGGACGAATATCAGTCAATCCGCGCCCATCTACGCGCTGGCTCTGGTCAACAATCGCCGTGCGCATGATTTCGCCGGTCAGCTTTTCCAGGGCTTCTGCAACCTCCCCGCCTCGGTCGGCGAACTCTTCCCCGAGCGCCGCAGTCGCTTCTTTCTTGGCGGACTTGATGGCATCCCCGCGCTCCAGTTTAGCCGCAATCGTCAGAGCCGCACTGAGCTTTTGGGTCGCTGCGGCCCGAACACGATCAGCCAGCTCGGTATCAATCGCGGGCTCCGCGAACTGTCGTTTTGGCTTTCCGGCGACCCGGACAAGTTCGTCCTGCACGTCGAGAACCGGAGCCGCGGCTTCCTGAGCAAGGAACAGTGCCTCAAGCATGTCTTCTTCAGATACCATGCGCGCGCCGCCCTCAACCATGACAATGGCATCCCGGCCAGCGGCAACAAACAGGTTAATATCGCTGTCCTGGAATTGGCTCTGCAACGGATTGACCACCAGTTTCCCCTGCAAGCGTCCAACCCGTATTCCGGCAATTGGCCCCCCGAAAGGGATATCGGAGACTTGCAGGGCTGCAGAGGCACCGATTAAGGCCAACGTATCGGCATCGTTCTCTCGATCAACCGATAAGACAGACGCGACAATTTGGGTCTCACAGGCGAAGCCCTTTGGGAAGAGCGGCCGAATCGCTCGGTCTACAACCCGCGAGGTGAGAACCTCGCGCTCTGCCGGACGCCCTTCCCGCTTAAAAAATCCCCCAGGAATTTTTCCTGCCGCATAGGTGCGTTCCTGGTAGTCAACAGTCAGAGGGAAAAAGTCGATCCCCTCACGTGGCGAATGTGATGCAACCGCAGTCACAAGGACAACGGTTTCCCCGTATTGCACGAGGGCCGCGCCACTCGTCTGTTTGGCAAGACGACCGGTTTCAATGGACAGCGGGCGTCCGTAATATTCCATTTCGATCTTTTTATACATATCTTCCTTCAATTTTTTCCGCGCCGCGGTCCTTACGACACAGCGGCAGCTCTCTCCACAACGCTGGACAAAAGGGACGCGAGAGTTGACCTAGCGTCGCAGTCCGAGGCGTTGGAGCATACTTTGATACCGCTGCACATCCTCACGCCGTAGGTAGTCGAGCAAACGACGACGACGACCAACCATTTTGAGCAGGCCACGCCGAGAGAGGTGATCTTTTTTGTGGATCTTGAAATGCTCGATGAGGTGTACGATCCGTTTGGTCAGAATGGCAATCTGTACTTCGGGTGATCCCGTATCCGTGTCATGCACCCGAAACTGACTGATGGTTTCGCTTTTCTGTTCAGCCTCCTGCATATCTCTTCCTTCTCCTTGGTTATTCCTTTTCCCGCTCTTAACACGCTGTTTGCCTAGTGTAAAGTTAAAAGACGCGGACGAGCTTCCACGCCATCGCCTCAAATGTGACAATGGCAATCAATTCACTGTCTGAACTAAGAATCCGGGCAGTCTCTCCTGCAGCCTGGGCTGCCGGGAGGGTCTGTAAAACGGACTGCTGTCCACGCCGGAGGAGCGCTACGTCCTGGGCCGATACGAAAAAGGTCCGGTAGGCCTGGGTCGCTTGGACTAATGACAGCAGGGGGAGAACCTGCCCCTGGTGTGGATCCTGGGCCCGAGAGAGCGGGATGGCTTGGTCGATGGTAAACGACCCAAAAGTCGTCCGACGGAGACTCGTCAGATGGGCGACACTGTTCAGAGCCGCTCCGATATCTGCGGCCAGGACCCGAATATATGTTCCCTTTGAGCACGAGACAGAAAAATGAATAGCGTGCTGCTCTCCGAGTGCCAGCGCGAGGTGGTACACCTGCACCTGCCGCGGCTCTCGCTCCACTTCAATACCCTGGCGGGCCAGTTTATACAGAGGGACACCTTGTCGTTTGAGCGCGGAATACATAGGCGGGGTCTGCCAATAGGCGCCGACAAACCGCTGCTCGAGCTTTTTCAACAGCGCCGGAGTATAATCCGGAATAGGGACTGTGCGCGTGACCGTCCCAGTACAGTCGAGCGTATCGGTCTCGACGCCGAGCTGTAACGTCCCTGCATAGGACTTGCGTTCCGCCATGAGAAACTGCGAGAGTTTGGTTCCAGCACCAAGACATAGGGGCAGCAGGCCACTGGCAAAGGGGTCAAGCGTCCCGAGATGACCAATTTTTTTGACCCGCAACGCCTTTTTGAGAATACGGACAACCTCCGCAGACGCAGGCCCTGCCGGCTTATCAATGAGGAGGATGCCATCAAGTCCGGCCACTAGTGATCTTCCTGTTTTATTTTATGAAAAATATTTTCCAGGTGGTTTACCTCATCCGGTGTATTGTCATAGGTAAATTTAAGCGTTGGGGTATAACGGAGTTGCAAACGAGCTGCCACCTGACGGCGGATATAGCCAGCCGCACTCTGGAGACCGGCCAGTGCGTCGGCCCGTGTTTCGTCCGTGTTGCCCTGGAGGGTCCGCACGAAAATACGCGCCAGGCGGAGATCAGGACTCAGTGTCGCGGCAGTGACGGTCACCCCGCTTACTCTGGGGTCTCTCACTTCTCGCAACACAATATCGGCAACAGCGTGGAGGAGCAGGCCACTCACACGTTCAGGACGACGGACAGGCATAATAATATTTATTCAGGCGGCGCATTGAGATCACCACATCGCCTTTAGCAATGCAGGATTTCGACCTGCGTCTCACCCAGCTCAGCCACATGCAGCCGTTCAATAAAGTTCGTCACTGCCTGTAATGTTCCCTCAACATAGGCATGATCGGAGCCGACTTGGCAGACCGCGAGAACAATGGTTTGCCACTGGTCTTGCTCGGCGCACTCTGCGACTGAAACGTTGAATTCGTTCCGGACGCGGCTCTTTATCTTCCGAACGACGCCACGTTTCTCTTTTAAGGAATGACTCGCATGACAGTAGAGGATCAGTCGGAGCACGCCCACAACCATCGGCCACCTCCCGATATGACACGGGAGCGGATAGGCGGCAGGCCAGAGTCGCCTGTCCGCACCAACTCCCCGCTTTCCCCCTGTACCGACTACGAAGCGCGGCGTTCCACTTCTTGGGAGCGTGGTTCGAGGTGGCGCGCGACTTCTTCGAGCTCATACACCTCCAAGACATCGCCCACTTTGACGTCCTGAAAATTTTCGACACTGGCCCCGCATTCCGTTCCCGCTGCGACCTCTCGCACATCGTTCTTAAATCGACGCAGCGTCGAAAGGCGACCGGTGTGGACCACAACGTGATCACGCACAACCCGGACCTGAGCACCGCGAGTGACCCCGCCTTCCACAACCATGCAACCGGCAATCAGTCCCATTTTTGAAACCGAGAAGACCTCTCGGACTTCTGCTCGACCAAGCGGCTTTTCTTTATAGGTCGGAGTAAGCATGCCCTCCATAGCCGCACGAACATCAGCAATGGCATTATAAATAATGCCGTACAGTCGCAGATCGATGCCCTCTCGGTCCGCAAGCTGAGCGGCCTTGACCTCGGGACGGACATTAAATCCGATAATAACGCCCTTCGAGGCTGAGGCGAGTAAGACATCGGATTCGGAGATGCCGCCAACAGACGCGTGGAGCACGGTGAGCCTTACCTCGTCGGTAGACAACCGAGTCAGGGCATCGCGCACAGCTTCGGCGGAGCCTTGGACATCTGCTTTAATAATAACCCGAAGCTCTTGCACTTCTCCGGCTTGGGCTTGTTGATAAAAGTCTTCAAGTGAGGTCCGGCTACTCTTTGTCAATTGGCTCTCACGTCGCTTCTCGGTGCGGTGTTCTGCAATCTGGCGCGCCTTGGCTTCATCACCAATAGCGACAAACGTATCCCCCGCCTCAGGCACTCCGGTCAGACCAAGAATCTCTACAGGCATCGAGGGAGAGGCAACTGGCACCTTCTTGCCCAAACTATCAAGCATTGCCCTGACCCGGCCGTGTTTCGTACCACACACGAATGAGTCACCGACTTTCAACTCTCCCTCTTGGACCAGCACGGTAGCGACCGGCCCACGACCCCGATCAAGCTGGGCTTCCACAATGACCCCGCGAGCAAATTTGTTCGGATTTGCTCGCAGCTCCATGATGTCAGCCTGGAGAATAAGCATTTCCAAGAGATGCTCAATCCCCTCTCCGGTGAGTGCTGAAATCGGAGCGAAAATAATGTCCCCGCCCATATCCTCTGCGACCAGACCATGAGATATCAATTCGCGCTTTACCCGTTCACTATCTGCGCCTGGTTTGTCTATTTTATTCACCGCAACAATAATGGGCACCTCGGCTGCCCGGGCGTGATTAATGGCCTCGATCGTCTGGGGCATGACGCCATCGTCCGCAGCCACTACGAGCGTGACAATATCCGTTGCCTTCGCTCCACGGGCACGCATAGACGTGAATGCCTCATGGCCCGGGGTGTCAAGAAACGTCACACTGCGGTTTTCGACCGGCACGCTATATGCCCCAATGTGTTGAGTGATCCCGCCTTGTTCGTGAGCGGTGACATTCGTCTGCCGGATTTTATCCAACAGCGACGTTTTCCCATGGTCTACATGCCCCATGATGGTCACAACCGGCGGCCGAGTCTCGAGCGCGCCCTCATCCTCTGGAGCTTCGTGCTCGTCTTCCAGAACAGACTCCGCATCAAAGGCAACATTCTCGACCGTATATTCGAAGTCAGCAGCCACAAGCGAAGCCGTATCATGATCGAGGATCTGATTAATGGTCGCCATGACCCCAAGACCCATCAACTTTTTAATGACCTCCCCAACCTTCACTCCGAGGCTATGGGCCAAATCTCCAACGGTAATCACTTCGGATATACGAACAACTCGCTTGCTGGCCTTGGGAACCGTAATTTCGGTCTGGCGCTGATCCTTGCTCGGAAGCAGCCGTCTCTTTTTGGCCCCGCGCGCGACGTGCGTCGCTCGCTCTTGGACATCGAGCGACTCTGCGTTCCGGATGACCTTGCGCTTCTTGCCTCGCTTTTTCCCAGGAGCAGCTGTTCCTTCACCACTCGTAGGCTCACGGATGCCGGCATCGGTAGCAAAGGGGGTAGAAGAGCCCGGCCGGGTGAAACCATCCCGCCGCGGGGCAGGGGGCACGGCGAATTTGCCAAGATCAATCCGTCCAAGCACACGTGCCGAACGAGGACCCTCGCTGCTGAGGTTCATTGACGCTGGGACCAAATTTTTACTGGCGTCTCCTGGAGTGGGTGCTGCTGTCACAACCGCGCGTTGCTGTGCCTCGGCAGGGATGTCACCGCTGGTGATTACGGAACTGGGCGCCGCTTGTTCAGGAGACCCCTTTCCTTCCTCTGCGCTCGCTGTTCCGCCGTCAACCGACACTGGTACGGATAGGTCAGCAACGTCGCCAGGGGACTCCTGTTGGTGGAGCGCATCCACTGCTGCAGGAGGGGGCTCAACGGCGGGTGCCTCGGCAGAGTGGGATTCAGGCATGCTCGGAGCTGGATCTTGTACCGGGAGATCAAACGCTGTAGGAGCAAACGTCGGAAGCGGCTCTTCGACCGTTGGCGCTGAAAATGCGACAGGTGCGGATTCAGACCACGTAGCCGTATCAGCGTTCAGGACTTCGACGCGCTTTCGGCGTCGAATAACGTTTGGGCGAATTCGATTCTCGCGAATCTCTTCCCGAGCCGTAACGACATGCTCTCTTTGCTGGTCAAGCTCGGTGACAACACGCTCGGCAACGACTTTTTCTTCCCCGAGCACCAGCGAGGGAGCCGCGGGTGGCTGAATAGCCTGATGCACGGCGGCGGCCTCTTGTTCCGAGAGCATGCTCTGGGCTTTTTTCCGATGGATACCCTGCGCTTCAAGCTGAGTAAGAACTTGCCGCGTTCCGACTCCCCATTCCTTGGCTAATTCATGGATACGCTTCCGTGACATATGACCTCATCGCCGTCTCTTCACACCGACAGGCTGGATTCAATCAGGGCAGCGTAGCTGGCCCGTACCTCCCGGGAGAATACCGCTCGTAATGAACGACAATTCTTCGTCCGTGTATTGACAAAAGCATTAACACATTCTCGGCTTGAATGAAGATACCCACCTCGACCCCGTCTTTGATCGGGAACGATCCGCCCCTCAGACGTCACCGTCAACCGTAATAACCGGCTTTTCTTCTCTCGCCGGCTACATCCCAGACAGGTCCGAATCGGCTCGTTGTGCTTCATGCGTCCTCAGAGACTTCCGCTGTCGTCTCTGCGCCGTCTCCCTCACTGTCGCTTGCCTCGGCGGGTTCTTCCGGCACCTGTGCTTCCGGCACCTGTGCTTCCGGCACCTGTGCTTCCGGCACCTGTGCTTCCGACCTGTGCTTCCGGCACAGCAACAGCCGCTGTGCCCTGATCACCGAGCCCAGCCTCTTGTTCCGCCGCTACTTTCTCCGCCTGCTGCCTGGCCGCTTCCCAAATCGCAGGAGCCCGCTCTGGTCCGATCCCTTCGATTTCAAGCAGCGCATCAATATCGACACCTGCTATCTCTTGGGCCGACTTAAAGCCTTGCTGATACAAGAGCTCTGCCGTAATATCTGCGTTCGACTCCCCTATCCCCGGGATGGCATTCAACACTTCAAGTACTTGGGCATGTTCCAACTCTACTTCTGACTCAGACCGGACGTCCAGCTTCCAGTTTGTCAGACGTGAAGCCAGGCGGACATTTTGGCCCTTCTTCCCAATGGCAAGAGAGAGCTGATCATCCGGGACGATCACTTCCATCGTGTTTTCATCTTCATCAAGAATAATTTTGGCAACCTTGGCCGGCAGGATGGCTCGACAGACATATTCAGCTGGGTCAGACGTCCACGGAACGATGTCTATCCGTTCTCCCCGGAGTTCTTGGACAACCGCCTGGACACGCGTCCCCTTCATCCCAACACAGGCTCCAACAGGATCGACATCCGAGTCGGTTGAGTACACACCTATCTTTGCGCGCGCCCCCGGTTCTCGGGCTGCACCTTTGATTTCCACAATCCCTTCGTACACCTCCGGGGCCTCTTGTTCGAACAGCTTGATCAAGAATCCGGGGTGGGTTCGAGAGAGAACTATCTGGGGGCCTTTTTGCGCCATATCGACATCAAGGATATACGCCCGTATACGGTCTCCCTGACGGTAGCGCTCCCATGGAATCTGCTCCTTTTCGGGCAGAATCGCATCAGTGCGACCCAAATTGACAATGATGTTACGCCGTTCGACTCGTTGGACGATCCCCGAGAAGATTTCGCCTTTACGATTCTTAAATTCATTATAGATCAGCTCGCGCTCTGCTTCGCGCACCTTCTGGATGACGCTCTGTTTTGCCACTTGGGCTGCAATGCGTCCAAAAGAAGCCGTCGGGAGCTTGCTGAGCAGCTCGTCGCCAATCTGCGCCTCAGGGTCGAGTGTCTCTTGCGCGTCAGTCATTCCTATTTCGGTTTCCGCGTCTGTCACGCTCCCGACAACAGTTTTAATTTCAAAGAGTTCAACCTCACCTATTTCCTCATTAAACTTCGCTTCGATCTGCTTTTGCCCAAAGGTCCGACGGGCCGCAGACAGCATGGCACTCTCAAGCGCCTCAACAATGACGTTCCGGTCCATCCCTTTTTCTCTACTGACTTGTTCGATCACACGATTCAAGTCTGACGGCATAACGGTTACCTCATCTGACGTCGTCCGCTTTTGCGTTTCTTCTTCCCAGGACTTTTACCAGGCAGGGGTGGGGGAAGATCAACATGGGCACGCGCCACATCTGCCCAGCCAATACGAACCTTTCCTCTTTCTTGGTCAACTAGGCTAATAGCGCTCTCTTCTACTTCACATATAGGGCCAATGAAAGCCCGCTTACCATCCTGGGCGGTCTTCGTCTGTAAGCGGATCGGTTGTCCCAGGTAGCGTTGATAATGGCTGAGGCGAAAGAGCGGACGGTTAATGCCCGGAGAAGACACCTCAAGTGTATAGCGCCATGGAATAGGGTCATGAACATCAAGCAAATCGTTAAGTTGTCGATGGACTCGCGTACAATCGTCAAGCGTCACCCCATTTTCGCTTTCAAGCAAAACCCGCAGTACCCAACGGCCTCCCTCGGTCAACAGAGCCACACCCCACAGCTCAAAGCCTTCATCCTCGGCTAGAGGAGTGCTAATTTTCTCAATCTGCTGAATAATCTCTTGGACTGAGGGTTGCATATTGAAAAAAAAAGTGGGCTCCCGCCCACTTTCCCCTCGCTTTCCTCCACTACGCTAAACGATCCGCTCCCATCACGCAAGAGGCGTATCCCACCTCATTCCTTCTCTCTACCGTTCTCAATATCACGCAGTGTTGCCAGATCAATAATAGTGTAGGACTGCTTCCCCTGAGGGGTTACTATCTCTACCTCGTCGTCGAGCTCCTTGTGCAAGAGAGCCTGACCAATCGGAGAGTGGAGTGAAATTTGTCCCACAGCGGGGTCAACTTCTTCGGGAAAAACAATCTGATACTCAACAACATCACCCGAACCGACTTCTTCAAGTTTTACCCGGCTGCCATAGGCAATCGAAGCTTTTGGAATACTCGATAGATCATACAGCGAGAGTTGCTGCATCCGTCCAGTGAGTTGGGCGATGCGGGCTTGGACATAATCTTGACGCGCCCGAGCCGCGTCATACTCGGCATTTTCACTCAGATCACCATGAGCGGCAGCCTCTTGGAGGTCTTTTGGAATGCGGACATTGAGCTCGCGGTATAACTCGTCAAGCTCTTTTCTCAGCTTTTTTACAATTGGTAGGTCCATATCCCCCCTCACACGGTCCGTCTTCTGTCGTGCAGGTACGTTCCGCACAGGCACGGTAGGAGTTGGTGACTCTTATGCACAACCCCTACACAAAACAATCGTACAACCCGGCAACTAGGCAGTCAGGATATGGATCGTACAGGCCGACCCAAGGCCGATCACATGGGCGAGACCGGCCTTTGCGCCTTCAACTTGGCGCGCGCCCCCCCGGCCTCGAAGCTGCGTCACGATTTCATAGATATTCGCGATCCCGGTTGCCCCAAGCGGATGACCCTTGGAGAGCAGGCCCCCACTCACGTTGACTGGAATATCTCCACCCAGCTCGGTCCGTCCTTCATCAATCATCCGTCCGGCTTCGCCTTCAGCACACAGGCCCAAGTTTTCATAATGCAACAGCTCAGCTGTGGCAAAACAATCGTGGAGTTCGACCAGACTCAGGTCTTGCGGTCCAATGCCGGCTTTTTCATAGGCTTCTTTTGCCGCATTCTGAGTCAACGTATTGACATCCGGCATCGTCAGATCCCGATCGGTATACGGGTCCGAGGTTAAGACAGAAGTCGCGACTTTTACCGGCTTACTGGTGAACTGCTTCATCTTGTCTTCTGACATTAAGATCGCGGCGGCGGCCCCATCTCCAGTCGGACAACACATATACAGCGTATTGGGATAGGCAACCATACGGGCATTCATCACATCATTGAGCGACACTTCAACCTGATATTGGGACAAGGGGTTGTGGACTGAATGTTTATGATTCTTCACCGAGATTTTCGCGAAATGCTCAGCCGTCGTTCCGTGCTTGCGCATATGTTCTACGCCGGCCTGACCAAAGACGGCTGGCATGAGGCCACTGCCCAACACACCTTCGACGCTCTCTCCTCCGCTCCGTGCTCCGCCACCGAGCAGGCCCATCTTACCCATCTGCTCAACACCAACGGCCATGCTGACATCGTACATACCCGACGCGACACCGATATAGGCCTCGCGAAAGGCTGTCGAACCAGTCGCGCACGCATTGGCTACATTCAGGGCAGGGATACCGGTTTGGCCAATTTGCTGCAGAATCTTCTGGGCATTCATGGCACTGGCTTGGAACAAGTTCCCGCACACAAGCAACTCAACATCCTTGATGGATGCCCCGGCATCTTTGAGTGCGAGGACTCCCGCTTCTGCTCCCATTTGGGACACGTCCTTGTCCGGGTAGCGTCCAAACTTGATCATGCCAACACCGAGCACATATACGTCTCTCATACCTACACCCCTTTGCGGTTATCGGCCTGCCTTCAATTTTTGCGCGGCTTGAAAAAGAAAGCAATAATGTCAATTGTTTGTTCATCTCCATCGGCATTTTTTTCTTTCCGTTCCCGCACCTTACGCGTCACCATGTCTACGGGCATGCCGAATTCAATCTTTTGAGGATCGGGCTCGATATCGACTAAATTGCACCGAACGCTCACCCCTTCCGGGAGGTCAACAATTGCGGATACGTACGGGACAGGGATACCCGGTGCGGACTGGTGCACAATAGAATAGACGTAGAGCGTGCCGTGATCGCTGAGCTGCACCTCGGGCAAATCTCCGATATACGTACACTTACCGCACCCGACCCGGTTCCCACCGATATAGGTTGCGTCACAATCGGGGCACTGATACCCGACAAGATAAGGTCTTTCGTCCAGAGCAGCGGGCAATCGCAACATTGGCGCGATTGCACGTTGGGTATTCGCCATGACCAATTCCTCTCTCTGGCCCACACCTGTCTCGGCTTGGCAGGGTAGCGTTAGGGTAGCGCTTTTGGCTCTGGCGGAATACTGGAAGAGGGAGGTCTCGTCCCTCTGTTATGGATTAGGAGCGCTACCTATCAGCCGTATCCCTAATGGAGCAGGGCCAAGAAAAAATCTGCGTATAGTGCAGCTACCAATATACGAGCGCCGCTCCCAAAACAAGTCCACAAAAAAATTTTCATACGACAAGAAATCGCCAGGGAGAGGGAAAATCATAAGTATTCAGAAGGGTTACATGCAAGCCGGGCTTCAGCGGATCAACACCGCAGCTCGGACAGCACTCACCCTGCTGTATCCGTGGCGCTGTCTCAACTGCCACGTCTGTCCTCCTCCGGGCCAAGCATTCTGCCTGAAGTGTCAGCGCTGGATTCAATTCATCCGCTCCCCGCTCTGCACCTGTTGCGGCCGGCCCTTTGCCTCCGGAGTCGGACCCGATCATGTGTGTCACCAGTGCTTGACACAACCACCCATTTTTCGCCAGGCGCGTGCGTGGGCTGCGTATCGGACGCCAATCGACTCACCTCAGCCCCTACGTCAGAGCCTCCTCCGATTCAAATATGGCCGTAATATGAGAGCCGGAAAGGCACTCGCAGGGTTAACGGCGCATCATTTTCCTCTCGCGCAGGAGCCGCAAGCGGAGCAGCCGCAAACGGAGCCGCAAGGAGGGGAAGACTATGACAGCATTGTGCCGGTTCCCCTGCACATTACCAAACTGCGCTGGCGGGGGTTCAATCAATCTCTCATCTTTGCCCGTGCCATTGGACAGCGTATCAAAGCGCCAGTTGATCCCTGGCTGCTCAGTCGCACCCGGCCTACCCCACCCCAGACGAAGCTGAGTAGAGAGGACCGGCGCGCCAATGTCCGAGGAGCCTTTCAGGTGAACACCCAGGCGAAGGGAAAACGCTTGCTTCTTGTGGACGATGTATATACATCCGGCGCTACGGTTGAAGAGTGTGCCCGAACCCTGTACCAGAATGGGGCGCGCAGGGTTGATGTTTTCACTGTAGCCCGAGTCGTTGATCTATAAGAGCGTAGCCGACACATGACGACACCTCTTTCTCTTGGGGTTCTCATTTCCGGGGGCGGTACCAACCTACAGGCCCTTATCGATACCATCGAGCGTAAAGACCTGCCTGCCCAAATCCGTGTTGTGATGAGTAACCGGCGTGATGCCTATGGCCTGGTGCGCGCACAGCGGCACGGTCTCTCAACAGAGGTGATTGCTCACACGGACTTTGCTTCTCGGGAACAGTTTGACCAACATCTGGTCAGCCTCTTGAAAGAACATGAGGTTGAGCTGGTCGTTCTGGCCGGCTTTATGCGTCTGCTCTCGGCACATTTTATTCAGGCGTTCCCACAGCGTATTTTGAATATCCACCCAGCCCTCCTGCCGGCCTTCCCCGGTCTGCACGCTCAACGCCAAGCGCTGGCACGAGGAGTGCGGATTGCTGGCGCAACCGTCCACCTGGTTGATGAAGAAATGGATCATGGCCCAATTATCATACAGGCCGCCGTGCCCGTATATCCTGACGATACGGAAGACAGTTTGAGCGCGCGGATTCTGGCCCAGGAACACCGCATCTACCCGGCTGCCATCAAGCTCTTTGCCGCAGGCCGGGTGGCCGTCCAAGGGAGTTCAGTCATCATTCGTGACGAGCAGCATCGTCCGGAAACCGCACTCCACTCTCCCGACGCAGCATGACTACAGCTGGTACGATTGGGATTGATGAATCCGGCAAGGGTGATTATTTCGGCCCGCTGGTCATCGCCGGGGCACACGTTACTCCAGACCAAGAAGCACAGCTCCGCGACTTGGGAGTGCGGGATAGCAAGACCCTGTCCGATAAACGCGCCGGCATATTGGCCGCCCACATCCGCACGCTGTGTACGACCACCCTCGTGACCATTGGTCCCTGAGCGCTATAACAGCCTGTATGCGTCGCTCAAGAATCTCAACACCATGCTCGCCTGGGGACATGCCCGCGCCATAGAAAATCTCTTGGAAACAGTCACGTGTGAACAGGTGATTGCCGACCAATTCGGGAATGCGCGCTTTCTCAATAATGCCCTCATGCAAAAAGGCCGCACGGTCAAGCTCATTCAAAAGCCGCGCGCCGAACAAGAGCTGGCTGTGGCAGCAGCCTCAATTGTCGCACGGGCAGAGTTCTTACGGCGCTTGCAGGATTTAAGCAGCCGCTTTGCGATCACTTTGCCCAAAGGCGCAAGTATGCAAGTCATCAGCGCCGGCAAAGCTTTTGTGGAGCAGTATGACGCGGCGACGTTGAGCCAAGTTGCCAAGCTGCATTTTCGGACAACGAAAAAAGTGATTGATTAGGGTTGCACGGGATATGGCCCATCAGCCTACGTGCTTCAGTCCGGCTCGGTTCTTGCCTTCTGTCCGCTTTTCCTTTATGCCGTCTGCCATGGCAGGCCCTACCCATCCCGCATTTGATCGACTCGTCGAAATTATGGCGACCCTCCGCAGTCCAAACGGCTGCCCGTGGGATAAAGAGCAAACGCCGCAGACACTCAAGCCCTACCTCGTCGAAGAGACCTACGAAGTGCTGGAGGCGCTTGAGGCTGAAGACTGGACTGAGCTGAAAGAGGAATTGGGCGATTTACTCCTCCAGATCGTTTTTCACTCTCAGTTGATGGCCGAAGCTGGTGAATTTACTATTGACGATGTTGCCCAAGCCATTACCGATAAAATGACCCGCCGCCATCCGCACGTGTTCAGTGACCTGAAAGTCGAGAGCGCCGAAGAGGTCAGTCGGAACTGGGCCAAAATTAAAGCCCAAGAAAAAAAAGAAAAAGAGGCAAAAAAGGACAAAAAAGGAACCGCGGATCAATCCATCCTGGCGGGTGTTCCCAAAGGCGCGCCAGCCTTAATCCAGGCTCAGCGTTTAGGCGAAAAGGCCACCCGAGTCGGCTTTGACTGGCCGTCAGCCACCGCGGTTTTTGAAAAGGTGGCGGAAGAGTACAAGGAATTGGAAGCAGCACTGGCAACCACTCACACACAGCACCAGGAACATGAGCTCGGAGACCTGTTGCTTGCTTTGACGAGCCTGGCCCGCCATCTTGACCTGGATGCCGAGTCTGCCCTGCGCAAAGCCAACGGGCGTTTCAACAAACGCTTTCGTTACATCGAAGAGCAACTCGCACACAGCCGGGAGGATATCCATCAGACCTCACTGACGCGGCTGGAGGAATTGTGGCAGGAGGCCAAGCAGGCGTTGGGGCAGGATACCCAGTAAGGCCGGTAGTTCATCTTTGCCCCCTCACCGACGAGACGCCGGAGAAGATTGGGAATGCGGAACGCAACAAAAAATGCGTCAGCGACCGGGCCAGCACGGTGTCCACCTTTGCCCTTTTGCCCGGCCGTCCTCCTCGGCCACCAGCTCTTGCCCGACATTGATCAGTCTCCCTACCCATGGTAGGAATAATGTTCAAGAGAGGAGTATTACGTGGCATCAGGAGAAAAGAAACGACATCGTCAGAGCGAGGTTCGGAAAGTCCGTAACCACGCAGCAAAATCACGGGTGAAGACCTTCATGAAACAAGTAGAAGCAGCGGTCGTGAGGGGAGAGAGCGACGCAGTCGAGAGTTCTCTGCGGACGGCGGTCAGCGCACTCCATCGGGCGGGTCAGAAACGTCTTATTCCCAAAAAAGCCGCAGACCGTCATGTGGGTCAGCTTTCAAAACTCGTCCACAAACACAAGACCGCCGCTTCGGCCTAACTCCGTCGTCAAGGGGCACTTTGGCCCCTTTTCCATTTCCATTAGAAATTGTCGCCCAGGCGAAAATAGACTTCGCGTGCCGCCGTAGCGGTTCCGAGACGATATTGGTATCCAGCAGGCATTCCCTGTCAGGCAAGGCCGGTGATTTTTTCACTCAACGAGAGTGTTTCACGCTGTAGCCATGCCGCTACGCTCTTGTCATGCCGGACGTGATCCGGCATCCAGAGGCCGAATTTCTGTAAAAGCCGGCCAAGGGAGGGCCTGATCGTAATTCGGCCCTTTTTTCGGGGCTTCAAAGGCCCTGTACCGCCCCTTTATCCCCCCCTTTCCGGGGAAAATTTCCAATCGACTTTGATTTTGGGGCTGCACGACGGCCTAAGTAGTTGACTTCCTTAGAATTGGCGTCCGGCCAGACAGCCCCGGAGCCGCTGGGATGACGCATTTCGCCACATGCGTGAACATGGAGACGATGCCCTTCTTGATGGAGAAGTTTTGTCAGTAATTTCTTAGCTGCCTGTCCGGCAGTGAACTACAGGCCGTCCTACCCGTGGGGGCCGTTCTTTTTCTTAGCTGCCTGTACGGCAGTGAACCTCCGACAGAAAAAGATAGAGCTTTCTCTCTTTTTCTTAGCTGCCTGTACGGCAGTGAACGTCATGCCTGGCTCTCCAGGTCTGCCGTATTATTTCTTAGCTGCCTGTACGGCAGTGAACAGCCCCTCAACCCTGACACATCCCCCATCGTTTTTCTTAGCTGCCTGTACGGCAGTGAACTTCCGGTCGTAATGAACGACGTTGGTGTTGTATTTCTTAGCTGCCTGTACGGCAGTGAACCCGAATAAGGCCGGATATCGTCTGGGTATCAATTTCTTAGCTGCCTGTCCGGCAGTGAACGTCGCTTTATTCTCGATCAAGGTCGTACTGCTTTTCTTAGCTGCCTGTCCGGCAGTGAACGGTTCGGCTGCCGCGCAGTCTTGTATATTTATTTTCTTAGCTGCCTGTCCGGCAGTGAACCTCCGACAGAAAAAGATTAGCTTTCTCTCTTTTTCTTAGCTGCCTGTCCGGCAGTGAACGCTACCCTTAGCTGCCTGTCCGGCAGTGAACCTGGAGGCGACTCGGCGTTGCTCATTTTCTTAGCTGCCTGTCCGGCAGTGTGCATTTTCTTAGCTGCCTGTCCGGCAGTGAACGGCGGGACAGCAACGGGTGCAGCGTTCGGTGATTTCGCTGCCTGTCCGGCAGTGAACTGGGTGCCTTTTTGGCCCAGGTCGTACCCCTTTTTCTTAGCTGCCTGTCCGGCAGTGAACGATACCATACCAGCGAGAGCGGCCCAGGCTAATTTCTTAGCTGCCTGTCCGGCAGTGAACGAGGTCGGCCCATGTACGCGCATTGCTCTGGTTTTCTTAGCTGCCTGTCCGGCAGTGAACAACTCAAAAGCATGCCGTGCCCGCAACATGTAATTTCTTAGCTGCCTGTCCGGCAGTGAACACCGTGCCGTCGGCCTCAGGATGTCCATGTAGGTTTTCTTAGCTGCCTGTCCGGCAGTGAACCTATCTCCTCTATGCGATCGGAACGCGGCTTTTTTCTTAGCTGCCTGTCCGGCAGTGAACATTCAATGACAACGTATGCGCCATCTTCTTTCTTAGCTGCCTGTCCGGCAGTGAACGACGTCTTGGAAGGCCGTTAGCTGCCTGTCCGGCAGTGAACCTAGGACGGTGGAGCTGCCTGTCCGGCAGTGAACGACGGGGGAGGACGTGGCGGACGTGTAGTTTTCTTAGCTGCCTGTCCGGCAGTGAACTCTTCGTTCGGCGGGTTCCTGCATTGACGTATTTCTTAGCTGCCTGTCCGGCAGTGAACAGTTTGTTTTCGCTGCCTGTCCGGCAGTATCGTGGCCATGGATTTCTTAGCTTTTCTTAGCTGCCTGTCCGGCAGTGAACGACTAGCTGCCTGTCCGGCAGTGAACGGGTTAGCGCTCCAAGGCTGCCCTCTTATTTCTTAGCTGCCTGTCCGGCAGTGAACCGCTGGTCTAGCCCGTCCGTTTGTTCTTTTCTTAGCTGCCTGTCCGGCAGTGAACACTTACCGTCTCGGGACTGGTGCCCCCCAATTTTCTTAGCTGCCTGTCCGGCAGTGAACGATGTTCCGATCACAGTATCCCGGTTGGGCTATTTCTTAGCTGCCTGTCCGGCAGTGAACCGTAGGAATATACGCGTAAGCTGTTGATTTTTCAGGAGTTCGGGTAAAACGCAGTAATTTTACCTTAATACGAACCCCTAAAAAATCTGTAGGTAAATCAAGATGTTATGGATACCTGGAAAAAAAGGGTTAAAACCAGGGTACGGTAGTAGTGCTGCTGAGACCATGGGCGGAAAATGGCCCTTCTACCGATTGTTGGACCAGCTCACCATGCTCAATATAAATGCGCATCATATTCCCATTCGATAAGCTGCGTAGTTGAGCGTAGGGCAGATCAAGCGTTCGCTGCTGAGAATCAGGAATACGCTTCTGCGCTTCGGATTCATCCAACCAGCCCTTTGCCACCGAACGTTTCCGTTTATTGGAGGCGCTTTTCGCTTGGACTCGCCTGACTGTGCAAAATAAGGTCAGAGGGGGCACGTGTTGAACATCACCGACATGACAATAATCCGTCATGCCAGTGATCCAACTCGTTTGCATGAACTCTTCAAGCGCTCCTTTGCTGCTATGCAGACGGAGGCGTGCCCCAAGCGTCTTGCTGTGGTCTGGAAAACTCACCCCTATTTTGCCGTGACCGTGTTTGCCCAACGCCCGGTGCAACTTGGCAAAAAGTGCATTCATCAATGTGGTTTCTGGAAATTCCGGGTCGGGAAGCACTGTGATATCAACGTGGTGGTCCATTGTGTCAACTCACTCTGATTTTTCTCCGAACACGCCGCCTCGAACCAGCACCGCCATAACATAATGTTGCTGCTCTACCGCAGGTGTCTTTCCCCTTAATACCCAACCGTCAAGAAGTGTGTAGAAATCCAGCTTGTCTTTGGGCTGGCGATATGCCTTCCCGCGATTGGTGACGGAGCCAAAAGGTTCGACCGATATGGGGCCGAATTGGTCCGCTTCGGGATACCAGGTATCGATTGTTCGCAGGGCGTTGCCAATTTTTTGAGAATGAAGACCGGCGATGTCCCCGACTTGGTAGAGCGTTTTACTCTTCTTGCCCTCCCTGTTGTTGCGTCCGTCTAAAATGAGTTCTTGTGAGGGAAACACCTCCTGTCCCTCGCCGAGACGGGCAAAGCCTTCTATCTTCAAAAACGTAAACTCGTCTCCCTTCAGGCCGGCTTCAATGGCGGCTGCAAGCTCGGATACCTGTGTGTCCGTCGTGTCGAATTTACGTAAGGAGATGCTGTTACTGTCAAAGCGCCATTTGCCCAGCGGTTCCCGGTCTCGATACCGGGTCACACTGACATTGACCGCCTCGGCTCCCACCCGGTTCCGCCACAGGAAGCGGCCATTGGCAATGTTTGTGGCGTAGCGTTTGGATAATTCGGCAAAACCGTGCTCGGCGATATACGTATTGATCGTTTTACCCAATGCCTCCTGATAGTCCTGGCTGTTACAGGCTGACGGCTGGTCCAGCCCGGCTAATATCCGTAGCGTGAACGACACTTTCAGCGTGTCATGTTGGAACGGTAATACGGCCACATCGACTGTCTGCAAATTGGGCTTTTGGATTTCGTTGTCGAGTTTCAAGGGGTCTGAAGCAATAGCGTTTTTCTGGCGATTTGAGATGGTGCCGCGTATTGATTTCTCGTGGAGCGTCACCGGAGACCAGGACTCCACCTTGTCTCGATTCTCCCAACTGCCCGAATACATCAGGCCATCGGAATTCGCCAATTTACGCTCGAACGCCAAAACTGATGCGGTCTTTAACTGTGCCATATTCACTCTCCTCCTCGTCAATCTCTCAGTCTATGTAGTCAATTGCGGGTCGGTAATTATTGCTGCATACGTATGCACCTGACTCGGTGTATTCATACTGCCAGAACAGGTGGCTCAGTTCTCTGATTCTGTGCGGGCTGAGCCATTGCCCTATGGAATAAAGATTTTCAACAAAACAGGCCGGCGAAGAAGCATCGCGTGTTTTAGCGATTGCGCCGGGTTCATACAACTGCGAAATGCGCTTGTAGCCAATGGCGATTGGCTTGACCCAGCCTTTGTAGGATTTTTCCTGTAATCGCCACGGAGTCTTCCCATCCTTTGTTTTGTCCTGATCGGCGGCATACCGCAGGGAAGAAAACGACAACCAAGCCGCCAATTCCGGCTCCGGTGTGTTGGCCTTCCGTTGTCGGTCCTGCTCGGCAAGCAATACATCGTGACGACTCACCAGCGTAAAACCCGGCAACAGGCTGCGGAGCAATCTCTTGCTGTGCTTCTCGTCCTGGACATCCGCAATCTCAACGGTTGGCGCGTTCGTAATAAGGCCACCGGCCAAGCGCTGCCTTGCCGATTGCTGTGACAAAAAGCCAATGAGTTCTTCTCTTCCCTCTACATCAACCTGAGAATTTTCCGTAACCGATATGAGAAGCGTGACTTCCATATTCATCTTGCCCTCTTCGACAAATGAAGCGGACTTACCGCTCTTGTCGAGCGGATTTCTACTCAACGCAAAACGAGAGTCAGCATAGGGAGAGGGTTTATGCGCATGCACTTGGTGTGTGTGGCAAACGAGGCCGCAGCCGTCAAAACTGAGGTCGAACTTTTCCGGCAACTTTCGTTGTAAGGCATGCGTATAACCCAGAAAGTGAGTGATCGCCGGAAAACCCCAGGTAAAGCCGGTAATGGCATTGGCTCCGTGGACCTTCAGGTTTCGTAATATAATCACAAAATCCATTACAGTCCTTCCTCCTCCGCTGTCATAAAATTGTGCCGTAGTTCAGGTTCCAGAAGAGATCGCAATTCACGCTGTTCGATCGCGCCGAAGGCAAGCGTGTCGCTCTCAAGTTTTTGACTGAGCCAGATGGCGAAGTTCTGCGCGACCTGGACCGGCCAGTCCGTTGCGTCCCGCTGAGCCCGGAACTCCTCATCCGTCTCGGACCTACCAGGATCGAGCCAGAATTGTTCCTCATGTTTCAACTGGCAGGCAGGGTCCTTACTCCACCCAGGCGGTAAGTTCTGGATAAACGCGGCCAGATTCAAAATCTCGTAGACAATTTCATCCAGACGTTGGGCGCGTTGTTTTTTGATTCTGTCATTATTGGGCTTGTCGGCGACGCGCTGGAGAAAATCGTGTAACGGCTGAATGTGTTCACGATACAAACTGCGTTCAAAGCGCTGGTGAAAAATGGAACTGATGTGCAGGGGTGGGGTGGCCTGCTGTTGCCAATCCGGCGGTTCGCACGAAACAAGATAGGCTTTGCCGCCACGCTGACTGTTCAGTTGGCTGATGTTTTGGGGTTTCGTTCCGCCAAAGCCCTGAACGGCAATGTCCAGATAACGGATATCTTCCTGCTCGGAATACTCTTCCTTTCGACGAAGTTCACGGGTTGCTTTGGCTTCGTCGGAGAATCGTGCGTGTTGAATAGTAGAGTGGAGCGTGTGCGCCAGTGAGGTGGCGTAGAGAGGAATGAGGATATGGTATTCATCGATTTTCACCGGCCAATAACACTGCTTTGAAAACTTGTGAGCGCTCGGCTCCGACGACGCCAGCACTGACAAAAACCCATCCGCCCACTCTTGGGCCGTATCCGCATCGGGTGCAATTGCGAGGAGCGGCGCATTCTCGCCCCGCCGTAAGGTGTCAATCAGGATTTGCCCTTCGTGCTCAAGCAAGAGGAAATTCCCGACAGCCTGTGCAGCGGCGGTCCCAACCACGTCGTATGGAATCTCCGACACGCTCTGCGTGGAGATGTATCCGTCACCGACTTTGTCCGAACTCATAGAGTTGATGCTGGTGCCATTAGCGTCCGGGTGAACATATTTAGGAGAATGAGTGGCAAGGGTGAGATGTTTTGCTCGCCGGGCCGCATCGCTCAGCCAGGTTTCAGGCTCGTGCTTAGCTGTAATTTCCAGTTGCTTGGCAGCGTCCTTTTCTTTTTTCAGTTTCTCATCTCTACGCTCCTGGATATATTCCAGAATGTGTGTGGCAAGTCCGTCCATAAAATCCTTTCTTAGCGGTCCGTCCGGCGGTGAACATACCGGTTTCAGTCCGTCAGCGGTTTATAGAAACCGAGTTCCGGGGTATAGCACCAAGGCCGGCCGGTCCGTTTATTCTGTGGCAGTGAAAAGACTCCGTAGATACGGCTGAGTTCTTCCATCTCAATATCTTCCCGCTGTGCCAGACGATTCATGGCGTCCGTATAACTGACGTGCCCCCAGATTGTATTCCCGGACTTCAGTTCAAGCGGGATGGATTCTATCTCGTTGCATTCTTTTGCTTCGCCCGTTTCATGCCACTTCATAACGGTAAATTCTTCATCATCTTCCTCAAGCTGTAGAAAATAGTCGTCTTCTTTGAGCGATAGCCGAAACGGGGTGCGTTGCTGTAGCTCGCCGGTCAGCGTGGCATGGGGCTTGAGCCATTGTAAGGCGTGAGGGGTACGCGGATCTTCAGGGTCGTCGAAAGTTAAAGAAATTTCTCTGTGCTCCATATCAGCCAGGTTTTGAGTAGGAAGGAGGGGGGGTCTCGGAACGAGGCAGGGCCGTGCGTCGATCACGCGATATTGCTCGGGGAGTAAATTGTTTGACAATTTCCGTGTTTGAAGCGGCCTGTCTTTATGCTCGAAACCGGGACGACAAAAAGCAGGCCGTTTGCCTGTCATGCCTCTGTAGTTCTTTTCCAGCAGGAGCACGTTCGGCTTTCCCGGCAGCGTATCTCTATGACGCAGAACACGCCCGGACAGTTGCACTATTGAGCGCATGGAGCTTGGTTCGGCTATGGCCCAATCGTAATCGTGGTCGCGTCCTACTTCGGCTACGGGCGAGGCTAACACGACAAATATATGGTGTGTGGTATCGGTGCTCTTGAGCGCGTTTTTGATGGTGGGGAATTGCCAGATATTCTTCGGGTCTTTTCTGTTCAGTACCGCATCGAGAATACCTTCGGTTTCAGAACGAACAATCAGTGGAAACCGGCTGTGGTAAATGCAGTAGTGGACAGTCGTATCAGTCGGGGGTGACGATTGAAGCAGGTACTTCGCCACTGCAACGAGTGGCCTGATGTTGGCCATACGTACCAAGCCGATGCTGACCTTTTTATTGTTCTCCCGATTCTCCTGATAGTGTTGCTGATGTAGTTGCCGCATGCCTTCAGATATGGCCTCACCGAAGGTGGCTATCGCATCATGAGCGCTCTGTGTCTGGCCAGGCAGCGGCAACAATTCGGCTTTTCGTTTTGGAGGGAGGTTCGCCAGTCTAGCCGCACGTTTATCTGTGAAGACGGAGTGCTGCTGACAAAAATCTTCCGCATTGGCAATTGTTGCGTGCTCGGCCTTCGTCTCATCAAACCAGGCACAGCAGACAGGCGGCTGATGATGGGGGTCCCCGCAACTGTTGTTATAGGCATTCCGCCCGGCGCTATACGACTTGAAGAGTCCTTCAACGAGAGCGGGCGCCAGAGTTGCGGAAGACAGAACGACTTTGCTGCCCAGCATTCCAGCCCAATACACTAGGCGGGTCAGCGCCGGCACATCCGCCAGCCCAAATTCATCCGGCTCATCCAACACAAGGTCTGAGGTAAGCAGGCGGAGCATAGGGGCAATCTGCCTGCCGCCGCGAGTGCCTTCCGTCGCCGGCATGAGATGATCTATGGTGCTGACCAGTATAGGCGCACTGACCATGCTGTTGAGTTTTGGTGAGGCTTCTAACCAGCGTCTGAGGGCACTATCAGCAAGCGCCCCCTCATATCTCACGTGATAGTCCGTATCCAATAGTGGATCAGCAGATTCTGAGCCGCTGAAATTATCTTCATCTTTCTTTTTCTCTTCATGGAGTTTACGGACCGCAGCGGAACCGATCAGAACTGCCATATCGTCTTCGTCCAAATTCAATATCTGCCGGAAGGCGTCGCCGGTCTGTAGCGTCAGGGTTCGTAAACCCAACGCAACACTAAACCGACAGCCGCGTTTTTCATTAGCCAGGGCGTACATGATTCGCGCGTTGGCGAAAGTCTTGCCACAACCGGTTGACGCCATGTTGACCCCAAAAAAACCGCCTGCCTGAGCCTGGTCCTTCAGGGAATAGGCCAGGTCATAGGCCTTGTTCTGCCAGAGAAATCGTCCGTCCCGCGTGCGTCTCTTGAAGGCAGAATGCCGCCCGATTGCCGGCAGGGTGTTCCTCAGCCCTGGGAGGGTGCGCACAAGCCACAAACTATGTTTGTAGACGCCTACCAGGTGTTCATCGAGTTGTTGTTTTAATTGACGTGTTTTTCTGTCGGTGTTTGCATACGCTGTATAACGGGCATCGCCATAGGCAGGGGTGCTGGGACAAGACGAATAATGGTGGTCGGCCAGCATCAGCGCCATGCGCGAAACATGTATGCTGAAGCTGTCATCAAGCCAGTCACGCACAAAAATACTCTGACGGCCAAGCAGCCGTCGAGCTATCCGCTGCGCTTTTGAGCACCACGTGTCGCTTCTAAATGGAGTACCTGCCGGGAAGTGCCAGACTTGGTGTAATTCCTTTCTCATGGCAGCCGTCAGATCGTGGCCTTTATATGTCGCGATTTGGGGTGAATTCCAATTCGGCAACAGTGATTGGTGCAGAAAGTTGGAAATCCACTTGAGGTTTACTACAGGATCGACCGAGCGGGGTAATTTATGATGGGTGAGGATGAGCCAGCCTACAGCCTGAGCGAGGCGAGGCATGGCGGTGAATGGTTGGGCACGAAACGTGTCTGGATGGTCTTGTATTGTTTCGAGATACTGCAAAAGGGGTGCGTCATCTTCACTCGAAACTTTGGTCAATCGACTCAGCCATTGTTCGTCCATATCTTCACGAACAAAAGACTGGAACATTCTTAAACTCACCCATTCGTGACGATAAGGTTCCGAGAGGTTTCTGTGTTCTTTCAGCTTTTTCTGGAACAGCGCATTTGCTTTACCAAAATCGTGAAACAGCGCGGCAAGCGCGGCAAGCAAGGCGATGTCTTCTGCCGTGTGCCATTGGTTCTCATCATCCGTCTTCAGTACGTCCCGACTGGTGAAATTGGTTGGTATGGTGCCTTCGGTATTGAACCTATTGGTGTTGCCCACAACCCACAGCAATTCACTATAATTCTTCCCGCCGATTCTGTGGCAGGCCACGGCGGTATTCCTCCGCGCTGACTTTTTCAACATTTTGCGGAGTGTCTGCAAACCTTGCAGCGTGATCGCTGTTTGCCAGGTACGCTCACCCTTGCGTTCTGCAAATTGGTCCAGAACACGTCTCGTTTCGACCAAGGCTTTTTTATTGCACTGAGAGATCAGTAATATATTCATGGCTTCGGCACTTTACTGAACTCAATGGCAGCAGACTTGATTGAGTCTATCATGGTGTCTAACGCTTCGGCTTGGTTGAATCGTTGGATGCAGGCTTGGCGAAATTCTTGTTCATCTTGACCGGCCATTGCAGAAATGAAGGATTGCGGGAGGACCAGAGCGTCCTTCACCAGATCGGCAATATCAAAAACCAGCCCTCCACGCCTGGTTTTTCCGTGCAGTACAGCGAGACCATGAGGTAAGCCAAGTACCCAAGCCGCGGTGGCCGCTAATCCGTAAGCGAGATAATTCCCATGGTCAAGATATCGATTGGCCAGATCGGAGCCTGAGCCACGTTTTGCGCGGACGAACTCTCCATAGCCAACAGCATTGACCGCGAGTCTGTACAGGCGCTTTGTAATCTGGGCCTCCAGCGAAAGAATGGCATTGGTTGTTTGACACGATTCCAGCGATTTTTGTGTCGTATCAAGAATCGCAATGAGATCAGCGGCGCTGAGACCAAATGCGCTTTCCCGTTGCATTGTTGAGTCAAACCAGTGTTTTCTAATCTGTTCAAAGCGCACGCGTTGAAACGCTTTCGCAGCGGCAACACGGCTGCCTTCGTCAAACCAGAAGCTGACCCAGTGCTGTAAATACTCCGTAGGCCGATACTCACTCTGTGGACTAAGCCAAGACACTTCTACTTCTACTTCGACTTCGTTTGCCGCAAACAGCGGTGCGCCTCCACCGCCGCAAAACCCGACCAATACTCCAGCCTTGGCTAATTCGCGCATAGCTGCTTGTGTTATTGAGGTGCCCGTCCCCAAAAGCAAAGATGTCGTATTGGCGATTGGAATATTCCAGTAGAGCGACTGTTTACCCTGATCGGTTACGTATTCCACTCGGCCGCCATTAACCAATACCCGACAGTGTTGAAGGTAGTACATATTGGCACGTTTTGAGTGGAGAATGGTTTTGAGATCAGACGGTGAGAAATCATCCATAAAAATGGTCCTTCTATTTAAGAGGCGGATATTTTGCTGAAGGTTGAGAGCAGCATCCGGCCTAGCGCGGCGTACAACGCATAGCCGTGGTCAACCGGAACGGCTGATCCAGTCAGGCGAAACGCTAAATCAATCGAGGGCATACGCTGCGTTCCTTTCTCCCTCACCCTAACCCTCTCCCAGGGGGAGAGGGGATATGAGAGTTGGTCTATGGTACGTCGATGTTGACGGTAGTTCTTGTGAGAGCCCAGCCCAACAGAAAAATGTCCCTGGGGCTGCTCAGGGTGCCGCACCCCGTCAGTCGGCAGCGCTGCCGCAGCCTTGTTGAGGGCCGAGTCCAGAGATGCCTTGATTTCAGTCCCCTCCAGGGGTTTCAGCAAATCTCGGCTGAAGACCAGAGCCATGAGTTCCGTTGCCGATAGCGTCAGGGGAAGCGCCGTGCGATAGCCGTCCATGAGACGCCAGCGCGTTTGACCGTTTCTCTGCTCTATGACCAGAGGAAAACGGAGTTCCAGAGCTTCGAGGTCGCGCCGAATAGTCCGCGGATGGCGCGATAAATCTTCAGGCAGGGATGCGGCCAACTCTTGTAGCGTCGCTCCTCGGGAGCCGTCTAACTTCTGCAACAGCACCAACTGGCGCATGACTTGGTCGTTGCGGGGCATGTGATATTTCCTCTCTCGGGAAAAGGACCGACTGCTGGAAATGCGAGATGGTAACAATCGGCATGTATGAGTCAAGCTCACTTGACCGCTGCTCAGCTCTTATCTCTCAAATATGGGCGTACCTGGGGGGAGACCCACCCCGGCCTACGGCCACCCCTCCCGAGAGGGGAGCAGGGCCGCCCTGAATCGGAATCCTCATCCGTGGACGCGGAACAGCAACTCCACCAATACAGAGGTAGAGTAAAAACAGTTAGAAATTGTCGCCCAAGCGAAAATAGACTTCACGTGCTGCCGCTGCAAAGAGGCGCGTAATGGTGAGGCGGCGTTGCGTCTCCGAGAACTGCACGTCCGTGAGGCCAGGCAGGTCTCCAGGGTCGAGCGTTCCCTGCAGAAATTCAGGCGAGGTCGTCACCAAGACCTGGGGAATAGCGCTGTAATATTCCGTCACCCGCAGATCGTTTGCCTGCCACAGGACTTTCCCGCTCCCTCGGTCGGTGAGCTGGATATCGAGGGCAAGCACCATTTCGTACTCAAGGACCTGAGCGCGGCGGTCAAATGAAAACGGACGCAGGTCTAACCTCTGGAGTTGGACGGAGACCACACCTTCGCCAATGTCGGTTATCCGAATATTCCTATGCGTCCGAAACTCTCGCTCAATGGCCCACTGGAGTTCCTTTTCCACACCGGTCTCAAGCGTATGATTGGAGAATTCAGCAAAGCTCACACTGTCGATGCCCTGCGGCAAGGAGGTGACCCCAGAAAAATGATAGCCACACGCGCTCCACAGGCAGGCACACACGGCGATCAAAATGGAACACACTTTCTTCATGAAAGACCTGCGCCGGGAAGTCTTCAACAAGACGCTAGGCGATAACGAAGTTCACCAGTCGCCCCGGCACAACGATTTCGCGCCGGATGGTCTTGCCGGCTAAATATGCGGCCACTTTGTCTTGGTTTCGAGCCGCGCCTAAGGTCGCTTCTTTATCCGCGTCAGCGGCAAGTTCGATGGTCGCCCGGAATTTTCCGTTGACCTGTACCGCGATGGTGACCGTATCATCCTGAGTGAGCTCCGGGTCGTACGCCGGCCAGGTTTCGTATGTCAGGGTATCCGCGTGCCCAAGACGCTGCCACAATTCTTCGCCCAGATGGGGCGCAAAGGGAGCGAGCAACAGCACAAAGCCCTCAGCCAGCACCCGCGGCAGGCGAGCCGCCTTTTGCGCGTCGTTCACAAACACCATCAGGGCGCTCAGCGCGGTGTGGAAGCGCATACCTTCGATGTCTTCCCTGACCTTTTTCACCGTTTTATGAAAGAGGCGGGTGAGCGCTGCGTCGGGCTGCGGTTCCATGTCGGCAATGTCCGAGCGCAGGCTGCCGGTGTCGGCGACAATCAACGCCCAGGCCCGGTGCAGGAAACGATACACCCCGGCAACGGAGCGCGTATTCCATGGCTTGACCTGTTCCAGCGGCCCCATAAACATCTCATAGCAGCGCAACGCATCGGCCCCATACTCCGCAATCACGACATCAGGATTCACGACATTGCCCCGCGATTTCGACATTTTGTCGGTTTGGGGCTCCAGTTCCAGGTCCGTATCATCCGGGTGATAGGGCTTGTCGTCTCGCCACACCACTTGGTCTACCGGCACATACTCCACACTGAGGTGTTTCGTCGGGTCCGCCTTGAGCGAGTACTCGGCCCCCTCGCTGCCGTCTCGAGTGATCTTCTCAACGGCGTGCGCCGCATAGCGATGACCCTGCTCGTCTTGGTAGTACCGATAACTGAAGCCCAGGATCATACCTTGATTGACCAAGCGCTGGAACGGTTCAGGGGTGGATACAAGGCCACAGTCATACAGGACATGGTGCCAAAAACGGGCATACAACAAGTGCAGCACGGCATGCTCCACTCCCCCTACATATAAATCCACCGGCATCCAGTATTGCTCCGGGTCCGCGTCCCACGGCTTGTCCGCATTCTGCGGGTCCAGGAAACGCAAAAAGTACCAGCAGCTCCCGGCCCACTGGGGCATAGTGTTTGTTTCCCGTAACGCCGGCTGACCCGATGCCGGTTCGGTCGTCTCCACCCACCCCCGAGCCGCGGCCAGCGGCGGCTCGCCGGTTCCGGTTGGTCGAAAACTCTCGACTTCGGGTAGGAGTACGGGCAGGTCATGTGGCGCAAGCGGCTGAGGTTGTCCGTCTATATGGAGAATCGGAAACGGCTCGCCCCAATACCGCTGGCGACTGAACAGCCAGTCCCGCAGCTTATAGTTCACCGTGCCTTCGCCGTGTCCGTTTTCCTCCAGCCAGGCCTGCATCTTTTTCTTGGCTGCGGCTACGTCGAGACCATCCAAAAAGCCCGAGTTCACATGGGGTCCGTCTCCGGTATAGGCTCCGGTTTCGATATCCCCACCCTGGACCACTTCAACAATCGGGATGTCAAACTGGCGGGCAAAAGCCCAGTCTCGCTCGTCTCCGCCCGGCACAGCCATAATCGCCCCGGTTCCATAGGTGAACAGGACATAGTCGGCGACCCAAATCGGAATCGGCTCGCCATTAACGGGGTTCAATGCATAGCCGCCCGTGTTGACCCCGGTCTTTTCTTTCACCAATTCCGTGCGGGCCAGGTCGGACTTGCGTAGCGCCTCTTGTGTATACGCCGCAACCGCGTCCCGATTTTTCGGGGTGGTGATACGCTCAACCAAGGGATGTTCCGGGGCCAGGACACAATAGGTCGCGCCAAACAGCGTATCCGGGCGCGTGGTAAAGACATCGAAAAAGGCATCCTCTTCCGCAAACGCAGTACCATCGCCGTGACACAGCCGGAAACGAATACGGGCGCCCTCACTCCGCCCGATCCAGTTGCGCTGCATTTCCTTGACATTTTCCGGCCAATCCAGGTCGTCGAGTCCGGCTAACAGCCGTTCCGCATAGGCCGTAATCCGCAGCATCCACTGCCGCATGGGCTTGCGGATGACCTCGTGTCCGCCGCGCTCACTCTTGCCGTCTATCACTTCTTCATTGGCCAGTACCGTGCCCAGGGCCGGACACCAATTGACCGCTACCTCTGCCATATAGGCCAGACCGCGCTCATAGAGTTTGAGGAAAATCCATTGCGTCCAGCGATAGTAATCAGGCGCACAAGTAGCAATCTCCCGGTCCCAATCGTAGGAAAAGCCCAGGGCTTGGATTTGACGCCGAAAGGTATCGATATTGCGGGCCGTTGTTTCACGCGGATGCGTGCCCGTCTCAATCGCATATTGTTCCGCCGGCAGTCCGAACGCATCCCAGCCCATGGGATGCAGGACATTATATCCCCGCATGCGCTTATAGCGGGCCAGGATATCGGTTGCGGTATAGCCTTCAGGGTGTCCGACGTGCAGGCCGGCGGCACTCGGATATGGGAACATATCCAGGATGTAGTATTTTTGCTTGTGCCGATCGATCTCAGCACGAAAAGTCTTGTGCTCCAGCCAATAACGCTGCCATTTGGGCTCGATGACGCTGGGCTGATAGCGCACTTTGCCGCCTGCGGGCGTTTCCGGCGCGGCTCCGTTGGACGGCTTATTCGAGAGACTCATGCGGCTGTGCTTTCTTCCCAACAACACCTGCTATCCGATCGAGCACACCATTGACAAAGGTCGGCGCATCATCACTGCAATAGCGGCGAGCAATTTCAATTGCTTCGTTAATCGTTACCCCCGCAGATAAGTCGGGGTAGGCTCCCAATTCATACGCGCCGAGGCGTAAAAGATTCAAATCAACCTTGGGCAAACGACCGATCCGCCAGTGTTCGGCGGCATCGGCTATCATACTGTCAAGCTGCCGCCGCTCGCTCCATGTCCCGTTCACCAAATCTGCGGTAAACCCCCGGACCTCGGTTGCTTGGGCAAAGCACTGCTCGAATAGCGCGAGCGCCTGCCGCGGGGTCACCCCGCTGACATCAATCTGGTACAAGATTTGGAGGGCATACTCACGCTTCTGGCGTCGGGTTCCGCGGGCTCCCATACAATACTTACTCGATGTCCTGCAACGCCCTGAGGGCGTGGACCATCTCAATAGCGGACAGCGCGGCTTCCCAGCCCTTATTCCCAAGTTTTGCTCCCGCCCGGTCAAGCGCCTGCTCAACCGAGTCCGTGGTCAACACCCCAAATGTGACGGGCACGCCGGAGGAGAGCATGATTTCTTTAATGCCCTGGGTCATGGCAGCGGCAATATAATCGAAGTGGGGCGTCTCGCCTTTGATGATCGCCCCAACACACACCACGGCCTTGTAGCGCCCGCTGGTTGCCATCTGCTTCGCAAACAGGGGGATGTCAAACGCCCCAGGCACCAACACCACATCAATGTCTTCGTCCCGCGCGCCATGGCGGCAGAAGGCATCAATCACGCCAGCCTGTAACCGCTCGGTGATCAAACTATTGAACTGCGACACGACGACGCCGAACCGCATCCCCGTGGCATCAAGCTTGCCAGTAATGATCCGGGCCATATATTCCCCTATTCAAGCAATGGTTCATCCAATTGACGCGATTAGAGCAACGGTTTGAGCTCAGAGAATAAATGCCCCAGTTTGTCTTTCTTGGCCTGGAGATAGTGAATATTACCCTTGTGGGGCGGCATCTCAATGGGTTGTCGTTCAATGACCTTCACCCCGTATTCTTCGAGCCCACTAATTTTCTGCGGATTATTCGTCAGCAAACGCACCTGCGAAACACGCAAATCACGGAGAATCTGGGCCCCAATGCCATAATCTCGGAGATCCTCCTCAAATCCAAGATGGAGGTTGGCTTCAACCGTGTCCAGCCCTTTATCCTGGAGTGCATAGGCACGGATCTTATTGGCCAGACCAATCCCGCGGCCCTCTTGCTGCAAATAGATAACGACACCACGGCCTTTCTCGGCAATATACTCCATGGCATACGTGAGCTGTTCGCCACAATCACAGCGTTCGGAACCAAACACATCACCGGTTAAACATTGCGAATGAATCCGGACAGAGATCGGCTCCGGGATAGCAATCTCCCCTTTGACCAGGGCAATATGTTCATGGCTATCGACTTCGGTTCGATAGACGATGGCTAAAAATTTCCCGCCAAACGGACTCGTGATTTCCCCCTCACCCACCCGGTGAATGACGGATTCTGTCCGTAAACGATAGGTTGTCAGGCTGGCTATGCTCACAATCGGGAGGGCGTGCTCGCGCGCAAAGGCTTCGACCTCTTGGCCCTGGGCAAGCTCTCCATCGTCGCGCAGAATTGTGCATAAGGTGGCCGCCGGCTTGACGCCGGCCAGTCGGACCAGATCAATACTGGCTTCAGATAAACCACGCCAAGCCAACACGCCACCCCGGTGAGCAAAGAGCGGGAAGACATGGCCTGGCATAACGAGGTCAGCCGGGCGAGCGTCATCCCGTACCGCAGTCGTGATGGTCACCGCGCGGTCGTAGGCTGATATCCCAGTTGTGACGCCACGGCGGGCTTCAATCGAGGCACCAAAGACCCGGGGGCGACTCCCTTCGTGTCCATGCCCGAGCATAGGAATCCCGAGCTCGCGTATTTTCTCTTCTGTCAGAGCCAAACAAATCAACCCACGGCCATGGGTTGCCATGAAGTTGACTCCAGCCGGTGTGGTCGAATCAGCAGCCAGACACAGGTCGGCTTCTCCTTCACTAGTGTCGTTTTCAACCAAGACAACCATCTTTCCTTGGCTGAGCTGTTGGAGCGCCTCTTCTACTGGTGATAACGCGATTGACATAGCTACTCCTTATGTCCGAATGTATCCTGATACCACCATATCCTGCCCAATTCGATCTACCCGCATTGTATGGAGTTTTATTCCCTCGGCAACCCGCCCAACCCCTAACGGAGCGAGCATGGCCCGCCCATCGCCGCCGAGCAGGACGGCGCCATAAAAAAATAAGAGCTTATTCACCAGTCCTTCGCGCAAGGCTGCCGCCGCAATCTGTCCGCCCCCCTCAATCAGGACGTGCTTCGCACCGCGCTGAGCCAGTGTTTCGAGCACCGGTCGGAGCAAAATCTTCCCCCCCTTCCCGGGAAAGGCCAAGACCTCAACGCCGCGCTGCTCAAAGGCGGCCCCACGGAGTTGGGCGGCGCGGCGTGTCGTTGCAATCACAGTCGCGGCTTTGGAAGAGAGACAACACACTTGAGCCTGTGGGCTGATCCTGAGCCGTCCGTCAAGAATGACGCGCAGGGGATCTCGCCCCCCACGGATTCGACACGTCAACTGGGGATCATCGGCTTTGACCGTTTCTGCTCCAACCAGTATTGCGTCCACATGGTTGCGCAACTCATGGACTGTGCGGCGTGACGTATCCCCACTAATCCAGCGGGCATCTCCACTCGCGGTAGCGATCCGTCCGTCGAGGGAAGCGGCCAATTTTAAGGTGACAAAGGGCCGTCCGGTTTGAATCGCAACCGCAAAATCTTCGTTTGCGCGCTGGCAGACCGCTTTGAGCACACCGGTCGTAACCGCAATTCCAGCACGACGCAGGCGCCGAATACCGCGTCCACGGACACAGGGGTTCGGATCGGTCATGCCAACAACCACTCGCGCGACGCCGGCCTCAATCAGGGCATTTGCACAGGGGGGAGTTCTGCCGTAGTGCGAGCACGGTTCCAGATTGACGTAGACCGTCGTACCACGGACCGCGTGGGTTGCTTTGCGCAGCGCTTCAATCTCAGCGTGCGGCAGTCCCGCCCGACGGTGATACCCCTCGCCAATAATACGACGGCCGCGGACAATAACGGCACCAACGATGGGATTCGGACTCGTACGCCCCTGCGCCCGCGTGGCTAAGTCCACCGCGCGCTGCATAAACACTTCATCAGTGTTCATGATCTTGTCTTTTCCTGCTTCGCGCCTCGCGACCGTTTGTCATCGTCCGTACTGCGTTCCCGAATTAAGTCCTTGAGCTCGGACATGAACTCATCAATATCTTGAAAAGAGCGATACACGGAAGAAAACCGGACATACGCAACCTTGTCCAGATCATACAAGCGGCGCATGACTTCTTCACCAATAACGGCGCCCGATATTTCTTTCTCGCCTCGTCCCTGGAGTGTCCGCTCTATGTGATCCGCAATATTTTCTATGATCTCAATGCTGATCGGACGTTTTTCACACGCCTTTTTGAGACCAGTGATAATTTTCATCCGGTCATACGTCTCCCGCCGCCCATCCTTCTTTACGACCAGAGGGAGAATTTCTTCAACCCGTTCATAGGTCGTAAAACGTCGCTCACATTCCTCACACTCACGCCGCCGACGGGTGACATCACCGTCCCGGCTCAAACGCGAGTCAATGACGCGACTTTCCAGGTGAGAACAAAAGGGACACTTCATATGATGCAGGAGGGAGCGACGCTCAAGAGCTCACCGCACGACTCCTGCCCTCCTCTTTGTCTCGTTTCAGCTTATGCGGCCCGCGCAATGCGGTGTTCATAGACGGGGAACTGCTGGCACAGCGCACGGACCTCTTCACCAATGGCCGCCAATCCCGGCGCATCGCCAACCCGCTGCAGAGCGCGGGCAATGAGGGCGGCAATGTGATCCATCTCGGCCTCTTTCATACCCCGACTCGTCACCGCCGGAGTGCCGATACGAACCCCACTTGTCACAAAGGGAGTACGCGTATCAAAGGGGACCGCATTTTTATTGACCGTAATCCGAGCCTGATCCAAGGTTTCCTGAGCGACTTTGCCTGTCAGCTCGGTCTCGCGCAGATCAAGCAGCATCAGATGGTTATCCGTGCCGCCCGAGACAAGGCAAAACCCACGCCGCGTGAGGCTGTCAGCCAGGGCTTTCGCGTTGGTGATAATCTGCTGCTGATAGGCGCGAAACTCTGGCGTGGCCGCTTCCTTCAGGGCTACGGCCTTGGCCGCAATCACATGCATAAGCGGCCCACCCTGGTTGCCAGGGAAGACGGACGAATCCACGCTTTTGGCCAAGTCCTGGCGGCACAGAATCATCCCACCGCGTGGTCCTCGAAGCGTCTTATGCGTCGTCGTCGTCACAAGATCGGCATACGGCACAGGGGAGGGATGCAGCCCAGCAGCAACCAGCCCGGCAAAGTGGGCCATATCGACCATCAACAGGGCCCCTACCTCATCGGCAATATGTCGAAAGGGCGCAGCGTCAATCTGGCGTGGATAGGCACTGTGTCCAGCCACAATCATCTTGGGCCGATGTTGACGAGCCAGTGCAGCAATCTCAGCGTAGTCAATGAGTTGAGTATCCTCTCGGACGCCATACGGTATGACCCGAAAGAATTTCCCGGAGAAATTGACCGGACTGCCGTGGGTGAGATGTCCACCGTGCGACAGGTTCATGCTCAGGATGGTATCTCCTGGTTGGAGCTGAGAGAAATACGCCGCCATATTGGCCTGGGCACCGGAGTGCGGCTGGACATTGACATGCTCGGCACCAAATAACGCCTGGGCTCGGTCAATGGCGAGCTGTTCGACCACATCCACATACTCGCAGCCACCGTAGTAGCGCTTCCGGGGATAGCCTTCTGCATACTTATTCGTGAGTACCGACCCCTGCGCCTCCAGCACAGCCTCACTCACCACATTCTCTGACGCGATGAGCTCAAGATTGTACTCCTGGCGTTGCGTCTCCTTTTGAATAGCGGCGTAGACATCGGGGTCTTGATGGGCCAGATCACTTATCATACCAGCGCTCCTTATCCCTCCAGCACCCCTCAGGGTCGAACTGTTCCCGCCCTCATCACGCCTCACAGACATAGAAAAATCGCAGGGCTCCGAAGAGAGACCGCTGCGATTCTTTCGGTCCGGACACTCCTGAGCCCGTGTACGGCAGGCTATTGGTGGCTTTCGATCTTGGGTTTCTCCTTTTGGATGAAGCGCCTGATACTGCGGGCGATAAGATTATCATTGAACTTGGGGTCATTGATCTTGTGTTCATTGATATGATCGATGACGTTCTGGACCGTCCGAATCTTTTCCGCCTGTTCGTCAGAGATTTCGGTATCGTACTCTTCTTCCAGCGCCATCACGAGTTCGACAATATCCAGAGAGTCTGCGCCAAGATCTTCGATAAACGAAGAATCCAGCTTAACCTCTTCCTCACTCGCTCCTAAGTTCTCACAGATAAGTTCTTTGACGCGTCTCTCGGGCGAACGAACATCTTCGCTAATCTCTTCGGTAAGGAGTTTGATAGACGAAGAAGCCAGCTTAACCTCTTCCTCACTCGCTCCCAATTCTTCACAGATAAGTTCCTTGACGCGTGCCTCGGTCAAAGTTGCTGCCATAGCCGGGACCTCCTCTCTCTTTTCGCTCGGCGATATCTGAGGAGTTGGCCGAACCAACTCCAGTTACATATACAGGCCGCCATTTACATTAATAACCTGCCCAGTGATATAGCCCGCTCGGGGGTTCGCCAAGAACGCGACCGTGTCGGCAACTTCCTCGACCGTTCCCCAACGGCCAGCGGGAATATGGCTCAGATATCCTGTTTTTGCCTCTTCTGGCAAGGACCTTGTCATATCGGTCTCAATAAACCCTGGGGCGACGGCATTCACCGTAATCGAGCGTGAGGCGAGCTCTTTCGCCATCGTCTTGGTAAAACCAATGATGCCGGCTTTTGCGGCTGAATAAGCCGCCTGTCCAGCATTACCCGTTTGGGCGACAACTGACGCCATATTAATGATACGCCCAAAGCGCTGCTTCATCATGGAGCGCGTGACCGCCTTCGTACAACGAAAGACACCGGTCAAATTCGTATTGAGTACCGTTTCCCACTCGTCTTCCTTGAGCCGTACAAGGAGCGTATCAATCGACATTCCAGCATTATTGACCAGAATGTCGATCTTTCCCCAACGCTCAAGAATAGCTTGCGTTGCTGTTGTGACTGCAGCCCCGTCTGCAATATCGAATTGACAGACTTCGGCCCGGCCCTCTTGGGCCTCAATACCGGCGAGCACGTCCTCAGCGGCTGCTTGATTCCGGACATAGTTAATCACCACAGTCGCACCGTCTCGGGCCAGGCGTTCCGCGACCGCGCGGCCAATACCGCGTGAGGCCCCGGTCACAAGGGCGACGCGTCCGTCCAAACAGGCACAGCCGCCTGCGTCTGAACCCATTAGTGCAACGACTCCAGGCTTATGGCCAAGCTGTCGGGGTCGCTGATTGAAACGCACCGGAATTTTCGATCAATGCGTTTGAACAAGCCACTGAGCACCCGCCCCGCTCCCAGTTCCACTGCCCCCGCACAGCCGAGGTCCCGCACCCGCTGCATGCTCTCTTCCCACCGGACGGGAGCGGTGACTTGGCGTACCAGCAAGTCTTTGACCTGCCGGGCATCACGGTGGGCTTCTGCGGTGACATTCGCAATCACGCCGACCGTCGGCGGGCGAACGACGACCGAGTCAAGGACCCGCGCGAGCCCCTCGGCCGCTGGTGCCATGAGCGCACAATGGAAAGGCGCGCTGACCGCAAGCTCGACTGCTCGTTTTGCCCCCCGGTCCCTGGCACCAACCACTGCTCTTTGAACCGCTCCGGCATGACCGGCTATCACAACTTGCCCGCCACCATTGAGATTAGCCGGAGAGACGACTTCGCCTTGAGCCGCTTCAGCGCACACCTCTGCGACAATCTGCTCAGACAGGCCAAACAGTGCCGCCATTGCGCCTACACCTCGCGGCACCGCCGTCTGCATCAGGCGACCACGCTCTCGCACGATACGCACCGCATCAGCGAAGTCGAGCGCGCCAGCCGCGACCAAGGCTGCATACTCGCCCAAACTATGGCCGGCAACACAGGCCGGCTGCAAATCACCTTCCTGCACCGAGACACGCCAGGCCGCAACACTAGTTGTGACGATGGCCGGCTGGGTGTTTTGGGTCAGGGCGAGGTCTTCTTCCGGCCCCTCAAAACACAGCCTGGACAACGAGAAACCCAGTGCTGCATCAGCCTCGGCAAACACTTCAGCCGCCACAGGGAACCGCTCAACCAAGGCCCGGCCCATACCGACAGTCTGAGACCCCTGCCCGGGGAAAAGAAAGGCCAGCGGACGGCTCATTCGGCAGTCCCCGGCGGATCCGTCTCATTCCTTGTGTCGATCTGATTGACTGAGCCGGTCTTGTCAGGCTTGACGGTTGCTCCAGACTCTTCTCCGGCATCTTTTGTATAGCGGAATTTCCGGCGCAGTTGCGACCATATTTTGCGCCTGCGGCCATCCCCAGCGATGAGCGCTTCCGTGTCTGGTAAATCGTGCAAGCTTTCTATGATGTGCTGGTTGACTCCTCGCTGAAGCGATTCGTGGGCAACCCGAATAGCGTTCTTGATCGCTTTGGGTGAGGACGACCCATGCGCGATAATGGTCACTCCGTCCGTTCCCAGCAGTGGCGCGCCTCCGACTTCGTCGTAATCAATGCGTGCCCGCAAATCGGCAAACGAACGCTTGAGCAGCAGGAAGGCGAGGTTCCCGCGCCAGCTCGACGAGAAGAGGGAACGGAGCTGGCCTTGAGTGAAGTCATAAAACCCTTCCATCGTCTTGAGCGCTATATTACCGGTAAATCCGTCGGTGACCACGACGTCGACCTCGCCGCTATTCAGATCTCGGCCTTCAATATAACCGATATAGTTGAGAGGGAGCCCTTCGAGGACGGCGTGGGCTGCACGCGTTGTTTCTGTCCCTTTCGACTCTTCCTTGCCGTTACTCAGGACCCCGACACTCGGACTCTCAATGCCACGCACGACTCGGGCGTAGACTTCGCCCATAATCGCGAATTGCACCAAGTGCAAAGGTTTACACTCAACATTGGCCCCGGCGTCAACCAAGCAGGTGCGGCCGGTTAAGGCCGGAACAACGGTCAAAATAGCCGGGCGGTCCACGTCGGGCAGGCAGCCCAGCATGGTGACCGCAAGACCAAGGACAGCGCCCGAATTCCCCGCACTCACGACAGCGCCAGCCTTACCCGCTTTGACGTGGGTAAAGGCCACACGCAATGATGAGTCACGTTTACGCCGGAGGGCCGCGACAGGAGAATCTCCCATCTCAATGACTTCGCTCGCATGCTGGATGGCAAGCTGAGAGGACTCTCGCTGCCCGTTCCGGCTCAACTCCTGTCGGATCTTTTCTTGATCACCAACCAAGAGGAGTGAGACGCCGTACTCGTGGGCGGCTTGGACGGCCCCTGCCACAACGGCCTGGGGAGCAAGATCTCCCCCCATAGCATCTAGCGCGATATACATAGTCGGCCACTCACAGCCGTTCTTATCAGAGTTCCTGCTGGCGGTGGCGATCCAGTTGAGGCGCCGGGCAGGTCACGCCCGTAGTAGCCGCAGACGGCTGCTGCGGCCTGGACATCCTCCGCGCAATACGGCTTCATCAGATTCACCACACGCGTAAGCCGGACGACCTTACTCTTCTTCAATTGTAATCACTTGCCGCCCTCGGTAATAGCCACAGACCCCACAGATGCGGTGCGGCAGCACAGGGTCTCCGCATTGGGCACAGGTTGACCACTGCGGGGCGACAAGAGCGTGGTGAGAACGACGTTGGTTACGTTTTGACTTTGACGTTTTACGTTTTGGTACAGCCATAGCTTCTTCCTTAATATACAAATACAAACTACGAGTGGGCTTTTGCTGTCTTCTGAGAAGACGACCTCTGCGTGGGCAGGCGTAAGGGAGCCAGGACGGCGAGACGGCGGTCTGTCCACAGAGGGCGGCAGGGGCATGTCTCACCGTTGAGATTCACCCCACACTGCTCACACAACCCCTTGCACGTCTCCTGACACAGCGGGCGACTCGGCAGTGATAAGAAAAACTGCTCCCGAACCAAGAGCGACACATCAACACTACCCCCGCTATAAAAGCTCGCGGCCAAGTCTTCTTGGTTCAGTTCCATTTCGCGGCCGAGAGAACTTGACGGACGGGCAGGCAGCAGCACACATGAGAAGGGACGACTCAACGACAGCGGAAATTCGTCGAGACAACGGGCGCACTGCCCAGCGAGGTCACCACTCAGCATACCATAAAACAAGAGGTCTTCACCGGAACGCATATAGTGCATGCCAACCTGTAATGGACTCGTCAACTGATATTCGCCCCCATCCCGCCCTGGGCGGTGGCTCAGGAATCGATTCAGCGTCTGAGCATCCTCATGAAACTGTACTTCGGTCGGAGACGAGACAATATTTTCAACGAGGATTTGCACGCTTCACCTCCCTGAGTGGAAATCTATATTATGAAACCAGTCACAATGCAACGCAATCGCACCAAGTCCGAACGCTCGGTTCGCCCTTCTGCCGATTCGCTCCGGCGCTTTTTCAGCAACAGTACTTCAGTCTCGCTTCAGGTTCGTTGCCGTAGCGTTCGCTGTCGGTATATGCTGCCACCTCCATGCCTCTTGTGTCTCACATAATCGGTATTGTTCTATGCATCGTGTGGATCTTCAGCCTGTGGTTGCTCCTTGCCGGCCGTCGCTGGTTTCCCTCGCGCAAGCCGCTCCGGCCGCTGGCGCTCTTAGGCGGAATGTTGCTCTTTTTCGTTTTGAGCTTAACGGGAATGGTCTGTCTGCAATTCCTGTTCTCCAGTTGATACCGGTGAGTCGCTGAGGGTTGGCCAAATGCTCCTAATCCAGCGTATGCTGCGCCACTAATTCACGATTCCAGGTCGCATCGCCAAAGGTCACCTCTGAGCCCTTGGCGCGCTTGAAATACAGATGCATGTCATGCTCCCAGGTAAAACCAATGCCGCCGTGGACCTGTATCCCTTCACTCGTCACCTTACGGTAGGCATCGCTGCAATACGCTTTGGCCATGGCAGCGGCAAGCGCTGCATCGGGCGTATCCTGTGAGACGGCCCAGGCGGCGTAATACGTGGCCGACTTTGCCCCCTCGACCTGCACCAGCATATCGGCGCATTTATGCTGGATGGCTTGAAACGACCCAATCGGGCGACCAAACTGCTCGCGCACTTTGGCGTATTCCACACTCATGTCCAGCACCTGTTGTGCGCCTCCACACATTTCGGCGCTCAGGGCCACTTTGCTCTGATTCATGACCCGAGACAAGAAATCCCAGCCTTGTCCGGACTCTCCCAGCAGAGCTTCAGTGCCGACGTGCACGTTTTCCAGGGTCACTTCACACAACCTACGCGTCTGATCCATGGTTTTCAGCAGGCGCGTTCCAAGGCCGGCCTGTTGACGGTCAAGCAGAAACAGCGTCACGCCTTCAGACGTTCGCGCGGCACAGATGATGTGATCGACAACATGGGCATCAGACACAAATAATTTCAGCCCATTCAACACATACCCACTGCCGTCCTTCTCCGCGCTGAGGTTGACGCCGGCCTCATCCCAGCGCGCATTTTCTTCGAGCAGGGCCACGGTCAGCTTGGTGTGCCCAGAGGCCATACCGGACAGCAGTGTCTTTTTCTGCTCTTCACTCCCAGCCGCCTGCACACACAGCCCACCCAGCGCAACACTCGAAAAGAAGGGTCCCGGCAGAAGGACTTTGCCCATCTCTTCCAGCACAACGACCAGATCAACCAGGGACAGCCCGGCGCCACCGTATTCTTCCGGCGCAATCAGCCCCATCCAGCCCAGCTCGGCCATCTTGTTCCACACCTCATCCGCATAGCCCCGCTCGTCCTCCATCATTTGGCGGACATAGGACATGGGACACTCGTTGCGTAAAAAGTCTGCGGCTGATTGACGCAGCAGACCCTGCTCTTCACTAAAACCAAAATCCATGCAGCCCCCACAAAAAAGAACGAGGACTGAGTGGCTCCCAGTCCTCGTTCCCTACTGTTTACGTTTGATTTAGCTATTCGCCAAAATGGTCACACAGCCGACCGAACCCGGACCACCCAGGTTGTGTGCCAAACCAACTTCAGCATCCTTGACTTGTCGATCACCAGCTTTATCCCACAAATGCTGAGATACTTCGTAAATCATGCGAATGCCAGTTGCCCCAATAGGATGGCCAAACGATTTCAACCCACCGGACGGGTTCACGGGAACCGCTCCCCCATCAATGTCGGCGCGGCCTTCGGCCACATAGCGCCAGCCTTCACCCTTTTCACACAGGCCCAAGTCTTCATAATTCAGGATCTCGGTGATGGTAAAGCAGTCATGGCATTCAACCAGATCCATATCCTTGGCCGTCATGCCAGCTTGCTCATAGGCCGATTGGGCCGCCTGCGCGGTGGCCGGAAAGCCGGTGTAGGCGAAGCTCGGTTTCATATACGGCTCACCCGAGGTGACGGAGAGACCGA
Source organism: Binatia bacterium (assembly GCA_963664395.2). Lineage (GTDB taxonomy): Bacteria > Desulfobacterota > Binatia > Bin18 > Bin18 > Bin18. Next base: position 3,481,684 of record OY761159.2, on the reverse strand, counting down.
CCCCCTTTACTTTCAGCGAGTCGGGTCGGAAAGACTTGGCGAGTGCTTCCTTGCAGATGATCACCGCCGCCGCACCGTCCGTAGTCGGGCAGCAGTCAAGCAGACCTAAGGGGCTACAAATCAGGGGAGCATTGACGACTTGATCTTCCGACACTTCCATCCGAAAGTGGGCCTTGGGGCTCATCGTCCCGTTATGATGATTCTTTATTGCGACTTTGGCCAAGGCGGTCTTATCAATGCCATACGTCTCAAAGTAGCGGGTAGCTGCCATGGCAAACAGCGACGGGGCCGTTGTGCCATAGCCCACAACCGGATGGGAGCCAAACGTCCCCAGACCGCGCTGACCGGAGTCACGCAGCTTCTCAAAACCCAGTACCAAAACCACATCATACATCCCGGAGGCAACTGCCATGCACGCATTACGGAACGCATCCATGCCGGAGGCGCAGTAGTTTTCTACGCGGGTAATCGGAATATTGAACAGTTTGAGCGGGTCGGCCAAGGCGTTTCCGGCACTGGCCGAGCTGAGCGTCCCAACCCAGGCGGCTTGAATCTGACTCGGATCAATGCCCGCGTCCTTGTATGCCTCAAGGGCTGCCTCGACAATCATGTCTTCGGCGCTTTTGTCGTAGTTCTCACCAAACTTACTACAGCCGGCACCAATCACTGCCACCTTATCCCGAATGTTCATACTGCCTCCTTTCGAGGACGTGCTCCGTCTTTTCGACTTTCAGACTTTCTATTCCGCGGGTCTGGCCTTCCAAAAATAATTCTTGATCCCGTAGCCTTCATGATATTTCCGGAATGTCAACTCAAGCGGCATGCCGATTTCAACCCTGTCCGCCTCGCAATCCGTCAGTTGGACAAAGACACGACCGCCGCCCTCAAGATCGACCACGGCGTGCGTTGTTGGCGGGTCGGGCGTCTCGGTCAGATAATCGTTCGTAAAGGTAAAGAGCGTCCCCCGCCGGGACAGCTTGACCTCTTCAAGTCCGTCACGATAGCCGCATTCCGTACAGATGCGGTGAATGGGAAACTGGATGACGCCACAGGCCGGGCATTTCCCCCCGTAGAGCGGCAGGATCTGTTTTTGATCACGCAGAAGCACCACAGGGGTTGAGGCGTCTTCTGTCGAGTAATCTTTACGCATCAGCTTCCTGAAACGCGCATACTTCCCATACGATTTTAGCGTCCGCTTGATTTCAATCTGCGAGTATACGCTGCGCACAACCTGAAAATCGGCAATCGCAGCCGTGGCCCGAAAGATCGCGGCATCACCCCCATCACCGTAACCGACAACGAGTATCAGATCGCCGGGCTTAGCTCGTTCCAATACCGCGGCTAAAAGCACCAAGGGCTGCGCTGTTCCGGCGTCGCCAATCGTATTCCAAAACGTTTCCTGGACTTGGGTCTTCATGTCCAGCCCTTGGCTGCGCAATGCGCTCTGCAATGCCTTTTGCGTCGGGGCGGCAATAGCCGCGGTGGCAATGTCCTTAGCTTCGAGATGACATTTTTGCAGGATGCCCTGGACGGTGGCTGCAACAAATCTATTATAGCCAAATTTGTTCTCAAACCCGCCCGGAAACGATTTGAGATAGTCCTGCTCTTCGGTCCGCCACGTCCCTATGAATTCTTCACTCACCGTGTAGGTACCAACCAACTCCGCAATCACGTTTTCTGTACCAATGACAACTGCACCACCGGCATCCCCGTAGTTCTGTTCCTGCAACGTGTCAGGCTCGCCCATGCGCGAGTCGCCGGCACAGACCACGAACAGTTCGCCGGCTTTGGCTAAATCCAACGCGGTTATGAGCGCTGAGGTACCGGCGCGCAGCGAATCTGTAAAATCCATGGTCCGCAGCTCTTTACCCGTATCCAGGACGGTGGCAACGGTGGCGGCGGCCTGCTTCTCTCGGTAGGGCGAGGTCGTTGAGGCAAAAAATATCCCCGCGATATCTTTAGGATTGCGATCTCCCAGGGCGTCAATACTCGCATTCATTGCCAGGGTCAGGCTATCCTCGTCAAAACTCGCCAGCGCCCGCTCCCCGCCTAACGACGGAGAATCCCACTCTTTGGCAATCACATCGCGCGGGAGACGATACGAAGGGATATACGACCCATACGAAACAATACCGACCATATTCAATACTCCGTTCAATACTCCGGTTTCTGGTGTAATCCAGCCTAATTGAGCCGACTCTCGGGTATGCCGGCCCGTGTCATGCAGCCGTCGACTTGGAGGTTGACACCATTAATATACCCACCGGCTTTTGAAGCCAGGAAAACACAGGGCCACGCCACTTCGAGTCCCGTCCCAAAGCGATTCAGTGCGGTTGAGCCGGTTGCCTTATCTTGCAGCTCCTTTGTAGGCCACAGGACTTCTTTGACCCCTGGCGTTTCAATCGGACCGGGCGAGATACAGTTCACCCGAATGCCATAGTCTGCCCATTCAATGGCCAGCGAGCGGGTCAGATTGATAATGCCCGCCTTTGCCGCCCCATAGTGGGACATCGTGGCCGAACCGAACACCCCGGCATCAGACGCAATATTAATAATATTGCCGCCGGTCTTCTTTTCCATCATCACCAAGGCGGCCGCCTTGGAGAAGAGGAAGGTGCCGTTCAGATTAATAGCCACAATGGCGCTGAATCCATTCGCGGAAATCTCGTGTGCGTTGGCAACAAAGCTCGCCCCGGCATTATTGATCAAGATATCGACCTGGCCCCACTTCTCTACTGTCTTCTTGATAACGGCCTCAACCTGATCGTTTTTGCGGACATCACACACAATAGTTTCGACCTCGCCGCCGTTCTTCCGTATCCCTTCAGCCACCGGCCCTAAATGATCCATCGTCCGGCTCGTAATCATGACCGGAGCGCCCCGTCGGCAGAACTCAGCCGCGATCTCCGCACCAATGCCGGTTCCACCGCCGGTGACAACGGTCACTTTGCCTGCAATATCAAACGCCGTATCGGTCATATACTTTTACTCCCCAATTTGAAGAATTTGAATAATCGGTTGTTATCCAAAAACACGCAGCCAGCTCTTGCCGCCGTCCGTCGTCCGTAAGATGGCTCCATACCCACCCACAATCCAGCCATGCTCGGCATCGTAGAAATCGACCGCACGCAGCCAGGTTGCGATAGGCATGCCAATACTCGTCGGTGTCCATTCTCCAGCTTGAAGGCGCAGGACCCGGCCGGCTCCACCCACGATCCAGCCACGGCCCTCAGTCCCTATTAAATGTGGCGCATAGAGTGGTTCAGTATCGAATAGGGCTCCACCAGGGCCGGCTTGTCCGGTAAAGTTCCACTGCTGACCGGCATTGGATGTGGTCGCAATTTTCCCCTCAAGTCCGACAACCACGCCATTGTTCGCGTCGGAAAAGGAGAGCCCAAAGAAGGTGGGGAGGTTTAAGGCATCGGTAAATCCCAACTGTCCGAGCAGGCTGTTCTGCTGCTCCACCCAGTGCTGCCCGCCATCTGTGGTGTGGTGAATCTTGCCAAACTCGCCAACAATCCAGCCAGAGTTTTCGTCAAGAAACTGCACAGCGTAGAAGATGGGGTCCACCAGGGCCAGGGTTGCATCCGCTCCGACTCCTTCGAGCGAGGGCTGGATATAGCCCGACTCCCAGGACTCTCCGCCGTTTGTCGTTTTCAGATACGTCGCCCGATCAGCCGCGGCCCAGCCGTGGTGGGTATCGATGAAAGAAAGGCCAAATATCGGATCACTCAGTTGGCTGTCCTGCCGCTGCCAGGTCTCGCCCCCATCCTTGGAGTGCAGCAGGGTGCCATCCTGCCCACTGACCCAGCCATTGTGCTCATCAGGAAAAGCAATACTGTACAGCGCGGCATTCGTCCCGCTGTCCTTGACCTGCCAGCTTTGGCCGCCATCGGCGGTGCGGAGAATCTTGCCCGCATAGCCGACAACCACCGCTGTGTCAGCCGAGAGGGCCTCTACGTCAAAAAATTTATCAGTAATAGTAATCAGGCTGGTACTCAGCGGGACTTCCTCAACCGCTTCATGACACGCTGAGAAGAAACCAAGAACACACACAAGAGAACAAAGGAGCAGCATTCGTCGCATACCCGCCTCCTTCCGCTGGCTGAACAACTTTCACTGTCTACTATCTTCCCCCACGCTTTGCAATGCGACGGGCGGTGTCACACCGCCCCCACCCTTACGATAGACCCGCGATTTGGTATAATCCCATGCTCACATACCGTCATGGGACAGTTAAGGAGCGAACATGACTACAGCGAAAATCACATGGACCCAGATTGATGAAGCACCGGCCTTGGCAACCTTTGCCCTCCTTCCGGTCGTGCGGGCCTATACCAAAGGTTCGGGTATTGAGGTCGAAACAAGCGATATCTCCCTTGTCGGCAGAATCATCGCCAACTTTCCCGACGCCCTCACTGAAGAGCAAAAAATCCCGGATTACCTGACGCAACTCGGTGCAATGACCAAGACGCCGGAAGCCAATATCATTAAGCTGCCGAATATCAGCGCAACCATTCCTCAGTTGAAAGACGCGATCAAGGAACTCCAAGCCAAGGGGTACGCTATCCCCGATTATCCGGAAGAGCCCACAACCGCTGAGGAGCGGGCATTACAAGCACGCTTTGCCGTGGTGCTCGGTTCAGCCGTGAATCCTGTCCTGCGGGAAGGCAACTCGGACCGCAGGGCCGCAGCCTCGGTCAAGAAATTCGCCCAGAAAAATCCCCACAAAATGATGCAGCAGTGGCCGGAAAGCGGCTCGAAAGCCCAAGTCGTCCACATGCAGGCAAAAGACTTTTTTGAAAGCGAAAAATCGACCACCCTGGCCGCCGCGACTGACGTGCGGATCGAATGTGTTGCCGCGGACGGAAACGTGACCGTCCTCAAAGAGGGGCTGTCTCTGCTTGCAGGCGAGGTGATTGACACCTCGGTCATGAACGTGAAGGCCTTACGCGCATTCTATGCCGAGCAGATGGACGCAGCCAAAAGAGACGGCGTGCTGCTGTCTTTGCATCTCAAGGCGACCATGATGAAGGTCTCCGATCCCATTATGTTCGGGCATTGCGTGTCGGTGTACTTCCGGGAGGCGTTAGAAAAGCACGCGGACGCGCTCGCTGAGGTCGGCGCGAATGTCAACAACGGACTCGCGGATGTGCTGGCCAGACTTGACCGCCTGCCGGCCAATACAAAAGCCGAGATTGAAGCCGACATCGCCGCGGTGTACGAAAAACGCCCCGCCCTGGCCATGGTCGACTCACGCCGAGGCACGACCAACCTCCACGTGCCCAATGACATCATTATTGACGCCTCCATGCCGAATGTCGTGCGCGATGGGGGCCGGATGTGGAATACACAAGACCAACTGCAAGACACCATCGCCATGATACCGGACCGGTGCTACGCCACCGTATACAAAGAAATCCTGGAAAACGCCAAAAAGTACGGACAGTTCGACCCGGCGACCATGGGCAGCGTTTCCAACGTCGGCCTGATGGCCCAAAAAGCCGAAGAGTACGGGTCGCACGACAAAACGTTTGAAGCACCCGCGGCCGGAACGATTCGCGTTGTGGACGGTTCCGGCACCACCCTTCTGGAGCAGCCTGTCGAAAGCGGGGACATCTTCAGAATGAGCCAGACCAAGGACGCGCCGATCCGCGACTGGGTCCGGCTGGCGGTCGCCAGAGCCAAAGCGTCCGGTTCGCCCGCGATTTTCTGGCTGGACGAGCGCAGAGGGCATGACACGGAAATAATCAAAAAAGTCAACCGCTATCTGCCGGAGCACGACACCACCGGTCTTGATATTCGCATCATGGAGCCGCAGGCCGGGATGCGGTTTGCCCTGGAACGGATTCGCGGAGGCGAAGATACGATTGCCGTGACCGGCAATGTGTTGCGAGACTATCTGACCGACCTGTTCCCGATTCTCGAACTCGGGACCAGCGCCCGAATGCTCTCTATCGTCCCGCTGATGGAAGGCGGCGGCCTCTTCGAGACCGGTGCCGGCGGCTCGGCCCCCAAGCACGTGCAACAGTTCCTCAAAGAAGGCCACCTCCGCTGGGACTCCCTGGGCGAATACTGCGCCCTCGTCCCCTCGTTTGAGTTGATCGCCGCCAACACCGGGAACGACAAGGCCAAGGTTCTCGCGGAAACCCTGGATCAGGCAGTCAGCAAATATTTTGAAAACGCCAAATCCCCCTCGCGCAAGGTGCATGAGATCGATAACCGCGGCAGCACCTTCTACCTCGCCCTGTATTGGTCGGAAGCCCTGGCGGCCCAGAACACAGATGCCTCCCTGCGGGCCCGTTTTGCCGGCGTTGCCAAAACGCTCAAGGAGAACGAAGCCACAATCACACAGGAAATGATCGCCGCCCAAGGCGAACCGATGGACATCGGCGGATATTATTTCCCCGACCCGGCCAGGGCCGAACCGGCCATGCGTCCCAGCGCGACCTTCAACGCCATTATCGACGCGCTGTAATATACACCGCACCCCTTTCTCTTGTAGCGGAGAGGTCGCTTGCCGCCCTCTCCGTACCTCCTCAGAACCCTTCAGCAGAAAGTCGGCCAAGGAGATGTCAAGCGAATGAGCGCGGCCGAAGACTTCAGAGAAGAGGTTGGTACAAGGAAGTTCGCTACCGTGCTTGCCGACCCACCGTGGCGATTTCAGAACAAGACCGGCAAGGTCGCACCCGAGCACAAACGGCTGGCACGCTATCCGACGCTCACGTTTGAGGAAATTGAGAACCTACCCGTCAGGGACGTGGTGGAGGAGACCGCCCATCTCTATCTCTGGGTGCCCAACGCCTTATTGGCGGAGGGCTTACAGGTCATGAAGTGCTGGGGATTTCAGTACAAAACGAATCTGATCTGGTACAAGGTCAGACAAGACGGCGGCCCCGATAGAAGGGGAGTCGGGTTCTATTTCAGGAACGTCACCGAGATGGTGCTGTTCGGCGTGAAGGGGCAGCATGCCAGGACCTTGGCACCCGGCAGAAGACAGGAAAATATCATGCTCTCCAGGAAGAGGGAGCACAGCCGGAAGCCCGACGAGCAGTACGCAATCATAGAAGCGTGCAGTCCCGGACCGTTTATTGAGTTGTTTGCACGTGGCCCCAGGGAAGGCTGGTCCACCTGGGGGAATCAATCGAAGCAGTACACGCCGACATGGACGACGTACTCCAATCATTCCCAATCGGCGGACGTATCAAGCACGCAGATGGGCCTCTTGAAGTAATCAGTCACGCGCCGCTGCCCGGCGGAGGCGATCCATGATGGCCCGGCCAATGCCAGTCTCAGGAACGGATTCGATGACGACTCGATCCAATCCATATGTATCCAGCCGTCTGAGCGCGGCAAACAAGTAGGCCGCCGCGTCTATCAGATTCCCGTCCCCTGAAAGCGATTCCGTTATCGTATAACCGGTCGCATCGGACCGAGGGCTGAGACTGAGCAGCCCGACTCGTTCTCCGGCCCTGGGCTGAGGAAGAGAGTCTCCAGGCCCAAGGAGTTGAACCGGAACCCTCGGCGCATAATGCGACAGCAGCGTGCCCGGCGAACGTTTATCCGCTTGCGTTGGTTCACCCACGTGGACTGGCCCAATGACCGACTCTATCTGTTCGAGCGTTACGCCCCCGGGCCGGAGCAGCACTGCCTGGTACTCGGTCAACGCACACACCGTTGATTCAACGCCGACCGTGCACCGCCCGCCATCAATAATGAGATCAACAGCATCCCCGAGCGAGTCTTGCACATGCGCCGCGGTTGTCGGGCTCACGTACCCGAACGGGTTGGCGCTTGGTGCAGCAATCGGGAAATCGACGGTTCGTAAGAGCGCGAGCGCAACCGGATGCGACGGCATACGAAGAGCAACGGTCTCCAGGCCGGCGGTCACAAGGTCTGGAATAAGGGCTCGCTTGGGGAGAACGAGTGTCAGCGGGCCGGGCCAGAATGTGTCTATGAGTTGCCGGGCGCGTTCGTCTACTCCTGTCGCATATTTTGAAACAACCTTTTTGTGTGCGACATGGACAATCAGTGGGTCAAACTCGGGGCGGTTCTTTGCAGCAAAGACTGTGGCAACCGCTTTTTCATTCAGCGCGTTCGCCCCCAGGCCGTAGACCGTCTCTGTGGGGAAAGCCACGATATCTCCAGCCTGGAGTCGTTCAGCTGCGCGAGCGATTGTCTGCGGTTCGTTACCATCAAGAATGTGTGCCATAGGCCGGGGGCCTTTTCTTTGTCCAGCCTAGATCTTCATCTCTGTTCATTTATCAGGTGTCAGATACGTATAGCTTCCCAAAATCGCTTCATACTCTCGAATCAGGTTTTCCTCCGATTCCGTAGGCCGGCCATTCCGTGCAGGGCCTTCGTGGATACGACTGCAAAATTCAGCAAGGAGTTCTTCTCGTTCATAACGAAAGACGCGCAGCACATCTTCCACCGTCTGGCCTGGAGTAATGTTCGTGATCCGAGCGGCCCCATTTTCATCCACCACTACGGACACATCGTGTACGTGGCCGAAGAGATTATGGTAGTCACCCATGACATCTTGGTACGCCCCGGTAAAGAACACGCCAAGGTAATACGGCTCTCCGTTCAGCCTATGGAGTTCCAGATATTCCTTAATGTTGTGGAGATCGACAAAATTATCGACCTTGCCATCCGAGTCACAGGTTAAATCCGCCAAATAGCCCCTGCGCTCAGGCACTTCATTCAGCCGGTGAATCGGCATGATGGGAAAGAGTTGCTCAAGCGCCCAGGAATCGGGAATGGACTGGAAGACAGAGAAATTACAAATGAACTTGTGTGCCAGACGTTGTTCCAGGTCTTCAAACTCTTCAGGCATATGCTTCACCGACTTGGCAAACTTGAGCGCCCGTTCACACGTCCCCCAGAAGAGTTCCTGACCCAGCCCTCGGTCTTCAAGCGAGAGATAACCAAGGTTAAACAGCGAGAACATTTCTTCGCGCTGCTCCAGGATGTCGTGATAATACTCCCGGTAATTCTTGGCATTCGTCCCGGTATAAATGTCGTACATCTCTTGAATGACTTCGGGCTTCCCCCCGTGGTCCTCGACATGGACCGGACCGTTCGAGAGCGCAATTTCATCTACCGCATTGAAAACCAGCATGGCGTGCGGAGCGGCAATCATCCGTCCGGTCTCCGTCAGCACAGTTGGTTCTTCGACCTCTTCGCTCTCACATACCTCCTTGATCGAGTAAATAATGTCGTTGGCATACTCTTGGACAGAGTAATTGACACTCGACTCTGAGGCCGTCCGTGAGCCGTCATAATCGATCCCAAGTCCGCCGCCTACATCGAGATAGTGGAGCTGCGGACAGATTTGCCGCAACTTGGCATAGGTGCGTGCGGCCTCTTTGACCGCATATTTGACTCGTCTGATCTCCGTGACCTGTGAGCCGATGTGAAAATGCAGCAGACTGAGGCAGTCAAGCATATCGGCCTCTTGAAGGAGGCGGATACATTTGAGGAGATCCGTTGTGGTAAACCCGAACTTGGACAGATCACCACTCGATTTCTCCCATTTCCCACTTCCGCGGGCCGCTAATTTCAGTCGGAGGCCGATAAACGGCCGCATCCCCAGGCGTTGGCTAAGCTCTATCAGTGAGTGCAACTCAAACAGGCTCTCCGATACAATAAAGACGCGTTTGCCGATCTGCTTTCCGATGAGGGCCAGTTTGAGATAGTCGGTGTCCTTCACTCCATTACAAATAACGGGCGATTGCCGATTACGGGTCAGGGCCAGGGCAACTGCCAGCTCCGCTTTGCTGCCGACCTCAAGGCCGACTTGATACGGGTCCCCAAAGTGCAGGACATCTCGAACCACCTCTTTCTTTTGGTTGACTTTGATGGGATAGGCGGGGATGTAATCCTTCTGGTAGCCAAATTCTTTTATCGCAGCTTGAAAGGCCCCGGCGAGCTTGTTCAATTGGTACGCAATGATCTGCGGAAAACGCAGCACGACGGGGGTTGAAATCCCCTGTTCTTCAAGCCGGGCAATGATCTCTTTCAACGGAGTAGTTGCAGGCTGCGACGCGGGAAATGCACACACGACTTCCCCGTTTGTGTTCACGCTGAAGTACTCACTTCCCCAGTGCTGAATACCGTAGAGAGCGATAGTCTCTTCCAGAGCCGTGTGGACAGACGACGCTCGGCTATCCACAACCACGCCCGCAGCTTCCCACGCCGGGGTCGGGAAAATCCGTCTCGTGTCCGCTGTTTCGCGCTTCGTCATACTAGTCATGAAAGACACACCCCTATGGCAGTCATATATCCGGGGCGCCGTTGATCTGTCGGCAGAGGAGAGGCCGCTGTCTTCCTCACGCCTCGTATCAACGGGTTACATCAAAATGGTGTTGTCGATAAGGGAAAGCAGAGATTCGCGAGAAATGCTCGACAGGGAGATTTCACCCGAAGGTCCAGAAATGCCAAGGGAGGAACGACGAGTCCAGTCAATATTCTTGGTCTCAACTTGTCTGAGTTTCCAGCTCGTTCAAGTATATAGGGATTTTCACATTCCGTGTCAAAAGCCTGCCTGAGAGTGGGTGGCATTGAGCCCGGAAACGCCATCCCTTACAATTCCTCGTTGTGACGAGCATACCCTCTTCAGCCCAAGCACAGCAGGTCAGCCTCGGCTTGGTCCAGATGTCGTGTAGCGACCGGCCAAGCGAAAACCTGGAGAAGGCCGCTGACGCTATCCGTGAGGCCGCCGGTCAGGGGGCGCAGATCATCTGCCTCCAGGAATTGTTCGGGTCGCGCTATTTTTGCCAGAGCGAAGACGTTGAGCGGTTCGCTCTGGCCGAGCCGATCCCTGGGCCGACCACCGAGCGACTGAGGCCGCTCGCCGCTGCCCATCAGGTCGTCTTGATCGTGCCGATATTCGAGAAAAGAGCCGAGGGGATTTTTCATAACAGCGCAGTGGTTATCGATGCCGACGGGACGCTCCTCGGACAGTACCGCAAGATGCATATCCCGGACGACCCGCTCTATTACGAGAAGTTCTACTTTACCCCCGGCGACCTCGGCTTTCGCACCTTCCACACCCGCTACGCGCGGATTGGGGTGCTCATCTGCTGGGACCAGTGGTTTCCCGAGGGCGCACGGCTCACCGCGCTGAGCGGCGCCCAGCTCCTGTTTTATCCAAGCGCGATTGGCGACCATCCGGACGACGGTGCAGAAGAGCATCAGGCCCAGCGTGAAGCCTGGCAAATCATGCAGCGCAGCCACGCGATCGCCAATGGACTGTATGTCGCCGCGGTCAACCGCGTCGGCCGGGAAGGGGTGCTCAATTTCTGGGGCAGGTCATTCGTCAGCGATCCGTTTGGCCGTGTACTCAAGCAGGCAAGCGCCGACAGTGAAGAAACCCTGATTATTCCGTGCGCACTCAGTCAGCTCAACACCACTCGTCAGTATTGGCCATTTTTCCGCGACCGCCGGATTGACGCCTACGCGGACCTGACCAAGCGTTTTCTTGACTCGTAGGGCCGGCCGGTCTTTATTGCGTGTACCAATATATTCTGCCTATTCCGCTCGTATGACATACCACCAGCCTACACCCGCACAGCTCGGCTTTCGGATGCCGGCGGAATGGGAACCGCATGCCGCCACCTGGCTGGCTTGGCCGCATAATCGGGAAACGTGGCCTGGTAGGCTCTCGGCCATTCCCGCTGTGTATTTGCAGATGATCACCGCCTTGCACCGGGACGAACGGGTGCATATTTGTGTGAACGATTTCGCGACCGCGGGGCACGTCCGCCACACCCTTGACGCCGCCGGAGTGGACCTCGCTCGTATTGGTGTGTACGAAATTCCGACCAGCGACGCTTGGACCCGGGATCACGGTCCGCTCTTTCTGACCCGTCGGCACGAGCAGATCATCGAACTCGGCCTGACAAACTGGACGTTTAACGCCTGGGGGGCCAAATACCCGCCGTGGGACCGGGACAACAGCGTTCCGGAACGCATCGCCCAATGTCTCGACCTCGTTCCGTTTACTCCGGACATAGTGCTTGAAGGCGGGTCCATCGATGTTAACGGTCGGGGCATGTTGCTGACGACCGAATCCTGCTTACTCAACCCCAATCGTAATCCGACCCTCACCCGTTCCGCTATTGAGCACATTCTGAAAGCGTTTCTAGGCGTTCAACACATTGGCTGGCTCGGAGAGGGGATCGTTGGGGATGATACGGACGGCCATGTGGACGACATCGCCCGGTTTGTCACTCCCACGACCGTGGTGTGTGCGGTTGAAGACGATCCAGCCGACGCGAACTACAAACCGCTCCAGGACAACCTGCATCGACTGCGGTCCATGCACGACCAACGAGGACAACCGCTCCACGTGGTGCCGCTCCCCATGCCCGGGCCGGTGGAGTATGCAGCCGAACGCCTGCCGGCCAGTTATGCCAATTTCTACATCGCCAATAGCACCGTTCTTGTCCCAACCTATGACCACCCCCATGACGACATCGCCCTAGCCATACTCCAAGAACTGTTTCCAGATCGAAGAGTGATAGGGATTCCGTGTACTGATCTTGTGGTAGGCTTTGGGGCGCTGCATTGCGTCACCATGCAGCAACCGGCTTGTGACAGAAACTATCAGCCGTAACTATCGGCCCTCATGAGGACCTACTATTCGGATTTTTGAAAACGAGACAGCAAGCGAACGAGGCAGAGCATGGCGACTGATCCCAAGCCAGCGGACCAGGAAATTCGACAAGAAGTGGAGCGATTGCGCCAGGAGTTGACCGACCATAATCATCGCTATTACGTCCTTGATGATCCGCTCATCAGCGATGCCGAGTACGATCAACTCTTTCGGCGCTTGGCCAACTTGGAAGCCGAACATCCTGAACTGCACGACCCGGCTTCCCCGACCCAAAAGGTCGGCGCCCCGCCCCTGACTGCGTTTACTCAGGTCCGACACACCGTGCCCATGCTGTCGCTGGCCAATGTCATCTCCCGAGAAGAGATGCAGGAGTTTCATCAACGTGTCCAACGTATGCTCGAAACAACGGATGGTATTGAATATGTGGCCGAGCCAAAGATCGACGGCGTAGCGGTCGAGCTGGTGTATGAAAACGGCAAACTTGCTGTTGGCTCGACACGCGGGGATGGGGTCACGGGCGAAGACGTGACCGCCAATCTCAGGACCGTACGCTCCATTCCCTTGGCGTTGCGGTCTCAATCCGCGCATCCGACGCCGAGTCGGCTCGAAGTCCGCGGGGAAGTCTTTCTCCCCAAAGCGGCGTTCCGCAAATTGAATGATGAACGGGCACAAGCCGGCGAACCCCTCTTCGCCAATCCGCGTAATGCCACTGCCGGTTCGCTCAAACAGCTCGATTCGGCCATCACGACTCAACGACCACTCGATTTCTTTTGTTATGGCGTCGGGCAGATTGAAGGCGACACGTTTTCGTCCTATTGGGACCTGCGCCACGCGATCACAGGCTGGGGCATCAAACCGGTTCCGCTGGGCCGCGTGTGCCCGACCGTAGAAGACGTATTCGCAGTTGTTGACGACCTGGAAGCCCGACGCGACAGCCTGGCGTATGACATTGACGGTGTTGTGATTAAGGTGAACAGCTTTGCGCTGCAAGGCCAACTCGGCCAAATCTCACGCTCGCCCCGCTGGGCCGTGGCGTATAAATTCCCGGCCATTCAGGCAACGACCACTGTCCTGAATATCGTTCCGCAAGTCGGCCGGACCGGCACGCTCACCCCGGTGGCCGAGCTGGATCCGGTCCATATTGGCGGCGTGACTGTCAAAAGCGCGTCCCTGCATAATATGGATGAAATCGAGCGCAAAGGCATTCGTATCGGCGACACCGTTATTGTCGAGCGGGCCGGCGATGTCATCCCCTATGTCGTGAAAACCATTCCCGACAAGCGCACCGGCCACTTTGTCATGCCGACCGAATGCCCGGTATGCGGCGCGCGGGTTGAACGCGAGGACGGCGAGGCCGCGTATCGCTGCACCGGCCTGGCCTGTCCGGCCCAACTCAAGGAAAGTCTCAAATTCTTTGCCGCCCGCGGCTATATGAACATAGACGGGCTGGGTGAAAAAATCATCGACCAGCTTGTTGACAAGAAGCTCGTCCAAGACCCCGGAGATTTATACGGCCTCACCCAAGAGCAGCTTACCGGGCTCGACCGGCTAGGGGAAAAATCCGCCCATAATCTGGTCGCGGCTCTTGAGCATAGCAAGGCCACCACCCTGCCCCGCTTGATTGCCGCGCTGGGTATCCGCCATGTAGGCGAAGCCACGGCGCGTCAGCTTGCCGAGCATTTCGGTGATTTGGATCGCATCATGCAGGCCGAGGAAGAAGCCCTCCAGGACGTACCCGATATCGGGCCGGAAGTTGCGCGGAGCGTGGCTGCCTTTTTCGGGCAAGAACGCAACCGGGCCGTTGTAAAGAAATTGCTCGACGCCGGGGTACACTTTCCGCGGCTTGAGGCCAAGCCGGCCGGTAGCCTGCACGGGCAGACCTTCGTCCTGACCGGCAGCCTGGCCAGCCTGACCCGACCGGAGGCCAAACGACGCCTCGAAGCACTCGGCGCAAAGGTCACGGCAAGCGTCTCAAAAAAGACGGACTACGTGGTCGCCGGCACCGACCCCGGCTCAAAACGCGACAAGGCCGAAAAGCTGGGGATATCGATTCTGAGTGAAGAAGAGTTGCTGGAGAAATTGTCAGCGGCGCCGGGCCTCTAGTCTGCTGCCCCTGAATGCTGGGCTGGAGTCGGCCGTGTATGAGGAGGCAACTATGGACTTGGTACTCTTGGACAAACAGGATCGGGTCGGAACGCTGACGCTCAATCGCCCCGAGAAGCTGAACGCGATGAACCCGACGCTGTTGGGCGAATTTTCTGAGGCAATCGCCTCGGTTGGCGCGGATGAGGAGATCAAAGTCCTCATCATTCGGGGCGCCGGACGGGCTTTTTCGGCCGGCTATGACCTAGCCGCTGGAGGGGGAGGAAAAACCGTCGATACCGACCGAACCGAGCTGCAAAAAATGATTGAACGCTGGCTCAGCCTGCGCGAGCTGCCCAAGCCGGTGATTGCCATGGTCCACGGCTACTGCCTGGCCGGGGCGAGTCAGATCTGCGCCTGCTCGGATGTCATTTTCATGGCCGACAATGCCCGGCTCGGCTTTCCGTCACTGCCCGCCGGAGCGGGCTTTGTGAGTTCGATGTGGAACTGGCTGGTCGGACCGCACCGAACCAAGTATATGGCGTTTTTGCCGGGCAGTCAGATCAGCGGCAAAGAGGCCGAGGCTATGGGCTTTGCCACTCGGACCTTTCCGGCTGAAACCTTAATGGATCTGCAAGGTTTTCGGACCGCCGTTCTGTCAGGCGCCGAATACGACGCCATTTTTCACTTCGGCTCGGGCAATGACGAGATTCTGCGCGTCAGAAAAGAACGCGGGCTACGCGGTGCAATCCAGTGGTATGAAGAGCAGTGAACAGGGACACTTCTCCCGGCCTGATTTGGACGTCGCCCTCGGCCTGCGAAGGTGGCCGCCTTTTCTCTTTGGAGGGCGGCCAGCCTTCTCATCCTGGCCGCATTTTGTTTGCGGGCTGGAAGCCCGCACTCCCAGTGAGGCAGCCCCTACACACGGCCGCGTAAATCGTGGCTCATGCGGCTGGCTGCCTCTCGGCCACTGTAATAGCCGGGCAGATGTTTGATTTGGCGGTAGCCCAGCCGGCAGTAGAATGCTTGGGCTCCAACGTTATTGGCGCGCACCTCCAGGTTGACGACCGGGATACCACCGGCGCGGGCCACCTGCTCTTGCCACTCAACCAGACGCCGCCCTATCCCCAACCGGCGGGCAGCAGGCTCGACTGCAAGCAGGTTCAGATGGGCCCGCTCGGCGTAAAACTGCATAATGGCGAAGCCAACCAGCCTGCCCGCGTGCCAGGCGGTGAGGACATTGCTGTCGCGCCCACGAATATGCGCGGCGACCCGACGGGCGGTCCACGCCCACGGCAAACCGTGCTCAACCAGATCACGCGACATGAGCGCGATACGCTGCGCATCGCGCAGCCGCGCGAGTTTCAGCTCAGTGTGGTCTGATTGTGGAGGAGTCGCCATACAGTATTACATCGGGGTAGAATTGTTCGTTGAAATACGCTCTTTCTCTCCAGTCGCTCCCCACTGCCGGGCACGGGCGACAAATTCAGCCTGGTGTAAAGGCCAGTCGTGTAAGAGCGCAGGGTCGAAATCTGCGCCGTTCGGCCAGACAAGCGTGTGCACTTCCGAGTCTATTCTCACCTGCTCGAAGGCGACAGGGTCCTGTAGTGGTCCATACAGTTCGCCGGCGAGGACAGGTTGAAAGTCAATCGTTTGTTCAGTGTCATCGTCAAAGCAAATACGGAGCGTATAAGGAGCCAATCTCTTAAATGATTTGACCCTGTATATGGAATGCCGCATATGTCCCTCTTTTTATTTGAGTGGATCAATAGGGTTTGGCTTTCGACCTTCCTGCAAGCGTTGCCAGTCAGCCAGCAGCTCTTCTTGGTGTAATTCGGCCCACGCTTCCACTCATCGTTGCTGGCGTCTCGGGAGGGAGCCTGCAATCGGCTCAAGCGTTTCTATTCCATAGATTGCGACGTCGTCTTGATAGTAAGCATGGAAATGGGGATCGTGATGTGGAGCCCCGAATTCAGCATACATACCGATAATGATCCCGAAGAACCTGCTCAGCTCAGGCATAGCAGCATTCTATGCCCTGGCACAAAGAAGGCAACTCTCGGTGGCCACCCTCACCCCTCACCCCTCTTCTTCCCTCCCTTTGCTTACACTCCCGGCATTTTGTGGTATGACACGGACAATTTCAGGATTTCAGACAACCTCGGACGATCAAAGAAAGCGAGCAGCAGGCATGACAATGGAGACACAATCAAGCTCACAACCCCTCACCGGCGCAGACGTCGCCATTCAGACCGCGGCGGCCGCCGGCATTGATGTGTGTTTCGCCAACCCAGGCACGACCGAGCTGTATCTCGTCCAGGCCCTTGATCGCTGCCCGGCCATCAAGCCGATTTTGGCCGTGTTTGAAGGCGTGTGTACCGGGGCGGCTGACGGCTATGCACGGGTCACCGGACGACCGGCTTTGGCCTTACTGCATTTGGGCCCAGGGCTGGCCAACGGACAGGCCAATTTGCATAACGCCCGTAAAGCCCACTCGCCCGTAGTCTCCATCGTGGGCGAACATGCTACGTGGCATGTTGCCGCAAACGCGCCGCTGACCGCCGACATTGAAACCCTGGCCCAGCCCATGTCGCAGTTTGTCCTGACCGCAAAAAGCCCGGACATGGTCGGGCGGGATATGGCTGACGTCATTACCCGCGCGGCCCAACTGCCAACCGGCCCCACCACGTTGATCCTGCCGGGCGATGTACAATGGGCAACCGTCAGTGCCAAGCCAGGACGGCCCAAACCAGCGCGGCCAACGATTCCCCCGCCCGCGCCGCCGAATGTGTACGAGATTGAACGCGCGACAAAGGCGCTGCGTTCGGGCCGGGCCGCGCTCGTGCTGAGCGGAAGCGCCCTGCGCGCCTCGGGTCTCCAAGCCGCAGACCGTATTGAGCGAGCCACTGGCTGTCGCGTCCTCACACCGACGTTCCCTCCCATTCAGGACCGGGGCATCGGCTTGATCTCTCCAGATAAAATCCCCTACGCACCCGAGCCGGCCAGTCAGCTCCTGGAGCCGTATAAAAAAGTCGTTCTGGCCGGCGCGCACGAACCGGTCGCGTTTTTCGGCTATCCAAATACACGCAGCAGTTTGTGCGCGGAGGACGCGCAGATCATGCAGCTATGCAGTGCCAACATCGACCCCGCGACCGCACTCACGGCTGTGGCGGATGCGCTCGATGCGCCCGCGGTTCGGCAGGCTCCGGCCCTGCCCCGCCCGGAAGTACCACGCGGCCCCTTAACTCCCGCGAATATGTGCAAAGCCCTGGCTGCGGCCCAGCCCGAGGGGGCCATCGTCATGGATGAAGGCGCAACCGCGGGGTTTGCCTATCATGGCCTGGCCGGCGGCGCCCCGCCGTTTACGTATATGGCGCTCACTGGTGGTTCTATCGGCCAAGGTCTGCCGTGTGCGGTAGGCGCCGCGGCCGCCGAACCGGACCGTCCGACGATCTGCCTCGAAGGCGACGGCTCTTCGCTGTATACCATCCAGTCCTTGTGGACCATGGCGCGCGAGAAACAGAATGTGACCAGTATTATTTGTAAGAACAAAGCCTATTCCATCCTGCGCTGGGAGTTTGAACGGGCCAAGATGACACCGGGGGCTGCCAGCCTGTCGCTGACGGCGCTCGATTCTCCTGAGTTCGACTTTGTAAAATTATCCGAAGGCTTTGGCGTGGAAGGGCGCGCGGTGCACACCACGGAAGAACTCAACGATGCACTCCACTCGGCCCTCAAAAATCCGGGGCCGCTGCTCATTGAGGCCAATCTTGAGATGTAGGGACCGACCTGTGTGTCCGCCGTGTGGGGTTCCTGTCTGGGAGTGCGGGCTTCCAGCCCGCAAAAACAGGCCGCGTTTCCAGAATGACGGCTAGATGATGGCTGCACGATCATGAAAATTCCGTCCGGGCTGTACCGGCCCTCCCTGGCTCTGCTGACCGATCTCTACCAGCTCACCATGGCGTATGGCTATTGGAAGTCCGGACTCGCAGACAGGGAAGCCGTCTTCAACCTGTTCTTCCGTCACAATCCTTTTGGGGGCAGCTTCAGCATCGCCTGCGGCCTTGAGTATGTGGTGGATTTTCTGAGCCATTTTCGGTTCGAGGCGGACGACACCGCCTTTCTGACCGAGGTGCGTGGCACGGATGGCAAACCCCTGTTCGACCCGGCATTTCTTGACTCTTTGCAGTCCATGGCCTTCAGCTGCCAGGTCGATGCGATCCCGGAAGGCACGCTTGTCTTCCCGCCCGAGCCGTTGGTCCGCGTCCAAGGGCCGCTTATTCAGTGTCAGCTCATCGAGACGGCGCTGCTCAATCTGATCAACTTCCAAACGCTGGTCGCGACCAAAGCCGCTCGGATCTGCCTGGCGACAGGCGGAGAACCCGTCCTGGAGTTCGGCCTGCGCCGCGCGCAGGGAATCGACGGCGGTCTGGCCGCCAGCCGGGCCGCGTATATTGGCGGCTGCGACGCCACCTCGAATGTGCTGGCCGGCAAGCTGTTCGGGATTCCGGTCAGAGGAACGCACGCGCATAGCTGGGTGATGGTCTTTGATGACGATCTGGAAGCGTTTCAGACCTATGCCGAGGCCATGCCCAATAACTGCATCTTCCTCGTGGACACCTACAACACCGTGGAAGGTGTACGGAAAGCCGCCCAGGTGGGGCAATGGCTGCGGGCACACGGCCATGAAATGATCGGCATCCGGCTCGATTCGGGGGACCTGGCCCAACTGAGCATCGAAGCCCGAAAAATACTGGACGACACCGGCTTTCCCAACGCGCGCATTGTCGGCAGCAGCGATCTGGACGAACACCTGATCACCCAGCTCAAGGCGCAGGGCAGCACGATTGACGTATGGGGGGTGGGGACGAAACTCGTGACCGCGTACGATCAGCCCGCCCTGGGCGGGGTGTATAAGCTGACCGCGATCCGCGCTCCCGATGGCGCTTGGCAGGATCGGATCAAGCTTTCGGAAGAGACGGTGAAAGTGACCAATCCGGATATTCCCCAGGTCCGCCGTTACCATACGCAAAAAGGATTTCTGTGCGACGTGATGTACGGCAAAGAGGCCGACCTCACAGATGGCTGCACCATGGTCGATATGACGGATACGACCACACGCCGCAGGATTCCGGCGGACACGGCTTTTTCCGACTTATTGGCTCCGGTATTCCGTCAGGGCAGAGTCGTCTACGACAGTCCGTCCCTGACCCACATCCGACAGCGTACCCAGGAGCAGCTCGCCAAACTTCCCGGCGAGATCACCCGCTTGAACCGGCCCGGACAGTATCCGGTCGGGCTTGAGGAAAGCCTGTACGAACGCAAGGTCCAGCTCATCCGTCAGGCGGAAGTCCATTCCGCCTGACGGGATCTGAGCCTGGTAATTTGTAGCCCCCCATGTCATGTTCTCTTGCAGACAGGAGGGAACACCATGGAGCTGCAAGATATACTGTATGAAAAACGTGGCCAGGCGGCCTGGATCACCCTCAATCGCCCGACCGTGCTGAATGCCCTCTCGCCCACGCTGGTTCGCAGTCTCAAGCACGCCTGTCGCGACGCGCAAGAGGATACACAGGTGCGGGCCGTCGTCTTCACCGGGGCGGGTCGGGGATTCTGCGCCGGCGCTGACATCAGCGTCATGGAGCACACAAGTCTGGATGACTTCCGGACGTTTCTGCACGAGCTGGCGGCGACTTGGTCGTTGATCCGCACCCTGCCCAAGCCCACCATCGCAGCCATTAACGGCGTGGTTGTTGGCGCGGGCTTCGAGCTGACGCTGGTGTGCGATTTCCGCATTGCCGCAAGCACCGCTCGCATCGGGTCGGCCGAGGTCAATATCAACCAACCCATGACCAACGGCGCTACGTATATTCTGCCCCGCCTGATTGGTGAGACCAAGGCCAAAGAACTCGGTATGACGGGGGATATTATCGAGGCTACCGAGGCCGAGCGGATTGGCCTGCTCACCGCCTGCGTGAAACCGGACGCCCTCGACGAGCGTGTCAACACCCTGGTCGATACCCTCGTCAGCCGTGGACCGATTGCCGTCTCCCAGGTCAAACAGTGCTTTGCCCGTAACCGCGACGTTGACATTGAGACGGCGATCATGGGCGAGAATGAAGCGGCGACCGAGTGCTTTTTATCGGCAGACCAGCAGGAAGGCTTGCGCGCCTTTCGTGAAAAACGCGCTCCACGCTGGTCAGGTACATAAGGGCCGAGCGGAGAGCAAAAGGAGGCGGAAGATGAAAATTCGCAACACCTCACATATTGCCATTGGGGTCAGCAATATGGAGCAATCGCTCACATTTTATCGTGACATCTTGGGGCTGCGGGTCAGCCTGGACGATCCGCTCGAGAATCCGGGCGGGGCCTTGCCCAAGCCGCGCCACGGGGTATACCTGCGTTGGGACGAGGGACCGGATGCCACTTTTATCGTCCTGTCGGAGAACCAACCGGTTTCCGGTGGGGCGCTCAGCCTCAATCAGGTCGGCATTCACCATTTTGCTTTTTGGGTGGACGACCTCGAAGCCACATTTAAAAAAGTTCGGGCCGCCGGGGTGCCTATCGTTATGCCGCCCACAACCTTTGATAGCGTGGCCTATGGCGAAGAGTCGGGCGGACAGGTTCTGACCACACTCTTCAAAGACCCCGACGGTATCGTGCTGCAACTCGATCAGCGGGTGGCGTAAAGGAGGACCTATGGCACTGGGACAGAATAAGGTCGAATACGAGGTCATCGAAGGCTGGGAACAACTGCCCGAAGGCTGGTCGTTTGTTGAGGTTGCCGGGGTCGCGACCGACTCGCAGGACCGGGTGTATGCCTTTAACCGGGGCGCGCATCCCATGATCGTTTTTGATCGGGACGGCAATTTTCTGAACGCCTGGGGGGAAGATATCTTTACCAACGCCCACGGCATCTTTATTGGCCCTGATGACACCATCTATTGTGCCGACAACTTCGACCATACGGTCCGTCTCTTCACCCCGGACGGCGCCCTCATCAAAACGCTGGGTGAGAAAGACAAGCCCGCGGAGACCGGCTTTGAGGCCTGGACCACGCCGGTCCAACAATCCGCCGGGCCGTTCAATATGGTCACGAATGTCGCCCTCTCACCCCAAGGCGATATGTATATCGCCGATGGCTATGGCAACGCGCGGGTGCATAAATTCTCGGCCGCGGGGGAACTTCAGTTCTCCTGGGGGGAGCCCGGCAGTGGCCCCGGACAATTCAAAATACCCCACGCGATTGCCGTTGACCGGCGCGGACGGGTGTATGTCGCCGACCGGGAGAACTCGCGCATTCAGCTTTTTAGCGCTGAGGGCGACTACGTCACCGAGTGGACGCATGTGAATCGGCCGGACGATCTGTATATCGACGCGGACGAGAATCTCTTTGTCGCCGAGCTGGGTTTCAAAGTCGCGTCTATGCCGAATAATATGGGAGCCGCGGTGCCGCCGCACGAACCCCCCGCGTGTGTGACCGTGCTCACGCTGGATGGGGAGGTCCAACACCGCTTTGGCGGGCATGGCCTGGAGCCGGGCAATTTCTATGCGCCGCACGGCATCTGGGCCGACTCACGCGGTGACCTGTACGTCAGCGAAGTGAACTATAGCGCCGGCGGGAGACAGGGCTTGATCCCCCTTGACGGGCATGTGCTGCAAAAATTCGTTCGACTTCAGAAATGAGAACAACCCGGAGACAGATGTATGCTACGCGTTGCGGTTCTGGATGATTATCAGGACGTTGCTCGAAAGATGACCGACTGGAGCGTGCTGCCGGCGGACGTTGAGGTCGCGGTGTTCCGCGATCACCTCACCGACCAGACCGCCGTGGCCAAGCGGCTCAAGGACTTCGACATCGTCATGGCGATGCGGGAACGGACGCCCTTCCCGCGTACGCTGCTGGAGCAGTTGTCACGGTTGCAATTGCTGACCACAACGGGCATGCGCAACGCCGCCATCGATATGCAGGCCGCCGCAGACTGTAACGTCCTGGTGTGCGGAACCGGAGGTCTCCTGTATCCGACCGCCGAACTCACCTGGGGTCTGATTTTATCGCTCCTGCGGCATATTCCGGACGAAGATCACGCCACCCAAGCGGGGAGCTGGCAGGTCAGTATAGGGCAGGGCCTGAATGGCAAAACGCTCGGGCTGATGGGGTTGGGACGGTTGGGGTCAGAGGTGGCAAGAGTCGGCAACGCCTTTCAGATGGACGTCATTGCCTGGAGTCAAAATCTGACCGCGGAACGCGCGGCTGAGTGCGGCGCGACCTTAGTAAGTAAAGACGAACTCCTGGCCCGCGCCGACATTCTTTCGATTCACCTGGTCCTGAGCGCCCGTTCGCGTGGTCTCATCGGACACCAGGAACTCAACCGGATGAAACCCACAGCTTATTTGATTAACACCTCACGGGGACCGATTGTCGACGAGGCAGCGCTTATCGCGGCCCTCCATGATGGAACGATTGCAGGGGCAGGCTTGGATGTGTTTGACGAGGAGCCATTGCCGCTGGACCATCCGCTACGACGCACGGCAAACACCGTTATCACGCCCCATATCGGCTATGTGACGCAGGAGACGTATCAAGTCTTCTTTGACGAGACAGTGGAGGATATTCAGGCCTTTTTGCAGGGTGCGCCAGTGCGGGTGTTGCATTAGGCTTGCGTACGCAGCCCGCATCAGCCCCGCTGTTGTCCCACTCACTCGAAATCCGTAATCACAAAGTTCTGACTGTTCTGTTGCCACTCCAGCGTGACCGTCTCGCCTGTCATGGGGAAGTCTGCGACCGTACATTCCCCCGCAACTCCGCGCAGAAACTCCGCCCCCAGGGTCGTCACCCGCACGGTGGTCCGGCCCAGTTCTTCCCCATCCACCCGGGCCACCACGACATACTCCCCGGCGCCCAGCAGGTTCCAGTTGAATAATAAGCCAAACCCATTGTCCGTATCCCCACACTCGCTGGCCGTGTCCAGCCGCTCGGTGCCGTAGGCCGCCATCTGCGGGGCTAAGTCCCCCAGCATGATCTCCACTTCCTCGGCCTCACACACCCAGCCGGAGAGCACCCCTACCCCACTCTGGAACGAGTTCGGGCTCGGATTCTCCAGATACCCCACGTCCGCCGCCCCGGAACGAGTCTCCCCACTCGGGGCTGCGCCGTCCGCAATGGCGAAGTTCTGCCTCGCCTCTTGCCACAGGAGGGTGACCGTCTTGCCCAGGCTCGGAAAGTCGGACACCGTACACGTGCCTTCAACACCGCGCAGAAACTCCTGCCCTAGCGTCGTCACCGTCACGGTGGCCCGGTCCAATTCCACACCATCGACCAGGGCGACCACTTCATGTGCCCCGTCGCCCAGCAGGTTCCAGTTGAACGGCAACCCAAACCCGGTGTCCGTATCCCCACACTTGCTGGCCGTGTCCAGTCGCTCGGTGCCGTAGGCGGCCATCTGCGGGGTCAACGCCCCGAGCGTGATCTCAACTTCCTCGGCCGCACACACCCAGCCCGACAGCACGCCGATGCCGCTCTGAAAGGAGGTATTCCCGGGGTTCTCCAGATACCCCACCATCAGGCGGGTCTCTACGGTATAACTCCCGGTCCGACTCCCCTGCCCGGCCACGGCAATCACCACCGGCCCGGCTGCCACCGGTACGCTGAGCCGGAAGTTCTGGCGCACGCCGCCCCTGTCCGCGCTGCCCAGCTCCACGCCGGCCTGCCATGCCATGCCCACGGTCGCGGTGGAGCCGGTGGTCTGGACCACCAGCACGCCGGCCTGCGGCACCATGAGGGTGAAGTAATCCACCTCGCTGGCCGGGTTGATCTGCCCGTCCGTGGAAGACGCCCAGGGCGCGGAACTGCCCAGCCGGACACGGGTCGCTTGGGCGGGGGTGTTACCATGCAGGTCACGGCGGTCCTCCCCGCCACCGCCAGGCGGTGGTGGTGGCGGTAGTGGGGACAGCCTCCCAATCATCACGACCGTCGTAGCGGGACTGCCCAGCTCCACCCCGGTCGGCAGCGGCACGCCTAAGTCGATGGTGACCGTCTCGGCGGCCTCCTCCTCCTGGTCGGCCAGAGCAATAAAGGAAAAACTCCGTTCACGGTCGCCGCTCTCGAACACGACCATGTCCGGCACTCCCGAGTAGTCAGACGGCTCCACGTTGTTCCCAGGCGTGCGCGTCAACGGAATCTCCACCTGGCGTTCCGGGTCGGCACTCAGCCGCACCGTGACCTCGACGGCCTTGCCTTCGTCCACCGTGTAGCGTGCCGCTTTGAATGACACCGCCACCACCGGCTCGTCATCGTCCGTAATCGTCCCCGTCGCTGTCAAGGTTGTCCCGCCACCTGCCAAGGTCGCGTTCGTCGCGTTGCGTAGCCGCACTGTAAACGTCTCTTCCTCGGCCTCGTCCATGGCGTCGTTGAGGATGGGGACGCAGATCTCCTGTGGGGTCGTACTGTTCGCCGGGAACCTCAGCGTGCCGCTCTGTGCCGTGTAGTCCTGGCCCGCCGTCGCCGTGCCATTCGCGGTCTCATAGTCTACGGTTATCTCCTCACTACTCGCCACGCTCAGCTCGACCTCGAACACCATCTCCCCGGCGCTCTCTGCCGCTCGCTCGCTCTCCAGCGTCAGCGTCACCGGGAGATTCAGCGGGATTTCCACGTCGGCCTCGGATTCCCGGTACACCCGGAACGTGCTGTAACGAGAGGTGCCCTCCCACTCCCAAGTTTTGACTTGCAACAACTCGGTGCCAGAAGCGTCCACCTCGCTGATGGCTATCGAATATTCCTCCACGCTCAGGCTGGGATCCGCATAGCGCAGATAGCCCCAGTTGATCAGCCAGTGCCCGTTTTCCAGTATGTCGACGCTGCCGGTAAAAGGAGCATAGCCGTACCTGCGGTCCAGCCGGACCTCGCGGTGGAACTCGGCCGTGCCGGTGGCCGTGTCGATGTCATACTCTACGGCTCTGGAGAACGTTGGGAGGTCGCCTCTTTCCCGCCCATTGGGCTCGCCCATTTCCGCGGACAGGCAGTTCACGCCGTTGTCGAACAACACCACCGTCCCCGCAGCGGTCTCCGTTGCATGGTGCTGCCGGCAAAATTCATTCCTGCCGCTCTCGTCGCCGCTGATCGCCAGGAATGCGCGGTCGTCGGCGTCCTGGTCCGTCCCGCCGAGTTGCCACACGAGGTCGGTGCCGTCATCCGTCTCCGATTTCCCGGACCGGTTGATCCTCACGACTTGCGCGCAGCCCCTGGATGACGCGACAACATCTCCGTCGATCAAGGTGAGGGCGTTGATGTGCGCAGTAATGGGCGGGTCCGATCTCAAGCCATACCTATACTCCAGACAGTCGGGATCGATCGTCAGATGGTCCCAGGAGTTCCAACTCCACAATACTTCTCCGGTTGGCGAGACCTCCTCAATAACGTTCTCGACTGTACTTTTTTCATTCCCCCCAACGTCGCGGGTCACAGTCCCGTGGGAGAAAAACAGGAAGGTGTCGTCTTCGGTGATCAGAAAATCATGCAGGCTGGCGGTGTGATCCGCGTGCGTCGTTTCTACGGTCCCGATGACGTTGAAGGAGGCATCGAGCAGGGAGTGCCCGCCGTCAAACGACGACCCGAGGCGGTGCGTGACCGAATAGTGTACGGGCCGTCCGTCGATCTCGAGGTCGGTGACATGACGGCGGAAGTTCAGCGGAATCTTGTCCGGGGAGGGTCTGACGAATCTGGGCACGCCGTTGTTGTCCATGATGGCCAGAAAGGCCGGAGTTCGAGAGCCAAGATTCCGCGCAGGCGTGAAGAACATCAGGCCATCCGACACACCAGCCTGCTTCTTGGTGATCTTGATGTTGGGAAAATTCGAGGGGATGCAGTGCACGATATAGGTCACCGAGTCACCGCCGCCGCTGAGTTCGATTGCGATATCATGGTCGCTGTCCACGACGACGTTTTTGTCCAGTTCCATGCCCGGTACCGGGATATTGTTCAGTGTCAGTTGGTGCAAGGCGTCTCCCGCGGTTGCCGTCACGCGTAAGGTGGTGGCATCCGGGCAACGTATGGCGTAGTGGTACGTCCTGGGATTAAAGACCGGGTACATGCTTCCCACCCCATCGGTCACCGCGAGCGCGCTCAGCTCCAGCCCGCCGGGGTCCGGTGCGTCGTCGTCCGTAATAGTCACCTGGGTGGTGGTCTGACCGCTCGCGCTGACTCCCTCTGGCAGGTCACTGCCGAAAGATAAGGTGAACGTCTCCGCGTTTTCGACCACCGTGTCGTCGACCGTGGCGAAATTGACGGGCTTTTGCGTCTCGCCGGCATTAAACGTGACACTGCCGGGTATCGAATAATCGCCGGACGCAGCAGGCGACGCCTCGACTGGAATCGTCACGGTCCGCTCGGGGTCGGCGCTCAGCGTCACCATCACGTCTACGGTCCAGCCTTCGGTGACGGTGGAGGTCGCCGAGCCAAACGAGACCGTCACCGCCGGATCGTCGTTGTCGGCGATGGTCACAATAGCGGCGCCGGGTGTCGCTTCCAGGGGAATGGTCAGGGCGCGCTCGGGGTCGGCGCTCAATTGGACTTGCACCGCCACGCTGCCGCCTTCGTTTACAGAGTAGGCGGAGTCGCCGAAATACACCGTTACCGCCGGGGTTTGGGCCGAAGCGTTTGACCCGACTAAGGCCAGCATCGCTCCCAGCAGTACGCGTCCTGCGTGCTGCCGCATTGTCGTGAGTCCTGCTTCCGTCACTTCGGAATCGCCTCCACGCTCCAATTGATGGAATGATGATTCCGCCTATTCGCCATCGCACGGGTCGCGACTCCCGTACGTTTGGGTAGTGTCTCAGTTTGAATCCTTTGGCTTTCGCTCTCGTATGGCGGACCTTGACTCCGCCTGCCGCAGTGTTTTGGCCTCACTGATAATTTTAGCCTCGCTGATAAAGGGATACTGTGCATAATTTGCCGCCCTTGTCCCTACCAAAATTAGTAGGAAGTGAAAAAAAATGACGAGGGCGTCGAAAAAGATGGGCAGGCAATCAGCGGCGAGGAGAAGCAATTTCAAAGTGAGACACTACCTACGTTTGGTAGGTATTCTATTCTTCAATCCCTGCCCAGCGGCTTTTATCCGCATGCCAAGGTATAGACGTTCTGGCATCCGTCCGGCAGCGCAGACTCGCCCCAGGTCGTCCCGCCGTCCTGGGTGCCGAACACCTGGCCTTCCCGTGTGCCACAGTACGCGAGCTGCGGGTCCTGGCGGCTGAGAGCAACGGTCATCATCGTACTCCGGGCGGTGATGCCCTGAGCAAAGCGCTGCCAGGTCTGACCCAGGTCCGGGCTGCGATAGACAGAGCCGTTCAAGCTGAGCGCCCCCGGACTCAGGGCGGCGTAGAGCGTGTTGGGGTCACTGGGGGCGACCTGGATATCGCGCGTATACGTCAACGGCGAAGAGCGCCAGATTTCCATATCAGCCCAGGTCTGGCCCTGGTCCGGGCTTTGGAAGAGACCCATGCGTGTAGCGAGAAAGACGGTGCCCGGCTGAGCCGCGCTCAGCGCCACGGCATGCGTGTCCATCATGCCTTCGGCATCGGTATTACTCAAAATACGACTCTTCAAATAATCCTGCTCGGCAAACTGGAGCAGTGCTTTGGTACAGTCCTCCCAGGTGTCGCCGCCGTCTCCGCTGCGGATGACTCCGCCGACCTCCAGGCCGGCATACAGCGCATCCGGATTGTTGGGATCAGCTGCAAGGTCGATGATACGGCACGGAAAACCCATTTCAACCATGCCGGCAGGCTCGGCAAGGGTCAGGCGTTTCCAGGTGTCGCCGCCGTTGTCACTCCGATAGATGGCAGCAGGGGCGGTGCCGCAATACAGGACCTGCGGATCATTTGGGCGAAACAGCAACGACCATACGGCCATCCCGGCGTCCGGAAAATCCAGCCGCTCCCAGTGCGCCCCGCCATCCGTACTGCGGTACGGCCCCTGCTGGGTGCCGACATATAGCAGCTGCGGATTATCAGGGTGGATAAGAATGGCCCGAATCTCAGCCTGCTCCGGGAGGCCCTGGCTCAAAATCTGCCACTCCGCCTCCCCGACTCTTTGACGACACAGGCCGCTGAGTGGAGCGGTGTGGCCGTTCCTGGAAAACTGCGACGCACCAGCGTAGACATATTGGGTCATGCGTTTCTCCTTTTTTGATTCAAAGCCTCAGTATTTGGTCAGTAGCAATTATGCAACCCAACGCGCAAAATTTTCAGGTGAGTCGAAGCGCATCGAATCCGGTACGCCTTGTGTCCTCCGGCTTGCTTACGCTATCAGGACACGGAACGCTTATTGAAGAAGCAAGGGGGCAAGGAAGTCCGTGCTTATCTCCGGCCTGTCCGTTCTCATCCTGATCGCTATTCTCTGGTCTCTGGGCTGGTATGCCAAACGCTGGGTTTCGACCGATGCCGATTATCTGCTTGCCGGCCGTCAGGTCAGTCTGCTCCCCGGTATTGCCGGGATTTGTGGGATCGCGTTTGCCGGCAGTGTCACCAGCATTATCCCGGGCCTGACCATTCAGTACGGCTTTTTTGGCTGGGTGTGGGGCATTAGCCTGCCGGCGGTCGTTGGTTATTGGATATACGGCCTGCTGGCCTGTCCGTATATCCGTCGCTCCGGTGCCTACACCCTGCCGGAGTGGTTGGAAATGCGCTTTGATGCCCGGACCCGCTTGGTGGTCAGCATTGCCACCCTCCTCGGTGTGACCGGCCTGGTCGCCATGAATGTCATTGCCATGGCGCTGATTATGATCGGCTTTCTTGACGCTCCGCTGTGGCTGATGGTGACGCTGATTCTCGGCGGCCACCTCATGTTTCTCCTCCTCGGCGGCCTGTGGGCATTGACCCTGACCGATGTCGTGCAGGTTATTCTGGGCTTCATCCTGCTGCCGGCCCTAGTCGGCTACTGTGCGTGGACGTTTGGTGGCTGGGACATGATCCAGGCCCAGTTTGTTTCCTCGGCTCCGTTGACCCAGGGAACGGCCGGCACGTTTCCGTGGTTACGCCTGAGCTATCCCAGCATTATCACCGTCTCCCTGGTGGTGGGCATGTTTATTCAGTGGGGTGGCAACTACTACTGGCTGCGCGCCGCGGCGGCCCGTACCGAGTTTGTCGCGCGCTGGCAATATCTGATTGGTGGGGCCGTCGTCGTCCTGATAGTCCACGGTGCGTTGGGCATGCTCGGATTGTACGCGGGGAGTGTGTACCGCACAGCCTTTCTCGGTGGGGCCAACCCCATGAGTGCGTATGGCATGCTGATGCGCGACCTCCCCCCGGGGGTGGCGCTCTTCGGCTTGGTGGCGGCCTTGGCGGCCACCATCTCAACCACCAGCAACGCCCACCTGGGGATTACCTCGACCCTGGTGCGTGACCTGTATCAACGCTTTCTGCATCCGGAGGCAACCCGCGAGCAGGTCTTGCGTATCAGCCGGCTTCTCACCGTCGTCACCGGCGGCGGCATTTGGCTGTTAAGTTTTTACCCCGGCGGGCCCTATTTTCTGCTGGCCATCAGCTGCGCGATGCTGGGGCCGGCGGCTCTGATCTTTTTACTCGGGCACCGCTGGTCGCGGATAACCGCCGCGGGCGCGTTTTGGGGGACGCTCATCGGGATGCTGGTCATGCTCGTATACGAGGGCTTACAGCTGACGGGCGTGACCGCCTGGTCAACGCATACGGTTCTTATCGGAACCTTCGTCACCCTGCCTTTGATCGTTCTGATCTCACTGGCAACTTCACGGCCGGTAAACCAACGGGACGGGCGCGTAGGAGTTGACCAGGAACCCTCCCCCCTCACCGCCGAGCATGAACAGTTCCTGGACCTGCTTCACCAAGGCTATGGACAGATGGTTGAGCTGACCGATTTTCTTGGAATGGACGCCGCGCACGGGAACCACCTGGTTAATGAACTGATAGCCGCTGGCCTGGTCCGGCGTCAGGCTCAATCAGGCCCGGACTTTTTCACCCTTAGGATTACTCCCCAAGGAGAGCAACGGGTGGAGGATCGTGGAGATAGTGAAGAATCTGGAGAATCTACCCCGCCGCCCTCTTCAGTCCACGCCCTTGGACTCCAGGTCCTCAGGCAGATTGAGAGCGGCCCGCAGACGCTACGCACCTTGGGAGGAGCGCTTGAGGCGAATGCCTCGGCCCTCGGCGTGGTCGTCAGTCGCCTGGAACGCATTGGCCAGGTGCAAAGCCACGGCATATGGGAGCGTCGTCTCTCCTTGTCGGACAAGGGACGCGCAGCCCTCCGGGCGGCGGTCCGGGGCTGAATCGAAACGTACGAGGTGAGCTCTGGTGCCGGATTACGCTCCGCTAATTCGACCTACGGCCCTGACAGCTCTCTCAGGAACGGATACACTTCTTCACTGACTCCAACTGCCAAAGGTGACCTTATGCCGAGTACCAAGCCGCCCAGTGGCATGCGAGATTATTTACCCGAGACGGTGGCAAAACGACGCTACGTTGTGGCGAAGATTGAGGACGTCTTTCAGCGCTATGGTTTTCTGCCCCTCGAAACTCCGGCCATCGAAAATCTGACCACGCTGTTAGGGAAGTATGGGGAGGAGGGCGACCAACTCCTCTTTCGGCTCCTCCACCGGGGCGACAAACTCACCCGTGCCCTGGAAAAAGAGTCCCCCGAAGCCGGGGACCTGGCCGAGCTGGGACTGCGCTACGATCTCACGGTTCCGTTAGCTCGCGTCGTGGCCCAGTATGGCAACAGCCTGCCCAGGATGTTTAAGCGCTATCAGATTCAACCCGTCTGGCGGGCGGACCGGCCGGCAAAAGGTCGCTTTCGTGAGTTTTATCAGTGCGATGTTGATCTGACTGGCACAACGTCGCTGCTGGCCGAAGCCGAGGTGATGAACGCGGTCAGCAATGCCTTACTCGATCTCGGTTTTTCGAACTTCTCAATTGCGCTCAACCACCGGGTGATTCTTCGCAGCATGATCGGGACGGCCGGCATTGACCCCGGCCTTGAGGGTTCCGCTCTCATCGCTATTGATAAGCTGGACAAAATTGGCGTTGACGGGGTTCGGGAAGAACTCATGCAACGTGGGATTGCTCAGGAGTCCGCCCACCGTCTGCTCGCTCTGACCTCAACACAAACGGACAATCACGGCGTATTGGAAACGTTGCGCGGGCAACTGTCACAGCCCGAAGCGCAGCAGGCGCTGGGTGACCTTGAAACGCTTTTGTCCCTAACTCTGGATGCACCGGCAGGTTCGCATGTCCACCTGGCGCCGGCGCTGGCACGTGGCCTGAGCTACTATACCGGTCCAATCTTCGAAGTCGTCTCACAAGACTTTAGTGGCTCGTTAGGTGGCGGCGGACGCTACGACAACCTGGTTGGCATGTTTAGCAACAAGCAGGTGCCGGCGGTCGGCTTTTCCCTGGGTTTGGAACGTATTCTGCTCTTAATGGAAGAGCGGAACATGTTTCCGGCGCTGCAACTGACGGCCCAGGTAATGGTCTGCGTCCTGCCGGATACCCCGCTGCCACCGGCGGTCGGACTTGCCTCGCGCCTGCGGCAGGCAGGAATTACAGTTGAGGTCTATCCGGAACAGAGCAAGTTGAAGCGCCAACTCTCAGCCGCGGACGCCCAGCAGATTCCCTATGCGCTCATTCTCGGACCCGATGAAGTCGAGCGCCGGCTCTATACCCTGAAGGACCTGGCAACCGGGAAGCAGCAAGCGCTGGGTGAAGGCGATCTCATCGCCGCGCTCCGGCCTAAAACACCACCTCAAGCTGCGTAATCAGATTGTCCCGATCCCGCAGCAAACCGATGCCGTTGTACTGGCCGTCGAGGTAGTTGTACTGGAGCGTCAGGCGAAAAGGGTCGCGCGTCAGAGTAATCCCCGGTTGGACGAGCCAGGAACCCTGCCAGTCGTAGAAGAAGACCAACTGGGGTTTAATCACCCCGGAGCGGAAGGAGGTCGAGATACTCAGCGTATTCACAAACTGGTGTTGATCGATGTTGACCAGGGATTGGTTCTGGCGGTTCGGCTCGCTGACCGGAATCGCAAAATGGCCAAAGCCGTACGGCCCGGCTGAGGCCAGCGAGGTGTCGTTAAAATCGACGATATGCGTGCCGAACATCTGCCCGCTGATAATAAACGACTGCTGAGGATTGAGGGCACGAATATAGCGATTGATATCGATGCCCAGCGCCCAGCGCACAACGTGTGAGTGGGCAATATCGTTCTCATACGACAGCAGCGGCGAGCCGGTGGCGGGATCGATCCCGACCTGGCGGTAACCGGGTGTGAGCTGGCCGCCGGACAGGACCGGTCCGAGGAGCTGCGTAGCCCCCGAGTTCTTGAAGAACGGCTCGTCCCAGAAAACAGCCGCCTCGCTGCGGATGATCGCGTACCACTTCGGCATGGGAAAAGAAGCCGTCAGACCGGAGATCGCAATTTTCGGATACAGCACATTGGCCTGGAAGTTATCCACAATGAACTGAGAGGCCAGCCCTTCGTGTACCGCTTGCTCAAACGCCGCCAGACTAATCGGAGGATTCTTCCTGGGAGTGACAATGCGAACCTCCGGCGTATCCAGAAACGTGTAGTAATGCGCCGCGGAGAGCGTCAGCTCGCCGACCCTGGCGGTGACGCGAAAGCCGCCTCGGGTGTCCTTGAAATTCTGCGCCGGCTTTTTGACGACACTCCGCATCCCCGGCGGGTTCGGGGTGGACCAGGGTGAGCCAGCCGGTGTCGGGCTGGAGATATTCTTGTCAAAGGCCCCGTAGCTCTCAATGTTCAGTTCGGAGAAGGGACCGATATCCTCAAAGCTATACACGGCCCGCACCATGTCCAGGGGCACGCGGCGGTCATCCAGGGAGACGAGAAAGCCGCCAAAGCTGGCGTCGAGCGGGTTGATCTGATCCAGGAGCCGGAAGGCGTCGGTCTCTCCCCAGGAGAGGTTTTGTCGCCCAATGCGCAAAAAGAGCGCCTCCCAGGACAGATCAACATAGGCTTCGAACAGCCGATGGCGCTTGCGTAAGGTGCGGCGCGGGTTGACGCGCGAGCAGTCGGCAAACTGACGCGGACTGGTCCGTTTGTGTTTACTGGGCTGACCACAGTTGGAGAGCAGGGGAAAGCGCTCGCGGAACACGTCGGGTCCATAGTCCCAGACGCCGTCGTACTCCCCCCGATAGGTCATGAAATAACTCATATCTTCAAGCTGGAGCCACTGCAGCGGCTTGAGGAGAGGGGCGAGAATACTGAGAGGTCCTTGATAGCTGCCTTCAACCAGATCCACCAGATTGTGCCGCATTTCGAGTTGGACGAAGGTGCGGTTCTGGAGCATGTTGAATGCATTATACGGTGTCTGGAGACGGGTGTTCGCGTCCGCGTTTTCCACTGCCATAGCCGTCCGGTTATACACCCGGCCGTTAAAGCGCAACGTTTGGGCCTCGTCCAGAAAGCGGGCGTACAGCAGGGCGGGCCAGAGCAACAGGCCAACGAGCAAACCACCAATCAAGCCACCAAGCGGGAGCAGCCCGGTCCGTCTCAGGAGCGATGGAGGGCGCTCATTCGTCGTCTCTTGCATCGTATTTTGCATACTTTGCACGCCTTTACCCCATCTCCTTGCATCACTCGCTCCCCGTCACTTCCCCAGGCGTACCATCTCTCTGACCGTAAACTTCTTGGGTTTGAGTGGTTTGTTGACCAAAACCTTGTCGGCGGTCCACAGGGCGGCGCTATTGCTTTTGTAGTCAATCCATACATTGCCTAAGTGGAGATGCGTGCCTTTCGCCTCTGCATGGTCCGGATCATCGGCAGGGTCACCAAACGTGTGGAGCAGCGTCCGCCAATGATTGCCCTCATGGTCATATACAAAGACGTAAAAGACCGAATAAATCTGTCGATCGATGTACAAGCGCCGCTTGCCATACGGGTGGCCCGAATCGTTGGAGGTTGATTCAAGAACGATGACCTTGCGCAATTCCCACGGGGATTGGGGATACCAGCCGCCTTTGCCGCCATACTCCGGAGGCGTTCCGCCAACGAACCCCGGCACCAGTGCCACCTGTTCGCCCAGATACTTCCAGGTGAAGTTGTGTAGATAGCCCTGAAAGCCGGTATGATCTTCGATTAAGAAACTCGCCTCGAATGAGGCCGCATGATGGTTGACGACAATGCTGCGCGTGCGGCGACTCTGCGGGTCGTAGGCCCATCCCTTCTGGTTTGTCGTATCCGCCGCATAGTGAAAGGTGAGACTCTGAGCCCCTTCAAGGTCTTGGGGACTCATGACGATTGAGTGTTCCCGCCACCATGTCCCTTCCTTGGCCCATTTCGGTACGTTGCGCTCGGGATTCGGGCGGAACATGCCGTACATGCGCGAATAGCGAGTGTCCACCGCCCGTTCGGTATTGCCGGAGCTGTTGATCGTACGCAGGACGCCGTGGGTTACGAGCGTATCGCCCATATAGCGCATGCGGTAATTCCAGGCGGCCTTGAGCCCGGCCTGCGGGTCGGCCGGATCGATCAGGGGGAAAGGCTGGCCCAGCGTGTAGTTCTGGAGTTCGCCATCGGCGCCGAGTTGGGTTTGGCCGGCATTTTCGACCGACGCCTGCATATAGGCATCCAGGATAGGAAGATCGGTTGTCGCCTGCACCGGAATCTCAAAATCTCCGGCCTGGACAACGCGGACGATCTCCGGCGGCAACACCTTTTCGGCAAGCTGGACATTTTCTTTGGTCAGCGTCATGCCGGGCGTAATCCCGTCAATCTGTGGGCTGCCATTACGGTAAGGGAGAAAACCATCCAGCAGTTTTTGGTCTCCGTCCTGGGCATACACGCCTCCTGACAACAGCCCCACCAAGCTCATTATGCCAGTGAGACACAGGACGCTACGCTTTCTTATTCGCATTCGGTCCCCCCCTATCCTAAGTGCCTGAGTGTCTGAGTGAATGTTCATTCTCTTTTAGAGATTCGCCACTTCACATGCAAGAGGTAGACCAAGGGGCAAACCAAATGGGGGCTTTATCAGTCGGCTCCGTCGCCATAGCGGGATTGAGAAGCGTCTGAATCCCTTGACAGCAGTGAGTTCTCTCAGATAAGACAACATCACATTTATCCATAATAATTAGAAGCAAGGAGGGCCTTATGGCAACACCCCAACCAGCAGTTCTCAATAGAAACATGGGCCAGCACCAGTGGTACGTCCACCTCAGTCGTCTGGATGGCGCTGATATGGGCGTGATCAAATCTGCGGTCCAGCAGTTACGGAAAGACTGTGCCGACAAAGGCATCAATCTGACCATCGGCCTCGGACCATCACTCCTCTCGGACCTCACGGACGACGGGCCCAACGATTTCCAGCCCTACGAAACGTTCAATTCGATCGATGGAAGTGGTAAGGAAGCCAAGGGCACCCAGGAAGAGCTCCTGTTCTGGCTGAACAGCGAAAAAAAGGATGAAGTCTGGAAGGCCCAGTGGGACGCTCGGGAAGCCCTGAAAGGGCATATGCGGGTTGCCCGCGAGACCATGACGTTCATTTTCGGCGACTCGCTCGACCTGTCCGGGTTCAAAGATGGCACCGGCAACCCCGAGCCCGAGCGGGATGTTGAAGTCGCCGTCGTTCCGGATGGCGAGCCGGGCGCGGGCGGGAGCTTCATTATCGCCCAGCGTTGGATTCATGACCTGGAAGCCTTTAATCTCCTGCCCGTTGAAGAGCAGGAAAAAGTCTTTGGCCGGACCAAGGCTGACTCAACCCGCCTGTCCCCCCAACCCTCTCCCTCCCATCTCTCGCATGTCGAGCTGCGCGAGGGCAGAACCGGCAACGACAGCACCCCCAAGCGAGATGAGATTTCGCGTCGTTCGACTCCGTACGCCTTCCACGATGGGATGGTTGGCTTGTACTTCATGGCCTTCTGTAAGAGCCAAGCCCCGCTGCGCGAGCGGATGCGAGCCATGTATGGTATGGACGGTCAGGAACGCGACCGGCTCACCTCTTACAGCAACCCGGCCTCCGGTTCGTTCTACTTCGCCCCGTCAGTGGAAACGCTCGACGCCGCGCTGTCGTAAACGGTCTCAGGACGCTCTTGTCGAAAAAAGAGGGGCGGGCCGTGTGGCCCGCCTCTTTTTGTTTGTCATTCCTACTCGGCATAGACCTCGGGCCGTAAGACGGCAATATACGGCAGATTGCGATAGCGGCCAGCAAAGTCGAGCCCATAGCCCACAACGAACACGTCTTCGATGACAAAACAGCGAAAGTCAGCTTTATAATCCACTCCCCGACGTGCAGGTTTGTCGAGCAGCACACATGTTTTGACTTCACGTGCCCCTTGTTTCAAGAGCTCTCCTCGGAGAAACCTGAGCGTCCGGCCAGTGTCAAGAATGTCATCGACCAGGAGAATGCGCTGCCCCCGGATTTCCTGGTCGGTCGGGAAATAGTCCAGGCTAAGCCTGCCACTCGTTGTCCCGTCTCCATAACTCGATACCGCGGCAAAGCTCAGGCTGAGTGGGAAGGGAAGCTGGCGGATGATATCAGCCGTAAAGAGACAGCCGCCTTTGAGCACCGACACAACCGTACAGGGCGCGTCCCGGTAATAGGCCGCGACCTCCTGGGCAACGCGGCCTATCCCTGCTCGGATTTCCGACGCTGAGAATAGGATGCGTTCAATAGCCTGTTCCACGCCGGTCGCTCCCCTACCCGCCCTTTTTATCCAACCTGCGCTGACCTCGCCTCTCAGAAACTTTTACCGGAAGATCGGAGCCACGTCACAGGTTCAGCGTTTGTCAGGACCCTCGTCAAAGCGGGGCAGGTCATCCTGGATCTCATACCAGGGTGCTTTATGACTCACCCATATATGGCCCTCGGCGCGCACTCCCGGATCAGCGTCCAAGGTGCCGATACGAAGGAGTATGGTCTGTGGATCACGGTCAAAATACGCATACACATGCGCGCCGCATCGAGAACAAAAACAGCGCTTTTTTCCGGGCGACGACTCATAGGCGGTCAGCGCGTCCTGGCCGGTAACAATGGTGAACCCCGCCGTCGTCACCAGCGCACTCGACCCATACAGCGTGCCATTGATCTTGCGACACGTATGGCAATGGCAGTGCATGAAGCCATGAATCTCCTCGGTGATTTCAAATCGAACGGTCTGGCAGTGACAGCTTCCAGTGATCATATCTACCCCTCCGGCTTGTGTACTATCCTCCTGGAGCATTGGGAAAAAAGAGCTGTTGACCATCGATGGTATAGCCGGCGATGAGGCTTTGCCCTTCGGACCCGATCAGCCAGTCAATAAACTGCTGACCAAATTCAGCTTTCACATGCGGGTGTTTATCCGGATTCACCAGGATCACCCCATATTGATTGAAAAGCTGCGGGTCTCCCTCAACCAGGATAGTGAAGTCGCCCTTGTTGCGGAAACTCAGCCAGGTGCCACGGTCGGCCAGCGTGTAGGCCTGCATCCCGACCGTGGTGTTCAGGGTTGCCCCCATACCGGCGCCAGCCTCTCGATACCACGTCCCACCGGCATCCAGCGGATCAACAGCCGCAGCTTTCCACAATGCCTGTTCTTTTTTATGAGTACCGCTTTCATCTCCGCGCGACACAAATGGAGCGCCGGCTTGGGAGAGCTTTCTGAGCGCAGCTCCCGCCTCCTGCATACCACCAATCTTTGCAGGATCGTTCGCCGGACCGACAATCATAAAACTGTTGTACATGACATCATACCGTTTCACCCCCCAGCCCTCCGCGACAAAGACTTCTTCCTCAGGCTTGGCATGCACCAGCAGCACATCGCCATCGCCGTTGCGGGCGTTCTTGAGCGCCTGACCGGTCCCGACCGCAACCACACGCACTGCAATGCCGGTCCTGGTTTGAAAACGGGGCAGTATGGCGTCAAACAAGCCGGAATTCTGGGTCGACGTCGATGACTGGAGAATAATAAAGCGGTCCTCAGCCCGACCTGGTCCACTGAAGAGAAGCGTCAGGCTGAAGACGGCGAGTAGGTACCACAGTCGAGGTGTTGGCATGCCTGTTTTCCTGAGCGTGCGTTCTCCCTCACAGAACGATCCGGCTCTCTCCATAGGTTTGAGCTTCCTCCGAGCTGGGCTGCTGAAAGAACCGGAGAGCGGAAGAATGCTCGGCGACCCGACCCTGAGAGAGAAAAACAACTTCGTCCGCGAGACGACGGGCCTGACCAATATCGTGGGTCACCAGTATAATCTTCGTCCCCCGCGCATGCGCAGCGAGCATCAGCTCTTCAATCGCGCGGACTGAAACCGGGTCCAAACTGACGGTTGGCTCGTCGAGCAAGAGTACCTCCGGTTCAAGGACCAGGGCCCGCGCAATGGCTACGCGTTGTTGCTCACCATTGGAAAGGACCCGGGCCGGGCGATCGACCAGATGCGAGAGGCTGGCGAGTTCCAGGATGTGCCGCAGGCGCTCCTCTCTTTCGGCTCGGGCGTACTGTCGCAGCTTGAGCACAAAACGAAGATTCGCTCCGACTGAGCGCCGCAACAAAACCGGGCGTTGGAATACGAGTGCCTGGCGATGCCGCACCAGGTCTCCCGCTTGGGCTTCGCCCCAACAAATCACCCCTGCGCTGGGAGTCAGTAATCCATGCAGGAGGCGCAGCAGGAGACTCTTACCCGCTCCGTTCGGCCCCATAATAACCGTACGCGGGCCCTGCTCGATTGTCAGATCAATACCGGCAATGAGCCGCTGTTTACCGACGCTATAGACGAGCTGGCGAACGCGGAGCGGGAACAGCGGAGCGTGGCCATTCTGGCCGCGCTTATTGCGGGCTGGAAGCCCACACCCCAGACTAGGCATACGCTCTGCTGGATGCACTCAGGCGCAGGAGCGACACGGTGGCATTTACGCTCAGCGCAATCAGGATGAGAATGAGACCCAACGCCAGGGCAAGAGCCAAGTCCCCTTTCGAGGTTTCCAGCGCAATGGCGGTCGTCATCACCCGCGTCACGTGCTTGATATTTCCGCCGACAATAATCACCGCGCCCACTTCCGCAACAGCCCGCCCGAAGCCGGCCAGGGCGACGGTCAGTAAACTATACCGGGCGTCCCATAAGAGGACGGCAATGGCCGTTCTGAGGGGAACACCGAGCGAGAGCAATTGTTCTCGATATTCGGCATAGAGATCCTCTATCACCTGCCGTGATAAACTGGCGATAATGGGCGTGACCAAAATGGTTTGGGCTATAATCATTGCCGTCGGCGTGTACAAGAGATGCAGCCAGCCGAGCGGACCCGCGTTGGACAGCGTCATATAGACCAGCAGGCCAACCACAACCGGGGGCAGGCCCATCAAGGCATTGAAGAGGACGACGACCGCGCTCCGGCCGGGGAAATCCGAAAGTCCGAGTGTTGCCCCGATGCAGAGTCCAATCACACTCGCCAGCACGACCGCACTGATACTCACTCTCAGTGAAAGGAATATAATTTCACCGAGCATGGGGTCAGTCGAGACAATGAGCTGAAATGCCAAGGCAAAGGCCTGTCCGAAATCCTGCATGGGCTGTTGATCCGTTATGTGACACACACGACTGTACCGGCCTCGCGGACTTCATAGCCCCCAAGCGAGGTCGCACGCTCTTTTAATTCAGGCGAGGTGACAACATCCAGAAGAGCTTGGACTGGTTTGGCAAAATACATATCTTTGGAGACGAGCAAATCAAACCGCTCCTCAACCATTTCGGTAAATGAGAGACCCAAAAGCTCAGCCACTGCCTGGACGGCCACCCCGACATCCGCACGACCGTGGAGCACGTGTAATCCGACCTCCCAATGAGTCCAGGCTTCTACGTCATAGCCCTTGATATGTTCCGGTTTGATCTGAGCCTGCCGAAGCTGCTGATCGATGAGCCAGCGAACGCCAGACTTGGCGTGGCGGTTCACCAGACGTTTCTTCTTGCGGGGCAGTTCGGCAAGTGAGCGTATCGGCCGGCTGTCGGGCCGGGAGATCAATCCAAGCCGGCGATGCCAGAGGGTCACGGCCACCAGGTCAGACTGGCCGGCTTGTGCCAGAAACGGCGTGTTGTATTCGCCTGTTTCGGGATCGGATAGATGGGCCAGAGCCACATGGGTCTGTGCCTGTTTGAGGGCCGCTAACCCACCGAAACTCCCAAGATTCGTGGTGTAAAAGAGCTGTTCCGGAAAACGTTGCCCCGCCAGGTCAAGCAAGGCGTCGAGCAAGAGATCGTTACTGCCCGCGATTAAGAGCCCACGTTCAGGTCCGAACTGCCCTGGGGACGGGGCTGCTGGCCCCTGCGCCTGTACGCTCCGTTTCACCCAGTCCTCGACCAGGCTTTGTGGGAACAGCCATTTGCCGGTTACGCGCGTGCACGGAATCGCTCCGTTTCGGATCAAACGGTAGACCTGCTTGTCATTGATATGCAGGTAGGCAGCGACTTCACGCGTACTGAGCAGGGTTTCCGGCATAATTTCGTTTGTAGAAAAAAGTAACAAAGAATTACTTAATCTAACGACAGGTGTCAAATAGGTATACTGAAATAGTGGATTATACTCTTCCCATCCGACCCAGGGCGTCTCATTGTCTCGCGTGATCGAAGTAACGCTGAGGGAACTCAGCTCGAACCCTGGTCCATCTTTTTCACAGCGGTGGGGTGGAAAGTTTCGTCCGGCGGACCGGGACGACGAACGCTATCGTGCGTTGGCGAATAAGTATCTATGATTTTCTTACTCGATACGGATATTCTTATAGGGATACCTCCCTTCCCCCTTTCTATCGAAACTCAGGCATGACCTGGGTCGCAAACAGTTCCATCGACTTCATGACCTTCTCATGCTCCAGGCCGCCAAAGTGCATGAACAACAGCACGTGTGAGACTTTACACTCGTCTCGGAGCCAACGAATTCTGTTGCGGATATTTTCGGGATCGCCAAACCAGACCAGATCTTCCTCAATCACTTTGTCATAGCTCAAAGAGCGAATATACTCGGCCCACGGCTCGAAGAACTTATACGTCTCCGGCCAGGTCTCTCCCTCGGGCAGGGTAAACATCATGGCAAAGTCGTCCAGAAACCACTGCATGCCCCGGCGGGCTTCT
Organism: Binatia bacterium; assembly: GCA_963664395.2. Lineage (GTDB taxonomy): Bacteria > Desulfobacterota > Binatia > Bin18 > Bin18 > Bin18. The sequence goes on along the minus strand of OY761159.2, from coordinate 3,439,906 downwards.
TCCTGCGCTTTTTTGGTCGTATCGCTCACGTAGATGAAGGGGTGGCCGACCCGCGGCAGGTCGGTCCGACCCGTCTTTTTCATGGCGGCGTCAAGCCGCCCAAACAACTGCTTGAGATCGGCCAAGGGGGTGAGTGAGGCTCCCAGAATGGGCGTAATCCCCCGCCGCAAGGCTTTTTCCATGGTCGATGGACTCAGGCAGGGCTGCCACAAGGGCGGGTGCGGTTCCTGGAGCGGTTTGGGCATCACCGTCACTTCCGGTATGCTGAAAAACTGGCCCTCATACGAAAAGGGCTCGCCGGTCCAGGCTTTGAGAATAATATCCAGACTCTCGTTAAAGCGCTCCTCTGCCTCTCCCCAGGGGATGCCGTAGCCGTCGAACTCGCCTTTGAACAAGCCGCGGCCCACCCCAAAGTCCAGCCGTCCGTCGGACAGCAGATCGACGGTGGCGTAATCCTGGGCTACTTCAAGCGGATTGTGCCACGGCAAGACGCTGACCGCCGTGCCCAGGCGAATGCGTTTGGTCCGCGCCGCGATATTGCCCAGCAGCACGTGCGGCGAGGGTTTGCCGTGGTGATAAAAGGCATGCTCGGCTAAAAAGACGGTGTCGTAGCCGAGCCGGTCGCCCCATTCGATCTGCTCCAGGCACTCGTCGTATACCTGTTTCATGGAAGAACCTTCGGGCGTCTGGTTGATGATAAAAAACGAGAAGTCCATGCTCTTCCCCTCCTGTCGGCCCAGTCGCTCTCAGGCGGTCGGCCTCAGCGCGGGCTCGACGATGGTGCCGTTTTCCACAATCGGTTGCGCATCAAGAAACACGCTACAGTTGCGCATCGGGATATCAAAATGGCATAACGTATGCCGGCCGGCCGCCGGGTTCGGCCCCGTGGACAAGAGGAAGTTGCCCGCAAACGCGCGGCCATCAACGCCGATCGCTTCATCCTTGCTGTACAGGCTGAGGGCGTGCCACAACGCTTTCTCGTGCATTCCCCAGCCAACGTGGGAAATACCGCGGGCGGCCTGGTCTTCCCAGCGGCCCATGTAATCACGGATCAGGGCCGCATCGACGCCACCGCCTTCAACCCCGGTCACGAACCCGTCGCTGAAGTACAAATGCACTGGACTTTCGACGTATTTATAAAAGGGGAAAACAATATCGCCGGGGGCCAGCACCGCCAGCCCGTTCACATCCAGTGAGGCCGGAAAGACAGCGATCAGCCCCTGACCCCAGTTGGCCCAGCTGCCCGGCTCGGCACAAAACCCGCGCGAGCCCGTCACCAGACTGCCCGCCAGATCCACGCGCAAATCCGTGCCCGCCGGCGAGGTCACCGTCATCGTTTTTGCGGCTTTGGCGAGTTCGACTGCGCGGTCGATGCGCTGTGCTCGTTCAGCGGTGGGCAGCAGACGGGCGAGAGCGTCCGCGGGTTCTCGGATGTACAGCATACGCGGGCCATGTTTGAGAATTTCACCGCGTTCCTCGGAGTGGATCAGCCCTTCGACCGAGAGGTCAACGATGAAGTCAACCTGCTTCAGCATCTCAACCACCTCGGGAAATCCGTGCAGCAGCGTGGAGCAGGCATTGCCGCGGTTCACCGCGGTGTCGTTTTGCTGCGTCGGGTCAATGGGCAGCATGAGCTGAAACGGCCGCGCCCCGCAGGCGCTCAGACTCGCCAGGCTCGTCGCCAGATACTGCGCGGAGGAGTCCGGTTCGGTCAGGATCGCCGCCGTCTGGCCGGACTGCACCTGGCACCAGGCAAACTCCTGAGCAAACAACGATGTCAAAGCAGGATTGGATTGCAACATGCAGCCGGCCCTCCTCGGAGAACGCGCTAAACCTGGCCCGAGGCTCTAGTTGGCGGCCGGTCGTGACACCCCGGCCATAGCGCCTTTGACGGTCGTCTTGAGCGGGTATTGGGAATAGTCCGCCTTCAGTTCAAGGGTATGGCCGTTCGGGTCGGTGATATACACCGAGGTGCCATAGCCGGTTGCGCCGTACAGCTCGACGGGTCCGAAGGTAATCGGCACGGCGTTGTCCTTCAGATACTGGACAATGGCGTCAAAATCGCCGTGCATATGCAGGCAGACATGATCGACCCCGCGCTGGTCTTTTTCCGCCAGCGTGCTGCCTTCCGGCAGGACCCGCAGGTCAATCAGATTGCGGCCGCACCGCACCTGATACAACCCCATATCCTCGATGACCCGCTCGACGCTCAGGCCCAGGACCGTGGTGTAGAAATGCAGGGTTTTTTCGACATCCGTGACTTGCAGCACGACATGATCGATACCGTGAAACTGAATCGGGCAATCGGATTTCATACATCCTCCACTGGCACAAAGCGTTTGATATCAAAGCCGTTAATCACGGCCGGGTTTTGAAACATTTCTACGGCGTTGGCTACTTCCATTAACGACAGACTCATCTGAAACAGCCGCTCAGCCTCAGGCGGCAGAGCGTCGAGCGGCAAGGCGTTCAGATAGGCCGTCACGGCTTCCACACGCGCAGACATGCGGTCATAGAAGGCCTGGATCTCCTCCATGCTGCTGGCCAGTCGCTTGCTAGTCCGCGCGTGTTCGGTAGCAAGCGCCCAGCTCACAAAGGACTCAAGATCAGAAAACTCAGCGGGTAGTGTATGCGCTCTCACGGTTTATGCCTCGGCGTAAAAGCGCTCCAGTACGGTGTGGAAATACCGAATCTGCATTTCTTCGTCCTGAAAATACAGCTTTTTCTTGGCCCGCGAGGCCAGCCCGATATGAATCTGTTCGTGGGCGGTGGCATCCTCTTGCAGAATATCCCGGAGCAGGCATTTGAAGTACTCCTGGCCGACGCGCTGCCCGGCATTTTCAGCCGGACGAAAATAGAGCCGGATATCCCAATCGGTCCGATCGACCGCCTGTGGCCAGAAATTATACGTCATATAGAAGTCGTGCGAGACGCCGCGAAAGAGCAGCAGCGCCATATTGGGAAAGATCGTATAAAAATCAAAGGGGCCGATACGGGGCAGGCGATATTCGGTCTCGGCAAGGCTGAACTGGGCGGCCAGCCCTTCGGTGGCCGGACCGACGCGACCCTCGTGCGATTCTGACGAATACACGCTGTGATGGTTGAACAGACGCACGTCGAGCAGACGCGTATATTTCCCATCTTTCAACACGCAGAACTCGGGAATGGTCCGGCGGTGCTGAAATGGCAGATGATACAGCTCGTTCTGGGCGTCAAGGGCGATTTTCCAGTTGGCGTGCTCGTCTACTTTATAGCGTCCGGTCAGCGCCAGTTGGCTAAAGCCACCGCCCTCAAGCTGGTCGGCCACCCCGCCCAGATATTCCCGGAGGCTCTCGGGCGGACGCTCGGCCAGATGAATAAAGATAAAGCCTTCGAACACCTCGGTGTGGATGGGGGTCAGGCCCAGGTCACACTTGGGCAGATCGAAAAAGTTCTCCTCATCCGGCACCCAGGTCAGTTTGCCTTTGGTGTTATATGACCAGGCATGAAAGCCGCAGGTGAGCGTGCCTTTACACGTACCCTTGTCGTCCCAGACGAGCTTGTTGCCGCGGTGCGAGCACACATTGTGAAAGCCGCGGACCGCTCCGTCTTTGCCTCGAATGATTATGACCGAGGCGCGACACACAGTCAGGTCTTTGGCAATATAATCGCCGGGGTTTGGAATCTCCTCGACCCGTCCGATATTCAGCCAGGTGCGCCGAAAAATTTTCTCCCGCTCCAGTTCAAAATGCTCCTGTGAAATCAACGGCTCGGCCGCAACCGGGCCGGTACCGATGTCCGGGTATTTTTCCGCCCAGCGTTTGTCAGCAACTACGGTTTGCATGCAACTGTCTCCTTACTGGCTCCTTCTTATCCGGCTACGGCCCGCATCTCGGTGGGGATCACGTCGCCGTCTTGCACAATGAGTTCATCATCAAGATACAGCGTACAGCCTTTCATGGGCAGGTCCATATGGCAGGCCGTGTCGTTGCTCCCGCCGAGCTCGATGTTGGGACCGGTAGAGAACAGGACGTTGCCGTAAAAGGCCCGTCCGTCCATGCCGACCGTGGGCGCGCCGGTGGCGAGATAATCCCAGCGCGCGAGATCGTTCAGGCCCCAGCCGATGTGCGAGATGGCAAACGCCCTGGGATCGTGAAAACCGTCCATATAATTCTTCACCAACATGGCATCAAAGCCACCGCGGATATCGACGATCATGCCGTCCCGAATGGTGAACGTGACCGGCTCCTGGACGTATTTATTAAACGGAAACAGAATATCGCCACGGTCCATGACGACCGTACCGTTGACCCCGGTTTCGCTGCCCTGGGTCGCCAGAAAGCCACCCGGCCAATGATCCCAGCGACCGGGGGTGTCCGTAAAACCGTATTCGGTCAGAATCGGGAATTGCCCCAGCTCGTAGCGCACATCCGTTCCGGCCGGGTTGGTAAAGCGCAGGTTTTGGGCCTTGGCCAAACGCGCCTCAGCGGCTTCCACACGATCGCGCAGTGCTTGGGTTGGAAAGAGACGCGACAAGACCTCAAAGGGTTCCACCACCAGCAGGATGCGGGTGTCCGCGGCCTGAATCTCCAGTTGCTCTTTTGAAAACAGCAGAAAGATGAGGTCCACGATCAGGTCCGCGCTTTTGAGGGCCTCAATGGCCGGCCGGTTCCCGGCCAGGGCATTTTGGCCCACCTCGCCGGCCACGTTCTGTGACCCGCCCGCGCCACGCGCCGGCAGGTTGACGTTGAACACATCAACCCCCAACTCGCGCGCCGAAATCATAAACGCCGACGCATACTCAACCGCTTGTTCCGCCTCCGACAAAACCGCAATGGTCTCCCCTGGCTTTACTTTGCACAGTTCAAGCTCCTGCCGAAACAGGTTCACCATCGCATTGGTCTGGCTGATTGATAGTGCCATGACATTGCTCCTTGTCTGCGGGCCAGTTATTGTTGCTCCCCAAAAACTTTGTCCAGATAATAATTCATCACATGATGCACGGCGATCTCGTACTTCGACATCGGCCCTGGCTGATAGGCTCGGGACCGAAAGCCGCGTTGTAAAGACTGCACCATGCTCATGTCTTCCTCCAGAGCAAGGTGCAAAAAGTCCTCATAGACTTTGACGCGTTCCTTAAAATCCGGCAGACTAAAACACTGCTTAGGGAAGAGCATATGGACGAGAGCCATGCTACGATTTGCGCCAATCGGCCATCCGGTAATATAGTGAATATTATCCTGCCTGGCATAAAAGCCCATGTTAGGCTGGAGGTGGCTGGAATAGCCCTTCTCAAGATGTTCGCCCGACAGCCAGGGCATAAAATCAAAGCGGGGCCGGCCATCGGGCGTCATAGGACTCACACCTATAAAGCGACCGCAATAGCCCCACGGTTTGAGCTGAAATTCGTACGACTCAAGCGGCTGGTGCGGACCGAACGAAGAAGCATGCAGCGTTGCCAGATGATAAATATCAACCAGATTTTCAGCCGTGGCTTTCCAGTTACAATCATATTCGATGACGAACTTAATGGCTAAACGTAGATCTTCGGGTTGGTATGGCCCAAAGATCTCAGGAAAGTCGCCTAAGAATTCCAGCAGACTTTCACTATCCGGATTGAAATTGATAAAAATAAACCCGCCCCAGGTGTCAAGCTTAAGTGGCACCAGGCTGTACTGCCGCATGTCGAAATTCTCGATCTCTTGTGTATAGGCCGCGCCTCGGAGCCGCCCGCACAGGTCATACGTCCAGCCATGATACGGACACGCAAACCGCTTGGTATTGCCCTGACCAGCCGCCACCTCAGTCCCACGATGACGACAGACGTTATAAAAGGCCCTGAGTTGGCTCTCTTCATCGCGGACGACCACAATCGGCTCATCCGCAATACACAGGGTGAGGTAGTCACCCGGCTTTTCAAACTCCTCCACTCGGCCGACGCAGAGCCAATCTTTTTGGAAGATGCGTTCCTTTTCTAATTCATAGGTCTCGTGCGAGGTGTAAAAGTCACCCGGGAGATGTCGGGCTTGGTGCAAAGGCGCTTGAGTCCGGGTCATACGAGACGCGAACTGCGATCCTCTCCCTTTCGTACCGTTCTCTTGTGAAGACAGTGTCATATGTGGACAGCTTCCTTTTAATGTGGCGTATACCGTTCTCTTGTGAACTGTCAAGCAAAAGTCTTGACACCCTTTTACCACACTGCCAGACTCACGTCGTAGAGATTCCCCCCTCGCCCTGGTCCTCTCTCCAACAGGAAGAGGGGAATGATGAAGGAACACACTATGGCAACCAGTCTTGCTGGCACGGGAAAGATGGTCGGAGCCGAGGTCAAGCGGGTTGAAGACCCGCGTATGCTCCTGGGCAAAAGTCAGTATGTGGACGATATCCATCTGCCCGATACACTGGCGGTCGCCTTTGTCCGCAGTCCGTATGCCCACGCGCGTCTCCTCAGCATTGATACGCATGCGGCGGCAGCCCACCCCGGCGTCCATGCGGTGATAACGGGCGAGGATGTCGCCGACGTTATAAAACCGCTACGAGTTGAATTTGATCCCATAGCCGCGCCCACTCACAAGTCCTGCGATTGGCCCGTCCTGGCCCGAGGAAAAGTCCGGTTTGTGGGTGAGATGGTTGTGGCCGTTATTGCCACAGATCGCTATGTGGCCGAGGATGCAGCCGCGCTGGTCGACGTAGAGTACGACCCGCTCGACGTCCTCTGGGACATGGAACAGGCGCTGGAGCCGGACGCCCCCCTGGCACATGAAGACTGGGGCGACAACGTCATGCAGACCCTGGAAGCCAGCATGGGCGAGGTCGATGCCGCGTTTCAGGCGGCTGACTGTGTTGTGACTGAGCGTTTTACAACGGGCCGCCACATGTCTCTGCCCATGGAAACGCGCGGCTGTCTGGCCGCCTATGAGTCCTCCACCGACTCACTCACGGTTTGGTCTTCGACCCAGATTCCGCACGTGTTACGTTCAAATATCGCCCTCTTTTTAGACTTTCCCGAACACCATATCCGCACCATCGCCCCGGACGTGGGCGGCGGCTTTGGACCCAAGGCGCATGTGTTTCCCGAGGAAATCCTGATTGCCTTCTTCGCCCGTCGTTTTGGCTGTCCGATCAAGTGGATTGAGGATAGACGTGAAAATATGGTCGCGGCAATGCACGCCAAGCATCAAATCGTTCAGGCCGAGATCGCCCTGAAAAACGACGGAACGATCCTCGGACTCAAAGCCCGCTTTCTGAACGACGTTGGCGCGTATTCGGCCTTTCCGTTCAGCTCTGCGCTTGAAGCCGGGCACGCAGCATCCGCCCTGCCCGGTCCGTATAAGATTCCCGCCTATCGCTACGAAGCGGTGTCCATAGTCACCAATAAAGTCACACTGGGCGCTTACCGCGGCGTGGGCCTGCCGATTGCCATCCTGGTCATGGAGCGTCTGCTGAATCTTGGCGCGCAGCAGCTCGGTCTTGATCCGGTAGAGATCCGCCTGCGGAATATGATCCGCCAGGACGAGCACCCCTATACCACCATTACCGGGGCAGAGATCGAAAGCGGCAGTCACCAGGAATCCTTACACAAGGCGCTGGGCATGTTGGGCTATGCGGACTTCCGCGCTGAACAGGAACGCGCCCGGCAAGCCGGTCGCTATCTTGGTGTGGGCCTGGGTTGTTACATCGAAGGCACCGCCCTGGGCTCTTCGTTTTGGAATATCATGGGCCTCCCCCTGGGCGGCTACGAATCGGCGACTGTCCGTATGGATGTTGCCGGCAAAGTGACGGTCCTGGCCGGCTCGTCGTCACATGGACAAGGCCATCAGACGACGCTTGCCCAAGTGGCCGCCGACGAATTAGGCGTGGCCTTTGAGGATGTAAGAGTTATCCAGAACGACACAACCATTGTGCCGTATGGCTGGGGAACCTGGGGGAGCCGCACCGCAGTGACCAGCGGTGGCGCGATTATTGGAGCCGCCACAAAAATCCGCGAAAAGATTTTGCGCACGGCCTCACGCCTCAGTGAAATTCCGCCGGATGATCTCGCATTGGCCAACGGCATGGTGACACGCAAACTGGACGGGAGCACGCTCATGCCGATTAAGACGATCGCCTATCACGCCATAGTCGCGTCAAGCAATTTAGCACCGGAAGACGAACCCGGCCTGGAGGCAACGTCAAATTATGAACCCCCGCCGGCAACGCATTCCAATGCGACTCACCTGGCAACGGTCGAGGTGGATGTTGAAACCGGGCAGATCAGCCTGCTGCGCTATATCGTTGTTGAGGACTGCGGCAGGATTATTAACCCCATCATTGTTGACGGACAAATTCAGGGCGGTGTCGCCCAGGGTATCGGCACGGCCATGTATGAACATGCCATCTATGATGAGAACGGACAGTTCTTAACCGGCACGCTGATGGATTATCTCGTGCCCACAGCCATGGATATTCCCCGTGTTGAGATCGGCCACATTGAAACGCCCTCGCCTTTCAGCAGGGGGGGAATTAAAGGAATGGGTGAAGGCGGTGCCATTGCGCCTCCAGCCGCGATCGCCAATGCAGTCGCCGATGCGCTGTCTCCATTGGGCTTACAGGTTACTAGCATTCCGCTCACCCCGGAGCGGGTACTGACGGCGATTGAGCGGGCAAAAACCGCGGCAGCCGCTTGACCACGAGGAGGGCAGACCATGCAGTTTGGTGTGTGTGTAGCCACGAAAATCGATGACTGGCAAATGATCACCTATGCGGAAGAGCTGGGCTATGACAGGGCCTGGGTCCCAGACTCGCAGATGATCTGGTCGGACTGTTACGCCACCTTGGCCCTGGCCGCCCAGCACACGTCACGTATCCGTATTGGGACGGGAGTTGCCATCCCCGGGACCAGAATCGCCCCAGTCACCGCCCACTCCATTGCTTCTATTAATCGCATGGCACCCGGCCGAGTCTTTTTAGGTATTGGCACCGGCCATACGGCTATGCGGGTCATGGGTATGCAGCCGATGCGTATTCGAGACTTCCGAGAGTATCTACGGGTGGTCAGAACCCTCCTCCAAGGGGAAGAAGTTGAATACACGTACAACGACGCAACGCGCACGATCCGTTTTCTTCATCAGGACTTGCACTTCCTGAATTTGGACGATCCGATTCCGCTGATTGTCGCTGCCAATGGGCCGCGGGCGCTTAAAACTACCGGTGAGTTTGGGGACGGCTGGGTCGCAGGGGTGAAACCCGGACCGGACGCCTTTCTCAACGATTGGCAACAGGTCCAAGCAGGGGCGGAACAGGCGGGGCGGACATTGCCCGACAGTTTCCATACCGCGGCTTTTACAACGGCCGTTGTGCTGCAACCCGGAGAGTCCCTGACCTCGGATCGGGTCATTGAGATGTGCGGCTCTCAGGTCGCCGCCATTATCCACTTCGTGTACGAAATATATCAACAAACCGGCAGTGAGGAAGTTATCCCCGCCGGCTATAGAGGCATCTGGGATGAATACTGCGCTCACGTCGAGCAGATGCAGACGCCGCCGGACAAGCGCTACCTCCAGCTTCACAACGGCCACTGCACCTTTCTCGTGCCCGAAGAGCGCCGCTTTGTCACGCCCGAAGCAATCCAGGCGACCTGTCTGATTGGTGAGCCGGCGGAAATCATCGAGCAGCTCCGGGCGGTCGAAAAGGCCGGCCTGAAAGAAGTGACGCTCCTGCCCCCCATGGCAGCCGCGCGCACGGTGTTCAAGGATTTCTCCGAGCAGGTTATGGCGCGCTATTAGCCAGCGCGGCCGGCCGCCTGCCCTATCCGCGCCATCCGCGCCGGGCGATGACCATTCCCGAGACGGTGTTGCCTCAGCAGGGGCTGTGCGGTGTGCCTCAAAAAGGAGGTTCACTCTCACCTGTCTCGGCCTATACCACATAAACATGCTATGGACTCAGGCATGCAGCGCAAGAGTCTCTTTGGTCCTGGGTTTCTCGTTGCCGCCGCCTTTATTGGTCCGGGGACCGTAACGACCGCTAGTATCGCAGGGGCACAGTTTGGGTTTGCCCTGGTGTGGGCGGTAGGGTTTTCCATTTTTGCAACACTCGTCCTGCAAGAAATGGCGGCCCGACTCGGTGTTGTTGCGCGCAGTGGATTAGGCGAAGCGTTGCGGACGGTTATTCAGACCCCACTCCTCCGTATCCCGCTCCTGACCCTTGTGGTCATCGGCATTGGCTGTGGCAACGCCGCGTTTGAGATGGGCAATATCCTTGGCGCGGCGGTGGCCTTAGCCGATGTCTCCGGGCTCCCGGCCTCAGCCTGGACCCTGCTCATTGGCGGTCTGGCCTTTGGGTTGCTGTGGTCCGGGACGTATGCGGCTATTGAGCGCGTGCTGGTTCTGCTCGTTGTGCTCATGAGTGGGGTCTTTCTGCTGACGGCTCTTCTCGTCCAACCAGCACTCTCGGACATCTTGTCCGGCTTCTTCAGCCCGACCATACCCCCCGGGTCATTTGTGACAGTGATGGCGCTGATCGGCACCACAGTCGTTCCGTACAATTTGTTTCTGCACGCCAGTACGGTCCAAGCCAAGTGGCCGGCTACAATGCGCGCTCCACAAGCACTGCGTGAGGCACGTGCCGATACGCTGCTCTCGATCAGTCTGGGTGGTGTTCTCACCCTGGCCATGGTCGCAACCGCGGCCTCGGCTTTTTTTGGCCAGGGGATGCCATTGGAAAATGCCGCCTCCATAGCCAGACAACTTGAGCCGCTTGTCGGCTCACACGCGCGTCTCCTTTTTGCGACCGGCCTGTTTGCCGCCGGGTTGACCAGTGCCGTCACCGCCCCACTTGCCGCCGCCTATGCCACGGCCGGGGTGCTGGGCTGGTCAGGAGACGGCCATAGCGGGAAGGTTCGACTGGTGTGGAGTGCGATCGTCCTGATTGGGACAGGGCTGGCCTTTTTTGGGCAGCACCCGCTGATGGCTATCCTGCTTGCCCAAGCGGTCAACGCGTGCTTACTCCCCCTCCTTGCCGGCTGTCTCCTGTTCGTCATGAATAAGGAGAATCTCCTCGGCGCGTACACAAACGGCCCCCTGGCCAATATGGCGGGCAGCGCGGTTGTGCTCATTGTGACGGGCTTGGGCGTCTTTCAATTCTTACGCGTATTTGGAATGATCCCAGGCTGACGGGGCTTCACTCTTGATCCGGGCAGAACGAATGCGGAGTCTCTTATGAGCCATCTGTTTGCGTATCTTTCTCGCATGAAATTTATTCGGCGCTGGGGTCTGATGCATAGCGCCTATCCGGAAAACATCCAGGAACACAGCCTGCAGGTCGCGCTGGTTGCCCATATGTTAGCCGTTATTCGGAATCGCCTTTTTTCCGGCGAGGTGAACCCGGAGCGAGCCGCAACTCTGGCCCTCTACCACGATGTTGGCGAGGTCTTGATCGGCGACCTGCCCACACCGGTCAAGTATTTTAACCCTGAGATCAAGACCGCCTATAAGACCATTGAGCAGACCGCGGTGCACAAGCTGTTCAGCATGCTGCCCGAAGAACTCAGAGACGACTACCAACCCTTCTTTCTGGCTGATGAAGCCGACCACGACCACACAGAGCTGGTAAAAGCCGCAGACAAGCTGTGTGCGTATCTCAAATGCCTGGAAGAGGTCAGCGCAGGCAATCAGGAGTTTTCACAGGCCGAACAGGCGCTCAAGGACACGGTTGAGCAGATTGACCTGCCGGAGGTACGCTATTTTCTGGAGACCTTTGTCCCGAGTTTCCGTCTCACTCTCGACGAATTGGGTTAACAAAAGACGCGCCGAACGGGCGTCTTTTGTTGGGAATTATAAACCTATTTATCGGCAGAATATCCGGGAGGCGGGGACGATGGACCAAATGGCGCATGTGGTAGCCGGCTGTGTGGGGCAGCGGTTGTTGTATCAAGACTTGGTGGGTGGGGGTTGATGACAGTCTATGCTTCTTGAATACGTCTATCGTGAACAAGTCAGGTGCAACGCCCCCGCCGTTGAGCAACGGGTTGCGCAGATCGTCCGTGCAGACAGGAAGCGCTCGCAGGAGGCCCAAGCCGAGTGGCGGGCCAAGCGCGAGCAAACGCCCCACCGGGTCAGGAAGTCAAACGCACGTCAAACATCCGCTCCAGTGCTCTGGCAACAGCGGGTTCGAGACCCTTACCTCGAACTTGTGCGCTGAGTTCTTGGTTGAACGCCTGATGCCAGTCGGGATTACCGAATTTCGCAAGGGCGTGGAGAGCACTGAGTCCGATCTCACACGCCGCTACTTTGTCCGCAAGCTGTTCCTCAGGGATGTCTTGACGGCCCGCAGGGCGAGGGGTACGTTGACGCATGAGAGCGCCTCACTTTCTCCGTGTCCTGCGCCAACAGGACGCGGTAATCTTCGGTTAAGCCCTAGCTTTTGCTAGGGCTTTTCTCTTTTGTGCCTGACGGTTAGGGGAGTGTCAAACTGAGACCCTACCCATCGTCCCCGCACGCCCCCGGGATCTCCGGGTACTGGCACTCCTGTGGTTCTTCTGGCTCATCCCCACTTGGTCTGATGACGAAGTTCTGAAGGGATTCTTCCCACTCAATCACGACCGAACGGCCGGGGGAGGGAAAGTCCTCAAGGACGTACTCCCCTTTGGCTCCGCGCAGGAACTCCTCCCCGAGCGTCGTCACGGTCACTGTGGCCCGGCCGAGTTCGACTCCATCGACGAGCGCCACGACCCTATGCTTTCCATCGCCCAGCCGGTTCCAGTTGAACAGCAGTCCAAACCCGTTGTTCCCATCCCCGCACACATCCCAGGTGTCTGGGCGGTTGGTCCCATACGCCGCCTTCCAGACTTGCTTATAGAAATCTCCACTCAGTTCGATTGTCACCTCATTCGCCTCACATACCCAGCCTGAGATAATTCCGATCCCGCTCCGAGACGAACCGTCTCCTGGGTTCTCCAGGAGGCCAGCCAGGGCCTCCGATGCTGGATAGAGCGCCTGAATGCCGGCAATATCATCGGCCTGTAAGTGATCGTAATAGACGGTGCCATTCATAACGGCCGTCACATTCTGTCCAGCAGCATCCGGGTGATTAAGCCCCGCCACATGGCCGAATTCGTGCAGGAGCATCCGGCGAAGGCTGCTCAGGGATCGAGCAGAGCGGGTGGTGGCATTGATATAAACCCGTGCTTGTCTTCCCCCGAACTCCGTTCTCGCATTGTAGCGAAGTGGCCCGTCTCCTGGGCACAGGGACGCAGGGTCGGTCACGATCACAGCTACGGCCCCAGGCAGGCGGCACGGATCGTCGGTATTGCGGAGCCCTCGCTCTTCAAACATAAAGGCGGACCCCGTGTTGTTCCACTCGGCCACGACTGACCGGATGGTCTGTTGCCAATCCCGTTGAGAGAGAGAACCGCATGCAGGGCCGCGGCAAAACCGATGGACGACAACGGGGGCGTTGCCATCGGGAAAGGGCTGGTAGTCTTGCACCCAGGCGTCCGCCCGCCCACTCCATAACGCCACCACACATGCCCCCACGATGCCGATGCCCCAGATGAGCACCGTTTTCCACCGATACCGCAGATTCAACCGGGTGTTGGTCCAGTCCGTCATGATACGCCTCCTTCTCTAACGGTGAGGGGTGCGAACCGGCGGGAGTGCCGGGCCGTGTCCCAATCACAGCAAGAGACTGTTATGAATGTCCTGCCTATTCGCGGCGACGCGGGTAGCTACTCCCACGCCTGGATGCCACTCTTCTATTGAGCAGAAGGCCCGACTCACGGAGCCTCTTGCTGATTGAGACAGTGGGATATATACCGGAATCCTGGGTAGTGTCTCAGTTTGAATCCTTTGGATTTCGCTCTCGTATGGCGGACCTTGACTCCGCCTGCCGCAGTGTTTTGGCCTCGCTGATAATTTTGGCCTCACTGGTAAGAATGGATACTACGCATAATTTGCCGCTCTTGTCCCTACCAAAATTGGTAGGAAGTGAAGAAAAATGACGAGGGCGTCGAAAAAGATGGGCAGGCAATCAGCGGCGAGGAGAATAAATTTCAAAGTGAGACACTACCGAATCCTGGTATATATGCCATAAGGAAATAGGATAGTGGCACTGAACGGGAAGAGAGACTATGACGCTGTTTGAGTGGCTGTCCATTGTGACGTATTTCGCCCAGCTTGGAGCAATTCTATGGGGGATTAACGAAATGCGTAAAAGCAATGATAATCGTGCGGCGAGTAATGAACTCATGCTCAGTATGGCTGCGGGTATCCGCGAGCAGAGTGCGGGCCTGCGGGCACTCCTGGAACGTAATCAGCCCAATCCGTCCTCACAGGGAGGGTAACATGGACAAGGAAAAGGATGTCCAGCCGCTGGTGACCGCAGAAGAGCCCCCTGAACAGGAGACCCCTCCCATCCCGGAAGAAGTCCATGAGCGCGCTGCCGCGCTTGCCCGTGCGTTGTTCGATCTCGATGAGTAGGACACCATGCATCTTGTCCGGTCTGGATAGGGTTTGCACTGACGATCGCAACAGTGGTGATTTCTGTCTTAGCCCTCTGGGTCAGCATTGCCCAAGGCCGTCAGCGCCAACGCGAGTATCTTGAGGGCAGACTGAATACCATGGCGACAGATATCGCTAAGATTTTTGGGTGGCTGGAAGGGTAACGGGATCAACGGGTTTCAAAAACCACTGCTCCAGATTTTCCGCAGTCCTGACCCCTAAATCTCCACTAGCTGCAACGGCTAGTCAAATATATAATTCCCAAAGAAAACTAGAGGAGCCACGCGGTGCAACCGGGACGGGATGGACGATGAGCAGCGTTGTTTGGGACAGCGACAACGTTCTCCAGAAGGTCGGGAAGAACATTGAAGAGCTAGGACACGTCAAGCTCGATCCAAATTCGAACACGGCAGTTCTCTGGCTCCGGGACACGCAGAACGTATTCGGCGTCAACGGCGGATATGTTCGTGGGGACGAATTCCCCACGATGACGGACGCCAAGGAAAATGCCGCTGATTCCGTGTCGGCGAGGCTGCTGCATCAAACGTGGCTTGCTGGTCTGGCGAAGTCCGGCAAGGCGGGCCGGGTCGCCGTTCGGGCGCTTGCGGGTATTCAGGACGACAAACCCCTGACCGAATCCACGTTCAAGGAGGAAATGGAGAGACGGGACAAGGCGGAGAGAGTCTGGAAGATTGTTAGCTTGATTGTGGCCGCCCTTGGTCTGCTTGCGTTCCTATAGGGCAGTCTGGCGGAACGGGCGAATGGCCAATTCAGTCTATAATTCTCCTTTCTTTCGTTCCGAGCCGCAACCTGACTGGCATGGAGCCCCGCCCTCAATTACAGTTAAGGGGTATCGGAGGCGCAATCCAGCACACCTCAGGAGGGAGAAATGGCAGCACACACGCCGCAGGCGGGCATCATTCCAGAGCCGAATCAACATGCCCTCTTTCTGGTCACCAGAGTCAACAATCCAACCACCAACGGCGGAACGGTCGCCGGGGTGGTCGCCGGCGTTCCCGAGTTGGTGACAGCGGTTGGCCGGCACGACCCGGAGGCCGCTCTGGTGTGTACGGTCAGTTTTGGCTCGGGCTTTTGGGATGTGCTCTCCCCAGGCCGACGGCCCAGGGGGTTGCGACCCTTCAGCGCCATTGACCTGCCGGGCAAGACCGCACCAAGCACAGGCGGTGACATCCTGTTTCACCTCATCTCAAAACGGCTGGACCTCAATTTCGAGCTGGCCACACAGATTCGGGGTCAGCTCGGAGAGGCGATAGACGTGCTGGACGAGGTTCACGGCTTTCGCTACCTGGACTCACGCGATCTGACCGGGTTTATTGACGGCACGGAAAATCCGAGTGGCGCTAAGGAGCGAGCGGAGGTAGCCCTGATCGGTGACGAAGATCCCGACTTCGCCGGTGGCAGTTACGTTTTCACCCAACGCTATGTGCATAATTTCTCTAAGTGGAATGCTATCCCACAAGACGAGCAGGAAAAAGCCGTAGGCCGACGCAAGGCCGATAGCGAAGAGCTGCCCGACGAGGCCAAACCCCCAACCGCCCATATCAGCCGGGTGGTCATAGAAGAAAACGGGCAAGAACTGGAAATCCTGCGCCACAGTTTTCCCTATGGCACGACCTCGGAGGCGGGCTTGTTCTTCATTGCCTATACCAAAGACCTCGATATTACCGACAAGATGCTACGGCGGATGCTGGGAGCCGGCGGGGATGGACGGCACGATCATCTCATGGACTACACCCAGGCAGTATCGGGCGCACACTTCTTTGCCCCGTCGCTGGACAGGTTGCAGGCGCTGGGGAAATAGTGCTATGGAGCTGGCGGGTTACGCTCCGAGCGCAGATAGTCTTCCAGGTCAAAGAACAATTCCCGGCCTGGATTCTTCAAGTCGGGGCTTTCGCCCAGTCGAAGGATACGGGCGGTCATTTTTCCGGGTGCGATATCGAGCACCCCGACCGTTCCAAGCCGGGTAGACCACAGATGGGGGTGGGTGGCACTGCCCGAGTTAACCTGAAGGACCCCGTCTCGATACTCCAATCGCTCAAAGTGGGTATGCCCGGTGATGATGATGTCCGCATGTTCGCCGCGCAGATACCTCTCTTGTAAGGCTGCAATCGGACGCTCCTCAGGCTCCATGTCGTGGATCATGACAATCCGCCAGCCTTCGAGGTGCAGCCACTGCACGTCTTCCAGACGCGGGTCTTCCCACCCACCGTCATTATTACCCCGAGCGGCGCGCGTGGGCGCAATGTCGTCCAGCCAGTCCAGTACGCGCGGAGACACGATATCCCCGCCATGGAGAATCAGGTCCACGCCTGCAAAAGCAACTCGTACTTCATCCCACAGCTCGCGAATAGTACTCGGGAGATGGGTGTCAGTGACAAGACCGATACGCATGAGTTGTCTTTCTTCTCGTAAGGCTATCGCTATCTAAGCGTAGAGAGGACGAGGCAGCAATGGCCTCAGGGCGAGCGCCGTTGTCCGGCGGGCAAGAGAATCAACACAAATAAGAGAATCGTCGTCACGTGAAGAGACCAAGAGAAGCCTGTTGCATTGACAGTTCTTCTCACTCGGCATAGGCAAAAGCTCGACCCAATGCGTCTAGGATCAGTCATGCCGCCAGCGGCCCACGGACAACCCGAAGCCTTTTTGCACAGCCTCCGCAATCTCCGCCGTCAACGCGATCACTACAGTCGATTCTTGCGTGGGTTGTTTTTACACAAGCACTCGTTGCTGACCAACCACTCCACCCGGCTCTTTGCCGTGAGTCAGATCACTCAGCAGCTTATCGGAGCCCTGTATGCCGTTGAGGCAGGCCCGCTCAGCAAACCGGGACAAGTGCTTTTTCACACGCTTCTCAACCATCTCTTTGACGAAGCATTTGAAGCTATCCAGGTAGTCAAACAAGCCTTTCTTGATGCCGGCCTTGAGCATCAGGACGAGCAGCTTACGACCGGGCTCACCGGGGCATTGCTTGAAGCAAGGCGGGCGTATCGAGAGACGCGCACTGCGCAACCCTCACCCCAACCCTCTCCCATCGGGCGAGGGAGCAAAAAGTAGGGGCAACCCTTGAGGGTGCCCTTCCCCCTATTCTTCCTATTCTTCCTGCCCAACGATCCAGCGGGCTGCCTCGACAACATTCTCAGACGCAATCCCGTAGCGCCGATAGAGGTCGGCTTGCGAGCCGGACTGTCCGAACTCCGTCACCCCAAGACAGGTCATACGCGTTGCTAACGCCCCACCGATAAACGACAGGGTATGCGGATGGGCATCGTGCAGGGTAATAACCGGGGCGCTTCGCTCGGCAACCGGCACGAGGGCTTCAACCCAACTTTCGTACCGCTGGCCCTGCATACACTTATGCTGTGTCGCCACGTAGTCGTGAAACAGCAGATCGGCACTGGTGACGTTAAACACGTTGGCAAAAATCCCATGCTGCTTGAGTTGTTGAGCGGCCTCGACGGCTTCCGGCAGCATGGCGCCAGTCACAAAAACGTGGACAACGTTCGCGCCGGGCTGGTAGTCTTCTTCGGACTGCCAATCCAGCAGCCGATAGCCGCCCTGGAGCACCTGCTGCCGCAGGTCTTCTTCGCCTTCTCGTTCCAGCACCATATTGAAGACAGCCTGGTCCAGCGGTTTTGTCGAGAGCCGTAAATAGGCACTCTTGCCGTTGTCCCGGTCCTGAAGTTCGGCCAGTGCGGCCAGAAGTATCCATTCCAGCTCAAGCGCATACGCCGGCTCGTAATACGTGACCCCAGGCAGTTGGACACCGATGCCCGGAGTAATGAGCGACTGGTGCGCCCCTCCTTCAGAACTGAGACTGATGCCTGAGGGGGTGCCAATGACAATGAATTTTGCTTGAGAATAGGCCGCATAAATAAAGGCATCGAGCGCCCGACACACAAACGGATCGTAGACCGTACCAATCGGGAATAAGGACTGCCCATACAGCTCGTCGGCTAAGCCAAAGGCACCCAGGGCCAGAAAAAGATTGTTCTCAGAGATACCGAGTTCGATATGTTTCCCGGTTGGGTCCTCGCGCCAATCAATCAGCAGAGAGATGCCGGACTCATCAAAGTAATTCTTCATCTGACGACGTGAGTACACGCCGACTTTGTGAATCCAGCCGCCCAGATTGGTTGACATAGCGACATCAGGCGAAATCGTTACCAGGTGGGAGGCAATCTTGGGCTGACGGCTTAACGCAAGAAAAATACGGCCCAATATGGCCTGCGTTGACAGGACGCCATGATACGTTCCGCCCAAGCCGGCCGGAATCTCAATGGCTGGTGCTTCGGCAATTTCAGATGACACAGCGCACTGCTCAGCCGGCAGCTCCCCCGCCTTCAGCAGCGCGTTAATATAGCGCGCCTCTTCGCTGTCCGGGGGAAAGGCGGCAAACTCCTCACCTGCAACAACCCCAAGACGTTGGCGGACGCCTTCGATCTCCTCAGGCTTGAGCAGCCGAGCATGGTTGGCAGGATTCCCTGCCAGCGGCAGGTTCCAGCCTTTGATCGTATAGGCAAAGATCACAATGGGTTGGGTGTCGATGGCGAACGCCTCGGCAAAGGCTTCGAGGACCCGCCCCAGGTCGTGTCCGCCAAGATTGGCCAGCAGCGCTTTCACTTCATCCGGCTCATAGCCAGCCAGCAGCTCGGCCATAGCCTCATCTCTGTGCTCGCCGTGCTGCACAAAACGATCACGGATAGTAATCCCGTCTTGGAGCAACAGACTCTGATACTCCTCATTACTCATCTCATCGATCCGGGCTCTGAGTTTGAGCCCATAGGGTTTACGGAAGAGGTCTTCGAGCGCGGTGCCATATTTCAGATCGATGATATGCCAGCCGTTGGCGGAAAACATTTCTCTCAGCTGCTGGGCGCGGCCGTCCGGGACTACGCGGTCGAGGCTCTGACGGTTCAGGTCAACGATCCACAGCATACGCGACATCCGCTGAATATAGGCTTCGCCCAGCGCTTCCCAAATATTACCCTCATCCAGCTCAGCATCACCAACCAATGCAATATGCCAGCCTGAAGCCAACCCGGACGGCTGTTCATTTCCAGCAAATTCAGCCAACCCGGCGTGGTCGCCAAGATAATCCCGGACCAGCGCTCCAAAGAGCGACGCGACGGCACCCAAGCCGACCGATCCGGTTGAAAAATCGACCTGATCCGGATCTTTGGTGCGGGACGGGTAGGCTTGCAGACCGCCATACTGACGGAATGCTTTGAGCTTCTCTTGTGGGAGAGCGCCGCGTAAAAACTGAATCGCATGGAAAACCGGGGAGGCGTGCGGCTTAATGGAAACGCGATCACCCGGCCGCAGAAAATAAAAATACAGCGCGGTCAGGAGCGTCACCACAGACGCCGAGCTGGCCTCATGCCCGCCAACCTTGAGCCCGTCCGGGTTGGGACGAACAAAGTTCGCATAATGCACAATATACGTTGACAGCCACAGGACCCGTCGCTGGATACGCTCAAGCATGTCCAGGTCGTACAGGTCCCAGTGTTGTCCACGTGCGGCAGACCGCATATCTGCGCCCGCGCTCTGTTTCATACCGCTGGTCTCATAAGAATGCTCTTGATGGAATCAGGGTCTATGAGAGCCCACAAACTACAGGCCAAAGAATTTGGCGGCATTCTCCCCCAGGATTTTGTTGACCGAAGCTTCGGGCAGACGCGCCAGTGATGCGCGGGTTTTTTTGACCGGCTCGGTAAAGCCTTCGGCATGGGGATAATCCGAGCCCACAAAAAACTTATCGTCCCCAACCAACTCAATCATATACGGCAGGGTCCGTTCGCTCGGGTCGGCGGAAATCCAGATGTTGCGCGCAAAGTATTCGCTGGCCGGCCGCTTCATCTGGCAGGTGTGGCCCATATAGCTGAACCGATAGTCCAGCCGGTCGAGCCACTCGGCAACCCAGCCGCTGGCAGACTCAATCGTGGCCACCCGCAGGCGCGGGAAACGCTCGAACACGCCGTCATAGACCATGGTGGTGAGGGCCATGCGGGGGTCTTGAATGACATTCATGCTGAGAAACATAAAGCCGGGATCACGGTCGCTATACCATTCGTTGCCAATATATTTTGCATGGACCACCAGGTGCAGTCCGACGGCAATGTCGCACTCCTGGGCCGTTGCCCAGACGGGGTCAAAGTCCGGATGGCCAAAACTTTTACCGTTTATGGGCAGGGCACCAACAAAGACCCCGTGCACTCCGGCTTTGGCCAAGCGCTGAATCTCCTCGACCGCAGCGGCAGGGTTGCGCAACGAAATATGGCCCAGGGGATAGAGACGATCCATATGCCCCTGACACGTTTCAACCGTCCAACGGTTATAGGCGCGGCAGTGGGCGGCGGCGAGTTGCGGGTCTTCAACCAGGTCCTCCCACAGCAACCCCAGGGTGGGGTAGATAAACTGGCCTGCTATCCCTTCGATATCGAGGAATCGGAGACGTTGCTCCATGTCCTCAAGCGAGTGACTGAACGCCTGGGCCGGATCGAAGGACTTGAGCCCCTGGCCCGATTCTTTTTGGCCATAGCCGACGGCAACGCCCAAGAGTTCTTCGATGCTGAGATCTCCAGAATGATCGATCCGAAGATCTTCAACGGCAACCGTATACTGGTTGTTTTTGGGATCTTGTTCAAACCGCAAGCAGCGCGAGCGATACTGTGGGTCGATATACTGCTCCCACAGGTCAAGCGGTTCCATAAAATGGCTGTCCGCATCAATAATACGCGTCATGTCGTCTCTCCTTTATCCGTTTCCGACCTCTCGCATTGTCGCCACAAACTGTTTCATCTGCACAAAGAGTTCAGCCGGCTGATCCGTTGTTGTCAGCATGTATAACGCCTGCACGCCTGCCGCTTGGTACGCCTGCGCTTCGGCGACAGAGACATCCGCTCCGACAAGTGTTGTAATCTCCAACCGGGCAGCATCGCGGCCGGCCTCGTGCATAAGGCGGTGCAAGGTCTCCGTCTTGTGCCGAATCGTCTCGGGTGAGAGAAAAACCGGCTGCCAACCGTCTCCCCAGCGCGCCACGCGGCGCAGGGCGGGCATGCTATTACCGCCGATCCAAATCGGCGGATGCGGCCGCTGAACGGGCGGCGGCCCAAAATTCACATCAGCATCAATCTTTCCATAGGCGGTGGTAAGACGCGGGTGCGTATCCGTCCACAACGTTTTCATCAGCTTGAGACAGTCCTCGCTCAAAGCCGCCCGCTCTTCGAACGGGATACCAAGAAACGCAAACTCGTCCTTCAGCCAGCCAATGCCAACGCCACAGATGATACGTCCGCCCGACAAACGATCCAGCGTTGTCAGCATCTTGGTGACAGCCACGGGATGGCGATAGGGCAGGATAATCACGCTCACCCCCAACCGCACTCGCGTTGTGATTGCAGCCAGAAACGCCAGGGTAGTGAAACAGTCCGGCCAATCGTGCTCCTGGTATACATGCCACGGCGGATTGTCCATCTTGACCGGAAGGCGTTAGGGGGTCTGAATTTTTTGCGGCGGCAGGAGGTGGTCGCCAATCAGGATGGACTCACAACCCAGTTCTTCCGCCAACTGGGCCATATCCCGCAGCACGGCGGGATCGGTCACAGCCGCCCCACTATTGACATGTATCCCGTATTGCATCCGTCTCCCCCGATTATCCAACATGAGTTATTCAACGTGAACTGTTCAACGTGAACTTGGAAAGCGCCTGGATGGACCTTATGGACGTTAGCGCGCCCAGCCGAACTCGGTCAAGGGAAAAAGGCGTTACGCTATATGCTCCAGCTTGCCTTGCAGCAGGACTGCCCGGCGTTCCTTCTCAGAAATACTTGTGCGATACGCTTGGCTCCCGACCCACAAGACTCCCCCGAGCAGTATCCAGAATAACAGGATGCCCCACTCAACCGGCCAACCAAAGGCGGCCGGACTCATGGGTAAGACAAATGCCAACAGGGTCATACACGCTCCACCGGCCGCCAGACGCGAGACGATATTTCCGAACGGGACCTGGTACGGGCGGGGGAGGTCAGGGAAACGCTGACGGAGAGCCGGCAGAGACAGGGTCACACCCAGGAAGGCAACCGCGATGCCGAATGACGACACGTTCACCAGCGGAATGAGGACATCCCGACCAAGAAAAACACTCCCCACACTCAGCCCGCTCACAAACAGCAGCGCTTTGTACGGCGTGGCATGGCGCGGGTGAACAGCGCCAAAAAAGGCGGGCAACAAACGCGCCCGACCGAGCGCGTACAGTAAGCGCGACGCGCCCAGGCAGAAGCCATTCCAGGTGGTCAGCAAGCCCACCGCCCCCGCGGACAGGACGCAGTGACTCAACCACGAATTCTGAAATGCTTGGCGCAGGGCATAGGCGGCTGGCAACTCCCGGCCGGCCACCTCACGCCAGGGCCAGACAATGGCTGTGGCCACAACCACGCACACGTAAAACACCGCAGCCGCGCCAATTGAAAGCGGAATAATGATACTGAGTCGTTTGAGTGAAAAGGTCGGCGCGGCCTCCTCGACCATCTGCGGAATGATATCAAAGCCCATATACCACAAGGGCGCGGTGACAAAGATCCAGAACATCCCACTCAGTGCTGATTGACCAGACTGCGCAGCAAACAGCGGAGCGAGATGGCTGACCTGACCTTTCCACAGGGCGGCCCCAACAAAGAGTGCCGTGAGGAGAAAGAGGATGCAGGTGAGGACAGTCTGGAGCTGACTGGCTAACCGCACCCCGCGCCAATTCACACCTCCAATCAGCACGGTCCCACCCAGACCGACGCCAACATGGCCGACGGGGATGGATACGCCGGCTACCTCAGCCGTCAGTGCATTGAGAGCCGGGAAGAGAAACCCGAGAATCCGGCCCAGCGAGACGGCTTCAAACGCGCAAATCGCCACATAACCGAGCACGAGAAACCAGCCGACCCCATAGGCAAGAAACGGACCCGAGGTCAGATAGGTATAGGCAATCTCCCCGCCGGCAACCGGCAGCATGGTTGCCAGCTCGGCGTAGCACAGCCCAACAAGAACGATCATGCCGGCGCTGCCAAGAAAGGCCAGACTCACGCCCAGCGGCCCGGCACTCTGGAGCCAGTCCCCAACCACAATCATCCAGCCCACGCCAATAATCGAGCCAAAGGCAATGGCGAAAAACTGAAACGGCCCGAGCTGCTGCTTCAGGGACGGAACCTGGGACGGGTGTTTTTCGGAAGGGGCGAAGCTCATAAGGTGCTACCCGCCAGGGGGTCAACTGGTATGTGCAATATTCGCTCGATTCGTCTTGACACTCAGAAGCTTCAAGACTGTAGATTAAAAAAAGGACCGGGAATTACCCGATCGACAAAGGGGCTCTGGAAATTCTGGAGCCCTTTTGTTTTTCCGGCTTCGCCAGCGCGTTTCACGATGCAGTATAGCCAGCCGGTCCCTTCCGTCATTCCGGCGCAAGCCGGAATCCAGGCCCCCGCCCGCTGGATGCCGGATCAAGTCCGGCATGACGAGAGCGGAACGGCGGGGCTACAGCCTAACGGGAAATGCGCTAGACGATATAGCCGGAAAAGTCACTCAACTCTGTGCCCTCCACATCCACCCGCCATTCGCCCGTAACTCACTTTTACATCAGACTGCGCTGAACCACGGGTTCATCACCGACGCATCCGTTCACGCTTGTAATCGTATCGGCTGTCCCAGTCGAGTTTGCCGAACAGCTCAAGCAGCCGTCCCTGCTCTCGCCGCGCAATGAACTCCCGCAAGGCCCTATTGACGGTCGCGATCTTCGTTTTCTCGTCGCCAACTTCGAGCGCCTTATCGAGCAGTTCCGAATCTATCGACAAGTTTGTCGCCATTGTGTGACTCCCCATACACCAAGATACATAAAGTACTCTCCCGTGGATAACGTGGTCAAGATAATTGCAGGTTCGATACGGCACGTCCGTCAGAACTGCGTTCAGGAGCCCGTTCCCTTTCCCCTCTATGGATGTCCAGAGCGGAAAGGGAACGGGCCGCCTCTCAAGAAAGACCTTGAAGAGTCTACGCTCAAACCGTACGCTCTATCCCCCTGAACTTGGAGGATTACCACTGATGGAGGCCAACGGCATCAAAGTGAACATGACCCCTTCGCATCCGGGCGACTTCATCCGCACCGAGGTCATTGAAGAGTTGGGGCTGAGCATCACAAAAGCTGCCGTAATTCTGGGGGTACGACGGGCAACGCTTTCGGTGGTATTGAACGCCAAAGCCACCTTATCGCCGGAGATGGCATTTCGTATCGAACAGGCATTTGACGTGAGCATGGACCTGCTCCTGCGGATGCATGCCTGGTATGACGCGGCGCAGATGCGCGCCCGGGCACATGAGATCAACGTTCAGCGCTATGAGTCCGTCTGAGCGGCATCCGCGCCGGAGCGTCGAGCGGTAACATTGCGCGAACGGTTAGTTCAGTAGGTCGGATTAGCGGAGCGTAATCCGACAAGTCCGGGCTGTCGGGTTACGCCTGCGGCTCACCCGACCTACACGGCTAGCTTTCTTTCAAGGCCAGCGTCATTACACCGCCCTTTCCGGAAAGAGCCCTGGCACCCATCGGGAGGCGAGCTTGGCGGGGAAGGCAAGGCGGAGGGGAGCGCGCGAGCTTTCGGAGACGAGTACTTCGCGTCCGATAAGTGCTGAGGTCACGCGCCTTGCCTGGCGCTCGCCGGTGCCGGTGATTTGCGCGACTTCGCCGCGGGGCAGTTCGCCGCGGTAAAGGACGGCCCCGAGAACGGCTCCGGATTTTGGCGGCAGGGCATTTGCCCGGATTTCTTCTTCGGTCCAGCGCAGGATACGGTCGTACAAACGGTCAGGCTGTACCAGCCGTTCCATGAAGTCCACCTGGTCGATACAGGTGGTGAGAAAGAAGTGGGTGAACGCGGCGAGCGCCTCTTCGCTCAGATGGCCCCTGCCATCGAGATCGTTGCGGCGCTCCACGTCGCAGGCCATGAGCTGGCTTTTATAGGTTCCTTCATTGCGGGCGAGGCCCCTGGCGCTTGACCAGGTGCCGCCCGTATCCAGGGTCTCAAGCAGTATGGCATAGGACATCAGGCGGGCGACGCGCCCGTTACCGTCCAGGAACGGGTGGACCCAGAGCAGGCGATGATGCGCACTGGCGGCAGCCAGGATACTGTCCGTTCTGCCAAGCTTGGTGTAGACGGTCTCGAAGCGCCCCAGAAAGCGGGGCAGGGAGCCGGGGCTGACTGGGATGTGATGACCAATCTTCACGTCGCGCTCGCGCAGTGCACCGGGGATCACCCTGATCTTCTCGCCGGTCTCCGGGTCTTCTACACACAGCAGCTCTTTCGGAAGCAGTTCACCGAACCGCCGGTGAATCTCGATGAGCCCGTCCGCAGTGGTAGCGCGGCCCCGCAGACCGTTTTCATCGATCCATTTCTGGACGGTAATATGGGCTCTGGCCTCGAGCTGGAGATTCCGCTTAGCGGTATCAGCGCTGTAATCGTTCTTCAGTGCGCGCTCGATATCGACCGGGTGGGTATCGTGGCCTTCGATCAGGTTGCTGTAGTAGCAGTTCATGGCTCGGACAAGATCGGCCAGGGCGGTACGCACCCCGGCGGGCAGGCTGCGGCGGAATCCGGCCGCTTTGGCCGCAAGCTCGACAGCCAAGTCCGTCAGTGGCGTACGGTACCTTGAGCTTTCGCTCACGACCAAGGGCTCCATCAGTGCTATTGATTCACCCCGGTCCGCCGTATGAATGTCCTGTTTTATGTCCACTTCCGTATCGCCCATAATCAATATACAACAGATACTTACACTTTTTACCAACTCTCGCATGGCCTACAATATGTCCGCTTCAGGAGCCGCTTTCATATACGCGCTCAGGGTGCGGAAATCCAACACTTAGGGATGGGTAGAGGCGGCAGCCAGCTTTCTCAGCCTAGCCGCAGCCTGTGCGGGCTGGAAGCCCACACTTCTTGAGACGACCGGCCCTAGCGATACAGCGGTTGCAGGTCCTGGGCGAGCTCGGCCAGGTCGGGCGGGCCGACAATGATGCCGTCTTTGACAATCTGCTCGCCGTCGAGCCAGAGCGATTGCTTGGACAGCACGGCGTCGGGATGGTTCTCGCCGCCGCCGGGCATCCAGAACGGCAGGCCCAGGCCGACCGCGTTATAGCCCAGCACGCGCTGGTCCTCAAGAAAACAGGTTCCCGTGTAGCGCGCGGCCGGATGGATGCCGCAGGTGAAGTGAATGATATAGCCCAAGCCCTCACCGCTGGCCCGCCGTAGTGAGCGTTCGAGCACGGTTCCCTCGGCCACACCGCCCGAAACGTCCTGCACGGTACCGTCTACGGTCAGGCTGATCGGCTCTTCCAGCGGGGTGTAGTACTCGTGGAAAACGGTGTCGAATTTCACCACGCCTTTGACCGAGTCTTCCTTGGGCATAATCATGACCGTGCCTGGAACGAACAGGGCACCCGGCCCGTTGGCGCGACCCGTGCCCATGGCCATGGGTTCACCCATGGTGAAGGTGACATCCGTCCCGACCGGATTGGTAATCCGGCCCTGGGCACCTTTTTTCTCCACCAGCAAAGCGTCAAAGGCTGCGGTGACGGTAAACAGGGTATCCAGGTTGACCTTGCCAAACAGTCTGACCGTGGACTCCGCGTTCAGACCCGCGGCCAGATAATAGCGGGTGCGCTTGTTCTGCATGGCGGCGTCGAAGGCTTGCGAGCCGGCCATATAGGGGAAGGTCAGGTCTATCCATACATCACAGTTTGTAACCGCAGCCCGGACCGGATCGGAAATATAGGGGTCGCCCAGCGCGCCCTGGAAGGGCAACTGCGGAGAGATGAGCAGGGCCACCGGCGTATCAAGATTGCGGGCCGCGTTCTGGATGGCCTCAACCGTCTGCATATCCGAGGCCGTATCCGCGGTGATCAGCACGGTTTCGCCTGACTGTACCAGCAGAACCTCGCGGATCATCGCGTCCACGGCTTGGGTGAGTTCCGGTCCGAGATTGGTAATCACTCTGCTACCCTCCTGTGTCTGGCCCGTACCGTAGTATGCCTACTCGGCTTCGAGGCGTTCGAGGTAATAGTTGGCAATGCTATGAATGGCGACCTCATAACGGGACATGGGTCCGGGTTGGAAATACTTGGAATCCATGCCTTGCTGGAGCGACTTGATCATCGAGATGTCTTCGGCCAGGAACTCCTTGAGAAAGTCGTCATAGACCCGCACCTTGTCCTGAAAATCGGGCAGCTCAAAATGCTGCTTGGGAAAGAGCTGATACGAAACGCCGACCGTTTTATCAACGCTCTCCCCCGGCCAGACCGACATAAAGCACAGAAAGTCATGCCGCGGAAACCAGGGGATATTCGGCCGCAGATGGCTGGAATAGCCGCCCTCGGCCAGTTTGCCCGAAATCCAGGGAATCGTGCCGAACAGCGAGTCACCGTTCGGGGCCAGGGTCTTGCCCTTGAAATAGCCGTGATAGCCACCCCGCACCGGCCGAAACTCGTAGGACTCCAGCGGCTGCCAGGGGCCGAAGGTGTTCACGTGGAGCACCGCAATATGGTAGATATCTGTCAGATTTTCGTTGACGAACTTCCAGTTACAGTCCAGCTCGAACGAGAACTTGCTCGCCAGCCGAAAGTCTTCATAGCGGTAGGGCTGATAGGTCCGGGGAAAATCGACCTCGTTCAGGACATCCATCAAACTCCGCGCGGCCGGGTCGAAGTTGACAAACAGAAACCCGGCCCAGGTATCGACCTGTAATGGAATCAGGCCGAAATCCTTGGGGTCAAAGCCCTCCATTTCCGCAGAGTACGGCGCGTTGAGCAGCCGGCCGTCCAGGTCATACGTCCAGCCGTGGTACCGACACGAAAACGCCTTGTCACAGCCTTTTCCAAAAGGCGTCCCGTTGTCGGACTCGCCAAACGCCACCTGCGTCCCCCGGTGGCGACACACATTGGAGAAGGCTCGAAGCTCCCCCTGGCCATCTTTACAGATGACAATCGGCTCGCCGGCCACCCGAAAGGTCAGATAGCTGCCCGGCTGGTCCAGCTCTTCGACCCGGCCCATGCACAGCCATTCTTTTTGAAAGATGCGTTCTTTCTCTCGCTCGTATATCTCGGCTGAGGTGTAAAAATGGGCTGGCATATGTCGCGCCTGGGAAAGCGGCTGCTGGGTCCGGGCGGCTCCCTCACGAACGGGTTGGGATAGTTGTGTCATAGCTCTTTCCTCTTGCTCTCTTTTCTTCCTCTCTTCTAGCCCATCAAGCCTTCATCATACATGCCCCGAATGGGTTGTTTCTCCGCAAACCGGCTAAAGCGAAAGGCGTCAATATCCGTGCCCGGCTGCTTGCCATTCAGAATAAGCTCAGCCATCATTTCGCCCACCGCCGGGGCGAGCTTGAAGCCGTGGCCGCTGAATCCGACGGCCATGTAAAATCCGCCAATCCCCGGCACGGCGTCCAGAATGGGGTGCCAGTCGGGCATGACATCAAAAAATCCCGAGTAGCCGCTGTGAAAATAACCCGTCTCAAAGCGCGGAAAGCGATGGGTGACATGGCCCGTCATCTCAACCGTCTTGTCATAGCTCACGCCGTGATCGTATTGATCGGGATCGACCCGGTCGTTGATTTCAATGGGATCAAGTGAGCCAACCAGGGTCAGGTCTGCACCCTCGGGCCGCGTGTAGATCTGGCTCACCAAGTCGTACACCATGGGATGCCGCTCGGCCGCCTCGGCCGGCCGTTTGACAAAGCAGATATTGTGGCGGCAAACGGTGAGCGGAATCGCCACTTCTACCATTGCCGCAATACGGTCGCCCCAGGCTCCGGCCGCATCAATGACCGTCGGGGTGGAAAAGCTGCCCTGATTGGTAACGACCTCCGTCACCGCTCCGCCAGCCAGTTGGAGTCCGACGACCTCAGTCCCTTGATGGACTTGAACGCCCTGCTCTCTTGCCCGTCGTATAAAGGACGACGTTGTGTCCGACGGGTCGGCGTAGCCGGAGTCCGGCTCCCAAGCGCCTGAGGCAAAGTCTTCCACGCGCGTGCGCGGTTCGATTTCCCGGATTTCTTCGGGCGAGATCAAGCGGGTATCGATCCCGACACGCTGCTGCATGGCCACCACGTTTTTAAGCGCTTCGAAATCCCGCTCCGGCACGCCCATCAAATAGCCTGTTCTCGTAAAGCCGGCTGAGCCACCGACCGCATCGCTGAAGTGCTCAAAAACGTCCAGGCTGCGCCGGACCATGCGCGCGGTGACCTCGGTCGAATAGTGTTGGCGGATACAGGCCGAGCTTTTGCCGGTTGCCCCGGAGGCAATGAAATTTTTCTCCAGGACGACAACATTGGTGATGCCCCGCTGGGCGAGATTGAACGCAATACTCGCCCCCGTCACCCCGGCACCGATAATCACGACATCCGCCGTGTGGCTCATAACCGCCTCCTGAGCGTCAGCGATATCACTGGCGCATCCTATAAGCTCTTATTGTCTGCATGCAACCCGAGTCTGCTCAAGTCTGCTCAAGTCTGCTCAAATCTGCTCAAGTCTGCTCAAATCTGCTCAAGTCTGCTCAAATCTGCTCAAATCTGCTCAAGTCTGCTCTTGGCCATATCTGCCATATCCCGAGCGCCAGACTTTTGGTAAGACGGCCACACAGCGAACCGAAAAAGGAGAAAGCCATGGCCGACAAAAGTCTGGAAACACAGGTACAGGGGATGTTGGACCGAGAGGCGATTCGAGACCTTCCACAGCGGTACTGCCATTATGTGTGGCAGCAGGACGTTCCTGCCGTGGTCAGTCTCTTTACCCCAGATGGCGAGTTTGATGCCGGTGGAGCACAGCCTACGGCAAAGGGGAGCGAGGCGTTATTGGCAGCCTACACGCAGGGGCTGGCCGCTCTTGATCCACGTCCCTTTATCCACAATCACGTCATTGACCTTGAGGGCGACCGGGCCACAGGAACGTGTTATCTGGAGCTGCGCGCCACGCAGGATGGCCAGAGTGTGATTGCCGCCGGGCATTACGATGACGTGTATGCCAAAATCGACGGAGCCTGGAAGTTCCGCTCACGAAAATTCAACGCCTATTATTTTGTGCCGCTCAAAGACGGCTGGGCCAAGTAGAAACCGGCTCAGGCACGACGGGGCAGCCTGCCCATATCCCCTCCCGAGAGGGGAAGGTCAGAGTCGAGTGTGGCCCTTTCGCTGCCCTCCCCTCCTTGTAAAGCGTCCTATCCCGCGTACCCTGTTCTGAGGAGCCTGGAGCACAGCAGGAGGAGCCGCATGACGACCGTTGCATTCCCTGAAGACGCGTATAACCAGACCCTTGTTGCCAACGTCCACCCCCATGACTGGACGAACCCGGAGCCCGCCCCGAGTTACAATCTGGTCGTCCTGGGTGGAGGTACTGCCGGTCTGATTACGGCAGCCGGCGCGGCGGGACTCGGGGCCAAAGTCGCCTTGGTTGAACGGGAACATTTGGGTGGCGACTGCTTGAATGTCGGCTGCGTGCCGTCCAAAGCCCTCCTCCGCGCGGCCCGGGCGTATGCGGATGTCCGGGACGCTGGTCAGTATGGAGTCGAAGTGCCACCCGGAACCCGAGTGAATTTCCCGGCGGTGATGGAACGGATGCGGCGGCTCCGCTCGGAAATCAGCCCGCATGATTCCGCGCTGCGCTATCGTGACGAACTTGGCGTGGATGTCTTTCTGGGCGAGGGACGTTTTGTCGATTCGGACAGCGTGGAGGTCGACGGCCGGCAACTGCGTTTCCGTCGGGCGGTCATCGCCACGGGCGCGCGGGCCATGCCCCTGCCGATTCCCGGCTTGGCGGAAGCCGGCTATTTAACCAACGAAACCGTCTTCTCCTTAACCGAGCTGCCCGAACGGCTGGCCATCATCGGCGCCGGCCCGATCGGCTGTGAAATGGCCCAGGCGTTTGCCCGCTTCGGGTCGCAGGTCACCCTCCTGGAAGTGATGCCGCAGATCCTCATCCGCGAAGACAAGGACGCCGCAGCCCTCATCCAGGCCGCGTTGATTCGAGACGGCGTCTCGCTCGTCCTTGGCTGTCAGATCACCGGGGTGGCACGAGACGATCAGGACAAGGTAATTCAGGTTGAAAAAGATGGGCAGCGTGAGGAGGTCCGCGTAGATGCCGTCCTGCTCGGAGTAGGCCGCGCGCCCAACGTCGAAGGGCTGAACCTGGAGGCCGTCGGGGTAGATTTTGATACCAGACAAGGAGTGAAGGTCGATGACCGCCTCCAGACGACCAACCCACGTATTTATGCCGCGGGTGATATTTGCTCGCCGTATAAATTTACCCATATGGCGGATGCCCTGGCCCGTATTGTGATCCAAAACACCTTGTTCGTCGGACGGGCAAAGGCGAGCGCCCTCACCGTGCCGTGGTGTACCTATACCGACCCTGAAATCGCGCATGTCGGTCTGTATGAACATGAGGCGGAAAAACAGGGCATTGCCATCCGGACCTTTTACCAGGAGATGGGGCAGGTAGACCGGGCCGTGCTCGAAGGCGATACCGAAGGCTTTGTGAAAATCCACACCCAGGCCGGCAAGGATACCATTCTGGGCGCAACGATGGTGACCCGCCATGCGGGTGAGATGATCTCGGAGCTGACCCTGGCTATGGTTGGCGGCCTGGGGCTCGGCACCCTGGCCAGAACCATTCATGCCTATCCGACCCAGGCCGAAGCAATAAAACGGGCCGCCGACGCCTATAATCGCACCCGACTGACCCCCAGGGTCAAATCGCTCTTCACCAAGTGGCTGGCCTGGACGCGCTGAGATGGTTTTTTGATCTTACAAATCCCTTCTTGGGAGGGAATATACCTATTTACCTACACCCACATGGTTGACAGCTCTAGGACGTTCGTGCTCCAAAGGGGCCGGCTTAGTGCCCTATTGGTGCAAGTGCCCCTTCAAAGAAAGGAAGCAGCATGGCAGACGATACAACCGTACCATCAGGAAAACCGCAGCAAATCACGCTCCCTGTCACCTATGATACGAAAGACGTGCCCGTCTATGGCTGCGACCATGTCAGCGCTCTTCTGGTGCCAGATGAGTCATTCATCTTACAGATGTTCTCGACGACCCCTCCTGTTCTCAACGACCAAGACGGGTCCGCCTTGACACCAGCCTATCGCAAATGTGTCGGCCAGTTCCACATCACCCCGGCGCTCGCTCGACGGCTCATAGATATGATTCAACAACAATTAACTCACCTTCCAGGTAAATCGTCATGAGTGAAGAGTTCACATACACGATGAGTAACATTGGATTATCTGACCTCGAGTATTTTAATAAGCTACGAGCAGCCAGGGAGGTAGATGATACTACTGTGGCCATAGACCCACACTCAATTTGGAACACGGCTTGGGTGTCCTTTGACAAAGATATACTTGCCGAGTCTGCCTTTAAGATTATGGAGCGATGGGTCTCCTCACACGGCGGGGACCAATCCCTAAAAGAAATCTATGACCCTGCGATTGTAGCCGCCTACTATCGCCCAATTTCGAGTACGTTTTCTGTGTTCCCCAGCAAACGAGGCCACTCCCCACAAGAATGGATTTTAACACCTCCCGAATCTGTCCCTGAGCTCAACGATGCCTTGGAGGATTTGAGAGAATGCCAAGACGAAGCGCGTGAACAAGATTTTCCGATACCGACAGAGACCGCCTTAAACAACGCGGAACGGTTACTAAAAACAATGTTCAATATCTTGCCACGTCGCTTTGAAGTCTATCCTATGCCGAACGGTGCTATTACTATACAAGCCTCAAAGGCTCCCAAGATTGCGATATCCGTACTATGCGAGCCGGATGGAGGGGCGCTCTGTCTTGTCAGCGCTCCAGATCATTCTCGCCGTGCTTGGTATTCCACGGCGAATATTCTGCCCGACGGATTTCTGTACGAAGCTCTCAGCGCCCTCGGGCAGTTTGAGGGCTAAACGCTTTGCCCATACCCTCAGAGATTGCTCCCAATGAGGAGCTTGGTCGTAGTGTGTTTTCAAGTAGGGATGCAAAACGCGCAGACCGGAACGAGATTCCCCTGTCAGTGTTTTTAGAAAGAGAGGGTATTTCTCATCTGTCTTCTGACAGGCTGACTATCGCCCCACAACATGAGGCCATTCGGATTGCCGAGAAACGGGCAGAAGAACGCGGTCCAAACAGATCATTCTACGGGTGGGCAATTATCACGGTTGGGCAGGCTACAACAAATAAGCGCCGAGTGGTTGCCTCTCCTCAAGATGACAATCTCTATCACGCTGATATTATCTTACCGTCCGAATTACCGTCTGAAGAAGAACAGACTCAGCACGCGCTTGAACTCGCCAAACATGCACGCTGGTGCAGATATTAAGACTCTTGATACGCGCTCCCCATGGGCGGGCTGCCCATTATTACCCAAATTAGGCCGTCCGCGCAGAAAGTGAGCTGTTTGGGAGGAAATTAGAACAGTACCCTTAGGAGGGGTGGCCGCAGGCCGGGGTGGGTTTTCTCCCGGCCCGTTTATCCCTCGAACCGCACCTCATACCCGCCAAACTTGCGCACGTTCAGCACGCCGGTATCAAAAATAAGGTACTGCCCCTTGATACCCAGCAGCGTGCCTTCGATCTCGGGTGTCTTCTCAAAATTGCGTGACTTGACCTTGGTTGGATACTCCAGCACGGGGTAGGTAAAAGAACGGCTGTCCTCCTCCTCAAGCAGCGTGAGTGCGCTTTCCCCGGCGGCCTGTGTGTGGTCGTGCAGTTTCGCCTGACACAGCCCAAGGAGATCGTCTCGCTTGGCTGCCAAGTCCGCCAATTCAGGCTCGCCCTTGAGCATGCGCTGCCAGTTGGTGCGATCGGCTATATGCTGCTTGAATATCACCTCAAGCAGTCCGGCCTGATAACGGCTCTGCACCCGAAAAATCGGCAAAGCCTGTACCGCACCTTGATCCATCCAGCGGGTCGGAATCTGACTCCCGCGCGTAATGCCGACTTTCAGGCCGGATGAGTTGGCGAGGTACACATAGTGGGGCTGCATACAGTGTGCTTCGCCCCATGCCGGCTCACGGCAGGTGCCCTGAGCATAATGGCATAGCTCAGGTTTCACGATGCACAGGTCACACTGCGCAAGGCTCTGAAAGCAGGGATAACAATAGCCCTGATTGAAACTCTTCTTGGTCTTGCGCCCGCAGGCAACACAGTGAATCTCCCCGGAAAACGTCAAACGTACGGTCTCTCCCAGCAAAGGGTTTAAGGCGACTTCTTGTTCTCCGACCGGCAAGCGATAACCCACGGGCGGACCCGGCTGCGTTCTCATCTTGCGTAGATTTCCCTGCATCGCTGGTCTCTCCCTTTTTTTCTTTCCTACCTGGGGGAACCCACCCCACCGCTCCGCGGCACCCCTCCGAGGAGGGGATAGGAAAAACTCCCCTCTTGGGAAGGGTGGCCCGAAGGGCCGGGGTGGGTTCCTTTTTGCGTCACCCCTCCGAGGAGGGGATTTCTTACGGGCTTCGAGCCGGCACTCCTCACATATCAGAGTCAACCGGATAATGTTGCCGCCGATAACGCATATGCTCGATGTTGATCCGGTGCCGAAAATCAACGTACAACGTCCCCGATCGCCCGATCAGCTCAAAATCATCAGCAATACCCACCCCGCCGATGCTCAGCAGGATATGACAATTCGGACATAGACACAGCATATTCTCCGGCGTGTCAGGGCCGTTGTGCGGGATTTCGAGCGGGCGGATATGCCCCGCTTCGGCATACGGCCCGGCAGGGCCTTTGAGTTGGACGCGACATATCTGACAGTGGTAGTGGTAGAGCTGCTTGAGTTCCTGGGCATGGAGTGTTTCTTGCACGACTCGTTCCTGCTGCGCTGTGTCTTCACCCATTGTGACCAGCCGAAAACGCCAAATAAAAAAGCCCGCTCGCCCAATGCCCCGCCAATAGTCGTCAACCGTATACAGGCCGTCATAGCGGTAGCCGGAATCGGGCGAGTAGGGAGAACGAAAACCGGCACCACGGATAACGCGAACAGGCAGGCCGTGCAATCGGTTCCGGGCCAAAGACAAATTCCCACGGGTCAGTGCCTGGTGACGAACCTGCTCGCGGGTCTGCGGGTCGCGACCGCCGTGGCCGGTGTAGAAGATCATCTGCCCATAATCCTCTCCATCTTCATAGCCGCCAGCCAGGACAACCGAGTCCGCGCCCTCCCGCCCGCTGCCGGAAATACCGGCGATGCGCACTCGATGCACCCCGGCCCTGGAGAGATCACGGCGAGAGGCGAAACAACTGCCAACCGGATAGCCTGGAATGTGGCCAAACCTGCGTTCGGACATGGGCTGCGGCGTTTCAGCACTATGGAGACAGCCGGCCTGGCGAGGATACTTTCCGCACCGGAACCGAGCGGTCTCCGGCCTGCGCGTCAGGATGTTGTCCTTCTTCGTGATAGGTGGTTTCGGTATTGACCGTCCAGACATCATGCTGCCCGCCGACAATATTGCGAGCGGCATAGACCCCGGTCAGCATTGAATGATCCTGATTATTATAGCGATGCAGTCCATTCCGACCAATCGTCTGAAAATTGGGGAACGTTGCCAGATAGTGACGGATCAGGGCCACATGCTCCTGATAGGATCGATCATACACGGCGGTGAGCCCGGCCGGTCCCGCGCCGATAATGACAACCGGGCTCTTCACACCGGCCTCCATGACTTTCAGACTTCAGACCTCCTGACCACGCCTGGGCCGACAAAGCAATACATCAGGCGGTAGTGCCGCGGGAGAGAGGTATCTAGCCCGTTTCACGTTAGTCTGTAGCCGTGCCAGTACGCGCTCTGGATGCCGGACGTGATCCGGCATCCAGAGGCCGGGGGGTCGGGGGCCTGGATTCCTGCTTTCGCAGGAATGACGGGCGGCTACACAGCGTCATTTGCTCTAGCCCGGAAAAGGAATGACTTTACCCTGGGGGGTAGCAGATTCTCCCTGCCATTTGCGGCGGCTCTTTTGCAAGGCGCGGAGCACCGCCTCGGCTTCCGCCGGAGTCAGGGTCAGGGTTTGCTGCCGACACCAGCCCAACCCCGAGCCCCACGTCAGACGACGTAAAGCGATACTCGGCTGTCCGTCTTCCTGCTCATTTTGCCCATCCTGTTGCGCGGTCTCCACGGCGATCTCCAGGGCCGTGTCGGGTGGGGCATTGGGAGATGCCCCGTGAGGTATGCTTGGAATGGTGGTCAGTATTTCGTTGGTGCGCATGTCTTTGTCCCTCCTCTGTACGCTGACAGAACTATAATGCGACAAAACGGCTGACCCGCCTCCAGCCCGTTGTCATCCACTGTGTGCCGTGTGCTTCGCGTAAGAGTCCTTCGACCCCATCGAGTCGTTCAATGAGATCGAGTCCTTCATTTTCGCCTAAAATCAAGAGCGCGGTGCTCAGGGCCTCGGCTTGAGCCGCACTCGGAGCCACAATGCAGGCCAGCAGATCGCGCTGTACGGGCCGGCCGGTCCGGGGATCAATAATATGGCCGTAGCGCTGCCCTTCGACCTGCATACTCTGGCCCAGACTACTGGATACGGAAATGGCTTGATCCGAGAACGTGGCAACCCCTACGGCCTCTCCATTCGGCTGACGTAACAACAACCGCCAGCCCTCCCCAGCGCCCGGCCGACCCAGCGCCCACAGACTACTCTGCCCAAAGTTGAGCAAGGCGTTTGTCACCCGCTGTTCGCGGAGTTGTTTTGCGACCTGATCGAGCGCATAGCCTTTGCCGATACCCCCCAGGTCCAGCGCCATGCCCTGAGCAGAGAGGCCAACTTGATGGGGCGCGGCAAATTGCAGCTTATGACTCCCAACGGACAGCAGGGTACGGGTAATAGTCGCCGCGGTTGGCCGCGTTGCCGCCTGTCGCCATAAGGTCAGGAGGGGCCGAACCGTAATATCAAACGCCCCGTTGGTCAGTTCCGCGTAGCGCTGCGAGAGACGAAGAATATCGACCACTTCGGCCGGAACAGCCTGAAGTCCTTGTCCGGCCCGCGCGTTCAGTTGGCTCAGTGGGCTGTGCGGAGCATAGGTGCTGAAGAGAGCGTCAAAGCGCTGCGTAGTTGTAAAAACGTCGTGCCAAACAGGGTTCACATCCGGCTGTTTTGCCTGACACAGCGTTGCCTGGAAGACCGTACCCATAATATACCGGCCATCGGTCTCGCACGCCCGGACAGGACCGCCCAAAACCAGGAGGCTGACGATCCCAACAATCGTCCAACCCCCAACCCCCAATCCCCAACCCCTCATCATTCCACCAACTCCCCTGCGGCCCCCAGGCCGACATTTTCCTCATCGGTCGTGTCCCCTCGCCCGGCGGCCGGCTTCGACTGTCGGTAGTGCTCTGGCGAACCACGAAAGATAGACCACAGGCAGATCACGACCAGCACGGCCAGGCTGATTTCCAGGGCGAGAAAACCCGCAATTTTCAGATAGGCAAAGCCGGGATGGACAAAGCGCACCAGCCAGCCGCTGCCCTCATCGGTCAGGGCGGAAAAAAAAGGAATGATAATCAGCCAGGCCTTCAGGTTCCAGGAGACAGGCACAAACAGCATGAGATGGGTCAGCGTGAGCAGTAGCAGCCCCATCGCGAATAAATGAAAGTGCGAGACTTCCAGCATGCCCTGATAGCTGCGCGGCTGAAGAAAACGCTCTTCCGACCCCAGATAGTATTCCGTCACCGACACATAGGTCAGGTCCATCTTCTGAAAATATAAAAGTGCGTTCGTCAGCCACAGGCCGATGACATAGATGATGAAGATGACGATGATGAGTTGGAGCAGCCGGTTTTTGGACCACTCGCCGGTAATCACAAAGCGCACGCTATTTTTTCTCCTGAATCAAAATCCGAAAAAGGGTCAGGACTTTCCGCACGCCTCGGGTAGCGGCCTGAGCGGTCAGGGTGGAGCCCATAATACCGTGGATGTCTTGGCGCAATCGCAGCGAGGGCGTCAGTTGCTTCTGGTAAAACTGTTGCAACCAGCGCTCCGACGGCAGGTATTCGGGCGGCTCATAAAAGGCCAGGACCAGGAGTTTTTGCAGCCGGCCGTCGGGCGAGACCACAATCAGAAATGTTTCCGGAAAGGTGCGAACAGTATGCGTCTCAATAAAGGCATAGCCCTGCACAGCGCCGGCCGTATGGCCGACGTGAAAGGTGGCCAGCTTGGAATCGACCGGCGCGCGGGACAGCACCTCAACCCGCTCGACCTGCTCCTGCGTCAGGTAGAACGTTTGCGTCTCAATACGGTCGGCCTGGGGAAACGCGATCTGCAAAGCTTCCTCCTTTGAATACAACACCAGGGCGTGGACGCTGGCGGTACTGCACAGCAATACCGCGGCACAGATAATCACTGCTCGACGCATAGCACCCAGGCAAGGGCCGGCGCACCGGCCCTAAAAGACAAATCCGAGACCAAAATTCACCTCGTCTTCGCGCTCGTGGTCGTTATCCACGGTGTCAAAATTGCGATAATCCACCTTGAGCACCACGTTCGGGTGGGGTTTATAGCTGACGCCGGTGGTCCAGATGCGGTGCTCGTACCGACCCTGGGCGTCCCAGTCGCCGGCCATCTCGGCGTGCTGGTCAATATAGGAGAAACGCACAAAGGGCGACACTTGCTGTTCGGTAGTCCCCAGCAGCCAAGGCATGACGTCGTAGGCCAGCTCGGTGTAGAAGCCGTACATCTCCTTGGCGATCTTGCCGCCGCCGCCGATGCGGTTGAGTTCGTCCGTGTCGTTCAGATGCGACATGGCGAACAGGGCGCGCGCCTCCAGCCCTCGCAGGCTGTACAGGGCGTGCAGCTCCCAGATGGTCAGCCGCGCGTCCGGGTAATCGACCTTGCTGCCGGAGTCGTCTACGTACTGCTGGTCGTGGCTGGACTTGCCGGTATACACCGAGCCGCCGAACGTGGCGTTCAATATGGGAGAGTAATCCAGGCGGGCCACAAAGGCGATGTCCTCGGCCAGGGCCTCGCCGCCCTTCTGGCGCGTGCTGCGATAGTGCTCCTTGAAATTGAGCGACGCACCGCCGCTGGATTCCGAAACCCCCTTGAGGGCATTCATGCCGTAGACACGGTATTCCAGGCCGGGCAGCAGCTCACCGAAGATGCCGACGCCGTTCTCGCGCCAGGTCGAGGGGATGATGCGCCGCTCGACCTCGGGCCGCTCCACGCCGTTGAAAAACACCGGCTCGTGCAACTCGTTGACGATACCCATGGGTGCCAGCAACATGCCGGCCCGAAAATTGGCCCACTCGTACATCAGAAAATCCAGATAGGCGAACTCGACTGACACCGACCCGCCGGTGCTGGTCGAGGCGTGCTCGAACTCCAACTCGGCGTTGAGAATGATGCGGTCGGAGAACTTATAGCCAGTGTAGAGCACGAAGCGCAGATAGTCGGTGGTGTCGCGGTCGCTGCGCGTCTTGTCACTCACGTCCTTGCGGTAATAGGCTTCGCCATAGCCACCGATCGATAAGCCCTGCGCAACGCCATACACCTTGGACGCTGCCGGTCCCAGGCCGTATTTTCTGTCTTCCATGCTGAGGGGTGTGAAGTCGGGCAAGGTCAGGCTGGTGCGCAGCTTGTCCACTTCTTCGGCCAACACATCCCGTCGGCGGGTCTGTTCCTGCTCCTGTTCCCGTTCCTGCTTGTGTGCGGACCGCAGGCTTTGCAACTCTGTCTGCATTGATGTCATAGCCTTCTGCATGGTCTGCAATTGCTGTTCGAGTTGCAGCATCCGGGCTTCATCCGCGGCATGGCCGCCCGTGGGAATGCCCAGGACGAGTGCCCATATGCCCAGCGTCCATACTGTTTGCCGTATCATTACGCGTCTCCTCTATGTCATCGATTGTGTCATCGATTGTGGATGGGCGCTGGGCTGTTTTCCTCGGGCCGCTTGTGTCTCATACTGTTTGCCGGTAGGTCGCCTCCGTCCTCACCTCCTTCCGGATTTGATTCAACTGCCTTGGTGGGTTTAAGCCGTTCAGTGTGACTCAGGGAGCTGAAGTGTTACGCCGTGCCAAGTTGAAGAGCTTCCCCAGGGAATGACTACTACCCGCTTGCAACGGCGACATTTGAGTTCCACGCCATCGGGGCCCAGGCGAGCAAGCAAATTGCCGCACAGGCAGCGACTTTCCCGGCCCTTTTGGTTTAAGACCAGGTTAGGAGAAGGATGAATACCCGAACTCATAATGAAATTGAAAATCATTTTCAATTTCATTTGTCAACACCAGTAACGCATCATTCCTGTAGGAGCATGGGCTTCCAGCCCGCAAATAAGCGCGGCCAAGTCCGTCACATGGCCACGCTTCTAGGAGGAAGCGAGTTGTTCCCCCGGACGCTTTGTGATTCTCTCCGGCCAGAGGTGACGTATGAAGACGGATTTGGACCTGGGTATGTGTGACAAGCTCTTAACCACCACGCGCTCCATACGAAAACGCCTTGATCTCGCCCGTCCGGTCCCACCGGAGTTGATCGAGGAATGCCTGGAAGTTGCGTTGCAGAGCCCCTCGGCAACCAATACACAGAAATGGCGCTTTGTGGTTATTCGCGATGCGGACAAACGGGCTGGTATCGCCAGACTCTACAAACACGCTTTTGAGTCCTACTGGGAGCAGGCCGATGAGGCAACGTATGGGACCACAGGACCCGCCTCGACCGAAGCCCAACGCATGATCGACTCAGCCGCCTATCTGGTCAACCATCTGCATGAAGTTCCGGTCCAGGTGCTGTTCTGCATCGAGGATCACGTCCGCGACGTGCCACTTTTCGATCAGGCCACGGCCTATGGCTCAATTCTGCCGGCGGCCTGGTCGTTTATGCTGGCCGCCCGCGCGCGGGGTCTTGGCTGCTGTTGGACCACAGTTCATCTCAAACATGCCGACGAAGCAGCCAAGCTGCTCAATATTCCCGATAGCGTGACACAGTGCGTGCTTTTGCCCGTAGCCTACTATACGGGCACGGATTTCAAAGCAGCCCGGCGTATTCCGGCCGCCCAACTGACTCACTGGGACACCTGGGGACAGAAACGCGACGGGTCATAACGGTCTGTCGGCGTATTGCCGGGCGGGATAGGCCGGGCAGGATAGGCCGGGCAGGATAGACAGCGCGGATGCTTGAGACTATAGCCGGCGCAAACGGGAGTGGGCAGCCGAGCGCGGCGACGCGCCGGCTGGTGGACGCGGTCGGCCTGAGCTGCACCCTGGGCTACGCCGTACTCGCCTTTCTGGCGCGGCCACCTGGCGAACCCGATCTGGCGGCCTTCTTCAGCCTGATGGCCTGGACCGGCCTGCCGGTATTCGGCCTCTTTCTGTACTTCCGGCGGCGCGACGAACCGTTCCCGCTGGACCGCCTGCTCTTCTGGGCCGTCGCCTTCAGAATCTGCGGGCTGGTCGGCGGGCCGCTGCTCGAAGACGACTTCCATCGCTACTTGTGGGACGGCTACCGCTTTGCCACCACCGGCACGCCCTACGCTGCCATCCCGGAAGCGTTTTTCGTTGACGCCAGCATTCCCGCGGCGTTTCACGACGTGCTGGATGGGATCAACCATCCCGAGTTGCCGACCATCTACGGCCCGGCGACGCAGTTCGTCTTCCTGCTCGGCTACTGGCTGCGGCCGGGCAGCATCACGGCCTTGCAATGCCTGCTGATTCTCGTCGATCTCGCCAGCGTGGCACTGCTGCTGCGTCTGGCGCCGGCGCGGAACGTCATGCTCTACGCCTGGTGTCCGTTGGTCGTCAAGGAAGTCGCCTTCACCGCCCACCCGGACGGCATCGGCGTCTGCCTGCTGCTGGCCGCGCTCGTTCTGGCCCGGGACAAGCGCTGGCGGAGCGCCGCGGTGTGTCTGGGCGTTGCCGCCGGGGCTAAGATATTCGCCCTGGTACTGGTACCGTTCGTGCTGGTTGGCGCCAAAATCCGGCACTGGGCCCTGTTCGGCGCCACGCTGGCGGCCTTGTACGCGCCGTTCGTCCTGGGCGGCGGCACCGACCTGAATTCGCTGTTGGTCTTCGCGCGGGAGTGGGAGTTCAACTCCGCCGCCTTCGGGCTGTTGACAACGGCGCTGCCGGCGTTCGAGGCCAAGCTCGTGCTGGGCCTGGCATGCGCCACCTGCTGGGGGTGGTATTATTGGCATTATCGCCGGGACGAGGGGCAGCCCGTTCCGCGCGGAGACTGGGTGTACGGCCTGCTGCTGGCGGCGTCGCCGGTCATCAATCCATGGTATCTGCTCTGGTTGCTGCCCTTTGCGGCGGTCTTCCCCAGCCTATGGGCGTGGACGGCTTCCGGCGCGATCCTCATCTCGTACATCACCGGGCTCAATGTGAATGACTACAGTCTGCAACCCTATCAACAGCCGACATGGGCGCGTCTGCTGGAATTCGGCCTGATCCTGCTGGCGCTGGCCTGGCCCGTGTTTCGGCGCGAGCGGCGCACGGATCAAACGGATCAAACAAACGGATCAAGCGAATCAATAGGTGTCGAACGAATAACCGAGCGATACGCTGAAAACGTCGGACGCCGCGGTATTCCGGCCTTCGATGACCGACGCATACTGAAACCCGAGGTTCATGCTGTCCGTTACCGCAACATTGAACCCACCACCGATGAGTTCCATCTCCTCTTTCAGTTCGGGAAAGACCCCTGTGATTGGAGAGAATCCGGGATCGCCAATGTCGAAGCTGGACCACGGGGTGTCAACGCGCTGGTAACTGATGTTCAGTACTATGCGATTGAAAAGCACTATCCCGCCGGACAGGTTCAAAAAGAGGTTGTCCGGGACGTCGTTGCTGCGGTTCCGGTATCCGAACTCCGAGGACACGACGAACATATCGCCCAGAAACTTGCCGGCCATCCCCGAGATCTCAAACCCGTCACCGCCATCACCAATCGAATTGATGTCACCGCTTTCGTAGTCTCCGGCGATGATCCCGCCGAAACGTATGGCGAGAGTGG
This sequence comes from Binatia bacterium, assembly GCA_963664395.2. GTDB lineage: Bacteria > Desulfobacterota > Binatia > Bin18 > Bin18 > Bin18. Next base: position 3,396,439 of record OY761159.2, on the reverse strand, counting down.
GCAGTAGCGGGCTCTCGGTGATCGTCTCGTCAAGGAAACGATAGGTGATTCCCAGGTTCACATCGGCCAAACCGTCAGGACTCTTATCACTGATCGCGCCGTTCCCACGCGAAGGGTCAAAACCATAGTGGCTCTGCGCATATCCGATACGCCCATCTATGGCGATATTATCCAACAATCCGTAGCGCACCTCCACATATGTCGTGTGCTGGACGAGATCTTCTCCGACATTCCCCGGTGTCGGGACTTTTGTGGTGTTGCGATAAAATTCGTCCGCGGTCTGGTAGGTATAGGACAAGTTGACGTTACCCGCCCCCGGCGCGGGGAGCCAGGGCGAACCCGCGCGTGCTGGCACGGCGGTCAGGAGTAGCGTGGCCACGGTGGCTAGAGCAAAGGTCGCGGAACACAGGATAGTCGCATAGTATCGATCTCCCCACTTCATTGGGGGCGGCCAGGACGTGCTCGGTGTGGCCGCCGGATCACACAGTTACAGCTTGTAGCGGCGCATCAGGTAATAATGGACGAGTTCCTGTTCGTCCACACTGCCGCAATCGGTCCCCTGGCTGCCCGGACACAGCACCTGGATATGTTCGTCGTCCGGTGTGCCCGGCTTGTTTTCCGTATCACGCGCCTCAAGGCTGTTCTTCAGGCTCAGGGCCCGGGCCTGATCCAAATCGCCCCTCTGGATTGGACAGGAGGTGCACACCAACTTCTTGAAGGTGAGCACCTTGCCCTGCGTATACGCGTCTCGGGGGCTTATGCCGCCGCCTATCGAAATGGAGCCGGATGCGGACGCCGATGCCTGCCACAGTGCCCCAAGGACGACCAGGGCCAGTACACCGATAATCTCTTTCATTTGGATTCCTCCCACAAAGTTGTTGCGCGTTTTCATAATTTCGAGAGCGAACCGAACACTCCAGTGTGAAGCCGAAAAGCAGCGCAAGCTCCCCTAGTGTCGGGTAGTGTCTCAGTTTGAATCCTTTGGATTTCGCTCTCGTATGGGGGACTTTGACTCCGCCTGCCGCAGTGTTTTGGCCTCGCTGATAAAGGGATACTGTGCATAATTTGCCGCCCTTGTCCCTACCAAGATTAGTAGGAAGTGAAAAAAATGACGAGGGCGTCGAAAAAAATGGGCAGGCAATCAGCAGCGAGGGGAAGAAATTTCAAAGTGAGACACTACCTAGTGTCGGCATGGGTGGATGCTTGCGGTGCCGGAGCCTAGTCGCCCTATGAGTTCGGGCTACCGGCCTTTCGCTATGAAGAGACTCAGCTATAAAGACAAATACCCGCAAAATGACGGAGAAACGGCTATGAAGCAAACCTGGATCGAGAAACCCACTGCGCGGGCGAGACGCCGCGGTCGGCTGGTGCCGGGTCTGATCGGCGCAGCCCTGCTCGTCGTCGCTCCCACCATCGCCCTGGCTGCGCCCACATCGGCCCTGCTCGATTTCTGGAACGCGAGTGACGAGACCAATGCCGAAACCATCGATCACAGCGCCTGGCAGAGCCTCCTGACCACCTACCTCAGCTCCCATCCGTCGGGCGTCAGCCGCTTCGACTATGCCGCGCTCAAGGCAAACGCCGAGGATGCCGCCAAGCTGGTCGGCTATTTAGCCCATTTGCAGGCCCATGACCCGCGCGCCTATGCCCGGGCCGAACAGAAGGCCTACTGGATCAACTTCTATAACGCGCTCACCGTACAGGTGGTCGTCAACGCCTATCCCGTGGATTCCATCCGCGACATCCACGAGAGCTGGATACCCTTATCCGGCCCCTGGGACGACGTCCACGCTACGGTCGCCGGCCAGGAGCTGACACTCAACCATATCGAGCACGGCATCCTGCGGCCCATCTGGGGCGACAACCGGATTCACTACGCGGCGAACTGCGCCAGCTACGGCTGTCCGAATCAGTCAGCCACCGTCTTTACCGCCGCCAACACCGAGGCGCTGCTTGACGCCGCCGCGCGTGCCTATATCAATCACCCGCGCGGTGTGGGTTTCGTGGACGACGACTTCCTGATGATTTCGAGCATCTATGACTGGTACGCGGAGGATTTCGGCAACAGCCAAGAGACCGTGTTTGCACACCTCATGCAGTACGCCGAGGCAGGACTCGCGGCCCGGCTCAAGGACTTTGCCGGGTCAGTGGACTACGAGTACGACTGGAGCCTGAACCAACCCTGAGTCCGGCCTGAGTAAGGTGAGGGGAATCTGAAGAATTGCTCAAACCTCTGCTTCAGCCGAAGAGCTGCCATGACCGGACCGGGGTACAACGGCTTGCACTCCGTTTGCCTTGCCATTCAGTCCAGTATGCCTTTGCCGAGCCTGCACCCAGGCGGCAAAGGTTGGCGGCTGAGGGGGATCGAAGCCGGTCTCCGCTTTGCAGCGCGCTTTCAACTCGGCAATGGTTCCGCCGAAATCGAACAACTGGGCTGGACCCCGTTGCTGCGCCAGCTCGGTGCGGAGCGCGATCGAGATGCTTTATCTTCCTCTCAAACGTCGTAATACGCATGGTTCACCTTCCGCGCTAAGAGGTAGTATTAGGGTAGTAATTTTGATTCCGGCCTCGTCCTAGCATTATTCTATTCTTAAAATCAACCAAGCCAAGAGAGGAACAGAATCAGACATCCTGCGCCCGCTGCTCCGGTAGAAAAGTCCTGCCTGGAGACTCCGTTTCCGTTGATGCGGATACCGGCTGCCTGACTTTGGCGCGGCTCACAACCGGTGTCTTCCCTTGCCGAGCCTGCACCCAGGCGGCAAAGGTTGTCGGGGCTGGACCCCGTTGCTGCGCCAGCTCGGTGCGGAGCGCGGTTGTGGCCGGCTCATCCACACTCAGGTCTTCCCGTAGGACCACGCCGTAGCGTTTGGCCCCTTCCCGCGTCACCAGTCCCCGGTCCACGTCGGTGGCGACTTTATGGGCTGGACGTTCCAGCGGATTGCCCCAGCCGCCGCCGCCCCAGGTCTTGAACAGCAGTCTGTCTCCAACTTCAACCCGAACCCGATCACACTTGGACGGCAGCAGCTCACGCCTGCCGTCCGTGCGCTCTACTATTTTCACACTCCGGCCACCCGGCAGGCCGCCCCGTACTCCCCACGGATAGGTCAACCAGCGATCGTCGTGTACGGAAATCACACCCGCGGCCAGGAACCGATAGCCCACGTTCATGGCGTTGCCGCCCCGGTGCAGGCCCGGACCGCCACTATCCGGGATGGTCTCGTAACACTCAATCCGCACCGGGAAATAGCTCTCAATGAATTCGTTCGGGACATTCATGAACTTCGGCCATAAAGAGTGGCCGTCCGGCCCGTCACCGCCGGGCTTGCCGGGAATACCACCAAAGCCAATCTGGAAGAGCAGGAACCAGTTCCCGTCGTGGTCGTAGCCCGAATACATCAGGTGCGGGCTGTCCGAGAATCCTGCCGCGCACATATAGTCGGGGTTGGACTGGCCTAACAAGCCACTCAAGACATCAAAGATACGGGCCAGGGCGTGGGTGCGGCTCGTCAAGGCCGCCGGCTTGAGCGGCTTGAGCAGGCAGCCCTCAGGAATACGCACATCAACCAGATCGAAAAACCCGCCGTTCAGGAGAATCTGCGGATCAAAAAAGTTAATCATGAACTGGCCGCAGAACATACGAAACATCTGCTCGCTCAGGAGAAAATTAATCGAGCCAACCGACTGAGGGTCGGTGCCGGTGAAGTCAAAAATAATCCGCTCGCCTTCACGCCACAGGCTACAGGCAATTTTGTACGGGCCCATGCCCATGCCGTCATCACAGATATAGTCCTCAAAATACCGCTTCTCTTCCGAGATGGTCTCACCAATGAGCTTCCGCATGGCGCGCCGATTGCGCTCCAGGAGATCGTGCAGCGCCGATACATACACCTCCTCACCAAAGCGCTCGGCCATTTCAACACAGCGGCTGCCGCCAATCCGACACGCCGCCACAATGGAATGGAAATCTCCCCGGTTCCATTCCGGAATGCGGCAGTTATGCAGGATAACGCGCAAGACGTCCTCCTGGAGTTGGCCTTGACTGAAAATTTTGACCGGCGGGATACAAATCCCTTCTTCAAATATTTGTTCGGAATCGGTCGGCATACTGCCCGGCACCTTGCCACCGATATCAGCCATATGACCAAACATGGCGGACCAATTGATCAGCCGGCCATGCCTGAACACGGGCATGCACACCAGCCAGTCATTGGCGTGGCTGATGGCGCCGTTACACGAATAGGGGTCGGAGGTCAGAAAAATATCGCCCGCTTCAATCCTGCCGTCATAAAACTCGGTGAAACCATGCACCGGCGAGCCAAACTGTCCGGCCAGCAGCCTGCCGTCTCGGTCGGTAATGACCGGAAAGCCATCGCGCTGATCGCGGATAATCGGCGACATGGCGGTCCGAAACAGCAGGGCGTCCATTTGTTCCCGGGCCGCAACCAGGCCGTTTTCAATCAGGTCGAGCGTAATCGGATCAACCCGAACGCGAGTGAGCGATTTGGGGTGAGGCTCAATAATCGTGGCCGGCATGGTAGGTGCTCCTTATTAGGTTGAAAGTCGAAGGTCTGAAGGTCTGTTTGACGATTCGCTCATCTGTTCTGCATTGCGCCCGCATGGCGTACTCAGGAGTCCGGTCTGATAAGAATATTGCCGGACGCATCGACCTGTCCGACATGGTCGGACAGAATCAAGCTGGTCGAGTCCATTTCCATGACAATGGCCGGACCGCGTATGACATCCCGTGCCCGCAACCGCGCCCGGTCGTAGATCACAGCCGGCCGATCCGTATTGTCGAGGAACACCGGCTGTTCCCCCATTGCCGCGCGGGCCGGATTGCCGTCTCCCGGCTCGGCGCGATAGGGCGTCACCGTGGTAGCCGTGCCCTGCACGACGGCCCGGATATTCACCAGTTCACGGTCGGAGTCGAGCGCAAAGGTGTACAACTGCTCGTGCAGGCGATCAAACCGCTCTCCCACGGCCGGCAGGCCCGTGCGCTGCAACTCCCGGCGCTCCAGTTCCAGGGTGAGCAGCGTGCCCTGACCGTGATAGCGGACGTCGATCTCAAAGCTGGTCGTTTGTTCTGCGCGCGGCACGTCTTCGGCGTCAAGCGCTCGGGCCGCGTCCAGGGCGAGTTCGTCGCACACGGCAACCACTTCCGCGGTCTCAAGCTGTGAAAAAGGACGCAACAGGGTTCGGGAGGTTTCGTTGCGCAGCCGGGTTGTGGCGTCACCGTAGGCGCACAACACGCCCGGTCCTCTCGGAATCATCACCGGCCAGGCCCCTAACAACCTAGCCAAGGCATTGGCATGCAAAGGACCTGCCCCGCCGAAGGCAATCAGGGCATAGTCGCGCGGATCAATGCCCTGCTGAACCGATATGAGGCGCAGAGCGCTGAACATTTTTTCATTCACAATATCAATGATGCCGGCCGCAGCCTGTTTGACCGACAGGCCCAGACCGCGCGCGACCGTGCCGACAGCCTGCTCGGCCGCGGCGTGATCGAGGACCATTTCTCCACCCAGTCGGGTCACGGCCGGCAAATAGCCGAGCACGAGGTTGGCATCCGTCACGGTGGGCTCACCGCCGCCTTTGCCATAGCAGGCCGGACCAGGATCAGCGCCGGCACTATGCGGCCCCACCCGGAGTGCGGCGGTCAACTCCGGCACATGGGCAATCGAGCCACCGCCGGCGCCAACGGAGCGGACATCAACGGAGGACGCCCGGACCGTGATATCTCCAACCGTGGTCTCACGCCGGAGTTGGGCTTTCCCATCCTGAACCAGGGCAACGTCGGTCGAAGTGCCGCCCATATCAAACGTCAGCAGATTCCGATAGCCGGCCTGCCCCGCCACCCAAATGGCTCCCGAGACCCCGCCGGCCGGTCCGCTCATCAGCAAATTGACAGGATACTGGCCGGCGGCCTGAGCCGAGGCCAGCCCGCCGTCCGAGCGCAGGATGTGGAGCTTAGGCTCCCGCATGGTCTTGGCCAGCTCAGTCTTCAGGTTCTGCACATAGGTTTCGACAACAGGACGGACGTAGGAATTCGCCACCGTGGTAATGGTCCGCTCATATTCCTGCATTTCCGGAATGACCTCGGACGAGAGAGAAACGGGCAGGCCGGGCAGCTCTTCCTCTGCCAGCGTACGTAAACGGTGTTCATGCCTGCCGTTTGCATACGCATTGATTAAAGAAATCGTCAGGGCTTGGATCTGACGTGCCCGCAAGCTCCGCAACGCCCGGCGGGCTTGGGCTTCATCCAAAGGTTCAATGATCTCGCCCGTGGCACTGATGCGTTCGGACACCTCAACCGTACATTCCAGCGGCGCCAGCGGTTCGCTTTTGTCATACAGCACCCAACCGCTCAGCGCGCCGGGGACAAAGGAGCGCGCAATCTGTAACACCTGGCGGTAGCCCTGGGTTGTCACCAAGCCAACCCGCGCGCCACTGCCGGTCAGGATGGCGTTGGTCGCAACGGTCGTGCCGTGCAGCACGTGAGCGATATTGCGGGCGTCCGCCCCGGCCCGTTCGCACACCAGCGCAATCCCGTTGAGCACCCCAAGAGACGGGTCGGCCGGCGTTGACGGCACCTTGGCTGTGACGGCGCTGCCACGTTCTTCGTCAATCAGCAGGCAGTCGGTAAAAGTGCCGCCCACATCAACACCAAGACGGTAGGACATCAGACTTCAATTCTCACTGGCCATAACGGGCCGGTGCTCCCTGGAAATGCTTGTAGAAGCTTTGCCCTGCGCTGACAAGACGTTCGACAGGATGAGCGCATCTCAGTAGGGCTATTCCCCCTCTCCCCTCGGGGGCGAGGGAGGAGAACACGGCCAGTCTTTCGACATTGCCAAGAACAGGCTAAGTGACAGCGTATGCGGCAGGAACTGACGGTCTACTCCGTATCCATAGGGCTGGCCCTGGCCGTGATCATGGGCGCGGCCAACGTCTATCTGGGCCTGAAGGTCGGCATGACAGTGTCGGCCTCTATTCCGGCTGCGGTGGTCTCCATGCTGCTCTTGCGCGTCATGCTCGGTAGAGGCTCTGTGCTTGAAGCCAACCAGGCCCAGACCGCGGCGTCCGCGGGGGAGTCCTTGGCCGCCGGCATTATTTTTACCATGCCGGCCCTGGTCCTGGTCGGCGTCTGGCACGAGTTTGACCTGGTCTTGACCACGCTGGTTGCCCTGGCCGGCGGCCTGCTGGGGATTGTGCTCATGATTCCGATGCGGCGGGTGTTTGTCACTGCCGACACCCTGCCCTTTCCCGAAGGCGTGGCGTGTGCCGCAGTGCTGCGGACCGGTCAACAGGCCGACGACCGGGACGCCCGTCAGGTCATCCAGGGAGCCCTGTTTGGTTTTGTCTTCAAGGCGCTGATGAGTTTTGTCGGCGTACTCAAAGGCACACTCGAAGGGGCCTGGATCGTGGGCAAAAGTGTGGTGTATCTGGGCAGCGATATGTCAGTCGCCCTATTAGGCGTGGGCATGATCGTCCGGCTCAATATCGCCGCCCTCGTGTTTCTGGGCGGAGCACTCGGCTGGCTGGTGGCGCTGCCCATTTTGAGTGCGGGCACCTCCATTCCCGAAAATCCGATTGAACGCGCCTATGCCGTCTGGTCACAGCAGGTACGCTATATCGGCGTCGGCGCCATGGTCGTGGGCGGCCTGGTGGCCATTATGCACGTGCGGCATGGCCTGCTGGAAGCCGTCCGTGCGCTGACCCGGACTCCGCATAAAACAGGAGAACTGTTTCAGGCCGACCCCACTCAGGAAGACATTCCCCGGACCTGGATTATCGTCCTCAGCCTAGTGTGCGTTGCCCTCATCGGCAGTGTCTATTTTCTCTTTACCGGACGGCTGGATGTCACCCTGACCGCAACGGCTATCATGGTTGTCATGGCCTTCTTTTTTACCGCGGTGGCCAGTTATATCGTTGGTCTGGTTGGCAACTCCAACAGCCCGGTCTCAGGTATGACCATCACCACCGTGCTGGCTACCGGGGTCATGCTCGTCCTGTTTGGCTTTACGGGCACGACCGGCATGCTGGCAACCCTGGGCGTGGCCGCGGTGGTGTGCTGTACGGCGTGTACGGCCGGTGATGTGTGTAACGATCTCAAGACCGGCCAGTTGGTCGGAGCCTCTCCGCGCCGCCAGCAGATGATGCAGATAGGCGGCGTGGCAGTGGCCGCGCTTATTATGGCTCCTGTATTGCAATTGCTGCACGACTACACCCCAGGCGGTATTGGCGGCAAGGAACTCGCCGCTCCCCAGGCGCAACTGTTTGCCAGCCTGGCGCGTGGCTTTTTTGGCGACGGGCATCTGCCCTGGAATCTGGTCGGGAGCGGTGCCGTGCTCGGTCTCGCGCTGGTCGCAGTGGATCGTACACTCGAAAAGCGCGGAGCTGCTTTCCGGCTGCACCTCATGCCGATTGCGGTCGGCATATACCTCCCCTTCGGGTTGAGCGTCCCGATTTTTCTGGGCGGCATTCTCTCCGCGCTCCTCCACCGCACGGCATCAACCCAGCAGCCCGGCGTGCTGCTGGCCTCGGGTGCCATTGCGGGCGAAGCCCTGACCGGCGTAGGCATTGCACTGGCCGCCAGCCTGGGGTTCTCTCGACTCCAGCTTGGTCTGTCGGACGGGCTGCAAACCGGGCTGAGCATTATTGCCGCACTGGCCGCGCTGCTGTTCTTCTATCGACAAAGCCGCTGACACACTGCGTCCACAGGACTTTCCCCTGTGTCCGGTTTCGTGATTGAATGCCCGCATGGTCGATGTAACACCACCGCCGACGCTGGCACAATTGCTCGCGGTGCTCGGCGAGTATCTTGCGCTCGACGACACCGACTGCCTCAGCCTGCCGCCCGCGGCGTACCGGTCGTCCGAGCTGTACACACTGGAGGTCGAGAAAATTTTCAAGACCGCCTGGCTGTGTGTCGGGCGCGCGGAATATATCCCCAATCCCGGCGACTATTATGCCTGCGAGGTCCTGGGTGATATGCTCATCATCGTACGCGGCGACGACGGCGAGATCCGGGCGTTGTCAAACATCTGTCGGCACCGTTCCATGCCGCTCGTACAGGACTCGGGCAGCACGCGCCGCTTCGTCTGTCCCTATCATGCCTGGACGTATGCGACCGACGGCCGCCTGCTTTCCGCACCGTATATGGAAGGATCGCGCCGCTTCGACCGTGATCAATGCGGCCTGCCGTGCTATCGGCTCGAAGAATGGTTCGGATTTCTGTTCGTCAACCTCGATGAAGACGCGCCCCCACTCGCCGCCCGGATGCAAACCCTCGAAGGCTATATCGCCAACTATCGCGTGGCCGAGCAGAAAGAGATTTTTCATTACGAATCCGTCTGGAACGGTAACTGGAAACTCTCGGCGGAGAATTCGATGGAGTATTACCACCACATCGGGCTGCACAGCGACACGGTGCAGGACGCTATGCCGGGCCAGAATTCGTATACCCCGCCGCCGCCCGCGGATTTATCCTTCACCCATATGCGCTGCCGCATGAACGAGGCGTTCAAATCCGGCGGCCATACCATGACACCCAAAGGACGCCTGGACACGTTCACCGAAGAAGACCTCACCACCGGCTATATGGTCTATATCTGGCCGGCGTTTACCATGGCGATGCGGCCCAACGGTAACAACTGGTTGAGCTTCCACCCGCAGGCAGCCGAGCGCACCGGCATCCTGGGCGGCTACCTGGTGTCACCGGACCTGCTTGAAGTCGCCCCGGATATCGGCGAGCAACGCCGTGGGATCATGCAGCGCGTCAACGAGCAGGACCGGCTGGCGACCACCGAACTCGCCAAGGCGATGCATTCGAGCAAGGCCGCGCGCGGGCCGCTGAGTCCGTTCGAGCAGACGATTGCCCAGTTCTACCGCTGGCTCGCCCGAGAACTCGCCGGTCAGTCAGACCCCGCCTGATTCGCCGCCGGGGTATCAGCTCTGCTCATACGCATACGCCGCCCGCAGCAGCACGTCGTCGTCGAAGTGGCGGCCGACCAGTTGCAGGCCGATCGGCAGCCCCTCGTGCGTGCCGCAGGGAACGCTCAGCGCCGGATGGCCGGTCACGTTGAACGACCCGGTGTTGTGGATCATGTTGGCAAAAATCGACAGAAAGCCATACGTCGAAAGCTCCTCTTGGGGCATGGCCGGCGCGGTGAACGGGACCGTCGGCATAAGCAGCACATCGACGTCTTTGAAGACCTGCTCGTAGGCGGCCCGCAGCGTGCGGGTGAGGTTCTGCGCCTTGGCATAGTAGTGCATGCCGTAGCGCTGATGGGTATATTCGCCCAGCAGCAGTACGAGCTTCAGACCCAGCGGCAGATCGTTCGAGCGCGCCTTCACGGCCCGGTGCATGAAGTTCACGTGATCCAGGGCGTAGTGGCCCGACCAGCCGTGTCCGCAGCCATCCTGTTTGGTCGTCTCGTTTCCGCCCTGAATCATGAGCGGCCACAGGATCGCGTTGCCGTCCAGATGCAGCGGGACCGACACCTCGCTCAGCGTCGTACCCGCGCGCTCCAGCACCCGCGCCGCCTCACGCACGGCCGCGTCCACCGCGGGCATCGATTGGGCGTGGCCGAAGCCCTGGGCGAGGATGCCTATCCGCAAGCCGCCGACGCCATCTTCGAGGCGGGCGGTGTAATCTTTGACCTGAACGTCTTTCTGGCGCGGGTCCAGGCCGTCCGCGCCGGCCACGGCCTGCAAGGCGAGCGCACAGTCGCGCACCGTTTTCGTCATCGGCCCGGTGTGATCGACGCTATGATCGAGGCCGGCCAGCCCGGTATGCGGAACCAGGCCGAAGGTCGGCTTGAGCCCAACGATGCCGCACCACGCAGCCGGGCAGCGAATCGAGCCACCCTGGTCACCGCCCATGGTGATATCCGCGTCGCCGTTGGCGACCACGACCGCGCTGCCGTTTGACGACCCACCGGCACAGTGGCGGCCCGTGGCCGGCCCGGCCGGATTGATCGGCTGCGGCCCAGGGTAGATGCTGAGCCCGATTGCGTCGAAACAGTGCGAGCCATTCACCACCTTGCCGATGATCTCGGCGCCGGCGTCGAGCAGACGGGTGACAATCGTGGCGTCTTCGGTCGGCACATAGCCTTCCATGACGCTGGAGCTGTTCAGCAGCGGAATGCCCGCAACGCGCACGTGATCCTTCAGCCCGACCTTCTTGCCGGCCAACGGGCCATTGGGCGCACCGGGAATGGAGCAGCGCCACGCCCAGCCGTTGTCCCGATTGTCCTCGGTCGCCGGTCGCGCCCCAAAATCCCGCCGCGGATACTTGACTGGAACGGTGGGCGCAACCAATTCGTCAAGGCGCCGGTAGGCCGGCAGCATCTCGCGGATATACTGCGAGAAGCCGTCAACCTCTTCGTCATTCACATCAAAACCGAAACGCCGACCGGCGTCACGCAGATCCTGCGGGCTAGGCATACGCACGGGCATAGGCAGCCTCCTTCTTTTTGCGGAATCATACGTCAGCCCATCCCGCGAATGCAACTGAGGCGCGACGACTCACGCATTCAGGGCTCCCTCAGTTTACGTTCCCTCCTCAACGGGCCGATGAGGATTGAAACACTTGATCCGACTGGCATATAATCCACTCAGCGGAAACACCGGCCTTAACAGGTCGGTGAGGATTGAAACGGAGGGAAGCCAATGGGCAAATACATGTTTCACGCAACGTACACGCAGTCGGGACTGACCGGTTTGCTGAAGGAAGGCGGCACGCGCCGGCGGGAGGCCTTAACCGCGACCATTGAGGGCATGGGCGGCAGCGTAGAGGTGCTGTACTACGCCTTCGGGGAGCCCGACCTGTACATCATTGCCGATCTTCCAGACGACGCCACGGCAACGGCCGTGTCCTTGACGATCGGTGCCGCCGGCGCCCTCAACATCGGCGTCACCGTCCTCGTTACACCGGAAACCGTGGACGAAGCGGTCGGCAAAAGCGTACCCTACCGGCCGCCGGGAGCCTGATACGCCGACGGCTCGGGTTCACGACTGTCCGGCGGCCGTTTGATATGTCTCCCTCGTTCCTGTTCTGATTATCCCCTCTCCCCTTGGGGGAGAGGGCTAGGGTGAGGGGTCTCCTCACGGCTCTGCGTCAACGCATTCGTATTTGAGCAGGAAGAGCTGAGCGGCGGGGCAGGCGAGCTTGACCCCTCAATGTCGATTGCTATACCTGCGTGTTTCCAGCAGTCGGCGCTTTTATCGAGAGAGGACATGCTACCCGCAGCATATACCCAGGTCTTCTGGGCAAAATCCGACCGCGAAAACCCACAACGTATCCATCTGCTGGAACACCATATGGCTGATGTGGGGGCCTGCTTTGAGGCTCTGCTGGCACAGCCGACTATCCGACAACGACTAGCACGGGCTGGCAAGCTGGACGACATTGACCCTGTGATTGCAGCACGGCTGGCAGTCTTGGCAGCTATGCACGACATAGGCAAAGTCAACATCGGCTTTCAGACACGGATATGGCAGGAATCCGACTTTCCCACAGATACGCGCCACCCACGCCCTGCCGGACATATCGCCGACCTGACACCGGTTCTGAACTACGATGACACCGAAACCGCGGACTGGTTCTTCAGTACGCTGGGCTGGTGGGAGGATTTTCTGACCTGGGACGATTGCGGCGGAGAGACGGTCTGCGCCTTGTTCGTGGCTGCGCTGTCTCACCACGGTCGGCCACTTAACATGCAGGATAGTCGGTCCAAGAATCCCGCCATCTGGCGCTCCTTCGGTGCACTGCACCCCCGGCGTGGTGTAGAGCGCATCGGGCGGCTGGTGCGAGACTGGTTTCCTGCAGCCTGGACACTTCGTGCGCTTCCTCTGCCGTCCACTCCCGCTTTTCAGCATATGTTTCTGGGCCTGTGCATGCTGGCCGACTGGATTGGTTCTGACGAAACCCACTTCCCATTCTGCGACGAGCCTCGTGACGACTACATGCAGACCGCACGGCACAACGCCCACAATGCGCTCTTGGAAATCGGGTTGAATATCGAAAGCCAGCGGAGCGCTTTTCACGTACTGCCCGCCCTGCCGAATTTCGACGCCCTATTCGGCATCCCCAACGCAACGCCCAACCCCATTCAGCACTCGGCGATAGCGGTTCCGCTGGACGAGCGCCTGGTTATCATCGAGTCCGAAACCGGCTCTGGGAAAACCGAGGCCGCGCTCTGGCGCTTTGCCCATATGTATCAAGACGGACGGGTAGACGGACTGTATTTTGCCTTGCCTACCCGTGCGGCAGCCAGCCAGATGCACAGACGCATCACACGCTTCATTGACAAGCTGTTCCCCGAAGGAGTCGGCCCGGAGCCCGTGCTGGCAGTCCCCGGCTATGTCCGTGCCGGAGCCGCCACAGGAAAGCATCTGCCGAAATACGAGGTGTGGTGGGACGATCATCCCGACATCCTCACCGAAAAACGCCGCTGGGCAGCCGAGAGCGCCAAGCGCTACCTGGCAGCCCAAATCGCCGTCGGTACGGTTGACCAAGCCATGCTGGCCGCCCTCCAGGTCAAGCACGCCCATATGCGCGCCGCCTGCCTGTCGCGCAATCTTCTGGTAGTGGACGAGGTGCACGCCTCCGACCCCTATATGCGCGTCATTCTCGAAGCCTTACTACGTGTCCATATCGGGACTGGCGGCTACGCCCTCCTGATGTCTGCCACGCTCGGCTCTGCGGCACGCTCTCGCTGGCTGTCCGAAAAATCTTCCTCTGCTACCAATACTCCACCGTCGTTGAACGACGCCATCGAGACCCCCTACCCTGCGGTCTCGACGCGTACCGGCAAAACCACCATCGCCGTGAACGAAAACGGGAGGGAGAAAACGGTTCGGGTTGAGGCCATCTCGGACATGGGAGATTTCACCCAGGTAGCCCAACGCGCTCTGCGCGCGACCCGTGCCGGAGCCAAGGTTCTGGTGGTACGGAACACCGTGCAATACGCCATTGACACCCAACAGACGGTGGAAGCAATGATTGCCCAGGACGAAAGCCACCTGCTCTACGCCTGTCGCGGCATTCTCACCCTCCACCACGGCAGGTTCGCCCGTGAAGACCGACTCGTGCTGGACAAAGCGGTGGAAGATCAGATCGGTAAAGACCGTCCGTCCGGCGGATGCATTATTGTGGGGACGCAGACCTTGGAGCAATCGCTGGACATAGACGCGGACCTGTTAATCACCGACTTGTGCCCGATGGACGTACTGCTCCAGCGCATCGGTCGGCTGCACCGCCACCAACGGGCTGACCGGCCCGAAGGCTACGCGACGCCCGCGTGTATCGTGCTGATGCCGGAGAGGGATGACCTCTCACCCTTATTATCCAAAGGTCCCGGTCGGAACGGGCTGGGACCGCACGGGTTCGTCTACGAGGATCTGCGTGTGCTTGAGGCGACGCGCCGGCTGATTCTCCACCACCCGGAATGGCGTATCCCGGCAATGAACCGGGAACTGGTGGAGCGAACGACCCACCCCGACGCCCTGAAAGCCATAACCGACGAGTTGGGCGACGCCTGGCAAATCCACGCCAATCGTATGACCGGGGCAACCCTGGCCGGAGCCCTGACCGCGCGGAGTGCCCTCGTTCGTTACGACAAATCCTTTTTTGGCGATGACAACCGTGAGGTTGTATTCGGTAGTGACGAAGAACGCATACGCACTCGGCTGGGTGACGAGGGCATTGAAGTGGAGTTGGACCCACCAGCGCCAAGCCCGTTCGGGGCAGAAGCCATTGGGCAGTTGACCATCCCCCATCATCTGGCCCCCCGTCTGTCCGACGAGGCGACCGACGACAAGCCGGTCGTTCCCGACCTGGAGGACAGCGGTTTTACATTCCGTATGGGCGAGTCCCGTTTCCGGTACGACCGGCTGGGACTGCGCCGGGTATAGGCAGCCTGCTCGCCGCGCTGTTTCGCCGGCTACAACAGTCTCATTCTGGCGGAATGGCTACCAAGCGACGCTCCCGCTCAGCGGCAAATGCCAGACACGCCCGGATATCCTCGCGGGTCAGGTCGGGAAAATCGGCCAGAATTTCAGACTCGGTCATCCCGGACGCCAGATACTCCAGAATATCGTAGACCGTGATGCGCAGGCCACGAATGCAGGGTTTCCCGCCGCGCTTGCCCGGTTCGACCGTGATAATTCCAGCATAGTCTGCTTGCATAGTCCGTCCCATTTCTCAAAAGACCGCTCTGGTCAGAATCGCAATACCAAATACAGCCGTTGTACAAGCTGCGCTCGCTGAATCACCGTGTTCATTGGAGGTGCGGACGCTATGCACAAGGATAGAATTTCAAATTTCGGTAGTGTCTCACTTTGAAATTGCTTCTCCTCGCCGCTGATTGCCTGCCCACTTTTTTCGACGCCCTCGTCATTTTTCTTCACTTCCTACTAATCTTGGTAGGGACAAGGGCGGCAAATTATGCACAGTATCCCTTTATCAGCGAGGCCAAAACACTGCGGCAGGCGGAGTCAAGGTCCGCCATACGAGAGCGAAATCCAAAGGATTCAAACTGAGACACTACCCAAATTTCCGAGCACCATCCTGACATGCCTCACCATAGTCGGGTAAAAAACCCGAAAGGAGATTTTCACACGTTAAACGCCTTAAATGATCCGTTGATTTGGACGAACCTCGCTCTGCATCAGTAGCTCGGAGAAGATATGCTCAACATTCTCACTGACCCCTTGATTCGGATTAACGCGGCCGGAAGTACATATCCCGCCTCCCTGCCCGAAACCTACGCCGCACTGATAGATGACAAAATAGACGCCTTTCCTGCGCTCCGGCCCCATCAGCGCCACGCCTGGCACGCCTTTCTGGTTCAGTTGGGTGTCAATGGCGATGCACCGGGACGGGCTGGACTGACGCCACCTAAAGATGCCACGGAGTGGCTGCGTATTATTCGCGCGCTGACACCTGACTATCCCAACGACGAGCCCTGGCAGCTTGTGGTTGACGACATCACCAAACCCGCCTTCATGCAGCCCCCGGCCTCGTCCGCAGAGCGCGAGAAGGATTACAAGAGCACTGTCGCCACACCCGACGAACTGGACATGCTCGTCACCTCCAAGAATCACGACCTGAAAGCCGCTGTGGCGACGCAGGCCGTTCCTGATGAATGGCTCTTCGCGCTGATTACGCTGCAAACGATGTCACTCCAGAATGGTAGAGGCAATTATCCGATTTCGAGAATCAGAAGCGCATATTCCGGGCGGCCCGCTTTTAGCCTCGCGCCATCCGGACGCACTGGCGCTCACGTTCTCAGAGATATTAAAGTCTTGCAGAAACATCGCCAGACAATTTTGGCCGATTATCCGATGACCGATGGTGGGGCGGATTTATTGTGGGCCATACCGTGGGACGGAAACAAGAAAGAAGGAATACGACTTGACCAACTGGACCCCTTCTACATAGAAATCTGCCGCCGCGTCCGGCTTCAAACAAACGAAAAGGGAAATCTGTACGGCGTCAGGGCAAACTCTGAATCCAGTCGTATTGAGGCAAAAAATATTAACGGACGGACTGGAGACCCTTGGACTCCGATCAACAAAAAAGAAGGCAAAGCCCTGAACATCGGACCGGCAGGTTTTAGCTATAAACGCATAACGACCTATCTCACGTCCGCTGATTGGGAGTGGCCTCCATTGTTATCAAGGTCTTCAGAAGACCGTGATTCAAACACCTCAATGCAACTAGTAGCGCGAAGTACAAAGAACAATACGAATAAACAAGGCATGACCGAAGGCTATCACGAACGAGTCATCCCACTACGCTCCAAAACAATACAGGTTTTCGGAAGAGTGGGAGGTACTGCCGAACTCGGCGACATTGCTCAACAGCGCATTGAACAGGTCGGCACCGTTCAGCGCATTCTCAGCCACGCCATCCAGGTGTTCGCCGCCCGAGGCGACGGCGATAAGGTGAGTCCTGAACATCGTGCCCTAGCCCATCCCTGGCTGAACAAGTTAGACGAAATCGTAGACGCCCGCTTTTTTAACGACCTACAGGATGAGTTCGAGGTTGACGATGAGGCAGAGCGGAAGCGTGTTCGCAACGAGTGGTTAATGAACGGCAAAGACGGCATAGTTGACCTCGCTCGTCGGACTTTGCACGCTGCCGAGGATTCCCTGCCCTGCCCGGCCATTCACCGCTACCGCGCCCGTGTCAACGCTGAGGGACTGTTTGAGGGTCGGATATGCGGCGCGAAGGGGCTCCCGTTTCTTTTCGATGAAGGACAGAAGGAGAGTTAAGTATGTCAGAGCAACAACCAGTCAACAAAGCTCCAGATTCCGCTGTTACGGATAGGGAGTGGTTCTTTAACAAAGAGGTGCATGAAGAAGCTATTCATCATGGATGGAGACCGTTCCATGTTGATGGTTTTCGCATAGTGCGCGGCAGGGGATTTCCCGACCTCGTTATGTTTCGGCAGCACCCAGAGTCAGGTCTGTTTGAAATGCTGGTAGCAGAGTTAAAGCGCGAGGCTGACAGCCCATTCGGAGAAGGACAGGAAGACTGGCTGGAAGCGTTCAAACAGATGGGTATCACTACAAAGGTTTGGCGTGGTGATAACTCAGATCACCGACGCGAACTGTACGACATTATCGAAAATGGCACTGCTGGACACAACAGCGTGACCAAACTCTTGCCTGGACTGCCCAGCAGTCCGATACCTGCCAACTTTGGTGTTGTTATGGCGAACACCATCGAGTCGATTGAATCCAAGGAAATGACAACAGGAGAAAAAGCCAGCCTCCGACGCATGGACCCGAGCAATCCTGGCGGCGCTGTGTTCTGGAAGCTCATGAGCCAACGCGGAATGTCCAGAAACCCGGATATTAAAAAATGGGGGCTTATCACACACGGCATAGCCCTGATGTCCCATACTGCTGGCTTGGCTCATAATCCAAGAAGGCCGGTTGGGCGGGTATTATATGAGGGCAATCAAGACCAACCGGGAACGGCCTTTTACAGCGAGGACCGACTAGCGACGTTACTTGCCGCCAGAGGACCAACGCTCCATCGTCTGCTGGCACGGCTGTTTCGGATGCTGGCGAGCAAAGGCTGCGCCTTCAACTGGCGGGAAATGGCTTGGTTCATCCTCAACGACGGATACAACGAAGAGCGGGCTGATGAGGCTCGAATAAAAATTGCCCGTGAGTATTACCGGGCGGAGCAGCACCGTTCTTCCTCGACCGACGAGTAAAGACAATTTCGCCCATAGGGACGACAAGAAGACAAAAGCACCAAGGAGTTTTCACCATGACCACACCACGTTTTCTGCAAATCCACACCCTTCATTCCTATCCCGCCGCGCTGCTGAACCGCGACGACAGCGGCCTGGCCAAGCGCCTGCCCTTCGGTGACGCGGTACGGACCCGTATCTCGTCGCAGTGCCTCAAGCGGCACTGGCGCATGGCAGAGGACGAATTTTCTCATCACTCACATTGGGCCGGATGCGTTCCGCTCTCGAAATGTTGTTGACCGCACGGTCATGCAGCCATTGCGCAATGCCGGAGAGACTTCTGGCGATGTGCTTGAAGCAGTTGAAAAGGCTTTCAACATAGGAGTGTACGGCAAGACAGGTGACACGGAAAAGGGTCGCCAACCCTTGCTGTTGGGTCTGCCCGAAGTGGAATATCTATGCGTGAGAAAGCCAAAGCGATCTGTGAGAAACACTCCGAGGACGAAATTGCCGCACGAAAGTGGCTACTGGCTTGTTGGTGACTGACGAACAAATTAAAACCGCCACTGGAAAAGCCAAGACCGACCGCGGAGAGATGCCAGAAATGCCGCTACTGAGATGTTCGGTGATGAAATCCCGAATTTCGAGGCATTCCGCAAAAGCACGAGTCTGCCCGGTGGGCTTGTCGGGGCGCTGTTCGGACGGATGGTCACCTCCGACCCCGCAGCCAATATTGACGCCGCTATCCATGTCGCCCACGCCTTCACCGTGCATCAGGAAGAAAGCGAGAGCGATTACTTTTCCGTGGTAGACGACTTGCAGCAGGCTGACGAAGACGCCGGCGCCGCACACATCGGAGACATGGAACTGACTGCGGGGCTGTTCTACGGCTATGTCGTGGTGGACGTACCGGGGCTGGTGTCCAACCTGAGCGCGGATAAAGACCTCGCCGGTAAGGTGGTTGACCACCTCGTTCATCTGATTGCCACCGTATCGCCCGGTGCCAAACTCGGTTCCACCGCGCCTTATTCCTGCGCCGACCTGATGCTCATTGAGGCTGGAATACGTCAGCCGCGCAGCCTGGCCAATACGTTTCGCAACCCGACCAAGGCGCAGGTATCCGATGCCACCAACGCCCTATCCCAATACCTGAGTAAACTGGACGTCGCCTATGGAGCAAAGGAAGCCCGACGGGTGCTGTCGGTTGAGGACTGCGACATTCCCAACGCCGAACGCCTCGGTCTGGACGATTTGGCAGAATGGGCGTCACAGGCAGTGCTGAGCGGCGAGGCATAGAGATGCGCCATCTGATTCTGTCTCTCGAATCCCCACTCATGGCCTTTGGCGGGGAAACCATTGACAATTACGGCGTCATCCGCTGGTTCCCGTCCGTCTCCATGCTGACCGGGCTGTTGGCCAACGCTCTGGGTTGGCGACGGATCGAACGGGACCTGCATCAACGCCTACAAGACCGCCTGGTATTCGCCGCACGTATTGACCGCGAGCCGGCGACCGGTGTGAGGCTCACCGATTTTCAGACGGCACAGTTGAGTAAAAAAGACCAAGGCTGGACCACGCGGGGAGTCCCCGAAGGCCGCGCCGGTGGAGCGGCCACATATGACGCCCCCCATCTGCGCTATCGCGACTACTTCGCGGATATGCGCGTCACCGTTGCACTGCGTCTGGAGCCGGCTGATGAGCCCCCGACGCTGGACGACCTGGCCGGTGCCTTGCAGGAACCGGCCCGACCGCTGTTCATCGGACGCAAGCCCTGCCTGCCGTCGGGCACCCTGTTCGGCGGTTTCAGTCAGGGCGACACGGCCCTGGCAGCACTGCTGGCCACGCCTCTGGCTACTGATATACCGCCTGCGGTCGCCATACGAGCGCTCTGGCCGGACGGCGAAGGCAGAGCGGAGATCACTCCCAGTCGCAGCTATATGCTCACCGACCAGCGCAACTGGATGTCCGGGCTGCACGGCGGCGGGCGACTGGTGTGTGAAGGCGCTATCGAACACGACCGGTTTTCCACGGCAAAGGACGAGTAAAATGATGGATACTGCCACATCAACCGATTCGCCTGCGGCTCCGCTTCAACTGATCCGCGCCGATGTCAGGGTACGCGATTTTCAGCGCTGGATGGGCGGTAAGCGCCTCCAGGACGCGGACCACGCCATGCACTGTCTGCTCACCGAATGCTTCGGCGACCTGGCACCCAAACCCTTTCGTCTGATTGTGCCGCGCGGCGCGGTATGTGGCGTATGGTACGGATACGGATACGCCGAGGCCGACTCTTTGCGTGACGCGGCTGGCATATACGCCGATCCCTTGCAGGCAAAAATCATCCCCGGTCATACGATCAACAGCAAACCAATGCCGACTGAATGGCGGTCAGACAAGCAGCTCGGCTTTGAGACACGGATTCGCCCCATCGTGCGCCGCAGTCGCAACGCGGAAGGCCACCCCGGTAGGGAATGGGACGCCTTCCAACTCAAGGCAATGCAGTATCCGAAGAACGGGATGCCGTGCAGTCGTGAAGAAGTGTATCGTGAGTGGTTGGCCGATCAGTTTGCCCGCAGAGGCGGCGCGCGGTTGGAGTCGGCGGAGTTACGCTCATTCCAGCGTACCCGCGCCGTGCGTAAGCTCCGTGCCCGTCACAGCGAAGGGCCGGACGCGGTCATGCGGGGCGTCCTGACCATTACTGATGCCGCTGCCTTCACCGCCTTGCTGACCCAGGGTATTGGACGGCACCGCGCCTACGGCTACGGGATGTTGCTGCTGCGGCCGGCCTGCGTTGGGCCGACCGAACGCCTGGCCGCCATGCAAGACGGATAAGACGGACTCCAGGGTGAGCTATGTTGAAAGGAAGATTAGGGCTTGAGGCCGCGCGGATTCCGCACGCCGACCGTCATGGGCTGCTGTGGTTGGCGCGTGGGAATCTCAGCGTGGAGGACGGCACGTTGCATTTTCGGACCGCCGGGTCGCCGGATATGGCTGCCGGCGATTACGCCATTCCGTTTCAGAATATCTCGTTCATCCTGCTGGGGCCGGGCTCAACCGTGAGCCATGACGTGTTCCGTCTTCTCGCCCGCCACGGGACCGGCCTTGTCGCGGTTGGGGAAGACGGCGTGCGGATGTATAGCGCCCAGCCCTTTGGACCGAACGATTCGAGAAGAGCGCGCCGTCAGGCAAAACTCTGGAACGACATGCGCTCCCGGCTTCGCCTAGCCCGGCGCATGTACGCCTGGCGTTTGGGTGAGGTGCTGCCCGAACAGGACATATCCATCCTGCGCGGTATCGAGGGAGCGCGGATGAAAACGGCCTACGGCCTGCTGGCACAGAAGTATGGCATTGCGTGGCATGGCCGCCACTATGACCGGCAAAACCCGGACATTGCCGACGCTCCGAACCAGGCCATTAACCACGCGGCCACGGCAATCGAAGCCGCGGCTATTGTTGCCGTGGCCGCAACCGGAACGCTGCCTCCTCTGGGCTTTATTCACGAGGATGCGTCTATTGCCTTTTGTCTGGATATTGCGGACCTGTACCGGACTGAAGTGACCATCCCGGTCGCATTTGAGGCAGTGAGCCAGCATCACAAAAATGGACATATTCCGCTCGAACGGCATGTCCGGCGATTGGCGGGACGCCGATTCAGAGAGAAGAAGATCATATCGAAAATGATTGATCGCATAATAAAATTGATGGACGACGATGACAGTAGTAGTGACACGTGACGTTGCCCCACGCACCCGTGGGTTTTTGGCCTCTTGCATGATTGAGATTGCCCCCTGGGGTGTACACTGCCCCGAGGCTGTCTCGTAGCGTCAGAGAGCGGGTATGGACGGTGATAGAGGAATGGTTCCTGGAGTTGGGCGGCCAATCTATTGTCATGACATGGCAGGACCCACGTGAGCCGGGGGGACAAGGCGTTCGAGTCCTGGGGTCACCACCGGTCGAGTTAGTGGACCAAGAGGGCCTCATCTTGTCGCGGCGAACCCGCCAAACTCAGGACAAATAGCTCTTTGATAATCTGAACGGCATCCCTCTACATGCCGGAGAATAGACTCACGGCGGCAAAAAGTCTAATAAACTCAGTAGAGGTTCCCCCGTACACGCGGGGATAGACCCTAACCACGAAAGCGCAAAGGAGTAAAGATCTGCCCCTGCGGTTCCCCCGTACACGCGGGGATAGACCGCACCTATGGGGCGGCATGGGCAATATGGGAAGGGTTCCCCCGTACACGCGGGGATAGACCGCCCAGTCGGCTTGTCCCGGTTCGGCTTGCCACGGTTCCCCCGTACACGCGGGGATAGACCCCCCTAACCGATACGAAGGGAGCAACCGACATGGGTTCCCCCGTACACGCGGGGATAGACCCTATAGCCGGTGGTGGCGGAACAACGGTGGTCGGGTTCCCCCGTACACGCGGGGATAGACCCGCCTCCTGCTCTATGGAGGAGCTTCTGGCGATGGTTCCCCCGTACACGCGGGGATAGACCGTACTCGGCAGGCCAGCGATGGCGAGACGTGGTGCCGGTTCCCCCGTACACGCGGGGATAGACCGCCTCACGATCAACACGCCTACCCCCGCTCTTGGGTTCCCCCGTACACGCGGGGATAGACCCAATATCCAGTTCACCCACGAAGAAAGTTAACAGGTTCCCCCGTACACGCGGGGATAGACCCAACTCGGCCAGGGCCGTATCGCCAATCTGGTCGGTTCCCCCGTACACGCGGGGATAGACCCAACTGCGGCCAGAGCCGTACAGCGGGCTGCAACTCGGTTCCCCCGTACACGCGGGGATAGACCGACAGTTAGCCAGCCTCCGACGCTGAGCCAGGAGGTTCCCCCGTACACGCGGGGATAGACCTGAGCCTCACCTTTACTTCAAACGTTGGGCCGCGGTTCCCCCGTACACGCGGGGATAGACCTTAGTCACACATAGTGAAGAGTTGGGGAGGTTAGGTTCCCCCGCACACGCGGGGATAGACCCCAGTACAGGCATAGCATCACCCTAACCCGAACGGTTCCCCCGCACACGCGGGGATAGACCGGCTGCCTCAACAGCGTCAAGGCGCGCGCTGGGGGGGGGGGGGGTGAAAGCCACAATGAAAGGATTAGCCGGCGGCTTCCTTGAAGGCCCGTAACACGGCGTTCATCCGGGTCTGATAGCCGGCGCCCTGCGCTTTGAACCACGCCAGCACGTCCGCATCCACCCGCAGGGAAATCAGCGTTTTGGGGGGAATGGGCCGCAAGCCCTGGCGGGCAATGCCGCGCACAATATGGTCCACCTCGGTGGCCGGATGCTCGTCGGTGAGCCGAATGTCTTGCTCTTGCATCGCCTTGAGCCGCGGCCAATCCGTCTTAGACGTTTTGGAAGAAGATGATCTGTTCATTTCTGGTTGCCTTTCGGAAGGAAATGACATGAATACGCGCCGGCGTCTCGGTATGCACAAGCGACACACACACCCCTCTCAGGAGGCCAAGTGTCACAAACCGCTGTTCAGGATAGTGCAATCGGTCGTCCTCGAAGGTGAACGTCGGACCAGCAAAGACCTCCTCGGCATCCCCGAAATCTAAGCCGTGGCTGGTCAGGTTGGTGCGGCGCTTCGTTTCGTGCCAGGTCAATTGCACCCCAAAATTATATATACAGATCGTATATGCGTCAAATGAGGTCGGGTGCTGGCCGACGACAGGAGAAAGATAGGGCTCGAAAAACGCGGCGGGGGTGGGGGCGTCTTGTCTGTCAGTCATAAACGTTGTTATGACTGCCTTATGGCAGGAGGGCGGGGATGAAGATGCAAATAGCGGAACGCCGCCCGGCGAGTGAGCCGATTCCGGCCCGCATTGCGGGTGGACGCCCCCCGCAGCTCTTTGCGGACACCAGGCAGGGGCAGCAGCGGTTTTGGGAGTTCTTTGGGGCGAACATCCGCAATGCCAATACCCGGATGGCCTACGTCACGGCGGCCTACCGCTTCGCGGACTGGTGCGCGGCGCAGGCCCTCACCTTGGCCCGGGTCGAGCCCTTGCATGTCGCCCGCTACATCGAGCAGCTTGGGCGGGCTTATGCGCCGTCCACAGTCAAGCAAAATCCGGCCGCCTTGCGGCAGCTCTTTGACTGGCTCGTAGTGGGCCAGGTCATGCGCAGTAATCCGGCCGGCGCGGTCCGCGGCCCGAAGCAGATCATCAAAACGGGCAAGACCCCCATTTTAACGGCGGAAGAAGCGCGGGGCTTGCTCGACAGTATAGACCCTTCAACTCTCATAGGGCTGAGGGATCGCGCGTTGATGGGCCTGATGGTGTACGGCTTTGCGCGGGTGAGCGCGGCGCTGGCGATGCGGGTGGCCGACTATTACACCCAGGGCAAGCGGTCCTACTTCCGGCTGCACGAGAAGGGCGGTAAGTATCTGGTCATTCCCGCTCACCATATGGCGCAGGCCTGGACGGATGAATACATCGAGCGCGCCGGCCTGACGGCCGACCCGAAAGGCCCCTTGTTTCCCTCTGCTGGCACACAACGGGGGCTCGACCAGCTCAGCAGCCGCCCGATCAAACGGACCGACGCCTTGAAGATGATTAAGCGCCGCGCGAAGAGCGCGGGCTTGCCTGGTGAGATCTGCGCCCACAGCTTCCGGGGAACAGGCATTACCGAATATCTCCGCGCGGGGGGAACGCTGGAGACGGCGGCGCGTATCGCCGGCCATGAATCGACCCGCACGACGCAATTATACAACCGCTTGCAGGATGAGGTATCCCTTGATGAGATCGAGCGGATTCATATTTAACGCGGGGCTAAAAGTGGCCCTCCGGGCGCTGTTTTTGATGAAAGACGCCTCCTGCCTTGCTTGTCCGATGGTAGCAAAAAGAATCCCACGTCAAGGGTACAGTCGCTGCGCTCCCCTCCCTCCGGTCGGCCCTTGACTGCGGAGCCTCTTTTTTTGCTGGGTGGGTGCGCAAATTTTGTCCGGAAAGGAGCAGATATGGAACATCAAATCATAGCCACATCGGCGCAGGTCGGGATTGGGCTCGGGCAGCTGATCTTGATTAGCTGGGGCTTGTGGCAGATGAAGAAAGCCTCAGAGGAGCGCAACCGGCAGCTGGACATAATGGAGGCCGGCCAACGCGAGCAGAGCCGAGCGCAGTCGGAAGCGTTGGGCAAAATCGGCCAGGCCCTGGACCGGCGAGGCGAAGCCATGACCAAGGCGTTCACACAGCAGGGCCAGGCGCTAGAGCGGCAAGGCGAAGTCTTAGCCGAGCTGTTACGGCGCACCGCCTAGTCCCTACCAAGTCCCCCAGCCGGGCGGGGTCAAGCCCGGCACAGAGGTTTCCTGATGTACCCGCCCCCGCGAATCTTATTTCTGAGATAACAACCGGTTCCCCCGTACACGCGGGGATAGGCCGTCGAAGACTACTTGACCGGCGGCGGTTCAAGGCCCACGGCTTGCGCGGCGTTACGGAGCGCGCGGTCCAGCGTAGCCAGCGGTAATTGCAGCCGCATGGCGAGTTCCAGATACATCGCGTCGTAGACGGAAAGCTGGTGCGTCTGCGCCAGTTCCAGCGACACACCCCACGCCCGGGATGTAGTCACTGGGTCGATTTCGATAGGCAATGCCTCAAGATTCGCGCGAATCTCCGGCCACTCGTCAACACGGATTCGGCCCCGCCGAGTGGCAGTCAGCAGCACGTTGCCAACCTCCGCTGGCCAGAGGGAGGGGACGAACGCCCGACCTTCCACCAGCGAGTCTCGCAGCCAGTCGGTGGTGTCCGTCGCTTCGTCAGGGAAGACCCAGGCCATGGTGACCGAGCAATCCAGGACGAATGCCATCAGTACTTGCGGCCTTCCTCGATCATCTGGCGAACCGATAATCCTTCCAGACTGTGCGTTTCCTGAAACGCCTTCAGCCTGGCAATCGCTGCACGTACCTTGTCGGAATCGTGCGGCTGAAAAGGAATCAACTCGGCCACGGGCCGATTATGTTTGGTGATGATGAATCGCTCCCCCGCCTGAACGCGCCGCAACAGCTTCGGCAGGTGGGTTTTTGCTTCGAAAGCACCGATTTCAGGCATGCAACATACCTCCAGAATTTCAGACTAGAGCGTTTCACGTTAGACTGTAGCCGTTCAGGGGGCTTCCGTCATGCCGGACGTGATCCGGCATCCAGCGGGCGGCGAGGGCCTGGATTCCTGCTTCCGCAGGAATGACGGACGGCTACACAGAATCGTGATTTGCGCTAGTGGTAGACTAGTTGGAATCTGCGATACGGTCAAACCATTCATCAGTAGCTGCCGGCCTTAATAGGTCGGTAAGGATTGAAACAGTGAACCCGCGTCGTCGTCTCTCGTCACCGCGCCGCCTGCCTGCTATGTGATCGGCCATGCGAGCCACTATCGCCCAGCCTCCACCCCGCAGGACATTGGTCGCCTGGGCGATGTTCGACTGGGCCAATTCGGCGTTTGCCACCCTGGTGGTGACTTTTGTCTACGCCACGTATTTCACGACTGCCATTGCCGCGGACGAGGTGACCGGTACGGCGCAGTGGTCTCGTGCGGTCGGCCTGAGCGGCATACTGGTGGCAGTGCTGGCCCCGCCGCTCGGCGCGCTGGCCGACCGTAGCGGCCGGCGGCTGACCTGTCTGGGAGTGTGTACCCTGGTGTGCTGCATCGCCAGCGCGGGGATGACCGGCGTGCATCCGGACTTGGCCTGGGCCGGACTGACGGCGCTGTCCCTGTTCGTGATCGCCAATGTCGGATTCGAGCTGAGCACCGTATTCTACAACGCCTTTCTGCCCGAACTGGCCCCGGCCGAGCGGGTCGGCCGGCTGTCGGGCTGGGCCTGGGGGCTGGGCTATGCCGGCGGCCTGCTGAGCCTCGTCCTGGCCCTGGCCGTGCTGGCGCGTGAGCAGCCCTTGTTCGGCATCAGTACCGAGGCCGGTTTCAACTACCGGGCGGTCTGCCTGCTGGCGGCCGGCTGGTTCGCGCTGTTCAGCCTGCCGCTATTCATGTTCGCCCCGCGCCAGCCATCCGGGAGCGGTTCGGCCTCTCCCCGTACGGGGGTCTACCGCGAGCTGGGCCGCACCTTCGGGCGGCTGCGCCACTATCCAGACATCGCCCGGCTGCTGGCCGCCCGGCTGTTGTATAACGACGGGCTGGTCACCATTTTCGCGTTCGGCGGCATCTACGCGGCGGGCACGTTCGGGATGAGCCTGCCGGAGGTCATCCAGTTCGGTATCGCCCTCAATGTCACGGCCGGCATCGGCGCCGGCGTGTTCGGCTTTGTGGACGACCGGCTGGGCGGTAAGCGCACCATCCTGGTTACGCTGATAGCGCTGACGGCGTGCAGCCTGCTGGCGGTCTGGGCGCCCAGCGTCGGCTGGCTGTGGCTGGCCGGCCTGAGCCTGGGGCTGTTCGTGGGGCCGAATCAGTCGGCCAGCCGCACGCTGATGGCCCGCTTCATACCAGAGCAGCACACTGCCAGCTTTTTCGGTTTATTCGCCTTTTCCGGCAAGATTACCACCTTCGCCGGGCCCCTGCTGCTGGGCATAGTGACCCAGGCAACCGGCAGTCAACGCCTGGGCGTGGCAACGGTGGTCGGTTTTTTTGTCCTTGGCGGCTTGCTGCTGCTGACGGTGGACGAGCGGCGCGGCATCAGAACGGGTCAGCAGATGGAACTACCCGGTGACGCCTCAGCGTACCGAACTTGACACCACTCGCTCGAATACGTCAGGATACCCCCCACTTGTTTTGAGGCGAGCCGCCTAGATTTGAAGGCCCGACAGGCGGGCGACACAGGATCAACATGGAGGCAACCCATAACGCCCACGTCGAATTCGAGCGCGTGTGCAAGAGCTATGACGGGCGGGTTCAAGTCGTGCGCGATCTCGATCTGACCGTGTACGAAGGAGAGTTCCTGACCCTGCTCGGCGCTTCCGGCTCGGGCAAGACTACCTGCCTGATGATGCCGGCCGGCTTTGAGCCGCTCACCTCGGGCACCATCCGCATCCACGGCCACTCGGTGCATGACCTGCCGCCGCGCAAGCGCGGCATCGGCGTGGTTTTTCAGAACTACGCGCTGTTTCCGCATATGACGGTTGGCGGCAACTTGGCGTTTCCGCTCGAAGTACGCGGGCTCGACTCGGAGCAGATCCGAGAGCGCGTCCGGCGCGCGCTGCAACTCGTGCGCCTGGAAGGACTTGAGGAGAGGCGTCCGGCCGAGCTGTCCGGCGGCCAGCAGCAACGCGTGGCCATCGCCCGGGCGCTGGTGTTTGAGCCCAGCCTGGTGCTGATGGACGAACCGCTCGGCGCCCTTGACCGCCGTTTGCGTGAGGAAATGCAGTATGAGATCCGGCGCATCCAGCGCAGCCTGGGGGTCACGGTCGTCTACGTCACCCATGACCAGCAGGAGGCCATGGTACTGTCGGACCGGGTGGCCGTCTTTCGCCGCGGCCGGATTGAGCAGATCGCCCAGCCTGAAACGCTGTACGAAGAGCCGGAACGCCCGTTCGTTGCCAGCTTCATTGGCGAAAATAATCTGCTGCACGGGCGGGTCCTCAGCCTTGAGCACGATATTTCGCGGGTAGAGGTCGGTGACCAAATCGTCCAGGCCTTCCAGGTCGGGCCGTGTAAACCGGGTGACCCGGTCACCCTGGCCATCCGCCCGGAACGGGTCTGCCTCGCGCCCAAGCCGGAGCTGTACAGCAACCGGTTTGAGGCCGGCATCGAGGACATTACCTTCCTGGGCGATCACCTGCGCCTGCGGGTGGCCGTGTGTGGCAGCACGGACTTCATCATCAAGATTCCGAATACCGTCGGTCACGGCGCCGTGCTGGAGGGAGACCGAGTCCGGATCGGCTGGACGCCGATCGATTGCCGGGCCATGGCGCCGGATGAGAAAGAGTAAACGTGTCCTCCAATAGACATGAGCTGCCGGACACGTTTACTCCACGTTTACTCTTTGAGGAGCAGACAGCATGACATCCCGCCTACATTGCAGCCGAATCCGCCCGGCGGTCCACGTCGCGGCAATCGTTTTGCTGGCAACGCTGAGTTGGAGCCGCCCGGCCGTCGGCAGCGAATCGCTCACCGTGGTCTCCTGGGGAGGCTCCTACGCCCGCGCCTGCCAGAAGGCGTATCACCATTCGCCTGGATGCCTATAACGGCGGCTTGGCCCAGGTCCGCGCTCAGGTGGAGACCGGCAAGGTGCACTGGGACCTGATTGACCTGGAAATGGCCGATGCGGTGCGGGGCTGTGATGAGGGTCTGCTGGAACCTTTCTCCAGCGCCGACCTGCTCCCGGCGCCGGACGGGACACCCGCGCTGGAGGATTTCTTCCCCGGTATGCTCACCGAATGCGGCATCGGCATGCTGTTCTACTCCACGGTGTATGCCTATAGCCCCAAACACCTGCCCGGTCCCAAACCGACCACGATCGACGACTTCTTCAACCTGGAAAAATTCCCCGGCCGCCGCGGCATGCGCCGCAGTCCGCTGGTCAATCTGGAGTTCGCGCTGATGGCCGACGGGGTGCCGGTGGATCAGGTGTATGCCACGCTGAACACGCCGGAGGGTGTGAAGCGGGCGTTCCGCAAGCTCGACACGCTCAAGGACCAGATCGTCTGGTGGGAGGCCGGAGCACAGCCGCCGCAGATGCTGGCCGACGGCGAGGTCGTGATGAGCACGGCCTATAACGGCCGTATCTTCAACGCCCAGGTCCTGGAAAACCAGCCCTTTGTCATCGTCTGGGACGGCCAGGTGCTGGACTACGGCATCCTCGGCATTGTCGCCGGCACGCCCAAGTTGGCAGCGGCGCGGAAGTTTCTCAGCTTCGCAACCCGGACCGAGTCCCTGGCCGCGGTCGGTCGCTATATTGCCTACAGTCCGGCCCGGCAGTCGGGCACAGCCCTGATTACCACCCATCTCGAAACCGGGGTGGACATGCAGCCGCATATGCCGAACAGCCCCGCAAACGTCGCCCGCGCCCTGCACAACGACTGGGAGTGGTGGAGAGATCACAGCGACGAGATGAACGAGCGCTTCAGCGCATGGCTGGCTCGTTGAAAAAGAGTAAACGTGTCCTCCAATAGACATGCAAATGTTGGCACGTTTATTCTTTTCGGCCCACAGCTGCGCGCTGTGGGGCTGGTGCTCCCGCTGGTCGCCTTTATCGGGCTGACCTTCGTTGCGCCGCTGGCGACCATGCTGGCGCGCAGCGTGTATGACCCGGTGGTGGCCGATGCGCTGCCCGAAACCCTCGGCCTGTTGCGGGCCTGGGATGGCACGCACACCCCGCCGGAGCCGGTGTTCGAGATGCTCGCCCGCGAACTGCGCACAGCGCGTCAGGAGCGCACCCTGGGACGGGTCGCCACCCGTATCAACCGCGTGCACGGCGGACTGCGGAGCGTCATCACCCGCACGGCGCGTCGATTGCGCGGTGCGGAGGACCGTTCGTGGCGCGACGCGCTGATCGGCATCCACGCGGCCTGGGACGATGTGCAAACCTGGCACGCGATTCGCCGCGCCGGCCAGCGCTTCACCGCGCGCCACTATTTGCACGCCCTGGACCTGGAACGCCGCAGCGACGGCCACATCGCCCCGCGCCCGGACGAGTATCGCGTCTATGTGCCCCTCCTGTGGCGCACCCTGGTCGTGAGCCTGAGTCTGACCGGGCTGTGCCTGCTGCTCGGCTATCCGGTCGCCTATCTGATCGCCCATGCCCGCCGGACGAATCTCTTGCTGCTACTGGTGCTGGTTCCGTTCTGGACCTCCTTGCTGGTGCGAACGACCGCCTGGATCGTGCTGCTCCAGACTCAGGGGGTGATCAACACCGCGCTCGTGTCGCTCGGCCTGATCGCCGACGGCAGCCGCCTCGCCATGGTCTACAACATGACCGGCACCATGGTCGCCATGACCCACGTTCTGCTGCCTTTCATGGTACTGCCGCTGTACGCGGTCATGCGCACCATCCCCCGGCTGCACCTGAGCGCTGCGGCCTCGCTGGGCGCAGGCCCGGTCCAGGCATTCTGGCGGGTCTACTGGCCTCAGACCCTGCCGGGCGTTGGCGCTGGCGCGCTGCTGGTCTTCATCCTGGCGATCGGCTTCTACATCACGCCGGCGCTGGTCGGCGGTCGCAGCGGCCAGCTCATCGCCAATATGATCGCCTACCACATGCAGAGTTCCCTGAACTGGGGGCTGGCCGCGGCGCTCGGCGGCCTCCTGCTGGCCTTCGTACTCGGGCTGTATCTGGTGTACAACCGCCTGGTGGGCATCGAACGGATGAGGCTGGGCTGAGATGGGACCACAGGGAGCCTGGGAGCGCGCCGGTCGGATCGCCTATCTGGCGTTCTGCACCGCGGTGTTCGTGTTTCTGATTGCGCCGATTGTGGTGATTGTGCCGCTCAGCTTCAACGCCGAACCCTACTTCACCTTTACCGAGGGGATGCTGCGTCTGGATCCCCTCGCCTATTCGCTGCGCTGGTACCGGACTGTTATGGGCGACCCGGAGTGGGTCCAGGCCCTGCTCAACAGCCTGTTCATCGGCCTGTCGGCCACCGCCCTGGCGACCACGCTCGGTACGCTGGCGGCGCTGGGACTGACGAATCCCGCTCTGCCGGGTCGCGCGGCGATCATGGGCCTGCTGATCTCGCCACTGATTACCCCGGTGATCATCTCGGCGGCGGGCATGTTTTTCTTCTACTCGAACCTGGGCCTGACCCAGACCCACCTGGGCCTCATCCTGGCCCATGCTACGCTGGGCACGCCGTTTGTCGTCATCACGGTGACCGCCACGCTGTCCGGTTTCGACCCCAATCTGTATCGCGCGGTGGCCAGTCTGGGCGCCGGGCCGCTGCGGACTTTCCGGCGCGTCGTGCTGCCGCTGATCGCTCCAGGCGTGATTTCCGGGGCCGTCTTCGCGTTCGCCACCTCGTTCGACGAAGTGGTGACAGTGCTGTTCATGGGCGGCCTGGAGCAGCGCACCATTCCGCGTCAGATGTGGACCGGCATCCGCGAGCAGATCAGCCCGGCGATTCTCGCCGTGGCCAGCGTGCTCATCGTCTTCTCACTGCTGTTCTTGCTCACCGTCGAATGGCTGCGCCGACGCGGAGGGACGGCCTAGAGTATTTCACGCTTATAGGGCGGGTAGTAAAGCCGGAAAAATCCAATAAATAGACCGCGGATGAGCACATTCGCTGTCGGTATGGTTGTGGTGGCGGTGGTTGCGGCACCGGTCGTGTGGGCGCAACCGCTTGAGTTTGAATCGACAGTCCCACCTTAATAGGGAGGCCGGCCTGCGGGGCGGCCTCCCGGTGCACCGCCGCGTTTGCCCTTCCCGCCTCTCGGCGGCGCCGGTCGCCTAGTGCGGCGTCCTCGTCATTCGGTGTGAAGATTCCTCCCATTTTAGGAGGGACACAGGCGGCGGGATGGGCTAGTTCTGGAAGGAGAGAGTCCGTGCGGAGTCAGAGTCCCGGCCAGGCTCTCGATGGAAAGGCCCAGGATGGAAAGGCCCAGGAGGCGCAGTGAGACACGACCGGAGGGTGAGATGAGTACATTCGCTATCGGTATGGTTATTGTGGCGGTGGTTGCGGCGCCGGTCGCGTGGGCGCAGCCGCTTGAGTTTGAATCGATCGATCCGCCTTCACAAAAAAAGCGCTCTCCCGCTCTGAAACAGCGCAGTCCCCAGGCACGAAGCGACTCCGGCCAAAGCGATCAGGGGCCGGTCTACACCTACGAAGATGGCGACCGCACCGTGCGGGTGCGGTTGCAGTCCGACCTGGAGGTGAGCGGGGACAGCAGCGTCGCCAGAGGCAGCGGAGAGCACATCGTGACCAAGGACAGCTCCACGAAGGACCGCTCCGAAACAAGCACCGGGCAACCGGTGTTCCGCTCCGAATCCTCGGGCACCCTGATGACCTTGCCCGGCGGTGTCCTGCTAGTGCTGGACGCGGAGTGGAGCACGGCAGAGACCAATGCCTTTTTCGCCCGCAACCGAATCAAGCTGGGCCGGGTGTCAGACTTGGATGTCGCCGCCAACAGTTTCTTCGTGGAGACCGAGCCAGGCTTTGCGTCTCTGAATTTGGCTAACACTCTGGCCGCGCAGGACGGGGTACTCATCTCCAGCCCCAATTGGTGGAGAGAACATACAACAAAGTGAACGACTGACCCAAGACCATGCACTCGCACGTGAGGAAAACACTGCTGCCGACGGCAGTGTGGGGACTGTGTTGGCTGCTACTGATTGCTGGCGAAGCCTGGGCGCAGACCGCACCCGGCGCTCCCACCACCACCACAGTTGAGATCACCTTCGACAGTGCTGGAAACGGGGCTGCAAACGGGCTTATCTCTCCAGAGGGCGGCCCGGACGACGATACGGATTACTTCAAGATAGAACTCTCGGAAACGACCGATATCGTCATTCATACCACCGGTCTTGTGGGTGATACGGTCGGGATACTCCTCAACAGCGACAGAATGGAGATTCTTGCCTTCAACGATGACGGGTATCTGTGGCCGAGTCTGTTTCAATTCCTGATCCGCACCCGACTCGACGCCGGGACGTACTACATCCAGGTCAGCAGCTATGACAAGTACGACACCGGGCCCTACACCTTGCACGTCAACAAAGCCAATGAGCCGGGCAACACGCGCGCTACCGCCACCACCCTGGACCTCGGCATCGCAGAAGGGAGCCGGATAGACCCATCAAGCGATGAGGACTACTTCCGCCTCGTGGTCCCCGAAACCACGCCCATCTTCGTGGGGGCCGTGAGTGCAACGGTGGATATTGACGGAGAGTTGCTTGATGCAGACGGCGGCGCGGTTGACACAAATCTGTATGGAATAGGGTTCGGGGACAGACTGTCCACCTTTTTTCTCCACGACCGCCTCGACGCGGGCACCTACTACATCAAGGTCAGTTCCGACAGTGGCGACACCGGGACGTACACCATTCGCGCGTTTGAAGTCGCGGGCTACAACAACTTTCTAGACGGTTGTGCGGATATCGATGCCACAGTCAGCGACCCGCTGTACGGCTGCCAGTGGCATCTGAACAACACGGGACAACTCACAGGGGGGACGGCAGGCGAAGACATCAACGTCGAAGAGGTCTGGACCGCCGACAACCTGGGGAAAGACATCAATGTGGCCGTGGTTGACGATGGCATGGATTATACGCACGAGGATCTGAGCGCCAACGTGGATACGACGCGCAACCACGATTACACCGACAGGAACGACATATTTCATCCTCTCGAAGACCACGGCACGGCGGTGGCGGGTATCATCGCGGCGCAGAATAACAGCCTGGGCGTGCGGGGTGTCGCGCCCCAGGCAAAAATCTACGGCTACAACCTCATCCTGGATTCCACCGCTGCAAACGAAGCCGACGCTGCGAAACGCGATCTGGATACAACAGCCGTCTCCAACAATAGTTGGGGACCTTACGACGGGCCTGGGCTGGACGCCGCCCACGGCATATGGGAGATGGCGGTGGAGAAAGGCATCACGGAAGGTTTTGGCCGTAAGGGCATCTTCTATGCCTGGGCCGCGGGAAACGGGGGAGATGATGGAGACAACTCCAACCTCGACGGGTACGCCAACCACTACGGCGTCACCGCCGTCTGCGCAGTAAACGACCAGGGCGAGCGCTCCGCGTATTCGGAAGAGGGTGCCAACCTGTGGGTCTGCGCTCCGTCGAATGACCGCACCCGCGACCGCCACGGCATCACCACTACCGACAACGACGACTTCTATAGAAACAGTTTTGGCGGCACCAGTGCGGCTACCCCCATCGTCTCCGGCGTGGTTGCGCTGATACGCAAGGCCAACTCCAACCTGACTTGGCGAGACGTGAAGCTCATCCTGGCCGCGTCCGCCCGCCAGAACGACCCGGACAACACCGGCTGGGAGGACGGCACGCTGAAATATGGCTCTGACACGGAGCGCTACCACTTCAACCACGAGTACGGCTTCGGCGTGGTAGACGCCAAGGCCGCTGTGGATCTGGCCGACGGCTGGACCAAACTTCCGACGCTGACAGAGGCAAGCGCATACTCCGCGCCCTTCACCGGTGGGTACATGATAATTCCCGATTCGCGCACCTGGGTCACGAACAGCCTCACCCTGGGCTCTGAGGTCGAGTTCACCGAATTCGTCGAAATCAACGCCGACTTCGACCACCTATCCTTCCGGGACTTGCAGGTAGAGTTGGTCTCCCCGGCGGGTAAGGTGTCCGTCTTGTCTGTTCCCTACGATCCCCCCAGATCGGGCGTCTACCGTGCGACATACGGATTAGAGGGGAGCTTCCGGTTCGGCTCGGCCAAGCATCTGGGTGAGAACCCGGCCGGGACATGGACGCTGCGCCTCAGCGACCGTGTATCCGCGGGAAATCCCGGCAGGCTGTATTCGTGGAGTCTCACCGTCTACGGACATCGATCCACCCCCGGAGCACCGGACATCGACGAAGTGACTCCGGGGATCGGCTCCCTCACTGTTACCTGGAAGGAGCCGACCAATACTGGCGCATCCGCCGTCACCGGCTACGATGTGCGCTATATCAAGACCACAGAGGACGAGACGGACGACGACAACTGGACGGAGGTTGATACCGGCTGGACTTCTGGCGGCGCTCTGCAACACATCATCCCCAGCCTGTCCGATGACGCGGCCTACGACATCCAGGTGCGGGCGGTCAACGACCAGGGCGACGGCGCGTGGTCATACACGGCCACCGGGACGCCCTCAGGCGACGCGCCCTACTTCCCTGGAGACACCACCACCCGGAGCGTCCCTGAGGATGCGACCGCCGGCACGAACGTTGGCGCCCCGGTCGTCGCTACCGATCCCACCAACGAGACTTTGACTTACACGCTTTCAGGTACCGACGCCGTTTCGTTTGACATAGACGACAGCACCGGCCAAGGCCAACTGACGGTAGCCTCAGGAACGGAGCTGAACCACGAAACCAAGCCCAGCTACGCCGTCACCGTGACGGCCACCGACCCCGTGACGGCCACCGACCCCTCCGCAGACTCCGACTCCATCGCCGTGACTATCGAAGTCACCGACGTGGACGAATCGCCCACGCTGACCGGCAAAGACAGTGTCTCGCATGCCGAGAACAGCATTCTCCCGGTCACTGAATACGACGCCACCGACCCGGAGAAGAAGTCACTCACCTGGAGGCTGGCCGGAGACGACGCTGATGACTTCACTATCAGCAACGGCGTCCTGAGCTTCGACTCCGCTCCCAACTATGAGGATCCCAACCACAACAATGTCTATGAAGTGACCGTGGTCGCCTCGGATGGGACCACCAGCCCCGCTACACTGCCCGTCACCGTCACTGTCACCAACGTGGAGGAAGTGCACACGCTGACGGAGCTGAGCCGCGTTCCGTCGTATGCCGAGAACGGCATCGGGTCGGTTGCGGAATACAGCGTCACCGACCTGGAGGAGAACGAGTCAGTCACTTGGTCACTGGCCGGCACCGACCGTGGCGACTTCACCATGAGCGGCGGCACCCTGAGCTTCGCAACCGCTCCCAACTTCGAGCAACCCGCCGACGCCGGTAGCAACAACGTCTATGAGGTGACCGTGCAAGCCGCCGCTGGGATTCACACCATACCGCAGGTCATCACCATTCGTGTCACCGGCGTGGATGAACCGCCCGTGCTGACGGGATCGCCGGTCCCATCCGAGGTCTCGTATGCCGAGAACAACACGGCCCAGGTCGCCCGCTACACCGCCACCGACCCGGAGGGTGCGACAGTCATCTGGACAGTGACCGGAACCGACGCCGATGACTTCACCATCAGCAACGGCGTCCTGAACTTCAGCCCCGCTCCCAACTACGAAGCGCGCGCCGACGCTGACGGCGACAACAACTATGAAGTGACCGTGGTCGCCTCTGATGGAGACCTCACCACGCCGCAGGCCCTCACCGTCACCGTCAACAACCTGGACGAAGCGGGCAGCCTGACCCTGTCGTCGGAGTATCCGCAGGTGGATGCCGAGTTGACCGCAACCCTGACCGATCCCGACGGCGCCTCCGACATCATCTGGCTCTGGGAGCGTTCCTCGAACAGGAGTACGTGGACGGAGATTGATGATGAGACCTCGAACAGCTACACGCCGGAGACCGGCGACATAAGCAACTATCTGCGGGTCAGGGTGACCTACACCGACGGGCATGGGGAGCCCGGCAGCAAAAGTTTCCAGCGCGAGGCCACCAACCGGGTACGAGCGGCACGGGGCAACAACAACGTACCGCTGTTCTCGGACGCCACCACGACCCGCAGCGTCCAGGAGAACACGGCAGCCGGGAGGAATATCGGCGACCCAATAGTGGCTACCGACGCGGACACCGACGACCCGCTGACTTACTCTTTGGATGCTGCGGGCGATAGCGTCTTCGCCATCGACAGCAGGTCCGGCCAGTTGCGGACCAAAGCAGAGCTGGACCGCGAGAAAACGTCGAGCTACGCCGTCACCGTGACGGCCACCGACCCCTCCGGAGACTCCGCCTCCATCGACGTGACCATCACCGTCGAAAATGAGGATGAACCGCTCACGCTGATGGGACCGAGCGCCGTCCCGTACGCGGAGAACGACACGGGGCCAGTTGACACCTTCAGCGCTGA
Source organism: Binatia bacterium (assembly GCA_963664395.2). Taxonomy (GTDB): domain Bacteria; phylum Desulfobacterota; class Binatia; order Bin18; family Bin18; genus Bin18. The sequence goes on along the minus strand of OY761159.2, from coordinate 3,358,588 downwards.
CGACCCGGAGCACGAACACGACCCGATTACCTGGCCGATTACCTGGGCGCTAACAGGAGTCGATCGAAACTCTCTCACCCTCACCGCTAACATCACCGACGCCACCCTCACCTTCAACGACCCGCCCGACTACGAGGCGGACACCCGCTACACCGTGACCGTGGAAGCCTCCGCCGGGAGCCATACCGCGCGACAGACCGTCACCGTCAACGTCACCGACGTGAACGAGCGGCCGGAAATCACCAGGCCAGCCGATACCGATATCCCGTACACGGAGCACGCCACGGGGCCGGTTGCCACCTACCGTGCCACCGACCCGGAGCGCGACCCGATTCAGTGGACCGTCGATTCCGCCGCCTTCACCATCAGCGACGGCGTCCTGCGCTTCCGTACTCCGCCTGACCACGAGACCAAGGATAGCTATTCCGTGACCGTGACAGCCTCCGATGACGAGTTTACTGATGAGCTGGACGTGACGGTCACCGTGACCAACGAAGACGAAGCGGGCAGCCTGACCCTGTCGTCGGTACAGCCGCAGGTCGATACCGAGCTGACCGCCATCCTGACCGATCCCGACGGCCTTGTCTCCATCGACTGGGTCTGGGAGCAGTCGCAGGACAACAAGCGGACTTGGGAGCCCGTCAAGGGGACGCCCGCCGCCAGCTATACGCCGGAGACTGCCGACGTGGGCGCGTACCTGCGGGTCACAGTGACGTACACCGACGGGGCCGGGGCCGACAAGCACGTCCCGCCGATCGTTGCGCCCTATGCGGTACGACAGGCGCGGGTCAATAACGATCCCCCAGAATTTACCGGGTCCCCGCCCACCCTCACCATCGGAGCCAACGCGAGAGCGGGGAGTCGCGTCGGTGCTCCGGTGAGGGCCGAGGACCCTGGTGACCCGCTCACCTACACCCTGGACGAAACGGAATCGGCTGCGGCCTGTTTCGATATCGACTGGCTCAGCGGCCAGATCGCGGTGGGCCCACAGGGGGTGGCGCCCTGTGCAAACTCGGTGACGCGGTCACCCGGGCAGCGCACGATAAGCGCGAGGGCTGAGGAATCCAAGACCTACCAACTCACCGTGCTCGCCACTGACCCGTCCGGGGAATCCGACGACATCCCCGTCTTCATCACCGTCTCGTCTTCTCCGCCGCCCCCTCCCCCGCCACCTGATCGTGGGGGCAGCGTGGGTGGGGGCAGCGGCGGTGGGGGCGGCGGTGGGGGCCCCAGCCTGTACGCAGGATGACGTGCACGCCAACACCGCTGCACAGGCCACTGACAGTGCGCTGTCTGCGGTGACTGCTGGCGCCATCTGTCCCGCCGCAGATGTGGATTATTTTACCGTCACCGCCCCCGGCCGGGGTCTCGTCTTTGTGGACACCACCGGCGGAGTGCCGACCCGAGGGACCATCTGGCAGAACGACGTGGTCGTGGCGTCCGGCCCCACGGGGGGGCAGCAGAACGACCGGCTTGGTGCCCTCGTGCAGGCCGGCCCAGTCGTCGTAGCCGTACAAGGGCAAGGGGGAGCGACTGGGACGTACGACTTAGAAATCACCTTCGTGCAGGGCTATCTGGAGAACCCCGGTGCCGATTCGTTCCAGAGTGGCGTGGGCGTGCTCTCGGGCTGGGTGTGTGAGGCGGCGGTGGTGGAGATCGAGTTGAACGGGATACCGCAGGAGGCGGCGTATGGGACGGAGCGGCTAGACACGCTGCCGGCGTGTGGCGACACGGACAATGGCTTTGGCCTCTTGTTTAACTGGAACCTGTTGAGAGACGGGGAGCATGAAGTCGTGGCCCTGGTGGATGGGGTGGAGTTGGACCGGGCGACTGTGACCGTGACGACGCTGGGACAGGAGTTTCTGCGGGGGGTAGACGGGGACGTGTGAGGCCGAGGACTTTCCGGTGGTGGGCGAGACGGGTGACCTTGGTGTGGCAGCAAAACAGCCAGAACTTCGTCATTGCGGGCGGGAATCCCCCGGCTGGGGCCACTCCGGGCCGGACAAGTGCACTGACCGGGTTTCTGGAGAATCCGGGTCATAACTCCTTTCAGAGTGGGGTCCGGGTACTGTCGGGCTGGGTGTGTGACGCCGACACGGTCGAGCTTGCGATTGGGACCGCCGGGCGGCAGGGGGCGGCGTATGGGACGGAGCGGGTGGATACCCAAGGTGCGTGTGGGGACACGGACAATGGGTTTGGGTTGTTGTTCAACTGGAACCTGTTGGGGGAGGGGGAGCATACGGTGGTAGCGTGGGTCGATGACATCGAGTTGGGTCGGGCCACGGTGCGGGTGACGACCGTGGGGGAAGGGGCAGAGGAAGAGTTTCTGCGGGGGGCCGAGGGCGAGTGTATGGCGGAGGACTTTCCCATGCTGGGCGGGACGGTCACACTGGAGTGGCAGCAGAACAGCCAGAACTTTGTTATTACGGATGTTCGGTAGGGGGCGACGCCTGCGTCGCCCCCTACCAAGGCCAAGCGTAAGAAAAGAGAGGTGGGTAATGGGACTGTATCGACTGTACACCGGCGACGACGGCCAATCACATTTTGAAGATCAAAGCCTGGCCTCGCATCCAAGCCTGACCGAGCCGCAGGCCACGTCGCATATCTCTTTTGTCGAAGTGCCGGTCGGGACTTTTATGGACTGGCATCCCGCGCCGCGCCGGCAGTACGTGATTATTGTCTCCGGGCAACTGGAAATCGGCCTGGGCGACGGCACCACCCGGCGCTTTGGCCCCGGCGACGCCCGCCTGGTTGAAGACACGACCGGTCAGGGTCATACCACCCGAGTGGTGAGTGACGAAGCGGTGGTGATGGGTATTATACCCTTGGCCGGGTAAGCGGGCGCACAAGCCTGGGCGGGCGGTGTTCCTGAAATCAGGAGCCCGCTCGTCCCGTCACCTTTTCAACCATCTGGCCGAACACCGCCTCCGCCCGTCCGTGGACTTCTTCCGGTGTCAGGGGCTGAATAGGATGTTCGACCAAGATGACCTTGAAATCCGGCAAGCCCAACGCCTTGGCCTGAGCGAGTGCCGCGTTGGAAAACTCGGTCGTGGCAAACACCGCCGAAGGGATACCGGCTTTTTCAAAAAAGATTCCGTCGTGCACACTGCACGTTGTACACGAGCCTCAATCGGCCAGGGCTTCAATCAGAAAGTCGCACTTTTGCGCCAGTTCCTGGCGTATGTCTTCCGGCGCCGGACGGGCAAACGTGGGCTTCATGCGCCGGATAATTGCCTGCGGCTGGAATTGCGCAGTCAACATCTCTTCTACGCGGTCCAGGAAAAAATTGCCCTTGGCCTTGCTGATATCGAGCAAACCAACCGTCTTGCCTCGCAAGTCCGGTAAACGGGCCGCGAGCGCCGCGGTGGCTTGTTTCGGGGTTGCCGTCGGGTCATAGAGTTTTGGCATGTGTCTTTCTCCTCTTGCGTGCTTTATGTCCCTATAGGTACGGTCACGAGTTCACTCTGGCCGGCGCCCCCACCCCAGCCACACATATGCACGGAAAAGCGTCCGGCTGTCCCGCCGGCCACGACAAGAATAATGCCGTCCGGCGAGGACACTTTTGGGATAAGGCTGAAGTCGTCTGTTGCGTTTAGCCAGCCGGGCAGGCTTTCCCGTCTCACTCCCTCACTGCCGTCCGGTCCGGGAAGCAGTTCGTGAAGAGGCCGCCGGACGTTTTCATACAGATAGCGCTTCACGTCCTGTTTGCGCATGCCATCCGCCGCAATGCTTTTGGCGTGTTCCGGGCCGAGCACGACAATATAGTTTCCGGCCAGATAGGTCTTATCGCTCCAGCCGACAGCCATGCTGGCCCCGACGGTGTCCAGAATACCGCGCGCCGTGCGACTGCCGTGATTGCTCACACACTGTGGGGCGTCGCAACAATAGACGCTGATGGTGCTCTGCTCCGGCGCGTAGCCGTGCTCGACATGTAACGGCTCCCACGGGTTCTGTTCTTCGTATTCGCCGATGCAATAGGTGTATTTGCCGGGATGGCCCATGGTTGATTTATCGATTTCGCCCGGATACGCACCGCCGATATTAATCATGATCAGGCGGAGTGCCCGGCCGATGGTCGCGTTGGCCCGCCAGCCTGAGCCAAACACGCCGGCGGCGCAATTAATATCAAGCTGCTGCCGGACTGGGCCGTTAATAATAAACAGCGGTGTGGCCGTGTGGGTGGTGCCCTGCACGCCATGCAGATTGGCCCGCTCGTCACACATGGCCCGCACACCGGCAATAACGACCGGCAGGAATTCCGGCTTGCAGCCGGCCATGACTGCATTCACGGCGATCTTCTCAATCGAGGCTTCGCCAAAATTGGGCGGCACGAGTGCAACAACTTCGTCCGCAGCCTGTGAGGTAGCGGCCAGCATGAGTTGCATCCGTTCTTCGGTTGGTGGGACAACGGGCAGACCGTCGGTGACGCCCTGCTCGAAATAGTATTCGATAGCGTCGATATCTTCGTTCAGACTGTCAGTGTTTGCGTGCATGGTGCTCGTTTTCTTCTCTTGGGCTTTCCGTTCGGATAAGCTATACCCCAATCAGGCAGTTGGTTCAAACACGCCTCAGAGGTTGCTCAGCGGACAAGGAGACGTAGCATGTCCAGTACGTTCAACGACTACTACTCGCAAGAGAATCACGGGCCATTTGAGTTGTTCGATCTCGGCAACTTCACATTGGAAGAAGGCGGAACGCTGCATGACGGCAAGCTCGCCTATACCACCCAGGGGACGCTGAACGCCCAAAAGGACAATGCCATTCTCCTGCCGACCTGGTACTCGGGCACCAGTAAGATCATGGCTGATGTCCATGTTGGTCCAGGCCGGGCGATTGATCCGGACAAGTATTTTGTCATTATCGCCAACCAACTCGGCAATGGTCTGTCGAGCTCGCCGTCAAATACGCCTGCTCCGTTCAATATGGCACGTTTCCCGCGCATCCGAATCGGCGACGATGTGCGCGCCCAGCACAAGCTTGTGACCGAACAGTTTGGTATTGAACGCTTGGAACTGGTGTGCGGCGGCTCTATGGGTGCGCAGCAAACCTATGAGTGGGCGGTGCGCTATCCCGCTATGGTCAAGCGTGCGGCCCCGCTGGCCGGCACGGCCAAGAACACGCCGCACGACTTTCTGTACGTTGAGACCCTGAACGAGGCGATCACCTCAGACCCCGCCTGGAATAACGGCTGGTATACAGACCCGCACGCGGTCCAGGTCGGATTGCGCCGCCAGGCCCGCCTGTGGTCCGTGATGGGCTTCTGCACCGAGCTGTTCAAGCAGGAAGCCTGGCGGGAGTTGGGCTTCTCTTCCACCGAAGACTTTGTGGTCGGTTTTGTGGAAAACTATTTTCTGCCCATGGACCCGAACAATCTGCTGTGCATGGCCTGGAAATGGCAGCGGGGTGATGTCAGTCGGCATACCGGCGGTGACCTTAAACAGGCGCTTGAGCGTATTCGGGCCAAAGTATTTGTCCTGCCGATTGACGAAGACATGTTCTTTCCCCCGCGCGATTGTGAAGCCGAGCAGCAACTCATTCCCAACAGCGAGTTCCGGGTGATTCACAGCATCTACGGCCACCTCGGGCTGTTCGGCATCGAGCCGGACTATCTGAAACAAATCGACCAACACCTGGGCGAACTGCTGGCGATACCGGTCTAGGGCAAATTCACGATTCCGTATAGCCGCCCGCCACCTTCCGTCATTCCTGCGAAAATAGGCTCACTATTGAATGAATTCCTGAATGAATTCCCGTCCATAGTATTGGATAAGCTAAAGGAACGGCATAGGGGAGAAGGAAATCATGACTGAATTTGAGACGGCAACGATTGCTTTGCAGCACGCTTCACTAGGGGCAATGTATGTCCAGGCCGGGATAGCTGGGCTGGTGGGCTTGATCCAATGCGCCTTGATTGCCTGGGGCCTGCGGTTGATGCGCCAGAGCGCGGGCTATCGTGACCAGCAGCATGAGGAAAACATGCTGGCCTTGCGGGCGCTGATTGAACGGACCGCACCCCGGCAAGTCTGACACATAATATCTTATCGGATGTAGCGAGCCAGGCTGGATGTCAATAAAATCACGGACTTACCGCGCTCGCTTTTTTCCCATCTGAATAAATCGCGGGTAAACTGGCATCTGTCCTAAAAATCCACAAATCTTTCTTGTCGATAATTCGAGGCGTCGGCACGCCATACGCCTCTGAAAATCGATGCATGAACCGATAGGGTTCTACTCTCCCAGACCCAGAAATGCTTTCACCCGGTTCGTACACCGTGCGGTGTCGAAATCACGCTGCAAGCCGGCCGTAATCATGCTGGGATCGCCGGCATAGAACATTTCGTATAGCTCGTGGCGTGAGCCAAAATCAGAGCCGACAAGGTCCCAGGCCAGCTTAAAGAGCCGGACTTTATCCTGGGCCGGGATGTGGGCGCCGCGGTAGTATTTTTCCAGGTCCGGCCCGGTCGGCCCGTCAAAGGAAGCAAATGTGGCCGGCAACTGCATCAGCCCGCCCGCTCCAATCCGGCGCATCATTTCCATCAAGCGCGGATAGATACGCGGCCCCCAGACCCGTCCGACTTGCAGGGGCGTGAGGGCAGGGTAGATCGCCCCGTTGGAAGGGTCAATTTCGGCTTCTTGTTCCGCTGCAAGGAGAATGGATTTAATGATTTCAACGTAGCTGGCCGCTTCGCCCAGTGTCTCTTGTACGACGGGTTTGTCCTGGACCCCGATGGCTTCAGCCATGAGGCTGAGCGTGCCGTAGACAAACTCGATCTTCGACAACAGCCGCGTATTGGTCTGGTGGGCCGTCCATTCTCGAATGCGGGTGCCGGTGTACATCTGGCCGACCAGATTGACATCTTTGTGCAAAAAAACGCGCGGCCAGGGGACAAGCACATCGTCAAAAACCGCGACTGCGTCCATCTCGTCAAAGCGGGCGCTCAGCGGATGATCTTCGACCGGGCCAGGTCGGGTAAAAGACTCGCGACAAATAATCTTCAGCCCCGGCGAGGCAACCGGGATGATAAAGACAATGGCATAGGCCGACTCTGCTGCGGTCAGGGTTGGCGGAAAGGGCCAGGCCAGAATCTCATCGGCGAACGGCGCGGCCGTGGCAATCATTTTCGCGCCTCGAATAACGAGCCCCTCAGCCGTCTCGTCTACAATACCGAGGCACTGATGCGGATCGTCCTGCTCGGCCCGGTTCCTGGAGCGGTCCACTTGCGGATCAACCAGGGTATGGGTGAGAAACAGGTCGTTCTCGCGGCAATGTTCATAATAGTCCAGGACGCGCTCCCGGCACTCCGGACTCTGCCGGGCAAAATAGTCGGCCTTGGCCGCCCAGGCGGTGACCATGGCATTGAGAAAATCCGCACTGCGGCCCATCATGCCGCAGGTCGCGTCCGCCCAGACCTTACTCATGGCCCGCCGCCGCACCAGGTCGTCCCGCGTGCGCGGGATCAGAAACGACAGCCCGACCGGATTACCGCTCGTCGGCGAGGGATAGCACAGCGTGTCCCGATAGGCCGGATCGTGCTGCATGTCGTATAACTGGGCAATACTCTCGACCGCGGCGCGAAAGGCCGGATGCGTGGTCACATCTTCGACGCGCTCGTTGCCCAGCCAGACTTCTCGATTATCGCGTAGTCCCGCAGTAAACTCTGCTCCGGTGCGTGCTCCCATAGTTTCTATCCTTATACCCGCTCCTCTATAGACCAGTCCGGGCCTGTCAGACAAGACAGACTATCCCCTCCGCCGCCACCCGTTCGGCTCGACCATGCTGCGGAATAGCGGCCCGAAGCCTGCGCCGTGATGACCGCCCTGCGCCCGTACCCCTCCCGGTCCCAGGGCACTGCCGACGTAGATGTAGCAGCCCGGCTCAACGGTGAGCTGGCCCAGCCGCCCAATCCGGACGGTCCGCCGCCGGTCGGCTTGCAAGAGGAGGGCATAGCTGCCGGGCTGGGCGTTCATTTTTGGGGCTACCTTTATTAGTCCTGACAGGTCTTTATACTACAGGGATGCTCAGGAGCCTGTCTCATAACACAGAAGAGTCGGACATGAGTATGCGGACCCGCTATAGCTTGCCAGGGAACATAACCCAGGACCAGTTCCTGCGCCAATTGCAGGCGCGTTTTTCCGTTGATCTCACCTCTTTAGGAACCCAGACGCGGCGCTATTTCGATACCTTTGACTGGCGCCTGTTTCGGCGTGAGCTGGCCTTGTGTCAGGTGCACGATACGGTTGCGCTCTGGTCGCTGGACAGCCGTCCGGTCGGTGAACGCACGCCCTGCTCGGCGCTCCTGCCTTGTGTCGGCGAGTGGGTAGAGAGTCCCCTCAAAGCGCAACTCTTGCCGCTGGTCTCAATCCGCGCGCTTATGGAGCGGGCGGTCGTGCATGCCGCGTATTTTGCGCTGGCGGAGCAGGCGGCCCCCCATCGACCTGTGGCGAATATTGTCTTTGAAGAGAGCGCGGCCAAAGACTACGCAGGGATCGTCCCGTTTCCGACCCAGGTCGAGGTCTCGTCTTATGCCGAGTCGGCGGGTGGGCTGTGCGCATGGCTGGATTCCTTAGCCCTGACTCCGGTTTCTCCGAGCGGTCCGCTGGCGACCCTATATACAGCCCAGCAGGCGCGCGCCTATTCTGCGAAACTCGCGTTTGGGTTCGAGCCCGATATGCGGGCTGATAGCGCGGTGCGCACAATTCTGGCCTTTCTGCTTGGCATAGTCAGACAGAACCGGGCGGGCATCCTCTCCGATATTGATACTGAGTTTTTGCACGACTTTCGCGTAGCCATTCGGCGTGCCCGGTCCTTGCTCGGCCAACTGCCGGCGGTATTGCCGGTTCGCTTGACCAAACACCTGCGCAAGGATTTGTCCTTTTTGGGAAGCCTCACCAACCACCTGCGCGATCTGGACGTGTTTCTGCTTCAACAGGCGGGCTATCTGGCCGCTCTCCCGCCGGACCTGCGCCCGGACATTGCACCGCTCTTTCGCGCGGTTCAGTATGAACGCTACGCCACGCACCACCGTCTGGTGGAAGCGCTGAACACACAGCAATATGAGAGCATTCTCCAGCGCTGGGAAGCCGTCGCAACGGATACGAAAGCCAAGGGACCACGGGCAGACCACACGCTGGGAAAACTTGTCCGGAAATGTATCCGCAAGCAGTGTCAGCGCGTGGTCACCACCATACGACCGGACGCCCTCAAGGCGAGCGACCCCCGACGGCTGCATAGACTCCGCATTGAATGTAAGAAACTCCGCTATTTGTTCGAGTTTTTTACCAGTGCGTTCCCCGAGGCGCTGACAACTGAACCGATTCGTCGTCTGCGCACCCTCCAGGACGTGTTAGGCCAGCTCAACGATCTTGATGTTCAGCAGACTATGCTGCAAGAACTCGCTCACGAAGTATCAGGTTCGTCCCGCCAGAGGCACCGAACCGCTCGAACGATCCAAATCCTGATGCAGACGTTCGAGAATCAGAAGGATAGGCTTCACGCGGAAGTCCATACGACTTTTACGGATTTTATCGCCGAGGTCGCCCCGTGGTCGTAAAACGTGCCGACGCAGGAGGACGGCCGGACCTCACCCGCCTGACTGCTGCGGGCTTGCATAGGGGACTTTCCACACACCTGGGCCATATAAAAGAGCCAGGCCACGCTGGAGCTTATTAGCGTGTGACGGGTGTAAGGGAAAATGCTCCTGGAGAAAACGGCTGATGCGTCTCAGCTCATCCTGCGTACCGGCTTCCAGCTCGACTTCGACTTCATAAAACGTGGCAAAGGCACGCGCGGGCGCTTTCGGGTCACGATACTGCGCCGTATCGAGGGCCACCTCTGCAAGCGATTTTTCCTGTGGTTCAGCGCTGCGCTTGATGGCCAAGCGTTGTCGTGTCACCTCGGAAATCAGAATCGGAGCGAGCGTCTGGCGGAGAGCGGCGGTCGGTAAACCGTCGGCTAACTCTGCTGGCGGGACGAATGGGAAGACAGGAGCACTGGGCAGCACCACCGTCCGTTCCGGTCGGGCATGCATAGCCCCTGTGACCTGCCCCTGCCCTTTTGTCGAAACTTCCCAGCCCCCCTCACCAGCCTCGCCTATCCGCCGAAGGCGCAGGGCAAGCGCATGGCGTGCTATGAGGAAGCCCGTCGTATCCAGATACGTCGTCTGCAACTGTAAAGTCGGGCGGCGCTCAAGACTAAAAGGACCGAGCTGCGGGAGGGCCGCGATCTGATCGAAGACCGACACGTCATCGGTGAGGAGCTTGACTTCGACTTCCTGGAGGAATGCACTCGTGGTTGTCATCGCGGTGGAGGTCCTTTCTCCTTGCGGGTCGCCTCCCCTGGGAATGGGACAGGGTGCCGTATGATGTAAGAGAGAAAAACTGTCAGCTTTCTGCTGCCACTGTCAAGTCCTACAACGGTGAATCTCGTTACCGGTCCGCAGGGTTTGCCCCAGCGAGAAACGTTTCGACTTTCCCGGCGATAGCCGGACGGTGGGCCTCATACGCGGTCCAAAGCGACTCGCTTTTCATCTGAAGCCACTCTTTCGACTTCCTCTCACCCCAAGAGACGCGGGACCTCTTCCTTCCAGTGTCGTTCAAAGACTACCTCATCGTTATGCCGGGCTCTCAGATCGATCTCGACTGTGAACATTTTTTCCGTACACCCCATGTGGAGCGTACTGTCAACCTGCACATTCCAGCCAGAACGCTCCAGACCGAGCTGACGTGTCATCACGGCTCGACAACTCAGCGGATTGCCTTCTTGCAGAGATAAGGTTTTCCGGTTTGACTCCGTCATAACCAAATCTCGCTCGTGCAGCGTGGTTCGAGACGCTGACGTGGTCTCCATTTGCGTTGTTCCGGTTTCCATGTCCTGAAGGATGGTAAACGAACCCGGCTCTCCTTCAGCGCGAGCAGGCGGGAGAGAGACCTCTGGCGGGCGAAAGACGGGGGTGGGCAATGCCGTCGTTTGCGGCGGAAGCACAGGGAGGGTCAGTTGAGTTGGATGTTCGGCCGCGTGATACAACGTGAGCGCATACGGTCGGGGAGCCGGCCACACCAGCGGCCAATCTGCGCCGCTCATACTCAGCCGCAGGCAATGACCCACGGCAAACACGTGCGAGATACTGCCCAGCTCGATAGTTACGGGATAGATCGTTCTCGGCGTGAGTGGTGTGGGAGCGCTATGGCCGGTGCGATGGGTGAGATTGAGAACGCCGCGTGTCACCAGAAGAGACGCCCCGTCCGGAGCCACATCACACAGCTTGACTGCTACGTGGGCAACAGGTTCTGAAGCAGCAACGTAGAGCCTGACCGTAGGAAAGCCGAGGATTTCGACGGGCGCTTGGAGCGGCGCACTGGTAAACGCCAGAGAACAGGCATCATCCCGGCGTTGATCCCGCGGCATACCGCTTGGCCGAAAGCCGGTACACCAGAACGGGGCGGCGGTCCCGACCGTGAGCGGCCCGTTCCATTCAGTCGATTGATTCTGGGCAGTTTCAAGAGGGCAGTCTGGTTGTAAGCGCGCCCCGTCCCCAAGAAACCAGGTCTGCTGCTGTGCGCGTGCGACCGGCCATTCCGTTTCAGCGCGCCAGTATCCTGGAATGGTGGCCAGGTACGGATCGGGCGGACGAGACTCCTGAACCCATACGGTTAAGAGGGGTTCGTCCATGATGCCGGTCGCTATCCCTTTCAGCCAATGATCCCACCAACGGACCATCTCACGCAGAAAGTCAATCTGTGGCCCGGGTCGCGCCGTATGCGGACGGTCGTGTAGCCACGGTCCGATCAGCCCTTTGCGCGGAACCGTCAGATGTTCCAGGAGGCGCAGGACAAAATTGTGATAACTGTCCGCCCAACCGCCAACAGCAAAAACCGGGCACACAATGGATTCCCAGTTCTCACAGACAGAGCCATGTTCCCAGTAAGCGTCCCGGTGTGGATGTTGCAGCCATGCGCACGGCCATTGGGGGGTCTGCTCCAGACGTTCCAGCCAGAGCCGCTGCCATGCATCTCCGACGATCTCAGGCAAAGGCGGCAGCGCATTCAGGGCCACCATACGGCCGGCCCAGGCAACAGATTCATGCACCGGTACACACCCCCCGTGGTAGTGCACATCGTCACCATAGCGATCGACAACAGCATGCATGGGCAGTATGGCTTTGAGCTGAGGCGGGGCGTGCATAGCGGTTTGGATGGCAGTGATGCCACCGTATGAGGAACCCCACATCCCAATATTGCCCGTACACCAGGATTGGTCGGCCAACCATGCGAGGGCGTGGAGACAATCCGCTTGTTCCTGCCGGGTGTACTCATTCTCGGCAATTCCTGTCGATGCACCTGTGCCACGCACGTCCAGGCGGACGCCGATATGCCCCTTGCGCGCGAGATAGCTATGGGTCTGCCAGTTACGGACGACTTTATTGTCATCTTTACGATAGGGGTCATACTCGATCACGGCGGGGAACGGACCGTCATTCGATGAGTCCGGCATATACAGAGTCGCGCCCAACCGAATCCCATCAGGCAGAGGGACGTAAACATTCTGGACAACCCGAACGGGGTAGTCCGCAGTATTTTCCTGGGGCATAGTCGTATTATACAGTGGAGGCTGGCTGGCGTCACGGATGCGTCTCTTGTGTGCGCCGGGGTGCGCCGGTCTCAACGCGCTTTGCAGTCAGTCGAGCTTGTGGACAGCGTGCAGATCAGGAACAATACAAGAATAATGAATAAGAACAGGCGGCAGCGGGGTAGAGGCGATAGATCACAGGCCGGTGGACGGAGCCATCCTCCACGCAACGGGCAGCACCGGCGGGGGCGGCAGAACGGTCCGACCCCCCCGTCAGCAGCGCTCCGAGAATTTCAGAATCGGGTGCCGATTGCCCCGAACCGGAAGATGCAGCTCGTCGGGCCGGATACGCCCCTGACTATTCGTATCCTGGATGTGTTCTGTCCGATTGGATTTGGCCAGCGAGCGATTATCCTGGCGCCACCCAAAACCGGCAAGACGACCTTCTTAAAAGACTTGTGCGTAGCGGCCGCGGCCGGGGCTCCGCAAGCGGTCTTGTACAGCCTGCTTGTTGACGAACGGCCCGAGGAGGTGACCGACTTTCGCCGTGCTGTCCCGGCTGAGGTGTTTGCGTCTTCGAATGATCGCTCGCTGGAAGAACATCTGGAGACGGCCGCGGTGTGTCTGGAGCGGGCGGTTGAAGGCGCCTTGCAGGATAAGGATGTGATCGTTGTTTTGGACTCGCTGACCCGTCTGGGCCGCGCCCACAATCTCAATACGGCCACCGGGCGGACGATGAGCGGCGGGATTGATGCCAATGCGCTGGAAATCCCAAAACGCCTGTTTGGCGCCGCCCGGCAACTTGAAGGGGGCGGCTCGCTCACCATCGTGGCCACCTGCCTGGTTGATACGGGCAGCCGCATGGATGAGGTCATTGCCCAGGAATTCAAGGGGACGGGCAATATGGAGCTGTTGCTTGATCGGCGCTTGGCCGATCGGCGGCTGTTTCCGGCTATTGATATTGCGGCCTCGGGCACCCGCAAAGAGGAACAACTGCTCGATCCCGATACGCTCAAAATGGCCCGCCTGCTGCGCCGTCAGGTTGCGGCGATGCCGACCGTGGAGGCAACCCAGGCGGTGTTAGCCGCCTTTGAGAAAGCGGAATCCAACGCCGCGCTGGTGGCGCGGTTTGCCGCGGTCTAGTCCCCTGCCCGACGATACATAGGCGGCGGCGCGGATCTCCGCCTCAGTCCTTGACTTCCACCACCAGCTCAATCTCGACCGCGATGCCGAACGGGAGCTGGTTCATCCCCACGGCCGAGCGGGCGTGGCGACCGCGCTCACCGAACAGTTCGACCAGCAGGTCGGACGCGCCATTGATCACTTTGGGTTGATCCGGGAAGTCGGGCGTACAGTTGACAAAGCCGAGCAGCTTGACAACCTTCTGAACTTTGTCCAGGTCTCCCAGTTCTTGCTTCATGGATTGCAAGATATTGAGCATGACCTGTTTGGCCGCGGCATAGCCTTGCTCGACATCCAGGTCTCTGCCGAGCTTACCCTGGATGAACGACACCGCGCCGTCCTTGAGGACACCCGGTCCGTGGCCGGAGACAAACAGGAGATTGCCGGTTCGCACCAGGGGCAGATAATTGGCCACGGGAGTGGGAATGGGCGGCAGGGTCAGCCCGAGTTCTTCGAGTTTCCTTTCAACTTCCATCATCGTCTCCTTTCGCTCATTCGTCTTTTGATACGGTCTTAGGCCAGTCTTACGGTTGAGGCGTGGCCGGGGGCAGTGCGGGAGCAATATCCTGAGAGGCATCAACTCCCCGTTGGATGGCATCGTCGACCACAGCCGGAAGCGGACCCTCTTCATAAGTCTTGAGCAGGTGCGGCAGAAACACGCCAAGAAAGAGGAGCAGGACAACAATTAAGAACAGAAGGCGGAGAACTTTACTCACCGCAACGAGCAGAGCGGTTCCACCACCCAGCATAATCAATTGGACCTTGGACAGGCCGAGGAGCCAGTTCCAGGCCTCAGTCAACGCCTCCAGGTTCATAATACAGTATTATTAGAGCGTCATGAGAATCCCGCCAAATATGCCGGGATGAAAGGTTCGCACGAGGTAGAACACAACTAGGCCAATGACGATCGCCCCCCAACGCAACTCTCCGGCAGGAAACGGCTGCCGTCGGCTGACAATGGCCCCGAATGGCACAAACGAGGTGGACAGCCGAAATTCTGCATAGCCGGGAATGTCGCCCGCTTTGCGTTCGTCCTGATGGCGAGCGCCCAGCCAGGAGTAGACGACGAAACCGCCGAAGAAGACGACGTCGCTGAGGGCGCCGTTCACCAGGCAGTGCGCCACGCCGAACAAAAAGAACGCGGCAAAGACCGGGTGGCGGGTAATACGGGTGACGCCATAGGCCCGGGGCTCTCCACTGGCCAGCATGGAGCTGGGCGGACGCGCAGCAAGTCCGCTGACGAAGAGGGCAAAGGCCAGCAGCATGAGCAGGATATTCATATCACGCGCAAGAAGGTAGGGGGCAAGTGTGATCCAGAGCTGCGGGCCGGTGTGTTTGTGCGCGCCGTAGTAGAGGCACAGTGGCACCAGGGTGGCGAGCGCAATCAGAGAATAGAGTCCCAAGAAGCCCCGCTCACCAAGACCGGCAACCAGTTTCGGGCGCCAACCGGGCGAGGACATAAGCATATGCGCGCCACCAAAGAGACCCCACCACAACAGCAGGATAAACGATTCTTTCATGCCGTCTCCACTACCGTGCTACATACCCCCCGTCAATAATGAAGGGCGCACCGGTGGCAAACGACGACTCATCACTGGCTAAGAAGAGCGCGGCCTGGGCAATGTCTTCGGCCTTGCCCAGCCGACCGATGGGCTCCATGCGGACAACCTGCTCTTGCGGGCGCTCGCCTATGACGCGCTCGGCCATGGGCGTTGCAATAATGCCCGGACAGATACAGTTGACCCGAATATTTTTACTGGCGTATTCAAGTGCGACCATGCGGGTCAGGTTGATCACGCCGGCCTTGGCGGCAGCATACGCGCCGCTGCCGGGAAATCCGACCAATCCGGCTACGGAGGCGGTACTCAGAATGACGCCACCGCCCTGTTCAAGCATATGCGGGATGACGTATTTCATGCCTAAATAGACCGACGTGAGATCAACAGCGATAACGGTGTCCCAGGCGTCCTCGGGATAGGTGGCTAATTTTGCGGACGGGCCCTCAATCCCGGCATTATTGAATAAGACGTCAATGCGCCCATAGGTTTCTTTGGTTGCCGCAATCATGCGCTGCACGTCCGCTGACTGAGAGACATCGGCTCGAATAAAGGCGGCGGTACCGCCGCTGGCCCGGATTTGTTGCACGGTTTCCTGTCCGCCGGGTTCGTCGTAGTCTGCCACACTCACCCGAGCGCCCTCTTGGGCGAACAGCAGACAGGTTGCGCGGCCAATGCCGGAACCGCCGCCGGTAATCAGGCTGACTTTGTTTGCGAGCCGAGTCATGCAGTTTGTTTCCTTTCTTTTCTCAGAGCGCAGGGGAGTTTGATTACGCTCTTGACGCGCCCAGGCTTTTCAGAATGTCTTGGGCTTCGTGCACGATGTCGTGCACGATTTGACCCGCCGGCTTAATGGCATGAATCAACCGACACGATTCACCCGCGTACAATGCGGTTTGTTCCAGGTCGCCCTCAAAGCCAAGCATAGGCGGGAAGATGCCGTATTTGGGCAGGTCTATGGACGTTCCGGCCAGCGGCATCGTACCGACAATGCTGCCTTCGCCGGACCGCTGGCCGCTGGCCGGCCGGCCGGCGGCTTCCCATTCGTCCAGAGCCCTATTGCGCAACACCCTATGAGCCGCCTCCGGCCAGCCCACATCAAAGAGCGTGGTGTACACCGTATCTTCTGCCGTGCTGTCAACAATGCGCTGTTTGTATTCCTGGGTGACGTGGACTTCTTCACTGGCCACAAAGCGCGTGCCCATGGATACCGCCTGAGCACCCAGCGTGAGGGCCGCCACGACCCCGCGTCCGGTGGCGATGCCACCAGCGGCAATAACCGGCACCGGTCCAACGGCTTCGGCCACAGCCGGCACGATGGTTGACAGTGAGGTTGTGCTTTTGACGTGCCCCCCCGCTTCAACACCTTGGACGATAATGCCATCCACTCCGGCGTCCGCCGCGGCAAGCGCTTCTTCAACTGAGCCAACCTGGATAAAGACTTTGGTCCCTGCGCGATGGGCTTCTTTGACATAGGGTTCAGGATCACCCCAGAAGAGCACAAGCAGGGGAACGGCTTCGGCCAGACACGTTTCAACCTGTCCCTCTTGCAGCAGGGGCAGAATAATATTGACCCCAAAGGGCTGCGTGGTCAGCACCCGGACCTGCCGGATCTGCTGTTGTATGAAAGGCGCCGGCAGACCGCCCATACCCAAGACACCACAGCCGCCGGCGTTGGAAACCGCTGCCGTGAGCGGTGGCCCGGACATCCCACCGCCCATACCTACGGAAAAAATTGGATACTTGATACCCAGGTCCTGGCATACTGGCGTGTGTAACATAGCGGCCCTCCGAGCAAGAGAGAAGGTATTATCTCTCTGATTGTGCGCCTCAGCCACACGTTGTTTCGAGCAGCGCGGCGCAGACCCGATAGGGGTCCATGTTGGCTGCCGGGCGGCGATCTTCCAAATAGCCGCGCCCCTCTTTGGCCGTGGCCATCGGGATCCGGACCGAGGCTCCACGGTCACTTATGCCGTAGCGAAATTCATGGATGCTGCACGTCTCATGCAGGCCGGTGAGGCGTTCTTCATTGTGGGCGCCATACACCGCAATGTGTTCCTCGTGCTTTTTTTCCAGCGCTTCGCAGGCGGCTTTCACCACCTGCAAGCCGCCTGCCGCGCGCATGGATTTGGTGCTGAAATTTGTGTGGGCACCGGCGCCATTCCAATCTCCTTTGATCGGTTTTGGATGCAGCGTGGCAGTCGGTTTGTTCCCGTCTATCCAGATGTATTCCGCTCTGATGTGACTCATTTCGCTCTCCCCTTTCGTGAAGATGATGTCGCTGGAATAGGCGCTTGCCTGCCCCAACTTCGTAAGAGTGTAACCAAGGTGGAGAGCAAGTTCAATTGTTGGACGGGTTTCTCCTTTCCCACCTACTCCCACAGCGGTCCGGGATAGACCGGCTGGGCTTCAGCCACCGTGCGTGGCCACACGATTTCCTTACGGCCCTGCTGCCATTGCGTCACCAGCATGGGGTGGGCGGTTTGGCGACCGGTCTGCGCTTCAATCGCATACGGGCCGTAGAAGGTTGTGCAGCGGACACGGCCGGCAGCGGCCCGCAGCGCCTGTTGATCGATCTTGCCCACCTCCTCAACGCAGCGCTGGGCAATCACCCCGGCGGCATAGCCCTGAGCCGCCGGATAGTCGATAGGAACGGTTGCACCTTTGAGATAGTGGGTCAAAAACGTATTTTCCGGCGGGCCGCAATCCACCCGGTATTCCACTTGTGGCTCCCACTGACTCGGTGCGAGAAACCCGTCTGCCCGCTCGCCGAGCTCGGCCTTAAAACGACTAATGGCCGCTACTACCAGCCCGGCGGCCTTGAGTCGTGGTCGGATGTCACACAACTGCCGACCCAGCCGAAGATCATCCTCTACGCGGCCCACGCTGAGAAACCAATCCGGCGGGTCGTCCTTGAGCGGGTTGAGCAAAGGGCTGAAATCGTCAAGACCGGACCGGTATAGCTGGTGGCTGGCGAGCGTCAGGCCGTGCCGTTGTATCCACGCCAGCGCACCCCTGGCCATATCGGTTGCAAAGCCGGTTTGGGCGCTCAATACAGCCACCCGTTTTGCGCCGGGGTCCAGCGTGTGCAGCAATTCGAGAATGGCACAGAGGTATTGTGACGCCGGACTCAGAATGCCGACTACCCAAGAGAGGTTGCACTCGAAAATTTCGTCTGCCGACCCGCTATGGTTCCACAGCACATGCCGGGCGGCCTCGGCCGTCTCCGCGGCGGCAAGAGTCAGCCCACTGCCGTAGGGCCCCAGCAGCAGATCGACCTTGGCGTGGCTAATCAACTTCTCGACGAGCCCGCGGACTCTCGCCTCATCACTGTGGTCATCTTCGACAATTAAAGAGACGGGTATTTTTCGATTCTCGTCCCGTAACAGCATCCCGCCGTCGGCATTCACATCGCGGACATAGCACTCAAGCCCTTCAAGGACTTGGCGCCCCAGCAGGGCATACCGGCCACTGAGAGAAATGGCGATCCCGAAAGTGATGGTGTCTTGAGTCATAGTCCTCCTAGTATTTCGCAATCACCTCGCGGCTGAACTCTTCGATCATTTCACGGCCATTGTTCACGACCTGAACGGCAACCTGTTTGAGACCGGCCGCTTCGAGGGCTTTGAGCCGGGCAATGATCTCTTCCCCGGTCCCGGTCAGCGTCACGACGCGAATCAGATCTTCAGTACAGTAGCGCTCTTCACCCGGCTTGAGGTAGATCAGGTGGCCTTCATGGACTTCGAGATAACGGCGGTCTTCGGGCGTTTGCATCTGGGCCACATAGTCGGCAAAACCCTGATAGAGTGGCTCCATGGCAGGCGGCATGTTTGCGCTGACCGCAGATTGCTCCCATAGTGCATGGAGCGCGACCACGGCAAAGGGGCCAACACGGTCAATCACGCGGGGCGAGGTCGCAGACTCACCCGGTTGGAGTACGCAGGCTGTTGTCAGCGCGACATTGGGTAAGTCCCGGGCCGACCGACCGACCTTGGCTGCCCCCTTTTCAACCACGTCAAGGTTTTTGCGCAAGGTCTCAGGGGTGGAAATGGTCGTAATCCAGCCGTCCGTAATCTCGCCTGTCAGCTCTAACGCCTTGGGACCGTTGGCCGCAAAATGAATCGGAATGGGGTCTTTCAAATTGATATAGCCGTGGTCTTGGTGCAGAAAACGAATCCAGCGTTCGCGTGAACCATCCCCTTCATTGTCTTGAAAGAGAACGTCTTCTCCTTTGAGCAACGCCCGACATTGCTCAATATAGTGCCGGATGCTTTTCAGAGAGACAGGCGGGAGACCCATGGTATTCCGTCCGGTAAACCCCGTCCCCAGGCCAAGAATGACGCGCCCTGGCGCGAGTTGGTTAATAGTGGCAATGGAGTGGGCGGTGACTGGGGCGATGCGATTGCTCGGGATCGCGACTCCTGTTCCCAACGTCATGGCCTTGGTGTGCTCCGCGGCAAGTGCCAGGCACGCATACACATCGCTGTAGAGCATCTGGGAATCGTACAGCCAGGCATGGCTGAATCCGTTGTCCTCGGCAACAACGAGATCTTTCCACGCGTCCAGTTTCGCCGGATAAGCAATGGCAAATTCCATGGGTGTCCTCCTTCTTTATGTTTGTGTCACAGATTCCAGATAGGACAATAGCTCAGGCAGACGGGTAATCGCCAGGTCGGCCTCAACCGGCCAGGTTGGCGTTTTGCCATTGGTCAGGAGGACCGTCATGGCGCCAGCCGCGCGTCCAGCCTCAGTATCGTGCCGAAAGTCTCCCACCATGAGCAGCGTCTCTACGCGAACACCGAGGCGTGCGCTCGCCAGCTGTACGCAGGCCGGGTCCGGCTTGGGAGCTGCGTCCTCTCGGGCAATGAGGACGTCTACGCGTATGTCCAAGTGCGCACAGACGGCTTTGAGCGAAGTCCGGCTGTTCCGGGTAATAATGGCCACAGGCAGGCCGCACGCTTGGACAGCCGCTAACGTTTCCGGTGCGCCGTCGTTCCAGGCGACATTCTCAACTCCGTCTTGTTCAAAGGCCTCAATCGTGGCAAAGGCTTCAGCCCGTGGGCGCGGC
Source organism: Binatia bacterium (assembly GCA_963664395.2). Classification (GTDB taxonomy): domain Bacteria; phylum Desulfobacterota; class Binatia; order Bin18; family Bin18; genus Bin18. Next base: position 3,338,217 of record OY761159.2, on the reverse strand, counting down.
GGGAGAGAGTCCGCCCATTGCAGGATATCGCCCTCAGGCAGGCCAAGTTGGGCTCTGAGGCGCGTGAAGTCCAGATAGGGCCGCGTGAGCGTGCTGTCGAGATCAAAGGCAATAGCACGCAAAAGACGACGGTGCTGAGGCGGCTTATACAGCCGGATCAAGTGCGTCACAGCCTCGTACTCGGGACATGCCGATTCGGCTCTTGTCCGAGACCGACACTGCACCGACGGAACTGATAAGCGGTCACGTCCTTGGTTGTCTGTGTGACCCTGGTCCACATAATATCCTCTTTTCATTGTGAGGGGTGCTCGGCGTCGGCGCGTACTCCTGTACCCCGTGGCCGCGTCAGGCGTAGAACTGCCCGACGGCTTCGGAGAAGTCGCCTTCGCCTTCAAGGGTCGCTGTTCCATCGGACGCCTGGCGCCAGTATACCGTTCCGACTTCAGTGCCACTCAATCGGCCCTGATACTCGGACACCAATGTTCCTTCAAGGGAGACTTCCCGGCTGGCGTCTTCAAAAGGAAGGACTTTGAGCGAGGTATATTTTCCCTTGTAGTCGCAGATCACCTCACCTGGGCTCATGGATATGACTCCTGTCTTGGTGCCCGTGTTCAACGGACCTTTGATGATGACTCAAGAGCTGCGATTGGAGGAGGGGCGTTGCCAGCGGACGCCCGCTCATAGTTTTCATCTGGCGTACGCCGCGGCTCCGTACTAAAAAGAAAATGAGAGCAGGCCGGGGGATACACCGCCTCTTCAGGCAGCAGCGAATGCATACCGCACCGAGGACAGGCTGCCGGACGGCGATAGCGTCTCCACACTGAGTAACCCAGACCAGGGAGACACGGCAGTGCAACCGGGACCAGAGAGAGCTGTCCCGCCCACAGCAGCAGCCCCATGCTGCTTGTCACTCCGAGTCCCCACAAGAGGCTTTCAATGACGAGCGAACCGGGCGTACGAGGCTGCGGCAGACCGACCCAGAAACAGGCCGGGCACAGGAAGTGAGAGCGGGCGGGGGACAGCGTAGAGGCGGGTTTGAAACCTATGCGAACAACTGCGGGAAGCTGACTCATCGCATCATCTCTCAATCATCTCCACATCCTTCTCGTGAACGTGGGCAGTGAAGTATACCAGGGAGAGGACCAGCTGAATAGCGTCAGCCCAGAGAGGCTCTCCCCGCCCGGTCTCTAGCTCTGAGGTCTCTTCGATACCGGAACGACGCATGCTCCAGCGGAGCCGAATCTTTGCGGAGCCGAATCTTTAATGGAATGCTATCCCGTATGAAGAGCGGGAATAAAAAGGGCGGCCACTCGGCCGCCCTTGAATCAACCCGGGTGAACACTGTTCTTAGCCTCTCCCGTTGCGCAGCAACTGGCCCGGTGTTTCCCCGGTACACTCGCCATCCTCGAACGTTTGGACCCCGTTCACCAGGATCGCGTGGTAGCCTTTGGCCCGCTGAATCCGGCGCCATTCATTCCCGGGAAAGTCATGCACGATCTCACCAATCCAATTCGGCTCGATGTCCAATTCATCCAGATTGTAAACCACCACATCGGCTGCCGCGCCTTCACGCAACACCCCACGATCACGGAAGCCGGCCGCATGAGCAGGAAGCGCAGAGAGTCGGTAATGGGCTTCTTCCAAGCTAATCAGGTGTTCATCCCGGACTAACCAACGCAGGAAGTCGGTCGTAAAAGCGCCACCCGTGAAGAACTTGGTATGCGCACCACCGTCTGAGGCTCCCGGAACGGTAAAGTACGAATCGTTGATCATCTCGGCCGTATGCTCGGCATTAAAACCACGGTCCGGTCCAAGGAATTCGACATTCAGATCACCGGCAAGCGACAGGTCGAGCATGACGTCGATGGGGTCTTTCCCCTCTTCTTCTGCAATCTGACCGACAGATTTACCCACATAGTGTTCCAGCTCGGTTTGATTGTTGGCCGTCTGGACGATCAGTCTTTGAATCGGACCGCCAACACCCGCCTGGATCACTTGCAGCTTACGGTCCGCTTCTTCGGTCTCGCGCTTGACTGCTGCGCGCAGGGCCGGGTTTTTCATCTTGGCCAGCTTGTCGGTCTTCGTTCCGGTCGTCAGCTCACGCCAGGCAGGACTCGCGTCGTACAGATTCCAGTGTTCGAGCGTAAACGCAAAGCCCGTCCGATGCGTTCCGGTCTGGCCATAGATCGGCAGGTTCTTCTCCTGGCAGCGCTCCAGCCAGTCCAAACTCCGGCGGTGGATCTTCGGGTCCTTGCGGGCCGCGACAATGACGTTGTGCAGAATGGGCCGTCGGGCGGTTTCCGCCAGTTTTTCCAAAAAGGCAAGGTCGGCCTTAATATGCCCGGTTGACTGGGTGATTTGGATACATCCCTCGTCTCGCCCCCGCAGGACTTCGGCCAGGCTCAGAATGTCCTCGTCCGCCATGATGTCTGTCACCATGGGGGAGCCATCATAATCAGCTTGCGTTGAGTCGGGGCCAAGCCGTTGAATCGAGAAGCCGCACAGTCCGGCATCCATGCCTTCGTGCAAGAGCCGCTGCATCTCTTTCTTTTCGGCATCCGTGGCGGTGCGGGACTTGGCGGCCTCCAGTCCCATCACATAGGTCATTAACGACGCAGTGGGCATATACTGGATACAGTTGACGCCTTTGGCCGAGCGGGCAAGCGAGTCCAGATATTCAGGGATGGTTTCCCAGTCCCAGGTCATGCCCTCTTTCATGGAATCATACGGGATAGCTTCCGTGCGCGTCATGGTAAGCATGGACCGTTCCCGAAAATCGGGTTTGACCGGGGCAAAGCCAAAGCCGCAGTTGCCAAGAACAACCGAGGTCACGCCGTGCCAGCCGGAAATCGTGCACCAGGGGTCCCAGCGAATCTGAGCGTCATAATGGGTATGCAGGTCAACAAACCCAGGCGCAACAATCAGCCCGTCGGCATCAATGACCTTGTGCGCACTGCCAGGCGTCCGACCGCCGAGTTGGGCGATTTTTCCATCTTTAATCCAGACATCAGCCTGAAAGCGCGGGACGCGGGTCCCGTCAACAACCGTTCCCCCTTTAATATGCACATCAAACTCAGCCATGGCGTCTCTCCTTTATGTGCGCAGGCACGTCTCTATGACACAGCCACACGTGCGGTCATAGTCCCGGCGTATGGGTCAAATTCCTTGCATCCCTATAGAGAGAACAGGCTGGAAAGGCAAGCCTGAGGCTCTCTTTGTTTGATTCAGACTCAAGCGGGCGGGCCGCAGGCCTCTCGATTATTTTGGTTGTAATGGCCTCACGGCGTGTGGGCGGGGCCATCGAATGAGGATAGAGCACGGACAGCGTTCGTCCTCATCATCCTCGTCGTCAAAACCATCGTCAGGTGAACAAGCATACAGCATACGCCCAGTGTACTGTACGGGTAAAAAAAGCGCCAGCAGAAGGACGCCCTGGAGAGACGTAGGGGGAGCGGGAATCAGACGCGCCGAGGAGGCGAAATGCCATACTGACGCAGCGTACTTTCCAATGTCGGGCGATGCAGGCGAATGCGGTCGTCGTTCAACAAATAAGAGAATACATAGCCAAGGCCAAGCATCAGAATCCCGATCAAAAAGCAATACATGACAGCCCGGTCGGGATATTGGTCTTTCAAATGCCCCACATAGAGCGGGCCGAAGATCCCCGCCGCGGCCCAGGCCGTCAGAATGGCCCCGTAAATCGTGGACATCTTTTTCGCGCCAAAAACATCGAGAACGAAAGAGGGCATGGTGGCAAAGCCGCCTCCGAAGCATAAGAGGACATAACACACGAGCGCCGAAAATATCCAGGGATTACGTTCTGTCATCAAAATACCGAAAACGATCATCTGACTGGCGAGCAGAATTCTGAAAACCCTGACGCGCCCAATACGGTCCGATAGTAACCCCCAGAACAGCCGCCCCGCGCCGTTGCACAGCGAACTGACGGCGATCAGTGTCGCCCCATACTCGACGAGCGTCGCCGGCTCCAACGACGGGTCGGCCAGTCCCCACACTTCCTGCAGGAGTTCCGACTGAAAGCTGATAACGGATATCCCCGCGACGATGTTGAAAAAAAAGACGGTCCACATGAGGATGAACCCAGGAGACCGGAGGTAGGGCACGACAGAGTCGGAGTCGTCGCTCTGCTGACTTGCGGCCGCAGGCACAGCAGAGGTCGGGGGATCGCTTAACGCAAAGCTGGCAGGCAGTAAAATACAGGCAAATACAATCCCGAGCCACAAGAAGACGAGCGGCAGGTCACCATCCGCCCACAGCACGAGCAGCGGCGCCAGCACTTTGCTCAAAAGAAACGCGCCCACGCCGAAACCCATCACGACGATCCCGGTCACCAACCCCTTGTGGTCTGGAAACCACTTCGCCGCGGTTGCGACCGGCGTCACGTAGCCAAGCCCGATTCCCGCCCCGCCGATCACACCGTAGCCGAGATAAAAGAGCTCAACAAAGTTCAGGTGAAGCGCGAGACTGGCGATCACATAGCCGCCCGAAAACATGACGCTCCCGGCCAGCGCCAATCTGCGCGGTCCGAACCGTGGCAGCATAGCGCCGGCCCAGGCCGCGGAGGTACCCAGCGAAAAGATCGCGAGGCTGAAGGCCCAGGCCGTTTCCGTGAACGACCAACCGAGCTGTCTGACCAGAAGCGTTTGAAAGAAACTCCACGCATACACGGTCCCGAAGCAAATCTGCAGGAGGGTGCATAACAGTACGATAATCGTACGCGGAATAGGGATTCTTTGTTGTTTCGCCATTTCCAAGAGCCCTCAATCGCCACTCAGCCTCAACCGCTCGCAGGACTTCGTCTTGATCCGACGAGCCATGCCCATATGCCTGGACATTCTGTGGAAATCCTCCGGAGTTAAGAACTAACTATCGCTTCCGGGCGGTACGCGCCGTCCCCCTTCGGCATCCACGAACTCTGCAAAATAGAAGAAGAGTCGGGCCAGTTGTCCAACCTCATCGTCACGTGCCAGAAGCTTTTCATCCGGTCGGTCTTCCTGGTGACGTGCGAGACCCACGGCATACGCGAGGAGGTCGCCCAGGGGCTTCGCCGCAAGGTTGACGAACCAGATGGCGGCCAGGACGCCAACCACAAGTATAATGGAGATGAGGTAGATCTGTCGACCGATTGCTCTTTGAATCTTCAGCGCAATCAGACCGGTGTCCATGCCGACATGAACGGTGCCCGCAACGCCGGCCAGAATCGGACTGCCAACCTCCACGAAATCGCCCATCCCGGGCAGGCGGCGCTCCACAGGCGCCGTGTTGTTCCGGTCCCCCGTTCGAATTTCTTCGGGAATTCCGGGGACAAAAGTGTGGGCGATAAAATCGCCGGCTTCGTCCGTAATATAGATGTATCGTATGCTCCGAATTTCGACAAATTGATCGATGAGCGATTGCAGAGCCGCCAGGTCCCGATTCAAGAGAATGTCCACACTGGCATCAGCCAGGGTCTTGGCGATATCCTTGCTATTGCTCTCGTATTCCTCTGACAAGTGCGTATCGACCGTATAGACGCACAGAACGGAGGTTGACAGGCTAATCACACCGAACAGCGAGAAAACGCCGAATAATGTTTTCTGAAAAAGCTTTTGTACTTTCATGTTATGCAAACCTATCTTCCCAATTGTCCAGAGTGGCAAAACGGCCTTTATCAACAACGGTGTAGTAGACTTGCTGTAGACCCTGTCGGCGACCGGGACTAAAGGAGACCCGTTCGCCGATGCCCAGATCGAAATCCTGGACGGTGAAGACTGCGCGCTCGAGCTGGCTCCGTTCCGGCTTGTCGCCAAGACGGCGCAGAATTTCAACCATTAACTTGGCGTTGATAAATCCCTCGAGGCTGACGAAGCTGAACTCAGAGGACAGGTAGGCCTCTTTCAACAGTTCTATAGGCGGCTGCGGGTTGTAGCGTCGGATCAATGTACGATACTCTTTGACAGCTGGCATGGAGGCTTCTTCGTAACTCGGGACCACCTGGGAGTTTACGAGCAGTCGCGTATACGCTTCGCTGTCGCCATGCCTCTCAGTAAGCGCCCAGAAAGTGAGAAGTTTCAAAAGGTCTTCGCTGCCAACAAAGGACAGGTTGGCAATCGGCACGTGCAGGCCGAGGTCTACGGCGTCGCGTATAAAGGCCGCGCAGGCCGCATAGGAGCCGATACAGATCACCGCTTCGGGCTTTGACGCCTTCAGTATTTCGACCTGTTTGCGCATGCTTCCGGTGAACCTTTCGCCGCGGCGGTACGTCGCCTCGCCCGCAATCCGTTCCCCGTGCCTCTTCAGGGCGCGTCTGACACCCGCCCAGCCACTGCGTCCATAGGCATCCGCTTGATAGAACACGGCGAGGCGTCTTCGGTTGATGCGAACGAAATTGTCGACGAGACCCGCGGTTTCCTGGCGATAGGAGGAACGCAGATTAAACGCGAAGTCTCCATACGGAGGTTCCCGCTGCGGCTGGGCACCAGTGAAGGGAAAAAACAAAAAGATGTTTCTGTCCTGGAACTTCTTGAGCATGGGAAGTACGCGCGTGACCGTCGGCGTTCCAACGTAACCGAATAGCAGAAACACCCGGTCTTGCCGTATCAGCTTCAGGGTGTTCTTGATGGAAGGGTCGGGTTGGTAGCCATCGTCATACGTTTTGAGAATGACGTTGCGGCCCGCGATACCCCCTTGCTCATTGACGTGTGCGAAGTACGCGCTGGCGCCTCGATGCAGTTCGACGCCCAAACCTCGGGACGGGCCGGAGAATGCTGCGGACATGCCGAGAATAATCTCAGTGTCGGTCAAGCCGGATGCCGTCTGCGGCGCAGACTGGCTGGCGTCTGTGTTGGCGAGCGCCATCAGAGGCTCCAACCAGGGGGCGGTCAAGCAGCAGCTCAGACCGGAGCGGATCAGCGCCCTCCTCGTCATTACTCTCATACCGTGTACCCCCACCTTTCGCTTAGGCTGCAATCAGTGCAGAAGGGTATATCGCCGCAGGGCAGTAGGACAATACCAACCCCACTAGAGGAGTTCCCAGTCTCATGGCCAAGATGCCAAAATATCGCACTCCAGCAGGCGGTCAGGTCCGGCATACTCTGGACATTACGGTTGATGTTGATACGCGCCTGCTCCCGAAAAGAGCCGTCAGGACAAAACGGCCGCGTCGGTAATGTCGAGCGCCTGGTCAATAATAGCCAATCCCTCGCGGAGCTGTGCCTCGGTAATACACAGCGGCGGATTCACAAAAAAGGTGTTCCAGCGGACCAGGGTAAAGAGACCGTTGTCTCGAAAAAATGCGCCGAGCTGAGCCATAGGACCCATCTCGGCAGGCGTGGCGTTAAAGGGGGCCAGAGGCTCGCGCGTCTGACGGTTTTTGACAAGTTCGAACAGGCCAAACAGGCCAATGGAACGGGTCTCTCCGACTGAGGGATGCTTGTGCTGTAAGCGTTCCATCTCTTGAGCCAGGACCGTACCCATCTTTTTGGCATTCTCGATCAAACCGTCTTCCTGGTAGACCTTAATGGTGGCAATCGCGGCTGCACAGGAGACCGGATGCGCCCCATAGGTCAACCCGGCGTACAGGACGTTGTCTTCAAAATGGGCCGCGATTTCGTCGTTTACCATAATGGCGCCAAGCGGCAGATAGGCGCTCGTTAAGCCCTTTGCCAGCGTCATGATGTCAGGCACGACATCCCAGTGATTGACTGCAAACCACTCCCCCGTCCGGCCAAAGCCGCTCATGACCTCATCGGCGATCAGCAGGATGCCATATTTATCGCACAAGGTGCGCAGCCCCGGCAGATAGCCGTCGGGTGGAATGATCACGCCGTTCGTTCCGGTCACGGTCTCAATCAGCACGGCGGCAATCGTGTGCGCGCCCTCAAACTGGATGACATCTTCAACATGATTCAAGCAGTTGAGGTTACAAGCTGGCTGCTCCTGACACCAGCGGCACCGATAGCGGTAGGGGTCCATGGCCCGCACAACACCGGGGATGCCTGGTTCGGCTCCCCAGCGGCGCGGCTCTCCAGTCAGCGTTCCGGCTCCGGCTGTCGCGCCGTGATAGGAACGGTAGCGGACAAGAATTTTCTGACGCTGCGTGACCAAGCGGGCGATCCTAACGGCGTGTTCATTGGCCTCCGCTCCGCTGAGCGTCAAAAAGGAGCGTTTGAGGGCACCGGGGCTGACCTCGGCCAGGAGTTGATGCAGCCTGGCACGCGGCTCGGTCGTGATATGCGGCATCACATAGGTCAGCTTCTCAGCTTGCTCCCGAATGGCAGTCAGGACGCGCTCATCCCCGTGGCCGATATTGACGCACATGAGCTGGGAGTTGAAGTCGAGAAAGCGTTTGCCGTCGACCGTCCAGAAGTAGACGCCCTTGGCATGGTCAACGCTGATTGGATTCACCGCCTTCTGCGCGGCCCATTCGTACAGGCCGTACTCACGAGTCAGGCGTAAGATCTCGTCAGAGGATAGATCACTCATTTGCGTCTCCAGTATGTGTCTGCCCAAGGCGTTATACTCACCACCATCCCAATGCCAGTGATAATAGCCACACCGAGTAAAAAAAGCGAGAAACGAGACGACTGGTTCCCCACAGACCGGAGTGCTATGTCAGGGAACAAGCAGGAGGGAGATATGCTGCACACCAAAAGATGCCGATTCGTTGCCCTGGTTGGACTCATGGGAGTGGCGTTTATTTGTACGCCCCTCGGAATACAGGGACAGGAAACACCAAACACGAACACCGTCACCGTTCTGCTTGAAGGCTATGTCAAGCCGATAGAAGGGCGACAGCCCATGCCCGGTGTGACTGATGACGGCGCCAGACATGTGGCGGGGACGGTTGCCCTGGTCCGAGGCGCGGGTGTCACGCTGGTCGCCGATCCCGGCATGGTTGCAGAACGGGCTCTCATTCTTGACGCGCTGAAAAAAGAAGGTGTCTCCGCTGAGGACGTCACCCATATCTTTATCAGCCATCACCATCCCGACCATACCGTGAATATTGCCCTCTTCCCCAACGCCCAACTGGTCGATTTTTGGGCGACGTATACCGGCGACCTGTGGGAAGATCATGGCGATGCGTATGCCATTGCGCCCGGCATACGTGTGCTGCAAACCCCAGGACATACCGAAGAGGATGCGTCGCTGGTCGTTGAGACGGCCCAAGGGACCTACGTCCTGACACATACCTGGGCATTCCCCGACATCACCCCCGGAGACGCCCCGCTGACCTGGGACCAAGAGGCGCTCAATACGAGTCGAGCAAAGGTTTTACAGCGCGCGGACTGGATTATCCCCGGTCATGGCAAGATGGTACCAAACCCTGAGAAGGCAAAGGACTAGGGATAGTCGAGCCGCGTGCTGTTACCGTGTACCAGGCTAGAAATTCGTGAGTCGTTCGGTTGTTTCCGGGTCGAGAAAACTTGCAACCGTCGCCTCTGTTTCAAGTCGCAGTGCGGTGTGGATATCGCTGGCCGCGCACTGATTGAGCACGCGCTTCATCGCTCGGACGGCAAGAGACGGCAGGCTACTCAGTTTCTCCGCCACACTGTGCGCCTCGGCAAGCAGACGATCATCGCCGACCACGCGCCACGCAACGCCCAGGTCCAGCAGGGTGCGGGCGTCATACTGCTCGCCCAGAAAGAGCATTTCTCGGGCTTTGTTCAGCCCGACCAGGGCTGGTAAAAGCGAGGAGACGGCCCCCGTCACAAAGGCGTTGAGCGACACTTCGGGGAAAAACCCTCTAGCGCTTTCCGCCCAGATCGGAAAATCACAGTTGAGCGCCAACTCAAACCCACCCCCGACTGCCCAGCCGTTGATGGCTCCCACCACCGGCTTCCCGCCAAAGACAATCGCCAGGGTCGCCCGCTGGACCGCGTCCACGGCCTCTCTGGCCTGCGCTTCGTTTGCCGGCTGACGATGTGCCTTACGGTCATCGCCAGCGCAAAAGGCGCGGCCCTGACCGGTAAAGATGATGGCGCGGGTCTCCGGATCAGCATTGGCTTCGTCAAAGGCGCGAGCAATATCGACCATGAGCTGCTGGTTCATGGCGTTGAGGCGCTCCGGCCGGTTCAGAGCGATGGTGCGCACCCCACTGTCGCCCAGCCTGCTCAGAACGGTTTCATATTGAAAGGTGTCCATATCACTTCCTCCCGAGGCGTTTCGTCACAGCTCGTGTATAGTGGATCTGGTATGCAATTGACACCATTCGACACAAGGCCCGCACGTCACCTGAGCCGGTCAGGCTTCAGCCAGATGACCGTATCACGTTGCGGGGTCTGCTCTTTACGGGAGCAGGAACACCGGGGAGAGCTATGCATTGCCAAAAAGCCCGGCTTGTGGAGCCGGAGAGTTGGGACAATATCCACCCGGACTCGCACGCCTGGGTTCGTCAGAATCGTGGGGCAGAGTTATGGGTGGAAGCCACGCCCCCTCAGGGTGTCTGCCCGGCCCTCCACGGTGGCATGGTCAGCAACTCTGTAAAAACACCGTATTTGTGGCGCGGACGCATTCGCTACCGGATGTCGCTGGATGTGCTTGAACTCTTACCCGAGAGCGCTGACATGCCAGATCAACCCTTACCTGACTGGATAGATGCACTCCACACGAGATCCTCTTGAGCAGCCGAAGCCAGCAGGGTAGCCTCGATACATGCCTGAAGGAGAGCGTACGGCAATGACGCGGGATGAAGAGATTCGGCGGGATTTGGAACGGCAATGGGCGAAACTCGAAGGCACGCCACGCCCCCCGGTTATGGGGGTCTCGCTGTGCGCCTGTGGCCACCCTGCGCTGATGCACGAACGCGCCTGGACTGGGAGATGTCGCATCAGTATGTGCGGCTGTCGTCAATTTACCACAGTAAAAAAAGATACCTAACATAACGTCGCTTGAGACGGACCATCTAGCCTCGCTGTGATGCTATGGCCCTCCATATACGACACGCCACTCACACCCTCATGACTCCTCCACTTCTCATTTGTGCGAGAATGCGCTAGGAAAATTGTATGAGGACGATTTTACAATGGTTACTAGTTAGTGTTGTCTTGCTCAATGGTGCTGCACCCCACGCGCAAACCGACAGGAATGCCGAGTTGCGCGAGCGGGCTGAGGCCGGTGATGTGGATGCACAGTATGACCTCGCGTTCCTGTACGATAATGGCTATGGCCTTCAACTCGATTATACCGCCGCGAGAACCTGGTACCGCAAAGCCGCCGAGCAAGGCCATGTGACAGCGCAGTGGAACCTAGGAGCCATATATGCGAACGGCCTGGGCGTCCCAGAGGACCTGGACACGGCAATAGCATGGTACCGTAAAGCGGTAGATCAGGGCCACGTCACTGCCCAGTATGATCTGGGTATTCTGTATTCGTCGGGGAAAGGGATTGAGAAAGATGACGTTCAGGCCCTGTTTTTGATTAACCAGGCAGCTGATACGGCTGCGACACAGGCTGTCTATAAAGGCGATCGTGATTCGTTCAGTGCCGCCAAAGCAACGGCCGCAAAGTACGCCGGTGCACGCGCTAATCTGATCGCGCGCATGACGCCCGCCCAACTCACCCAAGCGGCCGAGCGTGGAGTCCTGCTGGCCCAGGCAAAACTGGGAGTGCTCTACGGCCTGGGCCAGAGCGTTGCACAGGATGCCACCCAAGCGATGGAATGGCATCGCACAGCCGCCGAGCGGGGGCACCCGCGGTCACTGTATTTTATGGGGCTCCATTACCAGACTGGCCAGGGCGTGACCCAAGATGCCGCGGAGGCCGCCACCTGGTATCGCAAAGCCGCCGAGCAGGGCTATGCCGATGCGCAGTGGAACTTAGGGCTCATGTATCGCGCTGGCCTGGGCGCGACCCAAGATGCTGCTGAGGCCGCCGCATGGTACCGCAAAGCCGCCGAGCAGGGCCATGCCCAGGCCCAGATAAATCTGGGATTCATGTATGCGACCGGGCAAGGGGTCGAACAAAACGACACCCAAGCGGCGAACTGGTATCGCCGGGCGGCCAATCAGGGTGATGCCCAGGCGCAGTATAATCTGGCGCTTCGGTACGCCAGGGGCCAGGGTGCGCCGCAGGACTATGGCCAAGCCTATCTCTGGATCAATCTGGCAGCCACGAATGCCTCAGGCGAGCACAAGAATGACGTACTCAAAGTACGTGGTTATATTGTTGAGCTTATGAAGCCGGAGCAGATTGAGGAAGGAGAGGAGCTGCTGCGCAAGTGGCGCCCGAAGCTCTGAGGCGGAGAGTACGCCCGGACTTCGCTTGCACTGCCCAGGCTCAGTGGTATGCTCCGGTCGACTGCTCAAGAAGGAGAATGCGTATGCCCGGCCCTGAAGCATTACCCAGTCTCCCCATGTCAGGTGTGATCGATGCGGACGGTCATATACTCGAAGCGCCTGATCTCTGGGAGCAATATCTGGAACCCAAATACCGCGACCGCGCCGTGCGTATTCGTAAAGACGACGCCGGCCTGGAGTATCTTGAGGTCAACGGCCAACCGTCCAAAATGACCCGCAAGGGCGCACCTTCGGGGCTGGGCGTGATGGACCGGCTTGGGGGCATTGAGTATAAACGCGAGCCGACCGGCTCTGGCTATGTTGATAATGCCTCGTTTGGCTCTATGGACCCGAAAGAGCGGTTGAAACGCTTGGACATCGAGAATATTGAGAAGGTGTTTCTCTACCCCACTGTTGGCCTGTTATGGGAACCGGAATGTGAAGACCTCGAACTGTCGATGGCCTATGCCCGGGCGTATAATCGTTGGCTGGTGGACTTTTGCTCGGATTCGGACGGACGCCTGATTCCCATTGCGCATATCCCCATTGGCATCCCCGAGCTTGCTGAAGAAGAGCTGCGCCGGGCAGCCAAGGACGGCATGAAAGGCTTCTTTGTGGCTCCGTATATCTGGAGCCGAAAAGCGCATGGCCATCCCGATCATGACCGGGTGTTTGCTGCGGCCCAAGAGTTAGCCCTGCCGTTTGGCATTCACCCGTCGTTTGAACCACACTGGGCGGCCTCAACCCGCTTTGGCCGGATGACCAGTTTTTCGACTGCGTTTTACCAAAACATCTCTGGGGGTGATGCCATTCGAGGCGGGTTTGTCTCACTCTTTCAGTATGGTGTGTTCGACAAATTCCCGAATCTCAAAGTCATCGTCCTGGAAGTTGGCGCGGGCTGGATCGGTTACTGGCTGGAACGCATGGATGCAGTTTACGATTCGCCGCTCGGCAAGAGTGTGCGGCTGAAAGACAAACCCAGCGAATATTTCCGCAGACAGTGCTGGATCTCGGGCGACCCGGATGAACGTGCACTCGCCGGGGTGATCCCCTTTGTTGGAGAAGATCGGTTTTTCTGGGCAAGCGATTTTCCGCATGCCGATCATCCACCCGAATATATTCCCAATTTGATTGCGCTGACGAATCTGATGTCAGAGTCGGCCCGAGCAGGTATATTGGGCAAGAACGTGCTGAAGTGCTACGGCATGGACTCGTAGTCACCATGCCGCCATCAAACACATCAGGAGGGCAATATTGAGCCGGCGACCGCCAGTATCATTATTGCCAAATACCACTTCTCAACCTTTGGTCCGTACAATGAGGCGATTCCGGATCTGGCGTGCCCCTGGAAAGGCCGGCCCATGACCTATCTGCCGAATCTCTTCGTCACCCAGGAAGCACCTTTAACGCGCATCTGCCACACGGCCGAATTTTGAAAACGTATTAGTCGCGTACAAAAACAGGGGGGCCGCTTCTCAGCGGCCCCCCTGTCTCACTTCTCGCACGACCAGCCTTATTGCGGCTGCGGTACGATCCGCAGATACGGCTTTAGCGTTTTCCAACCGCCGGGGAATTTTTCCTTGGCTTCGTCGTCCGAAACCGCAGGAACAATAATCACGTCCTCCCCCTGTTTCCAGTTCACCGGGGTGGCGACTTTGTGTTGCGCTGTCAATTGACAGGAATCCAACACCCGGAGGACCTCGTCGAAGTTCCGCCCGGTGCTCATCGGATAGGTAATCATGAGCTTGATCTTCTTATCCGGACCAACGATAAAGACTGAGCGGACGGTTGCATTGTCTACCGCAGTCCGTCCCTTGGCAGTCCCGCTCGCGTTCGGATGGATCATGTCGTACAGCTTGGCAACGGCGAGGTCCGTATCGCCAATCAACGGATACGTCACGCTATGCCCCTGCGTCTCTTCAATATCCTTGACCCATGCCGTGTGGTCGGATACAGGGTCAATGCTCAGACCCATGATCTTACAGTTGCGCCTTTCAAATTCCGGCTTGAGGCCGGCCATATAGCCAAGCTCGGTCGTACACACCGGAGTAAAATCCTTGGGGTGTGAAAAAAGGATGGCCCAGCCGTCCCCGACCCACTCATGAAAATTGATCGTTCCTTCTGTTGTCTCCGCCGTAAAATTGGGAGCCTCCTCACCAATGTGTAACGCCATCATGCATCTCCTTCTATAATACTACTCCTCACAGTTACCATTACGCCCACGGATTCGATCGACTCGTGTATAGCGCCTTGTACGGGGCAGGGGAAGAAGTTTTCCCGCTTCCCCTGACAAAAAAAGCCCAGGCGGCTCAGATTGTCCTTTTCGCGCACATCGCGCCCTTCCCGCCCTATATATCCAGCCGAAAACCAACCTTGATCTTGACCTGGAACTGATTGACTGTGCCATCCTGAATCATGCCGCGGGCTTCGATAACCTCAAACCAATCTAAATTCTTGAGGGTTTGATTTGCCCGGGCTACTGCATTCTGGATTGCTTCTTCAATCGAATTTTCCGATACGCCAACCAATTCGATTAACTTATACGTTTTGTCTGACATGGCTCCTCACCTTCCGTCCCTATGCCCAGTGTTCGTTTATGGCTTACCCTTCTGCCCAGGCTTTCATTTCTTCATCGCTCAAATAGCGAAAGCCCACATCAAGCGTGACCTGATACTGCCCGACTTTGCCGTCCACAACTGTCCCGCGTAGGGCCTTGACCTCAAACCAGTCGAGTGCCTTGAGCGTCTTGTTGGCCCGCTCAATCGCGCTGCTCACCGCAGCTGAGATTGACTGCTCCGAGGTGCCGACGATCTCGGTGATAACATAGGTTTTGTCCTGCATATGGCTTCCTCCTTTCCCACCCTTGCTGGGTTGTATTGTTCTGCCTCTCCTTCTTTGTCACCTCTTCACTATCCTTTGCCCCTGGTCTCCGCCTGTCAACCGTGGGAGTTCTTAGTCATACTCACGGTAGTTCACCACCCGCCAGCCCGCGGCATGATTGCGCAGGGTCAACAAAATATTCTTTGTAAACCGTCCGGCGCCGTCAACGTCAAAGTCTGCCTTGTACAGGAAAGACACACTCGATTCGCCGCGTGATGTTTCTTCAAGCAGTTCATAGTACATACGCGGCTGCCGGGTTGTTGCGTCAATAGACAGGCCCGCGGTCAGTCGAATTTCTTCCTCTACCCGGTTACGGGCAAAGCCGGCGCAATAGGCTTTGGCGGTGTGTAAGTCAATTTGTACATAATGCGCGTCAAGAAAGAGTTCAGCCGTCCCTTGGGCCGTGTTGGGATCAGGCTGGCAGGTACTCAGCAGCAGAAGCCAGAAAACGCCAAGATGCGCCACTGGGAAACGAAAAACAGTCATGGCAAGAACGACATCAGGACTTCTTTTTGAATAAGGCGTCCAATTGCGTACGCGCATCTCCTCCGGCTGGACGCGCCGGGCTCGTCTGTAAATTCTTGAGCGCAAAGAAGTCACAAAAATTTGCAGCGTCTTTATGCTGGACGAGGTCCGCATTTGGTTCACGGCACGCAGCAGCGGCAGATACGTCATAAAAGGCACAGTTGAAACAACAGCGCACAGCCGCCCCGCAGCCCGTGCACGTGTTGCGTCGCCCAATGGGCTCTTCGAGGCCTATTTCTTTTTGGCACTGATAGCACACTCGCACAACAGCCCTCGCTCCTCTCATTCTCTTCTATCCGGCGGTTCGTCTCTGCATGGCAGGCCGTCCCGCTCCTCACTTTCTTCAAGCCGGACTTGTTGATATCATTGGTCACACTGAATTGAAATTCCAATGACACCAAAACTCCGCGAGTTGTTTGACCGCTACACCGTATATTTGGAGGTAGAGAAAAGTGTCTCTATCCATACCCTGCGCAACTACTGCAGCGATCTGCACCAATTCTTCTCTTTTGTTGAAAAGCCGACGGCGCAGGCTGAGCGTGCGCAGGTCGATGTCACGCAGATCAACCCCCACGTCATTCATGCTTTTTTGTCCACCTTGTATCGACAGCATACGAAAAGCTCGATTGGCCGAAAACTCTCTGCGCTCAAGAGCTTTTTTCGCTTCTTAATACGCGAAGCCGTGATTGACCAAGACCCGACCCTCCACCTGAGTGCGCCCAAGCAAGACCACCCCCTGCCTACCTATCTCCCGGTTGACGACATGTTTCGTCTTTTAGACGCTCCCGCGCCGAATACCCCTGCCGAGCTGCGTGACCGAGCCATACTCGAAGTGCTCTACTCGTGCGGGCTCCGGGTCAGTGAATTAACCGGCCTGAACTGGGAAGATGTCGATCCCAATCTTGAAGTCCTCCGGGTGAAGGGGAAAGGACAGAAGGAACGGATTGTCCCGATTGGCCGCAAGGCACTTGACGCCCTCTCCCAATACCGGACAGAGATTCCGGCCTTGCTCGGCAATAATTATCAGCCAGCGTCCCTCGACGGGTCGGCAGGTCAAGCCAGACCGATTTTCCTCAACCAACGCGGTGGGCGCTTAACTCCCCGCAGTGTTGCGCGACTTGTGGCCGGTCGTGCCAAACAGTGCGGGCTGGTCCACAAGATCAGTCCGCATGCACTGCGCCATACATTTGCCACGCATTTGCTTGATGCCGGGGCGGACTTACGCGCGATTCAGGAACTGTTGGGACATTCCAGCCTTTCCAGCACACAGAAATATACCCATGTCAATCTGGACCGGCTGACCCAAGTGTATGACGAGGCACACCCGCGGGCCTGAGCTGGCCCTCCTCTCGTTCACCCTCTGAATGCACTATGGAGTTCTATGCCTAGTTCAGCTCAATACAATACTCTATGCTATGGATAGTGAGACTATGATCCAGTGGTTGGAGGACGCACGGTGAACGTAAGCATGCATGGGACAACTATTCTCACCGTCCGGCGCGAAGGCAAGGTCGCCATGGCGGGAGACGGGCAGGTCAGCCTCGGAGACACCGTCGTCAAGCACGCCGCACGGAAAATACGCCGTTTGTATAAGGACCGCATTCTGGCCGGCTTTGCGGGCGGGACTGCGGATGCCATCACCTTATGTGAAAAATTCGAAGGCAAACTGGAAGAATATAACGGGAACCTACGGCGGGCGGCAGTCGAGCTTGCCCGGGACTGGCGCGCAGACCGGGTCTTACATCGACTCGAAGCGCTGCTGGCTGTCGTCGATCACGAGTCATCCCTGCTGATCTCCGGGAGCGGAGATGTGCTTGAACCCGACGACGGAGTTCTCGCCATCGGGTCGGGCGGCAATTATGCCCTGGCAGCAGCCCGCGCCTTAGTCGCCCACACGCCTTTGGACGCGGTACGGATTGTTGAAGAAGCCATGCGCATCGCCGGAGCTATCTGCGTGTACACTAACGACCAGATTGTAGTGGAGGAGTTGTAAGATGACGGATGTCGTCGACGGGGCGCCCGTGTTTGTTGAAGCAGCCGGCCCCCAGGTTATGACCCCGCGAGAAATCGTCTCTGAGCTGGACCGGTATATTATTGGCCAGGCGAAAGCCAAACGTTCCGTTGCGATTGCGCTGCGGAATCGCTGGAGACGGCAGCAAGTCCCGGAAGATTTACGTGACGAAATTGCCCCCAAAAACATTTTGATGATCGGTCCGACCGGAGTCGGGAAAACCGAGATCGCCCGCCGCTTGGCTCGCTTGGCCCAGGCCCCGTTTATTAAAGTGGAGGCCTCCAAGTTTACCGAGGTCGGATACGTGGGGCGCGATGTCGAATCTATGGTTCGGGACCTCACGGAACTGGCCGTCGGCCTCGTCAAGCAGGAACAAAAGGAGCGCATTCAAGTCAGAGCCCAAGCCCAGGCAGAAGAGCATATGCTCGACCTCCTGCTTCCTCCAACTCCGTCATCATCCAGTCTGAGTGAGGAGGGACCAACAAGCGCCATACAAAGTACGCGGGAAAAAATGCGACGCATGCTCCACGAAGGGAAGCTGGACGAGCGAGAGGTTGAGCTTGAAATTACCCGCTCCGCCACCCCCTTTATCGAAGTCATGGCTCCTCAGGGCATGGAAGAAATGGAGACTCAGCTCAAAGAGATGTTCTCCACTATGATGCCCAAGCAAACCAAGAAACGCCGCGTGAAGGTCCCGGAAGCGCTCGAGATTCTGACGGTCGAAGAAGCCGATAAGCTGGTTGATATGGAAGCGGTTGTCCAAGAGGCCGTTCGGCGGGTCGAGCAGACTGGCATCATCTTTATTGATGAAATCGATAAAATTGCCGGCAGAGAAAACGCGTACGGTGCCGACGTCTCTCGCCAAGGTGTTCAACGTGACCTTCTGCCGCTGGTCGAAGGCTGTACCGTCAACACGAAATATGGCATGGTCCGCACCGATCACATCCTTTTCGTCGCCTCGGGTGCATTTCATACCACCAAACCCTCAGACCTTATTCCGGAATTTCAGGGGCGTTTCCCGATTCGCGTGGAGCTGGAATCTCTGACGCACGAAGACTTTGTTCGTATCCTGACAGAACCGAAAAATGCGTTGCTGACACAGTATGTCGCGTTACTCGATACAGAAGACGTCAGGCTCAATTTTACGTCTGATGCAGTAGAGCAGATTGCCCAGATTGCCGCCGCAGTGAATGAACGGACTGAGAACATCGGAGCGCGGCGACTCCATACGGTGGTCGAACGACTCGTCGAAGACCTCTCCTTTGACGCTCCGGAATTGAGCGGTCAAGAGCTGCCGATTGATGCCAATTATGTCCGAGACAAGCTGGACGCAATTGTCAAGGATCAAGACTTGTCCCGGTATATTTTGTAGCGGTCAAAATTGGGGAGGGAGCCGTCCTTTTCCTATCGGCCAACTTTTTCGTCCAGGCTACAGCAATGCCTATTCGGACCCATTGACTGCGGCTTTCTCACCTCGCTGCATGGGTGCTGTCATCTGTATTTCCTTCTGCGGATAATGAACAAACTCCATGGTGAATCCATCGGCGTCAATAGCGACCTGCTTCCGGGCAACGTGCTTGCGTATGACAGCGAGGATCTCCTTCTTCAATTCTTCTTTCTCCTCCGCAGTCAAGCCAAGTCGATCATCCCCTATGATGCCGAGCAAGCGTACCTTGGCGTCCGTCTTGCTCCCACTCCCATGTAAAAATTGTTGAACACGTTCCATTAACGTCATGAGCTATCTCCCAAAGAAGATTTTGCCGAGCCGCTTGACGAAACCGCCATGGCCGTTCAGCTTGGGAATCGGAACGTCTTCCCCAAGAATCCTGCGCGCGATACGCCCGTAGGCATCACCAGACGGCGAGCCACCATTCAGGTTCAGGACGACCGGGGTCCCTTTATTACCGGCAATCAGTACTGCCTCATCTTCTGGGACAATTCCCAAGAGGCGGACGGCCAAGATGTCCAGCACATCTTGTTGGTCAAGCATGTCTCCCCGCTTTACCAGGTCCATGGACATACGATTAATAATGAGCTGAGGATCGCCCAAGGAGCCCTGTAGCAGACCAATGACGCGGTCTGCATCACGGACCGGAGAGACATCCGGAGTGGTGATAATAATCGCTTCATCTGCCGCCGCCACTGCGTTTCGGAAACCCTGCTCAATACCAGCCGGGCAGTCAATCAGGACAAAATCGAATTCTTCCTTCAGCTGAGCGGACAACTCCCGCATCTGGTCAGTATTCACCGCGTCCTTTTGGTCAATCTGCGAGGCCGGAATCAGAAAGAGGTTCGGCAGCCGTTTGTCCTTGACCAGCGCCTGCCGCGGCTGACAGCGTCCACTCACAACGTCAACGAGATTATATACGACCCGGTTTTCGACTCCCAGGATGAGATCAAGATTGCGCAATCCGATATCCCCATCAATCATCACGACCTTTCGCTCATGGCTGGCAAGACCAAGGCCGATATTCGCGGTCGCCGTCGTTTTCCCGACACCACCCTTGCCGGAGGTGACGACAATTGCTCGTCCGCTCATGGCTCGCGTCTCCTATAACTTCCCGTTATACGGTTCAATCACAATCTGGTCATCCAGAATCCGGGCGACTTCTGGGCGGATTACGCCACGGTGGTTCTGCTCTTCTTCTGGAATAGCGATCAGGGGTCCAATCCTGAGTTGCAACGGCATCAGGCTCAGCGCGACAACCACAGTCCTTTTGTTATCGGGATAGCCAGCGTGAACAACTCCACGGAGCGTTCCTATCACAATCACATCCCCGCCCGCGATAATTTCCGCCCCCTGATTCACATCCCCGCACAGGATCACATCTCCATCAAAAACTTGCTTCTGTCCGCCTCGCATCCCGTGGCGCAGGTATAATGCCCCCGCTCCTCCGGGCGGAACAATGTCTTGAATGTCTTGAGTGTTTTTCCGCGCCCGAGCGGACGACATAGTCTCCCGGACGGACAATCCTTCCTTGTACAGCAGCTCCCTGCTGACAGGACTGTTTGAAACCGCATAGCGCAGCAGCAACCCTTCTCGGTGGAGCCTATCTTTAAGTTGCCACCATTCTTCTTTTTGTAGGGTACGCCCTCCAAAGTGCAACACGATAGGAGAGTCACGAAAGAAACCGTTCGCCCGCACTAATTCTTCCTCAACCGCTGCAACCACATCGACAAATGGGGCATGATCAGCGAAAAAGAAAGTAGGGCCGCCCTTGAGTCCTTTTATCGAAAATAGCGGTGTTCCTCCCTGTGACACAACCACCTCCACCCACTCGCTGACTTGAGTGCGGATATGACCCGTTCCAGGCTATCCACAACTCCCTGTAGCAAAAAAATGGATAGTCTACAATATCTAGTAGCTCACCTTTTTTTCCGACGCGCGAATTGTACCCTGTTTTCAGGCTGTGTTGAGACGGATATACTACGACTCCTCAGTCCCGCTTCAAGATCGAGGGGACACACGCAAGAGCAAACGGAAAGAGGACAAGGAGAGGCAATACCATGCATAGAGAAAGAGATCAGGAGATCCGTCGACGCCGCAAACGTCGCGAAAAAGAACTCAAGCGCCGGACCAAAGAGATCAAGAGAGAGGCGAAGGCAAGAAAGGCTGCGGCCTCGTGATGCTCCCCCACACAAGTTCCCGCCAGAGAGGCACCAAGGCTTTAGCGAACGCGTAATCGAAAGCGAGTCGCACCAGACCGAAGCGCGACCGCGTCTTGCTGGATTTCAACGACCGTATAGCCGCCAACAGAATCACCTTCGTGGACAAGGGTAAAAGGACTCCCTCCGACCCGTACAAAGGCTTTTCGTCTTGCCGACTCGGGTGACCACTGAAGAAAGCTGAGGGCTGAATTGGCCGGGGCGGGGGCATAGGCATCTTCCGATTCGTCCGACTCCCCCCTACCTGCCGGTTCCCCTTGCTCAAGCGATTTTTCTTGCCTGTAGCCCTCCATATCTCCGCCATGCGCCTCTCTTCCCCCCTCCCCTTGTACACTCTCCGGTATCTCGCCTACCGTCTCGGAGACGTGCGGTACTCTGTCTTTGCGCTTTTGAGGTTCTGCCCGTTGTTGGCGGGCTTTCCCGCTACTTGGCTCAGAAAACTCCTGGGGGGCGGCGTCCACAGGCGGCTTACGCAGAGCGATTTGGGTCGAGGAGACGAAGGGTGAATCCTGAATAGGCGGCGGCTCTGAGAGGACAAGAGGGTGCTCAGGCGTCAGAGGGTGCTCAGGCGTCAAGGGGTCAGTGACACTCCCTGTTCTTTTCTGTCCTTCTTGCGCTTGCGGCTCTGTGCCTGCGGAGACTGTTTTCTCAGAATCTCCAAAACTGTCAGACACAGCCGGCGGCGGAAAGCGGTATCCGGTCTCAGCATCTTTTGAGAGACGAGTTAGAAGCGTGCCACTCTCTTCCGCAGGTGTTCCCTCCTGACCGGCTACCCATACGCCTACGGTAAATCCTGCCAGAATAAAACTCACACCAGCCGTCCACAGCAGAGACCTGTGTGGAGGGGCAGGAGAGATACGTCGAGCGGACCGCGTCAACAAGCGAGCCCGGACCTCGCCAGCCTGCCCTTGTCTTTCTTCTTCAATTTTTCGGAGGGCCTCGAGAATCGTGCTCATGCGTCCTTCCCTATTGGCTCCAATTGCTCAATGTGCTTGCCCTGCTCTACACGAGAAGGAAGGTCGGCGCTGGCATGGCTTGCTCCCTGCCGCACGACCATTGGACGTTGAGCAGCAAAGGGACTCCCCACCACCTCTGTTCGACTCAGACTCGGCGGCATATACCCGGGGAGGCGATGATACAGGAGAATAAGGGTCTGCGGCCCAACGATTCCGTCGGGTGCAAGGCCCTGTATTTTCTGAAATTGCGCCACTGCGTCGTGCGTCTGTAGCCCAAAAAACTGCGTCGGCTTTCCCGTCTGATGTACGAGCAAGGTCCCCATATGAGACGGCGTGGGGACCTTGGCCAACAAAGTCTGCAATTTCTCGACCGACGGCCCGTTACTGCCCACAGCCAAGGTCACGCTGATCTCTTCGTAGTTTTTCCAAAAGACGTGTGCTTCTCGAAACCAATTGTGAGTAATCGCTTCGAGCGGCACGACATAATCTCGCCCAAGCCGGACAAGGCAATGGGTATCCGTTATCTGGCGGACCAGGGCAAAGCGCATCTGCTGAGAAGTCTGCTGAGAAGGGGGAACGGCCAAACCCACCATCACCGGCAGATCCAGCAGCGTCAGGAGCCGTACATCACTCCGCACGGACAGATACTCAAGCTGACGAGCGGCGGCAATTGCGGGCAAGTCGAGCGTGCCCCCTTGCCACTCGGTTTTTTCCAAAGGAAATCCCTGCCACGTGGCAAGAAGCTCCCGTGTCGCTCGCACGGCACTGGGCAGCATCTCGTCCTGCTGGAGCGCCTGGAATAATTCCTGAGGAGAGGATGCCGTAATAGCAACGTCTCCAGTCTGTGGCTCCGGATCGGATGACAACGCCGTTGCTTCCTGTTCTTCCTGAGGAGCGCGCTCCTGCGTTTTCGGTACGAGAGATGGAGGAGGGAGTTGTGCTTCTTCCTGTGACGCCAAAATATCCAGTTGATTCCACGCCGAAGGAATATCAAACATTCCCCAGACCAGCAGGAGTCCTCCGACGACGAGCGCGGTTGACACGGTGGCCGGCGACCAGCGAAAACGCGGACCGCCAGTCGTATGCCGACGCAGTTCCCTGATCGCGTGACGAATCATCTTTGGCCGTATGTACGTCTCTTCCTGGGTATATCCAACCAATAATACCCGGTGGCACAGGATATTGATGAGCCGGGGGATGCCGCCCGAAAAACGGTATACCTGCCGTAAAGCCGCGGGCGAAAAAAGCGGCGCTTCTCGTCCATCGCCGGCGATGCAGAGCCGATGTCGGACGTAGGCCGCGGCTTCTTCCGCGCGTAACGGCCCAAGATGCCAGCGTAGGGTCACGCGCTGGTCGAGCTGCGCAAGTTCTGGCTTGGCCAGCATCTCACGCAGCTCTGGTTGCCCGGCAAGAATGATGTGCAGCAGCTTTTCTTGTTCTGTCTCAAGGTTAGAGAGAAGGCGAAGCTGTTCTAAAACCGACGGTTCCAGGTTCTGGGCTTCATCGACAATCACAACGACCCGTCGTCCCGCAGCCTGTTGGGCAAGAAGAAAATGGTTCAGTTCGTCGGTTAAATCTTTTTTGCTCGTCGAGTCAGCTGAGAGTCCGAGGTCGGCATTGATCGACTGCAATAGCTCAACAGCGGAAAGCGCAGGGTTAAAAATATACGCGACCGTTGTGGACGCATTCAGGTCGCCCACCAGGGTACGCAGGAGCGTGGTTTTCCCCGCGCCAATTTCTCCAGTCAGGACCACCACGCCATTGCCTTCACTCACCCCAAACAGGAGATGGCCAAGGGCCTCCTGGTGATTGACGCTCAGAAAGAGATAGCGTGGATCTGGGGTGAGGCGAAACGGGTTTTCCTGAAAACCGTAAAACGCTTCATACATAGGCGTCTGACATGCAGTCTTGCAGGACTGACAAAACGTATCCGTGGACTCTCCCCATAGTGAGCCGGGCTCGGTATGGAGTCAAGAGCAAGGCCAGACGGATTGCCTTCAAGTGAGAGATTCGGTAGAACGAGACACCATTATGGACCAAGCGAGAGACCCACAGTATGCGGCCTCAGGTGTTGATAGCACGAAGGCCGAAGCCGGTTTAGATCGCCTCCGCGCTTGGGTCGAACAAACCTTCTCCTTTAGCCCCACTGCTCGGCCCTATCTGCCCCTTGGATATTTTGCCAATATCATTCGTCTCGACGGGCTCAACCTCGGCATCGGCGTTACCACGGATGGGGTCGGAACCAAACTCCTGGTGGCAGAGCTGCTGGGAAAATACGACACGGTTGGCATTGACTGTATCGCCATGAACGTCAACGACTTGTTGTGCGTTGGTGCGACCCCGATCTCGTTTGTGGATTATGTCGCGGTCGAGAGCTTGCAGCCAGATGTGCTCGACGCCTTAGGTCAAGGCCTGTATCGCGGCGCACAGCGAGCCAAAGTCAATATTTTAGGCGGAGAAATTGCTCAGCTCAAGGAGATGATTCACGGCATTCGGGACGGCGGTGGCTTGGACCTCGCGGGCACAGCCATCGGCACTGTTCCTCTTGACCGTGTTATTATCGGCAAAGAGGTCGAACCGGGAGATACGCTGATCGGTCTTGCCAGTAGTGGCATCCATAGTAATGGCTTGACCTTGGCCCGACAGGTTCTGCTCAAAGACGCCCGACTCAAGGTGGATAGCTATCTGCAAGAACTCGGACGCACGGTTGGAGAAGAACTGCTTGAACCAACCCACATTTATGTTCCTGAAATCACCGCCATGTTTGCGGCCGACATTCAGCTCAAAGCCCTTATCCACATCACCGGAGACGGCTTCTTCAATCTCACCCGGACCGAGGCCGCAGTTGGCTATCATATCCACACCCTGCCCCCCCCTCCCCCGATCTTCACCGTATTGCAGGACATTGGGCAGCTCACCGACGCGGAAATGTACCAAGTCTATAATATGGGTATTGGCTTCTGTGTGGTTGTTGCTGAAGCAGAGGCTGACCGCGTGATGCAGATCGCAGCCGCGCATGATGTCCGGGCGTGGCGCATCGGCACCACAGTCGCATCCCCGGAGCGGACGATTACCATCGAGCCTCGAAACCTCCAGCGTGTAGAGGGACACTTCGTTCCGCTTAAATGATGACGACGCTATGGCCAGCTCAAACGACTCTCACGACGTTGCCGGCCTCAATCGCAAGTCGCTTATTGAACTGACAGTCTTGGGCAGAAAGACGGGTACACCACGCACGGTCAAGATCTGGTTTGTGGCAACCCAGGACAAGATTTATGTCTCGTCCGGTCGAGGCTCGGACTCACAGTGGGTGAAGAATTTGAAACAGACGCCTACAGTCACCTGTCAAATGGGCTCAACCCGCCTCCAGGGAACGGCAGTCTGGCTGGAGGGGAAACAGGTTCAAGACGATATTTTTCCGCTCTTCTTTCGCAAATATTTCCGTGCCCGCCTCTTTCGCTGGATCGGCTGGTATACAGAAGCCTTCGCCTTTGAGATCACCCCGGACGAAGGGCAGCGCTGATGAACTACCCCTAGCCTGTCATCACGTCCAAACGCAGACACAGCTCGGTCAGCGCGGGATGGTTTTCAACCGTTTCCTGGCCTTCGGGCGTGATGCTATCGTGCAGGAAAAACAATTGTCCGTAGACTGCCAGGTCGGCGACACTGGGCTGGTCCAGGCCAAAGAAGAAGGGACCCCGCCCGACCATTTTGACCAAGGCCGCCAAGTGTCCATCCAGTTCGCGCACAAGCGTCTGTGCCGGTAGACGGCCCGTCCCTTGGGCACGAATCTGTGACCGCATCATGCGCGGAGCCATGATTTTTACTACGGGACGGAGAAGTGGCGGAGCCGCTGACACAAAAGTTTGGAGGGCGCGTTTTGCATTAGCCGGAATCGTCCACCGCAGGGCCAGACCATACCAATATAAGGACTCGTCCGCCCAATCCTCAATCAACCGTTGTTGCGCAGCAAGCAGCGGGTCGGCTGACAGCAACAGCGGACTGGGCTGGTAGTCGTCAAGGGCGCGAAGAATAAACGTCGAATCAAAGAGCAGCTGTCCATCCAGTTCAAGCGCCGGCATCTTGCCCGTCGTGGGGTTATTCCGACGCACATCCTGCAACGTGTGGGGCTCGTGTATCTCAAACGGCAGTCGTTTGAGCATGAGGCCCCGATAGACCTTCTCCACAAAAGGTGAGCGGCGTGAGCCGTGGAGAATAATTTTGTGGTAGTCAGCCATTGGAATTAACGCAAACCGCGGAAGAACGCCCGAATATCCTTTACCATCAACTCAGGCTGCTCCATGGCCGCAAAATGGCCACCGGCAGGCATGGCAGTCCAGTGCCGGACATTATACGCCCGCTCAGCCCATTCCCGCGGAGCACAGGCAATCTCTTTTGGAAAGACGGCGATCCCGGTGGGCACACTCACTTTTTCGTCTTTTCCGAGCCGCCACGGATGATGCCGCTCCTCATAATAAATCCGTGAGGCCGAGTGGAAAGTCTGCGTGACCCAGTAGAGCATGACGTTGGTGAGCAGTTGGTCTTTGGTATACGAGTTTTCCGGATTCCCATCGCAGTCGCTCCACGTCCGAAATTTTTCAACGATCCAGGCACATAATCCAACCGGCGAGTCATTGAGCGCAAAGCCTAAGGTCTGGGGCTTGGTACCCTGAATTTCCTGGTAGCCGCGTTCCTCTCGTTGCCAGGTGCCCATCCCTTTCAGAAACGCCTCTTCGGCGGTGCTCAAGTTTTGGCGGTTCGCCGGGTGGGGTGCAATGCCGACCATATTGAGATGGACGCCGATCAACTGCTCAGGATAGGCATAGCCCAGCCGAGACGAAATCATTGAACCCCAGTCGCCCCCCTGGGCTCCGTAGCGCTCATAGCCGAGGACCTCTTTCATCAAGACGGCAAACCACTCGGCCATGCGACTGATATTGACTGCGCGCTCGTGCGGCGGGTCGGAAAATCCATAGCCCGGCAGAGACGGCACCACCACATCGAACGCGTCGGCTGGGTCGCCGCCGTGGGCGGCAGGATCGGTTAATGGCCCGATCACATCCATAAACTCATAAAACGAACCGGGCCAACCGTGCGAAATAATCAGTGGCAGTGGAGCGGGGCCTTTCCCGCGCGCATGAATAAAATGAATCCCTTGGCCGCCTATAGCGGTTTTGAAATGCGTCCAGCGATTCATCGCCCGCTCCTGGGCGCGCCAGTCATACTGGGTGCGCCAGTATTCAACGAGTTGCCGGATATAGGATAGATTCGCTCCGTAATCCCAGTCTGAGTTGGGCAACTCGCCCGGCCAGCGAACGCGGTTGAGCCGATTTTTCAGATCATCAAGCACCGCGTCGGGAATGGTGATCGTAAAAGATTCGGGTGGTGTGTATTCCATGCGTATTCCTCCTCACCTCTTGCAGGGCGGCTGCATGCGCCGCGTCAGCCGGTCTCCGCTTCTTTTCAGTCTTTTGTTCCGGCGCGCCTTTTTCGCCGTGCATTCAACCGCTCGCTCATCACTTTTTCATGTCCGTGCTCGCTGGGCTGATAATACCGACGTTGGGTCAGCTTCTCAGGCAAATGGGTCTGTGTCACACGGGCGTCCTCGTAATCATGCGCATACTGATACTCCTTGCCATAACCCAGGTTTTGCATCAATTTTGTCGGCGCGTTGCGCAAGTGGAGCGGGACCGGCAAAGGGCCATATGTTTTCACATCTTCCTGGGCGGCCAGCATGGCTTTGTATGACGCGTTCGATTTGGGTGCGGTTGCCAGGTAGGTTGTGGCCTGGGCCAATGGAATACGCGCCTCCGGCAGCCCGACAAAATGCACCGCTTCCTTTGTCGCAACAGCAAGAGACAGCGCCTGTGGATCGGCATTCCCAATGTCTTCGGCTGCAAAGATCACCATCCTTCTGGCAATAAAGAGGATGTCTTCCCCGGCCTCCAGCATGCGCAGCATCCAGTACAACGCCGCGTCAGGATCACTCCCGCGCAAGCTCTTAATAAAGGCGGAGATGATATTATAATGTTCCTCACCACCCTTATCGTACAGGATCGCCTTATGCTGGGTTGCCTCTTGCACGAGAGCCAGGTCAAGGCGGGCGGCTTTTTTTTGGACCGCCAGGGTTGTTACGACCTCAAGGGTGTTTAAGGCGACCCGGGCATCCCCCTGCGCGTACTCGGCGATTGTACGCAGCACCTCTTCGTCTGCTGCAATCTGGTGCCGGCCCAGGCCGCTGTCTGTGTCCTGCACCGCGCGGTGCAGAATCCGGACAAGCTGCTCTGCTTCAAGCGCTTCCAGCACCACCACGCGGGAGCGCGACAAGAGTGGCGCAATCACTTCAAAAGATGGATTTTCCGTTGTTGCGCCGATCAGAATAATCAGACCTTGCTCCACATGGGGCAGAAAGGCGTCTTGTTGGGCTTTGTTAAAACGGTGAATTTCATCCACAAACAAGACGGTAGCTTCACCCGTTTGCTGCCGGTGCAGCTGCGCGTCCGCAAGAATGAGACGCAACTCTTTGACCCCGAACAGCACCGCTGAAAAGCCCACAAAGGGCAGCGCTACCGACTGAGCGAGCAGGTGGGCCAGGGTTGTTTTGCCACTGCCCGGCGGTCCCCATAAGATCAGCGAGGTGAGTGTTTTCTGCTCAACCATTTGACGCAGTAAGCGGCCTGGACCGAGGAGATGCGTCTGACCGACATAGGCATCCAGCGTCTGCGGGCGTAGACGCTCGGCCAGAGGGGCTTTCTTGGCCGCCTCCTTTTCGGCAGTATGAGCAAATAAATTGTTCTGGTTCTTCAAGTGAGGATGACGGGGTGCCATATACACGCCATTATACGCCGGGTGCAGCGAAAAGGGAGCGCCCTCTGCTCGGTAGTAGGGTGCCATGAAGACAATCGGTCTGGTCATCAAAGTCAACACTCCAGCGGCTATTGTGCTTGGCCGCGAACTGACTGCCTGGCTTCAAGAGCGCGGCAAAACGATCCTGCCCGAGGACCGAACCAGTGAAGAACTTGGCCTTGAGCGGGGGTGGCGTAAAGTCGAAATCATGGCACAGGCCGACCTGGTTGTCGTGCTGGGTGGCGATGGCACGCTGCTCAGTGTTGCCCGGCGGGCCACTGCGCGGGAAGTGCCCATTCTTGGCGTCAATCTTGGCGGGCTGGGCTTTCTGACCGAAACAACGACCGCAGAACTGCTGCCCACGCTTGAACGTATCCTCGCCGGGGATTATGCAATTGAGCGACGCAGCCTCCTCGCCGCCACGCTGGTCCGCGAGAAGAAGTCGGTTGGAACGTTTCAGGCGCTGAATGACGCGGTTATCAACAAAGGCGCGCTGGCCCGTATCATGGACCTCGCAACCTGGGTGGATGGCAAACATTTATGTACCTATAAAGCGGACGGTCTCATTGTCGCTACCCCAACTGGCTCAACTGCGTATTCACTGGCGGCCGGCGGGCCGATTATTGATGCCACGCTGGGTGTTGTCGTGCTGACTCCGATCTGTCCGCATACATTGACAAACCGTCCAATTATTCTGTCTGACCAGGCTGATATCAATGTTGTGGTCCAGACTCCGGACGAGGACGTCACCCTGACCCTGGATGGCCAGGAAGGACATCCCCTCAAGAGTGGGGACACCGTATGTATTCAACGCTCCCACGTCACCGTTCCGCTCATCATCTCCCCCAACCGAACCTTCTTTGATGTCTTGCGCAACAAGCTCCGCTGGGGGGAAAGATAGCGCAGCAACCGCCCTTCCAGTCTGAGGCTCCCCTCTATACAATGCCGACACTCAAGAGAGAGAGAAGGAACACATCAGCGTGAAATACCCTGCTGTCGTTATTGCGGTCGTCGTCACAGTGAGTTTCTTTATTCATCCCCCCTCTGCAGGAGCGAATCCATGCCAGGAGGCGCAAGAGTATCTGGGTCTCAGCCTCCATCCGACCACGCAAGAAGAGTCGCCCGGTCTGCCCATTGCCGAGATTACCCAGCTCACCCCAGGCTCACGCGTAGGGTTGCGCACAGGCGACATCCTCGAACAGGTGAATAGCTGGCCCATTCAGAACTGTACGAGTTACCGCAACGCAGTCCGTGATGCCCAGAAAAAACAAAAGGCCGTCCTGCTGTTAGTCTCCCGCAAGGGGAAACGCCGCCCGATATTTTTTGAGCCTGAAATTTGGCAACGTATAGAAGAGAAGAAAGAGGAGAAACAGGCGGTCGCAAGCCTGCAAACCATGTTGACGGCGCCGTTGCCGGAAGGAATTCAAGCAAAAACAGAGGCGATGGGCGATCAGGCCCTCGCCACGTTGCGCGGGTTGGAAATGCTGGCCGTGCCCTCCGGTCCACTGCCAGTCTACGAGAAAGGCGTGCGGGAGGCCAGAAATCGCATCCGCACTTTGAGTCGCCAAAGCCAGGGAGAGGCGGAAAAACGCGTCGTGGCCGGCGCCAAAGTACTCTTCGGTTATTATGAGACGGCGCGTGCCATCCGTCAGTATAAACATGCCTATATCGACAGTGAACGGAAAGACATACGGGCGGGGCGGGCCGCAAGTTTTACTTCTGAAACCGTTCTCTATTTTTATGACTCGCCCGTCACAGCCTGGGTGGATAAATACCCGTTTCTACGTTCGAGCATTAAAGATTCTCCGGATAAGCTGGGTTTTGACTTTATCGAACGGCCCGGTAGCTGGGACCCGGACCGCGCGGTTCAGCTCCTGTGGCAGCAGGCTCGGAATGAAACGGATAAATTTGCCCAGTGGGTGAATGGCCGGGCGAGTACACAGTAATCACAGCTTGGTTGCCCTCTTGAAAAATACCACCCACCCCAGATAAACATCTCATTTCAGCCCTGACATTTCGACACATCACAGTACGAATCACACGAAGGAGGGAAGTATGCCCCTAGGTCAGCAAGAACAGGCATTTATTGATCAACTCGCAGCCGCCGGCGGTCGTGGCTTTCATGAAATGGAGGTCGCGGAAGCCCGCCAGGCTATTCTGCAGCTCTTCCAAGTTGAAAATCCGGAGCCGGTTGCCAAGGTTGAAGACCGGACCATTCCGACCCCGACCGGAGACCTGCCGATTCGGCTCTACACGCCCGAGGGAGACGGTCCGCTGCCCGTTCTGGTCTTTTTTCACGGCGGCGGCTGGGTGGTCGGCAACCTCGAAAGCCATGATGCAACCTGCCGCGCCTTGGCCAACGCCGCCGGCTGCATCACGCTTGCAGTCGATTACCGCCTCGCTCCGGAGCATAAATTTCCCGCAGCGCCTGAGGATTGTTACGAAGCCACCAAATGGGCCGTGTTAAATGCGGCTGCTCTTGGCGGAGACCCGCAACGGGTGGCGGTTGGCGGTGATAGTGCCGGCGGCAACTTAGCCGCAGCAGTGGCACTCATGGCGGGTGATCGCGGTGCCCCTTCACTCGCCTACCAGCTCCTGCTCTATCCGGTCACCAACCATTCCTTTGATACCGAGTCGTGTAAGCAGAATGGGGAAGACTATCTGCTGACCAAAGACTCCATGGTGTGGTTCTGGGACCACTATCTTGAAAACGACGAGGCCGGGAATGCTCCGTATGCCTCGCCTTTGCAAGCTAAATACGTGAACAGTCCTCCGCCGGGGCTGGTGATTACGGCCGAATTTGATCCCCTGCGCGACGAAGGCGAAGCCTACGGCAAAAGGCTCCAAGACGCCGGCGCTGATATCAAAATATCCCGCTACGACGGAACGATTCACGGCTTCTTCAGCTTCTTCCATCTTGACGCCCAGAAGAAAGCACTAGCGGAAGTGGCTGAGGAACTGAAAGCGGCGTTTGCCCAATAAACACGAGCAGTTCTTCGCACAGATTGATCGCCGTGAGAAGGGGCGCTGCCCCTTCTCTTATTGACTGTACCCCTCCAGGGCATTAGCCTGAAAAAAGACTCTTCAACTCTACGGAGGTATGTATGGCTTCAACTATGACGTATTCCCAGCCGGCGGCCCATGCGTCTGAGGTAGCGCGAGCGGGGTTTATTCGCCGCACGTACACCCACCTCGCATTGGCAATATTGGCCTTTATCCTGGTTGAAAATCTCCTGTTGCAGTCGTCGTTTGCGCCAGCTCTGGCTCAGACCATGGTTGGTGGTTACGGCTGGTTCGTCGTGCTCGCCGCGTTTATGGGCGTGTCCTGGCTGGCCGACCGCTGGGCGCAGTCTGATGCCTCGCCCCAGATGCAATATCTTGGACTGGGCCTGTATATCGTGGCAGAGGCGGTCATCTTTCTGCCCATGCTGTATATTGCGACGCACTATAGCTCGCCGGATGTTATTCCTACGGCAGGACTGATGACCTTGCTGCTGTTCGGCGGGCTGACGTTTACGGCTTTCACAACGCGCAAAGACTTCTCTTTTCTGCGGGGCATTCTCTCCATAGGTGGATTTGTCGCCCTGGGTGTGATCTTGGCCAGTATGTTGTTTGGCTTTAGCCTGGGATTGTTCTTCTCCGCCATTATGGTCGCCTTTGCCGCAGGGTCTATCCTGTATACGACCTCGAACATTATTCACCACTATCGACCCGATCAGCACGTGGCCGCCTCGTTGGCGTTGTTTGCCGGTGTGGCCCTGATGTTCTGGTATATTCTGCAAATTCTGCTTTCCCTGGCGAATAACGACTAGAAGCCTGGACGGCCACGCCCCTACGGTTTGGGCCGGCCCACGTAGGGGCAACCCTTGTGGTTGCCCTGTGTCGGGTGCTCATCATCTCCATTCCGTTACTGTTGCTGTCCCATCACAATCCCCGTGAGCAGGCATACCCCTCCTATCCCTTGGAGCAAGACAACCGGCTCGTTGAGAAATATCGAGGCCAGCAGGACGGCCCCAACCGGTTCGCCAAGAATCGCCAGCGCCACCAGCGTCGGGGACATATAGGCAAGCGCCCAGTTCAGAATAGTATGGCCCAACACTTGGGGAATAAGGGCCAGCAGGACCAGTACGAGGTAGGCCTGGGGGGCATAGCCCAGCAGCGGCAGTTGGAGGACAAGACAGCCAACGAGTAAAATGCCGGCCGCCCAGCCATAGACCAGCCCAACATACACGCTCAAGCCGAGGCGCGCTCGGGCAAATCGTCCACACAGGAGATAGGCCGACACCATGACGGCTCCGCACACGGCTAAGACATCGCCATACAGCGCCGACTCTCCGGCTGGACCCACCTGTTGAAAATCGTTCCAACCAATGCACAGGCTGCCCAGCAACGCCAGGCCAATACCACACCATTGACGCCGGACGAGCCGTTCCCCCCAGATGAGATAGCCAGCCAGGGCGAGCAGTAAAGGATTCATGGTCACCAGCGCTACGGAACTCGCCACAGACGTGTAGCGCAACGAGGCAATCCAAGCGGCAAAATGGAGGGCCAAACACAGACCGGCCACACCCACAACCCACAGGTCAGAAACCGATAGTGAGATGCGTTCGGTTCGGAGTCGAACCACACTCAGCGGGGTGAATATCAGCGCGGCAAGGCCGAGCCGAGCGGCCGCCACAACGAGCGGAGGGACGTCGGGAACAAGCTTTATCAGTGGGGCGGCAGTCGAAATGGCGAGAATGCCGACACCCAGGACAACGAGCGTTCCACGCGGCATGGCTGCGCTCATCTGCCCTACGGGATGAGGCCGTCCTTACAACTGAAATTGCATCATGCCGAAGCCCACGACCATGGCTTCTTCGTACATGACGACTTCACCTTGGGCGCCCTCGACTGCACCAGCCACCGCAATCCAGTTTCGGATCTCGTGCGTGCCGTTGCCGATCGTATCCAGCTCCACATCCGTAATATCGAACATGGCCGGGTCCTGCTTGCACAGCAGATCCAGGAATTTTTTATCGAATTGCTGGTCCACCTTGCCCATGTCCGGCGTACCAACGGCATGGGACAAACCGCCCGTGCCGAGCAGAGCCACCCGCCGGGAGCTGTCCCACGAGCGGATGGCCTGACCCACCATCCGGCCAAAGTCATAACACCGCTTCAGGCTGGGCAGGGGCGGCAGGACACAGTTTTGAATCAGCCAGAGATAGGACATATCCCACTGCGGCGTCAGAAAGTTCAGGCAGGTGACAAATCCATGCTCCAGGCCGACTTCGCCAATCCGCGTCAAATCGAAGCCTTGGCGCATACCTTCATCAAGAACCGCTTCAGCCAGCTCCGGCTCAAACCTGACCGAGATGCTATCGCGGGGAACGCCGAGCCAGTTTTCTACCGGACCAACGCTCGTCTCAGCCGTCACCACGCCGAACGATGGATAGCGACGCGGGTCGAGCGCATTAAAATGTTCATCTGAAATAACGACGATGGTATCTGCCCCAGCCGAGGTGAAAGTTTCTCGCAGGGTATCGAATCCCGTATGGATCCTCCCCCAGGTGGCCTCATCCGCCATGTGGGGCGCACTCATCATCAGGGGACTGTGGACTGACGACATGGCTGCAACGATTTCTGCCATTTGGTTCTCCTTTTTCCTTCTATCCCCTCTCCCCTGGTGGGAGAGGGCTAGGGTGAGGGGGAATAGGGCTTTTAGCAAGCACCCTAATAGGAATTTCCCTACCCCGTCGCTTCTTTCACCTGCTGCACATACTGCGGGATCTCTATCCCCAGGGCTAAGGCAAACTGGACCAGAATGTACGGGTGAATCCCGTGTGTATAGAGCCAACCCAGGTCCGTGTCTTTGAGCCGCGCCCGCTCTTCGTCCGTCACCTCGTAGTTTGCCAGAATCACCTCAGGCTCTTTCTGATACTGTGCCAACTCAGCCTCAGATCGAAACAGATCAACCAGCATGATATTCAAGCTCTGCGCACTCATGGTCCCTCCCTTGTCTCTCAGTTCCCTCGTATACGCGTCTCGAACATGGCTTGTCAATCAACACCAAGCGGTATCTACTGGAGAGAGCAGAAGAGAGATTGCAAGGGAGGTAGCACGATGAGCCTTTCACCCACGGACAACACTCTCGGCGCGGTGGGCTGGCCGGATATGACCTCAGTCCCGTATCAGGTCTTTTGTGATCCCGCGATGTATGCCCGGGAACAGGAACGAATCTTCAGAGGTCCGACGTGGAGTTATGTGGGCCTCGAAGCTGAGGTTGCCAACCCAGGCGACTTCAAATCAACCTTTGTGGGTGATACGCCCATCGTTGTGTCACGCGACAAAGCGGGCCGGCTGCACGCCTTTGTGAATCGGTGCGCGCATCGCGGGGCAATGGTGTGCCGCGAGTCTCGTGGTAATCGGGCAACCCACACCTGTATCTACCACCAGTGGAGTTATAACCAGCAAGGCGATCTGATCGGTGTCCCGTTTCGCACCGGCATTCATCGCCAGGGCGGCTACCCCGCCGACTTTGATCTCGCGCAGCACTCACTCCGGAAACTGCAAGTGGATACCTATAACGGTCTTATCTTCGCGTCCTTTTCTGCTGAGGTTGAGCCGCTGGCAGACTATCTTGGCCCGGCCATGCAACCGTGGCTCGACCGGGTCTTCAACCGACCGGTCCAGGTGTTGGGCTATGCCCGTCAATTCATTCATGCCAACTGGAAACTCTACTCAGAGAACGTGAAGGACCCCTATCACGCCAGTCTGTTGCATCTCTTTCACACGACTTTTGGCATCTATCGTTCATCCCAAGGGGGCGGGGTGATTATGGATGAGGCCGGCCGACACAGCATGCTGCGCGCGTATAAGAAGACAGAGCAGGAAGAGATTGCCGCCTACACAGGCAAGAACATCCGCAGTTACCAGACGGATTACACCCTAGCCGACCCCTCACTCCTCACCTCACGCAAAGAATTCGAGCTGGAATTGACCAACCACATCCAGATGATTTTTCCGTGTCTGGTCGTCCAGCAGATTCAAAACACGCTGGCGACCCGACATATTCTGCCCAAGGGGCCAGGTCAGTTTGAACTGCTGTTTACGTTCTTTGGCTATGCAGATGATGATGAGGAAATCCGCAACATCCGCCTCAAACAGGCCAATTTGGTCGGTCCGGCCGGCTATATTTCCATGGAGGACGGCTACGCCACTGAATTGGTCCAGCAGGCTATCGCCCGAGAAAAGGACGCCTGCTCCCTCCTCGCCTTCGGTGGTACGGGAAGAGAGAATCAGGAAAATCTCTTAACCGAGAGTGCCATTCGCGGGTATTGGCATTACTACCACGACATAATGGGCTTTCATTAAATCTGCATTGGAAAATCTCGGCTGGAATATAAGGAAAGACCTGTTCTCCCCTTTTGCCCTCCTCCGGTCCGTCACTCTGCTGCGTCTGATTGATAATCTTGAAAGCCAGCCAATAATACGTCAAAGGTCTTTGGGTCGTACTTTGCAAACCCCACATCATCCACAAAAACAAACGCATATTCCGTTTTCGTCTGTACTCTGTTGACGTCTTCGCACCATTGCCGTAGCCGTTTCATTTTCGGTGGTACATCCAGGTCTTCCTGTCCCTTGGTTTCCACAATGACAATCTGCCCGTTCGACAACTTCACAATGAAGTCCGGGTAATAATTCGAGATGTCTCCACTGGCGCTCACATAATCCAGTTTGAAGTTCACAGCCAGATAGTTTTTAGTGTAGGCAATCACGTCACCGCACTGCTCCAGAAAACCGGCAAATGTCAACTCAAACTGGCTGTCACCGATAACGCGATTGAACACGCTCTTGCTCGGTATGAGATAGGCTTGATCCTTCACCACAAAGGGCCGGGTTTGACGCAGCTTGATCGTGTCCCGTATCCGGGCGTCGCCTTTATCCTGCACTGTCAGATCATTCACCGCCCGCTTGAAGCACTCAATCACCGTCTTGGTGGCGGCCAACTCCGACAGATTGCGCAGTGTGTTCGGCGACTCCAGGTCTACTGTTTGGCCGAACAGGGCGTCCCGCACAAAGCCTTTCACTTTGCCGTAGAGCACATCGTAGCCGCTTACCAGCCGCAGCTCTTTCATCACGGTTTGAGCAAAATAGCCGATGACACTTCGATAGTCGGCAATCCCTGCACTGTCCAGCACCGTGGTATGGGTCACTTCCCCAGTGGTAATATCCTTGAATACGATCTCGCGTTGCTCTTCCTGGCTGAATTGCTGATAGGCAACCGGCGTGAATGGCCTTACCGTGGAGTCCAGAGCGGCCAGATTCCCGTATTCCCGATAGGCTCGCGGCGTCAGTATCGGAATCTCGATATCCAGGGCATCGATATTCTTATTCGTATTGTCGTTATCGACTTCTACCACCAGCGGAGTTTTCGGCCCGGAGCCTTCGCCCATAGCCTTACGTTCAAGTTCAACACCTTCAGACTGAATCGATTCAACGAACTCCATAAAGGCATCGGTGCCGACCACGCTGACATATTCCTCGGTGTCTCCCGGATACATCTTGCGCAAGCCCCGGCCAAGGGTCTGCTCGGGCAAGATATTGCTCTTGGCCGAGTACGCTCGTAGTCCCACAATCGTTGTCACATTGCGCACATCCCAGCCTTCTTTCAGCATAATCACGGACACAATGGCTCTGTAGGGGCTGGTTGCCGTATCAATCTCGTTTGCCTGCTTGCGTAACTGCTCCAACTCTTCCTTTTGCTTGCTCGAAGACGCTTCGTAAATCTCGCCGTTGTTCTTGGTGTGAATGGTCAGCACCGCATCTTTCAGGTCCGGGTAGCGGTTCTCCAGATACGCGGCCACCTCATCGCAGTTACGGGTGTCGTCCGTCATCACGAACAGAATCGCCTTTTTGCCCAACTTGCTGTGTTCTTGATACGCCTTGCGCCATTCAATGACGCCGAGGTCAAGGTAGTCGGCATACTTCTCGGTAAATTTCGCACTCTGCTGCTCGGATAGTTTCGCCCGGCTTGCGGCATCCGGCAGGACCGGATGCTTCACCACATTCTGCGAAATCGCCTCCACCAGCGGATAGTCGGCCACCGTCTGCACGAAAATTGCCCCGTCGTTGTGCCTTGGCGTTGCCGTCACATCCACCTGCAAACTCAACGCCCCACCTTTTTGTACAAGGCGATTGTGAATGTCTTCAATTGACTTGAACCACGCCAACTTGTTGTCGTGAATATGATGCGCCTCGTCGTTCAGTACCATGAGTTCGTCAATGTCACGCACGATGTCGCCGAGGTCCAACTTGGAATCCGTGGTCGCGCCGGTGGGCCGTTTGCCCAGAAAATATTCTCTGGTGTCTTCGTCATCGGGCGAGGGTGGAATGTCTTCCCCCGAATAGACGCGGTGGATATTGGTCAGGAATATATTGCCCGTTGGGCGGGATACCCGTACCTCGTCCTGAAGATGTAGCGTCAGTTGAAAATCGTCCCGCCAGTTGCGCCCATCGTAGCCGTTGTCGGGAATGACCGGGTCCTCGAAGAAGATACGCAACCCCTGGAAATCCCTGTAGAGTCGGTCCAGCACAATAATGTTCGGGGCGATCACCAGAAAATTGCGTGACAGTTCGGAGGCCGTTTCATACAGCTTATGATAAAAACTCCACGCCAAAGCCAAACTCAGTACCTTGGTCTTGCCGCTGCCGGTGGCCATCTTGATCACATACCGTCGCCAGCTCTCATCGAACATGCCGCTGGAGACCACGCCGCTGGCGTCAAAACGCATCAGATCGTATTTGTCCTTCGCGCCTCTCACGTCGTACAGATAAATAATGGTTTCCAGCGCTTCCCGCTGGGCGAAGAAATATTCAAATTTCTCCATACTGCCGTCTGCTTTCGGCAACAAATGCGGTTCCACAAACCACCAATTGAGCAGGCTCTTGCTGGTATCGCTGGCGCCCACATAGCCGCTGTCGCGGAATTCCTTAACCTTACGTCGCAGCTGCGCCACAAGTGGTGGCATCAGCTTTTCCGTGCTGGTATGACGCAGTGCCTCATCCGCAGGAAACCAGCGAAACTCTGGGTCAAGAATCGCGTGGGGGGAGTTGGGGAAGTCGATATGCAGCGCCATGGAATCAGCCCAATAAGCGCCTGTTCGCCGTTATTATAGATATCCCTTGTCCACTGAAATCGCCGTCATCTGTGACCAGCTTCAAGCTTCTGCTGTTACACAGCTCCCTGATAACCTGGTCATTAAAGTCAGCGCCGCCTTCTGCATATTCGTTCATCAAGCCATCTACGTCCAACGTCTCAAAGCGGCTCTCGAGCCGCGAACAGTGGTTCAGCACTCGCTTGGTATTGTCGGCTATTTCTTGAGCGACTGGCTTGAAGTGTGGGCTGTTGCGGAACTCCTTGAACTTCGTGTCGGGCGCAACAAGGTGCCATTGCTGCCGAGCGTAGGCGTTAATAAATTCCGAAATGACAAGGGCATCGATATAGATGCGGCTCTGCGCTTTCAGGATGTGATGAAATGCCGAGGAGTATGTATACATTTTGGTGCTGGCGGGGTCCTGTGGGCCGTAGATGAACAGCCAGATATTGGTATCCAGAAATAATTTATCCTCAGACGTGAAGTCGTAACTCTCGACATGTGAAACGTCATGCGTCATCGCCGTCATCCTCCAGCACCTCTCGCACCACGTTGTTGAATCTCTCCGGGTCTTGAAAGTATCGTTTGGCTGTATTAACAACCCGCCTTAACAGTGCAATATCATCGGCTTCCATGTCTTCCACCGTTAGCAAAGCGCGAATCTGATCTTCGTTGAATGTGCCATATAGTTGACCGATCGCCGTGTTGAGAAATGCCGATGTCAGCGTGGACACATTACGGAACGAGATTAAGACACGCCGGTCCTGTTTCAGTACGGCGGCGATGCGGTCGTATACTTTCTGCCCATCGCCCGACGCGACACATAAAGGGCTGCCAACGACTTCGAATACGGATATGGGAACGTCTTTCTTCATGGGAGGCGCCTTAGAAAATTTCGTCGTCTTCGAGTTCTGGGGGAAGGCTGTAAAAGCTTCGATCTGCGGTATTGATTTCTACGTTGACTACTGTGCCCGGAAACGGCTCGGCCAACGAGACCGCATGGGTTCCGCCCTTTCTTTGCAACCAGTAGCCGGCGTCAGACACTATTTGAATACGGCCGCCATTCAGGTGGATAAACTCGCTCAGTAGAGTCAGGCCAAGTCCGCCGGGAACTTTCCCGCGTTTGGTCGTATTGTGCTCCTGAGTCGCCCAGATGATGGCGTCCACAGGGGACAGCTCTTGCTGGAGATTGTCGCAGACATTCTTTCGGATACCGATTCCTAGGTCGGCCACAGTAAAATCGAGTCGGTTCCTAGCGGGGAAAAACTGTCCGCAACTGAAAATTCCCAATGCAGTGTGAGAGTGTAGCACGGCGTTGCTGAATATCTCGAAAACGCTCTCACGGAACTTTTTTAATAATCCTGGGGACATTTCTGGCATTTCGGGACGATGGATGAACTCCTGC
This sequence comes from Binatia bacterium, assembly GCA_963664395.2. Lineage (GTDB taxonomy): Bacteria > Desulfobacterota > Binatia > Bin18 > Bin18 > Bin18. Next base: position 3,297,514 of record OY761159.2, on the reverse strand, counting down.
TCAATATAGCCGGAGAAATAGCGGTCGTCCTCAATGTCGAAGCGTTGGTACGCGATTGTCGTTCCCCAACGGTCGGGCATTTTCTGTCGTCCATAGTGGCTGAGGAATCCGTTTTTAGAAAGAATATCCTCCACTCCGGAGCTGATATTCGTCAAACTGATGGTATTCAGATTGTCTCCTAGCCCGTACAGAATCGCGCCAAACGCTGCGCACATATCGGCGTCGAACCAGTTCGTTGACTGCATGTCGATCTCGATATCATCGACAAAACAGTGCTCGGTTTGCGCATGAAGGTTCGCTAGCGCTGCAAACCCTTTCGAGTCGTGCCGGATTGACGGCAGGGCGAATCTCATACCCCCACCTCCACAATCGTCATGGTGTCATTGCCGAAGATATCCACCACCTTCACGGCTATCTTATGGCGGCCCGGCGGGCATTCGTGGGCGACACTCTTCAAATCCAGGCTGCGGTCTTTTTTGGTGCGGAAGCTCTGCCACTCGTTCTCAAAGATATAGTCGCCCGTCCACTGCTCTTCCCATCCCATCAGCTTTTGCTGTGCGTCGCCCATGCCCTCGAAAGCAGACTGCTCTTCGGGAGAAAGCTCTTTCTTGACGCGGATGAGTTCGCGCTTACTCTCGAAATCGAAATCCACCGACCAGTAGTCTATCCAGTCCGTCCAGTGGTTTGTCAGTCGCTCGCGCCGGAATACGCCCTGTTTGTCTTTGATCAATTTCACAATCTGGCCAGCTTCGACCACGACCTTGCTGCCCAACTGTTTTTTACCCAACGCTTCTTCCGCTTGGGCGATAGAGTCCTGGGAGTAGAATACCGAAAAATCGGTCAGCTCCACTGCCACCGTCGCAGGCCGTCCTTTTCTACCGGCTATTATATGAGGTTTGACTTCAATGAACGACACGTCGTGAAACACCACTTGATTGCGCTCTACTGCCCGTTTGTCGAAGACCTCGGCGGGGATGTATTTAGGCGCGATATCTATTCCCTTGCTCCGGGCTTCGTCCAGCACGTTGGGGAAGAGACCCATCTCGAACTCAAAGCCGAGAATGTCCACCTTGGTGATATGGTTCTTGCGACACTCCAGAATAATCTCTTCCACAAACAGCCGCGTAACAGGTAAATTCACCGGCCCCACCGCCACGAGTCGTCCGGCCTTTTTGCCGTGGAAGGCGGTAAAGTTTTCTACCTTCTCCGCCCGATAGGCGTTGAGGAGCAAATCAAGAAAGGCCGCCTCTTTTTCCTGCAACTGCTTTTGCTGCTCTTCTTCGCGCAGATTGGGGTTGAGGCCGACAAAATGCTGCCGTTCGTATTTGCCGAGGTTGAGGATTTCAAAGGCGCGGTAGTTCTGGCTGTCGGCCTTGAGTTGCCGCTGTACGCCGATCATGCGTTTGCGGGTAGTGTGTATGGCGAACTTGCCCAGGTCTGCACAAATCCACTTGCGGCCCAGCTTTTCCGCCACCGCCGCTGTGGTGCCGGAGCCACAGAAGAAATCGGCCACGAGGTCGCCTTCGTTCGAGGAGGCTTTAATGATGCGATCTAAGAGTGCTTCGGGTTTTTGGGTGGGGTAAAAAGCACGCTCATTTGACATTACATTTACTTCAGGAATATCCAACCAATTGTCGTCTAAGACTATTCCTTCTAACTCAGAAAGATATGTCTTTATTTTTAGCTTGCCGTTCTTTCCATGGAAGACCTTTCCAATCTTTTTCATTTCTTCAATAGATTTATCTGAACGGGTTCCTATCGGCTGATCGTCTCTATAAGGCCCTCTGCCATCTCCGTCATCTTTATTAAACCTTGATTTATACTGCTCATCGAAATCAAGGTATTGCCTATTGAAAATTGTTTTTTCTGATTTTGTGAAATACATGATGGCATCATGGTTTCTAGCCATTTGATAGCCACGAGCTTTTGCTCCTTTCACTGTTCCTCTTTTCCAAACAATCTCATTTCTAAAATTATTTGGGGAATATACTTCATCCATCGCATTTCTAATGTAGGCAGAAACCCGCCAATCGCAATGCACATAAATACTCCCATCCTCTGCGAGCAAATCCCGCATCAGAATCATTCGCTCATAGATCATCGCGATAAAGGAATCCGCCCCCTTGCCCCAGGTATCGCGATAGGCGATTTCTTCGAGGATGTTGGGCTTCTTGGTGAGGGTGTCGCCCCCGACCTCAATACCCATGGAAAAATCGGCCCCCACGTCAAACGGCGGGTCAATATAAATAAGTTTTAACCCGCCCTGGGCCTCAATTTCCTCGCGTAGCGGACCGTTCTTAAGGCTGGAGAGGACCAGTTTGTTATCGCCCCAGATGAGCTTATTGGTCCAGCCCTTGAGCTGCCGCCCGCGCGCGTCAAACAGCGACATCTGGGACGTGGTGTCTTGTGGCTTTTCCGCCCGTGGCTCGTCCACATGCTCAATGGTCTGAAACGGCAGCACGATATTACAGACCTCGTTGGTCTTACCGTTCCAGACTAACTCTACCTCGCGCTTGTCCTTAAACAGCAGAAAACGATATTTTTCTGGCAGTTCCTGGTTCGCTTCCAGAAACCGAATAATCTCCTGCTTTTCCTGGTCGGTTAATCGCAGCATGGGTTGCCCTGCCCTGTTATTCAGTGTGTAAGTGCTAATCGGTAGCACAGAAAAACAGAATCAGGAGAATCTCTTAACCGAAAGCGCCATCCGTGGCTATTGGGGCTATTATCATGACGTCATGGACTTTGACTAAAAGCCCGACTGCCGACCCTGTCCTGAAAAAAGAAAGGGGCGGTCCAACGAGCCGCCCCTGTTTCGTTGCTTAATCTGAACTACGCCTCAGGCCGCTGCAATATCAGGCACGATCTGTTCCCGTTTGCCGGAGGCCGGCAGCGGACGCAAACCCGGCGCCAACTCAAACGGCCCGGGCAGGTCGAGTTCCTTGGCCATTTCGCGCATGGCCGGCAGGACTTCCTGGCCGAGCAGGCGCAGACAGGTTTTGCGCTGCGCGAAGTCCATGGGACCGTGGTGATACCATAGGCCCATGATGCCGGGTCGGAGCGTTTCGCACATTTTGCGAATCTTTTTCATAACGGTCTCCGGCGTGCCGGCCATAATCAGATCGCTGTCAAGCGAGGCCTGGAAACCCGATTCAATGCTCCGTTTGATTTCTTCAACGTCGATTTCACCCTGGGTGTGCTTGACGATTTCAGCGCCGGTACGCGGGTCGGTCAGGGCGTGCGCCAGACGCTTGGTCGCCGCCTTGGAGTTATAGCCCGGCGGGAACATCCACTCGGCGCGGGCAAACGAGCCGAACCCGCCGCCGAAGACAAAGCCCTTGGCCAACTCGCGCGCCTGCTCTTCGGTTTCCGCCACACATACGTTCTGCAAATAGCCGAAATTTTCCGGTCCGGCCTGATAGCCTTCCTGCTCGGCCACGTCGGCGTACAGGTTGACCATCTCGACCGTGGCTTCGATATTGGTGCCCAGCGCGACATAGGGATAGCGGTGTTTGGCACACCAGATGACTGTTTCCGGGCTAATCAGCCCCGGAATCCATTGTTGCGGCACCGGCTTCTGCACCGGCAACTGCCAGGGATTCACATTCCGGTAATGGTAGTGTTTGCCCTCATAGCGCCACGGCCCCGGTTTCGTCCAGGCCTGTTGAATAAACTCATGGGCTTCGTTAAAGCGCTCCCGGTTGTAGGCCGGGTTGATGTTATTGGCGAGTTGTTCCGTACCCGCACCACGCACCCAGCCCGATACCAGTCGTCCACCGGAAATCATATCAATCGTGGCCAACTCTTCCGCCAGCCGCAGCGGATCACCCACGGGGAGGGGGTTGCCGAGCAGGACAATTTTCACCCGCTTGGTAATACGGGCAAGAATCGCGGCTTCCACGTCCATGACCCCGCCCCCACAAAACGGGGTCTGGTGATGCTCGTTGAGCATCACCCCATCAAAGCCCAGCTCTTCGGCATAGACCCGCTCGTCCAGATACTCGTTCATGAGCTGGCCGCCCCTATCGGGGTCAAACATCGTATTGGGGAGGCCAAAATAGCTACTCCCGTTTTCGATGATCGCGTCCTCGGAGACATCGATGTATTCACGTTCCGAGAAAGACATAATATGCATATGCAGTCCTCCCTTTTTCCTCGTTTCTACTTTTTGAGATTTGCTCCTGCCTACTACCGGCAGCGAGCGGTCACGCCGACTTTTTCATATTTTAGGGGTATATGGCAAGAGATGGGCAGCAGGGAAACCCACCCCGCCGCTACGCGGCACCCCTCCGAGGAGGGGAGCTGCATTCATCCCCTCCTCGGAGGGGTGGCCGAAGGCCGGGGTGGGTTCCTTCTTGCATCACACGTCCCAGGAGGGGACACCTCATGCTGCATCCCGAAACGCGGGCATGACATATTTGGCAAAGCGTTCCAGCGAGGGCACGACATGTTCGTGCTTCATGCCGCCTTGGGCGATTTCAAGAATCAAATAGTTCGTACCGTAAAACTCTTTGGCCCAGCGGATACGCTCAATCAGATTCTCAGGATCACCTACCAGGACCAGGTTGCGCTTGTCCATATCCTCGAAGGTCAGCCCGGCAAAGAGATGCGAAATCGTTCCTTTGTGGTAGGCAAACGACTGAGAGGTTAAGGCGCCGCGCTGGGCCAAGGCCCCAAAGAAGGCGTAATACGTCAGCGCATGCTGACCGCCGTTGCGCCGGGCTTCTGCGTTCGATTCACCGCAATACATCTGATACACGCCGGCGACATCACGGTCTGCCGGCTCATGGCCGTTTTCCCGGAGCGCCTGCCGGTAGAGGCCTATGCACTCTTGGACATGCTCTTGGTTGGGTAAAAAAAAGGCGGTCGCCAGATGAAAGCCGCGCTGACCGGCCCATTGGTAGCTCTCGGGCGTAATCGCCCCTGAAGCATAGATGGGCGGATGGGGCTTTTGCAGGGGGCTGGGAAAAAATGTGTAGTCTTCGAGTTCCCAGAATTTGCCGCGATACGAGAAGGGCTGCGCGCTCGTCCAGGCTTTACAGATAATATCCGTCCCCTCGTGATAGCGCTCGGTATTTTCCGCTTCGTCCACCCCAAAAATTTTATGCGAGTATTTGAGAAAGCCTCTGCCGATGCCGTACTCCAGGCGGCCACCGGAGAGCACATCCAGCATGGCATACTCTTCGGCCAGCCGGATAGGGTTATTAAGCGGCACCAGGGAGATGCCGGTCCCGAGTCGAATACGTTTGGTCCGGCCGGCGGCCGCCATGGCGATGACAGGCGGCGACCCGAACGAATAGCCCGAGTAGTGGTGCTCGCCAAACCAGACCGCGTCAAAGCCGAGTTCTTCTTCCAGTTCGACCTGTTCCAGAATCTGGTTGTAATACTGCTCAGCCGAGCCGTGGACGTCAGGGTAATAGTCGGTATTGTAGAGAATAGCGAATTTCATGCCCCCTCCTTTTCTTCAACGACCCTCACCCTGGCCCTCTCCCTAAAAGGGCGAGGGGAAAAAGGGGTATTCTCAACCCGCGCGCACCATCTGCCCCGGCAGGGCTCCGGAGTGCTCACCATGAGTGAGCACGATCTCCCCGTTCACGACGACAGCGTGTATGCCCTCGGCGCGTTGCACGAAGCGGCGCTCTCCCCCCGGCAGATCGTTCAGCATCACTTTTTCGCCGGCATCAACCGTGTCGGGATCGAAGACCACCAAGTCCGCGGCTTTGCCTGTTGTAATCACACCTCGATCCAACACCCCAAAAAACCGGGCCGGTTCGGAGGTGATGCGCTGCACCGCTCGTTCCAGACTCATGGCCTGACGCCTGCGCACCCAGGTGCCGAGCAGATAGGTCGGATAGCCGGCGTTACACAGCATATCGACATGCGCCCCGCCGTCCGACAGGCCGATCAACACGCGTGGGTCCGTAATGACTTCCTCAACCAGGTCGAGATCAAAATTCAGCATGGCCAGGGAGAACTCGGTCGCCAAATCGTCGGCCAGGGCCAGATCGAAAAAGGTGTCAAAGGGTTCCGTGCCGGCCTGCTGACTCAACTCCGCAATGCTTTTCCCCAGCCAGGCCTGATGCGCAGGTTTGCCAACCTTACACACCTGCGTCTGCTGCCACTGGCCGCTGAAGGCTTTGGGCGTTGCCGCGCACGCCGCCCGGAATTCCGCCCGGAATGTCGGGTCGGCATAGATGCGCGCCTGTTCCTCAGCGCTGCAATTAAACAAGGAGTGACACACGTCATACGCACCCAGGATAAAAGGATTGCGCAGATTGAACTGCAACTCGGTGGGTTGGCAGCTCGCCTGGGGAATGCCTCCGCGTTTAATCAGCCCATCGGTGTTGGTCAGCAGTTCGCGGTGGGCGGTCGGCTGGTCGCTGCGCGTTTGCACCGACAGCCAGGTGACCGGACGCTGGCTTTCGACCAGCAGGAAATCAATCAGCTCGGGACTGCCTGAGGGCAAGATGGATGACCCGGCACCACCCAGGTTCACCTCAATCGTACCTCGCCCGAGGTCGCGCAGCACCCGAGCATACGCCCGCAGTTCGTCCCGACTAGCGAGGCGACACGCCAGGGGGCGGCCCTTGAAGCCCACGTGTTGCGTGGCCACGGTGGTGGAAAAGCCGAGCGCCCCGGCCTGGACGCCCTCTCGCAGGAGGGTCGCAATCCGCAGGGTCTCTTCAGGCGTTGCGGCGCGTTCCTGAGCGGCTTCCCCAATGACGTAGGATCGAATCGGCGACAGCGGCACCAAAAAACCGAGATTGATACCCATCCCCGTCCGGAACGGAGCGGCCATGAAATCCGCCAGGCTCTCCCACTCCCAGGTCACGCCCTGTGACAGCACCTCAAAGGACATCCCCTCCACATTGACCAAATCCCAGGCCAGCACTTCCCGCTTCTCGGGTAGACACGGCGCAAGCCCTACCCCGCAATTTCCCATCACCACACTCGTCACCCCGTTCCACGAAGAACAGGAAATCAGCGGGTCCCAGCAGACCTGGGCGTCGTAGTGGGTGTGAGGGTCAATAAAGCCGGGTGCGACAATCAGGTCGGACGCGTCAATAACGCGGGTAGCGCTCCCATTGAGCGTTCCGGTTGGCGCAATTTCGACGATCCGGCCCTGCGCCACTCCGATATCGGCCTGATAGCGGGCCGCGCCCGTACCATCCACAACGGTTCCGTTTTTGATCAACAGCTCGTAGGCCATGGTGCTCCTCTATTATCCCGCGCAGTTACGCGGCCGCTTGAGCCAGCAATTTGTCCACCGCCGCCTCCACCACCGTGCCTTTGAAAAAGTCAGGATTAGTCCCCGTCCACAGCGTGGTCGGATTGGTAAAGACAAAATCCCGAAAGTCATCTGCGGTGATCAATTCGTGCTCGACCATTTCATGCGCTTCTTCCAGGACTTCTTCCATGTCAGGTACGTCCCAGTGGCCGATATCCGAACTGAAAATAGCCTTGAGGCGAGCACCAAACGGATTCAGCCCGGCATTGAACGCGATGGCATTCATGGGATCGTCGGCTTCACAACCGAAATAGAAATTGTGGACAAACAGGTCTTTGATGTCTTCGGCTGTTTCAATCCCGCAGCGCGCCCAGTCATCCAGCGTGTTCCGATCTTCCCGCGTCCCGCCCATCAAGTTTTTTTCATCGATCAGACGGCCAGGATACTCCTCGGCCCATTTGCCGCCGTAGCGTTGATACAGGTCGAGCAATTGCTCGGGGTTCAGATTGGCCGGATCGTAATTGTCCATCTTTTTGCCGTTGCGCTTCTCCCAGTGGCCGATCATATCGGCGTACAGATTACACGCCCAGCCGACCCCACTTTCCAGGAAGCCGAACTTGAGCGTCGGAAATCGCCGCGTAACGCCACTCATGAACATGGCTTTACACAGCGCCTCGCCCGAAGCGGCAAAATGTCCGATGTGGTTATACATATAGTTCGAGATGGAAGTCCGGCTGCCCCAGCCCATGGCCGGCGAGTGAAAGGTCGGCGCGATCTTCAGCTCCACACAGCGCGCCCAGACCGGGTCGTAGTCATAGGCGCTGTCCAAACAGAAGGTGTCCAGCCAAAACGCATGCTCGGCAACCTCCGGGGCGGCGCGTTCGACAACCGGAATGGGACGCTGCACATGCCCAGCCATCATCACCGCCTTGAGACCGAGTTCATTGACCACAAACTCAAGCTCTTCAATGGCCTCCTGCGGGGTGTGCATGGGAATGGCGGCCGCCGGGGTCATCCGGCTGGCATACTCGCGGAAATACTCGGCATGAAAGGTATTCAGCGCGCGGCAGCTTGCCCGGCGTATTTCGGTGTTTTCAATATGCGGGAACTGTAGGCCCAGCGTCGGATAGAGAACCGTAAAGTCCAGGCCAATAGAGTCCATCCGTTCGGACAGCAGCTTGGGCAGCATGGCGGTTGCACGATCCAGGGTGTTCTTGGTCGGCAACGGCCACCACGGCGAGCGCGTCGCGCGTTGGTCCAGCCGTTCTTCGGGCGACAGCCCATACCAGCGGAACAGGCGGCCCCAGCCCCCGGAGTTGCGCTCGGGCGAGAGAAAGCGTTTGACCATAGAGGCGCCGCCCTCTCGCTTGAGATAGTCGAGAAAGCCGGGTTCAAATTCGATCATATGGCCGTCTGAATCAATGACCGGATGATCCAGCTTAGCGTGGATTGCAGCAGATTTTGATGTTGGCATAGGGTCCTCCTCCCCTGCCGCCATAGCACTTTGCCGAGCCGGACAAAAGCCTTTTATACCCACTCCCCTCCTTGGAGAGGTGGCCCGAAGGGCCGGGGTGGGTTCCTCTGGCCTAGCCCTCCCCGCCCTGACGCAGCCTACTCAACCGACTGAAACCCACCCCGCCGCGTTGCGGCACCCCTCCCAAGAGGGGATGAGATATTCCGACTCCCAAACTTGCACATCAAGTCGAAACTGAGTGCACCGGCAACAGCATTCTTTGTCCTCAAGCAATCTCTGAACAAACCGAGTCTCTTAGAGCAATTCACGATTCCATATAGCCAGCCAGCCCCTACCGTCATTCCCGCGCAAGCGGGAATCTAGCCTCCCCGCCCCGCCGCCCGCTGGATGCCGGATCACGTCCGGCATGACGAGAACGGAACGGCTACAGCCTAGGGGGTGTCATCAGTTAAGGAGGATCACCGAGGCGGCTAGATAGATAGCTCCCAGAAAGCTGACAGCGCGTTTGTCATAGCGGGTGGCAAGCGCACGATATTGTTTCAGTTTAGCGAAGAAGTTTTCAATCAGATGGCGTGCCTGATAGAGGTGCGTATCATAGGGGCGTGGCTGGCGTCGATTCGTTTTGGGGGGAATAACAATCGTCACCTCCGCCTTCTCCAACACGTCAAGGACGCGCTCCTGGGCATCATACGCGGTATCCGCGAGCAAGGCCTGGATGTGCTTCACCAAATCGGGGAGCAGCGCATCCGCGCCAGCGAGGTCCGAGGCGTGGCCCGGCGTGAGATGGAAGCTGGTCGGATTGCCCAGGGCATCACAGGTCGCATGGAGTTTGGTACTCAAGCCCCCTCGGGAGCGGCCAAGGCATTCTGTCTCTTGGTCCCCCCTTTTGCCCCGGCAGCGTGTTGATGGGCCCGGATAATCGTGGCAGCGATCATGGCGTATTCGTTGTCGGCGTCGGCCGCGAGGTGCCTGAACACCTTCTCCCACACCCCGCTCGTACTCCAGCGCATATGCCGCGTATGAACCACGCGGAAATCCCCAAACCGCAGGGGGAGGTCACGCCAGGGAATGCCGGCACGATAGCGGTACAGTACCGCTTCCACAAACCGGCGGTTATCCTTCGCCGTGCCCCCCACATGGCCCTCTCGCCCTGGCAAGAGATCCCGAATCCGCTCCCACTGGTCATCCCGTAGGGCATACCGCTTCGTCATGCTGAGAACCCTCCTCGCTATGGCTACCGCGAGAAGTATAGCGCATCAGGGGAGGAAAACCCCAAGGGTTCTTATTAACTGATGACAGGCCCTAGGCACTAACGGCAATTTTAACGCTGAAAGGTGGCCACCTTTCAGCATTTGGGAGCCCGATGTAGGCAACCTAAGCAGACTTAGCCCACCGTAAATTACGCCTCCCATCAACCAGATCGTGCGATCCGGGCAGACCTTAACACTGGAGGTGTGCCCGATGAGGATCTGTGGACGGATGGAGCAAGAGGAGGGGCCATATGCTCCAACAATCGTATGGGAACCCAGCGTCGAAGTTTTTCTAGGAAACCTGATTCAAGAGCAAGAATTCGATTCTGATATTTTTGAGGAGATTGAGCGGGCTCTCAGTGATAAGGTCTATCGTAGAGTGGAATGTCAGAGGACAGTTGTATTTTCAGAAGACTCTGAGTTCCCTGACTTGGCTGTACATCTCGTCCATGATACCGAGAGCACCTCTGTCCATATTGTTGGAATTGGCCTCTATATTTATTTTTAGCTTGCGTTGATGAGTCTGGTCTCACCTTACTGATTAAAGAAAAATAGTATCATGGCTATATCTCAAAATACTATCGCTGTCATCTTTGATTTTGACGATACACTGACTGACGATTCTACTTCACAACTTTTGAAGTGGGGCGGTATCGATATCGCTAACTTCTGGAGCAATCAAGCGGGGAAGCTGGTTAAGCAAGGATGGGACCCGACACTGGCATACCTTCACCTCATCATTCAAAATGTCGGACAAGGAAAGCCGCTGGGAGAATTAACAAACGGGGACCTGAAAAAATTTGGAGAGACTCTCAAACTTTATCCTGGGCTTCCCGGCATTTTTGCTGACCTACGAAAAATAGTCAAAGAGCACGACATTTCCAATCCTAGTATCGAGTTTTATGTGATCAGTGGTGGTCTCGAAGAAATAATCCGGGGCAGCAAGATTGCAAGCCATTTGACCGGCTCGTGGGGTTGTGAATTTGCCACTGATGAAAATGATATTGTCCAATACCCTAAGCGTATTATCACTTTCACCGAGAAGACAAGATACATCTTTCAGATAAACAAAGGGATCTCCCATAAAAAAAATTCTGGCCCCTATGCCGTCAATGAAAAAATGGATGAGGATAAGCGCAGAATCCCATTGAGCAATATGATCTACCTTGGCGATGGGCTTACTGATGTGCCGTGCTTTTCCCTGATACAGAGAGCCGGAGGAAAAGCCTTTGGGGTATTTGATCCATCCAAAGAGGGTTCTCCTAAAAAGGCATGGGAAAAACTCGTCACCCCCCACAGGGTAGCAACGTTGAATTCCCCCAAATACCGAAAGAGTGATGATCTTGGGGCTCTACTAAGAGCAGCGGTTAGTCAGATGTGTGTAGCTTTCGACCTCCGAACACAGGAAGCTTTGCCGTAGGGGTAGAAGTTCCCCTTTTATCAAGAAGTGTAGTTGTGAGCGTTGCGCTGAGTCTCCGATTAAGCCGTAGCCCAGAATTGAGAGACTTAGCGAGGGATGGTTCGTCTTGATGGTCTGACTTTTTTGATTTTTTTGTCATGTTCTCACCTCTCTGTCCAACTTCCCCAAACATGAGTCTCAGTTATCGCTCTTTCCCACCTCTGTCTACGGGGCCCATTTAAATCCATGGCTGAGTCAAGTATATTAGTGCCCTCGCGCGTAGCCTACCGGTGGGCGGCTTCCCGCTCCCTCGCCTTTTTGCGACAGATCCGGCACGTCTTAAAATCCATGCACTCCGGGTTGCGGTCGCCACAGCGCGTGCAATATCCGTCCCGCACCCGCCGTTTCCATCGTTTCCGATTCCGCTCCGTCTCCCGTTTAATACACCGGTCACACGTCTTGTAGCCCTCACGATCGACAGGATTGCGGCAGGACTTACACGCACCAGGGGGCGACGGCGTGCGAGTGCGCTTGACGGACGTGCTGGCAAGCGCTCGACACAACGGACAGCGCAAGAACTGCGGGGTCGGGTTCGTTTCCTTGCAACGGATACACAGGTCGGACTCCTGGAGTAATCGGCGGTACGCACGGCCATAGGCACGTTGTTTATGGCGAGAGACAGGGCATGGAGAGAATGGGCGTGCCAGCCGCAGAATGGTGATTATGCCCGTCCAGAGGGGCATCTCAGAGAACCTGTTCATGTCACCGCAGGGAGAGGGGGGGCGGCAGCAGAGGAAGAGGTATATTCTCTCTGCCGCCGCCTCTGGAGAGGGGCCTTGAAACACACCCGGAGCACATAATCTGGGTGATCGGGGATGGGGTCGGGGAACCCTATATTTTCCCGCCTCTTCAATGATTACCGCCTCTCGGTAATCGCGAAATTCTGCACGGCCTCTAACCATTCCAGTGTGACCGTTTCACCTACCCTCGGAAAGTCTGTCAGCTCACACGCGCCTACTACGTCTGGCAGGAACTCCTGCCCCAGCGTTGTCACCTGTACTGTCGATCTGCCGATCTCTACCCCATCCGCCTTGGCCACCACCATATGCTCCCCATCCCCCAGCAGATTCCAGTTAAACAACAACCCAAAGCCGTTATACGTGTCGCCACACACGGGTTTGGTATCCAACCGTGCCATCCCATAGCCCGCAGGTTGCGCCCGCCCGTTGATCTCAATCGTCACTTCGTCGGCTGCACAGACCCAGCCGTGAATGAACCCAATGCCGCTCTGAAATGACATCGGTCCCGGATTCTCCAACCTTCCCGGCTGCGGCTCAGTAGACACTGGCGGTTCGCTGTGATGGAATGGGGGCACGACATTCGGGCCTTTGATCCGTATGACTGTCATATGAATGTCACTCAGGTTTTTGGTGCCGGTCTCGTCAGATAGGAAGGTGCGGAACACGTGGCTTAGTGTTCCATTTGATCCATCGCCGTTGAGCGTCACCACCCCGAACCCACCGCAACTGCCCAAGGCCGCGTGCTTCACGGAGACGGGATGTGGACCTCGGAAGGAGACGATGAGCCTGCTGCCATCGGGAGAGACATCAATGGAGTCCGGGGCAGGATCGTCGTTGAATTCATAGTCTTCATCATCCTGATTGACAAAGGGCGCTCCTTCGCCGACACACCATTCTGACCCGGTGAGGTCGATGGTTCCCGCATGTGCTGCTGCCTGCTCTTCCAGCGTTGCGTCGGGATCGTTGATAATCTTGCCCAGATCGAAGACTTCTATGACGTTTTGGATTCGATCAGCCTGATAGAGATATCGGCCGGTGGTGGGTGAGATGATCATGCCGTGGGCATCACGGCGATTGGCTAAATCCTCTTCAGAGGTGATCCCCAGCGTTTTCTCTTCCAAAAATTTCACGGGCCGCGGCATATTAGGCGTTGTGAGAGGGCTGGCGCCATCAGGATAGTCGAGCGGCAGCCGATACATGATGAACACGGAGTCATCCGCGCCGGCGGCACTCGCGGACACACCCGCGTTGATATATATAAAGCCACCCCCTTCATCGCCGCCACACCCGGCGCCGTTGATGACGTCATTGGTATATTCGGCAACGATGGACATCGGTTCGGTCGTCATATCAACCACAAACAGTCCGCCACCGCCGAGCGTGAGATACACATGCTGATTGTTGCTGCTGGGTCGGGCGCAAACCAGGACGTTATTGGGCCGTCCCGGCCCTTCCTTGAGTGTGCCGCTTGGCGTGTCCATCGTTTGGAAGTTGGTATACTCCCCGCTCACCTGCCCGGCGGGCAAGGTGGAATCGGCCATCGCTTCCATAGCGGTTAGGTCTCGGCCCCCCACCAAATCGAGCGTGGCCGCTTTGTTGAAAATGAAGGTGCCGGTCTCCTTATCATAATCAATGCGTTCCAACAGCTTTGCGCCAAGATTGGCCACAAGCAGCTTAGTGCCGTCCAGACTGAAATAAGACATATGATTCGAGGGCGCGGAGCCTTCCGGTCCAGTGGTCCGAAAGAGAGCTTTGGCCAACTTCTCCGCCTCACGCGGTCCCCCTTGAATCGGTCCACATTGCTTGAACCCGTTGCCAGACAGCGTACATTGTCCCTCCGCATCGATAATGCCCACCAGCCCAACGCCCGGCCCAAAAAAGTTCGCATTCATATATCGATGTGACGGATGCGGGAACATGCCGTGCAGACGCTCGACATTCGCGCCGAGTTCTGAGAACGCGTGTGGAAAGACATCGTCCGCTTCGATGACAGCCGGCGCAAATTCCTCATGGTCTTCAGCATACGTTCCGGGCTGCGCCATCATGATGTCGCGGCCTTCGTAGATGAGAATCCGGCTGCCAAAAGTTCCGGTGGGATTCCCGGTGCTGATATCGGCACTATTCGATTGGTCGGACAACCAGACTTCCCATTCAACCGCCAGGGCATGACTGGCCGTCAACACACACGCCGCGATTACGCTAATCAAGAACATGGTACGCTCCTCCTCAATATATCAACCGTTTCCGCCCGGGGAATGCCGGGCCGTGTCAACTTCACAGCAACGAATGGAGTGAGGTCCTGCCTATTCACCACAGGAGGATCATGACTCCCTCCCGTGTGACGGTTCTTGTATTCAGCAGGCGACCCGACTCAGCGGGCTCGCTACTGGAAGTTGACAGAAAGGACTGTGTACAAAGCCAGCGGATATGTCAACGGAAGAGGGGGGTGCTATATCTTTGTGAGCAAGGAAGACGGCGTTATGGGAGATTGCTGGGACTACAAAATTCACAAGGTCGAAATAGCATGGGAACCAGCCCAGGACAGAATTAAGGGAGAGCAGCATGCCTGAAGATGTACCACCCACCCTCCATATTGCCGAAGGCGGCTTTCGTCCGCGCCTGGAACTATTGGAAGCCTACGGTAAACGCCATGAACAGTTCATGCCCCATGCCAGGGCACAGGGTGGCTTTCGAGAAACCTATGGCGGGCCGATTGCGGGAACTCCCTGGTGGCTCTTCTTTGCCAAATTTGACACGCTTGAAGCGATGGAAGACTGGCAGCGCGACCGTGAACATGTGAAGATTCAGGATGAAGCCCGAGAAAAATGGTGGACCGCCTATTACCTACGCAAAGGACGTATACTGGCGGACCACGAGGCGGCGACCGGCACCATCTTGAATGAAACCATGCTGCTGCGGGATACAGCGCTTTCAGATGAAGAGCACAGTCAGGTAACAGTTGCGCTCTCAGACATTTCGCGCTTCGGTGTCATTCCCTATGAGGCGCTGAAGGGCGAGCACATCCATACACCCTATGTTTTTGCCCAGCTCGCCGGCATTGTTCCACAGCGCGCTCCTGTGCATTACGTCCTGCTCAGCTCCTGGAGCAGCAGCACGGATTGCCGGCGTTGGCAGCAGGCAGCCGGATATGAAACGCTCTGTGGGCTCGGAGCCGCTCACTCCACATGTTTTCAGATTATCCCCGAGCGAAAGCCACGTCTGGGACTCTCCCCGGACCGTATGCAACGTGAATGGGTGGCTGAGGAGTAAATTCCCGGCGTGCAACCACTTGCAGAAAGAGTTGCATCTCAAAATTCTTGCGCTACGCTCTTTCCACAGGAACAGGGCAGGAGGGTCTTATGTCGCAGGAGAAAGCCCAATCAACAATCCGCATTGACAACGAACGCGTACGCGTAACGGAATGGCGTTTCGCCCCCGGTGCGGCCACCGGCTACCATCGGCATGCTTACGACTATGTTGTCGTGCCAATGACAACGGGGCAGTTATTACTCAAAGCACCCGACGGCGACCACGAAGCCGAGTTGACCCAAGGCGTCCCTTATTTTCGGAATGTCGGGGTCGAACACGATGTGATTAATGCCAATGACTATGAGTTCGTCTTTGTGGAAACAGAACTGAAATAGGAGAGTAGCATGGACACAAAAGCCCTCATTGCGGCAAGACTCGCCGAATGGAATCTTGCGCTTACTGACGCGGAACTCAATCAGCTTGTACGCCCGTATGAAAACCTCTTACGCTGGCAGCGCGTCGTAGAAGACATGCGGCAGTCCCGCCAACTTGTTGAAGGTATGAGCGTGCCGGAAAGCGAACCCTTGCTGATTCATGCCCTCGATAAGAAAGGGGGCGCACAATGACAGCCGCCCAAGAACTCGCGTATATGTCGATTGAGGAACTCGCGGGTAAAATTCAGCGGAGAGACGTCTCCCCGGTTGAAGTTACCCAAGCCATGCTTGATCGAGTAGAGCAACTCGAACCCCAGATCCATGCTTTTAATACCGTTTTCAAGGATGAGGTTGTCAAAGCTGCACGAGCGGCTGAGTCCGAGATCCAACGCGGGGCCTATCGTGGCCCCCTGCACGGCGTCCCCATCGGAATCAAAGACATCTACGAATGCGGGCCAACCACCTGCGGTTCCCAATCGCTGGAACACTATGTTGCCGAAAAGGACTGCACCTCGGTTGCCAAGCTCAAGGAAGCCGGCGCGCTGGTCCTGGGCAAGACCGCGACCTATGAGTTTGCCTATGGCTTTCCCACCAAACAGTCCTATTACCAGCCCACCCATAATCCCTGGAACCTTGCCCATGATGCCGGCGGGTCGAGCAGTGGCACCGCAGCTTCGACCGCGGCTGGTATGGCCTACGCCGGTATGGGTTCGTGTACGGGCGGTTCAATCCGCTGGCCGGCGCAGTGCTGCGGCATTGTCGGACTCAAAGCGACCTATGGGCGGGTCAGTCGAGCGGGCGTGTATCCGCTCTCGTGGAGCCTCGACCATACCGGCCCGCTCACCCGAACCGTGACCGACGCCGCCCTCATGCTGCAAGGCTGTGCCGGTTATGACCCCTTGGACCCGGCCTCGGCAAATATGCCTGTTCCGAACTTTACCGAGAAGCTTGGTCAGGACATTACGGGCATGCGGATTGGGCTGTTACGTTCCATTTATGAAGACAACTGTGATCCCAAACTGCTCGGACCTTATAACAAAGCGCTGAAAAAATTCGAGGAGCTTGGGGCAGAAATTATCGATGTGCCTTCAATCTCGCTAACCCAGCTACAGGCCATTGAATGGCCCGGTTTATTTGCTGACTGCGCTGCCATCCATGTGGACAATGTGCGCAACTGCGGAGAGAAGTATAACCCCCACGCCAAACTCTTTGTGGCCTACGGTCTTTTGGTCAGTGGTGCGCAATATCTGATGGGCGCCCAAGTCCGCGCCCAGGTACGGGACGCTCTCCTCAATGCCCTCGACACCAGCGTCGATGTCCTGATGCTGCCCACCGCCGGCTTTCAGGTGAATCCCATTGCCGAAGAGTCGCCCGGATTGAGTATCGTTTCCACGGACTTCAGCGTCTATACACCGATTTTCAATTTCACCGGCCTGCCGGCCATTCAGGTGCCGTGCGGCTTTGATGCTGACGGCTTACCTGTCGGTCTTCAGATTGCCGGCAAGCCGTTCGATGAGCAGACTGTCTGTCAGGTTGGCCATGCGTATGAACAGGCCACCGAGTGGCACCAACAGCACCCGGAGTTGTAGGCGGCTGAACAAGACTTTGAGCGCCTACGATGTCTCACCGAGAGCAATTCGTGGGGTACGGGAATAGCGTTTCAGAGCACCGTTCCGGTCGACGATAAATGATGCGTTGGCGCCCCGTTGCTCTGCGTGGGGCCTTGCCAAGACATAGTCCCCTTCCACCTCAAGGACCTTATTTTGCTGGTCCCAGCGCATCTCCTCCGCGCTGAGCCGCTCTCCGGTATGAGAACGTAATGTGACATGTCCCCGGAGCTTCACCTTCGGACTGCCGAGCTTGACCTGTGCGCGGTCGGCAGAGAGACTCAGAAAAAACTGCTCGTCTCGGTTGAGTTGCAAGGAGACAGATTGCAGGTCAATCCTGGATATGATCCCCAATGTCTGTTGTGGGGCAAGGCGGGAGAGAATGTGTTGAGGCGAAAAGGCGGAATCACCTGTATATTGAGTCGCTTCAAACTCCGCCATATCAACGATCTCAATCGCAATATTCTGCCCCTTAAGGGTGTGCATGAAGCCGAGGCGAAATGGACCTATAAGGCGCGTTTTAGAAATGCGTAATGAGTCTCCAGAGACGTGCAACTGAGGACGACCGTTCGCAAGCAGCGTGGTCCGAAATTCTTGTAAAGATACGCTTGCACCAGTCTTGGGAGAAAGGGTGGGTTCTTCACGCTGGTTGTAAAAACTCAACAGGATAGCACCTAAGCATAGGCTCAGGACACTGACACAGAGAAGCCAACGCGCTAATCGGACTCCTCTGAAGACTTGTGTCGCGCTTATCATTCACGCCTCAACCACGTCAGGACCTTCTCCGGGAGGTATTCCTCGATATCTTGCTGCGTTAAGTCCGGAGCCATTCCGCCGAACGTCGGATCAGGGAAGCTCCCGTCAGGAGCCGGCACCAACGACCGTAACGCTCCGAGACGACCTGAAAAGAATAGACTCAAGTTCAGTCGTTCAGGATCGTTGAGACCAATATCTGTCGGTAGTACGACGGTCCCATACAAGGACTGGCGTACGAAATCCAGAGTCCGCCTGAGACGTTGGGCGTCTGAAATATCCCCTGGAGTAATAACAAGGAGGTCGTCCGCTTGACTGTCCGTCTCCGCCAAAGCCGACTGAATAGCCTGGCTCGCCTGTGTTAAGGCTTGGTCAAAGAACGTCCGTGCCGACGAAAGACGTGTGCGCGACACTAAGGAAAGAATCGTCGGTTCTGCGGCCAGGACTTCTTGCAGGGTCGATGTTGTTAGCACTTGCAAACTCACATCTACGTCATACGCGGCAAGAACTGCTGACGCGCCCCGGATTGCCCGTAAGATGGCGATGAGCGTCTGCACATCACTCCGGTCAATCTCGACGACAAAATCATCAGCGATTCCCGACAAGCAGGGCGGTAGATTCCCCAGAACAAAAGGAACTTCCATGGAGGTGGGAAGTCCGTTCAGGGTCGTGAGAGCCGCATCAATCTCTGGTACGAGGACATCTCGCAAGGCGTCGAGGATCTCTTCGGTTCGCGGGGCGCTGTGCGGAAAATCTTTCGGAAGCGAGAGGTCCAACGGGCAAACGTCACTGGCATCGCCACTGAGGGATATATCGCTACGACGAGCAAGTTCTCTGAGTTGGGGCGTGTCAATCACTTTTGTCAGAATTCGGGTCAAAGCATGATAGAAGCCGGCGGTCGTGTCGGCCGGGTCGTTTATCGTTGCCCGACGAAAAGCGGTGTTGGCTTCACGCATATTGCCAGCCTTCAGTGCCGCTAAACCAGCGCGTACTCCCTCAGACCCATCTCCGGAGACTCTGGAGATGGTAAAATTCTGCTGACTCTGCTGCCACAGGAGATCAACACTGACCCCAGGTTGAGGAAAGTCGGATACCGTAAAGGTGCCGCTGGCACCCCTGAGAAATTCTTCTCCGAATGTCGTCACCGCGACCGTTGCACTGGCAAACTCTACGCCGTCAGCGAGAGCACGAACAGTGTGAATGCCATCTCCGAGATTATTCCAATTGTACAACAGCCCAAAGCCGTTGTTGGCGTCACCGCACACACCATACGTATCCACTCGCGCCGTCCCATAACCCGCTTGCCACCTGTTGGCCGCGTCATTATCAAACTCGATCTCTATCGTGTTGGCATCACACACCCAGCCCGAGATGGTACCGATTCCACTCACAAACGCCCCCGGCTGAGGATTTTCTAAAATCTTCGGCGGAGCGCCCGCATTACCACCGCTCGCACTAGCAGTCCCTCGGATGACGAAATTCTGGAGACTCTGTTGCCACTGAAGATTGATTCCGTCTCCGGCAGACGGAAAGCCCGTAAAGCTTGCTTCCCTCTCCACGCCCCTGAGAAATTCATAGCCGAGTGTCGTCACAGTGACCGCAACCGGGGCAGACAGGGTCGTCGTGGAGTTTCCATCGGAATCTAGCCCTACATAACCCGCCCACACGGTATACACCCCATCTCCGAGATTATTCCAGTTGTATAACACTCCAAAGCCGTTGTCGGTGTCACCGCACACGCCCATCGTATCCCCTCGGCTTGTGCCATAGACTGGGAATAGCAGCTCGACATCGGCATCGGCAAATCCGTCGGCATCTTCGTCGAAGTTCTCATCGTCATCGATGGCAATAACGACCGCAATCGCGTCACACGCCCAGCCCGAGATTACGCTAATACCGCTCTGAAACGAGAGTTCAGCTGGGGATTTTCCAGCGTTGCCTGGGCGGAGGCCAGACGACAACTGAGGAAGAGCAACAGGATAATGCCGCCCACGCCCACCGCGCTGTATCCTTTCCAGATAGTGTCTGTATCCTTTGTCCGGTAAGTCATATCCATCTCCCCGTATGACATACAGTGTACCCAGCCAGTATGCCGGGCCATTGTCAACACCACATGGAAGTGTGAAGTCCCCGCCTATTTACCGGGGCACGGGGAGCGACCCCACGCCGGGTATCTGGCTGTTCTATTGAGCAGGTGACCCGACGTAGCGAGTCCCATGCAGTGTTGACGGACAAGAACCAGCCCAATACGAGAGCGGATGTCAACTCGGAGTATAGCGGTGTGATTATTTATGGAGAGATAGCACCTAGAATAGAGACCCAAACGCCCCACCCCGCCTCAAAACAGCGGTTCCCAAATAGGCATCAACTCCAGCACAAAGCCGGGGAGTTCCGGGTCTCCTGACATGCGGGGGGGATCGTCTACCCGCTCAACTGTGACAGACGGACGGTAGACGTAGACCTGTCGCGTGGAGGGATCAATCAGCCAACCCAATTGAGCACCATTGTCCAGGTATTCCTGCATCTTCTCCTGCACACTCCCGAGGTCATCGGACGGGGAGCGTAATTCAATCACGAAGTCAGGGCATAGGGGCAGGAATTTCTCCTTTTGTTCGGCAGTCAATACCGTCAGGCGGGCGCGCTGCACCCAGGCGGCATCGGGGGAACGGGTTGCTCCGTTTGGCAAGGTAAACCCGGTAGAAGAGTCAAAGGCGACGCCCCTTCCGTCTTGCAACGCCCAGGTTGTGAGCATTGAGGTGATGATTGCGTTCCGACTGCCCGTTCCTCCTCCGGCTGGCGCCATAATCCGCAGGTCTCCCTCAGCGGTTCGCTCGATACGCCATTCGCTGTTCAGCAAACAGAACTCATAGAATTGCTCAGGGCTCAGGTCGATCGCCGGTCGCGTATGCAACACCAACGGCGGACTCGGCTCATATACTGGAACGCTCGTCATCGGAAACTCCACTTACAGAGTACCAAAGGACGGCCCTGATACCTACCCATTTCCCCAGCCCCTCTCCGGCGACATCACGACTTCAGCCCTACAGTGAGGACTCTGTCGCCTGGAGCAGCCGGCTGGCATACGGCCCAAGGTCGCCGACGGGCGCCATGCGATTGCCACAAAAGCTAAAGCCCAGTTTGGCGTCCGGGTCTCTCCGGCAGGTGGACGTGGTACGGCGGGTGTTATCGGTGGCCGCACTCGCCGGACCACCGGGCGGTGCGTCTCACCTATCATTTGATAGGTGACCGGGCCCGCAGGGTTTGGTACGCATATGCGAACAGCATGTATATGAACTTCTCTTGTGAAGCGCTGAAGGCATATGGGGGCGCTCCGTTCGAGCACAGCTCTTCTTTTCCTGTCCGGACTCCATGACTGCGCCTCACTGGAAACACCGGACAAGGACGCACCGGCATGAGTGACCAAGACGCGTTTGAGCGGATCCTGGCGTCGTTATACGACGCCATGCTTGACGATACCTTATGGCCGGCCACCTCGGCGCTGATTGATGATGCCTGCGGCATGGTGGGCAACTCCCTCATAATTCGCGAAGGCTCACAGGACGATAGCCGGGTCTTCTTCCTCGGCTCCTACTACCGGGGGGAGCGCCGTGAGGACTGGGAGCGCGAGTACCTTGAAGTCTACCACCCTATCAACGAAGGCATACCGCGTTTCCGGCAACTGCCCGACAGCCGCGTGGTGCACACCCCCGCCCTGTACATCCCCCAAGAGTTGAAGACCTCGCCGACCTACAACGAGGCGTTTCCCCGTTGGCATTGCCAGGATGGCTTGAATGTCCGCCTGGACGGGTCTGACGACTCCCATATTGCCTGGCACCCCTTTGACCCGGTCACCCCAGGTGGTTGGGAGTCCTCGCAACTCACGCTGGTCAAAGGGCTACTGCCCCATATCCGGCAATTTGTCCGCATCCGGCAGGCGCTGGCCAAAGCCGAAGCACTGGGCGCGTCCATGACCGCCCTGCTCGACATCTCTCGGATCGGGGTCATCTACTTGGACCGGCGTAGGCAGATCGTGGAGGCCAATGACCGTGCCCATGCCATCCTGCAAAACGGCGATGGGCTGATGGACCGGGGCGGCGTGCTGGCCGCCCGCGTGCCGGCTGACCATGCCTGCCTGGAGCGGCTGGTCGCCGCCGCACTGCCGACCTCCAGTGCGCCCGCCGTCAGTGGGTCAATGCGGCTCCACCGCGCGTCCGCGCTGCCACCGTTCGTGGTGCACGTCAAACCGGTGGGGGTCCGGCAGATGGACTTTGGGGCGGGGCGCGTGGCTGCCCAGGTGCTGCTGGTCGAGCGGGGGCTGGTGTCCCACATCGACCCTGCCCTAGTGGCCGTGACCCTGGGGCTGACACCGGTGGAGAGCCAGATCGCGGCCTGGGTGGCGGAAGGCCAGACCGTACGCGAGATTGCTGTGGCGCTGGAGTATACGGAACGCTCGGTCCGGTGGTACCTGCATCAAATCTACCACAAGCAGGGTCTCTCCGGGAAGGTGGACTTGGTGCGGCTGGTGCTGTCGGTCGCCACGTTCGTCTGACCCCAGGGCGGGGTTATTTTTCTACCATTTGATAGGGGGCCGGGCTACGGCATTGAATTATAAGGGGCCTTCCCTGGGGGTCGGTGACCGCAACATCCACACCGACGCCGTGCCGCCACACCAACAGCTCGGCAGAGGACGGAGAGGTGGCTGGAAGAGGAGGAGCCGTGCATGTTTTTGACACGCCTGTGGTGTATGGCAGCCGGGCGACCCGCCCCTGCCCGTTCAGATTATGTAGCGCCTGGTGACATGCGGCAGTCCATCCGCACATTCGGACAGACCCTCGGCTCGGTTCTCGGCAGGTGGGAGCGTTTTCTGCTCTGCGCTAGTGCCTTGCCGGTCCTGGGGTGGCCCGACCGTCCCCGCCGCCCCAGCCGGGACGCTGGTGGTCGAGACCACGGGACGGGTCGATACGGTGGGCACGGTGTGGCAAGACGGCCCATAAGTCCAAAGCGGAAGAGTCCCATTTTTTTGCAGAGTGCCCATCACCCGGTGCATAAAAACCCTGGCCATGACCACCCGTGTTTGGTCGCTCGGAGCTTACCCTCGTCGCACCAGCGGCACGACCGTGCCGCGTTCCTCGGTCAAATACGCCGCCCACTGGCAGCAGGCAATCTTCCCGTTCTTTTCATACTGACTCTATAAAAAGAGGAGTGAGCGGGTCCTCTACTCCACGTCCACAATCACGAAGTTCTGGCTATTCTGCTGCCACGCCAGCCACACCTGCTGCCCCAGGCGGGGAAAGTCGTCCGCGACACACTCGCCCTCAGCTCCCCGCAGGAATTCCTGCCCCAAGGTTGTCACCTGCACCGTGGCTCGCCCCAGTTCCACCCCATCCACAAAGGCGACCACGACATGTTCTCCGTCCCCTAATAGATTCCAGTTGAACAATAACCCAAAGCCATTGTCCGTATCCCCACACACCTCTCGCGTGTCCCGCCGCTCGGTCCCATACGCCGCCACTTGCGGCGGGAGGTCCCCAATTGCGAGCTCGACCTGATTCGCCTCACACACCCAGCCCGAGAGGACGCCAATGCCGCTCTGAAAGGAATTGTGGCCTGGATTCCCCAGATACCCCGTCAGCCCCCTCGGTCTGCTCGTGATAGCCTTGGCCGGGGCACTCCCCCGTGCCATGACAAAGTTCTGACTATTCTGCTGCCACACGAGGGTCACCGTCTCGCCGAGCGTCGGGAAGTCCTCCGCCTCACAAGTCCCTGCGGCGCCCCGCAGAAACTCTTCGCCCAACGTCGTCACGGTCACCGTCGCCCGGCCTAACTCCACCCCATCGACCAAGGCGACCACCTCATGCTCCCCATCCCCCAACAGATTCCAGTTGAACAACAGCCCAAAGCCGTTGTCCGTATCCCCGCACATCCCGGCCGTGTCCACCCGCTCGGTCCCATACGCCGCCACTTGCGGCGGGAGGTTCCCAATCGCGATCTCGACTTGGTTCGCGGCACACACCCAACCCGACAGTACCCCCACGCCACCCTGGAAGGAATCCGGGCCAGGGTTCTCCAGGTAGCCCCGCACGAAGCTGACAACCAGGGCGTAGGCACCGGTTGCCCCGCCTTGGCCTTGCACGGCCACCACGACCGGCCCCGCCGCAACGCGGGCGCCCAGCCGGTCGGGCTGCTGACCACTCCCCGTGGAGCCAGCCGCCAAGACCGCGTCGTTCTGCCAGATGGTCCCGCGAGTCTGTCCTCCACCGGGAGTGTCCACAAAGAGGAGTCCTTGGCCGGGGGCGGTCACGGTAAAATAATCCACGTCCGCGGCTGGACAGACAGCACCGGCGGTCGCAACAGACAGGGCCAAGTCAGTGGCTTGTGCAGGGCTGTTACCGTGTACGTCGTCCTGTGTACAGGCGCCACCGCCGCCGCCGCCACCACCACCACCACCACCGCCGCCGCCACCGCCGCCACCACCGCCACCACCCGTGGTGGGCGGGCGTGGGGGCGTGATGACTACGGGAGGCGGCGTGCCCACCGTGTATTCGGTCAGATCTACGGCCGCGTTGCCCGCCGCGTCCCGGATCGGGCGCGTCCCCGCGGTATAGCTCACCTTGACCGTCTCGCCCGGCGTTACCTCCGATATCAGCGTCAGCGTGACCGTGCGGCCGCTCACCAGAACCTGGGTTAGCAGCCTCTCGGCGCTCGCGACATCCACCGTGAAATCGTTCGCCGCAGGCGTCGAGTCCTCGTCGAGCGCCTCATTGTAGGTCAGCGTCAGTGTGGCCCCACCCACCGTCGCACCCTGGAGCACCGGCCGGACCCCGTCCACCGGGTGGCCGGGCTGTGGCGGCACCGGCTGCGTGCGAATCCACATACAGTGGCCGCCTCCTGCGACCATGACGGCGGACACCGTATCGGCGCTGGTCACCATCCCGGTACGGACTTGGTACGTTTCGCGGTTGTCGATGTAGTGGGTCGGCGGCGTCCCATCATGATCGTCTTCGTAGTAGGTCACATTGTAGGTCACGCCGGCCTCGAGGAAATCCAGGGTGCTGTTCAGGGTTTTCACGCTTTCGTTCGTGGCCGAGCACACAAACCACGCCTTGCCGCTGCGTCGGGCCGTGGTGATGTAGTGGGGCAGGGAGCTGTGCAGGATGCGGGTCTCGTCCCAGGTCACCGGCATTTCCCGCAGGAATTCGAACATGTCGGCCTTCTTGGCGTATTCCTCCGGCACATCCGGCAGCTTGATCATGCCGCTGAACATGATCAGAACCCGCGCGTTTTCGCCGGCGACGGTGGAATTGATGAGATTGTCGGAGCCATTGTCCCGATCCGGCATTTCGTTGAGGTCGTAGATGCCGTTGACTTGATCGAAGGGTCCCAGCAAGGCATTGATCATTGCCATTTCCAGGAAATCCGTTGGTGCGAAGGCCGTGCGGTTGTCCTGTTGGCCCCACCCTGTCTGCCGGGTGATGGCGTTTGGCATTGTCCGGCGCGCCCCAGTCATGGGGGTCGGATCGTCGTGGAAATTGATCAGCATCTGTTTTGCCGCGGTGCCTCGGAGCGCGGCGCGGGTGAACGGTGCGTCGTTGCTCCTGAAGCCGTACTTAATAGCCGAGCCGCCCAAATTGCTGAAGAGCTGATAGAGCTGCTTGTCCGTCGTGTTGGTGATCCGGCCAGCCGGCCTCTGGTCTACATAGATGGTGATGGCAACGCCTTTGGTGTCAGCATGGGCGATGACCTCCTCGATGTCAAAATCAGATGCCTGGCTGACAAGCTGGCCGTTGTTGATCCTCGTGAACCAATCGTCGTCAACGTCAACGTACTCAATACCATTGTCGGCTGCGAAGTCGATCAAGCGCTTCAGGGTTGCCGTATTCAGACGATAGGTGAAGAGGCCGTCGTCGGTCTGGTAGCCCAGGGTCCGCCAGTTGGAGAGGCCCTTACCCGGCTTCACCCACGAGGCATCGTCGAGCGCCAGCGGTGCGGCCAGATTGAGCGCCACGGTGCTCTCCAGCAGATCCCCTGGCGTATCCCCCACCAGAACGACCCGCCAGGGCGAGACAAAATCCCCCGCCGGCACGGTCTGCGATTTGTGGTTCGTCTTCAACGCCGCCTCTCCGGTCACCCTCCAAAATTTAATTGCTTCGAATGCGTCGGCGGAAAACAGGTCCGACTCCAGCAATGCAAAATACTCGTCGTTGCCCGCCGCATAGACCACCACCACCGACCTGCGGGGATTACTCGGCAGGGCATCCATGGGGTGTGGCCCTTCTGGCGAGCTTTCTCCCATGGGCCAGTATGCCCAGTAGCTTCCATCCATGTTGTACCTCACCTTGTAACTCAGGATCTTTCCCGACAGCGAGGCTTGTTCGTCCGCCACGAAACGGAAGCCGAGCCCGTCGTCGTAGACCTGAAAGATCAGATCGAACAATAGGCCGCCGACATCCAGGTTTAGCGTCAGGCGATTGTGATGATCTCGGATCCTGCTGAACTGGCCCCAGGTCGGCTCCCAGGTACTATCGTGACTCGTGGTCGCATTCCCGGTGACTGTGTGCGCGGCGGCATCCCGAATCGAGAGCGGCGAATCGGCAATGAGCGTGGTCCCGTCACGGCTGACCGTATAGCTCAGATTACCGCTGGTGGCCGCGACCGTCGCGGTCAGGCTGCCGTCGGGCGAAGAGACCGTGTACAGCGGGAGGAGTGGGAGCGGAGACAGGTTGTCGGTGGTCACCGATACCTGGCTCAGTCCCTCTGCCTGATTGCCCGGTACATCCCGGATCGGATTCATCCCCTGCGTATAGTTTACCCGGATCCCCGCTTCCCCCTGCTCGACCCCCGGATTCAGGGTCAGCTCTACCACCGTGCCCCCGACCACGACTTGGGAAACCGTCTGCGCCTGAGCGCTCCCCGTCACCGTGAAGGCATTCGTCGGCGGCACCGAAAACCGGTCCAGCTCCTCATTGTAAGCCAGCGTCAGCCTGGCTCCGTCCACCGCCGCGTTCTGGAACGCCGGCGCCTGAGCGTCCACCGCGAACGTTTCGCTCCTCTCAAGGTTGCCGTTGTTCCCTTCGTCCTCCGCTGCATCGGCTGGAACCCGCACCGTCACCTCGCCTGCGAGGTTGGCAATCGGCTCAATGTCGAGCGTGTAGCTCGCGCCCGTGCCCGTGAGGTTCGCGCCTGTGCCGTTGGTGACCACTATCTCTCCGGCCGTGAGCCCCGTGACATCCTCCAGGAAGTCGATCGTTACCGTGAAGGAGTCTTTCGCCGGGTGCGTCGCGTCGCTCGTGATTGACAATACTCTCGGGGCCGTCGTATCCGCCTTGGTGACCGCAAAGTAATCCAACATGGCGTCGGCTGCTGTCGCGCTGGCGTTTTTCTCGCCGGTCGCCACCAGGCGGATTGTATGGGACCCCGAACTGAGAGTCTGATTGTCGTAGATGGTCTGCTTATATTCGGTTGTACTCGAATACGTGTCGAAATCATCCACCACCACGGCGCCATCCACCACCACGTTGACCAGGCCGCCGTTAGGCCCCTTTCTGACGACCACCTCCACACCGGTTCCGGTAAAAGCCACCTCGGCATAGTTGTCCGCCACCGCCGACCAGCTCGTCGATCCACGGAAGTCCATGCCGTCGTCTTGCTTCGCCCAGGTACCATTGAAGGAAATGTCGCTCGACGTATTGTCTACAAACCCTAGCGAAGCATCCCGGAGCGCTGCCAGTTGCCGGAGTTGTGCATTGCTGAGGTGCCCCGGCACCTTTACGACACCCTCAGCCGACTCCCCCGGCATCGTATAGACAAACACGCTGAAGGTGTTCACACCTTCGTGCCTGTTGTTTTCGATGACGTAATCGATCTGGTCCTGTGTATCCCATCGGACATACGGGGAACCCCAACCGCTAGTGCCAATCGGAAACATGTAGTGCCATTGCAGTCCATTCCACCATCGAGAAGATGCAACTTCTAAGGAATCTTCCCTAATGTGCCCAGCCCTATAGTCATCTTCGGGGCTATGGCAGAGCTCGCCCCCCATCCTGTTACCATGGTTAATACCCACTATGCCGTCATCTGGGTTGCCGGAAAGGAGGTGAGTTCTATAGATCGCCAATTCCGGATTGGAAGTCCCACAGGCGGTATCCGAAACAGCATAATCAGGGTAGCTATGATCGAACCACCACCCCGACACCTTTGTTCCATAGCGATCCGACCAGACTTGCAGCGCATCCGCCCAATTATTAACAAAAGTGCGGGTATAATTGTCATTGATTCCGTCCCATCCCAAGGCGACTTTTCCTGCGCTATTCTCCCCAGTTCTCGCTTTATCGCCGGCGGCATACAGCATCAATCGTATGCCGCGTTCGTGCAGTGCGTCGTAGATTTCGAGCGGCAAGTCACGATCGGAGGTGAAATCGCCGACCGTGCTTTCCAGCGGTGCATTCGGTGAATTGAACCACGTCCGCCCCAAGCCCCAGATGACCCAGCTTGCGCCAGTCAGCTCTACGTCTTCTGCAAAGGCATTGACATCAAACGCATTCACCCACTGATTGAACTCCTCAATTGTTGTTTCGTTTCTGCGAATCCAGTTGAGATATTTGACGTGAAGTCCGTATTTGCCGTCCCGCATCCAATCGGTGGCCGGATTGTTGTAGGCGGCAAAAACCGGACCACCATGGACACTCAGCATAGTGAGACACCCAAGGACGAAAACCAGCGAGTACACTCGTCGGGACAAGCAAACTGTCCTGAGCATATTTGCGGTTCGCGGTAGTAATGAGCGCAACAGACGCATAAGCCTCGGTTTGAAATTGCTCGCTGGCTCTCAACGTTCTGAGCCCTTGCCCAGTGTCCGCCGAACTGTCGGGTAGCGGCCAGGCGGTCGGTGTGGGTTTTGGCGGTCACCGACCCCTAGAGAAGAATCCCTAACCTATTCCGTAGTCCCTGCCACCTATCAAATGATAGAAAAGTCCCACCGGCCGGGGGTCAGATGAGCGTTGTCACACCGCCAGGACCAGCCCCCCCCACGTCCCCCTGCCCGGCCCTACCCCACTAGGAGGGGCGGGACAGGCTGCCCCGGCAAGCGCGGGCGAGAGGCGGAACGGAGAGGAACCGCGCAGGGTCAAAGAGGGTGAGAGACTCTCCTCTTGAGGACCAAAATCGCTTCCAATTGTATTCTCTACGAGACACCCTTTACCAATGACGAAGAGAGCGATCAGAGCAAGATAGGGCAGATCGCGACCTCGATAATCAAGAGAACGACCTGTTTAACAGAGAGGGTCCGACTCAGTGGCAATGGACTACTGGGCGGCCGCGTCCGGCCTACAATCTTCGTTCTTCTCGGTACAGGACACTACCCGGTACGCCGCCCACTGCTCCATGAGTGTCCGCCGGCGTGCAAACAGGTCTGAGCGCGCATAGGCCGCTTCTACCTTGTTTGGATTGGTGTGGGCGAGGGCCGCGTCCATGGTCCCCGGACAGGGTTATTTTTCTATCATTTGATAGGTGACCGGGAGCACGGCATTGCATTAGATTAGAGGCCTTCATCCAGGTGCCGGTGGCCCCCCTACTGAACAACTCAACAGAGGGGAGAAGAGAGGAGCGAACGTCATGAAGCGACTGAGAGTGATGACTGTGGCCCTGTGCGTCTTGTGGGCCGGGGCGGCGGCGGCACAGACCGTCGCTTCTGGGTGACAGATGCAGGACGATCAGCGAGGACGGCACGGGAAGCATCCCCTGAGGAGGTACAGCACTCGCAAGGTATGACGCTCTCCCCAACCTCTGGAGTACACCTAATGCGCCACGCCGTCTCCTCAACATATACTTGCTGCATACATTTTGGGGAAAGGGCAGGTCGGTTGTGGAAGCTTCTCCGCGGGCTGTTTTTGCTGCACAATGGCTGGGCTGCCCTGCGGCTAATGGTGACGGTCTCTCCGAACCGAATTTCCCTTAACAGCATATTCCCCCAATTCTGTCAGCCGCTTCGATCACATGCTTGTCGTGCGCCTGGGCGGTTTCGGTCTCTCATTCCCGACTGGTGGTGGTACTGCTTTTTGCCCGTCGCTATTCTCGGGGCGCCGGATAAAGCGGCGGCACAGTCATTACCCAAAGTCTCGATTTCGGCACAGACAAGCCTGGTGGAGGGAACGGACGCCCCCTTCACCCTGGTACGAACCGGGACGACGGCGGCCGAGCTGCTCGTCGCCGTCAGCGTGCAAGAGACGGGCTCCATACTGACCAGCCCGTCGGATACGACGGTGACCTTCGCGGTAAATCACAGCACCACGACCCTGTCGGTCGCGACGGACGACGATACCGTCGTCGAGGACTCCAGCGAAGTGACGGCAACCATCACGGACGACTCCGCTTATACGGTTGACGCCAACGCAGGTGAGGCCACGGTGACGGTGGAAGATAACGACACGGCTGTGTTCAGTCTGAGTGTTGATTCTCCCAGCATCGCAGAGGCGGATACAGGCACGGCAACCGTCACAATCAGCGTTACGAATGGCGTCACCTTCCAGTCCGCGCAGGTGATCGACATCACCCTCGGCGGGAGTGCCACGGTTGGGAGCGACTACACGTTCACCGGTGCTTATGGCCGTCCGGTTTCAAAGCCCTTCTCTCTCACCCTTCCGGCGGGCGGGCACGAGGTCACGGGCATCATCACTGCGGTGAACGATACTCACGACGAGAACGCTGAGACCATCGTCATCGCCGCAACTCTTGACGGAACTGCGGTCGGCACACAACAGACTGTCATCATTGCGGATGACGATGCGCCGCCGCTCAAACTCAGTGTACTCCACGTCACCACGACTTCCGACCGGGAGATGTACCCGGCGTTCAATGCCGACACGTTCCACTACGCCGTGGGATGCGACGATAGCCTGACGGTGCGGGTGTCGTCGCAGGAGACAAGCACGCGCGTGGCGGTCAACGGCAGACAGGTCGCGAATCAGAATGGAGAGGTCGAACTGACGGGACTCGATGGCGAGAATGACATCGACATCGTGCTCAGCAACAGCAGCGGTGCAAGCACGACCTATGTCGTCCATTGTCTGGCTGACGACTTCCCGCGCCTCACGGCTACCAAAACAGCGGGAGCTTCGGATGGCCTCATCACGATAAGCGCAAGACGGGAGGACGCGTACCTCGCGATTATTGACAACAACGGAGTGCCACGGTTCCGCCGGAGACTGAGCGAAGGCGGGGGGACCTCCTTCAAGTTTCATAGAAATGGTAAATACCCCTACTCCTATGCCCGAAGAACCGGCACGACCATCCCCAGTAACGCCACGGGGAGGGCTGACCTACTTCAAAATACCCAAAGCGTAGTGTTGGACGATCAGCTTGAGGAGGCAGACAGGGTCCAGGTCGTCACACCATTAACGCATACCGACGACCACGACTTCGTCATCAAGAATGATGGGAACTATGTGCTCATGGGCTATGAGCCCGCCGATCATCGGGACCTCACAGACTTGACCTGTCCCTACGGATCTGGATCTGGAATGCCAGGCCCCTGCACGAGTGATGAGAGCGTGGAAGATTCGGTCATTCAGGAAGTGACGCCGGGAGGGAGCCAGGTTTTCTTATGGAATTCTTGGGATCACATGGCCATAGAGGACTGTACGCAGCACCGTTTCCCCTGGGATTACGCTCACATCAACTCCCTCGACGTAGCCGATGGAGACATTATCGCCTCGTTCAGGGGTTGCTCACAGATTTTGAGAATTGATGGCACGAGCGGGGATGTGATCTGGCGGTTGGGCAAGAGCAACCGGAGCGAAGAGGACTGGGTTGCCGGGGGCGGCACCCCGCCCTTGACGATTCTGAACGATCCCTACGGAGAGTTCTGTGGACAACATGCGGCACGGATGACGGGCAATGGGAATCTCCTGCTCTTCGACAACGGCGGCCACTGCCTCGTTGATCCGGAAACGAGTGACAGCACGCGGACCGGCGGCGAATTCAGCAGAGTGGTGGAGTATGCGCTCGATGTCGATGCAGGCGAAGCGACCTTCCAACGCCACCATTCGCTCCACAGGGCTTTTAACAGGCATGCGCGGTCTCAGGGTCATGTCGAGCTGCTGGACAGCGGAAACTGGCTGGTCAGTTGGGGGAGGGGGACTTTCGATGATGACCCGAATACCCCGCTTCCTCCCGACGAGTCGATCACCGAGGTGAACCCAGAGACTGGCGAGGAAGTGCTGTCAATAACGATGACCTATGACGAGAGCGATGTCGTACTTCCCACCCGGGCCTACCCGGTGCCGTCAGCGGCCTTGGCGGACGAGCTCGGTCTGCTGACGGCGACGATCTCGGCCAGTGCGTCCAACTCTGGCTTCCACACCGGTCCGTCGAGTCAGCCGACGGTAGTCGTGGCGTTCAATCAGCCGGTAGTAGACTTCGCTGCCGACACCCCATCCGTCAGTGTCACCGGTGGCACGGTCGTGAGCGTCGCGCCGCATCTCGTAGCGGGCGAGGCGGCCCACGCCTACCTCTTCACCCTGGGTCCCGCCGGAAATGCTCAACTCACCTTCCGCCTGGTGACCGGCGAGTCCTGTGTGGCTGGCGGCATCTGTACCGCCGGCAACACCCGGCTATCGAAAGTGCCCGCGGCCCACCGTATCCCCGTCCCGCCCCCACCTGGTGGCGGCGGGACGGGTACCGGCGGTGGGGGCGGGGGCGGTGGTGGTGGCGGCGGCAGTCCCGCGACGTGCACGGCAACAGTGCAGGGGCGGCGACATCCATCGCGCCGACCTCGTCCACCTCGGGCGAGATCGCGCCAGCCCGCGACCGGGATTACTTTCAGTTCGACGCGCCCTACGCGGGCATTCTGTCGGTCGAAACCACCGGGTCCACCGCTACTATGGGGACGGTGTGGCAGAACGGGGAGGAACTGGCCACCGCCGACAGTGGCGGGGCGGGGCAGAACTTCCGGCTCAGCGTGCGGGTCGAAGCCGGGCCAGTGGTCATTGCCGTGGCGGGCAATGGCCGCCAGACCGGGCGCTATACCCTCCGGGTGACCGTACTGCCAGGCAATCTGGAGAATCCCGGCCCGGACTCCTTTCAAAGTGGCATCGGCGTCATTTCGGGCTGGGTGTGTGCGGCCGACGCGGTGGAGCTTGCGATTGGGCACCTCGGGCGGCAGTTCGCCGCGTATGGCACAGACCGAGCCGACACGGAGTATACGGAGGAGGGTGAAGAACTCTGTGGGGATACGGACAACGGCTTTGGGTTGTTGTTCAACTGGAATCTGTTGGGCGAAGGCGAGCACGAAGTCGTGGCCTATGTGGACGACATCGAGTTCAGTCGGGCCACGGTGACGGTCACGACCCTGGGCGCGGAGTTTCTGCGGGGCGTGGCGGGCGAGTGTGTGGTGGACGACTTCCCCCTGCTCGGCAAGACGGTGACGCTGGCGTGGCAGCAGACCAGCCAGAACTTTGTGATTACCGAGGGGAGTCCCCCGGCCGGTGTCACCACGGGCGGGACGAGCGCCCTGCCGGGGGTTCTGGAGAATCCTGGGCATAACTCCTTTCAGAGTGGGGTCCGGGTGCTCTCGGGCTGGGTGTGTGACGCCGACGCGGTGGAGCTTGCGATTGGGACCGCCGGGCGGCAGGTGGCGGCGTATGGCACCGAGCGGGTGGACACGGAGCCGGCGTGTGGGGACACGGACAATGGGTTTGGCCTCTTGTTCAACTGGAACCTATTGGGGGACGGGGAGCATGAAGTCGTCGCCTATGTGGATGACGTAGAGTTAGGCCGGGCCACGGTGCGGGTGACGACCCTGGGAGAAGAGTTTCTACGGGGGGTCGCGGGGGAATGTGTCGTTGAGGACTTCCCGACAGTGGCCCAGACGGTCACCTTGGAATGGCAACAGAATAGTCAGAACTTTGTGATTACGGATGTGGAGTAGGGGACTTGCCCACCCTCTCATGCCCGCAAAGGCAGAGCACATTCATGGCCGGTGGCTTATCGGTACCGGCAAGAGATCGTCTTCTGGCAGACCGTCTTGTGCACGCGCTCCTGCGCATGCCCCGGACCGAATCATTTTTCTATCATCTGATAGGGGACAAGGACCGCGTCCTTGCTGTAGCAGTATAGGACTCTTATCCAGGGGTCGGGGACTACACCATCCACGGGAGAAGAGTTTCTGCGTGGCGTTGAAGGCGAATGTGTTGTTGGAGATTTCCCGACGCTGGGCAGGACCGTTACCCTGGAATGGCAACAGAGCGTTCAGAACTTTGCGATTACGGATGTCGAATAAAGAAAGCAGAAAAGGACCACTTATGTTTTTGTCTATTTTGTTTGGTTTCATGTTTCTTCTAGCGCCCTATGCGGAAGCGCACAGGGGCAACCCCTGCTTAGAAGAGGACTACACTTTGAGCACAAATGGCTGTGAACGCGGCGTGGTCGATATTAAGCCCGACCCCTACCATTCTGATTCTTCAAGGCTGTATGACGAAGATGAGGACCATCGCCATCTGCCAAGAGCGTTGGGCGACCCTGGGGTAGACTATACCCTCACACTTTCGGAATGGTACGGATGGGCTTCATCTGGAGCGGACTTGGAATTGGGCCATTTTTCAGGATACCTGCATCAGATACCCCTTTTTGACAGGGACTTCGCATTTGAAAACCCTTCCACTTGCTACCTTGTTGAAAGCGGTGGCGTAGTAAGTATGCGTGCTGGCGGTATTGGGATAACTGCTGGAACACACCCCACGCATCCTTTCAGCGAGGAAGGATACGTCTTTCATAAAGACGCAAGGACGTATGACGCGGGACTCGTACAGTTTGTGAGATATGGCGGCGGTTTCGACTACGAGAAAGCACCCTTTGTAGACGAAAAGGGACCGTATTATGAATACACCATCACAGCGTGGGATAAGCGAGATGCCCAACCAGAGGTAACTTCCTGTGGGTCTTCGAGCGTCATACGACCTTCTGATTCATCCTTGGAGATCTCAAACACTTTTCGCGTGTACGTGACTGATGAAGATGAGTCAGTCAATAATCTTCCCGTGATTGAGGAATCGGACCTGAGCAACTTGCGCATTTTTGAAAATGCCCCGGCTGATACTGTTATCTGTTGTGACTGGCCGGACGTGGAAGATCGGGAAGACATAGACGGTGCCCGTAATGATTGGACCTATGAGCTGTTAGGTGTAGATGCTTCAGCGTTCCGCATGCTTTCTGGCAGTGTTGATCCTGGAAACGGCCGACCTAATGGATTGATGTATTCGACACAGGCATTTGATTATGAAACTAAAAGTGAATACCACTTGACGTTTCGGGTAACGGATGCTGATGGCGGAGTGGACGAGGCAGACTTTACCATTCGGGTCATTGATTTAGTGAATGAGGCTTGTGGTCCGCCTACTATAAATTGGCCTCATTCCCCCGCGCCCTCGAACTTTACAGAAAGCGCTACACACATTGAAAGCGTTCCTGATGTAACAGTGTGGGATGATCCTAGTTGTACCGAACCGGAACCGACGCAAGAAGAGACCGATTCGTCTACAACTCCAGTAGAAACACGGACCGGAAGTAGTGGCGGTAGTGTCGGTAGTGGAGGTGGCAGTACGGGCGGGAGCACGGGTGGCGGCGGTGGTGGTGGTGGCGGCGGCGGCGGAAACAGAAGTGGAAATTCTTCTTCAACAAATACGACTCCTGACTCTAGCCCTGACGATGAAACCCAATTAGGACCGGAATCTCCTGTTTACTCTCTGGAGAATCCAGGAATGGATTCCTTTCAAAGCGGGGTTGGACTCATTTCGGGCTGGGTATGCGAGGCCGAGGAAGTCGAGATCGAGTTGAACGGAGAGAAACAAGTGGCCTCGTATGGCACCGACAGAATGGACACCGAGGCGATGTGTGGCGACACAGATAACGGGTTCGGACTACTCTTCAATTATAATCTGTTGGGTGACGGAGAGCATGAAGTCGTAGCTTATGCGGATAATGTCGAATTTGGACGAGCAACCTTTACCGTCACGACCCTGGGCGAGGAGTTTGTGCGAGATATTTTGCCTGCTACCTGCATCGTGGAAGACTGGCCGGGTGACGAAGAATCCGTCACGCTGGAGTGGCAACAGAACAGTCAGAACTTCATGATTACGGCTGTGGAGTAGGGGACTTGCCCCCCCTCTCATGCCCGCAAAGGCAGAGCACATTCATGGCCGGTGGCTTATCGGTATCGGCAAGAGATCGTCTCCTGGCAGACCGTCCTGTGCACGCGCGCCTGCCCCTCATCAAGGACCGCTTGGAGCACACAGTTGCGGCCGTTGAGCAGCGCATCGAGGAGCGGCTGCACGCATTCGATACGCGCCTGGATCATCGGTTCGCCTCCTTTTCCCGGCGTCTACGGGGAGAAGTGACACAGAGTCGGGTGCCCCACGCCGTGCTGTATCCACATGCGCACAGCTGTCTCATCCAGGAAGACGAGGCTGTGCGCATTGAGGTGGGCCGCTTGGGCGCGCCAGCGCTGCCGGGCCGCTCCGCCATCAGGCCGGTCTTGTTCCGCAGCGTGCAGGACTTTTTTACGGTCAGCCCTAAGCGGTGTACGGCCCGCCAGACCGGGGAGAGACGGACCGGCACGCCCACGGCGGCGCGCAACTCGGCCAGGGTTGCATCTTATCGTAAACCGCACTAACGGCCTCTGCCCAGCAGCCTTCGTATCCGCCTGCCCCTGACGGCGCCCTCGGCTTCCCTCCCGGCCTGCTCTTTGCCCCCTTAACTCCCGTCCGTGCCGTCGCCCGTCCTCCGCTGGCTTGGGCCGCCGTAACCACACCGCCTCGCCGGGCAGGTGGGCTCGGTACGACTAGTGTTGTCGGTCGCCGCGCTCGCCGGACCACCGGACCGAATCATTTTTCTATCATTTGATAGGTGACGGGGACCGCGTCATTGTAGTACAGAGGTCCCTCCCTGAGGCGGCGGTGGCAACCACGTTGGAGAGGCAACAAAACAATGAGGATTTTGGACCCGACAGCCCGCTGAGATCGTAGGAGCGGCCCGCGCTCCGCCCTGCGGACAGGGTTTATCCCCGGCGGTTCTGTCAGACCAGACCAGAGATGAAGGCTAGGGCGATGAGAGTTTCTTTTGATGACACCGCCAGGAGAGGCCGGGGCTGGCGCGTGTGCTCCCCCCGCTGCCTCGCCGCCGGCATGGGGGTGCTGCTGGCGGTACTGGGCGCCCCCCCGGTCGAGGGGCAGGCGGCCGACCTCTTTACGCCCGTCAATGCGCCACCCCCGCCGGCACTAGCGTCCGACGATCTGACGGTGCGCAGCCGGATGGTGACCATGGACCTGACGCAAGTCCAAGCCGCCGTCGCCGGACCTCCCGGCCAGACGGCGCACACCAAAGGCACGTCCACGCGCACGGACAAATCCAGTTCGGCACCCGCACCGGGTACGACGCTGACCTTCAATCTGTTCGACGATGTGGTCGTCACGGGCCTGGTGGAGCGGACGGCCCCCACGTTTTCGGGCGGCTATTCCGTAGCGGGCCATCTGGTTGAAGAGCCGCTCGGGACGATGACGCTGGTCGTCAATGGGGAGGCCGTGGCGGGCACGGTGCGGCTGCTGGGCGAACTCTACGAGATCCGCTCGGTGGGCGACGGCCTGTATGCCATTAGCGAGGTGGAAGAGCCCCCGCTCGACTGCGGGGCGGATGCGCTCTATTCCGAGACTGACCACCAGCACTGATGCCGCCCTGGACTCTTTCTTCCCCCAACATCAAGTGCGTGCTGCTCCTGGCGCTGTTGCTGCTGCCCCTCCTGGCTGGCACTGCACACGCGCAGTCGGAGTCGGTGATTGATGTCGCCGTTTTTTACACGCCTCAGGCCAAAACCGCCCATGGCGGGACCGCGCAGATCAAGACCAAGATCGATGAGCTGGTCGTCGCCACCAATATGGCCTACGCAGACAGCGGTGTGAGCCAGACCATTAATCTGGTGGCCGTGGAGGAGGTGGTGGGATACACCGAGTCGATGTCAACAGGGTCGGCTTTTACAGCCATTGACGCGATGTATGTCGATCTCGACCGTCTTCAGAGTAAGTCGGACGGCTATATGGACGAAGTCCACACCATCCGTGACCGGATGTGGGCGGACGCTGTCATTCTGCTCCGCTCGCGGGACGGCGGACTCGCGAATTTCATGGGCGCGCGATCAACGAAATTCGCTAGCCTTGCCTTTGGCGTTTCCATAGCCGACGCGGGTATCTTCGCTCATGAACTGGGCCACCTCATGGGGCTTCGCCACGACCGGTATGTAGAATGTCGGCACGATACTGACAATCCTCTGTGTCCCCCAAACTATCCTTACGCCTACGGCTATGTGAACCAGAAGGCGTTCGAGGAGGGCGCGGCGACTTCCAAGCGCTGGACCACGATTATGGCGTACAAAACTCAGTGTAGCCAAAATAATCCTCGCTTCGATTGTGAGAGGGTGCTCTATTTTTCAAACCCGTCCAATTCCTACCCAAGGAACAACGGCGATCCCATGGGTGTGGCTGGCACCCAGACCACGAATGCGGTGGATGGGCCGGCCAACGCCGCGCTGAGACTCAACGAAACCCGCACGACCGTGGCCGAATTCCGGCAGGGCCGGGCCGTGAAGGTCTCTTTCGATGCGGGGGCATACGCGGTGACCGAAGGCGGAACGGTACCCGTGACGGTGCGGCTGGACGCCGCGCCGGGGCGTACGCTCGACCTGCCCATTCCGCTTACCGCGACAAGTACGGACGGCGCCTGGCCCGGCGACTATACCCTCCCGGCGAGCATCACCTTTGGGGAGAACCAGACCTCACGAACCTTCACCTTCAGCGCGAATCAGGACAGCCGCCAAGAGGACGAAGAGACGGTGATCTTGGGCTTTGGCGCACCGCTGCCCGCAGGGGTGGCGGTCGGCAGTCAGGCTACCGCCACGGTGACGCTGACCGACAACGACCCTACCACCACGGCTGCGCCGAGCGTCAGCACGGTGGCGCTCATCTCAGACCCCCGGGGGGGATATGCAGCGGGGGAGGAGATTGCGGTCGCGGTAGTCTTCACCAAGCCCATCACTGTGACCGGCACACCCAGCATCGCGCTGACGATCGGATTTCTATCATATGAGATGGTGTATCAGGCCGACCGAAGCGCGAGTGAGGTGCTGGTCTTCACCTACACCGTGGCGGTCAACCAGAGAGGTCCCGAAGGGGTGACTATGCTCGCGAACAGCCTGTCGCTGCCCAGTGGGACGACGATCAAGGACACCGCGAACCGGGACGCCGGGCTCAACCATGATGCAATCGAGGCCACCAGCAGCCACGCCGTGGACGGCGTCGCGCCGACGGCGGTGCTCTTTCCGGTTGTGGACGGCGACACCGTGACGCTGGCGTGTAACGAGGCACTGGACGAGCTGTCAGTGCCGGCGGCGAGCGCGTTGACGGTCACCGCCGATGGTACGAGGGTAGCGGTCAACTCCGTCGTAGTGTCCGGGCGGACTGTGACGATGACGCTGGACTCCCATGTTGCCCATGACCAGGCCGTGACGCTGAGCTATACACCGGGGACGCGGCCGCTTCGGGATGTGGCTGGCAACCTGATGGCCGCCTTCTCTGGACTGGCGGTAACGAACAATACCCCGGAGCCGCTGTACGACACGGACGCTGACGGGCTGCTTGAAGTTGCGACCCTGGCGCAGTTGGATGCGATGGGGCACGACCCAAACGGCGACGGTATCCCGACGCCCGCTGGAGCGACCGCGTATGCTGCGGCGTTTCCCAATGTGACGCGGGTGGTCTGCCGCACGAGGAACCGGGAGTGCGTGGGCTATGAACTGGCCGCGGACCTGGACTTCGACACCGACGGCGACGGCCAGATTGACGTGGACGACGAGTACTGGAATAGCGGCGCTGGCTGGGTGCCCATCGGGACGAACAGTAACCCATTCAGCGCGACCTTTGAGGGCAACGACCACACCATCCGGAACCTGTTCATTGACCGACGCACTAATAACGTCGGGTTGTTCGGCTCCATAGGCTCGTCTGGTGCCATTCGCTTTGTCGGAGTGGTCGATGTCGATGTGACGGGGGAAAATGTTGTCGGCGGGCTGGTCGGGCGGAACGACGGCACCATCATAAACATCTATGCGACCGGGGGGG
Organism: Binatia bacterium; assembly: GCA_963664395.2. GTDB lineage: Bacteria > Desulfobacterota > Binatia > Bin18 > Bin18 > Bin18. The sequence goes on along the minus strand of OY761159.2, from coordinate 3,257,169 downwards.
TGTCAGGCGGCTTCGATGTCGGCGGGCTGATCGGGCACAGAACAGCGGCACGATTCAGGGCAGCTACGCCACTGGACGCGTGTCAGGCGGCTTCGATGTCGGCGGGCTGGTCGGGTTGAACGACGGCACGATTCACATCAGCTACGCGACGGGGCGGGTGTCAGGCACTCAATCTGTCGGGGGGTTGGTCGGGTTGAACGACGGCACGATTCACACCAGCTACGCCGCCGAGTACGTCTCGGGCAAATCCCTTGTCGGCGGGCTGGTCGGGTTGAACGACGACACCATCACAAACAGCTATGCGGCCGGGGGGGTGTCAGGCGGCACCGATGTCGGCGGGCTGGTCGGGCAGAACAAGGGCCCGATCACCGCCAGCTACTGGGACACAGACACGTCAGGCCGCATGACCGGGAATCATGGCGAGGGCAAAACCACCACGCAATTACAGACCCCCACCGGATATATCACCGGCGGCATCTATGCCGACTGGAACGTAGACCTGGACGGCGACGGCAATAACGACGCCCCCTGGGACTTCGGCACGGCCAGCCAGTACCCAGCGCTCGGGGCGGACGACTGGCAGGAGTTCGGCCATCAGCTCCGCGCCGGCCCAGACCTGACAGTAGTGACGATTAGTAGGGGTCTCGTGGAGCTGAGTTGGTCTGCGGTCACGAGCCCCTGGACCTCGCCGCCGGCCGTGACCTACACCGTCTACCGCCGCACCGGCTCCACCGTGGCGGCCGTTGCCGAGGACCTCACCGCACGTGCTTACACCGATCGCACCGTGCGCGGCGGCACCACCTACGTCTATCAGGTGGCCGCGGTCGTGGACGGCGGGGAAGGCACGCGCAGTGCCCAGCTGGCGTTGACTACGACCCCGAACCAGAAGCCGGCGTTCGATGACGGCACCAGCACCACGACCCGCAGCGTGGCCGAGAACACGGCCACGGGCGTCGCTATCGGCCTCCCCGTTTCGGCCACCGACCCCGACGACACGGCGCTGATCTACAGTCTGAGCGGGACCGACGCCGCGTCCTTCACCCTCCACACGTCCACCGGGCAGTTGCGGACCCAGGCGGCGCTGAACTACGAGACCAAGCCCCGCTACACAGTCACCGTGTCGGTCCGGGACAGCAAGAGCTACCAGGACGCAGCCGACACGGCGACGGACGACAGCATCACCGTGATGATCAATATCGTCAACGTGGACGAAGCGGGGATGGTGACCCTGACGGGGACCCCGGCGCAGGAACGCCAGCAACTGACGGCGACGCTCAGTGACCCGGACGGCGGTCTGATCGACATCGCCTGGCAGTGGGCGTGGTCCACCGACCAGAGCACCTGGACCGATATCACCGTCTCCACCGCCACGCAGTATACGCCGATGATGGCCGACGTGGGACGGTATCTGCGGGCCACCGTGACCTATACCGACCGCCAGGGGGCCGGGAAGAGTGCGGCGGTGGAGACGGCACCGGTGCAGGCCGCGCCGGTGGTCAAGCTGTACCTGTCCGATACCTCCATCAGCGAGGCCGGCACGGAGAGCAGCATGGTCACGGCAGAGCTGGACACGGCGTCGAGCGCCGTGACGACCGTGACGGTCTCAGCCCCGACGGGCGACGTGACGCTGAGTAGCAACCGGACGCTGACCATCGCAGCGGGGGCGACGGTCAGCAGTGGGACGGTGACGCTGAAAGCTCAGCCCAACGACGTGGACGCCCCCAATAAGACCGTGCAAGTGAGTGGCACGACGACCAACCGCCTGGTGACCGGCCTCGCTCCGGTGGACCTGACCATTACGGATGACGACACCCGCGGGGTGACGGTGAGTAAGGCCATGCTGTCGATTCGGGAGGGGAGCACCGGCACCTACACGGTGGTGCTGGACTCCGAGCCGACCGCCACGGTGACGATCTCCGTGGCGTCCGACGACACGGAGATCCGCGTGGACAAGCCCAGTCTGACGTTCATGGCCAAGGACTGGGACGCCGTCCAGACGGTGACGGTGGAGACGACCAACGACCAAGTGGAGAACGTCCCGCCCGAGACCGCGACGATTACGCATACGGTCAGTGGCGGGGATTACGCAGGGGAGAGCGCGGCCTCCGTGGCGGTGACCGTGACCGACGACGAGAGTCCGTCCACGGCCGTGACCCTGCGCGTGACCCCGGAGGCCGTGTCAGAGGACACCAGCAGCAGGACGGTGACCGTGACGAGCGAGTTGGATGGCGCGCCCCGCTCGGCCGCCACCGTGGTGACGGTCGCGGTCACGGCTGGCACGGCCATGCTGGATACGGACTTCACCGTGGCGAACGTCTCCACGCTGACGATTGCGGCGGATCAGCCGAGCGGGACGGTGACCTTCACCCTGATGCCGGTGAATGACATCATTGATGAGCCGGACGAGACCGTGACGGTGGGGGGCAGTACTACGGGGCTGACGGTGACGCCGACGACGGTGACGATCACGGACAACGACGCTCCACCGACGGTGATGTTGGAGTTGTCGGCGGATTCGATCACGGAGAGTGGCGTGGATAGCAGCACGACAGTGATGGCGACGCTCAATCATCCGTCGAGCGAGGATACAGAGGTCGAGGTGTCGGCAACGCCGGTGCATCCGGCGGTGGACGACGCCTTTACGTTGAGCGGGACGAGCCTGACGATTCTGGCAGGGGAGATGGAGAGTAGGGGGAGTGCAACGCTCACGGCGCAGAACAACTCGGAGGACGAGGCGGACAAGCAGGTGACCGTGACGGGGCGGGCGGAGAACACCCAAGGGGTGCAGTCGACGACTGTGAGGCCGGTGACCGTGACCATCACCGATGATGACCCACCCGAGGTGGAGGGAGAGCCCGCCCCCGCGTACGGAGAGGGTGGTAGGAGTCCGGTGGCCACGTACACGGCGCGCAACCCGGCCAACGTCCGGCTGACGTGGTCGGTGGAAGGGACGGATAAAGATGCCTTTACCATCTCGAACGGAGTGCTGCGTTTCCAGCAGTCACCGGACTATGAGGACCCCAACAACACGGACAAAGAGTATGAGGTGACCGTGCAAGCCTCCGACGGGACATTCACCGGGACCCTGGATGTGACTGTCACGATAGAGGATGCCCTCGGCATGGTCCGTCTGTCGTCGAATCAGCCCCAGTTGGGGAGAGAACTCACCGCGACGGTGAGCGACCCGGACGGCGTGAACCCGGCCCCGACAACCCCCGACGACTGGTGCTGGGAGCGGTCCCAATTCCCAACCTTCCCCCCGGGCGACATTATCATGGTCGACTGCACCTCGACCACGACAGACACCTATACGCCAGTGGACGCCGACCTCGGCAAACATCTGCGGGTCAGGGTCACCTATACCGACGTCCAGGAGACGCGCAAAACAGAGCCAGTGATGGTGGCGGCGGAAGAGACAGTGACTCTGCCCCGCCCGCAGAGTTCATCTTCCATCGTCGGCGGCGGTGGTGGTGGCGGTGGTGGTGGCGGCGGCGGTGGCGCCTGTCCACAGGACGACGTCCACGGCAACAGCGCTGCGCAGGCCACCAGTCTTGCACTGGCTAGTGTGACGGTGGGGGCCATCTGCCCCACAGCCGACATGGATTACTTTACCGTGACCGCCCCCGGCCAAGGACTCCTCTTTGTGGACACCACCGGCGGCGTACAGACCCGGGGCACCATCTGGCAGAACGACGCAGTCTTGGCCTCCGGCCCTACAGGGAACAATCCGCCGGCCGAGCGGCTTGGCGCGCGCGTCGAGGCCGGCCCGGTCGTGGTGGCCGTGCAAGGGCAGGGCGGGGCGACCGGGGTGTACGACATAGTCGTCACCTTCGTGCGGGGCACTCTGGGGAACCCCGGCGCCGATTCCTTCCAGAGTGGGGTGGGCGTCCTGTCGGGCTGGGTGTGCGAGGCGGAGAGAGTGGAGATCGAGTTGAACGGGGTGCCGCAGGAGGCGGCGTATGGGACGGAGCGGTTAGATACGGCCGGGGCGTGTGGGGATACGGATAATGGCTTTGGTCTCTTGTTCAACTGGAACCTGTTGAGAGACGGGGAGCATGAAGTCGTAGCGCTCGTAGATGGCGTAGAGTTGGGTCGGGCGACGGTGATGGTGACGACCCTGGGACAGGAGTTTCTGCGGAACGTAACGGGGACGTGCGAGGCCGAAGACTTCCCGACCCTGGGCGAGTACGTGACCCTGGAGTGGCAGCAGAACAGTCAGAACTTCGTGATTGCGGGGGGAAGTCCCCCGGCCGGGGCTACCACGGGCCGGACAAGCGCCCTGACAGGGGTTCTGGAGAATCCGGGGCATAACTCCTTTCAGAGTGGGGTCCGGGTGCTGTCGGGCTGGGTGTGTGACGCCGACACGGTCGAGCTGGCGATTGGGACTGCCGGGCGGCAGGTGGCGGCGTATGGGACGGAACGGGTGGACACGCTGGCGGTGTGTGGGGATACGGACAATGGGTTTGGGTTGTTGTTCAACTGGAACCTGTTGGGGGAGGGGGAGCATACCGTGGTGGCCTACGTGGACGCGGTGGAGTTGGGCCGGGCCACGGTGCGGGTGACGACCTTGGGGCACGAGTTTCTACGGGGGGCCGAGGGAGAATGTGTGGTGGACGACTTTCCGCGCCTGGGGCAGAGCGTGCTGTTGGAGTGGCAACAGAACAGTCAGAATTTTGTGATGACGGCTGTGGAGTAGCGGCTCTGCTCACCCCGGCCCGGCAACATGCGCAGGACCGGCCGGGGTCACTTTTCTATCATTTGATAGGCGACGGGGCCGATGCCCTCTCTTAATTGAAAACAGAAAACTCTTTATTTTTCCTACCTATCTCACTATTCGTCACCGCAGCCGCCGGATTTTCCCTGCACATTGCCTGTCTGAAGGAGAGCGGCTTTCCGACCGAGAACATGCATACGAGCGTATCGCGCTCCCAGGGCTGCGTCCGTGCCCTATCCTTATACCCACCCCACAAATCAACAACCATCTTGCCATTCACAACAACGGCAACACACTCGCCAATCTCTTCACCATCGGCCAGGTTTTGCTCAAGCGCTTCGCGGACGGCCTTGAATGCCGGATCACAGACACCGGCAACACGTGCGGTGGACGGCATAAGATGGACTCCTCCTACCGAAAATGCGGCATGACCTCTTTGGCAAACAGCTCCATTGACCGCTGGGATTTTTGCGGATCGAGTCCAGCCATCTGCATCCACATCACCAGGTGGGTGACGCGCGTTTCCGCGCTGTAGCGCTCAATCTCCTGAATGGCGTCGTCCGGGGTGCCGATAATGAGCGGCGCTTGGAAAAAGGACAGGTCCTTGACGTGGCGCAGCTCGCCTACCGGTGGCACCGTCGGGGTGGACATGACCGAGTCACTCCAGGGCAGGTCGTCAGCCTCTTTGAAGCGCCGGTCATAGGAACTCATCATATAGTGCAGATGCGGTTCCACGTCGTCCCAGGCTTGTTCTCGGCTCTCGGCCACATAGACCGCCCGCAGTTGGGCAATGTGATAGTCGTCCGTATTACGCCCATACTGCTGGAGTCCGGCATCATACATGTGCTGCAAATCAGCCCCGCCACTACCGCCCAGATGGTAACCCAGCCTCGCGGCCCGGGCGACCGATTTTTCCGCCATCGCCGCAATCCAGATCGGCGGGTGCGGCTTTTGGACGGGCTTGGGAGCCAGGACAACCTCGCGCAGATTGTAGTGCTTACCCTCAAAGGAGAAGCTGTCTTCGGTAAAGCAGCGCCGGATAATCTCGGTTCCTTCTTCGAGCCGCGCCGCACGCTCTTTGCGCGGAATGCCAAAACTGGCGAATTCGCTCAGCCAATAGCCCTGCCCGAGGCCCAGGTCGAGCCGCCCGTTGGAGAGGATGTCCACGGTTGCGGCATCTTCCGCGACGCGGACCGGGTTATGCAGAGGCAGGATAATGATATAGGTCCCGAGTCGAATCCGGCTGGTTTTCATGGCCATGGCGGACAAAAGCGGCAGGAGGGACGGCGACCAGGCGTCGTCCGCAAAATGGTGCTCGGTCGTCCAGATATGATCGTAGCCCAACTCCTCGGCCAGGACCGCTTGCTCGATATGGTCCCGGTAGAGCTGCGGAAACGGCACTTCCCATTGTTTCGGATTCCGAAACGGCAACAGTAATCCAAAATCCATACCTTCCCCTTCTTTTGGCCCCGACCGGCCCCAGGCTTAAAACGTTTCTTTATACGGTCGCAGATCGATTTCCTGGGCCCAGGCGGTTTTATCCTGGGTATAGAGATGCCAATAGGTATCCGCAATGGCATTCACACCCAACAGACCGTCTTCCCCGCGCTGCGCCTTCAACTGCGGGGCGCGCGTATTCAGCAGGTCGCCGTTAATGCCACCGTCGATAATCACATGCGCCACGTGTATCCCCTGCGGTCCCCAATCGCGCGCCATGGTTTGCGACAGCGAGCGCAGGGCCGCCTTGGCTGCGGCAAATGAACCAAACGGCGGCCGACCCTTAATCGAGGCGGTCGCCCCGCTAAAAATAATGGTCCCCCGGCCGCGGGGAATCATGCGCCGGCCGGCTTCCCGGCTTCCCGGCCAACCAGAAAGCCGCCCAGGCAGCCAACCCCAACTTCGGCTCCAACGCCGACCACAATCGCTTTCTTTTTTTCACTCATCCTACCCCTACCTAAAACCGTTGTTGTTGCTCACCGGGTCGGACCGGCCGCACTCGACTCAGCACAAAGTTTCGGGCATTGGCATAGTATAAGCCGGTGAGTCTGAGCAGACGTTTTTCGGGCTCTTCTGTACGCAACATGTCCACATAGTGAGCCGGGCCCTTGATATACAGATTCGGCTGGCGGTGACGAATTTCGGACAGAAAGGTCACCACCGAGAAGTCGGGATGACGGCTCTTCACATCCTGTACCCGAAAGCGCAGGGTCTCTCCTTTTCCAACGGCGAGCGTCACCACCTGACTGCCCGGCGCAAAGCTGACTATCCCATACAGCTCCATCAGCATGCCGCCAAACTGCGCATCCACCGGGCGGACTATCACGCATTGCAGCAGAAGCAGCCCGGCAAGCAAAAGGGGAAGGCGGAGAGCTAATCGCAGAGATAATCGCATGGGAGGGCTTTCTTTTGAGGGAAGCCAGCCGCGCCTACGTTAAGACCTCATTGTCCTTGAGCGTGGCTACTTCGTCTGCCGAATAGCCCAACACCCGCTGCAAAACGTCTGCGCTGTCCTGGCCTAAACACGGAGCGGGCCGACGCACCCGGCAGGGCGTATCAGAGAAGTTCCACGGCACGCCGGCATGCTGCCGGACGCCGATTTCCGGATGCTCAAGTTCAGCGAAGAAGTCGCGAGAGCGCAGGTGCTCGTCTTCTGCCAATTCCTTATTGGTCATGGCAGGAAAGGCGGCCAGCCCGGCGGCCTGGAGCGTGCGGGTGACCTCTTCCGCGGACAGCGTCGCGGTCCATTCCGTGACAGCGGCTTCTAAGGTGTCTTCATTGTGCTTACGGGCTGCCAGGGTCGCAAAACGCACATCGTTTGCCAGCTCTGTTTTCCCCATGGCGGCGCACAGCTGCTGCCATTCGGCGTCATCTGCCACAACAATACTGACCCAGCGATCGTCTCCCTGACAGCGGAACAGACCGTGCGGAGCCATATAGAGATCTCGATTGCCGATCCGCTGCGGCGCGGCCCCATTCATTTCCTGGGCCATGATCCCCTCCCCCACAAGAGCGAGCGAGGTCTCCCACTGCGACAAGTCAATATACTGCCCCTCTCCGGTGCGGGCGCGGTGCATCAACGCGGCTAACACGGCAAAAGCGCCATGCAGACCACCGTTCGGATCACCATAGGAAAACCCCACACTCATCGGGCGTGAGTCAGGAAAGCCGGTCATGGACGCCAGCCCACTCATCGGCACCTGGGCCGGACCGTACGACACATACGGACTTTCCGGTCCGGTCGCACCATAGCCGGAGAGCGCAATCATAATGATATCGGACTTAACGGCCTTGAGTGTATCGTATCCCAACCCCATCTTGTCCATTACGCCCGCGGCAAAATTCTCAGCAACAATATCGCTTGCCGCGACCAGCTTTTTTGCGACTTCCAGCCCTTGCGACTTTTTCAGGTTGAGGCAAATCGAGTGTTTTCCCTGGTTGTACTGATTAAAATACCCGCAGCGGTTATGCCCGGCCTCTCCATCCGCGACAGGGGGAATACGCCGGGTGATACACAGTCGGCTCTCCGACTCAATCCGAATGACCTCGGCTCCCAGATGGGCCAATTGCAAAGTACAAAACGGTCCGGCCCATACCCAGGTAAAATCTGCGACACGAACGCCTTCGAGGGGGAGTGTGTTTGGCATACCGTTTTCCTTCAAATCACCTTCGTTGCTTGCAACGATTTCAATTCTTGTGGCGTAAGCCCAAGCTGCCCACAGTAGACTTCCTCATTGTGTTGGCCCAAGCACGGGGCCGGACTGCGCAGTGTCCACGGCGAGGCGGAAAACTTGAACGGCGCACCCGGATAGCGGAGAGCACCAACTTCAGGATGACCAATCTCGGCAAAAAACCCCCGCGCATTGAGATGTTCGGATTTGAGCAGATCGCCCATGGTCGAAACCGGAGCGAAAGGCACGCGCCGTTTTTGCGCGCCGTGGTACACCTCTTGGACCGACTTGTCCTGCAGCCAATCTTCCAGCAGTGGTTTCAAGGCGTCCCAGTTGACCGAGCGAGACACAAAATCCTGGAAGAGCTCGGTGTCCGCCCATTCCGGATTTCCCATTAACTCAACCGCGTTTTGCCACTGGTGCTCTTCAACCGCGAGCACATAAATATAGCCATCTCGGCACTGCAAGACATCTTGGGGAATCAACCGAAAGCCTAACCTCGACGGCGTCGTCCGGTCGTACGGCCAGGCAATATAGTTATTCTCCATAATGGCGACCAAACACTCTTGAACCGAGATATCGATGTGCTGGCCTGTGCCACTCCTGAGGCGTGCATACAGGGCAGCCAAAGAGGCAATGCCCGCGTTGACCCCGGCCTGGAATCCGGCCTGTTGACCGGCTGCCTTGAGGGGCGGCAGGTCGGGGCGTCCGCCCGCTCCGCCGAGGAAGACAATGCCCCCCGCGCTCCACATTGTTAAATCATGCGCGGTGTACTCCCGGCGCGGCCCGGTTTGTCCAAAGGGTGAAATCGAGGTCATGACCAGACTGGGATTGTGCTGGGCCAGTGCCTCATACTCCAAACCAAGGGAAGATATCCGGGTGGGATGATAATTATGGACTACGGCATCCGCGTCTTTGACCAGTCGCCGGAATAACTCTTGGCCTTTTGCCATCTCCAGGTTCAGTGTCACCCCACGCTTATTGGCATTCAGGTACAGAAACAGTCCACTTTTCTCGGGATGGGGCGTATGACCCGGATACGGTCCTCGCTGCCGGGCAAGGTCGCCGCTCGGTTCTTCGACCTTGATCACCTCCGCGCCAAGGTCGGCCATCAGCTTACCCGCATACGCAGCCGCAACCATGTGACCACATTCAACCACGCGAATACCGTGCAGAGGGCCGGGGGCCTGAGGGAGGGGGGAAGGTTGTTCACTCATAGTATTCCTGTCTCAACACAGACTTTGGAGAGAAAGTTTCGCTCTTCGATTTTAATATCGGGGCAGACCAGGTTCGACTTCAACCGCCCAGGCATCAATGCCCCCGGCAAGACTCACGACCTGCTCAAAGTCGTGTTGACGCAGGAAGTGGACAACGTGCAGACTCCGCACCCCATGATGGCAGTAGGCCACAATCTCGGAATCAGGATCGAGTTCGTGCAAGCGGCCGGGGATATCACCCATCGGAATGTGAACCGAGTTCGGAAGCTGAACAAGAGCAACTTCTTCAGCCTCTCGCACATCGAGCAGCACAAAGTCTTCACCGGCGTTTCGTTTGGCGTGGAGTTCGTGGACTGTGATTTCGAGAGACATCAAGCACTCTTTTTCAGTCGCCCTGTTTTGACGACAGAATAGTCGGTCTGATACTAAACAATGGACTCTTGCCGGGCAAGGGTCCGGTTTATATCTCACAACGTATGAAGGAGGCAGATATGGCAGATTCCGAACGCTATCAAAAGGGTGCGGCAAAGATGAAAGAACTCTTCGGCGTAGAACCCCGACCGGGCAGCATGCACGAAGATTTTCTGGACATCACGGTAAAAAATCTGTTCGGCGATATTTGGGGCCGGGACGGCCTGGCCATTCAAGAGCGCTCGATGATTACCATGGCCGCTCTGACCGTGCTGGGCCGCGACCCGGAACTCAAGGTCCACATCCGCGGCGCGCTGAACATCGGCATCAGCCGGGACAAGATCAACGAGATCATGATCCACCTGGCCCACTACGGCGGCTGGCCGGTCGGCGTCAACGGCCTGCGCATCGCCAAACAGGTGTTCGACAGCATCGACGAGAAGAAAGCCAAGAGCGAGTAACGGGCGTCGGCAAGGGGCTCCGAGTCCCTTGCCGACTTCCCCCTAAAATACCCACTTACTTGGCCATAAACTGATCCATATACATAAGCTTTAAAGGAAGTCCGCCGTTCCAAAAATAGTTGGCGCGAGGTTCCAGGTGTCACACACGACGCTCGGCGTCGATTTGGCGGCACAGCCGGAGAATACGGCGTATTGCCTCATCGAATGGGTCAAGCCGAAAGCCCGGATCATTGAGCTTCGGTGTGGAGCAGACGACGCGACCCTACTGGAGATATTTGGCCGCTCGAACAAGATCGGCATCGACGCCCCGTTCGGCTGGCCGACCGCATTCGCCGCCGCCGTTTACACGCACCAGCGTCGGAACGTGTGGCCGGCGGTCGGTACCGCTTCGCTCAGATACCGAGTGACGGATCATATCGTGCGTGAGCGCATCAAGCGCTGGCCGTTGAGCGTGTCATCGGACCTGATCGGTGTCACGGCCATGCGCGCCGCCCGATTACTCTCCGAGAACGGACGGATCGATCGCAGTGGCCACGGTCGCTTTGTCGAGGTGTATCCCGCCGCTGCTCTGCATATTTGGGGTTTCCCTTCCACCGGATACAAAAAGAAGCCGAGCGAGGAAAAACGACGGGTGTTGACGCGCCGTTTGATTACCGCCACAAAAACCTGGCTGGATTGGCCGGTTGATGCACAACGCGCATGTGAGAAAAGCGACGATGCGCTTGATGCGGTCGTGGCCACTCTTATCGCTCGGGCGGCCGCCACGGATCAGATCGAACCCATTCCACAGGAGCATATGGCGGCCGCCAAACGAGAAGGTTGGATCGCCCTCCCCCGCGACGGCTCTTTGGCCCGCCTCGCACAGACGCGCTGACTCATTGAGCAAGCTTTTATCGTAAGCGTGCCTTCGGACCAGCAGAGACACTACACCGCCAACAAACCCCGATACCCCTCCAGCATGCCGGCGCCCTCCCCGTCCGCGTACGACACGTTGACAAAAATCACCTCGTCCACCACGCCCTCATACTCGGCCAGACGGCGGCGGCACTCTTCGGGGGTCCCGGCAATGGTGACAGTGTCAATTATTTCGTCGGTCATCGCCTCTGCCGCTTTCTGGATATTCCCCTCAGGCACATATTTTAACGCTGCGTCCGCGGCAGACGAGAAACCCTGCTCCCGCAGCATGTACTCGTAATACGGATGCGGCAGCGGAGCGAAGAGACGGCAGATTGCTTCACGCGCGGCCTGGCGGGCGACCTCACGCTCTTCATGCACCGAGACGAACGAACCCATCAGAAAACCGAGGGCGTGCGGGTCCCGGTCCGCCTCTTCCGCAGATTTTCGGGCTGCGGGCTGAATCACATCACGCGCGTACGGCGCGGATAATATCGCGCCCATGGCGATGCCATCCGCGACCCGGCCGGCGACGCGGACCATACGTGGAAAAATGGCGGAAATGTATATGGGAATACTCTCGCGGACGGGTGTCACTGCCGGCACCCAGTCCATGCTATGAATTTCGCCTTGGTATGAGACGCGCGAGCCGGCCGGAGTACGGACGATTTGTTTGAGGTTTTCAATATACTCGGTCATTTTCTGATAGGGCTTTTCATGTGGGACGCCCTGCCATTCGGCGTTAATATGGCGGTTACCGCTGCCGACCCCAAGCAGCAGCCGCCCGCCGGAAATCTCGTCCACATCAACCGCGCTCATGCCGGCAATAAAAGGGCTGCGTCCGTAGGCATTCAGCACGTAGGAACCGATACGGACTCGTTCGGTTGCCAGGGCGAGCGCGGTCAACGGCACGAACGCGCTGCGCCAGGCTTCGGTGACATACAGAGAATCAAAACCGGCCGCTTCGGCTTCTTTGGCCACGACCATCATGTCGCGCTGCGACATCCCGCCTCCGGGGAAAATCAGTCCGCGTTGCATACGCCCCTCCTTCGCCGTGTCCTTATTGACTGCGCCTTTATTGACCTAAAACAACGGCCCCGTCCCGAATCGCGGGTTTGCCCTCCTCAGTCCGCATCTCAAACCGCACCACATCGCCCTCCGCGCTCGCTTCCCGCGACACGATACGGACGGTCAGGTGTGAGGGCATGAACACCATGGCACCAAAACGCCCGGTTATCCGTTTCACCCGTTCCGGGTGACCGTCGGTTTCCTCGGCAATGACACGGGAGATGCCATGCGCGAGCGTTGCGGTTCCGTGCAGGATCAGCCCCGGCAATCCGTACTGCTCGGCGACCGCCGGGTCGGTATGGATAGGGTTCCAGATGCGCGCGCACTCGGTATAGACATGGGCCGCCCCGGCGGCAATCGACACCGGGATTTCCGCCTTCGTCGGGCTGGATTCATTGAGGGCTTCCAATGGGGCCGGCAGGTCGGAGACCGGGATGTCCTCCCCCTCGACATCAACCCCCCGAAAGAGAGTCCCGTACCAGGTCGAACAGACCGGCAGGCCGGCGGCGTCTCGGGTATCAAAACGGACGGTCTGGTAGGCCCCCGGCCTGCGCTGTTCAACGCCGGCCACGGTTGCCTGGGTCGTCAATTTTTCACCCGCCCGGATAAGACGGTGAATGACCAGATCGTGCGTGGCATGCACGCCCCGTAGGGCCTCTTCTCGTTTCAGGGCACTGTCTCGCATGGCGAGCATGACCGGCCACTCGATACAGACCGGAAAGAGCGGATGGGCAACGATCCCGTCCGGCCGGCAGGTGTCCATATAACAGGGTAAATAATCGTCGAGCCCGGCCGCGTACGACATGACCCAGCGGGGATCGATTTCGCTGACAACAGGTTGTCCGACAAGGCCGACCGTTTCTGAATGCAGTGCCATGACCCTCCTCCTTAACGTTCTCTTCCAGGTAGTGAATGCCTAGCCTGATACCGTAATCTCGCTCGTCCTGCCACCTTTGCGCACTTCTATCCGCATGGGCATGGCTGCGGCGACTTCTTCGACATGGGTAATAATACCGACCATCCGGCCTTCTTCGCCCCGCAGCTCTTGCAGGGTTTCCGTGACCATCTGCACACCTTCACGATCCAACGTCCCAAAGCCTTCGTCCAAGATCAGGCATTCGGTTGAGGTCTGGGCTGCGCGTCCCGTCGCAACGGTCCGAAAGCCTTGTGAGAGCGCTAACGCAATAGCGAGTGACGCTAAAAACGTTTCTCCGCCGGACAGTGAATGGGTAGGCCGGGCGCGGCGTTGATCTTCGTGGTCAACAATTTGAAGCGCAATGGCCCGCCCACGATACGCAATGTCAAACGTATACCGCCCGTGGGTGAGACGGTGCAGGTGGCCGGACGCATCGTGCATCAGGGCCTCTATGGCTCCACGCGAAAGAAAGTCAGTAAACTCCGAACCCAGGAGCTTGCGCAGGTCCGAGGCCAAACGCTCTTCGGTTTCTGTGGCGTGCAGCTTTTCTTCTTCTTGCTCTTTCTCCTGCCAGCGGCGTTCGGCTTCGGTCTGTTCAGCCTCTAAACGCCCGCGGTGTTCTTGGAGAGACATCATTCGCCCTCGGACAGCTTCAAGTTGTGGTTTGATATGCTCTCCGTCCTCGCCGGCGTTAGCGAAGTTGTGTTGTGCAATCGCCGCCTGAAGCTCTTCCCGTTCTTTTTCGAGCCTGCTCTGAGCCTGCCGCTGCTTCTGCTGCGATTCTTCCAACATGCGCATCCGGGCTTGAAGGTCGGCGTGCGACTCGGCGGCCTGACGTTCGGCCTGTGCTCGCCGGGCCTGCACTTTTTCTTCGCGCTGCGACAAATCTGCGTGCTGGGTTTGCTTGTGTGACAGTGCGTTGAGTTCGCCCTCTATTTCTTCGGTCTTTGGCAGAGACGCGTCTTCCGCCAGCCCAAGGCAGGCTCGGGCGGCTTGCGCTTCGCGATCTGATCGTCCTAGCGCAGTTTCATGTTGAGAGGCGAGCACTTTGAGGTCGCCCTCTTTTCGGGCTTGCGTTGTGTTCAGCGAGTTGAGGGCCGATTCTGCCTGACGTAAGACTTTCTCTGACTCTTTCATCTGTTGCTCAGCCTGCGTCACCATAGTCCGGCGTTGGGCCACACTCTGCTCGGGGTCTTCATGCGGGGTGAGAAACGCTGCAATCTCACGACCAAGCACTTCTAACTGACGTGTATCGGTGTCCAGCCTTTCGGTTGTCCCTCGCAGCGCTTCACCCAGCTTTGCCTCTTCTTGTTGCACGGTTTCACGTTGGCGTACCAGGTTCACTTTTGCCTGCTCGGCGGACGCCGTCCGGACTGCAACGTCTTTGAGCGTTGCGCCCAGCTCTTTTTGTTGGGCCTGTAAAGCACCGAGCGCTTCGGACAGAGACGCATAGCCAGGGAAACGTGACACGAATCGGTCTTGGACTTCTTGCCGGACGCGGACGCGTTCTTTAAGCTCCTGCTCCGCAGCATCACGCTTCGCCTGTCGTGCGGCAACAGCAGCGCTTGCTTCCTGCGCTTCTTTGCGTCTTTGCTCAGCGGTCTGTTTGGCACGTTCCATTTGAGCCTGACGCATCTTCAGGTCGTCCCCCGCTTCTTGAACAGCGAGAATTTCGCTGACAATCGTCTGACACACAGGGCAGGCGTCGCCGACGTGAAGCGTCGCGCGTAGATGTACGGCTTCGTGCCGACGTTGGTTGTCCTCAAGCGCGGTGCGGGCCGCTTGCTCTTGCGCTTCGGCCTGGGCGAGCGCGGGCCGGACGTGCTGCACCGTGTGTTCGGCTTTGGTAAGCGCAGTACCAGCAGTCTCGCATTCAGATTGAACCCGTTTCTCTCCTTTGGCCGCCTCTTGCAGTTCTCGGCCAAGGAGCTCAGCTTCAGCCCGCAGTTGGCGTTTTTGCTGCTCGTCTTCTTTTGCGCGGTCGAGTTTTTCTTTCAATTCCCGGGCGGTCTGCTCGTGGTTCACTTCCTGCTGTTTCAGGTCATCCAGAGTGTGTTGGGTCGAGGTTTGTTTTTGACGCAGGGAATCTATCCGAGCGGTGAGTCGCTGCTGTTCCTGTTGCAGCTCTTTCCAGCGTTTTGCCGCACCGAGCTTTTCCGTCAGCGCGGCCACGTTGCCCGCTTCGGCAACAAGCTGCTCAAACCCGGCAGTGTGAGACTGATACCGAGACCGCGCCTGTTCGACTTGGCGCGTGTGTGCTGCGATCTGTTGAATAAGGGTATCAACTTCTCCCTGGACAGCGGTCCGTTCGGCGTTTTTCCGGTCGGCTTCCTTTTGAGCCCCGGCCCATGCGTTGAGATGGGCAACGGCCCGTTTGACGACCTCGTGTCGCGCCGCATCATATCCCAGCGCTTCTCGTTCTTGACCGATCTTTGCTAATTCATTGGCCAGTCCAGCACCCTGGACAGTGACCTCATCGGCCTTCTTTTGCGCCAGCTCTTTCTCTTGATGACGCGCCTGCACTTCTGTCTGAAGCTCAGCGACACGCCTTCGCAAGCCGGCTACTTGATCGACGTGTTGGGCCACACCTTGCAATAGTTGCTCTTGCTGAGCGATTTGTTCAATGTGTCGTATGAGTTTGGAAAGCTCTTCTTTCTGAAGAGCAATGTGGTCCTGACTCAACCCGGCGTATTGGGCCAAGGTTTCACGCAGGGTTTCGGCCCGGGTTCTGGCTTGACCGGCAACAAGTTTGGCCTGGTCGGCCACGCGCGCGTATACGCCAAGTTCTAAAATTTTAGCCAGCAGCTCACGTCGCTTGCTCGGCTCACTGGTCAGAAACTCGGCGTAGCGGCCTTGGGGTAAAATGACGGTTTTGGTGAAGCTGTCAAAATCGAGACCCAAGAGTTCTTCAATGCGCTTGGTGAGTAGCGCGGACCCGGATTTATCTTGTATCCACTCTTCGCCTTCGCGTTCGCTGAGACCGGAATCTGTAATTTTGCCCGTTCTACGAACCGCTCGGAACCACCGCTCGCCAATAGTGAAGTCGAGCGCAACTTCGCACGTATTCTCACCGGTTGAGATCACACCTTTTGAATCTGACCCATACCGGGCCGTGCGGCCATACAGGCACCACACAATAGCGTCGATCAGCGCAGACTTTCCACTGGCCATGGGTCCGGTGATGGAGAAGAGGTCAAGTTGCGAAAAGTCAACTTCGTGGACCTGATCTCCTGTCACCCGAAAGGGCATGAAATTTTTGAGACTGAGTTTTTGTGGACGCATGACTTTGATAGGGGATTGGGGGTTCGGGGTTGGCCTGCACTTATACCGGCTCGTCCCGCGCGGTGCTGACCTCCTGATACAGTCGCTCAAACAGGGCCACGAGTTGAGGCTCGGGCTCCGCGCCACGTTTTGACTTGTAATAGTCGGTAAAAAGCTCTGCCGCGGGTCGCTCACTCGGGTTGTGTACCGCTCCGCTTACCGAGCCTCTCGTTTGCGTGTCTTCGAACCGAAGCGACACAACCTCAGGCAAAGCCCGTATGCGTTCGATCAGCTCGGACGTTTGGCCCGCCGGCTGTAAGACGACTTCAACCCAGGCATTGGTGAATTCTTCCGCCTGCGACAGTATCTCCTCGGCTGTTCCCGTCCGGCGCAGCAGCGCTTTTCCTGTGGTCAGCTCAATCGGCGAGACTTCCGCGGGTTTCCCCGGATGCGCCTCAATGAGACACACACTTTTTTGTTGGCCCCGCTCGCCAAAGTCCATTTGCAGGATCGATCCGGCATAGCGCGTCTGCGCCTGTGTCCCGGACACTTTTTGGGGCTGATGCATATGCCCCAGAGCCACATAGTGCACCTGACTGGGTAAAATCCCAGGACTGACAGGGAATACACTTGAGCGCCATTCACCCCCACCAAACTCCGTGCCTGAAATATGAGCATGGGCCAGCACGACGGACACCGCATTGCTATCCATCCGTCGCATCGATTCTTCCAAGGCACGCAGATACTCCTGCACCTTATCCTGATAGATACTCAGGCGTTTATTCTCACTTTTGTCGGTCCCTGCGGCCGCGGGCAGGACTTGGTGGGGATGCAGGTAGGGCAAACAACCCACCAGCGCCTGCTCCCCTCCAGTCCGCTGGGGAATGGCAACAATGAGATCCGAGGGGTCTTCACTCACATCCGTCATCATATGCACCTGGAGCAAATCACCCATGGGTTTCAAGGTACGCAGCCGGGCAGCGTCGTCATGATTGCCGGGAATGACGACGGATACGATGTTTTCGCGGGCGAGTTGCGCCAGTGTGCGCGCCACCAGTTCCTCCGCAGCAAGAGGCGGACGCCGCTCGTGAAAAACGTCTCCAGTGACGAGAACCGCATCGACCTGTTCGCGCTTGGCAATCTCAACGATCTCAGCGAACACAGCCCGGTGCTCGTCCATGCGAGAACGATTGCGGATAGTCCGGCCCACATGCCAATCTGAGGTGTGGAGAAACTTCATGTCCGTATCGTTTCCTAATACTCACTTTCCCTGATTCGGGACAGCTTCAAATTAGGGGGCGGCAGTTTCTGTTCATCCGCCCGGGTCGCCCAGGCTGGCATAGGAAATAGAATCGGGACCGGGGTTGGGATGTCAGGCTGAGACACGATCATCCGCCCGGAGGTGAGAATGGCAGCCCGCTTGCGCAAGGTTGGAGGTAAAAAACCGTACTCAGCCCGTTCGGCTTCAGCGGCATCCAGCCGACCGACAATCCTAAAAGCGGGATTGGCGACAATACGGCGCTCCACCTCGGATGCGGTTTGTTGCGCGCCGATCAGAATCGTCCCACTGGAACGTCCGCGCTCGGCGATTTCAAGCAGCCGTTCTCGAATAGGTGACCAGCCATCGCGCGGAGCATAGCGGTTGAGCTCATCCACGACGATAAAGCACAGGGGTTCGGCCGACCCGGTCGCCTCTTTTTCTTCCTGAATCTGTTGCAACACCGAGCCGACCACAAAGCTCTTGCCCACCTCGTAAAGCCCATTCAGACTGACCACGGTCACTTGTTTGTTGCGCCAATTGATGGTGTGTTGGGTGGCATCGGAGTCTACCGGGTCGCGGACAATATACGAGACCTTATCCTCCGCACCGTACAGACGGCGCATGAACGCGCCAACCGTGCCGGTCGAATGGTTGGTCGAACTCGCCAGAGCTTCCATCGCCCGAAGCAACGTCGGGAAATCGCGAATCTCGGTCGGAGGGCTGCCAGCCGCCTCTGCGTCTTCTTTGCCAAATTGCAGAAACACTCCTGGACCGGGACCGTCTTTGTCCGCGTCTTCAGCCGCTTCAATAAGCTTGCGCTCGACTTGGTAGATCAACGTTGAGAGCAGCGAGGCATCCTCCCCTCCCTCAGAGAACAGATAGCGCAGCAAGCGCTGCCGACAGAAATCACGCACGGTCCAAAAATAAGGCGTGACTTCGTCTGCCTTGCGAGAGCTGACCTTGGGCATGATCGGTCCGCGCGCGTTTTCTGTCGGCGGGACATAGAATTGGACCGAATCAAACGGCTCCGCCGGCAAGCCCAGTTGCCCGTAGAGGGCTTCGTCTTCGAGAGCAATGGCGTTACTGGCTTTGTCCAGAAATAAGAGGTCTTCGCCTTTGACATTGAAAACAATGGCATGCGTATTTTTCGCATCCGTCAGCTGCCCGCAGTGCAGCAAGCTGTGCAGCAAGAACGTCGCATACGTGGTCTTGGTCGCAATGCCGGACACACCGCTGATATTCATATGCGCACCCTTGCGCCCATTCAGAAAGTCAAGGTTGCCGTACACGACCTCTTTGCCGGACAGAGAGAGGCCAATCGGAAACTTGTGCACCATCGTGTCCATGAACAGGGCTTGGGCAAATTCCTCACCAGTGACCACGCGGACCGTGTCGCCCGGCATCGGCGGATAATAATACTCCGGCATCAAACGGGTCACTCTGACATGCGCGGCAATGGAGAGTTCGACCGGCAGGCCGCGTTCGGCCTCAACCACGTCAGAGTCAAACGTTGAGCCTTGATGACGCGAGCGCACGATATCGACCATGCCGAATAGCTTGAGCGGCCCGTTGGGCGCTGCGGTTTCAACCACGATGGCGTCATCGACCTGAACGGCCTCGCCGGGGTCAAGCAAGACCCAGAATTCGAGCGGAGTAGCATCCTGCGTCCCGATAACTCTGCCCATGCAGCCTCCTTTGGTTCGGCTATATCTGATTCAATAAGGCTTTCTCAATACAGCGACGTACCAGCTTGGGGTCGCCGAGGCGATGCCGCAAGCGTCGCTCCAATCCACCAATGGGAATTAAGTTTTGTGGCGCGCGGGGGTCTTTTGGCGCCCGCGAGGCTAAAGCCGACACGGCACTGGCAGCTTGATCCAACAGGGAGACCGCCTTCTGAATACCCAGCCCGGCTTTCACTTCCAGACGCACCATGCCGGTAAAGGGATGCTCAATCGGGCGGGGGTTCACCAGGCGCAGATAACAGGTGAACACTTCAAAACTCCTGCGTTTGCTGCTGCCGGAAAACTGAAACAACGGCGTCCGTTCCCCCGGCTGGAGCCGTTCTAAAATTTTTGCTTCCTGAGGTGCGAGATACATACGTTGAATAGTCTTGATGACCCCAACGACTGAGGAGCTGTCACTCAAAAAAGTTAAATTGCCGTCCGCAAGAATGAGACGTTCATCACCTGACAGTTTTCGCGCCACATCGATCTCCGCCTGTCGCATCTGGGTCATCAGGCTTTCGCGTAACGCGTCCGGCGCCGGGTCTGAGGCACTGACACTCCGGTAGCGCATCGGAATCTTTCCACCCGTCCCTGCCGCAACCGTCACATCCGGTCCGGATTGCTTCCCGCCGACAATAAAAAGGCGGTCGAGCTGTTCTTCGATAATCTCGACGCGGCGATCGATGACAACCGCCCCGGCTGCATACGATCCGAACAGCGCCAGGAAGCGGGATTCGGCGTCACTCAGGACCGCGGGTGCATCAACCCGCATGACGCCGTCAATCACCACGGTCATGTTCGGCATATTCTCAGGGGTCGGTGTCCGGGGCTGCCACGCACCGGCCTCAACCTGCTGACCTGTCACTTGGGCGGAGAGCTGCTCCTCATCGACCGCTTGTGATGTCGAAATCTGGCTGCCGTAATCGCCGCCCCAGGGGTCTAAACTGATACGCATTGGCTAGATTTTCTTTTCCGGTGAGCGCACGATTTGTCGCTCGCGGATCGTCACGATAGTTCGCCCCTCGGTGTCCGTAATCGTCGACTCCCGAACAATGATCTCCATGGGGCCGCTCCGACCTGTTTTTTCATACACATCGGCCACACGTGAGGTAATGGTATAGGTTTGCCCGGCAATAATCTCGGCGTGAAATTCGATTTCCTGTCCCGCGTGCAGACTCATCAAGCCGGACGGGAGCGGCACCTCGGGGAGCATTGTACCGCCGCGCATTCGCATACAAAACATTGGGGGGGCAATGACATCCGGATAGCCCGCGGCGCGCGCCGCCTCAACGTCCGTATACAGTGGGTTCAGATCGCCCATCGCCTCGGCGAAGGATTGAATATCCTTGGCGGTCACCGTCACCGGACCGAGTTGGACACCCTGTTTCGCCTGCGGGTCAATTTCGAGCATCATGCGAGTCCCTCATTCTTGGTGTGGCTTTTCATCTCAACACTACACAAGCATTCCTGTACTCAACGCAATACCCAGCACAATCAAAGCAGTCCCGACCCCACGTCCGAACGTCGGACCCGCGGGCAAGCTCTTTTCAAAAAAGATGGCAATGGCCAAAAACCCCATCCACACCAGATTCATCGTCCCCATGATAAACATGACCATCATCAGGCTCCAGCAACAGGCGAGGCAATACAGCCCATGAGCCACACCCATCTGAAAGGCGCCTCCATATCCGTCGCGCCAGTGTGCCATCAGAAACGCAAAAGGCGAGCGGCAGTGCGCTAAGCAGCGGTCTTTGAGTGGAGTCAGTTGATAGAGGCCCGCAACAATCAGCAATGCGCCGCTGATGAGCATATTGTAGGTCTTCAGCATGGGAAAGCGAGCCGGTAAGGTCTGCATCGTCAAGTCCGCGGCATAGCCAACGCTGCCCGTGAGCGTCCACAGCAGCGCATAGCCCGACACAAACACCCAGACCGGCGTAGACGGAAGCTGTTGTTCCCGTCTTTGTCTGGCCATGGTGGCAAATATCCCGGCAACCGGGACAATGGCAGGAAACATCATGGCCACCATCATGACTCCCCACAGGACGATATACAGCAGCATATGCGTGACAGAGAAGGGCATGCCCATGGTCATGCTGCCCGTCACCAACGCATATCCCATCCCGCCCATATGCTGCACCGCGACAATCCAGGCCAGGATTGACAGGCCGACAAGAGCGCACAGGATGAGGAAATATTCACGACTCATACCAGCAAACGAAAAAAGGGACACGATCTGCCGTGCCCCTTCTCAATAGGTACGCTACTCCGATGGAGAACGCGCCTTAGTAGACCTTCTCATAGAATTCGAGCGTTGGTGCGCCGGCAAGGATGGCCCCCAGGTCAACCCCGAGTTCGCCCAGATGTTTGCGATGGGCATCAAAAGCGGCCTGATCGGTATACTCTTCGTAGAACACAAACATGCTCGGATTTTCTTTTGAACGATTCATAATATAGGCGTTATTGCCAGGCTCATCACGCACCGCCGGAACCACGTCCTTCATGGCGTCAATAAAATCCTGCTCCTTGCCCTCTTGAATCGTCAGCTTTGCAATCAATGAGATCATGCCCTGTCTCCTTTTCCGTAAGATACTCTTCGTTTTGCCTGAGCCCGGACCGTTTGGCAACACCGCAAGAGCCAGGTCTGACCTCTCGTCACAAACGCACCGCCGCCTCGATACCCCACACCGGCGGCTCGTTGACGAAGCCGGCCAGATTGTTGAAGTCGAGACCGCCGGTGGGCGAGAGGTCGTTCAGGATGTTGCGGCCAAAGGCGGCCACTTCCAGACCGCCCGAGGCCGACAGCCAGGACAGGCGCAGGCCGCCCTCAAGCAGCTGATTGTCGCGGAACTCGCGCGACTCGTACAGAAAAAAGTTGATGCGACTGCGATACGCCCAGTCGGTCGCAAGGATCAGCGCCGCGCCGCCGGGTAATACGCGCGTATAGCTCAGGTTCAGGTTGGCGATCCAGCGAGGAGCCTGAGGCAAACGGTTGCCGTCAATGGAGACCGTACCCGGAACCGGGCCGGGCGGGTCAAGGACCGTACAGCCCGAGCCGCACGGCTGAACGAACAGACCAGGATCGTCGAGCCGGGTGTAGTTATAACTCAGGCCGGCCGTCAGGTGCAGGCCATAGCCCAGGGCCAGCGCCCCCTCCGCCTCGATGCCCCGTCCGAGGGTGCGGTCGGCGTTCAGCAGCCGGTTGGCGTTGTCCACACCACTCCCCGCGGTGAGCTGTTGATCGTGCATCCAGAAGTGATAGGCCGCCAGGTCCAGATGGAGCCGCTGCTGCCACAGGCGCAGCTTCAGGCCGACCTCGACCGATATGACGTCCTCGGTGTCGGCCACGGTTACCTCGTCTCCGAACAGCAACCGGCCCTGGATGCTGGGCGCCCGAAAGCTGCTGGCCACCCGCACATAAGGCTGAACGCCAGGCGTCACCTGGTAACGCAGGCTCAGGTCCCAGCTCGGCACCAAGTCACGGGGAGCCCTGCGGATCGGGCCGAGCGGACCGGCGCCGATGGGCGACTGAAGACGCTCGCTCGCGTACTCCTTGTCGTCCTCGGAGACGCGCACGCCTGCGGCGATTTCGATGTTCTCGGTCAGGGTGAAGGTAGCGGCGGCAAACACCGCCCAGGCTTCGGTGCGTTGATCCTGGCGAATGCGGCCATTCTGTACACTCCCGGCCAGGGTGTCGTAGCTGAAGCCCTCGATGTCGAGTTCCTCGTGGAAATAGAAGAAGCCCACCCGCCAGTCCAGGCGCTGCCAGGCCGTGTGTTCCAGGCGGAATTCCTGGCTCAACTGGCGCAGAGCCGAGAGGCCGTCGGCCGTCTCGGTTGGAAACGGAATCAGACCCGGTCCGCTGGGCGGACTCCAGACCGCGCCAAAGCCACCGTCCACGTCGCCACGCGATCTGCCGTCCAGCCAGTCTCCACCGGTCAGCGAGATCAGACGGAACTCACCCAGCGTATAGTGCAGCTCGGTGGCGAATCCGTGGCTCGCCAGGTACTGCGGATTGCCAGCGTCCTGAGCAGTTTTGTCGCGCCGTAAACCCGAGCGTAAGCCAGTCCGGCCCGGCCTGAGTATATTCGCCCGGAAGACCCGTGCATTGCCGTCAAAGTCCCGGACGTGAACCTTGAACCGCCCGGAAAAATTCCCCCCCGGTGTCCATACAAACTGGACGCGCCCGGCAATATCATCGTAGCCGCCCAGGGCGTTGTTCTTGCCGGTATAGGTATTGTCTATCCAGTCGCTCCGGCGCTGTACCAGCAGAGAAGCGCGCGCCGCCAGGACGGACGGAATCAGCGGGCCGGACAGCGCCCCCTCGAAATTGACGCTGTTGAAGCGACCGTAAGATAGCCGGCCGTAGCCTTCGACATCCCAGGTCGGCCGGGCCGATTCGACCTTCACGATACCGGCCGGCGTATTCCGCCCAAACAGCGTGCCCTGCGGCCCGCGCAGCACCTCGACCCGCTCGACATCAAAGATGGGATGTCCCTTGAGCCACGGATTTTCCAGCACGATGCCGTCGTGCATGACCGACACCGGCTGGGAGGCATTCATGTCGAAGTCCGTATTGCCCAGACCGCGAATAAAGAAATATGGATAGATGCGTCCGAAGCCCGACATGACCTGGAGGCTGGGCGTCCGGTTGGTCAGAAAACGGACATCCATGCCCGAGGCGCGCAGCCGGTCGAGCCCCTCGCCCTGGAGCACGGACAGCGACAGCGGCACATCGAACGCGCGTTGCTCCTGCTTACGGGCGGTGACGGTAATATCGTCGAGCGCGTGCTGCGGCTGAGCGGTCACGAGAGACGGCAGCAGCACGACCCACAGCAGCACGATCCACCCGCCAAGCCAGCGCACGCCCGTCCGGGAGGCGTTGCACGTGCAGTCTGTCACCGCTGGTCTGGTCAGCAGTGACGCGAGGCGTCGGGTAGAGTCGCACGGCGGCATCTTCTTCTCCTCCACGGTGTCGTGGCTCCGGTCCGAGTCATACCGCCCGTCAGAAACGCACGATCGCTTCAACGCCCCAATAGGACGGCTCGTTGACGTAGGCGGTCAGGTTGTTGAAGTCGATGCCGCCGGCAGGGGAGGTGTCGTTCAGAATGTTGCGCCCAAAGGCCGCGACCTCCAGCCCTCCACCGGGCGACACCCAGGCCACACGGGTCCCGCCTTCAAGCAGGTGGTTGTCACGATACTCGCGCGATTCGTACAGAAAAAAATTGATACGGCTGCGGTAGGCCCAATCGGTGGACATGACCAGGGCGGAGCCGCCGGCAAACACCCGGGTGTAGTGTAGGCCAACATTCACGATCCAGCGAGGAGCCTGGGGCAGGCGGTTGCCATCAACGGAGACCGTACCCGGAACCGGGCCGGGCGAGTCAGTCACCGTACAACCCGAGCCGCACGGAGGGATGAACAGGCCAGGGTCATCGAGCCGCGTATAATTGTAGCTGGCGCTGGCGGTGAAGCGCAGGCCGCGGGTCAGTGCCAATGCAAGTTCGGCCTCAGCCCCTCGTCCGATAGTGCGGTCGGCATTCACCAGACGGGCGACATTGCTGTCGCCGCCGACCGCGGTGAGTTGTTGGTCGTGCATCCAGAAATGATACGCCGCCAGATCAAGGTGGAGCCGCTGCTGCCACAGCCGCAGCTTCAGGCCGACCTCGACCGAGATGATGTCTTCCGTGTCGGCCACCGTCACCTCGTCGCTGAACAGCAACCGGCCCTGAATGCTGGGCGCGCGAAAGCTGCTGGCAACGCGCACATAGGGCTGGACACCGGGCCGCAGCCGGTAGCGCAGGCTCAGGTCCCAACTCGGCACCAGGTCGCGGGGGGCCTGGTGGAGCGGGCCAAGCGGGCCGGCACCAATAGGCGACCGCAGACGTTCAATACGGTACTCCTTGTCGTCCTCAGAGACGCGCACACCGGCGGCGACTTCGAGAGTGTCGGTGACGCTCAGCGTCGCCGCGGCAAACACGGCCCACGCCTCTGTACGTTGCTCATGGCGGATACGGCCATTCACCACATTCCCGGCCAGGGTGTCGTAGTTGAGGCCGAACATGTCGAGTTCCTCGTGGAAATAGAAGACACCCACCCGCCAGTCCAGGCGCTGCCAGGCCGTGTGTTCCAGACGAAACTCCTGGCTTAATTGACGCAGAGCCGGTATCCCGTCCTTGGTCTCGGCTGGAAACGGAATCAGGCCCGGCCCGCTGGGCGGACTCCAGACCGCACCATAGCCACCGTCGATATCCCCGCTTGCGAAGCTGTCGAGCCATTCCCCACCAGTCAGCGAGATCAACTGGACAGGCCCAAGCGTGTAGTGCAATTCGGAGGCGAAGCCGTGGCCGCGCACCCCTGCGTCACTGTCAGCGTCATGGGCGATTTTGTCGCGTCGGAAGCCCGGAACCAAGTCGGCATGGCCCGGCTTAATCACATTCGCCCGGAAGAGGCGGGGCGTGCCGTCGAAGTCGCGAATATGCACCTTGAACCGCCCGGACAGATTCTCGGACGGCGTCAATAAAAACTGAAGCCGTCCGGCCACATCACGATAGCCGCCCAGGGCGTCGTCCTCACCAGTGTAGGTGTTGTCTATCCAGTCGCCCCGACGCTGTACCAGCACTGAGGCCCGCGCCGCCAGTACGGACGGGATCAGCGGCCCGGACAGCGCCGCCTCAAAATTCACGCTGTTGAAGCGACCGTAGGACAACCGGCCATAGCCCTCCCAGTCCCAGGTCGGACGGGCCGACTCGATCTTGATGACGCCGGCGGTGGTATTCCGCCCGAAGAGCGTACCCTGCGGCCCGCGCAACACCTCGATACGCTCGACATCAAAAACGGGGGTACTCTTGAGTTGGGCGTTTTCCAACACAATCCCGTCGTACATCACCGAGACCGGCTGGGACGCATTCATATCAAAGTCGGTATTGCCCAAGCCGCGTATGTAGAATCGGGGAAAGAAGCGCCCAAAGGACGACTCGGCTTGCAGGCTGGGCACGCGGTTGGACAGAAAGCGCACATCCATGCCCGACGAGCGCAGCCGGTCGAGCCCCTCGCCCTGGAGCACGGACAGCGACAGCGGCACATCGAACGCGCGTTGCTCCTGCTTGCGAGCGGTGACGGTAATATCTTCGAGCGTATGCTGCGGCTGAGCGAGCACGAGAGACGGCAGCAGCATGGCCCACAGCAGCACCACCCAAGGCAGCACCCCTTCACGCCGACTTCGATGGAATTTCATACCAGGGTTATTCATTTTTTCTCGGGAGAATGGAAGTCCCGCCCGCCTCCTTAACTGGTCCTTGTGGGAACAGGGCATCGGACCGAGTGAGGCTTTCTGGACAGCGCTCTTCGAGCCGTTTATCATTTCAGTTTCCTATGGGGTATTTTGTATCAACAGGAGGGAAGGTCCATGAAAGCTGCTGTGTTATATGAGCCGAACACGCCACTCGTGATTGAAGATTTACACATCGACCCGCCAAAAGCCGGAGAGGTCAAGGTCAAGGTGGCGGCCAACGGCGCCTGTCATAGTGATTTGCACGTGATGACCGGCGATATGCGGATGCCGCTGCCCATGGTTCTGGGTCATGAGGGTGCCGGGGTGGTGGCTGAGGTTGGCGCAGGCGTGACCTCGGTCAAAGAAGGCGATCATGTCGTGCTGTCTTTCAACCCGGTCTGTGGCACCTGCTATTATTGTACCCAGGGCAAACCTCATTTGTGTGAGACCCGGCCCAAAGCACTCGGCACGCTCCTGGACGGGACAACGCGCCTGCGCAAGAACAATGACGAAATTTTCCACTTTGCGTATACGGCCTCATTCGCAGAGGAGGCCATTGTCCACGAGAGCTGTGCCATAAAGATCCGAGAAGATATCCCGCTCGACCGAGCGTGTTTTGTGGGCTGCGGGACCATGACCGGGGTTGGCGCGGCCATCAACACCGCCAATGTTCAGCCCGGCTCTTCCACGGTTGTCATCGGCTGTGGCGGGGTGGGCCTCAACGTCATTCAGGGCTGTGCCCTGTCCGGGGCGCGGCAGGTTATTGCGGTCGATCTGTTGGACTCAAAACTGGAGTTTGCCAAGACCTTCGGCGCCACGCATACCATCAACCCCGGCCAGGACGATCCGTTCAAAACCGTTATGGAACTGACCGGTGGACGGGGCGCGGATTACGCCTTTGAGGTTATCAGTACGGCCAAGACGATCGAGCTTGCCTTTAAGATGACAGGCCGGGGCGGGTTATGTACGGTAGTCGGCGTGTCGCCCAACGGCGCGCGCATCTCGCTCAAC
Source organism: Binatia bacterium (assembly GCA_963664395.2). Lineage (GTDB taxonomy): Bacteria > Desulfobacterota > Binatia > Bin18 > Bin18 > Bin18. Next base: position 3,229,293 of record OY761159.2, on the reverse strand, counting down.
CCGAACATCTTTTGTTTGATGGAAAAGCGTATTCAGGGCTCGTACTACGGTTCGACCCGCCCCCGCGTCGACATGCCCCGCCTGCTCGACATGTATATGGATAAAAAGATCAAGATTGACGAGTTGGTCTCCAAGACGTTTTCGCTCGAACAGGTCAATGAAGCCTACGATCTATTGAAAGAGGGCAGCGGGGTGGCCCGGAGCGTCATAAAGTTCTTCTAGGCAGACCCCAGGTCATTCGATGAGCCGAAGGCAGGGAATCCCCCCTAACCCCCCTTATCAAGGGGGGCAGCCCGTAGGGCGGGGGGATTTCTTCCTGCCGTATAACAAAGCTCTCGGACCCTGCGCCAAAGAACTCCGAAAAAGCATGACAGAAGCGGAGAAGAAGATCTGGTACGAGACTTTTAGGAAGTTGCAGTACGTAACCACGAGAAAAAATCATCTTATTTCTTGCCTTAAGGTAGGAGACATATTCGGTAATGACACCATAACAATTGTGGAGGTGTCGGTATGAAAGTGAAGGTAAAAAATCTTGGCGTGTTGAAGCAGGCCGAATTCAGCCTGGGTGATTTCACTATTATCTGCGGTAGCAACAATACCGGTAAGACGTATGCAACCTATGCCCTATATGGGTTTCTGGCCACATGGCGGCATCGTATAGGTTCGCTGGGCGAGGGGCGGATATCTCAGCGAGCAATCAATAATCTTCTCGACAACGGTATTACACAAATTGATTTGATCGAATACGGCAAAGGAGCGGAGAGCATCCTTAACACTCTATGTGAGCGGTATACTGAGGGCTTACCAAGCATTTTTGCCGCACCCAGAAAAAGGTTTCGAGATAGTCAATTCAATATATCTTTGGAAAGAAGCGCGTTGTCCGAGGCAATAAAGCGAATATCGTTTAAGAGTAAGACTGGTGCTCGAAATCGTCAATTTTTTTCCATCGCTAAAGCTGAGGGTAGTACGGAATTAGAAGTTTCCTTGTTGGGAGAAAAACAAAGAGTCGAAATTCCTACTGAACGCATTAGGAGCTTGATAACCGAAACTATCAATGAACGTATTTTCGGACAGTTTTTCCCAGACGCTTTTATCTCCAGCACCGAGCGGACAGGGGCCGCTGTTTTCCGCACAGAACTAATTTTCGCCCGTGGCCATTTGTTAGAAGAAATGAGCCGGGCGGATGACGATATCAATCCACGAGAGTTATTGCTTAGGTCGTATCGAGACTACTCGCTCCCCGTCAAATTTAACATGAACTTCATGCACTGGCTTGAGAGCACTACAAAAACGGACAGTTTTCTCGTGGAAAAGTATCCCGATGTACTAATGCAATTCGCCGAAATCGTCGGCGGATCATACCGCGTGACTCGCAACGGCGAGCTGTATTTTATACCAAAGGACACAGAGATCAGACTCAGCATGAATGAAAGCTCCAGCGGGGTACGATCCCTGCTCAATGTTGACTTCTATTTACGCCATGCCGCTGAGCACGGCGATTTGCTGATAGTGGACGAGCCGGAATTGAATCTACATCCCGAGAACCAGCGCCGCGTAGTACGGCTCTTCGCGAGGCTAGCGAATCTCGGAATCAAGGTCTTCATTACCACGCACAGCGATTACATCGTAAAAGAACTGAACACCCTCATCATGCTGAACCAGGACAAGCCGTACTTGAAACGTATCGCCCAACAGGAAGGATACAAAAGTTCTGAATTTATCGCTCCCGAGAAAATCAAGGCGTACATAGCAGAAGAGGATTTTGTTCTCTTAGACGGCAACAAAAGGAGGAGCCGCTGCCAAACGCTTGTGGAAGCAAAGATAGACCCGGAACTAGGTATTGAAATGGGCAGTTTCGACAAAACAATTAATAAAATGAACGAGATTCAGGAAGCCATCGTGTGGGGAGAGGATGGATGATGGACGATGTGGATATATTGCACGAATTAATCAAGGATGAGGCGCTAGCCCTAATTGAGTCTTCTAATAACAAAAATGTTATTACCCTGAAAGAAATCAGTAACAGCCCACAATCCCAGTATACCGTAAAGATACACGGGGCGCCCGATGACATTATCGCTATTAAAGCAGATCGTTTTCCGCCTCCAGGAGAAATTTTTAAAGGTGAGAAAGGAGAATGTAAGCGGGCTGATTATGTCATCGTTGCAAGGACCGATAAACGAAACTGGATCATCTACATTGAAATGAAGGGCGGTAAATACGGCTTGCATAACGAAATTGTCCAACAACTGAAGGGAGCGAAATGCCTTGTTTCTTACTGTCGTGCTATTGGTCAGGCATTCTGGGATCAGAGGAACTTCCTTAAAGAAAATGATTATGAGCAGCGTTTCATAAGTATTAAAAACATTCGCTTAGGCAAAAAACCGACGCGGATGGGGAAAGGATCCGCACGGCATGACAAGCCGGAGGATATGCTCACGCTCAACGGGACCAACGGAGGCAGATTACAGTTTAATGAACTGACCGGGAATCCCTAATGGCCCTTCATCCTGACTTTCATACTTTCCCGCGCGCGATATTAGACCCTGCGCTTTACTGATTTCTCGCATACAAGATGCGCGCAAGCCGCCTGTGGAAAGACTTCACTCCGCCTCGACAGGATCGGTGTTCACGGGCCGGAGCGGTTCCCCTTCCAGTTCAGTCGGCGTTCCCACCAGCAATAGCCAACAGGCGATTATCAGGCCGAGGTTGATCAGCCCCCCGGCCCAGAATGCCCAGGCGAGGCTGAGTTGATCCGCAATTGCGCCGAACAGCAGCGGCCCGACCATCATGCCGACGCCGTGCGACATCATGAGCAGGCTCATGACGGTGGCCATGCCGTATGAACCGGCGTTCTCCATGCCGACTGCCGTATGGGCCGGGAAGGCCAGGCCGTAGCAGGCACCGATACAGATATTGAGGGCCAGCACCTGCCAGAACATGGTCGCAAACGGAAAGGCCGCCAGGGCCAGCGCGCTGCCAACCCCACCCAGGGCAATCAGCACCGCCTTCCTCTTCCGGTCGGCCAGCCGGCCGCAGGGGGCTTGCAGCACGGTGCTGACCATCACATTGACGGAGATTAACACCCCGATCTACGTCGTGGATAAGGTCCACAGCCGGGCGGCCAGGATCGGCAGGAATATCCAGATCAAGGCATTCGTACACGCGTAGGCGAGCCGAAAGCTGGCCACCCCCACGACCGGACGGCAGGAGAGTAATTGCCAGGGCGAGGTGGAGGCTGGCTTGGGTTTTTTCAGTCCGGTCTGGATTGATTCGACGCAGGGCAGCAGGACCGCCAGCAAGAAAAAGGATACCCCGCTCAAGGCGGTCATCGTCAGAAAATTGACCGACATGGAAGAGAAGTCGCGGATGACTCCCCCCAAGACGGGCCCGCCGGCAATCCCGCCCAAGAGGGCGGTATTCATATAGCCGCTATACCTGCCCTCCTCACCCCGCGGTGCAAGGTCGCCGATATAGGCCATGGAAACCAGATGGACGATGGCCGTGCCCGTGCCGTGGACGGCCATAATGCCGACAAAGGCCGCGACCCGATCGGCCAGGGGATAGGCCACGGACGCCAGGGCGTAGAACAGCACCCCAACCAGCAGAAAGCCACGTCGGTCCCAGCGGTCGGACGCGCGTCCGATGAACGGCAGCAACACGGTCCGGGTTGCTGCATGGACGCTGAACAGCAAGCCCGCTCCCAGGCCGCCCAGCCCGAACTGACCGACGTACACGGGAATAAAGGGCATCACCATGCCGTTCCCCAGCATGGTGGCAAACACCGCCCCGGCCAGAATGAAGATCGCGGTTTGTGCGTGCTGTCTGACACACTACCCTCTCAACACCGCCACTGGCGATTTGCCCTCTCGTCGGCTTACGCTGGGCTCAGCCGACTCCGAGATGACCAAGTTCAGTGGCAAAGTGGCCCGGAGTGGTATCAGGGCTCAGCGCGCTGCGCAATAAAGAACAGCCGACGGAAAGGAAACAGCGTCCCGTTCGGGCCGACCGGATAAGCCTGGGCGAGTTGCTGGCCGTACATGTCCAGAAATGCGGCCTGCCCGTCCCGACCGAGGTGTTGGCCCAAGCGCTCAAGCGTCGGTCTCAGGGCCGTGCCTTTCATCCATTCCAACACCGCGTTCTCACCGGGCAAGAGCTGATAATAAATCGTCTCCCATACCTGGACTGTACACCCGAGAGTGTGGAGCGTATGAGCGTACCAGTCTGGGGTCTGCATAAAAAAACGCTCTTCCGAGCCGGCCAGCAGCGACCCCCACGGCTCTTGCTGCACTGACTCGCGCAAAATCCGGTGGGCGGCCTCGGCATGATTGTTCGGCATCTGCACCGCCAGCACGCCGTATGGAGTCAGCAAGCTGACCAGTCGTTGTAAAACAGCCTGATGCTCGGGCACCCAGTGCAGAGCCGCGTTCGATATGATGCGGTCCAGTCGCCGCGGCGGGGACCACTTGGCAATATTCGCTTCTACAAAATGCAACCGGGTCTGAGCCGGCTGCGCCCTGGCCGTGGCCAACATCTGAGGCGAATTATCCACCCCCCACACGCTTGCGTGTGGCCAGCGTTCGGTCAGTGTCGCCGTGAGCGTGCCCGGCCCGCAACCCAGATCGGCAGCCGTCGTCACCTCGCCATCTGGAAGACGGCTCAATAAATCGAAGAAAGGCTGGGCGCGTTCCTTTTGAAAGCGCTGGTATTGTTGCGGGTCCCACGTAGTCATGGCAGCCTCAGACGAACAAGACGATCACAGTGCAGGCCGAACCAAAACATCCCCCCAACCCTGCGCTTCAGCCAGCGACCATCCGTCGAATGCCCGACCAGCTTGCCATTTTCGACAATCACCTTCCCACGCAAGAGCGTCATGACCGGATAGCCTTTGCACGTAAATCCTTCCCAAATGCTGTAGTCAGAGTCGGCGTGCAGATCATCCACGGCAATCGTTTTTGTCAGGTTGGGATCAAGCAGGACAATGTCGGCGTCGCTGCCCGGCTGAATGGCGCCCTTTTGCGGATACAGGCCCAGAATCTTGGCGGCGTTGGTTGCAATAATCCCGGCAAAGCGCTGGAGCGACATACCACGTTCGACCACACATTTAGTGAAAGAAACGGGCACGCGCGTCTCTACCCCATTATGTCCGCCACAGATGGACTCAATGCGATCGCTGAACAGCTTGGGGCCTTTATAGGTCGTATACTCGTCCGTGGCCGCGGTGCACAGCTGTCCATCGAGCAAGCCGTCGAGCAGAGCCTCGCGGTCGTCGGCGAACTTCAGCGCCGGATAGGTATGAATCGCCATGCCGTCCGGCTTCTTGTAATCTTCACAGGTGAAGTGCAGATAGTGATGCAGGGCCTCACCGTACACTGGCTGTCCTGCTTGGCGCGCTTCGGCAATGGCGCGCACGCCTTCCTTGGCCGTGGTATGCACGAAATACACCCCGGTGCCGGTGTGCTCGGCCAGACGAATAATAGTGCGAAAGGCCAGATCTTCAGACAGGTTGTTGTGGACCAGATGCATATTATAGGCTTGATCGCGTCCCTCGCGTTTGAGCTTTTCAAGCATATAATTCACGATTTCATCTTCTTCGGCATGGACGGCCATCATGCCACCGTGCTTGGCCACTTCCGCGAAAATCTCCCACAGATGTCCATACGGAATGCGTATCTCCGTGGTGGTAAAAATCTTGAAGCTGCCCACGCCTTCTTGGACTGCTTCGGCAATCTGGCCCGCGGCTTGATGGCCGCATTCCCCGGCAAGCATGTAATGAAAGGCAAAATCCGTGTAGCAATGATCTCGAAAGACAGTCCGCCGCCGCTCAAGCACATCGAGCAGCGGGCGACGGCGTTCTCCCCGCAGCGCCTTACGAGACAAATCACCCGCAAAATCAATAATGGTTGTCACCCCACCGAACGCGGCTGCCCGACTGGCGGCCTCAGGTGGCTGGGTCATCACATCCGGCTGGCCGGTCCAATCCGGCGGGACGGGAATGCCAATATGCGCATGCGGCTCGATCCCGCCCGGCAACACGATCTTTCCCGTTGCATCGATCACCCGTCCGGCAGCGGCACTTAAGGTTCCGGGTTGGCCCACGGCAACGATGTGCTCCCCGGCAATGCCAACATCCAACGCAGCAACAGTGTGCGGCGTCACAACGGTTCCCCCGGTGATGATGAGATCGAGCATAGTGCGCCTCCTTTCCCTTCTTCTTTGTACTCCTTTCTTCTCTGCTCAGAAAATCCCCTTTGCTTCCTGTGCTTCCTTGCCTTTCCCTGCATCGACTGATAGCTGACCGCTGAGGGTCGGCTAAAAGGGAACTGTCCATGCGAGCATTAGATGACATTCGCGTTCTTGATCTCACCCACGTCTTTAACGGTCCCTATGCGACCCAAGTGCTGGGCTTTCTCGGAGCTGAAGTCATTAAAATCGAGCCGCTCCCCTACGGTGAACGCGCGCGCAGTATTTTTCCGATCCCGGACGCCGAAAAGCAGAGCTATCCCTTTGTGATGCTCAACTCGAATAAAAAAGGCATTACACTGAATCTCAAATCCGAACGCGGCAAAGAGCTGTTCAAACAGTTTGTGACAGAGGCCGATATTGTCGTCGAGAACTTTACCGCCGGGACCATGGACAAGCTGGGTCTGGGCTATCAGGACTTAAAGCACATCAATCCGCGCATTATCTACGCGTCAAGCTCGGGCTATGGCAAGACCGGCCCATACAGCGCCTACCCCGCGTTTGATTCTATTGTCCAAGCCCTGTCCGGCATCATGAGCACAACGGGCGATCCGGCCGGTCCGCCTATGAAGGCCGGGCCTCCGATTATGGACATCATGGCAGGCATTCATTTTGCGGCGGGCATATTAGCTGCCCTGCATCAACGCGACCGCACCGGAGAGGGGCTCGAAGTAGAAACCTCGCTGTTTGAATCAGCCATTGGGCCTATGACCGCCCAAATCTCGGCCTACCGCGCCCAAGGCGGCACCTACGAACGGGCAGGCAACAGGGCTCCGAACCGCGCCTTCTCTCCATATAATTGTTATCCGGCCAGTGACGGCCATGTCTTACTCCTGACCTCAGACAATCAGCGTTGGCAGGCGTTGTGTACGCTCATGGGGCGCGAAGATATCGCGCAGGACGAAAGATTCGCTACCAACAGAGCCCGCGCCAAGTACGCAGATGAGGTGGATGAGATTGTCATCGCCTGGACAAAACAACATCCGAAACACGAAATCATGCGGCTATGTGGCGAGGCGGATATCACCTGTGGTGCGGTCCAGAGCGTCGAAGAAGTCCTCAACGACCCCCATCTACGCGAACGCGGCATTCTGAAAGACATCAACCATCCCACCGCCGGCAACGTCACCGTTCTGGGTGCCCCCTGGCGCTTCAACGGCCAGCAGCCCCCCAACGACACACCGAGTCCGAATCTGGGCGAGCATAACGAACTGGTGTATAGCAAGTTACTGGGCTTGTCTGAGGCTGAGATTCGGGCGCTCAAAGAGGATGGGGTGATTTGATCCTGAGGAGCCGCATTCCGCCGCCCTAAGCTGCCCTATTTTAGGAGCGTAGGAAAAGACCTTTCAAGGGAGGGATATCAAATGAAACGGATTGATAATGGCAACCCGACCAAAAATATTCATTAGCTATAGCCACGAAGACAAGGAGTGGCTTGAGCGGCTCCTTGTCCATCTCAAGCCGCTTGAACGAGGTGGAACTATAGACCTGTGGGATGATACGCGAATTAAGACTGGAGACCGCTGGTGAGAAGAAATTAGACAAGCGATTGAATCGTCTCAAGCAGCCGTGCTCCTGCTTAGCGCTGATTTTCTCGCCTCTGATTTCATAGCGACAGACGAACTCCCTCCTCTTCTTAAAGCCGCAGAAGACAGGGGACTATTCACTCTTCCCGTCATAGTGAAACCTTTCCTTGAAACCCCAATTATCAATCAGTTTCAAGTGGCTAACCCTGAAGCAAAGCCTCTTATCGATATGAAAGAGGGGGAGCGGGAAGCCCTCTTTGTCAAGCTCGCAAGAGATATTCAAAAAGCATTCAAAAATCCCCCAGTCAATCAGGCGCCCCTAGATCAACCTCAACTCCAGCGAGGGGATACTTCTTCAGTCAAGCACCTATTAGTGCCGAATCCTTCTCAAATAAAGAAGGAAGAATCCGTTGATATATTCATCAGCGAGGCGGGTTTTAATGGAGAGAAACCAGACAACCTAGCTCTTGTTGAATGTGTTGTCGCTGAAGACGCAGAGCTGATTAGGCAGAGAGTAGAAGAAATGCGGCAGGACCTTCTACACGATCCATACATCCGGTTGATCCCTAGTGAATAGGTTACAAACAGGAGAGTTCAATTATTCTCAAGACGACCCAAACGTCCGCGTAAAATTTATCGAAACTTTAAGTAGCTTAATTTTTGAAGCATATGTCTGCTATGCAGAGAAAGGCTCTTTTACTTCACAAACAGGCCAAGATGCATATGAGTGCTTATTCGGGAGACTCATGTTCGAGAGGCTTAGAGCGAATAAGGCGCGGCGTATAAATATCTGGCTGAGTCAGCTTCACCAGCCACATATTGAAAACAGACAGGAAATTGTTAATTCCCACGTCCAGGCCATTACAAACATTGACAACAGAGGGTTTCAGGAGCAGCCGACTGTCGAGCTAACAAACGGTCCTGAATACGGTCTGGCAGTTGCTCATTATTCCTGTGTAATCGTCCAAAAGTATCTGGAAACGGCGGGGACTCCAGAACGACTAGATTTTGAAAAGATTCGGAACAAGGTAAGGGTAGTCCATAATTTCACCACAGACGAATTCTTTACAAGGGAGAATCCACTTCCTTAACGGAATTAGCAAGGGAAGAATAACTACTTAGCCTCCCTTGCTGCCCTACCATCACTCTTTTGAGAGGGTCCTCTTCCATTGTCGATCAAACGCCGCCGCTTTATCCGGTTCAACGGAGTAAAGGAAGCTAATCCAGCCATTCATTTGTCTTATTTTTGCGCGGAGAGACTTCCTCCAATGGACTCGTGCAAGATGATTAGTAAGGCCAAAGCGTTCAACATAATACAATTCTAATCTCAGGCGTTTCTTTATTCTGCGAGAAATTCTTGGCCTTTCGTCGTCAAAAGTTGTCAAGCCAGTCACATATTGACTCCGGCCACGTCTTTGGATGCGGCACTTTCCATCTCGTAGTTCATAACCGTACCTTTTTAATAAAGCCTCAACGCGTTCCGAAGGCGGAAGAGAATCTCCTGAAAAGGTGATGTCATCCCCATATCTACTAAATCTGCATTTATGAGTATCAGCGAGCGTTTTGAGGTCAATATCAAGGTATTTACAGACTAGATTCGCAAGGGCCGGACTAGCGCTGGAGCCTTGAAGTAAGAATCCGTTCAAAGTACAGAGCTTAGCGAAGACAAATGCTATCTCCTTCTGGCATCCTAGAGATTCAAACGACTCGGCAACTTGAGGGGTTTCTATTGATTCAAAAAAATCTTTTATATCTGCATGTAAAAGTAACTTTTGGGATAGGTGTAGACGGGCATTCGTAATGATTGAGCGTCTATGGACGAACCCTTGAACATATTCAGGGAATGTAACCTGTGTGGTTATTGCCGTTAAGATAGTTTTCTGGATGACTCTCAAATCCTGCCGTACCTTGTAGACAGTTCTGAACTGACCTCGCCTTTTTCTACCTTTTTTGGGAATCATCTTTCTTTCATAAAACTGACCTTGATCGGCAGTATCAGTGAAACGTCTAATGCCAACGACAGAGGTACCGAGGTTCTTTGCCAAATCTTCTATGTTTCTTATTGCGCTAAATTGAATCGTCACCATACCTTTTTGCTCCAGGCGACAAAGAAAGGGCTTGGATCGGATAGGGGAAGAGTCTAATCTCCGCAAAGTACGAGCACGAACTCATGCTCACATATTATCCGTCCAAGCCCAGAAGGGAGGGATTACAATATCAGGGAGGGAACGTCAAGAGAAACATTGTATTGATAGCTCGTACGAAGAGGATTTGGGAGAAACGTGCAAAGGAGAATCAAACAGAGTTAGATTGCCCTCTCCTAGAGGAACCTTATTTCTTCCACTTCAGTCCTCTGTCGGTAAAAACGATAAACAAACCGATCAGCCCCATTACGAGGAAAACTAAAAAGACGGCGGTGAGTGCCTGTGCCGGGCTCATGTCTGAACCTCCATTCCGTCGAGAAGGTAGCCAACCGATAAGAGAACCCCGCCAGAAAGAGTTCCTATCGAAAAAGAAATCACCTCTCCGGCCTCCGGTTTGGCCAAGGGCGTCAATACGAGGACGGCAAAAGAGACTTTTGCCATATCCCAAAAGAACTTTGCGAGATTATCTTTTTGTTTTTCGGTACGGAGCAGTTGCACTTTGACTTCACTCCCAGGGATTTGCAGATGTATTATAAGCGTGAAACGTAGAGAGGCACAACACGGAAAAGTCTTCTCATCCAGGAAACACTTTGTTCCCGCCTTGCCCTTCGTCTCAGAGTCTCGTAGATTTTTTCTATGAGTTCCCTCCCTCCCGGTCCGAAGCTCCCCCGGCTATTCCAAACCCTTAATTGGGTCCGCAGACCCATTCCCATCATGCAGAAATATGCCCAGGAATATGGTGAGTGTTTCACCATGCGTTGGCTCAATACGCCGCCGATTGCGTTTTTCAGCGACCCGGCTGCCATTAAACAGATCTTTACCGCATCACCTGAGCATGCCCTGGCGGGTCGGGCGAATGTGGTTCTCAAACCGATTTTGGGTGAGAACTCAGTGTTGCTACTTGATGGCGCGCGCCACAAACGGGAGCGCAAATTGCTCATGCCACCGTTTCATGGCGAACGCATGCGTCTCTATGGCGACATCATGCGGGAGATTGCCGATCGGTCGATTGACACCTGGCCGATTGAACAGCCCTTCCCCATTCACGAACGCATGCAGGCTATCACGCTAGATATCATTCTGCGGACCGTCTTTGGCGTGGACGAAGGTTCGCTACTCCAGAAACTGCGATCCTTGCTGATTGAGTTTCTCAGACTCGTCGGGAGTAGCCCTCTCCTTTTAATCCGTTGGCTGCAAGTCAATCTGGGACCACTCACCTCGTGGCAACGCATGGGTAAACTCAGCCGTGAAATCGATACAGTCTTGTACGAACAGATTGCCCAACGTAAAGCTGCCACACAAAACGGGCGCACCGATATCATGGCCATGCTCATCGAAGCCCGAGACGAAGATGGCCGGCCCATGAGCGATCAAGAACTGCGGGATGAGATGATCACGATGCTGCTGGCCGGGCACGAGACCACGGCAACCTCGCTGTCTTGGGTTGTTCACCGCTTGTTACAAAACCCGGCCGTTCTCGAAAAAGTCCGAGCCGAGCGACAGCGCGTGATCGGTGACGGCCCCATACAGGCAGAGCACGTTTCTGAGCTTGAGTACCTTGACGCGACAATCAAAGAGACGGCCCGGCTCAATCCCATCGTCCCGGCCGTGGTTCGGTATCTCGAACAGCCAACCCAGATCGGGGCGTATGAAATACCTGCGGATTGTGTGGCCGCGCCGTGTATTTACCTCACCCACAGGCGACCGGAATTGTGGCCCGAGCCTGAGACGTTTAACCCCGACCGGTTTGTTGGAAAACGAATTGATCCCTACACCTTTTTCCCCTTTGGCGGAGGAGTCCGTCACTGTCTGGGTGCAGCCTTTGCCACATATGAGATGAAAATCGTCCTCGCCCAGATACTGTCTCGGGTCTCACTCCGACCAGTGCCGGGACATACTGTGCGTGTTGTCCGGCGGAGTATTACGTTCGCTCCATCCGAGGGCATGCCGGTAATTCGGGAAGCGGCGTAGGCTCCCCCTCAATGCCTCGCAGTTTTTCACAAGGGCTGCTACACATGGGCAGTTGTTGCGTTCAGACCGCTGTGCAAAAGGGGGTGCTATGAGTGACACTAACTGGGAGACGGCAAACGAAGCGGGCGCACGGCTGTATCAAAAAGGGCATTATGTCGAAGCCGAGCAACAGTTCCGCAAGGCACTCCAAGAGGCCGAAAAATTTGGCCCACAGGACTCACGCGTCGCCGTTGTCCTGAATAATTTGGGAAGTTTATCCCATAATCAAGGCAAACGATCTGAAGCCACCGGGTATTATGAGCGGGCATTGTCTATCCGAGAAGCGCACTATGGTCCCCACCATCCGTGGGTGGCGCAGAGTCTGAACAACTTGGCCTCTCTGTATCGAGAACTCGGCCGATACGATGAAGCAGAGACTTTCCTGCGGCGGGCGCTGAAAATCGCCGAAGCCTTCGTGGGTCCTACTCATTACAGAATTACCAATTGTCTGAACAACTTAGCCGCCGTCTATATGAGCCAGGAACGCTACGCTGAAGCGGAGTCCTATTTTCAGCGGTCGCTGACAATACGACAGCAGGCACTTGGACCGACTCATCCCGCTGTCTCGACCAGCCTGAGCGGATTGGCTGAGCTGGCCATTGCTCAAGGCAAGCCTGCCGATGCTGAGCCGCTCTTTCAACGGGCGCTCGAGATCCGTGAGGAGAAACTCGGAACGGACCATCCGGCAGTTGCCGTCCTGCTCGAAAAATATGCCGATTTGCTACACAAGCTACACCGCAAGGATGAGGCTGGAGATATGCAGGCCAGGGCTCAGGACATCCGAACCAAACAGGCCCAGCCACGGCCGGCGGAGGTTGGGCATTAGCACACTCACCCTGGCCCTCTCCCAGAGGGAGAGGGAAGCCGGAGTAGACTCTCCCAAAGGGAGAGGGAGACGAGAGTCTACTTCCGGGCCGGGATCATTTCGTCCAACTGAATAATGATCCCATCCGGGTCTTTGACAAAGGCGCTGCGGATCGTACCTTCTTTGGTCTTGGCCAAGACGTGCGGCGGAGCGGCAAATTCCACGCCTTTGCTGACTAAGTCTTTGTGAACTTTGTTCAAACCCTTGACCCATATCCCGAAGTGGGAAATGCCAATCTGGTCAACCAGGATCGGCTTTCCAGTCGGCTGGCTCTGCGTCGGGGCGAGCAGGGCAATAACCGGGGCATCTTCATTCAGCCCGTACGGTGTGGCTTTCTTCTTGCCGTGACGCAGAATCGCAAACTTCACCTGTTGGTTTTTCTTCTTATAAATCCCCTGCTGATACTCTCCCTCCTCAACGGTGGTTCCCTCCTGGGCCACCTGGAATCCAAGCAAATCCCGATAGAAATGCATGGAGCGATCGAAATCCTTGGTGCATAGAGCAACGTGCGACATTCCGCGTGGGTTCATACCATCCCTCCTCTTTGGCTGTGTCTCGAATAACGGCACAGCACGGGTTGTTTTGTTCCTGTCTATGTCAGGAGTACTCCATCGGTCAAGAGACAAAAACGAAGGGGATTCACGCCACGGACAGAAACGCTATATTGCTGCCATAGGGAGGACAGGCCATTGGCAGATTCGGCTCAGCAGACACCAGAAACGTTTGATGTGGTCGTTGTCGGGGCGGGCAACGCCGCCTTTACGGCCGCTCTGGCCGCTCGGGCTGAGGGCGCCCGGGTCGTTGTTCTCGAAAAGGCAACACAAAAATTACGCGGCGGCAACACACGCTTTACCGGCGGCCTGTTCCGCTGCACGTATAACGGTATCGACGACTTGGTTGCGCTTATCCGAGACAATGATGATCCGCGTGATGTGGCAGTCGATCCCTATACGTCTGAGGACTTTCAGCAGGACATCGACCGCGTCACCGGCGGACGGGCCGACCCCGCGCTGATTCAGACCTTGATCACGCGCTCGTATGACACGGTACGCTGGATGGCCGACCTGGGAGTAGCCTGGGAGTTTAACCGGGCCGTTGGTCCCGTCACCATTGCCGGGGCCCGGAAGATCAAACTCGCCCGCGGGGGTGCGCTCCGCTCCAAAGGCGAAGGCGTCCTGCTGTCCGGCACTCTGTTTCGCTTAGCGGCCGAAGCGGACATTCCAGTCTGGTACGAAACCCAGGCCCAACGCATTATCACCGCGGCTGATGGTCGCGTGACGGGTATTGCCATACGTGATCCCAGCGGCCTCCGGACAGTCCACTGCAAAGCACTCGTTCTGGCCAGCGGCGGATTCCAGGCGAACCCGGAAATGCGCACGGCCTATCTCGGTCCGAGCTGGAGCTTGGTCAAAGTCAGAGGCACCCGTTTTAACACCGGCGAGATGACGCGCGCGGCCCTGTCGATTGGGGCCCAGAGTTATGGCGAATGGGCGGGCTGTCATGCAACGCCGATTGATGCCGACGCCCCGACCTATGGCGACCTGCGGCTTACAGACAAAACCAACCGGCTGTCCTATCCGTTCTCGGTCATGGTCAACCTGGATGGCGAACGGTTTGTTGACGAGGGCGAGGATTTTAATTTGTACACTTACGCCAAAATGGGTCGCGACATTTTGCAGCAGCGCAGCGCAACCATCTTTCAAGTCTTTGACCAGCAGACGGTCTCGCTGTTGGAGACGCGCTATAATACCGGCACGCCCATCATCGCCGACAGTCTGACCGAGTTGGCGGATCAAATCGAGGAACGCTACGCGGCCCTGGATTTTCGCCGGGATGCTTTCCTGGCCACGCTTGAAGCCTATAACGCAGCCGTCCAGGATAAGATGGACGAATCTTTCAATCCTGACATTAAAGACGGCAAACGCACGCGGGGTCTACGACCGGAAAAAACCAACTGGGCGACCCGGCTCGATCAGCCGCCCTTTTACGCCTATCCGGTCTCTCTCGGCATCACCTTCACCTTTGGTGGGATTCGGATTAATACCGATGCGGCAGTCCTCGACCATTTAGACCGGCCTATCCCCGGCCTGTTCGCAACCGGAGAAATGACCGGCGGCTTTTTCTATCTCAACTATCCGGGTGGCTCCGGGCTGATGCGCGGCGCGGTCTTCGGTCGGCTGGCCGGTACGCACGCAGCGCGATATGCACGAGGAGAATAGCGCAGTGTTGCAAGCCGGTCCGACCGAGCTCAGAGCCCTGCTCGCCCAGGAGGAACTGCTAACGGCTCCGGGCGTGTACGATGGGCTATCGGCCAAGATTGCTGAAGCCGCTGGTGTTGCCGCTTTGTATATCAGCGGCGGCGCAATTGCGCGCAGCATGGGTTATCCCGACGTTGGCTTGGTCACCTTCACAGAAATGCAAAAGCGGCTGGACGAGATTCGCGCTGTCACCACTCTGCCGCTTATCGTGGACGCCGACACCGGCTATGGGAATGCCATTAACGTCATGCGGACGGTTCGGGCGTATGCGCGCTCTGGCGCGGCGGCGCTTCATCTTGAGGACCAGATGGAACCCAAACGCTGCGGCCATTATGAAAGCAAACACGTGGTCAGCAGCGCGGAGATGGTCCAAAAAATTCAGGCCGCGCAGGCCGCGGCCGGTGGCGATCTGGTCATTATCGCCCGGACAGACGCCCGGGCCGTGCTTGGGTTGGATGCGGCGATTGAACGGGGGAACGCCTATGCCGAGGCAGGGGCGGACGTGATTTTTGTGGAAGCGCCCCAATCGCTTGAAGAGATCGAACGCATAGCCCTGGAAGTCCATGCTCCACTTCTGATCAATATGTTCTGGGGTGGCAAAACGCCCCTGGTTCCAGCCGAGCAGCTCACCGCACTCGGATATCGCATTATGATTGTTCCGTCAGACCTGCAGCGCGCCGCTATGCGGGCCATGCAGCGCGCCGCAGCCGAAATCCGCAGACACGGACATACGGAAGCAATGGCAGAAGACATGGCATCTTTTGCTGAACGGGAAGAGATTATTGGCTTGGCTGAGGTGCAAGCCTTGCAGCGAAAGTTTCTGAAGGGTCATGACGAAGAGAGAAAACATTCGGTTCTGAAAGAGACCATTCCCAAATCGGATAAAGAATTTCCATCTGAGTAGCAGGAACATGGATAAGACGCCTCCTCAAGTAACAGCAGCCTTGTGCCATAGCCTGACCCGGATGACCTTTGAGTCGCTTTCGGACGAGGTTGTTGCGGTTGCAAAGCGCGTCATCCTCGACGGCCTTGCCGTTGCAGTGGCCGGGGCCAAAGAGTCGGGGCCGACCATTGCCGCCGCCCATGTCAACAGTCAGGGCGGAAAAGAAATTGCAACGGTCATTGGCCATGGCTTTCGGACTTCGCCTATTTTGGCGGCGTATGCCAACGGCATCTCCATGCATGTCTTGGACTATGAGCCTATGTGGAGTCCGCCCACGCATGCAACGTCGCCAACGCTGCCGGCCATCTTAGCCTTGGCCGAAGAACGACACAGTACGGGCCGAGAGATCATCACAGCTTTTGTCAAAGGCTGTGAATTCCAGGGACATATTCGGCTGGCCTCCCATCAATACGTGCCTGGCGAGTTTACCGTCCATCCACCAAGTAGCGTCGGGCTCATGGGCGCGGCGGTAGCCTCAGCGCATATGCTTGGACTCAGTCAAGAGCAGCTTCAACATGCGCTTGGTATTACGGCATCTCGTGCCGGTGGGCTGATGGCCAATGTCGGAACCATGGCCAAGGCGACCCACTGTGGCTGGGCCGCATTATCCGGTTTGGATGCGGCCTTATTGGCGTCGCGCGGATTTACCGGCAACCCAACGGTTTTTGAAGCGCCGAACGGCTATGTCGAACACTTCTTTGGCGAGCAGTTTAATTATGATGAATTGCTGAGCCTAGCTCGGTCTGCTCAGTCGTATCGCATGGTCGATCCAGGCTTTGTGATGAAAATGTTTCCGTGTCAGTACGGCACGCATTTCGGCATCCTGGCTGCGCTGGAACTCTATAAGCAGATTGACAGTCCCGACTCAATTCAGGCCGTCCACATCACCTCTCCAGTCATGCCCTATGTCGATCGGCCTGCTTGTAAGAGCGGTTTGGACGGGAAATTCAGCTTTCAGTATACGGTTGCCGCTGCCCTGCTCGACGGCGCAGTGTCAATTCGGACATTCTCGGATGACTATTGCGCACGGCCAGACCTGGCAGGTCTCATGTCTCGTACTCGCCTGACCCAGGACCGGACGATTCCTGGCGTTTTGGAAAAAATGTGGGTCGATGTTGCGCTAGAATTACAAGACGGCCGGCACCTGACTGCTCGGTGTACTGGCCCGCAAGGATTTTGGGGCCTGCCGCTTCTACAGCGAGACGCACACCTGGTCAAAATTCGAGACTGCCTGAATATGCATCTGACTGAAGAGCAAACACAGCGATGTATTCAGCTTGTTGATAGTCTGGAAATCTTAGAAGCAGCGCAGATTACCGAACTCATGGCTCTGCTGAGTTAATGATGAGCGTAAACGGAAAACCTCGGAGGACAGCATGAGCGAAAACCAGGTGCTCACCACAGTGAACGATCATATTGGCATCCTGACGCTGAATCGACCCGAGGTCATGAACGCCTTCTCTGACACCATGCGCGGTCAGCTCCTCGCGCAGCTCGAACAGTTTGCAACCGACCGGAGCGTCCGCTGCGTTATTATTACTGGTGCGGGGAGAGCCTTTTGCGCCGGAGGCGATATCGCCAGTATGGCCAAGCTCCAGGACGACCGTACAACCCAAGTCATTGAACAGCGCATGGTCCTTGGCAGTCAGGTCGTCCAGTTGCTGCGGCGTATGCCCCAGCCCATCATTGCGGCGGTGAATGGCGCCGCGGCCGGCGCGGGCGCCAACCTGGCATTAAGCTGCGACTTTCGGCTTGGCTCGGACAAGGCCCTCTTCTCCGAGAGCTTTGTGAAGATTGGCCTGGTCCCCGACTGGGGCGGCTTCTTCTTTTTGTCCCGCCTGGTTGGAACGGCCAAGGCCATGGAACTCATGATGACCGGAGACCGGATCAGAACCGCAGAAGCTCTGCGTTTGGGCCTGCTGAATCAGGTCTATCCGCTTGAGAGTTTTTGGGAAGAGACGCTCAATTTTGCGCGGACGCTGGCTACGGGTCCGGCAGAGACTCTGGCTCGGATCAAAGAAGGCGTCTATCTCGGGGCCAGCGCGTCGCTCGAACAAGCCCTGGCCTATGAGTACCGGGCTCAGAAAGCGGCCTTTTTGTCCGACGATGCCCGCGAAGGCATGCGGGCATTCCTGGACAAGCGTGCGCCCAAATTTGGAGAAACCTCTGGGAAGAATTCAGAGTAATAACACTGGAAAGGAAGTCAGCATGGCCCGTTTAGCCTATCTGGACCGAGATGACCTGCCCGAGCTTGAGCGCGATATTTTTGATGATCTTCTCAAGCAACGCGGCTCGATTGGCAATATCTTTCGGATCGTGGCGCACAGCCCGTTGCTCCTGCGTCGAATGCTGTACTTTAGCGATGGGCTGCGGAATCGGACCACGCTTGATCCTCGGTTGCGGGAACTCGCTATCATGACGGTCGGCAGGCTAACCGACTGCGAGTATGAATATACCCACCATAAAGCCTTGGCCAAACGAGTTGGGGTGAGTCCTGAACAAGTAGAAAAACTTGCGGACTGGGAGACGAGCCCGGCTTTTAACGAACACGAACGCACCGTTATTCGCTACGCAACCGAGATGACCGAGCAGGTGCAGATTGCGGATACGACCTTTGACGCGCTGCGCGCCTTTCTCAATGAGGAACAGATCGTCGAACTCAGCTTGAATGCCGCGTTCTATAATATGGTTGTCCGTTTCCTCACAGCGACCCAAGTTGATCTTGAGCCGGGCGCCAAGGAAACGGGCGACTAATTCATGTTTCGGGTATGCTACCCTGGCTCAATACAGGCGGCCACATCATTGCGCGGTGAATTCACCAGAGTTGAGACCGCATAGGCTTCCAGCTCACCGGCGGGGTATGGCTGGAGGAGGGGCAGCACTTTTTGCGGGTCTTCTATTGTTGGGTCGAGCCAGCGCTCTTCGGCCTCACGAGGGACAATAACCGGCATGCGGTGATGGATGTCGGCCATGAGTTCGTTGGGCGTCGTGGTGATAATGGTACACGAATGAATCGTTTCGCCGGACGGCGCGGACCAGCGCTCCCATAAACCGGCAAACCCAAACGGCTCACCGGATTTCAGTCGAATATAGTAGGGCAGTTTGGATGGCCCGGTCTTTTGCCACTCATAAAAACCATCGGCCAGGACCAGACAGCGCCGCTTCCGAATCGCCCGGCGAAAACTCGGCTTCTCTGCAATCCCTTCGGCGCGGGCGTTAATCATCCGGTTCCCAATGGCTTTGTCCTTGGCCCAGGACGGGATCAGCCCCCAACGCAGTGCCACGATCCTGGGTTCCTCCGTATGCACCAGCGCCCATACCGGCTGGGTCGGCGCAATATTGTAGCGTGCGGTCGGCGTAGAGGGCAGGAAGCGCGCCACAAAACGAGCATTGAGCTGCTTTTCATCTGCCGTCAGGCTGTAGCGGCCACACATAGCACGCACCTCCTTGCTGAGGGGGACAGTCTCCAACCCCGGAACTCTTTGATCCGATCATGCGTCATCCCCAGGCACTTTGCAATTCAACTGTGTCTGGATAGAATGCGGCCCGCTTTCGTTATTCAACAATTTTATTTTGGAGCAGGACAAGGAGGTCGAAATGGCATCAGTTACGTTACGCGGCAATCCTCTCACCTTGGGTGGATCAGAAGTGTCGGTTGGTCAGGCCGCCCCGGATTTCACCGCAGTGAACAACGATCTACAGTCCGTCAAACTCAGCGAGGCACAGGGCAAAGTCGTAATTTTGAGTTCTGTCCCTTCGGTTGACACGCCGGTGTGTGACACGGAAACACGACGCTTTAATGAAGAAGCCGCCAAGCTCGGCGAAGGGATTGAAATCTGGACCTTGAGTATGGATTTACCCTTCGCTCAGAAGCGCTGGTGCGGCGCGGCCGGCGTGGAGCAGGTAAAAACGCTGTCGGATTTTCGTGACCACGCCTTTGCCGAAGGCTACGGCGTGTTGATCGCAGATGGTCCGCTGGCTGGCGTAACCGCCCGCGCGGTGTTCGTTGTCGGAAAAGACGGCACGCTCAAGCACGTTGAATACGTATCGGAAATCGCCAACGAGCCGGATTATGATGCGGCGCTGAATGCAGCCAAGGCCGCTGCCGCGTAGACCCTGTATGTTTCGGAGGGGCAGGCGTGCCTGCCCCTCTTTTTTGATCGGCCCGACGCTCTACAACACCTCAAACAGTCCGGCCACGCCCATCCCGCCACCGACACACATAGTCACCACCACATTTTTGGCACCCCGCCGTTTGCCCTCACGCAAAATATGGCCGACCTGACGGGCGCCGGTCATGCCGTACGGATGGCCAATTGAGATAGCGCCGCCGTTCACATTGTAGTTCTCCATGGGAATGCCAAGGCGATTGCGGCAATAAACCGTCTGCACGGCAAAGGCTTCGTTGAGTTCCCACAGATCAATATCGTCCATCTTCAGGCCGTGACGCTCAAGCAGCTTGGGAATGGCGAAGACCGGACCAATACCCATCTCATCCGGCTCACAGCCGGCGGCGACCAGCCCTTTATAGAGACCCAGGGGTTGCAGGCCACGCTTCTCAGCCTCTTTGGCTTCCATCAAAACAACCGCGGCTGCACCATCGGACAACTGACTGGAATTGCCGGCAGTAATCGAGCCCTCTGTCACAGACGGGAGAGCGGAGAGTCCTTCCAGATTGGTAGTCGGCCGATTACCCTCATCGCGCGAGAGCGTGACCTCTTTCTGGCTGACCTCGCCCGTTTCCTTGTTGGTCACAGCCATGACTGTGGTGATGGGCACGATCTCGTCGTCGAATTTGCCGGCCGCCTGGCCGGCCGCGGTCCGTTGCTGGCTGGCCAGGGCATACTCATCCTGCGACTCACGCGAGACCTGATAGCGCTGGGCGACAATCTCGGCCGTCTTCAACATCGGGAAATAGATCTCGGGCTTGTTCTCCATGAGCCAGCCGTCAACAAAATTCTTGGTATTCAGATTGCTTTGTACCAGGCTGATCGACTCCACCCCACCGGCCACCATGACATCGGCCCCATCGACGATAATCCGGTTGGCTGCCGTACTGATCGCTTGCAGGCCGGAGGAGCAGTAGCGGTTGATAGTCATACCAGAGGTGGTCACGGGCAGGCCGGCCTTCACGGCTGAGGTCCGCGCAACATTATGCCCGGTTGAACCTTCCGGCAGCCCGCAGCCAAACACCACATCTTCAACTTCCGCAGGGTCCACCCCTGCCCGCTCAACCGCACTTTTAATGACATGCGCGCCCAAGGTCGCGCCGCTGGTTTTGTTCAGGCTGCCCCGAAAGGCTTTGCCAATTCCGCTCCGGGCTGATGATACAACAACGGCTTCTCGCATGAATCTCCTCCTTTGTTCCTGATCTCGTCATACATTTTAGCCAGCCTATCCCAGGCAAACAGTTCCGCCAACCGGGCCTTTACCTTGACTTCTTCAGCATTTTTGGAAATGACGAAAGACGCTGGACATACCCGAGAGGAGAAACCAATGATTGAAGTCTACGACTTGACCGGAGCCAACAATATACGCTTTAGCCCATTTTGCTCGCGCACCAAGGTCGCGTTACGCTACAAGGGCTTGGACTATACGACCGTACCGATTCGCTTCTGCGATAAAGACAAACTGACCTTTTCCAACCAGGACCGGGTGCCGGTCATTACGGACAACGGCACGGTTGTCTCTGATTCGTGGAAGATTGCCGAATACCTGGAAGACCAGTATCCGCAGGCCAAGCTCTTCCCCGGTCCGGGTATGAAAGAGGCTTGTCGGTTCTTTAATCTGTATATCGATAACACGTTCCATCCGGCGCTCTCTCCAATCGTGATATACGACATCTTTGAAAAGATTGAGCCGGTAGACCGCGCCTACTTTCGTGAAAACCGCGAAGCTCGGTTCGGCGCAACGCTTGAAGACCTCGCCGCCAGACGCGACGCCTTTCGCCCGCGTCTCAAATCCGTACTCGCCGACCTTGAGGCAGTCGCGTTAGGCCATGAATATTTGTTTGAGGTTTTGACCTATGCCGATTTCAGCCTGTTCGGCACATTCACATGGATCACACGCGTGAGCGATGAGCCCTTATTTGATTCTGCTCCGTCCTTAGCCAGGTGGTGGGAGCGGATGCAGGAGCGGTTCAGCGTATGAATGAGAGGGGGCTCTCCAGAGACGCTCCGTAGTGCCTCTACCCGAGTTGGACGGCTCCGTAGCGCTCATAGTACGCAATCCACGCCTGCCGGACATCGGCAGACAAGGAATCTTTCACCAGCGTAAAAATCTCCTGCATGGTGAGAATGGCAAAGGTGCGAATACCGAACTCTTGTTCGAGCGCTTGGATGGCACTGAGCCGCCCGGTCGCATCGCCCAGCACTTCCTGCCTATCGACCGCTACCACCATCCCGGCAATGGTATGGGCTCCAAGCAAGCGTATCTTTTCGAGCGCTTCATATTTTGCCTTGCCGGTTGTAATCACATCATCAACGAGCAGAATCGCGCTCGCTTGGACAAAATTCTCAGCCCCGACAATGAGCTTTCCAACTGCACTACCTTGAGTCACCTCTCCGTGGGCTTTCTCTTCTTTGCGGTCGTAGAGGAGGGAAGTAGATTTGTCGCCGTATTCCTGGAGTCCTTCGCACAGCAGCGCCCCCAGGGTGATACCTTTATAGGCCGGACCAAAAACATACTGAAAGTCCTGCAGGACGCCTTTCTCTACGCCTTCCATTGCCGCCCGGCTATAGCATTTTTTGAGCGTGATGAGGCTTGCGCCATCGGTCAGTGCGCCGAGCGAAACAAAGCTCGGGCTGACGCGCCCACTTTTTAATTGAAAGAAGGAGTCTGGGTCGCGGGCAATTTTGAGCGCGTTCTTTTTGAGCAGGAAGTTGAGAAACTCACGTCTATAGTCCACTTTTCCTTCTCTCTCAAGCCGTCAATCTATTCCGCAAAATGCGGCATCACCTTGGCTGCAAACAACTCCATGCTGCGCATGACTTGGGCATGGGGCACCATGCCACCGGGATTGAACCAACACACGAACCGTCCCATGCCGAATTCCGCTTCAAGCTGTTTGAGTCGCTCTGCGCACGCGTCCGGCGTATCGAAAATTGCCATCACCTCGTCCACCTTCTCATAGGTCATACGCCGCACCCGATCGAAGACTTCTTTGACGCGCTGCGATTGTTTGCCCAAGGTCGCGCCTTGGGCTGTGGCAATGGCGGCCACGGACTCCAGAAAACGACGGATGCTGGGTTCCAGCTCCTGTCGGATTTGGGCATGGCTCGCGCCGACGTACAGCGGACCCAGCAGGGTAATATCCTCACCACCACCGTCCGGATGCCCGGCCGCGGCCCGGGCTTCGCGATAGAGGGGGATATACTCTCGCATTTTGGCAAACGGGTTGACCTGCGAGGCAACAAAGATGGGATAGCCCAACCGACCCATCAACTCGAACGTCTCGGCACTATTGGCAGCCACCCGAATGGGGGGATGGGGCTGCTGGACCGGTTGAGGGACGACCGAGATATTCTCAACCTGGAAAAATTGGCCCTGGAATGAAAACCGGTCCTGGGTCCAGGCCTGGCGAATCATGGCCAGCGCTTCAAGCATCCGCTCCCGGCTTTCGGCCTGGTCCACCCCGAACCCGCTAAAATGATTCGGCAGAGAGCCCCGCCCAATACCAAACTCCACTCGGCCGTTACTCAGCACGTCTAAGGTCGCAACCTCTTCGGCCACGCGAATCGGATGAGAGAGGGGTAAGAGGATAATGGCGATACCGAGTCGGAGTGTCCGGGTCCGCTCGGCAAGGGCCGACAGGAGCAGCAACGGGGACGGAAGAATTGAAAGCTCGGGGTTAAAGTGCTGCTCAACCGGCCACACGGATTCAAACCCCAGCGTTTCGGCGTGAATCGCCTGATCGAGCGTGTCTCGGTAGCGCTGAACAGGCGACTGTGTAGCCGTACACGGCAGTTGGAAATGGAGGCCGAATTTCATAGGTTTAATCGTATTTGCGCAGTTCCAGGCGGCCAATCTGATTGCGGTGGACTTCGTCCGGTCCATCGGCGAAGCGCAGCGTCCGCGCTGAGGCATAGGCGCGCGCCAGCCCGAAGTCTTCGGCCACCCCACCTCCGCCGTGGGCCTGCATGGCCCAGTCTATCACTTGCAGCGCCATATTCGGCGCCGCCACTTTAATCATGGCAATTTCGGCGCGGGCAGCTTTGTTGCCGACGGTGTCCATCATATGCGCGGCCTTGAGCGTCAGCAGCCGGGCTTGTTCAATCCGAATCCGAGCTTCGGCAATCCGCTCCAGCGTCACTGTCCGTTCGGAGATCAGTTTGCCAAATGCCGTCCGGGACTTGGCGCGTGTGCACATCTTTTCCAGCGCACGTTCGGCCTGCCCGATCAGTCGCATACAGTGGTGAATACGCCCAGGGCCAAGACGGCCTTGAGCAATCTCAAACCCACGGCCTTCACCCAGAATCATATTCGCGGCCGGCACCCGCACGTCTTTGAACTCGACCTCGGCATGACCGTGGGGGGCATCGTCGTAGCCGAACACGGTCAGCATCCGCAGGATATTCACGCCCGGCGTGTCACGCGGGATCAGGATTTGAGATTGCTGGAGATAGCGGTTCGGATTATCAGGGTCGGTCTTGCCCATGAAGATGAGAATCTTGCAGCGTGGGTCGCCCATGCCCGACGACCACCACTTGCGGCCGTTGATGACGTATTCATCTCCATCGCGCACGATGCGGGATTCGATATTGGTGGCATCGGACGAGGCCACTGCCGGTTCGGTCATGGCAAAGCAGGAACGAATCTTGCCTTCGAGCAGCGGTTCCAGCCATTCCTGTTGCTGCTCGGGCGTACAATAGCGAGAGATCACTTCCATATTACCGGTGTCCGGCGCCGAGCAATTAAAGACTTCCGAGCCCCAGTGCACCCGTCCCATGATTTCCGACAAGGGGGCATATTCGAGGTTGGTCAGGCCATAGCCGTACTCGCTCTCCGGCAGAAACAGGTTCCAGAGCCCGGCACTCTTGGCCCTCTCTTTGATCTCTTCGATAATCGGCGGGATCTGCCAGCGGTCCGGGCCGGAGTTCAGTTGGTCCTCAAACGTCTGTTCATTCGGATGGACGTGCTCGTCCATAAATTGAGAGACCTTTTTTCTCAGGTCCTGCACTTTCGGGGAATAATCAAAATCCATGTCTGCCTCTCCTTCCTTCGAGTAGCACAATGTTTCTTTTATACGAAATAGCCGGGATACCTTAGGAAATACCGCCGAGTGAGTCAAACCGGACAGATGTGTGATATATGGGCCGGATGTGACGGAGGAGGAGCCTATGCCGATTGAAGAAGGAAAAGCAGCCCCGGCGTTTACCTTACAAGACGCGGCAGGAAACAAGGTCGCCCTCAAAAACCTGCGGGGTCACAACGTGATTGTCTATTTCTATCCCAGGGATAATACGCCCGGTTGTACCAAAGAGGCCTGCGGCTTTCGGGATATCTGGCAGGACATCCAAAAACAGGATGCGATTGTCCTCGGGATTTCCCCGGACAGCGCCGCCTCACACCAGAAGTTTGCCGCGCAATACCAACTGCCGTTCACGCTGTTATGCGACCCGGACAAAAAGGTCATGGAAAAATACGGCGCCTGGGGCGAGAAGATGATGTACGGCAAAAAGACCGTAGGCGTTATTCGCTCGACGGTCTGGATTGGCCCCAACGGCAAGCTGAAAAAGCACTGGAAGCGGATCGCCAAGGCCGCCGACCATCCGGCCAAAGTGATCGAAGCGTTACGGGCCGGATAAAATTCCTCTACTGGAGCTTTTCCTATCCCCTCCATGGAGGCATGTCCTGAGCCCAGTCGAAGGGGGTGGCCGTAGGCCGGGGTGGGTTTGCCCCGATTTTCTCTCATTCAGCCGAATGAGACTGCGACAAGGGACTATGAGAACTAAAAAGCCACACTACAGCAAAGACGAATTCGCCAAGCGCGGCGATAGAATCTACGAACGGGATATTCATCTCCATCTCACTCCTGAGGATGAGGGGAAATTCGTGCTCATTGACATCGAGACCGGGGCCTATGAAATCGACGCGGACGAACTCGCTGCCTCGGACCGTCTTCTGGCTCGTCGCCCTGCTGCCCAGGTATGGATGGCGCGGGTAGGACTTCGTGCCGCACGAATTCGCCGCCGGCCCAAGCAGCGGAAAACACCGCGTCGACTCGGGACGGCAAAAGGCAAAGTCAACGTCCCACCAGAGTTTTTTGAGCCTTTGCCGGAAGAGATATTACGGGCTTTCGAGGGCCGCGGGGCATAAATGTGTCTGTAACTGCTGTGTGAAAGCTATAATGTAGCCAAAGAGACTCGCACGTAGGAAGAAACGCTGGTGGCGCTGACGGATAAAGGGTGGATGAAGCGGCGGGTGGCGGCATGGGGAATGAGATCAAGAAAAGGAATGGAGGTTATGTCTTTAGCTCCAACTTTACTCTCTATTGAAAATCTTTTTGAGAAGCTCAAACGTGAAGCTTATCGCGCTTGTCATGCAAAAAGAGACTTTGATAAAGCGGATCATTTCTATAATTTTTGTATAACCGCCAATGCCATGCGGGACTACTTTTTTGTGCGTATGGGCATGGGGGATAAAAAAGATAAGCGGCGTACTTTATACATAGAGAAATGGAAAAGAAACCCCTTTATTGCCGCTGCTTATGACATCGCTAATACAGCCAAGCATTTTAATCTGACGAAACCAGCCGAGACTAAGGAGGTCAAACAGGGACACAATCTATTTATAGATATTGTCCTATATGGCGAAGAGATTAGAGAGGAACCTACGGTAGGGCCTGATCTCTTCATGACCCTTGAGGATGGCACTAAACTAGAATTGTGGCGGTTTACCGATGCCATTTTAGACTATTGGTGTGGGTTTTTACTGAATGTGGGTATTAAAGTAGATAGACACTCTCTTCCTTATAATTTTACACCTATTCCAATTCCCAAGTCCTAAACGTTGTTTTCTGTGTATTGACTTCCCCTGGTTTCATTATGGAACTAAGGCCGGAACTTCTATCACTACAAGTATGCTAGCGACAAAATGCCTTATTCTCTTCCACATAATCCTCAAGAAATTTGTCCAGAAAAAAAGAAAGCGTACTCATTAAATCATGTTCAGTGGAAAGATCTATGTTATCCGCACCATACGTAGTTGCATGGTCCCAGCTATCTGTTGATGGATCGTATAGCATCTTCCTGAAATCGAAAGCGAGTTTATAGTTTTTAGAGGGCTGCTGTAGTTGGACGGAGACATAAAAATAGTTTTGAGCGGTTTCCTGATATAATCTAGCAGTCCGCAATCGGCGTTCAACGAGTTCACGAATTGCTTTCTGCCACTTCTCACTGGGAATAAGTTTATATGGATATGTAGATGCCGAATCACCCACCATGTCCTGTGCTTCTACATGGAGATGCATGGGCTGGCATCGAGTGAAGAGGTTAAATCTTTTATTGAAGTATATATTGTGGGCGTGTGCTTCCTTTATGGTGCCATTTAACACAGCTCCTTGCCCCATTAAATGACCAAGGAAACAGAAAGACGCCAGTATGAACCTAAGAGACTTGGAGACCATTGGATCAATATGGAAAAAGGCAAAGTGGCTTCTGATTTCTCCTTCAGTTTTGAAAGTGCCCATAGCTCTACGCTCGGTATGCTCTACTGTCAATGACATGTGTATACTGAATCGTGAAACGCTTTAGCCCCCTCACCCTGGCCCTCTCCCTCCAGGGAGAGGGAACACAGCGACGCAAGGGATGGGCAATTCTCCCGCCATAAGGGACTATGCGTGCTGAACTGGCTTGTATATAATATGGACTTCATAATTTCATATTGAAAATAGCAAAGGAGGAATTATGCACGTTGGTTACGCCCCGGTATTTCAGAACCCTGGAAACGCTCGCTCCGATGCCGAAGTCTACCGTGAGGAGCTTCGGATCGCGGAGATGGCCGAACCCCTCGGGTTTGACTCAATTTGGTCTATCGAACATCACTTTACGGATTACACCATGTGTCCTGATGCGGTTCAGTTCCTGTCCTATATGGCGGGCAGAACCAAGACGGCCAAGCTGGGAACCATGGTCATCGTGCTTCCCTGGCACGACCCGATTCGGGTTGCCGAGCAAATCTCGCTGCTTGACCATGTGTCGGGCGGGCGGATGATTCTGGGCTTTGGTCGGGGTCTGGCCCGGGTTGAGTATGACGGGTTTCGGATCGACCAGAACGAAGGCCGCGAACGCTTTGTTGAATACGCCGAACTCATTATCAATGGCTTGGAGAACGGCTATATCGAGGGCGGTCTGGCGACGCAGCAGCCCCGCCGCGATATCCGCCCCTACCCGGCCTACTCGTTTAAGGGCCGTACCTATGCGGCTGCGGTCTCACCGGAGTCCATGCCAATCATGGCCCGGCTCGGCGTCGGCCTGCTGGTCATTCCGCAAAAGCCGTGGGATGTCGTCAAAGGCGACTTCGAGGTTTATCACAAGGTCTGGCAGGAAACGAATCCTGGAATACAGCCGCCCCAGCCGTTCTGTGGCGGGTTCTTCTATGTGGATGAAGATGCCAAGCGGGCCGAAGAGAATGCCACCAAGTGGATCGGGGCCTATTATCACACGGCCATGAACCACTATCAGATGACGGCCAAACATTTCGGTCAGAACAAGGGCTATGAGTTCTACAGCAACGTCGGGAAATATATTGAGCAGCATGGCATGGACGGAGCAGCCAGAGACTTTGTCAAACTCATGCCGTGGGGAACGCCTGACCAGGTGCTGCGGAAACTCGAATTCATCCGCGACACGATCGACATGAAAGCCATTATGGGCAACTTCAGCTACGCCGGGATGCCCTACGACGAGGCCGAGGGCAGCATGAAGTGCTTTGCCAAGCATGTCCTGCCGGAACTCAAGAAGTGGGATACGACTCCGCTCCAAGAACCGGAACCGCTGAACATGCCGGCTCCGGCTGCCGCGGCTGCGTAAGCACTCAGAGATATTCACCCTGCGCTTGTCCAAAGCGCGGAATCTTGCTCGAATAAGGGCGACCGTTTGGTCGCCCTTCTATATTGAGGAGGAATCATGGCCGCTCTCGAAACGTTTCGTGCTGAGACACACCAGTGGTTGGACGCCAACGCCCCGGCTTCGATTCGAGGCGTAGGGAGCACCCTGCTCGACGGGAATTGGGGTGGACGGAAGGTGAAATACCCGAATCCTGATATGAAGGTCTGGCTGGATGTCATGGCCGAGCGCGGCTGGACTGCGCCCGAGTGGCCAACCCAGTACGGCGGTGGGGGTTTGTCCAAAGAAGAAGCCAAGGTGTTGCAGCAAGAGATGAACGCCCTGCGCTTGCCGGCGCCGTTGATCGGTTTCGGTCTGACCATGATTGGTCCGACCCTCTTGCAGTATGGTACCGAAGAACAAAAACACGAACATCTGCCTGGGATCATCAAAGGCGAGATTCGCTGGTGCCAGGGTTATTCCGAACCGGGCTCGGGCAGCGACCTGGCGTCACTCAAAACCCGGGCAATCCTTGAGGGCGACCACTATATTATTAATGGCCAAAAGGTATGGACCTCGTTTGCTAATCTGGCCGACTGGATGTTCATGCTCGTTCGGACTGACCCGGAGGCCAAAAAACAAGAAGGCATCACCTTCCTATTGGTAGACATGGAGTCCCCAGGGGTTGAAACCCGACCCATTAAATTGATTAGCGGAGCCTCACCTTTTTGTGAGACGTTTTTGACCGATGTGCAGGCCCCTGCCAGGAATGTCATCTTTGAAGTGAACAAAGGCTGGACGGTGGCAAAGGCCCTGCTGAATCATGAACGCAATATGATTGCCTCGGCATTCGGCACGACGGCAGGCAAAGGCCGAACCATGCGCGACTGGGCCAAGGAGCATCTTGGACTGGACGGCGAGCGGGTGGCGGACTCCACAATCAGGGATCGTATGGCCCAGTATGAAATGGACAGTCGCGCCTTCCGACTCACTACGGAACGTGCCCGCGATGCGGCCAAGGCCGGTCGGCCCCCAGGGCCGGAAAGCTCCATGTTCAAGGTCTACGGGACTGAGCTCAACCAACGTCGTCTTGAGTTGTTGGTGTCGATTGCCGGTCCGCACGCCCTGGGCTGGGAAGGACCTGGTTTCGAAGACGTTGAGCTCACCCTCACCCGCGACTGGCTGCGTTCCCGAGGCAATACCATTGAGGGCGGAACGAGCGAGATCCAACTCAATATCATCGCCAAACGCGTGCTGGGTTTACCCGATTAAGGAGCTCAATTGTGGCACTTGTGCTGACCGAAGATCAGGAACTTTTGGCGCAGACTGCGCGTGATTTCGTCCGCACGAACTCTCCGCTCAGCCGGCTTCGCGCGCTGCGTGACGGGCAAGACAGTGTGGGGTTTTCGCCTGACTTGTGGCAAGAGATGGCCCAACTCGGCTGGGCCGGCATTCTGATTCCCGAGGAATATGGCGGCGCTGGCCTGGGGCTGGCCGACCTCGCGGTTGTGCTGGAAGCCGTGGGACGCAACCTTGCTCCGGAGCCTTTTCTTTCAACCGTCCTGCTCGGCGGTCAATTGCTTGCGGACGCCGGCAGCCCTGAGCAAAAACAGGCCTGGCTCTCAGGTATCGCAACAGGCGAAAAGATTCTTGCGCTGGCCTATCAAGAGGCACGTAGCCGCTACGCCCTGAACCGCGTTGCCACGCGGGCGACAGCCGAGGGAGACGCCTGGAGACTGTCGGGCGAAAAAATTCAGGTCCTGGACGGACAGAACGCGGACGCGCTGATTGTCTCGGCCCGCACCAGCGGCGAAGACAACGACCAGGACGGTATCACCCTTTTTCTGATTGCACCGGACACGCCCGGCGTGGCGCTCATTCCCCAGACCCGGGTTGACGGTCGGGCCGCGGCGCTGGTCAATCTTGATGGGGTGAAAGGTGGTGCCGAGTCCATTGTCGGGACAGTCGGCCAAGGCTTTCAGACGCTCTCGTATATTGTTGATCTCGCCACGATCGGCCTATGTGCCGAGATGCTGGGCGGGATGAGTCAGATTTTCGAGGATACGCTCGACTACCTCAAGACGCGTGAACAATTCGGGGTGGTCATCGGCTCATTTCAGGCCCTCAAGCATCGAGCGGCAAACGTTTTTATGGAGATTGAACTGTGTCGCTCGGTCGTCATGGCCGCGGCAAACGCCGCGGATGCCGGCGAGAGTGATCTGGCCCTGCTGGTCTCCCTGGCCAAAGCCCGTTGCTCCAACGCCTTTGTCTTGGCGACCAACGAAGGGGTCCAAATGCACGGCGGCACCGGCATGACCGACGAGCACGATGCCGGCCTGTATATGAAACGCGCCCGTGCCGCGGAGATGACCTTTGGCGATGCCGCCTGGCATCGGGACCGCTGGGCGCGGCTGCGGGACTATTGAGCCTCACGCAATAGTAAGCGGACCGGACGGACGCCGGATTCGCCGGCCCGGTTTAATCCAGCGTCTGGACCCATCCATCCGCAGTTCTTTTTCGTCCTGGGCGCTTACGCGGGTCTTTTTCGCGGCGCGGTTTTCTTTGTGGACGCGTATAACTATCCGGCCGTCGGGTTTCGACGACTCGCGGCTCGCTCTTTCTGTCACGCGGCGCGGGTCCAGACCGCGTATACGGTGTATCGCTTCCAGAGGTTCCCGGACGATAAGATGGTGACCTCACAAAGAGTTGAGTAAAATAGTACGCTCCGGTCGGCCCCTGAGCAATGCCAACTCCCGTCAGCTCATACGCGCCTTCAATATTGCGCCGGTGGCCTGGACTTTCCAACCAATTAGAGACGGCGACAGCTCCGACATGGAATGATCCTACTGGAACCATGGCAACATTCTCGCCAACCCCGGGTTGAGCAATGAATCCGGCTATCTTTTTCCTGCGACTTTCAAATCCTCCGTGACTAAACCCTACCCGCCCGGTTGCCATATCCTGACTATGGCGGCGGGCAATGGCAGAAACTTCCGGATTGAAGGCCAAGGGGCTCAATCCTTGCGCCGTCCGGTGCTCGTTGACCAGTCTGTGGACGTGGTGTTCAAGGTCGGCTGCGCGCGCAGCAGTCACGCTGGCAGAGACAACGAGTCCAAGGCTTGAGAGGAAGCCAACAATAAAGCGAATGGCAAATATATAGCCCAACCACGACATTGATACGCCATACCCCATTGACCCACCCCGGCCCTTCGGGCCACCCCTCCAAGGAGGGGATGGGGAGGCTTCATGACTCAACCGACTCAATAGACCCAACCGACCCAACGCCTTCCCTACCCCGTAATCACCGATTCCGGCGGCTGGCCCGCAGCAACCCGTTCGATATTGGCAAAGCCGAACGCGATCCGGCGACTCCAGGTGTCCAGCGTTACTCCGGCGATATGCGAGGTCAGCACGACATTGTCCAGCGATAACAGCGGGCTGTCGGTTTCCAGCGGCTCGGCAGTAAAAACGTCCAGCCCGGCCCCAGCGAGGCGATTGTTTCGTAGCGCTTCGATGAGGGCGGGTTCGTCGATAACCGGTCCGCGTGAGGTATTGACCAGAATCGCCGAGGGTTTCATCAAGCCGAGCGTCCGGGCGTTTATGAGTCCCTTTGTCTCAGCCGTCAGCGGCGTATGAACAGAAACCACATCCGCTTGTCGCAAGAGGTCGTCAAGCGCCAGCCGCTCGGCACCAACCTCTTGCTCGACAGAAGTCGGAGCCCGGACAGCGTCACAATAGATAATGTTCGCCTGAAACCCTTTGGCAATCCGTGCCAGCTCTTGGCCGATACGCCCGAAACCAACGATCCCCACAGTCTTGCCGCGTAACTCACGCATGCGTAGAGTCTCCTGCGCGCCGAGCCATTTTCCCGCGTGCAGGGTGTTGTGGTGGAGGGGAAGTTTTTTGAAGACAGCCAAGATTAAGAGAATGGCATGCTCGGCCACGGTTGGCGCGTTGGCTCCGCCGTTATTGGCAACCGGCACCCCAAGTTTTTGAAAAAGATCCAGGTCGATCCATTCATAGCCCGCACTCAACATCTGAAACAGCTTGAGCTGTTTTGCCCCGTTCAGTTCGTCAGCAGAAGGATTGCCCGGATACGCCAGCATAAAGTCGGCGTGCGATATTTTCTCCAATCGCGTGTCGGCTGGAGAGTTTTGCTCCAAAAAGTCGATGAGAAAGCCCGGCGGCAACTGCTCATTGACCATGTGAATAACCTCGGGCGGTACTAACCCGCGGGAGTGAAGAAAAACGATGGTGTTCTGTTTCGTCATGTGACGCTCCTGTTGTGAGAACGGATTCGGGTCGATTGAGTCATGGAGTCTATTGAGTCGTTGGGTCGGGTCCTTTGGGTTACGGATTTCCCCATCCCCTCCTTGGAGGCCTGTCCTGAGCCCAGTCGAAGGGGGTGGCGCGTAGCGCCGGGGTGGGTACCGAAGCTCGGCGTGACGAGTCTCATACGAACAGCTTCACCGCCCCTGAAAACGCGCTGGACGTTTTTCGAGGAAGGCCTGCCGGCCTTCCTGAAAATCTTCTGTCTGGTGTGACAGCAGAAAAGCCTGACCCTGGTATTCGTACGCCCGTTCGGGTGGGGCCTCCCAACCATGAATGACAGCCGACTTGGTAAAGCCGTAGGTTTGCGTCGGTCCTTGGGCTAATGCGCCAGCGAGTTCCAGCGTAGCCTCTTCCAGTTTTTCTAAGGGCACCACACGATTGACCAGGCCCCAGCGTTCCGCTTCCCGAGCGGAGAGCTGGGGTCCGAGCAACGCCCACTCCATTGCTTTGCCAATACCAACAAACTGTTGCAGCAGGCTGGTGCCGGTCGCAATACCGCGCTTGACGAACGGAATGCACAGGGTTGCCGAATCGGCCATCACCCGCAGGTCACAGCCCAGAGCAAGGTTAAAGCCCGCCCCGTGCGCGTGCCCGTTAATCATGCCAATGACCGGCTTGGACAGGGCGCGCATCTTGGCCACAACGAGGGGCCAGCGGCCTTCGCCCTGGACGTAGTGCTTCACCGTATCTGCGAATCGCCGTTCCGGTTGGTCGGGTTCGGCCATGCCCTTGAGATCGTCACCGGCACAGAAGGCCCGCCCCGCCCCGGTCAGGATAACGGCTCGGACCGAGTCATCATAATCGTACGTCTCAAGCGCCTGGAGCAGTTCCAGGCCGACTCGGATGTTAATCGCATTCAGGCGTTCGGGGCGATTCAAGGTAATACGGCAAATGCCGTGATCGTGTTCAATCAGCAGATAACGAAAATCCATGGGCTTCCTCCTAAGAAAGATTGGCGCGCCTGCCTACTGCGGCCAGAAGGTATCGGCAATCGCCTGGACCTTTTTCGCTAATTTATCGGGTGTCATTCCCCAGTTGGGCGGCACGATGCACATCGAGTCGGCGCGTTGCCACAAGGGCTCAATCCGCTCCCGGACTTGGTCCGGCGTGCCGTGCGCGCCAAAGGCCCGGACCATCTCATCGGGCACGTATTGCGCGGCCTGCACGCAGTTCATCGTCTTGGAGGCTTCATTGATTTTGCGTGCCTCGGCCCCGAATCCGTGCGCCTCGAAATAGGGGTAGTACTGGCTGAAGCCCGAGTAGAAAGCCAGCCAGGGCTTGGCGTCGCGCAGGGCCGTCTTTTCGTCGGCATCAATAGAAGCGGTCACCCAGGGCTGGAAATGAATCGCGGCGGGGTCGCGTCCGGTGCGCGCCGCGCCGACGGCCACGGATTCCTGGGCCTGACCCAGGGCCCATTCGATCGACCAGACCGGATGCCCGATCAAACCGTCAGCCACCTCGCCCGTCAATTCGCACATGCGCTGGCGCAGGGCGGCAATCCAGACGGGAATCCGTTCTCGATACGGCGGCAGCGTGGGTTGATAGGAATCAAACCTGAGCTGATAGAACTGTCCCTCCCAGGGCTGCATCTCTCCGGAGCGAGCGCCGTCCTCAACGTGGCGCAGAATCTGCACGACCTCACGCAGCCGCGACACCGGCTTGTCGTACGGCATCCCGAAATAGCCGTTGGTCCAGTGTTTGGGTCCGGTGCCCAGCCCCAGAATGAAGCGGCCTTTGGACAGGTGGTCGAGATCAAGCGAGGTCACCGCGGTCTCGAACGGGCTGCGCGTCAAACCGATGGCAATGCCGGTGGCGAGTTCGAGCCGCGTTGTCACGACTGCCGCGGCTGCCAGCGGTACAAACGGCGAGCCGTACACCTGGGGAACGGCAACCCCGGCAAGGCCGCGGTCTTCCAGCTTTTTGACCGCGGTTGCGAAATCCGGCTCAAGCGCCGGAATCACAAACGACCAGTATTTTCGATCCATAGATGGCCCTCCTCTCTCCAGCCGATAACGCAGGCCATTCTTATATCATCCGTCTCGGTCGCGCACGCCCGGTCCCCATTTGACCTGAACGCCAGGCGGCTCAAAAGAGTTTCCCGCGCCCTTGGCGTTGGCTGTCCTCGCTCCTTCTTCTTTTCTTTACGGAGCGAGGACACAGAGCGAGCGTTATGCGGCGTTTTTCTGGTACCCGACTCCAAGCGCCTTCCGTACCCCGTTCCCGTAGGCGGGGTCGGCCTTGTCGAAATGGGCGAGCTGCTTGTCGATAATGGCTAGCGGAACCCCCTGCATCGCCTGGGCGATATTGCTGAAGAGGCGCTGTTTCTGGGCGTCATCAAACAAGCGGAAGAGGTTCCCGGCCTGGGTGTAGTCGTCATTGCCCGCGCGGTGATTATAGCGGTCGGCGTCGCCCGCAATCTTCAGCGGCGGCTCGCTCCGACTGCCGTCCTGTTGTGGCCCGCCAAAGCTGTTGGGCTCGTAGTACGCATCGGTGTTGCCATGCTTGGTTTCAAAGAAGCGCATCGCCCCGTCTTTATGGTAGTGATGCACGGGGCATTTGGGCGCATTGACCGGGAGCGCCTCATAATGCGTACCCAAGCGGTAACGGTGGGCGTCCGCATAGGCGAAGATGCGCGCCTGCAACACCTTATCCGGGGAAAATCCGATCCCCGGCACGATATTGGATGGAGAGAACGCGGCTTGCTCGATCTCGGCAAAGTAGTTATCCGGGTTGCGGTTGAGTTCCAGCACGCCGACATCAATCAGCGGATAGTCGGCGTGCGGCCACACCTTGGTCAGATCGAAGGGATTATAGGACGTTTTTTCGGCGTCCTCTTCCGGCATGATCTGGACCTTCAGCTCCCACTTGGGATACTCACCCCGTTCGATCGCGCCGAAGAGGGCTTCCTGGTAGGACTCCCGGCTCTGTCCGATCACCTCGGCGCTCTGGGCGTTGGTATAGTAGCGGTGCCCCTGTCGGGTTTTGAAATGAAACTTCACCCAGAAACGCTGCTTGTCCGCATTGATGAAGCTGAACGTGTGCGAACCGTAGCCGTTCATAAACATGGGCGCCGTCGGGCAGCCGCGGTCGGACATGAGAATAGTGACCTGGTGCAGCGACTCGGGCGATTGCGACCAGAAATCCCACATCGCGGTCGGACTGCGCAGGTTGGTTTGCGGATGTCGTTTCTGGGTACGGATAAAGTCCGGGAATTTATACGGATCGCGAATAAAGAACACCGGGGTGTTATTCCCGACCAGGTCCCAGTTGCCTTCCTCGGTGTAGAATTTTACCGCAAACCCGCGCACGTCGCGCTCGGCATCCGCGGCCCCCAGCTCGCCGGCCACCGTAGAAAACCGGGTGATGACCTCGCATTCCGCACCCGGCTGAAGACAGCTGGCCGTGGTGTATGAAGAGATGTCGTGCGTGACCCGGAACGTCCCATACGCCCCCCAGCCCTTGGCGTGGACCACCCGCTCGGGGATGCGTTCCCGATTCTGGTGGGCCAACTTTTCGAGTAGTTGATAGTCCTGCAACAGGACCGGGCCGCGCTCACCGGCGGTCAGGGCGTTCTGGTTATCGGCCACCGGCGCGCCGGCGCTCGTTGTCATGACCGGACAGCGTTTCTCAGACATGTTTTTCTCCTCTCCTCAATGTGATGTGAGCTCCAGTATAAGGAGGGCTCTTAATAAGTAAAATTGATAATTTTTACTATTATGATAAATTTTATCTATGAATGTATCCTTCCGGCAACTAGAATATTTTGTGGCCGTGGCCGAGCGGTTGAGCTTCCGGGCAGCGGCCGACGCCTGTTTTGTCACCCAGCCCGGCCTGAGCGCCCAGCTCAAGGACCTCGAACGGATGTTGGGCGTCCAGTTGTTCGAGCGCAGCCAGCGCACGGTGCTCCTCACCCCCGCCGGGGAGACCCTGTTGCCGCTCGCGCGTGGTATCCTGACGGCAAGCGGTGAATTCGTTGACCTGGCCCGCAGCCTGACCCGGCCACTGTCGGGAACCCTGCGGCTCGGAGTGATTCCAACCGTGGCCCCCTATCTCCTGCCAAAGACGCTGCCGGCCCTGCGCCGGCGCTATCCACAGCTCCAGGTTCGGCTGCACGAAGACCTGACCCACCGGCTGCTGGAACTGCTGTCACACGGCCGGCTCGACCTCCTCCTGGTGGCGCTCGAAGCCGACCTCGGCAACGTATCGACCCTGGCGCTGGCAACCGACCCCTTTGTGGTTGCGGTCCCGGCACAGCACCGACTCGCCAAGCGGAAACGCGTGACCGAGGCTGATATCGCCGCTGAACAGGTGCTGTTATTAGACGACGGACACTGTTTGCGGGACCAGGCGCTGGCCGTGTGTCACACCAGTGGCGCCAGCGAGGTTGGAGACTTTCGCGCCAGCAGCCTGAACACCCTGGTCCAAATGGTCGCGGGCGGACTCGGGATTACCCTCCTGCCCCGGCTTTCGTTGGAGGTGGAGGCGCCGCAGCTTTCACAGATTGTTATTCTGCCCTTTCGGAAGCCCGAACCGAGCCGGACCATCGGCCTCGTCTGGCGGACCACCTCACCCAGGGCACACGAGTTTCAGTTGCTGGCCAAACTTTTAGTAGCGTAACCCGATGCAGTTTTCGTCCTATCGTCAGGGTCGACGCTAGCGAGACTTGGAGAGCAGAGTATCGACAAGCCGCTTTGCATAGGGCGAAGCGGCTACTACCTTCTGTGGGTCCAGTTGGGCGAGCAGGTCGAACGAGTGCGGCCCTTTTCCATATTCTCCCTTACGGCTATCCCGGGTGGCTCCTCTGAGAGCATCATACAGATCGGATTTGGGGATATTTTCCACATCGGGCCGATTCGGCAGAGGGTTGGCATTGAAGCCGTCGCCAAAAAACTGAGCCAGAGTGTCACGATCGGCCAGAAACCAGGCTTCCATACACTGTACCATCAGGTGAGCGTTGTCCTCGCCGGTCCCAGACGGCTTGTTCCATCCGTCACGGTTTCTAAGGAAACCCCAGGGTCCTACACCCGCCTCAATGCCTTCTTCGCTGTCCACCAACAAGATGATGAATTCGTTGGCGTGGACATTTCTCTGAGCCGTACAGAATCTGTCATAAGCCCCATCCCGACCACCACAGGCTATAATGCTCGGCATCCTGCCTCTGAGGCCGGCGCGCTCCAGGAATTTTCCGAAGCTCCGGCGGCATTCCCGATCCAGCCTGCCTGGGCCGCCTTCGACATAAATCTTCACTCTCACCAGCGATTGCCCCCGAGTTCGCCTGAGCGCCAGAGTTCACCCAATCGGTAGCGTTCAAGCCAGGCGGCGAGGTCTTTCCGCTCGAGACGACGCATTTCGGTTCGGTCCTTGGGCTTTTCGCACACCAGGATGCTCTCCGGGGAATCGGTCAGGGCATCGACCAGTACCTCGGAATGGGTCGTGACAATCAACTGGCACCGCTCGGACGCTTCGAGCAATAGCTTGGCCAGAGGCGGCAGGATGTCGGGATGCAGCCCGAGTTCCGGTTCTTCGATACACACCAGCGGCGGTGGGTTCGGGTGACATATAATCGCCAGCAAGCACAAATAACGCAGCGTACCGTCGGACAGGCGGGTTGCCGGAATGCTGATGTTTCCTTCCTGCATGAACAGTTGGACGGTCCCACCTTGTATGAGGGTGTCGAAGTCGTCGATAGCTTCATTCAGCTCTCGCAAAGCTTCCAGCAATTTTTTCTTGACGCCCGGTTTTGTCCGTAGGAGATTGAGCACTAAACCAAGATTGCGTCCGTCTTCAGCCAGAAAGTCGTTCGGCAGGTCCGCCGGTTGGGGCAAGCGGGGCGGCGTGGAGCGTCCGAATGACCATTCCCGATAGAGGCGGATTTTCCTGAGCGCATCGCCCAGATAGGTAATCTCCGGGTAGCTGTCGGGGTCCCGTCTTTGAGAGAGAATCGACTGTTCGGGGTTGACATCTTCCCGCAACAGTTGCCGCTGCCCCGTCCCGCTCGGATTCAGGTACGGGCGACCATTCAGATACGCAAAGTAGAAATAAGGCCCTTCTCGATCTGGATGCGCCTGCTCATTTTCAATCCGCTCGTCACTCAGATCGAAACGCTGGCCGACCTGGGTAAAGGTCAAGGAGTATCTCAGATCTTGGTTTCCCTTGGGATTTTCAATGATCGCTTCAATTTGTGCGGTTTGTGGAGCAGCTTCACCCTTCCATATCCAGGCACCGATGCCACCACCTTCCCGAATCGGCTCTACCAAGTCCTGCGGCGCTGCCTTG
This sequence comes from Binatia bacterium, assembly GCA_963664395.2. Lineage (GTDB taxonomy): Bacteria > Desulfobacterota > Binatia > Bin18 > Bin18 > Bin18. The sequence continues at coordinate 3,189,650 of OY761159.2, read as the reverse complement.
AACAGACTGATCGCCTCTATCAGATTGGATTTGCCAGACCCGTTGGGTCCTATCAAGACATTCAGCGGGCGAAGCTCCAGCCCCTCGGCGTCCGGTCCGAATGAGAGCAGGTTCGAGAGCCTGAGACGGTGAATGAGCCTGTTTCGTTTCATATTACGTTACCGTTTCCGGCGCCTCCAGTTTGAACACCTGGGCGGCGTTGAGGCCCAGAATCTTCTCGCGGTTCTCTTCCGACAAGGTATCCATCTGGCGCTCGATGCTGGCAGCCGAGTACGGCCAACTGCCTTCGTGATGCGGATAGTCGTTCGACCACATAAAATTCTCGACCAGGTTCAGCTCCTCGGCCAGCAGCAGCGTAGAGCGGTCGTTCATGAAAGCCGAGAAACAGTTGCGCCGATAATAGAAGCTGGGCGGTTCGGGCAGGACCGGACGCACCCACATATGGTGGGCCTTATGGGCGTAGTCGAGGGTTTCGACCATCCAGGGTACCCAGCCGATACCGCCCTCGATAGAGCCGGCTTTGAGGCTGGGATGGCGCTCGAACACGCCGGACGAAATCAGATGCACGAGCGGGTCCATGACGGTAGACATCGAGTGCGAAACATAGTTAATCAGCGCCCCGCCATTGCCCCCGACCGCCCGCGGGTCGCGTCCGGTCGAGACGTGGAAGGTCATGGGCAGGTCCACTTCTTCGATCAGCGACCAGAGAGGTTCGAACGATTTGTCGTTGTATTGCAGCTCGCCATCTTTGAGCGGGCCAAAGATGGGTTTATTCGGCAGGGTGAGTCCCTTGAAGCCGTGCTCCGCGGCCCACTGCACTTCCGCCATAGCCCCCGCAAGATCGCCGCTGGCAATCATGGCCATGGGCATGAAGCGTGTCCAATGATCGCCAAAGGTCTCAAGCGCCCAGCGATTCCAGGCGCGGAACATGGCGCCCTGGAAAACCGGGTCAGGCGTGCCAAAGGCCAACAGGCCCTTGTTCGGAAAAATAATCTCGGCATCAATGCCATCCGCAGCCGCGTCGGCCAGACGCCGTTTGATGTCGGTGCCGGCATGGTTGCGGCGCACATCTTCGGCCTCAAAGCGCTTTGAGTAGGGCTGAAACATATCGATATCTTCGAACGACTCCAGCGCCGGCAGGTGTTTTTCATAATTGCGGCCCGGTTTGACCAGTACGGGTTTCATGCCCTCGCAGATCGTCCACTGCGCGCCGTCCTCGTCAATCTCCATGCGCGGAATACGATCGAGGTATTTCTTCTCAATACGCTTTTCCAGATAATCATTAGGTTCGATCCCGTGCGTATCGACCGAAACCATATAGTATTTGTGAGGATCAGCAGCGTGCGCGGTCCGTGCCCAGCCGGTATGGCCGGGGGTCTGTGTCCGCCATTCATTGTGTGGAGATGCTGTGTGAGAATGTGTTGTTGACATCGTGTCCCTCCTCAAGATGTGTAAAACGTACCAAGTAAAACGGACGGGCGACAAGCCCTTTCTCTCTGGATATTCCTATTTACTGGACAGCCCGGCCCAAATGTGCGACACGGCACCACAGAGGATCACACGTATGAAATTTGGTATTATCCATGACTTTCGGAACCCACCCCAATGGCGCCGACCGTATCCGGAGCTGTATCACGCCCTGCTTGACCAGATCGTCCGGGCTGAAGAGTTCGGCTATGACAACGTCTGGCTGGCGGAACATCATTTCACCGAAGATGGCTATAATCCGTCCAGCCTGCCGACAGCCGCGGCCATTGCCGCGCGCACGAGCCGCATGCGGATCGGGACCTATATTCTGCTGATGCCGTTTCAGCAGCCGGTCCGTGTGGCAGAAGACACGACCTGCATCGATATCTGGTCAAACGGGCGCTTTGATCTTGGTGCCGGGCAAGGTTATGCAGCCACCGAGTTTCATTCTTTGAATGTCCCACGCAAAGAACGTTCTGCTCGCTTGGCAGAAGGCGTCGAATTGGTTCGCCGTTTATGGACTGAAGAAAATGTGACGTTTGAGGGCCGCTTCACTCAAGTCAAAGACCTGACACTCTCTCCAAAGCCCGTCCAGCAACCGCATATTCCGCTTTGGATTGGCGCGCGGGCCGACAAGGCGATTCAGCGCGTTGCAAAAATGGGCTGCCATCTCATGGCGACAATCGGGCCGGACCCCGCGCCGCTCTATATCCAGACCCTGAGAGAAAACGGCTATGACCCCGCCGGTTTCAACATCGGACAAATCCGGATGGTCTACGTTGCCGAGAATGAAGACCAGGCTTGGGAAGATGTCCAGGAGCATCTGCACTATTCCATGCAGTACTACGGCATCATCCTGGCCGAAGCCAACGACGCGCCGGGCGACGCAGACGGCTGGCAGTTCACCCACGCCAGCCAACTCCGCGACTCAGGCTTTGGCCGGGCCGCCCTGATCGGCACCCCAGACCAGGTCGCCCGTAAAATGGAAAAGTTCTGTCAGCGCTTTCACTGCACCCATTTTGTGATGGGCACACAGCTTCCAGGACTCGACCCCCAAAAGGCCACGCGCTCGTTGGAGTTGTTTGCCAAGGAAGTGATGCCGGAGTTTCAAGGGAGGTAATGAAAATCCGTAACATCACAGCAACCGCCCTCCCCCAACTCGTAACGCTCTTCATTCCTACCAGTCCAATTCCTGCTCAATATGTGCAAGGGCTTGCTGAGGAGTGGAGACAGCCGTGTATAAGTGGCGAAATTTTTCGTTAATGAGCGCTTCGGCAAAGCCGCGCTCGAATTGCTGCAACAAGCCGTCGAAATAGCCGTTCGTATTCACCAACACGATAGGCTTGGAGTGGAAGCCCAGCTGTTTCAGGGCGATCACTTCAAGGACTTCCTCAAAGGTCCCAAACCCGCCGGGAAGAGTGATAAAGGCGTCTCCGCGTTCATCAAGCCCCTGCTTCCGGCTGCGCATATCATCGGCGGTATGCATTTCATGCCCGTCTTGTCCGTAGCCGTCTTCGAGGAAGCGCGTCAGGATAACACCGACCACCCGCCCGCCGGCGGCCAGCGTGGACTGGGATACGGCTCCCATCAGGCCGGTATTTCCGCCACCATAGATTAAGGTGTAGTCGCGCTGCGCCAGCAGTTGGCCCAATTCAGCCGCTACGTCCAGATACACCTGCGGACAGCGTTTGCTTGACGCGCAGTAGACGGTGATAGCACGCGGGCGAGCAGGGAGATGGGAGGCGGGCATTGCTGTGTAACCGAGCTGTTATGGGGTAGGCTCGGGAAGGAGGTCTGATGCACTCAGAGAGTCAGCCCCCCCTCCCCGCTTCTGCCTCACGAGAGATTGTTCACCACACCGTCCATGCCGCTCCACTCGACAATAGGCGTGAGGCGGCGTTTGGTAATCAGGCCCTGGGCAACGAGGGTCGAAAAGGTGGTGAAGGTCTTGGCATGATCCTGGATATCCAGAACCAGCACCATTTTCGCCTCTTCGTTCGAGGCCCATGGCCCCGCCTTCAGCGTCACCCCCTCAGGAAAGCCGGTCTCTCCGCTTAATACCCCCTTAAACATGTTATGGACTTCTTTGGTCCGGGCTGGCTCCCAATAGATCTCATCTAAATAGAGCGGCATACGATTTTCCTCCTTCTGGGATAGATTTGCTCGGGCATAGCAAAAAAACCGCATCCAGCCTAGCCCTTGACCACGTTGGGCAGTGTCCATGCCTTTGGCATTCCGGGTGCGGTGTGCTAGCGTCTGCGCCAAGGCGTTATGCCTGGAACGTTGACAATACGGGAAGGAGGCACCGATGGCACTGCCGCTGCAAGGGGTTCGCGTGCTGGATATCGCCAGCATGTTAGCCGGTCCCTACGGAGCGACCATGCTGGGCGACATGGGCGCGGACGTGATTAAAGTCGAGCCGCCCTATGGGGATGAGTCCCGTGCCATTGGTCCCAAGGTCGAGAATGATAGCGGCTTTTATGTCGGGATTAACCGCAATAAACGCGGCATGGTGCTGGACCTGACCCAGCCGGAGGGCAAAGCCCTGTATTTCCGGCTGGTCCGAACGGCCGACATTATTGTCGACAATCTCCGCCCCCAAGCCAAAGCCAAGCTGGGGGTGACGTACGAAGAAACGTGTCAGTACAACGAGAAAATTATCTGCATCTCCGTCAGCGCCTTCGGCCAAGACGGACCGTATGGCGGGCGGCCGGGCATTGACCCCCTCGCCCAGGCGCTGACCGGCTTTATGAGCGTTACCGGAGAGCGGGACGGCAAGCCCCTGAAGGCCGGTCCGGCCATCGCCGACGCCACCTGTGCCAATCTGGTCGCCTTTGCCGCCATGGTCGGCCTGTGGACCCGCGAGCAACAGGGCATTGGCCAGCAGATTGAGCTGTGTCTGATGGACGGGCTGATCCACGTTCAGCCGTCCCAGGTCGGCCAATTCTTTCTCAGTCAGTACATCCAGCCGCGCGTCGGGAATGCCAGTCCGTTTTATGCGCCCTACGGAACGTTCAGGTGTAAGGATGGCCGGGACATTCAGATTGCCTCGTTCAATAACAAGTTCTTCCATAATATCTGCCGCGCGATCGAACGCGAGGACCTGATGGCGGACCCACGCTTTGAGACCGGAGAGCTTCGCCTGCAACACGAAGCCGCCCTCAATGCGGTGTTGCAGGCCGAGTTTGCCAAAAGAGACGTAGATGACATGATGCAGCGTTTGAGTGCGGCAGACGTGATGGCCGCGCCGGTGAACACCTTTCACGAAACCTTTGCCGACCCCCAAGTCCGGCATAACAATATGGCGGTCGAGGTGGACCATGCGCGGGTCGGCACACTCAAAGTTGGCGGCATTCCGGCCAAGCTCAAGAAAACACCGGGCTCCGTGCGCCTCGCCCCCCCGACCCTGGGTCAGCATACCTGGGAGATATTGCAGGAGATGGGCGTGAGCGGCGATGAGGTGGAACAACTGAAACACAAGGGTGTGATCAAGTAGATTCAGAAGGGAGGGTGCATGCCCCGAGGAGCCGATGGCATCGTTCTGGCCCTGAAAGAGGCCGGTGTCTCGACCATTTTTGGTATCCCCAGCATCCATAATATCGGCCTGTACGAGTCCCTGCGCCACGAGCCCTCAATTCGACATATTGGGTGTCGGCACGAAGCTGGCGCCACCCATATGGCGGACGGCTATGCCCGGGCGAGCGGCGGACTGGGGGTTATTGTCTCCTCAACCGGTCCGGGCGCGGGCTTTACGGTTTCGGCCCTGCAGGAAGCCTGGGGCAGTTGCTCGCCGGTCCTGATGATCACGACCAATATCGACGCCGCTAAAATCGGCCAGGGTCTGGGCGTCCTGCACGAACTGGAAGAACAGACCTCTCTCTTTCGGACCATTACCAAAGAGGTGATTATTCCCCGGACGGGCGATGAGCTGTATGCAGCCGCAAAACGCGCCATCGCCCTGGCTCAGGCCGGCCGGCCCGGCCCGGTGTGTCTGGAAGTCCCCACCGACCTGATGGCCGGAGACGCACCCGCGGCGACTCCGATCTCGTCGGACAACGCTCCAGCCCCCCCGCCGCTGCCTCCTCGGCTTGACGAGGCGGTCGCCATTCTGCGCAATGCAAAACAGCCCCTCATTCTGGCTGGTACGGACGCGGCACGGGCGAGTACTTCCGGGGACTTGGCCGGAGACATCCAAGCCCTGGCCGAGGCTCTATGTGCACCCGTCATCACCAACACCCCAGGCAAAGGCGTGGTTCCGGAAGATCATCCCCTGGCGTTCGGCAATGCGGCGCGCAAACTGGTGGTCAAAGACCTCGTACCCGGCTGCGATGCGGCAGTCGTGATTGGTTCCCGGCTGCGTGAGGTCGATGCCAAACGACGCGGCTTGGCATTACCCGAACAGTTGATTCATGTCGATTGGGACGAGCGCTGGATCAGCAGAAATTATCCAGCCGCGCTGCCGCTGGTCGGAGATATTGGAGCCATTACCCAAGCGCTGCGCAATCAACTTGAAGGAGAACCCTACACCGGTCCGCGCCAGGAACGGACCGCGGCGTGGCGGCGTGAGGCTGACGCAGAGCTCGAGCGACTCAGCCACGAGCGTCCGGAAATTCAGTCGCTCAAGGCTATTCGAGATGTACTGCCACGAGACAGCACCCTGGTGGTCGATAACACCCAGCTTGGCTATTGGGCCGAGTATTTTTATCCGTCCTATCAAGCCAACGGAATCATCGGGGCCAAAGGCTCCGGTCTGCTCGGATTCAGTTTTCCGGCAGCCATCGGCGTCAAGGTGGCGCGGCCTGATACGCCGGTTGTCGGCCTGATCGGTGACGGTGGCTTTCTCTACACGGCCCAGGAATTGGCGACGTGCGTGCGCCATAACATTGGCTTTCCACTTATTGTGGTCAACGATAATGCTTTTGGGGTGATCGGCTATTTGCAGCGGACCGCGTATCAAGAGGCGTATCAAGCCCAACTGACAAATCCGGACTTCCTGGCCTTCGCAGGGGCATTTGGCGTCCGCGCAACGCGCGTCCAGTCTCCGGCAGCATTACAAGCAGCCTTGGACACGGCGCTTGCCTCCGGAGAGATGCATCTCATTGAATATCAAATGACCATTCAGGAACCCCCGTTTGGGAAGTACTAGCGCAAGGAGGCAGCATGGCACACCGTCGAACCACCATTTGGGGCTGGGGATTTGAAGACGAACAGCCCACCCCGGAACAGAAAAAAAATATCGCCAAAGGAATTGCCGAGAGCGTGGGGGCCGGCGACTTTAGCCTGGACCCGGAGCCGCGCGTTGAAGACATTCAGCTCCGCGCGCCGCGCCTCTCACCGCCGCCGTCTCTCTCCGGCATCTGCTCAACTGAGACCTACGACCGCGCGGCTCATTCCTATGGCAAAGCCCTGCCCGATATTGTGAAAGCCTTCCATTTGGACTTTCCGAATCCGCCCGATGTCGTGGCCTTTCCCAGGACCGAAGAAGATGTGGTCTCAGTATTGGACTGGTGCAACGAGGTTGGTGCGGCAGCCATTCCCTTTGGGGGAGGATCGAGCGTGACAAGCGGCGTCGAGCCTCCGCCGGGCGACGCCTATCCCGGTAGCGTGTCCATTGACCTGCGTCATCTCGACAAAGTGCTGGAAATTGACGAGACCTCACGCGCGGCCCGCATTCAAGCCGGCGTATACGGACCTGCCTTGGAAGCCCAACTCAAACCGCACGGCTATACCCTGCGGCATTATCCCCAGTCGTTCGAGTTCTCGACGCTGGGCGGCTGGATCGCAACCCGCTCGGGCGGACATTTTGCCACGCTGTACACGCATATTGATGACCTTGTCGAATCCACCCGAGTCGTCACCCCAAACGGCATTGTCGCCTCGCGTCGCCTGCCGGGATCAGGCGCCGGCCCAAGCCCGGACCGTATGTTTATTGGCTCGGAGGGGATTCTGGGCATCATCACCGAAGCCTGGATGCGCTTGCAGCATCGTCCGGTCTATCGGGCCTCAACCGCGGTGCATTTTGAAAAATTTGAGAATGGGGTCGAGGCGATTCGTTTGCTCAGCCAGTCGGGCCTGTATCCCACCAATTGTCGTATTCTCGATCCAACTGAGGTCAAACGCAATAATGTCGGCAATGGCACGGGCGGCAGCCTGCTCATGCTCGGCTTTGAATCCGCGGACCATCCGCTCGAACCCTGGATCAACCGTGCGCTTGAGTGCTGTACGGACCTCGGCGGGACGACACCCAACGGGGTGGTGATTAAGGGCGGCGGAGAGACCACGGGCCGCGGCGGCTCGGTCGGCGACTGGCGCAACGCCTTTATCCGCATGCCCTACGCCTTTTCGACCATGGCGGCCATGGGCGCGATATTCGACACCACCGAGAGCTCAATTCCGTGGAATACCTTTCACGCATTCCACGCCGGGGTGATGCGGGATGTCCAAAAAGCGCTGGATGAGGTGTGTGGCGGCGGCGTCCTGTCGTGCCGCTTTACCCATGTCTATCCGGACGGCCCGGCGCCGTATTTCACTTTTACCGGCATGGGCAAAAAGGGCAGCGTGCTGGAGCAGTGGCATGAAATCAAAACCGCGGCATCGGAGGCGGTCGTGCGCTATGGCGGCACGGTGACGCATCACCACTCCGTCGGGCGGACCCACCGGCCGCAGTATGAGAAGCAACGCCCGGACCTCTTTGCCAGCGCCCTTCAGGCTGCGAAAGCCGCCCTTGATCCGCAGGGCCTGCTGAATCCGGGCGTGTTAATCGATCCGCGTCACTGATTCCAACGACGCATCATATGAGGAGAAGCAGTAGATAACCATGACAACCGAAATGAAGAACATCCGTGAAGCCATCATGGATGGCCAGGCCAAAACCGAAGACTTTGAGGGGCTTCCGCTCCCGGAATGGATGCTGGCGATTACGACCCATAAAGACGAAGTGACTATGTTCGAGGGGCTGGAGTCCTGGGAAAAAGATCCCAAGAAAAGCCTCCATCTCGACCAGGTCCCTGTCCCGGAGGTCGGCCCGAATGAGGCTCTGGTCGCGATCATGGCCTCCAGCATCAATTTTAATACAGTCTGGAGCGCCATCTTCGAGCCCCTGCCGACGTTTTTGTTTTTGGAGCGAAACGCCAAGAAAAGCCCGTGGGATAGCCGGCATAATCTGCCGTATCATATCTTGGGCAGCGACGCCTCCGGCGTGGTATTGAAGGTCGGGCCTGGGGTGAACCTGTTCAAGCCGGGCGACGAAGTCACCATTCACTGCAACTATGTGGACATGCAGGCCCCGGACGGCCATGACGATTCCATGCTCGACCCGGACCAGCGTATCTGGGGCTTTGAAACCAATTTTGGCGCGCTGGCTGAAATTGCCGTTGTCCGGGCCAACCAGCTCATGCCCAAGCCGCCGCATCTCACCTGGGAAGAGTCGGCTTCCATGCCGCTGGTCAACTCCACCTCGTATCGCATGCTGGTCAGCAAAAACGGCACCCATATCAAACAGGGCGATATCGTCCTGATCTGGGGCGCGGTCGGCGGGCTGGGCGGCTTTGCGTTGCAGTATGTATTGAACACGGGCGCCTTCCCCATCTGCGTGGTGTCATCCCAGGACAAGGTCAGGTTGTGCGAAACCATAGGCGCGCGTTGGGTGATTGACCGGAATGCCGAGGGCTATCGGTTCTGGAATGAAGACGGGTCGCAAAACCAGGGCGAACTGCGTCGCTTTGGCAAGCAGATTCGGGACATGACGGGCGGCGAAGACCCGGATGTGGTGTATGAGCATCCGGGCCATGAAACCTTTGCGGCCAGTGTCTTTATCGCGCGGCCCGGAGGTCAGATCGTCACCTGCGCTTCCACCAGCGGCTATAATCACGAGTATGACAACCGCTATTTATGGATGAACAAGAAGCGCATCATAGGCTCGCACTTTGCCAACTACAGAGAAGCCTGGGAAGCGAATCGGTTGGTCTGCAAACGCGCCATTCATCCCCTCTTGTCAGAGACCTATCCCCTGGCCGAGACCGGTGAGGCGGCGTATCGGGTGCACCACAATACGCAGATTGGAAAAATTGGCGTGCTGTGCCTCGCCCCGGAGGAAGGGCTGGGCGTCACGGACGAGGAAGGCCGCGCCCGGCATATCGGGCAGATTAATTTATACCGGAATGCCGCCAAAGGCGATTTTCGCCTGGTGAAGACCGAGCCGTAGTGGGGGAAAGCGCGATTCATGCCGAGCATTACCATCCGTTTCTCCACTGCGGACGACGTGCCGCTCATCCTTGGGTTCATCAAGGAATTGGCCCGATTCGAGAACGAGCCGGACGCGGTCAAGACCACGCCCGAAGACCTGCTGCGCGACGGCTTTGGCGAACGGCCTCAATTCGAGGTACTGATTGCCGAGCGGAATGACAAGCCGGTCGGCTTTGCCCTGTTCTTTGCGACCTACTCCACCTGGGAGGGGCGGCCGAGCCTGTATCTCGAAGACCTGTTTGTCATCGAATCGGCGCGTAAATATGGAGTCGGGCGGGCGCTCATGGCCAAACTGGCTGCTCTTTCAGTCGAACGCGGCTATCAGCGCCTGGAGTTTCAGGTTTTGGACTGGAACCCCGCCCGCGAGTTCTACCATCGTCTGGGCATGGGCCATATGCAGGAATGGCTGCCCTACCGGCTCAGCGGTCAAGCGCTGCACGCACTGGCGGCTGAGTCAAAACCCTCATAGGGGTCTCCTCTTCCGAATCCGTGTGTAAACCAAATGGCTGACTCAGGTGTCTCATACAGATAGAGGAAGACCGCGTCCATGCTCGTTGGAGTTGGAATAGCTGAGATGGGAGCACTGCCGGCTGAACGTGAGGAGTGTTTCAGCACGTTTGTTGCCCTTCGGCGTGACCGGGCGAGACGGCTGGCCTGGCGCTTGGTCGGGGGCGATGAAGCTGCGGCCGAAGATGTTACCCAAGATGCTTTCGTCAAGGCATATCAAGCGCTTGACAGCTTTCGGGGGGAGGCGAGTCTCGAAACGTGGTTCTATCGTATCCTCGTCCGCCAGGCGCATAACTATCGCCGCTGGCGTGCGGTGCGGACACTCTGGCAGCGTGAAAGCGAAGAAGAATTCCCTGATCCAACATCAACCGTGCAAGGCGACCCTGGGCTGCGGCGGCGCATCGCCCACGCCCTGGACCAACTCTCACGTCGGCAGCGCGAAGCCTTCATACTTGTCCATCTTGAGGGCTTTACGGTTCAGGAGTGCGCCGATTTTTTGGGAAAACCGAGCGGAACCGTGAAGAGCCATCTCCATCGCGCCCTGGTCAAACTGCGCGCGGAACTGGCCGACCTGAATGACAGAACGGAAGATGCATCACAGACAGGAGGCGCGTAGTCATGCCGTCTTCAGACGAGCACCACAACATCAAGCCCGACGACCGGCGCTTTATTCAGCGTGTGGCCGAGCACTATACGCCACAGTCACTCTCGGCGGCGCAGCAGGCGACGTTTGACCGAAGGCTTAGAGAACGGCTGGCGGACTCGTCCCGGCTTCCTTTCCTGCGGCCCGCCAGCCTGCTTGCAGCGACGTGTGCGGCGCTGCTGCTGTGGTTTGCGCTTCCCTCGCAACAGGTTTCCGGTCCGAGCTTCAAAGACCTCACCCCACTGTCAGCCCCAACACCACTCGCACAGGATACCGATACGGCGAATACGCAAGACATAACCTCTCACGCCAGCCTTTTGGCGTATGCCTATTACCAATCGGAAGCGCAGACTGACTTTCTTCCTGCTGAATATCTTGCCCTGGCTGATGCTTTTGAACTGCTGTGAACAGGCTGTTATGAGAAAGACCAACATATTTCTGCTCGTGGCTGTGTTCACTCTGTGTGAATGGAGCGGCTGGACCGCTGGCGGCTGGGCGCAGCCCCCAGGGCCGTCCGCCCGTCATGCTCCGCCTGGGTCGCGGCTTGAGCGTCTTGTCGAGGAGCTGGGGCTTGATGAAAGAACACTGGCACGAGTAGACGCGATCATTGATACCTCCCGCGCCAAGAAGCGGACGCTGCGGCGTCAATTGCGTGAAGCGCACGAGCAAATGCGCAGCATGTTGGAGGAAGAAGCGCCCAGGGAAACAGCCCTGCTGGAACAAGTCGATCGTATTGGTCGCCTGCGGACGGAACTCCGCAAAGAGCAATTAAAGACCATGCTCCGCGTCCGTGCTCTTCTGAGCCCGGAACAACGCGCCAAGTTGCTCGAACAATTCAACAAGAGACCAGGGCGTGGCCGACGTGGGTTTGGTCGGCATAAGGACTTTCAATCCTCTCCCCCGCCGGTCGAATCACGGTAGCCCGGAATCCGTCCGCGCGTGTCTAATCAGACAGATACACATACCAAGGAGGTCGATATATGACAAAAAGAAAATGGAGCATCATCGGTGTCAGCGTGGTTGCCGCGGGACTCCTGCTCGCCTCACTCGTGTCCGCCCGCCCCGGACACGGGCGTTTTGGTCGGGGTGGTCCTGGCTTCTTCCCCCCACACGTGTTGCAGAATTTGGACCTGACCGAAACGCAGCAGGCCAGTATCGAGGCGATCAAGAAGAAGCATCGGGACAGCCTGACCGGCCTCAAAAAGAATCTGCGGGAGACCCGTCAGGAGATCATGAACCGACTCCTGGGAGAGTCGAATGTTGAAGCCGGCGACTTCACCGCTCTGCAAGCCAAATTGAATCAGCTTCGCTCGACTCTGTCTGAAGAATCCCTGGCAATGGGCTTAGCCATCCGGGCCGAACTGACTCCGGCCCAACGCGCGAAAGCGGCGACCCTGATTGCGGAATTTCGGGCGCGTCGAGCCGAGAAACACGCCGAGTGGCGTGCGAAGAAAGACAAGGAACGCTAAGCGACCGGAGCGGCCGAGAGAAACGGGGCACCCCAGAGTGCCCCGTTTTGCATGGAATCGAGAGACGTTACTGCGCCACCAGGCCACCGTCCACCTGCATCGGAATACCGGTTACAAACGAGGCCGCATCCGAACACAGCCAGACTACGGCTTCGCCAATTTCCGAGGGCTGCCCGAAGCGGCCAACCGGCTCCATGGACAGGGCGAGTTCATCGAATCCCGGAGACAGTTGTGCTCCCCGTTCGACCATGGGGGTTTGAATCACTCCCGGACAGACGGCGTTCACCCGAATGCCGGATTTGGCATATTCCAGCGCTGCGGTCTTGGTCAGACCGACCACACCATGTTTACTCGCCACATAGTCAGGCAGGCCGGGAAAGCCAACAAGACCGGCAGCCGATGCGGTATTCACAATCGCCCCACTGCCCTGGCTGAGCATCTGTTGGATCTCGTATTTCATGCACAGCCAGACGCCAGTCAGATTGACCGCAATCGTCCGGTCAAACTCTTCCTTGGTGCAGTCAATTGTTAGCTTCATACCCCCCTCGATGCCCGCATTATTGAACGCGCAGTCGAGGCGGCCATATGTCTCAACTGTCTTTGCGATCAGCGTCTCCACATCTGCGGCCTGCGACACATCGGCTTTGACAAAAATGGCTTCTCCACCCGCGGCTTCAATCTGCTGCACGGTTTCCTGACCACCTTCCACCACAATATCTGACACCACGACTTTGGCACCTTCTCGGGCAAAGACGAGCGCCGTGGCCCGACCAATACCGGACCCGGCTCCGGTCACGAGTGCAACTTTTCCCTCGGTCAGTCCTGCCATATGTTTCCTCCTGTTCCGGTTTGTTTCCTGAAAGGGTGTGTCAGAAAAGGGCGTATCAGATGAGCGGTCCTGGCGAGAAACGACACGGCAGATGCTTAATCCCGTGAATAAAATCATTCGTCAGCCGCTCGGGTTCTCCGGTGATTTCGAGGTTCGGAAGGCGCTGAAAGAGTTCCCGAAACATGACTTCCATCTCCCGCCGGGCCAGGTTTGCCCCTAAGCAGAAGTGGGCGCCCGCGCCAAATCCGAGATGCTCATTCGGGCTCCGAGTGACATCAAAGCCATACGGGTCCTCGAAGACCGCCAGCCCGCTCCCTGCACCGGAACGCTGGTCTCGCCTTCCTCGAAGAAAGCAATCGGGCGCTCTTTGCGCAGCAGCGCAAAAGCGCCCTCTCGTTCTTCAGGACTTTTGCGCCAGAAGTCCCAGTTCGACAGCTCAATATCGTCAATCGAGTCAGGATAGTGCAGTTGCATGCCTCTCATTCGTCCTGAGCCTAGTCGTCAATGCACGTCCAGCCTTCGCAGATTGGGGTGATTTCATTATTCACCAGGGCTTTAATGTCAGAAGCCGCCTTTTTTGAGGTCGCTGTTCGCGTGCACATATCTGTCGTCACTGTCTCACCGACACCATTGAAGGCATAGACCAGATATTCTTCCCCTTCCTGGAACAATACCCCACACAGTTCTGTTGTGGCTGCTGTTTCGAGGGTTAGTTGAGATTTGTCCGTACCTTTAATGGCAGTGCTGACATCCATAGAGACTCGGAGCGTCTCAAATTCGTATAGGTGTTCAGCACCCAGCATGGATTTCCAAGAACCGTACAGCCAGCCATCGGCTTCAATATGCTCAATATCCGCCACCTTCCCCACAAAGACGACGTCCACGGCTTCCGCTCCTCCGCTTGGCGACGGCGGTGTGAGACAGGTACACGCGTGCGCAGGAATAGGCATAAGTCCAAACAGAGCAATACAGCCAACAACGAAACCCAGAAAACGATTCATAACACTTCTCCTCTTTTTTAATCTGTTTCAGAAACGTTACCTTCCTTTCCGTCTGGTATCAATCTCTACCCGCCCCACAAGATTGCGGCCCCAACCGCAGAGGACCAGGCCAAACGCGAGACCGTAGCTGCCGCGGCGTACGGCGAAGGTGAGCGGCGGGTCGCATTTGCTTATAGCCACGAACTGAAATTTGTCCATCACTATCAGAGGGCTTTCAAGATTTCTTGTATTAGGAGGCCTCTGGTGCTAGAGGCTGAGAGTCGGCTCTGAATATGCTTGTATGTCGCACCTCCGTGGTGCAAAGGAGGGAACACATGGGACGCACGTATAATGTGATCGATTCGGATGGCCACGTCCTGGAACCGCGCAATTTCTGGCGGGAATATATTGATCCGGCCTATCGCGAGCAGGCACCCGAGTTGATCGTTGATAAAGCGGGGAAAGAGCGTTTTCAGGTAGAGGGGAAATTGCTTGGTCCGCCCGCCGGCCTGGGGTTGCTCGGGGCAATTGGCGTGCGCGAAAAGGTCAACGGGAAATGGGTCCACGCGCCGAAAGTGGAGATCCACATGGAATACACCCAGGGGCGCAAGGGTGGCTTTGATCCGCACGCCCGGATTCCGGACATGGACCTGGACGGCATTGACGCTGCCTTTCTGTATCCCAGCCTTGGCCTCTTTGCCGGCGCGATCGAGGACCCCCAACTCGCCGCCGCGGCCAGCCGGGCCTATAACCGCTGGCTGGCCGATTACTGCGCCCCCTACCCGGACCGGCTGTTTGGCGTGGCCCTGCTGCCCATGCAGTCGATTGAGCTGGCGGTGGAAGAGATGCGCTATGCGCGCAACGAACTCGGCATGCGGGCCGGTTTTCTACGGCCCAACCCGTATAACGACAAAATGCTCGGGCACCGGGACTACGACGTGTTTTGGGCCGAAGCCCAGGACCTCGACTTTTCGGTTGGCATCCACGAAGGAACCGGTGGCATGCCCGCCGTCGGGGTGGAGCGTTTTCGGAGCTTTGGGGCCAAGCATATGGTGTCGCACACCATGGAGATGATGCTGGCCGCGCTGTCGATCATCTGGGACGGCGTGTGCGAACGCTTCCCTAAAGTGCGGGTTGGTTTTCTGGAGTCAGGCGGGGGGTGGATGGCCCCCTGGCTGGACCGTATGGACCGTCACTATGAAGATAAGGGGCTGTTCAACGATTCTTCGCTGACCATGCCGCCCAGCGAGTATTTCAAGCGCCAGTGTTGGATTTCGTATGAACCGGTGGAAGGCAACCTGACCCATACGGTGGACTATATCGGCCCACACAAAGTCCTATGGGCGACCGACTATCCCCACCCGGACGGCTTCTTTCCTGGGGCACCGGCCCAGATTGCCGAAAAGCTGCCGGAAGAACATCGGCGCGCGGTGCTGGCTGGAGGCGCTATGCAATTCTACAACCTGAGTTAGGACCTTCAGTACCGGAGCGTCGACTACGACACCTGTGGATGAGCTATCCACAGGTGGGCGACTTTCGGTGAAGTACCGAAGGCGGGATAGCCCAGACCCAACTGTCGCCTTCGGCGTTCGGCCAGACTGGATAATTATCTCTCGCCTCTCAGCCTTCTCGCTAAGGTTGATAATTCTTCTACCGTGATGTGGGGCGATGGAGCAATAACGTTAAGACTGGTGCTAGAGTCTTGTTGATATAATTGGCGCGCTTTTTTCAAAACCGTCTTCGCATGACGGTATCGTTCAGCATTATCATCAACCAATTGAGGTGCCCTAGTCGCCATTTGACCTAGGTTTAAGGCCCCAAAAGTCCCCGCCTTCTTGGCGATATCAGTTCTGCCGTTTACATACTTCTCTATGGACGACTCGCGACATTCCTCGGTCGCTCGTCTGAGCAGTCGATCCATCTCTGCTTCTGTTTTTCCGTTCAACTCCGCTAGGTGATTTGCATGAAGGAAGTGAGACTCAATGTCCACACCAAGAGTCAGAAACGGCTCTGCCGCCATGCTCCGAATCTCGGTCTCCCACTTGGTACTCTCTTCGTCCGTCAGGTAATCTCGATCTCTATGAACAACGATCTTGGCCTGGGGATTTGAGGCTCTAATAAGGTCTAATAATGGGCGGAGATTGTGAGGTGAAGTACATCCGTAGTAGGCCAAAGTTAGTGTTTCGTCCATTGGTATGCCAGATGAGCTAAGAAGCACCTCGAGCCCTCGTTTCAGCGCATCTTCAGTAAGGACAATGCATTTTGCGTGGGACTGAGATAACATCTCCTTCACATCAAGGGCACCGATATCCAGCAAAATCGCCAAGTCATGATCCTGATCCATTTTCTCCACAGTCCCATTGCGGACCCAAAGGAATGTGGCCTGACCGCTAAGGGCGTCGACCACATGTCGGGAATGAGTAGTGAGGAACACTTGAGTATCCCGCTCTTCAGCGACACCTTGAAGGAGTTTGCAGAGTAACCTTTGGTTATTCGGATGCAGGTGCGAATCAGGCTCATCCAGAATGATCGCAGAAGGGTGAAAGTAGTGAACATATCCAAGGATTTGGACAGCCTGCAGGACGCCTGTCCCAGCAAGTTCTATCGGGACACGGCCGGTACCCGTGTCTACAAAGATCATAATATGCTCATCCGTGTCTTCGTCGTAATGGACGGTTATGTCTATATCCCCAAAAAGCTGTTTCAGGTCATCTAGGAATTCCGGCCATGCATCCTGAGAGGTCTCCTTTGAGAGTCGTAAAAGGATGTTTCGTAGAACTAAGTTCGCGTCGCCTCTGGCGATTGTGCGGAGAAGAACGCCAGTCGAAATTGACGATTCGCTCCTCGCAATACCAGCAAGACCGGGCGAGTAGATAGTGAACGGCTTCTCTAGGCTTGCCAACTTACGGGCCTCTGAGACGTTATCAACATGAACATGGATATTGCCATTCCTACCCTTACGTATTATCAAGCAAACCTGTTCCCCATCCGAGAGGACTAGCCTGAGTTCTATAGCAGTATCAAGAGATTCAATCAGTTTCCCACCAAAACCCAATGCGTATAGGTCCGCACACGGAGAGTAGAGAAGCTGTGTAGGGCTCAAACTCAACGAGACATACCCCTGGTTCCCCCATCGTTCGGCTAGTTCGATCGATTGAAAGATTCCGATTCCAAAGTGAATTATCTGCGCCAAGGTGCTCTTCCCAGAATTATTTGCGCCAATAAAGGCATTTATGGTGGATACATCAAATGGCGCGTCCTTGATCCCTTTGAAACGCTTAACATGAACCGATTGTAAGGAGTTACTCATTCACGATCCCTTCATGGATATAAGTCACAATAGAGGGCCGATTAAAAATGGCCAAATCTTGTAGCCTTTGCATTATTTAGCCATTTCAATACTGGACAGGTCATTACAGCCTGCTTCGTCGTCACTACCCAGCTATCCGTAGTGCGTCTACCAAGGCTTGGGGGATTTCGAGTGGGAAAAACCGGTCTGCTGCATAACCATAATCTTCCCCACTCTCGTCAACAACGCGAATGTATCCGTGAGAGGCAGCTTCTTCATCTGGGATGACTCGATATAATTTCCCTACCTCCAACGACGCTTTGTAGGCCTCGTTACTGATGCAGACCGCGAAGGAAGAGACTTGTGTCTGTTTCTTTTTCATGGCTTATATGGAATTTTTCTGAACATATATAGGTTGAAAAACACAAACAAATGGACTACTACTCCTAACGCATGAAAAAGTATTTTACAACAGGCGATGCTGCGAAATACCTTGGTGTTACACCTTCAAGAGTTCGCCAGTATATCGTTGAAGAACGCCTCGAATCTGAAAAATACGGTAGAGATCACATGATTAAGGAGAGCACCCTGGCCGAGTTTGCAAGACACGGAAAAAAGAAACGGGGCCGGCCCAGAAAACAGCAGCAGAACTTGTGAATACGCTGAAAGCATTTCAGACTGCAAAAAATGACGACCGTCCTTAAAACAATCGCCGAGACCAGCATAGCCCTACCAACTCGACAGCATCCTGTTGTGACGCTGCATGGGGATGCGCGTGACCTTATTCAACAGTTCCCGGATGATACGTTTCAATGCGTCGTCACCTCGCCTCCGTATTGGGGTGTCAGAGACTATGGCATTGAAAATCAGATCGGTGCCGAGCCGGATTTATCCCAATACATTGAACACCTTGTCGGCGTCTTTCGTGAGGTTCGTAGGGTGTTGAAGTCGGATGGCACGTTCTGGCTCAATATCGGGAATACCTACTCGTCCGGTGGCAGAAAATGGAGAGATGCAGATGATAAGAATAAGGGACGAGCGATGTCGTACCGCCCGCCAACTCCGCCTGGACTGAAGAAAAAGGATTTGATTGGAGTCGCTTGGTTATTAGCCCTGGAGTGTCAAAAAGACGGCTGGTATCTGCGCAATGACATTATCTGGCACAAACCCAATTGCCAGCCCGAAAGCGTCAAAGACAGGTTTACGGTGTCCCACGAATATCTGTTCATGTTTTCAAAATCCGAGCGGTACTATTTTGACCAAGAAGCAATTAAGGAGCACACGACACAGGGCAACGGACGGAAAAACAGGCGAACGGTCTGGTCGATAAATACGGAACCCTGTCCGGAGGCGCATTTTGCGGTCTTTCCCAGAGCCTTGATTCGACCCTGCATTGTCGCTGGCAGCCGGAAAGACGATATTATCCTTGACCCTTTTTATGGCGCCGGCACGGTTGGGATTGTGACACAAGAACTCGGGCGGCGCTGTGTCGGTATAGAACTGAATAGTGAGTATCTGGACATCGCAGAGCGGAGGGCGGCAATGGTGCAAGCGGCCCTCATTCCTGAGGTATGAAAAATTCCCACTGTGCGTGAACTCGACAGGAATATTTATTCAGGTTCTTGATCTGCAATTTTCTCTCGCCGCCACCGTCAAAGTATAGACTGAAAACAGTCTGGCCGTCCTCATTGCGGACATAACAGTAGCCGGGCTTTGGGAACTGTTTGCTGCCTAATTTCATTTCAAGCTCGCCAGCCTTGGCGAGTTTGAGAACCTCTATTGGGATTTCAACAAGTTCATATTTCCAGCGTGGTGCCTTTCTGACAGCCCGGAGGCTCAGTATCTTCTCATAGCGCTCCAGATGGTTGAGAAACTGGCCGCGCAATCCTTCAAGGTCGTTCGGGTCATCACCCCAATCTCCTCTCCCCAGTTCCATGAATTTGCTGATCCACAAGGTGCCTTCCTTAATATTTTTATCTGCCTGCGTCTTCAATGATAATTGCACCCCATCAACGGTAGCGTCATGGCCCGGATTGCCTTTTGGGGCCAGTTCAGCCTTATGGCCGCTCATCTTCAGGACATGGACGAGAACATACTCAAACTTGTCCTTACTAAAGGGTTCTGACGAGAAACTATGATGAACCCGCAGGGCATCTCCAAAGTTTTGCAGGGTGGTTTCCTCGAATAAATCACTCCCATTCAATATGAATGTGTGATCGGCAGAGAAAACAGAGACCACACGCCGAATCCAGTGGAGTTGGCCAGCGGTCAACGCCGGGATTGAGCGTACCAATGATTCTATAAGCTGCCGTTTATCGGTGTTCATTCTTTTTCATATCGAACGTTGGAATATACGGCTGATTGAGAATGGCCGGACCTTTCACCTCTCACACCGGGCCGCTGCGCAGAATCTGCTTGCGTTCCAACTCCTGCACCTGGTCTGGCGTATAGCCGAGCCATTGGGTCAGGATTTCCCTATTATGCTCGCCCAGCGTCGGGGCTTGCAGCTCAAGAGTCTGGGGAAATTCCGAAAACCGGAGCGCGAAGCCCGGTACGTCCATATCGCCGAGAATACGGTCGTGGACCGTTCGGACCGTTCCGCGCTGGCGCAGATGCGGATGCTGGAGCGCCTCGGGGACTGACAGAATTGGGGCAATCGGCACATGGTGCTCTTTCAGGGTCGCAATGGCCGCGTCATCACTCGGCTGAGAGCGAAGCCAGGCTTCAATGGTCTCCACCAATTCGTCCAGGTTCTTCATGCGCGATTCGTTGTCGGTAAAGCGCGGGTCCCGTGCCAGCTCCGGCTGCCCCATTGCCTCGCACAGCTTGGTCCAGTGCTGCTCCAGGGGGGCGATAAGAATCATATAGCGCTCACGCCCCTTGAACACACCGGCGGGGGCCGCGTACCACGAATGCGCTCCCGAGCGGGTCGGGTTTATTTTTCCTTTGCTCAGGCTGTACATCTGAAAGCTGGCCTCATGGTAATGCGCATAGGTATCGAGCAGTGCCAGGTCCAGGTGCTGTCCGCGCCCGGTTCGCTCGCGGTATAACAACGCGGCGCAGACGGCCCCCATGGCATGTGCGCCGGTCGAGACATCGCCCAAGGCCACCATCGGAAATATGGGCGGACCGTCCTTTTCGCCGCCCATCGATGTGACGCCGGAGTATGCCGCTCCCACCCAGTCGAAGCCGGGTTCATGCGCGAGTGGTCCGGTCTGCCCAAAGGCAGAAATCGAGCACATCACCAGCCGGGGGTTGAGTTTGCTCACAACATCGTAACCGAGTCCTAATCGCCCTATTACTCCGGGGGCATAGTTCTCCACCAGCACATCGACTTTCTCAACCAGCCCCTTGAGGATAGTGAGCCCCTCGGGAGTTTTGGCGTCGAGGCATACGTCCTTCTTGCCGCGGTTGTGTTGGACAAAGTAGCCGCTGCGGCCATTGACCACGACCGGACCCATGCGTGCGCCGTCGCCGGCAGGCGCCAGTTCCACCTTGATGACCTCAGCCCCCATTTCGGCCAGCATCAGCGTGCAGGTCGGTCCTGCCACAATTTGTGAGAAGTCCAAGACCTTGTAGCCATCAAGCACATGTTTCGGCTGATTCATTTTGCCCTCCCAAAGCTTTATACTGCTCCCATAACAGCCAGGAGCGGGGAGGCAAGAGGTCGAGCTTGCTCCCGTGAGAGCGTGGAGTAGAGAGAACATCCAGGCAACCCATAAGGAGCGGACGTATGAACCTCGTCACTGCCGCACTCGAACTGCAACCCCTAATCCGCAAGTATCTTGGCAAAGGAGAGCAGGAAGCCAGACTGGTGAACGAAGTGTTCGCCGCGGTCGGCCAGGCCGGGCTCTTTAGACTCTTCGCCCCGCATGAAGTCGGTGGCCTGGAAGCCTCCCCGGCGGTCGCGTTCGCCGCTATTGAAGCGGTCAGTGCCGCCGACCCAGCCGTGGGCTGGTGTATCGGCAATTCTCAACCTGCCTGCCTGGCTGCCGGCTGGCTGGCTGAGGACGAGCGGGCGAAACTCTTTGCCGAACCGAATCGCAACTTTGGCTTCTCGGCGGCACCGGCCGGGCGGGCCGTGCCGGAACATGATGGCTATCGCCTCAGTGGGCAGTGGCCGGTTGTAACGGGCTGTGAGGATGCGAGCTGGTGCGCCCTCGCGGGTCTTGTCATGGATGGAGATACGCCACGCCGCGTTACGGGCGGCCCGCGCAGGGCTTTTTGCTGCAACGCACGCCGTCTGGGACCTGGCGAGTACCGGTGCGGAGGTCCCGCTGCCGCTCCGGGCGGAACTGTACGCCTCCACTTTCTATGTCTTGGACACGGCGCGGGATACCGTCAGCCGGCTGTATGCCCGGGGCACGCGCGCCGGGTTTATGCAGGGCAACCCACTGGAACGGGCGCTCAGAAATCTGCACGCTATTGCCTTTGGCTATGAATCCTCGCGTAGCATTCAGCATTCCGCCGGACGGGTATTACTCGGCGGCGAGCCACTCGACCCACTGTTCTGAACGGAGACGCCGGGTGTCCGACTCAGCGTTTCTTACCCGTATTGAACAGTCGGCTTGGACGAAACTTTCTCTGACATTCACCTATGCAACCCCCTTGTTCTCCGCTATCACTATGCCGAGAAAAAGACCGGTACTTGATAAGAAAACGGGGATCGAGAGGAAAACGATGCGTGAACAACAGACCCTTGACCGTCAAGAAGAAGCACAAGAGTTTGCCCAAGCCATTACAACCGCGAACATCCCAACGCTGCTGATGGTCTTGGTGCAGTTGACCGGAGCACTGCACTGGTTGGAAGAACCGTACCGTCTCACCCGGGCCCGAGGCATGGGGGATAACGACACGGGTGGGCTGTCTGATAGGCTCCAAAGGGAAATTCGTCAGGCGGCGCTTGAGGCGATCCTGGCTTGGCGGGCGGGTAAGCCAGTGGCCATTCCTGAGCCCTCTCCGGAACTCCGGCTCAGGATGCTGAGTTGGGCCATGGCCGAGCAGGTTCCGGCCGAATATGATCCGATCATCGAAGCCGAGCTGGCTTCCGTGGCGGACAATGGCAATAACGGTCTTCACAAGCTGCCCGTCCCGGACGGGTTTGCAGTGCTGATTATCGGGGCCGGCGTCTCCGGCATGTGTACTGCGATCAAGCTCCAGCAAGCCGGGATTCCTTTCACCATCCTGGAAAAGAGCCCCAACCTGGGCGGCACGTGGCGGGACAACCACTATCCCGGTGCGGGTGTTGATACGCCGAATCATCTCTACTCGTTCTCATTTGCGCCCTACGACTGGTCAATGTATTTCGCCTTGCGGGACGAACTCAAAGCCTATCTTGAACACGTGGCCGATCAATTCAACCTGAGATCGCATATTCGCTTCGAAACTGAGGTCGAGTCCGCGGATTATGACACCGACACCCAGCGCTGGAGGGTCGCCGCGAAGCAGGCTGACGGTTCCCGACAGACGCTCGCGTCAAACGTCCTCATCAGCGCGGTTGGCATTTTCAACCCGATCAAGTTGCCGAATATCAAGGGACTGGAGCGCTTTGCCGGCCCAGCCTTCCACACTGCCGAGTGGCCGCAGGAGCTTGATCTCACCGGCAAACGGGTGGCCATAATCGGCAATGGTGCCAGCGCCATGCAGATCGGGCCCGAGATTCAGCATCAGGTAGAATCGCTGACCATCTTTCAGAAATCGGCGCATTGGGTCGCCCCCAACGAGCAGTTTCGCAAACCCATCCCCGACGCCATGCGTTTCATGCTGCGCGAGGTGCCGTTGTACCGAATCTGGTACCGCTTACGCTTGGGCTGGACATTTGGTGATCGGGTGCATGCGACCTTACAGAAGGACCCCGACTGGCCGTATGCCGACCGCTCGCTCAACAAGGCCAACGATTCGCATCGCGGCTACTTCACTCAGTATATTGGCTCGGAAATTGGTGACAGGACCGAGTTGCTCGATAAAGTTGTTCCCAACTATCCGCCCTTTGGCAAACGCATGCTCATGGATAACGGCTGGTACCGCATGTTGCGCAACGACAAGGTGGAACTCGTCTCACACCCTATTATTGAAATCGGTCCGGATCGGGTTCTGACCGAAGACGGAGCCGAGTATGAAGCCGATGTGCTCATCATCGCCACGGGTTTCGATGTTCTCCGTTTCCTGACCTCTTTTGAGGCGCGTGGGCGCTCAGGCCGCAGCCTACGGGAAGTGTGGGACGATGATAACGCGCGCGCCTATCTCGGTCTCAGCATACCTGACTTCCCCAATTTCTTTTGCCTGTACGGTCCCAACCTCCAGCCGGGCCACGGAGGGAGCTTCATGTTTATCGCTGAGATGCAGGTGCGCTACATCATGGACATGCTGAAGAAAATGCTGACCCAGGGGCTCGGCGCGGTCGAATGTCGTCAAGATGTACACGACGCCTACAACGAGCGTATAGACCAAGCGCATGAAAACATGGTCTGGACCCATCCGGGTATGGAAACCTATTACCGAAACGCGCGGGGCAGAGTGGTTGTGAACTCGCCGTATCGCAACGCCACCTACTACGACATGACACGCACGGCAAACCTAGCCGACTTCGTGGTTGAGCCGCGCCACTCGCAACCAGCACAGGTATGAGGTATATCTGAGCGACCTGAAAACGAACGGTAAGGAGGGCATACTATGGCAAATACGCAAGAGCAAACATCGACAAACGGTGTCGGAGCGGTTGAGCAGTATGACGTGATCGTGATCGGCGCCGGGCTGTCGGGCTTGTATCAATTGTACAAGCTCAGAGAGATGGGGCTATCGGTGCGCGTCTTTGAGGACGCTGACGGTGTGGGCGGCACCTGGTATTGGAACCGCTATCCAGGTTGTCGCTTCGATTCCGAGAGTGAAACCTACGGGTATTCGTGGTCGGAGGAGTTACTTCAAGAATGGGACTGGAAGGAGCATTTTTCCGGGCAGCCCGAGAACGAGCGCTACCTCAACTTTGTGGCCGACAAGTTCAACCTGCGCCCACACATCCAGTTCAATGCTCGTGTCAGCTCGGCAGTCTACGACGAGAACGCGCATCGCTGGGAGGTCCAGATTGAGGGTGGGCAGCGGGCGCGGGCGCAGTTTCTGGTCGGCGCGGTCGGTATCCTGTCTGCCAAGTATATGCCCCCATTTGAAGGCATTGACAGCTTTGAAGGTGCGTCGTTTCACACATCCAACTGGCCAAAGGAAAAAGTAGACTTTACCGGCAAACGGGTCGGCGTCATCGGCACTGGCGCAACGGCCGTCCAGCTCATCCCCATCGTGGCTAAGGAAGCCGGTCAGCTGACCGTCTTTCAGCGCACCCCAAACTATTGCGCGCCGTGCCGGAATTCGGAAGTCAACCCGGAGATCCAGGCCGCCTGGAAGGCCAACTACCCGGCAATCCATAAACAGTGTCGTGAATCCTCGGCCGGCTTTCAGCATGAATTCGACCCGCGCTCGGCTCTGGAGGTCTCGGAGGAAGAGCGGCTGGAACTCTACGAGAAGTTATGGGCGCAACCCGGGTTCACCAAATGGCTGGGAAATTTCCACGACATTATGACCAACCGGGAGGCCAATGAAACCTTTGCCGAGTTCGTTCGCAACAAAATCCGCAGGCGCGTGCATGATCCCGAGGTGGCCGAAATGCTGGCGCCCAAGGATCATCCGTTCGGTTCCAAGCGGATTCCCTTGGAGACTCATTATTACGAGGCCTACAACCGGGACAATGTGAAGTTGGTCGATGTCCGCAAGGCCCCGATCGAACGTATCACGCCCAAGGGCGTGAAAACCCAGGATGCCGAGTACGAACTCGACGTCATCATCTATGCGACCGGTTTTGACGCGGTGTCCGGGCCGCTGACCCGGATCGATATTCGCGGCGAAGGCGGGCAGACGTTCAAGGACAAATGGGCCAACGGGCCACGCAGCTACCTGGGGATTCAGACTGCCGGCTTCCCGAATTTCTTCATTGCCGTCAGCACGGCGTTCTGCAACTACACGGTCTGCGCCGAGATGATTGTGGAATGGATTGCCGATTGTATCGGCCATCTGCGTGAGAAGAACGTGGCGAGCATTGCGCCCACCCCGGAGGCGGAAGAGGCCTGGCTAGAGCACTCCAACGAGTTGGCCGCTCAGACGCTTTTGAGCGATACGAAGTCCTGGTTTATGGGGACGAATATTCCCGGCAAGGCGCGGGCCCTCCTCCTGTATGCCAACACCGTCCCGGAATATCGCAAGGAATGTCAGGAGGCCGCCGCCAACGGCTATCAGGATTTTGTGCTGCGCTAGATCAGGAGGGGTACGGCAGACCGTGAAAACGTAACAACGTAGGGGCAGGCCCCCGTGCCTGCCCTCCCCTCCTCCGTCCGCCCCGAGAACAACCGCCCCCCGCCGGGCCACCATCCCGCCCCGGACACCCCTGCCCCCCGCCGGGCAACCACAGGGGGTTGCCCCTACGACGACGATCATGTCGTTGCCGGCTGTGGTGCACTGAGGCCGAAGGGGGAACGGCTAGTCCTGACCGGAAGACAACACCGCCTTCGCGGCAACCGCCAACAACACGATCACTAAAAACACGCTCGGCACGCCGGGCAAAAATCCGATGAGGCCGATGGTGTCTGCCTCACCCAAGGGGCTGTAGCCCATGCTCAGCGCCCGATTACTGGACGCATTGCCCAACCAGTAAAACACGGTGAATGACCAAGCGATATAGATAAATCCATAGGCCGTGAATCGCTGCATGAATTGGCTTAAGCGTAATTTCGGCAACACCAGCGCAATGATAATGACCAACACGCCATTTAATGTCTCGGCGTCTTAGTCCTGGAGAATCTCCTCCTTCTCCCCCGATCATGTGGCAGTCCCTTTTTGTCCGTTTTTCAGGCGTTTTTCTGTTCTTCGTAGGCGCTGGCAAAGTCCTCCAGGCTGAGCGTCACGTTGACGTTGAAGTTCTCATCAAGCCCCTCGAATAAAACGCCGTCCTTTCCACGCACGCTGTAAAAGACGACACCGCCGCCATCACCCGCGCCTTCCCGATGCGGGTCGCCTGGCGGGCTGGAGGTATAACTCCCCACCGGACGAATCTCCTGGAGCGAACCGTCAGGCTCATAGAGCCGGTGCTCGCCTTGCACGACGAAGGTGTTCGTGAGCGCCAAATGTCGGTGCAGAAATATCTGCTCGTGGGGCGGAAATTTGAGAATGAAATCGACAATGAGATTTTCGCTATCCACATCGAGCATGGCAAAAACGAAATGCTCGAAATCTCCTAATTGGTACCACCGCATAGCGCGGTCATCGAAGGTATACATGGCTTGTGCCCTCTCTTTCTGTTCGTGAAGAAACGTACAAGAAATTTGAACATTGCTGACTATACCAAGCCGACCACCTGCTGAAAGGAGAGCGGGTTCCAGTAATCGGTGATCCGGAGGATCAGATTGCCCTGGGTCTGGATGATGGAACTGGCCCTGAACGAAAGCGGCGGCGGCGTCGACTGTGGCCCGTTCTTCGTCGAACGGAACATGGTCTGCATCCTGACGTTGATGAGAGACACCCTTGGGCCGCAGGTCGTACTCACTTCGGTCCGCTTTCGTCATCTACCGCCGCCCGATACGGCGCCGTACGCAGACTTCTTCGGCTGTGATATTCACTTTGGCGAAGCGGTCAACGAGATGAGACTTGATAAAAGCTTCTGGGATAATGTCAAGTCAAGGAGGACAACATGGACGTAGGCTTGTTATTTCCGTTTCGCAATCCGCCCCAGTGGCGCACACCGTGGTCGCAGTTTTATGCCGAGCAACTCAAACAAACCCGGATAGCGGAAGAACTCGGCTACGATACCGTTTGGTTGACCGAACATCACTTTGCTGAAGATGGCTACTCGCCGTCCCTCCTGCCGATTGCCAGCGCTGTGGCGACCATGACCAGTCGGGTCCGGATTGGGACGTTTCTGTTGCTGCTGCCGTTGCACAATGCGGTGCGCGTTGGAGAAGATGCCGCAACCGTTGATATCATTTCCAATGGTCGCTTTGACATGGGTTTTGGACAAGGCTATTCGCCGTCCGAGTTCGAGGGCTATGGCATTCCCCGCAAACAACGGGCGTCCCTGCTGGAAGAAGGCATTGAAGTCATCCGCGGCATGTGGACCCAGGATCCGTTCTCGTATAAAGGCAAGCACTACAATCTCAAGAACATCAGCTCCAGCCGCCCCAATCCTTTCACTGGCGGAACGTCCATCGTCAGCGGTTTGAGCGAGCCCGCTTGAAAAAGACCCAGGCTGACAAACGGGAAGCCGAAGAGATAACGAGCTTCCAGACGTAGCGGAGCGAAGTTGAAGGACTGTGGTTCTCTGTTCAAAACGCTCAAACCGGAGCAGGGCCGACTCTCTCTATAGCAGCTTGTAGCACCCCTTCCTGATATGTCTCGCCATTACGGCGCACGATGCGCGGGGTTGTGGTCCGAAGGAGTGCAAGATTCATTACTGTTGAGGAGACAGGTAGTGCATCGGGCAATTTCTCCGGGACATGGTTCGTCGATGTTTCGTTGCCGGAGTCCAACTAGGACCGAGGTGCGGGTCGATAGGTCGTTCCAAGCGTAGCGTCGACTTCCCGCACGGCTCGCCTGAGTGCCTTTGCCTGGGCTTGCCACTGTCGCCGCAGCGCATCTGTGATCATGTTCGGATCTATCAAGCAGTCCTGGTGGCGTTCAAGCCAGAGCACGGCGTCTTTCGCCGCACTCGCCAAGTGCTGCCGGCCTTGTTCGCCTTTTGTAATGGTAGCCTCCTCTCACTCTTGGGAGCGGCTGTTTAGGAGAGTGCAATCTCACCCTCAATCGTCAGGTCCACATTGACGCCTTCGACTTCAAGCTTCATCCGCGCCTTGAGGCGCTCGGAGCCAGCCAAGCTCCCGCCTTTCACCGCCTCCCTCACCGCTCTCTCAATTTCCTGCTGAGAGGTGACGCCAACCTTTTTCAGAAATTTCCGCACTTCCATATTGAAGGTGTCTTCATTCATCATACGCTTACCCTCCTTGAAGCTCTTCACGACGACAGTAACAGCCTTGTTGTTTTAAGAGATCTCCATTCCTCACCGAGCCTCAGCTCCTGAGCTCATTTCTGTATCTCTAGCCGCCTCTTGACCGGCTTCCCAACAGCCATGAGAAACATGACACTCTTACCTGCGGCGTGCGGAGAGAAGAACTGCGTCACCTCATCATCAAAAAACGTCAGGCCCGTCGCCCCCAAGCGTTGCCCGTACGCTGCCAGGTAGACTTTACCCCCAATGATGGCCGATTCGAGTTGGGCGGCGCGATAGCCGCGATTCCCGAAGCGCTCTAATAGAGGGGGAAGCTCGACAAGGCAAAAAATATTGACGCTCGCATCAGCCGGCAACTCCTGTCCTAACCCCAAATGCCCTGCCTCGCCCCGAAAATCTCCTTCCCGCAATACTTCCAGTGCGTTCTGCTCGCGGTGGAAGACGTAGCTGCCTGAAGGCAGCGCATCAACCGCATTGACGATCAGGTAGAGAGCGGTAAACGTCGCCCCAAAGGGATCGAGGCAGTCAGCTGGCACGCCACAGGTCGACTGTTGCAGCATGGCTGAGAGCTGGGCCAAGGTAATGGCTTCAGGGGCAAAAGCCCGACTTGAGCCGCGGTGCCGAATCACGTGCTCAAGCCCGGTATCAGGGAACTCGTGGGCACTGGGGGGCACGAGCGGAAACAGGCGACCAGTGCAGGGAGGAACAGCTCGGGCGGAAAGGGCTCCCCGCCACGAGAGGACCTCGTCCTGCGTTAAGGTCGAGGCGGCATGCATCACCCGAATCGCCGGATAATCCACTTCTGTCTTTGAGGACGGAACGGTCGGCAACTGGAGGGGTTCAATCGCCGGTGGCGTATCAGGGCCGGATCTCGTGGTAGAGCCGACTGGCACAAGAGCGAGGGCGACTTCACGGTCCGTATCGAGATCCAGGAGTTGGTTCACTACAGAATCAGCAAACCCTGCAACAATCCGTATGGGTAGTTTCAGCCCTGCTCCCGCTGCCAGCGTGTTGGCCAGCAACGTCCCGGCATCCCAAAAGCAGTGGCGATAGGTGCGGGCTTGATACTTCCACGCGTTGCGCCAGTACGTGCTCGTGCACACGAGCAGTGCCGGGGCGCAGGCCACCGCAGGTTCCTGACCACTGGCTTGGATGAGTACCTGCCGATAATCCCCCGGGCGGAGGCAGCGCAGGGCGAAGTCGTTGGGGCCGAAATGGTAGACTCCGGCCGACAGGTCGGGGAGCTGCCCACACACGAGATAGAGGTCAATATGGTAGAGGGCGCCGGTGCAGGCTGCGGCGCGAAAGTACATCTCCCCGCCAGCGTGTGTCCGGCGTTTGGTGATACCCGCCGAAAGAAACAAGAGCTTGGCCAGCGTCAACAGGTCCGGGATGCACTCGTCGTTCTGTTCAGGACTGGTTCCCGCAATGGCCGAGAGGGTTGGCAGCGACACGGGCGGCCACTCGTGAGGCAGCGGCACCGGATCCAGAGTGGCGTACATTTTAAACGCCAGCGGATAATTTTTCCAGTCGAGGCTGTGCGGATCGCTGCGAATACTCTCCCACGAGTGCTTCGTGCCGTTATGATAGGTCCAGGTGGCAGTCAGCTGACGATTGGTGGTCATGGTAGGCTCCTTGACGAGGTCGGCGAGGCTAGGAACAGAGAGGCATTGTCACCACTTGGCATTTCCCTGGCCCAAGACAGATTCCGCTTTTGGCACCTGCCCCTCAGCGTAATACGAGCTGCGGACCAAGGGACCCGCTTCGACATGGCGAAACCCCATTCCTTCTCCATCTGCTTCAATTCCCTGACCTCCTCGGGCGTATAGCACCTCACTAAGGAAAGATGTTGCGGCGTTCCTGGTTGGTCAGGGCTTCGATTGTATTGGTGGCAGCTGCCACCTTGATCTCCTCGTCAGAGTTCCTGTGGGGCTTATTGATGCATTGCTGTTATGATCGCACTCGCTCGCTTTCTAAGAGTGCCCGCTCTTCAGCGTTCATTTTCTCCCGGATACGAGAGCCCGCCCCCAGATGTCGGACACTCTTTTCCTCCCCTTCAGAAAAATATTCCTCGTACGGTTGAGCTGGGATGTATGCGTCTGGTTTTCGATCGCCAACGGTCTCGCCGATCAGCTGTTCTACCAGGTTCACGTCATACATCCGCACCGCATCATAGTCGGTCAGCAGGGCGCAGACCTCCACGCAGATGTAACATCCGATACATTCCTGAAAGCGATCTTGAACGGGCTGCACCCCTCGGCCGGGCAGTGTATTGGGGGCAAGATACTCAATACACTGCACCGGACAGAACTCGGGACACTTGCCACAGGGAAAGCAGAGGTTCACGTCCATAAAAGCGACCTCTCGCGGGCGCTTTTTCTTCTCCCCAATGTCTTCCGGGGTGTCTGAGATGCGGTCTTCTTTGAGCCGGCGCTTAATGATGTCAATGGCGGACACGGTACCCTCATCTTCAAGAGCAGTTCGGGGCTTGAGAGATCTATAGAGAGCTATGTTCGCATCTCACGCTTGGAGAATCCGTATATCCTCGACTAGAGGAGGGGATATACACAGAGGTGCTGTTGGTTGCCGTATGAAGCTCCTTTTTCCCAGTTGGTACGTCCTGCAGCGTCATGGAGGATGATCTTCTTTAGTGAAACTCATATAATGGACCTATAAGGTACTTTGTCAATTACATCTTGGACGGCATTGTCAACTTACCGAGGGGCTTGCCAGACATCGGTGTCGTATGCGGTAAGTGAGGCATGAGTTCCCATAGCACGAGTCTGTATCGAAAGCATCGGTTTCCACCCGAGATCATTGCCCATGCCGTCTGGCTGTATCATCGCTTCAGTCTCAGCTTCCGCGAAGTGGAGGAGTTGTTAGCCGAACGGGGTGTGGTCGTCAGTTACGAAGCGGTCCGTCTCTGGTGTCTCAAATTCGGCCAAGCCTTCGCCAAGAAGTTACGACATCGCCGCGGACGACCAGGAGATACGTGGCATCTCGACGAACTGTTTATCAAGATCAGGGGGGAGCGCTACTACTTATGGCGCGCCGTCGATCAGGACGGGCAGACGCTCGATATTCTCGTGCAGAAACGGCGCAATACGTAGGCGTCTACACGCAACGCTTCAATCGACGCCATGGGCAGGTGGGTCACGTCTTTCAAGGGCGCTACAAGGCCATCGTCGTGCAAAAAGATACCCACTTATTAGAATTGTGTCGGTACGTGGTCTTAAACCCAGTACGAGCTGGTTTGGTGGAGACAGCAGCCGACTGGCCCTGGAGTAATTATCGTGCCATGACGTGGCCGTTGGGGCGCCGCCCGACTTGGCTGAATGTCGCCTGGACTCTCAGCCAGTTTGGGACGGACTTGCGAAAGGCGCGTCGGGCGTATTGCCGGTTTGTGGCGGAGGGGGTGGGGCACCAGCCGTGGCAGGAACTCAGTGGCCAGATTTATTATGGAGATGAGACCTTTATTGCCGGGTTGCCAGCAGGAGGCACGGCCGCCGAAATTCCTCGGGTGCAGCGACAGCCCCTCCGCCTGACGTTAGCCGATGTGGTCAAATCGGGGACACCGGAGGAGATCGGGCAGGCGTATCGGGAGCATGGCTATCGGTTGAAAGAGATCGCCCATCAGCTTAAGGTGCACTACTCGACGGTCAGTCGGCGGTTAAAGCGCTACAAGGCGCGCCAGAGTGTATGATTGCAAGACTTGACCCTAATAGGCTTTTCCCATGATAGCTGGTCGGTGCGCCGAGAGCGCCCGGGTCTCAATTCCAGCATCTGATAAACTGTCGAGTGGCATTGGACTTTTCCTCCTGATTGTGTGCAGAAGCTTCTATGCTGAGAACAGGGGTTGT
Organism: Binatia bacterium; assembly: GCA_963664395.2. Taxonomy (GTDB): domain Bacteria; phylum Desulfobacterota; class Binatia; order Bin18; family Bin18; genus Bin18. The sequence continues at coordinate 3,157,324 of OY761159.2, read as the reverse complement.
AGGGACAAAGATAGGCCGTTGTCCTTATGTGGGAGATATCTGAGTATCCTCCAGGCTTTCCATTTCCTCCTCCCATGTCATACGCTTCCTCAAGTAGTTCAAGACCGGTTCAGAAGGCAGGGCTTCAGGGAAAAGGACCCCTCGCTGCGTAATTGTCCCATCGGCTAAGAGCATGATGGCAGTGACCGCTGGTCCGGTGATAATCAGGTTTCGATCGGCTGAAGCCCCACGAAACGTACAGCGGGTACGGACACCGTGCTTCTCTCCCTCGACATAGACAACGACCCCAAATCCAGTCCCCTTGGCAGCATCGAGCGCTGTAATCCGTTGGAATAGTGGGCTCTCGACAAAGTACCGCGAGGTCAAAAACTCCACCATAAAATCAAAGGGGACAATAGGACTCTCGCCAACTTGCAAGGGTTCTGTGGTGCACAAACGCGCGTCTCGTAGAAAGGTCAGGAGTGAGTTAAACTCCTCCACCCAATACCCACCCTTACACACGACTGCCTGCGGCTCCTTGAGCAGGGCACGAGAGGCGTGGAGCATCAAGGGCTCCCCATGTCCTACTACTCGTACGGTCTGCCGACCGATCGGCGGGGGAAAATTTAAGCTTTCCTCCTCTGTCCAGGCCTGGATCTCTTGGACCTGTCCAGCGCGACAGACAGGAACAGAGGCGCTCGCCATACCCATCCGATGGATCCACAGGGCGCGGGCAAAAACGCTGATGCTGGCAATCCAATTTAGACCAATCCGATCTACGCGCTCCAGCCTATCTGCCCCAGCTCGGGCCCAGAGGTTCGTCAGTCCTGGGGAACCTCCGATTCCCAGGACGAGCGTACAGCCACGCCGCTCAGCTTCTCCACTATATTGAGCCGCCAGATCACTTACGTTGAGATCATCGTTGATATCGACATAGTGGACTCCCGCCTCTACAGCAGCGCGCATACCGGGCAGACCCGTATCGGAATACGGGCCGGCAAAGTTGCCGATGAGATCTGTGTTGCGCGCGGCCGCCAAGAGGGCCGTATGATCACGAATGTCCAGACCGAGACCTGCGCTCGCCCCAACCTCTTGAGCAACCCGCTTGGCCCGCTCACCGTCCAAATCTGAGACAACAAGTTCAGTAATACTGTTTTCCTGGGCCAAAAGCTTGGCAACCCGAGAGCCTTGGGTGCCCGCGCCTCCGAGTAGCAGCACACGCATCAGTCTCCTCCCCTTGTGGCGAGCGCTCGTCTTTAGGCAGTCGCCCGCAGGCTGTCTGGCACTTCGAGCTCAGCGATCACTTCATCGCTCGTGAGCACCCGGCAGAAGGCCAGACGCAGAATTTCGAGGCTTGCCTCATGGGCCTGTTGCGAATAGGTGGCGTTGGCGTCGCTGACAAAAAACACCTTATAGTCCAGCATCGCAGCGTCCCGTGCGGTGGACTCACAACAGATATTGGTAGCAACCCCGGTGATAATCAGACTTTCCCTTTTGAGACCTCGCAAGAGGCCCTCAAGGTTAGACGAGCCAGGAATGAGCGCGCTCCAGCGACACTTTTGGACCTGATGATCTTCAGGCTGGACGTCAAGCTCGGCGTAGAGCTCGACCCCTGTCGTCCCTTCGATCATGGGCGGCAGAAAATCCCACATCAGGCCGGCATCGCTGCCGTCTTTCCGTTCAACATGCCGGATCCAAATGACCGGTACTCCCGCTTGCCGGCACGTGTGAGCCAGCCGGTTGATGGTTGGGACGATCTCACGAGCGGCCGGTACCTCGCTGTGCGCTCCAGGTAGCAGGACGTCGTTCTCCATATCGATAATGAGAAGCGCGACGTTTGCGGGATCAATGCGCCAATCGGTTTTCCTGTGCGGATCAAACGCTGTGGTGTGTGCCATGGGACATCCTCCTTTTCGTCAGCGAATTGTCAGAGAATTCGTGCAGGGAGTATAGGCTCTTTGGCTTCTGAAAGTCAAACCTCCAGTTCCTTCGGTACTGTCCTAATTTGAACTCATTTGTCAGGCTAAGTCTTTGATTTTCCATCTGCTTAAAAGCCTCAAGCGGCCTAATTAGGACAGTACCGTTCCTTCGACCGGTTGACCCACAGCTCCAGGGAGTTAAATTCGATCTGACGGGCATCCGGTCGGCGCCACACGCCATGCAGGATGTGAGACGCGGTGTTCATGACGAACGCCGCAAACAACAGCGGTCTAGGCATACATCACTCCAGGGCCGATGTGTCCATCTGTGAGGTTTCTTCTGCGCCGATCAGTGAGACGCTAACTTACCCTGGATTGGACGAGGGGCAAATCGCCTTTTCTCCACGAAACCCGGAGGCTCAGGTCTGTAGGTGATCGGCAGCGCTATCTGCGGCCGAGGCGGTATTCACAATCGAACCGCCCCCTTGGCTGAGCATCTGTGGAATTTCATACTTCATGCACAACCACACCCCAGTCAGGTTGACGGCAATCGTGCGGTCAAACTCTTCTTCCGTGCACTCAGTCGTCGTCTTCACCGCGCCGCTAATTCCCGCATTATTAAACGCACAGTCGAGGCGGCCATACGTTTCGACCGCCTTGTTCACCAGGGCTTCAACGGCGGCCGCTTGTGAGACATCGGTTTGGACAAAAATGGCTTCCCCGCCCGCGGCTTGAATTTGCCGGACCGTCCCCTCTCCACCCTCGACCGCGACATCAGCCACCACCACTTTTGCGCCTTCGCGCGCAAAGATGAGTGCTGTCGCCTGGCCAATACCCGATGCACCTCCGGTCACAAGAGCGCCCTTTCCATCCAATCGTCCTGCCACGTGTTTTCCCCTTTGGGATGCTATCGACGCACCCATACCAGGAATCCGATCTTTCCTGAAGACGGTCCTCGACTATCCTGATTACAATAGGATGGACGTATTCTGTTGCTCGTCTATCCGGCGCTCTAGCCTACGGGAGACGGCTCCCAGGTACAATTTGCGGTAGCTTACACAGACACGACGATGTAGGGGGGTATAAGGGGTTGATCAATCCTCCCAGGGAGAGCCAGCGGAGGGGCCGCAGGCTCTCCCTGGGACGACCGGCAGAGAAAAGGAGCAGAGCGATGGGTCCAATTGGGGAGAAGGTTGCGGATTACACGGGGAAGGTCACGTCAGCAACGATAACGGCGGAAGGCTCCGTTATGAATGCCGAGGGAGACGCCGGGTCGTTCGGCACGTATATGTATACGGCAACGTTCGGCCCGGCGGTGGATGCGGCCGGGGAGACGGGCCCACTGACGGGCCGGGTCCAAGATTTTCGCCCGGATGGCAGCGTGGTGCCCCAAGTCGTCACGGGGGTATGGCGCAAGAGTGGGCACCACCAGTGGGAAGTGAAGGCGATTAACATGGCTACAGACGGGAATTGCTTTTTCTTCGTCGAAGTGTGGGATTTAGCGACGCGGTCAATCACAGGCACGATCTACGCCTTGGACTAAGCTGCCTCACTTCCGAGACTCGAGTCACGCAAGCGATATTGCCCGCTCTATTTGCTGACGCTGCGGTGACGCCGCCGGGGAAACGAACGAGACGACGATGGCCGTTGACAGGGGAATGGAGCAACATCTGAAGACCAGGCAATATAGGCTCTTGCCAAGACAAACCCTGTGTGCCACGATTTGGCATCTTTAACTGGGAGGCATGCTATGGACCGGGTCAAGACCATCGAGAACAACATTGTGGGGATTACGGAGAGCGTTTCGTCGGCCTATGTGCCTCCCCTCCAACTCACAGTAGGGCAGCCGCCACCCATCGCGGCGAACGGTGGTTTATCCTATATGTCGTTCGACCGGGGCGGGGATGCGGGAACTGCTGCGGCAATGGAGGCGGCGCTCCGCCAGGTTGCCGAGGGTGAAGGGCAAGCGGTCATCGACATGATCGAGAACGCCCCTCCCGGCCCGATCGAGACCAGGTGGGGCCTCGGCTTTCGTAGCTACGCAGAGTGCCTGGAATATATTCGGTCGAGCAACATCGAGGCTCCTGAGGGCGGCGTCGCACTTCCGCTACGCTACACTGTCCACGAACAGCCGTCCTACTCCATCGTCTCGTCCAACGCCATCTGGCGGGACCCGGCGCACGCGGCCGAGGTAAAAATGTTTCGCAAGGAAGAGCAGGAGATCGGGCGGCGAGGTCTCTATTTTCCGCAAATCCTGCGCGACGCGCGACGCATGCAGGAGTACCATCCCGGTCTCTCGCCCACGAGCTCCGAGTGCATGGACAAGCTCGGCGTCTCGCTCGCCCACTGCGAATCGAAGTGCCAAAATTTCTACGACGCGACCGAGGTGGAGCGCGTGTTCTACCCGGAGATAGAGAAACTCCTGCTCGATTTCTTCCCCGGTGCGACCGATGCGCTCGTGTACAACCACGACGTGTTTGACAAGGATTACAAGGGCGATGTCAAGGAGGATCAGGACAACAAGAATCCTGGGGTCAACACCTTCTACGCCAATATCGTGCACAACGACCTGAATGACAACAGCGGCCGCGTGCGCTGCCGCGAGCTGCTCACGAAGAACCTGCGCAACTTCGGGCGCACGCAGCACTACACGGAGGCCGAGGCCGACGCCAAGATGTCGCGGCGGTTCATGTCGATCAACCTCGCCAAGCCGATGGAGACCGTGCGCCAGAACCCCTTCGTGCTGTGCGCCTGGCCCTCTTTCGCCGACCAGCCGTACATCAACAACTACCGTATCTACGACGACCGCGTCGGCGAGACCACCCGCTTCACCTACCGCCCCAACCACGAGTGGTACTGGCTTCCCGAGCAGAAGCCCACCGAGGTCTCGATGCTCAAGTGCTACGACTCGGTCACCGACGGCTCCGTCTCGCGCTGGTCTTTCCACTCTGCCTGCATCGACCCAACCGCGCCCGACGACGCCTCCTGCCGCAGGAACGTCGTGGTCCGATCCTTTATCTTCTTCTAAGAAGACAAGCAGACGCAGCTCCTGCTGCGTCTGCTTGCACAGGCGGTGATTAACTCCGTGGGGCTAGGATGGCCTGAAATTCCTCCTCTGTTGGCTGGGTCTCAAACTTTGGAATCGCGGGATTCATCGCATCCCACGGTTGGGCACTGGCCGTCCAAATGTCGGCGGCAGGCCGAACCCAACTAGGATCATCCAAGCTACTGGCGTGGAGGGACATCATGGCGGGATACGCCGACGGGAGGGCGACCAGCGGAGAGCCACACGTCGGACAGAAGCCATGGCGGACCGAGGTCCCGCGCTCCCCAGACGTCTCATAGTATTGGGGACTCCCTTGGGTGAACTGCACCTTGGCGGCAGGAACACCAACTACGGTATTGTACGCGCTGCCCGTGGCGCGTTGGCAGTCACGACAGTGACAATTGAGAGACATCATAGGCTCAGCCGAACATGCATACCGAATCGCGCCACACGCGCACCCACCCGTAAAGGGAGTTGAAACCGGCATAATAGAATCCTCCTTTTGCCTACGGCCCTAGCAGGTTGGCGGGTGTGTCACAAGTCGAAAGGCGAAGGCGTTATTGGAAGCGCTGGCATAAGCTGAGGCCGAAGCGGTGATACGGCTGATTCTTGTACTGACTTGTGGTAGGTGAGGACATGCCATGACTTGGTGCACTTCACTGCTATCCTTCACAAAGGGCCAACAACTTGACAATATCTTTCACAGGGAAGAAACAATGCATCACCTAAAAAATCGCCGCCGGCAGGCAGGTGGCCTATAGTCGTGTAATCATTTCTTGGTGAGAATAAATTTTTGAGGCGTGCAATGATAACGACAGCACAGATTCATTATGCAATCCCGAACTCGGATGGCAGCCAGCGCTACACGTATGACAACAGTTTTAAACAACTGCCGGCCGGGGTGACGCGGCGCAAAAATGGTGAATCAAAACCGTTTCCCGTTGGGGTGCACGACGGCCGGACGTTGTCAAAGCCCCCAGCGTTAATGAGAAATGGCTATTGCCTGGCCGGGGATTTCGACACAGCCCTCGATTTACACAACGATGGCTTGGACTCCGAGAAGATCGTGCATACGTATTACCCTGAAATGAGTCGCCTCGTGACTGAAGCGCTTGGCGGTGCCGATGCGGTGAAACGCGCGATTGTTTTCGACCACACGATTCGCTCAAGGGTCCGAAAAGCCAAAGGAGAAAAAGAGACCAACGGCGAGAACGTCGGCGGCTATGCGAGTACGGCGCATAACGACAACACGAGTGCTTCGGCGAAAAATCGGGTGCGCCTATTGTCTAAAGCGAAAGAGGCGGGCGGTAGTTTGACCTTGCCCAAACCGCCATTAACGGAGCACGAGGCGGAAAAAATAGCGTCCGGACGGTTTGGGATATTTAATGCCTGGCGGCATTTCCGCAAGGACTACCCAGTCTTGGATTACCCACTCGCGGTACTCGATGCCCAATCTGCCCGTCCGGAGGACTTCCTCAACAGTCTCTATATTTATCCCGACCGAGTCGGGGAAGTGGTCACTGTTGTCAGAAATCCCGAGCAGCGTTGGATCTACTATAGCGAAATGCGCCACAACGAGGCTTTCATTTTTAAGGTGTTCGACTCTTCAGCCGAACTCGGAGCGTGCACCGCCGAACAATGTCCGCCAAATACCGCCCATACTTCTTTTCGCCTCGCCGCCTCGGATGCTGCCACACCCGCGCGCGAATCGATTGAGTGTCGGGTTTTAGTGGAGTTTGTTGTGTCCAGCTAAGGTCAGTAAGACGGCAATTAAGTTGGTCTCGGAGAGTGGGATCAATTATTTCGTCGGTTCGTTCGCATGGGGCTCATTGAGTCCGGAGGAAAGCCAAAGATCGCTCGATCTTTTTACCTCGCACATCGCGCCGCACATACACTAGATTTTGTCTGTAGTGACTCACTTAACTTGACTTCCTCTTTTGGGCGAGTAGCCTTGTTGCCAACAATCTTGCGTACCGGACACTGACATATGGCGACTATTACTTGTAAGTGTACAACCGTGCAAATTGAGTTCTTCACCAAAAACGATTTGTTCCGGCTTGAGTGTTGCTGCCACGATTGCACTGCGGCCTTGTGGTACGCGAACAAGCGCGGGGGGCCTTCCCTTCCGATCCATCAGTGTTTGGATACCAGTTGGTTCCCAAATGAGTTCAAGATCGTGACGGGCGAGGATAAGCTTGGGGCCTTTCTGAATTTCGAAAACGCCGACACCACTCGCTTTTATTGCACGGACTGTTGGAGTGTTTTGTTCGCCGACCATCCCGCCTACGCCAAGAAATTAGTGGTGACGCAGGTCATGAATTACAAGGAGTTCGAGGGCTTGGACAATGCGGAGTTAATGCCCCTGCAAGCGCGGCATTTCGTAAAGGACCTCAGCGAGGAGCAGCTCGCAGCGCTACCGGCTTGGCGCGGAGACCCGTCGCACGTCTACCACAGCGCTGCCGACATCTTGATGGCCCAGTTCCCTGCGATTAAAGAGGCCGGGAAGGAGGGCGCAGAAATGAACGCGCAGATTCTCCTCGGTAAGATCGGCGGCGCATTTGTCCCGACAGGCGAGGCGCGACTCAGCGAGGGACCTCCTACTCTCATGCAGCAAATGGCTAAGCCGGCAGAAGGTTCTCCCTGATTCTCGAGCTGGCGTTGATTGTGGGTACGATAGCAACCGAAAAGTGAGGAATCGTGTGAAAGTTATAGTGATTGGCGGTGGAATGGCCGGACTGTCAGCAGCATAGAGACCTGTGGTACGGGTGAGCACGCCGTGACTACTGCCATATCACCGCGATGCTTCACAAGAGGCCCACAACTTGACAATACCCGACGGAAAGCCGGTGCGTAGCATGAACGGGATGTAGCACTTCGAGCGACTTACCACGCGCAGGCAAAGTCGGGAAATAGGGGACCAGAAATAAACCTGACACCTTTTCTGGCTTTAAATGCGCGCCCTCTGATCCGAATCCACAACCGTTGCCTGAACCATTACTTCGTCTACCAGAAAGGGTTGGACAATAGGAGGCGCTGTGTCTCTTCTCATTTGCCGGTAAGCCTTAAAAATTTCTTCGCTTTCCCATGCGCTCACGACAACGAGTTGATTTTCTCTATCAATGGCTTCAAATGCCGAGACAACGATATTTCCGGGATATGCCACAGATGACGGAAGACCCGGTTCCATTCCCCAAAACTCGTTGACCTCATCTCTAAATTCGGCGTTGTCAAATTGCCAGATGTGAAAATTGCAGACGCTGCCCGGGGGCGCGCCATACAAGGGTGCCTGGGTGCTGTTTATTGTTGGACTAGAGTCTAGCTCGCGTAAACGCAAAATATGCTGGGGTTCCATCATCGGCAGGAACCAATCGGGAGAAATGTCTTTTCTGTGCTGCGAATAGGCGTCCCAAGCTTCCTCGCTTTCCCAGCGACTGAACATATACGTTGTGCGCTCGTTATGACAGGCATCATATGGACTCACGAACAGGTTCCCAGGCGCTTCACGCGCCACAGGTAATCCATCGGGCGTATTTGCATACTCGTGAAACTGCCGTCGCTGCTCTGCGTCCTCGAAAGTGAGTGTATGAACGACGGCGATTTCACCGCCAGGATTTGTTATTAACATGTTACTGTCCCCATCTAAGAAGTCTTCGGCATTACTTTAGTTTGTTCTTTTAGTGGTTCAGATGTATCGGTGATTGGAAGAAACCCTGCACTACACCCCTAACCAATACAGTCCAATGAGGGTGACACAGAGCGAGATGGCCCACACTTCAAACGCCATTCGCAGTGGCCATGGCGCCGTTCTGAGTTCCATGAAATCAAGAAAGACGAAACGGATTTTGACAAAGGTGATAATCAAAATGGCGACGGTCGCGTAGTGAAATTTCTCCCCAAAACCGAATCCATGCCCAAACTGCCACGACAATCCCGTCGCCACTATCAAGCCGGCCCAAATAACGGTCACTCTGGATTGAAGCGAAACTGCCATGCGTCACCGCATCAGATACAGCAGCGCGAAAAGCGCGATCCACAAGATGTCCACGAGGTGCCAATAACACGCCCCGCTTTCGAGCACGCCCACGCCTTGAGCATCAAATTCCGCATCGCGCACGGAGTGCCAGAGGAAAACCAGAACACCAATCCCAATCACCATGTGCATCAGGTGGATACCAGTCATCAGGTAGTAGTACATAAAGAAATTATTCGTTTCTATAGTCAAACCGGCGGCAAGCTTTTCGCTCCATTCAAAATATTTGAGGACGACGAAACCAATACCGCCAAGGGTTGCCAACACGAAACAGCCGCGGGCCCGCGAAAGCTGGCCTGTCCGAGCGCCGAGAACGGCGAGTACGACGAACCAAGAACTCGTCAACAAGAGCAAGGTGTTGACGAGCCCGAAGGTTTGGTTGAGCAGTTGCTGCTGTTCGACGAATAACGCGACTTCTTGCGATCGATCGTAGACAAATACCGCGAACAACAGCGAAAAGACCAGGACGTCACCGATGATGAACATCCAAACGCCGGTTTCGCCAGGCAGGTGCGGCTCGACCGAGTCCGGCAGCTCGTCAGTTGAAGACATTGGTGATTCGTCTTTCTAGGCGGCCACCGCCGGTTCAGATTGCGCCTGCCGTTTTATCGCGCCCAGAAGGATGTAGAACATCGCGAGATACCAGGTAAAAAAGACCGCAAACGGTACCCACCAGACAAACAAGCCATCCCACGCGAAAGGCCCCGTCTTGAAAAAGGTTAAAAGCCCGCCAGGAACAAACAGCACCGCCACCCATAGATTGTAGTAACCGACCCAACGCGGGAATACCGGCTCCGCCTGCTTATCACTCAAGATACACAGGCCGAGGGCAATGTTCTGGATTATGAACGGCGCGAAGGTCATTAACATCGTGATCCAACCAAGATCGTTCAGCATCCGGGTCAACTCAGGATCGTGATCAGGCCGGAATGCCGCCCCCGTCCAAAACACGCCTGCAAACACAAACACCAGCGTGGTGATACAGCCAGCGCCAAGTTGCGCGAACGTAAATACGGGGACGAGATCGCCTTCGATACGTTTCATCTGCATGGCCAGCGCCGCAGCGAACGAACAAATAAACCCGGCACTGCTCATAATCAGCAAAATCCCGAAGCGCATGGACAGGGCGTTTTCGCTATAGATCGCCGCAACTTCTTCGGCGCTGAGGTTCGGCGAAATCGGCGGAATGAAATTCGCGAACAAAAACCCGGCCAGACAAATCACGGCGAACCCCACCGCGGACCAGGCACAAATCAATTGGTTTCGAATATTCATCTCCCCTCCCCCTGAATCTGAGTTGATGTTCGAGTCCTAGGTCATTTCGCGCCGTACTGTCAAGTTATCGAAACGGAGCGAGCACATCATGTAGTGTGAGGTCAGATGAGAGCCCCTCTTACGCCGCTGCCTGACCCATTGTCACCTCTCGCCACGTTGTAAAGGCCTGCTCTCGAAACCGTCGATAGTGAGCCGCCTTCATGAGATGCCGTCCCACCCGAAAGAGATTATTGATGGGGCTATGGACGGAGAGAAACCGCTGGACCTGGCGTAGAGACTTGAAGCGGCGCATATGGCGTTCGCGCTGGCGGGTAGGTTGATGGGAGACCTCAGCGCGATTTGACAGTACCCTGCCAGCAACTCGGGGAGACGGCTCAGCTGTTCCCAGTCCTATGGGAACTGTGGGGCTCTTATTTAACACGGGCCGAGCTCCAGACCGCGCTCATCAAAGCGTGTCCCACCCTCGGCGACAGCGGGCAACAGGCTTCGGCCTGCTTACCCACAGACGTCCTGATTGAGATGGTCGCGTAGTGTGTCGCCGGTGTATTCGCGCCGGTGCCGCCCGCGCTTTTGCAATACAGGTACGACCTCGTCAACGAATTCTTTGAGGTTGTTCGGCATGACTGTCGGTGTGATGTTAAAGCCGTCGCCACCGGTTTCATCGAGTATGGCTTCCATCTGGTCAGCGACTTGTTCAGGCGTCCCGACAATTTGCGGGCAGCCAATCGTTGCACCGTAGATTTTCCCGACTTCGCGCATGGTCAGTTTGTCTTTTCCTAAGTCGCCGGCCTGATACATCTTGGTAAAAATATCCAATAAGCCTTGGATGCCTTCGACCTCGATGTCTTCAATCGGCTCATCAAGATCGTACTGCGACAAATCATGGTTGGAGTGCCCGGAAAGGAGCGCGAGGCCGCCTTCATACGGGACCAATGCATTAAACTCTTGATGCCTGCGCCTCGCCTCTGCTTCGGTCCCACCCAGGATAGTCTGAATGCCCCAGATGTACTTGAGGCGGGATGGATCTCTGCCGTTTTTCTTTAACCTTCCCCGCATATCGTCGGCAAAAGACTTCAATGCACGCGTGGTGAGCTGCACACCAAATGCCGCCTCCGCATGCTTGGCGCAAAAGTCACGACCTGCATCTGACGCGCCCGCCTGAAAAAGTACGGGGTGCCCCTGCGGCGAGGGTTCAACCGCCGAAATACCGGGGCATGAAAACCATTTGCCTTTGTGATTGATCGGGTGGACTTTGCTTGCATCAACAAACACCCCCGTCTTCTTGTCCGCTACTACCGCGTCTGGCTCCCAGCTGTTCCACAGTTTGTGGCAGACCTCCATGTATTCGTCTGCACGCTCATAGCGCTCGGTGTGCGGGACCATTTTTTCCATTCCAAGGTTCACGGCCTCGGCCACGTGGGCGGAGGTGACGATGTTCCATCCAATCCGCCCTTTGGTCAGATGATCAAGCGTGCTCAATTTGCGCACCGCCATGTACGGCTGGTAGTAGGTCAGGGAAAGTGTCACCGCGTAACCGAGCCTCTCGGTCACCGCCGCCAGCATCGGGATGACCAAGGTCGGATCGTGCATGGGAAACTGGATAGCATGGGTGAGCGCTTCGTCCATCCGGTTACGGTAATTCCCGAATGCGGCTAAGGTATCGGCAAAAAAGATTGCATCGAACTTGCCGCGTTCCAGCGTCCGCGCCATGTCCTGCCAGATTTCAGGTTTCGCAAACGAGGCGGCGACCTGGCTGTCAGGATGCAACCATGAGCCCACAGAATGATTCATTGGGCCAAACATCACAAAACCATTCAGATGCATCAATTTTTTCACGTTTGGGCTCCTCTCTCGTCATTATTGACTGTATCATCCCTGCGCTTGGCGTCCTCAATACGCTTGGCGTCATTCAGCATGGCATGAAGCGTATTGGCCGACACGCCCCGGGACCGCACTCCGATCCGACTGCACGGTTATCGGCCGCGATTCAGCCCGGCGACGACGCTTCAGCCAGCAGCCGTTCGGCATTTTTTAACGCCTGTTTGGCGTTGGCCTGCCAGCGATCAAGAGCCGTCGAGCGCTCATAGAATCCTGCGTTCGGGCCGGTTTGGTCGATCGAATCCGTGCCCAGCATCCGCGAGTTGACCCCGTAGCAGGCCGAGGCGTGGTGAATGCGCACGAACGGGTAAGCATCGTTCCAATGGCCGCCCGGACAGTGGCGCCGATCGACCATCACGACGTCAGCATCACATTCAGCGATGAGCGCGTCAGCAAACGCCATACCGGAAGCCCCGGCTCCGACGATAAGATAGTCAGTCTCGATCACACTCGTGATCCCACATCTGCTAGAAGCTATCTCATAAATGTCTGACGGGTGCTCTATAGGCCGCCGATCCTAGGCAAAAGTGGCGGCTCTCCTATTTATGAGATAGCTTCTAGACACAATCTTTACCGTTATCCTAGCGATACGTTCAGCAGCCTGGCATAAATCTTGTGCGGCTCTGGTTCGGTTGCACCAAGTAGATCAATGCTGATATTCGCAGAATCAAAGTACTCGTACCACTCGGCTTCTACGACAACTTTCTCAAATTCGTGAACTTGTTCAGCGCTGCTCAGCCCAAAAACTCCGACGAACCCCTTTTCGGGAGCTTTCGGTAGAGTTTGGTCAATCTTACTCCAGCCCAAAACGACCGCGCCGCCTGCACGCCCAGCGTTTATATAGACGTCCAGCGATTTCAGATACGCGAGTTTGTCAACTTCACTCAAAGCGTGCCAACGGGCATTGGGATGCCATATGATGGCTAATATGTGCATGGGTTCTCCTCCGGTACTCTCGCCATATTTGTCTGTCGCTTTAGATGCGGATGACTACGACTCCACCTAGCGGAGGTATGCCACCTAACTATAATTATCCTGCCTGCACATGCATATAGATTTATATACTGCCAGGCATCTACATCCATATGCTTTTCTCATACACGATCCTACTTTCTCATCCTTAAGCAACCCGTGCTACGCGGCCGGCTTGACCCTGAACTCCAACCCCAACGCCTTGGCAATCTTCAGGACAGTACCAAGCTGTGGGTTGCCGTCTTCCGAGAGCGCTTTGAGCTGGCGGATCGCTTCCAAATCGTTGTGTTGGTCGATGGTCATGTGTTGCTCCCTTGGGCTGCGTGTTGTTTGATCAGCCGTCACAGAATACCTGGACGGGCTCCTCACATCGAAGCTTCCATGCAGGCTTGCCGCGTAAAAGATCGGCCCAGGGTAGCGCGTTTGGGCAACAAAAACGAGGAGCAGCTGCGCCTCACGTTCCTCCAGGGCATGTTGGTGGGATGCTTCGCTCTGGCCCAGCATCGCTCCATCTCGCAGTATACGTTGACAGCTCTGGGGCTTCTCAGTAGACTGCGTCGTCACTCCACTAAAACACTCTTTTGATCGGCGTTGAGGGAGAATAGTAGGCTGTTGACAATGACGGAAAAAGTGCTGGCACGCGCCGCAGGACGTGCCTGGATGCCGCCGGGCGACCTTGTCGTCTGCGAGGTCGCCCGTCCCGTCATGAGTGGCCGTCATTTTTATCCTGCGCGCCCCGAGCGGTTTTTCGTGAGGAATTATCATGGCTGACACACAACTGAATCGTACCAGCGCCCACATCACCCAGCCCAAGTCGCAGGGGGCGTCTCAGGCTATGCTGTACGCCACGGGGCTGACCGAAGCCGATATGCAGAGCGCCCAAGTCGGTATCGCCAGCGTGTGGTTCGACGGCAATCCGTGCAACATGCACCTGGGCGACATCGCCACGAAGGTCAAAGAGGGCGTGGTTGCCGCCGACATGGTCGGGATGCGTTTCAACACGATTGGGGTGTCCGACGGCATTTCTATGGGCACAAGCGGCATGAGCTTCTCGCTGCAATCGCGCGACCTCATCGCCGACTCCATCGAAACCGTTATGGGTGCGCAATGGTATGACGGCCTCATCACCATCCCCGGCTGCGACAAAAATATGCCCGGCGTCATCATGGCGATGGGACGTGTGAATCGCCCGGCCTTGATGATCTACGGCGGCACCATCCGCCCCGGTCACAGCGGCGGTAAGACGCTCGATATCGTGTCGGCGTTCCAGTGCTATGGCCAGTATATTGCCAAAACCATCACCGACGCCGAGCGCCAGGATGTCGTCCGCCATGCCTGCCCCGGCGCCGGGGCGTGTGGCGGCATGTACACCGCCAACACCATGGCCTCAGCCATTGAAGCGCTGGGCATGAGCCTGCCGTTCAGCTCCTCGACGCCGGCCACCGACCCCGGCAAGCTCGACGAGAGCCTCCGGGCTGGACAGGCGATGCGCGCCTTGCTGGAGCAGGATATCAAACCGCGCGATATCATGACCCGTCAAGCGTTCGAAAACGCCATGACCATGGTCATGGCGCTAGGCGGCTCCACCAACGCCGTGCTGCATCTGATCGCTATGGCTCGCGCTGTTGACGTGGCACTCACCATCGACGACTTCCAGGCGGTGAGTGACCGTGTGCCGTATGTGGCCGACCTCAAGCCCAGCGGCAAGTACATGATGGAAGATCTGCATAATATCGGCGGCACTCCGGCAGTGATGCAGTATCTCCTGGACAAAGGGCTGCTGCATGGTGACTGCCTGACGGTGACGGGCAAGACCCTGGCCGAAAATCTGCGGGATCTTCCTGGCCTCCCGGAAGAACAGGACATTATTCAACCGCTCGAACGTCCGATTAAAGAGACGGGGCATATTTGTATTCTCAAGGGCAATCTCGCACCAGGTGGGGCGGTGGGTAAAATTACCGGGAAAGAAGGTTTGGTTTTCACTGGACCGGCCAAGGTCTTCGACTCGGAAGAGGACATGCTGCACGCGCTCGAACGCCAGGAGATCAAACACGGCGATGTCGTGGTCATTCGCTACGAGGGTCCGAAAGGCGGACCGGGTATGCCGGAAATGTTGACCCCCACGTCAGCCCTGGTGGGTGCCGGTCTGGGTGGGGGTGTCGCGCTCTTGACCGATGGACGTTTTTCCGGCGGCTCGCACGGTTTCCTCATCGGTCATATCGTCCCCGAAGCTCAGGAAGGCGGCCCGATCGGCCTGATTCAGGACGGCGACATCATCACCATTGATGCGGAGCAAAACAGCCTTGAGGTTGCCGTCAGTGACGAGGAAATGGCACGCCGTCAGGCACAGTGGACCATGCCGCCGTACAAGGCGACGCGCGGGACGCTGTACAAATATATCAAGAGCGTGAAAAATGCCTCCGAAGGCTGCGTGACGGACGAATAAATTCTTTGCGCCTCTCCGGCTAACGGATTGTTGCCTCACTCGGGCGTTTCACGATAAGTTGTAGCTGTACCAGTACGCCTTCGTCATGCCGGACTTGATCCGGCCTCCATGCTTCGACTCTGCCCTGCCGGGCTACGCTTAGCACAGACGGCTTCCTGTTGGCCCTGAGCCTGGTAGGTCGGCTTAGCCGTAGGCGTAAGCCGACATGGCGGGGACTGGGAGGAGTGTCGGATTACGCTTCGCTAATCCGACCTACTGACTACATCCCCCAATCCTCAGTTCATATTTCAAATCCGCACCGCTTTGCCGCTTCGGGGCATTCCATTTTGATATCACGATTCATCCGGCCTCGCGGTGTATTTCGTCGAGTACATCGTCTACAGGTTTCAACCATAGCGGTGGATCGGCATCCATCATTTCTGACAGCTCGATGAATAGATCACGGGTGACAGTTATCGCTGAATAGACATCGGAAAGGGAGAGCGACCAAGTGTCAAAGGGTGGTTTTGGGTGCGTCCAACGGTCACGTAATTTCCTGGCAACCTGAAATTGCTGCCATAGTTTACCACTACGGTCAAAGTCTTGACCGGTTAGAAAATACGCAAGAAATAAAAATCGGGATTCTGTTCTGTAGAACTTGTTTTTGCGGATGATATCACCTCGATCATCCATGACAGTTTCCATCTCCTCAAGAATATCGATCTCGATTTGCCCAATACGGTCTCGATGAGTGTCGGCATATGCAAAGGCAATTTGGTTAAGTTGAGCCTCGAAAAAACTGAAGGCGGCGAGCAGAGACGAACGTTTGAAGCGGTCACAGGTATAGGTATCTCCTGATGCATCAGCAATGCGCGCAGAATCGTAGTAGTGAATCGCGTCGTAGTAGAGCGCCGGAGTTAGCGTGAAATCATCATTGGGTTGCGATTTCGAGATTGCGGGACCAGGGGATGTTTACGGTTTGCGTTTGTCAGCCATCGGTCAAAAAGTAACGGTCCCCGCTCAGCCGTTGCAGACTGCGTAGCAGGACGCAATCAGATTGTAGCCGTCCGATTAGGAAGCAGGTTGGCTTTCAGATACTCTCTTTTGTACACGTTTGAGAGGTAATGAGAAGATTTTCCGGCCGCTTTTCTTCTGCCGTTCACGTAAATCCTGGTAAATCGCCTTCAGATTATAGTTGAATTGGGCAGAGTATGCCTCACAGTAGAACCGGACTTCTTCTACAATTGGATAGCGCCACATAATTTTAGCCCTCCATTAGTTGCTGGGGTGTACAGATCGTCGGTGACTCAAAACCCGCAGAGTGGCAAATAGCTTCGATACGGTACAGCAAGGTGGCATTGGCTTTGTTCGTACGCGCGCTGCGACCTGCGCCTGAGTCAGACCGGCTTCTTGGCTTCCACCAGCCCGCCATGTCGGCTTAGCCGTAGGCGTAAGCCGACATGGCGGGGGCGGGGAGGAGTGTCGGATTACGCTTCGCTAATCCGACCTACTGACTCATCGGTGAGAGCCACGGCGCCACCTCCCGCAGGGAAGGCGCCTTGAGCCGCCCCTTCCCCCTGTTTATGAGAACCACCGCGTCGATGTCTCCAGGCTGTATGCCGGCATCCTCGATCGCGCCCAGCGACGCGTCCAGGGCGAGTTCGAGCGCGCTCTTAGGCGTACCGCGCGTGTAGTCTGTTTCGCCGATGCCGACGATGCATGCTTGGTTCCTCAAATCGGTTAACGCAGGCATACGCGTTGCCCCCTACATTCATGACAGCGAGGTCTTCCAAATGCTCAGCATCCAGATCGAAGCGCCGCTTTCGCGTGCGATAGGCCCCTAGACCTTTGCTGTGTCACAACTCGCGTACGTAGTTCAGCTTCATCACAGGTCGGAGCCTGCTCTCGGAGCCGTTGTACTCCTGTACATATCGTTGGACAAGCAGCTCCGCCTCCGTAAGCATGGAATTGAGGCCACAACCTTGCGCTCGTCATGTTTGACAACTAAAGAAAACAGTGAGGGTCATACCACGGTATGGACAGATCGTCTGCCACAACGTGGCGAAGCTCTACCGGATCGCGCTCGAAGACATGAACTCACGTAGCGTGAGGTTAGATGCAGAGCGTTCTTAGGAGGATTCACGCGCATGAGTTATATCGACGTCGTCGAGAAAATCGACATACCAAGACCGCAGAAGCATTATACCGAGCCCTATTTTGAAGAAGTGCTTGGCCTTCCGATCGCGTATCGCCGCGAGGGGGCGGGCGAAGCTACGGTTTTGTTTCACGGGGCCGGCTTCACACGCATGTGGCTTCCGTTCTATGCCATGCTTGCAGAAAAACTGGACTTCGTTGCCCCTGAGTGCCCCGGTTTTGGTGAAACTCCGCTGCCGCAGTGGGTACGCGGTTTCGATGATCTCACCATCCTCTATGACCAGTTGTTCGAGCAGCTTGAACTCTCCCAAATCCACCTCATTGGTTTTTCGATGGGTGGCTGGGCAGCCGCCGAGTTTGCTTCGTTTTATCCGCGCCGGCTCAAATCGCTCTCGCTCATCACACCGGTTGGACTGCGTCTTGAAGACGATCCTGGAGTCGACATTTTTCAGCTCTCCCCCCCCGAAGTCATGGACCGTCTATTCAAGGACAAGGACGTGATGCAGGCATGGTTACCGGACGGGGAGGATTTCGATGAAGGCATTCATATGTATAGTGAATCCTCTGCCGCGGCGCGCCTCATGTGGGCACCGCGCTACAACCTCAAGCTCGAACACCGCCTACAGCGACTGACCTGTCCAACCCAGGTAATTGGGGCTGAAGAAGACCGCCTCGTCCCTAACGCCATGTCGGATAAATTTGCCGCAGTATTACCTAACTGCCGACTGATCCGCATCGCGGGCACCGGCCACGAACCGCTTTTGGAACGGCCGCGTGAACTCGCTGCTATTCTGACGGTTTTTATCGAGGAGGCTACACAATGAACAAGCTGCGTTTTTATTTCTTTCACTTGATGCCCTACCCGTATATTCCGCCGGCGTCTGAAATCCAGTCAACCTGGGTGTCGTTGTCGAATAAGTATTATGACCCACATCGCGGCCACTCGCTGTACAACGAATACCTCGACCAACTCGCCGCCGCTGAACAATTCGGTTTCGACGCGATTGCTGTCAACGAACATCACGCGAATTTCTATGGCACTATGCCGTCGCCAAACATTATCGCAGCGATGCTTGTGCAGCGGACGAAAGAAATCCCGATCGGCATTATCGGCAATGCCATCCCCCTGCATGGCAACCCCCTGCGTGTCGCCGAGGAAATCGCCCTGCTCGACGTTATTTCGGGCGGTCGCATTATTTCAGGCTTTGTGCGCGGCATCGGTTGTGAATATTTCAACAACGGTATCGCGCCGGCCGATTCGCTGGAACGCTTCAATGAAGCCCATGACTTGATCCTCAAAGCCTGGACTGATGACGGCCCATTTACCTGGCAGGGCGATCATTTCTACGTCCCTAATGTCAATCCAATTCCACGCCCGATTCAGCAACCACATCCGCCGATCTGGATCCCAGGCCAAGGCTCGCTCGAAACGTTACAGTTCATTGCGAAACACAAATACACCTATATGATGGTGTTCTCTCCCTTGTGGTTCACCAAGATGGCGTTCGACGGCCTGCGGGAAGAGTGTCATCGGCTCGGTTACGACGCACCCAAGAGTATGTTCAACGCCTGCGTACCAACCTACGTCGCCGAGACCGACGAACAAGCTCACCGCGAGGCTAAAGCCCACCTGTCGTGGGTCTTCAACACAGGGCTCAAAATCCCTGACCAATTCTTTTTCCCGCCGGGCTATATGTCGACGAAGTCGTTTCGCAACTTCATGGGCCTGCTGCAAAAAGGGAAGGTCAAACCGCAAGCCAACCTGACCTATGACGAGCTGATCGCCGATCGCTATATCATTGTCGGCTCTCCGGAGACGGTCAAGAACGAACTCGGCCACTACTGCGACGAAGTTGGCGCGGGTGGTATGATCGGCCCGGGCTCGCCCTACGGACCGATGCCGAACTGGATGGTCATGAAGCACATGCAGATCGTTTCCGAGGAAGTCATGCCCGAATTCCGCGAAGCCGATGGCTTGCCGGACTACCAGCGAGCCAAGCCGAACTCACAACGCTCGCGGGCCGAACTCGCCGCAGTCAAAGGCAAACCGGAAGAAACTGCTCGCTCTCGGGTGACGGGCGGCGGCGACAGACTGATCGAACACCGCCTGGCCCACGTTGCAGAGGTGATTGATCCGACAATGGAACAAGCACAGTGAAGCGTACCTGACAATACCCACAACGGCCTTCCGGCGGGGCGACAGCGATGCTATGAGTCGAGAGCCCGCGCAGGAAGCGACGCTCGAAGGCACAGGGCGTCATCCCGAGAGCAAGCGCGAGGAGTGAGGTGTCGCGGGCCGAAAACGCAGGCTTGAGCTGACCACAATCCACCGAGGGAACCCCAGATGCAAATCGGATATTTCACTGAACGGCCGTATCGCTGGCTGCCCGAAGAGCTCATTTTGAAGAATCGGGCGTTTTTCGCCATCTCGAACCAGCATTTCGACCGTGAAAAGGCGGCCGATGACTACAATTACTATCTCGACGAATATTGCTACGCCGAGGACCTGGGCTTCGACGCCCTGGCCCTGAACGAGCATCACGGCAACCCGATCTGCATGGGGTCGGTCATGAACGTAGAAGCCTCTATCCTGGCTCGGATTACCAGCAAAGCCAAGATTGTTCTGGTCGGGAACCCCTTGCCGGTCATCAAACATCCGCTGCGGATGGCCGAAGAGCTGGCCGAGATCGATCTCATCTCGCGCGGCCGCCTGGTCACCGGCTGGGTGCGCGGCGCGGGCAGCGAGCAGTTCTTCAATAATGCCAATCCGGCCTATAACCGGGAGATGTTCAACGAAGCGCACGACTTTATTATCGAAGCCTGGACGCGCCCGGGACCGTGGCGCTACGAGGGCAAACATTTTCATTATCGCCATGTCAATCCGTGGGCGCTACCCTACCAAAAACCCTATCCGCCGATGTGGATTCCCGGGACGCTGAGCCCTGAGACCGTCGAGTGGTGTGCCGCACATCGGTATCCGTATATCGGGCTTGGCACCCCGCTACCGGCCACGTGCGAGTTGTGGGACTTCTACGCGGACGAAGCGGCCCAACATGGCTATCAAGCCGGGCCGGAGAATTTCGGCTACATGGTCGCAACAGCCGTGGGAGAGACGGAGGAAAAAGCGCAGCAGGCCGCTGCGGGGTTCGTCTACGGGGGAGGGCAGAATGCCTTCTCGGCGGCGGAATTCATGATGCCGCCGGGCTACAACTCGAAAGCGGCCATTCGCACCTTGGCGAAGACCCAGACCAGCGCATGGCTCGGGATCAGCGGCGAGAAGCTGAAAGAGCAGCAGCAGGTCGCGGCGGACGGCGAGATCGATTATGCTGCCATCCGGGGCAAGCTGCAGGCGGCGCTCGAGCGCGGGCAGAAAAATATGCAGGTGATCGTCGGCACGCCCACGACCGTGATCCCCAAAATCAAGGCGATCATGAGCGTCCTGCGGGTCGGGATCTTCATCATCCTGCACCTTCAGGGGCCACACAGTGATGACGAGCGGCGCACCAGCATGCGCTTATTCGCGGAAGAGGTGATGCCAGCGCTGAAGGACCACGCGCAGGCGATCGATCTGGTGGACCCGTTTGAGCGCCCACCCGGCTCGGTTACCTTGGGAGCCGGGACCAGGCGGGCGCCCGTCGTGGATCGCGGCCCACTGCCCGGGCTGGGGTTCCACTAGCCCACCGGCGGTGTTCCTGGCCGAGACGGAGGCGTCAACAGGCGCTGTCAAGTTATTGGGACAGAATGCGAACTTCCGTCGTGTGAGCTCGGATGGGGATTCTCCTTAGGCTGCGGGCAAGCCTACCCTTACCTCTCGCCAGGCCGTAAAGGCTTGATCTCGAAACTCCGTTGGCAAGCCCTTCGTTAAGTTGACAGTACCGTTGCCACCCCCCGCGAGCGGGCTCAACGCAACTGCAAGAAATGCTCACCTCTGTACAAATCGCCGGCTTTCAGCGAGCCGACATCAAAGGCGCGCAGATCCATGAAGTAATCAGGTTTGGCGTCCGGGAAGGGCCGATAGCGGAGATCGTCACCGAAGAAACGCAGCACTACGGTATGGCGGGTCGGGCAGGCGGCATCGACCGGCGCTCCGCCGTGCAACGCCCCCGAATGAAGCACGACGGCATCACCGAGTTCCAAATCCCAAGAGCGCGCGTCCCATGAATTTGGATCCTTGGCCCGCTCGGCTTCGATGTCCGGCAAGCGTGGAAAATGCGCGGCGCCCCACAGGGGCCTTGTCGGGTCCTTGGAGTCCATAAACGCCGCACCATCGTACATGGGGCCGCGATGGGAGCCCTTGATTACTTCCAGGGCGTTCCGAGCCGGCAGGGCCTCGAAACTGATCCAGATATTCGCCAGATGAGACCCTTCGGCCGGGAAATAGGGCATATCTTGGTGCCACAGGGTACGACCAGCTTTTCCACCGTCTTTAACAAAAATCTCCTCACCGAAATACCAGACATGCTCCGACCCCCAGAGATCTGCGAGGAACTCCGCGAAAGCCAGTTTCTCCAGCATCGGTCGGTAGACTTCGAGTGATTTGGCGGTGCCGAGATCGTTGTAGTGCGAATCGCTCGTGCCTGCGTAGATATCGAGAGCCGTCGGGCCTGGGTTCGCGAGGTTGAAGTCCAAACAACGCCGACACTCGGCGAGTTCAGCCGCACTCAAAAGCCCCTCAGCTTTGATCACGCCATCGCTTGAGAAAGCTTGTCGCATTGCGTCGGTTACACGGATCACTTTTCGCCTCCTTCGGTAGCGCTCCCATTCACACCAGCTAGTAGATCGGAGCGGGTTGTTAACGAAATCGCTATACCCTGACAGAACCTTAAAAGTCCATAGGCAGTCGTAAATGGTCGCGATAAATCCGGTCGCGGTGCTCTAATAATTGGGGAGACAGCGCCTCAGTCACCACGGAGTCGGTATTCACAAACGAGGCCCGGAAGGCTGCGTCCATCGGACACAGATCGAGCGGCAGGGGTGCGACGAGCACGGCAAATGTGGACCAATAAATGTCCAAGGCGGACAGTGTGTTCCCGATCAGATACTGGCGGCCTTGGGCCTGCTGCTCGGCTAACCGGCCACTCAAGGTTCGCAGGATCTGGGCGACGCGCTGGGGGACGGCTTCGGCGGTGGCCGGGCTATAGCCGTACTTGCCGCCCAAGTAGGACGCCGCCGCTTTACCTTGCTCGCCCACCTCCGGGTTAGACAAGATACCATGGACGATCATGATACGGCGGGACCAGCCAAAGCCAGCCTCACCACACAACTCGTTACACAGCCCGAACATGAGAATGCGATCGGTCTCATCGTCCGGCACGAGCGAGGGCTGCGGGGCAAGCCGCTCAACCAAATAGAGTTGTTCATTCCAGGTGGTGCGCGGCCGTTCCTCATTCCAGACGGCTACGGGCGCGCTGCTCTGACGGGTCCAGTCCTGCAAGACGGCATCGTGCCCAGGCGCTTTGCCGACCAGCACGTACGGCAGGTTCTTGATGTGACACATACCCTTGAGCCCCTCGGCCCACGGGTTGGGGCGGCCCGGAGGGGCAACAATCCGTAATCCGTCCAGGGTTTTGGCCTGTTCGATGTCGATATAATCTGCCATGTGGTCTTCCTCCTCGGTGTTCACGCCGTCAGCCGAACCCCCTCAGGCGAGCTGGCATAACCTGGCAAGAAGTAACAACGGGCCTGGCAGTAGGGTCAGACAGACCACCGGCCTGCCTCACTTTACGCCAGGAGGGCCACAGCATAGGAACAAACGACGCAATCTGTTCCATAATACTGAGCCCCCTACGCCGGCTCTACAGCGAATCTGCAAACCCTTTGATATCGCGGATGGTGGCAGCGTATACGTCCGGGATCGCTTTGGGGAAAAGGACGTCGGCGGCGTGGCAGGTCCCGTTGACGGTCCGACTGTATACTGGCGTCCCCGCTGCCATGAGCATCTGATAATAGATGAGCCCCTCGTCCCGCAGGGGGTCCAATTCGTTGACCGAGATGACGTGCGGGGGCAACCCCTGCAGGTCTTCGCCTGTGGCCCAGTACGGCCAGCACAGCGGATTTTTAGCGTTTTTACCTTCAGGGTCATAGACGCCTGCCAGCACCTCCATCTGGTGGCAGTTGATCAAGTAGTTGTCGTTCTCGTAGAGGGAGCGAAGCTCCTGACTCGGCTGTGCCCACCCGCCATAAATGTACGGGCACAAGGCGTAGACGCCAGCAATGTGTTCAAGGCGTCCGTCCTGCTTGGCCTGCAAACACGTGGCCAGAGCGAGATTCCCTCCGCCAGACTCACCGGACACAATGATCTTCGAGACCCCCAGGCTGGCCTTGTGGTCAAACGTCCATTGCAGTCCGCTCGTGCAGTCGTTGAGGCCGGCCGGAAACGGATGGTTGCCAAGCTTGCCCGCGCCATTACGGAATTCCACCCCAACGGCGATCATGCCGAGGGCCGCGAGTTCGTCGCGCCAGCGTCGATAAGATGGATCATCGGCTGTCAGGATAACCATGCCGCCGCCGTGCATATGATACACACAGGGCAGCGGGCCAGACACATTCTGAGGCGTATGAATGTACAGATTGATGTCGTTACCGTCCACGCCTTTGATGACCTCGGTCCGCCGCTCAACATTCGGAATCGCCGGCAGGTCAGCGCACAGGGCGGCAAACACCGTTGCCATGCCAGCCTCGCTTGCCGCACAGAAGTCGAGCTGCTCCGGCAAGGGCGAGTCCGCGTTGACCGGCACGGGCGGCAGGGCCACGTCGAGCTTAAAGGGCGCACAGGCGGTAACCAAGCGGGGATCAGTGCGCGGATCGGTCTTCAAGACCTGGTCAGGATTGCCGAGACGACCCGGTAAGAGAGGCTGATCGTTCTGGTGTGATATAGCTGTTGTCATGGTATTCCTCCTTCGTTTTTACTCTGCCCAATAACTTGCCAGAACCCCGCAGTGTTTGTAAGGCTTCAGTCCAACACATTCTTCGGGATGCATACCCTTGCTCAGGCGTCGTACAGTTGGGCATTGCGCTGTGCCGCCGCTTTCAGTTCGTCGTCGCTGTAGTCGAATCGGGGCTTGCCAGCCGGGACGCACAGCCCGCGCTGTACGGCCTCGCGGGCTTCGATGCGCGCGAGCCAGGCTGTCAGGTGCGTGAGGTCCGAGACATCGACGTTGGCCCAACGATACGCGCGCGCCCAAGGAAATGTGGCAATATCAACCATCGAATAATCGCCGCAGAGATACGTATTGTCGCGGAGCGCGTCATTCAAGATGTCAAGCAGACGTTTCGATTCTTCGACGTAGCGTTCGATCGCATATTCGTCGACAATGCCCTTTGGTGCCGCGATGCGCTGAAAAAACATCGCCTGCCCGAGCATCGGGCCGACCGCGCTCATCTGGAACATGAGCCACTGCATGGCCTGGTGACGAAGCTGGGGATCTGCCGGCCAGAGCTTGCCGCTCCGCTCTGCGAGGTAGAGCAAAATCGCTCCCGATTCTGCGAGTACGAATTCCTCATTGTCATGGTCGACTATGACTGGAATGCGCCCATTCGGATTCAGTGTGAGAAACTCCGCCGTCTTCTGCTCATTTTTGTCGAAATGGAGATACACCGTGTCGTAATCAATGCCAAGCTCTTCAAGGGCGATGGAGATTTTCCACCCGTTCGCAGTCGGGGCGGTATACAAGGTGATTGCGCTCATAGGTCTGGTCCTCAAGATTGATCCAGAGTCGCGGAGCGAGCGGATTTACTTGCTCCGGTGAGCATGGTTCCAAAAAATGACGAGAGAAACAACCGGCTGAGTCGTCATCGTATTGTCAAGGTATCGCTCTCCTGGTGCTGGTACAGATACATCACTATTCGGCGTATTTTTTCTACTTGTACCAATCGGGGGGCAAAATATACCAAAGGCACAGGGAAAGTGTACCAGTCGGGAGAGGTGTACTACCTGGGTGGGCAGTTAGGATTTGCGATATCTTTCCGTTAAATCCTTTCCTGTTTTTTTCTGATCGTCTTGCTGGGGCGATAGTTGCTGTTTTCTCTCTTGCAGCATTCCAGGCAAGGTAAAAAGATACCGAAACACCATGTCCGTAAACGCTTCTAACCGCTCCGCATCTTCTCTCTGGTATGGCTGATCTTCATGTGCCGCTTGATTGCCCTCAATCCGTATCTCGTGTGCCCACTCTGCTAAGTCAGGGGTCAGAGCATTATGTTCTGCTGCCTTTTGAATGCGCTCGAACAGTGTGCCGGAAAGATCGGGGAACTTGTCTTTCAAGGCTGCTTCCAGCGCACTACGAAACATGGTTCCAGCAGCGTCCCAATTTCCTGACATATTGTCACGGCCCTGTTTGAAAAACCGTGCCGCACTGTCAGGGGTGTGTGGCGGTGCATCGAGAGAAGGCGGAGCGGGAACGATGCTATCAGGTAAGCCGCCTTGCCTTATATGTCGGCCTAAATCGGAGTCTTCTTTCAGTGTACTAAATCCTGCAATAATGCCTCGATTGCAGTAGGCGCATTGCGCAAATAGGTCGGAATTCAGTCTAATGAACCCGTTATAGAATATTTCCCCTAAGTGGATTCCATCCCTGACCGTGAACGCGACTTTCTTGGTGCCACAATGGGGGCAGTCTGCTGGAAATATCTTGCCTTGAATTTTTTCCACGAATCCCTCCTAGTAGTAGTGAAAAAAGTCCCGCCCTCAGCTCCTACAAAAACGAGGATCATCCTTACTCCTCTCTTCCACAGCTCTCAGTTATGAGTAGGACAATCTATTCAAAACGAATAAGATGTCAATGCGAGGAGGACGCGATGGCACAGAAGCGCTCAAGACAGCAGATTGGGCGAGCCGGAGAATTGTTCGTGGCGGCGGAACTGAACCGACGGGGCGCCTTGGCCACCTTAGCCAATGTCGCAAGGACAGACCCCGTGAAGACGCTCTGGCTCCTCAGCCTGCTCTGCTTTGCCCTGAGCGGCTGCACCACTGTGTTGCAGGGATTTACAAAAGGATTTACGTCCCGGCCGATCTATTATCCTGTGCCGGTCAGGCTGGCACCGGTCTCCTCGTATCCTCCTGTCTATCCTGTCTATTATGGCCCTTAGCGCAGTGGCGCAGTTTCACCCCAACACTGGCGCAGTCGTCAGCCAAATTGCGAAGAGCACTACCGTTCTTGGGCTTTACGAGCCAGGCGCGCGTACCCATCACGGGTCTGCGGCAGGCGGCGGTCTAAAATCCGCGAAGCGATGACTGTGCGCAGGATCTGGGCAGTACCGCCCCCAATAGTGAACATTCGAGCGTCGCGCACCATGCGTTCAACCGGCGTGTTGCGCGAATAGCCTTTGGCGCCAAACACCTGTAAGGCGTCATTTGTGACCTTAATTGCCATTTCCGATGCGAACAGCTTTGCTTGCGCAGCCGCATTCGGGTCCGGGAACGGGCTCTTGTGGGGGCCGCGCGAACGGGCCGCGCTGTGGATCATGAGCCGCGCCGCTTCGGTCTGCGTCGACATATCGGCCAGCATCCACTGCAGGCCCTGAAACTCGGCAATCGGCCGACCAAACTGTTCTCGGTCTAAAGCGTATTGTTTTGCCCCTTCATAGGCTCCGGTTGCAAGCCCTAAAGCAACCGTGCCCGCGCCAACCCGTTGGGTGTTGTAGGCGTTCATTAATTCAGCAAAGCCACGCTTGAAGCCGCCGGGCGGTGTTAATACTTGGTCGGCAGGCAGTTCGAGATCTTCGAAATACACTTCGGCTTCAGGAATACCTCGTAAGCCCATCGTGGGTTCACGTTGACCGATGCGCAACCCACGCTCTTGGTCGCGAACGGCAATAAATCCACCGATGCCTTGCTCTGTCCCTTGTCCGTCAAACACGCGGGCGAAGATCAGATGGAGTTTCGAAACACCGCCCCCGGTAATCCAATGCTTCATGCCGTTCAGCACATACGTATCGCCGCGTTTATCAGCCCGCGTGGTCATCTCCGATGCCGCACTGCCGGCGTGAGGCTCGGTAATACAGATGGCGGGCTTATCCCCAGCCAAGACAAGAGCAGCCGCCCGCTCTTTTTGCGCCGGCGTGCCGTAGTGCATGATGGCTGAAAGAGCCCCCATATTCGCTTCGACCACAATACGTCCGGTCACCCCGCAAACTTTTGCCATCTCTTCGATGACGAGCACCACGTCGAGATAGCTCAGTCCAGCCCCACCAAACTCCGGCGGGATGGTCATGCCAAAGAATCCAGCCTCATTTAACGCCCGGACATTATCCCAGGGGTATTGTTCGCTTTGGTCAACCTCTGCGGCGCGCGGTGCGATCACGTCCCGTGCCAATTCGTGTGCCCGCGCCCGTAACGCAATCTGCGACTCAGTCAGCATGTAATGCATGGCCGAAACCCTCCCTAAGAGTGCAAGCGCGCAGCTCTTTGCCGCGCGTGTTCCGCACGCGAGTCGTCGCCGCACGCCTGTAACACTGTTGCGTATTTTTGCCAGCTCCCAAGACTGTTCGGTCTCAACAACGCCCGCTGCGCCAGAAGCGCCCGTGCCTGCTCATAGCGTTCGGCGCGAATGGCCGCCTCGATGAGAATCTGCGTAAAGATATCTCGCTGCGCATGAGATCCTCCGATCCCAAACCAGCGATCACCAACATCAACCCCCAGCAATTCCAGGCGCTTGAGCATCGAAGCACCGTTTTGAACATCCAGGAAGAATTCCGTGTTAGAGGTCAGTATCCTATTGTCATAGATGTCCAACGTAAAATCATAGTCACCCCTCTCAAGCGCGAATAAGGCCAAGTGCCACCAATTATGGCCTTGAAACGGGTTTCGATCAGCCCACTGATCGACCGGCCGATCGATGAATGCAATCCCTTCGTCCAGGCGTCCCTGCATCTCCATCACGTGCGCGACTGAGTGGATCGCCCACAGGTCATCCGGATTCAGGTCAATTGATTGGCGACCAAAGGCTTCTGCTTGCGCATAATCGCCGCTTGCTAACCCTTCCAATGCGTCACAATGCAGACGTTCGCGGTGGGCGTCAGCCGCAAGATGTTCGCGGGCGAGTGACGCATTGGCCAGCATTTTCGGGCGGACCGCGACCGGCTCGAGCATGGACATAATGTAACCTCAGACAACCTGTGCCATTGGAAAATCCGGGTCGAGTTCGAGGACACGCTTCAGATTTTTTGGCGCGGCGAGACGATAATTCCAGAGGTCCGTTAGCACCTTGTCATACTCGGCAAGAGCCTCAGCATTCGTCACCGTGATATCAAGACCGCGAACGTCGGTTGGCATGATATTCCTCCTTCGTGTTACGGCAGCCACATTACCTCAGTCAAACAGACCAGCTCAACCGCTCGTGACACCAATGCTTTTCCGGCCCTGTGCGTGAAATGTCCGTCTTCCGAGAAAAGACAAAATGGGCAGCGAATGGAACGCATGGTCGATAGCATTTACCTGCTCACTTGAACTGTCGCGAATATGTCAAGGGAGGAAGTAATTCTCTTGACGTCGCAACCTCACGTCAATAGGTTATCTCTATGGATCAAAAATCCTCAAAAAGAGCCTTGACTGTCTCGGCAACACGCCGGATTTCGCTTGAGCCCAAGAGTTGTCCCCAGTGTGGAAAATCGTTTATGGGCACAGCAGTCAAAAAATACTGCACCTCAACCTGCGCGAAAAAGGCAGCGTACTGGCGTAACCCGGAAGCCTACCGAGCGAGTCGCCGTAAAAACTATCGGACGAAACGGGCCTCGGGACGTGCGCCTCAATCCCTATCGACCTCGACAGCCCGAAGCCGTGAACTCGCCTGGCGACAGACTCATGGCGAGGAACTTCGCCAATTGGCGGGGCAATGGGTTGTTCTCGACGGAGAAACCATTGTGAGCTACGGACCTGATGCCGTTCAAGTCGTCGAAGAGGCCCGGACCCAGGGAATCACCGTTCCGTATATCTTCTTTGTTGACGACACCCCCAACGACAGTATCCATATGGGTTTGTAGTCCATGCCGACCATCGACTACGCCTATGAAATTCCCTATACGGTCGATCCTCGCAATAACCGTTCATTCCCAAGACTGCTCGTCCGTCTTACAAACCTGGCGGAGCCGAGTCGGGCCATCGATACTGATGTTTTTTTAGACTCCGGGGCCGAGATTTCTCTCTTTGATCCACAGTACGCGGTCATACTAGGTCTCGATCTCACCAGCGCACCAGCCCGGCAATGGGGATCGTCGGTACGGGGCCTGGCGCTCGAAGGGAAACTCCACCGCATCAGCATAGCGCACGATCTCGTCGGGGAATTCGATCTGGAAGTTGGTTTTGCGGAACGCTCAATAAGCCGGAATCTTTTAGGTCGTGATTTCTTTAACTGCGTACAAATAGGCTTCCGCGAGCGACATCTGACGCTCTACCTCACCCCGAGCCCATGACCACGCTGACAATCTCAGGTGCAAGCGACCGAGTAGATTTCAGGGCGCTTGCCCTTCATTTTTCTGAGCAAAGTTTGCTGAAGGAATCCGTCGGGATGAATTGAGCAATATTGTCTCTAAAGGCTATACTGCCCGCTTAATGTTTGAGCGAAGAGCCGAGAGTCAAGCGAGAGTCAAGAAGGAGGACGAACAGAATGAGTCTAACCGTAACCCAAACGGAATCGAGCGGAATACCGACTGCCGACGAGTTGGGCTTCGATCCCGGCGCCCTGCGCGAGAAATATGCTGCCGAGCGTACAAAACGTCTGCGTGCCGACGCGAACAATCAATACCGAGAAATCAGCGGACAGTTCGCGCATTATAACGAAGACCATTATGTCGAGCCGGGCTATACTCGCCCGGCGCTGCACGAAGAACTCGATGCGGTGATTGTTGGCGGCGGTTTTGGCGGTCAGTTGGCGGCAGTGCGGCTGCAAGAGGCCGGCATCACCAACTTTCGTATCATCGAGAAGCCGGTGATTTTGGCGGGACCTGGTACTGGAACCGCTATCCCGGCGCTCAGTGTGACATCGAAGGCTATCTCTATCTGCCCCTGCTGGAGGAGACCGGCTACATCCCGAAGGAACGCTACTCCTTCGCCCCGGAAATCTTTGCCCACGCCCAACGGATCGGCAAGCACTTCAATCTGTACGACAAAGCCTGCTTCCAGACGAAGGTCAAAGAGGCCCGCTGGGATGAGGTCGCCGGACGCTGGACCGTCACCACCGATCGGGGCGATACGTTCAAGACGCGCTTTGTGCTCATGTCGAGTGGACCGCTGAACAAGCCCAAGTTGCCCGGGATTCCGGGGGTCGAAAATTTCAAAGGGCATACCTTCCATACCAGTCGCTGGGATTATAACTACACTGGTGGTGATACCACCGGCGGTTTACACAAACTCCACGACAAACGTGTCGGCATCATTGGCACAGGCGCCACGGCCATTCAGTGCATCCCGCATCTGGGCGAGCATGCGCAGCAGTTGTATGTGTTCCAGCGCACGCCGTCCTCGGTGGACGAGCGCAACAACACACCCACCAACCCGGAATGGGCGCAGACGCTCAAGCCCGGCTGGCAGGCCTATCGGAACCGCAATTTCACCGCCCTCTTGGACGGGGTGCAGTTGGAGGGCGATGAGGTCCGTGACAAATGGACCAGCCCGCTCAAGAAGCTCAGCGACCTGCTCAGCAGCACCAGCTCGGATCTCTCCGGCAAAGAAAAGGCGATCCTGGCCGAGATTGCCGACTTCCAGAAGATGAATGAGATTCGCGAGCGCGTAGCCTCGACCGTGAGCGACCCGCAAACCGCGGAAGCGCTCAAGCCCTGGTTCGGCCAGTGGTGCAAGCGCCCGACCTTCAACGATGAGTATCTGCCGACCTTTAACCGGCCCAACGTCATGCTCGTAGACACCAACGGCCAAGGAGTCGAGCGCGTGACCGAGCACGGCGTCGTGGTTGAGGGGGTTGAGTACGAGGTGGACTGTCTGGTCTTAGCCACGGGCTTCGAGGTGGGGACCGCCTACACCCGGCGGGCCGAGTTTGGCATATACGGTCGTGACGGGCTGTCGCTCGCCGACGCCTGGGCAGACGGGATGCGCACCTTCCACGGTTTCCTGAGCTGTGGATTTCCGAACTGTTTCCACATGGGGCTGACGCAGACCGGCCTCACCGCGAACTTCACCTATATGCTCGATAATCAGGCCCAGCATGTTGCCCAGCTCATCACGCTGGTTGATCGCCGCAACGCGCAATCCATCGAGCCGACCCCCGAGGCTGAGGCGGAGTGGGTGCAGCTCGTGAACGGACCGAACATGATGACCAACTACCAGGACGTCTGCACGCCGGGCTACTATAACGGTGAGGGCACAAACGAGGGGCAGGGCTTCCTCCAGGCCATCTACCCCAAGGGCGCGCTGGCCTTTTATGACATGCTCGCCCATTGGCGTGAACAGGGCGATTTCGACGGTCTGATTGTGAAATAGACGAGGAATACGATGCAACCTATCCTCTTGTATGGCGTGCCGTTTTCACAACCGGTACGCGCGGTCATGTGGCTGATGCTGTATAAGCGGACGCCGTTTGAAATGGTCCTGATTAACCCGGGCTCAAAAGGGGAAACCGGCAGCCGCAATCCGGCCTATCTGGCCAAAAACCCCGGCGGGACGATTCCGACGATCGAAGAGCCGGACAGCGGCTTTGTGCTCAGCGAAGCGCACGCCATCATGTGTTATTTGAGCAATACGCATGGCTGGGAAGACGTGTACCCGACGGATCATCGGCTGCGCGCCAAAGTGGACTGGTATTTGCACTACCACCATCGCAATGTGCGCGACGCCTCCGTCGGCTTGGTCGCCCCGAAGATCCGCAAGGATCTGAATATTCCGGACACCATTCAACAGGCCGCCCGCACGACCCTGACGAATGCACTCCACACATTGGAGTCGGGTTGGCTGGCGGAATCCCGCTATGTGACGGGCGAACAACTCACCCTGGCCGACTTTGCCGCGTATGTGGAGATCGGACAACTGCAACCGGGTTTTACCAACGTCTTCGATTTCGCGCCCTTCCCCAACGTGCAGCGTTGGTTAGGCGAGATGAAACGCGTTGACGGCCACGACGACGTGCACGTCGTTCTGGCCGAGCTCGGCGACATCAGTGTCGAGCCGCCGACGATGGAGGCGATCAGAAGCGCGAACAAAAATGCGCTTCGGGCCTTGAAGGCAAAACTGGGAGAATTGACGCAGTAAAGGAAAGCCATGATGGAAGCTCAGGGATACTGTGCGGACGCATTCGCGGCCGTGCACGAGGCGTTTCAGGCGAACTTCGCGACGGGCGAGGAGCTTGGCGCCAGCGCCTGTGTCGTACACGACGGAGCAGTGGTCGTTGATCTGTGGGGTGGCGCTTCAGCACCGAGTGGCGAGCCCTGGCAGCAGGACACCATCGTCAACGTGTACTCCACCACCAAAACCCTGGCCGCCGTCTGCATGTTAATGCTCGCGGACCGCGGGCTGATTGAGTTCGACGCTCCCGTTGCCCGCTATTGGCCTGAGTTCGCGCAAAACGGTAAGGAGGGCGTGCTGGTTCGCCATGTGATGAGCCACTCGGCCGGCTTGGCCGGTTTCGACTCACGCGTCGAGATCGAGCAACTCTACAACTGGGAGGACATCTGCGGCCGGCTGGCCCGCCAGGCACCGTGGTGGGAGCCTAGGACTGCCTCGGGCTACCATGCCATTACACAGGGCTATCTGCAGGGAGAAATCCTGCGTCGGGTCGACGGTCGCAGCCTGGGGACGTTTTTCCGCGAGGAGGTCGCGACCCCGCTCGGCGTCGATTTTCACATCGGGCTGGATGCCCGATACGATAATCGCGTTGGCGAGATGGTTCCGCCTGCGACGACGCTGGACCAGACTCCCGGCGACCCGGATTCGGTCGCCACGCGGACGTTTCGGTCTGTCGCCTTGACGGGCCGCGAGCCGCAGACGCGGGCGTGGCGCGCGGCGGAGATTCCGGCCGCGGGCGGCATCGGCAACGCGCGCGCCGTTGCCCGCGTGCATGGGGCGCTGGCTGCGGGTGGCGCCCTTGACGGCGTCCGGCTGATGGCGCCCGAGACGGTGGCAATAGCCCAGCAACAGCAGACCAACGGCAAGGATCTCGTGCTTGGCGTGTGGATGCTTTTCGGACTGGGCTTTGGCTTGATGAACCCGCGGATTCCGTTCACACCGAGCCCCGGCGCCTTCTACTGGGGCGGTTGGGGCGGCTCGATTGCCGTGGTCGACCCCGATACCCGCACCTCGATCGCCTATGTGATGAACCGCATGGGTGAAAGCACGCTTGGCGATCAGCGCTCGGCCAGAATTATCGCGGCGACCTATGCCTCGCTGCAACGCTGAGGCGCACATGCAGGATCGCTTTAAACTGCCGCTCAACGCGCTGGATGATCCGATTAACGCCTTGCAATTGCCGGATAAGCACTAAACCTGAGCCGACCGCCTGGACACGGAAGGTCCAGGCAGCAACCCGGAGGATATGATGACGGCGATTGATCTCTACGAAGCGATGCGGACCCTACGCGCCGTACGGCGGCTGCGCCCGGACCCGATTCCAGAAGACGTGCTGTACCGAGTATTGGAGGCCGCCACCTGGGCGCCGTCCGGCGGCAACCGCCAGGCCTGGCGCATCATCGTGGTCAAAGACCCGGCACGCAAACAACGTCTGGGCGAATTGTATAAGCAGGTCACGCTTCCCTATACCAAATCGTATATGGAGCGGCTGGCCGGTGCCCCCGAGGAGGAACGGCGAAAAGCCGAGCGGACGATTCGCGCCAGCGACTACCTGGCGGAACATTTTGGAGAGTCCCCGGTGCTGCTGGTCGTGTGTTTTAACCCGGAAGGGCTGGCCGTCACCGACGCGAAGCTTGACCGACTGTCCGTTGTTGGCGGCGGGTCGATCTATCCAGCGGTAGAAAACCTCCTGCTGGCCTGCCGAGCCGAGGGTCTGGGATGTGTGATTACGACGCTGCTGTGTATGGAAGAACCGGAGGTGCGCACCCTCTTGGGGATTCCCGACCCGTGGGGAACGGCGGCGGTCGTGCCGATTGGCTATCCCATCCTGCGCGGGCATGGGCCGATCTCGCGCCGGTCGGTAGAAGAGTTGGCGTTTGCGGATACCTGGGGAACACCGTTTTCTCGGGAGTAGCTGCGGCTGAGCCGTCGAACCTTCGCTTATGACAATCAAGGGAGCATAACCGTGGCCGATAACTTTAGCGAAAAAACCAGCTTCATCTGGTCGGTCGCCAATCTCCTGCGTGGCCCATATCATCCGAATCAATACAAAGACGTCATGCTTCCGCTGACCGTCCTGCGGCGGCTCGACTGCGTGTTGGAGCCGACCAAGGACGCTGTGCTTAAAGCAGAGAAGCAATGGGCAGACAAGGGGAAGGGTATCCTCGAAGCAAAGCTGACCCACATCACGGGTGTCCCATTCTACAACACCAGCCGCTACACTTTTGAAAAACTCAAGGGTGACCCCGATAACATCGCCGCGAACCTGACCAATTATATTAAGGGTTTCTCGGCGCGTGCCCTCGGCATTATCGGGCACTTCGGTTTTGAGGAGGAGATCGCAAAGCTCGACAAAGACAAAGCAGACCGCCTCTATTTGATCGTCTCCAAGTTTTGTGAAATTGATCTGCATCCCGATACCGTCTCGAACGTCGAGATGGGCTACATCTTCGAAGAGTTGATCCGCAGGTTCAATGAAGTGGCGAATGAGAAAGCCGGCGACCATTTTACGCCGCGCGAAGTGATCCGCCTCATGGTGAATTTGCTCTTCCTGCCCGACGGCGATGTGCTGACGACCAGGGGCATCGTGAAAACCTTACTCGACCCAGCCTGCGGCACCGGCGGTATGCTGTCCGTCTCCGAGGAGTACCTGCGGGAACTCAACCCGGACGCCCGGCTTGAAGCCTTCGGCCAGGACTACAACGACCAGTCCTTTGCCGTGTGCGGGTCGGACATGATGATCAAGGGCCAGGACATTGACCATCTTGCCCTTGGCGACAGCTTTACCAATGACCACTTTGTCGGAAAAACGTTCGACTACATGCTCGCCAATCCACCTTTTGGCGTGGAGTGGAAGCCCGAAGCCGACCACATCAAAATCGAACACGAGGAACAGGGATTCGGCGGGCGTTTCGGTGCAGGGCTCCCGCGCATCAACGACGGGTCGCTGTTGTTCCTGCAACACATGCTCAGCAAGATGAAATCACCCGAAAACGGCGGGACGCGCCTGGCCATCGTCTTCAACGGCTCGCCGCTCTTTACCGGCAGTGCCGGTTCGGGTGAGAGCGAAATCCGGCGCTGGATTATTGAGAACGACTGGCTTGAAGCCATCGTCGCCCTGCCTGGCCAACTCTTCTACAACACCGGTATTTACACCTACCTGTGGATTGTAACCAACCGCAAAGCTGCCGGCCGTAAGGGCAGGATTCAGCTCGTAAACGCGACGAGTTTTTTCAAGAAAATGCGGAAGTCCCTGGGCAACAAGCGCAACGAAGTCTCCGCCGAACAGCGCGACGCCATTACACGACTGTACGGTGCTCTGACCGAAGGGGAGCACGTTCGAGTATTTGATAATACAGACTTCGGTTATCGGCGCATCGCCGTCGAGCGGCCACTGAGACAGAATTTTACCGTGGACGAAGAGCGCCTCGAACGTCTGAAGCAGACGCCAGCCTTTCAAAAACTGGCGACCAGCAAGAAACGTAAAGATAGCAAGGCTGCTCAGGCCGAGATTGCGGCGGGCCTGAAACTTCAAAAGTCCATCCTGTCCGCGCTAGACGGCTTGGCGACGAAAGGCGTAATCAGAAACCGAGACGAGTTCGCTGGCCTAATGAACGCTTGCTTCAAGGACGCCAGGTTGAAAATCCCAACCGCGCTCACCAAGGTGATCCTTGGCGCGCTGGCCGAGCGGGACGAGACCGCGGACATATGCCTCGACCCCAAGGGCAACCCGGAACCGGACCCGGAACTGCGCGACTACGAAAACGTGCTGCTCAAAGAAGACGTGACAGCGTACATGGAACGGGAAGTCCTGCCACACGTACCCGATGCCTGGATGGACGAATCGAAGACCAAGATTGGCTACGAGATCAACTTCAACCGCTATTTCTACACGTATCAGCCACCGCGCCCGTTGGATGAGATTGAAGGTGACCTGAAAAAGATCGAATCTGAAATCGCTGCAATGTTGGTAGAGGTGACAGAAGAGGAACGGACCGAAGAGACTGCCGAGCACGTGAACATTCATGATCCCTTGGACATCTCCGCACGACTGGATGATTTACGCTTGATGAAAAACGGCTGGCTTGAGGGCAATGGGTTGGCGCCACCGCACGAGGGGTTGGATTGGCTCTCACGAGTATTCAACGATCATTATCCCGAAAATCTGCCGCTCCCATACCTATATCCAACAGAAGAGGGGGGCGTTCAGGTGGAATGGTCGCTCAAGCGGAACGAAGTCTCGTTGCGAGTTGATCTCGGAAACCATGTCGGTGGGTGGCACGCGCTGAACATGGAGACTGATACCAACGACTCATGCATGTTGAACCTTGATAATGCGGAAGACTGGGATTGGATAGGAACACAGATTCAGCGGATGAGAGAAAGTCAGGCATGACTCCTGACACGCTTCTATTCCGTAAGAGATTAGCCGAAACACGTGGTTGGCAACATCGAGCAAGGGATTGAATGACACACGGTCAGGCCAAACATCACCGTCGTTCCATCCGTTTGCAGGGCTACGATTATTCACAGCCAGGAGCGTATTTTGTCACTATCTGCACTCAAAACCACGAATGTCTGTTTGGCGATATTGTGGAGGGTGAAATGGTGTTGAACGATGCAGGGCAGATGGTGCAGGGTGTATGGGATGAGTTGCCGATAAATTACCCCGGCATTGAAACAGACACATTCATCATTATGCCAAACCACATTCACGGCACCATCACCATTCGACCACCCGATACGGGACCGCCCCCGCTCCATGTAGGGGCAGGCCCCCGTGCCTGCCCGCCCCACCGTATGCCCCGAGAACAACCGCCCCCCGCCGGGCAACCACAGGGGGTTGCCCCTACAATGGCGTTGCCGGATGTGGTGCATCGGTTGAAAACGTTGACCACGAAACGATATGCGGATGGCGTCAAACACCACGGGTGGAAACCGTTTCCTGGCCGATTATGGCAGCGCAATTATTGGGAACACGTTGTCCGCAACGAACGGGAATTACACCGCATTCGTGAATACATCAGCACGAATCCGGCAAAATGGGAATTAGACCGTTTGTACCATCCACCGTCGGGACCGGCCAATAAGGTCTGGGAGCACACGGCGGAATATGCCGTGGAGGAATGGATGGTATGAAATACCTACTCATCGTCCCCCGTCCCGCAATTCCCATGTAGGGGCAACCCCCCGTGGTTGCCCTGGGCGGGGTGGTGACTAGGACGGTCATACCATATCCTGGCATACCATTAGGGACGGAGAGAACCACGAATGAATCGGTGCAGCTATCCCGCTTACATACCTTCCGGCATCGAATGGCTGGGGAATATCCCAGACCATTGGCGAATAGGAAAAATAAAAGATGCCATAGCAAGCTGCACAAACGGAGTTTGGGGTTCTGACCCAGACGGTATAAACGATACAGCCTGCATTCGAGTCGCGGATTTTCTACGTCATAATTATCGAGTAAGCTTGAAAGGTCGGACAGAAAGGAAGATCGCTCAGTCCGACTTTCGAGCGCGCAACCTTATCCCGGGAGATTTATTGCTGGAAAAATCTGGTGGAGGGGAGAAACAGCTAGTCGGTCAAGTTGTATCCTTTGAATACAGCCTTCCGGCAGTTTGCTCCAACTTCATTGCAAGATTGAGAATTCATGAAGGGTTCAGTAGTCGATATTTGGTTTATTTCAATGCATACCTTTATACAATCCGTATCAATTACAAGCATATAAAACAGACAACCGGAATCCAGAACTTAGATCAAAATTCATACCTATCGGAATGTTTTGCTTACCCCGATGAGGATGAACAGCAACGCATCGCCGCTTACCTCGACCGCGAAACCACACGAATTGACTCCCTAATCGAAAAGAAGCAACGACAAATTGAACTGCTTCAAGAAAAACGCACAGCCCTCATCCACGACGCTATCCACAATTCATCAACCCGCACCATGCGTATAGGGCATGTTGCAGATCAAATCTTTCGCCCTATTCCGAGAAAAGACGATGATACATACACCCCTGTTGGCTTATATAACTGGGGGCGAGGAATCTTTCACAAGGAGCCAACCGCAGGGGCCGAACTTGGTGACTCCAGCTTTTTCTGGCTAGATTCTGATGACCTGATTCTTAGCGGACAATTCGCTTGGGAAGGTGCTGTCGCTCTTACCCGCGAGAAAGACAAAGGTTGCGTAGCTACGCACCGCTACCCAATTCTTCGCGGGAAACCTGGGATGATGGAGACGGCATACTTGTTCGCCTTCCTTACTACGAAGACCGGAGACTTTTTACTGAACGAACACTCCCGAGGTGCAGCAGGCCGTAATCGTCCACTTAATGCAGGCACACTATTGAAAGAATCTATTCCAGTGCCGCCTCTGGAGACTCAATCACGTGTCTCTGCTCATGTGTATTTTGAGCGCCGTATTGTGCCAATTATTGAGAGAGCAATACAACTTCTACAAGAATACCGCACCTCCCTCATCTCCGCCACGGTCACCGGCAAAATCGACGTTTGCAAGGAAGCTGCCTGATGCCCTGCCAACACACCGAACACGCCTTTGAAACCGCCATTGAACACTCTCTGACCACCACGGGCGGCTACCGCACGGGCGGACGTGACGCCTTCGACCTGGATCGGGGCATTTTTGCCCAGGACGTTTTGGCCTTCATCAAGCAATCACAGCCCAAGGAATGGAAGTACCTGGCAGACATCCAGAAGGACAGCGCTGAAACCACGCTGCTCGACGCGTTGTGCCGGGCGCTGGATTCGGACCACGAAGGCTGTCTTGCCGTGCTGCGCCACGGCTTCAAGTGTTTCGGCAAACTGTTTCGGGTCGCATATTTTGCGCCGGCCAGTGGGATGAACCCCGAAACGCAGGCGCTTTACCAAGCCAACGATCTCGCTGTCATCCGGCAGTTACCCTATTCGCCCAAGCACAACAACACGCTCGATGTGACGCTGGCGCTGAACGGCATCCCGGTCGCCACGCTGGAACTCAAGAACCCCATGACCGGACAGACGTGGCGCAATGCCATTCATCAGTATAAGACCGACCGCGACCCCACCGACCTGCTCCTCCAGTTCAAAAAACGCGCGCTCGTCCACTTTGCGGTGGATACTGACGAGGTCCATATGACTACCCACCTCGACGGGAAGAATACCCGGTTTCTGCCCTTTAACCGGGGCCGTGGTGGGGCGGGCAACCCGGACAACCCGGACGGGTATAAGACTGCCTATCTTTGGGAGCGTATGTTGGAACGGCATAGCCTCCTCGATATCCTGCACCGCTTCATCCACCTTCAAGTTGACGAAAAGAATATCAATGGAAAGCGGGTCAAGCGAGAAACGATGATCTTCCCCCGCTATCACCAACTCGATTGCGTGCGTGAGATGGTTCGCCACGCCCGCGATAACGGAACCGGTAACAACTACCTCGTCCAGCATTCAGCCGGCAGCGGCAAATCCAATTCCATCGCCTGGCTCGCTCACCGCTTGGCAACGCTCTACACGGATAAAGACGAGAAAGTCTACGACTCGGTCATCGTCGTGACCGACCGCGTAGTTCTTGACCAGCAACTCCAGAACACCATCTACCAGTTTGAACACAAACAAGGCGTCGTACAGAAGATTGACACCAACTCGGCTCAACTCGCCGATGCGCTCTCAAAGGGCGTACCCATCATCATCACCACCTTGCAGAAGTTTCCCTATGCAACCGAGAAAATGGGTGGGCTGGGCAAGAGGAAGTACGCCGTCATCATCGACGAAGCGCACAGCTCCCAGGGCGGAGAGACGGCAACCGAGATGAAGGGTGTCCTTGCCGAAGCTCATGTGAAGGAAGCGGCCCAGGAATACAGGAAGCAGCACGGGCTTCTTGATCATGAAGAAGAGATCGTCAAGACCATGCTCAAGCGCGGTAAGCAGCCCAATATCAGCTTTTTCGCGTTCACTGCCACGCCCAAGTACAAAACCCTGAAAGTCTTCGGCCAACCCGGCGCAGACGGCAAACCCGAGCCCTTCCACCTGTACAGCATGCGGCAGGCCATTGACGAAGGCTTCATCCTCGACGTGCTCCAGAACTACACGACCTATAAAACCTACTACCGTCTGATCAAATCCATTGAAGACGACCCCAAGGTGGATAAGCGTAAGGCTGCGCGAGCGCTGGCCCGCTTCATGAGCCTGCATCCGCACAACATGGCACAGAAGACAGAGGTTATGATCGAACATTTCCGACACTTCACCAGGCATAAGATCGGCGGCAGGGCCAAGGCCATGGTGGTTACCGCTAGCCGCCTGCATGCCGTCAAGTATAAGCTGTCCTTCGATGCGTATATTGCGGACAAGGGCTATCAGGACATCAAGACGCTGGTGGCCTTCAGCGGCACAGTCACGGACCCCGACGTGCCCGGCGTGGAGTATACCGAAGTCGGGATGAACGTGGACGATAAGGGTAAACACATCAAGGAAAAGGAGTTGCCGGAACGGTTCGGCAAAGACGAGTACCAAATCCTGATCGTCGCTGAGAAATATCAGACCGGTTTCAACCAGCCACTCCTGCACACCATGTATGTAGACAAGCGCCTCGCCGGTATTCAGGCCGTGCAAACGCTGTCACGCCTCAACCGCACGGCGCCCGGCAAGGAAGAGACCTTTGTCCTCGACTTTATAAACGAGACCGATGAAGTTCGCGACGCCTTCCAGCCCTACTACGAGCAGGCAGTCATCGGCGAGCAGGTGGAAGTGCGGCAACTCTATGAACTCCAGGCGAAGCTCGACGCGCGTCAGGTCTATTACCAGGCGGAGGTCGAAGAGTTCTGCCGTGTCTTCTACAAGCCGAAGCGCAACCAGACCCCTG
Organism: Binatia bacterium; assembly: GCA_963664395.2. Lineage (GTDB taxonomy): Bacteria > Desulfobacterota > Binatia > Bin18 > Bin18 > Bin18. Next base: position 3,115,561 of record OY761159.2, on the reverse strand, counting down.
TGGACCACGCCCGCCTGAATGCCTGTATCGACCCCGCGGTCGGACGATTCAATGCACTGGAAGAAGACGTTCGGGAGGAGTTTCGTAAGGAGTTGACCGCGTTCCGGAATCTGTACGCCTTCATGGCCCAGGTGATCCCGTTCCAGGACTCAGACCTGGAGAAACGGTATTCCTATATCCGGTTGCTACTCACCAAGCTGCCCAGGGGCGACCGGGGGCCGGTCTACAACTTCGATGATGAAGTCGCCTTGAAGTTCTTCCGTCTTCAAAAGATCAGTGAAGGCTCGATTGCGCTGGATGCCGGACAGCAAGAGCCCGTCTCCGGCCCCACAGATGTGGGCACTGGAACAGCGCATGAGGATAAAGTTGAGCTTTCCATGCTCATCGACATTTTGAACGACCGCTTCGGTACCGAGTTTAAGCCTGGCGATCAACTCTTCTTTGAGTCCATCCGCGAGGATGCCGTGAGTAGTGATGAACTGCGCCAGGCCGCTCGGGCAAACACGCTGGAAAATTTCGACTTCGTCTTCCAGAAGGCGCTCAAAGGCATCTTTTTTGAACGCATGGAGCAAAACGAAACGATTACCGCCAAGTTTATGAACGAGGACAGCTTCCGCGAGGCGGTCAGCACCCATATGCTGAAAGAGGTGTACGAGCAGATTCGGGCGGAGACATAGTTAAGGAAACAGTTTCGCTGCGACTGAATCGCTTATGACGAGACTGAAAGAAGGAGGAAACAGATGAGCACATCGAAGGGTGGACCGATTGTCGATGCAGACGGGCATGTCCTGGAGCCTTTGGATACCTGGCAAAAATACATTGACCCCAAATACCGCGACCGGGCCGTGCGCCTGGATCACGATGAGAATGGCTGGGAGGTGTTGTTATTCGACAATAAGCCGTGCGAGACCGTGCGGGGCACGCTCGGCGCAATTGGCGGTGTTGGTTCCGATACCGAAGAACTCGCAGCCTTCTTCACCCCAGGCGAACGGACGTATGCGGATGGTGCCCCCCCAGGCAGTTACGACCCGACTGCCCGCATCAAGGTTATGGATGAGGAGCAGATTGATGCTGCCCTGTTGTATCCGACTATTGGGATATTCTGGGAAGGCTGGATCAATGAAGCCGCACTCGCCTCGGCCTATACCCGCGCCTATAACCGGTGGATCATCGACTTCTGCAGCGACCACCCCACACGACTCTTTCCCATTGCTCATATTTCGCTCCTTGACCCGGAAGGTGCGGTCGAAGAAACCAAATGGGCCAAAGAAAACGGCTGTGTGGGCGTGTACCTGTCGCCGGATATGCCGGCGCGGGGCGGTAAGCATTTTGATGATCCGGCATTTGTCCGTTTTTGGGAGACGGTGCAGGATTTAGAGCTGCCAATCGGCTTTCATGTCGTCGTACGCGATAAGCCCTCGTTTCGAGAGTGGATCAGACCAGGCGCAGATTTTGGCTTGTTCAATTTTGCCTTTCTGGCCATTGATGTCATGGCCGCCTTCACCCAGATGATGTCGCTCGGCATGTTTGAGAAGTACCCGCGTCTGAAATGTAGCGTGTTGGAGTCTGGCGCCAACTGGATCTCCGCCTGGCTGGATCGGCTGGATCACAAATATCGCCCCATGGCCAGTCGGACCAGTCTCAAGATGCTGCCAAGTGAGTATTTCTACCGCCAATGCCTGGTATCGGCAGACCCGGATGAGACGCTGACCGCCAAGGTCATCGAGCATATTGGCGCCGACTATTTTCTGTGGGCATCAGACTATCCGCATATTGATGCGGACTTTGGGGTGGTCAAAGAGCTCAAGGAACGCATTGCGCCGTTACCCCAGGCAGACCAACGCAAAGTGCTGGGCGAGAATGCCATCCGTTTTTATGGACTGAACGTATAAGTCAGCGTGAGCTGCCGGAAGGTTTTGTCGTGAAAATTCAGACGCACTAACACCACCTCGCCAACAAAGAGGAGAGCGCATGAAATTCATGTATTTTTTTCTGCCGACCCTGCCGGCCACTATGGAAGAGCGCCGCACCCTGCGGCCGATTGCCAGTCACCCTGATCGCTGGCAGCGCATGATAGACGAGGTGGTCGAAGTCAGCCAGTTGGCAGAAGAGGTTGGTTTTGATGCCGTGTGTTTTCCTGAGCATCACCTGCATAGCGAAGGCATTGAAATCGGCAGCCTGCCGGTCCTGACCCAGCATGTGATTCATAACACTAAACGCATCAAAGTCGGTCCGGTCGGCTATGTACTCCCTGGCTGGAACCCGCTCCGCCTGGCGCTCGAAATTGCCTGGCTCGATCAACTCACCAAGGGCCGGACGTTTGTTGGCTTCGCGCGCGGCTATCAGTCGCGTTGGCTTAACCAAATGGCGCAAAAGATTCACGTCGGCGCGACGCTGAGTGACCACAGCGAGTCGGACCGTATTAACCGGGAAGCATTTGAAGAGGTCTTTCAGTTCCTCAAACTGGCCTGGGGCGATGAACCGTTTCGCTTTAAGGGCAAATACTACGAATACCCTTCTCCGCAGGAAGGCACGCCATGGCAGGCGCATGAATGGACGCGCGAGGCTGGCTTTCCCGGTGAAGTTGATGAGCAGGGTCGTATCCAGAAGATCAACGTCATCCCCAAACCGTTTCAACGCCCGCATCCGCCGCTGTTTCAGGCATTCTCAGCCAGTGAAGAGACCGTGCGCTGGTGTGCGCGTGAAGGCATCACACCAACCATTCTCATCTCGCAACCGCCCAAAGTCCGTAAGCTGGTTGAGGCCTACCACGCGGAAGCGCATCGGGCTGGCCGAGATGTCCAGTTGGGTGAGAACGTGGGAGTCGTCCACGCCATGTATTTGGCTGAGAATAAAGAGCAGGCCCGCAGGTTGGCAGAGGATGGGATTTGCGGCGCTGCCTTCCGGAACTTCTTTTATCACTTCGGCTTTTTTGAAGCCTGGCGGGAGCCGGAAGACGAAGTAAAATATCCAAGCGGCCAAGTCATGCTGCCTGTGGAAGAGTGCACAATTCCGCGCATGGAGCGCGCCGACTTTGCCTATCTTGGCAGTGTCGACGATGTGCAGCGCAGCCTGGACGCCATGGTCGAGAACATCAACCCGGAATGGTTTATCTGGCAGGGCGATCAAGGCTTCCTGCCGCTCGACGAGGTCAAACGCCAAGTCGAAACCTTCGGCAAGAAATTGCTCCCTCGCTACAAGTAAAAGAGGGCTTTGGTCCCGAGCCCGCCCTGGTGGAGAACACCAAATGGCATACGACCCGGCCAAACATCACCGCCGCTCCATCCGTTTGCGGGGATACGGGTATTCGCAGCCAGGAGCGTATTTTCTCACTATTTGCACCCAAAACAACGAATATCTGTTTGGCGATGTTGTGGATGGTGGGATGGTATTGAACGATGCAGGTCAAATGGTGCAGGGCGCGTGGGATGAGTTACCTGCGAATTACCCCTGCATTGAAACAGACGCATTCATCATCATGCCCAACCACGTACACGGCATTATCACCATTCAGCCACCCGATGCGGGATCGCCCCTGTCCCCCGTAGGGGCAGGCCCCCGTGCCTGCCCTCCCCTCCGTCCGCCCCGAGGCCACCCTCTGCCCCCCTGTGGTTGCCCGGTGTGCCTGAAAAGCCGACGTCAACACGAGTCGTCAGCATCGAACCCGCGTCAAGACGGGCTGCGACCGAATCGTTTATCCTGCGGGGAGGAGTGATGCCGAACCAGACGAATCTAGACCCCTTCGTGCCTGAGGTACTGGAAGAGCCCTACGCGGTCTACGCCGAGTTGCGGCGGCGGGGCGTCTACCCATAGGCAAGAACGATCAAGAACGGAACAGGAGGGCTGACGTATGACGACACGTGAGACGGTCTATGCGGTTCTGGTTGCCTTAGGGGTACTCCTGCCCATGTATTACAACGTCCAGTATATGGGTGCGGGCGGCAATCTCCTGGTCGATTTCTTCACTGTGCCGATGGAGAGCGCGGCCACCGCCTCGCTCCTGTTCGACCTGTTGATTGCGTTTGTGGCGTATAACGTCTGGTTATTCTCCGAGGGGCGCACGCTGGGCACGCGAAATTTTATTATCTGCATTGTGGTTTCGTGGCTGGTGGCGTTTGCCGCCGGCCTGCCGTTATTCCTATTGCTCCGCGAGCGACAGAAACGGCTTGGATAATATGGCTTTCGATTGCCTCGATCATCGTCCGCGGCCCACAGACTTTGCCGCTCCGGTTTGATACAGCAGGAGCGTAGCGTCCGGATAAAAAAGGAGAAACATCATGGCAGTGCAGGGAACGTGCGACCAAAAGTTTCAGGAGGTGCGTCAGGAGTTCGAGCGCAATTTTGCAGAGCGCGGCGAAGTTGGCGCGGCGGTGTGTGTGACGGTTGGCGGGCAAACGATGGTCAATCTGTGGGGCGGGACGGCCAACCCCGAGACCGAGACGCCGTGGACCGATGAGACGGTCAGCATCGTCTTTTCCTCAACAAAGGGGGCAACGGCCATTTGCGCTCACGTCCTGGCGTCGCGCGGCCAACTCGACCTCGATGCGCCGGTCGCCACCTACTGGCCCGAGTTTGCCCAGGCCGGCAAAGAACACATCCCGGTCAAAATGCTGCTGAATCATCAGGCCGGGCTGCCTGCGGTGCGTGAAAATCTACCGCAAGGTGCCTATGCGGATTGGGATCTGATGGTCAACGCCCTGGCCAAAGAAGAACCCTTTTGGGAGCCCGGCACCCGGAACGGCTATCATGCCCTCACCTATGGCTGGCTGGTCGGCGAGGTGGTTCGGCGCGTGTCCGGCAAGTCACTCGGCACGTTCTTTCGGGACGAGATTGCCCAGCCCCTGGGCCTGGACTTCTGGATCGGCCTGCCCGAGGACAAAGAGGCGCGGGTGGCACCCATGATTGCCGCCGAGCCCGACCCAAGCAGCGCGCTCTTCCAGGAGATGACCAAGCCGGGCACGCTGGCGGCCTTGGCCATCCTCAACCTGGGCGGGTATATGGGCGCCGTTCCTGAGTATGACAGCCGGGCTGCGCACGCCGCCGAAATTGGCGGTGCGGGCGGGATCACCAACGCGCGTGGACTGGCCGGTCTGTATGAGCCGCTCGCCCTGGGCGGTAAAAAGGGCGACGTCGAACTGGTCAACTCCGAGACCCTGGCGCGTATGGGCCGCGTGTCGTCTGCAACCGGCAGAGACGCCGTACTGGTCATGCCGACCCGGTTTGCTCTGGGCTTCATGAAAACCATGGACAACCGCAAGGAGCCGGCTGGAGTGCAGGACAGCGTCCTGTTCTCTGAGGAGGCGTTCGGTCATGTTGGCGCGGGCGGCTCGTTTGGTTTTGCCGACCCCAAAGCCGGCATGTCCTTTGGCTATACCATGAACCGGATGGGCTCAGGCGCGTCGCTCAATGAGCGGGGACAGAGTTTGGTCGACGCCGTCTACCGGGCGCTGGGCTACCAATCCAGCGCCTCGGGTGCATGGCAATAGACAGGGGCAGAGACAGGGAGAGAGAGATAGAGAAAGGGAATGGTATGGCAGGATTATTGGAAGGGAAGGTCGCTTTGATTACGGGGGGGAGTACCGGAATTGGTCGAGCGACCGCTCAGGTTTTTGCTCGTGAAGGGGCAAAAGTCGCGGTGGCGGATGTGAATGTCGAAGGCGCTGAGGAAACCGTACGCCTGGTTCAAGACGCCGGGGGCGAAGCGATCTTTATCAGGACCGACACCTCCCAAGCCACGGATACGGAGGCGATGGTCAAGACAGTGGTTGAGACCTATGGCCGGCTGGACTGCGCGTTTAATAATGCGGGTATCGAAGGCGATTTCCTGCCCACACCGGACTATCCAGAGGCGACCTGGAGTCGGGTGATCGGCATCAACCTCAAAGGCGTGTGGTTGAGCATGAAAGCCGAAGTCCGACAGATGCTCAGCCAGGGTGGAGGGGCGATTGTGAACACGGCCTCGGTGGCTGGCTTGCAAGGCATGCCAGCCGCGTCTGCCTACGTCGCGGCCAAACACGGTGTGGTCGGGCTCACCAAGACCGCGGCGCTTGAGTATGCCAAGGCCGGCATTCGGGTGAACGCTGTCTGTCCGGGCGGCGTGGAGACGCCGATGCTCAAACGCGCCTTTGAAAAAGTCCCCGGAATGGCCGAAGGCATATCGAGCGCGGAACCGGTCGGTCGGCTTGCCCAGCCGTCCGAGATCGGGGAAGCCGTGGCCTGGCTGTGTTCGGACGCGGCCTCGTTTGTGACCGGCCATCCCATGGCGGTGGATGGCGGCTATGTAGCGCAGTAACGGGACAGAGGCAGAGGTCCCCAGATACTGTCCCAATTTCACTCCTACTGTCCCAAATTGGAAGGGGAAGTGTTCCAATCTGACCTCCTTACTGGTGAGGAACTCAGGGCTCACCTCTATCTTCTTTCCAGAATGGAAAAATTCTGTACATTCTGATCCCAGCCAATGAGTGTCTCGTTTCCAAGGCGCGGGAAATCGAACAACGTGTAGGTCCCCTCCAATCCCCGGGCAAACTCTTGGCCAAAGGTTGTGACCTTAAACTCAGCGGGAGAACCCAGCATACGTCCATCGACCAAAAGCCGCGCCGTATGCACGCCGTCGCCCAGCACGTTCCAGTTGAACAAGATCACAAAGCCGTTGTTTGTATCTCCGCAGACCCCGCGCGTATCCGAACGCTCGGAACCATAGACGGCTTGGAACCGCGTCTGTCCGATGGCCACTTCCACTCGGTTGGCCTCACAGGCCCAGCCCGAGATGACGCCAATGCCGCTTTTGAAGGTCTGATGGCCAGGGTTCTCTAAGATACCCTTGGAAGAAGGAAGTGGCGTACGGCTGCCATAGATCGCGTGAATCCCTCTGATATCGTCGGGTTGTGGGCGGTCAATATCGGAGGCCTTGGAATTCATCAGGGCACGCACAAATTGCCCGTAATCGTCGGGATGGGCGAGACCGAGCACATGGCCGAATTCATGAGAGGCCACCCGGTAAAAGTCGTAGATCGGTGTACCGGCGACGGACCGTTGTGGCCCCTCATAGACATCCCAGAAAAACGCGGAGGTAGGATTGGGGTCCACATAGAAGAGGACAGCCGACTCACGGATTTCACCCGTGGGGAGAGAGCTCGTCCCTGTGATGGCAAGCACGCCTGGTGGGAAACTCTGGCCGCAGAATGTGGTCCCAAAGCTGACGGCATTGCGACCATCCTGAAGGCAAGGATCGACGGGGGCCAGCCTTGTTGTGAACGTAAACCGTGCCCCGGTCTTGTTCCAGTCCTGAGCGGCCGCGCTTGCTGCCGTTTCATAACATGAGCCTGGGGCAGAGACACACGGGACATTCGGGAAGTTCAGCGTCAGTGTGACCGCGTGACTCGCCCAGAAGAGGGGTCTGCCTGTTCTCTGATCGGTTGACCTGACATAGGCGTCGCTCTCAGACAGCGCCCACAGACCCATGAGCACGAACGTAAGAAGGGTCGTACGAATCAGATTCCTAGTCACGATTCGCCTCCTGCTCAATCAAGTTAGAGAAGGTCTCAAGCGACATGGCTTCCGTTGAATCCTGTCGGAGCGCTTGTGCCTGCTGACCTGTGGTGTCCTCATCGTGCAGGATGTTTCCTCCGCCGGAGGGCAGCGTGGTCAGCGGCTGCATGGTGTGGGTATAGACGGTGTCGGTGTCCCGTGCGGGATCAAAGACCACCCGATAGACCCCTTGCCAAAGTCCGACGAGCGGCACCGCATAGTGGTCATTGCCCGTCACAAAGAGGACGTTTCGTTCCCCAATAGCAAATTGCGGGACGCTAGCAATCTGGAGGATCGTGCCGTCAGGACGCGGACCGCCGAGAAACCGCAGCGTCAACTCCGTTTGGTCTGCCTCACCTTTAAGGATGTCGAGGTCGGTGAAGGTGACGTAGGTAAACGGGGTCTCACTTGCGGCATCCCATTCGGCCTCAATAGCGGAGACTGTGCCGACCACAATGGTATCCGCCTCCTGCACTAAGTCTGTAAGTGATTTCTCAATGACCGTGGTCGCCCATGTGGGCGGACTGATAAGCCAGGCTATCCCGAGGATAACAGCACTAAAACGAAGCCCCATATCCCACTCCTTTCCTGAGCAATGGTCCCGGCGGGAGTGCCGGGTCGTGCATCCTTCGCAGCAGAGAATGTGTGAAGTCCTACGCATTCGCCTAAGCGCGGATCATGACTCTCGCATGTTGGTAGCTATTGTATTCAGCAGGCGACCCGACGTATCGGGCTCACTGCCTGGAGGATGTAGACTCAAATTGGCAGAAACGGGCGAAAGCGTCAATTACGCAATTACGGCTGCAAGAATAGGTGAAGAGCGGTCAAGCCGGTTGTCATGCACGCTCCGGTTCACCGTTTGACTCTGGTCGGCAATGGTCTTACGCTCTGCGTGACATTCCCAACCCAAACTCAAGAATAAGGAGGGTAAAATATGAGTCAGCAGCAGGCATACGCGCAGCAGCCCGCCCCGCGTCCCTTTGAGCTGGACGTTGAGAAGTTACGAGACCTGGAACGCCAGAATAAGCTGCCGATCTTTACGACCTTTCAGGATCATGCCGACGGAGATTTCACCGTTATTGTAGCGGGGAAAGGGATCTATCTTTGGGATGCTGAGGGCAATCAGTATCTCGATGGCTGCTCCGGCATTGGCAATGTGGGCTTGGGCTATGACCAGACCGAGATTGCCGACGCGGTCCACGCGCAAATGAAGACCCTCCCGTTTCATTTAGGCGGCTGGAATTTCTCCACCCCACCCTCCATTGAACTGGCGGCAAAGCTTACCGCGCAGGCACCGGACGGGCTGAACCGGGTGATTTTTGTCTCAGGCGGTTCGGAAGCCAACGAGACGGTCATCAAGGTCAGTCGCCTCTATTTCCGGCTGCGCGGCTTTGAGAAGAAAACCACGGCGATTGCGCTGGACCGCAGCTATCACGGCGCGACGTATGGGGCCGCCAGCCTGACGGGGCTGCCGCATATGCACGAACACTTTGAGCCCATGCTGTCAAAGGTTCGACATATCCCCACCCCGTACCGCTATCGCTGTGAGCAGTGTGGAACGCAGCCGGCCTGCACCCTCGCCTGTGCGGATATGCTGGAAAAGGTCATTCTCGAAGAAGGGCCGGAGACCGTTGCCTTCTTTATTGCCGAACCCGTGCTGGGAGGCGGTGGCGGCATCCCCCTTCCCCCGGAATATTTCCAACGGGTCCGGGCGATCTGTGACAAATATGATGTGCTCATGGTGTCCGATGAAGTCATTACCGGTTTTGGACGAACGGGCAAGATGTTCGCCATTGAGCACGCGGGCGTCACCCCGGATATGATCAGCACGGCCAAAGGCATCAATAGCGGCTATCTGCCGCTCGGCGCGGTGCTCCTGCACGAGAAGATTTACGACACCTTTCTGCACGCTCCCGAAGGCACCGAGTTCGCCCACGGCTATACGAACTCCGGTCACCCAGTGTGCTGCGCGGCCGGACTGAAGACGCTTGAAATTATGGAGCGGGAGCAGCTCGTCGACCATGCGGCCCGGATGGGAACGCTCTTTCACGAGGGGCTGGCCGAGTTGCACTCCTCGCCCATCGTCGGCGATGTGCGGGGTATGGGCTTAATCGCGGCCCTGGAGTTCGTCCAGAACAAGGACACCCGCGAGCCTTTTCCGCTTGAGTACAACGTCGCCGACTACGTCCGTCGGGCGGCCCTGAAGCGCGGGCTCCTCGTGCGTGAAATGGGACCTGACATTATTTTTATGGCGCCGCCGTTGATCATCAGCCCGCAGGAGATCAGTGTGCTCCTGCAGCGGCTGAAAGACGCGCTGGCCGAAACCGAGGCCTGGCTCGCCGCCAAGGCCTAAAACGCTAACGGGCTGGGGGCCGCGCGGCCCCCAGCGGCCTACCGAACGATGAGGCCCTCAAACTCGTCCTGCTCGCGCCAGGCGGCGAGCATGTCGTAAAAGGGCACCGCACCATCAGGGTATTGGACCTCGATGAAGCCCTGGCCCTCATTTTTTCCCTCGCCATTGTAGTAGCCGGGCGTACAGGTGTTCTGGTACTCGGTCATGAAGGTCGGTCCGGTCAGCAGTTTCACCCACTCCGCCTCGGCCTCGGGGGTGGGCTCCACTGACTGTGCTTCGCGATCTTCTACCTGGGTAATGAGATGAGCGATGTGGGTGGCCTGCCCGTTCAGCATATAGGTGAAGTTGGGCGCAAGACCGGTCTGGGTGAGACCCATATGGAAGCAGTTCGGGAAGCCGTAGCTCAGGAAGCCGTGGTAGGTCCTCATGCCGTCGGCCCAGTAGTCGCGCAGCGAGAGCCCGTCACGCCCGTACACCTCGAACTCGGAGCGCTGCGTGTACGCCGTCCCGACCTCGAAGCCCGTGGCGTAGATCAGACAGTCCACTTCGTACTCGACGCCGTCCACGACCACCGCATTTTCTGTTACCCGCTCAACGCCTTTCCCCTTGGTGTCCACCAGCTTCACGTTGGGGCGGTTGAAGGTGGGCAAGTATTCGTCGTTGAAGGTCGGACGCTTGCACCACTGGCCGTACCAGGGTTTGAGCGCCTCCGCGGTCTCCGGGTCGCCGACGGTCGTGGACACGCGGTCGCGAATTTCGTTCATCTTCTGGTAGTCGGCGATCTCTGACATGAGCGCCATGCCTTCGTCGGAGAGGTTCGAGTTCTCCTTGCCGGTGAGCAGTTCGGAGAGCTTTTTGAACAGGCTGGTCCACTTGTCGCCGACCAGGTCTTCCTCAACCGGAATTCCGGCCAGGATGGAGCAGAAATTGTTGTTGCGGTAATCCTGCCAGCCGGGCTTCAGCGTCCCGACCCATTCCGGGTCGGTCGGCTTGTTGCCGCGCTCGTCCACCGACGACGGCGTGCGCTGGAACACGTAGAGCTGTTTGGCGTGCGCGCCGAGATGTGACACCGACTGGATCACAGTCGCCCCGGTGCCAATGATACCTACGCGTTTATCTTTGAGTTTGTGTAGCCCGCCGGTCGTATCGCCACCGGTGTAGGCATAGTCCCAGCGGCTGGTGTGAAAGGTATGTCCTGTGAATTTTTCGATACCCGGAATCGCCGGCAGCTTGGGCCGGTTGAGCGGCCCACTCGACATGATGACAAAGCGCGCCCGGAAGACATCGCCGCGATCGGTGGTGATCGTCCAGCGCCCTTCCTGCTCGTTCCAGCGCGCATCTTTTACCTGAGTTTGGAAGCAGGCCCGCTCGTACAGGTTGAAGTGCTTGCCGATCCGCTGGGCGTGGGCAAAAATCTCCGGCGCAAAGGAGTATTTTTCCTTTGGGATGTATCCGGTCTCTTCGAGCAGCGGCAGATACACGTAGGATTCGATGTCACACTGAGCGCCGGGATAGCGGTTCCAGTACCAGGTCCCGCCAAAATCTCCGGCCTTCTCGATGATGCGAATATTCGTGATGCCGGCCTTCTGCAGCCGCGCTGCTGCAAGGAGGCCGCCAAAGCCCCCGCCGACAATCACCGCATCGAGCTCTTCTTGCAGCGCGGGGCGCGTGAAGCCCGGCTCGACATAGGGATCGACGTTGTAGTGTTCGTGCTTCCCTGTGATTTCCTGATATTGGTTGTTCCCGTCCGCGCGGAGACGCCTGGCACGCTCCTCGGCGTACTTCTGACGCAGTTCAGCAGGGTCGAAGCCCAGCTCTTCGGGAGTTGGAATTTCATTCGGTTGGGATTGCGCTACCGCTTCATTCATCGTGTCAGCCCTCCTTCTCGATGCGAATGTCTTCCTTACGGAGCATCTCAATTTTTTCGTCAGCGCGAAGTTTTGCATATCAATAAAATTTTTACAACGCGCGCATTCAGGCTGTTCGACAAAGCTGAGATTATATTTTAGGTTTGTATGGATACGGAGGATTGATACATGAGTGAGACGCAGGAGAAGCCCCTTATTAACACCATGGACGGGCTCTCAAAGCCGAGAAAGCCGCAAGAGTATTACGATGCCATCAAACAGAAGTTCGCCGATGAGCGTGACCTGCGGCTGCATTATCGCCCCGAAGGGACGCAGCAGTACACGTCCGACCTGTCCGGTTCTTTCGCCAAGTACGAGACCGACCCCTACGGCGGGCAGATTATTCCCCGCGAGCCGATCAACGATACAGTCGAATGTTTATTCATTGGCGGTGGGTTTTCTGCGCTCCTCACCTCAGCCCGACTGCGGGAATATGGCGTAGAGAGTATCCGCATCGTCGAACGAGGAGCCGATGTGGGCGGTACCTGGTACTGGAACCGCTATCCTGGAGTGGCCTGCGACGTGATCTCGTATGACTACCTGCCGCTGCTCGACGAGATGGACTACGTGCCCAAGCACCATTATTCCAGGGGCCCGGAGATTTTCGCGCACTGCCAGGCCATTGCCAAAAAGTACAACCTGTACGAGCTGGCAGTCTTTCAGACAACCGTCACCTCCACCATATGGAATGCAGAAGAAGAAATGTGGCAGCTCACCACAGACCGGGGCGACCACATGAAAGCGCACTTCGTCATCTGCGCCAACGGCACCCTGTCCAAGCCCAAGCTGTCTAAAATTAAGGGCATGGAGTCCTTCAAAGGCCACTCCTTTCATACCTCGCGCTGGGACTATGCCTACACCCAGGAAAACTTGTCCGGCCTGGAAGACAAGGTTGTTGGCATCATCGGCACGGGCGCGACCGCGGTGCAGGCCATTCCCGGTCTCGGCGCCTCATCCAAAGAGCTGTATGTGTTCCAACGCACGCCGTCGTCGATTGATATCCGGGACGACTGGCCGACCGATCCCAACTGGGCACGCAAACTGAAGCCCGGCTGGCAGGCCAAGCGGCGCGAACGGGCGATGCGAGGGCCACAGTTAACCGCTGCGCAGAAAGCCGAGCGCACGGCCATGTCTCGTGAAGAGAAAATCAGGCGGCAAGAGAACGCCAACATCGACTATATGCTACGCATTCACCAGCGCATCGACGAGATTGTGAAGGACAAAATCACCGCAGAAGCGCTCAAGCCGTGGTATATGTTCATGTGCAAGCGACCCTGCTTTCACAACGACTATCTGCCGACCTTCAACCGTCCCAACGTGCACCTGGTCGATACCCACGGCAAAGGCATCACCGAAATCACCGTGAAAGGACCGGCGTTTGACGGGACGCAGTACGAGCTCGATGTCCTGATTTATGCCACCGGCTTCGAGGTGCAGAAGACCGGGATTTACAACCAGATCAAAGGAGCAAACGACCTCGACCTGAACGACAAATACAGTACCGGCATCCGCACCCTGCTCGGCATCCACTCTCAGGGCTATCCCAACCTGTTTATCATGGGTGGCTATCAGGCATCGTTTCAGTTCAACCTGACGGACATGCTGCAATCACAAGGCGATCATATTGCGGCGTGCATAGACTATGTGCGGCGTAAGGGCTATCACGCCATCGACGTTACTCCCGAGGCAGAAGAGTGGTGGGTACAAGAAGTGATCCATCATCGCGGCAAAACCACCCGCAACCAGGACTGCACGCCGGGCTATTATAATTTCGAGGGCGAATTTCAGCGTCGTCAGGACGGCAATTATAACGGCGGCTTTCCCAAGTATGTGACCCACTTGAAAGAAGTCCGAGCGCAGATGGCAGAGAATTTTGTTTTTACAAAAAGATGAGTCAAAAGTAGTGATAAAAAATCAGGAGAAGCAGGAGAACATTCCCTATGGCCACGACATACGAAACATTTACACTCGAACGCTCAGGCCCGATCGTAACCGTCTCTTTTAATCGACCGGCAAAACTCAATCCGCTCAATGAGCAGGTGCTACGTGAGTTTCTGGCTATTACCTATGAGCTGCAAGAGGACGAAGACTCACGGGTTGTTATTCTGACTGGCAAGGGTCGTTCGTTCAGCGTTGGCGCGGATATGGAAGCCCTTTCCAAAAGCTCAAAAGCGGAAACTCAGGCCAAGCTGACCGATAGCGCCCGGCTGCGCATGGCAAAGCTCGGCTGGCGAATTATGGACGAGTGGGAACGCCTGGACCAGATCAGCATCGCCGCGGTCAATGGCTTTGCGGTGGGCGGCGGCGTGTCCTTGGCTATGGCATGTGATTTTCGCATTGCTGCCAGTGGTGTCCGGATGTGGCTGCCCGAGGTGCGGCTGGGCGTGCCCTATATGTGGGGCTCCATTACCCGCATGATCAACCTCATCGGCATGGCCAAAACAAAAGAACTTGTCATGACCTGTGATGAACTGACCGCCGAGGAAGCCCTTGAGGTCGGATTGGTCAACCGGGTCGTTCCGTTGGAGGAGCTACACGAAGCCGTACACGCCTTTGTTCAGAAATTGCTCAACAAGCCGCCCATGGCGCTCCGTCGAACAAAAGAATTTTTCAAAGCACTCAACACCAACAAGGCTGGAGATATTACCTACGCCGATGCCCATCTGGGGCTGGCCTGCACGACGGGTGAAGACATGCGCGAGGCAGTCGCGGCGTTCCGAGAAAAACGCGATCCGGTGTTTGCCAACCGATAAACATCTGAGGCGTCGGATGAGCAAAGCGTAATCCGACCGACGGCAAAGGAATAGTTTAAGCACCATGCAAAAGTATGCACTTGCCGGGTTGGGGGTCACCAAGCAAGGCGTGCTACCCGGAACCAGCGCGGAGCAACTCGCCTGGGAGGCGATTGAGTTAGTCTTGGCCGATTCCGGACTCGAACGGAGCCAGGTCAACGGCTACGTCTTTCAACCTGGATTTGGGGAAGGTACATCGGGCGTGGCAGCGAGTCGAGCTGGACTCGGGGCGCAGGCAACACTGCAAATCAACTCCAGCGGAGCTTCTGGTATTTTCGCCCTTATTGCAGCAATCGGTATGATTGAGGCAGGCACAGCCGAGTACGTCATATGCGGACATGCCACAAATGCGCGCTCCCAGACAATCACGGTTGGTGCGGACGAACACAACAAGAGCCAAGACCCAAACGCTATCTACGGCCTGTTCTCGCCTGGAGCTCAGGCGGCTTTGATGGCCCAAGGCTATTTGCATAAATACGGCCGCTCTTCGGCAGATCTGGCCGAACTTGCTGTTGCCCTACGGTCCAATGCAGTCCCGCGTAACGATGCCTATATGTCCGGACGTCCAATCACGGTTGACGACCATCAGAACTCTCGCTTCATCGTACGCCCGCTGCATCTGCTTGATTACTGCCTGATCACCGATGGCGCGATCGCTTTTCTGGTGACGACTGCGGAACGGGCACGCGCCCTGAAGACCACGCCGGTTCATTTACTTGGGTTTGGCACCTGCCACGAGGTGGGCCAAGGCTACGCGCGTGGATCGAATACGGTTCTGGGTCCGTCAGACCTCAACGTCGAACCAGGGCGAAGCAGGGTTTTTGAAACAGCCGGGTTGAGCATTGACGATATCGATGTGTTCGAGTTTTACGACGCGTTCACGATTATGGCTGCGCTGCAAATCGAAGCCTATGGACTGTGCGGGCCTGGCGAAGCGGCAGATTGGGTTCGGGCCGGGAACTTCCGCTGGGACTCCAAGCGGCCATGCAACACGTGTGGCACGCTTCATTCCTGGGGCTATGTCCAGGGCTTTACACACGTGGCCGAGGGAGTCCGTCAGTTACGCGGTGAGGGCGGACCAACTCAGGTCCCTGACGCACGGACCGCGCTCATCACCAACGTCGGTATCACTGGAGCGGGACTGGCTCAGTCAGCGGCGATCTTTGGCGTGGAATGAATTCGGGAGATAAAAGAAATGCGAGATAACCAGCCCACGTCAGCCCCGCCCCGCCGCATTGTTCCGGTAGAAGACCAGCCGTTCTGGGATGCCATTGATAGCGGTGAGTTCAGGCTCGCTCGCTGTATCTGTGGAGCGTACTACGCGCGTACGCAGGCGTGCCTGCAGTGCGGAGCTCATGCGAGTTCGCTCTCCTGGGTGCCAGCCTCAGACCGGGGTACAATTCGCACTTTTATTGTTTTCGACAAGCCGTATCATCCGTATTTCAAAGAGATCATTCCGTACGTAGTCGCCGTCGTGACCTTAGAAGAAGGTCCGGAGATCACAACGAACATCGTTGATATTGACCCGTCCACTGTTGAGATCGGCATGCCGGTTCGTATCGTGATCGGCGAGCGGGGAGAGCACCATATTCCTCAAGCCTCGGCTCATGTTTGAGTTTGACCAATGCACGCTTACAAAACGATAGAGGAGCGACATAACGGAACCGGAGGGATTCGTATGCAACAGACTGCCATTGATCCGATCCAGTACGACACCCTTGTCCAAAACGAGCGGGTCCACAGGTCGCTGTACACCGACCCGCATATTTTTACCGATGAGTTGGAAAAAATTTTCTACCACGGCTGGGTGTTCATTGGTCACGAGAGTGAAATCCCCCGGCCGGGAGACTTTATTACTCGCCGGGTCGGCACCCAGTCGGTCATCCTGGTGCGCGGCACCGATAACAATATATCGGCCCTCCTCAACCGCTGCGCGCATCGTGGCACGACCGTCTGCCCGGCGGAGCGCGGCCACGCCCGTACGTTTACCTGTCCCTATCATGGCTGGAGTTATGACCTGAGTGGCGCTTTGCAGGGCGTCCCCTACCCGGCCGGCTATGGCGAGTCTTTTGATAAAAAGGCGCACGGGCTGACGCGCGTGCCGCGGCTGGAGAGCTATCGGGGTTTTGTGTTCGTCAGCCTGAGTCCGAACGGTATCTCGCTGGCCGACCATCTTGGCACGGCGGCGCAATTGATCGACCGGGCCTGTGATCTCTCGCTGGAGGGCGAGATCGAACTGGGCGCCGGCTGGATCAAGCATCGCTACCCGTCCAACTGGAAAATGCTGCCCGAAAACGACACGGACGGCTATCATCTCGGCTTTGTGCATCGTTCCATATTGAAAGCGGTCGGCTCGCAGTATCGGCGCTTTGTTGGTGAGGAAAAAAGCATCAAGTCCGTCCTGCGCGACTGGGGGCAGGGACACACGGAAATCGATTTTGTCCCGGCCTACCAACAACCGTTCGAGTGGTTCGGCGGCGTCTCGGAGGGTCTGGCCGCATCCTATCTGACGGCCATGGAGCACAGCTATGGCAAAGAGGAAATACAGCGCCGGGTTTTCGACGGCCCGCCGCACGCCTTTATTTTTCCCAATCTCTTTTTGGCCGAGATGAATATCGCCATCATGCAGCCCGTCAGCGTTGACGAATGTGTCCAGTGGCACACTCCCCTATTTCTCAAGGGCGTGCCCGAGTTCAACAAGCGCTTATTGCGGCAGAGCGAAGCGGCAATGGGGCCGGGGTCATTCTTATTGCCCGAAGACGTAACGATTGCGAGTCGCAACCAGGTCGGATTAGTCACGCGGAACGCCGAGTGGCTGGAGCTGAGTCGCGGTCTGAACCGTGAGTATGTTGATAGCCAACAGCAGCGCGTCGGGCATATGACCGACGAGACAACAAATCGGGCGTTTTGGTTTCACTATCGCGGCGTGATGCAAAACGGCCAGGCCTAGCAGCTATGGTGTCCGACACCGAGTATAGAGCTGTTGAGGCATTCCTGTACAAAGAAGCACGTTTCGCGGATGAAGCGCGCTATGCGGACTGGGAAGCCTTGTGGACGGACGACGCCGTGTACTGGGTGCCGGCGACAACCGACCCCGAGGTTGATCCCAACACCCATATTTCGCACATCTACGACAACCGACAGCGGATTGCCACGCGCATCAAACTCCTGCAAAGCGGCCATCGCTACAGCCAGGAACCGGCCTCGTCCATGCGCCGGCTGATCTCCAATATCGAGGTCGAGAAAAACGAGCGCGATGAATTCGTTGTCGGCTCGAATTTCCTTTTGGTCGAGCTCTCGATTCAAGCCAAACACGAAACCCATCTGTGGGCCGGACGTACGGCGCATACCCTTCGGTGGGTTGACGGCGAGCTCAAGATGAGTCGCAAAAAAGTCGTCTTAGTCAACGCCGCCGAGCCGCTGCCGAATATGTCGTTCCTGATATAGTCTCCAAAGTGGAATGGAAGCGGAAGCGCGTCATATTCATGAAAAGCAGGGGGTCTGGGCATGCAGATGTTTGAGTATCTTTCGCAGTATCAGGAGGATGTCCCAAAGTGGCTTACCGGTGACGCCTTCAGTTTGGCCAACTTCTTCGCGAGCCGAACGGTGGTCTATCCTGGCACTGGACGCGATGGTCACGCAATTGAGATATTCAACCGGAGCCATAGTACCCATTGCTTCGTTTGCATCGATCAGGACTATCGTGCGGACCAGATTCGCCAGGAACTCGCTCCGGGGTCCTACGAGGGAAGTGATTTTTACATCAGAGGATATGATGTCATCTTTGAGCGAGACCTACCGCAAGAGATTCCAGGAACCCAACCAGATGCCGCCTGCCATCTTTGTGTCTATGAGCGCAATTCGGAGTATGGCGATGATTATGGCGCGGTGCGTATTGCGCTGTTGCTGGTAGGTGCAGAAGCACACGCCACATACCAGTGGCTTTATGGAGGAGCGTTCGCGGCCAATCCCCCGTTCGGCCTGTTGCTTCAGGACCATGGGTTTAGCGGCAATTTTTCCGGGTACACATTCGATGATCCTAGGTCACCAATGGTCGAAACGGCGCGCATAAACGGGTGGCCTCGTTTCATAGTCGTTGGTGACGGAACAAGCCCTTGGCCCGGATTTATCAGGATCGAGGGGGTTGAGCCCTCAGTCGGTGGGATGCATGGGCATATGCGGGTGCTATACGAATATGGCCCATTGGGTCGTTATGCTGGCGTTTATCAGGGTATGGTGAAAGAAAATCGCGACCCAGAAAAGCGGCTTCGGCTACAGGTCGAGGTCTTTGAGGTCCCAGGCGTGACTGGCTGGGCGGTCCCGTGTCTGCCGCCGGGAGCTGAGACGCTCCCAAGTATTGGAGAAACAGTCTGGCTTCTATTTCAAGGCGGCGACGCCGAGAGACCAGTATGGATAGGCGTACTGCCAGGAACTTTAGACAAGGAGGCACGCTTAACAAGTTGAGCTAGGTTGAGCAAATTTGAGCAAGTTCGACAGCAGGGACGTATGACCCCTGCTGTCACGCGTTCGATTTACCCCGCCTAACGCTTGGACTCAAAAAGATACACGCGCCCGACGTTGACCTCACCCCTGATGTGCTGACCGGGTGTGCTCATGGCAAACTCCGGGATGCCGTCCTGATTCAGATCGCCCGGCGAGAGAACGGTGTAGCCGAATTTTGAGCCCTGATGCCCCCACGGATTGTCGAGCGTCATCAGATGCCGGCCGTCACGCCCGTTATAGACAAAGACCTCGCCTTGAATATCGAACGCATCCACAGCCTGAAACGGAGCGCCAACGAGGATTTCAGGTATATCGTCGGCATTCACGTCCATGCTGGTGGCCAGCGCCCAGCCAAAGCCGGCATATTTGCGCGGAAACGGGTCCTTGAGGGTATAGATAACGGAACCGTCTTTCCCGCTGATAGCGTAGGCAACGCCCTGGCCCAAATAGGCCCCAACATCATGATGGGGCGCGCCGATCAGCAGGTCGGGCGTCCCGTCTTTATTCAGATCCCCAGCGCTGACCACCCGCCAGCCAAAGGTCGATCCTTCTTGTGGCTCCGGGTTGTCGATCGTAAGCAATAACTGGCCATCTGCGCCGCTATAGATATACGCGCGCCCTTGGACACTCAGCTTGCCGACAGTTGTGTAGGGAGCACCCACAGCGATATCCGGCACTCCGTCTTGATTGAGGTCCCCGGCTGAGTGCACAAACCAGCCAAACGCAGAGCCACCCCGGTCGGTGGGAGGAGCAAGCGTATACACCAGCCGGCCGTCTTGACCACTGTAGACAAACGCCCTTCCCTCTCCGTCTTGATTGTAGGCACCCACTACCAACTCGGGGGTCCCGTCGCCGGTGACATCGCCAATGCCGTCCACCGACCAACCAAATCCTGCGCCGGACTGAGGCTGAGGGGGTTTGAGAGTCAGCAAATATGCCCCGTCCGTACCGCTGAAGACATAGGCTTGGCCACTCTTATTCTGGCCAAAGGCACCAATCAATAAATCCGGTATAGCGTCCTGATTCACATCTCCAACCGCGGCCACCGAGCAGGCAAACGCCGCGGATTTTTGCGGAAACGGATGATCGAGGGTGTAGAGCAGCTTGGCCGTCTGGCCGTCAAAGACAAAGGCCCGGCCCTGATGGTCAACATTCTGGCCAACCTTTTCAGTACCGCCGAACCCAAGCTCCTTGCCGGTCATACCGTCCTTGGCATAGGGTTGGTCATACGCGCCGACGAGATAATCCGGGATGCCATCACCCGTCACATCGCCCAGCATGGCCAGCGAGGTCGAA
The DNA here is from genome assembly GCA_963664395.2 of Binatia bacterium. Taxonomy (GTDB): domain Bacteria; phylum Desulfobacterota; class Binatia; order Bin18; family Bin18; genus Bin18. The sequence goes on along the minus strand of OY761159.2, from coordinate 3,095,183 downwards.
AAACTGGAAAACTGCATCCGTATGGGGTTGTCCAAAATTTTGATATTCGGGCCGGCCCACGCAGCAGAACTCGCCAGTAGGAGAGCGGTAAGAGAAAGACTCACCAGCGGAAGAGAGACTGAAAAACGACACGGCCCGAACATGCTGAAACTCCTTACTTCGGTCGATACGATCAATGTATTTTGTACAGCTATTCCCTCGCCCGCCAGCGGGAGAGGAGGCCAGACCTATACTCCCTGAGCCGCCTCCACAACAGGTGCGACGCTGTCTATGCACGCCGTGACTTGGCCGGTCGCAATCGCTTGTGCAAAGGGCTGAGAGAAGAGCACGATCCGGCTGGCGCCGGCATCGCGATAGGCTTTCATCTCATCGGCCGACAGGGCACCGTCTTTGGGATCAATAAAGGCCGACATCTGCAACGCGTCCGGGTCCCGTCCGAATTCTTTGGCCATGGTGCGTATCGATGCCACCTTCGTTTTATAGTCCTCAGGGTCAAACGCGAGCGGACACCAGCCATCGTAGGTCCGGGCGACCCGCTCCAGCGCCTTGGGTACATGGCCGCCCAAGAAGATGGGCGGGCCGGCCTTTTGGACTGGCTTGGGATCGCAGAACACGGGCGGGAACTGGACCATTTCGCCTTGATAGCTGGGCTCTTTCTCGGTCCAGCAGATGCGCAGCGCCTCGGTTGTTTCGCGCAAGCGCCGCCAGCGCAGCCGGAAGTTGGTACCCATGACCTCGGTTTCTTCGCGTAGCCAGCCGGCCCCGACTCCAATAATGGTCCGGCCGCCGGAATAGAGATCGAGGGTAGCGATCACTTTTGCGGTGATGAGCGGCTCGCGCTCCGGGAATAAACAAATACCGGTGGCCAGCTTGAGCGTGGTGGTGGCAGCGGCGGCCATCGTCAGCGCAATAAACGGGTCGGCCCAACGGTTGTAGTGCTCAGGCAGGGTCCCACCCCCAGGCACCTCGGTTTGAAAACCTACGGGAATCACTGGGTGTTCGGGGATCCAGAGGGATTCGAAGCCCAAGCCTTCGACCCGTTGGGCGATTCCAGTTATGTCCTGCGTCTCTACTGTTGCCGGTACAAGGATACCAATATCCATGCGGTGCCCTCCTTATTGCGCATACTGCTGAGATGGGAGTTGTCGGCTCGGGAAGGGAAAAGGCAGCGGGCATCAAGAATAATGCCCGCTGCCGTCATCAGCAGAAAAAGCGCGTTACGCACTGCGGACAATACGGCCTGGCCGTGCGCCCGTGTCTTTTCCGTTTTCTTGAACGACTTCCCCGCTTACATAGGTTTTCTCGTAGCCTTGAGCGGTCTGCATCAAGCGCGGCATACCAGCCGGCAAATCGTAGATCATCTCGGGATGACTGACGCTCAGAGTGGCATAATCAATCAGGTTCACATCAGCCTTGGCCCCCGGCTCAAGCGTGCCACGGTCTTTCATGCCAAACAAACGCGCGCCATCGTGGGTGAGTTTCTTGACCACAAACTCAAGCGGCAAGTGCTTGGGATCGTCATCGGCTTTGTCACGCACCCAGTGGGTCAACGCATAGGTCGGGACACCCGCGTCAATAATCTGACGCACGTGCGCACCGGCATCGCTGCCGCCCATGACCGTAATGGGGTCACAGATCAGCTCGTGGAGCGGGTCGGCGTTGCCATCCGCATAGCCGGCCGCGGCATACATCAAAAAGGCCCGGCCGTTTTGTTCGAGCATCAGGTCATAGACCACCTCGCGCGGGCGGCGGCCTTCGCGGGCGGCAAGGGCGGCAATGCTCTTGTCGGCACTCGGCTCATAGCTCAGCTCTTCACCCATGGGATAGGTCCGCTCCCAGACCCGCTCATTCTGATACAGCAGGGACATGCCGGTCGTGTTGGGGTCCTGTTCCGTCACCAGCTTGTGGCGCAGCTCAGGATTATGCAGCGCAGCCATCTTTTCGTCATGAGACAGTTTTTTCAGGGGTTGAAAACTCGGCAGATATTCAAATGGATTATCCCCCTGAAAGCTGAACAGCACACACACCGGACGGGCGAACACCATCGGTGTGATCGGGACGCCACCTTCAACCGCGGCGGTACATTTGGCCATGACCTCACGCCATTGTTCGGGATAGGTGTTGTTCTGAGCCAGGAGGAAAGTCAGCGGACAGCCCGTCGCCCGGGAGACCCGAATCATCATATCAACTTCTTGCAGCAGGTCCGGGTCTTCACCGGCAATGCCGCGCGGCACCATTTCGAGAATGCCGCGTCCGGTTGAGCGCACAGCCTGGGCAATACCAATCAACTCGTTTTCATGGGCGAACGTGCCCGGTACAGGTTCGCCATCATTGGCCGTATGGACCAGAGTCCGCGAACTCGAAAAGCCCAGCGCCCCAGCCAACACGGCTTCTTTGACCACCGCGGCCATCTTGGCGATGTCCTCGTCCGTTGCAGGCTCATTCTTTGCGCCGCGCTCGCCCATGACAAAGGCCCGCACCGCGCCGTGCGTAATCATACCGCCAGCGTCCAAGGTGCGTGGCATCTTATCCAGCACATCGAGGTATTCGGCAAAGCTCTGCCAGCCCCACGGCAGGCCGGCCGACAATGACGGACCGGGAATGTCTTCCACACCTTCCATTAAACCAATCAGCCAATCGTGGCGGTCTGGCGTAGCCGGCGCAAAGCCCACGCCGCAGTTCCCCATGACCACGGTCGAAACGCCGTGCCATAGTGACGGGGTCATTTGTTCGTCCCAGGCCACCTGACCGTCATAATGGGTATGCGCATCGACCCAGGCTGGGGTCACCAAGAGACCATCGGCATTAACCGTTTCTTTGGCGCTGCCCAGGTCTTTGCCTACAGCGGCAATGCGTCCATCCGCAATTGCCACGTCACCAGTAAAAGCAGGCTTGCCCGTTCCGTCAACAATATTTCCGCCACGAATGACTACCTCATACATACATAACCCTCTCTTATAGTGCTGCGTCTAAGACAACATTCCGAACTGCGGCAACATATAGGTTTATCCGCCTATATGGCAACAGGCTTGAGAGCAGTAGGATGTCCGATGCGGGGTTCGCTGCGACAGCGCGGGGTTGCGAGGTTCATCTCACGGGGCTAGGTAATGGGTGAGCAAGCACCCTCACCCTACCCCTCTCCCTGAGGGAGAGGGAAACAGGAGCGGAGCGACTGTGGGTGAGGGGGAAATCTGGGATAAACAGAGAACCAACCAAGGAGGTCGAGTATGAGTGAGAACACCTACAACGGGAGTTGTTTTTGTGGAGCAGTCCAATTAACGGTCAGCGGCGCTCCCGCAGCTATGGGCTACTGCCACTGTGAGTCCTGCCGCCATTGGTCGGCAGGGCCGGTCAACGCCTTTACTTTGTGGCCGCCCGCTTCAGTGCAGGTCACCCAGGGAGCAGATAATATCGAGAGTTATGCCAAGACCGATAATAGTCACCGCAAGTGGTGCAAAACCTGTGGCGGTCACGTGTTTACCGAGCATCCCGGCATGGGCCTGACGGATGTCTATGCTGCCGTGATCCCGGACTTTCCTTTTCAACCCGGCGTGCACGTCTTCTACGGAGAAACCGTGCTGCGTATCCACGACGGTATTGTCAAACAGAAAGATGTGCCCGCCGAAATGGGCGGCTCCGGCGAAGTGCTGCCGGAATAGTCCGCTTTGCGTGACCTCGCCTCATGACGGGGTCACCACCTCCGCACCCATATCCGACCGAAGAGCTACGCGTTGAGAAAGTCTTCCGTCACTTTATAGTGTTGGCGGATCAGCAACTCCTCATCTTGCAGAACGATTTCCTTCTTCGCTCCTGACCCCAACATCGTTTGGGTTCGCTCCAGCGTACTGGCATCTTCCAACAACGTGTCACGAAAGGAGACCTTGCCGTATTCCTGGCCGAAGCGCTCGGCAAGCGTTTTGGCCAGGGGCGAGTAGGTCCGGATTTCCCAGCACGTCCGGTTTTCCGCCATTGGCCAAAAAATATGCGTGAGATAGGTCCCCTTCGAAACGTAGATGAGACAGTTAGGAAAAAGAGCAAGACCGTCGAACGACCAATGCGGATACCGGGTAGGATTCACTCCTTTCGGCAGCGGGTCCAAAGCGCTGTTGTTCTGCTGCAGCACGGTAGAGCCAAAGCCCTGTACCAGTGACTCAACGTCGGTTGGCTGCCGGTCAGGATTCGCGGACAGCGAAACCCGACCGTGTGGGGGAAAGAGGGTAAAGTCGAGCGCATTGGCATAGGGATTTGACTGACTCGCATACACATCTCCAATGATCCTGCGGTGCAGGGTGGAAATGTGATACACTTCCTGGAATGCGTCTTTAGCGACCTTCCAGTTGGCATTCACGTCCGTGTGCCAGGAAAAGCAGTTGGTCGATATTTCCTCAAAAGGGTACCCTGTGATGCTTGTTCGCAGTTCTTCCCCCAAGTACTCCGACAAGGTCTGCGAGGGATCAGGGTTCACATTGATAAAGATGAATCCCTCCCAGGTGTCTACTGAGACCGGCGTCATCCCGAGGGTCTCTTTCTTGAGACCGAAGAAATTGTGCTCATCAGTAATGTGTCGGAGCGAGCCATCCAGCGCGTACGTCCAGCCGTGGAACTTGCACGTAAAAGTCTGACAGGCCCCCTTCGTGCCGTGGGAGCATCGCCTGATAAAAAGCATTGATTTCTCCCATCGTGCTCGACTGGCGCTTCGCACTTCGCTCACGCTCCGTCGCCAAGGCCCATTCGAGAAATGGTGCAAGATCCTGGAATTGATCGGGTAAGAGGTGTTCCGTCATGAAGAGTCGCTCCGTTTGGCCCTGCCACCAGTACCATTACAGGCTGGCTTCTTCTTAGGGACCTCAGCCAGCCTTTGCAATCGGCGCAATAGAATTGCCAGCATTTTGTTCAGAATATACATATGTCCAAAGGGCATGTTTCAGTACTGATATGAATTCTGGTATGCCTATACCATATAAGGAAAAGGAAACAACGATGAGCGAATCTCCTGCGACTCATAAGCAGCTGGAGCAGCAAAATCCCTGGTCCTGGCGGAGCGAAACGCCCGGCGCAAACAGCTGGCCACGCACCGCCCGTGCCGATGACCCGAGTAAGTACTTCATGGTGTCGGCTGATTGTCACGCCAACGAACCGTCAACCTTATGGCACGAGCGTATAGATAAGACGTATACGGAGCGCCTGCCGCGTATGCAGACAGGGCGCGACGGCGCGACCGTTCAGGTCGGTGAGGGTTTCCGTACGGTGCGCGCTCGCCATATTGTCTTCGAGGGTGAAGACCGAGAACGCAATCGAGCTGGACGAACGCCGGAAGAACGTCTGCGGGACCATGCGCGCGACGGCATTGACGCCGAGCTTATCTTTCCCAATAAGGGGCTGTCGATGTGGGCGACATCCGACCCCCTCTTCGCAGACGCAATGTGCCGAGTGTGGAACGATTGGGCCTGGGAGACCTTTGGCCCTTACAAGGAGCAACTGGCACCGCTGGGCTGTATCGCCACTGCGAACATTGAGGCCGCAATCTCCGAGATCGAGCGCGTAGCCAAGCTCGGGTTTCGCGGTTTAACGCTTCCCTGTAAACCGATTTGGGGCCCGCCCGATCATGAGCAGTCCAACTACAACCTGCCCGAATACGATCCGTTGTGGGCCGCTATTCAAGACGTTGATCTCCCCATTACTTTTCACATTGCGACGGGCCGCGACCCCCGCACATCCCGGGGCAACGGTGGCGCGGTCATTGACTACGCGGCCCACGCGCTGACACAAGCAATCGAACCGGTAGCGAATCTCTGCTCTTCCGGGGTGCTCGAGCGCTTTCCAAAATTACGCTTCGGGACGATCGAAGCCGGCATCGGCTGGCTGCCGTGGACGCTTGACGCCATGGATGAGGCATACAAGAAGCATCATATGTACGCCCGGCCAAAGCTCAAAAACCTGCCCAGCGAATACTTCCGAGCCCATGGGTTCGCAACCTTCGGTGAAGACCCTTCGGGGCTCGCCTTGGCGCGCGAACACCGACTCGTCGACAACTTTATGTGGGCCAATGACTATCCCCATCACGAAGGGACCTGGCCGCACTCAGCCGCGGCGATCGAGCGGACTATGGGGATGCTCAATGACAACGAACGTGCCAAGGTCCTCGGGCTCAACGCAGCCCGGATATTTGGCTTCGAGGTACGCGAGAGAAACTAATGCCACCATTCTGAGCGTACCAACCCTGACCGAACCTCACGGACGTGAGTTCTTAGCCGGCCCCTCTCTTCCCTGGATGCCCGTTTCCACGGGAATGACGGCCCGTATTATGTCATACCTGCCAAGGCAGCATCCAGACCTACGAATAGGATGGAATTTTGCGAATGGCTCTTCGGGCTGCACGCCGTAATACGGGGAGACCTCTCTGTCATCGCTAAGCCGTGGACTCGCAGTATGATTGACCTGCTCATCGTGCTGGCGTTCGTCGCCTATGCCGTTTCGGCAGGATTTCACGCGCGCCGGCAGGCCTCCAGAAGTTTACAGGAGTATTTTCTCGCCGGAAAAACGCTCACTGGCTGGAAGGCCGGCATGAGCATGGCCGCTACTCAATATGGCGCTGATACACCGCTCTTAGTCACCGGCCTGATTGCGACCGGCGGTATCTTTGTTGTGTGGCGCTTATGGATCTATGCCGTTGCCTTCTTACTCATGGGCTTTGTGTTCGCCGTTGGCTGGCGGCGGGCCGGTGTGCTTACCGATGCGGAACTGACTGAAATACGCTACAGCGGCCCCGGCGTCTTACTGCTTCGGGTGCTCAAAGCTGTGTATTTTGGCACCATCATTAACTGTGTGGTGATGGCCATGGTGTTAGTGGCCGCTCTGCGGATTGCTGAAGTTTTTTTACCGTGGCATGCCTGGTTGCCCGTCGGGTTCTACCAGGGGCTTATAGGCACTGTTGAGGCGCTGGGCATCTCCCTCACCTCGGGCGCAACCGACCTCGCGCCTGCGGTGGCGACTACCAATAATACGCTGAGCATTCTTGCTCTGGTCGGGTTTACCACACTGTATTCTATGACTGGTGGACTGCGTAGCGTGGTGGCGACTGACATTGTGCAATTAAGCATGGCCATGGGAGGAACCCTGCTCTATGCCTGTATCGTCTGGTATCACGTCGGCGGTTTCGGCGCGCTGACCGAGCAGCTCGTAGAGTTATACGGGGCAGAGGCCGCCAGCAGCATGTTGTCGTTTGCCCCGCCCGGTGGCGAGATGTTGCTGCCCTTTCTCGCCATTATTGGCATGCAATGGTTCTTTCAAGTGAACAGTGATGGCAGCGGATACCTGGCCCAACGCGCGATGGCCTGTGCCACGGACCGCGATGCTCGGATCGCTAGCCTCGTATTCACCTGGGTGCAGATCGTGGCACGCAGCCTGCTCTGGTTGGTGATTGGGGTGGGCCTCCTGGTGATCTATCCGTTCGCGCCGCTTACGCCAAACCTCAGTAGCGACGCTGCGTTCACTACGAGTCGAGAAATTCTGTTTGTGACGGGCATCAATGATCTGCTTCCCGTTGGTATTCGTGGCGTCATGTTGGTCGGCCTCTTAGCCGCCTTGGCCTCGACAATTGATACCCATCTGAACTGGGGCGCAAGCTATTGGAGTAATGATATTTACCAACGGTTGATTTGCCACCACTGGCTGAGGCGTAAGCCTGATAACCATGAGTTGGTCGTTGTCGCCCGTCTCTCGAATGTCCTTATTTTGGTCATCGCCCTCACGCTGATGACCCACCTCGGCTCCATTCAGCAAGCCTGGTTTGTCTCGTTGTTATTTGGGGCGGGCGTGGGTTCTGTGCTGGTATTGCGCTGGCTCTGGGAACGCATCACGCTCTTTTCCGAATTAGCGGCAATGGCGGTCTCATTGGTCGTCGCGCCGATCTTACTGATAACCACCGATGCCGAATGGCTTCACTTAGCGGTGATGGGGGTAGTCTCAACCGGGGTAGCGATTGGCATCACGTATGTGACACCAGGCACTGCGGATGACGTGTTAAATCGGTTTTACCAACAGGTGCGGCCAATGGGATTCTGGAGCAACACCGCGCGGCGCATGGGTGATCCTCCCCAGCTGCCGGTGAGACAGCTAGGGCAGGCCCTTAAAATCACCCTCCTGTTGGCGCTATCAGTTTTTTTGACGCTGATTGGGCTCGGGAAACTGATGATGCGCTTACCCGGAGAGTCGAGTCTATGGGCCTGGACAGCCCTCGGGATTGCAGTAGGGCTTATTCCTCTCTGGTGGCGAGACGCGGTGAGCCCACGTCTCACACATATCACGCGTCAAAATCGACCCCTCTGAAGACGGTCCCAGCAGGTTTGGCAGACCTCAAGAGAACCAGGTGTGGTATCAAATACCATAGGACAGTCTGTCATGGATGCTTCCTCGGTGTGATGGATATTCCACACAAAAAGGGCCCCTACAAGCCTAGGCGGCGGCCTTGGACGTCACTCTGAGCGGCAGACGGGTCAGACCAACGAGACGGTTATTATTCGTCCATTCGAGATCACCGACAATCTCGAAGCCCTCATACCGGGCAAGGAGTTCTTCGAACACCACCCGGACCTCAAGCCGCGCCAGGTTGGCCCCCAAACAGAAGTGGGTGCCAAGCCCAAAACCAACATGAAAATTCGGATTCCGACCGATGTCGAACCGGAACGGGTCTGCGAACTCGTCTTCATCTCGGTTGGCCGACATCTCCCATATCGTGACCTTTTGCCCCTGGCGGATGCGCTGCCCGCGTAGCGCCTCACACACACGGTTGTACGTGTCCAACGGCAGCCCGGCGAGTTCTTTCTGAGCGCGCCGCAAGATAACGACGGAGTAGGACACTACCGATTCTTTTCGATTTCGGCGAGGGCTTGTTCGAGCGGAATAGCTTCATCGTGGGTTGATTTGGCCGCGTCATAGGCTTTGAGAGATTCGAGTTCTTCCAATTCCCGGAGCAACTTGGCGTACTCGTCCATATCCAATAACACGGCTATCCGCTTTCCATCTCTATCAGTCACAAAACGTTCATGGACGGCACTCATATCGACTCCTTCCCCTGCCGACTACGGCCAGGAAACCGAAGCGAGCTTTCTTGGACCGTACCATACCACGACCTGACGACGCTCCTAAAGACTCCGCAGGCTGCGGCGCGAAGTGACGCTTACACACTGCGCGGGCTGGTATACACCGGCAAGCCGAAGGTCCGCCGACCGAGCAGGGCTTTGCCTTCCATGCCGGCAAAGGGCTGATGGATGACCGCAGCCCGTACGTCGCGGTACATCTGTTCCATGGGGTTCTTCTTGAACAGAGCCGCGCCGCCGACCATGCGCATGGCTTTATCAACCACCTGAAGGCAGGATTCCATCACAAACTGAAAACACGAGATCAGATTGATGAGATCTTCCTGGGTACGCACGTTGACGTCATCGTGGGTAGCAACGGCCTGATGCAGCATGGCACGCGACGAGCGCAGGCCGATTTCCATTTCTGCGGCCAGCAACTGATTGCCGGGATAGTGGGTCATGGGTTGGTCAAACGGTTCTTGCCTACGCCCAGCCACCCACTGCATGGCATAATCGCGCGCTGCCTGGGCCAGACCGATATAACACGCCGGACTGGAGGCCACCCACCATGAGGCGGTAATGTCGGAGATGGCGTCCCAGCTTTGGGCCGGTCGTAACACCGCGGCATCGTCGGAGACAAACACATTATTCCACACCACGTCATTGCTCTGCGAGGAACGGATGCTCATCGTATCCCAGTTGGTCTGAATTTCGACGCCCGGTGTGTTGGTCGGAAAAAAGCACAACAGGCATTGCGGGCCGTTGTCAGGGTCTTCATAGCGCGCGGTCGTCAGCAGATAGTCGGCCCCCGCGGACATGGTGCCGAAACCGCTTTTGCCGTTCAGCCGGTAGCCGCCGTCCACCTTGGTCGCCTGACGGGTCGTATCGTTAATACCGGCAAAGCCGACCGAGCTGTTCATTTTTGGATCGCTGACCGGTCCCCCGAAAATCAGGCCGTCGGTCACTGTCGCCTTGAGCATGGGCTCGATCGCGTCCAGGTGCGGGCCCTGCCCGCGTTGGTTAAGCCGCCACAGGTCAGCCAGAATGGAGACCACGATGTGGTGCATATTGACGGCAATAGCCATGGGCAGATCGCCGTAGGCCAGACGTTCCTGGGCCACAGCAATATCCAGCGGTGTAGCGCCGGCGCCGCCCAGCTCTTCCGGTACGATGAGGGCGGTATAGCCCGACGCCTTCATGGCCGCCACATTTTCATGCGGAAAACTGCTCTCCGCATCGTGCTGGGCCACCCGCGTGGCGAAATCGTCGGCATGTGCGGCGGCAATGTCCAGAATACGCTGCTGACGCTCGGCTGCATTCGTTGACATGTCAGAACCTCCCTATTTACGTCCCACCCGATTGACGTCATCCGGATTAATCAGGTCCGGGACCGTCCAACCGTCTATATCGTATTCCGCCATACACTGCTCAACAAACCCCTTGAGTTCGTCCGCGCGGCCCATGGCCACGGCCGCCGGCAGGTTTTCGAGTTTGATGTTTTCGTAGTTGCCTGCGTAATTGCGCTCGTACAGTTCGTGCCGCCCACCAAACTCGGTCCCGACTGCATCCCACAGAATCTTGAGCAGCTTGACCCGCTCCAGCGCATCGTAGTCGTTGGAGCCGCGTAAATACTTCTCAAGATATGGCTGGAGCTCCGGCGTTTTGAAATCTTTCACATGCGAGTTGAGATAAATCAGGCCACTCGAAATGGTTTGCTCGATAATCTCTTTGATGCGGGGATAGGCGACCGGAGCCAACATGCGATAGGCCAAACCGTACTCCGTGTTGGGCTGAAGTGCCCCATTGACCCACTGCTCGGGCGTCTTTGTCATCGCCTCGGTCAGGCCCCAGAACATGTGCCGCCAGGCCAGCACCTCACCGACCTGCACCTGGGCGCTGCGCTGGTCCTGCACGCCAATGGCTTCTATTGCTTTCAGCAGTGCCCCCGCCAGAAAGTCCAACTTCACCGCAAAACGTGTGCAGCCATGCAGGGTAAAGCGCGGGATAAAACCTGAGCCGGGGAAAAAGGCGTTGGCCTTGTCCAGGTCTCGGTAGACAAAAATATTCTCCCAGGGGATGAGGACTTTGTCCAATATCAGAATGGCGTCATTTTCATCCAGGCGCGAAGACAACGGGTAGTCAAACGGACTGCCCAGCGTGGCGGCGTGCAATTCATACGACGGGCGACAGATGAGCTTCACTCCCGCACTATCCATGGAAATCATGGCAAACAGCGCCATCTCAGGTTTGCCTAAGGGCGTTGGACCGTAAAAGCCAATGAAATTGTAATGAGTCAGGGCAGAGCCGGTCGCGACTACCTTGGCGCCACTCACGATGACGCCGGCATCGGTCTCTTTTTCTACATGCACGTATACGTCTTTCACGTCGTCAGGGGATTTCCCTTTATCGACAGGCGGGTTCACCAGCGCGTGGTTGAGAAACAAGCAACGCTCTTGGGTCTGACGATACCAACGTAACGCATTATCCTGATACGGCTCGTAGAATGCGGCATTCGCGCCCAGGGTGCCGGTTAAACTGGCTTTGTAGTCCGGCGAGCGCCCCATCCAGCCGTAGGAGATGCGTGCCCAGGCGGCAATGGCATCACGACTGCCCACCAAGTCTGCCGTACTCTTCGGTACCTTGTAAAACTTATGCGTGAACCCCCCGTTCCCGGTATCCGTCTGCGTTCTGATAGTCGATCCTTTTTGAGGATCGTGCAGGGCATCGTACATCCGCGCCAGCATACGGGCAGAATTCCGAAAGGCTGGGTGCTGCGTGACGTCTGTGACGCGCTCACCATAGATCCAGACCTCCCGATCATCCTGCAGGCTGTCAAGGAATTCTTGGCCGGTCAAAGGTATTTGCCCACGCTCTTTGTCGTCTTGCATCGGCCGTTGTGCTGACTGGGTATCCTGAGTCATGGTCTTTCCTCCGCAGGAGTTACTCGCGCACCTGAATCACTGTCTCTCAATCATGGGCCGAGGGATTCCACCAGCCCCAGCCACCTACGGCCGGAACTGCAACGCCCGCGGCACAAGCCGCGCCGGCTGAGACACCACCTTATACGCGGTTTCAATCCACTCACAAATATACCGTCGGGTATCCCTGGGATCGATCATCTCTTCGAGCTGGAATTTGTTTAACGGGCCGAGCGGTCCTCGGGCGCTCTCGATCCGGGCGTTGAGTTCTGCGCGTAATGCGGCTGGGTCGTCCGCTTCTGCCAACTGACGTTTATAGGCCGCTTCGATGCCGCCCTCGGGTGGAATCCCGCCGACATCCGCAGCCGGCCAGGCCACGCGTATCGAAGGTTCTGACCGTGGCGTGGCATAATTGTTCCCGGCAACGCCAAAACTGCGGCGCATCAGGACGGTGAAGATGGGGACCCGTATCTGGGCGAAGGCAATCATCCATTCAGCCCCTTTGCGAATCGTCCCCGTCAGCTCGTGCTCCAAGCCGACCGCGAAGCCGGGATTATCGACCAGGTTCAAGACCGGCAGATGGAACAGATCGCACAAATCCAGGTGGCGCGTCAGCTTGTCGCAGCCGTCTGCGGTGAGCGCGCCCCCATTGGCATGTTGGCTGTCAGAAGCAATCACACCCAGGGGGTAGCCATTGAATCTCACAAATCCCGCGACTTGGTCAGTCCCCCATAATAGACCAATCTCAAAAAAAGAATCCCGGTCTGCCATCAACCTGATGGCCTTACGAATATCAAATGTCGTGGTGCGTTTTCTGGCTATGAGTGTGGCGAGTTCCTCTTCACGTCGGTCAACAGGGTCGTTTGGATCGTTCGGATCGCGCGCGTTGGCCGCACGCACAGGCGGGACCTCATACACACTGGAGGGCAGATAGGAGAGAAATGTCCTGGTCATTTCCATTGCTTCTTCTTCGGATTCTGCCAGGTTGTCTACCGAGCCATTCGTACAGTGAATATGCCAGCCGCCGAGTTCCTCCTTGGTGATATCGTACCCCATGGCATGCGAGACAACCGGCGGTCCAGCGACAAAGAGCTGCGCGATATCACGCACCATCACCGAGAAGTGACCCAGGACGGCCTTGGCCGCGCCAATGCCAACGACACTGCCGAGTAGCAGATTGACCACCGGTATGGTCGATAACTGCTCGGCGTACATGGAGCTGCCCAGGTGTCCGGGTAGATACGACCCGCCACCACCCGCCACCCGTGGCCGGCCGGCTTTGATTGCCCCCGAGCTTTCTTGGGCGCTACTCTCACCCTCTTTTTTCTGGGCCGGAACCATCGCCGCAACGCTGCCACCCCCAGACGAACCATCCAGCAGCCGTAGCGAGGGCAAACACATTTCCGTTGCGAGACGATCCAGATAGACACTTTTTGCAGCAATCGCCCCATCTGCGTGGCCACCCCGAGACGTGAAATCATCCGCACACACAATGACGCTCCGCTGGTCTATTTTCCCCCAGCCGCCAACACTGTTTGCGGGTGTAAACCCCGCTATTGCCCCAGCTTCGTCGTATGACGCAAAACCCGCGACACTGCCGACCTCACGAAAGGAGCCTTCGTCCAGCAACAGCTCAATACGTTCCCGGCACGTCAGCTTGCCCCGTGATCGTTGGCGCACCACGCCCGGATCATCGGAGCCGGGCTCCAACCTCTGTTTGGCAAAGTGCTGTAAGAGCGTAACCTCTTCCAGCACTGATCCCCAGGGCTGTATACCCTCTGTCGCCTGAGGGATGTCGGCGTGTGACGGAGACACGACGGCCACAACCTGTCCTGCGGCGACGGTATCCCCGGCCTGCAGTGGTTGCAGTGCCGCTATGATGCCGGCACAGCTTGCCGTGACCATGGTTTCCATCTTCATTGCGCTCACGACCAGCAGCGTGTCACCAGGCGACACGCTGTCACCTGCGCTGACGCGCATCTCCACCACGGAACTCTCCAGAGGACATTTCACGGCCGCCTGACCCTCTGCCACCGCTAACGCCGGCATGCGTGTGGAGGAAGATGTGGAGGAAGACTGTCCTGATGATAGCGCCGCGCCGCCCGTTTTGCTCACCTTGCCCATATTGGCGGCCTGTTGCTCCAGCAATGCGAGTGCGCTGCCTTCAGCAGCGGAGAAAGAAGCGGTGTTAATCTCCGGGGCCTCTGCCAACAACGACGTTCTGGCATCACCGGCCCGAACAGCCGGATGCGATAATATGGCGCGCAGTTGGTGCAGGTTGGTTTGCAGACCACCAATGTGGAACTCATCAAGCGCATGCAGCGTGCGTTCAATCGCTGCTGCGTAAGAACCGGACGTACAAATGAGTTTTGCCAGCAAAGGGTCGAACTGCGGCGGAGGGGCATAGCCCAGATAGCCACATGCATCCACCCGAATGCCTACGCCGGAGGGCTCCTTATACGCCGTAATACTCCCCGTACTTGTGGCGACGACACGGGCCTGTACGGCAAAACCTCGCGGCGCGCCCAGCGCGTGCGGGTCACCAAGACCGAGCGAGGCCAACGTTTCACCCGCCGCGATACGGAACTGTGCCTCGACCAAATCAATACCAGTCACCTGTTCAGTGACCGTATGCTCAACCTGAATCCGCGGGTTGCATTCAATAAAAAAATACTCGCCCGTCTCGGGCGAGACCAGGAACTCGACGGTGCCGGCATTCACATACGAGGCCGCCTTCACAAGCGTGATGGCATCGGTGAGCATCTTCTCTCGCAGCGTGGAGGCCAGACCCGGAGCGGGGGCCACCTCGACGACCTTCTGGTGTCGCAATTGCACCGAGCAGTCCCGTTCGTGCAGATGGACCACGTTGCCATATGCATCGGCCAGAATTTGGACTTCAATATGTCTCGGTCGCGCGACCAGCCTTTCGAGAAAAACGGCTCCATCACCGAATACGACCTGGGCTTCGCTGCTGCAGCGCGCAAATGCCTCGGCCATCTGCTCCGCCTTTTCGACGACTCGCATGCCGCGCCCCCCACCCCCGGCCGCCGCCTTGAGCATCACCGGGTAACCAAGATCGTGCGCCAGCTTTTCTGCTTCCAGGGCTGATCCCATGGGTTCAGCGCTACCGGGGACAACCGGAATATCCAACGACTCGGCAAGCGCGCGCGCGCGGACTTTATCTCCGAATAATGAGAGCGCCTCCGGCGGCGGACCAATGAAAGTAATCCCCTCGGCGGCACACAACTCGGCAAATGGAGCATGCTCGGACAAGAAACCATAGCCAGGGTGCAGACAGTCACAGCCGCGTGCTTTGGCAGTCTGCACGAGCGCTGCCGCGTTCAAATACGCCCCAACGGAGTCTGCTGCCGTACCGATCTCATGGCTTTCCGTCATACAGCGGGTATGCAGCGAAAGCGCATCAATAGCAGGATACACACCGACCGATTCCAGGCCCAAGGCGGTTGCAGATTTGGCAATGCGAATGGCGATCTCGCCACGGTTGCTGATCAATACGCGTGTATGCACTGTCAGGTCTCCCCTCTCTCTCCTTTTACCCCTCACTAATTGCACGAGAACGTGTCATGAGTGAAGGAGGGTGACGGAAGCGTATACATCATGTCGTCCGGTTCTTGCGGATAAATATCAGCCGAACGGAGCATGCTCATTCGCTCCAAAGCGGAGTGCGAAGCCGGCACGGCCCTGTCCGACTTGGTATATTATTGAAGAGAAGGGGGGGAAGTGGAGCCGATGAGAATTGAACTCACGACCTCTTGAATGCCATTCAAGCGCTCTCCCAACTGAGCTACGGCCCCACAGTGTCAAACGGATGGATGTTGGGTCAATGCGTTAGTGCATGAAGTGCGGAAATAGTGCCATGTTCTCCAGCGCGCGTCAACTCACAGCCGGTCCTTATTGTGGCCCGATGGCAATAGCAAACGGCTTATTCCCGACCTCAATCGTCGCCACGATTCCTTGGGCGAGGGTACTAAAGACTTGGACGACCTCACCCTCGTCCTTACGGGAGCCGAAAAGCGTAATATAACCCCGCAGGCCGTTTGGCGTAATCGCAATACCGTACGGTTCATTATTCACCGCATTGAAGCGCGGATTAAATGCTACGCCAAAGGAGGAAGTGCCCTGATCCTCATCTGTAACGATCTCATCGGTAATGGCCGATACTGTTGCGTCAAGAAAGTTGGTGACAAAAGCCTGCGCCGACGCCTCCCGTTTCACCAGGTCGAGTGCCGTTTCGGGTATCACTGCCACCCCGGTAGGCTGCACGCCGACTTGTAGATGCTGCACCCCGTCTTCATCAGGGTCAGTATCAATGACGGTGTTCGTTTTTGGATCGATGATGGAAACCGTGTCTCCATTTTCATCGCCGTCATCGGTATTCGTCGCACCGAAATTCGTGACATAGACGCGAGTCCCATCTGATTTGACAGCAACTCCGAGCGGCCCTTCTCCCACCACAAGCGGGTCAGGAAGTGGAGTATTCGTCGTCAGGTCAATCACAGTCACCGTGTTATCTTCAAAGTTCGGCACATACGCCTGTTGTCCATCCGGGGTGACGGCAATAGACTGCGGACTCCGGCCAACCGCTATGGTTGTTGTCTGTGTCCGCGTTGCCGTATTGAGTACAGAAACAGTGTCATCCTTAATATTCGTCACATACGCGGTTGTCCCATCCGGCGCAAAGGCGACCCCCTGTGGCTCACGGCCAACCGCGATTGTGGCAACCACACTCTTTGTGACAGTATCGATAACGGAAACATTATTGTCTCCGGCATTCACTACATACGCCTCAGTGCCATCCGGACTGATCGCTATGCCGCGCGGGCGGTCACCGACCGGGATCGTCTGAGCCACCTCGTTCGTGTCCGTCCTGATAACGGCCACGGCGTCATCATTCACCAGGGTCACATAGGCCCTGGCTCCGGTTTCCTCCCCACAGTCACTCGTATCGAGCAGACAGAAGTCGTGGTCGATCTCCTCGTCCCTGAAACAGCTGAGTTCGCCCTCACCAAACCCAAGCGTCTGGCAGCTCAGTTCGCCAAGCGCCGCCCCATCACACTCCTCTCCAACGTCCCGCCCACCGTTGCCACACACCGGCCAGGGCAGAAAACACTGGCAACTCTCGTTCCAGATAAATCCGGCGTCTACCGTCATGGTTTCAGACTTGCCCTTTTCCCTGATATCGACATCTTGAAGGGTCAATAATGAGCCGGTCACTGTTACACTGCTCTCTTCGGTCAGCTTAAAATCTTCGAGAAACTCGGCATCTCCCAGCCGGACCACGGAGACCTCGTGATCGATAATCCGGGTCTCAGCCGGGTCCGCAGTGTCCCGGATTTCGACACCAATGGTACGCACGCCGCTGGGAATCAGATTAAAATTGATGAGGCCGCCAAAGCCGGTGTTCGGTGGCGCCACTGTGGGGAAAGCCTTCCTGACATCAGGCCGGTCCGAGCAACACGGAATTTCCTCTCCAACCGCGGCTTCGTCTATCCGCAGAGAAACACGCTCAATCTCTGCATCAGGGTTTTCTGTAAACGCCCAACCGGAAACCATCCCAATACCCCCTGCCGTGACGTAGATAGAAACAGTCTGGCCTGGGGGATTTTCAAAGACCGCGGTAATTTTTTCGGCGTCCTCGTTTGGTGTTTGATTATCCCTGGCTGGCGGCTCATCCTCCCCGGTCGACAATATCCGTGAGCCGACCACGCCCAGTTGCTGGATGTTGCGCTGCCATTTTAACCAGAGTTCACCTGACTTCGTCTCGTTGCTGTGTTTATCTCTAAAAGTGATATTCTGGAACATGATTTCTTGAGCTTCGTTGATCTCGGGACTACTGGCTCCGAGCAAACTCGGAAGCTCAAGAAATTTATAGCCACCCGGCCGGACAACGGTCACGGTGTGTTCAACACTTTCACTCGCAACGCCCTCCGCGGCTACCTCAATGCGAACTGTATGTTGTCCCTGGGCCCGATCCTTTCCCCTCCCTTCCGACCCTTCTCCGATGCCTTCGAGCTCGCCGAAGTTAAACACTTGGCCAAAACCGCTCTTGAGCGCCTGCTCGCCATGCTCTCCTTGAACATCTGCCCGATCGACACAACAGGGAATCTCTCCGGAGTCCCGGCCGTCAATAGAGAGTCGAATGGTAACGGGCAGTACAGCCGGATTGTCGGGATCATCAGAGACCGCAAACGCCCAGCCGGAAATGAGCCGAATACCGCTTACAAACTGGCCGTTGCCCGGACTCTCTAATACCGCCTGAATCGCAGCACGGGCTCTGCCTGTGAGCCCTGCAACAAGCACCAGAGAAAAAATAATGGACAGCATGACGCATCGTTTATTCATATCTATTCAGCAGCCTCTCCGGTCGTTTGTGCTCCAACCGCAACCACCCGGATACCCTTGTCCTGGGCATGCGCCAGCAGCGCCGGTCGTTCTATCATGAGCGTCTTCCCCGCCTCGATGGCTAAAACGGCAGCCTGGACCTCGTGCATCACCGTGATGGTATCAGGCCCAACGGCTGGGACGTCAAAGCGCAAATCCTGTTGCGGCTTGCTGACTTTCACCACAATGCTGCCTTCCCCGCCCAATGCTCCACCGCGACGAATGGCGGCGTTTGTACCTTCAACGCCCTCAACAGCCAGGACCGTTCCACGCTTGACCACAACGCTCTGTCCGATATCCCAGCGACCAATCTCTTTTGCCACCGCAACTCCGAGCCGGATATCCTGCCACTGTTGGGCATCCGGCTCAGCGTGGGTCAATATCCCCTCCTGAGGCACCAGGGATGATAAGAAGCGAGTTGATTCAACAATCGTAATACCCTCATCTTCGAGTTCCTGAGCCACCCCCCGCAGGATCACATCATCTTTCAGACTAGGCAGTTTACTGATGAAAGCGAGTCCCCGTGCATCGGGCTGTATATGTGTCATGGCACCGGTCTTGTAGATGCCCCCAGCCATGACGGCTTGGGTCACCCCCGCCTCGTGGAAAGTCGCAAGGATCTTCCCAAGTTCCCCAACGCGCACCCAGGTAACGTGGGGCACCTGCTCAGTAATAGCCGGCGGGGTTTCCCCTTGGTGGGCGACAACAATGACCTCGACCCCTTCTGCTCGGGCTGCCGCACAGAAGATGAGCGGAAACTGTCCATTACCGGCAATGAGACCAAGACGGACCATGGACTCAGACGCTCGCTATACAGGCACGGCTAGCCAAGATCATCTTCATTCTCTTGGCTCTCTTGGCTCTCTTGGCCGGCATTCCCTCGCGGACGACAAAGGCCCCGTTGTGAGGCGGCAACGAACTCCGCCAAATGGACGGCCTCAAGAGATGACGCCTGTTCCCGGCGTGTTCGTTCGGCCGCCTCTTTCAGAGTCAACCCCTCGGCGAAAAGCGTCCGGTAGGCTTTTTTGAGGGCGCGCAGCTGTTGCTCACTGAACCCGCGACGTTTGAGTCCTATGAGATTCAGACCAAACAGACGGGCCCGGTCTCCCTGGGCAATGCAGTAGGGCGGAACATCAAGAGAGACCATCGCTCCCCCACCGAGGTAGGCCGACTCTCCCACCCGCGTAAACTGATGGATAGCGACCAGCCCACCAACGCCAACATAATCTTCGAGCATGACGTGGCCGGCAAGGGTCGCACAGTTTGCCAAGATCACATTGTTTCCGATCTGACAGTCGTGCCCCACATGGGAGTACACCATGAAGAGATTGTCATTCCCTATCCGCGTCACCAGTCCGCCCCCAGTGGTCCCAATATTCAACGTTGCGAATTCACGAATGGTGTTTCTGTCACCGATAGTGAGACCGCTGTCTTCGCCCTGATATTTTTTATCTTGCGGGATCGCGCCAACGCTGGAGAATTGAAAAATCCGATTCTCGCGCCCAATCGTCGTGCGGCCCTCAATCACGCTATGGGGCCCAATACTGGAATCCTGGCCGATACGGACCTGCGGGCCAATCACCGCATAGGGTCCGACCCGGACCCTATGATCAAGCTCCGCTCCGGGTGCGATAACAGCCGAAGGATGGATGGAGGTCTCGGTACTCACGCCTGCGTCTCGCTTTCCGGGTCAACATCAACAACCGTAAATTCGAGTTCCGCCGCGATCTGCCCTTCAACCCGAGCGACCCCCTGCATTTTCCAGAATGTGCCGCGGCGACGCAGGATTTCGACTTCCATCAACAATTGATCGCCAGGGACGACCTGGCGTCGGAAGCGGACGCGGTCCAGCCCGGTCAACATCGCCAGCCGGTGCGGCGACTGGACGGACAACCGGGGAGGAACAGCGGTCTCCGCGGACGAATCGACGGACGAACGCGCCAGAATGCCGCCAGCCTGCACAACTGCTTCGCAGATTAACACGCCAGGCATAAGCGGGTGATCGGGGAAGTGACCGGTAAAGAAAGGCTCATTGATTGTGACGTTTTTGAGCGCGACAATACGCTTCCCGGCTGAGATTTCCACCACCCGGTCAACGAGTAAGAACGGGTAGCGATGCGGGAGGATAGAGGCGACAGTGGGATTATCCATACGGCGGTGGTCACAAAACCGTCTCTTAACGCTTAAAAGAGATTTTGGTGCCTTTTTTATTATAGGCTTTAATGATCGACTCAGTCAGATCAATACTTTTTGAGCCGTACAGCACCACGGTGTTATTTCCTTCGAGAATAACCGAATAACTGCCTTGCTCTCCGAGATCATTGACAATTTGGCGCAGTTCAACCAGGATGCGCGCGGTCAGTTCACGGTCTCTGATCTTGAGTTCTTCTTGTACATCTTTATACAGGCGTTCAAAGTCGCGTAACTCCTGGCGGTAGTCTCGCTGCAACGCAATCCGTTCGTCATCCCGTAATAAGAGGGCTTTTTTCTCAAGCTCTTCCTTGAGCTTTTCAACTTTTTTTCTGCGTTCTTCGAGTTTCCGTTCCATCCGGCCCACTTCAGCCTTAAAGCTATCTTTCGCTTTTTGTCCAGCACTCGATGTATTGAGCGCGGTCTGGAGATCCACATAGCCAACTCTGACTTCAGCCGCGGCGGCGCTATGGGGGAAGAGGAGGAATCCGACACTCACGGCAACATAGACTATTCTTTTCCAATACATATCTCTCTCCATGGTTATAACGCTTTATCCACACCTCTCTCGGCATACACGGCGGGCACACGACTCCCCGTCACGGTTCACACCGGAAGGCTAGAACCCGCCATACCCGCCTCGTCCTCCGCCAATACCACCACTGGCAGAAGAGCCACCGAACGAAAAGTGGATATTGCTGGTGCGCTCATTTTTTTTCGCATTGAGTGCCTTGGCGAGATCAATCCGGATGGGTCCAAACGGCGATTTCCAACGGATGCCTGCCCCAACTGAGTAACGCAGGTCTCCGAAGTCAACGCCCTGTTCAGCAGTAAAGGCATTACCTATATCGCTAAAGACCGCGCCCTTCAGATTCAGTTGTTTGACAATGGGAAAACCAAGCTCGTTCTGAAACGTCACCTGTTGACTGCCGCCAATCGGCCGATGATACGTTTCCGCGCGTATCCCATTGGGCGCCTCTCTATCATTAATTAAAACAGTAACGGGTTGGCGCGGCCCCAAACTCCGCTCGCCAAACCCCCGGATAGAGTGCAGTCCACCGGGGAAATACCGGTCAAACAGCGGGAGGTCATCCTCCAGGATTTTTTCAGCCTCCCCGCCGATAACGGGTTCGTCAGTGAAATTAATATCACCCACCCCATACCCAAAGAAGGTATTCGACATCCAGGTCAACTGCCCAAAACGCGGGTGCCGATAGACCGGGAAAAAAAACTGAGTTTGAAATTCCGCCTTACTATACGTCGTGTCCCCCCCAAGACCCGCCTGACCAAAAAGGATCTGTTGATAGGACCCGGCGGTCGGATCCATGGGGTGGTTGAGGGTATTGCGCCGAATGGTTGGGATAATTTTGCTTGTGATTTGGGCGCCCTTTTCGGCCCGGACCGCATCAGGAGCAATGGGTTCAAAATTGCTGACCTTGGATTTTTCCCACTGATATTGCATGCCAACAGATATATCCTCCAAGGGAAATCCCCACAAGGTTTTGAGTCCCAACTCGTCAATAGGGTAGAAGAGCCGTGCCCCGCCGCCCGTCCCGGCACGGTCAAAATCCTCAAACGCAAAGCGCCAGTCAAAGACCTCCGTCCCCAGGGTCAGATGGGTATCCAGGAAATAGGGATCGGTCCAACTGACGGTGGAGTTCCGATACCGGCTGCCCATATTGCCACTGATAATAAACTGGTGGCCATAGCCAAAGAGATTCGTTTCCTGAATACGGGCGGAACCAATGAGACTTGTCGCGGTGTTAAATCCAGCCCCAATACTGAAGGCTCCGGTTTGGGCCTCTTTGACATCAACCAGCACATTGAGCAAATCGCTCCGCGCCCCCCGGCGCGTGGCAATATTCACATCCTGGAAAAATCCGAGGCGCTGCACCCGCCCGCGGCTATGCTCGATACCAGTGGCGTTGAACTTACTCTGCTCGGTAATCCGCAATTCTCGCCGGATCACTTTGTCTCGCGTCTTGGTATTCCCGGCAATATCAACCCGGTCGATATAGACTTCTGGACCCTTATCGACCCGGTAGGAGATATTGACGACGCTGTCGTCTTGCTCGACTTGGGTTTCCGGCTCGACGTTCACAAAAGCAAAGCCGTGGTTGCTGAAATATCCGGTTAAACGAAAGACATCTTCTCGCAGATGGCTGGCCTTAAATACCTCGCCTTCCGCCATGGCAACCGCGCGCAGGGCCTGATCTTCACTCCCAGGGAACTCGCCGACAATATGTACTTCGCCGATGGTGTATTGCTCTCCCTCATCAATACGAACCGTCACATGCATACCGTCGTCTTCACGTTCGATTTTCGGCTCATCGACTTTCACGTTGATATAGCCGTTATCGTAGTAATAGGCGGTAATCCGTTCCGTGTCCGTCTTGAGCGCTTCTCGGTTGAGCGTCCCGACGCTCATGAAGCGGGATAAAAAATTCTTCTTGCGCGTCGCCATAATGGATTGCAGCTGGGAGTCCTCAAACGTCTCATTGCCCTCAAAGTGTATTTGGGCAACTCCGGTTGGCTTCTGTTCTTCGATCGTAAAGGTAACCGCGGTTTCTCCCGGACCGACCTGCTCTGCACGATATGAGATATCGGCGTCTAAATACCCTTTTTCTTCATAGGCTTTTTTGGCGTCCTCTATCCCTCGCCTGATGCGGACAGGGTTGAGGATGGTACGAGGATGAATTTTGAGCGCCACCTCCAGCGCTTCTTTGTCGATCTTCTTATTCCCCTCGAATCGTACTTCACGGATGAGCGGACGTTCACTGACCCAATAGGTCAAGACGTGACGGCCATTCTCTTGCTCAAAACGGGCTTCTACATTATGGAAGAATCCCATGTCATAAATAGACCGAATATCGGCATCGACCGTATCCCGATTCAACCCCGTACCAGGCAGAGCAGAGGTCCGAATACGAATCGCCTCCTCCTCAACGCGGTCGTTGCCGCCAATCACAATCTCATCAACAACGTCGGCACTGTCGGCATTTTCAGATTGATTGTCAAACTGAGCTGATTCGAGTCCGGCGTCTTCCGGCTCAGATTCGTCAGTCAGGGGAGACCCGTCCGCATCCATATCAAGATCTCCGACTCTGTCTTCGATTTCCTCCTCTTCAAGAAACGCTTCGTCGGAGGCCTCGGTTTCAGGGTCATTCACTTCAAAGACGTCGTCGGGAAGAGCGGCGGGAATATTCTCTTCCGAGAGTTCTGCGTCGTCAGCCTGGGCAGCGGCTGGAGCCCCATGGCAAAGGGTGAACAAACATATGCTACTGAGTACTAGAAATGTGCGAACCATGCGTGTCCTGTTTCCCTTTGAAGCCGCTCTCCCCCCCTACCAAAATCACCCAAAATTGTAAAGGCAGCAATACCCGTCGGGCCCTCCCTGAAACAGGCAGAGGGAATGGCAAATACTATAGTTTCCGCATAGCAAGCGCCTGAACCGAAGCCCTGGCCCTCTACACCTTTACGAATATGGCCTATAGTTCGGGTAAGGATGTCCCGTCCCCGCGTCCTACCTCAGTGAGCATACCATTTTTGAGTCGCAGGGTCCGGTCCATCGCCGCAGCAAGTTTTTCGCTATGCGTGACAACAACCATGGCCGCGCCCCTGGCCTGATTCAGGGCGAGCAGCAAACGCAGCACACCCTCGCCCGTCTCGGGGTCAAGATTGCCGGTCGGCTCATCCGCCAGTACCAGCCGGGGACCAAGGACCAAGGCACGCGCGACCGCTACCCGTTGCTGTTCCCCCCCGGACAATTCTCCCGGCCGGTGGCTCAGACGGGCAGACATGCCAACCCACTCCAATATCTCAGCGGCCTGGGTACGGGCTTCCTCCTGGCTGAGTCCGGCGATAAGCCCTGGCATCATCACATTCTCGAGTGCACTAAAATCCGGCAGGAGATGATGCAGTTGAAAGACGAAGCCAATCTCCCTGTTGCGTAAGGCTGCCAGTTCTAATTCAGGCAGGCCAAACAGGTCCTGGCCGTTGAGCACGACGTGTCCCGAGGTTGGACGGTCCAGCGTACCCAGAATATGCAGCAGCGTACTCTTCCCCACCCCGGACTCACCAATGATAGCCGTACGTTCAGCCGGCCGAAGAGCGAGATCCAGGTTTTCAAGCACGCGAACCGCGTGTTCGCCCTCTCCATACTGTTTGCTGAGTTGCGTGGCTCGGAGGAGAATATCTGCCATGTCAATTTACATGTCAACTTAGGGGTTGGTGGGTCCGGTACTTACTCGTAGCGAATGACTTCGACTGGCGACAAGCGCGCTGCCTGCCGCGCGGGGTAGATTGTGGCGAGCAAGCAGATGAGCACAGACGCGACCCCAACAATGAAAAAATTCTCCGCATATATTTTCACTGGAAGGGTAGAAACATAGAAGACGTCTTTCGGGAGTTCGATGAACTCATAGCGGTCCAACAGCCAACAGCCGATCCAACCCAGCAGGGTTCCCATAAGCGTTCCCGCAACGCCGATCATGAGTCCTTTATAAATAAAGACGCGACTCATGGCGTTGCCCGTTGCCCCCATGGATTTCAGCACAGCAATATCTTTGCGTTTTTCCATCACCACCATAATCAGCGTCGCAATAATATTAAACGCGGCAACCAGAACAATGAGCAAGAGCACGATGAAGTACACGACCTTTTCAAGTTTCAGCGCTGCAAAGATATTGCTATTCACCTCAGTCCAGTCGCGGGCCGTATACGGGAATCCCAACACGCTTTCCAGCTCGCGGGCCACGGTCTGCGCTTGATAGACATCGTGAATCTTCACCTCAACGCCGGTCACCTGTTCGCCCAGGGTAAAAAACTGCTGCGCGTCGGCGAGCGACATATAAATCAGGGCGCTATCGTATTCAAACATGCCCGAGTCAAACACCCCGACAACCATAAAGCGCTTGACCCTGGGAATAACGCCAAGGGGGCCAGGGGTGGTGCTCAGCGGAGAAATAATATTGATCGGGTCACCGACAAAGACGCCCAGTTGACGAGCGAGTTCGTGCCCCACGAGCACACCGGAGAGCTGAACCGTCTGGACTGTTTCCTCAGTCTGAAACGTCAGCTCCTGTTTTTGGCCGAGTTGACCGAGCTCGCCAAAAGACAGATGGGCACCGATATCCACCACTGCACTGGCCAACGAGGGGTCTACGCCCCGCACCAGCGAGCCAGACACACTCTGTCCCGCACTGACCATCACCTGACCGTAGACAAATGGCGCCACTGCAACCACATCTGGCACTTGTCTCACTTCATCAACCACATCCGCATATCCGTCAACAAAGCCCTGTAAACTGGAAATCACGATGTGCGGGTTAAAGCCA
Organism: Binatia bacterium; assembly: GCA_963664395.2. Classification (GTDB taxonomy): domain Bacteria; phylum Desulfobacterota; class Binatia; order Bin18; family Bin18; genus Bin18. The sequence goes on along the minus strand of OY761159.2, from coordinate 3,069,257 downwards.
AGAATGCGGTCACGCAGATCCTCTTCAAATCCAGTCATAACCGCCAAGACGATGTTCAGCGTCATCACGCCAATCATGACCCCAACCATGGAGATCATCGTGATTAACGAGATAAATACTTCACGCCGTCTGGCTCGCAGATAACGCAGACTCAGGAAAAGTTCGTATCGCACAAATTACCGGATTAGAGTGAACAGATCAGGTCTTAACCGACATAGTGGAGTGAGTCAACTCAGCCAGGTCTCATTATGAGATAGCCATTTTTCTTGTTTGGCAGCTGGTTAGAATAAAAAGTTCATCCAGAGCTTGAAAAATAAAAAGTTCATCCAGAGCTTGAAATATGAATCCAATTCGTTTACTCTGAGAAACGTGGTGGTTGTGGATGTGGATGTGGTTGTGGATGTGGTTGTGGATAGGCCCCGATTGGGGCACGGGCTCTTGAGTGAGCCTTCTTGCTTACTGGAATGCCATGACGGTAAAGGAATTTGCGGTCATGGCATTCCCCCTCCCACCCTTTGCATTCTTCTTCGAGCACATCTCCGCTCCATAGGACAAAGATCATCTCCCCCCTAGGTTTTCCGTAGCCGACGCACATCACCCACCCGGACAGTGAGGCCACTGCGGTCGAAGTATTCCAACAGGGGAATGGCGGTTTTTCGACTAATACCGAGCAGATCGCGGAATATGGCCGCGGTAATTTCTCCGTGAGCCGCCACGTAGCCAGTCAATGTCGCCTGCGCCTGCCCCAACACTTTTTCGCTGATGTAGAAATCCGGTGTAATTTTGACAATCGCTCCCCGCGACTCGAGCACCGCTAAGAAATCGTTCAGCCGCTTGCGAGGAAGTTGTAGTGCTTCCTCCAATCCCTTCGTGTCCGGCGGGGTGAATTTTCCGTCTTGCACGATACGTTCGAGTCGAGCGGCGATTGCCTGCTCTTCCTGACTCAGCGACACGGAGTGAGACGGCAGACGCAGCAGGCTCTCGTGGCGAGCGATAACCCCTTCCTCAATAAGCCGCTCAGCCACAATCCGAAAAATCTTGAGTGTCAAGCTAAACGGCAATTGGCTTCGAACCGACTCCATTTCCATCCCCTGAGCCAGCGGGGTCCGTGCGTGGAAGGCGGCGAGCATCTTTTCGACTGCGGCGACCAGCCGCTGCCACTTTGTTACAACGGAATACGCTTCAGGATGGTGTGTATCAGGAAAAGGCAAAACGGCTTCATCGTTCGCAAGAAGTGAAATAATTTCCTCTTCTTGTGCGTTCACCCCATGGTAAATTTCGTCCAGCCGGACGGCAAACTGCGGGCAGACTTCCAGATAGGCGTGGCAGGCCTGACGGAGGTCTGTTGTTTGCAGGGCCTGCAAGCGTTCCGTGACCAGGGTTTCCGCTTTGCGGTGGCGTTGGGCAAAAGGATTCAGCACCACTCCACCACCCAACGTCCCTTGCGCGGTTTGATTGCGCAGCACGAAGTGGTCCCCTCGCAGGGCAACCAGCGGCTCCTGTGTCACAATTTGACACAGGGCCGTCGATTTCGGCGACAGAACCTCGAGTCCACCGAGGAAGATCATTTTCCCAATGACTTCTGCTGTCCCCAGATGAATGCGCACCCGCTCGTGGTTGACGATCTCGCGCCCCGCCCCTGGCCGAATTTCAACACTGGCATCAAAACGTGTTGTCGTCATCGAGACTTTGGGATGACACACCACATGGCCCCGAGCAATATTCTCCTTATCCAGTCCTACCAAATTCAGCGCAACCCGCTGCCCCCAGTGCGCTTCGGACACTGACTCGCCATGAACTTGGAGCGACCGCACACGGGCTTCCCTCTGCGACGGCAGTACACGTACGGTCTCGCCTTCACGGACGGTCCCGGCAAGCGCGGTACCCGTCACAACAACACCATGACCTTTGAGCGTGAAGACCCGGTCAACCGGCAACCGAAAGTACCCTGGCCGGGATGGCCGTGTATAGGTTTCAAGCTGCTGAGCAATTGCGCGTTGGAGTCCGTCTAAGCCCTGACCGGTCACAGAGGAGACCGGCAGGATGGGCGCGCCTTCAAAGACCGTGTCAATCGTCAGAATCTCGATTTCTTCCCGCACCGCTTCAATCCGCTCGGGGTCTACCATATCGACTTTCGTAATGGCGAAGAGACCCTTCTGCACGCCAAGGAGGTGGAGAAAGTCAAAATGCTCCTCGGTTTGGGGCATCACACCATCGTCCGCGGCAACGGTAAACAACACCAAGTCTATCCCTTGGGCACCCGCCAGCATATTCCGGATAAAACGCTCGTGCCCAGGCACATCAACAATCCCGGCCCGCTCGCCGTTGGGCAAATCCAAATAGGCAAAACCGAGATCAATGGAGATGCCCCGTTCCTTTTCCTCTTTAAGCCGGTCCGTGTCCTGCCCGGTCAACGCCTTGAGTAATGACGTCTTGCCGTGGTCAATATGTCCGGCAGTTCCAATAATGTGTGGCATAGAGTGTTCCCTGGTAGGAGCGCATTGTGTCAAAAAGGAGAGTGGAAAGAAATCCCTTAAAAGAATAGAGTGAGCGCCTTCCGTCCTGTGTCCGGGGTAGCGCAAGGCGTGTACCAGCAGCATGGCTTAAACAGATGTGATATCAAGCCGAATGGTACGCTTTCGCTACGGGGGCATACCTGGGGTGAGCACTTGTAAGCGGATGCTTGAGGAAAGAAGCCGTCACAGAGTCTCTTTTTCCACCTGACCCAGCATGAAGCAACTAAACCAGCCAAACCAGCTTGAACAACTTGGCCCTGAAGAAGTCACGCAGACCTCCCGCACGACTCTCGCTTTCTATGAACAGTGTGCGGAAGCGTTCCAGCGCGGGACGCAAGACCATGATGTCAGTCAGAATCGAGCCGCCTTGCTCGCTCATATACCGGGAGACGGCCCGTATTCCATCCTCGACTTTGGCTGTGGCCCAGGTCGTGACCTTGCAGTCTTTCACGACCTGGGCCATGAGGCGGTTGGACTGGATGGGGCGGAACCCTTTGTTGCAATGGCCAGGCGACAGACGGGCTGCGCAGTCTGGCATCAGGATTTTCTCGATCTGACCTTACCGCCTGAACGCTTTGACGGCATCTTTGCCAACGCCTCACTCTTTCATATTCCCAGCCAAGAGTTACCCCGGGTACTCACTCAGCTTTGGGACACGCTCAAATCGAACGGTATCCTGTTCAGCTCAAATCCGCGTGGCAATGACCGGGAAGGATGGCAGGACCATCGATACGGCAGTTTCTACACGTTTGAGACGTGGCGACAGTTGCTCACTCATGCAGGATTTCAGGAAGTCACGCATTACTACCGTCCAGCGGGAAAACCCCGCCCGCAACAACCCTGGTTGGCGACGGTGTGGCGCAAGACAGTGGCCTAGGCGGCTATTCCCCCGCGCGGAGTGGAACTACTCGCGCCGCCAGTCCTCTGCTATGTACCCCATAGAAAGCATTACACGAAGGGAGCACGATGATGCGGAATAATACGTACAGGACCATTGTATGGGGGGCCATCCTCGGCATAATCGGCATGGCCGGCATAATCGGCATGTCCGGCCCAGTATGGGCCCAGGAGAGCAAGCGGACGGTGGAGAGCTTTCTGGCCGAAAGTCGGAATGCCACTATGGCCACGATTCGAGCCAATGGCACTCCCCAACTGACCCCAGTCTGGTTTGTGTGGGATGGCGAGCACTTCATCATCTCCGTCACAACCAAGCGGGCAAAATATAAAAACCTGGTCCGCGACGCCCGCATGAGCCTGTGTATCGATGACGTTATGGGCTTCGGGTATGTCGTGGCCGAAGGCACGGCGGAAATCCGAGAAAAAGATATTTGGGCCGACACCCGAAAAATCGTGCTGAAGTATCGCGGCGAGGAAGGCGGTGAGGAATATCTTGAAAGCATGAAAACGGAGCCCCGGGTACTGGTTGTCATGAAGCCGACGCGGATGGAGACACTGGGGTTGGCGAAGTAACGCGTAGCCGGACTCTGCTTTACGCCAACGGTCGAATCGCTCCACATTTCCAGCACGCAGTAAACTGGCCTTCAAGCTTCTCCCCGCACTGTGGGCAGTCCCAGTGTGGGGCGTGCGTCTGGTCCGCACGGGCACCGCGGTCATAGGCTTGGGCAATCGTACGGCCCTGGTCAAAGTCCATATCGTTCACCACCCACACAGATGGATTGGTATCAGACGTGACTGGCAGGCTGCCGCGGAGAGGGAATAAATGCTCGCCCTGGACAAGGGCTTCGATGCCGGCGGCTTCGAGCAGACCCTTCACCAGATGTGCTTCAGTTGGGTCGTGAGCGGTGTAGACACGCTTCATGGCTGTTGACAGGAGCGATTCAGGGGAAAATGCCGAGTTCCATATACGAGACGGCAATTTTTTTAATAGCGCTGATAAATGCTGCCGTTCGTAAGTCGGGCACCCGCGGATCCCCTTTCCATTCTTCGTAAATCTGGTGATAGGCCGTAATCATGGTTTCTTCCAGCCCCGAATTCACCAGATCAATTTCATCCGCGCCATGCACAACCTCTTGTCGCTCTCCCTCTGAGAGCCGCTTGTCCGTCAGGCGTTCAACCGTATGTAAGATCTTGTCAAAGGCGGATTGATCAAATCGCTTGCCCATACGACCCAGCCGGACATGCGACAGATTCTTCAGCCACTCAAAATACGAGACCGTCACCCCGCCGGCATTTAAGTAGACATCGGGAATAATCAGCACCCCCTTGGCGGCTAATATGTCTTCAGCCTGGGCGGTTATGGGCCCGTTTGCGGCCTCTGCAACAATCTTGGCCTGAATGCGCGGCGCATTGGTCACAGTGATTTGGTTTTCGAGTGCGGCTGGGATCAGGATGTCACATGCCCGTTCTAAAACAGCGGACGATTGCGGAACGTTCTCCGCCCCAGGGAAGTCAAGGATGGATTGCGTCTGTGTACGGTGGGCGAGGACAGCGTCAACATCTAATCCCTGGGCGTTACAAATCCCGCCTTCATATTCTGCGATGCCAACAATACGGCAGCCGCCCTCTTGGCAGAATTTCGCGGCATGGTAGCCCACATTGCCTAATCCCTGCACGATGACCGTCTTGTCCGCCAGGCCGGGACTCAAGCCGACCTGTTTCATATCCTCGGCGTTCTCACACACTTCGCGCAGCCCAAAATACACCCCGCGCCCAGTTGCCTCGACACGGCCCTGTACGCCCCCCTGGGAGATGGGTTTTCCGGTCACACAGGCCGCAGCATCAATCTGGCCCGGATTAAACGAGGCATAGGTATCAAAGATCCACGCCATCTCACGCCCGCTGGTGCCATAGTCCGGAGCCGGGACATCAACCCCGGGGCCGATGAAATTCTTCTTGATCAGTTCGGCCGTATAGCGCCGCGTGATTCGTTCCAATTCATCAACCGTATAGCGCTTTGGATCGATTTGGACCCCGCCCTTTGCTCCCCCGAACGGTACGTCAACCAGGGCGCACTTATACGTCATCAATGCGGCCAGCGCCTTGACCTCATGCTCGCTCACCTCGGGCGCATACCGAATGCCGCCCTTACACGGCGCTTTGTGGTGGCTATGCTGCACCCGCCAGCCGGATATCACTTCGTAGCCGTGCTGCGTCTTTATAGGGAAATGCACGGTATACACACTGTTGCAGGTGCGTATCTGCGTGAGCAGGCCCTCCGGATAGGTCAGGAATCGGGCCGCCCTGTCGAAACTCCGGTTCACGTTCTCAAAAAAATTGAGCGGCCCGTTTATTCCATTTGCTCTGGGCATGTGACTTCCCCCTCCCGCCCGTTCATTAGCTCGTCCCATTATATCAGAATAGAAAAAAGATTTCGGGCAGTCCGGCGTCCCATCCATGCCGCCCCCACTCGCCCCATTGACCCATACGGAGAGGTATGCGACCTCGTGCCATTATGCAGACACACCCATCATTTCCCTTCTATCGGCATCAGGACGCGACTGGTCCGGAACGAATCCTATCCTTTTATGATCCGGCCAGTCAGATGCGGGCGGTGATTGTCATTGACACGACAGCTTTTGGCATGAGTGCGGGTGGCGTGCGGATGTTGCCCGACCTGTCAGTCGAAGAGATGATTCGCCTGGCCCGGGCCATGACGTATAAATACTTGATGCTCGAATTCCCGGCCGGGGGCGCAAAAGCCGGCATCTGGTACGACCCGGCAACCCAGAACCGCCAGGCGGTGATGGACGCCTTTCTGCGGGTGCTTCAACCCCTGTATGAACAGCGAACCTACTATCCCGGAGCTGACATGGGGACGTCGGATGATGACTTTCTACCGCTGCGGAATAAGCCAGGTAAGCGGCGCTATAGTGGATTGCGCGCTACACATTTTGAAGGACTGCCGCTTGAAGACCAATTGACGGGATTTGGCGTGGTTGAGTCGGCCCTGGTGGCGGCCAGGGCTTTTCAACTGCCCATACGCGGCGCGACGGTTGCCATCGAGGGCTTCGGCAAGGTCGGGGGCGGGGCGGCCCGTTTTTTTGCCCGCGCGGGTGCCCGTGTCGTGGCCGTCTCAACGTTGGCGGGCACGCGTCATGACCCCAAGGGTCTGGATGTCGAGCGGCTTTTGGATCTCCGCCACAGGCATGGGGATGATGCAGTCCATCAGTATCGGGGCGGGAGGCTTCTTTCTCGGAGCGCGCTCTTCACCCTGCCGGTTGACATCCTCATTCCCGGCGCGCGCCCGGATGTCATCCATGCAAAGAATGTTGACCGGATTCAGGCCAGACTGGTCGTCCCGGCGGCGAACATTCCTTTTCGCCTGCCGATTGCGAACCGCCTCTCCCAGCGCGGGATTGGCGTCGTGCCGGATTTTGTCTCAAACGGCGGTGGAGTCCTGGCGGCGCTGGCCGACATTCAGGGGCTCGGGACCAAGGAATCCTTTGCCTTTGTCAGCGAGCGGATTCGGAAGAATACCAGGCTGGTGCTCTCACGGAGCAAACGCTCACGCTGTACACCGTTTGAGGCGGCATTCAGGATTGTTCGAGAGCGCTGGAAAAAGACCGCGGGTACACGTCAGCCGCTTGTTGCCGAGGGCGCGTAACGGTGTGTCGCTTTTACCTCAAGCGGGTGTCCAGGATCGTATAGCAGGGAGAAAGGTATGGAATTTCACACACGCACAGTCACGGCAAACGGCATCCACTTTCACTGCCTCGAAGCCGGCCACGGACCGCTCGTCCTGTGTTTGCACGGCTTTCCGGATAATGCGTATACCTATCGCACGCTCTTACCCGCCCTTGCCGAGGCGGGGTTTCATGCGGTCGCGCCGTTCATGCGCGGCTATGCTCCAACGTCCGCTCCAGCGGACGGACGCTATGAATCTGTCCTGCTCGCGCAGGATGCCGTCGCTTTGATGACGTCTCTGGAAGCCGAACAAACGTGTATCGTTGGGCATGACTGGGGGGCGTTTGCGACCTTCGGAGCGGCTGCTCTCGCGCCGGAACGGATACCGAAAATTGTCACCCTGGCGGTCGCGCATCCGGGGGTCATGCTGGGTACATTAGCTTCCGACTACGACATGATAAAAGGTATCTGGCACGCCTACTTTTTTCAGATGCCGTTTGCCGCACAAGCGGTCTCGGCCCAGGATTTTGCCTTTATCGAGCGTTGGTGGCAGGACGCCTCACCCGAGTACGACATTCCGGCAGAGATCATGGCCAGCGTGAAGGAGACCTTTCGGCAGCCGGGGGTGGTGACCGCCGCACTCAACTACTACCGACACACGTTTCATCCCGATAATCGAGACCCGGCCTTACAGCCCCTTCAGGAAAAGCTGGCCTCCCCCACCACAGTTCCGACGCTGGCCCTGCACGGCACAAGAGACCGGCCGGGCCGTCTTGCGGCCTTCAACGCCATGGATCATTTGTTCACCGCGGGCTTGGAAAAAGAAGTCTATCCGGGTCTCGGACATTTCCTGCATCTGGAAATGCCAGCGGAAGTCAACCCACGGATTGTTGACTTCCTCGTACTGTAAACGCACGGGAGAAGCAGTCTCTGGGCCTCGTCAAGAGAACGGCTGCTTACTCCGCCCCCTATCGAAACGCCGCCATCACCTCCTGCAGGGCGACCATTTGGTTGCCATTGGCCGACGAGGGCACCAGGATGGGCGTTTTGAGGCCGGTGTCATACCAGGCTTCGACGCCGGCTCTGACCTCGGACACACTGCCGTACAGGGTGACTTGGCTCAGCCAGCGGTCAGACATGAGGGACGGAATCTTCTCGTCTTCCTTATTGGCGATGGCCTGCTGGATGGCCTGCATTTCCTCTTCATAACCGGCTTCGATCCAATACTGCTGGTAATTGGGTAAGCGGACATAGGTGCTGAGGGTCCGTCGATGGACTTTCGCGGCAGCTTCTTTATCGTCCGAAATAATGGTCGGGATCATATTACCGACAAAAAACCCGTCGTCCTGCATTTTCTCCTGTGGCAGGAAGCTCAGCGACATGGCCATATGCGACCGGGCCGCATTCGCCCAGACCGCGCCCTGAGAAATCTCAGCCGACAATTTGACCATTGCCTTGCGTAACGTTGCCAGGACAATAGGCGGCAGCGCATCTTTTCGGCCAACGCTGGCGTGCAGGTCGGAGACAAATTGACGCATATCAGCTAACGGCTTGCCGGCCTTCACCTTCAGGCGGTTCAGCATAGGGCCGTGACTCACACCCACGCCAAACCGGAAGCGTCCGTCCGAGACTTCGTGAATCAGGGCTGCGGTTTGGGCAAAATCATACGGATGGCGCGTATACATATTGGCGATACTGGTCCCGAACGGAATCTCGTTGGTGGTAAAGGCCAGGGCCTCACACAAGCCAATACAGTCCCCGACACTCTGACAGTAAAGACCGCTAAAGCCTTCTTTTTCAATTTGGGTTGCAACTTCCAGGGTTTGTTTTCTTCGTCCAGCGACGGCGACTAAGGCGATGGCTGGTTTCTGCGTCATAGAGCCTCCTTCTTAGGTTTCAAAGCCGCCAGATTGTAGCTGGTGAGAACAGAAGTTGCTATCTGTTGGATGCGCGGACAAGCTGGCCCCTCGTTTGGCTGAACAAAAAAAGGCCGGCAAAGCCGGCCTGTCTCACAATCCAAATCAGGGTGGAACGCCCTACACATCAACCCTTTCGTAATACCGAATACTCGGCGGGCCAACCAATTTTGAGCCGAGCTGATCAAGCACACCGGTCTCGGTCCGCCAGTTCAGATATTTCTGATAGTGATCGCGTGAATCCCAGCGTTCGTAGAACACGAGATTGGTTGACTCGTCGAGATTGCCATAGACATCAAGGCCCTGACAGCCGTCGTAGCCGCGCGTGTCCGGTAACGCCTCTTTCATAAAGGCTTTCACCTCTTCTACGCATTCAGGCTTGACTTGTATTTCCAGCAGAACAACCGTTGTACCCATTCTGGTCTCCTCCCCTTTGGATATTTGTATGCGTATTGAGTCGCACAGCGTTGCCGGGAGATCAACCCCTGGACCTGACAATATCTCTTGCGCTACAAGAGAAAGAAAAAACAGGAGGTGACTATGCCCCAAGTGATTGGTGGAGAAATTGGCAATATCAAAGAGGATCAATGGTACTGCGGCGACTGTCAGGCTGCCGGCAGTGAGCATAAAGACAGCCTGGCCAGGGTGCTCATGCACTGTGCACTTCAGCATGATGCCTGGGAAACCGCTCAGGACATAGAGAAGAAGGTTGTCTCGATCAAGTCCCGCAAGGCTGATCAGTAAACGCCGCTGCTGACGCACAGAAACACGCGTCGATGTAGCACAAGAGCCCACCATCCCCCGGTGGGCTTTTTTTCTCCCTCCCCTATCCCCTCCTTGGAGGGGTGGCCCGAAGGGCCGGGGTGGGTATTAGTGGTCAGTGGCTAGTACAGAGTAAACAGAGAAGAGGATATCAACATGAGCTATTGGCAGACTGAACAGAGCGACGGGGTCGTGATCGCAAAATACCATAACCCCCCGATGAATTATTTCTGTGCCGAGGGCACCCAAGAGTTGTGGAAGCTGATTGAGGACTGGCGCGACCCCGCTATCCGGGCCGTCGTTTTGACAGGTGCGCTGGAAGGCAAGTTTATTACCCATTACAGCGTGGAAGAATTGGTTGATTTAGCCAAGGATCGTGAAGCCATGCGACAGGCTGGCACCTCACTCACCGCGGCCTATCACGCCATGCTGAAAAATTTGAGCGAGCTGCCCAAGGCGATCATCGTGGCCATGAACGGCGACACCATGGGCGGTGGATTTGAATTGAGTCTGTCATGCGATCTGCGTATTGGCCAGCAGGGTGATTATCGATATGGATTCCCGGAAGTCAAACTCGGCATTCTGCCCGGTGGCAGCGGCACCCAGCGCCTGTCGCGGCTGATCGGGATTGGCCGCGCGCTGGAGTTTGTTATTCGCTCTCGTGTCGTCCCACCCGATGAAGCGCTCCATTTCGGTCTGGTCCACGAAGTTGCCGACGATGCGCTCGCCCGAGCGACAGAAATCGCCCGTGAGATTGCCAATTTTCCGCCGATTGCCGTCGCCCGCGCCAAGCACTCGGTCTATGCCGGCAACGATACTCATCTCGCCGCCGGGCTCGGCATTGAAAGCTCGGCCTTTCTGGAGACCATGCTGTCCGACGACGGATTGCTGGCCATGCAAACCTATATAGACCTGCCGTATGACAAACGGCGCGACTGGCTCGATAACCCCACCAACCCTGGATATACGGGCAAATAAGTTCTTTTCTCCTCTCGGGAATCTGCGGGAATCCGGTCCGGCTCCCGCAGATTCCCGCAGATTCCCGAGGGAGCTCTGACTCTTTTACGTACTGGATTTTGGAACAGGTATCAGGCGGCTCACCACGGTCGGCGAAACTCACACTTGGGCAGCTTTGCCTGAAGCGCGTCGATGCCGCCGCGACTGGCTAGCGTGCTACGCAGATTGAGCACCCGCAGTCCGGTCAGGCTTTGCAGATGCACCAGGCCGGCGTCGCTGATGCGCGTGTCGTACAGCCACAGCACGCGCAGGCCGGTCAGGTGGGCTAAATGAGCCAGACTTTCATTATTCACCCGCGAGGCCGAGAGTTGCAGATATTGAATGGCGTGAGCGGGAACAGCGCGAAAAGATGAGAGATCGGTTGACGCTTGCGGGTTGACGTTGAGCCGGAGTTCTTTGTCGGCTTCAACCGCGATACTGCCCTGCGCCCGACCTATGGATTGCCAGAAGGCATAGTCATCCGTACGATGCACGCCCTCTCGAATAAACAGCTCTCCCAGGGAGCGGGCGGTGGGGAAGCGCAGGTCTCGGGCTGGAAGGCTGAGACGTTCGTCGGCATTGCCGTTGTTCATACCGGTCACGGCCACGTTGCTACCTTTTCCAGTCGAGCTCAGGCATTCACATCAATGACCACGCGGCCACGGACCTGCCCGCGTAAAATTTGCGGAGCCAGCTCCAGCACTTTCGACAGGGGTTCCACCACAGTCATGGCGTCCAGCTTCTCAAGGGGCAGGTCCTGAGCGAGACGATCCCAGGCAGTTTGCCGTTTGGGATTCGGACACACCACTGAGTCCACCCCGATCAAACTGACATTACGCAGGATGAACGGCAGGACCGAAGTCGGCAGATCAACCCCGCCGGCCAGACCGCAGGCCGCCACCGCCCCGCCGTAACAGGTCCCCCGCAGGACCGAGGCCAAGGTCTGTCCACCTACGGAATCGACGCCACCCGCCCAGCGTTCGGCGTCCAGAGGACGGCCCGAGGGCTCAGCGAGTTCTGCCCGTTCAACAATGGTGGAGGCTCCCAGGTCGGTGAGATAATCGCGCAGTTCCGGCCGCCCGGTTGACGCGGCCACTGTATAGCCAAGCTTGGCCAGCACCGCGACCGCGACACTGCCGACGCCACCCGCGGCACCGGTCACAATCACCTCTTTCTCTCCGGGTGTCACGCCCATGCGTTCAAGGTCCAGGATGCACAGCATGGCGGTATAGCCGGCCGTACCCACGGCCATGGCCTGTTTGAGGCTGAAGGCTTCAGGCACGCGCGTCAGCCATTCGGATTTGACCCGCTGTTTCTGGGAATATCCACCGCCGTGGGTCATGCTGAGTTCCCAGCCGGTGATCAAGACCTTATCTCCAGGCTGATAGGCGGGCGAACTGGAGGACTCGACCGTCCCGGCCAGGTCGATCCCGCCTATCATGGGGTAGGTACGGGCAATGGGCGCGGTCCCGGTGACGGCCAAGCCGTCTTTGTAATTCAGCGTGGAATAGGCAACCTTGACGGTCACATCCCCTTCGGGCAGATCGTCCGGAGTGATTTCTTTCAGCTCGGACGATATTTTTTTCTCAACCCTGTTGATGACAATCGCGTGTATGGCTTCGCCCATGCGTTTCAACTCCTCACGATGACCATTTATAGCTACGGCGTATGATTCACGCTGCGAGGGGGGCAGAATATCCACCCTTCGGAGAAAAGGCTACACCCCATGCCCAGCAGAGTAGCCGAAGAAAGCAGCGGCCTAGAATGAGGAGCCGGGCTGCTTGAGAAACGCCAACTCAGCCGGAGTCGAAACCCGGCCCAGGACGCTGTTGCGGTGGGGAAATCGACCGAAACGGGCTATCACCTGCTGATGTCTCACCGCATAGGAGGTATCAAAATAGGCGCGCTGTTCGGCAAGCTGCTGAAAGAGCGTCACGGAGCGCTGCTGATGTTCTCGCCGTTCGCTGTGCATAAACGGAATATATACAAAATAGCGCTCGACCGAACGCAACTGCCGGTCAAACCCTGCGGCGATCATGTCTTCCGCCACTCCTTGGGCCACTTGATCGGTCGCAAAGGCGCGCGGGTCGTTCCGGAACATATTGCGTGGAAACTGATCCAGGACAAGGATAAGCGCTAACCCGCCCCGCGCTGTCTCCGTCCAGCGGGTGAGTTGGCCTTGGGCGGCCAGCTCATAGTCGGCTTGGAAACGTTGGACAATCTCCCGGTCGAATTCCAAATTCTGAGCAAACCAGAGCTTCGAGCGCTCTTCAAAATATGACTGCTCGTCTTGGACTTCACCAAACCAGAGTGTCAGGATTTCTTCGATGGTGGACATGCTCGGACGTGTCCCGGAGGGATGACAGACACGGGCAGGTCTGAGCAGCCTGCCCGTGTCCCAAGGGTTAAATCGCCCGGTAGGCGGCAAACGACTGCGTCGAAGAGCGTGCAGTGGGATCGGTCACCACATTGACAACCGCCGGCTTGCCCGAGGCAACCGCGCGTTCGAGTGCCGGCCGAATGTCTTCCGGCCTTTCAACAAACTCGCCGTGCGCACCAAAAACCTTGGCCATCTCATCATACCGGCTGAAGCCCAGGTCGCGTCCGGCGGTCATCACCCCCGCGCCGGCCCAGCCGCCATTATTACTAATCACGATAATGGCCGGGATGTTCTTGCGTACCATAGTGTCGATTTCCATGCCGTTCATACCAAACGAACCGTCCCCGCTGAGGACAATGACCTGCGTGTCCGGTTTGGCTACTTTTGCCCCGAGTCCAAACGGCACGGCCACGCCCATGCAGCCGTTCGGGCCGGCGTTGACCCGGTGGCCGGGAGCGTTGGTCGGCACCGATTGGCGCGCAAAATTGAGAATCTCATGACCGTCAACGACAATAATGGCGTCGCGGTCCATAAAGTCCCGGACCTCTTTACACAACCGGAGGGGGTGCATAGGCGAGGTGTCCGCGTTCATGATGGCTTCCATCTTTTCCTGAGAGCGTTTGTCATAAGCGCGCAGCGTATCGATCCAGGCCAGTTCGTCCCGCCCTTTGAAAGAGTCGCTGGCCTCGTCGATCAGTTGGCGTAAGACCACCTTGGCGTCACCCATGATACCGACATCAACCGCGCGGTTGCGGCCGATCTCTTCGTCCGCGATATCGACCTGAATCATCTTGACATCTTCCGCAAAACGCGGCGCCTGCCCAAAACCCAGAATGAAATTGAAGCGCGTACCGACAACCAGCACCACATCGGCTTCTTTCCAGGCCCGGTTGCGCGCGCCCAGAAAGCTCAGGGCATGATCCTCAGGAATGACGCCCCGCCCCTGGGGGGTGGTGTAAAAAGGGATGCCGGTCGTTTCGACAAACTCCTGGAGTTCCTGCATCGCACCCGACCACATGATGCCGGTGCCGGTAATCACCAGGGGCCGCTCAGCGCCCTTCAGCAGGGCCACCGCCTCCTTGATGAAGGCCGGATCGCCAGCCACCCGCGGGACCTGATGGCGCCGCTTGGGAAACGCCGCCTCTTCTTCTTCAATCACCCGGTAGAGCACATCGCCCGGCAGATCGACATAGACCGGACCCGGCTGGCCGCTGGTGGCCACGCGAAAGGCTTTATTAATAATTTCCGGAATGCGCCGCGCGTCTTGGACCCGCTCGGACATTTTGGTGATCGGCTTGAACATGCCGACCTGATCCATCTCCTGGAACGCGCCCATGCCGGCCTGGGAAATGGCACTCGCTCCGCCCAGGGCAACGACCGGAACGGCGTCCAGATAGGCATTGCCCACACCGGTGATCAGATTCGTGACGCCAGGACCGGAGGCGGCAAAGCACACCCCCGGCTTGCCCAGCACCCGACTATAGGCGTGGGCCGCCATGGAAGCCCCCTGCTCGTGGCGCACATCGACCGAGTTGAAACCAATCTCAATACATTTGGAGGCCACATCGACCATCGGTCCGCCAGTGATGTAGAAAACAGTATCCACGCCCTCGTCTTTGAGCGATTTGACAACCAATGAATTACCATCAACTTTTGCCATAGATTCTACTCCTCTTTCTTCCGAGTTCTTCCGAGTTCTTCCGAGTTCTTCCGAGTTCTTCTTGGTTCATCCCGTGCGACGGAGCATCTTATCCTTAGTGCGAACGAAAATGCCAGAGGCGGTCAGGAGGGCACTGTCACACCCGCACCACAAGCCGCCCCGCCGCCCGAAGGGCCTGTCCTGAGCTGGGTCGAAGGGCCACACTCATCGATTCCGTAGTGTACGCAACGCCGCTCCGGCCAAAGGGATCGAGCAGAATCAGACCGGCCTCTCCCTGTGTCTGGCGGGTGAGGCGAGCGAGAGCCGTACGAGCGGCTTGCGCGGGGTCTTTCCCGCCGTGCAGCAGTTCCACCGCCGTGCGGGCCAGGGTCGCCCGAATAATGTGCTCGCCATCGCCCGTGGCCGAGCACGCGCCGAGTGCGCTGTCCGCATACGTCCCGGCTCCAATGACGGCGGAGTCACCCACGCGACCGGAGCGCTTGTCGAACACGCCGCCGGTTGAGGTTGCCGCCGCCAGCCTGCCCGACGAATCCAAGGCAACCGCCCCCACCGTACCGGGTTCGCCGTTGGTTCGTTGCGCCTGTCCTGAGCCTAGTCGAAGGGCCTGCCAACGCTGGTGTTGACGGGGGGTAATCAGTTCGTCCGCCGCAGCCTGCGGCAGTCCGTGCTCGCGTGCGAAGCGTTCCGCACCCTGGCCGACGAGAAACACGTGTCGCCCGTCCGTCATGACCGCCCGAGCCAGCCGGATGGCGTTCTTGATATGTTTGGCCGCCCCCACGGCGCCAGTCTGAAATGTCGAGCCATCCATGAGGGAGGCGTCAACTTCGACGGTCCCGTCTTCTGTCAGACACGAGCCAAGGCCGGCGTTGAAGAGAGGATGATCTTCGAGGGTCACGGTGGTTTGCACAACCGCATCGAGTGCGGTCCCGCCCTGAACAAGAATATCCCAGCCTGCCTCAAAAGCGGCCGTCAATCCTGATCGACGCTCGGCTTGCAGTGCTGATGGCATCGCGGCTCCGGCGCCGCCATGGAGGATCAGAGCCGGAGTCATGGGGTGGAGCGAGCCATGCCTCTATGAAAGGGCTGCTCCTTCTCCCCTGGGGGGAGAGGGCCGGGGTGAGGGGGACAAGGCAAAGCGAGCCGCGCCCCTATAAATCCAAGGTCTGGGCCACCACTTCACGGTGCGTTGGTGCACTGCCGAAGGCGGCTTCGGAAGCCAGACCGCGCCGATAAAACAAGTGCATATCGTGCTCCCAGGTAAACCCGATGCCGCCGTGGACCTGAATCGCCTCACTCGTCACGGTTTTACACATGTCACTGCAATACGCCTTGGCCATAGGCACGGCCTGGGACGCTTCGGCCACATTTTCATCGACCGCCCAGGCCGCGTAATAGGTCAGTGAGCGCGCATTTTCGACCTGGACCATCATATCCACACATTTGTGTTTGACGGCCTGAAAGCTGCCAATCGGCTTCCCGAACTGCACCCGCTCTTTGGCGTACTCGACTGCCATATCGAGCGCTTGCTGCCCGGTCCCGACCATCTCGGTACACAGCCCGGCGATGGCTTGATCGAGGACGCGCTTGAGAATCGGCCAGCCTTGGCCCACTTCGCCGATGACGTGCGCGCCGGCCACTGCAACATCCTGAAAAGCGACATGACACTGGCGACGCGTCATATCAACAGTTTTCAGTTGAGTAATCTCGACCCCTGGTGATTTGGCATCGACAAGAAAGAGGGTAATGCCGTCTTCCGGAGCAGCGTGTGAGCCGGTCCGCGCGGCAACCACAATCTGGTCGGCGACATGCGCGTCCGGCACAAAAAGTTTTTCCCCGGACAGGACAAAGTCACCGCCCCGAGCCGTTGCCGGCATACGAATGCCACCGGCGTCATAGCGTCCGCTCTTTTCGGCTTGGGCCACGGTCATCAATAATTCACCCGTCGCGACCTTGGGAAGAATGGCGTCCTTTTGCTCGTCTGACCCGCCGGCCAGTACCGCCGTGCCACCTAGGAGCACTGTCGCCAAAAACGGCCCGGGCATGAGAGACTTGCCCATCTCTTCCAGCACGACAACGAGGTCGAGAAAACTCCCGCCAATCCCACCGTTCTCCTCGGGAATCAGGATACCCATCCAGCCCAACTCTGCCGCTTTTTTCCAGAATTCTGTGGCGTGGGCGCGGTCATCCTCCATCATCTTGCGCACGAATGTGGTTGGGCATTCCGCGTCCAGGAATTTTCGGGTTGAGTCGCGCAGCAATTCTTGATCTTCACTAAAACCAAAATCCATGATTCCCCCTTTACCCCTTTGGCAACTGCAGGACGCGCTCACCAACAATGTTGCGCATAATCTCCGACGTCCCGCCCGCAATCGTGTACAAGCGAGAGCCTAACGCGCGGCGCGCCCAAAAACCATTGTCGATGCCCTGTGCTTCACCCAAGGCGCACTGACTGTACGGACCCAGCAACTCCATCGCAAAATGCGCTATGCGAAGATAGAGTTCACTCCCGGCCAGCTTACTGATCGAGCCTTCCGGTCCCGGCGGATTGCCACGTAACTGTTGGGTCAGCTGCCGATAGCCGTTGAACTTCAGCGCCTGGATTTCAATATGAAAGGCCGCCAGCTTTTGTCGGACATCCGGATCGTCGGCTGCCGGTTGACCATTGACCTCCAGGTCTTTGATACACGCCTTCAGTTTGTCCAGCATGGGCTCCAGGTTGTACACCATGCCAAAGTTCGCCCGCTCAAACATGAGCGTGGTGATCGCGACCTGCCAGCCGTTATTCCGTTCGCCGACCAGATTGGCTTTGGGCACCCGGACATCCTCGAAAAAGACTTCGTTAAATTCCGCATCACCAGAGATTTGTACCAGCGGCCGGACCGTCACCCCAGGCGAGTGCATATCCACCAATAGATAGGACAGGCCCTTGTGCTTGGGTGCGTCAGGGTCGGTCCGAGCCACGAGAATGCAGTAGTCCGCTTTGTGGGCAAAACTCGTCCAGACTTTCTGGCCGTTCACGACAAAGTCATCGCCCGCATCAACCGCCCGCGTCTGGAGCGAGGCCAGGTCCGAGCCGGAACCCGGTTCGGAATAGCCCTGGCACCACAGTTCGTCAGCGCTGAGAATCTTGGGCACAAAACGCGCTTTCTGCTCCTCCGTTCCCCAGTGCATCAAGGTCGGGCCGACCAGCGAAATGCCCAGCGGATTGGCCAGTCCGGGCGCTCGCACCCGCGCCATCTCTTGCTGGTAGATGGTCTGCTCCATAACAGTCGCGCCCCGACCACCATACTCCTTGGGCCAATGAATGCCGACCCAACCCTCACCATGCAGCTTCTTCTGCCAGTCGAATTTGATCTGAAAGCGCTCTTCCTGATCGATAATCTCAAAGGTGTCCGGATCGTAGTTATCCGCTGGGTTGGCTTCGAGCCACGAGCGGAGTTCCTGTCGAAACGACTCTTCTTGTGGGGAATAATCAAAATCCACGCCGTGCTCCTAATAAAAGGAAGGTATCGCGGGCGAATTATAGTTTTTGGGTGGAGGAAAGGAAAGGGGTTGGGGCTCAAGACTGAGCCCGGCTTGACACTTGGCCCTCACGCTGACTAATTGACCCCGAAATCTTTTTCAACTTTGCTCAATTTTGCTCATTGGGGGTCCGGGTGCGCTATCGCCAAACATTCATCCCAACCTTACGTGAAGATCCGGCTGAGGCCGAAGTCATCAGCCATAAACTCTTACTGCGCGCCGGCATGATGCGCCAAGTGGCGCGCGGCGTGTATGACTTTCTGCCGCTTGGGCTGCGCGTCGTGCGTAAAGTCGAAGGTATCGTGCGCGAGGAAATGAACCGCGCGGGTGCCCAGGAAATCCTCATGCCGGCAATCTGTCCGGCTGAACTCTGGCAGGAAAGCGGGCGCTGGGATGTGTATGGCAGGGAGCTGCTGCGCCTCAAAGATCGACACGACCGGGATTTTTGCTTTGGTCCGACCCATGAGGAGGTCGTGACCGACATTGTTCGGCGGGAGGTCCGCTCGTACCGGGACCTGCCGCTCAATCTGTATCAGATCCAGACCAAGTTTCGGGATGAAGTCCGGCCCCGTTTCGGCTTGATGCGCGGCCGTGAGTTTATCATGAAAGACGCCTATTCCTTTCATACCACTCTGGAAGACTGCCAGCGCGAATACCGCAATATGTACGACGCCTACCGGCGCATCTTTGATCGTTGCGGGCTCACCTACCGTCCGGTTGAGGCGGATACGGGCGCAATCGGGGGCAGTCTGTCGCATGAGTTCCAGGTGCTGGCGGATTCCGGTGAGGATGCCCTTGTCAGTTGTGACTCGTGTGATTATGCCGCCAATGTGGAAAAAGCTGAGCTTGGCCCCCCGCCGGCTCCGGCGGCCACGCGCGGAGCGACTCTCACCCGAGTCGAGACACCGGACCAACGGACCATCGAAGAAGTCTCGGCCTTCCTGGGTGAGCCCCCGGAGCGATTCGTCAAAACCTTGCTGTACGTGACCGATACGGACACCGTTGTTGCCGCCCTCGTACGGGGAGACCATGAGGTCAGTGAGCCCAAGCTGAAAAACCTGCTCGGCTGTCAGTGGGTCGTACTGGCGGATGAAGAAACCGTCCAAAAGGCGACCGGCGCACCAACCGGTTTTGCCGGACCACTCCATATCAAGGCTCAGGTTATGAGTGACCATGCGCTGTGTGGCGCAAAAGGTCTGGTGTGTGGCGCAAACGAGCGCGACCTGCATCTGACCGGGCTTGATATCGCACGCGACCTGCCCTCCCTCCAGTTCGCCGACCTGCGTCGTGCGACCGCCGGCGATACGTGTCCGCGCTGCAAGAGCGGGACATTTACTGACCATCGCGGCATCGAAGTCGGTCAGACGTTTTATCTTGGAACGAAGTACAGCCGCGCCATGAATGCGACATATTCGGACGCCAACGGCGAACAGCATCCCATGGAAATGGGCTGTTATGGCATTGGCATTACCCGGACCGTTGCTGCGGCAATTGAACAAAACCATGATGCGGCCGGCATTATCTGGCCCCAGCCGCTCGCTCCCGCAGACATCCATATTGTGCCGGTCAACTGGAATGACGAAACCACCCGGAATACGGCGGAAGACATCTATGCAAAACTCCAGCAGGCCGGGACAGACGTATTATTTGACGACCGGGAAGAGCGGCCAGGTGTGAAATTTAAGGACGCTGACTTATTGGGCATTCCCCTCCGGGCCACTATTGGTGGAAAGTCCTTGGCCCGCGGGGTGATCGAATTAAAGCAACGCGCGGCTGGGGAAATGACGGAAGTGGCGGTAGACCAGGCGGTCGAAGCTATCCGGAATGCGCTCGGAAGTCCGGCGACCGGCTGAGTCCGGGGAGCGTGCACCATTATGGCTCCTCGTCCCGTCGACCAGGCAACCAACGCGCAGGCACGACGGCGTAGCGCCGGGAAAACGGGCCGGTCGCGCGCCCGCAGCCGACTTATCTTTGCGCTTGATGTTGCGTCACTGAAAGAAGTTGATCACTACGTTGCCCTGCTGGCAGACGAGGTCGGCCTGTTCAAGGTCGGCAAGCAACTGTTCGTGCACGCCGGGCCGGATGTCGTCCGCCGCATCCAAGCCAAAGGCGGCACTGTCTTTCTTGACCTCAAATTCCATGACATTCCACAGACAGCGGCTTCAGCTTCAGTGGAAGCTACCCGTCTTGGGGTGAAGATGTTCACCCTGCACGCCTCCGGCGGCGCAGACATGTTGCGGCAGGCCCACAAGGCGGTCCGCACAGTGTGCCGAGCAGAACATCTCACCCGCCCCACCCTCCTCGCGGTCACCGTGCTGACTAGCCTGGGCCGAGACGACCTCAAGCAGATCGGGGTCAGAGCCGGACCGGCGGCTCAGGTCGTGCGGCTTGCCCGGCTTGCCCAGCAATCGGGTGTTGACGGTCTGGTTGCCTCTCCTCAAGAAATTGCCGTAGTCCGCCGCGCCTGTGGAGACAAACTGACCCTCGTCATTCCAGGCGTTCGGCCTCAGGGCAGCACGACCCATGATCAAAAACGAATCCTGACACCACACCAGGCCATGCAGGCCGGAGCGAATTATCTGGTTGTTGGCAGACCTATTCGTGATGCCACAGATCCCCGCCAGGCCGCGCGCGGTATTGTAGAAGACATGGCACGGGGACTGAGCGGCTCGACTCACGGTGGGCACGCTCCCGGCAAGAGTACGAAGAAAGGGAAGGAGCGCCTGCGTTCGATGGACAAGGACACCTCTTGAGGCAACTCTTTCACTGGGCTAACGAGGGCTTTGCGGGGGTTTTGCCGGATCACGGAATCGATAGACAATCTCGTGTTCACGTACCAAGAGAAGGTCCTCGCGGGCAATTTTCTCCAAAAAGACATCGTCCGTATGCAGACGCCGAATTCGTTCCTTGAGATCAGCATTCTCGCTCAGCAGCGTCCGGACTTGCGTTTCCAATGCGCGTTGCTCTTCGGTCAGCTGGGAGAGATGCAGGGGACCGTGCGCGCTCTGCACAGCCGCATATGTGAGCAAGGCGTACAACGCAAGAACTGCTGGGAACCAGAACCGCCTCCCTCGTATCCACCGCACCACCATCCACCCCATAAGAGCATTCTACTGACCGCAGGGAGTTGGGGCAACTTCTGGAACGGAACAAGACAAAGACACCAGTCCAAAACGGGAGGCGCATGTGGAGATCAGGAAAATTATTGGTCGAGAGATTCTGGATAGCCGGGGGAATCCGACAGTTGAGGTTGAGGTTGTCCTTGCGGACGGCGCGTTTGGACGTGCAGCTGCACCTTCAGGGGCGTCAACCGGAGCGCATGAGGCGTGGGAGCTTCGGGATCGAGCCAGAAAACGCTATGGCGGGAAAGGCGTCCAAAAGGCGACGGCGCATGTGAACGAACACATCGCCCGTCGCCTGAAAGGTAAGGACGCCGGCGACCAGCACACAATTGATCAACTCCTCCTCGACTTGGACGGCACCGCAAATAAGAAGCGCTTGGGGGCAAATGCGCTCATAGCAACATCCCTTGCAGTCGCGAAAGCAGCGGCAGCATCTACCGGACAGCCGCTGTATCGCTTCCTGGGTGGTGCGCGCGCGCGTACTCTTCCGGTTCCACTCATCAACGTTCTCAACGGAGGAGTCCATGCCACCAATAATCTTGACATTCAGGAATTTATGATCGTGCCGGCCGGTATACCATCATTTCGGGAGGCCCTTCGCGTTGGTGCAGAAGTGTTTGCCGCACTGAAAAATATTCTCCACAAAAAGGGCCTCCCCACGGCCGTAGGGGATGAAGGGGGCGTAGCCCCCGATCTTCGCTCAAATGAAGAGGCGTTCGATATCTTGCTTGAGTCTGTGACGCAAGCCGGCTACACCCCAGGCCGGCACGTCTCGCTGGCCCTCGACGTCGCAGCGACCGAACTGTACCAGGCGAAAAACGGCGGCCAATACATTTTTCATAAAGCGGGCGGAGCGGCTCGGCACGCTGAGGAACTCATCCAACAGTATGCGAAATGGGCCGCGCACTATCCACTGGTATCTATCGAGGACGGACTGGCCGAAGACGACTGGGACGGGTGGCGCCTACTCACCCAGGAGCTCGGCACAACAGTACAGCTCGTGGGTGATGATTTGTTTGTCACCAACCCGAAACGGTTGGCGCGCGGCATTGCGGATGGTGCGGCTAATGCCATCCTCGTCAAGGTCAATCAAATCGGCACATTAAGCGAAACCCTGGAAACAGTGGCCTTGGCGAAAAAGCATGGCTATGCCGCGGTGATCTCGCATCGTTCAGGAGAAACAGAGGATACGACAATTGCCGACCTATCTGTGGCTTTGAATGCCGGACAAATCAAAACCGGGAGCGTCTGCCGCGGCGAACGAACGGCCAAGTATAACCAACTGTTACGTATTGAAGAAGAACTCGGACGGCGCGCCGTGTATGCCGGTACAAACGCATTTGCAATACAACGATGACATCCGGTTCCTGTGTATTTTTGTTGCAGCAGAGGCACTGATCTGATAAAGAATAATAAAAATGACCCTCTGCCTCACAGAGACAGTTCCCATGAACTAAGGGGTTCCCACACTCACAACGAAGGAGGTCACTATGCCTGCTAAGAAGACAGTGAAGAAAGCGGCTAAGAAGGCACCAGCCAAGGCACCAGCCAAGAAAGCACCAGCCAAGAAAGCACCGGCCAAGAAAGCACCGGCCAAGAAAGCACCAGCCAAGAAGGCACCAGCCAAGAAAGCACCGGCCAAGAAGGCACCAGCCAAGAAAGCGGCCAAGAAGAAAGCGGCGGGGCGGCGCTAAACGCGACAACGATACACGAGGCGGAGGATCCCCAAAAAAGGCCCCAAGCGGGCCTTTTTTTTGTGCGTATGAAACAGCGACTCGCCGCGTACACCGCTGAGGCTATCTTCCCGGAACGCGAAAAATTTACGGCCCCGCTTCTCTTGCTTCCCGGTTTATGGACGGGAAGTTGGATATGGCATGAAGTCGCGTGGGGGTTTTCTCAGCGTGGTTGGGTATGCTGGGCGCTTGACCTGTATGAGCAGAAGCCATACCGCCAGCGTGGCCACACCTCCCTTGAAGATCATCTCACTACCATTACCACTGCCAGCGCTGCGCTCGGGTGCGCGCCCATTGTGATCAGTTTTGATCTGGGCAGCCTCCTCGCGCTCCTGGTCACCGCCCGTATACAACCCCGCGCCCTCGTGTGCATCTCTCCCCTGCTGCCCTGCAACTGGCAGCCTGACCTGCGCCCTGCCCTCCCTCTGGTTCGACTCGCAGCCCTGCCGGCGCTCCTTTGGAATCGCGCCCATCCCCCCCCGTCTCGTCGTCTTGCGCGCGATTTTCTTTTCCATACGGTTCCGGCAGCGCTGCACGACCGGTTACACGCCCAGCTTGAGCCGGACTCCGGCAAAGTCGTCCGTACCCTCACCCGAGGCCAGACCGATTTTCCGGCAGTCCCCCTGCCCTGTCCTGCCCTGGTTGTCTGGGGACAGGAAGACCCAATGGTGCCTTCTCCGGCTGTGCGTTGGCTCGCAGACTCTCTGCAGACAGCCAGCCTGACCTACCCGGACCAAGGTCACTGGCTCCTGGCCGGTCCGCAGGCGGCTACCCTTGTCGCGGATGTGCATCGCTGGTTGGTCCGTTCGCTGGGAGAAGCCCTGTTATTACCCCCGGAAGAAGACGAATAATTACAACCGTTCCTCGCACCATCCATCACACGATATCGCCTGGATCATGATAAAGACATGCTGCAAACGCTTCCGCTCTTTGACGATCTCGCACTTGACGTCCCATCTACAGAGGGTATCAAGTACGCCGGTTCTAAGCTGAAGCTCATCCCCCACATACTGCAATTGGTCAAGAAAGTTGGTGCGAAGACAGTTTTGGATGGATTCTCGGGTACGACCAGGGTGTCGCAGGCGCTCGCCAAACATGGCTGTCGCGTCGTGTGTAATGACATTGCCGTGTGGTCTCAGGTTTTTGGCACCTGCTATCTGCTCAACACAAAAGAACCGGAGGCATACCAGCCGCTTATTGATCATCTCAACGCAGTTCCGCCGGTTGATGGCTGGTTCACCGAGCACTATGGCGGACACCCCAACGGAGGCTGCGCCGTACGGCACGACGGACGCAAAGCCCCCTGGCAACTCCATACTACCCGCAAACTAGACGCGGTCCGACAGGAAATCGAAGCGCTCGCCCTTGATCCTGTGGAGCAAGCCGTAGCTCTGACCAGCCTCATCCTGGCGCTCGATCGCGTGGACAGCAGCCTGGGACACTTTGCCTCGTATCTCAAAGACTGGTCTCCTCGCTCCTATAAGCAACTGGTGCTGCGGGTGCCGCACGTCTTTGCGTCAGCGCACGAACATCGGGTCTACCGAGGCGACATCTTTGACCTGCTCCCGCGTGCGTCCGTTGACCTGGCGTATTTCGACCCGCCGTATGGCTCGAACAACGAGAAAATGCCGCCGTCACGAGTACGATACGCCGCGTACTACCACATCTGGACAAGCGTATGTCTCTTCGACAAACCAGAGCTTTTCGGCAAGGCCAATCGTCGCACGGATACGTCGGATACGGTGGCCACATCCGTATTCGAGGAGTTCCGCTGCAACGCCACTGGGCGCCGCATTGCAGTTGAAGCAATCGAGAAACTTATCAAGGCGACTCAAACTCGCTGGATTATCCTCTCGTACAGTTCCGGAGGGCGGGCAACAGCCGAAGAGCTGAACGAAGTGATGCGTAGTAACGGGAGACTCCTGGATGTCGTTGAGCTTCACTATAAGAAGAGCGTTATGGCCGGTATGAAGTGGACAAATGAATGGGTAAGAAACCTGGAACAACCAAACCGAGAGTTCTTGTTCTTGCTTGAGAAGAAGGCAGTCTCATAAGATGAAGAACCTCGGAGGATTACCAAGTCACTCTCGCCAAGCTTGAAGCAATCGTCGTTGGGCAATTGGCCGCGGCAGGTGATGCGCGAGAAGACTGGAGAGGCTGCGCTCACGGCAATCTATACGCTGCCGCGCGTCTGCTGTAAGTTCCACACAGAAATTTTTTCTTGCCGCCTGAAGCGTCGCTCTTCGTTCCCTGAACCACGAGTAAAGACGCGCGGCCTGAACGTTGTCGGGATATATGCTGCAACTCATTAATTTATCGCTCGCCTTTGGCGGACAGGAACTGTTTCGCAATCTGAACTGGCACCTTCGGATGGGCGACCGGGTGGGTTTGGTTGGTCCCAACGGCGCCGGCAAGACGACACTCTTCCGCCTGTTGACCGGACAAATTGAGCCCGATGAGGGCGCCTTCCAGCGCAGCCGAGACCTCAGCATCGGCTATCTGCCCCAGGAAGGAATCGAAATGTCCAGACGCGATCTCTTCTCTGAAACGCGCTCTGCCTTACCGGAGCTGACCGCGCTGCAACACGAACTGGCTACGATTCAAGCAACGCTCGATAACGCTGCCGGAACGGCCGCCAAGCCGCCGACGCAAGAGTCCCAAGAAGAACCGCAAGAGGAGCTGCAAGAAGAATTGATTGCACGCTACGGAGACATCCAGCATCGCCTCGAAGAACTCGGAGGGTTTCAGGCCGATGCCCAAGTCGCCAAAGTCCTCACCGGTCTGGGCTTTCACGAAGCGCAATTTACGGCGCACACTGAGACTTTCAGCGGTGGCTGGCAAATGCGGATCGCGCTGGCCAAGCTCCTGCTCCAACGACCCGATGTCTTGCTGCTGGACGAGCCGACGAACCACCTCGATCTCGACTCGCTTCTGTGGCTTGAGTCGTATCTGCGCAATTATCGTGGCAGCATTGTCATCGTGTCGCACGACCGGACCTTTCTGGATCGTATGGTCAATCGTGTGGTCGCCCTGCACCGCTGCACCCTGACCGAATATACGGGTAACTACTCGGCTTTTGAGCGCATATTCGCAGAACACATGCAGGCGTATCGAAAAGCCTATGGCGCTCAGCAGGAAGAGATTGGACGCATTACCCGTTTTATCAACACGTTTCGCTATAACGCCCGGAAAGCCTCCCAGGTCCAAAGTCGGGTCAAGCAGCTTGAGAAGATGCACAAGCTTGATCCACCCCAGAATATTCCCCAAGACGTGCGCTTTCATTTTCCTCGGGCAGCGCGGAGCGGACGGCGCGTGATTGAGTTGCAGGGCATCAGTAAACGCTATGCCAACCTACAGGTATTCGAGAATCTGAACCTTGTGATCGAACGCGGCGAGCGGGTCGCTTTGGTCGGCGTCAACGGGGCCGGCAAGTCCACTCTCAGTCGCCTCTTATCCGGGGTTGAAGAGCCAACCTCGGGCAGCCGCCAGCTCGGGCATCAGGTCGTTCTTGATTACTATGCCCAGCAACAGGCTGAGCACTTACAGGGTAATAACACCGTCTATGAAGAGATCGCCCGAGAAGCGGCAACCGACGTTATCCCCCGGCTCCGCACCCTGCTGGGCGCATTTCTCTTTTCCGGGGATATGGTTGAGAAGCGGGTCGCCGTACTGAGCGGCGGAGAAAAGAGCCGGCTGGCCTTAGCCAGAATGCTCTTACAGGCCTCGAATATGCTCGTTCTTGATGAGCCGACCAATCATCTCGATATGCGGACCAAAGACATCTTAAAAGAAGCCCTGCTTCAGTATGACGGGACTTTTGTCGTAGCGTCGCATGATCGCTATTTTCTTAATGGTCTCGTGACAAAAGTAATAGAACTCCAGGACGGGTGCTGCACGGCCTACCCCGGAACGTTTGAGGAGTTTCTGGCCTGGAAAGAACGACGGGAACGCCAGTCGCCACTCAAGGAACAGGCCCCCACTCAGAAGACAGTGCCGCAGGCAACCGCTCCAGCAAACGCCGACGGTATTGAAGGGACGCTGGCAGCCATTCGTGCAGCCGAACGCGGGAAACGCTCCTACCAACAGCAAAAGGCCACCCGGGCCGAACGTCAAAAACGGGCCAAACGCCTTGCCGCGATTGAGCAAAACATCGCCACGCTGGAGGACCAGAAAGAAACGCTCGAAAGCCGCCTCGCCGATGAGAAGACGTTTCAGGATCAGGAAAAAGCCCGCGAGGTGGCGAGTCGGTATGAGCAGGTCAAACACCAACTCGACGCTCAGTATACGGAGTGGACGGCGTTAGCCGAAGAACACGAAGAAAAATACGAAAGCAAGTAGACCGGACAGGGAAAAAGGAGAAACCAATATGCGCATAGGACTCGGCCTACCGCCAACCGGGCACCATTTTGAAGTCTATAAAGAAGTTGCGCTCAAGGCAGAGGAACGCGGCTTTGAGAGTCTGTGGTTTGGAGAGGCCTGGGGAACGGAGACGAGTACGCTGGTCACCGCCTTTCTGGCCTCCACGCAGCGCATTCATGTCGGCACCGGCATCATCTCGCTCTACCTCCGCCCGCCGACCCTGACCGCCATGCAGGCCGCTAGCATGGATTTGATTGCGCCCGGTCGCGCACGCCTGGGCATTGGGGTGAGCACCCGCAACATCAATACTTTTCACGGCATTGCCTGGGATCATCCGGTGGCGCGCACCCGCGAATACGTGGATATTGTCCGCCGTGTGCTGGCTGGCGAGCGGGTGACGCAAGACGGACAGTTCTATAAGCCCCAGGGGTTTCGACTCAGCATCGCACTTTCCGAGCCAATGCCAATTTATCTGGCGGCCGTGAATCCGCGCATGCTTCAGTTAGCCGGAGAAATTGCCGACGGCGTGCTGCTGGCCTGGCTGCCCGCCCGGCAGATTCCGCACTCACTCGCCGAGATCGCCAAAGGGGCGGAACGCGCCGGGCGCAGTCTGAGCGATATTGAGATCGGCTGCTATGTGCATACGCTGGTCAAACAGGACCGCGATCTGGCGCTCAAACAACTCCGGCATGTGTTGGTTGGCTACTGCCAGGCCAACACGTATATCCAAGGCTTTCGCCGTTTTGGATATAGCGACATTCTGGACGAAGTGCATGCCCGCTGGCAGGCTGGAGATCGGAAGGGAGCGGAAGAAGCTATTCCAGATTCCATGGTCGAAGAGTTATTTGTGTTCGGCCCGCCCGAAGACTGCCGCACTCAACTCGGTCATTTTATCGACGCCGGCGTGGAGCAGCCCATCGTCGCAGCCCCTCCAACAAGTCAACTCACCGGGGAAGACCTGCATACGCTGGTTGAGACGTTTGGGCAGTAAGGCGGAGGGTCCGGGAAGCGCTACGGGGCAGTAAAGTGGGAGCAAATGAAATCGATCCGTTGGACTCTCCACGCGCTACAAAATTTAACCGATCGCGAAATTGACCAAGAGGAAGTCAATCAGGCATTGGATCAGCCTACCGTTATCACGCCGGGCCAGATACCTCGTTCGATTTATATGCGTCCTTACTTCGATAAAGTATTACAGCAAGAGATGTTGCTTCGTGTCATTGTTGAGGAAACAATAGGAGAGAGGGTTGTTGTGTCTGTGTATAAAACGTCCCAGATCACACGATACCTGAAAGGACATACCTCATGAGAGTCAATTATGACAAAGAGACCGACTCTTTGGTCATTACGCTCCGAGATGATCGCATCAAG
Source organism: Binatia bacterium (assembly GCA_963664395.2). Taxonomy (GTDB): domain Bacteria; phylum Desulfobacterota; class Binatia; order Bin18; family Bin18; genus Bin18. Next base: position 3,040,336 of record OY761159.2, on the reverse strand, counting down.
GAAAGTGACGAGGTTCGCCCCGGGGTCATCGCCGACTTTGGTTACGATGGAGGAATCGTCCGCTTTGAGATCATGCAGGCTTCACGGGTCGTAGGCAATACAAAAGAAATGCAATTCGAGATCAGTGAGTAGGTCGGATTAGCAGAGCGTAATCCGACAAGGACGGGCCGTCGGGTTACGCCTACGGCTAACCCGACCTACAAGGCTCGGTCATTTTATCGACGCCGGCGTACAGCAGCCCATCGTCGCCTCCCCCCCTACGAGCCAAATCACCGGGGAAGATATGCATACACTGGTTGAGGCGTTCGGTCAGTAATTGTGACAGTGTTTGCTGTCAACAAGTCTTAGGAAAAACCAAACCAATCCAGAATAGTCTGCCATTCTACTTCTGAGAGTTGGCTATCAGGATGCGGGGATGGATTATGGAATTGCTTTTCCGGCAGAAAACCTAAACTCTCCCACCGAAAGACTAAGACACCTGTTAGCTGAGGTTCCTCTTTAAAAATAGAAGGAACATTCCACTCTAGGATTAGAGGGTCGGGACTAAAATCAGGGAGGCCAATACAGAGAATATTCGGCGCCCGAGCTACTTGCTGGCTTTGTTTACCCTTAATCCTTCTGGTTATTCGGCGAGCGTCGCCTCGTAGATCACTGACACCAACCACAACTGGAGAAGAAGTATGACCGATTTCCAAATAACGTTCCTGCTCTTCTGACTGTGAGCGAATGGTAGCTTCAAAGTAGACCGTCTTCCCTCCTAGGATAATCCACGCGTCTGGGTTGTTTTCTTGGACTTGTGGATATGGGTCGAAAGAACCTCCTGGGTTCTTCTCCAAAAGACGGCTCAGAATTTCCATTTCGAAAATAGCCCCAGCGACTTGCCTATAGGCTGCTGTTTTATCCTGTAGGAGTCTTGCTAGACTCCAAAATCCACCTTGATGCCTCGGTTCTTTACTCTCCTTCAAGTAGCCTAAAAATCGATCAAGGGGTTGGAGGTCCTCCACATCTCTTCTATCAAAAAGGAAAAATAGTACCGGGAGTTTCGGGTTTGACGTCGTAGCAGCTTCCCTTTTAATGATCTCTCGAACCTTCTCCCAAAAGTCTGGTGCAATAGCAATGCGGAAATACCTGAGTCGTTTATCTTCATATTTTTCTTTGGCGGTTTCTAATTTCTCTAGAAAATAGCTCGTCGGGTCCATATTATTCCTCTCATCATTTTCATCCTCACCTCGTGTTCCTTCAAAAGCTTTCACAACCTTTTTCTTTAAGGGAGGGGACCAAGAATAGATCGAGAGCGATCACGAAGATCGCCCCGCCGTATCACCCGACCAACTTCGTCAAAATCCGCTCATACTCTGTATTATTCTCGGCCTGCACATTGACATGATGCAGGTCTACCCCGCACTCTTCCTGAGCTTGTAGACGCTCAATGCCCGCTTCCACCGATCCCACGCAGCCGGTTGCGTCAACTAATTGATCGGGTACGGCTTCGGCGGCGGCGCGTGAGCCACCCGCCCAGGCTTTTTTGACTGTTTCAACCGCTGCCCCATAGCCTAGCCGGGTGAGTTGGGCGGCGTAGAATGTCCCCATGCGGCCAATGTAAAAGGCCAGCATACCGGCTGAGGCGGCGCGGGCTTTATCAACCTGTGGAGTCACCGTGATGGTGCCGGGCGAACGGACGGCGACCGCGTCGGTCGGCCGGCCGACGGCCACGCTGGCTTGGCGCAGATTGTCAATTTCACTCTTGAGCTGCTCAATGGGAATCAGAATCGGTAGCCAGCCGTCTGCCAGTTCTGCCGTCATTTTCACACTCTTGGCATTGATCGTTGCCAGATAAATCGGAATATGGGCGCGAACGGGTTGGAAGCGCAACGTAAAGCCGCGTTGCAGGTCAAACAGCTTACCCGAGTATTTGAGCGGCTCGCCCTTCATAATGGTGTTGATGATTTCCACATACTCACGCATGCGCTGGAGGGGAGGATTGAACGCGACCCCATGAAAGTGCTCAATCACCTGTGGGCCACTCGTCCCCAGGCCGAGCAGCATCCGCCCGCCAGAGACCTCATCCAGGGTGGCAAAGTGCTGGGCAAGCGCGGCGGGAGTGCGTGAGTAGGTATTCACAATCGCCGTGCCGAGATTGATATTTTGAGTCTTGTCCGCCAAAAGGGTCAAAATGGTGAACGCATCCCGCCCCCAGGCTTCCGGCACCCAGGCCGAATGCACACCAACCGCATCCGCGATTCGGACCTTTTCACACAGCGCCTTGTAGTCGAGCTTGCCTTGCCAGTCGATGCCAATTGAAATTTTGTGAGCCATAAATATTTCCCCCATTTGCACTGTTCGGTCGCGCGACTCTAACACGTCCCTTTTGTACCGTCAGCTATGCATCAGTGCGGGCGCTGCTGAGGCGATTCTTGACAACAGCCGGCGCTTCAGATGAGAAGGAGAGCATTTGTCAAAAAGGGGAACGCATGCCACCCACCTCAACGGAAGACCATCCCGACCAGAACGCCGCTCCGGCTCAGCCGCACGCCTCCCCCCCTGAGGTCGGCGGGCCGTATGCCTATTACGTTTTGGCCGTCCTCTTTGTGGTGTACGTGTTTAATTTTATTGATCGTCAAATCCTGGCCATCCTGCTCCAGCCGATTAAAGAAGACCTGCAAGTCTCAGACACGGCCATGGGTTTTCTGACTGGTTTTGCCTTTGCGGTTTTTTACGCGATTGCCGGCCTGCCCCTCGCCCGTGTGGCGGACCGGTGGGTCCGGCGGAGTTTAATTGCCCTGAGCATTGCGAGCTGGAGCCTGATGACCGCCGCCTCAGGCTTGGCCCGGAATTTTACCGAGTTGGCCGTGGCCCGGGTTGGCGTCGGCATTGGCGAAGCCGGCTGCACCCCGCCGGCCCACTCCCTCTTGTCCGACTATTTCTCCCCGGAGAAACGCGCAACCGTGTTAGCCGTGTATGCGTGTGGCATTTATGTGGGCGTGGGTCTGGGATTCTGGCTGGGTGGCTGGCTGAATGACGCCTTTGGCTGGCGGGTGGCGTTTATGGTTATCGGCCTTCCTGGGGTGGCCATGGCCTTCGTGGTTCGTTTCACTGTCCGCGAGCCCCTGCGCGGCATGAGCGAGCGTACGGCAGCAGCGAGTCGTGCCTATAGCCTGGGTGAAACCTGGCAGTTTCTTACCCGCCTGCCCAGCGGTCGTCGGATTAGTTTGGGGGCGGCTTTTCAAGCCTTTGTCGGCTACGGATTAGCGGCCTGGATTCCTGCCTTTTTTATTCGTCTGCACGGCATGACAACCGGAGAGCTTGGATTGTGGCTGTCCTGGATTACGGGCATAGGCGGAGCAATCGGCGCCTTTTCCGGCGGCTGGCTTGCGGACCGCTGGGTCAGGGACCAACCTAAGGCGCGGGCCCATATCAGTCTGGTGGGCGTGCTGTGTTCGACTCCTTTTATCGTCGGAGCCTTGATATTCGATAATACAACCCTGGCTTTACTGTGTCTCTTTCCCGCGAATGTATTTGGCACGATGTGGTTGGGACCGGCCAGCTCAATTGTTCAAGACCTCGCTCCTCCGGCCATGCGGGCCACGGCTTCTGCCGTCTTTATTTTTATTCTGACGCTGATCGGCCTTGGTGCCGGCCCCCAAACGGTCGGCATTCTCAACGATCTGATCGGTACGCCGGATGCGATTCGCTACTCCTTGCTCGGGGTGGCAGTCAGTACCAGTCTCCTGTCCGCCGTCTTTTTCTGGCTGACCGGCAAGACTTTGGAGCAAGACATCAAAGCCAAGCAGCAGCTCGGCTGATTGTCGATAGCAGCTACATTTGCACATCAATGCCGTAATAGCCCATCTCGGTTGGGGCGGAAAAGTATTCCGCCAGCCGGGACAAGACCCGAGGAAAAAATTCGTTCTCCCGGTCCGCGGCCCGCATGTGTTCTCGGCTGCTCCAAAAGCTCATCCCGCGTCCAATTCCCTGGGTTCGATTGGCCAGCCACAGCACGCCCTGAAAACCGGGCTGCCGCCTGAGTAATGGGAGATATTCTTCCTCATACACAGCACGCGCCGGGTCAACATGCTCTTCGGAAACAGGCAGGGTAATCACCCTGGCGAAGCGCCCGCCAATATGCTGACCGGCCCGGACCAGGATTTCGTACTCTTCAGGCTGCGGGTGTGCGGTCAGAAACGGTAACAGCATGGCGGCAACGGCCTTGCGGCTCTTCAGTTCCGATTGGGCCAGCGCGGCTTCGGAGTTCCATAAGGTGACGATGAAGCCCGTATGCACCTCCGGGTCAGACAGCACCAAGGCTCCATGGAATCCGGGCTCCCGGACCAGCGGCGGCAGCACCGCACTCCGATAGACGGACAGGAAGTCGGTCAGGAGGCTGGGTCGGCATTGGATGGGAATAACACGCGCGTACATGGATTGCCTTCCTTATGAGAGTGTTGCTCGGAGGTCGGTCAGAAACCCCTGGATGACCTGAAAGCCCCGGCCCCAGAATTCGGGCTGATTGATGTCGATACCCATCTGCGCCAGGGCGTACTCCGGCCGTTGTGAGCCCCCGCTTTCCAAAAGGTGTAAATACCCAGGCACAAAGTCTTCCCCCTGGTCGAGATAGCGCTGATACAGGGCCAGGGTGAGCAGCTCGCCGAACGGGTAGGAATAGCAGTAGAACCGGCTGTGAATAAAATGCGGAATATACGACCAGCCCCAGCGATAGACCGGTAATAGTTCAACACTCTCGCCAAAGAGCTTGCCCTGTTCGGTCATCCACAGCTCGCACAGGTCGTCGGCGCTGAGTGACCCGTCCCGGCGTTTGGCATGCGCCGCCATCTCAAAGCGGGTCAGGGCGGTTTGTCGAAAGACCGTGCCGTACATTTCCTCCAAGACCTCACACAGCAGGGCGCGGCGCGTGTCCGGCTGCTCGGCCTTATCCAGCAAGTGTTGGGTCAGAACGATTTCCGCGAAGACCGAGGCCGTCTCCGCGAGTACCAGGGGAGCGTCGTAGTGCAGGAATTTCTGACGCCGCGCCAGCATGTAATGGATGCCGTGGCCCAGCTCGTGGGCTACGGTTGAGACATCCCGCCCAGTGCCATTATAGCTGCACAAGACATACGGATGATGGGCGGGCGACAGAGCCGCACAAAAGGCACCGCCGCGTTTCCCCGCCCGGACCTCGGCATCAATCCAACCCTTCTGGAAAAACTCCCTGGCCAGGGCCGCAAACTGTTCGTTAAAGTTCCCAAAGGCGGTCAGGATCAAATCCTGCGCGTCCGCAAAGGGGATTTCCTCGGCCGCGGTTTCAATCGGTGCGTACAGGTCCGTATTCTTGAGCCGTTCCACCCCGAGCAATTCCGCCTTCAGCCGAAAGTATTCCTGCGCCAGGGGATAATGGCGTTCGACGGCCTGCATCATCGCCTCGACCGTCGGCGGGGCAATCTCGTTCGACAGGTGGGTGGGCAGCGTTACATCGTCATACTGACGCTGCTCGCACTCAATTTTATGATCCAGCAGCAGATTGTTAAAAATCGAAGTCAGGACAAGCGCGTGCTGGGCATAGGTTTCCAGAAATATGGTCAGGGCCCGCTCACGCAGCTCGCTGTCCGGCTGGCGCAGCAGCGCCAGGATCTCACCATCGGTGAGCAGTTGTTCTTCGCCGCCCCTGGTGAGCGGAAACCGGAGCGAGCCGCTGAGTTCGTCATACAGCTGTCGAAAGGCATGCTTGCCCGACAGGTTTTTGTGGTTCAGGAGTTGTTCTTCTTTTTCACTCAAGGTGTGCGGCTTAAAGCGTCGGACCGCTTCCAGATAGTGTTGATAGTCTTGCAACTCCGGGACGGTAAGGAGCCGGGCGAGCTGCTCGTCCGCTAACGCAATGAGTTCCAAAGAGAAAAAGACCAACAGGTTCTCGATGCCGGTGGCGGCTTCGCGCGTGTGTTGCACAAGCTGCTGGGCCGGCTGGTTCTGGGTATCAGCCGCGAACAGGAGCGAGGCGTAAAAAGCGGGGCGGTGCTGAAGCTCGGCGATAGCTTCATATTCAGCCAACGCCTGAGCGAGTGCCGTCCCATCGACCTGCCCGTTTTCAATCCTGCCACGGTAGGTCTGCGCAAAGACTTCCGCACGACGGCGCGCTTCTGCCAGGTCAGCCTCAAGCCGAGGATCGTCCGGGCTGGCATACAGTCCTCCCAGGTCCCAGCGTACACCTTCCGCTTTAAGTTCGGATTGCTGCATATCTCATCCTTTTTTTCGTTTTACGCCTTTGAAACGTGTCGGCGCTTTACTTGTCTTCTTGTATGTCTGCCCCAGACCTGTCAAGAATAGGGCAGACACAGGGAGGGATCATTCATGGTGACAAACGGTGTATCCCATATTGCGGTTGGCGTGCGTGACATGGATGCCTCGCTCCGGTTTTATCGCGATCTGCTCGGCTTTGAGGTAGTCCGGGATGAAGTACAAGCAACGCAGGGAACGGTCCTGCCGGCGTTGTATAAAGAACCGCACGACCAGCGGCGGGTGGCAACCCTGTATTGGAAAAAAGGCCCACGCGAGGCATTTCTGGTCTTATCCGAACACTCGGATAAGCCGGTCAGCGGCGAGCCAATTAAGCTCGACCAGATTGGCGTCCATCACTATGCATTTTGGGTGGAAAATCTCCCCCAGGTCTACGAGGAATTGAAGGCCAAGGGCGCCGATTTTGTCGTGCCGCCGACCGTGACAAAAACACAGGACGGCAATTTTAACAGTACGTTCCTGCGCGACCCGGATGGCATTCTGGTCCAGCTTGACGAATTGGTGGAAGACTAATCGACAGCCGTAAGGGGTCCGCATGACACAACCGTACGCGCTCACTATCGCCGCGGCCGCCGAACGCCTGCGCACCCAGCAGCTCTCTCCCGTTACTCTCGTCCAGTCCTGTTTGGACCGCGTGGAGCAGCTTGAACCGCAGCTCCACGCTTGGGTGACCGTCGACCGTGAGGGTGCCCTCGCCACCGCCCGGCAGTACGAAACGGAAATCCGCAACGGGCAATACCGGGGTCCGCTGCACGGCATCCCGCTCGGACTCAAGGATATTTTCTTTACCGCGGGGATGAAGACGACTATGGGGTCGTCCATTTACGCCGACTATGTCCCAGACTATGACGCTACAGCCGTACGGCTCCTCAAGGAAGCAGGAGCGATCGTTCTCGGAAAAGCGCAGACCACAGAATTTGCCGCCCTGGCTCCGTCGCCCACCCGGAATCCATGGAATCTTGAACACACCCCGGGTGGCTCCAGCAGTGGCTCTGCCGCTGCTGTCGCTGCGCAGATGTGTTGTGGCGCGCTGGGCTCTCAGACCTATGGCTCGACCATACGTCCGGCGGCGTACTGTGGCTGCGTCGGCCTCAAGCCGACCTTTGGCCGGATCAGTACCTACGGGGTCTATCCCTTGTCAGGCAGTCTGGACCATGTTGGCATTTTTTCCCGCACAGTGGCAGATATGGCCCTGCTGCTTCAGGTCTTAGCTGGAGAGGACGCGAACGACCCGATGAGTGCGGCCCAGCCTGTCCCACACTATGCTGCCGCTCTGACACAGCCACCGCGAATCGGCTTGGTCCGGGAGTTTTTTCTTGAAAAAGCCGATGCGGAAACCCGGCAGCATGTCACAGGAGTTGTGGATCAACTGACCCAAGCCGGGGCGCAACTCACCGAGGTTGCGCTCCCGGAGAGCTTCAAAGGCGCACCCGAAGCGCATTTCAATATGATGTTCGTTGAATCGGCCTACTCACATAGTGGGGTCTACGACCAGTATAAAGAGCAGTACAGTCCGCAGATGCAGGACTTGATCGAGAAGGGCCGCAAGGTCTCCGGTGTGGAGTATATGGAGACCCAACGACACCAACACACTTTTCGTAACGAGATGGATGCTCTCTGCCGCACAGTCGATGCCCTCCTGACTCCAGCAACCCCGGCCCCCGCGCCTGCCGGCTTCAAAACCACCGGTGATCCTACGTTTAACGGCCCGGCAACTTTTGCCGGCCTGCCAAGCCTGGGTTTGCCTTCAGGCTTGAGTCAGACAGGGTTGCCCTTGAGTATTCAGCTCATGGGAGCGGCCTTTGCCGAAGAAAAGCTGCTGGCGGTTGGCGCGTGGTGCGAGCAGGTGTTGGCCTTCTCGGAGACGCCGTCATTCGCATAATCGTCATAATTGTCATAATTGTCATAATTGTCATAATCGTAGGGATAGCTCGCCTGCCCGTCTTTCAACTGACCAACACCACTATCCCAGCGACGATGAAAATCGTCCCGACCACGTCGGCCCTGGTGATGCGTTCACTCTCATGGAGAATCAGACGACTCAGGATGAGCGTGACGAGCGGCACGACTGAGGTGAAGGGAGCGGCAACGACGGCGGGCAGATATTCCAGCGCAAAAAAAAGCGAAAAGATGGCCAAGGTTGAGGCCAGGCCGGCCAGACCAAAATAGACGCCCGCCCGACGTGGTAAGGAGAACAACTGACCTGCCTGTCCACTCGCAAAAAAATAGGCCGTATACACCACCACGCCGGCAAGAATGCCGATACACGCACCAAACACCGGCTCGTTACTCGACTGCAAACCGAGTTTGGCAAGAATGGGATTCATCCCGTAACAAAAGGCGGCAAGAAACGGATAGAGGAGAGTGGGCGTCCTCATCTCCGACCTGCCCATCGATTTTGTCCGGTCAGAATCACCACCCCGGCCACGACGCTCAGGATGCCGCTCAGAATCTTGAGGCTGATGTCCTCCTGCAAAAAAAGCAACGCAAAAATCGTCGTAAAAAGCGGCGCGGTATTCACCAAGGGCGTGCTCTTGGCCGCCCCAAGATGAGCAACCCCCAAGTAATTACACATCCGGCCCAAACATGGACCAACGATGCCGGCGGCGATAAACCACAGCGCAGCCTGGGGCGTAATCACCTGCGTCACCGAACGCGGATGAAGTGCAAAGACCAGGGCCATCAACGGTAGGCTGGCACCCAATCCGCACAGCAGCCCGACCGAGACACTCGCATGCGGAAGCCCCTTGCGGACAAAAATTGGCGCCGTCCCCCACAGGCACGCAGCCGTGAGTGCAAAAAGTTCACCGTAGAACACACCACCTCCAAACCTCAGTAACGCTTACCAATGAGATAAGAACAGGGAATGGAGGGGAGGACAACTCAGTATCTACTCACCCGACACTATTCGGACAAGACAGAATTTCTTGCCGCTTCAGTTGACACACCGAACCAGGGAGGCATACACGCAAGGGATAAATTTTCCACGCAAGAAGGACAAAGGAGAAACAAATGACGACAATCCGACGCGTTGTTACCGGTCACCGAGCGGACGGCAAATCAATCATTGCCAGCGATGGAGAAGTCGCAGGCATCGACGTTCCTGGCCTGCCCGGAGCGACGTTGACCACCCTGTGGGGTGCAGACGAAACGCTCTCATATCCCGACGCTGGTAACGAGCCGCGTCATCACGCCTGGTTTCCGCCCGTCGGCGGTTTTCGCTTCGCCTCATTTGTGTTAGCTCCCGAAAGCACGCCGCCTGCCGCCACCAACCCAGAAGAAGCCGCGGCCGAAGCCGAGCGCCTGTTTCCGGGCTTGCTGGCGACCATGAAACCGGACGATCCGGGCATGCACCGCTCAGCGACGGTCGATACGCTGTATATCGTGTCCGGGCGCTGCGTGCTCGAACTCGACGACGGCTCAAAAACCGAGCTTGGCGCAGGGGATGTGATCGTTCAGAGCGGAACCATGCACCGCTGGCACAACCCGTGGGATGAGCCTTGCCACGTCATCGCCTTTCTCGCTGGCGCGCATTTGAAGTAGGAGCAGGGTATAGACTATTCATGGCTGGCATGGCCTTTCCGGTCCGCTATCGGCTGGTCGGTCTGCTGACCACCGGCAGCATGATCAACTATCTTGATCGGGTCAATATCGCGGTTGCCGCGCCGGTCATGATGGAATCCCTGGGCTGGGACGAGGGCCGCTTCGGTGTGGTCTTCTCGGCTTTTCTGGTCGGCTATGCCCTGCTCCAATTTCCAGGGGGTGTCCTGGCCGATCGCTGGAATACGCATAAACTGCTCATTCTGGTCTGTATTGGCTTTTCCGTTTTCACGGCCCTCACCCCCATGGGACAGGCGGCGTTTGGCCTGATGTTGGCCATCCGCTTTGGGGTGGGGATGTTTGAATCCATCACCTTCCCGGCCTATGCCGCCCTGAATGCGCGCTGGATTCCCCGCCAGGAATACAGCCGGGCGCAAACCCTCAGCATCTCCGGCGCCTATCTCGGGCAGGCCATAGCCTACCCGCTGACGACGTGGCTCTTAGCCATGTTTTCGTGGCCTATGGTCTTTTATTGCAACGCCGTGCTTGGGGGGGTGTGGCTGATTGCCTGGATGGCTTTTGCCACCCACACGCCGGCGGAGCATCCAAAAATCAGCCGGGAAGAACTCCACTATATCGAGTCCAACCTCGCCCCACGTCAGGAGCACAATTTTTCTCCCTGGGCTGTCGCCAAAGAGCGCCAGGTCCTGTTGCTGTCTCTGTCGTATTTGCTGTTGGTCTATGGCCTGTGGATGATCGTGTTGTGGCTGCCGACCTATATGGTCAAAGTTCGCGGCTTTACCCTGCAACAGATGGGCTGGGTGGGTATGATTCCAACCTTCGCCAGTTTCGCCGGGCTGGTCGGCGGCGGGACGCTTTCGGACCTGCTGTTACAGCGCGGCTTCAGTGTCCGTTTTGCCCGAGCGCAGGCCCCCTCGCTGTGTATTGCGCTGGGTGTTCCTTTTTTAGTAGCGGCGGTGCTGGTTTCCTCGGGCGGCGCTTCGGTGGCCTGTTTTACGGCCTATCTGTTTCTGATGAATATTGCCGGCGGGGGCTATTGGGCGATACCGCTGGAAATGAACCCACAGTTGGTCGGCGCGATATCCGGGGTGATGAACGGCTCGGGAAACTTTGCTGGAATTTTTGGGCCAATGACCGCCGGCTTTCTGGTTGCTGCCACCGGCAACTGGGCGCTGCCATTTCTGGTGGCCGCAGGGCTTGCCGCAGTGTCATTTATGATTTTCTTCTTTCTGGTCAACCCGGAGCCGATTCGGATTGCAGCGTCAGACCCTGGCAAATGACGCTACATAAACAGGAGAACCATCCCCTGCGCTCCAGCCGGGGCAACCAGGAGTGCCGAGCGTATGCCGTCAGAACCAATAGAGCCGGGGATATTCTGGTTGTCTTCAATAGGGTGATCTGATAGTTTTCTGCCATTGTCGTTCGGATTTCTCGGTTTATATTGTCAACAAAGAAACCCCGGAGGCCGTGTCATCCGGGGTTTCTTTTTATTGTATGCAGAGGAGGTTTTATGGCTGGACCACGTCGAAGAGGCGGCGGTGGCGGCAGGCGGAAGCGGAAGGAGCGGAGTACCGAGCCCAAGGCTGAAAAAGATGTCATTGAAATGAATGGGACCGTCACCCAAGTGTTACCCAACGCATTTTTCCGTGTTGAGCTTGAGAATGGGCACTCCATGCTCGCCCATGTTGCGGGCAAGATGCGCAAGTTCTTTATTAAAATCATTCAGGGTGACAGCGTCACGGTTCAGCTCTCTCCGTATGATCTCGAACGCGGCCGGATCACGTTCCGCCATCGCTAGCGCGCCCTTCTAGCCGAAGTGTCGGAGCATATGACACAGGATGCGAAAGCCGTCCTGCATATGTGACAGTTCGGCGAATTCGTTCGGCGCATGGTAGGCTTCGTTTCTGCCGAAACCGGTAATTTGCAGGTCAAAGCCGTGCTCCTGCAGAAAACGGACATAGGGCAGACTGCCCGTCAGGGCGAAGGGTTGAGAGTCGGGCCGTACGGCCGCAACCGCTTGGGCTAGGGCCGCATAGCCGGCTGAGGTCCGGTCGCAGACCATTCCGCCGGACGGCGTACCCAGCATCTCAAACCGGGCCGTCCCGACCTGTCCGTTGCAGGCATAGCGGCCCGGACCAAAGACGGGCAGTTGGCTGACATCCAGCGTTTCCATAAAAGCAGCCAGCCCTTTTTTCACTTCGTCAGGGTCATACCAGGGCGTCAGACGAATATCGCCTTCAATACGGGCCTTGGACGGGATTTTCGTCAGGGTATCATTCTCAACCTGCACCCGTGTAGGTTTGAGAGACGACGGCGCTCGAAAACCGTACTCCCGCTCCTTTGGGTGAGCGGGATAGTGGGCGTAAAACCACTGCTGGAGGGCGCGGGTCACTTCGGTCGCCAGTTCTGCGGCATTGATCCCATTTTGTGGAAATCCTGAGTGGGTGCCCTTGCCTTCAATAGCCAGTCTCCAGAGTGCCATCCCGGCAGTTGCCGTTGTTGGTCCAAAGTCGGCACTATCGATCCAATACACGGGTCCGTTCTTGAGATGATCGAGCCGACCGTCTTTGACCAGCCGCCCAATCCCTACGCCGTGCGTGTTTGAGAGTTCTTCGTCGGCAATAATGACCCCGACCACACTGTGGTCGAGCTCCACTTCAGATTCGGCGAGCTGGGCAAAGAGGTCGGTGAGAACGGCGACATGTCCGAGACAGTCGGTGACACCCCGGCCATACAAACGGTCTCCCGCAATCTGCAACTCAAAGGGCGGGCGCTGCCAGTCTTTCGGGTCGGCAGGCACGACGTCGAGATGCGCGCCCACAAAAGCAATGGTTTTGTGGGCGCGTCCAAGGGAACGACTTGGATAGCTCAGGATAAGATTCCCGCGGCCTTCGGCATAACTCACTCGTTCCACCTGTAAACGACCGGGGGCGGTATGGGCTGACAATTCGTCGAGAACGATATCTCCGGCGAGGTCCTCTTGTGGTGGCGGCTGCTCCTTAGACGGAGAATTCTGCAGCCGCTCACCAACGGCGACCATGGCACGCAGGACCCGCAGAAAACGATCTGTATTCAGCGTCCACTGACTGAGCTCCAGAGGCTGAACACGCTTGTGAGCGGAGCGCCGGCGGCGGTTCCAGGGCCACACCATACTGGGACGTTTCTCCTTACACGCCCTCGGCTTCGAAGACTTCTTTGGCGACCTGAAACGCGTTGACCGCGGTTGGCGCGCCGGCATAAAAGGCCATCTGGATTAAAATCTCGATAATTTCTTCCTTCGTCAGACCGGCATTCAGACCATTGGCGATATGGCTCTTGAGTTGGGGCAACCGCTGCATAGCAGTGAGGGCCGCAATCACGGCCACGCTACGCATTTTGAGCTCAAGCCCCGGTCTGGTCCAGACCCGTCCGAAGACGACTTCGTTCAACATCTCTTCAAGGTCCGGGGCGAGTTCGGCCAGCGCGCTGGCCGACTTCCCAAAGCGGTCTCCGCTCAGCTTTTTCCGGATCTCGATTCCCTTTTCCAGGTCGCTCTGATTCGCCATAGCATCCCTCCTTGCTGCAAAACATTGAGCTTGAGGACTATACCGCAGGGCACGCAGCGGGAACAAGAGCCGCCCCGTCCGGCTTCTCTTCCTGTGTCCCCCCGTACCTCCTCTCGGCCTTGTTCTTGACAGACCCACGCCGGGCATGCTCAACACAAACAATAGACTCCGCAAGACTCGGCATGAGTGGGTGGGGAGCACAGGAGGGAATACGTGAGATTTGGCCTTTTCTACCAGTTACCGTGCGCAGATACCCAGACACAGGCAGCGCGCTATCAAGAGACCATTGAACAGGTCATCCACGCCGAGCAACTGGGTTTCGATTGCGCCTGGCTGGCGGAGCTGCACTTTTATAAGCATTTCTCGATTATGTCGTCGCCCCTGATTGTCGCTACGGCTATTGCGCAACAGACGAAACGCATCCGCCTGGGCATTGCCGTCAACCTCCTGCCGTTATGGCACCCGGTCCGCAACGCTGAAGAAGGCGCGACGGTCGATCTGTTGAGTAACGGGCGGCTGGAGTTCGGAGTCGGACGCGGGACGATTCCGCTCCATTTTTCCGGATTTGATCGCTCTCGGGACAAGAGCCGCGAACGCTTCGAAGAAAGCCTCGACATCATTAAACAGGCCTGGACACATGAGTCATTTTCGTATGACGGCAGCTATTACAAGATTCCTGAGACCAGCGTCGTACCGAAACCGCTGCAACAGCCTCATCCTCCCATCCGGATTGCAGCCAACAGCCCGGAGACGGCGGTGTTTGCCGGTAAAACCGGCCATCCGATATTTGTGGCATCTGTGACCAATCCGCTGCCCAAGATGTTTGCCCAAGTCGCAACCTATCGCCAAGCCTGGGATGAACACAGCCCGCATACCGGGCAGTCCACTCACCCCCGGTACCCTCCACAAGATGTCTCCACCATGTTTTTTATGCAGCCGGGCGAAAGTCTGGACCACGTGCGCCGGGCCGTGGAGCCGAGTATTCAAAATTATTTCGGCAGCGTCCTGGGCATGATGACGAGCGGCACGACAAAACAAGAGGATATGGAATCATACCGCTATACAGCGGAAATCCGTAAAAATCTGGAGAGTATCACCTTTGAGAAAGTGGTAGAGAGCATGGCTATTTTCGGCTCTTCCCACGAGTGTGTGGACCGTATTCGCCTGCTGCACAAAGAGCTCGGGATGAATGAGCTGATTTGCTGGTTTAATCCGGGCGGAATGGTACCCCATGAGCAGGTCAAAGCCGCGATGACCCGTTTTGCGAATGAAGTCATTCCCGGGGTTAAAGACCTATAGAGTAAAAATCCGTTTTGCATATCGCCAAAAATACGATAGAGAAAGAGTAGCACTGTGAGACGAATTTTTTTGGAACAACACCTATAGAGGAGGGCATCGTATGGGACGTATATTTTTTCGTGGGGTCAATCTGATCGACGGTGAACATAAACCACAACCTGGCTCTACCGTTGTCGTGCAGGGCAAACGCATCAAGGCGGTCGGGAAAAATGGGGACATGCCCCAACCCTCGGCCAAGGATGTTGTATATGATCTGAGTGGGAAATCCCTCATGCCGGGCATGGTCCAGTGCCACTATCATGTCGCCTACGCCAACGTCGGCGACATGAACGATATTGACATGAAATATCCGCCGACCTATCTGACGCTCATTGCGGCCAAGAACGCCGAGCTGCTGCTGAGCTGCGGCTACACGGGTGCGGCGGGTGCGGGCTCGATGCACAATATCGATGTCACGCTGAAAAAGGCCATTAACGCGGGCATGATTCCGGGCCCGCGGTTTCTGGCGTGCGGTCGGGACGTGGTGACCACGGGCGATTCGGTCGATTGTCATCCCAACTTCTGGAAGATGGGCATGGACGGCTTAGCCCGCGTGTGCGACGGACCGGACGATTTTCGCAAAGCCGTGCGTGAAGAAATCAAGCTGGGCGTGGACATCATCAAACTCTACCCGACCGGCGGGCATGGCCTGATGTGGGACGAGGACACCATGACCATGAGCCAGGACGAAATCGAGGCGGCGACCACGGCCGCCCACGAACGCGGCCGAAAAATTCGGGGCCATATTATTTCCAAGAAGGGCATCCTGGCCGCCCTCAAAGCCGGCATGGACGTGATCGACCACGGCGACCGGATGGATGACGAGTGCATTGAGGGCATGCTCGAACAGGACACATTTGTGGTGCCGAGCCTGTACTTCCCGTGGAAGGTCGTCGAGGAAAAACGCCGCACGGGTTCGAGTGGCTGGGGCGGTGTCGACAGCATGGAGCGGAATCTGGAGCACTCGTATAAGGTCCTGCCCAAGGCCAATAAAGCCGGGGTAAAACTGGTTATCGGTGACGATTTCGGCATCGCCTCCATGCCGCACGGCGAGTACGCGTGCGAGTTGGAAGCCTATGTCAAAGGCGCCGGCATCCCGGCCAATGAAGTCCTACGCTGGGCCACGAAGAATGGCGCAGAGTTACTCGGCATGGGTGACGAGTTGGGGACCATCGAGCCGGGCAAGATCGCCGACCTCCTCATCGTCAAAGGCAATCCGGCCAAAGACATCACCATCCTGCAGGACAAAAAGAACCTGCACGCCATCATGAAGGATGGGGCGTTTTATCGGAACGAGCTGACCCCGAGCCGAGCCAGACTCCAGAAAGCCGCCTAGTCGCCAGCAAGCAGTACACTTCCAGAGGGGCACGGCATGCCGTGCCCCTTCTTGTTGGCGCCCAGGCTTTTCAAGTCGTCCGCCTTTCGCTACGAGAAGAGGAGGGAAGGAAGCGTATGAGCCGGATTATTGACGCAGACAGCCATTTCATGGAGCCGCTCGATTTATGGGAGCGCTATATCGAACCGGAGTTTCGCGCTCGCTGCCTGCGCTTCACCCAGGACCCGCACACCGGCACGCATGCCATGCTCGTCAACGAATCAAAACAGATTCGGGGGGTGGGTGAGTTCAGCATGGAAGACATGCTCGGCGTCGGCGTCGGCTACGGTCAGAAGGAGGCCGGCTCCGGGCTGGGTTCTTTCGACTTTTCCACGCGTTTAATAATACCCTCGAAGACATGGACCAGCGTATCGCCTACCTGGATAACGAAGGCTTTGAATGCCAATTTATCTATCCGACCCTGGGTCTGATGTGGGAGGGTCAGGTGACTGATCCGGAGCTGGCGGCCGCCCATTGTCGCGCCTATAACACCTGGACGCTGGAGGTGTGCGCCCAGCACCGCAGCCGGCTGTATCCGGTCGGACATATTTCTCTGCGCCACCCCACGCAGGCCGTGCGTGAAATCGAGCGTCTGGCCGATGCGGGCATGCGAACGATCTTTGTCGGAGCCCTGCCGGTTGACGGCAAGAGTTTCGGCAGTCCTGATTTTGACCCGGTCTGGGACGCCGCCCAATATCACGACATGGCTGTTGGTATCCATCTGGTCGTACACCGCAACTACCTTGGCCACGACTGGTATACGGACCGCCGACCGGGCTTCATGTTCCTGAGTATGAACGGCATCCAGGACCCCCGCATGGCCCTGACCACCATGGTCTACGACGGGGTGTTTGAGCGCTTTCCCAAGCTGCGTGTCGCCACCATTGAATCCGCCAGCGGTTGGGTCGTGGAATGGCTCGACCGACTCGATTATCGCTACAGCTATATGGGCCACTCGTGCCAGATGGAGCGTCCGGCCAGCGAGTATTTTGAGCGGAATATTTGGATTGCGGCTGACCCGGATGAACGCCTGCTGCCTTACATGGTTGAGCTGCTCGGCGATCATAAGTTTTTTATTGGTTCGGACTATCCGCATGCTGAAGGCTTTACCGATCCAGTTGCCAAAGCGCGGAACGCCTTGGAGACACTGCCAGAGGCATCCGTCAACAAAATATTGGGAGAAAACGCGGTCCAATTTTTTGGACTCTAAACCAGGCTCTAAACAGAAGGAGGGAGTTATGAATCTCGAAGATATCGCCCAACGAGTCCAAACGCTCGAAGACATCGAAGCCCTCAAAAAGCTCAAGGCCCGTTACTGTGCCGGGGCGGACGAACGGGATGAAGAGAAGTTTGTCGGCTGCTTCACCGAAGACGCCGTATGGGACGGCGGCACCTTCGGACACTATGAAGGCAAAGCCGCCATTCGGGACTTTTTTCGCACTATTCCTGAGGTCCTGTCGTTTGCCATCCACTACGTTATGAATCCGCGCCTTGAAGTCAACGGCGACCGGGCCAGCGGCTATTGGTACCTCTTAGAGCCCTGCACCATGGTCAAAGGCGGCGAGCAGGCTGTCTGGGGTGTGGCCAAATACGAAGAAGCATACGTCCGGGTGGACGGTGAGTGGAAAATACAAAACCTGATCCTCGCCCCAGAGTGCTGGACCCCGTTTGAGCAGGGCTGGGTCAATCAGCAATTTGTCGGGTAGTAGGTCTCGTCGTCAATAGATTTCCCCTCTTGAGAGGGGTGCCGCATAGCGGCGGGGTGTGTTTCGGGCCGGTCCAGGAACCCACCCCGGCCCTTCGACAAGCTCAGGACCACCCCTCCGAGGAGGGGACGCAACGCCCCCGGCAGGCAGCATTCGTAACAGACCATGACAACCTATAGCTTAGGCATCGACGTCGGAGGGACTTTTACCGACCTGGTGTGTGCGGACGAGGCGGGACAGACTCACACCGAGAAAGTCCTGACGACAGGAGAGAACCAGGCCCTTGGGGTGCTCAGTGGCATCGGCAAACTGGCACTCAAATACGGACTGACCGAGCACGACTTTCTCAGTCAGATATCGGTTGTCGTCCATGGCACAACGGTCGCCACCAACACCATGCTGGAATACACCGGAGCCAACACCGGCCTTATCACCACCGCCGGTTTTCGCGATACCATAGAGATCCGCCGCAACTACAAAGAAGCCGCCTTTGACCTGCGCCTCCCGGCCCCGTATCAAATCGTCCCGCGCCGCTGTCGCCTCGGCGTGACCGAGCGGATTGATTATGCCGGTCAGGTCGTCAAACCCCTGGCGGAGGATGAAGTCCGTACGGCTGTACAGCGCCTGGCGGATAGACAGGTCGAAGCCATAGCGGTGTGTTATCTTTTTTCGTTTTTGAATCCTGTCCACGAACTCCGGACTCAAGAGATTATCCGCGAGCTGCTGCCCGCTGTCCATATCTCACTTTCGTCAGAGGTCCTGCCCCAAGTCCGGGAATTCGAACGCTTGAGCACAACTCTGGTCGATGCCTATATCACCCCTCGCTTACAGAAGTATTTACAGCGGCTGGACGCAGAACTCCGTGAGCGTGGCTTCCAAGGCGACATCTTCATTATGCAAGGGAATGGCGGAGTCGTTGGCCTGGAACAAGCCAGCGCCCACGGCGTGCAGGCCCTCCTATCCGGGCCGGCCAGCGGAGTTGTGGCTGGCGCGTATCTGGGCCAGGCCTCCGGTTTCAAAGATGTCATCACCGTTGATATGGGGGGCACGAGCTTCGACGTATGCCTGGTTCAGGATGGGCGTCCCAAGACCGGAACCGAGCAGTGGATGAGTCGGTACCGGGTTGCGGTGCCATTTATTGATATTCATACCATTGGCGCGGGTGGAGGCAGTATCGCCTGGGTCGACGAGGGAGGCGCTCTGCGCGTTGGCCCACAGAGCGCTCGGGCCCATCCGGGCCCGGCGTGTTACGGCTTTGGCGGCCAGGAGGCCACGGTCACGGATGCAGACGTGGTCCTGGGCTATATCAGTCCGGATTCTTTCCTGGGCGGCGCAATGCAGCTGAACGCTGAGGCGGCCCGACGGGCAATTGAGGCCAAGGTCGCTCAGCCGCTGGAGATGAGCCTGCTGGAAGCGGCGAGTGGCATCTTTCGTATTGTCAATAATAGTATGAGCAATAGTGTGCGGCAGGTTTCTCTGGCAAAAGGATACGACCCGCGTGACTTCGCCCTGACCGCTTTTGGCGGGGCCGGCGCAATCCATGCCGGGGCATTGGTTGAAGACCTTGGCATTCAGACCATCCTTATTCCCAAAGGCACCGCCCCGGTCCTGTGCGCCCTGGGCGATCTCTTGTCCGATCTACGGGTGAGTCGAGTACGCAGTTTCTATGCGCGCGGGAGTGAGATTGATCTGCAGGCAATGAACGAGCAGTTCCGGCGTATGCACGAGGAAGCCCGCGTCCTGTTTGGGAGTCAGCAGAGTCACCTGGAGCAGACTTTCGTCCAATTCTCGCTTGAGATGCGCTATAGTGGCCAGACGCATGAGGTGGCGGTTCCGGTTGCGCAGCGGGGAGAGCAGCTGAGTGCCACAGATATGGAGACGACTATCCAGGGATTTCACAACCTGCATGAACAGTTGTACACCTTTCAAAAGCCCGAGGACGAAGTCGAAATTCTGAACATCCACCTCGACCTCGTCGGGCGAAGATCAAAGCCGAGTTTGCAAACAGCCCGCCGGGGCAGTCAGGATGCGCGCGCTGCATTACAAGGCAGCCGGCCTGTCTATTCGGCCTCAGCCCAAGACTATGTTGAGACGGATATTTACACTGGAGAGCAGATCGTGCCGGGGAACTGTGTTGTCGGCCCAGCCATTATTGAAGAAGCACGGACCTCAATCGTCCTTTTTGCCGGCCAGCGGGCGAGCCTCGACGAGCACCTCACGTATGTGATTGAGGTCGAGTGATATGGCATCTACCCGTCATCACACCGACCCACACCAAGAAGTCATCACGACACTCGAGGCGACACTCAGACGCGCGCGGCCGACACTCCTGCGGCGGCTTGCGTCTTTAGCCTTAATCGATCGTCGCCACGTCACAGGTGCACTCGCAACAGCGGATGGCCGCGTGGTTGATATAGACACCCCGGCTCGCCTGGGCAGTGTCCGGGCAGTGGCCCGTGCGGTCTGCGACACCTTTGGCGACGATGTGGCTGAGGGAGACATCATCCTCACCAACGACCCGTTTTCGGGCGGGACGCATATTCAGGATCTGACTCTGCTGCGACCGCTCTTTGTCGCTGACCGGCTCGTCAGTTGGGCCATTGTCCAGACGCCCCTGCCCGACCTCGGTGGCATGGCATTGGGCGGGTATTATCCTTTTGCCCTCGAAATTTGGGCTGAGGGCATTCGAGTCACGCCGGCCAAGCTCTACCGGAAGGGAGTCTTACGACGCGACGCGCTCACACTGCTGACACTCAATAGCCGGCTGCCGCATCTGATAGAAAAAGACGTGGAGAGTATGGTTGCCATTCTGGAGCTGTCCAATACGGCCGTTACAGCCGTGGCCACCAGCCAGACCCCGGCAGTCTATGCGCAAGCCCTGGACCACCTCATCACCGGCACTGCCGCCAGGACTCAGGCCGCCCTGTCTGCGCTTCCACCCGGAGAATGGCAGGGGGAGAGTTCTCCACTACACTGTTGTTTGGAAGAAACGGATTTGAACGTTCAGGTCCGAGCGATCGTTGCGGACGAATCCGTTGCGCTTGACTTCTCCGGCAGTTCTCCTGCGGCGAAAGGCTTTGTGAACACCACCGCGGCAACCACTCTGGCCGCGGCTACGATTCCCTTTTTCTCTCTCTGGCCCTCTCTGCCGGCCAATGAAGGAATTTTCCAGCACCTGCGGATATCCCTTCCTGACGATACTTTTTTACACGCCAAGTTGCCCATGTCTGTTGGCTGGTCGCCCTACCAGCCAAGTCAGGCAATCGTTCAGGCCGTAGCCGCGGCCCTGCGTCAGGCGCACTGTACGCTGCCGCCGGCCCATCAGTTGGAAGCGCAGGTCACCCCACCCCCACTGCCCTTTACCGTCACCGGGTGTGGCCGTGCCGGCTGTCCGTTCCCGACGCAGCCAGCATAAAGGAGCAGGATAAAGGAGCAGGAGCATGATCGACCGTATTACCGCCCTGGTTATCAAAGATTCCTTAGAGGCGATTTCTGAAGAAATGAGTAAAACGGTTGAGCGCACGGCCGTGCATCCGCTGTTCAATGAGGTGCACGACTACTCGACCGGTGTGTTCTTTTATGATGGCAGCAACGTGCGCCTGGTCGCCCGCGCGACGGCTATTCCCGTCCATATCTTTGCCTCCATTCTTTCAGTTGAAGCCCTGATGGAATCGTTTCAAGACGATCTGCACGAAGGCGACATCGTCATGCTGAACGACCCGTATTACGGCGGCACGCATCACGCCGACTGGACGGTGATGAAACCCGTCTTCTTTGACGGTAAGCCGGTGCTGTTCCCCTCGGTCCGCGCTCACATGGCCGATTTTGGCGGGCCGGTCGCTGGTGGGTATAATCCCGAGGCCAAAGATATTTGGCAGGAAGCCCTGCGTATTCCGCCTATCAAACTCTTCGATAAGGGCGTCTTGCGTCAAGACATGCTCGACTGGATCCTGGCCAACTCGCGCATTCCCAATGTCTTGCGGGGCGATATGGCCGCCATGTTCGGGGCGTGTAATCTGGCGGAGCAGCGCGTGCACGCCTTGTTCACCAAATATGGGGGGGATGTCGTCAATGAAAGCATTGAATACACGCTCGACTATGCTGAAAAGCGCTTTCGGGCCGAGGTCGCCAAGTGGCCGGACGGAGAATACCGGGGCAGCGCGACTCTGGATCACGATAGTCTTGGCAACCATGATATCGAAGTCAAAACAACCGTCACCATCAATGGCTCTGATCTGAGCGTTGACCTGAGCGGCTCCAGCCCTGAAACGCCGGGCTTTGTGAATAGTCCTTTTGGCAATACGGCCTCGTGGGTCTACACCGCCTTGTGTTCGGTGCTGCCCGAAGACATCCCGATCAACTCCGGTGTGTTTCGAGCCGTGGCCATCACTGCGCCGGAAGGCACCGTCGTGAACCCGCTCCCGCCAGCCCCGTGTATGTTCAGCACGGTCGTTATTGGCGGAGATGTCGGCACGGCAACCATGCGGGCCTTGGAGCAGGCCATTCCCAACAAAGTCGGCTCGGTGTCGCTGAACTACTGTCTGTGCACCACCTATGGGCATGACTCCCGGTATGGCGAAATGTTTGTGACCATTGAGTACGGGAATACACTCGTGGCCGCCGGTGGGACTCAGGGTCAAGACGGCTGGGGCGGCTGGCCGGCCCCCATGTGCGGTCTTATTTACTCCACCGTTGAAATGAGCGAGATTCAATTCCCCTTTTTCTACCACCAGTACGAATACGTTAGTGATACGGCCGCACCAGGCCAGTGGCGCGGGGTGCCGGGTTTTGCCATGAAGCGGGAAAGCGTCCGGGACACGTCCATGATCAACGTCGCGCTGACAGGCGTGCGCCACTCCTCGCCTGGCTTTGCTGGCGGAAAGAACGGCGCGAGCAGCCGCTATGTCCTGAATTGGGGAACAGAGCATGAGGAAGAAGTGCTTGAGTCAGCCACTAATCGCCCCTCGCCACCAGGCTCGATCATTGCCACCTTTAAGGGCGGAGGGGGCGGCTGGGGCAACCCCCTTGCCCGTGATCCTCAAAAAGTCCTCGATGACGTACTGGATGAATTTATCAGCCTAGACAGTGCGGAGCGTGATTACGGCGTCGTGATCCAGCCGGACAGCATGGCCATCGATACCGAAGAAACCCTGCGACGCCGTGCAGTCGCCGCGAAATAAGAAGCGCAAGGACCACCCCTATGCGACGACTCCGCTCAACCGGGAAAATCAGGCGGCCGAGCGCCCAAGAATTGTCTGATTTGGCCGCGCTGTCCTATCTTCGCCTCACACCCCAGGAAGCGCTCGACATTGAGGAGCTCAGCGAGGGGCTGCTCAGTACATTGGATCGTCTGGACGATCTGCCCCAGCCACGCTGGCCCATAAAATACACCGACCGCGACCCCGGTTATCGGCCTACTCCAGAAGAAGATCCGTATAATATTTTTATCCGCAAGTGTCGTGTCACCGGTGCATCCAGCGGTCCGCTCGCCGGTAAGAAAGTCGGCCTGAAAGATAACATCGCCGTGGCAGGCATTCCGCTGACGAATGGCTCCCGGCTGGCGGAAGGCTATGTGCCGGATTGTGACGCCACTGTAGTCGAGCGTCTGTTAGACGCTGGCGCTGAAATCGTCGGTAAGCTCAATATGGACAGTTTCGCGCTCTCCCCTTCCGCGGAAACCAGCGAGTTCGGCTATGCCCGCAACCCACGAAACCCGGACCACTCACCGGGTGGTTCATCCGGTGGTAGTGGCGCTGCGGTTGCCAATGGTGATGTCGATATCGCCCTGGGGGTGGATGAAGGCGGCAGTGGCCGTATCCCAGCGGCTTGGTGTGGCATTACCAGTATCAAAGCTACGCATGGCCTCGTGCCCTCTTTTGGCTTGACCTATATGGACCATACTTTGGACTTTATTTGTCCTATGGCACGTAGCGTCCAAGAGGTTGCTCAGACACTTGAGGTGATTGCCGGCGACGACCCGCGTGACCCCCAGTGGGTCCGCGGTGCAATTCAGACTGAGCCGTACACCCAAGCGCTGACAACCGACATTCAAGGGCTCCGTATCGGGATTGTCAAAGAAGGATTGGAAGGCCGGGCCGTCGAGCCCGAAGTTGTTGACGCCTTTCAAAAAGGAATCGCTCAGCTCGGTACCCTGGGTGCCACCTGCACTGAAATTTCTCTGCCCATGTTCAAAAACGCCTGGGCCATTTGGACGGGCATTGCCAGCCATTCGATCCCGGCCATGATCGAGTCTGACGGGGAAGGCTACGGGCATGGCGGCGCGAGCAATGTCGGCTGGGTCGAAACCTTTGGGCGCGCCCGCCGCGCCCGGGCCAACGACCTGCCACCGTTTCTGAAACTCATTCTGCCGGTTGGGAATTATCTCCGCCGCGAGTACAACAATCGCTATTACGCTCTGGCCCAGAATCTCCGCCTCAGCTTCACCCAACAGATCGAACGCGCTCTTCAGGAAGTTGATATTCTTGCCATGCCCACCACGCCCATGCGCGCCCCAAGGCTCGAAGCCGGATTAGGACTCAAAGATCTCGTCCGGCGCAGCGCAGCAGCCGGCCAGAATACCAGTCCGTTTAATTTATCAGGCCACCCCGCGCTGAATCTGCCCTGCGGCCTGCGCGACGGCTTACCAATCGGCCTGCAGCTCGTTGGCCGACGGTGGAAGGAGAGCACGCTCTTTCAGGTTGCGTATGCGTTTGAGCAAAGTGTGGACTGGGAACGCTTGTAAGGAATTTTGCATCAGGAAGGACACAAGAAAACTTCGCGCAAAAGAAAAGCGGCATAGGGGGAAAGCATGACAGACCTCAATACCTATCAAGTGCGTCGGGACACGCTCAAGCAAAAATATCTCCCAAAACATCCCTCAGACGACAAACCGCCACCGCAGTATACCGGCGGCGTCGATCATCTGGCTCTGATCTGTTTGGACCTTGAGAAGACGGTGCAGTTCTATACCGAGGTTATCGGCATGCGGCTGACCAATGTCATCACAAATCGTGACGAGCCAACGTCCACCCATATCTTTCTGGATATGGGTGGCGGGAACCAACTGGCGTTCTTTGATTTTCCGGAGAAAGACACCCAGCCAACAGTGCGGGGCGTGGGCAGCATGCACCATATTGCGCTCAAGGCGACACCTGAGCAGTTTCAGTCATTGCTCAATAGTCTGGACGAAAAGCGGGTGCCGTATTCTCTCCATGGCTCGCGTGAGAAAGGCTCGGTGTATGTGCGTGACCCGGATAATATTCAGGTTGAAGTCACGACCGGGTATGGGTTGTAAGCTCCCGGACGCCCAACATACATAATCGCCGCTGTCCTCTCCCATTGTGCCAGAGAACTGTGCTAGGAACAAAGAAACCGGCGCTATGCGCCACCCCTCCCAAGAGGGGAGTCATGCTAAGGAGGGAACGCTTATGCTCGGAGCTGTTGCACATGTTGGGATTACCGTTCGGAATATGGACCGGGCAGTTGAGTTTTACCGGGACACGCTTGGACTCAAGGTCATCGGTGATGTGACCATTGCAGGGGAAGAGGCAAGCACGGTCACGCAGGTGCCTAATACAAAACTGCGCGCCGTCTACCTGCGTTACGAAGATGACCCCAAAGGTCCGCCGATTGAACTCCTGCACTTCATTGAGCCGGGCGACACGGGCAAACCGTATCCGGGACTTGCCAACCCCGGTATCACAGAGGTTGCGTTTTGGGTCAAGGATATTGAAAAGACCTACCAGGACCTGAGCGCCAAGGGAGTTGAGTTTTATTCACCTCCACAGATGTTTGATCTGGAGGGGGAAGGCTACGGGAAGGTCAAGGCCGTGTATTTTCGTGATCCGGATGGCACGACCTTGGAGTTAATGCAGGACTGTTCAGGTTGATCTGAGTGTCTCAAGAAGACGAAGCCGGCTTGGGCGAAGCATTTTGCTTCGCCCCTATGTTTCTCCCCTCTCCCCCTCAAACCAGACTGTGCCGTCCAGATATTTTTGTGGCACCAGGATAGACCCTTCCATAATACGCCGCGCCGTCCGCTTCGTTGTCACCCGCTCGGCGTACCACTCTCCGCCCTGGCGTGAGACCGTCGCCCCGACCTCCATGACTCCGGCGGGATGCCCGATCCGGATGTCGTGTGTGGCCGTCCGCCGGGCAACTTCGTACACGACGGTGCCTTCAACCTGAGCGGCAAGAGCGGTACACATCGCGACCGTCCCCGGAAAGGTGCGGTGCGTGTTGCGCATGGAAATTGCACGGGCCAACAGGTCCATGCTTTCCGCCTCCACCCTTTTTCCACTACTTGTGGCATACGCTGCTGGTGGGGCGACCAAAACGACTTTTGGCGTATGTTGAAACTTCTCGTGAGCCTCCTCAAGACTCGGGGTGAGGCCAAGCAGAATAGCCGATTTGCACCGAATCTCTTCCAAGGTCTGCTGCAAGGCCTGCGCTGCATCGAGTGTAGGCGCGAGCTGCGTGGCATCGGCACCCAGCTCAAGGGCACGAACGAAGACCGTCGGAATCGTGGCGTCCACAACCGAGATCGTCACAACACGTGAGTCCGCCAGTTCGCACCGCTGGCGGGGCAGGCCGGTGGGCAACAACCCTCCGCCGAGCGAGCCACCCGGGTCCGGGTATTCCAGGGTAATACACGCCCCTGGAGCAGGTACGCCGTCAATACGATACTCGCCCTCAACCGCAGCCTGGCCGGCGCAGACCGGGACACGGGCGACATAGCGTTTACCCGTATTGGTCGAGAACACGCGGACTGTGGTCACCGGCTCTACCGCGGGGACAATGCCCTCATCAATGGCAAACGGCCCGACCGCCGCCGACATATTGCCACAGGTGCCGCTCCAGTCGATGTGGGGCGTCCGCACGTCAACCTGACCAAAGGTGAAAGTCACATCGATGTCGGCAGCCAGACTCCGGCCCACAATCACGACTTTGCTGAGAGAAGAAATCCCACCGCCGAGGCCGTCTATTTGACGACCGTAAACATCGGGACTGCCCAGGGCGGCCAGGATAATACGGTCACGCACGGGCGGCGGATAGGGAGCCAAGACCTCCTCTCGGAAGCAGACCGCCCGGCTGGTCCCGCCGCGCATAAAAACCGCCGGAATTCTCGTTTGCATACGCTGCTACGCCTGACGGAATGCCGGCATGACCTCTTTGGCAAAGCGACGGAAGGACGCCATATCGTAGTCGGGATACATCGACACAATGAAATACTGCACTCCAGCGTCCGCATACGCCTGGACCACTGCTTTGACAGTATCAGGCGACTGTTTGAGCTGCTCAGGACTGAGCGATGTAGACTTCTGTATCTCGGCGGGGTCGCGCCCGACCTCTTTGCAGATGGCGTCAAATTTTACAGCGACCTTTTTGGCAGCTTCGGCTCCCCCTTGGCGCACAAAGAAATGCCAGATGTCGGCATGTCGGGCGACCAGCGGCTGGACTACCTTGGGTCCCATTCCACCAATCAAAATCGGCGGATAGGGTTTCTGGAGCGGCTTGGGCTCAAACGAGGCATCTTTGACCTGATAGTATTTGCCCGCATACGTTGTCTTTTCCTGGGTGAAGAGCATTTTAATGAGTTCGACAGATTCGACGAGCCGGCGTGCCCGCCCGCCCGGCGTGTAAAACGGGATTCCAAACGCGTCGTGCTCCAGTTGAAACCAGCCTGCACCCATCCCCAGAATCAGGCGCCCGCCACTCACGTGATCGACCGTTGCCGCCATTTTGGCGAGCAATGCCGGATGACGATACGTATTGCCAGTGACGAGCAGGCCGGTTTTCAACCGCTTCGTCTGAGCGGCAAGCGCCGCGAGCAAGGTCCAGCCTTCCAGACACGGGCCGGTTGGATCGGAAAAAATAGGCAGAAAATGATCAAAACCAAAGGCGCTATCATAGTCAAGTTCGTCAGCTTCCAGCCATACGTCCTGCACTTGACTGTAGGGCACATGCTGCGGCGGGGTTTGCACTCCGAACCGGAGCCGACCGGTAGATTCTGCCGCAGTCGCAGCCTCAGCCGATCGAAGCTGAGCAAGATTGCCGGCTACTGCGGCTGCGGTCACCACTGCGCTGGTATTCTTGAGAAAGGTCCGACGCGATATCTGCTCTTTCGCCATACGTTATCCTCCACTTGGTATCATGACCACCATGACTACTTTGACCACGTTGAACCGTCCGTCACAGCTTGGCCATCACCTCGTTGGCAAAGGCTTCCATCTGCGGATACAGGTCGGTGTGAAATTTCCGACGCGGCAGCCAGCCTGGAGCAAACACGAACAGGCGATGCACCCCGGCGTCTTCGAACTGTTTCACGCTATCCAGCGTCGGCTGAACGCCGGGCTCAAGCCCGACGGTAATCTCAAATTGGGAGAAATCCCGGCCGGCCTGCCGGGTCAGTTCTTTTAACTGCGTCACATACGGCTTAACGCTCTCAGGAGTATAGCGAATCCCGCACCAGCCGTCCGCCAACTCAGCCGCACGCTTGAGGGCGGCCCGACTCTCTCCTCCAAAAACGAGCGGCGGATAGGGGTCCTGGACCGGCTTGGGATTAAATCCGATCGGCTTAAAGTCATGAAATTTCCCGGAAAACTGCGGAGTCTCTTCAGTCCACAGGGCGCGCATGACTTTGACCGCTTCACGCGTACGCGCGGCCCGGTCACGAAACGGCATCCCTACCGCGTCAAATTCCTCTTCGCACCAGCCCACGCCAATCCCAAAGATCACCCGTCCCCGCGACAAGACATCCAAGCTCGCCACGGCTTTGGCCACCGCCAGCGTATTACGCAGGGGAAGCACAAAGACTCCGGTTCCCAGCTTAATCGTTGTGGTGTGGGCCGCCACAAAGGACAGGGCCACAAACGGGTCGTGCAGATTGACGCCCGGCCCGCCGGGAAATTTTCCGTCCGCAGAACCCGGATAGCGAGCCTGCATTTCAACCGGTACGGCCAGGTGTTCGGGAATCCATACGGACTCATAGCCGAGCGCTTCTGCCTTTTGGGCCACTTCCGTTAAGGGCTCAGGCCGAACGGTTGATCCACTGCCGACTCCGACTAATGCGAATTTCATTGCTTCTTCCTTTCTTTTGTCACTCACAGATACAAGGCCTGACTTCAGCCGCCCTTCGGCGTCCCAAAGATCCGATCACCCGCATCGCCCAGACCAGGAACGATATAGCCAATCTCGTTGAGGCGGTCGTCAATGGCTGCCGTATACACGTCAACGTCCGGGTGGCTTGCCGCCAGGCGGGTCAGCCCTTCCGGGACAGCCACCAGGCAAAGCGCCCGTATGGACCGGCAGCCGGCTTTCTTTAACATGTCTATCGTTGCGCTACAGGTGCCACCGGTTCCCAACATCGGGTCAATAATAAGCGCGGTCCGCTCGGGCATGCGGTCAACCAGCTTTTCAAAATAGGGCACCGGTTCCAAGGTTTCTTCATTCCGATACAAACCCACAAGACTCACGTCGATGTGGGGCAGAATCTGAAGCACACCGGGTAAGAGGCCCAGTCCGGCCCGTAAGATTGGGACAAGCGTCAACAGGTCAACTCTCAGATGATCCACCTCAACCGCTCCGGCCCAGCCCTGGATCATTTTCCTTTCAGTCGCAAGGTCGCGCAGCGCCTCATAGGTGAGTAGCATCGCCAGCTCTGCGGTCAATTCACGAAAGAGCTTTGGTCCGGTTTCGGCCTCTCGGAGTAGACCGATTTTATGTCGCACTAAAGGATGGCGACTCTCATGCACTGACATGGTTCGCTCCTAGGACCGCTCAGCCATACAGAATTTTTCAATGACAGACAGAATGCGGCCCGTCCCATTCTCGAAGGTCTCCCGCCGGATACTCTCATTGGGCTGGTGGGCCTGGTCAAGATCGCCGGGCCCACAAATTAGAGATGCGATACCGCCTGAGGCAAACTGACAGCCATCGGTCGCAAACGGCGCACCACTACTGGTCTGTTGGCCGACCACGTCAAATAATACGCCTTCGAGAGGGGTTTCCCGCGGCGAGAACAGCGGCGGCACCACGAGCGGCTCTGAGAACTCGATACTGGCCTGATGTGCAGAACCGCTGAAATCAACCAATTCAAGGGCTTGGACCCGACGGGTAATCTCGTGCAGACAGTCGAGCGGGTCGGCCTTGGGCAGGGGCCGGTAGCTGACTTGAACCGTGCATTGCTCGGCAATCATATTGCCCGCAGTCCCGCCGCGCACCAATCCGAAGTTCAGCGTCGGATACGGAGAGTCCGGGAACAGCTCGGCAAATTCGGCAGACGGGGCGGCGCGCAATTCGGCCTGATACTGACCAATCGTGTTTATGACCTTTCCGGCAACCGCAATCGCGTTCACTCCAGTCTCGGGTATACTGCTATGGCCGCCCAGACCGCGGACGCTAATCGAGAAAACCGCTACCCCTTTATGGGTATGAAAGACTTTGTACGAAGTCGGCTCACCGATCCAGGCCAGGCGGGGCTTGGGGATATCGCCCAACAGGTCAGACAACTCAGGCATGAGGCGTTCCGCGCCCAGACAGCCCACTTCCTCATCCGCGGTAAACAGAAAAACCACCGGTCGTTTGAGCCGTTTAAGGTCGAGGGCGGCCGCGGCGTCCACACACTGTGCCAAAAAAATTTTCATATCCGATGTGCCGCGTCCGTAGACACGATCATCCTCCACGCCAAGGGTCAGGGGGTCGCGTGTCCAGCCGGGCTGGTCAAGAAACGGGACCGTATCCACATGGCCGGAGAGAATCAGGCCGTCCGGCTCGGGAGGTCCGGCGAAAGCGATCAGATTCGCTTTGGGCACCCCGGCGACCTCTGCACGCTGCAAGGCAACCCGAAAGCCGTGCTCCTCCAAATGATTGCCAAGGTAGGCCATGGCTTCGACATTGCTCTTTTGACTCACGGTGTCATAGCCAACCAGGCGGCTGGCAAGTTCTTGCAGATAGGTATCCATAACGTTATTACCCTTTCTATTTTGGTGCGGGAGACATAATACTAGAAAAATCGAGACGGCCCGTACAGCCCTTTTCCCTGCGTGGTGAGGTACACTTCCACGCGCCAAGGTCACGTCAAGTCCGCGTTACGTCATAGTCGCCATGATCAAACTCAGTGTCAACGTCAATAAAATCGCCACCCTGCGCAATGCTCGGGGCGGCGACCAGCCGAATGTCGTTCACGCCGCCCAAACGTGTATTGACGCCGGCTGCCACGGCATCACCCTGCATCCACGCCCGGACGGTCGCCATATTCGTTATCAGGACGTGCGAGACATAGCCGCCCTGCTCGCGGACCACAGCAGCACTGAATTCAACATTGAGGGCTATCCTTCGACCGAGTTTCTGGACCTGGTCTGCCAGGTGCAACCGACCCAGTGCACCCTGGTGCCCGATCCGCCGGACGTGCTCACCTCAAACGCCGGCTGGGATTTGCGGGGTGATACGACTTGGCTCGGCGAGGTGTTGCGGCGTTTACACGCCAACGGCATACGGACCAGTCT
This sequence comes from Binatia bacterium, assembly GCA_963664395.2. Classification (GTDB taxonomy): domain Bacteria; phylum Desulfobacterota; class Binatia; order Bin18; family Bin18; genus Bin18. The sequence goes on along the minus strand of OY761159.2, from coordinate 3,009,021 downwards.
TTTTCTCGATCCGGATAGAGACCAGGTGAGACGAGCAAAAGAGGTCGGCGCAGACCGGATCGAACTCTATACGGAACGCTACGCCCGTCTCTTTGGCAGTGCCGAGCAGGACCACGCCTATGCCGCGTATCACACCGCCGCCCAAGCGGCGCAAGAAGCCGGCCTGGGTCTGAATGCCGGGCACGATCTCAACTTGGATAATCTGCCTTACCTTGTGGAGCATTTACCCGGTCTGCTCGAAGTGTCCATTGGCCACGCGCTGATTTGCGACGCGCTCGATATGGGGCTGGTATCAAGTGTGCAAGCCTACCTGAACGCGCTCGGGTATACAGCGTAACCTTGGGTTGCCCTTCCTCCTAATACCCAACAAGATTGACGCGACTTGAGGACGGTAATACATTATCCTCATGGCTACACAAACCATCAAATCGACATATTCGCTGGATGTCGAATCCGTAAACACACTGGAGGCGTTGGCACAACGCTGGAAGGTGTCGAAGTCCGAAGTGTTGCGGCGTGCTATTCGAAGAGCAGCGATGGAGTGGGAGCCGGAGAGCGGTGTGGCGCTCAGCGCTCTTGACCAATTGCAGGCTTCTCTATGTAAGCGCAAGGTCAATGTCACACAATGGGCGCGGACTCTCAATACTGAGCGCCAAGCGGCTGCTCCGCGGTTATCTTCCAAGTCTCAATGATCCACTTGGACACGAGCTTTCTGATCCAAGCCCTGAAACCGGGATCACCTGAAGATCGCAAACTGCGAATCTGGATTGAAGAGGGCGAAACACTGGTAATGAGTACAGTCGCCTGGGCAGAGTTCCTGTGCGGCCCACTTGACCGCTCCGAGATGGAATTGGCCACTGAAATCGTCGGACAGCGCCGAGACTTCATGCCGAAGCACGCTACGATTGCCGCCCGTTTATTTAATGAGTCGGGCAGGCGGCGCGGCTCATTGATCGATTGCATGATTGCAGCAACGGCGCTCGTCGATGGCGCACCCATAGCGACTGCGAATGTGGCGGACTTTCGCCGATTCGAGGATTCCGGCCTGATGATGGCGTAAGGGAAAATCCACGATATCAATCACTCTAAGCATTGACGACGACCTGCTCATCTGAGGCTGACCAAGGGCCGAGTGAATAGCTTTCCTAAGAGTCCAATTTTTTACCGCTTGATATGAGTCAAGAAACAAGCAGGCCCCAAATCCCAGCCGACGACTTCGCTCGACGCTTTTCGTTACGGGCTAGGAATCTCATGTGGTTTCTCGGTGCCGGCGCATCAGCCTCCGCTGGCCTCCCGACTGCTATAGATATGATTTGGGAATTCAAGCAAATCCTATTCGCCAGCCAGAATCGCAGTTGGAGCCAAGCATCCGTGGACCTGTCCCAACCAGCTGTGCGCAACCGCATTGACGCTCATATCGAGTCCCTAGGAAGTATGCCGTCACCCGGCGCACCGGATGAATACGCCGCGCTGTTTGAAGCGGCGTATCCGGCAGAGTCAGACCGGCGTGCATTCCTAGATGGGAAACTGACAGGCGCTAAGCCATCATACGGCCACATAGCGCTCGCAACGCTGATGCGCCACAAACAAACGCGTATGGTGTGGACCACGAACTTCGACGCTCTCGTCGCGGATGCCTGTGCCAAGGTATACGACACAACAAGCGCGCTGACCACTATAGATCTTAATTCGGCGGATCAAGCCCAGCAGTCACTAGCCGACGAACGCTGGCCCATAGAAATCAAGCTTCACGGCGACTTCCGCTCTCGTCGCCTGAAAAACACAGACGATGAACTGCGTCAGCAAGATGCCCATTTGAGGAGAGCGCTGGTCGAATCATGCAAGCGTTTTGGTCTTGTCGTATGCGGATACAGCGGACGTGATGATTCCATCATGGACGCGCTCGATGAGGCGATGGAACATAAGGGAGCCTTCCCTGCTGGGTTTTTCTGGTTACACCGGAGTGAAGACTGGCCACTACCACGCGTCATGCGACTGTTGGATCGTGGCATCGCTAACAACATCGAATCAGTGTTAGTGCCTGTCGAGAACTTCGACGAGACCCTGCGTGACCTAGTTCGCCTTATTAAAGACATCGACACGACCGCGCTCAACCGGTTCGCGTCGCAGCGTCGGCCTTGGAGCCCAGTGCCTCTTCAGCGGACTGCTCGCCGTGGCTGGCCTGTCGTACGGTTTAACGCCTTGCCTGTCATCAATGCGCCGACTCAGTGCCGCCGGCTAGTTTGCGATATCGGTGGCACGGCCGAAGTACGCGAAGCCGTACAGAAATCCAGCGCGGACGTGCTTGCTGTCCGTTCTCAAGTCGGCGTATTGGCCTTCGGGGCAGACGCTGACATACGCAACGTCTTCGACTCCTATGGCATCACTGAATTCGACCTTTACGCATTCGACGTTAAGCGTCAAAGATATGAATCTACGGAACGCGGACTCTTAGGCGAAGCCCTCAATCGCGCGATTAGTCGGCACGGTGGTCTGAACATCATAGGTCACCGACGCTTCGTGCCCACAGACCCGAAAAATGCAATCTGGAGCCGCTTGCGGGACTTGGTTGGGATACTGACAGGAGTCGTCAACGGGAACCCCGATCTCCGGTGGTGGGAAGGCATCACCGCTCGATTGGACTGGGCCAATGACCGCCTTTGGCTACTCATCGAACCTTGTACGGTATTTGAAGGCATTACCGACGCCAACAAGGGAGCAGCGACCGATTTTGCTCGTGAGCGGACTATCGGACGATATAATCATGTGCTCAACGATCTGATCGACTTCTGGGCACATCACTTATCTCAAGATGAAAAGGAGATATGTGCGTTAAACATAGGATATGGTGTCGACGCTGTTTTTCAAATCTCACCGGTTACCTGTTTCTCCACTAGGATAGTGTCGTGACCTCCCAGATCGCCTCTCATATATGGCTCCCAGAGCCCATGTTGGCTTTTCATCCCAACCGCTCCTCGGACCGAGAGCGACATCCGCTGCGTGGGTTACTGGAATACGGGCCATATTCAGCAGGATTCGTTCCCGACCCCATCCGTGTAGCCACCCTTGCACCACACGGCGAGAGTCAGCGCATCTATGACTTCATGAGAAACCTGAACTCGGCTTTCAATCCAAGAGAGCGCAGGGATTACCTCCCTCGATGGCCAAGTTTCCAACGTGTCTTCGGTTTGCATATGAGCGCCGCCGGTAAAGGTTGCCACGAGGAGGTCGACCATCAGCTTGATACGAACTTACAAAAATCTCCTCAGCCGCACGTTACGATTGCGGAATACTTGGTGAGAGCCATTCAGCGTCTTGAAGCGCGTCGAAGCGACTTTGACGTTCTATTTGTCTACATTCCCAGACGGTGGGAGTCTGGTTTTGTTGGCGGACCCAACGACGACTTCGACCTGCATGATCATTTGAAGGCATATACAGCTGCTCGGGGAGTGCCCATCCAATTAGTGCGAGAAGACAGCGCTATCGCCTATCACTGCAAAGCCAGCGTCATGTGGCGCATCGGATTAGCGCTGTATGCCAAAGCAGGCGGAGTCCCGTGGAAGCTAGCCGAGGCTGATCCAGAAACGGCCTATATCGGCATCTCCTACGCCGTACGTCCCGCCGACTCGGACAGACCACGCTTCGTAACGTGTTGTAGCCAAGTGTTCGATGCAGATGGGGCAGGCCTCGAGTTCGTGGCTTACGATACTCAAGAAATCGAAATCCAGCGCAATAACCCCTTCCTTTCCAGAATCGAGATGTTCCGTGTGATGACACGATCAATGGATCTGTATCGTCGTCGTCATGCCGGTCGGTCGCCACGTCGTGTTATGGTTCACAAGACCACGGAATTCAAACCCGATGAAGTTGACGGTTGTATGGAAGCCCTACACCTGTGCGAAGCCGTTGACCTTATCCAAGTTGTCGAAGATGTCGGCTGGCGAGGCCTCCGTATAGACCAGAACCCGAACGACAGGAAGGGGAGACCGGCCAATTTCCCGGTTCCGCGTGGAACCGTTGTTGGGCTCGGACCCCGGGAGGCGTTGCTATGGACCCATGGTGACGTGAAGGGTGTGACGGAACGTTCCTTCTTTCAAGGCAGCCGCGGTACGCCTCGCCCCATTCGCCTCGTCCGCCATGCTGGCCACGGCACCTGGGATGACACGGCCCGCGCCATCCTCGGGCTTTCCAAGATGAACTGGAATAACGACTCGCTCTATGACCCTCTACCGGTCACCCTGGCTTACGCGAAGGTATTGGCGAGAGTTGTCAAGCGCATACCGAACCTAGGAGCTGCGCCGTACCAATTTCGATTCTTCATGTAGGTCGAAAGTAATTGGGATCATGAAACTCCACTTTGAGCTCAGCCTTGACTTCCGACTCCAGGTGATTGAAGCATGGATTGATCGACTGCAGCTAAAAGGAGGACCCATATGCCGGAGCATAAGCTTTTTTCGTTAGGGGATTTTCCGCTCGAATGCGGCCTGGTGTTACGCAAGGCGCAACTCGCCTACCAAGTCTATGGCGAACTTAACAGCCGCAAAGACAATGCCATCCTGCTGTGCTCGTGGTATTCCGGCGATCACACCGGCTATGAGTTTTTGATCCAGAACGGCAAGTGTTTCGACCCGGCCAAATATTGTGTGATTGGCGTCAATATGTTCACCAACGGGCTGTCTTCTTCTCCCAGCACAACGCGCGTTCCTATGAATGGCCCGCATTTTCCGGCAACGACGATCCGCGACAATGTGCGGGCGCAGCACGCCCTGGTTCAGAGCCTTGGCATTGAGTCGCTCGCCCTGGTCTCCGGCTACTCGATGGGCGCGCAGCAGTGCTTTCAGTGGGCGGTCAGCTATCCGGCCATGGTCGAACGGATCGCGCCGTGGTGCGGTGCGGCGCGGACCACTCCGCATACCCATGTCTTTATCGAAGGCTTTACTTCCGCGCTCCGTGCGGACGCAGCCTGGAACCACGGTCATTATGCCCAAGCGCCGGCCACGGGCGTTCGTGCCATGGCCCGGGTGTATGCCGGCTGGGGCCTGTCGCAGGCCTGGTATCGTGAAGAGCTGTACAAGCAGCTCGGCCATCCGAGCGTCGAAGATTTCCTGGTTTATTTTTGGGAGAACTTTTTTCTCCAATGCGACGCGAATAATCTGCTGGCTCAGGCAAAGACGTGGCAGGATCATAATGTCGGTGACTCGCCGGGATTTGATGGAGATTGGCAGAAGGCGCTGGCCACAGTCTCCGCCAAGGCCATGATTATGCCAAGTCAGACCGATCTCTATTTTCCACCCGAAGACAGCGAAGCAGAAGTGGCCTGTATGCCACACGCGACGCTCAGACCGGTCCCATCGATTTGGGGCCATCTGACGGGAATTGGAATGAATCCGAAGGACAATGATTTTATTGACGCGGCGATTCAGGAGTGTTTGGCGTCGTAGAACGGTGATTAAAGTCGGCGGTGCAAGAGCACGTTACAGGAAAGCCACTCATAATCCCGTCCTCACAGCAATTTTACCAACGCGGCGACTACCATCATCGAGCCGAGCCGGATTGTCAGCCGTAATTCCAGCTCTTTCAGGTCTTGTTTCGTCGCCAGTTTTTCGTCAATCAACGTTGCCCGCGAGCGCGCCAGCACCTCGGCCTGCGCTTCCGGCATCCCGGCTTGGGTCAACTCTTTCACAGAGGCGTGGGTATCAAAGACGCTGGTGCTCATGCGCAGTCCGTATGTTCCACACTCACAGCAGTTTCACCAACGCGGCGACCACCCCGATGGCCACCACCATCATTGAACCGAGACGCAACGTCAAGTCGTGCTTCAGACGCAACTCCAACTCTCTCATGTCTCGTGTCCGCCGGTCTTCCAGTTCCTTCAGGTCCCGGGTCAGACGGGCTTCCAGTTCTTTCAGATCCCGGGTGAGGTGAGCTTCGAGTTCCTTGAGGTCCTGCTTGGTGGCCAGTTTCTCATCAATCAAGGTCGCCTGCGAGCGCGCCAGCACCTCGGCCTGCGCTTCCGGCATCCCGGCTTGGGTCAATTCTTTCACAAAGGCATGAGTGTCGAACGCGAGAGTCGCCATGCTTATATCCGCACCCTGGTTTCAAGCATACTCACGCCTGCCGGTCAATCAAAGCCAGCCAGCCGCGTCGGCTGACTTTTCGGAGCCTATCCCCCCGCCCCAGCCTTCTCAGCTAAAGACGCATAACTCACCCCGTCACTATTTTCGGTATTCACCGGCAGGCCGGCTTCCTGCCAACCGGCGATGGTCTGGCCCTGCTGGTCTTGCCCGCCACCAAATCCGCCCATCATATTCGAGACCTGCGTATACCCGGCCTGTTCCATAATCTCGGCGGCGCGCTGCGAGCGACCGCCGGCCTGGCAGCCGACGATGACGGTGGCCTCCTTTGGTATGGTCGCTTCAACAACGGTTAAGAAATGTGGGTTCGGGACTGGGCGACCGGCGGCCTGATCAAAAAAGACCACGGGAATATTGACGGCGCGCTCAGGGTGGCCGGCCTGGAATTCCGCCTCGGTTCGTACGTCCAAGTAGACGACTGCTGCATCCTGGCGCAGCGTTTGGTGAGCGTCCGGTGGGGTTATCTGCACAATTGCCATGGGTGACCTCCCTTTTGTTGTCGCTATTGGGTCTGATATGGAAACAGTTTCACACGCAGTCAGTATATTCCTGCACCTCTGGTAATCCGTCAAGCGAGGTAAACCTGAGGGAGCAAAAGAGCAGACAAGAAAGAGGGAAACGCGATGGAAGAAGCCGTCTATTGGAGTCGTGAGGGCAGTATTGCAACCATTACCCTCAACCGTCCGGCCCAGTTTAACGTGATGAACAACGAACTCTCGACCGGCTTACGCCAGGCACTGATGGAGTGCTGGGATGATGACGAGGTGCGGGCGATTATTCTCACCGGCAACGGCAAGGCATTTAGTGGCGGCGGCGATATTAAATTCTTTGTCGAAGCGCTGGCACAGCAGCGTATTATTCCAAGCATTGAGAAAATGATGCCGGTCCTGCATGCGGCCATTGCCATGGTCCGCGAAATTCCCAAACCCGTCATTGCCGCGCTCAACGGCGTGGCCGCGGGCGGCGGGTTTGGTTTGGCACTCGCCTGCGATTTCCGTATTGCCTCGCCTCAGGTCACTCTCGTCACCGCCTTTCTGGGCATCGGTGCAAGCCCGGACTCCAGCTCAACCTTTTTCCTGCCGCGTCACGTTGGCTTGGCCAAGGCGACCGAAATGTTTTTGCGCAACAAACCTGTTCCGGCCGAAGAGGCGCTGAACCTGGGGCTGCTGACTGCTGTGGTCGAGCCCGACCAAGTGATGGCTGAAGCGAGAAAGTTGGCCGAAGAATTGGCCCAGGGTCCGACTGCCGCTTTTGGACGGACCAAACTGCTGCTCAATCAAAGCCTCGGCAACTCGCTGCACGAACAACTGCACAGTGAAGCCCGCTCGATCACTCTGTCGATGGGAACACCGGATTTTGCGGAGGGAATTACGGCATTTGTCGAGAAACGCAAGGCCCGGTTCACCGGTAAGTAACCGAGCGATTAAATGGTGGGTTTCGGACGATTCAGGAACCCACCCCGGCCTACGGCCACCCCTCCAAGGAGGGGATAGAATAAGGAATACCCCGTATGCAAGCCATTACCATTGCAGCACCAGGCGGCCCGGACGTCCTCAAGCTGGGCCAAGCCCCTGATCCAACGCCAACACCTGAACAGGTTCTTGTTCGGGTGCGTGCAACCGCCCTGAACCGGGCGGATACGCTACAACGCCAAGGCCAATACCCACCGCCGCCGGGTGAGTCCGATATCCTCGGACTCGAACTCGCCGGCGAAGTGGAGGCCGTGGGCTCGGCAGTGACCAATATTGCAGTAGGCGAGCGTGTCTTCGGTCTGGTCGGCGGGGGCGGCTACGCAGAAAAGGCGGTTATTGATGCCCGCATGGCTATGCCGATTCCCGAGGGCTGGAGCTTCACGCAGGCCGCGGCTGTCCCGGAAGTGTATTTCACCGCGCAAGAAACGATCTTTACCCTGGCCGGTCTGAAGCGGGGCGAAACCATCCTGATTCATGCCGGGGCGAGCGGCGTCGGGACAGCCGGGATTCAGATGGCCCGCGAGACCGGTGCAGCCGTGCTGGTCACAGCAGGTTCAGCCGAAAAGATCCAACGCTGTGTGGACCTCGGCGCGACTGCCGGCTGCAACTACAAAGAGCAGGACTTCACCGAGTGGATTCAAGAGGTCACAGGCAGAAAGGGCGTTGATGTCATAGAAGATTTTATTGGGGCTGCGTATTGGGACAAGAATCTCAAAAGTCTCACTATTGGCGGGCGGATCGTCCTCGTCGGTGTGATGGGTGGAGTCACAGTAGAGACGAATCTGGGACTGATTCTGAGAAAACGACTCCAGGTGTTTGGCTCTGTTCTACGCAGTCGGACCCTGGCGGATAAAATTGACATCACCCGCCGCTTTCAAGAGAACTGGCTGCCGCTTTTAAGCGCAGGAAAGATCAAGCCTGTTATTGATTGTTCTTTTCCATTGGAACAGGCAAGCGAGGCGCATCGATACATGGAGGATAATAAAAATTTCGGCAAAATTATTCTGGAAGTCCCGTAAACGCAGTCTGCGACCTGACCGAGGGACGGCGTCAACCGTCCCTCGCGAATGTGTCTACGCTCGTTTCAACGTCAGCACACTCCCCTCACCATCCGCGGCAATATAGACCGTACCGTCTCCGCCTACGGCAAGGCCGGAGAATGGTGTGAGCGGCCCCTGGATCAGCCCGGCAATCCCCATGAGCAGTTGCGGTGTCACGCCAGGCTGGGCGCCGACCGGCAGGCCGGAAGCAAGTGTTTGTTGCTGTTTTGTTCCAAGCGACACCGCTATGAGATCTTTGCTGCCTGAGTCAAGGATCAAGAGTTGATCACCGAGTAATCCGAGCCCCTGCGGTGACGATAATCCCTCAACCACGGTTGAGCTGCCGCCATTCACATGCGACACCTGGCCCTTGTCAGGCTCGCTGACATAGCACGATCCGTCATCAGCCACGACAACGCCGTTCGGTCGGCCAAGACCACGGGCGAGAACGGTGACATTGCCATCTGAGGTCACCTTGAGCAGTCGTCCTTCGCCACCCTCTGCCACCACAACCCCTCCGTCCCGGGTCGGCGCGAGGCTATAGAGTTCGTTGAGTTCGTTTATCAAAATCTGCGGCTCGCGCGTGCTGAAATTATACAGGACGACTTCGCCGGCTGAGGTCGTGACATACACGCTGCCAGCCGGACCGGCGGCAATACCGCGGATAAAGCCGGGATAGCCCTCTTGGGTAAACATCGTCGGACGGCTGACCCGTCCGTCTTGGCTGACGGAGATCATACTCATGCCGTCGGCCGCATAGACCGTCCCGTCGCCTGTCACCGTGATGCCGAACGGACCAAGTAAACCGGCGGGTACCAATACGCGCTCGGTTCCATCCGCTTGAATCTCAGCGACACCGCCGTCCACAAAGTGGGAAATAAACAGCCGGTTGTCATCCGCAAAGACAAGATTATCGATCCCCGGTCGGACGTGCGCGACAACGGTCTTTTCTCCGCTTTGGATGTCAATCTTCGTCACTTCTCCGCTGGCGGCCTGAGTTGTTGTCAGCAGGCCGTTCCGGTCGAACTTGACTGCGGTCGGGACAGCAAATCCGTCCATAAAGCGTTCAGGCGCACCGCCTTCGAGCGGGCAACGCCAAATCTCACCGGCCGCGATTTGCGGAAAGTACAGCTTGCCATCGGGACCAACTGAGAGCGCATTGGGCAAAGGCAGGTTCTCGGCTATAACGCGGGGCGCTCGACCGTCCGGATACAGTTCAAACAGGCGGCCGCCGGGGCGGCATTCGTCCATGAACAAGCGGTCCTGGTAGGCGGTGATGCCATTTGCTGCCGGCACATTATCCGCAATGACCCGGACTTCCCCGCTGGGCGTTCGGGCGCTGACCCGCGCGCTCATCACCTCAGTCACATACATGACATCGTGCGAGTCAAAGGCAATATCATCCGGCGCAACAATGGGGCCGCCGACTGGCGAAATCGTTTCACACGCACCGCTCCCGGTATCGACCCTGCTCACCTGACTGCCGAACGCCTGGACCACGTAGAGTTTCCCATCCGACCCCATCCGCATACCGTTCGCCCCAAACAGCGCACTCGGCGAAGAGAGACGAGTGAGCTGCCAGCCGGCCTCTGCTTGTGGTTGTATGTTTTCTCCGTGCCGATTCATATTCCCCTCCTTTGGTCGTATTCTTTACTATCTCTTATCTTCTAAATACGGGTTTTCGCCACTCCCGCCAAGCTTGACCGGCAGCGTCAGTAGATTGACGCTTGACGTCTATCGTCATAGTCTGGTGCCCATACTCGAATGATACTGAGCTACAGAGACGAAAAAACCCGGCGGTTTGCGGCTGGAGCATTCGTCAGGGCGTTTCAAAGCTTTGAAATGCAAGCCGCGAAACGGCTTTCGATCTTGAACGCGGCACCGTCGTTGGCAACCTTGAGGGCCTTACCGAGCAACCGGCTGGAGGCCCTTAGAGGCGCACGGAAAGGACAGTACGCCATTCGGATCAATCGACAATGGCGACTCTGCTTCGCTTGGCCGGATGGACATCCGGGACCAAGCGATGTCGATATCGTTGATTACCATCAGGGGTAACGAGGAGGACCACATGCTGAAGCGGGCCGTTCATCCCGGCGAAATCCTCAAAGACGAGCTTGCGGAAATGGGCGTAACACCCACGGCGTTCGCGCGTCAGATCAAGGTGCCGCCAAACCGCGTCGGCCAGATTATTGCCGGCAAGCGGGCCGTGACCGGCGACACGGCCTTGCGGTTCGGGCACTGGTTCGGCGTCGAGCCACAATTCTGGCTGAACCTTCAGACTCAGTTTGACCTGGCGGTTGCCGAACGACAGGCAGGCAAGATGATCCGCGGCTTGCCGACCGCAGACCGGCAAGCTACGCCTCTGTAGGGCGCCGACCTGATATCGGGCAGAGACAGATATTATTCCTTGCCAATCCGGGCCATTTTGCTGGCGTAATCGCGCACCCGCTGCCAGTCATATTCACGGTAGAGCTGCATCTTTTCCGCCTCCATGGAGCCTTCGGCGTGCAAAGCAAGCACGGCGTTATAACCACCAAAGTCCGAGGTGGTGATGTCTTGAATCAGATTAATGACCTGGAGCCGTTCTTTGCCCGACGTGCCCGTCTTGCCCTTCATGTATTTCTCGATCAACGGTCCGATCTCTTCGCTCCGCAGGTCTTCCACTGCCGGTCCGGTGACAATAATACCGCCGGCCAAATCCTGAACGTGCGACAGGGCTTGGTGGAAATCGGCCGCAAAATGATGCTTGGCAATATTCACGGTCGGGGGGTCGGGGATGACCATCCCAAAGTCCGTCGCGCGTGCCTTCAGACACGCCATATGGGTCAGCAAGCGGGTGGTTTCGACGTAGCTCGCCAGCCAAAACAGTTTTTCTTTGACATGCGCGGCTTTTTCAATGCCGTTATACTCGGCCATCAAGCGCCCGGCACCGGCCAAGAGGTCCAGGAAAGGCAGTTTATACGAAATCGCGGTCAGGCGATGATACTCAACAAACGACAGCGCCAAGGGACCGGCAAACTGCCATTCGCCTTGGAGGAAAATCCGTTCGTTGGGCACAAACACATCATCAAAGATGGTCAGCGTTTCCGTCATTTTCACGCCCGAGCTGACCGGATGATCGAAGCTGTTGCGCTGCGTGTGCGAGCCATAGCCGCTCATCAGCAGCTTGAGCCCCGGCGTATCCAGCGGGATAGCAAATGAGACCGCGTAGTCTTTGTCCTCTTCGCCCATGGCCCGCGTGGGCAGGACGATCATCTCATTGGCGTGGGTGGTATTTGAGGTGTGGACCTTGGCCCCACGCACTACAATGCCGTCCGGGCGTTCTTCAACAATCCGCAGGTAGACATCCGGGTCTTCTTGTTCCGAGGGACGTAAGGCGCGGTCGCCTTTGGTATCGGTTTGAGCCAGAGCAAAGCTGACATCTTCTTTACAGCAGTAATCATAAAAGGCTTTGACCCGTTGGTGGTAGGCTGTCCCGCAGGCTTCATCAATTTTCCGGGAGGTCCGCAGCAGGCCAAACAGCGCGTCACTGCCGACCACTTTCGCCAGCACGACGAGCGTCCCGCCTTCTCGACAGGCGGTTTCAATCAACTCACTCCGTTTGAGCAGTTGTTCGGCATTCTGCGGCGGCAGAAAATAGCGGCTCATCTCCTCGCCGGTTTCGGGGTTCCGGACAACGGCCAGCTCCCGGTATTGCGGGTCGTGCATGAGACGATAGTCGGTGGCTTCGTGCTCAATGGCGGTTTGAATGAGCGGATGCGCGGTCACGTCAGGGATACGTTGGCCCCGAAAATAGACCAGCCGGTCGTCTTTCAAGCTGTCTTTGTATTGCTCAACCGTGCGTAGTGGCATAGAATGATCCTCGCTTTCAAAATTTCTCTCTTGTCATAATCGTCATGCATCCAAAGCTCAAGCAGGCCGTTCGGCTTTTTAACCGTCGGGAATACTTTGACAGCCATCAAGTGCTCGAAGAGGTCTGGCATGAAGTCGACGCAGCAGACAAGCCATTTTACGAAGCCTTAATCCGCCTAGCCACGGGCCTCCACATGCGTTTCAACCGGGGCGGCTCACAGGGCGCGATTAACCTTTTGACCCAAGCCCTCATGCGGCTCGAAGACTTTCGGCCCGCCTCGCACGGGATTGATGTTGCCCGGCTGTACCAGGACATTGATGCCCATGTCGCAGACCTCAAGGCAGATAAGAAGCCCAAAGTCGGTTTCTTCGAACGCTGGAAAGTCCCCCGGATTTACGCGGCCGATTAATCTCAGCGGCGGAGCTGATCAATCGAATACGTCCCCGCCGTGGGCTCTAACTCGACCTCGAACGATTCCATAACCCGCGCTACCATCCCGTAGAAACCAATGGCCAGCGCCAGCTCGACCATTTGACGCGGTCCCAAATCCTTCTCTAATGCAGAGAAGGTCTCAGCCGACGCTTTGACATCTTGGGTGACCTCATCCGTAAAACGGAGCACGCGCTTTTCCACCTCGTTGAAAGCGTCCGCACCGGCCCCGTCAGCTCCTTGAGGAATGGCGTCCACCTGGGCGTCCGTGACACCCGTCTCTTTGGCTATGGGCACGTGCTGAGTCCACTCATAGTTGGCCCCGGTCAGATGCGCCACCCGCAGAATAGCCAGCTCGCGCAGGTGGGCGGCCAGCTCTTGTTTCGTCAAAATGGACTGGCCAAAAGATAACAGCGGTATGGCATTCGTCGGCGCATTCAGGAACATCTTCATGATATTGAGCGGTGGGAGCTTTTCCGCGGCGGTGCGGACCTTTTCCGGTAAGTCTTCAACCTTGGGATAGGGAATACGCGCCATGCTTCCTCCTTTGTGTCGGCGTCAAACAGGCACCGACCCTAGCGTGCAGAGCAGGCCGAAGTCAATGCGCGAGCCTGCTTCGATAGCACTCTCAGCTCTGTTACACTCCGGCCTCCCGCAGGGAGTTATCAGAGTCATGAATATGCACATTTCCATCACTCACAGCAGTCAGCCCAAACCCAAACCGCAAGACGACGCACTCGGTTTTGGCCAGGTCTTTACCGACCATATGTTTCTCATGGATGGTGTTGCAGATACCGGCTGGTCCAACCCACGTATCGTACCGTATGGTCCGCTTGCGCTGGAACCGGCCACCGTCGGGCTCCACTATGCCCAGGCCATCTTTGAAGGCCTCAAGGCCTATCGTTCGCCGGACGACAAAATTCTGCTCTTTCGGCCAGACCGCAATATCGCCCGCTTCAATCGCTCTGCCGCCCGGCTGTGTATCCCGCCTGTTGACCCGGCACTCTTTCTCTCGGCGCTCAAGCAGTTGGTGAAACTGGACCAGGACTGGGTGCCGCATGCGCCCGGCACCTCTTTGTATATCCGGCCGGTTGCTTTTGCGCGCGATCCCGACCTGCGGGTGCGACCGTCTCACACCTACCAGTTCTTTATTATTCTTTCGCCCGTTGCCGCCTATTATGCCGAAGGCTTCAAACCGCTCCGAATCCGCGTTGAAGACCGTTATGTGCGGGCCGTACGAGGTGGAACCGGAGCCGCGAAAACGGCTGGGAATTACGCCGGTAGTTTGTTTGCCGGCGAAGAAGCCCACAAAGACGGTTTTGCCCAAGTGTTGTGGCTCGATGGCGTCGAACAGCAATACATCGAAGAAGTCGGCTCGATGAATATCGCCTTTGTGATTGGGGATGAGCTCGTCACCCCACCAGTCACGGGGACTATCCTCGAAGGCGTGACCCGCGCCTCCGCCCTCCAACTCGCCCAGGACTTTGGGATGCAGGTGGCAGAGCGACCCATTACCATCGCTGAGGTCTTGACCGCAGCGCGGAATGGACTGTTGCGTGAGGTGTTTGGTGCCGGAACCGCGGCCGTCATCTCGCCGGTCAGCGAGCTGTCATATAAGGACGAGAGCATTGTCATCAACGACGGCCGAGTCGGCCCGCTGTCCCAACGCCTGTTTGACGAGTTGTCCGCCATCCAGCGCGGCCTGAAGCCCGACCGACACGGCTGGATGGTGGAGGTTGATTCCTCACCATAGGGCGCTCTAACTATAGAGTTCTGCCAGGGTTAGATCATTATACCTCCACCATCCCAGCCCTTGAGAGAGATCGTGCATGCTGTTGGCTTCATCAATAGCCATAGTTTCATTCCCCTCGTAGTAGCTCAAACACAACAGCGCTTCTGCGCAGTTCACTACCTGGGAAATAGCATCAAATGGATCGCCCTTGTTGATGGCATCGAATGGATTGGCTTCGGTTTTATCCTCGTGGCTCCGATGCAACAGACCTTCTAAGGCAAATGCCTTGTGAGTTGCACGGGACAACGGAAGTTCCTCGCCACGGAAATTCACTTTGGGTGGCTTTTGATTGGTGACTGTACATGTGGTTACGTTGTTGTGGATGAATTGTAATTCTGCCCCGATGGGTATGCCCAGTACTTCGAAGTTGAACCGGTTCTGCTTGTTTGCGAGTTCCTCGAGGCGCTTACGGCGCTCACGTACGTCGGTTGAGGTATAGGAGACGTTCTCGACCTGCGCCGTTTTCAAAATCCGGATCGCCTTTTCAGCAACGTCCTTGCTAAAAAATTCTCGCTTCGGGTTGATTCTTGCGTCCTCGAATACATAATGCAGGGTCTTTTCCCATGCTTTTGGGTCATGCACCCGCGCCGCATACATGCACTCAAACGGTACCGGAACAGACGTACCATCTAATTCCTTCATACGTTGCGGCCACTTTTGTGTGGTGCCAATTTTAATGCAATTCGGCATCTCCGGGTTTGTCAGCACATACACGATGCCCGTGTTGCGTAGCGATTGAGATTGATCTATCGCGTCGGGTTGCTGATCGACCATGTTATGCCTCCTGTGAGTCGATCTGTGTCGAGTAGTCCAACTTAGAGACACCGAACCCCGATACTCGGATTCGGTGTTTCAGCAAAGTAGATTATGAACAGTAGCCTACCTTCATAATACCTTCCTTCCTGTGCCCATACCACACAATGAGCAGTCCCTAGCCGATAGTCTATTCAAACGGTTGAGCGCAGACGGCGTTATCGGTCGGGAGTTGATCAACCCACCCACGGGTCTCGAATCAGTACACCCAGCGCCCAGAGCGACCAGACTCGGGCGTGACGCCGCAATTGGCGCTGCTCAAAATACGCGGCACCATGCGGCTGGTATTCTACCCCGGCGCGGGTGTGAGTCTCTGCTCTTTTCTGCATTACGATGACTATCTCCCTGAGATAGTCGGCTTCAGCTACACGCACGTTCTACATACCTGAGCGGGGTTGACGCGCAAACGGGCCGGACTTGAACGCGCGGGAGGGGGCAGATACAACGCAGGGACAATTTTTCAGAAAAGGGAGAAAGACTGATGGATGCAGATGCCAAGAAAACCGCTCTCCGTATGATCCCCTACGGCCTGTATGTGCTGACCGCGGAAAAAGACGGCAACAAGATTAACGGCGAGGTGTACAGCGCGGGCACGACTGGCGCGCCGGTGCTCGCCAGCGTCCCGGCCTATGTCGAGTGCTCGTTGGAGCAAACGGTCGAGAACGGCGACCACTCTATTTTTATTGGAAAAGTGGTGAATGCGGCTGTCCAGAAGCAACCCGAAGGACGCGCTGACCTGGCGACGCTGCACATGGCCGACCTGGGAGACAAGGTCTTCTACGGCGGCTAAAAGAATCCTGTTGATGGCTCACAGCCCCTGTGTCGTCCTCACTGTCTGACACAGGGGCTTTTTTGTGCGCCAGTCTATACTGGCCGACCCTTGACTAACCTTGCGGCCCGTAGCGTAATTTGTTTAATTCGCCGATATTTCAGACACAGGAGGACAGCATGGCCGATTTTGTCAAAGTGGCCTCGACGAGTGATATCCCCGCAGGCGAGGGGCGGTGTTTTGAGGTCAACGACCAGCAAGTAGCCGTTTTCAATGTCGATGGTACGTTCTACGCGTTAGATAATGTTTGTCCGCACCAGGGTGGCCCATTAGGCGAAGGCGAGCTGGATGGCAATATGGTCACCTGCCCGTGGCACGCCTGGGATTTCGATGTTACGACCGGAGAAAACAGTGAAGACCCGGACGAAAAACAAGACACCTATGAGGTCAAAGTAGATGGCGACGATGTCCTAGTCGCTGTATGAAGCAGGCCGTATGGCACTCTTTGAACGCATGCAGGCAGAAGACCACGAACAGGTAGTCTTCTGCGCGGACCGCAACGCCGGCCTCACCGCCCTGATTGCCATCCATGATACCACCTTAGGGCCCGCCCTGGGTGGTATTCGTATGCGGGCGTATGCCAGCGAGGATGATGCGGTTACGGATGTCCTGCGCCTTTCCCAGGCCATGACCTATAAAGCCTCCCTGGCCGGCCTGGAGTATGGCGGCGGCAAGGCGGTTGTTGTCGCCAATCAGACAGTCACAAATAGAGAGATCGTGTTTCGGGCGCTGGGCCGCGCCATAGAGTCTTTAGCCGGGCGCTATATTCCAACCGAAGACATGGGCACGACGACCGCGGACATTGAACACGTCCTGGCCGAGAGTCGGTTCGGGGTCGGACGGGCGGAGGCGTTTGGCGGCGGCGGAGACCCCTCCCCCATGACCGCCTGGGGCATCTTCTGTGGCCTGCGGGCGTGTCTTGAAGAAACCGATGGCAAGGCCGAATTTCAGGGCTTGAGCGTGGCCCTGCCCGGCCTGGGGAAAGTCGGCTACTCTCTGGCGCAATACCTCCACCAAGCCGGGGCGCGGCTGATAGTCGCGGATGTGGACACCGCCCGGACCGACAAGGCGAGGACCGAACTGGGCGCCGAGGTTGTCGATCCGACCGTTATTCTGACTCAGCAATGCGACATCCTCGCCCCTTGTGCCGCGGGTGGCGTTTTCAATCCGGAGACGATGCCTCAACTCCGCTGCCGTATTATCGGCGGTGGGGCCAACAATCAGTTACTCACCGAGGCAGACGGAGACGCGATTCACACGCACGGCATTCTGTATGCGCCGGACTTTGCAATTAACGCCGGGGGGCTGATTAACGTCGCGGACGAGTTGGGTCCCGGCGGCTATCGCCGCGAGCGGGCCAAGGCCAAAACCGAAGCGATTTACTCCACCCTGAAAACGATTTTTACCCAAGCCAAGCAGCGAGACATCCCGCCCCATCGTTTGGCCGTTACCCTGGCCCAGGAGCGCATCCGGGCTGTGCGGAATTTGCGCCGTCTGAATGCGGCGTCGTGAGAGGTCGTTTCCAACCTTTCCTCGCAAGTCCCTCTTTGCTATAGCCTACTTATTATGAAAAGCTCTCTCTCTGCCTGGCTTGAAAGCCAGGGCGTACCGCTCACCGACGATCGCGGCCTTGAACTCCCGAACGCCTTCACCAACCCGCAGGACGACTACGCAGCCGTCTGCGAAAAGGCGGGACTGATTGACCTGTCCTTTCGCACCCAGGTGAAATTCACGGGAGAAGATCGCACCGATTTTCTGCAGGGCATGCTGTCCAACGATGTCAAAGCCCTGCGGCCCGGCGAGGGCTGTCCGGCAACGCTGCTGACGGAGCAGGGAAGGATTGTGGCGGATTTGCGCGTCTATGCCGAAGAGTCGGCAATCCTTCTCGACCTTGATGCCCGTATCAAGGAAAAGACGATTGAAGCCCTCGACCGTTTTATCATTGCCGATGATGTGGAAATTGAAGACCTGAGCACCCATCAGGTGACCCTTGCGGTCCAAGGCCCGGCCGCGGCAGAAGTCCTGGCGGCAGCCGGTCTCTCTTCCTTGCCGGAGCAGGAGTTACAGCATCGGGACGAAACGCTTGCAGATGTTCGGGTCCGTGTGGTTCGCTCTGACCAGACCGGTAAGGGTGGCTATGAGTTTCACGTTCCCGGCGACCGGGTATCCGTCGTCTGGCAGGCCCTCGCTCAACTCGACGGGCTGCTTCCCGTCGGTCATACCGCGCTGAATATACTTCGGGTTGAGGCCGGCATTCCGTGGTATGGCCTCGATATGGACGAAGAAAGAATCGTGCTGGAGGTCGGCCTCGACCGAGCCATTAATTTTGATAAAGGCTGTTATCTGGGCCAGGAAGTCGTCGAGCGGGCCTCTGCGCGCGGGCGTATGAATCGTCAGCTCAGTGGGTTTCTGCTGCAAAATGAGGCGCAGGCTGCCTTGCCGACACGAGGCGACCGACTAGTGAAGGACGACAAGGAAGTCGGCTGGCTGACCAGCGTCGCAACCTCCCCAACGCTGGGCCGACCGATTGCCCTGGGCTATGTCCGGCGTGAACATGGCGAGCCGGGCACCCGGCTGCGGATTGACAGGCCGGACGCGGACATGATAGCCGAGGTGACCAAGTTACCGTTTCTACAGTAGATATTACTTGTAGAGACATATCACGACAGGAGGAATCAATGGCACAACTGGGTAAACGCTATATGTGCGAAGAGTGCGGGACTGAGGTACTGTGCAACAAGCCGGGCGACGGCGCGCTCAACTGCTGCGATAAAGAAATGCCGCTCAAGGAAGCCAAGCCGCTTCCGTCGTCTGACTGATACCGGTCTGTTGCAAACTGTACGCCTAACAGTGAGGAGCGAGGGAAACCTCGCTCTTTCCTTTTCTGGGGGCTATGTCTTCCGCACCCCACACTGCTGACCTGCTACTCTACGGTGGACATGTCCTCACCTTCGACCCGAACCGGACTGAAGCACAAGCGGTCGCTATCGCGGCAGGAAGAATCCTCGCGGTCGGCACCGAGGAGGAACTGCGCTCCTTTGTCTCGCCGAAAACACAGACCTTAGCGTGCGCCGGGAGAACGGTTCTGCCCGGCTTCATCGACCCCCACCTGCACCTCTTTGCCTGGGCAAGCCGCTACTGCGGCGCAGACCTGAGTGCAGCCCGGTCGATTGCTGAAATCCGCTCTCAACTCCAGGCGCGTCTGACTACTCTCGGCTCGCAAGACTGGCTGCGCGGCTATGGCTATGACGAGTTCTTTCTCGACGAGAAACGCCATCCGAACCGACACGACCTCGATGCCATAGCGACCGACCGACCGGTGATCCTGCGCCATCGGACCGGCCATGCTGCCGTTCTGAATAGCGCGGCGCTCCGGCGAGCCGGCATACATGCAAATTTTACCCCTCCAAGGGGCGGACACGTCGAGCGCGACGCAAGCGGAGAACCAACGGGCCTCGTCTACGAATTGGAGTCATTTCTTCGGACTACAATTCCTCCGCTCCCGTCGCAGGAGTTTCAGGCGGGATTACGACAGGTCAACCACGCATTGCTCAGACATGGGATTTGTTCGTTTCATGATGCGAGTGCAGGTAATACACTTGAGGATATAGCGCGATTCTCCACCTTACGCGCGAACGGGACAGTACGTCCCCATGCAACCGTCATGGTCGGGATTGATGCCTTCCCAGAAGTCCTGGAGGCCGAACTCCAACCTTTCGGTCCGTATGACCGCGTCCGGCTTGGCAGTATCAAAATCATGCTGCACGAAAGTGGGGGCGAGTTGTATCCACCCCTGGATGATCTGGCTGAAATGGTATGGCAGGTTCATCACCATGGTTTTCAGGTCGCCATCCATGCGGTTGAAGAAGCCCCCGTGTGCGCGGCCCTCGACGCGATTCGGCAAGCCCAAGAACGGCTGCCTCGCCGCGATCATCGTCATCGGATTGAACACTGTACGCTCTGCCCCCCGCCGTTGCTCGACACCTTGGCCGAGACGGGCTGTGCGGTGGTGATGCAGCCCGGCTTTCTTCATTTCTATGGCGACAAATATGCCGCAGAGATTGATCCGGATTTGCACGCCTGGTTGTACCGGGCAAAAAGTTTCCGGGATCGAAACATTCCAATTGTCGGCAGCTCAGATTGTCCAATCGCCCCGCAGGCACCACTGGTAGCGGTCCAAGCTGCCATAACACGCCAATCCCAAACCGGAATTGTCCTCAATCCTGCCGAACGACTCTCCCTGTCTGAGGCGATTGGTCTTTTCACACACGCCGGAGCCTGGATTGGATTTGAGGAAAACCGGGTCGGCAGAATCGCCCCTGGAATGCGTGCGGATGTGAATATCCTTGACAGCGATTTGGATAGTGACTTGACGAGGCTCCCTGCTGAGGCAATAAGCAGTGCAAGCGTCCACACAACAATCATTGACGGACAGATTGTCTATTCGGCATAAAGAGCGTGTATGTCTTCCCCCGCAGTCCTGTACGAAAAAGACGACGGCATCGCCGTTGTCAGCCTCAACCGGCCGGCCATGCTCAACGCCTATAACGTGGAGATGCGGGACGATTTGTACGAAATTCTCCAGGCCGTGCGGGATGATCCCGAGGTCCGAGTCATGATCCTGCGTGGCGAAGGCCCGGCCTTTTGTACCGGCGGAGACGTTTCAGAGTTCGGGTCCGCGCCCTCTCCGGTGCGGGCGCGTGAAGTCCGTTGGCAACGGGACAATTGGGGGCTGCTGTTGCACTTGCCCCAACCCACCATTGCGGCGGTCCATGGCTATACCGTCGGTGGTGGGATGGAAATGGCGCTGCTGTGCGACTTGTGCGTTGCCGCAGACGATACGGTCTTCTTTTTACCGGAAACGAGCCTCGGTATGATCCCTGGGGTCGCCGGGACGCAGACCGCGCCCCGTGCAATTCGGTTAGGCCGCGCCCTCGATATGGTCCTCACCGGAAAGCGGCTGAAGGCAGACCAAGCCCTCCAAATTGGCCTGGTAAATCAGGTGGTTCCCCTGGCGACCCTCTTGACGGAGGCTAAATCTCTGGCATACACACTGTCCCGTTATCATCCGACAGTCGTAGCCCTGGCAAAACGGGCCGTCCGACAAGGAGCGGACCTGAATTTATCCGATGGCTTACGACTGGAACAAAATCTATTTGCACTGGTGAAGGAGCAACAATGAATACGTCACAGTTCATCGGCATTCCAGGTATGATGTTTCCGGACCAGGAAATCCTGGCCTTTGAAGGCACTCGGTTGACCTATGGAGCGCTCGTGGACCGGGTCAAACGGCTGGCAAGCGGTTTGCGTGACCAAGGTATTCAACCGGGTGACCGCGTGGCGATCTTGCAGACAAACTGCACCCAATACATCGAAGCCTATTATGCCACGGCGACTCTGGGCGCGACATTTGTGCCGCTGAACTATCGGGCCAAGCCCCCTGAATTGGAATATATGATTACCGCGGCAGAGACCAAGATTCTGCTTGTGGGCGCTCGCTATATTGACTTGGTCAATAGCCTCAAGCCCAATCTTGGCTGTGTTGAGACATATGTCGCGCTCGAAACGCGGCGTGACGATATGCTGCACTACGACGACTTGATTGAGCAGGGTTCGCCCGACATCGAAGAGGTCGAAGTGGATGAGGACGACCTGTCCATCCTGATGTATACCAGCGGGACGATCTTTGCCCAAGGGCGTGATGCTGACCTATGGCGGATTTACCAATTATGTCATCGGCACGGTTGAAATGGCGGACGGCACTCCGCGCGGCACTTCACTCCTGTGCGCTCCGCTCTACCACATTGCCGGCACGATGAACATTATGACCGCGCTCTGGAACGGCCGGAAGATCGCCATCCTGCGTCAGTTCGATACCGAAGAGTGGCTGGAGGCAGTCCAGAGCGAGCAGGTCACACATGCTTTTGTTGTTCCCACGATGCTCAAACAACTCATCGATCATCCCGAGTTCTCGAACTATGACTTGTCGAGTTTACAGAACGTCTCCTATGGCGGCTCGCCCATGGCCTTCCCCGTCATTCGCAAAGCTATTGATATGTTTCCGGATTCGACCGGTTTCGTGAATGCCTTTGGCCAGACCGAAACCAACTCGACCCTGACCGTCCTTGGACCGGATGACCATAAGCTGAACGGCACGCCGGAAGAAGTCGAGCGCAATCTCAAGCGTTTGACCTCGGTCGGCAAACCGCTGCCGGATGTGGAAGTCCAAGTGCTTGATGACGAGAACAAAGAGCTGCCGGCCAACGAGATCGGTGAAGTCGTTATTCATACTCCGCGCGTGATGAAGGGCTACGCCAATCAGGAAAGTGCGACCGCCGCCCTGTTGGACGAAAACGGCTGGCTGCATACCCGCGACATGGGCTATATCGACGAAGACGGCTATGTCTATCTGGTCGGGCGCAAGGACGACATCATTATTCGTGGCGGTGAGAACATCGCCCCAGCTGAAATCGAAGCGGTCCTGCACGCCCATCCGGCAGTTGATGAGGCGGCAATTATCGGGGTTCCTGACGTCGATTGGGGACAAAAGATCGTTGCCTTTGTCGCCCTCAAGCCAGATCAGACGGCCACTGCGGACGAAGTTAGCGATTTCTGTAAGGAACGGCTGGCCAGCTTCAAAAAACCAGGGGAGATTAATTTTATTGACGAGCTTCCCAAGAATCCTTTGGGCAAAGTCCTCAAGAAAGAACTCAAAGCGCAGTACGAATAGTGAGCAGGGCGTCCGAATGGACGCTCCTTTTTAAGGGTACGTTGTGTCTGATCTTGTGTACGAGATTCAAGGGAGAGTGGCTTGGCTGCGATTGTCTTGTCCAGACCAAGGCAACCGGCTCACTCCCCTGACGGACCAGGAACTGGCAGCCGCCTGCCAGGCAGTTGAGGAGGACGAGGCTGTCGAGATTGGTGTCCTCACTGGCTCGGAGCATAGTTTTTGTGAGGGCCTGACACAAGCAGCCGATACGGCGCAGAAAATTCGTGAGCAATTCGGCCCCATCCAGTGCGTCAAAGCGCTCGCGGCAATAACAAAACCGACGCTCGCGGTCCTCAATGGCAGTGCGTTCGGACTCGGGCTGGAGCTGGCCTTAGCCTGCGACCTCCGCCTTGCCGTTTCGACGGCTCGCTTCAGCCTCCCCCAGATTAGCGAGCAGATGATTCCTTTTGGTGGGGGGACGCAACGCCTGCCGCGCGTGGTCGGGCAGGCAAAGGCCCTGGAAATGATCCTCACGGGCAGACAGGTTGGCGCGCCTGAAGCGTATCGTATCGGACTCGTCACTGAAGTGCTGGCTGCAAGCGACTTTTCGACCCGTGTTGACGAGGTCCTATCCGGTCTGTTAGGCAAAGGCCCCATCGCTTTACGACTGGGTAAAGAAGCGGTACATAAGGCAATGGATCTGACGCTGGATCAGGGAGTTCGGTTGGAAGAAGATCTCTATGCTCTTCTCCAGACGACCCAAGATCGGGCCGAGGGTGTAGCATCTTTCTTAGCCAAGCGGAAACCTCGATTTACCGGACGCTAAGAGAAAAACAGGAGGTATAGTAGTATGGCAAATCAACTCGGCAAAATGTATCTGTGCGGAAGCTGCGGCGCTCAGGTCATCGTGACCAAAGGTGGAGACGGCCCAATTAAGTGCTGCGGCGCTGAGATGCAGAAAAAATAGCCTCGTTTTCAACTGCCCTCCAGCAATCCCAGAGGGTAGACAAACGCTAGTGCAGTATTGCACTAGCACCGGAGGGCACCCAGCAAGCGGTGCCCTTTTTTATCAGGACTCTCAAAAAGCGGTCTTGCAAGACAGCCAGGCGCTCAGATAGCATGTGTCAACGCCCGTTACACACAACCGTGTGCAACCGCTCGAATGAAACCCGAATGAAACCCGGAGGTTTACAACAATGCCAGAAGGCGTGGCTCCCATTGCCGTAGACGAAATTCAGTCCCGCATCATAGAGGCGCTACCCGATGCGCAGGTGCATATCCGCGATTACACCGGTGGCGGCGATCACTACGAAGCCGTTGTTATTTCCGCAGAGTTCGCCGGAAAGAATGCCGTCGCCCGGCATCGATTAGTGTACGGTGCTCTCCAGGATGCCATGGTCGAACGCATTCATGCCTTGACACTCAAGACAATGACACCCCAAGAATTCGAGGCTGAGGCGCAGAATTCGGGATTGGTCAATATCGAAACGAGCAAGTCATAACGAAAAGACGCGCAACCATTCACACAAGTCACAACAGTGACGAGGAGGAAAACATGGCAGATGCTGTTCACGCTCACATTGATGAGACGGTAAAAAACAATAAGGTCCTCATCTATATGAAAGGTAATCGGACTTTCCCGATGTGTGGTTTCTCAGCCGCAACCATCCAAATTTTCGATTCTCTGGGCGTGCCGTACGAGACCGTCGATGTGTTGCAGGACCCTGCGGTGCGGGACGGCATTAAGCGCTATTCAAACTGGCCGACTATTCCGCAGGTCTATGTGAATGGCGAGCTCGTTGGTGGCTGCGACATCATCCAGGAAATGCACAGCCGCGGCGAGCTTGAGCCCATCGTGCGCGCCGCCCTCGAAAGCTAGGTCGCCGAAACAGTTGGCAATCCGGGTAAGGCGGGCTTTCGCAATGAAAACCCGTCAACCCTTGAGTTCACGGTTTGTTATCTGCGCAGACAACTCCATCTGGCCTCGCTCGAACTCCACAAACCCTACCGAATCCTGCCCGATGAAGATGCCGCTATGGACGGCGACATCCGAATTA
The DNA here is from genome assembly GCA_963664395.2 of Binatia bacterium. GTDB lineage: Bacteria > Desulfobacterota > Binatia > Bin18 > Bin18 > Bin18. The sequence continues at coordinate 2,983,893 of OY761159.2, read as the reverse complement.
TTGATGAGAGTGGAGAGGATTATCTATACCCGGCGGAATACTTCGTCGTGATTGAGATGCCACGTCAATCAGCCCAAGCCCTGCCCAAGTCGTTTGACCGAAGAGTTCGGTACGCTGCTTGACGAAGCCGCTCTACAAGGAGCGGAACAAAGGCGTATTCAAGAGTTGCCAATCCGCAAATAGGGAGCCCACAGCATGCTGCTGTCTGATATTCCAGAACTCCAAAACTATCCTCATGTTTTTACCTTTGTTAGAGACCATCTCTCCATGCAGTTTGGAGATGTTCGAGCTATGCTGCGGCTTCCGCTTCCAGAGCTTGGCATAGAACATGGCTGTAATTTCGCCGCGACAGATAGACTGTGCAGCCTTGTCAGTGGGATTTCAGTGACGATCTTCATGCCCTCGAACCCTACTTGGAGAGATCGCAAGGGTAAGACAAAATGGGTCGGCTCAGGCGAGGCTTTCAAACATCTGCTCAAAAACTTCTATCCTTGGGAGCCAGGAGATAGCAGAACTGAAGGAGTCAAAGCCTTGTACGATCTCTTTCGTAACCCTTTTGCTCACGCGCTTGGAGTCCACGGAAAATCTTCTTATCAAATCCAGGTCAGGAAAGATCCTCTCCAGAACGATCAAATTGAAGAGATAGAAAGATCACTGACTCGGCCAGATTGGTTACCCCCAGGACTTTCGGGGTCAGAGAAGCAATGGACGCTTGATGCCAGAGGCTTTTACAGAGACGTATTTCACATGTTCTGGAATCTGGCCAAAGAGAGTCAACAAATGACAGACGCAGAGCAAAGATTTTTAAGCGGGGGAATTATTTGGAGAGAGGGAAAACCCTAGCTCGAGGATGTGAAAAATAGACCTAGGGCATATCTGGGAGAGAGCACAATTCAGATTACGGACCAACAGGCAGAGAGACAATGACAAAAATCCTAACAATACCCTCCATCCCACCTGACCTTGGACCAAACTCGGATTTCCAAACCAAGATTTTTCGGAAGAATAGAGAAACCGTTTTAAGTGAATTACGTTGTCTGTCCGGTATTCCTGAGATTGTAAGGACTTTGAATCCAGATGCCGTGTATAAAATTGTCTGCTCTCCAGAAAGAGGGAAACTCTATAGAGATACCGCCGGCAATCTGAAAGGTGTGTTCTATAAAGATGGGAAGATTGTGCAGCACGCCAAATTACGGGTCGTTGGGTCATCTCTTGTCAAGTGCGCTACAGCAATAGGCTCTCAAATCCTTCTAATAAGCATAGCCCTACAGCTGAATCGTGTAGAGCAGGAGATACACAGAATAATCGGAGGTCTTCACGACGATAGAATATCCGAAATTTATTCAGGCGTAAGTCAGTACAAGCAAGCAATGCTGATACAAGATAATGAACGGCAGTCAAGGATGATTGAGAACGCTATCCAAACGTTAAACACAGGCATTGAAAAAACAGCAAGGTCGTTAAAAAGGCAAATAGCGGAAATGCCCGAACCCAAACCGGTTTTTGGAGATGATTGGCCAATTCTTACCAAAGATAGAACTAAAAAGGCAGAAGAGAAGTTCAGACTTGTCGAAGAATCATTTCAAGCTTGCCTTATCGGAATTCAAACTCTGGCAGAATGTTATGCGACAGTAAACGAGCCGCAGGCAGCCGTGGCGATGTTGAAGGAAAATATATCCAAGCTTAGCAACAGTGGAATTGCGTTGGCGGTAAAAAAAGCACGATTGGTCCCCTCCCGGGGAGAACATTTGCCTGAACAGCCATTGCGAGCCTACCTGGATAATGAACGCTCGTTTATTGATAGATGCGATCTTTTTGCAGACAATGAACTCGATTGCATAGAGATAGAGGTCAAACCCGTTGAGTTGCTGGAAGGAGGGGAACGATGAACGTTTGTCCAAAGCCAGGATGTGGGCGTCCTTTGGAGCCGAGAGAAGAACTCTGCCCTTCTTGTCAATCAGAGGAAAAACGTAGGAAGAAGGGAGTATTGGAAACAGTGACGATAGTGGGAACACTACTAATAGGAGGTCTGGTCTGGGTTTTGACTGGTGGAGGTCGTGGAAAAGGAACGTAGGCTCTATGGCGTTGCTGTATTGGAGTTGTAAGTATTATGAAACCCCTAACACGTATTACCCTTGACCTGGCGGTCATGGGCGGGAAACCCTGCATTCGGGGTTTACGTGTGACAGTCGGGACTGTAGTGGGCTTGCTTGCCGCAGGGCATTCCTCCGCACATATCCTGGAGGCATATCCGTATTTGGAGGAAGACGACATTCGTGAAGCGCTGGCATATGCAGCATGGCGGGTTGAATAAAGAGGGAAGAAATGAGCCAAACGCTGACTCTTAAACTGAGCGATGAAGTCTACCGTGTGATTTGCCGCCAAGCAGAGACCGCCGGTACGTCGCCAGCGCGTTGGATCGCCGCCACTCTTGAGCAGCGATATCAAGGGGGCCACGAAGGGCATAGCTCTCGTACGCGGCAAACCGAAGCAGAGCAACAGGCGGCGCGGGAACGCTTTGAGCGCCACTTCGGAGCAGTTGACCTCGGCTACCCGACGGGAGTCGATAACGAACAGGTTGAGGCCGACCTGGCTGGAGAGTATGCCGCTACTCATGAGGACAATTGATGCTCCTCGATACCTCGGGGCTTCTGTGTCTCCACCACAAGTCGGAACCGTTTCACGCCCGCGCTCGCATACTCTATAAGTCCCATAGGTTGGATTAGCGTAGCGTACCAACATTCCCGCCGATGCATTCCCTGCACAATCGTTACACCGGCAGCGGTGTGTTATCCCCCAAACTCCTTCTCTGCGTTTCAGCCCTTATACCCTTGCTGACGGCCTCGCCGGCCGTGGCCCTTGTTGACTGGAGTACGACCGAACTGCATTTTCAGTACGGCCATATTGAGAACCCGTTTTCGGACGCCAATGAGAATACCTTCATCCTGACCTTGCAGAACGCCCTGGGCTGGAAATACGGGGAGAGTTTCTTTTTTGCTGACTTCATCGAAGACGTCGAGGGTGACGGCTTCAACGACACCGACTTGTACTTCGAGTGGTTTCCGAGCCTGAGCCTCGGCAAGCTGACACACAAAAAGCTCGGAATCGGGCCGATCAAAGACTTCTCCCTGCTCGTCGGCCTCAATGTCAGTGTGGACGCCAAGGTCATCAAATATCTGCCCGGCCTGCGTACCTCCTGGGACCTGCCGGGTTTTGCTTTTCTGAATACCGACCTGACCGCCTATATTGACGATAGTCGAGGCGTCTCGCGCGGAGGCGCTCCCAAACAGACCGACAGCTTCATGTTCAACCTCAACTGGGCCTATCCCTTCAGTATCGGCAATCTGGATTTCTCGATCGAAGGCTATGCCGAGTACACACACAGCCGGACCGACGAGTTCGGCAAGCATGTCAAAAGCTGGTTTCTGACCCAGCCGCAGTTCCGCCTGGACCTGGGCAAGCTGCTGAACGGTGGTGCGGGCCGGCTTTTTGTCGGTATGGAGTACCAGTACTGGTGGAATAAGCTGGGCACCAAGAACGACGAAAGCCTGCCCCAATTCCTGTTGGTCTGGCGCTTCTGAGGAAGGATTTACGGCGTGATCGCCACGCCCCAGGGGACCTGCCCGACCGCAATCGTCTTGAGCAGCGTATCGGTAGCGGTATCGATCACCGCCACGCCGTCGGAGCGGCCCATGGTGGCGTAGAGTTTTTTGCCGTCCGGGGTCAGGGCCGACCACCAGCAGCGCTTGCCGCCCAGGGCGATGGTCTTGGTCACCGTGTTGGTAGCCGGGTCGATCACCCGCACATCGTTGGTCCGACCGTGTACGACATAGATCTTCGAGCCATCGGGCAGCACCGAGATGCCGACCGGGCGTTCGCCCATGCTGATCGTCTCGGTCACGGCCAGTTTTTCGGTATCGATCACCGAGACGGTGTTACTCCGCTCACTGCTCACATAGGCGGTTTTCCCGTCCGGCATGAAGGCCACGCCGCGTGGATTCTCGCCGACCTTGATCGAACTGAGGACTTTATAGGTTTGAGTGTCAATGACTGTCACGTCATGCGAAGTCTCATTCGGCACAAAGGCCAGCTTGCCGTTGGGCGAGAGAACCACGGTTTCCGGCTCTATGCCGGCCTGGACGGTGGCAACCACCTCCTTGCTTGCCAGATCGACGACGCGCATCACGCCTTCGTTCTCATTCACGACGAACAGCAGTTTTTCGTCGTTGCTGAGGTCGATCCCCTCGGGATCGATGCCGACCGGAAAGGTCTCCACGACCGTATTGGTTGTCGCATCGATGACCGAAATATCGTCAGAGTTACCGTTGGCGACATACACCTGCGTGCCATCAGCCGAGACCAGCACTCCGCGCGGACGTTCGCCGACCGGTACTTTGGCCACGACCGCATCCGTGTGCGTATCGATCACCCACACATCGTTCGACTCCTCGTGCGTGACGTAGGCGAACGGTTGGGCGGACACCGGCGCTGAAGCCAGACACGCCAGCAGAGGCAGGCCGGCGAGAAACATAGACAGCGGGTTGCGTGTTTTCATGAGCGAATACTCCTTACTTGTGGGCCGGCACTGCCGCGGCCTCGGATTCAGGGACGGCTTCACACTTCGAGGCGGATCGTACATAGGCCAAAATTTGCCAGAGCATGTCATCAGGCAGTTGTCCGGCAAAGCCGATCATCTCAGTCTTTGGTACACCCTCGCTGACGACCTTGAACATTTCTGCGTCAGTCCCTGAGCCGTTCGCCCAGTCGCAGTCGAACAAATTGGGACATTTGCCGTCCCGGTCGGCGTCCGCTTTCACATGACAATAGCCGGAACATACCGCCTGAAAGAGGAGCTCGCCCTCAGCAATTGCCGCCGCATCGCCAGCAACAGGATTCTTCACCGCCTCAGCAGCCAGCCCGATTGCAGGGAGACACATCAGCAGACTGACCAGCAGAACACCATACGCGCGTTTCATAGACCTCCTCATTTCTTTGCGGCTTCCCGTGAGAGTCGAAACATCTCCATTACGTCATAGGTTTTCTCGAATGGAGGATACAACGGTACGCCATACCGCCCCGCTATGGTCTTGAGTTCTCCGCTCTTTCTTAGCTGTGTCAGGGCCGCATCTATTGCTGTGCGGAGCGCTTTGTCTTCTGTGCGGGTGGCAGCGTGTTCGTTCCAGCGCGCCACTGAGATCGGCTCAGCCGTGGCAAACGTAAGATTCGCCTCAGGGTTCTGCTTCGCATACCAGCCCGCGGTCGGACCCCAGACAAAGGCCAACTGTGCGCCTCCCGTTGTCACCGCAGCCAGGGACTCCTCGGTTGAGAAAAAGGTCTGCATCGAAATCTTGAGAGACTCCAGAATAAAGCTGGCAATCGTTTGGGCTTGGACCGCAACGACCTGGTGCTCAATGTCGTGCAAGGACGCCGGCGTCTGGCCCGCACGCCCCAGAAGCTCGAAAGCGGCCCCGTAGTAGGCGTTGCCGACCGTCACGTTGCTGGCCTCGCGCACGGCATCTCGGCCGGGCACGCTCAAAATAGCGTCACAGTCGTTTTTTGATAACCGCCGTAGCGGGAAGTCACTCTCATCAACCTCGGTTATACGCTCGTCATTTTTGACCCAGACAGGGACCAGCCTGCGCCCCATTGTCCTGGCAATAGCCTGCGCCACGTCAACGTCGAATCCGTGCTCTCCCTGCTGAGAAGAAAATGGAAGATTATTGCCCAGAAAGCATACCCGGAGTTGAGCCCCGTCCTGCGCGGAGAGCTGCACCGGCAGGGCCAGGAAAAAGAGAAAAGATAAAAAACCGAGTACTGGAACGACAGCGCCTCGCGTACGTTTTGTCCAAGCAGTCACTTCAGGGGCAACCCAAGAGCTACGAATCGCAGAATACAGCGGCCTCATGCTAGCGTACTCCACCGGTTTACTCCGGTAAGGCAAACACAAGCAACGCGCTGCCTTTACTCGTCAGCGGTGGCTCGCCAACCAGGGTGACGGCCAAACCACCGCCGCCACTTGGGATGGCTACATATTGCCGCCCCTCAGCCTTATAGGTGATGGGCTGAGCGCGCATGGATGAGCCGGTCTGGAATTTCCATAACAGCTCGCCGGTCGAATCATCAAAGGCCAAGGCGTAGCCTTCAAGGTTACCGGAAAATACCAGACCACCGGCAGTCGTGAGGGCACCACCCATCATGGGATATTCATCTTGATAGCGCCATTTGATCTCGCCGGTGGAGGGGTCAATGGCAGACAGATGACCGTAGGATGAGCCATCATCGCCCTGGGTTTTTCCGGGTCCACCGCCCCAGAAGGGGATGCCTTTGATAAAGATGGAGGTTGACTTCTCCATCTGCCAGCAGCTTTCCACCACAGGGACATACATCAGCTTGGTCAGCGGGCTGTAGGCGGCCGTGTACGAGCCGTTTTTTCCACCAACGGAACCGGGACAGATAAATTCTTTGCCTTCTGCGGTGGGAACGAACTGCGGGTCAACAATCGGCCGGCCGGACTCATCCAGACCTTTTGACCAATTCAGCTTGTCGACGTATTGGGTGCCGTGCAGGTATTTGCCCGAGGTGCGGTCCAATACATACATATAGCCGTTTCGGTTCGGCTGGGCCAAGGCTTTGACCGTCTCGCCACTGCGCTCAATATTGACCAGAAACAGATCGGTATTGCCGTCATAGTCCCAGATATCGTGGGGCGTGAACTGGAAGTACCATTTGATCTCACCAGTATCAGGGTCAAGGGCCAGCACCGAATCCGCGTAGAGGTTATCGCCTTTGCGGACATCACCGTTCCAATCCGGCGCAGTGTTGCCCGTCGCCCAATACAGCAAATCTTCATCAGGGTCGTATGACCCCGTTACCCAGGTTGGGGCACCCCCATGTTTCCAGGAGTCACCGGCCCAAGTCTCAGCGCCCGGCTCGCCGGCTTCCGGGATGGTGTAGCGACGCCACTTCCGTTCGCCAGTATTGATATCATAGGAATCGATATAGCCGCGCACGCCGTACTCTCCCCCCGCAATGCCAACGATCAGATTGTCCCGGACAACGAGTGGAGCAACAGTAGCGCTGAATCCGTCGGAATAGCGGTCCATCTCAGTGTTCCAGATGACCTCACCAGTTTTGCGATTCAGGGCAACCACATGGGCATCAAGGGTTGCCATAAAAATTTTATCGCCCGCAATAGCCGCCCCTTTATTCGACGGCCCGCAACACACGCGCATGTCGTCCGGCAACTTGTGTTCATAGCGCCACAGTAGCTCGCCCGTGACCGCATTGAGGGCAAAGAGGTGGTTATAGGCGGCAGTCAGATAGAGAATGCCGTCGGCAACAATAGGCGAGGCCTGCATTTGGGCCGGGATACCGGTCTGGAACATCCAGGCCGCTTTCATGTTCTTGACATTATCGCGGTTAATGTCCGTGAGTGGGCTGAACCGCCAACCGGCGTAATTGCCACCGTACATCAGCCAATAGGCCGGGTCGTCCGTCCCTTTGAGCAGGTGGTCCTGGGTGATGGCGTGAAAGGTATAGCCGTCGAGGCCGCCGTTCGTGGCCGGGCTGGCTGCGGCAGGTTTGGCGGAGGCTGCCGGTTTCGCCGCCGGTGTGGCCGGCTGATTTTTGGCGGGTTCGGGCTGGGTATCCGCCCGCCCGCCGACCGCCTGTGCGCGGTGGGGGACGCACAGCAGCGTCAGACAACACACGCCCATGAGGATTCCCTGCAACCAATATCTGTGCATATGCTTCCCTCCTTTATGTGCAAATAGGTGCAGGATTCCACCTGAAACCTATCCGTGAAACCGGGGTGTAACGCGGTCGAAAAGTACTTGCTTTTCAGTGTCCGGTCAAGGAAGGCGGCAAGAGGAGAGGGAGGAAAGACTGTTCTGTTTTGATCCCTACCACGGCGGTGCAGGCCGCGGTACTTCTCTCATACGAACGCCAAGAGCCATGAAAAGTCTCACACCGCAACGGCCTCTGTCTTGTCTGTCCCAAAACTCTGCTATACACCCCCCAACAGGACCAGATAGAAGGAGTAAAGAGGACGATGAGGAACTCGGAGAGCACTCTCGTTCGTTGACGGTCACAGCAGACCAAAAGACCCGTGTGGAAGGCACTCCCGCCCGTGCTGGCTGAAAAGAGACAGATGAGATATGGAGAAGACCCTCGCGCCGCGGAGGGAGGGCGTGTCGCGAGATAGGGCGCTATGCGGTTGCCTATACATTCACTGTCTGTTTTTCGGATCACTCTGCTTGTGGTGGCACTCCTCGCTGGGCTGTCAGCAGTACGCTATCGACCCGATGTGAGCGGTCGGGTCTGGCAATCCGGGAAAGCCGTGTGGTGGGATTACCAATTACTCGACTGGGGACTGACAGGCTGGGGGAATGCACCCAAACAGCCTATTGCCTTCAGCCATAAGCTGCACGCGGGCGAATATGGTCTGGACTGCCTGTACTGCCACAGTGCGGCGCGCGTCTCACCAGCGGCCCATGTGCCGCCAGTCCAGACGTGTATGGGCTGCCATACCAGGCCCACAGAGAATCCGGAAATCAAAAAAATTCAGACCTACTGGAAAAACCAAGAGCCGATTCCGTGGATTCGCGTCCACGCCCTGCCGGCTTTCACCCGCTTTAATCACAAGCGCCATGTCCGGGCCGGGGTCGCCTGCCAGTCCTGTCACGGCGAGGTCCAACACATGCAACGCGTTGAACAGGTGGCGTCGCTCAAGATGGGCTGGTGCGTGACCTGCCATGATGCCCATCAAGCGAGCAAGGACTGCCTGGTGTGTCACTATTGATGCGGCAGAACCAATAAGCGGAAGAAGCAATTATGAGAAGTAGACTCGACAGAAGAGATTTTTTGAAACTGCTTGGGGCCAGTGCAGCCGCCCCGGTCGTCAGTTGTGCCTCAAAGCCGGTTGAAACCCTTATTCCTTATGTTATCCAGCCCGAGGAAATCACACCAGGGGTGGCCACGTATTATGCCACCGTCTGTCAGGAATGCCCGGCCGGTTGTGGCATGGTCGTTCGGACCAGAGAAGGGCGGGCCGTCAAAGTCGAAGGAAATCCATCCCACCCGCTCAATCAAGGTGGCTTGTGTGCACGCGGACAGGCGTCTTTGCAAGGACTGTATAACCCGGATCGTATCCGCCAGCCGCTGTATCGCAATGAGGCTGGAGAGCTCACACCCCTGGCGTGGCAGGAGGCGGAAGCGATTCTGGTCGAACGCCTGCAAAAAATACGGGCAGAGGGACAGGCAGACAAGATCACGTTTCTCGCCGGCCAGCTCCCGGACAGCGTCTATCAGTTGGCCACGAAGTGGCTTGAGGCACTCGGTTCAAACCGCCAGGTGACGTATGAACCGTTTGGTTTCGAAGCGCTGAGACAGGCGAACCAGGTCTGTTTTCAGCAGTCTTCGATTCCAACCTATGCTATAGCCAAGGCCCGCTTTCTCATCAGCTTGGGTACTGATTTTCTGGAGACGTGGCGCTCACCTACGCACTATGCCAAGGCGTTTAGCCAGATGCATAGTGCGGCGAACGCGCCGGCGGGGAGATTGGTCCAGGTCGAATCCCGCATGTCGCTCACCGGAGCGAATGCGGACGAATGGATTGCGATTAAGCCTGGCCGGGAAGCCTTCTTTGCCCTGGGGCTGGCGCATCTGATTCTAGCGGGCAGTGCAGTTCCTTCTGAAGAAAAGAGACGGCTCGCCCAACTTCTCGCGCCCTATTCGCCGGAACAGGTTGCCCAGGTGACAGAAGTGCCCGTGGCGGCGGTCCGTCGTCTGGCCCAGGAATTCGTCAACCACAGTCCAAGCCTTGCCATCGGGGGTGGCATAGCCACAAGTTCCCGGCAAGAGACGGCCACACTGATTGCGGTCAATCTGCTGAATTATGTAGCCGGCAATATCGGCGAGACGGTCCATTTTTATGAAGCACAAGCAACGCAGCAAGTCAGTTCGTATTCAGCCCTGTTATCCATGCTGGCTGAGATGCGGCGTGGAGAAGTCCCGCTCCTGTTGCTGACCAACACCAATCCGGCCTTTAGCCTGCCGCTGTCTTCCGGTTTGGCCGAGGCGCTCGCTCACGTGCCTTTCGTGGTGAGCTTTTCGTCTTTCCTGGATGAAACAACAGAACGGGCGCATCTTATTTTGCCGGATCATACCCCCTTAGAGAGCTGGGGAGACTCCCATCCCGAAGCCGGCGTGTATGGCCTGATGCAGCCCGTCATGCAGCCCGTGTTTGAGACACAAGCGCTGGGCGATACCTTACTGTCGGTCGCCACGCAAGTTGATGCGACGCTCTCGGAATCACTGCCGTGGAAGAATTTTTTCGAGTATTTGCAAACGTCCTGGCAAAAACGGCAGAGCAAGACTGGTGAACCGGGCGACTTTGACACCTTCTGGCGACACGCGCTGCAACAGGGTGGGGTATGGCAAGCGGAAGAGCAGCTAGCGGTTCAACTCTCCTCAACGGTATTTGAGACAATTTTTTCCGAGCCGACTTTTGACAGCTCCAACGGAGGGGACGAAGACACGCTGACATTCATTGCCTATCCTTCGTCGCGCTACTATGACGGCCGCGGAGCCAATAAGCCCTGGCTGCAAGAGCTGCCCGACCCCATGACGCAAGCGGTCTGGGATTCCTGGCTTGAAATTCATCCTGAGACCGCCGGACGCCTGGGGATCGCTGAGGGAGACCTGCTGACGATTACCTCACCGCATGGGACAATCGAGGCGAGTGCCTATTTGTACCCCGGTCTGCGGCGCGATGCGGTGGCTATGCCGATTGGCCTGGGCCATAGCAGTTATGGTCGCTACGCCCAGGGACATGGCGCCAACCCGGTCCGTCTGCTTTCCGCCCAACCCGAAACAGCCTCGGGCGGCTTCCCCTGGCTTTCGACCACAGTCCACCTCACTCGAACAGGGAAACGGGCGCCACTGGTCACAACGGACGGCAGTCGCCAGCAGCTCGGCCGAGGTATCGCCCAAGCGGTAACGGCAGGACAGAACGGCGAACAGCACCAAGCGGACCACGCGGAGCATCAGGCTCGCGATATGTATCCAGAGCTGGAGTATGCCGAGTACCGCTGGGGTATGAGTATCGACCTGTCCGCCTGTACCGGCTGTGGAGCCTGTGTCACGGCCTGTTATGCGGAAAATAATATTCCGGTCGTAGGTAAGGATATGGTCGCGCAGGGCCGGGAAATGTCCTGGCTGCGGATTGAGCGTTATTTCGAGGAGCAAAAAGAAAGAGAGGACGCTCCCGAAGTACGCTTTGCTCCGATGCTGTGTCAGCATTGTGGCAATGCGCCCTGCGAGCCGGTCTGTCCGGTGTATGCCACTTATCACAACCCGGAGGGCCTCAACGCCCAGATATATAACCGCTGTATCGGTACCCGGTATTGCGCCAACAACTGTTCCTATAAGGTGCGGCGCTTTAACTGGAGCGAGGCGGACTGGCCGGAACCGCTCAATCTTCAGCTCAATCCGGATGTCACTATACGTGAACCGGGCGTCATGGAAAAATGTACCTTTTGTGTCCAGCGCATTCAGGCGGGTAAAGACCGAGCGAAAGACGAAGACCGCCCGGTGGGCGACGGCGAGGTCACGCCGGCCTGTGCCCAGACCTGCCCGACACAGGCAATTACATTTGGCAATATGAAAGACCCCGCCAGCCACGTTTCCCGGCAATCGCACGATTCACGAGGGTATAAAGTCTTTGATTCATTGAACACCAAGCCCGCGATTACCTATCTCAAAAAAGTACGCCGCGTCCCTGAATAACCTCAATAACATCCCATGCAGACCAGCTATCTCCAGGTCAATCGCGACCTGCTCAAAAACCTGCTCAGCTCGCCCACGCGTATCTGGTATGCCCTGCTCGGCTGCGACCTGGTGGTGCTGGCTTTTGGTATGTATTGCTGGGGCTATCAGATCCACGCCGGACTGGGCGTGACCGGGCTGGCTCACCCGGTCGGCTGGGGCGTGTATATCACCAATTTTGTGTTCTGGGTCGGTATTGCCCACTCGGGCACGCTGATCTCGGCGGTGCTGTTTTTATTTCGGGCCGGCTGGCGTACCCCCATTGCCCGCAGCGCTGAAGCCATGACGATTTTTGCCGTGATGACTGCCGGCCTGTTTCCCATTATCCATATTGGCCGGGCGTGGAATTTTTATTGGCTGCTGCCCTATCCCAACCAACGTCAGCTCTGGGTCAATTTCCAGTCACCCCTGGTCTGGGATGCGTTTGCGATCACAACCTATTTCGTGGTGAGTTTTATGTTCTGGTATATCGGTCTGGTCCCTGACCTAGGGGCGGCCCGCGACCGCACCGCGGGTCTGCGTAAAAAGCTGTACGGCCTCTTCTCACTTGGCTGGCAGGGCACGGACCGGCAGTGGCATCACTATCTGAGCGCCTATGGTTTTCTTGCGGCGCTGGCGACACCGCTCGTGGTGTCTGTGCATAGCGTGGTGTCATGGGATTTTGCCATGTCCATCGTACCAGGCTGGCATAGCACCATCTTTGCGCCCTATTTTGTCGCCGGCGCAATTTTCTCCGGCCTGGCTATGGTCCTGACCTTGCTCATTCCGCTCCGCAGGATTTTTGGCCTCGAAGCCTATATCACCGCCTATCACTTCGACAATCTGGGCAAAATGATTATTCTCACCTCGCTGATTCTGACCTATTCCTACGCCAGCGAATTTTTTATTGCCTGGTATAGTGCCAATCCGTACGAGCGGAGCGTCTTCTGGTATCGCGCGGCCGGCGACTATGCCCCGCTGTTTTGGCTGATGGTCACCTGCAACTGTGCCATCCCCATGTTGCTGTGGTGGAAGTCGATCCGCACCAATACGCTGTGGTTGTTCGGTATTGCACTGCTAGTCAATGTCGGCATGTGGCTTGAGCGCTTTGTCATTATTGTGAGTTCATTGTCGCATGAGTTTGATCCTGCTGCCTGGGGTCTGTATCAGCCTTCATGGGTTGAAGTGGGCATAACGCTCGGCAGTTTTGCCTGGTTCTTTTTATTCTTCCTGCTCTTCGTGAAGTTTCTACCGCTCGTGTCGTTGGCCGAAGTCAAAGAGCACCTGCCGTCTGCGGATAGCGGTTCGTCAGCAGTTGAAGCAGACGAATCCGAGCGGCCCCTCTTACCCGTCAGCGAAGCGGCTCGTGCCGGCCGCGGAGCAGGCATAGTTGGCGTCTTTACGAATCCGGACAAGCTCGTCGCCACAGTCCGCTCTCTCCGGAGAGAGGGCTATAAAAACCTCAGCGTCGTCTCCCCGTTTCCCAGTCAGGCGCTTGAAGAGGCCCTCGGCACACGCAAAAGTCCGATTCGCTATTTTACGTTGATTGGCGGTCTGCTGGGTTGTGCTATCGGCTTCGCCTTACCCACCTATACGGCCTTGGACTGGCCGCTCCAAACGAGTGCCAAGCCCATTGTGGCTTTACCTGCCTTTGCCATTATCGCCTTTGAGCTGACTATTCTCTTTGGGGCCATTGCCACTGTGATTGGGCTGCTCATCAACGCCCGGCTGCCGTCGCGTTCGGTTGTCATCACGCACGACCCGCGTTTTTCAGAGGATCGCTTTGGACTGCTCGTCCCGTGTACCGCCGAGCAGACAACGGCTATTCGGCGGTCGATTACCGCCGGTGGCGCAGAGGAGGTCTATGGCCAAGGTGTGTAGGCATCGCGCCAACACGGGCATCCGTGGCCGGGTCTGGCATCTCGTCGGTCTCTCTCTGGGTCTGGGACTCTTGTGCGTTGCCGTTGTCCATGCCCTGCCGTGGAATGACGACATGTATTGGCCGCCCGAACTCAAGGCCGGAACAGCCGCCCGGCCACCCGTGGCCAATAGCGTTCCCACAACGGGCATTGAACCGCCCATGTCGTCGCGCATTACCGAGCGCATGAAGGCCGGCCTGCGCGTCCGTAATCCAGTTGAATTCACACCTCAGTCCATCCAGAACGGGGAAGTATTATTTCGGATTTACTGTGAGCTGTGTCATGGCGAGCAGGGCAGAGGCGACGGCCAGATGGTTGGCAAGGTCGTTCCCTCTTCGGACCTTCATGCGGAGCGAATCAGAAACCAAAAAGACGGGTATCTGTATGCCACCATCCGCAGCGGCGGATTGGTGATGCCGGCCTATCAGCACGCGCTTTCAACCACAGAGCGGTGGGACATTGTGAATTACGTACGCCACCTCCAACAGCAATTGCAGCAGAGTCAGCCATAATGAGTGCTGAGGCCCAACCCGTAGTTTCCCGGAGCGTACCTCCAGCTGAGCGCGCCGGCCCCTTCACCCTTGGCCTATGGGTCCTGGCTGGGGTTGGCATGCTCACTTTTCTCATTGGCGTTGCCGGAGAGAACTCCCAGCGGGCGTGGCAGGCATATCTTGTCAACTGGCTTTTCTGGTCAGGGCTGGCGCTCAGCGGACTGACTTTTTCAGCCATTCTTCAGGTCACAAAAGCGCAGTGGGCCGGGCCGGTACGGCAGCTTGCTGAGGCGCTTGCCGCTTTTCTGCCGTTTTCCTTTTTTCTTTTTATTGTTCTCTTTCTTGGCAGCGAGCAACTCTTCTCGTGGATACTTGACCCAGTTCCGGCTAAACAAGCCTGGCTGAACAAGCCCTTCCTGATTCTCCGCAACCTCTTTGGTCTCGTTGTCCTCTACGGCTGCGGGTTCGCTCTGCTGCGGGCTTCACTCCAGGCAAGCGGAAGCCTGGCGGCACGGTATGCAGCCGGCGCTCTGCCCGGCGTTTTTGCCTTGTTTGTTTCCCAAGAGAAAGCAGCGGATACGGAAGGCGGGAAGCGGCAGCTGACGGTCCTCTCGCCCATTTTTATTTTGCTCTATGCGATTGTATTCAGCCTTTTTGCCTTTGATCTGGTGATGTCGCTTGAGCCGTACTGGCTCAGTACATTATTCGGAGCCTATTTTTGTATCGGGAATATGTACGCGGGACTCAGCCTGCTAGCCATTCTTGCCGCGCTGATGCGCTCATCCATAAGTTCATCAAGTTCATCAAGTTCATCGAATTCATCGAATTCAGCTCTTTTTTCTCCTGAACGCGCCCACGACCTCGGCAAGCTTCTCTTTGGCTTTTGTGTCCTATGGACGTATCTGTTCTGGTGTCAGTACTTACCGATTTGGTATGGCAATCTCCCGGAGGAGACCGGTTTTCTCGTCGTCCGATTGTTTGATGAGCCGTGGACACAGGTAAGCTTTATTGTCCTGCTCTTCAACTTTCTCCTCCCTTTCCCCATTCTTCTCCTGCAATGGGTCAAGCGTGACCCGGCTGCTCTGGCCTGCATCAGTACCATTATCCTCGTCGGCATGTGGCTCGAGCGCTACATCCTCGTCGTCCCCTCCATCTGGCATGAACACTGGCTTCCACTGGGGTGGATTGAATTGGGTGTTCTGGTTGGTTTCTTCGCACTGTTCACCCTGGCGTTTCGGGCTTATGTGGAGACATTTCCCATACGTCTGCCATCATCGTAACCCCTTCCTCCCATGCGTATCTTTCAAGTCGAAAGAAAGCCCCGCACCGGCAAGGCGCGCTGATTGCCGGTGCCCTCCTCCCGGACGCTTCCATAGGGTTGTACATTTTCGCATTTCGCGTCATACTGCCAGCTTTATTGCACCAGTTTGTCATTGAGGGATCATGGCATTCCAACCTGGCCGTAACAGGCCGTAGGTATTCCACATCGACTCAAACCGGTGTGGACTGACCCGAGAGGAGGTCATCATCGGAAACAAGGTTTTTGTTGGGAATTTGAACTTTGACACCACCCAAGGCGAGTTGAACACTCTTTTTTCTGAAGTGGGCGAACTCGTCGAGGTTTTTCTCCCGTCTGACAGGGAAACCGGCCGGCCCCGCGGATTCGCCTTTGTCGAATTCACCGACCCTGCGTCCATTCCTGCCGCGGTAGAGCGCTTTGACGGGTACGAACTCGGAGGAAGAAGTATCCGGGTAAACAAAGCAGAGGATCGTCCTCCTCGACGGGCCTCACCCTCTCCGGGTGGCGGTGGCGAGCGTTCTTTTGAACGACCTTGGGCGGGCCCAAAGGGCGGCGCAAAACCAAAGGGCAGTCGGCGAAATCTTCGTCGGGGGAAGCGCAGTTTATAGGCTTCGTTTTTCCAGCTAAAAAGTTAAAAACGGCGGGCCGCTATGCCCGCCGTTTTTGCGCCCTACTCTTGGTGGCCTTGGTTCCTGTGATCAGACGCTCTTGAGTGACTGGGCTTGAGTTGCTTGCCTGCGGGCCTGACTAATGCACTTCGAGCAGCAGACAAATCAGGCTGGACCTCTTATCCAATACCTGACATTGTGGTCCGCATATCTACGCTATATCTCGCTCGTAAAAGCGAAAGAGGAGGGTTGTATGTTGCAAATTTTTTCCATGCCGGTCGGATTTCTTGAATTCGATAGCCGACTGTTTTTTCCGCAAGACAAACAGGGAGAGCAGATCACTATTCCGGTGCCGAGCTATTTGATTACGCACCCCAAAGGGAACGTGGTCTTTGATACCGGCGTCCACTGCTCATGCATAGACGATGCGAAAGGCCGTCTTGGCGACATTGCTGATACGTTTGTTCCCCGAGCCAAGCCAGGCGAAGAAATTGTCAGCCAGTTGGCTCAATTCAAGCTCACCCCGGCTGACATTACGTATGTGGTCAACTCGCACTTCCACTTTGATCATGCGGGCGGGAATGAGTTTTTTCCTCAATCAACATTTCTCGTCCAGAAAAACGAGCTTGAGGCGTCAAAAGATCCTGCACTCAGAGAAAAAGCCTTTTTTGACCCCCAGGACTACGATCACAAACTCAACTACCAGCCCGTAGACGGCGAGATGGATATCTTCGGCGATGGGACGCTGGTCCTTTTCCCAACCCATGGCCATACCCCAGGTCATCAGTCCATGCGCCTTCGGATCACAAAAGGCACGGACATCGTGGTGACAGGGGATGCCTGCTACACCAAACGCAATATGGATGAGAACATGTTGCCGTCGATTGCCTATGATACGGATGAAATGCACCGATCTCTTGACACACTACGCGATCTTCGCGACAAGCAGGGCTCCACGATTATCTACGGCCACGACCTGACCCAGTGGCAGCAGATCAAACACGCGCCGGAGCCGTTAGCGTAAGAGACTGGCCTATTGAGAGGGGCTCGGGCCCGAGCCCCAGTTTTTGCCCTGCTCCGCTCGGTCCGGCTAGGACCACGTTTTCCAGACCTCGGGACAATGCCCGACCGTTGCTGCTTTACCGTTGCGGACAATGGGTGTCCGAATGAGGAGCGAATCTTCAAGGAGCAGGCTTTCGATCCGGGCGGCGTTCAGCGAGGCATGCGTCAGTCCCTTTTCAATAAAGCGCTTACCGGTCGTGTCGATTAAGTCCTTCAACGGGACCCGCGCCGCCACCGAGCGTAATTCGCCCTTTGCCATTTCCTTTTGGCTGAGATCAATAAAATGAACAGGAATCCGGCGCTCTTTGAAAAAGCGTTGGGCCTTGCGGGTCTCAGAACATTTTTTCAGGCCAAAAATTTGAATATTCATCTTCTATGCAACTCTCGATTTACCCCCGTTAGCAAGAAGGGCCCTTAAAAGCCACTCCATATCCGAATCGGTAGGAAATTTCCTGTGCTTCTTGCAAAAATGTAAAATCTCTGCATATTCTTAGGAACTGAAGCAGGACTATCCTATCGACCGAGCTTGCTCTCGTGAGCAAATCGCACCTGGACAAGCTCACTGTGGTGCGATAGGGTGCCCCAAAGCAAACAAGGAGGTAAGTCTCATGACGTGGGAAAAACCTGAATTTATCGAAGTGAGAATGGACGCCGAGGTCAGCATGTACATTCTCGTCTCCGAGTAATCTCCTTATACAGGATTGCTCTGAACGGGCTTCTCCCGAAAATGGAGAAGCCCGTTTTCTTATCAGGCAGGGCATCTTTAGGGGTATCTTTGCCGATTGTGGCAGATCCCACCTGGTTACAGACAAGAGAGTCAGGAGGACGGGGTGCGAATTCGGGTACTGGGCTCAGGCGCGGGCGGTGGGTTTCCGCAATGGAACTGCAACTGCGATCATTGTCGAGGTCTGCGAGCCGGAACCCTGAACGCCAAAGCCCGCGCCCAGTCAGCTCTTGCCATCAGCGCCGACAATCGGCGCTGGTATCTCGTCAATGCCGGCCCGGATATTCGCCAACAAATCGCAGCGTTTGACGGCTTGTCGCCCCAGGACGTTCCGCGCCATACCCCCATTCAAGCAGTCCTGTTGACCAACGCCGAAGTGGACCATATTGCCGGCCTGCTGACCCTCAGAGAATCCCAACCGCTGTATCTGTATTCGACCCAGCAGGTCCGCGGCTGGATTATGGAAACCAACTCGGTCTTTCAAACAGTCTGCGGCCCCCCGCGCTGCACCTGGAAAACGGTCGCACTGTCGGGCCAGCAGGATTTGATAGGTGTGGATGAGCAGCCCAGCGGCATTCGCTATGAAGCCTTCAGCGTGCCGGGCCGCGCGCCAGCCTACCTTTTGGGCAAAGTCGATGACTGGAGTGAAGCGTCCATCGGCTATAAATTCACAGACGCGCAAACCGGACGTTCTCTCGTCTATCTCCCTGGGGTGCGGCAGGTTGACGATAGCGTCAAAAATTGGCTCAGCGGGTGTGACGTCTTCTTCATTGATGGCACCTGTTGGACAGACGATGAAATGATCGGTGTTGGTCTGGCACAGAAAACCTCGTTCTCAATGGGCCATGTTCCAATTACCGGGCCAGAGGGCAGTCTGGAAAGACTCGCCGATCTCAGCAGCGTACGGAAAGTCTACACCCATTTGAATAACACCAACCCGCTTGTTATTGAGGATGCTCCCGAACGACGGCAAGCCGAAGAAGCAGGCTGGGAAATCGCCTTCGATGGTATGGATTTTCAAGTATAAACGCCGGGCGAGCGAGGTGGGGTCAAGGTATGAGTCTGAATACGGACCGGCAAGTGGATAGGGCAGATAATGCGGTCTTCAGCGCCGAAGAATTCACCCGACGGCTGCGGGCAATCGGAGCAGCCGGCTATCATGACAAACATCCTTTTCATGGGCTGATGCACGCCGGCAGGCTCACCCCGCGTCAGCTCCAAGCCTGGATTGAAAATCGTTTTTACTATCAGTGCATGATCCCGAGAAAAGACGCGGCCATTATGGCCCGCGTCAACGATCCGGCCGTCCGGCGTTCATGGATACAACGTATACTCGATCATGACGGCCGGGGCGATGATCCGGGCGGTATTGAGAAGTGGCTCGTCCTCGGCGAGGCTGCCGGGCTCTCACGGGAAGACATGATTCGTTTTCGCTATGTGTTGCCTGGGGTTCGGTTTGCGGTTGATGCCTATCTCACCTACGTCCAGAATCATTCTTTAATGGAAGCGGTCGCGTCTTCGCTGACTGAGCTGTTTGCCCCAGCGCTCATGGCCCGACGGCTGCCGGCCTTTGATGAGCACTATCCTTGGGTTGAAAAACGGGGACTCGAATATTTTCGCGCCCGGCTCGAGCAAGCCCCGCGCGATGTCGAGTACGGCCTCGAGTATGTGATGACAAACTGTCCGACCCGCGAGCACCAAGAGCAGGCCCTGGCCGCACTCCGGACCAAGTGCCATATTTTATGGAGTCTGCTTGATGCGATGCACTATGCGCACGTCAGCCCCGGCCTGAAACCACCGTTCTGGGAAGAGTAGGCAGGTTGAATAAAAGGGAACTGTTGGCATGGCGACGGCACGAGACACATTAGACACATTGGCAAACTGGAAGCCGCGTCTTGCCTCAAAAGCGCGGCTGCGCTGGGATAAAGTGGACAAGCAATACATGCTGATCTTCCCGGAAGCAGCCCTGATGCTCAATCAAACCGCGGCCGAAGTGCTCAAACTATGTGACGGCAAACGAAGCGTCTCCGATATTATCGATATGCTGGGTGAGCAATTTGCCGACGCAAAAGGGGAACAGATTGAAGAACATGTCGGTGAGTTACTCACCCGCATTCATGAACGTGGTCTCTTGGAAACCGGCCTCGAAAGCAAGCCAGAGCAATAGTCGGAGTCATGCATGAACACGCCGCGTCCCTACACTGTCGTTGCCGAACTCTCCTACCGTTGTCCTCTCAAATGTGTGTATTGCTCTAATCCGGTAGATTTCCACGCCATGCTGGATGAGCTCAGCACCGAGCAGTGGTGTCAGACGTTTACGGAGGCTGCAGATCTCGGCGTGGTCCAACTCCACCTCTCTGGCGGTGAACCCCTGGTTCGTAAAGATATTCTCCCCCTGGTACAGCATGCCCAGGCGTGCGACCTGTACACGAACTTGATAACAGGCGGCACCCTGCTGGACGAAGACCGGCTCAAGGAACTGAAGACTGCCGGACTCGAACATATCCAGTTAAGCATACAGGACACCGATCAGCGCACCGCAGACCTGATTGCCGGCATGCCCGCGTACGATAAGAAATTAGCCAGTGCGGAATCGATTCGGAAACTGGATTTTCCTCTCACGATTAATATCACCCTGCATCGTCTCAATATTGAGCGCGTGTCAGAGATTATCAGGCAGGCCGCAGAGCTTGGAGCCCAGCGGCTCGAACTGGCCAATACGCAGTACTACGCCTGGGCGTTGGAGAACCGTAGCGCGCTCATGCCGACCCGAGAGCAGTACGACCAAGCAGAGCAGCTCGCCCGTGAGGCCCGCACGCGCTATCGGGGCACGATGGAAATCGTCTTTGTCAAAATCGACTATTTTGGCGACCGGCCCAAGGCCTGCTCAGGTGGGTGGGCACGCAGCTATATGGTCATCACTCCCACTGGAGTCGTCTTACCCTGCCATGCGGCACACGCGATTTCTCACCTCACCTTCGAGAGCGTAAAAGACAAGTCGCTGACTGAGATCTGGCAGGACTCACCAGCGCTCAATGCCTATCGGGGCGAAGACTGGATGCAGGAGCCGTGTCGGAGTTGCGCCCAAAGAGCCGTTGATTTTGGCGGCTGTCGGTGTCAGGCGTTTCTGCTGACTGGCGATGCAGCGGCGGCTGATCCGGTGTGTGGCCTCTCACCGCAGCACGACATCGTCGTCAAGGCGGCCCAAGAATCTCCCAAGGAAACTACCACCCTCGTGTATCGCGACCTGCATACCAGCCGGCGACTCTCGGCTTAATGTCTCCAACATGCATGAGTGACACACCAACGCATACGACCGGCCCAGCCGGGAAAGGGCCGCCTCAGGGACAAAAAGGAAAGAAGCGTATGAACGCCGGCGTTCTCATTATGGGCGGCCTCACCCTGGTACTGGCTATTATCGCCTTTACCAAAAGCCCGGATCTTTCCCTCAAGGGTGTGCAGTCGGCTTTCAGCCTCCTCCAGGAAGTCTGGTTGCCGTTACTCTTGGGATGCTGCTTTGCCGGATTTTTTAACGTCCTCCTGCCGCGAGAAACCCTGGTCCAGTGGATGGGAGAACAGTCCGGCATCAAGGGAATCTTACTCGGGTGGCTTATCGGCTTGGTGATGCCAGGGGGTCCCTATGTGGTTTTTCCAATCGCGGCTTCGTTACTGAAGCAAGGGGTCGCCGTCGGCCCCCTCTTGGCCTTTATTACCGCAAAAACCCTCCTCTCCCCAACCCGGATGTTTACCTGGGAAATCCCGTTTCTGGGCTGGCCGTTTACCGCCGCGCGCGCCCTTCCGAGTATTTTATTGCCGCCAATTATCGGCATCGTCGGCCAGCGCTTGTTTCATATCTTTTCACGCTGGGGCGGGCAAAATTGATACCCGGATCGAAAGCTTACGGGAGTTGTAACATGGATATTATTGTCTCCATTGTTTCCCTGGCGTTTGCCGGCGTCCTGGCCTATTACGCCCTTGATGCCTCACGCCGAACCAAGTAGTTGCTTTGCCCCCAGGCCCTCGAACCACGGCAGCACCAGCGTCTCGTTGATTGAGTACGGATAGGCGTGGCCCCAATCCGGCAGCTCCGTATAGGTCACGTTATAGCCCAGCTTTGTCAGCCCGGTATGTGTCTGTCGGGTGACATCAACGGCAAAGATCGGGTCTTGTTCGCCATGCACGATGAAGATGGGCAGGTCTTTGCCTTGACCGCGATTCAGTAGATGATTGATCGCAGGATGAATCCGCCCGGCCACCGGGGCAATACCGGCAAAAATATCCGCATACGCCAGCCCCAGAACATAGGTAAAAATCCCACCGTCAGAGAACCCGGTGAGATATATGCGCCGACGGTCCACCGCATAGGTATTCCAGACCTCCTCCAGCATCGCGCGGATGGAACGACGGTCCAGAATGGGCTCTGGAGGAATGCCGGGCAAACGAATAGCCGACCAGGTTTCCCGAACTGACTTCGGGGCAAGCAGCATATAGCCCTTGCTCTTTGCGGCCCGCAGCCATGTCAGCAGGTAATCGTCTTCCCGACTATAGCCGCTGTGGAGACAGACAATGAGCGGCCATTCTTTGTACGGCGTGTAATGCTCAGGCACATATAGAGAATAGGCTGAACGCTGCTCCTGCCGTTCTTTGCGTATAATACCCACCGGGACGTCCAGGTCGGGCTCCTGTATTTCCAAAGCTGGAAGAGCTGCCAAGACATCCGGAAAAACCCAGTATTGTTGGAGGATGGGCAACCCGGCGCGCAGTTCATACAAGAGATATTTTCCCCGGCAGAACTCATACCGCCCTTTCAAGAAATCCATCGCAAACTCCTGGCTGATAAAATGCAACAGAAATGCATAGGCATCAGCACAGTGCTGCACCGCTTTGCTAAACTTCGTATGGAACTCTTGCAGCTGTTCCGGTGGAGAAGAGAGCGCCAGGTCTGCCCGTAGCGCTTCGAGCGTCTCCCCGAGTCTTTCTTTTAACCGGGCATTCTGTTCGGCCAGTCGATTAAGATGGAGCCCTTCGAGGTGGGCTTCCATTATACGCAGGAAGTCCAGGAGTCTTTTCTCAGCCTGCCGCATTCCGTCTGCGTATTGGCTGCTCTCTACTGCCATGGCTCCCCTCCCTTTTCGGACATGCGCCCAGTTGAGTCCGCCTCTGTCTCTCTCCGTAGCATGGCCAGTAGCCCACTTCCAACTTGTACCGCAACCAGCTTTTTTAATGGCAGGACTTGAAGAGTGCTCTTGGCCGTGAGTTGTTCGATCTGCTGTTCGATGTGGCCACGAATCTCTGCGGCTCTCCCCTCTTCGCCGCCCTCTTTCGCCAAACGGTATACTTCGCCCAGATAGAGCGTTGGCGGCAAGGTCTTGCAGACGAGTGCGTCAAAGGCCTGCGCACAGGTTGCTTCTTCAGCATATGCCGTGATCTCTTCGAGCTGTCTCCGCTGTGCCGCCAGGCGTTTGGGGGTTCGGTCGAGGTAGTCGGCAACAGACCGGGAGAGCCGCGAGGAAGGAAGCCCGGCCTGCAAAGCGGACACGTGCGTTTCAATAAGCTGGACGATTTCTTCGACCTGCCGGAGTCCCTCAAGCAGCGCTGCACGACGCGACATACCTGCCGGCAAGACATCTGCAATAGCCGGGTCGGTGAAGTACGGCAGTTCGCACACGAGCGACAATGCCTGCGGGACGTACTGTTTCAAATAATCGGCTGAACTCGTCCCCGTCGTGATGGAGAGCGCAGGGTCTTCGTCCAGATGCTGCGCCATGAAGTCATAGCCTTCGCGTACTCCGAAGAATGGATACACGGCCTGTGTCCAGGGTTGGATATACGGCACCTCTGGTTCACCGTGATGCAGCGGGAGGCCCTGGCCGGCGACGAGTTCGTGAAACTGAGTGAACAGTTCCGGGCAATTCCGGGTGGCGTAAAAATAGACACCACAAAAACTTGCGTTATGCAGCGAGTGACAAAAACGGGGCCGATACGCCTGCATCAGCCGCATAACCACCTGGGTTTCGGCAGATGGCGAGGAAAAATGCAGCGTCTTATAGTCAATCGGAAAGCCCCACTCAACTTGTTCCCGGGCCGTGCAGCGGTAGTAGTTGAGGGCATACTGAAGCGGAGAGAACTCTCCCTTCAACCAGCCTTCGTTGAGGACCAAGCCATCGGGATCAATGGCTTTGACAATGAGGAAAGTGTAGTCAAGCTCTGCTCTGAGGTCGTCCTGCTCGCACAGTAAACGACTCAGGAATTCCAGACTCAGCGTCCCAATAGGTTCGTTGGGATGCGGCACTCCAAGGAAAAGCGCGTGCCGGGTTCCAGAGCCGATGGTTAACAACTCAATCGGACGTCCGTCAGTGGATATCCCAATTTTTTCGAGTTGAGCAATGTTCGGGAATTCTTCAACGAGTTGGACGGAACTTTGACGCAGTTCTTCCAGGGTCAGGAACTCCTGATAGTGAGGAATCGTTTGGAGGATAGCGGAAAGATCCATGCGGCGCTCGATTATCGGGTTGCTATGCGCAAAGGCGTTCCCGTAAAGGAAGCCCCCTCTTCCATAGGAAACTCTCCTCTCAAGGGCAGCGCAGTCCAACCACTTCTTCTTGACACACAAGAAAGAGTCATGTTTCTCTGCTGCAACCCTCAGTCACACAATTGTCATACCAGGCTTTGTATGGAAAACACACAAGCGACTGCTCCTATGGAGACAACCGCCCCGAAAGAAGAAGACAGCCAGCGCTCCCGCCTGCTCAAAACCCTGGGGCCGGGCCTGCTCTTTGCCAGCACCGCCATTGGCGTCTCACATTTAGTGCAGTCAACCCGCGCCGGGGCCGACTATGGCTATGCGCTGCTGTGGGCGGTTATTCTTGCCAATCTCCTGAAATATCCGTCCTTTGAGTACGGCTCGCGCTATGCGAACGCGACCGGCGAAAGCCTGATCGATGGCTATAAGCGTTTCGGGAACTGGGCCTTATATCTCTATTTGTTTATTACGGTCAGCCCGATGTCCATTATTATCGCGGCCATCTGTTTTACCACCGCCGGACTGCTGAACAACCTGCTCGGCCTCGACCTGCCGGTTATCCACACCGCCCTGTTCCTGATCGTCGGCTGCGTCAGCATTTTGCTGGTCGGAAAATACAGCACCCTGGACCGCCTCATCAAGGTCATTTGTACAGTACTGTTTCTCTCCACCCTGACCGCTTTTGTTCTGACCCTCTTGCGCGGTCCGACCGCGCCGGTGGCCTTCTACTCGTCCGAGGTCTGGACCGCCTCGGGCTTTGCCTTTCTGATTGCCCTCATGGGCTGGATGCCGGCTCCCTTGGATTTATCCGCCCTCAACAGCCTCTGGACGCTTGAACGCTTCAAGCAGACCGGCTACCGGCCGACCCTGCGCGAGACGCTGCTCGACTTTAATGTCGCGTATGTGATGACGGCGTTTCTGGCCGTCTGCTTCATGACGCTGGGGGCGTTCATCATGTACGGTTCCGGGCAGTCATTCTCAAACCAGAGCGGGACACAGTTCACGCATGAGGTGATTCGGCTCTACACCGCAACGCTCGGGGACTGGAGCTATATCATCATCGCCTCTTCGGCCTTTTCCGTCATGTTTGGCACCGCCCTGGTCATCTTTGACGGCTATGCCAGGGCCATGGACCGCACCTGGGCATTATTGTTTTCTCGGAGCCAGGACGGACAGGACAGCCGCACAGTGTATAACGTCTGGCTCGTCATTGGCGCGGTTGGCGGCTATCTGATTATTGCGCTGTTTCTCACCAGCTTTACCACGCTCATCGACCTGGCCACCGTTATCTCATTTCTGGTCGCGCCGATTATTGCCCTGGCCAACCATCGGCTCGTCCTCAGCCCCCATGTGCCAGCCGCCGCCCACCCTCCGCCCTGGCTGCGGCTGCTGAGTTGGGCCGGTATCGTCTTTTTGACGGTCTTTACCCTGGTGTATATCGGCATACGGCTGGTGCCGTAACAAGCGTCACCGCCGACAACCATAGAGAATAAAAAAAGCCCCCACTGGGAGGGCTCTGGTCGCTTGAAAGCGTTGCCTGCGAAGAAACAACTTCTTTGGTATGAAGAGCTGACGACAGGCCTTGGTGAGTTACACTGCCGAGGAATATACACGGGAGACGATACGTGAGCAAGCACATTCTGGGACTGGATTTAGGATCAAATTCCATAGGCTGGGCGCTCCTCAAAACAACCGACGCTGGGAAACCAACCGGGTTAATTGATCTCGGCTCGCGCATATTCAATAAAGCCGTCGAAGATAAGACACCAACGCCTAAGAATCAAAAGCGTCGTAACAGCCGATTAGCAAGACGCGTAGTGCAGCGACGCGCCAGACGCCGCCAACGGATGCTGAACTACTTGGTCAGTCTGAATCTGCTGCCGACCAGTCTCAAAGACCATCCGAAACCGGAGAGCGTTCTGAATGAGCTTGGAGAGCCGTACTCCCTCCG
Source organism: Binatia bacterium (assembly GCA_963664395.2). Classification (GTDB taxonomy): domain Bacteria; phylum Desulfobacterota; class Binatia; order Bin18; family Bin18; genus Bin18. The sequence goes on along the minus strand of OY761159.2, from coordinate 2,957,510 downwards.
CGCCAAAGCGCTGGATTCCCCCCTGAGTGTACACGAACTCGGGCGCGTTCTTCTCCACCTCGTGCAACGACGGGGGTTTCTCAGCAACCGTAAAACGCTGCTGGGTCAGGAGATGTTGGACGACCCGGACGTGCAGGCAGTTCTGGCCGAGTTGGACGAGGACAATGCCGATGGCAAGACCGACATTACGGACGAAGAAAAAGAAGAGACTGCGTTCAAAAAAGACACCAGTGATCTGCGAGAAAAGATCAAAAAATCCGGTTGTCGCACCCTGGGTGAATATCTCTCTTCGCTGGAGCCTCTTCAAAGCAAGCGTAACCGGCAGCGAGACGGAGGACATCTGCGGACCGACCGGCAAATGTACCGGGAGGAGTTGGACGCCATTTGGGAGGAACAGAAAAAGCACCACACGGTGTTGACGGATACGGTAAAGGAACAAATAGAGCAGATTATTTTCCATCAGCGTCCGCTCAAGCTTCAGGATGACCGAGTAGGGAAATGTTCCTTAGAGCCACGATGCACACGAGCGAGAATTGCCCGTTTGGAATATCAGAAGTTCCGTTACCTCCAGGACATCAACAATCTCCAATTCTTTGATTCGTATACAGAAACCTGGAGCACGCTCAGCGATGAAGACCGTGCTCTCTTGGCCACACTGTTTGAGAACACGCCGGTGCTCACTTTTGCCAGATTGCGTAAAGCTCTTGGGCTGGCTCGGACGACCGAGTTCAACCTGGAAAGATCCGAAGTCAAAAAGCTCAAAGGCAACACGACCGCCTGCGCGATACGTAAGGTACTGCCCGAATGGGACGCATTTTCCGGGGACAAACAATATGCTCTCGCGGAAGACCTACTGACTATCCAGAAAAAATCCGTATTGAAAAAGCGACTTATAGGTCACTGGCAGTTTGATTCCACAACTGCGGTACGTCTCTGCATGGTGGAGTTCGAGCCGGGTCACGGCAATTTTTCGACCAAAGCTGTTCGCAAGCTGCTGCCCTACCTGGAACAGGGAAAAATTCTCTCTGATGCCCGTGTTGAAGTGGGCTACGGGTACGAACCAGAATCCATCACAGCGCAAGACCGTCTTGGCCCGCCGCCAACAATAGCCAATCCCATAGTGCAAAAAGGATTGCACGAACTACGCCGGGTGGTGAATGCCGTTATTGCCGAGTACGGCAAGCCGGACGCGGTTCGCATTGAAATGGCCCGCGATCTGGAGATGAATACCAAGCGATATGCCGCCTTCCGCAAACAGCAAAATGCGAACACCAAGGCCAATGAGGAAGCCGCTCAGAAGTACGCCGAGATGCGCCAGAAAAACGCACATCTCGGCTTGTCCGAAAATCCGAGTCGAAGCGACAAGCTGAAATATCGCCTGTGGAAAGACCAGGAAGAGAAGTGCGCCTACAGCGGAAGGCAGATCATTTTATCCGAACTGTTCGGGCCAGCGGTTGAGATTGACCACATCCTGCCTTACAGCCTGACGCTGGACGACTCCTATATGAACAAGGTCGTTTGCTATACGGAGGAAAACCGCGACAAACGCAATCGCACGCCTATGGACGCCTTCGGTAGCAATGGGGACAAGTGGAATCAGATTACCCAGACCATCAGTCGTTGGGGCAAGAGCCTCAAGTCCAAGCGGGAGCGTTTCTACAAGAAAGAAGCCGAGCTACAAAACAGAGACTTTATCGGCAGTCAGCTTACCGACACTCGCTATATCAGTCGGGAAGCAGGCCGTTATCTGAGCGCCCTGGGAGTTGATGTCACGTTTCCCAAGGCGGCATTCACCGGTTGGCTCCGTCGTCAATGGGGCTTGAACAGCCTGATAGGCACGAGCGCTGAGAAGGAACGGACAGACCATCGCCACCACGCCATTGATGCTGCTGTCATCGCCTGCATTGACCGTGGCTTTCATCAGCGTTTGGCGAGGCGGGCCAAGCAACTCGAACGTTCCCACTCGGAACTCAATCTGCGAGATATACGCATAGATATTCCGTGGCAAACCTTCAGGCAGGATGTGCACAACCAACTCCAAGCGCTGATTGTCTCTCACGTCCCGCAACGGAAGATCAGCGGCGCATTACACGAAGAAACGGGAGTCGGGTTCATCGCGGGCAACGGTGTTGACGGACCGGGAACAGTCTATCGCCAAGTCCTGAATACGGATTTCAAGGTCACGTGGGTTGACAAAATTATCGATCCCGTGGTCCGGCAGCAGGTCCGAGCGCATCTGGAGAACCATGATAATGATCCAAAACAGGCTTTCGCAGACGACAAGAGGGTCGTTCACAAGAATGGTACGACTCCCATCAAGAGGGTCCGGGTCCGGCAGTTAAAAGTCCTCGATTTGGACACCCTGAAAAAAACCAAGTTCGGGGTACGTGACCGTCAGGGGAAGGTGTTCAGGTGGATGGCGTATGGCAATACACATCATGCCGAAATTATCCGTCACCAAGCAACCGGAAAGTATGAAGGGAGATTTGTCACCGCGATGGAAGCCGCCCACCGCGCCAGAGGGATCAACGGCTCGAAACGTCCGGTCATTCAGACCGACCACGGCGAAGCGTATGAATTCGTGATGGCGTTACATATCAACGACTTGGTCAGCGTTGAAGTAGACGGTGAGAGGCAGTTCTACCGAGTCCAAAAACTTGAGTACACCAATAGTAGAGTTGGGCTCCAACACCACACTGTAGCGGCTGGGAAGAATAGTGCAGAACAACTGGAGAAGGCCGTATCGCCGTTGATGCACGATTACGCGATGAAAAAACATCTTGTGAATGCCATCGGGAAGTTGCGAAATGATTAAGCGAAGCGTTGATATCAGTGAGGCAGCTTATCAAGATTACCGACAAACAGTTTGGCAGAATCCAGGTTTTCTATGGGAAAAAGCGCAAGCCTCCTGAGCCCGCGCCCCTCCGGATTGAACTTTTGTAATCAATCTGGAGGGCGAAATCGCCACGATTCCAGCAGGTTGCGTCGGGGACAGTGTAACTCACCAAGGACTGTCCGCAATCCACAACGCAGCGCGTGCGTTCATCGTTTCTTCGATAAGTGTAACTCACCAAGGTCTGTCCGCAATCCACAACGGGATTCGCTCAGCCTCGTATGGTTTCCTAGTGTAACTCACCAAGGTCTGTCCGCAATCCACAACATTCAGACGTGCCGGTGTGCGCGGTCAGGCAGTGTAACTCACCAAGGTCTGTCCGCAATCCACAACCCGTGGCTGGTCGCTATCTCCTGTACGAGTAGTGTAACTCACCAAGGTCTGTCCGCAATCCACAACAACTGCCGGTGTAAGGTGCGGGCGCTGAACAGTGTAACTCACCAAGGTCTGTCCGCAATCCACAACGACGGGGAGATATCGGACGCAGAGCAGGCGAGTGTAACTCACCAAGGTCTGTCCGCAATCCACAACCTGACACTGGAATCGTCTTTCTGACGGTCTTCACCCTGGTGTATATCGGCCTGCGCCTCCTGCCGTGACAAGCCTCTTCCGCCCTGCGCATATCAATGCGCCGTCTGAAGAGTTACAATCTGAGCGCCAAATCCGTAGCGGGGGGAGGAAGGCATGAGCCAAGTGGACCAACACGCGCGGCAGGACGACGGACCCGGCTACGGGAGCGGGCGGAGCAATACCCGGATATCGGGTCCGGATATCGACAAGGCGGTCTTCCCGGTTTCCGCACTCACCATCATCGTCTTTGTCCTCGGCACGCTGCTGTTCCCGGAAAGAGCGACACTGGTCTTTGGGGGTATTCGGATCTGGCTCACCACTCAGTTCGACTGGCTGTTCCTGCTCACCGCCAACTTTGTCCTGCTGTTCTGCCTGTGTCTGGCTGTCTCCCCGCTCGGCAAGGTGCGGCTCGGCGGACGAGAGGCCGTCCCGGAGTACTCCTCTGTCAGTTGGTTGGCGATGCTCTTTGCCGCCGGCATAGGCATTGGGCTGATGTTCTTCGGGGTGCTGGAGCCGGTCCAACACTTTCTGCATCCCCCGCTCGGTATTAATGCCGCCGACCCCGAGACGGCTCGCGCCCTCGGCATCGCCGCGGCGACTTTTCACTGGGGTCTGCACGGTTGGGCCATCTACGCGCTTGTGGGCCTCGCCCTGGCCTTCTTCAGCTATAACCGGGGCCTGCCGCTCACTATTCGCTCGGCCTTCTATCCCCTGCTCGGTGACCGCATCTGGGGCTGGGCCGGCCACCTGATTGATACGCTGGCCGTCTTTACGACCGTGTTCGGGCTTGCTACCTCGCTCGGCCTGGGTGCCAATCAGGTGACGGGCGGTCTCAATTATCTGTTCGGGATTCCGGCCACCGACCTCACCAGGGTGGTGCTCATTGTGCTGATCACCGCCGTGGCGACAGGCTCGGTGCTGACCGGGATCAATGTCGGCATCAAGCGTCTCAGCGAGTTGAACGCGATTCTGGCGGTGGGGCTGCTGGTGTGCATTATCGGGATCGGACCGACCCTCTATATCTGGGCCGGTTTCTTCAGCGGGCTGGGCACCTACCTGACCGAAATTGTGCCGCTCAGCAACTGGGTCGGCCGACAGGACACCGCCTTCCTGCACGACTGGACCACCTTCTACCTGGCCTGGTGGCTGGCCTGGGCACCGTTCGTCGGTATTTTCATCGCCCGCATTTCCAGGGGCCGGACAGTCCGCGAGTTCCTATTGTGCGTCCTCCTCCTGCCGACGCTGTTCGGTTTGTTGTGGATGAGTGCTTTTGGCGGGACCGCCGTCCACCAATATCTCACCGACGGCTACACCGGCGTGATCGATACCGTGACCGCCTGGACACCGGAGTTGGCGCTGTTCAAAATGCTCGAACCCCTGCCGCTGACAGGTCCGCTTTCGGTCGTCGCTCTCGTCCTGATCGTCATCTTCTTCGTCACCTCATCGGACTCCGGCTCGCTGGTCGTCGCGACCATCACCGCCGGCGGCAATTTCAACGCTCCGGTTGGGCGCTGCCTGTTCTGGTGCGTGCTCGAAGGGCTGGTCGCCATTGCCCTCCTGCTCGGTGGCGGTCTACAGGCATTGCAGACCGCAGCGCTCGCGGCGGGCTTCCCGTTCACCCTGGTCCTCATCGGGATGGCCCTCACGACCTGGGTCGAACTGCGCCGTGAGGCGCGGTGCGGTAAGGACGGGGAATTATTGGGTTTTCATGCGCAATTCTCCAATGCGGCAATCACCAAGATTGCCAAGTCGGAGGCGCTCAATTCATCGAACCCTCCTCCGTGATTGACAAATATCCATTGGTGGCCTACATGCGCGTGAATGAATGTAATCACCTATACCGAGGTACGGCTGAAGCTCGCCGGAGCCATAGCAACAGCATTACTCATCACCTTCGCCGCCGTACCGGCCGGCGCAGCCGACGCCGATCCGCCGGGAACTGAACAGCCGCAAGCCGAAGCTAGCGCACGGCCTGAGGCCGAAGCCGACAAAGAGCCACAGAAACTGGAGGCCCTGGAAGAGATGATCGTGACCACCGGTTCGCGGCTCCAGCAGGCGGCCGACCGGGTCGAGCTCGGCCCGATCGTCAGCATTGATGCCGAAGAGCTGCTGCACCAGGGGACCGTCCGGGTGGAAGAGCTGGTGCGCTCCCTGCCCTCGGTGTTTACCGGCGGTCAGGATGCCTCCAACGCCAACGGCGCCAGCGGGATCTCAACCCTGAATCTGCGCCACCTGGGCTCATCGCGCACCCTGGTGCTGATCAACGGCCGCCGCATGCCGGCCGGCTCGCCTTGGGGGGGGACCGGCAACGAGGATATCAACCAGATTCCGGGCGCGCTGCTCAAGCGCGTCGATGTCCTGACCGGCGGCTCCTCGGTGACCTATGGTTCGGATGCGGTCGCCGGGGTGATCAACTTCATCCTGATCGACGATTTCGAGGGTATCAAGCTGGATTATCAGTTCAGTCAGCATCAGCACGATAATGACAATCGCGCCCTGAAAAAACTGATCTCCAGCCAGGGCTATAGCGTTGCCGACGACTCCACCGCGGACGGCGAGCTGTCCAACGTCTCGCTCATCCTGGGCAAAAACCTGGGCAATCGCGGCAACATCACCGCCTACGCGACTTGGCGTGACGGCGGAGAGGTTTTCCTGGGCGACCGGGATCACTCCAGTTGCGATTTGACACCCGGTCTTGACGAGTGTATCGGCTCGGGCACGATACCCAAGGGCCTGTTTGCCGACTTCGGCACCCGCAAGGTCAGGCCCGGATATAATCCGGGGCCGCCGTTCTTCTATCAGGTCGAGGGAGACAAGTTCACGAACTGGGACGGTCGCCCCTACAACTACGCGCCCCCGAATCACTTTCAACGGCCCGATACGCGCTGGACCGCCGGCGCCTTTGCTCATTACGACCTGCACAAATACGTCGAGGCCTATACCGAACTGATGTTCATGGACGACCGCACCACCGCCCAGATTGCTCCCTCGGGCTCGTTCTTCAGGCAGAGGGATCTGCACTGCGGCAATGCGTTTCTGTCCGATCAGCAGTTTCAGGCCCTGTGTGGCCAGTACGGCTTGACGCAAGAGGATATCCAGAATGTGTATATCGGCCGGCGCAGCGTCGAGAGCGGTAATCGCAAGGATTATCTGCACCACACCTCGTATCGCGGCGTGTTCGGGCTGCGGGGCGAGATTGCCGATGTCTGGCGCTACAATCTGTCTTACCAATACGCCGAGGTGCGCGCGCTGAGCAAATTCGTGAACGGCATGTCGGCCAGCCGGGTCAACCGCGCCCTTGATGCGGTCTACGACCCCGCGACCGGAGACATCGCCTGCCGCTCGGCGCTGAGCGGTGCCGACCCGAACTGTGTGGCCTGGAACATCTTCGAGGACGGCGCGGTCACCAAAGACATGACCGATTACCTGACACAAACACGCACGACCCGCGGCAGCACGAACCAGCATGTGATGTCCGGCCATATCGCGGCCAATCTCGGCCGCTACGGTCTGGTGTCGCCGTTCGCCACCACCGGCCTCGATATCGCGCTGGGCAGTGAATGGCGCGAGGAAAATCTGAACTACAAGCCCGACCGGGTGACCCAGAGCGGAGACGGGACCGGCGTGGGCGGCGCACCCAAGCCCCTCAAGGGTGGGTTCGACGTGCCAGCGGTTTTCTTTGAAGTCGGTATTCCTCTCATCGAAGACGTTCCGTTCGTGCGCCAACTGATCCTGAATGGGGGCTATCGTTCTTCCTGGTACGGCGTACAGACCGATACCTACGGCGTGCGGGCCGGCTGGGCCATCAACCACGACCTCAGCCTGCGCGGCAGCTATCAGCGGGCGGTGCGCGCCCCGAGCATCCGGGAACAGTTCCTGCCGCAGCGGCTGGGCTTGATCTATATGTCGTCCGACCCGTGTGCCGGCGCGGTGGTTGACGGTAAAACCGCTGCCGGCCGCACCCTTGAGGAGTGCGCCCGCAGCGGGGTGACCGCCCAGCAGTTCGGCAATATCCCCGACTCACCAGCCGGTCAGTACAACTTTCTGATCGGCGGCAACCCTGACCTGCTTCCCGAAGATGCGGATACCTATTCGTTTGGCCTGACCTGGACGCCCGGCTTTCTTGAGGGTCTCACCTTCGGCGTGGATTACTACGCCATCGAACTCAAGGGTGGTGTCGGCGCCCTGTCACCCGAGTTTGTCCTGAACCGCTGCCTGGACGGCAAAACCTCGCAGTGCGACAAGGTCAATCGTGGGCCGGGCGGCGACCTGTGGCTGTCTTCCAACACAATCGAGACGACCGGCCATGTTCAGGCTGTGCTGGAAAACCTGGCCATCGCCAACGTCCGCGGCTATGACTTCAGCGTGGACTATATGCTCAGTCTTGGTCGCTACGGCTCTGTCAACTTGACGAACCGGCTTTCATTTCTCGATACATATACGCTGAAGGCAACGGATGATATTCCGAAGATCGCCTGCGCGGGCAGTTGGGGCTATTCATGCGGCACCCCGACCCCGAGAATCCGCAATATTATGCGGACCACCTGGCTGAGCCCCTGGGGGCTGCAACCCAGCCTGATGTGGCGCTACATCAGTACCAGCACGGAGACCGACCCGGATCGCCCCATCCCGGTGAATGACCGGCACTATTTCGACCTGTCGATGATCTGGGAGGTCAACCAGTACGCCAGCCTGCGTATCGGCATCCGCAACCTGTTTGACAAGGAACCGCCGCTCGTCGGTGAAGCCGGCAGAGGTGGCAACACCTTCCCCGGCCTGTACGATGCCCTGGGCCGCTACTGGTTCGTCGGCATGAGTGTCGGCCTCTCCTGACCCGGCGCTTCGGGCGGCAACAAAGGAGTTCTCATGGCAAAAAGAACTTTGCTATGGAAAGGGGTCGTGGTGGCATTGCTGCTGACTGCCGCACCGGCCCGTGCCCAGGACGCAGATGCCGAGCAGCCGAGCGCCGCACTGCCGGAGGCTGAAGCGCGCCAAGAGCCGTCAGAGTTGGAAGCGATAGTCGTGACCGGCTCACGTATCCAAAGGGCAAATCTGGTCAGCTCCAGCCCGGTCATCCAGATTGAGGCCGAAGACCTGTCCTTCCAGGGCACCACCCGGGTGGAGGATATGCTGCGCACCCTGCCGCAGGTGTACTCCGCCCAGAACGCCAGTCAGGCCTACGGCGCTACCGGCACCGCGACCCTGAATCTGCGCAACCTGGGCGCGGAACGCACCCTGGTGTTGGTCAACGGCCGCCGCCTGCCGGCCGGCTCGCCGCTGCAAGGAGGAGTCGGCGCCGATATCAACCAGATTCCGGGCGCGCTGATCAAGAGCGTTGAGGTGCTGACCGGCGGCTCCTCGGCCACCTACGGCTCCGACGCGGTCGCCGGTGTGGTCAACTTTCTGATGGTTGACGATTTCGAGGGCATCAAGCTGGATTACCAGTTCAGCCAATACCAGCACGACAACGGCAACGACAGGTGGCAGCGGATTGTCCAAGATGCCGGCTATGAGGTCGCCAAGGGCTCAACATCCGACGGCGATATCTCGAATGTCTCGCTGATCATGGGCAAAAACCTGGAGCGCGGTAACGTCACGGTCTACGGCACCTACCGCGATATCGACCCGGTGCTCCAGGCCGACCGCGATTACAGCTCGTGTGCCCTGAGCAACGACCTGACCGAGTGCTCCGGCTCGGCCACCCAGCCGCAGGGCACCTTTTCCGACTTCGGCGTGCTGCGAGGTCGGGGTCTGGAGAGCTTTGACTATAAGGTGGAGGGCGACCGCTTCGTGCCCCGCCGCGGGACCCTGTTCAACTACGCTCCATCGAACTATTTCCAGCGCCCCGACCGGCGCTGGACCGCCGGCCTGTTTGCCCACTACGACCTGCACGACCGGGTCGAGGCCTACACCGAGTTCATGTTCATGGACAATCGCTCGGTAGCCCAGATCGCCCCCTCGGGCGCGTTTTTTGTGACCGATACGCTGGGCTGCGGCAATCCATTCCTGTCCCAGCAACAGTTTGAAGCCTTGTGCGGCGCGTATGGATTGACGCGAGATGACAGCCAGCAGGTCTTTATCGGCCGCCGGAATGTGGAGGGCGGCAACCGGCAAAACGACCTGCACCACACCTCCTATCGGGGCGTGTTCGGTCTGCGCGGCGACCTCTAATGATACCTGGCGCTACGACCTGCACTACCAATACTCCGAGGTCCGCATGCGGAACACCTATCTGAACGACCTGTCGATTACCCGCATCGGGCGGGCGCTGGACGCGGTGCACGACCCGGCAACCGGTCGAGTTGTCTGCCGTTCCGTGCTGGATGGTTCCGACCCGAACTGCGTCCCCTGGAACATCTTTCGGGAGGGCGCGGTGACCCAGGAGATGACCGACTACCTGACGCTGCCCCTGTCCGCCCGCGGAGCGACCGACCAGACGGTCGTGTCGGGCTATATCGCCGGTCATCTCGGCGATTATGGCATCCGGTCGCCATTCGCCACTACGGGCGTGGACGTGGTCTTGGGCGGCGAATACCGCGACGACAATCTCAAATTCAAACCCGACCAAGCCTACCGCAGCGGCGATGGAGCCGGCCAGGGCGGCGCCAGCCAACCCGTCAGCGGCGGGTCCGACGTGACGGAGTTTTTCATCGAAGCCGGCCTCCCGCTGATCGACGGCGTACGCTTTGTGGAAGAACTCGGTCTGGATGGGGGCTATCGCTATTCCGACTACGATTACGGCGAGCAGACCAATACCTTTGGGGTCCGCGCGGGCTGGGCCATTAATGCCGACCTCAGACTGCGGGCCAGTTTCCAGCGGGCGATTCGCGGACCGAGTATGCGGGAACGCTTCCTGCCGCAGGGCTTCAATCTGTTCGAGATGAACGCCGACCCGTGTGCCGGGCCTGTCGCCAACGGCAGGACGGCCGAGGGCCGCAGCCTTGAGGACTGCGCCCGCAGCGGCGTGACCGCGAGCCAGTTCGGTAACATCGAAAATTCCCCGGCGGCCCAGTACAATTTTCTGCAAGGCGGCAACCCTGACCTGGCACCGGAGGAATCGGATACCTACTCCTTCGGCCTGGTGTGGACGCCCGGCTTTATCCCCGGCTTCAACCTCAGCCTGGACTATTATTCGATCGAGATCAGCAAAGGCATCAGCACCCTGACGCCGGAGTTCATCCTCAACGAATGTCTGGACGGCAACGCCTCGCAGTGCGCCAAGGTCAGACGCGGGCGGAGCGGCGACCTGTGGCTGGGCTCCGACATCGACAACAGCGGTCGCATCGTGTCCCTGCTGGACAACCTGGCCATCGAGGAAGTGCAGGGCTACGACCTCACCGTCGGCTATGACCTCCCGCTTAGTGTCATAGGAATGGGCCGCTGGGGGCGGCTGCGCTTCAGCGACATCCTGTCGATCACCTCCACCTGGGACCAGCAGGAGTTGCAAGGGGCGCGCAAGGTAGACTGCGCCGGCAACTGGGGGGCCACCTGCGGTTTTCCGACCCCGGATATTCGGAACAATCTGCGCGCCACCTGGGTGACACCGTGGGGGCTGCGGCCCAGTCTCATGTGGCGCTACATCGGCGGCGTCGAAGATCTCAACTCCACCCAGGTCGATCTCGGGGCGCGGCACTACTTCGACCTGGCCGCTATCTGGAATTACAATGAATACACCAGCCTGCGCGTCGGCGTGAACAACCTGTTCGACAAGGCCCCGCCGCTGGCGGGCAACGCGGCAGGGCCCTCTTTCGCCGGCAACGGCAACACCTTCCCCGGCCTGTATGACGGCCTGGGCCGGTATTGGTTCGTAGGGGTGAGCGTCGGACTCTCCTAGTCGGCTAGCTTTTGGGGCCGGTCAGGATATGGCCCATGCCGTCGAAGAACTGCTTGACCCAGTGACTGCCCTTCTGCTTGGACATGGCTTCCAGTTCGCCCTTGTCGAGCCACATGCCCTGACACTGATCGCATTCGTCGATCTCGACCTCGTCGATCAGCCGCGTGGTCAGCCGCACCCCGCACCTGGGGCAGCGGTTCAGGGCCAGCTCACGCACCGTGGCCTCGTGCTCGGCCTCGCGTTGCCCCTTCAGCTTGCCGATCAACTCACGGTCGCGCTCTGCAAAGTAGTGGCTTTCCTCGGCCCGCTCCTTTTGTTGCAGCTTGGTTCCCAGACGGTCTTTGTCTTCCATGCGGTCTCCTCCTTGCGGTTGTGATCGCTTCCTCCGGTAGTGTCGTTCTGTCGCACCGGGTGCAACACGGTAGCCCTCAGGCCATATCCACCACGACTTGCAGCATATCGGTCTCGGTCACAATGCCGACCAGCCGGCTGTCCTCCAACACGGGCAGGCAGCCAATTTTGTGCTCCATCATCAGCCGGGCGGCGTCCCGGACCGTTGCGTCCGGGCTGATGGAAATCGGATCGGCCATGACCTCCTTGACCGCGACGCTTTCCAGAAAGGCGCGCTGGGCCTTTTCTCCATATTGCATGACCGTACCGAGCGAGGCCCGGTACAGATCGCGCTGACTGACCACCCCGACCAGTTCGTCGTCCTCGACGACCGGAAAGTGCCGGACGCGGCCCAGGTTCATGATATCCTTTGCCAGCAGCAGCGTGTCGTTCCGGCCCAGCGTGGTCACCTCGGCGCTCATAATGTCCCGTACGGTCTTTGCCATAGTGCATTCCTCCTATTCACCCGCGGCCTGCAAGCGGCCTGACCTTGGTCACTAAGTGTAACCCACCAGGGTCTGTCCGTAAATCACAACCCTTCGTAGACCATTGCCAAGGGAGTACACACGGGCGTATATCAAGCATCAGGCCTGTCCTGAGCCTAGTCGAAGGGAAGGAATACTCGTGGAATCACGCACCTCTCACGTTATTGATGAAGTTGAAGCAGCCAGCCGGATCGAAGACGGCATGACGATTGCCGTAGGCTCCCCTACCCCGATGGCCCTTGTGCATCAGATAATCCGGCGCGGCCTGAAGGACCTGACCGTTGTTGATGTCGGCCTGTCATTGGACATGCTCATTGCCGCCGGTTGCGTCAAAAAAGTGGTCAGTTATTACGCCGGTGGAGGTTTTGGGGTGCCAGTCGCACCGGCCTTTCGCCGCGCGGCAGAGCGCGGCGAAATCGAAGTCTGGGAATGTGAAGAAGGCATCCTGACCTCGGGCCTCCAGGCGGCGGCCCAGGGCCTGCCCTTCCTGCCGTGGCGCGGCGGCGTCGGGACTTCCCTGCCCGAAGTCAACCCGGACCTCAAGGTCTTTACCGACCCGATTCAGGGCGAGACCTTGCTGGCCGTCCCGCCAATCAAGCCCGACGTGACAATTTTACACGCGGCCGTTTCTGACGCGTATGGCAATGTCCAGCACGTTGGCGGACCGGGCTGGATTGATCTGTTTATGCAGCGCGCCGCGGACCACACCATTGTCCAGGTGGAAAAAATCGTGGCCAACGAGGAAATCCGCAAGGACCCGTGGGCGACAACGATTGCCGGCGCCGATGCCATCGTGCGCGTCCCCTACGGCGCCCATCCGTTCTATAGCCGGGGCTATTACATCCAGGACAACGCCCATCTCAAAGGCTATCTGGACGCCTCAACGGCTGCGGCCAAAGGCGACCCCGAAGCCCTGCACGCGTATTTCGCCCGCTACTGCCAAGGGCCGGAAACCCATGCCGACTATCTGGAACAGATCGGTATCCGGCGGCTGCTGGAACTGCACGAGTACTAATTAAACCCCCAAGGAAAAAACTATGCCGAGCGATGTTTCTGCCCAAGATGTTTCCGCTCAAGAGCTTATGGCCGTTTTTCTTGCCCGCGACTTGAAAGACACAGAACATTTAATGGTCGGGGTGGCCATGCCCATTGTTGAAGCCGCGGTGCGCCTGGCCCATCTGCTGCACGGTCCCAATATGGAATTGATTTTCTTTGGGACCCGCATGAATGTGGCTGACCGGCATACGCTCCCCATGCCGGCCTTTGCCTGGGATAGCCGGGTGGTGCGCTGGGCTGAGTCGTTCAGCGATACGGGCCATCGTTTCGAGGATGTCAAGCACTGGCATAAGCGCGTCTTTTTTATTGGCGGGGTCCAGGTTGACCCGCACGGCAATACCAACCTGATCGGCGTGGGGCCGGACTATGCCACACTCCGCTTTCGTGGCCCAGGTTCGGTTGGGACGCCGACACTCAGCACCCACGTGGGCCGCTATTATATCGTCCTTAATGCCCACTCGCCGCGAATTCTGGTTGAGCGCTGCGATTATATGAGCACCTATGGCTGGGGCGACGGCGGGGCGGATGCCCGCAAGAAACTGGGGCTGCCCGGCGGAGGACCCAAGTATTGTGTCACCCCGCTGTGCGTCATGGATTTTGACGAAGAAGATAAGCATATGCGGCTGCACTCATTACATCCAGGTGTGACGGAAGAAGAGGTCCGATCCAAAACCGGCTTTGCCCTCAAAATGCCACGCCAGACCCCAACCACCCCAACGCCAACCCAGGAAGAGCTGCACGTGCTGCGCACCCGGGTCGATCCCGAGGGACGTTTGCGGAAGATGTAGCCAGATCTGTCATCCCCGGCCCAATCACCTGGACGCGGTAATTCTCTTCTTTTGAAACATCCCGCACCGGTCGCATCGCCGTCTCCTTCACGCTATCCGAAGGGAGAGTTTCATCCGGCTCGAAAGCAGGCATCTACAGAGCAAACCGCGCCTGACCTGGCAGCCGGATGAGAGAGTAAAGAAGGCCACCTGATAGATATTTTCTGGTTTGCATCAGCATTTCTGATCTCTTTGTCACACGTTTTTCATACGTGCGGCCCTTTACTCTTTTCGCAGAAGCGTTTATCTTCCCCGCGTGTCGCTCCGGGTGTGGCCCTCGTGCGTCCATGCCCCGTGGAGGGCAGCAATCCAGTATTCCTAGGTGCGAGGAGGAAAAGAGAAAAATGATATACAATTCCGCGATTGCGGTGGTTCTCGGCCTTGTCGGGCTCGCCGTGGCGTTCAATATCTTTAGGTCGGTCTCCAGGCAACCTGCCGGTAATGAACGCATGCAGGAGATTGCCGATTCTATCTATGAAGGCGCAATGGCCTTCCTCAAGCGTGAATACCAGATTTTGAGCATCTTTGTCTTAGTTGTCTTTGGCCTGCTGGTTTGGAAAGTCGCTGTTGAAACAGGCGTTGCCTTTCTTGCTGGTGCGAGTTGTTCCGTGCTGGCCGGCTATCTGGGTATGCAGTCGGCCACAAAGGCGAATGTCCGTACTTCACAGGCGGCCATGGCAGAAGGCGAAGGGGCCGCTCTGCTGGTCGCTTTCAATGGTGGCGCGGTGATGGGCCTCGCAGTCGCAAGCCTGGGTTTGCTTGGTGTGGGTATTTTTCTTGGCTTGTACTCCGACCCGGGAACCTCAAGATATATCAGTGGTTTTGCCATGGGTGCCAGCTCCATTGCGCTGTTTGCTCGGGTCGGCGGTGGCATTTACACCAAAGCTGCTGATGTCGGCAGTGACCTGGTCGGAAAAATTGAGGCCGGTATTCCCGAGGACGACCCGCGCAACCCTGGTGTCATTGCTGACAACGTGGGCGACAACGTTGGTGACGTGGCCGGCATGGGTGCGGATATTTTCGAATCCTATGTCGGGTCGATTATCGCGACCATCGCGATTGGCGCCACAGCCCACGGAATGTCATTAACAGCGCTGGGGAATGAAGGCGTTGCAGAAGACACGTTACGGAGCGCTTTAATGGCCCTGCCCCTGAGTATGGCAGCCGTTGGCCTCCTGGCCTCCTTTCTCGGCATCTTCTCAATGAAGGCCCTGAAAAACTCAGGGCCACAGAATGCGCTTCGGTATTCAACCTTTATTGCGGCCGGAGTGTTCATTGTGGCAGCACTCATTCTTGTTCTCGTCTTCCCTGTCGCGACTGGAATTTTCTGGGCCGTTACGGCTGGCTGCATCGTAGGAATCGGGATTGGTCTGATCACGGAATATTATACCTCGGCTGCACCAGTGACCCGGGTTGCTGAGGCCAGCAAGACCGGCTCCGCCACAAATATCATCCATGGTCTGGCAGTCGGCTTGGAAAGCTGTGCCCTGCCCGTCCTGGCGATATGCCTCGCCATCTTTATTGCCAACCACTTTGCCGGCCTGTATGGCATTGGGATTGCCGGAGTCGGCATGTTGGCCACCGTCGGCGTGACGATGACTGTGGACGCCTACGGCCCGATTGCAGACAATGCCGGCGGTATTTCCGAAATGGCCCAACTCGGTCCCGAAGTCCGCAAGATCACTGATGGATTAGATGCGTTGGGCAATACAACTGCCGCTATCGGCAAGGGTTTTGCCATTGGTTCTGCTGCGCTCACCGCACTCGCCCTGTTCGCAGCATTTACCCAAACCGTTGACCAAAGCCGACTGGCGGCCAATCTGGAACCTCTGCAAATCCTTGTGACTGATCCCCTGGTGATGATTGGCCTCCTCCTTGGCGGCATTCTGCCGTTCCTCATTGGCGCCCTGACCATGACGGCTGTCGGACGTGCAGCCGGACGGATGGTGGATGAAATCCGGCGCCAGTTCCGCGAAATCCCCGGCCTGCTTGAAGGCAAGGAAGGCGTCAGACCGGACGCGGCCCGCTGTGTGGACATTTCAACCGCGGCGGCGCTCAAGGAAATGATTCTCCCCGGTCTGACCGCGGTTATCGCTCCGGTCGTGGTGGGTCTGGCTCTCGGCGCGGCGACCCTGGGCGGCATGCTGGCCGGCGCAACGGTAACAGGCGTTCTGCTTGCTCTTTTCATGGCCAATGCCGGCGGCGTCTGGGACAATGCGAAGAAAGCGATTGAACAGGGCGGTATCGAGGGTGAGGGCAAAGGCTCGGAAGCCCACAAAGCCGCGGTGGTCGGCGACACGGTCGGCGACCCGCTCAAAGACACCTCCGGCCCGTCGCTGAACATTCTGATCAAGCTGATGTCGGTCGTGGCGCTGGTGATCGCCCCGCTGCTGGTCTAGCCGGCGTTTGTACTGGTACGCATTTAAGGGCGGGTACCAAGTACCCGCCCTTTTTGTTGCTCACAGCGTGCGGGTGGCGGACAAGTCTTGACAAAAAGACTGAATTCAGACCATATTCGGACGTTCCTAACGCCGGCCGCCAAGGACTCTACCATGAATCTGTCTTCGCAGATAAAGCCCATCAGCTACCTCAAGGCTCATACCGCCGACATCGTTCGCCAACTGAACGAGCACAAGCAACCCATGATCATCACGCAGAATGGCGAAGCCAAGCTCGTGGTGCAGGACATTGAAAGCTACGAACTGACCGAGGAAACGCTCGCTCTGCTCAAAATCCTGGCGCTCGGCAATAGTCAGATCGAACAGAAAAAGGTGACCTCCCTGGAATCGTCCATCCGTCATATTCGTCGGCGACGGAAACAGCGTGTATGAAATACACGGTTTTTCTGACCGATGACGCCTTGCGCGACCTTGAGAAAATCGACGATTACCTGACGGCTGCCAACTCACCGCAGGTGGCTGAGGACGTTCTGCGCAAGATAGAAGAGACGTTTCTCAGCCTGTGCGCCATGCCGCAGCGCGGCTCGTATCCAAGCGAGCTGCTCAAGCTCGGCATGCGGGAGTATAGAGAGATATTCTTCAAACCCTACCGCATCATTTACCGCATTCAGGCCAAAAGGGTCTATGTCTATCTGATTGTGGATGGCCGCAGGGATATGCGCACCCTTTTGAGCCGGCGCTTACTCGACGCGTAATCGCCCGGCGACACGGACCGGAAACATCTCGCTCGAAGCTCGAAAAGCAATTGCGTAAGTAGGTCGGATTAGCGGAGCGTAATCCGACAAGGACGAGCTGTCGGGTTACGCCTGCGGCTAGAACAAATTACACCGTAGTGTAGCGTCCGAGGAGGGCCGGCGCTCAGCCCTCCTGGACTTCCGCCTGCGGCGTGCGCCCCTGGGCTCCGGTCCTTGGGCGCCCCGCCCGCTACAATCTGCACACGGCGCTCATGTGGTGAGCGGCGCTCCAGAACCGTAGGGTGCATCCCATGCATCATCCTCTCGCAGTTCTGGCGGCGACCATCAATGAGCGTAATGATCGCCTCATCGTCAAAACCACGGATGGAGATCGTCTGTCCGTTCCGCCGCGGGCCGTTATCCACTTCTACGCCCGGTGTGAATTCCAGCAGATCCGCCACATCACCGGCCAGGGCGTTGCCTGGAGCATCCGTCTCTACCTGAGAGATAAGCGCCGGGACATCAAACGTCGGTTGCGGGCTGCGGGTGGCGTAAGAGGATATCGTGATCTTATCCAGCAATGTAGGTGGTTCCTCGTCTTGTGCATGCACCACAGGGCCAGCGCTTGTCCATAGAAGGCAGCCGGCGACGAGCGCTACCGCTTCCTTGGCAATCAGTCTTGGGCATTGAACTGCCACGTATCATCTCCTTACCCGGTTTCGCACCTCAAATAGGCGACCCTTCTCAGTCCGTCACGAACCAATCTAGCCCGACTCACCTACACGACAAAGGCCAGAATCAGACAAACGGCCAGACCGACGACACTGGTGGCGATGGTTCTGGCCCGCAGCCCCGCGCTAGACAGCCCCAGCCATAACCCGCTGAAGACAATAAACAATACGCCAACCGCCAGAATCTTCTGGAAATCCTTGAACCACAGCGGACCGTGCCCCTTGTGGAGTTCGATCAGACGTTTTTGCAGGTCTGGGACATTGTGCTTCACGGTTACAGAGTCATCGGTGACCGAAATCTCATAGTGATTACGCGAGGTCGGACGGGTGTACAGCGTATTCCCGCTCTTCTTCACGTATTCAAAATCATGCGTGATACCGATATCGCGCAGCAGGGCTCGCACGTCGGCCTCAAGGGAAGCGGAAGCCGGATTAATGACAAAACCGGAGGGCACGGCCACCGGGGTGCTGGTCACGGTACCCTTGATGCCAACGAGATAGAGCCCCCCGGAAACGGCGACGAATAACAGGGCCGGCGCAAAAAACGCCGCCGCGTACAGATGCAGGCTGATCCAAAGGTTTCGCATGATGACAACAGACCCCAAAAACAAAAAAAGCCCGTAAAGAGGACATTCCTTACGGGCTCTGCGCTTAGTAGCGGCTGGCCTCTTGGCTTATATTGGAAAGTTACTTTCTTCCATCCACGGCTTAATTTCTGCTTCTATGAGCATCTATGAGCATCATCGAAGTTGTTTTAACCCTAACCGAAAGGAGTCTCGGAAATGTTTTCTTTCATCATTGGTGTATTTTTGCTCTGTCCTTCATTGGCTCTTGCACTCGATCTCCAGGCAGACTGGAAGCGTGATGTCCCTGCAGATTGGTGTTGTGGAAATGACATCAGTTGTGAAGCAACCTCTGGCCGTGGGGTGTATCTCAGTGAGAGTCCAGTTTGCCAGATGGTGCAGAGAAATGTGTTGGATATTTTTGAACGGGATTGGTACTCCACGAAGTATCGGTATGATTGGTGCCACGAAGCGCGTCTTGATTTCTTGGAGAAGGCGGGAGACCTGAACTGCAAGGCTTTTGACGAACGCGGCAATTATCAAAAACGATCTTCCTGTGGTTTCTCTCTTGCTAATCTCTCCTCGGTGGAGTGTTAATGGGCGGAAGAAGATGGACGGAAAAAGAAATAAAACTACTACGAGAATCCGTAAGAGAAAACCAGGAGAGAGGCGCGGAACGCGAGGTCGGAAAACCCTTCGGCAACTTGATTTTGTTGACTGAATACCTGGTGGGCCGGAGCTATGCCGCCGTGAAGATGAAGGCCAAACGGTTAGGCTACAGGACCTACGGGGTCGATCCCAACGTTGTGGAAGGAAATAAAATTCTTGAAGAGGAACACGAGGAGTTCTACGAATAAAACAACTTCGATTCAGCAACACGAACCAAGTCCAAATCACGCCGATCTATTCCGCAAGTTTTGGCCTTCCGGGACCAGGCCAAGCCCGTTACAGGGGGCGGCGTGTTAGGCTCAGCCTGCGGCTTCTGCTTAATCTGACCGTATGCTGAATACGAGCACCTCGGTAGCGAAAATAAAGCGAAAGTGCTAAGCTTCTCGTCGAATGGACGGTCCTATGCAACAGCCTACCACCCGACTCAAGGGGCGGGGCACGCCCCACAATCCGACAAATCGCTTCGAGACCATCGCCTATCAACCCGACCCTGATATGCCGGATGCCGACCCAGACCAGCCCGGCCCGAAAACCCGTCTCCTACGCGACCCCTCGCGGACCATCCTCAGCTACAACACCAGCCCCGATGTCGGCTTTCGGGTCAGCCTCAACCCCTACCGCGGCTGTGAGCACGGCTGCGTCTATTGTTACGCCCGTCCGACCCACGAGTGGCTCGGATTCTCTGCCGGCCTGGACTTTGAAACGAAGCTGATGGTCAAACAGGACGCGCCCCACCTGCTGGACAAAGCCCTGGCCGCGCCTGCCTGGCAGCCCCAGCCGATCTTTTTCAGCGGCATCACCGACGCCTACCAGCCGGTTGAGCGCCAGCTTGAGCTGACCCGGGGCTGTCTCAGGGTGCTGGCCGCCTATCACAACCCGGTCTGCATTGTGACCAAGAGTGCCCTGGTGACCCGCGACTGTGACCTCCTGGCTCAACTGGCCGAAGATCGGGCCGCCTGGGTAGCTGTGTCGCTGACCACGCTTAACGCCGAGCTGGCCCGCCATCTCGAACCACGCGCCTCAACTCCAGCGCGTCGCTTGGCCGCTATTGCCGCTCTGGCCGAGGCGGGCATTCCGGTCGGCGTGATGATCGCCCCCATCATCCCCGGCCTGACCGACCACGAGATCCCGGCTCTGCTCAAGGCTGCCGCCCAGGCGGGCGCCCGATTTGCCGGGCATACCATTGTGCGACTGCCGTATGGCGTGGCCGAACTCTTCAGCCAGTGGCTGGAAGATTACTATCCCGAACGAAAAAACAAGGTCTTGAACCGGATTCGCTCAATGCGGCAGGGAAAGCTGAACGACGCACGCTGGAAGACACGGATGCGGGGGGAGGGGGTGTTGGCCGAGTCGATTCATGACCTGTTTGCCGCGATGAGCCGCAAAGCTGGGCTGGATAGACCCTTCCCCCAGCTGTCAACCGCAGCCTTTCGGCGGCCCGGCCAGGCGCGACAGCTGGCTCTGTTCACGGCCACGGACGGAGCCTGAACGGATTCAGGGTCCAACGTCTACCGGCGTCAGATTCTCCGCTTCTGACACTGGTCACATCGTGTCCTTGTGAATCAGTCCCTTCAGGTCGTCTTCCCAGGACGGGAGTTCGAGGCGGGCCGGGATTTCAACCAGATGGAGCCGGTGATTGCCCTTGGGTCCGCTGCCTTCGCTGGTATCAACGATGCGCAGTCGGTCCGCAAAACCGCCATTCTGAAGGCGTTCCCACTCTTCTTCCCAGAGCAGGATGAAATAGCCGCGCTTCGGGGTTGTGGGCGGGAAATAGAAAGGGATGCGCCGGTCCGCATAATACAGGGCTCCGCTATCAAAGCTCCGAAAAAAGAAGAGGGGCTGTTCCCTCACCCGCTCAACAACGCGACCCATAAATGGCCGAAAGGTCCGAGCTGCGGCAATGGTCGGCTGAATAACGTGGTTGATGAGCAGAAAGATACTCGTAGCGAATACCACCAGCCCTCCGAATACGCGCTCCCATGACTGGCGACGCAGACCCCGGACTAACAAGACCATTGCACCACCAACGCCTAAAAACCACAGAGCAAACGCCACAGGGTGGTCAGTAACGATGCCCGTGAACAAGGGTAGATTGCTCTGATCTTTCGGGTGCAGAAATGGCCGAATCAGCCCGAGCGGATCAAGCCCGCTTGCGTGAGCGATCACTCCAAGACCAGCCAGACTGACAGCACCACAGCATCCATAGCTGGCGGCCTTTATCAGAGTAAGAAAGCCCTGCGGCAGGTCGATCTCTCCTCGACGGAGCTCTTGCCACCAGGCACCCAGCAGCAAAGCAATAGCCGGATAGATTGGCAGGATGTACACAGTACGCTTACTACTCGAAGCCGAGTAGAACAGAAAAATCGTGACAATCCAGACAACCAGGTAGGTCAAGTTCTTCTCTGCCCAGCGCTGGCGACATTGGTATAAAAAATAGAGCAACGGCGGAAAGAAAAAGCTCCACGGAGCCATACCCAGAAAAAGGTTCGGAATAAAATAATAGAAAGGATGCACATGTCCGGCCCCAGCCGACCCGCTGGAAACAAACCGGAACACATTTTCTTTCATAATCTGCTTCTCAAAAAACTCCTCGCCACCCTGCCACAGCGCCAGGGCGTACCATGATCCGGCGACGATGAGGAACAGGAGTCCGCCAGTGATGAGATGCAAGTTGCGGACAAAGAGAATGTCGCGTCTGCTGACCAGGAATACTCCGATTACCAGGCCCGGCAGCAAGGCTCCTATGGGTCCTTTGGCTAAGGTCGCAAGCCCGAGTAGGCAGAAGAAGCCGAGCGCTTCGGTCCAATCTACCCGTTGCTTTCGGTACATGGACCAAAAGGAGAAAAAGGCCGCGACCATAAAAAAGGTCAGCGTCATATCCACCCGGGCCGTTGTCGCGGCCCGGACCCACTCAAAGCTTGTGGCCAGGGTCAGACCGGCAATCAGCCCAGCCTCAACACCCCACAGGACGGCGCCGACCCGATAGGTCAGGAGGACACCGAAGAGGGCTAACAGAGCAGAAGGAAAGCGAATCGAGAATTCGCTCACCTGACCCAAGGCGAGCGCAACCAGCGTTCCAAGCCAATGAAAGAGCGGCGGTTTGGACGGAATGATATGGCCATTGCGCAAGGGCAGAATCCAGTCGCCATGGTGATAGATTTCCCAGATAACGGTCGCCTCACGCGGTTGCCCCTTGGTGTAAAAAGGGATGTCGCCCAGGCCCCAGACAAAGACCAGCGTACACAAAAGACTGAGAAGAAAGCCGGCAAAGCGGATACGGGGTTGCAACAGATTCTACTCGACAGTCCGAACAACACGCAGAGGGCGGATGTTCACGATGCAGAGTTCTCGTCCACGGGTTCGTCCGTGGTTTCAACTGAGGTTTCAGGCAATCCATTCACTTCGGATTCGGACGGGACCGCGGCTGTCCCGGCTGCCTCATTTTGCTCAGGCCGGGAGAGCAGGGCGGCCAGCACCAGGCGATGTTTCTTGTCCGGCCCCTTGCCTTCACTCGTTACCAGGCGCTCAAAGTGAGGCTGTCTCTCTGAGAATTCCGGCCAGTCCGTCTCGCGGACGAGCAGATACTGCGCAGCGTCAGCATTCGACGTTCCACCCCGTCTGAAGCCTGGGTAATCAGGAATACGGCGTCCAGCGTAGAAAATGGCACCATAGTCGGCGGCGTCTTGGTAAAAATACAGCGGTGCATCTTGCACGATGGAACGAACGCCGAGCATAAAGGGTTTATACGTTCGCTCTTGGGCCAGGAGGGGATGAAAAAGGGCATTCGTAAAATACAACGAAGCCGAAATCGCAACCGTCAGCGCGGCAAAGACCGTGATCCATTGGTCCTGACTGAACCCCCAGATGTACCAGCCGGTTGCCCCGGCGAGCAGTCCAATCCAAATACAGACGATAGGGAACTGACTTTGCAAACTCTGCGCGATAATGGGCAAATTCGCACGATCCCGAGGATGGAGGAAAGGGGACACCATATGATCCAGATCAAAGCCGACCCCATGGGCGACCAACACAATGAGCATGAGTGCACTCACGCTGCACAAAACAAGCGCGCAGCCTCGGACGACTCGTTTGATCACGGGCGATAATGCTCGCGATCCTTCTATCAATTCTTGCCACCACGTCCCCAGCAGCAAGGCCAGCGCAGGATAGAGAGGCAAAATGTAATTACTGCGTTTCCCGGAAGCGAAGGTAAGAAAGAGGAATTCAGCCCCCACCCAGATCAGGAGATAGAGCCGTTTCTTCTCCTGCCAGGTGGCGCGTGTCCGGTAGAGTGCAAGCCCCAGCGCGGGAAAGAAAAGGCTCCAGGGCAGCATCCCGACAAAGAGGGTTGGAAAG
Organism: Binatia bacterium; assembly: GCA_963664395.2. Lineage (GTDB taxonomy): Bacteria > Desulfobacterota > Binatia > Bin18 > Bin18 > Bin18. Next base: position 2,934,003 of record OY761159.2, on the reverse strand, counting down.
TAATACAGCAGAGTGTGCTCTCGGCTCGGTCCGCCTTGCTCGCTGGCGAAAAACCGAAACACATTCTCATCCAGAATCTGGCGGTGGAAAAACTCTCCGCCGCCTTGTACGAGGGCCGGCAGGTACCACGACGCCGCAATACAGCCCGCTATCAGTATCCCTTGGCCGATACGCATGCGGCGAAGAAATGCGAGATCCTTGGTCCACCACAGAAAGGTTCCTGTAACCACAATGGGCAGCAGCAGCCCCAGCGGTCCTTTGGCCAAGACGGCAAAACCGATGCTGCCGTAGAAAAGGATCAGCGTGCGCCGTTGCGTGGCCCGCTCTTGGAAGGCGCAAAAAAAGAAAAACTGCGTAGCCGTGAGGAAGAAAAGCAGCACCATGTCGCTGCGCGCGTTGATTGACCAACGCACCCATTCCGGCGAGGTGGCCAAGATCAAGGCAGCCAGGAGTCCGCTGCGCCAATTCCAGATAGCGCGTCCAAAGAAAAACGTACCCAGGATCGTTGCAGTGGCAAACAGGGCGGATGGGAAGCGGACTGCAAACTCACTCACGTGTCCGCTGAGCAGAGAGAAAAAGGCGCCAATCCAGTGAAACAGAGGCGGTTTGAGCGGCTGTTCGACTCCGTTCCGGAGGGGAAGAATCCACCCCCCACCGTTCACCATTTCCCAGACGATCAGGGCTTCTTTTGACTCTTCGTAATTGTAAAAAGGGATACGTCCGAGATCTAAAAAATAGAGGAGGAAACAAAGAAAGAGGAGCCCGACAACAACCTGGCGGGTCCGCTGTGGTTCATTCATGCACTACCTCGGGTATCGAACAGGCACTATCTGTCTGATGGTGGGCTGTCAAATCCCTCCGGCCACCGCTTCCTGCTCCAAGAGACTCACGGAAAAGAGCAAAGAAATACATGGAAAAGGCCAGCCGGCGGCGCAGTGGAAAACCAGCGCTATGAAGAGGCTCCGCCCCGTCTCAGAATCCGGTAGTTGGCGAGAATCTGGCCGACGCGGTCCTGCTCAGAGGTATGCCGCCGCAACTCAAGGAAAAGTTTGACAAGTTCGTCTTCCCCCGCTTCGTCAGCCGGCTGTAAGACCTTGAGTAACTCTCCTACTAAATTGGGGAATTTCTCGCTTGGGATATAGTAGTGAGCCCAGCCGAACTCACAGTGGCGATGAAGGATCTTTGCAATCATTTTTTCTAAGTTTTCCTGGCCCGTCATGACTGCGTTGCCTCCTCCGTATAACGCGCCGCGCTACCTTAGTGGCTCTCCCCGTCAGAGTCAAGATGAAAAAAGAGTAAGCCTGCCCTCCAACAGCTATGCAGCTATGCAGCTATGCAGCAGATGTTGGCACGTTGACTCTTTTCCCCCCTTTCCCAAGCGCCCGGTTTCTGTCACAAGAGCCCCACAGTGTCGCGCGCGCCAAAACCCAAGCCCTACCAAAAGCAGCAGAGTGAACAGCGGACGCCTATTGCGCACCCGGCAACAATCCGGGCGTTCCAACGCCGCCTTATTGCCTGGTATAAAAAGCATGGACGTGATCTTCCCTGGCGACGGACACGTGATCCCTATGCGATTTTGGTGTCTGAGGTCATGCTGCAACAAACCCAAGTCCAACGGGCCTTGCTCTATTACGAGAAATTCTTGCAGAAATATCCGACGGCTCAGGACCTGGCGAAAGCGCAAGAGCCCCAAGTGCGTGAAGTCTGGGACGGTTTAGGGTACTACGCTCGGGCCCGCAATCTGCAGAAAGCGACGCAACAGATTGTCACCCAGCATAGGGGCAAGTTTCCTCGCGATCCGGAAGATCTGACGAAATTGCCTGGCGTTGGCCCGTATACCGCGGGGGCGGTCTCAAGCTTCGCTTTCCACAAGGATGCCGCCATTCTTGATACCAACGCGGCGCGTGTCCTGGGGCGGTTTTTTGGCCTGACCCCCCAGCAGCGTACGCCCCGCTTCCTGTGGACGGTGGCCCGGCAGGTGACCCCCAAGGGCCAGGCGCATATCTTTAATCAAGCCATTATGGATGTGGGCGCAACCATTTGTGTGGCGCGCGTCCCGCGCTGCCCCGACTGCCCGCTCCGGCCGGTGTGTCGGAGGGTAAAAACAACCGCCCCCACGGGTTCGGTTTGACGCTGTTGGAGTTCTCCCGTATAGTGACCCCCCGACGGCCCAGCGGCCTTGCCGCCGCGGGTCCCGAGGTCTGCCAAGCGTGTCAGTTGTTGCTATTATCCCCGCCCGCTACGGATCAACTCGATTCCCAGGGAAACCGCTCGCTCTACTCCGCCATAGACCAATGATCCAACATGTGTACGAGAGGACCAGTCTCGTGCAAGGTCTGGACCGGGTGCTGGTAGCAACCGACGACCAGCGCATTGCCCGGACCGTGAAAGACTTCGGTGGAGAGGTGGTCATGACGAGTTCCGCCCACCCGACCGGGACGGACCGGCTGGCGGAGGCGGCCCGGCCACTGGCCGCCGACCTGATTGTGAACGTGCAAGGCGACCTGCCCTTCTTCCCGCCACGGATGGTTGAGGAGGCGGTCGCGCGTCTCCAGGCGTCGCCCGAGGCGGCCATGGCCACGGTCAAAACACCGATCTACGAGGCTGAAGAGTGGCGGAATCCGAACGTGGTGAAAGTCGTCACCGACCGGAACGGCTATGCGCTGTATTTCTCCCGCAGCCCTCTTCCGTGCTATCGTGATGGCGTGCCGGCGTCCGACAGCCGGGGAGAGGTCTTGGCCTACCGGCATATCGGCCTGTACGTCTATCGGAAGGATTTCCTGCTGACCTTCACTGCCTTAGCACCGACTCGGCTGGAAGAGGCCGAAAAACTTGAGCAACTGCGTGCCCTCGAATGGGGCTATAAAATCTGTGTCACCCAAACAGAACGTCCGACAATAGAGGTCGATACCCCAGAGGACCTCATCCGTGCAGAGGAGGCATTGCCCCATGAGTAATGTTGGGAAGGATGGACGAAAAACAAAATTCGTTTTCGTCACGGGTGGGGTTGTGTCCTCGCTTGGAAAAGGGCTCGCCGCGGCTTCTATCGGCGGCCTGTTGGAAAGTCGTGGCCTGACCGTCACCATGCTCAAAATGGACCCCTATATCAACGTCGATCCGGGTACGATGAATCCCTTCCAGCACGGGGAGGTCTTTGTCACCGACGACGGGGCCGAGACCGATCTCGATCTCGGCCACTACGAGCGCTATGTCTCGACCCGGATGACGCGCAAAAACAGTTTCACCACGGGCCAAGTCTATGATGCGGTGATAGCCCGCGAACGCCGGGGCGACTACTTGGGCGGCACAGTCCAGGTTATTCCGCATATCACTGACGAGATTAAGCGTCGTATCCTGGCTGCGGCAGAAGGGTTTGATGTCGCTATCTGCGAGGTTGGCGGAACGGTCGGCGATATCGAAAGCCTGCCCTTTCTTGAGGCGATTCGCCAGTTGCGCTGGGACTGGGGCAAGGAGCACGTCGTATACATCCACTTGACACTCGTCCCTTTCATCTCTGCCGCCGGTGAACTCAAGACCAAGCCGACGCAACACAGCGTCAAAGAGCTGACCAGCTTGGGCATCCAGCCCGACCTGCTGCTGTGCCGTACGGATCGCTATCTTGAACCCAAGGTCAAGGCCAAAATCGCCCATTTCTGCAATGTTGATGAAAGTGCTGTTATCACGGCCAAAGATGTGGAATGTGTCTACGAAGTTCCTCTGGTCTTTCACCAAGAGGGCCTTGACGAGCGGATCGTGGAGAAGCTCAATATATGGACGGGCTCACCCAACCTGAGCCGCTGGGAAAGCATTGCTCAGACATTTCGCAATCCAACCGAGCACATCAGCATTGCGATGGTTGGGAAATACGTTGAGCTGGTGGACTCGTATAAGAGTATCAATGAGGCCCTCGCCCATGGGGGTTTTACCAATGAATGCCGCGTCGCCATCGTCCACATAGACTCAGAACAGCTGGAAAACGATATCTTCCCGGAATCCCTGCAGCAGGCCGATGGTATTCTTGTTCCAATGGGCTTTGGACGGCGAGGGACAGAAGGGAAAATTGCGGCGATTCGCTATGCCAGGGAGAACAATATCCCCTTTTTAGGCATTTGTTTTGGCATGCAGATGGCAGTGGTCGAATTCGCTCGCCATGTATGTGGCCTTGAGGAAGCGCATTCTACGGAAGTCAACGAAAAAACGTCTGATCCCGTTATTGCTCTCATGGATGAGCAACGGGAGGTCGTTGATAAGGGTGGAACCATGCGGCTCGGCGCCTACCCATGTGTTCTTGCCGACAGGAGTCTGGCCCTGAGCCTGTATACGAAAAAAGGGATAGCCGAACGCCATCGGCACCGCTATGAGTTCAACAATGCGTACCGTGAACTCTTCTCTTCCAAGGGCATGATCTTCAGCGGCCTCTCCCCTGACGGCACTTTGGTAGAGGCCGTTGAGTTACGCGATCATCCCTGGTTTATCGGGGTTCAGTTTCATCCGGAGTTCACCTCACGCCCGTTCGAATGCCACCCCTTATTCAGTGGATTTATCCAAGCTGGGATACAGCGGCGCGTTGCCTCCCCGTCGCTCTTCCAGGCTGAGGGGGTCAGGCATTGACCCGCAGAGAACACTCTCCACCGGGAGTTTCCGTTGGCTCGCTCACGTTTGGCGGTGGCACGCCCTTTGTGCTGATCGCCGGCCCGTGTGTGATTGAGGACCGAGACTCCGCTCTCCGGCATGCGGAAGCCCTCCGTTCGTTAACCGCACGCTTGCACGTCCCGTTTATTTATAAATCGTCATACGACAAGGCAAACCGCTCCTCCCACTCCTCTTTCCGCGGACTTGGTATGGAGGAGGGGCTGAGTATTCTCGCTGAGGTCAAACGCGAAGTGGGCGTGCCGCTCCTTACAGATGTGCATACGCCCCAGGAGATATCAGCTACTGCACAAGTCGCTGATATTCTTCAGATTCCCGCCTTTTTATGCCGCCAGACCGATTTGCTTCTTGCCGCGGGACACAGCCAGCTCCCCGTGAATATTAAGAAAGGCCAATTTCTCGCGCCGCCCGACATGGAACATGTCGCCCAAAAAGTCGCGTCGACCGGCAACCGGCGTATTCTTTTGACGGAACGAGGCGCTTCCTTTGGGTACAACAATCTTGTGTCTGACATGCGTGCTCTGCCTATCCTCGCCCAGTGCGGCTATCCGGTTGTGTATGATGCGACCCATAGCGTCCAACTGCCTGGGGGGCGGGGCGCAATGTCCGGAGGTCAGCGCGAGTTTATCGCGCCGTTGGCACGGGCAGCTGTGGCGGTAGGGGTTGATGGCCTGTTTATGGAGGTCCATGAGGAGCCGCAGCGGGCCTTGAGTGACAGTGCCACAGTCTTTCCTCTGGCGCGACTTGAGTCACTTTTACACACGCTGATTGACCTCGACCGCCTGCTCAAGAATGGACCAGCATCCCAGTAACGATTGGCCTGCCCACGCCTTGCCTCACTCGTCAAATTTTGCCTTTCAGCGCTCGTTTCAGCGCTCGATTCTTGCCCTTCTTTGATTAGGTTCAGGAGAGATGATAGGCTGTTCACAGGAAAATTGTCATGAGTCGTCATCAAATCCGCTTCATGCTGGGTGCTACGGTACTCGGGCTCATCGTTATCCTGGTCTATCTCAGCTCTCAGGTCGGAAAAGATCCGGAAACCGTGCAACTCCTTGACGAACTCTCTGACGAACTCTCCGCCCAGGGCGCTCAAGAGGACATGGTCCAGCGGATGACGGAGTTCCGACGAGTGAAGATGCAGGACGGCAAAAAAGTATGGGAGATTGTGGCCCAGCAGGCACGCTATTTTGCAGACAAAAACGAAGTTGTCATCGACTCACCCGAAGTGTCGCTCTATTTCAGCGATGGCGAAGCTGTCGCGTTACGCTGTCAGGAAGGCACGGTTCATCTGGACGGTATCTCAGACTTACTCCACGTTGAACTCCGAGGTGAGCTTGAAATCCAGATTGGAGATATTGCCCTCAAAACCGATCAAGCAACCTATGACCGCCAGAAGAATACCATCTCCTCAGACGGGATGATTCATATTGTCGGTCAAGGATTTACGGCTGAAGGCAAAGGCTATACCGTCGCCGTTGATACCAAACAACTGACACTGAATACAGAGGTCCAGATGACGGTTGCACGGGAGGCCGGATAATGCGCCCAACACGTGCGAGGCATGGCTGGGTGGTCTTTCCTCTTGTTGCCCTAATCTTTTTCTTGTACACCTCGACGCTGGCAGCCGAAGACGCCCAACAAAACAAGACCAACCCAACAGCCCAGAATTCAGCCCCTACTTTTGCGGATTCCCTGTCCCTCACCTCTCGAAAAGACCCCATTCATATTCGCGCTCATGACCTCGAGTTCTTCTATGAGGAAAAGCGCATCCAGTATCGCGGTAATGTTGTCGTCACCCAGGGTGATATGACATTAAAGAGCGATGTACTGACGGTGCTGTATGAAGATCCCGTACCGTCCCCGGCAGCCTCGGATCCCACAGGTCGGCAACGGCTCAAGCGTATTGTTGCCGAGGGGAATGTTGAAATTACTTCCGGCGAACGGCGCATAACGAGCCGCAAAGCGGTTTTTAATGAGGAAAAACGCACGGTCACGCTCAGAGGGAACGCGGTTCTTCAAGAGGGCTCCAACCAAGTCAAAGGCGATATCGTAACGGTCTTTCTGGACGAGAAACGCAGTGTTGTGAAGGGCGGGAAGGGAAAGCGGCAGGCCCAGATGGTGCTTATTCCCGACTAGGCCGCCCAGGCTGCCGGCCATACCGATGAGAAAGACGATCAAGAAAGAAGAGCGGAGTGAGTGATACCTCAGTCCTTCAAGCCGAAGGCTTGTGGAAAACATATGGGAAACGCACTGTTCTGCGTGATGTCAGCGTGTGCGTCAAAGGCGGCGAAGTGGTGGGGTTACTTGGTCCCAACGGGGCGGGAAAAACCACGACCTTCTCGATCATAGTCGGCATTATTCGACCGGATAAAGGTGCAGTACGCTATAATGATGAAGAGATTACTACCTTGCCCATGCATAAGCGGGCACGCCGGGGAGTGACCTATCTGCCCCAGGAATCGTCAGTTTTCCGAAAGTTGACTGTAGCAGAAAATGTGATGGCTATTTTGGAGACCACGTCGCTGACCAAAGCGCAACGCGAGGAACGCTTGGCTCAACTGCTTGCAGAGTTAGGGATCAGCCATTTGGCGGCCAACCGAGCGGATACGCTCTCCGGAGGAGAACGCCGGCGCGTCGAAATTTCCCGTGCGCTTGTTCTGTCGCCGGCCTTTATGCTCCTGGACGAGCCCTTTGCCGGAATCGACCCGCTTTCGGTTGTTGATATCCAAGAAATCATTATGCAATTGCGCGAACGAGGGATCGGCGTTCTCGTCACCGACCATAACGTTCGAGAGACGCTGAGCATTTGTGATCGCGCCTATATTTTGAGCGAGGGGAGGGTGTTTGAGGAAGGAACGCCACAGGAAATTACGGCAAGCAGTCGCGCCCGAGAAGTCTACCTGGGAGAGCGTTTCCGCCTCTAGTCACTGAAGACAAGGTTGCAGTCTTATGGGATTAGACATCAGACTGACGCAGAAATTAACCCAGAAACTGGTGATGACGCCCCAGTTGCGTCAAGCTATCAAGATTCTGCAACTGCCACGGGGAGAGCTTGATACCCTCATTGATGAAGAATTGGCTGAGAATCCGGTCGTTGAGCGTGTCACCGAGGACGAAGCTATTTTTGACGACGGCCGCGGCAATGGCGAAGAACCAACTCAGGCTGACACAAAAGACACCCACAATGAAAAAGATAAGATTGACTGGCAGACCTATCTCAGCACCTATAATAATCACAATGACCTGCCGGCCCTTCCGCCCACTGGGAGCGAATACGCTGATGGGGAACGCCCAAATGCCCCAGAGGATCGTTTGCCCCGCACAGAGTCGCTGTCCGAACATCTCATCTGGCAGTTGCGTTTCCGCACCTTGACCGAAACAGAAGAACATCTCGCCTCGCTGATCATCGGGAATTTGGACGTTGATGGCTATCTGGAGGCAAGTGTCGAAGAACTCGCAGCTATCGCAGGAGTCAGTCCCGAGGAGGCCGAACGGGTCTTAGGGATTATCCAGTCGTGCGATCCGATTGGAGTCGGCGCACGAGACCTCCAGGAATGTCTCCTGTTACAACTCACTGCCCCTCAGCAAGAGAGAGAGGCGCTTGAAGAGTCACTGCTCCGTTTGACCACAACGATCGTCCGGCAGCATCTGCAGGCCCTCGAAGGACGGCGGTATGACCGGCTGGCAAAAGCCCTCAACGTCCCTGAGGAAGAAATCCAGCATGCGATAAAACTCATCACTGCTCTTGAACCCAAACCCGGCCGCAATTACGGTGATGGAGACATTCGCTATGTCACCCCGGATGTGCATGTCCATAAAATCGGCGATGAGTATATTGTGACGCTCAACGAAGAGGGTCTGCCCCGTCTCAAGGTGAGTAATTCGTATCGCCATTTATTGACACAAGGCGGCGAGGCAAAAGAGTACGTCCAGGAAAAACTGCGTGCCGCAGCCTGGCTCATTAAGAGCATTCACCAACGTCAGCGTACCTTACTCATGGTTGCCGAGAGTCTGGTGAAGTTTCAGCAGGATTTTCTGAATTACGGCGTTTCACATATGCGCCCGCTTGTGTTGCGCGATGTTGCTGATGACATCGGCATCCATGAGTCAACGGTCAGTCGGGCGATTGCGGGGAAGTATATTGCCACGCCACGCGGGCTGTATCCGCTCAAAAAATTCTTCACTACGGGACTCAAGAGTCAATATGGACAAGACGTTTCGGCAGAAAGTGTGAAGGCCCAAATTCGAGACCTCATTAGTCAGGAAGACCCCCACAAACCCCTGAGTGATGAAGACATTGCGCAAGCGTTGGTCCGCAGTCATATCAAGATTGCCCGCCGGACCGTCGCCAAGTACAGAGAGGGCCTCAATATTCTCTCCTCGGCAAAGCGGAAGTACGCCCGCTCATAAGCGCAAGCCCGCCGGCTCCCCCTCAATAAGGACTACTCCAATGCGTGTCGTTGATATCCTCAGCCAAGAATTCATTCTCCCCCAGCTCCAAGGCAGCACAAAGACAGATGTCTTACGCGAGCTGGCCCAACACCTCGCCCAGCATACGCCGGGTGTCGATACCGAGCAGTTAGTCGCCGTGCTCCTGGACCGTGAACGTCTCGGCACAACGGCAATTGGTGAAGGCATTGCCATACCGCATGGGAAACTGCCCGGACTCAAACACGTGGTCGCCGTTTTTGGCCTGAGTCCACACGGGGTGGACTGTAGCTCCCTTGACGGGGGGCTGACGAGGCTGTTCTTTTTGCTTGTTGCTCCGGAAGACTCTGCTGGCGTCCACCTCAAGGCCCTGGCTCGTGTCTCTCGATTATTGAAAGACAAGGCGTTTCGAGAACGCTTGCTCCAAGGCGGTAGCCAAGTAGATTTACACCAGCTGATCTGTGAGGAAGACAGCAACCTTTAGTGTGGAGCAGCACGCAGCAAGTGCCGCTATGACACCACACCTCCAAGCGCAGCTCACGCTCCTCAACTCAATGGGCTTACATGCCCGAGCGGCGGCAGCGTTCGTCAAGGCCGTAAAAGATCTCAAGGTTGAGGTCACAGTCATGTGGGAAGGACAAACGGTGAATGGACGTAGCGTCCTCGACCTGCTGACCCTCGGCGCTCCGCAGGGCAGCGTCCTCGACCTGCAGATTCAGGGCGTCGATGCAGAGGAAGCGCTCTCGGCGCTCACCCTCCTGGTAACCAATCGTTTTTACGAAGAATAGTTGTCGTATCAGTGAAAAGCCCCTTGACGCTCAGAAGGGGATTCTATTATATGCGCCCAGCCGTTGAGGGGACAGGCAGCGTCACGCCAAGGAGAGGAACTATGACAGGCAAAGAGTATTTATTCACGTCCGAATCAGTCTCAGAGGGCCATCCGGACAAAATGTGTGATCAGATCTCGGACGGCATCCTTGACGCCTTACTCGAACAAGACCCGGATAGTCGTGTGGCGTGCGAAACGCTCGTCAAGACTGGCATGATCGTCATTGCCGGCGAAATCACAACACGGGCACAAATTAGTTATATGGAAGTCGCCCGACAGGTTGTGCGCGACATTGGATTTACCGACTCTTCCCTAGGTTTTGATGCCAATACCTGCGCTGTCCTGACCGCGCTCGATCGACAATCTCCAGACATTTCGCAAGGGGTGACAGCTGGAGAAGGCCTCTTCAAAGAACAAGGAGCTGGCGACCAGGGCATGATGTTTGGCTTTGCCTGCGATGAAACCAAAGACTATATGCCTTTTCCCATTTATACTGCCCACCGCCTTGTCCAGGAACTCGCCGCAATACGGAAAAGAGGAGAACTGCCCTTCCTGCGACCGGATGGTAAATCGCAGGTGACGGTCGAATACCGAGATGGCAAACCGGTGCGGGCCGATACGGTCCTGATCTCAACCCAACATGATCCTGACGCGGCGTATGACACGATAAGAGAAGCCATTATTGAAGAAGTCGTGAAGCGCGTCATTCCACCCGAGTTTTTGGATGGCAAGACGGCGTTTCTCGTGAATCCTACCGGGCGTTTCGTCAATGGCGGCCCGTACGCAGACTGCGGACTCACCGGCCGGAAAATTATCGTAGACACCTATGGCGGCTATGGCCGGCATGGCGGCGGCGCTTTTTCGGGCAAAGACCCCAGCAAGGTAGACCGCTCGGCAGCATATATGGCGCGCTATATTGCCAAGAATCTGGTGGCGTCAGATTTAGCCAAACGCTGCGAAGTGCAACTCGCCTATGCGATCGGAGTGGCAGAGCCAGTCGGCGTGTATGTTGATACGTTCGGCACCGGTGCCGTACCGGAGGAACGCATGGCAGCGATCGTGCGCCAGGAGTTCGATCTTCGACCCGCTGCCATTATCCAAACACTCGATTTGAAACGTCCTATTTATCGAGAGACCGCGGCCTACGGCCATTTCGGGCGTCCAGCCGAGAATGGCTTCTTCCCCTGGGAGAAGATTGACCGTGTAGAGGCACTCAAACGCGCGGCGGCAACCGCCTAGCAATGACCTGAATCACAGGCAGGAAGAGGAACCATGCGTACAAGTCGAGGCGACGTCAAAGACCCCAAGCTGGCCAAGGAAGGCAAGAAGCGCTACGAGTGGGCCGACCAGCATATGCCGGCCCTGCGTCAGATCCGAGAAGTTTTTTCACGCGAGCAACCTCTGAAAGGCATACGCCTGGCGGCATGTCTGCACGTCACCTCCGAAACCGCCAACCTGATGCGGACCCTCAAGGCTGGCGGCGCCGACGTCACCCTGTGCGCCTCCAACCCGCTGTCCACCCAGGACGATATTGCCGCCGGGCTGGTCAAACACGAGGGCATTCCGACGTTTGCGATTCGCGGCGAGAATAACAAGAGCTATTATGCCCACCTGCACCAAGCCCTGGCCCACCAGCCCAGCGTGACCCTGGACGACGGCGCCGACCTGGTCTCGCTGCTGCATACTGACAAGAATTACGCCGACCGCGCCGAACAGATGTGCGCCAGCATGGAAGAGACCACGACCGGCGTCATCCGGCTGCGCGCCATGGACAAGGAAGGCATCCTGAAGTTTCCGGTCATTGCCGTGAACGACGCAACCACCAAGCATTTGTTCGACAACCGCTACGGGACCGGACAGTCCACCCTGGACGGGGTGCTGCGGGCGACCAATGTCCTGCTGGCCGGCCTGACGGTCGTAGTCGCCGGCTACGGCTGGTGTGGCAAAGGGGTGGCGATGCGCTCCCGCGGGATGGGGGCCCAGGTCATCGTGACCGAAATCGACCCGATTCGCGGACTCGAGGCCGCCATGGACGGCTTTCGGGTGATGCCCATGCGCGAGGCGGCCCGCGAGGGGGAGCTGTTCGTATCCGTGACCGGCGACACCAGCGTGCTGCGCAAAGAGCACTTTCTCCGTATGAAAGATGGCGCCATTCTGTGCAACTCAGGCCACTTTGACGCTGAGATTGATCTTAAAACGCTCAAGAAAATGGCCAAAAGCGTTGAACGAAATGTGCGGACACACTTGGACGGTTATCATCTCGCGAATGGACGCTGCATTTATATCATTGGCGAGGGTCGGCTCGTCAATCTTGCCGCGGCTGAGGGACACCCGCCGGCAGTGATGGACATGAGTTTCGCCACGCAAGCGTTAACTGTGCGCTGGGCGGTGGAACATCAAAAACAGCTGACGCCCCACGTGCACCCTGTCGCCAAAGAGATTGAAGATCAGGTCGCCAGCCTCAAACTCGCCAGCATGGACATACAGCTCGACCGGCTCACCCCGGAGCAGAAGCGCTATCTTGCGTCGTGGGAATTTGGGACATAAGCTCTATCTATGGGTGGTGGGGTGTTGTGTTGGAGACTGATTACATTTCTTCTGGCGAGTGTGGCCCAAATAGCCCTTGCTCTCCCCCCGCCCCAACCTGCTCTCGAAGCCATACGGCATACGTCCGTCCCGGATTACACCCGGGTTATTATTACCCTCTCGGACCGAGCAGACCATCATCACTTTCAGGTTGCGGCTGATCCGGCCCATAATCGGCCGGCCCGTATTGTCATCGATTTCTCTCCAGCTCGACTTGACCCTCGGATGCGTGCGCCGATTCCCGTTGATGACGGCCTGCTCAAACGCATCCGGACGGGCCAGTTTTCACCAACAACAGCCCGGGTCGTACTCGATTTGGAACAGATTGAGAGCTATACCGCTTTCCCGCTCCCCTCTCCGTATCGGCTCATTATTGATGTCAAAGGCAAGGGGAAGAAAACCGTGGCGCGCCCCGGGCAATCACGAGCGCCTCCTCAATATCGAATTATGCTTGACCCTGGGCACGGCGGGCGTGATCCGGGCGCAATCGCCCCCAGCGGTCTCCAGGAGAAAACCGTGGTCCTTGCAATCAGCAAAAGGCTCGGCAAAAAGCTGGAGTCCCGCCTCCCAGTGCAGGTGCTCTATACGCGGGAGAAGGATGTCTTTGTTCCTCTGCCGGAACGCACCGCCCAGGCTAATGCGATGAAGGCCGACCTTTTTATTTCGATCCATGCCAATGCAAGTGAAAATCCTCGCCTCCAAGGAGTGGAGACCTATTATCTGAACAATACCAATGATCGGGCCACTATTCGGCTGGCAAACCTTGAAAATGGTCTGCAGCACGTGAAGCGGACGGCGCAGGCAGGCAGCGAATTATCCGTTATTTTGAGTGATCTCATCCATACCGGGAAAGCAGAAGAGTCGATGACCCTTGCCCGGACCCTCCAAGCCTCTATGATGACTCAGGTCGCCAAACGTCATGCCCAGGCCCGCAACCTGGGAGTAAAAAAAGGGCCTTTCCATGTGTTAGTTGGAGCGAATATGCCGTGTGTATTGGCCGAAGTGTCATTTCTGACGCACCGCGTCCAAGGTCGGCTATTGCGTTCCTCAGCCTATCGGGAAGCGATAGCGGAAGGACTTTTTCGCGGGATTGCCCGATTCCTCAAAGAAGAGTTGCCACGCATGGAGAGTCTCTAAGCCCGCATCGTCAAGAAAGACAGCGCAAAATGGACAGTGCACACCAGCAGTCTGCACCACTTCTCATTGAGCTTCCCCCACTTCCATCCTCAGACCCGGATGTGGACATTGAGCCCGATTGGGACCTCGGCCGGATTGCCAAAACCTATCGCGCCCAGGTCTACGAATTGCTCATGCAGCATCAGGCGAAGAGTCAGAGCGGACGATTCGTTGTCGAGCTTCACACCAGGCTTATGGATCAGCTCGTGCGGTATGTCTTTACAGCCGCAACTCGTCTCTACACTCGCCGCTATACCAGCCTCAGCCAGCGCTGTAGCGTTTTTGCCCTCGGTGGCTATGGCCGAGGCGAGTTGAGTCCGCATTCTGACATTGATTTACTCTTTCTCTACCACTGGAAAATCACCCCGTATGCCGAGACGGTGTGGGAAACTATTTATTACAGCCTTATGGACGCCGGCTGGACGGTCGGCCATGCTGTCCGTAATATCCGGGAATGTCTTCGTCAGGCCAACCGGGATTTCGAAATTAAAACGTCCCTGCTCGATAGTCGCTATCTGTGTGGCGAAGAGTCCCTGGCCCAGGAGTTTCAGGCCACCATTAACCGGGACCTGGTGGGGAAACGGACCGAGCAGTTTTTTCAGGCAAAAACCAAAGAGAGCCGCGTCCGCCACCAGCGTCACGGCAATTCTCTGTATCTGCTCGAACCGAACCTGAAAGAAGGCTGTGGCGGGTTGCGCGATTTGCATACCGCTTGGTGGTTGGCCAAAGTCGCATTCAAGCTCACCAACTGGCGCGAACTCATCGTCAAAGGCGTCATCTCGGAATCAGCCCTTGCCACAGTAGAAGCGGCCCAGGATTTCTTGTGGCGGGTCCGGAACGGGCTCCATCTTCTTGACCGGACAGAACGGGACCAGCTGACCTTTGCCCATCAAGATCAGCTCGCCCCAGCCTTTGGATTTCCGGACGCGACCCATTTCATGCGGATGTATTACCAACACGTCACGACCATTCATGATTTTACCCGATTCATGTTTGAGCGCTGCGTCACATCGGCTCGATTTTTTAATTTCTTGGGCCGCCCGCGCGGCCGGGACATCCGCAAAGGTATCCGTATTGTTGAACAGACCCTCCACGTGACCAAGCCTGAGATACTCACCCAAGAGCCGCTCAATCTCGTCACCCTCTTCCATGACGCTCAACGTCACGGAGTCGCGTGTACTCGTGAGACCAAGCAGGCGATTCGCAGGGCGGTGGCCGCCCTCCCTCCAGGCACGGCGAACCGCCCTGCTCTGCGGGATGCCTTTTTCACCATCTTATCCTGGAAGCAGCGCGTTGCCTCAACCGTGCGAGCGATGCACGAAGTAGGTATACTCGAATGGCTGTTACCCGAGTTCGGTCACTTACGCTGGCGCACGCAGCGCGACCTGTATCATATCTATGCCATCGACGAGCATACCCTGCATGGCGTTGCAGAACTCGAACGCTTACGCGACGGCGAGTATAAGGAAAAGCTGCCCCTCCTCACTCAGGTCATGCGTGAGATTGATCGCGCGGACCTCTTATTCCTGGCGATGCTCTTCCATGATGTGGGCAAGGGGTTTAGCGTCGAGCACGCCGCCCGGAGTGCCGAGATGGTGGATGCAGCCGTCACACGTTGGCACCTGCCTCCAGATGAGGCGCACGAGTGGCAAGTCCTCGTCCGCCAGCATCTCTTTATGTCTCACATCGCCCAGCGCCGCGATCTTTCAGACGACGCCCAAATCGCTGATTTCGCCCGGGCGGTAGAGAATCCTGGCTGCTTGAAGAGGCTCTATCTTCTGACGTTTGCCGATATGAAGGCCGTTGGTCCCAAGGTCTGGAATAGTTGGAAAGGGAGTCTGCTGAATGAACTCTATCTACGCACGCTGGAGCGCTTGGAAACGGAAGCGCTTATTGAGGAGGATCAAGGCGCGCGCCTCCAGCGTCGGAAAGAACGCATTCGACAAACCCTGGCCGCACAGGCCGCAGCCGAACAGCTCTCCCATTTCCTCACCACAATGCCGGATAAGTATTTCCTGACAACTCCGGAAGATGCGGTCCCAGAGCATTTTCAACTCATGAGCCGTTTTGTCCAGGCCGGGCCTGAAGACAACCCCTACCGCGTCAGCCTGAGCCACTTTCCAGAGCAGGAGTATAGTGAGCTGACACTGGTCACCCGTGATCGACCGGGGCTCTTTTCCATGCTCGCCGGTGTACTCGCCGCAAGTGGCCTCAGTACTTCCGGCGCACGCATTGCCACCAGCCAACAGGGCATTGCACTGGATGTCTTTCGTCTATCGCACCTGGACCGTCAAGAAATGATGCTTTCAGAGGAGACCTGGGCCCGATTTTATACGCGGCTGAGCGCAGTGTTGCGAGGTGAGCGAACGGTTGAGGACCTGCTGCAAGCGGCCAAGCCGCCGGCGTTTCTTCAACGCGCCCGTCCTCGTCTCCGGACAGAGATTACTATTGATAACACCACTTCACCAACGTCCACCTTGATCGACATCACGGCGCTGGACCGGATAGGGTTATTATTCGATATTACACACACCCTGTTCCAACTCGGTCTCGTAATCCACCTGGCGAAGATCACAACGAATGTCGATCAGGTCCTGGATGTCTTCTACGTTACTGATATGACAGGCGCAAAAGTTGGCAATCCCGACCATGTGATGGAAGTGCTGCAAGGGCGTCTGCATAGCCATGAGGAGGCTGCATGACTCAGCCCGCCACTGCTGACCAGAGGAGTGCGCAGAGCGACGCCCTTCTTGATACCTTTCTGGTGCATCTCACAGTGGAAAAGGGATTAACGCCGCGCACGGCAGAGGTCTACAGCCACGACCTGCATCGATTCTACCAATATCTATCGACCCAGGATATCTCGGATATCAGACAAGCCGGTTCGCGCCATGTCGTCGGCTTTCTCAGCGTCCTGCACAAGCAGGGAATATCAACCCGCACCCAATCCCGCGTCTTAACCGCGCTTCGAGGGTTGTACCGTTTTCTCCAACGGGAAAACGAACTGTCGGGGAAAAATCCAACCGCGCTGCTCCATCTGCCCAAGTTTGGTCGTCCACTGCCCCACGTCCCTTCCCAGGAACAGGTGAACGCACTGCTCTCGGTGCCAGACGCAGCTACCCCGCTCGGCATGCGCAACCAGACTATGCTCGAAGTTTTGTACGCGACCGGCCTGCGCGTCTCCGAACTGGTACAGCTGACAGTCTCTCAGGTCAATCGGGAAGCGGGCTTCGTCCGGGTACGGGGCAAGGGCAATAGAGAACGCCTGGTCCCACTCGGGACTCGTGCACTCTCGCAGCTCCAGCGCTATCTCGACACCGTCCGCCCGGTCCTGCTGAAGCACCGCAGCAGCGACTATATTTTCCTGACTCGCTCCGGGAAGCCGATGACCCGTCAAGCATTCTGGTGTATTACCAAACGGTACGCCAAGCAAAGTCCTGAGGGGAGTCCACTCTATCCCCATTCCTTCCGACACGCCTTTGCGACGCATCTGCTGGAGGGTGGCGCGGATCTGCGCGCTGTGCAGGAAATGCTGGGCCACGTTGATATTGCCACGACACAAATCTATACCCACGTGGCGAGCGCGCGCTTACGCGAGGTGCATCGGAAGTATCATCCGCGCGGCTGAGGGCTCGGTGCTCAGGCCCTGAACCGGCAAGCTCAAGGAGAGCGATTCTCTTCCTTCAGGCCGCTTTTACATCACGACCACACTCCGGGCGACTTCGCCTTTCTCCAGTGCGGTCAGGGCATCATTTACTTCATCCAGAGAGTAGGTCCGCGTCACCAGTTCATCGAGTTTGAGCTTGTTGTTCATATACAGCTCAATCAAGCGCGGCATGTCGACGTGCGGGCGGGAGGAGCCGTAGACTGAGCCCTGAATCTTCTTCTCGTTGAGCAGGCTGAACGCGGGAATAGTCACCATCTCTTCACGCGCCGGGGCGCCCACAACAATCGTGCTGCCACCCTGCCGGGTGCAGGCATAGGCTTGTTCAATGGTTTTACCTAGGCCGATCACCTCAAAAGCGTAATCCGAGCCACGCCCATCAGTCAGGTCTCGCACGATCTTGGTGAGATTGTCTCGGGACGGATTCACGGTGTGGGTCGCGCCAAACTCTTTGGCGTATTCGAGCTTATTGTCCATCAGGTCAACCGCGATGATAACGCTCGCCCCGGCCAGCCTACAGCCCTGAATCACGTTCAACCCTACCCCCCCACAGCCGATGACCACGGCACTCGTGCCGGGTCTGACCGCAGCGGTGTTGATGGCTGCCCCAACCCCGGTCATGACCCCACAGCCGACCAGACAGGCTTTATCGAGGGGCACAGTATCCGGAATCTTGACACAGGCGATTTCAGACACAACCGCGTATTCCGCATAGCTCGACAGGCCGGCGGCATGATGGATCTTCTGCCCGTTTTTACTCAGCCGACAAGTGCCGTCAAGGAGCGTGCCTTTGCCCATGATCGTCCGCATATTCACGCATAATACCGGGCTGCCCTGCGCGCAGTAATAGCAGTGTCCACAGTAGGGAGCGAAAGACAGGACAACATGGTCACCGGGCTTCACCATAGTCACGTCCGGCCCGACTTCTTCAACAATACCGGCGCCTTCATGACCTGGGACAACAGGCAGCGGGGAGCGGATCACGCCATGGATAATGGAATAGTCGCTATGACACACGCCATTAGCAGCAATCTTGACTCGTACTTCTTTTGATTTGGGATTGTCGAGATCAACATCTTCGACTTGGAGTGGATTTTTGAGTTCGTATAGTACTGCGGCTTTCATACTGCCTCCTGTGTGCTGTCGTCGTTCTATATATTCTCTCTGAGGGCTGAACTTTCCAGGATCTTATTTGACGCAGAATGGGGGTCGAGCTCACCTGCGCCGACTGCATCAAAATAGCGGGACAACTCGGGGTCGGTCCGGGCCCTGGCAGTTAAGCGTTTGCGCACTTCATATTCAACTCGTGAAATGAGTTCTTCCCGACGACGCTCTGAGCGGCGGCGCTCAATCTCTCCTGATGCAATTGATGACTGATGATGCTCCTGAATGGCTTGGAATAGCTCCGGTAGACCGGTCCCATTAATCGCCTGCGTCGCCAGCACGGGAATGCGCCAGTGCGACTGTGTTGTCCCGTCTGCCGGGCGACTACTGTATTTCAGCTCCAGCATCAGGCTTAATTCGGTCATCATCCGCTGCGCGCCGTCTCGGTCAGCCTTATTGACGACAAAGAGGTCCGCAATCTCCATGAGTCCGGCTTTCATGACCTGGACTCCATCGCCAGCTTCCGGAACGAGGGTCACAAGCACAGTGTCGGTCGTTCCCATGACATCCAATTCCGTCTGCCCGACGCCGACCGTCTCAACAAGAATATAATCATGGCCCGCCGCATCCATGAGTTTAATGACATCTTTTGTTGCCCGCGCCAGTCCGCCGTGACTGCCGCGCGTGGCCATGCTCCGAATGAAGACGCCGGTATCGAGGTAGTGCTTGGTCATCCGAATCCGATCGCCAAGGAGCGCCCCACCAGTGAAGGGACTCGACGGGTCAATTGCGACAATACCAACTGTTTTCCCAGTCTGGCGCATCAGCGTAGTCAGGCCGTCAACCAGGCTCGACTTTCCAGCTCCTGGAGGGCCGGTAATACCAAGCGTGAAGGCAGTGCCCTGCCTCGGCCCAATGGACTCTAAAATCCGTCCAACCACATCGCCTTCTCGTTCCACCAGCGTCATCAGGCGCGCCAGCGCGCGGGTATCTCCGGATGACATTTTTTCGAGCAGTTGATCCAGTGTGTGTTTTCCCATGGGTGCGATTCTTTCTCCTTGAGCGGTCTATATACCTGAAGATGCTGGCAAAGTCAGTGGAGCTTGGTATGCTACGGGAGAAAGAAGAAAAAGCGCGGAGACCGTGCAGCGTGGAGGAAAGCATGGAATGGGATACCCTCTCTATTGAAAAAAGGGACGATGTGGCTTTTCTGACACTTGACCGTTCAGCGTCCTTAAACGCGGTAAACGACCAACTCACGACCGACCTCGAAGCGGCGTGTCAAACACTTGACGCAGATGCAGACCTCCACGTGGTGGTGTTGCAAGGCGAGGGCCGGGCGTTTTGTTCCGGCATGGACCTCAAGGCCGCGGCCATGCGACCTTCAACGAATGCGGCCATTGATGCCACCTGGGCCCCCTGGCAACGCGCCTTGGATACGCTCGAACACCTCAATGCGCTGACGATTGCATCAATCCAGGGCGCGTGTCTTGGGGCCGGGTGCGAGTTGGTCTTGGCGTGCGATTTTCGCATTGCCGCGGAGACGGCGTTCTTCTCTTTACCCCAGGTCCTCTACGGCGCGCCGCCCGATGCCAGCCAGAGCTATAAACTCGCCCAACTCGTCGGCCTGGCCAAGGCCAAGGAAATTCTCATTTTGGGTGAACGCTTTGACGCCTCACAAGCCGAGCAGTGGGGGCTGCTGACCAAAGTCGTTGAAGCCGCAAATCTGAAAGAAGAAACAGGGCGGCTTGTCGAACGCTGCCAGAAAGTCGGGGGTCGGGCCGCAGCGGTCGCCAAGCATCTCCTGCATCAGTCCTGGACGATGGACCAGGACGCTTGGCCGGCAGAAATATCCCGGGCTCGCGCCGCCGCACTTGAGGAAAAGGACTTTGCCGAGGCCATGCGCATCTACCGCGAACAGCGCCGGCCGCAGGTGTAGGAAGGGATTAGGGGCTGGGGGTTCGCTCTAAGAAAGCACTCCGTCCGCTTCCTACGCCCCAACCCCCAGTACCCACCCCCCCTCTGCATGCGTTCTGTCACGCTCAACTTTATTAATGAACTCCGGACTGCCGGGCTACGAATCTCATTGAGCGAGAGCATGGATGCCGTACAAGCGGTTGCGGCGGCGGGGGTTGAGCGAGAGGTCCTGCGCGAAGCGTTAGCAGCCTGTGTCGTGAAAGACGAAGAAGACCGTTTCGCCTTTGATGAAGTCTTTAACCGATTCTTTGCCGGGTCTCACCGCCGAGCCAAGAAAAAGCCGCACCCGCACTCCGGCGAGGGAGTAGGCCGGCGAACGACACAAACAGCGCAGAGTGAGTCCGCTCGACCACGTGAACACCCGTCCAATAAGTCTGAGAAGAAGTCTGTCTCATCGCAGGGGCTACAAGCGCAAGAACCTGAGTCAGAAGAGAAGAAAGACAAGAAAAAACAGAAAGCCCAGTCCCTCCGGCCTGCAACAGAAACAGGCCAGAACCCGGAAGAAGACGAAACGCACAAACAAGAGAAAGCCCGACTCGCCAAACGAAAGGCACTTGTACATAAATCTCTGAGTCTATTCGACTCGCGGGATGTTGAAGAAACCAAAGAAGTGCTAGAAGACTTAGCGCGACGCTTCCAGGGCCATCTCAGCCGCCGGTATCGAAGGACAAAACGCGGGCGGCTCGACTTCCGTCGAACAATTCGAGCGTCAATTTCACACGGCGGCGCTCCCATCAATTTGCTGCTGAAGGGCCGGCGGCCCGGCAAGCCCGACCTGCTGGCCTTGTGTGATCTGTCGGGATCAGTCTCAACTGCAAGCGACTTTCTGCTCGCTCTGCTCGCTCCGGCACGTGCCTACTTTCGGCATGTCCGCACCTTCGCCTATGTCGATCGCCTGTGTGAAGTCTCTTTTGAACAGGGCTATGTCGTCCCGCATGACGATCTTGATCTCTATGCGCGCTCGGACTTTGGCCAGGTGCTCCAAAACTTTTGGCAGACTGAAGGCGAACGCGCCCTCACCCGAAACACTATCGTCCTCATCCTGGGTGACGCCCGCAACAACCGTCGCCCTCCCCGGCCTGATCTATTGACTCAACTCCGCGACAGTACAAAGAAACTCATCTGGCTCAATCCGGAACCAGATGAGCGCTGGGATACCGGCGATAGCGTTATGAGTCGCTATACGCCGATGTGCGATGCCGTATTGGGATGCAAGAATCTCAAGGAATTACTGGAGGCGTTGAAGCAGGCGTTTTAGCCCTGTCTCTACCGCCCTTTTTTACAAGAGCCTGAACGCGCAGTCTTTTCGAGGGGCGGTGGAGCTGAAAAATATGCCTCCTTCACTTCGCTTGGGACGACCGTTTTTTCACCCACCCCTTTCCTTCCTTCTCCAGGCGTTCAGCAATCCACGTCTTAATGACAGATTGTCGAGTCACGCCTAAACGACTCGCTTGTCGGTCCAGTGAGTCAATCATCCAGTTCGGGAAATCGACATTCACCCGCCGCTGCTCATGTCCTGGTCTGCGAGCTTTCATCAGATCAAGGTAGGGGGTGATATCTTCACCCTTGTCAAACAATCGATCTAATTCTTTAGCCTTCATAATACAATTGCTCTTCTTTCTCTCTCGCCCGTCGGACAGAGATAAGCCGGACACATTGCTCTCCCCGATACGTAAAAAAAGCTGATCATAGCTTTCCTTCGGCCATGGCAATCAAAGCGAGGCGAGGTTCGTCGTCACTACGTGCTTCGATTTCCAACCGCTCTTCATCTTCCTATAGTTTTTGGGCTTCGACGAAATCAATCCCGTGCTTTTCTTTATTTTTCTTGCTTTTCCTGGGATCAAATTCAAACCGCATAGGAGTATAAAAATTATACCTCTTCTGCTCCTGCCTTCAACCAATATCGCATGAGAAGTCAGAGGGAGAAATTTTTGCGGCCGTCGCAATCAGGAACGCTGTCGGGTTACGCTCCGCTAATCCGACCTACGGCTTGTCAGGGACTGGACGACTCAGCCCCTTCGGGCGGCGCTCCGCTTGTTTCTGCCAAAAGATGTCTAGTCGTGTTGATGATATCTCTCACAAGAGCCGCATCAAAATCCGCGATTTTGAACCCATGCGCCAGAGCGTTCCGATATTTCATGGCACGCAGGAGCAGGGCGTAGTCTTCTCTGGAGATGACGCCATTTGTTACTGCCTGATGGAGCAGATACGAAGGTGAAATACGCTCAAGCGTCAGTTGCTCCTCTTCCGCAAGCAGACGAACTGTGGCCTCTAGTGCTCCCCACCCGAGCAGAAAGGCAGCCTCGGGCGAGCCTGTTTCAAGAAGCCCTTCTACTGTCTCAAGCCTGCCAGAGACATCCTCTCTGGCAAAGGGACGTGCACCTTCTGGCGCATTTAGTTTCTCTTTTTCGCGCACCATGACCAACTCGAACTTCCAACCCGGCTTGGCGTACAGTACGCGGGCCAGATCTCTAAGTCGCGGATTTTCTGCAAGAGACGAACGAGTCTTCACCTCTACAACGATGGACTCAGAGCCTTTTCTGACGAGCAAATCAGGCCGGTACTCACCCAAAAAATCAGGCAGTTGTTCGGGCGAAGGCGCCGGTATGACCTCGTAGCCTTTGCTGCGATATTCCTGAGCAAGCTCCTGAGCGCGCTGGCTCTCCGAAGGAATAGTCGTTTCCATTAGAAAATAACCTCTTGATCCGGCGCGTCTTCGACTACGACATAAAGAAATTCGTTACCACGGTCGAATCCTTCAGCCAAGACGCTCGAAGAATTTACAATGCGCAAATCATCATTGAGGTTTCGCTTGCGACACACAAGGTCTGTGACTTGAGTATCATCGCTATACACCAGGTCTTTGAGCGCATCCAATATCGGCTTGGGGATATTATCGACATCCAACGAATTTCCTTCATGAAAGTAGGTGATGGTAAGCATAACCTGTTCCGTTACGGGGACCTCTCCCACCGACCAATACCGCCGTATGGCATCCTGAACCTCCACCACCCACTCTTTTCTTCGTTTGCTTCGACGTGCCTGCTGAGAGACAGGGGGACCATCTATGATGAACTCGAATTGCAAGAAGCCCCTCTACTCCGTACCACTCAGCGCCTGACTGAGCGCCGCGCGGTAAGGATGGGTATCCATATAAATCCGCAACACCTTGAACTTCCCATTCTCAAATGTCCAGAAGTTCAGGTTGTCCATCACCAGCGGCTTTCCGTCCGTCGTCTTCCCTTCGAGATGGAGTGGCGCGATAAGTTTATTGCCTTCGATAATGATGTCCGTAGCCGCGGCTGTATAATCGACGAGACTGGCTGTCAGTTTTTCGTAGAACACGCGGAGAGCGGCCTTGCCTCGAATCCCGGCGGCACCGGTTACGGGATTGATGAGCTGCGCATCGTCGGCAAATAATTCGAGAATGCCGTCTACATCGCCGTTCGTGACTCGCTCGAAATAGGTATGAGCAGCGGTCGCCATCTCCTGTTCAATTTGCTCGCGCGCCATTGTTCCCTCCATTCAGATACTCTTTCAAACACTGTGCCGTGTACGACTGCTTGGCCTTCTTCATGAGCTGCTTTAGGGTGCCGCTGGCAACAATGTTTCCACCGGCTGCGCCGCCTTCGGGGCCGAGGTCAATGATGTAATCAGCTTCTTTGATAATGTCGAGATTATGTTCAATCGTCACAACAGTATTGCCCTTATCAATCAGACGATGGAGCGTATGGATCAGTTTTTCGATATCGGTGAAATGGAGCCCCGTTGTTGGCTCGTCTAAGACATACAGCGTTTTGCCATGTGAGCGTTTTGCAAGCTCGTAGGCCAGTTTGATGCGCTGGGCTTCACCCCCGGACAGCGTGTTACTGGCCTGACCGAGCCGAATATAACCCATACCGATATCGTTCAGAAGCTTTAGCGGTCGCGCAATTTTTGGCACCCCAATGAAGAACGTCGCCGCTTCTTCAATTGTCATTTCAAGCACATCAGAAATGTTCTTGCCATTGTAGGCAATTTCCAAGGTCTCCTCGTTGTAGCGCGTACCCCCACAGACATCGCAGGTGACGTACACGTCGGGCAGGAAGCTCATTTCCATCTTAATGCGGCCCTGGCCGGTACACGTCTCACAGCGCCCCCCTTTCACATTGAAAGAGAAGCGGCCGGGTTTATATCCGCGCAGCCGTGCATCAGGCAGCAGAGAAAATAGCCGGCGGGCTTCGTCCCAAAGGCCCACGTAGGACGCCGGGACCGAACGCGGAGTTTTCCCAATGGGCGATTGGTCTACCTCAACTACACGTTCGATGGACTCCGTGTTGTCAATGCTGTCATGTCTACCAACCCGACCGGCATACAGCCCAAGCTTGCGCCGCAGCCCGTTGACGAGGACTTCCTGGACTAAAGAGCTTTTTCCAGACCCAGACACCCCGGATACGCACACCCATGTGCCGATGGGAATGTCAATGTCGATATTCTTCAGATTGTTCTCTCGCACTCCTCGGAGACTGAGCGCCGGTCGATCTGTAAGAGCTCGGACTGGTCCCAGACGCGGGTGGGCGGAGGAGAGGAATTGACCGGTAAGGGAATCCGCATTCGCCCGCAATTCGTCGGGCGAGCCAATTGCCACGACTTGACCGCCGTGCACCCCGGCACCCGGCCCGAGGTCAATCACCACATCCGCATTTTCGATAGTCTGCTCGTCGTGTTCAACAACCAGGACGGTATTGCCGCGTTCTCGCAGATTGCGCAGGGTATCAATCAAGCGGGCATTATCACGTGGATGCAGTCCTATGGTCGGTTCGTCCAAGATGTAACATACCCCACATAGATTGGAGCCAAGCTGGGCGGCCAGACGAATACGCTGCGCCTCTCCGCCAGACAACGTATCAGCTCGGCGGTCCAACGACAGATATGACAGGCCCACTTGATTGAGGAAGGTGAGTCTCGGGACGATTTCTTTGAGAATCGGCCCCCCGACGAGCGTGTCACGCTCGGACAGCGAAAGGGCCTGCAGATGACTGAGGCAATCATCTGTCGCCAAACGCAGCAGAGCCGGAAGAGAGTGACCGTAGACCTGCACAGCCCGCGCGCGTGGATTCAGACGCTCACCCTGACATTCCGGACAGGCAGACTCACCCAGGAATTGCGACAGAGCATACGAGGCACCCGTATCCTGGCCGGATTCAAGCGCTTCGTTCAAGATAGCGAACGTACCCTGAAGCCCATTGCCATCCCCGGAAAAGACCACTTCACGCTGCGCCACGCTCAGCTCACCAAATGGCCGGTCAACCGGGACACTCAGCTTCTTGAGCCCACGTAATAGCTTGTTCTTCTCGCGTGCAAGCTCAGAGCGAGCGAGCGGCAGGAGCGCGTCTCGTTTGAGAGATTTGCTCTCATCCGGGACGACAAGTTCAGGATCAAACTCCCACAAAAAGCCCGCGCCCGTACAGGCCGGACAGGCTCCTTGACGGCTGTTGAATGAAAACAGGCGTGGGTCGAGTTCTTCAAACCCGAGTCCACACGCTACGCAGAACAGATGCTCACTATAGATACGCTCAGCAGAGGTACCCTCGTTTTGGCCAAACACATGGACCGCACCATTCCCAATCCGCAGGGCGGACTGGAGCAGGGCCTCAGTGTCGCGCCGGTTTCCATTCGCGCCATTCACCAGCGTTTCGCCAATAACAATATCGATATCGTGCTCTTTATAGCGCTGCAAACTCAAACCCGGTGCTAAAGTTGTCTTGTGGGCATCGATCCGCGCGTGCTGAAAGCCCAGCTTGCGCGCGCCATCCAAGATGTCTTTATGAAATCCCTTCCGCCCCCGCACCACGGGCGCGAGAAAGGTTGTTTCCTGACCGTGAAAATCGGCCTGAATACGATCCAATATTTGACTCCGGCTTCGCGCAGCCAGAGGCTCACCACACTGCGTACAGTGCTGCACACCAATCTTGGCATACAGCAGTCGCAAGTAATGAGAAAGCTCGGTGACGGTGGCAACGGTCGAGTTCCGTCCGCCCCGACTCATGCGCTGCTCAATGGCCACCGTGGGTGGAATACCGGTCAGCAGATCAACATTGGGCCGGGCGAGGACCTTGATGAATTGCCGCGAGTAGGCAGACAGACTGTCAATATAGCGGCGTTGGCCTTCGGCATAGACCAAGTCAAAAACCAGCGTTGACTTTCCGGACCCGGACAGGCCCGTCACCACCACCATTTGGTCGCGCGGAATATCAACCGAAATATTCTGCAGGTTGTGCTCCTTGGCCCCAACAATGGCAATGGACTTCCCACTCCCAACGTCGGCAGCAAAAGACCGCGCCAGGGACTTCGCTGTCCGCTTCTTGGACTTTGCACTGCGAACTGTGGACGGGGACCCTAAGACTTCCTTCAAATACCGTCCAGTATGCGAGGCCGTAACCTGCGCCACCTGTTCGGGCGTGCCCTCGGCAATAATCGTCCCGCCGCCGTCTCCCCCTTCAGGCCCCAGGTCTATCAGATGGTCGGCATACTTAATGACCTCAAGGTTATGCTCAATGATGAGGACCGAATTCCCACGTTCAACGAGCTGGTCGAACGCACTGAGCAGTTTCTGAATGTCGGCAAAATGCAGTCCGGTGGTTGGCTCATCAAAGATGAACAGCGTGCTGTGGCTTCTATCCGGATCAGGGTCTTGAGAGCGTTCCTTCGCGATATGCGTGGCAAGCTTCAGCCGCTGCGCCTCGCCACCGGACAGCGTCGTCAGCGATTGGCCCAGACGCATATACTCCAGACCGACCGCAGCCAGCGGGGCGAGGCGGCGCTTGAGCTCTTTTTGCGCGCCAAAAAATTCTATTGCTTCAGTGACCGTAAAGTGAAGAATGTCGGTGAGACCCTTGCCGTTATAGCGGACTTCCAGCACCTCTTCTCGAAAACGTTTGCCCTGACATTCGGGGCACGGGACATACACGTCCGAGAGAAACTGCATCTCGACTTTTTCAGAGCCTTCGCCTTTGCACGACTCACAGCGTCCGCCTTCAACGTTGAACGAGAATGTACTCGGTGTATACCCCCGGACACGCGCCAGTTCGGTTTGCGACAGTAAGCGCCGCACCGTATCAAACGCCTTGGTATAGGTGAGCAGATTGGCGCGCGGCGTTGTGCCGATGGCCGACTGGTCAACAAAAATAATATCGGCCAGCTGCTCTCCGCCCAGGATAGCGCGACACGCGCCGGGGATGCCGACCGGCTCGCCACGCTGTTTTTTGAGGCCGCGATACAGGACATCTTCCACTAGCGTCGACTTGCCCGACCCGGACACCCCGGTCAGACACACCATGCAGCCCAGCGGAATGGTGACATCGATATCCTGAAGATTATGCGCCCTCGCCCCCCGGACGCTGAGAGAATATTTTTTCTTGACAGGCCGTCGTTGCTGAGGGAGCGGAATGCCCAGACGGCCAGAGAGGTACTGACCGGTCAACGACTTCTTGTCTTTGAGCAGCTTGGCGTATGGCCCGTTAAAAACAAGCTCGCCGCCCTTTTCACCAGCCAGCGGTCCAAGGTCGATGACATTGTCGGTCGCGCGAATAATCTCCGGGTCATGCTCGACCACGACGACCGTATTCCCGTTGTCGCGCAAGTCTTGCAGGATACGGACCAGGCGCTGGCTATCACGCGGATGTAAACCAATTGACGGTTCGTCCAGAATATAGAGCGTATTGACCAGCGCAGAGCCTATCGCCGTGGTAAGGTCCACGCGTTCCAGTTCGCCGCCGGACAGCGTGCGGGATTGACGGTCCAGGGTCAGGTATTCAACCCCGACCTCAACCAGATAGCGCAGGCGTTTCCGAATCTCATCGAGAATGAGACGGGCGACCTGATCCTGGTAGGCCGTCAGCGTGAGGGCCCCGAAGAATTTCGCACACGCCCCAATACTCATCAGATTGATATCAGCCAGAGTCTTGCCCCCAACCCGATACAGCAGCCCCTCTGGTTTGAGCCGCGCGCCGTGACAGGCCTCACACTCGAAATAGCCCCGGTAGCGCGCCAGAAAGACGCGCACGTGCATTTTATACGTTTTGGTTTCCAGCCATTTGAACCACCCCCGCACGCCGTAGTAGTCATTTTCCCCTTCCACGATGGCGTGCCGCTGCTCTTGGCTCAGCGCCTGCCACGGCACCTCGGTCGGGATGTTGTTCTGCTCACAAAAGGAAAACAACTCGCGCCGCTCCCATTGTGCCGCTTTGATCCGCCAGGGCTTCACCGCACCTTTTTTCAGCGTCAGGGTCGGATCGGGGACAATCAACTCTGGATCAATATCAATCGTGCGACCAAACCCGCGGCAGGTCGCACACGCCCCGAGCGGGCTATTGAACGAGAACATATTGGGCACCGGCTCTTGATACGCGATGCCACACGCCGCGCATTCAAGCCGGTCCGAGAATGGAAATTCGGCATTGTCCTCATCCGGGAAAATGAGCGTGAGACGGCCTTTGCCATACTGAAAGGCCTGTTCAAATGAATCGTGCGTGCGTTTTTTGGAACGGTTATTCAGGACCAAACGGTCAACCAGGACAGTGCAGGTTTCTTGCCCGGCCTCGGGCCGCTCTTCCAGTTCCTGGATATCAACAGGCTTTCCAGCGACAACAATACGATGAAAACCGGACCGCAGCAGACCGTTTCGGACTTCTTCCCAAGGGAGGCTGGCCGGCGTTGTAACGCTAAAAGTAACGAGAAAGCGGGAGCCGTCCAGCTTTTCTGCGCATAGTTTTTTATACACCGATTCAGCCGAATCACGCGCGACCGGCTGGCCACATCCCTGACAGTACAAGGTGCCTATTTTGGCAAACAGGAGTTTGAGATGGTCGTGCAGTTCGGTCATCGTACCGACCGTTGAACGTGAGGTTCGCACCGGTCGGTTTTGGTCAATGGCAATGGCCGGCAGAATACCGTCAATGCGCTCGACCTGGGGCTTGTCCATCCGGTCGAGAAACTGCCGGGCGTAGGCCGAGAAGCTCTCGACGTAGCGACGCTGACCCTCGGCATACAAGATATCGAAAGCCAGGCTCGACTTGCCCGAACCGCTGACGCCTGTCACCACAGTCAGCTGGTTCAAGGGAATCTGAACATCAATGTTTTTGAGATTGTTCTGGCATGCGCCAGTCACACGAATCGAGCCACCACCCGTCCCGTTGGTTTCCAATCCTGCCCTCCACGTACAGTAATCAGCAGCTAGCAGTCAGGTCGAGATTCGGCGTCCACCTCCGCCGCTGGATCGCTGTCTCTTTCATACTGAGCTAAGCCGGTTGCGTCTAGTCAGGCGAGCCCTCTCCTTCTTTATATTGCGAGTGTATTGACCGGGAGCGCGGGCAGCCTGCCCGCAGAAAACAGGCCGCCTCGTCCACAGGTGCGACACCCCGGCTCGCATGATAGGGGTGGGAGACTGTTATTGCATGTCTCACTCACCCCAACGCATCCTCTTTGTCACCGAGCCGGGCATGGGTCATGTCCATCCTTTGCTGCCGGTGATGCAGACCCTCCAGGCCAGGGGCCACGCAGTAGCCTTGGCCACGAGCCGGCTCTATCAAGCGCGCATCGAGCGTGAGGGCCTGCCGTTTTATCCACTCGGCCCCCACTACTCTGAAGAACGCTTAGAGGAATTTTTTCCACTCATTCGCTATCTGCGCATTCATTATCTCCGCGTGAGCTACGACTTTTTACGCATCTTCATGGCCTCAATACCCACGCGTATCCCGGAACTCCGGCAGATTACTCAGGTCTTCCGGCCCAGCGTTGTTGTGGCCGGGCCGTTAACTTTCGCCGCCCAGCTTTTTTGCGAGCAGCAGGCACTACCGTGGGCCGTGCTGAGCCCCATGACCCACTTCATGTCCCCGAGTCTGCACGCTCCTCCAGCCGGCTTTCCACGAGTGGAAACCGTGCCCGCGGCCCTGCGTCTTCCCTATCGGCTCGGACTCAAGGGCGCGCTCCGCGCAGCCACGGCGCTGATGGGTCCGTGGCGCTTTGCCCTGAATCGCTATCGCCGGCAGCTTGGACTCCCTCCTCACGCCGACCCCCTCTCCCCCCATGTCGTCGCCCCGTTCTTACTCATCCATACCTGTAGTCGGGAATATGATTACAATCGGCCCGATTTACCGCCCCAGGTGCATTATGTTGGTCCATCGGTGTGGGACCGGCCGATTGACTGGGAGGTGCCAAGTTGGCTGGCAAACATGCCGCCGAACAAGCCGCTTGTGTATGTCAGCCTTGGCACGGTTTTTAATACACGCCTCAGCGTATTCCGAAAAATTATTCGCGCCCTCGGCCAGCTCGACGTCTTCGGCTTGGTTGTCACCGGCCCCGGTTGCCCGCCGAGTCTTTTCTCCGCTGTTCCATCAAACGTACGTATTGAGGCATATATTCCGCAGACGGCGCTGCAAACCGAGCCGAAAACCCGTCCTCGCCTGATTATCTCGCACGGTGGGGTGAATACTGTGCTGACGGCGCTGTCCGACGGGATTCCGCTGCTGTGCATTCCCCTCGGCGCAGACCAGCCCGATAATGCCCAGCGCTGTGTCGATGCCGGAGCCGGTTTACGGCTGGACAGACGCTTGCTCACCACCACCCGGCTCAAACGCGCTATCCACACTATTCTCAGCCAGCCTTCTTTCATTCGCCGGGCAGGGCAGATGCAGCACACCCTGCGCCGGCACAACGGCCCCGAGGAAGCCGCGGAGCTTATTCTTCGCTTGGCTAGGACACGCGCCCCGGTCTACCAGACCCCGTCCTCCTAGCCTGCTTGGCCAGCCTGTCCGGAAAGACGGTTCTCTTTCTCTCTCCTAAGCGGTATAAGACAACACGAACGGTGAGAAGAAGGCTAAGCAATCCTGCCTCGCCCAAGTAAAGGACGGAGAGCATATGACTCGCATCCACATCGAATCGGACCATAAGCCCGCTGTCGCTACGCTTGTGGAAAATTCGCTGGCTATGCAGCAAAAAGCGGTCCGGGCAGGGCTCAAACGCACGAGGCTACGTCTGAAAACCTTTGAAAAAGAGTTCGGTCAGGCCAGTCAGCAGTTCTACCGGGCCTATCAGGCCGGGGAAATGGGCGACGACGAAGCCCATATGGAGTGGGCCGGAGAGTGGGAAACCCATCTGGAATTAACGCAGGCACTCGCACTGCTGAGAGAGACCGAAGTGTGCTGATCGAAGAGTATTTTGTCCATCTGGAGCGAACATTCGCTGCCTGTCTGTATATGACGCAAACTACTCTGACAAAGGAAAAACGCGCTCTCCATATTGGTTTCATAAAGGGAACGGCAACATTTACCTAGGGAATTCGGCTCTTCCTCATGGAATTTGTCCGTACTGAACCACGGCTGGTGAAAACCAAGTACCGGTATCATTGTCAAAATGCTAAGGGAAATCTCCTGTTCCGCTACGATAATGCACCTCACCATAGAACCAGCACCTTTCCTCACCATAAGCATGTCCGCGCGGCGGTGCGGGGAGAACGGATCATTGCCGGCGCGCCTCCCACGCTAGAGGCCGTTCTCTCTGAGATAACAGAGTTCATAGAACAATCTCCTTCCAGATGAAGGGCTATAGCAGGGAGGAGAATAGAAGAGCGGGGGACTATATGCCATTAGAGAATGAGGAGCGCCCATGACCACACTACTCGGTATTTCAGGCAGTCTGACAGCCGGCGGCAGTACGCGGACCGTTGTTGATGCCGCGCTGGCAGCCGCGCAAGAACACACCCCGGATATCACGACTGACGTGATCGATCTGCGTGAGGTGACTATCTCTTTTTGTGATGGGCGGCCACCCGAAGACTATCCGGACGATACCCCCCGCGTGCTTGAACGCATCAGCGCGGCCGACGCCTATATCATCGGCACGCCTATCTACCGGGGCTCCTACACCGGTGCTCTCAAGAACCTGCTCGACCACATTCCGGTCGAAGCCTTTATGGGCAAGGTCGCCGGTTTGATTGGGAACGCTTATACGGACCATCACTACCTCAGCATCGACCAGGAACTGAAACCAGTATTGGCCTGGTTCAATATGCACATCGTCCCCGGCAGCGTGTACGTGCGAGCCGATCAGATGCAGGGCGGAGAGATTACCGATGAGCGCGTGCGGGATCACCTGCGCCAGCTCGGAGAGGCCGTCATCAGACTGTGCCACAGCTTGAAGGACAGTCCCCAAGGCCCCCCGCCATTGGTCTTATGGCCACGAAAGAAATCCTAAATTCTCCGAGATTGTGAAATCCAGGGACGAGAGAGCACATACTCCTCCCCTTCCCGCTTTTCCTTGACGCCTGTCCATTGGCGGCATACCTTAGCGCCCGACACAGGAGGAAGACCGGATGCGGTTTATCATCTTCGGCGCGGGTGCGGTCGGCAGTACTGTAGGCGCGCATTTCTCAAAAGCCGGAACGGATGTTCTGCTTATTGGAGACCCACCCCATATTGAGAAAATCCAGTCTGACGGGCTGAAAATGTCAGGCAGGTATGGTGAGTTCGTCACCTCGCCGCCGGTGTGTTCCGCTGTGGACGATTGGCAGTTCCAGGCGGACGACGTTATTTTCTTGTGCGTCAAAACCTATGACACCCCAGTTGCCATCGAGTAACTGCGCGCCAAGGTCCCGCCCGAAACTCCCATCTTCTGTCTGCAAAATACCATGACCAATGAAGAGTTGGTTGCCGAGCATTTCAGCAATGTCTATGGCGCAGCTTTACATCTGGGTTCCCGTTTTATCTTTCCCGGCGAAGTTGGCCACTTGGGGGGCAATTCGCTGGTAATCGGCCGTTATCCCGAAGGGCTGGACGAGACGGCAGAACGGGTTGTGGCCGCCCTGCAAGCCGCCGATATGGGCGGGGCGCTGACGGACGATATCCGGGCCTGTAAGTGGGCGAAGTTTTGTATCAATCTAATGAACGCGCCGGCCGCAATTCTCGATGTCTCCGGGGTAGAAGCGTTCAACGACCGGGACACCCGCCTCTTCCTGGGCGACATGCTACAGGAAGCGCAGCACGTCCTGGCTCAGGCCGAGATCAAACTCAAAACATTGCCAGGTGACCAGCCCTTGCCGGAGATGGTGACCGGGCTGCATCATCCGGACTTTACACCAAAGCAGTTGCCCGACCGTTCGACCCATGTTTTCCCGTCCATGTGGCAAGATGTGTTCTGCCGGCGGGGCAGAACAGAAGCGCGCTATCTCAATGGCCGTGTCCACGAGATGGGACAGAAACTCGGTGTTGCCACTCCGATCAATGCCCTCCTAACCCAAGTGGTGGACCGGATGGCGGAGCGACGCGAACTGCCGGGGACGTACACCCTGTCTGATGTGCGCCACATGCTGTAGATGGGGGTGCGGGCTTCCAGCCCGCAAATAGTCGCGGGCAAAATACCCGCACTCCGACAGAAATCGATGACAAACAGGAGGACCATATGAAAGCACTTGCATTTTTAGGCATAGACAAGGTTGGTATTATTGAGAAGCCGATTCCTGATCCTGGCCCGAATGATGCGGTGATTAAAACAACGGCTGCGCTGATTTGCACCTCAGATGTGCACACCGTGCGGGGTGTGATTGAAATTCCCGAGGGCCGTGTACTCGGGCACGAAAGCGTTGGAGTCGTATATAAAGTCGGCGCGAATGTCACAACCTGTAAAGAAGGCGACCGGGTGGTGGTGAACGCCATCACGCCGTGCGGCAAGTGTGACCCCTGTCAGCGCGGCGTCACCTCGCAGTGCGGCGGCATGCTGGGCGGATATAAATTCACCATCCAGCGCGACGGCAATATGGCGGAGTATTTTTCTGTTAACGATGCCGACTACAATGTTGTTGCCATCCCAGATGCCCTGACAGATGAGCAGGCGTTGTACACCACGGACATGATGTCCACCGGCCTGGTGGGGGCGGAGAACGCGGAAATTCCGGCCGGCGGGACGGTCGCGGTCTTTGCCCAAGGTCCGGTTGGGCTGTGCGCCACGGCAAGTGCGCGTCTGTTAGGCGCTGGGCTGGTCATCGCCGTGGACTCCAAGCCGGACCGCAGAGAACTCGCCAAAAAGATGGGCGCCGATATTGTTGTTGATCCGACCCAAGGGGACGCGGTTGAACAGATTATGCAGCTCACGGGCGGCCTGGGAGTAGACTCTGCTATTGAGGCGCTGGGCGCTCCGATTACTTTTGGGAACTGCGTGAAAGCGACCAAGCCGGGCGGGGTGATCTCGAATATCGGCTATCACGGTGAAGCCGGCGATGTCCTGAGCATTCCGCTGCCGGAGTTTGGTCTGGGCATGGGCGACAAGAAG
Source organism: Binatia bacterium (assembly GCA_963664395.2). Taxonomy (GTDB): domain Bacteria; phylum Desulfobacterota; class Binatia; order Bin18; family Bin18; genus Bin18. The sequence continues at coordinate 2,899,288 of OY761159.2, read as the reverse complement.
ATTCACACCGCGCTGTGCCCAGGTGGGCGGGAGCAAGTCTCGCGTCTGTTGCGGCTGATTCAAAACGGGCGGATTGACCCCACGCCCCTGACCACCCACCGGTTTTCATTTGCCGAGGTCGAGACGGCGTTCACTATGATGACGACTAAGGCGGACAATATCGTCAAGCCGCTCATTACGTTTTAGGGGCAGGTGAAGAGTGAGGAGCGAGGAACCCACCCCGGCCCTTTGGGCCACCCCTCCAAGGAGGGGATTGCATGGGGGAAAGGGCCACCACAGGGGGTGGCCCCTACATTTTCCCTCTCCTCTCCCCTGGAGGGTGAGGGGGGTTTCTGCCTTTGGTCACCCCCCGGTCCAGTGCGTCTGCCTGGTCCTGCTATGCCTCTTCTCCTCCCCGCCCGCTGTTGCTCAGGACAACCTCCAGACCGGGGTCCAACTCTTTGAGGCCGGCCAGTTGACCCAAGCGCGTCAATTTTTTGAGGCCCTGCACCAGCAACAGCCGACCAATACAAGCGCGCCCTTTTATTTGGGACGGATTGCCTATGCAGAGAAAAACTATGAACAGGCCATCCCCTGGTTCAAGGAGGCGGTGGACGCTGAACAGTGCAATGCCGACTATCATATGTGGCTGGGACGCGCCTACGGACGTCACGTCGAGCAGATGAGCATGTTCCGCAAGCTCCGCAATGTCCCTCTCGTCAAGCGCGTCCGTACTCACTTTGAAAAAGCGGTCGGCTGCGACCCCACCCACGTGGCGGCCCACTGGGACCTGATGAGGTACTATATGGAGGCTCCGCGTTTCGTGGGCGGCAGCCGAGAAAAAGCCGAGGAACAGGCCGCCATCATCACCCGCCTTGACCCCGCCGAGGGTCAGAAGGCACGGCAGTTCATCGCCAAAATGGAGTAGGAAGACCTGGCGGGGTAGGTTCTCTCTGCATGCGACTCTCCTGGAATGAAATCCGCGCCCGTGCCGCCGCGTTTGCCGAAGAGTGGCAGGACGCGGCCTACGAGAAAGGCGAGACGCAGAGCTTCTATAACGACTTCTTCAATATCTTCGGCGTCAAGCGGCGCACCGTCGCGCGCTATGAGGAGCGTGTCAAACGCCTCGACAACTCGTCCGGCTACATCGACCTGTTCTGGCCCGGCGTGCTGTTGGTCGAACAAAAGAGCGCCGGCCGCGACCTGACCAAAGCATATGGACAGGCCGGCGACTACTTCGACGCCCTGTCCGAGCAAGAACGCCCGCGCTACATCCTGGTCAGCGACTTTCAGACCTTTGAGTTGCGCGACCTGGACGAGCGGGAACGCGCGTTTTTCGCTCTGGCCGACCTGCCTCAGCACGTGGAGAAGTTCGGATTCATCCTGGGCGTGCAAAAGCGTACGTTCAAAGATCAGGACCCGGTCAACATTCAGGCGTCCGAACTCATGGGCCACCTGCACGACGCGCTCGAACAGTCCGGCTACACCGGCCACGACCTGGAGCTGTTTCTGGTGCGTACCGTGTTCTGCCTGTTTGCCGACGATACCGGCATCTTCGAGCCGCGCGACATCTTCCTTGACCTGCTTGAGAACCGCACCCGCGAGGACGGTTCGGACCTGGGCTTGTGGCTCTCGCGGCTTTTCCAAGTGCTCGACACGCCGGAAGACAAGCGCCAAAAGGCTCTGGACGAGGACCTGGCACGTTTTCCGTATGTGAACGGCGACCTGTTCCGTGGCCCGCTACGCATTCCCGACTTTGATTCTCCCATGCGACAGGCGCTGCTCGACGCCTGCCGGTTCGACTGGACCGCGCTCTCTCCGGCGATTTTCGGGGCGCTGTTCCAATCGGTCATGCAACCCGCGCAGCGCCGCTCTCAGGGCGCCCACTACACCACCGAGAAGAACATCCTGAAGGTGATCGAGCCCCTGTTTCTCGACGACCTGTGGGCCGAGTTCGCCCGGCTGAAAGCCCGCAAGGATACCCATCGGCGGCTGGAACTGCATCGCTTTCAACAGCGTTTGGGAACCCTGCGCTTTCTCGACCCGGCGTGCGGCTGCGGCAATTTTCTCATCATTGCCTACCGCGAGTTGCGCGGGTTGGAGATTGCGGTCTTGAAGGAACTGCACGCCTATCGTGACGACGCGGAAACAGGCGAGTTGGACGCTGCGGCCCTGTCGGTCGTCAACGTAGACCAATTCTACGGCATTGAGGTCGGGGAGTTCCCGACCCATATCGCCGAGACCGCGCTGTGGATGATGGACCACATCATGAACAACCGGCTCAGCCTGGAGTTCGGTCAAACCTTCGTGCGCATCCCGCTAACGAAATCGCCCCACATTCTGCACGCCGACGCCCTGGAAGCCGACTGGGTAATCCTGCTACCGCCGGAAGAATGCTCGTATGTATTCGGCAATCCGCCCTTTGTCGGCGCGAAGTTTCAGAGCCGGGAGCAGCGGGCGCAGGTACGGCGCATCGCGGCCTTGGGCAAGACCGGCGGCACGCTCGACTATGTAACGGCTTGGTTCCTCAAGGCAGGGGAGTATGTGCGAAGGGGGGCGGCCCGAATCGGCTTTGTCTCAACCAACTCCATCACTCAGGGCGAACAGGTTGCGCAGCTCTGGCCTATCCTGTTCGACCGCGCCAAGCTGGAGATCGCCTTCGCCCACCGCACCTTTGCCTGGGGTTCGGATGCGCGCGGCAAGGCTCACGTGCATGTCGCGATTATCGGACTTGAACGGCGAGAGACTGCACGCCCGACCAAACGATTATTCAGCTATCACGACATTACCGGCGAGCCCGAGGAAACCCGCCACGCCGTGCTCTCGCCCTATCTGTTCGATGCCGCCAGCCTCGCCGACCCGCATCTGACGGTGCGCGAGGAAAGCCTGCCTATTAACGGGATGGGGAAGCTGATTATCGGGTCCAAGCCCATTGACGGCGGCCATTATATCTTCGACACCGAGGAACGCGCGGCCTTGCTGGCTGTAGAACCGGACGCCGAGTCCTTCCTGCGCCCCTTTGTCGGGGCTCGCGAATATCTGCAAGGCGGAAAGCGTTGGATTCTTGCCCTGCACGACGCGCCGCCGGCAACGCTGGCGCGGTTGTCGCACGTCAAAGAGCGTATCGCCGCGGTCCGCGCGTACCGCCAAGCCAGCAAGAGCCCGCCCACACAAAAGCTGGCGGATACGCCGACGCTCTATCATGTGAACGTTCTTCCCACCGCGCCGTTCCTGGTTATCCCTGAAGTGAGTTCTGAGCGGCGGGAGTATGTGCCTATCGGCTGGCTGGAACCGCCGGTCATTCCGAGCAACAAACTTCGTCTGTTGTCCGATGCAGCTCTCACCGATTTCGCGCTGCTCACCTCTGCTATGCACATGGCCTGGATGCGGGCCGTGACGGGGCGAATGAAGAGCGACTACATGTATTCCGTTGGCGTCGTCTACAACACATTTCCGCTGCCGCCCGAAGGCGCAGACCTGTCGAAACTGGAACCGCTGGCCCAAGCCATACTTGATGCGCGCGCGGCCCATCCGGGCGCAACCCTGGCCGACCTGTACGACCCCGACCTGATGCCGCCCAACCTGCGCAAGGCCCACACCGCACTCGACCGAGCAGTGGATCGGCTGTACCGGCCCGGGGGTTTCGCCTCGGAGCGGGAGCGGGTGGAACATCTGTTTGGGTTGTATGAGAAAATGACTGCGCCGTTGGCGGTGAAGCGGAAGCCGAAACGGCGGAGACGGGAATCACGAGAGGGTTGAAAAAGCAAAGCGCCTAAGCACAAAACGGCATAAAGGAGACTTCTATGCCCAAGTATACTTTCTTTGGAAAAATACTTCCTGAACGCGCGCGGGTCGGTATTCAGACCGACAACTCAGATCCAATCCTCATCAATGCCTCTAATTACTCAATACAAATCTCGATGGCTTTCTCTCAGGTAAGCGCTGTAGTTAATTCAGAAAACGAAGTTCAGGATACGGCCACATTAAAAAATGAGGTAGAATCTCATGTCAGATTTCTTGCCGATTTACGCGGATTTACCAAAGCATATGGTTATGATGTAGAAATAACGTCAATGGTCAACCCTAGCGGAAAGTTTGAAGTCTTTGGCGTTGGGTGGGCTTCGTTAACCGAAGCAGTCGGCGAAAGACCGTTACAGTTTGGAGAACTCATAAGTGTGGCCAATAAGTCTCCAGATTTCAGAAGAGCAATCGCTGACCTTCGTGAAGCTATTCGAATGCCTTGGGACACAGGCTTTTTTGCCTATAGAGCAATTGAGAAAATCAGACAGGCGTTTCACGAGCCTGGAGATACAAACGCTAAGGCTTGGAAAAGGCTACGCAAATCCTTGGATATCGAACGAGACTTGATAGAAGATATAAAAAATTTCTCTGATCCACAAAGGCACGGAGAAGCTATGGGTATGTCTTGGGAGGAGCGTCTTGACGTGATGACGAAAGCTTGGAAAATTGTTGACAAATTCACAGTTTATATCGTGGGCAAATAGCCTAGTAATCAACACAGCGGGGGTCACTTAGCGGTCCGGGCGATGAGTTCCCGCAAGGCTTCGTGCTGAACCTCTAAGGCCCGCATGGCCTCTTCGTGCTGGGTCTGCATCGCCTGGCGGATGTGCCCATCAACTATCGCGAGTCCGTGTTGACGATCCTTCAGAGCGTTACTCCAGCGGAGCAATTTTTCCTGGAGCCTCTAGTCGTTTGGCCCGATTCCAGGCGTCCTGTAGTTCCGCTTGGTGCGATGATGCCCACTCAATGGTGAGCCCGAGAGCCCGAACCGGCAGGCGTCCTCGGAGTAGTCCTAAGCTGTTAATTCCAATCACAGCTTCATCGCCGCTATACGCTGCGTGAAAATGAGGTGGCAGGTGGTCATCAAAATACATCCGTATAGTGATTCCGTAGAACCTCGAGAGTTCAGGCATTCGCTTCCAGCGTCCGTAGGCCCGGCATCACTTCTTCAACAGATTTATGAGTGAGCCGCATATAGAGCGCGTCCGGACACAACTCGATATCCTCGTCCCAGGCGACCGCACCGTTTGCGGTGAGGTGGACGCCCTGAAAGAAAGCCCGGTTCTTCCAAGCCTCGAAGACTCCCCGCCCGACGAGATGGGACAAGTCTACGACACCAGCAGCTCCGTCCGAATAGCGAATCCAGATTCGGTAGCCGTCTCGCGGTTCGACCTCGGTTGGTCGGGTCATTTCCCCTTCCTTCTATGCAGACAAGAACTTATTACTCATCCCCGGCCAGGATACGGCCCCGAAAACGGCGGATGAGGTCGCGGGCGATTTGGCCGGAGTGCTGCATGGCCGCCAGCCCTTCGACAATGACCTGTTCGATCTCTTCGGCGCGGATCGTGCCGTGAGACGAGGGCTTTTCTTCGGTTGGGCCGATGACTAATTGGGCGGGAATGCGCTCTTTTGACAGCTTGAACTTGTCGGCAATGGAGCGCAGTTGAGCCAGCGAATCCACCTCGGCTTTAATACTCACCCGACACGGTTCGTCCTCGTTTTCAATGCTCACCCTGACAATTCTCAGGTCCACACGTTTCGCCATGTCGGCCTCCCCGTATCAGGACCCGGCCTCAGTCGGTTTTTCATACACCCGAATCGGGATAATGCGCAGACAGGTGGGACAGGGAATGTCTTTGATGACCGGAAAGGAGCGATACGTCTCGGTAATCTGTTTGAGTTGAATTTGGAGTTCTTTTTCACAACACGCTTGGAGTGCATCGGCCATGCCTTTTGCACTAGCCAACCGGCCTGAGTAAGTCAAGGACGCATCGTTTCGGGCGCTGTCTAGGGTTTCTTTTTGGTGGTCGCCCCGGCATTCCTGCGCATTACGTCCGAGACACGTTGGGTCTCACTCGTATCGCCCAGCGTCAGCGCTTGCCTGAACTGGGCGGACAACATCCGCATGAGCGTTGCCTCCTGCGGGTCAAGCCCGTCGGCCAACTGAGACAGGGTGTCCATTGCCGTCCCAATTTTTGACGCGACTTTGAGCACGTCACCGTCAGCGCGTGCGGCAACCGCTTCTTGGAGCAGCCTTTGGACAGCCTGTAAGCCCGGCTTCGATTGTGAGCCCAGAACAATTTCCAGTTCTGGTAATCGGGTCAGCAGGGCGCCTAATGACTCTGGATACAAATGCTCGTGTGCCATATAGTAGAAAGCGTCTTCACAACCTCAATTGTTGAAACGGATGATACTGTATCATGCAAATGAATGGAAATCTTTCGACCTATGCAGCCCGCCGGCAAGCATTTCTGAAACAGATGGGTGATGGCATTGCCATCTTTCCGGCCGCCCCGACTTCAATTCGCTCCCAGGACGTGGAATATCGCTATCGCCAGAACAACGACCTGTATTATCTTACGGGTTTTCCGGAACCGGAATCCCTGTGCCTGCTCTCGCCCAATCACGACAAGGAACAGTTCATTCTGTTTGTGCGTCCCCGTGACAAAGAAAAAGAGACCTGGACGGGGAAACGATTTGGGGTCGAGGGTGCGCAGGAATTCTTTGGCGTGGATGCGGCCTATACGATTGATCAGCTCGACGAGGTGCTGCCCGAACACCTGCTCGCCGCGGAGAAAATCTATTACGGACTCGGCCGTGACGAACGCCTCAACACAAAGATTCTGGACTTTGTGAATCAGGGCCGGCTGCAACGCCCGCGCAGCGGGCACGGACCGGTCTCGATTATTGATCCCAGCGACCTCCTGCATGAAATGCGCTTATTCAAAACACCACAAGAAATCGACCTGATGCGTAGGGCGATCACGGCGTCCGCCGCGGCGCACCACGCAGCCCTGCACGAAACGCGGCCAGGCATGCACGAGTATGAAATTGAAGCCCTGCTCGAATACCATTTCCGTCGCAACGGAGCGGAGGGACCGGCCTATCCTTCCATTGTCGCTTCAGGAGCGAATGCCACGATCTTGCATTACATCTCTAATGATCAACAAATGCAGGCTGGTGATCTCTTGCTGATTGACGCGGGTTCGGAGTATGCGTGCTATTGCTCGGATGTGACGCGCACGTTTCCGGTTGGCCGCGAGTTTTCGGCTCCACAGCGAGCAATCTACAGCCTTGTTCTGACCGCGCAAAAACACGCGATTGAAATGATTCGACCCGGTATAGGCTTTGACGACGTACATCAACGTGCAACGGAAATTCTTATCAATGGCCTGCGTGATCTCGGCCTGCTATCCGGCAGTACGGAAAGCATTCTTGAGAAAGGCGACTATCGCCAGTTTTATATGCACCGGACGAGCCACTGGCTGGGCATGGACGTCCACGATGTGGGCAAATACCGAGTTGGTGACGAGTCACGGACGCTCGAACCCGGCATGGTCCTGACGGTTGAACCCGGCCTGTATATCGCCGCAGACGCAGACGTGCCGGCTGCATACCAGGGTATTGGGGTGCGCATCGAGGACGACGTGCTCGTGACAGCCAACGGCCATGACGTTCTGACCAGTACCATTCCGAAAGAGATAGACGATATCGAGGCGGCCCGGCGGGGGGCATAAGAGCGAGCTATTTCTTCTCAGTCTTTTTACCGGGCGAAAGTCCTAGTCGCGTCCGTATCGGCTTTGTCGGATGCCGGGCGTTGGGCGTGGGCGTTCAGATAGTCAAGGATGGTGCGACGCTCGGTTTCGGATAAAGGCGGCCTGCCGAGACGCAGAAACTCCTGTTCCATACGCACCAGCATGAACTGCCACATCTCGGGCGTGAGCAGGCCGGGCTGATACAGCCGGTGACAGCCGGAGCAGCGCTGGCGGTAGAGCCGCGCACCCTCTGAGTCGGGCTCGGGCAAGGATGTTTCACACGCTGTGATGCTGGCACACAGCAGCACCAGGACCACGCTCCGCAGCCTACGCGCCATGACGATCTCGCACCTGAAACGGCTCGCGGCACACCGCCACCTGGCCGGGGATGTCCTCAATCAGGACTTCGAGCGTTTCGATACTATTCCCGCGTGCTTCCGCCAAGCGGGCGCGCAGTCGCGCAAGCAGATACTGAGCAATCTCCTCCGATGACGAGTGCACGATGGGAAGCAAGCAGACATCTTGCCGCGGGAAGCTGAAGTGCGTGCCGTCTTCGCATTCCACCCGAACCGTCTCAGTGTTCGCTTCAATGCGCAGGCAGTCACTGTGTTCAGGCAGCAGCGTGGTAAAGTGCAGCTTCTGACATTCTTCTTCCGCAATTTTTTTCAGCACCAGAAAATCCACGACATAGCCGTCCGGCCCAACCGGTCCACTCACCTTCACTTCGGCCTGGTAGGTATGACCGTGTAAAGGTTCTCGGAACCCTTTGAAGGCAATGAAATGCGCCGCGGTAAAGCGTAATAATTCCTTTCCGATTGACACCGAGAAAATGCTCATACGTCTGCCCTCTTCTTATTTGCCCTCTTATTTGCCCGCTTGCCTGTCGAATCCATCAAGAAAGTCTCCCAGTCCACTCCGGCGCAACGCCGCCTCAGCGCTGCCGAACGCGGACGCATACTGTTCCGGTGTCAACCCTGTGGTGTGTAGAAAACACTCGACTTCTTCAGCCAGCACAGGTTGGATACGCTGATACAGCGTTTCTGCCAAGACGCGATTATCCCAAACGCTCGCCAGAAAATCTCGCACGTTGATGCCATGCACCCCCCCCAGCAAACACGACAGAAAGTAGGCTATCTGATCGTCATTCGGCTTGCGCCGCCACGTCTCAGCTGTGCTTAGGATGGTATTGATACCAGTCTGTTGACGAATAGAGACGACATCCGGCGTGCCGGTTCCCTGTGGGCCGGGCGCGAGAAAAATCACAGCATAGCCGGCTTCCCTCAGCCGAACAGGATGGGGAATGTAATGGGGTGAGGTATAGCCCGTTATCAAGAAAAGCTGACGCCGATAGGCAGCCAGATCATGCCCATTCTCCGCCGCGACATCCCACAGCCACTCAGCAACGCCGAGACCATTGTCTCGTGCCCGCTCGACCAGCACCTGCATGGCCTGCGGCCGGTAGCCTTCTCGTTTGACAAGTCGGCCCCAGTCTTCCAATGAGACACTCAGCCCCAGGGCTTCAACCCTCCCATCCGGCGCGGTTTCCGGCGAGACGATTTCGCCCTCTAATGGGGGGTGCTCAAGCTCAAGGTCTGTCGCAAATCGGTCGCCATATTTGGAGAGTTTTGCAAAGCCTCGGACGCAGCCATCCAGGGCCACAATGCGGGCGGTCTGCATCTGAAACGTCCCGGAAAACGATAAGCCCCGGCCACTCATCAACGAGCCATGGCCGACTATGCTGACTTCCATTGCTTCCCTACCCTAGCCGGCCGCAGCCGGTCGGAAAAGCCGGGCTGCCGGAGACGGCGTAGACAGGCCCGTCTCCTCTTCTCCCGTCCCCTCTTCTTGGGAAGGAGAAAATTCATGCACCGTGATGTTTGCGGCTTTGACCTTTCGGACTGCGGCCCAGTCATGATCGGGCAGGACGATGAGTTCCGGGACGAGGTCCTTAAATTTCTTGAGACGCCAGATTGCCTCCCACCACGCCTCACGCTTAAAGGCCAGACCGGGTTGCCACGCATAGCGCGCCTGGCTGTGCGTCCAGGCCAAATTTCCACACAGGATAACGGGTTGCCTGGATAAGCGGACAAGCACGGCAAGCCCGCCGGCAGTTGCGCCGGTGACGTCAATCAGCTCGATGCTGCCATCCCCGAAGAGGTCATGACTCCGCGCAAAAGTACCGAGTGGCGCATCGGCTGAAAAATGAACGAATTGCCAGGTAGGCACATCGTCGAATTCACGCGGCATATACAAACCGATAGTGCCGATAGGACTGCTGCTCAGCGCCGCAGCGTGTTCCTCACGCGTCACCACAACAGCCGCTTGAGACATACGCTCGAGCTCACCGGTATGATCGAGCCGCAGGTCGGGCATAATAATGAATTTCACTGTTGCAACTGAGAGCTGCGCCGTCTTGAGCTGCGAGAGAATGTCCTGGCCAGGCTGCATGTCGGCCTGCCCAAGGGCCGCGCGGAACTGTCCTAAGTACCGCGACGCATCTTCCGCCATAGCTCGATTCAACCCGGTTCCAACCAGAACCAGGCCGTGCTTGGGATGCTCGATGCCAAACACCAGGATGTCAAGTGTCTGCCGCTGCGGGAGGCTGCCGTTTTGGTAGACAAGCCGGCTGGGGACCTCTATCGAGCCAGTATGAAAGACGTGCAGTTTGATCTTGCTCACGCCTCGGTACTGTTCCGGCCACCTGTGCAGCACCGGCTCGATGTAAGGCAGTCGGAGCGGCTCTTCACACGCCACCCCCAGCAGCAATACAAACCAGACGAGCAAGCGGCTGACCGCAGACAGAGAATACATCATCTTGAAGCTATGGCTGAGGACCTTTGAGCGAGTATTGGATCAAACACACGCTACTCACTAGCAGCTCGAACGCAGTGTTGCATCTCCGTACAAGCCGAAAAGAATACGAAGCGACTGCTCCCAAACCGGAATTTTTCTCCTTCGCCTGTGAGTTGACCCGAGAAAGGCTCTCAACTATGGTGTGAGCGCTCTTTCAAAGAGAACAGGACGCTGTATGGATTGGCCACCGGGCACTGAGGAGCGGAGCGCGCTCGCCGAGGTCGAAGCGAGACTGCGAAAGCTTCGAGCGCGTTTTAACCTCTATACCACTCAACATCGGTTCTATGGCGTTGGAACGGTTCTCGCACTCGGATTCGCACTTTTTACTTTTTTAGCCTTCTCACTCTCTTCGTTCTGGTTCACGCTGGCAACCTGGCCGCTCTTCGCACTTGCTGGCTTTATCTGTTTTCGGTTTCTCCGCCAGGGGGTAGCAGATTGGACAAGTATGCACACAGCAGCCCGCCGTATAGACCTCCAGGTTGGGCTTAAACAGCGCCTGTCAACGCTGACAGCCCAGATGATGGCGAGTACTCCCGATAGACCTCCGGCTTCACGCTTATGGACGTATCTCCTCCGTGATAATATGGACCGGCTGTCTCTGTGGGAGATCAAAAAGGTGGCGCCACGGCTCATGCCCTGGAGCGTCCTGCCTTTTCTCGCTGCACTGCTGCTCGCCTTCTTTGTGGCTTCCATCCCGTTATTGTCACCCGCGTCCGAACCTATACCCTTCTCACTGACCAATCTTGAGCTTATCACCTCTGAGTTGTCTGAACGAGCAGGACAATTGGTTGACGAACGTCTATCCATGCTGCCGGAAGACCCACCGGCCCCCCTCCCCTTTGATGAGACACTGCCCCACCAAGCAGACAACCAGGCGAGCCTGCAAAATCAAGGAGAAGGCGAAGAAGGTCTGGGACAGGAGCTGCTTGACCTGGCGTCTCTTCCTGAAGATATCCAACAAGCCCTGCGGACGGCTCTGCAAGGGCTCCAAGAGTCCCAGGAGCAGCGTGACAGGCAGCGAGCAAAAGACGCGGACGAGAGCCGTCTCGCTCTCAATGACGATCAGCCGGCAGAGCAGGGTTTACAGTCTCAGCAGCAGGCAGGAGATGCAACCCAACATGCCGTTGGTGAAGACCAGGCCGGGAATGACGCTGAGAGGGCTTCGCAGGGCAAGGGCAGCAGCACCCCGCCGGAACAGGGCAGTGGCCTCCAAAAGCTCAAACAAGCCCGTCTCGATCGGCGGAAAACCGTGGGGGCCTTTCAGTCTGCCAATCCCCAGATCCCTCGCCGAGGAGGGCAAGCCGGCCAAGGTGGCACGGGGGCGGGTACGGGTACGGACCGACGCCTGTACGGCAACGATGCCAATCTGGGAGCCACGGCTCAGACCTTCAGCTTGTCTCTCGATGCCAGTTTTGAGAAGAGCCATACCGGTCGCGAGGGTGTCAAAGATGAGGGCGGCGGGGTGATTATTCAGTCCACCAGTCAGCTCAGCGCAAACCAGGCATTGGACGACGCCATCCGCAATGCCAAAATTCCGCCTGAATATGAAGATATTGTGAAACGTCTGTTTTCTCGGGGAGAAGCACAGTGAGTGAAACACCGGAAGGAGTCAACGTGTCAACATCTCAGCATGTATTGGAGGATACGTTTACTTCTTCAACCGATCTTGTTCTTGAATTCCAGGATACCTTTCAACGTATTCAGTCCGAATTGGCTAAAGCCATCATCGGCCATGAGGAGCTCATTCAAAATATTCTTATCGCCTTTTTTGCCGGCGGACATGTGCTTATCGAGGGCGTGCCGGGGACAGGCAAAACACTCCTGGTTCGTTCGCTCGCCCGCGTCCTGAATCTCAGTTTTAACCGGATTCAGTTCACCGTGGACCTGATGCCGGCAGACGTCACGGGCACCCGTATGGTCGTGGATCAAGACGGGGGTCGGCGTGATTTTGTCTTTGTTGAAGGCCCGATTTTTTCTCACGTGCTCCTGGCGGATGAGATCAACCGCTCAACCCCCAAGACCCAGGCGGCGCTGCTCGAAGCCATGGCTGAACTCCAAGTCACGGTTGCGGGTACAACCTATCAGCTGCACCCACCCTTTTTCGTGCTGGCGACGCTCAACCCCATCGAAATGGAGGGCACCTATCCTCTGCCCGAAGCCCAGCTCGACCGCTTCTTTTTTAAGGTACGCTTGACCTATCCCACCCACCAAGAGGTTCGGCGCATTATCAGCTCAACCACCACCACCGCTGAACCGGATGTTCAGCCTGTTTTTTCTGAAGGGGAAGCGGCTGAAAAAATTATGGCGTTTCGCCATCTGGTGCGAGAGGTCATGGTCGCTCCCAACATTGAAGAGTATATCGCGGCGTTGATTCATGCCACGCTGCCGGCGGATGCGCTGTATGTGAATCACTCCGATACCGCCGCGGTGACGTTGCCGAAAGAGGATCTGGTGAATCGGTATGTCAATTTCGGCTCAAGTCCGCGGGGTGGCCAGACCTTGGTGCTGGGAGCGAAAGTCGCCGCCTTACTCGATGGGCGTGCAAACGTCAGTTACGAAGATGTGAACCGGATCATGCTGCCGGCGCTCAATCACCGGCTGGTACTCAATTTTGCAGCGGAAGCAGAGAATATTGATCCTGGCTCGATCATTGAGCGTATTCTTCAGTCCGCCAAAAAAATCCAACGATAGGAATAGTGCTTCACGTGAGCCTGACCGACCCCGCCTTTTTTAGGCAACTTGACCGTCTGCATATCCGCGTACGCGCAGCCCGAGGCCATCGTCCTGGGGAGACGCCTATCCCGCGTACGAGCCAGGCCTGGGGTGTGGAATTCGAATCGTACAAAGACTATTCGCCTGGAGACGATTTTCGCTATTTGGATTGGAATGCGACAGGGCGACTCAATCAGCTAGTGGTCAAGACGTTTACGGCAGAGCGGGAAATTCCTTTTCATCTCATTCTCGACACCAGCGCGTCGATGGGCGCCCCTGCCGGAGACAAGAAATTTACCCTGGCCTTGGACCTGGTCACGGCGCTGAGTTATATCGTGCTCTCCAGTAATAATACGCTCCGGATTGCCGCCCTGTCTTCGCCCCACAAGAGCCAGCGCCCCTTTATAGCAACGCCCTTCTTACGTCATCGGAACCGTTTTCTACGCGTCACGCCCTTTTTGGAAACGCTGACACCTAGCGGGAAGACGTATCTCAGGGAGTCTGTCCAGTCCTATATCAGACAGACAAAAGAACCCGGCGTAGTCATTCTCGTTTCAGACTTTCTGACCCAACCCAAGCAATATGAAGCCGCCCTGCTCTTTCTGATCGCGCGGGGCTATGAAGTCAAAGCTATCCAGGTTCTGGGCGAGAGTGAGCTGCACCCGGAACGTCTTTTTCGGCGTGGCAAGCTCTACGATGTCGAAGAGCAAACCGAACGCTGGGTCACGCTCAGCCGTGCCAACCTTGAGAAATACCAGCACGCCCTGGCGGCCCATTGTGACGCGATCCAACAGTTCTGCCATCAACATCGGGTGCTGTACGCCCGTCTCTCCACCGCGCAGCCCATCGCCGAGACGGTGACGGGTACACTCGCCCAGGTTGGGCTCGTCAGCCTCCACTGAGCACCCTCCCCTGCGTATGGGCATCCTCAATCCAGCGGCACTCCCGTTCTTCTCCCTGCTTGGCATTCTGGTGCTTATCTACCTGCGCCAGCGCACCCGCACCCGTATTGAAGTACCCAGCCTCTTGTTGTGGGAAAGCATTACAGAAGATCGCGTGCGTTCCAGACGCTTCCGGCCCGACCTCCTCTTTTTCCTTCAAGCCCTCCTCCTCCTTTTTCTCATTGGTGGTTTATTGCATCCGTACTGGTCGCGCGCAGTCACCGAAACTCGCGGCGACCGACAGATTCTCGTCTTTGATCTTTCGGCGAGCATGCAGGCCCGCGAAGACGGCTTACGCCGATTTGATCTGGCCCTGGATCAAGCCAAAGATGTAGTCCAATCCCTGGCGCCCCTTGACGAAGTCATGCTCATCAGCATTGCTGCCCGGCCCCACGTCGTCAGTGGCTTTACCACAGACCATCGTTTGTTGTTGCACCGCCTCGAGAGCCTACAGCCGCAGGATACCGGCACGCAGCTGGAACTGGGAATTGAACTCGCCCTCGTCCAGCGCGACCGGGCCGGACGGCAGGCCCAGATCCATGTTTTTACCGACGTGGCGCTCAGCCAGCTGAGTCTGGCAGAGGCGCAGCTTCAGGCGTTGAGCTATCATCGTGTGGGTGAGACAGACGACAATATGGCCCTGGCCTCGGTCCATGTGTACCAGAACCCCTTCCAGGACTACTCCCAGGCCCAGGCCTATATCCTCGTTCGCAATTATGCCACTCGAACAAAAGGCGCAACGCTGAGCGTCGCCCTCAATGGCCAAGCTGTCTTTCAAGAAGAGTTCAGCCTCTCGGCCAACACGACCCGCTCGTTCTCTTTACGTGGTTTTAGCGGGCCGGGGCAGCTTGCCGTCCACCTTGAGTCCGAGGATGCCTTAGCCGTCGACAATCACGCCCTCAACTGGATTGCTGAACGTCGTTCGTGGCGATTAGTCCTGGTCTCTCCGGTTGCCCACCTGCACGAGGAGCTCCGGCAGGTGAGTCAATCGCTCCCCGGCGTAACGCTGGTCAGCACCAGGCCCGAGGACTTCTCGCCCGATCAATTGAACGAGCAGGATGTTGTCCTTTTCCATCAATTTGTTCCCGGCGCGGTAATCTCCGCCAATAGTCTCTACATCTTCCCGCCGGTTGAGAATCCACTCTTTCCCGTTTTGACCGAGGCCGCAGACCTCAATATTCTGGACTGGAACGACGAGCACGAAATTTTGCGCAACCTGCAGTATGTTGAAGCGCTGCCGTTCAAGCAGGCCCGCATTCTCGCACTCCCCCCCTGGGCGCAGGTGCTCATTTCCTCAAGGACCCAACACGGCGAAATCCCGCTTGCGCTGACGGGTGAGAAAGACGGCCATCGGGTTGTCTGTTTAGCATTTGATCTAGGCGCGGGGAATCTCACCGACTCAGACAACCTGACCCTGCTCGTCCTCTTTCTCAATGCTCTGCGCTGGCTCCGTCCACCCAATCCGCTCAATCCCCACCTGCTCCCCGTCGGAGACATGTTCTTTCTCCCCGCCGATGCTCCGCTTGACCGTGCACGCCTGTCTACACCTCGGGCGGAAGCTCAGGCCCTTGCAACCGACACCGTGTCGCTTGATCAGGTTGGTATCTATCGTATTGAGGCTGAAACCTATCAGGCGGTGCTGTACGCAAATCTCTTTGACGAAGCCGAGTCCGACATTGGCAGACAGGCCGCTGAGGACACACTGCGCAGACGTGCCGACATCGGCATGTCTGTCGGCATGTCTGTCGGCATGTCTGCTGGAGGGCACGCTGGCTCATCAGGGCAGCCCCAGGTGTCACCGCCAGGAGTCCGAACAACATCCGAAGAAGTGCACCGCGAAGTTCCCGTCGAATTTGGTCGGGGTCTGTACTGGCTCGCCGCGCTTCTTCTCCTCGGCGAGTGGCTGTACGCCTTGCGGCGCTCTCAGATGGGGCGCACAGCATGACCACCGAAATTTTTGGCCAACTGTATACGATCCTGTCGCCCAGGTTATTGTGGCTCTTCCTCTTGTTGCCGCTCCTGTGGCTGCCCTTACGCGGATACGCCCGGCGGGGCGTGCTGGCGGCCGCGACGCTGCTTCGGACTGTGGCCGCCAGCCTGGTTATTATGGCCCTGGCCGGTCTGAGTTATCAGACCATTCTCTCCGATCAGAAGTTAGCCGTTGTGGCGGCGGTTGATACGTCAGACAGTATTGCTTCAGAAGCTCGGACCTGGATGCAAACGTATCTGGAGCAACTCAAAGAGGCGCTCTCACCAGAAGATGAACTCTCGATCCTCTCATTTGCAACCGATACTCAGCTCGTTCTTGCCCCCGGTCCGGCAACTCAGGCCATCCTGCCCGAGTCGTTTCCGGCGCCTGACCACGCCACAAGTACGAATATTGCTCAAGCGCTTGAACGATCCTTTGCTCTGTATCCCGAGGGGACGGAAAAACGCCTCCTCCTCCTGACCGATGGGAATGAGACAACCGGCAGGGCCCGCCAAGCCGGAGCCACAGCCCGTCAAATGGGCATTGCCATTTATCCGGTCATTCCCCCGGGCGGCCAAAAGGCCGAAGTCTCCCTGGAAAAATTTGTTGTTCCCCCGTTGACCCGTGAGGGCAGCGTCTTTGATATGCGCCTCGTTGTTCGCAACGGCCATGCCCGGCCCGTTCCAGGCAGAGCCGACATCTTTGTTGACGATCACCTCCTGACCCGTCAAGCGGTGAGCCTGGAGCCCGGCCTGTCTGTTTTGGAAATTCCCGCTCAAATCCTTCAGCGCGGGAACTACTTGCTTCGAGCAGAGATTCAGACAGACGCCGACACTATCGCCGGGAATAACACCCAGAGTACAAGCCTGGCTGTTGCCGGGAAAACGCGCGCCCTCGTCATCACCAACAATCCTCAGACTCACCTGGCACGCGCGCTACAGATCAAAGAAGTGGAGATTGAGTTTCGGCGGCCCGAAGGGCTGCCAACCACTCTGCCCGATCTCCTCGACTATAATAGTGTGGTCTTTGATGACATCAGCCGCGAAGAGGTAACGAAGAAACAGATGACGGTCATTGAGCGCTATGTGCGTGACTTTGGGGGTGGCTTTCTCATGACGGGCGGAACGCGGACGTTTGGGACGCTCGACTATCAACACTCAGCCATAGAACGTCTCTTGCCGGTCTCCTTTTGCAAGCAGCGTCCGCAAAAAAAGAAGCGTATTCCGATTGCCCTCTTTTTATTGATCGACCGCTCGAACAGCATGGGCTATAACAGCCGCGTTCGCGGCCTGCACGATGGCCAAAAAATGGAGTATGCGCAGAAGGCGGCGACTGCCGTCTTGGGCCAACTCGAAAATACCGATCTGGCGGGCGCCATTGCCTTTGACTCAGAAGCCTATTCCCTGTCGGCATTACAACGGCTGGCAAAAAATCGCTCGACTCTACGGAGTCGCATCGGGCGGCTGCGCTATGGCGGAGGGACGGACTTCCATCAGGCGCTGGAAGCTGCGGCCGATCAATTGAGTCGGAGTCGTCGGTCTATTCGCCATATTATTTTACTCACGGATGGAGATACCAATCGCAGTCCGGCCGATCATTATCCATTGATTAAAACCATTGCCCAGCGCCAGATCTCGATTACGACTATTCGGATTGGGACCGACACCGTCAACCTGCAACTGCTGTCCTATATGTCTGAAAAAACGGGTGGACGCTTTTACCATGTCGAAGATGCAACGATGCTGCCCCAACTCTTAGTGCGGGACACCCGGCGGACCCTGCGCCAGCAAAATCAAGAAGACGAAGGACCCAAGGACATCGTCCCGCACGTCGGCGTACGGGGACAGATTTTACGCGGCTTGTCCGACTTCCCGGCCCTTGACGAATATATGCTGACCACGCCCAAGAAACAGGCGAACGTCCAACTGTATACCGACGTCCACGGCGAACAGGACCCCCTCCTCGCCACCTGGCAATATGGTCTTGGCAAAGTCGTCGCCGTTCCGTTTGATCCGAGCGGCGCCGGCTCAGGCGATTGGATACGCTGGGAACGCTTCGGCAAGTTCTGGTCTCAAGCGGTCCGGTGGGCCATGCGAAATGAAACGCCCCTGGATTATCGCCTGAGCGCGACCACGCGCGGCGAACGGACGATCTTGCGGGTCGAATCCTTTGACACGACAGAGGGCGGCATCCTCCAAGCCCGGCTGGCCAGCGGAACCCGAAGTGAGACCCTGACCCTCATGCCGGTCGCCCCGCGTATCTCCGAAGCCGTCCTGCCCGCCCGATACACAGGCAACGTACCCGTCACCATTATCAAGCGTAAAGGCAATACGATCCTGAACCAGAGGAGTCAGACGGTTTTGGTTGGGCAAGAAGTAGACGGGGCGTTGAAAGAATATCGCCAACAACAACCTAACCGGCCATTGCTGCACGCCCTGGCTGAAGGAACGGGCGGCAGCCTCAACCCGACATTCGACGAACTCACTTCCCAAATCCGGGGCGGCCAGAAAGTCCTCCTCCACCCCCTCGAAAATACCCTCATTGTCATCGCCCTCTTCCTCATCCTGGCCGACATCGCCCTGCGTGTTTTGTTCGGGCCGCTGCCGGAGACCTCACCGCTCTGATTTTTCTCTCATAGTGAAAACGCCCGGGAGAAAGAACGCGCAGGCGGTGTGGTAGTTGCCGGGGAGTTTTCCAGTTATGTATAACCGTCGTGAGACAACAGCCTAACGAAAGTCGTCTATGCCGATTGCCAGAAACAATATGACCACGACCCCCGCGGTTCCGGGTCGCACGATTCAGGAAGCACTCGGTATTGTCAGCGCCGAGTGTGTTTTGGGTATCAACGTCTTTCGAGATATGCTGGGTGGCCTACGGGACTTTTTTGGCGGCCGGAGCGGCACCCACCAGAAAGCGCTACGGGAAGCCAAGGAGACCTGTCTGGAAGAACTCGCAGATCAGGCCGCGCAGCTTGGTGCCGATGCGGTTGTCGGTGTCGATATGGACTACAGCGAAATCAGCGGCGGAGGAAAAGGCATGTTGCTGCTGGTCGCGACCGGAACGGCGGTTCGGCTGAAATAGCGACAGGGAGATCTGAAACTGAGACACTACCCGAATTTCCACACTATGAAAGCGCCGAGTGCGTATATCCGCGCGGTCTTGTGCGCGAGCCTGATCGTGTTCGGCGCGTCCTGCTCCTGGCTGCCGTTTAGCAGAGGCTGCTGTGATGATGACCGCAACCTGGGTATTACCTATCTCCAGGAGCCGGAACAATTTCCGACCGCGACGCCAGCCTATGGCCGCGCCCGTGACACCGAACCTGGGGCGGGAGAAACCATTACCAAGCCGGGGCTGCTCTCGAAGTATAATCCGTTCAAGAGCTTTCTGGGCAATGACGACGAGCAGGGCGTCTCAAGCGATGACGACGAGGGATTTTTCGGGAATTTGTTCCCGTTTTGAGCCCAGATTGTCTTAGTGCAGCGGCTTCTCGCCAACGAGGACCAGGACGCCGGAATACTGGTGGACGATGGCCTGGCGCTGAATAGGTGCAATCTCACAGCCGGTAAAAAACCCGATAATCGGGACATCGGCCAGGTATTGGCTGAGATAGGAAGAGTCGATATCGGGAATCCCGTACAGCCCGCTTCCACGTCCGACACAGTTGAAATAGAGACCAAACGCCGGGCGGCTGTGCTGCCAACTCCGGTCCTGCGCTTCCAGCTCACGTTTCAGGTCCGTCCGCGCGCCATTCCCGTCGCGTAAGGTGAAAACCAGCTTCTGGCCTTCGACAATCTCGCCCGCTACCGCAATAATCCCGCGCTCCGGATCAAAGCCCACGAGGTTACGAACGACATATTCGCCAGGGGCGATATGCTGGCGTTCGGCGTCAACTGGCAAGCCGGCAAAGATAAATGCCGCGGCACGGCGCAGGTCCTCCCGGAGTTGGGGGCTCACGCGTTCGGCAAAGACCTCAAACGCTGGCCGGCCGTCAAGCTCAAGAATGAGATTGTTGTGGGCCTTCGTGACCCGATACACGGGACTCACCGGTTGGCAGGCTTGGGTGATGCCAATAGTATAGGTGAACTGACCACTCAGCAGTGCACCACTTATTGCATCATTACTGACCGTGTCTCCACACAACTGGAACGTCTCACCAATGCTCCCGTCCTCAGACGCCCCACCTCCAACAAAAGGAACATCCGAGAGTCCCCCCTCGGCTATCCCGTCAAAGAAAGCCTGTGAGTCAAAATTATACGTATCGGGGAAGACAAGCGCGAGATTTTCCGGACCCAGGTGGGGAGTGACGCTGGAAACGACATCCTGGCCGGCTGTACGCGCCCGGCGGCGCAGTTGGGGGACAAAGAAGCGATGGGCGGACAGCGTGTCAGACTTCACGGCCAACACCGCAACACCCGGCGCTCGTTCCACTTCTCCACCCGCTGTCAGCACTCCAGCGGCACTACAGCCAACCACCTGACTCGTTTGCAATTCGGCTCGTACAGTGCGCAGGACGCGCCCGTACGCAGCTCCATGCTGGGCGGTTGCAAAGACCAAGGCAAAGTCAGCGCTATCGCCACCCGCTTGGCGCAACGCAGCCTGGGCTGCTTCACGCGTGGCCTGTTCAGTATCCTGTTGTTTTGAGAGACCGACTCCAGCAGCGAGCATGACGTCTCCTCACAACCGGCCTATTCCGGTTTCTTGAGGCCGAGCCGTTCGTAATATTTCTCCGGGATTTTGTCCGGGTCTTTATAAATAATAAAGGAGCAGTGCTCTTTTCCGAGGACGGCCGCCGGCTCGACCACGACAAAAGGTTTGCCGTTTTTTTCGATGTCGACCAGTTCCATCGGTGGTTCGTGCGCACAGTACACGGGAAAGTTTGCGCGGTTATAGGTCATCCGTTGCGGCTTTTCCACGGTATGAAATGCGTCGGGTCCCTCGTATTTACCTTCGAGGACCATGCGTCCCCCACTGCCGCAGGGCCGCATCTGAATGACGACCTTGTCCTCATCTTCTTCAATATGCATGGGCTGGAGATGACCCCGCAGACCAGCCACAAACATCTTGATCTTCCGGGGCAGCTCTTGGGGGTCCTGCGGCATTTTTTCCAGATTCGGCAGCCACCAGGCTTTGACGCCTGCTGTCATAATCTCTTCCAGAACTTCATCACCAAAGCGTTTGCCAACCTCGCTCAGCGTCGCGGTTGTCCAGTTGCGGTACAGGTCGTGCATCCCGAGGAATTCATTATACATGCGGTTCGCAATTTTCTTGGCCTGCTCGGCATCCCCGGCGTCAATGGCTTCCGTTAAACGGTCCACGGTGCGTTTGCCCATTTCACGAATCTCTTCTTCAGAAAAAAAGCGCTCGCTCATATGATCCCCTCCTGTGAAGTCGAAAAATCTGAAAGTCGAAGGTCCTGACTTGCGACCTTCGACGCGTCACTGAGTAACAACTCCTGTCCGGGATATATCCTAACTCTCCACTCCATTGCAAAGCCCCGAGAGCCTGGATACCGTACCGCTGACAACGGGCTGAAAGGAAAAGACTGATTGTGGCTCGCGGAGGCGGGGGGCAAAAACGAGCATTTGCGCGCACGGCCAACGTGAAGCTGTCGCCTATTAAGGCAATAGAGCTGGCGGCCAGCCGGGTTCCGGACGTGATCTCTCTGGCCCAGGGTATCCCGAGCTTTGATACGCCCGAACCGATTAAATCCTTTGTCCAGCAAAAGATCGCCGAGGGCGAGTGTGCCAAATACTCGCTTACCCCAGGCTTGCCCCAACTGCGTGAATGTATTGCCGAGTCGCTACTGCAAGAGGCCATGCACTACGACCCGGACCAGGAGATTATTGTTTCCTGCGGCTCGATTGAGGCGATTGCCGCTACGCTGCTGGCCCTCACTCAGCCGGGGGATGAGATCATTCTTCCCTCTCCCAGCTACGCCTCGTACCAGGAGGTCGTCCGCATCGCCGGGTGTACCCCGCGGTTTGCCCCGTTACACGAGGAGCAGAATTTTGCCTTTAACGAAGAGGCGTTTGAGGACTGTCTGTCTCCACACACGCGAGCGATCCTATACTGTAATCCGAACAATCCAACCGGTACGGTCTTCTCAGAAACGGAAACGCGCGCCCTCATTGCTCTGGCCGAACGGCACGATCTCTTTCTTATTATTGATGAAGCCTACAAAGACTTTGTCTACACTCCAGAGGCATATTTCAGTCCGGCGCAGGTCGCTGCTGTCCGCCGTCGCATTGTGCGGATTTTCACCTTCTCCAAAGCCTATGGGATGACGGGCTGGCGCGTCGGCTATCTCCACTCCGATGCAAGGAATGTCCAAGAAATTCTCAAAGTGCACGATGCCCTTGTGACCTGCGCGCCGGTCGTGTCGCAGTATGCAGCCTTAGCTGCGCTCGAATATGGGCAAGACCATATTGCGGCCTTTCGGCAGGCATTTAAGCAACGCCGGGACCTGATGCTCACCTATCTCGATCAGCTCTCACATGTGTTTGACTACCAAAAACCGGAAGGGGCCTATTTTGTCTTTCCCCGGATCAAAGACGTGGTTGTCCATGCCCGCGATTCGTACGCCCTCGCCTACGATATTCTGGAAAAGGCAAAAGTGGCGGTTGTCCCCGGCAGTGCCTTTGGGCCCAGCGGAGAAGCCCATATCCGTCTGAACTTTGGACGCGAGTCGGACGCCATTACAACCGCCTTCGAGCGTCTCACCGATTACTTCAGTCCGGCAGCGTCGCGGCGCGCTCATACTCGTCAGCGCCAAGCGACTCGACCCTCGCCATCGCGCGTCCCGTCCACCCCACGTCTCTCTCTCGACCTCTTTTCACACCACCGTCTCCGTCGCTTCGCCGTCCGGATATTGCAAGTCCTCGCCCGTATTATTCTGTGGCGGAAGAATCCCCGTGTTATTGCCATTGCCGGCAGCCACGGAAAGACGGTTATCAAGCGCATTGTGACCGAGCTATTGGCCCAGCGGTACCGGGTACAACCCAATCCCCGTTCCTATAATACCGATATTGGCCTGCCCCTGGCCATCCTCAACATCGAATTGGATTCAGTCCGCGGGTGGGACCTCGCGCGCAGTTTCGCGCGGGCGGTATGGACTGCGCTCTTCAACACCGAAGCGATAGACGTACTCGTCCTCGAATTCGGCACCCGCCATCAGGGTGATATGCAGCAACTTGTCCGGACTGTCACCCCGGATATTGCTATCCTGACGACGTTGACCCCGAGCTATAGTACCGATGTTGAGGTGCTCCAAACGCTCCAGGACGAAATGCACGTGTTATGTCTAGCGGTCGGAGCCAGCTGTCATTTTGTTATTGACGGCGATGACCCCCTGCTCCGTGACGTCATCGCTTCCTTACCCACGCCGCCTCTTCTCCTGCATCGCTCGGCGTGGATGGAAGAGGGGACCAGCCTTCAACTCCAGAGCCACGTCCGGCGTTATGCGGTCACGCGTGAAATAGTGGGGGAGAGTGAGCGTTTTTCAGTGCAAGCCGCCGTGAGCGTGGCCGAGCGCTGGGTCACGCTGTCCGCCACCGAGATTCAGCGCTTTCTCAGTAAAAATGTAGCGGCGCACTGAAGCCGGGCCGATTCCTACTTGCAATACAGGGCCGACTCGTATTATGCTCTCTCGTGTATGGACGACCCTCCATCTGATGGCCCGTGGTCTGAGACTCAACTGCGGCTTCCCCCAGCCAGCCGGGAGGTATGAAGCACACGCATGGAGAGTCCCGCCCTCGGTCTACTGATCACACTCCTGCTGGTCCTGGCCAACGCCTTTTTTGTCGCGGCAGAGTTTGCAATCGTCAAGGTTCGTGCGTCCCAGATCGAACTCCTGGTTCAGTCCGGCAGCCGAACGGCCAAGATGGGCCAGCATCTCATCTCTCACCTGGATGCCTACCTGTCGGCGACCCAACTCGGCATTACCCTGGCTTCTCTGGGCTTGGGCTGGATCGGCGAGCCGGTTGTCGCCAAACTCATTATTGAGATCATGCACCTGGTTGGCGTGGAAGCCGACCCGGAGTTGGCGCATCGTATCGCCCTGCCGGTGGCCTTTATCCTGATCACATTTCTTCATATTGTCTTTGGCGAACTGGCCCCCAAATCGATCGCCATTCAGCACTCCCAATCAACAACGCTGGCCATCGCCTTTCCGTTGTGGTTTTTTTATCTGATCTTTTCGCCGGCGATTGTGGCCCTGAACTGGGTCTCCAATCAGGTGCTGCGGCTGTTTGGCATCAGGCCGGCGAGCGAGGCGGAGCACTACCACTCGGGTGAAGAGCTGCGCTTCCTGCTTGAGCAGGGGCGCGAGGGCGGCACTATCGAGGAAGAGGAGCACGAACTCATTGAGAACGTCTTTGAGTTTGGGGAGACCACTGTACGGGAAATCATGGTTCCCCGGACCAATATTGCAGCAATTGAGGTCACCTCCTCCCGCAGTGCCTTGGTCAATCTCCTGGTGGAAGGCGGCTATAGCCGGATACCGGTGTATGAAGATTCACTCGACAATATTATTGGCGTTGTGCATGCAAAAGATCTCATTACCTTAATGGAACATCGTGATCTGATCATTCTGCGCGACCTCCTCCGGCCCGCGTTCTTTGTGCCGGAGACGAAGCCAATCGATGATCTGCTGCGGGAGTTTCAACGCCGCAAGGTACATCTTGCAATCGTTGTGGATGAGTTCGGCAGCACGGCCGGCCTCGTCACCATGGAAGACGTTCTTGAGGAGCTGGTTGGAGAAATTCAAGACGAGCACGATAGCGAAAATCACGATATTGAAAAAGTCTCCGATCAGACCTACATCATCAACGCGGCCCTTTCTATTTCCGATGTCAACGATCACATTAATGAATTTAAGCTGCCCGAGGGGAACGACTACACCAGCGTGGGTGGATTCATCAACAAGTGGCTCGGGCGCATCCCTGAGGTCAACGAGATATTTGAGTACGATACTCTTCGCATGACCGTCCTCAAAACCGATAATCATCATGTCGCCCAGGTCAAAATAGAAAAATTGCCAGATGTCACGCCTGCCCCCTCCGTCCCCCTGGCAGAAGAGGAAGCATGACGATCTCGGTGACGTTATATTCTCGTCCTGGCTGCTGTTTGTGTGAAGACATGAAAGCGATTGTGGCTAAAGTCCGGACCGACACAGCCTTCACCTTGACAGAAATCGATATTTCAACCCGGCCGGAACTCGAAGCCCGCTTTGGCCAGAACATTCCCGTGCTTTTTGTCAACGGCCGGAAGGCATTCAAATATCGGCTCACCGCCGGAGCCCTGCGCCGTCGTCTGAGCCGCCCTCTGCCTAGCGAGCGGTGACGAGAGTCGCAACGGACCATTTACCACTCAGCCCAGCGATCATCTTCTTCTACCACAAGGCCTTGCAGGCCAGCCTGGGCAACGAAGCGCGCTTGGTGTTCGGCGTGCGGGCGGGCAGTGAACGGTCCGAGGCGCACCTGATAGTATCGAAACCGTCCGGTTGACAACAGACTGATATACACTGGCGAGAACCGCTTTGTTAAAAAGTGCTTCAAGGCAGAGGCTTTGTCCGCATCGGTGTAAGCTCCAACTTGGACGGCATATAGGACAGAGAGTCGAGGGGTCGGAGCGGAGAGGACCTCGACTCGAACCGGAGCGGTCCCTGGGGTATACACGCCAATACTTTTTGCCGCAGCAAAAGATAAGTCGATAATACGGCCTTTCACAAATGGGCCGCGGTCGTTGATGCGGACTTCAACCGCCTGTCCACTCTCAATGTTTGTCACTATCACACGGGTTCCCAGAGGCAGGCTGCGGTGGGCCGCAGTCAGGGCGTACTGATTATAGGTTTCCCCGTTTGCCGTTCGCTTGCCATGAAATCCCGGCCCATACCATGAGGCGATTCCGGTCTGCACAGAGCGGGCAGAACGAACCACAAGCCGTGGTTCAAATTGTGCCTCGGTTCTCTGCTCGGATGGCGGCGAGGCGGACATGTTCTTTAGCTCTGTCGGGGACTCAGGTGCAGGCTGGAGAGGGGTATCTACAGGAGCGGCGGGAAAAAACCGAGCGGTCTGAACGGGCCGCGGCGAAGCGCTGCATCCAGCCAAGATACTCATCAGCATCCACACCTGCCACCTCCGCCCCCGCATAGCCTGTAATTATACACACAGGCAATCGGGGCAGGCAACGAATCGTGTTGTCTCGCCCCCCCCGGTTGCTTGTCCTCAGGCTGTTTCCCGTGTAGCATGCAGAGCCATGGCGGGCTTCAATACGCCTTTTCGCCAACTCAAAAAGACGGTCAAGCCATCCATAGCGGAGCGAGCCGCATCGGCTTTGCCGCGGAGTACCCCCAATCCCGCTGGAAATAATGAGGAAAGCCCCGAGGACCTTTTCCAGCGGGAAATGCGAGATGTCACCCGACTCAAGCAGGACTCGCGTGTCAGCAATCCGCCACCCGCCGTCACCCGCCGTTCTCTGCAGGAAAGTGAGAACGAAGCCATTACCGAGTTGTATGACCTCGTCGCCGGGCGGAGTGACTTTGATGTCACGGATACCGACGAGTATGTCGAGGGCTGTGTCGTTGGCCTTGATACGCGTTTGGTCCAGAAGCTCAGACAAGGAAAATTTGCTCGCCAAGCGGCCTTGGACTTACATGGCATGAAGACCGATGAGGCCAAGCCCGAGCTGGAGCAGTTTCTCAGTCAGGCCACCCAGGCTGGCGTCCGCTGCGTCCTCATCATTCATGGACGCGGCAAAAACTCGCCTGGGCAATTCCCGATCCTCAAGGATAAGCTGAAACAGTGGCTCACCCGAGGCCGGTTGGCCAAAATGATATTAGCCTTTTCCAGCGCACGTATCCATGATGGCGGACCCGGTGCTATGTATATCCTCCTGAGACGAAAACGAGGCCAGAAGAAGCCCATCCTGATTTTAGAGGGAGCCAAGCGTGAGTGAAAGCCGTCCGCCGGGTCAGCACGGTCAGTCTGGCCCTTCCAACGCTTCTCGTGCTACTCAACCTATCCAGCTTGCTTATATTGGGCCGGACGGGCAAATTTTTGTGCGCCGCTTCCCGTCAGACACGGCCCACCAACTCACTTGGAGTTGGCAAGCTCAGCATACGCGGCAGAACCCTCAGGCTCCTCAGGACCCTACCGAGGCGCAGCCTGCCCCACCCCCCATGACCTATACCTGGCCGACCTGGTCGCCTGATAGTGAACAGCTCGCCTGCTTTGCCCGGCACGGTGAGGGCGGGCCGACGAGTGTGTATACGGTTTCAGCCGATGGCGTTGAATCCTGGGAACGGGCCGGCCTGGGGCAGGGAACTCCTATTTATGGCAACTGGTCGCCACAGGCTGACATGTTTACCGTCCTGGTGCAGCGTGGAGACCGCCAGCTTTCGCTGGAAACGATTGTCATGGCCCAGCCCGGTAAGACGAACACCCTGCTCACCGGCGCGCCGCTCTTTTGGTCGTGGGCTCCGCAGGGGCAGCTTGTGGCAGCGCACGCAGG
This sequence comes from Binatia bacterium, assembly GCA_963664395.2. Taxonomy (GTDB): domain Bacteria; phylum Desulfobacterota; class Binatia; order Bin18; family Bin18; genus Bin18. The sequence continues at coordinate 2,871,770 of OY761159.2, read as the reverse complement.
CGACAACGCAACTGCCGGGCGGGTTGTGCTGCTTGAGACCACAACAGGAGACATCGTACGGGAGATCAGTGTCAGTCCGGGGACATTCCGCGTTCCTGTCTGGTCCCCGGACGGCGATTTACTCACCTATGTGGAGCGGAATGCAGATGGCGTCCAGACCTTGCGGCTTTTCGATATCCAGAGTGGAGAGAGCGCTCCCATTAGCCACACAAGCGGTATGACTTCCGCCCTGTGGTCACCGGACGGACAGGCCCTGGCCTTTGGCAGTACACAACGTCAGGGCTCTCTGCTCTTTCCCTCTCTGCATATGCTCGACCTATCCACTGGTCGGAGCACGCTCCTCCTCGAAACGCCAGTCGCAGGATTTCTGTGGGCTCCACAGGGGACCAGTCTGTTCTATCTGAGTGTAGACACACACCACAGCCAGCTCAGGTGGCATCGGTATGACCGGCTGACGGGAGAAAGCCTGGAACTGGTCCGATTTCTGCCGAGCAGAGAACAAACGCTCCAGTTTTCATTTTTTGACCAGTATACCGGCTCTCACCCCTTGCTCGCCCCGGATGGGACAATGCTGACCTTTACCGGCCATATTCCCGGACCGGCTGCAACGCGTACCACGACCTCTCCCACGGTCTATACTCTGCCTCTCACGCCGCCCTTTACTCCACAGGCCATCGCACCGGGTTCCTTTGCCTGCTGGAATATGGGAGCCAGGACAATCGTCTGATCGGATGCCACCATGGAGACGGAAGCGTATCTCCTGGGAGGGCGGGGGGAACTCCACACTCCCCGCCGGGTGTGACGGCGCAGGCCGTCCCCGAGTCCTGCGCCTGACCGAAGGCCAACGGAGCGACCATCCGGGCGCCGCCGTGCTGCTCCCGTTCCTGCCCCGCAGCCCTGACCGGGCGCGGCATCCGCCCTTGCCTGCCCCCCGTGCCACCCGCTCTGACCGCCGTGCCCACCCGGTCTTCTCTGCCCTCTGCCTCGCGGCCCCCATCCTCTTCTGGAGCAATTCATGCGGCCTGACCCTAGACAGTACGAGATGAGCGATGTAAAGCTGAGATGAATACGACGCAGGAGAGAGACCTATGAGTGTGATGCGACTCGGGTATGTGCATACCCGCGAATCGGACCTGGAGAAAGCGGTTGACTACTACACCAATGTCTTGGGGCTACAGGAAGTCGCCCGCCAGGATGGAAAACATTATTTCAAATGTTGGGACGAATATGACCACCACAGCCTAGTCGTTGAAAATGGTGGACTGGGCTTGGTGAAGATGGGCTATAAAGTCGCTACGCACGACGACTTGGCCCGGATTGAGAAAGGAGCGGAGCAGTTCGGTCTCAGCGTCAGCCGGGTCTCGGCGGGTGAGAATCTGGGTATCGGACAAGCGCTGCGCTGTACGCTCCCGTCCGAGCATGTGTTGGAACTGTACGCTGAAGCGGAGCAGAGCGGCACGCAGGTGGGCGTGCTTAACCCGGACCCCTGGCCGAGGGACAAGCCGGCCGGCAGCATCGGGCCGGACCGGTTGGACCACCTGTTATTGACGGCCGCCGATGTGCAGACCAACGTGGATTTTTTCACCCAGGTCCTGGGCTTTCGGATGAGCGAGCGGATTATCCCTGATCCCAATAACGAAGAACTCCTGGGGGCGTTTCTGTTTTGCTCGAACAAGGCGCACGACATTGCGTTTGTCAAAGGCCCAAACGGGAAGCTGCACCACTTCGCCTTCTGGCTGGATAGCTGGAATGACATCTTGCGGGCCGGCGATATCCTGGGGCGGAACAATGTGGATATCGATTTCGGCCCGGCTCGGCATGGGATTACCCGCGGCACAACGATTTATTTCTTAGGGCCGAACGGCAATCGGAATGAAGTCTTCTCAGGTGGGTATATAACCTATGCCGACTTCCCGTGCATTACCTGGACCGCGGATCAAATCGGGAGAGCCATTTTCTATATTCATCGAGAGGTCAACGACCGCTTCAACAATCACGTCACGTGAGGGGTGGATAGGCGGCAGCCGAGCGCGTCTCCACTCATGGTGATTAAATGGATGGCCGGGTTTAACCTCGCATTAACAAGCGTGATTTTATGGAAGGTCTTCAGTGGTTAGTGGCCCGTGCCGACTGAAGTGCTGCATTATCAGCAGCAGGTAGCACCCGCGGGATATAGCGCGTATATAATTCATAGCGCTTGAGAATGGCATTCGCATACCGCACTGCCGCACTGCCGGGGACAAAATCGGCGCCAATCTGCCGATAATACTGGGAGTCTTCCAAGAGGGGGAAAACGTGCTCAACGGAGTCTTGCCAACAATGCGGGTCGTAGCCAAGTACTTGGGCGAGCCGTTGGGCTGCTCTGACGCGACTCGGGCCGAGCAGATATCCACTCAGGGCAAAGGCGAGACGATCCTGGGCCCGTCCGTCAGGAAATTGTTTAAGAAGAAATTGTAGATATTTGACCCCCGCTTCAAGGTTGCCGTGCGGGGTGCGAAAATTTTTCACTCCAACCTCACGCGCGGCAATATCCGTGACTTGCATGAGGCCCTGCGCGCCCCGCCGACTCGTCCGCTTCGGGTCAAAACGTGATTCCTCAAAAATAAGAGCCGCGATAAGACGCCAATCAAAGCCGGCCTGCTCAGCATACCGCGCGATGAGGGGGTCGTACTGCGACAAACGGTTGGAGAATACGGTTGATTCGTCCGAACGGAGAAAACGGGTGGTTGTAAAGTATTTTTCGTACAAAATTTTCCGTAGACCGGAACGCTTCGTTTGGGCGTGATACTGATTCACCGCGGCTAAGAGTTCCAATTGTTCCGGCCGGACCGCCCAGCCTATTCGGGCCGACTCCGGGAGGGTATACACACTACGCAGTGTCTCTGGATAGACAGTATGTACGAGCTCTACGACTGGTGTCAGGGCTGGAGCAAAGAGGGCCTGCTTTTTCATCGTTGCCGATAAGGTGAGACCGGATAAGCCACCAGACAGCAGGGCCTGCCGGAGGGGAGCCGGAGCATCTTTCAGTACAATGTCAGGGCGAACGGACGCGGCAGGAGGAACGGAGCTTGCAGGCAGCGCATCTTGTGGACCTTGGTCGGCATTGTGAGGCAGCGACGGCATATGAGGATGGTCTGCATGGGTAACGATCTGGATATCCGTAGCAATATAGGGGTGAGAGTACCGGACACGAGCGGACGAGCCACCGGCTGTGACAATAACACCGGCTGCAATATCGCCGTTGCCCTCAACGAGCCAGTGCGTGAGAGCAACGCCTGGGGGAGGGGTCCGGACCTGGAGTGTGACACCGAGCTGCTGCGCAAACCCGAGCGCCAGCTCATATTCAAACCCATGTTCCTCACCACGGTAGAGAAAATAGGAAGCTGCATCATGGTGCATGAGCACCGTGAGCACGCCCCGTTGTTGGATATCGGCGACTGTTGGACGCTGAATGTGAAGGGCTTGAACGGCAGCGGGAGAAGGTGGGACAGGTGCGGAGGGCGGAGACCAGAGCACCGTCCCGCGGAGCACACTGCTCAGAACCAAGACGAGGATGCTCAAACGAAGGCCGCTGTCACGCATACAGGTGAAAGATGTCCTTTTCTTTTTTTCGGTTGGTGTGAGGCCGTTACTCCGGCGTGTTTGACAGTCTCACACTTTTTACTTACCGTGCCTGTGTGAAGACGCGCGAGAAAATTCTCGACGTTGCCGGACGGCTGTTTGCCACACAGGGGTATGCCGATACCTCATTGGCTCAAGTTGCCCGGTCTGCGGAGGTTAGTAAAGCACTCATCCTGTGGCATTTCAACAGCAAGGATGACCTCTTTCGTACTGCCCTACAGAACTTCCTGTCTCCGTATTCTATCGATGATACCGGCTTGCATGGGCTGAGTGAACAGGAACAATTTGAAAAACTGATTGATGATTATTACGGATTTATCACTGACCATTTATCGTCAGTCAAATTTGTCCTGGGCCAGGTCGTCCGTGAGGACGAGAACGCAAAAGAGGTTGTTGACCGTGTCAGCGACCTCTACCGCGTGTATCAGCAGCTTCTGACCTCTATTCTGAATCAGGGCCGAAAAACGAAGGTCTTTGTGCCTGATATTCAGCCGGCTGAAGACGCGGCCTTGATTATGGCAATGTTGAACGGATTACTTATCCAGCAACTTGTTGATGTACAAAGTGGCATCAATGCACCCCATCTGCTTGCACGCTTCAAAAAGATGCTCCGGAGCCGACTCCACGCGCCCGAGGCGCATACGCCTTCGGTCCGCACAGCAGCATGTCGTCCGGTTGATGCAGCGCGCTCTGCCGTGGAGCGCTAACTATCAGTGAGCATGCAGTGAGTACGACACAAGGAGGGCATATGGTCGAGAAAACGATTGAACTGACAGGTCTGTCGTCAACCAGTATTGAAGACGCGGTATCCCTTGCCGTCTCCCGGGCAGCCGTCACGATTAGTGGCATCTACGAGGTCCAGGTCTCAGACATTACCGCGATTGTCGAAGATGGAGTGATAGCCCGCTGGAAGGTGAAAATAAAAGCAACGTTTCCCATTAAGGACAGCATACACGAATGAATCACACTGAAGTGAAGACCGAAACGAAGATCCACGAAGTTGCCTCAGGCGTATACCAACTGTTTTTGCCGCTCCCGATGCGTCCGAGCATTGTCAATGTCTATCTTGTCAGAGACGATGATGAATGGGCGTTGATCGATACCGGGATGCACACGGAAGACAGCATTGCCACGCTCAAATCCGCTCTCGCCGAAGTCGGCTGTCAGCCGGCATCTATCCGCACCCTCATCTCGACCCACCATCATGCCGATCACTTTGGCACGTCGCAGGCATACCAGGAATTGACCGGTGCTGAAGTCTACCTGAATGAACTGGAACTGTCCCGAGTCGAACGTCTGCAGTCTACCGAGCGCCTGCCTGAGGCGTTCGCTTTTTTTCAGCAACACGGCATCCCGTTAGACTCCCCTGAGCAGCTTCCAACCCCAGGCAGCTTTTACGGCTCTCGCTATATGCCGGCCAAACCAGATCATTTTATTCGTGACGGCGAATCTGTATACGTAGGGAAACGTGAGCTCCGGATAGTATGGACGCCTGGCCATACTCAAGGCCACTGCTGTATCTACTTGCCCGAGGATAAGGTCATGATCGTGGGAGATCATCTCCTCCCCAAGATTACGCCCCACGTTGGCGTGTACTACGCCGGGCCGGACAATCCCTTACAGGATTTTCTTGATTCCCAGGAGAAAATTCAGGGCTTTGACGTTGAGCTCGTTTTGCCGGCACACGGTGGCGTGTTTAAGGATCACCGTTACCGTGCCAAGCAGATTATTCAGCATCACAAATACCGTTTGGATGAGATGCACGACATCATTCACGGGAAAGCGCATTCTGCCTACGAAGTCGCGTCAAAGGTGTTTGATTTGAATGCAGACATGCCGATCTTCCACGTGTTTGCGGCCACGTTTGAGACATTAGCCCATCTGCACCTGCTTATGTACGACGGCAAGGTTCGGCGGGTCGAGGACGAACCAACCATCCGCTTTATCGCCTGAGGCGGAGTCACGGGTTTGGTTCTCCGGAGCGAGCCCGGCGGCGGATTGCACGGAGTGGGTTTTTCGTATGCGTTACACTGTTTTCGATATTGAGACACGCATAGACAAGAGTCTGGTGCAGGCCGTCTATTTCCCGCAGGCGGCAGAAGAGGGCCTGTCGGACGACGATGTCTACCGCCGGATGCAACAACGCCTGCGTGAAGAGCAGGGCAATGATTTTTTCCCGCTGTCTTTTCACCTGCCCATTTCCATCGCGGTTGGGCAGGTGAATGAAGAGCGCGTGCTGACAGCAGTCGAGACGATTCATGCTCCGGACACCGTTCAAGCAGATACGGCCGAGGAAGCCTTAGTGCGAGCGTTCTGGGAACGGCAGGAACGCTTCTCAGGCGCTCTGGTCAGTTTCAACGGGCGTAGTTTCGACCTGTCCGTGTTGGAGCTGCAAGCGCTCAAGTATGGCTGCCGCATTCCCCGCTACTTTAATGGGAAGGCCCGCTACCGTTTCTCTGACGAAGGCCACTATGATCTGTACGATTTTCTGACCAACTACGGAGTCCACCGTCTGCGGGGTGGCTTTAACGCCCTGGCCAAGCTGATCGGACTGCCGGGGAAAACCGGCATTGATGGCTCGATGGTCCAGCAATTATGGGAGGACGGACGTTTGGACGACATTCACCGCTATTGTCGCTCCGATGTCATCCAAACCTATTTTCTTTTTCTGCGCGTCGAGTTGATGCGCGGTCGGATAACCCAGCAGCAGTACGACGCGGCTGCCGGACAGTCCACGTCTTTTCTTGAGGACGAAGCCGAGGACTCAGTGGGGACTCAGCTCTCGGCTCCCTCGTAAGCGGACTTTCAGGCCGCCCTCGCCTGCGCAGAGGACGTGTAGGTCGACAACGCGTGGCGCCGGCCACTCATGCGTCGGAGTGGGAAGTGGGCTACAGCTTCTCCCTGCGTTCCATCCTGCGTAAGCTGTGTCTTTTTCCACTTGGCGAGCCCGTTGCGGAGATAATCGGCCTCAATACCGAGCAAAGCACAAATATTCTCAAACGAGAATGGCCAACTGATGTCGCCTGAGTACATCCATTCTTCCGTCTCTTTGAGGAGACGGCGTTGACGGCGGGTTGCGCCGGAAATCGAATTCTGGAAGGTCGCAATCGCGTTTTCCATGACTGCGAGCATCAGACGCTTCTCAGGCTGGGCAGATTCCTCGGACCGAACCCGATCAAAATACTGTGAGGGAACGATGATGTCCGCGTCGAGCGCTGGTGCAAATTGCCCTTCTGTAGCCATGTTTCTCCCTTCCGTCTGCTCAGGAAGGCAATGCCGTGTGTCTTCCTGGTCCATCATGAAGGAGAGCAGAAAGCATGCCAGCAGCAGAGAGAAAATAAATGTGAGTATTATTAGCTAGATAGGGCCGTACGAGACAATAATATCCGTTCACGGTGTCATAAAAAGTAACACCAGAATGGAGGGGATATGTCTTAAAACAAGACCGGAGACCGAGCGCCGCATGAATTGGTCCAGCGTAGAGTTTGTCCGTAATGATGCATGTGGTAGGCTGCCATACCATGGACATTGCGAAGGGATGTGTCTTTCTCCTGCTCGGTGTGAGCCTCTCCTTGGGGTGTGTCTCGCACACGGAACGCTTGCCGTACCGTCCGCACCTGACGCAGCAAGATGAAGGTGTATGGGCCGAAGTAAAACGTGAGTTTGGCTGGCAGTCAACTCGCAAGACGAAGAAGGGGAAAAAAGAGCAAGAGTCTCTGTATTCAAAAATGACTCGAAGCGTAAAAGGGTGGTTTGGGGATGACGAGCAGCCCATAGGACTGAACATCCGTCCGCACCATTGGAAACGGATAAATGAGGCATACGACCGAGAACAGCAGAAATTAGGGGTGTACTAGGATGTCAGGGAGGCGGGGAGCGCACGCGTATCTTCCCACGCACGACACTATCAGTGATGCCGAGGTAGGGGAATAAGGAGCACTATGAAAGCACTGGTTGTTGGGGGCACGGGGCCGACCGGACCCTTTATTGTGAATGGCCTGATGGAGCGGGGCTATGAGGTCACGATTTTTCATCGCGGGACGCACGAGATTCCCGAGACCCCGCCTGAAGTCGAACATATCCACGGTGATCCGCATTTCCGGGAAACCATAGACGACGCCCTGGCTGGCCGAACGTTTGATCTTGCCGTAGTCACCTACGGGCGTATTCGCTTTATTGCCGAGGCGCTCGTCGGCAAAATCGGACGTTTTGTCGGTGTTGGTGGTGTGGCCAGTTATCGAGGTTATATGGACCCCTCCGTGCTCTCTCCCGTCGGGCTCAAAGTGGCGGTTACCGAAGACGCACCCGTTGTTGAGAGTGAAGAAGAACTCCGCTTTGCCTATCTGATCGCCCAAACCGAACAAGCCGTGTTGGAACGCCATCCCACCGCGGCCTACTTCCGCTATCCCTACGTCTACGGTCCCTATCAGCTCGTTCCACGCGAGTGGTGTGTGATACGGCGTATTCTCGATAAGCGTCCGCATATGATCGTCGCCGATGGCGGGTTGACGCTTTTTACGCATGGGTATGCTGCAAATCTGGCCCACGCCGTTCTGCTGGCGGTTGATCAGCCCGAGGCATCAGCCGGGCAACTCTACAACTGCGGCGATGAAAGTCAGCTCACGATCCATCAGGTGATCGAAGTAATCTCCAAAGCCATGAATTATGAGTGGGACATTATCAGCATGCCCAACGACCTAGCGCGCCCGGCGCGTCCCTACACCATGCAGGAAACCTCGCACCACCGCGTTGTTGACCTCACCAAGATCAAAAACCAACTGGGTTACGCGGATCTCTACCCCGTCGAAGAGGCCATAGAAAAAACGGTTGAGTGGTATCTGGTCAACCAGCCTGAACGGGGTGGGGAAATTGAAAAACGCCTGCAAGACCCGTTTAACTATGAGGCCGAAGACCGCCTCATCGCCGCGTATACAGACAGTATGCAGCGTTTAGCCGATATCCCCTTTGACGTCCAAATGGACCGCCCGCATCCGTATGCTCACCCCAAAGAGCCAGGCCAAGAGCGGGATCACAGAAAAAGGTAACGGACGCGGGTTACGCACGTGCGTCCGGCATCAAACCGAAGTCGTATTCCAGCAGGGTGAATGGCGTCTTGAGGCCATAGCGTTCAGCCAAGGGGGCATCCTCGCATTCCTTGAAGTCGGCCACGAGCGAGTGCTTGGTGGCGAACACCGCGTCAGAATCAAGATAGTTGTCACCCTTGACGAAGATATGGGTAGTCAGGGGCCGGTAGCCGTCAGCGGAGAGCATGAAATGCACATGCGCCGGTCGCATGCCGTGCCGTCCGGTTGCGTCCAGCATGCGGCCGACCGGGCCATCGGTCGGAATCGAATAGCTGACAGGAGTTTCAGAGATGAGCGCATAACTGCCGTCGTCCCCAGTCTTGAACCTGCCGCGCAGATTCCACTCCGGTGCGTCCTTGTCCTGAATGTCATACAGGCCGTTGGCTGAGGTCTGCCATACGTCAACGGTTGCTCCTGCAATTGGTGCACCCTCAGCGTCGGTGACTTTGCCCCTTATTAACGTGGGGCGCGCCCCAATGTCTTTTCGGATGACAGATTCGCCATTCTTATGCTCCGGTGCCCCCTCGACATAGAATGGACCAAGGACAGTCGATTCGGTCCCCAGACCATCTTTAGGGTGATTAATAGCATCGACTAACATGGACACCCCGAGCGTGTCGGACAGCAGAATAAACTCCTGCCGTTTGGCGTCGCACATTTTGCCCGTGTCTGTCAGAAACTGAATGCCGGCAAACCATTCCGCCTCGGTGAGTTCAACGTCCTTCACGAAGGCGTGTATGTGCTTGATGAGGCTGGTGATGATGTGCTGCATGCGTGGGTCCGAGGTCTTGCTCGCATACTCTTTCACAACCGCTTCGGTGATATTGTCTACTGTATAGTCACGCATAATCTGCCCTCCTTTTGATAGAAACAGCGCCCAGCCCCTGGGGGGCCACGGCTCCCCTCAGGAATAGCGGAGTGGGGGGGTGTCGCCTAGCCCTTGTCGTATTTTATTCTTGCCTCCCTCTACCGGGTTCCCAATCCGAGCTGTGGGCTTTATATTTCACCAGACGGAAGAAGAGACTCACGTATGACGAAACCACTCCTCATTCTGAAAACGGGTGAATTACCCCGCGGTGTGACAGCGCAGTGTGGCCGGTACGAGCAGGCCTTCCTCAATGTCCTTGGCAAATATCGTTGTGCTGTTGTTGATGCACGGAAGGAAACGCTGCCCGAACCGGACTGGGCCGGCATCATTGTAACTGGCTCCCCTGCTTCGGCGAACGACACCGACGCCTGGGTGGCCAAGAGTGAAGAGTTTCTTAAACGGGCTGCCGACCAGTCCGTCCCCATCTATGGCATCTGTTTTGGTCATCAGCACGTTGCACGCACGTTTGGCGGCACGATTGAAAAAAGTCCTCATGGCTGGGAGCTCGGCACGGTGCCTGTCACCTTAACGAAAGAAGGGAAACGGAGCGCCCTCTTCTCAGCCGTCCCCGAGTCATTTTTGGCGCAGGAGAGTCATGGGGAACTGGTGACGGAACTGCCTCCGGGCGCGACTGCCCTAGCCCGAAATGAGTCCTGTACCTATCAAGCCTTCTCCCTTGAAGAGCGCATATGGGGAACCCAATTCCACCCGGAATTCACTCCCGCGATTATGGCGGGACTGATTGCCTCGCTCGCAGCCGTTTTGCCCCCTGAATCCTTCCCGCGCTGGCCGTCTGCGGAGCAGTCGCTTCAGGACTGGTTGCTCAAGACCGTGCAAAATGCGCCGGCAGCACAGCGCTGCCTTACGAACTTTGCCGCGCTGGTCACAGCACGGTTTAATGAGTAAACGCGCCCTCCAACGGACATGCAGACATGCAGACATGCAGACATGCAGATGCTGGCACGTTGACTCATTACGGACGTAGGTAGGACAGGCGCAGTTGGCCGGAGACAACCGCTTTGGTCGCCCGCGCGATGCCCTCCGTGTCATCAACAACCATCCATGGACCGGCATGAACAAAGCTCTGTAGCGTTTCTCCTGTTCGGATGAGCTGAGGATACAGCTCATGGGTTGTACTGAAGGCACGTCCCCTGGGCATAACGTCAAAAATACGCGGCTCCAGGACTTGGCAGCCGGTAAACATGAACGCGGAAAGAGGCGCATTGACCCCAACCTCGCTCGGTTCGCCTCGAATGCGACGAATAGCCCCCTGTGGGTCCGTTTCAATCAGACCGTATTGCTCCTCATTGGGATTGGGTCTGAGCAACAGCGTTCCCATGGCTTTGGCCTGACGGTGGGCGGCCAGAAATGCCGCGAGGTCGCAATCAAGAATGGTGTCCGCATTCAAAACCAGAAACGGTTCGTCGTCGAGAAACGGCTGGGCTTTCTTAATCCCGCCGCCAGTGTCCAGGAGCGAATCTTCCGGGGAATAGATGATCCGGAGGCCATGGGAACTCCCGTCGCCCAACACTTCTCTGAGCTTGTTCCCAAGATGGTGGAGGTTAATCACGACCTCTTTAATGCCGTGGGATTTTACAAACAGTAAGGCATATTCGATCAACGGTCGGCCTGCGACCGGTACCAGCGCTTTGGGTATCGTATCCGTCAGTGGTCGCATCCGGGTCCCCAGGCCGGCTGCGAGTATCATCGCGCGCATCATGACCCTGAGAAGTGCTCTGGAAAATGATCCGCAAGAATGTCTTGCAGGTGCTGATACTGCGGCAGACGATCCAATACCCGGCGGATCGTTGCCAGTGTCGGCGGAATATAGCGTGTATAGCCGCGCTTGCCTTTTTCCAGCTCCAGATAATAGAAGCGGCCGACAACCTTGCAGGCTTTTTGGAGCAAGCACAGGTTATACTCTTCCCACACTAATTCAGATGACAGGGTGTCACCGCCATTCTGGTTCCACGCCTCGTGGTAGTAATTGACCAGAGACTCTTCCAAATCCGGGGAAACCACTTCCGGTGTATCGCGGTCATTCAGCAGCGTGGCGAGATCGTAGGGGGCCGGAGCGAGCAGGGCGTCCTGAAAATCGATCACCCGAATGCGGTCCTGCTGTACGAATAAATTCCAACTGTGATAATCGCGGTGATTGAGAAAAAATGTGGCTTGACCGAGACGAGTCGCAATAGCCTCAAACATTGCGGTGAGAGTGTGCATCTCTGTGTGAGAGAGGGCTTTGTTGCCAGGCTTGTCCAAGCCCCACTCCACAAAATGTTCGAACTCCCACAAGAAGAGGCGCTTATCAAAGCGCTGCTGAAAGGCAATGCACTGCTCGTTCTTCTGACGGGTGCCTTTAATTTGAATCAGGAGCAATTGGTCAATAGCGCGCCGATACCACTGTTCGACCTCGGCGTGTGGCACGTCTTGGACGGCGTCCCGCAACGGGACATCACCAATATCTTCGAGGAGGAGAAAGCCGTCCTGGTATCCATCCACATAGAGCTGCGGGACACGCACCCCAAGGGGCTCAAGGAAATAATGCACATTGAGATACGGCAATTCCTTGAGGGGCTCATCAAAAACGGCCAACTCGTCTGACGATACGGCCAGTCCGCTTCCGGCTAGAATCATGACCACGGCTGAAGCCGGTCCGCTACCGCTGAGAGACAAGCGGGCATAGCTGCGGCTTGAAGCGTCTCCAGCCAATGACTCAACCTGAGTAATCCGCGTCTCTTGTCCCCACTTTTCAGTGACGGCCTCATCAAGTGCAGGTCGAAGTTTTGCATCCATGCCTGACGAGGTAGCAAGCGTGTGGTGGCTTGTCAAAAATGAGAGCGGGGCAAGAAGCCGCGGTTGCGCAGCCTCCATGCCTGTGATGGAAAAAAGAAGTGGAATCCGAGTTTGACATAACCGCATTATCACACAGCGAGCTGGTAGCGCTGGTGTATAATTTGCGCAGCCAACTGGCTGCCAGGGACCGGGAAATCGCCCGGCTGAAACAGCCCGCCGCTGAAAAGCCGGCTCAGGACGCTGAGAATATATCCAGCCCCACAGGAGAAGGGATTCAGCTCGGCACGCAGTCTGACCTCATTGCTCAACTGGAGAAGATGTATCCCGAAGACTAGCCCTGCCTGGAGGAGTTCCAGCCTGGGAGCGCGGGCAGCCTGCCGGCATCTGCGTTCAGCCCTTCGTTCACCCTGAGCGGAGCGAAGTCGAAGGGCCGGTCCGCTCTCATCAAAAAACCCGCGCGTATCTCCGCTCTCTTTACCCTCAGATATGAAGCGGTTAAGGTAGGGCCGCCAAGGAGACTGGAATGGATTTTAACTTCACCCCGGAAGAAGATGCCTTCCGTCAAGAGCTACGTTCGTGGCTCCAAGACAACCTGCCTGAAGGCTACGACCCCACGCATTTTGATGACATTGATGAAGACGCGCGTTTTGAATACCAGCGCACCTGGCAGCAGACGGCGTATAAAAACCGCTGGGTAGGCATCCACTGGCCGGAGGAATATGGCGGGCGGAGCGCCAGCCTGATGGAAATGTTCATCTTCAACCAGGAGATGCAGCAGGCTCATGCGCCCCGCTTTGCCAACACGCTTGGACTCCTGATGTCAGGTCCAACCCTGATTCATTGGGGGACCGAGGAGCAGAAGCAACGCTATCTGCCCCGGATTTTGGCTGCTGACGAAATCTGGTGTGAAGGGCTGTCGGAGCCTGGGGCAGGCTCCGACCTGGCTTCAATGCAAACGCGCGCAGTGGAAGACGGCGATTATTTTGTAATCAACGGCCAGAAGGTCTGGACCAGCTATGCTCACCGCGCGGATTTCATTCAACTCTTTGTGCGGACCGACCCGGACGCTCCAAAGCACCGTGGGATTAGCTGTCTGGTGGTCGATATGAAGACGCCCGGCATCACGGTTCGCCCGCTGGTCCAGATTACGGGCGATGCTGAGTTTAATGAAGTTTTTTTTGAGGAGGTGCGCGTTCCAAAAACAAATCTGGTTGGGCCAAAAAATGAAGGCTGGAAAGTGTTAGTGACCACGTTGATGCACGAACGGGCCGGGATTGGATCAGGATTGCCCGTCCACCGTCATTTCTCTGAGCTACTCAAGGTGAGCAAAGAAGTAGAAATCAACGGTCGGCCAGCCTGTGAAGACCCTGCCGTGCGTCAGCGGCTGGCGCAGTTTTCTATCGAATGCAAAGCCATCACCTACAATATGTTCCGCAGCTTCAGCAAACGTCTGAAAGGGAATCCGCCGGGACCTGAAGGGTCAGTCAATAAGCTCGCCGGCTCGGAACTCAATATGCGGCTTGCCCTGTTTGCCACCGAGTTGCTCGGACCGTATGCGCAGCTCACCCAAGGCTCGCCATACACCATCGATAATGGCCGCTGGCCACGCGCCGCGTTATGGCACCGCTTACTGACGATTGGTGGGGGAACTTCGGAAATACAAAAGAATATTTTGGGCGATCGGGTGCTCGGACTCCCAAAGGGCTGAGGGCACCGGGCAGAGCCGTGAACCAGTACACAAGGAGGCAGCACAATGGGAAAACTTGACGGAAAAGTTGCAGTCGTTACGGGGTCGGGTCGAGGCATTGGTCGGGGTATTGTTCAGCTCATGGCCAGAGAAGGCGCGCAGGTCGTCGTGAACGACTTGGGCAGCAGTATTGATGGCGAAGGTAAAGATAAAACTCCGGCGCAGCAAGTGGTTGAAGCAATCCAGGCTGCGGGCGGAGAAGCCGTTGCCAACACGGACAATATTGCAACGGTGCAGGGTGGAGAAAACCTGATTCAGACCGCAGTCGATTCGTTTGGCAGACTCGACATCCTGGTCAACTGTGCCGGCATTCTGCGCGACCGTATGATCTTCAATATGACAGAAGAAGAGTGGGACGCTGTTGTGGCGGTCCATCTGAAGGGCCATTACTGTACGATTCGTCCGGCATCGGCCCTGATGCGACGCCAGAAGAGCGGACGGATTATCAACTTCTCTTCCGGGTCTGCCTTGGGCGCTCCGGGGCAGCCGAACTACGCCGCGGCAAAAGCCGGTATCCTTGGATTGACATATAGCAGCGCCAACGCCCTGGCCAAGTACAACATTACCTGCAATGCCATATTGCCTGGCGCGGCAACCCGCATGACAGATACGATTCCGGCCAACTTTGCGCAGGAAATGGGTTTGTCGGAGAGCAGTGGTTCTGCCCAGGGGAGTCCGCTTGATCCCTCTAATGTTGCCCCGATTGTTATTTTCCTGGCCAGCGATGAAGCCCAGTATGTTAATGGGCAAGCCTTTGGGGCGAGTGGCTATAAAATCTCTCTGTATTCACATCTCAAGCCCGAAAAGACGATCTACAGTCAGGGACCATGGGATTTGGACCATCTCTTCAAAGTTTTCAAGGGGACGCTGGGCTCCAATCTGAAGCCGCCGCGCATGGAGTGACGCTCGACTCCCCAGGGCAGTATGCTATGCTGACGGCCAGCCCGCCGGGCTGGCCGTCAGCGACGTTTGTGGAACGGCATTCAGGGCACGAGGATCAAACCTAGGTATCCTCGCGCCCTTTTTTTTGAGAAGGAAAGGACATGCAGACGATACTGTACGGGGGCGAGAAGGGGCGGATTTTCTTCACGACGTTGAGCCTCGTGTTTGTCCTTGGATATGCCCCCGGATACGCACAGGAGACGGTTGCTGACGGGAAACGTGTTTCGCTTGAATACACCGTAACACTTGAAGATAAGACGGTTTTTGATTCGAACGTCGGAAAGGAGCCTTTGGTTTATATCCATGGCTCAAAAGAACGGGTCCCTTTTTTCTCAAAATACCTGGCTGGGCTCAAGGCGAAAGAGACGAAAAAGTTCGAAGTGCCGCCTGAAGACGTCTATGGCAAGGACGATCCTGAACGGATTATCGAAGTGCCGAAAGACAGTATTCCTGAAGACAGAAGGAAAGTTGGTGAGAAGCTTAAGGGCAGAAGCCCGGAGGGCAGGCCACTCTATGCAGAGGTTCTGGAGGTCAAGGCGGAGACGGTTAGGATCGACACCAACCATCCCCTGGCCGGGGAAAAATTATTCTTCGATGTGAAGATATTAAAGATGGAGAACGCGCCTGAGCAACCGTGAGGCTTCTGTTGCAGGGCAATTGAATCCAATGTGGACTCTATAGGGAGGGATAATCTCGATGGGAACTAGACGCTATGGGCAGGGGAAACGGAGAATTTCTATTATCACGCTCAGTCTTGGACTCATGCTTGGACTCTTGGCGGTGACCTCAGGCTACGCGCAAGACACGGTCGGCGACGGAAAGCGCGTTTCGCTCGAATATACGCTCACCCTCGAAGATCAGACTGTTATTGACACGAATGTGGGGAAAACCCCATTAGTCTATACACATGGCACCCAGCGAATCGTTCCGGGCCTGGAGAAACAGCTGGCAGGCTTAAAAGCCGGCGACACAAAGAAAGTGGAAGTCTCGCCCGAAGAAGGGTATGGCGAGGCTGACCCGAATCGCTTCCAAGAAGTGCCCACAGAGAATATTCCCGAGGAGGCGCGGAGCGTCGGAAAAAAACTCCAGGGACAAGGCCCGGACGGCCAGCTGATGTTTGCCCAGGTCACGGAGGTGAAGGAGAAAACTATTATTGTTGATCTGAACCATCCGCTCGCCGGAAAGAAGCTTTTCTTTGATGTCAAAGTCCTCAAGATTGAAAAAAGTGATCCGCAACAGGTCGAGGTGCCGGGGACAGCACCCGCGGCGCAACAGTAGCGATTCCCTCGCCCCGCACGAGCGGGAAGCGTTCAGTTTGGCATTATCGTTTCGGCGCTTTTCCGGGCGGGCGACATGGTTGCCGGAAGAGGGAGTACGCATATGGCCACGCTGTTTATTGAAGACCACCGGCCGTTTAATTTTGCCCACCTCCTCACCGGTGTGCGACTCGTCCTGACCCCGGTATTTCTCCTCGCTATTGAATACAGCAGACAGCAGCCAACGCTGTTACGGGCGGGCTGTGTGGGCGGGCTCTTTGTGGTTATCTGCGCCAGCGATTACTATGACGGCCCGGTTGCGAGGGCGTTAGGCCTGAGTTCTGACTGGGGTAAAATTCTCGATAATTTGGCGGATATTACCTTCCTGCTCGTGACCCTGACCTACCTGGCGTATAGCGGAATGGTTCCGTGGTGGATTCCGTGTGCAGTTGGGTGCGCCTTTGGTCAGTATACGCTTGACTCGTGGTGGTTATCCAAACGAGAAACGTCTATCACGCTCGTGTCCAATCCAATCGGGCACTGGGCCGGCGTGCTGAATTACGTCGGTACCGGTATTATGGCATGTCACGCCGCGCTGCGGCAGCAACTTTTTCCCTACCCTCTTGAGCAGGCTGTGCTCTTCTTGTGGCTCGGCTATCTATTGCTCGCAATGGGTATGCGACTCCGATTTTTCCTCCGAGCACAACGGGCGATTATCCACAACTAGAGCGTTCATTCCCTATGGAGAGAAAAATCATAGGCTTTCATCCTGATCCGAAAAATGATTGGGTCGCCGACCTCGCCTGTGGTCATGGGCAACATGTGCGCCACAACCCGCCTTTTGAAAACCGCCCCTGGGTCGCCACCGAAGACGGGCGAGCGTCAAAGCTTGGAGTACTGCTCAATTGTATCCGGTGTGCCGAGCTCGAACTGCCCGACGACTTCATTCCTTACAAGAGAACGGCTGTCTTTCATGCTGAGTCCGTTCCGGCCGGACTCACCTCATCTCACGCGACGAAACCGGGTGTATGGGCCAAGATTCAGGTCCTGGCCGGACAACTCAGGTACGTCGTTGCAGAGCCCATCAGCGCAGTATTCATCCTAGATTCTGATCATGTCGGCATTATTGCGCCCGAAATTGTCCATTATGTCCAGCCCGAAGGTGCAGTGCGATTTTACGTTGAATTCTACCGCAAGCCTGAGACGTAGAAAATATTTCCGCACCCCCTATTTGCCCCGCCCTCCTCCCCGCGCTAGAGTCGTTTTGAAACGATCCACACGTTTCTTCATGGAGGGCGTTTATGGCAGATCACGCATTTCCTCCTAAGATGCACCGGCATGTGACAACCATGGCCGACGAAACCTTTGCCCTCATGAAACGCCTGGGCGAGGAGGGGACATTTGATCTTATTCCAACCCTGGGTCCATTAGTGATGCATATTGCCGCGCACGCCTTTCTTGGTCACGATTTTCGGCAGCGTCTGGGCAGTCCGTTGTCCGGTTCAGCACTGATGACTGATGGGTTTCGTGGTTGGCTATGACTCCGCCTCTTTAGCGGAATAGACGAGTACGCTAAATCTCTCCCTTTCCTTTCCCCCACCCATCGACTGCGCTATTAAGGATGGGCGTTTGTTATGCACAGGAGGGGACGTATGAGTATCAAGGGAAAAGCTGCAATTTCTGGATTTGCCGAAATGGCTCCACAAAAAGGCGCGGGCGATATTACCCCGCTGGGGATTATCGCCAATATGGCACGCGAGGCCATTGCTGATGCCGGTCTGGAAAAGAACGCTATTGACGGCCTGCTGACCGGCTGGGCGCTGAGTGACTATAGCGTGCTGTGGCCGTCGGTGGTGGCCGATTACCTGCAAATCCGTCCTACCTATTTCAACCAGGTCGAACTGGGCGGCGCCTCTGCCGCGGGTATGGTCTGGCGGGCCGCCGCGGCCATTGAAGCCGGCATGTGCACTACCGTGCTGTGCGTATTGGGTGACCGGCGCGCCCGCGCCCGGCAAATGCCGCCCTTCCCGAGTATTGAGGCCGAATTCGATGCACCCTATGGCTTGATTGCAGCCAACCCCGGCTATGCGTTGATTGCCCAACGCCATAAGCATGAATACGGCACCACTGCCGAACACATGGCCAAGGTTGCGGTCGATCAACGCAAGAGCGCCTGTAAAAACCCGAGCGCCCTGTTCGGGAGCAAAGAAATCGAAATTGATGATGTGCTGAACTCTCGCATGATTGTCGATCCCTTGCACCTGCTTGAGATCGTCAGTCCGTGTACCGGGGGTGGGGCGTTTATTGTCACCAGCACCGAACGGGCCAAAGACGGCCCGAACAAGCCGGTCGTCTTACTCGGAGCCGGTGAGGCCGGCGGCCATTCCAGCATTACCCATGCGCGCAGCCTGACGACCTCGTTAGTCAAACCGGCTGCGGAAGCCGCCTTTCACATGGCCGACGCCACACCGCAGGACATGGACTTTGTGCAGCCCTACGACTGTTACACCATCACCGTTATCGTCACCCTCGAAGATGCGGGTTTCTGTGAAAAAGGCGAAGGCGGGCGGTTTGTTGCAGACCACGACCTGTCCTACGCGGGTGACTTTCCGTGCAATACCCACGGCGGCCAACTGTCTTTTGGGCAGCCGGGACTCGCGGGGGGTATGAGTCATGTCATTGAGGGTGCGCGGCAGCTCATGGGACGCGGGGGAGAGCGGCAGGTCAAAGATGCCGCCATCGGTTATGTGAACGGCAACGGCGGTATTATGGCTGAGCAGTGCAGCCTGGTATTGGGTGCCTAGCCGACGGAGAGGAAAACTATGAGTGACTATAACAAACCCCTGCCCCATCCGAATGAAGTCTCTCAACCCTTTTGGGATGCGGCCAAACGGCATGAACTCCAGATTCAGCGCTGCAATGCGTGTGGGACCTATGTCTTTTACCCGCGTGAAGCCTGTTCGGAATGCTTAGCCGCCGACCTCATCTGGATTCCCGTGTCCGGGAAAGGCACGCTGTATTCCTACACCATTGCCCAGGCTCCGACGCACCCGGCCTTTGCCAATGATGTGCCCTACGTCATCGCCATTGTTGAGCTGGCAGAAGGCCCGCATATCACGACAAACCTCGTCGGCTGCCAGCCTGACCAGGTGACGATTGGAATGCCGGTTGTGACATCCTTTGAGGATGTGAGCGAGGCAATAACCCTGGTCAAATTCCGGCCCGAACAGTGAGGGGCAAGACGGGACAAGACGGGACAAGAGGGGAAAAGACGACTAAAATAGCCGGCAATACGGAAATGTCGGCGTATCAGTGTCTGTGCTGCTTGTCGGCCATTCTATCCTGCATGTAGATGTACAGGCCGAGGGCAAGGACAACGATAGTGCCGGTGAAGAATATCCAGCCGAGAGCGGTCATGGTTCCTCTCTCTATAGCTCTTCAAGCGCGTCTTTCTCAATCCAGCCGCGCCGCCCATCGCAGCGGGCGACTTGCCACCAGTCTTCTCGGATATCGAGCACCTGTACCAACGTGCCCTGGGTGACGGAGAAATGAACCGTACCACTCGGAGCCGGCTCGAAACGCACCGGATTGTCTTCTTGTGCGAGGACTATTGCGTGTCGCTGCCAATCGCTCGTCCAGAGCCGTTGCAGCAGCGAGGGCGTCAGCACAACAAGGAGTGCGGCCAATCCCCAGCCGGCGTGCAGGAGCGGCGGCCGCCGCCACAGACGGTACGCGGCAAAAACCGCGAAGAGCAGAGTATAAGCCACACTGGTAAGCCACACCAATTGGTCTGTTGCGAGGATATGGGCAAGAGGAAAAAGAAGGCGCTGCCAGAGGAGGGGATGGCAGGTCTCAGCGCCCGTGCGCGAGCGGGCGAATTGCAGGTTGGCTGCCACATCCGGATCACTGGGGAGGAAGCGTCGTGCCCGCTCATAATTCAGAATGGCTCTCCCTGCCTGGCCTGCCTTGAAATAGGCGTTGCCAAGATTGAAATATACATTGCCGCTGGCGAGGCCGGACTGAAGCACCGCTTCGTATGCCTCGACCGCCTCGGCGTACTGCCCTTGGGTGTAGAGGCTATTGGCGCGGAAAAAAGCGGTCTGAGGCGGCGTTGGAGCTGCCAGGGAAATCGAAGCCGCCCAGAAAATACAGACACAGCTGAGCAGAGAAAATCGCAAGCGTGGCAAGTGCCGCAGTCGGTAAAATTGGGGCGGTCTCATGATCCTGTGGTGCTACGTGGCAAGAGTGTGAAACTGACGATGATCGTGTTCAAGCCGGTCAATAATATGACGGACGAAGGACATGGTCTCGTGACTTTTTTCTCTCATTGATTCTGCCGTTCCTTGAGCGAAACGGATGTTTTCACACGTCTCCCACACCCTCTCGATCTGCTGAATACATGCCGGAGAGACGCCGCTATTTCGCAGTGCCTCCGATTCAATACCGCCTGGGGGCAGCCCGAGCTTGGCGGACATATATGCTTGGAGCATGCGCGCAATCGTTGTGTAAAATGCCTGATACTCCCCTTGTGTGAGTTGGCGCTGTGCTTCAGCCAAGCCCCGGCGCGCCTGTTTCCCCGCTGCTGTAAAGCGGGCATAGCGACTATCGCCACTCAGCCGGCGGCGCCGCTGGTCGTACCACCACGCACCGAGAAAGAGCAGCACCGGGAGGGGGTGCCACAGAAGAAAACCAACGCTGCGATACCACGGCCCGGCTTGCGGAACGAGGGGGCCGGCCTCGTCTTTGATATACACAATGTCCTGACCGAGCGCTTCCTGATCGCCCTGACTGCGCGGTATATCTGTGTGGCCGGTGATGACTGGAGTGGTTTTCGGCGGGCGAACGACGAGGGCAATAGCTTGGCTTTCGAGTGTCCGATAGCGCCGGGTCTGAGGATCGAAATAACTGAACTGGACCACGGGAACGGCGGCTAACGTCTGGTCCTGTGGAATGAGCACTTGCTCAAAGGATTTTGTTGCTCCGTTCGTTTTCCCGGCAATCGGCGCATACGTGCGGAACCCGTCGGTATTCACAAACGTGGGCGCGGCAGCATCCGCAAGATGGCCAGTTCCGTTAATGCGCATACGGACAGTAATCGGGTCTCCAACAGACAGGTCCTGCGGCGCCGCTGTTACGTCCAAGTCAAACGCGCCGACCGCGCCTGAGAAATTGTCTGGTTTTCCTGCCTCCGGAAGGGGGAGCACAGTGAGGGTGAGCGGAGCGGAACGCAGCGTGAGCTGCTGCCGCTCAGAAGAAAGTGTCGAAAAGAAGTCATTCTGAAAAAAACGATCAAAGAACGGGTCGCTAAAGGACGAGCCGCCCCGGCGACGCGTGAGGACGTTGAGCTGGAGGCTCGCCGGACCGAGTGCCAAGCTCCCGGAACGAAGTGGAATGACCTCCGTGTCAAAATGAAGAACGGTGAATATCTGACCGTTGAGCGTCTGCCGATCCTGTGCAGGTTCCGGGAAAGGCTCAACAGAAAAACCAGCTGGGCTGAATTTTGGATACTGGACGTCGGATACGCGGGCGGCCCCCACATAGAGCTTGACCTGAACGGGGATACGTTCATGCAGGTAGACTTCTTGGCGTGGGATTGAGAGCTGAAGACTCAGCCCGTTTTGGCCGTCCGCTTCTTGAGGAAGGGGTTGAGCGGGGGAGGACTGTCTGCCGGAAGGAGGGGGAGCAGTTGACGGGGGTGAGCCCTGGGCGGCTGCAATCGTGACGGTCAGCGGGTCGGTGTGATACTGCTGCCCCTGATGTTCCACGGTAAATGGACCCAGGGTGAACTGTCCCGGCTTGAGCGCTACGAGAGAGTAGCGATGCTGGACAGCCGCTGCAACGTGCCCATCCCTGATAGATACTCGTGTTGAGGGGCCAAGATAACGACTCTCGAATCCGTCAATGTTGAGAGGAGGGGCAGGAGCTTTCTGGGCTCCCCTTACTTCAATGGACAGCGTCAACGCCTCACCGACTGTTGCACGCTGCGGACGGACGGAGGCCAGCGCACTCACATCCGACGCGCTGGACGGAGCCGGCCAGAGAAGTCCGAACACCAGGAACAGTGGGGGAATAAACGCTCTCCTGTCCATCCTTCTTCCCTACCAATCTCGTAACGCCTCAGCTCCGCGTTGGACTTGCCGGGCAAACTCCTCCGGGCTGAGTTCTTCGTTGCGAGCCGTATCGATGACAGACTGCGCTTCGTCTGCCGACATCTGGTTGTGTTGATCCTGGGGCGATTGGCCGGCGTGCCTTTCCTGCTCTGCCCGAGAGGATTCCTCTGCCGGTCCCCCGGCGTGTTGCTGCTCCTGCTGCTCTTGCTGCTCCTGCTGCTCTTGCTGCTCTTGCTGCGCGTCCTGTTCGGCCTGTTGTTGCTCTTGTTGCTTTTGTTGCTCTTCTTGTTCCTGTTGGTTCTGCTGGTTCTGCTGGTTCTGCTGGTTCTCAAGTTTGTCTTGCAGCTCTTCGATCTTCTTGGTCACAAACTCATAGTTGAACTTTGCATCTTGATCTGTTGGGTCAGCGCCTAGCGCCCGGCGATACGAGGCCAAGGCGGCGGTATAGGCCGCAAGGGACGCTTGAGGATTTTGCTCCTCTGCATGCACGCCCATTTTATAATGGGCATTCCCGGTATTATAGGCGGTCTTCGCTGTCCGTTCGGAATCTTCAGAGCTCGGTTGTACGCGTGAGAAAGATGAGAGTGCTTCCGTGTACTTTCCAGCTTTATAGTGCGCAGTTCCCATATTGAAATTGAGAACTGGAGAATCGGGGTGATCGACTAATGCTTGGCCATAGTGTTCGGTCGCGTCGGTAAATTTACCTGCGTGGAATAAGCGGTTCCCTTCAACAACCTGGCCGCGTGGAATCTCCGTCCAGGCCAGACAGGGGAGGGCACAGCTCAGCAGCAGCAGGTGATGCACTATTTTCATGAATCTCTCCCCGTCTCTCTTGGGTGCAGCTTCCCGTGAGAACGCCGGTCCCGAATACATGCTTCCAGGGCGAGGAGGATGAGACCTAAAGTGAGAGGGAGTTGAAAGCGTTCTGCATAGCGCCGCTCCAGCGCTGAGGTGAGTTCTCGCTTTTCAAGCTGGCTCAGATAGCGTGTATAGACTTCCCCAAGGCCCAGACTTGGTCCGGAATCGTAGACATAGGCGCCGCCAGTTGTCAGCGCAATATGCTGTAAGGTTTCCGTATCCAAACGCGACTTGACGACCTGCCCCTGTCGGTCTTTTAGAAAGGTCCGTCTGCCATCAACGCTGAGGGGAATCAGTTCGCCTTCCGGGGTGCCGACCCCGACCGTATACACGGTAATCCCTTTTTCTGCCGCCTGCTGACTGGCCGACTGAACCTGTCCGTCATGGTCTTCACCATCGGTGATAATGATAAGAGCGTGATGTTTGCCAGGCTGATCTTCAAAGGCCGACAGCCCAGTGCGAATTGCCGCGCCTAACGCGGTCCCACCCTTGGGGATAATACCGACCGTGACGGAACGCAGGCTTTCCAAAAAGGCACCGTAATCCAGTGTCAAGGGACATTGGACAAAAGCAGAACCGGCAAAGGCGATGAGTCCAATCCGATCGCCCTGAAGCTGCTGCACAAAATCCTGGAGGGCCAGTTTAGCGCGGTCCAACCGAGTCGGGGTGACGTCCGTTGCCAGCATACTGCGGGAGGTGTCAAGCGCGACAACGATATCCACCCCCTCACGTCGGACCTCTTCCCATTGAAACCCCCAACGCGGTCCTGCCAGGGCAAGAATAAGGAGTGCCAGCGTCACCACCAAGAGACCCGCCCGCCACTGTTGACCGCGCGGATCCGTATCAGACGTAAGAACCGGTAAGAGATTGGCTTGGGCAAACTGTTCTAACGCCCGCCGCCGCCGCCGCAGTGCCCACACCAGGAGACCGGCAATAAGGGGGACACACACCAACAGCCACAAAAACTGGGGAGTACGCCAAACCATTAGGGCAGCTTTCGCAGGATGGTGTGATTCAGACCTGCTTCCAGGCCGACCAGAGCAAGCGCACACACGATGCACCAGGGGTAGAGTTCATAATAATCAAGATAGTCGGGCGCGCGAAAAGTCGTTCGCTCCAACTGGTCAATAGTCTCGTAAATGGACTGGAGGCTGGCCGTGTCTGTTGCGCGAAAATAGCGGCCGCCGGTTGTCTTGGCAATTTTCGATAACATCTCTTCGTCGATATCAACCCGTATGGGACGATAGACTGTAGTGCCAAACATATCCCGGGTCGGATAGGGAGCCATGCCGCGCGTCCCGGCGCCAATGGTATACACCTTGATGCGCAGCACGCTCGCCGCCTCCGCCGCGGTGAGTGGAGATATCCGGCCGGCATTGTTCTGCCCGTCGGTGAGTAGAATCACGATCTTACTGTCCGCGGCCGAGTGCTCCAAACGACCGGCCGCAGTTGCCAGGGCAGAGCCAAGAGCCGTGCCATCCTCAATCATCCCGATCTCGGCCCGCGCCAGATTTTGCAACAACCAGCCGTGATCGAGTGTGAGCGGACACTGGGTATACGGACGGGCGCTAAACAGGACGAGGCCAATCCGGTCCCCGCCTCGGGCGGCCACAAAATCTCTGACCACAGACTTCACAACCTCCAGCCGGTTGGCTCGACCGTCGTCCAGGCTGAAGTCTTCGGACAACATGCTGCTCGAAATGTCAACGGCCAGCACAATATCGATGCCTTCGGCGTAATACTGACTCTCGGCCTTGCCGAGCTGCGGGCGGGCCAGAGCGAGGACGAGCAGAAAGAGGGCCGTCCCCCGGAAAACAGGCAAAATCCAACGCCAGTGCCGCTTCCCGGTATGCGTCAGGGAACGCAGGAGAGTCAGGCTGGAATAGCGGACTGCCGCCTCATCTTTGCGCCGGAGCCAAAAGACAAGCGGGATGAAGAGCAGGACAAGCAGCAACCATGGGTCATGCAGCCGCATAGCGATCCTCCCGCGGCCGGTCTTCCTCGTGAGAGAGCGTCTCAGACTGCCGCGTTTCGTCCACAAACCGTCCGGCAGCTTCATGGGCCGCATCGCTGTCATCCAGGCTCGGTATATGTCGTGCGAATTTAACTAAATCCGCTTGGGATAAGAATGCGCCGAGTAGGCGCTGTTGGGCCGCAGGGAGACGGCTGAGGCGAGTATCGCGTGTGACTGCGGAGAGGAATTCTTCTGTTGTCATTTCCGGGGCGCGCACGTTGAGTCCATCTTCCAGATAGGTCCGGACGATAGCAGACAGCGCAACATAATACACCTCGAACTGACCGGCTTGAGGTAATTGCTTGGCCCGCAATTGAGACAGGGCCTCACGGGCGACCTCATAGGCTGGTCGGGGTGGAGCGGTCGCCGTCCGACGAAAGCGCTTGAGAAAAGAGTAGAGGGCGACCCCAATGCCGAGGACAGCGGCCAGGAGAGTTCCACCCAGGAGATACGGGCGCCAGTTAAAGGGGATGTCTTCCGGTGGTTTGATATCGCGAATGTCGGTCGGTTGCCCTTCCTGCGTGAACAAGCTGGCCACATGGATGCGGATTGCCTCGCCGGCGGCCTCGTGCCGTGTCCCGTCCGGCGTGGTATAGGGTACGCTGGGTGCGGGGACAATGTGGTAGCCCGTGGTGAAAATGGTGAGCGTGTACCACTGTGTGAGTGTGGTGCGCCCAGCCTGCGACTGCGCTGGCTCCTGACCAAAGTCGATAATGTCAAAATCGCCGGCGCGGTCGTGCAACAGCGGGACAGAGACGTCTATCCCTGCCTCCGCGCCGATCGCAATGGTGTATCGGATGTAATCACCGATAGTGATTTCAGCCCGATCGACATTGGTCCGGATGTGAACCGGACCCGCCGGCTCAGCTGCGTCCGAAGCCGTCCGGGCCGGGGCAGGGAGGATGAGCAGTTGCCACGCGGCGAGCAGCAATGCCAGAGGCGTCTTGAGGGCGACAAGAGGGGGGCGTATCATGAGAAATTCAGCACTTACTGCCGCTTCTCGCGCATGCGAAAGAAGCGCAGTAAAGCTTCCACATATGGCTGGTCAGTACGAACCGTAATGGTGTCTGCGTTTGCGCGACGCAACATGCGGTCTCTGTCGTTTCGGGCCGCGGCTGCCCGCTGGGCAAACTCTTCCCGAACCAGTCGGTCACCGGTATCAACCAGCTCTCGCTCTCCTGTTTCCGCATCCTGAAGCTCAATCAGTCCGATGTTTGGCAGGCTCAGCTCGCGGGGGTCGTCTAACACAATAGCAATCACGTCATGCCGATGATTGGCAATTTTCAGCGCCAGGGCGGCGTGAGGATCGAGCAAGTCAGAGATGAGAAAGACAACCGCCCGGCGCTTACTGACATGACTCAGATGTTCCAGGGCGGCGGCGATATTTGTGCCGCGCTGGCGGCTCTGAAATGAGAGCACCTCACGGATAACACGCAGGACATGCCGCGTGCCCTTCTTGGGTGGAAGCGCCAACTCGACCTCGTTACTGAACATCACCAGACCGACTTTGTCATTATTGGTGATGGCCGAGAATGCAAACAGGGCCGCCATTTCCGCGGCCATAGTACTCTTCAACTGAGAAACGGTCCCAAACTGCGTCGAGGCACTGGCATCCACCAAGAGCATAACCGTGAGTTCGCGCTCTTCACTAAACCGTTTGACGTGTGGGATGCCCGTCCGGGCGGTGACGTTCCAATCAATGGCGCGTACATCATCACCGGGGAAGTATTGCCGTACCTCGGCAAACTCCATGCCGTGGCCTTTGAACGCGCTCTGGTATTGGCCGGCAAAGACATCGCTGACCAGATGGCTGGTCCGAATATGAATCTTACGGACCGCTTTGAGTTGTTCCGAAGTGAGCATAGCCTAGGGCACGGGCACGCCATCAAAGATGTATTGCAGGACGGTATCTGCGGTCAGTTCTTCGGCCTCGGCCTCATACGTAATAATGACCCGGTGGCGCAGAATGTCCGGGCCAATGGATTTCACATCTTGAGGAGTCACGTATCCGCGTCCCTGGAGCAGGGCATAGGCTTTGGTGGCGACGGCCAGTGACAGGGTGGCCCGCGGTGAAGCGCCGTACTGAATAAAGTGCTGGACATCGATGTTGTAGGCTGCGGGATCGC
The DNA here is from genome assembly GCA_963664395.2 of Binatia bacterium. Taxonomy (GTDB): domain Bacteria; phylum Desulfobacterota; class Binatia; order Bin18; family Bin18; genus Bin18. The sequence continues at coordinate 2,844,348 of OY761159.2, read as the reverse complement.
GTGTGGCAAAGACCAGATCAATTATATAATCCTTAATTTTGTCGTCCAGATAAATCTGGTCGGTCAGGCTGCGCAGACGCACAATGTCAGCCGTACTCAGCACCGGACTGGCGGCAGCGGGCGGAGTGGTGGACGCCATGCGATCCAGGATCTGCCGCTCTTCTTCCTTTGAAGGATAGGTCACCCAGAGCTTCAACATGAAGCGGTCGAGCTGGGCCTCCGGCAAGGGATAGGTGCCTTCCTGCTCAATGGGGTTCTGGGTGGCCAAAACCAGGAAGGGATCCGGCAGGAGATGGGTCTCCTCACCTATCGTCACCTGACGTTCCTGCATGGCTTCGAGCAGGGCGCTTTGGACCTTCGCCGGCGCCCGGTTAATCTCATCCGCCAGAATAATATTGGCAAAAACCGGCCCCTTCTTGGTCGTAAAGGTGCCCTCGCGAGGATTGTAGATCAGCGTGCCTATGAGGTCTGCGGGGAGGAGGTCCGGGGTAAATTGGAGACGCTGAAAGCGGGCGCTGATGGTTTGGGCAAGCGTCTTGACTGATAGTGTCTTGGCTAAGCCGGGGACGCCTTCCAGCAGAACGTGGCCGTTCGCCAACAGACCGACAATCAAGCGGTCTACGAGATAATGCTGACCGATAATGACCTGGCCAATAGCGTCTCGTAAGCGTGCCAGCGACACGGCTTCTTCTTTCACCCGTTCGTTCAGAGCCGAAATATCTCCATCCATGTGTCTGAGTATTCTCCTCAGTCTTGGCCGTAGAGAGGACACTGTAGACGGTAATAGACGTTGACAAGACTGACTTTCTTCATTGATTTTATGGATTTTATGCTGTTGTTTGTCTGAGACTGAACGTCTCTGATGCGGAAAAGTAAGAGTCGAACCCACGTGTGTCAAGGGTGCGCAGCAGCCATCCGCTATGGGGCTATCTTCTCAGGGAGTCGAACCCACATGTGTCAAGGGTGCTCACAAGGACATCCGATAGTGAAAGGACCCTTGAGCCCTAGCCGATAAATAGGCTATCCTTCTTATCTTTACTCCAATCCTTTTTTGAGAGAGCCTTTGTCAGGCAGGACGCAACATGAAACACAACGGAGAGCGCGGCAGAAAACGTCCGAAAGGTCTCCGCACCAGACCCAAAGGGCGCAGTGTTGACCCTCAGGCCCTCCGGGAGGTGCAGGTGTTGCTGGCTGATACGCCCCGTCGCCGGGACCTGCTGATTGAACATCTGCATAAAATCCAGGATCACTATGGCCATCTGTCTGCGGCCCACCTGGTTGCCCTCGCCCACGAAATGCAGCTCGCTCCAGTTGAAGTGTACGAGGTTGCCAGCTTTTACCATCATTTTGATGTTGTGAAAGAAGGCGAAACCCCTCCGCCGACAATCACCGTTCGAGTGTGTGACTCGGTCAGTTGTGAGCTGGCCGGAGCGGAACAGTTGATCCCCGCTTTAGAGCAAGGGATTGGAACAACGGTGCGGGTCCAGCGCGTGCCGTGCGTGGGACGGTGTGAAACCGCGCCGGTTGCGGTTGTCGGCCAGAATCCAATCGGGACGGCCAGCGTAGAACGCGTGAGACAAGCGGTCGAACACAACGATACCCAAGCCCGCCTGCCCGCGGGAACTATTGAGTATCAAGCCTATCGAGCGGACAGCGGATATCAGCTCCTGCGTGAGTGTATAAACGGGACACGTGAGATCGATTCAGTCGTGCAAGCGCTGGAAGATTCCGGCTTGCGCGGTCTTGGTGGGGCTGGCTTTCCGGCCGGGCGCAAGTGGCGCATCGTGCGTGGTTATAAAGGTCCGCGCCTCTTAGCGGTGAATATTGATGAAGGCGAGCCGGGCACCTTTAAGGACCGCTATTATCTTGAACGCGACCCGCATCGTTTCCTGGAAGGTATGTTGATCGCCTCCTGGGCGGCTGGGATCAGCGAAGTCTATATCTATATCCGAGATGAATATCCGGCCTGTCTCCAGATTCTTCGGAACGCCGTTGCCGCTCTGGCGGCCGACCCGCCAATGTCGCTCCCCGTTATCCACCTCCGCCGCGGGGCGGGTGCGTATATCTGTGGGGAAGAGTCGGGCATGATGGAGTCCATTGAGGGCAAACGGGGGATGCCGCGGCTGCGCCCGCCGTATGTGGCTGAGGTCGGCTTGTTCGGGCGTCCGACCTTAGAGCATAATTTTGAAACGCTGTATTGGGTACGCGATATTGTGCAGAAAGGGGCGGCCTGGTTTACCGGTCATGGCCGGAACGGCCGCAAGGGGCTCCGTTCGTTTTCCGTCAGTGGCCGCGTCCAAAAGCCAGGCGTGCACCTGGCCCCGGCCGGTATCAGTCTGCGTGAGCTGATTGACGAGTATTGCGGGGGAATGCTCCCCGGACATGAATTGTACGCCTACTTTCCCGGTGGCGCGTCCGGCGGTATTCTGCCGGCTGCGCTTGCCAATGTACCGCTCGATTTCGACACCCTTCAACCCCATGGGGGTTTCATTGGTTCCGCGGCGATTATCGTTTTATCTGATAAAGACAGCGCCAAGGCCGCAGCGCTCAACGCGATGCGTTTTTTTTCGCATGAGTCATGCGGAAAATGTACACCGTGTCGGGTGGGTACACAGAAAGCAGCCGGACTGATGGCGCAAAACCACTGGGATGTTCCCTTGCTTGAGGAGCTTGCCCAGGTCATGGGCGACGCCTCGATTTGTGGCTTAGGCCAAGCCGCGCCCAACCCCCTGCGCTGTATCATCCAATACTTTCCAGAGGAGCTTGCATAATGGCTGCCATTTCTGAAGTCGCAAATCCTGAAATCACAAATCCGATGTCTTTTCTTTTGGACGGACAGGCGGTCGATGCGCTCCCCGGTGAAACAATTTTACAGGCCGCCCGGCGTCACGGGGTTGACATTCCTCACCTGTGCCACAAAGACGGGCTCCGGCCGGACGGCAATTGCCGCGCCTGTGTGGTGGAAGTGAAGGGCGAGCGTACCCTTGCTGCCTCATGCTGCCGGACGCCACAGGAAGGTATGGACGTTGCAACGACGAGTGAGCGCGCCCGCCATTCCCAAAAGATGGTCCTTGAACTACTGCTTTCGGACGTTGTCGAGACCGCCTATACGCGAGACTCGGAATTGGACACCTGGGCGCGTGCGCTCGCAGTCGGAAAGCCGCGCTTCGCACCACGTCGGCAGCCAAAATCGGATGGGTCGCATCCGGCCATTGCCGTTAATCTTGATGCCTGTATTCAGTGTACCCGCTGTCAGCGTGCCTGCCGTGAAGAGCAGGTGAACGATGTCATTGGGTACGCCCTGCGCGGCAGTCAGGCCAAGATCGTCTTTGATGTGGACGACCCGATGGGGGCCAGTTCGTGCGTTGGCTGTGGTGAATGTGTCCAGGCCTGTCCGACCGGAGCGCTTATGCCGGCCGGCGGGGTGGGACTGGTTGAGCCGGACAAAACGGTGGATTCTGTCTGTCCCTATTGCGGGGTGGGCTGCCTGCTCACCTATCACATCAAAGACAACAAGATTCTCCACGTCACCGGGCGTGACGGTCCGTCCAACCACGGCCGGCTGTGTGTCAAAGGCCGGTACGGCTTCGATTACGTGAACCATCCGCAGCGGCTCACGACACCGCTAATCCGCAAGTCGGGCGCGCCCAAGTCGGCAGAAGACGCCACGCTCGACCCGGCCGCTGTGTCCCGCGTGTTCCGCGAGGCATCCTGGGAAGAAGCGCTCGACCGTGCTGCCGGCGGCCTGAAAAAAATCCGCGACGAACGAGGCGGCCAAGCGCTCGCCGGATTTGGCTCGGCAAAGGGCAGCAACGAAGAAGCCTATCTCTTTCAAAAATTGGTTCGGACCGGATTTGGGACGAACAATGTAGACCACTGTACGCGGCTGTGTCATGCCTCGTCGGTCGTTGCCCTCTTAGAAGGCATTGGGTCCGGCGCGGTATCCAATCAGGTCGAAGACGTCGCGGAGGCGGAGTGCATTATTATCATCGGTTCCAACACGCCGGAGAACCATCCGGTTGCGGCGACCTTTATGAAGAATGCGGCCAAAGCCGGCAAGACGCTGATAGTCATGGACCCACGTCGGACAGAGCTGGCCCGCCATGCAGCGTATTATCTCCAGTTTAAGCCAGACACTGACGTGGCCCTGCTCAACGCCATGATGCACACTATCATTGAGGAGGGTTTGGTTCATCAGGAATTTATCGAGCAGCGCACCCAAGGCTTTAACCTTATCAAACAAAACGTGGCCGGCTTTAGCCCTGAGGAGATGGAACCCATTTGCGGGATAGCGGCCGAGACCATCCGGGAGGTGGCCCGCCGTTACGCAACCGCGTCTGGTTCAATGATTTTCTGGGGTATGGGCATCTCGCAGCACGTGCATGGCACAGACAATGCGCGGTGTCTGATTGCGCTCGCGCTGATGACCGGCCAGATTGGTCGCCCCGGCACCGGATTGCACCCGCTGCGGGGCCAGAACAATGTCCAGGGCGCGTCCGACGCCGGTTTGATTCCGATGATGTTCCCCGCCTATCAGCGGGTCGATGACGACGAGGCGCGCAGACGCTTCGAGGAACTGTGGAGCGTCTCCCTGGACCCGCGGCCCGGCTTGACCGTAGTCGAGATTATCGATGCCATTCTCGACGGCCAAGTGCGCGGGATGTACATCATGGGCGAGAACCCGGCCATGTCCGACCCCAACCTGCATCACGCGCGGCAGGCTTTGGCACGGCTCGATCATCTGGTCGTGCAGGACTTGTTCTTGACCGAGACCGCGGCGTTTGCCGACGTGGTCCTGCCGGCGTCCGCCCTCCCGGAGAAGACCGGCACGTTCACCAACACCGACCGGCGCGTACAGCTTGGCCGCAAAGCGCTCGACACGCCGGGCGACGCCCGTCAGGACCTGGACATCATTCAAGATATGGCGCGCCGGATGGGACTGGACTGGCGCTATCCCGATACCGCGGCGGTCTACGAAGAGATGCGCTGGGCCATACCCGGCATCGAGGGCATAAGCTGGCAGCGGCTCGAACGCCTGGACTCCATCACCTATCCCTGCTGGACCGAAGACGACCCGGGCCGGTCGGTCGTGTTTCAAGCGAACTTTCCGACCCCGGACGGTACGGCCCGGTTCGTCCCCGCGCGTCTGATTCAGGCAGACGAGTTGCCGGATGCCGAGTTTCCGTTTGTTCTTATTACCGGTCGTCAGTTGGAACACTGGCATACCGGCGCCATGACCCGCCGCGCCAGTGTTCTGAACGCAATAGAACCGCACCCGGTGATCAGCATTCATCCCGCGGACTTGGCCGCTGTGGACGGTTCGGAGGGAGACCTGTTAACCATTGCCTCACGGCGCGGCGAGATCACGATCTACGCACGCGCGGATGATAGCCTGCGGCGGGGTGATATTTTTATTCCGTTTTGTTATCAGGAGGCAGCCGCCAACCTGCTGACCAACGAAGCGCTGGACCCCTACGGGAAAATTCCCGAGTTCAAGTATTGCGCGGTTCAGGTGAGCGTAAACCGAACCGCGCCTGGATTTGAAGGATGAGTGGAGTGGAGAGACACGTAAGAAGGAGAAGTCGATGACCACTCTCGCCCAGCACGCACTCATGACCGCCGAAGAGCTGTTCGCCCTTCCCGATGACGATTACAAATACGAACTCGTCGCAGGAGAGCTGATTCGTATGGCACCGACCGGCGGAGAGCATGGAGTTTTGACAGTCCGGATCGGTCGTATACTTGATGAGTACGTTGAAGCGCACGACCTGGGCATCTGCAGCGGCGCGGAAACCGGTTTTATCTTGCAGCGCGTCCCCGATATCGTCCGCGCCCCAGATGCCGCCTTTATTGCCAAGGCGCGTATTCCCGAGACCGGTATTCCCAAAACCTATTGGCCGTTTGCGCCGGACCTGGCAGTCGAGGTCACCTCGCCTTCAGACCGTTTCAGCGCCGTACAAACCAGAATCGCCGAGTATTTCTCGGCCGGGACTCGTTTGGTGTGGGTTATAGAACCCGCAACCCGAACAATCTACATCTATCGCTCGTCGCATGACGTTCAGGCGCTGGGGGAAGATGACGAGCTGAGCGGAGCGGACGTGCTGCCGGGCTTTCGGTGTGCGGTGCGGCGGCTGTTCGGGTGAGTCCTGCCCAAGAGTCGTTTCACTAGGATAGCCGTAAGTCGGACTAGCGGAGCATAATCCAACATTATCGCTATCACACCTTCCAGTGACATACGCTTGCTGCGCGTACGGTCCATCGGACTGCCTGAGCGACCTAGACGAAATCTTACTGCCTGCCTCCTAGTACTCTCAGGAGAAAAATTCGATCAGATATACGACCTATCCTTACTCTGGGGTTGTGTGTCTGAGATTCTAGCGCTAGATTTCCCCCCGGTCCGGTATTCCAGATAGAGCCCTATCCTAAACTAACCGGCAACGAATCCCTTGAGAAAATTTTCTCAGTCAACTCTAAGCGTATGTGGACGCCGAAGAACACGGACTAGGGCTCAGATGACAGACGGAGGGCATTAATTAATGGCAAGCTTTGAACGAGCATTCGACGACGTGGAAGAAGCTGCGGCTTCGACTCTGAAGTCTGCAACAGACTTGGTAAAAATTGCCAGGGCATTGCAGAAGGCAGCCCAGGACGGAAACATCAACGCAATTAAAAGGGTTTGTTCAAGGCTTGATCCCGCGCTGGGTTCTCTGAGGCAGGAAGTTGCGAACGCTATTGAAACTTGGCCATTTACGGATGAGGAAGAAGAAAACTATCTCAAAGAACACTATGTAAACGAGCTGTGTCATACAGCAAAAGAAAAGAAATTGAGCATCCATGAAAGAGATGGCCGGTTGATTTCGTATCCGTCCATAGCTCAAATCTTGCCTGGGGACCGCGCTGTCAGAATTGACAGAAAGAAGGTCTCGACTTTAAGACCATCCCGCTTGGTAGAATTCCTAATTGAAAGACAGAAAAAACCGCCCCGATTCAAGTCAGATGCTTTCCTAGAGGCGTTGCACGAGATGTACTTACTCATATCGAGAGAACAGTCTTCTACACGTTTAATCAACGGTGGATATGGTCCTGTCGTCCCTTTGGCCGAGGTGTATAAGGCATTTACCTCTTTGCCCGGAAGTAAGCGTGAGTATCACAATATAGATTTTGCCAGGGACATTTATTCCTTGGAAGCGAACGGTCCGTCCCATACCAAGAAAGGGGCGCGTGTATCTTTCCCGTCTTCAACAGGCACGAAAAGAGCCCGCGGCACCTTCCAGTTTATAGGCCCAGACGATCAGCTTATCACGTATTACGGAATCCAGTTTTCCAGGAGTGAATAATGGCGAACGAAATACCACTTTACGATTGGCTCAAAGTTCTTGATGACGAATACTTATCGACTTTTATCGCAGAGGGTGGTGCGTCCATCAAGTTTGCCGTGACGCCAGAAAGCCGGAAACCGGCACTATATGAAGCGATAGGGAGCCGGTGCAGAGACCTGGATTACGTTGTCGTGAAACTTGACGCAGCGGAGACCAGAGTCCATATGCCGCAGGATATTTTTTCCGAGATGGCGAGCCAAGTAGATTGGCGTCGGTTGGCCCGACGCCTGATTTTGCGTTTGGCCGAAGAGGGAGGCTATCAGGTCGATAATATCGACCCCGGAACGGCTGATAACATCTTTGAAACTGTAGCAAACGTCAACAATCTTGACCCGCAATTTGTACTTCAGGAATTACGGCCAAAAATACAAGACGAGGTCTTCAAAGAATACCGCATGACCAAAGATTTCAGAGTCGCCATGACCCACCTTTGCTGGTCAGAGAACAGTCGTCCAAATCAATATGGAGGTCAACCGTTGATTGATTGGCTCACAGGAACGAATACAAAAGTGAGCAGTGTGAGATCGTTTTCCATCAACACCGCTATAAACCGTGTTACCGCGAGGCATTTCATTGAATCGGCCCTCTTCTGGTTCCGACACACAGGATGTGGGGGAACTGTGATATTGATCGACAACTCCCGCGTGGCGATTCCTCGGAATCCAAGAGACGGTCTGAGGTATTACACAAAAGCAATGGTCATGGACCATTACGAGCTTCTGAGAGAGTTCGTCGATGGAACAGACCAATTGACTGGAGCGTTGCTGCTCATCATGACTGATCGCACATTCCCCGATCCCGACGCCCGTTCCAGAGGGTTTGGAATTTATCAGGCCCTTAGGACAAGAATCATGGATGATGTTCGGGATGAAAACCTAGTGAATCCCCTGGCGTCCTTGGTACGCATATCCTGAAGAAAAGGTAGGCCCCATGAATATCGACATAGACGGAAAAGACGCATTGACTTGCAGACGTGCCCTGGAGGGACTCCGCAATGGTGTGCCTAACGAAAAGGCTGTGGAGATACTAGGATGTAATCAATCGCAAGTAGAAAACCAGTTCAAAGAACTGCTGTCCAAGGCAGCCGATTCGGACGATCCCCCTCCCAGTTCATTAGGCATGTTGGTCTCCGGCGATTTTGGGACGGGCAAGTCTCACTTACTCTCATACCTGGAACACCAAGCCCTGTCGCAAGGTTTTGTGTGCAGCAAAGTAACCATCAGTAAAGAGACACCGCTGTATAACATGGACAAGGTTTTCAAGTCCGCAATAGACCACGGCCGGATGCCGGACCGAACCGGGCAGCTCATGGAAGAACTGGGACTCAAACTTGACGGCTCATCAGAGGCATACACCCGTTTTTTTCAGTGGGCCAACTCCGAGCAGAACAGGTTGCATGCCATATTTCCAGCAACCCTGATGGTTCATGAAAGGGCGAATGATTTTGAACTTATGAGCAAAATCAGAGCGTTCTGGTCAGGAGAAAAGATACGGGTTCCTGACGTAAAGGGTGGGCTTAGGCAAATAGATCAATTACCTAATTACTCCTTCAGAGCCCCGAAGGCGAGGGAATTACCCCCCCAACATTTACGTTTTGCCACAGAACTGGTGAAGGGCGCCGGTTACAAAGGCTGGGTTATATTGTTGGACGAGATCGAATTGGTCGGTTCCTACTCTGTTTTGCAGAGAGCCAAGTCTTATGCAGAGTTGACCCGTTTGTGGGGAAAGATCGAAAATGAAGAATACCCAGGTCTTATTGTTGTTGGCACGGTGACGAGCGACTTTGCCTCGGCTATTTTAAGCGATAACGAGCATAGCAAGAAGGACCGCCGCTACGCAGCCCAACGGTTGCGCTCACGAGGAGACGATACTGCCGCGGCTAGAGCCGAAACAGGGATGAGGACCCTCGAACGAGACGTTATTCAATTAAAGCCCCCGACTGATGAAGATGTGAATGCGACAGTCGAGACCTTGAGACAAATCCATGGCACGGCCTATGGATGGGATGCACCACAATTGGAAGCAAAGGCAGGTGGGGCAGGGTATCAAGGCAGGATGCGGTATAAGGTCCGGGCTGCCATAAACGAATGGGATCTGTTGCGATTGTACCCGAACGCTCGTCCGGAGACGGAGGGAACTGAGTTTATACCTCAATATGAAGAATCACCTGAGTTGGAGCAGGAAACTCAGGACGAAGGCGACGAGGGTGGAGACGAGTAACCGAACGACTTACTGAGCAGCAATCTAGTAGGTCGGGTTAGCGGAGCGTAACCCGACATCGACGCTAAGGGCAGAATAGGTCGGGGTGTTGGCTCTTCTATACAATGGCCCAAGCCGTCATAGAAGATGAGTAGACAAAACGGAAAAGCTTCTACGGCTATCCCCTCTCGCCGGATACTACACCAGAGGAACCCACCCCGCCGCTACGCGGCACCCCTCCCGAGAGGGAATTATATACCACGTTACCCGCAGGCCACAGGCAGCAGGCGTTCTTCCTATTCATACTTTAATATAGCAAAAATGGGGGAGAGTGCGTAAGTTATGACGCAAGTTCAACAAATTTTCAGTGAGGCATCCAATCTTCTCCACGATTCTTCCTGTCCAGACATAAGGAGCTGCAAAAGTAGGCTGGAGCACCTGGCAAAGGAGGATCAAGAGGGGTCATACAAAAAGAGCACGGCTTCTTACCGGGTGGAATTTGGTCCAGCTTACGTATCTTGTCCCGTGCAATGGAACTGACATCTGCGTAAAAAGGACTCCTTTCTTCGAGACTGTTTTTACGGCAAAAAAACCACACTTTCCTAAACACTCCAAAGGTCCGACATTCAACAAGATGCTCCCCAATGGTCGGAAGCATCACATCAACTGGTAAAAAACTGTTCCCCATCTCATAAACAATCAGTTCCTTCGGATACTCCCCTTCATAAGGTTTCTTAAATTTCTCCGTAAGAAGACGTTTCACAACATCATTTTGCTCATCCATCCAGAAAGCTTTTGTGTGTTTTTCTCTCATTTCTAACTGTGGAGCTTTCCCTACCCTTCCCCCCTCCTTCCACTCCTTAAACTTCCTTGTATATTTTTCTTGCCTGCCGTCTATTTCACTCAGGTCTTCGCTTCTCAACTCCGTAAGCTCGAACCCGACTTTTTCTCTTGCTCCCCTAAAACCCTCTACCTCACAAACAATGTCCGGCTCAGGCGGCTCTCTCTTCTTCGCTGTACCTGGTACAATGCGCAATCCAGATAAGGAGGCGAAATGATTAAAGATTTCCAACTCTTTTAGTCCCTTTTCTTTTTCCCCCATACGTATTTACCTTATACCTTCATTAGAAATGGTGTCTGCTCGCTGGGGTCTGGCCAATCGGTTCAAGCCCTGAAAGAGGTGCCTTCTTTTTCTTCATGCTTCCCCTCTTTATGCCGCCATCTTCCGCTTGAGATAGCCCTTGTCCGTCAAGGCGACAATCAAGGCTTCCTGTGATTTCGTTCCCTTAATCGTGTTGCAACTCCCACACAGCAGTTGCAAGTTGCTGATATGGTCTGTCCCGCCCAGAGACTTGGCAATAATATGATCGACGTGGAAATGCTGTATCTGAAAATGCTCCTCGCACCCATTACAGTAACCCCCTTGCTCGCCATACAAATACTTCTTGTTGCGCGGGTCATTGTATCGAATGACTTTGCCAAGGTCCGTGCGGGTTGGAACATCCTTGCGGTGCGAGCCTTGAAAAAACAATCCTAATTCTTCCCGCATGCGAGACTGCACGAGGTCAGCCGCCTTTGAAGAAATATCAATCCCAACCCATTGTCGGCCTAAACTTTGGGCGGCCACACATGCCGTGGCACATCCACAGAACGGGTCGAGAATCATATCCCCTGTGTTGGAACTTGATTGAATAATCCGCTCTAGGAGAACTTTAGGTTTTTGGGTTGGGTAGTCTGTCCGCTCTCGGGCTTTCGATCCAATCGGTCTAATGTCCGCCCAAAAGTCCTGTAATGGGACTCCCGGCATTTCATCCAGAAAACGCTTATAGTTCGGCATCCCTGTCCGCGCATAGACAAGCCGTCCTTGGTATGCAAAGTCACGCATATTTTGCTTGGAATACGCCCAATAGCGATTCTTGTAGGGTGGAGCCCCCCGGTATTCCCATCCCGCAAGCGGATTTTTCCATTCCCCGTCGAGATCGGCTTGCCACTCGCCACCAACGGGCCGTTTCACGCGCCAGTGATAGCTCGTGTCGCCTCCTGGTTTGGCCGCAGTCAAGTTATCCTTACGGTAGCGTCTCCCCGTCTCTTGGTCCCTGTGTTTGTAGAATTCTTCAACATAATCCCGGCCATATTCTGTATATACGGGGTTCCACGTCCATGATTTTCCACGAGTGTAATGCAAAAGGGTGTCATGAATTCTGCCGTGTTGTTTCCGCCCCTGCTTGGTGTCACTGTGTGCACTACTCCTCTTCCAACTAATATCCGACCGGAACCTGTCTGCTCCGAACACGGCATCCATCAACAGTTTTAGGTAGTGGCTCGCGGTCGGATCGCAGTGTAAGTAGATCGAACCTGTGGGCTTCAACAATCTTCTCATCTCCATGATCCGAATCGCCATATAAATCAGGTAGCTCATCATGGAGTCGCCATGTATCTCACGGGTTGCCGTCAACAGCGCATAGAGTCCTGGAGAATTGTGCTTAATCTCGCCATGCCAGGCCAGGTTAATATCGTCTAAGCCCCACGTATCCCGAAACGCCGCACCTGCCGCTTTGCTCCCTATCGGAGCCGCATAATTCGCATTGGAATTAAACGGGGGATCAAGGTAAAGGAGGTCTACCGATTCGGCATTCATCCCCCGCATAATATCGAGACAATCCCTCGTCCAAATGGTTTGATTTTTCCAGTTCGGCTCTGCCATAACGCCTCGCTACCCAATCAAATCCTGATACCGCAGCCGCTTCCCTACCAAGCCCCGCGCCACCATAGCCATTTGTGTGATCGTGTCCAAGGGCCGGACGTTGTACCGCCCCGCAAATTCGTTCACATACCGGCTCAAATGCTTAATGCTCATCTTGTGATAGGTGCCGTAGTGAAACGCCTACGGGAGGAGAATGACATCATCGAGGGAAACCCCGAGTGTGAATCCCCCCTCGGCTGTAATGGGCAGGACCCGTAGTCGGTTATCTGGTCTGGTTTAATCATCCTTTGTTTTTGGACGAATAGGCGGAATTTGCCCTCGTTCCACAAGGCCCTTGTGGAACTGCATCAGCCGATCTGTAATGAGACCGTCAACCTCTGAGCGTGTCATGTACGGGTCGCTCTCTGGCGGAATCCTAAGATGAAGATGCCCCGGTTCTTGTTCCTGCTTTGAAGTGTCCGGGACTTGTCGTATTTCTCTCATCATATCCCCCCTTAGTCTGGTAAGCGTCTGAAGTTCTTGCGGCTTTTTGACAAGAAATAACGCTGGGCTATGGAGGGTGATCCGAATCTTCCGGGGGCTGGGTAACGTGGTATATAATTCCCTCCCTGGAGGGGATAGCGGGCAGGGCTACCACCGAGCACTCGCCCGTCGGGAGACTCGCTCTAATGCAGGTCCCGGGCGTGCTCCTTCAGCAGTTGCAAGGGAATATATTCGAGAGTCGTCGCGTGGGTGGACGCTAGTAGAATCACTGGCGCGGCTCCCGCTTCATAGGCTTCTTTCCAGCGTAGCGCACACAGACACCAACAATCTCCGGGCTGGAGTCCGTAAAAGCCGAGCTCCGGGCGGGGCGTACTCAGATCATTGCCTTTGGCCTTGGAGAATTCCAAAAACTCTTTGGTGACTTGTGTACACACGGTGTGCAGCCCGACGTCTTCTTTGCCGGTGTTGCAACAACCATCCCGATAAAAACCGGTTAACGGGCGCGAGTTACACACCTGAAGCGTTTCGCCTAAGACATTTTTTGATTCGTACATAATAAAGAACTCACTACCTTCAGTTTTTCTGTTTTTGGCATTATCTCAGAGACCTAACGCTCGCTTTTTCTCCTCCCCGACAAACCCCTGCTCGTTCCAGTCTCGGGCTGCATAATAGCTTTGAATCATCAGGCGTAGCTCATCAGCTGTCAGGCTCACACCCTGAGCAATGCCGCCAGACAGCGGCTCCGTTAAGAGGCGGGGAGGCAGCCAGTCGTCCTCGGATTGCCACCCCGCACGCACATTAAAAAGTTTCTTGATTGTATTGACACGTTCGCCAACCTGCCTGAGGTCTGCGCCGGTACAATCCCAACCCGTCACTGCGCTCACAAGGTGAGCTGCTTCGGCGTAGAAATCATCAAAACACTTGCGCAAAAATTTACACACAATCAGTGAGTCCAATACGGCAGAAAAATCTTCGGACGCCGCCACGAGCGCTCCACGACCCGCATCGGCTTGCAGACGATCTACTTGTCCTGAGAAATCCGCCTCATAGGCCCCTGAGCGGTTGTGGCAGGCTCCACGTGGGCTGACCGCCAAACCGAGCGCCATGGTCTTGAGGCTGCGTGGCTCGTAGCCTGGTAGCTCCATGCCTTTGACGTGTATGGCGACCGCCTCTGCTTCAGTACCGAGGGCTGCCGCGGCCCGACGCGAGCCCTCGGCCAAGAGCGCTCCCAGTCCCTTTTTGTGCGCAATGTCTGGAATAAGGGCGAGAATTGCCTCGGCATTGCCAAAGGACAGGCCCGCTGCGTGTCCTTCAGGTAAGAGACCTTTTTCCGCGCATTCCAACGCCCAGGCAATGGTGCCGCCGGTACTGATGGTATCCAGGCCGTACTGATCGCACAGCCGGGCGGCACGCAGCACATCGTCCGGCTTGCCGATGCCGCAGAGCGGGCCGAATGCGAAGAGGGTTTCATATTCAAGCCGTTGTTCTTCTCCGTCGAGGGACCGAAACAGGCGCTCACAGCGGATCGTGCACGAGGCACAGCCATGCCTGCGGCTGAAACTGTTTGTGATGAGCGCTTCTCCACTCAGTGATTCTGCCTGCGAGAATGTTGCGTATTGAAAGTTATGGGTAGGGAGACTGCCCAAGCGATTAAAGACGGCCAGATTTGCGACCGTCCCAATTTCGCGGTACTTCGCCGTGTGTGGCCCAACACTCCGCTCGCGTAATGAGGCCGCGATCTTTTCCACTTCATTTTTATCAGCCACGGCAATGCGGTGATGACCACGCAGGGCAACGGCCTTGAGCTTCTTGGCGCCGAAAACCGCCCCGATGCCACCCCGTCCGGCATGCCGACCTTCGTTGCTGAGGGTTGCAAAACGAACGAGGTTCTCCCCTGCTCGACCAATGGCAGCCACACGGACTTGTGTATCCTCTTCAGCGTGGAGTTCTCTCTGAACGGTGGCTTCCGTTTCAGCTGCACTCGTTCCCCAGAGATGAGCCGCATCTCTAAATTGAACTCCGCGGTCCGTTATCTGGAGATACGTGGGCTGCTCGGCCGCGCCGGTAATCACGAGCGCATCAACTCCGGTCCGCTTGAGCTCCAAGGCAAAAAAACTGGAAGAAAGTGAATCCGCAATAAAGCCAGTGAGGGGAGACTTGGTGACAACTGCATACTTGGCGGTTGTGGTGAGGCCTGTTCCGACAAGCGGCGCGCTGGTGAAAATGAGCGGATTCTCGGCGGAGAGCGGCTCCACTTGAGGTGGTGCGAAGTCGTACAGCAAAGCCGCGCCAAGGCCGACACCGCCCAGCACTGCCGTGAGACGAGACGCGGCGATATCCTGCCAGGTATATGACTGCGTCGTGAGGTCTATATGGAGCAGACGGCCGTGGAACCCGTACATGGTTTATCCGCCTGCATCGCTCGACAAGAGCAGCAGATTGTCCCCTTCCTGGATACGGGTGTGCGCGTCTCGAACGAAATCTTTCCCATTTATATTACACGCATATCCGCTCTGTAAGCGGGCGTGTCCCGTGTCATCCGCAGACAGCACCGAACCCAAGAGCGCAGGACATTCCGCCCCTAATACAGTCAGCGCATCCTCGAGCGTTGCCCCAGCCGAGAGCGTCAGCGAGACGTGTGGGCTGTTTGCTCTGAGGCGCGCTACACCGAATAACTCAACTGTGCAGGAGATTCGGGTATAGAGATGACGCCAACGAACCAGCGCCGCTTGGTAGTCAGCCTCCGTATTCATATTGAGGAAACTGAGCCCCTCGGGGTCAAAGCGTTTGATCTCCTCCGGGACCACTTTTCGGGTTGGCACCGCGTCATACAAATAGACCGGGCGGAGGCGTTGGGCAGCGAGTTGTTCTTGTAAATAGGGGACGACGCGCCGGCGATACACGGCGTGAAGCGGCTGAAGCCGGTTTTGCCAAAAGGGGACGACCACATCATAGACATGGCTGTTGTGGTCAAGCTGCGAGATGAGATAGTCGATGAAAGGAAGCTGGAGAAAGGGGGTATCGCACGACGTGACGAAGGCTGCCGTGCCGCGTATCGCTCGCAGGCCGTAGTACATGCCTCCGACCGGCCCCTGATGGGCCACTTCATCATGAACGAGAGTGACCGGTAAGGACGGAAGTGTCTGGTCCGGCGCGGCGACTACAACGATATCGGAAAAGCGTTGGGACAGACGCTGGATCAGGTGAGCGATAAGGGGCCTTTCGCCAAATGGGAGAAGGGCCTTCGTCCTCCCCATGCGCGCGCTTTTTCCACCGCTCAGGATAACCGCCGAGAGTGCGGGGCTATGGGTCGGATCTTGTGTGTCCATGTTATGCCAAAGCGTATTGTTATGCCGAGAATAAGGATGCTATCATCTCATGGGTAGGGGGACAATAAATTCCTCTTTTTTCTTTTTCATTGTAATCAAAACGAGAATTTGCTACCTTCCTTTTCGCCTACGTAATGTTATAACAGGAAAACTGGTCCGAGCATTGTTCGAGGGCGAGAGCCCACCCCTGGGTTTGCGGGGCCTTTGTGTATGCCTCAGGCGCGACAGGACGTATAGAGAGAAGCGAGACGGAACGAGAAGAGAGGAGATCCATTTTTGGCCGTTAAACTGTACATTGGTAATTTATCCCCTTTGCTCTGCTTCCCTGAGATCGAAGACTTATTCACTCCATTTGGTAGCCTTCAGTCTGCCGAACTCATAACCGACCCCGCCACCGGCTTGTCTCGGGGGTTCGGCTTTATCGAAATGGAGACGGAAGCAGCAGCTCAGGCTGCAATCACAGGTCTGAATGGCAAAGAAGTCGACGGACAAGCCTTAACTGTCAATGAGGTAAAACCCGGTCGCGGTGGTTCCATGCCGGCTCGTGATAGCGGCCGTGGGAGACCTTTCACACCTGCGGGCCGCCCGCCCTCCCAACCCCGGTCTTCATCCGGCACGAGGCTCTTTGTCGGCAACCTGCCCTACTCTGCCGGAAACACCGACTTGGAAAAAGCTTTCGCCGAGGTCGGTACGGTCAGTTCGGTGAGCGTTGTGTCTGACCGATTCTCCGGGCAATCGAAGGGCTTCGCGTTTGTTGAAATGGGCTCGAAAGAAGAGGCTGACGCGGTCATTGAAAAATTCAACGGCCAAGAAATCCTTGGGCGGATCTTGAAGATCAACGCCGCGCGTCCGCCGGAACGACGTCGGTTTGGCGGCGGCGGCGGAGGAGGAGGCGGCGGACGATTCTAAGCGACTCTTCCTGCAACTAGCCCTGTCCCAGATGATAGAATACGAGACCGGTCAACAACTTTGGGTAGAAGTAGGTTGACTTCTGCGGCATGGTCTCGTCTCCGTCACACACCTGTTTAATCTGCTCAAACGTTGTTGACCGGAGGAGAAAGGCGGCCTGAGACTCTCCTGCGGCAACGCGTTGCAGCGCCTCGTCAGTGTCGCTCGTATACGAGACGGCCTGCTTTTGGACGGCCGGCGGCAAGCCGAGAAAACGCTCGAAGAGAACGTCGTGTAACACCGTGACATCAAGGGCGCGCAGTGCTGCCGATGCCGGCAGGCCATGCGTCACGCGGTCATCAAAGGATAATAGCCAGTAATGCTCGGCTCCTGCCATGACGCAACCGATGCGCCGCTCCGGGCCGGGTGCCGAAAGGGCGTTGAGAAATGCCTGGCGTTGGGCAGGAGCATAGCGGGCCAGTCGAAAGTCGCGCTTTAAGACAGCTTGCAGACTGGTCGGATTTGGGAGACGGGTCTGCCGGATCAGCCGATGCGTTGGGAGGATGGTGAGGCCTGTATCCTCGGCATTCGTCAAATACGCCAAGACGTAATGAAAAGGCTTGTCTTCGCCTGCGCCGGTTTCTGCGGTCCGCTCGCGGCTGTATTGCAGCGCGGTTTCATAGCGGTGATGGCCGTCAGCGATAATCAGCGACGCGTCTGACAGTTGGGCCGTAATGTCTGCAATGGCCACCGGGTCTGCAATGGGCCACAGCCGATGGGTGACACCCGCGGCGTCCGCTATCTCAACCGAAGCCGGCTGGGCGAGTGCATCTCGGAGCGTGTGTTCGAGAGACCAGCCTGAACCGGCGTATAAACAGAATATCGAACTCAGATGCGCTTGGCAGGCCCGCAGGAGGGCGAGGCGATCTTTTTTGGCGTGCTCAAATGTGCGCTCGTGCGGGCGGATGACCCCGGACTCGAAATTTTCAACCCGCAGCGCGGCAAAAATACCGGTGCGGCGACGTGGCTGGCCGTCCGTGAGCGTAAAATCCTGTGTATAGCAGTAGAAGCCCGGCTCCGGGTCTGGCTGCACAACCCGCTGAGACCGCCAGGTCTGAAAAGTCTGGGCCGCTACCGTATAGGGGTCTTCTGCCTTATTGAAATCGAGATGGATTGCATTATAGGGACTCTGAAGATGTAAAAGCGTTTGTTGTTCCGGACTGATCACGTCATACGGCGGGGAGACGACTTTTTTCAAATCTCCAACAACGTCCGGATTATAACGCAGCGCGCGAAAGGGACGAATCTGTACCATGTATTGTCCTCTACATGAATAGGCGGCTGTAAAAGAATGAGTAGCTGGATTAGCGTCCCACTGCTCGCTGGCCAATATCCCGACGATAGTGCATGCCCGGCCACGAGATGCGTTGCACCGCCTGATACGTCGCGGCAATTGCCTGACTAATATCCGTACCGGTCGCAGTCACGCCCAGCACGCGGCCACCATTTGTGACAAGTGTGTTCGCCTGTCGTTTTGTGCCGGCATGAAAAACCGCCCCGTCCTGCCAGGCCGCGAACTGCTCTACCCCGGCAATCTCTCGCCCCTTCTCATAGCTGCCGGGATAGCCTTCGGCCGTGAGCACGACACACACCGCGGAGCGGTCATCCCAGTCGAGGGTCACCCGGTCGAGGCGTTCATCAATCACGGCCTCCATGACCTCTATGATATCTGACTTGAGGCGGAGCATGAGCGGCTGACATTCCGGGTCGCCAAAGCGAACGTTGAATTCGAGGACTTTCGCCTGGCCGTCACGGATCATCAGGCCGGCGTAGAGGACGCCTTTATACACAATATTGCGTTGTTTGAGCCCCCGGACGACCGGCGTGAGCACGTCTTGAACAATCTGAGCAGTCAACGCCGGCGTAACGACCGGCGCCGGCGAGTAGGCTCCCATCCCACCGGTATTCGGCCCCCGGTCTTCGTCAAAGACTTGCTTGTGATCCTGAGAAGAGGCCAGGGGCAGGATATGGGTTCCATCTGTCAAGGCGAGAAACGAGGCCTCTTCGCCGTGCAGGAACTCTTCAATCACCACTCGGTCGCCCGCTACGCCAAACTGCCGCTCGCGCATTATTGCTGTGAGTGCGCCTTGGGCTTCGGCCTGGGTTGCACACACCAGGACGCCTTTTCCCGCGGCCAGTCCGTCGGCTTTGACCACAATCGGCGCCTCGACTTTTTCGAGATAACGGCTGGCTTCGTCCGGGTCGTTAAAAATACCATAGGCGGCCGTTGGAACGCCCTGCTGCCGCATGAGTTCTTTGCTAAAGGCTTTACTGCCTTCGAGCTGGGCGGCCGCCCGATTCGGGCCGAACACGCGCAGGCCCTGCGACTCAAACAGATCGACGATCCCGAGACTTAAGGGCAACTCAGGACCGACAACAGTCAGCCCAATGTGTTCTTTTTCAGCAAAGGCACACAGACCATCAATATCGTCCGCGGCAAGTCCAACCAGTTCGGCATGGTCAGCAATCCCGGCATTCCCGGGAGCGCAGTAGATTTGCGAGACGCGCGGGCTCTGACGGATCTTCCACACCAGGGCGTGTTCCCGTCCGCCACTGCCAATCACAAGCACTTTCATCGTTAATGCCGAAAATGCCGCATGCCAGTGACAAGCATGGCCATGCCGTGCTCATCCGCGACAGCGATAACGTCCTTGTCGCGCAGGCTGCCGCCGGGCTGAATCGCGGCGGTTGCGCCGGCCTGGGCCACCACGTCGAGCCCGTCACGAAAAGGGAAAAACGCATCCGAGCCGACCACTGCCCCGTGTGTGTCCAATCCCAAGTCCTGCGCTCGGGAAACGGCGATCTTGGCAGAGTCAACCCGACTCATCTGGCCGGCGCCCACGCCAATGACCTGATCGTTTGAGGTCAGCACAATGGCGTTGGACTTGACGTGTTTACATATCCGCCAGGCAAAGGCCAGGGCTTGGTACTCAGCGTCAGTCGGCTGACGTTGTGTCACGACCTCGCAGTCTTGCACATTGACTTGGCCGGTATCGCGTTCCTGATACAGCAATCCACCAATAATCGGCTTGGCTTCATAGCGGGCCGGCTGGGCGTCGACGATCTCCGGGATTTCCAGCAAACGGATGTTCTGGAGTCGCTTGGACGACGCCAGCATATTCAGGGCAGCGGCTGAATAGCTCGGGGCAATCAGAATCTCAAGAAAGCCCTGCTCGTACAGGTTCAGGATTTCTTGCGCGGTCGCTGCATCAACGGCGCGATTCAACCCAACAATGCCGCCAAAAATCGAAACCGGGTCGCACGCACGCGTCTTACGAAAGGCGTCGGCCAGGGAATCTGCCGACGTTGCCACGCCACACGGGTTGGTATGTTTAATGGCAACCGCCGCAATTTCATCAAACTCCTGGAGCAGGGCAAACGCCGCATTGGCATCAACGATATTGTTATACGACAGCTCCTTGCCCTGGAGCTGCCTGGCGTTGGCAATACACGACTCCTGGATGACCGGGCTGCGATAAAAAGCCGCGGACTGGTGCGGATTTTCTCCATACCGGAGATCTTGAGCCTTGATGTAGTGCAGGTGGAGCGTTTCGCCAAAAGGCAGTCGCTCTTCTCCATCTGGTCCATTCAGGCTGCCCAAGTAGTCTGCAATGGCCCCATCGTAGCGGGCGGTTAATCGAAACGCTTTTTTGGCCAAGTCGAGCTTTTGCCCGGCGGAGAGTTCGCCGTGCTCTTTGAGCGCAGCCAGAATGGCCGGATAATCGTCCGGCTCAACGACGACGCCAACGTCGGCGTGATTCTTGGCTGAAGCGCGCAACAGAGACGGCCCGCCAATATCGATATTTTCAATCGCATCGGCAAAGCGACAGTCCGGCTTGGCAACCGTTTGTTCAAACGGGTAGAGGTTGACCACAACCAGATCAATGGGTTTGAGGTCATGCTCGGCCAGGGCCTGAAGATGGCTAGGGTCGCTCCGGCGATGCAGAATCCCGGCGTGTATTCTTGGGTGGAGGGTCTTCACTCGACCATCGAGCATTTCAGGAAAGCCGGTAAAATCTTCGACAGGCGTGACTGCAATCCCGGCTTCGGTCAGCGCTTTTGCCGTGCCGCCGGTTGAGAGAATTTCGATACCAAGTTCGGCAAGGCCGCGAGCCAAGTCAACGATGCCACGTTTGTCGCTCACGCTAATAAGGGCGCGGGTGACGGTAGCCATGTCGTACTCCTTGAGTATAGCGGGTTGGAACGGTCTCCATCTGGATAGGCAGACGGAGATACCAGAAGCTTCCTGGGTTGTAAAGGGAAACCCGTGGGCATATGGTAGGCCGCAATGACATTGAGGCTCAACGGCGATGTGCGGAAGTGCCGAGATGGCATAACTATCGCAGACTTAGTCGAAGAACTCGGCCTTGGAAACAAGCGGATTGCGGTTGAAGTCAACCGGGATATTATCCCGAGCGACGAGTACGCCAACTGCGGACTGAAACCGGATGATGAGGTTGAAATCGTGCACTTTGTCGGCGGCGGCTAGGGCAATAAGAGCGGAATCAGATTGGAAGTAGATCGCTAGAGCGAGGATGCCATGCCAGGTCCAATAGATCCATTTATACTCGCAGGGAAGGAATACCACTCCCGGCTTATTGTCGGCACGGGAAAGTATAAGGATTTTACGGAAACCAAGCGGGCGATTGAAGCCTCGGGAGCCGAGATTGTGACCGTTGCGGTCCGTCGCGTGAACATTACTGACCCCAACCAGGAAAATCTGCTCGACTACATTGATCCAAAAAAATACACCATCCTGCCCAACACCGCCGGATGCTATAACGCCGAAGACGCGGTGCGAACCTGCCGACTGGCCCGCGAGGCTGGAGTCGGCAATATGGTCAAGCTGGAAGTCATTGGAGATAGCAAGACCCTCTTTCCTGACATTCCGGGCACGCTTGAGGCGGCCAAGACGCTGGTTGACGATGGCTTTATTGTCCTGCCCTATATTCACGATGACCCGATTTCATGCCAAAAGCTCGAAGACATGGGCTGCGCAGCCGTCATGCCGCTGGCTGCGCCCATTGGTTCCGGGCTTGGCATCCGCAATCCCTATAACATCCGTATCATTCTCGAACACAGTACCGTGCCGGTGATCGTTGACGCCGGAGTGGGTACGGCCTCAGACGCCGCGATTGCCCTGGAAATGGGCTGTGACGCGGTGCTGATGAACACGGCTATTGCCGCGGCAAAAGACCCGATTCTGATGGCCGATGCCATGCGGCAAGGCGTGGAGGCCGGCCGCAAAGCGTATCGGGCCGGGCGCATGGGCAAAAAGCTGTATGCAACAGCCTCCAGCCCGCTCGACGGAATGATCGCCTAGAGCAGTAGAGGTCAATCACCCAGGTTCCCGTGGTGGCCCGTTCCGTTCAGAAAATCCCCTCTTGGGAGGGGTGGCGTGTAGCGCCGGGGTGGGGTTTCTCAGACCGTATTACCGATGCTCAACTTCCGCCTGTATTTCGTCACCGACCGCAAACAAACCGCCAACCGGCCACTCGTAGACGTCGTTCAGGCTGCCCTTGACGGTGGGGTACGGGCCGTTCAAGTGCGAGAAAAGGATCTCGAAGGACGCGAGCTGTACGAGCGAGCCGAGCAGCTTCGTGCGCTGACAATGCGCTACCAGGCTCAACTGCTGATTAACGACCGCATAGATGTCGCCCTCGCCGTTGAAGCGGACGGCGTCCATCTCGGACACAACTCTTTCTCTGTGAAAGACGCACGCCGTCTTTTGGGAACCGAGAAACTCATCGGCGTTTCAACCCATTCTCAGCAAGAAATTACTGCGGCCCGGGAGGCCGACTTTATCGTCTTCGGACCGGTCTATTATACGCCCTCAAAAGCCGCCTATGGCGAGCCACAGGGGCTCAACCGCTTACGGGAGGCTGTATCCCAAAGTGCGGTTCCTGTTTTTGCCATCGGTGGCATCAAGGCTGACCGTGTTGCCGAAGTATTGGAGACCGGCGCCCACGGGATTGCTATGATTTCGGCGCTGAGCGCGGCGACCGACCCTGCTCAAGCCGCGCGAGATGTATTGCAACAGATTGATTGAAAGGCATCGGGCTTGCCCCGCAGTTCACCTCACTGGTAGAATCTCCACAACAACTGCCGCGCCACCCTAGCTCAGTTGGTAGAGCAACTGATTCGTAATCAGTAGGTCGTCGGTTCGACTCCGATGGGTGGCTCCAATCTTTTCAGGTAGTTAGGTGGGGTGATGAAATGGGAAGAAAACGCTGAGTCACCAATAAGTCACCCCACCGACTGCCGTTAGCTCCTGGTAGCCTGAAGCCGTTCGGGACACGGAACGGTGAACTTGTCTAAAGAAGATGACTTAAAGAGGGTTTTTCTTGTAGAATCTGCCACATTCTCTCCGACGGGACCGCTTCACTCACAATCCGTGCCACTCCTGATCGACCTCGCTCGCGCCGAGCCCGTGGTCGTAGAAAAGCACGGCCGACTGGGTGATGGCAGTCGAGAGTACGCCCAGTTCACCCCCACATGCGTGGGGAAGACGCTAGTGGGGCTAAGCAGTGTCGCCAAAGTCGATCAACTCATGGCGTTATGCGATGAGCTGGAAGCCCAACAGCAGAAGCGTAACGACAGCCGTATCAAGCTCAACAACGCTAGCCTCGACAAGCTCCTAAATGCCAGTGATCCAGATGAGTTCGCCGAACATTGGCAACACATGTGTGAGAATTTTGATCTGCTGTACGACACTCCTGAAACAATTGAACATCTCCGGCGGACTATTCTGCAACTTGCTGTTCGGGGGAGACTTGTCGAGCAAGATCCGAAAGATGAACCAGCGTCTGTTTTCGTGGAGAAGATTAAGGCTGAGAAGGAACAGATGGTGAAGGGCTTGCTAGTGGCTTAAGGTAAGGTATTGAGGGAGAAAGATGCAGCAGCCGGGACGAGAACGATGTGACACTCTTGCACCGGGCGGCGCAGTCTCCTGACCCGGCGGTGGTCGCCCTGCTGCTTGACTGGGGTGCTGACCTCCAGGCGCGAGATAATCGTGGCGATACGCCCTTGCGTTTGGCGGCTGCGTTCAACGACAACCCGGCGGTGGCTGCCCTGCTGCTTGACCGGGGTGCCGATGCAAAGCTCCGCGACAAAGAGGACACCATGTCGGATCGGTACGCTAGGTACCAGGCTCTCATCTCGTCGTCTAAGACCGAGAAGCTAGAGATGTGGCTGGGCGCAAATCTGTTTTTACCAACCAGCGTGAGATTGATACTGAGACTGGTACAACTGTCTGAGCCCGACCCTGACGTTCAGATGGTGAAGAAGGG
Source organism: Binatia bacterium (assembly GCA_963664395.2). Taxonomy (GTDB): domain Bacteria; phylum Desulfobacterota; class Binatia; order Bin18; family Bin18; genus Bin18. The sequence goes on along the minus strand of OY761159.2, from coordinate 2,820,017 downwards.
GTGGTCGTGGCCAGCCCACTCGCTTGGCAGATGCCGAGCAAGGAGAGAGGGGAACAGCTCGGACCTGCTGAGACGTGCTCTCCAAACAAGAGGGATAGACTATCCAGACACTTTTCCCGGAATTTTTCCCGTGAAAATTGTTTCAGCATTTTTTAGAAGTTGGGTTTTCTTTTTCGGGTCATAGCGTCAGCGGACAGGCTTACGGTTGGCTGCTAGGGGGGGTATACCCCTCCCACCCTCCAAAATCCCAACTACTCCCACGGAAGGTCCCCGCTAGGGGGGCTCCGGGCCGGGCGTTACCCCCCACGCCGCGCTGTATCCATCGGACCGCGGTGAGGCGTGATGTTCGGCTAGGTAGATACGACTCTCCCCCCACGGTTCCGAATTTCACTCCTCACCGGCCCGTTAAGACCGGTGCTTCTAGGAATAATTTAGAGCCTCCTGTCTCCCCTAGCGGAACACGAAATCCGTGTCTACCAAATTCATGATGTTCTGGGAGATCATGCCACCCACAATGGGCAGGGCAAGGCTGAGCGTCCGGCGCAGGCGGGAGGTCACGGGGATGTTTCGTGATGCCCAAAGCTTGAAGGAGGGTCAAGTCCTAAAGAAGGATGAAAAGGTAGTGGTAAACAGTAGAATGCAAAGCGGTATGCCACCTTCAAATGGAAATCATACTCCCGGCTTGATTACATGCTTCCGATGAATGTCGAAATTGTTCCCGACACTAAAAACCCAAATTTCATCCAGGTCTGGGATTCTTCGTATAATTTCGGACTCAAGATTAGGGGTCTCTCGTTTCCTATCTTTGATGAATGGGACTATCATGTTGTCTCTGAGAAAAAGCTCTGGGTGAGTCCAATCAATCCAAGAGTCCGATAGAGGGACATGAAAGGAGGCTTCGTAGTCCTCAATTATTGCCGCTGCTATTTTTCGGTTGGGAGATCGTTCAAGTTGCTTAGCAGCTTTAAAAAGCCGAAAAAGTAAATAATCAATGGGAGAGTAAACAGACAGATGACCCGCGGCCACCCCATCTGGTGACACAGCAGCCGCAACTCCCATTTCAAAAAGCAACTCCTCTTCGGCTAAGTATTTAACCTCGAATGCGACACCGGACGATTCTGACTTGGAAGCCTCTACATCAAAACTCCCACACTTTGATAGACCAGGTCGGGTTCTGGAGGTTCCCAGTGTTGGCAAGGACAGTTGACTACAAAGTTAGGGAGTTCCACCGTATATTTATCCTCCCTGCTTTAAAAGGAAATCGTTCGGGGCGTTCAATCGTCTGTAAGCCAAGGTCCACATCCAAACCAGGCCAGTAGAAATACCCCGGCGTTGGCTCTTCCACGTTGGCTATCTGGCTGATGGGTACGTCCCGAAACCACGGAAAATCCTCGTAGGACAGAAACAGTTCCCGGTCACCCGTCACGAGCCAAATCCCATGCCCCGAGATGTCGGTGACTTCAACTGTTGAACGGAAGGAATGATACGATCTCATCATTGCTCCCGTCCTAGGAGAAATTTTACACCGACCACAGCGTCCGACTCGTATTCAAAATACGGCAAGATAAGGACGGGACGCAATCTGTGTAATTGCACTAGATGCGGGCCAGAACAGCTTCCATCAATTCCTTTGCAGTACGGGGCGACGGCGATATCTCTGCCAGAGCTTGGAAGACTTTTCGATAGGTCGCAACTTCCGACGCCGCCATACCTTCAAACGGCAGACGACTACCATTCGCCTGGAAGCTGCCTAATCTTCGCTCCAAACCGCCCAACTTCTCAACATATTCTTCAGTGTAGCCATTCAAAGTCTCTGCGTCTTCCCTGATATTCTGAATGCGTTCCAGGGCTTGCCCAACCAAGGTCCTCGCACCTTCAGGAGATAGGTATCCAGCCGCCGCGAGATCGTACATCTCTTCTATTTCTTGCAGTGTGGACTGGTGCATAACCACCCCAGCGGCGACCCTATGCCGAGCCAGGAAGACCTCACGATCACCCAACGGCTCAGAGAGGGTGGAGAGGTCATGGGCGTCCACATTCTGGACCATCTTATTATTGGCAAAGGTCGCTATGTGAGCTTTGTGGACGATGGCTACTGGACGTGAGGAATGAGTGCGGAAAAAGGCGAGCAGGACCCGGCTCGTGCGCGCTCCCCCTCACGGTGCCCTCGGCTTCCCTCCCGGCCCGCCCTTGTCCCCCTTGCTCCCGTCCGCTCCGCCGCGCGTCCTCGCTGGTAGGCCGCCTGTCCCGCACCTGCTCTCCGGGTCTCTCTGGGCAGGGGGACGTGGTGCGACTGGTGCGGTCGGTCGCCGTGCTCGTCTGCCCCCCGGCCGGAATCATTTTTCTATCATTTGATAGGAGACAGGGGCGCGCAGGATTTGGTATCTGCATACGAACAGCATGTATATGAACTTCTCTTGTGAAGCGCTGAAGGCATATGGGGGCGCTCCGTTCGAGAGCAGCTCTTCTTTTCCTGTCCAGATCCCATGACTGCGCCTCACTGGAAGAACCGGACAAGGACGCACCGGCATGAGTGACCAAGACGCGTTTGAGCGGATCCTGGCGTCGTTATACGACGCCATGCTTGACGATACCTTATGGCCGGCCACCTCGGCGCTGATTGATGATGCCTGCGGCATGGTGGGCAATGCCCTGATGATTCGTGATAGCCTGGAGGAGGATGGCCGGGTCCTCTACGTTGGGCTCTACTTCCGGGGGGAGCGCCGCGAGGACTGGGAGCGCGAGTACCTGGAAGTCTACTACCCTATCAACGAAAGCATACCGCGTTTCCGGCAACTGCCCGACAGCCGCGTGATGCACACCCCCGCCCTGTACACCCCCCAAGAGTTGAGGACCTCGCCGACCTACAACGAGGCGTTTCTCCGGGGGAATGCCCAGGATGGCTTGAATGTCCGCCTGGGCGAGCCGGACGGCTCCCACATCGCCTGGCACCCCCTTGACCCCGTCTCCCCGAACGGCTGGGCGTCCTCGCAGCTCGCGCTGATCGAACGTCTTTTGCCCCATATCCGACAATTTGTCCGCATCCGGCAGGCGCTGGCCAAAGCCGAAGCACTGGGCGCGTCCATGACCGCCCTGCTCGACACCCCTCGGATCGGGGTCATCTGCTTGGACCGGAGCGGGCGGATTGTAGAGGCCAATGACCATGCCCGTGCCATCCTGCGGCAGGGCGACGGGCTGATGGACCGGGGCGGCGTGCTGGCCGCCCGCGTGCCGGCTGACCATGCCTGCCTGGAGCGGCTGGTCGCCGCCGCACTGCCGACCTCCAGTGCGCCCGCCGTCAGTGGGTCAATGCGGCTCCACCGCGCGTCCGCGCTGCCACCGTTCGTGGTGCACGTCAAACCGGTGGGGGTCCGGCAGATGGACTTTGGGGCGGGGCGCGTGGCTGCCCAGGTGCTGCTGGTCGAGCGGGGGCTGGTGTCCCACATCGACCCTGCCCTAGTGGCCGTGACCCTGGGGCTGACACCGGTGGAGAGCCAGATCGCGGCCTGGGTGGCGGAAGGCCAGACCGTACGCGAGATTGCCGTGGCACTGGAGTATACGGAACGCTCGGTCCGGTGGTACCTGCATCAAATCTACCACAAGCAGGGCCTCGCCGGGCAGGTGGACTTGGTGCGGCTGGTGCTGTCGGTCGCCGCGTTCGCCTGACCCCCGGACAGGGTTATTTTTCTATCATCTGATAGGGGACAAGGACCGCGTCCTTGCTGTAGCAGTATAGGACCCTTCTCCAGGGGTCGGGGACTACACCATCCACGGGAGAAGAGTTTCTGCGTGGCGTTGGGGGAGAATGTACGGCGGCGGACTTTCCGATGGTGGGGGAGACGGTGACGCTGGTGTGGCAACAGAACAGCCAGAACTTTGTCGTGACCCAGGTGGAGGAGGAGTAATGGGGAGCAGGAGAGAAGAGTTATCTTATGCATCGCGTTTCGTATCTGGTGGAAACATGGGGCGGATGGCTGTGTGGGTGTTGCTAGGGCTGCTGCTGGGGTCCGGTGCCGCCTGGGCCCAGACGCCCGCCCCACCAACCATCACGAGCGTGACCCCCGGCAGCGGCTCGCTGCACATCATTTGGGATGCCCCCTCCGACACCGGCGGCTCGGCCATCAGCGCCTACGAGCTCCACTACCAGAGCAGTACTTACAACTACGCTGGGACGGTGACGGTCGACGCCGGCGTGCTGGAATATACGCTCAGCGGACTCCTGGACGATTGGTGGTACGGGGTACAGGTGCGGGCGCACAACGCCACGGGCGCCGGGGCGTGGTCCGACGTCACGCCGACAAGAACCGCAGACCACGGCGACGACCGGCCCACCGCGGCGTCCCTGCCGCTGGATAGTACCGTGCTGGGATATATCAGCTCCGGCTCCGACGTCGATTACTTCACGATCGAACCGGCCGCCGCGACCGAGATCCATGTCCGCACCTATAGTGGAATTGATACCGTGGGGCAGTTATTGGACAGCAATGGCAATGTGCTGACGCAAAACAACGACGGCAATATTGATTTCTTCCGCAATCCGAAAGATTTTTCCCTCGTCTACGCGCTTGCCGCAGGCACGACGTACTACCTCAAGGTCAGCGCTCGCGGGAGCGCGACAGGATTCTATACGCTGCAAACCGAGACGACGCCTGACCACGGCAACGACCGGGCCACGGCAGCGGACCTGCCGCTGAATCGCACGGTGAAAGGAGCCATCACCTCCAGCTCCGACGTCGATTACTTCACGATCGACCTGTCCGCCACGACCGATATCACCATCCGCACCACCGGTGGGCTTGATACCGTCGGGCAGGTGCTGGACAGCAATGGCCACCTGATTGCGGAAAATAATTATGACGTGATCGGCCGGAATAATTTTTTCCTCGCCCGCTCGCTCCCCGCAGGAATATACTCCATCAAGGTCAGTGGGCATGCGGGTGCGACAGGATTCTATTCTCTGAAAACCGGGACGGGGCAGGATACGGCAGGCCCGGCCGATGCCGCGGAGTTGACCATCACCCCCCAGGTGCACCGCGATACCGCAGGGGGCCTGATCGCTCCCGCCGGCGACGTCGATTACTTCAGAATTGAACTGCCCGCCGCGACCGACCTGGTCATTCGCGGTATTGCTGCTTTGACTCTTGCTCCCCAACTCCGGCTCGTCGGCGAGCTGTTGGACAGCAATAGCATGTCGATTGCGACCAGCGAGGCCGTGTCGTTCGCCAGCAAGGATTTTCTGCTCCAACGACGCCTTGAGGCGGGTGTGTATTACCTGAAGGTCCGGGGGGCCACGGACCAGCAAACCGGGCTGTACGAGGTGGAGGTCGCCGTCGAGTTCGTCGAGATCACCGTCAATAACAGCGCAGCGGCGGAGGGCACGCCCATCCGCTTCACAGTGCAGTTGTCGGCGCCGGTGCCGGCGGACATAATCCTTGACTGGCATATGAGCGATATCCGGGTTGGAACGGCGACGGCCGGTGTGGACTATCCGGCGAACCAGTCCGGGTCCGTAACGATCCCGGCGGGCGAGAGCACCCGCACGATTACGGTGCAAACAACAGACGATACGGCGATTGAGCCCAACGAGACCTTGCTCTTGTTCGTAACGACAAACAGCCTGCCGTTCGGGGTCAGAATAGTCAATGTCGGTACGGATGGCGCGCTTGGTACGATTCTGGATGACGACCGCCCGCCCCCGCCGCCCCCACCGGGTAACACCGGCGGTACGGGCGGGGGTGGCGGGGGCAGCGGCCCCCAGGACCGGCACGGGGACAGCCCGGGGCAGGCGACCGCGGTCTCCCTTGGCGGCACCGCGCCGTGGACGTCCTCCACGCCGGGGCAAGCCAACAGTGCGGACGATGTGGACTACTTCACGCTCAGCGTGCCCCACGCCGGCGTGTTGGTGGTGGAGACCACGGGCTCGACCGATACGGTGGGGACTGTGTGGCTGAACGATGTCGAGTTGGGGATGGCGGACAGCGGGGGCGCCCGGCGGAACTTTCGGCTGAGCGTGCCGGTGGCAGCGGGGCTGGTGGTGGTGGCCGTGGCGGGCAACGGGCGGCAGACCGGGACGTACACCGTGGAGACGTATCTGGTGGTAGGGTTCTTAGAGAACCCCGGCGCCGATTCGTTTCAGAGTGGCATCGGGGTTCTCTCCGGGTGGGTCTGCGAGGCGGAGACGGTCGAGATCCAGTTGAACGGGACCCCGCAGGAGGCGGCGTATGGGACGGAGCGGTTAGACACAGCCGGGGTGTGTGGGGACACGGACAATGGCTTTGGCCTCCTGTTCAACTGGAACCTGCTGGGCGATGGCGAGCATGAGGTCGTGGCCCGCGTTGACGGGGTCGAACTCGGACGGGCCATGGTGACCGTGACGACCTTCGGGGAGGAGTTTCTCCGCGCCGCCGCGGGCGAGTGTCTAGTCGAAGACTTTCCACATGCAGGCGAGCGGGTGCGCTTAGTCTGGCAGCAGAACAGTCAGAACTTTGCGATCCGAGCCGGTCCGGCCCCGACAGGAATGAACCGGGCCGGGTCAGCCGAGGTGGGCTATCTGGAGAACCCCGGCCCCAACTCGTTTCAGAGTGGCATCGGGGTGCTGTCGGGCTGGGTGTGCGAGGGAGACGAGGTGGAGATCGAGATCACGACCGAGGGGGGAGCGGTCAGGCGCCACGTGGCAGCGTATGGCACGGAGCGGGTGGATACCGCGGAAGCGTGTGGGGATACGGACAACGGCTTTGGCCTCTTGTTCAACTGGAATCTATTGGGGGAGGGGGAGCATGAAGTCGTAGCGTTCGTGGATGGGGTAGAGTTAGGCCGGGCCACGGTGCGGGTGACGACCCTGGGAGAAGAGTTTCTACGCGGGGTCGAGGGGGAGTGTGTCATCGAGGACTTCCCCGGCCTGGCCCAGACCGTCACGCTGGAATGGCAGCAGACCAGTCAGAACTTTGTGATTACGGACGTGGAGTAGCGGCTCTGCTCATCCCGGCCCGGTGACATGCGCAGGCCCGGGCGGGGTCATTTTTCTACCATTTGATAGGGGACAGGGGCTACGGCATTGAATTATAAGGGACCTTCTCTGGGGGTCGGTAACCGCACTATCCCCCCCGCCGCCGTGCCACTGCCCGGCAAGAGAAGATGGCGAGGCAGGGAAGGCCCGAGCAAGAACAGGAAGGGTGGGAGATGAGAAAGACTGAAGGTAGAAGACTGAGAGCTGGCCTCGTCCTGGCCGCGGTATTGCTTATCGTGGGTCTGGCGGCCAGCCCGCCGGTCGCAGCCCAGGGCGACGCGGCCCCCTGTGACGAGACGCGCGGCTTTGGCCGCGTCGCCCGTGATGGTGACGCCTGTGTGATCCTGGACACCCTCCTCATAGCAGTAGCGCAGGGCTCCACCGTAGATCAGGCCGCCGCGGCAGTGGAGCAGCGCGCGGGCTGGACGGTCGCGCGCCGGCTGGACGGCCTCAAGCAGCTCATTGCCGAACACGTGCCTGACACCCTGACGCTGGCCGAACTCAAGGCTGAGCAGCGCGCCATCGAGGGTCTGCCTGAGGTTAAGTATGTTGACCTCGATACGATGGCCAGTGCCGCCACCGGGGGCACTGGTGGGGGCACTACCGGGGGCACTGGTGGGGGCACTACCGGGGGCACTACCGGGGGCACTGGGACCGCTTCTGGGAGCAGCGGCCGCAAGGGCGGTGGCAGCGAGATGTCTGCGGAGTCCAGCGGCTCTCTGGAGAATCCGGGGCTGCATGCGTTTCAGAGCGGCATCGGGGTGATTTCGGGTTGGGTATGTGCGGCCGACGCGGTCGAAATTGTCATAGAAACCGCAGATGGGAGAACGATCAGTCAGGAAGCCGGGTATGGCACGGAGCGGCGCGACACGGCAGCCGCGTGTGGGGATACGGACAACGGCTTTGGGCTCTTGGTCAACTGGAACCTGTTGGGCGACGGGGAGCACGAAGTCGTGGCGTTTGTGGATGACGTTGAATTGGGTCGCGCCACGGTGACGGTCACCACCCTGGGGGCGGAGTTTGTGCGGGGCGTGACGGGGACATGTGCAGCACCCGACTTCCCCATGGTGGGCGAGACGGGTGCGCTGGTGTGGCAGGAGACGCAGCAGAACTTTGTCCTCGCCAGCGGCATGGCCCCGAGCGGGGAGAACCGGGCGGGGGTGCCGGGGGTGGGGTATCTGGAGAATCCGGGCCCCGACTCCTTTCAGAGTGGCATTGGGGTCATCTCGGGCTGGGTGTGTGAGGGGGATGTGGTCCTGATTGCGCTGAACGGGGTGCCACAGCCGGCCGCGTATGGCACGGAGCGGCAGGACACGCTGCAGGCGTGTGGGGACACGGACAACGGGTTTGGGTTGTTGTTCAACTGGAACCTGCTGGGCGAGGGGGAGCACGAGGTCGTGGCCTATGTGGACGACATGGAGTTAGGCCGGGCCACGGTGCGGGTGACGACCCTGGGCGAGGAGTTTGTGCGGGGGGCTGAGGGCGAGTGTGTGGTGGAGGACTTCCCGGCTCTGGCCCAGACGGTCACGCTGGCATGGCACCAGACCAGTCAGAACTTTGTGATAGTGGACTATACGGCGGGCGCGGTCACTGCGCCGCCGGCGGCGCGTGCCGCGGGCGGGAGCCAGGGGACATCGGCGGGCGGGAGCCGGGGGACATCGGCGGGCGGGCGGTCCACCCCCACCGCGCCGCAGAACCGGCGGGAGCCGGCGGGCGGGGACTTGGCGGTGACGGCGCCGTCGGTGAGCGAGGATACCCTGGAGGCGGGTGCGCCGTTCACGCTGTCGGCCACGGTACGGAACGAGGGGGACGGCGCCGCTGCCGCTACAACGCTGCGGTTCTACCGGTCAACGGACGCGACGATCACGGCAACGGACACGGCGGTGGGCACGGCCGCGGTGGCGGGGCTGGCCGCTTCGGGGACCAGCAGCGAGTCGATTGCGCTGACGGCGCCCTCGAGCCCCGGCGCATACTACTACGGCGCGTGCGTGGACGCGGTGGCGGACGAGTCCGACACGACCAACAACTGCTCGTCCTCTAGAGAGGTAACGGTTCTGGTAACGCAGCAGCAAATTCAGAGCCAACCGGACCTGGTGGTAGGGGCGCTGAGGATAACCAACAACACTCCCGAGACCGGAGAGAGCGATTACTTGTTTGCTACGGTAACGAACACGGGCGACGGAGAGTCGGCGGCCACGACGCTGCGCTACTACCGCTCGCCGGACGCGACGATCACGACGGAGGACACGGAGGTGGGGACGGACGCGGTGCGCGCGCTCGCGGCGGCGGGCAGCCCCCGCATGGCGACTCCGGTGACGGCGCCCTCGAGCCCCGGCACGTACTACTACGGGGCGTGCGTCGATGCGGTGACGGATGAGTCGGACACGACCAACAACTGCTCCCCGGCCGTGACGGTCACGGTCAGGGTCGCGGGTCCGGTTCCGGTTCCGATCACGAGTCAGGGTCCGGGTCCGGGTCCGGTTCGGGGAACGCCACCGGACCTAGTGGTGCTTTCACCCGGGGTGAGCAACGACAGCCCGGCCGCCGGAACGGCCTTCACCTTCTCGGCGACGGTGCGCAACGCGGGCGGCTACTGGGCAACGCGTACGACGCTGCGGTTCTACCGCTCGACGGACGCGACGATCACGACGTGGGACACGGAGCTGGGCACGTATTCGGTTCGCGATCTTCTCGTCGGGATGACCTACCACGCGACGGGCTTGATAACCGCGCCGACGAGCGTCAGAACCTACTACTACGGCGCCTGCGTGGACGCGGTGCATAAGGAAGGGGACACGACGAACAACTGTTCGAGCGGGGTACGCGTGCAGGTAGGGGTAGAGCAGACGCAACCCGAAAATAACCCTTGGGCCAACGTAGGGGTGAAGGTAGTTGTGTCCGCCACCGTAACGCCGGGCGAGACATTCTCGATGTCGGTGACATTGAGCCCTGGGTATGTGGCTTTGCCGGCGACGACGCTGCGCCTCTACCGCTCGCCGGACAGGACGATTACGAGATCGGACACGGAGGTGGGCACAATCGCGATGGAGGCGTTCTCGTCTTCCAGGTCGGCTTGGAGACGGGAATCGATTACGCTGACGGCGCCCGGGACCACCGGCGAATGGTATTACGGGGCGTGCGTCGATGCGGCGACGAGCGATCCGGATTCCACCATCGCCTGTTCGAGCGGGGGGCCGTTCACGTCCGTGCGGACCGCAATAGCGGGGGCATCGGACCTTGTTGTCAGCGAGATGAGAGCTGGGGGAGGTACGCTCGTCGCGCGCGTGCGGAATGACGGAACCGGGGAGTCATTTCCTACCAGGCTCTGGTTCTATCGGTCGAGCGATGCGGCGATATCGGCATCCAACGACAAGAGGTTAGACTCGGGGTGGAGGGTTCATGTTGTCCAGCCCAATACGACTTATTATCGTGAGTTGACGTACACCTTCCCCGATCCTCAGCCAGAGCCGGGGACCTACTACTACTGGGCTTGTGTGGTCGCGGCGCGGGGCGAGACGGATACCACCAACAACTGCAGTAGCAACGCGGTGGAGGTAGAACACCGCTAGCGCAGGCGGAGACCAAGCGGGGGGTCAGCATCTGACTACACCCGGCTCGGACTCCGGACAGCCAGAGTGTCGTCGATACATACTGTCTGCAAGCATGTAACTAATTTATTTTACTGATGACCCCCGGGCGGGGTCCAATTGGCGTCAAGCGTCCGTCTGTAATTGGTCACTATACCAATGATTTCGTCTATACTCGGTTGGCCCCTGGGGTTTTGCAGGAACTACGAGTCCTGGATGCTTATTCCACTTTTATGAGGGAAGTGGCCTACTGCATTGATGAACGGGGAGTGGCGCGCATCGAGAAGAACGGAGATTGAGAATGTTGGAGATTCAGTGGAAAACTCAGGGTCGTGACATAGCCCGCGTTCAGGAGGTTCTTGAGAGCCAGGCGCAAGCGCCCCTGTTCCAGCAACTGGCCACAGAGCGGGCGAAGAACCTTGCCGCAAAAAAGCCAGACGTAAGGAAAGAGGACTTTTGGCGTGAAATGGTCCTGGCTCGCCTTACCATGCAGAACAAAGTGGGGCCAGGGAGTCCAGTAGATAAACTAGGAAGAGAGAGCCCCTTCCCTCTCGCCTATGAAATCGTGCGCCCCAAAAGAGGGAAAGAGGGATTTATTCGAGAGACTGTTCGTACGCATGGGATTGGAAAGTACAAGCAGAGTGCGCGGGACCTCACGTACAATTTGCAGTATCTTGAGAAGGAAAAGGGGTGGCAGAACGTCCTCCCCAAATGCAATCAGTTGACCAGACTTGTCTCGGCTAAGGAGGAGCGTAGGGTCGCGCAGGAGATCGCCCAGGTATTCAAGGGGTTCGGTCCGAAACAATCCCGTAACCTGCTTCAGTTGCTTGGGCTGACTCGGTACGAAATTCCCCTCGACAGTCGGGTTATCAAATGGCTGAATCAGTCCCTACCCCAGGGTCATGCGAAACTTCATGCCGGCATGCTTACTAACCAAGAGTTTTATGAATTTGTGTTGGACGGCATTCAGGAGTTATGTGAGAAGGCCGAGACTCCCCCATGCCTTTTTGATGCAGCGGTATTTTCGGCTATGGGTAAGCTGGTATATACTTCCGAGATAGAGGAGGGGGTACTACCAAACTTGAGAAACGGACCCGGTAGCCTCTTATCCTGCTGAAACCTACTCTTGAAAGAGACGCCACCGCGCTGCGATAAATAAAAGGAGACTACACATGGTAACAACCAGTTTCTCGGTGCTGGAGACGGTTACAACAGAGTCAAATAACCGCACTAGGAAAATATTGGAGCGACTTTATCGAGAACATGTGAAAATCTTCGAGGCTGTGTCTTGTAGTTTTTTGATTCTGGTTATGGCGCTTCAAGTTCGCTGGCAACTGGCGCGTATTGTTAAAATGATTGGGTTTCTCGTTATTGAAACAGATGAAGATCGTTCGTGGTGCGAAGATAGGTCTGAGCAATTGCTTGGGCTTTCAGAAAGGATAGATGAGGCTAAAAAAAATCTGCACGCATAGCATTTTCTTCTGCTACCCAACGACTTCTTGATGATGCGGCATGCTTTGCAGAAGATGCGTCGGAATCGCTCTCATTAGCGGCAAGCTTGGAATTTAAGAACTTGCTTGAAAAAAGCTTGGCGGTAAATGAAGTCCCGTAAAGTTATCTACACCGAGGGCTTTTCTAAAAGTCTTAAGCTGCTCATAAGGAAACACCCGGATTTACAAGATACTGTTAAAAAGTACCTAGACAAATGCAGTACATCTGGGACCCCCTATACAAGTCACCAAATACCTAAGTTAGGCGAATACTCAGTAGTTAAAGACCGGCTCCGTCTTAAGGGAGTTGGGAAGAGTGGAAGCGCTAGAATTATCTATTCTTGCGATGCTGATTGTGTGCCGAGACCAACAAGCCGCGCGAACTCGCTGAGGCAGCGCTAGCAAGGGGTATATCAAGCGGAAGATGGCGGCGTAAAAGGAGGGCATGATGAATCCCTTTCTGCGGGTGTTCCTACTCTGTAGTCTTACGGTCTGTGGTGTGGGATGTAGTGAGGGGCAGACGCTTCCCAATGCGCTTGTTTCGCCTATGTGCGGTGATGCGGACGTACAAGCACTGGCTCTCGACATAGTGCAAGAGAATCTTGTCGCCCACAATACGAGACATCTTTCTTATACAGATAAAGAGGGCATGGATGTGTTCCGCAATCAGCCGTTTACGCTTTACTATATCCACATGACCGAGTGGGACAAAGACATTGGCCTGCGGAGATGTGAGGCGCAAGTCAGTGGACGCCGTTTAGCGTCAAGATCGGAGGGAGATGGGGGAACGCATCGGCTGCGGGAAGAGGGGTCCCGTCTGAATCGCGTCACATATGAGGTGTATATTGCTGAGGAAGATCATTCTCTCGTTGTTGCCGCCACGCTCCACTAGAAGAACATCCTTCCTGACTCATTGATACGGTCCTCTAACAGTCACTTACTCTCTTATCCCCATTTTTGTTATATAGAGAATGTGGATAGGAAAAGTGAGCGGGCGCGGAGGGAATGAGGCTCCAGACAGCGCGGCCTGATTTTGTTATGAAGGATATATTCAGGATGGTGCAATTATGACATTATTCGAGAGTTTCTCTCTTCTTTTGTATGGCACACAGCTCGGCGTCATTCTTTGGGGCATTGGCTGGATGAAGAAGAGCAGTGAGGGTCGGGCGGAACAGACGATGGTGCTCAACAAATCAATGGAGCGGCAAGGCACCGCATTGGAGCGGCAAGGCAAGGTGCTTGAAGACATCGGCGCGGGCATTCGAGATCAAAGTGCGGCCCTCGCAAAGATGGGCGCGGGCATCGAGCGGTTACTAGAGCGCAATCAACCCGCAGCCTAAAGCATGGGGGAGCAGTGCCTCCTCTCCCCCATATCCGTCGATTACTATCCCAGCCCCATTTTTGTTATATAGCTGTATGTGTAGGAAGAATGCAGGCTACGTGTGGCCTACGGGTAACGTGATATATAATTCCCATCCAGGACACCGCCGGCAACGACGCCGCGTCCTTCACCACCGGCGCCGGCGGCGTCCCCGCCGTCACCAACAACTCCACCCGGCCGGCCAACGCCCCGACGGCCCCGGACGCCCCGACGGGCCTCACGGCCACCGCCAGCGGGAGCACCACGATCAACCTCTCGTGGACCGCCCCGGTCGACAACGGCGGCCGCGTCATCACCGGCTACAAGATCGAGATCTCCTCCGATAGCGGCACCACCTGGACCGACCAGGTCGCCAACACCAACAGCACCACCACCATCTCCGCGCACACCGAGCTGGCCGCCAGCACCACCCGCCACTACCGCGTCTCGGCCATCAACTCGATCGGCACCGGCCTTCCCTCCAACGTCGCCAGCGCCACCACCGGCACCGCCGCCAACACCGCGCCGACGGTGGCGAACGCGCTTTCGGACCAGACGGCGACGGCGGGCACGGCGTTCAGCTACGCCTTCCCGACGACCACGTTCAGCGACGTGGACAGCGACACGCTGAGCTACACGGCGACGCAGGGTGACGGCACGAACCTGCCGACATGGCTGAGCTTCGACGCCGGCACGCGGACCTTCGCGGGCACGCCGGCGGAGGCGGATGTGGGGACGGTGTCCGTGCAGGTGACCGCCAGCGACGGCAAGGGCGGGACGGTCAGCGACGACTTCGACATCACCGTCGCCGCCGGCGGTGGCGGCACGGATCCCCCCACCGAGGTCCCCCCCGAGGTCTCCACCGGTGGCGGGCGCAGTGGGGGTGGTGGTGGCGGGCGCCGGTCGGCCCCGCCCTTTGAGCCTGAGGGCTATCTGGATAACCCCGGCGCGGCGTCCTTTCAGAGCGGCATCGGGCTTATCTCGGGCTGGGTGTGCGAGGCCGAGGCGGTGGAGATCGAGATTGCGACCGCGAGGGGGACCACCGTGCGGCAGGAGGCCGCGTATGGCACGGCGCGCTTGGACACGGCAGACACCTGCGGCGACACGGACAACGGCTTTGGGTTGTTGTTCAACTGGAATCTGCTGGGGGCCGGGGAACATACGGTGATCATCCGAGTGAATGACGTCGAGTTGGACCGCGCTACCGTGACGGTGACAACCTTGGGGAGCGAGTTTCTGCGAGACGTAGCCGGCACCTGTCCGGTGCCGGACTTCCCAGCTCTGGGGGAGACCGTGACGCTGGTATGGCAGGAGACGCAGCAGAACTTTGTGATCCGAGCCGGTCCGGCCCCGACAGGAATGAACCGGGCCGGGTCAGCCGGGGTGGGCTATCTGGAGAACCCCGGCCCCAACTCCTTTCAGAGTGGGGTCCGGGTGCTGTCGGGCTGGGTGTGCGAGGGGGGAGAGGTCGCGCGCCACGTGGCCACGTATGGCACAGAGCGGCTGGATACCGCAGAAGCGTGTGGGGATACGGACAATGGCTTTGGCCTCTTGTTCAACTGGAATCTGCTGGACGATGGGGAGCATGCGGTGGTCGCCTGGGTGGACGGCGAAGAGCTGGGCCGGGCGACGGTACGGGTGACGACGTTGGGCGTGGAGTTTCTGCGGGGCGTTGAGGGGGACTGTATGGTCGAGGACTTCCCGGCTCTGGGGCAGACCGTCACCCTGGAATGGCAACAGAATAGTCAGAACTTTGTGATGACGGATGTGGAGTAGGGAACTTGCCCACCCTCTCATGCCCGCAAAGGCAGAGCACGTTTATGGCCGGTGGATTATCGGTACCGGCAAGAGATCGTCTCCTGGCAGACCGTTTTGTTCAAGCGCTCCTACCCCTCATCGAGGAACGCTTGGATCAAATTCCCGGCGTCTACGGGGAGAAGTGACACAGACCGTCCATGATCCCCAAACAGGGTTATTTTTCTATCATTTGATAGGTGACGGGGAGCACGGCATTGCATTAGACTAGGGGCCTTCATCCAGGTGCCGACAGGTGGGAGCGATTTCTGCTCTGCGCGAGTGCCCTGCTGGTCCTGGGGCGGCCTGGGCGGATTGGGCCTTTATGAGAGGAGTGAACGTCATGAAGCGACTGATAGTGATGACTGTGGCAATATGCGTCTTGTGGGCCGGGGCGGCGGCGCAGACAGCCAGCGTCCTGGTGTCCAATGTCGATCAGGTGCCCGACGGCTCCCAGGACATCGGGGTCCCCCACTCGGCGCAACCGTTCACAACGGGCACCGCGTCCACGGCCGGCTTCTCGATCACCGCCATCACGATCGAGACGGAAAAAGTGACCGACGTTTTCGAGCTGAAGGTCTGCGGCGTCCAAACTGCCGATGGTGTGACGGATGTGCCGAACGCGACCTGCACCGCGTTTACGGCGCCGACCGACGGCTTCTCGGCCATTGGTCTCAAGACGTTCACGCACAGCGGAATGAACGTCGCGCCGAGCACCACGTACGCCGTGAGTATCCGCGTCACCAGTACCATCGACCAGAGCAACAAGCCAAGGATTGATACCACCGAAACCGACGCCGAGGACAGCGGGAGCATGACCGGCTGGTCCATCCACAATAAGCACCGCTGGTATGATACTGGGGCTACGCCTACGCAATGGACGATCGGCAACGACAAATCCTATACGCTGAAGATAGAGGGGTTCGTGAACACCTTCCCCGTGGCTCAGGGCATCGCAGTCACGTCGTCGCCGCAACGCTGGAGCATTCCCCCGAACAACAGTCAGGCGCTCAAAGACGTCTACGGGGCGGGCGGGGTGATTGAGTTCACGGTGACGTTCAACGAGGCGGTGACCGTCACCGGCACGCCGCGGCTCCCGCTCCTCAACATGCAGTACGCCAACTACCAGAGCGGTAGTGACACGAGCACACTCAAATTCACCTACACGGTCCAGGCGGGCGACGCCGACACCGACGGGATCAACATTGCTCAGGACGCCCTGGAACTCAATGGCGGGACCATCCTTGCGGCCGATGACAGCGCCGCAGCCCTTATCACCCACTCCGCGGTAAACAATCAATCGGGCCACAAGGTGGACGGCAGCCGGACCGGGCCGTGGGTAAAGTCGCTGGCCGTCATGTCCACGCCGAACCAGGAGGGCAACATCTACTCCGCCGGCGTGACGATCCGGTTCACTGCGACGTTCAGCGAGGCGGTGACCGTCACCGGAGCGCCGGTGCTGGTGTTCGGCATCGACGACGAGGAGCGCCAGGCCGAGTACAGCGCGGCGGACAGTAGCGGCGCGGAACTGTTCCTGCTCTACATCGTCACGGCTATCGACCTGGACACCGACGGCCTCTTCATCTACGACCGGCGCGACACCGGTCGTGGGTTGCAACTGAACGGCGGGACGATCAAGGCGGGCGGGGTGGACGCCGACCTCATCCACCCTGGACGCGGGACGCAGGCCGACCACAAGGTGGACGGCCGCCTCCGCCCCGTGGTGCGAAAGCTGACGGCTGAACGGATGGGCGATGGGATCACGCTCGGTTGGGACACGCCGGCGAACATCGCCGGCGCGACGGTCACTAGTTACGAGTACCGCTACGCCCGCTCGGAGAGCGAGCTCGATTCCAAGCCGTACACCGCCCTGGGAAGGCGTACGTGCCCGTGCTCGGTTGGGATCACCGACTTCTCGGTATACAACCGCCTGTATTACTTCGACGTGCGCCCGCAGAGCGATCAGGGGCCGTGGAATACGTCCCGTATTACGGCCACACCCCAGCGGCGCGCGCCGACGGCCGTGCGGTACTTGCGGGGAGTAGCTGGCCAGACCTCCCTGCACCTGGAGTGGCTTGCGCCGGAATCTCCCGGTTATGCCGATCTTATCCGCTACGAATACCGCTACGCGCAGGGCTCGACAGTACCGGACGGGACGAGTTGGACGGAGGTCCCTCCGCAGACGACAAACCATACCACCCACGACCTCATGACTGGTCAGCCCTATACGGTCGAGGTCCGGGCCATCAACGACGACACAGCGCCCCACAACGAAGGCGCGGTCGCAAAGGCGACCGTGATGACGGACGGGACACCGCCGCAGCTGGTGCGGGCGACCGTGGACGGTAACATGCTGGCGCTGGACTACAACGAGGATTTGGCATCGGGGATGTTGAACCTGACCAGCTTCACCGGGATCTCGGGTACGGTCACCGAAGCGCGGGTCACCGGCGCGCGGGTCATCCTGACGCTGGACACGGCAGTGATGGCGGGCGACACGGTGACGCTGAACTATACGGGCAGCGGAGGAATCGATGATGTGGCATATAATGCCGCTGCTGCTTTTGACGACCATCCGGTCGTGAACGTCACCGGCCAGGAGGCCGGGTTGGACGTCACCCCGCCGAAGTTGGTCGCAGCGGAGGTCGCCGGCTACACGCTGGTGGCCACCTGGGACGAGGAGCTCGACCCCGAATGGGTGCCCCTGCCGACAAACTTCACTGTGGTAACCACCTCTGCTGACCGGTTGCCTATCGTCTTTGACCGGGTCCAGCTCTGCGGGACGAAGGTGACGCTGACGCTCGCGAAGTCCTTCGACCACAGCCTTCATATCAGCTATGTGGCTGTGGGCAGGGGTCTCCGGGACCTCGCGGGTAACAGGATCGAGGCGGACTCAGACGGCAGCTACACATATGTCTCGCCTGAGACTTCGGTCGCGGGGTGCAGCGGCACCAGCCAGGGGTCCCAACCGCCGCCCACCCCTCCAGGCGGTGGTGGTGGCACCAGTACCGGCGGTGGGACGGGTACCGGCACGGGGACAGGCACCAGTACCGGCGGTAGGGGCGGGGGCGGCGGGGGCGGCGGCCCCGCCACCACCGAAGAAGAACCGGAACTCATCGGCAATCTGGAGAACCCCGGCGCCGATTCCTTTCAAAGTGGCCTCGGCGTCATCTCGGGCTGGGTATGTGCCGCCGACGAGGTGGAGATAGAGCTGAACGGGATGCCGCAGGCGGCGGCGTATGGGACCGAGCGGTCGGACACGGAAGAAACCTGTGGGGATACGGACAACGGCTTTGGCTTGCTGTTCAACTGGAACCTGTTGGGCGACGGGGAGCATGAAGTCGTGGCCCTGGTCGATGGGGTGGAGTTGAGCCGGACGACGGTGACGGTGACGACGCTGGGCGAGGAGTTCGTGCGGGGCGTTGCGGGCGAATGTGTGGTGGAGGACTTCCCCCTGCTCGGCGAGACGGCGACGCTGGAGTGGCAACAGAGGCAGCAGAATTTTGTGATTGCCCGCGGCACGGCCCCGACCGGGGCGGACCGAGCCGGAGCGATTGATGTGGGGTATCTGGAGAACCCCGGCCCCAACTCCTTTCAGAGCGGCATTGGGGTGATCTCTGGCTGAGTGTGTGAGGGGGACGCGGTCCTGATTGCGCTGAACGGGGTGCCACAGCCGGCGGCGTATGGCACGGAGCGGCTGGATACGGAGTCGGCGTGTGGGGATACGGATAATGGGTTCGGCCTCTTGTTCAACTGGAACCTGTTGGGGGATGGGGAGCATGAAGTCGTGGCCTATGTGGATGACGTAGAGTTAGGCCAGGCCACGGTGCGGGTGACGACCCTGGGAGAAGAGTTTCTACGGGGCGTTGAAGGCGAATGTATTGTTGAGGATTTTCCGACGCTGGGCAGGACCGTTACCCTGGAATGGCACCAGAATAGTCAGAACTTTGTGATTACGGACGTGGAGTAGAGGACCTGCCCACCCCGGCCCTGCGACACGCTCAGGACAGACCCTGCGGACAATCCCTCCCAAGGGGGAGTTATATACTGTACTTGCCTGGACCAAAGTTGAGAATTTCAGAACCTACCAGCTAACGGTAGAGGGCTCCCGCCATCTTGAGGAGCTGGCCCTGTCCGCATTGGAAGCCAAACCGCTTAATTTCAAAGCGAACGGCCTCATTGAAGGAAGCGCGGGTCTCGCTTGGTGAGTCAAATATAGTATTCTCCTCATTTGGTCAGCCTTACCGGATACGTCCACTGCCGCGCAGGACGTTGAGTTTATGCAGACGGTGGGTCTCCCGTAACTGTGGGAACGGATCAATCGGCGGGACTTGGTTCCAGTGCTGGTGTCACGCGCAGTGACTCATGCACCCGACAGAAATTGGAGAGAGCAATCATGAAAGCGTGGTGAACGGATAAAACTGCTTCTTGAAGGTCATCGTTCTCTTTAAGGTCCTTGATGACCAATCCCATGTTTTTCAGGTCTTGGGCATGAATACGTCGTGCATGTGCTTTCTGATTGGCGACGTTTGTTAGTTCTTCGGCGACCTGGGTTGCTTTTTCTGGCGAGTCTTTGAGTATTCCTTCGGGCAACGTATCCCCGGTTATTTTTGACTTTCGCCAGCCGGGGAATAGGGATCACGGCTCGTACGCTACAACCTCTAGCTCGTATTTTTCAGCGAGTGCTTCCATAACGACATCGGCCATGCCCTCCCGGTCTTCTCCCCCGCCGAGTGCGCCAACTACTTCCGCCACGCCGGCTATCGCCTCGCTACACCACCATGAAAACTGCTCTAGCCCCGCGCGCCCAGCCTCCCTAGGTTTGTTCATTCGCAACGTGACAACGTATGTTACGTATTTCCCCTGTTTCCGTCCCTCACGCACGCGCGTGAGTCGTCTATACCGGACAACGCGTAACACGCGTTGTCACGTTGCACATCGCAAGCGGTGGCCGACCCGATGCCTACTCCCCCGTCGTACGACCGCTGGCAGCCACCCCATCTCGTCGAGAGCCTGCCCAAGCGCTTTCTTGCTTGGCACCCTGTCATCGACTTCCGCCCGCCACCACGAATTAAAGGCATTGTATAGCGTGGCGACCTCAATCGACGCCTTGGCGTCCGGCTCGGTGCGTTCAACCACGAACCGCGAGATCGGGTCTGCCGCCTGCCGGTATCGCTCAACGCCTCACGCCATCAGCGCGGGTACGTCTGGCAACCGACCACGCTCCTTCCATCTCCGTAGCCCTTGCAGCATCCATGCGAGCACGCCCGGAAGGTCTTCCTTTAACCGACGCTTGAGCCCCCTATCCACCACGGTCGGTCGGTTGCGGAATTCAACTATTCGTAGCCGGCGCCACAGGCCGGACGCGGCCGGAGCAGAAGGTCGATGGTTACTGGCTATAAGCAGGTGTGCTCGTGATGCAAAGACGGCGGAGTTCTGGCGCATCCGGTTAGCCTCGATTAGCCCTCCGTCGATCAGCAGATTGAGATCGTCCGAATGCCACCGGCCGCGTTCTGGAAGCTCGTTGACGACAACGAGGCGTTTGCCTTGGAGACCGGCGAGCCATTGCCGATGGTCGTCCCGAACGTCCCGGCTACTGCCAACAGCGTCTCGGAAAATGTTGATTTGCCAGAACCCGGATCGCCCCACGCGAAGATGCATGCCTCGTCCCGGCAATCGCCGGTGAGCGCTACCCCGCACCATTCCTGTAAGTAGCCCGCTACTGCCTCGCGGTGGGAATTATATACCAATTTACCCGCAGGCCAAAATACAAAAGAAATCTTTCACCCCCCGTAGCGCAGCGTTATTTCTTATCAAAAAGCCGCAAGAACCAGACGCTTACAGTGCTAAGGGAGTAAAGAATGGAAGAAAAAAAGCTACAGGAAATGAGAGATTTGGTACAAGAGAGGATTGACAACGGTACGGAGCCTCACGAAGAACCGAAGGAGAGCAGCCTGCACATGACACGATCCGAGGTTAATTGCCTCATTACAGGTCGGCTGATAAAGTTCCACGACGCCCTTGTGGAACGTGGACAAATCAAGCCGATCCCTGCAAAGAAGTGGGAGTAAGCCTAGGGGTCCGTTCCATTACAGCCGCCACGGGAGGCTTTGCACTCGGGGTTCCCCCCGATGATGTCACTTTCCTCCTGTAGGCGGTCCCTTACGGACGATTTATTATTCTTATGGTAGTGGTTGGGTCCCTGGAGAGCCCGAGTCCAGATACATTCCAGAGCGGGACCGGACCCATTTTCGGCTGGGTCTGTCGGACCGACCACGGAGAGATCGAGCGCGTGGAGATCGAGATAGACGGGCAGCGGTACATAGCGACGTATGGGATGATACCCTCGCTCTTGAGCACAGAGGCGTGTGAGGGCACGCATAATGGCTTTAGCCTCTCCTTCAACTGGAATCAGTTGGGGGACGGGGAGCACACGGTGGTGGCACTGGCCGATGGGGTAGAGTTTGATCGAGCGACCGTGACGGTGACCGTGGTGATCGAAACCGTGGTGGGGTCCCTAGAGAATCCTGGCCCGGCCTCCTTCCAGAGCGGGATTGGACCGATTTGGGGCTGGGTCTGTCGGACCGGCAACGGAGAGATCGAACGAGTGGAGATCGAGATAGATGGGCAGCGGCTCAGGGCGGCGTATGGGACCGAGCTATTGAGCACCATAGAGGCGTGTGAGGACACGAACAATGCCTTTAGCGTCCTCTTCAACTGGAGTCTGTTGGGGGATGGGGGGCACACGGTTGTAGCACTAGCCGATGGGGTAGAGTTTGGTCGAGCGACCGTAACGGTGACCACGTTGGGCGAAGGGTTTGTGCGAGGCGTGGCCGGGGAGTGTCGGTTGGCAGACTTTCCGCAGCTGGGCCTGACGACGACACTGGTGTGGCAGCGGAGCAGTCAGAATTTCGTGATTGCAAGCGGGGCCGCCCCGGTGGGAATCAATGGCACGTCGGGGGCAGTAGTGGGATATATGGAGAACCCGAGCCCCAACTCGTTTCAGAGTGGGATTGGGGTCATCTCGGGCTGGGCGTGCGAGGCCGAGGTGGTCGAAATTGTCATAGAAACCGCAGATGGGAGAACGATCAGTCAGGAGGCCGCGTATGGCACGGAGCGGGCCGACACGGAGGCGATGTGTGGCGATACGGACAACGGCTTTGGGTTCTTAGTCAACTGGAACCAGATAGGCGATGGGGTCCATACCGTCGTAGCCTATGTGGACGACATGGAGTTAGGCCGGGCCACGGTGCGGGTGACGACCT
The DNA here is from genome assembly GCA_963664395.2 of Binatia bacterium. Classification (GTDB taxonomy): domain Bacteria; phylum Desulfobacterota; class Binatia; order Bin18; family Bin18; genus Bin18. Next base: position 2,797,515 of record OY761159.2, on the reverse strand, counting down.
TGGGGGAGGAGTTTTTGGAGGACACGGCTGGGAGTTGTGTTGTGGGGGACTTTCCGAGTCCGGGCGAGACGGTCACGCTGGAGTGGCTGGAGACGATCCAGAACTTTGTGATTACTGATGTCAGGTGACATGGTGTTCGTTGGCTGTGGGCGGCGGGTCAAGAGACCATCCTTGACTTTTTTGCTGAACCTCTTCTATACATTGAGCTAATAAGGGGGATGAGTGGAGCGTCGCATTGTTGACATCCTCAGAGGAGTCAGTTCGCCCCTAAAATTTTTTGCGTTAGCCCTGTTGATTGTCGAGTCGAGTATTGGGGTAATTACTGTCACCAACGAGCTAGACTCACTCCATAGGTTGATTGCGATTGGGATGATGGTGTTCGTGTTTTTGGTGGTCGTAGGTCTGGTGGCCTGGATCACCTTCTCTCGACCCGATAATCTTCAGAAAGATGTTACAACCCTTCAGGATATCCTTACAAGCGCTGGATTCAAGGATGCCGTTGAGGATTTAGTTTTGGACACATTAGCGTCGGCCTCAGCGCCTCCTTCTGGCGTACAGGAGGGAGATTTATGAGTGCACCACCTCTGTTCATTGGGGACCCGATTGGGGGACAAATTTTTGCTGCCATCGAGCACACGAATTTTCAATGGCGTTCCCTAGGCGGCATTTCTAGGGAGGCCAATTTGACGCTTGGAACAGTGCAAGCTTATATTGAGAAGAACCGAGAGTTGTTCGACCAGTCTCCTCTGTCTCCAGGCGGAATTCCGCTCTACACCATACAACGCCGCTGGCGTAAGGCAGCAGCTTGAATAAAAAAGGAGGGTCTTAGCGGCCCTCCTCACATAAGGATTGCAGGAACAGAGTGCTCGTCTTCGAGAGGCGTTAGAGCGCTCGGCATAGCGGACTCGCTTTCTATCTTTCCCACACCGTCAATTACTATCTTCGCCCAATTTTTACTATATAGAGAGTATGTGCAAGAAGAATGTCTGCTGCCTGTGGCCTGCGGGTAACGTGGTATATAATTCCCCTCGCGGTCGCCCGGCTGGTAGTGAGATAGCGTTTCGTTGATGAATCGAATCCAGACTTTCGACGGCTCTGTGTGCGGCACCACGTCGAGTGTCTTGCGGACCCGATGCTCGGGTCTCATCTCAATCTGTAGCCAAGGTTTCACGTCGAGGATCGTTCCGTTCGGGAAGGGGACGAAGAGTGAGTTCGCATCAAAGGAATCTCCGGCGACCGTCCGCTCGTATGTCGCCATCGCGAGTGCGCCCGTAACCACACGATGACAATCAAAACGCTTTGCCCCTTTTGTTCCTTCGACTCTCGCACGGATGTGCTTGGCCATCGACGCACGAGCCGCGCATTCACCCTCACGCCAGCAACCGTCCTCGAAGCAGAGCCAGCCTTCGCCAGCCGCGTAGAGGTACTTGTCTGGCCCGTTGCTAGCCGCCCATTCTCGGGCAAAAGCTCCTTCAGATAGTGCGTCATCGGCCGCCCCCGCCTTGCCAGCTTGCGCCGCACTCGCAACCGTGGCGTCTACCTCACGCGACGCAAGGCCGGTGGCAAGAGAGGCTTCCCGGTACGGTTCAAGGTCCCTCTCACCACGCTTTGACGCGTGGTAGACAACGCGGTTGAGCGTGTCATTTCGCGTACCGGGAGCTGCCGCCCTAACCGTCTGCGGTCCAATCGGCCCGGCTGGTGTCCTAGCCAGTCGATTCAGGTCAGCCGCACTAACCGGTGCCGCCGAAGCGTAGGCCGCTTCAAGCCCGGCTAGAACCCGATCCGGTTCCCACAGGATCACGTAACCCGCACTGCCGCGCACGTCGCCGCGTTCCCACTTCCGGTTCGGCACCTCGCCGGCCGCACGGTACCACAGGTGAGCGCCGCCATCGCGCCGGGTCCTGGTTTGTACAATCGGTTGACCGAGAACCTTGACCGCTTCGGCCACGCCAGCATCACCGCCCTGGTCAACATCGACCACCAGAGTACCCAGAGAGACCGGTATCACGCCCACAAGCCCGCCGCCCGTAGCATGGCGTTCGACTTCCTCGAACGATGGACGGTTGCGTTGCCATCCCTTGGAAACTGGAGACTTGTCAGAAGCGGCCAACACAAAGTGACCCCCGCGTTGCTCCAAGGCCCGGAGCGCGGTCATCCCTGCCGCCCTTCGCTCATGGGCCGCACGGTTCGCGTCTCAAGCCACTCATTGAGATCTCGGCCCGAATAGGCAACACGGCTGCCGAGCTTGATGAACGCCGGCCCTCGGCCTTCCGACCGCCAATGCGCCAGCGTGCTGTATGGTCCGAGCGCCGCTAGCGCCGGATCATCGGTCAGGTAGAGTTTGTTTTCGTCGAATATGGCCCATCCCTGTTTTTCGTGGGAATTATTTACCACGCTATCCGCAGGCCACAGGGAGCCTGCATTTTTTCTATTCATACCTGGATATAGTAAATTTTGGGGGGAAAGGCGTAATTGACGATTGGGGAAGAGAAAAGCGCGTTCGCTATGCCGAGCGCTCTAACGCTTCTCGTAGTCGGGCGCAGTTCTCTTCCACGAAGATGTCCCGTTCCCGCAATGCCTCGACGATTTCTGGATTCCACATACAGTCCGTTGTACAGCGAAGGATTTGAGGACGGCATAAACGAGATTATCAAGAGCATTTCGCCAAATCCCCGCTAATGAAAGCGCCAACCTTACGCCTAAGAGCCAGCCGCCGTGCAGCCGACTCAGCCGACTCAGCCGACTCTCTTTTATAATCTCCCCACCCCTGTCGAAATTCCCGAATCCATTGTATCTCTTCTGAGGTTAAGGGCTCCGTCCCCTCTAAATCTTTCCCTGAAGAACGCTCCGAGAGCCACCACGACAATTGCCAATCCTGCTGCCGCTACTCCACCCAGAATCCACACTTTGAGTTAAGGTCTTCCTTAGTGGCACGAGACTCAATCTGTGTCTCTATATGGGTGATGCGGCTCTCCGCGCTTTCCGCCAAACCTTTAAACGGGAGCCTCGAAGGCGCTCCTTCCAATTGGGGAGCGCTCATGTTCGAGTGCATCTGGAGCCCAAATCATTTCAAGCCAGATCGCCGTACCTTCGGCCTCAGTCAATTGCCATAGCGGAGTCTTCTTATCCATGACGGTCCTCCCTTATGTTTTGGCTGGCTGTTCCCCGGCCATCGCGGCGGCCGTGAGCGCGGCAGCCTTCTCGGTGGCATTGGTCAGGGCATCGCTGGCCACCTGGACATACCTGTTGGCCATCGTCAAGGTTTTGTGGCCGAGCACGTCCCTCAGCACGTAGGCGTTGACTCCGGCTCCAGCCAGACGAGTGGCCAGCGAGCGCCGCAGATCGTGCAGCCGCACGTCCGGGAGCCCCGCAGCCGTGGCCGCCTCAGCGAAGACAGCCCGCGCCGTCCGGTACGTCGTAGCCGCTCCCCGCCCTGCGGCGAATACCCACGGGTTTCCGTTGATGCGCGGGAGCCGCTCCAGCAGCTCAAGAACCGGAGCAGCGAGCGGCGCAATGCGCCTCCCGGTTTTCGTCGCCGGCAGCACCACGCGGCCGGTCTCGAAATCGATGTTTTCCCATTTCATCAAAAGGATTTCCGAAATCCGGAGTCCGGTCATGGCCGCCACCCGGATCGCGGCAACCGGAAACGGGTTCACCTTTTCCAGCGCCTTGAGGGCTGCACTTAAGGCGTACAGTTCGGATGTCGCGAGTACACGATCACGGGCCTCCTCTCTTGCCCGTTCGACCCCCCGAACCGGATTTGTCTGTTGCGGCCGCCATTCCCAAAGCTCGGCCAGGGTGAAGACCCTCGACAGGAACGCCAGTACCCGGTTACGCAACACCCGCGTCTTGGCTAATGTCGCCGCGACTCTCTCAATGTCGCCGCGGGTCACGCGCGCCACCTGGAGGGACCCAAGCACAGGTTCGACGTACCGTCGCGCTTGCCGCCGATACTCGTCTACGGTGCGCCGCGTCATACGACCCGCTTCAATCCGTGCCGGTGCGACTTCGTCGAAGAATCGTGCCAGCGCGTCGGCCACCGTCGGAGCCTCCCGCATCTGCCGCCGCCGTTCCAACGGGTCCGCCTCACCGGCGCGGATACGCACGACCTCCTCGGCCGCCATCTCCCGAGCCGTCTGCAAACTCATTTCCGAGGGCCGTCCCAATGTCGCCAACCGCTTCCGGCCGGCGACCCGGTAGGACAAGACGAACGCCTTGCGCCCGCTCGGGAACACCCTGCAACCTAGGCCAGTCACCTGCGAGTCCCACAAGGTGACTGGCTTCGGTGCCGACTTCGCGTCCCGGATACGTCGTTCTGTCAGCATGTCCGCCTCCAAATCAGTGTCTGTCAGTGAGTCGAAAAGTCACCAATAAGTCACCACAGAGACAGAATACCACCGCAAATCAACGCAAGCAAGCGCAAGGCTATATTCGTATTTACCTAGTATATTCAACTACCTATGACAACTATCAGCAAAATAAGGAAAGTGCGCGAAATGCGTTCCATACTGATTCGTAATCAGTAGGTCGTCGGTTCGACTCCGATGGGTGGCTCTCACCAAGCCCTTGTTTCTGCAAGGGCTTTTTTCTTGCTGCTGGCCTGCCTTTTATCCTCTAGTTGTTTATTGACCGTGAGCAGTCACCGCCACTGGACCAACTCAACTGATAAAGGGACGCATGGTTAGAGTTCCTTCATGATCTCGGCACGCTTAGATTCGTATTCTTCGTCCGTGATGAGGTCGTCGGTGTGCAAGGACTCGAGCTCACGTAGGCGGGCAGCGGCTGGGACGGTTTCTTTGGTGGTTGGTTCTTCTGTCTCAGGTTCTACTACTGCTTCTGGCTTTGGAAGATTGATCGGTTCGGGCTCGACAGATTGGTGACAGAACAGGCATTGGTCGGTGGTTTTGGGGATTTGTTTGGTGCAGTGAGGACAGGCGCGGAACTGGGCGTTATGTTGTTCAAGACGACCCTGACTTCGTGATTGGGGTGCTTTTCGAGCCGTGTTTTTGGCCGGGTCGAGTTTTGGGAAGGCGGCGACAAGTAGTCCAAACGGACCGAAAAAGGCTCCTACGAAAAACCAGCCAAGAACAGAGCGGTTTTTATGGCTGGCGATGAGGGCAGAAAATATGGCAAAAAGTAGGGCGAAAAGCAAAATTTCCATATTCCAGCAACCTTTCGTATATGATTGGCGCTATTTTGCACCGTCGGAAGAGCATTGCAGTATCATCTAACTGTCCGTCGCTGAACCGGATCATGGATTGACAGTTTTCCTTTCGCGCGTCATTCTGAGGCAACCCAGGAGGAAGCACACCCATGACAGATTTTCAGGTTAAGCCGCTCAATGCGAGCTTTGGGGCGACCGTAACCGGACTCAAGCTGGCCGCAATTGACGAGACAACCTTCAGCCGGCTGTACGACACCTGGCTTGAGTATGCGCTGCTCATCTTCCCGGACCAGCATCTCTCCAACGACCAGCAGGTCGAATTTACCAAACGCTTCGGTAAACTGGAATTTGATCTGGTGCCGATCAGCAACGTCAAAAAAGACGGCAGCGTTCGCGTCGAAGACGATGCAGACGAGATGATTCAGGTGCTCAAAGGGAATATGGGTTGGCATTGTGACAGCACCTATATGCCCGTGCAAGCCAAGGGTGCGGTGTTCACAGCCCACATTGTTCCTCCTTCTCGCGGGGAAACCGGCTGGGCGGATTTACGCGCCGGGTATGACGCGCTTGATGCCGCCACGAAAGAGAGAATTGCTAATCTGTCGGCCTACCATTCCCTCCGGCATTCACAGAAAAAGATTGGGTTTTCAGCCAAAAAGGGCGGCGATTATAATGGCTATGGCTTAGATGTCCAGGACCCGCCGCTGAGACCCCTGGTGAAAACGCATCCCGAGACCGGGCGGCAGTCTCTGCTAGTTGGTCGCCATGCGTACGGCATTCCGGGGCTGGACCCGGCTGAATCCGAACAATTACTCCAGGCGCTGGTGGACCATACCTGCCAGGCCCCACGCGTCTATCACCACCGTTGGACCGCCGGCGACGCCGTGCTGTGGGATAACCGTCGCCTGCTGCACCGGGCCTGCCCGTGGGATATGACCGAAGCGCGGGTGATGTACCACGCCAGAATAGCGGGCGACCCGGTGGCCGAATTTGCCGGCGCCAGCTAACACGGTTCCGGGCGGAGGGCCTACAACGAAGAACGGCTTGCCTTCTGTACTCAGAGGCGGGCAGTGGATATGTCCGGGGCCGAGTCCACACGCAGCCGATTGAGAGCTTCTGGGTGCCGCTCAAGCCGGAGCTGATAGGCACCTTTCACCACAAAGGCTGTAATGTCCATCCTGAGCCAATACCCGAATTGAGATGCTGGAGTTATGAGTACGGAACATTTCGATGTCCTGATCGTCGGCGCGGGAATCTCCGGGATTGCCGCCGGCTATCATTTGCAGGCACACTGTCCGGGCCGGACGTATGCCATTCTCGAACGACGCGACACACTCGGCGGCACCTGGGATCTTTTCCGCTACCCTGGTATCCGCTCGGATTCGGACATGTATACGCTGGGCTACTCGTTCCGGCCCTGGACCGACCCGAAGGCAATCGCTGATGGGCCTTCCATCCTCCGCTACGTACACGAGACAGCCACAGAGTTCGGCATCGATAGCAAGATTCGTTTTGGCCACCACGTGAAGCGGGCCGCATGGTCTACAGCGGACGCGAGTTGGACGGTAGAAACCGAGCGGGCCGACACGGCCGAACTCTGCCGCTTCACCTGCAACTTCCTCTTCATGTGCAGCGGGTACTACAACTACGACCAAGGCTACACCCCGGAGTTTGCCGGGACCGAGAAATTTCAGGGCCGGATCGTACATCCGCAGCAGTGGACCGCTGATATCGACTATGTGGACAAGCGCGTCATTGTGATCGGGAGCGGAGCGACCGCGGTGACGCTCGTGCCTGAAATGGCCAAGCAGGCCGCCCAGGTCACCATGCTGCAACGTTCGCCTACCTATATGATCTCCTTGCCGTCGGAGGATCATCTCGCCAATACGCTGCGACGTTTTCTCCCGAACAGCCTCGTCTATCGTATGATCCGGTGGAAGAACGTGCTTATCGGAGCCTATGTCTTTTGGTTCTGTCGCCACTCCCCGGAGCGGGCCAAGGCGTTTCTCTTGCGCCAGGTCCGCGCGGCCCTGGGGCCTGACTATGACATCGAGCAGCATTTCACGCCCCACTACAACCCGTGGCAGCAGCGCCTGTGCCTGGTGCCGGACAGCGATCTTTTCAAAGCGATCAAGGCCGGCCAGGTCTCGCTTGTCACCGACCATATCGAGACCTTCACCGAGCGCGGTATCCGCCTGCGTTCGGGTACGGAGCTTGAAGCCGACCTCATCGTGACGGCCACGGGTCTTAATTTGCAGCTCCTTGGCGGTCTCGATGTGACGGTCGATGGCGAGCCCGTCGAGTTCTCGGAGACCCTGACCTACAAGAGTATAATGTTCAGTAATGTGCCGAACCTGGCTCTGACCATTGGCTATACGAATGCGTCGTGGACGCTCAAATGTGACCTCACGTGCACCTATATCTGCCGACTGCTCAACCATATGGAGGCGAACGGTTACGATCAGTGCTGCCCGCGCCCCCACGACCCGGCTATGAAGCGGGAGCCACTCTTTGATTTCACCTCGGGTTACATCCAGAGAGCAATCGATATCTTCCCCAAGCAAGGCGTAAAGATGCCCTGGAGGGCCTACCATAATTATCTGCTTGATGTCTGGACAGCAGCCTATGGTTCGCTGACCGACGACGCGCTGGCGTTCACTCGGCGGCCAGCTGGACGACACCAGGACTCTGCGACAGGCGATGCCACGCTACCGGAGCAAGCCGCTGGCTGACCATCACTTTCCAAGAGACACGCTTCTCTCCGAGGGAAAAGATGCGCAGTACTAAGCCATACGAACAATCGCTCGTCCAATAATCTCGCCACGACTCAAGGCCGCATACGCTTCATCCGCCTGTTCCAGGCTGTAACGCCGAGTAATGGGTTGGGACACATTAACCTGCCCCCGGGCTGCCAATGCCAATACCTCAGGCAGGTCGGTGCGGACACGACTGCCGTAGGAGCCCATAAGCTGAATGCCGCGGCGGACCAGACGTGTAATCTCAATGCCTGCGGTTGTCGTGCCTGGGGCAATACCGATCACCACCACCCGCCCCCCATCGCGCGTCATCATGAACGCGTTCACCACTGTTTCCGGTCGTCCCAAGGCTTCAATGGCCACGTCTACGCCCTGACCGTTGGTGCAGGCGTTCACTGCTGCGACGGGCTCTTCCTGACTGGCATTCACGCTATGGGTTGCGCCAAGGGCCTTGGCCGCTTCCAGTTTATCGTCGCGCACATCAACCGCAATAATCTGGCCGGCCCCAAACGCCTTGGCGACCTGAACGACGTTTGAGCCCACACCACCTGTGCCGACGACGGCCACGCTATCGCTCGGTTGGACTCGCGCCTGATTCTTCACCGCGCCATAGGCTGTCATCATGGCACAGCCGAGAATACACGCATCGGTCAGGGACACATTAGCAGGAGCGGGAAAGACATCACTGGCTGGAACAACCGCATACTCAGCCAGGCCGCCCATACTATACATAGCCAGGGTCGAACCATCAGAACGAGAGAGACGACTCTCCCCATCGTAGAGCGTCCCCTTCAGACGGTTCAGCGCGAAGAAGGTTTCACACAGATCGTCCCGCCCCCGCACACAGTACGAGCACACCCCGCACGGCATGATAAAGCTACACACCACCTTCTCTCCGGGCCGGGTCGTCTTCACCTCAGGACCGACTTCCTCAACACTGCCAGAGATCTCGTGGCCCAGCACACACGGCACCGGGAACTTCACTTCACCCTTCATCACATGCAGGTCGGTATGACACACCCCACACGCAGCGACTTTGACCAATACTTCACCAGCCTTGGGACGGGGCTGCGGAATATCCTCAATAACCAACCGGCCACCAACTTCCGACAGGACTGCGGCTTTCATCTGGAGGCTCCTCCTTATACGCCTGAGTATCCTACGCCGCGTTGGCATTTTCGCCAAGACAGCACTACTATTCAAAACGAGAGGGGAGGGTTCGTCTCGCCGAGCTGCCGGCAGACGATATACTCGAACTGATCCTGGAGCGGGCCGGTCTGAGCGCGGCCCCGCAGGCACCGATTGTTCCGTATGAGGCGGCTGCCGCATTGGCTATGCTCTTGCAGGATTATGGCATTCTGGCGGTCCACTTCGCCGCTCTGCCACCCGGTACAGCCGATTTCCTGTTCAAGTTTATGCCACCGGATACGGTGGAGCGATTCGGCGGGCCGGCCGCTTTCACCCAGGCTATTGATGCCTCACTTCACAAGCTGGCGGGCCTGGTAACCCGGCCCGAACATATTCGACAACTCCTGTTTGGTTAACACCACAGCTCCAACTGATTCGCCGGCTTCTTCCTCCGGGCCTGGGCCTGACTCCGACGACGGTCGAGCAGGTGTTCCTCAATATCGGCTAAATAAAGGAGAGGGCGACCTGGATTGCACTGTGCCACGCCAGCGGCGTTTCTTGCTACCACCGCACGATGGAAAGCCCAGGAATACGGGAGAAGCTTCGCTCGTCACGGGTAGCAACCCTGAAATCAGATGCCAGAGCGGTAGCGGCAATGAGTAAATCGTGTGTTCCGACTGTCACCCCTTTGGCGGCTAGCCTCGCCCAGATACGGGCATGAATCCGGGCGACGACAAGGTCAAATGGAATGACAGTGAGCCGGGCGAGCAGGTGCTCAACAAACGCCTCACGCCGTGCCCGATACGCAGCCTTCCCCGCCCGGTGTACACCGTGCAACAATTCCGAGGCAGTAATCGCCGCCAGAGCAATATCCTCCTCTGCCTGCTCCACGAGCAAGGCGTCCAGCTCGCACTGCCCTCGCTCGATAGCAATCAGGACACTCGTGTCGATCAGTATTCCCACGGTGACTCTGACAACACAGCTTGCTGTACCGTTAACGCTTCCACGGTATCCCAATAGCCGGGGTCAGGTTTTGGAATTGAACGCAGGAGTTGTACGAGATCGGCAAGGGTGCGAGTGGCTGGCTGGACTGGGATGATACGACAGACCGGCTCCCCACTCCGCTCAATAACAAACTCTTCGCCCCGATAGTGTACGCGGTTGAGGAGAGCAGAAAAGGTACGGGCGGCCTGCGTTGCCGAAATATGCGACTTCATATAAATCAGATTATCAGATTTGAGCTCGACCTCAAGGAGTGCTCAAGCGCCCGGCCTTTTTGGTCCAGGTACACCCCCCTCAAAACAGCTCCAACTGATTCGCCGGCTTCTTCCTCCCGGCAGGCATCTGACTCCGACGACGTTCGAGCAGCCGTTCCTCAATATCGGCTAAATACGGGGAAGGTGACATGGATTGCACCGCCCCGCGCCAGCGGCGTTTCTGGGCGTGACACAGATAGAGTTTGGTCTGTGCCCGTGTGACGCCGACGTAAAACAGGCGGCGCTCTTCGTCAAGGTCGGCAGCTTCGGCTTTGCCCCAGCTCAGCGGCAGAATGCCATCTTCACAGCCCACAATAAAGACAACGGGGAATTCCAAGCCTTTGGCGGCATGCAGGGTGAGTAAGGAAATCCGGTCGGCGCGCGGGTCCCAGGTATCGACCTGCGTTTCCAGCGTCAGGGTAGAAAGAAAGCGATCCAGATCATCCCCGCACTCCCGAGCAACAGGTTGTAAGAGTGCAAAGGCTTCTGCTGCCTCATCTCTTGCTTCATCGGCTTCGGTTTTTTCAAAAGCTGCTGTAAGCCGTGCAACGAGAGGTCCGGCGCTGTGCTGTCCACGCAGGGCATCAATCAGGAGCGCCACCCCAGGATGGTCGAGCAGCCGCGTATGGGCGTGTTTCTGAAACGGCATACCCGAACGTTGGAGGGCTTCAACAACTGCCTCCGATTGGGCTTCTGTCCGGTACAGAACAGCGACGTCAGCAAAGGAGATGTCCTGGCCTTCAGCGTCTCGGGATCGACCGCTATCGATCGAAAAGAAGCTGTGGCCACCCAGCAGCGTTTCGAGTGATTGCACGATGAACTCGGCCTCGGCCTTCTCTGTCCGCGCCTCATGGATAGTGATTAAACTTGGTGGGTCTGCAAGGACCGGAGTGGATTTCTGCTCGGACCCGGACGGCGCAATGACCTGGGAAGAGAGCTGGACGATATTGCGGTCAGACCGATAATTCCGCGTGAGTCGTACCACGTGCGCACCGGGGAAGTCTGTCGTGAACTGGGCGAAGAAGCGGACATCTGCCCCGCGGAAACGATAGATGGCCTGGTCCGGGTCGCCAATCGCACAGATGTTTCCGTCGGGCGGAACGAGCAGCTTGATGAGACGGACCTGCTGCTCGTCCACATCCTGGTATTCGTCAATGCACACCCATTGGTATTGCGCACGATACGCAGCCCGCAGCCCTTCGTCGGCTTCGAAAGCGTGGATCACGCGGCCAATCAGGTCATCGAAATCAACCAGGTTCTGTGCTTCTAATTCCTGCTGGTAGAGGCGGTAGGCTGTGGCCGGCTTGGCCTCAGCCGGCGCCTGCCCGGTTCGTTTCGCCACCGCAATGGCTGACAGCAGGCTGCGCGTCCGGCGGGCCGAAACGCCGAGTGTTTCGCGCAACAGTTGTTGACGTTCCGCGTCTGAGGCCACCCGAAAGCCACGCTGGAGACCAGCTGCGTTCCAATGCTCCTGGAGAATGGACATGCCCAAAGCGTGAAACGTAAAAAGTGGGATATTCTCTGCAACATCGGGCAGGAGCGTGTGTAAACGTTCTCGCATTTCGTCCGCGGCCCGGCGGGTAAACGTGATGGCCAAGCAGTGTTCGGGACGGACACCGTGATTGCGAATGAGATGCGCAATGCGATGCGTGAGAGTGCGTGTTTTTCCGGAACCCGGCCCGGCAACAATCAGCAGCGGACCTGCTGTAATCTCCGCTGCCTGACGCTGGTCACTATCAAGTCCGGATAAGATATCTGCCGCTGCCGGTGTGTCTTCCGCAGTCACGGGAGATGGGCCGGGAGTATGGGCTGCGGCCGCTTTTCGCTGAGTCGCCTTTCGCTGCTTGTGGCGGTCCTCCACAGGCAAATTGTTCTGCGCATCGTTCTGCAAATTGGTCTGTTTGTCTTGGGGCTTGTGTTCCTCTTTGAACAACGACGCGCCGCTCGTCTTTTGGCGGAGCTCTTCATCCCGAAACAGCCGGATTGTTCCATACACGCCGTCATAACCGGCATCGCGGATCACTTCTTGTTTGCGTAGGCGGGATATGGCTTCCGCAATAAGCGTGTCTCCACTTTTCCGAATGTCTTCCAATGGAATATCGTTCAGCAACTGCAACTCGGGTCCAAGTTGGTTGAGTAAGCCCTCGTAGTGTTGGCCCACCTTTTTACTCTTCGGACCCACATGCAAAATCTCGGATAACATCTCGGGGAGGGGGACAAGGCTCTGGACCGCACCGGCCGTCGCGGGCTGCATTTCGTCTTCACGGTCGGCTAAATCGTCCACCCGGTGCATCACGCCAATCGTCAGCGGCCTGCCACACTCGGGGCAACGGCCATCAAGTTGTCTGGTCTCGTGCGGCAGGAGACGGATATGACAATTCCGATGCCCGTCCAGGTGGTATTTCCCCTCTTCGGGAAAAAACTCGACTGTGCCTCGATACCCCTGTCCGGTCTCCAAGGCGTGGCGCATCGAAAAATAATCACGCTCAGTATCAAACACACACGCTTCGCGCCCGAGCTTCTCGGGCGAATGCGCGTCGGAATTTGATACCAGCCGGAAGCGGTCCAGGGACGACACCCGCCAATTCATCTCCGGGTCTGACGACAGGCCCGTTTCCACGGCAAAAATATGAGGGGCAAGGTCAGCGTAACAGTCGTCTATGGCATCAAAGCCTGACTTTGAGCCTAACGCGGCAAACCACGGTGTCCAAATATGGGCCGGGACGAGATACGAACCGGGGTCCGACTCCAGCGTTATTTCCAATAAATGGCGTGAATCCAATCCCAGGATGGGTCTTCCATCGGACTTTACATTTCCGATCCTGGACAAACTCTCGGTAATACGATCAGCGGCGAGAAAGTCCGGGGCGTATAACAAATGGTGAATCTTGCGGGTCTTGTCGCCCTTCTTGTAGATCGTTGATATTTCAACCGAGAGCATAAAGCGCGTCGTGCCCTGACACGCCGGCGGCAGCATCGCGGTGACTTCTTTTTCCAGGTCGGGCTTTAAGCGGAACAGGCCCGGCTCGGCCGGGATCAACTGCTCTTTGAGTTCAGCCCTCCAGACCGGATGGGTGAAGTCCCCGGTTCCGACGACTGCAATGCCCTTTTTCCTGGCCCAATAGGCGAGGTGTTTCAAGTCGCAGTTTTTGCTGGTAGCGCGCGAGTATTTGGAATGAATATGCAGGTCGGCATAAAAGGACATGGCTTTGCCCCTTACCTGCCCAGGGCCGTGTAGTGTTCCGCCAGCACGCGGGCCACACACGCGGTCAGCCGTTTGCCCATCGAGAGTTCCAGAAACTCATTCGGCCCGTGGGCGTTCGAGTGGGGCCCAAGCACCCCGGTGATCATGAATTGGGCCTCGGGGAATTTTTCACCCAGCATGGCCATAAAGGGAATCGTCCCTCCCTCACCTATGGCGCACGCGTCTTTGCCAAAAAATTCCTGCGAGGCGCTATTCAAGGCATTCTCCAGCCAAGGAGCGAGCGGCGGGGCGTTCCAGCCGGACGCGCTCCATTCAGGCGCAAAGGAAACCCGCGCGCCATAGGGCTGATCATGCTCCAAGAGCTGCCGTAAAGCGGCTGAAGCCGCGTTCGCGTCCAGGGTCGGCGGAATCCGCAGCGACACCTTGGCCGCAGTAACGGGCCGCAGCACATTGCCGGCTTGATCAAGCGCCGGCAAGCCGGCCGCGCCCGTAATTTCGAGTTGGGGTCGCCAGGTCCGGTTGAGTAAGAGCTGACGGATATCGGCCGTCACCGCCTGGGCTCCGGGCTGAAACGGAAATTCTGCCGAGACGCTCTGTCCCAGAACGGTCGCGGTTGTCCGGGCCTGTTGGAGCCGTTCGGCCGGTATTTCAACCTGAAATTCGGACGACAGGATTTCCCCCGTCCGCTCGTCTTCAAGGCGGCTCAGGAGTTGGCGTAAGATACGAAAGGTTGAAGGGACGATGCCGCTGGCCGCGCCCGAGTGGACCCCTTCGGTGAGGGTGGAAACGGATAGATTACCCGACACCAGACCGCGTAAAGAAGTCGTAACCCAGAGCTGGTCGTAGTTGCCACAGCCCGAGTCGAGACAGACAACGAAGCTCGGCGTGCCGATGCGCTCGGCCAGGGCGTCCATATAGTAGGGCAGATCTCCACTGCCACTCTCCTCGCAGGCTTCGATAATGACCACACAGCGGGCAACCGGAACGCCTTGGCGTTTAAGCGCCGCAATGGCGGTCAGAGAGGCAAAGGCAGCATAGCCATCGTCGGCGCCCCCACGCCCATACAGTTTGCCGTCTTTCAGAACCGGTTGCCACGGGCCGAGCCCGTCATGCCAGCCGTCCATGGGCGGCTGCTTATCCAGGTGGCCGTAGAGCAGTACGGTTTCGGACGAATCGCCCGGCACCTCGATAAAGAGGAGGGGCGTGCGGCCTGCAAGCCGGACCACCTCAAGGCTCAGACCAGGAACCGCCTGGCTGCGAATCCAGCCGGCGATGAGGTCAACCGCCTGGTCCAGATAGCCGTTCGTCTGCCAGTCCGGGTCGTAGGCCGGGGATTGGTTGGGAATGGCCAGGTATTCCGTCAGGGTTGGGATGATACTGTTCTCCCAGGTGGCTTCGACAAATTGCCGGGTTTTTTGGGTATCCATACGAGAATTGTAGCCGGCTGTCGGGTCCGTTGCCAATCCGGTCTAGCCGTCCGCTCTCCAACTCGGTAAGCTGGCAAGCGCGACGAGTATGAAGGAGGTTGACGCTATGGCAAAGCTGGCTGTGTATCACAATCCCGGTTGAGGCAAGTCACGCGGAGCGCTCGATATTTTACAGGAGCGCGACGTCGAGTTCGACGTGATTGAGTATCTCAAGAACCCCCTCAGCAGAGGAGACTTTGAACATTTTCTGGACCTGTTGCCGGATGAACCCGCGGAACTGGTCCGTAAGGACAAAAAATTCAAGGAACTCGGTCTGAACGCGGACGACTATGTGACGCGCGAAGCCGTGGTCGAGGTCTTACTCCGGCATCCTGAGCTGATGCAACGCCCGGTTATAATCAAGGATCAAAAGGCAGTTATCGCCCGGCCGTCTGAAAAGGTGCTGGAGTTGCTGGATTAGCCCTCCGTGCTTTTCCCCTCCTTGGAGGGGTGGCCGTAGGCCGGGGTGGGTATTAGGAGAGGTGTCGGCTTATGCTGCGCTCATCCGACCTACGGCGCAGGCGCAGCTACGCCCACCAGGGTATGCGCATTGGCAGAGATCACCCGAACAGACACCAGATCGCCGGGCCGGGCGCCGTTGCCGGGAAAGACAACCGTTTTGAAGTGAGGGTCCTTACCCACCAGCCACTCTTTCTGCTTCTTGGCCGGCCCCTCAATCAGTACCTCGACGGACCGGCCAACACGTTGCTGATTGATCTCTCCCCCAATGCGCTCCTGAAGGCGAATAATCTCCTGTAAACGCTGCCCCTTTTCCGCTTCCGAGAGCGTCTCGCTCCACTTATAGGCCCGTGTCCCTTCGCGCGCCGAATACTTGAACATAAAGGCAAAGTCGTAGCGTGCCTCAGCCATGAAGTCGTAGGTCGCCTGGAAATCTTCTTCCTCTTCGCCCGGAAAACCAACAATAATATCTGTTGACAACGCCAGGTGGGGAATGGCTGCGCGCAGCCGTTCGACAAGAGCGGTATATTCCTCGATCGAGTAGCCCCGTTCCATGCGCTCCAAGACACGGTTCGAGGCTGCCTGGAGCGGCAGGTGGAGATACGGGACGACTTTGTCGCACGTCACCAGGGCATCAATCGCGCTGTCGTTCATGTCGGACGGATGGGGCGAGGTAAAACGAATCCGCTCGATCCCATCAATGCGCGCGGTTTGGTGTAGGAGTTGGCCAAAATCGACGTCGCCATCTCGGTAGGCATTGACGGTTTGGCCCAGATAGACGACCTCTTTGTAACCCTGGTCGGCAAGTTCTCGTACCTGGTCTAACAACGCCGACGCGGGTACGCTCCGTTCTCGCCCTCGGACGTAGGGCACGATGCAGAAGGTGCAGAACTTGTCGCAGCCGCGCATGATAGTCACCCATGCCCGCACGCCTTCTCCACGTACGGGGGCGATATCGGCATAGGTTTCATCCCGGTCGAGGCGGACGGACACAAGCGGTTCGTCCGCGCCTTCTTGCGCAAGCAATTCCGGTAGATTGCGATAGGCATCCGGTCCTAGTACCAGATCAAGAAAGGGGGCCTTATCAAGCAGGGTCTCCCGATGGTGTTGGGCCATGCAGCCGGTGAGTCCCAGCACGACTCCCGGCTTACGGGCTTTATATTTGATGAAATCACCCAGTCGCCCAATGATGCGCGCTTCCGCACGCTCACGAATCGCGCAGGTGTTCAGCAAGATGACATCGGCGCCATCTGGTGTACGTGTGGGTTCGTATCCGTGTGGTTTCAGTAAACCCAGGATGAGTTCGGTGTCAGCGATATTCATCTGACAGCCGTAGGTTTCAATATAGACGCTGCGTGTTTCCATACGTGATGTCCGAGTCGAGCCCCCCTCACCCTGGCCCTCTCCCCCAAGGGGAGAGGGAATAAATGTAAATGTAGGGGCAATCCCCCTGTGGTTGCCCGTCCGAGAATTTTTGTAGCCGTTCCCCAGCCGCAACGCAACGGCTATAGTGGAGCCCTCGGTGTCGGGTAGGCGGGTCGAGGCAGCCGGCGGCAGACCTGCTCGGCCCCAGTATTGTCCGAGGAGAACAGTCTTGGCAAAAGAAAATGGGATGCAGCTTGAGGCATCTTTGTTGTACTGTGCGCAATGTCGCCGAGCCATGCCGGTCCACAAGAAGTTACACAGTATCCAGCCTGAAGGAAATACATTTGCTTATGTATGCACTGCGTGCGCTTCAGCCTGTGGCGAAAAGGTGGAACCGGACGAGGCCCCTGAGTCGCGTACTTTCATGTAAAAGAGAGCAACTGGAAATTTATGGTCGAACGCATTATCTCACTCCTGCCAAGTAGTACGGAAATTATATGCGCGCTTGGTCTGCGCGAGCACCTGGTCGGCGTCTCCCATGAATGCGACTACCCTTCAGACGTCGCAGGTCTCCCCATCTTAACCGAACCCAAACTCGATCCCCGTGGGACGAGTAGCGATATCGATACCCGGGTCCGTGAGATTGTGCAGGAGGGGCTGAGCGTCTATCGTCTGAAGACTGAAGTATTGCAAGGGTTGAAGCCCGATGTCATCGTGACACAAGATCAATGCGAAGTGTGCGCCGTTTCCCTGCCCGAGGTTGAAAACGCCGTGCAGTGTTTTCTGACTCCGGACGTGACTGTCGTTTCACTCAGACCGGAGAAACTCAGTGATATCTGGACAGATATCCGTCATGTCGCCCTGGCCACAGGTCGAGAGGAAAATGCGGCAGCGCTGATTCAGGATTCAAAAGAACGTCTCGGGAAAGTCGAACAAAAGACGCAGCATTTTCCCCGTCCGCGCGTGGCCTGTCTGGAATGGCTCGACCCACTCATGGCCGCAGGCAACTGGATTCCGGAACTGGTCGATATTGCGGGTGGAGAATATGGCCTTGTTGAGGCAGGCGCGCATACACCAACGGTGACCTGGGAGGCCCTCGTCGCCTATCAACCCGAGGTTATCGTTATCACCCCGTGCGGTTTCAAAATTCCACAATCGCAAACAGACCTACCCCAGCTGACGGCGCATCTACACTGGCAGACGCTCCCGGCAGTACAACACAACCGGGTATATGTGGCAGACGGCAATGCCTATTATAACCGGCCTGGGCCACGTATTGTGGAGAGTGCGGAAATTCTTGCTGAGATGCTGCATCCGGAAGAATGCGCCGGCATGGCGCTGCCGGGCTCGTATGTTCGGGTCTGAGCGGGACGCGGATACCCCTCACCCTGGCCCCCTTCGACTCTGCTCAGGACAGGCCCTCCCCCAAGGGGCGAGGGAATAAACGTAGGGGCAACCCCCTGTGGTTGCCCGGCTCCTCAGAGGGAAGGATATGGCCTGGCGTGTCCTTGTGCTATTCCCACTCGCTGGGGTCAACAACCTCAATTTTTCCCTCTCGAAAATCCTGGCCCCGTTCTTTCACCATGTCGGGATAACTGTGGTAGAACTGCCCGCCGAGACGCAGGAAGGACTCCACTTCAGTCTCTTCAAGATCAAGGTTTTCAATTGCGCGGACGGCTTCCTCCTGGCTTGTTGCTGTGAGTAGGACGTCAAAAATCCATCGATTTTCCCCTATCTGGAAATCCTCACGGCTGGGCAGACCGTCGCGGCTTTGCATACTTGCCGGATGGTTCTCCAAGAGATACCGGAGCGCCTTGAGTTCGTGGCGCTGTTGATCCAGTTTTTTTATTTTTTCAGGCATGGATATCCCTCTCTTTGCGTCCGCGTCTCGTTCCCCGAGTCGTTCACAATCTTGGCTTCAACTAGTATATACACAGGAGCTATGGCTGTGACAGAGCATAAAGGCAAAGCCCACCGAACGGTTCGGTGCGCAATTATCACCCTGAGCGACACCCGCACCGAAGAGACGGATACGAGCGGCAGACGCATCAAAGAACTCCTGGCCGAGCAGGGTCAGCCGGTTGTCTCGTATCAGATTCTTAAAGACGAACCGGAGCAGATTACGACGGTGGTGCAGGCCCTCCTGGCCCAGCCCGAGGTTGACGCCATTATCACCAATGGCGGGACCGGTATTGCGCCGCGCGATACGACGTTCGAGGCGATCCAGAGCCTGCTCGAAAAAGAAATCAGCGGCTTTGGCGAGATGTTCCGTATGCTGAGTTACGCAGATATTGGCGCTTCGGCCATGTTGACCCGCGCCACCGCGGGGGTTGCGAACGGCAAGGTCATTATTTCCTTGCCCGGCTCAACCGGCGCGGTCGAACTGGGCATGACCAAACTCGTCCTGCCCGAGCTCGGCCATATGATGTTCCTGCTCCGGGGGGAACGCCATGCACATTAGGTTACGCTTTTTTGCTTCGCTCCGAGAGCGGCTGGGCCGCAGTGAAGACAGCCGTGAAGTGCCTGAAGGCGCAACGGTCAGGACGGTCTGGGAGGCGCTCAAACACGAGCAGCCGGCGCTAGCAGAAGTTGAGCGTTCGCTCGCCTTTGCCGTCGCCCAGGAATACGTCGATGGCGATCATCCCCTGCACGATAACGATGAGCTGGCCTTTATCCCACCCGTGAGTGGGGGCGTTGGGGCAGACAGTCGTCTGTCCTGTACGCTCACCCAGGACCCGATTCGCCTGGACGAGTTGACCGCCTTTGTGGCCGACCCCGGTGCGGGCGCCATGGCAACCTTTGTCGGTACGACCCGAGACAGCAATGACGGTCGGCGGGTCATCCGGCTGGAATACGAGTGTTATCCCGGCATGGCAGAGAAAGAGATGGGCAAGATTGGACACGAGGTCCTGGAGCGCTGGCCGGTGAAAAAAGTCGCCATGATACATCGGCTCGGCCGGGTCGATATTGGACAGGCCAGTGTGGCCATAGCCGTGTCTTCCAGTCACCGCCACGCCGCGTTTGAGGCGTGTCATTACGCGATCAATCAGCTCAAGGAAACGGTCCCGATCTGGAAGAAAGAACTGTACGAGGGAGGCGAGGTGTGGATAGGCTCGCAGACGGGAAAAAACGGTACCCTCCACCCCGGCGGCGGCACCGAGCAGTGATTCACCTCAGCGGAATATGACCATGGATATTCGAACGGTCGGGATTGTTGGCACAGGACAAATGGGGAGCGGGATCGGTCAGGTTGCCGCTCAAGCGGGCATGGCGGTGTTGCTGTACGACGTCAACCAGGAGATCGTTGACCGCGCGCTGGGGAACATCCAGAAGGGACTCGCGCGCCTGACCGACCGGGGCAAGTTGTCGCTCGATGAGCAACGCGCCATTCTCGGTCGGCTGGCTGGTACAGCCGTCCTCGAAGACCTGGGGGTTGCCGACGTCATTATCGAGGCCGCCCCGGAAGACTCCGCAATCAAGGAGGATATCTTTCGGAAGCTCGACCACATCGCCCGGCCAGAGGTGATCCTGGCCAGCAACACCTCGTCCATCTCACTGACCCAGCTCGGGGCGGTCACCAACCGACCGGAAAAAGTCATTGGCATGCACTTCATGAACCCACCGGTCGTCATGCAACTGGTCGAGATTGTGCGCGGCCTGGCCACCGCTGACGAGACCTATACCGCCATTAATGGGTTGGCCAGGAAAATGGGCAAAACCACGATTCAGGCCAAGGACTACGCCGGCTTTGTGGTCAACCGCATCCTGCTGCCCATGATCAACGAGGCGATCTATGCCTTATACGAAGGGGTGGGCGGTGTGGAGGATATTGACCAGGGGATGAAGCTCGGCACCAACCAGCCCATGGGGCCCCTCGCCCTGGCCGACCTCATCGGGCTGGACACCTGCCTGGCGGTCTTGGAACGCCTGCATCACGGCCTGGGTGACGACAAATACCGCCCCTGCCCGTTGCTACGCAATTATGTCGCGGCGCATTATTTAGGGAAAAAAACGGGCAAGGGGTTTTATGAGTATGGGTAGGGATTGGGGGCTCGGGATTGGGAATTGTTACAAGGCGGCCGCAGCAGCTTTGCAGGCTTCAATATAGTCCTGCTCCGCTTGGGCACAGGACTGGGCTCGTTGTTGGTTGTCCGGATATAGCGACAAGAGGACCTCACCGGTCGCTGCGTAACACGCTTCTTTTGAAGCGTCGTCAAGCCGCCGACAAAATGCGAGTCCACGCTGCGGGTCGGCGTGGGTCAAGATAAAATCTTTCACCGCACCAACAAGACAGGCGGTGGCCTGTTCCGGGCTGCCCTGCTGGCACAGGCCCATAGTCTTCTCAGCATCACGCATCGTGAACCCGCTCACATCGCGACCCAGGCTTTCATAGCAGACAGTCACAAATGCGGCCGGCGCGCCGGCGCACACTTGAAAAGCCTTTGTGAAATCGTACTGCGAAAAGGCCAGGATGGCTGAAGACTGCATCCGGTAACAGGCCCGTTGGTAGGCTTCGTCCACCGCCGTACAGGGATACAAGGGGTCTTCCGGCCGGAGTAAGCTTCTGGGACGGTCGGCGTGGCTCTGATGTCCCTCCTGATGCGTGTGATGGGGCTGCAGAAAGGCCACGACATTCTCCATAAAGACGCCGCTGTAGCACGACTCGCGCTCCCAGGGCGAGGCTAAGGCATCGCAGCCTTCAAGTGCGGCGGGGAGTTGGTAATCAAAATATAAGGTCAGGCCGTGCCCCAGGCCGTGCAGACATTGATACTGCAAAAACGTGGACTGCCAGGCATCAATCTCCTGGGTACACACCGCGGCTATGGTGTCAGCCCGCACCTCGGGCAGACTGCGCAGATAGCCTTCCAGCACGCCGTGATAACAGCCCGACCAGAAGGTCTCCCGGCAGCGGGCAAATGCCTCGGCCACATCCTGATAATATGCGAATGATGCCCGGCCGAGATGATGGGTATAGGGGTGAGCGTCACGCAACACGTCAGGGTCCCGCTGTGTCAGCTTGTCCAGCGTGGCCAGCGCGTGTTCAGTGCCCTGGGTGCGCAGGATTTTTTCCAGCCCGGCGTGGTAACACTGCCGCTTTTTGGGCTGGTGTTGCTGCCCACCGCACTGCCCCCAGAGTTGCTCGGCCTCAGTGTCCTGAGCAGAGCTCGGCGTCGCGCACAGCGCCAGACTGACCATACAGACGAGCCCGGCGCGTATTATATACAGAGACGCTTGATACATTTCCCTCTCCTGATCCTTTTCCTCACAAGGGGCAACCACAGGGGGTTGCCCCTACCATGAGGTCCGATATTGAACGCGCTCAAGCAGAGCGGCGAGCTTGCGGACCACACTCCAGTGCGCGGGTTGCCGATTCCAGGCCGCGCGCACACCCTCAACGCCGCCCAGGGCGGCCAGGCCGCGTTGCCCGACCTCGTGGCGTATTTCTCCAATCCCCCACTCCAGGTGTTGAGCAGCGCGTTTCTTCTCCATGTCAGTTGTCGATTGCAGATGCTGATGGTGCGAGCTGATGGCTTGATTGAGTACGTCAATATTCAGATTGGTTGCCGCACTGACGGCCAGTACCGGACTGTCCCATGCTTCAGGCTCAGGAGGGGTCGGACGCCGTGCCAAGGCGAGCGCCGCCTGGGTATCGGACAACGCCTTTTGAGCCAGCGCCTGATTATCCGCCTTATTCACGGCCAGAATGTCCGGGATCTCCATCACCCCGGCCTTGATGAACTGGAGCAGGTCACCGGCAAATGGCTGGACGACCAGGACGGTGGTATCGGCAAGGGTAGCAATATCGGTCTCGCTTTGGCCGACCCCAACCGTCTCGACGAGAATCAGATCACAGCAATGTCGCAGCAGAAAAACAGCCGCCCACGCCTCCCGACTCAGGCCCCCCAGCCGGTCCCGCGCCGCGTAACTACGGGCATACACCTCGGCCGATAACTGCATCCGGCCACGATCACCCAATAGCGCTCCGCCCGACACCTTACTCGACGGATCGACCGCAATAATGGCGACCCGGCGGCCGGCCTGCGACTCAATCAGCCGGGAGATGAGCGAGCTTTTGCCCACGCCGGGCGGACCGGTCAGCCCAACGACATGGGCCGATACGGGCAGGGCCGAGAGGGTATCCAGCAGCGTCAGCGCTTGGGCTTGACGGTTTGGACGCCGGTCTTCGAGGAGGTTGAGCACCCGCGCAATAGCCCGGCGATTAAAATCGACCAGAGCGGCAACAGTGCTGTGGGATGGCTGTGTCACAAACAGAGGCGACGGATAAGGGATGCGGAGCAGATCGGGCCGCTCCTGTGGATTGTTCAGTACGCTGGCTGAGCGGCCGTTATGCCGCCGCCTCAGCCACCTCGACCATATCAGACAGAATGCGCAGCATTTCAAAATCTTTGGGGGTGTAGACCCGCGCGACGCCGGCCTGCCGCAGGTTTTCCGCATCGTCCTCGGGAATAATACCGCCAACGACAACGGGGACATCGGCCAGTCCTTGGTCCCGCAGGCCGGTAAGCACCTCGGGGACAAGTCGGAGGTGAGAGCCGGACAGGATGCTCAGACCGACCAGATGGACGCCTTCATCCCGCGCACTCGTCACGATCTGTTCAGGCGACAGACGTATGCCCTCGTACACGACTTCCATGCCCGCGTCGCGACACCAGACGGCGATTTGCTCGGCACCGTTAGAGTGTCCATCCAAGCCCGGCTTACCGATCAGAACCTTGAGCGGACGTCCGAGCGTAGCGGCACTTTTGCGGACTCTCGCCCGCAGTTCCTCAAGTGCCCCCGCGGCCTCTCCATTGACCGTTCGCACGGCCGCAGCTCCACCAATACCGGTTGGCGCTCGGAATTCTCCAAAAATCTGGCGCAAGGTCTGCGTCCACTCGCCCGTCGTCACACCAACCAGCGCGCAGTGAATGGAAGCCGGCATGATATTCTCACCATTGAGGACCGCAGCGCGCAGACCGGAGACAGCCGTAGCCACCTCAGCCTGATTGCGCGTAGTGCGAAACGCTTCCAGGCGCGCGAGTTGGTCGCGCTCGGCCGCCTCGTCTACTTTAAGAATAGCCGACGAATCACCGCGGTAGAGGGGAGAGTCCGCGGTCTCGGTAAACTGGTTGACACCGACAACAACGTGGTCCCCGGCAATGATATTGCGCACCCGTTCGGTATGACTCGCCACGAGCTGCTCTTTGATATAGCCCAGGGCGGAAATCACTCCGCCCATTTCCGTCACACGCTCGACCTCTGCCCAGGCTGCGTTTTTAATCGCGTTCGTTTTTGTCTCAACAACCTTGCTCCCGTCAAAAATATCTCCGTACTCCAAAATGTCGGTTTCAAAGGCCAGGATCTGCTGAATCCGCAGGCTCCACTGCTGGTCCCACGGGCGCGGCAATCCCAGCGCTTCGTTCCAGGCCGGGAGCTGCATGGCCCGACAACGGGCATCCTTACTGAGCGTTACGCCCAAAGTCTCCAGGACAATCCGAGGGATATTGTTCTCCGGCTGTGCTTCGGTCAGCCCCAGAGAATTGACCTGTACGCCATACCGAAAACGGCGCAACTTTGGATTCTCGACGCCGTAGCGTTCACGCGTCAGCTCCTCCCAAAGCTGACCAAAGGCGCGCAGCTTACACACCTCCTCGATAAAGCGGACGCCGGAATTCACAAAGAAGCTGAGCCGCCCGACCGCAGCGGCAAACTCGGCAGCGTCGAGCCGCCCGGAAGCGAGCACCGTGTCGAGCACAGCAATAGCCGTACACAGTGCGTAGGCGACTTCCTGAACCGGCGTGGCACCGGCTTCCTGGAGATGGTAGGAGCACACGTTGACCGGGTTCCATTTGGGAATATTTTTGACCGTATAGGTGATCACGTCGCTCATAAGACGCAGGCTCGGCTCGGGCGGAAAGATATACGTGCCCCGCGACAGGTATTCTTTCACAATATCGTTCTGCGTCGTACCCTGGAGGGCCTGGGGCTCCACCCCTTGTCGCTCAGCCGCAGCAAGATACAGCGCCAGCAGCCAGGCCGCCGTGCCGTTAATCGTCATGGAGGTATTCATCTGGCCGAGCGGAATATCAGCAAACAGGGTTTCCATATCGCCGATATGACAAATCGGGACGCCGACTTTTCCAACCTCCCCGCGCGCCAGGGCGTGATCGCTGTCGTAGCCGGTCTGCGTCGGCAGGTCGAAGGCAACCGACAGGCCGGTCTGGCCTTTACTCAAATTGAGCCGATAGAGTTCATTACTCGCCTGTGCGGTCGAGTGGCCGGAATAGGTTCGCATGACCCAAGGCCGATCTTTTTCCATGTGGCGTCCTTAATCGTGCGCAGGTTTTATGACTTTCAGACTTTTATCCCACCCGTCGCATCTGTTCCAGAATATCGTAGCCGGTGATGGTCTTGCTCTTGGCGGCCTGTTCGGCCAAGTAGGCCGGCTCGACGGCCTCGGCCTGAACGGCCTTGGCCAGGTCCATCAGCGCGATCTTGATGGTCGCCTCGTCGATCATCTCGCCGGTTTCCGGGTCGGGCATCGAGCCGCCGCCCTTCTCGTGGTAGAGGTCGAGGACGCGGGAGGCATATTTGACCTGCGCGTCGTTGGGCGTGTAGCAGGCGTTGGCGATGGCGGCCTGCTGCGGGTGGATGACCCAGGTGCCGTCCATGCCGAGATTGGCCGCGCCAATGTTTTTGTCCCGCAGGCCCGCCTCGATTTCCTTGATTTTTTCCTCGGGGTCGTTTTTCCGCCACAACGGCAGATAAACATTATCAACCGCATGCAACCCGGCGGCCTTGGCCGCTACCACCACGGCTTGCTTGGAGTACAGGAAATTAATGTTCTGGTCTTTGACCACTTCACGAATGCCGAGGGTGGCGGCAAAGTCGGCTATCCCGAAAATTAAACCCGCCATGCGATCCGAAGCGGTCGCAATAGCGTAGGCGTTCAGAATGGCCTGGGGGATTTCGATCAGGGATTCGATCTGCACCCGCGATTTCCAGCCGGCTTCCTTTTCAAACGTATCGAGCAGGTTGGAAACGTATTTGATATCGTCCGGCCCGTGCGTCTTGGGCAGGATAATGCCGTGAAATTTATCCGGCGCGCCTTTCACGATGGCTTCCAGGTCGCCCAGGAAAAACTCAGAGCGGATATTATTGGGCCGCACGGTAATGACCTTCTTGCCAAAATCCAGAGTATTGAGCGCTTCGACCACGCACTGCCGACTTTGCGGCCCTTTGAACTCGTACGGGCAGGCGTCTTCAAAATCCATCATCACATGGTCAACCGGTGCTTTAACCGGGTCGGCCGCGTTGCGGTGGAGCTTCATGCTATGGCCGGGATAAGTCATCTCAGTGCGGGGAATGACGAAACGTTTTCCCCCATCAAGTACGAACATACGGTCCTCCTCTATGGCAGTCTCTTTCTTGTCGGCGGTCTGTCAGGGTCACGAAAACAGAAGGCTCCTCCTCTATCAGATTCATGCCACTCGCCCAACCTCCCTAGGCGGATGTGTGTCCGAGTGATATTTTCTCGGCACTCTTCTGCTTTCATTAAGGAGAACTGCATGTCCGACACACTCCAACAGACCGGCCTGATCGTTGACGCGCTCCAAAAAGTCCGCGACGAGGCGCTCCAGCACGGCCGCAGCCTGACCGACAACGGCAAGGGCATCGATGACCATCAGGTTCACGCCGAGCGGCTGGCCTATCTGGCGACCGAGGTCGAGGCCGCCCGCTCCTGCCTGCACTATGCCCAGGCCGCCGGAGAAAACCGCGCCGACGAAAACGGCCATACGGCCAGTATGGCTCTGGGGTTTGCCGCCGAAGTCGGCCAGCGCTTGGCCGCACAAGTCAGCACCCATATTGAAGATTTCGGATTCGATGAATCTTTTCTGAACGACACGCTCGGACAGTCCCAGGTCAGGGCCGCCATCCGGGACGGCGCGCGTGAGAGTCGCTTCCGCGCGATCGGTCAGACCGTTTTGGCGACAAAAGGCGTGAATCACTCGTGGTTGGAGAGTGATATCGCGGCAATGACGCGGGATTCGGTGCGTCAGTTTGCCAAGAGCGAGGTCGCGCCCATTGCGGAGCGTGTCCATCGCAACGACGAGCTGATTCCGGAATCCGTGATCAAAAACATGTCCGAGTTGGGCTATTTCGGCATGTCGGTGCCCGAAGAGTACGGCGGCGGCGGCATGGGCAATCTGGCCATGATTATCACCACCGAGGAACTCTCCGCGGCCTCGCTCGGCGTGGCCGGCAGTCTGATCACCCGACCGGAAATTCTGACCAAGGCCCTATTACGCGGCGGCACCGAAGACCAGAAGAAGAAATGGCTGCCACCGATTGCCAGCGGAGAGTTAATGGTCGCCATTTCCGTAACCGAGCCGGACACCGGCTCCGACGTCGCCTCGGTCAAATGCCGCGCCGAGCCGGCCACGCTCAACGGGCAAAGCGGTTTTGTGATCGACGGGGCCAAGGCGTGGTGCACGTTTGCCGGACGGGCCGACATCATTGCCCTACTGGCCCGCACCAACCCGGACACCAGCTCCGGTGCACGCGGGCTGTCATTATTCATTGTTGAAAAAGACGCTTTTGCGGGCCATTCGTTTGAGATGCAACAGGAGACCGGCGGTGTGCTCCAGGGGGACGCCATTCCGACCCTGGGCTACCGGGGGATGCATTCCTATGTGTTGAACCTCGATAAATATTTCGTCCCGGCCGAAAACCTCGTTGGTGGAGAGGCTGGGCTGAATAAAGGTTTTTATTTGCAGATGGCCGGCTTTGCCGCGGGACGGCTCCAGACCGGAGGGCGGGCAACCGGGCTCGCCCAAGCCGCGCTGGAGGTCAGCGCAGCCTACGCGGCCGAGCGCAAGCAGTTTAAGAAATCGCTGGGCGACTTCCAGCTCACCCAGTACAAGCTGGGCCGCATGGCCGCCCATATTAGCGCGGCGCGCCAAATTACCTATGCCGCCGCACCAGCCATGGATAAAGACGAGGCGGCCACACTAACCGCGGCCATGGCCAAACTGCTGGCCTGCGATGTGGCGGTGTGGGTCACCCAGGAAGGCCAGCTCATTCACGGCGGCTGGGGCTATGGCGAAGAGTACGCCATCTCGCGCTATGTCGTGGACGCCCTGGTGCTGCCCATTTTTGAGGGCGTCAAACCTATTCTGGAACTCAAGGTGATTGCGCGCACCTTGTTGGCGTAGCGGTCAGCCCCGCAGGTCGGATTAGCGCAGCGTAATCCGACCTCCCTCTAGCAAGAGCCACGCACAGGGTTGGAAGGATTTTAGCGGTTGCATTTACTCTCCCGAGTAAAAATACTCAAGAGAGTAATAAAAAAGGGAAGGATTGCAGGGAGGGAAACAATTCTTCAACTGATTGAGCCGGCATAAGGCTGCACCACGGAACGGCGGCGGCCCAACCCTCCCCCTGGTCGCCCCGCGCGGCGGACTACTGGATCAAGGAGAGTCGGTCGCTTTTTTCTATAGGATATCGGCGGCGGTTAAAATTCCTACCAGTTCATCTTCACGGTCGGGATCAACGACAAGGATCGGTTTCGTACCTACACACTTCAATATGTCGCTGCCATCGATTTTCTTTTCCTGGCATACGGTCTTCGCCGATAGAACGCGGAGCCTATCGTTCCCCTTGCTTTCTTTGATGGCGTCTTCAATTATGGTGACGAGCCGTATTTCTCGTTCTTTTGGGGAACAACCACGAAGATATTTCGCAACCGAGTATTCAGGGATCAGTTTCCAAGTCTCCTCATGCTGAATGGGGAGATAAGAGAAGCTATATTTCAACATTTGTTGTCGTACGTAACTGATGGGTTGCCACGGCTTGGCTTCGACTACATCTCGGACCATGAACTGCGAAACCTGGGAGAATCCTGACATAAGCGCGTCCTCAAGTATGATTGTAATATCCACAGCATGATCGGTAAGTATCCGTGCGTAAGCACCTTGATGCACGGCATCATTCCTTGCATCCTTCAATTCATCGAATAGGGTAGAAAATTTGACGTGGTACGTTGGATCGACCTTATGGGCCAGGGAAGATAAACTGGCCACGCCTTTCAACTTCTTTTTGTATTCACCAAGGCCCATACATATCTTGCCCACCAGTTGTTGGCCCATCAACTCAAGCGTGTAAACGACAGCCATGAACCCCTCGGCGTCCGCCAGGGCAACGTTTCGGGCCGACCGGAGTTGGTCGCGGTAAAACTGTTTTTGCTCCTCACTTAACATCTCTTTAGCCTGCATAATCCGCTTTCGCCCTTACGCCATTGCCACAGCGCAACAAACTGGCGCCCACACCCCAACTTTGTCCGCTTGAGCCGCCTTCTCTTTCCCAACGCGGAAAGCTGCGGCCCGAAACCCACCCCGGCGCTACGCGCCACCCCTCCCAAGAGGGGATGTGATCCTGCTCGTACAAAGACCCTAGAGCTTCTTCGTCAGATAGAAGCGCATATAGTGAGCGCTGGTTTCGATCTGTCCGGCAAAAGAACTCAGGACGGTTTCGAGTTCCTGCATGTGGAACGGACGGCCGAGGGTGGCCTCCATGGTCTCGCGCCGGATGATGCACTCGGTATCGGTCTCGACCCGAATGTAGGCGTGGTGGTTTTCAACCCGCACGTCTTTGTCCGGGTTGTCTTGGTAGATGGCGTCAATTGCCGCGTCCGCAATGTCCCCGGCGCTGAGCACCGGGCCGACTTTGTTATTGCCTGTCTTTTCACCCATATCTGTCCTCGCAACTCACACCCCGACGCGCCTTGGCGCGATGCCAACGACGTCCACATAGATTTCGTCATGCTCGATTTTGACGGGATAGCGGGCCAGTTCGCAGTCTGCCGGATTGATCCCTTTGCCCGTCGTGACATCGAACTGCCACTCATGGGCGCTGCATGTCAGCCGCGTGTGACCATCGAAATCGCCCTCAGCTAAGGAGGACTGTTGATGCGGACAGAAGCCCTGAAGGGCGGCGACCTCACCATCGATGGGATAGACTAAGATGATGGCTTGCCCGTCAACCTCATACGCGGCCATATCGCCCTCCCATACATCGTCGAGGCTACAGACTCGGGTGAACGCCATGCTCTGGGGTGAAGTCAGTCTAAATCGAGAGATCGTAAAAAATCATGAACGGCCTCTTTGGCCGCGGCCGCGGCCTGCGGACTGTCGGGTAACGCGTGACAGTATAAGTCGATAGCCTGTTCGGCCAGAGGGAGCCACTTCTCCACCCAGCCACGTATTACAGCCACGTTTTCGGGTCGTTCAACCGCAAAGCGGACGAGGGCTGTACTCCAGGTTCTGGAGCGCCGGACATCACGATATTCGGAATCGGCAATGAGGCCGAGCAAGCTGTCACCCTGCCGACGGCCTGTGGCCACAAGTTGGCGCAGGAGTACTTCATCAATTGCCGGCTTTGCCACTAGATTCAGGACGACAAAACTCTCGCCCCAATCATAGGCGATCAAGACCTTTTCCATCAGCGCACGGAAGCCTTGCCAGACTGCGGCGTTTTCCCACGCCTCTTGCTCAGTCGTACCAAATCCTCTGTCCGGATAGGTCTTTTTAAGCTCGGCGGTCCGATACGCAATATGGGACACACACCGGAGCGCATCTGCAGCCTGATAGGTTGCGCAGTTCCGAATCGTACTCGATGGCACAATCTGGACCAGATAATGCGAGGTCATCTGCACGGTGTGGAACAGATAGCGGGCCGGCGTATACAAGCGCTGCAGGACATCAGCCCAGGCGGCATCCAGTCCGGCATCGTACTGGAGCTCGTTATGTTCGTCGAACAGCCCTTCAATATAGGTCTCCTGGCCGTCTTGCAGAATATTGTAGGCGCGGTAGGTCAGTTCGTCAGGGTCGCGGAACTCCTCCCAATCACGACCGGTGAGAGGCGAGCCGTGGCGGTATTTTTTGAACCACTTGGAGAGCGGGATATTCGGCCCCAGCTCAAACGGAGACTCCGCATTCTTGGCGTCGTACATGAGATTGGTCGAGACAATCTCATATTCGCTCGGGCGACGGCGGCGACCGACGAGATGACTCCAGGTCCGCAGTGGCTTGAGAGGTTCGGATTCGGTACTCATGGTGTAGGCTCGGGCGAAGCCGACTCGGCTGCTTCATAAAAGAGTTCGAGGCTCGTCATCGGCGTGATGCCGGCCTCCTCAACCGTCATGTCGCGGGGAAACGGTTTTTCAGCACCTACTTTCCGCACGCGGAGGGGCGCATCCGGCTGCTGGTTTTTCTCAAAACCAATGCTCAACCGGGCTGCCGTCTGGCACACTTCGTCCATCGTATTCTCTGTATCGACGATGGAGACATACAGGACAAACTCTTGATGCAGATTATGGACAATGGGAATCTGTGCCATACGGGCCTTACAACCCCTGCTAGGCGGCCTGGACCTGGTCTTGGCGATACTCTTCCAACCAGCTGTGCCCGAGGGCGTCTTCCCCCTGTTCTCCCTCTTTGAGAGAAAAGTAGTCAAGCAGCCCTTCGAGGGTCGGCGGCTGGATCATCCCGGCCACCATCCGGTCGGCAACGCTCAGGTGATCTTTGTAGCGGTCCGGATCTTGCTGAAAAATCCAGCGGTCCACCTCCGAGCCGAAATGATACAAGCGTCCTTCGTGTTCGAGCGGAAAATCCTGCAAGGGCCGACCGGTCTTACCCGGGGTCCAGCCTGGCGTGCCGGTGATCGGCACTTGAGCCATATTGCACAGTTGCACCATTGTTGGCAGCACCGTATCGACCGGGCCGTCTTTCAGGAAGCGGGCAATGATCGGGTCCCAGAAATGCGCCCCCCAGGTCTCTTCCCAGCCGGGATATTTCTCCTCCAACCAGGCGCGTTCGGCCCGGCTGATGCCGGGCGGCACATCCCACCAGACCGATTTATGAAAGGTCCAGATGCCCGCGTGCATACCGTGATGGCGGGTATCGAGGTCTGCCAGCATGGTGGCCCAATACCAGGGGCGTTCCAGACCAATGTCGATGAGCGTCCGTTCGAACTGGCCAAAGACCCACTCCTGCATGAACTCTTTGAAGGATTTCTCGCGGCGGTCGAGCGGGGTGTAATAATCCATGGATGGACCGGTCACTGTGGCGAACAAGGTCCAAGCCCGCCAGATGGCAATATCAACTAGTCGCTGGGCTTCGTTCTTCTTCCCGTTTGCAATCAGGATTTTCACAGCCGGGCCACCAATTTGGGCGTGCCGCGCTTCGTCGGTTTGAATACTCGAGGCGAGATTGGAAAAGGAAATATCGCCCGCCTGAGCGGCATCGGCCGCAAGACCAAGAAATTGTACATTGGAAAATCCGGTCTCAAACGCAAAGGTCAGCATCAGCGCTACACCAACTGCGTCGCGGCCAGCCATAATGTCATCGAATAGATGGCGGGCAGCAATCACAGCCCACTCGTTGGTGTGCATCGACTTGGTAGCCCAGTCAAACTGCCGACTGCGGTGGACGTGTTCGTGCGGGAAATACAGTTGAATCTGACCGTGGCGATTCTCGTCCAGCGAGCCAAAGGTCGCCATGTTGCGCAGACCACCGGCCTTGCCAAAGCGGGCCATGCGAGACTCCGCGCTCGACGCCATGGCCTCCAGCGTGGCAAACGCGCCGTAGTGCAGCTTGAGGATACTCACCCAGCCCGGCGCGGCCTTGTCCAAAAAATTGGCCCGCTGGAGCGCGGCTTTGACCGAATACACCCCGGCGTCCTTCTCACGTTGAGTCCGAACGTACTCACGATAGGTTACTTTATAGGGCTCATCGTAACTCTCCCACACCTCAAGCGGTAAGCCCATCGTGCCACTCTGTGCTTCGGGGAAAAGCTCGTCTTCAGTGACATACTTTGGAGTCCAATTGGTGTCGCGGGCGATGTCATACCATTCGGCTCGGTCCAAGAGTGCCATACGATGTTCCCTCCCGTGCCAGGCGTATCCGCATTTCCGACAAGAAGGGTATCATAACGAACCGAGATAGGAGGAGCAACACGGAATAGAGGTGAGGTCGGACCGCTTTCACTCCGCTCTCTTGACCCTCCGAACCTTCAGATTTTGCAGCACCCATCAACGCCGGAACGCCAGCAGCGGTATGCTGCTGACACAGCCCAGCCCGACCACTGTCGTAGCTGCTGCTATCAAGATGACCGTTTCATATCCCCCCACTCGCCACACAATCGCGGCAAGGGTTGGGGCGAGGGCTGCGGCCAGGATCGACGGGATAGCCAAGAATCCGGACACGATCCCGAAATTGGCTCTGCCCAACAGTTCGGCGGTCATCACCGGGCGGAGTATGCTGGTCATTCCCATCCCCGCACCTTGGAGAATGACGAAGAAGGGGAGCAGTACCGCCACGCTCTGAGCGAAAAAGAGAGCGGTGGCGGCGGCGGTCATGGCCAGGAAACAGGCAACCGCAATCCACAACGTTGACACGTATTTCTCCACTGCCAACATAGCCAGGCGGCCCGCCACCTGCATGGGTCCGATCGAAGAGGCCGTCAGCACCGCGGCTTCAGCCGACAGACCCCGTTCAGCAAGCAAAGGCAGGAGATGGGTCAGCAGGCTGAAATGTTCCAAATTCGCCAAGCCAAACGCCACGGCGAGCAGCCAGAAGACGGGAGCCCTGAGCACTGCCGCTCCGGTATGGTCACTCGTTGCCGGGCGGCGGTCGGCCTGATAGTGGTCGGCACGCTGACACGCCTTCCAGATGAGGGGAACGGCAATCAGTAGCTCAACGCCGGCGACAATGACAACGGCGTCTCTCCAGCCAACCCAGCCGACTAATACATGGATACTCGGAAAGGCGAGTGTCCCGGCAAAACCGGCCACCAGGGTGACGAGGGTAATGGCCTTGCGGGCCTCGTCGCCCAGGGCATGTGTCAGCAGGGAAAAGCACGCGTCGTATAACGTGCCGGCCATCGCCACGCCAATGCCGAACCACACACAGTAGAATTGCCACAGATGTTCAACCCACGAGAGGCCGGCCAATAGCACGGCCCCCAGAGCCGCACTGCCGCTGAAGACGACCCGTCCGAAACCACGGTCTATCAAGCGCCCGGTCATGGGCCCGAGCAGCGCCGAGGTAACCAAAGCCAGCGTCAGCGCCCCGGCAAGCTCGGTTTTCGACCACCCCAGGTCGCGTTCCCACTCAAGCAGCAGGGCAGGAAACGAATAGTAGAGCGCCGCCCATACCAGCGTTTCTGCAATCGCCAATGGCCAGACGATCCGGCGGAATGTCATCGTGTTGGCGCTTTGTCAGCCGTCCGGGTGAAAAGCAATGCGGTTCTTTGAGGGCTCTTTGATTGTACGCTCAGGCGTAATGGCTGCGCCGTTTTACGGCCAGTTCACGTTCGAGATAGAAAATCTCGGTCTTTTCCCAATCCTCGTCTTTTCGGATAAATTTATGACCGTGCAAGGTGGTCTCGACAATACCCAGGTCGGGCCGACCGGGATACTCACGGCTGCCGGTTATTTCAATCGAGGCGAAGACGGTATCACCCACAAAAACCGGGCCCGTGTGGCGGCCGGTCACATAGCGCACGTCTCCGACGGCATTATCGCCAACGTCGGGACAGGACAAACCGAGGCAGAGATTAAACGGAATCCCGCCATAGACGATCAGCTGACCGCCAATATAGCGCTCCGGATTCTGGTCTATCAGGTATTGATTGGAGTGGACCTGAGAGGTGTTGTCCAATAGGGCGGTCCATTCCATGTGGGCAGTAGTCACCGTCCGTCCACGGGAATGTTCGAGCGTGTCGCCGGGCTGAAAGTCCTCGAAATAGGTATCGGCATTGGCCAGGTGAGCCAGGTCTTTGTACTGCCGACTCTTGTCATATTCCGGTACGACGAGATCGCAGGGAATATCTGGTATTTCGGCCAGGGCTGCCTCTTCGATCCGAGTGTCCGTATTATCTTTCCAGATTTGGACCTTGCGTTGCAGGGTCAGCACGATTTCGCCATGCTGGTTGCGGCCGGTCGTCTGGACGTGCACAACGCCTCGATCGTGGTCCCGCGAGGAGGGCTTGATGCCGAGGATGGTCGTCTCAACCTCTATCGTATCGCCGATATACACCGGGGCGCCAAAGCGCATATCGCGGTATTCGAGATTGGCCCGCGCGTTTTCCGAAATATCTTCAACGCTTTGGCTGAAAACGATATTCATCACCAAACCGGGCGGGGCAATCAGACCACGGAAACCGTACTGTTCGGCATAGCGCAAGTTTTTCGACAGCGGATTGGTGGTCATGCCGAACTCCGTAAAGGCGTTAAACAAGCCTTCGGTTACGGTTTTCCCGACCTTGTGCCGAAACAACTGACCAACAGAGAAGTCTTCGAGAAAATTACCGCGCTTTTTCCGGATACGCACCCGTGCTCCTTTGTGTCCGTTTATCTCAGGGCGGCCAGAAATTCCTGGCGTCCCCTGGCGCTGAGACGCAGATACATATTGTGACGTTTTTGGGCACCCAGGCTATCCCAGGGCTGAGAAGCATAATTATGGCCGGGATAGAGAACGGTCTCGTCCGCCAGTTGCGAGAGCGTTTGCAGACTCGAATACATATCTTCCGGGCTGCTGCCCGGCAGGTCCACCCGGCCGCACGAGTTAATAAACAGCGTGTCACCGGCCACCAGGCGATTCTCAATCAGAAAACATTGTGAGCCGGGCGTATGTCCGGGGGTGTGAATGAACTTGATGCTGAGAGCGCCCACAGCGGTCGTATCACCGCCCTCGACCTGAACGATGTCGGAATCGGACAGGCCGACCAGGCGGCCCAAAAATTCGGACTCGGCCTTGTGGATATACACCTTGGCTTTCACCTGTTCGAGCAGTTCAACCACTCCCTGGATGTGGGTGCCGAACAAATCGCCGCCCAGGTGATCCTGGTGATAGTGGGTCACCAGCGCTTGGGTAATGCTGAAGCCGTCGTGTTCCGCGGTCCGGATAATGGCGGGAATGTCCCAGGCGGCGTCGATAACGACCGCCTCCCGTGTGGCCGTATCCCCAATCAGGTAGGCAAAGTTCTGCATCGGGCCAATTTCAATTTGTTTGAAATACAGGGAAGACTCGGCCATCACGTCCCCTTTTGTGCGCGTTTTTTCACGGCTTTTTTGGCTCTGCGGGTGGGTTTTGCCGTTTTTGCTTTGCCGGACCGAGCAGCTTTTCGCTCACTGCTGCGCAGGCCACGCTCCCAGAGATATTCCGGCTCGCCCAGCTTGTGGCTCACCCAGCGGGACAGGACGAACAGCAGATCGCTGAGTCGATTGACATAGGTGAGCGGCCAGGGGCTGACCTCTTCTTCGCGCGAGAGTCGCAGGATATCGCGTTCGGCCCGCCGACAGACGGTTCGGGCCTGATGCAGGAAACCGCCCACTTTGCCGCCACCGGGCAGGATAAAAGAGTTGAGTGGCTCCAGGTCTTTCTGGCACGAATCGATGAGGCGTTCGAGGCTCTTCACCTCCTGCTCACTGACTCGAAACATGCCCTCGTAGGAAAAGTCCGACGGCGTGGCAAGTTCACTCCCCAGGTCGAACAGCTCATTTTGAAGTTGGCGGAAAATATCGTCTAACTGTTTGGCGGCCGGCAGTTCTTGCTTCAGGTCGTCGTTGAACACCCGGGCCAGGCCCACAACAGAGTTGAGTTCGTCTATCGTCCCATAGGCAGCGATACGGGCCGCATCCTTGGCGACCTTTTTGCCCCCGACGAGTCGGGTCGAACCTGTATCACCCGTCCGGGTATAAACTTTTGTAATGCGGACCATGGTGACTTGGGGCTGAGGTCCCTCTTCAGGCTTGCAGCCGTTTATCCAGCGCCGCGTTTTCTTGCCACAGCTCCTGCGGGAGTCGGTCCCCGAACTGTTCAAAGAATTCGCGCTGACTCTCTGCCGCTTTTACCCAGCCCGGACGGTCCACGCTGAGGAGTTCGTCGAGCACTGCCGGCGAGACATCAATACCGGTCGTATCAATATCGTTGATATGCGGCAGATAGCCGATTTCGGTCTCGCGAGCTCCAACCTCACCGTGCACCCGGGCAATAACCCAACGCAGCGCCCGCAGGTTTTCTCCAAAGCCGGGCCAGAGAAGTTTGCCTTCTTGATTCGTCCGGAACCAGTTTACCCGAAAAATTTTGGGTGGATTTGCGATCTTTTTACCCATGTTGAGCCAATGGCCGAAATAGTCGCCCATGTTGTAGCCACAGAAGGGTAACATGGCCATGGGATCACGCCGGACCTTACCGACTTTTCCGGTCGCCGCCGCCGTTGTTTCAGAGGCCATCGTCGTGCCAAGCGACACCCCGTGCTGCCAGTTGAAAGACTGATAGACGAGGGGGATCAAACCCGCGCGGCGGCCACCAAAGAGGAAGGCCGAAATCGGCACCCCTTGGGGAGATTCCCACTCTGAAGACATGACCGGACACTGTCGGGCCGGCGTGGTGAAGCGAGAGTTGGGGTGGGCGGCTTTGCCCTCAGACTGTGGTGTCCATGGCTGGCCCTGCCAATCGATTGCCTCGGCCGGCGGACCGCCGTCCATGCCTTCCCAGTACGGAGTGCGGTCCGGAGTGAGTGCGACATTCGTAAAAATCGAGTTCTTGGCGACGGTCGTCATGACGTTCGGATTTGTGTGAGAGTTTGTTCCCGGCGCAACGCCAAAAAACCCGGCCTCCGGATTAATCGCCCACAGCCGTCCATCCGGACCGGGATGCATCCAGGCAATATCATCGCCCACCGTCCAGACTTTGTAGCCCTTTTGGCTCTCCGGTGGGATCAGCATGGCCAGATTCGTTTTTCCGCAGGCGCTGGGGAATGCGGCCGCAATATACGTCGTGCGGCCGCTCGGCTCTTCAACGCCAATGATCAGCATATGCTCGGCCAGCCAGCCTTCCTCACGCGCCATATAGCTCCCGAGCCGTAGAGCGAAGCACTTTTTCCCAAGCAGCGCGTTCCCACCGTAGCCGGAACCGATGGACCAAATCGCACGGTCTTCAGGGTAGTGCATGATAAACCGGCGGTCAGGGCTGAGGTCTCCTAGAGAATGGAGGCCCTGGACATAATTCTCTGACGAACCCAGCCGCTCAAGTGCAGCCTTGCCCATGCGGGTCATGATGCGCATACTGGCTGCGACGTAGGGGCTATCCGTGATTTCTACGCCAACCTGACTATAGGGAGACGTCACCGGCCCCATGATATACGGCACGACGTATAAGGTCCGGCCTTTCATTGCACCCTTAAAGAGTCCGCCGACTTTTTCCTTGGCCTCCGCTGGGACCATCCAGTTATTATTCGGACCGGCGTCTGCTTTTTCCCGTGTACACACAAAGGTCAGGTGCTCGGTGCGCGCGACATCTTTGGGATCACTCCGGTGTAAATAACAGTTCGGATATTGCTCTTGGTTCAACGCCATCAGGGTCCCGTCATCGAGCATGCCCTCAATCAGGCGTTGATTTTCTTCTTCCGAGCCGTCACACCAGTGGACGTTCTCTGGCCGCGTGAGTTGGGCGGTCTCTTCGACCCATTGTTCGAGTGGGGTTGGCATTTGGTCTCCTCTGGATAAGGGTAGATTCTAATACTTATGACAGAAAACGATAAGATTTCTTTATACCTCGACCCTGGTGGAGCGTCAAGAATGTTTCCAGCTTAAAGAATAGATTTTTCAGGCAGTTCCGTCCAGTATTGAGAAGGAAAAGATTGAACCGCGGGGAGGACGGTTCGTTGCCACCGGGAGGAGTATCGCCGCAAGAGGCTATACTTGACTCGCTTCTTCGGGTTTACACAGCTTGAGGATCATTTCTTTCAGCCGGTCCGGATCAACCGGCTTCTTGAATAAGACGTCCTCCAATCCTTCCAGACGGCTCCGTTTGATCACGTGGTCTTTGTCGTAAAAATAGGCCGTCATCAGGACAACAGGCAGTTCTGGGTAACGCTCCTTTGCCTCCATGTAGAGATCGTATCCGTCTAAGTCAGGCATCACCACGTCACTCAGCACCAGGTGGAAAGGGTTCTGGCCCAGAAAATTCCGATCAAGGATCTTCAGCGCCTCAATCCCGTTGGTCGCGACCTCAACGCTACAGCCGTCTTCGGTCAATAAATCACGCAACGAGTAGCACACGCCAAGATCATCATCGACCACCAAGAGGCGCAGGCCGGCCAGTATCTGCGTTGCCGGCCGGACACCAATGGCATGGGGAGTAACCACTTCATCCCGACCGAGGTCTGCCATCCGAGAGCCGTGCAGGTACTCAGTCGTATCATAGCGCTCACCGTGGGCCATATCGTCAATACGGGAGACAATCCCGAGGATCTTCGCCAGCTCCCGCTGGATGGATTCCACGCGTTCTTCTTGGACAACGTATTCTTCGTCCGAAAAGCTCTGTGCCATGTGTTTGGTCAGAATGTCCAGATTATTGAAGATGACCTCAAGCGGGTTGTTGATCCGATGTCCCAGACCAACGGCTAATTCACCCAGGGTGGCTAACTGATCTCGCTGACGGATCTCTCGCAGGTCTTTCAAAAAGCCGATTGAGCCCGCCTCTTTCCCGTCGTCATCATAAATAATCGACGCGGAAAGCGCGGCTGGGATGTACTCGCCGCTCTTTGTCACGAGCGCGGTCTCGAAATTCTTCACTTTTCCCTTCGCGCCGATCTCTTCGCCCCGCATTGCCTCCATGACACGTCGCGCCTCGTCAAGGCTCGGGTAGACGGAGGTCCAGACGCGCTTGCCATGGATCTCTTGTGAGGTATAGCCGAGAGTCTGATGCGCCCCATCGTTGTAAAAAATAATCTGGCCCTTGTGGTCGAGCGCAATCACGATATCGAGTGAATTTTCAAGCAGCCGCTCAAAATACCCCGGCGGCAAACGGATCTCACGCAGGTCGCGGTGAAAGCCGATCGAACCGATTTCTGCTCCGTTTTCGTCGTAAATAATCGAGCCCGAGAAAGAGACTGGGATACGCTCTCCACTTTTTGCGACCAGGGCGGTTTCAAAGCTCTTGACCTTGCCCTTCTCCCCAATCTCCTCGCTGCGCATCACCTCCAGCACCCGCCGGGCTTCTTCGATGCTGGGATAGAGCTTGACACGTTTCCCTTTGACCTCCTCTCGGGTATAGCCAAGGGTCTTGCTCGCCCCGTCGTTGTAAAAGATGATTTGACCTCGATGATCAACGGCAATCACGGTGTCGAGAGAACTTTCAAGGAGCCGTTCAAAATAAATGGAAGGAAGTTGGAACATGGAAGACCACTTACTTGAAATGAGTAAATGTGCCATCAACAGACATGCAGATGTTGGTACGTTTCCTCATTTTCACTCTACACCGAGAGCTGAGCATCATTCTTCGAGTGATGCTCAGGAGTATTCTTTTTCTACTATGTTAGGCCGCTGGTTTCCTAATCGTCAAGCCCGGCCTCTCGCCCCCCAACGGCTGGTTCGAGTCAGCATCCTGCTGTGTCTTATTCTGCCGTGCAGTCTGGGAGGATGCTACTGGCTCAAGTACGAAAAACTCGTACACACGCATATCGAACTCATGTGTGCGATGACCGACAAAATGAACCGGATCCTGGAAGACAACGACACGCTGGCCCCAGTCATGATGAACGAGTTCTTGTATCCGCTCGAACGGGCGCGGGACTTTTCCCGCATTGTGGCCCAGCGCTACGCCGACCGGCCCTCGCTGACCGCTTTTAACCAGCTCCTGGATGTGTATGAAAGCCTCGTCACCGAGGCTGATCGACTCCGCGTTCAGCCTGGCAGCCTCGATCATTTTCGGTCTCAGACCCAGGCGGTCCGAGACCAGGCAGCGCGAGTCGAGACGCTCCTGGCTGCCGAATAAGCAGGTTCCAGTCACACGCGGCCTCTGCCAGCAATCTGCCGCCCTTTCTCGCTCAACCGTTTGAAGCCAAGCGCAGGACCTGTTTGTCGTCCACAAGACCGACCAGGAGTTCGGTCACGGTCGAACCGAGGTGGGGGTGAACACACTGCGGAGCCAGTTCAGAGAGGGGTAAAAGGACAAACCGACGCCGGTGCATTTCGGGATGCGGGATCTTCAATTTCTTTTCATCCACAACGTCATTGTCAAAAAGTAAGATATCGAGATCAATGGTGCGTGACGCCCATTTTTTTGTCTGAGCCGTCCGCTTGCGTCCTAGCGCCAACTCGATTTTTTGCAGGCGACTCAAGAGCTGCGGGGGGGTACACTCGGTCTCCAATGCAATCACGCCATTGATATACCAGTTCTTTGCATCCCCGAGAGGCTCGCTCTCATACAACGAAGAGCATTTCACAATGGACGTCTGAGGCAGGTCGGCAATCATGTCGAGCGCCTTTTGATAGTACGCCCGGCGGTTGCCAAGATTGGACCCGATACCAACAAAAACTCGACTCAACATCCCCCCACCTTGATACATGAATACGTGCAAGACCAATGGAACGTGCGCCGCTCGTATTCCCCTCCCCTCTCAAGACGGCTCCGTCCTCCACGAGAACACCTGTGCAGCCTGCCTCACAATCTGCTGCCCGATGGCAAGCGAAGCGGTTGCGCCTGGCGAGGGAGCATTCAGCACATGGACGGCATGCGGCGAGCTGGTGATGACAAAATCGTCCACCAAGGCACCGTCGGCTGAAATAGCTTGGGCACGCACGCCACTGCCGCCCGGCAGTAAGTCTTGTGCCTGAAGCTCCGGCAGAAGGCGCTGGAGGGCATGCAGAAAAGCGGCTTTATTCAAAGAGCGGTATATTTCTCCAAGACCAGTCTGCCAATATTTGCGCGCTATCGTCCGAAAACCCGAGAAGCGCAACGTTTCCCATAACTCTTGCGGGACCAGGTCTGCCCACTGATAGCCCTCTCGGGCAAATGCCAACACCGCATTCGGACCAGCTTCCCTTTCACCAGCCATGGTCCGTGTGAAATGCACGCCAAGAAAAGGAAAGGCCGGGTCTGGAACCGGATAGATGAGATTGTTCACCAAAGAGTGTTTGGGTGGTGCAATCGTATAATACTCACCTCGGAATGGAACAATTTGCAGTGCCGGCTCTGCGCCTGCCATCTGCGCAATCCGGTCACATTGGAGACCGCCACAGTTAATGACTGCCCGCGTATGGACAGCTCCCGTGGAAGTCTCCACCACCAGGTGACCATCAGTCGAGACAATGTTCTGCACCTGTCGCGCACACTGAATCTCGCCCCCAGCTTCTTGAACCAGAGCGGCATACTGCTCAGCTACCCGCACATAATCAATAATACCTGTTTGGGGGACATATAAGGCGCGGATGCCGGCGGCATGTGGTTCGAGTTCGCGCAGCCGCTCGGGTCCGATCATTTCCAGGCCCTCAACCCCGTTGGCCGTGCCGCGCCGGTGCAGTTCCTCAAGCCGGGGGAGTTCGTCTTGTGACGTTGCCACAACGACTTTCCCACACCGTTCATGAGGAATATCGTGTTGCTCACAAAATTCGGTCAACAGCTTTCCGCCGATCACGCAGGTCCGGGCCTTGAGAGAGCCGGGTTTATAATAAATCCCGGAGTGGATAACCCCGCTGTTATGCCCGGTTTGATGCACCGCCAGGCGAGCCTCTTTTTCGAGGACCCCAAGTTTGATCCTGGGGTATTGGCGGGTCACGTCCAGGGCAGTGGCCAGGCCAAGGATTCCACCGCCAATGATGATAAGGTCAAACTGGTCTGCCATACACACCTGGAAATTACACTGTCATCTGCCTATACAAAACCCTCTCTCACTGCAAACCGTTATGTTTATTCCCACCCGAACCGGGCTCAACGAAATCCTGCAATTTGCCTTCCCGATTATTATGTCGATGGCCTCGCTCACGGTGATCGGCTTTGTTGACACCTGGATGGTGGCCCAGGTCGGTACGGCTGAAATCGCCGCAGCCATGCCGGCTGGAGTGATCGCCTATACCCTCACCGCCTTCCCACTTGGTATTACGCAGTGTGTCAGTACTTTTGTCGCCCAGGCGTTGGGTCGGGGTGCGCCGGACGAAGGTTCAGTCGTCGCCTGGCAGGCTCTGTATTTGAGTGTCTTTGTTGGCCTCGTGGTCTTTGCCTTGTGGCCGGCGGCGCCCTACTTCTTTTCCCTGTTCGGACATGAGCCGGACATTGTTGTGCTTGAAGTCGTCTACTTCCGCGTCCGGCTCTGGGGTATCGGCTTTTCGGTTGCCATCGGCGCGCTGAGTGGATTCTTCTACGGGCTGCACAGGCCCAAGGTCCCACTAGGCGCCGCTGTTATTGCCAATATCGCCAACATCATTTTCGCCTATACTTTGATCTTTGGAAAATTCGGTGTGCCGGCCCTGGGTCTCAGGGGGGCAGCCCTGGCTATGGTGTTGAGCTTTATCGTGCAATTTACGGTGCTCTTCTGGGTGTTCCTCTCCCAGTCTTACGCAGCCCGGTTTACCACGCGAGCGGGCTGGAAGCCGTGCTGGACATCCGCCCGCCAGTTACTGCACATTGGCTGGCCGGCTGGGACGCAAATGGCCCTGGATGTCTTGGGCTGGGGCGTATTAATCATCTTAATGGTTGGCCAGTTTGGCAAGCAGCACTTGGCCGCCAGTAATATCGCTATTCAATACATGACGGTCTCATTCATGCCGGCGCTTGGACTCGGCCAAGCGCTGACCGCGCTGGTTGGCCGCTATATTGGAGAAGGAAAGCCTGAGCTGGCCGTACAACGCGTGTATGAAGCCTTCTT
This sequence comes from Binatia bacterium, assembly GCA_963664395.2. Taxonomy (GTDB): domain Bacteria; phylum Desulfobacterota; class Binatia; order Bin18; family Bin18; genus Bin18. The sequence continues at coordinate 2,754,007 of OY761159.2, read as the reverse complement.
TTTGGCCATGTCCTATATGGCTCTGATGGGCATGTGCTATTTCCTGTTTCGCTTCTCTTTCATCGGTTTTTTCAGCCAAGATCCGACCGTCATCCAGATCGGCAGCACCTTACTGATATGCGCCGCCCTGCTTCAAGTTTTTGATGGTATGGGCATTACCTTTGCCGGAGCCCTGCGTGGTGCGGGAGACACGCATTGGATTGCCGGCCTGACTGTCACGCTTTTATTGTGTGTATTCACGCCGCTCAGCCTTGGTTCCGTGCTCTTTACCCATCTCGAATCCCTGGGACCGTGGATGGCCGGCACCATCAACGTCTCCCTGTTTGGCTTTGGCCTGTGGTGGCGATTCTCCCGGGACATATGGCAGGAGATTGATATTTTCGCGGCGCAGCGTAAGAAAAAAGAGCAGGCAGCAGCTCCGGTAGCAGACTGATGACAACTCCAGCCTCACATGTGTCTCCACCTGACTACGCCCCATTCAAGGCCGGACCGTTTCGGCTCTCAATGGGGCTCATGCCGCTCGACCTCAACGACTGGATCGAATCTGATACACATTTCGCCGGAGAACTCAAAGAGAAAGAACGCCTCCTGACCGAACGTTACGGCGAGGTCTTTGCCGCCCTGCCTGAGGCAGCGCCGAGTTCAGCCGAAGTTTTGGCGTTGCTCGTTGAGCATCTCCCGACTCGATTTCCGGAGATGTACAAAAGAAGTGGAAGAAGTGGAAGAAGTGGAGACCGGATCGAGAATCTTGCCACAGGCCAGCAGTGGGAGATTCACACCACGAGCCTGCATCCACTCGACCTGGCCGGCCGGCTTGTCCAAGAGGATATGTGTCTCATGCAGTGGCAGGCGCACACCCAGGTCTACCACCTGGTCGGCGCGTCTTTATGCTTTCCGACACGCTGGCGCTTGACGGACAAAATTGGCAAGCCACTCAATACGATTCACGCCCCGATTCCCGGCTATGCAGACCAGCTCGCCCCAACTATGGACAAGTTTTTTGAGCGGCTGAAAGTCGATAAGCCAGTCTGGCGGCTCAATTGGAGCCTCATGGACGACCCGACCCTTTTTCAGCCGACCGGGCATGGTCGAAAAGGGGTCAACGCTGCCATCACGCCAGAGAATGCCGGGGACACCCTCTGGCTGCGAATGGAACGCCAGACCCTCCGCCGTCTGCCGCAAACAAAAGACATCCTGTTCACCATCCGCGTCTACGTCACACCCCTCGCTCACATTGCCACCCAGCCAGACCGCGCCGCCCAGCTTGCCGCCGCCCTGCGCGCCCTTCCGTTGCCAGTACGGCTGTACAAAAGCCTGCCGCCGTTTATTGACGCGGCGTTGACGTGGTTGGACCGAGCGGCAAAGAAAAGCGCAAGAAAGACAACGCCCACTGCCTGAATATACCTTTGCCCTCCTGGGCTTTTTATTCCTCTCTACTCACAGTAAAAGGGCGCTATGAAAAATTTAACGACATTAGGCCGTACGGTTGGCGAGCTTCTCAAGACACATACACACACGATTGCGGTGGCCGAATCCTCAGCCGGAGGTTTGATTTCGGCGGCACTCTTGACAGTGCCCGGAGCGTCGGCGTATTTCCTGGGCGGCGGGGTGATCTATACCCATGAGGCGCGGCGGTCACTTCTGGCGATGCCTGACGAAGCGCTTGAGGGCGTGCGAGCGAGTACTGAGGAGTATGCGCTGCGTCTTGCTCGTCAGGTGCGGGAGCGTTTTGAGACGACCTGGGGACTGAGTGAAACAGGAGCCACCGGACCAACCGGTAACAGCTATGGTGACGCTGCCGGACATGCCTGTTTTGCGGTAACAGGGCCAGTTGAAGAAACGTTGACATTAGAGACCGGAAGCCCGGATCGGGAAGCGAACATGTGGGCGTTCACTCACACGGCCCTCGATTTGTTAGCCCGGTCCATTCAAAAAAGCACCGCGTGAGGAGGTTTGCATGTCTCACCTTATTCTGAAAGCGCTGCTGCTCGTCTGTTGCCTGAGCCTGCTGCCCACAGCGTCTGTCCTGGCACAAGGTGGGGCGGGCGTGGGCGGGGATCGCCCCTCGGCCAAGACCCGGCGTTTTCCTTTTAAGGTCGTGGTTACCGGTTTTCTGAATACCGACCCGGCCCCGGATGCCTTGGCAGTCATTCAGCTTGGCGTCACCGGCTATCGGGGCGACTTCCAGCTCGAAGTCACGAATGTCAGCGCACCGAATTCACCCCAACTCACTCCACGTCAAATTTTCCTGCACCGGGCTGGCAAGCGAAAAGCCGACCTTGATGTGACCGGCCCGCGAGACACACTCGCAAAAATTGCCCAGGCCCAGCCCGGCACCCCGCTTGAACTCACCGGCTGGTACGCGCAGCGTGACGGCGAGTTTCGACTCGAAGACGTTCGCATTGTCGGCTTTGAGTAGTCGGGTGCAAATAATTGATGGCCCTATGCCATTCCAGAGCACGGCCTGTCCTTCTCGTGCTCTCGCTTTCGGTTATTGCCTGTAGCGCCGTACAGGCTCAGCCAAAACGACCACTCACAATGCCAGTGCAGCCAAGCAGCCCTCGGCTATCAGCAGCAGTGAACACCTTTCCGGCGCGGACGGAAATCCGGCGTGACCCGCGGCTGGGAACGATCACCTTTTTGAAAGCCCCTAATCTTTCCGAGCATCTGGAGCACGACCCAGATTTCGCCCAACTGCAAGCAAACAATCAATTTGGAGACCTTGCCCGCGCGTTCATTCACGCCTACCGGGCTGATTTCCGGCTCACTCAGCCAGCCGACGAACTACAGCTGCAATCAGTCAAGACCGACAATCTGGGGCTGACCCATGTCCGCCTCCAGCAGACCTTTCACGACGTTCCGGTCTGGGCCGCCGAGCTGCTTGTCCACCTCAACGCCGACAGGCAGGTCTACCTCATCCAGGGGCGCTATATTCCAACTCCGCACAATCTGTCTATCGACCCAAGCCTGACAAACCAGGCTGCCCTGCAACGGGCCGCGAATCATCTGGGAAAACCCCTCGCCGGATGTCTCAAATGTCAGGCTGCACTCGTGATCTTTGCGGCGGAAGGCAAAGCTCCACGTCTGGCCTATCGCGTTCTGGCTCTTCTGAGTTTGGCCGAAGGGTGGGAGATGATGATTGATGCTCAGACGGGCACCATACTGCAACAACTGTCAGCCATACAGAACAAAAGGCTATGACTGCTCGTCGGAAACAGCGTCAGGGGCACCTGAGAAGAGCGTTTGGCTGTGGCATCGTTCTGCTGGCGATTCTCCTGCTGAGTCGGAATCTGGCCGGCGGCGATACCCCGGCGTTGCGTCTCTATCCGCTGTTTCAGCCCAACACGCTGGCTCCGGCGAGCGAGCCATTAGAAGTTGACCCGGACCCGCGGGCGGCAGAGTTGGCTGAGCGTCTCCGCCAACGTCTGGCCGACCTCCAAGCGGCGGCACCATTCACCCCCCAGCTTACTCCCGAGCAGAGCCAAGCTCTGTCCGAGCTTGAGACCCGTTGTCCCGGTGAGGTTTCGGTGGTCGTGCGCCCTCTGGCCGGAACGCCGCGCCAGATCAAGGGCGAGGTTTTACAGCGCGCCCAGTACGGTTTTTCCACAGGGAGCGATCCGCAGCTCACGACCGCCCGGACGTTTCTACGCACGAATTGCGACCTGCTGCGTCTGGACGACCCGCACGCCGAACTTGTCCTGGTCCATCGGCACACCGACGAGCTTGGCCGGACGCATCTGCGCTTTCAGCAGGAGTATCGAGGCGTGCCCGTCTGGCCGGCCGATGTGATCGTGCACCTCAGCCCGGAGGGCCATGTCGATGTGATGAATGGGGCGTTCGTGCCCACGCCCAAAAAGCTCGGGACTGCTCCTGTTCTCGACGAAGCGGCCGCAGCCGAGTACGCCCGAACCGGGCTGACTGACGGGGCGAAAGCCGAGGTCAGCGCCTCCGAGCTCATCATCTATGCGCCGGGCGACACCCCGCCCCGACTGGCCTGGAAGTTGGAGTTGGCCATCGATTTGACCTCCCGTTGGCTGGTGGTCATTGATGCCGTCAACGGCGCCGAACTGACCGCCTATAGTCTGGTCATGCACCAGCAGGTTGCGGGCTCGGGCGTGGACCTGTTCGGCCGGACCCGGCGGCTCAACGTCTGGCAGGAGAGCGGTCTTTTTTGGATGGTCAATACCAGTAAGCCGATGTTCAACCCTCTAGATGAGAGTGGCGTTATTTGGGTCCGCGATGCGCTGAACCTGGAATTCCTGCCGACCTTAACGCCATTATACCCTCTCATCTGGTCGTCCAGCCCAACCTCGGGTTGGCTGCCCGATGCAGTCAGTGCGTCGTACAATCTCTCTCAAGCCTACGACTATTACCGTGAGCGGCACAACCGGAGTTCGTTTGATGGTCAGGGCGCGACGATTCCAGCGATTGTGCGTATCGGTGGAGAGTCTCGGTACAATGCATTCTGGGATGGCTCCGTGCTGGGATTTGGTGATGGGCTCCCATTTGCCGGGGCGCTCGATGTGGTCGGCCACGAATTGACCCACGCTGTCATCCAGTACTCGGCGAATCTGATCTATCAAAACCAGCCTGGTGCGCTGAACGAGTCGTTTGCAGACATCTTTGGTGAGATGATCGAAGCCCGGACCGCAGGCAGGCCGGACTGGCTTGTTGGCCAGCAGCTAGGCACACCGGTACGCAATATGAAGAACCCCGCCGCTCTCGCCTTCGACGGCCACAGACCGTATCCAACTAAAATGAGCGAGTTTATTTATACGCAAGAGGACGAGGGCGGCGTTCACTTCAACAGCAGTATTCCCAACCGAGCTTTTTATTTGCTCGCAGCCGGCCTCGACGGAGCCATTGGCCTGCGCGATGCCGAGCGGATTTTCTACCGCGCACTGACCGTCCATCTGGTCCGAAATTCGCAGTTTGTTGACGCCCGCCTGGCCTGTATTCAAGCTGCGGAAGAACTCTTTGGTTCGGAATCAATCCAAGCCCGGAAAACGGCCGAGGCGTTTGATGCGGTCGAGATTTCCGACTCTGCTCCGCCCACACCGGACCCACCGGCTATCCCCAGCGTTCGAGGGCCGGATTCCACCCTTTTCGTGTATCGGGACGAATTCGGCAATTTCCGGCTGGGGCGACGCGAAGACGCTCACGGCGACGAAGCACACGGCTCTCAACTTGCCAATGCTATCGTGGCTGCCGCCCGTCCCTCCGTCTCCCGCAACGGCGAATTGGCCGTCTTTGTCAATGCCCAAAATGATGTCTGCCTCGTCAGCACCGATAGTAGCGGGGAAAGCTGTCTCGGATACCCTGGCCTGGTCCATTCTGTTGCCATGTCGCCCGATAGCCAGTTGTTTGGATTTGTTCTTCTGGATGCTCAGGGCAACTCGGATAACAGGATCAGCGTTATTGATTTGGGGGCGGATGAGCCGAAGACTTTCACCCTGAGGGCGCCGGCGTATGACGGTCCTGGAACAAACACCATCCTTCAGGCCGACGCCATGGACTTCACACTCGACGGGCAGTGGCTGGTCTACGATGCCCTCAATGCTGTGGCCTTCAGCGATGGCTCTCGGCTGAGACAATGGAGCCTGTACGCCTTGAATCTTAAAACAGGAACGAACTTGGCTCTGATTCCACCCATCCGTGGTCTTAATATTGGCTTTCCCGCCCTGAGCCAAAACAGCGATAATTTTCTGACCTTTGATGTCTTTGATGAGGCCCGGAATCAATCGACTGTCTATGCTGCCGATCTGAATACCGGAGAGACCGCGCCTATTGCGACAGTCACTGGCGACTTTAGCGTGCCTGGGTACACTGGCGACGATTCGGCACTTGTGTTCACACAACGCGACCCGAGTGTTTCGAGCGGGTTTTCCCTGTTCAGACAGCCATTAGCCGCCGATCATATTACGCCACAGGGTCAAGCATCAATGTGGTTGGAGAACGCTAATTATGGCGTGATCTACCGCCGTCCGAGTTCTCGCTCGAACCTCACTGGCGTGTTAGAGAATCCGGGAGCAGGCTCATTCCAGAGCGGGATCGGGCTGTTCTCCGGCTGGGTGTGTGACGCTCAAAGAGTTGAAATTGAAATTAACGGGACGACACGACTGAATGCCGCGTACGGGACCATTCGGAGCGACACGACTAGCGTTTGTGGAGATAGCAATAACGGCTTTGCACTCCTCTTCAATTGGAATCTACTGGGAGATGGCACGCATACGGTGCGTGCCCTGGCCGATGGGGTCGAGTTCGGCAGAGCCAGGTTTACCGTGACAACGCTGGGAACAGAGTTCCTGACCGGAGCCAGCGGAGCCTACACCTTAGGCGATTTTCCACACGCTAATCAGAATGTTCGGATTGACTGGCAACAGGCGTCGCAGAACTTCGTGATTACCGAGTCCCGACACCCCGCGCTGAGCAGCGTCGTGAGCCCGGCAAACGCCACCCTCACGCAAGCCGCGACCGGCGGTCCGCGTGGCACCTTAGAAAATCCCTCCCCCAGCTCGTTTCAGAGCGGGATCGGCCTGTTCTCCGGCTGGGTGTGTGACGCCCAGAAGGTCGAGATCGAAATCAATGCTCGCCTGACCTTGAAGGCCGGCTATGGGACCATTCGTAGCGACACGGCGGGGGTCTGTGGCGATACGAATAATGGCTTTGGCCTGCTGTTTAACTGGAACTCTGCTGGGTGACGGAACCCATACGGTGCGTGCCTTAGCCGATGGCCGGGAGTTTGGCCGGGCAAGGTTTACCGTGACAACGCTAGGAACGGAGTTTCTGACTGGAGTCAGCGGAACCTATAGGCTACCGAATTTTCCAAAGCAGGGAACGAATGTCATTGTTGAATGGCAACAGGCTTCGCAGAATTTTGTCATTACCGAGCTACAGTGAAGGGGTTAAGGCTTACGAGCCTCGGCTACAATTGCCGCGACCCGTTCCTCCGTCCGGTCTGGTTGGCCGCCATATATTTGCCCTTTTTGGGAGAAGTAGGGGCGGTTCGCGAACCGCCCCTACACCTGCCTGTTCAGGTATGAATTCACCGTCCTATTATTCGCACACTTCTTCCACTGCCCTGAGCAGGGCGTCTCCGTCCTGCGGTTCTGCCCTACTGACCAGCCGAGGGGAGCGGGTACGGACCACTGTTGTTATGACGTTGTTCTCAGAACTAATGGCATCGTTCTCAGGACTATATATCACATATGGTCCGCACGAATAAGGTTCGATTACCTGGACCACGGACATGGCTTCGCGTATTTTTTGGTCCAGATCAAGCGGCGAGAAGGGTAAGCCATCCATATTATTTCGCACTCTTGCCCCCGGCCTGACATTGATAGCGAGACGCGTATGCGTCGTACCATCTTCATTTGTGATGATACTCTTGTTGGCTGCTACAATATCCCACTCCAGCCGCACCTTTCCGATATCGATTATCCATTTTCTATAATCTGTCTCGGGGATTATGCTGTAATCTGTTGCAGCGATTGCATCATAATACGAATCGTGACCTACACCTGCGGCATCCTGATAGGAGAGGGTAAAATGCCAGACCTTTTCCTTCACTTCTTCTATGGTGGTTAAAGCATCGATGGCCGAGGCATTTGGAGCGTTTGTCAGCGCTCGCCATTTTCCTCCTCTATCGATTTGTCGAGAATGAGAATTGTAAAAATATCGCAGTACATCGGGTCGTGCGAATGCACGAATCCCGTCTCCTCTCGTTGATGATGCGAGATTAAAGGCCAGAATATTGCAGGAAAGTGAAGATACCCAGTAGACTACATAGTCATATTTACAGTTCAGGTCCGGGGCAACATCTTGGATATATCCGCCTTGGGCAGGATATCGTGATTCTGCGAGACCTATAGCAATAGGAACGACATCAGGCGTTGTTCCTATACTGGAGAACATCCAGTCATCCGTGTGTTCTTTACCCCTGTTGTCTGTGTGTTCTTCACCCCTGTACGTTGTGGTAAATCGCCACGTTCCGAGGAGATCATTAGGACTCTGCGTAAGTGATGGAGCAGTCGCGCTGAGGTAGTCGACTTCCAGGTGTTGCGTCCCTTCGTTCCAGACAAAGTGAGCGGTTTCTCCTGGGACGGGGAAATCTGGGACACTGACGTTGGCACGCGCTCCCTCCACAAATTCTTCTCCCAGGGTTGTCACCTTAAATGTACTCTGCGCAAACTCCTCCTCACTATCGTAAGCCACGGCGGTATGGGTCCCATCACCGAGTATTCCCCAGTTCCAGATAGCGACAAAGCCGTTGTTTGTATCTCCGCAGACCTCGGCGGTGTCGGAGCGCTCATTGAGATAGGCCAGAGGAATAAAGTCACTAATGGGCATCATGTCCTCATCGTAAAAGCGGACGGTGAGCGGTCCGTTGGCTTCACACTTCCAGCCCGAGATGGCCCCAATGCCAGAATAAGAATTATCGTTACCCGGATTCTCCAGCACTTCAGTATGAACCAGAGACGGGAGAAAGATGACAAGCCAAAAGCAAAGACGAAGTAAAAAGAACATGGAAGTTCCTCTCAGGAAAATTGTTTTTGGGCATTATGCCCACTAGCCCTCCCGGAGTCACCCCCAGAATGGGGGATGGAGTAACGGCTTCAGTGCTGCCTCGTCTCGGCTAAAATGGTCGCCACCCGTTCTTCTGTCCGGTCAGAGGACTGCTTCATTTCCGGGAGCATTTGCCCCATTTCTCGCAGCATGGCCTGTGATTCCTGATGCTGGCGAGCAGAGTCCTGCTTGGCCAGCACCACCAGTTGCGCCAGATAGTTGGTCTGCTTGGCCAACGCCTTGTCGTTGTTTTCCAGCGTGTTCAGCTTTTGCAATATCTTATCCACCTTCTTGTGGGCATTGGTCTGGCTGACGGCCATAAGGTCACCCCTTTCGCTGCCAGCTTCTTGCGAAATCGGCCTACAAATCAATCGGCAGCTCAAGGTATTCGTGATAGACGAAGTCGCGGTGTTCGAGCAGTATCGGCTTCACCGCGGCTTGCACGACCGGGTCGGTATTGGTGTACATAGTCCGAAAGGCAGCGGGCATCGGGCACAGTTCGTGCGGCAGCGGTTGGATGAGGGCGGCAAATGTTGACCAGTAAATGTCCAGGGCGGATAACTGGTCTCCAATAAAAAACTTACTGCCATTTTTGTGCTGTTGCTCCAAGCGGGTGCTGAGGGTTTTCAGAATTTCGGCTACCCGAGCCGGCGCCGCCTCTGCTTCCGCTCGCTCATACCCGTATTTATTGCCCAGATGAGAGGCGAAGGCCCGCGCCGATTCTTCCGCGTCGGCGTTGGTCAGGATCGGATTGAGCAGCATCAGGCGTTTTGACCAGCCGTAGCCATGCTCGCCGCACAGCTCGTTGCAATAGCCGAACATCAGCATCCGGTCCTCGATATTGTCCGGTATCAAGGCCGGCGTCGGTTGCAGGCGCTCGGCCAAAAGGAGCTGCTCTATCCAGGTTGAGCGCGGCGGTTCATCGTTCCAGACCGTAACCGGTGCGGTCGCTTGCGCGGTCCATTCGGTCAGCTCCGTGTTGGCGCCGCCGATTTCCTGACGGACGCGCACATAGGGAATTTTTTTGACGTACAGAATGCCCTTGGCGGCCTCACTCCACGGACCCGGCACACCGAGCGACAGCACGAGTCGCAACCCGGACAGTGTTCTGGCCTGTGCAACCTCAACAAATTCACCCATGATAGCCCCTCCTTTTGCCTGTGCGATTGGTAGGGGCGGGTTTGAAACTCGCCCCTACATGTCCGCCCTTACGCTGCGGCTTGCTCTCGCTGCTGTTCCTGTGGAGCGGCAATGCCCATCGTTCCGAGCTTCTCAATCGCCCGCTCACTCAGCAGGCCGACTTTCCCCATATTGCTCCACAAGGCGGCATGAAAATCTTTCTTAAAGAAGGTCCGAAACGCAACATATTCGTTCTTTTTGGCAACTTTGTGGCGCATGGTTCGGATGTCTTCGACCTCGGCCTTGGTAAAGCCAACTGCTTCATACGCTTCTCTGGGGAATTGTCCCTGCAGGAGTCCGGCGGTTGCTTCGCAGGCAAAGTCTTCGACTTCTTCGAGCTCTTTCTCCGACAACTCCTGTATTTGGTCGGGCAGACTGAGCATCCCGAAACCCATGTGACGAGACTCGTCAGAGAGGATGCGGCGACAGATCTGGCTGATTAACGGGTCCGGGCTGTGGTCTGCCAGCATCCGAAACAGTGACACGGCCAATGTTTCCGCCACGAGTTGGGTGCCCACGGTCTTGAGATACCACTGCGGCATGGCCAGGATATGGTCGAACAGATTCTTTAAGTTCGCGGTCAGCGGATACGTCACACCGACTTTGTCGTACAGATAGCGGGCCAGCACCTCTGAGTGGCGGGCCTCATCAGCGACCTGAGTGGCCATAAAAAACTTCGAGTCGATACCCGGAACCACATTGGCAATCTGACCACAGACCATTAAGGCAAATTGCTCACCGTACATGAGCTGGCTGATCCGCCAGGCGGAGAAGTGCCGATTGAGGTCGAGTCGATGCTTGTCGTCCAGCTTGTCCCAGTATTTTGTACCGTAAATGTCAATCAAGCCGTCGGGTAAAATACCACAATCCGGGTCGCCCCCGTTGTCCCAGTCAATGTCAGTCGAGGCATTCCATTGGTCACGTTTGGCCTTCTCGTACAGATTGCGCATGTCCTGGTCTTGGACATCAAGCAGTTGCGTGAAAATTGCATCGGAGGTTGCCTGCACGGTATGCGTGTATGACATGGGAGGCTCCTTATTTTTTAGCTTTACTCAAGCGTTCATTATTGGAACATTTAAGCGTCTTCTAGCCTGATGCCCTCTGCGTGTCAAGCAGAAACGAGCCACAGACACAAGCCCGAACTCTATGCGCCCGGACAGTTATAGTGGAATACGGACAGTATCAGGAACTCCGTTTCAGCGCGCCACATTGGCCGAGAGCGTCAAGGACTTGACGCATGGTCCAGTCCTGCTCTCCATGCTCCGGGAACCGCTCAGCCAGGTTGAGCTGGCCAATCTCAGTCAAAGTCTGCTGAGTCCCTCGCGCCATGACTGAGGAAGATTGCACGTGTTCGAGCGTCTCGGCCAGTTCACGCATTTCTTCAGCCCGTCTGGCGGCATGAAAGGGATAGGTCGGCACGAGCCATTCCAGCGACTGCATGACGCCCGGAAAAAGCTCGATGTAACAGGCGAGCAGCTCATCCAGGAAACCATATTCCTGTGCCGCCACCGTCAGTTCACTCAACACGGCAACCAATCCTTTGTTGAGGCCGGAGAACAACATCTTAAAGGCAGAGGCTTGGCCTATCGTGTCGCCCAAAAGGTGGGTGCGGAGCGAGTGTCCAAGAGCCGACTCAAACAATTCGGCCCGCGGACCGCTGACATAAAACGTGCAGCGGCCCCGCACATCCCGGGCCGGACCGATAATGCAGGCATCCAGAAAGTTACATCCCGCTGCGCGAATAGTCTCACCGACCTGGCAAACGGTCAGCGGCGACACGGCATTCGCGTCGATAAATAACGGCGTCCGGTTCACCTGCCGGACGGCATTTGCAAAATCGTGCGAGACGGTTCGTGCTGCCGTTGGGGGAATAATTGAGAGGACGATATCCGCCTGCTCAACGACTGCCGCCATGGAATCGAGCTCGGTTAGCGCGGCTTGGGTGCTGAGCTGTCGCGTCCGCTCGCTCCGACCGAGTAGCGTCGTCACGACTGAAAAGCCGTCTTCTTTCAGCACACGCCCGACATTATGGCCCATATCACCGGGGTAGAGAATGCCTATGGTTTGCATATTACTTCGCTCCATCTTAACTTCGCTCCATCATGCAGCGTGCGGATTGTGGCCCTCGTCCTCACGCCTGTCAAGCGATCACACATCCTGCCCTCGTCAGACTTCATCCGCGCCCCACATTCCGTACCGGATATTCCTCACGTATGATGGCGTACATGAAAAGCTTGCGAGTGATCGTGATTTCTGTTCTTCTCGGGCTGGGTGGAGTCTACGCCTGGATGCAGACAGCCTCCTATTCCGTCTATCAAATCCAACAATCTCTCAAGACGCGCAACTATGAGACCTTTACGCAGTATGTCGATATTGGCAGTGTTGTCGGCCATGCCCTTGAGGAGTTGGGGCACGGCTCACCGGATGTCCCGCAACAGCAGGATTCACCGTCGCAGGGCTCACTGGCCAATCTCCTGCAAAAGGGGCTCAGGAGTCTGGCTCGGAATGCCCAGGATATCGCCCAGGCAGGAGTAACGTTTGCCGTACGACAAGCGTTTCAAAACCCGGATCAGGAACTGCCGCAGATCCCGACGATTGCAGTCGTTGGAGCGCTGGTCGGCGGAGAAACGCGTGAGCAGGTGCGTTACTTTCCAGTCCCACTCAGAAACGGCGAAGAGATTGAAATCGGACTCCGTTATACCCCCGAAGGTCTGTGGCGTGTCGTACAGGTGACACATGTCCAAGCGCTGATTGATGCAATGAAGAGACGATAAGCCGCGGAAAGTCGACTTGTGACTCGTTATGCACGCCTTTACTTCCGCTCGCTACACTGCGCCCATGGGCAATCACTCCTATCCCATGGATAAATATCGCCTGGTCCCGGAACGGCTACTGGCCGAGGGCATCCTCACTCCGGATGTAATCGTTGAGCCGCAGCCGATAGCCCCCGGAGATATTCTTCGCGTGCATACGCCGGCGTATGTCCACGCCTTTATCAACGGGACGTTGGAGCGCAAGGCCATGCTCCGCCTCGGCTTGCCGTGGTCCCAGGAACTCGTCCACCGCGCGTTTGCCGTAATTGGCGGAACGCTTGGAGCAGCCCGGGCAGCACTCAGAGATGGGATTGCGGCTAATCTCGCCGGAGGCACCCATCACGCGTTTGCCGACCACGGCGAGGGCTACTGTGTTTTTAACGACCTGGTCATTGTCCTGCGGCGGCTACGCGCGGATGGATGTATCAGCCGTGCCCTGATTATTGATCTCGATGTGCATCAAGGGAATGGCACGGCTGCGTTGTGTCAGACCGACCCTGATACCTTCACCTTTTCCATGCACGGAGAAAATAACTACCCAGCCCACAAAGAACAGAGTTCGTGGGATATCGCGCTGCCGGATGGAACGACGGACGAGCAGTATTTAGGTTTGTTGGAAGAAAGCCTGCCTGTACTACTCCAACAAGCCAGACCAGACCTGATCCTGTACCAGGCTGGAGTGGATGTGCTCCGGGGCGACCGGTTCGGAAAACTGGCGCTGTCGATGGCCGGGGTTGGGGAACGGGATCGGTTCGTGTGCGCATTCGCCCGGCGGGCAGGCATACCGCTTGTTGTGACCTTAGGCGGCGGCTACGCGCGGGATATCAATAGAATTGTGACCGCCCACTGCCAGACGGTCAGAGCGGCAAAGACTATAGGCCGCTATCCCGCCGCGAGTGCCGAGTGACCCCCAGGTCAGGACAGCGAGTGAGATAAATAAGCCGCTGCCAATGGCTAACTGAAACCATTCCAGGGTGCTCTTCTTGCCGCTCCTTCTCTCGCATTTGGCGTAAATGCTGCCCTTTATTCTACCACCAGCGGCAGTTCTTCTCCCTGCGCGAGACCCATCAGAAACGCCCGCAGTTCGTTATCCGACAGCCCTGGCGTGTCCGGGGCAGCGAACAGCAGCGCCACATTCTGGTCAGCCGGCGAGAGGCTGGCTAATTGGGCTTGGGCGCGGCTGCGAATCAAGGGACCAATCAGCCGAGCTAATTCGGACAGAAACCGGGCGGCGAGCAAGAGTTTTTCGCCCGCGCTGTTTGCCCGGCTCTGCATCTCCCGATGGACAGCGATCATGCCCGCGTGCAAAACGAGTTCATTGCCACTCAGCGCCCACAGTTCTTTATTCACCGTGCCCCACATGATGGTCAGCTCATCCATCACCGGCCACAGCGCGATGTGCAGCAGCGATGTGCTTTCTGCTGCAATCAGACGAACAAGCGCTGCCTTCCAGTCCGGGGAGAGGACTGGGTCGCCACGCAGAGAACGCCGCGAGGGGTTCGGGAGGCGTTCGAGAATCTCTCCTTGTTCATCCAGGATAAGGTGATCCTCAAGCGCTTGTCCCAATATGGTCAAGCTGGCGATATAGCGGTGTTGACCCTCCTCAGTCTGGAGCACGCGGAGCCGATGGGCTTCGGCCACAAGGTCGGGCCGGTAATAGGTATGGCCGTGATCGTAGACTTTTTCGACTCCGTTCCGCAGTTGCGCACACGTGTGCGCGGCTGGATAAAACCGTTCGTGCGGCGCGGGCTGCCAGTCTACTGCGGCCTCAACCATAGTCATGTGGAGGGCTGCCGCCTCTGCCTCTTGGGTGAAACGTTCACGATTGGCCCCGACCTCGCCACCACAGGTGAACGACTCTCGAAGGGTAAAAAAGAGCTGATCGCTGGGATACGGCCCGCAATAGCGGAGCGTTTGTTTTTCCTGGTCCTGCCCCAACCGCGCAAGCACGTTTAAGATGGTTGCCCCGCCACCGGGCGGGAGGCACATCGGGTCATCTAATGGCGGCAAGGTATCCAAGTCTTCATACGAGACTGAGCGGAAGAAGGTGAGTGTCCGGGCCATCTCAAAGCCGCCCTCACCTGCCAACGCCCCAATAACGTCAGACCTGCCCCAGCCCAGATGAGAGGCGGCGCCTCGTACGACACCGAGAAAGTGGCCGTCTACATTGCGCACCTTAAACTTCTGCACCAGACCGTCAGCGGAATAGAAAAAAAGTGAGAGTAAACGTCCATGGCGATCAAAGGTCCCCAGACGACGTGGAGATGCACTCGCGCCTCCGGCAGGCAAAAAGAAGGTGAGCGTTCCGTAAGTAGAACGTTCTATGCAGACCTGCTCATTCGCATACCAGTGTAAGCGATTCGCCTCAGCGACCGGCTCGGTTGTATTCAGCGTCGCACGAAAGGACACCAGGCTATCAGGAGCAACTGATTCGGCTTCCAGGGTCTGGAGGGCCAGTTCCAAAACGACAGAAGGGATAGTCGAAGGGATAGTCGAAGGGATAGTCGAAGGGATCGAAGGGATAGTCGAAGGGATAGTCATAGAATGCAGCTCTGTCCAGGATTACGGAAGAGCCGCTCAGCACGTGCGGAGCGACTCAATTTGCTTCGGCGACAAGTATGGCTCCAGGACTTCCGGGGGCGCTTCGCGCACAGCCCGCGGCGAATCGAAACCAGCAGACACCAGCGCCTGTACTTCTTCACGGTTGAGACCGGGCAGGTGCGCCCGCGCCAACTCCAAGCTCGACGGATCAACACCAAATCGCGCCCGTTCTGCGAGTTCAGACAATTGTTTGGCCGGAGCCCAACCCATGACCTCGGCAATCTCTGCCGCGGCATCCACAAGCCAGCTGACTTCATCCGCCAGGGTGAGGATAGTTCCGGCGTAGCATTGGCAGCGGTTTTCCAAAGACGACAACCCATCCCCATTAATCCAGCCCAGCAGCAGCAGCGAAAGCTTTGCCGACCGAGCCTCTTGGGTTGTCGGCAGCATGCGGGCGTTGAGGAGTTTCCGGAGATCGTCGCCCGGCTCATAGCCTCGTTCGCGTATCCACTCGCCCACTTTGCTTTCGTATCCCCGGCCTCGGTGTTCGGCAGACGACAAAGGAATCTGCATTTTTTGGCCGTCTTCGGTCAGGCTCAGAGCATAAAAGAGTTCAAGCTCGGGCACGTCGCGTCCCTGGGCGGACTCAAAGAAGCGCGCCAGTTTCACCGCGGTTGCGGCGCGTATGCCTTTGCGGGCGGCAACCTCTCCCAGCGTTGACGCTTCCAGCCGCCCGTCCTCACTGCGATTGATAAGCTGAGCCTTCATGAGAACGTTCAGCGCCTGCTCTGCTTCGTCCGGGGCAAGGTTCGGGGCAAGGTTCGGGGCAAGGTTCGGGACATGAACGGTATTGCCGCGCCGCTGAAATCCGAGATAGGTCAGGCCCAAAAAAGCGTGGAGTTCATCGGTCGAAAGGCAGATTTTGGAAACGATCAGATTGAGGATACGATCCGCGAGTCCGGTCTGGCCCGGTGCCGGCGTAAACTGCTCTTGCTCGCCCATGACATAGCCTCGCCACAATAAGTCAGCTTGGAACTGATTGGTGGCAATCAGGATGGACCGGCCAAATCCTTCGTGAAATCCGAGCCGTCCGGCCCGACCGGAGATATTTTCATATTCGGCCCAGGAGAGCGGGACTTCGATCGCCGTGCCCGTCCGCTTATCCATGTCCCATTTGACTGCTTCGATGAACACCGTAGAGGCCGGCAGATTCACCCCAAAGGCCAGTGTTGTGGTACACGCGATGACCCGCACTTCGCCCTGGCGGTAGGCTGACTCAACAATCCCACGCTCGGCTGAGGTCAGGTCGGCATGGTGAAACGCCACACCACCACCAAGGGCCTCCCGCAACTGTGTCTTGAGGGACGTTTCTTCGAGCGGTTCGAGCGCCGCCAGCGCGGCGGGTGACGGCGGCAACTCGGATTCTTCAGCCAGTTCCAAGGCGCACCGGACAGTATCACGTTTGCCTTTCAGAAAGATAAGGATTTGCTCTCCCCGCTGTGCAAGATGCTTGACGTGAGCAAATAAAATTTCGTGCGGGTCGTCTGACTCGATACAAGCCAGTTGCTCCTCGCCTTCTTCGCCCGTGTTATAGGTGCGGTAGCGAAAACGGTCACCGAGCGCCACGCCACGGTAGAGTTCAACCGGCCGTTCATCCTGTAAGAGGAGATCGGCACCCAACCATTCAGCGACCTGCTCAGCCTCGCGGAGGACAGCGGAGAGTCCCAGAAGCTGCGGACGCGGCGCTGAACTGAGGAGTTTTGTCAACGTCAGTTCAAGCCCGGAGCCCCGTTCCGGATCGCCCAGCATCTGAAGCTCATCCACCACTACGAGGGCGACGGTCCGCAGCACATGCGGATGGCGGACAAGAAGCTGGGCGAGTTTTTCATACACCAGAACAGCCAGCTGGAAGTCGCCGCGTTCAATGTCTTGATCAAACTCGCGTCTATCACGCGTCGCCACCACTACCTTTACGCCATACGTTCCATAACGCGCCCGAAACGTTTCATATTTTTCTTCCGCCAGCGCGCGCAGCGGCGTCAAATAGAGTACGCGCTGGCCGGCAAAGGCGGCGCGCATCGCCGCCATTTCGCCCACAAACGTTTTGCCGGATGACGTCGGAGAGGAGATAACGAGGCTGCGGCCGTCAAAGAGCCCGTAGCGCTGCACCGCAATTTCCTGCACGGGTAAAAGAAATTCGCCCTGCTGGTGTTCCCAGATTTCAAGCAAAGAGTCTGGTAGCTCATATTTCCGCAGGTCTCGAATGCGTCGCATATCAGTAGCCCCTGAGCGTATGCTACCAGTCGCAAGGAAGAGGGAAAAGGGAGAATACGACCGGCTCGTTCAAGCTCGTTCAAGCTCGTTCAAGCTCATTCAGGGGAGGAGTGGCCGCCGGTCGCCGGGGCGAGGTTCCCGCGTCCCTACCTGTCCGCCGAGGAGGCCGCCAGGTGCTGTTCCGCCAGCCGCGCCCGCACATAGCCTTCCATCCCGCCACAGGCCAGAATCTCGATATGGAGCTCAGACAGGTCCCGAATCGGATACCGAGTACCGGCGCTCATGGCTTTCACTATGCGGATATTCACATCGATCCGTAACCGATCGCCAGTCCGAATTTCACCTGCTTCCCAGAGGGTCAGAGGCGGCAGACCGGTATGGAGGCAGAGCCGAAAGAACGGCCAGGAAAAGGCTGGCGCAATAACGCCGACAATGCCGTGCTGCCGAAGCGCCTCGACCGCTTGAACACACCTCTCTCCGGCTCCGACTTCGCCCGTTGCCAGGAGAATACTGTCCGGGGCACCACACGTTCCGTCCGCAATACCCTTCACAAGTGCGGCACTCGAAAGCGTGCCCCGGACGGCCTGTACTCGGGCCGTGATAATGAGCCGATCAACTTGCATGACAGTGCATCAGTGGAGAACGATTACGCTATGAGCTGCATCCGGGGAATCAAGTCCATGGAAAACTGCTTGAACGTATCAGGACTCAGACCTGATACCACCTCCCGGCATACTTCAAGCCCGGCAATAAAATCCTGTAATTCAATACCAAGACATGTGGGTGAGTGTGGGGATATCTTTATCAGCCCCTCCTGCAGAAGAGAGCGGGTTCCCGCCAGGTTGCCACGTCCGAGATGATAGAACGCGACGGCAATCTGAATCAGCCCTTGCAGGAATATTTTGACCTCGCCCTGCTCTTGCATCCACTGCGGTTCCAGGACTTCATGCACTTCAAAGAAGAGCTGATGGTTAAAGAGCACAACACTTTTCTGCAGGACACCATCAAGAGCTAAGGTTCCGGGCGCCCCGGACCAAGCGTCCAGGGCTGCCCCATATTGAAGGAGTTTGGCTCTGATGGCTTGCCACTCTGAATCAAACTCCGGAGTGAGCGCAGACCGCAGCACCGCATCCATCGCCAGCGGGTGAGGCCCCGCCTCGCACGTTCGTGCGTAGGCGACAAGCCGGCGCAACGTGGCGGCTGTCGCAGCATCGTCCAAGGCTTCAAGCAGCAGGTCGGCTAAGGCGTCGCGAGTAGAGACTTTCATGAGGAGAGTTCCGCCACAGTGGCACCCCCGCCCCCTTCACTTCGAGGAGCTTCGTCAAAGGATGCGCAGTAGGGCGAATCGGATAGATACTCTCGTATCGCCCGCCTCAACGCACCGGTTCCCATACCATGCACGATACGAACCGACGGCTGATTACTGAGGATGGCCCGATCCAGGAAGACTTCCAGCCGAGGCAGCGCCTCCCGAACCCGGAGGCCGAGTAAATTGATTTCAGGCCGACTTGACGCCGAGCGTTCTACTGCAACACGAACGCTCGGCGCCTGTTTGCGCTTGGACGCACCGTGAACTGGAGCGATTTGGGCGGTGGGAACTTCAAACGTCATTCCACCTCGACGAATCCGGGCTTTGGTGGCGTTGATCGTCAGTAGGGTTCCCTGAATTTTCCCATTGCGGATCTCGACTTCATCTCCAATCTGGGGCGGGGGCGTATCGGAGACCGTCTCGGTCTGGAATAGCTGCTCTTTTGCTTTGATCCCCTTTTCCTGCTCATGCAAGAACTGCGCAAGGTCTCGGCGGGCGGTGCCGGGCGAGACCCGCGGCGTCTGTAGGTTTTTGCGGAGCTGCGCGACGACCTCGCGGCCTTCCGCACGTACCTGTCGGACCAGCAGCTTGGCTTCGCGCACCTCGTCCTGCCAGACCTGGCGGCGTTTTTCCTCGGCTTCGGCAAGGAGTTGCTGTTGGCGCATACGCAGGGCGGTCAGCTGTTCACGTTCCGCCTGTATCCGGGTCCGTTCGCGCTCCAGCGTGGCAGAGGATGCTTCGAGCCGGGCCAGCGCTTCAGAAAACTGACGGGCCTCACCAGACAATGTCGCTTCTGCCGCCCTACATACTTCTTCCGGTAAACCGAGGCGACGGGCCATGGGCAGCCCGAGGCTCTGGCCTATCACGTCGTATTGGAGTTGATACCGCGGCTGGAGGGTATCCAAGTCAAAAGCGACCGCCGCAATCTGATAGCTCCCGTCCACCATGGTAAAGAGTTTGACCGGATTCAGATGAGTGGCAACCGCAAGTGCCACGTGGCGTTCTTTCAAAAAGGTGAGCAGCCCATTGGCCAAGGCGCCCCCTTCGGCCGGGTCTGTTCCGCCACCGGGTTCGTCAAGGAGTATCAGCGCGGGCTCTGACAGGGCGGCAAGGATCTCACGGACATTGGTAATATGGGCCGAGAAGGTGGATAAGCTCTGCTCCAGGGACTGGGCATCACCAATGTCGGCAAACACACTCCGAAAGACAGGCAGCTCATTGGCTTCGTCTGTCGGGATCAAAAAGCCGGTCTGCGCCATGAGGCATATGAGGCCCAAGGTTTTCAGGGCAACCGTTTTTCCACCCGTGTTCGGACCAGTAATAATAAGCCCCCGTTTATCGTTCGGCAGGATCAAATCGATGGGGACAACCGATTTGTTCGAGGCCGTCAGCAACGGATGCTTCGCACAACGCAGTTGGATGGCCGAGCCAAAGTGTGGCTGTGTTGCGCCGTATTTGTGGGCAAAAACAACCTTGGCGTGGAGGACATCGATTTCCGTCAAGGTTGCAAACGCCTGCTTGAGCTGATCGAGATGCTCCCGAACAAGAGCAGTCAGCCAGCTCAGAATCCGGTGTTCCTCAGCCGTCACTTCTTTCTGCGCGAGCAGCAGCCTGTTATTGAGTTCGACCGCAAACAGCGGTTCGATGAACACCGTTTCGCCCGACCCAGAACGATCCTGTACGATCCCCGGTAAACGAGCCTGAAAATTTGGCCGGACGGGAATGACAAAACGGTTATTCCGAATCGTGACAAAATGGTCAGTCACGGTATCCTTGGCTTCGCTTGAGCGCAGGGTGCGTTGGAGGCGTTGTTCAATGTCGTCTGCCAGGGCGTGGACCTGACGCCGCAGTGAACGGAGGGTCGGACTTGCCGCGTCTTTGAGTGTCCCGTTCTCGTCCAGACAGCGCTGCAAGGCAGCCTCCAGGTCGGGCAAAGCTGGGAGACGGCCGGCATACCCCCTCAGACGGTCGAACCCGGCTGCATCTCGGCGGAAAAACGTGGCAAGGAGTCGGGAGCGTGTCACAACGGCCAGGATGTCGAGGAGCTTTTGTCCCTCAAGCGCAGCGCCTCCGTGGTCAGCCCACTCAAACGTCGGACGAATATCAGGGAACGCTCCAAGCGGCAGGCTCAGGCGTTCTTCCACGACACGAAAGCACTGCCACGTTCGCTCGCTGTCTTCTCTGACCAACGGCTCGGCAATCTGTGGCCGGAGGGCCAGGCAGGCTTCCTGACCAGCGGACGACAAGGCGCAGTCGGCCAGAAGCTGAAGGACTTTGTCGAACTCTAAAGCCAGGAGGTCGCGCTCACGCATAAAAAAAGACAGGCAAGGGGCCGGTTCCACCGGTTGCCAAGAGGTAGCCGCCAGACATGTTTTGCACAATCAGCCCGCCCAGTGCAATACACACACCAAGGAGGCGCATATTTTTATACGCAAAAGAGCATATCGCAACATGTACTCACGCTTGCAGCCAATACGCCCCTATGCTAGCGAGACACCAGCAGAGGAGAAAAAGGAGAACGTATGAGCGCTGAAAATGAACAGCTCGTGACTGAATTCTGTCATGCATTGGGCGGTGGAGATATGGGCAAGGTGGTGTCCTATCTGTCAGCGGACGTGTTGTACCACAACATGCCTTGGGCTCCGGTGACCGGCCATGCCGGTGTGCGTGAGGTCCTTGATCCTTTTGTCGGCGCAAACTTACTCCAAAAGATGGAGATCACCCACACGGCCTCATCCGGCGATGTCGTCACCAATGAGCGCCTGGAGACCTGGGTCAAAGGGGACGTTCAGGTGCTGCTGCCTGTCCTCGGCGTCTTTACCATCACCGACGGCAAAATCACCACATGGTGCGATTATTTTGATAGCGGCACAATTGCCCCGTTGATGGCAGCCCTGCAATAAACGCCGGTAGAATCTCTCTTCCTTTCGGGGGCGGTCAGGGCACAAACGACACCTTGACCGCCCCCGAAGTCTTTTTGCTGGCGGCTTCGGTCAGCGCCTGTCGAAACTGCTCAAGCGGATATTTGCGCGGACGGACCGCGCGCAGGTCCGCCCGCCGGCGCTTCAGTAGTTCAACCGCTCGAACAAACGTATCCTGACGTTTGCCCCGAAACGTCTCAGCCCCATAGGTCAGACTGCCAACGATGGAAATTTCTTTCATCCAGGTCGGCGTCCAGTCAACGCCTTCGGGCATGGCGGCCAAACCGAGCACAATAACCGCCCCCTTGCCTTGCGCCATGCGGAGGGCCTGGTTTAACGTCACTGAGTTGGTGATTGTATCGTACACCAGCCGCACCCCACCGGCCAAAACCGCACCACCGCCGGAGAGCGGATAGACCTTGGTTTGGGCCAGTTCACCCACCTGGGCCATGACATCATGCTTCTGGGCATCAATAATGTGATCGGCACCAAGTGTGCGCGCCAGTCTGGCCTGAAACGGGTACTTGGCGATACATGCCACCCGACAGGACGGCTCAATAGCCTTGAGCGCGGCGATATTCATGAGACCAATAGTCCCCGCGCCGATGACAACCACCAGTTCTTTGCGTCGCGGCGGATTATTGAGAACCGCACGAAGACACACGGCAAACGGTTCAATCAGCGAGGCCTCATCATCATCAATCGCATCCGGCAAGGGGGTCAGACGGTGCGCGGGGGCAACAAAGTATTCACCCCAGCCGCCGCCGGTGTCGGGACAAATACCAATTAACAGCCCGGGACGAAGTAGCCCCTCAGCGATATGTTCACAAATCCCAGGGTTGCCGTTTCGGCACTGCGGACACAGCTTCCGAAAGCCACGCTCACGACAGCCGAGCGTGGGATCGATAGTCACTCGTTGGCCCACATGGAGCCCGCGAACGCGCTTGCCCACCGCAGCTACTTCACCGAACAGTTCGTGGCCGGGAATCATAGGCAGCTCGAAATACGGCTCTGCCGCCGGCATAGGCTTCCACTGCAAAAAGCCAAGATCACTGCCACAGATGCCGGAGATTTTGCTCTTGACCACCACCCAGCGTTCATTGGGCAGATCGGGAGTTGGCACCTCGCGTAACTGGAGATTGGACAGGCCGGGCAAAAAGTCCGGGGCCGGAGGCGCATCTTTGGATGCTGTCTTGGCAAAGACCAGTGCTTTCATACTTCCTCTGCGGTGTTCACGATATGCATTAACTCGTGCGTCTTGCGCACCCGGCCGAATGCGTAGCTGAAGGCCTGGAGAGCCGCGCGGTGCAGGTCCGAACTGAAGGCCGTGCAGGCATCCTCGACGATGGTGACGTCAAAGCCCCGATCAGCCGCGTCTCGGGCCGTGGTTTCGACACACACATCCGTTGTCACCCCACAGATCAAGAGCGATTCAATTCCCATATTGCGCAGCGTTTGGTCAAGCATGGTCGAGTTCAGGGTCCCGCTCGAGGTTTTATTCACAACCAGTTCACCCGGCTGCGGCGCGACGCTGTCATCAATCTGCCAGCTCGGCTCGTCAACCGCGGGAAACATGCGTTCACCAATCGTGTCCAGGCTGAGCTGATCGAGCGCCTTCCACATGGAATTCAAATCCTGACCGTCCTTCAAGCAGGTGCCAATGGCAGTGTACATAACCGGCATCAGCCGGGCCCGAAAGCAGTCCAGCAAACGCTTGATATTGGGAATGACAGACGCATTGACCCGCTCGCAGTAGGCGGCGCTCACCCCTGGGACCAATTTCTCAAAGGTTTGCATCAGCGGATAATGGGGGCTGACAAAATAACGCTGCATATCAATCACCAGCAGGGCGGTTTTACCGCGCGCCAGGACAAGCGGAGCCTGATCTTTTAAGCGGATAATTTCAAGAATTTTTTCGTGGTCTGTCGTCATCCTGTTCCCTCTCTTTTTTAGTGTCCAACCACAGCTCTCTCTTCTTTAGACCAAGTCTGGACGGGGGGCAAGAAAACGAGTGCATTGCGAGCGGCACGGGTTTTTGTCATGATCGCGCGATTACTGGCATACGAGTCACCAAACCGAGCCCGGATACCGTCAGAAAGGAACACCATGGCCCACGTCACTTCACATGAGTTTGATACGATTATTCGTCTCTTAACTGAACAGTATAGTCTCAATGTCTTCCATGCACGTTTGCTGAAGGCCAACGCCTTAGTCTCCCACAAACGTCCCGCGCGCTGGCAGCCCCTCGCCAATCAACTCTACCAGCTCAGCGCCGGCCTACGGCGCGATCACCCTGCGCGGCACGCCATCGAGCTGCTCTGGCAGGAGTTGGTCTCAGGGACGACCGAAGGCGTCGAGCAGGAAACCTTCGATGCGTTGGCGGAAGGCATTAACGCCTGTCTGACGGAAAAATTTGAAGTAATCCCGGACCGCCAGACCGACCTCATAGCCGCCCTGGGTGCCTATCATCACGCGCTGGCCGGCGTAGCGAGTGCCGACGTCGCCTATATCGAGATTCTGCTCCGCGCTTCAAAAGATGTCGCGCAGTTCCTGCGGGAACATAAGGCGGAGGTCCTCGCCGCCGCACCCTCCTCAGAGTAAGTGCGACGGCTTGGCGCGCGTCACTGCGCGCGCGTTCGATATGATAATCCGGCTACCGGGCTATGAGTCAGCCGTATTCTGACTCTCCACACCCTTCTTCAAAGCACGTACGGTGGAGACGAAGCTTTCACGCGCGGCGTTCTTTTGCAGGGCTAGAGGGACCGGCAGGCTGACCTTGTCTCTCAGCGTACCGGTGTAGGTCAGTAGGGTTTTGGTTCCGTCCGGCGAAGGCGTGAAGCGGTATTCGCCCTGAATGTCGCTGAGCTGGCTTTCGATGCTCTGGATACGGACCCGGTTTTCTGCGGGCAGAAAGGTGAACTGGATGCTCAGCCGCTGTGGCTGGCCAAGCATGACCATCTCAAAAAGGATGAGTTTCCGGTTGCCCTGAGCCTGAAGGAGGCGAGATACGCGAATGGTCTCGCTGAACTCCGCGCTCCGTTCCGGCTCGGAAAATGCCTGCCAGATGTCGGCCAACGGGGCATCGAGTCGGGAGGTGAACTCCATCGTCATGGTATCGGCGCGCTTGTCGAGCCGTTCGCTGAGGATTTCCGCGACCGGCCCCTCCCATTGCAGCGCCGCTGTACGCATCCGCTGGAAAGAGACACCTCCCCACACGCCCAGGCCAAGCAGCACCAGCACACCGATGCCAAGGCCCAGTCGTATCCTGCTCATGCAACACTCTTCAGGACGGGTCAGTACGCCGGGAGTGGCTCCGACGTGATGCCCCCCTCAGCCGTCCGGGGGTGAGGCGCGCTGAAGTAGAGAGTTTCCTCCCTCTGGATGTGCTTCCGCTTTACAATATAGTCTCCGCCCATGGACGGCTTCCACACCCGTTCGGCGATCTCAAGATTGGACCCGGTCAGCACATAGGCCAGACCGCCGGTAATGCCGCCCAGCGTGGCATACGTCAGCTTGGCCGGTATGTAGAACACGTTGGCGACGACGGTCGCCGTTCCGATTCCGGCATCTTCGAGATAGTCGGAGGCGGCCGACACAGGTGGCGGAGCATTCAGCATCAGCCCCAGCACACTTCCGCACAGCATGACAGATAACGTTTTTCCCATGACATCCTCCTCATCCTTCTGTTTTCACCACACACCCCTCGGGGAGCAACGTGAGCAAATGTTGAAAAGCCTGCACAACGTACTGTTTATCTTTCGATTCAAGGGTAATTTTCACCCGATACTCAGGATCGTTATTCTTCGGGTACGACCCGAGCATCAAGTCCGGATACGCACGTAATGTTTCATTCAGGAACCCCGCAATCACGCTCTCGTATTCGCGTGTATAGAGCACTTTGAGATAGTAGGGATCAGCAGCGAAGCGACTCTTGAGAGCGAAGAATTTCTGCTGAAAAATATCCGGGATACCAGGCAGGACATACACATTTTCTGCTTTGATTGTAGGGAAGCGGACTGCGCCGTCTTCGATCAGCTCAGCCCCTTCGGGCGCTTCCGCCATCTTGAGATAGGCGCTATTTGCAGGCCGGCCATTGAGATAGGCTCGTAATTTTCCCTCTAGCACGGGATGGCGAATGACCTTTCGGTCCAAGGCTCGCGCCACCCCTTCAATGGTGATGTCGTCATGCGTTGGGCCAACACCGCCTGACGTAAAGACTATATCAAACCGGTGGTGAAAATCGCGCACCGTCTCGGCGATAATATCGAGTTCGTCCGGAATCACGACGATCCGCTTCAGGGTCACTCCAACCTGTCGGAGCTCCTTTGCTAAGAAGGACGAATTGGTATCGACCGTCTTCCCGGACAGTATTTCGTTTCCAATGATGACGATGCCGGCATCGAGTTCTTGCACAGTTCACACCATAAACCGATTCTCTGCTCTCTGGCAATATGAAAAATTACCTCGCATCAGTCAGGCCAACATTGAAATCCGTCAGGTCTGGCAGCTCGCGGACTAAATATTCCTTTAACTTTTTCTTGAGCCGGCTTTCGAGTTGGCGCACCCGCTCACGGCTAATGCCGTACCGGTCGCCAATGTCCTGAAGCGTCAGGGGCTCTTCGGCAAGGAGGCGCTGATTAAATATCACGTCCTCCTTGCCTTCCAAGGTCCGGGCAAAGGCGGCGAGCTTGTGACGAATCAACTGTCGGGACTCTGCCCCCGAGACTTCTTCCTCTGTATTTAAGCCCTGATCCGCGAGGAAGTCGAGAAACGTTGCGGACTCGTCACCCGCGTTAATCGGCGTATCAACAGACAGGTCCCGCGCTGCCATGCGCTGTTCCATCTCCACGACCTCACGTTCTTTCACCCTCAGCTTTTCGGCGAGCAACTTTGGCTCGGGAGAGAACCCCTCGGCTTCCAGGCGTTCTTTTTCTTTTTGCAGATTAAAAAAGAGTTTGCGCTGGGCTTGGGTCGTACCCAGCTTCACCATACGCCAATTATTCATAATGTAACGAATGATATACGCCCGCACCCACCAGACCGCATAGGAGGGAAACCGGACGCCCCGGTACGGGTCAAAGTTCCGAACCGCATCCATAAGCCCAACGTTGCCCTCTTGGATTAAATCGAGCAGATTTTGAAATGCCCTCTGATATCTCCGGGCAATCATGACCACTAAGCGTAAGTTTGCGGTGACGAGCCGGTAGGCGGCTTGAACATCGCCGTACTCTTTATACTGGACCGCCAGTTCGTGCTCCTCTTCAGGGGAGAGCAGGGCATAGCGACGGATCTCTGCCATGTAACGACTGAGAGAATCTGTGGGGATGAGAGCCGTCTCCATCTTATCAGTCTCGGCGGCGGTGGTGACACCGATTTCGATGGGCGGTTCGGACTCCTCTTTCTGCTCGACCGGCACAGATTCGGCGAGTTCAGGTTCGGCGAGAACGGGAACGGGATCTTTATCTTTTGCCACACGTTTCATAAGAGCTCTATCGCAAAGCGAAAAGCAAAGAAGAGAACTCCGTTACCCTTCTTCAATCGCTTCCTGGGCTCCCTCCTTCCACACTTTTCCATCAGCAATTTCACGCAGGGCAGTTACCACTTCTTTATTGTCTGAGGCAACCAGCGGCGGCGCTCCTTTGAGGAGATCTTTCGCTCTCTGCGCTGCGACGACAACGAGTTCAAATCGATTCGGGATCCGGGCGAGACAGTCTTCAACCGTAATACGTGCCATTATGCTTCCTTCTTATACGTGCTGCGATTATGTATCATACTAGCTTATCATCGAAAAAGAAGGAAGCAAGAAACCGGACAGTTTCCGACCTTGACAAGGAATACCCAGCACGGTACTTCCGGTCCGGGAGAAAACTATGGGATTTTGGCAACGCTTTGTTGGCTCCGAAGAGCCACAACATAAAGATCCACACCAGTTATTACCAGTACTCGTGATGAGCTATCGGGCAGAAAAACAGCTCGCCCAGCAAATCCTCGCGCATGCAGAGCTTTCGCCCCATCAATCCGGCACGGATCAACTTCATACTGCAGCAAAAGAGCAGGAGCGCATTACAAAACGTATTCAGGATAAAATCGTAGAGTTGGAGGGCGAGTGTAGTGCAGAAGAGGCTGCACCAAAAGGAGGACACAATCACTGGTCCCGGGTTATTCACGACCTTGAGGATGGCCAAGCCCTGGCCCAACGGTATAACGAGCAGGCCATTTCTTGGGATCCGGATCTTCCCGAAGCCACCCAGTTCTTTCTTTCTCTGGAGAAAGACAAACGCAGGCTGAACGCTTTTCTACGTGATATTGCGCTCCGAGCGGACCCACACGCTGTCGACTAGCATTCCGATATTCTCCGCAGCCAACACCCCGCCCTATTCGTCATCTTCCCGGGCCAAGTGATCCAGACTCACTGGACGCGGTGCAAAATGCCCTTGGACCGAGGCTGCCGATGGAGGCGTCCAATCCTGTCCTTGGTTCTGCCCTGAGCGGGGGGGATTTGGTCCTTTAGGACGAGCATTTGGCGACTGCTCCCGGCGCCACGACTTATTCTTCCCTCCTCCGCCTGACGATTTCAAACGATTCCCAATAAAACCAACCCGCTCTTCAATACGTCGGAGCGTGGTCGTCACTGGTTCCATGTGCTCCTCGATATTCTTCTGCAGCGTCTCTTGGAAGAGAGATCCAAGAGCTTCCTCGGTCAAGCCGGATCGAGGAGGGTCGGTCACAGAGCGGAGTTTCTCGACCTCAGCCACGAATGCAGTCAAGCCCTGCGAAAGCTTTTCCTCCAACGTTTCGAGCCGTTGCTGTAATGTCAGAATCGCTTCATGGACCGACGGATCATTCGTGACCGCAGGTTTCCTGACCGGACTTTTCCGCGGACGGCTTGCCGTCTTTTTCGCTCCGACCGTCTTTTTTGCTGCTGTTTTGCTCGTAGATTGTGGGGCTGCTTTTGCCATGCCGTTCCTTTCTTCTCGTTCACACAAACATAGGCGGGCCTGAAGAAAACAGATGGATATCGTGGTCTAGACCAGGTTTGTTGAATACTCCAATACTTCCCCGAGCTTACGAATCTTTGTGGCGCGGACCGCCCACTCCTGTGGCGGGGCGTGCGCAAACTCCTCTATGTGGTGACGCAGACTCTTCTCCACAATCTCCACACAACGAGTTGCAGACTCTTGCTCCTGCTCGCGACGGCGAGCCTGTATAATCTTCCGTAAGTAAATGATCTCAGCCACTATCTTGGCTCAATTCTTGCCCAATCTTGGCTCAACCTTCGCTCAACGTGGTATGCCGCTGTGCATCATGACGACCTATGCTCGGCCTGTTCCCGGCGCTGCCATCCCCCTTTGGCATACCACTCGATTTGATGGGCAATGCCGAGCAGGATACGGACGTCGCGATCTTCCAGGCCGGCTTTGCCAAAAATACGACGAAGGGCGAGCATGATGTGGTCAGGATTGTCCTGGGGCAGAAAGCCGACCTGTAAGAGAGCAGCTTTGAGCTTTGCGTACATCAATTCCTGCCGCTCAGAAGGCGCTAATACAGGTGGATCAACATCCGCTGTATGCCGTGCCCTGCGGAAAACAGCATAGCAACACAGCAGGACAGCCTGCGCAATATTCAGTGAGGCAAACCCAGGGTCGGTTGGGATCGTCAGTAATGTGTGGCAACAGAGTAAATCCTCATTGGTCAATCCGCTGTCTTCCGGGCCGAAAACGAGCGCCACACGATTTCTTTTGAGGCTTGCTGCAATTTCGGGCGCACGGCTCTCAAGAGCGTCCGCGCCCTCTCGATACAAGCCGGCTCGGCACGTTGTCCCAACAACGAGACCGCAGGGGCTGACGGCCGCACGAAGGGACCGGTGTATCTGCATAGTATCCAGAACGTCTTTGGCGTGGACTGCGAGCGCGGCAGCCACATCCTGCTGTATTGGGTCCGGGTTTACGAGGTGTAACTCATCAATCCCACAGTTCCGCATAGCCCGTGCGGTCGCGCCGATATTGCCGGAATATTTCGGCCGGACAAGAACTATACGCAGATTGGCCAAGCTCATACACGGAGAGTGATTGACCGCCTATGGGGCATTATGTCAATCCTATTCGGGAAGCCTAGGTATCGAGCGTGGCAAGGAAACGGTCACTATCCCTCGCCACTAACGCTTATTCGCGGAGGTGCGTGGAGTCTGGCCATACAGCCGTTGTTCACGGACCCAGCGGATAAGCGCTTCTCGTTCTACAAACCGTCTACGATGCCGCACATCGCCTTCCCGGTAGACGATATCCGCTTCCAGGAGTTCTTCGAGATAACGATGAAGTGGGTAGGAACCCTCTCCTTCCTCCATCCCCTGCAATATCCCACGGAGGCGTTCGAGCCATTCACCATCAAGCTCAATCTCCACTCGCAATGGACGACCAATAGCGAGCACTTTCGATCTGATATTTTTCGGCATAAACGCACTATATTCCAGAGGTCCCAGTAGTATTTCCTGATTCTGATGACTTTTGCAAGAGCAGTGTCAGGGCAAACCCTCTTGCCTATGCGTTGACCCTCACACCGGAATCCATTACAAGTCCAAAAGAACCTCCTTCTTTTCTTTCCGCAAGGCGCCCTTCATGAAGATCGTGTCGTTTGGCGACATACATATGGCCACCGCGCAAATGGAAACAATCAGCCTGGAGCTAACGAGCGCTGATGTGGTTCTTCTCTCGGGTGATCTGACAAACTTTGGGGGGCCGCACGCCGTCCGGCACGTGATTCGGACCGCTCAAACATACTGTCCGACAGTCCGGGCACTACCGGGCAACCTGGACCAGCCAGAGACTATTCCATTTCTCCAGGCTGAACGGGTGAGCTTGCATGGGGAACATCAGTGCTATGGCGACGTCGCCATCTATGGCTGCGGGGGGTCAAATCTGACTCCGTTCCAGACCCCGTTAGAGTATACGGATGAAGTACTGTGGCACGTCCTGCAACAAGCAGTCGCCGCTATTCCGCCTGCCGCGTGTCATATTATGGTCTGTCATACGCCACCCTATGCGACCAAGCTCGACCGGCTCACTGATGGAAGACCGGTTGGCAGCCCAGCCGTCCGCCAATTCATCGCGGAACAGCAGCCTCACTTATGCATCACGGGTCATATCCATGAGTCTCCAGGAGTCGATATGATCGGACGCACAAAAATACTGAACGCCGGTCCCTTTGCGGCGGGCGGGTATATCGTAGCCCAGTATGAAGACGGCGTACTCGATGCCGAGCTGCGATTTGTGTGACGCACGGCAGGCAGAGCCCCCCCTTACTTACAGCATATCGATTATGGCAGCCATCAAAACATGTACCTGGGCCCCAACCGCCCTTGCCGCTCCAGACCTGACACGGAAAGCCAAAGGGGAGGAGCCAAAGGGGGTACTCACCCATACCGGCCGGTCCGGTCCTGCTCTGGTGAAGCGTTTACTCTCCCCGGTCCAGAAGGCTGAGGCCTTAGGCGTTGACTACTTGCTCGTTGCCCAACGCTGGTGGGGGACGGGGGAGGAGATTGAGGGATCTTCATACGACTGCCTGGCGATGACGGATTTCTATGCTGCACACACTACGCACATCCACTTGATTACCGCCATTCATCCGGGATTTTTTCTGCCGGCCCCTATTGCGAAATGGAGTGCTACGCTTGACCGTCTCACCCATGGCCGTTGGTCAATCAATGTGACCTCGGGTTGGCATGAGGCCGAGTTTGGAATGTACGGGGCCGAACTCATCGAACACGATGAACGCTACGCCCGGACGAGCGAGTTCATCCAAATCCTGCGGGGCGCCTGGACGCACGAAGAGTTTTCGTTTGCCGGGCGCTTTTATCAGGTCAATGGCCTGCGACTTGAACCGCGCCCAGTCAGCTCGCTTGAGGTGTTTCAGGGCGGACAATCCGAGGCGGCAATGAATATGGCCGCCCACCATTCGGACTGGATGTTCTTAAACGGCGGCTCCCCAGAAAAAATAGCCGGCATCATCGAGGCCGTTCGCAAACGGACCGCAAAAACCGGCCGCCAGCTCCGCTTTGCCCTCTACTCCATCCCCCTGTGTCGGCGCACGGATGCGGAAGCCGCGGCAGAAATCACGACGATGATAAATGCGGTCGATGAGACCCTACTGGAACGCCGAGGCAAGCGGGTCAGCGGCGCGCAAGGCATGTGGGCAGACAAGGAGAACAAGCTCGCCATGCTCGACTCCAATGAAGGCTATGCCAGCGGCTTAATCGGCAGTCCGGATACCATCTTGCAACGTGTACAAGAGTTTCATCAGCTTGGGGTCGAGTGCTTTCATCTGACGCTTCACGATACACTCTTTAATCGCGAAGTCTTGCCAGCCTTGAAACAGCTCTCGGCCTAGTTCGCTATAACGGAAGGGAACAGTTCTTCATGTCGCAGACCTTTCATCACACCTTACGCACCGCCGCGCGACCCATCTGGGAGGCCATTTTTTCCCATCCTTTTATCAAAGAACTCGGAGCCGGCACGCTCAGCCGCCCGCGCTTTCTTTTTTTTGTTCAGCAGGATTATCTGTACTTACAGGATTTCGCCCGTGTCCTATGCCTAGGCGGAGCAAAGGCCGCCTCTTTAGATGTACTCCATATGTTCGCCGAACATGCGGCCACCGTGGTCCAGGTCGAACGCAACCTGCACACCAACTGGAGTGACAAGCTCGGCCTCACACCACAAGACTTGGCCCAGACCGAACGCGCACCCGTCACACAGGCCTACACCCGGCATCTTCTCGCAGTAGCTCATAGTGGCAGCTTGGCTGAAATCGTTGCTGCCGTTCTGCCTTGTTATTGGATCTATTGGGAAGTCGGCAAAAAGCTAAACGCAACGCCTCCAACTGACCCGCTCTACGCAGAGTGGACCCAAGCCTATAGCGGCGAGGGGTTTGGCGCCCACGTCCAGCAGCAGCTTGACCTGATCGACCGTCTTGCCCAGGACAGTTCCGGTGGCGAACAAAAACAGTGGGAAGAGCACTTTATCCAGAGCTGTCGGTACGAATATCTCTTTTGGGAACAGGCCTATCGGACGGAAAAATGGTTGATCTAGAGTCCCGGGTCCTCAGATCCACCGCTCCTCAGCGCGCAGCCCAGCCCGCACTCCGAATTAAAGGGCCTTACTTTTCTCTCCTAAAAAATTACTTGACAATACGTTTTTGGGTAGCGCCTCAGTTTGAAATCCCCTCTCAGGTGTCCAGGCCTACCTCCCGTCATTCCTGCGGAAGTAGGAATCCCGCTGCCGCCAGCGTGGCACCGGCTCTGGATGCCCGGGCGGGAACGCGGCCACTTGACCTGACGACCGGGGCACGGACGAACATCGCCCCTACCCACACCGTAATTCAAAATGAGGCACTACCCGTTATGTGCTGAGCAGGTTATTCTCCTCAGCACATAATAAGGAGGGGTTCGTGAGAGTACTACGAGTAGCAGTATGCGTAGGGCTGGCATTTGTTGCTGGCTGCGTCACAACCAACGCGACCATGTTGGGTACGGCAAGGGTGAACCGTGCCACGACCAATGTGGCGATGGTCAAGCTCTACCGGACAGCCAATCAGGTGCCCGGTAAGTACGAAGAAATCGCACTCCTGCACTCAAAAGGAAACTTCGCCTCAACGAACGAGCCGCAGATGTACGAATCTATGCGGAAGAAAGCCGCTGAGATGGGTGCCAACGGAGTGATTCTCGACGCGATCAGCGAACCAGGTGCTGGTGCCAAAGTCGCGAGTATCTTCCTTGGTGTACCTGCAGATAGGACAGGAAAAGCCATCGCTATTTACGTCTATCCGCCAGGAGAAGAGCCGACGGTAGCGACCGCGAACCCATGAAGCGCGATGTAACAATTTTCTAATATGGTTGACAACCATAGAGTGCTGCCGGAGAATAGTAAAAGGCGAATAAAAGGCGAATATTCTAAGGAGGCATAACTATGGCGAGTCAATCTCCAATAGAATGGACAGAGGCAACATGGAATCCGGTAACAGGCTGCACCAAGATCAGCCCGGGGTGCAAGCATTGTTATGCCGAACGCATGGCAAGGCGGCTCCAGGCAATGGGTGTAGCTCGCTACAAAGATGGCTTCTCAGTCGCGCTGCACGACGACGTATTGGAGCAACCACGGAAGTGGAAAAAGCCGCGGCTTATCTTTGTGAATAGTATGAGCGACCTCTTTCACGACACCGTTCCTGAGCACTTCATCCAAGCAGTATTCAAAGTCATGGTGTCAACGCCGCAGCATACCTATCAAGTCCTCACAAAAAGAGCAGAACGACTCGCAGAGATGGCGCCCAGACTGCCGTGGCCGGAAAATGTGTGGCAGGGCGTCTCTATTGAGTCGCCAAGATATTTAAGAAGGCTTGATGAACTCCGTCGGGTCAAGGCAGCCGTTCGTTTCCTGTCGATAGAGCCGTTGCTCGCTCCGTTCCCCAAGTTTAGCTTGCGCGGAGTTGATTGGGTGATTGTCGGGGGGGAAAGCGGCCCAAACCATCGACACATTGACCCGTCTTGGGTACGCGCAATCCGTGATCAATGCCTCACTTCCAATACCGCGTTCTTCTTCAAGCAATGGGGAGGGAGGACGGCGAAGTCTGGCGGTCGGACGCTGGACGGCAAGACCTGGTTCGCTATGCCCAAAGGTGGCCATCGTATCCATGGTAAATCTTTATCCCTCGCTTATGGCAAATCAAAAAAGCATAATATGGGAACTGGAGCCTCACACAAAAGCCAAGCACATCATCTTGCAGCGCTATCTTGAAGCCTGGCTACCGATAATCTCGCGTTTTCAGGGTAAAGTCTTTTTCCTTGATGGCTTCGCCGGTCCAGGGCGCTATAATGAAGGTGAACCAGGCTCTCCTGTTATTGCCTTAGATACAATCCGGAATCATACCTACCTGCAAACTGGAAAGAGGAATTGCCAATTCTCATTTGCCTTCATAGAGCAGGAGCCCAAGCGATTTGAATCCCTCGAATCGATAATAGAAGGCCTCTCGCCTGACCTGCCTCCATGGGTGACCACTCAGACGTTGTGTGATGAATTCGATCCCTATCTCAACAGGGTGTTACAGTTTGCAGAGGAGAATAACCGACGTTTAGCACCGACCTTTGCTTTCATAGATCCATTCGGTTACTCAGGCATCCCGCTGAGCACTCTAGTCCGTCTCGCACAGCACGAAAGATGCGAGGTGCTTATTACCTTCATGTATCAAAGCATCAACAGGTTCGTTACTGAAGAGAAGATCGCTCCACGGCTTAATGAGCTATACGGCTGCGAGGATTGGCGTCCTGTACAAGATATGACCGAGCCTGACGAGAGACAAGAATTTCTTATTGGGCTCTATAAGAATCAGCTCATCAATACCGTTGGGTTTAAGTATGTCCGTGCCTTTGCGATGACCGATATCAATAATTCCCTCTTGTATTATTTAGTCTTTGGTACGAGCAATAAGCTTGGCCTTTCAAAAATGAAACAAGCAATGTGGAAAGTTGATCCGGGAGGAGGAGAAATTTTTTCAGATTATACTGCAGCGCAAGGCCCCACCCTTTTCGAACCCACTCCCGATCTCGCAAATTTGCAGGCGATTATAGTAAAGCAATTCGGTGGCGGCGGGACTGTATCGATTGAAGCTATTGAAGACTACGTTCTGTTTGAGACACCGTACTCCGAAGCGATGCACCTCAAGCAAGGAACCCTCAAGCCGTTGGAGATGGCCCGGCGTCTGGAAGTGATTAGTGGCCGTAAGAAAAACAGACCAGGAGACTATCCAAAGGGCACTATACTGGTGATTAAGTAGGCTACCCTTCTATCTCACTGCCTCGAATTAGCTACCTGACCTTTACTCTCCTAGAAATCACTTGACCAAGTCGTAGACGATTGCCTAAAGCGTTTCACAGTAGATTATAGCCTTGTAGCTATCGGACAGACGCGTCAGAAATGTTTGAGCGCGGACTTTCCAATCGGAAAGACGTTGAAACCCAGCTCAAAGAGCTGTTGGTGGTCCAGGATGTTGCGGCCGTCGAAGAGGAAGGCCGGTTGCGCCATGGACGCAAAAATGCGGGCGTAATCGAGCTGGCGATACACATCCCACTCGGTCAGAATCGCAATGGCGTGCGCCCCCTCTGCCGCGGTATAGGGGTCGGGTTCAAGGGTTACCCGGTCTCTCATATCCGCGAGATCATCCTGCGCGTTATCGAGTGCCTGCGGGTCTGTCACCACGACCTCGGCACGCTCTTCGGCGAGACCACGCGCAATATAAATAGCCGGAGATTCACGCGTGTCTCCGGTGTTGGCCTTAAAGGCAAAACCCAGTAAAGCGATGCGTTTACCGGCCACCGTGTTGAACATACTTTCGAGGATAGTCCGAACAAAGCGGCGCTCCTGCCACTCGTTAATTTTGACGACCGACTCCCAGTACTCGGCAACCTCGGTGAGACCGTAGCTTTGACAGATGTAGACGAGGTTCAGAATGTCCTTTTTGAAGCACGACCCACCAAAACCGACACTCGACTTCAAGAACTTCGGTCCAATACGCGAATCTTTCCCAATCGCGTAGGCGACTTCATCCACGTCCGCCTCTGTTTTTTCGCACAAGGCGGAAATCGTATTGATGGAAGAAATGCGCTGGGCTAAAAAGGCGTTCGCGGCGAGCTTTGAAAGCTCGGCACTCCAGACGTTCGACTCAATAATATTCTCTCTCGGAACCCAGTTGGCGTAAATATCGACAATGGCTTTCCTGGCTTCGATCCCTTCAGGCGTTTCTTTCGATCCAATGAGGACGCGATCGGGGGTTTCCAGGTCGGTGATGGCGCTTCCTTCGGCCAGAAATTCCGGGTTGGAGAGCACCTCAAAACGAATATTCTTGGTATTGGCGTTTAAGATACGCTCCATAGCCTCGGCGGTCCGGACCGGCAGCGTCGACTTTTCTACAACAATCTTGTTCCGATCAGAATGTTCAAGAATCTGGCGCGCCGTTCTCTCCCAGTATTGCAAATCTGCCGCTCTTCCAGCGCCCTGGCCAAAGGTTTTCGTTGGGGTATTGACCGAGACAAAGATGATATCGGCGGCATGGATGCCTTGAGCTACTTGAGTCGAAAAAAAGAGGTTGTGGTCCCGTACTTGCTTCACCACCTCGTCGAGACCAGGCTCATAGATCGGCAGTTGGTCACTCTGCCACGCATCAATACGGGCGGGGTTGATGTCCGCAACGGTGACCTTGTACTGTGGGCAGCGGGCGGCAATCATGGCCATGGTTGGCCCTCCCACATAGCCCGCTCCAATACATAGAATATCCTTGGCGAATCCCACGGCGCCTCCTGCACACACAAAAATAAAGGGAGCCTGCACTGAGGCTCCCTTTTATAATACCGGATGCAACAAGGGAGTTGCTACTTGGCCGAGATGTGGGACGCGCTACCACCAACCGTGACAGGGGCCCCTTGGCTTTGGAGCTTGGGCAGCACTTCAGACGCAAACAGCTTCATATTCCGTTCGGTCTGTTCAGGCGGCATCCCCCCATAGCTGAAGACTGCAATCAAATGATCGAAGCCGACTTTTTCTTGCATGGCATGAATTTGTGCTATGCACTGATCCGGGGTTCCAGCCACTTGGAGATTGATAAAATCCTGCACGCCTTGCTCAGGCGTTGTGGTCTTTGCATTATCAGCAATCACTCCATAGTGCTCATAGCCCTTGACCTGCTTGAGGTGTCCGTCCAAGAAATTATAGTGGGCATCGGCCGACCCCCAGTAACCACCCATGTGTTGGGTTGCGCCTTCACGAGCCTCTTTCTCGGTCTCCCCAACATAGACAAAGCTGGCGACGATAGGCGGGACCGGTTCTTTGCCAGCCGCCCGAATGATCTCATCATGCCGCTGCACGTCTTTCGCGACCGCATCCCAGCCGTGCAGCGGAACTGCAACCAGCACGCCTAATCCTAACTGAGCCATACGCTCAGCCGTATCCGGGCTGACGGCCGCACCATACAGGCGTTGTTCCGGGTGGGAAAAAGGGCGGGGTCGAATGCTCGTCTCAGGAATTTGAAAAAACGTGCCCTGGTGCGAAAAACGCTCATTGGATAATGCTTTGACTACCACCTCGGCGGCTTCGACAAAACGATCGCGAGATTCTTCCATGGAAACGCGGAAGCCATCATACTCCACCGTTGCCGCGCCACGGCCAAAGCCGATGATGATACGGCCATCGGATAAGAGGTCCAGCATGGCAATCTCTTCTGCAACACGCACAGGATCGTGCCATGGTAAGACAATCACCATCGTCCCTAATTCAATCTTCTTCGTGCGACCAGCCATATAAGTGAGGAACTGGGTCACGTTGGGCACCATGGTATAGGGTGTAAAATGATGCTCAACACTCCATAACGAGTCAAAGCCCAGGTCCTCAGCCTGGTCCGCCAGACGGAGGTCATTTTTATAGACCTCGTAGTCAGACCACCGCTCGTCCGTGTTCTGCATAAAAATCGACATACCAACTTTCATATCAGCCCTCCTTCCAAATGGGTCAGTGCGTGTACGTTGAGGTATCCCATCGCTTCTCCCTCTCAGCAAAGGCGAGAGGCGCTCCTGTATTTTTTCTCTTTGTGGCTCCTTTGAGGGAGAAATGCAAGAGAAAAGGAAAGAAAACAGAGGCTGAAAATATAGCCGTGAGGCAGCCTGCCTTAACCGCCTTCAGAAGCAACTCCCGGTTCACACTGCGCAGTATCTTTCTGGCGGCGATCCAGTTCGGTCAGGATCTCAAGATAACGGGCACGGGTCATTTGATACCGGGATAAAAAGACCAGCGCACAGAGAAAGAGCACCATTAAACCCGGACCAACTGCAAGACCCAAGGTGAAGACCTGAGAGGCCGCAACTGTGCCTGGTTCTGCCAGAGTCGGGAACTGGATGAGGTCGAGGGCCACTCCTGCCAGCAAGCCTCCTATTCCGGACGCTGCCTTCGCACAAAATGTGATAGTTGAAAAAAAGATACCCTCGCGGCGTTTTCCGGTCGCCATTTCATTTTCATCCACGCTATCCGCAATCATGGAAGGAATCAGGATATCGATGGCAACCACGGCAGTCACAAGGAGGATGACATGGCCGGCGATAAGGGGCAGCAGACTTGGATGGCCGTTTTCAGGGAGCAGACCGAAGAGGCGCAAAAAAATCAGCGCAGGCCCAAAAAAGATAGCAAAGGCGGCTAAACCAAGAATCGCCTGTCTTTTATCAAACCGCTCAGTCAAGGGCCGTGTCAGGAAAAAGGCAATGAGGGCAGAGAAAAAGAGGCCAAAGGTCAAGAGGCCGATTTCATGGGTTGAGAATCCCCAGAAGTAGGTGTTCATATACAGCCATACCACGTCGTTAAACCCCCGCGCCCCGGCGGCAAACAAAGAGCCAATGACAAGCATCCGATAGGAACGATTGGAGAATGCCTCACGCAGCTCGCCGGCAAATCGACGCAGCGTTAGCTGCTGTTTTGCCGGTGGAGCCCTCAGACTCGGAATAAGCCCATGTGTCCCAAGCGCACACGCCAAAATTGTCGTGAGAATCATCCCGGCGCAGACAAACGCAAACGTTTCATACGCCCCAGGATTCAGGCGGCCATCAGCAAACGCCTCGGAAGGAGCGAAGAAATAAAAATAGCCCAAAACAGAGGCAGTCAGGCCGCCGAGCCAGCCAAACAACAGCCGATAGCTCACCAGAGAAGTACGCTCATCATAGTCGGACGAGAGCTCCGGGAGCATGGCTCCGCTCGGGACCGCATAGAACGTCATCGCGACACGCACCCCCATGGCAAACGTACATAACCACACAAAAAGTCCGGTCTGACTCAGCTCTGGCGGGTTAAACAAGAGGAAAAAACACACAGCCATAGGCAGGGCGGCCATATACATAAACGGATGTCGCCGTCCCCAGCGTGAATGAAAGTTGTCGGAAATCGAACCAACCAAGGGGTCGGTGATCGCGTCTACGCACAGGGCTATGAAGATGGCACTCCCGCTCAACGTCCCGGACAGGCCGAGGACCTGATTGTAGTAAAAGAGGAGAAAAACGTTGAAGACCGTATTTTTCGTGCCTTCGGAAACTGACCCGATACCGTAGAAGAGTTTGGTGGAAAACCGGACGGTGGCTGATTTTGGCGGAGCGGAAGCAGGCATGAGGGCGAGAGTGTAGCCGGAGCAGGAGCAAGTCGGAATGGGGGCGGGAGAGACAGAGTTTTATCGTTCCGTAGGGAGTCGCTTCCGGGCTGAAGTCTATTTGATGGTTATTGTACTCCGCCCACCAACCGTACACTCCGCAGCCGATTGAGCGCCGCTACGATTTCGAACCGCCGGGCACGGGCACGGTCACCGAAGTCTCGGTCTGTGAGGGCGTCCAGACCGTCTTGCTCGATCTCGGCATCAATCCGATCAAGCAGCTCAGGAATACTTCTTTTCCCGTCGCACAGCCCGCGGGCGCATTGCAGCAACACATCTCCGATCATGCGGCATTGGGCGGCATCGACCAGTTGGTACAGGAGGGAAACATCGATCTCTTCACTCCCGAACTCAATCGCACGGGTTTTGACGCTGCGGACGCGCTCTTGTTTTCGTCCGCAGCTCGGGTCGAGACTACGTGGGTCGGGCCGGCGCGGTTGTGATTCACGCCACGGTCCTGGGGCTTGGGGACGAGAGGCTTGCAACTCGTGCACAATTGCTCGCGCCCGCTGCGTCACATCTTTTGGTCGGTATTCATCCATCTGGATAACCGTGTCAGCTACATCGAGATAGTCGCCAGCTCCCCCAACAACGAGGACCGACGAGACCTGTTTTTCTTCCCACAACTGACGTACCCGATCGAGATAGGGAGTAATAGGTTCTTTTTCACTCGGCACGAGGCGACGCATGCGCGCGTCGCGTATCATGAAATTCGTCGCTGCGGTGTCTTCGTCAATCAGAAACGCGGTTGCCCCGGCTTCCAGCGCTTCAACAATGGCCGCAGCTTGAGAAGTACTACCGGAGGCATCATCGGTATCGAACCAGTCCGTCCGGCGCCCGAGGGGGAGAGAGTTGATAAACGGCCGCAGATCCGCCCCCCGCACCGAACGTCCGTCTTCGGCTCGAATACTCACCGCGCTCGCTACGGAAACACATTGGTCTCGGCCATCACCTGGAATAGAGTCATACACACCGTTGGCCAGCGCCGAGAGCAGGGTCGATTTGCCATGATAGCCACCCCCGACAATCAGTGTCACCCCAGCCCGGAGACCAAGGCCACGCAGCAAACCGGCATGGGGGGCGTGGAGTTCATACGCGAGCGCTTGAGGCACGTCGAGCGGAATCGCGGCATCCATGGGTCGGTCATCCGCTCCACTCCGGCGGGGCAAAATACTACCTTCTGCCAAGAAAGCGACCAGGCCGTTGTCGTACAGTTGTTTCCGCAGCGTCACTTGATCTTCGACACAGTGAACGTGACGTTGTAAAGCGTCGGGGTCTAATTCATCAAAGACACGATCAAGGACTTCGGGTAATCGACGGGTAAGCAGTTGGGCCGCTTCACGCCCGAGAATGCGTCGGCCCGCGGCAGGAAGGCCTACGCTCAGCCGCACTCGAAGAGCACCATCAGGACGCACGAGAACGGCAGTCCGCTCAAGTACTTGTTGACCCGCCGGCATGATTTCGAGCAGGCCGCTTTTACCTGAGCCGCTTTTGCCGCGGACGGCTGAGAGTTTGCGGAGAAAGACCCGATGCGCCCAGTCGGCGCTCGCCCGGCGTGCCACAGTCCCGTCACATGACCAGACGGGAAGTTTGGCCCGGCTGGCCGGAATATCGATCCGCACACGGCTGGGCGACGCAAAGGGGTCGGCCTGGATATGGTCAAAGCTCAATCGATACGGTCCCAACGCATACGATTGTCCTCGTAGGTCTTTATAAAACCCATAGGGACGACCATCAATACGTTTTAGGTCGTGCTCTAACACGCCTTGGGGTTCAGCCATCCACCTGCCTCCTCACGCAACAGGTATGCAGTAAAGACAAACAGAGGACACGGGCAGATGTCTCCGGAGGTTTACGTGTCTCCAGCCCCTCCCTGTCCCCAAAAAAGAAGGGCGCCGTAAAGCGCCCTTCTCTATCTGTCAGTTCTCACGTACAGGACTACAGCCCCGAGAGGCCGAGTCTTTCTCTCTTAGCCACCGTGCCGGAGCAGCTTGCCAGGGATGTTGCCCGTGTTCTTGTCGTTCTCCAGCGTCATCTCGCCGTTCACCAGGACCGCCCGGTAGCCTTTGGCCTTTTGCACTCGGCGCCATTCTTTACCCGGCAGATCGTGGGCCACTTCCATCGGCAAGGTTTCCAGGTTGTCGTAGTCGTAGACCACGATATCGGCCGGCGCGCCCTCACGCAGCACGCCGCGGTCCTTAAAGCCCGCACAGGCGGCGGGCTGAGCACTCAGCCGCCAGTGGACCTCTTCCAGGCTCATCATGTTCAGGTCACGGACTATGCGCGTAATCGCTTCCGTGGAATAGCGCCCGCCGCAGAAGAACTTGGTGTGCGCCCCACCATCCGAGACCCCCAGCAGCGAGGAGTCTGGAGTGACGAGTTCCTGGAGATATTCATTCTTCTCACCAACGGACGGCGTATAGAAGGTCGTGGCCATATCGTCAGCAACCGCCAGATCAAGCATGGCATCCACGGGATGCTTGCCTTCCTTCTCTCCCGCTTCCCGTAAGGTCAGATTCTCCAGGTGCTTCATGTCTGCACGCTTCACTTCGAGAATAATAACGTCGTCAAACGAGCTGGTGACCGCCCCGGTGGGGTCGTTCTTTAAGGACGCCCGACGGGTCGGGTCGGCCAACTTCGACTTCCGTTCTTCCACCGTCCCCAGCGTCGCTTCCCGCCAGGCCGGATCGTCGTCCCACAAATTCCAGTCGGTAAAGGTAAAGGTAAAGCCAGCGCTGGTTGAGATCGTCTGGCCGTAGATGCGCAGGCCCTTTTGGCGGCAGCGTTCGATCCAGGCTAACAGATTCCGGTGACGGCTGGGATCGGCGTCCTGGACCTGAATGACATTATACAGAATCGGCCGACCACTGGCCAAAGCCAGCTCTTCATAGTTCTTCTCGATTTCATTAAAGCCGGCCACACTCGGGATGAGCGACATCTGGATGAAGCCCTCATTCCGTTCTGCTAAGACTTTTGCAAGTTCGACGCAGGTTTCCTGGTGCATGATATCCGTTGGCATGGGGGTGCCGTCATAGTCACACTGCACACTGTCTTCCCCAAAACGTTGGGCTGACCAGCCACAGCCACCTGCTTCCATGCCTTCATGCAGCAGCCGCACCATCTCCCGGTGTTCATCGTCCGTCGGCATCCGGCCCGACTTCGCCCCCTCACGACCCATTACCCACACCATCAAGGGCGCAATCGGCATATACGGCAGGATGTTCAAGCCCTTGGGCGTGCGCTCGACACTGTCCAGAAACTCCGGGAATGTCACCCAATCCCACGGCATCCCCGCCTTCATCGAATCGTACGGAATCGCTTCGGTCCGGGTCATCGTGAGCATCGCCCGTTCTTGATCTTCGGGCGGCACCGGCGCAAAGCCAAACCCGCAGTTGCCGATCACCACGGAGGTGATGCCATGCCAGCCTGAAATCGTCAGATACGGGTCCCAAAACAGTTGCGCGTCGTAGTGGGTATGCAGATCAATAAAGCCCGGCACCACCATGTGCCCGGCCGCATCCAGCGTCTTGGTGCCTTGGTGCGCTTGCAGACGGCCTATCTTGGCAATCTTGCCATCTTTGACGCCGATGTCTCCTCGGTACCGCGGCAGCCGCGTCCCATCGATTATCATTCCGTCTTTGATCACCAGATCATATTCCGGCATAAAACCCCTCCTTCAAGAACTTAGATTTTCGCCCGTAGTTCGATGAGTCGAATCAGAGCGTCCTCAATACATACGGCTAAAAGCGGCTTATCGCAAGGCTTTTACGCAGAAAGTATTGGGAGGAGGCAGTAGATTGACACTACCCTTTAGAGTGTCCGCAAAAAAAGGGCGCTGCTGCCAGCGCCCTTCTCTATCTGTCCAACTGCAAGCACTAGGACTGGCGCCCTAGGCTTTCCTCATCTTAGCCACCGTGCCGGAGCAGCTTGCCGGGAATGTTGCCGGTGTTCTTGTC
This sequence comes from Binatia bacterium, assembly GCA_963664395.2. Lineage (GTDB taxonomy): Bacteria > Desulfobacterota > Binatia > Bin18 > Bin18 > Bin18. The sequence continues at coordinate 2,710,233 of OY761159.2, read as the reverse complement.
GTTCTCCAGCGTCATCTCGCCGTTCACCAATACCGCGCGGTAGCCTTTGGCCTTTTGCACTCGCCGCCATTCTTTACCCGGCAGATCGTGGGCCACTTCCATCGGTAAGGTTTCCAGGTTGTCGTAGTCGTAGACCACGATATCGGCCGGCGCGCCTTCCCGCAGCACGCCGCGGTCCTTAAAACCCGCGCAGGCTGCCGGCATCGCACTCAGCCGCCAATGGACCTCTTCCAGGCTCATCATGTTCAGGTCACGGACTATGCGCGTAATCGCTTCCGTGGAATAGCGCCCGCCGCAGAAGAACTTGGTGTGCGCCCCACCATCCGAGACCCCGAGCAGCGAGGAGTCTGGAGTGACGAGTTCCTGGAGATATTCATTCTTCTCGCCCACGGACGGGGTATAGAAGGTCGTCTCCATGTTATCGGCCAGGGCCAGGTCAAGCATGGCATCCACGGGATGCTTGCCTTCCTTCTCACCCGCTTCGCGCAGGGTCAGATTCTCCAGGTGCTTCATGTCTGCACGCTTCACTTCGAGAATAATAACGTCGTCAAACGAGCTGGTGACCGCCCCGGTGGGGTCGTTCTTCAGGCTTGCGCGCCGGGTCGGGTCGGCTAACTTCGACTTCCGTTCTTCCACCGTCCCCAGCGTCGCTTCCCGCCAGGCCGGATCGTCGTCCCACAAATTCCAGTCGGTAAAGGTAAAGGTAAAACCGGCGTCGGTTGAGATCGTCTGGCCGTAGATGCGCAGGCCCTTTTGGCGGCAGCGTTCGATCCAGGCTAACAGATTCCGGTGGCGGCTGGGATCGGCGTCCTGGACCTGAATGACATTATACAGAATCGGCCGACCACTCACCTTGGCCAGTTCTTCGTAGTGGCTTTCAATGACTTCCATCGGCGCCACACTGGGGATGAGCGACATCTGAATGAAGCCCTCGTTGCGATCGCCTAAAACCTTGGCGAGTTCCAGGCAGGTCTCGTTGTGCATGATATCGGTCGGCATGGGCGTGCCGTCATAATCACACTGGACACTGTCTTCCCCAAAACGTTGGGCTGACCAGCCACAGCCACCCGCGTCCATGCCTTCATGCAGCAACCGCACCATCTCCCGGTGTTCATCGTCCGTCGGCATCCGGCCCGACTTCGCCTCTTCGCGCCCCATCACCCACACCATCAAGGGTGCAATCGGCATATACGGCAAAATATTCAAGCCCTTGGGCGTACGCTCGACACTGTCCAGAAACTCCGGGAATGTCACCCAATCCCACGGCATCCCCGCCTTCATCGAATCGTACGGAATCGCTTCGGTCCGGGTCATCGTGAGCATCGCCCGCTCTTGATCTTCGGGCGACACCGGCGCAAAGCCAAACCCGCAGTTGCCGATCACCACGGAGGTGATGCCATGCCAGCCTGAAATCGTCAGATACGGGTCCCAAAACAGTTGCGCGTCGTAGTGGGTATGCAGATCAATAAAGCCCGGCACCACCATGTGCCCGGCCGCATCCAGCGTCTTGGTGCCTTGGTGCGCTTGCAGACGGCCTATCTTGGCAATCTTGCCGTCTTTCACCCCGATGTCCCCTTTGTACCGCGGTAGCCGCGTGCCATCGATTATCATTCCGTCTTTGATTACCAGATCATATTCCGGCATAGTGCCCCTCCTTACAGGAACTGACGATTTTCGCCCGCGATCCGCTTGATTGAACCGCAGCTTGTTCGACCCATACGGCTAAAATTGACAAGTTACAAGACTTTGGGAAAGAATCTTTTGACCGTTTTCTCCAACTTGCCAATCACTTTTCTCCATACACGCCATGTATTTTCCCTTGCCTGCGGGCAAACGGAACGGCGAGGCATGCGTATGTGCTACTCGGACAATTGCATCCGAATATGGCGTTGGTAGACCTTGGGCAGCTCTAACGGCAGGGACGGAATGTCTTCCAGGACCATGTACCGCGACGGAGGACACATCTCACGCAGATAATCATGTCCGCCTTTATCAATCGTCAGACAGAACGACATAATGTTCTCGCGTTCGGCCTCGCGCAGGGCCATCATAGTATCGCGCAGGCCATACGTCGGCGCATTTTCGTCCCGGCCATAGTCCGCGTCTTCAGGGAAACCATCGCTGAGGAGGACGAGAATTTTGGCGCGGCTGGCAACGTCTTTGAATTTGCGGGTCGCATGCCGTACGGCAGCTCCCATACGCGTACTGCGCTTGGGTTCCAAACCGCTGATACGCCCTTTGACATCGTCCGACAGCTTTTCGCCAAACGCTTTGACCGGATAGAACTCAACGTTATATCGGCCTGCGCTTGAAAAGCCGTAGACGGCGTACGCATCGCCGATTTCCTCTAGTGCGGCAGACAGCACGACGACCGCTTCTTTGAGTACGTCAATCACCCGCAAACCAGCCGTTTCGCTGTGTCCGTTGTCTGTTTCCTTATGAATCCTGGCATCGGTCGAAGCACTCAGGTCCAAGAGAAAGAGCGCGGCAACATCGCGCTCCAGAGGCTGCCTGGCAGCGTACAGTCGCGTGGACGGCGCAACTCCGGTGCGCAGATCGACCCGAGCCGCAACAGCCGCGTCCAGGTCTATCACTTCTCCATCTTCCAGCCCCTTGACCAAACGGAACATCTTGGGCCGCAACTGTTGGAACTCACGCTTGATGTTTGGAATGACCGCGCTGTAGCGGGCGAGCGTACTCTCAAAGAAGCCGCCCTTATCGCCGACTAAGGGGACTTCGTGGAGTTCGCACCAACGGGCACGGTAATCCTCGATCAGAAAATCCCACTCGTCATATACATACCGCACCCCCACCACAGAATGCCGCCGCCGCAGTTGTTGCTTTTTGTGTGCTTCCTGTTCGGCTTCGTCGTCCTCAGCGTCCAGCGCATCCAGTGGCATCCCGTGGATTGAGGTCGGCCGAGTCTGGCGAATCTTTTTCTTTTTTTGATGCTGGCGCAGAGTCAAAAGAATCCGCTGTAGGATGGCCTGCTCTCGTTCGGACAGCTCGGGCTCGCTCGCCTTTTTCATCATATTGTCCGGCGTGCCGCCCATGGCGTCTTCGTCCGCTCGCTGCCTCGATAGTTGCGCCGCGTATTCGGGGAGTGAAGCATAGAGCTCGGTTGCCATGAGCAGGGAGCCGGCCACAGTCGCGTCGTGCTCCCAGCCGGGTTTCAGCGTTGCGTTCAAGTACGGCAAGATCGCCTGAATAAGCGGTGGAAGGATGCGGGTGTGCGACGCCGCCCAGGCCAGATCTTTTTGCAGCCCACGATACGCCTCTGCCAGACGGGCGCTAATCCGCTGGCCTTCGACAAACATAAACAGGGCCTCAATCTGTTCGGGCTTGGGAAAGAGCTTACAATACGAAGCCAGATCCTGAGGCGGGTGAGCATTCGCCTTGGCCCGTTCCTGCACAAATGACGGCACCTGCGACCAGATGGCGGGAAGAGAGAGATCATATGTGCCAAATTCGACCCGACCCGCCTGGTGGGCCGCGAACATGCAATACAGCCGAAAGTTTTCCTCAAAAGTCGGAAACAAATCAACGCTGGCCGGCAGCGGAAGGAACTCATCTTCCTCTGTAACAATCGCCAACGGGGGTGGGAAGGACACCTCCCCGATTTCTTGGATACTGACCGCTTCCCCACACAGCATGTGCATAAACTTCACCAACGCACTATGCACTTCGGAGAGCAGCACGGCCGGCGACTCATACCGTAAGACCTGGAAACTGGTGCGGGACTCCAAGGTGAAAAACGCTTCCGCAGCGTGCGGATTGCGCTGCGCGATCTCTTCGCCAGTTTGAATCCAGGTCAACACCCCCTCGGCGCCAACTTCTTCATACGCGCGGGACAGCGTCCGAAAGAGGCGAGCAATCCCGGCAGGAAAGATACGGGCGAGCTCGGCAATCCGCTCCAATAAGGAAAGCTGCCGGTCTGGCGCTAAATTATTCAGCGTGGGCTCAAGAAACGGAATCACGGACGGCAGCGGTTCCGGATCAAAGGCAGCCACCGGTTGGAGGCAACGCAGCAACACGTTCCGCAGCGGCTCTGCTATCTTGACCAGTGTGTGGGGTAAGGCGTGGTAAATGCCTGCGGCAGCAGCACGCGAGTGATACACGGCTGACCGGCCCAGACGATAGACGCTGATCCGTTCCGAGCGGTCCAGGGCAGTCAGGCCATCCGGGAAACGCGCAAAATCGGTTTCTCCGTTGACCGATTCAATATCCAGCAGAAAACGGACCCATTCGATCATCTCCAGCCGGGAGAATACAGGCAAAAGTTCAGGAGTTGCCGCAAACATGGCCGAGGCGAGCGTTTCCCCACGCGCGCCCAGCGTTTCACTCACGTGCCGGCCCTGCTGGACCCATTCCTGGAGGAGTTCTTCCTGCAACCATACCTGGACAACGGGCTGTTCTATGTGCGTCAGCGCATTGAGTAGAATTGCGTACTGCGGCGGGGGGAGTCCCTCCAGCGCGGCCTGAAACTGCCGTTGGCCTTTTTCTTCAAGGGCGTTGGGGTCGAAATGGGCCATAGTCATGCCTGTCCTATCACTCCCAAAATGTGCGGGCAGTACGGGAGGTACGGGATGCGGGTCAAACGTTCCTCCGCTGTATCGGAGCGCGCCTGAGAGATCAAGCGAGAAACATGGGCAAGGAGTCAGTCCATACTATCCGACCGATATCCTACCAACGGGCAATCACCTTTTCTCCGAATGCTGTCACAAATTCTTCAAAGGCGTCAAAGGTCGGAATAAAAGTAACCTGGCGGACGCCGGCCTGCTCCAGACTGCGGAGCCGTTCCAACAAGGCGTCGGGCCGGGCCGTCAGCGTGGTCGCCTGAATGGCTTCCGGTGTCACAAACTGTGCTTCTTCCTCACGGACGTATAAACAGTGGCCGGCGTGCAAGTCAAAATAGTAATCATCTTTGGCTTGGAGGCGTTGCTCCATGAAGGCTTTGTAGTGAGCAAAGGTGGAGCGGAGGGGCGCTGGAGCGGCGTCGGGATCTGTGAGCGTTTCATAGAGTGAGTGCAAGGCGACGGTTACCCACGGGCCGGCCTGCGCTTTGACTCGTTCAGAATCCAGTCCTTCGTTCGGCCGCAGCAGACACGCCGTGGTAAAGAGCACACGGTCTACACGGTCCGAATTTTTTCCAGCGTGCTCAATACCGGAGGTGACCTGGCGCCAGGCATCCTGAAAGCCTTCGACCGTATTGGTCCGTGAGGTCAGCCAGCCGTCGCCCAACTCGCCGGCCAGCCGCATGGCCCGGGGCGCATTGGCTGCCACATAAATGGGAATTGGCTCGCGCGTGTTAATAAACTCGTAGTCTTTATGAAAAAATTTGATCCGACGCGTCTCCGCTCCCTCCTGGTAGGTCACCTCCCGGTTGCTCAGCAGGCCACGCAGAATCGCGATGTACTCGCGCAGCTCACGTAGAGAACAGGGCGGTAGCCCCATCGCTCGCCGCGCGCTATTGCCGGTCCCCAGCCCAAAGACGACGCGTCCGGGGGCAAGCTGATTGACCGTAGCAATGGCATGGGCAGCCACGGGCGCGCTGCGCGTTCCGACCACCGCCACGCCGGTTCCGAGGGTAACTCGGGTGGTGTGCTGCGCCATCAAACCCAGACACAGGTACACATCCCCGGCCATCATGGGCGAGTCTTCAACCCACACATGGCTGAAGCCCTGCGCCTCAGCCAGCCTGGCGTGGTCTACGCAGCGGTCCGGTTTGGGAAATACGAGTACGCCGAAATCCATACCTGCCTCCTCATTGTCCGGCCAGGAGAACCTACTCGGCCTGCTCGCAGTGTGTCAATGAGAAGCGCGCAGCGGGCGGTTTTCTCGGTTTCTTTCCTTCGGAAGCTGTGGTAGACCCAAAAAAAGGCAGCGGAACCACAGACGCGAAAAAGGAGGGTTCGGTCATGACACAGAAAGGCTTTTCTCATATTGGACTATCAACGCTCGACTTGGATAAGACGCGCGAGTTTTACGAAGACATCCTGGGCTTCAAGCCGGTTCGCTGCGACACCATCAAGATCAAAGAAGGCGGCCACATTCGGCATATCTTTTTTGACACCGGCCGTGACCAGTTGCTCGCTTTTATGGAAGCCAAGAGTATTCCTGGTGTTCCGGTCGAGTACGACGCCGGCATCAACCGGGGACTGGGCGTGCCGAGTGCGTTCTATCACTTCGCTTTTGAGGCCGGCACGGAAGCCGCGCTCGAAGAAAAGCGACAAGAGCTGCGGGACAAAGGGGTTGAGGTCTCAGCCGTCGTGGACCACGACTGGGCCAAGTCGATTTACTTTAAGGACCCCAACGGCATGCAGATGGAATACTGCTGCTTCACTCGGGATTTTAACGCTGAGGATGGTGTGATGACTGAGCGTTTTGAAGCGCCCCTTGCCGCGCTTGGTTTGGAAGAGACGCCGGATATCGTTTCAACCAATCCTCCGAGCTAATCTCCCGCATTGCGTCGGGGTAACCACGGTGTTGCCCCGACCGTCTAGGCGTTCTTCCCCTCGTCCAACATCCGCTCCACCATGGCCTTATACTCTTTCACCGCTGGTGAGTGATAAAAACGTGACCGGGTAAACGTGGGATCACCGGCGTAGAACCATTCGTACTGCAACTGACGGCTGCCGAATTGCTCACCCAACATGTCCCAGGCCAGCTTAAAGAGCTGCACCCGATTGCGCGCCGACAGGTTTTTACCCTGGAGATAGCGTTCGAGATAGGGCGCGATCTCCGGGTTTTGCAAATCCCCTTCCGTGGGAGTCATGATCAGGCCGCTGCCACTGACCTGGCGGATCACTTCAGCCGCCCGCATCTGGGCCTGAGGAATAAACACCCACAACGAGGCTGCGAGCGAACGCAGCGAGCCACCTTCTTTATGGTTTGTGACAACATTGTGCGCAGACGCCTGGAGCAGGCCATTGGCAATTTCAACATTGGCAACCAACTCACCAAGCTGGGCCTGTACATGCTGGGCCTTGGTCCGGCCGATTGCCTCTGCTACGGAACAGGCCAGCCCGGCCATGAAACGCAGCTTGACGGTTCCGCGAATGACCGCCTGGAGCAGCGCATAGCCGGGCGCCTGTCCAAGAATGTAGTTGGATGCCTCAATATCGCCGTTAATGAAAACACGCTCCCAGGGCACCTCGACCGTATCAAAAATTGCCAAGGCATCTTCTTCATCAAACCGATACGACAACGGGCGATCAAACCGACTCCTGCCTGTGTTGTACGCCTCGCGGCAGATAAACTTCAGGCCCGGGGTATCCATGGGGACAGCGAAGCATAAGGTATAGGCTTCTTCTCCCGGTTTGCGCGGATAGAACGGTCCTACCCATAACTCGTTGGAAAAGGGCGCGAGCGTGGAAAGCATCCGGGCGCCACTGACCACAATGCCGTTGTCTGTCTCGCGTACCAGGTGCAAAGCCGCATCAGGGTCGTGCTGTTCCGCCGGCCCTTTTGAGCGGTCGATCTGGGGATCAACCAAGGTATGGGTCAGGCACCAATCCTCATCCCGACATTCTTCGTAATAGTGGAGCGCATTCTCACCAAAACGCGGCTCACGTTGACCAATAAACGGTGCCGCAATCGCGGCGTCCGTCACCAAGGCGTTCATGAAGTCTGGCATACGGCCCATCAAGCCACAGGTTAGCTCCGCCCGAAATTCCTCGGCCCGGACGCGACGCTCGACATCTTCGATACTGTCCGCCATCAAAAAAGAGAGCCCGACCGGTTGGCCGTCCTTGGGAGACGGGTAGGTCAGCGGGGGCTGATGCGCAGACTCGTGTTGGAGGTCGTACAGAGAGGCAAGGGTCTCCACCACACCCTGGAACGGCGGATAGGTCGTAACATCTTTGACCCGTTCGCCATTCACATAAATGCTCCGCCCGTCTCGCAAACTCTCTCGGTATTGTGCGCCGGTCCGAATGCCCATGCGTGCTCCAAAATTACTGTCTCAGCGAAGCAATCACATCCGCCAGGCCCCGCTCGTCCGGCGCGAATTCCAGCTTATCCATACCCAGATAGGCGTTGGGCATCCCGGCATATTCTTCTATGGGGTTGTCGCAGTAGACTTCGAGCTCGTGACCGTCCGGGTCACGAAAATAGACGCTTTTGGTCACGCCGTGGTTCACGGTGAAGCTCACCGGCACCTCTTTCGCCTTGAGTTCTTCATACGCCACCTTGAGTTCCTCTTCGCTCCGCAGACGAAAGGCAATGTGGGCGAGTCCGATTTGGCCAGACTTAGGCGATTCGGCGTCGGGGCCGATCTGAAACAGCGCGATCTCGTGGTGGTCGCGGGTATGATTGGCCAAAAAGACTGCACCAATTTCAGGCACGTCTTTCATGACCTGCATCCCCAGCACTTCGGTATAAAACTTCTTTGAGCGTTCAACGTCGCGGACCGTAATCACAACGTGGGCCATCCGTTCGGGGCGAATCATACCAACCTCCTTTGTGTATGGTGTGGAACAAAGCGAAACGGATCAAACGTATCATCTTCTCGCGGCTGGTATCCAGAGATGATGCAGTCTGTCCTCTGTCGGTATTTAGATACCAAACGCGATAGACCATTCTCTCTTCTCGTCGGTGTCACCTCCGACCCGTCCAAACCAGTGATTCAGTCTTCCCGGATTATTTTGCAGTACCGGCATTTCTTCCACGAGGCGGTGGGGCAGCACGGCAATAGCGTCGTGCTGCCCCACCGCGACAAAATGCAGACAAACGTCTTGATGTAACGGCAAATTCCGCTCCTGGTACGTGTCTGGGTCCTCGTACGCGGACAGGCGTACCGGATACTCCTGATGGGCCAGGTATCCCAGTAATTTATTGATATCTTTCTGAAATTGAGGGTACCTCCAGGGCAGGAATTTCAGCTCAAAAATATCGGTGATTGTCCCTCCTTCCACTATGACCAGGTCAGGATGCTGGAGCGGTCTACCCACACGCCATCCCGGTTCGACAACAACATTGACGCCCGGCAAGGTTATCAATTCCGCATACAAGGCTGCCTGCAGTCCATGCTCTACTCTCATATATCCGGTGTAGTACGTTTCTCTGATACGCTCCCAGATGATCCGATAGTGCTCCATGCGGTCACACATCTACCATTCCTCCCATATCTCCTCGTCATAACAAAAGAGGGGCATGAGTTGCCCCTCTTCGAACCAAGGTGAGACTGACCGTTCTGCCTTATCTGTGGGTGGCGACAAAGCGTTTGATGTCGTAGCCGTCCACCACACTGGGTTGGCCGAACTGCTCAACTGCGGGCGCAACTTCCGCCAAGGACAGGGTCAGATAAAAGAGCCGCTTGGCATCGTCCGGGAGTTCCTCCAGGCTGAACCGCTCCAGGTAGGGCAGCACCTCTTCCATGCGCGCCAGCATGGCCCCATAGAAAGCGGTGATGTCTTCCATGGTGCTGGCTTGGCGTTGGTCGCTCCGCTCGCCTTCGGTTTCCAACGACCAGGCGAGCCATTTTTCCAAGTCTTGGAACTGTTCGGGTAAACGTGCCTCAGGCATGGGCAGCCGCCGCCTTTCCATTCGGAGCAAACGCGCTATCAACGGGTTGACCCGTGAGCATCTTGTCAATGGCATCATGGCTGTGTCGGACAAGAATCTCTTCGTCGTGCAGGTAAAATTCTTTTTTCGCGCCGGACGAGAGCATGGATTGGATTTCTTCAAATGTCCGGCCGTCCTCCAGAATAATATCGCGAAAGATCACGTTGCCATATTCCTGGCTGAAACGCTGACCCGGCGTGGTCGCCTTGGTGTAGTACTGCGTGGATGTCCACAAGGTCTTATCCACGCCAACGGGAATGAACTGATGGGTAAAATACGACCCCTGAGACACATCGACAAAGAAAGCCGGGAAGATCACGTTCAGGTCCAGCGACCAGGCTTCACTCCGCAGCGGATTCACCCCTGTCGGCAGACTGTCCATCGAGAAGTCGCTCCGAATGATAATCTCACCATTCTGAGCCGCCAGTTTTGCAACCGGACTCGGCTTGTACTCTGCACTCCCAAACAGCGACATACTGCCATGGCGTGGATACAGCCTGACATCCAGGGAGTGGGCGTACGGATTGTCTTTGCTGGTAAAAGAGTCCGGAATGGATCGTTTGTGCAAAAAGGCGACATGATACACTTCCTGAAAGGCATCCTTGATGACCTTCCAGTTGGCCTTGACCTCTGAGGTCCACGAGGTACTGGTGGTTGACAAGGCGGCAAACGGATAGCCCTTCAGCCCGGTCGCCACGTCGCCCAGGTAGTCCTGCAAGGTCTCGGTCGGCTGGGGATCGACATTGATGAAGATAAAGCCTTCCCACACGTCCACCGCCACCCGTGTGAGTCCCAAGGTCTCTTTCTTCAGATCAAAAAATCTCTCTTCATCCGGGACGAACTTCAACTTCCCATCCACGCCGTAACTCCAGCCGTGAAACTTGCAGGTAAAATTCTGGCACGTCCCGCCCTGATCCCACGCGATTTTATTCCCCCGGTGCGAGCACATATTATGAAAGGCACGCACCGCCCCGTCTTTGCCGCGGACGACAATGACCGAGGTGTTACACACGGCCAGGTCTTGGACAAAATAGTCTCCGGCGTTCGGAATTCGTTCCACCCGCCCGACGTTCAACCAGACTTTCTTGAAAATGCGCTCACGTTCCAGTTCAAACTGCTCTTGCGAGATGAACACATCCGCAGGAATCGGGCCGGTCCCGAGGTGGGGATATTTATTGTGCCACTTATAGCCGCCGGCCAAACCGTTCCCGTTTGCCGAACCGTTCCCGTTTACCATAGTTCCGTTTGTTGTCGTACTCATTGCGCTTCCTCCCTGTGTTGTTCTTCGTATTCCGTGGTCCAATTTTGTGTTCGAGCGTCCAATTGCTCCTCAAGCCTCTGCAAACGACCCAGCAAACGCGCGCGCCCGGTGGCTGTGGCTATTGCCAATAGGCATAAACTCAACCCGTACAGCAATTGCGTTTCAAAGCCTTCGATATCTACCCCGCCCTCAATCCAGAGTTCCATCGCCCCCCGGTAATTGATCTGAACCTGCCGCGCAACGAGGTCGGAGCGAGTCTGGGCCTGAAACAATCCCTGGGCAATGCCGGCATCAAGCCCGCGCTGCCACAAGGTTGTACAACGCTGAACAATACGGGGAACCGGCAAGAGTTCACCTGTTGTCATCATCGAAGACAGCAAGCTGCGATAAAAGACCGGGTCGCGTGCGTACTCTTTAACCGAGAACTGGGTGAGGTCGTACATGGCGTCAATCGGGTCTTGGGGGACAAGCTCGTCAAGAGCAGTATCGAGTGTATCAAAAAAAGATTCGAGCAGGGCATAGAGAACACTGGCCTTAGAACCGAACAGGTTGTAGGGCGTAACCAGGCTGACCTGCGCTTCCCGCGCTAATTCCCGCATAGACATACGCGGATAGCCTTCTTGGCGGATCAAACGCCGGGCCGCACTCAGAATCCGCTGTTTCCGCTCGGTCTTGTGTATCTCGCGTAACATGGTGAAGTACAAACTTAAAACATGTTATAGTTTTTTCGTCAAGTCAAAAAAACCTGTGGAAGCTGCTCAATGCGGCCCACATTGAGTCATGTCTTCTTAATATAAGGTTTGCAGCCTCATCAAAAAGCAGTACAACAAGCAGGCCAAAAGAGAGCACTCTTTCACACGGGAGGCGTATATGGATGTATTAATTACCGTCATCTGGCGCGCGGGAGCGAGCCAGGCTGAGAATAGAGCTGCGGCCCAGGTCGTCCAGGAACGGCTCATGAATCCCTTTCCCGGTGTGACCATCGTCAACACAGTGGCCGATCTCGGTAAGCGAAAACTGTACGTCATCGCGGATGTCACCGAGCATGCCGTTAATGATATTCGGACGACTTTAGAGCTGACGACACAGCCCGCAATCGAGAGCGTTGAGATTGCCCTCGTCGTGGATGGCAGGAAGGCGATCAATACCTATCTTGCGATGTAACCGCCTCTCTTCTCCGGATTACTGAGCTTGCCGGCCTACCATCTTCCGTGCGACCATTCCTCTCCGAACGGCCGGATATCAAGCTCAAACGTCCAGCCCGAGCGGTCCTGGTGGACGATGTTCCAGATGGTGTCGGCAATGGCTGAAGTTTTAATGAAAAAGTCGTCCGGTTTGTCCTTGAGCAATGCGCGTGCAAACGGCATATCAATACCGCCGTCAATCACAAGAAAAGCAACGTGTATGCCTTGCGGGCCCAGGGTTCGGGCGATGGATTCGGTGAGAATACGCTGGGCTGTTTTGGTGGGCGCAAAGGCGGCAAATTGCGGCCGGCCCCGTCTCGACGCGGTATTGCCCGTCACCAGCATCGCGCCCTGCCCGGCTTCAAGCATATACGGTGTCACCGCCCTGGCCATATACAGCAGCCCCATGGTGTTGACCTGAAAGTTGTGCTGAAGACTCGCCGGGTCGATCTCCAAGAAGGTGCCGAAGATCGCATCAAAACTGACGGCGTTATGAATCAAGACAGTCGGGGGGCCAAGCTGCTCGGCAATGGCCGCAACCGTGGCGTTTACTTCCGCTTCATTTCTGATGTCACACGGATATGCGGCGGTCCCTGCAATCTCCTGCTCAAACTGGGTGAGGCGTTCTCGATTGCGGGCCAGCATGGCAACCCGGTAGCCACCCGCGGCAAACCGACGGACGGCACCCTGCCCTGTTCCCCGTCCAACACCAGTGACAATACAGACTTTTTCTGCCATGCCGACTCTCTTCCCAGGCTGCCTGTGTCAGGCAAGCGATGACAGCATCAAACCGGACGCTCTCAGTCTTGCTCTGTCCACAGCAAACTGATAGCGCGATTCGTCACACCTAGCCATGCCAACTTCGTCAGCACCGACCCACCCCGTCAATACGCCCCTGTTTCTTATCACAATCGGATGTACGGTCTTTGCCGTATTGACCGCGCTCAGCATGTTGGGGCCGCTGTTGATCGCTATGTCGCACGATTGGCACACAACAGTTCCGGCCGTCGCTCAACTCGTCACCTCGGCCGCTGTCGCCTGGGCTGCAACCGCTCTTGTCGTTGGCCCGTTTTCCGATGCGTATGGCCGAAAGCCGGTTTTACTGGCTGGCACCTTGCTGGTCGGCCTGGCTTCAATCGGGACGGCCTTGGCTCCGAATCTCCCTAGCGCGGCAGTATCCCGCATCCTCGCCGGCGTGGGTGGAGGCATGGTACCACCTACGTGCATTGCGTTACTCGGCGACCTCCTGCCTCCTGAAAAACGAGCCATGGGCGTCGCCGTAGTCACGACACAGCCGGGTCTGAGTAGTGTTATCGGCGTGCCGCTTGTTACGCTCTTAGCTGCATATGCGGGCTGGAGGACTGCTTTTTTTGCTATCGGTGGCGCCATCCTGTTATGCACGCTTCCGTTGTTTCTCTATACGCCGGCGAGTGCCGCACAGCGACAGCTGCTCACTCTTGGCATCCGCCTCAGACGGGTTGGACGTTGTTCTGTGACCTGGCTGCTGGCGTTCACCAACCTCACCGTCCGGACTGCCTACGGGCTCATCCTGACTTTCTTTCCCCCCTTCCTCCAAGTGACGTATAACCTCAGCACCGCAGAACTCGCCCTGCCTGTTTCCATTGTTGCCCTCGGAACAACCTGCGGACTCTTTCTGGGTGGAAGAATAGGGAAAAGCCGAAGGCGTTTGTCCATAGCAGCGGCCACGACCCTCATCGCGACCCTGCCTGGCCTGACCACTTTTGCATTGGACGACAGCCTGTGGCTTACCGTTACGATCACCAGCGTGTTTATGGTGCTCACTATGCCGCTGGCAACGCTCCTCTTTGTCGTCGGCATAGAGGTAGGCGGAACAGAGAGAGGAACAGTGACCGGCGTGTTATCCGGCAGCGGCTACGTCAGTTATGCGGTTGGGGCTGCTATCGGGGGGCTGGCGGTGGCCCACCTCGGCTACACCGCCCTGTCCTATGCGCTGGTCGCCTCAACCCTGGGCAGCAGTCTGCTGCTGACCTTTCTTGTGCAAACAAACGCCGAAGACCGGGCACGGGAGTATTTTCGTCAGACGCAATGAGAGCGGCCTGTCTCTTCGCAGTCCGTTCTCATCTGCCGCAGTTCAGTCGTACAGGGCGACACAGCGGACCTCAATGCTCCAGCGCTCGGGCGCCTCGGGGGGTGTAGACGGGTCCTGGAAGGCGGTGTGAAAGCTGAAAGTGCACGGCGCTTGCGTGTCGTCACTATCGGCTTGATGGCCCTCTGAACGGGCGAGCGACCCGGCCGAATCCCACTGCTTGATCAGCAGGGCCTCATCGCGGGTCATCGTCGGGTAGTAATACCACTGGTGGCGTGACGCGTGCTTAGAAAAATAGTTCTCGCCCACCCGGTCCTGATAGTGAATCTCGAATACCACCAGGTCTTCGGGATGCACGCTCTGCGCGTCACATAACGCGAGGGGATGGGTCGCGACCGGCTCCGCGGCGATATTGCGCCATACATTGATGATTGCGAAGCGTCCGTCCGTAGCGAGCGCTTGGTCTGCCTTTTCTGGCTCAATGAGCGGCTGTCCCTGGTCGAGCACCGAGCGCAGCGTATCGTTACCACCGGGCGGTTGGGCGAGTTGTTGCAACCGCTCCGGCGCGCTCCGCAGGGTATAATCCCCATGGGCGATAGAGGCCGGGCCCTGTACCTGCTGCCCGCCGCGAATGCGTCGTTGGCTGTGCTTGCCCGCGGCTGACCGGACATTATGGTCAAAGGCCATGACGGAGGCCGCCCCGGTCGCCGCGCTGACGATCTGGGCGCATTCGCGGTAGTAGTCCTGAACGACTTCCTGATGATCGAAGAAGTCGGGGTCCGGACGCGCAAGGGGGCAGCTCAGCAGTTCAAAACCGTTTGCTTCAAGGCTGCGGGGCGCCTTTCCATTCTGCCCATCCTTTTCCGCTAGCAATCGGGCGTTGTGGACCGTCATCTGGCGCTCATCAAAGACGATCCCCTCCATGCCGCTGTCGCTGCCGTCCGCATCGCGGCGGAGGAGCACTTTGCCGTTGCGGTAGAGCGAACTGTGAAGAGATGAGTCGAGGTAGTTGAGCCGACCCACACTGCCAGTATCACCGGTAGCCGGTGCTGTAACTCTCACCATACGTTTTCCTTCCAAGCTGTGAGCAGGTGCCGCCCCAGATTTGATCGTGAATCATATCGCCCGCCCGCCTCATATGGCAAGGCGGCTTCCTCTACTTGACACTTCCATCCTTCCTCTGATTTTGTGTTCTGCTATCCGGGAGTCTGAGCGGGAAACCCGCCGTCCAGCTTTTCGGCTTTCTATAAGGAGAGAATCCATGAAGAGACGCATCTATTTCAACGCCTTTCATATGAACTGTGTGGTCCATCAGTCCCCTGGTCTATGGGTGCGCGACGATGACCATATGACCGAGTACACCGATCTCAACCAGTGGGTCGAATTCGCCAAGCTGGTGGAGCGGGGGAAGTTCGACGCCATATTCCTGGCCGACGTGCTCGGTGTGTACGATGTGTTTCGAGGCAACCGGGATGCCGCGCTGACCGAAGCCGCCCAGATACCGGTCAACGACCCCATGCTGCTCATCCCCGCCATGGCCTATGCCACAGAAAATATCGGCTTTGGTTTTACGAGTTCTATCATCCAAAACCACCCGTTCACTTTTGCTCGCCTCATCTCCACCTTGGACCATCTCACCAAAGGCCGGATAGCTTGGAATATCGTAACCTCCTATCTCGAAAGCGCAGGCCGAAACTACGGCCAGGCCGGTTTAGCCGATCATGATGAGCGCTACGATATGGCGGATGAGTATTGCGACGTGTGTTACAAACTGTGGGAAACGAGCTGGGAAGATGACGCGGTACTCAAAGATGTCGCGCGCGGTATCTACGCCGACCCAACCAAAGTCCACGATGTCCTGCATGAAGGTAAATACTATAAGGTCGAGGGCTGCCACCTGGCCGAACCCTCCCCGCAACGGACGCCCGTCTTGTTTCAGGCTGGTGCCTCAGATCGTGGTCGTGCCTTTGCAGCGCAGCATGCGGAAGCTGTTTTTGTCATTGGCTCAAAGCCTGAGGTCGATGGCCAGTATATTAAGGATATCCGCAAGATCGCTCGCAAGAACGGCAGGAACCCAGAGGACATCCTGTGTTTTGCCTATATGAAAGTGATCACGGGTGAGACCGAAGCCGCGGCCAAACGACGCTATGAAGAGTATTTTGAGCAGTGCAGCTATGACGGCGGGCTGGCCCTATTGAGTGGCTGGAGCGGCATCGACTTTGGACAATTTGAACCGGATCAGCCGCTTGAGTATATCGAGACAAATGCAATCCGTACCATGGTGCACAGCTTTACTGAGGGAGATCCCACTCGTAAATGGACCATGCGAGACCTCGCCAGATATGTCGGCATTGGTGGCGCCGGTCCGGTTCTGGTGGGTACGCCCGAGAGCATTGCCGATCAGTTCGAGGACTGGATAGACGCTGGGGTGGACGGGTTTAACCTGGCCTATGCCACCACGCCGGGTTCGTTTGAGGAGTTTGTCGACGGTGTTGTTCCCGTCCTGCAAAAGCGCGGTCGTATGCAAAAGGAATATCAGGAAGGCACCTTGCGCGAGAAGCTGTACGGCAAAGGGCCAAGGCTCAGCAGGCCGCATCCGGCGGCCCTGCATAGACAATCCTTGCTCGACGCCGTGACAGGTACGGGCCGGAGCGTGCCAAGCAGTCACCCAGCGGCCAGCGCATCAGTGGCAAAGTAAGACAAGCGCTGGGGTGTCGGCTGAGGCTACGCTCAGCCGCCCGGCGGGTCGTGGCTTAACTCTGTCTCGTCAGCAAAATCCCAGGCCCGCAGTACGCCCGGTTTGACTCGGATCAGCACCAAGTCAGCCTCGCGGAAGGCCTCGACATAGGACGACCCCTGCTGGGGTCCCAGATAGCGCACGGCGATACGACGAGTGGTTTCCAGCGCGTCCGCCCGCTCGATGGTTGCCGCCCCACGCACCTCAATACCTCGGTAAGGAGCGCTATCTTCGGCCACACTGATACTCACCTTCGCATCGCGCCGAATGTGACGAGTCTTAATATCCTCGCTCGCCACCGCAACCGTAAACCCACCGTCTTGCCACTCGTGCCAGACGGGTGACATCAGGATCGTCCCGTCTTTGAAATGCGTCGCCAGGGTCGCACACTTGGGCTGATCCAAGAAATCGCCAAGGTCTTCGGGACGTAGATTTTTTCGCATGGCTCTTCCTCACCACATGGCAGCTACGGGTACACACACGGCCGCGTAGACCACTCGTACACAACGTCTTCATACCTCAGCGTGCCGGACTCGGAGGCTAAGGCCGACGTTTCAATCTTGCGGACAGCCACGGCCGGAATCTCACTCGGGTTTACCAGCCGCCCGTCAACAAAGATATCAACTACAAGGTCAGGTCCGCTGTCTGTTTCCATACGTCTAGTCGTCCGAAAAGCCGCATACCTTGGCACCCCGCACCGAAGCCGGCTTCTCTGTGCAGCGTGCATACCAGGCAACAACGTGTGGGAAGTCCGCGTCGAGCTTCAAATCCTCACGCGCCCCATAACCCCAGTCGAGGCAGCCGACCCACGGGAAGGTCGCAATATCAGCAATTGTGTATTCGGCATCCATCAAAAACGCTCGGCCTTCCAGGCGTTTTTCCAGCACGCCCAGGAGTCGCCGGGCTTCATTGGTATAGCGCTCGGTGGGATACGAAATTCTCTCTTTGGCGAATTTGTAGAAGTGGCCGAACTGCCCAAACATGGGTCCGACACCAGCCATTTGAAAGAACAACCATTGGATACATTCGCTGCGCCGGTGTGGATCAGACGGCAGCAGCTTGCCGGTCTTCTCCGCCAGGTATAACAACATGGCCCCGGACTCAAAGATGGACAGCGGTTTCCCGCCCGGCCCGTTGGGGTCAACCATGGCTGGAATTTTCGAGTTCGGACACACCGCGATGAACTCATCGGCGAACTGATCGTCCTCCAGGATATTCACCTTATGGGCTTCATACGCCAGCCCCAATTCTTCCAGGGCGATACCTGCCTTCTGGCCGTTCGGGGTTGCCAGCGAATAGAGTTGAATGCGGTCAGGATGTTCAACGGGCCACTTTTTATCACTCACAGGTTGGTCACTCACAGGTTGGTCACTCATGGTTTCTCCTTCTCCGTACTAGGCCAACTGCATTTCCGTCGCAAAGTGTTCCATGAGGCGCATGAGTTCGGAAAACTCATCCGTCCAGGCGCGGAACGACAGATACACATGATGCACCCCCAAGTCTGCGTAACGCGGAATGTCCTGGATCAACTGATCCACGCTCGGCGCACCAAGCGGTAGCATACAAATCTGTAAATCGTCCGGGTTGCGGCCGGCCTGGGCGGTCAATTCACGCAACTTTTCCAAAGGCTCTTTGATATCATCCGGTCCCTTACCCATGGCAATCCAGCCGTCGCCGCGACGCGCTATGCGTCGCAGTGCGCCGGTGGTCATCCCCCCGACAAGAATGGGCGGATGCGGCTGCTGAACCGGCTTGGGAAGGAATTTAATATCCGCGAACTGAAAATACTTGCCGCTAAACGCCGGCGTTTCCTGCGTCCAGACCGCCTTAAAGATATCCATGGTCTCGTTCGTGCGGGCTCCACGCTCTTTGATCGACATGCCCAAGGCGGTAAATTCCTGTTCCAACCAGCCCGCCCCCACGCCGACAACCGTACGCCCACCGGATAAGACATCAATGGTGGCAAGTGCCTTTGCTGCGGCCAAGGGATGCCGGTACGGAAGAATCAGGACGGCGGTACCGAGTTTGACTGTTGTCGTCTTATACGCCAGGGCCGCCAGGACGGTCAGCGGGTCGAGGAAGGGATCTTCGGGATTAAAGGCATAACTCCCTTCAATCTTGGATGGAAAGACAACGTGGTCAGCCACCCACAGCGTCCCATAGCCGAGCGCTTCCGCGGTGGTGGCCGCGGTCAAAATCCGCTCAGCCGAGTTTTCATGCGCAAAGGCGCTGAAGTGAGGCAAGATAATTCCGTAGTCCATACTGGTCCTTTCTGCCGTCCCCGAGATTTCCCTGATATATCCGTGTCAGACCGCAAAGTCGATCTGGTCAGTGGGCATGTGTGGAGTGTGTCCATCACTAGCGGCGGACCTCTCCTCAGGCTATATCAAAGGAATTCTCTCCGAGAACCGCTGGGGAACGACAGCCCGATGCCCGACAGTCAACACCGCCGACCACTGAACCTGCGCCAACTGCTGGTTTTCCTCACCATCGGTTTTGTGTCACTCCTCTTCTGGCATACGCCGTTTCTCTATCCGATTAAAATTTTCGTGGTCTTTATCCACGAAGCGGGCCATGCCTTCACCACGCTGCTCACCGGCGGACAGGTGGTCTCCATGGTGGTCACACCGTGGCAGTCGGGCTATGTCCAGCATATCGGTGGCAACTCGCTGTTCATTGCCGCGGCCGGCTATATCGGCAGTGCGCTTTTTGGCGGCCTGCTGCTCCTGCTCTCAACCCGGGACGAGTGGGCTTCGGTGATCTTCTTTGGACTGGCCGTTTTCTTTGGGCTGGTGACGCTCGTTTTTGTGCGCAATGGCTTTGGGCTGCTGTTTGGCTGCGGGACCGCCCTGACCTTTGCTTTACTCTCGCGCCGGCCCTTTCCGGGTACGCACTATATCGTGGACATCCTGGCGGTCACGAGTTCGCTGTACGCCGTGTATGACCTCACGGATTTCCTCTTTATCGGCGCACGGACAGACGCGGTCATTCTGGCAGAGCTGACTGCGGTGCCGGCTTTTATCTGGGCCGGACTGTGGAGCGTGCTCTCAGTGGCCATCGTCTGGGGAGCCGGAAAGCGGGCGGTACACCATTCTCCCCGAACTACCGACGCAGAGGCGCAGGAGTTTGAGTAGCCGCGGGCAGGCCCCTTACAGCGGCGTCGCCAGCAGCGACGAAATCCGACTGGTGTCAACCACAACGATTTTCTCTTTTAACTTGGCAACCCCGTCGTTGATGATCACTTTGTCTCGATACTCGCCGGCGCTATACACCTCGGTGCTGCCGTAATCGACCGGGTCCAGGTGGGTCTGGAGCACCACGTAGTTGGCATGGGCCGTAATCACGCCGTTGTCTTCACCGAGGATCCGCACCCCGCTGACCACGTGGCGGTACAGATGGGGCGCATAATAATTGGCCGTGCGGTAGGCGGTCACCCGGTCCTGCAACATGCCTCGGCTGTCACAATAGATCAGCGAGATGGGCAGGTCCTGCGACGCATTCTCATAGGGAATAACTTGATACAGGCACTCTTCGACAAAAAAGTTTGGCCAGTCTTCGAGTTCGTCATGATCCAGACAGGCCACATAGGCGTACAACAGGTCTTCGACCGCAAAACGGGTTTCAATAGCGCTCATGCCACTCATGGCCCTCACCCTCCCCGCTTACGCGCCAGCGTGAAAGCCCATGGTGTCGCGATAATAGCCCCAAAACCCACGGATGGCGGTTTCCGTAATCAGGCTTTGTTCGTCGGCGACCTCGGTTCCCCCCATTTCAACAAATGAGGTCGCGCTCTGATCACCGGTCACCGATTGCTGGACAATCTCGGCGGCATAGCCGTCTTCCATGGAAATCAGGCCGGCCGGACCAACCAAGTTAGCCTGTTTCAGACGAATCTCACGCATTTCCGCGTCGTCGTCTTCATAGCCGAAATACGTAAAGATCAACTCAAACCGATCCGGCGCTTTGGGCAGTACCTGCCTGACGGCCAGCGTGTTGGCAATCTGCTGAACAATAAGGCAGGGGAAGATGGTTTGGATAAAGAGGCCGTCAAACTCGGGCCGCCCTTTGAGCACGGACGGGTCAGCGAGCTGATAGCCCTTTTGATAACTGTGCAGCCCGGATTCATAGGCCGATAAATCTTCCTCGGCCCGCGGCTTGGCGTGCAGCACGTCGTGGCGCGAGTGGGCGTCCATAATGACCCCGCCTTCTTGCGACGAACGGTACAGGCCAAACGTGGCATGGAACATGTGCAGCAGGCTGGCGTGATACGGATCTTTGACGTTTTCAAAATACAGCTTCCAGTTGGCATTCACCCATTGGCGGGTGTGACCCAGGACCTGGATGGGACGATTAAAAAGACGGTCCAGCCATTCCCGCATGGGCGGACTGAGATAGTCCTCCAGCGGTTCAACGTCTTGGCTGAACGAGGCAAAGATCAGACCGTGATACGCGGCGACGCGGAGTTTATGCAGCGAATGTTCGGACCGATCAAAATCCTCGCCATAGCCGCCGACGCCACCAATGCCTTTCTTGAACGGCACCCCAGTCAGATTGCCTTTGAGATCATAGCTCCACTGATGGTAGATGCAGGTATGGGTCGGACAGGCCGGTTGCCGTTCAGTTCACGGCAGACCATGGCACCCCGGTGCGCGCAGCGATTCACGAACGCATTCAGGCCGCCCTCTTTGTCACGCGTGACCACAATAGGCGTATCGCCGACAAAGGTTGATTTGAAGTCACCCGGCTGCGCCACTTCCGCTTCGAGCGCCACATAATTCCAGATGGGGCCGCGGAAGAGTTTGTCCTGCTCCTGGGTGTAAATGTCAGGATCATAAAAGACCTGATACGGCACCCGCGCACCGCCTTCTATCGGCCAGGAAAAAGTGGTTCCATTGCTGCCGTTTCCGTTGTGTTGCATACGCGCTACTCCACTGGCAATCCATATAACTTCGACGCATTATCGCGTGTAATCTTGTGTTTATCTGCTTCCGGCACATCCTGAAAGGCTTTCTCCAATGTCTCCTGGGTGTGCGGAAAGGTTGAGGCCTGGTGCGGATAATCGGTGGACCACATGAAGAAGTGGCCCTTTTTATCGCCGGGATCTTTGACCACCCGGGGTGCCTGGTCGCGAAACCGTCTGTCTATGCGGTCCACCCACAGCGTCGGCGGCTCGCACATATGGGAGTCGGCAGAGATGATCTTATACGTCACGGGCCGCTCCTTATACTTCGAGTTCAATCACCCGCCCGTCCCGCTTCTGCATGTCCACGAATTCGACATACGACCGCACGGCGTGGGCCTGCTCGATCTTGCCCTCCAGCTCACCGGCAGGACTGTTCCCTTCGCCCTCGTTCTTGCGGGTCACATTGATAAAAGAGCACTCTTTGCCCAGGGTCAGCGCGTTATGCCACGTGCCCTTATAGATAAAGGCAGCCTGACCGGGATCGACATTAAAAGCTGCCACGTTGTCATAATCAAGCGTATATTCCTCAGGGCCTCCCTCACGGCTGCCGGGGGGCGGGGCGACGACCAGAATCAGAGAACCCTGTACGGGAATAAAGGTCTGGTTGTAGGAAAAATGGATGGCCATTTGATCCATGATTCTGGCGTTGGGTCGATACTGAAACGACAGCATTTCCATGGCCACCTTGCCTTCTTCGACCTCGGGATAGACCAGCTTTTTCCGTTCCAGGACTGTACCGTACGGCGCAAATGCTTCGGCGGTGAGTGGTTTGATTTTGACCTTGATGTGTTCAGCCATAGGACGGCCCTCCTCTTTTCCCAGTCATATCACTCGGGCGAAGTTTGATATCTCTCCTTACTATTCACGCTCCCGACTCGCAATAGACGAGGACAACAACCCACCGTCCACGAGCAGGGTCTGGCCGCGAATAAAATCGGCATCCTCGGAGCACAGAAAGGCGGCCACCGCGGCAATATCTTCCGGCCGGCCCGTCCGCCCGGCCGGTGTCTGGGGAATGACATCGCGTTCATACTGCGCATAGGCAGCCTGCCCGCCCGCGTACATTTTGGCCGAGTCGGTCTGAATCAGGCCGGGGTTAATGCCGTTGACGG
Organism: Binatia bacterium; assembly: GCA_963664395.2. Taxonomy (GTDB): domain Bacteria; phylum Desulfobacterota; class Binatia; order Bin18; family Bin18; genus Bin18. The sequence goes on along the minus strand of OY761159.2, from coordinate 2,687,344 downwards.
CAATCCCGCGCGGGCCGAGTTCGTGCGCCAGATACATCGTCAGGTTTTCCAAGGCGGCTTTGGCCGCACCCAGCAAGCCGTGGCCGGCCAGCATACGTAAGGAATCGATGCCGGATATGGTGACGATTTTTCCCTGGCGACCGGCCATCAAGGGCACCGCTTCCTGCACGGCAACCAGGGTGCCGGTAATGGTGAGATCAAAGGTCCGGGTCACATTGTGTTCGCCCTGGCGCAACAGCGGCCGAAAGGCGGTGGCCGCAGCATTGGCGACCAAAATATCCAGACAGCCGAACGTCTCTTTCACCTGCTGAAACATCGCCCGCACCGTCTCGCCGTCACTCAGGTCAGCCTGAACCGGCAGCGCCTCAGAACCACGCTTTTTGATCTCGTCGGCAACCGCTTCCGCTTCGGCCCTATTCCGGCGGTAATTCACAACAATCCTTGCCCCTTCAGACGCCAGTCGCAGGGCAATCGCCCGGCCTATGCCCCGCGAAGAACCGGTGATAAGAGCCACTTTGTTTGCAAAACGCACGCGTGTATTCCCTTCGGCTCTAGCCTGCCATGGTCAGCCCACCGCTGACAGACAAGACCTGGCCTGTCACAAAATCCGCATCCGGCGAGGCAAAAAACGCGACTGCGTTTGCAATTTCTTCGGGTTGGCCCAAACGACGAAACGGGACCGCGCGGGTCATGGCGTTGATAATCTTGGCTCCCTTTTCCCCTAACGAAACCTGCTGTAGCAACGCCGTATCCGTGGGACCGGGACACACGACGTTGACATTGACCTGAGAACGAGCCAGCTCACGCGCCAGCGTTTTGGAAAAGCCGATAATCCCGGCTTTACAGGCGGAATAGACCGCTTCTCCGGTCGAGCCGACCCGGCCGGCATCCGAGCTGATCGAGATGATCTTACCCTGGCCGCGCTCAGCCATTTGGGCTGCCACCGTATGGCAAAAATTAATCGGACCGCGCAGATTAATCGCGATCACCTTATCCCAGGTCTCGGGCTCGCTTTGGAGAAAGGGCTCTATCTTGTCCCAACCGGCATTATTCACCAGCACGTCAATCGCTCCCCACGTATCCGTCACCTGTCTGACGCAGGCCCGGACCTGATCGAGTTGGGTCACATCGGTCTTCACCACTTGTGCCTGCCCGCCTGTGGCCAGGATATCGCCGGCCGTTTTCCGGGCTTCGTCTTCCAGGATATCGGCGATGGCGACTTTCGCGCCCTCCTCAGCCAGGCGCAAGCAAATCGCCCGACCTATGCCTCGACTACCGCCGGTCACCAGCGCAACTTTGTCTTTGATACGCATGCGTTCGTCCTCCTCTGAAAAGCCGGGTCATCTTAGCCGACAGCTATGGATACCGGCAACGCGTCCGCTTACGGGTATGCCTGGTGGCTAGTCAAACGGGTGCCGCCACCGAAGCTGGGGGAAGCGGCTGAAGTCCCGATCGGTTGTGATCCATTCACTACCCGACTCAAGGGCGAGGGCAGCGAAATAGGCATCAGGAATGAGATTCCCTTTCGCATTTACGGTCCGGCACAGCCGGGTAAAAATCCCCCAATGCCGCGGACCGGGGCGCACGATGACACAGTGCGCCGGCCGTCTGACCTCCTCCACGAATCGGAGCGCCGAGGCCAGCGGGCTGGGTGGATTAAAAATGCGAGAGGGGGTGACTATCCTCAGGAAACCACTCAGGACAAGCTCCGCCATCCCATAGGCCTGGTCACTATTGAGGGGGTCTTCGAGCCAGGCCCGATATTGTGTATAGTCGGGCGCGTCTTCCCGGTGGGCGTATACCAGCACATTCACATCAGGGAGTAGCATCTTCCTGCTCCATCAGGTCGGCCAGCGAGGCAGCAGCATCAAGGTCAACGCCCGGCAACAGCCCTTTCCCCTTGACGGTTGTGAGGCGGACCCGTGTTTTTTTCTGCTGGTTTTTATGTCGAGCCAACACTTCCCGCAGCGCATCTTCGATGACTGCGGTCAGAGTGCGCCCCGTTTGGAGGGCGAGTTGCTTGGTTGAGGCCAGCAGTTCATCATCGAGTCGGATAGTTGTCCGCATGCATCAACACATATGAACCAGACATCAATATGTCAAACAAAATTTTCTCACTCGGATCACCTTGGCTCAGCCCACAAAATCATTATAATAGGCAGCCCTAAGGAGATTGCATGCTGCTCGACACACTGCAACGCCCGGTCAAGGACCTGCGTATTTCCGTCACCGACCGGTGCAACTTCCGCTGCACCTATTGCATGCCGCTGGACGACTATGACTGGCTCGCCAAAAGCGAAGTGCTGACGTTTGAAGAAATTACGCGGCTGGCCCGCTTATTTGTTCAGCTTGGAGTCGAAAAGATTCGTTTGACCGGGGGCGAACCCCTGGCGCGGCGGGACCTTGAGCAACTTGTCGCCAGCCTGTCCGCCATCGACGGTCTACGCGACATTTGCCTGACGACCAATGCCTCAACCCTGGCTGAAAAAGCTCAATTACTCAAAGCGGCCGGCCTGCGTCGCATCAACGTCAGCCTCGACAGCCTCAAACCCGAGCGTTTTCGACGCATCACCAAGCGTGGCGACTTGCAGAAAGTTTTGCACGGCCTGTTTGTAGCCAAGGAACACGGGTTCTCGCCGATTAAGCTCAATGCGGTGATCGAACGCGGGGTGAATGACGACGAGATTATCGATCTGGTAACCTTCTCGCTTGAGCATGGCTTTGCCATCCGTTTCATTGAGTTCATGGATGTGGGCAATGTCAATCACTGGCAGTCGGACACCATCGTGCCCAAGCAAGAAATCCTGGACATTATCAACACGCGCTTTCCCCTGCGGGAAATAGGCCGCAAGGGCGGCAGCGCCCCCTCGGTGGATTATCAATGCGTCGATGGCAGCGGTGATATTGGGGTGATCGCCTCGGTCACGGAGCCGTTCTGTTCGTCTTGTACGCGCGCGCGGCTGACCGCAGACGGCCGACTCGTGACCTGTCTCTTTGCCAACACCGGCCATAATCTCAAGGTCCTGCTACGCGGTGGGGCCAGCGATGACACGCTGCTCGGCGTACTGCAAAAGGTCTGGCTCCAACGGACGGACCGCTACTCGGAAGAACGTCTGACCGCCCTGCGTTCGGGCGCCGGCTACGACCCCAAAGAGCATAAAAAAATCGAGATGATTAGTTTGGGTGGGTAAAAGGTCATGGTGCCTGGGACACGCCCTCCAGGTCAAAAAACCGTCGAAAATTCCGGCAACACGGCAAGCGTCTTGAGATCTATGATCTCAACCGTGCCGCCACCACCCTCTTCCAGGGTCAGCATGCCAACCGTACCTGGCTGAGCCGAATAATTGTGCGGATAGGTCGGACTGCCGGGATTAATGACCAAGACATCAGCGTAGCGTTGGATACGCTCGATATGGGTATGGCCGCAGACAATAATATCAGTCCGACGGCCAAAAGCCCGCTCCATCGTCCGCTCAATAGGCCAATGCGGATATTCGTTCGGATCAAGCACATCGTGCACCAGCCCCAACGTGTAGCCGGCGCACTGCGTCACGACGGTCTCGTGCAGCCGGGGATCGTCCGGGACGACTGGCGCGTCCACCTGAGCCTTCGTCGCCATTACCCCGACACGCCACCACCGGCGCGAGCGCTTCGAGCCAGTCCAGCACTTCAAGGCAGTGCAGATCACCGGCGTGGACAATCAGGTCAACACCGGCGAATACCGTCCGCACTTGGCTCGGGAGTTCGGGCATGGCTTCAGGGATATGCGAGTCAGCAATGAGTCCGATTTTCATGGCAATAGGAGCTTTCCGGGAGCGTTTTCCTCTTGATGATATGTTGGAGATATACCGGCTGGACATCCGGGAAGCAACGTGCCAACAATGACGCTATCCAACCAGACGGGGGGGGGGGAAATATCCATATGGATCAAGCACTGCATCTACCTCTGGTGACGCTGAGTGAGGAAGAGGAATTGTTTCGGACGATGGTGCGGGAGTTCGCCGAGGAACAGATCAAACCCCACGTCATGGACATGGACCGCGCGGCCAAAATCCCGCCTGAGCTGATCGCCCAACTTTTTGACCTGGGGGTTATGGGCATCGAAATCCCGGCCGTCTATGGGGGCGCGGAGGCCAGTTTCTTCATGTCGATTCTGGCCATTGAAGAGTTGGCGCGTATTGATCCGGCGGTCGCCACCTGTGTTGATGTCCAGAATACCCTGGTCAACAATGCCCTCGTCCGGTGGCTCAATCCTGACCAAAAAGCCCGGTTTTTTCCTCGTTTGGCCACAGACACGGTCGGGGCCTATTCCCTGTCTGAGTCCGGTTCCGGGAGCGACGCCTTTGCCATGCAGACCCGTGCGCGGCTGGACGGTGACACATTTGTGTTGAACGGCCAGAAGATGTGGACCACCAATGGCGCAGAAGCCGGGGTGTATTTGCTCTTTGCCAATGCCGACCCGGACAAGGGCTATAAGGGCGTAACCGCCTTCATGGTCGAACGCGATATGCCGGGTTTCAGTGTCGGGAAAAAAGAAGACAAACTGGGCATTCGCGCCAGCTCGACCTGCGAGCTGATTCTCGAAGACGTCCGGGTGCCGCGCAGTCAGGTCGTGGGAGAGGTCGGCCAGGGCTATAAAGTCGCTATTGAGACGCTGAACGAAGGCCGGATTGGGATTGGGGCGCAAATGACCGGCCTGGCCCAGGGAGCCTTCGACTGTGCCCTTGGCTATGCCAAGGGGCGCTCACAGTTTGGGCGGGCGGTTGCGGATTTTCAGGCCATCCAGTTTGAGTTGGCCGAGCTGGCAACCGAAATCGAAGCCGCGCGGCTGATGGTGTATAACACGGCCCGCCTGAAAGAGAGTGGACAGCCGTTTGCCAATTCGGCCGCCATGACGAAATTCTTTTGCTCGCAAGTCGGTGAACGGGTCGCCTCCCGCTCCCTGGAGATTTTCGGTGGGGTGGGCTTTACCAAAGATTATCCAGCCGAGAAGTTCTACCGGGACGCCAAGATCGGCAAAATCTATGAGGGCACCTCGAATATGCAACTCAAAACCATTGCCGCAAACCTGCTGAGGAGCTGAGAATGACCCAACGTGTTGTTACGGACACCATGGCCGGGCTGCAACTGCCCGACTTCGACACCTGGAGCGACCGCGTTGCGACTGTGCTTGGTCAAAACCCTGGGCCGTTCACCGGACCCGGAACTAATACTTATCTGGTTGGCACGAGCAAACGACCTATCCTGCTCGACACGGGGATCGGCCTGGAGGTCTACGATCCATTATTGGAAAAGGGCCTGTCCGAGACCAAGGGCGCCAACGAACTCCAAGAGATCGTCCTCACCCATGTGCACCAAGACCACATCGGCGGGGTGCCCAATGTGAAGAAACGCTTTGGCGAGTTGACCGTCTCAAAACACATCTGGCCGGAAAAAGACGCGGCCTATGATTTTCCACTGACCTATATCGAAGATGGAGCCAGCATCGAGACCGATGGGGCAACCCTAAGGGCGATCCACACGCCGGGCCATGCCAAAGACCACTTGTGTTACTACCTCGAAGAGGAAAAAGCGCTCTTTACCGGAGACCTGGTGCTGGGTGCCGGCACGACGGTAGTACCGGAAGAAGGCGGCGGCTTGATTGACTATATGGCGTCGCTACGGAAGCTGCTTGCCCTCGATTTGTCGGTCATCTATCCCGCCCACGGCCCCGCCATTCGCGCGCCGTACAAAAAACTGAACGACTACATCGCCCACCGCGAGTTGCGCGAGCAGCAGGTGCTGGACGCACTTGGCACCGGACTGACCAAAATTCCAGACATGGTGAAACGTATTTATGTTGACGTGCCCGAGTTCCTGCACGCTGCGGCCGGGAACTCCGTGCAGTCCCACCTAATTAAGCTGGAAAAAGAAGGCGTGGCGAAAAACGAAGGTGAGGAGTGGGCGTTGGCGTAGAGAATCGTCGGGTGACACTTCGCTCGTCGCAAGCGTGCCTGCGAGGAAAGTCGCCTTCAATATTGATCCATGACTGACAAAAACGTGGAACAGATCAAGTACGAAACGGAGCTTCTCAAGCTCATGGCGCTCTTTATTCTTGCGGTTGGAGGAAGCGCCCTCGGACTCCTCTTAGGAGAGCGAACAACCGTCCGTCTCGTCTTGATGTCTCCTCACAACCGTCCGTCTCGTCTTGATGTCGTTGGGCATCATTGTTAGCCTCGCTCTGATTGTTGGGGTGTGGAGACAGCATACAGTGATCAGAAAGCTAATTGTCGAATCAAGGAGTCCCCGCCATGACGATGTATGAATGGATTGGGTTGACCGGAGCTTCAATTCTGCTTGTCAGTATCGCAGTTCTCTTTTGGAAAATGTCCAGCCATTAGCAAACTGGTCTTATTGCCTGGGGCATCTGGCTGATATCTCAAAGCAACACGGAACGGAAAGCCAATGCCGATGTCATGAAGACCACTACCGACGTTTTACAGGGCGTGGCCGAGACGCTGCGAGACCACACCGCAACATTGGAAATACAAACCCAAGCGCTGAGACAACTCCTGGAGGAGCGGAGACCGAATCAAGAGTAAGGGCTGAAATGTCGCGGATGGTTGCGGCAGTCCGGCCTAACTGAACAACACCTTCGCCAGTTCCGACCGGAACCGGTCAGCCAATTCACTCCGAGCACCGATCACCTCAAAAATTTCGAGCATGGCCTTCCGCGCTCCGTCGTCCCGGAAGGCGCGGTCTTTCTTTACAATCTCCAAGTATTCGGTGAGCGCTTCTTCGTAGCGTGTCGAGGCAGCCAGAATTTGGGCTAGTTCAAATCGGGCATCCAGGTCATTCGGGTCGGCCTCAATCTTCTCGCGATAGGCGGCCTCTTCACCGGCATTGGCTCCAGTCTGTTTCACTCGTATCTGAGCAGCCAACTGCTGGGCTGCATCATGTTCCCGAGCATTCGGCGGAATACGACCAAGTAAGGCAAGGGCATCCGCGTGCTCTTCCTTGCCCGCCAGGAGACGGGCCAGCCCAAGCAGTGCTTTCGGTTGGCGCTCATCCTTTGACAGGGCGGCGCGATATAAACTCTCGGCTCCCTGATCTTTTCCCTGTTCTTGCAGGTCTTGGCCTTGTTGGGCCAGAGAGTCGGCCTCAGACGGGATCAAGCCTTCAACAAATTCGCGAATAGCCGGCTCGGGCAGAGCCCCCAGAAACTCATTGGCAATCGCGCCTTCCTTGACTGCCTTCACTGCCGGAATGCTGCTGATCTGAAAGGATTGGGCCAGGGCAGGATTTTCATCAACATTCACCTTCGCCAAAACAAACTTGCCTGCTTGTTCGTCTGCCAGCTTTTCCAGCACCGGGCCGATAGCACGACACGGACCGCACCAGGGAGCCCAAAAATCCAGAACAACCGGGACGCTGTACGAGCGTTCAAGTACGTCCTGCTCAAAGTCTTTTTCATTAACATCAACGGTCCATTCGCCCATGAAATTCTCCCTAAAAGTTGAATACCCCTCACCCTAGCCCTCTCCCCCAAGGGGCGAGGGAACCGAGTTTCTCCCTCTCCCTAACTTTCCAACCTTTTTCTGGATTTCGACTCTTCGGAGTCAGGAGGGTCATCCTACCATACCGTCTCCGCTCCTTCCATCTTGCCAGCCCCTACCAAATCTGAGAAAGGTATAGCTCTTTCAGGAGCCACGGCCCAAAAGAAAGCGAGACGGAGCATAAAGGGGTAAATAATGGCGCGCAAGACAATGTTTGAAAAAATATGGGAATCGCATGTCGTGCGGACCGAAGAAGACGGCACGACACTCTTATATGTTGATCGCCACCTCACCCATGAGGTGACTTCTCCACAAGCGTTTGAGGGTCTGCAACTGGCCGGCCGGAACGTGCGCCGCACCCCAGCGACGATAGCCGTGCCCGACCATAACGTGCCAACAACAGACCGGGACAAACCCATTGAAGATGCCGTGGCCGCCAGGCAGATCGAGGCACTCCAAGAGAACTGTCGGACAACCGGCATCCAAATTTTCGACATAGACGATATCCGCCAGGGTATCGTCCATGTGATCGGACCAGAGCAAGGACTGACGCTGCCGGGCATGATCATTGTGTGTGGGGATTCCCATACCGCCACGCATGGGGCGTTTGGCGCGCTGGCCTTTGGCATTGGCACCAGCGAGGTCGAGCACGTGTTGGCCTCACAATGTCTGCTCCAAAAGAAAGCCAAGACCATGCAGATCCGGGTGGAGGGCGTGTTGCCCGAGCGGTGTTCTGCCAAGGATATTATCCTGGCCATTATTGGAAAAATCGGGACTGCCGGCGGAACCGGGCATGTCATTGAATACACTGGCGCGGCCATCCGGGCATTATCAATGGAAGGCCGCATGACGCTGTGCAATATGTCCATTGAAGGCGGCGCGCGGGCGGGTATGGTCGCCCCGGATGACAAGACGTTTGCCTATATCAAAGGCAGGCCGTTTGCGCCCAAAGACGAGCTGTTCGAGCGGGCGGTGGCGGCCTGGCAGCAACTGCCCTCAGACCCGGATGCCAGCTTTGATAAGACCCTAGAGCTGAAAGCGGAAGACATTGCCCCTCAAGTCACCTGGGGCACGAATCCTGGCATGGTCACCGATGTGACCGGGGCTGTGCCCGACCCGGCCGACATGCCTTCGCCGGAAACGCAGGAAGCAACACAACGAGCCCTGGCCTATATGGACCTCAAAGCGGGAACGCCGATTACGGATATCCCGATAGACCGGGTCTTTATTGGCTCCTGCACCAATTCCCGGATTGAAGACCTGCGTATTGCCGCCCGGTACGCCAAAGGCAAAAAGGTCGCCTCAACCGTCAGCGCCATGGTCGTTCCGGGCTCCGGCCTGATCAAAAAGCAGGCCGAGGATGAAGGGCTCGATAGCATTTTTAAGGAGGCCGGGTTCGAGTGGCGCGAAGCCGGCTGTTCAATGTGTCTGGCCATGAACGCTGACACGCTTCAACCCGGCGAGCGCTGCGCTTCAACCAGCAATCGCAACTTTGAAGGCCGCCAGGGCAAGGGTGGACGAACGCATCTCGTTTCCCCGGCTATGGCGACTGCTGCTGCGATCGAAGGCCGCTTCGTCGATATCAGAAACTGGAGCTAGGGTCAGAAAGGAACACGCTATGGACGCTTTTACGACTCTCACAGGTATCGTTGCCCCGCTCGACCGAGTGAATGTTGATACCGATCAAATTATCCCCAAGCAATATCTCAAAACCATTAAGCGTACCGGCCTGCGGGAAGGGTTGTTCTCGGACTGGCGCTATGCCAGCGATGGCAATCCCCAGGACGGCTTTGTCTTAAATCAGCCGCGTTACGACGGGGCGAGCATTCTCCTGGCGCGCGCCAACTTCGGTTGTGGTTCGTCCCGTGAGCATGCCCCCTGGGCCTTATTTGACTATGGCTTTCGGTGCGTTGTCGCCCCCAGTTATGCTGACATCTTTTTTAATAATTGCTTCAAAAACAGCATGCTGCCCGTGGTCTTGAAAAATGACGAAGTCGATCAAATCTTCAAAGAGGTCGAGGCCCAGCCCGGCTATCAACTCAGCGTTGATCTCGCCGCCCAAACGGTCACCACACCCGGGGGAACACGTTTTCATTTTGATGTTGATCCGTTTCGGAAAAACTGTCTGTTAAACGGCTTGGATGAAATCGAGCTCACCTTGCAAAACGACGCGGAGATCACGGCGTATGAACAGCGCCGGAAGAACGAAGCGCCGTGGCTGTTTCCGGATTTGCAGTAATCAAATCAGCCGTCCTCGCATATGTCCTCCTATCCGCTTACCGCCCAGGAATCGGCTTTGCTGCATCAAGCCGCCGGCATGGCTGGCGATCGATTAGCACGGCAGGAGAATGACACGGGCGTACGTTCTATGGAAACGCTCCTGGCTCAACTCGAAGAAGAGCAGCCGCAAGCTGTCCGCCTCAACTTGATCCAACGCGAAGTCCTGGGGAAGATGCTCATGAATTTATCTTTTGACCTGCTTCGGGAAGATGAGGACGAGCGCTCTGCTTTGGCCGAGGAGTTGGCGGAACGTTTGTTTCAAGACGGTGAAGGAGAAGACAAATGAAATTTGGTGTTGTTATCCGTAATATGGGCCCGGCCGCAACCCGGGAAACACTCGGCGCATGTGCCAAGGCCGTGGAAGAAGCCGGCTTTGATGCCGCGTTTGTGGTCGATCATCTTGCGATTCCGCCGGATCAAACCGAAGGCTCAGGCGGGCGCTATTTTGAGCCGCTGACAACGCTGGCCTATTTTGCGGCACTGACCCAGAAAATTCAGCTCGGCATTTCCGTCCTGGTCTTTCCTTATCGTCCTGCCGTCTACATGGCAAAACAAGTGGCCACGCTCCAGGAACTCTCAGATGAACGGATTATTCTGGGCGCCGGGGTAGGCTGGATGCGGCCGGAGTTCGAAGCGCTGGGGGTAGACCCGCGCAAGCGCGGCGCCATTACCAACGAAACCCTCGAAGTTGTGCATAAATTGTTTGATAACGATATAAATTCGTACGATGGAAAGCACATCAAATTCCCCGAATTCGTCTTTGCTCCGCGTCCGGCTCGCCCTCCGATCTGGGTTGGAGGGGCAGGTCCCAAGGCCATTGAACGGACCATCAAGTATGGCGACGGCTATTATCCAATTGGGCTACAGTCCGGAGAGTTAGCCCAGGTTGCCGCGCACTTAAAGGAGGAGTCCGAAAAGCACGGACGATCCATGCCAGACCTCATCGTCGGCGGCATGATCCGCGAAGGCAGCCCCGAACCCATGATCGACCGCATATCGGCCATGAAAGAAGCCGGGGCAAATCATTATGTTCTGGGGCTGGGGCGCTACGCTGATGCAGCGACGTTCCGAAGTGGTATAGAGCGCTTTGCCGCCGAGGTTATGCCGAAGATTAACTGACTTGTAGGGGCATCTCCCTTGAGGGAGAAGGGCAGGCTGAGGGTGAATTTTTTACCCTCTCCCCCCTGCCACTTCCAACAACCGCGCCGGGAAGTCCGACATCACCCCATCCACCCCAAGATCAAGCAGGCTGTTCATCTCGTGCGGATCAGTAATCGTCCACACATGAATCTCTAAGCCGAGTTGATGCGCCGCAGCAACCGTGTGTGCTGTCACCAGAGGGATGCCTTGATACGTGGGAGGAATTTGAAGTGCCTGCCCAGGGGGCTGATAACCTTCAAGTTGATTGGTTGCAACGCGCTGAATAAAATCAGCAACTTCGCTATAGCCAAAATTGGTCGGGATATCTGGCGCCAGTTTTCGAGAACGAGCCAGAACTGCATCATGTTCTGACGCAATGATAACGTCATCCGCCTTGCCGCAGTCTGTGACAAGCGTAATCACCTGCTCTTCAATAGGCGGGTCTGACTGTTTGATCTCAACCGTAAACTTCACATTCGAAAGGTTGCTGAGCACTTCTTCGAGCGAGGGAATAACCACACCCGACGCGCGAAAGGGCAACGTCTTTCCACCATCCGGCGAAAAGCGATAGCCCGCATCGAGCTGTCGCAGGGCAGCCAAGGAGTAGTTATTCACCGCACCCAGTCCATTCGTCGTCCGCTCGATAGTCGCATCATGGATGACCATTATCTGCCCATCCTCAGACGCATGCACATCCAGCTCAATATACTCAATGCCCAAATCCACAGCCCGCTGAAACGCAGCCATGGTATTCTCCGGCGCTTCCCCGCTGGCGCCCCGGTGTGCAAAGAGTCTGGGTTTTGGTCCGGTGAAAAATGTTGTCATGCTTCCTCTGGGCTTGTTATCTGCTTCTCTCTGATGAATACCTCATGCCGATAGACTCACCGCGTGGCTAAAAACAAACCTAAGATCCCTTGTAGATTCGATAACGTCATCAGGAATCAATTTATATTCCCAGAGCTTTGATCCTGCGATATTTGAGGCTACCTGACACCAACGGATTGCAGCCAAGGCTTTCTCTCGTACTTCATGATCCATTTCAGGTTCGAGTTCCCTTCGTGCCTTCACCTCTACAATATACTTTGCTTCTTCGGTTTCAGCGATAAAATCAGGATTATAAGAGCGGCCACGATAATTAATGGGAACATTACCGTCGGGCGGACGAATCCATTTGAGAGAGTCACGCTCTAATATAGCGGCAAAATCTTTCTCTGGAGTCGAATCGAAAGGAACCTGGGGATAGAAAGATTTCTCGAATCCATCGAATAAATAGCGCCTGATCTCTGATCGGGGCACCGGCTGGGTGTAGGGAACAAGACCATCTCTTGCCAGGACTGCTTTTGAGTAAGATCGAAACTTGACAAAACCACTCCGGACAGAAACATCGACTGTCGTATTATCATGGATGTGCGACTCGATCTGATTCTTGAGGTCGTTGATGATGACATCTCGGTATAAGTGGACTATTTTCTTCAACTCTTCGTGCGGCTTATTGATCCGAGCTATATATGCGTCCACCAGGCTCAAAGCAGTCTCTTTATCGTTAGCCACATCCAACTCGTCGATAGCATCAATCAGCCGGCCAGCCAAAAAAGCACGAGGGTTTTCAACCTCCAGCGCTTCCAGACGCTCACCCATACGTTCCTGACCAGAATCAAGCTCATGCGAGAGTACGCGCTGATCTACCAGTTCGAAAGGACCGTAGTTCACTGTGAGCTCAAATGGTTCCAGTTGTTTATTAGAAAAAGTATCCGTCACAATTTTAGGAACGGAGATATTGGCATGGGCGAAGCGGCGCAGACGTTCTTTCCAGCTCGCCTCCAGCGCAATAGGGTCGAAAGGCGTTGCTTCTGTTTCTTGATTATCAATGGAAAATAGCAGATTCTGCGCTTGGGCAGATGTCTCAACCGTCTCCTCTTTCCCAGAAGAATCTTTGGAGGCTTGCGCCTGTTTTCGTTCATATAACGCCGCTTGCTCGGCCACTAAAGATTTCACAACGTCGTTGAGACGTTGCTCATCAGTCAGTTCATCTGTGAAAAGGATGTCCCGACGTTCAGCAATTCGATCGAGGACTTTGTCCAGATCGACAAATGCATGTTCGACTCGCTCAACCTTCATAGGCCGCAGGTCTGCTTCGTCAATCTCTTTGAACGTGAACAGAGAACTATCTCTGGCTTCCTGGATGAGTCGGGCATATTGATCATGGGAAATGATTTCAAGAGAGTCTAAGTCTGGGTCGAGGGTCGGTTCTCCAAATGGAAGCCGCAACCCTCGCCCAATAGTTTGTTCTGTTAATATCTCGCTGATAGAGGCCCGTAGAGGGATGATGGTATACAGATTCCTGACATCCCAGCCCTCTTTCAGCATATTAACGTGGATAACAATTTCTACAGTGCTGGTCGGCTGCTCGACAGTCAGAAGCCGTTGAACATTCAGGTCACTCTCGGCTCCAGTTTTACCAGAGTGGATTTCGATTACCTTTCCTTTATAGTGTCCGTCGTAAAATCCGTCTGACTCAATAAGACTCCGTACCTCAGCCGCATGCTTCGTGTCTCTAGTGGAGATTAAGACAAACGGTTTGGTAACAGGCAAGCCGTTGGCCTCATAATATTCCGCAAGGCGTCCTTTCTTATGCTCATGGCGCGCCATTCCGTCGAGCAGCTTGAGTTTTTCGATTTCCTCTGCATCAGAGGTAGTGAGATTCGTTCGCGTGACAACGGTTGGCGTTTTCACAAAACGCCCAATGGACTGGGCCAACCCAAACGAGTAAATGACGTTCTTCTTCGTTTTTGGCGTTGCCGTAAATTCCAAGCCGAGAGCCGGCTTAAGGTGGTTAATTGCCGCAAGAGATTTCGGGGCTCTATAGCGATGGCTCTCATCCATAAGAACAACGAGGTCATCCATACCTTGTAAGATGGAGGAAAAAGCATTCCCTAGGATCTCGTTGAAACGATGAAATTTGAACTCCGTATCCGTGCGGGCAAAGATTTTGCCAATATTAAAGACAAAGACACATGCTTGGTCGAATATACCCGCTTGTTGCGGGTTAAAACGCAGATAGTTATCACCATCGTACACCTCGGGCTGAGGGAATTCAGACAAACCGAGGAAAACATATTTTGGATGAGACGGACTCAGTTCAGCCCGTAGCTTGTCATAAATCGTGATGTTTGGCGCCAGGATAAAGAAGTTCCGGTATCCCTTTTGTTTCCACAAGTAATACATGCACGCGCCCATGAGACGCGTCTTGCCGACACCAGTAGCCAACGCAAAGCAGAGGGAGGGGAACTCGGTATCAAACTGGACCGGGTTGGCTGAGCGACTTTTTTCACTGACAACGGTAGTTACGGAATCCAGAGAAGCAGTCTGATAGTCTACGGCAGTGCTAATTTCGTCGAGCACCTCCACTGAGGCACGCTGCGGTTCACGCAGACTCATGTATCGGCTGATCTGTTCGGGGAGGCCCATCTATGTCGCCTCGTTAAAATCGCACTTATTGAGCAAGTCACGAGGGATATTCTTAATCTCGACATTCTCAGGAAGATCAAGATTCCTCCGCCGACGAGTGCAGTAAACAAGTAAAGACTGGTCGAGGCTAATATCCTCAACGAGTGAGTCGATATAAGCTTGGGTCACCAAATTGGTGGTAACGTGCAAGAAGCGACTCTCACTGCTGATTCCGTGCAAACGGCCATCGTTGCGACAGTTAAAGTTCTCAATTTTACAGATGGCCTGGACCAACATGGTCTCGTCATAGCGCGGGTTAATGACATAAACAGGGGCATCTTTAGTCGAAAGGTCCTTGTCCTGTACCAGCAGCGACTCGGCCAGTCGGTAGTATTTGAATCCACCTCCTCCCTGCCAGTTGGCTATTTCCGAGATACCGCCCTGATCCTTACCGTCAATGACTCGTTGAAGACGGGGCACTATATGCGTATGGCAGTGCTCGCCCATCTCAACCATGATCCATCGCCGGCCCATCTTGTGAGCAACTGTACCGGTTGTCCCCGAACCAGCAAAAGAGTCAAGGACCCAGTCGCCAGGTTTGGTACTGAGCTCGACGATTGTCTTTATGAGAGCCTCGGGCTTTTTGCCAGATGGAAATATAACATCTCCTTCCTTGCTGACGTTATTCCAGTTGTATCCCGACCAAAATGTCCCGAGCTTGTCTAGTTTGATAAGCTGTCTTCCTCTTTTGTGCGTCGTATCCTTTAACCATATGACCCGTCGGATGGTTGGACTTATGTACAAGTGCTCAACGATTTTCCCCTTATCTCGACCTGATCGTGGGGTATATTCCGCAGCCAGAACCTCATCATCTGCCAGCGTTTTGAATTCGTCGATAATCCTTGTACGAATACTTGTTTGGGCATTCGTGTCCGAGAAGATAGCGTGAAAATGGTTCACATAAACTGCTTCTTCTTCTAATCCACATCGTACCATTCCGCGCACAGTGGCACGCTTTATTCCTTTGTATTTTCGCACTCTTATAGAATCACCGCTACCGTCTCGTACAGTACGCTCTTCTATAAACTGTCCCTTGTCCAAGAGAATACTTGTGTATTTCCAACTCTTGCCTTGCAACCGCATATCCTCAATAAGTTCAAAAAGGTTAGTTTCCTCAAAAACCTCGTTAAACTTGCGAAATCCCGTATCAGAGTCATTATCCTTCACATATACCAGGACAAATTCGATGTTTTTCTTGAGTCGCTTATCTTCACCGCCGCCGCTTGCCCCAGCTATATTCTTTGTCTTTACAGCGATCTGGTTGATAAAATTTCGCCGTCCAAACACTTCGTCCAAAAGCACTTTGCAGTATGCCTGCTCTTCGTCGTTCAATTGGACAAATATAGCCCCGTCATCTGTCAGCAGCTTTCTCAGGAGTTCCAGGCGATCTCTCATAAGGGAGAGCCACAATGAGTGCTCGACGCCATCATCATAGTTCGCAAATGCCTGTCCAGTGTTATATGGAGGGTCAATATAAATGCACTTGATCTTGCCCGCAAAATCTCGCTCTAAGGCTTTAAGGGCAAGCAGGTTGTTGCCGAATATCAACATGTTTTCGGCACCTGGGTCGCCATAGGATTTTGTGGGGTCTTCCACGAGAATACGTGGTTCTAGGTGTGGACGGTCTTCTTTTCCAACCCAGGTTAGTTCAAGTTTTCCCCGCTTTGCCAAGATTCATAGTCCTTCATATTCAGGCAGGAGCGGTAAGAGGGTATAACCTCTTTCCCCCACATCGGCACGCCCGGTATATTCCAGAGCTATCCCGACGAGGCAACTCACCGCAACTGCTACAGACTAAGATGTTGGCGAGCTCAATTATGCAATCCGCAAATAAGGTTACGTTGTCATCCGACACGCTCATTCCCGCAACATTCCAGTGGCAGCCAACTTGATTGCGTATCCATGTCATTCCAGCGAGCTTATTGAGGATTGATTCCAGGGCAAGTTCTGAACTCACCGATCCGTCATCCGCAACATGTGCGATTTTCATTGCTTCCTTGAGTTTCTTACTAAGACTATCCAGCAGTTCTCCAAGTGTGTAATTCAGCTCTGTCTGTCGAGGAAGTTTGCAACGGTAAAGAAGAGTAATATGGTCAAGCAAACTCTCAAAAAGAATTCCCGACTTTGAGGCCACGATTTGGCGGTCCATTGGTTCGGTTCTTCTGTAATCATTGAGTTCTTCCACAGTGAGCTTCGTCTTGCTGTGTCGAATACCTCTCGGAAGAGACCAAGAGAGAAGCTCTATCAACTGGATATTAGCGGCTGGGCCACGAGCAAAGAGATACTTATCTCGCCAGGGACGATAATGTGTCGTAATGACAAGTTGATTGAAACTCTTCGCTTCATCGTGCAGGACCCGAATGAATCGTTCCATGTGAGCTTGGTCGGCGGACGTAACGACATCATCCAGCACGACAATAGTATTGGTATCCTTAAAGTATTTTGCCAGAGCCAGGAAGACGCATACTCCAAGGGTGTCGAGATGTGAATCACTGTAATACGCTTGAGGGGGGATTCCTGTTTCTGTCTCAAATCTACTGTCAAACTCTAAGGAACCGATAGTATTAGGCTTCAGGTACAGCCGAATTCCACCTATTGGTTCACCCGGATGAATCTGCGCATATAGATATTCAACTGATTGAGAGATAGAGGCTAACACTTCTTCCACATAGGTTTTTCGCTGTCTTTCTACAATTTCCAGGATGGCTATAAGTCTCGTGGAGAGTTGGTTTAACCTCCCGGTATCTATTGTCTTTTCCTGAATAGTCTCAACGTGTGTCTGGATCGCAGACAGTTGGTTGAGAGCCTTCTGAGCGTTATCCCTTCGCGAGGCTAGGGGTATACGACAAGCCGTAATGATCTCTAAGAGAGCCCTTGCCTCTTCAATTACTGCTGAGAGTTTTGTCTCAGGTTTCTCATCAACCAGATTTGGATAAAGCTCCCAGTTGACCGCTAAAGAGCTAATCTCGTCGAACGTGTTTTTCTGAACAAGAGGTGCCAAACTTACGACCGAATTTACTAGCCTTTGGCTGGTCTGCTCCACTCTACCAATCGCTCTTTCAGCCTTATCCTTGGCAGAGTCTACTTTCTTTTTTAGAGAGACTATCTCCTGCATTTCTGATAAACGGTCGGTAATCCTTGCCCTCAGATTCTTAGCGTCTATTTCTCTCTCGCATACTGGACACATGGAGGTGGAGCTGTGTTCTCCAAGAAAATTCTTTGCATGTTGTAATACAGTAATCAGCGTCCGGTCCTGCGCTACTGCTTCTTCCTCTGCTTCTTTCAGAGCTTTTTGCGCTTTCTGTAGTTCCGTCTCGTCATTGGATTGTTTGACTTTGTCGGCCTCGAAATGATCCCGGGCACCAGTAGCATCATTCAGCGCCGATAGAATCTGATCGGCCGAGGAAACAATAGCTTCAAGGTCAACAGGTTTTGCTTGAACTTTTTCCTTTGCCCATTCGAGATAGCCCTTGCCAAGCTGTCCTTCTACGCTCCACAGCTTTTCAAGGGTTTCTTCGGCTTGTTGCCTGGCGACAACCGCATCATTCAGCTCTCCTTTGACAGCTTTAACTGCCTCCCGTAAGCTCTGCTCACTTTTCTGGACCCCTGGCACTGCAATAAAATCTTGTAAAGCCTCATAGCGGGCTCTCGGCTGGTCATTAACGATTTGGAGGAGTTGACTTCGTCTGAGAATTCGAGCAGCGGGGCGACCATCCGGCCCGGAGCTTACCGGCCCATTTCTCCCCAGACTTGCCGACCAAGTTTGAGAATCAAAGGTGAGCGATACCCCGAGCGTGGCCACAGTTGAGCCAAGTGCGCGGAGGTGCGTCTTTGGTCTTGTCGAACTTCGCTCAGTCAACGAGCCATATTTTTCGTTACAAACGAAGTCTATAGCGTCGACTATGGTGGATTTACCCGTTCCATTCTCTCCAAAGATCATAACAGCAGGCTTACTGATATCGAACTCTATCTCGACCGGACACGTAGCGCCACGAAAGCCTGCTAGAGCTAACTTTTCAATCCGTTTTGCCATTCTGTAACTTTCCGGCCCTCGCGAGTGCGAGTTCAGCAATTAAGCGCCAGTCTTCAGCAGAGAGATTACCGGCAGAGAGTTTCTCCCCTAACTCTTTCACGCTCTCTTGGGCGGTAAGCTGTTTCTGCCGCAACTCTGCAACTATTTTCTCTGCCACAATCTGGTCAGGAGCTATTTTCATATAACCGTCCACCGAACAGTAAATACAGTTATTTGAGTGAGATTCTGTTTGAGTCGAGATTCTATTTCTTCAATCAATCTTTCTTTGCGATTGTCCACTTCGTCTTGAGCGTCAAACAGGCTTCGACGTTTTTCGCTGCGTCTCCGTTCCAGCGTTCTCGCCTGCTTATGCAGTTCAACTTTGGCATCAAGGTCTGCGACTTGTCGCGCCTCTTTCTTGGTCGATTTAATTTCCTTATCGAGAGCCTTCAGTTCTTGTTCGAGGTTGGCCTTCAAGTCATCTGCCCATTTTTCGAGCTTATCCATTTCTACTTCAAAATACGCCTGATTACGCCCAGTCGTCTCAGTCACCGTGCGATTCTTGGCCTCTTCAAAGTCTTGTTCTAATCGGGCAGAGACTGCGTCCGGCAGAGCTACCTCATCCCCGCTGGTGCCAGTTATGGAAAACAATCGCTCGCATATCTCGGAATCAAGCGCAGTCCCATCATCAGAAATCCCGGTGAGAATGAGGTGGTCCTCTTGCTCTAAGGCTTCGATAGACACTAGGGAGAGGCGAAGCCAACCAGACTTCCCTTGTAGCTGTTCAACAATACTAATCCTTTTAGGATGCTGGGCGTACTCAAAGATGACTTCACGCGCAGGAAGTGGCCGTTCCTTAGCCCGTGCTAGTAAACGCGCAGCAAGGGGGTGACCAAGGCGAAAGTGGTGATCGGCAGTCCCATTCTTCTGAGTAATAAGACGGTAATGCCCAAGTGCTATTTCTTCCGTATCTATACCTTCAGGAATACGGGTTAGCTCAAATACATACTCGTCCGGAACGAATTGAGCGCAGTCGGCTAACTCATACTGAGTAAGATTCCATAACCATTCTTGAAAACGATTAATCTGCTGCTCAGTATCGTCGTGGGTAAGTTTTAACCGCTGATGAACATCTTCATCGAAGTGCTCAAGAAGCTTTGTCCGAGTATCCTCCATACGTGCACGGATCTGATCATCCAGCTCAAGTTGAAGCTGATCGAACGCCTCGTTAATATCTTCAGGAGACCGGCAGGATTGATAGATCTCGTTGATTCGTTTCTCAAAATCGACCCCAGACTCCATCACACCCAGCACTTCATCCGATGTCCCAAAGACGCCATCAAATAGTTGCAGTTTTGCTGACAACAACTCAAAGACACGCTGATCGGCGGCGTTCCTCCGATTAAGAAAATTGACCACTACCACGTCATGTTGTTGGCCGTACCGATGACAGCGCCCAATCCGCTGCTCAATACGTTGAGGATTCCAGGGAAGATCATAGTTTACGATGAGACTGCAAAATTGGAGGTTTAACCCTTCGGCTCCAGATTCCGTAGCAATCATAATTGACGCACGTTCGCGGAACTCTTCTACGAGTGCCGAACGCATGTCAGCGGTTGGGGAGCCTGTTATCTCATCCTGCCCTGCGTGACGCTGGAGCCAGGCCTTGTAAACTATTTTAGAGTGTGGATCATTGTTTGTTCCGTTCAAAGTGACAATCTGATCTCGGTACCCGCTCGTTTCTAAAAGCTCAACAAGATATTGCTGGGTCCGGCGTGATTCAGTAAATACGAGGGCCTTACGAGTCGCCCCTAAATCCGCAGCTTTCTGGAAGCCTGTCCTTAAAGCCACCAACAACGCCTGGCCTTTCGCATTTTGTGTGATGGATTGGGCTAACTCGCGGTAGCTTTGGAGGTCGCTGACTTCTTGGCGAATAGATTGAAGCAGGAGCACCTTCTCTTCGTCGTCGCTTAACCCTCCGCTCTCCCCTATGCTGACTGACTCTTCGTCTCCTTTCTCGCTCCACTCTTCCTGTGTTTCGGCAACGGTCTCAACGTCCGCATTGATAGACTCAAAGAGTTCCTCTTCCGCTTCGGGCGAATCATCTATTTCCGAGATCTCTCCTTCGAGGCGGTCAATAAGCGATCCAAGAGTAGCTGCAATTGCAAAGGAAGAAGAGGCAAGTATTTTCCTGAGAATCAGAGTCATTAGCGAACGTTGACCAGAAGGAAGCGCAAATGAGTCGGGACGTTGCAGATACTCAGAGACCCCATTGTATAGATCCACCTCGTCATCAGTCGGTGTAAAGTCCTGGGTAATCGAAATACGATTTGTGTAGCGGACGTATTCCGATACCTGCCGCCGTAGTGTCCGCTGGCAGACTGGACGCATCCGAGAACGAAGGTCGCTAAACCCGTCTTCTCCAATTTCGACTGCATTTCGGGCAAACTGTTCCCGAAAAGAGCTTTCGTTCCCAAACAAATGATCGTCAACAAAGCTCATGAGGCCGTATAACTCCATGAGCGAGTTTTGGAACGGAGTGGCAGTGAGAAGGACCTTGGGCCTACTTCCAATAGAATCCCGGATAGAACGGGCTATCTTATTGCTCTTTTTATAAACATTTCTGAGTCGATGGGCCTCATCGATAATGACGAGGTCCCAGGGTATTTGTCGGATATCGTGCTCTTTACTCCGTGCGAAATGGTGCGAGCACAAAATGACCTTGTCATCCTGCTCAAAGGGATTCGATATTTCCTGTTTAACCAAGTGGTTATAGCTTTTTGATTCCAAGATGACAGAGTCGATGAAAAATTTCTCGATCAGCTCTCTATTCCATTGTTTCCGCAGAGCAGCCGGAACAATGCACAGAACCTTCCGCTTTCGCTCAGCCCAGAGTTGGCTAAGGATCAGCCCTGCCTCAATCGTCTTCCCCAATCCCACTTCGTCGGCAAGGATAGCCCCACGTGAGAGTGGGGAACGGAAGGCAAAAAGGGCGGCATCAATCTGATGCGGATTGAGATCGACAGTGGCATTGAATATCGACTGATTCAGTTTTTCGATCTCATGAGCAGAACACTTTCTTGTTAGCTGATGAGCAAAATATTTCGCATGATAGGACGTACTCACTGACAACCTCCATCGAATGGGCTGACAAAAAACATCGACATACGAGACTACAAATATACTTCTATATCCAGCTGATCAAAGGTACTCACTGGACATTTACGCTGGCGAGGTAGCTCCCGCTCTTCTGCTTCGACGAGTCCAAGGGGAGTCAACACTTCCAGCGAAGGCTGTGGAGTCCCTACTTCGTCAGCCGATTTCAGGAACTGACAGGTTACGGCAAATCTTCCGCGCCAGTCCGTTGGGGATCTCAGTATGGCGCGGTACTGTCTCTACAGCACCAGTCGTAGGATTACACCATAAGGAATGTCCCCGTCCTTCACGCTTGAGATAGCAGCCATACCGACGTAAGTGCCGCAGGAGAGCACTCCGCTTCACTCGACAATCACCGTTTCCCTGATGGCGTCGGCTGGCAGCCCACGGAGTGCGTCCTCCCGGCGATCCTCAAGAATCAACGCAATAGCCTCGGCTACGCTTGCGCGCGCTTCGGCTGGAGTGCGGCCTTGGCCGTTTGCTCCGGGAATTTCGGGACAGTAGGCAATATACCAGTCGTTGTCCCGCTCGATCAGCGCGGTAAATTCGTTCCGCATTGACGTCCTCTCAATAAGTTGTCGCTTGCTTCGGCTTTTTCCTACCACAACTCCTGAACGTGTAAGACGAATCCTGGCAGGACGGACTCACCAGCGAGTGAAGCCGGATCATCACGAATCTCAACCGCCTGCTTTGGGCGGTAGATATGGACACGCTTTTCAAGCGGATCAATCAGCCACCCGAGCTGCGCACCAGTTGCAAGGTATTCCTGCATTTTCTCTTGCAGGACGGCGAGTCTGTCTTGTTGCGAGCGAAGCTCAACCACAAAATCGGGACACAGCGGGGCAAAGCCGTTCTGCTGTACTTCGGTCAAAGCCTCCCAGCGTGCCCGTCTCACCCAGGAACCATCTGGCGAACGTTTTGCTCCATTCGGCAGTATGAATCCGGTTGAAGAATCGAATACCAGACCGGTCCCATCCGTTTCGGCCCAGTTTGCTAAACGTTGTGTGAGTTTACTATTCCGCCAGCCTGTCTTTGACCCTGTTGGAGGCATAATCACCAACTCGTGCTGCGCAGTCAGCTCAAGCCGTAGCTCTGGATTCTCTTGGCACAGCAGCACGAACTGTTCATCTGTCAGTTGGACTGCCTGCACATTGATTTTCACCGGTATGGAATACTCCGCCCAGCTTGGCCAGCTTGGCTTATTTGCTTGAGACATCTTTTTTCTCCGTGGTTTTTTCAGCCTAGAACGTCACCTGCTGTTTTTCAACGGCGGGCGGATATTCCGTGCAGTATCCGTTGAGAATATCGACCCACTCTTTTACAGTCGGACGAAACACTGACCTGAGTTGTGACAGAGGAGCATCCAATGTGGCCGGACAATACACGCTGTGCAGTTGGACTGAGTTTTGACTTTGATGCCGAAACCTTGTGGTTTCGGACTATGCGCCAGCCCTTTCCGGGCCAGATGTCGCGCGGTGAGTATGGCGCGCGGGCTGGGGTGCCGCGTATTCTCAATCTCCTCAAAAAGTATGGGCTGAGGGCGACCTTCTTTGTGCCGGGCTGGTCGGCTGACAAATACCCGCATTTGATTGAACAGATGTGCGCTGACGGGCATGAAATTGGACATCACGGCTATGAACATGAGTTTGTTGGTAACAAGGGCCGTGAGGTTGAGCTTGAAGTGTTATTGAAAGGAACGGAGAGCCTGAAACGGATTACCGGCCAAGCGCCAAGGGGCTACCGCTCTCCAGCCGGAAATACCGGGCCGCATACCTTCGATTTATTACTCGACCATGATTTTGTGTATGACAGCAGCCTCGTGGGCGACGATAACCCCTACTGGCTGACGACACCACAGACGAGCCGCCGACTCTTGGAAATTCCCTATAGTTGGGAAATGGACGATGCGCCGCATTTTCTGTTTACTTTCTCTCCCTACATCACTGGCATGTCGAGCCAGAATAAGGTGTATGAAATCTGGCAGGCTGAGTTTGACGGCGCCTATGCGGACGGCGGCTTTCTCGGCATTGTCATGCATCCGCAAATTATCGGCCGGCGCTCGCGCATGGCGATGCTGGAACGGCTCATTCAACACATGCTCAAACACGAAGGGGTCTGGTTTGCGACCCATCTCGAAGTCGCTCAAACGTGGATGCAGATGTCGCGGAGTAAAGCCTAGAGCACTCAGGCCGCTCAATTTATTGACCCTCGCCAGAGCGAGTGTTAGAGTTCTGGCCAAGCGTTCAGCCTGAGGAGAAAGATCTATGAATGGCGTGCATGACATGGGTGGCATGACCTGTTATGGTCCGGTCAAGCCGGAAGAAAATGAGCCGATTTTCCACGCCGAGTGGGAAAAGCGAGTGTTTGCGATGACCATGCTCGGCATGGGCCAACTCGATACGCTCGATGGCTTTCGACATGCAATCGAACGCATGGACCCCGCCCATTATCTCTCCTCAACCTATTATGAGCACTGGCTGGCCGCACTGGAAACTCTCGCCGTGGAAAAAGGTGTCCTCACCCCGGAAGAACTGGCAACAGGGGTTGCCACAGAAACAAGCAAGCGGGCAGAAGGTCCGCTTCCACCCGAAGCAGTCCCGGCGGTTGTGAAAGGAGGGGCTCCGTGCAATCGGGCAGAAGGCCGCCTGACCCCTCGTTTCTCAGTTGGCGACAAAGTCCAGGCGCGCAACCTCAATCCAACCGGGCACACACGGCTGCCGCGTTATGTCCGCGGAAAAAACGGGGTCATCGATCAAGTCCACGGCACCTTTGTCTACCCGGATACCAATGCCCACGGCCGGGGTGAACAGCCACAGCCACTGTATTCGGTCTGCTTTAGCGCCCAGGAACTCTGGGGCCCGGACACGGCCACGACAGACAATCTGTATATCGACCTGTGGGAAGATTATCTCGACCCAGCGTAAGGAGAGGAGTCATGAGCAACGATCATTCTCATGGTCATAGCGCACACGATGCACCGCCCAATCCGTACTTGGAAAAACACGCCACCCCGGAGCAGACCGCAGCCCTGGAGAAACGGGTGCAGGCGTTAGAGTCCTTACTGGTTGCCAAGGGTCTGGTCTCTTCAGAAACTCTCGATAAATTGGTCGAGACCTATGAAAATGACCTCGGGCCGACGAATGGGGCCAGAGTTGTGGCCCGGGCCTGGGTCGATCCTGCGTATAAAAAGCGCTTACTCAAAGACGCCACCGCAGCCATTGGTGAACTCGGTTTTAGCGGCCTCCAAGGCGAGCACATGGTGGTGGTTGAGAACACACCCGACATCCACCATATGGTCGTGTGTACTTTGTGCTCCTGCTATCCGTGGCCGGTTCTCGGACTCCCACCCGCCTGGTTTAAGGACGCGGCGTATCGTTCCCGTTCCGTTGTGGACCCACGCGGCGTACTGCGTGATTTTGGTCTTGAACTTGACGAGTCAACTGCGGTGAAGGTCTGGGATAGTAGCGCGGAAATCCGCTATATGGTCTTGCCCGAACGTCCCGCCGGAACCGAGGGCATGAGTGAAGAGGAACTCACCGTGCTGGTCAGCCGCGACTCCATGATCGGCGTAGCCAAGGTCCAACCCCCAGCAGCATGAAACATACGCCAAATCGAAAGATCTCAAATATGGAAGGGGACTCTGCCCTTCCGCGGAAAAGTGGCGAGCTGGTCTTCCACGCCGCCTGGGAAAGGCGCGCCTTTGCCTTGGCCGTGGCCCTATGTGAACAGGGCCACTTTCAGTGGGACGAATTTCGCGACCACTTGATTACGGAAATCGGGGCTACCGATCAAGCTCGGGCGGACGCTCCCGACGCCTCCTTGCCCGGCTATTACGAACACTGGCTGGCCTCGTTTGAAAAGGTCTTGATCGAAAAGGGGCTCTGTAGCCGGGACCAACTCCGGGCGGGCGATGGGGAAGAGACTTCCCAAAAGACCCAGCCGCCGGGTGGGTCACAACGCCCCGTCCCACGGGTGCCGCGCCCGATCTAGGTGAGCGCGTCCAGCCCGGCTTGTGAGCAGGCGACGTCTTCATCGACCGTTCCGCCGCCAACGCCGATCCCACCGAGGATCTCCCCGTCGGATATAATCGGCAGCCCACCACCGACCATGGTGGCCCGAGAAAAATGGGACAAACCGACAACTAAGGACTGGTCGTCTTTGATCGCGTTGTAGAGGTCTTTTGTCCCCACCCCAAACAACGCGGTAAACGCCTTGCGTTGACAGCCTTCCACACCAAGAAGTGCGGCACCGTCCATGCGGCCAAAAGCTTTAAGGTTACCGCCGTCATCCACCACTGCGACGTTCTGTTTGCAGCCCAGCTCTTCTGCTTTGGCGATGGCGGCGGCGACCATTTTTGCTGCGGACTCATAAGAAATCGTATTCTTGGCGTACATCTTTGCCATAGTCAGCCCTCCTCTGTGGCTACCCGTACGCGGCTTGCCGACAAGAGTCAAGCTGTCTCCTCTCTTTCTCTTGATCCTGTTATACAAGACACGATAGTGTCCGGGTGAAGAAAGGGGGGGCATGGGTATGTTTCTCATGCGTTTTACTGAACGGGCCTATGTGGATTACTCGGAAGAGGACGTGCGCCAGAGCTTTCGGAGCGCGGTTCGCCTGACGTTTCCAAATTCACATTTCAATCCCACCCTGGGTGCGGACCTGTATAATACCTATCTCGACGAGTACGAGTATGCTGAAGCGGTTGGCTTCGACGGCCTGATGCTGAATGAGCATCACAATACCCCGACGTGCATGGGCGCGGCCATGAATCTCGAAGCCGCGATTCTGGCCCGAACCACCAAGCGGGCGAAGATCGTTCTACTCGGCAATCCACTCCCGATTTTCGATAATCCTCTTCGTCTGGCCGAGGAGCTGGCAGAAATCGATATGATCTCTCGGGGGCGACTGGTGTCCGGCTTTGTGCGTGGGACGGGCATTGAGAGCTGGGCTACGAACACCAACCCGGTGTATAACCGCGAGCGCTTTGAAGAGGCACACGACCTGATTATCAAAACCTGGACAACACCAGGGCCGTGGCGCTGGGAAGGCAAACATTATCAGTTTCGGGTGGTCAATCCATTTGAACGTCCGCTTCAGCAGCCACATCCGCCCATTTGGATTCCGGGCATTGGCAGTCCGGAGACGCTTATCTGGTGTGCCCACCACCACTATCCCTATATTTACCTGGAAACCGACCCACAGGTCACTTTGGACCTGACCACAATTTATACCGAAGCCGCGAAACAAGTCGGCTATGAGCCCGGACCACAAAACTTCGGCTATCTCGTCCGCGTCCACGTCCAGGACACGGATGAAAAAGCCTACGACGTTGGGAAAGGCTTTCTGATTGGCAATGCCGGTGTAGGCCGCGTGCCGCTCCCGGGAGACTTCATGGCTCCTCCGGGCTATAACTCACGTGAAGGCGCCAAGCGCATTGTAGACCAGTACCGGCGCTATTCACTCCGGCCTGATCCCCTCTACGGTGGAGTTGATTCCGCGGGCTGGGAAAAGGTTGTGGAAAGCAACCGGGTTATTGTTGGCAATCCGGACACCGTAGTCAGGAAATTACGGGAAGTACTCAGCGTTGTCCGCCCCGGGATTCTTGGCGTCTGGACAAATGACGGCACCATCGGGCATGAGGACACGATGCGCTGTTTAGCCCTCATGGAACATGATGTGCTCCCGGCAGTACGGGAAATGGGAAAAGAACTGGGGCTGCCCGGACCCTTTGAACACACGCCATAGGACACAGAGAGATACGACAATGGCAGGACATGAAGAACAGTATATCGAAGTTGGGGGAGCCAGGATTCACTATCTGAAAGGCGGTCGGGGAAAGCCGCTGGTCATGCTGCACGGCGTTGAGGGCAATCTTGGTTGGCGCCAGTATCACGAACAGTTAGCCGAGCACTTCACCGTCTATGCGCCAACCTGTCCGGGCTTTGGACAGTCGGAACGTCCGCCCTGGTTGGAAACCTTTACGGATTTGGCGCGATTCAGCTTATGGCTGTTGGACGGATTAGGTCTCACCCAGGTTACTTTGGCCGGCCATTTTATCGGCGGCTGGCTGGCAGCCGAAATGGCGGCCATGTCGCCGAGCACGCTTGAGCGTCTCATTCTGATTGATGCGGCCGGTATCCAACCGCGGGACGGAGAAATCTCTGATATCTTTCTGCACGGACAGGAGGGCACCAGACAGCTGGCGTATTTCGACCCACAGCAGGTTTCCGAGTATGCAGAACTGTTTCAACGCAAGCCTTCCAAAGAAGAGCGCGCTATACAGACGCGCAACCAGGAAACCGTGGTGCGCTACTGCTGGAAGCCGTATATGTTCAGCCCCAGCCTGCCCGGGCTGTTAGGCCGGGTTACTATTCCAACCCTCATTATCTGGGGGCAGGAGGATCAGATCGTTCCGCTGGAATGCAGCGCTTTGTATCAGCAGGCTCTTTCCAACGCTCGCGTAGAAATTATCCCTCAATGCGGGAATTGCCCGCCGTTAGAAAAGCCGACCGAATTTGTCCAACTCGTGCGAAACTTTCTGACATAATTTGAACTTAACTGAAAGGAACACTCCATGCCGCTCCATCCCCAGGTCGCAAAAGCGCTCGAACAAATGGCCGCTGCCGGCCCGCCCTTACATCATCTTTCGCCCCAAGCAGCGCGCGCGGCTATGGAAGCCGCGCGGGGCGCGACGGATGACCCTGAGAAGGTCGGCACGGTCGAAGACCGGCTGATACCCGGAGTTGCGGGCAAACAGCCTATCCGTATTTACACACCCGAGGGAGACGGACCGTTTCCCATACTGGTCTATTTTCACGGGGGCGGCTGGGTGGTTGGCAGTATTAATACCGTGGATGCGTCCTGCCGGGCATTGACCAATCTTGCTGACTGTATGGTTGTCTCGGCCGACTACCGACTCGCGCCGGAAGATAAATTTCCGGCAGCGGTCGATGACTGCTACGCCGCGGCCCGCTGGGTAGCGTTAAACGCCGCGGCCTTGAACGGAGATGCCGCTCGGCTTGCGGTGGGCGGTGAAAGTGCCGGTGCCAACCTGGCCGCGGCGGTGACCTTAAAAGCGCAAGAGAGTGGCCTGCCTTCTCTCGCGTATCAACTCCTCATGTATCCGGTCACGGGCCACGCATTTGCCATGCCGTCGCACACAGAAAATGCGCAAGGCTATTTTCTTACGACTGAGATGATGGCGTGGTTCTGGGATCACTACCTCGCGAGTGAGGCAGATGGACAAAATCCGCTGGCCTCCCCACTGCGGGCATCGACCGACCAATGCCGCGGCCTGCCACCGGCCTTTATTGCCACCGCGGAATACGATCCCTTGCGGGACGAGGGGGCCGCGTATGCGACCAAGCTGAGTGAGGCGGGAGTCGCGGTTGAATACATCTGTTTCGAAGGGCTCATCCACGGCTTTATGGGCATGGCCAAGGTCATTGAGCCGGCGGGTCAGGCATTACAAAAAGCCGCGGCAGCGCTGAGAACCGCACTGCAAACATAACCGGGAATAGCCGGGAATAAGCCCGTAGGTCGGGTTAGCGCAGCGTAACCCGACAGGTCCCTAAGCGGCCGGCGGGTGCCTGACCAACTCCACCACAAAATCGATATCCGGCTTCAACACCCCACTAACATAGCAACCGCGCGTGGCCCGTTCGAGGAGGATTTGCAAGTCTTGCTCTAAAGCCGAACTCCACACTTCCAGCGTTAAGGATATTGCTTTCACATGGCCCTTCGGCGTCGCCTTGACATGCCCTTCAATCCGTCCAATTTTAACCTTGCGACGACGAGCAGCGGCTTTGAAGGCAATGGTCAGGCACGACAGGAGCGCTCCGAGAAAGGCAGTCACCGGGTCTGGGCCGGTATCTTCTCCGCCGTCGCTCGCCGGCTCATCAAGGCTCCAGACATGGCCGTCACTACGCACCTGAACGGCATACCGATCGCCGGTAGACACCGAACGGACTTCCCGTTTGTCCAGGGCTTCTTGGGGGTTGGGGGCTTCCAAGAAGGGCTCTGACTCCAGATTCTCCAGCGCCTCTTTGAGACCCTGACTCAAACGAGATGCCGCGACCCCGTCCGCAACTCTATGGTCATACGCAATGCTGAGCGTCAGCATGGGACGGGCGATAATCTGCCCATTCCGCACGACCGGCCGCTCTTCAACCGCGCCCACAAAGACAAGAAGCGGCTCACCAAGATTAATGACCGGTGTGCCGGCCCGAATGCCGAACATGCCGAGGTTCGAGACGGTCAGACTGGCATGGCCCATATCGTCCGGCCCAAGCTGACCCGCCCGAGCGGCTTCAACGAGTCGCTGACTTTCCGTAACAAGTTGTGCTATGGAGAGGGAGTCCGCCCCACGGATGACCGGCACCAGCAGACCGCGCGGCGAATCAACGGCAAAGCCGATATCCACGCCGTCATACAGGACAAGTTCCTCGTTCTCGATCGTGCCGTTGAGATCGGGCAGTCCGGCCAGCACCCGCGCAACTGCGTATAAAATCAAGTCGTTGAGCGTCAGCCCTGAGACTTCTGTTTTAAGTTTATCACGCACTGTTCGGAGTGCACTCGCATCGACATCAATCATCTGGACAATATGCGGAATGGTCTGCCAGGCTGCTTGGACCCGGCGGGCGGAGGCCTTCCGAATGCCGGTCAGAGGGCGGCGTTCGCGCTCAGTCCGTGCGGAAGAAGGTAAGGCGGACACGGCTGGCTGCTGATTGGCAACCGCGCGCTCCACATCAGATGCCGAGATCATGCCATCCGAGGAAGACGGGATAAGTGTGGAAAGGTCAATTCCATGTTCAGCCGCCAGCCGTTTGGCTTTTGGTGAGGCGAGCACTCGTCCCGGCCCCTTCTGCGGTGGAGCGTTCGGGATGGTGAGTAGGGGAGGCGCTGACGCCGCTGTTTGCACCGGCACCTCACCGATTTCACCGATGACTGTATGAATCGGAACCTCTTCACCTGCCTGCACAAGAATATGGACCGTACCGCCGGCGGCAGCCTCCAAGTCGTAGGTGGCCTTGTCGGTCTCCACGGTCACGAGCAGTTCACCGGCTTCAATCCGTTCGCCCGCGGCACGGTGCCAGGCCACGACCGTGCCCTCGGTCATGGCCTGGCCGAGTTTGGGCATCAGCACTTTGATATTTTGCACGCCGACCTCAGGCAGTGATTTCTTTTACAGCCTGGTAAATATCATCCACACCGGGCACGATGGCATCAACAAGATGCTGGCTGGTGGGAATCGGGACATCGGGAATAGCCAGGCGTTTGAAGGGCTTGTCCATATACGGTAGCGCGTCCTCCAGGAGCATGGCCCCAATCTCCGCGCCGACCCCGAGGGTGCGATAGGCTTCTTCTACTACAATACAGGCCCCGGTCTTTTTGACCGACTCGACAATAGTTTCGCGATCAAAAGGGTTCAAGGTGCGCGGGTCAACGATCTCGACTTCGATCCCTTCCCGGCTCAGTCGCTCCGCGGCGGTGAGCGTACGCCGCAGCATGTCCTGCCAGGCTACAATCGTCACCGCTTCGCCCTCGCGCCGGACTACCGCTTTCCCAAAAGGCGTCAGCACCTCTCCGTCCGGCACCTCACCCCGCATTTGGTACAGCAGTTTATGCTCAAAATAGATGACCGGGTTATTCAGTCGAATGGCTTGCTTCAGCAGCCCCTTGGCATCTTCCGGCGTGGAGGGCACGGCGCACAGCAGGCCGGGCGCGTGCATGATAAAGGCTTCGGGACAGGCAGAGTGCTCGGGCCCAAAGCCCGCGCCACCCGAAGGGGCGCGAACAACCAGCGGAATGGTATGCGCCCCACCGTGCATATAGCGCCACATGCCGGCCTTAAAGAAAATTTCATCACCTGCTGTGATAACAAAATCAGCAAACTGGAGTTCCACCACCGGGCGCAGGCCCATCGAAGCCGCCCCAACTCCGGCGCCGACCATAACACTTTCGGAGATGGGAGTATCAAACACGCGGTCCGGACCAAATTTTTCAAGCAGCCCGTCTGTGACGTTAAAAATACCACCCCAGACCGCAACATCCTGGCCATAGAGGATAACGTCCACATCGCGTTGCATCTCTTCGGCCAGGGCCTGATTGATCGCCTGACTATAGGTCATTGTTTGCATGGTTGTGTACTCCGCTTTGCTGCTCACTCCGCATACACGTCTTGAAGAGCGACTTCCGGGGCCAACAGCGGAGCCGCTCGCATTGCTTCTACAGCTGCTTCAACCTGCTGGTCTGCGTCGGCCTCGATGGCATCCACAGCCGGCTGCGTGAGAATGTCTCGATCAAGGAGCATCTGTTGCAGTTTTGGTAGGGGATCTTTTGCGGCCACCTTGTCGAGATCGGTCCGGTATTCTTGTTGATCGGCGATGTAATGCCCCTGCAGCCGCGTCACTTTTGCTTCAATCAGGGTCGGACCTTGGCCAGCCCGCGCCCGCGCCACGGCCTGCTCCATGACTTCGTACACCGCCACCGGATCACTCCCGTCAACCACCACGCCGGGGATGTTATAGCCCGCGGCCCGGTCCGCGATATTCTCGACCGCGGTCGAGCGACTGGTCGGCATGGAAATCGCAAAGCCGTTATTCTCACAGAAATAGATGCAGGGCAGTTTTTGGACCGCGGCCCAGTTGAGCGACTCATGGAACGTACCGCGATTCGAGGTGCCATCACCAAAGAAGTAGGCCACAACTTTGTCCGGCTGCTTGCGCTTGAGCGCCATGCCCACGCCAACCGAGACGACAAAGCTGCCCCCCAACGTCCCACTCTCACCCAAAATACCTTTTTGTACGTCCACGACATGCATCACGCCGCCCTTACCGCGACTGGTCGCACCTTCTTTGCCGGCTAAATCGGACAGCATGTCGGCCAGGCGCACGCCACGGGCGACCATATACGCAAGGCCACGGTGGCCGTACAGAATATAGTCGTCAGGACGGAGCGCTGCGATGGCGGCAATCTGCGCCACTTCCTGGCCGGCCCCGACATGCAGCGACGGTGGGAGTTCGCCGGCCATGGCGAGTGCCACGATCCTGGCCTCAAAGCGCCGCGCCAGCACCGCGGTCTTGAACACTGTGACGAGTTGTTCCTGATCCATAGGCTTCCCTTTTTTCAGCCGACCGCTCAGGCCAGACCGAGATGTTGAATAATGCCGCCGTCTACGGCGAAGGTTTCACCGGTCACAAAGCGTGACTGCTCACTCGCCAGAAATAAGGCAACCGCGGCAACATCCTCGGGCGTGCCGTTGCGTTGCAGCGGCGTGTTGCGGGCGAGCAGCGCGCTGACCTCAGACTTGTCAATCAAGGTGTCGTGGATCATTTCGGTGTCGATCACACCGGGGCAGAGGGTGTTGGCGCGGATGCCTTTGGGGCCATAGGTAACGGCCAGCGCGCGGGTGAGGGCAAGAATCGCGCCTTTGCTGGCCGTATACGCATGGGCGTCTTGGGCCCCGCGCAGAGCGGCAATGGAGGCCGTGTTGATAATGACCCCGCCGCCACGTTCAATCAGCTTGGGAATCCCGTATTTGCAGAACAGAAAGATCCCACCCACGTTGATGTCCATAATGCGGTGCCAGTCGTCCTCGGTGCAGTTGACCACATCGCTCATGGCAATG
The DNA here is from genome assembly GCA_963664395.2 of Binatia bacterium. GTDB lineage: Bacteria > Desulfobacterota > Binatia > Bin18 > Bin18 > Bin18. The sequence goes on along the minus strand of OY761159.2, from coordinate 2,654,085 downwards.
CCGAAGCGTCGTGTCGCCGAGTAGCCGATCCCGGCGTTGTTATACAGGATGTCAAACCCGCCAAAGGCGTCCTGGGCGGTTTGCAGAACAGCTTGCACGTCCGCGGCTTTCGACACATCACCCACTGCTCCAACGGCTTCGCCACCAGCCTTCTTGATGGAGGTAACTGCGGCATCAACCGACTGCGCGTCCAGGTCGTTGATAACGACTTTTGCACCTTCTGCGGCAAAGAGGCGGGCGGCCACCAAGCCCTGACCCCGCCCGGAGCCGGTAATAAGAGCGACTTTGTTTTCCAGTTGTCCCATAATAGCCTTCCTTCCACGATGCCCGCTTTGTTTACTCGAAAACACTCCAGAGATAAAGCGGTTGACTTGAGGCTATTATCATTGTGTCGAAGTGGATATTTTACAACACTGGTACGAGCATCCATAGCGCATGACCGCAATAGCCTTCCGCCCTCGAATATGAAAAACCTCCTGACATGGCATTACTGAGCCTTCAAGACCTCCAGGTCAGCTTTGGCGACCCGCCGTTGCTGGACGGCGTAAGTTTGCAACTCGAAGCGGGCGAGCGGGTTGGCATCCTGGGTCGCAACGGGACGGGAAAGTCTACCCTGATGAAGGTGATTCAGGGTGAGGTCCGCCCCGATGCCGGTCAGGTCGTGTGCGCAAAGGATATGCGCACCAGCTTTCTTCCGCAGGAAATTCCGCCGTCTCTCCCTGGGACTGTGTTGCAGCGCGTGACCCAAGGCTTAGGCAGGCTGGGCGAAACCCTGACTGACTATCACACCGTCAGTGCCCAGGTGAGTCAAAAGAGTGACCCAAAATTGCTCCGGCGATTAAATACTCTCCAACAGGCGCTGGATGGCAACGGGGGGTGGCTGGTGCATCAGCAGGTCGAACGAACCCTGACCCATCTGAAACTCGACGAGCGCGCCGTGTTTGACACGCTTTCCGGCGGGCTGAAACGCCGCGTCTTACTTGCCGAGGCGTTGGTGAGTGATCCCGATATTTTGCTGCTCGACGAACCAACCAACCATCTCGACGTAGAGTCTATCACCTGGCTCGAAGAGTTCTTGCTGCAACAGGCCAAGACCCTCTTATTTGTCACCCACGATCGCCTGCTGCTCAAAAAGCTCGCCACGCGCATTGTGGAACTTGACCGGGGACGTTTAACGAGTTGGTCGTGTGACTATCAGACATACTTGGAACGTAAGCACGCAGCGCTTGAGACCGAGGCCCAACACCGGGCCCAGTTCGATAAAAAGTTAGCCCAGGAAGAGGCCTGGATTCGTCAAGGCATTAAAGCCCGGCGGACTCGGAATGAAGGCCGCGTGCATGCCCTTCAGGAACTACGGCAAACCCGGAGGAACCGCCGAGAGCAACCGGGCACGGTACGGCTACAAGTTCAAGAAGCCGAACGATCCGGAAAACTTGTTCTTCGCGCACAGGATGTCAGCTATGCGTATGGAGACCTGCCCGTTGTCAATGATTTTTCTGGCACGATTATGCGAGGCGATAAGATTGGTATTATTGGCCCGAATGGGGTGGGGAAGACTACGCTTCTTCAACTTTTGCTGGGCGCGCTTTCGCCTCAGAAGGGAGATGTTCACCACGGCACCAAATTAGCGGTCTCGTATTTTGACCAACTCCGCAGCCCCCTTGATGAAGACAAAACAGTCCAAGAGATTGTTGGACGGGGGAACGATTATGTCACCTTCAATGGCAAAGACCGCCATATTATAGGCTACCTGCAAGACTTTCTCTTTTCTCCGGATCGAGCCCGGAGTTCGGTCAGCGTGTTGTCCGGAGGAGAACGGAACCGCTTGTTACTCGCCCGCCTGTTTACCCTGCCCTCGAATGTCCTGGTCTTGGACGAGCCAACGAATGATCTCGACGCTGAGACCCTGGAACTGCTCGAAGAACTCCTGCTCGAATACTCGGGGACGATTCTTCTCGTCAGCCATGACCGCACGTTTCTCAATAATGTTGTCACCAGCACGCTCGTCTTTGAAGGTGACGGACAAGTAAACGAATATGTTGGTGGCTATGATGACTGGCTGCGCCAGCGCCGTCCTGTTGAGGCTGCGAAAACCGCACCGCAGCAACTCGAGTCGAAAGCGGTACCCCCACAACGGGAACGCCAGCGCAAGCGCAGCTACAAGGAACAGCGTGAGCTCGAAACACTGCCGCAACACATTGAATCGCTTGAGCGCGAGCAGGCAGAGATACACACGCAACTTGCCAATCCCGCACTCTATCGCCGGGGCGGAGAGGAGATCGTGACAGTGCAGCAGCGCTTACAAGACATCGAACGAGAATTAGCCCAATCGTACGAACGCTGGGAAGTGCTTGAAGCCATACCGCACTAACACTAGGGCAGATTTTATTTCGGCCCTCTCCGAAATGCGGCGGCCTGCTTGAGCATCCGTACCAACGTACAGACCTCTTCGACTTTGCACAGCAGACCGAGCACAAGATAGACACCGCCGCCGGCGGCCAGGACCCCAGCCAGGTACAGCAGCCGCTCCAGGGTCATGAGTGAGCCGGTGGCAGCGGACAGGGGTTGACTGAGAAAAAACAGGCAGCCTCCCACAATCGTGGCTAACAGGACATGGGCTCCAAGACTCCGAAGGAGCGTTCCTTCATCAAGCGGACCGTGCCGTCGCCGAAAGATGACGTACAGGACGAGCGTATGCAGATAGGACACCAGCGAGGTCACCAGGGCAATGCCCCAGTGGCTCCATATCTGCATCAGCAGCCAACAGCCAGCCGCATGAAAAACAATCGAACCAACACCAATCCAAGCGGGAGTCCGGGTGTCTTTTGTGGCGTTGAAGAGGCGCACCATAACCTGACTGGTTCCATAGGCCAGGGTGCCAATCCCGTAGGCCATGAGTGCCTGGCCGGTCATGAGTGCGTCCTCTGGCGTAAATTGGCCGCGTTCATACAGCAGGCGGGTTATGGGCAGAGCCAGGGCAATCAGTATCGCCGTGGCTGGCAGGGCAGCGGCGAAGAGCAGAGAGAGTCCGGCCTCCGCTTTTTTTTTGAAGGTCGCAAGCTGTCCCTCGTTATGCGCGCTTGAGAGTTCAGTCAGCAGGACGGTATAGACCGGAACCGCGACCAAGCTGACGGGCAACAAGAATACTCGAAAGGCATACGCAAGGGCGGAGATACTGCCTTCCGGCAGCGTTGAAGCCATGGCCCGAGCCACAAAGGCGTTGATGGGCACGACCGCGGTGGCAATAAATGCGCCGAGCGCGAGGCCACCCATTTCTCGCAGGGCCGGGTGGGAGAAAGCCAGGGTCAGTCGATACCGGATACCGTGCCGTCTCAGGCTGGGAATCTGGACCAGCACTTGGAGGCTGCTGCCGGCGACAACGCCGATTGCCAGGCTGGTAATGCCATACGTTGGCGCGAGGGCCAGCGCGCACCCAATCATGACAAGATTGAAAAACACACCGGCGTATTCCGGCATGGCGTAGTGGTCAAGGCTGTTGAGCGTGCCTTTCATCACGGCCAGCAGGCAGTGCAGGACCAGCATGGGCAGCATGAAACGAAACAGGGAAACCGCTAAGACATGATCGTCTCCGGCCAAACCGGGCGCGGCGACAGTCATGAGGCCGGAGGCGAAGACATAACACCCGCCGGCCAGCAGCACGGCCACCAGTAAGGCACCATTCAGCGCCAGGCTGAAAATCGTACTCAGCTCCTCTTTCTTGTCGCGGTAGCGGGTGATGACCGGTACAAAAAAATTGCTCAGCGCCCCACTAAAGAAGAGAGTCTGCATCATTTCCGGGACGTTATACGCAACCAGAAAGGCATCCGTCAGGCGAGAGGCACCAAACAGCGCCGCCTGGACGGCTTCCCGGATGAAACCCAGCGGGCGGCTCAGCAGGGTCGCAATAACAATGGGACGGCCTTTCCGAGCGATTCGAGACCGTAAAGGGTCAGGCCGACCGCGAAAAGAGTCTCCGGGCAGGTCAGTCAAGGGCACGCCCTTACTATAGCAGCCGGATGGTGCGCAGGGCGCACCCTACGCACCGTCTTGGCCGGCTACCACCGGGTTTTCCAAAACGCCAAGCCCCTCCACTTCAATCCGGACCGTATCGCCAGCCTTGAGAAAGCGGGGCGGCTCGCGATATGCGCCTACTCCTGAGGGGGTTCCGGTGGTGATCACGTCGCCCGGTTCCAGTGGAAAGATATGCGACAGATACTCGATCAGGTAAGGAATCCGAAAAATCAGATTCTTCGTGTTGGAGTGCTGCATTTCCTGCCCGCTCACCACGGTCCGAATGTCCAAGAGGTGCGGGTCGGGAATCTCATCTCGGGTGACAATGGCCGGCCCCAGCGGCGCAAAGGTCTCAAACGACTTGCCGGGCGTATGGCCGCTCCGGCGCTGATAGTCGCGCGCGCTCACATCATTACAAATGGTATAGCCGGCAATGTAATGGAGAGCGTCTTGGGCTGAAATATCTTTGGCCAAGGTGCCAATCACCACAGCCAGCTCGCCCTCGAAATCAACCATCTGACTCACGTGCGGGAGTCGAATGGCTTCACCGATGCCGGTCGCCGCCGGCACGGTCTTCGCAAAAATCAGCGGATAGTCCGGTTTCTGTCTGCCCCCTTCTGCGGCGTGGTCAGCATAGTTCAATCCAATACCGAGGATTTTACCCGGTCTCGCAAGAGGGGCTTTGAGCTGAATATCGGCCAGTGGAACAGGACTGCCGGCGGCTACTGCTTCCCGCGCCCGAGCGAGCCCGGCTTCTCCCCCTTGGAGCAAGCGCAGCATATCTCCGGGGATCGTGTCGTTGGAGGCGCTCGGTAAATCTACAACGCCGGCAGCGGTCAATGCGCCTGTGCTGCGTTGATTGTTCCGTTCATAGGTGACGAGCTGCATGATCTCTGCTCCTTCAGGCTTCCTTCAGTTCTCCTGGGCTTCGGCGCCTATGTCCTTGAGCTTAGCGCGTTCGACCTTGCCCATGGCGTTGCGCGGAATTTCAGTCAGAAAGCGATACAGACGTGGACGCTTATAGGGCGCGAGGTCTTGTTCGAGCCGTTTGCGCAGCCGGGCTTCGAGGGCGGCCGCGTCCTGGCCGTCCTGGGGAACAATAAAAGCCGCGACTTTTTCGCCCAAGTCCGCATCCGGCACCCCTGCAACCGCGCACTCACGTACGCCGGCCTCCGTTTCCAACACCGCCTCTACCTCCCCCGGCGTGACATTGGTTCCGCCCACAATGATCAGTTCTTTCATCCGGCCAGTGATGGACAGATAGTCGTCTGCGGATAAGACGCCTAAATCTCCGGTGCGGAACCAGTCGGCATGAAAGGCTGCCGCGGTTGCCGCCGGATTGTTCCAATAGCCGCTGAATACGTTCGGACCACGCACCCAGATTTCTCCGGTCTCCCCAGGCGAGAGTTGCTGCTGCGTTTGTGGGTCGAAGATACCAACCTCGATCCCCGGCAAGGCTCTGCCAACCGTACCGGGGCGGCGCTCGGCATCTAACGGGTTGGACGTATTAATCGCGGTCTCGGTGAGGCCATAGCGCTCGACGATACGAAATCCCGACTGCTCCTCGAAACGCCGAAAGGTCTCCGGCGAGAGGGGCGCAGAGCCGGAGATAAACAGCCGCATTGAGGCATAGGACACGTCTCCGGCCAACTCAGGCATGCGTTCGGTCATGCGATGATACATAGTCGGGACACCCATAAACACACTAATGCGCTGTCGAGCCAACGCAGTCAGTACACCTACGGGGTCGAAGCGGTCCAGGAGAACAGCCGCGTTGCCAACATACAGCGTCCCGTACAGGCCAAGGCCCAAACCGTGCAGATGATGCGGCGGGAGGGCGTGCAAAAGACGATCCTGGGCGTTCATCCTCCAGGTATCAACCAACAGGGCTTGGAGGTTGGAGCCGATGTTCCGGTGAGTCAGCCCAACGCCCTTGGGTTGCCCGGTTGTTCCACTCGTGAAGAGCAGCAGGGCAACATCGTCATCCGCGCCGATATAGGGTTCAGCGCCAGTGTGATGTCCGGCCAAGACGCTGGCTAATGCAACGGTATGCTGAGGAAGAGCGTCCACATGGTGCGCATCTTCATGAGGGGCGGCGACCCACCACGGTCCGTTGACTGCTTTGATAATCTCCGGCGCCCGACTGACCGTTGGCGCGGTCGTAATCGCCAGTTTGACCTCGGCCTGCTTGAGGACGGCTTCAGTCTCGACCGCAGAGAGGGCCGGGTTGAGCGGCACCACGCCGGCACCAACACCAAGAATAGCCAGGTGGGCGGTGACAAGACCGGTTGATTTACCCAACGACAGGGCAACCCGGTCCCCCGGCTGGATGCCTGCGCCGCGCAGAGCGGCCATCCACAGGGACGCTTCGGTGAGCAATTCTCCACGCGTTTGACGCCACGTGACTTCTCCCGAAGGGGCTAAATATTCAAACAGCAGGCGGTCTGCGTCGTGAGAAAGTTGGTTCCAGAAATGGTGCACCAAATTCATGGATTCCCCGTGTACCACACCCGCTCGGCTGGAAACAAGCGAGGCAGGGAACCTGCACTCCTCAAAATGTCGGAATTGATTGCCCAAAAAGTCCATAATAGTTATTATGGACTTGTGAAAAAAATCGCGGGCCGATGAAAGCTGAGCGTATCGTTCTCGACACGAACGTTCTTATCAGTGCCGCGCTACAATCGACCGGACCACCGCGCGCGGTCGTGGATATTCAGTATTGCGAAAGAATCAGCTAGAAGACTAGGGATGCCACAGCCAGACACCGCCACGCTCACTGCCCTCCGGGCACGCGTCGATTATGCCGAACGGGTCAAAGCGGTCACGAATCACATCCACGCCGCTTCGAATCTCGATGAACTTCTGGTCTCCCTCAGCCGCGACATGCTGAGTCTGTTTGACGCCGAACATCTTACCCTGTACGCCGTGGAGCAGGGAAAAGCCGAACTCTACTCTCGATTTCTCGATATTGACCAGCTTCACGAGATTCGCGTTCCGATTGGGAACCGCAGCGTTGCCGGCTTTGTGGCGCAGCACAAACAAATCGTGAATATTACGGATGCCTATAATGCTGCCGAGTTACGCCAACTGAGCCCCGACCTCTCTTTTGACCGCTCCTGGGATGTAAAAACGGGCATACGCACCAGGCAGATATTGACCGTCCCCATCTGCGACACGACCGACACCCTGACCGGTGTGATTCAGCTCATCAATAAAAAAGGGGCGGCACGGTTTACCCCAACAGACCAGGAAAAGGTCAAAGAAGTCGCGGCAACGCTCGGGATTGCGCTGCATAACCAGTACCAACTCGCAGCCCGACAGACCAAATTCGATTCCCTGGTCGCTTCACAGCACGTCACCCAGCCGCAGCTTGAAGAAGCCATAGCCGCCTCTCACACCACGGGAACGCCGACTGAGTCGATTTTGATCGAGCGGTTTGGGGTGCCCAAACGCGAGATCGGGCAGGCGCTGAGCGGATTCTACCGGTGTCCGTTTCTGGAGGCGAGCCAACACCTCGATATTGCGCCCGACCTCATCCAGGGCATCAATCCGAGTTATCTTCAGGCAAATTATTGGCTTCCGTTACGGGCCACGGATGACGTAGTGGAGGTCCTCACCGACGACCCGCGTGATTTTCAGAAGCAGCAGGACATTCGGCGTCTCTTCCCCGGCAAAAAAATTGCCTACGTCGTCGGCCTGCGGGAGGACATCGGCAAACTGGTCACGCTGGTCAGTACGGACCTGGCTTCAGATGCCTCTCGGACCGCTATCCTGGGCCAACTTGTGGCGGAAGACCAAGACGATGCAGCCGCCAGCCCGGAAGCCGAAGTGGACGAGGATGACAGTGCCATTGTCCGCCTGGTCAACCAGATTATTATCGACGCCTATAAGGTGGGTGCGTCCGATATTCATATCGAACCCCAGGGTGAGCGACAGGAGACCGTTATCCGCTTTCGCGAAGACGGGAGTTGTTATGCCCACCTCCACGTTCCCTCGCGCAACCGGCGGGCCATTACCTCGCGCATTAAGGTTCTCGCCCAGCTTGATATTGCCGAACGGCGCAAACCGCAGGACGGGAAGATCAAGTTTCGCCTGGATAGTCGCAATACTCATCGCGATCTTGAGCTGCGCGTCGCAACCATCCCGACCGCGGGGGCGGGCAATGAGGATGTCGTACTCCGCCTGCTGACCACCCATGAGCCGATTCCTCTGGCTCAACTCAAGATGTCGCCCGACAATCTCCAGACGTTTCAGCAGCTCTTACGTAAACCCTACGGCATGCTGCTGTGCGTCGGACCGACCGGTTCAGGCAAGACGACCACTCTGCACGCCGCGCTCGAATACTTGAATACACCGGAGAAAAAAATCTGGACCGCGGAAGACCCGGTTGAAATCTCTCAGTTGGGTCTGCGTCAAGTCCAGGTGAATCCAAAAATAGGTTTTGACTTTGCCGCGGCCCTGCGGTCTTTTCTCCGCGCCGACCCCGACATCATCATGGTCGGTGAAATTCGTGATCGTGAGACGGCCGGTATCAGCATGCAGGCATCCTTGACCGGCCATCTGGTGTTGAGCACGTTACATACCAACAGCGCCGTAGAGACGGTGACCCGGCTGCTCGAAATGCAGCTCGACCCCTTTAATTTTGCCGATGCGTTACTTGGCATTCTGGCCCAGCGGCTCGCCCGGACGGTGTGTGCCAACTGCAAAGAGCCCTACCATCCACCAAAAGAAGAGTACGATGCACTGCTGCACGCCTATGGCGAAGAGGCATTTGCTCAGCTCAATATCCCCTATGATGATGACTTTCGGTTGGTCCGCGGGGCCGGTTGCCAGGCGTGTCGTCAAACCGGCTATAAAGGTCGGGTCGGATTACACGAACTCCTTGTGGTCACAGACGAGATCAAAAGCCTGATTCTCACCCGCGCCCCAGTCACCGACCTCCTCACCGCCGCCCGCCGCCAGGGTCTGATCACGCTCATGCAGGACGGCGTTCTGAAATGTATTCAGGGCTTGACCGATTATACACAGGTGCTGGCGGTGGCGATGCGGTAGTGCTTGCTCTTCTCCTACAAGATAATATTTAGTCAGAGCTGTAAGACTCAGCGACCAGTCCCCATCACATCCCCGGAGGGGTGCTACATAGCAGCGGGGTGGATTTCTTTTGCCTGGGAGCGCGGCCAAGATGGCCGCGCTCCCAGAATAGCGAAGTGTGAAAAAGTCGGTTCAGTCCTTTGGCACTATCTTGATTTTCTACGTCGAACTGACCACTCACCTCGGTAGGAGACTGAAACCAATAATGGGCCGGGGAACCCACCCCGGCGCTACGCGCCACCCCTCCAGGGAGGGGATTTTTTGAGTCGAATTGACACAGAGTCTCGGATTGCGCAGAGTGGGGCGTTGAAGCGCTCACGGGCTACGAACTGAGTAAACGAAGGAGGAAGTATGGCCTACGATATCGTCATTAAAAACGGAACCGTCATCGACGGAACCGGGAATCAACAACGGCAGGCGGATGTTGCAATCCAGGGTGATCGGATTGCCGAAATCGGTACGGTGACCGGCTCGGCCAAACGGACCATCAATGCCGAAGGCAAGATCGTCACCCCCGGTTTTGTTGACATTCACACCCACCTGGACGCCCAGGTCTGGTGGGACCCCGCCGTCTCCTCCTCGTGTTGGCATGGCGTGACCTCGGTGGTCATGGGCAACTGCGGCGTGACGTTTGCCCCGTGCCGTCCAGAAGATCGTGATTACCTGGCGCACTTGATGGAATCGGTTGAAGATATTCCCGCGGCGAGCATTACCGAAGGCATGCCCTGGAAATGGGAGACCTACGGAGAATATCTCAAGGCGCTCGATACAGCCCCCAAGGGTGTCAACGTCGGTGGCATGGTGGGCCACTGCGCGGTCCGCTATTGGGCCATGGGTGAAGAAAGCCTGGAAAACAAACCCGCCAGCCCCGAAGCCATTGGCAAGATGCGTGATATTGTCGCAGAAGCCATTTCCGGCGGTGCGCTCGGATTTTCCACCTCACGGACGATTCTCCACCGTACGCCGGAGGGTCAACCGGTTCCCGGCACCTTTGCCGAATTTGACGAGCTGATGGGGATTGCCAGTGCGCTGGGCGATCTGAAGCGCGGTGTGGTGGAGGCCGCTCCGGGTATCGATAGTGGCAGCCAGGAAGACCTGCAACGCGAAGTGCATTGGATGACGGAAGTCAGTTTGGCCACCGGCCGACCCGTGACCTTTGGCCTGGCCCAAAGCCGCCGACATCCGACGGCGTATGCGTCCGTGTTGGACCAGATCAGCGCAAGCGCCACACGCGGAGCCAAAGTCTTTGCCCAGTCCACCACCCGGGGGATAGGCGTGTTGTTCGGCTTTGTGAATCGGACGCCGTTTGACCGGGCGCCCGCGTGGAGAGCCTTGCGCAACCTGAGTCTCACCGACAAAGTCACCAAGCTGCGTGACCCGGAGTATCAAGCTCAGATGGTACGTGAAGCGAAAGATGATCCACCGCCGATTGATTTCAGCCAGATATTTGTCCTGCCCAAGGGTGAAGTACGCTATGACCTGGGGACCCAAGACAGTCTCCAGACGCAGGCCGACCGTCTTGGAGTGAGTCCGGGCGAAGCCTTCATCACCTTGTCTCTCGAAAATAAGGGTGAGACGCTGTTCAACTATCCGTTCCTCAATCCACACTTTGATGCGGTGCAACACATGCTGGATCATCCGCAGGTCGTCATCGGCCTGGGCGACTCAGGCGCCCATTGCGGACAGATCATGGATTCCAGCCTGCCGACCTATTTTCTGAAATACTGGGTCAAGGAGCGCCAGCACTTTGGGCTCGAACGGGCCATTCATATGCTGACCGCGGAACCGGCCCAACTGTTTGGCATTCACGATCGGGGTGTCCTCCGCGCAGGCGCCTACGCCGATGTCAACGTCATTGATTATGACAACCTGCGACTGCCGCCGCCGACCTTTGTGTACGATTTCCCCGCCGGGAGCGGACGCTATATTCAAAAGTCCTCTGGCTACGAGTATACCCTGGTCAATGGCCAAGTCTTTATGGCAGGGCTCGACCAGACCGGGGCGTTTGCCGGGCGGGTGCTGCGTAGCGCATAGTGCGCTGTCCACGGAGTCTTCAGGAGAGGGGCGGGCGGGCGCCCCTCTTTAGAGCGAGCGTCCTGTCCATTCTGTCCATTTTGGGTTAGCGGACTTTTCGCTGTTTCCGCCGCTGTCTTTCGAGCAGCGTTACCCCTGTTCCACTCGCTTTGCAGACCAAAACAGGCTCTTCCAGCACGTCTGCGGCCGAATCCGAGAGGTCCGGCCGCGGGCCAATGACTTTCCAGGCTTCAAATTCGAGTTTGCGGGAGGTGCGTCCGACCCTGGTGATACGCCCCTGCGCCTCAATGAAATCTCCGGCATAGACGGGGGAGAGGAATTCTATATTGTCATAGGCTCGAAAGAGCCCTTCATCGCCATCCAAACGGATATTCAGCTCTGTCCCAACATCTCCGAAGAGCTGTAGCATTTTTGCGCCATCAACCAGATTTCCTCCATAGTGGGCATCATGCGCACTCATGCGGACTCGAATTATGGCAGTAGGGAGATTATCGACTGACTCCATACGTGGCATGCTTGATTCCTCTTCAGCCGGGCTGCTGCTGTCTTATGCGAGTGCCTGCCCGTCCCAGCGTTCCACCTCAACTCGGCAGTCGTAAAAGGTTCCACCGCCGCCAAGGTCCGTCAGTTGGGTCGAAGTCACATTATTGACATTGCCCTTCCCCCCGGACAATTTGTCCCACCAGCCCCAGAAGGTTGCAACCGTGCCAGCTTGGACCTGCTCAGAAATGACAACCGGCAGAATGAACGCGCCGCGGTCGTTGAATACGCGCACCTCATCGCCAGTGTCCAATCCGCGTGTGACTGCATCGTGCGGGTGGATTTCCAAGGTCCTGGCCGTGGATTCCTGACGACGCATCACCGGCAAATGACCATAGGAGGAGTTCAGCGAATCCTTATGCTTGCGCGGCAGGAAATTCAGCGGAAACGGGCCAGCGCACACCGTCTCGTGGGGAGGGACAAAGGCCGGCAGCGGGTCAAGTCCGTCCCGCTCCATTTTTTCACAGAAGAACTCAAACTTTCCCGACGGAGTCAGGAAGCCGCCCTGCGCACGGGGCAGCAGGTCGGGCTCAGGGCGGGTCGGCATAAAGGGACGAGACAGGAATTCGTCGGCAGACAGCCCGTCCTGTAAGGTGTCACTGACAAATTCCTCCGCCGACGCATGCACCGCCGGCTCAGTGATGCCAAGCCCTGTGGCCAACAACTGAAACACGTCGGCATTCGACTTTGCTTCGCCCAGCGGTTCAAGCGCCTTACGGCTGAAACTTCCAAAATCACCGCCATACGCCAGAATAATATCGTCCTGCTCAAGCGGAGAAGTCGCCGGCAGGACAATATCCGCATAGTCCGCGCTATCCGTCAGGAAGAGATCGTGGACGACAGTAAACAGGTCCGCCCGTTGCAGCGCCCGCCTCAGCCCTGCTTGATCAGGCATCGAGGCAGCCGGATTGCAATTATAGACATACAGCACGTTGATGGGCGGATCAAAAGTCGGATCGAGTAAATGCTCAGCCAGCCGCATCATATTGAGCTCACGTGTCCCCGCCGGCGAGAGATCAAAGCGCATGACTTGTTTGATATTCTGGGCGGTAAACATGGCTCCACCGAAGTTACACAGGCCCCCACCGACCTCACCCCAGGCACCGGTCAGCGCCGGCAGACAGGCCACGGCCCGGACGGCCGCCGCGCCACCGCCGTTGCGCTGAATGCCAACGCCGGTTCGGATCGCAGCCGGCCGGGTCGTCGCATAGGTATGCGCGAAATCCTGAATAGTGTTCACCGGAACGTCGCACGTCTGCGCCAGGTCGGTGAGCGAGAGTGACCGCAAGCGTCTGAAAAATGGCTCGGAGCCGATGGTATGCTGCTGTACATAGTCGAGATCGGCCAGACCTTCTTCTTCAATGACTTTCATCATGGCCAAGGCCAAGGCGGCGTCGGTTCCTGGCCGGACGGCAATATGTTCATCGCACGCCCGGGCGGTCCGCGAACGATACGGGTCGATGGCAACCAGCCGCGCCCCCCGGCGCTGTGCCTGACGGACGAATGGCCAGATGTGAAAACCCGTGTTCAGTGGATTCGAGGCCCAGAAAATGATGAGTTTACTCTCAACCAGGCCCTCTGGGGCAAAGCCAAAGAACACGTCGGAGTAATCCATTGCGCCAAACAACCCACCGGCGCAAATCGTGCGCGCCAGGGTGGATGCGCCCAGCGCATGAAAGAAGCGCCGGTCGATCCCATTGCTTTGATACACCCCGTTATTGCCCCGATATGAATACGGCAGAATAGACTGCGGTCCGTGCGTTGCCATCGTGGCGTGCATTTTCTCTATAATGGTCGTGACGGCTTCATCCCACGAAATCCGGACGAACTGCGCCCCGGGCCCTTTCGGGCCGACCCGCTTGACCGGGTATAGCAAGCGGTCCGGCGCGTAGACACGATCCAGAAACTTGTTGACCTTTGCGCACAAGGCCCCACGCGTAAATGGATGTTCTTTGCTCGCTGTAATCTTGACCGCTCGATCGTGATCAACGGTCACATTCATGAGACATGAATCCGGACAGTCATGGGGGCACGCGACCTGGACAGTATGAGCCATGGGACCTCCCTCTTTTCCCAGGCTCTACCATAACTAGAGGGAAGAATCCAGGAAAGAACAACGGATTTCATATGTTCCGAGCAGGGTTTGCAGCGGAGCGCTCCCATAGAAAGAGCCCCCCTCGTACGAGCCAGATACACGCAATCACCACAAGGGTCTGATTGCGTCCAGTGACATTACGCAGCCCTTGGCACGGCCCAAAGAGCCACGGGTCTTCAACCAGAGTCCGTTGCTGCCACATCCAAAAGATGGCCAGCGCCCGCTCATCGGCTGTCTGCGGAATAGCTCCGTTGGGGAGAGAAAGTTCCTGCTGAGTCAAGCGGGTGTGACGGGGAGTGTAGAGAGGGTCGGAGATAAGAGCCGGCCACCATAACGCGACAATGATCGAGGCGAGAGGGCAGAGCCGGATAATACAGACAGAAATGGCAGGACGCATACGCTCTTCACCGCAAGCCATCGGCAGGCATTCCCTTGTCCTTAGTCTGCTCTTTGGAGTTGCGCAACCGTAGCCAGGAAGGTATGAAATACTCGATCCCTCAATAAGGAGGAGAGGCTATGCACCAAAGATTATATAGACCAGTATGTGTGAGCGGCATCATCTTGAGCCTGGCCCTTGTGAGTCCTTCTCAAGGCTTTGCCGAAGAAGGCTATCCGGAGGACTATACACCATCCACTCAGGCAGAAGGTGGACGGAGAAAGAGTCTGGACCGAGTCTTTGCGGTTACCGCCTATATGACAGATAAACTTGATGCGGCCGGCGGAGAAAAATCAGCCGAATGTTATCGAGGCTGTCTGGTCGCGCCGTGGAATGAAGTCCTGGCCTGTGCCGAAGCCAATGATTCCTATGACTCAAGCGAATCGTGCGAAAAGAATGCGGCTCAAAAAATGGCGGCCTGCGACCCGAAATGCAGTGATTCAGGTTCGTAACCGGACGGGGAAAGCGCCCGGCTACTCGACAGAACTTCTTTATGATTTTTTCATGGAGTTTGAAGGAAAAAAAGGAAGGAAGAGGAAAAGTATGCCAATAAAGAAGACCCTCCTCACCCTGTGTGTGGGGCTCTGTTTAGGAACTGTTTTAGCCGCTTCTCCTGCCGGAGCCGCGGATGGCTATCCAGAGGGGTATACACCATCAAAACCGGCTGAAACAGGTGCGACGAACGTACTGGCTCGTTTTGGGGCGCTCTTAACCTATGTAAACGACTCCCTGGAAGCCGCGGGTGGAGAAAGCGCACCGGAGTGTTTCAGGAACTGCATGACTGTCCAGATCAACAAAATTCTTGAGTGTCTGGACCAAAAAAACACCTATGCGACGAGCGAGTCGTGCGAAAAAGACGCGGCCGGGCAAGCAGCCCAGTGCGACCCGAAATGTACAGACGGATAGGCATATTTTCCTGACCGGTTGGGCGAGAACACGGCTTTTTTCGACCAGAGTATTGTGCAACTCTCCGGGACGTGTTTGTCCTCTCCTGGCAGGCAGGTCTACTACTGTCCGCTCATTTTGACGGAGGACACCGATGCGCCCACTCATTTGGTCTCTTGGTATGGGACTCCCCCTGTGTCTTTTTCTGACCGTCTCGGCCACTCCACCAACAGCACCGACAGCACCAACATGGATTGTTGCATTCCGTTCCAGTAAAGGCATGCAAGCCGGAGACCGTGTTGAAGAAGCGGGCCAGGCTATCGGCCACGTTGTGCGGGTGGATACGCATACGACACCGGCCCATATTGTCATCACACTTGTCTCAGACGCCCGGACCAGGCTCCGCGAACGCGCGACATTTTTTGTAATGGAGCCAACAGGCACCGCTCGACCAGTGCTGCGCCTAGTGGTGTTTGATCCTCAGAGTGCCCCTCTCCCGCCGGGTAGTGTCATCGGCGGGGCAGAGTCTGAGGTGGAAGTGGAACTGCGCCGGCAGTTAGCGGCCATGGAACGCGCGGTCCACACCTTCACCCAACACGTAGAGACGTTGAACAAAGCCTTGGACACGACCGAGAAGTCCGAAGAAAAACGCCAACTCGAAGACAGTGTAGAAAATTTATTGGATACCTTGCAGCAGACCCGAGACGAGGTCACACACACCCTGAGTGAAGAAGTCGAGCGCTGGAAAAATCTGTACAATCGCCTTGTTCCTCCGACTCCTGCTGAGCCCAAGGAGAGAGTACCGTAGCCCACGAAAAAAGGGCGGCCATACCGCCGCCCTTTTGTTTTTCCGCTCAGTCTCAGACTGATGGTCTTCTTACGACTTCATCTATTTTTTCATCATGGCTGCCAGGGCAGCCCCTTGTTCGCCCAGCACTTTCTTTGTGGACTCCCGCTCTTGGATGCGCTGCCACCAGGCAGCCAGTTTGGGCCGGCCCTCAAACGGCTTCTTTGAGCCGAAGTTCGGCAGCAGATTATCCATGAGGAACAAAGTCGGCGCGATGGCGGCATCAGCCAGGGTAAAATTATCGCCGGCCAGCCAGGGCCCATCGGAAGTCGAAGCTTCAAGCTGATCGAGATTGGTATTCAACTCGGCGATCTTGTCTGCAATGAACTTGTCATCAAGATCTTGGCCGAACAGCTTGGGGAAACACGCCCGCATCGGCGGATCAAGATACAGATCGTGATAGCGCGTAATGGAACGAACAGCGGCGCGTCCTTCCGCATCGCGCGGCAGCAGCGCAGTCTCCGGAAACTTATCTTCCAGATACTCGTTAATGACTTCCGACTCGGCAATGAGCTGTCCGTCGTCGGTTTCCAGGGCCGGGACTTTTCCGGTTGGATTGATTTTTTTGTACTCTTTTTGGCCTGGGTTTTCGCGCGGGTCAACAAACTCGATGTTGAGCCCTTTTTCATAGGCCGCGACCCGGCACTTTCCGGCAAAATTACTGAGCTGATAACTATACATCTTCATACCAAACGCCTCCTGTAGAGAATTTTCTGAGCCCCCAGACTATCCTGGACGCCGGCGGTTAAGTCAACTCCGAGACGCGGCCGATTCAGTCTCGGGCATACTTGACCTCGAACCGACGGATCCAGACCGGGTCGCCGTTCTCGCTGCGCAGGCTGACGGTTGCCCCGGACGGAACGGGGTGGTCGAGGATTTTTCTGTCCCGGTCCCATTTTTTCTTCACGTCGGTCCGCCACACCCGGACGCCGTCGATATGGACCAGCAGCTTCCCCTTGAGTCCGTAGTCGCGCCACTCTCCGACCAAGTTGGTGACACGCGCCGTGCCGCGCGGCAGTCGGAACGTCAGCACGTTGGTCTGATTGGGGCAGGGTCGCTTACCGGCTGCGTTTCCGCCGAGACACGTCTCCTCCCGAATGAAGCCATATGAGTACACCTGGGAGGAAGACGGAGACGGAGACGGAGACGGAGACGGAGACGGAGACGGATCAAACGTGGACACGAGTCTTCCGTCCACCGCACGAATATCTTGTTGAAGGTGGACCAGGATGAACTTCACCTCACGGTCCAGGGCAAATCCGTACGACGCGCGGACATTGCTGAACGCGGCGGTCAACTCGGCATACTGCCTGCGCAACCTGTCTGTTCGGGAGTGGCGAGACTGTTGAAAGCGGAGCGCCGCCTCGTGCAGCGCCCGGGTGCTCAGGCTGGGCCGGTGAGCGCGCAGCAGCGCGGTGCCGCCGACAATCCGGTCGGTCAGCGTATCGAGTTCCGCCCCATGCGCCAGCGGCAGGGAGAGCGCCCAGACCAGGGCGCCAGCCGCAGCCAGCTTCCATTTGAGTTGCCGACTCATCCTGGGAAGCATATACCGCCACCCCTTCCTTTTCCACTGGAGAACTTTTTGGGCCGCCCAGCCTATCCCGGACCCCGTCGGTTAAGTCAACTCCGAGACGTACGCTGCTTTGCTCTTGGCAGATGAGGCAGCCGCGTATATTGCTGGTGCGAGGCGTACAGCGTCACGTGTCATTCCTTTGCCAGTGAAGGGCAAAGAAGAAGAGTAAACGTACTCAGGGAGGGTATTCGTGGAATTCGGCTTATTCTCGTTATTCGACTTTTTCCGGGATCGACAGGACGAGGTGCGGTATTTTCAGGATACGCTTGACCTGAGCATTCTGGCCGAAGAGCTGGGCTTTGACTCGGTCTGGTTCGGGGAGGAGCATTTCTATTCCTTTGGGATTTGTCCGAGTCCGCAGATTTTCCTGACCGCAGTCGCCCGTGAGACCTCACGCATTCGGCTGGGCACGGCGATCAGTCTGCTGCCGTTTGAGAATCCGCTGCGGAAGGCCGAAGACTTTGCCATGCTCGATATCCTGAGCAACGGTCGGCTCAACTTTGGGGTCGGGCGCGGCATTATTGCCAAACACTTCGAGGGCTTTCGGGTGCCGTTAGACGAGAGTCGGGCGCGCTATGAAGAGTCGCTGGAAATCATCCGCCGCGCCTGGACCGAGGACCCCTTTGCGTATCAGGGCAAATTTTGGCAGGTGCCGTCGTTGTCACTCGGACCCAAACCCGTCCAGCGGCCCCACCCGCCCATCTATCGCGGAACGATCAGTAGAGAATCGTTTGAAGGCGCAGGGGTAGTGGGCGATAATGCGTTCATCGTGCCCTGGCTCACCGGACCCCATCCAACGGTTCGGAAACGAGTCCAGCGTTACCGAACGCTGCTCGAAGAAAACGGGCATGGTCAGAAACGGACCACCTGCATCTTCTTTCTGTTCGTAGACCCGGACCATAATGTGGCGCTGCGCGAGGGACAGGCCGTGACCCGCGCTTACACCGGTCTGTTCACGAATATGATTCCCGCGGAACTGCTCAGCAAGATGCACACCGCCGAGCCGGTCAGACAGTTCATCGACTTCGCCCGGTCCATGCCCGACCAGATTGAGGCACGCGCGGTGGTCGGCACCCCGGCCGAGTGCCGCCGCCGGCTGCACGAGTTGGACGACGAGTTTGGTCTCGATCAGGTCGCCTTTTATTTTCACGCCGGGGCGCGCGACCCCCAGCGGGCGCGCTATGGACTGGAATTATTTGCCAATGAGGTCATGCCGGAATTTCGCGCATCGCTTTAGACCGGAGGCGCGAGCTCACCCCGGCCGGCCCGCATAAGGAGTTTCTCATGGAATTTGGTCTGTTTTCTCTTTTCGATTTTTTCCGCGACAAGCAGGACGAGGTGCGGTATTTTCAGGATACGCTTGATATCTGCATCCTGGCCGAGGAACTCGGCTTTGACTCGATCTGGCTGGGTGAGGAACACTTCTATGCGTTTGGCATTTGTCCCAGTCCGCAAATGTTTCTGACCGCCGTGGCGCGCGAGACCTCGCGTATCCGGCTGGGCACGGCGATCAGTCTGCTGCCGTTTGAGAATCCGCTCAGGAAGGCCGAGGACTTTGCCATGCTCGATATCCTGAGCAACGGCCGGCTCAACTTTGGGGCCGGACGCGGTATTGTTCCCAAGCATTTTGAGGGATTTTGTGTCGATCAGGCCGAGAGTCGGGCCCGCTATGAAGAGGCCCTGGAGATTATCCGACGCGCCTGGACTGAGGACCCCTTTGAGTATCAGGGCAGCTTTTGGCAGGTGCCGTCGTTGTCGGTCGGCCCCAAGCCGGTCCAGCAACCCCACCCGCCGATCTATCGTGGCACCCTCAGTCGTGAATCGTTTGACGGAGCCGGTAAGGTCGGAGACAATGCGTTTATCGCCCCCTGGTTGAGCGCGCCCCATCCCGAGGTCGTCTCCCGACTCCAGCACTACCGGGCCACCTTGCAGGAACACGGACATGGGCCAACCCGGACGACGTGTATCTTCTTTCTGTTCGTCAATAACGATCATCAGGAAGCCGTGCGCGACGCGCGCGAGACCACCCGCGCCTATACCGGATTAATCACCTCATTTGTGCCGCGTGGGGCTCTCAGTCAAGTCCCGGCCCACGACCCCATGCGTACCTACCTCGAATTTATTCTTTCCATGCCGGACGACGTGGAAGAACGCGCGGTGGTCGGCACCCCGGCCGAGTGCCGCCGCCGGCTGCACGAGTTGGACGACGAGTTTGGTCTCGATCAGGTGGCTTTCTATTTTCACGCCGGTGGCCGCGACCCACAGCGCGCGCGGCAGGGCTTGGAACTGTTTGCCAAGGAAGTGATGCCGGAGTTTCACCCATAGGGGCGTGGTCGCCTCACCCACAGTGGATAAGATTCCGCTGCAAGCGAAGGAGGGACAGTATGTTGCTCAAAGAGAAGATCGCCATCGTGACGGGGATCGGGACCGGCATGGGCAAGGCCATTGCCCTGCGGTGTGCCAAAGAGGGCGCCCACGTTGTTGGCGCGGAAATCAATGAGGTCACCGGCCGGCAAACCGCGGCCGAGGTGAGCGCCCACGACCGCCGCGGCCTGTTTGTCAAAACAGATATGGGACGGGTGGAAGACATCAACGCTATGGTCGCCACCGCCATGGAAACCTTTGGCCGGATTGATATTCTGGTCAATAATGCCGGGGTCACAAAAAGCCTGGGGTTTTTTGATGTCAGCGAGGCAGACTGGGACTGGATTCATGCTGTCAACGCCAAGGGCGTCTTTTTCTGTATGCAGGCGGTGGCGCGGGAGATGGCGAAACGCAAAGAAGGCAAGATCATCAATATCGCGTCCATCGCCGGCAAGGGCTTTCGGGGCACGTCGAATATCTCGTATGCCGGCTCAAAGGGGGCCGTTATCGCCATGACCCGTATCGGCGCCTCGCAGCTCGCCAAACATAATATCAATGTGAATGCCATCTGCCCCGGCGCCACCCGCACGGATTTGTACACCAACGTTATGAAGCAACTCACCGAGCGCGAGGGAATAAGCGAAGAACAGGCGATATCCCGCCTCGATGCCTCGATTCCCCTCAAGCGTTCCAATAGCCCGGATGATATTGCTAATATGGCCGTCTTCCTGGCCTCGGATGAGGCGCGCAATATCACCGGCCAATCGTTTAACGTCGACGGCGGGCTGATGTGGGACTGATAGCAAATACACGAAACGGAGGAGCATAATGCCACACGGAATGGAACATATTCTGAGCGATTTGCGTGTTCTGGATTTCACCCGGGCCCTGGCCGGGCCGAGTTGTACGCGGATGATGGCCGAGATGGGAGCCGATGTGATTAAGGTCGAGTCCGCGCCCCGAGGCGATATGGTGCGCGGCATCTCGGTCTTTGAAAAGGAACGGAGTCTGTATTTTATTCAGCAGAATCTCGGCAAGAAGAGTTTATGCGTGAATATCCGCGACCCCAAAGCCCTGGCCATTATTAAGGAGCTGGTGGCCCAGATGGATGTGGTGGTCGAGAATTTCAAGCCCGGCGTGATCGCCCAAATGGGGCTGGGTTACGAGGAACTCAAGAAAATCAAGCCGGATATTATCCTGTGCTCTATTTCAGCCCTGGGTCAAAAAGGCCCCCTGTCCAGTAAACCGGGCTATGACTATATTGCCCAAGCCTACTCTGGTGTGACATCCATGATCGGCGACCCTGACGAAGCCCCGTATCTTCCCGGGGTTGGGATGGGGGATGTCAGCACGGGTGTGCATGGCGCACTCGCCGTCGTGTCTGCCCTACGCTACCGCGATCGCACTGGCGAGGGTCAGCATCTCGATATCGGCCTGCTGGATGTGTACTACCACTACCACGAGGTCAACGTGCATCAGTACAGCGGCACCGAGGGCAAAATACGTCCCATCCGGGCTGGCCGGCATTTAAGCTATGTCTGTCCGGCGGGCGTCTTTCGCGCCAAAAGCGGCTCGGTCGTCATCATGGCCTTTCTGCATCACTGGAAGGACCTGTGCGCCGCCATGGACAAACCGGAGTTGGTCGAGCACGAACGCTATAGCAACGATGTGCTGCGACTCGAAAACCGGGATGAGGTCGTCAAGATTATCGAAGACTGGTTGCAGGAAACCTTTCCCGATGCGCAGAGCGCAGTCGATCATATGGAGAAGTTCGGAGTCCCGGTTGCGCCGGTCTTGTCGGTGGCCGAAACGACGCAGCACCCGCACCTGCGCGAACGTGGCACCGTGCGCACTATCAATGATCCCATTGTCGGCGAGTTTGATATCCCCGGCATGCCGCTCCGCTTTTCTCGTTTTCCTGACGACTTACCTCTCACCGCACCAACCTTGGGACAGCACAACAAAGAAATCCTGACGGAGTATCTGCAACGGTCGCCCGAAGAGGTGCAGCAGTTGCGTGACGCCGGCGTCTTGTTTGAGAAAAATTCGTAGTAAGGAGGTGGCTATGACGACCCAAGGCACACAACATGTTCTCAGCGGACTGCGGGTGCTCGATTTCACCCGGGCTCTCGCCGGCCCAACGTGCAGCCGCATGCTGGCCGAGATGGGGGCCGATGTCATCAAAGTCGAGTCTGCGCCCAAGGGCGATCTTGGGCGGAATTTCTCCGTGTTTCGCAACAAGCGCAGCTTGTTCCACGTTCAGCACAATCGAGGCAAGAAAAGTCTGTGTGTCAATCTGCGCGATCCGCGCGGCATGGCGCTTGTGACCGAGCTGATTCAGCACGTTGATATCGTGGTTGAGAATTTCAAGCCCGGTGTCATGGCAGATATGGGTCTCAGTTATGAGCAGCTCAAAGAGCTCAAGCCTGATATCATTCTGTGCTCTATCTCTGCCCTTGGCCAGACCGGCCCTTTAGCCCATAAGCCTGGCTACGATTATATCGCTCAGGCATATTCCGGGGTGACCTCAATGATCGGAGAGGAGGACGATGCACCTTACATCCCGCTGGTCGGTATGGGGGATGTCAGCACAGGGGTACATGGCGCACTCGCCGTCCTAGCGGCCTTACGCCACCGGGACAATACCGGTCGGGGCCAACATCTCGATGTTGCGCTGTTGGATGTGTACTACCACTACCACGAGGTCAACGTGCATACCCCGCGTGCCACAGAAGGCGCCATTAAGCCAACCCGTGTTGGCCGCCATATGACTTATGCCTGCCCCTCAGGTGTCTTTCGTGGCAACGGTGGCTACTTGGTTATCATGGCCATTTTCCATCACTGGCCGGATTTCTGCAAAGCAATCGAACGGCCTGAGCTGATTGACGATCCACAGTACAGTACGGATCAAGCCCGGCTCAAACGCCGAGACGAAGTCACCACAATGATAGAAGACTGGCTGCAGACGTTTCCTGATGTAGAGAGCGCAGTTGCTCACTTAGAGAGTTTTCACGTTCCAGTCGCTCCGGTGCTCTCTGTGGCTGAGACGCTCGACTACCCGCATCTGCGAGAGCGTGGCACCGTGACAACAATCAACGACCCAATCCATGGTGATCTCGACGTACCCGGTTTTCCGCTCAAGTTTTCCGAGTTCCCGGACGAACTCCCCCTCCACGCGCCCACGCTGGGACAGCATAACGAAGAGGTGCTGACTTCGTATTTGGGACGATCCGTGGAAGAAGTCGAACAACTGCGCGCGGCCGGGGTAGTGGTCGAGGAGAATCGGTAATTCTTATTTTTGGAGAGAAACATGGCAAGACTTACGGTCGGATAACCACCTACAGCGCAAACGAGCGCTTCACTTCAAGGAAGAGTCTACTGTTCCGTCCCGTCCAGTACCGATCGTGGGTGCGTACGGGAGCAGCAAACTGGCCGAACAGACCGGAGCGCGAGCCGATAAAGAAATCGGCCCCGATGGTGGCGGACACATAGTCCGAGAAATCGTACCGGACCTGGGGGCGAATGAGCAGGTCGCCAAAGTTGATACCGTACAGCACCAGCAGTTGAGGGTGGAGGGTTTCGTTTATAAAGTCGGACAGCAAGAAGAGCGACACCGCATTCTCAACGGACTCGCCAACAAGCGCTCCGGGCGCATTGAAAATCACATTCTGGAAGAACTGTACATTCGCCATGAGATTATCGTTCACCGTCCAGTCCACCCCTAAGACATAGGACAGGAACTCTCGCTGCCGGATACCGTCGCGGTCGTGTGGATCGCCGGACACAAAGTGTTCCCCGAGTCTCAAGCCTCCCTCACCGCGAATCACAAACACGTCAAAGGCGTAGTTAAAACTGCCGCCAATCAGGTGGAAGCGCTCATGCCGGGGCTCAAAACGAAATGCGTTGGGGGCCAGCACCCGCCGGAACGGGACGGGGAAATCGCTCCAGGAGTATAAATAGTTCAGCGACAGGTCCATATTACGCATGAAGCGCGTCACCCGAAATCCAACCTCGGAATCGCTCAGCCGCCAATCCTCAGGTTGATGCACCGAACCCACCTGGACCGAGGGGAACGGCGGGGGAGGCTGAACGGGCAACGCGGGAAGCGGAACGTTCCGAAACTGAAACTCGCTGCCCTGGTCGGCCGGACGGCTGGCCTCGAAGTCGGGCAGCCACAGGCCCTCAAACGTCCAGTCGCTCAGCGTGTAGCCCACCCGCAGACTCCATAGCGGGATGCGGGCATCAATAAAGTCGTTCAGAATTAATTCGCGAAAGTCCTGCGGGTTGATCACATCAAGGATGCGCAGGCCGATGGACTCGCCCCACACGATCTGTTGCCGGCCCAGACGGATATCAAAATCATCGTAGAGCAGGTCGAGATACAGTTCCCGCAGCTCGGCCTGAAACGAATCGCCAGCCTCCAGGCGATCAATGGGGGAGGTATGAAAATCATCGATATTGGTTTCCAGATGATTGACCGGGTCAAACAGCGACCGCCCGAGGATGGTGAGTTCGGCCCAATCGGTGAGTTCAAACTCAATCTCGGCCTGCAACCAGTTCTGAGACTTCGAGAACTGATGCGGCGAGTGGAACCGCAGCGCGGTTTCGTTTTTGACAAAGCCGGTCACGTCCAAGCGATCCCGCAGGGTCTGAAACAAGCCGGGTTGAGGCTCTCTCTCAGGCCGCCGAGCAACCGGAGTGGCGCGGGGGGGGCTCGGACGACTGGCCGCGCTACTCCTCTGAGCGGCTGACGCGGCCTCCGTTTTCGGAGCCGATGGTGCCAGCGATGATGGCGGTGGAGCCGGTGCGGCTGTGACCTGCTGCTCCGACCGAGGGGGCTCGGACCCGGAATCGGCCGGCGCTGGGGTCGATTGGGTCAGGCGCTGGACCTCAGGACTTTCAAACAGTATCTGCGCCCTCACCTCCGGGGTCGGCCGGTCCGGCGTCCGGAGCACCGCACTTACCCGACTGCCCTGCTGTTCGACGGTAAAGGCCGGCAGTTTCTCGCCTTTGAGGTCGAGCACAAAGCGCAGATGTTGCGGGTGGGTACCCACCCGGACACGGCGCAGGAGCGTATCCTTGGCCGGATAGGCCGCTGAGGGGAGCGGCAGGACCGGCCCGATGACGTCGATCACGAGACGGGTTGGAGTCGAAAGCGCAAAGGCGTGAACGGCACTCGGCGCTTGAGAGAATTGCAGCACCACCTGTCGCTGACTCCCCTCGGCAGTCAGATGGACCTTGTGGAGACGCAGGACCGAGGGAGAGGCGGATTGGGCGAGCGCTGTTCCTGCTCCAGAATGGGTGAACGTGCCCCACAACAGACAGGCAAATGTTGGCACGATTACCCATTTCCAGAGGATCGCGATCAGGCTGAAGACCTGGGTCTTCAGCCTCGTGGGCGTGCTGCTCATAAGGAGAACAATCTAGGGCGCGCCCTTGCGTAGCGACCGTTCGGTAAAAATCGACTCCTTGAGACCCTGATTGAATCGAACATTGCTGATATCCAGCTCGGTCTTATGGCCGGTGAGTTGATTTTCCACTACGGTCCGTTTCCAGTTCCAAATCCCCTCAATCTGCGTCCACTCTGTTGTCCAGATTTTGAGCAGGCGGTCTTTGCGGTCGTAAAATTCAATTCTGGGTTCGGTCAGGTTCTCGGCGTTTATCCAGCGGAGCTTTTTGCTGTAGATGTAATTCTCCTTGGTGGGTACGGACTCCAGGATATAGAACTTGGTGCCATTGTTCTGCTCGACGCGCAGCAGCTTGTGCGTATCCTCCTCTACCTCCCGGTCCCCCATGTCATCGTAGATGAGATCGGTGCCCATAAAGGAGTTTTCTTTATCTCCGGAGGCAATCCGGCGCACCTTGCGCAGGGCCGGCAGGTAGATCCACTGGTCGTCGTCGGCCTCGGCGTCTTCCTGCGACCAGTTGAGAAAGGTGGTGTCTTTGACATCCGGCGGGGACTCAAAATAGACAAAAGTTTTGCTCGACAGCCCCTCCTGGCCCTCATAGTCTTTCCAGTAGCGCAGGGTATCGCGCTTGCGCGTCTTGCCCTTGCTATTGGTCAGCGTCCAGACGGCCTCGGAGATTTGATCGTCGCCGTCTTCACGCTCGTCAACCATGACGGCAATTTCGCGTCCGGTGGGCTCACCGGGGACTTCCTGGGCAGAGGCAAGCGGAGCCGCACTCAGCACCCAGCATCCCAGTCCGATTATCCATAAGGTCTTCATACTGTCTCCTTCTCGTGTGGAGTTGAAACTACATAGTCCGTTCTCGTCGGCGGAGCGGGCGACGGCGTGGTGCCATACACAAAACGCGGCTTGAACGTATTCAGGATGGCCGGCAGGAGCGTCATTGAGGCCAGCAGGCAGGCGCCCATGTTCAGCGCCATCATCGCTCCGAGATAGAAATTGGGCTTGAAGTTAGAGGTCAGAAAGACCAGGAAGCCGCCGACCACCACGGCCGCATTAAAGAAAATGGCTTTGCCCGAGGTGGCCATCGTGGCCACGGTAATCTGCTCCGGATCGACCAGGCCGCCTTTGGTTTTCAGTTGATATTTATTCAGAAAGTGGATGGTGTAGTCGATCCCGATCCCGATCACCATGGAGGCGGTCATGGATTTTCCCACTTCGAGGGGAATACCGAGCAGCCCCATGAGGCCAAAGCTGAACACCATCACCGCGCTGATGGGAATGATATTGATCAGACCGGCAACCACGGAGCGGAACATGCAGGTAGTGAGCAGAAACACCGCCAGCAGCGAGGTGACCAGGCTGGTCAACTGACCGGACACGACCAGCTCGCTGAAGCGGTTGCTCATATAGCCCTGCCCGGCAAAGCCGATCCAGAAGCCGCTCTTGGTCTCCCAGCCAATGACCGTGGGCGAGATACCGGCCAGCCAGCGCCCGAACCGCACCGTCAGCGGATCGTGCTCGCCCGCCTTATCGCCGTTCCCCTCGGCCAGTCCGAATTCCCGGACCACAAAGTCCTGAATCCGGTCGATCACGCGCTCGATGTCGGAGCTGTGGTCCGAGCGCAGAAAAAACGACACGTTGGCGTGCTGATAGTCATAATCGACCACCTCATCGAAATCGTCCGGGTCTCCGGAGAATGAGTACAGCAGCAGGTATTGGGCGACCAGATCGCGCGAGTCGGGGATGACTTCCATCTCCTCTCGATCCTCGTTCATGACCCGGTTCATGCGTTTGATGAACTCGGCAATCGACAGCGACCCACCCACAATGGGGTCCTGCTCAATCTCGGCTTGCAGCCGGTCAAGCTTACGCAGCAGGACCGGGTCTTTGAGCAGGTCGGGTTCGTGGCCTTCGATGGCCACATACACGGGCAACGTGCCCTGAAACTTCTCTCGCAGGACCTCGTCGCCGATACGAATCGGGCTCTGCTGGTGGAACACATCAATCCATGACGAGTCGACGGACAGGCGCTGGAGGCCGAGCAGACAGACGAGCATACTGCCAACCGTTATGCTCCACACCAGCAACGGCCGCCGGGCGACACCCCGGCCCAGACTGGAAAGGATACGCGCGGCCCAGCCGGTGGCTGCAAGGTCGCCGCCCCGCTTCATTTGTCGCCGCAGGCCCCGCCCGACCCGAGGCGACAGCAGGCTCAGCACCGCGGGAAAAAACGTCAGCGAGACCACCATTGCCGCCAGAACCCCGACCGAGGTAAACACGCCGAAGTAGCGGATGGGCACCATGGCCGCGGTCAGAAAGGACAGAAAGCCGGCCGCGGTCGTCAGGGCCGTAAACACCACCGGCTTCCACATTTCCCGCATGGCCGCCATGACGGCTGCGTTTGCGTCCGGTTCGGCTTGACTGAGGATTTCGTCGTAGTAGCGGCTGAGAATATGAATGCCGTAGGCCACCCCGATCGCCATCAGCGTGACCGGCATCATGGTCGAGACGAAATACATGGGTACCTCGACCCAGGCCATCAGGCCCATGCTCCAGATGACGGAGATGATCACCACGGCGAACGGCAGGAGGACGCCGCGCAGACTGCGATAGGTCAGATACAGCGTGCCGAGGACAATGCACAGGACCAGCGGCATGAAGAGTTCCATGTCGCTCCGGGCGTCTTCGGAGAAGGTCACCTCCATAGCCCCGCGACCGGCAATATGGAACTGCTCGGGCACGCCGGCCGCCTCTTTTTCCCGGATCATGTCACGGATGGTTTTGTAGATTGCCGACCGCCGGGCGACCCCCTCAAGCGTCCCCTCGGACGATTCCATCCTGGCCATAATGAGCAGACCGGTGCCGTCGCGCGATACCACCCAGTCCACAAACATGGCATTGTCAAACAGGGCTTCCTTCAACGCGGCCAGGGCTTCGGCCGAGCGCGGCGGCTCTTCCATGAAGGGATCAACCGACATGCCGTCGCTGGTGCCGGTGATATTATCCATGGTGGCCACGCTGGTCACGTCTTCATCCCGAACGGCTTTGATACCGGGCAGGAGCGCAATTTTCTCGGAGAACTCTTTGACAATGCCCAGGGTGCGCGGATTGAAGACCCCGTTTTCCTGCGGGTTATCGTTCAGGACACCGACGATAATGAGGTCCAGCATCCCAAAGCGCTCTTCCACCACATCGTTGTAGTGCAGGACCGGATCATTGGGGGGGATCATGGATTCGGCGTCGCTCTCGAAGCGGAGGTATTGAAGCTGCATGGCCGCGGCCAGCGTTACCCCCAAAACCGCGGCAATGACCAGAAAGCGAAAGCGGATGATCGAACGAAAAATAGACTCCATGCAGTGTTCCTCTATGCCCGCCGTGCCTGCTATGAATTCTTGGCCGTGCGTATGGTTTGATTCGGAGATCGTCTCCGAGACGGGCGTGCCCCCCGCCGTCCGATTTTTGTCTGACCGGACTCGGCGGTGAGCAGGGCCAGGACCAGGTCCGGCAGAGCGCTCAGCACCTGCTCGCCGGACAGTTGCGGGTCCACATGGCCCACGAGTTTCTGTCCCCGCAGGGTGTGAATAACGAGGCCGATGACGGCAAACGGCACCATCCGGACCGGCAGCGGCTTCAGACTGCCCTGCCGTACGCCGCGCGCCACAACGGACTGCAGGGCGCGGTGCGCCCGCGAGAACCAGCGGTCGGCCAGCACGGCGGCAATCGCGTGATGGTCGTCAATGGTGCGTTGTACCATCTGAAACCGGTGCGGCGCGTCATGATAGGCGTCAATGAATACCTGCACCACGGCCCGAATCTGTGTCTCGGGCTCGCTCCCGTCCGCGGCAATCGCCTCAATCTGCGTGACCACGCCGCTCACCGCGTCCTCAAGCAGGGTCTGATACAGCGCCTCTTTATTGGCGTAGTAGTGATAGATGAGGGCCTTGGTCGCGCCGGCCTGCTCGGCAATCTCCCGAATCGAGGCGCCGTCAAAACCACGTTCGGCAAACAGCGCTTCAGCCACCGTTCCAATCCTGGCGCGGTAGTCCGGCGACGAGGGTGTTTTGATGGGGCGAGCCATGAGGGACAATAATTAACCGAACGGACAGTTAAATCAAGGCCGGTCGAAAAATTACTCTGGAACCACCAGTGAGGAGGGGGCAGACTTATCCCCCGATCACGCTACACTGCGGTGGACTACTCAACCGACGCTGAGGAGAACTGCGTGAAATTTGGCATCCTCCAATTTTTTAGCTGGCCGGAACGTCGGACCGAGATTGCGACCGTGTATCAACGCGGTTTGGAACGCATCGAGATCATGGACCAAAACGGGTATGATGCGGTCTGGCTGACCGAACACCATTTCAACGACTATAGTGTGTGCCCTTCGATCCCGGTCATCGGGACGTACGCCGCGGCCCGCACCAAGAATATCCGCATCGGGGCCGGCGTGTGCCTGGCCGGCTTCTACCACCCGCTCCGGCTGGCCGAGGAAATCGCCCTGCTCGATATACTGTCGGGCGGCCGGGTGAATTGGGGGGCCGGGCGCGGCTTTGACCTGAAAGAGTTTCAAGCCTTCGGGGTGCCCGTCGAGGAAAGCCACGCCCGCTTTCGGGAAACCGTAGACATTGTGCTCAAAGCCTGGACCACTGACCGCCTGACTTATGCGGGCAAGTATTTCTCTTTTGATAATGTCGAAGTCCTGCCCAAACCATTACAACAACCGCATCCACCCGTGTGGACCGCGGCATCTTCGCCGGCGGCCATCGAGTGGGCCGCTTCCGTCGGATATTCGATTCTCATGGACCCGCACGCCACCCATGCGGAATTGGGCCACAAATGGGAACTGTATCGGGACACGCTCACCCGCCACGGCCATACCATTGAAGGCCGCCAGACGCCTATGGCGCGTCTCCTCGCCATTGCCTCAACCCAAGAAAAAGCAACCGAAGTCGCCCGCCAGGGGGCACAGTGGCTGGTTAATAGCTATGTTCCACCCGAGATGTATGGCGACGGAGACCCTGTCCAACGCTATGTTGATGACGTGGTCATTCACGGCACGCCGGAGAAGGTGGTAGACGAACTCACCCGCCTGCGTGAAGAAATCCACTTGGACTATATCATCGGCGCACCGCTCAGCCATGAAAGCTTTATGCAGTTCACTGACTATGTGTTACCTCGGATGGGCTAGTGGATTCAGAGGCACAAAGGAGCAATCATGAGCACTGTAGATTTTGGAATTTTTGATCACTTGGAACGCAGAGCGGACTCGCTGGGTGAACTGTATGACGGGCGCCTGCGACTCCTCAAGATGGCTGATGAAGCCGGCTTTTACGGCTATCACCTGGCCGAACACCACGCCACGCCGCTGGGCATGGCGCCGTCTCCGGGGGTCTTCCTGTCGGCGGCCATACAACACACCAAGCGCATTCGTTTGGGACCGCTGGTGTATTTGCTGCCGCTGTATCATCCGCTGCGACTGATCAGTGAAATCTGCATGCTCGATCATATGAGCAACGGCCGCCTGGAAATCGGGGTCGGACGGGGTGTGTCGCCGTTTGAGCAGGCCTATTTTGAGGTACCGTTTCTGCACTCGCGGGCGATGTTTGAAGAAGCGCTGGAGATGGTCAGCGCCGGCCTGCACCAGGAGCGACTCACATACGCAGGCAAGTATTACCAATGCGCCGATGTGCCGATGGAGCTGCACCCCAAGCAAACGCCCAACCCACCCTTTTGGTACGGGGTGGTCAACCCGAACAGCCTCCGCTTTGCCGCCGAGCGCGGCATGCATATGGCGAGCGGCGGACCAAACAACGGTCTCAAGGATCTGACCGCCCAGTACAAAGAGATGTGGTCACACAATCGAGACAATCCACTGAACCTCAACCCACACCTCGAAACGCCAAAAATGGGCGCGTTCCGACATGTCTTTGTGGCAGGCACCGACCAGGAAGCCGAAGCCATCGCCACCCCGGCGTATAAAGATTACTACGCCAACATTGAAAAGCTGTGGCTCGACTTCGGCGTGGCCCACACCCTGTTCACGCCCGACCTCCAGGTCGCCCGAAGTCTGGACGTTGCGATAGTCGGCTCTCCCAGCCGGGTGCAGGACGAGATTGCCAATTTCTTCGAGGCCAGCGGCTGCAACTATATTCTGGTGTCGTTCGCCTGGGGCAGTCTCACTCAGGCTCAGTCCGAGCGTTCAATGGAGTTGTTCGCCAGCCAGGTCATGCCGCAGTTCGGCTGAGATCCGTAGGTCGGATGAGCGCAGCGTAATCCGACAGGAGCAGACCGCCGGATTGCAGCGTCTCCAGGCACTTCGTCAAACCGGGCCGACCCGCCTTCGCTCCCGATGCCTTATCCACAAAGATCAACTCATCCGGACACCCCTGGGCCTTCAGCGCATCCACCTGCATGCGCAGATCCTGCTCCATCGTACTGACCCGAGCATAGCCAATCGTCCTGCCGGTCGGCTGAATCCCATTTTTATCGCGTGTCATCGAGTATACAAGACATAGATTCCCGAGACGGGTAAATAGCACACATCTCCCCCGCTTCAGTCCCCCTCCCCTGCCCGTCTTAGCGCTGTGTCGCAAAACCCCCGTTTGCTCGGACAGAGGACAGGACCTGCGTCTGCGCATGGAGCCCTCACGGTTCGGGCAGGAAGTGCGCTATCGAGTTGGCGTAGTAGCGCAGCAGGTCGTGCTCGGCAGCGCGCGCTCGGTAAAGCCCGTCCGATTCCTGCACCACGTGCCGCAGGACCAGCATCCGCAACCCCACTGTGGTCGCATAGTCGTGGTCGGCCCGCGGGATATGGACATATGCCCCGCGCTGTTCGAGGGCGGTAAGAAGGGCCTGGGCATGCGCCTTGATCTCGAGTGCGCTCATGGCGGTGTGGGGATGGTGGAGAAATACGGTCGCGATGAGCGGCACCGGCAAGGCCGGAATGGCCGCAGCAATAGCGGCGAACACTTCGCGGCCCAGCCGCTCTATGGCCTCAAAACGCGTCGCTGCGTCCAAACGGCGAAAATCGGTCTTGGTGCGCGCGGTATAGGCGCGCATGGAAATCGGCGTGCCAAAGGTGACGCAGGCATACCCGAAGCGATACCAGCGCCACGCCAGCAGCAGGTGCACATTGTGGCCGAGAAACCGGAGAAAGGTGACGACCGTGTCCGTCCTGCTGCGTGGCATGGCCGTCGAATCGAGTGCGCGCACCAGAGTGCGATCTTCCAGTACCCGGTCGTAATTGATCCCCACCGGGATGAACACGAGGTCGCGCTCCCCCTGGGGGTCGAACGCCGAGACCATGTAGCTGAGGAGGCCGAGCCGGGGCGGGCCGAGATGCCCGTCGCGGGTCAAGCGGCCCTCGGGGTAGACCGCCTGCACGACCCCGCCGGCGGTCGCCATCTGCACGTAGCGCGCCAATACGCGGCGGTAGAGCGGATTATCGGATGCCCGCCGCACGAAGAACCCGCCGAGCGATTTAATCAAGGACTGCAGGGGCCAGGTCCGCGCCCATTCGCCCACCGCATAGCTCAAGGCGGCGCGATGCGCGGCCAGGTAGGCGACGAGGAGGTAATCCGCATTGCTGCGGTGATTCATCAGAAACACGACGCTCGCGTTGGGCGCGATGCGGGCCAGCGCTGCGTCGTCGGCATAGCCGAGGCGGACGCGATAGAGCACTTGCAGCAGGCGCCGGGCGAGGTAATAGCCAAGGCGGAAATAGACGTAGACGTTGAACGACGGGACAATCTCACGCGCATAGCGCTTGACCTCGCGCAGCAGGACGGCGCGCGGCCGCTCGGACTGCTGCGCCTCGGTCTCGACCGCCTCCATGACCGCGGGGTCGGCCGTCAGGCGATCCATCAGCACCTGGCGTTTTGTCCGTTGGAAAAGAGGGATTTGCAGGGGGAGACGGGTATTGAGCTCGTCGATCACACGACTGGCGCGCCGGCGGAAAAGCCATCGGGTGCTGGGCACAATCAGGCGGTCGAGCACCGCCCACAGGACCAGGGCAGCGGCCACCGCCACGACCCAGGTTGGAAGGGAGATTGGCTCTGTCATTGTCGCGCCAGGTAGGCCGTCGTCACTGCGACCATAGGTTCCGATTTTACGTGTCAATCAGCCGATTCTCCCGGCTGGAGAGTCTGCCGCGTCTATGAGGAACAGGAGCAAGACTTAACACAGTTTTGTGGTCCGCTGCTACTCAAAGGCGTGCTCTACTCCCAAAACTGCCCGCGCCCGCGCCCGTACAATCATCAAGACGCATAAAAAACGCGCCGGGGGCCGACCCGACGCCGTCTGGACTTCCCTTTCATCTCAGCTTTCGGGGCGGCGCGTGCATGGCCTTTCGCTTTTTCTGATGGCAAGACGGATGCCGTTAAGAGACATCGCCGGCCGGTCTGCCAGTACGTTGCTGAAGGGGCAATTCTTCCGGTCTGGCTGGTACCCTAGTTTCGAGTTGGGCTCGCCACGGGCGCGCCCGATACCGCGCCCAAGAGCCCCTTTTTAAGCAGACTGGCTGCGGTCCGGTGCGCCGTCTGGCTGGTGCCGCGCGTCAGTCGCGCGTGGTATCTCCGCCTGTTCGACGCCATGGAAAAGAGGTTAAAGGCCAAGGCAACAGGGATATTGGGCAGGAAATTTACTAAGAGCACGGTCGGATGAGCGGAGCGTCATCCGACGGCCTTGGGTGGCTATCAGGGAAGTCAGAACAGGAAGAATTGGCGTTTTGGGATAAACGCATGTAAAATTTGCGTTCCCGGCAGAAGTCAGAAGAACCGCAGTAGATACGCCCGCCCCGGACAGGTTAAGGAATAGGAGCAGCGTCGCGATGACTCACCCGCAGCCGCTCGAACGCAATCTTGAGCACACGCCTGCTCTCAATGGACACAGTGCCGGGCTGCGGCTGCTGCAACCCTACCTCCGGCGCGCGCATGCCAGAAGTGCGAAGCGCTGGGCCAGAGCGGTTGAAAAATGCGTCACCATCGATCATCTGCGGCAGGTGATGGAGCAGCGCGTACCACCGATTGTGAGAGAGTACTATCGGGGTGGGGCCGATAATGAAATCACGCTCAGAGATAATGTCGAAGCCTTTCAAAGAGAACGCTTTAAGCCGAGATGTGCGGTCCGGCTTGACGCCATAGAGATGCGGACCGAAATTCTGGGACACACCCTGGCGCTGCCGGTTATCGCCGCTCCGATAGGCAGCACCCGCATGCTCTGGCCGCGCGGAGAAGCCGTCGCTGCCAAGGCGGTCGGTGAGGCCGGGACGATATGCACACTGTCCACCCTGACCGGGACCGACCTGGAAGAAGTCAGCGCCGCCTCACCTGGACCGTGTTGGTATCAACTCTATCTCGTTGGGGGAAAAGAGGTCGCCGCCCGCGGGATCGAACGGGCGAAAAATGCCGGCTATTCTGCGCTGGTGCTGACCATTGATACCGCGGTCGCCGGGAATCGCGCCCGGCACGAGTGGTTAGGTGCCTCACAGGCGATTAACGGCACGCCCTTCCAGAAACTGAAATTTGGCCCGCAAATGATCTCCCATCTCTCCTGGCTGAAGAGCTTTTACGCGGACGGCGGGATGATGCAATTCCGCAATGTCATGCTGA
The DNA here is from genome assembly GCA_963664395.2 of Binatia bacterium. GTDB lineage: Bacteria > Desulfobacterota > Binatia > Bin18 > Bin18 > Bin18. The sequence goes on along the minus strand of OY761159.2, from coordinate 2,619,190 downwards.
ACGACGGACAGCCCATGCCCTACGCGGACGTTGGGGCTCAACTGCGCACTTCGGTTGTCACCTGGGAACATCTGGCCTGGATTCGGGAAATCTGGGGGAAGGACAAGCCTATCCTCGTGAAGGGCGTGCAGTGTGTCGAAGATGCCCGGCTGGCGGTCGAACATGGCGTGGACGGCATTATCATCTCCAACCACGGCGGCCGCCAGATGGATCGCGTCTACCCCACCTTATACGTCCTGAAAGACATCGCGGCCGAGCTCAAGGACTCCAAGCTGACAATCCTGCTGGACGGCGGCATTCGTTCCGGCGCAGATGTCGTCATTGCCCTAGCCCACGGTGCGAATGCGGTCTTGGCCGGACGGGCGTATGTGTATGGTCTTGGGGCGGGTGGAGAAGCGGGGGTGCGCAAGGCGTTTGCCATCCTGAAAAAAGAAATCGAGGATACCCTGCGGCTCCTGGGCTGTGCTTCAATCCACGACCTGAATGCAGAAGAGCATCTTTTGCCGTATCCCTTTCATTAGCGCGTTTGTTCTAGCCGCCCGCGCTGAATCTGGGATAGTCATCCTGGTGCGCCTGTATCCAGATCTGGATTTGCGGCAACGTATCGACCCGTTCGTACACCGCCTGGAGTTTCGGGAAATCAGCGTGCAACACGTCTGCATCTATGTCGAGCAGTTGGTTCAACCGATTGAAGACGCAAATATCGGCCCAGGAGAGCTGTGAGCCCACCATACAGCCCTCCTGTGAGAGCTTTTCCAGGTGCAGCAGGGCTCCCGGCAGTGTGGTCTCAACCCACGTGGCGATGCGTTTCTGCCGCTCTTCTTGCGGCACCATTTTCGTCCCCGGAGCGCCGGGCACACCGTCGAAGCTCATCTTGGCCAGGGCTGACTGGATTTCGGCTTGATGCACGACGATCATATCACTGCGAGCCGCCTCAATGGGGTCCGACGGATACAAGCCGGCCAGGCGCGCGGCCAGACGAGCGATACTGTCAGTCTGACCTAGGAATACGCCGTCCACCTCAAGGGCGGGCATTTGTCCGAACGGGAGCTGGGCTTTGAACGCCGCCATATTGGCGAATTCGTCTACGCTATAGCGCCGGTCGGTGAACGCTATCTCACCTACAGTGAACAGGAGGCGGATCGGCTCTCCGATTCCTCTCCCGTGGAAGTAGTGAAACGTGATGTCTGATGCCATGCTCATCATACCTCTCGGTTATTTTGATCGCTCGGTCTTACCCCGGAAGGCAGGGCCAGGCAACCGGCGTGATTGCGCCATTCGTGGCTGCGCCATTTCTCCGTCTTCACGTTTCACGAGAGACCGTAAAACTCCAGACTGATGGTCGGATCAAGACTTGAGAGACCGGTTTGCTCCGGTTCACCCTTATCCTGGCCTTCTCCCTCAAGGGAGAAGGAATCTAAGTCGTTATCACTTGCAAGGATGGGGGTATCTTCTACGCCTGTCCGTTGGCCTCCATATCGCGCAGCATGGCCTGTTCCATTTTCTTCATGCCCTCTCGGGTGGAGACATCACACTCGATGCGACCCTGCGGGGTATCAACCAGGGTGACGTAGGACCCCCGATGGTTGCTGAAAATCTCGAAGGTGGTACAGCCCTCCGGTCCGGCGATATGCGAGCCGTAGGCCACACCCGGCTCCGTCATCATCACGTCACCGGGCTTGAGGATGCGCTCACCCACGTCCAGCGTGCCCTGCACGACAATCTCAAACCGATGGCAGTCGTGGGCGTGCCGCGGCAGGGTCCAGTTCGGGCCCATCCGCAGCGTCACCACCGTGGGCGGGTTGTCTTTCCTATCGCCGAGTAAGAAATAGGCCAGTCCGGTCACCCCGTCTAAGGGCAGTTCGACCAGCTCTTTCAGTTCCTGCGGGTATTGCTTCCAAAATGTAGGATCGTCCATTGATAAGAAAGACGCCATATCTCCCTCCTTAGCTCTGCATGCTGTCCATGGGCAGCAGAAAAAACCACAGATCGCGCCGCACATCCGCATCTTTCATGGCCTGCTGCGCGGCGCGAATGACTTTGCCGGCTTGGGTGGAGTCTCGAAACCAGCGCAGCCCGGCCCAGGCTGCCGGCGTGTGGTCGGCAATGGCCAATGCGGCCGTCTCATAATAGCCACGAATGTCCTGGGCGACGCGGGCCGGTACGCCAGGAATCTTGGCTTCCTTCCACGGCGTTCCCTGGCCAATACGGATAAACGCCTCAAGGGCAGAAGGGACATCGGCCGCGCTGATGGCGCGACCGGATCCCACCCGATTGCCATATTTTTTGATCGCCCGCTCATAGGCGGTCCGCAGACCGCGCGCTTCATCCACTGCGGGATGGGCGTCCGGGTCGTGGCGTGGTGGAAGAGGACATGCCAGCACTTCGGTTTTTTCGTCCGAAATGGACTCGGCAAAGTCTTCAACTCCAGGTTCGGTCCGTTTCAGCATCGAAAAGGCGTGCGCCAGAACGCGATGCTGAAACGCGGGGTCATTCGGTTTCCCAATGGGCCGGCCCAGCGGAAAGTCGCACGCCAGCCCGCGCGGCGGCGCCGTGCCGATCATGTGTTGACGGATCGAGCCGAACGCCACCGTCGCCATGCCGGCCGCCTCAAAAATATGCGCCAGCGTACACACGGTACGCGTGCACAGCGGTCACACTGGGGTCAGCAGCACAACGTCAACGCCCTGTTCCTTGAGCAGGGCGGCGCCTGCCGGTCCACCGTCCATCCGAATCTGGGCCAGATCGAACTGATTGCCGGCATAGGCCAGATGCGTGTCCGCCACCTTGCCGATTGTTCCTTGCGCGGCCAGTTCATCCAGCCGGTCAATGGGGAAGACAACGTTGAGGTCGGCCGCCACACCGGAACTGTCGAAGTTTGGGCTCCAGTGGCCGACAATATAATCCCGCCGGGCAGCGTCCAGCGCCCGGTAACTCGTGTCACGCGCCGCAAAATCGTCCTGGTCGGGATGATGCAGCGACGCCGAGGTGACAATGGCCACCGTCGCTTCTTCCAACGGCGGGGGGGTGGTGAATGCCGGGTTCTCAAACACCGGACACTCAATGTCCCGGACTGCGTTCTTGATATCGTGGTCTGCCATGCGTTCTCCATATTTTCCCGAAATGCGGTTCTTGGTGTGATATTGCCCTGGCCGCTATATCAGAAAGGATAATAAGGTTCAAAGTTGTGCCGGTATCCGGTTCGCGTGTCTCAGTCGAGGCGGGGTGCGGAGGGACCGGCTGACGCAACGGGACGTTCTTTCGACCGTTTGTGTAATTGACTTTGCTCTCCTATAATAGGCGCTTTATTTTACCCAAGAAAAAACCCAGGAAAAAAAGGAGGGGTGTATGAAAGTCGGGACGATCATGCAGTTGACCAGTTTTGACGGCAAGCCGGACCTGCAAACCTATCAGGAAGAGCTGTCGCTGGCGGATAAAGCGGAAGACTATGGCTTTGACTCGCTGTGGAGCCTTGACCACCATTTCACCGGCTATGTGATGTCGCCTGACCCGTGTCAGTTGTTGTCCTATATGGCCGGTCGGACCAAGAAGATTCAACTCGGCACCGCGGTGATCGTGTTGCCCTGGCACGATCCTGTCGAAATAGCCGAGAAAATCGCCCTGCTCGACTTGGTGTCAGGCGGACGGACTATTTTCGGCTTTGGGCGCGGTGCGGCCATAGTCGAATACGCCGGCTTCCGGATTCCCATGGACGAGTCGCGCGAGCGCTTTGTCGAATGCGCCGACATCATTCGCATGGGCCTGACCCAGGAAAGCTTTTCGTACGACGGCACGTATTATCAGATCCCGGATATTCAAGTCCGCCCGCGTCCCATCTCCAATCCCGAGACTCGCTTCTACGCCTCGTCGGTCAGCCCGGAGTCCGCGGACATCATGGCCAAGATGGGCTTTGGGGTATTGATTATCGCCCAGCGGAGTTGGGAGGACACCGCCACGGATTATCAACGCTATTGCGAGACTGCTCAGGCCAACAACATCATACCTCGCCCGCCTATCGGACTCTTCAACGTGTTGGTTTCTGACGATGCCAAAGAAGCCGAAGATTTGGCTCAGCATTACATGGGCACGCTGTTCGACTCCATCGAAAACCACTACGGCTTTTCTTCGGGTAAGCTGAAAAACGTCAAAGGGTATGAGTTTTACGGCAAGATGGCAAAAACCTACGCCAAGCTCAATGCGGATGAGCAGGCCAAGGTCAAGGCGATCAAGTTCTTCCGCAGCCTGCACGCGGCAGGCACGCCGGAACAGGTGCTGGAAAAAATTCGCTATATCCACGAAACGGTCGCGCTCGACCACATGGTCGGCACGTTCGCTTTCGGCGGCCTGCCGGCTCCGAAACTGAATCGCAGCTTCCAACTCTTTGCCGAGAAAGTATTACCAGTGCTTCAGACCGACCCGGCCTTTCAGTTGCCCAAAGAACAGGCCGAGTTCGCCGCGGCAAGCGTGTAGTGCTTGACTTGCTGTAGGGGCAATTCATGGGTGCCCCTACAAAGGCAAAGTTGAGCGGGGCGGGTAGGCTACCCCCTGGCCTCTGGATGCCGGACTGATCCGGCATCCAGAGGCCGGGAACCTGGATGCCGGCTTTCGCCGGAATGACGGAGGGTGCCCCGGTTGACGACCCTCCTCCGAGCGCGTTTTCCGATTCTGTGTAGCCACAAGCGGAAGCCTCGCGGGCAACACGCTCGGCCCTTTCAGCCGGGGGCGACCTCCCAACCCCCCTGAGTAGCCGCTTTTGTCCCCCTGACAAAGGGGATTCAGGGGGGTTCGGGCCTCCCCCATCCACCACAGCTAGAGAGTATCGTGAAACGCCCTAACCTTTGCCGGCCTTGGCGCTCTCTGCCCACTCCTGCATGGATATGGTGCCGCCCGCTTCTTCCGTCCGGCCCTGATCTTTCGGCGGCAGCACGTCCTGGAGCATGTCGATACGTTTCCATTCTGCGAGCGGAGTTGCACACGCCGCTCGCGGAACGTACCGGGACGGGGCAACTTTCTGGTAGCGATGGACATAGCGGGGACAGTTGGTCCAGATTTCAGACACCTGCACCCGAACGATCAACTCGGATTCTTGGTATTCGGCCATCAGCGGATCGTCTGCCGAGACGGTGGCCCGGCCCTGCAGGCGGACCCGGGTCGGCGTCTCAAAGTCGATGAACAACAGGCCGACCTCGGCGTTGCCGGCAATATTGCCCATCGAAAAAAACATGCCGTTGCCGTCATAGCTGGGAAACACGACCGTCTGCTCGTCAACCACTTTGACAAAGCCCGCATCTCCGCCCTTATACGAGACCGTGGGCCGGCCCTGATGGTCTATGCTTGAGAGGAAAAACATATCCCGCGACTCGATAAAGGCTTTGTCGCCCTTGCCGACCTCGGTCTTGACCACGGCCTCTTCCACCCGGTCCGCCAGCTTGCGGGTTTCAAACTGGTCTTGCAGGGCGCGGTGCCGGTCACCGTACAGTCGGCTCACAGTGTTTCTCCTCTCCGCGGCAGGCCACCGGCTACAAGTCCGCCGCCGGCACAACAATCTGTTCGGCCAGTTTCTCGATATCGCCCTTGACGGCATCCGCGTTCTCGGAAAATCCACCAACAATGATCTGATGCACGCCCAGGTCGCGGAACCGTTTGACCTCATCCATTGTAATCGGCATGCCAATACCCGTAGAAACGGAATAGTGAAACTGACTGGAGTCACGTCCGGCTGCTTCGGCATAGCCTTTCATCCGCTCGATATGCTCTTTGGTTGATTCGGGCGTGACGTTCACCCCAAACCAGCCATCTCCGACCTCCCCGACGCGCCGCAGCGCGGGTTTGCTCTCGCCCCCGAAAATAATCGGCGGATGCGGGCTCTGGACGGGTTTGGGATACGAACGAACTTTGGGGAAGCTACAAAATTCACCGCTGAATTCAGACTCTTCCTCGGTCCACAGCATTTTCATGACCTGGAGATATTCACGTGTGCGTTGCCCCCGGCGTTCCCAGGGGACGCCCACCGCGCTGAACTCTTCAGCCAGCCAGCCCACGCCGACACCGAAATCAAAACGCCCGCCCGAAAGCTTATCCAAACTGGCGACTTCTTTTGCGGTGACCACCGGGTTGCGCTCGGGCAGCAGGCAAATGCCGGTTCCCAGGCGAATCGTTGTGGTTTGCGCGGCGGCATACGTCAGCGCGGTAAATGGATCAAGAATATCAATCTGCGTGGTTGGCATGGGTAATCGCCCATCGGCTGAATACGGGTATTTTGAGGTGTACTGGTCGAGCAACACTACGTGTTCGGGCGCCCAGAGTGAATGAAAACCTGCTTGCTCAGCCGTTTGCGCCGTCAGGCTGACCACCTCGGGGTCTGCGCCCAGCCCAATGCCAATCGCGAAATATCCAACTTGCATATATGCTGTCCTCCTTTGTGAGATTCGGGCGCATGCTATACTAGGCCGCTCATCAGGCGCAAGGCACGCGACGATTGGCCTCTCGAAAGCGAATACTCCATTGCCGGAATGGCGGAATATCAACCGAAACAATCGGACGATCGCATGACTGCAACGCGCGTCGGCCGGCGTCTGATCGCGCTCAGCATCATCCTGCTGTTGGGGATCGCCACGCTGCCGGCGGCAAGTGCTCAGGATTTCAACAAACCTGTCCCGGCGAAAGGGGTTACGCACCTGAGAGATATCCTGGTGACCGCCCAAAAGCGGGAGCAACTGATCCAGGACGTGCCGCTGCCGGTCACCGCCTTCGACGCCGAACAGCTTGACGCGCTCAAGGTGCGCGACCTGACCAGTCTGTCAATACGCATGCCAAACGTGTCCCTGGACGATGTTGGTACGGCTCGCGGCATCGCGAACTTCTCGATTCGTGGTTTGGGTATCAACAGCTCTATTCCGGGTATCGACCCGCCGGTCGGCGTGTTTATCGATGGCGTGTATATGGGCTCGAATGCGTCGATGCTGTACGACACCTTCGATCTGGAGGCTGTCGAGGTCCTGCGCGGGCCGCAGGCGTCCTGTTTGGCCGTAACGTCGTGGGCGGGGCGGTCCTGCTCAACACCCGAACGCCGACTGACCGCTACGAAGCCACGCTACGCACCGCGGTGGAAGGCGGTGGCAAAGCGCCCAACGTCTACGTCGCGGGCACGCTCAACGCCCCGCTGACCGATACCCTGGGCGCACGCTTCACTGTGTATTCCAATCAGGATCAGGGCTGGTTCGAGAATGAGCATACCGGCAAGGCGTTCGGCGTGCAGGACACGCTGATGCTGCGGCCGGTCATCTCCTGGCAACCCACGGACAGCCTGCGCCTGACGCTCCGCTATGAATATCAGGATCTCGACGGCGACGGACCCGCGGCTCAGACGCATACTAACGGTGCCGGCCTGTCCCATCCTCTGTTCAACTTCAAGCGCGACAGCCACGACTTCGCCGTCAACGAAGAGGGCTTCCTGAAGACTTATATCAACTTCTTCAACGCCAGGGCGGATTGGGACATCCCATTCGGTAACGGCACAATTACCAATATCTTCGGCTGGCGCGAGGGGATGGGCGATGGTCTGAGCGATACCGACGCGACGCCGCTGACCTTTTTCCATGGAGGCGGCGCACAAGCCGCGGAGCAGTTCAGCAACGAGCTGCGCTACAGCGGGATGTTCTTCGACCGGCTCTTCCTGACGACCGGCTTCTACTATTTTCAGAACGATCTCTACTATCACGAACAGCGGTTGTTCGGTGACGCCAGTGGCGACATCTTAGAATTCAACGGCGGCGGTATCTATAACGTCGAGACGTTCGGGCTATTCGCCGCCGGGGACTACGACCTGACCGACCGGCTGACGCTGACCCTAGGGCTGCGCCACACTCATGAAGAGAAAGCCGCACAGATTACAAATATCCTCCGAACTAGGGATATCCAGTGTCACATGGTGGATGGCCCCGACTGTCCTATCCATTTCAAAGACGAGGCAAGCTGGAACAGTCTGTCGCCTAAGATCGGGCTGACCTATCGGCTCGACGAGGAGACGCTGATCTACGCCCACTGGACGCGCGGCTTCCGGTCCGGCGGCTATAATCTGCGCGACTCGTTTTTCGATCTGACCCAGGGACTGTCGGACGCGGAGATTGCCGGGCTGGAGGCGCTCGGCCTGAAGGTCGCCCGCGATCTTGGTACCGAGGCGTTTGACGAAGAGCAGATCGACAATTTCGAGATCGGCTTCAAGAAGACCTTCGGCGATCGCGTCCGCCTGAACGCGTCGTTTTTCTACAACTTCGTCGACGATCTGCAACGTGAACTGACTTTCGGCGAGAACCTGCCTGCCCCGGACCCGATCACGGGTCGGCCTGTCATCATCTTTGTGGATGGACGGCCGACCATACAGACGGTGCAGAACCTCGTGCAGGTGATTCGGAATACGGCCGACGCCGAATTCTGGGGCTTGGAAATGGAGGGGATGGTGGTCCTCTCCCCAAGCTTGGTCTTGCTCGGCTCGCTCGGCTACGTCGAGTCGGACTACACCAAGGTCAAGTTCGACCTCACCCGGGACGGTAAGCTGGACAGTAGGGACGAGGACCTCGAACCGCCGCGGGCCGCGCACTGGACCTATAGCCTGGGCCTGCTCCACAATCTCCGCGTCGGCACTCGCGTTCGGCTCGCTTCGCGTTTCACCTACGCCTACCGCGATAAAGAGTATACCAACGACGACAACACCGGCTTCAACCGGCAGCAGAAGATGTTACAGGCCGGGGTGGATATGCATGTCGACAACAGCCAGTGGGTGGTCGGCCTGTACGGCAAAAACCTGCTGGACTACGCGAAGTTCGGGACGGACATCCAACTGCCCACCGGCACCCTCTCGCCGTTGATGAGAGGCCGGGTGTTCGGTCTGGAATTGACCTATCACTTCACCGGTGACTGATTGCGGCTAGTCTTTGTCTGCCAGTTCCCGGCCCTTGCCCGGCGTCGGGTCTTTGACGAGGCCGTAGATTTGACGGCCCTCGTGGTCTTCGGGCAGATGCTCGGTAATCGGCAGACCCTCGGGTGTCACGAACAGCAGGCAGTGGCAGTATTTCCACTTCTTCATTTCGTCACAGGCGCAGACCCACTCGCGGCTGCGCTCGACTTCGGCTTTTTTGTCGGGATAAAAATTACACGGACAGAGCGGGCGGCCGACCGCGTCGATATTATTGGCCAGACCCAGAATCACCGATTCGGTCACCTCAGCCTCCGGATGGCCCGAGGTGCCGGTTTTCTGCATATATTTTTCAACGTAGATCCGCATGCGTTTAATACTTTTCTCGGAGGGCTGGTCCATTGCTTGACTCCTCAACTCTTCTATTCGTGGCCGCGTTACGTTTCCAATCTAGTATTTCAAGCGCGATTATGCCACCCTCTCCGTGCTTCCGATATGTGAGGGAACGTCCATGTCTCAGCAACAACCAAACATTTATGTCACCCGCAGGCTTCCTGAAGAAGCGCTGGCACCCTTACGGACCTGCGGCGAGGTGCAGGTCTGGGAGTCAGACCACGCCATTCCGCGTGAGACCTTGCTGCAAGAAATTATCGATACCGTTGCCCTGCTGGGAATGGTCACGGAACGCATCGATGACGACCTGCTCGACCATGCGCCCCAGCTCAAGATCGTCGCCAATATGGCCGTCGGGTATGACAATGTGGATGTCCCGGCGCTGACCCGTCGTGGCGTCGTACTGACCAACACGCCGGGCGTTTTAACCGAAACCACCGCCGACCTCACCTTCGCTCTCATGCTGGGCATCGCCCGCCGAATCGGCGAAGGCGAACGCCGCGTACGCGCCGGTCAGTGGCCGGTGTGGAGCCCGTTCGTCTTTCTTGGGACGGACGTGCATCATGCCACGCTGGGCATTATTGGCCTTGGGCGCATTGGAATCGAAGTCGCCAAGCGGGCGCGGGGCTTTGATATGCGTGTGCTGTACCATAATCGCAGTCAGAACAAAGACGCTGAGGAGCAGCTCGGGTGTACGCGGGTCGATATGGATACCCTCCTGAGCGAGTCGGACTTTGTGGTTGTGCTGGTTCCGCTCGGTCCGCAAACGCACCGGCTCATCTCGGCACCGCAGCTCAAAAAGATGAAGCCCACAGCCTTTCTGGTGAACGCCGCACGCGGGCCGATTGTTGATGCGCCCGCCCTGTATGAGGCCTTGCGGGACAACGTCATCGCCGGGGCTGCGCTTGACGTGACTGACCCGGAGCCGCTGCCCGCGGACGACCCCTTGCTGACGCTCGACAACTGCCTGGTTGTCCCCCACGTTGGCAGCGCCAGTATTGCCACCCGGACGCGCATGGCCACGCTGGCGGCAAAAAACATCGCCGCCTTTCTCAGTGGCCGGCGTCCGCCCACGCCGGTGAACCCGCAGGTCCTGTGAAAAGATTATCGTTACATGCTTATGGTCGAAAATACGGGACCACATATTTCCCGAACAGGCGGATTGAATCCATAATGTTTTGGTGCGGAATACCACCGAACTGCATAAAGCACAGCACTTGATCAACACCAGCTTCTTCATATTTCTTGAGTGTCCGAATACAGCTATCCGGATCGCCCATGCAAAACATACCGCCTTCAATGAGTTCGTCCAACGACTTGCCCGATCGTTCCCCACGGACTGAGTCCACTGCAAATTTGTAGGAATCGGGTATCTTCGTCCCCTGTTCTTGCCAGGGCCGGTAGAGTTGGAGGGTTTTATTGAGAAACCATTCGCCCGCCGGGCCGCCCACTGCTCGGGCCTGTTTGTCGCTTTCCGCACAGTGGACGATACCGAGGGCGGCAACTTGGTTATTCACAAAGGCACCAACCGGCTCGGCCTGGGCTATGCCTTCCCGGTAGAGTTGCACCCGGCGGGCGAGTTCCTCCGGTTGGCCGATATGAAAGCACAACGCGCCAATGCCTTTCTTACCGGCGGCCGTAAAACTATCGGGCTGGGCACAGGCCACCCACAAGGGCGGGTGGGGTTTCTGGACTGGTTTGGGAATGATCGAGCGGGGCGGAATCTTGAAATATTTCCCCTCGTGCGAAAAGGGATCTTCGAGCCACATCCGCGGGATGATCGAGATGGCTTCTTCCCACATCGGCTTGGTATCTTCCGGATCGATCCCGAACCCTTCCATCTCAATCAGCGTGGTCGAGCGTCCCGTGCCGAGTTCGACCCGCCCGTCACTCAACAGGTCGAGGACCGCAGCGCGTTCCGCCACCCGGATCGGATGATTATACTGGGGCGGCAGCAGCGCAACCGCATGACCGATCCGGATGGTCTTGGTCCGCTGCGAGATCGCACCGTACAAGACCTCCGGGGCGGGACAGTAGGAAAACTCGGTCAAAAAATGATGCTCGACCGTCCAGAAATACTCAAAGCCCATCTCCTCGGCCAGCATGACCTGGGCGATGACCTGTTTATAGGTGTCTTGCACAATATTGGGGGTGTGAGGCTCAGGGATCTGGATCTCATACATCATGCCGAACTTCATCTGGTAGCTCCCTTTTCTGTGTAAAATCAGGACTCTTAGCGCCTTTGGAAAATGGCATAGTGTGGAAAGGTCTGCAACCTTGCGCACAATTCGCACCTGGTACGTAACCGTGCTGTCCTCTATATTTTTCTTCCCTTGACGAGGAGACTATATCTAGTCATAACAAGATCATGAAACAGGCAATGGTATCGGAGCTGAAGGCGAAGTTGAGCGCCTATCTGTCAGAGGTCCGTAAGGGAGAGACCGTGGTTGTGTGTGATCGGAAAACACCCATTGCCCGACTGATTCCTTACACGCAGGATACTGATGAACTCGGGATTGAAGAGCCGGTGATAACGGACCGCGAGCGCGCCTGGCCAAAACCCGTCCGACTTCGTAAAAAGGTCGATGTGGTGAAGCTGCTCAGGGAGGGCCGGGACCAGCGTTGATTGTCTATCTGGATACCAGCGTGGTGCTCCGGGTTCTCTTCGGGCAAGCGAAGCCATTGCAGATGTGGGGAACGTGGGAGCGAGCCTACTCCAGCGCTATGATGGGTGTTGAGGCACGACGCACCATTGACCGGCTTCGACTTGAGTCTGTCCTGGACGATGACGGCGTCGTGCAGGCGCACGAAGCACTCAAAGTTATGGAACGGAGGCTGGGGACCCTCCGAGTGACACAGGCGGTCCTCTGGCGTGCCGCCCTCCCTCTGGCGACCGCGGTGAAAACGCTGGACGCCATTCACCTTGCCAGTGCGCTGCTGTTGCACGAGCGTCACGTCCCGTCGTTGACGTTTGCGACTCACGACCGACAACAGGCAACGGCTGCCCGGGCATTAGGGTTTGACGTAACGGGGGTGTAGTCCGGGCTCGTCCGCCCGGAGGGGGCCGAGGTTCAGTCCGAACCCTATTTCATCAACTCGGTCAAACTTCCTTCCACGTCAGTCGCCTCAAGCACGTAATGGCTCACGAGCGCGGCATCGACCTGGCCGAGCAGTGCGGCGGCCTCCTCGGGCGTGCTCAGCTCATCCAGCGAGATGATAGTCTTCCGCCGCGGGATCTGAGCGGCAAGCGCCGAGACGTGGGCGGTATCGAGTTTTCCGTGTGGAGAGGCCAGACCGATGATGAAACTCTCAGCCGCCAGCGCCTGGCGGAGTTCGTCGGCTGTCCGGGCCATGACAACGGGGACCACGTGGATGGAATGGGCGGTGGTCATCAGACGGGCTAAGGTCGGCGCATCGACCGCGTCGGCCCACAGCAAAATCGCATCCGCCCCACACAGCCGGGCCTGATGGATCTGGCTGTCGTGCAGGACGAGATCGAGGGCCAACAGCGGGGTGGTGACTCTATCCGAAATCGCGCGCATATCCTCATTCGACGTGCCGAACATGCTCGGTTCGGTATACACGCCGATGGCCCCGACTTCCGTATCGTCGCAGGCTTGGGCGAGCGCAACCACGTCCAGAGCGGGCCAGGATTTGCCGCTATCCGGATCAATGCGTTTGAGCGCGGGGATAAGGCCGAGTTCCTGTTTCTGCGTGGTCACAAACTGAGCAAAATCACGAATGCTCGGGGTGACCTCGCTCAGCGGCGCGGCTGCACCTTGCTGACCGTCCGCTTCTTTCGCCGCTCTCAGGGCTGCCCAGTCCACACGCGCTCCTTGTTGGCTTTCCGATTGGCTTTCTGGATGAGCCTCAGCCTGTTTGGATACTCAGCATATTCGGGAGTCCGGTATGTGCGGTCACGCCACCGTCCACAGCGAGCGCCTGACCGGTGATAAACGAGGCTTCATCCGACGCCAGGAACAGCACCGTATTGGCAATTTCTTCCGGCTCCCCCATGCGGCCGAGTGGATGAGCTGCGCCTTGGAGACGGCGGAATTCGTCGGCTCGATCGCCGCTTAAGAGTTGGGCCACGCGAGTGTTAATCGCTCCGGGGCAGACGCAGTTCACCCGGATCTTATATTTGGCGTTCTCAATCGCTGCCGCGCGGCTGAGGTTGATCACACCGGCCTTGGCCGCATTATACGCCGACATGCCGTAGTCGCCGCCTATGCCGGACACGGACGCGGTGTTGACGATAGAGCCTTTTGCCTGCTGACGCATAATTGGCAGGCAGTACTTCATGCCCAGAAATGTTCCGGTCAGCGTGACAGCAATCGTCCGATTCCAGCTTTCGAGGGACGTGTCCTCAAGCAGGGCCAGCTCCCCGAGGCCGGCATTGTTAAACATGACATCGAGACGGCCATAGGTATCGAGCGCGAGCTGAAGCGTGGCTTGGATGCCTTCCGGGTCAGAGACATCCATTTTGATCATGGTCGCTCTCCCACCCGTGTCATTGATCTGCACAGTGATCGCTTCCGCCCGTTTCCCACTCAAATCTGCTACGATGACCGCCGCACCTTCCTGTGCAAAGCGGACTGCTGACGCAGCACCGATCCCAGAGCCTCCAGCGGTGACAACCGCCACCTGTCCGTCGAGTTTCCCGGCCATAGATATCTCCCCTGGCTTTTTTCTTTGGATAGCACAGTGTGGAGGGGCAAGACAGCCTCGTCCTTACAGCGTCAGGAAGGGGGAAAGGGCGGCGTTGCCAGAGGCGGCTCTCGCTCTGAGTCCGCGCCTGGTTCTGCCGCCGGCCGAACCGGCTGGGTCAAATCGGGATGTTCTTTTTCAGGAGCCGGACTCGTTCCCGCGTCTGTTTCGGGTAGATCGGGCACAAGAGCGGCAAGATTGCGACTCAAGTCGTCGATGGCACGAACAACCTGAGCGTCGGTGAAGGTCCATAAATTACGGACGGCACTGGTTAGCAGACTCACCGGGGAGAGCGGCAGCCCCGCGTCATGCAAACGCGTTGTATAGGTCTCGTGAATAAGCGTGCGACCGGTGGCCGATTCTACAATTTGGAGCGTACCTTCAAGGGCCAGTTGGGAATAGAATCCTACGTAGATCCGATCCAGCTTCGAGACCCGGCCATACACTAAAGCGTCACAATTGAGTTTCCGGCCAAGTGCTTGTGGCGTCAGGCTGCGCCAATTGTCTACGCCCACAAGCGCCGCGTCTATTTCGTACAACTCAGTATCAGTAAAACGTTTGAGGCTCAGATGACCCGCGACCCCTTGGCGCACCTTTTCTGCCAGCCCATCAATAGGGCTCGTGTCTTCAAAGGGCAGGACGCACAGCTGTTTTTTGTGTTGAGGGGCTTGGGTACTCCAGGTCACAAAGTTTTGGGTGGGTGTGGGTGGCTTGTTTGACGAACAGGCGGGCAACAGGAGACACAGCGCCATCCCACATATCCTGACTGCCCCTCCCCACATCCGCGTCTCCTTCCACAGTCGGGTAGGCTCCAGACCCCGTTCCCGACATGACTGGTATAGCAAGTTTTCGGACAAAGGAAAAACACATGGCCCTGAACTCAAACTGTTCCACGCCTCGTGCCGATCCTTGAGAATCCCCTGAGAATCCTTGTCGATTCCCAGGAAAGCCGCTACAGTCCGGGCGATACGGGCCGGTAAGAGAGGGAGGCGTTATGCACTATGACCTGCTGATTAAAAATGGATTTCTGGTCGATGGCTCAGGCCAGCCCGGCTATTATGGAGATGTGGCGGTTGCAGAGGGCAGCATTGCCGCGATGGGCAAAGTCGACGGCCCGGCGACAGAGGTCATTGACGCCAAAGGGCTGGTCGTCTCCCCTGGATTCATCGACGTTCATACCCACTATGATGCCCAGCTTTTTTGGGACCCGCTGGCAACGCCCAGCTCCTGGCATGGCTTCACCAGCGTCTTCATGACCAACTGTGGCTTTGGCCTGGCGCCGTGCAAACCGGCAGACCGCGACTATATCACCCGCATGCTGGGCAAGGTCGAAGGCATACCGCTGGGCAGCCTCAAGGCTGGGGTGCCCTGGACGTGGGAATCGTACGGCGAATATCTCGACGCCCTCGACCACCAACTCGGGGTGAACGTCATGTCCTTAGCCCCGCATTCAACCATCCGCTACAACGTGATGGGCGATGACGCCCGCAGACGACCGGCCACCCAAGACGAAGTGCTGGCCATGCAGGCGGTTGTGAAAGAGTGTGTCGAAGTGGGCGCGTTCGGCTTCTCTTCGTCATATGGACCAGTCCATTTTGACGGGGATGGCATCCCCGTGCCCAGCCGCTTTGCCGAAGAAGACGAAACCGTTGCGTTAGCCAGTACACTAAAAGATTTCCATCGTGGGACGATATGTGTCATTCCGCCGGGTATTCCAACCGTGGGTCCCAAAGATATGGACTATCTGGCCCGCTTATCAAGAGAAAGCGGACGCCCGGTGCTGTGGAATCTGTTGTCTCAGACGTGGGCGGCCCCCGACCATTGGAAACAAGTGCTGGATTGGACCGAAGACGCCTTTCGGGAAGGCGCTCGGGTCCATCCGTTGTCTTTGTGTGAACGTTTCGATCTTACTTTCTCACTGCGGGGTGCCGTGTTTGAGGACCTGCCGGCGTGGAAAGCCGCCATTCAGGGCCGTCGTCCCGAGAAGATCGCCAATCTCTCGGACCCTGCCCATCGGGCCGCCATGCAGCGTGACCTGGACGATCCATCCCCGAAGGTTTTCTCAAAGCGTATGCAGGACATCTGTGTCGATAGCGTCCGCCAAGACGAACACCAGCACCTGGTTGGCAAAGACTTGGTGACCATTGGCCGAGAACAGGGCAAAACGCCGCTTGAAGCCATGCTCGACCTGTCGGTTGCCGAAAACCTGGACACCCAGTTTCTGATCACCGGCTTTCAGAATGGCGACGAAGAAGCCGTGCGCGCCCTGGCCACCAACCCTTATGTGTTGACGGGTGGCTCGGATGGCGGCGCCCATATTTCGTTTTTGTGCCAGGTGACCTACCCCAGCTTTCTGTTGAGTCACTGGGTCAGGGAGAAAAAGGCGCTCAGTCTGGAACACGCGGTCAGTCGGCTGACTTTTACGCCCGCCCAACTGCTCGGCATCCCCAAGCGGGGTCTGCTCAGACAGGGCATGGCCGCAGACCTGACGATTTTTGATCCCGATACTGTCCGGGCCAAGCCCAAGGAATTCGTTCAGGACTTTCCCGGCGGTGCCTCGCGCCTGGTCGCGCGCTCTGAGGGCTATCGGTATACCGTCGTCAACGGACAGGTCCTGTTGCGCGATGGCGAACCGACTGGCGCCCGACCCGGCCGCGTGCTGCGGAGCTATGAACAGTAATCCATGCTGAAACACACCTTCCGCCACATCCAGGGGATTGGCGAGAGAACTGAGAAGCGGTTGTGGAAAGCCGGCGTCACCAGTTGGGAACAATTTCTGGACAACCCGACACTTGGCCGGCTGCCTCAATGGCGACAAGACGAAGCGCGTTTTGAACTTGAACGCTCATTGATTGCGCTCGAAAAACGGGACGCCCAGTACTTCATCACGCGCCTCCCACACCAGCTCCATTGGCGGCTGTATGCGGAGTTTTCCGAGCGGGTTGCGTATCTTGATATTGAAACGACCGGCCTCGGCGCTGAGGAATCCATGATTACCGTTATCGGCATATACGATGGCGAGCGGCCGCGGGTCTATGTGCACGGCCAGAACCTGGAACAGTTTGTGAGGGACATTGAAGCCTTCACCCTCCTGGTCACGTATAACGGCAAGCAATTTGACCTGCCGTTTCTTCGCACCAAACTCGGCATTCCCCTCAAGCAGGCTCATATTGACCTGCGTTATCCACTCGCTGCGCTGGGGTATAAGGGCGGTCTGAAAAAAATCGAAAAGCGCCTGGGTCTTGAGCGTCAGGGATTGGTTTCCCATTTGGATGGCTGGTGCGCGGTTGTGCTATGGCGCTACCACGAGCGCGGCGAGAGCGGGGCGCTGGAAACCCTCCTCCACTACAACCTTGAAGACGTCATTCATCTCCCCGCTTTATTGGCTGAGGTATATAATACTACGGCTCGAGATATGCCGTTTCCGGTCGCGCCCGTGACGATGCCGGACCCACCGGCCCTTCCTTTTCAGTATGACGAAGCGGTCATTCGGCGCGTGCTTGCCGAGACCGGCCGTTTGCCGCAGTAGCGGAATCAGTCTTCCTGCAAGCCCGCGGATAGCCTCAAATAATCCCCTCTTGGGAGGGGAGACAGGAGCGGCCGGCCCTCGGCGAGAGCCGGTGGCTGTTTTTCTCCATCGGGCTGCTCAGCTCAGGACGAAGCCCTCGTAGGCATTCTCGACGACCTGTTCACAGCGTTCGACATAATCCACCCAATCCACATAGGGCATGAACACCCGGGGTTTCCCTGGAATGTTGGCGCCTTGATACCAGTTGTCACACGCGTTCCACAAGGTTTGATTAGCGAGTTCCTGTATGCGCAGATGCCAGGGGCCTTCGGCTTCGACGGTGGCTTCGATGGCTGTGTGGCGGTGGTGGCGCATATAGTCGAGACAGGCCCCAATCCAATTCACATGCTGCTCAATGCCTGGGATCATATTCGCCAGGACAGACGGACTCCCCGGCCCCGTGATGGTAAACAGATTGGGAAAGCCGGCCGACGCCAACCCCAGATAACTGCGCGGACCTTCCGCCCATTTCTCTTGGAGGGTCAGGTTGTTTCTGCCTCGAATATCAATCCGCAGCAGCGAACCGGTCATGGCATCAAAGCCCGTCGCAAACACGAGGCAATCAAGCTCGTGCTCCACGCCGTCAACCAGCACGCCTTTCCTGGTGATCCGCTCAATTCCCACCGTGCGGCAATCGACCAGGGTCACATTGGGCCGATTATAGGTTTCAAAATAATGGGTATCCATGCACGGCCGCTTACACGCGTACACATGCTCCGGCAGGAGCGCCTCGGCGACCGTGGGGTCGTGCACCGTTTCCTGAATCTTCTTCTTGATAAAGTCGGCCACCGTATTATTGGCCTCAACATCGTTCATCGAGTCGGCGTAGGCCAGCAGCAGCGACATGCCGCCCAACTGCCAGCGCCTTTCGTATTCACGCCCACGCTCGACGTCGCTCACCTCAAAGGTCTTCTGCGCGTTCAGGTATTGGTTGATATCCATGGCCAGCGGCAGCCGGTTGTTGCGGGCGCGAAAGCCGGCGTAATCCGCTTTGATCCGTACCTCTTCTTCCGGGTCGGTCGGCTGGTTGCGCTGCGGCACGGAGTATTGCGGAGTGCGCTGAAAGACACTCAGGTGGCCGGCCTGCTCGGCAATGACGGGAATGGCCTGAATGCCGGTTGAGCCGGTGCCGATAATGCCAACGCGCTTGCCCGTAAAATCGACGCCTGCATGCGGCCAATTACCGGTGTGAAACCATTCGCCTTCGAAGTCTTCGATGCCTGCAAAGTTCGGGATGTTCTTGGACGACAGACAGCCGGTGGCCATGATGCAAAAAGTCGCGGACACCTGCTCGCCCGTATCGGTCGTCAGCGTCCAGGTGTTGGTCTCTTCGTTATAGACGGCCCGCTCAAGCGAGGTGTTGAACTGTATGTCTTTACGCAGATCAAAGCGATCCGCCACGTGGTTGGCGTAGGCCAGAATTTCAGACTGATCGGAGAATTTTTTTGACCACTGCCACTCCTGCTGAAGGTCTTCCGAGAACTGATACGAATACTGCAAGCTGGGCACGTCGCAGCGGGCGCCGGGATAGCGGTTCCAATACCAGGTGCCGCCGACATCCGTGCCGCGCTCAAACACGCGGGCCGAGAAGCCCATCTCGCGGAGTTTATACAGCATATACATGCCGCCAAAGCCGGCACCGACCACGACCGCATCAAAATGGGGCAGGGTCTCCGCGCTGACCGGATAGATTGCGTTCGTGTCAGGTGTGGTGTTCTGAATGTCCGTCATAGTGTGCTTCTCCATCTTCTTCCGCGAGTGCGGCCATGCACTCTTTCGTTCAATGTGCTCAGTTCGTTCAGTTCGCGGCCCGGACCTCATAGGCATCACCGTCCGGCTGCGTCGTCCGCGCGGTGAACTCGTCCATGGAATGGGGCCAGTTGGTCACGAAACGGCCGGACCGGGAGCGATAGTAAAAATCGTTGCCACAATCCGCCTGCCAGACATCCACGGCGCTGATGTCGCGCTGCAATTGAGCGTTGAAATCCTGCATGACATCCGGGCGAATATCTATCCAGGCGAGCTGCTCGTCGTCGATCCGCTTGAGCTGGCGCATGATGTAGTCACACTGACACTCCAGCATGAACAGAATCGAGCCCTGGTTGGTATTCGGACCATACAGCATGAAGAGGTTCGGAAAGCCGGTGGTCGTCATGCCCAGGTAGGCTTGGGCGCCATCGCTCCAGGCGTCGTTGAGACGCAGGCCGTCACGCCCGGTGACATCCAGGGCGGTCAGATAGGTGGTGGTCTCAAAACCGGTTGAGTAGATGATGGTGTCGAGCTCGCGCGCCTGACCGTCTCGGGTGACAATCGAGTTTGGCGTGATTTTCTCAATGGTTTTGGTCAGGAGTTCGACGTTGGGGCGATTGAAAACAGGGTAGTATACGTCGGAAAACAAGGGGCGTTTGCAGCCGAAGGGATGGGTCGGCGTCAGTTTGCGGCGCACGTCGGGATCTTCAACAACGGCGAGCCGTTCCAGGCCGGCCCGTTCGATCTCGGCCAGCACTTTTTTATCATTAAATGTGCAGATCGTATTCCAGGTCTGATAGATTTCGGCTCGATTCTCCCGGACCACGCTCGGATTTTGACGAAAGTATTCGAGCTGTTCTTGTGTGTACGGCGTGTTGCCTTTGGGCACAACCCAGTTTGCGGTGCGTTGAAACAAACATAGCTGTTCGACCTGGGGAGCGATTTCGGGGACAAATTGAATCGCACTGGCGGCAATGCCGATCACACCCACCCGTTTGCCGGTCAGATCATGGCGGTGATCCCAACCCGCCGAATGAAAGGCCGTGCCCTGAAAGTCCTCCCTGCCGGGAATGGACGGCCACACCAGATTGTTGAACATGCCCAGGGCACTGACCACGACGTGGGCTTCAAATTCCTCGCCGGATTCCGTGCCAACCAGCCAGCGCGCACTTTCGTCCTGCCAGTGGACCGACTGAACCGGGGTATTGAGTTGGATATGCGCCCGCAGGCCGTAGGTGTCGGCAATGCGGTTGAGATATTCCAGTATCTCGGCCTGCCCGGCAAAGGGTTTGGACCAGTCGTTTTTTTGTGCAAACGAAAATGAATACAGGTGTGATTGGACATCACACTCGGCACCGGGGTAGGAGTTGCGCCACCAGGTGCCGCCTATGCCACCGCCTTTTTCCAGGATGACAAAATCGTCGATACCGGCTTTTTTCAACTGCACGCCCATGCACAGGCCGGCTGAGCCGGCACCGATAATCACAAGGCGTTTTCGCGTTCGCTGTTTCATCTTGACCTCCCGTTTCAGGTTTCTCCGACAGCCTCAAATGGCTGTCCTGAAGAATGTAGCAAGGTATGGTAATCAACGGGCTTGGGCAAGTCAGGTTTTTCCCCGTCCTCCTGAAGGATTTCTGGAAGGATGAAGAGAAAACAGGTTTGAGTATTGTCCGCTATCGCTGTATGTTGGCCGGACTATGGGAGCACGATTGTGGGAGCGCGCCGAAAGCCGTTCTTGATACCAATATCCTGAAGGAGGGAATGTATGCCGACCCAGAAATTCACGCCAATGACAAAGGATTTTCCAACCTTTGACTGCGATGCCCACGTCACACAGCCGTCACCGACAGCCGGTAGCTTCCGGTTCTGATTCTAGACGGAAGGGCGTCGACGCTAATATAATAGGTTCCGGGGGCCTGCGGGGTGAACTGAATGCGACTGTTGAGCCCTTCGCCACTGTCAAGGTCCCGAGTGCCGGCAATCCAGTTGCCATCCGCGTCGTGGACCCCTTTCAGGTAGGGATCTGGAAGGGTTCCTTGACCCGTGTCTACGCCTTCCAGATCGATCTGGTAAGACGTTCCGGCTTCGAGGGTGACTGCGATCCAATCCAAATCGTTGGCCGCTCCAATCTCGCCCATTACCGAGCCTCCCACCGTTACCCGCCCCGTCGTCATCTTGTTGGATGCATAGTCGTCCGTGGCGGGTACGACCTTCAACTTGTACTCCCCTTCCCCATGAGCACTGCGGGCCGCAATGTAATACGTCCCCGATTCCGACGACGTCACCGACACCCGCAGATCCGAAGGGGAGCTCGGGCTGTCCTTTGTGGTGTTGGGCAGCAAGACGCTCTCGGCCGTGTAAACTCCGGCTATTTTGGTCTTCAGGGGGTTGTAATAGCCACTTATCGAACTCGTCCAGATAAAGTCCTCGCGGGTCAGATCGATTCGGTAGGTTCTGCCATCCAGCAACTCAGCCGCCCACCAGTCCTCATCGTACTGGCGCTCAAAGCGGCCCGTCACTGTGGCCCCGACCGTCACCCGCCCCGTCGTCGTCGTATCGGCTGCATAGTCGTCTGGTGGGACCATGGCCACCACCGACAGCGTATAGGTGCCCGTTTTCTCATTTATGAATGCCAAGAAACCGCCCGCCGCAATATAGTGCTTGCCCGTCGTGGTAGCCGTGAACCACTGCCGGACGGCGGAATACGGGACCATAAAATAGTCGTCGTTGGCAAGCAGCGTGCCCTGCGCATCGTGAATCCCCTTCAGATCCGGGCTCCACCAGGGGCCGCCGAGATTTTGGTCAATCCGATAGGTCTGGCCCGCCACGAACTCTACCGCAAACCAATCCACATCGGCATCATTTGCGATCTTGCTCGACACCGAGCCGCCCACCTGCACCTGCTTCCGTGTACTCGTATTCGCCGGCACATCCGTCTCATCGACCACCGCCAGCTCATATTCCCCGTCGCCATACTTACTGCGCGCCGCAATATAATAGGTCCTCGTTACAGACGGCGTCACAAACACCTGCGCATTCTTGTAAGCTCCCCCATCGTCATTTGTCGTGTTGGGCAGACGGGTGCTCGCAGCAGCGTAGACCCCGGCCAAATAGGGGTCTAACCCAAAAGGGGAGTATCCCTGCTGCTCGGGTTCTCTCGTCAAATCGATTCGGTAGGTCCTGGCGGCCTCCAGGTCTACCGCAAACCAGTCCTCATCCCGCGGTTGCTCAAATCGGCCCGTCACCGAACCGCCCACCGTCACCCGCCCCGTTGTCATGGGGTCCGCCGTATAGTCGTCGGAGGGCTCCATGTCTGCGACCGACAGCCGATAATCCTCGGTCGGGTGCACCGGGCCGAGGCCACCGGAGTAAAAGGGAGCGCTGTGGCTGCTCACTACAATGTAATGCCGGCCGGTCGTCGTCGCCGTGAACCACTGGCGGGTATGCGGATAGCTCAACAAATAGTCGGCCTCCGCTGTGCCGGGAATCTGCCTGCCCTGCGCATCGTAGATCCCCCGCAGGTCGAGCCGGGCTCCGCCCGTGGTCCGTCTTATATCAATCCGGTAAGTCTGGTCCGCTACCAACTCCATGGCAAACACATCATGATCGTATCCATAGGTCAGGTCGTCCACATAGTTGAGGACGCCCGTCACCGACCCTCCCACCGGGAGCTGCGCCGTCGTGTCATCCATCGCCTCCCCATAGTCGTCGGGTGGCGGCGGCGCGGGTGGCAGCGTCCCCGCCTCGGCCGTTAGCGTCAACACGTAGGTGCCGATGCCCTCTCTATTGGAAGGCACACTGTCGATAGTAATGAGGCCAATATAGTAGCGCCCGGTCCGCAGGGCCGTGAAACTCATCTGCCTCCGGCCTGAGACAACCTGCGTCCATCCAATGGTCCGCCCGACATCGTCATACAGTCCTTGTATGCTCGGGATGTCAGACGGGTTGGTCTCTCCAGCTCTGATCTGGAACTCGTACTGGTAGCCCCGCTTCAGGTCTACGGCAAACCAGTCTCCGTCCTCTATGGAGTGAAACCGTCCCGTCACCGCCTGCCCGGCGACCAGTCGCCCCGTGGTACCCGTATGCTTCGGCAAGTCCCCGCCTGCCGGCTCGCTCACACTCCTCGGCGACGACCCGCCCCCCGTTGACGACCCGCCTCCCGTTGCCGACCCGCCTCCCGTTGCCGACCCGCGCGGCTCCTCGGACGGCGTACCGCCCTCGTCCACCGCCTCATACCCGGCAATCACGAAGTTCTGACTGGTCTGTTGCCATTCCAAGGTCACGGTCTGTCCCATATCCGGGAAGTCCTCGACCATACATGCCCCCTCCACATCCCGCAGAAACTCCGCCCCCAGCGTCGTCACCCGCACCGTGGCCCGCCCCAACTCAAGGCCATCCACCCATGCCACCACCTCATGCTCGCCCTCGCCCAACAGATTCCAGTTGAACAACAACCCAAAGCCATTGTCCATATCGCCACACATCGACTCCGTATCGAGCCGCTCGGTCCCATACGCGGCCGCCTGCCGCCCGGTGGTCCCAATTTCAATCTCGACTGTGTCGGCGTCACACACCCAGCCCGAAATCACTCCGATGCCACTCTGATACGAATTGGCCCCCGGATTCTCCAGATACCCCGTCAGACCACTCGGCCGGGTGCCGGTGTGAGCCCTTGCCGGGGCACTCCCGCCCGCGATCACAAAATTCTGACTGGTCTGTTGCCATTCCAAGGTCACGGTCCGGCCCATCGCCGGGAAGTCCTCGGCCACACATTCCCCCTCAGCCCCGCTCAGAAACTCCGCGTCCAGCGTCGTCACCGTGAAGGTCGCTTGCCCAACCTCTTCCCCATCGGCCAGCACCCGTACCGTATGCTCGCCGGCCCCCAGCAGGTTCCAGTTGAAGAGTAAGCCAAAGCCGTTGTCCGCGTCCCCACACACCCCGGCCGTGTCCATTCGCTCGGTGCCATACGCAGCCGCTTGCGGCAGAAAGTCCCCAATCTCAATCTCCACTAAGTCGGCCGCACACACCCAGCCCGAAATGAGGCCAATCCCACTCTGATACGAGTTGGCCCCCGGATTCTCGACCACCCCCCGCGGCTCCCCCTCTACTCCGCTAGAGGGCACCACGAAGGCCGCCAGCAGGAACAGCACCACCCCCAGCCCGCCAACGGACCAGCCGCCTCGGCCCCCTTCCGTAGTCCGCAGTGCAAAATAGGACGCCCTTCGCTGGATTCGCTGGTCGTGTACCATCGTCTCTCCCTTACGTGCCCCTCGGCACCCTGGTCTCGCCGGACCGGACTGATGCGGCATCACCCGCCGCCGACAAAACACTACACAGTCCGGCCGCTTCTGGCGCCTCCAAAATGGGAGGAAATTACGACACGGTGGGATTTTGTGGATTCTCCGCTCGGGGGCGCGGGGGCAGGACTGACCGGAGCGGTTTCCCCCATACCAGACGTGCCCTCGCCGCTTCCAGCAGTGGGTGCGGGCGGGCGTCCTGCGGGGCGTCTTGGAGGCGCTGGCCGAGGATGTACGGACGCGGGGCGAGTTGGACCTGAGCGAGTGTTTCAGCGATGCCCCTTCATCGTAGCGAAAAAAACGGACGGGGGAGCGACCAAGCGGGGCAAAGGGACGAAGCTCATGGCGGTGGCAGACCGCCAGGGTCTGCCTGGCGCCGTCCACACGGCCTCTGCTGCACCGTATGAAGTCACCCTGGTCCCGGCCACTCTCGCCCGGCGGCTCACCGCCGCCCAACCCCACCGCTTGATTGGGGTCGGGCGAAAGTCGGGCGTTGTTTGCCTGGCTGCAAAACTATCGCCGTATCCTGACCCGCTTTGAGTATCAGCCCGCCAACTCTCTGGGCTTCGTCCACCTCGGCTGTATCCTCATCTTGCGCCGCTGCTCTTTATGAGACCGCTTCGAGATTGACAAGTTTCTCAGGATGTTGACAATACAATGGAAACCCGGCTGGAAGCAGGTGTTGCTCTTTTCGCGTAGCGCACTGAGTCGCGCGTCCGGTCCGAATACAAAGAAGGAGGAAGAATATGCCGACCCAGAAATTCACGCCAATGACAAAGGATTTTCCAACCTTTGACTGCGATGCCCACGTCACCGAGCCGCCCTGGATCTGGGAGCGGGCCAAGGACTGGCTGACACAAGATGAGTTGGCAGCGCTCAAGACCACGATGTGGTTTGACCAAGACACCAAACAGCTCATTGTCAACGGCCATGCCGGCGCGGGCCTGGGCTCGCAACGCATCGGCGGCACACCCGGCGTTGTGAATATCCTTTCGCTGGCCGGGCCGGGACTCAAGCATAACATTCAGCGCGCTCTCAATGTGCGCAATCTGCACCCGGAGACGGCGATCTCTCAGGAGCAGGCCGCCTATCTGGACCACAAGGGCTCGTATGAACCTAAGGCCCGCCTGCGCGACATGGACGTGCAGGGCATAGACCAGGTGATGATTATCCCGACCGATATCGACACCTATCCCTGGTTGCAAAACGCAGTCGGGGCCAAGGCCATGTGCAAGGCGTATAACGAATGGGCGTATGAGTATTGCCAGGCAGACCCGGAGCGCATCTTTTTTGCCGCCCTGCTGCCCATGCAGGACCCGGTCTTTGCCGTGGAGGAACTCTACCGGGTGGCGGCAAAGGGCTGCCGAGTCGGTCTGGTGCGTCCGATTGACGCCATGGGCAATTATCCCATTCAGCCCAAATACGAGCCGGTCTGGCAGGCCATGGAAGAGACCGGCATGGTCTACGGCATGCACCCCTTCCCGGCCTTTGGCGCGCTCAAGCCTCCGGGCTATACGGCCCAGTATTCCGGGGCGGAGTTGATTGCCCGCACGGTAGTCACCTCAAACCTGCCGCATCAATTTTTGACCAACGTCCAGAACTTTCAGTCCGAAGCGGCGCTCTGGGTGGTCATGGTGCTGATGTCGGGCTTTTTTGAGAAATATCCCAAGCTTAATGCGGCGGTGTTTGAGGCCTCATCCACCTGGCTGAGTTTTCTGTTGGACGAGTGCGATAAAAATTACCGGCTGTATCGCAACGAGCGTGAGTTGCCGCCGCTCAAACGTCTCCCCAGCGAGACCTTTTTCGAACATTGCGTGACCGGCTTTGAGGGGGATGAATCCCCGCCGTCGCGCTTGCCCGAGTTTTACGGCGATATTCTGGCCTGGTCTTCGGATGTCTACCATCATGATGGCGATGATGCCTGGCGGGCGCTTGAGATGATGCGCGAGTGCAATTTGCCCGAGTCCCATCAGACGAAGTTTCTCGGGGAAAACGCCCGCAAGCTGTATCATATCGACACCCCGCAGACCTTCATCCGCGAACGGGTGACGGAAATCGAACGCCCGGACTGGTGGCCGTCTGAAACGGAAATTCAACACGCACTTGAACCCGAAGCATCGGTTGTCCAGCCATACGGTGAAGGCGGCCACCGGGTCAACGGCCACGCTGCTGAAGGAGACCGGGTATGACCAGGCCGTTTGCCGTCTTTGATAGCGACAGCCATGTCGTCGAGCCGCGGGCGGTCTGGGAGGACTACCTGGAACCGGAGTTCCGCACGCTCGGCAAAACGGCCCTGTGGCGCGAGGAAGGCCAGTACGGCTCGTATCTCAAGGTCAACGGCAAGATGTTCCGCGACCCCATGAATCCGAACATCCCCCGTCATGCCATCTGGAAGCCGGGCATGACCTGGGACCAGGTCGGCGACCTCGACCCCAATACCCCGCACGCCAAAAGCGCAGGCGCGTCAGACCCGCACGCCAGACTGGCCGACATGGACGCCATGGGCGTGGACCAGGCCTTTCTATACCCCACCTGGTTTGCCGAGGGCTTTCATCTGATCGAGGACCCGGATGTGGCGGCCGCACTGGCCCGGGCCTATAACAACTGGCTGACCGATTTCTGTCAGACGGCCCCAGCGCGACTCTATGCCGCGGCCATGCTGCCGCTCCAAAACATGGATTTTGCGCTGGAAGAACTGCGCCGGGTGGCCGAGCTGCCGCATTTCCGGGGTGCCTTCATCCGGCCCATGTTTATTGAAGGGCATTATTTCACCCATCCGTACTACGACCCGCTCTGGGCCGAGTTGGAGCGCTTGGGCGTGGCCGCGGTGGTCCATCCGACGCCTGGGCTGTGGAACCCCGAGTGGACGTCACACGGCCCGTTTATTGAAAAGGTCAAAAATCGGCTGAATCAACACGCCCTGGTGAGCGATGCCGGCGGCGGTCCGACTGCCGGTGGTGGCAACGGCCTGGCGCATTTTTCCTTCTTTTCGTCCCCGGCGGTCGGCCATCCGGTCTCCCCGATTCTCTCCGGCTGGCTCGATAACCATATGTTCGTTGCCTCCACGCTGATCGGCTTTACGGTCATGCAGCGCTTTCCCGAGCTGAAAGTGGTGGTCGCGCATGGCAAGGCGTCATGGATGGAGGAAGTGTTAGAGAAGATGGAGGCCTCGACCAAGACGATTCCTCTCCTCAACTACTATCCGGTCCGGACCGACCCCGAAGCCTTGTGGGAAGAAGGGCGGGTGATGCTCGGCTTTGATGCGGAAGAGCGCATGATCCAGCGATTACCGCACGACTTTGCAGAAAAGATCGTCTGGGGCTCGCGCTACCCCCATCACGATACGACAAGTGCCTGGGATGCGATCGAGACCCTGACGCAGGCCGATGTGGAAAAGCCGCTTATTGCCCGGATGTTGGGCGAGAACGCCGCCGCGCAGTTTGGTATTCCGCTCACGCGGCACGTGAATGGGTAAACGCGCCAGGTCATTCCGCATAGATTATTCGGGCGCTGCCCACTCCGGCTCTTCCTCATCCGGCGGATGGCGCCGGAGAATCTGATGCGGGCGGTACTGCGCCTTATAGGCCATGGAGGTACTCTGCGCGACCCAGTAGCCCAGATAGTGGTAACGCAGCCCGTGCTGCTGTGCATAGGCGGCCTGGCGCAGAATCGAAAAGACTCCGGGCGCGTGGGGCCGCCAATCTGGGTCGTAAAAGAAATAGATGCTCGATAGAGCCTCGTGCGTCACATCCGCCAGGCCCACACCAACCAGACGCTCTCGGTCGTAGTACAGGAATTCGCGGGCAAAGCTCCAGTTACCCAAGAGAAAGCTGTGGGCATACGTCCGTTCGTTTGTCGTCTGTAGGGGCCAGCCGCGCTGGGTGTGCATGTACTCATGGTAGGCGTTAAAGAGCTGGAGGTGAGCGCGGGTCAGGGTCGGTTTTTGCACCACGACCCGAATCGCCGCATTGCGACGCAGGCTGCGCTGCTGACTGCGAGACAGTCGAAAATCGGCCAGCGGCAGGCGCAGACTCCGACACTGGACACACTGCGCACAGGCGGGCCGAAAGAATTCGCAGCCAAAGCGCCGCCAGCCTCGTCTGAGGAGTTCATTATACTGTTGAGGCGTCAGGTCGCGGATAATGCGGTAGGTCAGAGAGGCCGTTTCCGCCGGGAGATACAGGCAGCCATAGGGCGGCGTGGAAAAGCGTTGCAACTCATCAATACCGCGGGCCCAGTGCACTGGAGACGCTCCTCGGGTTCAGCCTGTCTCTGAAAATCGATGCGTTCAATTCTCGAATCGGGTGAAGCACTCCACCCCGATCATGGCCATAATCTTACACTCAAGGACGCGGGTCTGACTGCTGACCGGAATCTGAATGACATAGGTTTCGCCCCCGGAGCACTCGGCATTCCAATAGGCGGCCTGATGTTCATCCGTACCTTGCAGAAACGAACGCGAAACCGTTGCGCAGGTTTTTCCGCTCGCCTGGAGAATACCCGCCAGCGTTGTGGCACGCTCGGCTTTACTCTGGCTGAGTAAAAGTTGATGGCCTTCGTTGGCAAAGGCGGTTGCCGCAAGAGTCAGGCCGAGCAGGCCCGTCCATACTATCTTCATGACTTCGACTCCAATCCTATTGGTCCCCTCTACATAAAAGATCGACACCTCAAAGAGAAAGCGGGACAATTACGCCGTACGGTCCTCTTGGTGGACACTCTCGTGGACACTCTCGTGTACTCTCACTTCCCGCTCAAGTCGTTCGGATAGTTTATCGGTTGCCATATCCAGTTCATAATCAAGCTGGAGTCCGAGCCAAAACTGTACGGATATTCCAAAACACCGGGCGAGTCGAAGAGCAGTATCAGCAGTTACCCCACGTTTTCCGAGGACGATTTCGTTAATGCGTCGGGCGGGAACGCCAATGTCTAAAGCTAACCGGTTCTGACTCAGACCCATCGGCTTCAGAAACTCTTCCTGCAACACTTCTCCGGGGTGAACAGGGTGCAATTTCGTCTTGCTCGTTTTCATGTGCTCCTTAACGGTCGGCGTCATAATATCCGCTCAGGAACCGCGCGGCGAGTAGGTCGGCTTAGCGTAGCGTAATCCGACAAGTGTGGCCGTGTCGGCTTACGCCTTTGGCTAAGCCGACCTACAAGACTCAACACAGACGAGCGGCGATATAAACTCTTCTCTTCCCGTGCGCTCATCCTTGCGAGTCAGGGGCACAAGGGCTAGGCTAGGCCGCACCAGATAAGGCCCGATTGGGGTGAGAAGATATGAAAAATATAAGCACAACACTGACCCGACGCGAATTTGTGGCTTCCACCTTGGCCACGGGATTTGCCCTGGCCGTTCGTCCGGTTTCGGCCCAAACAAAAACAACGGATACCAGCGGCCTGGAAACGCAGGAAGTCCGGATACCGGTTGGCGATATCACTATTCCCGCCTATCAGGCGTGCCCTCAAACAGACGGCCCCTTCCCGGTCGTGCTGGTCGTCCAGGAAATCTTCGGTGTGCATGAGCATATCAAA
Organism: Binatia bacterium; assembly: GCA_963664395.2. Classification (GTDB taxonomy): domain Bacteria; phylum Desulfobacterota; class Binatia; order Bin18; family Bin18; genus Bin18. Next base: position 2,589,030 of record OY761159.2, on the reverse strand, counting down.
GACATCTGCCGCCGCTTCGCCAAGCAGGGCTATGTCGCGGTTGCGCCGGAACTCTACGCCAGGCAGGGCGATGTGTCGCAGATGACTGATATCGGTCAGATTATTCGGACCGTGGTTGCCAAGGTGCCCGATGCTCAGGTCATGTCCGATCTTGATGCAACGGTGGCGTGGGTCAAGTCATCCGGCAAAGGCGATGTGACAAGGCTAGGCATCACCGGCTTTTGTTGGGGTGGACGCATCGTGTGGATGTACACCGCCCACAGTCCGCAGGTCAAAGCCGGGGCGGCCTGGTATGGGCGTCTGGTCGGACAGGCATCCGAGCTCACCCCAACCCATCCGGTTGATATTGCCGCGCAGCTCCACGCCCCTGTGCTCGGTTTGTATGGCGGCGCCGATACCGGTATTCCAACCGAGACGGTTGAACAGATGCGCACAGCATTACAGGCAGTGGAAAGCTCTTCAGAGATTATTCTCTATCCCGATACGCCCCACGGTTTTCACGCCGACTATCGGGCGAGCTACCGCAAGGAAGCGGCGCAGGATGGCTGGCAACGGCTGCTCGCCTGGTTCAAGCAGAACGGCGTGGCATAGCCGAAGGGGCGACCGCCCCTACTCAGACGGTCAGCGCGTCTGAAACACGGTCCAGGGCGGTCTCGACATTCTCGCGGCTGTTAAACGCGCTCAGGCGCACATAGCCCTCTCCACATTTACCAAACCCCGCTCCCGGCGTGCAGACGACCCCGGCTTTTTGCAGTAAGCGGTCAAAAAATTCCCAGGAGTCAGCATTGGTTTTAATCCACACATAGGGTGAATGCTCTCCGCCAACACAGGGATACCCCAAGGTGGTCATCGCCTCGCGGATCAGGGCGGCATTATCGAGATAGTAATTACTCAAGTCTCGGATCTGTTTTTTTCCATCAGGCGAGAACGCGGCTTCAGCCGCACGCTGAACCGGATAGGAGACACTGTTGAATTTTGTGGACTGGCGCCGGTCCCAGAGCGAGTGGAGCGCATGGGCGTTGCCCTGAGAGTCATACACCTGACACTCTTTTGGCACGATGGTGTAGGCACAGCGCGTGCCGGTAAAGCCGGCCGTCTTCGACAGGCTCCGAAATTCTACGGCAACCTCTTTTGCGCCGTCGATCTCGTAAATACTCTGCGGCAGGCTGTCGTCACGGATAAACTCGACATAGGCCGCGTCATACAGAATGAGGGCCTTGTTCTCCCGCGCATAGTCCACCCAGGGGCGCAACTGCTCGGTGGTAATCATGCTGCCCGTCGGGTTATTGGGGAAACACAGATATATGAGATCAACCTTTTCCTGCGGGAGAGCCGGGATATACCGGTTGGCAGACGTCGATTCCAGATAGACCAGCCCCTCGTAGCGTCCGTCCCGCCAGGCTGCGGTCCGCCCTGCCATCACGTTGGTATCGACGTACACCGGGTAGACGGGGTCGGGCACCGCCACGCGCGTGTCCGGGGCAAAAAGCTCCTGAAAATTGCCGGAGTCGCACTTCGCGCCGTCACTCACAAACACTTCGTCAGGTCTGAGCGTCACCCCGCGCGGCTGAAAATCTCCGGCCACGATGGCTTCTTGTAAGAAATCATAGCCCAGTTCCGGGCCGTAGCCCCGAAAGGTGGCGTCGTCCGCCATCTCATCCACGGCGCGATGAAAGGCGCTGATGCACGCCTCGGGCAGCGCCCGCGTCACATCGCCAATCCCCAACCGAATAATAGCTTGATTCGGATGGTCGGCCTGATACGCATTGACCCGCTTGGCAATATCGGAAAACAGATACGAGGCCTGGAGCTTCAGATAGTGTTCATTCATGGTAATCATGCGAACTGTGTCTCCTTCTGATCCCTAAAGCGCGGGGATAATCTCTTTTGCACATATCTCCAGATGTTCCATGTCATCAAAGGCCGGGTTGAGTAAGAGGTGTTCGGCCCCGGCTTGGACGATCTCGCCGATCTTATTGCGGCATTCGTCCAGACTGCCCCAGACGGCAACCTTTGAGGCCATATCCGCACTTTTATACCGGACGCCAAACCACTCCCGCAGCCGACGTTCCGCCCGGTCTCGATCATTGTCCACAGCGAGATAGACTCGTTTGGAGAGCGTAAACGTTGCCGGGTTACGGTCGGCTTCGTCGAGAAACTGACGAATCAAGCCCGACTGTTTCATGAAATCTGCGGTTGAGGACGACCCCGCGCCCATCCAGCCATCGCCGTGCCGGACGGCCCGCCGGAGCGGTTTCTCCTCGCGTGCGCCAAACCAGATAGGCGGGTGGGGTTTTTGAAGCGGCTTGGGTTCCATAGCCACATTCTCGAAGTTCCAGAACGTCCCACTGACCGTAGCTTTGGGTTCTGTCCACAGCGCCTTTATTGTTGTAATGCCCTCCACAAAACGCCGGGCGCGGAGTTCGCTGGAGTAGCCGAAGAGGGCCTCCGGAACGTGTCCGCCAATGCCCAGACCAAAGATGAGTCGGCCCTGGCTCATCTGATCCAGGCTCGATAGACTCTTGGCCAGTTGCACCGGATTGCGCAGCACCGTCAGCAGGACGGAGGTGCCAAGGCGCGCTTTTGAGGTAATGGCGGCGATATAGTTGAGCAGGGCCACCGGTTCGAGAATGGCAAAGTCGCTGACAATGGTCTCCTGCACCCACAAGCTTTCATAATCGAGCGCTTCTGCACGCAGAACAAAATCCCGGATGAACGGCATATCAACCGGCGTATCAAGAAACACTTGAGGAACTGCAATACCACACGGAATAGAGCCTGTAGCCATATCTTGTCTCCTTTAGCCCCCGGCGATTTCAGCGCGCACAATCTGCGCTCCTTCGACCATGGCGCGCAGTTTATTGTAGGCGCAGAACCGGGGCAGAGCACGCAGGCCGCAGTCGGTCGTGAGAGTCACACGCTCCGGCTCGATGAACTTGAGCACTGTGCGAATACGTTCCGCAACCTGCTCTGGTGTTTCGATTTGTAGATTGCGCACATCAATCACCCCGACGGCGACTTCCTTATCTGAAGGAAGGTCTTTCAGAATATGCGCGTCTTCCATTTCTCGGACGGCAAAATCGAGCACATACTGTTCAATCCTGGTGTCGTACAGATGGGGCAGGATGGAACCATAGCCTGTCCCTGACGGAAACAAGCCTTGTGAGGCATTACCCCAAGCTGCGCCAAAGCAGAAATGCCAGGCGAGCTTCGCCTCAACGCCCTCAACGGCTTGGTTGATCACATCAACAACCCAACCGAAATCGTCCAGGTTGCCGCTTAATAACGGCAGCCACGCCCCGAGGTCTTCCAACTGAAGGAATGAGGCCCCACTCGCCACCATTTCCTTCATCTCGGCGTTAAAGATAGGAGCCAGAGCGTAGGCCAGGTCTTTCTGGGTTTTGTAGTATTCGAGATGGACGTGGTAGGTCAGGTTGATCGGTCCCGCGCCCACGCTGCACCGCACCGGCTTCTTGGTATTGCGTTGGGCAATATGGTACAGGTCGGCTAAGCGCAGCGGCCCGCGTTCGACCGCAGCAGTCACGGCGGTCGCGCCCCAGTCTGTGAGCCAGGCAGCATCATTGTGTGAAGCCTGCCCTCCTTCAACAAACGGGTGACTGTGTTTAATAGGCACAAAGCCATGAATACGCTCATACCAGTACCACACAAAGGACCCAATACAGCCGCCATAGTCGTCGAACCACATCTGACCGTCCGTTAGAATGTCCAGTCCGGCTTGCTCCTGGTCTTGCAGCACGGTGCGGACCGCATCTTCAAACGCCTCGGCGTGGTTGACGTTCTTAAACGCATCCCAAATATCTCGCCCGTGCAACTGGTAGGTAAACCAGTGTGGGCGGGGATACGAGCCTACCATGGTCGTGGGCAGGAGAGTATCGACGCTGCTTCGAGACATGGCTGTTTCCTCCTCATTATGCCGCTCGGTCAGATTGAGGTGTCCTTGGTCGCCTGAACCCTTCGCTCTTCAAGCAGCCCGCGACCTTTTTCTGACAGCCTCATAGCCCGCTCCCATATGCCATGCCCGCTAACATAGCCGAGTTGGTCGAGGCGATTGACGATGACGCTCAGGGGTGAGGCCGCCACCCCGGTTGCCGTACTGAGATCGTGCAGACTTTTCTCTCCCCCCTCAAGCTGCTCCAAAATTGAGCGACTGTCCGCATCCAGACCCGCAAAGCCGACAAAGTCCGTAGGCGCATTGGGCAGGTCTGCGAGAGTACGATCGCCCTGCGGCGTGAGGGCAAAAGTGAAATAGTCGAGCCCGCTTGCGCCCCAGCGCTGGACGAGTCCGGCCCGTTCGAGTTCACGGATGAGGCGGTGGCACTCGGCGGAATTGAGCATGGTGAAATCACTCAGTTCAACCATGGTCGTATAGCCAGTTCGAATCAAGACCAACAGACGTTCCTGCTCTGGAACGAGGCGCAGTGTTTCCGGCTGGTCCGGAAGTGTACCTTCCGGCTGTGGCTGCGTGAGGCAGGACAGGCCGAGCACCGTCGGGAAGGTGATGATTGAGCCCACCACAACCGTATGCATTGAGCCCAGTGGGACGTCCATAAATTTGAGGATTTCGTACACGAGCATCGATACCGCCCCAATTAATGTGCCCCAAAACGCACCTGTCGAGGTGATATAGGCCCAGCGGTGTCCAAGCAGAAAGACGCAGGCTGCGGGACCGAGCATGGCACAACTCACCGCCAGCAGATAATACGGCCCGCCAGGATAAAAACTCAGCAGCAAAATGGCAAAACCGGTCAGCAGGGTGAGAATGCGGCTCATCCGTAATACCACTTCCGGGGAGGCGTCTGGCCGGATAAAGCGCTGGTAGATGTCACGCGAGAGCGAGGAGGTGATACCCATATGCGCATTACTCGTCGTTGAGATGGTAGCGGCCAGGGCCGCCACGAGACCCAATAGTGCCATAGCCGGGGGAAAGTCTCGCATGAGCAGGCCATACGCGCCCATGGGGTTGGCCGGATTCACGGGGTCCAGAAAAGCAGCGCGGTGTACACTGCCGGCATACAGGCCGAGCACGCCTATAGAGCCGTGGATCACGAGGACGAGCAGGCCGCCAATAATAAATTGCCAGCGGGCAATAGGTTCGGTTCGCGCGGCCGCGGCTCGGAGCCAGTAGTAGTTGCCGCCCCACTGAATAAAAAAGCCGATTACGAGTGAAACCGTCAGCACACTCGGATAGCTCAACTGAAACCACGGAAAAGAACCCAGGACACCGGATGTGAGGGGCGTCGCCGTCACAAAACTCGTCTCAATCAGCTCCCAGCCGCCGTAGCTGACAAGACAGTATACGGCCAGGGCCGGGAGGCAGAGAAAACCCAGCAGGACCTGAACGACGTCGGTGAGCGTCAACGCCCACATGCCACCCAGAAAAATAAACGTCAGGTGTCCGCCCAGGACAATGGTAATCATGAGCCACACAGGAGCGCCGAGGAAACTCTGCATGATAAGCGCCATGGCCACGACATTCATGGCGACGATGCCAGTCACCCCAAGCAGGGTGGCAATGCTGACCACCACCCGCGTGCGCGTGTCAAAGCGCATCTCCAGCCATTCGGGGATGGTGTACGCGCCACAGCGCCGAATATACGGACCGGCAAAGACGCCATACGCAATATAGCCAATCACCAAGGGCAGGCTGCCGCCTAAGATCCAGCCAAGAAAACCGTACTGGATGGTCAGGCCGGGGATGATACTGGTCATGCTGCCGGCAAACGCAATGCCACAAATGCTGGCAATCCCCGGAATGAGACTGACCTGCCGACCAGCCAGCAAAAAGTCACTGTCGGTGCGCACCCAGCGTTTGGCATACCAGCCCAGCGACCAGAGGATGATGATGAGGGCGAGCACGGAGGCAATAAAGATCGTCATGGCTCGGTCATTCCGCAAAATCAGACTAGATTAGGCAAGCGTCCAAACACGAACAGGCCAAGAATCTGGAGCGCATGAATGAGGACCATCAGACACATGATGAGCATGACAAAATCAGACAGTGTGGCGTACTGCATATACAAATATGCCTCAAAACCGGATACGCCTACCAGGCCGAGGGCAACCGAGAGGTTTCTGGCTTGCGCCAGAAAGAGGCTGAGCGCGAGGAGGATGAGACAGTCGAAAAACGGGCTGCCGATCCAGAAAAAGGCAGTGAAGTTTTCCGTATGCAGGCCGCCGTCAAGAGCAATAAAACTTGGAATTGACAGAAAGAACAGGCTGAGGCCGGCCACGATAATATAGGCCACCATCATCCGCACCGTCCGCTCTATCATTCGGGCGGCTTTCTCGGGGTTGGTGAGTTCTTCGGTTGATATGCCGGCCAGGAGACGCAGGAGTTTCTCCCCAAGAGCGTTGACCGCGTCTTTCTGTTGATGCTCTGCCATGCTGGATACGAACCAAATATGTTGGCAACTTTACGTGGTGTTGCGTCTCAACGCAAATACCGGAGAGAAACCCACAGAATGGATGCTACGACCCTTTCATCGTGGTCCGTGACCCGTCACAATATAGTACAATACACATGGGAGGCGCATGACATGACACTACGGACTCACGAAAAACATCTGCTCGGGCTTGCTCTCAGTCTCACCCTGGTCGGACTGACGTCTGGTTTTTCGCCAGCCCAGGATGGAGTCGGGGTTATTCCGGAAGGAAGCGGAAGTATTATCCAGCCGGTCTCGTGGCAATTGACCGGCGAGAACGCTGCGGACCAGACTGAACTGGCTGAACTGGCTGGACTGGTCCGAACGGCCATTCAACAATTTGAGGGCGCAATTCTGGTCAAAGATGAAAAAGATATACTCGTTCTTTCTCTTCCCTCGGCAAAGCTCACCGCACTGCATCACAAGCTCTCTGCTATTGGAACGATTACGGGTCCGGAAGCCTCGGAGGGGTATATAGCGCCCACAACCCTGCTGCGACTGATGCTCGGACCCGAGTAACGCGGGGGCGATGGACACACCAGCGCGGTCGCGGTTATACTCAGCGCACTTTTCCAAACGAGGAGTATACCATGAGTCTGCGCACACCAGAGCAATATAAAGAGAGTCTGAAAGACGGACGAGAAGTCTATTATCGCGGCGAAAGGGTGGAAGATGTCACAACCCACCCGGTTATCGGGAAAGCCGTCGAACACGCCTGCATCGACTACCGGATGGCCGAAGACCCACGTTACCGCGACCTGGCCGTTGTCACCGACCCGCAGACCGGACAAGAGTATTCTCGTTATTATCACCTGCCTCAGAATGCCGAAGACCTGCTCAAGCGCAGCCGTCTCATTGAAGCCAGTACCCGTGAGGGGGCGACGCTGGTCGTTTTGATCAAAGAAATCGGGACAGACGCACTCCTGGCGCTGCATATTGTCGCCGAAGAAATGGCCAAGCATGGTGCGGGACAATACCGCGAGCGGGTCCGAAAATATTATGAAATGTGTCGGGATAATGATTACGCGGTTGCCGTGGCCCAGAGCGATGTCAAAGGCGACCGCAGCCTGGGTCCTCAGGGCCAGGAACATCCGGATTATTATGTGCGCATTGTTGACCGGCGTGACGACGGCATCGTCGTCCGCGGAGCCAAAATTCACACCTCAGTATCCACCAATACGGACGAAATCATTGTCCTGCCGACCCGCGCAATGCGCGAGGGCGATGAAGACTACGCCGTGGCCTTCGCTATCCCGGCGGCCACAAAAGGGCTGAAACTTCTGGCCAGTTCCTACGGCGGTTTCCCAAGAAATGACTTTGAGTATCCGATCAGCGCCAAACATAAGATGATGGAGACGCTGACCGTTTTCGACGACGTGTTTGTCCCCTGGGAGCGGGTGTTCCTGGCCGGCGAGATAGCTGCGGCGGGTTTGATGGCCCTGACCTTTGTGAAGTTTCACCGTTTCACTGCCGTTTCCTACAAACTGCCACTCTTGGAGCTCATGGCCGGGGCGTCACAGGCGATTGCGGAATACAACGGGATTGAGCGAGCCGGCCATATTCGCGAGAAACTGACCAAGCTGGCCAGTTATCATGCCACCGTCCAAGGGTTGATTCTGGCCGCGGCCCAGCAACACAGCGTTGTCCCGCCGGGCATTGCGATTCCCAATACACTGATGACAAACGTGGCCAAATATCAATTTGCCTCAAATTACCACCAGGCTGTGCAGATGGTACAGGATGTGAGCGGCGGCCTGCTGGTGACCGGGCCAAGCCTTGAGGACTGGCAGAGTGAGGCAACCGGACCCTACGTCCGGAAATATCTGGGCGGCAAGAAAGGCACCTCAACCGAGCACCGGTTGCGGCTGATGAATCTGATTTCAGACCTGACGGCGGGCGACTTTGGCGGCTATCAGGAAGTGCTCGCCGTGCACGCCGAGGGCTCCCTCGAAGCCGAAAAGCTCCAGACCTATCGTGAGTACGATTTTGCGGCCGCCGCGGAATATGCCCGTGAATTGGCGGGGATTAAAGAGGGATAGAACGAGGGGTTTTGGGATTGGGGGTTGGATATCACTCACCGCGGTTCCCCTGTCCGAACGTCTGTTCGTAGCGCGCCTTGAACGTCTCAAACAGTTCGAGTTCCTGGGCGGTGTATGTCCGGTGGGTCTGGCTGGCGTGCGCGCCAGGTCTTCAAGTAACTGTTTCACGCCGGAGATCATGCGTTCCTCTCAATCATCCTTTCTCCTGGAGACGGGGCCGGCTGGAAGGGAGTCGGCGGCATAGGACAAAGGCTGTGGTCCGCAACCCTCAGGCCGCATAGCGAAGCACCTCTAATTCTGCGCTACTGTCGGCACGCCCGAGCAGCGTCTCAATCCGCGCCATGACGGCATCTTCAATGAGATACTCGCGGCAGGAGGTGCACTGCAAGACCGGCAGTTGCTTGAGGATGACAATACGTTCCTCGGAGAGTTTGAATGGTAAGGCGGTAGTCGTCGGACTCATGCGAGCGCCACAGACGGTGCACTTCATGGGCTCCTCCTTCGGGTCTTCAGGTCTGCCTCCCACTCCTCAGGGCCGGGGTAGTACGCGGTGATGACTCGCACATTCTGTCCGTCCACATCGACCCCGAACAGAACATGGAACGCCTTCTCTCCTCTTCGCCCCAAGAGCAGGTAACTCGGAAAATACTTGTCGTCCGGGTACGCCTCGACAATCTCATAGCTCCCAGCCGCCGCAATAATCATCTCACGGGCGATGAACCGTCGCCCCAGACGCATATTGACATGGTATGTCCAGTAAACCCGGCTATCACGAAGGCACTTGCGGATAAACGCGACAGGAGCAGCGGGAAGCTATAGTTCAGCCACGGCTCAACTATAGCTGGGGTTTCTCGGAACGTCTAACAGCTATATTCAGATGGACTGGCTACCGGCATTCTTTCCTGGGCGCAGCATGCCTACTCCACCGTCACGCTCTTGGCCAGGTTGCGCGGCTGGTCCACATCGGTCCCGCGATACACGGCCACATGATAGGCCAGGAGTTGGAGCGGAATGCTGAGCAGAATTGGCATGAGCAAGTGGTTTGTTGTCGGGACCTGGATAATCTCCCAGGCAATTTCTTCGATTTCGGGCGACGGGGCGTCGGTCAGGGCGATGATGCGGCCGCCGCGCGCCTCGACCTCTTTCATATTGCTGAGCGTTTTCTCGTACACCGGGTCCTTTGGGAGGAGGACGACAACCGGCATCTGCTCGTCGATCAGGGCAATCGGACCGTGCTTCATCTCCCCGGCCGGATAGCCCTCGGCATGAATATAGGACAGTTCCTTGAGCTTGAGCGCGCCCTCAAGCGCGATGGGATAGTTGACGCCCCGCCCGAGATACAAGAAGTCGCTGGCATGGCCATATTTCCTGGCGATCTTTTCAATCGTTTTGGCCTCCTTCAATGTCTCTTGGACTAATGAGGGCAGGCTGACGATGTCTTCGATGAGTTTCCGACTTTGTTCTTTGCCCAGGACGCCGCGGCGTTGTCCCAGATAGATGGCTAAAAGGTAGAGTGCGGTCAACTGCGTCGTGAACGCCTTGGTTGAGGCCACGCTGATCTCAGGTCCGGCATGGGTATAGACCACCATGTCGGATTTGCGCGCAATGGACGAATCGACCACATTACAGATGGTCAGCGTACTGGCGCCCTTGTCTCTGCCGCCTGCGAGCGCCGCCAGCGTATCCGCAGTCTCGCCGGACTGAGAAACCGCCAGAACCAGGCTGTCGGCATCGAGCGGCGTGGGGCGATACCGGAATTCACTGCCATAGTCGACTTCTGTCGGCAATCCGGCCAGCTCTTCAAAAAGGAATTTCCCAATCAAACAGGCGTGCCACGCCGTGCCACACGCAACCAGGGTCGTGCGCTTGACCGCGTCGAGCACGGGAAGCTGAGCCGCAAGCTCACCCAGCGCGATCTCGCCGGATTCCTCAAGGATGCGACTCCGCATGGTATCGATAATGGCTTGGGGCTGTTCATGGATTTCTTTCAGCAGGAAATGCTTATAGCCGCTCTTCTGGGCCGTAATCGGGTCCCAGGTAATGAGTCGTGGCTCGCGCGCAATCGGCCGGCCGGAAAAGTCTGAGATCGCGACGCCTTTGCAACTCACCTCGGCCATCTCGCCGTCATCCAGGAAGAGCACGCGGCGGGTGTAATCGAGCAGGGCCGGAATATCGGAGGCCACAAAGCTTTCTCCTTCTCCGAGCCCGATCACAATAGGCGTGGCATTTTTGGCCGTCAGGAGCATCCCAGGGTCTCGCTCGCTCAGGGCAACCAGAGCGAACGAACCGGAAAGATGCCGCAGGGCGGCCCGGGTCGCCTCAGCGAAGGAGTGGCCCTCTTGCAGGTATTGGTCGATCAGGTGGGCAATGACTTCAGTATCCGTCTCAGAACTGAACGTCCGTCCTTTATCCATGAGCTCGTGGCGCAGGGCGAGATAGTTCTCGATAATGCCATTATGGATGACCACCACGGCGCCGGCCCGGTGCGGGTGGGCATTCTCCTCGGATGGCGGGCCGTGGGTCGCCCAGCGGGTGTGGCCAATGCCAACTGAGCCAGACAGCGGTTCTGCCTGCAACAACTGATCAAGATTGGCGAGCTTGCCGACCGTGCGGCGTATGGCAATATGCCCGTTTGTGAATGCGGCGATTCCCGCGGAATCATAGCCGCGATACTCAAGCCGCTTGAGCCCTTGGAGGAGCAACGGGGCTGCCTCGCGCTGACCAACATAGCCCATGATGCCGCACATGATTGAGTCCTTTGGGTCACGCCGTACCCCTACGTGTCGCTTTCCTTGGCACGTTTGGCCGCGGTCCAGCCTGCACGTGTTTCTTCCTGACGCGGATTAAAGACCAGCGCGCCCGCGGGAACATCGTGCCGGACTGTGGTTGCAGTGGCAATATACACATCGTCGTTGATCGTGATCGGGGCAACCAGAGTCGTATCAGAGCCGACTTGGACACGGTCTCCAATCTTGGTTTTATGCTTGCGGAAGCCGTCGTAGTTACACGTGATAGTTCCGGCGCCGATATTGGCCTCCCTGCCAATCTCTGCGTCGCCAATATACGCAAGATGTTTGGCTTTGGTGTGCTCGCCGATTGTAGATTTTTTCACTTCAACGAAATTTCCGACCTCAGCGTGAGGGGCAAGCATGGCACCGCCACGCAGATGCGAAAACGGCCCGGCCGAGGAGTCATCGCCGAGCCGGCTGTCACTGAGCACAACCGAGAAATAGAGCCGGACATTATCTCCGATAGTACAGTTCTCAATATAGGCGTCGCCGTCAATCCTACAGTTCGACCCGATAACAGTCCGGCCTTTGATATGGGTATTCGGGCCAATGACCGTGTCTTGGCCTATGGTCGCTTCATCACTCAGATAGACCGTCTGCGCATCCTCAAAGGTGACACCAGCGTCCATCCACTGACGGCGGAGTTGTTCTTGGTGCGTTGTTTCCATACGGGCAAGCTCCTGTCGAGAATTCACCCCTTCGACTTCGTGAAAGTCAGGAGTGAGAACAGCACGGGTCGGCAGCCCGGCCCGGACTGCCGCAGCAACGATGTCGGTCAGATAGTATTCGCCTTGCGCATTGGTTGGTTGGAGACGATCAAGTGCGGAGAAGAGAAAGTCCGCCCTGACACAGTATATGCCGGTGTTGATTTCCTGGACGCTGAATTCTTGGGCCGAGGCGTCACGCGCCTCAACAATGCGGACGACCTGCCCGTCGGACCGGCGCATAACACGGCCGTACTGAGCCGGGTCGGCGCGCTGCGCGGTCAGGACAGAGAGGGTCGCCTGATGCTCTTGATGCGCCGTGACAAACTGAGCGAGGGTCTGTGGCGTGAGGAGTGGCACGTCGCCGGAGACAATCAGAATATCACCCCGAAAGCCTGCAAACTGCTCTTTGGCCGCGCGTACCGCGTCGCCCGTGCCACGCTGCTCTTGTTGGAGGGCGAAGCGTACCCCCTCTCCTCCACACGCGGCTTGAGCCGCGGCTTGAACCGCAGCCGCCTGATGGCCAACCACAACAACCAGGCGGCTGGGATGCAGACTTTGGCTGGTGTGGAGAACATGCGTCAGGAGCGGTGTGCCGGCTAGATGATGCAGCACCTTGGCCCGGTCGGAACGCATGCGCGTCCCCTTGCCGGCGGCAAGAATGATGACGCCCAGTTGTTGTGTTGAGTCAGTCACACCAGCACACCCCATCGCCCACAAGCCTTTTAGCCCGTCGCGTGGAGTCGATCCGGGAGTTTTTCAAACCAGGGCCGGACAAGGGTTTCATTGATGGCATACGTGTAGGCGTGCCCCCAGTCGGGCAGCTCCGTATACGTGACGTGGGCAAACTCCTGTCCTTCTAAAAAGTCCCGGGCCATGCGCGCTGAAGAGACAGGGAAAATAAAATCCTTTGCCCCGTGGACAATAAAGATGGGCAGGGCGGTGGCCTGTTTATAATCGAGCCGGGGCAGGAGGACACCGGCAATGGGGGCGATGCCAACGAAGAGCTTCGGGCAACTGATGCCGAGCGCATACGAGAATGTCCCGCCGTCGGACAGACCGCTGACCAGAATACGACTCGTATTCACCGCGTATTCATCCATGACTTCTTCAAGCATGGACAGAATAGAGCGCACATCCAGCCCCGGCTGCTCAATGGACCAGGTCCGGCCCAGGGATTTGGGCGAGAGGAGGAGAAAGCCTCGACTCTTCGCTGTTCTGAGCCAGGTGAGAAGATAGTCATCGCCGCGCCCATGGCCTCCGTGGAGGGTGATAACAAGGGGCCAGCGTTTGCCGGGGTCGTAGTTCTCGGGAACATACAATGAATACTCGGCGTGCTTATTGGTTTGCTCCCGATGCATCACCCCGGTGCGGGCACTATTGCTTGTGGCTGGTGTTTCAAGCTCTGTCCGACGCGGGAAATCATCCGGCAAAAACCAATACGGCTGAATGGGCGGAAGCGCAGCGCGCAGGCTGTACAACAGATATTTACCCAATGAAAATGCCTGCCGGCTCTGCATATAGGCGACAATAAAATTATGCGCTGAGCCGGTGCGAAAGGACGTATACGCATCGTCAAGATGTTCAAGGGCGGGCAGCCATTTTGTATGGAAGGCGGCCCGTTCCGGCGGGACTTCCAGGTGTTCGTTCTCCGCATTGATGGCAGAAAAGAGGTCGCCCACTTTTTCGACGAGTTCGGCCTGATGCTGGCTGATTTTCCCTAAATGGACCTGCTCCTGGAGCGCCTCAAAGGTCCGCAAGAACGACAGAATCTGTTCGGCCTGGCGGGTCGTCGTCTCGTGATAGTGTTCCGCAACGCTTGCCATAGTCGGCCTCCCTTGTCTGTAAAGAAGAACCGTGTTCAGCCGATCAGGAATCAGTGAAGAACACGGTTCTTCTTCAGGGCGAGGCTAGCAGTTCGGCTTTCGCAGTTGCAAGGGGGAAAGCCGTGTGACAAGCTGAGGCGGGTATGACAAAGCCTCACCCCCTCCTGCGCGCGCTCCCATCCGTGGAAAGACTTCTGGGCGCTCAAGCGCTTCAGCCCATCCTGGCACGCTACAACCGAACCTATATTACCGACCTTATTCGTCAGGTGTTGGAGACGTTGCGTCAAGATATTATGTCCGGCGCTCATACCGCTCCGCTTGCCGAGCGCGCCCTGGTCGAGCGCATTATAACCCGACTCCGGCGCGAGGACCAATCACCCTTGCGTTCGGTCATCAATGCCACCGGCACGGTGTTGCATACCAACCTCGGGCGTGCCCTGCTGGCGCAGGAGGCCGTAGCCGCAATGGTCCGGGCGGCGTCCACACCCGTGACGCTCGAATATGATGTGTCTCGGGCCGGCCGTGGCGACCGGGACGATCTGGTCGAGGCCGACTTGATTGCACTGACCGGCGCTGAAGCGGCAACTGTTGTGAATAACAATGCGGCCGCGGTGTTATTGGCACTGAATACGCTCGCGGAGGGGAAGGAAGGGATTGTTTCCCGTGGTGAGCTGATTGAGATTGGTGGCTCTTTCCGTATCCCGGATGTCATGCGCAAGAGCGGCGTGGAGCTGCGCGAAGTCGGCACAACCAACCGGACCCATCCGCACGATTATGCCAGCGCCATCTCGGCCCGGACGGGTGTCTTGCTCAAAGTCCATACCAGCAATTATCGGGTCATTGGCTTTACCTCGGAAGTTGGGCTGGAAGAGCTAGTTGCCATGGGAAACGCACAGGCCGTCCCGGTCATGGAAGACCTGGGGGCTGGCGCGCTGATTGATCTGTCGCACTACGGATTGCCGAAGGAGCCGATCGTGGCAGAGCGGATTGCCAAAGGCGCGGATGTGGTCACCTTTAGCGGCGATAAACTCCTCGGCGGGCCACAGGCAGGTCTCATTGTCGGTCGCAAAGAATGGGTGGACAAGATCAAAAAGAACCCGCTCAAACGGGCGCTACGTCTCGGCAAGCTGACGCTGGCGGCCCTGAGCGCCACACTGCGCCTGTACCGTCGTTCACCGAATTTACAGCAGGATTTACCCACCCTGCGTTGGCTGACTCGACCGTTGAAGGAAATGGAGGCCCTGGCGGCCCAAGCCGTTCCGCTTGTACAGCAGACGCTTAGCAATGAATTTTATGTGAGCGTCGAAGACGCAACGGCCCAGATCGGCAGTGGGGCGCTGCCGGAGGAGGAACTCCCAAGCAAGGTCATTGCGGTTCGACATGCCAGACTATCCGCAGAAAAAATCGCGCAGCGTTTTCGGCAGGCCGAGCCGCCCATTTTAGGTCGCATTCACAACGACACGTTTTTGCTCGATCTGCGCGGTATTTTTGATCCGCAGGACCTTGTGCCGTGAACGTATCCCTACAAAAAATGATAGATATACGTTTGTGAGAAACGACAGTGGAGGGAATATGAGAGAATCGAGTGGAGCAACAATCGAAGCCCCTATTGAACTTGTGACCTCTATTGCCGATCTACAGTTTCCTCAGAAAATCGATACGCATCTTCAGACCTTGATGGATCGGAATACGGAGGGTCACCTATCGGAATCGGAACGAGTGGAACTCGAAGCCCTGGTGGAGCTGAGTGAAACGATCTCCCTCCTCCGCGTTCAGGCTCTGCGCGCATTAGGTCGAACGGCATCACCGCCTTTGATTTGAACCACGAACGCCGTCTTCGGATTCGACGGGCGGAGGAAATCTTCGGTTTATTTCCTTTTGCGCTCCCAGACTAGGAACCCTGATAGGACATTCCTGACATATGAAGAGGGTTTGGCGGAGAAGGGATGGAGTCGAACCATCCGCGCAACGTTACGCCACGCAACTCGGTTTTGAAGACCGGTACAGCCACCGGGCCGTATCCTTCCCCCCAGCCAGCCTCAGCGCTTACCATGAGAGCGGGGGTGAGTCCAGCAATGGCCCCTTGGTAAAGATAGTCGATTCTTCCTGAGTGGGGGTGCTCTCCACCTTAAACAAAGTTAAGAAGGTTACAACTTTCCGCATACGACTCCAGGACAGTGCTGAGAGACAGTCATGCCAGTTGAAGCCAAACCCTTGTTCCGCCCAGATGTGCTGCGGAGAGATGTTGCCACGTTTGAATTGCCTGGGCATGTAGAAGCCCTACGCCCCAAGTTAGCGCATTGGGCTGAATTGATGCGGTCGAAAAAGGTCGATTCCTTCAAAGAAAAGGAATTGCTACCTGACTTTCTGACTGACTTTTTCTGTGAATTGCTCAGCTATACGCGACCGGCAGATGGGAACAACGTCTATACGTTGTCTCGCGAAAAGCACGTGCAGGTAGACGGTAAGTTTGCCGACGCCGTACTCGGTCAATTCGGGGATGACTCCGAGCAACCGGTCGTCGCACTAGAAGGGAAAGGCCCAAAAGACCCTTTGGAACGCCCATATGCAGGACGGCATATGTCAGCCGTTGATCAAGCCTATCGCTACGCAATCAATCTGCCTTGCGATTGGATCATTGTCACCTCAATGCGGGAAACTCGGCTGTATCACAAGGGCTCAGACCAACACACCTATGAACGCTTTGAAACTGTTCGCCTCAGTGAAGATGATACCCTGTTGAAGCGCTTCGTCTTTCTGCTCGGCGCGGAGCGAGTCACCCCAAAAACAGGCAGATGCCATCTGTACGCCCTCCTCAAAGCCTCAGAAACCACAGAGCGCGAATTAACCAAGGACTTTTATGCTCGCTATGCTGATATGCGCAGGGCTGCGTTTGACCAGTTGCGTTTGAGGAATCCTGAGATTTCTCCAAATGAAGTACTCCGCTGTACCCAAAAACTCCTGGATCGGATTTTATTTTGCGCCTTTTGTGAAGACCGAAGCCTCTTGCCTCCTGAAACAATCAAAAAGGCATTTGAGCACCGCGACCCATATAACCCCCGTCCAATCTGGGACAATTTTCGCGGACTGTTCCGTTCCATTGACCAAGGTAACGTGGGTTTGAACATCCCTGCCTATAATGGCGGCTTATTTGCTCCTGATCCGGTGTTGGATGTGGATGGTTTAAACGTGCCGGATGAAGTCTGCGGCTACTTTCGCAATTTAGGAGATTACGATTATCGCCCCGCCAACGAAGTCGCCTTGTATGAAGAGGGCGAGACAGCCGGGCTCATGGTTGATGTGGATATTTTAGGCCATATTTTTGAGCAGTCGATTACCGACCTGGAGCGGCTGCGAAACGAGATGGACGGACAGATCGAACAGGGCGATACCAAGAAGACGAAGTCGCGTCGTAAGACAGAAGGAGCCTTTTACACGCCCGCCTTCATCACTCGTTATATAATCCAGCAAGCATTAGGCGGCGTACTAAACGACCGTTTTGAGGTGTTGCGTAAACAGCACGAGCAAGAAGCAACAGGAACCGCACGTAGCGTCATAGCTGATCCCAACGTGTACGAGCTGGACAAGCTGAATAACCCACAGCGGGCGACGCTCATTCGTTTTTGGGCCGACTGGCAGAAAGCACTAGGCAGCATTCGCGTGCTTGACCCAGCTTGTGGTAGCGGTGCGTTTCTGATCGAAGCGTTTGACCAGCTATACACGGCCTATCAGGCATCCAACGACCGGTTGGAAGAACTGAGCGGCCAGCCAACCCTGTTCGATCTCGACCGGCAAATCCTGCAAAACAACCTGTATGGCGTGGACCTCAATGCAGAGGCAGTACAAATCTGTCAACTCAGCTTGTGGGTAAAGACAGCGGCCCGGGGGAAGGTCTTAACCAGTCTGGATAAAACGATTTGTCAAGGGAATAGTGTTATCCATGCCAGAGACGTTCACCCCAAAGCCTTCAATTGGAAAGCTGAGTTTCCAGAGGTGTTCGAGCAAGGTGGCTTTGATGTGGTGGTAGGCAATCCACCGTATGTCCGCCAGGAATTGCTGAAGCCGTATAAGCCGTATTTCCAGAACGCCTATGAATCCTTTCATGGCATGGCAGATTTGTACGTCTATTTTTACGAGTTGGGTATCCGCGTTTTGAAGCCGGGCGGTCTCCTTTCCTTCATTGTCACCAATAAGTGGATGAAAGCAGGCTATGGAGAGGCACTCCGGCGCTTCTTCGGCGAGAAGGCTTGGATCGAGTCGGTGGTAGATTTTGGCCACGCCAAGCAAATTTTTAAGGAGGCAGATGTATTTCCGTCTATTATTGTTGCACGTAAACCAACAGCTATCTCTAAACCAACCACGGCTCGGCTTTGCACTATCCCACGCGAGCAGTTGCGTATCGATGACCTAAGTGAGCAGATCGACCGGGAGGGGGTAGAGATGGAACTATCCCAACTCAAAAGCGAGGCTTGGCAATTAGAATCGAAAGCCGTCGTTGACCTGTTGAAAAAAATTCAGAAGCGGGCTGAGCCTTTATCGGATTTTGCAAGCGTTAAGCCGTACCGTGGAATTCTTACTGGATTTAACCAAGTCTTTTTCATCAATTCGGAGACTAGGAATTCCTTGGTGGCGACAGATCCAAAATGTGCTGAACTCGTCAGGCCGTATATTAGGGGGCAGGATATTAAGCGTTGGGAGGCCGATTGGGCTGGGCTGTGGATGATCGTAATGAAGTCGAGTAGCGATTTTCCAAACCCCTGGTCAGAGGCAGGAGATATGGCCGAGGAAGTGTTTCGGAACAAGTATCCCAGTCTTTATAATTACATGAAACCATTTGAGGAGGTCCTTAAAAAAAGGCAGGACAAAGGAAGGTATTGGTGGGAATTGCGAGCGTGTGCTTACTGGAAAATGTTTGACAAGCCCAAAATATTTTACCAAGTAATTCAATATCACCCGCGCTACGCATACGACGCAGCAGAGACATTAGGTAATGATAAGACTTATTTCCTTCCTACAAATGATTTCTACCTTCTTGCTGTCTTGAACTCACCACTGATGTGGTGGCACAACTGGCGGGTATTCACTCATCTAAAAGACGAAGTTTGTCTCCAATGGCTTATATGATGGAAGCCTTGCCTATCACGCAGCCTACAGATTCGATCTATACAGAGATTGTAAAGGCCACACGGAGCTTACTTCAAATTACTAAATCCCAGCAAGAAACTCGTCTGGATATTTTGGACTGGCTACAGATGGAACATGAAATTGCTAAGCCAAGTAATAAACTCCGAACTCCCAGCGATCTTGATTCGGACGCTTTTGTCGCAGAGGTAAAAAAGCTACGTGGCAAAAAGAACCCGCTCAGCGTTGCCGCCCTCCGAAGCCTACGTGATGAGCACGCTCGGACAATTGAACCAGCTCGCATTCAAGCCGCCGAAGCCTTGAACCTGGAACGCCAAATCAGTGACTTGGTGAATGAAGCCTACGGACTCACTCCAGACGAGGTAGCTCTAATGTGGAAGACTGCTCCTCCGCGAATGCCGATTCCCAAATCTGAGTAAATCTCCCCAAAACGTTGAGAGAGGAGATGCGCTATACTGTAATTCTTGAACCAGAAGAGGATGAAGGTATGAGCGCATTGGAACAACTTGAGCAACAGGTCTTACAACTCTCGTCAGAAGACTTGGCGAGGTTTCGGGCGTGGTTTCTCGAACTTGACCATCAGCTTTGGGACAAACAAATTGAGGCCGACTTTCGGGCTGGAAAGCTGGACCGCCTCATCAACGAAGCGCGAGCGGAACTCAAGGCGGGAAAGACTCGCGAGCTTTGAGACATTTTGCGTCCTCAAAATTTTGGGCACGCTATCACGCTTTGCCACAAGCAGTTCGTGCTCTCGCAGATAGAAACTACCAACTCCTCAAAAACAATCCCCGGCATCCCTCGCTCCACTTTAAAAAAATTGGCGAACTCTGGTCAGTCCGCATTGGAGAGCATTATCGGGCGTTAGGAATTGAAGAAGCCGGCGATATCACTTGGATATGGGTCGGCACACACGCCGAGTACGACAGGCTGGTTTCCTAGCCTTGGGGTCATACAAACCCTTGTCCGCCTACACCAAACACGGTAGAACTCAGGCCAAGAGCGGCTCGCAGGGAGAGTCTGGAAAGACGGAGGTTCCCTCCGTTTTTCCTTTTGGGACACGGCCGCTCTCGGCAGTGCGAGGCAAGATATGCGGGTAACAGTGCTTGGCGCGGGCGATGCGTTCTGTAACGGCGGGCGACGCCACAGTGGCTATCTGGTCGAAGCCCCTGAAGCCTGCTTTCTGCTCGATTGTGGCACGACAACGCTGCTCGCTCTCAAATCTCTTGGCATTTCAGCAGAACGGATAGATTTTGTGGCCATCAGCCATCTGCACGGCGACCATTTTGGCGGCCTGCCGTTTCTCTTTCTCGAATATATATATGAAAACCCGCGCTCCCGGCCACTCACCATAGTTGGACCGCCAGGGACCGAAGAGCGCGTCCGCACCCTCCACGCCACCATGTACCGTGAGTTGTCGAAACGGCCGTGCTGTTTCGATATGCGCTTCCGGGAACTGATGCCGGGACAGAAGACGACCCTCTGTGGCGTTCAGTTCCTGCCCTTCCGCGTGCCGCACCAGGAGCGGGATATTTCGTTTGGCTATCGGGTCGAAACCGCCGACCGGGCGCTGTTGTATTCCGGCGACTGCGGCTGGAATGAGGACTTGGTCCGGCACTCTCACGGGACCGACCTGTTTATCTGTGAGTGCTGTTATTTTCAGACCGAGACCTCGTTCCATATCAGCTATCCCAGGATCGCCCAGGAGCAGCACCGCCTGGGCTGTAAACGCCTGCTGCTCAGTCATATTGGTCGGGAAGTCCTTGAACGGCTGGGCGAAGTCACCCTTGAGTGCGCCCACGACGGCATGGTGATCGAGGTCTAGTGGAGATTTCTCTTGACGCTATTCACGCCGGGCTCAGGCAGTGCCACTACCTGACTGTTCCCAAAGTCGAGACCGCGCTCTACCTCTCCCTGGTATTGGAAAAACCGCTGCTCATCGAAGGACCGGCCGGGGTTGGGAAAACCGAGATTGCCAAAGTCTTGGCCGAGCTGCTCCAGACCGAACTCATCCGCCTGCAATGCTACGAGGGGCTGGATGAGGCGCGCGCGTTATACGAGTGGAATTATCAGAAACAGTTGCTCAGAATCCAGACGGATACGGCCCAGGACCTAGGCTGGGAAGAGAGCGCGGCGCATATCTTTTCTCGCGACTATCTGCTTGAGCGGCCCTTGCTACGTGCAATCAGTACGCCCCACAAAGTTGTGCTGTTAATCGATGAGATCGATAAAGCAGATGAAGAGTTCGAGGCTTTTTTGCTTGAGGTGCTGAGCGATTTTCAGGTGAGTATCCCGGAGCTGGGAACAGTCCGAGCAATCCGTCGGCCAGCGGTGATTCTGACCTCCAACCGCGTCAGAGAACTCTCGGAAGCGCTCAAACGGCGCTGCTTCCACCTCTATATCGATTTTCCGGGCGTTGAGTTGGAAGCGCAGATTATCGCGCTGAAGGTGCCGGGGGTAGACGGGCAACTGCAACGCCAGATTGCGCGCTTTGTGGGCAGTCTGCGCAAGCTCGATATCAAGAAAGCACCGAGCATAGCAGAAACATTGGACTGGACGCGCGCCCTGCTGGCGCTTGGTATACGGGAATTGGACGCGCCGGCAGTCAAACGGACGCTCAACCTGTTGCTGAAGTATGAAGACGATATCCGCAAAGCGGAAGGGCGAGTCGGTGATTTCTTACGCCGGACTTCTGCCTGATTCCGTTTCCTGGCCGCGATTATTGCGGGCTGGAAGCCCGCCCACCTCACGCTCACACCTTGAGCCAATACCTTGACGCTATTACTGTTTGCCCCTACACTTACCTCTTCTTTATGTCGATACGCATCCTTGTCTTACACGGTCCGAACCTGAATATGCTGGGTCTGCGTGAGCCCGAAATTTATGGGACCACGACCTTGGCTGACGTGAACGCCCGGATTGCTGCCTTGGCCCAGGAGCTCGGCGTTGAGGTTGAGACCTTCCAGTCGAATCACGAGGGGGAATTGGTCGATAAAATCCAGGCGGCACGTGGGCAGTGTGATGCGCTCATGATCAATGCCGGAGCCTACACCCATACGAGTGTTGCCCTGCTGGACGCGATTTTATCTGCCGAACTCCCGACTATCGAGGTGCATCTCTCGAATTTGTATACACGCGAAGCGTTTCGCCACCACTCCTATATCGCGCGGGCAGCGGTCGGACAGATTTGTGGCTTTGGCGCGGACAGCTATCTGCTGGGCTTACGTGCGGCGGTTGCAATCGTACAGAGGTGAGCCCTCTCTCAGACCCGCAAGGACGATGTCGGTGCGACGAAGGGGGCATGGTATAGAGAGCAGCCGCCGGTATACCATCGAGTAAGGACAAAGAACGACCATGGAGATTGACGAGATCAGGAAGCTCATCGAGCTGATGGAAGAAAAGGGCGTGTCGGAGCTGGAGCTCAAAAATCGCACGGGAGAGGTCCGCTTGGTTCGTGGTAGCTCGGCTTCCGGGCCGGCGACTGTTCAACCTCAGCCTGCCCCCTCCCAGGTCTTGCCTCCGACGAAAGCCGCGGAACAGGATGGTATCGACCCGAACCTGACCATCACCTCGCCTATGGTCGGGACATTTTACGGTGCGTCCAACCCTGACACCTCCCCCTTTGTCGCAGTGGGGGGGATGGTGGAAACAGGCGATGTGGTGTGCATCATTGAAGCCATGAAAATGATGAATGAAATCGAGGCTGAGCTGCGTGGGCGGGTACGCCGGGTTTTGGTCGAGAACGGCCAACCGGTCGAATATGGCCAAGCCCTGTTTCTCCTTGAGCCCAGCTAGGTCTGTCAATTTGGGTCTTCATAAAAACTCTGCATAATCATAAAAACTCTGCATAATCATAAAAATCTCAGTCACGTGTTTAAGAAAGTACTCATTGCCAATCGCGGTGAAATTGCGGTCCGCATCCTTCGGGCCTGCCGCGCTATGGAGATTGCCGCAGTTGTCGTGTATTCGACGGCCGACCGTGACGCCCTGCATGTCCGGTTGGCTGATGAGAGCGTGTGTATTGGGCCGCCGAGTCCGCTCGAAAGTTATCTCAATATTCCCGCAATTGTCAGTGCCGCGATTGCCTTTGGGGCCGATGCGGTTCATCCGGGCTATGGTTTTCTCTCTGAGAACGGCGATTTTGCCGAGGCGTGTCAACGTTCGGGCCTGACCTTTATTGGTCCACGCGTCCGTAATATCCGTCTGATGGGAGACAAACCGCGCGCGCGGCGGATTATGGAGCGCGCGGGTGTACCGGTTCTATCCGGTACCTCGTCCGGGATCACGGATGTCAAAGAGGCCCAGGCGGTTGCGGCTCAGGTCGGCTTCCCCATTCTGATTAAAGCCGCGGGCGGCGGCGGCGGGCGCGGCCTGCGGGTTGCCCAGAATCACGCTGAGCTCTCGCCCCTGTTTGCCGTTGCCCGAGAAGAGGGAGAACGCGCCTTTGGGAATGGGACGCTGTATGTAGAGAAATATCTGGAGCGCGCCCGCCATATTGAATTTCAAATAGTCGGCGATCAACACCGCAACGTCATTCATCTTGGGGAACGTGAGTGTTCGATCCAGCGTCGGTATCAAAAACTCATTGAGGAAGCGCCCGCGCCAGCCCTGACCAAACGCCTGCGCGAACGGATGGGAGCCGTGGCCGTCAAGGCCGCCCGAGCGGTCGGCTATACCAACGTCGGGACGATTGAATTTCTGCTCGACCCCCAGGGCCATTTCTACTTTATTGAAATGAATACCCGGGTCCAAGTGGAACACCCCGTGACAGAGATGCGGACGGGCATTGACGTGGTGCAAGCCGGCATTCGCTCGGCAGGGGGCGAGCCGTTAGCCTGGCGTCAGAAGGATGTCGATTTTTCAGGCCACGCCATAGAATGCCGTATTGTGGCTGAAGATCCTGTCACGCTGTTGCCTTCACCCGGTACGATTCGGGCGTATCATCCCCCTGGTGGGATTGGCGTCCGGGTGGAAGCCGGTGTGATGGAAAACAGTGTCGTTTCCATTCACTATGACTCTTTAATCGCAAAAGTCATTGTGAGCGCTCAGACCCGCGCCGAGGCCGTCCAACGGATGCGCGCCGCCCTGTCGGAATACCGGATTGAAGGCATTAAAACCAATATCCCGTTGCATCAAAGAATCCTGCGGGACCAGGATTTTTTGGCCGGCAAGGTGCATACGCGTTATCTTGATAAATTCTTGGCCCGCTCAAACAATGGTGCTACGCGCCCGTCTCACCGCACCACTGACAACCCAACCGACTTGCCCGCTCAGGAAGTGTAGCCATGCGTTTCAGGACTCACACTACCCTTATGGCGCTTACGGCCCTCCTCTCTATTGCGTCTCTCAGTATCGTGCCAGATGCGCCCGGTGCGCCCGGTGCGCCCGCCGAGTCCGCGACGCCTCCGACCGAACAGTCGGAGGGCGAAGCGGCAATCAGCGCCGCCCCGGACACGGTGGTCTTTATCGGACCTCGACTGCACTTTGACGCGCCCGTGTTCGACTTTGGGCAGGTTGAACAGGGAGAAAAGGTGACGCATGCTTTTCAGTTTACCAATCAGGGCAACCAGGCCCTGCAGGTGCAGTCCGTCAAAACGTCCTGCGGCTGTACTGCCGCGGTGAGTGCGTCGAGCACCATCCCACCCGGCGAGGCGGGGACCATTCAGGCCACGTTCGACACAAAACGGTTTGCCGGCCAAAAGGCCAAAAGTATTCGCGTCCACACCAATGATCCGCTCAGCCCGGTCACGACACTGACGATACAGGGAGAGATTACCACCGAGGTGCAGGTTCAACCCGCCCAGGTGTATATGGGGCGGCTCCAACGCGGCGTACCGACCAGCCGCACGGTCACTATCCTGTACGATCAAAACAAACCCTTTGAAATCACGCACATCACCCATGCCAACCCTGCAATCAGCGTCCAAACTGAAGACGTCCGGATCGACGGCAAACAGGGAAAGACGCTTCAGGTGAGTGTCTCCAAAACCGCGGCCCTTGGCCGTCTCGATGATACCATTACGATTACCACGACGAGCCCGCAGAAGCCGACCATTACCATTCCGATTTTTGGAAGTATCGAAGGCGATGTCATCGTCTTACCGCCCCAGGTCTCGTTTGGGGTCGTTCGCCACGGAGTCGGCAAGACGCAGACTATTCGCATCAAAAACCGCTCCGCTCAGCCTCTCAGCATTATACGGGTACAGAGCTCGCTCGACACGGTTATACCCGAGATTGCTGAGGTCACGCCGGGGAAAGAGTTTCAGCTGCGTTTGCATGTCACCGCTGACAGTGCGCCGGGAAAGATTCGCGGCAGCATTGAGGTGATGACCGACCATCCTGAAGAAAAACAGCTCACCATTCCCCTGTTCGGTATTGTCGCTGCTCCGCAGCAGGCCAGCCGGTAACAGCCCCTGTCACGCCCTGCCTATGGATGTAGGTCTCTCTCGCACTTCTCCCCAGCCCCTCTCGGTTGCCCTTGAGACAACCGCCCGGTTCGTTTCTTCCGAGCCGGCGCAACATGTCATCCGACTGGCAGGACTCAAGGGGGCGGCACGGGCGTTTTTTGTGGCTCGTAATCTGCAACACACCCCCCAACCAACGCTGTGTGTATTGCCGTCTGATAAACAGGCCGAGACCTTCGCCGCCGACCTGCGCTTCTTTGCCGGAGAGCCCCTCGCCCGGCGCGTGCGCTATTACCCGGCCTGGGATGTGTCGGTCGCCGACGGGCTGTCTCCAAATAGTGAGGTCGTCGCCGCCCAGATCGAGGGACTGTACGATGTGCTCTCAGTCACAACGCCCATTCTCGTCACCTCGGCTCAGGCATTACTCCAACGGCTCTTACCCCAAGAAGAGTTCATCACCGCAACATTTCGGCTGCGCATCGGGGATGAACTCCCGCTGTCGGCATTAGTCGACTACTGCTTGCAGTGGGGCTACCGGCGTGTCCCGCTGGTTGAAGAAAAAGGCGAGATCAGTGTCCGTGGGGGGATCGTTGATCTCTTCCCGCCGCTCGCCCAACAACCGCTGCGTATTGAGTTCGTTGGGGACACGATTGAGACCATGCGCGCGTTTGATCCGGCCTCGCAGCGGTCGACGGGCACCGCGCTTGATACCCCTGATGAGATCATGCTTTTACCCATGCGCTTCTTTTCCGTCGCGCGTCTCCAAGCCGCATGGCGTACGATTGAAGAAGCGTTGGATGCAGCAGACATCCCTCACCGGGAACAGAAACGTATTATCGAGAACCTCAAGAGCGGGCTGCCTTTTCCCGGTGTCGAATTCTTCTTACCGTATCTCTATCCCAACTTAGAGCACCTGGGTGAGTATCTGCCCCAGGGAACTGTCGTGTGGGCCATGGACCCGGCTGAACAGGAAACAGCGAGTGAGACATTTTGGGCACAGGTTGAGCCCCGGGTGGACGCGGCCCGTGAAGCCGGCCGATTTGTTCCATCGCCCGCGCGCTATTACCTGCCGGCCACACAGGCGTTGGATGGGCGGGCGACCTTCTTATCCGTTGAGGTGCGTAGTTTAGAAAGCGTCGATGCCCACTGCACCGTCACTTCGACGCTGCATACCGGGCTGAGTTGGAAAGTCGAAAGTCACACGTCCGCGGAAACCGGCGCAGAAAAAAGCCTGGCGTCCCTCGTCGAGCGTATCCGGCACTGGCAAGATGAGCAGCGGCAGGTCTATCTGACTGTTTCGAGTGAACGCCAGGCAGGCCATCTCCAGCATCTCTTGCACGGCTACAAGCTGGAACTCCCCATTCAACCGGGGTGGCAGGCGAAAGAGACACAGCGCCCTGAGATCGCGATTGTGGTCGGGCATTTGTCCCAAGGTTTTGCTTTGCCGGCCGATGGCCTGGTCTTCCTTTCCGAAGAGGAGATTTTCGGCGAACGCCGCCACCGACGGCGTTCCCGACCGCGTCCGGTTGCCGACTATTTAACCGGTCTGAGCCAATTGGCCGCCGGCGACTATGTGGTCCACACCGACCACGGCATCGCCCGGTATCACGGGCTCCAGCACCTGAGTGTCGCCGATACCGAAGGAGATTATCTCCACCTCGAATATACCGGTGGCGACAAATTGTATGTGCCGGTTGAGCGCATCAATCTGGTCCAGAAGTATGCCGGCGCGGACAGCAAAGAACCCGCCCTGGACCGCCTGGGCGGCCAGACCTGGGAGCGCGTCAAGCGCAAGACCCGCGAGGCCATTCAGGCAATGGCGCGCGAGCTGCTCGAAATTCATGCGGTCCGGGAAAGCGTCCAGCGGCCCGCGCTGGCCACCTACACCAGCGACTACGAGGAGTTTGTGGCCCGTTTTCCGTTTGAAGAAACGCCGGGCCAACGGGCGGCAATAGAAGACGTGGAGGCCGACCTGCAAAGTCCCAAACCCATGGATCGCCTCGTCTGCGGTGATGTGGGCTACGGCAAGACCGAGGTGGCGCTGCGGGCGGCCTATCTGGCGGTTGAAAATGGGAAGCAGGCGGCTGTCCTCGTACCCACAACGGTGCTCGCCCAACAGCACGCCGAGACTTTTGGCCGGCGCTTTGCCGACTCTCCCATCCGGGTCGAACTGCTGAATCGATTCCGCTCGGCCCAAGAAGTCAAAGCCGTGGTCCGCGGCCTGGCCGCCGGCACGGTGGACATCGTCATTGGCACCCACCGTCTCTTACAACGAGACGTTGTGTTCAAAGAGCTCGGACTGGTCGTGATCGACGAAGAACATCGGTTCGGGGTGACGCATAAAGAAAAAATCAAACGACTCCGCCATGAGGTTGATGTCCTGGCGCTGTCGGCTACGCCGATCCCGCGTTCGCTCAACATGGGGATGATGGGCCTGCGAGACTTGAGCGTGATTGAAACGCCGCCCGTGGATCGCCAGGCCATCCGGACCTATGTTGCTCGATTTGATGAAGACCTCATCCGCTCAGCCATGCTGCAAGAACTTTCCCGGGGCGGCCAGATCTTTTTTGTCCATAACCGGGTTGAGACCATTGAAAAAATGGCCGACCGGTTGCGGGCGCTGGTGCCGGAAGCGGCCTTGGCGGTTGCGCATGGCCAGATGAGGGAACGTGAGCTGGAAACAGTGATGCTCGACTTCATGCACCACCGGGTGAACGTGTTGCTCTGCTCGGCCATTATTGAGTCCGGGCTCGATATCCCGACCGCGAACACGATTATTATTAACCGGGCTGAATATTTTGGTCTGGCCCAACTGTATCAACTGCGCGGTCGGGTCGGACGGTCCGCTATGCGAGCCTATGCCTATTTACTCATTCCTGGTGAACAGGCGCTCACCCGAGACGCCCAGCGTCGTCTGGAAGTCCTCCAGGAACTGGACGATCTCGGTGGGGGGTTCCGTTTGGCGGCGCACGATTTGGAGATTCGTGGGGCGGGCAATCTCTTAGGCAAAGAACAGTCCGGGCGGGTAGCGGCTGTGGGCTACGAACTCTACGCCCACATGCTGGAAGAAACGGTGCGCGAGCTGCGGGGGGGCGAGATTGAGGTTGTTATTGAACCCGAAATTCATATTGGCCTGCCGGCATATTTGCCGGAGGCGTATATCCCGGATGTCAACCAGCGCCTGGTCTTCTACAAAAAACTGGCCAATGTGAAAGAACGCAGCGACCTGGAAGACCTGGCCTATGAAATGGAAGATCGTTTTGGCACCCTGCCCGAGTTAGTCCTTCGTTTTATCGAAGTCATGGACCTCCGCCGGGTACTGCGCCACTATTTAGTGACAGCCGTCTACCGCAAGGGCGAGAAAGTGACCCTGCATTTCCACACTGACTCGCCCATAAAAGGCGAGCGTCTCGTGTCCTTTATTCAGAAAAATGACCGTAGGGCACAGGTTAGCCCGGACTTGCGTGTCTCGTTTTCACTTGCGCCGGAGGAAGACGTGATGGAGGCAGTCAAGAGTCTCTTGCACAGCCTCGACGAATCGTGTTAGCCGGTGGAGCATGATGAAAAGGACCCACAGCAACCGCATACTGGTCTGCTTTCTTGTCTCTGCCGTGTGGATGGGGCCGACCGCAAGTCAGGCGGAGGTCATTAACCGTATTGTGGCGGCAGTTGATGACGCGCCGATTACCTCACATGAGATGCAAGGCTTTCGGGCAGTGGCAGGGTCGAGTCCGCTGGCACCGTCCGGTGGGGCAACGGGGATGTCGGATAAGGAAGTCCTGGACGCGCTCGTCATGCAGAAGTTGATCAGGAGAGAAGTGGAAGCGCAGGGCTTGAAAGCCAAGAAGGCGGATATTGACAGCTATATTGCGCGGATCCAAGCGCAGAGCAATTTAAGTGATCAAGAATTTGAAGCCGCCCTGATTGAGCAGAACATGAGCATGGAGAAATACCGCACCCGGGTTGCGAGTGAGGTGGAACAAGCAATTTTAATGAGCCGCGAGATTGGCGCTAAGGTGAATGTCACGCCTGAGGATGTACAACGCTACTATGATGAGCATATCGATGAGTACACCCAACCCGCGCAGATTCGTGTACGCCATGTTTTCCGGCCGTTATCGCCCTCTGCGAACGAGGCAGAGGAACAGGAAGCGATTGGGGTGGTGTACCAAGTCCGTCAGCGCGCGCTGGCAGGAGAAAATTTCGGCAATCTGGCAGACCAATACTCCGGTGGGCCAGGCGCGGGCAGTGGGGGGGACCTTGGCTATTTTGAACGGGGACAAATGCCCGAAGGCATCGAACAGGTCGCCTTTTCCTTAGAAAATGGCGATATCAGTCAGCCTTTCCGTACCAATTCCGGGATGCATCTCCTGAAAGTAGAAGATAAACGGAACGCGGGCCTGCAACCCCTTGAGACCGTCTCCGAGGAGATCAAAAACAAGCTCTATAGTGAGGCGTTACGTGATCGCTATGCGCGTTGGTTTAATGAAGACCTCCGCTTCCGGCATCACGTGGAAAACTTCCTCGAAGCCCCGGAAGATTTTGGCGCGGGCATTACACAGACGAGTTCCGTTTTAGATGCCGAGGTGGAAGACGTTGCTCCGGACCGCCTGGAGACCGCACAGAAAAAGGGTGTACTCGGTTGGCTCTGGCCGTTCTAAAGAACACCTTCCCGTAGTACTGTCGTTCCTATGAAATCGCTGATTGGTGTGACCATGGGCGATCCTGCCGGGGTCGGGCCAGAGGTAATAGTGAAGGCGTTCCAGTCGTCTCTGCCGTGCTGTCGGGCGGTCGTCCTTGGAGATCTTGCGGTTATACAGGAGACCGCGACCCGGCTGGCGTCCTCCCTCCTCCCGTATCAGTGGCAGGTTGGCGATTCCTTTCCAACTGACTCGCGGCATATACCCGTCCTCGCCCTCTCCCAGCTTGCACCGGACGAACGCGTCCCAGGCCAACTCACTCCCGGCGGAAGTGACGCCTCGTATCGCTACGTGGAAAGCGGCGTTCGTTTCACCTTGGAAAAGACGCTCGACGGGCTGGTCACCGCACCGATCAGCAAAGCCATGTGGCATGCCACCGGCCATCCCTACCCCGGCCATACCGAACTCCTGGCCGCGTTGACGGACACGCCCGAAGTCCGGATGATGCTGGCTGGGAAGCAGCTGCGCGTGATTCTGGTGACCACGCATATGCCCCTGGCCCAGGTCCCGCATGCACTCTCGTGTGAGCGGATTGAAAAAACCATCACGTTAGCGGCCGAGCATTTGAAGCGTTTTCACGGCCTGCCGCATCCACGTTTGGCGGTAGCCGGCCTTAATCCGCACGCGGGCGAAGCCGGCGCGTTCGGAGATGAAGAACAGCGGCTTATTCGACCGGCTGTCGAGCGTGCCCGGACCCAAGGATTCGACGTGACAGGGCCGCTGCCGGCGGATACTGTTTTTGTGCGGGCGGTGAATGGCGAATTTGACGCAGTGATCTGTCAGTATCACGATCAAGCCTTAATCCCGCTCAAACTGTTATCCTGGGAAGACGGGGTAAACATCACGCTGGGGTTGCCCATCGTTCGCACTTCACCCGATCACGGCGTGGCTCTCGATATTGCGGGCCACAACAAAGCCAGCCCGCGCAGTATGCAGGCGGCTCTGACGCTTGCGGCAGACATGACGCAACGGACGCAGACGGCCGCCCTCCCAGGGGGAGGAAAAGGTGAGATGGACAGGAGTAGGCATGACGAAGGGAGCACGGATAGGTGAGCGGCTGGGACAGGAATATGGAGCGCGCGGGCAGCAGGCGAATGAACGCCTCCAGAGCTGGTTAGCGAGTCAAGTTCCGTATGCCTATCCCGAAATTCTGGCCCGGCATCTCGATGAAGACCATCTGGCGTTAGTGTTTGACGCCTTCTGGCAGGTCCTCCCGTTTGGGACGGGTGGCCGACGCGGCCGCGTTGGCTACGGGTCGAATCGCATGAATCCGACAACGGTTGCCATGACCGTCCAGGGGCATTGTCAATACCTCGAGTCAGTGTTTATCGACCGAACTGAGCTGGCTGTAGTCGTTGCGAACGATGTCCGTGTGTTTCATGACAGTGCGGGCGTGTATGATTTTCTGGGTAACGACCATCCACTCTTAGGCGTATCGTCTCGATCACTGGGCAAATTGGCGTGTGAGATTTATGCCGGCAACGGCATTGTCACGTATTTCGCCGAGCCGACAAACGAGACGGCAGTGCTGACAACGCCGGAACTGTCCTATCTGATTGGTCAGCTGGGTGCAGTGGGCGGAATGAATCTGTCAGCCTCGCATAATCCGCCTGACGATAACGGCATTAAGGTCTATGACCACTATGGCAGCCAGCCGGTGGCCCCAGACGACCAACGTCTGGTTGATATTATGGACCAGGCCACTAAAATTCGCTCCGTCCCCTTCGAGCAGGCCCTGAGTCAGGACATGATTCGCAGCATTCCGGGCCAGCTTCATGAGGAATACATACAGACCTATGTGCGGCTGTATGGCAAGATTCATACGCCGCTGCCGGCGTATCCGGTGGTGTTTACCCCGCTCGGTGGCTGTGGGCTGATGACGGTGGGAGAGGTGCTGGGACGTCTTGGTTTTCCGGTTCGGACCCCGCCCGATCAAGGGCCGGATGGGACTTTTTCCGCCATTCCTTTTAGAGTTCCAAACCCCGAAGTCCCACACGCGACCGAGCCGGCAAAAGCCTTTGCCGATGAGCACGGGATAGGCGTTGTCCTCTCCAGTGATCCTGATGCAGATAGAGTTGGTCTTGAGGTCAAATTGCCCGATGGCACCTGGTATCATTTTGATGGGAACCAGATTGCTTCAACCCTGTGCTATTTTCTGATGCTTGATCCCAGAGGTCCTCAGCGGAGAGGATTGGTCATTGAGACCTTGGTGACAACTCGGCTGCTTGGCCAGATTGTGACCCAGGCAGGCGATTCATGGATCATTGACGACCTGCTCGTAGGATTCAAGTATGTTGCTGCTGTCTTAAAAGCGTTAGAGCAAACCGGCAACTATCGCACCGTTCAGTGTGCGCCCGAGCAACTGGTCTTAGCGGTCGAGGAAAGCCATGGAGGCATGCTCGTCCCGCACATCAAAGATAAAGATGCCGCGCCAGCGTGCCTATACCTCGCAACGCTCTACCAACAGCTCCGCCAGGAGGGCAAGACGCTGCTCGACTACTATATCCACATTCTGGAAGAGTTGGGCGGGTATGCGGACATCAATCGATCCATCATGCTGACAGGAGCGGAGGGGGTGCTGCGCCGAGACCGGCTGATGCAATCTCTGCGTGAAACGCCCCCACAGCAGCTTGGTGGGTTTGTCGTCAAAAATTGTATTGATTACTGGGACGAGAAACGTTTCGGACCCTTTGTGAGCGAAACGGATAAGCTCCCCCGGAATGTCTTACGGATCGTGACAGACGGCGGTGTCGTTATCATCCGTCCGTCGGGCACGGAGCCGAAACTGAAATTTTACTGCCAGCTTGTGCCACAAGAAGCAGATGCCTCCCTCCGCGGGAGAGCGCTCTTGAATGACGTGCGGACCAAAGCCGAGGCCGTGGCCGGACACGTCTATAACGATCTCCTGGCTCGTCTCGACTGTCGTCTGAGTGAGGCCGGCTTACTCCTTTCCGATATTATTGATCTCGACCAAAAACACGTTTTTGATCATAAAACGATCGCGCAGCTTCGGCAGGCGTTTCTTTCCGGATCGTTTACGAGTCTGGATGAAACGCTCTCCTGGCTGCGAGAGAAGACGGCCGGGATGACACCAGGGGCAGACCCGTTACCCGCCCTGAAAGCGCCGCTGGCCGTGCTCTGCGAGCAGTGGCAGAACGAGGTGCGGCCGAGTACTGGCCTGTCGGCGCTCAGGCGGTGGGCGCAGCACTAGGACGTATGAGGGCAGGCGAGTATGCGACGGAGAGTGAGCGTTATTGGAGGCGGGACCGGGTCGTTTAACATCCTGTCAGGTCTGCGAGCGTATGCAGACCTGTGGATACAATCCATCGTGACCATGATGGATTCAGGCGGTGACTCAGGGCGTCTCCGAGATGAATTCGGTGTGCTGCCACCAGGTGATATGCGTCGCTGTCTGGTTGCCTTGTCGGAAGAGACCCAACTCTTACGCGATCTGTTTTCTTTTCGTTTTGTGGATGCCCCTCTTGAGGGCCGCAGCTTTGGGAATCTCTTTTTTCTCGCCCTGACAAAAATTCTGGAATCCGAGCAACAGGCGATCGAAGCGATCAGCCGGATACTCAAAATCCGGGGGCGCGTATTGGCCGTGACCTGGGACCACGCGCATCTGTACGCGGAGCTGGCGGATGGGACTCTGATCGAGGGAGAGGCCAATATTGACGTTCCCAAGCATAACTCATCCAGCCCGATCCAACGGGTGTATCTCCAGCCCGAGGCACAGGCCAACCCCGAGGCCCTGCAGGCCCTGCAGGAGAGTGATTTCATTATCTTTGCGCCGGGGAATCTGTACACTTCAACCATTCCCAATTTGTTGGTCACCGGCATTCCGGAAGCGCTCAAAAACGCGCGGGCGCCGATCATTTACATTCTCAACTTAATGACCCGGCATGGAGAAACTGATGGCTACTCAGCCTCTCAACATGTGACAAAGCTGGCTGAGTATGCCGGCAGACTCCCCGATGCGGTGGTTGTCCACCGGGGCGAGGTGCCCAAAGAACTGGCGCGCAAGTATCAAGAAGAGCAGGCCGCGCAAGTGAGGCTCGATGTTGGAGCGCTCTATGACCTTGGGGTAAAAGTGGTGAAATTCGGGAATGTCATGTCTGCCAACTCTCTCGTGCGGCACGACCCCGCCCGAACGGCACAGGTGGTGGGCGAACTGTTTGAGGAGTTTGGCGGAGGGCCGTACGGGTAAGAGGACCCTTCGACTTTGCTTCGCCACGCTCAGGATGAGCGGAAGAAAGAGGCTCCTCCCCGTTCGTGCTGAGCGTAGCCGCTTCAGCGGCGGAGTCGAAGCACAGGACGCGGTGTATAGGGTGGACGCATCACAAAAATTTGAGCGGATCAGAGAGCTCATACGCCTCGCTGATCAAATAGCCAGAGACCAGTATGGCAGGAGTCCGAGTGCACTCAAACCTGATGGCTCGTGGGTCACCCCCGCGGATGGAGACATTGAGCGTTTTCTGAGACACGAGCTGGCAGTGCTTTTTCAAGGGGACGTGGGTATTTTTGGGGAAGAGCAGGGCTGGTCCGGAAACCGTTCAGCTTCTTACATTACCATACTCGATCCGATCGATGGGACCTCGGCATTCCGTAGTCATATCCCTATTTGGGGCATTTCCCTGGCGGTGTTTCAGCAACAAGCGAGGGCCGACCTGTGGGAGCCGTTCAGCGGCATTTTCAGCATGCCGGAGGCCCAACATCTCTTTGTGAGCGAGCAGGGGACAAGGGGACAATGGAATACGAAACCGCTGGTCATCCCAACAGCCCCCCACGCCATCAAAAAGTCTGACTATCTGGGTGTCTCGTCTGACGCGCAGCGGTGGAATCTCAGTCAATATCCAGGCAAGATTCGGAGTCTCGGCGTCTCGGGCTACGAGGTCATCCTGGTCGCCACAGGAGCACTCCAGGCAACCTTTCTCACCCGTTTTCACTTTTACGATATTGCGGCGGCAGCAATGGTTTTATGGGCGGCTGGGGGGGGCCTGTATCGGCTTTCTGGCGAGCCGGTTACGCCGACGGAAATGGTGCGGAAGACGAGAGAACATCCGGACGCCCCGGAAGAGCCCATTTTAGCCTGTCATCCGGCCCATCTCGAAGAACTGCTCAGGATGAATTTCCGCCCGCTGAAGCAGTAGACGCAGAGGACGTATCAGTTGGTTGCTGGCCGACCAGCTGACGAAGCATTTCAACCTCCCGGGACAGCTCACGCTGGCGGCGGGAGATGGAAAGCACGTACAGAAAAATAACGATCCACACGATGCTGAACGCAGCAAACAAATACGACATATCCTTTCCTTTTCTATGAGGCGGCTACTACGTGCTGACGCAGGGCTCTAATTTCGTCGCGCAACTGCAGGCTGCGTAACCTGAGTTGTAACAACCACGTAAACACACACACAAACGCCCCGGTACACACCAGGAGCGTCCAGGCCATCTCCGGCGCCATTTGTTCGACCTTGGGGTGGATGCCACGCCACAGACGAATGGCAATATAGAGCAGGGGGATGTCGATCACGCCGATAATACCCAGGACGGCGGCATACCGAGCGGCCGTCTCATTATCCCCGGCAAAAACACGCAGCAGGACATAGGCGGCATAAATCAGCCATAACACCAGCGTCATAGTGAGACGAGGGTCCCAGGTCCACCACACGCCCCAGATAGGACGCGCCCAGAGGGGGCCGGTCAGCAGGACAAGGGAACAGAACACCATACCAACTTCCGCCGCGGCCTGAGCCAGTAGGTCAGCCGCCCGCTTGCCTTGCCATAAGAATGCCGCACTCGCCCCAGCCACGATAAAGAAGCCAAGAAAAGCCATCCAGGCTGACGGCAGATGAAAATAGAAAATGCGCTGCACCTCGCCTTGCACCCGTTCATTCGGGACATACACAAAGACCATAGCCAGGGCCGCCAACATAGCCGCGCCGGTGAGCCACGGCAGGATGGTGTCAGACAGATGAGAACTGGACGTCACTTGTTTCATACGAGCTCCATTATACCCCGCGGGCCTCCTATTCTTGCACAACAAAACCAAACGTCAGCCAGCCGGTCACCACAAAAATAACATCAAACGCGATGAGGACCCGGAACCATACCCCTGTCCACACTTCTCCAGCCAGGAGTGCTCCAGTGACATTCACCGCCGCAATGAACAGCGGGACAAGGAGGGGGAGGAGCATCAACGGCAGAATAATTTCGCGCGCGCGCGTTCGAACGGCAATCGCAGCAAACAGCGTCCCAAGGGCTGAAAAGCCGACAATACCGAACAGCAGAACGAGAGGGAGGGCAAGGAGAGAGAACGAGAAAGACAGGCCGAGCAGCGCAAGCGTGAGTGGCGCAACAACTGCTTCAACCACAGTCAGAAAGAAAACGTTGCTCAGGAACTTTGCAAAAAACACCTGGCCGGGATCAATGGGGCAGAGTAAGAGACCGGTCAAGCAGTTGCGTTCCTGTTCAAGGATGAATGTGCGCTGGATGCTCAACATACCGGCAAAGACGAGCGCGACCCAGAGGAGGGCAGAACCAAAGGCCGGGTGTTTCAGTTGCTCTGGCGTGAGGGCAAAGACAAACACCAGGACGATAAGCAGGGCCAGGACCAACAGAGAAGACACTCGTTCTTTGGTCCGCAGCTCTAAGAGAATATCTTTCCAAAGAATCGCCCACATGGGACAGCCTAGTGCGTGCAAGCAGTATAGAATTCGACAAATTCTTGCGGAGACGGGAGTGTCTCCTCCGATTGCCAGGCAAGCCGTCCACGGTGCAGGATAAGGGCACGGGTACACAGCTCCCTGCTCCGCTCAAAATCGTGCGAGGTCAGAATGACAGTTTTTCCCCGGTCCTTTGCCTGAGCCAGGGTGGCATGGAGGGTCGAGATGGCCCTGGTATCAAGGCCGGTGTCGGGCTCGTCGAGCAGGAAGAGCTCCGGGTCGTGCAAGAGGGCACGCGCCAAACTGAGACGCTGTTCCATCCCCCGCGAAAAATGACGGACCGGCGTTGTCCGCCAGTCTTGTAAGCCGACGTGTGCCAATTGTTTGGCGATCCGGTCTTTGAGGTCCGTGACCTGATAGGCTTTGCCGTAAAACGTCAAGTTCTCTTCTGGTGTGAGATCCGGATACAGGCAACTGTCATGTCCGAGAAAGCCGATTTTTCGACGGACGGCAAGGTCGGAAGAGGCTGAGTCAAACAGGCTCAGCGTTCCTGCGGTTGGTCTCAGCAGCGTAGCAAAGAGTCGTAACAGCGTCGTCTTGCCCGCTCCGTTCGGCCCAAATATGCCGACGACCTCGGCAGGGGCAATGCGGCACGATATATCGTTGAGGACTGGAGTCCACGCAAAGGTCTTGTAGAGATTTCGCGCCTCAACGACCCAATTACTCATTATGCGTGTACGGCAAGGAGCGCACCACGAGACTGTGCCTAGCCCTGCCCTTTCCGGGTAAGCTGATCGAGTTGCGTGAGGGCTTCCACTGCGCGCGTTTCGTATTTCTGACGAATAAATTGATAATCCTCGTCCGTGAGCTTTCCCATTTGTTTGTCAAATTCCGCTTCTTTCATAGCGGCATAGGCATTCGCTTTTTGTTTTTCCCAGCGTACGACTTGGTCCGCTGCCGGGATAGACCGGAGAGATTCTGTTTGTACAGAGAGTAAGGGCCAGGCAACAAGGGTGGCAATCAGCCCCACCAGAACAATACCAGCAGCATACAGCACAAAGGTCATGGATTTCCGTTTAGCTCTCGAACGTCTTGAGCTCTTTTTCGAGTCGTTCCTGATAGGGATTCGGTGTCGCTGTGGGGGTGGTGGAGGGTGACACAGCCTGGGCGTGGGGACGATTTTTTGTCCAGCGGAGCACAATGAACCCAATACTGACAGCACCAATAAAAACAACAAGAAAGGGCGCTATCCAGGCGACAAGATTAAAGCCCGTCGCCGTTGGTGAAGACAGCACTTTTTCTCCGTAACGAACAACAAAAGAGGAAAGAATAGCCTGGCGTGATTTGCCTTGTTCAAGCTGCTCAGCAATCTGCTCTTTAGCTGGAATCGCAAAGCCACACTGTAAATGATTGCAGTTATGGACAGTCAGGCCACAGCTACATTGACAGGTGAGCGAGGCTTCCATCTCCTGATTCGTCGGCGCGGCAACGGCCGCGCCGCTGATACTCACAACGAACAGAAGCCCGGAGAGGAGGGAGCTAATCTGCAACAACTTCCCCTCGTATTTCTGCTGATGCGCGTGCCAGGGCAAAGGCGTGGCGCTCAGCCGGATTCGGGGCCATGATGACACAGGTGCCAAGAATCAGGATGAACCCGCCGATCCAAATCCAGGATACGAGCGGATTAATAAAGACCTGGAAGGTTGCCAGGCCCGACGGCGCATCGTAGCTGCCCAGGACGAGATAGAGGTCCTCAAGGAGGGTCGGCCGAATATCGACCTCTGTGGTGGGCTGGTTTTGTTTTTTATAGAAGCGTTTCTCCGGATACATGGTATCGATCTGCTGGCCGTCAACCACAACCTGCACGGTAGCGATCTGTGCGGCAATATGCGCGTCTTCGCTTTCGGTGATCCCGGTGTAGAGGAGGGTGTAGCGGCCAACGTCAAAGGATTGCTCCGCGCTCACTGTAATCTGTTTTTCAATGGTGAAAAACGCGCCTGCCACTCCAAAGAAAATCAGGACCACGCCAATATGAACGATATAG
The DNA here is from genome assembly GCA_963664395.2 of Binatia bacterium. Classification (GTDB taxonomy): domain Bacteria; phylum Desulfobacterota; class Binatia; order Bin18; family Bin18; genus Bin18. The sequence continues at coordinate 2,550,280 of OY761159.2, read as the reverse complement.
CCGCCGTACCGGCGCGGATTTTTGCCGACCAAATGACTCAGGGCCTGAGGCGGGCTTTCGTGCAGCATCGCCTGTCGGGCGCGTGTCCCGCGAGAGAACTCGGCCAGGATAGCAGCCAGGACAAATCCGACTAAGGAAAAGATGACAACCGCGTAATAGTTGCGGTAGCCAAGCACAAAAAACCCGACCCCCATTGTCAGTCCCACGAGAAGGGGGATCGCAAACTGCCGTCTGAGGCTGATCCAGCTTGCCCGGCGCCAGGCAATAATGGGCCCAATCCCGGTTAAGAACAATAACAGCACCCCCAGCGGGCCGTTCACCTGATTGAAGAAAGGCGGACCGACAGTGATCTTTACTCCACGGACCCACTCGGACAGGATCGGGAAAATGGTTCCCCAAAACGTGGCAAAGGCAAGACCCACGAGGACGAGATTGTTAAACAGGAATGCCGATTCGCGGGACAACAGAGAGTCGAACTCATTCGTACTCTTCAAGTCCGGCACACGATAGATGAGAAGCCCGATTGAAACGATCAGGATAAAGGCCAGGAACGTCAGAAAATATGGTCCCAAGCCGGACTGGGTAAAAGAGTGGACTGAGGAGATAACACCGCTGCGCGTCAGGAATGTTCCGAAAATCGTCAGTGCAAAGGTCAGGATGACCAAGGTCATATTCCATATCTTGAGCATGTCTTTCTTCTCTTGGATCATGACCGAGTGGAGATAGGCGGTTGCGGTAAACCAGGGCATAATCGCCGCGTTCTCAACCGGGTCCCACGCCCAGTAGCCACCCCAGCCCAGCACTTCATAGGCCCAGCGTCCACCCAGTAAATTGCCCAAAGAGAGAAAAAACCAGGAGGTCAAGGCCCAACGGCGCGTGGTCCGGATCCATACGTCGCCCAGTTTCCCTGTGGCCAGGGCAGCCATCGCAAAAGCGAATGGGACGGACGCACTGATAAAGCCCAAATACAGGGCCGGGGGATGAATCGTCATCCAGTAATTCTGGAGTAAGGGATTGAGATCCGAGCCTTCGTTTGGGATGAAAGACAGGCGTTCAAACGGGGGAGTAATGAAACACAACAGGCCGAGGAAAAATAAGGCAATGATCATAAGCGTCGCCGTCACATACGGCATCAGCTCTTGGTTTTTGGTGCGATTCTGGAAGAGGACGACCGAAGAAAAAAGGCAATGAATCAACGCCCAGAACAGGAGCGAGCCTTTTTGCCCACCCCAAAACGCCGCGACCGTATACTGTATGGGTAAGGTCGAGCTGGAGTAGCTCGCAACGTATTCGACATTAAAATCCCGCGTCAAAAGGGCGTGCAGGAGGGCGATTGACGCAATAACCACGCAGCCGCATACCGCGTGAGCGGCCTGGGTTCCGCTGGCAATCCACGCCGTCCTGCGCGTCCGAACGCCCCAGAGGGAAGTAATAACAGCATAGGCGGATAACAAGCTCGCAAGGTAGAGGGCGAGGGTACCAAGATGTGTCATAGGTCAACTGCTCTCTCGTGTGTCTGGCTGAAAGTGGAAAAACCGGGACCGCGGTCACTCGCCTGGTCCTTGGCTGAGGACATGCTCAGCCGTTAGCTCTCCATTAGCTTTTTTGGAGTCGCTGTTCGATTTCGGGCTCATATTTTGACGGACAGCTCGTCATAATCGTCGAAGCGACCAGTTGTTGTTCCGGCGTATACAGGCCCTCGATAATAACGTCTCGACCCTCTGCAAACATATCTGGCAAAATCCCTTGGTACGAGACCGAGACGCCGGCTTGGGTCACTTCAACAGGGGTTGGTTCCTGCTCAATGGGCGTGAGAACAAACGTCAGATTGAGCGCCGCAGGGTCCCACTGGATAGAGCCGGCCTGCACCCGACCGGCGACCCGGATGTCTTCATTGGCCAGCGCCGCCTTTTTCAGAAGAAATTCGTCCATGGTGAAGTAATAGACTTTTGTTTCCTGTATGCCCGTATAAATAAGATAACCGACCGCGCTGACGATGAGCAGGGCTCCCACGAGGAATTTGCTTGGCTTAGCTCCCATCCCCTACAGCTAACGGATTTCGAGATGCCACGCAAGCAAGAGCCACGCTCGGCGCGATTGACGCGGGCAGTGAGCGGGAGGCCCAATTGATTGACTTTCTACCCCTGTTTCTGTATGTGGGGAAGGTTCGACAGAACTGTGTGAAGTGGCATGTTTGAGGCTCTAGGAGAAAAGCTGGATGGGGTGTTGCGCCGTGTGCGTGGACACACCAGACTGACCGAAAAAAACATTGATGAAGCCTTGCGTGAAGTGCGTCTGGCACTGCTGGAAGCGGATGTCAATTTCCGCGTAGTCAAAGACTTTGTCGAACGGATTCGGACGCAGGCACTCGGTCAGGACGTGTTGGCCAGCCTCTCGCCCGGCCAACAGCTCATTAAAGTTGTTAATGCAGAGCTGGTCGCGCTCTTGGGTGGCGAGCAGACCGAGTTGGACCTGTCAGCTCAGCCCCCCGTTGTCATTCTGCTGGTGGGCTTGAATGGTTCGGGCAAAACGACGACCGCGGGCAAGCTCGCTCGCTATCTGGCACGAGAACGGCAACGCACCCCCTACCTTGTTCCGGCAGATACGTTTCGTCCGGCGGCCATTGATCAGCTCAGCATTCTCGCCCAAGAGATTGGCGTTCCGGTCTATCCGACCCCGAATGACGGCTCGGCCCTCGACCCGGTTGTGGTCGCCCAAGCCGGGATTGCCGAAGCGCACAAGAGGGGGTGTGACGTTGCGGTGGTTGATACCGCCGGCCGTTTGCAGGTTGACGCCGAGTTGATGGCCGACCTGGAGCGGATGAAAACTGTGCTCCAGCCGCATCAAACCCTGCTTGTGGCAGATGCCATGACAGGCCAGGAAGCGGTGAACGTCGCGCAAGGTTTTCACAGCCGTCTCTCCATCGACGGCGTCGTGCTGACCAAAGTTGAAGGCGATGCCCGAGGCGGGGCAGCATTGTCCTTACGCTCTGTCACCGGCAAGCCCATTCTGTTTGCCGGTATCGGGGAGAAACTCGATGCCTTAGAGCCCTTTCACCCTGATCGCATCGCCTCGCGCATCCTGGGCATGGGCGATGTGTTGTCGTTGATCGAAAAGGCCGAAAAGGTTTATGACCAGCAGCAGGCTGAGGTGCTTGAAAAGAAGCTCAGGAAAAATCAGTTTACCCTGGAAGACTTTCAAGAGCAGATGCGCATGGTCAAACAAATGGGCTCAATCACGGATTTGGTGGCGCTGCTTCCTGGGGCGAAGAAAATGCTCAAGGGCACCGATATGGAGGGGGCGGAAAAAGAGTTTAAACACGTTGAAGCAATCATTAGCTCAATGACACAAGAAGAGCGGCGGAAACCGGAGCTCCTGAACGGCAGCCGGCGGAAACGGATTGCCAAGGGAAGCGGAACCTCGGTGGTTGAAGTGAACCGGTTTCTCAAGCAGTATCTCGAAGCAAAAAAGATGATGAGGAGGCTTTCTGGGGCTGGCGGAGGAAAGAACATGAAAAAGCGCCTTTCTCTCCCAGCCTGGGGACACTAAAAGATTATGGTAAAAATTCGACTGGCTCGACACGGGGCAAAAAAGCGCCCCTTCTATCGTATCGTTGCTGCAGACTCACGGGCGCCACGGGATGGGCGATTTCTGGAACGGCTCGGCTCGTATGATCCGACTCAGGAGCCGGCGCTGATCGAGATCAAGCAGGACAGGCTTGCAAAATGGCTGAAGAACGGGGCTCAGCCGACTGGGACCGTCGCGCGGCTCATCAAAAAGGCAGGGAACGCACCGGAATCCTGATCTGGTATAATGCGTACACGTGCCAACATCTGCACGTCTATTTGGAGTGCACGCTTACGCATTAGAGGAGAATACTATGAAAGAGCTTGTTGCATACCTAGCCAGGGCGCTGGTGAATAACCCGGATGAAGTCGAGGTCTCAGAAATCCAGGGAGAAACAGCGGCCATCCTTGAGCTTCGTGTAGCCAAGGAAGACCTGGGCCGTATTATCGGCAAACAGGGGCGTACGGCAAAGTCGATCCGTACCCTGCTCAATGCAGCGGCTTCCCGAACAAACCGTAAAGTTGTCCTCGAAATTGTCGAAGAAAAATAACGTTCCCAGCGTGGCCACACTGATTGAACTTGGTCGGGTGGTCAATACGCATGGTGTGCGGGGAGAGGTTCGTCTACGCCCCCACTCTTCTCCGTGCCCGACGTTACAGCCTGGTCTGTGTGTCACGCTCCGCAAGAAAGACGCTTGGGAAGAGACGTTCGAGCTCATACAAGCCCGACCGCACGCGTCTTTCATCCTCCTCAAATTTGCCGGGATAGATTCTCGAGATCGGGCTGAGGCGCTGCGGGATACTATCCTGCTTGTGGAAGAGACGGCCTTACCCCAACTCCACGCCGGCGAGTTTTACCACTACCAGCTGATCGGGCTGCCTATCCAGACTATGACAAAAGAGCCTGTCGGGACTATTGCTGAGATCCTCACGACCCCAGGACATGATGTGTTCGTGGTTCGGAATGGGGAAAAAGAATATCTGATCCCTGTTGTTGAGGAGGTGATACGGACAATCGCCATCGAAGGCCGACTGGTGATTATCGACCCCCCTGAAGGACTGCTCGAATAGCCCATGCAGTTTCACATTATTACGATTTTCCCGGAGTGGTTTACCTCGCCGCTCTCTACCGGCCTGTTACAAAAGGCCCAGGACAAGGCTATCCTTTCGTTTTGCGTGCATAATCTGCGTGACTATGCACCAGGCAAGCATCGTTCAACAGACGATTCGCCCTATGGGGGGGGATGGGGCATGGTGATGACCCCCGAGCCCCTTGTCAACGCGGTCGAAGCGGTGAGTCGGCCTTTACACAATCCGAGGCGTATTTTCCTCTCTCCTCAAGGACAGTCCCTTTCCCAGGCCAAAACGGCCGAGCTGGCGGCTGACGAGGCATTGATCCTTGTCTGTGGTCGCTATGAAGGGGTAGATGAACGTGTTCTGGCGTTTGTTGATGAAGAGATTTCCATTGGAGACTATATTGTCAGCGGGGGAGAAGTTGCTGCCCTCGTACTGATTGATGCCGTTGCCCGGCTTGTCCCTGGTGTGGTCGGGCGGAAAGAGTCAACCGAAGACGAGTCTTTCAGTACCGGATTGCTTGAATATCCACACTATACACGACCGGAAGAGTTCCGTGGTATGCCGGTTCCTCACGTGCTTTTATCCGGCCATCATGCGGAGATCTCCGATTGGCGACGCAGACAGTCACTGCTGCGGACACAGAAACGTCGACCGGACCTGCTCAAAAAGGCAGCCCTGAAGCCCGCAGAAAAGGGCTGGCTCGAGCAGATTCAGGATGAAGACGAGTAGAGACCGTGCCGGCATAGTCCCTGTTTGCCACGCACAGCAAAGGCGCTCATGGCCGACGTCTATATCGCACTGATTCATCACCCGGTGTACGACAAAGAGCATAAAGTCGTGACCACCTCCATTACCAATATGGACATTCACGATATTGCTCGGTCTGCATTAACCTACGGAGTCAAACGGTATTTCGTGGTCAATCCGGTACGAACGCTCCAGGCGCTGGCGGAAAAAATCCTGGACCATTGGCAAAACGGGCATGGCAGTGTGTATAATAAAACCCGCAAAGACGCCCTTTCCATTGTCTCTTTGGCTGACTCGCTTGAGGAGGTTCGGGCGGCCATTACTCGTGCAGCAGATCAGCCGCCTCGCGTCATTGCAACATCGGCAAAGGGCGGGGGAGAGCGTCTGACCTTTGCCGAAATACGCGCCAGTGTGCAACAAGAGCATTGCCCCATCCTCTTACTTTTGGGAACCGGCTGGGGGCTGACAGAGGAGGTTTTCGCCCAGGCAGAGGCAATTCTTGAACCAATTCAGGGGTGTGGAGCGTATAACCACCTGTCCGTTCGTGCAGCAGCGGCTATTATGCTTGATCGTCTGCTGGGGACGCCGACTTGACCGTCTGTCAGGGGCAGGGTAATACAAGGAAGGCAGTCAGCCCTCGCCGTCCGTACTCAGCAAATACATGGCAATACTGCACCTCTCTGTCTCAGGTGAGGCAGACTCGGACACGCTGTATCTTGAGTCCTGCTGGCTGCACAGTGCACACGAAAAGACTGCAGAGGAGAACATCATCATGAGCAACCTACTCGCTGCCATTGAGGCCAAACAGCAAAAGACTGATATTCCAAAGTTTAAAGCCGGAGATACCGTTCGCGTCCATGCCAAGATCATTGAGGGCGACAAAGAGCGGGTTCAGGTCTTTGAAGGCGCGGTCATCAGCCGTTCGAACGGCAAGGGGAACCGGGCAACTTTTACGGTCCGCAAAGTGTCGTACGGGGTCGGTGTCGAGCGTATTTTCCCCTTGCATTCTCCGCGCATTGAGAAGATCGAAATCCTCGCTCGGGGGAAAGTCCGGCGTGCCAAGTTGTACTACTTACGTGAACGATCCGGTAAGGCAGCCCGCATCAAAGGCACCCGGCTCCAAATTCCAGAGGTCGGCGCTATGAGCGAGGTCATAGCCCTGGCTGAAAAGGCCAAGGCGGCGGCGCAATCTGAAGAAGCCGCAGCAGCCGAAGAAGCTGGGGAATAATCGCCTGTCCTGCTATTGTGTCCCTTCAGTAGGCGGGGTCTTGATATCCGTCTGAAAAGATCGCCGCTGCCACCATACGAGCCCTCCCGTCACGACTCCTAGTAGCACAATCGTTGCATATCCATACTCCGGCGCCGCGTACAGAATCAGCTCGTCGAATCGACCGATGAGCAGCGACATGCGGGCCATGACGGTGTAGCCAAAGGCGGCACCGAACGAGATCATGAGAAAACAGATCCCAACTCGTGCCACGCTACGAACGCTACCGGTGTGTTCAATAGAGAAAAAAAAGTAGACGAGAACGCTGACGACGCCAATAAGAATAAGGAGCGTGTTCAGTTCAGCCAGGCCGAAGCTGACTCCTCCCATGGGGTCAACAGTGAGGAGTGGCTTCAAGGTGCCCTGGACCTGCTGCAAAATAAACGAGGACAGTTGGCGCGGAATTGCCACCCCTGAACTCACCCCTAAAATAAAGGCAAACGTAATGCGGCTGCTCCAGGCCAGGCGAGGGAAAAACCGAGCTAACAGCAGGAGGCCGAGGAGAAGCGGAATAACCAGCCGCCATTCGTGCTGCTCGATAAGGGGCACAGCGAGCTTTTTAAGTATGACTTCATGGTACGTGATGACCAAAAGATAGCCGACCGAAGCACCGACAAAGATATGCTCAGCCAGCTTGAAGAACGGATTATCCTTATACAGAAACGAATAGATAAACAGGCTTAAACCCGTGGCAACCCATGCGCCCACTATGGTCATCGTCTCCGGACTCATAAGCGCCCTCGCCTACGGCCACTCAGCACGGAGCAGACGTTGCAGACGACAATCAGACCGATAATAAGAAAATGGGTGGCTGATTGCGCATCCATGCCGGCGGTCGCTTTACCGGCCTGATTGAGCAGCGTTTCATATTCGGCTGCGCCGCGTAGTCCGCCCAGCAGACCATTAATTTGTCCAGTCTGCAGGAACGGATAAAACTTGGGTGCACTGACTGCGGTACAGCCCCCGCCAAGCTCAAAGCCGTACTTCTCTTTGCCGTACACATACCAGGTCTCGAGGCCGGGAAAGCCGGCGCTGAGGCTGATGGCATAATCAATATCGCGTAAGCTGCGGACGCCTGCGAGCACGGGCAGCGTGTCGGTTTTCCGGCCGGCGTAATCGGTTGGAAATGCGTCGGTCAGACTCTGCCCCATACTGATAATGGCATTCGCTTCCCCAGGCCCGTAGCCGAGGAAGACATAGTCCGTCCCATCTTTCTTGCCGGCTTCTTCGGCAAATTGAATGACCGCGGACTCCGCCATACTCGTTCCCGCCGGCCAGAGGGTCAGAGTCACGACGCGCAGGTTTCTGGCAAAAGCATGACGTAAGAGCGAAACGGTCATGGGGTAGAGTTCGGGTTTTGAGGCCGGGTCGAAATCAAGCGACACGAGTAACACCGAACGCTCAGGCAGGTGCTCAAGCGTGTCATAGATATTGTACGCTTCCGGCGAAACGCGCACCGGCAGGCCGAGTGGGTAGAGCAAAGGAAGCAACGTCACCAAGCCCATCAGCACAAAGATGAAACGCCGGTCCAATTGCAACACACGCAGGGCAAACTCACGCACCGTCATTATGGCTTCCCCCCAGATAGGCGCGTTCGATCCCAAAAATAATTTTGATCGAGGTGGCAATACCGCCCAAGCTCACGCCAATCAGAATGCCGCGTTGGGCCGCCGTGTTCGGTACATTCATAATCCAGTCGGAGATATATCCGACCCCAGGCAGGACATACTCACCGAGGGGAACACGGCCAGCCATAACCAGGACGGCTGCGCTGAGCAGAACCGTCGCCTCAAGCGTCCGCGCCCGAAAAGCCCGGTAGGCCGCGGACGCGACAAAAAAAGCCAGCAGTGAGAACATCGTTCCCTGAAGCGCCACCAAGACATACTCGTACAGCCATCCAAAGAAAGTCCCGGCGGCTTTTCCCTCAGCCCACAGCCCGGCCCCGAACACGGTGAACAGTGACACGAACAGCACCGCGCTATATCCCCAGCCGGCTTCCTGACGCTTGATTTTAAGGTAATGGTTTGAAAGCAGACTCCCGACGCCCAGCACGATGGCGAACCCGGCAATAATTTGATTCCAGAGCGAAACCTCCTGCAAAAAACTTTCCGAGGCAGGATGGGGCACATAGTATTGCAGGACAAGCGCCAGCCCAAACACAAAAGTAATCAAGAGTGGGACTGTGCGTTGCCAGAAAAGCACTTTTTCCTCCTGCCCAGCGCTCCTACCGAAAATCGTGGAAAACCTGAACGGCGGTCTCACAGATGGCCAGTCCGGTAAGATCACCTATTGTGATGAGCACTGTTCCCAACACCAGACCTATGAGTAAGAAGCCTTTCCCCAAATCCTGGCCGCGGAGCGTACCGACCAGCGCGGGGTCGCGCGACAGATAGGCACTGGCGGCATACAGCTCCTCACCTATCAGGGTATAATCACAGGCAGTAATAAAAAATGGCAACTGATGCTCCGCATCCGTCCCGGCAATCTGAATCGCTCCTGTTGTAGCGCCGGTCTCGGCCAGCAGCAGCGCCTCGGCGTAGTAATAGCCGATGAAAAAATTGGCCGCCGGCCGGTCGCGCAGCATGATGCCGTCAACCGCCGCGGTATACGCGAATTGGTCTGCGGTAATAAAAAAATTGCTGTCGTCAGAATAGGCGTCCGGCCGACCAGCGGTCAGGTAGGCTTCTTTGACTATTTCCTGGGAAATGGCCATCACAATGGCCGAACGATGCGGGACTTTTATGGCCGTCCCATACACGGCCGCCCGCTTCGCCACCTCTCCCAGAATAACGGTGGCCGCAATAGTCGACAGATTGGACGCATCGCCGCTCCCCGTTAACTCGCCACTGCCGGTCAGATATAAAATCGGCCGACCCATTTCCGTTGCCCGGCCAACCGCCTCTTCGACCGCATCAATGCCGGGGATACGACGAAGAAAGATATTGGGATTCGTCCGGGCCGAGCGAATCGAGAGCAGCACGCCGGTGCTAAACGCGAGCATGAAAAGAAAGTTATTGAGCTTGCCCCACTGAAACCAGTTCGGCTGAGGCAGCGCCGAGAACACCGGACTCTCAAATCGTTCTCCCCCAATGAGAGCAACAATTTTCACGAAATATCGCCTCCCATTCACCAATGGGACATCTGCGCCAGTGCTGACTCGAAAGAAATGCGCGCCTGGTTGCGGAGTACCAACAATCCATCTCATCCACCACGGAGCCGGACGGTCTTTTTCATAGTGGGTATTGGCAGGAAACGTCGCGACCACTCGAAACTCACCCTGCTCCCGGTCACCGAGCAAAACCTGGTAGCGTGCCTCTCCCGTCTCTTCAAAGTACCCTTCCCAGCGTAGGCCGATGCTGCCACCACCGTCCCCCGGCATATCGAAGGCTTCGCCAGTCAGGGGATAATCGGAGGCGAGCACCCTGACCTGCACAAGAAAGGAAAGGAGCATAGTCAGCCCAAGCAGCACAACCCAGCACGTCGAGGGCTGGCATGCCCCACCCGTATCCGAACGCTGACGGCGTTCTTCACGAGCGGCTAACCCCCAGCCCCTAATCCCTAGTCCCATCTTCCTCCCCCTCAATCATCTCCACATTCGCCCGAGGAATAGTGATCTCTTGACCATCCGGTAACTCTGCAATAAGCACGCGGACAGTACTTTCGGTTGGAATCCGCCGAAGCTCAGGTGGCAGCGCCCTGACCCGAGCGAGGCTGCCAAAGTACGGTTCCCGAATGATGCGCACCACGTCACTCACTTGAATGCCTGCCTCCGCACCGTGCCTTCCTTGCACGGCAGCCTCCGTATTGAAGGTCTTGTACGCGCTGGGTCTCGGAATAACAATCTCGGGACGAATCACCCCAGCGCGAATCTGGGTTGCTCCACTACACGAGGCCAGCCGACCACTATGAGCAGCGAACAGTTCAAACGTACGCCGGGCCATAGGAATCCGCCCAAAGCCCTCGGTCAGAATAAGGGTACATCCAATGTGCTCCGTTCCGGTAATAGCAACCCCCAAGTCATAGCCGAGCAGCGCTTTGAGGTCGGCAGCGTCTACCCCGCCAACAATGAGGGCGTGGACGCCGATTTCACGGGCTCGTGCAAAGGCTTCAGGCTGGACAAACGCGCCCCCAATGACAATATAGCCCCGCTGTTCAGGGGTCAGATGCGCAGCAGTAAGCGTCTCTTCAGGTGTTTCAACACCGAAGGTCAGAGGACCATGCGTCTCACCACCAACCCCGCAGATGCCTTGCACGAGCGCCCCCCGGGCCGCAACAACTACCCCGTGCTGCGGCATGACCGTGGTGACCTGCCCGGCTATATAGGCCCCCAGATCAAGCACTTGGGGCGGTTCGCGCAAGAAGACCTGGCCGGTTCGGTGTGAGACCGTTTCGATAGTCCCTGTGACAGGCGCACGGACTTGTGTTTGGAACCACTTGAGCCAAGGGCGGTTCTCAGCCACGACTTGGCCTTGGGTCACCCGCTCGTCTTCACGGGCCAGGAGATACCGAGAGACATCACCGGGAGAGATGCTCAAGCGATTGGCAATATTAATGGGATACACCCGTCCGGGCAGCTCGGTCCGCGCCACCACAGTGGTGGCGGAGACGCTGTCTCCTTCGGATACGACCACTTCTCCAGGAAGAGGAAGAAGCCGTGTCTTTTGAATGGTCGTGTCAGCTGTGACCCTCAGGCCTGGAGTATATGCGTGAGCCATGATCTCAAGAATAGGTAATGCGTACTAAGGACTGAAGAATTTTTGAGGATGTTTCTCAGGGGCCGAGACCTGTAGGTCTCGGCCCTGTTGCGCGGGATACATATCCCCGGCGTGGTGCCACTCCCGGACCTGCTGCACTCGGGTATCTTCGTCTGTGGGGAACGGCAGTGGCCGGCCCCGGGCATCGAGCAAGAGGCCGACCTCCCCGCCAGTTACTATCCCGGTGAGGGTCTTTCCTCGGCCAGCTCCAAAGTCAAATTTTCGAGAGGGTCGCAGTTCAATATCCGCAGCCTGACCCAGTGCCAGAGGAATATGTATCAGGCTGCTACAGGTCACCGCGCCTTCTTGTCTCGTCCCATCAGGGAACTGAAGAGCATAAGAAAAACACGGCTCCCCCGGATCTCCTACACCGTTCGGGGCGATACAGGTACCAAGCGGGATCAGACAATCTTTATGAAACACCTCGGTGGCCGCCTGTTCATGCACCGTCGAAAGCACACCCAAATGTGGCATCATAAAAATACCGTCAACGGCAATCTGCGTCAGACCCAACGGGAGATACGCATCGACAAGCATTTGCATGGCTTGGACGCGGCGGGGCGCATGGGACAAAACACCGCCACTGCCAATCACGAGATCGAGTGCGAACAGCTCAATCAGGCTTTGTCCTGAGTGGGCTTGTGCAAATGCGTCGGACACAGAGCGTTCCTGTTGTACGCCTTTCAACCCAACGGCTAACTGTTTGTGTTGCTCCAAGGCCAAACGCAGGGCTTCGCGCGCAATAGCGTGCTCAATATGCAGGTCTTCAACCGTCTGCGGTATGGTTGTTGGCCGGATCATTTTATTTGTAATCTGATTCCGAAGCCGGGACTCTTCATAGGAAAATGGCAACCAGCGCTGGATATGCTCCAGTCCGGCTTCGGCGACGACATTTGCGACGCTATAGCTCATGCCCAGATTGGCACTCACGGTCCGGTTGAAAATCTCATCAAAGACCGAAAAGACATCGGTCGTCGCCCCCCCAATATCGACCCCAATGACATTCAGCCCTTCGCGGCGGGCAACCGTTTCTATGAGCATGCCGACGGCCGCTGGGGTTGGAATAATAGGGGCGCCCACCCACGAAATAAGCCTTTTATATCCAGGTGCCTGCGCCATGACATGCTCAAGAAAAAGATCATGGCTTTTCTGTCGGGCCGGCCTGAGGTTTTCTTGTTCAAGCACCGGCCGAATATTCTCAGTAACGGACAGCGCAACCTTCTCTCCTAAAATGTCCTGCACCTCAGTCCGGACGTCTCTATTACCCGCATAGATGACCGGGAGTTTATACCCCAGACCCAAGCGCGGCTTTGGGTCGGCCGCGGCAATATACTCGGCCACCTCAACCACATGGGAGACTGTGCCACCATCCGTCCCACCGGCAAACAAAATCATGTCAGGCCGAAGTTGACGTATCCGCTCAATTTTTTCATGGCTCGGACGGCCATCATTTGCGGCCAGCACATCCATGACAATAGCCCCAGTCCCTAATGCACAGCGCTGGGCGCTCTCCGCCGACATGGCCTGGACAACCCCGCTAACGACCATCTGGAGGCCGCCGCCGGCACTGCTGGTCGAAATATAAATATCAACCCCCGTCGAACCATGGGCCGGAGTACGGATTGTTTCCCCATCCAAAATAGTCCGCCCGGACAGCTCCTCAATCTCTTGTATGGCGTTCAGCACCCCACGCGTCACGTCTTCAAAGGGAGCCTCAACCGTAGTTGGCGCCTCGCCCCGGTGCGTTTGTCGGTACTCGTCGTTTTGATATTGGATCAGGACGGCCTTGGTTGTAGTGCTGCCACAATCCGTCGCCAGGATGACACGCAGGTCTTCAGGGTTCATAGCGGAGAAGAAGAGGGCGCTTTATCGTGCTGCGCATGGATGAGCCGAACAAGCCGGGACACGGCATCTCTCCGCTCCAGAATACAGGCCAGCCGTTCAGTTTCTGTCGGCGCACACACGAGATCGAGAAAAGGCCGGAGCCCTTGAATGATCTGGCTACTGAGAAAATTGAGCGGTTCGCTGGATTCGAGCAATAGGACCGCCGGTGTGTCAAGTCTCCGGCTCACAATGGCGTTGGCCACTTTTTCAAGAAGCTGAAGGTCCTGCGGGGAGAGTTGGGTTGATACCGGGCCAACGGCAAAAGCATGCGCCACCGCGCGCCGAAAGCGGTCCCAGAGCAGTAAGCGCAGTAAACCAGGCATGCCCTTCCATATGGCAAATTTGTGCCAGTCGGGCAATCCCAACCGGCCTCCCATGTCGAGCTTACTCGCTTGCACCTCGGATTCGGGCTTGATGTTCCTCGACAATCCAGAGATGCCCCAGCAATGGCTCTTGGTCGATCAAAAAGAGCATAAGGTGGCTCATAGCTGAACGCCCAGCGCTCAGCTATTATGCTCACCACTTTTTCAACTGAGACAATTGAGGATAAACCCATGTCACAACCATACGACATCATTATCATAGGCGGCGGCACGGCTGGATTTACCGCTGGCTTATATGCCGCGCGGGATCGCTGCCGGGCGCTCTTGCTCGAACGCTTTTCTGCCGGCGGGCAGGTGCTTAACTGCGAGCATATTGAAAACTATCCGGGTTTTCCGGATGGCGTCGCCGGCTATACCCTTGGGCCACTGCTGCAACACCAGGCAACCAGCCTCGGGCTTGAGCTGCAACTGACAGAGGTCAGCGCAGTACAGCGGGACGGCGAGGTGCTCGTGCTGCAAACGGATAGCGGTCCCTTTCAAACAAAAGCGCTAATCGTCGCGACTGGCTCACATTTTTCAACGCTCGGCATCCCCGGTGAAGAAGAATTTGTGGGCAAAGGGGTCTCGCACTGTGCGGCGTGTGACGGCGCATTTTTTATGGATAAGCCGGTAGCCGTTGTTGGGGGGGGTGATGCTGCGCTCGATGAAGGACTCCATCTCACCCAGTATGCCTCGCACGTCACGGTTATTCATCGGCGTGATGCTCTGCGCGCCTGTCAGCTTTTGCAAGAACGGGCACAGGCAAACGACAAGCTCTCCTTTTGTTGGAATACCGTTGTGCGGGCAATCGAAGGCGCCACCGGTGTCGAAAGGATACGGCTCGAAGACGTGACAACGGGGCAGCCCTCCCGTCTGGATGTCACCGGCGTATTTCTCTACATCGGCCTGACTGCCAATACCCGATTTCTGGGAGACCTTGTTCCGCTCAATGCGCAGGGGCAGATTGTGACCGATCTCTGGATGCGGACGGCAACGCCTGGCGTCCTGGCAGCCGGTGATGTCCGCAGCGACTCCTCACGGCAGCTCGTGTCTGCGGCTGGAGACGGAGCAACAGCCGCCCTTGCAGCAATTCGTTACGTGAGAATGGGGGAATGGCAGCGATGAAGAATAAGAAGGACTACCTGATATCGATGACACGTACGGAAAAGCAAAGGTACTGATTTTCAGAGATTGGACGGGGGAACGAGGGCGCTCACACTTACGAAGAGTTGGCCTGTTTCGGCCGCCCACCGAACCTTCATCGCGAGCGTGGCCGCAAAGTCAAGCCGACGCGACAAGATGTCATATAAATCACGGCCATCCATGCAAACAACGCTTTTGCCGCGTCCGAATGCAGCGAGCCCTTCAGGTGTGAAGCCGCTATGGCTCAAAAGAAGGCCGCGTGACCATGTCGCCTTGTCCTCGACCTTGGCGTTGAAAGAGCGAAGCGTCTCCACACCGGTTAGAGAATTAGTCCATTTCGCTTCAAGCAAATAGGTGTCATTTCCCAAAACAAAACTGCCGTCGATCTGCTCACCCACTAGGCGGAAGGAGGCGCGTGCGGACAACCCGTATGCGTCAAACATGTCCTTCAAAAACTTCTCGAACGCATAGCCGCGGGCCTGTGGCTGTATCTTGGAGAGATCAAGCAAACGACCAGCAAGAGATGAGGCCGCCACTTCATCAATCCGCGGTTCGGACGGCGTAGCGGTAGATACTTCGTGTGCTGGTGGCTTGCCCCCGAGCCGTTCAATGATCCTGAAGAATGCAAGCCGTACCGAGTCTTCAAGCTTCGCATAGTCATGGGTCACACTGCTCGCTTCACGGTACTTCCATAGCGCATTCAGCGTATCAAGCGCTGTTCGTCGGTCCGCCTGCCTCAAGTAGTAGCGCAGGCGCTTTGCCTTGCTTCTACCCTGAGCGGCCCAACGCGGATCGTCGATACCAACCTGGAGTTCTTCGTGAAAGAACTCGGCGAAGGTCCTATCGAAAAAATTGAGCACCAAGCCGCCTTCCATACCGAACACCCTGTCGATGATCGGCATGTCCATACTACGTATCCTGCTATTTGACGCCCTTTGCATGGATTACCTCAAGCCAAGCCCTCCGAGCCAAGCGTCAACCTGCCCAAAGGCGTCCTGCTGCCACTGATCCGCTGTGCGATCACCAAGCACATCGGAACCTTCCACGAATATTCTGACACTGGTCGGCCCGAAATCATCAACGTTACGGAATTTGTCCGAGATCAGACAGTAGCCTTGCCGGGCTGTTTCAACGTCAAGAAACGGCAGTGTCACCTCGACGAGAGCATCGACGCCATCCGGAAAATTTCGGACGCAATAGTAGATGTCATAGGCGTCCTTGTGTTTCAGACGATTGGTGATGGCATAACCTTTCATGGCCAGCAGAGCAGGAATCGACGCCACGGCGATGCGAACGCGATTGCTGCCGCCATCGGGCATATCGCCTTCGACGGCGACCATCTGGTAGAACCTGAGCGCTAGGTCGACGCCGTCGGCACGCTGGACGGCAAACTGGCTGATAAGCGGCGGCGTATTTTTTGTGATCTCAGCGTCACGTGGCATTAGGAAGTCGACGACGACATCGATGTCGGACCCGTCGTCCGAGGCGGGTACGGTGCGTACGAGTTGAAAGCGCCGAAGATTACCCCGTTGATTGTAGCCATGTTGCTGGAGGGCTTCGACAAGTCGAACATATTCGCCGTCGCCCAGGGCGGAGGGGTCGAGACAGAGGTCCACGTCTCCGGTGCCGATATGGGGCATGTCCGCTTCGCTCAGCAACAGCCAAGGAACGGCGCCGCCGATGATCGCAAACTTGCCTTCAAAGCTGCCGAGGATCTGGCCGATCTCGATCAGTACGGATTTGACCGCCGTTGTCGTCCGGTCATCATAGTCGGCGGCGGATTGAGGTTCTCTCATGACCATGGAAAGTACTTCGTGGCCATATGGTCGGCGGCCTCACGGTCTCGATCGTTGCCGTTCCACAGATCGAGGTAGGTAATGATCGGACTGGTGCAGAAAATGCCCGACGCCGGCTGAACAGCGTCTTCGAACAGACTCTCATCATTCGGGATACGCAGGATGACATTCGCCCCCTTTGCGGCATGAGTCAGCTTCAACGTTTCTTTCAGCATGCGAGCGCCGGGTTCGTCGCCGTAGAAACTATGTGTGCCGCCCCGGGCAAAGGGCGCAAGCCATTGAGCGGCCGAGTTTGACGAATAAATTGCGCGCGGACGCTGTGGGTGCGGATTTAGTTTTCCCGACAATCGCTTGCCGAGTTGTTCCCCGTGGAGATGCGTGTATCCGCTGATGCGGTGACCAGCCGGCTGGCGGTAATTCTCGCGCCATGTCTTCAATAGCGCCTCCGGCTGGACCAAGACGACGCCGTCGTGCTGTTTTTCGATCCACTCCCGTGCAAGCAGGGCTTTGCGAACGTTGCTCACGTGGCCGAGGCTCGCATTGGCTGCTTCGGCCAAGTCGGTAATACGCCATGCCCGGTCTGGATCGCGAAGGAGGACCCGCAAGATAGCGGCTGCCTTCGGGGTGAATATTGACCGCAGAGCGCGCGTTTCGGACCTTGGTCTGTCTGCGACGGATCGCTCGATATAGACGTTGTCGAAATCGAGGTGTGCGTTACCGACAAGATCGAGGTAAGCGACATTGTGATCGGTGCAGATCGACCGCGACTCCGGAGACAGGTAGGAACTGACCAGCATCGGGATGAACTGTCGGGTGACGTCCTGGCGATCAGATTGATGCAAATGCGCCATGAAGCTCTCGAGTTGATAGACGGCAGATCGGGCAAAGCGCGGTGACCCATTTGCTTTGATCTCTATGATGAGCGCATAATTCATACCGCCATGGCTAAAGGCAATCCACCCATCAATCTGGTAAATGCGGTAGTCGGACGCCACAATCTGCTCTTGGCGAACCTCGCTGATGTCTATGTTCGGCACACGGCCGAGCAAGTCGCGGACAGCGTCCACGGCCATGATTTCTATTTCTTTCACTGTTTGTCCAACTTTCATCACACGATGAAAATATGAATTATAGTGAAAAATATCAAGGGGTTTCGCTCAAATAATATTTTTCATTAAAATGCTGATAAAGTGCGTTCCAGTGAAAATGTCGATAGCCTTATGGGCAAGTGCGTTGTGACCTAATTGTTCGTCATCCATACAGCGCGCGGTCGTCTGCACCTGCGTGTGGCCCAAATGGCGGCCACGTCAGGCTCGGGCACCTTGACTTCATGCGCGACAAACCGTCGCGCGTGCCGTTCAAGTAGGCGCGGGCATCCTTCAGCCCGGCTATCACCTTGTCGAATGCCACGCTCATTTACCCCTCCTGTAATCTTCGATCATCCGCTTCGCAGCCCCGGACGGCCAGATGTTACTGCGCGCTTTGGAGCAGACTTTCAATATCGATGATAGGGAAGTTGCTCTGACACCCATAAATGATTAGGATGCGTCTATTATGAATTATGTACCCTACGTTGTCGAACAGACCGGTCGTGGTGAACGGACCTATGACATTTATTCCCGCTTGCTGAAAGACCGGATTATTTTTCTCGGCTCCGAGATCAACGATCCGGTCGCTGATGTGATCGCAGCGCAACTCCTCTTCCTCGAATCTGAAGATCCTGAGAAGGACATTCACTTGTATATCAACTCGCCAGGGGGCTCAGTGACTGCCGGGTTGGCTATTTACGACACCATGCAATACGTCACCCCCAACGTCTCTACCATGTGTGTTGGGCAGGCGGCCAGCATGGGCGCAGTGCTCCTGACCGCCGGGGCAGCAGGAAAACGGTTTGCCCTGCCGCATTCTCGTATCATGTTGCACCAACCCCTCGGCGGCGTGCAGGGACAAGCAACCGACATCGACATCCATGCCAGAGAAGTGCTGCGCATACGGGAAGCGCTCAACAGCATTCTGATGAAGCATACCGGTCAGACCATAAAGAAAATCGAAAAAGATACCGACCGGGATATGTTCATGACCTCCAAGCAGGCGTTGGATTACGGCGTGATCGATCAGGTGATTTCCAGCCGAAAGAAAGACGCTGACGAGAAAGAGGAGAAGAAAGGCAAGTAATCCCCCTCCGTTATCAGGATTCAGGAAAAGCAACCTAAAGCATTGCTCCATCGTTTGGGGGGAATTACCAGCTTACACTGGGCGGGCGAGCGCTTCCGGCTACCGTCAACATCCTTCCCTTAATCAGGCGCGTATAAATGGCACCAGACGCTATGCTCGGCCGTCCCCTGCCCGCTGCGGACCAGCGGCGGCGGTACGGTCTTGCAGCGCTCCATAGCCTGGGGACAACGGGTGTGAAACGCGCAGCCTGACGGCGGATTCAGGGGCGAAGGCACGTCGCCCGTCAGAACGGTCCGTTGGGTCGGGACCGTCGGGTCGGGGACGGGATTGGCCGACATGAGCGCCACGGTGTACGGGTGCTGGGGATTGCGAAAGAGTTCGTTGACCGGAGCGACTTCAACCAGCTTGCCGAGATACATCACGGCCACCCGGTCGGCGATATGTTCCACCACGTTCAAGTCGTGCGAGATAAATAAATACGAGAGCCCCAGATCGTTTTGCAGATCCTGGAGCAGGTTAAGAATCTGGGCTTGAATGGAAACGTCCAGCGCAGAGACCGGCTCGTCACACACGATAAATTGCGGGTTCAGGGCTAACGCGCGTGCAATGCCAATCCGTTGCCGTTGCCCACCAGAAAATTCGTGCGGATAGCGTGACCGATACGTTAGTGAGAGGCCGACCCGTTCTAACAGAGTGCTGACCCGACGATCTAATGCCTCTCCCTGCGCAAGGCCATGCACTTTGAGCGCCTCACCGATAATCGCGCCAACCGTCATCCGCGGATTCAGTGAGCTATACGGGTCTTGAAAAATGATCTGCATCTGTTGCCGCGCCTGACGCACCTGCGCGGGCGTGAGCTGACAGAAGTCTCGGCCTTGAAAAAATACTGCTCCGTCAGTTGGCTCGATCAACCGCAGGAGAGTCCGGCCTACCGTAGTTTTTCCACAGCCTGACTCGCCGACTAATCCAAACGTTTCCCGCGCTTGAATAGCAAATGACACATCATCAACCGCTCTGACCCAGGCTGAGACGCGCGAGAAGACACCGCTGCGGACCGGGAAGTATTTCTTGAGGTTGCGAATTTCCAATAGGGGGGATTGGGGAGAAACGAGAGGAGATTGGGTAGTGTCCATTGTCATAGCGCCCTTTCCGTTTCCCCAGCCCCTAAACCCCAATCTCTAATCCCCATCCTCGGTTTTCTCGTGCAACCAGCATGACGCTTCATGGCCGGGCTCAACCGCAAGCAGCGCCGGCTGTTTGTTCGCACAGAAATCGAGCACCGCCGGACAGCGAGCGGCAAAGGCGCAGCCCGGCGGATACTGCAACGGCGAAGGCACGGTGCCTGTGATGGCAGCCAGACGTTCGGAGCGGTGGCCGCGCCGCGGTACGGCTTGGAGCAACGCCTGGGTGTAGGGATGCAGTGGGTTGTGAAACAGTGGACGAACCTGGGTGCGTTCGATGATTTTTCCCGCATACATGACCGCAACGTCCTGGGCGAACTGCGCCACGACACCGAGATTATGCGTAATCAGCAAAATCGCCATGCCCATCTCATCCTGGAGTCGTTTGAGCAAATCGAGAATCTGAGCCTGGACCGTGACATCCAGGGCTGTGGTTGGTTCGTCGGCAATTAACAAATCCGGCCGGCAGGCCAGCGCCATGGCGATCATCACTCGTTGTTTCATCCCCCCGGACAGCTCGTGCGGATAGTGTGCGAGCCGTTGCACCGGAGAGGGAATCCCAACCGTTTCCAGTAACCGCGCGGCTTCTTGGCTGGCCGCCCGTACAGATAGTCCTTGATGGAGTTGCAACACTTCGCCGATCTGATTGCCAATGGTGAAGACTGGATTCAGCGAGGTCATGGGCTCTTGGAAGATCATCCCGATGGACTTGCCGCGAATGGAGCGCAGCTCGGCCTCGGATAGCCGAGCGAGGTCTCGACCATTGTACGCAAGAGAGCCGGCGACGATACGCCCGGGAGATTCAATGAGGCGCATAATCGCCAGGGCGGTTGCAGACTTGCCACAGCCCGACTCACCGACGAGAGCCAGGGTCTGGCCCGGCTGGACCTCAAGATCAATCCCACGCACAGCTCTGACTTCGCCTTTATCTGTGAAGAATGAGACGTGCAGGTCGGAAATAGTGAGAAGAGGCTCTGCCATTCTGTTTAGCGATTTCGCAGCCGGGGGTTGAGCGCCTCGCGCAGGCCCTCGCCAACAAGGTTAAACGCGAGGACAACGACAAAAATGGCGATGCCGGGAATAAAGAACAACCACGGCGCATCAAAGATAAATCCTCTGCCGCTGGCAAGAATATTCCCCCAGGTCGCATACGGTGGCTGCACCCCAAATCCGAGAAAGCTGAGACCCGACTCGGTCAGAATGGCACCGGCCACCCCAATCGTGGCCGAGACCAACACCGGGGCGATAGCGTTGGGGACCATGTGCCGAAAGATAATCCGGCTTTCCGGTAAGCCCAGGGCTTGGGCGGCGACTACAAAGTCCTGCTCACGCAGGGTGAGAAACTCGGCGCGGACAAAACGCGCGGTCGTCATCCAGCTGGTCAAACCAATCACAATCATGATGTTGTAAATGCTCGGCGGGAGGAGGGCTACGACCGTCAGAATCAGAAAAAACGTCGGAAAGCACAGCATAATATCGGTAAAACGCATGATGAGCGTATCGACCGAGATCGGGCCGAGCTTGAGGTTGCCATAGAAGCCGGACAGGCCGCCGAGAATAATGCCGATCGTGACAGAGATGCTGACCGCAATAAACCCGATCGATAAGGACACAAACGAGCCCTGCAATATACGCGCAAACACATCCCGGCCCAGTTCGTCCGTCCCGAGCAGATAGATGCCCCCAAAAGGGTGGTGGGCGGCTGGAATGAGGTCGGGGGAGACAGAGGAAAGAGGCGGCAGGAATTTATCCGGCAAGCGCACAGTGGCTGGATCAAAAATAATAATCCATTCAGTCAACACCTTCCCGGCAACGGCCAGGGCTACCAGCAGGGCAAGAACGACCAGGCCACTCAGGGCGAGCCGATCTTGCTGAAAGATACGCCAGGCTTCCTGAATCGGGGTTTCCGGTTTCGGCAGCGCAGACTCCCCTTCAAGCGCTACGCTATGAGCAATATGAGTCAATTCAGCCATGGCTATTGCAACCGAATGCGTGGATCGACAACGGCATAGAGTACGTCTGAAACGAGGGTGCCGACCAATGTCAGAGCTGCGGCAATAAAGTTAATGGTCAGGATGACAGGGAAATCCCGGGCGAGAATCGCCTCGTAGCCAAGCCGCCCGAGTCCCGGCCAGGCAAAGATCTGTTCAAAGATCACTGAGCCGCCTATGAGTCCCGGCAACAAAAAACCAAACATTGTCACAAACGGCAACAAGGCGTTGCGCAAGGCATGGCGGTAAATCACGCTCTCTTCTGTCAGCCCTTTTGCCCGCGCGGTGCGCACATAGTCTTGACGGATCACTTCGAGCATTTGAGAGCGGACATAGCGGGACAGAATGGCAATGCCGGCAATCGCTGACATTAAGGATGGAACAACAAGATGCCACAGCCGGTCCATCCAGCGAAAGACGGGCGGTGCGTTTTCCATGCCAAAGGTGCGCATGCCTATGATGGGAACGTTAAAGATGTCCACGACCCATTGAATGGCGAGATAGGACAGAAAGAAGCCTGGGATGGATATGAAGGCATACGCAACAAATGTCGTGGAGCGATCAAATGGCGAGCCACGCTGGACGGCGGCCTGAATGCCGGTCGGAAAAGACAGACTCCACACAATGAGCGTGGCACAGATGAAGAGCGGGAGAGAGTTGAGAAACCGGCGCCAGATTTTCGGCAGGACCGGCTGACTGTCCTTAAACGATTTCAGCTCGCCGGTTGCCAGGTCACGCAGCCAATAGGTGTACTGCAAATAGAGCGGTTCATCCAAATGGAACGCGGCGCGAATGCGCGCAATGTCCTCAGGCTTCATGCGAGGATTGGCCGGGTCTACTTCACTGGGTTCACCCGGAGCAAGGTGGACGATCGAGAAGGCGATCATCGAAATAATGACTAATAAAACAAGACGCTGGAGGATCGCGCGAAAGAGAAAAGCCCACATGAGTCAGCCGTTTGCAGCAGTCCGTCTTACCAGTCAGGCGTTAATTCAAGCTTGCGCCACTTGTTGAAGTAAAAAGAAATACTGCCGCTCTTGGTTGGGTAAATTTTTTCATAGCGTTCATGCCCGGCGTCCTCTCTCTCGACCAGGACAATTTTTTTGTCCAGGACGCGCGTGGCCAGCCCAACATACAGAAAGGTGTAGGGTTGGTCTTGTGCGATGACTGCATGCAGGCGATGGGCCAAGGCGCGTTGTTGGTCGCGGTCATATTCTTGGCGAATACGGACGATCAGCTCATCCGCTGCCGGGCTGTTATAGCCAACGAAATTCAACTGCTGAGGGCCGGCCTGACTGGAATGAAAAATTTGATACAAGTCGGGATCGATGCCCATACTCCAGCCCAGGACAACCGCATCAAACGAACCGGTATTGACGAAGTCCTGGAGGAAAACCGCCCACTCAAAGACCTGGGTATGACATTTTACCCCGATCTTTTTCCAGGCGTCCTGAGCGATGGTCATGATATTGGCACGAATCAGGTTGCCGTTGTTCGTAATCAGGTTGAACTCAAAGAGCTGTCCAGCCTTCTCCAACCAGCCTTCGGCGTTACGTTGCCAACCAACTTCTTCGAGCAGGCGTTGGGCGCCCTCCGGGTCATACGGGAGGGGAGTGATTGTCGGGTTATACCACTCGGTTTGGCGCGGGTATGGCCCGGTGATCTGTTCGCCTTCTCCGTACAACAGATAGGTAATGATCTCATCGACATTAAGGGCCATGCCAAGCGCGCGCCGCACCCGCTTATCGGCAAACAGGGGGTTGCGATTGTTATAGCCGATATAGGAATAGCCAAAACCCGAGCTGGAAAAAGACTGATACGCCTCCTCTTGTTTGTAGCGCGCCACCTGATGGGGTTGCACGCCATAGATGTCGATGGCGCCGCTCTTGAATTCAACCTCTTGGGTCAGCAGCTCGGGAATGACGCGGAAATAATACTGTTCATATTCAGGGCTGCGTTCCCAATAGTCTGCATTGCGAGTGAGATGGATAAACTCGTCCCCCTGCCATTCGACAAACCGGAATGGACCGGCTCCGACCGGCCGACGGTTGAATTGGCTGTCGCGCATGCCAAAACTCGCCCGCGCCGCGTCCGACAATCCTCGCTCAGCCATTTCTTTTTCGAGCGCAGCGGCATGCAGCAAATGCTCGGGCAGAATGCCCAGCGTCCAGGCGTTAATGGCTGGCGAATACAGGCGCTTATACGTGACTTGGACCGTATGCGGATCAAGAATGTCAACACGCTTAATTGGCTCATAGTCCGACGTCCGGGGCGAGATATTACGCGGGTTCATAATGGCTTCATACGTAAATTTGACATCGCCGGCGTCGAACGGATGTCCATCATGAAAGCGGACATCCTGGCGCAAATGAAACAGGATAATCGGGTTATGCTCCGCCACGGGTAATAACGCTGGAAACTGCGGCTGGACTTTCTCAATCTGCTCACGCTGGGCCGCCTCTGCAACCATGATGTGATCGGCGTAGGGGAAGTCCTGGAAATAGGCTTCGCCCAGTATCGGGGTAAGACGCGTAAAGAGATCTTGATCGACTGTGCGTAAGGTGAACTCAACACGCTGCGGAGTACGAATAGCAACTTCAATCGGTGTTGGCGGCGGGCGTCCCTGCTCGTCTGGTTCAATAATGGTGAGGGTCTCGATTTTTTCTTCGGCAGGCAAAAGCCGTATTGAAAGCAGCACACCGTCCAGTTCGTGCAGGTGGCCATTCACCCGAGCAAGAGAGATGACCTCGACCAGCCGTTCTCCAGTCGCAGGGCTACCGTCCGGTAGTGTCATCTCGGGCCGGGCAAGCAGATAGGCTTTTTCGGTAATCGACCAATCAGTAGCCAGCCGTCCGCGCAGGTTCAGGTTCTCGTCCATATCGAGCAGGCCGTCAAATATGAAATCCGTAATGCGACTGCTCGCTCCATCTGCGTTCAGAATAGGATTAAGAATCTTGGCGTCGGCAATGGAACCCTCGATATAGGTGCGCAGCCGGGCAGGATTTCCCACGGACTGCTTTTCATAGCTCGGAACCCAGAAATACGACTGCAACAAGAGCGCAATCAGTATCAGAGGGGCCAGAATCAGGGCGCGTTTGACGTTCATGATCGGGTAGGGGAGGCCCCTGTGCCTGCCCAAACAGGGCAACCACAGGGGGTTGCCCCTACAATTTTCCCCGTTTCCAGTACGGCTCGGTATCGAGCGGTGGTTTGGTATCGCTGAGCTGAAACAGCACGCCACACGCGCTTTTCGGCGAGATAAAAGCGTCACGAAAATCCGACTCATCCAGATGCTTATCGACCACGCGTACCCCCTTCCCCTCCAGAAACGATACTTTTTCTTTGAGGTCCGGGGTTTGGAGCGTAATATGGTGCACGCCCTCGCCCCGCTTTTCGAGGAACTTGGCGAGAAAGCCGTCCGGAGCGATCGGCTCCAACAGTTCGATCGTGAAGCCCTGGAGATCAAAAACCATAAAGCGAAAAGTGCCACTCCGTTCAACACGTTCAAACACAAACTTTGCCCCGAGTATTCCCTCAAAAAATGTCCGGGCCTGTTCGATGCTACGCACGGCAATGCCGACGTGATCCAGCCGGCCCAGTGGTGGGCTGTCCTCTGCCATGGCTCCTCCTGTACGCCTGCCGCACTCGGAGAGGGTGTAGCGTGTTTGGGCCGTTAAAGGCAAGAGAGGCCACACTCGCGCCACTTTTTTCCCCTTTACTGTTTCCCTGGGGCTGGGCCATAATGCGGGCGAAAGGAGACCTACATGACTATGGAGCACGCCCTGCCGAGCGGTCCGGCCCCCAGCCGCCTCAAAGTCTGGATCGAAGCCTCTCGCCCCTTTTCGTTCACCGCTTCCGTGACGCCGGTGGTGATCGGGTCGGTCTTAGGCGCGCTGGACGGACCCTTTTCCTGGGGACGTTTTTTTATAGCGCTGTGTGGCGCGCTCTTCATTCATATTGGGACCAATATGGTCAACGACTATTACGACCATCAAAGCGGCGTGGACACGCTGGCATCCCAGAGTGGCAGTCAGGTCCTGCCGCGCCAATTGCTCTCGCCCACTGAAATGTATTGGGGCGGGATTATCGCCTTTGTCATTGGCAGCGTCTTTGGTCTGGTACTGGTCGGGCTGTGTGGCTGGCCCATTCTCGCCCTGGGTGTCGCCAGCGTGCTGGCCGGGTATTTTTATACTGCCAGGCCGCTCTCACTCGCCTATATTGCGCTGGGCGAAGCCACCGTGTTTGTCTTCATGGGAACGGTGATTATTATTGGTGCCTATTATGTCCAGCGTGAGGTGTTTGCCTTGGCTCCGGTGCTGATCTCGCTGCCGGTCGGCTGTCTGGTTGCCGCCATTTTACAGGCCAACAATATCCGCGACATTGAGGCCGACACCTCCCACGGCAAAAATACGCTGGCGACGCTGGTTGGGCGGCGAGCGGCCAATTGGGAATTCGCGGCTCTGATCTATGGCGCGTTCATCCTGACTGGGCTCCTCGTCTTTTCCGGCTATGCGCCGTGGTCGATTCTGCTGACGTTTCTGTCCATTCGACTGGCGATTCCGGCGGTGCGACGCGTATTTCACGAAGACGAGTTGCTCGGTATAGACGAGCAGACGGCAAAGCTGCACCTCGAATACGGCGCCCTGCTGATTGTTGGCCTCTTAATCAGTCACTTCGTGGGGTAGCACCGCTGAACATTGACATCATCTCCGGGCAGACTTAGCGTATACTCAGAGCCGATTTTACGACCAACGAGTGCTCACCTCGGCTGGGGTCATCATGATGATTGCCAACATGGCGCAGTGGGCTGCCATTTTTGGCGGGTTCAGCCGGAGTGATGACGATGAAGGCGGTGGTGGCATGCTGGGTCTCATTCTGATGGCCATTCTTGCGCCATTGGCGGCGACGATTATCCAAATGGCGATCTCTCGCACGCGCGAATACGCCGCAGACCGGGCCGGTGCCCGGATGAGCGGCGACCCCGAGGGCCTGGCTTCAGCTCTGGAGAAGCTCGGCTTCGCGTCCGAGCGCATTCCCATGGACGCCTCGCCTCAGACGGCCCACTTCTTTATCGTCAACCCACTGTCCGGGCGCTCCATGGCCGGTCTGTTTACCACCCATCCACCGTTGGAAGAACGTATCGCACGGCTGCGGGCGATGTCCGGACGAATCGTAACGGTTTCGATTTGTATAAGATCATTCAAGGACTTCCGGACGGATGTACCAACGAAATGATGACGAATGAAGGCGGCGGTAGGATTTGCTGGGTCTCATTCTGATGGCCTGTATTCTTGCGCCATTGGCGGCGACGATTATCCAAATGGCCATCTCCCGCATGCGCGAATACGCCATTGAGATTCGGACCGGAGATCCGGTGCCCAGATGAGCGGCGACCCCGATGGGCTTCTGGCGTCGGCTCTGAAGAGAAGCTCGAAGCTTCGCGTCCGAGCGCATTCCCAAGATGGAACGCCTCGCCTCAGACGGCCCCACTTCTTTATCTGTCAACCCACTGTCCGGGCGGTCCATGGCAAGACGGTCTGTTTACCACCCATCGCAGCCGTTGGAAGAACGCTATCGCACGGCTGCGCCTCAAGAATATTACGCTTTGAGATGTCGAAGGAAAACGCTGTCAACGCAATGCAGATAGAAGACTGACAAAAGAAAAAGCGTTTCAAACGATCATAAAAAATCGGACGTTCCACGGTGGAATTTTGGCCGCGGGACTTTCTGAAGCAGGAGAATCGGGCAAAGGCGGCTGGTACGCCACTCTTGTTGCGAGCAATTCACCTGATGCGGATAAATTGTATTTCGAGCATGGAGACGTCGCACATTGGAAAAATATAAAGATGATGAAGAGGTCGTGTTTTTTATTGATCCGCCGTATACCGCTGGTGGTAAGAGAGCCGTCTGTATACGTACTTTGAAGTAGACCACGAGGCTCTTTTTGCGGCTTGTGAAAAAATCAAAGGCGACTTCATCATGACGTATGACCGCGGAAGAAGTCAGAGCGCTTGCGAGAAAGCATGGTTTCATGGCGCCCATATCCATGAAAAATACACACCACGCGGCAATGACTGAGCTCGTCATCGGAAGAGATTTAGAATGGATGGTTGGAATTAACATGTTGGAGAAGCAGGCGGCGTACAAAAGTCGATGGTATCAGACTGGGTAATAGGCTTTACCTCATCTCCGTCTCTCGGGTTGCATTTTCCTCTCACTCCTCTCACGTCGTCCACTATGCCCCGCTGGCTCCAATATTTCCTGGATATAGGTATCGATGATCACCTGACGGCGGGCCGCTTCCAAAGCAAGCCGCCGATGAAGTTCAGGACTTGTCTGGAACGCCAGCTTTCCCGAGCACGGAGGTAGAAGGCAGATATTCGATCTCTCTTTCCTTTCGGAGGGGAGACACCGTAGAACGTAATCACGTCATTTGTGTTGATGACTGTTCCGTTCTTTCGGAGTCAAACTCAAAGGTGCCGATATAGGGTCTGATCACGTTACTTCACTTCACCGCTAATGGATTCAGACCGCATTGGGGATATTGAGCGGCGGGGCGACCCACAGAAACTCATCGTTGCGCTTGGTCGCATAGCATCAAGTTGAAAAGGTTGACCCTCTCCCGCCTGCGTGCCAGGATGCCTCGGATACGATCTGCGAGAAGGTCCCATGCACGTTCAACGGCTGATTCTTAGGAACGTTCGCTCGATACGAGAATTCGATCTCCGTCTACGGCCAAGGGAATTGCCCGGCTGGCATGTCATTCTGGGTGACAACGGCGCCGGCAAATCGACGGTGGTACGCGCCCTCGCGCTGGCGCTCATGGGCCAGTCGAACGCACACGCCACTCGTGAGGACTGGTCTCGCTGGCTTACGGACGGTAAGAAATTCGGGTCGATTAATGTCTGGCTGCGTGCCCATGACGAGGACAGGTGGGCGGGCCGGGGGAGGCGAGGCGAGGGCATAATTCATGCCAAGGCACAAATCAATGCCAGCTCAGGCGGTGGCAAACGGAATGGAGGTCACGCTTCGATTGAGTTCTTCCCCTATCGGTACGCCGAGAGAACCGTTTGGGGGAAGGGTGTTGGCTGGTTCTCCGGTTCGTTCGGGCCGTTTCGCCGCTTCTCTGGCGCTGACCCGGAGATGGACCGCCTCTACGTTACCCATCCTCGACTGGCTCCTCACCTCTCGGCGTTCGGAGAGAATGTAGCGCTAGGCGAGAGCCTCCGCTGGTTGAGAGACCTCCAGATCAAAAGGCTCGAAAGCGATGCTGAATCGAAGAAGATACAGAGGGCAGTGATAGACTTCATCAATGGCGCCAAGCTGTTGCCGCACGGCGCCCGCATCTCCGGCGTAACATCGGAGCAGGTACAGATTGTCGACGGCTTTGGCTCCCAAGTTGCCGTTCAGGAGATGAGCGACGGCTACCGCTCGATTCTCAGTTTGACGTTCGAGGTGATGCGTTTACTATTCTCTGCTTTTGGTACTGAAACGGCCCTGCGCGGAATCGACATGAAGGCCGGAGCGATTACACTTCCCGGTGTAGTAGCGATCGACGAAATCGATGCTCACCTGCATCCCGGCTGGCAGCAACTCATCGGTGACTGGTTCGTCAATCGCTTTCCTAATATGCAATTCCTGGTGACCACACACAGCCCGATCATCTGTCGCGCCGCGCGCCGTGGCAGTGTTTGGCTCCTGCCGGCACCCGGCTCCGAGGAGCAACCCCGGCGCGTCATTGGACCTGATCTGAACCGTCTGCTCGACGGCAATATACTCGACGCCTACGGCACGGAACTGTTCGGCGAAGAAGTCACTCGGTCCGAACAATCGAAGGCCAAGCTCACGCAGCTTGCGCAGCTCAATCGTAAGCGCCTGAGACAGACACTGTCATCCAGCGAACAGCGCGAGTTAGAGCAGCTACGGGAAACGATGCCGAGCACCCCGAACAATATGGCCGCTGATTGAGCGTGTAATGTTGCATCTGGACGATCCCGGCCTTGATGCGACAACGGCACGGGGCTTGAGAGGCTATCAGTACGAAGTGGATCACGCCGGCGCCTATCCCGAGCAAGTGGCGGCTGGCAAGCGTTTTTTCGAGCGTTATAACCGTAGGACAAATCGGGTGTTCAAAACCGTTCGCACGCGCCTCGCGGACATGTGCGCCGGCGCCCGGCGGTGTGGCTATTGCGAGGATTCGGTTGGCGACGAGGTTGAGCACATAAAACCCAAAGATCTTTACCCCGAGCGAGTCTTTGTATGGGAGAATTATCTGCTCGCCTGCGGACGGTGTAACGGCGGCAAGCTCAATCGTTTCTCGGTGATAAGTAGCGGCCGCCTGGTGAATGTGACCCGTCGGCGCGGGCATCCGATCCGAAAGCCGAGAGCGGGCGCCCCGGCTTTGATCAACCCGCGTGACGAGGACCCGCTGGAATTCTTCGACCTCGACATTATGGGGACTTTCGTTTTTCTGCCTCGTATGGACTTGTCCGGAATCGACGAGCAGCGAGCCTGCTACACGATCGACGCCCTGAAGCTCAATCGCGACGTGTTGCTGGCGGCACGGCACGAAGCCTATGGCGCATATCGAGCCCGGCTCGCCGAGTATCGCCAACGCCGGGACGATGGGGCGACTGAAACTGACCTCATGAGACTGTCCGACGCAATTACGACCAGTGCCCATCCGACGGTATGGCGTGAGATGCAGCGCCAGAGTTCTCTCGTCGATGAACTGCGAGGTTTGTTTTCGGACGTTCCCGAAGCTTTGTCCTGGTAACGACGCCTCGGCGGGTCTCCGGGCGGGCGTCACGCCCGCCTGTGTGTTAGTTACTTCACCGCCAACGGGTTCAGCGGGCTGCCGACCGCATTGGGGATGTTGAGCGGCGGGGCGACCCACAGGAATTCGTATACGCCGTCGTCGGCGCAGTCTTTGGCCAGGGCTTCAAACGTAAAAATTTCACCCAGCGAGAGACCGAGGTCTCGGGTGGCGACCTGATGAAAGGGAATGAATTCGTCATCCACCTCGGACGGCAGGCGTTCGACGGCAATATTATCCACGGCAATGCAGGCGACTTCTTTCTGATGTATCCATTCGGCGGTTGAGACCGAAACCCCTGGCTGGGCGTGGAAGTATGCTGCCTTCTGTTCCGGTGTTTGGAGCGTATACCAATACGGCACCCAGCCGGTGCGCACGCACAGCGCGTCCCCACTTCTGACTTCGACATTCTGGGCCTGGCAGCAGCCGTCCAGGTCTTCGATGGTAATCGGATAGTCAGACGGGAGATGCCCGTCAGCTTCGCAGCCTTTGTAGCCCACCATGTCGAGCAACACCCCTCGGGTGACAAACGACTGGTACAGCTTGCCAATGTCGTTCTTGGACGCCCCGCCGTGGGCCGTAATGGCGCTGGCCGGCACGTCGTTGTAATACTTGCCGTCGTAGCCCACGTGGGCCAGGCTGTCCCATTGGGTCGAGCCTTGCAGGTACATGGTGATGTAGTCGTCGTTGGCAATCGCCGAGCCGGCCAGGCCGATTTCTTTGACCGGCACGTTGAGAATCGACATGAATCGCTGGGGTGGCGTACGGGTGGGAAAGACCGGACCGTTCTGGTCAATCGGAATGCAACAGCAGAAGACCTGCCCCTTGCGGACCAGTCTGGCCGCGGCGACAATCACCTCCGGCGTAATGAAATTGGCCGTCCCCTTTTCATCGTCTGTTCCCCACCGACCCCAGTTTGAGACTTTTGGTATGGCTTCGCGTCCAGGCATCAGCGGCCCTCCTTTTTTGGATATGGAATATGCCGTTGTTATAGCTGAGCAGGCTCAGCGCTTGTAGAGGCGGCTTGACGCTGGTGAGAGCCTGCCGTACAAGCGGCTCAATTCGGCACGACAAGAAAAAGGGAGGACTCTATGCCCGGACCACTCGACGGAGTCAGCGTGATTGAGATCGCCCAGGAAATCCAGGGGCCATACGCCGGTTTGTTTTTGGCTGACATGGGCGCGGACGTCATTAAAATTGAAATGCGGGATGTGGGGGATTTGAGTCGTTTTCTGGTTGTCCAGCTTGTCGCTGGAGCGGAAGCGCACAATGCGAATTTCAGCCCCTACTTCCTGGCAATGAACCGAGGCAAACGCAGCCTCACGCTTGATTTGAAAACGCCGGAAGCGAAAGAGATTCTGGCTCGTCTGCTTGACTCCGCCGATGTCCTGCTGAGTAACTATCGGCCCGGAGTCCTGGACCGACTCGGCTTTGGCTATGAAGCCTTGTCAAAACGCAATCCACGTCTCATCTATGCCCTGGGGTCGTCATGGGGGCCCCAAGGGCCGTGGGTGACACGACCGAGCCGGGACACGCTCGCCCAAGCCGCGGGCGGTATCATGGCAAAAAACGGGATGCCGGACGATCGCCCGCTCCCCTGCGGAGCCCTGGTCGCCGATCACTCTGGGGCGTTTATGCTGATGAGCGGCATTCTGGCCGCGTTGTA
The DNA here is from genome assembly GCA_963664395.2 of Binatia bacterium. Lineage (GTDB taxonomy): Bacteria > Desulfobacterota > Binatia > Bin18 > Bin18 > Bin18. Next base: position 2,517,856 of record OY761159.2, on the reverse strand, counting down.
TGCCCGCGAGAAAACCGGCACAGGCCAAAAAGTCGATGCCTGCATCTATGGCACCGTCATCGCTCTGCAGCCGATGGAAATTAACTTCACCTCAGTCAGTGGCGTTGAGACGCGCAAGGCCGGTCGGGGACATCAATTTCTGCAAGGCGTGTGGGGGTCGTTTCCGACCAAAGACGGCTGGCTGTGTTTGGCTGGGGTTGACGACAAACGCTGGCCGGACTTCTGCCGAGCGATGGGGATTGAGCACGTGCTGTCTGAGCCCGAATACAGTGACAACGTGATTCGTAATTTTCACGGTATCAAAATCGAGCAGCTCTTGGATGCAGTCTTTCCCACCAAAACGACTGACGAATGGATGGAGATTTTGACCGGTGTCGATATTCTCGCCACCCCGGTCCAGGATTATCAGGACATTCTAAACAGCGAGCAAGCCTTGGCAAACGGCTATATTACCGAGATGGAGCATCCTCAGATTGGGACGGTCCGCGTCGCCGGCACGCCCATTACGCTGAGTGAGACGCCGTTGGATACCTCTAACCCTCCGCCTGAACTCGGCCAGCATAGCGAAGAGATTTTGCTTGAAGCCGGCTATTCGTGGGAAGATATCGCCCGCTTGCGAGACAAGGCGGCGGTGTAAACGCCAAGGACGCTGATACGCTCGGGGGCAGTAGGCTGTCCCTATAGGGACTCAAGCACCTTGAGCAGCCCGTCCAAACGACTGACGACGAGGCAGTCTTTCGGGCTCTGCGTACGATCAGAACGATTAATCAGCACAGGTGTCAAGCCGGCATTCCGCGCCCCAACAACATCCATGTCATAGCTGTCACCAATATGCAGGGCTTCTTGAGGTTTCAGACCGTGGGCAGAGAGCGCGTGCTGAAAGATAGAGGGCTCAGGCTTGGCCGCTCCCGCGTGAGTCGAGGCGACTATAGGGTCGAAGAAGTGGCCGATGTCCAGTCCGTCGAGCAAGCCGAACAAACGAGAGTCAAAATTTGAAATCACGCCGAGCTGATAACTACGCCCGTGCAATGCCGTCAACGTGGGTCGAGTTTCCGGGTATACCTGCCACGCCCGCGGTTCAGCAAAGAAATCATACAGGGCGTTGAAATACGCTTCAAAGCGAGGAAATGGACCGAGCGGGGCAAAGACCTGTTGGACTACCTCGTGCCACCACGCTTTCTCAAGGGGTGGAATATGTTCGACTGCCACACCGGGAAAGGCCATGGGTGGAGCGGTGGCAAAGCAGCGCCGAAAGCCGGCTTCAAGCTCTTGTACGGTGACGTCTTTGCCATACTCGTGGGCCAGACGGGCGTACCCCTCACCCACCGAGCCATGCACCCGGAACAGCGTACCCGCGGCATCGAAGAATACGGCCTTCTTCATCTGCTCATCTGCTCATCTAGGCCAGCCAACAGCGATTCGAGATCCTCCCGACTCGTATAGTAATGAATCGAGATCCGAAGCCCGCCGACGCCGGAGCAATACCGAACGGTCGGATAAATTTTCCGGGCTCCTAAAGCGCGATCAAGCTGGTGGACCCGTTCTGCATCCGGAAAAGGTTCACAGGTGACAATGCCCGACCGAAGCGCATGCGCCTCTTGGGTCCAGACTTTGATGTCCCGGCGCTTCAGCTCTTCTATGAGGAAGTCACCCAGCGACATAATATGTTCGGTCACTGCTGCGGTGTCGAGTTCATTCACATAGGCCAGCGACTCTGCCAGGCCTGCGGTGCCAAGATTTTTTGGCATGCCATGGACCTCAAAACGGCGGGCGTCGGCGGCGAAGGGAAGAGACAGGAAGGGCGTCAGCCCTGGGTCGCCAAGATAGCGAACCCATCCTTCTTGCGGCTCGGCAAGCGCGAACAGACCATGGGCCAATCCCGGTTCGACCTGCTCTTGGACTCCTGAACGGATGTATAAGAGCCCAATGTTAAACGGCGCGTTCAGCCATTTCTGTGCACCCGCGGCCAGAAAGTCGACGCGGAGGTTTGAGACATCAAGCGGAATTGCACCCAACTGCTGAATGGCGTCCACCACCAGAAAACAACTCCGTTCTTCAGCCAACTGTGAAAACGCGGCCAGATCCATGCGCAAGCCATTGATCCATTGCACCGAGCTGACGACAATCGCGCGAGTGTTTTTATCCATCAAGCTTGCATAATCATCAACACCAATACTACCCTCACGATGACGCGCCACCCGGACTTCAACTGCCTGATGCTTTTGGGGGTGGGCGGCGCTGATGGCCACTTGCGGATACTCCAAGTCGCACAGCACAATATTGTCACCCGGAGTAAAGGGAACGGCGGCCAGGGCGATATTCAGCCCCATGGTCGTATCGTCGGTAAAGGCGATTTCCGTGGGCTGAGCCCGTATCAGCCGAGCGGCTGCCCGTCTGGCCTGAACGCTCGATGTCCCTAAAGCCTGATAATAGGCGGTGTACCCCATCTCAGCCGGTCCCTGGCCGAGCAGGGTCGCGGCGTGTTGGACGGCCCGGGTTGCAGACCGCGGTGGCAAACCAATCCCAGCGGAATTCAGATAGACCTGTTGAGTCGTTCCTGGAAAATCCGCGCGTACAGCGTCGATGTCAAACATGATCCCTCCCAAAGCGCCAGCTTCGTCAGACTCAGCCCGATTCGGCTTTTAATGATACACGACTCGCTCTTGACCGGACGAGGTAATCTCACTCAGGAGGTGGTCAACCGCAATCCGAATTTGCTGCTCGTTCTCTTGAAGGCGTGGCTCTATCGGAGGAATCGGACGGCCCTCTCCATTCCGTTCCCGAAAGGAGTCGAGCTGGATTTCAAGGCGCGAGGCAAGTAAACGGTCCGTGTCAGCCAAGGAGGGCAGGCGGGGGCGTCCGGTGTCCATTTCATCTGCAACAGTCAGCAGACGATTGAGTAAGCCGGTATGGTATTTCCCAACTTCTGTCAGCAATGACGAATCTTGACGAATGGGCTTGAGAAAAAATGCACCCCCAAACGCCTGGGCAGCCCCAGCGAGGTCGCCTTGTTCAAGCAACTCATCTCCGCTCTGACAGCGCAGACTCTGGCGGCGAAAAGCCGCGCGTTCAAACAGGCCGCCAAAGGAAGCCCGGAATCCCCCCAGAAAAACCTTGCCCAGGAGATAAATGAGGCCGGCACTCAGGCCCAGAAAGCACAGGCTCAAGAGCAGCGTGAGAGCAGACACATCCGGCATGCCGTTACCTTACCACCTCGTACACAGGACGGTAGTGGGGAGAGTCACACATTACTGCCCGTCAGGGGAGGCTTTCTTTTCCGTTCGTTCTGGCACACTGTAGACGGAAGAGACGGTGTTATGATTCCGCTCCGCGACACTATTCCATCCCAATCGCTTCCACTTGTTACCCTCACATGTATTGGTCTTAATGTTCTCGTCTTTCTGTATGAGCTTGGGCTTGGTACGGGGCTGGAGCGATTTTTCGCCTTGTACGGCTTTGTGCCCGCCCATTACCTCTCCATCTCTGAAACTGAGCCGTGGAATCTCTCGACACGCTTCGGCCCTATGTTCAGTTCCATGTTTGTACACAGCGGCTGGTTGCACCTGATTGGCAATATGTGGATTCTTTGGATTTTTGGTGACAACGTTGAAGATCGCTTGGGAAAAGGACGCTATCTGGCGTACTACCTTGGCTGCGGCGTGGCTGCGACTTATTTGCACTATCTGACCGGACCGTACTCTCACATTCCTGTTATTGGCGCGAGCGGTGCGATTGCAGGCGTCATGGGCGGCTATTTCGTTCTCTTCCCCCATGCCCGTGTTGTGACCCTCATTCCCATTTTTTTCTTCTTCCAAGTCATCTCGGTACCGGCTGTCATTTTTCTCGCGCTGTGGTTCCTGTTCCAATTTGTGAATGGCCTGGCCGCCTCGGCAGTGCATATGGGAGGCGGTGTGGCGTGGTGGGCGCATGTTGGCGGTTTTGTTGCAGGGGCGCTCTTGCTTCTGCCTCTCCGGCGTTCTCAGCCCCGTTATGGGTTTCTATAACGCCCTGTCGCCGGCCTGCCCGAATACTCTGCCAGAGAGACCCACCAATCCTCTGCTTGGTGGCCTGGACGGTGGCCGCTATTCAATTCCTTGCTCAATATACTCACGTGAAAACCTGACATAATTATTCGCCGAGCGGTGGAGCGATTCAACTTCCTCGGGTGTGAGCGAGCGGATCACCTTGCCTGGGTTCCCAAGCACCAGCGAATGCGGCGGAATCTTCGTCCGTGGGGTGACGACCGCCCCTGCGCCAACGAGACATTCTTTCCCCACTTCAGCCCCATCCAGGACAATAGCGCCCATGCCGACTAAAGTGAAATCACCAATGCTACACGCATGCACCACAACATTATGGGCAACAGATACACCGTCGCCGAGGATGGTTGGGATTCCGCCACTAAAGACGTGAATGGTGGAATTGTCTTGGATATTGACCCGTGCCCCAAGCCGGATATGGCACACATCGCCGCGGACGACCGAATTAAACCAGACGCTGGATTCCGGACCGATCCGAACATCGCCAATAATCTGAGCGCTCCTCTGGATATACGCGCTGGGATCAATCTGAGGAGTCCTACCATGATGCGGAATAATCATAGCTCTCTCCGTTCTGTCGGACCGTCATAAGCGCTCGCTTTTCCCAGGTCAAGGAGACTGGTTCACGACGCTCTGGTCGCAACGTACCCAATTCCCCCAATTCCCTCTTGTTCCCGTGTAGAGAAGAGTTTAAGGTCGCACACAGAGGCGACTATTATGCGTATTATGCGCCAGACCCCCCTTTTCGCTGGCATTTTGCTTGGGATAGGACTTGTCCTCCTGAGTGTGACCCCTGTTTTTACCCAGGATGTGACGCAGGATGTGACGCAGGATGTGACGCAGGATATAATTCAGGAAAGGGCGCTTCAAACCGAAGGCTGGCAAGGCAAGAAACCCCCGCCTTCGGAGCAGCGGACCATCACTCCAGCCCCCCAACGGCCGGGTCCCTCCGGCAAGCAGGTGCTTGAAATCCCCGTCCAACCCCAACGTCCCTCTCTTCCTCCTCCGAGTCAGCAAGCGCGTATTCCGTCTCTCCCCCAGCCCATTCGCCCACGTCCCAAGCAACTCGTGACAGTCACCGTGACGGATCAAAATGGCGGCTATATCCCTGGGCTGCAACCCGGTGATTTTGTGGTGTATGAAGGCGATACTCGCCAGGAGATTACGTATTTCAATAATGGCGAGAATGAACCGGTCAGTCTGGGCCTCATCGTAGATTCGAGTGCAAGTATGCACAATAAGATTGCGCATGCCGGCCACGCCCTGCGTCGGTTTATTCATTCGATTAAGCTCCAGGATGAGGTCTTCCTGGCCGGATTCAACGCGCAACCATTTTTGGTGCAAGACTTCACTGACAGTCGGATGCTCCTGGCACAGGGCATCGGCTTACTCCGTCCACGGGGCGGGACATCCCTGTACGATGCTATTCTCACCGGCCTGCGGCGGGTGAAACGGGGCAAACACCCGAAGAAAGCACTCATTGTGATGACAGACGGCATGGATACCGCCAGCCTGTCCTCCCTCACGCAAACGATTAACGTCTCGCGGCGTTCTGGCGTTCTTATTTATACGATTGGGATAGGCAATCCGCAGCGGCGCTACGCCCAAGGTGGAGGCGGGTTCACCATCGGCCCATTTGGCGTTGTCGTTGGTGGGCGAGATGAGCGGGTTGATTCAAAAACGCTTCAGCGGATGAGTGATGAAACAGGCGGGCGCCACTTCCTTCTCAATACCCGGGACGTGGTTGGCAGCAAAGCCGTGCTTGATACGGCGACCCAGACCATCTCGCGTGAGCTGCGCTTCCAATACAGTATCGGCTATGCGTCTTCGGGGGGTGGAAATCAGTACCGGAGTGTCCGCGTGGAAAGCACCCGGCCTGACGTAGTGGTCCGGACACAAAAGGGCTACGCGGCCGAGTAGGACGGCGAAGGTCCGTCGCTCAGGCCTGTCATTTCTTCTTCAGAAGATTTTCGCGGACCTTTTCACGATCAAGCGGTATGGTTGCCAGCGTGTCAAACACGCTGGCGAGGGCCTGGATACAACGGACGAAGTCCGGCCAGACCGCTTGGGGACTGGTAAACGTCAATTGGGTAGCATGGGCGCCTTCGTGTGTATGCGTCTCTCCACCATTACGTGTGCTTTTGACATCAAAGGGGCGCGCCGTTGTTGTAATATTGAGGTGGAAGACATCCGAGTCTTCCTCGCCAACGGGACGACGCAGCTCCATAGATAAACCACCATCGCCGCCATCCACCTCAACAATATACCATTCGCCTGGATAGGCGCTGGAGACCTTTATCTTGGGAACCTTTTCGGTCGGGTCAGTTGCCATAGGTTTCTACCTGAAAAATAGAAAGGCCCTTCACAGGGCCTTTCTTCTCTTGAATTTGCTCGCCTGCGGATCAACTCCTGTGTCGATCCTGCCTACTTCGTAGTAGCGTCCGCGTCCAGAGTGTGTGTGGAAAGTTGAAAGGGAACCCGGGCAAGCACAGCCGCCGCTCGCGTTCATTTTCAACGGTTTCCATTCTCGGTTGGGAACCCCATTTCTGACCGTGAACCCTAGGCGGAGCTCATTCCGAAACAGCTTTTTACCAAAATAGCAAAAAAGCGTCAATAGCCAAATAGCATTTTGGAAAAAGTTTTTTCAAAAAAAAGTCCTTTGGGAACAAGGGGTTCGTCAACTTAAAATGGTGTTGCTAAAAATAAGAATTCCAAAATAACAGAATGTTCTAAATTCCTTCAACAGTTCTTTCAAAATTTGACAGAAATAGCGCTTTTTGTGATGCCTCAGGTATTGACCCTGGGGGGGGAGTTCGCTAGGCTGCTGGGTACGTAGAGACGCCTGGAGTGTGGGAACCCCGTCGTCTTGAGCCCTAGGCCCGGATGCAAGCATCCGGGCCTTTTTTTGACCTTTCCCTAGCTTTTATAGGTACTTAGCGGTTTTTTGGATTTAGTATACAGATTCAGAGGAAGACTATGAAGACGATTTTTGTCTCACCTCACGATGCTTGTGCTGATACGCGCTCACTCTCAGATGCACTCCAACAGGCACAGCCGAACGATGTTGTCCTTGTTGGGCCAGGACATTACTCTCCGTCTCTGACCGGGGAACGCTTCCCGTTAACTCTTCCGCCTGGCATCCGTGTCCAAGGCGCTGATAGAGAGGAGTGCATTATTGACGGAGAAGGGTACTTCTCCCCTTCCTTTCATCCTATCTGGCCAGATCAGTCGGTTGTCGTCCTCAAAGATGGGGCAAGTCTCGGCGGAGTGACCGTAACGAAGGGCGGAGGACACGGCATTGGTGTTCCCCCGTCCGCCTCGGTCACGATCCGATCGTGCACAATCAGTGAACACGGAGATCACGGGATTTTCTTATGCGGCGTGACCGACGCAGTAATAACAGACTGTGATTTTTCAGACAATGGACTGGAACGGTTTGAGCCAGGCTTGCCACGTGGAACGGGCGCGCGCCAAGGCCATCATATTTTTGCGGAAGCCCGGTTCGGACAACGCAACCATCTCTCTATTACCGACAATATCATGCGCCGCTGCTTTGCCGATGGGCTCGCCTTCATCTGTTTCTTCCCCGAACAGGACGCGGTATCCTTTGATGCAACCATCCTCCGCAATACGATTGAAGATTGTGAACGGGGCGGCCTGCTGTTTTCGTGTTCTTTTGGACCTTCGTCCAATCGACAGGCGCTGACCGTCGCAGACAATACGCTCCGGGGCAACAAACAGTTTGGTATCAATATCCTGACCGCCATTCCCCTCGCAGAGAAGGTGCCTCAACACGGTCAGCTGACCGGCTTTATTTCAAGAAATAGGATCTCCAACAGCCCGATTGGCATCGCAGTCCACGGGGCACTGGGAGAGGCCCGGCATAACACCTGTCGCGTCGTTATTGATCAGAACGAGATTTCAGATTGGAAAACAAACGCGATCCGTTTGGTCGGTGGGGTCGGCCTGGACGACGTGAAGACCAAAGAAAATGTGGTCGTTGCGACACTCTCTCGGAATGTTCTCACTGGGAAGTCGCCGGCCATTGTGATGCAGGGGGCAGGCGGAACGGAGAAAAGTCAAACGAGCCAGAATAGGGTCACGGCCCGCCTGCTTGCCAATGATCTCGATAGAGCCGGCGACCAGCCAATTCTGGTGAGCAACGGCCTGCCTAATAATCAAGCCGAGGTCGGTACAGAGGGAGACCCATACATACGGAGTGATGAAGACCTGCTGGGTTGAGTCGTCCAACGCTTTACGGCCTCGGTCCGACGCGCTATGACGACGGTTGGACAACGGCGGCCCCGGTGACTACAGACGGGGAAGACTCAGCGCTCCGCTGTCATGACCGAGCAAAAAGGAGGTCCCCATGATTCGCTTAACCTTTGTACTGCGTCGCAAGCCCAGTATGTCACGGGTCGAATTCCAACAATACTGGCGGGAAGTGCATGGCCCATTGGTGGCAAAGAGTTCCACCGCTCTGAATATCCTGCGCTATGTGCAGGTGCACACCTTGGACGATCCTATCAACGACCAGCTTGCCGAAGCCCGCGGCGGCATGGAGGAACCCTATGACGGTGTGGCGGAAGTGTGGTGGCCCAACCGCGCGGCGCTCACCTCAACCTTTGGGAGCGCGGCCGGTCAGGCGGCGGCACAAGAACTCGTCGAGGATGAAGCGCGCTTCATCGATCTGGCCCACTCGCCCCTGTGGTTCAACTATGAGTATCCGCAGGTCAACCCGACGCCGGAAGAAATGGTGGCGCGGGAATATAGTCCCTTGGTGAAAATTTTCTTTTGTCTCCGCCATCCAGAGAGTCTCAGCCTCGAACAGGCGCAACTGTACTGGCGCACCAACCACGGCCCGGTTATTCGAGGAGTGGCCCAGGGCATGGGCATGCAGCGCTATCTCCAGGTCCACTACTACGCGGACGAACTCGAAGACCAGCTGCGGGCCAGCCGTGGGACAACCACCCCACCCTACACCGGCCATGCCGAAGCCTGGTTCAGCCGCGCCGACCTCGCAACGCTGGCCAACATCCCGGAAGCAAAGCGCGCAATGGAGATCGCGGTGGAGGATGAGTCCCACTTTATTGATTTTCCACGCTCAGCCATGTGGATAGCCAAAGAGCGCGTGTTCATTGACCGCAGATAGGGGCCGCTGGCTGTGCGAGAGTATGCAGGCTGACATCCCTCCGTACTCTCGCTTCTCCCTTCAGACGTCCTGTTGAAAGGCAGAGGTTCTTGCATATGCCTACAGCAGTCTTATGTATTGCGTTGAGTGCCCTGGTGATGTCGTCCACGCTCCTGGCTGACGAGCGCGTATCCCCTCAGGAAGACAGTACAACAACCTTCGCGCTGGTCGGCGGGCATATCGTGGGCCACGGGAAAGCAACGCTGGTTGTTCGGGCCGGCCGAATCGAAGAGATTACCTCGGCAGCGCCGAGCAATACCCTCCGTACCGTGAACGCAGACGGTCGTTATCTTGCGCCTGCTTTTATCGACAGCCACGTCCATTTAGCCTACCGCTTCAGTGCGCCTGAGCTCGCTCGCGGTGGGATCGCCGCGGCGGTTGATTTGGCCGCTCCGGTTTCGTTCCTGACAAAAGATCTTAAGCCGCTCCAAACAATTCTTGCTGGCCCGATGGTGACAGCCATAACCGGGTACCCAACCCGGAGCTGGGGAAGCGATGGATACGGATTGGAAATCAGTGGCGTTCAGGCTGCCCGAGAAGCAGTGGACCGTCTGCATGCAGCAGGGGCTCGAGTTATCAAGATACCAGTTGGCGACGCAACAGGTGGGGGAGCCCTTTCAATGGCCAAAAACCCCTCCATTCTAAGCGGTCGGGAAATGAAGACCATTGTCGATCAAGCGCATTCATATGGCATGCGCGTTGTCGCGCATGCGCTCAATGATATTGATGTCCGGCGGGCTGCGGTGGCTGGGGTTGATGTTCTGGCGCATACACCAACCGAACCCCTCAGCGATACGACAGTGCAAGCGTGGTCCGGTCGCGCAGTCATTTCCACCCTGGCCGCGTTCCCCGATTTAGCCGAGCCGGCGGAGAACCTGCGTCGGTTGCGAGCAGGCGGTGCCACCGTGCTGTACGGGACCGACATGGGCTATACGACCTTTGCCGGGATTAATCCGCAAGAACTCGAACTCTTGGGCAAGGCTGGCCTTGATAGTCAAGCAATTCTCGCTGCCGGGACGACGATACCAGCACAATTTTGGGGTTTCGGGGACGGGCTTGGAACCCTCGCCCCTGGGCACGCCGCAAGCTTCCTCATTCTCGACGCAGATCCTCAACGCGATCTCCTGACGCTTTCCCGACCCGTGGCAGTCTATCTTGATGGCGTGCACATGCCCCCAGCCACGGGACAATCGGGATCGGAGTGAGGGGCAGACGCTCCGAACCGAGGTATTAAATGACCTCGTTTGAGAACCTGCCAGCGCCCCTTTATTTCAACACAAACCCGGCGTAGCCCTTTTCTGCAACCTCATCACACTTTTGCGGTGAGCAGGGGTCCTGGCGCACTACTGCTTAGGCGGCTTTTCTCCGGCTCCGAGTGGTTTTGGTGGCTGTCGCTCGCTTTTTCGTACTCCGCTTCGTCTTCGCCCGCTTCTTTTTGTCCTCATCAACCATCAGTTGAATCGCCCGCCAGTCAAGCACATGGGCGATATTGCCCTTCTCATCGTGGAAACCGACCGGGCCATAGACGTTGGCCAGATAGACGGTATCAACAGGATGTGAGGTTGCTTCGTGCACCGCACCGGCCGGTTCGTAGACCCAATCCCCGGCCCGGGCAGACCCACCCCGATAGTCAAAGCCCCCGGAGATGACGTAGAAATCGGCCGCGCCCAAATGCGTATGGGGCGGATTCACCTGGCCCTTGTCGGCTTTGATAAGCGCGCTCCAGGCACCCGTCTCTTTACTGATCCGCAACACCTTGAACTGATTCCCGTCGCCGCTCTGAATCCACTCTTCCTTATCCGTACGCACTAGGGCCGCGTCCAGCGCATCAAATACTTGTCCAACTTTAGCCATTCCGAGTTCCTCCTTTTACCCTCAATTCAGTCGGCCATTGTAGTCAAGCCGGACGAAAGTGTGCAAGGGGTTCGGCAACGAGACACGGGTCGATATTGAGCACACGCCGAACCAGGACTATAGTGGCCAACCGGAGAACCCTGCTCGGCAACTCATGGCACGAGCAGCCGACGAGCCGATGGCAGCGCCCACGATTGAGCGACATCGCACCGCAATCACCCGGACCGACCTCTCCCGTCCGGTCCGGCTCGCCCTTGAGGCTGGCCTTATCACCCCAGAGACAACCGTCTTTGATTATGGCTGCGGGCGGGGAACGGATATTCTGCATCTCAGACATCGGCAGATTCCCTGCCAGGGCTGGGACCCGGCCTATTTCCCGGACAACGAGCAGACTCCAGCCGATATTGTGAATCTTGGCTACGTAGTCAACGTGATCGAAAACCCCCGCGAGCGCACCGAAGCCCTCCGGCAGGCGTGGGAGTTGACCCGGAAAGTGCTGATTGTCTCTGCCCGCCTCACACTAGAAACAGCGTTCGCTACGCTGACCCCCCACACCGACGGCGGTATTACGCGCTTGGGGACATTCCAGAAATTCTTTGAACAGCAAGAATTACGCGAGTGGATCGACACTGTTCTCGGTACTCCGAGCGTGCCGGCCGGACCGGGGATTTTCTATGTGTTTCGGGACTCGCAGCAACGCCAGTCCTTTGCCGCCTCTCGGTATCGACGCCAGTTTACGGTTCCGCGCCAACGTCTCAGCGAAGTCCTGTTTGAACAACACAAAGACATCTTGGAACCGCTGATCGGATTTCTGACGGCCCGCGGGCGCTTACCGGAAGACGCTGAGCTGCCGGAGACGGAACTCATTTGCCAGGCGTTGGGGAGTCTCAAACGGGCGTATGGCGTCATCCGGCGCGTCACCGGCGATGAAGAGTGGAGTAAAATTCGAGCCGAGCGTCAGCAGGATATTCTCCTGTATGTTGCGCTCTCCCGTTTTGAGGGCCGCCCGCGCTTTACGCAATTACCCCGCGATTTACAGCATGATGTCCGTGCGTTTTTCTCGTCCTATAGCCGCGCCTGCTCTCTCGCCGATGATCTCCTTTTCTCCGCCGGTGATCGTACTGCGGTCGATCAGGCGTGTCGTACCGCGCCTGTTGGGAAACTGACGCGCGAAGCCTTATACGTTCACGAATCAGCCCTGCCGCACCTCCCGCCCATCTTGCGCGCCTTTGAAGGCTGTGCGCGGGCATATATCGGGGTTGTCGAAAACGCGAACATTATCAAGCTGCACAGAGACAAACCCCGCGTTTCTTATCTCTCCTACCCGGACTTCGAGCGCGATCCGCATCCCGCTCTCGCCAGCTCCCTTATCGTTCCCTTGCAAACGTTCAAGATTCGGTACCGCAACTACCAGGATTCACCCAATCCGCCGATTTTGCACCGGAAAGAAACATTTATCTCCACAGATCATCCCCTGTATGAAAAATTCTCCCGCCTGACCCGCCAAGAAGAGAAAAAGGGACTGTACGAAAAGCCCGAGTTAATCGGCACCCGAGAGGGCTGGCAGATCGCCTTAGCCGCTCGCGGCCTCCGTTTGGCCGGGCACCGGCTGATGCGCCAGGCTGTGCGTTAGGCTATCCCATACTTTGACTGAAAGGGTGAAAACCATGGAGACATCCAAAAGCTATAGGCTGAAGAATCCGCCTCATCCGGGTGGGTTTGTCAAAACCGAAATTATCGAGCCGCTGAAACTTTCCGTCACGGAAGCCGCAAGGGCGCTGGGCGTCACGCGGCCTGCGCTCTCGGCACTGCTGAACGGGCGCTCCTCGCTTTCCCCAGAAATGGCTCTGCGCATCGAGAAGGCTTTCGGCGTTGGCATGGACACGCTCATGCGAATGCAGAACAGCTACGATATCGCCCAGGCTCGACAGAGGGAAAACGCTATCAAGGTCGAACGCTTCCCCGGCAAGCCTGAGGTTGAAGGCCAACAGGGGCCGTTATAGCGGCGGATGTCCATGCAGCCTTATCCTGTGCGCAAAAATAGCCGTCTGACTAGCTGGCCTTGTGGGGCCGCTTGTTCGAGGCGTTCTGCCAACCACAGCTTGATAAGGAGCACGATCGACATGGCTAAGAAAAACCCGTATCTCGGCTCAACGCTTGAAAGCTTACTCCGGGAAGACGGCACCTATGAAGACGCGAAGAACCAGGCGATCAAGTCCGTGCTTGCCTACAAGCTGGAGGCGGCGATGAAGACGCAAAACCTCTCCAAGGCACGGATGGCCGAGCGCATGGCAACCAGTCGCTCTCAGCTCGACCGGTTGCCCGACCCGGAGAACGAAGGCGTGACGCTGCATACGTTGAAACGCGCCGCAGCCGCTGTCGGGATGCGCCTGGAGCTTGAACTCCGCCAAGCCTAGAGCACATTACGATTCTGTGTAGCTGCCCGTCATTCCTGCGGAAGCAGGAATCCAGACCCCCAGCCCCAGCCGCCCGCTGGATGCCGGATCACGTCCGGCATGACGGGAGCCCCCTGCACGGCGAGAGTCTATCGTGAAACGCCCTAGATGTGTGATTGTTCAGCATCTGGTGAAGTGCCGTTTGTTTCCATCAGTACGAGAATACGTGGCATGTCAAAGCATCTTCTGCTAGGCTCTCCTCCATTCTCAGGCGGAATCGGTAGTGAGCAATGCCTGATTTACAAGAATATCTATGGATGTTCGCCAATCTCAACGTCGACGCAACTCATGGCGGAGAGAGTCCTCATAAACCTTGCCTGCTATTGGCAGTGATTGACCTCGTGGAGTCCGGCGCTATCACGGACGGGCGTGTACGATACACTCCCGCGTTGAGGGAAACATTCAGTGGATATTTCGCTATTGTCGCGAAGCCCAATCGTCGTGACAGACCGCACATTCCCTTCTATCGTTTAAGGTCGGAACCCAAGAAATCCGACGATTTCAAATACTGGAAGATCAAATTTCACAGAGCAATCAGGGATTGAACAGTCTGTCTGGAAGGCCGATACTCATACGTTCGGCTTCAGAGAAATGGCTGGCAAAAACATCTTTCAAATTATCCAATTCTGTCTCCTCCAAAGGCTCTCCGATATAGTAGGCAATAAATCGGGAAGCAAAGGCAGCAGCTTGCTTCCCGTTAACGATTCTAGCCCCGTTCATCAGAATCCTTTGCCACATTGGATTATCAATTTCCCAATTCACTTTATTGATGCGGTCTAGGATGATCTCCCAAGATAATCTTGATCCATCAGGTTGTTCTACATTTTTCAGTCTTATGATCGCCAGCATCAACGATAATTGAGATATTGGCTTCCCTAGGAGCAAACTTTTTCTTATCTCTATTCGCTTTTCATCTCCACCTTCGGTGTTATCTGATAGAGCAGCGTTATAAATAGTCACACCTCTTAACGGGCGATCCCAATATTCTCTCGCTACGTTTTCGTACATTTTTTTGTTTGCATTGTCTGGTAATACCTGATCGTTGATCTTTCCGAAATGCTCTTCAAGTACATGTTTCGTTGCATCGTATATCGTTGATAAAGTTGTAAAATAGTGAACGGAATCCGGTAATGTATTGCTCCGGTAGTTGACAAGACGGCTTCCGATTAGTTCATTCGCAATTATCTCTCTTGAAATAATTGCGATAATATCATCGTCAGAAGTGATCAGATTTTCGGCTTTGGTTGTGGCCTTTGCATATCTATTAACCTTATTAAATATCCTCCTGTCTTTCTCAGGATCATGCCTGACCATTATTAGGAGTACGTCGTCGTTGGCAAGTTCAGTATTTGGATTGATTTCTTGGATCGGTTTTTGTTTTTCATCTTTTCCAGAAAGCGCGAATTTAATCGCAGCGAGCCGATGTTGCCCATCTAGTGGAACCAACATTTCGCCGCCAGATAGCGTCAGGAAACCAAACGATTTGGACGCAGTCTGATAGAGCTTGGGTATCTTACTAGATACGTTATCCATGGCCTCGAACTCCATCGATTCCGGGTTGATTACTGCAATAATCAGCGCTCCGAAGAATCGATCCGGATCGTTAGCAAGATAAGGTGCAATCTGTTTTCTCACTCGATTGTAGTTGATCTCTCTCTGAAAACGCTCTTCGAGTTCGAGTTCTCCCCAATCAGGCATATCCTTTGGAATTACAAGTTGATTAGCGACATCCCCAGCCTTCATTGTCAACATGAAGTACTCGGTGGAGCCAAACTTTCCCCTCATTGCTGGATGTACACTGGGCATGGGTCTTCCTCCATTTGGTGCGTTTCGGTATGTAGCCTGGATATCGTTCTCTGTTCGTTATGGGCTGTAGATAAAAAATAAGTGATCTCTCCAGGTCGTCAATTTGGGTATTATAGAATATAGTAAATTTTATATTACCATCAAGCGCTTTGATCCAGGTGGCTAATTCCTCATTGTGAGATTCATTGTAGTGACGTACAAGACGGTCTTTAACTCTTATGGATTGCCCTACATAAATGAAATTATGGTTGTGATGAAATATGTAGACGCCTAGCGCGTTTTGTGCAGTCGATAAGATATTTCGCAGGGTGAACCTTTTTCCGTACTTTCGAATTTCCGCGGAGAATGTATTTGGAAACAGCACGTTTTTACTCCGACAGTGCGTAGGCTGAAGACCGCTCATTAGATGCCTTACTAATCCAAAATTCTATACCTGTAAAATAGTCTAGCGCATTTGCATTCCTTATCTTCTCTAGCTGTGACGACAGCGACTTCGCAGACAGATACAACCGAAACTGCCGTCTTTTCTTGATGTGCCAAATATCGACCACCGCCTGATATCCAAACGAATTGTAAACGACGTAGGGTTCCCCCAAGAGTCGTATTTTTATCGCCTCCGTATCGACTTTTAGGACTTCGGCTTCTTTATCAACAAACATCGCTCACAGATCCAAAACTTGTTTGCGCCCATAACTTTCGCAATACGCCTACGGTTTCTTCGATACGGCGCGTAGCATGTTCCGCCTCAGCGTGAGCGGTGGTGCGGCCGGCGGCGATGCGTGGGGTCGCGTAGGCATTTTCATGGCCGAGGCCGACAGCGCGCAGGACATAGGAGGATTCGGCAGGGGTACCGGAGTGGCAGACTGCGTCCGAGGGGGAGTGGGGGACCATACAAGGTGCTGTCCCTGTTGATTCTATGGGTGTTGTCTAGCACTATCTGACCACTCATTACTTATGACACGCCAAACACACCTTTGCCTTGCCGTACAGATCATCTATATCCAACGGCTCGCCGTCCGGCCTTAATGGATTTGGCTGGACCTTGGAGCGTTTACGCGCAAGGCGTCGTTCGTGATCTTGCATGATCTGGGCTATGCGTTCCGGTCGTTCCAACTCTTCCAATGACTCGCCTTGGCTCCAGGTGAAAGGCGAGCCGTTTTTAACGGCAGTCTTTTCGTAGGCTTTGGCTTCCTCAAAAGCGTCGGGGTGCTGCTCCTTGAGTCGCACCCATTCGATCTTCTGCTGAAAAAAGCAAAACGTGCAGCCGCTACGGGTACGCCATGAGTAGTACTTCGGCAAGCCCAGCCCGGCACCATCAAGAATTTCCAGAACGCCGGGCTTGTCGATACCCGCTTCCTTGAAGGGTAGTTTAACGATGAGCTTGTCATTCTTGGACGAATACCCCTCCCGGTATTCTTCATCGCTACGGATCGCTACGTAGCTGTAGATCGTCTCGCCGGCTTGCAGCATTGGACGTAACCACTGCTCAAACGGACGCAGCTTGAGTTGCCGGGTACACCAACGGGTTTGCGGAGAGGGCAGAAAGTCGTTGTACTGCTTCAGCCAGAAATCAAAATCCCGGTCAGGATTCAGCCGTAATATGGGCTGTCCGAGAAAACCTTCCAGCCGCCCAAGAAATTCGTATACCTCGGGCAGCTCCTTGCCCGTGTCCGTAAAGAAATACTGAATGTCGAGCGCGGGATGCTGCTGCCGCATGTAGACAGCCAGTGCCGCACTGTCACGCCCGCCGGAAAGACCGAGTACGTGCCGTTCCATATCAGTGGTCAAGATGCGGCCCTCTCTTTCCCCTTCAGTTGCGGAGGCGACTTCTGCATGTAGCGTATGCTGAGTTCCGCCAGCGCCGCCAAGATGATGCTATCGTCTGCCTCTTCAAGGATTGCTGAAAGGCGGTTGATAAGATCGTTAATACTAGCACGGTCAGCGTCAGCGATAGTAAATTCCTCTAGCAACGGGCGTGGATTTCTGTCCGTCCCGACAACGACCGCCATAGCGTGCCGTTTGTTCGGTCGGCCCTTCACACGCGCGAATGTTTCGGCGCGGAGGAATTTCTGCGCCATATCAGCCAGCTCAATGGCGGCTTGATCGAGATCGGGATCAACCCAATCGCGGGGCGGCTTGTTCGCCGCGAGACTTGCTATCCCTTCAAAGCTCTCGTCGCTACCGTCGAACTGCGAGAGCCTGCCAACAAAGGCTTCGAGCCTGAAGTCGCCGGCAAGCTGCCTGATGTTTTCTGCACGGTCTCGTAATTCCGCCAGCGATTGCGGCGAGGCATTCGGGACCTGCAATTCCGAAAGCATGCTATCGCGCAGGCGGTTGAGCATTTCAGGATAGGCACGGACTAATTCTTCTAGCCCCTCTCGGACGCTTGCTATGATCCGGTGCACATCCCGGTTAGTGGCCAGCGCTACGTCTTCACCGAGCGTTCCTGGGATGTCTTCAAACAGAAACGCATTGGGATCGTACGCACGTTTGAAAATATCCCGGACACGCACAGCGTTCGCAGATAGGTGCATCGTTCGCGTGGTCCATTGCGGCAGTTGATCGTAGATCGCCACCAGGCCGCGACCAACATCAATAGGCTCCAGATGAATAAGGGTGTTTGCGCCGTCAAGATCGCGGACGACCTGCGCCATGCCGGAAAGCAAATTACGGGAACCCTCCGACAGGTCCATCCAGCGCAACTGTATGGTGGTCGCATTCTTTGCCAGATACTCGACATCCACATCGTCAAATCGCGCTCTAAAAATACCGCCCCGATAGACCGCCAGTTTGTTACGGTAAGACAACACGAAGGCGACGGCAAGAATCGGCATGAGCCCATCCTTGAGACCGAACGGGGGTTTGCGCCACAGGTCGAACAGTTCAGAGACGGCAACGGTACGCCTAGCATGCGCTTTCACATGCGCGAGCGCCGCTTCCCACATAGGAGCAAGGAAGCACGGATCATCAAGCGTCTCCATTGGTGAAACGAAACGCCAACCCTTATCTTCCGGTGCGTAGAGTCCACTTGATTCAAGAACGGACACGAACAACCCACCCTCGGCGGGGAACTCCTCAATGCCAAGCCGCGGCTCGCCTTCATTCTGGACCATGCGCCGTAACAGGTGATTCTGTGCCGTAATAGCACTCGTTGACGGTTTGTGTCGATTGAGTAGTTCGTTATACAGTCGAGGACATTGGCTGAAGCGTCTATCGGCCAGTTCGGAAGCCAGAGTGTTCAATTCAGCCTGCCGTAAGGGTGTAGGCTGATAATGCTCGCGGAACCATAACGCATTATCGAACGCCTTGTGCAATTCCGTTTCAAGAAGGGCCTGCATATCCGCAAGCCGGGCATCAACTTCCCGCCTTGCCACAGGATCACCCGCCAGCTCGGGATGGTCGTTGCTGACCCTTTCCAGCGCAAGCAGCTCCCGCGCCAGCGGCACCACGGCCTGAGAGCTGCTCGAAGTACCGACAATGATATCCCAGGCGTTGCCGTGGCATGCTGCCTTACGGCATAAATCTTTTGCCTGTTCCTCGTCTTCTCCTTCGGTCGCTATTGCGAGTAAGAATTGACCGATTGCACCGTTTTTAGGTTCGGAGCGAGAAGTAAATTCAACAAGATTGCTGAGCGGGAAGATATCCACATCGAACCAGCGTAGCGTGCCCGTCTCGTGATAGTGGCGCTTGGCGAGAATCGGCTGCAATCCAGCGAGGGATTTCAGAACCGGAAAATCGATTGTGTCGATATCGTCAAGCGCTGTCCGAACGGCGCGGTCAATATCGAAATCGCTTCCGGCAAAAATAGCGTATGCGCCAAGAAACTTTCTGAAAATTGTGAACGACCAGGTATCGAGTTGGGACAAGGCTTGTTGAAGTGCTTCGATTGAAGTGTCGGGAAAGCAACTCCGTAGCAGCTCGAAGCTCGCAACCAGCCCTGAGCGCTCCTTAAATAGATCGATGACACTGATCGTCTTGAGCAGCTTGCTATGGAGGTCATCTCCACACGTGGATTCGCAACGTTCAAGCGCCTCCACCGCTGAAGCCCAGCGGTGTCCGTCGGGCGAAGCCAGAATGGATGGCTCCAGATTGGCGCGCAGATAATCCCAGAGACGATCCGGGCCGTACCGCTCGCTATCCCCAGCGTGTTTGAGAAAGTCCTGAAAACCGTGAGGCTCGGATGAATTCAGAAAGCCGAAGATACTGCGTTGATTCTGACCAAAACGCCGGCGCGATATCGGACCGAGCAGGCAGGCCACAACCGGATGCAACGGCCAGCACGCTGCCAATATGGAGGCAAACCGTTCAGCCTCACTCGGGCGCTCGCGGCGCGCAATCGCGGCAACCGTGGACGCCGACTCGCTCGGTTCTTTCGGATGATGGTCACTCTCAATCGCACGGGAAATCAGGTCGATCTGCTCTTCGCCGGCAGCGTCTACAACAAGGTCAATGAAACGCCCCTGAATCTTGGCCCACTCGTCGCGCATCTCGCGCGAAAGCCGGTGGGCGTATTCCTCAAATGCCTGATGCAACACTCCGACAATAAGGAAACGCCCGTTGCTTCGTGAGGCTGCCTCTGCAAGTTGCTGAAGAATATAGATATCGGAGCTGTCCCGCGCGGCGGCTTCAAGAAATTTGCCCATCTCATCAATGAACAGAATCAGTCCGCCGTGGGTCTCGGGGTTTTCGGCAGACGCGGCTGTCAGTGTGGCGATCAGCTTGCTCTCGGTCCAGCCGCCGCGAGGCCGGCGCGGTACGAGCCCTGCGCTCTGAACGGCTTCCCCAATGACGCTGACAGGATGGTCACGTCTGCCAACAACCGGGATGACGCGCCATCCTTTGTGACCGGTCGGTAAGGCGTTCCAAATCGTATTGGTCAGACTCTGCCCGAAGACCTGAGTCGCCTCACTTTGCAGGCCCGTATTGCCGTTCAGCAAGGCGCTTAGTGCAACAACAAGACTTGACTTCCCGCTTCCGTACGGACCGGTCCACGTGAATGCGCCGTGTCCCGTTTCAGAGACATGACGCGCCATTGTCATGAGGACATCAGCAGACGATTGGGGGCAGACAAATCCTTCGAGCGCGGCGGATTCACCTAGATCGTCGTCAATGCGAATCGATCTCAGAAAGCGACGCTCTATGCGGACCCGTTCGTGTAGTGCCATCAAGCCGCCTTCCTACCACGCTCGCGGTAGTCGCTCGACACATAGGACAGCGGGTTTTCTTCACCAATATCGATAGTGCGCACCACTTGCTTCAGCCCGGCTGTCTCGGACCATCTGAGCTTGCCGCGCGTCACCTCGTCAAGCGCGGCAAGACGGTCGGCGACATCGTTCTCGTCAAACAGAAAGACCCGGCCCGGCCCACCGGGCGCGTAGGCAACGGCCTCAAACGACAACGTGGCTGCGTTGGAGAAATAGCGCGTCCAAAAGTCGATGAGCGCATAGACAAATACACCATCGCCCAACGTGGCCTTCGGACCACGCACAAAACTAAATCCGTCTTGTTTGCCGATAGACTTGATGAGCCCCAACTCGGTCAGGGGCGATTCAAGCACGTCATCGTGTCTCATCTTTCCCGTCGTCTGCCGGGCGACATAGGTCCGAATAAAGCAGGCAACATCGTTTTTGATTGTATGACCTGCTATACGCGGCCAAGCTTTGTCCTGGAAGCGGTCTTGGGCGAGGCGTTCGAGTTTCCTGACAAGGCCGTCCCGGTCAAAGGTCATAGCGGGGGAGTGGCTGAAGGTCCAGAACCAGGTTGTTTTTTCGGGCTGTGCCACCAACAGCCAATGGATCAACCAGAGCGTGGCGGGGTGCTCCATATACGGGTCAAGCCCGTCCGGCCCGAAAAGCATACGGCCAAGTTCTGTCGGGCAAACGGTGCTTGTACCGGTTGGCTCCTCAATGATTCCGCTCATTTTTGCCCAATGGCGCATGGAGGCCACCATGTTTTTGCCAACGCCGAAGCGTGCAATAGCCCCATCGTCCCAACAGGCGTTTCTGTTATCGGGCTCGTTCTCGGTTTCAGCGACGCGGTCGAATACTTTCTTCAGCCATCCATAGCGGAGCGGAAAGGTTTCGTGTCCCGAAAATTGCGGCTTGTAGCCGTCTTGAAAAAGTGGTCCGCGTGCCATGTAGCCTCTAGTTGCCGGATGGAGCCTCCGGGTCGTGTGTAGCTCATATCCTATACCCTATGGTAGTCTCAAGGGAGCATCCGCCCAGGAACAATGAAAATCGGTAAAACCCTCTATTTTGACCATCAGGCCACAACGCCGGTCAATGCGCGCGTTGTGGCTGCCATGACTCCATATTATGCGGAGTTATTCGGCAATCCGCATTCGTCGGATCACAGCCTTGGTTGGGAATCTGCAAAAGCCGTGGAAGAAGCTGCCACGTGCGTGGCGCGGCTGATCGGCGCGGACGCCGATGAAATCATATTCACTTCAGGAGCAACCGAGTCAAACAACTTGGCTCTGCTCGGCTTGGGTCGCCGGGCCGTCGGGGGTAAGCGCCGCCGCATTCTGGTTAGCACTATCGAACACAAATGCGTGCTGGCTGCTGCCAGAGTTTTACAAGAGCAGTTCGGTTTCGCGGTGGAACTGATCCCGGTTGACGCCGAGGGCTTTGTGGAAATGGCGGCTCTGGAAGAAGCGTTGAACGATGATGTTCTCGCCGTATCGATTATGGCGGTTAATAACGAAATCGGGACGATTCAAGACATTGGTCAAATATCCGAGTTGGTGAGAAGTTACGGAGCCGTTTTTCATTGCGATGCAGCGCAGGCACCCCTTGCCATGAATATGGGATCAATGGCGAGCCACGCCGATATGCTGAGCCTTTCGGCGCACAAGATGTACGGCCCGAAAGGCATTGGAGCCATCTATATTTCACGCGAATTTCAGGATCAAATCGAACCGTTGATCTATGGTGGCGGGCAGCAGAACGGGCTGCGTTCGGGCACGGTCCCGGTTCCGCTCTGTGTCGGGATGGGTGCAGCGGCAGATATCTTTGCCGCTGCTGATGCGGAAGAGAAGCGGGCGCAGTTATGCCGGCGTCGCGATACGTTTGTTGACATGCTCAACCGTCTGTCGTGGCCGATAGCCTTGAATGGCCCTCAAGGGCAGGCCCGTCATCCCGGCAATGCAAATATCCGGTTCACCGATTTCTCGGCGTATGACATCCTCGGCGCTTTACAGCCGCACCTCGCGGCCTCGACTGGTTCTGCCTGCACCTCGGGTATCCCTGAGCCGTCGCATGTTCTGAGGGCTATCGGGTTGAGTGGTGAGGAGGCGGAATCCTCAATCCGCTTCAGCCTCGGCTTTGGCACGACCGACGCAGACCTTGAAGAAGCGGTGCGTCTGATTACGGAGACGTTAGTACGGCTGACGCGGGCCGGGCTGTGTGCTGGGCCGTAGAGAACCCACCCCGCCTTCGGCACCCCTCCCAAGAGGGGATGGGGATATCGGGTGAAATGATGCGGAAACAAACAATCGAATACACCTCACCCCTTGACGCATTGGTAGTAGTGACGAAACGGCTGAGCACTTATGAGAGCCAGCAGCAGATGGACTCGGAGGAGTTCTTTGATCGGTACAGCCGGGGCAAACTGTCGGATGACGCTGTGTTTGTGGAGTGGGCGAATGATTACCGCCATTATTTGGCACTTCGTCGGAAATTAGAGAAAAGCCTGCACGATGTTGCATGAAGCTCTCGCCGATTATCTGGAGAAGATTGAGAGGACGATTCTCTAGTGCGGCAATGCTTACGTTGAACGCTATATTGAGGAGATTGTGACATCGGAGCGGGTCAATCTACGGATGCGTCTTCGCTTCGAGCAAGGGCATTTGTTAGAAATTAATGAAGCCGTCGTAGTCGAAGGAAATACTCTCGTTCCGCTCGATTATCGCTATCACTGTCAGGATGGACACAACCGTTTGATTTTTCGTTATGACAGTACGCCTCACTTTCCTGGACTGTCGAGTTTTCCACAGCATAAGCATCTGCCTGATGCCGTGATTCCCGCTCGCAAGCCGTTCCTCGTTGTAGGCCTTCCGCCCGGAACCGTGTTAGCTGGCGCCGGCAAATTCGGACACCGGTGATTACGGAGGCGTTAGTACGGCTGACACGGGCCGGGCTGTGTTCTGGATTGTAGAGTACCCACCCCACCGTAAAGGGCATTATGTACTTTGAGCCACCGGAGGGGAGGCGCTGCGCGGAGCGGCCTGACGGACATGAACCGTCCGTCACAGTGCGCCTCTCCTTTTAGGTATCCGGTGTTGCCCAATCCTTTGCTCTGTCCAGGGCCTTCGTCCAGCCGGCCCTGAGTTCCTCTCGGCGTTCTGGCGACAGGGCAGGCTCAAAAACGTGATCAATTTGCCACTGGGTAGCAATCTCGCCGGGGTCTTTCCAATAGCCAACCGCTAAGCCGGCTAAATAGGCCGCCCCCAGCGCGGTTGTCTCTGCAATTTTCGGACGAACCACCGGAACGCCGAGTATGTCTGCCTGAAACTGCATCAGCAGATTATTCACTGTTGCGCCGCCGTCTACGCGAAGCTGTGTGAGCCGGATACCCGCATCTGCCTCCATGGCCGTCAGGACATCCATGGACTGATAGGCAATGCTTTCGAGCGCAGCCCGGGCAATGTGGGCCGCGGTCGATCCGCGCGTCAAACCGAGGAGTGCGCCGCGCGCGTATGGGTCCCAATGCGGTGCGCCAAGGCCGGAAAAGGCAGGAACGAGATATACACCATCTGTGCCCGGGACGCTTGCCGCGAGTGTCTCGACTTCTGAAGATGACGTGATAATGCCCAGTCCATCACGCAGCCACTGCACGACGGCTCCTGCAATAAAGACGCTGCCTTCCAACGCATACTGCGTGCGGTTATCGACACACCACGCCACGGTGGTGAGCAGATTGTTCCGAGAGGCAACGGGGCTCTCTCCGGTTTGCATGAGCATGAAGCAGCCCGTGCCATACGTATTTTTCACCATGCCGGGCGTCGTGCACATTTGGCCGAATAATGCCGCGTGCTGATCGCCGGCAATCCCGCCAATAGGGACAGCCGTGGCGAGGAGATCTGTTGACGTTTCTGCGTAGACTTCGCTGGAGCTATGCACCTCGGGCAGGAGCTGGCGGGGGATGTCGAGCGCTTCGAGTAGTTCCTGATCCCACTCTCCCGTCCGGATATTGAACAACAGGGTGCGTGAAGCATTGGTTACGTCAGTGATATGTTTCTTCCCTTGGGTCAGCTTCCACACGAGCCAGGAATCAACGGTGCCAAAGGCCAGCCGGCCGGCTTCGGCCCGGTGGCGGGCGTTTGGAATATTGTCCAAGATCCAACGGATTTTCGTACCCGAGAAATAGGGATCGATGACCAGTCCGGTCTTGTCTCGAAAAAACGTTTCCAGACCCTGTTGCTTCAGTGTGTTGCACAACGGCGTGGTGCGACGGTCTTGCCAGACAATGGCAGGATAAATCGGCTGGCCCGTTTCCCGGTCCCAGACGATGGTTGTTTCGCGCTGATTGGTGATGCCCAGGGCGATGACATCCGTGCTCGACAGACCCGCCCGAGCCAGGACTTCCGTCATGACCGCTGCCTGAGACGACCACATCTCATTGGCATCCTGCTCCACCCAGCCGGGCTGAGGAAAAAGCGGGGTAAACTCTTTCCGGGCAATCGCGTGTAGCGTGCCTGCCCGGTCAAAGAGGATGGCGCGTGAGCTGGTCGTGCCCTGATCAAGAGCGAGAATATATTGAGCGCGTTGCACGGGAATTCCTTACTCCAGTCCGTCTCCCCATCGGGGGTCTTTCTACCATGCCGCTCAGGCTGACGGCAACGCGAGGAACTCGCCTGCCCCGCCCACTCGGTTAGTTCGTCCGAGGCTTCCCAGGACACTCCTTACCCGTCAAGCCGGCCTCGCTATTCCCGCCCGTTTCCGGCTGTGATACAGCGGGAAGCCGTATGCCGTCAGACTTTATACGGGGGATAAAAATGGGCGCCGGCTGCCTGCCCTATTTTTATCCTAACAAGGAGAGGTGAAGCATGTCCCAGGAGTGGTACCCGATTCTCGACTACGAGACCGAGCCAAAGGGTTTGGCCGATAAGGAACTGCGTGCCCTTTCGGGCGTTTGGGTTGAGCAACGATCCAAGCTGAGCGAGTCTGACAACATTAGCAAGTTCACGGAGCGCCTTAAACGTGAATGGGCAATAGAAACGGGTCTTATTGAACGGCTCTACACGCTGGACCACGGTATTACCGAATTGATGATCGAACGCGGCGTAAACGCAGCGCTTATTCCTCGTCACGTCGCGGACGATCCCGGACATATTGTGGCGATGATCGACGATCAAGAAAATGCGGTTGAGAGCGTTTTCGCATTTGTCAAAGGAGATCGTCAGTTATCAACAAGCTATGTTAAAGAGCTGCATCAAGTATTCACCCGCCACCAGGAATTTGTCGAAGGACGAGACCCGTCCGGCCGTAAGGTGCAAGTACCGCTCATTCGTGGCGACTACAAGAGACAACCGAACAATCCCACGCGCCCCGACGGGACTATTCACCCTTATTGTCCTCCAGAGCAGGTTGCGTCGGAAATGGACAGCTTGATCGAATTGCACCGGAACCATCACGATGTTGCGCCAGAAGTCGAGGCCGCATGGCTTCATCACCGGTTTACTCAAATCCATCCATTCCAGGATGGGAACGGACGCATCGCGCGAGCCCTTGCCACCTTGATATTCGTTAAGGCCGACTGGCTACCGCTGGTCGTTCGAGACAGCGAACGCGACAAATATATCGGCGCACTCGAGGAAGCCGACCGTGGCAATCTGAAGCCGCTCGTCTCGTTCTTTGCTGGGCTCCAAAAGCGGGAGTTCGTCAACGCTCTTGGCATAGCTCGTGGCTTAGAGAAAGACATCCGCGTCAATGCTCGCATCCAGGCAATCGGCCAGCGGTTGGCTCAACGACGAGATGCCTTAGTTCAAGAGTGGCGAGCCGCGATGGCGAACGCCGAGCATCTGCATACACTTGCGAAAGAAAGGATGAACGAAGTCTGTTCGTCACTTGAGGACGCCTTAAGCGACCATCACGACTTCACCTTTTCTGTTGATGATGAGGGAAACCGGGGCGAACGAAGCCACTATTTTCAACGCCAGATTGTCTCAACGGCCAAACAGCTAGGATACTACGCGAATACGAGAGACTATCGATCCTGGGTGCGCCTGATTGCCAGAGGGGGCGGCCAAGGCAACATTCTGATTACGTTTCACTGCATCGGACATGAATTCCGGGGCGTCCTGGTTTGCTCAGGCACCTGGTTTCAGCGGGTGCCAACGGATGATGGCGGCTCTGAGTCAGAAGGAGAGACGGCTCTTTGCGACGAGGTATTTCAGATCAATTACAAAGAGGACATCGCTGATACAGAGCTGCGTTTTCGGGACTGGATCGAAAGTGCGGTAGAGCGAGGACTGGCGTTGTGGGAGTCCTCGACTCTGTGACCTAGTGCGGTGAAACTACCCATTACTACGCTGTGATACAGCGGGAAGCCGTATGCCGTCAGACTTTATACGGGGGATAAAAATGGGCGTCGGCTGCCTGGTCGGCGCCGGCGCGCTTTTGCTCTTGCTGTTGTTTGGTATGGCCATGTGTGCGGGACATTTTGAGGAGCGGATGCGCGAAGAATTGAAGGAGCAGTTAGAAGAGTTGCAGCCACGGGAGGAGCCGGACACGGATGCTGTCCGGCATGTGGAATGTCTGCGTGTAGGCCAGACCGCGTAGCGCTGGCTGTACGCACGGGAGGAAGACCATGTCTCAAGACCATCCATTCGTACAAACCATAAAAAAGTATTATCACGGTTGTAGTACAGCGGACGCAGAGCTGATGAAATCGACTTTTAGCGCTGACGTTGTCCACTACTTTACTCACCACGCCCCCATCCGAGGCGCAGAATCGCTCGCCGCCTATTGGGCCAGGATGCAGCCGCGCATTCAGGCCACCTGGACATGTGACCATGCGATTGTCCAAGGGAACGAATGCGTCATCGAATGGACTATGACCTGGACGCCGCCAACCGGCAAAGCCGAGGCCATACGCGGGGCGGAGTGGTATATCTTCCGTGGGGATAAAATCGCAGAGATTCGTGCCTACTACATCAATCGCCACCTGCCTTATGAACAGCCCAACTTTGAACTCGAAGACTTTCCGTATGCAGAGCGGGCGTATACGCTCCTGCCTGATTCGTAAACGGTCAGGCGACCGCCGTCCTTATCCATCCGGAAAGGCGCGCTCAACGGCGGCCCGTACCGCTGCCTTCGCCCCGTGGGCCAGAAAACTGCCGTGGGCGCTCAGGAGGGCATCGAAGTCTTGGGTTAGCAGCCGCTCGAATTCCTGCCTGAGGGATGCTCCCGCGGGTGTCAGGCGCTTCAGCCAAATGGGGCCGATCAGGGTGGTTTTTGGAAAGCCGATCAACGGCAACATCAGCCGGGCCGGCAGATTGTTATGCTTATAGTCGTCGTAATGCTGAATCGCGTCACAGGTGAGGAGCAAGCCGTTCCCGCGTTGCAGCACGAGCGCCGACTCGGGCTGCAACGTGCCATTGAAACAGAACAACTCCGCGTCCGGAAAGGGAAGCGGGTCGTCGGGCCGCATTGCGACATCAATGCTGGGCTGGGTATAGATGCTGCCACCGGGTTGGCACCAGAATTCGGCCTTAAATGTGTTGACGTAATACGGGTCGTCGAGACCATGCATAGGGCCGAGACGCATGATGTGTCTTATCGTCCCCAGCGCCTGGAGTTTCTCTTCCTCGGCAGCATGTAACCGGACCGGGTTGACCAGGGTCAGCTCACCGGCATGGCGGATGACGGCCATATTGCGTGAGATGCGTATGAGGGCATTCATTTTAATGCTGCCCCTGACCATGAAAACGTCGTGGGCAATCTCCTCAAGCGGATCATGCGGATAGACCGGAGGGTACACGGGCTGCAGTGCCGAATCGCTCATCGTGGACTCCCCCAGATAGTCATTGCCTGTTGCCCGGATTCAGCCGGCGGGACCCGAATCAGCCAAATCCTCGGGCGCCTGAAGTTTCCGCCTGTTTTTCCGTGGCCGACGGCCGAGTGCAAATTCCGGCGGGCGGATGCCCGGCTCTCCCCGGACCGGGTCGGGCGGGGTGAAGTAGCCGAGGGCGTAACTCATCATGGTATAGCCGAGGAGTTCCTGGAGGGCGGGGTCCAAATCCTTGGCGATCTCCGGCGGGCAGGAGAGGTATTGATTTTCTTCCTGACGCAGCCAGCCGAGCGAATAGGTGATATTCAGTCCGACCCGGTCCGCGGCGCTGTTGTTTGCACCGCCAGCGTGAATGACTGTCCCTGAATAGACCAGCACAGAGCCGCGCGACATCTCTGCATAGCGGACTTCTTCTTCTTTTGCTTCTCGGTCCTTGGGCCACGAAGGGCTGCCGGGCACAACCTGGGTGGCGCCGTTTTCGTATGTAAAATCCGTCAGTGCCCAGAGCGTGTTGAGCTGTGGCTCAACCCCCTGCAAATAATCGCCCCAGACCAGACGATCACGGTGCAGGGGCTGTTTCTGTTGTCCGGGCATGAGGCGGATAACCTGGGCAAGATGGAGCTGGTAGCGGGCACAGTTGGGCAGCAGGAACTCGTTGCACGTCCCGATGATGCTGGGGTGCATAACGAGCGCGCGGCAGGCCGGAGCGCGCGCCACCAAAGCGCCCGTGCGTGTGGTCTGATGGCCGGCAAAGTCATCCGGGCCGGTGGGGGTGGCCTCGATGTGCGGCATCAAATCATCGAGGGTCGCCTGTACCTGCCCTGCATCGATGAGATTTTCAACGATCACCGCGCCGTCACGCTCAATGGCACTGGTCAGGTCTTTTGCCGCTGCTGTTGCGGATAGCCGAGTGAGTTCGCCCATGGTCGTCCTCCTTATTCGTCAGGCTGAATGGGATACAGCCGCAAGGCGTTATCCCACATGATCTTGCGCTTACTGTCATCTGACACGCCCGGCAAGGCCATCATCTCCTTGACCGCCCAGGCGTACTGCCGGCCCTCGGGATGGGCGAAGTCGGTTGCGGTGACGATATTATTATCGCCGATGGCGTCAATGACTTGCCGAATACCGGGATCGTCAGGATCGGCTGAGATATAGCACTGGCGTTTGAAATATTCGACCGGCGGCATGCCCCGGCAGAAAAACGCGTTCGCCGGCTTCTTGCGCTCCGCTATGCGGCTTGCCATCGGCCTGGGCGGGATTCCTCAGCGGGTCGCGTCCGAACGGCATCAGATATTCGCCCCCATCCGGGTTGGGAATTCTGACCTCAAAACCAAAGCCGAGCGGCTCCCCGCGGTAATTGGCCCACACCTTGGGCATGGCCGAGCGATATCTGGAATCCAGATATTTCTCGAACATATCTTCGGGTTCGATAATATGGGCATCTCTGTCAATGAATCCGTGTCCGTTCGGCATGGTGGGTTCTCCTCTCTTATGCAGAGTGCGGCAAGACATCTGTGCCGAAGCGCTCAATACAGCGCATGGTCTGTGCGTGGCTGGGACCGCTCGGGCAGCGCAGCATGAGAATCATATACCGGCAGCCTGTGGCGTGCTCGTAGCGTTTGAGTTCGGTCACGACCTGCTCCGGCGTGCCATAGATCAACCGATTCGGTAAAGCGCGTTGCCGCGGCAGAGAGCGGAATCTCAAAGGCCTTGAATTCGTGCTCGACCAGACCCAAGCCCGCGCCAAGGATAAAGCGCCCTTTGGCAATCGTGTCGATCACGGCAATTTGCTCTGCAACGTGCAGCGGGTGATACAGCGGGAGTTGGAGGATGCCGGTGCCAATCTGTGCGTGCTTGGTATGTGCTGCCAGCGCCGCGGCAAAGGTAAGGGGCGCCGGCATATAACCGTCCGGCATCTGGTGATGTTCCGGCAGGAGAAACAACTCAAAGCCGGCCTCCTCGGCCAGGGCCGCCTGGGCAAACACCTCGTCATAGAGCCGGGACAGGTGCTCTCCGTGGGGCGGGTCCTGGAGGGTGAAAATCAGTCCGAATTTCATGCCCCGTCCTGTGTCCGGCACTCAGCCAGATAGCGCTGCAACACGTACAGGCCATCGGGTGTGAACGGCTCGGTCTGGGCCATGCGCAGAATATCAGGTGCGGACATGAACGCGCCACTCTCGACTTCTTCTTCCTGCAGGACGATTGCGCCATCGTACACGCACGAGAACGCTGCACCCCACACCCGGTTGTGGGCATCCTGATGATAAAACTGAAAAAGAGGCGTCAAGGGCACTCCGTGGACACCCATCTCTTCTTCGACCTCGCGCACCGCGCCCTGCTCATATTCTTCGCCCGCCAGCACAACCCCACCTGCGGCCGGGTCGTAATAGCCGGGAAAGACATCCTTGGTCAGGGTCCGTTTTTGGACATAGAGTTGGCCGTGCGAGTTAAAGACCAGCACATACGTGGCCCGATGGGGCAGTGCCTTGGCGCGCATTTCCTTCCGCGGAGCGGAGCCAACCACGCTATTGTTTTCATCCACGATGGCAACGATTTCATCCGCAACGCCCATGTGGACGAAACGATACTGAGCGGCTGGGAGAGTGTCAAGGGAAAGAGTGGCGAGAGCGTCATGCTGGGCTCAAGGCGGATAGTGGCGGGGGTGTTGCCGTCGGCAAAGAACCGCCACCCGGCTTTTTCGAGCAATGTGTTGATCTTGATACGGGCGGTGGCTTCGTTCATGCGGCTTCAGTATCTTATCCATTATACGCCGAAACGGTAAGCGTCCGTCCGCTGCCGCGTATTCCATAGTCACGCTCCGGCTCGTGTGGTATGTCTTTGCAGCGAGAAACACGCATGGCAACCGTACACATTCTCCCCTCAATTCTCTCTGCTGACTTTCGCTGCCTCGGACAACAAATTGCCGAAGTCGAACAGGCTGGGGCCAGTCGTATCCACGTCGATGTGATGGATGGTCGTTTTGTGCCAAACATCACGATTGGGCCGCTTATTGTCGAGGCGGCCCGCAAGAGTACGACCTTGCCGCTCGACGTCCACTTGATGATTGTTGAGCCCGAACGCTATATCGCCGATTTTGCGCACGCCGGGGCTGATATCATCCTGGTGCACCAGGAAACCTGCCCGCATCTGCACCGCACCATTGAGCAGATTAAACAGCTTGACAAGCAAGCCGGCGTGGTCCTGAATCCCGGCACCTCGATTACGACGCTGGAAGAAGTGCTCGACAGCGTTGACCAGATCCTCATCATGAGCGTGAATCCCGGTTTTGGCGGGCAGCGCTTTATTGGTTCGAGTGTAGAGAAGGTCCGTCGCCTTGCTGCACGCCTGCAGGAACGCGGAGCCCAGGCAGCGATTGAAATTGACGGCGGCATTGACGCCACAACGGCTCCGTCAGTTGTGGCCGCAGGAGCCTCTCTGCTTGTTGCCGGGTCGGCCGTGTTTGGGGCAGCCGGCGGACCGGGCGAGGGCGTGCGGCGGCTGCGGGCCAGCCTCTCACAACATTCGTAGGCTGGGCGTCTCCCAATATCGTACGCTGTCTATTCTTTCTTTTTGCTCTGCTGCAAGAGATCGCCCAGGCTGAGCCCGAACTGCGGTTGTTGCGTTGACGCCAGGTAGGCTTGTGTTTCAGCCTGCTCTTCATGCGCGCGTGCCTTGGTGCGAGACAAGCGGATTCGTTTCCCCTCTTCTTCGACTGCCAGCACGGCAACCTTCACTTCAGTTCCAGGCGGAAACTCTTTGCGGTGATCCGTTCCACGCGGCGTCCCCATCTCCGCATTGGGAATCAGCCCCATCTGCCCAGGGCCAAGCCGAACAAAGACCCCAAACGACTCAACGCGCTCAACCGCTCCGGTCGCGACGGTTCCGGCGGCGAGCGCTACCTCTTCGGCCCGGTCGCCCGGAGCGAGTCCTTCCGGGGCCAGAGCCAGGGCAATCCGCCGTTTCTCGGGGTCAATTGTCAAAATCAGCACAGTCACCTCTTCGTGAGTGACGGCCGCCTCCTTCAATGCTCCCTGTTGGCTGCGCGGAATCTCACTCACGTGCAGTAGTCCGTCGACGCCGGGCAAGAGTTCGACAAAGACGCCAAAGTCCGTCATCCGAACCAGACGGCCGCTCACCACTTGGCGTTCACGCAGTTGCTCGATCGCTGTCGTCCAGGGGTCCTCTTCAAGCGCTTTCAGACTCAGTGCAACCTTACCGGTTTCCGCCTCAACTTTGAGCACTTTGACCGTGACCGCTTCGCCAACGCTGAGTCGATCGTCCGGCGTTCCCAGCCGCGAATACGAAATCTCGGAGATATGCACTAAACCCTGTATTCCCCCAAGGTCAATAAATGCGCCAAAATGAGTGAGAGAGGTGACTGTTCCGGGAAGCACTGCGTCTGGGACGAGCTTCCGCCGGGTCTCTTCCGCGGCTCGCGCAGCTTGTTCCTCCAGGAGCTGGCGACGGGAGAGGACAATATCCCTGTCGCTGTAGTGTATGACATGGAACTCCAGCGTTTGGTCAAGAAACGCCTCGGGCGAATCCGGACGGCGGAGCCCCATCTGAGAGAAGGGACAAAATGCACGCATCCCGGCGACCAGCACTTCATATCCACCTTTGGTCTCACGGGTCACGGTTCCTTCAACCGGTAATTGATGCTCCAGGGCGAGTGCCAAGCGCTGTTGGGCTTGGGCGCCTTTGAGCAATTTCCGTGACAGTCGGAGTTCTCCCTCTGTTGAGAGAACCGTTGCTTCCACTTCGTCTCCGACCGTAATGTCAAGCTCGCCTTGCTCGTTTTCGAGCTCGGCACGGTCAATAATCCCCTCACCTTTATCCCGGACATCGATGAAGACACTATCCACACTAATGAGAATGACCCGGCCCTTCACAACTTGGCCACTGCTCAACGCAGGCCCGGTCTGTTCACGTTCGAGTAGGGCCGCAAAGCTCTCTTCAGTCACCGCCTCTTCAGGGGGCGATTGTCCTGGCTCTTCCCTCATACAGATCTCCCTGTTCTCTTTCAAACAGACGACTATAGCACGCCCGGATCGTTTCCCGCTGCGTGTGGTATTCGGCCAATACGCACGAGCCCGCATCGGCCCCGTCGTAGCCCATCCGCCGAGCAAGCGCCGTCAACTGCTCAGCATTATTTTCCAGCGCCTCAACAGGCTGGTCTCGTTCAATACGCAATCGATTTTCCAGCTTACGCAAGAACTGGTAGCCCTGCCTGAGCACCCGACTCTCTTCACCAGAGAGCACCTGACATGCCCGCAAGGCGTCCAAGGCAGTGAGCGTATTCCTCTGCCGCAATGCAGGAAGGTGATAACCATAGCGGAGCTGTAACATCTGTACAAGAAACTCAACGTCTACAAGACCACCCCGACCAGTTTTAATATTAAACCGCTCGTTTGTCTCCCCGGCGACCTCGAGTTCCATACGGCCGCGCAAGCGCTGAATTTCAGCTACGTCGGCAGCCAGAATTGGTTTGTTATAGACAGAGTGCTCAAACAAGGCATTGACCTGAACCGCAAGGACGCTATCTCCCGCCACGGCACGCGCCTTAATGAGCGCTTGCCGTTCCCATAGTTGCGCCTGACTCTGATGATAGCGGGTAAAGGCTGCCATAGAAGACACCAGCGAACCGGCGCGGCCGGAGGGACGCAAACGAGTGTCAATTTTATACACTGCGCCCTCACGCGTTTGGACCTGGAGAATGGAAATCAAGCGCTGTACCAATTTCGCAAAAATTTCTTGCGCGGCGGAGTCTGTCCTGTCCTGCTCGTCCGGTGAGGCGGGACTTGGCTCGTACAGGAAGATGAGGTCCAGGTCCGAATTATAGTTTAACTCGCGCGCGCCCAGCTTTCCCATGCCCACGATAACAATCCGGCCAGGCAGGTCTGTCCGCTCCAATTTCTCTAACAGCGCCGAGCGGGCGGTCTCATACGCCCCATGGAGACAGGCTTCCGCAAGGTCTGACAGTTGGGCACTCGCTGACGGGAAATCGAGCTGGCCATTGATGTCGTTAATGCCAATACGCAGAAACTCCTCACTTCGATATTCACGTAAAATATCGAGTCGGTCCTCGAGTTCCGGAGCACCCGCAATGCGGGCCATAAGCTCGTCGTGCATCAGCTCTTGAGACTTATGCACGTGGACCAAGTCGGCCCGGACCAGGCTGTCGAGTAATTCCGGTCGTCGTAAAAAAATTCGGGACAGATAGGGACTGCTGCCAAACAGACCGATGAGCGTGTGTAAGGTCTGTGGATTCTCACGCAATAACGATAGAAAGCTCGACCGAGCGCCAATCGACGCCACCAAATCCGCCATATAGGCTAACGCCCGGTCCGGGTCTGCCGCGCGACACACTTCGTGGAAGAGTGTGGGGGCAAGCGCGTACAAAAGCTGGCGCCGTCTCGGCGAGGCGGGCGCATACGAAGGACCATCGTGCAGCAAATGCAGGCGCTCATACGTGGGGGTCAGTTCCCGAAACCCAAGTCGCTTCAGACGCTGCTTGGTCCGCTCCGGGTGCTGCAACTCGTGGAAGAGTGCTTCAATGGTCGCCTGCTCTGCAGTTCCGTCAGCCTCGGAGCTCTCTTCAGGGATGCGAAAAAGAGAGCGGAAAATCGTGTGGACAGCGCGAGTATGATCCTGGAGGGTCGTCAGAAAAACGCGCAGGGCATCTTCTGCCGCTTCGGTCTTGCCCGCACCACGCAGGCGACGCGCCAATGCCCGCATTTTTTCTTCAGACCCAGGCAGAGTATGCGTTTGGCGGTCGTGCACCACTTGTATCTTGTGCTCGACCTGCCGCAGGAAGCGATAGGCTGAGGCCAGGGCAGCGCGGTCCGAGGCGGTGAGACAGGCACTCTCAACCAAACGGTCGAGGGCCGCCAGTGTGTTCCGCTCCAAGACGCGTGGGTCTTTTCCGGCATGGATGAGTTGCAGGACTTGGGTCACAAATTCAATCTCTCGTATACCACCCCGACCGAGCTTCACGTTCATCCGCTCGCGGTCGGCCCGGTGCAGCGAGCGCTCGATCCGAGCCTTCAGGTATTTAATATCCTCGACCATGCTAAAGTCGAGGTAGCGGCGCAGGATAAATGGCGCCACTTCGCGCAAAAAGCGCTCTCCTAACGCCTGCTCTCCGGCAATGGGCCGCGCCTTGAGCAGAGCGATACGTTCCCAGGTTTGGCCCCAGGACTCATAATACGACAGTGTATTTGTCAGAGAGTTGACAATCTGGCCATTCATCCCATACGGACGCAGGCGGAGGTCAACCCGGAATACAAGACCACCGGCACCAGAGGTACTGAGGGCATGCGTGAGATGCCGGGCAAGCTCGGTAAAATAGGTACGCGTGTCAACCTGACCCTTTCTTCCACCAGTTGTGGGGCCGGCATTACATTCGTACAGGTAGATGAGGTCGATGTCCGAACTGAAATTGAGTTCTTCTCCCCCGAGTTTGCCCATACCAAAAACGACGAATGCAATCGGGCGCTTTTCTCCGGCCTCCTCATCTTCAATAAGGGCCGCGCCGTAGTCCCGCTCCATTCTTGCCCGAGTATATTCGTACGCAATCTGGACCGCGGCATCAGCCAGCGCGCTCAAATCGTGCGTCGTCTCTTCAAGGGAAGCATGAGCCAGCAGGTCTCGCGTTCCAATCCGCAGATATTCACGGTTGCGGTAGGCTCGCAGCCCTCGTAAAAAATCGTCTTCAGCAAGATTCACAGGGAGGGCCGCACGACACGCTTGGAGGTGGGTCGGCGTCGATTTTTCCGCCGCGCTGTGAGCGGCCAGAAAGACCGCCTCCCAGTGTTGCCCCTGGTGAAGCAGCACATTCGTGAGATGCTGACTTGCCCCTAAAAGAAACACCAGGTCACGAGACAGATCAGCAGAATGCAGGACGACTCCCGTCCCGAATCCATGTTCTAATAGGCGGCTCAGATTAGCCGCGGCTAAAGATGGGTCCGGAGCCTGCGCAACTCCGGCGACCATATGTTTCCAGGAGGCAGTCAGAGGGCCACGCAGAGACAGGAGAGGGCGAAGGACAGTGGGGGAAACATCATCAGGCATTGATTCTGAACTACCGTCAGAATGAGTAGGGGCACGGCATGCCGTGCCCCTATATAACAAATGAGGAAATTGTACCGCTAGGCGGCTTTTGGCGCACTGAGCATCTCACACGACTCCATGAGCCATTTGATGCTCGACATTTCGTCGTCAATGATGGTCCGCAGGAGTTCTTTGGTCTGCTGATCATCCTGAATCTGATCAATAGAATCGGTAATCGGCCTCAAGACGGCCTCGGGGTCTTTGATCAACTCGGCAATGGATTGGAGCTTCTCCACATCGGTTTTCTCTTTTGAGGCAAAGAAGGGCAATTCCTTCTCTCGCCGTTCGGCCGGGACCATACACTGCGGGCTGCCCCCCAACTCACGCAGGCGGGCTTCCAGGAGTTGGGCATGAAAGGCTTCCCGTTGCTGAATCGTTTGCAGGCCGCCCTTCACACAGGCCTGGTCACTCACCACAAGCCAGTCGTTGAGATACTCGGCTGCGAAATTTTCCCCGCAGCGGTATTCATCCAAGAGCGCCAGAATCATGCCCTTTTCCGTGGCATGAGGCGTCCCGTTATACGTATACGCTGCCGCCCCGTTTGCCTGACCGGTGCCCAGCTCATTCATCTGTTCCTCGAAGAGAGCATCCGAGATTATTCCCTTGCGATACGCCTTGAGGAGTTGGCGTACTTCAAAATCCGCATGTGACATGGTGTTTTTCTCCTTTCAGATTTTTTCCTGACAGATACAGGATACATAGCAGATATGGTGGGGGCTGTGTCAACGTCGTCTGTTCAGAGTTTAGGCAGTCCTGCCTTCAGGTGCCGCTCTTCTAAGCAACATCTTCGCAACATCTTCCAAAAAAAGAAAAACTTCTTTGATTTCCCCGGACTTTCCTCCTCTACGAATTGGCATCAGCTTTGCTCATCATACCCAGAGTTGTGTCCCAGCCAGAATTCAAGGGTC
Organism: Binatia bacterium; assembly: GCA_963664395.2. GTDB lineage: Bacteria > Desulfobacterota > Binatia > Bin18 > Bin18 > Bin18. Next base: position 2,480,478 of record OY761159.2, on the reverse strand, counting down.
ACATTTTTATCTTAAGGGGGTAATGCATGAAGAGATTTATCAGCGTTGTGGCTCTCGGGGTCGCATTGGGAGTTGCAGGGGGCGTTAATGCCTCGGGTGAAGAGCCCAACGCGCCTGACACTCCTGAGATGCAGGAAATGCTGCAAAAGATGCAACAGCGGATTGATGAGCTGGAGGGCGAGATGAACCGCATGAAAGGAGGCGCTGCGGAAAGTGGAGAAGGTGGAGAAGGTGGAGAAGGTGGAGAAGGTGGAGCCGGTGTTATGGATCTGACCGGTCGGGTGGAGGCCCTGGAAGGCGACGTACTCGGGCTCAACGGCTTTCAATTCGGCGGCTTGATGTACGGGTCGTACAACTACAACTTCAACAGCCCGGACTCGGGCAGCAACGAACTCCGCATCTTTGACCAGAACCACAACGACTTCACCATGGATTTGTTGCAGCTCGAAGTGTCCAAGGAAACCGAGAGCGGCATCGGGTTTCATACCGTGCTGGACTACGGCAAGACCGCCGGCCTGATTCAGTCTGACTGGGGCGGTGATTTGGCCCACAACTTTGAGATCCAGCAGGCGTATATGACCTATAAATTTGGGATTGGAAATGGCGTGGATATGAAGTTCGGGAAGTTCGCCACGCTGCTGGGCGGCGAGGTGATCGAATCGCCCTATAACCCCAATGTGTCGCGCTCCTTCATGTTCGGCTACGCCATTCCGTTCACCCACACCGGCGTGCTGTTCTCCACGGCCCTGACCGACATGTTCAGCCTGACGGCCGGCGTCGTAAACGGCTGGGACAGTGTGACGGACAACAACAACGGCAAGACCTTTCTGGGCAGCCTGGGTCTGGAGGTCGGCGACTTGGCCTGGACCTTCAACGGCGTCTTTGGGGCGGAGGATGACGACAGCGGCAGCTCCAAGACGGGCGTGTTTGATACGGTCCTGACCTATTCGCCCATGGACAATGTTGACCTGCTGGCCAACTTCGACTACGGCACGGCTTCGGAACAGGTGGACGGAGAGGACGCAGACTGGCTCGGGCTGTCGGGCATCGTGACCCTGGGCGGCGGCCTGATGGGCGAGGGCTTGGCAGACTGGTCTTTTGCACTGCGCGGCGAGTGGTTCTCTGACCCGGACGGCTACCGGACCGGCATTGAGCAGGATCTGCGGGAAGTCACCGGCACCTTCAAGTGGCAGATGACGGAGAACATGCAGGCCCGCTTGGAGTTCCGCCACGACTGGTCCAACAAAGACGTGTTCAACGACGGCAGCAGCTATACGGACGACCAGGATTCGATGATTCTGGAGTTCGCCTACCTCATGTAACCGAATCTCTAGTAAGGAGGCTCCTATGAAGAAGATTGAAGCGATCATCAAGCCGTTTAAGCTCGATGAGGTCAAGGAAGCTCTCTCCAAAACGGGGGTGCAGGGTTTGACCATTACCGAGGTCAAGGGCTTTGGTCGACAAAAGGGGCATACGGAACTGTATCGCGGTGCGGAGTATGTGGTGGACTTCTTGCCCAAGGTCAAGATTGAAATCTTGATCGAGGATGACAAAGCGGCCGAAGTGACGGATACCATCATCGCGGCCGCCCGAACAGGGCGCATTGGTGATGGTAAGATATTCATCCTCCCCATAGATGATGTCGTGCGTATCCGAACCGGCGAACGTGGAGCAGACGCGATCTAGTACTAACCGTGCCGGGGCTCTGATGTTGTGAGGGCAACATCGATAAGGAGCCCTGGCATGACAACCGAAAGTATCGAGAATATCAACCGAATCAAAATGGCATTCTCGATACTTGTGTGGGGCAGGGCATCTCAACACGTTATGAAGGCAGGAAGGAACGTATCGCACCACAGAAGGAGGTTGGGATGAAACGTTTATTCGCTTTGGGGTCACTCGCTACGCTTGGCATCGGGCTGCTTGCACCGCTCGCCTTTGCCGAAGACGCACCACAGTACAAAGATTACGCAGAATTTGCCGCGTCACAGGGTTTTGCCCTGTTTACCGCACATAACTTGTGGATGATGATAGCGGCGGCGCTCGTGTTCATTATGCACCTTGGTTTTGCCACCCTGGAGTCAGGTCTGACGCAATCCAAGAACACCGTTAATATCTTATTCAAAAACACCTTTGTCATCTGCATCGGCATTCTTACCTACGCGCTGTGTGGGTTTAATCTGATGTATCCAGGTTTTGCCGAAGGCTCTGCCGGCTGGTTTGCGTTTGCCGGGTTTGGCGTTGAGGTGACGGACGAAGTGGCTTCACAGACCAGCGTGTACAGTGAGGGCTATACCTATTGGACAGACTTTCTCTTCCAAGCCATGTTTGCGGCGACTGCGGCAACCATTGTCTCCGGCGCGGTTGCAGAGCGGATAAAGCTGTCCTCTTTCATGGTGTTTGCAACTCTCTTTGTAGCGGTCTCCTATCCCATCACCGGTAGTTGGAAGTGGGGCGCGGGCTGGCTGGATATGATGGAAACGCCCTTTTATGACTTTGCCGGCTCAACCATCGTCCATTCAGTTGGTGGTTGGGGAGCCCTGGCTGGTGCCATCCTACTTGGCCCCCGGATGGGGAAATATCTCCCAGATGGCCGTATTCGACCCATTTTGCCCAGTAATATGCCGCTTGCCACTATTGGCGTCTTCTTGCTGTGGCTGGGTTGGTTTGGATTTAATGGCGGTTCCGTCCTTTCAGGCGACCCCAATCTCGTCTCTTTAACCCTGGTCACGACCTGTATTGCAGCCGCGGCCGGTGGTGTGGGCGCGATGGCCACCTCTTGGATACTCCTCCAAAAACCGGACCTCTCCATGGCGTTAAACGGGATTCTGGCCGGACTCGTCGGTATTACCGCGGGTGCGGATCAAATGGCAGCTATGTCAGCCACGCTGATTGGGCTGATTGCCGGCGCGATTGTTGTTGGGTCTGTGTTGTTCTTTGACAAAATCAAGATTGACGACCCGGTCGGCGCTCTCTCCGTCCACCTCACCTGTGGCATCTGGGGCACCCTGGCGGTCGGCATTTTCGGTAACTTGGCCGGTGGTGCGCAGCTCGTCAGTCAGATCATCGGTATCGTCGCAATTGGTATCTTTACCTTTACGTTTGCCCTTATCCTTTTCGGCATCATTAAGGCCAGCATGGGACTCCGGGTCTCGCCGGAAGAAGAGTCCGAGGGCTTGGATGTTGGCGAGCATGGCAACGTGGCCTACGGCGCCTCTCAGCTGTTCTCCTCAGGGGGTTCGACTATTGGTATGGCCAGCCGGCAATCGATGCTGGCGGAACCAACTCCACGTCTCCGTGCGGAAGAGGCCTAACCACCAAGCAGGACGGGAGGTTCCCGTCCTGCTTCCACTCCAATCGGACACCCTTGGGGATATGGCTCGCACCATACTCTTCTACTCGGTCCCATTTTGAGAAAGGTCGCGATGCATACGCTCCAGGGACATCTCGAAGAACGGCTCGAAGCTCTGTTCACCGTTGGGGCTGAAATCTCATCAACTTTACAATTGGAAGAAGTGCTCCAGCGTATTGTTGCGCATGCCCGTCGTCTCATGGCTGCGCGCGTCTCCTCCATCCTCCTCCTGAATCCCGAAGAAGGCACGCTGCGGCCCGCAGCCACTGAGGGAGCGAGCGAAGAATACCTCGCCCAGCCGGCACGCGAGGTCGCTACGAGTCTGACTGGGGAAGTGATCAAAACCGGCCAGCCGCTGTACGCGCCGGATGTTCGGGAAGAAACACGCTACCGCGTGGCAGACCTGGCCCGACGTGAGGGACTGTGCTCACTGCTCTCCGTTCCGCTGCGGACCAAGACTGATATTATCGGCGTCCTGAATGTCTATAAGACAGAACCGCGTAGTTTTGAGGAGAGTGACGTCCGGCTGCTGACCTTGCTCGCCAGCCAATCTGCCATTGCCATAGAAAATGCTACCCTCCATCGGGAAGAAATGCAGGCCAGAGAACAGCTGCGTCAATCCGAGAAATTGGCCGCCCTGGGCAAGCTGTCCGCAGGACTGGCCCATGAACTGCGCAACCCGCTGAATACGGTCAGCATGTTGATCTACGCCATGGCCCAAGACTATCAGAGAGACTATCAGAGGGACTATCAAAGGGACTACCCGCGAGGCCAAGCCCTACCGAACGGGCTGTCGGATGATCTCAATATTGTCCAGGGCGAGTTGCAACGCATCAAACTCCTCCTCGATCAGTTTCTGGAATTTGCCGGCCCGCGTTCGCCGCATTTTCAACGCGAACGACTCCAGGAAGTCATGGAAGAAACCCTTCTCTTGATTGGTCCGGAAGCGCGCGTGCGTGGGGTCATCATCCGCAAGGATTGGGCCGACGATCTCCCCTTGGCCTGGGTTGACGGGGCCCAGATCAAGCAGGTGTTCTTGAACCTCTTGCTCAATGCCATTCAGGCCATGCCACACGGCGGGACACTGACCGTTCACATCGGAGTCGGTAGCGGCCAGCTTTCAGGTCTCCATTGCTGACCAAGGTGAAGGCATCTCGCCACGGGTTCGGACACAGCTCTTTGACCCGTTTTTTACGACCAAACAAGGCGGCACCGGGCTCGGGCTGTCCATATCGCAACGTATTATTGAAGGCCATAACGGACGCCTGCGCCTCTTCTCTCAGCCAGGAGCAGGAACAACGGTTTGCATCCGCCTCCCACTCTAGCCATATGGAAAAGATTCTTATTGTCGATGATGAACGCAACGTCCACTATTCCTTTCGACGCGTCCTCGGTCAGGAATACGAACTGCTGTCAGCATTCTCCGGGGTCGAAGCGCTGGAAAAAATAGACGATCCGGCCTTACGGCTCATCCTCATGGACGTACGCATGCCCAACCGCGACGGACTCTCTACCCTGGAAGAAATCAAACAGCGCCAGCCAACCATCCCCGTCATCATGATGACGGCTTTTGTTTTAGCCGAAACGGCCATCCGGTCTACCACGCTTGATGCGGACGACTATCTGGTCAAGCCCTTTGATGTCGAAACCCTGAAGCAGCTGATTGTCCGTACGCTCCAAAAACATAGCTCTGAAGACCCCGCCATTCCCCCGCACGGAGCGAGTGCGGAAACACTGCCGCCCGAGTCTGTCCCCATGTTGGGGAACAGTCAGGCTATGCAGGAAGTGTATAAAATTATCGGCAAAAGTGCGGCGCGTGACATTACGATTTTGATTACAGGCGAAAGCGGTACGGGCAAAGAGCTTGTTGCCCACGCCCTGCATACCTACTCGCAACGCAGTAATGGACCATTCCTGGCCATTAATTGTGCAGCCATTCCAGACTCCCTGCTGGAAAGTGAGCTGTTTGGCCATGAGCGAGGCGCCTTTTCCGGGGCAGTCGAATCACGCCCAGGAAAATTTGAGATCGCCCACGGCGGAACGCTATTCCTGGATGAAATTGGAGACATGCCCCCCCTCCTCCAGGCCAAACTGCTCCGCGTTTTGCAAGAACGCGAGATATACCGGCTGGGAGGACGGCGCTCACGGCAGATCAACGTGCGTATTATTGCGGCGACCAACCAGGCGCTCGAAACGCTGCTTCAAGATGGACGGTTTCGTGAAGACTTGTATTATCGACTCAATGTCGTGCGGATTAATCTGCCGCCCTTGCGGGAGCGCGGGGAAGACATCCTCCTCATAGCCAAGCATCTCCTTCGACTGCATACGCAGGACAATAAAAACGGACCGCAAGAGTTTTCTGCGACCGCCGGTGAGAAACTCCTCGCCTACTCCTGGCCGGGGAATGTCCGTGAGCTTGAGAACGTTATTGCCCAAACGGTACTATACTCACGTGGCCCGCTTATTACCGAGGAAGATCTCATCCTGCCCACCAGCAGTGCTCCGGCAGCCTCCGTATCCCCACCGCCCAACGTCGAAGCCGCCCTGAATGCAACCCTGGAAGAGCTGTTTGCCCAGCACGCGGGCAATGTCCTTGCTCGTTCCGAGCAACTTGTTGTCGGCAAGGCGCTTGAACTCTCTCGCTATAATCAGGTCCAGGCCGCCCGGCTGCTGGGCGTGAGTCGCAATGTCCTGCGGGAGCGGATGAAGCGCTATAATTTATTGTAAAATTGCGAGTCGTCACTGGGTCGAATGGCAGACCGGGCAACCACAGGGGCGGGCAACCACAGGGGCGGGCAACCACAGGGGGTTGCCCCTACATCTAGGCGGGCTGGTGTGGTACGACCTGAGCCTCGGCCGACTGCAACACGTCGTGCAAGCGCTGCCACAACTCGGCTGCATCCTCAGCCTGTACCAAGCTCTGTCGCACCTCTTGTGCACTCATCGTGCGGGCTATCGCCGCCAGAATCTGCAACTGCGCACCCTCGTCCTGAACAGGCGTGAGCAGCAGAAAGACCAACTGCACGGGCAATCCATCCGGGGCGTCCCAATCAACCCCAGCCGGCGAACGTCCGCAGGTAAGCACAGGTTTCGAGAGCGCTGCCAGACGGGCATGCGGGATGGCAATCCCACTCCCGACGCCCGTCCCCATCAACTCTTCCCGAGCCTGAACCGCCGCGAATACGGTTTCCTGGTCCAAGGCATGATGGTGTTCCGCTATTTCCTGACAGAGTTCCCGGATCACCGCCCGGCGCGTCATGCCGGTCAAGCCAGGAATCAGCGCCCGACGCACAAACAGCTCGGCGATATTCATAGCCGGTCGGCGTCGAATGGACCACATCAGCCAGGGTCCGACAATAAGAGAAGAGATAATCGCCGAGAGGACAATAGAAACAAAGACTGGAATGGTAATGATTTGATGCTCCACCGCCACGGCGGCAACCACAATGCCGGTCACGCCACTGGGAGTAAAAGCAATACCGATTGAAACCCGGTCTACAGGAGGAAGGCCGGCTTGTTGAGCCCCCAGCCACGCCCCAAAATACTTCCCTCCGATTGAGACGACGGTCACAAAAAGGACGAGAAAGGCATCAAACTGCGCAAAGAAGTCTATTTGGATGGCGATCGTCGCAAAATAGAGTGGCACGAAAATCGCGTGGGCCATCTGAGTAAGGATCTGCCGCACCCGCTCAGAAAGTGCCCCGGCATCTCCAGCCATAATCCCGGCCAGAAAAAACCCAAGCAGGGCAGTCAGCCCGATCCACTGGGTGACTGCCCCACACAGCAATCCCAAGCAACACACAAAGGTGAGGACAACGCCGGGTTGGTGCGGTAAGCGTTTGACCAATCCGGTCAGCGATTGGTCAACAATGCGTAAACCCAGCGAGAGACAAAAGGCGGTAAAGCCGACGGCTGTCCCCAGCAACAGGATGACCGAACCAACGCTCAGGCTGGCAGCCGCTGCGGTCGCAAACACGAGGCTGAGAATCACCCAGGCCAAAATATCGTTCACCGCGTAGCCACACAGGGTTAACAGCCCCAGGTCACTCTTGATCAAATCCAGGTCGTGCAGCACGCGGGCGATAATGACCATGGCACTGATTGCCATGGTCGTGCCTAAGAAGAGGGCGAAGGTCACCCGCTGGTCTGGTATGGCGAGGTAATGGTCAGGCAGCAACAGCGATAAGAGAAAGCCAACGGCCAGGGGAACGATAACGCCAATAATGCCAATGCGGAGTGCGGTGCCACGTTGCTGCCACGCCGCGGACACGTCGACTTCAAGACCCGTCTCAAGCAAGAGCAGGAGCACGCCAAACCAGGAAACCGTTTCCAGCATGGTGTATTGGATCGGGTCCGGCGGGAACAGGGTCTGGTAGAGTTCGGGCGAGAGACGCCCGAGCAGCGTTGGACCCAGGAGAAGACCAACCAGGATTTCCCCGACAACGGACGGATGACCCCAATGGCGAAAGACCTCACCCAACCCACGCGCCATCACCAGCAACAGCAGGATCTGAAGCAAAAAAATCAGAAAATGGTGCTCACTCAGATAATGTCCATGCGGAAGCATACGCGTATGACCAGTAGCGGGCTCGTATTTACCTGCCTGCCTTCTTTATCCCTTGAGACCACTCAAAGTCAAAAGCGCCTGACCAGAATATGCTGCTGTTCGAGCAGTATCGTATGTGATTTTGTTCCCCGGCAGACAATCTCCGAGGAAAGTATTGCCCCCGCCCACGGATTGCTCAGGAAGCAACACAGTAATGCTGAAAAGATGGGCACCTCAAAACGGCGGCAACCCAAAAATACAGCCTTTTCCGCTCCTTCAGCTTGGCATACTTCCTGCTCTTGTTACCTAGTTACCTACGTGTGAATCAGAGCTCTTGATTGAGCTTGATGAAGAGAGTTGCCCTTCCTTCCACTCTCTTCTAGGCTGCCCCGGGGGCGGTTGTCCCTCCAACCGCCCCCGCCCCTCCCTCTCTTTTCCAGTCAAATAGCGTCCCCTTTTTCTACATTCGCAAGCCGCGCAAGGATCAGGAACACACGCGCTCCCGTATCTTGTGTTTGACTCCAACATTGCTTAGCCTGTTTTGCTCTACCGAAGCGCTGGGCAAAGCATACAGACGAGGAGGAGAGAGTAATGATACGATGCCTAAGCAGTTCTACAGAACACACCAGATACACCGAAATGACCTATCGGAAGGCATCTGCTCTCATCCAGCGTCCCTTGCTGCTCGTCCTCTGGCTCCTTATTGTATGGCCCACTCCGCTTCAGGCCGAAGTCCCAATCACCCAGATTTCCCCAAAGCTGTCAGTTTTCGCCAGCCTGCGCGCGCGGGGCGAGTTCTGGGACTGGTTCAAAGGCCCCTCGGGCGATTCATCGTATGCCTATGCGGCCACCGTGGCCAAGCTGGGCCTGAAATGGCAGCAGGACCTGTTCGACCTGCACCTTGAGGCGCAAAACACGGCCCTGATGGGCCTGCCCGATGACGCCAGCGCTCCCGCCCCGCAGGGCGCCTTCGGCCTGGGTCCCGTCTATCTGTCCCATAATCGTCGTCAGAGCGATGCCAGCGTGTTTCTCAAACAGGCCCACCTGACCCTGAAGCAACTCGGCGTGCCCGGCCTCAGCCTGAGAGGCGGGCGGCACTCGATCGCCGAAGGCGCGGAAGTGCTGAGCAAGGACCCCACCATCGACTGGGTCAAGAAAATGCGCATCTCGCAGCGTCTGCTCGGCCCCTTTGGCTGGTCCCACGTCGGGCGTTCGTATGACGGCTTCACCCTGAGCTGGACCAAGGACGCCTACAATTTTACGCTGCACGGCTCCCATCCGACCCAGGCCGGTTTTGACCTGGCCGGTAATAAGACCATTGACGATATCGACATCCTGTACGCCGGCTTCAACCTCACCCGGCCCGAGTTCGCCAAGACGACCGACGCGCGGCTGTTCTACATCTACTACGCTGACGGGCGGAATCTACGGCCCACCGATAACCGGCCAGCCGCCGTCCGCAACCGCCGGCACCTGGCTATCAACACCGGCGGCGGCCACCTGATTCATGTCGTGCCGACCGGAGCCGGCCCGATTGACCTGATGGGCTGGGGCGTGGTGCAGGGCGGCGACTGGGGTAGCCAAGACCACAACGGCTGGGCGTTTGCCGCCGAGGCCGGCTGGCAACCCAGCGGGCTGCCGTGGAAACCCTGGTTCCGTATTGGCTACAACCTCAGTTCGGGTGACGACGACCCCAACGACGGCGACCACGACACCTTTTTCCAGATGCTGCCGACCGCCCGGGTCTATTCCTTTTCGACCTTCTATAACCTGATGAATAACGAAGACATCTTTTTCCAACTCATGCTGCGGCCGCTCGAAGGGTTGGTCTGGCGCACGGATTTTCACTATATTCGCGTCAGCGAGAAGAACGACCTGTGGTACCAGGGTGCTGGCGCAACCCTGGGAGGTCGGCAGGCCGGCTTCGGCTTTGTCGGCCGCCCGACCTTTGGCAAGCGGGACCTGTTTCAGATTATCGAGACCAGCCTCAGCTACAACCTGAACAAGCACATCAACATCAACGTCTTTTTTGCCCACGTCTTTGGCGACAGCATCGTGGACCAGATCTATCCCGACGATAGCGCCAATTTCGGCTATATTGAGACGACGTTGAAGTTTTAGCACGCAGATAGACGGGTTCACAGTACGAGGTAAGCATGCGCATACGAAGAATTGGAGTGTTAACGGGCGGGGGCGATGCCCCAGGCTTGAACCCGGCGCTCAAGGCGATTGTCTATCGGGCCACAGCCGAGGGCGTGGAAGTGCTGGGGCTGCCCGATGGCTGGTACGGTTTACTCGACGCAGGGGTCGGCGAGGCCGGGCGGCTGGAGGATTACCAGGTTCGGCGCTGGGACCGCGATGGGGGCACCAATCTGGGCTCGTCGCGCACCAACCCGTTTCGCGTGACAGTGCCGGACGATGCGAGTGCGCACAATCGTCCCCACGACCGGTCGGATGAAGTCCTGGCCAATATCGCCCGGCTTGGCCTGGATGCTGTTATCGCCTTGGGCGGAGAAGATACCCTGGGCGTGGCGCACCGGCTGAGTGAAAAGGGCTGCCAGGTGGTGGGCATTCCGAAAACGATTGATAAAGACCTCAGCCACACCGACTACACCCTGGGGTTTGATACCGCCCTGCGCAACTGCACCAGTATCATCGAGCAGGCGCGCACCCCGGCCGGCTCGCACCATTGGGTGCAGGTAGTCGAGGTCATGGGCCGGCATGCCGGTCATCTGGCCCTGTGGAGTGCAGTCGCCGGGGGCGCGACCCTGACCCTGATCCCCGAGTATCCGTTTACCTACGAACGGGTCTATGAATTGGTGACCCAACGTCTGGCGCGTGGCGAGCAGGACCGGCGTTACCCCCGCTATGCGGTGATTGTGGCGGCCGAAGGCGCCCACGCGGATGAGGAGGGCGTGGTGACCCTGGATGCCAGCCGGGATGCATTCGGGCATGAACGATTGGGCGGCATTGGGAGTCAACTCGCCCACCGGATTCGCCGCGACACGCCTTTTGATTCACGCGAGTTGGTAATCGGCCATAGCCAGCGCGGCGGCAGTCCGTCGGCGCTGGACCGGATTATGGGGCGGATGTTTGGCACGACAGCCGTCGAAGCCGTGCTGCGCGGCGACTGGGGGCAGATGGTCAGTGCGCAGGGCATTGGCCCAACCTGCCGGCTCAGCCTGGTCCCCCTCAGTCAAGCCGTCGGCGGGCTCAACACCGTAGACCTTGAGCGCTTGTATGACACCAACCGCTATACCGCAAAAGTGTAGCTTGCAAATCCTGCACAACGTTCACACCAGACCTGGCAGACCTGGCAGACCTGGCAAACCTGGCAAACCTGGACGGGGTAGAAGGTTGCCAGGCTGCGTACACATACGATAATGGGCAATCGGAGGAGGGGATATGCCTGAGTCCGCGGAGACCGGTGTTCGGAGAGACACGCTTGGCGATGCGCTGGCCCACTATCCCGTGTCATCAGCCCGCTTCGATGAAATGTGTTCAGCCCCAGGCACTGTACGCCCCCACTGGCAATACGCCACGCGCGCTTTCAGTGCTCTGGGCGGGGAAGAGCTGGGTCGCCGGCGGGACGAAGTGCAACAAGTCTTGCGCGAAAATGGGGTTACTTACAACGTCTATACGGACACACAGGGACGCACGCGGCCGTGGGCGCTTGACGTCATACCCGCACTCCTCAGCAGCCAAGAGTGGCGGACTATTGAACAGGGCCTCGTGCAGCGGGCAGAACTGCTCAATCTCATCGGAGCGGACCTGTATGGTCCACAGCAACTCATTCGCGACGGCCTGCTCCCGCCCGAGTTGATCTATACCCATCCCGGTTTCCTGCGCCCCTGTCACGGAGCACTGCCTACGCCGGCCCGGTATCTGTGCCTGTACGCTGCCGACCTGGCCAGGGCTCCCGATGGCACAATCAGGGTGCTGGATGACCGGACGCAGGCGCCGTCCGGAGCCGGCTACGCCCTGGAAAATCGATTAGTGTTATCGCGGGTTCTACCCAGCCTGTATCGAGACGCTCAGGTCCACCGCTTGTCCCTTTTTTTCCGAACCCTGCGCTCGACCTTAGCCGCCCTGACACCGCCCCACCAATCCCAGACCCGGACGGCTCTCTTAACCCCCGGTCCGCAGAACGAAACGTATTTTGAACACGCCTATTTGGCCAACTATCTGGATTATGCGCTCGTCCAGAGAGACGACCTGACGGTCCGCGATGGCCACCTCTGGTTGAAGACGGTAGACGGACTGCAACCGGTTGGCGTACTCGTCCGGCGGGTGGACGACACTTTTTGTGATCCTTTGGAATTACACCGAGAGTCGCTGTTAGGCCCTCCTGGTCTGCTCCAGACAGTGAGAAATAACAGTGTCATGGTTGCCAACCCGCTGGGCAGCGGCGTACTCGAAAACCCCGGACTGATGGCCTATCTGCCCCGGGTCGCCAAAGTTTTACTTGGGCAGGATCTGCGCTTGGCCTCGGTCCCCACCTGGTGGTGCGGCGAAGAACAAGCGCTGGCATATGTCGTGGACCATATCGAACAACTGGTCATCAAACCCGTCTTCCCTCTCCCCGGTACGGCAACCGTCTATGGCGCACAGTTGAGCGCCCAAGAACGCGACAGCCTTATTCAGCACATCAGGGCTCGTCCCCACTTCTTTGTCGGCCAGGAACAGGTGGCGTTATCGACAACACCGGTGTTTACCGGAGACCGCTTAGAGCCACGGCCCATGGTGTTGCGCAGTTTCCTGGTCTCCCGAGACGATGGCTATGTGGCCATGCCGGGCGGGCTGACGCGGGTCGCGCCGACTGCGGACAGTTGGCAGGTATCCGGTCAGGCCGGTGGTCTGAGCAAGGATACCTGGATTCTTGCCTCAGAGCCCGAAAGTCAGTTCAGCCTCATCCCGGCTCTTGAGCACTCCGTGGCGATTACTCGAAGCGGGGGGGAAGTGCCCAGCCGGATGGCGGATAATCTGTTCTGGCTCGGACGCTATGTCGAACGGACCGCTGGGGGCGCCCGCGTCTTTCGCGAAGTCCTCCAGCGTGTGCTGGATACCGAGACCACGCGGTATGATACCTCCCTCTCGGCCTTCCTTTCGGCCTGCACCCACAGCACCACTACTTATCTGCGGTTTGTCGGGTACGGGCAGCAACGGCGGCTTGCTATTGCCGAGAAGGAATTGTTCGCGACGATTCTGGACGCCGATCAACCTGGGAGTCTGCGTTTTCATCTGAATGCCTTACTCCGCGCCGGGCAGGCCGCGCGCGACCGGCTCTCTGATGATGCCTGGCGGGCAGTAAACCGGCTTGACCGCGAGTTACCACAGGTCAAGTCTTTGAGTGAGATGCTCGAAAGCCTGGAAGGCCTGATTATCGGACTGGCCTCGGTAAACGGTTTGAATACCGAAAGCATGGCCCGCGGCCACGGATTTCGGTTTATGGAAATCGGACGGCGGCTGGAACGGGCGCTGTATACGCTCAACCTCTTGCGGACGGGCTGTGAGCTGCCGCACGAGACGGAAAAAGTCGTCTGGGAGATGGTGCTGGCCATGACCGACAGCCTGATGACGTATCGGCGTCGCTACGCGTCAGCCACAGAGGCCGGGGCCGTGTTGGACCTGCTCTTGCTCGACGAGAGCAACCCACGTTCGGTTGGGTACCAACTCGTTCAAATACAGGACCAGATGGCTGGTCTGCCTCGCAAGAAGACCCTGCCACACTACAGCGCAGAAGAACGTATCGTTTTGGAGGCGCTCACGACCTTACGGGTGACAGACATGGAACGATTTTCTCAGTCCAACTGGAACGCAGACATGGATGAGACGCTGGGCCAACTGTTTGCCGACCTAAGCACGCGCTTGCTCGCGCTGTCGGAGACCTTGAGTCGTGACTATTTCAGCCATATTGAAGTGCAGCAACAGTTGACGGCAAAATGAGTAAACGCGCCCTACCTCACGATGATACGCTATCGCATTACCCACACCACTGAATACCGCTATAATGTGTCGGTTTCGCAGTGCCAGAACGAGGCGCACCTACTCCCTCGCTCCACACCGCGGCAACAGTACGAGCACGGGCAGCTCCGCATTCAGCCTTCGCCTACGGTCTATCGAGACCGGGAAGATTTTTTCGGGAATCGAGTCACATATTTTGCCGTCCAAGAACCACATGTGACGTTATCAGTAACCGCCCAGAGCGAGGTCCTGATCGTGCAGGCCGCAGCACGCTGGCTCTGGGCTTCTCTTGTGTGGGAAGAGGTGCGCCAAGCCGTGGCCGGAGACACCAGTCCGGAAGGGATCGAAGCTCGACAATTCCTGCTCGACTCGCCCTTGGTCCACCGCAGTGCTGCGCTGGCCGCGTACGCGGCGGCGTCTTTTGTTCCGAATAGACCGCTCTTGGAAGCCGTGGCCGACCTCGTGCAGCGCATCTATCAGGAGTTTACCTACGAACCCGACGCGACAACAGTCTCGACGCCACTCGACGAAGTGCTCCAGCATCGCCGAGGCGTCTGTCAGGATTTTGCCCATGTGGCTATCGGCTGTTTGCGTGCCCAGGGCATTGCCGCGCGCTACGTCAGCGGCTATCTCGAAACCTCTGCGCCGGACGGCCAACTCATTGGTGCCGCTGCCTCTCATGCCTGGGTGTCGGTATATTGTCCTGGGCAGGGCTGGATAGATTTTGATCCCACCAATAATAGCATTCCCACCGATCAACATATTACCGTCGCTTGGGGCCGGGACTACAGTGACGTGACCCCATTGAAGGGCGTCATTGTTGGCGGTGGCAGCCATACCCTTGCCGTTGCCGTAACCGTGGAGCGCATGCCGTAGCCGCGCGTATTGTTTAGTCCAGGGATTCCAAACGGCTCAACCAACCGTTGAAACGAGGGCATTCGTTGCTATTAACCTGCATTCTACTTGGCCAAAAAGATGCGCCTCTTATGGGCTATACTCGTTTTGTTCTCACTACAAGCAAGATAGATTGTGGTTGAACAATCTCTGCAAACCGTCTCCCTGCCTGAGGAGATGTATCAAGAGGAGAGAGCATTGATGCAAAGAGTCATGATCTTCGTTGACCAAGCGAACTTCTACCACGCGGCGCAATCGCGAGGACGGTTTGCAGATCTCATTAAATTGAAAAAGTATCTGGCCGACCCCGACAAAGACAGAATGCTGATCGAAATGGTCGTTTATTTCGGCTTCCCCCCTGACGTGAGGGACATGCCGCCGAATTGGAGAAACGTCACGGATGCAATGCACAAGACAAAAGACGTTTTAGAGCACAACGGGATTATGACCGTCGTGCATCATGGCAAGCGAACCGATGGTGACGAGGATGGGAACCCCCATTTTTCGGCCAACGTTGATGTTTTGATGGCCATGGACGCCTTGGAGTTCGCAATCGATGTCAACCCGGACGTGGTAATATTGGTGACAGGCGATCAGGATTTTGCCTATCTTGCGGAGAAATTGCGTCGGAAGGGGATACGTGTAGAAGCGGCAAACGTGGAGGACCAGATGGCTGCGAATCTCAAGAAATCGGTCAACTCCTTCATCGATTTGAAGGACTTTTTCAACGGACTCCCTGTCGCCCGGGGGCCGTCGGATTACGCCTCCGGCTAATCCGGCCTACGGGATTGCCCTCCCTGGGAGCGCGGGCATCTTGCCCGCAGCCTACCCGCGACCGCGCCGCCGTGCCGAACGCTGGATTCCTGCGTGCGCAGGAATGACGGACGGGACAGCTCAACGTCATGCCGGGCGTGACCCGGCATCCAGTCCCCAGCGGGAGGGGTAAGGGTTTACACGCGGTCCGCCCCGTTGGGCGCGGGTAACAGCAGGCTGGGGTTGTCGGCCGGCAGCGCCAGCTTGTCAAAGGCGTGCTCAACCCAGTCGGCGGATAGATTATTGATCGAGCGCCGCAGCCCTTCCTGCCAAACGGTGGACAGGTCCTGGAGGTCTTCCTTCTCGTAGCGGTGCTGGATGATCCGATGGCTGTCCCGCGCCGAGCGCAGCCCGGAACTCATGAGAAACATGGCCCGGCGTTCTTTCTGGAACACAGACACTTTACGGGCCGTGATGCGTTCATTGCCGGCAATCACCCGCGTATCGGCAATCCCAACCAACCCGCCTTGCAGATTCATCCCTAGACAAAACGTCATGTTCTGCCTCCTGTGAAGATTCCTTGGGGGGGGTGACGTTGTACGCTCCGTCCCACCAATCGGCCGCAGGGCAAAGAAGGTCTCAAAAATCCCGTCTCCGATCAGATTCAATTTGGTTTGCAGCGCGTCAAGGAATTCATGCAGTCCCTGGTTGAGAATCTGTTTCACTCCGATATAGGCGAGTTCGGCGCGGAGTTGGCCCAAGTGCTGTTCGGCCGGATTCCGAAAGGTACCGGCCGGCGTCCCGGAAAGCGCGTGCAACGAGTCCTGCGCCTGGGCCAGACAGTAATGAATGGCACGCGGGAACTCGCGATCGAGCACGAGAAAATCAATAATATTGTCAGGCGAGATTTGGTGGTATTGTCTGCGGAACATTTCCAGCGCGCTGGTCGAACGCAAGACCGCCGCCCACTGAATGTTGTCGAAGGGCGTACCGATATCGGAAACGGCCGGCAGGAGAATAAAGTATTTCACATCGAGAATGCGCGAGGTCTTGTCCGCCCGTTCCAAGAGTCGTCCAACCCGGCAGAAATGCCAACCCTCACTGTGTGATAACGTCGCATCCGTTACTCCCTCAAACAGGTGACCAGCCAGTTTCACTTGATGAAAAAAATCGTGCGGAGACTCAATACCCTGCTCTGCCGCCGCGGCTTCGTTGACCATCAGGTAAAAGGTATTGATCTGCTCCCACATGTCAGACGAGATGATCTCACGCACGGAACGCGCGCTTTCCCGCGCCGCGCGTAAGCAGGAGACAATCGAGTTCGGATTCTCCCGATCAAAGGCCAGGAACTGAATGACCCGCTCCCGGCCGGCCGTGCCGTAACGCTCCTTGAATTGGGTATCATCTCCAGTGGCGCTGACCAAAGGCGCCCACTGTTCAGACGACCCGGCCGGGAGATCGAGGATCATCAACAGATTGACATCAATAAAACGGGCGACATTCTCGACTCGTTCGATATAGCGACTCATCCAGTAGATCGAGTCAGCAACACGACTCAACATAGGCTTTCAGTTCGCTTTCTCTCTACTCAGTAGACGGCGCGACAGCGGGGACCACCCAGGTGTCTTTGCTGCCGCCGCCCTGAGAAGAATTGACGACAAGCGAGCCTTCCCGCAGCGCAACCCGCGTCAGCCCGCCGGGTAACACATAGATATCCTTGCCGTATAAAATAAACGGGCGCAGATCGAGATGCCGCCCGACAAACCGCTCCTCGGCTAGAATCGGGGCACGAGACAGGGCCAGCGTGGGCTGGGCAATATAATTGCGCGGGTCGGCCTGAATCAGTCGGGCAAATTGCGCCCGCGCTTCTTCTGAGGCGTGCGGACCGACCAGCATGCCATACCCCCCGGACTCATTGGCCGCCTTGACCACCAGGCTGTCCAGATGCGCCAGGACATACTGGAGGTCTTTCTCGTCCCAGCACAAATAGGTCGGGACGTTGGGAATGATATTGTCCTCGCCCAGATAGTATTTGATCATTTTGGGGACATAGGCATAGACGACCTTGTCATCCGCAACCCCGGTTCCGGGGGCATTGACCACGGCGATACGCCCGGCTTTGTAGACCTCGAAGAGGCCCGGTACGCCGAGCATCGAATCGGGGTTAAACACCTGGGGGTCAAGAAAGTCGTCATCAATGCGACGATACAAGACGTCAACTCGCTCCAGCCCTTTGGTCGTCCGCATCTGGACCGTCCCATCGACAACCACCAGATCCCGTCCCTCAACCAGTTCCACCCCCATCTGCTGGGCCAGAAAGGAGTGGTCATAGTAGGCCGAGTTATATATCCCAGGGGTCAGCACCGCCACGCTGGGCGACTGAATATAATCGGGACAGAGTTGCAAGAGGAGGTCGAGCAGACGGTTCGGATAATCATCGACCGGCAGGACGTGGGACGCCTCAAAGACCGAGGGAAAGGTCCGCTTCATGATCTCGCGGTTGGCCAGCACATAGGAGACGCCGGACGGACAGCGCAAATTATCTTCGAGCGCGTAGACCTGTCCGTCTCCGTCACGGACCAGATCGGTTCCGGTAATATGGCACCAGACCCCATTCGGCGGATTGAGTCCGACGCAGGCCGGGCGGAAGCTGCTGGCCGACTGAATAATCTCGCGCGGAATGATCCCGTCTTTGACGATCTTTTGATCATGATACACATCGTCGAGAAACAGGTTGAGCGCCTGGATGCGTTGCTTGAGGCCGCGTTCGATCCATTCCCACTCAGACGCCTGCATCATGCGCGGCAGCACGTCAAACGGCCAGACTTTTTCGGCCGCAGCCTTATCGCCATAGACATTAAAGGTAATGCCCATATGGAGCAGGGCGCGTTCGGCAGCCTGTTGGCGGCGGTTCATCTCGCCGTCCGGCAGCGAGCCGATCAACTGCGCCAAGAGGGCCGCTTCCGGCCGGGGGACCCCGTCAGGCAGAAACATTTCATCGTAAAATCCACCGGTGTCGTAATCATCAAAACTTGCCATGCGCTCGCGCTCCCAAAAGTATACGCTCCTGTCCCTTAGTCGGGCGGAGTCCCAGCCTGATAGAGAGCATATGCTATGCCAAGCCGCTCGCCACTAACGAGAAATGGTGTAACCCACCCCCGCTCTTTCAGAAATTCCTTTTTACAACATCCCCAACTCCTAACTCCCAGTCCCTAATCCCCAGTTCTCTGCTTATTTTTCAGGCAACTCATGATGCAGCGCCCATAGTCAATCGGAGCGGCACCCCCTAGAGCAAATCACGATGCTGTGTAGCCGCCCGTCATTCCTGCGAAAGCAGGAATCCAGGCCCCCGACCTCCCGGCCTCTGGATGCCGGATCACGTCCGGCATGACGAGCGCGTACGGGCACGGCTACAGACTAACGTGAAACGCTCTAGCCGCCCCCTATGGGGCCGGGTGTCCTCTCCCGGCCAGCCGGCTCCGCAATCCAGGTTTTGTGACGCCATTTTCCTCCCAAATTGGAGGGGACAGGAGCGGCGGGATTTCGTATGAGAAACATTCAACAATCAAATGGAACGACAGAGGGTACACAGCAAAGTGAAAAATGGCGGGCAGGCGCATGCCAGGCCCGTCGTAGGGGGCGAGCCGTGTCCCGGTTGCGGGCCGCACGCGGCGGGCGGGTATGGGAGCGCCTTCGTGCTGGTGGTGCTGCTCGTCCTGTTCGCGCGGGCGGTGCCCGTGTGGGCCGCCCCACCTCAGATCACCAGTGAGACGGCCTTCACCGTGGACGAGGGCAGCACCGCCGTCACGACCCTGACGGCCACGGACCCGGAGAACGACCCCCTGACGTGGTCCATTCCGACGGGGGGCGGGGCAGACGCGGACGCGTTCAGCCTGACCGCAGCGGGCGGGCTGACCTTCACCGCCGCCCCGGACTACGAGGCCTCCACCGACGACGATGAGGACAACGTCTACGCAGTGACCGTCGAGGTCAGCGATGGCACCAATACGGACACCGCCGCGCTGGAGGTCACGGTGGCGAACGTCGCTGAGGGGGTGCCGAACATCGTCATCATCCTGGCCGACGACCTTGGGTACGGCGATGTTGCTCATCTGAATCCGCAGTCCCAAATCCCGACGCCGAACCTGGATGCTCTGGCGCAAGCAGGTATGACGTTTCTGGACGCGCATACGCCGGCGGCGGTTTGCACCCCAACGCGCTACGGCCTGTTGACCGGCCGTTATGCGTGGCGGACACGACTAAAGAAAGGAGTCCTGAACGGTGACAGTAGCCCCTTGCTGGCCTCGGGTCGCGAAACGCTCGGCTCCTTGCTCAAGGCCGAAGGGTACCGCACCGCAGCGATCGGAAAGTGGCACCTGGGGCTCGGTTTTGCGAAGAATGTCTTCGGCGAATTCGAGGAGTCGGTTACCGACGGACCGCACACGCACGGGTTCGACGAGTCCTACATCATCCCGACTAACGCCTCCCCTCCATATGTCTATATCCACAACGGCAGGATCACAGGATTTCCGCTGGGGCAGCAGTCGGCTCTGAGCTTCCCGCGTTACATGAGACCCGGCGAGTTGGGGTCGAATTTCGATCCTCCCGGTGTGCTCGACGAACTGATCGAGAAGGCCGAGGATTTTATCCGGCAGCAGGTGGCGGACGGGCAGACCTTTCTGCTGTACCTGCCCTTGACGGCCCCGCACAAGCCGGTCTGGCCGGCCCAGCGGTTCGAAGACGAGACCGAATTGGGCCCGTACGGAGACTTCATCGTACAGGTCGACGCAGCCGTGGGCGACGTGATGAGCGCACTGGACCAAGCCGAAGTCGACGACAACACACTGCTGATTTTCACCTCCGACAATGGGTCCTTCATGCGCCAGTACGGACCTGGAGAAAGGGATCACGCGGATGATTCGACGCTCCAGGGGTATCGGTCGGCCAATCACACCCCGAATCACGTGTATCGAGGGACTAAGGCCGATATCTGGGAGGCGGGCTATCGCGTGCCGTTCTTCGCACGCTGGCCTGGGGAGATTACCCCCGACAGCACCCAGGAGGAGGTCATCTCTCTGACCGATGTCTTTGCAACGGTGGCGGAGATCGTTGGTCATGAGTTGTCCGAGAATGAGGCCGAGGACAGTTTCAGCCTCCTACCGCCCCTACACGGCAATCCGTGGACACGTCCGCGCGCGGCGGTGATCCATCATTCCTCCAGCGGGATGTTCGCGATCCGTGACGGTGACTGGAAGCTCGTCGCCGGGGACGGTTCCGGGGGCAGGGAAAGTCCTAGAGGTCGTCCCTTTCAAAGGCCCTACCAACTGTTCGATATCGCGTCCGACCCATCGGAGCAGCACAACGTCTATGACCAGCATCCCATTGTCGCCCAGCGTCTGGAGCGGAAACTCACATGTATCCGTTCCCAGGACCGCAGCCGTGGGTTGACCGACGAGGAAGGTGTGCTGACGCTGAACCTGACGCCGGACTCGATCAGCGAAAGCGGCGCGAAGAGCAGTACGGTGACAGCCACGCTGTCCCCGGCCCCAAGCATGACGACGACGGTGACGGTCGCAGCCCCGGCGGGCGACGTCACCCTGAGTCAGAACCTGACGCTGACGATCACCGCGGGGAAGACGGAGAGCACGGGAGAGGTGACGCTGACGGCCAGGGACAACGCTGTGGACTGGCCGGAGACCAAGACGGTGACGGTGAGTGGGACGGCGGACGACGTTTGCGTGGCTGGGCCGGTCACGGTGATGCTGACGATCGAGGACGACGAGGGGGGGGTGACACTGGCGGCGGGGGGGCAGCCGATTCCAGGCGGGGAGCTGTCGATCATTGAGGGCAACACAGGCCGTTACACGGTGAAGTTGAACTCCGAGCCGACCTCGCCCGTGACGATAGCCGTGGCGTCGAGCGAGACGGCGGTCGGCGTGCAGCCGACCTCGCTGAGGTTCACGCCCACGACCTGGCAGACGGCCCAGACCGTGACGATCCGCACGGAGCACGACCCGGACGGCTACGATCTGGCGGCCACGCTGACCCACACCGTGACGACGGTCGAGGGCAGTGACCACGGACGTGACGGTCGCCGCCGTGGCGGTGACCGTCACGGATGACGAGAGTCCATCTACAGCCGCGACGCTGAGTGTGAATCCGTCGGCAGTCGGCGAGGGAGAGGTTGCAGGCAGGACGGTGACCGTGACGGGGACGTTGAACAGTGGGGTGCTCCGGCAGGACACCGAAGTGACCGTGCGCGTGGCGGCGGCCACGGCGGCGGACTTCACGGCGGTGGAGGCCTTCACGCTGGAGATTGCGGCGTGGGATCAGACCGGCACGGCGACGTTTACCCTGACGCCGGTGGACGATGCCATCGACGAGCCGAACGAGACGGTCACGGTCAGCGGCACGGCACCGGACCTATCCGATGGCGTGACTTCGGCGACGCTGACGATCACGGACAACGACAACCCCCCGACACGGGTACCGCCTTTTGGCGGCGGGGGTGGCGGCGGCGGAGGTGGGGGCGGGGAGGTCCGCGACGACCACGGCACGATGCCGGCGCAGGCCACCCGCATCGTGCTCAGCGCGGCCCGGTCCGCCTCCATACCGGGCCAACTCCATGCACCGGACGATGTGGATTATTTTGGGTTACCGCTGCCCCGGGCCGGGGTGTTGGCGGTCGAGACCACGGGGCCGACCGCGACTCGGGGCACGGTGTGGCAGGACGGGGCCATGTTGGCACAGGCCGACGGGGGCGGGGAGCAGCAGAACTTCCGGGTCCGCACCCCGGTGACGGCCCGACCGGTGCTGGTGACGGTCGAGGGGCAGAACGGGCAGACCGGGGCGTATACGCTGGAGGCGCGCTTACTGACGGGCTACTTGGAGAATCCGGGCGCAGCGGCGTTTCAGAGTGGCATTGGCGTGCTGTCGGGCTGGGTGTGTGCGGCGGCGGTGGTGGAGCTCGAGTTGAACGGGATGCCGCAGGAGGCGGCGTATGGGACGGAGCGGCTGGATACGTTGGATGCCTGTGGGGATACGGACAACGGGTTTGGGTTGCTGTTCAACTGGAACCTGTTGGGGGATGGGGAGCATGAAGTCGTGGCCTATGTGGACAACATCGAGTTAGACCGGGCCACGGTACAGGTGACGACCGTGGGGCAGGAGTTTCTACGGGGAGCCGAGGGGGAATGTGCAGCCGCAGACTTCCCCATGCCAGGCGAGACGGTGACGCTGGTGTGGCAGCAAAATAGCCAGAATTTCGTGATGGCGAGAGGGAGTCGCCCGGCCGGTGCCACCACGGGCCGGACGAGCGCCCTGACGGGGTATCTGGAGAATCCGGGTCCCAATTCCTTTCAGAGTGGGGTCCGGGTGCTCTCGGGCTGGGTGTGTGACGCCGACACGGTTGAGCTTGCGATTGGGACTGCCGGGCGGCAGGTGGCCGCGTATGGCACGGAGCGGTTGGACACGCTAGGGGCGTGTGGGGACACGGACAATGGGTTTGGCTTGTTGTTCAACTGGAATCTGCTGGGGGACGGGGAGCATGACGTGGTGGCGTTTGTGGATGGCGAAGAGTTAGGCCGGGCCACGGTGCGGGTGACGACGCTGGGGGTGGAGTTTCTGCGGGGGGTTGAGGGGGAATGTGTGGTCGCAGACTTTCCGACGCTGGGCGAGACAGTCACCCTGGAGTGGCAGCAGACCAGTCAGAATTTTGTCATTACGGATGTGGAGCCGTAACGGGGAGGCGCTCCCAACCGGTCACCACCCTCCTACCAGCCCTTCGCCCTGTTTGACGTTCTCAGGGCACAGGGGAATCGGGGGCGATGGCGCTCACCCAAGTGCCCGAAGGCGTGTTGTTCAGCCAACAGTTTGCTGCTTTACAAACACTTCCGTATCGTTTTGTTTCCTCACACCTTGCTCCTCCTTACCTGCCCAGAGCCCGTCAACGCCTGTCCCGGCCCGTCTTTTTTCCTTTTTATATTGGTTCTTGTTTGATTCCTGCGGGTTTGGCCTCGGTCTTGCTCATCTTTATCCCATCAGGCTGTCTCTCGTCGGCGGCTGTGAGGAGGACGCATACATGGCCGGTACGCAAAAAGAGCGACTTGTGGTGATTGGCAACGGCATGGCGGGTGCGCGCGTTGTTGAAGAAATCCTGGCTCGCGACCCTGACCGCTTTGCCATTGCCATGTTCGGCGCCGAGCCCTACGGCAACTACAACCGCATCCTGCTGTCCAACGTGCTGAACGGCTCGCAGCCCATGCAGGACACCTTTCTCAATCCGTTAGCCTGGTATGCAGAGAACAATATCCAGCTCCATGCCGGCGTCAAAGCGACCCTGATCGACCGTGAGCGGCGCGTCGTTATCGGCCAGCCCATGCGAACGGACGCCCCGGCCTATGGGCTCAATGGCTGCGCTCAAGCGGCAGCATGTATCGAAGAGCCCTACGACACAGTCATTATCGCCACGGGCTCCCGTCCGTTCGTGCCACCCATGGATGGTATGGGCAAAGCCGGCACGTTTCTCTTTCGAACTATTGATGACTGCGAGCAGATTGCTGCCTATGCCAAACGGTGTCGGCGCGCCGCGGTCATCGGTGGGGGCTTGCTTGGTCTTGAGGCAGCGCGTGGCCTCCTGACCCATGGGGTCGAGGTCACTGTTCTCGAAGCCATGCCGCAGCCCATGAGTGCCCAGCTCGACCCGGAATCCGGCGACTTGTTGAAAACGACCTTAAGGCAGATGGGCATTAGCGTCCTGCTCGAAAAAATCACCACCCATATTCTTGGCGAGGAGCACGTCACCGGGCTCCGATTCAAAGACGGCTCTACTCTCGAAACAGACATGGTTGTCGTCAGCACTGGTATTCGTCCCATTGTCGAAATTGCGACCGACTCCGGTTTAGCGGTCGAGCGTGGGATTGTGTGTGACGACCAGATGCGCACGAGCGATCCGGACGTGTTTGCGGTGGGTGAGTGTGTCCAGCATCGCGGGGTCATCTATGGGCTGGTTGATCCAATCTGGGACCAGGCCCGGACGTTAGCCGACGTCATAACCGAAACCAACCCGGCTGCTGCGTATGAAGGCTCCAAACTGGCGACCAAACTCAAAGTCATGGGTGTGGAACTCGCCTCGATGGGCGAGACCAAAAAAGCCGAGCCTGACGACGAGGTTGTCGTCTACCGGGAGCCGTCGCGCGGCGTGTACAAAAAACTGATTATTCGCGAAAACAAACTGCACGGCGCGATTCTCCTCGGCGAAGCCGATACCGCCAGCACGCTGATGCAGATGTTCAGCCTGGACACCGCGCTGCCGGAACGCCGGGCCGATCTCCTTTTTGGCCCGGCGAATGGTGCGCCCCTGCTGGCCGCGGCCGATTTGCCGGACGCAGCCCAGATTTGCAACTGTAATGGCGTGTCCAAAGGCTGTATCCGCACCGCGATTGAAACCGGGGGCTGTACGTCCGTCATGCAGGTCGGGACCAAGACGAAAGCGGGGGCCGGCTGCGGGAGTTGTAAACCCTTGGTCGCCCAGCTTTTAGAGGCATATGCGGACGAGATCGTAGAGGACCCGAGTGAGCATTATTATGTCCCCGGCGTTCCACTGCCGAAACCGGAACTCATCGCTGCAATCAAAGCCAAACAACTGAAAAGCGTCAGCGCGGTCTTTCGCGCATTGGCCGACGGTAAAGAAGACCCCGGCAGCAAGATCGGGCTGGCCTCTTTGCTCAAATCTCTCTGGTCGGACGAATACGAAGACGAACGCGACGCCCGGTATATCAATGACCGTGTCCATGCCAATATTCAGCACGACGGCACCTTCAGCGTGGTCCCCCGTATTTATGGGGGTGTCACCTCTCCGGCCGAACTGAAACGCATTGCCGAGGTGGCGGAACAGTACAACGTGCGGATGGTCAAAATTACGGGTGGTCAACGCATCGACCTGTTGGGCATCACAAAAGACAATCTGCCCAAGGTGTGGAAAGAACTCGGCATTCCGAGCGGCCATGCCTATACCAAAGCGTTTCGGACCTGCAAAAGCTGCGTGGGCACC
The DNA here is from genome assembly GCA_963664395.2 of Binatia bacterium. Lineage (GTDB taxonomy): Bacteria > Desulfobacterota > Binatia > Bin18 > Bin18 > Bin18. The sequence continues at coordinate 2,454,918 of OY761159.2, read as the reverse complement.
GACTTCTGCCGCTATGGCTTGGGCGACTCGATTGCCCTGGCTCAGAAAATCGAGCGACGTTATCAAGGCGTCGAGTCACCCCACAAAATGAAGTTGGCAACCGCCGGCTGTCCGCGCAACTGCTCCGAAGCCTACGTCAAGGATTTGGGCGCGGTGGCCATCGGGGACGACAAGTGGGAAATCTACATCGGCGGGGCGGCCGGCGGGACGGTCCGCAAAGGCGATCTGCTGTGTACGGTCGAAGGACATGAGCAGGTCCTCACCTATATGGGCCGCTTCATCCAGTACTACCGGGAGAATGCCAAATACCTGGAACGTACCTATGGGTTTGCCGAACGCGTCGGTATTGAACATCTGCGAGCGGTGCTCATCGACGATACGGAAGGCATCTGCGAGCGCTTGGATGCCGAGATCAATAAGGCTGTTGCGGCGTATCGAGACCCCTGGTCTACAGAGGCAGTCCAGCCCGAGAACGTCAGCCAGTTTGCCGCTCCTCTGCCGGTTGAGGCCCCGACTCGGAGAGAGGAAGGTGTCCAATGAACCAGAGCCCTGTTACGCAACCCGTGCCACACATCGGACCTATCGGGGATTCCCGGCCCTTGGCGCATCCGGCGGCGGACATTGATCTTGGTCCAATCGGCTTTATCCCGCTTGGTGAGGGGCGCGCGTATAGGCTTGAAGGGGAAACAATTGCCGTGTTCCGTCAACGGGACGGGCGTCTTTTCGCCACGGATAATGCCTGTCCGCACAAGGCCGGCCCACTGGCCGATGGGCTGCTTGGTTCCGGGAAGGTGATCTGTCCGCTGCACATGTGGAAGATTGACCTGGCGACGGGTCAGTGTCTGGGCGAGGAGAGCGTTGTGCAGACCTATCCTGTGCGCGAGGCAAACGGACGGATTGTCATTACGCTGACAGCCCCCACAGCGATGACGGGAGAACGAAACTGACGCTTGAGCCGACAGCAGGTATCATCGCGACCCTGACCGGGGCTTTCGTGGCCGGCCTGATTATCCTCAGCTCAGACAACCTGCGCCATTTCGATTGGGTGCTGCTGCCGTATGCCATAGCGTCCATTTTTTGTGCCGCCGCGGTGGCCTATCGCTACACCGTCTGGCTGCAACGCCCACCAACCAAGCGCTATTGGTACCAAGGCTGGCGACTCTTTTGGCAGGGCGGGGTGCTGCGCAACTCGGTCATGTTGGGCCAGCAGCTCTTTGATAATTTTGCGACCCAGCGCTTCATCGCCAACCGGAGTCGGGTGCGCTGGCTGATGCACGTGTGTATGTCGTGGGGCGGGACTCCCGCCTTTGCGGTGACGTTTCCGCTCGTCTTCGGCTGGCTCCATTTTGAAACGCCGGCGGACGATCTCAATACCTATCAGGTCATTGTTTTAGGGGTAAAAATACAGGAATTTTCTGTTGACTCCATCCCTGCGTTTTTGTCTTTTAATGCGCTGAATATCTCTGCCGTGCTGGTTTTGGTCGGAGTGGGTCTGGCCATACAACGCCGGCTGACTGAGCCGGGGACGATTTCACTCCAGCAGTTCGGCAATGACGTGCTGCCTGTTCTGCTGCTGTTCGTGGTGGCGGTCACCGGGCTGGGTCTGACGGTCAGCGCGCGCTGGTTGGGCGGGCACGGCTTCACTTTTATTGCGATTACACACGCCGCCGCGGTCATCGCCATGCTGCTGTATCTGCCTTTTGGTAAATTTTTTCACATCTTCCAGCGTCCGGCTCAGCTCGGGGTAGCATTTTATAAACGTGAGGCCCAGGCTGGCCAGCAGGCAAGCTGCTACGTGTGTAACGAGCCGTACGCCTCCCAGATAGATTGATGATCTGAAAGACGTGTTGGGCGAGCTGGATTTCAATTACCAATTTGGTCAGTTGCACTATCAAGACGTGTGTCCCCCCTGTCGGCGGCGTCTGCTGGCCCGGAATCAAGGCCTGACCATGCCGTACACAGACGACCCGTTTGCAGACACGCAGATAGTTCCCCTCTTGGGAGGGGTGGCCCGTAGGGCCGGGGTGGGTTCCCCGGTCCTGTCCATGCGCCCGGAACCCACCCCGCTGCTCCGCAGCACCCCTCCCGAGAGGGGAAAAGAGGAACGCCGGTAGGTGCGTAAGAAGAGTTTTCCATTATGGCGATCCCCCCGTTATCCGAACAGGAACTGATTCATCAATACGGCCCGCATCTCAATTATGAACCGCCCGGTGGCTGGCTAGCGGAGCATGAGCCCGCCCGACTCGTCAAAACACACTGCTGTTTCTGCGGCGTCCAGTGTGGCATTCAGCTCAAAGTCCACAACGACAAAGTGGTTGGCTTTGAGCCCTGGGAAGACTTTCCGGTGAATCAGGGCAAGCTGTGTCCCAAAGGGGTCAAACGCTATCTCCAGAACAACCACCCGGATCGCCTGCTGCATCCCCTCATTCGGACAGACAGTGGCTTTCGGGAGGCAGACTGGGATGAAGCCTTGTCTCTGGTGGTCGAAAACATCCAGCGCATTCAAGACACATATGGCAAGGATGCTTTTGCGATTTTGTCCGGGGCTTCGGTGACCAATGAAAAAGCCTATCTCATGGGCAAATTCGCGCGGGTCGCCCTCCAAACGGCCAACATCGATTACAACGGTCGTTTATGCATGGTTTCGGCTGGGGCGGCCAACAAGATGGCATTTGGCATCGACCGGGCCGCAAATCCCTGGTCGGATATCCCGCTGACGAAGCTCGTCCTGGTCACTGGCAGCAATATCGGTGAATGCTTTCCCATCCTGACTGATTATCTGTGGCGCGCGCGTGATAATGGCGCCAAATTCATTGCCATCGATCCCCGCATGACGCCGACTGCCCGCACCGCGGATTTATTCCTGCCCGTGCGGCCCGGGCGCGACAGTGCGCTCATGAACGGCATCCTGCATGTTCTTATTGAACACGACTGGATAGACCACGATTTTATTAACGCCCACACCAATGGCTTTGAATCCGTACAGGAAGCAGTGGCCGAATATACCCCGCAGCTGACTGCCGAGATCGCAGGTGTTCCGGCAGCCGGTATCATGCGTGCGGCCGAAATGTGGGCCGAGGCCGAGAGCTCGATGCTGCTGCACGCCCGCGGGATCGAACATCACACCAAGGGGGTAGAGAACGTCCTGAGCTGTATCAACCTGGTCCTGGCGACCGGGAGGATCGGCAAAGTGGGCTGTGGCTACGGAACGATTACCGGCCAGGGCAACGGGCAGGGCGGACGTGAGCACGGCCAGCGCTGCAATCAGTTACCGGGTGGGCGCGATATTGAGAATCCGCAGCACCGGGAAGAAATCGCCAGGGAATGGAAGGTCAACGAGTCTGATATTCCGCATATCGGGCTGACTGCCGTCGAGCTCATGGATGCGGTCAACACAGGTCAGATCAAGGGCCTGCTGTCGTTATCGTTCAATCCGCTGGTCTCACTCCCGGATACGAATCTGACGCGCACTGCGCTCGAAAAACTCGAATTCTTTACCGTCATTGACCCCTTTATGTCCGAAACGGCCCACCATGCCGACGTCGTGCTGGCCGGTTCGCTGCAGGAAGAAGACGAGGGCACAGTCACAAACGGTGAAGGCCGCGTCATTCGCATTCGTCGAGCCGTTCCACCGCCGGGGAATGCCAAAGTCGATTGGGAGATTATTGTCGATATCGCCCATCGACTCGGCAAAGAGCTGCTCTTTCCGTATGCCGAGTCTGAAGATCTATTCCGTGAATTGTGTCGGGTCTCGGCTGGCGGGCCGGTTGATTATGCCGGCCTGAACTACGCCAAAATCGAACAGAACAACGGCATCTTCTGGCCGTGTCCGAGCCGGGAACATCCGGGCACGCCGCGCCTGTTTGAAGAGGGTATTTTTTTCCACCCTGACGGCAAAGCCAAGTTCCATCCAGTGACGTACCGTCCACCGGCTGAGGACGTCGATGCGGCCTATCCCATTATTATGACCAGCGGTCGGGTCGTTTCACAGTATTTAAGCGGCACCCAAACCCGGCGGATCGGCCCCTTGGTCGATCAATATCCAGGCCCACAGATCGAGCTGCATCCCAGGCTGGCCGAACAGTATGACATTCAGAGCGGTGATATGGTGTGTGTCGAAAGTCGGCGTTCGTCCCTCACCCTGCCGGCTCTGGTCGTGCGCACGATTCGGCCTGACACGATCTTTATTCCCTATCACTGGCCAGGCGAGAAAGCCGCCAATCGGGTGACGAGCCGCGCGCTTGATCCGATCTCCAAAATCCCCGAGTTCAAGGTGTGTGCCGTTCGTCTGCACAAAGTGGAAGCAGGTGTGTAAGTATGGAATTCTTTATTGACCCTTCCCGCTGTATCGGCTGCCAAGCCTGTGTCCATGCCTGCGCTGAGTGCGAGTCGCACCGGGGCGTGTCCATGATCCACCTGGATTACGTTGACCGTTCGAGTTCGCCGCAGACCACGCCGACCGTGTGCATGCACTGCGAAGACCCGACCTGTGCGCAAGTGTGCCCGGCGGATGCGATTAAGCAGACCGCAGAGGGCATTGTACAGTCGGCCTTACAGGCCCGCTGTATCGGCTGTTCAAACTGCGTCCTGGCCTGTCCCTTTGGCGTACCACGCTATCTGGGCGAGATAGACCAGATGATGAAGTGCGACATGTGTTACGACCGCACGTCAGCGGACCTCAAACCCATGTGCGCCACGGTGTGCCCAAGCGGCGCGTTGTTCTTTGGCACCAAAGAAGAAATCGAACACAAGCGGCAGGAAAAGCCGATCAACCGCTTCACCTTTGGCCGGCAAGTCGTGACCACAAAAGTCCATCTCATGGTGGGTGACACGGCAGCGGATGAGATGGAGTTTGATGTGGCGAGTTTCTGTGAATGAGAGAAACCAGCCCAAAGAGATGAGAGCGTAGAGCAATGCCTGATAGCATTCCCCGCTGGCGTGAAGATTTCCCCATCAATTGGGAAGATGATCACTATGTGACCCGGCGTTCCTTCACCACTTTTCTGACCTTTATTTCGAGTGCGCTCTTTCTCGGCACAGGACTGGTTGCCGTTCGAGAATGGTGGCAGCGCTGGCGACCGGCGCAGTTTACGGCGCTGCGCCTTGCCGCGGTATCGGATGTCGCGATTGGCCAGGCCACACTCTTTTTTTATCCCACCAAAACCGATCCCTGCTTATTGATTCGGGTCGCCACGGACCGCTTTGTCGCGTATAGCCAGAAGTGCACGCATTTACTCTGTCCTGTCCTCTACCAAAAAGAGAAAAAGCAGCTCCACTGCCCTTGCCACGAAGGTTATTTCGCGCTGGAAGACGGCCGGCCGCTGGCAGGGCCGCCTAAACGCCCGCTGCCGCGCATTGTGCTTCAGGTCAAGGACGACACCGTGTGGGCGACGGGAATGCAGGTGTAGGCTGCCGTATGAATCTACCTTCCGCCACACTGCGCCAGCAGCGCAGCTCGGTGCTCGGACTGGTCACCGCTTTTGTCGTTGTGCTGTTACTCGTGCAGTTATGGCTGCTGGTCGAAGCGATTGAAGGTCATCTCGGCGGGGCGGGCGGTATTGTTGTTCCGGCGGCGGTGGCCTCGGGGGTATGCTTTGCCGTGGCCACCTGGCTGTGGCGCATGATTCAACGCTGAATGAGAGAAGGATGTTGCGATGAAAGATCAGGCATTTTACCCCGACCACATTGTCGAGCAAATCAAATCTTTCTTTCACAATGTCCACGATATGACCGATTTCTATTATAAGGTCTATCTGCTGAACGGCTTGTGTCGGCAGTGCGATGGACGGGGCTATCTCCGGTCCCCAGACGAAGCCTGCCCGACCTGTCAGGCCAGTGGCGATGCCGACATCTGGCATCGCGCGCGTGTTACCAAACCCGCGGGAAAGGCATCCTGATACGCTCCCAGAACATTAGTTTTCTCTTCGCCTTCTTACACGTGTAGAGCGTTGTGGGTCCAACAACCAGACTTCCCCTGCTTTGGATATGCGCGCAATGAAAGGCGGAGGATTTTTTGTAACAAACCGTCGTATTTTCGGGAGTGCCTTGACAATAGCTGAAGCCATATCTTCACCGGACATATTACCCGAGGGAAGAATGAAAGCGCGAGCCCCGCTCTGCATGAGCGCTTCACGCTCAGCCGGGCGTTTGCGTATACGATCATCCTTGGTTAGGACCAGCCAGTCATGCCGCCCCACCTCAGGCAGCCATTCTTCATCCAACGCATCGGTCGCAAAGTGCTCTTTTAGCAGTTCGACCTTGCATCCTTGCTGACGGAGAGCTTGCGCAACGACCTTGTCCCCTAAGCTTTGGTCGAGAAAAAAGGTGGAACCTTCAGGCCGCGTCTCTGTAGTGCTCGCAGCGGATCGCTTCTTCGATTTCTGCTGGCGTGCGGCCATAGTCATCCGCAAGTCGGACAATCGACTCCCCGGCTTCGAATCGTTGGTAGACGACTTCGGTTGAGATGCGGGTGCCGACTACCACCGGCCGTCCAAACGCGATGCGCGGGTCAACAACGATGACACGGGGCGCAGTCTCAGAGGTGTCTCGTCGGGTGAATAGATACAGCTTAATCGCCAGCCCAGATACGTCCCGTTCAATCCGATGCAGGTGGGCTTTCAGCATATCCCGCATACTGAGCTGCCCCTCATCTGAGATGGCAATCAGGTTTCCGAACTGTTCGACGAAGAGATCTAATCCATTCGTTTCAAAATGTTGATCAGCCAGTGGATGCGGGGAGGGAAAGTGCCGATTGAGATAGCGTAACGCGCTTCTGACTTTGGGGAACGACACGCGATGATGACGACGAATAGCGGCGAGAACATGCGCCTCAATGAGATTCACAAAGGACAACAAGAAGCGCTCCGTATCGGCAAGAGCTATGATCGGTTCAAAGCGCTGAGGACCTTGCCGGGTTGGATAGTGCCGACCGCAAACCCACGTCCGGAGGGTAGCAACTGGAATCCGCAGATAGTGAGCCGCCTCTGGGATACCATACGCCGACAACTCACGGGGATCTCGCCCTCCGTATATATTTTTTTCTGTCCGGCCCATGAACGCGATTCTCCTTGCCATGCCGCTCAGCATGTGATGACAAGCGTCAACCCTTTACATTCCTCAAATCAGATCAAATCACAAGCCCGGCGTTTTGAGGCAAGGGAATGTTCAAGAATCATCGCCCAGGAGAGAACGGACGTGTTGCTGAGTGAGCATATTGCGGGCTGAACAACACGCCTGTTTCGTCCAGAGTGACGGCACGCCCCGGCCTTCATAGCTCAGACTTTGGTGTATCGACGTAAAAATACGGCCTTTTCCGCGTTTTCCCAGGCATCCTTACGTTCTGGCCTGTGAATTGCTGTGTCCTCAAGTGTCACCCACAGCGTCGGTAAGGAGGAGGCAAGCTCGATATGGAAGTCAAAAACAAAGCCACGAAAATCGATCTGTTCAGCCTGGCAACCCCACAGATGCGGACCTTTCACATGACCTGGTTCGCCTTCTTTCTGTGTTTCTTCGGCTGGTTTGGTATTGCGCCGCTAATGGCGCTGGTCCGTGAAGATCTGATGCTGACCAAGGCCCAGGTGGGGAATACTATTATCGCGTCGGTTGCCATTACGGTCGTTGTCCGCATTATTATTGGCCCGCTGTGCGACCGCTTTGGCTCGCGCCTGGTGTATACCTGGTTGCTGCTGATCGGCTCCCTGCCGGTCATGGGTATTGGCCTGGCGCACAGCTATGAGAGCTTTCTGCTCTTTCGCCTCGCGATCGGCGCGATCGGCGCTTCGTTTGTTATTACGCAGTACCATACCTCGATCATGTTCGGCCCCAATTGTGTCGGCACGGCCAACGCCACGACCGCCGGCTGGGGGAACTTGGGTGGGGGTGTCACCCAAATGGTGATGCCACTCATCTTAGGTGTCGTGCTGTTCTTTGGCGTGGGTGAATCGTTCGGCTGGCGGTTGGCGATGGTCATACCGGGTGTGGTCCTGTTTCTGACCGGTATTGGCTATTACTTTTGTACCCAGGATGCGCCGGATGGCAATTACGCAGAGCTGCGTGCGCGCGGCGAGTTGCCTCCAGCCGAAGGCAGTTCAACGAAATCGTTTTGGCTCGCTGCCAAAGACTACCGGGTGTGGGCCTTGTTCGTTGTTTATGCGGCCTGTTTTGGGGTCGAGTTGACGATCCACAATATTGCTGCGCTGTACTATCACGACTACTTTGCTTTAGACATTAAAACAGCTGGACTAACGGCGGGATTGTTTGGCCTCCTGAGCATTTTTGCACGAACCTTGGGTGGAATCTTCTCAGACATGGTTGCTGTCAAGAGCGGGCTCAAGGGACGAATCCTGTTTCTTGGCACTGTGCTGCTGGCGGAGGGATTCGCTCTCATCCTTTTTTCACGAATGACCGTACTACCCCTGGCAGTTATCTCCATGGTCTTCTTCGGCCTGTTTGTTCACATGTCCTGCGGAGCGACATACGCAGTAGTTCCCTTTATCAATAAGAAGGCGCTCGGGGGTGTTGCCGGTATTGTGGGTGCAGGCGGGAATGCCGGGGCGGTTGCGGCCGGATTCCTGTTTCGCTCGGAAAATATCAGTACCCAGCAGGGCCTTTTGATTCTCGGCATCGCCGTTGCCATTGCGTCTGTCTGCGTATGCCTGGTAACCTTTCCGCAAACAGTTCACGAAGAAGAACAGCGCAATCTGGAAAAAGCCCTGGCCGAAAAAAAGGCGTTGGCAGAAAACGGCGTGGTTCCGGCAATTGCGGGCTAAGCGGACGATTCCCGTTCATACACACCAGTGAAACGCATGGCATCACACGCAGCAGAGGAGGCTGGCATGAGCAGCCTCTCTCACGCTATTCAAGACGGCTGGAAAGCCCTGTCCGAACACGAAATAGAGGGGCTCAAAGGCGCCGGCGTCTTCTTTCGGCGTCAGACGCCGGGCAATTTCATGATGCGGCTGCGGATGAGCAACGGGCTCAGCAATGCGGCCCAGTTTCGCACCCTGGCGGCGCTGAGCGAAGAATTCGGCAAGGGCTTTGTTGACATTACGACCCGGCAGCAAATCCAACTGCGCTGGTTTCATATCGAGCATGTGCAGGAGATGTGGCAGCGGCTTGGACAAGTCGGCCTGGTCTCGCTTCAGACCGGCCTGAATAACATCCGTGGAGTGACCGGCTGCTCGGCTGCCGGCCTGACGCCGGGCGAGCTGTTTGACGCCTCACAGGTCACACAACACTATACCGAGGCGTTCTTACGCAACCCGGAGTACACGAATCTTCCGCGCAAGTTCAAAGTCACCATCTCTGCGTGTTTAGACAATTGTACCTATCCGGACTCACAAGATGTGGGCCTGGTGCCGGCGGTTAAAGAGAACGGCCGGGAGAACGGCCGGGAGAACGGCCGGGTTGAGAGCCAGGGTTTCAACGTCTTCGTTGGCGGCAAGCAGGGATCGGGCGGCTATACGCCGGCGCAAGCGCTTGATGTCTTCATCCCTCCGCAAGAAGCCGTTCCCCTGTGTGGCACAATTGCCCTACTCTTTCGCGACCACGGCCAACGCCAGGATCACAAAAAGTCACGCTTATTCTTCCTCATCCAAGACTGGGGGATTGAAAAATTTCGGCGTGAACTGGAACACCGCCGCGGGCAGCCGCTCCTTTCCGCGGGCAAGGATGCGCGGAGTACTGCACGCACCGATCACGTTGGTCTCTTTCGCCAAAAGCAAACCGGCTTCAACTACGTCGGTCTGGTAGTCCCGACAGGACGGCTGTCTGCAATGCAACTGCTCGGTGTCGCCAAGCTGGCGGAACACTATGGCAGTGGAGAGATTCGTCTGACCCCGAGTCAGAATCTGATTGTCCCGCATATTCCGGATCATATGATCGGAGACCTGACCCAGGAGCCATTGCTCCAGGAATTACGCTATGACCCTTCGGCCTTCATGCGTGGGCTGGTCAGTTGTACCGGCGTTGATTACTGTCACTATTCGCTGATTGAAACAAAACAGCGCGCACTCGACACGGCCCGCCACCTCGAAAAGACCCTGGGCAATACCACACCACTCACCATGCGCTGGTCGGGCTGTCAGAATGGCTGCGGGAACCATACGACTGCGGATATCGGTTTTCTGGGCAAGAAAGTGCAGCGTGATGGGAAAACTATTGAAGCGGTAGATGTGTTTGTCGGTGGCCGCTCCGGCCCGGACGCCCGGCCCGGCAAGAAGCTATTAGAAGACGTGCCGTGCACAGAGCTGCCTCAGGTGTTGGAGAAGCTCATTCCCTACATGAGCCGATAATGTTGCGGTGGTCTATTACTTTTTATCGTCTCACTGCTGTAATCAACTGCGCCACCCCACCGGATAAATTCTGCTTTACGACCTGCTCGAATCCCGCCGCTCGAACCATCGCCAGCAGCTCGGCTTCCTCCGGCAGGTACACCACGGAGCGCGGCAAATAAAGATACGACTTTCTGTCCGAGATCAGACCACCGAGAATGGGCACGAGGCGCTGAAAATAGAAGCCATGGCCCCATTTCAGGAGAGAATTGCGTGGCGTATCAACCTCAAGCAAAGCCAGTCGTCCGCCGGGCTTGAGGACGCGCGCCGCTTCTTGGAGCGCGTTGGGAATTGAAACAAAATTTCGCAGGGCAAAGCCGGACACGACAACCGAAACGGATGCCGGCGGGAGGGGTAAGGCATTCGCATCGGCCTGAATAAAGTCGGCTTTGATCCGACGCCGGGTTGCGCCGACGAGCATGTTGCGGGCAAAGTCAACACCCATAACCCGGGCACCGGTTGCCGCAGCGAGTTCGCTCAAATCCCCCGTTCCGCACGCCAAGTCGAGCACACCATCATCAGCACAGACGTCAATACTACGGAGAGTCTTGCGCCGCCAGTATTGATCCAGACGCAAAGACAGCCAACGGTTCAGCGTGTCATAGTTCGGGGCGATCAAATCAAACATCGCCCGCACCGAGGTCGCTTTTTCAGTATCGGGAGGCAGGCCGTCAGACATGGGGGCAAGGAATCAGTCAAAGCCGCTGCGGGCAAGAGCTGGGTTTGATGACAAGTCGCACTTTGTATATTATTCACCCAAAAGTATATTCAAGTCATTACACTATGCGAATTACTTTTGCGTATGACAAAAAGGCAAAGAAAGCGCACTATCGAGCTCGCCATAGTACCATTAAGGAGAGCGTCTTCGCCGAAGTCTTTTCAGGGCCTGTCGTAGTTATTGGGCAAAAGGGCCGAGTCTTAAAGGCCGTGGGCAGGACATTCCAGGGCCGTTTCCTGACAGTTGTCTTCTTACGCATTACCGAGGAGCACATCCATGTCATTACCGCTTGGCCTTCAACCAGAAAACAAATCCTGAGCTGGCATAGGGAGATGAAAGAGCAATGAAGAGACAAAACATATGTAAGCGCTGCGGCACGGAACGATATCAAGATGACCAGGGCAAGTGGTTCTGTCCAGATTGTATTCTGGAAGAAATGGACACCACTTTTCTTGACTCGCATATTGATGATCCGGGCGAATTGAAAAAACCCTATGTGCTGAGACCGCCAACCAGGCAGATTAGTATCCGCCTCGCGGTCGGTGATGTCGAACTCGCTCGCAAGCTGGCTCGGCAAAAAGGCGTGCCCAAATATCAAACGTATATGAAGACCTTACTCCACGACGCACTCGTCAGGGAGGCACAAGAACGTCAGTGACACCCCTTCTACGGAATGACCGGCAACACAATATGCGACCGAAACTTACTATTATGCAAAACGGTCTGCTGTGCGGTTTGGAACTGCGTGCCGGTTGCCTGGTCGCCTCCGGTGTTCAGGTTGCGGTCAAAGCGCGGAAAGTTGCTCGACGACACCTCCACGCGAAGACGATGCCCAGGCAGAAACACATGGCTGGTGGCCCATAAGTCTATGCTGAACTCATACGGCTCTTCTGGCGTCATCAGGGTCGGACTGCTCAAGGAGTTACGATAGCGTGCCCGCAAGATGCCATCAGCAATGTTCTGGGCATAACCGTCGGGCCGGACATCGACCAGCTTGGCGGTAAAGTCGGTATCGGTTGCTGAAGACGAAGCGTAGAGAACAACCTTGAGGGGTCCGGTTACTTCCAGCGCTGCTTCCAGCGCCTCTCCGGTATAGACCAACACGTCCGGCCGGCTTTCCACCTCGCGCTGGTCTGCCACGCCAACCGGAATAATCAGCGTGTTCCCGCCACACGTCGGCACCGGATTCGCGGGGTCATATTCATACTGATCACTGGGTTCGTCCTGAGGCGGTTCAACGCTCAGCCGGCCATCGCCGGTGAGGCTATTTGCCCGGCCCTGACTGTGGAAGTAGTAGGGCGTATGCTGCGTCCGTGCGAGCGGCCATTCATATTCGTCCCGCCATTGATTGGTCCCCATCACAAACAGCCGGATGGGTGGCTCCTCGGAAATCCCAGAGTCAATGCCTTTGAGCCAATAGTCAAACCAGCGTAGCTGCGTCTCGTGCAGCTCAATGGCGGCATTCGGACCAAAATCAATATCTCCGCTCCCACCGGAAATCGGTGTGGTGTACGGAAAAAGGTGTGCCCACGGTCCAAGCAGCAATTTCTGGCCACCGCGTGCCTCTGGCGTCATTGCCCGCGCCTGCAAGCCGCAGAAGTGTACCAAAGCATCGCGCAGAAAAATGTCATACCACGAGCTGACATGGTACATGGGGATGTTGATGTTGCGATGCTGACGCTCGATATTGATCGGCCACCAATAGGGACCATCGTCAGGGTGGGTCAGGTAATCGCGCAGATACGGCGCAACCTCTTCGAGCAGGTCGGCCCAGTACATGAGCGGCAAGCGTTGGTAGGCTTCTTCTGAAAGCGGATTCCCGAAATTAATTGACCGCAGCAGGTCGGGTCGAACCTGTGGCCAGAGTTGCTCCTTTATTCCTTTGCGATCGATAGTGTTACGCGCGAGAAAGACCGCATACGGCACTTGCCAACCGAGCGAGAAGGCCCCGCCGGTGTGGTAGACCCAGCCTTGATGGTAGTCGGCACCGGCGGATACGGGGAAAGCACACTGGAGATGTGGCGGTCGGGTCGGCGCGAGTTGATACTGGGTTGCGCCGAGATACGACTGGCCCTGAGTCCCGACCATGCCGTTCGAGTACGGCAGTGCCGCGGCCCATTCGACCGTATCGTAGCCGTCCTGGGCTTCATCAATGAGCGGATAGTATTCCCCCTCTGATTCAAACCGTCCACGCCCATCCTGGACGACCACCACATAGCCACGCGAAGGGAAATACTCGTGGTCGCCAAAGATCTCTGCCAATTGTTTGCCGTAGGGGAGGCGCAATAAGATAACGGGGAAGCGCCCCTCAGCATCGGGTCGATAGACATCCGCATACAACTTTGTCCCATCCCGCATGACTGCAGGAACGTTTTTTTCCGTTTTTATCCGATATTCCTGACGACTTTCACGTGGCATGATTCCCCCTCCTGAGAGCCTTCTTATAAAGAGACAGGCTGAGAAACGCAATCAAAGGACGATGTGAGAAAAACGCGCGGGAAGTATGCTGTTCAGCATCGCAGAAAACCGATAAGGAACAAAATGCTATGAACTATTGGCTGGTGAAATCCGAACCGGACAAATATGCGTGGAGCGATCTCCAAAAAGATGGCTGGACGTATTGGGACGGCGTCCGCAACTATCAAGCCCGGAATAACCTCCGCGCCATGCGGGGGGGCGATCAGGTTTTGTATTATCACAGCAACAAAGGGCTGGAGATTGTTGGGATTGCCCGCGTCATCACAGAAGCCTACCAAGACCCCACTACCGCTGATGAGCGCTGGAGTGTGGTTGATATTGAGCCCGTCGAAACGCTGTCCAGCCCGATAACGCTCAGCCAGATCAAGCAGAACAAACGGCTGCAAGACATGGCACTCATCAAGCAAAGCCGGCTGTCAGTCATGCCGGTAACAAAAAAAGAATTCGACGCGATCGTCAAACAGGGCCGTACGAAATAATAAAGGGGACCTGTTTTCAGCTGGCTCTGGTCGTATTCCGCCGGCGCGGCTCCACAGGAGGACATATGAAGCGCTTGTTATTGGTCCTTGGTGTGTGCGCCGTGAGCCTGTCCATGCTTGCGGGAGAGGGCTGGGCGGCGGTCCTGGAGAGTCCGCGCGATGGGGCGACGCTGTCAGGCCTGGGGTTTATCTCGGGCTGGAAGTGTGACGCGGGGGAAATGACGGTCAGGCTTGACCGCGGCGACCCTATTCCCCTGGCAGCGGAGCAACCACGCGCTGACACGCGCCCCATCTGTGGAACAACAGACAACGGCTTCATTACGCAACTGAATTGGGCCCTGCTGGGCGACGGGAAGCATACGGCCGTGGTCTATGAGGACGGAGTAGAGTTTGCCCGCGCCACGTTTGAAGTGATGACCACAGGGGAAGAGTTTTTAACCGGGGTAACGGCCCATTGTTCCGTCCCGGATTTTCCTGCGCCTGGAGAAAACGTGCTGCTGGAATGGGAAGAAAGTACGCAGCATTTTGAGCTGACGCGGGTCAGTAGTTCGCGGGTCGATGGCCAGAGAATCTTCACCGGAGAGGCAGCTATCATCGATGCCGACACGCTCACGCTAGGTGAGGAACGCATACGGTTCATTGGCATTGACGCGCCGGAAAGACATCAACTCTGCCTCGATGCGGATGGCATGTGCTACCGGTGCGGCCAGATTGCAACGGAGGTGCTCAAGGAGAGGGTCGGAGACGACAGCATGGTCTCCTGCTATCTCGAACCCGACCGGGACAGCTACGGCCGGGCGCTCGGGGTCTGCTTTGGCCTCGACGGCACGGACCTGAACGGCTGGCTGGTCGCAAATGGACACGCGGTAGCCTATACGTACTATTCAAGCCGCTATGTCCCACAGGAAGGGATAGCCACTGCGGCACAGCGGGGCATTTGGGACGGACAATTTGTCGTCCCGAGTCAGTGGCGACGCGGAGAACGGCTGGAGGCGTGTCAAGGGGACGCCACCGTTTCAGGCTGATGCACTACGCTTAGTCCGGCGGTCGGGTAACACGTTGCCACGGTTGCAGAGCATGCGTGACAAGCAGCAGGCTTGAGGGAAAAGCCCCACCCTTCACCAGCATCCGAATCGTTCCGCGCCTCTCAAAAAAAACTTGACACGGCATAATCAACAGGAGGTGCGAATGGAAAATCCGCCGGAATATACCCGCCCGCCGACGGTGGGCAGCATCCACGCTATACAGTGGCTGTTTTGTTCGCTCCCTTGATGCTCAGACCCGGCCTGACTGTCGTGCTCGAAAGTACGGGGCCGGAAACGGTCGACTAACAAGAGAAGGCCACCGGAAAAACGGATTGAGAACAGTCCGGAGCAGCCAGGGTTAAGAACAAGCCTGCTGTACTACCGCCAGGTCGGGCAGACAGCATAGACAACTGACAGTCAATTCTCAGCGCATAACGCGCACCAAAGAGGGCGGCCTTTCCGGAAAGGTCGCCTTTTTTGGTTGACGCTACGAGTTGCACATACCATTAGGCCCGGTCCTGTGTCCGAAAGACCGACTCAGCCCGTTTATCGATTTCTGCGTAACCCACCGCTCCGTTCGGAGCGACCAAACGCATGAACGCCATCGCCCCGAAGCCTAGAAGTCAATTGCCCCGAGGGCTCTCTTTTGGCTATATAGGTCAAGGTACACCTCACGAGAGGGGAGTGGAGACTCACTATGCGTGTGCAGCAGATTGACTTGAGCTATGCGGACGAAGCGGGGGAAACACTCAGAGGGGCGACACTCCACGTGCAATCGAAAACGCTGTCCGGCCAAGAGGTTTACACCCAGGTCGTTCTTGAAGCAAAAGAAGTCAGAGCACTCGAACAGGTGATGCAGCAAGCTCTGAGACGTTTGACCCAAGAAGCCCTAAAATTGATTTAGTCGTTGGTCAATACAGATGCACCCCAGAGATTCGGAGTATGATCTCCTCATAGCCGGAGCCGGCCCGGTCGGCTGTGTTATCGCTGAGCGAGCCGCCAGCCAGCTCGGGTGGCGTGTTCTGCTTGTTGAGCAACGCGGCCAGTGCTTTTCCACTATCTGTTGATCTTTTGATCCTTTTGATCTTTCGCGCATTCAATCAGTTTCGGACGGAGCAAGGAGGAGCGTACCATTATCCAGATCGTGTCGAATCGCTTGCAGACAGGTCTCAAAATCTCCCTCGACTAACCGCCCGCCACTATCGAGCATGCCGCACTGCATCATGAGATTAATCGAGGTACCAAAGTCGTCAACCAGAAGAAAGCCGTCCTGATCAATCTTCCGTCCGTCCGGCAGAGTTGTAAAAACACACCGCTCCTGAAGAAGTTCCTGCTCCGGGCGCAACCGCTCAATATAGCCATACGTCGGTTTGCCAAGGGCGTTGCCATACCCCAATTCATACGCAGTACCGTCGTCGATCAACGCTCCCCGAAAGGCATTACAGTTCGCAATAATAATGTCACAGGCTTTGATCTGACCGATGTCGCCCCGATAGATTTTCGTGGCGGTTCGCATCGAGCTGTCACTCAGGTCTACATTATTGTCCATGGGGTGGAGACCAATGAAACCATACCGGACGCACAGGCTGCGCTGCGTCTGCGCGTACTCAACGGCGTCGGGGCGAAAGACTTCAGGTCCGGCAAGGTAAAGTTTGGGCGGGTTGTTTGACATGGATTCCAGTCTTCTCCCCTCGGCGGGGATGGGCAGTATTGAACATATCCGCGGGAAAAGGTTGCCCGTAAGTATGTATAACTTTTCCAATGGCTAACACTCCTTGTTCCTAGCGGTCAATGGCGGCGCTGTGCTATACTCCGTCCAGCTCAACCGGCGAAAGGAGTATGTGTATGAGTGGTCAAGAAGCAGGGCTCAACAACGAGCTCAAGCAACAAATCGCAGCTTTCCAAAAGGAAATGCTGCCAAAGATTCCACCGGCGATTCGTGAGGTGCTGGTCCGCACAACAGAGGATCAAGTGAAATCCGGCATAACGGACAAGGCCCTTAAAGTCGGAGACAAGGCACCTGACTTTACCCTACCCAATGTCCATGGAGAGGCGGTCACGCTTTCAAATCTCCTGGCCAAAGGACCGGCCGTCATTGCCTTTTATCGAGGCGCGTGGTGACCGTACTGTAACCTGCAGTTGCAGGCTTACCAAAATCGTCTGGCCGAGATGCAGGCGCAGGGCGCCTCCCTGATCGCCATCTCGCCCCAAACTCCGGATAACTCTCTGACTGTTGCGGAAAAGAATGACCTCACATTCGAAGTCCTCAGTGACACGGGCAACACCGTCGCTCGACAATTCGGGCTGGCCTTCCGATTTGTTGATGAGTTGCAGGAGACGTTTGAAAAAATGGGCATTCCGCTCCCCCAATACAACGGCGATGACGCTTGGGAGCTGCCGATACCCGGCACCTATGTCGTTGGCCAAGACGGAACCATCACGCTGGCCTATGTGGATGCCAACTATACCACCCGGCTTGAGCCAGGTGATATTCTTGAGAGTCTGCAAGGACTGAACTAAACCTGTGCAGGCTGAATGAGAGCCTCACATGTATGTGACCCATCTCTCTTGTTCGGCCTGCGCAGCCTACCACGCGCCCAATCAGCTCCATAATCTCTGTACCCAATGCGGCAAGCCGTTATTGGTTCACTACGATCTTGAGCGGGCTACGGCTACGTTGAAAAAAGACAGCCTTCCCGCTCGCCCTGCAAGCCTGTGGCGTTATCGAGAAGTGCTGCCCGTCATCCGAAACGACAATATCGTCAGTCTGGGCGAAGGCTGGACACCGCTGCTGCACGCCCAGCGGCTGGGTGAACAACTCGGCCTGCCGCGGCTCTATATTAAAGACGAGTCGTGCAATCCGACGGGATCGTTCAAAGCGCGCGGCATGGCCCTGGCCGTCTCAATGGCCAAAGAACTCGGAGTGACAAAGCTGGCCGTTCCCTCGGCCGGGAATGCGGCCGGCGCGCTGGCGGCCTATGCCGCGCGGGCCGGCCTCGAAGCCCACATCTTCATGCCCGCGGATGTGCCGCTGGCCAATCGGCTGGAGTGCGAACGGACAGGTGCCCACGTCAGCCTTGTTGACGGCCTGATTACCGATTGCGGCAAGCTCGTCGCCGCACGCAAAGAGCAGGAGGGCTGGTTCGATGTCTCGACCCTGAAGGAGCCCTACCGTCTCGAAGGCAAGAAAACGATGGGCTATGAACTGGCAGAACAGTGCGGCTGGTCCCTGCCGGACGTCATTCTGTATCCCACCGGTGGAGGGACGGGGCTGATCGGCATGTGGAAGGCGTTTGACGAAATGGAACAACTCGGTTGGATCGACACGCGCCGACCGCGCATGGTGAGCGTACAGGCAGCCGGCTGCGCCCCCATTGTTCATGCCTTTGCAACTGGCGCGTCACACGGCGCGGAGATTCCCACACCGCACACCGTGGCCTCGGGTTTGCGCGTGCCTGAGGCGATTGGCGATTTCATCATGCTCGATATTCTGCGAAAAAGCGGTGGCACGGCGGTGAGTGTCAGCGACGAGGAACTGCTGGCCGCGGTCGGAGAAATCGGTTCGGCCGAGGGCATCTTTCCGGCCCCGGAGGGGGCGGCCTGTCTGCCGGCGCTCAAGCGCCTGCTGCAGCGGGGCGAAGTCAAACATGACGAATCTGTCGTCCTGTTTAATACCGGTTCGGGGCTGAAGTATCTGGACGTGTTGTCTGCTTAGCTCACGCCGGGCCACGTTATGGCGCAGCACACCGACTCCTTACTCAATCAGTTGCTTTTCGGTTGCGCATGGATCATCAATTTATTGAACAATCACAGCCCTAAACGGTCACTCGCTCATTGAGCGGTCTCACCATACGTTAGAAAAATAGAGAAGCGTTTGCTGTAGAGCAGTCAGAGGACGCTTCTCCGACAGCTCCTGACTGAGCTTCCGTTTCCCTGCTTGCGCGTTCCCGTAGGCGGGCTATATTCGCACGATGAACATAGAAGACAGAAGACGGCTTGATCGCCTCGTCAACCTCTACCAACTGATGGGAGAGGTGCTCTATGTCTACTTCTTGATTGTGCATACTAACGATAGCGATGAAGAACAGGAGACGATTAACACGGTGCTCGGATGGGCACGGTCGCCCGTAGCAATTCCGTCTGATCTCGTTGACAGTCTTGTCCCCGGTCTCATCTATCCAGGACCGGGCTTCTACTCATACCGCCCATTTCAGGCTGGGTTTATTATCGAGTTTGTCGAGCAATGGAAGGAGCAATCCAATGAATGCACAGACTTACTCGACAATCCCTGGGAGTTCAAGAATTTTCTGAATAATATCACTCCCCGAAGCCACTGCTTTCCAAAGGCTGGTAATCGGTATCGCATGCAACGGAAGCCATTCTCCATCTCGTCTTTCCCGAAACCTTCGAGTCAGCATATCTGTCGATGCCAAAGAGAAGATCGCTGGCGTTTTCGCGGAGTTCGTCAAAGAGCCGACGAATGATGTTGACCGTAAGATAGAACAGATTCGCAAAGGCTTGGCACCCGAGCGCGGAAATAACTTTGACTTCTATGAAGACCCTATCAAAAGTCTCTGGCAGGACAATGGCCAGAAGAGGAAGGGACAGCCCGTACCGCCGCCAGTAGGCGACTCCCCTGCCCCGAAGTCTACATCCGACCTGCAAACCCTCGCTGATGAGCTCCTGTTCGGCATTGAGCACCTTCGCGAAATAGAGAAGCTGCTTGACGATAAGCGCCAAGTCATCTTTCAGGGGCCGCCCGGCACGGGTAAGACCTTCGTTGCGCGTAAGTTGGCGAACTGCCTGAGCGGGTCGAAGGAGCGCGTCCGACTCGTTCAGTTCCACCCGTCCTACGCTTACGAGGACTTCGTCCAAGGCTACCGACCTGCGCTGGTCAGTGGACAGCCCGGCTTCGAGCTCAGGAATACTGGCCGCTGCTTGAAGCGGCGGAGAGAGCACGGGCGGAGCCGGATAAGCACTTCCTCGTCATTGACGAGATCAACCGGGGTAATCTCTCCAAGGTGTTCGGCGAGCTCTACTTTCTTCTGGAGTACCGAGACGAGGATATGCGCCTTCTGTATGCCGATGAACCGTTCTCGCTCCCCGATAACCTCTACATCATCGGCACGATGAACAACGCCGACCGCTCCATTGCGTTGGTAGACCTCGCACTGCGTCGCCGCTTCCATTTCGTGGAGTTCCATCCCGACACGCCGCCGGTCCAAGGTCTACTCCAGCATTGGCTGGAACAGAACGCCCCCTCCATGTTGGAGGTCGCCGATATCGTCAACCGTGCGAACGAGAAGCTAGGTGACCATCGGGCGGCCATCGGACCGAGCTACTTTATGAAGCGCAATCTCAACGAGGAAATGCTGCGCCTGATATGGGAGCATAACGTTCGTCCCTACATCGAGGAGCATCTCTATGGGGAATACGACCGCCTCGGTGAATTCGACCTCGATACGCTCCGGGGCGAGTCCTTCAGCCGCGGCGCGGAGCAGGACGGCGCCGGTGCGTCAGATTGATCTGCGGGAATATGTCAAAAGCGCTCCGGTGCGGCTCTCCGTCATTGAGCGCGACAGGTTACGCGATGTCCTGCGGTCGCTCACTATCGAGCCTGCCTTCGGCGAGGATGGCGCGTACAGCCTAACACCTAGTTCCATCATCGGTGCGCTTGAGATCGGCGACTTGTCGGTGTCTATCCTTCCTAAGCTGGACATTTCACGCGTACTCTTCCTCGCCTCCTACGCAATGGGAGCGTTCAAACTCCGAGAGATAGATCGCTTCAATTTTGAGGATGCAGCGTCGCTTGTCGAAGCATTGGCGTTGGCACTTACCACCGCCGCTCGCCGTGCATTCGCCAGCGGACTGATCCACGGGTATCGGACCGAAGAGGAAGCGATACACATCATTCGCGGACGAGTTCGCATTGCCGAGCAGTTACGGCGCAGGTTCGGCGTCCCCTTACCTCTCGAAGTCCGTTACGGATGAATTTACGGACGACATCACGGCAAACCGCTTGGTGAAAGCGGCTGCCGCACGGCTCGGACGGATGCGGGTCCGCTCGTCACGTTCCCGCGCCGGCTTGCGGTGGGTCGGCGCGAGGCTAGCGAATGTGTCGCTCGTCGAGTTCCCGGCGAACGCCGTGTCCGAGGTCGCGTTCGACCGGCTGAACGCGCACTACCGCGAGGTCGTGGCGCTATCGCGGCTTGTCCTGCGGCATGCGTCCTTCGAGGCCGGTCGTGGCGGCAACCGGGCACCGGGCTTCCTGATGGATATGAACAAGGTATTCCAGGACTTCGGAACACAAGCCCTCCGGGAGACGCTTCTGCGCTTTCTAAGTCGCACGTTCCGCGCTGACGACTACATCCCCCACGTGACGCTTGATGAGGCGGGTCGGGTGCTGCTCAAGCCCGACCTCTCGTGGTGGGACGGTCGGACCTGCACGTTCGTCGGTGACGCCAAGTACAAGCAGATCAAGGACGAGCGTGTCCCCAACGCCGACCTCTATCAACTCCTCGCCTACGCCACCGCCCTCAACCTGCCCGGCGGGCTGCTGATCTACGCACAGGGCGAGGAGGAGCCGGTCGTGCATCAAATCCGATACGCCGGCAAACGGCTGGAGATTGCCGCCCTTGACCTATCCGGGACAATAGACGAGATGCTCGCCGGTATAGGCAAGTTGGCAAAGAGGGTCTGCGCATTGCGTCATGAAGCCCACCGCGCGGATCGCGCTGCTTGATCGGCTGTTGCTACACTATCCCGACTTGGCACAACCGTTTCAAAAGGATGTCCATTCTGCCAGCCGAGCCGCCCGGCTTTACGCCACAATTCCAGGCGACGTATGGTTATCTCACAGTAAATAGGGTCGCTGTCTGCCGTAAAACACCGCCGTCCCAGACGCTCGCACGAGAGTAAGGTTGACCCTGAGTGCGCAAAGAAATCTATGACGAGGTCGCCCTTGCGAGAACTGACCGAGACTATACGGTCTATGGCCTTGATTGGTTTCTGCGCATAACAGCCGGATACGTTCTCCTCCATCCGATAGAAAACCTGCTGAATATCAACCCACACATTACCAGGCCGAATATTCTCAGATTTACTCCGTTCGATATTTTCAGTACGCTCCCCCCCCCACTTCTTTGTAATAGCCACGGAGAATTTTTGGGATGTCGGTATACTGAACCTCAAAGAATGGATTGCCCTTTGTGTAGTAGAGCAACTCTTGCCGAACAGACATCCAGTTTTTCTGCGTTCCGTAACCACGCTGATTTCGCATCGTCAAGAACGAACGCGCCTGAAAATTCTCTACCCGCCGCATCATGACCATGAAATCAGGGAGTGGCTGGAATGCGTTTTTTTGATCCGCGCCAATCCAGACATAGAAAGACGAATTCGAGGAAAGGACCGAGTCGTTAATATGCACCCATTGCTCTGACCAATCGATAAAATCCCGAAGTTTTCTGATTTCAAAAGCAACGAGGTTGTACGGCGGGTCCTGAATCGCCAGTGACGCTTGCTCTCCGTTCATGAGCAACCCTATCTGGCTCGCGTCCGCGGTATCGAGACAGCCCACCTTATGGCGACCTTGTGGGTCTTCCCAGATTTCTCCCGGCTTTAAGCGACAGTGCGGAAGGAGCCGTTGCCTCATCGCGCTATCTTCATCAAGCCTCGGAAGAGGGTTGTTTTTCATACATCACTCACTTTTTAACAATCTCACGCCTCCACGTTCGAGCGCAGCACGCGGCCGGACAGTGGGCCGGTCTGCTGTCCGTCTGAGAACAGCACCTGGCCGTTCAGGAGCGTATGCGCAATGCCGGTCGATTTTTCGATGTAGCGCAGTCCGCCACCGGGGAAATCGTGCACCGGCTCCTGTTTGCCGCAGTTGACGCTCTCGGGATCGAAGACCACCAGGTCGGCGATCATGCCCGCAGCGACCGTCCCGCGCAGTGGGACGCCAAAAACCTGGGCGGGCACGGACGTCAACTTACGGATAGCCTCTTCGAGCGGCAACATCTGTTTGTCGCGTACCAGCGTTCCGAGCAGATAGGTCGAGTAGCCCGCCTCACAGCGCATATCGGCGTGTGCCCCGCCATCGGACAAACCGACCAGGGTATGCGGATGGGTGAGCATGTCTCCATTGACCTCTCCGAACTCGTACAAGAACTGCATGTCCAGATCGTCGTTGAGGGCCAGCTCAAAAAACAACTCAAGCGGGTCTTTCCCTCGCTCGCGGCTCAGGCTGGCCAGGCTCTTGTCCAGCAGGGGTTGCAACTCCGGCTTGTTGACCGTGAACACGCTCAGCTGCTCCCACTGTCCGGTGAAAATACGCGGCTGTTTCAGCTCTGCACGAAACGCGGCCCGAAAGGCAGGGTCGGCACACATACGCTGCTGCTCGTCCAAGGGTCGGTCGAAGATCGGCTTCCAGCAATCGAAATTGCCAAAGATAAACGGGCGCTTCAGACTGAAGCGGGCACTCTTGTAATGGCACGGCACCTGCCCCAGCGGCAGATAGCCCCGGTCAAACAGCGGCACCACCCGATTGACCGCAGCCTTCCAGGCATCGGGTGACGCCTCCGGCTTTTGCAGCAGTCCCAGCCACGTCACCGGCCGTTCACTGTGTAACAGCAGAAAGGTCAGCAGGTCATATTCGTCATCAGACAAAGACCCCGGACTGCGCGTCAGGGCAATCTCGATACTCCCCCGGCCGAGTTTTTTGAGCACGCCGGACAAGGCCGTCAATTCGTCGCGGCTGGCCATCCGGCACGGTAACGGTCGGCCCTGAAACCCCAGGTGCTGGGGTAAGACGGTTGTGGAAAAACCAAAGGCGCCGGCGTCCATAGCCGCCTGGAAGAGCCCGCTGAGTTGTCGAATCTCGGCCTCCGTTGCCGCCCGCTCCTTGCTCTCCTCTCCGAGCACATACTGGCGCAACGGCGAGAGCGGCAGCATCATGCCGACGTTCATACCCAGCCCGCGCTGGCCGATTGCATTGAGGTATTCGTCAAAGCCCTGCCAGGACCAGTCAACCCCGCGTTGCAGCACTTCCAGTGACATGCCCTCAACATTGACCAGATCACCCACCAGGGCTTCCCGGTCGGCGGGCTTGCACGGAGCCAGACCAACCCCGCAGTTACCCATGATAATGGAAGTCACCCCGTGCCAGGACGAACAGGTTGCCAGCGGGTCCCAGAGAATCTGGGCGTCGTAATGGGTATGATGGTCGATAAACCCGGGGCACACGATCAGCCCGCCAATGTCGAGGCTGGTGGCCGCCTGATGTGACGGAATGTTGGCCTCAACCGCCGCAATCCGATCTCCGCTCAGCGCTACGTCTGCGGCAAACCGCTCCCGTCCGGTTCCGTCGATAACGGTTCCCCCTTTGAGCACGACATCGTAGGCCATGAGGCTCTCCTTTTTTCACGGACGAGACGCTTGCTCGGTCTGCGGCCGCTTCTTGATCAGATAGGCATGCGTGCCCTCAAGCACGACTTCATCGCGTTGATTGGTGATACGCGTTTTGAGCCGCAGGACGCCGACCTCGGTCTTGGGGATGAGCTCGCTGACCTCAAGCTCCGGTCGGATGGTATCGCCAATCAGGACCGGTTTGAGAAATCGGGAAGACTGCTCCAGAAAGGCCACCATCGACTCTTCGACCAGCGGCGACAGTGCGGACGCGCCCAACGCGCCCATAGATGTGACCAACAAGCCGTGCGTGACCCGTTTGCCGAAGCGCGTGGCCTTGGCGTACTCGTCGTCATAGTGAATCGAATGGTTATCGCCCGTCATGCCGGCGAAGAACAGAAAATGGGCGTCGGTCAGGGTCTTGGCCGGCGAGCGAAACACCTCGCCCAGCGCGAAATCTTCAAAGTATTTGGTTGTCATCTACTTCTCATCCAGTACGGCAATCGCATCAATTTCTATGAGCGCTTCCGGGCGCAGCAGCTCTTTGACCACTATCCCGGTTGCCGCGGGGAAACCGTTTTTGAAAAACTCGCGACGGACCTCGGCCGTACCGCGATAGCCTTCCTTGGTGGTGATGTAGTCCACGGTCTTCACAATATCGTCAAAGCTCGCTCCGGCGGCGTCCAGAATCTTGCCGATCTTCTGAAAGATCTCGCGCGTCTGGGTCACAATGTCGCCTTCGCCAACAATTTCTCCCTTGGCGTTGAACGCGGTCAAACCGGAAATAAACAACAGATTGCCTTTGCGCACCGCGGGCGAGAACGTATAGCGCTGGTCAAAGCCCCAGGGATCAACGATTTCAAGTTTCGGCATGGACTACTCTCTCCTCTCGTCCGCTCTCTATTACCCTGGACGCAGCGGGTTGCAACTGCGGTCCGTCCAGTTCCAGATGCGCGGCAATCTCGGCCAGTGCTTCTTCGGCGCGACCCCGAAAGTCTTCAGGCTTTTCCCCGGCCTTGATGTGCGGGATGACCACGATGGGAATATCCGGCATGGCCATGGCTTTGGCTTGATCTTGGGCCGCAACCAGGAACGTATCAAACGTCACGGCAACGGCGCGCACGCCCCGCTTCCACAGTTTTGCCGAGTCGAGCATACAGCCCGACGTACACGACCCTCAGGCACACAGGCCGACAACAGCCTGCTGCGCTGCGGCGGCAACCTCGTCAATCAACTGCTCGGGCGAAGGACGGGTAAACACCGGCTTGCGCCAGATCGACACCTCGCTCACGACCGGCTTCGCCTCTAAGAGTTCCTTGAGTCGTTCAAAAAACATCCCGGCGATCTCATTGCCAAAGCCATTGTTCACTAGTCCAATCACACAGCCCTCAGCGTGATTATCGACTTTCTTTTCTGCAAATTGCCGTCGGACTCCGACGGGGCTGAGTACACGCATGTTACACCTCACTGAATCTGTCGAATTTCCTTCGTCACGGCAAATCCACCGAGTCCACCCCAACCCGGACAGACCGCCGCGAAATACGTCTCTCCTCCGGCGACGACAATATGGATATTCCGCGGTCGTTCGGTAATGGGCACCCGGTAGTCGTCATTATCCTTCTCCACCCAGCTCGGCCAGAACTGGTCCGATATCCCCAGGGCGTCCACGGCCCGAATGTCCCCCAGTCTGGCCCGCGCGTGCTCCCATAGATACACCCGAATCTCAGGCTTGGACCAACCCTCCCGATGAAACTGCCGCGCTTGCCAGGGATTCAGCACAACCAGCGTTTCCCCCATGGCTTGGACATTATTACTGCCCAAGCCGCTGAGCGAGCTGACCAGTGACGCCAGCATCTGTTTGACCGTGCCGTAGCATAACACCGAGTGGGGGGCCTCACAGCTAAACACGGTCACCGCGTTTTTGCCGGCTTCGACGCCGCGCTCCACGTGCATCGGCTCCCAGGGGTTTGCCTCTTCCTTTTCCGCAATGCAGAAGCTCCACTTGCCGGGGTGGGCCTGGGTTGACTTATCCACCTCGCCCGGAATGCTCCCGCCCAGATTCCACAGAATCAGACGGATGGCGCGGCCAATGGTCCCATTTGCCCGAAAGCCGTTGCCAAACACCCCATCGCTGGCGTTGAGCTTGAGTTGGGTCGCAATCGGGCCGTGGACAATGGTTAAGGGGACACAGCAGTGGGTGGTTGTTTGGACGCCGTTCAGATTGTGCTCGGGCTCCAGCAGGGCCTCGACCGCAGCAATGATAACCGGGAAATACTCGGGCCGGCAGCCGGCCATGACACTATTAATCGCCAGCTTTTCAATCGTGGCGATACCTTGCGCCGGGGGGATCTCACCCAATTCCTCGTGCGGCTTACGTCCCGAGGCCGCGATCATGGCCGCAACCAGTTCTTCGGTCGGCGGAACAATAGCCAAACCGTCGGTCCAGCCGCGCTCAAAGAACAGCTCAACCGCAGCGTGGTAATCGTCAACGTCAATCTGCTCGGATGTGAACCGCATCTCCCCTCCCGGCTGTCTTCTGATGTCTACACAGCCTGGAGGGACAGCGTCAAGGGTTTACACCTGCCTCGCAATTCAAGCCCTTGAAGAATGCTGTTCAGCCTCTAGCGGCAGCGCCTCTATTTACCCGGATTGTGCTCCAACCAAAACGAAAGCCACCAGAGCTGGCTCGGCTGAACGATTACTCCAGGCATGATTGGTCGCCCGCTGGATGAGGACATCCCCGGCCTGCATGCAAGTTTCACCTTCTTCCATGACCGCCCATATCTCACCTGACAGGACGATGGCGTAGTCTACTGAGGCGGTTTTATGCATCATCGGGTTCGAGCTGGTAGCATCGGCGGCATGACCCGCCTCCATGGAGGAAAAGACTTCGCTCGCATCAATCCGGTCTTGCCAGGCCGCATCAGGCGGAAACTCGACGACGCGGCAGATTGTCCCGGTCGGCCGAGGTTCCAAATGCATAGGACGATCAACCGGGTCGGCATCACCGGACAGGTCAGCAGGCGCAGTTGTCGTCTCCCATAGATCAGTGGCTCGCAGTCCCGGCACTGCTTCGAGATCTAGAATGCTCGTGGCAACGGCATCTTCAGCAATGACCGATTTTCCTTCAGCATTGTGGCCGGTCACAATTCGGCGGATTTGTTTTGGCATCTCTCTCCCCCTCTTCTTAATGAAACGGATATCCTGCCTCCTAACACGAGTCAAACTTGTCGGTTAAACCCGACTCTCTCAAATCAGACAGCACCTGCCCTTTGATCCATAGCTCTTCAGCCCCGCTCCAATGCCCGCTACTGAAGAATACCAGGAATATCTATAGCTGCCCCGCTTCGAGAAAGCTGAAGTACCCGCGCTGATTAAAAATGATGTGGTCTAAAAGGCTGATGCCCATTACGACTCCTGCCGCCTTGAGCTGTCCGGTCACTTCAACATCGGAAGCCGAAGGCTCCAGGCCGCCACTCGGATGATTATGAGCAACGATGATCGCGGAGGCACGGTCGGATAATGCCTCGGCAAATACCTCACGCGGATGGACAGGCGTCCGGTCGACCAGACCGATGGAGACGACGCGAATGTTCAGAATTTCGTTTGCCCCATTGATGCTGGCGCAAAGGAAATGCTCCTGCCTGCGGTCGGCGTAATGACGCACGTGGGGCAGCAGGTCAGCGGGTGTCTCAATTTTTGCTCCTTCCGGCTTGATGCGTCGCCGGGCAAATTCAATTGCCGCCAGGATCAAGGTCGCTTTCGCGTCACCCACACCACTAAAACTGGTCAGGTCCTCGGCATGTACACCGAGCCCTTTCTCATCAATGACCCGAGCCAGCTTACCGGCGAGCGTCATCACGTCCATCCCAGGCGTACCCTTACCGAGTAACACTGCCAACAATTCCTGGTCGCTTAGTGCGGCTGCCCCTTTGCGTAGCAACTTCTCGCGTGGACGGTCATGGGCGGGAATGTTGTTGATGCCTTTGGACATGTCGTTACGCTGCTTCCCTCAAATGGCTCTGAATCACAGTCACTGCCATGATGTCGAAAATCCCACCCGTGTCGATATATTGAGGGTCAGCGAGTTCTTCATATCGAGCGAGTTCTTCATAACTGTCTTGTATCTCGCTGTTCACTTGGCCACGATACGAGCCTTCGAGATAGACCTTATCCTCGCGGTGGGCATGGACCGTGAGGCGAATGCCGGGATCAATGGCCTTCTCCTCAACGACCTGCTTGATGTACAGCGCCTCCTCGTCACTGATGTCGAACTGCGCCCGTATCTCCTCAATCATGTCTTGTACGGAGACTTTTTCCGGTGGTAAGCCTGATCCCTTCTTTCCTGTACCAGGTTTGAGCGTCACCTCGCCGCCACTCCGCACCTCGCCCTGGTATTCGACTGCCGCCTTCACAACCTCCGTTTGGCGAATCTGCTTCATCAGTTCGGAAACGGGGCCTTGCTTGATGAGTTGTGGCCCGACGTATTCCGCGAAGGTGGCAAACTCTTTCACGTCATCGGGATAGGTGAAAAAGCGGGTCAGGAAATAAAAGCTCTGAACGAAACGAGCCAGTCGATAGACGAACGTCTTACGCTCCTCAAGCGAGGGAAGCTGTTCCTGGAACCGCACCCGCAGGGCGTTCACAGTGAATTGGACTTGGGCATCCGTTCCCGCTGTCAACTGATTGACAAGATTGGCGACATCGTTCTGCGTGAAAACGCCCACCGCAAGGATTTCCTGACGCAATCTAACGCATAATTCCCAGTCCGGCTCGTCGGGCTCGAACGGTGTTCCCTTTCGGTACTTGGCGAACGCCTTCAGTATGGCTGTGGCGTTGTTGGTGAAGTCCACCACCACGACAGCCTTTTTCCCCTCGTGGCAGCGGTTCAGCCGCGATACCGTCTGCACTGCATTGCGGTCCACAACAGGCTTATCGAGAAACATGCCGGCAAGCAGCGGTTGGTCAAAACCCGTTTGAAACTTGTTCGCGACGATCATCAGCCGATAAGCGTCACCCTCAAATCGGTCCTCGATCAGTTCGCCGTCCTTCAGCTCGTTGAGCGCATGTTCCCGGATTGATTCATTGGTTTCCGGCTGCACAAAGTCCGAGAAGGCGTACAGCACCTTATAGTCGGCGCCACGCTCCTTAAGCTTCTCCTTGATGATGCTGAAATAGCGCAGCCCGGCAACGCGGGAGGTCGCCACAATCATTGCTTTGGCGCGCCCGTTGATGAGCGGGCGGACGTCTTTCTCGAAAATACGGAGCAGCACCTCCGCCTTGTACTGAATGAGCCCATCGTCCTGGTAGGCGACGTTCTGGAGCGCCTTTGCTACAACGCCTTTCGGATAGAGTTTTTCCTCGTCCACCTTTGGCACGATAGGGCAGTACAAATTGTAGAGCGTCTTGTAGGAGATGATACTTGACGCCACATCAACGATGTAGCCTTCAGCGATTGCCTCAGCCTCGGTATACGTATCGAACGGCGAACCAAACAGCGTCACCGTGGCTGGCGCAGGTGTGGCGGTGAAGGCGACAAAGAGTTGGTTTCGGTCGTGCGCACGGATAATCTCGGCGATCTTCTCTTCTTCGTCTTGGTTGTCTTCGGCGTCTTCGCTGTCAGGGGCGTTGGACTGACGAAAGGGTACATGAATAGCCGCGCCCATCTGACCTTCCTGCGAGCGGTGGGCTTCGTCAATAAGAAACGCCACCCGGAGGGCCTGCAAATTGGGAATGTTTTCCAATTCCTCCAGCACCCAGACGAACTTCTGTTGTGTTGTCACAATGATGGATGTGCGTTCTTTCAGAAAGCGCGGCAGGTCATTAGCCTTCGTGGCAATGCCAA
This sequence comes from Binatia bacterium, assembly GCA_963664395.2. Lineage (GTDB taxonomy): Bacteria > Desulfobacterota > Binatia > Bin18 > Bin18 > Bin18. The sequence goes on along the minus strand of OY761159.2, from coordinate 2,424,640 downwards.
CGACATCTCGCAAGTGTGAGAACTTCTCGATGTCCTGGCGGATATTCGTATCGAGCGATTTCCGGTCAGTAAGAATGAAGACGATATCCACCAGCTTGTCGTTCGTTCCCGGCTTGAACAGGCTGTGCAGCCGGTCGGCCAGCCAGCAGATAGACAGCGTCTTGCCGCTACCGGCAGAATGGTCGATCAGATACTTGCGTCCGATGTCGCCGGTCGCAGCGAAGTGCGCGGATACATCGTCGGCGACCTTACGCACCATGCGGCTCTGGTGATAACGCGGCAGAATCGTGAAGGCTGTACGTTCCGGATGCTCGTCGTCCGCCTCGTATTTTGGCACACGAATGAGAAAGAACGAGAGCATCTCCAATAAGTGATCCTTCGATAAAACTTCCCGATGGAGAAACTCGACCGGATATTCGTTCGGGTTCTGCGGAACATTTGTCAGCCCCATATTATGCCAGCGAAAGTTCTCGGCCCGGCGTGGGTCGCTTGCAGCCATGACCTCGCTTGTATCCGCGGCCAGATAGAGGAAGGGATACCGAAAGATTCGCTTGGTATGGTCGCGTGCGGCAAATTGGGCTACGGCGTTATGCACGTTCTGGTTCTTCTCGTGTTTGACTTCCAGGGCGACGATGGGCAGACCGTTGAGGAAGAAGACAAAGTCAATTTCCTGATTCGTCTCGCCAAAGTAGAAGTGAGGACGAAAGGTGATGCGGTTTCCGGCGTGCTTCTTCGTGGCAACGCTCTCGGTCGATCTCGGCTTCGGGTAGTAAAGATGAAACTCCAGTCCCCGGACCTGGAGGCCACGCCGCAGGATCATCCAGAGTGGTGTGTGCTCAAGTTCTTTCCGCAGAGCCCGGAATGCCTCTTCCCGTGCGTCCGTCCCATAGTCGTCTGTGAGTTTTTGGAGCGTGTCGGCCTGGGTAGCCTGAAGGAATTTCCAGAGATGCCCCTCAACGATACAGTGTTCAGCATCGGTAATCTCGGTCTGTTCGAGTACGTCGTATTTATGCTCACGAACCAGATAGTCGGCGATATGCTGCTGAAACGTCAGTTCCGGAGCTTTCTGAGGTGGCATCAAACAGCTTTCTCAATGCGTCCAGCTTAATTGTCGTACCAGTGATACGACAATCGCCTTACCGTATTCCGCCCGTTCTTCCTGAAGAATATTCTGGCGGATGCGCTGGCCGATCTGCCAATAGAGCGCGACCAGACCCGAGTCAATCGCCCGCGCTACGTCCTGGCGAGCGGCCAGAATCAGGTCCCGCAGGTCGGTCAGTAACCGTTCCGACGTGACTGGCACGCTCGGCTGAGCCTTCTTGGCCCTGGCCCGTAGTTTCTGACTGCCCGTTCGTTTGGGCCTGACACTCATACCCCCGCCTCCACCAGCAAGTCTTGATCCAGCCCCGAATCTTGGCTTACACGTCGCACATCCGCCTCCGAAATCCGACGCTGGCCGGTGACGCATTCGTGAATGAGAGATTTGCGGTAGGCGGTGAGGGTTTCGATTTGCTTGTTTAGGATCGCCTTAGTCTTGCGGCTCTCTGCGGACTTTGCATCCAGGAATTCGGCAATCTTTTCTTGCTCGTCCTTCGGTGGAAATGGGGCGAAATTAGTGCCTATCCGAACATAGTTCAGGTTGAGCTGCGTCGTAAGCACGGCAGAGCGATACATTATACCCCTCATGGCGCGCATCAGGTAATAGAGAAAATCCAAATGCGTATGGTGATTTGGCACGAGTCCCACCATACTGTCAGGGAAACATGCTTCAAAGTCGAGGATCGCTACGTCACCAACGTTGGCAGCAATAGACATCACAAGTGTCCCCTTTGAGAACATCTTGCTGACGCCGAGGCCAAGCTCATTTAGCGTTTGGGAGTAACTGCGGATATATTTTTCTGCTGCGGAGATATCTCCGGTCTGAACAAAGGGATAGTCACCGCCGTAAAACGCCGGGTCGTTTCTAGGGCGATGGGTAAATTTCCCACGAAGTATCTCACAACGCCGCTTAATCTGTTGCGCGCTCCAATGGGCGGGAATTCGAGGAAGCCAATCTATACCCGATAGCTTCGTTTCCTCGCACGGCTCCAATCCTTGCGTTGTGGCCTGCTGGACTGCTGGAAAGAAGGAGGCGGTCCAGCGTTTCAATCTGGCGACGTTTTATATCCACCGCCGCGTCAATCGCCGCGCAGCTTGCGTCCAGATACGCGGCAATTCGTTCTTGTTCCGGCAGTGGAAGGAAGAAAGAGGCGTGTGAGCTTCAGAAATCTCGATGACACGCAACTGCCCTGCTGCACCAAACATATTTCGCAGCGTAAGCTCGGAAAGTATTGAATGTGTAGTAGTAGAGAGCATCAACAGCGTGCGAGTAGGCAAGACGTGGAATTCGAGTACTGCCAAATTGCGTAACGAGTTGGAAGGTTCTTAAGCAAATGCACCTTTTCCATTTTCCATACAGGGCGTAATCTTAGCGAAAAGTACGGTCGAACCTGCTTCAAAAAGTATTCAATCCATCCATCACGTCCACGAATGGCACTGACATCGTGGTGTCAATCTTTCCGGATTCGGAGATAAGTTCCATCGGCACGACGGTACAATAGGTCATCGAACTTTGGTTTCCCGCTAGTCGAATAATCTGGTGACAGTTCCGCCGCTACATTGCGAATACGAGACAACTCCCATCCTGTTGGCGTAACCGTTCAGCCACGGTTCATTAGGCGTAACAACGCTCACTTCGCCAGCCCCTCCAACATTTTCTCCGCTTCTTTTTCCAGCCTCCAAAACTCTGCCAGCAGGTTCTTCGCGGGCGTCGGGGGCTGGTAGCGGTAGAAATACTTGTTGGGCAGAATCTCGTAGCCGAGTTGTGGGCGGTCTTTCCAGCGAATGATGGGCCTGGCGATTTCGCGTTTCAGAAACGCCTCAATGTCTTCGCCGTAGGGGATGTACTCATCGTCCTTTACATAATGCCGGTGCGTCCATTCGACTGAGACAACTTCCGGCTTGTCCGCCATTAACGCTTTGAACTTTTTGGTGGCGTTGTCTTTTGGCGTCAACGTGAGGGTACGGATGGTTTCGCCCCCATCCCCAAGTCTGACACGGAGACGGAAGGTCAGCTCGCTATCGTAAAATTCTTGCTCTTTCTTGAGATTCGCGGCTGAGAAGGTCTTCTCATACGGCTCGGTAATCGTGGCCGGACGATCATGCTCGTCATATTGCCAGAAGACAACATTGACCTTGTGATAGGCAAAGTCCTCGCGCCGGAAAATTTTCACGTGTTCGTCCGTGTCGCCCGCTTGCCGGCCGTTCCGGTACAGCTCGTTGATCCAGGCTCGGTGCGCGTCCGTCATACGGTTGCGTTTGTTGCCAAAGGATTTGGGCTCTTTCTCAAACTGCTTGCGGGCATCAATCAGCATCACCCGCCCCTTGTGTGAAGTCGGCTTGTCGTTCCGCAGCAGCCAGATGTAGGTAAAAATGCCGGTGTTGTAGAAAAGCTGGTCCGGCAACATGACAATCGCGTCGAGCCAGTCATGCTCCAGAATCGAGCGGCGGATTTCACTCTCCCCCGAACCGCAATCGCCGTTTGATAGCGGTGAGCCGTTAAAGATAATGGCGATGCGGCTGCCGCCCTGACCAACAGGTTTCATCTTGGCCAGCATGGTTTGCAGAAAGAGCAAGGCACCGTCGTTCACGCGCGGCATACCCGCTTGATAGCGAGTCTTCTGGAGTTTCTTGGCTTCCTTTTCGTAACCGTCCTTGCCGCCCCAGGTCACGCCAAACGGCGGATTGGACAGCATGAAGTCAAAACGAAATGTGCGTTCCGGGAATTGATCACCCAGCTCTTTGCTGTGGGGATCGTGCGGAATAAGCGAGTTGCCGAGATGGACCGTGACCTGCTGGTCGTTCTTAATCAGCAAGTCAGCCTGGCAGATAGCGTAATTCGTCGGTGAGATTTCCTGACCGTTGACAGTAAGGTATTTTTCGACATTGGCCCGTTCTTCCGGCGTGGTTGCACGGTCAAGCAAATGTTCTTTGGCCACGGATAACATGCCACCCGTTCCACAGGCCGGGTCATAGATCGAGACGTGCCGGTCGGGGATGGGGATGGCGAGCAGTTCTACCATCAGCCGGATTACTTCACGCGGGGTGAAATGTTCTCCCGCTTCCTCGCCGCTTTGTTCTGAAAACCGCCGCAGCAACTCCTCGTAGATGTAGCCCATCTCCAACGGCGAGAGCTTATCCGGGCCAAGTTCCAGTTCCTTGTACTGGCTCAGGATCGGCGCCAGCCGGTTGTTCTTGACCATCTGTCCAATGGTCGCCCGGTAATTGAAGTGCTCGATGATAGCGTCAACATTCTGAGAGAAGCCGTTGATGTAGGCCCGGAAGTTCTCTTCGAGCAGGATGTGATCTTCCTCGTAGACCGTGCGCAACGTCCATGCCGTCTTGTTTGAAAACGGAGACTGCTTGGGGTTCAACTCAAGTTTTTTGACCAGAGCGCCGAGTTTCTTCTCCGTCAGCTTGGACCGTTTGACCTGTACCTCCGCCCGCTTGGCCTCGCGCCAGGCGATCAATACGCATTCCAGGCGACGGATCACAATAATTGGCAAGATGACGTTCTGATACTCATACGCCTTAAACTTCCCACGCAGCCGTTCTGCGGATTTCCAAATATCGCTGGCAAGGTTATCGAGTTTGGGTTTGTTGAGAACAAGAGTCATGGTCGAGCCGCTCCCTTTTAGTGGAGTACGCAGCTAACGTTATCCCGCTGGCCTAACACCGTCCAGGCGGCAGCAGCTCTTCCGCATTCCCGGCGGGCTGAACCGATAGTCCTTCAGGGACATGAATCGTGGAGGTGGGGAAGGCGGATTGTGCGCCGTGAGACTCGATAATCTCCAGGATTTTCAGCAGCACGTCCTGCTTGACCTCGTGGTAGTGGGCCCAATCCGTCGTCTTGGTAAACGTGTAGACAAAGAAGTCCAAGGACGACGGCGCAAAGGCGTTGAAATTGACCATCAGAATCCGCGAGGTATCGATCTCGGGATGGGCACGCAACATCTGCTCAACCGCCCGGACGATGGGCTCCATCTTGCTGGCATCGTCATAGCGGAGGCCGATCGTCTCGTAGATGCGACGGTTCGACATGCGCGAGGGATTCTCCACGGCGATCGTGGTAAAGATCGCGTTCGGGATGTAGAGCGGTCGCTTATCAAAGGTGCGAATGCGCGTCAGTCGCCAGCCGATCTGCTCAACGTCTCCCTCGATCTCGCGGTCCGGGGAGCGAATCCAGTCCCCCACCGCAAACGGACGGTCAAGATAGAGCATCAGAGCCGCCGAAAAAATTGGCCAATAAATCCTTGGCGGCAAAGCCGATGGCCAGACCACCAATACCGCCAAGCGCCAGCACTCCGGATACACTCACCCCCAGCGTTTGCAGGACGACCAACGTCGCTGTGATTATGACAAACATCTGCAGCAACTTGGTAATTGCATCCATAGTGGCGCGGTCGTATGCTTCGCCTTTGTCTTCATATTTTACGATAATCGCCTCTTCCCCTTCTCTGATGAGGCACATCAAAAACCAGGCAAAGAGGAGTACTACCCCCAGCATACGAAAGGGACCAAGCGCAGTAAAAAGTGCAAGTTCGAAATGATGCCGGACAATATCAAGGACCAGACTCAGACCGATAAAAAGCACCAGAAAAGCCAGCGGTCTTTGCAGGGCCTTGACGAACGCATCGTCCCAATAGGCCCGCGAGTCCAGGGCTTTGTGCTGTAAGCGGTTGAGGAACCGCCGCAAAATAAAATGCAGCCCGAGGGTCAGGAAAACAATGCCAAAAACCTGGACCAGCCACGCTGTGGCCCAGTCAGGCTTTTCGGTGAAAAGGCGGGTGAGTTCCATACCTGCCTTTGTAGCATTTCCGGCGTTTGAATGATGGGGGAAGATCAACGCGTGAGAACCAACCAGCGCGCACTCCAATACATGAAGAATAACGCCACCGCCTGGACCACATGGTAGAGGGCGTTATGGCTCAGGGACACCGGCAGATATATGGAGTGGAGGCCCCACTGCGCTTGCTGTATTCCTGCGGCAACGAAGGTCAGGACGAGTCCGAGCAGACCGATCAGGACCGCCGGCTCGCGCCCCTGCTGATACACCAGACCATAGACAATGAAAAGAAAAACCGTTGCGGGCAGGTAGTAAACAATCGCCATGAGAAAATTGTGCGAGACGAACAGAACAACCCCGCAGTAGAGGACGAAGAGCACAACAGCGCCGTGCCTGATCCACACAGCTACGCTTTCCGAGAAATAGAGCTGCGCTCCAATAATCCAGCCGCACAGCGCGGTGACTCCAATCGCAATTAAGGTCGCTCCCCAGAGCACGCTATGGCCAACGCTTCCCTCGCCGGGGAAGTAACCGTGAACCGTTCCGCCACTGAGGGCCGCCATACCGATTGAGGCAAAAAAGATCGGCAAACCAGAGGCGCAGCGGGTTATCCGACTGGCCATGGACGAGCAGCCAATAGACAAACAGCCCACACTCAAGCGTTACTGCATAATCGGTCAGGGTGACATCCGGTTCGTGCATGATCTTCGTCACAGAGATTGCTTCGTTTCTACTTCTTGTTCCGGCGTGGTCTTTCCGTTATCACACTGACGGAACGGATTGAATACAAAATTGAATACAAAAAGGAGGGCCTAATGAAATATGGCATTCAGCTTGGCGGCGGCGCGTCCGTATCCCAACGCGACTCGCTCAAAAAAGTAGCCGCCGCCGCAGAAGAACTTGGCTTTGATTCGCTCTTAATTGGCGATCATATTGTCATTCCCAAGCAGATTACCGCCCCCTGGCCCTACGACGAATATGTTGGCGGCAAGACGCCGTATGCGGTCTACACCGAAATGGTCTGGCTGGACCCGTTCGACACCATGGCCTTTCTGGCTGCGATTACTGAGCGGATACGCCTCGGGATTAGCGTCGTAATCGTGCCGTACCGGCATCCCTTTGACGTTGCACGCCGTGTGGCAACTATTGATGTGCTGTCCGGCGGACGTTTTATCATGGGCATTGGGGTCGGCTGGTTGGAAGACGAATTCCGCCTGCTGAACATCCCCTTCAAAGAACGGGGGGCGCGCACGCGCGAATATATTGCCATGATGCAAGCCTTGTGGACGCAAGACTCGCCCCGTTTTTCCGGGAAATTCGTCGAGTTGCAGGAAGACGTCAACGTCCTGCCCCGTCCGCTCCAAAAGCCCCATCCCCCTATCTGGGTTGGGGGAGAATCCAAGCCGGCGTTACGGCGCGTGGCCGCTTTCGGCAATGGCTGGCACTGTGGCCTGGTCCTGCCCGAGCGGATTCCCGGCCTGCTGGAGCAGATCAAGGGGCTTATGGACGCCGCCGGGCGCGATTTTAACGAATTGGAGATTAGCGCGCTGGCCCTGTCCAATAGAACCGGTGACAAAGAGCTGGACGAGTATCGCGCCGGCGGCGTTGACGTGCTCTATATGCTGCCGCTGAGCGACGAGACCGATGCCGTCATTGAGGAAATGCGCGCTTTTGCAGAGCGAGTAAAAAAATCAAACTAAGCAGGGTAAAGGCTTCCCTTTCATCTCTGCGGCTCCCGGGCCGGCGTGACGCCGATCATACTGTCTCGCGTGACCAACTCGGCGAGCGCAGCCTCGCTCAGTCCCTCGGTTCCGGCTGGCCGCTGCGGTATCACCAAGTAGCGCATATCGGCCGTACTGTCGTACACGCGGACTTCCATATCGGACGCTAACTCCAGACCAAATTCCTTGAGGACGGTCCGCGGCTCTTTCACCACCCGGGCGCGGTAGCTCAGGCTTTTATACCAGTCGGGCGGCACCCCGAGGAGAGAACGGGGATAGCAGGAACACAGGGTACACACCACCACGTTGTGGATAGTCGGCGTATTCTCTACAGCGATAAGCGTACTCCAGGTGTCCACGTCAATGTCGAGGGTGGCAATTGCCGCCTTGGCGTCGGCAAGTAAGTGTTGCTTAAAGTGCGGATCGACCCAGGCGCGCGCAATCACCCTCGCCCCAACTGCCGGAGAGCGGGCATCCATATCTTCGACCGCGCGCCGAACATCATCCGCGCTCATCAGTCCCTTTTCGATCAGCAGGGCTTGAATGGCTTCTACCCGCTGCTCGTAATAGGTCAGCTCGGAAGTCTCTTCAAGAGGAAGGTGCGGGTCAGGCACATCGTGTTCGTGCATCGTTTACTCCTCGGGAGCTGGCTCCAGCCAGTGTTCGTACATATCGATCAATAACCGATCATTCTGATACCGAGCGGCGGATTCATAGTGTTCCCAGATATGGGTTTGATCAAAGCGGACTAAATAGAGCGCTTGCTTCGGGAGTCCGTCTCCACCATAGGCCAGCGTCTCGGGATTGCGGAACGCGCCATGGACGGCCTCGATGACGCCAATTTTTCCTTGAATATAAGTCGGCGTCCGGAAATGACCGGACGGGCTGGCGACTCGGATGCGAACGCGATCGCCGGGCTTGTACTTCGTCGTCACCGCTCGTCCCTAGTAGGCCGACAGCCCGCCATCAACCGGCACGACTGCGCCGGTCATCATACGGGCTTCGTCCGAGGCCAGAAAGAGTGCAACCCGGGCGATGTCTTCAGGCTCGCCCACAGAGAACGGATATTTCTTCAGTTGTGATTCCAGGTTGACGACACCGGACTGGCCGGCCGGGTGCGGCGTATCGACACCCAGGCGTTGCCGCACCCGGTCGGTCATAATAACGCCCGGACAAATCGCATTGGCTCGAATCTTATCCTTGGCATACGTCCCGGCTAACACCTGGGTAAAAGAAATGACGCCCCCCTTGGCTGCGGTGTAGACGTGAAGAGGAAACGATCCCCGTAAAGCGACGACGGAGGACATATTGACAATCGCGCCACCACCAGCCTTGATGAGTTCAGGAATCCCGTGCCGGCAGCACAGAAACGGGCCCAGCAAATCGAGCGACTGGGTATGCTGCCAGACCGACATATCAACCTCAGTCACCGTCGTATCTTCAGCAATTGACCCGCCCGCGCAGTTGTACAAAATATCGAGCGTCGCGTAGCGCGCCACCGTTTGGTGGATAGCGTTTTTCACGCTCTCCTCGATGGTGACATCGGTTTCTATGAAAACAGCATCTCCACCAGCGTCACGGACCAGGCGTTCGGTTTCGCGTCCGAGCTCGGGCTTGAGTTCGGCAATGGCTACCTTCGCCCCCTCTTGAGTAAAAATCCGGGCGGCAGAGCGGGCAATACCTGAACCCGCCCCGGTAATGAATGCGACTTTGCCATCGAGGCGTCCCATCTATTCCTCCTTCCGCTGCTCCACAATCTCCTCAGCCTTTTGGTCAATTTCAGCTTTGGTCAGGACGCTCTTTTCAATCAGGAGCGTTTCAATCGCGATTATCCAGCGTTCATAATAACTCATTGTTTCATATGCCTCAGACGGAAGGCTTTCGATTGCCCGACGCAATTCATCGACACGGACAACGCGCCTGGCCGCACTACTCAGCAGCACCAGTAAGGCATCGGTCCGTTTCTCCCAGAACGACAGTTCATGTTCGGCCTTGTTGATAGGCCCGGCATCGGGCCAGCCCCCACGGTCATGTACGCCCGGCATACGACCATCCTTCTTTGTGAGCAGGTCTCTCTACCCTTCTGCCTCAAAAGCCGTGCAAATGGAAGCGCTGAAGCGGAGAGCGCCATCACTGTCATCTCAAACCAGGGCGTGCATTTGTCTTCCCTTTTTGGCTCGGCTATAGTCGGCCCCATGCTGAAAGCCGGTGGTATCACCATTCACTTTTTGAACGACGGGCTGTGGTGGGACGACGGCGGCGCGCAGTTCGGCATTGTCCCGCGTGAAATCTGGCAACGGGAGAAGCAGCCCAACGAACGCGGACGCATTACCATGAGTCTGACCTGCCCGCTGATTGTGACTCGGAGTGAACTCATACTCGTTGATACCGGCATCGGGAATCGTCTGAGTACGCGTGAGCAACAATTTTTTACGCCCCGGCGCGGAGACGGCCTGACTGGCCAGTTGCGCGCCCTCGGCTACGCCCCGGAAGACGTGACGCACGTCGTGCTGAGCCATCTGCATTTTGATCATGTGGGCGGCGTCATTGATAAAGCGGACAACGGGACGATCACCCCGGTTTTTCCCAACGCCCGTGTTGTTATGCAACGGGCGGAGTGGGAGTTGGCCACCCATCCCCCGGACGAACGTATTGCCGCGGCCTACCGCCACGCCCCGGAATGCCTTGAGCCGCTTGAGCACATTGTACTCATCGACGGTGATACGAGACTGACTGCTCAGGTGCGCACAACCGTCTCAGGCGGCCATACCAGCCCGCACCAATGTGTCATTGTTGAAACGGGTGGAACCGGCTTGATTCACTTCGCCGATATTGTTCCTACGACAGCTCACCTGCGTCTCGCCTGGAATGCGGCGTATGACACTGACCCGTTAGTCACCATCGCCGCTAAAAAACGGCTCTACGCTGAGGCCAGACAGAAAAATTTATGGGTTTCGTTTTCTCACGATGACACTATCGCCGCGGGACGTTTTTCAGACGAAGAAGGGAAAACTCCAGCGTTGGCAGAGACGATTCCCATCTCCCTGCCCGGCGGAGCATAGAAATAATGCTGTCCTTTTTTCACCGGACGGTGTAATCAGCACGCCTATTCAACCGAGAGTTCGACGCGGCGGTTCATGGCTCTGCCTTCCGGATTGTCCGAGCCATCATCTTTGGCATTCGGGGCGAGGGGGTCAATTTCTCCTCGCCCAACTACTCGGAGGCGCTCGGCTGCAATCCCGTACTCCACCAGATACTCTCGTACAATTTCCGCCCGGTCGCGCGAGAGTTCCAGGTTAAACGACTCGGAGCCAACCGCATCAGAGTAGCCCTCAATCAGGACAGATATATTCGGGTTGTCGTTGAGAATACGAACCGCCTCATTCAGCTCCGTCAGGTGTTCGGGCTGAATCGTTTGGTCGTTAAAAGAAAAAGGAATACCCGGCAGGCTAATGTGGGCAATTTCTTCCGGAGCGTCTTCTGGAACCTCTTCCGGAGCGTCTTCTCCCTTTTCTACAAAAGTCGGTGGGGGTAACGAAGGCGGGGCCGGTTGTGTCCCTGCGTCTTGATTGGGCAACTCCTGCCCGCCCGCCATCTCTGACACGCGGACTTGCTCGCCAGAACCGACAGGACTGCCACTATCGCCTGAATCGACAGAACCGCCATGCTTACCAGCACTGCTCATATCGCCACTATCGCCACTATCGCCACTATCGCCACTATCGCCACTATCGCCTGAACTGACAGGACCGCCAGGGCCTTCATTCTCATAGAGCAGCCCACCCGTCACTCCAATAAGCATCACTACCCCAACCAGAGCAGACGCACGCCAATACGTTTGAATAAGGGCGGGGGAGAAACCGGCAAACAGTCCAATCGGGTACAGCGCCAGGAAAGACCAGTTGGATGCAAGGACAGCGAGAATTCCACCCGTCACTACGGTTCCGAAGAGGGCCGCCAGAAATTTATGCGAGGCGGTAAAGGACGTAGGCAGGACGGCTTCCACGCGACGATTCGGCCTTTTGCGAACACCTTGAAGGGACCGGGCGGCCAGCGCCATCCACCGGACGTTCAGTTGCAGCCAGATCTGGCCGTGAATCGTCCCCCACACAAACCCGCACAGAACAGTAGCAAGCGCGATAAGCACGTCAGTACTATAATGAGTAAACGTGCCAACATCTACATGCCTGTTGGAGGGCGCGTTTACTCATTAAGCGCCTCCGTTCTCAAACGCTAGTCTGGTAGGGTCAGACCAAGACAGACCAAGACAGACCAAGACAGACCAAGATCATAAAGCTCCTCAATAAGACCAACAAGAATTGACAGCCCTACGCACCTCCTCCTAGAATAGCCGCGCTGAGAGTCCGCCTTTCATCAGAATTGCGAGAAGACTCCGAGGAAGGAACGAATGATGAGTACGCCCATTACCCTTCTCACCTTGTCCCATCAGTATGGCAGTGGGGGGAGCCTGATTGCCCGCGACCTTGGACAACGCCTCAACTGGAAAGTCTGGGATAAAGAAATTGTCCAAACGATTGCGTCCCGGCAACATGTCTCTAAGGATTACATTGAAACCAAAGATGAACGAGTGGGATCGTTTATCGAACGTGTCGTCGAATCATTTGGCGTGGGCGGCTTTGAAATTGCGTATAACATCCCCCCGCCGTTGCGTCTCAAAGACAGCCAACTCGCGCGCCTGACCCGCACGCTAATCGAAGAGGTCTCGCAGGAGGGCAGCACCATTATTGTCGGACGCGGCGGAAACTGCATTCTGGCCAACAGGCCCAAGACCCTCCATGTTTTTGTTTTTGCCTCGCTCGACGCCCGCATTGAGCGCGTTATGAAAGTGGAGGGACTCACCACAGACGAGGCCAAACGCCGCATCACCGGGATGGATAAACTGCGGACGGATTATGTCCACAAGTTCTACCAGGCCGAATGGCGCGACTCAGACGGGTATAATCTCCAACTCGACTCAAGCGTGTGGGGTGAGACGGGAACCGCAGATTTCATTATCCGGGCTTTGGAACACCACACCGATAAAGAGTAGGAGCGATTCGTTCTAAAAAATTCCGGGTTCGTGGGGCAGCGTCTCCATGCCGCGTTTCCCTCAACTGCTCCGCCAGTTTCCGTACATCCTCTACTGTATCCACATCGTACCAGCATGGGATCAGGCCTACATTCATGTTATGCAAGCGGGCCTGTCCCAACGTCTGTTGCATGACCTTTGCCGTACTCCACTCAATATCCTCAAACAGGGCTGGCAGCGCGGCATGGCCGGCCTGTGCGCCGATACAGTAGTAGCCGCCGTCACTACTCGGGCCGAAGACGGCATCACAGCCCGGGGTCTTCAACAGGTCGAAGGCCAAGCGGAGATAGGCGAGCGGCACGGAGGGAATATCACTCCCCATAATCGCCACCCTCTTCACTTCTTTCCCGAACAGATCCACAAAGATATTCAGCTCACGCTCACCAAGATCATTACCCCGTTGCGGCAGGTAACGGACGGAGGCAGGCAGCAGCGCCCGAAAGCGAGGCTCGCTATCAGCCGGGGTAAAGGCAACCCAGACCCGCCCCTCTTCGAGTCGGGAAACCCGTTCAACCGTATCCAGGAGAAAGCAGCGCGCCAGTTCTGCGGCTTGGTCAGGCCGGAGCGGCGGACACAGGCGCGTCTTGACCTGTCCGGGCAGCGGCCATTTGGCAAAGATCACCAGCGCGGTGGCAGACATACTGGGGGGTGTAGCGTGGATTGGTGTGGGGGGCAAACACGGGTCGTATGGCCCTGCCGTTGTTCCCCTCCGGGCGAACCGTTAGGCTGGTGGTAATGAAATGCTCATACTGCCGGAAGGGCGCGGGGTGGTTCAAACGCATATGTGAAGGCTGCCAACGCTTACACGAGATATACACCCGGCAGCGCGGGCAACTCAGCTTGCTGCAATTCCTTGACTTATGTATCGAAACCGGTCTGCCGCGCGAACAAATAGAAGCCTTTATGAACGCCGACCCACACGGCAACGGCAGCGTCAAAGATCAGATTACCGCGGATATGAGCACTGAACTCCTGGGCGCAATGGGTATCCGGGTGCAACAGACCGCCCAGGATGTCAAACACCTACGCAATAAAGGCGTGTGGCAGAGGATGGACAAAAAGTCGGAGGAGTAGCGCACGAATAGAGACGGCCCAGGGACGGCTTGATTCTTTTCCGCGTTCACAGATATGAGGGAACATCACTTCGGTAGGAGGACGTATGGGAGATGTTGAATTTGGGACGGCTTTGCCAACAATGGACCATATTGGAGAGTTTGCCCAGCGTGCAGAGCACTTAGGTTTTGACTTCCTCGGTTGCGGCGAACACGTCATGTTTCACGGTCCGGTCGGCAACACATTCATTTCACTCTCGGTTGCGGCCGGCGCAACACAGAAGATTAAACTGCTCAGCTCCATCGTCCTCCTGCCGTTATATCCAGCCGCACTTGTGGCAAAAATGGGGGCCGCGCTCGATGTGGCCTCAAATGGACGCTACAACTTTGGCGTGGGCATTGGCGGAGAGTTCCCAAAAGAGTTCGAGGCGTGTGGCGTGCCCGTGAATCAGCGCGGCTCACGTACCAACGAAGCCCTCGAAGTGATCCGTCGCTTATGGACCGAGAAAACCGTGTCCTTTGAGGGGAAGTACACCACGCTGAATGAAGTCAGTATTGAGCCGGCGCCCGTTCAGAAACCGCGTCCGCCCATCTGGGTTGCGGGCCGGAAGGAACCGGCCATGAAACGCACGGCAAAATATGCTGACGGTTGGCTGCCGTATATGTATACGCCCGAACAATTGCACGACAGTATTGAGAAGATCAAAAGTCTGCGCACAGAGTACGGGCGGGATGTCGAATCGTTTAATCCCGGTGTGTTTATCTTTACGGCCACCCATGCGGACGGCGAGAAAGGTCGGGAGATGGCGGCAAGCCGGTTGGGCAAACAATATGCCCAGGATTTTTCCAAGCTGATCGGCAAATACGCGCTCGCCGGAACGCCCGAAGAATGTCGCAAGCGCCTTCAGGAGTATATTGACGCGGGAGCGAAAACGGTCATCCTGCCCTCGGCCTGCCCAACGGACTATATTGACGAAAATACACGCCTGATCGGGGAAGAGATCATTCCGGCATTCCGGTAAGGGTCGGGACCTTATGCAGCCTTGTAGGCGGCGCGGCACTCTTCACTACAGAAATAGAGCGTTTGGGACCGACCGCGCCGTGACACCACAATCGCTTCGTTCTGCGGAACAAAACGACCACACTGAGGATCTTGGACTAAGGGCACGCTGTCCAGGTCCGTAGTGTGTGCGGCTTGCTTCTGGCTCGACGCGGCAGCCGGCAGAAAGAGCCGTCGGATGCCTGAAACAATCAGGTATCCAATCCCGAGAAAAAGCAGCAGCCGAAAAAGTCCGGGCATGTCCCCCGACTCGCCTATTCGCTCAGGCCCTGCCCCGGCCCCTGCAAATAGCTCAGGAGTTCCGAGTCGGTATTCAAGATCAAAGTCGTGTCGTTGCTCAGAATTTTCTCATACGCCTGGAGCCGACGCGTAAAGGCATAGAACTCTGCATCCTGCCCAAACGCCTGCCCATACGTACTCGTTGCCTCGGCATCGCCCGCGCCTTTCAGCTTTTCGCTCGACTCATACGCCGTGGCGAGGATCACTTCACGCTCCCGGTCAGCGACCGCCCGGAGATGCTGCGCCTGCTCTTCCCCTTCGGCCCGGTAGCGCTTGGCAATCCGTTCCCGCTCCGCTCGCATACGCGCAAACACGCTGGCCTGCACTGCTTCAGGCAGATCGAGCCGCTTGATCCTGACATCGGTGACTTCAATCCCAAAAGACTTCGCGGTCTCGCGCGTATCCCTGGTGACAATAGCCATAATGTCTTCGCGTTTCTCGCGGATCAGGTCCAGAAAATTGTGCGTGGCAATTTCCTGCCGGAGACGGGCGGAAATAATGTCATCCAGCCGGGCCATGGCCCGGCGGCGGTCGCGTACACTCCGGTAGAACTGGAGGGGGTCTTCGATACGCCAGCGGGAAACATGGTCCACCAGGACACGCTTTTTATCGAGCGTGATGTATTCGGACTCGCGGGCATCTGTCGTGAGGACACGTTTTTCAAAGCGGACCAGATTTTGGGCCATCGGCAACTTAAAGTATAAACCGGGCTCCTGAATGATACGCTTGGGATTCCCGAACTGCACCACCATCCCCTGCTCCCACTCACCAATAGTGAAAGCAGCTTGGGCAGCCACAAAGACAAGGACTAAACCCAGCCCGACAACTAATCGCAGTACCATTTATCTCGCCTCCTGACTCACCACGGCACCGGCCGCGGCCGCGGCCGCGCCTGAGCCAAGATCCTTCAGCGGCAACAGGGGCACAACACCCCCGCTGTTCTGTGCATCCATAATGAATTTTTCCATAGTGGGCATGATCCGCTCGACACTTTCCAAGTAGAGCCGGTCGCGTGTCACCGCCTTGGATTTCTCATATTCGGCCAGGATGCGCAGAAAACGCTCGGCGTCACCTTGGGCGCGGATGACCCGCTGCGCCTTGTACCCTTCTGCTTGCTGTATCATCTGGGCCGCCTCACCCCGCGCCTTGGGCACGACGTCTTCCTGATAGCCTTCAGCCTCCTGGCGCAGGCGGTCTCGGTCTTCCAGGGCCCGGACGACATCGTTAAAGGCATCCCGCACTTCATTGGGAGGATCGACGGCAAGCAGGCGGGCCTCGGTGACGAACAGGCCGGTTTGATACACGTCCAGAAGTCCCTGGAGCGCGCTCTTGGCCTGCTCCTGCACCTCAAGCCGGCCGTCGGTCATCGTGTAGTCAATCGTATTCCCGCCAACCGCACTGCGCAGAGCGACCTCTGCCGATGAGTGCAGCATTCCCTCCGGCTCATAGGCACCAAAAAGATATTTGACCGGGTCCTGAATGCGATACTGCACCACCAGGTTGACCTCAACGATGTTTTCGTCTCCGGTCAACATCAAGGCTTCTTGTGGAATTGTACGGGTACCGCTCCCACCGCTCCGTCCCGGTGCTGCTGCCGACGGACGGTAGCCGACTTGGGAGCTGCGCACCCGCGCAATATCCACCACAACATGTTTTTCAATCGGCCACGGCATATGGAAGCGCAAGCCAGGGCCCATTTCATTCACCACTGCGCCAAAACGCAGCACGATACCCTGTTCGCTCGGACCGACCACATAGAAACCGGAGCCAAGCCACAACAGCGCAAGGGCGGCGACGATTAGCCAGACACCAGCCCCTTTGGTAAAACGTTGTATGGTCCGTTTCAGGTCTTCAAGACCTTGGAGGAGTTCCTCGCTAGGCGAAGCGCCTCCTTTATTTTGCCAGCCATCTGCCATGTTTTCCCCCTGTCTTTCCTGCCGCTAAAATTACGCAACGTGTGTCACTACGGCAGGGGGTCGTATGAAGTTTGTGAAAGAATATTTCTGCTAGAGAAAGGGCGCATTAAAAGTCAACTTCTTTTATCGTGATGATACACTGGATAGAGAAGGAATACCAGGCAGCCGGAACATTCCGGGTGAGGGCGAGCGAAGAGACACAGCAATGGACAACACCCCAGCCAGAGCGCTATGGTTGGCGGACGCAACCGCGCAAAAGAAAAAACACAGGAGCTCGCGATGTCAGACACACTCCTTCTTCACAAAGAGCCCCCTTTAGCCTGGATTGTCTTCAACAAACCCGAGCGTCGCAATGCGGTTGACCTTGACATGTGGCACACCCTGCCACAACTCGTCGCCGAGGTCGCCGCCGATGATGATCTCCGCGTCCTCCTCCTGCGCGGCGCGGGCGAGGAAGCCTTTGTCTCAGGTGCCGATATTTCGCAGTTTGGCAAGGTCCGCTCCGGGGCTGAGACAACGCGGGGCTATAACCAGGCGGTAGACGGAGCGCTAAAATCGCTCGCCGGCTTGGAAAAGCCGGTCATCACCATGATTCATGGCTTCTGCATGGGCGGGGGCTGTTCGGTGGCCGTCATGTGCGACCTGCGGCTGTGTGCCGATGATGCCCGCTTTGGGATTCCGGCCGCCCGTCTGGGTATTGCCTATCCACTTGAGCGGGGGGTCGAACGGCTCGTCCATATCGTCGGAGTCTCCAACGCGGCCGAGATTCTTATGACCGCCCGGGTCTATAACGCCGAAGAGGCGGCCCATATGGGTCTGGTCAATCGCGTCCTGCCCAAGGCCGAGCTTGAATCCTATACCCGTGAATACGCGCTCAAGATGGCTGATAACGCTCCCTTGAGTGTGGCGGCCCACAAGTTTTTCGTCCGAGAGAGTGCCAAAGCGGCCACCCTGCGCGACATGGATGCCGTCAAGACTTGGTCAACCCGTTGCTTCGGGAGCCAGGACTACCAAGAAGGGGTAAAAGCGTTCATGGAAAAACGCCGCCCCCGCTTTGAGGGGAAATAGCACCGCCGTGTCCCTGCCTGCATATTCAAACACAGCCCATACGCACCGGCTCAGTCAAGGCGGATCAGGGTCAAGCCGCGTCGGTGTGACGAGAACGGGAGAAACAGCACATGGCACGAGGACGCTCGAAGCCGCCGCCCTCCGAGTCCGGCGCGAGGCTGGATGGCCAAAGCGCGACAACCGGCTACGAGGCCGAACTCTGGGGTATGGCCGACACGCTACGCGGCAGCATGGACGCTGCGGAGTATAAGCATGTCGTTCTCGGTCTCATCTTCCTGAAATACATATCCGACGCCTTCGAGGAGACGTACGCCCGTCTCGAAGCCGAACGGGCCGAGGGCGCCGACCCCGAGGACCCGGACGAGTACCGTGCCGAGAACATTTTCTGGGTGCCGCCCGAGGCACGCTGGACACACCTCAAGGCCCAGGCGCGGCAAGCCACCATCGGCCAACTCGTCGATACCGCCATGACCGGCATTGAGCGCGACAACCCGGTGCTCAAGGATGTGCTGCCCAAAGACTACGCCCGCCCGGCGCTCGACAAGCAGCGGCTCGGCCAGCTCATTGATCTCATCAGCAATATCCAGGTCGGCGACGCAGAGGCCCGGTCCAAGGACGTGTTGGGCCGCGTTTACGAATACTTTCTGTCGCAGTTTGCCAGTGCCGAAGGCAAAAAGGGCGGCGAGTTCTACACCCCGCGCTGCGTGGTCAAGCTGTTGGTCGAGATGCTGGAGCCGTATCAAGGACGGGTCTATGACCCCTGTTGCGGCTCCTCCGGCATGTTCGTGCAGTCGGTCGAGTTCATCCGCGCCCATCAATCAGGCAACGGCAATGGCAGCAGCACGCCGCAGGGTGCCAAGGCCGACATCTCGATTTATGGTCAGGAGTCGAATTATACCACCTGGCGGCTGGCAAAGATGAACCTCGCCATTCGCGGCATTGAGGGCCAGATCGCCCACGGTGACACCTTCCACAACGACCGCCACCCCGACCTCAAGGCCGACTTCATCCTGGCCAACCCTCCCTTCAACATCTCCGACTGGGGTGGCGAACGGCTGACCGAAGACAAGCGCTGGCAGTACGGCACCCCGCCCAAGGGCAACGCCAACTTCGCCTGGGTGCAACATATCGTCCATCATCTGGCACCTACTGGTACGGCCGGCTTCGTGCTCGCCAACGGGTCCATGTCGTCCAACCAGTCGGGCGAGGGGCACATCAGAAAAAGCCTGATCGAAGCCAGCCTGGTGGACTGCATGGTGGCACTGCCCGGCCAGCTCTTCTATTCGACCCAGATTCCGGCCTGCCTGTGGTTTCTGACCCGTAATCGCAAGAACCGGCAGTCCAGCGGCCGCCACGGCGAAATCCTGTTCATCGACGCCCGCAAGCTCGGTCGCATGGTGGACCGCACCCACCGCGAATTGACCGACACCGACATCGCCCGTATCGTCGATACCTACCATGCCTGGCGCAATCACCTTCCTTCCCCCTCTCCCTCGAAGGGAGAGCCTGTCCTGAGCCCGGTCGAAGGAGACCGGGGTGAGGGTGCCGGCGACTACGCCGACATCCCTGGCTTCTGCAAGAGTGCACCCCTGGCAGAGGTACGCAAGCACGACTATGTGCTGACCCCCGGTCGCTACGTCGGCGCAGAAGCGCAGGAGGACGACGGCGAGCCGTTCGAGGACAAGATGCAACGCCTCGTCGCAGCGTTGCGCACCCAGCAGGCCGAGTCCGCGAAGCTGGACACCGCCATAGAGGCAAATCTGAAGAGACTGGGATTCGGGGAGGATCGTAGAGAGCATGACCGTCAAAGAATTGATCCAGATTTTAGCGTCCTACCCAAATGACCTGCGCGTGGTCGTGAACGGCTACGAAGGCGGCTTCGACGACATAGCGCCAGATCGTATCTCAGTCACCAAAATCCAACTGGATGTTGGAACCGAGGACTGGGAAGGACAGCATGAGAAACCGGATTTACGCCGCAAGGAAGCGCCGAGTACCGGCGACATCGTGGACGCTTTGGTGTTTCATCGGGCGTCGAATTGACGCAGGGCCGCATGACAAACGCAGTGGTTCGGAAAGGAGTGAAAAAAGTGGGGTCCGAAGGTGGGTGGCCGGTTCTTTCGCTCCGTGAGGCCGGAATTTCGCTGATTGACTGCGAGCACCGCACTCCACCAGCTTCAGAAAGTGGCTTTCCCTACGTTGCAATCCCACAGGTTAAGGATGGTCGGATTGATCTTAACGGTGCTCGCCGCATAACTCGTGAACACTTCGAGGAATGGACACGGAAGGCGAACCCCAGACCCTACGATATCGTGCTGTCTCGACGATGCAATCCTGGCGAAACCGGAAATGTCCCAGAGGATTTTGAATTTGCGCTGGGACAAAACTTGGTCTTACTCCGGTCTGACGGAACAAAGGTGTTAAAGCCATTTCTCCGATGGCTTGTTCGTGGTCCTCAATGGTGGGATCAAGTCAGAATGTATATCAATGTTGGAGCCATATTCGACAGTTTGAAGTGCGTGGACATCCCAAATTTCAGCCTGTCTATTCCACCCCTCCCCGAACAACACACCATCGCCCACATCCTTGGAACCCTGGACGACAAGATCGAACTCAACCGCCGCATGAACGAAACACTCGAAGAGATGACGCGGGCGCTCTTCAAGAGTTGGTTCATATACTTCGACCCCGTTCATGCCAAAGCCGCCCTCAAGCGTCACGCCGCCAATCTCGCCCCCCTTGATTGGACCGTGGAACGCGCCCGTGCATATCTTGACCGGATGGACCCAAGCATTGCGGCGTTATTCCCCGACCACTTTGTCGATTCGGAGTTGGGTGAGATACCGGCGGGGTGGGAGGTAAAGCCACTTCCTGAAGCAATTGATATCAATCCGACGCGGCCTCTCCGAAAAGGAGAAGTAGCCCCGTATCTCGATATGGCAAACATGCCAACGAAAGGTCATACACCGAACACGGTGGTAGATCGGCCTTTTGGTTCGGGAACGCGTTTTGCCAACGGAGATACCCTTGTCGCCCGTATTACGCCGTGCCTGGAAAACGGGAAGACGGCGCATGTCGATTTCTTGGAGAAAGATACGGTCGGGTGGGGCTCGACCGAGTATATTGTCATGCGGTCTAAACCTCCGCTTCCTGATGAATTTGCCTATTGTCTCGCACGGAGCGCTGGCTTCCGCGAGTTTGCCATTCAAAGTATGACGGGTTCGAGCGGCCGCCAGCGAGTCCCTGTAAGCGCCCTCTCAAATTACCGGCTACCACTTCCCGGCAGAGGTAAGGTCTCGAAAGTGTTTGGCAAGATAGTTCAGCCCTTCTTTTTGCTCGCTTCTCGGAATGCAGAGAAATCCCGAACTCTTGCTACCTTGCGAGACACGCTGTTGCCCAAGCTCATTTCTGGCGAGTCACGGGTGGGGGTGTGAAACGATTCTCAAAGAGGAAGTAAGAATGACAACACGTATCCTCTCCTTCTTTCCTGATACGAACTTGTTCATTCAATGCCGCCCTCTGGAAGAACTCGACTGGTCAGAGTGGGCAGATTTTGAAGAGGTCCATTTGATTGTTTGCCGCACGGTTCAACGGGAGATAGACCAGCAAAAACATCGCGGGAACGGCCGAGTTGCCCAACGCGCTCGCAAGACCTCCTCCCTATTTCGAAGCATCATTGAAAAGGATTGCAGCGTCATTCGGGAAAAGGGTCCACAAGTCAAGCTGATGCTAGAGTCATCCAGTGTCCCCAGTCCAGAGGTGAAAGGTCGTCTTGATTACACCAAAGCCGACGATGAGATTGTCGGCTTTCTGCATCAATACAAGCAGCAGCATCCTGAGGCGGATGTCCGGCTACTCACTCATGATACTGGCCCAATGATGACGGCGAGAAGTCTTGATTTACCATTTGTTAAGATCCAAGACGCTTGGTTGCTACCGCCCGAAAGTAATGAGAAAGAAAGAGAAAATCGACGCCTAAAAGAAGAAGTTACTCGCTTGAGGAAAACTGAGCCTGAGTTCCAGATTAAGTGTTTGGACGACAACGAAAGCGAAATCGACGTTCTTGAGGTCCCATGTCCCTTTGGACCTCTGAACGAACGTGAAATATCCACGTTTATGGACCAGTTAAAAGACAAATTCCCCATCGTGACGTTCGGTTCTTACGGACGGACCGGTAGAGTCTCTACGTTTGGAGACATACGCGAAATGAGTGGATTGTATAGTCCTCCGTCAGAGGGAGATATCGATAAATACAGAGAAGAGGAATATCCGGCGTGGATAAAAAAGTGCAAAAAGGTACTATCCAATCTGCATCGGGCATTACTACGCGAAGCAGGGGCGCCGGTTTTCCGCTTTGTCGTAACAAATAAAGGAAGTCGGCCAGGGAAGAACGCCCTGGTAGTTATTACATCAAAGGGAAATTTCAAAATCTGTCCTCCGCAACCAGAAGACAACGAACACTCAAAAAGGCGGAGAATACTCGACAGGCCCCTTCCGGGACCACCGGAACCACCGAAGAGCCGACGGATTACCGATTTGGCTTATCGCGACGTCCCTGATTCGTTGTTCCGTCTCCCGCCATCACTCAATCCAGATATGACGCGATTTCACTCACGTGACCCTGATGCTTTCTACTATAAACCCGATCAACCTCTGATACCGGTGGAATCGTTTAGGCTGGAATGTGAACAATGGCGTCATGGAATTGCTGAAAAGTGCTTTAAGTTCGAAATCTTCGCCGCTAGTGACCAAGATGAAATTCAGGGTGCGATTGAATGCGAAATTCACGCCGAAAACCTATCGAGTCCAGCCAAAAAGATCGTTCCCGTGAGGATCACAGTTAAAAGAGAGAGTACGAAAGACTATGCTTCTAATCTTGTGATGAAATTGTCGAATCGGGCATCTCTAAGGAAATGAGGTTGAGTCATGGCTACGAAAAGTGTCTTCATCAGTTTCGACTTTGACCACGATAATAACCTCCGGGGGTCTTTGGTTGGGCAAGCAAAGGACCAGGACTCGCCATTCAGCATCACGGATTGGTCTTTGAGGGAGCCGATAACCGAAAAGTGGAAGAAGAAAGTCCGGGATATTATACGCAGAACCGACCTTACTATCGTCATCTGCGGAGAACATACTCATGATGCGGCTGGAGTGACAGCAGAGGTCACTATCTTACATGAGGAAAAAAAGCCGTACTTCCTGCTGAAAGGCCGGAGGCGCAAGACTTGCAAAAAGCCAAGGTCGGCACGTAGTTCGGACAATATGTACAGATGGAAATGGGAAGACCTGAGACGACTGATTAACGGAGAGAGATAGCCTGATGTCCCAGCAGTCGAATGGGTGTCTGATTCATTACACGAAAGAGACGTATGGTGATTCCTTCGGCACGGACCTCCTTGAGCAATATAAGATGTATGTACAGTCAGCCGAGAATGTCAGCGCACGACGGGTGGCTTCGAGTCGATATCTTCTCACACTCAACATCGCGCTCGTTACCCTATACGGCATTCAATCTGAAGGTTCCGTACAGAGCTATTGGGCGACGCTGGTTCCGATACTCGGCATCCTGGTCTCTTGGCTTTGGTACCAGATCATTCAGTCCCATAGAGACCTGAATACTGTCAAATTCCAAATAATCCACCAACTCGAAGAACATTTACCAGTTGCGCTGTATGCCTATGAGTGGCAGTTGGCCGGAGAGGGTCGTGGGCCATCCTATAGTGCCGTAACTCGCATAGAAAAGTGGATTCCGATAGCCTTTGTTGTCCTCCATATCATTCTCCTTATCTCACTGTTTTGGGTAAAACGCGACTTCCTTATTTGACTACAGTGACAATCTTCACCGAATCCACTGTCGAAGAGGCCGCCCTGGCCTGGCTCGAAAGCCTTGGCTGGAGCATCGCCCACGGCCCCGACATCGCGCCCGATACGCCGAGTGCAGAGCGCAGCGACTACGGAGCGGTGGTGCTGGAACGGCGGCTGCGCGATACCCTCGCTCTACTCAACCCCAACCTGCCGACCGAAGCCCTGGACGACACTTTTCGTAAGCTGACCCACCCGGACGGGCCAACACCTGAGGCCCGCAACCGTGCCTTTCACCGCATGCTCGTAGACGGCGTGACCGTAGAGTATCGCACGGACAACGGGACGGTACGTGGCGCGCAGGCGCGAGTGATTGATTTCGACACTCCCATCAATAACGACTGGCTGGCGGTCAATCAGTTGACGGTTGTTGAGAATAAGCACGAGCGCCGGCCCGATGTGGTGCTGTTCGTCAACGGCCTGCCGCTCGGGGTCATCGAACTCAAGAACCCGGCAGACGAAGACGCGACCATCTGGACCGCCTGGCAACAGCTCCAAACCTATAAGGCCGAACTGCCGACGCTGTTCAGCATGAACGCGGCGCTGCTGGTCTCGGACGGGGTCGAAGCTCGTATTGGTACGCTGACCGCCGGGCGGGAATGGTTCAAGCCCTGGCGCACGATCTCGGGCGAAACACTGGCCGACTCGCATATGCCCGAATTGCAGGTCATGCTCGAAGGCGTTTGCCTACCGGGACGCTTTCTTTCGTTGGTCCGCGACTTCATCGTGTTCGAGGATGACGGCAGCGGCGTCCTGGTCAAGAAAATGGCCGGCTATCACCAGCTCCACGCGGTCAGGGTTGCCGTTACTGAGACGCTACGCGCTACGGAGTTGGAATTGGCGGCCGGGCAGGTTGTCGAGCGGTTTGGCCGTTATGAGTCGGGCCGCAAACCCGGAGGCGAGCCTGGCGACCGGCGCATCGGCGTGGTGTGGCACACCCAGGGGTCGGGCAAGAGCCTGACGATGGCCTTCTATGCCGGGCGCATCGTCCGTGAGCTGGCGATGGCGAACCCGACCGTGGTGGTGTTGACCGACCGCAACGACCTGGACGACCAACTCTTTGGCACGTTCGCGCGTTGTCGTGACCTGTTGCGCCAGCCGCCAATGCAGGCAGAAAGCCGGGCCGACCTGCGCGCCAAGCTCGCCGTCGAGTCGGGCGGCGTGGTCTTTACCACCATTCAGAAGTTCTTCCCAGAGGAGAAAGATGGCCAGCATCCATTGCTGTCGGAGCGGCGCAACATCGTAGTCATTGCCGACGAGGCCCACCGCAGCCAGTACGACTTCATCGACGGCTACGCGCGGCATATGCGAGACGCCTTGCCGCATGCCTCGTTTGTCGGCTTCACCGGCACGCCGATTGAGTTGCAGGATGCCAACACCCGAGCCGTGTTCGGCGACTACATCAGCGTCTACGATATTCAGCGGGCGGTCGAGGATAAAGCTACCGTGCCAATCTACTACGAGAGTCGGCTGGCCAAGCTCTCACTCGACGAGAGCGAGCGACCGAACATTGATCCCGGCTTCGAGGAAGCAACCGAAGGCGAGGAGATCGCTCGTCAGGAGAAGCTTAAAACCAAATGGGCGCAACTTGAGGCGATTGTCGGCACTGAAAAGCGCTTGAAGCTGATCGCTCAGGATATCGTCGCCCACTTTGAGCAGCGCCTGGAAGCGCTCGACGGCAAGGCCATGGTCGTCTGCATGAGTCGGCGCATTTGCATCGAGCTGTACCGTGAGTTGGTGCGGCTGCGCCCGGACTGGCATCGGGAGGAAGATGACAAGGGACAGATTAAAGTCGTGATGACCGGTTCGGCATCCGACCCTCCCGCTTGGCAGCCACATATTCGCGCCAAGTCGCAGCGCGAGGCATTGGCCAAACGCTTCCGCGACCCCGGCGACTCGCTGTGCCTGGTACTGGTGCGCGACATGTGGCTGACCGGCTTTGATGCGCCGAGCCTGCACACCATGTATGTGGACAAGCCCATGCGCGGCCACGGCCTGATGCAGGCCATCGCTCGGGTCAACCGTGTGTTCCGGGACAAGCCGGGCGGGCTGGTAGTGGATTATCTGGGTCTGGCGCATGAACTGAAACGTGCATTGGCGACCTACACTCAGAGCGGCGGCACTGGAGAAACCGCATTCGACCAGGAGCAAGCGGTAGACGTGATGCGGGAGAAATATGAGGTCTGTTGCGATCTGTTCCACGGCTTTGACCGCTCGAAATGGATCACCGGCGCACCGGTGGAACGGCTGGCCCTGTTGCCGGCGGCGCAAGAACATATCCTGGCCCAGGAGAACGGCAAGGATCGTTACCTGGCCGCAGTACGAGAATTGTCTCAGGCATTTGCCCTGGCCGTCCCGCATGAAGCCGCGCTGCACATTCGAGACGAGATAGGGTTCTTTCAGGCCGTCCGGGGGAGTCTCGCCAAACGAGTGTCCGGCGATGCCCGTCCCGAGGAAGAGTTGGACCACGCGGTGCGCCAGATCGTTTCGCGTGCGGTGGCGTCGGAAGGAGTGATCGACATCTTCTCCGCCGCCGGGCTGGACAAGCCCGATATCTCGGTCCTGTCGGATGAATTCCTGGCCGAGGTGCGAGATATGCCGCAGCGCAACCTCGCGGTCGAACTGTTGCAGAAATTATTGAAAGGCGAACTCGCTGTCCGCCGCCGGAAAAACGTTGTCCAAGCGCGGTCGTTCGCCGAGATGCTGGAACAAACCCTGCGGCGTTATCAGAACCGGGCCGTCGAAGCCGCGCAGGTGATTGAAGAGCTGATCCAGCTTGCCCAGGAGTTGCGCGAGGCAAGCGCGCGCGGCGACAAACTCGGCCTGTCGGAAGACGAGGTCGCGTTCTACGACGCGCTCGAAACGAATGATAGCGCGGTTCAGGTGCTTGGCGACGAAACCCTGCGCGATATCGCCCGTGAGTTGGTGAAGACGGTACGCAACAACGTTACCATAGACTGGACGCTGCGCGAGAATGTCCGCGCCAACCTGCGTCGCCTGGTCAAGCGCATTCTGCGTAAACACGGTTATCCACCCGACAAGCAGGAACGAGCGACGCGGACTGTGCTGGAACAGGCCGAGGTGCTGTCCGCGGGTTGGGCCGCCTGAACCATAGGCCGATTCGCCCTCATACACTCACCTCTTTATAGAGACAGACGCAGCACGAACCGTTCGGTATTGTACTGCATGCAGAATGACTGTATAGTCAGTCATATGACTAAAAGTTCAGCCACAAGAAAAGAGAATGTACTCCGCGAGTTCCGAGTCCGTGAAATTTTGGATGCCGCGTGCCGGGTCGTGGCCCTATACGGGTTTCAGGGGGCCACGGTTGAACGCGTTGCGGAGGAAGCTGATATCGCTAAGGGGACCATCTATCTGTATTTTCAGAACAAAGATGGGCTCTTCACCGCTGCTGTGGAGCAGGGAATACAGAATTTCACCAGTCAATTACGCGCTCAAGTCGCTGAGGCGCTGACTCCGATTGAAAAGCTCCAACGTCTGATTGAGGCCAGCCTTGAACTGAGCGATACGTATCGCGATTTCTTCAAGACCCTGCTGCTGGAGCGGAACTTTCTGGCCGCTTCACCCAATCATCCGGAAGCGGCGCATATGCTCGACCTGTATCTTGTCCATATCCATTTTATTGAAGAAATCATCCAGGACGGCGTCCGTGTGGGCGTCTTTCGGCCCCATAATGTCGAAGCCTCAGCCTTTGCCCTCAACGAGGCGATTCGAGGCTGCTTTCAGCAACGGACGTTGGGGCTGACGGCGCGACCGGTCGCCGAGGACGCCAGTATTTTGCTCGATCTGTTTTTCAACGGGGTGCTGAATCAGAACCATAAGGAGCCAGTATCGTGAAGCAGTGTGTGTTCATGCTCGGACAGGCGTTTCTTCTGCTGAGTCTCTTGCCCGGCTGTCAATCATCCGGCTCGGAGGCCAAAACCCCGGAAGACGCCGCCCTGCCACCGGCCTTGACCGTACAGGTGACTCAGCCCGTCATGCGCACCGTCCAGCGCACCGGACAGGGACAGGGAGCGCTGTTCGCCAAGGAGAGCGTCATTCTGTCAAATAAGAAGGAAGGCTATGTCCAGCGGGTCCACGTTGACTTTGGTGACAAGGTCGAAGAGGGACAACTGCTCGCGGAGATGGAGGGAGAAGAACTTGCCCTGCAGGTCGAAGTGCAGGAAAGTGCGCTCAAACAAGCGGAAGCGAATTTCATCCGCGCACGAGCTGAACATGCACGCGTAAAGGAGTTAGCCGCGGAAAAACTGATTCCCGAGCAACGGCTGGATATCAGTGAAGCTGACTATGCAGTAGCGGAGGCAAAAGTACGGACCGCAGAAAAAATTCTTGCGTTGGCTCGGAAACGCCTGCGCGATACCCGTATTGTTTCGCCAGTCAACGGTTTTATCCAGGAACGTTTTGTGAATCCCGGCGAATACAAGCAGGATGCCTCACCCCTGCTTGAATTAGTCGTGGTTCATCCCCTCAAGCTGCGTTCCCCTGTTCCGGAACGATTTGCGGCGGTGGCCGAGACTGGCATGTCGCTGCGGGTTGAAGTCGAAGCCCTGCCCGGACAAGTTTTTGAAGGGATCCTCACCCGCATGGCCGCCCGGGTGAACCACAAGACACGTTCACTCCTGATTGAAGCCGAGATCCCAAATCCGGATGGAAAACTCCGCCCTGGATATTTTGCGCGTATTACCGGCGTGCTCGGAGAAGAAGACGCCCTCTTCATTCCACGAACCGGCCTGACGCGCTTTGCCGGTGTTGAGCGCGTGTTTATTGTCCAGGATAACGTCGTGACCTCACGCGAAGTGTCACCTCGGGCATGGAGGACGGGGAGTGGATAGAAATTGCCACAGGGCTCTCTGACGGAGAAACGGTAGCTGTCAGCGCCCTCAATCGTTTGGCTGATGGGATGACCGTGCAAGCTCAGGCCGTTCAGGCTCAAGAGAATACGACCGTTCAAGCCCAGTGAGCCCTGTGGAGAGCGTATGATTCTTGCCGATGTCTGTGTTCGCCGGCCCGTCTTTGCCACCATGCTTATTGGAGTGCTCGTGGTGGCAGGCTGGTTTTCCTACAAGAGTCTCACCCTGGAATTGATGCCCAAGGTCGAAATGCCGGTGGTGACGGTGACAACCACCCTGCCCGGTGCCGGCCCGGAGGAGATTGAAGCCCAGGTGACCAAGGTCATTGAGGAAGCCATCAACACGGTCAGCGGGATTGATGAGCTGCGGTCAGTCACCCGTGAGGGGTTATCCCAAGTTATTGTGCAGTTCGTCCTGGAGAAAGACCTCGGCATTGCCGCTCAGGAAGTTCGCGACAAGGTGGGCACGGTCCTGGCCGACCTGCCCGAAGATGCCGACCCGCCGATTGTCGAGAAGTTCGACATTGATGCCACGCCTATTGCCACCATTACCGTCTCAGGCTTTCGCGGTCTGAAAGAACTGACCGAAATCGCAGAGAATCAGGTCAAAGAGCCGCTGGAGTCGGTGACCGGAGTCGGCGCCATCGATGTAATAGGCGGGCGGAAACGGGAAATTCATATCCTGGTTGATCCCGACCGTCTCAAGGCCTACGGGCTGGCAATCCGGACCGTCGCCGAGGCCCTGGCCAAGCAGAATGTCGAATTTCCGGGCGGCCGCATCACCCAAGAGAGCGGCGAGACCATCCTGCGGACGCTCGGACGGGTCAAATCGGTCCGCGAGTTCGAAGATATCGTGGTCGCCACCAATGACGGCGTGCCTATCACCCTGGCCGATATTGGCCGCGTCGAAGACGGCGTTGAAGAGCCCCGCTCATTGTCCCGCTACGACGGCAAGAACGCCGTGTCTCTTATCATTCGCAAACAGTCCGGGTCGAACACGGTAGCCGCGGTCGAAGCGGTCAAGGAGCGCCTGGTTGATGTTCAGCAACTCCTGCCGCCGGGTGTCGAAGCGTTGGTGACGCGCGATCAGTCGGATTTTGTCAAAGCTTCGGTGCACGAGGTCGAGCAGCACCTCATCCTGGGCTCGCTGTTTGCCAGCATTATTGTGTATTTCTTTCTCGGCAATCTGCGCTCAACCCTCATTGCCGCCATCGCTATTCCGGTTTCCATCATCTCGACCTACACCCTGCTGGCCGCGGCCGGATATTCCCTCAATCGTGTCACCCTGCTGGCGCTCACTTTGGCCGTGGGCATTGTCATTGATGACGCGATTGTCGTACTGGAAAATATTTATCGCTATATCGAAGAAAAGGGCATGAACGCCTTTGAAGCCGCGCGCGCCGCTACGGCCGAGGTCGGCTTGGCCGTCAGCGCCACAACCTTGTCTCTGGTTGTCATCTTCATTCCGGTGGGCTTTCTCAAGGGGATCATCGGCATGTGGCTGAGCAGCTTTGGGTTTACCATGGCGTTCTCTATCATGGTCTCGCTGCTGGTCGCCTTTACCCTCACGCCCATGCTGTGCTCACGCTTTCTGCCCAAACACCTTGACGGGCACGCTGCCGGTCAGGCCCATTCCTCACGCGAGTCACGCTTCTACCGGCTCATTGATCGTTCGTATATGGCCATGCTGAAGTGGTCGATGCGCCACCGCTGGGTGATTGTGTGCCTCACCCTGGGCGTGTTTGCTTCTACCCCTTTTATTGCAGGTCTTGTCCGCCCCAGCCTGATGGCCAGCGACGACCGGGGGGAGTTTGAAATCAATATCAAGACACCGCCCGGCTATTCGTTGGCCCAAACTGAAGCCGTGACACGCCAGATTGAGGAAGAAATTCATCCCCTTCCGGGTGTGAACCATCTGCTGACCGAGATTGGTTCAACCGTAGGCGAATCGGTCACCAAGTCAAAAATTGTCGTCACCCTCGTGCATTACTCGGAACGGACCCTCCACCAGAGTCAGATCATGGATTTGGCCCGTGAGAAGATACAAGGCTTTCCCAACCTCCGCATTAGTGTAGACCAGATACTGCCGGTCAGTGGTGGAGGGATCCAGAATGTCGATGTCTCTTACAACTTGCGCGGCCCGGACCTGCTGACGCTGCAACGATATTCCGAAGATTTGAAAACCCGCGTACAGCGCATGCCGGGTCTGCGAGATGTGGACTCGACGTTCGAGGGTGGGAGCCCCGAACTCCAAGTCCATCTGAACCGACAGAAATCTTCCGATCTCGGCATTGAGGCGGCGGATATTGCTTCGACCCTGCGTATTATGATCGCGGGTGAGAAAATTACGACCTATCGCGAAGGCGATGAATTATACGATGTGCGCCTGCGCCTGACGCCTGAGAGTCGGAATCGACCAGAGGTGATTCAACAGGTCGCGATCCCGTCGGTGTCTGTTGGGCAGGTCATATTAAGTAATGTTGTCGATCTGATTCCAGGCACTGGTCCGGTGCAAATTGACCGCCAGGACCGACAGCGCCAGATTACGGTTACCGGCAACCTGGCCAAAGACAAGGCGCTCGGTGACGCGATTGCAGACATTGATGCCGAGGTCGAGAAAATGGGCCTACCGCTGGGCTATACCACCGGGGTGACCGGCATGGGCAAGATGTTTGAAGAGATGATGGAAAGCTTTCAGTTTGCTTTTCTGTTGTCTCTCATCGGCATGTATATGGTCCTGGCCGCGCAGTTTGAAAGTTTTCTCCACCCCATTACGATCATGCTGTCCTTGCCGCTGGCCGTGCCCTTTGCCTTGCTGGCGCTGTATATCGCCGGCCAGCACTTAGGTTTGTTCGCGATTCTGGGTATGCTCTTGTTATTCGGGATTGTGAAGAAAAATTCGATCCTGCAAATTGACCATACGATCAATTTGCGGGCCGAAGGTCTGCCGCGCGACGAGGCCATTCTACGGGCCAACAAAGAACGCCTGCGCCCGATTCTGATGACGACCTTAGCCCTCGTGGCCGGCATGATTCCGATTCTGGTCGGCCAGGGCCCGGCCGCGGAAAGTCATCGTGGCATTGCGGTCGTTGTGATTGGCGGACAGAGTTTATGCCTATTGATCACCTTGCTGGTGACCCCGGTCGCCTATTCGTTGTTCGATGATCTCGAATCGTGGCTAGGGCGCACGATGCCGGCCCTGAGAAACCTGCCACGCCGAATTTTTCGCCGTAAGCCGGCGCAAGAATCGCCTCCGGTCCCAGCCCCAATAAAAGAAGAGGAAGCCTTCGGGGATTGAACGGGGGTAATCTATACGGCTAGGGCACTTTACGATGCTGTGTATCCACCAGCAACGTCATTCCGGCGCAGGCCGGAATCCAGGCTCTCGGCCCCCTGCCCTCTGGATGCCGGATCACGTCCGGCATGACGGGGCCCCCTGCGTGGCGAGAGCCTATCGTAAAATGGGCTAGATTTTTCAGAGCTTCGGATTCCGCTCTTAGTGCAGTACGGCTTCGAGCAGTCCGACAACCCGCGCGATGTCCTTGTCTGGAACTTCGTCTATGAGCTTCGCCGCTCTTGTCCGTAATTGGCGTACCGGCTCACCTT
Source organism: Binatia bacterium (assembly GCA_963664395.2). GTDB lineage: Bacteria > Desulfobacterota > Binatia > Bin18 > Bin18 > Bin18. The sequence continues at coordinate 2,392,233 of OY761159.2, read as the reverse complement.
CTTCAAAACACAACATTTCGTAGGGTTCGACACTCAAGCCATCCGCCAGCCGAAACAGCAGGTCTATGGTAGGGTTCTCGTTTCCTATCTCGATCCGGCTGAGATATTTGGCGCTCGTTGACACTCTATCAGCCAGCGCTTCCTGAGAGAGTTTGCGGAGTTTACGCAGATTTCTGACCCGCCGTCCGACCTGAATTTTTCTGTCCATACCTTTATGTACAAAGGTACAAGGCTGGAATGATCCGAATAACCCCGTATAAATAGTGAGCTTATATCTTTGGGTAGAGTAAGCCGTTTCTCTATCAGTACTACGAGGAAGTCTTTATGTATTCCCTGATCCGCATCTGTATTGTCTTCGCTCTCTTGGCTCCGTCTCTGGCCCATACTGCAACGCTAGAGAATCCTGGCGACGGCTTAAACTACTCAGGTATCGGAGTCATCTCAGGCTGGAAGTGTAAGGCCAACGGAGATCTCACGATCCGTTTTTACGGTGGGGACCCGATTCCCTTGCTATATGGCAACGAGCGGACTGATGTCCTTGATGCAGGTGCCTGTGGCGACGCAGATGTCGGCTTTGTGGCCATCTGGAATTGGGGGAATCTGGACGATGGCGAACACACCGCGGTGGCCTACGATAATGGCGTAGAGTTTGCCCGGAGTACGTTTACAGTGGTGACCCTGGGGGAGCCGTTCGTGAGAGGGGCGAGCGCACAGGTTAGTGTCCCGGATTTCCCCGCAACAGGCGAGACCTCAACGTTTGCGTGGAATCAGAGTACCCAACATCTGGAGTTGGAGATGACCAGGGAGGGGGTTGGGCCAGAGAACCTGAATGACTTGCTTGAGCCGATTCGTCAGAAGTACGAGCTTCCAGCCCTGGCGGGCGGCATTGTCCACGCTGGGGAACTGATTGGTCTGGGCGCTGTTGGGGTGCGACGTGTCGGCTCCCCCGAGCGGGTGACGGTGCAGGACCGCTGGCGGCTTTTTTCATGTAGCAAAGCCATGACCGCCACGCTGATTGCCCTGCTTGTGGAAGAGGGAGTCCTCTCCTGGCAGACGACTATCGGCGAAGCATTCCCCGACCTGCTCGGTACAATTGATGCTGCGTGGCAGGCCGTGACCGTTGAGCAGTTGCTCGCCCATCGCTCCAGCCTGCCTCGGTTGCCGGCTGAGGATCTGATCGATCCTGAGCATCCTCTGACTGGGACGATAATTGAGCAACGCCTTCAGATGGTTGAGTTGGTGCTACAACAAGCCCCAGAAGTCCCGCCAGGGTCACGCTGGGAATATTCAGAGGTCGCCGGCTATGTTATCGCCGGAGCGATAGCCGAGGCCGCCACTGGCAAGTCGTGGGAAGAACTCATGGCCGAACGGCTCTTTGTCCCGCTTGGGATGGCGTCGGCAGACTTTGGCCCGCCAGAAAACCTCGAGACAAACTCCCAACCTCACGGGCATATTGGGCGTACGCCGGTTGAACCAAGCACTGTTGCTATTGAGCAAATTAGGTCTCCAGTTGGACCGGCTGCGCTCGTTCACAGTTCGATTGAGGATTGGGGGAAATTTGTTGCCCTGCATCTCGCCGGCGCCCGAGGAGAAAGTCATTTTCTCAAACCCGAGACATTCCGAAAACTGCATACCCCCGTGGAGGACGAACCCGGGGCATCAGAAAACTTTAACCGTGACCTGAGTATCTATTTGGGAGCCAATTACGCCCTGGGATGGTTTGGGGCGGAGCGAAGCTGGGCGGACGGACCATTACTACACCATGTGGGGGGGTGGTACCCTCATTATTCGCACGCTCGTGTGTATGTTGCCCCAAACAAGGACTTTGCGGTACTCCTCACCACGAACTCTAACGGAGTCGACGCTCTGGAGGAAGCAGCCTGGACACTCATCCAACATTTCCTGGGAGAATGAGAGGTGCCGATCTCTGTAGTCCCGAATGACGGTTAAGCCGAGCGTCAGCCGACAAGTTCATTTCCGAAATGATTGGTACGGGGGTAGACACTCACCATTGGCGGGGTGGACCGCTTGAAGTAACAGGAAGCACATGCCTGCGCTCGCATTCGACACCAACAAAGCCGTCAAGGCGCTCAGGGAGGCCGGGGCCGACGAACCCCTGGCCGAAGCCGTCGTAGCTGCGGTCGACGAGGCCATGAGTGTTCGTGTCCCGCAGGGGTAAACTTCTCCAGGGGCGACCGCGCCGGACAGTATAGCATTCGTGTATCGCGCGGCTGACGAATATGTTTCACCTGGCGGGCAGGGGACGCCTTCGAGGTAGAGTTGAACAACCATTACGACTCGTCGGGAGGCTCAAGCGAATAGACTCTGAGACTCTGCCAGCGGCGCAACAGCACCTTGCCGGGCGGAAAATCGGACGGCTGGGATACGTCCGCGGCTCGGCAGATATGGACTTCCACTTTGCCCCGGCTGCCGCGCGCCTTGGAATGCCAGGCCGCAAGCCGGGCCGCGTGCTGCAATACGTCGGGCGGCAGTTCGGCGAGTTGGTCGGGATTGCGTACCACAACATGGCTGCCGGGGACGTTGACCACATGCAGCCAAAAGTCTTCAGGCTCTGCAATGTCGAAGGTCAGCCGGTCGTTCTGCACATCCCCTTTCCCCACCAGAATCTCAAAACCCTCAAAAGAGACGGTCCGAAAAGGCCGGCCTTTGCTTGCCATTTTCTTTTCTCAATCTGGCGTTTCAGCGTTTGCACATTTTGGAGAATATGTGGTACAGGGTTGATATTCCATACATAGCATTATTATCGCTCCGGGGTCGTCCGATACAGGGATCATGTACAGGAGCCTTGGGGCTGAGCGGCAACTTACAGGGAGGGACCTCCGATGGCAGCCACATAGGTAGCAACAATGGAAAGCCCAGTGGTCGAAACGGCCGAAGTGCGAGCGGTGCAGCCCGCACACGGCGAGATGCCGTTCATGCGTTTTCTGCTCATCGGCGCCGGCCTGGGGCTGCTGTCGTTGGTTCTCATCAGACTGTGGCAGGGCAAATGGTGGTTCCCGGTTGGTCTGGATGCGACGACACCCGAATTTGCGACGTATTGGCTGGGCCTCTTGTATGTCGAATGGGCAGTCCTCATAGCTACCGCCATCATCGGCTTTACGTCCTATCGCAAACCCTGTTCGCTCTGCGCCGTTCAGAAAAAAGAACTGGGGCGCATCGACCCCGAGCACGAGCTGAATCACATCGGCAAGCTGTGGGCCACGGTTGCGGTGGCAGCCATGTTCGGCTTTGGGGTCAGCTATTTTGCCGAGCAAGACGCCTCGTGGCATCAAATCGTGGTGCGCGATACGGCCTTTACGCCCAGCCACATTCCCCTCTTCTTCTATACCTTTCCCATGTTGCTCATCATGACCGGCGTCAGCTCCTGGTACGCCTATAACCGTTTACACCATCTGTATGTCGGTGAAGGGGGCAAAGGCATCCCTATCTGCTATCTGCTGTTTCCGGCCGGCGGCTGGTTCCTGTTCGCCAATGTGGCGTTTAATGAGCTGGGACACTCAAGCTGGATTACCGAAGAACTGTTTGTGCAGCCCTACCATTTTCCGTTTGCCTGGGCGACATATTTCTTTTTTGCCGGGTTTGCGCTGCTGTTTAAGACCGTGCCGCGCATTTTTGAAAACCTGGGAGCAATGGCATCAACCGAGGCGAACTAGCCCCCCGGCGGACCACGCACTGCCCTCGGGGAGGAGCTGGGAATCATGAAGGCCGAAGAACTTGCCGCGCTTGGGCATCACAAGATGGCCAAGGTCTTTGATGTCATGCTGCTCCTGGCCCTGGTCGGCTTTTTCACCGTCATCCCCCACGTCAGTCGCATGCTCTATATGGGCGACTGGGATTTCTGGGTTGATTGGAAAGACAAGCTGTGGTGGCCGATCGCCGGCCCGAGCGCCGCCATGTTGGTGACCGCGGTGGGCCACTATCTGGCCTGGTACTATCTGCGCCTGCCGCTGGGTGCCACGTTTACCGCGGTGTTCGTTTTGATTGGGGCCTGGCTGAGTCGGATATTCAGCTTTTACGGCTTGGAGTATTATCCGCTCAATTTTGTCTGGCCGGCGACGACCATTCCGATGGCGCTGGCGCTTGACCTGATTCTCTTTTGGTCACGCAGCTATTTGGTGACGAGTCTGTTTGGCGGATTTTTATGGGGGTTTCTCTTTTATCCCGTCAACTGGCTGATGCTCATGCCCTTCCTCCAGCCGGTTACTCTTTTTGGCAAGACATTTACCATTGCCGATCTGATGGGCTATTACTTCATCCGCCCTCAAACACCGGAATACTTGCGACGGATTGATGAAGGCACGCTGCAAGCCTTCCTGGGTCAGCGTATCTGGATCAGCGTGTTAATGGCCGGCATTACCTGCACCATCATGTATTGGGTTGGCCTCGGGATAGGAAAAGCGCTCGGCGTTATGCCGCTGCAGAAAGTCCTGCGCCAAACCTGACCAGGATTTACTGGATTAAAGGATGAACAGGAGTATTGCTGGCCGGGTCGGGCGGCCGAACCGAGGACCGGGGAGGGGGGTGTTTTGATTTCTGTCATCCTGGCCCTCGGCCTTGCTGCGGCTTCGTTTGTCTATGCGCCCGTTGCCCAGGCTCATGGTGAGCACAACCTCGAACCCTTTGTCCGCATGCGCGGGGTCTCATTTTTTAATGTGGAGTTCTCGCACGAGCGACTCGCCGTTAACGAGACCATGACCGTCACCGGCAAGTTCAGAGTGATGAATTCCTGGCCGCGGATACTGACCACGCCGGAGTTGGCGTGGATCGGTATCCTGGTTCCGGGCCCGAAACTCGCCGTACGCGAACGCTGGGTGAATGATCGCTTTATCCAGAACGCGTTTAATGTCGAGTTAGGAGGGATCTACGATTTTAAGATGATCCTCCAAGCGCGAGAGCCGGGCCGTTATCATATCCATCCAATGGTCAATCTGTCCGGTACGGGCGGGCTGGTTGGTCCGGCCAAGTGGATCACAGTTGTTCCGGGTGACGCCCCGCCGTCCTATACCGTACAGATTCCGGCAACCGGTGAGACCATAGACCTGGAGCACTACGGGTTTGGACGGGTTGTCGGCTGGCATGTCGTGTTCGGGATTCTTGGGCTCGCCTGGCTCGGCTATTGGGCCAGACGGCCGCTGCTCGTCCGTTACGCGCTCCTGTTGAAAGGCGTTGATGAGGAACAAATCACTCCCGCTGATCGTCGAACGTCTCTTATTTTCGGGGTGGTTTTGGTTGTCCTGATTGTCGGAGGGCTGTGGGTCACGAACTCGGGGCGCCCGCCGATCATTCCACACCAGACGGCCAGAATGTGGGACCTGTCCAGTCTGTCCCATCCGAGTGCCGTCCAGACTACGGTCAAAGAGTTGCGCTATAACACAACCAAGCGGTCCATGAGTATGCAGGTTGAAGCGACCAACACCTCGGATCAAGCGGTGGTCTTACGCAAGTTCACGACCAGTTATTTGTCTTTCATTAATCCCGCCACACACGATCTCTATCCGGATACGCAAAGCGAGATTCCGGCGATGCAGGTGGAGCCCGACGGACTGCTCCAACCGGGCGAAACAAAGATGCTGATGCTGACGATGCAGGATGCTATCTGGGAGACGGATCGATTCATCGAGTTCGACCAGCCCCAGATTACCGCGGCCGGCGTACTCGTCTTCACCGATGCCCAGCCGCTTGCCGTCGAAGATCTGCAACCCATCATGATGGGGAATAGCCGCGAAGGCTTAGGCGTCCCCTGGGAGCACATCTCCAGCCTGAGCGAGGTTTATTCCAATATCCAGATTGATTTTGGACGCATGGGCCAGTAACCTTCCGCCCGGTATTATCCGCCCACCCCTCCGCTCCCGATCGATTCATGACCAACGCAGTCAAAAACCGCGGATCAGTATGAAGACTGCACTGATTCGCTTGTCACGCTGTTTGCCATATGCCTGACGGACGCCCAGGATATTGTTACAGGTGACACAAAGCTTGCAGGCTGAATGGGAAAGATTATGGCTACAAATTTCTATTATGTTTATGCTCTAAAAGATCCAAGCTCGAATCCTGCGCAGCCATTCTATATCGGGAAAGGAACGGGAAGTAGAGCATTTGATCATCTGGTAAAACCAGACAATACAAGAAAGTACACCCGGATTAAGAGAATAAGAAATTCTGGAATGGAGCCATTGGTCGATATTCTGATAGATGATCTAACAGAAATTCAGGCTTTAAAATTGGAATCTGAGCTTATCTCAGCGTTCGGGACCGAGGAAACAGAAGGTATTTTAACGAACGCTGTTGTACCGAGTGGTACGGCGGGAAAAGAACGCCCTGGTGTTGTTGTGCCCCAGGGGGCCGTTGAAAGAGCCCAACTTGGTCTTGGGTTGCTGAAATCATCAGTATATGAATTAGCAAAAGCGAATCCGGCTGGTATTCTAAATTCTGATGCGGCAAGCCTGCTTGGCTTACGGAGTGATTATCAAGGCAATCAAAAAGATTACCTATCATACAGTATATTGGGTTTGCTCATACGTGAAGGTAAAGTTATGCGTATTGAAGGCCACAGACCTAGACATGTAGCAAAGACCTAAAAAATTGCTCAAATTCATTCCAACGGTAAGCCGCTATCAGGGCAGCACCACAGCTTGATGGATATTTCACACCGTTTTTAGACTACACCGGTCGCTGGGCTTTCCGATAGGAGACCCCACTCTTCTGTAGTCGTCGCGCGCCCCTTACGTGCTTGACTCTTCGTCGCCAACAGCGTCTATTTCTTCCTCTTCGCTGAAGAGACGATTTTGGAAGAGCGCCATGAGACTGCACGAACAGAATTCAAGGATTGGCTTGCGCTGTATAGTCCGATTCACGTGCCTCGCCGCGATTATGCCCCTGTGAGTCTGGGCCGCATGCACGCCGGAGCGGCCGCTTCATGCAGATAAGCAACCGGTCGAATTGCTGTTTACTGACCCACTTCGGTTCGCAACTCCCGGTGACCGCTGCGAGGCCCCTATTTGTGTTCGCTTACTGGAACTGATCCAAGGTGCGCAAAGCTCCATCGACTTTGCGGTGTATGGGATGCGCAAGCAAACACAACTTCTGGAAGCCCTGGTTGCCGCCCAAGAACGCGGGGTGGCCGTGCGCGGCGTAGTAGATCGTCAGCGAGACGGCGGGAATTATTATACGTCCACCGATCTATGGGTCCGCCGGCTCAAGAATATCCGCAACGATTTCGACGCCGAAACGATCCTGGACCAACGAAACGACTGGAAACCTCGGAAGCCCTCCTGTCCCCGCCCGGAAGGCTTCAAGGGGCCGCTACAATGCCTGGCCTACGACTTGGGTGATCGCTGGCTCGTGGCGGCACACGCCGGTCGGGAACCGTTCGATGAAAGCACGACCAACCGGATCATGCACAACAAGTTTTTCATCGTGGACGGGCGCTGGGTCTGGACCGGCTCGTGCAACCTGTCGGACTCCGGCACGGGCGGCTATAACGCCAACGTTGCGGCTGTAATCGACTCGACCCAACTCGCCGATGTGTATACTGAAGAGTTTGAGCAGATGTGGGCCGACCGCTATCACCAGTTGAAAACGGGCAACGGCGTAGATCGTCTGGAACTGAACGACACTCAGGTCGAAGTCTGGTTCTCACCGCAGGACAAGGCCATGCGTAAAGGCGTACAGACACTCATTGCCGGTGCTCGGCAGCGCATTGACTTGGCCGTGTTCTATCTGACCAACAAGTTCGTGACCGCGGAACTGATCGCAGCGCACGGCCGAGGCGTTGACATACGGGTCATCGTTGACGCGACCTCTGCCCGGAATGAGTATTCCAAGCACGAGTTGCTGCGCACGGCAGGCATTCCCGTCAAAGTCGAGAACTGGGGCGGCAAGATGCATATGAAGGCTGCGGCTATCGACGGACGTGCAGTTGTGGTCGGGTCGATGAATTGGACCAGGGCTGGAGAATTCGAGAACGACGAGAATACGCTCGTGCTCAAGTCACCCCAATTGACTACAAGCTTCGAATCCTTTTTCGATCACCTGTGGGAGAGCATCCCTGAGGAGTGGGGCAACGCTCTGTCGCGCCCCGACCCCGAGTCTGTTGCCTCATCGACTGCTTGCACCGACGGGATCGACAATGACTTTGATAGGCGTATCGACGGCAGCGACTCAGGCTGTAGTGACACGCCACCGCCCCTGCCGGCCCTGCCCCCGCACTGGACGGTAGACAAGGCAGACAACCCAAAGCCGCCGCAGGGTTATCGTCTGATAAAAGTAAGCCGGTAGAGCCTGAGTAGAAAGGGGCGTAGCGCTACGGTGTCAGCACCACCTTCCCGTAGGCTTTGCCCGCCCCGCTTACGGCGCGGTGGGCCTGGACTTGGATTTTTTATCCTCAAGATGAAAGCCAATTCTCCAGCCGCAGGCATTCCACCCGCTCAAACTCCTTCAGATTATTGGTGACCAGGGTTAATCCTTCGCTTCGAGAGTGACCCGCTATATGTAAATCGTTTACGCCGATGGGCCTCCCCTTCCGTTCCAGCGCTGCCCGGATATCTCCGTAATGGGCAGCCGCCTTATGCCCATACTCAAGCACAACCAAACGGGAAACAAAGTCTTCAACCTGCCGCAGGTTGTGATCGGGTCTGGCACTTTTTTCTACGCCGTGCATCAACTCAGCCAGCGTGATTGAGCTGATACACAACTGGCCGGCGTGCCGGTTAAAGGCATCCAGGGCGTCTATCGGGCGGCGCTTGATAACATAAATGGCAATATTGGTATCGAGCATGTATTTCAACATCAAAAGGCTTCCCGCTCAGCTTGCTCGTGGGACGCCCGTTCTTCCAGAAAATCATCGCTCACACGCTCTTCAGAGAAAAAGAAGCTGTCCCATGCGCTATCCACGGGAGATAACACCCTATCCTTCCCGACAACGCGAACATTGACTTGTTTCACTTCGTCCGGAAAACGAGTATCGGCGGGTAACCGGACCGCCTGGGTACGGTTATTAACAAATACAGAACCAATAGGCATTGAAAACACCCTCCTGAGCTATATACACAGGGTATATAGCAAATTCGCCTAGGGCAAGCCTATATGGTCATCCCTGAAATTCTCCGTTTCAGGCTGTCATTGAGGGTGTCGTTAGCCAGCTAGTGAGGCGACGGATGGGAAAGATGAGGCGCCGCTCTACGGTATCAGCACCACCTTCCCGTAGGCTTTGCCTGTCCCGCTTACGGCGCGGTGGGCCTGGGCGGCTTCGGCCAGAGGGAGTTCCTGTCCGATTACGGGCCGCAGCGTGCCGTTTGCCAGACCGGCCACAAGGGCTGAGTGGATACGAACATGATCCTGCGGCGTGGCGTTGCGTAAGGTCATGCCGATGATGGCGGCGTCCCGCATCATGGCCGCCCGGGGATTGATCTCGATCGTGCCCTGGTTCTTCTCGCCCCGATTGCCGATGACAACCACCCGTCCGCGCATGGCGAGCAGGTCGATATCCTTGGCGAGATTGACGTTGGCCAGCATCTCCAAAATAACATCAACGCCCCGCTCACCCGTCAGGGTCTTCACCTCTTCCAGATACGACACGGCACTATGATCGAGAACATGCTGCGCGCCTTGTTCGGACACGAGCCGACGCCCGCGTTCCGTACTCGCGGTTCCGATCACCGTCATGCCGGCGGCCCGGCCGAGCTGTACCCCGGCGATGCCTACCCCACCACTGGCCCCATGTACAAAAAGCGTTTCGCCAGGTGCGGCATGACCACAGTGGAAGAGTGCCTGATAGGCAGTAGCATAGGGCACAAAAACCGCAGCTCCTTGGGCGAACGACGCCTGCTCGCCCAGCGGATGCACCTGCTCCTGTTTGCACAACGCCTGTTCGGCATACGTGCCGCTGAGAGAACCGGCCAGATACACCCGGTCGCCCACGGCAACCCGGTCTACCCCCTCGCCCACAGCCTCGACCACACCGGCCCCGTCCGAACCAGGCGTGAACGGCGTGGGCGGTTTGGGATAGATGCCGGACCGAATATAGGTCTCAACCGGATTGACGCCGACCGCGTGCATGCGCACCACGACCTGACCCGCCCCAGGGGTCAGGTCCGCGACCTCTTCGAGCTGCAACACCTCCGGATCACCAAACTCGTGTATACGAATAGCTTTCATGCGGCCTGCTCCTTTTTGTTATGAATCGTACTGAAAAGCACTATGCCCCTCTGGCGTCGAGTGCGGTCAGCATCTCCGCGACGGTCGTCATCTTCTCACGCGGCTTGCCCACTTTTTTCCCGTTCTCGACTTCTATCTGATCCAGATATTTCCAGTCAGCAAAAGAGACGTAGCGGACACCCTTCTCCGCCAGCAGAGCAGAAATTGCCTCTTCGCTGGCGTGGATAGTATTGGGCACTTTACCCTGTTGCAGGTCTTCCAGCATGAGCCCGACGGTTTCAATCGAGTCCGGCTTATTCGTACCCACCACTCCAGACGGCCCACGCTTGATCCAGCCGGCAACATACAGCCGCTCAATAGGCGCCTGTGTTTCCGGGTCGATGATCCGACCGGTTTGATTCGGAATAATCCCGGCGCGCTCGTCAAACGGAACGTCTTTCAGCGGATGGCCCTTATAGCCTATGGAGCGAAAGACCATATGAATATTCGGCAGCTCCTCGTATTCTCCGGTTCCGCGCGCGCGCAGCGTCCCGCTATCATCCTTCACCAGACGGTTTTTTTCGAGCCTCATACCCTCAACATGATCGGTCCCGTAAAGTTCGACCGGAGAAACAAAAAATCGCGCCCGAATCTTCCTGGGGGCCGTTCCCTCGCCCTTGGGAATCTGGGCCGTCAGGATATCCATATTGCGCCGATGCACCGGCTCTGTGGCCTGCGCCAGGAACTCGGCATTCGCCTCGTCGAGTTCGAGGTCTTTCGGCTCGACGACCAGGTCGGTGATCGGCATTTTCGCCAGTTCCCGAATCTCGGGGTTGGTAAAAGCCGCTTGCGCCGGCCCCCGTCGGCCCAGCAGATAGATCTCCTTGACCGCACTTTTCTTGAGCGCTCCGAGCGCATAGTCGGCGATATCCGTTTTTGAGAGTTCTTCAATAGAGCGGGCCAGAATACGGGCGACATCCATGGCCACATTGCCGTTTCCGATTACGGCGACACGTTCGACCTCGCTCAGATCGTAGTTGAGATCGCGGCAATCAGGGTGCCCGTTATACCAGCCGACAAAGATCGTCGCCGGGTCGCTGCCGGCCAGGTCTTCCCCCGGAATGCCGAGCTGCCGGTCGGATTCCGCTCCGGTCGAAAACAGGACTTGATGGTAGTGGGCCAGGGTGTCGGCCAGCCGGAGATCTTCACCAAAGATCACGTTTCCGAAAAAGCGAAAGCCGGGCCGATTGGCAAATTTCTCGTACTGTCGAATGACCGCTTTAATTTTTTGATGATCCGGTGCCACGCCGCCCCGGACCAACCCATAGGGAGTCGGCAGGCGGTCAAACAGGTCAACCCGAACAGCAATATCTTTTTGCCGAAGCAGTTCGCCAACAGCGTAGAATCCGGCCGGTCCCGAGCCAAAAATAGCGACGCGGAGGGGGTTTGTTTCAGAGCCAATCTGATCCGTCATGCCATACCTTTCCCAAGGAGAGAGAGCGTCTTCTCTCCAGCGCTCTTCTCTCGTGAAACCCGTTTGCTATACATAGAACCCCGCGACCCGTCAACTAGGCGGGAAGGCCCGGGATTCTCCAGAGCGAAGAGACGCTACCTGACGAATCAATTGTAGCAGCGTCCGCTTTCCATTTTCAAACTGAGACCATAAGATGCAGCGTCGATTGCACAAGGAGGACAGTCCGATGAGTGAAAATGGAAATCCGAAAATTCGCTTTGGCATGTGGTACGACTTTCGCAACCCGCCCGCCTGGAAACGTCCCTATGACCAACTCTACAACGAAATCATCGATCAGATCGTATGGGGAGAGGAGAACGGCTTTGACGATATCTGGCTGTCCGAGCACCACTTTATCGAAGATGGCTATTCTCCCGCGCTGATGCCGATTGCCGCCGCGATTGCCTCTCGGACCAAGAAAATCCATATCGGGACGAGTGTGGTGCTGCTGCCTTTTCACAACCCGGTCCGACTGGCTGAAGATGCCGCTACGGTGGACGTGATTTCGGGTGGCCGGTTCGAGCTAGGTGTGGGCGTTGGGTATAAAGTCGAGGAGTTTGAGAGCTTCGCGGTTTCGAGCAAAGAACGCGGCGCCCGCACGAATGAGGGCCTCGAAATCATTCGGCGCCTGTGGGAGGGCGAAACCCTGACGTTTGAGGGGAAATATTACACGGTGACCAAAGCCAAACTCACCCCGGAGCCGATTCAGCAACCCCGGCCACCGATTTGGGTCGGCGGCTTCACCCCACCGGCACTCCGCCGGGCGGCAAAATATGGCGACGGCTACATCGGCGTCGGCCCGCTGAAAGAGGCGTATGAACGCTATGTGACCGCCCTGGAGAAAGTCGGGAAGTCCACCACGGATATTCGCCTCGCGGGTGGCTATTTCTGGCTGATTCCGTCCGAAGACCCGGACAAGACCTGGAACGAAGCCGCCGAACACGTCCGCTATCAGGTCAACGCCTATGCCGAGTGGTCGGAAAAGGCCGGCATGCCCCTGTTTCCAAAGGTGCCGGATACAGCGGCATTACGTGAATCGGGCCTGTTTCAGGTAGTAGATGTGAACACCTGCATTCAGATGATCCGTGACTATGCCCTAGAGACCCCGCTGACGCATTATTATTCGTGGACGCTCCCGCCGGGTCTGCCGGCAAGCTGGATTCAGCCCCATCTGGAGCTGTTTACCAGCAAAGTTATTCCGGCCTTTCGCTAGTCCACAGGAGCATTATATGGACCTCCAGCCTCCCGGCGTTTTTACCTTTCTGGATGGCCTCACCGGCGAACAGACCGGCCAGCTCGCCCGTAAAGTCGAACAGCTCGGCTATAGCGCCCTGTGGTTTCCCGAGACCCTGGGCCGCGAAAGCTTTTCGTTTGCCTCCTATCTGCTGAGCCAAACCGAGCGTCTGGTCATCGCCACCGGTATTGTGGTGACCTATGCGTATGAGCCGATTGCGATTGCCAATGCCACCCGGACGCTCGCCGAGTTATACGGCGACCGCTTTGTGCTCGGCCTGGGCGTGAGTAATGCGCAGGGCAACGCCCGGCGCGGCATTCCGTATGGCAAGCCCCTCAGCTTCACGCGCGAATATCTGACCAAGATGAAAGCCGTACCGTACGCCGCACCAGCCCCGCAAAACGACCCGCCTGTCGTGCTGGCCGGGATGATGCCCAAGATGCTTGCCCTGGCCGCAACGCAGACCCAGGGGACGCATACCTATTTCACGGTGATTGAACAGATTACGGCAATCCGAAAGGCACTCGGACCGGAACCGTGGCTGTGTGCCGAGTTGGGCGTCATGCTGGAGTCGGACGCGGATACAGCCCGCGCCGCCGCCCGCAGTTATATGCAGACCTATCTCCAAATCGATCACTACGTCCAACGCTTCAAAGAAGTCGGTTTTACCGACGCCGACACGGCAAACGGCGGCAGTGACCGACTCGTGGACGCGGTCATTGCCTGGGGAGACGCGGCAAAAATTCGCGAGCGGATTGCTGCCTATTATGAGGCCGGGGCGTCACACGTGTGTATCATGCCGCTGAGCCCCAAGGGTGGTATGGTACCGGACGAGCGGGCGATTGAAACGTTAGCGCCGGAGAGATAACGCGGCGTGGTCTAAGGAGGGAAGACATGAAACTCGGACTCTTTGGTATCAATATGGGACCGTGCAGTACGCCGGACGCATCAGCACGGATAGCGCAGGCAGCCGAGGCTGCGGGGTTTGAATCCGTCTGGGCGGGCGAGCATGTTGTGTTGCCGGACCCACAGCAGCCGCCTTCGCCCTTGCCGCCAACCTATCCCATGCTCGACCCCAATATTTCCTTTGCCTTTCTGGCCGGTCAGACCAAAACCATCCGCATGGGAACCGGCATTATTATCCTGCCGCAGCGTAATCCGCTGGTGCTGGCAAAAGAGATGGCCAGCCTGGATGTCCTGTCAAATGGACGTCTGATCTTTGGCGTCGGCATTGGCTATCTCAGGCCGGAATTTGACGCCCTCGGAGCCCCGTTCAGTCATAAAGGACCGCGCACGCTCGATTACGTTGAGGCCATGCGGGCAATTTGGAGTCAGGACAATCCATCCTACCAAGGACAGTTTGCCTCTTTTAGTGGAGTCAAGGCATTCCCCAAGCCGGTCCAACAGCCCGGCCCGCCGGTTGTTTTTGGCGGCATGACACCCCAGGCGTTCCAGCGGTCCGTGACGCATGGCGACGGCTGGTACGGCTTTGCCCTCGATGTCGATGGAACCAAAAAATGCCTTGATGGCCTGAGGGCCGCACAGGAGCAAAACGACCGACCGAGCGGACTGGGCAAGCTGGAAATCAGCGTCACTCCAGTTGGACGGATCAATCTCGACGCGGCCAAACGTTTTGCCGACCTGGGCGTCGATCGTTTGATTTCACTCTTCCCGCCCAAAGGTGACGCACTGTTCACACTCAACGCCACTGAGACGGAAATTACGGATTACGTCAAAGAGATTGGGGACACGGTTATTGGGCGGGTCTAGCTGCAGGGGCGGACCCCCGTGTCCGCCCGGCGTATCTACCCTGTCTGCGTCCGGCCCCGCTGTTTCACCCCCTCTACCCTGGTGGCAATCGCCTCTGGAGTGACTCCACGGACCTGTTCACGCCAGGCGGTTGATTCGAGTTGGAGCCCGTCGTTGAGCGTCCGGGCGTAGCCTTCGTTAATCACGCGCTTCATGTTGCGCAGCATTTCGGGCAGACACGACAGCATATCTTTTGCCAAGGCTTGACAGTGAGGCAGCAATTCGTCGGGCGCAACAACCCGGTTCACCAGTCCCCACGCTTCAGCTTGTTCTGCGGACAGATAGTTTCCGGTCAGAGACAACTCCCGCGCGCGGTAAATACCAATCACCCGCGAGAGTTTTTGACTCAGGCCCCAACCCGGCATCACCCCCATTCGGGCATGCGTATCGGCAAAACGCGCGTCGCTGGACGCAATCAACACATCGCAGGCCAGGGCCAACTCAAATCCACCAGTAATGGCAAAGCCGTTGATTGCACCAATAATGGGCCGGTCAAACGCTTCCATGACCCGAACCACATCCATACTGCCCGTTGTCGGTTCCGGTTCTTTTAAGGGTGCACTCGTCCGGCTCAGCTCTTTGAGGTCCATGCCCGCACAGAACGCCCGACCGGCTCCGGTCAAAATAACGACATGGGTATCCGAGTCGCTTTGCAACGACTCAAAGGCTCTGACAATTTCGAGCCGGAGTGCACGAGACAAGGCATTCATCGCCTTTGGGCGGTTTAAGGTCAGGGTTGCGAGACCATCGATTTTCTCAACCACTAGGACTGGTTCTGACATGGAATCCCCTCTTCCGGTTAAAAGAATAAACACGCCAACAGCTTTGTCTGTTTGGAGGGCGCGTTTATTCTTTTCTGAAACATGCTTGTTACTATGCCCTGAGCGAGTCCAGTCGCCAAGCGCCGGCTTCATTGACGCTCTCTCCGTTCGTGTCTACACTCCTCTTTTTTCGAGACCGAGTGCAACCGCTATGGAGTTTACCGTATATTGAGGACAGGCGGATTTTTTGGAACAACGGACAGCCTATCCTTCAGAATCTACCTTTACCTACCCCAGCTTCCAACGCTATTGGAGCGCCCGGCTGTGTGTCACCCTGGCCATTCAAATGCAGGCGGTGGCCATTGGCTGGCAGGTCTATGATCTGACGCGCAGGCCGCTCGACCTCGGCCTGGTCGGCCTGGCGCAATTTCTCCCATCGCTCGGCCTGGCGCTGATTACCGGTCACGTCGCTGATCGGTATGACCGACGAACCGTGATGGCGCTGTGCATTATTGTTGAGGCGCTGTGCGCCGTGCTCTTTTTGACGTTTACGCTGCAAGGCGGAACAAATACGCTCTTCCTCTTTGGCGTACTCGTCCTGTTCGGGACGGCGCGCGCCTTTGAGTTTCCGGCCTCTGTCGCCCTGATGCCCAATCTCGTGCCACCGCGCCTCTTTACCAATGCCGCGGCCTGGAGCTCGTCCGCCTGGCAGGTCGCGACCATTGTCGGCCCGGCCATCGGCGGGCTGCTCTACGCCATTGGACCGGAGACGGTGTATGGGTGCTGTATCCTGATGTTTCTTCTTTCCGTTTTTTTAGTGAGCACCATCCGTATTGAGCAACGTGAGAGAGAGCAGAAGGCGGCCACCTGGGAGTCTGTTGTGGCTGGAATTTCTTTTATCCGGGGCCAGCCGGTTGTCCTGGGTGCCGTATCACTCGACCTGTTTGCCGTCCTGTTGGGCGGAGCAACCGCCCTGCTGCCGGTCTATGCGCGGGATATTCTGCATGTTGGTCCCTGGGGGCTCGGGCTGCTGAGAAGCGCTCCGGCAGTTGGGGCGCTGGTCATGGCGCTGCTCATCGCCCGCCGGCCCATTCAGCGGCATGCGGGCGCGATTCTTCTGTGGGCGGTCGGGGTCTTCGGGCTGTCCATCGTCGTCTTTGGGCTGTCTCACAATCTCTGGCTGTCGCTGCTGGTCCTGACGATCCTGGGCGCGTCAGACATGATCAGCGTCGTCATTCGGCGGGTCCTGGTGTTAGTGAAAACGCCGGACGAGATGCGCGGCCGGGTCAGTGCGGTCGAGTCGGTCTTTATTGGCGCGTCAAACGAACTCGGAGAATTTGAGTCTGGCGTCACCGCGGCCTGGCTTGGGGTTGTGCCCGCAGTGGTGCTGGGCGGACTCGGCACCCTGGCCGTTGTTGGTCTATGGGTCCGCATCTTTCCGCAGTTACGCCGAGTCGATTCCTTAGAGGGAGAGAGACTGGCAAAACCCTAGACGTTGATTTCTCGCAGAAAGTGGGTTCAGTTCCAGTCCGAACGCCTGTACAAATAGATACAGACCTGGAAAATTCAAGCGTAGGGTTCGCACCCTGCCCGCCGCACACTATGCCCAAGATTATTACCATCACGGCTTTGTTCATATTGTCTGCAAGTATCGCTTTGGGCCAGCAATATGTGGGGCCGGCGGTCTTCGACCGGGATCACCCACTGCGTTTTGATCATCTCTGCTCCGAACTCGGCCACGGCTACGGCGCGTATCGGCAGGCATACGCCTTCTTCGAGAAACGTTCGCCGGATGACCGGTACGAAGCGCTCGTGCTGGCCAACGTACATGTGGGCTGGATCGCCGGGCCACCCGGGCCGAATGGCATTTCTCTTCTCATTGAGAAGAAGCGGCTGGCGCTTCCGTCCGAGTGGTACGGCGACCCGTTCGGACTGGCTTTGCAGTTGGTCGCCGTGAAGACGCAGCAGGCAATCACCGGACCGGTTCTCACCCGCTACGTCCATGTCGCGTCCGATCAGGGCGGAGAGAAGGAGTATCGGCTGTCCACCACCGGAGAGCTGGACTGGGTGCGGTTCGTGGAACCGGAGGAGCGCGACCCGCAGGCGGACAAAGAACACCGCCACCCTCCCGAGTTGCGCCTGTACGGGAAGGATATCCCAGGGCTGGAAGGGGACTATGCGCTCAATCTGGTGTTGGAAAACACAAGAACCGGCGCCCGTGTGACGCTCGAAGGGCCGGTGCTGGAAAATCTCCCGGCCTTGCTGCAAATCGAAAAGCCGCAATCCGGCGTGCTGGGATTTGCCCAAGCCATGAACCCTTTTCAGCAAGGGGGCGTGTGGAGTTGGCTCAGGGCCGGTTGGCGCTATGGAAATTGCATCCAGCTCAGAAAACAGGCGAAGCAGGAACTCGACCGACGTTTCGCGCGCCCGTCTTTCAGTCCCCCCAGTCCCCATTAAGAATCGCGGCCGCGGAGACCTACTCTGGACATCCGGCGGGTAACTGATAAGAACGCGGCTGCAACGTCCGATCCGCTACGACCTGGTCACGCAGACGATCCCGCCACGAAACGGAGAAGGATACATATGAAACTCGACAGCTTACTGACGGCCCGCTCACTCGACGAAGCGATTACGATTGCGCGCACTGCCGAGGACATGGGTTTTGACGGGGCGTGGAGCATGGAGAACCAGCACGACCCCTTTCTTTCGCTCGCCGTCTCGGCGACTACAACCACCAGGCTCACACTCGGCACGGCGATTGCCCTGGCGTTTCCGCGCAGTCCGATGTCGCTGGCCTATACGGCCTGGGACCTGCAACGCGCCTCAAACGGGCGCTTCGTGCTGGGACTCGGCACCCAAGTCAAAGGCCATAACCAACGTCGGTATAGTGTAAAGTGGGAATCGCCGGGGCCGAAGGTGCGCGAGATTGTTCTGGCCCTGCGGGCGATTTGGGACTGCTGGCAAAACGGTACGCCGTTGGACTTTCAGGGCGAGTTTTATCAGCATACGCTCATGACCCCGGCCTTTTCGCCAGAAAAAATCGACCATCCGCAGATTCCCATCTATATTGCCGGGGTCAACCCGTATATGTGCCGTTTGGCGGGCGAGCTGTGCGACGGCTTTCACGCTCACCCGTTTCATTCCGCGAAATTTCTGCGCGAACGGGTGATTCCCCAGATTGAAGAGGGGGCGCGGAAATCCGGTCGCAGCCGACAAGACCTTGTGGTCGCAAGCTCGTCTTTTGTGATTATGGGCGACACGCAAAAAGAAATGGATACCATGCGCGAAAAGGTGCGCATGCAGATTGCGTTCTATGCCTCGACCCGAACGTATAAACCGGTGCTGGACGTCCACGGCTGGGGCGACGCCTGTCTCAGCCTGAACGCCAAAGCGGCCAAGGGCGAATGGCAGGCCATGGCCAACGACGTGACCGATGAGATGCTGGACGAGTACGCGGTGACCGGCTCCCCGGCTGAAGTCCCGGCCATGCTCAAAGAAAAATACGACGGCTTGCTCGACCGGGTGGCCTTCTATCATCCCGACCGTCCGGGCGTAAACGATGCTCGCTGGCGCTCGATAGTCAAGGCGTTTTCCGCATAAAATATAAATAAGGAGTTACTGACATGCGTGCATGGCAAATCAATCAGGAATTCGGCATTGAAAATTTAACCCTGACCGACCAGTCCGACCCGCAGCCCGGTCACGGTCAGATTGCTATTCGGGTCAAAGCGACTTCACTCAATTATCGTGACCTCATGACAGTCAAACACGGCGGGATGCGAGGGCTGAATCTTCCCCTCATTCCGTTGTCCGATGGCGCGGGCGAGGTGGTTGCCACTGGCGAAGGTGTAACGCGGGTCAAACCGGGCGACCGAGTCGCCGGTATTTTCTTTCAGAACTGGCTGGCCGGTGGGCCGGACGCGGCCCATGGGGCCTCGGCGCTCGGCGGAGCCCTGGACGGCATGTGGGCCGAACTGGTCGTCTTGCACGAAGACGGCGTCGTGAAAATCCCCGATTATATGACGTATGAAGACGCCGCCGCCCTGCCCTGCGCCGCAGTTACCGCCTGGCAGAGCATGGTCACGCTGGGCAATATGAAAGCCGGTGACACGATATTGATTCTGGGAACCGGTGGCGTCTCGATCTTCGCCCTTCAGTTTGCCAAAGCCGCCGGGGTGCGCACGATTATTACATCGAGCAGTGACGAAAAACTCGCACGCGCCACACAGCTCGGTGCATCCGAAATTATTAATTACAGGACCACACAAGAGTGGGGCAAAAAGGTGTTGGAACTCACCGATGGTATCGGGGTCGATCAGGTGGTCGAAGTGGCCGGGGCCGGGACGCTGGTGCAATCGATGGAGGCCGCGCGGGTCGGCGGCTTTATTGGCTTGATCGGTATTCTGGCCGGCACAGATGGTGAGGTGAATCCTATTCCGGTACTGATGAAGAGCCTGCGACTCCAAGGTGTCTATGTTGGCTCACGCGTAATGTTTGAAGATATGAATACGGCCATGGCCGTGAATCAGATCAAGCCGGTGATTGATCAGGTGTATCCGTTTGAGGAAGCTCAGGAAGCCCTGAAACTCATGGAAAGCGCCACGCATTTTGGCAAGATCGTCATTACGGGCTAAGAGGAAAGAACCCCCTCACCCTGGCCCTCTCCCTCAAGGGGAGAGGGGAAAGACCTCCCCATACCGAAAACAGTCCGTGGTGTGATCGTTGAGCATGCCGGTGGCCTGCATGAACGCATAACAAATTGTTGATCCCACAAACGAGAAGCCGCGTTTTTTCAGGGCTTTGCTCATCGCGTCCGACTGCGCGGTGTGCGCCGGGACCTCTTGAAGTGAACGCCACGTATTCCGGCGCGGCTGACCATCAATAAACTGCCAGATATAGGCGTCAAAACTCCCCTCTTCTTTTTGGACCTCCAGAAACGCCTTGGCGTTCTTTATGGCGGACTCGACCTTCAGCCGGTTTCGCACGATGCCGGGGTCGGCCAGCAGCCGCTCAACTTTGCGCGGGGTGTAGCCGGCGACCCGCACGGGGTCGAAGTGATCAAAGACGGTCCGATAGTGGGCGCGCTTCTTGAGAATGGTGTCCCAACTCAAGCCAGCCTGCGCCCCTTCGAGGATGAGAAACTCGAACAGCGTCCGGTCGTCGTGCACCGGCATGCCCCATTCCTCGTCATGGTACTGAATCGCCAGTTCGTTTTTGGCCCAGGCGCAGCGTTTTAGCGGTTTCGTCCGTGTTGCCATCTGAGGATTTCCGCTTCTTGAGTATGGTTCTCCACAAGTGATGCACTACTGCAACCACTCAGGAAACAGCGGCCTGGGATGACTGATACCGCTCCACCCTATCGGTTGCTCTACCATCCCGCTGTCCGCTCTGAAGCTATCCCTCGAACTTACGGCAACGGCCCGTCTTGGAGAAAGCCGCGAATCACATTTGCGGTCAGACGCGACACATTATTGTCATAATTATTGTGGGAGAGACTCCCACACCAGGCCATGGAGCTGGCCGAGAACACCGCCCCGTCATTTGGCGTTTTGAAGTAGACGATGTCCGCCCGGATATAGGGATTCTGATCGCCGGTGCCGCCGGCCGCAAAATAGCCCCGTGCGTTGAACGTCGATTCCTCTGAGACCGTCACAAAAATATCATTATGCCCCTCAGAGTGGGCGAGCAGAAAGGCGTTATGGGGGGTGCCGAGTTCCAGGTCGTAGCGGTCGAGCTCCAGCCCGGCGGCTCCCCCGCCGACCAGACCGAAATTCCCAATCGGCTCGTCTTCACCTATGCCTTCAAACATCCAGGCACATTCCGGCCGTACACTGTCCGGAGCCCGGCGGTAATAGCTGGAGGCTGTCAGACCGAACGAGGTAAAACTCACGCCGGTCAGCTTACTCATGTTTCGGCCCCGGACTCGCCACAGACCGCCGTGTTTTCCATCAAAGGCATTACAGTATTCCCCCGGGTTGATGGTCCAGGCGCGCGTGCCATTGTCGCCTTTACGGACTTCGATGAGAGCGGGATTATCGGGGTGAAACACCGTACACCAGTAAAAACCGTTGGCCGCCAGGTAGAGCCAGCGTCCGCCTTGCTGCTGATAGGCTTCGTAGGCGTCCAGCATCTCTTCCGAGCAATACTCGGGATGATGACAGGTCAGCACGACGCGGTATTGCTTGAGCAGTTCGACCCCTTCACGTTGCAGGTCTTCATCCGTATGCACATCAAAGTCAAACTGCATGGCCTCAAGCCAGTCGGTCAGATGCAGGTCTGCGTTCAGTTGCCAGACTGACGGCGACAGCACGTGCGTGTATTTGGGCCGCATATTGAGAATGGGCCGCAGCCGCGACGAGATTTGCACCCCCCAGCCGTCACTATGGACGGTGTAGGTGCCATAGCCGTAGCCGTCCTTTTCCTGGAGTAAGAGGTCTCCAGGCTGCATGAGTGGCACGCGACCGGTCAGGAGCTGGGCGACTTGCGAATCCGCGCTGAGATTTTCGTTGGCATAGGCCATATAGCTGGCCGTCGGAATAATAACCGCAATCCGGGCGCTTGGTCTGCCCGCCGGAGGACGCACGAAGAACGGGATGTAGTCTTCGTTGCCGGGCGTGTCCAGGCCGCCCAAACGCAACCGAGCGGCATACACCCCGCTTTTCATGCTCTCGGGAATGGTCAGCGCAAAATCAATCTCCCAGCGTGCGTCGTCGACGGCGTCGTCATGAAAATGAATCGCCCCGTACTCCTGCGGCGCGGCAGTAAAACTCATATGGTCCGCAGTCCAGCTATGACCGGGCATGCCGCGCGCCGGCATATTGATGCAGTGACCGTGCAGGCGGTGCAAGGAGTCATCGAGCACCTGGGTTGAGGCGGCATTCGGAACGATATTGGCCGCAAAGTCCCAGGACGCGACAACAGCCGGCCGCAGGTCAGCGGGGAGGGGCCGGGGACCTCGCAGGATGCGTTCGATTTCCGCCCGGTTAAGCACACGATTGGCAATAGCCGGGCGCTCTATCCGTCCGTTGAACTTGGCTTCGTGTTCCGGAATCTCTATCGGTGAGTGCACATGACTGAAGTGCCCACCACAAATACGCCGGCCTGAATG
Organism: Binatia bacterium; assembly: GCA_963664395.2. GTDB lineage: Bacteria > Desulfobacterota > Binatia > Bin18 > Bin18 > Bin18. The sequence continues at coordinate 2,369,653 of OY761159.2, read as the reverse complement.
CGCCCGGGTGGTTGCCGCAGCAATCAGCACCGGACAGTCATTCGCGGCGGGTGCTTGGGGAGAGGCGTGCAGCTCGACGGTGGCACGGGTTTCTTCGATGGGATGGATGAAGCGCATACCGTGTCCCGTATTGGTGCTGGTCACAATCGGCTCTTGCACCAGGGTCAGGTGACCGCTGGCCGCATCAAAGCTCGCAGCCACCAGATACCACACCTTGCGGAAGAGCGGTTTACCCGAGGAAACCTGTTCGACCACGCCCTTCCCCCGGCCAATCCACACGGCCAGCTCACCCTGCTTGTCAATAAACAGGCCATAGCCCGTTTCATCCGGCCCGGACCATTTCGTGACTATTCCCTGTACGCCTGTGGTTGGCGTGGTGGGAAAGACCAGTGCCATCAGGGTAAAACTGCTGATATCGAACCGCGCATCGTGTGGAACACAAATATACGAGCCGGCATGGACGGCTTGATGACGCCCCGGATATTCACCACTCACCCCGGCCTCAATCTCTTCTTCTTTGTAGCCGGGACCGTCAGGATTGGTATCGCCATGGATGAGCCGCACGATATCGGCCCGGTAGGATTCGCTGCGTTCGGAGTGGACATGGAATTTAATCGTCTGTCCGGGCTGAACAGAAATACGGTCGCTATAGCCTGTGATACCAAGTGTCGTCATGCATCATCTCCTTCGGCTGATTACTCTTCAATTCCGTACGCTTCGAGTAATGCGCCAAGGCGTTTGAGGAAAATCGCATGCTCAGCGTCTTCACGAGTCGGATAGGCTTCGTCCGTAATTTCAACAGCCCTGCCCCGCACTCCAGGCAGAACACCAATGCGATATTCCTCCCAGGGGCGCGTTTCGACAATAACGTGTTTGTCCTGCTGCGGTACGACCCGCAGGCGGTCCAGCAAACGGGCCAGGTCCGGGCTGTCCATGGGTGCCGGCTTGCCGGGCTGGGCGGCTGCGTAAATCGGCCGGGCGCGATGCTCGGCAATGAGCGCCGCGCGTCGCTGAGGGTCGGCCAGGACTGGAAGGAGGTACATCCGGGTGTTATAGGCATCAACCGCCCGGTAGGAGTAATCGTCTTGCAGCGCCGTTTTTTCCGGCTTGTTTTCCATATGGCTCTCCTTTTGTCCCACAATAAATCGCGCGGCGAGCAGGCTCCTAGCCTAGCTGGCTCCATTGCGAAAGCCAAGATTTTCCGGCAAGCACTTATGCGACCCAACGACGAGTTTCGTGCAGGGGGCTCCCGTCATGCCGGACGTGATCCGGCATCCAGCGGGCGGCGGGGGCCTAGATTCCTGCTTCCGCAGGAATGACGGGCGGCTACACAGAATCGCAATTTGCCTAAGCTGCCGGCGCTTGCGTCTTGATATCAGCCAGGAATTCGATCACGGCTGTGCTGAAGATATCGTTTTTATCTCCGGCTACCATATGGCCGGCATCAGACACGTCTATATATTTGGCATGCGGCACGGCATCGAGAAATTCCTGGGTCGTTTCGTCACTGATCACATCGCTCAGTTTTCCTCGGATCAGCAGCGTTGGCACTCGCTGCAACCCACGGGCCGCCGCCATGAGCCGTTCGGGGTCGCGCCGAAAGCGGGCTGGGCTCATAAGATTCGGGTCCCAGTGCCAGCGGTAGCGACCGTCCTCTCCCTTACGCATATTTTTGGCTAGGCCGCTCACATCCTTTGGGCGGGGCCGATGGGGAATATATTCGGCGATGGTGTCGGCGACTTCTTCCAGACTGCCAAAACCGTCCGGGCGGGCGGTCATGAACGCCCGGATACGGTCCACGCCTTTCTGTTCAACCCGTGGCGTGACATCGACTAAGACGATCCCGGCGCTCACCGGCTCCGGCGCTTCACCCTCGGTAAGCATTGAGGTAATGCCGCCAAGGGAAGCGCCCACCAGGACGGGGCGCTGATCAAAATGGCCCAACACAACGTGGAGGTCCGCGGAAAACTTCTCGATATTGTAGTTGCCGTCCGGAGCCCAGCCGCTCTCACCATGACCGCGCAGGTCCAGGGACACCGCATACCAGCCTTGCTCGGCCAGGGTTCGGGCCGTATTCCCCCAGGCAAAGCGCGTTTGGCCGCCACCGTGCAGGAGCAGGACCGGTGGGTTCTCGGCATCACCCCAGGCGTCACCGACAATGGTCAGTTCTTCTTCAACACGATAAGCCACACGTTGGGCTGAAATATCTGCTTGCTGTTCGGACATGTATAAACTCCTGAATGCGTTCGAGAGTGGTAACGCTTCATTTCCTCCGGGTCCCCCACCGCCGTCTACTCCGTCTCGTTGCAGGCTTTGACTGCTCCCGGTTGCAGGCTCAGAGAGTCCTGCTTGGGAGAAAAAGAGAAGCGCGACTCAGGGGATGAACCGTATAAGAGACGGGAACCCTACCATTCAGTCGGAATTGAGGCAAGGTGCGATTATCAGAGAGGGATGCGGCCGTATCAAAGTCTTCTTGTCCCCTAGGAGCTTGCCTCATGTCTGGAAGATTCGTACACAGAGAGGGAAAAGGAGGATGCCATGGCAAAGGACGATATCTGCTGGTTGTCTGCAACCGAACTGGCGAAAGCGATTCGGCGTAAACAGCTCTCCCCGGTCGAAGTCACGCGCGCGGTACTTGATCGGATTGACCAACTCAATCCACAGCTCAACGCCTTTGTCACCCTGACGGACAAAGCCGCCCTGCGCGACGCGCGCAAAGCCGAGAAAATGCTCATGCAGCGTTCGGCTTCACTTGGCCCACTCCACGGCGTTCCGTTCTCAACCAAGGATTTAGTGATAACCAAGGGGGTTCGCACGACGTTTGGGACCCCCCTCTTCGCCGACAATATCCCGACCGAGGATGCCCCTATGGTAGCGCGCATGAAAGCGGCAGGAGGCATTCAACTCGGCAAGACAAATACGCCAACATTTGGCTGGCTGGGAGTCACCCACAATCTCTTATTCGGACCAACCCGGAATCCGTGGAATGTCGCCCTGACACCGGGCGGCTCAAGCGGTGGGGCCGGAGCGACGATTGCCGCCGGCCTGGGACCCCTCGCCATAGGAACGGACGGGGGCGGCTCGATTCGTATCCCTTCGTCGTTCAGCGGGGTATATGGGATCAAGCCGTCTTTTGGCCGGATTCCGGTGTGTCCGCCGAGCGGAGCCTGGAGTTTGTCTCATGTTGGGCCGATGACGCGAACGGTGGCCGATGCCGCGCTCATGCTGAATGTCACGGCAGGGCCGGACGGGCGCGATCAATACTCTTTGCCGGCTGATACAACCGACTATGTCAAAGCCCTCAAGGGCTCGCTGACAGGCTGGCGGGTGGCCTGGTGTGACGATCTGGGCTTTACCAAGGCGATTGATCCAGAGGTCAAAGCCTTGTGCGCCAAGGCGGCCCGACGGTTCAGGGACTTGGGCTGTCGGGTCGAAAGCGTCAAACCCAAGTGGCCAAACCCGCAACCGGCCTGGGAGGGGCTGTTTTGTGGCGGGATTGCCGCACGATTGGGACCGGCCCTCGAAACGCGCCGGTCGGATATTGATCCCAATCTGGTGAAGCTGATTGAAAAAACGCACAAATGGAAAGCCAATTATTATATTGACTCGTGGTTTGCGCGCCTGGAATGGAATACCGGGGTTCAGAAGTTTTTTGAGAAATACAGCCTGCTGCTCACCCCGACCCTGCCCTGCCCGCCGTTTGCGGTCGGGCTCGACAATGCCGAATCAGTGAACGGCACCCGGCTCGCCCCGTACGAGTGGCTCGCCTTTACGTTTCCCTTCAACCTGACTGGCAACCCCGCGGCGTCCATCCCGTGCGGGTTCACCAAGTCGGGCTTACCGGTTGGACTCCAAATTGTTGGGCGGCGCTTCGATGATGCCGGCGTGCTGCGCGCCTCCGCAGCGTTTGAGCAGATGTGTCCCTGGCAGGACGCCAAGCCGTCCGTCGAGTAGGGGTTGATGATCCCAGCCTAGCGCGATGCCTCGACCCGCACGGTCACGATGTCGATGTCGTTATACTGCTGGTGGCGGACCGAGGCCGCAAAGTGCTTCAGCAGGCGGAGAGAAATCTCGTGCTCTTCGGGCGTGGCGTTCTGCGCGTCCAGCAGGACCATGCGGTCTTCGAGATTCTCGTCGCCGATCGCCGCCACGAACTCCAGCTCGATTGCCGTGCCATCACCGCGCGCAACAACGAAGAGGCGCCGCTTGTCGAAGACACTTTCGTCTTCCTGTTGGACGAGACTCAGGAGCGTCTCCTCGCCGGCCGCGCATAAGCGCTCCGTCGAGGCGGTATTCCAGCCGAAGCCTGACGCAAGCTCACGCAGAAACCCGTCAATCTTGGGCAGGGCCGCCATGTCCAGGTCCATTTCCAGGCGCTGACGCCGCGGACCCGTCAGCTCCATGAAGAGAACCATAACGAGGGCGGCCAAGCCACCGGTCGTCATGCCGTTGCCGAGCAGCGCCCTCCACTGTGCGCTGAGTTGGTCGGCGAAGATGTCCTGATTCTGAAAGCCCACGCCGAGCCAGAAGGCGAGCCCAACCACCAGGCATTTCCGATAGTCGATGCCGCCCTGCACAACAATCTTCATGCCCTGTACGAAAAGCATACCCATCAGCACCATGAGATAGGCGGCAACCACCGGATTCGGAATGGCGAGCAGCAGTGCCGCCACCTTGGGCAGAAACGCGAGGGCGATGAAGACGAGGCCGAGGCACACCCCGACACTGCGCGCCGCCACTCCAGTCAATTCGGCGAGCGGTATACTGCTTGAGTAGGTCGTATTCGGCACAGTACTGGCCAGACCGGACAACAAGTTGCCCAGACCGTCGGCGTTGACCGCACCCTGGACCGTCCGGAAATCGACTGCGCGGGGTGTGCGCCATGAGACACGCTGAATGGCCACCGAATCGCCGACGGTTTCAATGGCCCCAACCAGGGTCACAAAAACGAACGCCGGCAAAAGCACCCAGAATTCGCTACCAAACGTCAGGTCAAAGCCCGGCCAGCCGGATGTCGGCACGCCGACCCAAGCCGCCTCGGCCACGCGAGCGACGTCGTAGAGACCGAAGAGCCAGGCGACCACACAGCCCATCCCAATGCCGATGACCGGTGCCCATAGCCGCCACACACCCGACGCGCGCAACGCCAGCGCCGCAATCGTTACCAGGGTGGCAGTGGCAGACGCTGGCGCCGCTGCCAGCGGCGTGCCCTGAGGCACGTCCGACACCATCCGAAATACGATGGGCATAATGGTCACGGCAATCAGCGCGACCACCGTACCCGAAACAACCGGCGTAATGATCCGCCGCAAGAGCGACAGCCGAGTCGCCAGGACGAACTGAAACAAGGACGAGATAAAGATGAGCGTCGCCATCAGCGCCGGCCCGCCCTCCACCAGTGCGCTGATACACACTGCGATGAAAGCGCCGGAGGTCCCCATGATAAGGACGTAACCGGCTCCGAAACGCCCGACCCGTAAGGCCTGCAGGATGGTGGTTGCTCCGCTGATGATGAGCGCCGCGAAGATCGCCCAGGACAGATAGACCTCGCTCTGGTTGGCCGCCCGGATCACGATCGCAGGGGTCAACACTATCCCGCCCACCACGAGCATGGCCGCCTGCAAGCCGATACCGAAGGAGAGCAGGGGCGGTGGATTTTCGTTGGGTTCGTAGCGAATGGAGTCTTTGCCGTGCGTAGTGTCTGATTCCATACGTACACAATCTCGCTTGCTCGCTTGCTCGCCTGCTCACTTGTTTGACGGGCTCTATAACGGCGAAAGCCCCGAAGTTCAATAACTTCGGGGCTTTCATAGGTTGCGGGGCTAGGATTTGAACCTAGGGCCTCGAGGTTATGAGCCTCGCGAGCTACCGGACTGCTCCACCCCGCGCAGGACAAAAAACGCAGCCTGCGCTACGTTTAATAAATGTATCGTCCCCATGGGGCGAAGTCAAGGCCGGGGGTTGAGGTAAGACCGTGATTGCGCAGGCTTTTCAACCAGGCGCTTGAGCTGTTTGATCTCTTGTGGGGTAAGCGTGCGGTACGCGCCAACCCGCACGTCTAAACTGAGCGGGCCGTACTGCACGCGGACCAGTTTTTCCACCCGATAGCCGAGTGCTTCACACATCCGGCGCACCTCGCGGTTACGTCCTTCGCGCAGAACCAGTTCGAGCCAGGTTTTGCGGACCGTTGCCCGGAGAATATGCGCCTCGGCAGGAGCTGCAAGTGTCCCATCGTCCAATCGCACGCCGTGGCGAAGCTCAGCCAGCGCTCTTCTGGCGACAACTCCGCCCACCTTTGCCTGGTAGGTGCGAGGCACCTGAAAACGTGGATGGAGTAGACGTTCAGTCAGCGCGCCGTCATTTGTCAGCAGCAGCAGCCCGGACGAGGCATAGTCAAGACGACCAACAGGAAAGACGCGTTCACGAACGCCGGAGAGCAAATCACGGATCGTCGGGCGGCCCTCCGGATCTTTGAGGGTGCTGACTACGCTGGGGGGTTTGTGCAGCAGGAAATACAGCCAGCCGGAGGGCAGATCGATCAGTTGCCCATCAACTTCAATGTGGTCCTGGCGTGGGTCCGCCGTTGTGCCCAGACGGGTGACCGTTTGCCCATTCACCCGTATCCGTCCCGCTTGGATCAATTTCTCCGCTGCCCGGCGCGAGGAGACCCCTGCTTGACTCAAGATTTTCTGTAGCCGTTGGATCTGGGATGTCTTCTGCATACGGATTTACCGTTGGCTCATGGATTTCAGGCAGCGGAGGAAGGTCCTTAGTACTATCAAGATTGAAAATTTCAAGAAACTGCGGGCTGGTGCCGTATATCCACGGCCGGCCGGGCACATCTTTGCGCCCCAGGACGCTGATGAGCTTTCGCGTCAGGAGGGAGTTTAACACACCGTCCACGTCTACCCCACGAATGGCCTCAATCTCGATCTTCGTCAAGGGCTGACGGTAGGCAATGATCGATAGGGTCTCGAGTGCGGCCCGACTCAGTTTCACCGGCTTATCCCGACCGAGCGCTTTCACGTAGTCCGCATGATCAGAAACAGTCCGAAACTGGTACCCGCCGGCCACTTCCATAAGCCGAATGCCTCGGTAGGGGCCCGTATACTCGGCTCGTAAGGCAGCGAGGCCAGCCTTCACTTCTCCCTTGGTTGCTCCAATGACCTCGACCAAACGGCGGAGCGGCAAGGGCACGCCGGATGCAAATAACAGACTCTCAGCGATCGCTTTGATTTTATCTGTTCTCATACGTGTTCGAGCGCCTCGGGTAAGGGCTCCTCCGGACTCACTGCCAGGGAGGCAACGATCGGGCCAAAGGGATTCTCTTGTCGCACCTGTATCATCCGATTGCGGACCAGTTCGAGGACGGCGAGGAAGGTCACAAGGACCTGAAGGCGGGTTGAATCCTGAGGAAAGAGTTGGTCGAAGAGTACTTCTCTTTTCTCCCGTAACGTGTCGAGTATAGCACACAGGTAATCACGTAAAGAAACATGCTCAAGAATGATCTGCTGCGTTTCTTCAGAGTCTGCCCGTTTAATGACGTCTTGCAGGGCATCGAGCAGATCGCCGAGCGACAAATCATAGACCGCGTCCTCTTCGCCTTCCAGTCCATCGGACATGGGTGGACGCGTAAAGACATCGCGGTCGAGCATATCCCGACTCATCAGCACATCAGCCGCTTCTTTGAAGCGTTGGTATTCGAGCAGTTGTCTGGCCAGCTCGGCCCGCGGGTCCTCGACATCTTCTTCTTCAGGCGTTTCCTCAACAGGCAGCAGGAGACGAGATTTGAGGTGCAGCAGGGTCGCTGCCATCACCAGGTATTCGCCCGCAATGTCCAGATCAAGCTGTTCGAGTAGATCGAGATAGGCTAAGTATTGGTCGGTGATTTCAGCAACGGGGATGTCGGACAACTCCACCTCGTTCTTTTTGACGAGATGAAGCAGTAAGTCGAGCGGACCTTCAAAGACATCGAGTTTAACACGATAGAACATGGAAAGGGCTTTGTGGACTCTACGCTCTTCGCCGTTCGTCATTCCCCGTACAGCAGAAGGGGCAGCCCATGCAGTCTCACCTGCTCTCGTGGCCTGACACTTCCGCCGCCCTACACACCAACAACCTCCCGCACCTCTGTCATGGTTTGACGGGCGATCTCGTGAGCCTGACGTTCCCCTTCCCGGAGTACGTCGCGCACGTCGTCACGGTGGTTTTCCCAGTACGTTCGTTTTTCTCTGAATTCAGCCAAATCGTCAAGCACATGCTTGATCATAACCTTCTTGCATTCAAGGCAGCCAATGGCCGCGGTTTTGCAGCCAGTCGTGACAAATTCGATTTCTTCCTCAGTACAGTAGAGGCGGTGCAGGTGAAAGGTCGGGCAGTCTGCCGGATCGCCAGGGTCACGCCGCCGCGCCCGGCGCGGGTCGGTCATCATCCGCGACAGCTTCGTATCGACCTCTTCCGGCAGGTCTGACAGGACGACCGCATTGCCATAGCTCTTGCTCATTTTGCGGCCATCAACGCCAAGAATTTTTGGAATCTCAGTCAAGAGGGCCTGCGGCTCGGGAAAGACGCGGGCCGCATATACCGCATTAAAGCGCCGCGCAATCTCGCGGGTCAGCTCAATATGCGGGACTTGATCTATACCGACAGGAACCCACTGCGCCTTGTACATGAGGATGTCAGCGGCCTGGAGCACCGGATAGCCGAGCAGACCATAGTGAATCGTGGTGACCGCGGCTTCGTCATCAGAGTCGATAAAGCCCAGCTCGCGCGCCTGCTCTTTGACGGTCGGGTTCCGAATAAGCCACGGCGTCGGCGTAATCATCGAAAACAAGAGGTGCAGCTCAGCGTGCTCTTTCACATCGGACTGCCGGAAGATCACAGACTGTTGTGGGTCGAGCCCAACACTTAACCAGTCAATTACCATCTCTTCGGTATTGTCACGGATGCTCTCCGCAGTGGTATTGCCAGTAGTCAGCGCGTGCCAGTCAGCCACAAAGAAAAAACACCGATACGCGCTTTGGAGCCGAACCCAGTTGGTGAGCGTGCCGTGCAAATGTCCAAGATGGAGCTTGCCGGTTGGACGAAATCCGCTCACAATCGTTTGTCGTATCGGTGTGTTAGTTGAGTGATCTTGCATGAATGGAATCTCACAAGAGGGCGTTGAGTAAGAACAGCGTCAGCGGTTGGAGCATGTCGCCGAGAACCCCGGTCATCAACAGGAGCATCACGATCAACATGCCATAGGGCTCAAGCTTGGCGAGCGCAAGAGCCGGCCGCCGGGGCAGAAGGCCTGTGGCGACCCGCCCGCCGTCGAGCGGCGGTAAAGGCAATAAGTTAAAAACCGCAAGGACGATATTGATCATGACACTCGCCAACAGGCTACGGGCGACCAGGCCATCGTCGATGAGTTGTAAGGACAGCAGGAACTTCAGCGCAAAGGCAGACAGTCCTGCCAGTATGAGGTTCATAATCGGGCCGGCAGCAGCAACGCGCACCATGTCCCGGCGGGGGTTATGCAGATTCGCAAAGTTTACGGGAACGGGCTTGGCATAGCCGAACAGAAACGGCGCGCCGGAAACAATGAGCATGACTGGCAACAAAATTGTTCCAAACAAGTCCACATGGGCGAGAGGATTCAGCGTCAGTCGGCCCATGCGGGCGGCGGTCGGGTCACCCAGCAGATAGGCGCTATAGCCATGCGCGAGTTCATGCAGGACTACAGCCGCAAGGACCGGCAGTCCCCAAATAGACAGTTGCTGTATGACGACGGAGAGGTCCATTGGCTTCAGTCTATAGGCTCAATTTTCCTGACACAAGGCGTGAGGCTGCGGAAAACGGAGACTCCAGCCCTCTTGCCCCATTCAAAGCGTAGTCGAACAGGTCAAAATTTCTGAGTCGGACTGTTTCCGCACGTTTTTGGTACTCCTCAGAGATGGGCTCGGAAAGAATGAATGGTATCGACTGCTCAGCGCGCCCTCCATGAGAGCGGAGAGGCGCATCCCCTAACCCGGACAAGTCATGATCTTGTTCTGCCGCACCAATGGCCGTTTTTTGATCTCCAAGAACAATGAGATCAGCCTCACGGTCAGGCGGCAGGAGAAACTGTTCACACGCGGTGTGCTTGTCATACACAGCTTCAATTCCGGGAATGTTTACGATCACCGCACGCACGGCAGCCCGCTCTGCGCCAAGACAGTAGACGCGGACAAAAGACCCCAACGCGCCATGATGGACAACATAGGGGTCGGTAATCGGACAGATCACGCGCGTCTTGCCCTGACCACAGCACGCATTCAGAATGTCTTGGAGAAACACAACCCGCGGTTTGGCGTTCATACCATGGTCGGCGGTGAGGGCGACCAGGGCTCCGGCATCAGCCAGCCGGCCACACAAGCGGTCAAGCGCGGCATAGAAGGCATTTGCCTCAGCGCTCCCAGGCGCATGTTTATGTTGTACATAGTCGCTCAGCGAGAGATACATCAGATCCGGCCGGTGTTGTTCAAACAAGGCCAGGCCAGCTTCCAGGACAAAGAGTGACAGCTCAGCAGAATAGACGTCAGGCTGTGGACGGCCAATACGGTGGCAGACGTTCTCAATACCATGCACCGTGATTGTACAATCCTCAGCTTTCTCGGCAGAGAAACACATACCGTCGGCGACCCCGTGGCCAAGCAGGCGACACAGTTTATCTTTGGCTGTGATGACAATGACCTTTGCCCCAATGTGAGAAAAGCACGCCAGCAGGGTTTCAGAGCGGAGATGCGTCGGATCGGTCATCATGACCGCCTGCCCGGTTGTCGGATCAAGAAAGTAATTACCCGAAATACCATGCACCGCGGGCGAACTGCCCGTGACAATTGACAGATTATTCGGGTTGGTAAACGTCGGGACCACAGCGTCCGCCCAGGTGCCGAAACCTCGGGCGAGAAAACGCCGGATGTTTGGCAAAATGTTCTCGGCAAGACCGTTCTTGATATACGCCGGATCACAGCCGTCTATGCAGATCGCAACGACAGGACGGCGCGGGAAGGCGTATGCACGCTGATTCAGGAAAACTGTTTGAGGCTGTTGATTCTGCCGATTCGGCCTGTGCTCTGGCATACGCCTGTCACCTACTCCTGACCGCTTTCTCTTCTTTCTTCAGCATGACGTATAGCAGCCCTCCTTCAGCAAGGGGACTCCCGCTCGCTTTCAGTGCTCGCTCTACCCCGGCCCAGACCACGATGGGATTGCCGGCCAGTTGCAGGGATTTCATTGAGTCTTTAAGATACATGACCTTAGGAGAATGTTCGGATAGCGGAGAGGAGCTGGTAAAAAACTATTTCGTACAAGGCATCCACTGTGGGCTGGAAGCCCGCACTCCCAGATGTCGTCATAAATAGTTTGTAAGGTAGGAGATTATGCAAAACGGGCAACGCCGTGTCGTCATTACTGGGCTAGGGGCTGTGACTCCACTTGGCACTGGGGTGGAGAAAAACTGGCAAGCGCTGCTTGAGGGACGCTCAGGAATCGGCCCCTTGACGCGCTTTGATGTCTCAGACTTTCCAACTCGGATTGCTGGCGAGGTCAACGACTTCTCTCCCACCGATTTTATTGAGAAGAAAGAAGTCAAAAAGATGGACCTCTTCATCCAGTATAGTGTTGCCGCCGCCCAAATGGCGATGGATGAAGCCAAGACTCCAATCACGCCGGAAAACGAGGATATGATTGGGTGTATCGTCGGGGTCGGGATTGGCGGGCTGACCAGCATTGAAGAATACCACTTGCACTTTCTTGATACGCGACTCAAGAAAGTTTCTCCGTTCTTTATCCCCAAGCTGTTGAGCAACCTGGCACCCGGCCAAATCTCCATCCGCTATGGCGCCAAAGGTATTAATTATACGCCAACGAGTGCGTGCTCTTCCGGTGCACACGCCATTGGGGAAGCGTATCGGGCCATTCGGCTGGGCGATCAGGATGCCGTTATTGCCGGGGGAGCAGAGGCGGCCCTGACCTCTTTAGGGCTGGGCGGCTTTATTGCCATGCGAGCCGTCTCGACGCGGAACGACGAGCCCGAGAAGGCCAGTCGTCCGTTTGACAAAAATCGTGACGGCTTTGTCATGGCCGAAGGTGCTGGCATTGTGGTGTTGGAGGAGCTCGAATTCGCCAAGAGTCACGGGGCAAAAATCTACGCCGAAGTGGTCGGTTACGGTGCCAACGCAGATGCGTATCACATCACCGCCCCCTCGCCCGAAGGCGAAGGCGCGGTGCGCTGCATGAAGCTGGCCCTGCGGAGCGGCGGGATTGATCCGACCGAGATCGATTATGTCAACGCACACGGCACTTCAACACCGTATAACGATGCGACCGAAACCTTGGCCCTGAAAAGAGTCTTTGGCGAACACGCGGCAAAGCTCGCTATCAGTTCAACCAAGTCTATGACCGGCCATTTACTTGGTGCTGCCGGTGGCGTCGAGGCCGTGTATTCCGCCTTAGCGCTCCACCATCAGATCATGCCGCCAACGATCAACTATGAAGAACCTGATCCGGATTGCGATTTGGACTATGTGCCCAACAAGCCCCGCTCGGCGCCGGTCCGGACCGTCCTATCCAATTCCTTTGGCTTTGGGGGAACCAACGCCTGCCTCGTCTTTCGCAAATGGGAAGGCGATCAATCGGATTAACGAGAACACTGGGACCTAAGAAAACAGAACATGCCCTGAGCGAAACAGCGCGAGACGTATTGACTGGCCTGATCTCGCTGGGCAAGAAGAACGAAAGAGGTGGCGCATGGGCGCACGTATTATCGGCACAGGTTCCGCCGTCCCTTCGACCTGTCTCACAAATGATGATCTAGCGAAACGGGTTGACACAAACCATAAATGGATTGTCACACGGACGGGCATACAGGAACGGCGTGTCATACAGCAGGATGAGTCATTGCTCGACCTCATTCATGCTGCGAGTGAAACTGCGCTCGAGGCGTCGGGCCTGTCCGCGCAGGACTTGGATATGATCCTGGTCGCCACAGTCTCTGGGGAGTATGCCTTTCCTTCCACTGCCTGCCTGCTCCAAACGCGCCTGGGCGTTGATAATATTCCCGCCTTTGATATTGCGGCAGCCTGTGCCGGGTTTGTGTACGGCCTGTCGGTTGCCCATAGCTATCTCAAAAGCGGAGATTACAACCGCATCCTGCTGGTTGGCGCGGATGCCATGAGCTCCATGGTCAACTGGGGAGACCGGGCTACGTGCGTGCTGTTCGGAGATGGCGCAGGCGCAGTAGTGTTAGAAAATCAGCCGAATGACCGGGGCTTGCTCAGCACTATCGTCGAGTCCAGCGGAGCCCTCTGGCAATTGCTCCACGTTCGCTCCGGACTGCGCCAAACGTTTGATCAGGCCGGGGAGCAGGAATCCGACTGGGGTATTCAGATGAAAGGCCCGGAATTGTTCAAGGTGGCCGTTCGTGCCCTGGCCGATGTGACAAAAAAGGCCCTCGAAAAATCCGGCCTGACACCAGAAGATATCAAGTTAATGGTCCCTCATCAGGCGAACTTACGCATTATCCAAGCGGTAGCCGACCGCCTGGGGGCAAGTATGGACAAGGTCTACTGCAATGTGCATCGCTTCGGGAATACGTCTGCCGCCTCCATTCCGATAGCTCTGGATGAAGCTATACGGGAAGGCAAAGTGCATGATAGCGACATCGTCGTGCTCAACGGCTGTGGGGGCGGGCTCACCTGGGGGGCATCGGTCGCGCGCTGGTAGGGGTCGTTCGGTCTGTTTTTTCGTCGGCGCTCCATGCTAGCACCCACCGAGCGCCGCGCTGCTCGTCCCGTTTTTTTCCTGGTCTCCGCCTGTTTTTCCCCACAATGGGGAAAAACACCCGCGCTTCTTCGCTCTTTTATGAAGACTGAGAATTATACGTGCCTGGGTCAGTCATTGCTGGCGCACCTCCCTGGTTCGGATCGAGAAAGGCGAGGACACGCTCTCCTGATGCCTTATCCATCCAACGGCGCAGTCGTTGCTCAAGCACCAATCGCAGCTGATAGTCACGTTTGATGTTAGCCACGACTTCTTCAGCGCTTCTGCCCGTCAGTGGTGTCGATTTCCGTTTCCCTTTTCGTGGTCCGGCCGTGGAGCGAGACTTCACCAGCAAAAGGCGGTACATCCCATGTTGCTTGCGATACGCCCGCCAGACGGACGCAGCCCGATCGCGGACGAGACGCAACGTCTGTTTTTCGTTTTCCCAATACTGGTGTTTACGGGTACTTCCGTAATACAGTGTCTCTTGAGTAGAAGCCGTCCGACCCATAGCATCCCCCAGCGAGGTTCTCTCGCTGGTTCCTTCCCCTAGTATAGAAGGAAACCCTGATGGAAAGAAAGGGAAGGTCGGTCTTCTCGGAGCAAGAGAAAGGGCTCCTAACCGGTTTCGAGTCGGAGGTCCAGGGCTTGCGTCGAGTAGGGTTCGGGCAGCGTGCAACGTGGAGCCTTGGCCCAGAGTCCTTCTAAATTGTAGAATTCTCGTACTGTTTCATAGAAAATATGGACAATAACGTCCCCGAAATCCATGAGGACCCATTGTCCATGCGAGACGCCTTCAAGGGCTAATGGGCGGTGGCCTGCCTGCCGGAGGGCGTCCTCAATAGCCTGACTAATCGCCTGGACCTGAATGTCCGACCGCCCGGTACAGATCACAAAATAGGAGGCAATCGAAGTCAACGCTTCCACGTCAAGGACAACCAGGTCATATGCCTTTTTATCCAGAGCGGATTGGGCGCACCGCAGGGCCTTTTGCCAGCCGTCATCAGCCTTCAAGGGAAAGAGCCTCTTGCGAGCGATAGAGGGCACATGTGGCGATATAGTCTGCCACGGCAGGCGGGAGCTGGCCGTGCGTGGGTCGGCCGGCGTGAATATTATCACGTATCACGGAGGCCGAAATATGGAGGCCGTTCAGTGTATACAGCGTCAACGTGTGCCCTGATTCGTGCTGGTATCTCTGCTTGGCCGGATCGTACCAAAAGGCGGACCGAAGAGCAACGGGAAGGAGCTGGTCAATTGAGGGCGTGGGAACCCCAGGACGCGACGTCACAATCAGGTCGCATAAGCTAGGAATCTCCAGGTAGGCATTCCACGACTCGATCTCACAAAAAGCATCCATCCCGATAAGAAAAGCGAGAGAGGTATACGTCTCTCTGTCCTGAAAAGTGCGTATCGTATCAACCGAAAACGAAGGTCCGGAACGGTCGAGTTCGATACGGGAGGCAAGGAAGGCGGGGTTGTCGGCAACGGCACGCTCCACCATATTGTAGCGATGTTGAGCAGGAGCGACATCCGTTTCGCGCTTGTGTGGAGGAGCGGCGGAAGGAATGAAGTATATCCGGTCAAGCGCAAACGCTGCACGGACTTCTTCCGCACTCCGCAGATGGCCTAAATGGATGGGGTTAAACGTTCCACCGAACAGCCCTACTTTCATACGCCAGGACCTGAAAGAGTAAACGTGCCAACAGCTTTGTATGATTTGGAGGGCAGGTTTACTCTTCTTCGTATTTTATTCCCGTATCTGACCATCTCCGTAGACAACATATTTATAGGTTGTGAGCTCACGCAACCCCATGGGCCCTCTGGCGTGGAGCCGGTTCGTCGAAATTCCGACCTCGGCCCCAAATCCGAACTCAAAGCCATCGGTGAATCGCGTCGAAGCGTTTGCATAGACGGTCGCAGAGTCCACTTCACGCAGAAACCGCCGGACCTGTGAATAATCTTCACTCACAATACAATCGGCCAGTCCTGACCCGTTGGTATGAATAAAATCCAGCGCCTCCTCAAGCGAGCGCACTACTTTGACCGAGAGGATTTTATCAAGATACTCGGTCTGCCAATCCGTCTCAGTTGCTACGTTCACCTGAGACACAATCTGTCGCGTCTGGTCACAGCCGCGAACCTCGACGCCCTCTTGTTCGAGGCGGGTAATAAAGTCCGGTAGGAAGCGCGGCGCAATTGTCTCATGCACCAGCAGATTTTCCATGGCATTGCACACCCACGGTCTTTGCACCTTAGCATTCAGGCACACTCGGTGCGCTTTTTCAATATCAGCCGCAGCATCCACATAGGTGTGACACAAGCCAGAGAAATGTTGAATCACCGGAATAGACGATTCTCGCGTTACGGCCCGGATCAACTCCTCTCCGCCACGCGGAATAATGACATCAATACAGCGGTCTTGTTGGAGGAGAAAGGTGACAGCCTGTCGATCAGTCGAGCGGACCAGTTGGACCACTCCGTCCGGCAGGCCCGCTTTGGCAAAGGCTTGAGAAAGAACGTCAACGATAGCCCCGTTCGTCTCGAACGCCTCCGATCCCCCTTTGAGCACAACCGCATTGCCCGCCTTGATACATAAACCAGCGGCATCCGCTGTCACATTCGGCCGCGACTCGTAAATAATCCCGACGACACCGAGAGGGACACGGACCTGACTGATCTCCAAGCCATTTGGGCGCTTCCAGGTAGAGATCGTTTCCGCTACCGGGTCCGGCAGATCGACCATAATTTCGAGTCCTTTGGCCATAGCGTGTATGCGCGCTTCGTCCAGCGTCAGGCGATCGAGCATGGCCGCAGATAAACCTTTGTCTTTTCCCCGGGCAACATCTTGTGCATTGGCGGCACGTAAGACTTCCGTCTGATCCCGGAGCCCCCGTGCGGCTGTGAGAAGCGCATGATCTTTCGTTTGTGTTGACATTGTTGCCAATACCCGCGCGGCTTTTTTTGCGGTGTGGGCTAATGCGACCACCATATTTTCAAGACTCATGCTGTCTTCCTTTGAGGAGCGCTTTCTCTTCGCGGCATGGGGACTCGGCCAATGTCCTCATGCGTGCGTTTCAGTGCGTTTCTTGGAGTAGGGCGAGGTCGTCACGATGAATCACTTCGTCGCTGACCTTATAGCCGAGCGTCTGTTCAATCTGACTCGTGTGCACGCCTTGAATTTGCCTCAGAGCTGCGGCGCCATAATTCACTAAGCCACGAGCAAATTCCCCCCCGCTTTCGTCCAGACAGGTCACACAGTCCCCTTCCTCAAAGCTGCCATAGACGCCACGCACCCCGGCAGGTAACAGACTCCTCCCATCCCGCCGAATCGCCGCCGCCGCCCCCGCATCAAGACGGAGTGAGCCGGCCGGCTTCAGCGTATAGGCAATCCAGTGTTTACGGCTCGCAATCCTGTCCGAGACGGGCAAAAACAGCGTGCCAACCTCCTGCTGGGGGTCAAAAACCGCGCAGAGCCCCGCATCGCTCCGGCCATCTATGAGAAGGGACGGAATGCCGGACAGCGCCGCCTTTTGAGCCGCTTCGATTTTAGAAGTCATCCCGCCGCGTCCTAACGGGCCGGCCGCACCACACCGCTTCAGCAATTGTTCGTCGAACTGCTCGACCAGCGGAATACGTTTGGCCTGCTGGTCCAGGCGTGGGTCTGTTTCATATAAACCCGCAACATCACTCAACATAACCAGCAGATCCGCCTCGACAAGTACGGCGACTTGGGCAGAGAGATTATCGTTGTCGCCAAACTGGATTTCTTCAACCGCAACCGTGTCATTCTCGTTCACAATTGGCACGACCCCGGATTCGATCAGCGTCAGGAGGGTATGCTTGGCGTTCAAATAGCGTCTTCGGTTCGCCAGATCGTCATGGGTGAGAAGAATCTGAGCCACCCGGATGGCATGCTGGGAAAAGCATTCTTCATACAGTGCCATGAGCGTAATCTGTCCAATGGCCGCTGCCGCCTGTTTCGCCGGTATCGTCCTCGGGCGCTGTTTCATATTGAGTGCGCCCATTCCAGCAGCAACGGCTCCCGAAGTGACTAAGACCACCTCTGCCTTCTGCAGGGTAGAAAGGGTCGTCGCGAGGTGGCTGACACGTGGAGTATATACCCCGTCTCCATTGGAGAGCACACTACTCCCGACTTTCACCACAATACGCCTCGTGCTCTCAAGAATACGAGCTTTATGCGCGAGGTGGCTGTTCCCGTCACTCATGCCGGGGAAACCTCTGTCTCTCGTTCGGAAAGAATAAACGCGCCCTCCAAATATACAAAGCGGTTGGCACGTTTACTCTTTCTCCTCTCCGTCGCCCATTCTGTGTTGTCTCTGTTGAAGCGCACGGACAATTTCCCCCACCAATTCCTGTTTCCCTTCCCCAGTTGCAGCAGAAATGAGATGCACTCTTTTCTCATGCTGTGCAAAAAATTCCTGCACCTCAGGAAACCGTTCGCGTGTGATCGTCAAGTCAGCTTTTGTCACGACCACTATCTGTGGTCGCTGAGCCAGAGCGCAATCAAACGCGTCAAGTTCACGATTGATGACTCTATAGTCTGCATACGGATCACATGCCGGATCAGATATATCAAGAAGATGAACCAGAATAGAAGTCCGCGAAAGATGGCGCAGAAAGCGCGCGCCAAGTCCATGTCCAGTGTGCGCGCCCTCAATGAGCCCTGGCACGTCGGCCATGACAAATGAGCCTTCATCTCCATAGCGAACAACGCCGAGGTGCGGGATGAGGGTCGTAAAGGGAAAGTCTGCAACCCGTGGACGTGCGGCAGAAACAGCAGAGATCAGCGTCGATTTCCCGACGTTGGGAAACCCAACCAGGCCCACATCAGCCAATAAGCGGAGTTCAAGCTGGATGTGCCGTACCTCTCCGGGCAGACCCGGTTGGGCGAATCGGGGGGCCCGGTTTGTGGAGCTGGTAAAAAAGGCGTTCCCCTTGCCGCCTTTTCCGCCGTGGGCGACCACGACCTGTTGGCCTGCGGTTCGGAGGTCTGCGAGTATTTCTCCACTCTCGATATCGCGAGCAATTGTTCCGACTGGGACCGGAAGGACTGAAGACTTTGCGTTTTTCCCGTGTTGGTCCTTACCCCGCCCGTGCTCGCCACGTGCCGCTCTGGCATGATGCCGATGGGCGAGATCAAGCAGCGTGTTACGTTGCGGGTCAACGCGCAGGATCACGTCTCCGCCATCTCCGCCATTTCCGCCGTTCGGCCCACCCCAGGGCCGAAACTTCTCGCGTAGAAAGCTGACACACCCCCGTCCGCCATCACCGGCTTTTACCGTCATTGTGACTTCGTCAACGAAGTTCATAGCACGTGTATATCAGGAATAAGGGGCTGAAGAAGGCGCCATAAAAAAAAGCCCCGAAGTGGGGCTTTCCTACGACCTTGGTGATCTCTCGTGCGTACAGCAGATTACTGCGGATACACGCAGACCCGCTTGCGTGTCTTGCCCATACGTTCGAACTGAATCACCCCGTTAATCTTCGCAAACAGTGTATAATCTCGTCCCATGCCGACATTTGTCCCTGGGTGGATACGCGTGCCAAGTTGGCGAACGATAATGTTTCCTGCTTTTGCAACCTGTCCGGCAAAAAGCTTGACGCCTCGGTGCTGTCCTGGGCTGTCTCGGCCATTCCGACTGGATCCTTGTCCTTTTTTATGTGCCACGTTTACCCTCCCAGGTTGATCGCCTTGACCTGAACAGCAGTAAAGTGCTGCCGATGGCCACGCTTGCGCCGATATCCTTTGCGACGTTTCTTTTTAAAAACAATAATCTTTCTCTCTTTGCCATGCTCAACAACACGAGCCGTGACTGAAGCACCAGGAACAAGCGGGGTACCAACTTGAATAGCGCCTTCGGCTGATGTGAGTAGCACGTCGGAGAACGTAATATCACTCCCGGTCTCTCCCGGTAGGGACTCTAAACGCAGGAGCTCGCCCTGCGTCACTCGGTACTGTTTTCCACCCGTACGGATCACTGCGTATGACATCTTTCGTTACCTATGTGAGCGTGTTTTTTCTGTCAACTCCCAAGATCATCTTTGATCATCCTTGATCGTCTTTACTCAGCGTTTAATGCCTGTCGAATCGCCTCGGGAATAGGCTGTGGCTGTTCATCCTGATTCACAAAAACTGCTGTAATCGTCCCGCTAACGCACCGCTCTTGGGCTCGATAGATTTCTCCCGCGAAAGTGATCGAGGTCGTCCCGACCCGCTCCACCCACACTTTCACCTCAATCGGTTCATCGACAAAGAGGGGAGCGTAGAATGTTGCGGAGACATTCACCCGCGGCAAGCCTGATATTTTGCGGTGGTCGGACAGCGGGAACCCGGATTTCCGCATCAACTCCCACTCGGCTATCTCAAAATATCGGAACGCCGCGGTGTAATGAATACGGCCCGACGCATCCGTATCGACCCAACGAACACGGAGTTTTTCAGTATGGGAGAGCATGCTTTCTTGAGACAAACATATCAGTATTGCCCGCTCCTCATGGAGAAGGGAGAGAAAGTCACTATCGCCTACCGCAAAAAGCTGAACGAAGGATCGGCGCTTACGCGTGTGGGTCGGCTGTTTCTCGGGCAGCCGTCTGGATGCTTGGGATTGGCGTGTAAACACGGCTCTCGGATTTGCCCTGCACGCTCAGGTCCGCAAGATATTCTTCCAGCTTCTTTTTCATTATGGCGAGCTGCGGGTCAAGCGGCATTGCGGCTGCCATTTTTTGCCGAACATCAGACTTTCGCGTATACACTTTTGCCTTCAATGGGTTGATATACCTGCCATTTTTATGCATTTCAAAGTGCAGGTGTGGCCCGGTTGCGGCTCCCGAAGACCCGACGTAGCCGATAATCTGACCTCTTTTTACAACCGTTCCGGCTCTCACCCTTTTTTTGATCCGTCGCAGATGGGCATATGCCGAACTATAGGGTCCGGCATGGTTGATCTTGAGAAAATGGCCATAGTCGCCTCTCCAACCGGCATAGGTGACCCTGCCAGCCGCCACCGCGCGGACCGGTGTTCCTGGTGGCGCAGCGAAATCTACGCCAAGGTGCGGGCGTCTGCGTTTGTAAATGGGATGCAACCGGGCATCGTTAAAAACCGATGAGATACGGGTGAATTGGACGGGGTAGCGCAGAAACTGCTGCCCAAACCCCATCCCTTCTTCCGCGTCAAGAGGAAAGACCAGGTGTTTTTTCCCTTTGTTCATGATTTCCGCAGCAAGCACTTTACCATGCCTCACTGCTTGCCCGTCATGCTGAATTTCCTCAAAAATGATTTTGAAAGGGTCACCCGGCTGAAGGTCGTGTGAAAGGTTCAGATCCCAGCCCATATCTGCCACAGCATCAATGATACTGGCCGGGACACCTATCTTGCTGGCTGCCCAACCCAGACTATGGGTAATGCGGCCGCCAACGGCACGCCAGACAAGTGTCGTTGGGACGGTCTCAACCCGTGACTCAATATGCCCACTCTCATCCTTCTCAAGCACGAGCGAGGAACGCTTATCAATGCTGTAGGCAACAGTTCGCAGCGTTGGTGTCCCGAGTTGATCGTGCTCGTAGGAGAGCGTCAGGGCATGATTGATCTGCAAACGCCGTAATTCGTATATTTTCTGCGCCGCATTAATCCATGCGGCGAACTGTCTCCAGGGAAGCCTTTCTTTTTTCAGAATAGTCGTGAATGTCTCATCCGGCTTGATGAGATGCACGCTTTGGCGCGGCCCAAGTACCGGCGCTTCCGGCCCGGACGGCGGCAAGAGTGCGACTGTGGCGGATGGTGCTGCGTCTTCTTTTTCTTCTGGAGTCGGCTGCCCTAGTGACTGCCCTAGTGACTGCGCTATGGGCTGTTCTTCGGTCGGAACCGTTTCTTCACTATTCGGAATGTCACTTCTTTGCTGAATCTCGTTCAAACGCTGTTGGAGTTGAACGATCACCCCATTTTTGGCAAGAGTGGGATCAACGGCTGAACTCGCCGCCCGAACAACAAACCCAAGAAAACTGACAGCCAGGATAGGGGCAATAATCAGCGCCTGAACGTGGCCGTTCTGACGCCCGAGAAAAATACTGAATACTTCCTTGCAGTACTCTGTCCACCGGCTGTACATGGTCACAGACGTTGCCAGCCGAACACACAAAAGTCAAGTAACAATTTGTCGCGACATTGTTTCGCTCCCGCACCGGTGGTAGGTTGAGCGGTAGTGAAAAAAGTCCTGCTTCTTATTGCCTGTCTTTTTACCGGCGTCAGCGGACTCAGCGCCTATTACGTCTATTCTCTGCTCATTACGCCAGGGCCGTCCCTCGCTGCCCCTGCTCGGATCTCTATCTCTCCAGGCAGTACCCTCCAGAAAACAGCGCGGCTGCTTGTTGCCGAAGGCGTGCTGGCAAGCGTTCAACCATTTCGTTTATGGGCGCAATTCACAGGCAAAGACCGCTCCATACAAAGTGGGGAGTATATCCTGGAAACCCCGCTGACCCCGCGGATGTTGCTTGAGACCTTGACCCAAGGTCAGGTCATCCACCACATGGTGACAATCCCGGAAGGACTGACACTCAAACAAATTGCTAAAAGACTGGAAGACCAAGGCTTTGACCCCCAAGAGCAATTCCTGTCTCTCAGCACCTCTCCTCAGTTCTTAGCCACATGGGACCTCCAGGAATACGGACTCGAAGGCTACCTGTACCCGGACACTTACTTTTTTTCAAAGCAAAGCCCTGCGGCGGATATTCTAGGACGTATGGTGACCCGTCTGTCGGAAGTCTTCAGTCCAGCCCTGCAACAGCAGGCCCAGAAGTTGGGGTTCTCCCAGCATGAGGTCCTGACCTTGGCCTCGCTGGTTGAGAAAGAAACCGGGGCGGCAGAGGAACGCCCGCTGATTGCCGGAGTCTTTCACAATCGACTCCGTCAAAATATGCCGCTCCAGTGTGATCCGACCGTCATCTACGGCATTCCGAACTTTGACGGGAACCTGACCCGCCGTCATCTGCGTACGCCCACGCCGTATAACACCTATCTTCTTACCGGCCTGCCGCCTGGCCCAATTGCCAACCCAGGACTCGCGGCTATTCAAGCCGTCCTCTCCCCAGCCGAAACGAACTACCTCTATTTTGTTGCCAAGGGAGATGGCACGCACGTGTTCTCTTCCCGGCTTGCGGATCATAATCGCGCGGTTCGCCGGTTCCAGAAACGTCGCTCGCGCAATGGATAGCTTGTCCCATCTGTTCGCCACTACGGCCCGCCGGGTATTGTGGCAGCGGAGCGCCAATACCCTCGGATTTTTTCTGCCCCTGGGGATTACTGTTTTTTTCCTGGGGTATGGTCTGGTACTGGCATGTTCGCTGCCCATCTGGGTTTCTTTTCTTCCACCCGTCATCGTCTTCGGTGTGCTGCTGAACTCCCTCAGACAGGAAAAAAAGAGCTGCCAAGACGGGCGCATTGCCGGCCTGCTAGACGAGAAGACGGATGGCCAAGAACGTTTTTTAACGCTTGTGACGCTTCCATCCTCCTCAGACTTCCTGGCACAAATTCGGCGCGAAGCCGCCCGGAAGGCCGCCTTCTTCGTTCCTGAGCGCGATCTGCCTTTCCAACTCGATAGGCGGGTTCCGCTGGCGTGTGTCGGCGCAGTCCTGAGTGGCCTGCTGTTCTTGTTTTTACCAACCGGAAGTGCTGCCCTAGCGCCAAGTGATCCCTCACCCTCCGCTCCTACACCTGAGGCCCTGATTCAGGATATTGGAGAAATTGCCCGAGAGTTGATCCGCCCGCAGTCTCCCTCCGAAGAGCAACAGACAGAACAGCAAGCCGGAGCCCAACTCCTCGTGCTCTCTCAGAATCTGAAGAATCCGGCTCTGACCCCACAAGAGAAGATACGACTCATTGATGAGGCGCAAAAGCGCATGAATCTGCCGGTCCCAATTCCGCAGATTCTCCCCATTGATCTCAAACTCTTTGGGAGCGACAGCAAGCAGGACGATAGTCCGGGCAACCAGGGCGACCGCCCACAGCCGGAGGATACCCCGCTGGCCAAAACAAATGAAAAGCTGGAGCAACTCAAGCAATCGCTCTCTGCTCAGGGGCGTGAGCCTCAGCAGGGCGCACAAAACCAAAACCAGCAAAACCAAACGAATCAATCCGGCAACCAACAGTCGCAAAAACAGAAAAATACGCCCCAGGAATCCGGCGGCGGCATAAAATTTGACCAGCCCCAATCTCAAGACAACACGGGCAAGAAACAGGCCCGGCAGCCTACAGCCGGTCAGCAGCAAAAACCTCCTCAACCAGGCCAAAAACCGGATGCACAGCAGCCGCCTTCCGGGGTAGACCCAGCAGGACACGACGAGCAGCGCCGTCACGCCACGCCACAAAGCAGCCAGGAAAAACCACCTCAACAGGCCACACAACCAAATCAGTCAGACCAGCAGCCAGGAAAATCTGGCGGACAGGGAAAAGGCGAGCGTTTTTATAAACCAGGCGAACAGCCCGGTGGATTCCGTACTCAGGATGCCGGCTATGTCAAAGTTCGTATTCCAACTGGTATCAAGGCGGAACAGGACAGCCAGGAACTGACTGAAAATACCAACCCAGCTGTCCCAACCACGCCGTATAGTAACGTCCCGCTCGCTGACCGGCCGCAAGAGAAAAATGCCCCTCAGCAGCGCATTCCACTCGAATATCGATCGATTTTGCAATAGGAGCAGCATGTCAGCTTCGTTATCGCCGTTATCCTCAGAACAGCGTGTTGAACACTTTCGGCACATCTTTGCGACCATCGAAGAAGAGATCAGCCAGTTGATCGTCGGCCAGCGGAATATCTTGCGGAAGATATTAACCGCCTTTTTTGCCGGCGGGCATGTCCTCATTGAAAGTGTGCCGGGCCTGGGCAAGACATTGATGGCCAAGTCACTCAGCCAAACACTCGCGCTGAACGCCAAGCGTATTCAGTTCACGCCGGACCTCATGCCGTCTGATATCGTTGGGACCCAAGTCCTGTCTGAAGGCGCTGACGGCAAGCGCTATTTTGAATTCAAACCCGGTCCGATCTTTGCCAATGTCGTCCTGGCAGATGAAATTAACCGTGCCACGCCCAAGACCCAGTCTGCGGTCCTTGAAGCGATGGAGGAGCGGCAAGTCACCGTCTTTGGTGAGACGCATACGCTCACTCCACCTTTTCTTGTTCTGGCAACCCAGAACCCGGTTGAGATTGAGGGGACCTACCCGCTCCCCGAAGCGCAACTGGACCGTTTTCTGCTTAAGCTGATTATCGACTCGCCAAGCGCGGATGAGTTGGTCGAAATTCTTGAGCGCACCACAAAAGAGACCCAGTACAACATCAATCCGGTGCTGTCGGAAGATTCTGCTCCGGCAGTCATAGCCGAGATGCAAAAACTTGTGCGCGAAGTCCTGCTGGCTCCTCCACTGAGTTTCTATATTGCCCGACTTATTGAAACAGCCACGCCAAACAAGCCGAATTCGCCTGTGCCTGAGGTCACTCAATATCTCCGTTATGGCCCGAGCCCACGTGGGGCTCAGGCCCTCACCTTAGGGGCAAAGGTCAACGCCCTGCTTGACGGGCGGGTGCATGTCAGCTTTGAGGACATCACCGATGTTGCGCTGTCTGCCCTGCGGCATCGCTGCCTGCTGAACTTTCAGGCGGAGGCCGAGGGCATTAGCGCCGACCAGATCATCGAACTGCTGCTGAAACAGGTCTCGAAAAAATAAGAAACGTCCCGCCCTGTAGCGCTCTTTCTCTTCTTGCTTTTCTTGCCTCTCCACTGCTTTTCCGATAGCAGTGGCCCATTGCCATTTGGGAGGAGCCACTGCGCATGAATCTTATCCACACCGTTTTTGAGCCCGAGGGCGCAGGCCCGCATCCGACTATTCTGGCCCTGCATGGCTGGGGCGCAAATGCGCTCGACCTCCTGGGCTTAGCTCCTCATCTGTGTCGAGGCCGGTTTCTCGTCCTCTGTCCGCAGGGCCCGCTTCAGGTCCCCATAGGCCCGAACATGGTCGGCCACGGCTGGTTTCCGCTGACGAGCGGTGGACCGCTGGATGTCCAGGCGGTCCTCTCTGCGCGTGAAGCCATGCGGACCTTTCTCGACGAAGCACTTACGCGCTACCCTGTTGACCCCAGGAAATTGAGTGTGCTGGGTTTCAGCCAAGGCGGGGTGATGGGTTATAGCCTGGCCCTGGGCGAGCCCGAGCGCTTTGCCGGATTAGCGGCTCTCAGTTCGTGGCTGCCGAAAGATATGCTGACCGCATTACCGGATGTGCCGGCAACCGAGCAACTGCCCGTGCTGGTCCAACACGGCAGTAAGGACGAACTGATTGACGTGGGCCGGGCACGTCAGTCCGTCGAAATCCTGCGTGATGTCAAAGCGCCCGTGACCTACCGGGAGTATGATATGGGTCACGAAATCAATGCCCAAAGTCTGACCGACCTGTCGAACTGGCTCCAGGAAAAGGTTGTGTCGCCGAAAGAGTAAACGTGCCAACAGTCTTGTCTGATTTGGAGGGCACGTTTACTCTTTTCACCCTGGCGTCCTGAATCCGCTCCGTAGTCTGAGTCGGCATCGCTCGTTGAAGACGGTTGGCCCGCCAATCGGACGCCCCTCGCACGTAAACAGGGGACACCATGTGCAAGATAGCAAGTGCACTGCTCGTCGCGTTCTGCATAGCAGGACTGGCCGGGAGCGCCTCGTCGCTCACCCTGCCCATGTTGCAGAGCAATACCGGCCAATGTTACGACCGGGCCGTCCGCCCCCAGACCTCGGTCGTGGACAGCCATGTGCACTTCCGTCCGTTCGGCGGTCCCGCCATTCCATTCCCGGAGGTGGTCTCCTACCTCGAACGGGCGGGCGTCCTGTTTGCCAATATCTACGGCATCGGCCAGATGCTGCCGGTCACGTCTGCCTGCACCTACTACCTGGACTGTCTCGGCACGCTTGTGAAACCCACGCTGAAAAACGATTTCGCGAATGCGGCCAGCTTTATTGCGGAGGCGTCGGAACACGTCCACCTGACGCTCGCCATGACCTTCCCCGACTTGTCCCGACCCGACTCCATCCTTCAAGGCATGCAACTCCTGGACGAAGAATATCCCGGTCTGTTCACCTGGATGGGTGAGGTCAATCTGGTGAAACAGGCACTGTTCGGAAACGGACGTCAGGCCGTGCCCCTGGCCGCGATAGACGGATGGAGCCCCTTCATGCAGGTGCTCCGCGAACGGAACATCCCGCTTGCGATTCACTCCGACCTGGGCAACGACGCCGAACCCACCAAATATCTGGCCTGGATACAAAAGGTGCTGAGTTTATATCCCGACAATACCATCGTCTGGATGCATCTCGGGCTCTCCCGAGAGCTTGTCAACCTGGACGCGGCGCGGCACATTCAGATTATGAAGTCGCTGTTGGACCGCCATCCCAAGCTGATGTTGGATATGTCCTGGCGCGTCATTGACGACCATTATTTTTCGGACCTCGAAAAACGGGCGCTGTACGTTGCGTTCCTGAATGCCTACTCCGAGCGCGTTCTGCCCGGCACCGATTTCGTGGCGTCAGGCGACAAGGATTTCGAGGTGTATCAGCAGGAGTTAGACGTCACGAGTCGCATCAATCGCTCTTTGAACGACACCGCTTTTCGGAATATTGCCTTGGGGCAAAACTATTTTCGGCTGCTGAAGCTGGATTATACAGCACCGTCCGTGTGTGAACATGAATGAGCGGACAGCTGCTCGAAACAAATATGCCGCACGGCTACCCCGCTGATGTGGATGAAAGAGGAGACCTACCCTCCGGTCATACAGAGAAGCTGGGCACGTTTCCTCTTTGGAGCAAAAACTCCGTGGTCACCCGCAAGAAATGCTCCAGTTGGTCGTGATGCACCCAGTGACCGGCCTTGGGGATCGTCACCAGAGAGGGGTTGCGAAATGCTTGCGCGCGTTCCTCATCTTTCTCCAGATCAACTGCCCACGATTCACCGCCTCGAATTAAGAGGAGCGGACACGTAATGCGTCCCCAGATATCCTGTGCATCCGCCATATTGAATCGGTACGGCGACCGGGCGCGTACATAGTTGTCAAATTTCCAGGTATAAGTCCCGTCCTCGTTGAGATTGGTGCCATAGAGCGTCAGGTGATGGGCCTGCTCTGGACTGAGATGCGGATTGGCATCACGCATCCGTTCAACCGCCTCTTCCAGCGTCTTATAGTGCTTGGGCAGACGGCCGGCGAACCCACGCATTTCATCCACCCAGTACTGCATCCGCTCAAACGCACTTTTCGGCTGTTCCTTGAGCATATGTGGTGGAGGGCCCCAGCCCTCAATCGAGATGGCTTTCGCAATCTTGGCGGGGTATACGCCGGTATACTGGAGCACAATGCCACCGCCGAGAGAATGTCCAATCAAAGTGACCGGAAATGAGCCAAGCTGAGCCAGGAGCTGAGCAATATCGACCACATGATCAATCATCGAATACTCACTACCGCGGGCCCACTCCGAGTCGCCATGTCCGCGCAAATCCGGGGCAACGATGTGATAGTCTTCGCGCAGCGCCTGAGCGACCCAGTCCCAATTCCGGCAATGGTCCCGCCCACCATGAATCAAGACGAGCAAAGGTTTGTCCGGATTACCCCAATCCACGTAGTGCAACTTGAGGCGCTGCGAGTAGAAATAATGTGACGTAGGCCCGAGAATGTGTTGGCTTGGCATGAGTGTCCTTTCCATAAAGCTCAGCAAGAGAGGATTCGGCTTGGTCAGCCCTGTTGATATGGAGTATAGAGGAGAGGAGAAGGCCGAGCTAGGTTTGGGAACGCTACCGGGAGCGACCGGATAGTGCTATATCCGATGGGCAAAGACAGCTCTGCCGTGAGGGGCAGACTGAGAAAGCAAAAGGAGAGCACTGATGGAGACGCGCTACGGAGATGTTGAAGTAACGTTGGCCGATCATGTGGCAACCGCTGAGATTCAACGACCGCCGAACAATTTCTTTGATACGGCACTCGTTCAGTCCCTGGCTGAGGCGTTTGAAGCTCTGGATAAAGAAATGGATTGTCGGGCTATCCTGCTCGCGGCAGACGGCAAGCATTTTTGTGCCGGGGCAAATTTTCACAGTGGTCAGGCTGAGCGTGATCTGCGCGATGTCGAAACCGGCAATCCGCTCTACGCCCAAGCCGTGCGTCTGTTTTCCTGCAAAAAGCCGGTTGTTGGCGCGATCCAGGGAGCTGCTATTGGGGGTGGCTTCGGACTCGCATTGGTGCCGGATTTCCGCGTGCTCTGTCCGGAAACCCGCTTTGCCGCAAATTTTGTCAAACTCGGCTTTCATCCGGGCTTCGGCCTGACCTATACCCTCCCCCGTCTGATCGGCGCGCCGCGCGCGAGCCTGATCTTTCAAACCGGCAGGAGGGTCGGGGGCGAGGAGGCCTATAGCTGGGGCTTGGGCGAGGTCCTGACTACAAAGGAG
This sequence comes from Binatia bacterium, assembly GCA_963664395.2. Classification (GTDB taxonomy): domain Bacteria; phylum Desulfobacterota; class Binatia; order Bin18; family Bin18; genus Bin18. The sequence goes on along the minus strand of OY761159.2, from coordinate 2,340,395 downwards.
AATGTTCGCTCGGCGGCGCTCGCGCTCGCTCAGGAAATCGCCGAGAACGCGCCGCTAGCCGTACAGTCCGTGCGGGCAACCATGCGGGACGGCATGGCGGCCGCGGTCAAGGCGGCGACGGATCACGAGTTTCGAGAGCAGCACCGACTCCAGCAAACGGAAGACCATAAAGAGGGTATTAAAGCCGTGGCTGAGCGGCGACCCGGCAATTTTGTGGGACGGTAGCCTGAGGCAGCCCGGCGCGCTGCCCTGCTGAACCTGGTGAACTTGGTGAACTTGGTGAACTTGGTGAACCTGATGAACGGGATACAGCGTTTTCATCACCACGTATCGATACACGGCCGCTTTTTCTCTGTCCGCGGGGCGGGCGGGGGCGAGGATCGCAGGGCGGCCATAATCCAGCGCCGAGACTCGGCGGGATCAATCACGTCATCAATCTCGAAATAGGTTGCGGTGCTGAGCGCTTTGCCGCTTTCATACATCTTGGCGACGAGCTGTTCGTAGAGGTCTTTGCGCTTATGCGGGTCGGTCTCGGCCTCCAACTCTTTGCGGTAACCCAGCTTGACCGCGCCCTCCAGCCCCATGCCACCAAACTCGCCGGTTGGCCAGGAAACCGCAAAAGCCGGGGCTTTGAAACTCCCGCCGGCCATCCCCTGCGCGCCGAGTCCGTACGATTTTCGCAACACGATGGTGAAGAACGGCACGGTCAGGCTGGCACCGGTCACAAACATGCGACAGCAATGACGCACCAGAGCGGTCTTTTCGTGCTCAGGGCCAACCATATTTCCGGGTGTGTCACACAGCATGAGAATGGGAATGTCAAACGCATCACATAACTGCATGAACCGCGTGGCTTTGTCCGCCGCGTCGGAATCAATGGCCCCCCCCAGATGCTTGGGGTTATTGGCAATCACACCAACCGGGCGTCCCTCAATCCGCACAAAGGACGTCACCATGCCGATACCAAAGTGCTTGCGGATTTCCAGCACAGAATCGGTGTCGGCCAGGGTGTCGATCACATCCCGGACTTCATACACGCGCAGGCGATTCTCCGGCACGATATAACGCAACAAGCGTTGGTCGGCACATTCCCACTCGGCGATCGGTCCCTGAAAATAGGAGAGATATTTTTTCGCCACCTGAACCGCTTCGGCTTCGTCTGTGACCGGGATATCCACCACGCCGTTCGGCACCTGTTCTTCCATCGGCCCGACCTCTTCCGGCCGGAAGACCCCCAGGCCGCCGCCCTCGATCATGGCCGGGCCACCCATGCCGATATTCGACCCTGCGGTCGCAATAATCACATCACAACAGCCCAGAATCACCGCGTTCCCGGCGAAACAACGGCCTGAGGTAATGCCGACCAGGGGAACCATGCCGCTGAGCTTGCCCCACAGGTAAAAGGCCGGGACGTCCAGCCCGGATGGACTTGACCAGTCGGTATCGCCCGGACGACCACCACCGCCTTCGGCAAAGAAGACAACCGGTAGCTTCCAGCGCTCGGCCAACTCAAACATGCGGTCTTTTTTGTAGTGATTCTTAAACCCCTGCGTCCCGGCCAGCACGGTATAATCGTAGGAGATGACAATGCACTGGGCTGCTTTTTCGTCAAACAGAGCGCCGTTGACACTGCCGACGCCAGCGATCATGCCGTCTGCCGGGGTGCGTCGCACCAAGTCATCCAGCGCGCGACGCTGCCGTTGGGCCGCAATGACCATAGGCCCGTACTCGACGTAGGTATCGGGGTCACAGATATCGTATACGTTCTCACGTGCGGTGCGTTGGCCGGTCTTCCGCCGCCGTGCAACCGCCTCGGGCCGGGCGGCGTCCATGCCGAGTTCATGCCGCTCAACGATCTCAGCCAGGTCCGGGCGGATATAGTCGAGGTCGAGCTCGGTCGCTTGTTCGACTGCCGTCACCGCCACCTCGGTCTCTTCGATAAAGGCAAGCGGATGGCCTTCAAAAACCGCGTCTCCCTGACCGACGGTCAGTTGGCGGATAACGCCGCTCGTTTCAGCTGCGATCACATGCTCCATCTTCATGGATTCCATGATGAGGAGTTGCTGGCCGACGTGCACCTCGTCGCCTTCACTGATGTCCAGACTGACAATAGTCCCCTGGAGAGGAGCCGGGACGGCCACGGTCCCGTCAGGACCGCTCACCTCGACGGCTGGTGCTTGTCCGACCGGAGCCGTGGCCACAGCAGATGTCGAGCCCGCAGACTTGCCATGCTCAAGCACGGCTAAAGGATCAACGGTGTCAACTTTCACGCCAGCCAGCGCTGGGGTTCCTGACTGGGCAGCGTCCGTATGAAAAAAGAAGCGCTGATGGTCATCCGAGTGAACCAGCTCAGCAATATGGTCTTCGACAAAGCGGGTATAGATCTGATTATTCACGAATGCCGGATGCCGTAAGAGGCTCTGTAAGAATGGGATGTTAGTCGCAACGCCTTCGATCTTGAATTCACACAGCGCACGGTAGGTCCTGGTCACAACATCGGAAAAATCCGACGAGGGAGAAGAACCGATCAATTTGGCCAGCAGGGAATCGAAACTCGGACTGGTGGTGTAGCCAACATAGCCGAAGGTATCGGTTCGCAGACCGGGACCCGACGGCACTTCAAACGCGGATAAGGTCCCGCCTGACGGGCGTGGCGTGCCATCGGGTGCCATGGTCTCCATATTGATACGAACCTGCATGGCAAAGCCCCGCGGCGCGGGAATACGCGCCTGGGTGAGTCCAAGGTCAGCCAGCGAGCTGCCACCGGCTAGGCGTAATTGTGCCTTGACGAGGTCCACGCCCGTCACTTCTTCTGTGACGGTGTGCTCAACTTGCAGCCGCGCGTTGGCTTCAATAAAGGCAAATGTCGCGTTGTCACCGCCATGTTCCGCATTAACCAGAAACTCGAACGTGCCCAGGCTGGCGTAGTGCACCTCTCGGGCGAGTCGGACCGCGGCGCTGCTCAAGCGCTCTCTGAGTTCAGGCAACAGCCCAGGCGACGGGGCGATTTCCACCAGCTTCTGGTTGCGGCGCTGGATGCTACACTCACGCTCGCCAAGCTGGCTGACCGCGCCGGACCCATCACCAACGACCTGGACCTCGATATGCCGCGCACGGGGAATGAGTTGCTCAACATACACGTCGCCATTCCCAAACGCTGCGTTTGCTTCAGACTGACACCGCGCGTAGGCCGCTTCAATATCATCGACCGCCTGCACTGCACGCATCCCACGGCCGCCACCACCGGCCAGGGCTTTGATCATAACGGCTCCACCGGCACCCAGTGATACCAGGAACTCTTTCGCCTCGTCCACGCTCGTCGCCCCTGACGTCCCAGGCAGGACGGGAACGCCGCATCTTTCAGCAAGTATTCGTGCCTGTCCCTTGTCACCAAACAGGGCAAGCGTCTCGACTTGGGGGCCAACAAAAGTCACGGCAGCCTCGGCACAGCGCTTGGCGAACTCCGCATTCTCGCTCAAAAACCCATATCCGGGATGAATCGCGTCACAGCCGGCTTGTGTAGCAAGAGCAAGTATCTGCTCGATATCGAGGTAGGCCGCGGCGCCCCGGCCTTGGAGCGGCAGCGCGTCGTCTGTCTTTTGGGTATGGAGCGACTGCGCATCGTCTTCAGAGAAAACGGCAACGGTCCGTATGCCGAGTTCGGCAGCCGCACGCGCAATGCGAATAGCGATTTCACCGCGATTGGCGATCAAAAGACTCGTCAGGCTCATTTCCACCATCCAGCTATTGGGACACAACTATTTACGCTAATCGGATTTACTATGCCCATTCTTCTCCTGCTTAGTCGAAGTCTCCATGAGCGTTTTGAGTCGGGTTCTTGATTCATCGCTGTTCCATGCCCGACGCATACGATTGAGAATGCGGTCCCATTCTAAATCGTGTGCGTCGTAACCAGCCTCAATCGCTCGATCGAACAACAATTCCGACTGCTCCGGTTTCCCGAGAGCCCTTCGCAGCCTGCCCAGTTTGACCAGCACTTCGCCGTCGTCCGAATGTGCATCCTCAATTTGCTGAAGCTTTCTGTCGGTCTGCTGCGGTGGTTCAGACTCCATCCCTCGACGGCGTGTTCGCCTGATGAAATCCATATTATCCAATTCTCCTTCTCGGATGGAGTTCATGTAATTCAATGCTCCCTCTCGGTCCGCGGGATTAAGCATGACGATCTCTTGAACGACGTCACGGTATTCCTGAGCAAGACGGCTTCTTGGCCGATCCTTGGTGAAAACCACTTGGTTCAACAGCGCCAAGCTGTTGTATCTATGTACGATCATCGGTTCCCGCTTGAAGCCTAGCTGATTCTGGAACGCCTTGATCTTACTCTCCAGAATCCTGTCTTCGTCGTCCAAGTCAGGCACGTTGGACATCACGAAATGGAGTTCAATCTCCTTTTTGCGCGGTCCCTCGGCTTCCGCGCGAATGTCACGAACGACCTTGGTCAAACCCCGCAAATTCTGCTCGTTCGGAAAAAATAATATCGCGACCGTGTCGGGGAGCTGCCGGGTACAGATGCCACCGGTGTCGGTGTGACCCGTGCGCGAATCAATCAGCACATAATCGGGCTTGAGGACCTGCTTCCACTGCTCCTTGAGGTCCTCGAACAGCAGATAACCATCATGCTGTTCGTAGAGTGCAGCCCAGTCAATCTGACTGAAATGCGCGGCGTAGCTCTTATGATGCGCGCCGGACGGCATGATCCATAATCCACCCTCCTTGTCACCGATGTCGGGTGATTTTCCTATGAATCTATCGACCTCTGGAGCTTGGCCGGAGGCTATATACTCACTAACGAAGTCAACGATTCCCGGGACCTGAGTTTTGGAGTGCAATATGTCGAAAGTGTCGAGGCCGGGCGCTTCAAGGTCAAAATCTACCACGAGGACTCGGCGCCCAGTGTTCGCAAGTTCGACGGCTGCGTTCACGAGCGCCATCGTGCGCCCAACGCCACCCTTGAAGGAGTAAAACGTGGTGACGTACATCTGTTGTCAGGCGGCCCTTCGCAAGGAGAAAGACTCTTGTCCTTGTTGATGCCGAACGATGTCGGACTCACTCAACGCCTGGAATTTACCGCCGTTAGGATTCACACTAGATGACGACGTCTGTGCGGATGAACCAAAACTTTTGAGCCTCTGCATGTTCAGAGGTAAAGCGAGAAGGCGGAGATACCGATCATTCGCAAGCGTCTGAATTATAATACCGTTTTCCCAGCGATTCAGCGTCGCCTCGCCAAGCCCGGTGACCTGCACGAATTCGTTGCGAGACAGGTCGTACGCCTCTCGAATCCCACGTATCTCTTTCGGTGATAGTACACCGAGATGTGCACAAATCGCCTCGTGCTCAAGGCATTCGGCTTCATCATCCAAGAACTCAAACTCACAGGAGCTACATCGGCGTAGCGGTAACTCGACCGTTAGATCAACGGCGGATTCTCCAGAGCCGTAGCGAAACGTATGGAGGTATGACGAAGTCGTAACCGCACCTTTTTCTCCGCACTGTGGGCAGGCGTAGTCTCTGTTCTCTATAGACACCTGGGTTGTCGAGGCGCGAGATTCCATTTGCAAATCCCTTATTCCGACTTTGAGTAGTGAAAGCTACGCCCGATGATCTTTCCAGAGCCCAATTGGAGCTTGACGTACAGGGGTGGTTTGTTTGGCTCAAGATCGATTTTCATGACATAGCCTTTGGCTCCCGGAGGCTTTTCGAGTTCGATAGTTTCCACATCGTGCCCACCTTCCAGCATGTCCGCAATCAGTTCCCATGCCGAGGTACGGGTAAAATAAGGCCAGAGTGTTCCAGCCGGGTCACGGACCTCTCCAGGCCGCCAGTCTGTCGGACGGTCTCGGCTGAACTCGGTCACACGAGCATTGCTTCGCCTTGCGAGGACAACAAGTTGGTGCCTTATCGAGTCGTCGATGCTCACAGGAGCGACCAATCCATAAATTTTGACGGATTTCCATCATAATCGACCATATGATCTCTTAAATCTGAGCACAAGGCTATAATTCGACCATATGATCTATTATAATTCTTTCATATGATGATACACGCTGAGCAAAACTATCCAGCATACCAAGATGTATGACTGAAGCCGCGGAGAATTCCGCGGCCTACATGGTGGGCCGATTTTTCGCAGCGCTCGCCGGACGCGGTTTCCTATTCCTTGGCCTTTTTTACCGCCTCGGTCAACTCGGGCACGGCCTTGAACAGGTCGGCGACCAGACCATAGTCAGCGACGTTGAAAATTGGTGCGTCGGGATCTTTATTCACTGCCACAATGATTTTCGAGTCCTTCATGCCGGCTAAATGCTGAATCGCACCGGAGATCCCCACCGCAATATATAAATCCGGCGCTACGACTTTCCCGGTTTGCCCGACCTGCAAATCATTCGGGACAAACCCGGCATCAACCGCAGCCCGGCTAGCACCCATGGCAGCATTCAACTCGTCCACCAAAGGCTCAATATAGGTCGTGAAATTCTCGCCCGACTTCAGGCCACGCCCGCCAGACACCACAATGCTGGCCTCCGTCAGGTTAGGCCGGTCAGACTTGGTTTCATTGAATTCAACAAATTGCATTTTTGTTGCGTCTGCATCGAGGCTCACGCTGGCCTGTTCAACCGCGGACTGCTCTCCCCTTTGGGCAGCGTCAAACGCGGTGCTGCGGACAGACACGACCTTGATAGAGTCAGCAAGCGTCACGGTTGCCACCGTATTGCCGGCATACATAGGCCGCTGCAACGTTCCATCGTTATTAAAGCTCACGACATCGCTGGCCATCCCCACCCCAAGTCGGGCCGCCACGCGCGGCAAAAGATCTTTGCCCACAGCAGTAGCAGTCGCCACCAACGTCGTTACATCGTTTGCCTGCACGAGCTGTTCGAGCGCGGCAGCGTAGGCATCTGCGAGATAGTGCTCCAATGCCGTATCATTGACAGCCAATACCTTTGCGGCCCCGTATCCTGCCGCTTCGTGCGCGGCAGCAGCGGTGTCTGAGCCTAATACTGCCACAAGCACGTCGCCGCCGAGTTTACTCGCCACGTCTTTGCCGGCTTGAATGGCAATCAGCGAACTCTTGGGGACGCTCCCTTTTTGAGTTTCCGCAAAAACAAGTATATTTCCCATTATTCTAGTCTCCAGATGTCATCGCATAGCACCACGCCCCCGCACGGTTGCACAGTACCGTTAGATAACTTTCGCCTCATCGTGAAGCAGACCAATTAACTCTGCCACGGTCCCGACTTTTTTGCCGGCTTCTCTCCGGACTGGCGGTTCAAGGCTATTGATCGTCAAGTGAGGTGTAATATCAACGCCGAGGTCTGCCGCAGCAATTTCTTTGATCTCTTTTTTGCGCGCCTTCATAATTCCGGGGAGTGACGCGTAGCGGGGTTCGTTGAGTCGCAAATCAGAGGTAATAATACCGGGCAAGGCAAAGCCTATTGTTTCCAGTCCCCCGTCCACTTCGCGCGTGACCTTGACGGCTCGGTGGTCATCGGACAGCACAACTTCGGAAGCAAATGTCGCTTGGGGCCAATCCAACAGGGCCGCCAGCATCTGGCCGGCTTGATTGGCGTCGTCGTCAATCGCCTGCTTGCCCATAATGACGAGTTGCGGGCTTTCGTCTTCAACAATTTTGGCCAGGACCCGGGCGACGGCCAAGGAGTCCAAGTCTTGGTCACAGCCAACTAAGATGGCCCGATCGGCACCCATCGCCAGCCCGGTCCTGAGTTGCTCGGTCACCGCGCTTGCGCCAATACTGACTAACACCACCTCACCGGAGCCCAGCTTTTCCTTGATGCGAAGGGCTTCCTCAAGAGCGATCTCATCAAATGGGTTGATGACATATTTGATATTATCTGTCTCAATTCCAGATCCATCAGATTTCACACGGATCGTTGTCTCCGGGTCAGGGACCCGTTTGACCGTCACAAGTGCTTTCACCAGTGTTTTCCTCCTGTCATAAAATGCGAATAGACGTATCGAGAATCTCAAATCGAATCAGCAGGTCATTCTCCATACTTCTGATATATGGTCTTCATCTGTCTCGCTTCAGGCCCGACACCAAATTTCTCCCAGTTCAACGCTTCACGCTCTGGCTGTCAAGCGTGCACGACCAAACCGTCAGGAATGGCTGTGCGCCCTCTGACCTGCACAGCTCAGGAAATCGGGTGACCAAGACGACTGGAGAGGTCTTTCCCGGCCTGGATTGTCAAAGGGACCAGTTCGTGCTCAAGCCGTTCCAGCCCAATCCGATAGGCAGGGCCGCTGACCGCTAAGCTTCCGACGACCGTACGGGTGTAATCTCGGATCGGCACGGCCACCGTCTGAACATCGGTCAGATGCTCACCGTTTTCAAGCGCATAGCCTTTCTGAGAAATCTCATTGAGCTGGGCTTCAAGCAGCGTACGGTCGGTAATTGTTTGCGCGGTATGCGTCCGGAGCGAAGCGGGCAGGGAACGTTGCGCTTCTTCCCTGGTCTCAAAGGCCAAATGTACTTTGCCCGCAGCCGTACAGTGCAGCGGCAGGCTCTCCCCAATATGAGAGACAATCCGAACGGCTTGGTCGGGTTCGACCATGTCAACCGGCACGACTTTCCCCTGCCGCATAACCGTGACATAGGCTGTCTCACGACAGGCTTTGACCACATCAAACAGGACGGGCCTGGCCTGTTGCAACAGTCCCATGTGTTGGATATAGGTCTGCCCGAGTTGCAAACACTTTGTGCCCAGACGATAGTTTTCAGTCGAACGATTTTGCTCGATATAGCCGCGTGATTCTAATGTTGCTAGGATTCGGAAAACATTATTTTTGTGAAGCGTGAGTCGTTTGCTCAGTTCAGTCACGCCGAGTTCCGCATCAGTATGGAATTGCTCAAGAACGTCGAGGGCATGGGCAACCGCTTGGATAATATAGTTGCTTTTTTCTCGTCGCACCACGATATCTCCTTAGTTGGAAACGAGGACACTTGCTAATAGAAAAATTGTTCTAATTTAAATCCCATTCGTTTGTCAACAGAGTTATAAAATTGACTTGCAGGAAAATTCGACGTGAGCGCAGAGTCCTCCTTCACAATTCTCAACCCGAATGGCACCTTTCCAGTGGTGCTCACCTGTGAACACGCCTCGTACGCGCTCCCCCCTGAATACGAGACCTTAGGGATTACTCCCGACGAGTTACGGCGGCATATAGGCTGGGATATCGGTGCGCGAGCAGTTGTTCAAGAAATCATACAACATGTTGATTCTACAGCTATTTTATCTCAATACTCACGCCTCTTAATTGACTGTAACCGTGACCTGTCAGACGATGATCTCATTATTCCTGAGAGCGATGGAACGTGTGTTCCTGCCAATGAGAATCTGACTGAAGCGGACCAACAGCAACGCATTACGCAATGCTACCAGCCCTATCATGCTGCTATTGACCACGTTCTGACGCAAAAAGCACCCCAGCCTGTTTTTCTACTCAGCGTTCACAGCTTTACTCCTGTCCTGGGTAAGAAGAAAAGATCGTTTGATTCAGGTATCTTATTTGACCACTACGAAGACCTTGCTCAGGAGTTCGGACAACGCCTGAGTCATGCCGGCTATCGTGTGCGATATAACGAGCCCTACTCTGGTTATGATGGTCTCATCTTTAGCGCCCGGAGTCATGGCGAGCGCCATAATCTCGTCTATCTCGAAATCGAAATGAATAATGGCTTATTGTTGGACAGGACGGGTATTGCAGCAATGGGTCAGAAGCTGAGCCGCGTGCTCACGGACTTGTTTTCGCCACACTAAAAACACCCAGCGAACAGACACCCATACGACAGGAAGGGAGAACACACATGCGTATTATTCTCATTGGCCAAGCCGCGTTTGCGGAAAAAACGCTCGATAAGCTCCGCGACAGAGGCGAGGAGGTCCTAGCGGTGTTCTGTCCGCCGGATAGAGTCGAAGGAAAGTTTGATCCTGTCAAAAAGCGAGCAGTGGAACTCGACATTCCCGTTTATCAACACCGCTCAATGAAGGGCACTGAGGTCTTGGAGAAATTTCAAGAACTCAACGTTGACCTTGCGGTATTGGCATTTGTGACCCAAATTGTCCCGCCCCCAGTGTTCAAGGCGCCCACACTCGGCAGTATTTGTTTTCACCCTTCGCTCTTACCCAAATATCGCGGTGGGAGCGCTATTAACTGGACACTGATCAATGGTGAGAAAAAGACCGGCATCTCCTGGTTCTGGGTAGACGAAGGCATTGATACCGGCCCTCTGCTGATCCAAAAAGAAGTCGAAATTGGCCCGGAAGATACTACTGGAACACTGTACTTCAACAAACTCTTCCCACTCGGTATCGAGGCCGCTGGTGAAGCGATTGATCTGATTCAAGCCGGCAATCCGCCTCGCATTGTCCAAGATGAATCCCAAGCCAATTACGATCCGCTCTGTCGGGATGAGCACTCCGGCATTGACTGGTCTCAGCCGGCGCAAGCAGTCTTTGATCATATGCGCGGTTGCGACCCCCAGCCCGGCGCATCGACAACATGGCAAGGGCAAAAAATTCGCTTGTATGATTGTAGCCTGCAGCAGACTGGCGGATCAGCAACGCCGGGACAAGTGGTCGCTATTGGGAGTGGGACTGTCAGTATTGCCCTGAACGGTGGCACTGTGGTGGCCAAAAAGATACGCGGCGAGAGCGGCAAAATAGCAGCCGATGAACTCGCCGGTCAAAGTGGGATTCAGGTGGGTTCCCGGCTCGGCTGAGTAGCCGGCTCATAGCGCATTGTAGAGGCAGCCCTGAGTGGCTGTCCTCTTATGTGTCTTCTTTTACTCTGCCTCAATTGGCTCAAGCTCGACCAGGACGTAGTCGAGCTCGACCACGTCTCCGGCAGCCACATGAATTCTAGCCACGCGGGCCTGCCCTTCGGCAGTCAGCGCATTTTCCATTTTCATAGCTTCAAGCAGAATAAGGGTTTGGCCGTCTTCTACGGTCTCGCCTTCGACGACTTTGACAGCGAGAATCTTGCCTGGCATGGGAGAGCGGATCTCAGGCTCAAAGTTCCCACGCGTACCCCGCTGGCGGGCACGCTCGTGCTTGGGGGGGGTGTGATTGAATTCGTAGGTCCGTCCCTCAATAGAAATGAGGCTCCGGTCACCATCCCGTACCACATACGCATGAAGAGGATGACCATTGACGAGGAAGGTAATCGCATCATCTCGGATGGCGACAACGTGGGCCGGCTGAGTCTGTCCGTTCCAGACAACGTCGTAGAGGTCGTCACGACCGCCGTGTTGGTCGTATTCCAGCGTCAGTTCTTCACCCGCGGCATACAGTAAGGTTTTCATACGGTTGAGGGTCACCACAAAATGATTCGGGGATCAGGAGCCCAGCCGCCAGCCGCCAAGCTGTAGCCATGGCGTGGCCTGCGACGGCAAAGAGATCTGTCCACCATCACTGCGATGTGGACTGCGGTGCAGGCTGGCCGCCAAAGCAGCAGCAAGCGTATGCGGTTTCTCACCAGGCTGCCAATTCGGAAAATGCTCGGACAGAAAGCCTGTATGGGTATCGCCAGCGGCAAGAGCAGGATGGTCCAGGAGTTCAATCAAAAAGGGCAAATTGGTCGTGAGTCCCAAAATTGCAGTGCGACGGAGGGCTCCAGCCATGCGTCTATGGGCTTGTTCACGACTCGCTCCCCAGGTCGAAATCTTCGCGATCATGGGATCGTAGTATATCGGCACCTCGGTCTGCGACTCGACCCCGGAATCGACTCGGACCCCAGGTCCCTGGGGCGCGTGCCAGGCCAACACGTGGCCGGGCGACGGCAGGAAACCGCGAGCGGCGTCTTCCGCATACAAACGGCACTCTATGGCATGGCCGGTGCGCTGCACCTCGTCCTGACAAAAACCGAGCGCTTCCCCAGCGGCAAGCCGAATTTGTTCCCGCACCAGATCCAGGCCGGTGATCCATTCGGTGATCGGATGCTCCACCTGGAGGCGGGCGTTCACTTCGAGAAAATAGAATTTTCCATCGTTGTCGAGAATGAATTCTACGGTTCCGGCGTTGTAATAGCCGGCAGCCCTTGCCACGGTGAGCGCCGCACTCGTCATCTCCTGCCGCATGGACTCAGACACGGCCGGCGAGGGGGTCTCTTCGACTATTTTCTGATAGCGCCGCTGAATGGAACACTCCCGCTCACCAAGATGGACAAGGTGTCCAGCCGTATCACCGAGAATCTGAACTTCAACATGGCGTGGACGTTCGAGAAAACGCTCTACATAGACTGTACCTTCGGCAAAGGCCGCTTCGGCTTCGCGTTGCGCCGCGGCCACCGCATCGACAAGTCCAGCTTTCTCATGCACAATCCGCATGCCTTTTCCGCCACCACCCGTCGCGGCTTTAATCAACACAGGATAGCCCAGGGCTTTGACTTGCTCGTGCAGAACCACGGGGTCAGTTGCGGGGTTTTCAAGCGCAGGAATAACCGGAACGCCCAGCCGAGCTGCTGTCCGGCGAGCAAATATCTTGTTCCCGACCGCAGACAGGGCCTCTGGAGCAGGACCGATAAAGGTCAGGCCGGCATCATCCACGGCCCGCGCAAATGTCGCGTTCTCTGATAAAAAGCCATATCCGGGATGGATGGCGTCGGCTCCGGTCCGGCGTGCCGCAGCCAGGATAGCCTCGATGTGAAGATAGCTCTCGCTTGCCTGAGCCGGCCCCACGCACACGGCTTCGTCCGCCGCATACAGATGCGGTGAAGAACGGTCGGCCTCTGAGTACACGGCCACTGTGGCAATACCCATGTCGCGACATGTCCGGGCAATACGGGTGGCAATCTCACCTCTGTTTGCAATGAGTATCTTTGAGAACACAGCGGTATGTATTTCCCTTCACTGCTGTCATAGCACGCGGTGTCTACTGTTTCCTTCAAGCGGCCTGCAATCAGGCGTTGACGCCTTTTTCCTCAGCATGGACCTTTTGGTACTTTCGGTAATCATATCCCGTTGCCATAGTGAGCAGCATCCGGTCCATACCCCCGCTCCGTTCTCGGCGGAGAATTCTGAGACGTTCAAAGAATTCACGATAATCTTTGTTCACCCGCCGTCTTTCATCCATGCGGCGAAAGAAAAAATCGCGCAGTCGGGTAAGGGTAAACCGGAAAGCGGAAAAACGAAGTTCATTCGGAAAGGAATCCCACTCGGAGAGCGAAAGCGTGCGTTCGGACTGATAACCACCAAGCAGGGCATTGAAACGGTCGATGTGGTAGCGTTCTTCGTGATAGCACATGGCGTTCACGGCAGTTGCCAGGTCAGAGATGAATTTACCCGAACAGGCGGCTTCAAAGTCGAGGATGCCAACGACTTTCCCACCACGAAACAGGACATTGTCAGGAAAGAGGTCGCCGTGGATCATGCCTTTTGGCAGCTTTTCCGCTCGATATTCTTCCTGATGCGCGATTTCATCATCCAGTACATGCCCTATGTGCTTCAGATGGCCAGCAATACGTCCGCGTAAGTTTTGATGGATGCTGCGGACGTGATCGAAACCAAACCGGTTTCCAATCGGCGTATCATAATCCTGGCCAGTGATATGGAGCCGGGCCAGAGTCTGTCCGATCTTTTCTATATGATCATTTGTGAGAGCTGCCGTAGAGAAGCCTTTGCCAGACAGATGACGATAGATTGAGACCGCCTTATTCTCGTAGCGCTGTAGATAGAACCTGTTTTTATCGGCAACCGGTCGTGGGCATGGAAAGCCATGTTTCCGTAGAAACAACAGGAAGTCGATTTCGCGTTGCGCGTCGGTTGTGTTCTTGACCTCATCAATCCGCAGAACGAATTTTCCCTTAGCGGACTCAAGATAATAGTGGGTGTTCACCGATCCGGCAGAGATTCCCTGAATGGTTGACAAACGCCCAAATCCATAGTCTTTAACGAGACGGTTGACTGTTTTGCGGTCAAGGACAGTGTAGACAGCCATGGTGATTTCTTCGGACATACAGCTCGGCCCCTTCCACTCCCCCTCCTGCTGTCCATGCGTCCAGTCATACTATTGACAACTGGGTTTTGTCAAGAAAAAGTGACTGAATGTCCATTCAGAATACGAGAACAAAGGGTCGAAAGATGCCACAGGCAGGTCTTCTTATGGTGCAGTTTGGATTTGCGGAGGCTGAATGTTTGGAGCGGTCCTCCCCTGTTCCAATTGGTGGGCAACGGTGTTGCTGGCGTCAGACAAAACGCCAATCTGGAGGCCGGCATATATTGGCGGACATGTCCTGAGAGTCTGGCAGCCGCGCGTGAGTAGCTTGAGAGCGCCTGGATACAGGCCACTGGAAAGCTTGAGATAACCGGTAGCCAACTGTACGAGCCCCTGTACAAAACGTTTCTCTTCGCCGACCGTATCATTCCAGACGGCTTCCCATATTTCATGCGCTTCGAAGAAACGGCCCGCGTTAAAAGCCGCCACTCCGCGTAACAACAGGCTGCGAGGCATGACCTATTCCCTACCCTTTTCTTTTTTGCGGTAGCGTTCTTCGGCGCCGGGAGGATATACCAGCGCAATTTTAAGGTCCATCACGTTTGTTCCCGTCGCCCCTGGGCTAAACAAGTCACCAAGAGCAGAAAAGAAGGTATAGGTGTCATTATTGTGTAAAAACTGAGCTGCATTGAGATTTTTTCGACGGGCTCGATCGAGCGTCTGTCCGTTCACAAAGGCTCCGGCGGCATCCGTCGGACCATCTATTCCGTCTGTTCCCGCACTCAGCAGGCTCCACCCGGCTTCTCCTGCAAGTTCTTGGGCAACAGTCAGGGCAAACTCCTGATTGCGCCCCCCTCTCCCATTTCCTCTTACCTGTACCGTTGTCTCGCCACCCGCCAGGATACACGTCAGACCAGAGCAGTGTTGACGAACTGCGCGCAGAGTGTGTGCAAATGCACGTCCTGCCACAGTTGTGTCACCAGCCAGGGGCTCGGAAATCAACTGAGAGCGGAACCCTCGGTGCGCAGCAGCCTCTTGTATAGCCTGTAACGCCAGATGATTCGATCCAATCAGAATGTTGTGGACGCGAGAAAATAGCGGGTCTCCAGGTTTTGGCGTCTCGGGTATGGCCCCACAGGCTCCTTGCCGCAGATGGGTACACACGGACTGGGGGAGCTGCGTTTCGATGTCGTACTGCTCCACAACCCGCCATGCATCCCTAAACGTCGTCGGATCAGGCACGGTAGGGCCCGAGCCGATCACACTCACATCGTCACCAATCACGTCCGAGAGAATCAGACTGACCACAGTCGCCGGCTGAGCGTGGTGCGCGAGCCAGCCACCTTTCACCTGGGATATATGCTTGCGCACAGTGTTCAGTGCGAGGATGTCTGCCCCGCATTCCAATAAAACGGCATTGGTGGCTGTCTTGTCGGCAAGTGTCAGCCCGACCGCGGGGCTGACCATGAGACTGGAGGCTCCTCCGGTCAGGCAGAAGAGCACGATATCGTGGGGCCGGAGTTGAGAGAGACTGGCCAGCAGCATGTGGGCGCCGGCCAGACTCCCCGGTCCGGGCAATGGATGTTCCCCTCGCGCCACCCTCACTCCAGGCAGAGACAGGGCAGGTCTGGCAGATACAGCAGATACAGCAGATACAGCAGATACAGCAGATACAGCAGATACAGATTGTTCGCTCGGAATAATGACGCATCCGCCCACTCCCCTCTTACCGAGCACACACATCAGAGCCTGGGCCATGCTCCCGGCCCCCTTGCCTGCTCCAATCAGGAAGATACGGCCATTCAGCGCAAGCGTACATGCGCGGGCGGACTCGTCCCGTGGCTGGACGATCAGCTGCTCATTTTCAATCGCAACAGTCTGCGGGATCAAATGGAGCGGATGGACCGCATCAATGGCTGTCTGAAAGAGCGCAGTGAGAAGAGCATGTCGGTCGTCGGGTCGCATCTCACCCCAGGGGTCCGACAGATAGAGCGCCTTGAGCGGCCAACCGGAATGAACCGAGGAAAGGGGGGGAGATGATCTTACCCGTCGTCAAGATCGACGAGATTTGACCGACCGGGTCCACCCTCGTCATCAATACGGCGCTGAAAGCGAGCTTCCTTTTCGCGTCCCTCTTGGCAGGCAACACAGAGCCTGGTGAACGGCAATGCTTCGAGCCGCGCTTGGGCAATCTCTTCTTCGCAATCTTCGCAAATTCCGTATTCACCCTCTTCGATCCGATCAAGTGCATTTTCTACGGCTTGCAGTTTACCCCGGTCGCGGTCACTCAGGAGCAAATGGATCTCCCGGTCGCGCTCCTCGCTGGCGAGGTCGTAGGTATCCATCCCTTCGGCCAGCGCGCTCTCTTTTCCTTCTCGGATTTCTTCGCCAAGCTGCCGCAGGATTTGTTGTTTCTGGCCAGCCAGCGTCGTCCACATTTTTTTGAGGAACGTTTTTCTCATAATACCTTCCCCCTCACCACGGTCGGGATAAAAAAAGAGGAGTATTCTAGGAAGAAACGTCTCCCAAGTCAATAGCTGATAGATGTTGAATCGGCCGTTCAGGGAGACACACAGCCCGCATATCGTACCCGGATACACCGGTAATCCGGGCTGGCACAATGGCGCCTATGTCAGTCTGACAGTGTTCCAGGAAGACGATTCCATCGATATCCGGGGCCTGGCCTTGGGTCCGCCCCCACCAGCGGCCGTGATCGTCCTGGCCACAGACTAATACTGGGCGCTCCGCCCCCACCAGCGTACTATTTTTTTTATGCACGACCTCGGCCTGGCAGGCCATCAACCTGTGCCAGCGGTCTTCTTTGATCTCTTCGCTGACCTGGTCGGTCATTGTGCCCGCGGTTGTGCCTTCTTCCTGGGAATAGCGAAACACGCCCACGTGATCGAGCGCCGCTTCAGTCACGAAAGCACAGAGTTGTTGAAAATCGTCCTCTTGCTCACCAGGGAAGCCAACAATAAAAGACGAGCGTAAGACCACGCCGGGAATAGCGGTCCGAATGCGGTCCAGCAAACGTCGAAGGCCGTCTCCACTTTTCTCACGCTTCATCCGCCTCAACATCCGGTCGCTGATGTGCTGGAGTGGCATATCAATATAGGAACAGACCGTATCCTCTTCGGCCATAAAGCCCAACAAGTGGTCGTCGAGGTAATTCGGATAGCAGTACAGCAAGCGCATCCAGTCCAGACCCTCCACCCCACGCAAGGCTTTCAGGAGGGCCAACAGGGTCGTCCCGTCACGCCGCTCTCGTCCGTACGCGGTCAAATCCTGCGCAATGAGATTGATTTCTCTCACTCCTTGCGCAACCAGCCCTTTGGCTTCAGCCACCAGAGAAGCGATAGGCCGACTTTCCTGTAAGCCGCGAATTTTCGGAATGATACAAAAGGCGCATTTGTGATTGCATCCCTCAGCGACCTTGAGATAGGCGGAGTAAAAGCATGTTGTTGGAATACGCGGGACGGTATGATCCGGCAGTACATGGGAAGCCCCTATATATGTGGTGGGACCATCAAGCCGGCGACGCTTCTGTTCTAAGATCTCGGTGATCCGAAGAAACTCTCCCGTTCCCACAAAAACGTCAACTTCGGGCAATACTTCTCGCAGCTCTTGGCCATACCGCTGGGCTAAACAACCAGTCACAATGAGCTGTTTCTCGGTGTCCTGCGCTTTATAGGCGGCGAGGTCCAAGATCGTCTCAATCGACTCCTCCTTTGCCTCGTTAATAAAGCTGCACGTATTGACCATCAGGATCTCGGCCTGTTCCGGGTCGAGGCTCAGCGTATAGCCGGTGGCCGCCAACAGTCCAAGCATGACCTCGCCATCCACCAGATTTTTGGGACAGCCCAGATTCACCAGATAGACGGACTTCTCCGGGCCGGGCTTATCCGGGCCGGACTTGGGCTTAATCGTCATCTTTGCGGTCCTTACGCTGCTGCAAAAAACGCTGGAGTTCTTCGGCCATGTCTTTGCCATTGGCATGCCCATTGCCGTGTCCATTCCCGCCTTCGTCCCGAGCAGCGGTCTCCATTTCCAGCCCTTCTTTCTGCTCCTGCTCTTCTAGTCGTTTGACATAAGCGGCCAGGTTTGGATTCTCAGCTATCGCCTTTGTGACCTGCGTATCAAATTCTGCCGCGCCCGTGACCAACTCGGTTGTATCGAGGGCAATGTGGAGAAAAGATTCGAGGCGAGTGATAAGGGCGAGGGCGGCCTTTGGGTTTGGAGCGGCGGAAATATAGTGCGGGACGTTGGCCCAGAAACTGATGGACGTCAATCCAGCTTGGCGGCAGGCATCATTCAGCACCCCGACGATTCCCGTTGGTCCCTCATAACGGGACGGGGTGAGCTGTAGTTGCGTCGCAATATCGGGGTCACTACTAAATCCGACCACACGCACCGGTTTGGAGTAGGCCACATCGGCCAGCAGTGCGCCAAGGGTAATAACAAGCCGCACCCCGCACTGCTGTGCAACATCCAGAAAAGCCGCTGAATACGCTTTCCAGCGTAGATGTGGCTCAATGCCCAGACCAAACACCATGCTGCGCTTGAGATTAGCTGGGCTACTCGAAAAGAACTCATTCGCCGGCCAACGAATCTCACGGTAGAACCCATCTCGCAGGCGTACGTGGGGCCGGACCTCACTGAAATTATAAAATTCTTCGGGATCGATATTCGCAAAACGATTTGCCTGGAGTCGTTTGATAAGAAATTGCGTGGCATGCGTCGCCGCACTGCCAGCATCGTTCCAGCCGGCAAATGCGACAATCAGCACGGGGTCGTTCAGTTCTGGAATTCGTTCAATAGTCAACGCGTTCATGGTCCTCCCTCGCTTTCCCTTGGTCTCAGGTAAGGACAAGCGTCGCAGGAGTGTACCCGCTTCCCGGATGATTGCCAAGAGATTGAGCGCACCTCGTGATAAGACCCAACAATCACAAGCAGGCTCCAACCACGGGCAGACAACCGCTAGAGCGCGTTAGGCCGCTGAAGTCGATTGTTGGAGCAGATAGGCTTCAATGAACCGATCGATATCGCCATCCAGAACCGCGTCTGTGTTCCCGACCTCTACGCCGGTGCGATGGTCTTTGACCATCCGGTAGGGATGGAGGACGTAGGAGCGAATCTGACTCCCCCAGGCAATATCCTTTTTACTTTTATGCAGGCCCTCCATCTTCTCCTTTTGTTTCTCCATCTCCAGCTCATACAAGCGCGCGCGGAGAATTTTCATCGCCATAGCCCGATTCCGATGTTGGGAACGTTCGTTCTGACACGCTACCACGATTCTGGTAGGCAAATGCGTCAGACGAATCGCGGAGTCGGTTTTGTTGACGTGCTGTCCCCCGGCCCCGCTGGCCCGGTAGGTATCAACGCGCAAATCTTCAGGGCGGACATCGACTTCAACGACCTCATCAATATCCGGGTAGACAAAGAGAGAAGCAAAGGAGGTATGCCGCCGGGCATTGGCATCAAACGGCGAGATCCGAACGAGCCGATGAATGCCAGCCTCTGCCCGCAGATAGCCATAGGCATGGGCACCCTCAACGGTGAAGGTTGCACTTTTTACTCCACCGCCTTCACCCGGCAGGTGTTCGGCCATCTCTACGCTATAGCCTCGGCGTTCTGCCCAGCGCAGATACAGTCGGAGGAGCATATCGGCCCAGTCTTGGGCTTCGAGACCACCAGCACCAGGATGGAGATTGACTATCGCGCTCTGCGCATCGTGTTCCCCGCCCAGCATACGCCGTAGCTCTGTCCGGCTCACAGTGGCCTCAAGCTCGGGGACCGCCCGCTCCACTTCTTCAGTCGCCTCCGCGTCTCCGGCTTCGGCCAGTTCCAAAAAGATCAGCGCGTCAGCCGCGGCCAGCTCCTGCTTTTTCCACTCCGTCACAGCGTCAAGTAAGGTTGCCCGCTCTTTGAGAATGGCTTGCGCCTTCTCCTGGTCTTGCCAAAATTCGTTGACGAGCGTTTGTTCTTCCAGCTCGGCTGCGCGTGCTTCTTTACCTGGGACGTCAAAGATGCCTCCCAAGATTCTCAATGCGTGCGCTCAATTCATTCAGCTTCTCTTTTATTTCTACGAGCATTCCCGATTCCTCCGTTTCGCCCCGCGGACGAGGGCACATAGGCTGTCACCCATGAGTAGCCTAGCATAACCAGGGCACCTACGACGCACAACGCCACGAACCAATCACCATACTGGGTATAGATAGATGTTACTTGGGGCCAGGCGAGCGATTCGGCGATAAAGGTCGTCTCCAAAAGGTCCGTTTGGGCCTGAATCTGGCCATCAATGTTCACAATGGCTGAAATCCCGGTATTTGCGGATCGCACCAGGGGCACACGATTCTCGACTGCCCGCATGGCCGCCATTGCCAGATGTTGATACGGGGCTGAGGTCTCTCCAAACCAAGCATCGTTGGTGACGTTTATGAGCAGCGTCGCGCCATTCCGAACAAAGCGACGCGCTAAGTCCGGGAATACGCCTTCATAGCAAATCAGGACGCCGAAGGTCCCAAAGGGCAGCGAAAAAATAGTCGGCGTTGTGCCCGGCACAAAGTCTCCAATCCCTTCGACCAATTTGTCCAGAAAAAAAAGCAGGCTGTCCTGAAACGGAATATATTCTCCAAAGGGGGTAAGAATAATTTTGTCATAGTGCCCCAGAATGGAGGTATCTGGGGATAAGAGATAGACACGGTTAAAGAGCCTGAGTTCCGTTCCCCTGGCTCGAAAGGCCGGACTCCCAAACAGGAGAGGCGTCCTGGTCTCTTGAGCAAGGTCAAGCAGTCGTCCGCGATAGGTCACATCAGATTGAAAGAAAAATGGCACTGACGCCTCCGGCCAGACGACCAGATCGACGTTCTGTTCCGCTATCTGCCGGGTCAACTGCTCATAGCGCGCGATAGTGGTCTCCTGGTAGTCAGGGGCCCATTTTTTGTTTTGGGCAATATTCCCCTGGGCAATCCCAATGTTCAGCGTATGCGTCTGAGGCAGTGCCGCCAATTGATGGCGACGCCAGCCCCCCCAGCCCCAGAGTCCGGCAACAATGAGGAGGAAGACCAGCAGCACCCGGCCACGGCCAGACCCCCGGCGAGAGAGCACGCTGAAGAGAACCATATTGCCACATATCACCAGCGCCGACAGGCCATACATGCCGGTGAATTCAACAAACTGAATCAGGTTTAAGAAATTATATTGAGAATAGCCCAGACTGACCCAGGGAAAACCAATAAAAAAGAAAGAGCGCACCCATTCCAAAGCAACCCAGAGGGCAGGTCCCAACAAGAAGATAAACGAACCCCCGTTGTGCGGACTCTTGTTTTGATAGAGGCACAGTCCAGCAGCAAAGATTCCGGTATAGGTCGAGAGAATGGCGCACATGAGCAGCAGCGGACCAACAGCAATGAGGTGAGGGATATTGCTGTACAGGCCAATGGTACCCACGATCCAATACAGCGTACATAAATAGAACCCCATACCGGCAATCCAGCCGAGACTAAAGGCACGCCGCAACGTCTGCCCCTGCGTAACCCAGAGCAGCGGGATAAAGGCGACCCAGGCCAGAATATTCCAATCGACTTTCGGGAAGGCCAGAGCGAGCAGAACACCACTCACAATGGCTAGCAGAACGGGCTGCAGGCGCTGCATACAGACCGCAGCCTAGCCTGCCTCTCCCAGCCTGGAAAGGCCGCACCGACCCCTCATTATTCCAGCAGAAGCCGGAAGCCGGTATCTTTCATCGGACTGGTCGAGATAAAGGAAGGAGAGCCTTGGGGAATGGCCAGAAACATTCACTGTCCACACTGCCGAGGAATGGTTTGGATCAAATGGAGGTTCAGGTGGAAATTGGTAGGAGTGGGCTTCGGTTCTGCGCTGGGCTGGCTGGTAGGCTCATTTGGACATATCATCGACTATACTTTTGTTCGGATTGGCCCTGACACCCGTTACAGGGATGGTCCTGTTCGGACTCATCGGTTTTGGGAAGGGAATCAGCGTGGACAATACCGCAGTCTGTCCACGCTGCTCTAAAGAGTTCAAAGTGTGAAGAAATGATCGAAGACAGGACGGGGCGAGTCATGGATGCCCCTCCTCCAATCTGTTTATTTGATCAGCATTTCCGCTTTCTCTGCCTTTTCCTTCAGGTCAGCTTCTGTCCCTTTAGCAATGCTTTCAAGTAGGTCGTCAAAAGCGTCGGCTTTTTTTTGTAGGGCCTCGAAAATCTGACCGTGCAGTTCCTCTTCGTTCTCCTTCAATTTCTCTTGAACAGTTTCTTCGGAGGTCATCATTTTACGGAGAAATGTCGGAACGTCGGAATCCTTAATTGTGTCCATTGCAAACTCTTTGCTCACGAATGTGGCAACAGCACCGATGACGAGTCCGATGATCCATCCGAGAGGACCGGCAAATAACAGGGCGGTTCCACCGCCACCGAGCAGGGTGGCAATAATGATTGATCCGATGACCGCGGTCATGGTGCCCAGTGTATCTATATCTTCAAGCGGATTTATGTCCGAATGTCCTGCCACATTGACAGACGGTGGAACAAAATCAGGGGAAAGGTTAAGTTCCGAGACCGGAATACCGGCTTTTTTGCAAATTGGCTCGATTAACCTTTCGACTGCCGGTCTGACATATTCTTCAAGCCAAGGTTTCACGACCTCATCTTCTAATTCTTGCGAGCCGGCCCCGCTTAATCCCTCAAGGAAAGAACGCGAACGTTTTTTAATTTCTCTGTCCAGACGATTCAGGGTCGAAATGCGCCCCTCCCTCCATTCAACAAAGGTCGGAAGGATGATATTGTTCGACAGCTCATAGACAACAAAAACAGCAATATCGGCCATCAAGTGATCAAGGGGCGAACCCTCATCCCTTTCAGATTCCTCTCTCAGCACTTTTCGTAGTTTATCCGACGCGAAAATGTCCTGAATGTCACTACGAAACTGTTCCAGCTTGTTACCTGTCCGACCTGCTAGGGCAAGCCCCCGGGCGATGGTGTACTGCGGCGACGTTCCTCGCTTGACTTTTGCCGAAGGGAATACCTCTTCACAGCACCTTAAGACGAACGACATTCTGGAAGCTCCCCCCGTCAGCAGGATCAGTTGGGGCGGATTGTCTGCGGTTTGCTTCTGCACGTCTTGTAATACCTTCCGAAAGGCATCCTGCCAGCCGAGTTTATGTAACTCTACGTTGGGTTGTTGGAGAAATTCGCCAATCGGCGTGGATAGGACTTCGTCCACCACACTGTTCTTCAGCAACATCTCAAACAGAAACGACCTACCCTCGGGTCCGAAGATTCTCTCAGTCTGATAGATGGGATCGTCCGTCATATTAGAATTGAAAAATGATTCTTTCAATTTGCGGCACTCAAGCAAGCACCGTGCCTCTAGGGAGGGCTCCTCTTTGAGCATTGTAGTGATTTCAGCAGTCTGAGCACTGCGCCATTTCTCGAAGATTATTTGGTCGATAATGCCGGCCCCAAGGATGTTGCTGCCAAAGTCTTCAGGCTTCTCCTCCAGGTTGACTATATGTGTAAAATCGGTCGTGGAAGAACCCATGTCCACAACGAGAATCGAGCCAGAAAGCGTCTCTGCTGAAACTTTAAGATTAGCCTCTCCGCTGTTTCTAGCGGCCAGAAAGGCGCCGCGAGATTCACGTTCAACTCGTACCTGTTTCATGCCCGCGTCTCGCAACAGGTCTTCATACATCTTCCGTGCTTGACCACTCCACCCAGAGGGACAACCCACAATAAACAGACTATCGTTACCTCCTTCGATGTGGTTACCCTCCAACCATAGATTGACGATTTTCTGGACAAAAAGTTGTATAGGCGTACGTGTTTCAGGGTCATCCAGCTTCGGACTCTTGAACATGATTTTCAGGCTTTTCGAGTTCCTGCTTCGGTACGCTTCTTCTCCGATCCGTACATTTCCCTCTCCGTCTTCGGCGACAGCGGTTATGATTGGATTCATATTCCCCTGGATTTCCAAGGGTTGGGGCTCTGTTGTAGCGCCCAGCTTTGTTATAGTTGCCGCTGTTTCGGCGTGGCCAAGGTCAAAGCCAATGATTTCAGCAGGCGTGATTGTCTGATTTTTCTTCATCGGAGTATATGTAGACATAATGCGCAGATCTTCCTTTGCTAATGTACCTTTTTACGACGACAGTTTTCCCAAGGTGATAGGCAGTGTTTTGTGTCAGATGTATGGAACTCGTTACGAGGAGCTACCTGTTTTCCGAAGCCTCAAGCACAATGCCTCGCACTAATACCCGTCCTTCCGTATTGACCAGTGCGAGCTTCTGCGTCTGACGACGCTCACCCCCACCCGGCATAAAGCTGAAATGGGAATCGTTTTGTCCTTCCTTGTAGTCTTCGATCTGTATGTTTTGCTCAAGTAGTAAGCGTTTCAGGCTGCGTACCGATTTCAGGGCAAACTCCGCATCCTTGAATTGTGCAGCTTCCAAAAGGTTTTGGAAAAAATGGAGCAAATCTTTTGCTTCATGTATGGGGTAGGCTGGCTCAGGTTCTGGCTCGTCTTTTTCATCCTCAAGCAATGTCTCCGCCTTTTGTATGATTTTCCTTAATTCAATGAGCATAGGGCCAGGATTGACGCGTACTTCCGGCCTCTCGGCTTGGGAGGAAGGGCCTGAGGCGGCTGTAGACGCAGACGACAGAAGAGCCGAAAGCCATTTATCAGGATGAGGGATCAGCTTCAGTGGCAACGTCGCGATGATCAGCAGCAACAAGAGCAATACTGCCGAAAACGCACCTATTGCAACCAACCCACCGGCAAGCAGGGCAAAAAGAACGAGCTGAGCTATCTTTTGAGGCCCGGAGGTATATCGGGTCGGATGACTCGATGGTGCGAGTTCGGCGGTGTGAACAACAAGGAGGGAGGCGGTTTCTTGCAGCAGATCAATGAGAAACCCGAGACGGCGCCTCTCGTTCAATGTCAGGTCACTTTTTTCCTCATACTTGGCCGGAAGTTTACCCAAAAAATCTCGGATTATACGTGCAGCCTTTTCAGGGGGACTGTCCCCAATCTTCTCAGAGAGGTGATGCCTCTCTTCGTCAAAAATGTCTACCAGGATGCCCATACAAAAACGTCTCCTGTTCTTTGTCCATCAGGACGCGATTCGACCTACATCGCCAGATTGCTGCAACAGGGCCTTCAGCTCACGTTCTTTTCGGCGCATGCGGACGGCTTCGCTGTCCGACACTTCGTGGTCGTAGCCGAGCAGGTGCAGAATACCATGGATGAGCAAGGCGCGCAGTTCGTCGGCAAAGGCGCGTTTGCGCTGCCGGGCCTGCCGACGGGCGGTGTCAATCGAGATGACGACATCTCCCAAAAGAGTCGGACAGACTTCGTCGGCCAGCGGAAACGACAACACGTCAGTCGGCTTGTCTTTGTTCCGATACTGACGATTCAGCTCATGGATCGTCTGGTCCGTCACGAAAGCCAGACTCAGCTCGGCCTGTTTCAGCTTCAGATGACGCAGGATCATTCGGCTCCAGCGCCGGATCTCGGTCCGACTCAGGCTCGGGACTGTGCCGCTGATGTCTACGGTCAGACCGGGCCTGAAGACGGCTGCGGCGGAGTTCCCGGCTTTCTTGGTTGCGGAGCTCTTGGGCTTCTTGGGCGCGTTCATAGGCGACAATGACATCTTGGACAAGACGATGGCGGACTACATCTTTTTCCGTAAAGAGCGCAAATTTGATCCCGTCGATATCGCGCAGAATATGCTGGGCCTCTTTTAATCCTGAGCGGGTTCCGGTGGGGAGATCGACTTGGGTAATATCGCCGGTGATCACGGCTTTCGACCCATAGCCAAGCCGGGTGAGAAACATTTTCATTTGCTCACGGGTCGTATTCTGGGCTTCATCCAATATGACAAAGGAGTCATTGAGCGTCCGGCCCCGCATAAATGCCAGCGGAGCCACTTCAATCACGCCGCGCTCAATCATTTTTTGCGCGCGGCCAAAGTCAACCATATCGTGCAGGGCGTCATACAAAGGCCGCAAATAGGGATTAATTTTTTCGGCCAGATCGCCTGGCAGAAAACCCAGCTTCTCCCCAGCCTCAACGGCCGGCCGGGTGAGGACAACCCGACTCACTTTACGTTTCATGAGTTCAGCAACCGCCACCGCCATCGCCAAATACGTTTTCCCGGTGCCAGCCGGCCCGATACCGAATACGATATCGTAGTTGCGGATAGCATCGATGTAGGCTTTCTGAGCGAGACTCTTGGGCGTAATAGTCCGGTGGTTGGACGATACGTAGACTGTGTCGAGAAAAATATCCTGAAGATTGGCAGCATGGTCACGGCTGAGGATGCGGATCGCGTAATCCACATCACTCGGATAGACGGGATAGCCGCGTTGGATGAGATCGTACAGTTGGGTCGCCACCCGACCCGCCAAGTCGCGCTGTGACTCCTCCCCGGCGATGATAAGGGCATTGCCCGAGGCTGAGATTTTCACACCGAGCGCGTTCTCCAGGCCGCGCAGATGCGCATCATGCTGACCAAGAAGATCGCGTAAAAAACGCTGATTGCCGAACTCGATATGAGACGTTTCTGCTGTCGTCTGTCCTACTTCAACCAAGCGGCCTCCGTCACAAGCGTAAACGTCCCAGCATCTCTGGGAGAGCGGATGTACGCTTTATGCGCCCTTTTCAATCAGCTCATACACCTTTTGGAGGTTCTACCGAATCACTCGGATTTTCTTAGAATCGACATCGCCTTCTTCAAAATGGTCAAGACCTTTTTCAATCAGCTCATACACCTTTTGGAGGGCTTCATCCAGTCGCGTCGGATCTTTTCCTCCGGCTTGGGCGAAATCGGGCCGCCCGCCCCCGCCGCCGCCAACCAGCGGAGCGATCGCTTTGATAATGTTTCCGGCGTGATACTGCTGACCCAACTCCCTACTCACCGCGGCCAAGAGCGACACTTTCGCCCCGTTCGTCGCTCCGAGGACGACAACCGCCGGCTGGTGCTTATCGCGCAGCGTATCCGCCATCTCTCGGAGGGCTTTATTATCCACGCCCTCGACCCGACTGGCGATGACATTGACCCCATGGGTCTGGCGGACTTGGGAGGCAATAGCCTCACTTTGCGAGCCGGCGAGTTGACCCTGAAGCTGGTCGAGTTGTTTTTCAAGCTCGTGTTGCCGGCTCAGCAATTTTTCCAAGCGCTCGAGTGCGTCCTCCTCAGACCCCTTCAGAATGCTGCCCATGTCCTTGAGCACACGCTCGCGTTGACGCACCCAGTTGAGGGCGCCCTCGCCAGTGACGGCCTCGACCCGCCGGATACCGGATGCCACGCCTGTCTCGGCCTTAAATCTGAACAGCCCCACATCTCCGGTCCGGCTCACGTGGGTTCCGCCGCACAGTTCGGTTGAGAAATCCCCCATCCGTAACACCCGGACGATCTCTCCATACTTCTCGCCAAAGAAAGCCAACGCACCCTTTTGTATTGCGTCGGTAAAGGACATTTCTTCACTGGTCACGTCCGCATTGTCACGGATATGGAAGTTAATCAGGTCTTCAATTTCTTCGAGTACGTCGTCCTTGACCGGACTGGTATGCGTAAAGTCGAAACGGAGTCGGTCCGGTGTTACCAATGAGCCTGCCTGCCGGACATGGGAGCCTAAAATATCGCGCAGGGCGGAATGCATGACATGCGTTGCGGAATGGTTCAAACGGATGGCCTCTCTTCGAGGTGCATCAATACTGAGCTGGACGATATCCCCGGTCTGCACCGCGCCCTGCACCACCCGGCCTTTATGCACGATGAGTGAAGGCTGCGGTTTGAGCGTATCCAGCACCTCGATGAGATCGCCACGGCTCGTCCGTATCGTCCCCGTATCCCCAACCTGTCCGCCGGACTCGCCATAAAAAGGCGTCTCGGCAACGATCAGGTCAACTCTTTCCCCTTCGCGGACCGCGTCTGTACGGGGCTGTCCGTCCACCAAAAGCGCGAGCACCTCGGAGTCGTGTTCGGCCTGACGGTCGCCAACAAAACGAGAGTGCAAATCCGAATCGGTGAGTCCGGCACTGATATATACCGTGCCTTTTTGCCCCTCACGCGCGCGCGTACGCTGATTTTCCATGGCACGCTGAAATCCGTCCTGGTCAACGCTGAAGCCTTCGGACGACAGAAAATCCTCAGTCATATCCAGCGGGAAGCCGTAGGTATCATACAACCGAAAGGCGGTTTCGCCGGACAAGGTTGTCGTGTGACGTTGTCGTAGATCGTGGATTTCTTGTTCGAGCAGGGCCAGGCCCCTGTCCAAGGTTTCCGAAAAACGGATCTCCTCGTTGTGTATGACCTCGGTCAGATAGTCCCGGCGTTCAACCAACTCAGGGTAGGCCACGCCCAGGAGCTGCGTCACGCTGCCGGCGACCTGAGAGAAAAACGGCCCCTCAAAGCCCAGGAGTCGTCCGTGGCGTAAGGCGCGGCGCATAATCCGCCGCAGCACATAGCCACGGCCTTCGTTGGTCGGCACCACGCCATCGGCAATGGCAAAGGCTGCCGTACGCGCATGGTCGGCAATCACCCGAAAAGAAACGTCCTGTTCACTCTCATCGCCGTAGCGCTTGTCGCCCAATCCCTCGGTAAAGGTAATGATGTCGCGCAGCAGGTCAGAGTCATAATTGCCCGGCACGTCTTGGAGCACAGAGACAATCCGCTCCAAGCCCATGCCCGTATCGACATGCGTCTCGGGCAGATCGTCCAGAGATTGATCCGCATTCCGGTTGTATTGGATGAACACCAGATTCCACAACTCAATATAGCGCGGGCAGCCTCCGTTGACCGCACAGGTATGACCTGGCGTGTTCGCCAACGCGCAGGCCTGCGGGCCACGGTCAATGTGGATTTCCGAGCATGGTCCACACGGGCCATGCTCGCCCATTTCCCAGAAATTATCTTTTTCGGCAAAACGTAAAATCTGTTGTGGATCAATATCCGTTTGTTTGCGCCACCACTCGTCCGCTTCGTCGTCCGTCGTATAGACGGTCGCCCAGAGTTTCTGCTTAGGCAGCTTCCAGACTTCGGTCAGGAGTTCCCAGGCCCAACCGATGGCTTCCTTTTTGTAGTAATCGCCAAACGACCAATTCCCCAGCATTTCAAAGAAGGTGTGATGGTACGTATCGCGCCCAACTTCTTCGAGATCGTTATGCTTACCGGAGACGCGCAGACATTTTTGTGAATCAACCACACGCTGGTGGGTCGGCCGCTCAAGCCCGAGAAAAATATTCTTGAACGGCACCATCCCGGCATTGGTAAACATCAGAGTCGGGTCGTTGGCTGGAATCAGAGGCGCACTCGGGACAATCCGGTGACCCCGGTCGGCAAAAAATTGCAGGAAGCTGTCGCGTATCTCGTTCCCTGTCATGGCTGCTACTCTTTCCATTGGCTAGTCGTCGGACGCTTCTCTTCCTAGCACGCTTGCAGCAACACTGGCAGAGTATCCTCGTCGTAATAATAACCGATACGCGCGGGCGCGCAGCTTGGGCTCTTCGAGCGCGGCAGGAGAGAACCGGCGCTGCACAAGTCGCTGAGCGATCTCGATATCCGTCTGCTCTACCCGCTCGCTCAGCGCCGTTGCAATCACGTCTTCCGTGAGTCCTCTTTGCTTGAGTTTGACCCGCACACCGCGCGGTCCAAAGCCTTGGTTTTGAAACCGTTCGGCAAGACCACGGGCCAGCCGCGTGTCGTCCAGATGGCCGCGCGCTTGCAGCGCTTCAACTGTAGCGCTCGCGGCCTGCGACGTGAACCCTTTGGCCCGCAATTTCTCGCTTAAGCGCGCCGCGCTATAGTCTCCCCGCGCGAGCAGACTATAGGCATAGTTCAGGGGTGTCTGCTCAGAAGTCCGAAAGGAACGAGCGGTACCCATATCTGGAAATATCGGGCGCTAGGCTCCCTTAGCCACTTTTTCCACTTCGACTTCGGAGCGCAGGGCGCCGAGACCAAACTTCTCACGGACTTGGCTCTCTATCGTCTCGGCGGTCTGCGGATTTTCGCGGAGGTATTCTTTGGCGTTCTCTCGCCCTTGGCCAATGCGATCCCCGGAAAAAGAGTACCAGGCACCTGCTTTCTCGACGATATTTTGATCCACACCAATATCGATCAGCTCGCCCTCTTTGGATATCCCGCTCCCGTATAAAATATCGAATTCCGCCAGCTTGAAGGGCGGCGCGACTTTATTTTTGACTACTTTGACTCGGGTATGATTCCCAACCACTTGATCGCCTTGTTTGACTGCGCCCGTGCGGCGGATGTCCATGCGGACGGAAGCGTAAAATTTGAGGGCATTGCCGCCGCTTGTTGTCTCGGGATTGCCGAACATGACGCCGATCTTCATCCGCATTTGATTGATGAAGACGACTAAGGTGCGCGAACGTGCAATCGTGCTGACCAGCTTGCGCAGCGCTTGCGACATGAGTCTGGCCTGCAGGCCCATCTGCGGCTCACCCATATCGCCTTCGAGTTCGGCGCGGGGAACCAGAGCGGCAACAGAGTCAATTACAATAACATCCAGCGCGCCACTTCTGACTAGCGTATCCGTAATTTCGAGCGCCTGCTCGCCATGGTCGGGCTGAGAGAGCAATATCTCTTCAACATTTACTCCAAGTTTCTTGGCATAGCCCATGTCCAGGGCATGCTCGGCATCAATATAGGCACAAGGGCCCCCCGCTTTTTGCGCCTGAGCAACAACGTGCAAGGCCAGCGTTGTTTTTCCAGAGGACTCAGGCCCGTAGATCTCGACCACACGTCCACGCGGCAGACCTCCAATGCCGAGCGCCAGGTCCAAGCCCAGCGATCCGGTCGAAATCGTGGGAATGTCACGTACGACAGCGCCCTCGCCGAGCTTCATGATCGAACCCTTGCCAAACTGCTTTTCAATCTGACTGACGGCTAAGTCCAGCGCTCGTTTACGATCTTTATCCTCTGCCATATGCGTACTCCTTAATGGGATTCAGATGGGCAACGCCCAGGGGTATATATACTGTTCCACCTGGCTCACAATCACTCTGATACAACGTCACCGTGTCGATGAGGCTTTCACCAAAATCGTACTGTAGATATTCTTTGACTCGTTCCAGTACTTGATCCCAGCCACGCTGGGAGCGGACCCGGCCAAGGGTAATATGAGGGCGAAACGCGTGGCCCTCGGCTGGAAAGCCAAGTGAGCCCAGAGCCGACTCGATTTTTGTATTCAGCTCTTTTAATCCTTGGCCGGTCAGACCTGCCCACAGCACCCGCGGGCGCTTCAGTGAAGGAAAAACGCCGAGTCCCTGCGTTCGCACTCGAAACGGAGGTTGGAGACGCGCGGTTGCTCGTAATTCTGTGAGGATAGGATCAACTTGAGTCTGCTCAATATTCCCAAGAAACTGAAACGTCAGATGAAATCCCTGTGGTTTGACCCAGCGGATATCACCTTTCGATTTTTGTAGAATAGCTTGAACCTTCGCCATTTCTTCGCCTACTGACAAAGCTAGATTAGCTGCGATGAAAGCGCGAATCAACAGGGGTCCTCCTCTTTTTTAGCGGCGTATAAACCCCGATTCTACAATAGGAATTTTAAGGAGAGCACGCCGCACCCAGTCAAGTGACAACTGCGAGGTTAAAGTTTTAATCCACTCTCTATTGCCCCACAGTTTATATTGCCGATACACCAGCGTTCCGTCCATGGAGAGCGCCAGGCAGGCTGTCCCAACCGGCTTGTCCGGGGTGCCGCCGTCCGGTCCGGCAATCCCTGTTAGCGCCACACCAATATCGGTTCCCAGACGAGTACGGACGCCGCTGGCCATCTCCTTGACTGTCTCCTCGCTGACCGCACCATGCTGACTCAGCGTAGCTGGGTTGACATCGAGGAGCTGGGTTTTTGCACTGTCTGAGTAGGCGATGATGCTGCCCAGGAAATAATTCGAGCTGCCCGGCACATTCGTCAGACGATGACTGACCAAGCCACCCGAGCACGCCTCGGCAAAGCCGACTGTTTTCCCCTGCTCTTTGAGGAGCTGCCCGACGACGCCTTCCATGCTGACATCACCCTCACCGTAGACATACGCGCCGATTTTCTCACGCAGCCGCTGGGCCAAGATTTCGACCCGCTGCTCAACCTCACCTTCTTTCCCCCTGACAGTCACGCGCATGGAAATTTGTGGGAAGTTGGCCCGAAAGGCCAGTTTTCCCTCGTCTTCGGCAATCACACCAGACACCAGTTCATCCAGTCCGGACTCACTAATGCCAAACGTCTGAAACGTCCGGGTCAGAAAGACATCGCCCCCGCCCCGCATGTCACCAATCCAGGGCATGACGCTTTCTTCCATCATAGGTTTCATCTCGCGCGGGACACCCGGCAGGACGATCAGATGCTTCCGCCCCTGGGGTGTGTCCAGTTCCAGGCGATAGCCTGGCGCAGTTCCGAGATGATTCGGAATGATGGTCGCTCCTGCGGGGAACTGCGCCTGCTTGAGATTATTCTCCGGCATGGTGCGGTTGAGCGAAGCGAAGATCCGCCGGATATTCTCTGCGACTTCTTCAGAGAAGGTCAGTCCGACTCCGGCAACCTTGGCGACCAGTTCAGTCGTGAGGTCATCCGCCGTTGGTCCAATACCACCAGTGGAAATGATCACGTCGGCGTGAACCATGGCCTGTTCCCAGGCCCATATAATCCGGTCCGAAACGTCCCCAACCGTGACAATCGAGGCAACGTCCAATCCGGCTTCAATGAGTTTATCCGCAATGTAGTTGGAGTTCGTATCAACCACTTTGCCAGTAGTGATTTCATCCCCCGTGCTCAGAATAGCGGCCCGTTCAATCATAATCATCCCCTCACAAACAGATTGGTTCCTGACTGGCAGCAGCGCCAGCGAAGGGTTGAGAGTATCAAACAGGCTAAAGAGAAAAAAGGCGCGGGCCGGGGAACCTGAGGTTCCGCATGTATGCGGAAAAGTTTCTATCCCAGACGCTGTTCCAACTCAGGTCGAAAATCCGGGTGGGCGATTTCGACGAGGGCTTCGGCCCGCCCCCGGAGGTCTTTGCCTTTCATACGGGCGATGCCGTATTCGGTCACAATGTAGTCGGTGCAAAAACGTGGCGTGGTGACAACGGCGCCGGGGGCCAGGCTAGCCACGATCTTGGAACGCTTGCCGTCTTCGGTCGTTGACGGCAGCGCAATGATGGATACGCCGTCTTCAGCCAGCGCTGCGGCTTCAACATAGTCGAGGCTGCCGCCTACGCCGCTGATCTGCACCGGTCCAATGGTCTCGCCATTACTCTGCCCGTGCAGGTCGATCTCCACCGCAGAATTGATTGAGACAAAGCGCGGCAGCTTTGCCAAAGCCAGAATATTATGCGTGACATCGACGGTCGCCATTTGTATGAGCGGGTTGCGTCCGCAAAAGTCAAAGAAGTCCTGATCGCCGGCCAGCTCACCAGTGAGAATCTTGGGTGTATGTTTCACCCTGTCAAGAAACTGGATCAACCCCTGTGACAGCATGCCTGAGTAGAGATTCACCCCTTGTTTTTCTGCTAATCGACCCAACACTGCATCGGGGACAGAGCCCACACCGAGCTGGACCCAGGCCAGGTCAGGTACCAAATCGAGGACGTGGTCAACGATCTTGGAGTCGCGCGCGCTTTGGTGTGGCGTGCGATAGGTCCCAAGTGGTTCGGAAGACTCTATGGCCAGATCAATTTTCTCAACTGGAACCCGGCTGTTGCCATGCGTCGCCGGCATATTGGTATTAATCTCAGCGATCACCATTTTCGCGCTATCGATAAAGTCCTGGTAGATGCTGACAGAAATACCCAAACTGACCGTTCCGTCCTGGTCGGGCGGCGAGACTTGGGTCACAACAACATCCGGCTTGATAATGCCGTTTTTGTTCACGATGCTGGTGATCTCGCTGAACCGCATGGGTACAAACCCAACCTTGCGCGGGTCGTTTTCTTTGAACAAGCGACGAAGCTGTGGCGCAGCCTGCCAGGTCATATAGCGAAAATTTGTCCCTAAGCCCTTATCCAGAAAGGGATATTTTCCAAACGCCAGCCCGGAATACACGGTCAGGTTGCTGAAGCGCTCAACCTCTTGCTGGAAAGCCGTATAGAAGGTCGTAGGTTCGACACAGCTGTGGGGGAAGATCGCGATACTGCCGTCGGGGATAGCCCGGACGGCTTCGTTTGGGGTAACAATTTTCATGGCAGCCTTTCGCCCTCAGGGTACGACTTCGTATTTGATCCCCTCGCCACGCTGCATGCGATCAAACGCTTGGCCTATGTCAACAAGTGGGTAGCGACCGCTAATCAAGTATTTGGTTGGGATCTGTCCGGATATAAGCAACTCAGACGCTTTGCGCACAGCTGCCGGGTTAAAGTGAAATGGACTCGACAGACGAATCTGATCGTAGTGCAGTCGCGTCGCGTCCAGCGAAACCTTGGTTCCCTGCGGACAGCCGCCAAAGAGAATGACCTGGCCTCCGGGACGGGCAAAGAACAGGGATTCTTCCCAGACACTCGGCTGGGCCGTACACTCGATGACAAGGTCAGCACCGCGACCATCTGTGGCCGCTAAGACTTCTTCGCGGGCTTCCTCAGCCGGACGGGCAATCACATGATATGCGCCAAGCTCTTCCGCGACTTTGGCCCGGTCCGGGTTCCTGGCCACCATGTAGACACGCTCCATCCCCAACATTTTCAAGAGTATGAGGTGCAACAGTCCAAAGCCCCCTGCACCAATAATCACTGCGGTATCTTCGGGCGTAAAGGTCGCCTGCTGTAATCCAAAGACCACACACGACACCGGCTCCAACAGAGCTGCCTCAACAAAGGGCAGGCTTTTTGGCTTCTCGAACATATTGGATCTGACGATCCGACCGGGGAGGCTGACATATTCCGCATAGCCGCCAAATGCCATGGTCGCCATGAGTGACGTGCAGAGGTTTTCCTGGTCATGTTGGCAATGAAAACAGAGTCCGCATGGGCCGGTTGGCGCGAGCATCACAGCGTCGCCCTCGCGGAAGTTTTTGACATTCGCCCCGCGCGCGGCAATCGTTCCGGAGTATTCATGGCCAAAACGGGTCGGTGGAGGCATCTTGGGATGGCCACGCAAAAAAGCCTTGAGATCCGTTCCACATGTCAGGGCAGACCCGATCTTCAGCACGACATCTTCAGGCCCTGGTTCCGGCACGGGTAATTCTTGACAGGTCATCTTCCCCGGGCCGAGTAGCAACACCGCCTGCATAGTCACAACTTCCCTCCCCCCGCCTTACCAGAGCAACGGGCGGACATGAAAATGATAATGATCCGGAATCTGCCGCATATTGTGGTCGAACATCCACTTCGGGAATTTCCCGGCATACTTTTGTTCGGCCACAACATTGAGGGCATCTTCCATAAACGCAACCTCTTCCAGACGAACATCGACTCGGTGCTCGCCAAGGACCGCAATAGGCACGTCACAGGAATCGCAGTCGAGAATGGTGAAACGGAAGGGGGAGTAAAACTCGGCATACCATTGCGTGTAATGGGCCATCTCACACAGGTCACAGATTCGACCGGTTGCCCCGGTTGCCCCAGTTGCCCCAGTTGCCCCAGTTGCCATTGTTCCAACCGGTTGATAGTCACGGCGCGGCGGCGGGACTTTTCCGCTCTTTTTCTGCGCTGTCACAAAATTCAGGACCTTCTCCATGTACGCAAGGTCTTCCGCACTAATAGCATCAAGCGCGGTTTCCACCGCCACAGTCAGCGCGGCTTCGGCTTCTTGGCCGATAATGGTAAAGGCGAGTGGATAATGAAATGTCACGAGCGGATTTGTTTCCCCCTGAAGGGCGCCTTTTGAGAGCCACACTGGGTGGGCAGCCACTGTTTGTCCTTCCTCTACGCTATTCAGTCAGCCCGACCCGCTCTCCCTCTTGAGCGCGTACCGACCTGATGGGCTATACTACGAGGCGGAGAACCGAAGATCAACCTGACCGAGCGGTCAGCTCGAATTTTTCCCATTTGTTATGAGGCTTGTATGAGTGTGCAAAAGGCTCGCTACTCCGCGGTCGAATCTATTGCTGATATCCGGGATGGAGCGAGTATTCTCATAGGCGGGTTCGGCGTGCTCCAGGGATGGCCGCATGAATTGCTCTTTGCCCTGCAAGACACCGGAGTGAGAGACCTCACCATTATCTGCAACTCCCCTGGATTCGGGCCACTTTCTCCTCAGGTTCTAGCCGAAAACGGCCAGATCTCGAAACTGATCGCTTCCTTCGGTGGCTATGCCTACCGCACAACGCCGCTGTCTGAGCAGATTGGACGGGGTGAAGTCGCCTTTGAAATAGTCCCCCAGGGAACATTAGTAGAGCGCATTCGAGCTGCTGGAGCGGGCATTCCGGCGTTTTTCACTCCTACCGGGGTTGGAACGGTCGTCGCGGAAGGGAAAGAGAAACGGATCTTTCATGGCCGAGAATATCTCATGGAAACCGCACTCCAAGCCGACTTTGCCCTCATTCGAGCGTATAAAGCCGATACGGCTGGTAACCTGATCTACCGCCGGACGGCTCGCAATTTTAACCCACCGTTTGCCTCGGCGGCTGCGGTCACTATCGCTGAGGTCGATCACATTATCGAGCCAGGCCAGCTTGATCCAGAGGCGATTGCTACCCCAGGCATATTTGTGAACCGGCTTGTACTGCGTGAAAAACCGCTCGAACGTGAGCGCGTGTTCGAACTCATGCGAACACACGGCCGGACGGTCAAAACAGCAGCACCGCCAGCTGGACCCGCAAGCGGCCTCACGCCGGAGCTCATGGCCCTACGCGCGGCTCGCCTCTTAGAGTCCGGCCACTATGTGAACCTCGGCATCGGCATGCCTACCTTGGTCTCGGATTTTATTGCTGACGACGTGACGCTCCATGCTGAGAACGGAGTATTGGGTTATGGTCCGCTTGCCGCTGCCGGGGAAGCGGACCTTGATCTCTATAATGCCAGTTCTCAACTTGTGACACTGCAACCGGGAGCCAGCTTCTTTGATAGTGCAGAGGCGTTTGCCATGGCCCGCGGGGGACATGTGGACACGGTCATTCTCGGTGGCTTTCAGGTCGCAGCAAACGGCGACTTGGCAAACTGGAAAGCCCCCCATATGCGGGCCGGTTCAATTGGGGGAGCCATGGATCTTGCCGCCGGGACACGCCGGCTGATTGTCGTGATGCATCACACCACAAAGGCAGGGGAGTCAAAACTCCTCCCTGCATGTACCTATCCCCTCACCGCCCGCAAGTGTGTCTCGTGGGTAATGACAAATTTAGCCTTGATTCAAGTGACCGCCCGAGGTTTTGTCTTGAAAGAACTTGCGCCGGGTATCACGCTCGACGAAGTACGGGCAGCGACGGCCGCCTCCCTCCATATTGCGGACGATGTCAGAGAAATGGAGTTTTGACCCGGAGGACGGTGGGGGGAGTGGGAGCGCCATTCTGTATTGATCGTGATAGTCTTTATTGGACGATAACCTATATTGGAAACGAAACGAGCCGTGGCAGTTCAAGGACAGGCGAACTTATTCTCCGAAGGGCCCTCACAGAAAGCGCTCTCACTCTGCCGAGGAATAGAGCGCCAATTTGATGTCGCCTTCGTTTCTGGCCTCGCGTTGAGGGAAAAGCAAATCCAACAAAACTATAGACCGATCATAGCAGTCCATAAGTGGTTTGCGCGGCGGCCCGGCACCCTTTTTCGTGCGCTTTTATTATCCGAATTTGTAGCAGGCACTGTCCAAGAGACCTTTTACGAATCCCACGACCTTGAAGGCATAAAAATAGCAGACCCTTTTATGGGAGGAGGTACTCCTCTTCTTGAAGCGAATCGGATGGGGTGTAGCATCTTCGGTTATGACATAAACCCAATGGCGTATTGGATCGTCAAACAGGAAATGGAGGAACTTGACCTGCACCAATACAGGGAAGCTGCTGCTGAAATAGGACAGTTACTGGAGACTGAAATAGGAGATTTTTACAAAACGGAATGTACTCTCTGCGGAAAGGAAGATGCAAGCGTCAAATATTTCCTCTGGGTTAAGACGCACCAGTGCGGCAACTGTGCGCGCGTGTTTGATCTCTTTCCCGGCTACCTCTTAGCAGAAAATCGCAGGCATCCGAAAAATGTCCTGGTCTGCCCATCCTGTGGAGAGTTACATGAGGAGGAAGACCGCAATGCCCTGGGAAGCTGCTCTCAATGTCAGACGCCTCTTATCCTCAAAGGACCTGCCGCTCGTAGTCGCTGCGCCTGTCCTGACTGCGGGACTGTGAATGTCTATCCCCAGAAATCCGACGGCCCGCCAAAGCATCGCATGTTCGCCATCGAGTATTATTGCTCACGCTGCCGAGCCACTCATCAGGGACGTTTTTTTAAGAAGGCCGCTCCCAGCGACCTCTCGAAGTATGGAGAGGCAGAAAAAATCTTGAGGAACAGCAAACAACACTACATACCGGATAATCAAATACCGGCGGGAGACGAGACAGACCGTCTCCACAGGTGGGGATACTCACGTTACAGGGAGATGTTTAATAAGAGGCAGCTACTCAGTCTTGAGCTCGCCTGCCGCGCTATTGCCCAGCAGGAGGATCAACGCCTCAGAGGGGCGTTAGCTACAAACCTCTCAGACTTACTCCGCTATCAAAATATGCTCTGTCGCTATGATACCTATGCCCTGAAATCTCTTGACATCTTTTCGGTTCACGGTTTCCCCGTGGGGCTGATCTCTTGCGAATCCAGTTTTCTCGGCCTCATGAAAGAGAAAGCAAGAGTCAATATTGGAAGTGGAGGGTGGTCCAATATTGTCGAAAAATTCTTCAAGGCCAAGCAGTACTGTGAGCATCCTTTCGAGGTTGTTTTCCAGAATGGTCGGAAGATACGGATTCCTATTGCTGACGAGTGGATTGGAAAAAAACGAGAGGGCAAGAGGAGCCGGACCGTCGCTTTGCACTGTGCGAGTTCAACGCAGATAGATCTTCCTCCTCAATCCCTTGATGCTGTTTTTACGGACCCCCCTTATTTTGCCAATGTTCAATACGCCGAGCTGATGGACTTCTGTTATGTCTGGCTCCGCCGTCTCGTGACTGGAGGGGTTTTTCA
Source organism: Binatia bacterium (assembly GCA_963664395.2). Lineage (GTDB taxonomy): Bacteria > Desulfobacterota > Binatia > Bin18 > Bin18 > Bin18. The sequence goes on along the minus strand of OY761159.2, from coordinate 2,301,303 downwards.
AAATCGGACAACGCGACACAAAAACGAATTGACAGGCAATATCACCATGGAACGAGACTTGGACCACTTCACTGAAGGACTCACTTCAGTCTGGTCTCGTATGGCTACGGCGCTCAAACCAGGAGCGCCACTTGCATTTACATACCACCACAATACGCTCGAAGCCTATTACCCTCTTTCAGTTGCAATTCTCGACGCGGGACTCGTATGTTCCGCTTCCCTGGCATGTCCTGCTGAAATGAGCGCTTCGATTCATATTAGTGGAACGGGGTCCTCAATCGTTGATACAGTCTTTGTATGCCGCTCAACCGGACGCATCGCACGTCGAACGCTTGTTTCAACCCCTAAGAAGATTGCCGGTTTAGTCGAAAACGACCTGGAACAACTTACGAATGGCGGCCATAAGCCGACTCGTGGTGATGCTCGGTGCATTGCCTATGGGCATTTGATTCGCCTTGCTATCTGGCATATCCGGGGCAAATGGGAGAAAGAGGGAAAGACCGGAGAAAAGCTACAGCGCATCTCTCAGGCAGTGCAGAACCTCGGAGGGATCGAGAAGGTTGAACAATATCTCCCGGACGATCTTTCTCGTATTTCAGGGAAACGGACAGTACGGGTGAAGGAAGCTGAGGGTCCTCCGTATGAAGTATCCTTTTGAGGCTTCTCTTGATGAGATTGAAGCAAATCCGAAGCCTTATGTCGATGCGATTTTCTCAAGCTTAGAGTCGGAGTTTCTCGTCCTCCCCAAAGGGGACGATTTCCTCGACTATCCACAGTTTGAGCGGGCGTACGAGATGCTCAAAAGAGCGACCAACGGTTTCGACCGGCTCCAAAGCGAAGCTGTTTTGGCAACCGTCCGTCAGACTCCTCTAACGTTCATTGTTTTACGGACTATGCTCGGCTTTACTCCACCGGAGTGGGCATATGTGGCAGCACGGCGAACGGGGGTCGAGATTTCCTAGAATTTTGCAAGGAGTATTGACCGGAAAATCCGTGCAAACCCCCTCTCACCGCTTCACCTTACAAAGACGACTGCGCCTCGTGTTGAAGCCCTTGTGGCAGTCGCGTGTGAACTGCTTCATCTCCCTGCTCCCCAAACGGAAGAGGATAAGATCCACCGCTTGCAGAAGGCAGATTCCCAAGAGGGCTTGATCACCGTCCGGAGTTTATCCCGGTTGGGGGTTCCGTATGCGATGTTGCTGTACGAACGTTTTTTAGGCCGCCCTTTTGCCGGACATCGTGACTCGGTTTCTGAGTTGGTCGGCAACCTTCTCGAATCTGCAATCGAAAAAGTCTTGGATCAGTCTGGGATAGATTCAAGGCAGCCGAAACGAGCGGAGAAGATCGCGGGCTTTGATCAAACGCCAGACTTCATCGTCCCCGATGAATACAATCCGCATGTTGTCATTGAAGCTAAAGTTACGGAAGATGATGGAACCGCCCGAGATAAGGTTACCCGGGTGCAACACCTCGATACAATCAGCAGACAGGGCAGCCCGAGCGGCCAGCCCAGGTTTGAGGTTGTCGCCTGTATAGCCGGGCGCGGTTTTGGGGTCAGGCGGGAAGATATGAAGAAATTACTGTTAGCGACACGAGGAAAAGTCTTTACGTTACGAACGCTTGATCAGCTTGTCACACATACTCGGCTCAACGAATTTCGGACTCGTTAAAGGCTATTCTTTTTCCTAGACATTTCTACTATCCACGTATGCAGACGCGGGACACGCCCCTGTCCCTCTAATGCCAGGACTGCGTGGACTCCTCATGCTCAGATAATAGCCGCTGATACTGCTCTTCCAGGAACCGCTTGTGCTGTTCTTCAGCCCGGCAGATTGCGTGCAGCACACGACGGGCCAGCGGCTCTGTTATTTTGTGCTCCAGGGTATGATAGTGCCCGAGCGACTCTTGTTCTTTCGCCAGCGCTATCTCAAAGAGCATCCGCACGGGATCGGAGACCTCCTGCTGGCGACATAACTCTACCCAGTGTCGCACTGCATCGGTTTGGGGTGACGTATCGTACTGGAGGAGATGAATATTTTGTAAGACTGTTCGTAATTCCGGATCGTCTTCCCACTCAATCCACTCTACGAGGTCGTCAAAATGTTGCTCCTCTTCTCTGGCGAACTGCCGGGCTGCAAGGCGAGCGGCTGGAGTGGGCGCCACATCTGCGGCAAGCAAGTAAAAATCAATAGCCCGTAGCTCGTCTTGCAGAGATTCACTCACGATCTTATAGGCCGTATCCTTCATCTCGTGCCCCTTTTCTTATGTTCTGTAGCACAGTCGCTCTTTCTCTCAGCTACTGGTGAAGGGCTAATACCGGGCAGCCGGCTTCGCGCATCATTTTTTCGGTCAGACTGCCGAGCAAGAGGTGAAACAGGCCGGTAAATCCATGCGTCGCCATAACCAGTAAATCCGCTCCGACTTCTTTTTCCATTTCAAGGAAAGTGCGGGCCGGGTCGCCGCTCACATGGACAACAGGTTCGTATCGGACGCCCTCAAGATAGGTATGCGAGATTTCCGCTAACCGCTCTTTGGCCACCTTTTCCGCTTGTACAAGATTCGTTCCTTCTCCTCCCTGAAGCCGGTAGACGTCGCGTTGGAGGTAGATGTCTTCAGTCGGAACAACGTGCAGTGGATAGACTGTTCCCCCATCCTGTTCCGTAATCTGCCTGGCACACCTGAGGGCAGTCGCTGACCGCTCGGCGATATCCACCGGAACAAGGATTTTCCGGAACGAAGACGTGGCCCCCTCTTCGTCTCCTTGACGAATAGTCAACACCGGACAGGCCGACTCCCGGACCACCTTTTCGGCAACGCTGCCCAGAATGAGGTGGGCAAGGCCGGTTCGGCCGTGCGAGGCCATAACCACGAGGTCAGCGTCTATTTCTTTTTGTGCTTCAAGAATTCCGGCAGCCGGATTGCTGTTGAATTGGGTCAGAATGGCATACCGGGTGTCGCTTAGATGCTCCTGAGCAACAGCCTCTAGTTGTTCACGAGCAACCCGTTCTGCCGTACTGATATCCGCCCCCCCACTTTGGTCCGGCCTATAGATCTTGCGCAGCAGATGGAGCTCATCAGTTGGCACGACATGCAGGAGATAGATGGTACCATCTCCGAGTTGGGCGAAGTGGCGCGCATGCGATAACATTTGGGGCGATGTTTCATCCAAATAGATGGGGCACACAATCTTGCGAAATCCCTCGGCCATAGCTTTTCCTTTCCTTAAGGAAACAGTGGCGGCATGGCATTCGTTCTAATGCCACGCTTCTGCCATTGCGGAATGCGCCTTCACATCACCGCGTTGTTGGTGGGCATAGTGTTGCAACTGACGTTTGGCCGCCTCAAAGGCGTCTCGGATAGCGATTTTTAAGTCCTGGTTTTCGTGGTGGTTCACAACAAGCTCAGCGCCAGGCACGCTCAGGTCAATCCGCACTTTATAGGATTTACTCTTCCAGTGATGGTGCGTCGGGGATTCAATAACGACTCGGCAGCGTGTAATGCGACTATAAAAGGTGTCAAGCTTGCTTGCTTTCTCATGAATGGTTGTCTCCAGATGATTGGAAAGATAAAGATCGCGAGAGACGATGTGCACTGGCAGTTGCATAATTCCACTCCTCCAATTTTTTGGGTTTACGAAAAAGGCATTCCTCATAGTATTTCTCGTTGGCGGCGGACGTGGCTCTGCAACGATTTGTAGACCAGAAAAGACGCCAACAGTCCGAATAGTCGGTGCTTTTCGAGGACTTAAGAGAAGAGAGGGAATCGTGTCTGAATAGGGGGGTTGGGTGGATGGAGAAAGCCGAATCTTTCGACTAAGAAGAATAGAGCCGAGATGTTGCTCCCGAGCTCGCATGTATGGCAGATGTCCTCCCGTCTTCAGTCTGGTGGACGATGTTGCCCTCGCCACGCGCCTCCCACGCACACTACCACTACTTACCTAGCACTCTCGCTTTGAGAGTCAAGAGCTAAATTTTAATCTTAGCTTTTCTAATACATAGATATGGCAAGCGGTGAGGAGAGACACAAGAAAAATCTCCCAACCCAAGGAAAACTTACCATCCAACAACATACGATGGCATCCGTTTGCTCTGTTCCCCGCGCACATCAGCGCCCCCGTGCAGCGTGCCATGCGTAGCGTCAATGCGGATACCCAGCACATCTCCTTCGCTCCAGGCTGGGTTGACTTGGAGCTTGTGTCCGCGCACTTCGAGCTCAGTACGGATGTCTGCAGCAATACGATCCTCGACCCGCAGGAGGCCGGGAACACAATTGTGCGGATAGAAACTCGTCGGGAAATGGGCAGTCGAGAACCGTGGGGCTTCTATGGCAGCCTGTACGTCCATTCCAAAATCCGCGACCGCCAGAAAGAATTGCAACGTCCACTGATCTTGCTGGTCTCCGCCCGGCGTGCCAAAAACCATACCGGGTTTTCCATCTCGCATCACAAGGGTCGGAGTCAGGGTGGTACGCGGACGTTTCCCCGGTACCAATGCGTTGGGATGCTTTGCATCCAAGAAGAACGTCTGGACTCGTGTCCCCAGGGGGAAGCCGAGTCCGTCCATCACCGGGGAGGAAGGAATCCAGGCGCCGCTCGGAGTAAAAGAAGCCATATTACGCTCCTTATCGATCACCGCCACATAGACGGTCCCCGGACCCCAATTCCGCGCCGCAAAGATGTCTTCCCCTTCAAGCAACGCGGCTCCAGTCCGCGGATTGCCTGGCCGCTGGTCAAGCGACGCGTGGCCGTTATCGATCAGCCCACGCCGCCTGGACGCATAGTCTTTGGACAGGAGTCCTTCCAGTGGAACATCTGTAAAATTCGGGTCGCCGTAGTATTGCTCACGGTCGGCAAAGGCAAGCTTGGCTGCTTCTGTGACCGTATGAATATAATCCGCACTATTCAGGCCCATCCCCTTGAGATCAAAACCTTCAAGCAGGGCCAGTTGCTGCAGAAACACCGGGCCTTGGCTCCAGGGGCCACACTTATACACATCATAGCCACGATAATTGAGAGTCGTCGGCTCTTCGATCTGAATATGAAAGTCGGCTAAATCTTCTGCGCTCAGCAGTCCCCCCTGTTCTTTCGCATGGGCCGCTATGGTCTGAGCGATGTGCCCTTCATAAAACTCGGCACGGGCGGCGGTGAGACCGTCCAGACGATCACCAGCCGCCCCTACTTCTGCCGCAATAAGGCGACGGAACGTGCGGGCCAGGTCCGGATTCGTAATGACTTGACCCACATCGGGTAAGTGTCCGTCCGGCAGATAGACTTTTGCTGAAGACGGCCAGTGTTTCCTGAAATGCTCGGCATTCCCGGCAATCGAAAAATCCATATTCAGATAGGCCGGCGCCGGTCCACGTAAGGCGCGGTGCATGGGAAAACCGTCCTCGGCCAGTTCCAGCGCAGATTCAACCACTTGGGCAAAGCTGCAGGTACCAAAGCGTTGCAGAACAGAAATGAAGGCGTCCGGAGCCGCACACGGCCCGGCGGCCAGGACTCCGCGGGCTGGAATGAGCGTGAGGTCCTGCTGCTGAAACCACTCAAGCGTGGCCGCTTTGGGAGCAACGGTATTGCCATTAATCGAGAAAACTTTATTATCCGCCGCGCTGTACGCGAGTGCGGACAGTTCGCCTCCGAACGTATGCATATGGGGGTTGAGCACGCCTTCGACTAGCGCTGCGGCTACGGCAGCATCAAACGCGTTGCCCCCGGCACGGAGAATATGCATGCCGGCTTCGGCGGACAGATAGTGTTCGGTCGAAATCATACCTCGCGTACTCATCAGGGTTGGGCGATATGTCATAGGTCACTCCTTAAGAAGTATCGAGAATCTCAAATTCAATCAGAGGTCATTCTCGATACTTCTGTTGACAATACAAATAGATATTAACCCGCGGCTTCCTTACTCAATGTCCTCACATGCTCCTGTACCACGTTCGGTGGACACAAGGAAAGAAACCAGCGGCCGGCAAGGAACAGGACAGTAATATCGTCGACAACGCCAACGAAAGGCAGGATATCGGGCAGCAAATCCGTGGGCAGTACCAAGTAGAATATTGCTCCACCCAGTACGGCCTTGGCCCGGAACGGGACACGCCGGTCTCGGAACAGCCGCCAGAACAGCTTCGCAAACCGGGGCAGATGGCGGACCATTTTCAGAGGGGACAGGCTGGGTCTTATGGGCATCTCTGCTACAATATGCCCATTCAAGCTGTTCGTGAACCTGAGGCAAATGCGAGGCAAGCTCGTGCGTATCCTTGTGATTGAAGACGAAGTAAAAGTCGCCAGTTTTATCCGCCGTGGTCTTGAGGCCGAGGGCTATAGTGTTGATATCGCTCCAGATGGCGAGGTCGGGCTCACCCAGGCGTTCGACCACGAGTACGATCTGGTCGTTTTGGACGTCATGCTGCCCAAGCGGGATGGATTGAGCGTCCTCCAAGAAATGCGGATGGAGATGCGGATGGAAATGCGGATGGAGATGCGGCCGCGCAAACTCCGCGTTCCGGTCCTGATGCTCACCGCTCGTGACACGGTTGCGGATAAAGTCGCAGGGCTGGACCGAGGCGCGGATGACTATCTGACCAAACCATTTGCCTTTGAAGAACTGCTCGCCCGGATTCGGGCCTTACTGCGTCGGGGCGGCCCATTGTCCCCCTCTACCTTGACCGTGGCGGACTTGGAACTCGACCTGGCCTCGCGCGAGGTCAGGCGCGCGGGAACCCGGATTGAACTGACCGCAAAAGAGTTTGCCTTGCTCGAATTCTTTTTGCGTCAACCCGGTCGTGTGCTCAGCCGCGTCATAATCGCCCAGCATGTGTGGGGCGTGGATTTCGACACCTTTACCAATGTGATTGATGTGTATGTCAATTATCTCCGGAAAAAGATTGACGCTGATTTTCCTATCAAACTGATCCATACGGTGCGCGGGGTTGGCTATGTCATAAAGGAGCCCGAGGTATAATGCGCTTGCCAACCAGCCTGCGTGCCCGCCTGACGCTCTGGTATACGGCTCTCCTGACCGGGATGTTGGTCCTCCTCGGGGCAGCCGCCTTCATTCTCCTCGACCGAGGGTTGCGCGACAATATTGATGCCTCGCTTAAATCTGTCGCAGTGTCCATTGCCGATTCGGTCCGGCGTCCCCCACCGACAGGACGTGATTTAGGTGCAGCTTTAGAGGCGCTGCTTGGCCCGCTTGGTCCTCTTGGTTCCGGGCCGGCCGCTCGGTTCTTTCGTTTACTTGATCCATTGGGCCGTCCGGACCCACGTGTTGTGCCGCGCTCCCGCATGCAATTCCCACTCAGCCCGGAAGCGCAGTCAAACGCCCGGCAAGGCCGGGAAACCTATCAGACCATCACCTTACCTCCTCCTTCTAGGGGGGAAGAGAGGGAGGGGATACCGGTCCGGCTGCTGACGCTGCCGGTTATTGAGCGCGGCCGCATGATTCATCTCGTTCAGGTCGCCATGCCCCTTGAGAGTGCGGATACGGCCCGTTCTCGCTTTCTCTTGATTCTCCTGGGACTCATCCCGCTGGCACTCGGGGGGGCGGGAGTGGGCGGCTGGTTTCTGGCACGACACGCCCTGGCCCCTGTGGATGCAATGGTTAATACGGCCCGGGCAATAGAGGCGGAAGACCTCTCGCGCCGGATCGAGGCCGCGGACAGTACGGACGAGCTCGGCCGTCTGGCCGCGGTATTGAACGCCATGCTGGCTCGGCTGGAACGTGCGTTTGCTGCAGTCAGGCACTTTAGCGCAGATGCCGCCCACGAACTGCGTACGCCGCTTACCATTCTCAAAGGGGAGATTGAGGTTGCGCTCCGCTCTCCTCCAACACCGGATGAATATCGCCACGTCCTGGTCAGTTGCCTTGAAGAAGTTGACCGCCTCAGCGCGCTCGTCACGGACCTGCTCTTTCTGGCCCGCTCTGACAGCGGCAATATGAATATCGCGCGTACCCCGGTCAATCTCACAGCGGTCCTGCGAGACGTCTGTACAGCGCTGTACGCGCTGGCCGAGACAGTTCACATTACGTTGAAGACTGCCGCGCCAACGGAACTATGGACGCGGGGCAGTGAGACCATGTTGTTTCGGCTCATGTTCAACCTGGGTGAGAACGCTATTAAATACACACCGGATAGCGGGACTGTGACGCTGACACTGAAACCGTCGGGGACACAGGCGCAACTGTCAGTCACCGACACTGGGGCCGGCATTGCACCCGAGGAGCAGCGTCATATCTTTGATCGTTTCTATCGCAGTGACCCGGCCCGAAGCCACGCCCAAAACCGAGGAGGAAGTGGTCTCGGCCTGGCATTAGCGCGTTCAATCGTGCTCGCTCATGAGGGGCGGATCAGTGTCGATAGCAGCGTTGGGCGAGGAAGCTGTTTCACTGTCCTGCTCCCAATGGTTCCGGCCCAACAGCCTTGCGCTTCTCCCTGTCAGGGAATCCCAAGTAAGGATAAGGGAAGTATAGAGGCTGGAAGAGAAAGTACGGACTAACACGACCACAGGATATTCCCGATGTTCAGGCACTCTATGCGACATCTCAGCCTCCTGAGCCTCCTGAGCCTCCTGAGCCTCCTGAGCCTCCTGGTCTGGGTGTTCATCCTTTTGCTCTCTCTCCCGTCAGAGTCTGCCGCTGAAGGCACTCCTCTGCGAGTCCGATTCAGCGGGAAGCTCTATTTCGTTCCGACTGGTGATCCTGGCAGGCATGGCGACCTCTTAGCCTTCGGGATTTCCAAAGACGACGAGGTCTATCTTCAGGTCGATGAATTCCATACCGCGAGTAAGGCGCAAAGCGAGCTTTCCGTGCTCCGAGATATGCGCCGGCACAAACCGAATCTGCGTATCATCAATGGGGAGATATTAGCCCCGCTCCTGACCGAGGAGCATATTCGGAAACCCGTCCTGCTTGCCGGATTTTTCTACCGAACGAGTGGCCAGCTCGCTCTTGTCTTAGCCGTTCTCGAAGAAGAGGAAACCACAGCCGGGCAGGGTCAAAAACCAAAAAGTCACCGCTGGTAAGAGTCGCCTCAGCCTGGGAGGGCGGGCTTCTAGCCCGCTCACAGACGCGGCCAAGATGGCCGCGCTCCCAAGGGAAGAAGCCATGTGGTACACTGCGGCAAAAATTTCACTCTGTTGAGGAGGGTACTATGGCGGTCAAACCCGGCTGGGAAGGACGTTGTTACGAAGACTTTGAAATTGGGGATGTCTATCGCTGTCGCTTGGGACGCACCGTGACTGAGACGGACAATACCTGGTTCACCTTGCTGACCTGTAACACCAACCAAATTCATTTTAATACCGAATACGGCAAGCAGACCGAATTCGGTCAATGCCTGATTAACAGTGGGCTCACGCTCGCTATTGTTGCCGGACTCGGCGTCGCAGATGTGAGTGAGAACGGCTTTAACTTGGGCTGGGACAACATTACACTCCCGAATCCGGTGTTTGCCGGCGATACGCTGTATTCCGAGTCGGAAGTCCTGGAAAAACGCGAATCCAAGTCCAAGCCGCAGTGGGGCATCGTCAAAGTTGGGACGCGGGGGGTCAAGCAGGACGGCACCTTAGTCTGTCAGTATACGCGTAACGTGATGGTCTGGAAAAAGGCGCATGTGCCCAAGCGTGATCTCTTCCCCGAGTTGAAAACAGATGCGTAGGGGCGACCCCCCCGTGGTCGCCCAGGGGTGGGGCGGGCAGAGGGGACGGGCAGCCACAGGGGGCTGCCCCTACACGCGTTCCGTATCCCCCAGCCCTGGAAACGCCTCGCCATATCGATTCAACCAGGTCACCTCTTCAACCGGCCGTCTTGTCACCGGCCCGAATTTGCCTTTGGGATATCCAATCGGAATCAGCGCGTACGTGGTCAGAAAGTCCGGGAGTTCAAGAATGTTCCGCATCTCGTCCTCATACAGAGTCGTAATCGTTGTCAGCGAGGCACCGAGACCGAGGGCTCGGCACGCCAGTAGCATATTCTGTATTGCAGGATAGATGCTCCCGCCCAAAATCCGCAGAAAGGTTTCTCTGTTCGGTCCTTTGAGACGGGCTGCATGACTCTTGCGCGAGCGGAGACAGGGGATAAGCAGGACCGGAGCCTCAGCCAAGTGTTCGGCCAGATAGGCGGCGGCACGAACGTTTGTACTATTTTCCAGAGTGAGTCCAGCTTTGGCATAGTTGGTTTCCGCAGCGCGCCAGCCGCGCAGATAGATCTCGGCAATCTGCTCCTTCACCTGCTGTTCGGTGACCACCACAAAGCGCCAGGCCTGGACCCCACCCCCACTCGGTCCCTGGGTTCCTGCCTCAATAACTTTGTGAATCAGCTTTAACGGAACCGGATCGGTCTTGAGTCGGCGCATGCTCCGACAGGAATACATAATGTCAAACAGATCGGTCTCGGCCATGATATCCCTCATTTCTTTTTCTTTGGGCTTCGCAGAGCATATCGATTCCCTTCGGGTAGAACTAGAACGCATCCGGTTGTCGAATGGGCTTGGGCTTGGCACAATCTCCCACAAAGGAGAGTTTCATATGACAACTCCAACGATTCGTGACATTCCCGTAGAACAAGCCACCCCTGAGACAGTGGCCCCATTCGGACAACTACTCGGTATCCATGAGCAGGCCAAGCCGCTGCCGGTCGCCTTCTATGACGGCAAGGTCAGCGTGTACGCTCCGGTGACCTTTGAGTCGGATGAAGAGACCATGCTCACCCTGGCCAGCGTTGACCGCCGCGAGATGCGGGTCCAGTGGATGGAGCGCCATTTCAAGCATACCCAGACCTTCATTCCGCTTGAGGGGAAACCCTTCGTCGTTGTCCTCGCACCACCGAGTGAGGACGATATGCCGGACCTCGAACAGGTCCGGGCGCTCCTGTTCGACGGTTCGTCTGGCTTTACGATGAAGGTCGGGACCTGGCATGAATTTCCGTTTGCCCTGGTCGATCGGTCAAACGTGGTCGTCATTCTGCGCCGAGAGACCACGCAAAATCTCATGCCTGACAATGTCGTTGACGGTGAGGCGCACGGGCCGGACCTTGATAAAAAGAATGTGGTCGCTCGGACCGGGGTGACGGTGCAGGTAAAGATGTAACGTAGAAGAAAAAAAGGGAGGTCCTCCACGTTGGATGGTGCACGCTGCCCCGTCAATTAGTAATGGACCCGTCCACCGTCGATATTGAGCGTTTGCCCACTCATAAAGTCGCTCGCATCCGACGCCAAAAAGAGGACTGTACCCGCCACGTCGGCCGGCTCTTCGTTCCGCTTGATAATCTGCCGCTTGACCGATTGCCGCCGGAAGCGCTCGAAGGTTTCGGGGTCGAGTATCGTCTTGCTCGCTTCGGTCATGGTGTGGCCGGGGGTGATGGCGTTCACATTAATCCCCGTCCCGGCCAGCTCTCTGGCCAGCGCACGGGTGAGGGAAAACACCGCCCCCTTTGAGGCGACGTAATGCAGCGCAAACGGATCACCGGCCCAGATCGTACTCGACGACACATTAACGATTTTGCCTTTGCCCTGTTCCTTCATCGTCGGCACGACCGCCTTACAGCACAGCCAGATGCCTTTGACATTTACCTCCATCATCCGATCCCAGTCGGCTTCCGAGATCTGATCGAACGGGCCGACCCACATCCCCCCATACAGGGCCGCATTATTGACCAGGATATCGATCCGGCCAAAACGCTCGAGCGTCTCAGCGGCCAGGGCTGCGGTGCTCTGGGCGCTCGTGACATCAGTGGTCACTGCCACCACCTCTCCCCCCGAGTCCTGGACTTTGGTGACGGTCTCCTCACACGACAGAACGTCGGCCGCGACCACCCGCGCGCCTTCTCGTGCAAAGGCACAGCAGTATTCCTGGCCGATCCCCCGCGCCGCCCCGGTCACGATGGCCACTCTTTCAGTCAGCGATGCCATACTGATCCCTCCTTCGTCCACTGAACGACCTGCGTCTGAGACTCCTTGTTTTCCCGAGGAGCAACGACGAAGTCTTCCTACCCTTTATTTTTTTGACTGCGCCGCCTGAATCAACTTCCAAATCCGCTCCGGCGTGAGCGGCAGTTCCGTGATTTTGACGCCAAAAGGTTGCAAGGCGTCCTCAAGCGCATTCGCCACCGCGGCCGGTACCATGCCGGGTGTGCCCTCGCCTTTCCCCTTTGAGCCTAGCGGGGTGTGCGGCGAGGGGACGTTGTGTTCGATGGTTTCGATATGCGGGAGATCGAGGGAGGAGGGGATGTGGTAGTCCATCAGCGTAGTGGTGAGCTGCTGACCGTTTTCATCGTAGATGAACTCTTCCATACACGCATTGCCTATCCCCATAGCCACCCCACCGTGGATTTGGCCCCGAACCACCATGGGATTAATCGGCTGCCCGGCGTCATCCACCGCAACATAGCGTACGATTTTATACTCACCCGTGTCGGGAAACACCTCGACCTGGGCTGCATGGACGTTACAGCTATGCATGCCCGCGGTCTCGGCCTCAAAATGGGAGGTGTGCTCAAGGCCGGCCTCCATACCGGGCGGCAGTTCGGTCGGAGAGAGCAGCGCCACCTCGGCAATCTTGGCAGTCGGCACGCGCCGGCTCTCGTCTTTGGCCAAAATGACGTATCCGTCACGGAAGATGAAGTCGTCCTCGCCGGCCTCGACATGTAGCAGGTGGGCGGCAATATTGGCCATCTTGGGCCGCAGGGCGCGCGCGGCCAGCACCGCGGCGCTGAGCGTATAGGAAGCGCCGCGTGAACCAATGGTGCCTGCGGCAAAGGGGCCGGAGTGGGTGTCACCATAGGTGACGTAAATATCCTCGGGTGACAGGCCGAGTTCGCCGGCGACGACCTGAGCGATCGTCGTCTCATGCCCCTGGCCGTGCGGCGAGTCGCCCTCGGCCACCTGAACTTTGCCGTGCGCGTCGAACTGGACCACGGCCACGCCAAAGCCGGGCTGGCGTTCCATGGGTACCAGCACCTCTGAGGGCACACCGGAAATTTCCACCCCCATGCTGAAGCCGACGCCAAGATAGCGTCCGTTTTGCCACGCCTCGGCCTGTTCTTTCCGAAAATTGTCGTAATCCAGCGCGGCGCACGCCTTGGCAAACGAGCCGGGAAAGTCCCCCGAGTCTACGTTGACGCCAACCGCTGAAACGTGCGGGAAGGTCTTGATGGCATTTTTGAGACGAATCTCAACCGGGTCCATCTCCAGAGCGCGGGCCGCCAGTTCAACCGCCCGGTCGAGCGCGAAGCGTCCGGCAAACGAACCGAACGCCCGACTCGGCGTGAGGCAGGCTTTATTGGTCACCACACAGGTGAGATCGATATCCACGTTGGGAATGTCGTAACCGTTGATGAGGTACATCGCACCCAAAAAGGGCATGGCAAAACCGACGTAAATAGCAGTTCGGGCGTCGCCGCAATCGGCCAGAATCTTATCTCGTAAGCCCAGAATGGTGCCGTCCTTCTTCACGGCCAGTTCGATCTCATGAATCTGATCCCGGCCCTGGCCCACATTCATCAAACTTTCTTGACGGTTCTCGACCCATTTCACCGGACGGCGCAGTTTCATGGCCAAGTGACAGGCCAGGAGTTCTTCCCGATAAAGTGGCGCCTTGGTCCCAAACGCGCCGCCCATGTCTTTGGGCATAATCACCCGCATCTGGCTGTGTGGAATGTTGAGGTATTCGGCCAGCAGGTGGCGTTTAATATGCGGGCGCTGGGTGGTCAGCCACAACGTCATACCCTCGCCTGGGTTATACGTTGCCAGACAGCCACGGGTTTCCATGGGCTGTCCCCCTGTGCGGTGGCAACGAAAGCGTTCCTTGACGACCAGGTCCGCCTGGGCAAAGGCCGCGTCGGGATCACCGGCGGGAATGTGCTGATGGTAGAGTATATTATCGCCCCAGTCGGGATAGAGGCGCGGCGCGTCGGGTTGGAGAGCGTACTCGGGATCGAGCACGATATCGAGCGGATCGTACTCAACGTCTACCAGCTCAAGCGCGTCTTCGAGGGTGTATTTATCGCGGGCGACCACAACGGCCAGCGGGTCGCCGACGTATTTCACCTCGTCAATCGATAACGGCCAGAAGATCGGCCGTTTGGTCTCGCCGGGCAGATTCGGCGTACTCATATCTGACAGCACCGGCCCAAGGTGTTTGACATCTGCGCCGGTAAGAACGGTCCGCACGCCGGGCAGGGCAGTCGCCTGAGCGGTGTCTATGGACGTAATTTTTGCGTGGGCGTAGATGCTGCGCACCAGGCCCATTATCACCATACGTGGCAGGACGAGGTCCGGCAGATACTGCCCGTCCCCAACTAATAAACGGCGATCTTCTTTGCGTTTAATGGATCGGCCGACCCAAACATTCGCGGTAGCCATGACGCGCTCCTTTGTTCGCTATAGATGAGTAAACGTGCCAACATCTGCATGTCTGTCGGAGGGCGCGTTTACTCATTCCGGAAACCATTCTTTGCGCTCTTGTGGCGACAGCGCCTCGACCGTTGTGATGGCGTGCTTGACCGCCTCAACGATATGAACATAGCCCGTACAGCGGCAGATAACCCCCGACATGGCGGTGCGGATTTCTTCATCCGAGTGCTTGGGGTGCTGAAGAAATTCGTACAAGGCCATCAGCAAACCGGGCGTGCAAAACCCGCACTGCAAGCCGTGCTTTTCCCAGAAGCCGTCTTGAATGGGATGGAGCGCGTCATCTCTCGCCAGGCCCTCAACGGTCAGCACCCTGGCCCCATCGGCCTGAACGGCTAACAGCAGGCACGACTTGACGGCCTTACCATTCAGAATAACCGTACACGCCCCGCAGCGCCCTTCAACCGAGCAACCGACATGCGTGCCCGTCAGTCCCGCCACCTCACGAATGAAGTCCACCAGCAAGAGGCGCAGGTCAACCGCCTCCTCGTAGACTTCGCCGTTAATCGTTATGCCTATGCTTTGTTTCATGCGGCCCTCTCCTCACTCTGATATGGCGGGTGGGTTTACGCTTCTGCTCGGGCGCTGGCCCGGCGAACTATGTCTGGCACTGAGACGCGAATAAGCTGGCTGCGGTAGGCTGCCGATGCTCTCACGTCATCTTCGGTTTCCACTTCCTCGGCCGCGGCTTCTCCGACCTGGGTCAGGAGCGCAGCGTCAATGGCCTTTCCTGTCAGTAGACCAGCAGCCTGCCCGGCTCGGCACGGCTTGGGCATCACGCCGCCGACAATGATGGTTGCCCGCTGGCATATCCCGCTCGGGTCGAGCGTGATGTGGGCCGCCACACTGATAATGGCAAAGTCGCCCGCGACTTGGCTGTGCTTTGCGTATACACCACCTGAGCGAGCGGCCGGCGCTGGAATTTCAATCCGCGTGACCAATTCATCTGCGCCAATATCGCTCATCAGCGGGCCGGCCAGAAAATCCTCCGCGGCAACCGTTCGGGTGCTCCCGTCAGCCTTAGCTACTACCAACTGGCCATCCAGGGCTATCACAGCCGGGGGATAATCGGCTGAGGGATCGGCATGGACAAGACTTCCGGCGATCGTCCCCCGGTTTCGGATTTGCGGATCGCCGATACTCTGAGCGGCGTACGCCAAGAGCGGATAGGATTGCAGAATGAGCGGATGGGTAGCCACGTCAGCATGACGGGCGAGCGCGCCGATGTGCAAGCGACCGTTCTCCTCACGGATATCGTCAAGCGCCGCCACTTGGTTCAGATCAATAATGGTCTGTGGCTCGGCCAGACGCAGTTTCATCAACGGCATCAGACTCTGGCCACCGGCCAGGAGTTTTGCCTGCTCCCCATATTGTTGGAGGAGCGTCAGCACCTCTGCAACATCAGTCGGCGCAAAATACTGTTCGATAGCTTTGGGATACATCCTGTCCTCCCTCTCCCTGCTGCCTAGCAAACCGGAGTGGGAAGTCAAGCGCAAGGTGGCGATGGATAGGAATTGCGCCGTGATATGCGCAGGTCATACGTTAGTCCGACGGCGCGTAGACCCGATACGATACCAGCTCGGTGACGCTCTTGACCGGCGTTCCTTCGCCTTCGCTGCTAATGGCTTTGACCAAGCCCACCCCCCGGGCATACCACTCGGTGTAGTGGAGGCGGAATTCTGTGGTCTCGAGTCTTGGGTCGGCTACTCTGCTCGTTGTCCTGGTTTCCACTCGCAGACAGTTGTGGAACGTTCCGGCTGGAACCTGAACCGCTACAGGATCGATCCGCGCGTGGGCCGAGGCAGTCACCTGCTGACCGCCCTCAAGCGGCCAGGCCTTGGTCCGGAGCCCGGCCTCCCAACTCCGCTCTCCGGTATAGGGGCTGGGCAGGATGCGCTCTATGCCTTCACCAAGATTTGTATCCCAGACTTTGTCATGCTCGGAGTCAAGCCAGGGGTAGCGGAGGAGAAAGCCGTCTTTGCGCAGGTAGGCGACCGTGCTTTTCGCCTCAGGCGCTCTGTCGGTTAAAGGCTCATACTCCTCGGCAACAATATATGACGCGCCTTCAAGCAGCGGAAAATCATCCCGGATCACCGTCTCCGTCATATAATAGTGATAATCTCCCCCGGAGAATTTTACTTCATGCGTCCAGGTGTTACGCAGGGCAAGCGGAAAAAAATTCGTCCGGCCGGCGGGAGACGGCGCGGTCAGGGTGCTCGCAAGAGCGCCAAGAACGAGGAGGGCAACGATCGTTGTGGCGATGCTCTGCATAACATATGGACTATACGGGCCGGACTGCTGTCGGGCAATAATTTTTTTCACACAGCGCACCCTCCAGTGTCTTATATAGAGAACGTAAGAGAAATAAACGAGACGGAGGGTGTGTTTTATGTATGCGTATCGCTCATTGCTCATTTCGTGGTTTTTACTGACTTGCTTTCTGGGGATTCTCGCTCCCCTACCAGCAGGGTTCTGGGTATGACTGCTTCAGGCGAAAGTACGTAATTGGAATGGCACCTGCTACAGAAAAACTCAGTAACACGGCGAGCGCATTTGGAGAGATCGTCGATCTCCATCAGCGCTCCGTCTATCGCTATCTCGTCCGCTGTACGGGCAATGGCGACGACGCGCAGGAGTTATTCCAGGACACCTTTCTGCGAGCCTACCGTGCCTATGCCGACCTTCCAGCTGATGCGAACCACCGAGCCTGGCTTTTCCGAATTGCAACAAATCTCGTAAAAAATTATATCCGCGGCCGGCAACGTTATAGAAAAGTATTTGTCGCGGACGAGTCCAGCCCTTCTCAAAAAGTTCATCCGACAACGCCGGAACAGACGTTTCACTCGCAGGAGACAGCCCAGGTGCTCCTGAACGCGCTGCGGGCTTTACCCTTCCGGCAGCGCACGGCAGTGATACAGCGGCAGCTTGAAGGACTCGCCTATCGGGAGATTGCCGAAAACCTGGACTGCTCCGAAGACAGCGCCCGGGCGCATGTGTATCAAGCCCTGAAGAAGCTGCGGGCGTACTGGCAACGGGTCACGACAGAAGAAGAAAGGAGATGCCATGCCAACCCAAAAACGTAACCCTCTCTCGTGTGGATTTGCTGAAGACGACATTATCGCCGAAGCGCTCGGAGAAAATTCACAGCTGATACAGCAGAAAGTCCGCAGTCACCTGACCGACTGTCCTGACTGCGCTCAGCGCCTGGAACAGTACAGACAGGTCCGCTTTCAGCTTGGCTCTTTGCCCGCCTCTGAGACTGGACTCGCCTCCGCTCGACACGCACTCGATACCGAGTTGGCCGAGTTGGCCCAGTTGACTGAGCGCGCTCGTCCGCGCCTCGTCCTGAGCATCTGGCACTCTCCTCTTGGTCCGGTGCGGATCGGCACAACGGGTAAGGGGGTGGCTCTGGTTGAATTCGTTTCTCCCGATGACCCCGGAGATGGAGCACGGAGACTCGGAGAAAAATTTGCTCAATTTTCCATTGAGCAGCCCGAAGGAAATATGGGTCATACTGCTTCTCTGACCCAAAAGCTCGAAGCGTACTTGAACGGCTCGCGACAGGCGCTTGATTGGGTAATCGATGATGTCCTCATGCGCAGTGATTTTCAGCGCCAAGTCTTACAGGCGGCGAGTGAGATTCCCTATGGCACCCTCACGACGTATTTGGGTCTTGCCGAAAGAATCAGTCAGCCCAAAGCCGTCCGCGCGGTTGCGCAGGCCCTGCGTTACAATCCGGTGCCGATTCAGATTCCCTGTCACCGCGTGATTGGCAGTAATGGCAGTCTTACGGGTTATGCCGGCAATAAAATCGCGCTCAAGCGGGATATTCTTGCGGTTGAAGGCATACCGACTGTTCAATCAAAATCAGGCTTCGCCATTGCCCGGAATCGGCTCTATGTCGGTCGGCAGCCGGATCATATATTTTGCCGACCGGGCTGTGAAACTTCAAAGGGCATTCGAGCGGGGAGTCGTGTATTCATCGCCTCGCGTACACGAGCAGAAGAAATTGGCTACGCGCCGTGTGGCGTCTGCCGGCCAGATCTCCAGCCGTTACAGGCAGAGCCCGACTTGTTTTGATTTGTTCCGATTTTTGGGCCAACCTCGCTCCCTGGCTTGTAGAGAGGCGTACTTTTCTGTACAGCCTCAAGTATGAACCGTCTCTCCCTGGTGCTCCTTGCTCTGTGCGTGGGGACAGCATGTGAACGCCCGAACGGCGTATCTGACTCAGCATTCTTCCAGTCGGCTGCCCAATCAGTTCCAAAGGATCTCCGGCAGACCCTTGAGCAGCTCTCTCAAGGGCTGGAAGCTTTTGACCCGGAGCAGGTGCTGGCCGTCTATGCGGATGATTTCATCAGTGGCACCGGACGGTCAAAGCAAGGCGTGGGGGAGGTGCTGACGCGGCTGCGGAAGAGCAATGTGTCGCTGAGCGTTGATAAGGTCGATGTGACAGACGCGGGCGACACGCGAGCAGAAATTACGACCTATATGCGCCTGCGCTATACCGACCGTTTCCGCAATATTGGAGAGGGAGAGGTGGTCATTACCGATATCCTCTCTCATCTGTTGCGGAAGCACGCAGGGCAGTGGCAGATCTACACCGACAAACGCCTTGCCACGTACCGAGAAGGACGGTTTGGTGAGTATGCACCGAATATTGCGCTTGAGGTTCCGGACCGACTTCCGACCGGTCTGGCCTACCCGGTGTCCGTCGTAGTGCAACAGCAGCACAAGACGTATTACCGCGTGTCTATTGGCAACTATCCCGAAGACCCCGGTGCGCTTCCCCCGCCGGATGTCGAGACCATGCTGCCTGAGGACGGGAAGTTGGATGCGAATCTCCTCCCGAATCCCCAAGGCTTAAGTGAAATGGTCCGGGTGACCGTCATTGCCGAAGACTTTCAGGGCGACTGGCAAGGCGCAACAATAGTGTCCAAGCTCGTGCCGGGCGCACAGCGGACGGAGCGACGCAAACAGCAGGATGTCTAAGAGCCGGACACAAAGGCAAAATTTCAGACAAGATTTCAGACAAGATTTCGGGTAAAATTTCGGGTAAAATTTCGCACTCAATCGGAAGCATTCTCATGGCTACTGTAAAAAACAAAGGCATCGTCCGTCGTTATTTTGAAGAATGTCTCAATCAGGGCAACATGGAGACCATTGAGGAGCTCATTGCTCCGACCTATGTCAGCCACTATCCCGCCGGCTATGACCTTGGCGGCGGGCCTGACGATGTCAAACAGATCGTCTCTTCTGTGCGGAGGGGATTTCCGAACGTCCATTTCACGATAGAAGATTTTATTTCGCAAGGAGAAAAAGTCGTCGCGCGCTGGACCTTCCATGGCACGCACGACGGCAATTTCATGGGCGTTGCGTCAACGGGCAAGGAGGTCGTGGTCGCGGGTGTTGCGGTGTATCGCATAGCAGACGAAAAGATTGAAGAAGTCTGGCTCTCGTGGGACGTGTTTGGGCTGCTCAAGCAACTTGAGGTGCTTTCTCCGTAAGGGCGTAAGGGCGGGTTACGCCTTTTCCCATGGCAAATCGTCCCGCGCGTTTTTTTCCCCACGTCTATCGTCTGGTCACAAAAGTTCCACGGGGAAAAGTTGTGACGTATGGACAGGTAGCAGCCCTTCTTGGTGCGCCCCGGGCCGCTCGTGCAGTCGGAACCGCGCTCCGATACCTCCCGCGCCCTTTGATTAAAAAAGTCCCGTGGCAACGGGTGATTAATGCCTCGGGCGGAATCAGTCTGCGTGGCGACGTCCTTCGCGCCGAGGAACAACGTTGGCTCCTTGAGGAAGAAGGGGTCGGGTTCGACCGAAATGGAAAGGTGAATCTGGAGCACTATCGCTGGCCTGGTCCCAAGAACTGGAAAGCGCCCCAATGGGACGCCCAGCTTTAGAAGGGGAGACGGACACGCACCAGGAGTCCTCAAACCCGCTCTGCGCGCGGAATCAATCGAGCTCCTCCGCGCAGTTCAGGCATTTCTGAATACGGGTCAACTCAGTTGTTTGACGCGCTTTTTTTCTTTTGATCCGCACGATACATGGCAAAGACTGCCACCAAAATAAAGCTCACTATACCAATAGCCTCCAGCGGTATGCCGAACATCCTTGTGTCCTCCTCCGAACGCCTCACACTGCCAGTCTCACTTCTCGACCGGCAAGCGTCTGGGCAAGCGACACCTACATACGGTGAGGTGTCAGAAACCGGTCAACGATGGAGGATGAATGCTTAGTGAGATGGGGAAGGAGATAAGCGTGAATCGCCCACGGCTGGCCCGTCTACTTTCCTCCCGTGCCGTGGCGATGTCAAGAGACAATCTGGCGAATGTTTGCTCAATCAGGGGCTATAATAATACGTAGACCAGAGAGGAGGGGCGCACGGTCGTGCGCCCCTGAATGGCTTACGCAAATTGTGAGACATAGCCTTGATATTTATCCAGCAGAGGCAGCACGGTATCGGCACCGGCCGAGGGGAGAAACAGCACCGCCCGCTCAACGCCCAGCTCTTGATGACTGGCCAAGGCTTCTTCCTTATCTGAAGAGCCAAAAATCGAGACCGGCACTTCGTCGACCGAGCGGCCTGCCTGCTCAGCCAAGGCGTGCAGCTCTTTTATCGACTCGGGCAACGTTGTAGTGTCGAAGCCGACCGGAATCCAGCCGTCACAGTAGTTGACGACCCGCTTCAAGCCGCCGTTGAAGGTTCCCATCAGAATCGGCGGGTGGGGCTTCTGAAGCGGCTTGGGGTGGGACCAGATTTTATCGAAGTCCACAAACTCGCCGTGATACTCGGCCTCTTCATTGGTCCAGATTTCTTTCATGGCTTCGATGCGCTCGCGGCAGACCTTCCAACGGCGATTAAACGGCGTGCCGTGGTTTTCCATTTCCTCGGCGTTCCAGCCGCCGCCGATGCCGAACAGTAGGCGCCCGTTGGAGAGTTGATCTACGGTGGCCACTTGGTTGGCCATGGTAATCGGGTCGCGCTCGATCACCAGGCAGATGCCGCTCCCGATTTTGATCGTACTGGTCACGGCCGCGGCCACGCCCAGGGTCACGAACAAATCATGCGTGTGCCAGTATTCCCTGGGCAACTCCCCGCCGCCCGGAAACGGGCTCCTGCGGCTGACCGGGATGTGGGTGTGCTCGGGAAACCAGATGGACTCAAAGCCGCGGTCCTCACATTCTTTCGCCAGCGTATCGGGTCGAATCGCATAATCCGTTGCAAACATCGTAATACCAATTTTCATTGCGTCCTCCTTAGTGTGGATAGATATGAGCCCCCTTCATGACAGCTTGCGCGCGCCGGGTCAATGAGGGACAGTACGCCCATGCCTGCCCCGGCTCCCCGCTCAGCTCCGTTCTTTCCCTACGGAATCAACACTAATTTCCCAACCGACTGACGCGACTCCATGTGACGATGGGCCGCCGCCGCTTCAGCCAGTGGAAAGGACTTACCAATGAGCAGTTTGAGCTTGCCTTCGTCTATGAGTTGGAGAGATTGCTGAATACCCTTGTGATGGACATCCGGCATGGCCGAGACCGTATATAAAATAAAGCCGCTGACCTTGATGGATTTCTGGAACAAGCCAAACAAATTGAGCGGATCAGGCACGCCCCCGGCCCGGCCATAGAGAATCAGATGACCGAACGGCGCCAAGCAGCTCAGGCCCTTCTCTACCGTTGGCTTGCCCACTGCGTCGAGAATCAGATCAACGCCTTTCCCGTCGGTCAGTTTCAGCGTCTCTTGTGAGAAGTCCTGGGTGGCATAATTAATGACTTCATCAGCGCCATACTCTTTGGCCAAGGTCGCTTTCTCATCTGTCGATACCGTTCCAATAACCCGAGCACCGGCAGCTTTGGCAATCTGAACCGCAGCCAGACCAACACCGCCCGCCGCAGAATGGACGATGACGGACTGACCGGCGGTCAGGTTATGGGAGGTAAAGAGCATATGATACGCAGTCAGCACCTGAATCGGAAAAGCAGCGCCCTGCTCAAAACTCACCGAGTCGGGCAGGGCCATGACCTGGCTTGCTGACGCGAGCGAGTACTCGGCGTACGTTTTCATGCCGATCGAAGTCACCCGATCACCTGGTTTGATCCCATCCACGCCGTCACCAACCGCCTCAACAACTCCGGCTGCTTCAAGCCCTGGGATGTCCGGCAGCTTCGGCTGCATGGCATATTGGCCTTGGCGGAAGAGGGTGTCCGCGAAGTTGATGCCAACCGCATGGTTCTTGATTAACACTTTACCAGGCCGAACCTCAGGGTCGGGCGCATCACCGAGTTTCAGGACTTCCGGACCACCAAGCTGGTCGAAAAGAACGGCTTTCACATTTTTCTCCTTCTTTATGCAGTATCGGGAGTCGTTGTACTCCACGACCGGCCAGAAAAACAGAGGGCTCATGACATTCGTAACCGGGCGCGCTGCCAGCCAAAATTTACAGAAAGCCGTGGCAGTTGCTAAGGAACAGTTACGGCATCATAGTCATCGCAAGGTCATCGCAAGAAGGAGGGATACTGGTATGAAGAAAGTAGGGCAATGCAGCCTTTTGGTGCCCCTCTTGGTCTTGATGGGCGCACCGCTGGCCACGGCACAAGACGCGGAACAGGCTGACGCGCCAGAGGTCGACCAGACACAGCAGCCCCTAGAGTTGGAGGAAATGCGAGTGGTCGGCTCCCGGGCAGTGGGTCGTTCGGCCGCAGACTCTCCCGTTCCGGTAGACATCATCGACGGCGACAGTCTCAGGAATTACGGCGTCCGCGACCTGAACAACCTGCTGGCCGCGACTGTTCCGTCCTATAACGTCACTCAGCACGCTATCGGTGACGCGAACTCGCTGGTCCGCCCGGCCAAGATGCGCGGGCTGCCGCCGGACTCGACCCTGGTGCTGGTCAACGGCAAACGCCGGCACCGCTCGTCCGCAGTCAGCATCTTCACCTTCGGGCAGGCGCAAGGGGCGCACGGCGTCGACATCCGCTCGATCCCGTCCATCGCGCTCAAACGCGTCGAAGTGCTGCGCGACGGCGCTGGCGCGCAGTACGGCTCCGACGCCGTGGCCGGGGTGCTGAATTTTGTGCTGCGCGACGCGCCCGAGGGCGGCACGCTCGAAGCGAGCTGGGGGCAATACTACCAAGGGGACGGCGACTCGGTGAACACGGCGGCCAACATCGGCCTGCCGCTGACCGACGCCGGCTTCGCCAACCTCAGCTTCGAGTTCACCAACTCCGACTCGACCGACCGCAGCTATGAACTCGATATAGAAAAGCCGTTGAGAAACGCCGGGCTTCCCGTAAAGCATCGCGCGATGGTGTGGGGCGCGCCGGACGTGCCGTACGACTATAAATTCTTCGGCAACTTCGGCTTCGACCTCGGCGACTCTCACCATGCCTACGCCTTCGGCAGCTGGGCGGAACGCGAGATTATGGATTCGTGGTATTTCCGGGGCCCTCATCCGTCCGCGCCTACCGGTACGACAGGGGTCTATCTGGACGGCGAACGTCTAAAGGTCGCCGACCTGACGCCCGACGGCACCGGCAACTGCCCGACAATCTCGGCACGCGATTATACGCAAAACGGCGTAGCCGCACTGGCCCCGCTGGGGGGCAACCCGGACTGTTACGCGTTGGCCCAAAATCTTTCTGGCGGGTTCACGCCGCGGATGCGCGGCGGCGTCCGAGACTGGGGCATCACCTTCGGCCTGCGCGGGACGTTGCAGAGCGCCTCTGCACTACTCGACGGCTGGAACTACGACATGAGTGCCGCGTTCGGCCAGCACAGAACCACGTACTACATATGGAACACCGTCAACCCGCAACTTCTCCGCCTCAAAGACGCCATGCCGACGGAATACTTCGCACGCGCCTACGAGGAGCGGGACAAGATCTTCAATCTGGATTTCTCCAGGCTGTTCGACATTGGCGTCTTCCACTCCCCGCTGAACGTCGCCTTCGGACTGGAGTACCGCGAGGAAGAGTATGAGATCCAATCCGGTGATAAGAACGGCTGGTGCTCTGATGACAACGGAGAATGTGATGGGCAACGGAAAGAGCGTGGCCTCGCAGCACAGGGGTTCAGCGTAGGCGGCCAAGCGTATCCAGCTATCCGCCCGGAGAATGCGGTGGAGGCCGAACGGGGTAGCTTCGGCGCGTATATCGACCTCGACGCCAACGTCATCCAGAACGTACTGGTCACCGCCGCGGGCCGCTTCGAGCACCATGAAGGCATCGGCGAATCCCTGGACGGCAAGCTCGCCGCCCGCTGGAGCCTGCTTGAGGACTATCTGGCGCTGCGCGGGTCGATCGGGACCGGCTTTCGCGCGCCGACCGTGGGACAGGCGAACTACCAGGACACGACCTACAACTTTGATCCCGAAACAAACCAACTCGTCGAAACGCCGACGCTTCCAGGCGGCCACCCGATTGCGCTCCGGAAAGGGGCCAAGCCGCTGACACCGGAGACCTCCATGTCTTTTTCGGTCGGGACGGTGCTCACCCTCAATGCCCTGACCGTCACCCTGGACTATTACAATATAGAAGTGAGAAATCGGATTGGGTTGACCAGCGCCCAGGGTATCACCCCTGAAGATCTCGCCGCCCTGGCCACTATAGGCGTCGATGCAAGTCGCGTGAGAAGCGTGAGGTTTTTCACCAACGCTTTCGAAACGTACACGCAAGGCATCGATCTCGTGGCGACCTATCCCCTGGATTTGTTCGGCGGCAGCATCGGCAGGACTATGTTGACGTTTGCCGGCAACTGGAACGACACCAACCTCAATCTCGATTCAATTAACTCGCAGGTCATCGGTTCGGTGCGCAAAGTTCAGGTCGAAGATGTCGAGCCGGAGTTCCGCTTCTCGCTGATGGCGGACCACA
This sequence comes from Binatia bacterium, assembly GCA_963664395.2. Classification (GTDB taxonomy): domain Bacteria; phylum Desulfobacterota; class Binatia; order Bin18; family Bin18; genus Bin18. The sequence continues at coordinate 2,276,023 of OY761159.2, read as the reverse complement.
CCTGGGGATCATGGCGGTTCCTTTCCCGGCTGCATTACTACGACGGTTTCACCGAGCCGTATCAAGATTATAAGATCAACCCGCCCATCTATGCCCGTGCCCGTGCGTTGCTCGACCTGGAAGCGTCATACATGTTCGATTTCGGGCTGATCGTGGCCGCCGGAGTGGACAACCTGTTAAACACATATCCGACCAAGGTCGGACGGGTGCATCGTAATGAGTATGATGCCGGCCAGAAGTACCCGGTCACCTCGCCGTATGGATACAACGGCGGGTTCTACTACTTCAGGGCGTCGTACTCATTCTGAACCCTGGCGCTCACGCGCCAGGCGCAGTCAACGGGCAAGAGCAGCGTATGAGGAAATCAGGGCAATACGGTCTCCTGGTGTTGCTCCTGGTCTTGATAGGCTCGCTGCCGGCCGGGGCGCAGCCGGTCGACCCGGCAGAAGAGGTCGTCGGCCTTGAAGAAATCCGGGTGGTCGGCTCCCGCTCGGCGGGCCGCTCCGCGGCGGATTCGCCCGTGCCGGTGGACGTCATTGACGCTGACAGCCTCAGGCACTACGGCAGCACGGATATGAACGACCTGTTGTCCGCGACCGTCCCGTCCTACAAGGTCTTTCAGTATGGCATCGGTGTTGAGTCCGCCCTGGTCCGCCCGGCCAAGCTGCGCGGCCTGCCGCCGGACTCGACCCTGGTGTTGGTCAACGGCAAACGCCGCCACCGCTCCTCCGCGATTACCCGCTGGAGTTATGGCCTGGCGAGCGGTTCGCATGGGACGGATATCGCCTCCATCCCGTCCATCGCCCTCAAACGGGTAGAAGTCCTGCGCGACGGAGCCGGCGCGCAGTATGGGTCCGACGCAGTGGCCGGGGTGCTGAATTTCGTGCTGCGCGACGCGCCCGCAGGCGGCACCCTGGAGACCAACCTGGGGCAGTATTACCACGGCGATGGCGACCGGCTGAATGTCGCGGCCAACATCGGCTTGCCGCTGGCCGAGGCCGGCTTTGCCAACTTCAGCTTTGAGTTCACCAACGCGGATTCGACCAACCGCAGCGTGCAGCGCGACGATGCCCGCCGCATGGTCGAGAATGGCAACGCCTTTATCCGTAAATCCGCGGCCCAGCCCTGGGGCGCCCCGGACGTGAAGTACGACTATAAATTCTTCGGTAACCTCGGCCTGGACCTCGGCGACGACCATCAGCTGTATGCCTTCGGTAATTATGCGGAGCGCGAGATTGAAGACACGTTCTACTGGCGCAATCCGGCCAGTTTTCCGGGCGTGTTCGCGCAGGGCGATAATCTACTGGTCGCCGACCTGTCCGCGGACGGGATGTCCGGTAACTGCCCGACGATCACGACGAGCGATTATGTGGCGCAAGGCCCGGCCGCCCTGGCCCCGCTGGCAGGCCAGGACAACTGCTACAGCTTGGCCCAGGCCTTCCCGGGCGGGTTCACCCCCCGGTTTCGGGGCGTCATGAACGACTGGAGCCTCGTATTCGGCCTGCGCGGGAGTCTGCGCAGCACCTACGCCCTGCTGGACGGCTGGCACTACGATATGAGCGCTGGGTTCGGTCAGAACAGCATGGACACCTACCTCAGGAATAGCGTGAATCCGAATCTGATCAGCCTCAAGGCCGCGATTCCGACCCAGTACAGAACCCGCAGGTACGAGGAGCGGGACAAGATCTTCAACCTGGACCTCTCCCGGCCATTCGACATCGGCCTGTTCGCTTCTGCGCTGAACGTCGCTTTCGGCCTGGAGTACCGTGAAGAGACTTTTGAGAGCGGAACCGGGGACCCAAATTCCTATTTCCGTGACGACATGCTGGCCCGACAGGGCCTCGCGGTCGCGGTCTCCGGCCACCCAGGCACGTCGCCCGCAGAGGCGACCGAGGCCAGCCGGGACAGTTTTGGCGCGTATCTCGACCTGGAGGCCGATGTCCTGACCGATGTGTTGCTCACCGCCGCCGGTCGGTTTGAGCATCATGCCGGCATCGGCGAATCGCTCAATGGCAAGCTGGCCGCCCGCTGGAGCCTGCTTGACGACTATTTGGCGCTACGCGGCTCCATCGGGACGAACTTTCGGACGCCAACCGTCGGGCAGGCCAACTACCGCAATATAACATCGAGCCTCAACGCCGAGACCGGCGAGCTGAACCTGACCTACGTGCTGTCGGGCAACGACCCGATTGCACAACAGAAGGGCGGCAAGCCCCTCAGCCCTGAACACTCAACCAGCTTCAGCCTCGGTGCGGTCATCACGCTCGGCAACCTGTCCGTCACCGCCGACTACTATAATATGGAGGTGCGCCGGCGGATTATGCTCAGCCAGAATTTCCTCCTCACCGCGGCCGATAAAGCCGCCTTGGCCGCCGCCGGTATCGACATTGTGGGCGGCCAGGTCAGCTACTTCAACAACGACTTCAGCACGACCACCCAGGGGCTGGATGTCGTGGCGACCTACCCCCTGGAGTGGCTCGGCGGCAGGGCCGGCTCTACCATGTTCACCTTTGCCGGTAACTGGAACACCACCAAGGTCGATACGCGCAACCCGCAAATCACTAATGACCTGCGGGCCGCCCAAATCGAGAACACCGACCCGGCGTTCCGCTTCACGCTGAGCGCAGACCATAGCTGGGGAGCGTGGCGGCTGCTCACCCGGCTCCACTACTACGACGATTTCAAAGATTTCCCGATATTCAGGCCCACCAATCCCGTCCACGCCCACGCGCGCGCCCTGCTCGACCTGGAGGCGTCCTATACTTTTTTCAACGGTGGGTTCAACGGCGTGACCCTGGCGCTTGGCGCACAAAACCTGGTCGATACGTATCCGACCAAAAACAAGTATGCCGGCCACCATGGCATGAAATATCCAGTCGTCTCGCCGTATGGATACAACGGCGGGTTGTATTATCTGCGCGCCGGTTTCGAATGGGGCTAACCCCGCGTGGCTGGAGCGGATATCATAGGCCCCGGTTAGAATCTGAAGCAAGCGAACGGATTGAGGAAGAGACGCAAAAAAAGGAGGAACACCATGGGTACAGTTCGGGGCGAAGAGTTGATCGCACAGAGTTTCAAGCGAGAGAACGTCGATACCATTTTCTTCATGATGGGCGGACCGACCAGCGGCACCGCGGCGGCCTGTCTCGACCTGGGCATGCAGGGCATCTATGTCCGCCACGAACAGGCCGCGGCCATGATGGCCCACGCCTACGCCCGCGTAACGGGCAAGCCCGGCATCTGCATCACGCCGTCCGGGCCCGGCACGGCCAACGCCGTCACCGGACTGGCCAATGCCTGGGCAGATTCTGCTCCGATTATTGCCATCGGTGGGTCTGCTCCCATGCGGGCGACCACGCTCGACGCCTTCCAGGAGATGGACCAGGTCGCCATGATGAAGCCCGTGGTCAAGGCGGCGTATCGCATTGATATGGCCCAGCGGGTGCCCGAATATGTCAGTCTTGCCTTCCGCGAAGCTCTGGACGGCAAGAAAGGCCCGGTGTATCTCGATTTACCAGGCGATGTTTTGGCGCATAAAGTTGACGAAGAGAAAATCTACTGGCCGGAGAATTATCGGGTCGAAAGTCGGCCGGCCGGCGACCCGGCCCTGGTCAAGCAAGCCATTGCCCTCCTGGCCCAGGCCGAGAAACCCCTCATCGTGACCGGCAGCGGCATTCTGTGGTCGGGAGCCAGTGCGGAACTGCAACGGTTTGTCGAGGCCACCGGCCTTCCTTTTTTCACCACTCCGCAGGGTCGCGGCGTCATTCCTGAGGATCATACCCTCGCCTTTCCCGCGGCCCGGTCCATGGCCTTTCGCGAGGCCGACGTGGTGCTGGTCATTGGCGCCAGGGCAAACTCCATGCTGTCGTTTCTGCGCGCCCCCCGTTTTTCTCCCACAGCAAAATTTATCAACGTCAATCTGGACAGCAGAGCCATTGGTCATAATCGGGGGGTGGCTGTCGGCATTGTCGGCGACGCCAAACTCGTCTTGCAGCAGTTGACGGAAGAAGCCGACGGCAAGTTCGACCCCGACCGGGAAACCATCTGGGTCGCCCAGCTTGCGGCCAAGCAACGCTCCAATATGGAACGCTCGGCTCCGCTGCTGCACTCGGACGCCATCCCGGTCCATCCGCTGCGCTTGTGCAAGGAAGTCCGGGAAACGATCAGCCGGGACACCATTTTGGTCGTGGATGGGCATGAAATCCTCAATTTTGCCCGCCAGTCCATTCCCGTGTATGCAGCCGGCGGCAGTCTCAATGCCGGCCCGCATGGCTGTATGGGTATTGGCATACCGTTCGGCATCGGCGCCAAGGTGGCGGCGCCGGACAAACCCGTCCTGGTCCTGTCCGGCGACGGTGCCTTCGGCTGGAACGGCATGGAGATGGACTCGGCCATTCGGCATAACATCCCTATTGTCGTCGTGGTCTCAAACAACGCCGGTTTCACCTCGCGCCAGACCGGCTATATGACGGCCGGCGACAAGGAGGGGAGGCAGAATGTCGGCCGCGAGCTTGGCCATCAGCGCTATGACAAGATGGTCGAAGCGCTGGGCGGCTACGGGGAATATGTCGAGAATCCCGCCGACATCAAGGCCGCGATTGAGCGAGCGTTCGCCAGCGGCAAGCCCGCCTTAGTTAACGTCTGCACCGACCCGGACGCTCAGGCCACAACCGATATGGGGTTTGGGGGGTATTAAGCATATTCGTCTGACCAACGTATTGAGAGGCATGAGGGCCAGAGCGTGGTCAGGAGAAACGAGCGCTATCTTCCGTTGCAGGAGGCTGCACGGATTGTTGAGGAATGCTCAAGTCAGGGGATCGCAGTCATAGGAATAGACTTTGTGCATATCCGCGAGGGTAAAGTTTACCCTCGCGTTCCAATCAATTCGGCAGATTGGTCAGCTTTCCTGCAAGAATCCTGCTGGCGAGATACCGTTGCCCAATGCAACGCTGCGTCCCTCCGAGTCCTTGAACGAGAAGAACGGGAGGACCCAGAGCAGTTGTGTTCCTTTGTCTTTTTTAGTGAAGAAGAGTGGGCCGCTGACGTTCAATCGTAATCTGAGCGGTCTTAGACATCCCCTATAGCGTCTCTCACCCCCCACTTTCCTCCGGCAAACCACGCACTATTTCTACCGTTTCCAGGCTGACGCGGACGACTTGGCCGACGAGGCGGACGATGTATTCTTCGTCGTCGGGGCGGTTGGGGTCGGAGTGGATGCCGCTGCGTTTGTCGGTCTTGAGGCGGTATTGGTCGATGACCCACTCCAGGGCGCTGCGGTTGCCGAGACGATAGGCGAACACGTCCGGGGGAATCCCGGCCAGGGTGAGCGAGTCGTTGACTATAAGGGCGGTCTTGTCTTTGCTGAGCTTCATACGGTCTACGCGGTACGAGAGCGGCACGTCGTCCGATTCAATCCATTGCAGGTCATACGGCTCAAGGGCTTCGTATTCGAGATGCAGCCGGGCAAGCTGCTTGCCGGCGGACGTAAATGCCTGAAAGTCCGGGGCGAACGGAATGCGCGGGAGCTCACGTTTCAGATTGTCGGCGAACTTTTCTCGGTAGCCGGGATGGTGAAGAAACCCATACACGTAATAGAAAATATCCCACTTTGTGATGCTCGGATTCCGGTAATGCTCCTGAAACTGTTTGAGTGACCAGTCGGTGATGTTTTCACGCTTGTTACTTCCCTCTTGGCTATACATGTAAAAGGGAAAGGCTTGTGTCCCAGCCCCAGCTCCTACCAGGTGTAAATCTAAGAGTTGATTGCTAACCAGTACCATGAAGGGCTTCTCGGAGCCTATTCCCGTGAGACAAATAGCCTTATTCTCTTCTTCCGTGACGGGATTCGGAAAAATGTCTGGAAATAATGCCCGACGATGATTCATTACAGAATCGAAGAATAAGAAACGTTTTGTGAAAGGCCGGTAAAGTGCATCCCGAACTTTCTCCACGTCGAACTCTGCATATATGCCGCGCGCAAATGTCTCTTTAAGCCGGCTGCTCCACTTGATTTTTGATTCATCGTTGACGACGAAGCCGTCAACATCCTTCGGCCTCTTTGCTCGATTCCAACGGTCAATCTCGCCGTTGTATGTTTCAATGCTCCTTTGGACTTGATCGTCCAGTTGCCCTTTATCAAAACAATATACCCACGCATCCCGGTTGGTATTCACCCCGATGGAGAAAATTTTGAAAATCGCCTCTTCGTTTGTTCCTTTGTTCGCCTTTGCTTCTCGGCTCCCGATGGGGAGCATCGCTCGAAACTCGTCAGTGTGTGAAGGAAGGAGCCAGGTATGGTTCGCATCCGGTTGTAGAGTCCGCCATTCAACGGTCGCAACATGCTGCTTTTTTGCTAACCAAGAGAGCTTTTCTTCTTTCCGCCAATCTTCAGGGACGCGATGGTATTGAAGAGTGCGACTCGAATGTTGAGCATTGCGAACTGCAACCGTAATACCGACACCGACCTGAATACCAAACACGTTGTGAGTCGTGCCGCTGAGCTTGGGGTTTTTACGAACGTTTCCGTGCAGGTCAGTATGATAAATTTTTGTGAAATCCTGAAGGAGGTTTTTCCTCATTCCATCAAAGGCTATTTGGTCCACGAAACTGTTATTGGTCACAAAGCAGACAATGCCATCTCGCTTTTCCAGACGCTCGACAGCCCAGCGAAAAAACTTCACGTAGGCATCGGATAGCTTGTTTACGTTGCTGGCTCTGGAATCTTTCGCGTATGTATCCCGGATTTGCTTCTCGATGACCTTATACTTCCGGTTCTTGTTATTGTCGTTTTCGTTAATCTGCCCCACGTTATAGGGCGGATTGCCGATGATGACCGTAATGGGGGCGGTCTTTTGACGTTCCACCCGCGCGGTGTTCTCCTCGGTCATAAACGCAAATTGTTGTTCGCTGTCCTCTGCCAGTTCGAGCGTATCCACAAAGCATAGGCCGTCGAACCGTTTATACTCGCCGGTACGTTCGTAATAGGCATGCTCGATATTAAGCGCGGCAATATAGTACGGCAGCAGCATGACTTCGTTGGCGAACAACTGCTGGGTGTACATGCGTTTGAGGTCGCGCTTGGGAATACGGCGCAGCAGGTTCACAATGAAGTTCCCCGTTCCCGTGCACGGGTCAAGAATGTTCACGCTTGTGTCGCTGAGGGTCTTGCCGAACTCGTCTTGCAACACCTGCTCCACGCTCGCACACATGAAATCCACAATCTCTTGCGGAGTGTAGACAATGCCGAGCGTGTCGGCGGCCTTGATCGAGTAGCCCTGAAAGAAGCGCTCGTAGACGGCGTTCAGGAAGTGTTGTTTCTCGCTGAAATTCTCGATTGTTTTGGCCGCGGACTCGATAGCCAGATAAAAGGTGTCGAGGGATTTGAGAAATTCGTGCCGGTTAAAGGCTTTGCTGACCAGCGCGTCGATAACCGTTTCCACCTCACGCGCAATCACATTGCGGCGAATGAAATCCTGACTGTCGAAGATCGTCCGAATCAGCCGCTCGGTCAGCAGGTGCTGCACCAGCATTTCATCAACCGCAACCTTACTCAGGTTGGGGTTCAGCGACTCACGACACAGGGCAAAGAAGCTCGTAAACGCTTGCTGAAACGCCGCATTCGTAGCATGGGCATCCTGAATGATATGCACCAAGCCGCGAGCCAGGTCGGGCACACGCTGCTTGAAGTCGTCCACCGCGCTGCTGAAGTCTTCGTGCGCGGGTTCGGTGTAGGAGAAAAAAGTGATGAGCAGGTTGCTGATTTGCTCTTGCTTGGTCAGGTCAACCTGCATGGCAACCTGCCCGTTCTGGTACAGGGTGGCGCGTTGGGTATCTTCAAAGATAGTGTTTGTGAGCGGATAGCCTTTAGCTATTTTCTTCTGGATTTCGGTCTCAAGGTTGTCGTTGGTGTCTTTGGCCTCCCAGTATCCACGATTCAAATAGTACTCATCACGAAAGGTTCCGTCAGGTCGGATAGAACCGCTCGGCAATTCTGGAATGAGGGTCCAGCCGGTCCGCCGACCGGTTTCGGCCAGCAGATTCTGAAACGCGGACCGCAGCGCTCCCTCGTGCGTCACGCCCTGCTTCTCGTACGCTTCGAGAGCGGCGTAGTAGTCCTTGATATCCTTCGGTTTTGGTTGAGCGGCCAATTAAGCACCTCTTACAAAAGCTGTACGGAGTGGAAAGCTACGGTCCGCCGGCCCGACTGCAACCACTGGTAGACAGCCGCATCAAGGGGAATGGTCGCCTCCAGGCTCAGGAATTGGACAAGAGCCACGCCGCACAGCAGCAAGGGCAGTCGCCTGGTCGTTTTATTGCTCAAGGATTCGTATGGCTTCTGCGCGTGCCCATTCCACATTGTGTCGATGACGATTCGCCATCTCCTTGAGAAAGGCCGCGATATCTGGAGGAGGTTGTAAATCGAGCGCTTGTTCAACTGTGCGAGCGACCCACGCCTGACCGCGTGAGAGGAGGTCAAGCTGGTCCTGGAGGTTCTCAACCTGGAGGACTTTTTGAGCAAAATCACCAGTTGCAGTTGACGGCGTACCACCATGCAGCCGGATTAATCCCTCCAGGATAGACACATCGCTGACCTCAACTTCTGTGAAGCTGGCAAATAACGATGTGAGGCCTGAATCGACGCTTGTCTGACTCAACGTATCAAGAAGCGTATGACCCGCACGTTCCGCTTCCAAAAGTCGATTGAGGAGATCTTCGAGCGCTGCTTCCATATGCTGCCGCTATATTGGAGAAGGCACGGAGACGCAAGGGACGGGCACCTCACCCGCAAGACGCTGGCAGAGTGGTAGCGGCTCATGGTACAACTCTGTCTCCTGGCGGTGATGGTTTGTAGGCAGGTTGTGCGGGACGACTCTTGGAGAGGGAAATAGTATGCAAAAGCCTGTATGGTACGTCCTCGCTGTGAGCATCCTTTTCACCCTGGCGTGTGGTTCGACACAGACCCCTACGCTCTCGGTGCCGTTTTTGAGTGCCAAGCCCGCGACCGACTCGCCAATTCGGGCCAAGCGCATGGAATTTGCCCGCTTTGAACTGGATTGGGATGGGATGAAGCCGCTTGGGAGTCGTCCCAAGCAAGAAGTGAGAACAGAATTATTGGCCAGCATCGAGAGCGACTGCCCCCATTATCAGATGGTCAATGAGGGAGAAAAGTCTGAAGAAAAGGAGGTACAACAGCAAGACGGCGTACAGCAGAACGCCAAGATAGTCAGGAATTACTACTGGATTCGCTACCGCTGTGAAGAGTAACCGTATCCAGCCAATCCCCAGTGAGAAAGTGGGACACGTTTACTCTTTGGAGACGGGAGCCAACCGAGCAGGAGAAAAACTATGCGGGCCATTTTTTTAATGCTGAAAGTTGAACCGGGCACCTTGGCCGAAGTCGCGGACCGGATGACCGATTTGGAAAGCTTCTCTGAGGCGTACTCCATCTCGGGGGCGTATGACCTGATGGTCAAGCTGTATGTCGATGACTTTGAGGATCTCTCGCATTTAGTGACTGAGCAGATCCAGAAAATCCCTCATATTCGGGAGACGTTCACCATCTTGACCTTTCATGCGTTCAAGTAGGGCGCCGGACCTGCCGGCAGGCTCCCATCTTTTGCTGCGTTTTTAGATCACCGCATCCTTGCGGAGCTGCCCAATCTCTTCCTCACTCACCCCCAGTTCTTTCAAAATTTCGTCTGTATGCTCGCCTTTCTCCGCGGTCGGCGTGCGAATGCTCGCCGGGGTCCGACTCAGCGTCACAGGGCGACCCAGAATCTCGATAGACCCGAGCGCCGGGTGTTCAATCGCATGTGCCAGCCCGAGATGCCGGACCTGTTCATTGTCAAAAACCTTATCAATAGACAAAATGGGGCCGCACGGAATGCCGGCCGCGTTCAGTTCATCAATCCATTCGTCCGCGGTCTTATCTTTGAGTTTTTCTTCAAGAATTGGGGTCAGCGCATCTCGGTTTTTCGAGCGCCGGCCCGGAGAGGAAAAACGTTCGTCTTCGGCTAAGGCTGCATCACCCAGCGCCACACACAACCGCTTCCACATGTGGTTGGTGGTCGCAATATTGATGTGCCCATCTTTGACTTTGAAGGTTCCGGTGGGAATCACGGTTGGATGATTATTGCCGGCCTGCGGCGGTACTTCTTTGCCCATGAGCCAGCGTGTCGCCTGAAAGTCGAGCATGGAGACCATGGCCTCCAGCAGTGAGGTATGGACCCACTGGCCTTCGCCGGACCGTTCGCGTTCGAGGAGTGCGACCAAAATACCCTGTGCGGCAAGCAGTCCGGCGCTCAGGTCCGCCACCGGAATCCCGGCGCGGACAGGTCCGCCGCCCGGCTGTCCGGTAATACTCATGAGTCCGCCCAGTCCTTGGGCAACCTGGTCATAGCCGGGGCGATCTTTATACGGCCCGGTCTGTCCAAAGCCGGATATGCTGGCATAGACGAGACGCGGGTTCAGCGGCCTGAGAGACGCATAGTCTATGCCGAGCCGCTTTTTGACATTCGGCCGATAATTCTCCACCAACACGTCCGATTTTTTGACGAGCTGTTTCAAAATCTGCGTGCCGCGCTCGTCCTTCAGATCAAGCACCATGCAGCGCTTATTGCGGTGCAGGTTCTGAAAATCAAAACCGTGCCGGCCCCATTCGCCCTCGTCTTGGGGGTGTTCGACTTTTATCACCTGAGCACCCATATCGGCCAACTGGCGCACGCAGGTCGGCCCGGCACGGGCGCGGGTCAGGTCAATCACGTGGATGTGGGACAGTGGCATGTCCAGAATCCTTTCGTTTACTGAACTTGATTCTCATATTCGAGAAGGACTGTCAGAGAACGGGTCTGTCCGGTTTTCTAGCATACTATTTGACAGCCTATCCAGCAAAGATTTCAAAGATTTCTTTCTCAAACAGCTTGTTCTCCCAAACTGAGCGGAGGTAATACAGGTAGACAAAGTCCGCCTCGGTATGTCATGTCCAGAGGAAAGAATACACCACGAAAGGGAGGACAGTATGACATTGCGCAAACCGACCAAAGACGATCTCCATCGTTTGGCTCACGCCAACCATTTTGAATTGAGTGCGGAAGAGGCTGAGGCGTATGAAGCTATGCTACCGGATATGTTTGCCGCCCTGGACGCACTCGATCAGGCACCCGCAAACCTGCCGGAGATTACCTATCGTGAGCGTGAGTCCGGCAACCGTCCGAGCCGTGCAGACGATCCGCTCAACGCCATAGTCCGGCGTTGCTCAATCAAGGGCGCGCCCTCGGGCAAGCTGGCCGGGAAGCGCCTGGGCATTAAGGACAACGTGAGTATTGCCGGTATTCCCATGACGTGTGCCTCCCTGGTGCTGAGCGGCTATGTGCCGGACATTGATGCCACTATTATCACCCGCATCCTTGATGCCGGCGGCGAGATTACCGCAGTCCTGAACATGGACAATTTTGCCTTCTCGGGTGGCGGCCATACCAGCGCCTACGGCCCGACCCGCAATCAGCATAATCCCGACCATATGGCCGGCGGTTCGTCCGGCGGCTCTGGGGCCGCACTGTCGTACGCTGACATTGACCTGACTATCGGCGGGGACCAGGGTGGCTCCATTCGCATTCCAGCATCCTGGTGCGGCGTCGTGGGGCTTAAGCCAACCCATAGCCTCGTTCCATACACCGGCATCGTCGGGATCGATAACACCTTCGACCACACCGGTCCGATGACGGAGACCGTGGCAGACACCGCCCTGCTGCTTGAAGTCATTGCTGGTAAAGATCCGCTGGACCCACGCCAAGACGAGGTTCCGGTGCAGCCCTACACGCAAGTCCTGGGGCAGAGCATCCAGGGCCTTCGGTTGGGGGTCGTCAAAGAAGGGTTTGGGACACCCGTGTCACAGCCGGATGTTGACACCAAGGTCCATGCAGCCGTCAACGCTTTGCAAGACATTGGGGCGCAGGCAGAAGAAGTCTCGATTCCGGCCCATCTTGAAGCCGGTGGGATTACCTGGGCCTTAATTGCTGAGGGGATGACGGCTTTGGTATATGGCAACGGTGTCGGCTACCACTGGAAGGGGTTATACAATGAGAGCCTGATGAACACCTTGGGCAAGTCGCTCAAAGCCCAGGCCCAGGACCTGCCCCACCAGGCCAAATTTGTGACCCTGGTCGGCAGTTATCTGAACCAGGCCTATTATGGCCGTTTGTACGCCAAGGCCCAAAACCAACGTCGCGTCCTCCAAGCCGCATACGATCAGGTCCTCGAACGCTTCGACATCCTTGTGATGCCAACAACGCCGATGACGGCCCATCGCTATGTTCCCAATATGGGGGCGTTCGACTCGCTGCAATTCGGCTGGAATATGCTCGGCAACACGGCACCGTTTAATATGACTGGTCATCCGTCGCTCACTGTTCCCTGTGGGAAGGTTGACGGTCTGCCGGTCGGCCTCATGCTGACTGGACGCCATTTTGATGACGCCACCCTCTTGCGTGCCGGTCATGCCTTTGAAAAGCAGATGCCCTGGCAAGAACGATAACCCGCTCCGCTGAGTCAGAAAGCGAGGTAGCATCCCGGCTACCTCGCTTTCTCCCCTGGCCTGTCCGTCACACCGCTTTTCGCGCGGACACCACAAACTGCGGCAAACAGAAACAATATTCTTCGTTCTTCAGCCGCAAACGAACGTCTTCTCGCCAAGCGTCAGCCTCAGCCTGGGTCACTTTGCCCGAGTCGCAGGCGTACTGGTACCAGTTATTCTCCAGCATACGCATGGCATGGCCTTTAACATCCGGACTGGCAAATATTTTTACCCGGATGTCTTGGAGCTTGGCGAGCGTACACAACCGGCGCAGCTTGCGTCCAATACGCGGCTCGCGCATGGCGGTCGTTGTGATCGCTCCGAGCACGCGGTCGTGTAAGGCTTCATCACTCACGTCCAGGGCGAGCATCTCCCAGTCACTATCGATGAGCACAATGATTCCACCCGGCTGAGTGACACGCGCAATGTCTTGGACGGTCTGCTGGGCGGAGTCTACGTATTCGAGGACGTTTTTACACAAGACCCGCTCAAACGTCCCAGCCTCAAAGGGCAAGGGAGGAAAGTCGGCTTGCTGAAAGCGCACCTGCGGGAGGCCGGCTTCCAGGGCTTTCACACCGGCCCGGGCAACAAACTCGGCGTTAATATCAACCCCAACGACCGTCCCTGCGGGACCGACCCGTCGCCCCAGTTCCAGGGTGGTCGAGCCGGGACCGGAGCCGACATCGAGAACAGACAGGCCGGCCTGGAGCTCAAGCGGAGCGAGCAGCGGCTCCATGCGTGGCTCGTAGCGTAACAAGGACTCATAGACCGACAGGCGCGCTGCGTCGATCTCAATCCAGTGCTGTTTATAATATGGAGTCGTCATATCCTCTACCTTCCGGACTATTTCTGACGATTTCTTATGGATGCTGCGGTATGCCAAGAATCTGCCGCGCTTCCTGAGGCGTGGCTGGTTCGCGTCCATGTGCCCGGGCGACCTCGGTCACCCACGAAACGTAGTCAGCGCTGCTGCTCGCTACGGAGCCATCAATACGGGTTGCCCGATCCTCGAAACCCACCCGGACATGTGCGCCAGTGGCAATCGCCAGACTGGCAATGGTGAAGACGCTGTCCTCCATACCGTGGGCAATCCAGGTGGCATTCGGAAAGACCTCTTTGACGCAGTCAGTCATGTAAGCATAGCTGCGCGGCGTGCCCGGCATAATCTGAAAGCCAGCGCCAAATCGTCCTGAGAACTCAACCAGGAGATAGCGCGGAGCGGGCAGCAGGCCGTCTTCTACAAACATGGCGACATTGGACAAAAAACCCGTATCGAGGACGGTCGGCTCAGGTACTATGCCGCGTTCGCGACACACAAGAATGGTCTGGCGAATATCCTCATAGGAGTTCGGAAGCGCCAGCGTTTGTCGGGTGCCATTCACCAGCGGCGTATTGATAGCAATACTCCCGGTGTTGAGGGAGATCATATCAACCGGGTCAGGCGTTTCACGCAGATAGCGCAACACCTGATCAATCGACGCATCTGGCAGGCGCGCGGTGGTGTGATTGATAATAAGATCGGTCTGTTCCCGAATCAGGCGGTCGGCTTCCGCATACCACTCGGGGTCATAGCTGATGCCACCGTCATTTGTGCGGGCATGGATATGAACGATGGCCGCGCCCACCTCCGCGCAACGCTTGGCCTCGACCGCAACTTCTTGTGGCGTCCACGGGACGTTCCGGCTTTGCTCGCGACCACGCACGCCATTCAGACAGGCTTTGATAACTATCTTGTCCATCTATGCGCTCCTTCCTCGAACTCCTTCCTCTTTTTCGCCGTCCAAGTCCGGCACGCTCGCTATGTCGGTACTCACCAGCGCTTTTCGGACGAAGTGGTGGCCAACAATGCCAGAGGAGACAATGAACTTGAACGCCTCTTCGACGGTATAATCGACTTCAACCACCTCCTCAGGCGGAACCATAACCAGAAACCCTGAAGTTGGGTTTGGCGTAGTGGGAATAAAAACGGCAAGCAGCTGCGGGGCAGAGGAGAGCCCCAGCGTGTCGTCCCGTTCCGTGGCAACCAGCCCCATCACCCACATACCCTTGCGCGGATATTGGAGGAGGACGACACGCTGAAGGCTGCCGGACGGTCCCTGAAAGGTCTCCACCATTTGTTTGACTGCACTATAGATGCTGCTAATGAGGGGCAGGCGTAGGATCAAAGTGTTCACGGCGTCCAGAATCCGGCGCCCGATAAAATTCGTTCCAACCAGACCCAGCAGAAAGATAATAGCCAGGGCCAGGACAATATTGGCAACCGGCGTAATCGGCTCCAGCCACCAAAAGCTTTCAAGCTGCTGCAGCGGACCAAACAAGGTCTTCATGATTGGCGCGCCGGCCCCACTGAGGAGGTCAAACAAAAAGGCGACCAACAAATACGTCGCAACCAGAGGAATAAGAATCAGCAGTCCGGTCAGGAATGTGGTGCGTGTAAAACGCGATGTGGCTCGTTTCCGCTTCCCAGCGGCTTCTCCATCCATAGACAATCCTCTTTCGTCCAAATGGTAAAGTAAGAGTCCGAGGCTTAGCAAGAAAGGGGGGCGAAGTCATAGGGCCACCCGAACGGCGCGTTGATTTCCTATACTTCAGCAGTGCCAGCACCCGTCGGTCCCAGCGTGGTCACGAGTTTCGTTTGCGGATAAACGCACTGACAGCAACAATGCTCCAGGTTCCTTCCAGCACCACAAAAGGGAGGAAGTCGATCAGATATGAAGCATAGCAGGCTATCCCGGCTCCAATTGCGTTGAGCGCTTGATATGTCCTGGAGTCGCTTTTCATCCAGCCAAAGAGATTCAGGAAAAACGCCCCAAGCAATAGGGCAACACCAACGGAGCCAATCCAGGCTGAGCTGTCAGCGAAAGCGGTCTGTATGGTCATGCGCGCGAAGCTCCTTGCAGGGTGATCTTCAAGGCGTACCGAATGTGCTGAACAAGAACAGCCGGTTCAGGTGCGATATCAAGAGCCAGAGCGGCTCGCATACCAGCATGAATTTTCAACAAATATGAAACGTCTTATCGAAAGTTGGGTATCAAAGAAACGATGGCATGCCCCTTTCGGTACGTGAGGAGAGGCACGGGGCAAGCGGAGAGGATCAACACATGAAAACAGTATCTACTGATTTATGCGGAGTCGCTGCCGCTTCTTCTCGCGGAACATCAGACCTCGAAACAAAGGCGCAGCGTTTTCTTTTTGAGCGGGGGAGGCTGGCAGAACGGGAAGCCATCGTCCCGGCAGCCGTTTTGCCCGAACAGTTCCACGGCTCACCACGTCAGCACTACCACGCCCGCGCAGAAGTTGCGCTCATACAGTCTGTTCTGGAGGACGCGATTGATTGCTTTCAGAAACAGTTTGGGGCACCGTGTTTTCGTGACTATCGTATCGCACAGGAAGCGGAGCAATGGTTTTTCACGGATGACTACAAATGGCCGTTCTCATTTGTGAACATTTGCTCTGTGCTCGGGATTGATCCAGGGTATATCCGGCGCGGCCTCAACAAGCAGAAAGCCGAGCGACCAGTCGAAATTCCACAACGCGCGTTGCGCCAGCCCATCAGCGTCCAGCCACGGCTGCGAGCAGCAGCGTAAAAATCCACTCCTTTTCACGCACAAAGAGGCAGTCCCTATTGGGCTGCCTCTTTTTTATGCCAACTCCGCTGTATTGCGGCGAGCACAGCCTACGCGGCTTGCTGTTCTTTGTGTTTGAGCAGCTTGCCGACGATCTGGTCAATGACCCGGTCCGCCAAAGCTCTGACTTCGTCCTTGGTCTTGGGCTGAATCGGATGTGCAACCAGAATAGGCTGATACTGGGCCATCCCCAGCGCAGAGCACTGCGCGTTGGCCGCGCCGATAAATTCCGTAGTGGTGACGTTTGCCGTTGGGATACCGTTTTCTTCAAAGTGGATGACATCGTGCGAACTGCACGAGATGCAGGCCCCTCAATCACTGAGGGCTTCAATGACGGCATCGCACTGCTCGCGCAACTCCACCCGCAGAGGCTCGGGCGCCGGGCGCGTGACTGTGGGCTTCATACGCCGCAACACCTCTTTGACTCCATACTCCTCACGCAGCACCTCCTCCACCCGGTCAAGGAAAAAGGAGCCCTTGGATTTGCTGATATCGAGCAATCCGATGGTCGTCCCCGACAGCGAGTCGAGCCGAGGTGCAAAGTCTTTCTGGGAACGTTCGACCGTATCGGTCGGATCGAGTAACATTTCGCCCATAGCCTACCTCCTCTTTACTTTTTTATCTCCTTGGTTGTAATCCGGCTGCCGGCATCAAATCCGGCCCAGCCCTGGACCGCGGCGGAAAATCGCCCCGCGGTGCCACCGGCCACGATAATAACAATGTTTTCCGCTTTAGGGAACTTTGGAAAGAGCGTCTCATCGGTTGCGGGCTCGCGGTCTTTCTTGGGCGTACGCAGCATGCTCACGCCGACGCCTTCGCCGCCATTAACGCCCGGACGGAGTTCGCGCAGGGGCCGCCGAATGTTTTCATACAGAAATTGGCGTAGATCGTTCTTGGACCACCCGTCTTGGGCAAACGTCTTGGCGTGTTCGGGACACACCACCAGAACGGTATCGGAAAACAGGGGATAGTTTTTATGATTCCACAGCGAGGCCATGGTCCAGCCAAGTGACAGCGCCAATTGTTCTGCCGTGCGGCTGGCGTGATCGTTAATCTGCATGGGTGAGTGGCCGCCAAAGAGCGTGATCGTGCTCTGGTCGGCGGTATAGCCTTTTTCCACGTGGAGGGGCTCCCACGGGCTGTCTTCTTCATTCTCTCCCACACAGAATGTGTACTGCGCCGGATGGCCCAGCGTCGCCTTGGTAATCTCGTGCGGCTTGGCCCCACCAATGTTGATGATAATCAACCGCAGCGCCCGCCCGATGGTGGCATTGGCCCGAAAGCCGTGGCCGAGGGCATTATGGCCGCAGTTGACGCCGATCTCAGTGCGAATCGGTCCGTTGATAATGACCATAGGCGTGGCGGAGAAGGTCGTGACGTTGATGCCGTGGATGCAGAACTGCTCTTCGCACATGGCCTCAACCCCAGCCAACACAACCGGGAAATACGAAGGGTGGCAGCCGGCCATGACGGCATTGATCGCAATCTTCTCTACGCTGGCCCGGCCATAGTTCGGTCCGATTTCGCCAATGAGTTCCTGGGGGTCGCGGTTCGTTGCCGCCAGCATCCGGGTGACCCGTTCTTCCGTCGGCGGCACGACGGGCAGGCCATCGGTGACCCCACGCTCGTAGAGCAGCTCAACAGGATCATCTTGGGCCTGGATGCGCTGGGAGTGTAAATCAGCCACTTCTGGCATAATAATTCTCCAGATGAGTACTATTTTATGGCTTGCGGATTGATAGGCGAACCTACGGCGCCCGTGATCGGCAGCGGTGGAGCGACAAACATACATTCGTAAACGCCGTCGTTGGCGCAATCATCGGCCAGCCCCTCAAGATCAAAGATCTCACCGATCAGCATGCCGGCATGGACAATCAGGATCATATGCAGGGGCTGAAAGATTTCCGACGTTTCATTGGGAATAACCTCGGTTCCCCACGTGTCCGTGGCATAGCCGGCAATTTCGTTCTCACAAATCCAGGCGGCGCAATCCACGCCGAGTCCCGGAGCTGAGCCGCCGCTATATTCACCCCAGCTCCCCTCGGCTCGAACCTGGCCGATCTGGCCGGTCCGAATCAGGACAATATCACCCGTCCCCACGCTGACCTTGCCCATCTCCGCGGCCCCGTCGAGGTCGGCGGGATAAATGGCCTCGCCCGGGTCGAGCCACTGCTTGCCTTTGTAGCGCGGAATATCGAGCAGCACGCCGCGCGTGGCGATTTTATCTTTCGCGTTTTCCATGCCGTTTTTCTTTGCGCCGGTGCTGGTGATTTCACTGGCCTCAAAACCGTTATACATTTTGCCCTGGTACAGGATGTGGGCCAGCGCGTCCCACTGTGTGGCGCACTGGAGCGGCATGGTCACGGCGTCGTCCGTGTATTGAAGATTGGGGATATGGTCCTGCGCGCCGATGCTGATATCACCGCCATCCTGGAGCATGAAGTGGATCGGGTTAAAGCGTCCGAACGAGCCGGTCTGAGGACCCTTGTCATCAAACGGGATAGCGAGGGAAATTACCTTGCCTTGCTTGACGAGATTGGAAGCGTCGATAATTTTCTGCGGGGTAATATAATTGAGGGTGCCAAGCTGATCGTCGGCCCCCCACTTGCCCCAATTCTTGTATTTCCCGGCAAGCGCCTTGACATCGTCCATTGAGAATTGTTTTGCCATAGTCATTCTCCTCCTTTCAGCGGTATTGGGAATATCAAATCGGAATTCTCGACTGTTTGTCTTTCACATCCCCCGCCCGCCCGTCAACAGCAAAGAAAGCTTCAGTTTTGACCGCCGTTTGGATGCGCCAGAGCAGAAACAGATACTCTTCGTTGTCTCTACAGGGGCGGGCTTGGAGAACCCTTCACCCGAGGGCGTGGGCATTACGGGGAACTATGGAGGACCCGAAGTCATACGGGGCGGAGCGGTCCGATACCGCCGCCCCCTGTGCGAATGATGGCAAGAACGGATTCATCACGATCTGGAACTATAATATTCTTGGGGATGGAGAACATCACGTAGAGATTTTCGATGATGGGATCAAATTCGGAGAAGCGACCTTTACGGTTGTGACCTTAGGAGAAGAATTTGTCAGGGGTGAGAGTGGCCAGGGGACAATCCAGCTTTCTCCGAGCAATAAGCAGGTCACGGTTGGATGGGACGCGCCCAACTCGGTAGACGCGATTGGACCTTCTGCGAACTGGGACCAATTCGTCCGTCCAAATTCTGGGGCACTGCGAACAATGCCTCTTGAAGCGTACGTCGCTGGAGGAAGTTGCTCACCAAAGCATTTGATTTACGTCCGTGCCTTCAGGACGATAAACCAACTCCAAGGAAGTCCTGCATCGGATATGCCTTCGAAATGTGGGTAACGAGTAGCAATCCGCCGAATTTACGCATGAGAAACCGCGAATAAATGTACTTGCCTGGTTCATGATCTGGGTGGATCGGACCTTCGAACCACAAGGTTTGAGTTTAATCTCGTTGACAGGACTCGGGTTCGGTCCACAAGTAATTGCGTTCGCCACGGATCGCAGCACGCTCATTATTGCACATTGACACACTCCCACCTTACCTCAGCTGAGGCACTGTGGCTCAAAGGATCATTGATTGAGACCCCAGTGCGTGGGCTCAGCGGTATATAAGGATATTGCCGGCTGTGCGGGCCAAAGCGGTCGCCGGGCTTGAGGTTGTGGCCGGCGAGGAAGGCGGCTGGACATCATCAAGGCTGAATGATTTCGAGCTTTAATCCTGCGGCGCGCACCACTGGGGCGAGCGTTGACCAACGCGGATTGCCCTTTGCCGAGAGCATGCGGTATAGGCTTTCGCGTGGAATCCCAGCCCGTTTGGCGACCTTTGCCATGCCTTGAGTCTCGGCGACCTTTCGCAGGGCCTGAAGGAATACCGCCGGCTCTTCGTCCTCTGCCGCTGCCGTTAGATATTCGGCGGCAAAGCCCGGGTCTCTCAGTTGTTCGCGCAACCAATCGTTGTGTTTGACCTTTTCCATCGGTTTGTCACTCCCCATTCATCAACGTCTCAGGTTCCAACTCTTCAACCTAGCCGACACTGAGGCACTATTAGAAGGACATTGCCCCAGGCTGCGCTCAGCGGCCGAGGCGGTGGCCGGGCTTGAGGTTGTGGCCGGCGAGGAAGGCGGCGACTGGCAGGGCTTTCTTGCCTTCGAGTTGCAGCGTGTCAAGTGTGAGGCTGCCTTTGCCGGTGGCAACGGTGAGCAACTCGTCTTGCCGGTCGATGATGGTACCGGGAATAGCGGAAGCTTCAACCGTGCTCAGGCGCACGGTCAGGATTTTCAGCCGTTTGTTTCCCAACCAAGTGTAGGAGGACGGCCAGGGATGAAAAGCGCGGATGCGTTGCTCAATGCTGACTGCGGAGCGGGTCCAGTCGATCTCTCCATCCTCTTTTTTCAGCAGGGGCGCGTAGGTGGCGGCGTGCTCGTCCTGGGCGGTCGCGGCCAGCCGGCCCTGTTTCCACAGGGACAGGGCTTCCAGCAGGGTGCGCGCGCCGAGCGCGGCCAGCCGGTCGTGCAAGCTGTGGCCGGTCTCGTCCGGTGTGAGGACGAGCGACTGCTGCCACAGGATGGGCCCGGCGTCCATTTGCTCGCTCACCTGCATGATGGTGACGCCCGAATGCGTTTCGCCTCGGGCAATGGCCCACTGAATGGGCGCGGCACCACGATACTTGGGTAAGAGGGAGGCATGGACGTTGATGCAGCCAGCCGGCGGCAGGTCCAGAATGGCTTTGGGTAACATCTTCCCGTAGGCGGCAACAATAATGAGGTCAGGCTGCCAGCCTTGGAGGTAGGCGAGCGCCTCGGGGGTGCGAATCTTTTGCGGCTGAAAGACCGGTACGGCGTGCGCGCGGGCGCAGTCCTTGACGGGCGGTGCGTGCAGGTCCAGCCGTCTTCCGGCGGGTTTGTCCGGCTGGCACACCACGCCGACCACTTCGTCCTGGCTCTCAAGGAGGGCTTGTAGCGTCGGCACGGCAAATTCCGGCGTCCCCATAAAGACCAGTCGCAGCGGCCGGGAAAGACATGGGGGGGAAAGCGGCGTGGACATCGGCCTGGACATTTTGGACGGACTTACGTCAGGATGAGGGGTAGGGGCGAGTTTGAAGCCCGCCCCCTCAGATTCCTGTAGACTCTTTCTCTTTACTCCGTTCGAGCGGCCGGCCTTCACGGATCGATTTTTTGACCCGGCGGGCGTAGAGTTCGCGTTTGAGCCGACTGATCCGATCGATAAAGAGCTTACCCGAAAGGTGATCAAGTTCGTGCTGAAGGCATACGGCGAGGAGTTCTTCGGCCTGCAAAGTCATCTCCTTTTGCTCCAGGGTCCAAGCTTTGACTTCAATTTTGGCAGCGCGTTTGACCTCAGCCGTGTAGTCAACCACACTGAGGCAACCTTCTTCCCAGATGAGTGAACCTTCACTTGCCGTGATTCTGGGGTTCACCAGCTTCAGCAGGTCTTTGCCTTTTTCTTCACGATTGACATCAAGGACAACAATACGATCGTGCGAGCCGACCTGCGTCGCAGCCAGTCCAATACCCGGAGCGGCGTACATGGTTTGGACCATATCCTCAACCAGCGCAGCCAGGCTGCCGTCCATATGCTCAACTTCGCTTGCCGCCTTTTTGAGGCGTGGGTCCGGGAAGGTTAAAATTTCGCGAATCATGGCTTTCCTCTACATGTAATTCATCCTCTCTTCCCCATCTAAGAGGTCAGGATGAATCATATTCATACCACGCTATACGGATCGACATCAATGATTGTCCGCACACTGCGGGGCGGCTTGGCCTGCATAAAAGCGTCTCGGGCTTTGCCAATGAGGGCGTGTAACAGCGCACGATTGGGACCTTTTACCAGTAATTGCCAGCGTTCCCGCCCCTTGATGCGTTCGATAGGCGCAGGGGCAGGGCCCAATACCTGAAGGCGTGCGGCAGCTGCGGATTCAAACTCCTCGGACTGCAGGGTTTGTTCAATTTTCTGCGAAAAGAGAGCGGCGGTTGCCTCGACTTGTTGTCCGTCTCGTCCTTCGAAGCGCACATTAATAAGACGGGTGAAGGGTGGATAGCCGAGCTGTTTACGGTAGCGCTGTTCTTGGGCGGCAAAACGGACGAAGTCGTGCCGGGCGGCGCATTGTATACTGTAATGTCTCGGCGCATACGTCTGAATAATCACCTTTCCGAGGTCTTGCCCACGTCCGGCTCTGCCCGCAACTTGAGTGAGTAGTTGAAAGGTCCGTTCTGCAGCCCGGAAGTCCGGCCGGTTGAGCGTCACATCGGCCAGGATCACGCCAACAAGAGTCACGTCTGGCACATCGTGTCCTTTGGCAACCATTTGTGTGCCGATTAACACATCAAACTCGTGCGCCCGCCACGCCCGCAACACCCGGTCAAGTGTGCCTCTTCGCTTCACGGTGTCACGGTCCAGCCGAGCAATACGCACCTCGGGGAGGATATGCTTCAGCGCATCTTCGACCTGCTCTGTGCCGATTCCACTCCCATCGAGCGCAGGCTCTTTACACGCCGGACATACGTCAATGCTGCGTCTGGTAAATCCGCAATAATGGCAACACAAGACCATCCGCTGGAGATGGAAAGTCAGGGTTACGCTACAGTGCGGGCACGAGAGGGCTTCGCCACATAGACGACATTGGAGGTAATTCGCATACCCGCGCCGATTCAGAAATAAGACGCTTTGCTTGCCAGCTTGATAGGTAGCCCTCAGCGCCTGTTGTAAGCGTGTTGAAAAAATAGGGGCCGTTTTCCCCGCGCGGGCCTCCCTGCGGAGATCAATAATCTCAACCTTGGGTAATGGCCGTGCGGCAACACGAGCGGGAAGAGTCAGTGCAGTGTAGTGCTGCGTTTGACTATGGGTATAACTTTCAAGGGCTGGAGTCGCCGAGCCTAGGATGACGGGACAGGACAATATCTTACCCCGTACAATAGCAATATCTCTCGCATTATAGCGTATCCCATCTTCCTGTTTGTATGCCGCTTCATGTTCCTCATCTACAATAATCAATCCAAGATTCATCAAGGGAGCGAATACAGCCGAACGTGCGCCGACAACAATGGATACTTCTTGACGGGCAATCCGTTTCCACTCGTCCCAGCGTTCCTTATCGGTCATTGCGCTGTGGAGTACGGCGACGCCCCCGCCAAAACGCTGCCGGACCTGAGCGACGAGTTGTTGGGTCAGGGCGATCTCCGGGACAAGGAAGAGGGCGCTTTTGTGTTGGCTCACGGCATATCGGGCAGCCCTGAGATATACTTCGGTTTTTCCGCTGCCAGTGACACCGTGCAGGAGAAAGACGCGAAATTCGCCTTTTGCCAGGGCATTTTCTACCTCACTTTGCGCGTTTTGCTGAGCGGATGTCAAAGAGAGGGTATCCCATTGGTTCTGCTCTCCGTCGTCCCCAGAGCTATCCGAACTCTCTTCAGCGTAGGCCCCTGCCGCCTCTATTGCTCCATGCGATGATCCATACGATTCATGGATAGTCCGAGGCCGCGGGAAAGACTCTGCCATACGAATCAGGTTCAGTGACTCAAGGTGTTGAAGCGCCTCTCTCAGAGCCAACCGAGGGAAGCGTCGCTGCAACGTCCTGACACTCACCCGCTTCTTTTCTGTGACGTATGTCAGTAGTCCTTTCTCATTCTCTCTCAGACGGCCAATGAGAAGTTTCTTCTTCAGATCATCGTCTGTGCTTCTTTCATCTTCCTCCGCATTCGCTTTCTTTCCCCTCCTTTTCTTTTTCGGCAATGTTACGAACATCGTACTCTGCTGACGTACTGTCCGAGGAAGAATGGTTTGCAGCGCAGCTCCAGGCGAAGAAAAATAATATTGTGCTACCCACTCCCAAACATCTCTCATGTATTGAGGAAAAATAGGGACTTCGTCTATAACATCAAGAATATCCTTTACCTTTTTGTGGTCGATACCCATCGACTGATTTTCTAATCCGACAATGATTCCTATTATTTTTCGGCTACTTACAGGAACAATAACGCGGACTCCCTTTTGAACTCGCGCAATAAGGGAATCCGGGACGCGATAAATCAATTCGCTCCTTCCGCCAATAGGGAGAGTAAGGGCAACAGAAACGAAACGAGGGTCCGTGAAACATTCGGTGTTAAACATTTGACAAGTTAGTTTTTGTATTGCATAGTAAGTACTCGAAATACCTAGTTGTTAGGACCACAATGGCAACCTTGAAAGAAACTGTTGGACGCCTTGCCAGACCCCTGACTTCTCTTATTTCACTTGAAGTGAATAAAGGCTACCTGAGCCTTGACATCGGTTCAAGCTCAATCAAGATGGTCGAAGTTCATGGGCAGGGGTCGAATCTCAAGGTCACGAACGCGGGTATTATACCGCTCCAATCTGATGCAGTTCAAAGTCATCGTGTTCAAGATATCGGTCAGGTTTCCCAGGCGATTCGTACCCTCGTTGAGGATAATAGGGTTCGAACAAAGGAAGTCGTCGCTGCTGTTCCTGGGCCGGCTGTTATTATTAAGCCTGTCTCCTTTCCCGCCCAGGAGCCAGCCTCGTTAGAAGAGACCATATTGTTCGAGGCCGGGAACTTTATTCCTGAAAGTCTCGACAACGTGAACCTCGACTATCAAGTGCTGGGTAGAGACCCGGCAACGGACAATATTGATGTCCTTCTTGTTGCTGTCAGAAAAGATATCATCAATAGCTATCTCACCGCTATTAGCGAAGCGGGCCTTATTCCGACTATCGTGGATGTGGATTATTTTGCCATTGAAAACATGTTTGAGACCAATTACAGCCCAGACCCGGGTGAAGTAGTGGCATTGGTCAACATCGGAGCCCGTTACTCCTCTCTGACTATCATGAAAGGAGGCCGCTCCTCTTTTACGGGCGATGTTCCTGTCGGAGGAGAACAGTTCACCGACCTCTTGGCTCAAGAGTTTGGCATCAGTCGGGATCAAGCGGAAGAAGCAAAAATATCAGGCTCCCTGGAAGGGCATGACAAGGAAGATATTGACCGTATCCTGTCTGTCACTTCCGAGCAGCTTCTTGATGAGATACAGCGGTCTCTGAGCTTCTTCTGGACAGGCTCCACTGAGGAACAGATCGGCTCGGTCTATTTGAGCGGCGGCATGGCACAATTAGCGGGCCTCGCCTCTGCGGTTGGCACGCGCCTTCGGGTTCCGGTCGAAGTCGCAAACCCTTTCCGCTCGTTCAATATCGGGCGTCAGGTTGATACGGATTTTCTTGCGCGGCATGCCCCCTCGCTTGCCGTGAGCGTGGGGCTCGCGACCAGGAGGCATGGAGACAAATGATCCATATCAACCTTCTTCCGGTCCAAGAAGTCGAAGCAGCCTTCGTATGGAGAAAAGAATTCGCGATTGCAGGGATCATCCTGTGCCTCGCTCTCGCCGCAATCGCACGCCTCCATGTGGTCCAATCGCGACAGCTCGGTACTGCACTTGCTCAGGTCGTGAATCTTGAGACCGAGATTGAACACACCCGTAAAGAAAACAAAGAAGTAGACAATCTTATCAAGAAGAGGGACCTCCTTGAGCAAAGATTACTAGCGGTCACCTCACTCACCTCCCCGCAGCGTCGCTCTGCCTCGGTCCGTATCCTTGACGATTTAAGTCGAAGTACCCCGGACCTCTTATGGTTGACTGATTTCGCTGAGGGAAAAGGAACGGCAAAAATTCAAGGCGAGGCCGTGGACAATCAGACCATTGCCACGTTTGCACGGAACCTCTCGAATTCTCCGTATTTTCAGCAGGTAGAAATTCGAGAAACGGTCCAAGAGATTCAAAACTCTCATTTTGAGCAACGGGGAAGAAAAGGCGGGAGAGAGGAAGCCGGGCGGGTGAAAAAATTTATCATTGAAGCGTTAATCCCGGCGTATACCCAGGAACAGGCTGGTTAGAACAAGCAGAAAAATGAGAGCAAGGATGCACACACAAGAGCAGGGGACCTGCCCTCAGGACATACGTTCTTATGCTTGATTTCATTCTTGATCTGTCGGCAGGACAACGCCGGCTCGTGTATGGGGGCATCGGAGCACTCATCGTCGCCTCTTACGTATTCTGGTTCTACTTTCCTCGCTCCCAGGAAATTGCTGAGATACAGCATAAAATTCATGAGCTTGATGCAGAGCGGGCACAGCTGCGAAAAACATTGGCCAATCGTAAGAATATCGAAGCGGAAAGTAGTGAAGTGGAAGCCGCGTTTAACAAGGCGCAAGCCCAACTGCCCGAGCAAAAGGAAATCCCCGAGCTTCTCCGCCAGGTCTCTACCCTAGGACGTGATTCGGGTCTCGAAGTCCTCCTGTTCCGGCAGCAACCCGAGCAGTTACGCGACCTCTATACCGAGGTTCCGGTACAGATGTCAGTCCGGGGTGGGTATCACCATATTGCCATGTTTTTTGACGAGGTTCGCCGTCTCGACCGGATTGTCAATGTGGCAGATGTGAGCATGAAAGAGCCGCGTCTTATCGACAATCGGGGCGCGCAGATTGCAGTAGACGCCTCGTTTTCAGCAACAACCTATCGTTTCCTCAGTGAAAAGGAGAGGGAACAGATTGCCGGACAAAAAGAAGAGAGCCAGACGAAAAGGAAACGAAAATAAGCGACATGGCAATGGGACGTTCGACTGCTACCCTCTTGATACTCTTCCTCTTCTTCTGGGTAGGGGGGCTCGTTGGTTTGAAACCAGCTCCCGGAGCATACGCCTGGGCACAAGGGAATGCAGAGGCGGAGAACGCCTATTTTTACGATCCGATAGGAAGACGCGACCCGTTTTTGTCTCCGTTTCACGTGACTCCGGAACAAGATGTTGTGAACGAGGCAACAACACCGCTTCAGCGCTTTCCCCTTGAGCAACTCAAACTGGTTGGCGTGATCTGGGAAGCCAGTCAGCCGAAGGCGCTTATAGAAGATAGGGACGGCCTTGGATACATCGTCGAAGCCGGCACCCTCATTGGCGCAAACGGTGGCGTCATTCGGACGATTGAGCCGGGACGGGTCGTTATCGAAGAATACGAGACCGACTTTTCCGGTAAACGCCTAACCCGGCAACGGGCATTACGACTTGCCGTTGCGGACGCAACCCCTACGGGTGGCGGAACCAACACCAACAGGTAGGAGAGCAGTGTCCTAAAAGGATGAGGATGTGGGGATGCGGAGCTTGTTAGACAGACACACTATAAAAATAGCAGTCCCGTTATGGGTCTGCTTGACTGCTGGGGCCTGTACGTCTCAGTCACGGAGTTTGACGGGAGGGCCTTTGTCACCGCTGACAAAGCCGGTTCCCACACCGACGTATACAGGGCCACTCCAGCTTCACGAGATACGTGTGATTACGGATACTGGGCAACGGAATATCATGTTTCGCTTCTCTCGCCCCCCGGAAGACCTCAAGTACTTCCCCCTCCACGAGCCGAGTCGTATTGTCATTGATGTTACCGGCCCAATTGAGGCGCTGCCTCAGGTCGCAACGTATAAAGCGGACGATCCTCAGATTGAGACCGTTCGAGTGAGCAGTTCTGCGGGCCGCATGCGTCTCGTTGTAGACT
Organism: Binatia bacterium; assembly: GCA_963664395.2. GTDB lineage: Bacteria > Desulfobacterota > Binatia > Bin18 > Bin18 > Bin18. The sequence continues at coordinate 2,248,258 of OY761159.2, read as the reverse complement.
TGGCGCTAGACGAGGCCCCTCCGTTTTCCGTTGACAGTAACGCTACGATTCTGACCGCCCGTATTGGTCAGAAAAGCGAACCGGCCGGCGCGAAACACGGGGACGCCCAGATTCTTTTCATTGCCGAGAATGCCAACCTTACTCAGTTAGCCCAGACTCCCCAGACTCTTTTGACGCCTCATGCGGATGAGCTCCTTCCTGCGGAGGCAAAAGAGGAACCGACCGCGCCGGCTCCCGAATCCCGTCCACTCGTACCTGATACTGCGGGAGCTTCATCTTCCGGCACGCATCTTCGAGCAGAGAAGCCTGCCCCGTCTCAGCCACAGTATAGCGGACAAAAAATATCACTCCATTTCAAGAATGCGGATATTCGCGATATCTTGCGCATCCTGGCCGATGTCAGCGGATTGAATCTCGTTTCTACAGATGATGTGAAAGGGCGGGTCACACTCCGCTTAGTCGATGTTCCGTGGGACCAGGCCCTCGCCGTTGTCCTTCATGCCAACGGGTTGAAGAGAGTGCAGTCCGGCAATGTAGTCACCATTTCAACCACGGAACGTTTGGAAGCGGAACGCAACGCGCGGCTCAAGGCTCAGGAAGCGGAACAGCACCTCGCTCCCCTCGAAACCGTTTACGTCAAAGTCAACTATGTCAAAGCCACAGACATTGCCGGCTTAATTGGCCGCCAGGCCGAACCACGCGGTTCCGCCGAGGGAGCCAAAAGCTCATATACGCCCAGGAGTGGAGGGGAAGGACCGCAGATTGCCCTCATGTCGCCACGAGGCACGATTGCCGCCGATGGAACCTCAAACATCGTCATTATGCGTGATGTCCGCGAAAATATCGAGGCAGTGCAAGAGCTGATTGAGAATATCGATATTCAGACGCCACAGGTTCTTATCGAATCGTATATCGTCACCGCAAGGGAAAACATTAACCGCTCGCTCGGAATTCAGTGGGGCTATCAATATGCAGCCGGCCCCGAGACAGGGAAGCCAACTGGTCTCAATTTCCCCGGACGGATTGGGGTTGGGGGGACTGGCGCCGCGGGAACTGGAGGGATTCCTTTTATTGCAAACTTTCCTGCTACGGTCGGCGCTTCGACCCTGGACCTCTTTCTCGGCTCTCTTGATGGAACACATACACTCCATACACGCCTGAGTGCGCTTGAGGCAGAAGGGAAGGCCCGCGTGGTTTCGCGGCCGCGTGTCGTGACGCTCAATAATGGTGAAGCACTCATTAAATCACGGAGAGAAGTGCGCGTGCCGGTTACTTCCGGGAACCTGACTGTGGGCGGGGCCGGAACGTCCGGAGGTGGGGAGGCGTTTGAAAAATTTGATGTTGGCATTACCCTGAAGGTGACCCCGCAAATCTCTTCCGATGGATTCGTTCTGCTGGATATTGAGGCGGAGAGTAGTGAGTTGGCGGATTCGAGCGTCACAACGACCGCAGATTCTTCCACCGTCCCACGTATTCCGGATGTCCTTTCGCGCACAACGAATTCGCAAGTTTTAATACGCGCAGGAGCGACCTTTGTCTTAGGCGGTATTCTCCAAGATAATCTGGATCACCGAGAAAGTGGCATTCCCTACCTGCGCGAAACACCGGGAATTGGTTGGCTGTTTAGGGGGAAAGCGGACCGAAGAACCAAGGATGAACTCCTGATCTTTCTCACCCCGAAAATCGTGGCCGGGGTATCAACCGCGAGTTTACCGTCGGCCCGTCAATTGTGGGAAGATCGTCCAATTGGCGAGGCCGGTCCGTAAGTGAGAAAATTTGTGTAGGGCTCTACGCCATGGAGATTTGGGCTGTAAAGATTTTGGAGGATGTGGGTGGTGGTGGAAGAATCGAAAAACCTAGAAGTCTAAGAGCTCAAGGGTGGTGGGGTGGAAGACGTGCTGGGGGAGTTCTTAGACCTGTGGGTTTCTCACACATAGAGGATGTGGGGAAGGAAAGAATTCGTTTGATGAGGGTAGAGACACTCGGAGGCTTGGACGCCAAGTATGGATGTGGTGGTGGGGTGATGGGGTGGTAGCGAGGAATGGATATTTTTTGGCCTCGAGCCTCCGGGCGTCTCTATCAGTGGTGGGGTACCGTGGTGAGGTAGTGGTAGAAATGAAGAGACGAATATAGGGGTGGATACCCCATCCGCCCCTATACAAAAAACTCATTGGAATGACGTGAGGAACAATAGACTATCCAAAGACTATACAAGGCATTGATCAAAGAAAAACTTTTCACGCTCTGGTCCGCTAGAGACAATAAGCAGGGCGACATTTGGGGTGGGGTGGTGGAGAGGGCGGCAATGCCGCGAGGGCCAGGGAGTTTTGCTTAGTGGGACCGCGTCCTGAATGGGCTGCTGGGGTCGGCGCTCTTCAGGCCGCAGTCGATGAAAGAGGTTGTGGTTGGGTGGTGGTTGACCACGGCAAAACTCCCTGGCTAGCACACAAGTCGTACTCTCGAACGTATGAGACATTATAATGTTCGCCGGGCGTGGACGCAACATTATTTTTGTTGGCTTTATGGGGACAGGAAAAAGCGTAGTCGCTAGACGGCTGGCAAAACGACTCGGCCGCAGGTTTATTGATACGGACTCCTGTATTGAGCATGAAGCAAATATGCCGATCGCTCAGATCTTTGCCACTGAGGGGGAAGCAGTCTTCCGTCAACGGGAGAAGCGAGCTCTCACGCAAGCCTGTCAAGAAAAGGGGATGGTAATCGCCACGGGCGGCGGAGCCATTGTGGATAGAGAAAACGCGGCAACCCTGAAAGCGAGCGGCCCGGTCATTTGTCTGACAGCTCGTCCAGAAGTCATTCTTCAGCGTATCCAAGGCGATACGACTCGTCCGTTGTTCCAAGGACCAAATCCTCTCGAAAAGATCCAACATCTGCTGGCAGACAGAGCAGAAGCCTACGCACGCGCTGATATCACTATTGATACTTCGGGCGTAGGCCCGGATGCGGTTGTGGAGACCACGCTGGCAGCCTTGGCCCAAGAAAGCTTCACCGTATAGCAAACAGCCGATATGGATACGCTCACACTGAACCTCGGGGCGCGCTCATACCCTATCCACATCGGGTCAGGCATTCTAAGAGCACTGGGTCAATTGCTGAAACAGCAGAATTTCCTCGCTGGCCGGATCGGCGTGATAACGGACTCTCATGTCGGCAAACACTACCGTGATCCGGTTATCAGCATCCTCACAGCAGAAGGATTCGAGCCGGTGGTGATTGAAATTCCTGCGGGCGAAGAACACAAAAACCTGGCATGGCTGACCTTTCTCTATGACAAACTCGTTGAGGGACGCATTGAGCGAAATTCGCCCTTAATCGCCCTGGGTGGAGGGGTCGTTGGAGACCTTACTGGCTTTGCAGCGGCAACCTTCCAGCGTGGAATTCCATTTATCCAAATCCCGACAACCCTCCTTGCCCAGGTTGACGCGAGTGTTGGCGGTAAGACGGCGGTCAACCATCCGGCTGGGAAGAATCTGATCGGCGCCTTCTACCAGCCCCGCATGGTCTTGGCTGATGTCGCAACCCTCAAGACGCTCCCAAAGCGTGAATTCGTGGCAGGGATAGCAGAAGTCATCAAGTATGGTGTTATTCTGAGTCCGGAACTCTTCGGGTTGCTTGAGGAAGAGCTGGCAGCACTCCTGAGCGTCAACTCGGCTCTCTTGGCCTCAATTGTCAAAACATGCTGTCAGCTCAAGGCATTAGTCGTGGAAGAAGACGAAACCGAAGGGGACTATCGAGCGATTCTCAACTTCGGTCATACCATGGGACACGCGATTGAGAGCGCAACCAATTACAAATGCTTTTTGCATGGCGAAGCGGTTGCGCTGGGTATGATTTTCGCCACCCACCTGTCACAACAACGGGGGCTGTGTCGGCCAGCAGTACGTGACCGTGTTGTGCGCCTGATCAAACAGGCCGGCTTACCAGTCGACATCCCACAGGATCTTGCACAAGAGCATCTCCGGATAGGGGTCGAAGCAGACAAAAAGGTCACTGCTGGAAAAGTCAAATTCGTATGTATAGAAGATATTGGAAAAACGCGCTTTGAGTTTTTGAGTGCGACCGAAATTATCGGGTACTTGCACCGGCCTGCTTCTTGAGCGAGCCAGCTCTAGCGTTCACCTTCCTTCTCGCCTCCTTCGGGTCAAAAACACCCAGTTCAACACCGAATCTTGACCAAGCTGCGTCCCGTAGCCACCGCTCTCTTGACAGCGCCGCAGAACCCGCCGCGAAGCCTTCTGGCGCATGACGGACGGGGGTGTATGATGGATGAATGCCGACGATAACGCGCCGCCTTACGTTCGGCCTGCTTTCCTTGTTGTGGCTGCCGGCCGGTATTGCCGCCACCGCCTTGGTCCGTGGCCTGCCGTGGCCGGTGGAGCTGTATGCTTGGCTGTCGCTGGCCGTGACGGCGCCTTGTGGCCTGCCGCTGGCGCTGGTTTGTGGCCGGCTCCGGCGGACGGGATATCCGGGTGTGGCCTGGGCAGTATTTGCCGTGCTGGCACCCGTGACTGCGGTGTCGTCTCTGTTCGCGGGCCTGCTCGGCCCCGTGGCGATCGCGGTCTATGCTATGGTCATCAGCGTGCCGGCCTGGATACTGTATGCATTCTTGCGCCGCGTACGACCTGGAGAACCGCAAAGCCCCCGTGCGCGGTGAGGGCAGTGCCGCACGGCCTCCCGGTTTCCGAAGGTGCCGTGCCGGTTCCAGCCGATGACCACCTGGCCGGGTAGGGTGTTATCGGGTGACGCTACGCTAACCTGCGGGCCTCATTCTGTTGACACCCAGGGGAAGGCTTTGTAGTCTGCCACGGTGACAGAACACAAAACCTCACGGCCGTCCACACCTCGCAAGGGCAACGCCCGCTCACAGCGTCCACGTCGGTTCTCACAGCCGGGTAACGGACGCGGGAAAAATGACGCTCGTCCGCCGCGTCCAAACAGAAGTTTTGGCGGCCCGCCTAGCTGGAAACCACCCTGTCCGCATGCTCCTCACTGTTACGGCTGCCCCTTTGTCTCGATTCCCTATGAGCAGCAACTTGAGAGGAAACAAGCCATAGTGCGGGAGGCGTTTGCTGAATTTTCGTCGCTCAGTGCTATCAGTGTTCCTCTTCCAGTTGCTTCTCCCAAAAAGTTTGGCTACCGCTCGCGCGTCAAATTGGCCGTGCGGGGCGTCAAAGGGCAAACCCTGATTGGTCTGTATATCCCTGAAACACATAAGGTTTTTGACATCTCAGCGTGTCCGGTTCACCCTAAAGAGATTAACCAGGTCGTCGCCTTTCTCAAACGCGAAATCGAACATCTTCATATTGTGCCGTATAACGAGGAGCGGGATACGGGCCAGCTTCGCTATATTGACCTGCGCTATAGTTTTTGGCAGCGGAAGGTACTCCTGCTGCTGGTGACTCGCCATATGCACTTTCCCCAGGTGCAGGATTTGACCCGCCAGCTTGAACGACGGTTTCCTTTTTTGAGTGGCATTGTCCATAATATCAACGACCAGCCGGGGAACGTCATATGGGGGAAACGCTTTCGCCCCTTGCGGGGTCGGGACTCTTTGCTCGAACAAATAGGGCATTTACGTCTCAGCATCCCTATTGACATCTTTTCTCAGGTCAATCCACCTATGGCAAAGCGCCTGTACGAAACCGCTGTACGCTGGGGCAATATGACCGGACAGGAAATCGTCCTTGACGTGTACTGCGGAATCGGTCCGATTGCCCTCTATTTTGCCTCGCAGGCCAAGCTCGTTGTCGGCGTTGAGGAAAATGAACGGGCCGTGAACGTTGCAAAAGAAAACGCTCGTCGCAACGGCTATCACAATACCCGTTTCTTTCATGGTGATGCAGCGCGGAAGATAGAAGAGGTAGCAACCAGCCTTCCATCCATCGATAGGATTGTGCTCAACCCGCCTCGTACAGGACTGAGCCCCGAGGCTTTTTCCTCTGTCATAGAAGCGAACGCACCCACACTGCTCTATATCTCATGTTCTCCCAAGACGCTTGCCCGAGACCTGGATCGTTTCTCACACGCCGGCTATGCCGTCGGACGGGTACAACCATTCGATATGTTTCCGCATACAGACCAGGTCGAAACGCTCGCCCTTATCGAGAAGGGAGGGGAAGACCATGAATCAGCCCGGGCCTCTGCATAAATCAGTGCCAGACCCAAAAGATCGGCGCGAGCAGGGGCTGTGGATTCGGGCCGAGGCGTGGAGTACTTTTCACGGTCTTATTCACGGTTTTTCCCGACGCTTACCGACAGCCCTCAAAACCAAGGCGGCTTCAATAGGCGCTGCTTTGGGAGCCCCGGGCTCTTCATTCCATACCCTCACGCAGGTTCATGGGAATACAATCATACATATTGGAAGAGGGAGAATGGCAAATGCGTTAGAAGCAGATGGTATGCTCACGACTGAGCAAAACGTCCTCCTTGGTATCAAGACCGCAGATTGTGTACCGGTTCTCCTCGTTGCACCACACCAAAGGGGTGTTGGTGCCCTTCACGCTGGATGGAGAGGCACGAAGGAGGTAATCTCCCTCCGCGCAGTCGAAATATGCGCCGAACAATGGGACGTCGCCCCTACTCAGCTCTGGGTCGCTTTGGGTCCGTCAATTGGCGGGTGCTGTTATCAGGTCGGATGTGACATAGGAGAGCCACTCTTTGAGCGTTGGGGGGATGGACAGCGTACGACCTGGAATCGGCAAGGAGAAAAGGGATATCTCGACCTCCGTGCGATAAACCGTATGCAATTGATCCGGGCCGGGGTTCCGAATAAGCAGATTCAATGTGTTGGATCATGTACATTTTGCCATCCGGACGAGTTTACCTCATACCGAAGAGAGGGGTCTCAAGCCGGACGCCAGCTCAGCGTCATAGGCTGGCAGCCGGCTTGAAGGCTCCCTGTTCGTGACGTGATTACTAAGTAGTTATGCGAGTTGCTGTTATTGGGGGTGGGGGATGGGGAACCGCCCTTGCTTGTCTCTTAGACTCAGTCGGACATGCTGCCCAGGTGTGGGTCAGGCGTGAGTTACTCGCCCGGGAAATTGAAAGAACGAGAGAGAATACGGACTATCTGCCGGGTGTGCGGCTCCCGGAGACGCTCTGCTTTACAGCAGAGCTCTCGGCAGCAGTCACAGGAGCTGAGGTTCTTGTTGTCGCCGTTCCGTCCCATGCGGTCCGCTCCATCGCCTCAGCGCTGGGATCACTGCTGACGACAACGCCACTTCTCGTCAGCACGAGTAAAGGCATTGAGCAGGGCTCTCTCCAGACGATGAGTGGCGTCCTCACACAGACACTCCCCACACGATTCGCGTCCAAGATCGCCGTGCTCTCAGGTCCCAGTTTTGCCGCAGAAGTAGCGCGCGGGCTTCCAACCGCTGTGACAGTGGCAGCCCAGGACCAGACAGTCGCCCAGATAGTCCAAGCACTGTTTTCGGCTCCAACATTCCGCGTCTACACCACAACGGACGTGATTGGGGCTGAGATTGGCGGCGCAGTCAAGAATGTGATTGCCCTGGCTGTCGGAGTGAGTGATGGATTAGGCTACGGGTATAACGCGCGGGCAGCCTTGATCACGCGTGGCATGGCTGAGGTTGTGCGTCTGGCAACTCGGATGGGCGCAAATCCACAAACTTTATCGGGCTTATCTGGCATGGGGGACCTTATTCTCACGTGCACGAGTGACCTCAGCCGCAACCGAACCGTCGGCATTCGGCTCGGAAAAGGAGAGTCGTTGGAAGCCGTTCAGCGGACTGTGACAACAATTGCAGAAGGCATCCGCAATTGTCGCTCGATTCTTGATTTAGCCCAGCGTCTGGCAGTTGACATGCCTATTGTGGAGCAGATATCTGCGCTCGTGTATTCTGGCAAACAGCCCACGCAGGTTGTCGCAGACTTGTTGGCGCGTCAGGTGAAGGCCGAGTTTCCACAAAGGGAAAATTGACATCTCGGTAACGGTATGGTGATATGGATGACCACCAGAATATGGCACTCTAGAAACGGATGAATATCGATGAAAAGGACCTATCAACCAAGCAATATCAGTCGAAAGCGCACGCACGGGTTTCTCGTTCGGATGAAGACAGCCGGGGGTCGTGCCGTCATCAAGCGGCGCCGCGCAAAAGGACGCAAACTCCTCAGTGTACGGACACCGCTCAAGCCGGCGCGGCGCTAGCTTCGCGCACTGTCCGGCACACGTTTCCCAAAGCGGCGCGTCTGCTCGTCCGTCAAGAATTTCTCGCGCTCCAGAGACGTGGAGAACGCCGGTATAGTCGCAATTTCGTTGTGATTACTTCGCCTGCTGGTACAGATCGTCCACGCCTTGGGATAACGGCCTCACGGAAATATGGAAATGCCGTTATTCGGAATAAGATGAAAAGAAAGTTGCGCGAGTTCTTTCGAGTTCGGCAGGCGCTTATATCCCCGACGCATGATATCCTCATTATTCCTAAATCTCGCGCACAGGAGTTGTCCTTTGTGCAGATCGTTACCGAACTAGAGAGGGTGCTTCCCATTGCTCAATGCACTGAATGAAATCTCTCATTTTTCCCTCTCGTCATGTGCGACCGATATATCTCGGATATCTCGGATATCTCGGCTGTGTCAGATATTATTGGTAGGAGGACTCAAGAGCTATCGCCTTCTCATCTCTCCCCTGCTCGGCCCGGCATGTCGTTTCTATCCAAGCTGCTCTCAGTACGCTATTGACGCAGTACGAAAGCATGGGGCTCGCAGGGGGCTTACGTTCACAATTCGACGCTTAGCCAAATGCCACCCATGGCACCCCGGCGGAGTAGATCTCGTCCCCTAACCAATCTCGCGGGCGTTTGAAATCTCTATGGATAACAAGAGTCTCTTTGCTATTGTCCTCTGCATCCTCATTCTTATCGGATATCAATCGCTTATCTCGTACCTCTACCCGACTCCTGAACCTCTCTCCCCCCACAATCAACAATCTGTAGTCGGCCCGGAACCATCATCAGCCCCTTCAGGTCAACAGACTCAGGTCCCTTTGGAGCGCCGCCAGGCTGTTGTTGAACAGGGAGAACACACTCCGGGTGTTCAGCAACACACCCCACGAACGCCCTCTGCCCCTGTGGAGCAGGAAATAACAGTTGAAACAGACACGTATATTGCTGTTTTGACATCCATAGGTGGACGTGTAAAAAGCTTCCGACTCAAACAATATCCGGTTACTCTCAGCCCGGACAGCCCACTTTTGGAAATGGTCAACGCAGGGACCTATGGAGAGCTGCCGTTCGTCCTGTACTTGAGTGGAAGAGAGGTCACGCTCACTGACGCGGCACTCTCGTATGCAGCGGAGGGGGCAGGGAAACAGCTCTTTGTCCGGGCGGGAGATGAGAGGGAGTTGGTGTTTAGAGGATCGCATGCAAATGGGGCAACCTTTACAAAAACCTTTACTTTTTCTGGAGAAGGATATGGAATAGGTCTCACAGTTGATGTCACACATGTTCCTTTTACGGCTTCTACCCTCTCTTTGTCATGGCTCGAAGGCTCACATTCAGAAAGTAAATCCGGCTATTATGACGTCTACGGGCCGGTGGCTCTAATTGGCCGTACCTTTGAGTATGAAAACGCCGGGGATTGGGAAGCCGGGGACTCGTACGGCCCAGGAGATATTCGTTGGGCCGGATTCACAAATAGTTATTTCTTGGCAGGGATGATGCCTCAGGCAGGACAGGCCCAGGAAGTCGAAGCGGCACAGCTATTCTTTAGCGATGAAGACGGGACACTGGAAACGCGCCTCTCGATGCCCTGGAGCGGAGAGGCTGTCTCATACACACTGTATATTGGTCCCAAGGATACCTCTGCCCTCAATGCAGTCGACCCAGCCTTTGACCGTGCCGTCGACTTTGGTTGGTCCCATTTTATTGCCCGTCCGTTAGTCTCATTGCTGAGAATACTCTATGGGGTGACAGGGAACTACGGAATTGCCATTATCCTACTGACTGTTATGGTCAAACTGGTGTTCTTCCCGCTCAGTAATAAGAGCTTTAAGTCCATGTCAGCGATGAAGAAGCTCCAGCCGCAGATAGAACGATTACGTGAGCAACATAAGGATGACAAACAAAAGCTGAACCAGGAAACGATGGAACTGTACAAGCGGTACGAAGTCAATCCGCTCGGTGGGTGTATACCCATGATCGTACAGCTACCGGTTTTCATCGGCCTGTATCAGGGGCTTTTGTACGCAATTGAATTGAGACAAGCCCCATTTTTCGGCTGGATTGAAGACCTGTCTCAGCCAGATCGATTGGGCGCACTTGCCATTCCCTTTGTTGATCCACCAGGTATCCCTGTGCTCACCTTACTCATGGGTGGATCAATGATCATCCAGCAGATGATGATGCCAACAACGGGAGATCCAACCCAGCAGAAGATGATGCTCCTTATGCCTGTCATTTTTACGGTTATGTTCGTTAATTTTCCAGCTGGACTGGTGCTATACTGGCTTATCAATAATGTCCTGAGTGTTGCTCAGCAGCACTGGTATACAAGAACATATGCATAATCAAAGAGGAAAAGACGCAATGAGCGCAGTTGAAGCGGCAGGATCGACGATAGAAGAGGCGGTTGCGGCTGCCCTGACACAACTGAAAGCAGAGAGAGATCAGGTTGAAATAGAAATTCTCTCCCAGGCCACAAAGGGATTCCTCGGTATTGGCGGGAGGAAGGCGCGAGTCCGAGCGACGCTGAGAAATCCTACTTCGCTTCAGGCTCTTGAATCTGAGCCTACTGAAGGTATGGACGAATCTCCTCAGGAGTCTGTAGGGCTGGCCAGCCGGTCGTCCCTACGACGTCGTTCTCCCTCTGGAGACTCAGACGCCCAGCCTGTTCCCGTTTCCAAAGAGACAGGAGAAAAGGCCTGTCAGATACTCTCAGAAACCCTCCGTCTTATGGGTATGGAAGTCCCAGTCTTGCTTGATGTCCAAGGGACAGAAGCCGTTGTGAATCTTGAGGATACAGTCGATGGCTTACTCATTGGACGGAAGGGCCAGACGCTTGATGCGCTTGAATACCTTCTCAACCGCATGGTCGCACGTGGAGAAGAGGAAGAGGCGCATCTGGTCTTGGATGCCGAGGGCTACCGTGAACGCCGCCGCCAGAGTCTTGAAAGCTTGGCCCTCCGCTTGAGCGAGCGAGCAAAGAGGCGGCGGAAAACAGTGACTCTGAACCCGCTGAGTCCTCGAGATCGTCGCGTCGTCCATTTGGCGCTTGAAGACGACCCACTTGTTGATACGAGAAGTATGGGCCGCGGGTATTTCCGCCGCCTCTCCATTGTTCCAGAAGAAGCCGGTAGTAATCGCCGGGATCGAGACCGGAGGGCGGCCCGCTCGTAACCTGTGGCCTGAGGAGTTGTGTACGAGCATGATACGATTGCCGCTATTGCGACGCCCCCAGGCCAGGGCGGGATCGCCATTATCCGAGTCAGTGGGGCATGCGCAGAAAGAACAGTAAGACAACTCTTTCTCCCCCATACGTCGTGGGAAAAGATCCATTCTCACCATTTCTATCTTGGCGAAATTCTGGATCAGCCGAACGGCCAGCCAATTGACCAAGCCGGTCTGCTCCTGATGCGCGCGCCCCACAGTTATACTGGGGAGCATATCGCTGAGCTGCATCTCCATGGCGGCAGTTTCCTCACCCGTCTAGTATTAGAAACGATTCTCAACCAGGGAGTTCGTCTCGCGCAAGCAGGTGAGTTTACAAAACGGGCATTTCTCAACGGCCGCCTCGACCTCATACAGGCTGAGGCTGTGCTGGACCTCATTCACACCAATAATGAGACAGGTTTACATCTCGCCTGGGAAGACCTCTCAGGCCGACTCTCCCAGGCGTGTTCAGCCCTTCGGGACCGACTCATTACTCAGACAGCCTACCTGGAAGCTTTTATCGATTTTCCTGAAGAAGATATTCCCGAACAAAACCAGCAGGAAATCGGCCAGACATTCTCTTCAATTCGGAGAGAGATAGAGGCTCTAGCAGCCACTTTTTCACAAGGAAAAGTCTATCGCGACGGGATCAGGACAGCTATTATTGGGAAGCCGAATGTCGGCAAGTCGAGTGTACTCAACCTCTTGGTAGGCACGGAACGGGCCATTGTCACGAAGGTCCCTGGTACGACGCGGGATGTGCTCGAAGAGACCGTGATCCTGAACGGCCTTCCCCTCGTCGTGTGGGACACTGCCGGGATTCATCAGACAACGGATGAGATTGAGAAGATAGGGATTGAACGAACCCTGTCCGGCATCGAACAAGCAGAACTCATTTTGGCGCTCTTCGATCTCTCACAGCCATTTGATGCGGATGACGCCCTCATCTGTGAAAAGATCAAAGGAAAAAGGTTTATCCTCGTGGGGAATAAGAGCGACCTCCCTCAAAAACTTGATACGACCTGTTTGTCAGACAAGCTGAATTTAGCCGTAGGGGCGCCCCTACTACACATTGCGGCGCTGTACGGTACCGGGATGGACGACTTAGGAGACACAATACAAGCGGTCGTTCTCGGGGAGGAGAGCGGAGAGCACCCTGAGGGATACGGCAAAGATACTGAGAAGAGTATCATTATTACAAAAATAAGGCATAAAGTTGCTCTTGAACAGGCTGCGGAAAGCTTACAATGTGCAGAGCGGGGGTTAGCGGCAGGCCTCCCCCTTGATCTGATTGCAGTTGATTTGCGTGCGAGCCTTGATCATATTGGCACAATAACGGGCCAGGTCAGTAGTGAAGATATACTTGACCGCGTGTTTCAGGATTTCTGTATCGGGAAATAGGGGAGGACGCATGGACTATGATGTCATCGTTGTTGGCGCCGGCCATGCCGGGATCGAGGCTGCACTTGCTGCAGCACGTCTTGGCAGTAAGACCATGATGCTGACGCTGAACCTTGATCATATTGGCCAGATGTCATGCAATCCTGCCATTGGAGGGATAGGCAAAAGCCATTTGGTGCGTGAAATTGATGCGCTTGGTGGAGAAATGGCCCGAGCCATTGATGAGACCGGCATTCAGTTCCGGGTCTTGAACACGCGCAAGGGGCCGGCCGTTCGCGCAACGCGTGTACAAGCAGATAAGGCACTGTATCGGCAGCGTATGAAAAAAGTGGCTGAAACAACGCCCAATCTTACCCTTCGGCAAGGAAGTGTGGAACGCCTCAGAGTTGAGAACAGAAGGGTAAAAGGAGTTGAGACTCAGATAGGCGAATCCTTCTCAGCCCATACAGTTATTCTGACTACCGGGACCTTTTTAAAAGGTCGCATACACGTTGGTCTCAAAAATTATTCAGCAGGAAGGGCAGGCGATTTTGCAGTCGAGGGATTGAGCAGTCACCTGTGCGAACTCGGTTTTCACATTGGCCGGCTCAAAACAGGCACGTGTCCTCGATTGGACAAACGAACAATTAATTACGACATTTTGGAGCCGCAATACGGAGATACCCCTCCGCCGGCCTTATCCTTTTCAACGGAGTCGATCACCCAGGAACAATTGCCGTGTCATATTACGTATACAAATGAGAAAACGCACGAGGCCATTGCAGCAGGACTTGATCGCTCACCGCTGTATTCCGGCGTGATTGAGGGGAGGGGGCCGCGCTATTGTCCTTCGATTGAGGATAAAGTTATCCGCTTCAAAGAGAAGCCGCGCCACCAGATTTTTCTCGAACCAGAAGGGCGAGACACGGTCGAAGTCTATCCAAACGGCCTTTCTACAAGTCTACCACTGGATGTACAGCTCACCATGGTCCGTTCAATAAAAGGATTAGAGAACGCAGAAATCATGCGGCCTGGCTATGCCATTGAATATGACTATGCTGATCCAACCCAGATTACTCAGACTCTGGAAACAAAGCTTATATCAGGCCTCTACTTCGCTGGTCAGCTGAATGGCACGACAGGCTATGAAGAGGCCGCCGCACAGGGGATTATGGCAGGGATTAACGCGACACTGAAAGTTCGGGGCGATAGCCCCTTAATTTTTTCCCGAGATCAAGCCTATATTGGCGTTCTCATAGACGATTTAGTCACAAAAGGGGTCGGAGGCGAGCCCTACCGCATGTTTACTTCTCGTGCTGAGCATCGGCTGTTACTGAGGGAAGACAACGCAGATGTGAGGCTGAGCGCATTCGGACATAGAATCGGGCTCATAGATGAAAGATCGGCCGATCGGACGCTTCGGAAAAAAGAAGACATTGCCCGGGAGATCCAACGTCTGGAGGACAGTATTCTGACCCCAAACGAAGAAGTGAATACTCAATTATCTGCTTTAGGTACCGCAGAGATAAAAACGCCTACCTCACTGACGAAATTACTCCGCCGTCCTGAGTTGTCCTTCGGGGATATCCAATCCATACGCCCTTCGCCAATTTCCCTCTCCCGAGAAGTTGGTGCTGAAGTGGAGATAGAAGTAAAATATGCCGGCTATATACGCCGCCAAGAAGAAGGGGTGAACAGAGTCCGGCATATGGAGGAGACCCTCATTCCAGATGAGATTGATTACACTTATGTCCAAGGCCTCTCAACCGAAGCAAAAGAGAAACTCCTGACATTGCGTCCTCGTTCGCTGGGCCAAGCATCGCGTATCCCTGGGGTGACTCCCGCAGCCGTATCATTACTGGCCATTCACCTGAAACGCACTGGGACCGCCTAGTTGATGGATAAAGATACCGCCTCTTTCTTGGAGAAAGGCGCAGAAGCCTTAAAAATATCGTTTTCTCCACAATCGTTCCGCACCCTATGCCTGTACATAGATGAACTTCAACGCTGGTCTCAGGTGTTCAATCTCGTAGGTCAGCCTGACGCAAAAACGATTATCCGCAAACATATTCTTGACTCCCTGGCCTTTTCGCAAATTCTTCCGCGGCAGGGTGTTTTTGCCGACCTTGGGAGTGGGGCTGGATTTCCAGGATTCATACTTGCAGTAGCCGGACAGGAACGGGAGGTCTTTCTCATTGAGACGCGCAGAAAAAGGGCAAATTTTCTTAAACAGGCAGTCAGGATAACGGGGATAGAGAATATAAGAATATTTGAAGGGAGGGCCGAAGAGTTCGCAACTCAGGATAGCAGGCCGGATTGGTTCGATACCGTTGTAACACGAGCAACCTGGGATATATCCCACTTTCTTACCCTGTCCTTTCCGATTGTGAAGGAAGGGGGCTATGCGGTAGCAATGCGAGGCCCCCAAAAGAAGGACGAAGTCGCAGCAGGCGAAGACCATTTACCGTACGGTCGCTTCAGACAAGAGGCCATAGATGAATACCGCCTCCCCTTTGGCGAAGGAGACAGATACGCGCTCTTTTTCAGAAAGAAATGTTTCACGTGAAACATAACTTAACTCCTTCTGCCAACAGGGAAATTTACATTTATACTGTTTTTGGAGGTACTTCCCTACAATCTTCCCTTCCTTTCCATAGTGTGTTACTGAGACCTTGGTGGCCAGAACTATTTGTATAGCGAATCGGAAGGGGGGGGTCGGGAAGACAACTACTGCCATCAACCTTTCTGCTGCAATCGGCATAGCTGGAGAAAAGACTCTCCTTATTGACTGTGATCCTCAGGGGAATGCCTCAAGTGGTATAGGTGCCCGTCCGGACGAGGATGCAGTGACCATTTATCAACTGCTCCTTGGGGAGTGTACGCTTCAAGAGGCTATTCAGAAGACAGCCATTGAAAATCTTGATGTTCTTCCCGCCAATCACGACCTGATAGGTGCGGAAGTTGAGCTGCTCAACATTGAAGACAGAGAGTACCGCCTCCGGACTATTATTCGGCAATATGGCTCTGCCTATCGCTATATTTTCCTCGATTGTCCGCCCTCGCTCGGATTACTCACAATTAATTCTCTTACCGCAGCAGATAGCGTACTGATACCTCTACAATGCGAGTACTATGCTCTTGAGGGGCTTCGGTCACTTATAGAAACACTCGACATCATTCGCGAGAGACTCAATCCGGACCTTTCTATTGAAGGTCTGTTACTTACGATGTTCGATGCGCGCAATCGACTCTGTCACCAAGTCGCTGAAGAAATACGAGAATTCTTTCCTCAGTACGTTTTTGAATCCATTATTCCGCGGAATGTCCGGTTGAGTGAGAGTCCTAGCCACGGTCTGCCTGTCATCTTGTATGATCCATCTTGCCGTGGCGCGAAGAGTTATATGGACCTTGCCCAGGAGTTGCTCAGACGAAAGTCCGAAGAGTGGACTAATGCAGAGAGAGATTTCAGTTCCACAACGACAGTTGCAGCAGGTACTCATACAACGACAGCGATGAGCGCTCGCTCACTGGGAGAGGGAAAAGAGGGTGGTGAAGGATGAGTGACGTTGCGGTAAGCGTAAAGAGGCGTTCCCTTGGCAGAGGTCTGGGCGCACTTATTCCCAAGGGGACATCGCTCGATACTCCGGCTGAGCGTCGGGTTCCCATTTCCGAAATACGGCCGAATCCAAGGCAGCCAAGACGCTATTTTAATGAAGCCAAGATTGCGGAACTCTCAGAATCTATCCGCAACCAAGGTATTTTACAGCCCCTTGTGGTCAGAAAAATACCTCAGGGGTATGAGCTGATACTTGGTGAAAGACGGTTCCGTGCAGCTCAGCGTGCCCAGCTTGAGCGTGTTCCAGTCATCGTCAAGGAAGTCAGCGATGCGGAAAGTCTCGAAATGGCGCTGGTCGAAAACATCCAGCGTGAGGAACTGACCCCGATAGAAGAGGCACTTGCCTATCGACAGCTTATGGAAGAGTTTAATCTCACGCAGGAGCAGGTTGCGCAGCGCGTTGGCAAGAGCCGCCCTGTCGTCACCAATCTTCTTCGCGTTTTGAATCTTCCTGAAGAAATAAAAGAAAAGATTGATCAAGGGACAATAACCGTTGGACACGCGCGCGCCCTGCTCGCGCTTAATATTCCAGAGCAACAGCTGGAAATGGCCCGACATATTATGGAGCATGGTCTTTCCGTACGAGCGACAGAAACACTCGTGTCGCAGTCCAATGTTATCGAGGAATTACCAGTTCAGTCGTCCGTTTCGGAAAACCCCACGCTTATACAAAAGACGGGTATTTTCCTGAGTGCAGTTGAGGAAGACCTTGTCCGTGCCCTGGGAACCAAAGTCAGACTCATCCCTCGGAAGAAGGGGGGAAAGATAGAAATCGAATATTATTCCCATGACGAACTAGAGGGGCTTGTACAGCGCTTAAAAGGATGAAAATAAAAGGAGCGCAAAGAAATAGAGCCTGATAGAAGAATCAGTTCCACTTGTTCTTTTTATAGTATTTAATCCAATTTTTACTTTGACTCTATATTGAGAGGAGACCCCTCTTCGGTGCTTTCTTTCCCCCCGGACTGGACTTTTATAGCCCAAATCATTCTCTTTCTTATTGTTTGGGTCTGTTTACGCCGTCTTCTGTTCGAACCCACCCTCTCGGTGCTCAAGACCCGGGAACAACGGACGGAGGGGGCAATGCAAGAAGCGGTGGCAGTCAAGGCAGAAGCCGAGGCTATGGACGAACAGTATAAAATCCGACTAGCCGCCTCCCGAGCAGAAGCACGCCATCGTGTCGACGCTATCTACAAAGACGCGGAAGACCAAGCTCGCTCAGTTGTTGAGTCAGCGCGGAAAGAGGCCGAGCAATCCATTGCCAGCATCCGGGGCACCCTCGCTCGGGATATCCAGCACACCCGGCAAAACCTTGAAGAGCAGATCCCTCAATTTGCTGATGAAATCAGTGAAAAACTCCTGGAAAGATCCCTCTCCTAGTTATGGTGAAACCGATCCTCCCTCTCGTGGGCGTCGCCCTCAGCAGCCTTCTTCTCTTCCCTACCTGTTCCGAGCTGGTATGGGCGGCTGGTAACGCACCTGGGGAGCATGGGGGCGGCTCCCCGCTCCTCACCTTAGGCTTTTTTACCATTAATTTTCTCATTTTTGTTTTTGTCATCCGGAAGTTTACCCTGGACCTCATTCGACAAAAGCTCAAAGAGCGGCGCGAGACTGTCGTACAAGCGCTTGAGGAAGCCAAGAATGCCAAGGAAGAAGCAAATAAGCTACGCCAAGAATATGATGAAAAGCTGGCCAACCTCGCAGCAGAGGAAGAGCAGTTACGCAATCACGCGGTTGCGGCAGCGGGACGCGAACACCGTCGTCTGATGGAAGAGGCCCAACAGATGGCAGAGCGGGCACAAACTGAGGTGCAACTCGTCGCGCAACGTGAGGTTGAGGAAGCGCGGCGGCTCCTGCGCCGAGAAGTGGCCACACAGGCTGTACTGATCGCGACAGCACTGATCCAAAAGAATGTCACGAAAAGTGATAGCAGTCGCCTCGTACAAGAACTGGTTCAAGAGGTGAGGAGTGCCGGGAACACAGGCAGCTAAACGGTATGCCAAAGCCCTCCTGAGTCTTGCGCAAGAGCAAGGAGAGGGAGAGACGATCGGCACTCAGCTCGGCCGGATTGCCGAGCTTTTTACTGATCCGGAGTTGGCGAACATACTCGCGCTTCCAGCGCTCCCGGTCAAAGTGCGCCAGGACATAGTGGCCCAGGTTGTGGTCCAAGGCTCTCCACATGATACCGTCGAGAAGTTTCTCCACGTCCTTGCTGACAATGATCGACTCCGGGATGTCGGCGCTATCAACGCGGCCTATCAGCGACTTCTTGACAAGGCTCTTGGTCGGGTTCGCGCACGGGTTCGCTCAGCGGCCGATCTGGCAGAAGAGGAAAAGCAGCTGATTACGCATACGTTCAGCCAACTCACACAAAAAACGGTCGAGCCGGCCTTTGAGACAGACGCGACACTCTTGGGTGGCATCGTCGTTGAGGTTGAAGGTCGGGTGTATGATGCCAGCCTCAAAACACAGCTCGCCCGGCTCGGCGATCAATTAGCACAGCAGCGATAAGATACTCATTTTCAAGAGAATTGGCATAAAAATTACTGCGAGAGGGACGAATGGAACTACGCGCCGCTGAGATCAGCGAAATCATCAAGCAACAGATCCAAGGCTATGACCACCAGGTTGAGCAACGCGAGACAGGTACCGTACTCTCGGCTGGAGATGGTATCGCTCGTATTCATGGTCTCGACCGGGTCGCCTCGGGGGAACTGCTCCAATTTCCAGGTGACCTGTATGGTCTCGCGCTGAACCTCGAAGAGGACAATGTTGGTGCTGCGGTCTTTGGTGAGGTCCAGGCTATTAAACAGGGCGACGAGGTCCGCCGAACCGGACGTATTGCTGAGATCCCCGTTGGCGTTGCCATGCGGGGACGTGTAGTCAACGCCTTGGGCCAACCGATAGATGGCAAAGGTCCGATTGAGACGAACGAAACCCGTCGTGTCGAAGTCAAAGCCCCAGGCATCGTTCTCCGCCAACCAGTGACAGAACCTTTGCAAACAGGGATCAAGGCCATTGATTCCATGATCCCGATTGGCCGCGGACAACGCGAGCTTATTATTGGAGACCGACAGACCGGCAAAACCGCCATCGTCATTGACACGATTATCAACCAGAAAGGTGGCGATGTTTCCTGCATCTACGTCGCCATTGGCCAAAAACAATCGACTATTGCTCAGGTCGTTGAACGGCTGACCCGTGCCGGGGCAATGGAGTATACGACCATTGTTGTCGCGGCAGCCTCTGCTGCCGCACCGCTTCAGTTTATTGCCCCATACTCCGGGACTGCTATCGGCGAATATTTTCGTGATAACGGTCAGCACGCCCTTGTGGTGTATGACGATTTATCAAAGCATGCCGTCGCCTATCGCCAGCTTTCCCTCTTGCTGCGCCGCCCGCCAGGCCGTGAAGCCTTTCCGGGCGACGTGTTTTATCTCCATTCACGGTTGTTAGAGCGCGCGGCAAAAATGAGCGACGCCCAGGGGGGCGGATCGTTAACCGCCCTCCCCATCATTGAAACACAATCCGGAGACGTCTCCGCTTATATTCCAACCAACGTTATTTCTATTACTGACGGGCAGATATTCTTAGAGTCTGATCTATTCTTCTCCGGTGTACGACCAGCCGTGAACGTTGGTATCTCGGTCTCCCGGGTGGGTGGGAACGCCCAGATTAAAGCCATGAAACAAGTCGCAGGGTCTCTGCGACTTGACCTGGCGCAGTACCGCGAAATGGCAGCATTTGCACAATTCGGGTCTGACTTGGATGTGACCACGCAACGGATGCTGGCACGCGGCACGCGCTTAGTCGAGATCCTCAAGCAGGGGCAGTATCAGCCACTTTCGGTCGAGCGCCAAGTCGTCATGATCTACGCCGGCACCAATGGCTATCTGGATGACATCCCGGAGCCTTCGATCCCCCAATATGAGTCGGAGCTCGTCCGCTTCATCGAAAATTCTCACCCCGACATCTACTCTGAGATCATCACCAAGGGTGCCCTTGATGATGATCTCACCGGACGTATGGACACTGCGCTAAAAGAATTCAACGAGAGCTTTTCCGCCTAACTGAACGACTGACATATGGCTACTCTGAAAGAGATCCGGAAACGCGTCTCGTCTGTCCAAAATATTCAGCAGATCACCAAGGCCATGAAGATGGTCTCGGCGGCACGACTGCGACGAGCGCAGGAATCTGCACTGGCCGCGCGGCCGTACGCTGAAAAGCTTGAAGCCGTCCTGCAGAATTTGGCCTCGCAAGGGGACGAACTCGAACATCCCTTTCTCACAGAACGAGCAGAAAGAAACATCACACTTATTGTGATTACCTCCGATCGAGGGTTGTGTGGAGGATTCAACTCTTCCCTAATCCGTGAAGCCCAATCTTTTCGGCGGAAGCATACTGACCAAAAAGTCAATCTTATTCTCGTAGGGCGTCGTGGCTACGATTACTTTAAGCGTCGAGATGTCACGATTGCTGAAGAGCACGTCAACCTGTATGGACGACTTTCTTCAGATCTCGCTCACGATATCGGACGGCGAGTCGGCGCGCAGTTCATCGCGGGTGAAACCGACAGCTTCTATGTCTTATATGCAAAGTTTCGTTCTGCTCTCGTCCAGATCTCCACGATTGATAAAATCCTCCCCATTGCTTCGACCAGACAGACGCAAGATACGGAGGAGACGGAGGATACAGAAGGTCGGGCCTCTCTCGATTATCTATACGAACCAACTCCAGAGACTTTATTAGCCAGCTTGTTAGAGCGCTACATCGACATGCTTATCTATCGTGCCATGCTGGAGTCGGTTGCGAGCGAGCACGGGGCGCGGATGACCGCCATGGATAATGCGACCAGTAATGCCGTTGATATGATTGACCGCCTTACCTTGGCTATGAACCGGGCCCGTCAAGCAGGGATTACACGGGAATTGTTAGAGATCGTTGCAACTGGCGAATCGTTGAGATGAAACACTGCATGTTAAGAGAGGATTCACACCTATGAATGTTGGTCAGATTACTCAGGTCATGGGCGCCGTGGTTGACGTGGAGTTCGAAGATAGCGCCCCCCCTCCTATTTATAACGCCCTGCAGGTGACCAACCCTGCGATTAGCGACAAGGAGTGGAATCTGATTCTTGAGGTCGCTCAACATCTTGGAGAAAATACGGTCCGTTGTATTGCCATGGATAGCGCAGAAGGGCTCTCGCGCGGCTTAGCAGTCCGCGATACCGGCAACGTGATTACCGTTCCCGTTGGTGAAGAGACCTTGGGACGGATTCTCAACGTTGTGGGTGAGCCCGTGGATGAAGGGGCCTCGCTCGACCATGTGAAACGCTCGCCCATCCACCGGGCGGCCCCTGCCTTCGTCGATCTGGCAACAGAGGTCAAAATCCTTGAGACCGGCATCAAGGTTGTCGACCTGCTCGCGCCCTATCCATTAGGCGGAAAAGTAGGCTTGTTTGGCGGCGCCGGTGTGGGCAAGACCGTTATTCTCATGGAGCTGATTAACAATATTGCTCAGGAACACGGCGGTTATTCCGTCTTTGGTGGAGTCGGCGAGCGGACGCGTGAGGGGAATGACCTGTGGCTCGAAATGAAAGAGTCCGGCGTCATCGATAAAACCACTTTGGTCTATGGCCAGATGAATGAGCCGCCGGGAGCTCGGGCGCGCGTCGCACTATCGGCCTTAACGATGGCGGAGCATTTTCGAGACGAAGAGCACCGAGACGTTTTGCTCTTCATTGATAATATTTTCCGTTTTGTGCAGGCAAACTCTGAGGTGTCCACGCTCCTGGGGCGTATCCCCTCTGCGGTGGGATACCAGCCAACCCTGTCAACCGACGTTGGGGATTTACAGGAACGCATCACTTCAACGAAGAATGGGTCCATCACCTCCGTCCAAGCCATTTATGTCCCGGCTGACGACCTGACCGACCCGGCGCCTGCCACCACGTTTGCCCACTTGGATGCAACAACCGTGTTATCCCGCCAGATTGCCGAGCTGGGTATTTATCCAGCGGTGGACCCGCTTGACTCAACGTCACGGATGCTCGACCCCAACGTGATTGGTGAAGAACACTACACCATTACCCGCCGAGTCCAGGAAATCTTGCAGCGGTATAAAGACTTACAGGATATCATTGCCATTCTGGGTATCGATGAACTGTCTGAAGAAGACAAGCTCACGGTCGCCAGAGCACGCAAAGTGCAGCGATTCTTGTCCCAGCCGTTCCATGTCGCTGAGCAGTTCACGAACTTCCCTGGCAAATACGTTCAAGTCAAAGATACGGTGCGCAGCTTCAAAGAACTCGTCGAAGGTCAGCATGACGATCTGCCTGAGCAGGCATTCTACATGGTTGGTACTATTGAAGAGGCCATAGAAAAAGCAAAGACTTTGACTGAATAAACAAGAAGGGAAGGGGGACAAGACCTTTTCCCGCACGAGCATTCAACGAGCATTATGGCTGATATCCTGCGTCTGCGTTTAGTCACCCCAGAGCGTCTCCTCCTTGATGAGGAGGTCGATGAAGTCACCGCTCCCGGCACAGTGGGTGAGTTTGGTGTGTTCCCAAATCACGCCATATTCTTGTCTTCGCTCCAGCCTGGGCGCTTGTCCTATAAGCAGGGCGGACAAAGCCAGTCATTGGCTGTGAGTGACGGATTCGCTGAAGTGGTGGACAACCTTATGACTGTCCTGTGTACTGATGCCGCGTACGCAAACGAAATCGACGCGGCGCAAGCGCAAGAGGCGGTTCGCGAGGCTGAAGCCTCGCTCAGCAACCTTTTGCCAGACGACGCCGGCTTTGAGGACGCTCAGAATACTCTCCGTCTTGCTCAGGTCCGTTTGGACGTTGCGTCTCGCAACTAACCTGCTCAACTTCACTCAAACATTGTACGTTCTCCAGGGGGGCCGATGGACCGGCCCCTTTTTCGTTGAGGCAGACGTGGTAGTATCACCCCTGACGAAGGCGGCGGTGAGAAAATAATCGCCGCCTATCGCCTCTCCTGCGGTGAACCGATGACAGGCAATACTTTCGGCACAATCTTACGCGTCACAACCTTCGGTGAGAGCCATGGCAGAGCAGTCGGCGTGGTCATTGATGGTTTTCCGGCTGACTTCGAGATCGACGAGGCCGGTATTCACACCGAACTTCAGCGGCGCCGGCCTGGCCAATCCAAACTGGTGACACAACGTCAGGAAAAAGAACAGTTCGAGATTTTCTCTGGCGTCTATGAAGGCAAAACCACCGGGACACCCATGATGATCATGGTCTTCAACGAAGACACCCGCTCAAAAGACTATGCGGATATCAAAGACCTCTTTCGTCCCGGACACGCAGACTTTACGTATTTCGCAAAATACGGCCATCGCGATTATCGTGGCGGAGGGAGGGCATCAGCCCGCGAATCAGTCGGCCGCGTGATTGCCGGGGCTCTCGCAAAACAGCTCCTGGCGCAATTCGGCATATCGATAGTTGGCGGCGTCGTCCAAGTTGGCAGCGTCCGAGCACAACGCTATGTCTGGGAACAGGTCGAGCACAATGAGCTGCGCAGCGTTGATCCGGACACTGTGCAAGCCATGCGGGAGGAAGTCGAACAGGCCCGGAAAGAACGCGATTCGGTTGGCGGCATTATTGAAGTGGTCGCCACGGGCGTTCCGCCCGGTCTTGGCGAGCCGGTCTTTGGCAAGCTCGATTCCACTATTGTTAGCGCCCTGATGTCTCTTCCCGCAGTGAAGGGCGTAGAGATTGGAGCCGGTTTTGCCGCCGCGGCCATGCGCGGCAGTCAGATGAACGACGAAATGGACGTTGACGGCTTTCGCAGCAATAATCATGGCGGTATTCTGGGCGGCATTTCGTCTGGCGCGCCTATTGTGGCCCGCGTCGTGGTGAAACCGACGTCTTCGATACCACGTGAGCAACAGACGCTAGACACGCAGTTGCAGCCCAGGACAATCAGCACCAAGGGCAGACACGACCCCTGTGTTGCCATTCGCGGCGTGCCGATGGCTGAGGCCATGCTTGCCCTCGCCCTCGGCGACGCCCTGCTCCAAGACCTGGCGACCCGAGGGGCCAGAGAGCCGTATTCCCCCCGTCCGTATCTCAAGCTCGGGAAACATTAGTTCTTTCTTCTCATAGACATGAGTCCTCTCAGCGCCCATGCGTCCAATGATTCATATGGTTCTTCATTTCATTGTTCCGGCGCTTGTAGCGCGGACATTCTATTTTGATCGGTGGCGGTGGGCCTTCCTGGTCATGGTCAGCACTATGGTGGTTGATATTGATCATCTTCTCGCCGATCCCATATACGATCCGCAGCGCTGTGGGATCGGCTTTCATCCTCTCCACTCCTACCCGGCCATTGCCGTCTATCTGTTCCTCCTCGTGATCCCCAATTTGAGGCAGTCGAACCCGTTGAGGCTGATCGCCCTGGGGCTTGTCATTCATATGTTTCTGGATGGGACGGACTGTCTCTGGATACGACTCGAATAGAAGGAAGGCTGTATGCAGAAAATTATCGAGATTAAAAATGCCACCGTCTATCGTGGCCAAACCTGCGTGTTCGAAAATTTCTCTCTCGACCTCACCAAGGGTCAAAACACGGTCATCCTTGGCCCCAATGGCGCGGGTAAATCAACCTTGCTCAAGCTCCTGTCTCGCGATCTATATCCTGTTTACCAGGAAGATAGTTACGTGCGTTTATATGGGCAGGAGCGTTGGGATGTGTGGGAACTACGCTCCCGCTTTGGCATCGTGTCCCACGATTTGCAGCAGCAGTATGTTGGTAATGCCCGTGGGTTTAATATTATTTTATCAGGCTTCTACTCAAGCATAGACATCGCCTGGCACCACACATTTAGTGACGACGATACCGCGCGCGCGCAAAAAGTCCTGGACACGCTCGGGATCAGCGCGCTGCAAGAGAAAACCTATGCGACCATGTCTACGGGTGAGCAGCGCCGCTTTCTTCTCGGCCGGGCGCTGATTAACGACCCTGAAACCCTGGTATTGGACGAACCAACCAGCGGACTCGACCTCAGTGCGTGTTTTCAATACATAGAGACCATTCGGCAACTCATGCAAGCCGGCAAGACGCTTGCTTTGGTCACTCACCACATTCATGAAATCCCGCCGGAGATCTCGCGGGTTGTTCTCCTTAAACAGGGCAAGGTGATCGCAGACGGTGAGAAAGAAGATATTCTCACCAACGCGAACCTCAGCGCCCTGTTCGACACACCGGTCGAGCTGGTCCAGACCAATGGCTTTTACCAAGCTCTGCCGGGCGAGATATGAAAGCGGCGTAAGAGCAGCTACGGTAGCTGTGTTGCGGATTGTATTTTATAGGTCCGCGCGGCGGTATCATGGAATAGCGCCACACGTTCGTCGTGTGAGAAGTCTTGGGCGATACGCTTAAACGAATTCCACAGCACAGTGTACGAGCACGAAGCCTTATCAACCGGAAAGTTGCTCTCGAACATACACCGGTCTACGCCGAACTGCTCAATACAAAAGAGGTAATACGGGGCGGTTACCCGAGCAATTTCCTCCGAAGTCGGCGGTTTTTCCCACTGATGCCAGCCGAAGCCACACATCGGCATGGTGACGCCACCAAGTTTGATCACCACATTCTGACAGTGTGAGAGATCGGCAATCCTCTTCTTCCATTCTTGAAAGACCTCGTCCTGCTTGCCCGCGTACGGACCAACACCCAGCGGCCCGCCAACATGATCGAGGATGATCGTTGCGTCAGGAAAGGCGTGAGCCAGATCAACCAGGTCGGCAAGCTGAGTATGATACATCCAGGCGTCAAAGCTCAGACCGAGCTTATGTAAACAGGCAAATCCCTGTCTGAACGTCGCGTCTGACAGGAGGCCTTCCGAAGGGTGCGTATGCGCGTTCCTGATTTTCTCATGCGCATGCCAGCTTGAAGCGTGCCGAATCCCACGAAAACGGTTATGGCTGGCCGCCATATGCGCTTCGAGGACGGGTTCGACCGCCGGGCCGAGAGAGAGGTTGGCCAGGCTGACGATCCCGGCGGCGACCGCCGTCGGCCCGTAGTTTCCACTCGCACTCTGGGCGGCGACGCCTTGCACAAATTCGGTCTCTCCGACCGGCTGCATCTCTTCGGGACCGTCTTTTCGGTACATGGACACACACTCAACAAAGACCGTCTGGGTCACCCGATGCCCGCCCTCGAGGTCCCGGAGCAGATCTTCCAGCAAATAGCGATTCCTGGGATAATCCCACAGATGATGATGTGGGTCACAAATAGGGAGGTCCGGGTCGAGCGCTTCTTCTGAGGTCAGTTTGATCCAGGCTTCGCGGTCGGCTGCCATAGTATGTCTCCTGTCCAACTGGCGGTCCTCCTGTCTTATGCCGCACTCTTGTCCGGCGCAATATCCAGCGGCGTATAGGATACGCTACGCTCATCCAGTATGCGGGACTATGCCTTCAGGCGAAGATTCGCGCTCACTTCCTCCAGCAGCGTGTTCAAAGACTCGATCGTGTCGGAGCCGACCTCCTGGCCGTCTCCCAAGGTGACGGACAGCTTGAATTGCAGCGGCACGCCGGCCGCGGCTTTGATAATGTCCGGCAGCACCTCAATCAGATCCTGCAAATTGGAAGGGTCCAGCTCCACGGAAGAGGTGTAGACTCCAGTTCTTTCCGATATCTGCATCGGCCCGGCGGGCAGCGGGCCGTTCCTGCCCGCCGGCGTCTCGGGCTGTCGTAGCGTTACAGCAGAAGCCCCGGCGGCGTCACACGGCCAAGAGCCGCTTCCCGGCGCGAGTGCGAGCCAGCTTGCCTTGATCGCACCGCCGATTCCGTCACGGAGAACCATCCACGGTACGGGTTGTCCTCCCTGAGCAGACACACCAATGGACAGAGCCAGAGCCGTCGTTTGTCCATCCTGCCACGCCTCGGGCAATGCCTCAGGGGTGAGGCTATCGACCGGTAGCGGCGGCATCGGTCCCCGCAATTGCGCGGCGGCAGTCAACACGCCCGTCGGAAGGGGCTCAGCCTGGAAACTCGCCGGACCGTTCACAAGCCAGAGAACGCCTTGACCAACGGCAGCCGCTATTGCTCCCTCGACCACGGCTGGCGCACAGGCCGGGATGCCGACCGGCTCTTCGTACCCCTCGCGTTGTACCGCGATCGTCCGGCCATCCGAGAAATACGCCACGACATCGGCTACGGAGACGGACTCGCCGGTCCACAACTCCGGGAGAACACCGGGAATCAGAATATTCGGCTGGAGCTCGGAAAGGGCGGCTTTCTCGGGAAGGAATAATTCAAGCCCAGGGTCCTTGCGAGCGGTCTCGTCAACCGACATGCGCCACCACGTTTTGAGGGACTTGTCGGGACGGGTCAGCACTGCGACGAAGAGGCCCTCCTGCACGCCCTGATTGATGGTGTCGAGAATCTCTTTCTGCCGGAGCATTTTCGGCAGCCTGGGGTTCTCGGCAAATGCGGTCACCAAGTCTTTGACGCGCCGCGACGGTTCGTCCTCGCGCCACAGGTCGTAGGGGCCACCCGGCAGCATGGCCTCGGCGCTGACCGGAGTGTCCTGGATGCGCGTGCGTTTATCCGCTTTCACGGTCGAGAACAGCGGCTCCGAGCCAACCGTGATTCTGAATGCCTGGACCTCGTTCTGCTCATTCACCGTCACAACGATAGACCAGGCTTGACGGATCGCCTCCGGAATCCGTTTTCTCGCTTCTTCCGTCCACGCTGCCAGCCGCCCTTCACGCAGAGGATCATGCGGCTGGTCTCTGAGTTGGCTGCGGACTTCCTCCCAGCCGAGATACTCGCGGATGCGGGTGCGAACCGCTTCAAGGCCGTCGCGCGACGGCGCAACCAGCACGACCGCGTTGCGATACGTGCGGGGCCGGTCCGACCCGGTCGTTTCGTCGATGAAGCGGCGCGCCGCAGCACTCGGCTTGCCCGAGTCAGATACGGCCTTCGGTCCGAGGATGGCAAAGTGAAAATCGCCGTCATTCCCAATGTCGCGCGGTTGCTCGGGCAGCGTATGAACGCGCACGCCGGACGGCGCAGCCCCCTGGGTCAGGCTCTTCGTATGCTGCACGTCCGCCAGGAGCCTCTGTTCGACCAACTCTTCGGTCACCCGGTTCGCGCACGCGTCGTGATGCATCTGCTTCAGATTCGGTCGGTTGCCGAGACGCCAGGCTTTCGGCAAGGTTTGCGGCCGGCCGTTGTCAGTGGCATCTGCCACAAATTCGGCCTCGTCAAGGAACCAGGACAGCTCCGTCCAACGCCGCAGGCCCTTCTCCAGTTCGATGCGGTCCGGGCGGGATGCGCCTGTCAGCGTAAACAGCTCCGGCGTGCGCGCCTTCTGATTTATGGGCTGTGAACTCAGGAAGACCGCACCTACGGCCTGCTCCACCTCTCGGAACTTCAGCCCAGGCTGCTCGGTCTGAATCGTGCGCGCCTTTGCCAGCTCGCCTTCCAAAACCGAGCTCCAGTCGTTGCCCGCTCCCTCGGTCGCTTCACGGGTAGCAATACCGGTCAGCTCACGGGCCGCTTCGGCAATACCGGATTCTCCGGGAGCCGGCAGGAACACATTTGGCCCAATAAGGGCCGAGGTGTCCCACTTCTCAGCGTCACGGAGCGCGATGGCAAAGGTTCTGAGGATGCCGCGCGTGCGCTGGAAGCCATTGAGTTGCGTCCAGCGGGTATAAAAGATGTCGGTCAAGTCAGGATGAAAGGGATAGCTACGGAGAAATCGTTCCTCCGCGTTCTTTCGGTCCTTACGGACCGTCTCTTCAAGCTCGGCGATATTGGCCACCGCGGTCGTGACGTGCGGACGGAAGACTTCCGGGTCGGTGATGGACGCAGTTTCAAAAAACCGACGGCGCAGCACCTCAGCCACGTCCTCCTTCTGCACCGGCTGCACCCCTTCTTCACGCTGCCGGTTGAATATCTCAAATATCTGGGCGCTCAGCTCCTTGCCGAACTGGTCACTCTTCTCCGGGTCGGAGGCGAGCAGCGAGGCAACCAGGGCGCAGCGGTCAACCTTGGTTGCGGCCTGACACAGGTATTGAAAAAAGTCGATCAGACGGCTGCGCCACACCTCACCCATCGCAGCCTTCTCGCGGGCATACATCAGCACTTCGTCGATCAGCACCAGGGTCGAAAGCCCGTCAGCCTGCGGTCGCGACAGCAGGGTAGCGAGCAATGGTTCCGCGGGCGGCGTCTCGCGTTCCTCAGCTTTGCCGTCGGCATGCAGGGCACGCAGCCCGTCTGCGCCCGCGATCTGGAAGGCAAGCACGCTCCACGGATGCTTGAGCCAGCGCAGTTCCCCCTGCGGCCCACGCACCTGCATGCCCTTTTCTACGTCAAGCTTGTCAAAGCTGAGCGCCACCACACACGCCCGCGGCAAGGGCACCCCGATATGGGATTTGAAATGCTCGACCGTGGGAATCGAAGGGAGCGTTGTAGGGTCGTGTACGAGGTGGCGAAGCGTCACCAGCGTATGCGTCTTGCCGCCGCCGTAGGTCAGCTCAAGCTGCCGGATGGCTTTGGTGTTCTGCCCGGCAAGACGCAGCACCACATCCTTTGCCAGGTCGCGCAGCGAGAGCGTCGGATAGGTCAGGCCAAAAAACCGCGCCGGGTCCTCATAGATTGGCCGCGTGCCGGTCTGCATCATTACGTCGTGCAGGTCCGCGGCAAAGTCGGCCAGCGACAGTTCGCCCGTGCGCACATCGTCACGCAGCGTCACCACTTCGTGCCAGGGAGTCCAGGGAAGTTTGGTCATAGCGTCCTCGTTCACTTGTAAGGTGGCTCTTTACGCGAACTCGTATAAGGGCACCGTACTGGCCGGTTTCTGCCTTTTTTGAAGCAAGGCTTCAATCCGGCGAACAGTGTCCGGCTCCAGCAGCACGTCTCCACATACGGAACATACATCAGCCGGAACGTGGTCAATGACGGTTACCTGACCATGGTGACGCACGGTGTGCATGACCGTTCCCTGTTCATATTCTCCCGGACATCCCTCAATACTACACTTCATGGTGTACGTCTCCTTTGGGTTGGAGTGATCCATTTAGGCAATTTAGGCTCATACACTGTAATGATGACAAGAGTCGGTTGCGCCGTCGTGCAAACAACATGAACAGCTCGTCCCGCCTTGGTGAACCCATGGAGCAAACAGCACGCACCTCTTCGATGCTGGGCATAGTTTTCCAGGATGTGCCCCTGAGAAATAGCCTCCAATACTTCATCAAGCGAGATGGATTCTTCAACCATTTCTTGTTGCGCGTGTTGCGTCACACGGACGATGTTTGCACGAGCTTGGGCTTGTATTCTATCCAGCATAATCAATGCAACCCGCCGTCATTCCGAACCTCCCGCCTCCCCAAGCTGAAGGGCGGCCTGACGCGACGGCGCGATGCCGCCGTGGGCGGCAATGTGGTTGGAGAGCGATTCGAGAATGGCGCGCTCTTCGGAGCCGGCGGGTGCGAGTTCTATCAACGCCTGTAAAAGCTGGACGAACAGCGCGTTACGCTTGAGGCCGCGCGTGTCAAGATAATCGTTGACCTTGACCTCGTCGCCGGCCCGCCACAGGTGCATCAGCCGGTGCGCCTGATCAATCAGCGGGACGGGCCGTTCCCGTGGCGACTCGATGCCGAGCCATTTGGCCCGGCGCTGATGCCAGGCTTTCAGCTTGACCGTGTTGCCCGTGCCGCCGGAGTCGGCCTCGCTCTCCTCGGTCTCGTCCGTCCGGTCGTCGTCCCCTTCGACTGGGCTCAGGACAGGCTCAAGGGCGTCGAACAGGGTCTTGCCCGCGCGTGCCAGGATGTCAAGCCGGTCGGTCAGTTCACGGTCTGAGAGGTTGCACGACAGGGCGTACAGAATACAGGCCCCGATGGGCGCTTTGTCGAGGCCGAAATCCTTGCGGTGCAGCAGGTAATAGGTCGTGACGTCGTCGAGCCCGCTGATGGCCTCGGCCTCGCCGTCCTGCGTGAGCACGCGCCCGACCACGAAATCGACCACAATCCGGCGCACCTCGCGCAGGAACTCCGAGACGCTCATCTGCGCGCCGGCTTCATCGGCCTTCTTCACGACGGGATACTTGGAGAAGGCTTCCAACGCCGGGCCGGTCGCCGACCAGACGAAATCAGGGCCGCGAATACCCGCGTCCCAAAAGTCGCGGAGTTGCGTGCGAATACGCTCCCGCATCTCGGCCAGCACAGTGTTGTCCCAGCCGGGTCGGGCAGGAGGACGTTTCTTGCAGACGAGCCAGACGGAAGAGGACAAGGCCGCCGAGGCCATTGCACGGGGCCGGTTGCCCATCTCGGTCTGAATCGGCCACGAACCGTCAACAACAAATCCGGCGCGAATCAGCGCGGCGACCAGCGTCTCCCAGGCATCGGGCGATTTATTGGCAAACGCCACGATAAGCCGCCCGTCAGATTTCAACGCCGAGTGGCACGCCTGAAACGCACGGGCCATGCCGTCTTCGTAGTTCTGCTTTGAACGCGCTCTGTCACCGTCGAAGCGGCTTGCATCGTCGATTAACTCGCCGTCGCCGGTGTCGTGATCCCATTTCGGCCCAAGCGGTTCCTGAAAAGCGGCGTCGATGTCAGAGGATAAGCCATGTGTGGAGCGCCTTAGCCAGACATGGAAGAAGTCCATTAAGTTCGAGTACCCAATGGCATCGTAATAGGGCGGGTCGGTAATGATGGCCTCGTACTCTCCTTCGAGGTTAATCGCACTACGTTTAGCAGGGTACGGCTTCACGGAAGAGGTCGAAGCGTTTACCCCGTGCTCCAGATAGCGGGCCACCCATTCGAGTTGTCCGGAATAAGAGCCTGTTGTTTCGCTCAGGACGGCCGTTTCGGAAAAATCCCAACTGATCGGTAAAGCGAATCTTTGGAAAGTATTGACCACTGTCTCTCTACCCACATCCCAATGAGCAATCGCGCTACCACGGTCGGCGATACGATCGCTCACCAACGCAAGGCTCGCAATCAACGCCTCACGCCAGTCCCCGGGCATATCACCATCCATACTCCGAGCGAGTTCTCGCACAATTCCGACGAACGAGCCAAGACAGAGCAACTGCCGCTTCGGTAAACAGCTTCGCCCATTGGTCAAGTCCATACTTGTCCACGCAAGGCACGTGCCGCACCAGGCATCCTTGACGCGGTGTCGGCTCCTCCGGCAGGCCGAACGGAATCTGCTCGTAGAGTTCGGCCAGTTCTTGTTGCGAAACCTCAGTGACCCGAAGCTCTTCCTCGGTCGGCAGCCGGTATTCCTTGCCCTTCACCCCATCCACAACCACTACGGTCATGACCGCGCCCAGCCGTCCGGCGCGGCCTTCGTAGCGAATGTCATCCATGCTCATGATCGTCGGGCAGCAGGGACATTGCGCACCCGAGCGGCTCATGGTGCCGGCCCCGCGCCGTTTGTCGTGTTCGCGCCGCTGCGCGGCATTGCCGCCGACCGGCGGGACATCCTTTTCAATGCCGAACACGACGCCTGTCCTGAGCCCCGTCGAAGGGCCCGTCCGGTCAGCGTGCGGCGTCACGGTCAGCAGCACGCGCTTGTTGTCCTTCTTTACCAGCCACGTGGTCTTGAGCAGCGGGAGGGTGGCGCGGCAGCCCTTGCAGCGCACGGTTCGCGCCCACAAATAGGCGACGGTGGGCTTGGCTATCCAGCGCGGTTGCCCAGGGTCAGCAAGATAGGCTTTAGCGAAACCGGCATTCAGCGGCCCGACATTCGTCTTGCCGTCCGCGTCCGGTTCCAGCAGTTGCAGCGGAGGAACCCACCCCGCCGCTGACGCGGCACCCCTCCCAAGAGGGGAGTTTGCCTTATCCCCTCCTTGGAGGGGTAGCCGAAGGCCGGGGTGGGTTTCTTTTTGCAGCACACGTTCACGGGAGGAATGATCTGAGGCCGGTTTCAACGCCTGAAACTCAGCATAGGTCGGATAGCGGCGAGCCAGCCGTTTGCGCGCCTGCGCCAATACCCAGCGGCCCCAAGCGCGCACCTGCCAGGCAAGGTCGGCGTCCAGCAGCGGCTTATGGTAGATGAGTTCCGGCTCAGCGACCCCGCCATCCTTATCCAGGCCGTCCTTATCAAGGTGGAGCTTGGCAAGTTCCCTCCTGAGCGCTGCACCCTTATAGCCATTTGCCTTGAGGAAGGACGCCATGAAGTCCCGGTCTTGCAGCGCAAAGTCGGGTAGCGGGCGGGTCTGGCCGGCGAGCTTTTGCGGATATTCGAGCGTACATTTCAGGATGAACCAGGCGACCGGGTTGAGGTCATTGGCCGTCACCTCACAGCCCAGCCGCATGGCCTCCAACGGAATCGCCCCGCCACCGGCGAACGGGTCCAGCACCTTGGGCGCGCGGCCACCATAGGCTTCGCGTATTTTGTCGCGGAACCAGTCGAGGTCAGGGCCGTTCTCGCGTCCCCAATGCAGAATGCCGTCACGGGTCTCGCGCCTACGCTTCTCAACCGTCTTGCCGTTCTTCTTTTCCGGCTTGATCGTCTCCACCACCGTCCCGGCCATACGCCGGTAGATGGCCTTGCGTTCCTCCGCATTGCCGGGGTCGGGCAGCAACGTCGCAATCAACGCCGCCCGGCACGCCGCCAACGGCCTGCGCGCCGGCCAGATATGCAGCGTCGAAATATGCCCGTGACGCACATTCTTCTCGTGTACCGAGTCGAGCGAGACTTGTTCGAGTGGGAAATCGACTTCGATGAGACGTTTGGGATCAGATGTCATCTAGCGGCTCCACCAACCTGCTGGGACTCTGGCTCAATCGGAGTAAATTCATTTCGATGCTCTAATCTTCCGTCAGAATGTTGATTGACAATCTGCGCACTCGATAATTGATGATTATGGGAACGAAGAATTCCTGCAAAGGACCTTAAATAGTCCATACGCAATTGAGGCTCCGAGAGCCGATACAATTCTACACCCGCTGTCGTGAGCGTTGAGACTGAAATTTCAAGCCCCGAATGGGCCTTTGCGTTTCTTGATATCTGAAGCAGAAGGCTCTGGTATACAAGTTCTGAGATAGCTTCATTAGAAGGTTTGTAGGACGTCGGACCAATCGCTGCGAGACCACAGTCTTGTAGATGAAGTAGCTTAGTATGTCGAAGGGCATCGTACTCGTCTGGTATTCCTCGTAGAATGAAATACACTTCTCCTTCTCGAAAAACAAAGCTACAAGCGTCGCTGAACATCTCAGCATCTCTTTTTGTCATGTTCCTAAGAGTGTCCAAGGTGCGCAGTGAAGTTCTTCCGGGAGTTTCCACCTCGCCGGAAAGAATTTTTGCCCAAATTTTCTGCATATCTTCTGACGAGACATCTTGGACGCTGTCGAAAAGACGGGCGGTCCAGTCCGGGTCTGGCTCGTGATTGGGAACTTCTTTGTTCCCAAGTTCGGCAGCGGCCGCGCGCACGACGGATACGATATTGCTCTGCCGTTTCCTCTCCTGGAATTCTATACGTTGAGTAATAGTATCCCCGCGAATTTCCAGCGTGCCTTGGCCTGATTCAATCGGCGCATCAATAGACTGCCGAGCCTTGGCTTGTGCGTCAGCAATGATCTGTAAGCTACTGGCATCTGCCTCGGCTTTAGTAATTTGTGCATCCGCGTCCGCCTGTGCCGTAATGCGTTTTGCCTCCGCTTCTTTGCTTGCTTTCCATGTGGCCAACATTGGTCCGGCAACTGCACCGATCCCGCTGGCAGTATAGTCCGCCAGTTTTTCAAGGGCGGGTACATTCAGATTTATGTTCAAATCAGTCACTCTTTATGTCCTCCATGAATTTTGTGCGGTCCGGCTCGGCCGGGTTGCAAATGAGTACGGTGACGTGTGTGGCTCCCATGTCGTTACCCTTTCATCTTACTCGGCTACTTCCAAAATCGACTTGGGCGAGATGGTGTAGGCGGTGGCGTTGCGGCTCTTGGCGAGCAGTTTACCAAACGGGTCGCGCACCCGCACCAGACGCGGGCGGGGTGTAGCGCAGTCGAAGACAACGTATAACCAGTAGCCGTCGCGCAGGTTGCAGGCATTGGCCCATTCGTTTTCGCTCAACTCAATACCGCCCGAGTGGGCACGACCTTTGACCTCAATGGCACGCTCGCCGGTGTCAGAGTGTCGGGACAGCAGGTCGAAGCCCGGCCAATCGGTGAGGCCAGCCCGGCGGGCCAGTTCGGGCCGCGAGACATCGTCCACGCTGGCACCCGCCTCTTCCTCGTAAGCACGCGCCAAGTGCACAGCGATGGCCTCAACCTCGGCGGCGTGCCGTTCGCGTTCTTCGGGATTGTCCGAGGGGAGAACAAGAGCGTGGGCGATCATCACCGCTTCGCCCGGAACGATGCAAGACGGCTCCAGCTTCAGCCTGGCAAGGTGGCACTCCTTGTCCTCGGTCAGTCGGCGCTGCTGGGCCTTGACCGTGGTAAGCTCGGCTCGGGCGCGCGTATCGCCTCTGCGTGCCCGTTCGTTGATGCGCTGGCGTTTGGCGATTAACTCAGCCGCCTGGTGGTCGTACCCACGGGCGGCCCAGTCGAGTCGCTCGGGCAGGGCGCTTTCGATCTGTGCACGGTGCTCGTCCACCATGCGTGCCAGCGTGACGCCCTGAAGCCATTCAGCCGCGGCTTCAGCCCGCCCGCGTGCCTGGCGGGCCAGCGGTACGCTGCCGGGCTTCACGTGGTCTGCGCCGCGCAGGAGCAGCAGGTGCTCCACAGGACAGGGCTTGATTGCGCCGGTGCTGTCTTGCCGTAGCCCGACCAGACGGCTCTCGACTACTTCGGAATACGCGCTCTCGCGGTCCGTACTGGGTTTATGGGGAAGGTCAGGAGCTACCGCCGGCTGGCGGCGAACGACCGACACCTGTGCCAGATGGAAGAGATAGGGGGAGTCGGCATGGGGGTCTATGAAGATAGTGCCACGTAACGCCTCATCTCCGTAGCGCGACAACAGGGCAGTGCAAAATCGGTCGAACACGGGTTCGCCGGGGTGCAGCCAGACGGCGTTGCCGTCCCCTTGTGGCCGAGACACTGTGAAACGGCCCTGCATCTCTTCCGGGTAAGCCTCCAAAGCGCCGAGCACGGGGTCAAGACCACGCGCGCGTTCTGGGGCGAGATTGAAGACCTCCTCAAGGTCGCCCTCCAATTTCATATCAAGCAGGGGGAGCGCTGATCCGACAAAGCGGCGAATATAGCCGGGCAACAGGCGGCGATAATTTTCCTGCTCCATTGCGGCCTTGAGTTCGGGCAGGCGGCTCTTGACGTCGCCGCCTCCGAACAACGCCCGCTCCCGCTCGTCCAGCGCACGCACTTGTTCTTGTGTCAGACGGCTGTCGATATCCTCGATAGCGCCGCGCGCCCCGTCTTCGGTCGCAGCCCGCTCCATGTATGCCTGGAGCGAGACGTTCTCGAACAGGCGTCCCACCACGTCGAAGACCTTATCGGACCCGAGTTGTTTGCGGATGTTTTCCAACTTGTCGAGCAAGGTCTTGAGCACCCGCCCCTCGCGCGTCTCGCCGGCAATCAGGTTGACGATGATGACCGGGTCGCGTTTCTGCCCGTAGCGGTGGATGCGGCCCATGCGTTGTTCCAGGCGGGCCGGATTCCAGGGCACGTCATAGTTCACCATTAACCAGCAGAACTGGAGGTTGATGCCCTCGCCCGCGGCATCAGTAGCGACCAGATAGGTCGCTCCGCCCTGGTCCGGCGACCGCTGGAACAATTCGACCTGCACTTCCCGCTCGCGGTAGTCGAGCCCGCCGTGGACCAACGCGACTTGTCCGGTGAAGCCCAGTCCTTCGAGACGCCGGACGAGGAATTCCGCGCTGTCGCGGTGCTCGGTAAAAATGATAAATTTCTCATGGGCGAAGGTCGGGTCGCGCAGGACCGCGCGGAGTTTCTCGAACTTGGAGTCTTCACCGGCATTGGCAAGCCGGCGCGCGTGACCGGCCAGCGTTTCGACCTCGGAACGTTCGTGCTGAAGATCCGACAGCGTGAGCGCGATCAGGGTGCCCAGGGCATGATCTTCGAACTCCTCGTGGCGTTCGCGCCCGCCGGTCTCGTCAATGTCTTCATCTGCGGTGTGCGTTTCAAAAAAATCCGGTGTCTTCCCGAGACGCTGCTGGCGGCGGTCCAACTCGTCGGCACGGCCGGCGCGAACCAGTTCGATAGCTTCGTCCAGGCGCTCCAGGCGGCGCTCAAACGAACGCAGCAAGGCGTAGGTCGAACTGGCCAAGCGACGCTGGAATACGCTCATGGCCAGACGGGCCGCAGAGCGATTCAGAATGCGCGCTTTGTTATAGGTCTCGGAGATGTATGTGGTTGTTGCCTCGTAGAGTTGCTGCTCTGCCGGGCTGAGGGTGTAGCTCAGCGTGTCGCATTGGCGCTGCGGGTAGAGGGGCTGACCATCGAAGCGGACCATTTCTTCCTTGGTCCGTCGGATAAAATGGCGGGAGCGTTGCGCCTGCGGAAAGGCTTGGAAGGCATCGAAGGTTGCAAGCGCGTCCGGCGCGAGCAGCCTCCAGAGGTAATAATAAGGGAAGTCCTTGCCCATATGTGGCGTGGCGGTCAGCAGCAGGACGTTTGTTGCCGACCAGCCTAACTCCCAGCGCGCATCATCGACGGACAGACCTGCCAACGCCTCGGCGAGCTTATAGCGGTCGGTCTTGCGGACATGGAAATCCTGCTCGCGGTTCGCCGCCAGTTTGTGGGCTTCGTCGAATACTACGAGGTCGTATGGAAGCGCGGCCCCTGAGACTACTGCTTCACGCATACGCGTAAACATGCGTTCACCGGTCAGGGTATCGAGGCTGACGATGAGACGGTCGCTGTCCGACCCGACGAACGGGTTTCCGGTGCGGGCCTCGTCGCCCCGCACGATCCGAAAATGCAGACGAAACAGCGTGCGCAACTCGCGTTCCCAGTTGCCGACCAGCCCAGCCGGCGGAACGATGAGGACACGCTTCATGAGGCGGCGCATGAAGACCTCCCGGAGATAGAGGCCGGTCATGATGGTCTTTCCTGCGCCGGCATCGTCAGCGAGCAGGAATCGTAATGGCGCCAGGCTCAGCATATGCTCATAGACGGCAATCCGCTGGTGCGGCAGCGGATCAATCAAAGAGATTTCTGAGGCAAAGGCTGGGTTGAAAAGATAGCCGTAGGCAAGACGGGTTGCCTCGGCCACCGCGGTGACCACGTGCGGCTTGGCCGCGAAGTCCAGCCGCGGTAATGGGTCCAATGCAGCTACGGCAGGTTGAGCATTATCCTGCGATGTCTCAAGGCCGGCTTCAAGGTTGAGAATCTGTTGCCAGGCCAGGCGCGTTGGTTTCGACTGTCCGTTTTCCCACCGGTTCACGGTTGCAAAGGAGACTCCGATACGCTCGGCCAGCTTGACCTGGGTCAACTCCAGGCGGTTCCGCACATTCCGAACTCGGGTTGAATAGTCTCCTGGTATACCGATGCTTGTTCGTGCCATTATGAACCCTCAGCAGTTGCTCAGGGCAAACCAAATAGCATGCAGCAGATTAGTTGTCAAATATATATTCGTCATATGCAATATGTTATATAGCATATGATATATCCACCTGAAGGGTTATTATTTACGGACCGCCTTGCATAAGGACATTATGATGAAGAGATGGCAAATCTGGAGGATTGTTGTGGTCGTTGCGGCCCTATTTTTGCCCTCCAGGGCCCGGGGCTCAAGCGAAGGATGTCTATGTGCGGGCCGGAGTCGGCCTCGATTGGTCGGAGGACACGCGCTTCAAGGACAAGGACTGTACGAACCACGCCCCGCCGGCCATATACGCCTTGTATGGCTGTGGGACAGGGAACGACGGAGCGCCCTTGAGCACGCACGGCGATTTCAGCGCGCCGGCCGGCTTCGAGCTTGGGCTCGGCCACGCCATCATGCCTGCCCTGCGGATTGAGGCCCTGTTTCAATACCGTCCGAGATTCACCCTCACCGGTCGTGCAAACTTTTTGCAAACTCAAGGTCGGCAGGAGGTCTCGGCGAGATTGTCCTCCCTGTCCGGCATGTTTGCCGCCTATGTGGACCTGCCGCAGTTGGGCCTGCCGCGGCTCGGGCCGTTCAGCCCGTTCATCGGCGCTGGCGCTGGCGCCACGTATATCGATATCGGCAAAACCCGTATGAAGTTCACCAGAACGCGGACCATCGCTCCGGGTGGACACCAGGTTAATTTCGCTTGGATGCTGACGGCGGGCGTCGGCACAGCGATTACCGATCGACTGACGCTTGAGCTCGCGTATCGCTATACGGATTCCGGCGCTGTCGAGACCGACGAGGGAATCGCGCGGGTCGTCAATCGAGACGGGGATGTCCTGGTTCCGCTCACTGTGGGTCGAACGCGCGCCCATCTGTCGAGCCACGGGGTGTGGCTATCCCTGCGCTACGCCTTCTACACGCTCTAGGACAGAAGGGGCTCTCGTACCCGCTCACGCTTTCTGGGCTGACTGACTCTCTTTGGTCTGACGGGCAGACGAACGCTTCTCTGCTTGAACGACCCAGATGCGGACCCACGGCAAGAGGACAAAAGCTGGCCAAGCCAGGAAAAAAGTCAGGGTGAAATACGTCGCGTAGCCGATACTCTGGGTGAGCACCCCGGAAAAGGCCCCTGACAACGACCGCCCCAGGCCAAAGAGCGCGCTCAGCAGGGCGTACTGGGTGGCGGCTTGGTGTTTGTTACAGATACTCATCAAAAAGGCCAAGAATGGCGCGGTCCCCAGCCCGCCACAAAACGACTCGACAATCGAAGCGCAATACATCAGCAGCTCGGAACGGGGGAGGGCGGCGGTCACGGCGTAGAACAGGTTGGAACCGGCTTGAGCAATGCCCAATACCCACAATGCGCGAAAAAGCCCCCATTGTTTGGTGAGACGACCGCCGAGCAACGCTCCGAGAATCGTACTGGCGACGCCAACCGTTCCCGGAATAATGCCTATCTGAAGCGGCGTAAACTCCCGGTCCACCCAGAACGGCCGGACCATCGGCCCCAATGCCATATCCCCGAGTTTGAAGAGCAGCACAAAGAGAAGGACCGCAATAACGCCAGGCCGCCGCCAAAAACTCTTGAGCGGGTTGAGGAACCCGTGTGTGAGCGCAGTGGACCAAGATTGAGTATACTGCGTACGTTGTGGTCCCTGCGCGATACGAGGCATTTGACTTGAGACCAGTGCCAGTACGGCGAAGAGGACAGCAGCAGCCAGAAATGCCACATGCCAACCGACGAGACCAGCGGCTCCAACAAACATCCCCCCGGCAACGATCAATGCGACACGATAGGTACTGACTCGTATCCCATTGGCAGGCCCCATTTCTGTCTGGTCCAGGAGTTCGATCGTATAGGCGTCAATCGCAATGTCTTGGGTTGCCGACAGTATGGCAAGCGCAATGAGTCCGCCCCACGCCAGACTGCCTATATTGGTCGGGTCGAGGAAAAGGAGTAAGCCCAAGTCGAGAGCCAGCAAGCCCTGGCAGGTCACAATCCAGCTTCGCCGCGACCCCAATACATCAACCAATGGTGCCCACAGAAACTTGAGCGTCCACGGCACTCCCACCACACTCAACAGACCAATTTCGGTGAGGCTCATGCCATGCGTCCGGAAATACACCGGAAACGCATCAAACAGGAGCCCGAATGGAAAACCCTCGGCAAAATACAGCAGGGCCACCCACATCAGTTTCGCTCGAGTTGTGAGAGACTGTGCCACAATATGCTCGTAGGGGAGGTTTCAAACCCGTCCCTACTTATCGATTACCGACTCCGCTCCACCCCGATTTTTTCGCAAAACCGCTCAATCGGACATTCGCTACACTTGGGTGAAGTTGGATGACACACGGTCTGTCCAAAAGCGACCAGCAGGTCGTTATAGCCGATCCAGAAACGCTTGGGCAGCATGCCACGCAGGGCCATTTCTGTCTTTTCCGGATTGTCCGTTTCAACATACCCCCAACGGTTAGAGATGCGGTGGACGTGCGTGTCTACACAAATCCCCGGTTTTTGAAATCCCAGGGTCACAACGAGATTCGCAGTTTTCCGGCCCACGCCCTTAAAAGTCAAGAGTTCGTCTATGTCGTCAGGGACTCGGCCCGCATAGGCATCAAGTATCCTCTGGGAGACATCGAGCACGGTTTGCGCCTTTGTTTTATAGAACCCAACCGGATAAATCGCCTTCTTCACTTGAGCTGGCGTAAGGGTAACCATTTTTTCAGGCGTATAAGCCAGGGCAAA
The DNA here is from genome assembly GCA_963664395.2 of Binatia bacterium. Taxonomy (GTDB): domain Bacteria; phylum Desulfobacterota; class Binatia; order Bin18; family Bin18; genus Bin18. The sequence continues at coordinate 2,206,604 of OY761159.2, read as the reverse complement.
CAACCGCCGTGCCGCAGGGCCGGTTGTTTCATCTTTGGTCCGCAAACTCAGCAGACATGCGATCAACACCTGGTATGGATCACGTGAAAACCCCGCCATTTCCGTCACAACAGGCGCGTGCCAGTCCGCAGATGAGTGACGCAGGATACCGATCACCCGAGAAATTGTTCTATTCGTCACCACTGCTGTATCCTCCCTCTCCCCCTTGTATGGTGACAATGGTGACGGGCAGGGGCAAGTGGTCTTCCCGCTCAGGCACCTCTTCCTGGGTCCATTGCAACCCTGCTTGGTCAAGCTGCTGGTAAAAGTCCTGGGTATTCGTCCGTTTGGCATCAGACAGGATTGCCCGCCCGGCGGGGGAGAGATGCGTTGCGAGAAAACGCACCAGGGCGGGGAAGGTCGGCCTATCGTATAAAATCTCCGCACCACAGATGAGCGAGAAACGGGTATCCAGGACATCCTGGGTAAAGTCGAGCGGTCTCGCCTCGTATTGCGTACATCCGTTTAACCGCGCGTTCTCACGCGCAAAAGACACAGCGTCGACTTCTTTGTCGGCAAAGGTGACCCGTCCGCCTTTTTGCGCGGCGATGATGCCGGTCAACCCAAGTCCACAACCGAGATCGAGCACGGTCTGGTCTCGCACATCGATGAAAGAGTCAATATAGCGCGCCAGGGTCAGCGCGCCGGTCCACAGATGGGCCCAGTACGGCGGCTCCTCCGTGTCGTCTTGCAGCAGGGCCTCGCGGTCAACCATCCGCTCAAGGTCTTTGACGCGGAGCAGGGTCAGCGTGCGTGAGCCGATGACGACCTCAATAGGCTCCGAAGAGTAAACGTGCCCTCCAACACATACAAAGCTGTTGGCACGTTTACTCTTTGCCTCATAGGCTAAGGCGCTCACTCAAACGCACTCAACCCGGTAATATAGCGACCAAGCGTCAGGCGGTGGATATCCTCGGTGCCCTCGTAGGTATTGACCGTCTCAAGGTTAAGCAGGTGCCGAATAATCGGATACTCATCCGTGATGCCGTTTCCACCCAGAATGTCCCGAGCGAGCCGCGTGGTGTGCAACGCGGTCGAAACATTATTCATCTTGGCCATGCTGACCTGGTCCGGCCGCATCTTGCCGGCGTCTTTGAGCCGGCCCAGCCGGTAGGCCAGAAGCTGCGCTTTCGTGATCTCAGTCAGCATGGTGACGAGTTTGGCCTGCACGAGCTGATAGCCCCCAATCGGCCGCGAGAACATCTTGCGGTTTTGGGCGTAATCGACCGCGCACTCGTAACAGGCCATGGCCGCCCCGGTCGCACCCCAGGAAATACCGTAGCGCGCTTGGGTCAGGCACATGAGCGGGGATTTGAGGCCGCCGGATTGTGGCAGAAGATTGTCTTCAGGAATCCAACAGTCCTCGAAAATCAGCTCCGAGGTCACGGACGCCCGAAAACTGAATTTTCCGTCAATGTTTTGCCGCGTGAAGCCGGCGCGTTCTTTTTCGACCAGGAAGCCGCGAATGACATCTCTACCGTCCTCTTCAAGCTTGGCCCACACCACGGCCACATCAGAGATCGAACCATTGGTGATCCAACGCTTGGTTCCATTGAGGACATAGCCACCGTTTTCCTGCCGCGCGCGGGTTATCATCCCACTTGGATTTGAGCCAAAGTCCGGTTCCGTCAGCCCGAAGCAGCCAATCGCCTCAGCCTTTGCCAGACGCGGTAGCCAATATTGCTTTTGCTTCTCCGAGCCGAACGTCAAAATCGGATACATCACCAACGACGACTGTACGCTGGCGAATGAGCGGAGCCCGCTATCCCCGCGCTCAAGCTCCTGGCTGACCAAGCCGTAGACAACGCTGTTCATACCGGCGCCGCCGTATTCGGTTGGAACAGTCATACCCAAGAAGCCCAGCTCGGCCAGTCGCGGGACGAGTTCCATGGGAAAAGAGCCTTCGCGGAAACACTGCTGAACCCGTGGCATGAATTCTTCATCCACGAAACGGCGCGCCACATTGCGCACCATACGTTCTTCTTCACTCAGCAGCTCTTCAATCTGGTAAAAATCGGTGTCAATAAAATTCGCCACGGCAGACTCCCTTCGCACAAAAACTGGCTTTATCCCTTTGTAAGGTGCATCCCATGCACCACTTTGCTTAGTGCGCAGGGCGCACCCTACTTCTTATTCTATAAGCCGCGCGGTTGTCCTTCCCCACGAGGGTCGGAGACCCCCGTTATCAGACCGGACTCCCGGTCAACATGAATCGCCTGGATGTTGCCAAAGCGGGAACGCTTGCCGGGACCCCATTCCACGACTTCCACATTGTGGCCCATAGCCTGAAGCGCTTCGGCAAGCCCGTTCGATTCACTGCCTGTCTGTACTTCCAGATTCAGCCTGTCCGGATACCACTGATGATGAATGCGCGTGGCAAACATGGCATCCGGCAAGGACATCTGGTAGGCGAGGACATTGAGCATGACTTGCAGTACCGAGCTGATGATGCGCGATCCACCTGGCCCGCCGATCACGAGTTCGACTTTTCCGTCCCGGGTAACGATGGTTGGACTCATGCTGCTCAGCGGCGTTTTCCGGGGCGCAATAGCATTCGCGTCCGTATTGCCGATCAGGCCAAAGGCGTTGGGTTGATCGGGCTGGGCGTTGAAGTCGTCCATCTCATCGTTGAGCATAATACCGGTCCCAGGAACCAGTACCCCGCTACCAAAATACAAATTCACAGTCTGGGTTGTGGCGACGGCGTTTCCAGCTTTGTCAATCGCGGACAGATGCGTCGTGCTCGTGGACTCCATCTGTCCTGTTGGTGTTTGCGGAATGCCCTGACTGGGCGTGGCTTTGGAGACATCTATCTTCGCCCGTACGTCTTGTGCATATGCAGGCGAGACGAGGCGTTCAATAGGAACCGACACAAAGTCCGCATCGCCCAGGTAGCGAGCCCTGTCGCGGAAGGCCGCCCGCAGGGTTTCTGTCAGGATATGCGTGGCTCCAGGTGTTTGGAAGCCGAGCTTTTGTAACGGAAATCCTGACAAGACATTCAGCATCTGTACAAGCAGGACGCCCCCAGAACTCGGCGGCGGCATAGAATCGATACGCGCACCCTGAAAAGTTCCAGTCACCGGCGCGCGGTCAATCACGCTATACTGATCCAAATCATCCTGGGTCAGCAAGCCGCCTATCCGTTGCATTTCCGCGACAATCGCCTTTGCCACCTGGCCGGTGTAAAAGGCGTCTTTGCCGTCCTTGGCAATGGCGCGCAGGGTGCTGGCTAAGTCTTTTTGGACAAAGAGAGCACCTTGCTCAAGCGGCTGATCGTTGTGGAAATATACCCTACGGGTTGCCTCGGATGCGCCCAACGTCTCAGCCCGGTAGGCTATAGCCCTGGCCAAATGCGGATAGACAGGGAAGCCGTCTTCTGCCAGACGGAGGGCTGGCTGCATGACCTCTTCGAGCGACAAGTGCCCAAATCGGCGCTGGACTTCCACCAGTCCGGCGACCATGCCCGGCACGGCTACGGCAAGTGGTCCGGTTCGGCTCAGGGAGGGGACGGTTTTTCCGTCCCGGACAAACATGTCTCGTGTGGCTTTGAGCGGAGCCCGTTCGCGGAAATCAATCGCCCACGTTTTTTGGTCTTCAGCCAGATAGAGCAACAGAAAACCACCGCCGCCTATTCCGGTTGATTGTGGCCTGAGCACACTGATTGCAAATGAGGAGGCAACCGCGGCATCAACCGCATTGCCTCCTCGGCGGAGCATGTCCACGCCAGCCTCGCTCGCCGGCGCGTTCGCAGCAGCAACCATGCCGTGCTGGGAGGTGGCAATGAAGGGAGAATCAGCACCGTATGCCAGCCCGGTAAGAGGGCTGGATAAGACCAGCAATAAGACAACCTGCTCTACTCTTTGGAAAGTTCGCGCCCTCAGCATCATATTTTCCTCATGCAGACCTGAACGAATATAGGCGAGCCAGAGAAGAGCAACAATCCCCACTGCCCGCCTCAGGCAATCTGATTGACTTCAAAAAACGAGGTTGGTAGGTTGTCCGCCAGGGAGGATACCGCCATGGCTTCGGTGAACAAAGCGATTATTGTTGGGAATCTTGGGAAAGACCCGGAGGTGCGCTTTACGCAAAGTGGACAGGCCATGGCACGATTTTCTGTTGCCACGACAGATACGTGGATGGACCGGGAAAATGGCCGTCAGGAACGCACGGAGTGGCACAACATCGTGGTCTGGGGCAAGCAGGCCGAGACGTGCGGACAATATCTGTCCAAAGGCCGGCAGGTCTATATCGAGGGGCGTATCCAGACGCGGAAGTTTGAGGATAGAGAAGGGAAGGAACGCTATTTCACTGAGATCAACGCTCAGCAAGTGACGTTCCTCGGCAGCCGTGACGGCGGGGGCACACGTTCGGGCCAGTCGTTAGATGATGAACCGGGGGGCGGGTTTGATGATGCTGGGGCGGGCTCAGTCCCTCCGGATGATGACGTGCCGTTCTAATAGGGACGGGTTTGAAACCAGCCCCTACTACACGACCTGCGCAATCTCAGCGTAGCCGGGCTGTATCACGGCCCGGCCATCGGAATTAGCGGTCTCATACCGATACGTCCCGGAATTCTCATCCGGCCATATACTTGTCGTGATCGTCTGCCCGGGAAGTACCGGCCGGGCGAACCCGGCGCTAAGACGCCTGAGCCGGCGCGGGTCCCTTTCACATACGCTGTCAATAATCGCTTTTGAGGCAAACGCCATCGTGCACAGGCCGTGGACGACAATGCCTGGCAGTCCTGCCAGCCTGGCAACATTCTCGTCCACATGAATGGGATTGCGGTCGCCGGATGCTTCCGCATAGCGCACTGTTTGAGCCGCGTCGATGGTCTGGGATACACGATGCAGAGGTTCACGATCGGGAGTCCCAGCGGTTGGTGCTACCCTACGTTGGCGGCGTCCTTGTCCTCGAATAAAGGCGGTAAACGTGATGTGCTGGACGATCTCGCCTGTCTGATTGCGACAGTGGAGATCAATGGCGAGAGACTCGCCCCCCCGCTGCTCCTCTATTGCTACAATTTTCGCCGTACTGGTGACGATGTCTCCAGGAACAATAGGATGGAAAAAACGCATATCTTGCTGGCTGTGAACCAAACGTAAGACATCGACATTCAGCTCAGCGTCGGTCACAACCATTATCAGCGAGAGCCAGCTTGCGGCCGCGCCAAACAGCGGTGGTGCAAGAACGCCGCCGGGTTTGTCTGCATCAAAAAACCAGACGTTATCCTCATTATACGCACGCGCGTATGCCGTGGTTGCCGCAGCGCTGACAACATACTCCTGTGGGTCGTACTCTTTGCCAAGCAGGTCCCGATTGAGTCCCATTGTTTCGACTTCTTGCCCCCTAATCCCAGTACCCGTCGTCGACAAAGCTGATATAGCGACCTTTGCCAATAATAAGATGGTCCAGGATGTGGACGCCCATGACCTCCCCAACCTCTCTGAGACGTTGCGTGATCTGGAGGTCTTCCTGGCTCGGCATGGGGTCGCCACTGGGGTGGTTATGCACCAGGATAGCCGCGGCGGCTGACTCGCGGATGATGGGCTGAAAGACCTCGCGGGGATGTACTAAGGAAGAGGTCAAAGACCCCTCCGAGATACGCACGTCTTTGAGTTTTCTGTTCTTGGCGTCCAGTAGGAGTACGTGAAACTCTTCTTTTTTGAGGCTGCCGAGTTGTTCACGGTAGTGATTGAAGACTTCCGCACTGGAACGGAAAGACGCCCCACGCCGAATTTCTTCTTGTGAGAAACGCTTAGCAATCTCCAAGGAGGCTTTTATCTGGGCGGCCTTTGCCGGCCCTATCCCTTTGACCTCACACAGTTCGGCTATGCTCGCCTCTTCCAGTTTTCGGAATGAGTCGCCAAAACGGGAGACAAGGGTGCGGCCGTGATCGAGCGCACTCTGGCCCGAACTTGCGTCACCAGTGCGGAGGATGATGGCGAGGAGTTCTGCTTTGGAGAGGGTTGCCGAACCGTGCTCAATGAGCTTCTCGCGCGGTCGGTCAGATTCGGGCCAGGTACGAATAGGCGATGCCATTACTGAATAGTCACCGTCACGCGGTGACTGAAACCTTTCTTATTTTTTGGCCTTTTTTTTGTTGGCAGGCTGCCGGCGCTTCTTGTCTTTTTTCGCGAGTACACGATCGAGTTTCATATTGATATTGAGAAGGCTGCCTTGGACTTCTTCGATCTTTTCAAGCAAATGCTCGTAGTCTGTTTTGGAGGGCATATTCAGAAGGGAGAGTAACGCCTCCATATTTTGGGCGACTTCTTCTTTCGCTTGTGTCGCGTTCCGCAACGTCTCCTCCATAACGTCGTGCATAGGAACCTGTGCAAAGAGGTCCTTTACAAGGTTGGTAAAGTTCTCTCTATTTGCCTCGTACAGCTTCTCGAAAACAGTTCTCTCTTCGTCCATGGCCCTAAGGAAGGTTTTCCGCTGAGGAAAATCAGACTATAACAATGTTGTCAGGAATGCAGAAATATAGAGAATAACTTTCTGATTAAATTTGGGATTCTCGATACTTCTGGGGGAGATAGTGTGGATTTCGAAGTTCTTCTTGGGTATTTCACCGGCTTACGTTTCCTCGACAAGACAATGGACTTTTCCACTCTTGCCGGGACTGCGCTCTTTATTCACTTTTTTGACGGAATTGCCTGCGGCCTCATTGCCAAGAAAAGTGCGCGCTCACACTATCCCTGGGTCATCGGCGGGCTGCTTTTTGGCGTCTGGGCCCTCACTCTCCTTCTCCTCCTCGCGATACAGGGAAAAGGGGGGAAAGTAAGGGCGGAGTGAGCCCCGCCCTTACAGTTCTCGGAACGCTATACCGCCTTATCCACAATGCTGTAAACAGTCTCGTATGGGAGCAAGTTCAGGAAGCTGGCTGGCATCTTCTGTAATCCAGGCGTACTGGACTGTCCCGCTCTTATCCACGACAAAGGCCGAACGTTTAGAGACGCCGTTGAAAACAAGCAGGTTTTCATAGAACGACCCGTACGCTTGAGAAACTTCCTTATTAAAGTCACTCAGCAGTGGAAAATCATAGCCTTCCTTCGCCGCCCAGGCGTCAAGCGAGAAAGGGCTATCCACACTAATGGCCACAACCTGGGTCTCGTCATTCTGCAACGTGTTGATATTGTCTCGAACCGAGCACAATTCCTTCGTTCAACCACCTGTAAAGGCAAAAGGAACAAAAAGGATGACGGTATTCTTCTTCCCCTTTGCCTCGTTGAGTGCAAAATCCTGCATCTTGTTTGTCTTGAGGGTGAAATCCGGTGCCGTTTGGCCCACCTGAATGCTCATAGCTGTTGCTCCTCTATTCTCTGTGAATTGAGAACTTCTTCTCCGTTTTCGGCTCCCCTTGGCGCGACTTCCTCTTCGACTTCCTCTTCGACTTCCTCTTCTTCCTCTTCTGCTACCAGCGCGAGACTGGAGACGTGTCCATCCGCACCAACGTTAAAGAGTTTCACGCCTTGGGTATTTCTGCCAATCACCCGCAACTCAGCGACCCGAAGCCGTATTATCTTGCCACTATCCGTCACGAGCATCAAGTCATCGTCTTCCTTCACCTGCCGCACACCACAGACCTCTCCGGTCTTGTCCGTGGTGCGCATTGTACTGACTCCTTTCCCCGCGCGCGATTGCACCCGGTATTCCTCTATGCTGCTCCGCTTCCCATACCCTTGAGATGACACAGTGAGGAGTGTGGCCTCTTGATTGAGGATTTCAAGAGAGACCACGTCATCCTCATCTTCAAGGGTAATACCCCGGACGCCGGATGTGCCGCGCCCGGTTGCTCTTACTTCTTTTTCTGTAAATCGGATCGCTTTTCCGTTTTTTGTCGAAAGGAGGACCTCTTGTTTACCGTCCGTTAGTTGGACGCCGATAACCTCGTCATCGGTCCCAAGAGTAAGAGCGATGATTCCGCCACGACGCGGATTGGCATACGACATAAGCTCGGTTTTCTTGACTTGTCCTTTGCGGGTGGCAAAGACAAGGAATCGGTTTTCTTGGAACTCTCGGATAGGGAGAAGGGCTGAAATTTTCTCTCCTGCTTGCAGAGGCAGCAGGTTGACTATGGCTTTTCCCTTTGCAATGCGGCTGCCTTGAGGAAGTTCATGGACTTTCACCCAATACACTTTGCCAATTGAGGAGAAAAATAACAGGAAGGCGTGTGTAGAGGAGATGAACAGGTGCTCAACAAAGTCTTCTTCTCGGGTTGTTGCTCCAACAACCCCTTTTCCTCCCCGACGTTGCGAGCGGTATTCTGTCACTGGGATTCTTTTGATGTAGCCGGCGTGTGATATGGTCACAACTACATCTTCTTCAGCAATCAAATCTTCGTCCGAGAGGTCTACGCCGTCGGGTAGGATCTCTGTTCGCCGCTCGTCAGAAAATCGGGTCTGGAGATCAGTCAGCTCCTCTTTGATCACGCCGTCAATCTTCTCCGTACTGGCCAGAGTACTCTGCAACGAAGCAATAAAACTGCGCGTTTCACTATGCTCGGACAGAATTTTCCCCTGTTCCAGCTGCGTGAGTCGCTGCAAGCGCATATCAAGAATGGCCTGCGCTTGCGTCTCAGTCAGCGAAAATTGGCCCATAAGGGCTTGTCGCACACCGGCCGCGTTCTGCCCTTGGCGAATGGTTTGGAGCACCGGATCAAGGTTATCCAGCGCGATTTTGAGCCCCTCAAGAAGGTGCAGCCGTTCTTCGGCTTTCCGAAGATCAAAAGCAGTCCGGCGTCGGACTACTTCTCGGCGATGTTCAAGAAAGTGGAGGAGTGTCTCTTTGAGAGTCAGGAGACGAGGACGGCCATCGACAATGGCGAGAAGAATGACCCCGAATGAATCCTGAAGGGGGGTCATTTTATACAACTGATTAAGAATGACATTTGGGACAACATCTCTTTTCAACTCGATAACAATGCGCATTCCCTCTCTGTCAGACTCGTCACGCAGGTCAGAGATTCCCGTAATACGCTTCTCATTCACCAGATCAGCAATACGCTCAATCAGGCGGGATTTATTCACTTGGTAAGGGATCTCGTACGCAATAATTCGGCTTTTTCCGGTCTTCTCGTCTTCCTCGATCGCTGTCCGGGCCCGCATCTGAACGATGCCTCGCCCGGTTTCGTAGGCGTCCCGTACTCCGGATAGTCCATGGATGAACGCTCCGGTGGGAAAATCTGGACCATGGATGTAGTGCATGAGATCACGATTTTCGAGCGCCGTGTTCTCAATCAGAGCAAGGAGAGCAGTAATCACTTCGCCAAGGTTGTGAGGGGGGATGTTGGTTGACATCCCCACAGCAATTCCAGATGAGCCGTTTACGAGTAGATTGGGAAGTTTACTTGGGAGAACAGCGGGTTCGTGGCTTGTATCGTCATAATTCGGTGTGAAATTCACTGTCTCTCGGTCAATATCGGCGAGCACTTCAGAAGTGATGCGGGTCATGCGGACTTCGGTATACCGCATGGCAGCGGGGGGATCACCATCAACCGAGCCAAAGTTTCCTTGACCGTCAATTAATGGGTAACGCAGCGAAAAATCCTGCGCCATGCGAACAAGGGTATCATAGACAGCCGAATCTCCGTGTGGGTGGTACTTCCCAATCACGTCACCCACAACACGGGCAGATTTCTTATACGAGCGGTTCCATTCATTCCCAAGGTCGTGCATGGCATACAGGACGCGTCGGTGTACAGGCTTCAGTCCATCACGGACATCGGGCAGTGCTCGACCAATAATCACACTCATGGCGTAGTCCATATAGGACTGCCGCATCTCTTGTTCAATGTTGACAGAGGGAAGGGAATCAGAATGGTCTTCCATACAGAGCAGATTCCTTTTTGATGACAGCGGTGAGCGTAAGGGTCTAAAACAAGACAGGCATTACTGGCCTAGTGGAATCAGATGTCGATATTCTTGGCAGAGAGCGCATTCTCATAGATGAATTTCCGTCTCGGCTCAACTTCATCTCCCATGAGGGTAGAAAAGACCTCGTCAGCTTCGTAGGCATCCTCAATCCTGACCCGCAAGAGAGTCCGCGTCTCTGGGTTCATTGTTGTTTCCCAGAGCTGCTCAGGATTCATCTCTCCAAGCCCTTTATACCGTTGAATGTCTACCCCTTTTCTGGAGCGTGCCAAGATTGTATCGAGGACTTCCTCCTGACTTCCAAGGATGTGAGAGGTATCTTTCTCAAAGAAAGTGAGAGGGGCTTGGCCAATAGTGTTAAGCGCCTCTAACAATCTCTTAATCTCCAGCGCCTCTGCCGACTCAATAAAGTCTCTGTCGAACACAATCTGCTGTCCTGACCCGTTAAGCTGTTGGGTCGCAATAATTTTATATCCACCGAGTTTAATATCTCTCTCAATCGAAAAAGATGTGTTCTCTCGGTTTATCGGCCCATCCTCTAAAGAGCGTACTATACCTGCGAGAAGGGTATCATTGCTGAAAGCAGCAGGAGAGAGATCCGAATGAGCGAGAAGAGAAGAGACAAGAGTGCGCTCTTTTCCTCTTCGTTCGACAAGATCAAGAATATTCTTCAGACGCAGAAAATTATTGACCCACGTTTTGAGCTGTTCCCCTTCAAGTGTCCCTACTCGGATATTTTCGACGCCAAGACCGACAAGAAAATTATTGAGTTCTGCGTCGTCTTTCAGGTAATGGTCTGTTTTTCCCTTTCTGAGCTTGTACAGAGGAGGCTGAGCAATACACAGATATCCGTTCTCAATGATGCCGGGGAGCTGACGATACAAAAAAGTCAGTAGAAGAGTCCGGATATGCGATCCGTCAACATCCGCATCAGTCATGATAATAACCTTGTGGTAACGCAGTTTGGATAAATCAGTGTCTTCCTTCCCAATCCCAGCCCCCAAAGCTGATATCAGCAGACGTATTTCCTGGGATGCAAGCATTTTGTCGAAGCGTGCTTTCTCTACATTCAGGATTTTCCCTCGCAGAGGCAGAATAGCCTGCGTCCGCCTATCTCGACCCTGCTTTGCTGATCCTCCGGCGGAATCTCCCTCAACAAGGAAAATTTCACTTTTTTCCGGGTTGCGCTCTTGACAGTCAGCAAGTTTTCCAGGGAGGGACCCGGAATCGAGTGCTCCCTTCCTCCGTGTGAGTTCACGTGCCTTCCGAGCCGCCTCACGAGATCGTGAGGCCTCAATACTCTTGTGTGATATCTTTTTGGCTTCTGTCGGATGTTCTTCGAAGTAGGCTCTAAGCTTGTCGTTAATCAGAGACTCAACGAAACCTTTGACATCACTATTTCCAAGCTTGGTCTTTGTCTGTCCTTCAAATTGAGGTTCTGGAACTTTCACACTGATAATTGCAGTCAGACCCTCTCTGATATCCTCTCCTTGAAGACTCTCCTGGTCTTTTTTGAGAAGGCTGAGTGATCCAACATAGGAGTTAATCGTCCTGGTCAGGGCAGTTTTGAGTCCGACGAGATGCGTGCCCCCCTCTATGGTGTTTATACTATTGGCAAAGGCATAAATGCTTTCGGCATACCCCTCATTCCATTGGAGAGCGACTTCAGCCATAGAGCCGTCTCGTTCGCCATTAAAATATATAACCTCGCCGTGGAGTGGTGTTTTTGCACGACCAAGGTGCTCAACAAAAGAAACTATCCCTCCTTCATAGAAGAAGTCATGGCGTTTATCGGTCTCTCTTTCATCAATAATAGATATATGAAGACCTGGGTTGAGGAAGGCAAGTTCACGCAGCCGCTTTGAGAGAATGTCAAAACTGAAATTCCTCTCGCCAAATATCCGATGGTCTGGCGTGAAGACAATCCGGGTTCCACTCTCCTCAGTCTGCCCGATCTCTTTGAGATCATTGTCAGGTTCACCACGGCGATACCGCTGGAAATAGGCTTTCCCTTCTCTCTTGATCTCAATTTCAAGGAGTTCCGACAGCGCATTTACGACAGAAATACCGACACCGTGCAGCCCTCCGGAAACTTGATACGCTCCTTTATCAAATTTTCCGCCGGCATGAAGTTTAGTGAGAACGACCTGGGCGGCTGAAATACCCTCAGTCGGGTGATTCTCTGTTGGAATGCCACGGCCATCATCGACAATTGAGATCTGGCCGTCAGTGTGGATAGTGACAATAACGTACGTACAGTGGCCAGCGAGTGCCTCATCTACAGAATTGTCAACAATTTCAAAAACAAGGTGATGAAATCCTCTCTCCGCGGTGTCACCGATATACATTCCCGGCCTCTTGCGGACAGCTTCGAGACCTTCGAGTACCTTTATTTGGCCTGCCCCGTAGTTCTGTTCGAGCATGTACTCCCCAAAGGAGGAAGGTGGGTTTAAAGATTCGTCACACGCCTCCTTTTTGTTATACTAAAACCCTAGCATTTCCTTTATCTTACGTAAACCATGGGTGCTATTAAAACGACTTTCTATTAGTTTATTTTCATAGGCATTATGACATATGAAAATTCACTGCTTTTTTCCGTCTGGAGAAGCCCAGGACTCATCTCATCTTTGAGAAGAAGGACGACAGAATCTCCTTCATCTATGACATTCAATGCCTCTGTCAAATACCTTCCGTTAAACCCGATTGATAATCCATCTCCGGCGTATGAAGCCGTAATCTCCTCTGTCCCTTCCCCAACGTCTGGAGTATTGACTGAAATATCGATCTTGTCCTTCCCGAACTGCAACTTCACCCCCCGAGATCGTTCTGTTGTCAGAATCAAAACCCGACGGAGCGCAAAGAGGAGATCATCTCGGAGAAATTTAACGCGGTGCGTATGATCCTTTGGAACGACTTGCTGGTAGTCAGGAAAATCCCCTTCTATCAGACGCATAAAAAGTTCCGTTGTTTCTTTCTTGAGGTTCATCACCGAGTCGCTGAGGGAGACCTCTATTGTTCCTTCGCTCCGTTCAAGAAGCTTCCGTGTTTCCATCAGGCCTTTTTTCGGAAGGATAACGCTCGGCCAATCGGGTACAGAAGAGGCGTCCATTTCTTTTTCTATAAGAGAGAGGCGGTGACCATCACTGGCGACCATGCGAATCTTTCCCTCTTTCTCTGTCTCAAGATAGACACCGCTGAGGTTCAGTCGTGTCTCGTCCGGTGAGGTTGCAAAGAGGGTTTTTTCGATCATCTCCCGCATGGTTGGCCCAGATAAAGAGAGGAATTGGTTGGATGAAGCAGGAGGTTCCTCTTTCTTTTCCTTCTGTGCTGTTATCGTGGGAAACTCCTTGGGATCAAGACTTGCGATCCGGAACCGAGACTTGCCGCTCTTGACCTCCACCCATCCGTTTCCACTTGAGCGTAAGCGGACTTGACCGGACGGCAGCTCACGAATGATCTCGTACAGCTTTCTTGCATCCGCTGTCATTGATCCAGACTCTTTTACTTCTGCCTGACATTGTTGGCGGATTCCAATTTCAAGATCTGTTGCTCCAAGACAGATGCCTCCATCTTTCTCTTCTGTAGGGCTAGATTCAATAAGAACATGGGAGAGCATAGGGAGGGAGGAACGTTTTTCAACAACACCTTGGACCAGATATAGGCACTGGAGGAGGTCTTCTTTACTGACGCTGAATTCCATATACCCTCCTTTTTTTCCTTTTATTAACCATAGTCTTTTCTCTTATTTCACTTTTTACTTTTCCCACTAATACTACTACTTATTCTACTACTCATTTATATATAAGAGTAATATTAGTAGTAGTAGGGCCTGTGGATATGTGGATAAGTGGGTTAAGTATCTGTTTATTCTTGAAAAGTTATCCACAGGGGGTGTGGATAACTTCGCTATACCTGTGGATAACTTTTCCACAGGTTATCCACAGGTTATCCACAGGTTATCCACAGGTTATCCACAGGTTATCCACAGGTTATCCACAGGTTATCCACAGGTTATCCACAGGTTATCCACAGGTTATCCACAGATCCACAGATAGCCTAATCATAAATCATGATTTCTATTCTATTAATAATATCACGAAGCTCTTCGTCCTTTTTGGACCGCTTTTCAATTATTTTACAGGCGTGCAGAACCGTAGTATGATCTTTCCCTCCAAATCGCATTCCAATCATTGGGTAGGAGGCGCCGGCGAGCTTGCGGCAGAGAAACATACTAACCTGTCTTGGAAACAAAACCAGCTTTGTCCGTTTTTTTGAGGTAATATCAGCAACGCTGACACTAAAATACTTACTTACAGTTTTCTGTACAGTCTCAATCGAGACTTCCTTTTCTTTAGCTGTGACTAAGTTTTGGAGGGCCTGTCGCGCAAAGTTGACAGTAATATCAGCCTGATTTAAGGCTGCCAGCGCGCCTAATCGCGTCAGGCCTCCCTCAAGCTCTCGGACATTTGAAGTCACATGAGAGGCAATAAAAAGGGCAACATCGTCGGGGAGGGAAATACGTTTTGCGCGTGATTTCTTTTGCAGAATTGCTACCCGCGTCTCGAGGTCGGGTGGCTGAATGTCAGCAATCAATCCGCATTCAAAACGGTTTCGTAACCGCTCTTCTAGCCCGCCAATCTCATTTGGAAATTTATCGGACGTTAATACAATCTGCTTACTCGACTCATGAAGAGAATTAAAGGTATGAAAGAATTCTTCTTGTGTCCGTTCACGACCAGACAGGAACTGCACATCATCAAGAATAAGAACATCTGCGCGACGGAATTTATTTTTAAATTCCGTCATCCGGTTCTTTCGTATATGAACGATCAATTCATTGGTAAAGGACTCTGAAGAAAGATAGACAATATTGTCTCCTCCCCTCCTTACCGATGTCTCATGACCAATAGCATTGATGAGATGAGTTTTTCCTAACCCAACTCCCCCATAAATGAACAACGGATTGTAGCTTTTCCCTGGGTGTTTACTGACTGCCCTAGCCGCGGCATGAGCAAACTGATTACCGCCCCCGACAACAAAGGAGGAAAATGTATAATTCTGGATGAGTCCGTTTTTCTTTCCTCCCCCTCTTCCCTTTTCCTCGGCTGTTTGTTTTTTCTCTTCTTCCAGGAAGAGTTCTCCTTGTGGTTTTTCCTGTACATGCAATATGAGGTGCGTTGGCTGACCAAGAACCTCAGTCAATGCGTTTTCTAAAGGGCCGACGAGATGACTGAGTAACCAATCCTTAAAGAGCGCGCTTGGTACCTCAAGATGGAATATATCATCTTGTAGCCCAAGAGGCCGAATCGGTTTGAGCCAGGTTTCACTATTCGTCTTTCCTACTTTTCCCTCAACAATCCCCAACACCCGTTCCCACACCCTATACATACCACACCCCTACACCGCTCAACGTATGAGGTTATCCACATCTGTGGATAACTCGATAACTTCCTCTGTAAACTAAGGAAATATCTGTCGGCAAAGGAGTTATCCACACGCATTTGTCCCCCTGTCTAGCCTTCCGTCCTAGGGGGAACCCTGTTCACCAACCATATGGTCAGGGGGACGAGAAGAAGACCCATATCTACCCGGATCAGTGTGCCGCTTAAAATTTATCAGGCCAGAATGGATAGGACCCTTGCGTCTTAAACTTTTTCTCTAAAGAACGCAAGAAAAAAACCAAGACTTTTCCAAAGCAGCGGATATCGCTAGATAAAATCCAATTCATAACACGAAGTGATAATATGAAAAACAATAGCCTTGAACGAGGGGGTTCGTATCTATTTGTTTTTTTAATTATTTCTGAACACGTCGGTCGTAAAAAAAAGCGTAAAGGCATCACATTTTGTTATCAATTTCTATCAGAAGACATGGGGAGAGGGGGAAAATTCGATATTCTTATGGAAAAGCTCTTTTATCTTGACTCTCTTGTGGGCGGGTGGTAGCAGGGGAAATCTCAATGAAAGTCTGGCTTGATACAGTCCAGAGTGACTGAACTGATACGTGGGTGTATGTAGATGTCAACATCGCAAAAACTCTTTAATGAAGCGCAAAAATATATCCCAGGTGGAGTGAACAGCCCGGTTCGTGCGTGGCGGGCCGTTGGTGGTGACCCTCTTTTTATCAACCGCGGGAAAGGGTGTCGCGTTACTGATGCGGATGGGCGCGAGTATATAGACTATGTCGGCTCTTGGGGACCTTTAATAGCCGGACATGCTCATCCGCGGGTTGTTGGTGCACTTGAGCGGGTGGTGAAGAACGGGACCAGTTTTGGTGCCCCAACCGCAAAAGAGATTGAGCTGGCAAAAACGCTTACTCAGACCATTCCGTCAATCGAGAAAGTCCGCCTGACCTCCTCGGGTACAGAAGCGACCATGACCGCCCTGCGTCTCGCCCGTGGCTATACAGGCCGGGCGAAGATCATCAAGTTCTCTGGTTGCTATCACGGTCATACTGATGCGCTTCTGGTGAGAGCCGGGTCCGGTGCGCTTACGTTCAGCACCCCGGACAGTCAAGGCGTTCCCGAGGCATTTAGCAGCCTGACGCTTGTGGCGGAGTACAATGATCTCTCTAGTGTACGGGCGTACCTGGAGGCTGATCCGGAGGGGGTGGCGGCTGTCATACTGGAGCCTGTTCCTGGAAATATGGGCCTCGTGCCGCCCGAGCAAGGCTTTCTTGAAGGTCTACGAGAACTCACCCGGGAGTTGGGTGTTGTGCTCATCTTTGACGAGGTGATGACCGGTTGCCGTGTAGCACGTGGCGGCGTTCAAGAGATTTACAACATCGATCCGGATCTCACCTGCTTAGGGAAAGTCGTGGGCGGTGGCCTCCCATTGGCTGCGGTTGGCGGAAAGGCGGCGATAATGGACGTGCTTGCTCCATTGGGGGGGGTCTACCAAGCAGGGACGCTGTCCGGAAATCCGTTGGCGGTGACCGCTGGGATTGAGACGTTAAAGCTCGTTCACGCTGCTGGAGCCTATGAGAGGCTGAATATGCTTGGAGACATGCTGGCCAAGGGACTGCGCAATGTCATTCGTGAGACTGAAATAAAAGCCTGTGTGAACCAAATGGGTTCGATGTTCACTGTTTTCTTTGGGGTAGACCACGTTCGCGACTATGACACCGCAACCCAGAGCGATACAAAAATGTTCGCCAGTTACTTTCACGGCATGATTGAGCAGGGCATATACCTTCCCCCCTCTCAATTCGAATCCGCCTTTATTTCCCTGGCGCATGGCGAGGACGAAATCCAAGAAACCCTACGTGCCGCGAGGACGGTGCTTAAAAATATCCGTGGCTGAGCAAAATGGCTAAGAAAAGTCCACAAAGAGGAAACGTGTCCTCCAATCATATTTTCGCCGCCTACGGAAGGTATGGTGCGCTTGGGTTTGAGTTTGCCGGAGCCATTATCGCCGGTCTCTTTATTGGAAACTATGCGGACACCCGGTTCGGTACAGCGCCTTTCCTCATGGTCATTGGAGTGATCTTTGGTATGGCAGGAGCGATATATCGTCTGATAATCGTTCTCCGGCGGCTTTCTGCTCGTGAAGAAGACAATTGAGAAAATAGAAGTCCTGAATCTTGTTTTAGTTGGGGCTGGTGCAGCTATAGGCGGGATAGCGGGAATTATTCATGTGCCCAGCTTTTTACTTGGCGGCGGAGTGATGCAGGCCAATTTCTGGCTGCTCAAAAAAGTTGTCCGCTCTGCACTCGCTTCAGTCGATTCGCAGGGTTCAGGGGACTCACGTCTGAACAGTAAAACTCATGTTGCGCTGTGGCTCGCTGCCAAAGCGGGATTTTATTTATTGCTTTTAAGTGCTGTTCTTTTTCATTACCCTATTGATGCCAAGAGTTTTGTAGCGGGGGTCCCTTTACTGCTTATTGCCTGCATGATAATCGGCCTGAGCAGATCAGAGGAGCAGTCTGAACACCCCTTTACCCCACGCTAATCTATGGAACATCATCTCTTTCTATGGGTCGATCATATTCCTGGGCTCAACCTTCTCCCCGGTCATATCGCAACGTCCCTCATCATCTCCGCAATACTTATTTCCTTTGCTTACATGGCCAAGAGGCAGTTGGCTGCCGCGGACGATGTGGCTGTCCCCGACGACTCGCTGACCTTTCGGAATATGGCCGAGCTCCTTACCCAAGGCGTGTCTGACATGGCCGAGGGCGTACTGGGCGACCAAGCGCATAAATATATACATCTGTATGGCAGTTTCTTCCTCTTTATTCTGGTCTCAAACCTCTCTGGGCTTTTACCTGGGTTTTCTCCGCCGACGAGCAATTTCAACGTGACGCTCGCATTAGGCGTCCTTTCCTTTGTTGCCTATAATTTTTATGCCTTCCAAGAACGGGGCCTTGCCTACCTGAAGCATTTTGTCGGCCCGATCTGGTGGCTGGGCATTTTGATGATCCCGCTGGAACTCATTGACAATTTTGTCCGTCCCTTCTCTCTTTCCCTGCGACTCTTTGGGAATATGACCGGCGACCACGTTGTTTTAGAGATATTTACGGATCTGACGAAAATTGGTATTCCGGTCATCTTTTACGCGCTTGGGGCGTTTGTTTCACTCGTACAAGCTTTTGTTTTTACTCTGCTCAGCATGGTGTACGTCTCCTTGGCCGTTGCCCATGGCGAGCATCACTAGGGGAAAGAGAAGAGAAATAGTGCAATAAAACCCATTGTCTACGTGGCGAAAAGGGTATGAAGCGGCGAGGAGGATAAGAGGAGGCAGACTCTATATTTCGCCATCGGGACATGAAAGGAGTAGGACGTATGAAGAAAGTATGTGTAACTGGGGTGTTGGCAGTATGTATGCTGCTGCTAACCGCTGGCGCTGCCCTCGCGGCTGACGGAGCAGGCGATTCCTCAAGAGGAATGATTGCCCTTGCCGCCGGCCTTGGCATCGGTATCGCTGCCGTTGGCGCAGGCTTGGGTCAGGGACGTGCGGTGGCTGCCGCCATGGAGTCCATTGGCCGTAACCCAAATGCGGCTGATCGCATCCAGACCCCGATGATCATCGGTATCGCCTTCATCGAGGCGCTGGCTATTTACGCGCTGGTTATCGCGTTTACGCTATCTGCAAAAGTGTAAACTCTTAATTGAGCAAGCAAGAAAGGGCGCGGCATGCCGCGCCCTTTCTTATAATAGCTGCTGTCCAAGCTGAACAATCGAAAAGACGGCAAAAATAATATAAAAACAGCTAATTCCGACAAGAAGAGCAGTTTTCGCCGGACCGGGCCGGAGCGCCGGCGGGAGCAGTTTTCGATTGACCACCAGTGTCAGCGGTGTGTAGACGGCCATAGCAATCCCACCAAAAAACGCTGATCCCATTAAAAAGAGAATGGGTGGCAGGCCTTCATACACGTATGTCAAGAAAGTACCGAGTACGATCCAGCCCACGGCAATGACGCCATACCACCAACTCAGCGGCTTCTTTTGCGCCCAGGCATAGTTGGTGTGCAGAATATCTGCGCCTGTACGGGCAACCCCATCGATAAGCGTTAGTTGGGTGCTGAACAAACACGCGATCCCGACTAAAAGAAAGAGGGTTTTTCCGAGTCCTCCTCCCACGCTGCCTAAAATTTCGGCTTCCTCCCAGACCAGCATTTCTTGGCTTGGTACAATGCCTTGCGGATGCAGCACCGCCAGCGCCCCAAAGATAAACAAGAGAATGGTAAAAGTGTTGAGCAGCCAGAAAAAGAGCATTTGATCCCAAGACAAATGTCTGAACCATTCACGCCAGCGCGCAAGGTTGGACTCGGTTGCGTCAATCTGAAACGCCTGCTCTGAAGCAACGTCCTCCTGCGCTCGGAGCGGATTCACCACTTTGGGCATAAGCGCGCCCATGCCCCAGCCTTTGTCTCGAATATAGAACGAGAAAAAGAGATTCGCGGTACCCCCAGCTCCAGCAAAAACAACCGAAGAGAACAGAATATACGTCGGCATATCTGGATGCTTGAACGGGAAATTCAGCATCCCGCGTCCCAGCTCTGCCCACGTTTCCGTATTGCCAACAACACAGGCCACGAGACCAAGGCCGACCGTGACCACAATGACCAGCACTTCCGTTGTTTTCTCAACGGAAGCATACACGCGCTTGGGACCGAACAAGACAAAGGCAACGCCGGCGAAGGATGTGGGCATCGAGGCAGTATGCTGTTTCAAGATGGGCGTACTGAACTACACATATCAACGTCAATTCCCGGTTACTTTTCTGCACCGCTCTAAGACGCTGTAATCCATATCGGGAGGTACCCCGTATATACTCAAGTATTCCTCAACCGAGTAGCCGGTTAGCTGGCGCGAAAAACTGTCTAGCCTGAGACACCCAAGCCGCTCTTCTTCCAGGCACCCTTTCCCTTTATACAAACCCTTGAGCCAGCGTAATCGGAGATTGAGGTCTAGTACGCTCTCCGAGTGCCCGTTCTGATAGGCGTCTATCCCTGTGAGAGCCACTTGGCGCCTAGCCTCCCATAGCTCGTCACACGAGAGTTGGGTGTCTGTCGGTAGTTGAATGTGGTATCGCGCCGTGGTCGGGGCACACGCTCTCAGGCCCAGGAGCAGGGCCGCAAAGAGAATCATTTTACTTAGCATTGGTATATATCTACTCCGTTCTTTTACGGAACTACACATACCCCTTCTGATATAGATACTCCGCTGTGAGTACCGCGCCTTTGGCCGCCCCCATCTTGGTATTGTGGCTGACAAGAATATATTTCACCGCATTCTCAAGGGCATGATCTGGCCGCAGACGACCAACCGAGGTAGCCATGCCGTCTTCCGCATCACGGTCCAAGCGCGGCTGGGGTCGAAATGGGTCATCGTGCACGATAATCATATGCCGCGGAGAAGAAGGCAGGCCCAGTTCGATAAACTCTTTGCCAAATCCGACCATAGCTGCCCGGACATCAGCGACTGAGCAGGGTGTATCCATAGAAACCAGCAGTGCCTCGGTATGGCCTTCAAGAACCGGTACGCGAGTACATGTCGCACTGACGAGAAAGTTAGCTGGGACAATGGCTCCATTCTCGAAGGTGCCAAGAATTTTGTGCCCTTCCTTTTCGACTTTCTCTTCCTCGCCAGAAATGAACGGAATGACGTTGTCTATGGTATCCATTGCGATCACCCCGGGCGAGCGACCGGCCCCGGACAGCCCCTGCATAGAGGTCATGATGACCTTTTTCAGACCGAATTGATCAAACAGCGGCCTGAGGGTAATAGCCAGACCTATGGTGGTACAGTTGGGCTGAGTGACGATATAGCCTTGCCAGTCACGATTTTTCTTTTGCGTATCAATCAGGGCGATATGATCCAGATTGACACCCGGAATAAGGAGCGGAACGTCCGCTTCTTGTCGGAACGCCGAGGCCGTGCTGACCACCGGGGTCGTTCTGGCATACACCGGTTCAAGTTCTCGTGCCGGTCCTGATTCGACAGCCGTAAAAACGAGATCAATCCCGCTCAGGTCCAGAGCCGAGGCTTCGTGGACAGGAAGCGTCAGCATGGGCGGCGGTGGTTCTACCTCGCACCACCAGCGCCGCGCTCCGGTTTTGGAATCGCGGATAGCTTCTGCATAGCTTTTGCCTGCTGAGCGCTCTGACGCAGCCAGCAAAGCAACCTCAAACCAGGGATGGTCCTGAAGCGCAACGAGGAATTGCTGACCCGCAATCCCAGTTGCTCCAACAACGGCGACACGCTTTTTCATAGCGGCTAAAACAACGCGAGAGCGGACCAATTGTCAACACCCCGCCTCGTTCGTTGTTGACTTCTCCGGCATAAGCACGCAGACTTCCTGCTGACGCTTTTCCCGAGGAAATGATATGGCACTCGAATACTTTGAAGAGTATGAAATCGGCGCGGAGTTTGAGACCAAGGCTCGAACAATAACCGAAGCGGATATCGTCAACTTCGTGAACCTGTTCGGCTTTCACGAGCCCTTATTCATGGACATGCAGTTCGTCAAAAACAACAGCCTGTTTGAAGGCCGGATATCGCCGGGCTCGTTCACCTTTGCCCTTGCTGAGGGCCTGACTGTGCAGTCTGGTATGGCAAAGGGCGGCATGGCTCTCCTCGGAATTGGAGACATGAAAATCCCGGCACCATTACGCTGCGGAGACACCGTGCATGTCAAAGTACAGATTCTTGGTAAGCGCGAGACCTCAAAACCTGACCGTGGGGTGGTCACTTCGTTGACCCAGGTCATTAATCAGGAGGACACTGTTTTACTTGAGTACACGGTCAAACGGATGATCCGCCGCCGGCCAGTATAGTTCGGAGGCAATGCGAAGGAGCTCTCGTGGATCAGAAAATCGATCGGAAATTCTTGGATCGGCTGTGTGAACTCGTTGGTCCTGATGGGGTCGTGGCCAATAAAAATTCCCTCTCGGTATACGACTGCGATGGGTACACATTAGAGAAGGCGGTGCCTGAGGTCGTCGTTCTCCCTCACTCGACCGAAGAAGTGGCGGCTGTCGTAAAATTTCTGAACAAAGAAAAGATCGCCTTTGTCCCGCGCGGCGCCGGGACCGGCCTCAGTGGCGGCTGTCTGCCGGTTGAAGCGCCAGTCATGATCGGCACCAGCCGACTCAATAAAATCGTACACATTGATCTTCTCAATCGCTACGTTGTGGCCCAGTCCGGTGTAGTGAATCTGTGGGTGAGTAATGCGGTGAAAGATCACGGCCTTCAGTATGCGCCTGACCCGTCCAGCCAGCAGGCGTGCACCATCGGCGGCAACATCGCAGAAAATTCCGGCGGGCCGCATACGCTCAAATATGGCGTCACGACCAATCATGTTCTCGGATTGGAAGTCGTCCTGCCGGATGGAGAAATCGTCACCCTAGGCGGGACGGTCGAGGACGTTCCCGGCTATGACTTACGCGGCATTACCATAGGCGCGGAAGGCACTTTCGGGATTGTCACCCAGGCCGCCCTCAAGCTGACACGCCAGCCGCAGGCCTACCGCACGTTCCTGGCTGTGTTTGAGTCGGTCCACCAAGCCACCCAAACGGTCTCCGGTATTATTACTTCGGGCATTGTCCCAGCTGCCCTGGAAATGATGGATACGCTTATTATCCAAGCAGTCGAAGAAGCCTTTCACTTCGGCTTCCCGACCGATGCTGGTGCTGTTTTGATTATTGAGATTGATGGCCTTGCAGCCAGTCTCGACCCACAAACTGCCCAGATTCAGGCCATCTGCAAACACAATAATGCTCGCGAGGTACGGATCGCTCAGAATGATGCCGAACGTATGGCGCTCTGGAAGAGTCGCAAGCGTGCCTTTGGTGCCATTGGCCGTTTATCACCAAATTATTGCACCCAAGATGGCGTAGTCCCTCGCACTAAGGTTCCGGACATTCTGCAGCGGATTACTGAGATTTCAGAAAAGTATCAACTGCGGATTGCCAATGTGTTCCACGCGGGAGACGGCAATATCCATCCGATTCTGATGTATGACGAGCGCAATGCAGACGAAACCCGGCGCGTGGTCAAAGCGGGGAAGGAAATCTTGAACGCATGTATAGACCTAGGGGGAAGTCTGACGGGCGAGCACGGCATTGGCGTCGAAAAGATGGGCCAGATGCCGCTCCTCTTCAGCCCCGAAGATCTGATGGTTATGACCCAGCTCCGGTCTGTTTTTAATCCGGACAACCTGTGTAATCCCAATAAAATTATCCCTACGCCCGGTGGCTGTATTGACGTAACGACGCCTCGACGCCAGGTCCCGCTCTAGAGACTTTTTGAGAGAAAGCCAAACTGATGAGGGAGGCCGACCAGTTTATAATCGATGGGAAAGCGCCCGAGACTGTGGTCTATCCCACATCGATTGCAGAAGTCTCGCAACTGCTGAAAGAGGCGAATGAACACGGCCGCGCCATAAGCCCGGTGGGGCACGGCGCGTTCCTCCACCTTGGCGGCGTACCGAAACGGTATGAGCAGGCGCTGTGTACGACGGCGCTGAATACGCTCGTAGACTACCAGCCTGCAGATATGACCGTTAGAGTTGGGGCCGGTATGTCTCTGGCCCAACTCCAGGCTGTTCTTGGGGAAAACCGTCAATGGCTGCCACTCGACCCACCTTGTCCGGAGCGGGCGACGGTCGGCGGACTCATTGCTGCCAATCTCAATGGTCCGTCTCGATTCTCTCAAGGCACAGTCCGCGATTTTCTGATTGGCCTCCGCGTCGTTCGCTCGGATGGGACACTGATTAAGGGGGGCGGGCAAGTAGTCAAAAATGTTGCCGGCTATGATTTGCCGAAACTCTATTGTGGGTCGTTTGGAACGCTCGGCGTTATTGTCGAAGCCACATTTATGATCCGTCCCCGCCCTGAAGCCCAAACAACGCTCGCCCTAACGTTCTCATCTGCTGAAAAAGCCGGAGAAGCAGCGCTGAAATTGACTGGCTCGGATATCCAGCCCTTTTTCCTTGAACTGGCCAATTTTTCTCCGGTCCCGTCACACCCCCTGTCAGGGGGTCCACTCCCTCCAGGTTACCTCCTCTTCGTCGGCTTTGCCGGGATTCAGGAAGAAGTCGATGAGCAGCGCAGTCGCCTCCGTGCTGTCCTTGGGGATGACGAATGTGTTGTTGAGGAGTTGAGTGCCGACGAGGCGCAGACGCTCTCTCAGGCCCTCCGGGATTTTCCAGTGTCCGGTCAAGCTGCGCTTCGGTGTAAAGTGAGCCTTCAGCCAACCCAGCTGGCGACGTTCTGTGCGGACCTGGCGGCGGAAGCTCAGCGCCGTCAGATTCCGGTCCGTTTACTGGCCCGGGCCGGGAACGGCATCCTGTACACGGCCTTTGAAGGGGAGGCCGTCCCCGATAACCAGCTCCTGGCTCTTGTTGACTGGATACGTGTCCAGGCAGCTCGCAATAATGGCTTTGCCGTCGTGGAAGAGATCCCATCGGCGCTCAAGGAACGGGCGAATGTATGGGGCACGGTGGGAAAAGCGTTTCCACTTATGCAACGGCTCAAAGAGACCCTGGACCCCAACCGTATTTTGAACCCCGGTCGCTTTATTGGTGGAATATAGGAATTTTTACGTTTTATAGACTCCTGGCTCATTTTTATAAGGTTGACTGCTCTCTATGGAAAACGTCTCTTTTGTTGACCACGAAAAATTCTTTGACTGCGTGCACTGTGGGCTGTGTCTGGCCTCGTGTCCAACCTATGTCGAATTAGGTACGGAGATGGACTCCCCTCGGGGACGC
This sequence comes from Binatia bacterium, assembly GCA_963664395.2. GTDB lineage: Bacteria > Desulfobacterota > Binatia > Bin18 > Bin18 > Bin18. Next base: position 2,181,475 of record OY761159.2, on the reverse strand, counting down.
ATCGTGATGATGCGCGCGCTTCAAGAGGGGCATGCGCAGCTCGACGCTGAGATCGTTGGGCATCTTGATCTGTGCCTGGGGTGTCGGGCGTGTGAAACCGCTTGTCCATCCGGGGTGCGGTATGGAGAACTCATCGAAGGCGTCCGGCCCTTTATTGAGCAACACTATCGCCGGCCTTTGCTGGAACGAGTAAAGCGCTGGATGATGAACAAGACCTTCCCCAATCCGTTGGGGGCCCGCCTTTTCGCGCTTTCCCTCAAAGTCGGCGCCGCCCTTGGATTGGCGCGTTTTGCGCGCTCTGAAGCAATGCCGGTAAAACTTCGCTATTGGCTGGGGCTCTTGCCGGAACGTGGAACCGTATCTTCTGCACCACTATTAGAGCGCTACCCCGCGATTGGTGAAAAACGCCACACCGTTGCCGTGCTATCGGGTTGTGTCATGTCTACGGTCTTTGGGGCAACCAACCAGTCCACGGTGAAAGTGCTCCGCCATAATGGCTGTGAAGTCCTGGTTCCCAAGGCCCAATCCTGCTGTGGGGCGCTCCTCTTGCATAATGGGGATAAGCTGAATGCCCTGTCGCTGGCCAGACATAATATTGACGTCTTCGGCAAACTTGAGCTGGACGCTCTTATTATCAACTCCGCTGGCTGCGGAGCGATGATGAAAGAGTACGGCGAGCTGTTCAAAGACGACCCTGCTTACCGGGACAAGGCAGAACGCCTCACCGAAAAAATGAAAGACGTGGCTGAGTTTGTTGGGAGTATTCCGCTTACACCACCAACCCGAGAGGTCAGAGCAAAGGTCACCTACCATGACGCCTGTCACTTGGCGCATGGACAAGGTGTCCGTGAGCAACCTCGTGCACTGCTGCGGGCCATTCCTGGGCTGACGTTTGTCAACTTACCCGAGTCAGATTGGTGCTGCGGCAGTGCCGGCACGTATAATCTGACCCAACCGGAGATGGCGGCCCGACTGCTGGAGCGTAAAGTCGGGCATATTCAGGCAACTGAAGCCGACGTGGTCGTGACCGGCAATCCCGGCTGTTTAATGCAGATACGGGCTGGCTTACAGCAGCATGGCCTGCCGATTCAAGCCGTGCATACCATTGATTTATTGGCACAAGCCTACGAAGAGTAGTCAACACTATCGGGAATAGATCAACAAGAGGTCCGACCCAAAAGGGGACAAATATGACAACTCGGCTCTTTACCCAAGACGAGCTCGATGCAATGTGCCGTCCTCCGCGTGAACAGATGTACGCGGCTCTTGAGACCGGAGACAGAGCAGAGGCGAAGGCGAAGTACGCTGAGCTCGAAGAATCTTTTCTCGCCTTTCACGATATCTATCACCACTGGGTGGCTACGGAGCAGGAATTCATTTACGAGACCCATGGTCATGAGGGTTTGGCCAAAGCGGCTCCGATTAGTGCGGTTCTCGCCGAAGCGCTTAAACTTGATATGAGCGTCGGCGAGGTCCTCAACTGTAGCAAGTCGGCCATAGACCGCATGAACGCGCTCATTGACAAAGGCGACGTTGAGGAAGTCAAAAAATTCTATGACTACATGGAGAAGGGTTTTCGAGACCTGCACGATCTCTATCGGGAATGGGTCTCTCTCCTGCTGTCTCACGTCTACCGGGAGTATGGCATTGATGAGCTCGAACAGTGTCTACGCTTCAGCAGTGATAAGCGCTGGATGCCGTGGATGATGGACGACATTACGCATGATGCCACAGCACGGCTCCGGAGCTGGGTCGCCCTTTTGCTCGGAAATTTTGCCACACTCAGAATCGAAGAAGACGGCGAAAAATTTACTCTTTTCCAAGACCCGTGCGGGAGTTGTGGCCGTCAAATTCGGCAGGGCTGCCTCAAACCACCGCTCAATCTCGCCCTCGTCAAAGAACAGCATCCTCTCTCTTTTCTGGATGGCAATGTCTCAGTCTATCAGGCGCATATCGCAGTTATGCACACCATCATGCCCATCGAGCGTATTGGCGCGCCGTGGCCGGCCATTGTGTGCGAAAAAGGGGCAACTGGCGGACTGTGTCGGGTCATCATGTATAAAGACCCGCGGACTGCTGCGCCTGAGCATTATGCCATGGTTGGCATGCAACAGCCTGTGTAATCACTCGCCGCCAAGCATCTTCTTCTCATCAAAATCGTATAAGCGGAGGCAGTTTTTCCACATAATCTTGCGTTTGGAGTCTAATCCTACCCCAGGCAGCTCCAGAAACTCTTTGATCCCGTTCGGGAAGGGGCCGTCGGCATGGGGGTAATCGACCGACATGACAATATTGTCGTCGCCGATTTTATCAACCGTGACCGCTAACAACTCTTCGTCGACATCGGTCCCAATAAAGCACTGGCGCTTAAAGTATTCACTCGGCTTGGCCGATAGTTTGATTTCCTCGCCGCCGCCGTACTTCTCCCACTGGTCGTCAAGACGGTCCAGCCACCACGGCAGCCAGCCACAATTGCCCTCCAGAAAACCGACCCGCAGGTCGGGAAAGCGCTCAAGCACGCCGCCTACTGTCATGGCGCCCATCGCAAGCATCAACTCCATGGGAAAGGCTGAAGAATGGTTCAGCGTGCGGAAATTCGGATGGCCGCGGTAGCGATTGGTCACGTAATCCTTTGACGCGCCCCCGCTCGTTCCATGAAAAGCCAGGGGCACGTTCAGCCGCCTGATTTCTTTCCACAGCACGTCACACTCGGGCGCGTTGAAATAGCGTCCGTTGCAGGGCATGGGCAGCAGAACGACAGCAACATGGCCTTTGTCTTCTACGGCGCGGCGGGCTTCGGCGGCTGCGAGTTCAGGGTCGTGCAATGAGATAATAGCCGCCGCTTTGAGACGCCTTGGGTCAGTCTGACAGTAATCAGCCAGCCAATCGTTAAACGCGGCGCAGTAGGCAGTAGCATATGCTGGCTCTAAATCATCAATGGAAACAATCATGTGCGCAAAAGTGCGGTAGACAATACCAACATCAATACCCTCCGCGTCCATGGCTTCAAGAGTGGAAGAGGGCTCGTACTTCCGCTCGCGGACCGACTTGTAGATATGCTCAGTTGGTTTGTCGAGATATTCCTGGGCTTTCACCACTTCCGCAGACTTCGCCCATGGGGGGATCAGCTGTCCCTGTACATCCCAGTGCGGAAAATTGGTTGGACTCCAGCCCAGGTAACGGGGTTTCTTATCGCGGTATTTCTCGTCGAGATATTTCTCATACACCTCTCCGTTTTCAATAACGTGGAGATCACTGTCCATCACATGAAAGCCTTCTCGCATAACAGTACGTCCTCTCGCCTGTCTTTCGGTTCACTCCAAAACGCCGCAACGCTATCAGAATGTTCGGGCGCAAGATATTATGTCGCACGCTCTCATGTCTCGCCAGCCCCGCATGCTCAGATCGCCTCTCAGCGCGTTACAAAAGAATATGCCGCAGTCCACGCGAGAGCCGCCCGCCGGCCTCGCCGGCCACCTCTTCGTTCAGCGCGCCGTAGGCTACGCGCAGATAGCACCCCTCGGTTACGCCGAACGCCGTACTGGGAATCACCGCGACGTGATGCTCTTGGATTAACCGCTCAGTCAACGTCATGGCATCCATATCTGTGTGCACCCGCAGCAGGAAGTAGAACGCGCCGTCGGACCGAGGCAGCGTGAGCAGATCACTCAACTCGTTCAGGCTGCTCTGTACGACCCGGCGTGTCGCGGTCATCGCCCTGAGTTTTTCACGACAGTAGGCCGACCCGACTTGCATCGCGGCCGCCGCGGCGTATTGCGAGACGACCGGCGGGCAGATCAGGATCGTATCCTGGGCTTTTTTGATCGCCGTATACAGGTGTTCGGGCGCGACCATCCAGCCGATGCGCCAGCTCGCAAAGCCGTACGCTTTGGACAGCGAGTACAGGGAGATTGTGTACTCGCTGCTGTCCGGGATTGATCCCGGCGAGAAATGGGTTGCGCCATCGTACGTGAAATACTCATACGCTTCGTCACTGATGTGATAGAGGCCGGTCTCGCGACAGAGATCATTGACCGCACGCAAGTCTGATTCGGCATACACCACACCGGCCGGGTTGTTTGGCGACACGGTCACAATGGCGCGCGTACGATCCGTAATCGCGTTGCTGATCGCATCGAGTTGAAGTTGGTAGTGCTCGTCGGTCGGTACACACACCGCCTCACAATTGACCATGCTAATTGCCATCTCGTGGTTGAAGTAATAGGGCAGTTGCAAAATAATCTGATCACCGGGGTCGGCGATTGCCAGCAACGCATTCATGAACGCCATATTGCCCCCGGCCGTCACGACGATCCGCTGCGCATCATTCAGCGCGATACCGTTCTCCTCCAACAGCTTGTGGCGAATGATCTCTAAGAGCGGGTCAATGCCTTGGACGGGTTTGTATTTATGGTTATCCGGTTCAGCCTGAAACCGGCGGACCGCTTCCAGCGCCTCAGGCGGCGGGCCGTAGTACGCGACCCCTTGGCCCAGAGAAACCGTACCGGGGTTCGCGCGGATTAATTCGCCAATCACCGGAATGATCGGCGACTGTACCTCCCGCATCCGCCGACTTTCACGCAGCATCATTCATATCCCGCATATCCCGCATATCCCGCATATCCCGTGGTGAGAAGAAAACTGCCCCCGGCGCGATTCGAACGCACGACACCCGGATTAGGAATCCGGTGCTCTATCCTCCTGAGCTACGGGGGCACAGAAAAGTAATGTGGAATCTTACTCCATAGTCCAGCCTCCAGACAAGCCTGGTGAAGACAAATGGGAGTCAGGATACCGTCCTCCTAGCTACTAAAAAGTCGGACAGACAGGTGGGCATGTTGCATCGCGCGGATATCCGCGAGCGGAACAAAAGTTCCGATCTCTTCGAGTGGGCTCTCTAGCGCTTGATCTGCGAGTGGAATCAAATGAGGTCGGAAGTTGATGAGCAACCTCTGTGCTTCCCGATGCCCAAGACAGCCTAAACGGATGGCTGCGCCAAGAAAGTTCACCATGAAGGTGTAGAGCAACATAGCGCCGCCTCTGCGTTGGGGGATACGCCACAGAACGTGTAAGAGACCCAGGCAAATGGAGATATGACCGCTGCTCTTGCCCGCCTCTATGCCAGCGAGAAATGCCTGGAAGAGGGGCTCCTCGACTAAGCGCCGCAGTGTTTCCAGCGTCGCCCTGCCTGAACGTGCGGAGCCCTGCCGCAGTTCTTGCGGAAGGAGCGAAACATTCAAGTAGCGGTCGAGCTGATGCAAACGCTCAACGTCTCCCTCTTCTGCGGCCCGATACGCGTGCGCATAGGCAACCAGATCACAGGGAGCAATTTTCCTTTCGAGATAATCTTGAAGGAGCTGAGACAGGTCGATCTCCGCGGACTGGCCACCGAGAAAGGTTTCCAGGCCGTGCGACAGGGTGACTGTGCCGGAGGGAAAAAAGGAGTCGGTCAGCTGCAAGGCTGCTTTTGGCCAGGAACGCCGCTCATACCGAACCGTAAATTGATCCAGGAGATGATGGGTACGCAGAACGGTTTCCATCACCGCCCGGTCGAGGCTGACCGGCACCAGGACCGCCTCGTTGACGCTCGCGACCGGCCAGTGCTGGTTGCCCAGCACATGGCCCAGGCGCACCAGCCAGTGGTGTTGCTTGCCCAAGGGCAGTCCTGGGCGAAGCGTCAGCACCATGACCTCCTGAAGAGCGAGGTGGACTAACAGGCCGCCTTCCCTATCGGTGAAGGCAAAGACGTCCCCATCCGTGATTTCTGTGCCACGGGGCAAGACGAGCCCCAGCTCTTGGCCGGTCGAGGTCTGTAGGCGAAGCCGACTCTTCTGCGCCTCCCGTTCGTTCAGGGTCACTTCTTCCAGTTGGTGCGCGTGCTCCCAGCGCGTGACCTGAGCGGCGAGGTCGGAATCCTGGTGAATATTCCCGAGATGATGACTGACGCGCAGCATATTTGCACTCCGTTCTGCTCAAACAGACGAATCGCAGATGGGTCAGACCTCAATGAGGGTAGCGGTTGTGTGCGGTTCAGGAATTGGGTCGCCGTGTTCGTGGAGGGATTCGAGGTGGAGGCTGATAGCTTCGCGGATCAGTTCTTCCACTGCGGTTTTTGTATCTGCGGCGGCGATACAACCGGGTAAATCGGGCACATAGGCAGAGTAGCCGTTGTCGGTTCTTTCAATGAGGATGGCGTATTTCACAGCGATTCTCCTCTGTCTATTCCTGCTTGTTTGAGAATACTCGCCCAAGTTTTAGGCGCAAGGTCCTTACTCATTCGGCCTGCTATCGTAACGGTTCCCGATTTTTTGGAGTGGCGATATTGCCTGTGACTTCCACGGGTACGGACCAATTCCCAGCCCTCTCGCTCTATGAGCCTAATCGCGTCTCTAACTTTTGACATCCCCCGTCTCCGCTTCAGCCTCTCCCCACCCCACCTCCCTTGTCGGATTACGCCGAGCTAGTCCGACCTACGACTTCGGCCTCTCCCCACACCCTCCCAATCGCTTCCCGAATTTTCTTCTCAAATCGTTCAATCAGTTCACGATTAGCGGTGACAAGAGTTCGTTCGGCTTCAATCTTATATGGGAGGAGCCCACATACGGGTAGGCGCGCTCCGACAATTCCGGTATGCTTGCTGTCCCAGGAGAACCGTAAATAGACCTGATTCTCAGCCCTTCGAGTCGAAGTAATGCCAGTGGCCCCCTCCCGTGTTGACTTGCTGCTCCAGTATGCGTTGCTGGTTGCTGGAGAGCAGGATGAATTCTTAGACCGCCAGCTCGGACCAATTCACCTGATTAAGTATGTGTATTTGGCCGACCTTTTCCATGCGAAACGAAACAACGGCGTTACCTTTACCGGGACAGGGTAGCAATTTTACAAATTCGGTCCGTGGTCCCAATCGGTTTACGCGCGTATTGAGCCTGCACTCAGCGCTATCGACGCGGAGAGACGGTCTTTTGAGAGCAACTATGAAGAGAGGCAGGATTGGGTTCGTTGGTCTCTGAGTGATGAAGAGCAGTTAGAAGAGATAGGGAACCAACTCTCATTTGCGATAACTTCGGGACTGAAAGAAGATGTGCGGCGATTCGGGCAAGACACGCAGAGCCTGCTGCATTACGTTTATAGGACGGAACCCATGTTATCTGCCGCGCCTAATGAGTTTTTGGACTTTACAGTCGTCACCCAGGACATCTCAATGAATGAGCCTGTTCCGACACCGCTGAGAATGGACGGCTTATCGGCCAAGAAAAAGAAGCAATTCAAAGAGCGAATGCGGGCATTACGAGCGCGGTATAAAAACAGAGAACGCAAAGATCACAAACTGATTAACCCCGTAAAAGATGCCCGTTATGACGATGTTTATGTCGAGGGTATGAACTGGCTCGACAGCCTCGCCGGCGAGCCATTACGGGAAGGTGAACATATCGTCCAGTTTTCAGACAAGGTCTGGGAATCAGGGGATAATTGAGGGAGGTTGTTGAGGGACAGGAGGGGATGCTGGGGCAAGAATCTGCTGTTCTTGTTTGACCCACATTTTTCCTCTATCGCTGGCAATGAACTTGAGGGAAGTCGTCATTTCAAAAATCAAGGTCATCAAGTGATATGCCGTTAAAATATCATTCTGCAGAGCTTGGTCATCCTCAAAAAATTGCAGATTAAGCCCAAGTTCCCTAAGCTTGACCGCTCCAATCCTCTGGCCATGGACATGCACTTGGCCGTAGTCAGGAATATCTTCAGCATTAAAATATGCCGCAATGGTATCGGCTTTTCTCTTTCTTTCTGTCTCGTCGCGTATACCTTTGAGCATCCTTTTCATGAGCCAGTTTGCCACCAACTCTTTGCTGTATGACAAAGCTTTCTCAGCTTCCAAGAAAAGCGAAGGTCCCATATTTTGTAAAATAGGTGCCCAGAGATGCGCTAATTTCGTATCGCTTTCAATATCCTCTCTTGCCTTATTAAATCCTTCCTGAATCGCCCTGGCCGAATGTGTTTTGTTACCAATGACAAGTTGAGGGTCAATCGGCCCAAGTTGGCTCTGCTTACCGAGCGTTAGTTGATCGCTCGCAAGACTTATCATCGCGCCGCCGGACATAGCCAGGTATGGAACAATGACCTCAAGATAATTGAATTTGGAATGAAGATACTCAACGATACTTTCAACAGCATTCGGGTCGCCACCAGGAGTATGAAGGATCAATACGAGACCTCTATCGGTCGGTGCTTCGTAAAGCGCGTTCATGAAGCCATTGATATCTTCTCTGGTGATGGCCACCTTGTCGGCGTTTTTTGCAGAAAAGCCGAGGCGTAAAAGATGACGGCGGCACCGTTACGACGCCCTGAGATGGCGCTCAAATGTTCTTTTAGTTTGCTATCAAGCCAGACAGGGTCTCTTTGAGCTTTTAGCAGTTCTAGGAGTTCGCTCCATGAAGCCATGACTATTTCACTTACTTGATACGAATTGTATTTGTCGTCAGAGGGTGCTCTGGACTTGGAGATTGATATTGGATAATTTCCTCTTCCTTTTGGACAGGCAATTTGTAAAGCTCGCTCACTTCCACGTATTGCTGGTATTGCTTTTTGACACGTTCTAATGTCCTCAGATAATCATCTGAGACCCTTTCTGTCTCGGCTCTTTCAGACATGACTTTCCCCTCCTCGTAAGTGAAAATTCTACCCGATTGACCTTGCCCTCGCTATGCCCCCCCACTCGTCCGAACCTTCTCCTCAAATTGCTTAATCAGTTCGCGGTTAGCGTTGACCAGGGCTTGTCAACTTCAATCTCGACGACCTTTTCTATTTTTCTTGCTATTCCAGCACCGATATGCCACGGTGTGCGCTGGCTTACAGGCAGACTTGTTATCGCGCAATCGCGATATAAGACAGAATGTCAGGGCGCGCGTGCTCCCTGGTCATCCTTGAACAACGCTAGATATCGTTAGATATCGTTCTCTAGGGTTTCGTTTCGCATAGGAGTGCCTGTAAGCCTTCTCTTGAGAACTGGTCTATGACCGACTTGGAGAAGCTGCGGGCAGCCCGAACATTGAAGGATGTCGGTCATATTCTCGGTGTACAACCTAAGACCGTTTCATATCTACTGTATCAGTTGCCAGAAGCAGAAAAGTACCACTCCTTTGAAATCCCAAAACACAACGGTGGGAAGCGGCTAATCAACGCGCCCGAACGTCGGTTGAAAATGCTACAGAGACGATTGGCGGACGTACTCTACAGATGCGTCGCCGAATTTGAGAAAACCGGCCCCACCCACCATCCGCTCGCTCATGGCTTTGCGCGCTCCTGCTCAATCTTCACCAATGCTTCTGTGCATAAACGTCGCCGCTATGTACTGAACCTGGATCTCCAAGACTTTTTCCCTTCATTCAATTTCGGACGTGTTCGAGGCTTCTTCATAAAAGACAAACGTTTTGAGCTAAATGAGAAAGTCGCGACAGTCATTGCGCAAATTGCGTGTCATAAGAACGAATTGCCGCAGGGCAGTCCATGTTCCCCGATAATATCCAACTTGCTTGGACATATACTGGATGTGCGTCTTGCTCGATTCGCCAAGAAAAACAAGTGCACTTATTCGCGCTATGCTGATGACATCACCTTTTCGACGAACCGTAAGGATTTTCCTACAGCTTTAGCAAAACCAATTCCTGAAAGACTCTCGGCCTGGGAACTTGGTTCGCAACTTGTAAAGGAGATTCATAGAGCCGGCTTCAAAATAAACGCCAGCAAAACACGGATGCAGTGGCGTGGGTCGCGCCAAGTGACGACCGGTTTAATAGTCAACGAAAAAGTCAACATCAGATCGGAATACTATCGGACCGCACGCGCGATTTGTCATAAGCTGTTCTCGACCGGGAGCTATTATGTATCCACCCCTGACACCTCCGTGAAAGGCTTAAATAAAATTGAGGGCATTCTCAGTCACATACATTACATAAAGGATCGCTCCGATCTAAGGGAGGAAGTTGAAAAAAAGAAAACACCAACCGCGGCTCGGATGTTGTACAAAAAATTTCTCTTCTATAAGCACTTTGTGGCGTTAGAAAAACCCTTGATTGTGACAGAAGGAAAAACCGATATCGTTTATCTACGTGCAGCAATCAAAAAACTAACGGATTACCATCCACAATTAGGTGAGCTTGTAAACGGCAGCTTCTCAAGTACTGTCCGCTTCATGAGATACTCGCAAACAATTTACCAAGTCCTTCAGCTTGGTGGTGGTACAGGTGATATCAGCCGCCTTATCGCAAAGTACAAAATCATCATCGCCTCCTTCAAACATGCACCGCTTGCCCATCCGGTGATCATCCTAACCGACAACGACGACGGCGCTAAGAGTATCTTCAGCGTTGTAAAAGAAAATTATAGCCTTAATATAACAAACGAAGTTTCGGAATTATTCTACCATCTTCACAAGAATCTTTATCTCGTAAAGACACCAGAGAACGGCACGGATTCAAAATCCTGCATAGAAGATTTGTTTGGCCCAAAGTTGCTCAAAATTCCTATAGATGGAAAGAAGTTTGACCCCTCGAAGAAACACAACACAGACGATACGTACGGAAAGACCGTTTTTGCCGAAAAGGTAGTTAGACCAAGTGCCGACAAGATTGATTTTTCAGGATTCGGTAAATTGTTAGATCGTATTGTGGCAGCCTTGGATGATTACGAGAAGCAAAAATCCTCGTCTGCGGATTCGTAGGCGTTCCTGCCCGCTTTCCCAAAATAATCCGGTTTGAGGTTAGTCCGCGCCCTTTGTCTTATCTCCGCCCCCCCGCCGCCCGAATCTTCTTCTCAAATCGTTCAAGCAGTTCACGGTTGGCGTTGACTAGCGATTGTTTGGCTTCAATTTCTGCGACAATGGCACCTTGGGTTTCAAGATTCGACATCGGAATTTTAGCCCGTAGGTTGGGTGAGCCGAAGGCGTCACCCAACCTCCCCAGCAGGACCGTAAGACTGGCGCCCGTCCCGCCATCTCAAACAAACGAATCGGAGAAAGGTTGGACCTCAATGAGAGCAGCGGTTGTGTGCGGTTCAGGAATTGGGTCGCCGTGTTCGTGGAGGGATTCGAGGTGGAGGCTGATAGCTTCGCGGATCAGTTCTTCCACTGCGGTTTTTGTATCTGCGGCGGCGATACAACCGGGTAAATCGGGCACATAGGCAGAGTAGCCGTTGTCGGTTCTTTCAATGAGGATGGCGTATTTCACAGCGATTCTCCTCTGTCTATTCCTGCTTGTTTGAGAATACTCGCCCAAGTTTTAGGCGCAAGGTCCTTACTCATTCGGCCTGCTATCGTAACGGTTCCCGATTTTTTGGAGTGGCGATATTGCCTGTGACTTCCACGGGTACGGACCAATTCCCAGCCCTCTCGCTCTATGAGCCTAATCGCGTCTCTAACTTTTGGCATCCCCCGTCTCCACTTCAGCCTTCACCCACCCCACCTCCCTTGTCGGATTACGCCGAGCTAGTCCGACCTACGACTTCGGTTTCTCCCCACACCCGCCCCACCGCCGCCTGAATCTTCTTCTCAAATCGCTCAATCAGTTCACGGTTGGCGTCGACGGCAGCTTGCTCGGCTTCGATCTCCTGAACTATTCTCTTCTGGTCTTGAATAGGTGGCAAAGGAATCTGAGCCTGATTGATCTTCGTCAACGTCAGCCTTCTGATAGCTACGCCTGACATCATGGAAAGTAACCTGCTCCGACCGTCGGGGGTATTCAGAAAGAGACACAAGAATTGGTTATCAAGGTAATTCCGCTTTCCCCGTAAGACTGCGACACTTGAGAGTAGTGAGAATTTTTCATCCAGAGTGTTTATGGCCGTAAGACCCGTGTTCGCTCCATCCTTGACGTAGAGAACATCTCCCTTTTGAACTGGGCAGCGCGCATAAATGGATTTGTGGTCTGCTTCAGTCACGTAACTGACTTTGGAAAGGTCAAGGTGGTTTTCTCTAACATTCTTGGAGGTGAGGTACAGCCGTGCGCCTTGTTCCATATTCTTCGGAGAAAAGTGAGTCCCGTCCATGATTAACTCACACGCATCACTAAGCGGAATCATCGGCCACTCAGGATCAACTACAATATGAGGCCGATAGTTCTCCACTACCATCCGCGCCCCGTCAATCACTTTTTGGTAGCCTTCAATCTCGGCCACAATTTCCCGCTGCACTTCCAGCGGCGGTAGGGGGATTTGTAGCCCACAGAACCTCGACTTGGAAATCTCTTTGAAGGTGCCACCGCTCGCCTGGGCTTCCATCGTGGGCACAAGCTTTGTCAACGTGAGTGCGACATATTCGGGGAGAACTTTGTTCAGGTCCTTGATAACGACGTTCTTGAACCCCTGGTTGGTCGCTAGTGGTATACGGTTGATGGCGATTCTCCCAATAGTCGCCCGGGTCGAAACGATGACAGAATTTTCTGGAATCAGCTTCGCTGAGGACTTATTTAAGCCAAGTTCGGTAATGGTACGCTGAGTAGCCCTAATCTCGGTGATAAAATTGGTTGCAGGCAAATCAACCAACGTCGCCCAAGGAATGCTGCCACTCCAGTATTCCTTCACATCGGATTTTGGCGTACCACCACTTTCGACACGGAAAAGTTCTGAATCTCCAATGGAAACTAAAGGGAACGCGTGATTGCGTACCCGATTCTCCCGATACCGCTCCCCGCTCAGATTATACTCTCCACTCGCAGCAATCTTCTCCTTCTCGGCGATGAGCCCGTGTGTCGATTCGCTCTTCGTGTACTCCGCCCCTGGTTCGGCTACGCGGTCCGTCAACGCTGGCTGGAAATCGTCCACCGATTCGCCAGCCCGCAGCCTTCCAAGATATTCGCCCAGCTCCTTTTGCACCTGCGGCAAGTCATTCCTGTCAATCGGGCGGCGTTGCGCCCCCAGGCCGAAGCCGTCGTTTTCTACCTTGAAGAAGGCGATGCGGTCGGCTTTCTTGGCTAACACCTTGTCCAGAATCAGAATCGAAGTCTTGACGCCGGAGTAGGGTTGGAACACACCCGCCGGCAGCGATACCACCGCCACCAGATAGTCCTCTATCAGCATCTTGCGCAGTTGCTTGTAAGCGTTCTGGCTCTGAAAAATGATGCCCTCGGGCACGATGATGCCAGCGCGGCCGTTGGGCGTCAGATGCTCGGCCATGTAGTCTACAAACAGTACTTCGCTGCGTTTGGACTGCACCGAGAAGTGATTGTGGGGCCGGATGCCGCCTTTGGGCGACATGAACGGCGGGTTGGCCAGAATCACGTCGGCGTACTCGTTCCAACGCTCCTGGCTGGTCAGGGCGTCGTACTCGAAGATATGCGGGGCGACAAAGCCGTGCAGATACATATTGACCAGCGACAGGCGCACCATGTCGGGCGAGATGTCGTAACCCTGAAAATTGGTTGCCAATCGGCCCCTTTCGTCCGGGGTCAAAGTGCTGTGACCGTCGGCGTCGGTGTTTGCCTTCAGGATGTGTTTGTACGAGGAGATCAGAAATCCGGCGGTACCGCAGGCCGGGTCGAGGATGGTTTCATTCTTTTTGGGGTCAATGACGGCCACGATAAAGTCGATGATGTGCCGTGGGGTGCGGAACTGCCCGGCATCGCCCTGAGAGCCGAGTACGGACAGCAGATACTCGAAGGCATCACCCAGGCGTTCGGAGTGGTCGTAGGTAAACTCGTCAATCACCTTGAGAAAGCCGCGCAGGGTCTCGGGGTCGCGGTAGGGCAGATAGGCGTTCTTGAAAATATCGCGGAACAGCGGCGGGATACCGGGGTTCTCCGGCATTCGGGTAATGGCCTCGGCGTAAAGATTGAGAATCTCGTTTCCGCCCAGGCCGGAGTACATCAGTTTGGCCCAGCCGTAACGGGCGAAGTCATCGGCGAAGAAGGTACGCGTGCCGCCGAACTCTTCGCTCTCGGCGTCAATGTCATCCATGAACTTGTAGATGAGCGCAATGGTAATCTGTTCGACCTGACTCTTGGGGTCAGGCACCTTGCCGACGAGGAGGTCGCGGGCGGTGTCAATCCGGCGTTTGGTGGTGGTGTCTAACATAGTCTGAACTGTGATTTGTGGGATTGGTAGGATTAACAGGATTTAGGGGATTTTGGGATTGCGTTGATTTTTTTGGTTGAACTTCTTGTTGGTGACTCGTTCTGAAACCCATTGCCCAGCGCGGAATGCACCGTCATAGCACACCCGATGATCTGGCCGGTCAACTCCGAAACTTATGCTCCTTCTGCATCCCATCAATCCCAAAAATCCCATTCAATCACAGTTCAGAACTGGTTCAACGACACGTAGTCCTTCACGTACTCGGGAATGATCGCGCGATATTTCTCCGGCACGGCCCGATAGTCGCCAATGGAAAAGACCGGAGAGGTGGCCAGCCTGGAGAACTGCCGGGTGTCGATGATGTCACGAGTGTAGCCGTCGGTGGCGTATGCTTTGAAGTAGGCCTTGATAGCCGCAATGGAGTCAGCCCGTGGCGGGGTATGGTCGGCGACAAACTTGGTGAATTCTTCTTCCAGCAGTTCGTCCTTGGGTTTGAAGCGCGGGATGATGTCAAAAACCTTTTCCAGAATTTCACGCAGGGTCAGGCGGCGGTCCACGGCGGCAGCTTTGCGCAGTTTGGCAAGAGTATAGTACTCCTCGGGTTTGTCGAAGACTTCGCGGTTGATGTAGTCCATAACGCGGTCCCACTGGCCGGCTTCGACGGCCTGCGCGATGGTCTCGTCTTGTCGCACTGCGTCCGCGAACCGGTCGAAGAACATCCGGTCTATCCTCATCCCCTCCAGGCCGATGGTTTCTTCTGCAATTTCTTCGAGGATGTCGCGGCCCAGATGCTCGTAAGTTCCGTAGGGTTGCGGGCCGTCGCCGTTCCCCTGAGCCCGAGGTCGAGGCAGCTTGAGGACTTCGTCGTAGTTGAACTCGTCCTCGAAGTATTCGCAGTTGCCGAAGAAGTCGAACAGCTTGAAAGCGGTTTTGTGTGGCTGGGTGACGGCGTCCTTGAGGCCGATGTCGAAAAGTTGGTCGCGAAAATCGTGCTTGCGCGTGCCCCGTCCCTTGATCTGGACGAAATCGGTGGGTGAGAAGATAGGCCGGAACATGCCGAGATTCAGGATATCGGTGCAGTCGTACCCGGTCGTCATCATGCCGACCGTGACGCAGATACGGGCCTTGCCGGTCTTGTAGTCGGGCAGGAAGTTGCCCGAGCCGATCAGGTTGTTGTTGGCAAAGTTGATGGTGAACTGCTGGGCGTCGGGTATCTGCGAGGTAACCTGTACGGCGAAATCGGACTGGTACTTGCCGGGAAACATACGCTCGGTCATCTGGTTGAGGATTTGCGTCAGCCTGGCCGCGTGGTGCTGGCTGACGGCAAAGATAATGGATTTGCCGATCTCTCCGCTGATCGGGTCGCGTAGCGCGTTCTCAAGAAAAGTCTTACAGAAAAGTTGGTTGGTGGCTTCGGAAAAGAAGCGTTTCTCGAACTCGCGCTGCTTGTACGCTTCCTGCTGATCCTCACCGCTGCCCTCGGTGAACGACACAACAAAGCCCTCTTCGGAGAGGAGTTGGGTGGTGACTTCCGTCCGCGCGTCCACCACCGTGGGGTTGATCAGAAAGCCCTCCCTGACACCGTCGAGCAGTGAGTAGCGAAAGGTTGGCTGTCCGCTCTCGCAGCCGAAAGTACGATAGGTGTCCAGCAGCAGCCGACGCTCGGCCTCACGCGGGTCCCGCGTCGTGCGCTTGGTCTGGTCGAAGCTCCGTAAGTAATCGCGGGGCGTGGCGGTCAGACCGAGCTTGTAGCCAACGAAATAGTCGAATACCGCCCGAGCATTGCCGCCAATCGAGCGGTGCGCCTCGTCGGAGATCACCAAGTCAAAGTCCGTCGGCGAGAAAAGCTGTTGGTATTTGTTATTGAACAGCAGAGATTGAACGGTACTGACGACGATCTCGGCCCGCCGCCAGTCGTCACGCTTCTCCTTGTAAATGACCGTCTGGAAGTCCGCGGACAGCAGGGCCGCAAAAACCTTTCTGGCCTGCTCCTCCAGTTCCAGGCGGTCCACCAGAAACAACACGCGCCGAGCGTTGGCAGAGCGCAGGAATAGCCTGATGACCGCTGCGGCGGTGAGCGTCTTGCCGGTGCCGGTCGCCATCTCGAACAGAAAGCGGTCTTTGCCCTGGTGTACCGCGCGTTGCAGGGCGTATACGGCTCTCAGTTGATAGGGCCGCAAAAAACGAAGTCTGTTAGCCTGGATGAAGCCGGGGCGCTCGTCTTCGTTCTTCCAGGCTGCCTCGGATGCGTAGCCGAGACGCTGGGTGAGGACGATATAGTCGTCGTTGACCTGTTCATTGACCAGACGCTGCGGGTCGGGTGAGGCACTCGCATAGCCGGCCACCGAGTCCGGTGTGGGAAAGGTAGTGATGAGGTAGGGATTACCGCGCTCCAGGTCCCAGAAGTAGTGCAGATTTCCGTTGGAGAGCATAACGAAACGGCAGTTCAGCGAGCGAGCGTATTTACGCGCCTGCTCCTTGCCGACCAGGGGATTCCTGTCCTCGGCTTTGGCCTCCAGCACGATGAGCGGGAAGCCCTTGGTATCGAGCAGCAGAAAGTCAATAAAGCCCTTAGCGGTTTTATCGAAGTCGTTACCAAGCGCGTCGAGATCGGACGCCTTTATCGTAACGCTTGGCTCAAGACGGATGTTGGCAGGTTGGTCGCCGTCGGCAAAGAAACCCCAGCCGGCTGCTTCGAGCAGCTTGTTGATTTTGATACGGGCGGTGGCTTCGTTCATTCCGTCGTCATACTACCCCTTCGGAATCCTGATGGACATTCCCGAGACGATGACTGATGCGCAGCATGCGTGGCCTCCGTTCCTCATTTTGGTAGGTCTGGTGCGGGAACACCGAGATGGCGCCGGCACAGCCCGTGCCAGGCTCGGCGTAATACCCGTCGAACCGCTGGAACGCTTGTCCCTGCTACTTTCACGCAGATTCCGCATTCCTCTGGGAGGACAGTCGTGCCGGCCACGAGAGCTGTGTCAGGCAACAATTCCTCTTGAAGCTTTCCTTGGATTTCTCGTGCCCAGCTCTCGGTCACCGATCGGCCAACGAGGACGGCTTGGCCCCAGACGTGATAGCGACCCAGGACGCCAGGGCCAGTGAGGCGCTGCTGGAGTGGGAGGACGACTCCGTGTTCTCGTATGAGTAGGGCGCCGGCAGCATCAGTGACGCTCAGGCTGGTAGAGAGTGCCTCAAACGGTTCTCGCGTCATGTCCCCACGAATGAGAAAGATCTCGGAAAAGAAAAAGGTCGCCTGTCGGCCGAGTTGGACGTGGAGTTGCTGGCCGAAACGCGCGCGGGGAAAGAGAATAATGGGCTCGGGACAATACTCCGCATAGGCCCCTGCGTCCAAAACAAACGAGACGCTTTGCAGTGCGCAGTTGGCAGTCATAGAGTGAATCTTCTCTGCGGCCTGATTGGTAATATGGACTTGGGCCGCGTCGCCCAGATCGAACCGGAGCGTTGCCCGATCGCCCTGAATTAGTCCGCCCGCGGGTGTTTGGACGTAGACCACCGCCATACCGGGCAAGGCCGGGTCCAAATACCAGGGACGGGTCAGATGGAAAGGATGGGAAACAAACGAGCGCTGAAGATGGGTTTTTCCTGACTCTGCTGCAAAGGTCAGCTTGCACGCGCCGGACTTGCCAGCCGAACCAGCCGGGCGTTGATCGAGTGTGTCAGACAGATAGGCCTGAAACGAGCGCGGCCAGAAGGCGGCATCAAGAGAGAGGCCCGGCCGGGAGGCGTCATGCGCAGACACTGGCATGGGGGAGAGAGCACTAGACAAAGAGTAATTCGCGTTCAATCCACTCGCCCACGTCCGTAATCCCCATCCCTGTTTTACAGTTGGTGAGAAGAACGGGCCGCGTACCACGCGCCTGACGTGCATCCTGGGTCATCACCTCAATATTTGCTCCGACATGCGGAGCAAGATCGACCTTGTTGATAACCAGCAGGTCTGAGCGGGTAATCCCCAGCCCCCGCTTGCGTGGAATGTCGTCGCCCCCGGCAACGTCGATGACAAAGACAAAGGCGTCGGCGAGTTCCGGAGAATACGTTGACGCCAGATTGTCCCCGCCACTCTCTAAGATAATGAGATCCAGGGCAGGGAACTGTTCCTCCAGCCGGCGGACTGCTTCCAGATTCATGGTCGGATCTTCGCGAATAACCGTGTGTGGGCAGGCGCCGGTCTCAACGCCGACAATGCGGTCCGGGGAGAGGAAGCCGCGACTGCGCAGGCGTTGGGCGTCTTCCTGGGTCAGAATGTCATTGGTGATAACCGCGAGCTGTTTTCCCTGCCCCTGAAGATACGGCACCACGTGTTCAATCAGCTCTGTCTTCCCCGAGCCGACTGGTCCGCCGATACCGAGCCGGGGAACTTCAGCATAGCCTGTCATACAGCCTCATCTTCGTCTGAGGAAAAGAGTAAACGTGTCCAGCATCTGCATATTTATTGGAGGACACGTTTACTCTTTCAGGAAGCCCTGCTCTGCCGCTCTGAGGAGCGCCTGCTGTCGAACGCTGGCATCCTGTGTATTCCCCTCGGTCAAACCGTTCAAACCGAAGACCGTCCGTTGTCCACCAAACGGGACGAGTTGTACGCTTTTCTCTTCTCCCGGCTCAAAACGAACGGCCGTACCGGCTGGAATATCAAGCCGCAGACCAAAAGTCGTGGCCCGAGGAAAACGCAGCGCGCGATTGGCCTCGAAGAAGTGATAATGCGAACCCACCTGAATGGGTCGGTCTCCGCTATTGAGCACCGTGACGGACCGCCCTGGCCATCAGGCCCTGCCGGAGATAGAAGTCAATCTGGAGACGTACGTCGTCAAAGCGAACGGTGAAATACTCACCTGCGAACCGGCTCAGGTCCTGCCCCTCGCCCAGCGTTATTTTCTCTTCTGAAAAGAGACAAAAAGGCTGAGGCTGAATGATGCCTCCTATCTTCACACATGCGCGTGCCGTTGCTCACTCCACGTATACAACGCGGGGAGTACCAGGAGGGTGAGCACGGTTGAGGAGATCAGACCGCCCACCACAACTGTAGCCAGCGGGCGCTGCACCTCACTGCCCGTGCCATGGGAGAGGAGGAGGGGGAGCAGTCCCAGAGCAGTTGTGATGGCAGTCATCAGTACCGGGCGCAGCCGTAAACACGCGCCTCGTATGGCCGCCTCGTCAACCGCAATACCTTCACGAACCAGTTGGTTCAGATACGTCACCAGCACCATGCCGTTCTCAAGCGCGATGCCAAACAGCGCGATGAATCCCACCGACGCGGGAACGGAGAAATTCTGGCTCGTGACCCATAACGCGACCATGCCCCCCACCAGTGCCAGCGGAATATTGAGGAGAATCAACAGCGCATTTCGGAGCGATTGAAAACTGGAAAACAGGAGCAAGAAAACGATCAGCAAGGTCAGCGGAATGACGATGGCCAGCCGCTTATTTGCCTCCTGTTGTAGACGAAACTGCCCGCCCCAGGTGACCAAATAGCCCGTCGGCAGGTGCACTTGCGTCTCAATGGCGGCTTGGGCTTCCGCTACAAACGACCCGATATCGCGCCCCGAGACATTACACTGAATAGTGAGAAAGCGCTGATTATTCTCGCGGGTGATTTGACGCGGGCCGACCACTTCCTCAATCGTCGCCAACTCTGAGAGCGGCACGCGTACGCGACCCGGACCAGGAACAAGAATGTTACTGATTGCGGCGCTCGTGCTTCGGTATTCCGGAGCAAACCGGACGAGAATGGCAAAGCGGCGGCTGCCCTCAAAAATCTGCCCTGCGACTTCGCCACCCACTGCCGCTCGGACCGTCTGCTGCACGTCCGCCACATTCATGCCGTATCGCGCGACGGCTTGCCGATTCACGCGGACGACAAGCTGCGGCATGCCCGCCACCTGATCCACCTGGACGTCAGTTGCTCCTCGGATACGCCGTGTCACGCTGGCAATCTCGTTGCCCTTGGCAATAAGGATATCCAGGTCATCGCCAAAAAGTTTAATGGCGAGCTCTGCCCGCACGCCCTCAAGGAGTTCGTCGACGGTCATTGCGATTGGTTGGGTAAAGTTTGTCAGCACGCCGGGGACGCGCCCTAGTTCCTTGCGAATGACGCCTTCGAGCTGCTCTTGATTCTGCGCCGTGCGCCAGTCTTCTTGCGGACGAAGCTGAATATACATTTCGGCGCTATTAATGGGGTCGGTGTGCGCGCCGACTTCGCCCCGGCCGATCCGTGTCACCACTCCGGCAATTTCGGGAATTTTCATGAGCCGCCGCTCGACGATCATCGTCACTCGTTGACTCTCGCGCAGTGAAATCGAGGGCGCCATCGTCAACCGCAGCACCAACGTCCCTTCTTGCAGGCGTGGGGTAAACTCAGAGCCGAGCAAGGGAAACACTGCCCCACCCAATGCGACTAAAAGAACCACAACAAGAACGGCCAGCACCGGCCAACGAACAAAGAGCCTCACCACCGGTCGGTAGGGATAGATCAGGCTGCGCGAGACGCGTCCTCCGGATGGCGCACGGTCCGCATGGCGTGGCCGCCGCATGACCGTCGCCGCCAAGCCGGGAGCCAGCAATAATGCAAAGACAAGTGAGCCGCACATGGCCAGCACCACGGTATGCGCCAGCGGACGAAAAGTTTTGCCCTCCACACCTTGGAGCAGAAACAGTGGCAGGAAGACAATGACAATAATGGCAACCGCAAAGACGATCGGGCGGGCGACTTCCGAACACGCTCGGGCGACCACCTGACTGCGAGGTGCGTCGGCGTCGGCCTCGCGCAGCATACGGTCGACGTTTTCCACCATGATGATCGTGCCATCAACCAGCAACCCGATAGCGATGGCGAGTCCGCCAAGCGACACCAAATTTGCGGAAATGTCGAAATAGCCCATCCACAACGTGGCAAAGAGGACCGAGAAGGGAATAGAAAGAGCGACAACGACGCTGGATCGAAAGCTGCCCATGAAAAACATGAGCACGAGCACCACCAAGACAACACCCTCAACCAAGGCGTTCCTGACCGTTGTCACACACGCCGTCACCAGCGTCTTTTGTTCGTAATACGGAACAAGTGTGACCCCGGTCGGGAGGATGCGATTAATTTCTGCCATCTTGGCCTCAACGTGTTCGATAACCGTTGAGGAATTTGCCCCAAAGAGCTTGACCACCATCCCGGCGACCACTTCTTCAAGGCCGTTTCGGGTCTGGACTCCGCGTCGAATCGCGCCGCCGACCCCGACGTCCGCGAGCTCGCGCAAAAAAAAGGGGGTGCCATCATTAGCCTTGATAACGATGCTCTCGATATCCGACACGTTCGAGGCGAGCCCGACCGACCGAACGACAAACTCCTCGGCGTTCTTCTCGATAAATTGCGCGCCGACGTTGAGGTTGTTTTCTCGGATACTGACAATCACATCGCTGATAGTAACTCCGGCACGGAGCAAGAGTTCCGGATGGACGGCCACCTGAAATTGTTTTTCATAGCCCCCAATCCCGAGCACTGCGGTCACACCCGGCACGGTTTGTAAATGAAACTTGACGAGCCAATCCTGAATGGTTCGTAGCTCTTCAAGTGAATACCGCCCGGTTGCGTCTTCGAGGTAGTAAAACAGTACGAGCCCCATCCCGGTCGAGATAGGTCCAAGCCGGGGGGTTCCGAAGCCTTCAGGAATCTGCTCGCGGGCTTCTTGTAGCCGTTCGTTTACCAGTTGGCGGGCAAAGTAGATGTCTGTTCCATCCTGAAAGTACACACTGACGACAGAGAGCCCAAAGTTCGAGACGGACCGGATACGTTCCAGGAGAGGCAATCCGTTCATCACAGCTTCAATTGGATACGTGACGTATTGCTCGACATCTTCCGGAGCCAGCCCCTCTGTCTCGGTAAACACCTGCACGAGATTGGGGGAGACATCGGGAAAGGCATCAACGGGGAGATGCACATAGCTGCGGTATCCGGCCACCGCCAGCAAGACGCCGAGGACGGCCATAAGTGAGCGGTTGGAGAGGCTGAACTGAATGATGCGGTCCAAACTAGCCCGTCCTCTTAGTGACCGTGGCCGTCGCCGAACTGCTCACGGGACAGTTCCGCTTTCAGTGTGAAGCCTCCACGGCTGACGTAGCGCTCGCCTGGCGCCAGACCCATCCGGATTTCCACCAGATCGTCATCGGCGCGTCCGGTCGTCACGGCTCGCGGTTGAAAACCCTCGTCCGTTTCGACAAACACCACGGTCTGGTCGGCTATTGTCTGGAGTGCCGTGCGGGGCACGGCCAGCGGCACTTTCGTGCGTTCCACGACGATCCGGCCGGTAACAAACATGCCAGGCCGCCAGCGTTTCTGGGGGTTAGACAGGACTACCCGTGCGGTCGCCGTACGCGTTTCCTTATCGACTATCGGTGAGACGTACGAGATTTTTCCGTCCGTTTCGGGCAATGCATGACCCATTGACAGCCGTACTGGCTGGCCGACATGAACGGCCGGGAGGTCTTTCTGGTACACGCTCAGATTGACCCACACGCTTGTCAGGCTGGCAATCACAAACGCCTGCGTCTCTCGGGTGACTGCCTCGCCGGGTGTAATATGTCTCTCAATGACGGTTCCCGCTATGAGTGTTTTGAGGTCATACGAGGCCAAGCTGTGGCTACTTTCGACAATCGCGAGGACTTCACCGGCGCGAACCGTATCGCCGGTCTTTTTATAGACGGCGGTTGCGATGCCGGAAAAGCGCGGGACGATATGCGCCAGCTGTTCTCCGTTCAGCCGCACTTCGCCTGGCGTCTCAACCGTACGTGTAATCGTTCCTGGCTGGGCGCGATCGATTTCGATACCGAATTCTGTGAGTTCTTCAGGGGAGAGCTGCACAAGACCTTCATCGTGTTCCTGCTCCGCAGCGTGATCGTCAGGTGCGAGGCCCTGTGCTTCCTGACGGGCAAACAAGAGCGTAAGCAGCAGAGCGCCAAGCACGAGCAGCACTGAACTATACGGGGCGTCGGCCTTCATATCAGTCAGTCTCGTCTATGTGGTCGAGTGCATCAAGCGGCTCGGCAATCAGGCGTTCCACGTCCGCCGCCGCGGTGTGGTAGCTGGCGAGAGCCTCGACATATTGTCCGCGCAGTTCAAAAAGCGTCTGCCAGACATCTAAGACGTCCCTATAACGAAGCCCCCCGCGCCGATATGCTCGGTTCACTTCCTCAAAGGCGGAGCGGGCTTGAGGAATGATAGTATCTCGCAGGGCGGTGACTTGCTCGAAGGCGGAGAAGAGCGATTGATGGGCGGCAGCCAAAGCGACCCGAATTTGGACCTCAGCCGCGCGTTGTTCCGCGTTGACCTTCGCCAGACGGGCAGAAGCTTCTTGTATACCGCCTCGATTCTGATCAAACAGCATGAGCGGCACGTTGGCCTCAAAGACCAGAGCGGCAGTCTTGTCTGCGTTAATGTACCGCACGCCTGCATCCACCTCGACGTCGGGAATCTGGCGCGCCTGCTCTAGCTCGAGAACGGCGTGGTGCTGTTCTTTTTCTACGCCCCAACGGGCAACGTCCGGGTTGTGGCTGAGATGCGGGAGGAGATCGTCAGCAGATGGAGGCGGGATAATGCTCTCCAAGTCGCCGGTAACCGCCGAGAACGTAACGGTCGTACTGCCCCAGGTTGCGGCCAGCCGAAGCTGGGCAGCAGTCTGTTCCCGTTTGCGTCGTGCAAGGTCAACCTGGCTACGCGCTAACGCGACCCGTGCGCGGGCCTCTTCCGCTATCGATACTGCCCCGGCCTTGATCTGAACGGCTACGGTTTGGAGGGCTTCTTCTGCCATTCCCAGCTGTTCTTCCGCCAGGCTGACTCGCCTCTGCGTCGCAAGCACCGCGACAAACGCTTTGGCAACGGTGGTGAGAACATTGAGCCGGTGGGTTTCGTAATCCCAGGCCGCCAAGTCCCGTTCGAGCGTTGCCACCCGCTGACGTTTTGCCCGCTTGCCGCCGAGTTCAAACAATTGGCCGAGCCGGACGGTGGTGTCTGCACCATCAAACGCCGTGCGGTCGCCACCGCCGCCAAACTCTTCCACTTTAAGCTCGAGTACTGGATTCGGGGGCCGGCCGGCCTGTATGGCTCTGGCTTCTCGGGCGCGCGCCTCCCAGGAAAAGGCGGCCAGCGCCGGGCTGTTGAGTAAGGCCGCCGCAAGCGTGGCGCGGAGCGTCAGGCCGCCGGTAGGTTCGGTGAAGGCAGGAGGCGCCGATTCTGATTCAGGGGAGGCGTGAGCCGGTGGTAATTCTCGGCCTAAGCGGCGTGGTTCAAGGGTGCTGTCAGCAAGAGGGGCGACGGCGCAGCTCGGAAGCCCAAGCAGTAGGCAAAGGCTGAGCCCGATAACGCCAAAGCGGATCAAGCGGCGAGAGAGACGTGTCGGAATGTGTCGCATATCCGTCATGAGCGTCTGGGCAGAATAACTGAGAGGCGCACGAACGCAACCGCTTTCGGCAGCACGATGTTAGTGCGGCGCCAAAGACTGGGCGCCATAAATAAACGCCACTCCGGCCAGGGTCGCCAAAGGCGGCAGACGGGAATGGCTCGCATCATGGGCGGCCGGCAGCAGACTACTAGCGCCAAGATACAGAAATACGCCTGCGAACCGGCTCAGGTCCTGCCCCTCGCCCAGGGCTATTTTCTCTTCTGAAAAGAGACAAAAAGGCTCGCAGGTTTCCCCTCCCTTACCCCTGCGGGTCTTTTCGGGCGGGCCGACTCCGGCGCTGAAGGTCTTGTAGCTATCACTCCCATACTGTGTCATAGATTACGTCATTATGCGCTCTCCGCGGCTGGACGGCGCCTGTCATCCCCAACGCGGCTGGGAGCCCATAGGAGCGGCCCGCCCGCATTTTTATCCCCCGGCACCGTTTTGCATCAAGCTCTCACGGTCGCCTCAGCGTCGAGAGGAAGGAGGGAGTACGGATATGAGAGTCAGAGGAGGTTTTGTCGCCCGGGCCCGTCTGATTACCGGCCTTGTTCTCAGCACCCTGACGACCCCAGGGCTGGCCGACGAGCTCGGCGAGTTACGCCAGCAACTCGCCGAGCAGCACAAGGTCATGCAGGCCCTGGAACGCCGTATGCGGGAGCTGGAAGCAAAGGAGAAGGAACGGACCGGGCACGGAGTTGATTTTGGTTATACGGCTGGAACGCGCAAGCAAGGCTTGGCGGCGGAAGATGTGTATGACAATGGCTTTTTCATTCGCAGTCAAGATGGGCGCTACTCGCTCAGCCTGAACGGGTTCCTGCAGGCTCGCTATACGCTGACCGCCCCGGATACGGGCAGAAGCCGCAATAATTTCGACGTGGCCCTGGCACACTTGGCGTTTTCCGGGAATGTGTTTGATCCCAAGGTGAAGTATTTCTTCCAGTACGAAGCGACCACCTTTGGCAACAGCAACCGATCGACCCTGCTCGACTGGTGGATGCAGTACCGCCATTCCCCATACCTGAGGGCGCAGGCCGGTCGCTTTCTCCTGCCCTATAGCCGTCAGTTCTAC
Source organism: Binatia bacterium (assembly GCA_963664395.2). Classification (GTDB taxonomy): domain Bacteria; phylum Desulfobacterota; class Binatia; order Bin18; family Bin18; genus Bin18. Next base: position 2,155,900 of record OY761159.2, on the reverse strand, counting down.
GCCCACCCTGGCCATCTGCTGTTCCCAGACCTGTCCGCAGCGGATTATGCCTTTAATTTGCACCGGGCGATCGGCTTGCATCTGAGCGGGAAAGTGGGTCGGCTGTCCTACCACGGGCTGGTCACCAACAGTATTCGGGCACTGGATGCGGGCGGCCAGCAGAACGCCGGCGCAGAAGTCGCCTGGCAAGGGCGTTTGGAATACGACCTCCTTGAGCCCTACGGTTATCTGGAAAGCTCCCCGACCCCGGCTGCCACACCACAGCTTTCAATTGGAGTTGCGGCGGCCTTTAACCCGGTCGAGCAGGCCTCCCGCTTTCAGAACGTGATGCCCGGCGACCGCACGACCAACGTCACCGTTGACGGCGGCTTCCGCTATCAGGGTTTCAGTGTCCAGGCCGCAGGCTATTACCGTCGCAATAATCTCGAAGCCCTGAACGAGGTGGGCCATGACTGGGGCTACTACGGCCAGATTGGTTACTATCTCACGGAAAAACTGGAAATCGCTGGCCGCGTCTCCGGGGTGGACTTTCAGTTCGCCAATAACCCCCGAACGGCCGGGGATGTACGGGAATATACAGGAGGGGTCAACTACTATCTGTACGGCCACCACGTCAAACTCCAGGTGGATTACAGTTTTCTGGATGGGGAACCGTTTGTGGAGGGGAGCACGAGTGCCGATCGCCTGCGGGTCCAGACCCAAATCCTGTTCTGAGACCGAGCCGATTATTTTTAAGTATTGCTAATAAATAAAACAAATTTAATTCAGTGTAACTTATCTTGTGAAAGCCGGACACCTGGGCTATATTCCTCCCCGTTCTCTTGAACATCGTTCAAGACATCATCGTCAGGTCCTCCCCGTCCTGACGATGATTTAAGGCCCGCAGGTTTCCCCTCCTTTATCCTGCGGGCCTTTTCTTTTTCTGGTTCTGGAGATCAGACGCTAAACACGTGGATGGACGCTGCCGCGTTTTCGCCCCCAAGCACGCCACCGCCGTTTTCGGTCAGGCCGACCTTGGCACCCGCGACCTGACGCTCACCCGCCTCGCCCCGGAGCTGCCAGAATATTTCACAGATCTGGGCAACACCGGTCGCGCCGACCGGATGCCCCTTGGCCAAGAGACCGCCGCTGGGATTGACCGGGCAGCGGCCACCAAGCTGTGTCACGCCCTCGTCAATAAATTTTCCGCCCTCGCCGGCTTGGCACAGGCCCAGCTCCTCATACACCAGGAGTTCGGCCGGCGCGGTCGCGTCGTGAGCCTCGACAACCTGGAGATCCTCCGGCCCAAGCCCGGCTTGCTCGTATGCCTTGTGGGCGACTGACGGGACGATGCCGGGAGAATCGGCTGCGTGTTCCTTGCTTGAACCCAGGGTTGAAGCCTTGACATAGACGGGCCGGGAGGTGAGTTGGCGGGCTTTGTCGGCTGTGGTCACCAGGACCGCGGCCGCGCCGTCGCCAATGGGCGAACACATCATGCGGGTGAGTGGGTCCGCAATGAGTGGCGCGGCAAGAACATCTTCGACCGAGCGCCGGGTTTGATACTGGGCATGCGGGTTCAAACTCCCGTTGGTATGATTCTTGGCGGCGATGCGAGCAAACTGTTTCTGTGTCGTGCCGTAGCGCTGCATATGCTGGCGGGCGAGGTTGGCATAATAATCCATAAAAACGCTGCGGGACTGACCGGCCCCCGCGCTTTGCTCGCCGCTCATCTCTCTGGCAAACGACTCGGCCTGCTCAAGATCGATGGCGCTGCCTATCGCCTCAAACGTCCGTTGCTTATCCGGATGAAAGAGCTTTTCCATCCCGAGCGCGAGCACAACGTCATACATCCCGGACGCGACGTAGAGCCAGGCCAGATGAAAAGCGGTGGAAGAGCTGGCACACGCGTTTTCGGTATTAATGACCGGGATGCCGCCAATGCCGAGCTCGCGCAGCACGACCTGACCCCGGATACACTCCTGTCCGGTAATCAGGCCGGCCACCGCATTCCCAACGGCCGCGGCCTCGATATCGTGCGTGCTGACCCCTGCCGATTGCACGGCCCCCTCAACCGCCTCCCGGGCCAAATCCTTCATGCTGCGATCCATATGTTTGCCAAAGCGCGTCATCCCCGCTCCAACGACTGCAACCTGTCGCATACTGTTCCCCTTTCCTGTAGATGTGAGAGCCTCCAGTCTACCAGGGGATGGGAATGAGTAAACATGTCCTCAACAGATATACAGAAGTCGGCATGTTTACTCATTAGAAGGCAGAAAGGAGGCAGATCGGATGGAAGACGCCCTTGCGATTATCGGTCAATGGATCGGTCTGGTGAAGTCGGCCAAACTGTCCATTGCAGAAGTGAGTCGGGATTGTGAAGAACGTGTGGCAGCCGGAGTGGTCAGTGCCGAGGATGACTTTCAGGAAGCGGTCAGTGCCGTGTTTGAAGCGCTGAGCACCCTCCAGGTGCGTCTCGAAGAACAAGAGGAATTACTGGAAACCGAAATGGAAGATGAAGAGGCGTGAGGAGAATACTGCGATTAGCCGGGAATGTCGGATTACGCTGCGCTAATCCGACCTACGGGACTGCTAGCAGTGTATAGATGGAGGGAGTAGAAAGGTTCAGATGCGATTCAATGTTTTTTCTGACCTGGAGCGGCTTGCGCCGTACATACCGCTCTTCTTCCGTCTAGTAGACCCGGACCGCTGGTATAGGCGCGTCGAACAGCTAGACGCAGAGCAGAAAAGCTCGCCTTATCTTTGGAAAATAGTCTCAGATTATCATTGGTTAGAGATGGCGCTCAGCCATCAGGCAGACGTTCTTGCCAAAGAAAGGCGGCTTCTTCCTGAGCGCGTGGACCAACTTGCCTTGGTGGCGCTGCAATTTGCTGGTGCGATGGTCGAGATCAATGCGCGACTCCCTGAAGACGCCCAGAGACAACTAGAAGGTCGGCTACGCGACGGGTTGAAGGCCGAATCTGGCTTTGCCGCACTTTATCTTGAAGTGGGTCTGGCGCTCAGGCTCATGGCGGAGGGGTACGAAGTTCGTTTCCCTGATCTGGAATGCTCTGCGAACTACGACATCGAGTTCAGTCGCAACGGCTTCGTCGGCGAGGTTGAGTGTAAGAGTCTGTCCGCTGATGCAGGGCGCCACATACACCGTAAAGACTTTTATCGCTTCATCCAAGCACTTTCCCCGCAGCTCGAAGCGCACGCCGACTTGGAGCGGCAGGAGATACTGGTGATTACTCTTAAGAAGAGGCTTCCGTCCAACATCTCTAAACAGGCAGAGCTTCGCCGTGCAACCGCAGGTATGCTTGAAGCCAATGCTCCGTCCAGCATGCGCAGGGCTGGATTCCGTATTGAGCGACGGGACTATAACGAGTGCCTCGGCGCGGCACCGTGCAACGACGAACGCGCATTCTGCCGTTTCTGCGAAGATGCCTTCGGCCCAAACTCCCATATTGCAGGCGGTTTAACGGAAACTGGAGGGTGCTTCGTCGTCATGCGCTGCGAACGCGAGGACGACACGTCGAAGCCTTGGCTGGATGCGATGCGTAAAGCCGCGTCCCAATTCTCCGGCCATCGCCCAAGCTTTATAGCCGTACAGTTCCAGGACATCACGGCGGCAGATCTGATGCTGCCGCACCTTCGTCGCCGTGCAGGCATCCTTTCATATGCGCTGTTCGGTCACTATGGTGCGGACCATGTCAATGCAACCTATGTCTGTGGCTTTGCAGCCGTGGTTGATAAGGGGGGACAGCTTGGTACGCCAGCGTTTGCGATTCCGAACCCTAAACCGAGATTTCCGATTGATCCCGGCCAAGCCGCGCCGTTCCTCGTTCACATCTCCGACGCGGATTTTGCGGCGGCGATAGGCGCGCCGCTCCCACAGCCGAACATCTCCTACATTCCCTTCCCTTAGACATTGCCCGCCGGACCTGCTTTGACTTCAGACGGGGAGGTTGGACACGCATAGGGGCTGTCGGATTACGCTACGCTCATCCGACCTACCAGACGAGGAGCACCAAAAGACTGTCCATGAATAGCATGGATGAGTTGCCAGCGTTCCCCGAGGGGTGGTATTTCGTCATAAGCCGCGCGTCCATTCTGCGAGAGAAACTGATCGAGAAGACGTGGCTGGGCGAGGAAATCGTCGCTTGGTGCGACGAAGCAGGCCGTGTCTGCGTGGCCGACGCGGTATGTCCGCACCTGGGCTCGTACCTGGGGCCAGAGGTCGGCGGCGCGCGCGTCGTTGCGATTGCGCCCCCAGAGGTCAAGTTCGTAGGAGATGTCAAGACCCAGGCTGTAGGTCGTCAGGCCGATCCGGTCGGGGAGCTTGATGCCAAAATCGCGGTATACGTCGGAACCCACCCCCAATTCGTCCAGGTGGGCGGCGATACCCGCATTGGTGGGGGTATCCGTGTCGGTGATACCAAGCGAAGGCTGAAGCAGCGGAAACGCCGGGGCTTTGACGATACGCTCCCGCGCCCTGGCCTAGTCGACCCGGGCGACCGCCTCGGCCAGGTCGAAGTTCGAGGCCAGCACCGCTTCGATTACCTGGTCGAGAACCGGGTCGGCGAACGCCTTCCACCACTCCAGCGGCTCGTATGAGCCGGCAACTTCACCTTCGGCAAACTCGTCGGGTAACTCCGTCACTGCTTCGAGAATCGGGGGATTTTGATTTGGTGTCAGGGAGCAAGAAGAGAGGAGACAGCCGACGATTACCGCAAACAACAGTTTGATTGATCTGATTGGCATGTCGCTGACCCGACAAAATTTAACGTGGTGTTTCGAGGTGTCCGCTGAATTGGAAAAGCATCATCGCGAATACGACCACATCGGCCTGCGTCTTATCGGCACTGGCCTTCGGGCTGATCGAGTCACAAGCGTGTGGCCCAATGGGAGTTCGATTTCACTCCAAAATAGTCAGTCCGTCAACCCGCAAGATGGCGTTTCCGAAATGCCACATATCCCTCTGAAATAATGTCTCCGGCCTTGACGATGACCGCCCCGCATGGCCGGTCTCCCCCTGCCCGCATATGGACTCACGAGAGCTCTATGGCCCTGCCCATGAATTCCTGTTGCATCTCTCTCCGCTTTCCGTCATTCCTGCAAAAGTCCGTCCCTGCGAAAGTTCGTCATTCCTGCGGAAGCAGGAATCCAGTCAGACGAGAGCGTCATACAAGTCACGCCACGTCGGATTCTGTTTTTCGATCAGAGCCAGTTTCCAGGCCCGCTTCCACTTCTTGATGTGCTTTTCTCTATTGATAGCCGACCGCATATCTTCATGCACTTCATAATACACTAAGGTGTGGACGCCGTACTTTTTGGTAAACCCCTCAACCAGGTCGTTTTTGTGCTGCCACATTCGTGCCACCAGATTACCCGTGACGCCCGTATAGATCGTTCCATTGCGGTGGCTGGCCAGGATATACACGGTCGGCTGTTTTTCGGTCATGGGAACTTCTGGATTCCTGCTTTCGCAGGAATGACAGTCCCGTCGGTCGATCAGCCGGAGGCGTAATCCGACGGCCCGGCTGCTTGCCCATGATAAGGAACGGTCCTATAGCGGCGGGAGCACCCGAAGAAAAGGCGCGGGCGGCCGCTCAGGCCATGTCAGAAGAAAGTCTGGCGACCAAGGCCGACTTTACGCCCATTGAACGGGAATTGTCGGTCGTGAAGTGGATGAGCAGCGCGATTGTTGCAGGCGTCGTTTCACTGTTGCTCAAGTCATTCGCCGGTTAAGGCACTTCCCGTCATTCCTGCGAAAGCAGGAATCCAGTCAGACGAGTGCGTCAGACAAATCCCGCCACGTCGGGTTCTGTTTTTCGATCAGGGCCAGCTTCCAGGCCTGCTGCCACTTCTTGATTTGCTTCTCTCTGTTGATCGCCGCCTAGCCCATCCCCTGAACCAGCCGGCCCGCTTGAGATGGCGATTGGACTGGACCATACTGAGCCAGTCCAACAGAATCGTCAGGGCCTACGACCGCCCAGATCAACCTAGGGGAGCACCAAATGAGCGCTGAATACACCATCGTTATCGAGAGAGATGAAGACGGCTCTTACGTGGGGAGTGTTCCCGCTCTTCCAGGCTGCCATACTCAGGGCTCGTCCATTGACCAATTGCTCGAACGGATGCAAGAGGCAATCGCCCTCTGGCTTGAGGTCGAGGGCGAAGACGCGCCGAGGCCGCTGGAACTGGTCGGTGTACAAAGAATCTCTGTATGACCAGACTCCCGCGCGTGACGGGTGCCCATGTGGTCCGCTCTCTGCGGAAGGCCGGTTTTGCTGCCGTGAGGCAACGCGGGAGTCATGCGATGATGAAGCACCCGGATGGACGCAGCACGGTTGTGCCCATTCATGGTGATGAAACGATCGGCGTTGGCCTGCTGTCCAAGATTCAGAAAGACATCGGGATTGTGACCGGGAGGCATTCATTGGTCTGCTCGGTCATTGATCCAGCTCGGTTGTTCATATCGGCAATGGTATCGGGCTGTCGGCTTACGCTTCACTAAGCCGACCTACGGGACTGTTTGATCTGCCTCCCTGGCTCGCCTAAATATAGAACGGCAATGATACCGGAATGATAATGGAAGGGCAGGAGGAAAAGACGTGGACGAAAAAGAAAGAGCGGCCAAGAATATCGGGACAGCTATAGCAATGTACCAGTCTTCTGGGGCGCTCAAGAAGATATTTGACAAAGCGATAAATGGAACGAAAGAAGAACGAGTCCGAATAGGGGGTCCATTCTTAGCAGAGAGCATCTTAGCGGCATTTGGAATCGAGAACGCACTCAAGGCGCTGATTCGGAGAGAGGGGAAACCCCCAAAGAACATTCATAATTTACGGAAGCTCTACGACATGCTGGCTCCCGAAACACAACAGCGCATCCGTGAAAAGGGCGAGGCAATAGGCATCCCGGGGAATGGAAAAGTAATGGGCATCCGGGTGGAAGGGGTCATAGACGAACATCAAGACAGCTTTGAGGAGTTACGCTATAGGGAATCAGAAAAAGACTTACCAATGATCCCTGGCTTGCTAACGGACACACTCGGGGCCATCATCCAGACACACCAAGAAAAGTATGGAGAAGACGTCAAGAGAGAAGAAAAGCAGAGAACAGACCAAGTTTCGCCAGCAACAATGCCCGAAAGGCTGAAGAAATACTACGAAAACGTTTTTATGCCAAAATCTGGTTGATAATTCGGGAGGATATAGTGAGTCCCGTCGGTCGGATTAGCCTAAGGCGTCATCCGACACCGCTAGCGTATCGGTCGCCACCAATATCGCCCCAATGCGCCGTGCCACCTCCGCAAAATACCCCACCTCCTCCGGCAACGGCGCCCGCCCCAGCACCGCCCGTTCGCGGTACGACAACCATTTCTTGAGCACCTGATAGCCGCCCAGCTTGTAGCGCCAGACGGCAGCCGGGACGTTGCGCCAGTAGGCGTTGCCGTTCAGATAGATGTCGAACGTGGTCTGACCGAGTACCCCAATAGTATCGCCCAGAGCGGCGTGTTCGTCCGCCGTGTAATCGCGTTCAACAACGCGCCCTTGGCCGGGCATCACCGCGTCGCCCGTGCCGTAATGGCCCCACCCAGCGGTCAGTGCGAAGTCGTCTCCGTCCATGTTGCGTCCGTTCACCGTGGCGGGGACGGCAATGGCAGCGACCTCCGGGCGCAGGGTTCCGGTCGTCACGCCGGGCACGGGGGTTTCGGGATCAAGCAGGGCGGCCAGTTCGCGGCCCCGTGCAGCGGAGCGGGCAAGGGTTTCATCCGCCTCGGAGGCGTCTCCATCGGGCCAACCGGGCAGCGGGATGCGGGGCCATTCCATGCGGAGTGCTCCTGCGTTGGCCTCGCGGTAGGCAGGATCGTGCAACACGGCCAGGACGTGGTGAAACAGGTCTTCCACGTCCTGACCAAGGCGTCTAAGGTAGCGTTGCGCCGTACCCGAGAGGTTCGGACGACGGTCCTTGTTATCTCCGACACCATCGCTTCTGAGCCAAACGGGGAAACAAGAACAGTTCCGGTCCATGAGATCATAACAGCCGATGTGTGAAATCACTTGCGGTGGCGACCATGCCCGCCGCGGTTTCTGCTGCGAGACCAGCCACAAATTTCCCTCGAACACATGCGGCTTGGAATCGGGACATGGGCGAGACAGCAACCCGGAATCTTCTTCCCAGTAGAGCCATCGCGTATCGAAGGGTCGATAGGCATGGCGCACGAAGCCGGACTCGTCCGGGCCGCCGCGTGTGAGACGTATGTTGCGGACCTGTCGAGCATTAGACTGTATGGACGATGTTTCCTTCATGGCGACCGGGTAACGCCGTACAATCTCCTCATGGCTCAGGTCCGAGTCGAAGTAATCGTTTATACGCGCTTTGAGCCGGTCGAGGTCAATATCAACGAGGAAGGCGTCTCGGTTGGTGGTCACCCCTGGAAATGACTTTGGGAACAGATTAGGCAGCGCCGGCCAGTCGAACCAGCCCTCACTCACTGCTGTTTGCACGAACGGCAGACCGAGCGGCAACACCGGTTCAATGCCGTCATAGAGCGTCGCCGGTTCCGTCTCCGCCGTCTCCAACAGGTCTTCTCGCTTCGCCTGCCCCCACAGATGCCGGAAGCCAATGGTTTCAGCCGATGCATGATCGGCCTTACGGACCAAGGTCGTAATGGCCGTCCCCACCTGAATCCCCACCGGGTCACTTGGCGTGGAAAAGATGCTCGGGTCGGGTGTTCCGTCCGGGGTGGTCTTGCCGGTCTTGTATTTGTCGCCATTGAGACAATCAATCCGAATGGCGTCAAACGCTTCCAGATAGCGCTCCCGCATCCCGGTGAACGACAACCCATCCAGCCATGAATAGTTGGAGATGAAACACACCACGCCTTGGCCCGTCTTCTCGGCAATCCGTCGTTCCGCCATGCGAAAGAAGCGCACATACAGATCGTTCAACCCTTGGCCTTCGGGTTTCCGTACCCGCTTGGTCACCCGGTAGGCGTCCGACAGTACCCGCTCTTCGTCTACGGCCATACCGGCATAGCCGTTGTAGGGCGGGTTGCCCAGAATCACCAGAATCGGGGTGTTCTGCTTGACCCGCTCGGCTCGGTCCCGTTCTTCTTCCAACTCGGGGAAGGGGAGCGGCTTGGTGGTATGGGGTTCCCAGCCGGTCAGGGCATTGGTGAGGAAGACGCCGGCGCGTTCATTGCCATCGTCCGCCAAGGGCGCGTCCAAGTCCTGCATGGTCAGGCCGACTTGCAGATGCGCCACGACAAACGGGGCGGGCATGATCTCGAAGCCGAACACCCGATTCATAGCCGCCTGTTTGACCCGCGCACCGGCGAGTGCGCCCATGCCTTTGCCAGTGAGATTTACGGCAATGCGGCGCAACACTTCGGCCAGATACGCCCCGGTCCCGCAACACGGGTCCAGGACGTAGACATTGTCCGCAGCGAGCCCGTCCGGGATATCTAGGTCATCTTTCAGCGCCTTATCCACGCGGGCGACCATGTAGCGGACTACTTCGGTGGGCGTGTACCACACGCCGAGTTGTTTCCGGAGTTCGGGGTCAAAGGCTTCGAGGAAGGGTTCGTAGAAATAGGGCACGGCGTCGCCTTCGTTGAAGCGGGCGAAGAAGGCCGTACGGTCTACGCGGTTGAGGGCAGAGGAAGTCCAGTCCAGGACTTCGACCAGGCCGAGCGGTTGCAGCCGGCCGGGTTGCGCAAGCTGCGAGAATAAAGCGGCCAGCACGGGGGCGCGGAGATGCCACACGGCTTCATGCCAGTTGAACGTCCCCCTTGGGGAGGGTGCCTGCCGTGCCCACAATACCCAGGCGGAGAATACCCCGTAGAATAAGGTCTGGACTAGGGTTGAATGGAAGAATCGCGTTCCCTTGTCGCCCTCGAAGCGTACCCCGAGTGCCTCTTCCAACGCCGCGCGCACGGCGGCTAGCGACGGGGCGTCGTCTCCTGCTGCCTCGACCCGAGAGAGGCCGTCGCGGGCGTAGGACGCCAGCAGCCAGGCCAGGTCTTTCGGCTCGGTCAGGGCGGCCCGGTGTGACAGGGCGCGGCAGAGATATTCCCCGAGCCCGGCACCGACTGTACGGGCCAACGCCCGCGGCGTTTCCAAGCGCCGGGCGAAGTCTTCCGTGCTTTCCGCAAGCCGGAAGGTTTCGAGCGTAGCCGGCTGGCCGGCGGTGTCTTCACCCACCAGAACGAAATCGCGTGTGTTGGTGACCAGCACCAGCCGGTAACGCTCCCAATAGCGGCTGACTTGGGCGCTGTTCGCAGTCAGCCAAGCGTCGTCGCTGGTAGACTTGACTTCAACGACGCCGCGTTCTGGCACCTGGCCTTCCTTCGGCTGGCCCCTCTGCACTTGCTTGGCCGTGTAGAGCCCGAAGTCGGGATGACCCGCCCCTTGAGCCGCGAGTTCGGCCACGCAGAACACCTTGGGTTTCAGCGTGGCACCCACGGCGTCGAGCAGGGCGGACAGTGCCGGATAGTATGACCGCTCGCCGGTTGCGCCGCCCGAGGCCCGTATGCGGCGGAGGTCAGTCAGATAGGTTTCGACTGCTGTTGTGAGTTTTGTGTTCGGGGTCGGCATGACGCCTGTTGTGGCTGAGACCGGCTCGACAGGCAAGTCCCGTGCGGGCTGACGTGGTATGGCCGGAATAGGAAGGGCCGGCTCAGAACCACCCCTCTTCCTCGTCTTCAAAAGCGTCTTTTCTGAGCGGGAGGGCTTGTGCGGGCAGACGGTCCTGCCAGCGCAGCATCCGATACTGGCTCCCCGTGCGATCAATCACGCCGGCCAGCCGGCGGGTGATACGGCCGGTATGCAGATAGCCGACGCTCTCTATGGTGACAATCGTGGGCAGACCCCCGCGTGCCGCGGTCGCGTCCAAGAACTCTTCCCCGCAGTTTTCGCGCCTTTGCCGGATCGTTTCCTCCGCGGTTTCCGCATCAACCCCCTGTATGGCCCGGAGCACTAAGGCGTTCGCCGTTTGTGTATTGGCCATATTGCCGCTGCGTGCATTGCCATATACCGTGAACACTCTATTGAGGGTGTTGTAGAACAGGTCCTGGCTGACGTCACGAATCAGCAGGAGCTCATCAATCGTGTCGAGCGGCCCGTCCTTGGCCGGGTAGGAAATGTCCTGCTCTAAGTAGTACTCACTCTCGACCCCATTCAGCCGCTCTAACGCATCCGGGTCGCGCCAGTCGAGGATGGCATCAGCCAGGGCATCCCCAAAGTCCGGGTCAAAGTCCAGATTGGTAAAGGTTTGACGTAAAATAAGCTCATCCGCCTGGTTGATATTGATTTTGCCGGTCTCATCACTGACGCGGACCTGATAGCCGCCCTCGCCATAGGGTTCGTTTCTCCATTGGCCATCGCCCAGCAGCCAGAGGTCCGGGCATTCCTCCTGCTCGGTCTCATCATCGCTCAGCCGGTCGCGCGGGCCCAGCCGATCATCGTCCTGGAGATTGCGCGTGCGGCCCTGCTGGCTCGTTCGGATGAGCTGGTAGAGGACGCGGTTCAGTCCGGCGACGGCCAAATAATAGGTTTTGACCTCCTGTTGGTAGACATCCGTACTCAGCCCCTCCACCCGGGCGGTGCGGCCCAGCTCAATCGCCACAACCATGAGCACCACCAGTGCCCACACAACAACAAGCAGGACAACGCCGCGCTCGTTCCGCATGGCCGTTATCTCCGACCCCGGTTCCGCCGGCGGTTCTGGGGAGTGCGACGCAGTTCCGCAACAGGCTCCCGGACCTGAATCGAGACCTCGATCTGCCATTCGTTCGGCATCCCCCCCATCCCCCCTCTATCAGACGGGGTGGCGCGCCACGACAGCCGCACGGCCTGGGGCAACTTCGGCTCCTCCTCCCCGCTCCAACTCTCATGCCAGGCTTCTTCGTCTTCGTTTTGCCGCTGCCCGAAATACTCCCAGACCAGCTCGTCAACATCGGACAGAACCTCGGCCTCCAAGGATAAACTTCCCTCGCGCTCTTCGGCTAGATCTGCCGGTAAGGTCGGCGCCGAAATACGCATCCACAGTTCGCGCGCTCCGTCTTCTTCTTTGATGAAGTAGGAGACCTTCTCCAACCCGCCGATTTCAGGCCGGTCGGCAGAGGCCACGAAACGGAGTTCCTCTTCGTCACCAAAAAAGTAGACGAGGCGCTTGCCATCGACCAGCAGCATGAGCGGGTAGGCGGACTTCAGTTTGCGGACAATCAGTGAAAGGGCCGCCCGGACACGTTGGTTCTCAATACTCCGGGATTCGCCGCGTTCGATCGCGTTGGCGCCAAAGCTGAGCGCGGCATAGACGCCGAGGGTGACCAGACTCATCAGCGTCAGGCTGATGAGGAGTTCAAGCAGGGTAAAGCCGCGGGCGGATCGCACGCTTAAAAGAGTAAACGTGTCCAGCAGCTTTGGATCATTGGAGGACACGTTCATTCTTTTCATTCCTCTTCTTTGAGGCTATCGGGCTCTTCGTACATGAGGCGCATGGAACGCAGCTCGAAACTCCGGTGGCTCTCCCCTTCCTCCCAGCCGAGGCTGACGGTGATCTCCTTGATGTGAAGCAAGGATGTTTGGCCGCCCAGCGCATCGTTTTCCCTTTCCGCGGCCTCTTCTTCGGTTTCATCCGGAAAGATTTCCTGCACCTGCGCCCGCCAAAAAAAACCATCCGGCAGCTCTCCGCTTTCCTCTCCATCTTCCAGGAAATCCGGGGCAAAAAACCCATCCATCACGTTCTGGGCATGGATGACTGCCTGGGTGCGGTGTGAGGCCTTGCCTGTGAGACGGAGACTGCCGGCAAGGAGTTCAAGCACGGCCACCAGGCCGACCGCCAGGATAGAGAGCGCGACCATGACCTCTAAGAGAGTAAACCCGGCCCGCCCGATGTGCGCAGCCCTCAACTTCACGGACTCCCTCTCTGGGTGGCGGTTCCCCTCCGCCCTCTGACTATTCTCCGGCATAGTGGACGGTGGCGGTTCCAAGCAGCGGATTGAGCGCGATGGTATACGCGACCACGTTCGTTCCCCGCTGCTGTTCCACTGTTATCTTCCCGCCGGAATTTGTCCCGTCCGAATAAAAGCGGAACTCAACTTCCCCCTCCTCCCGCACCCACAGACTCGTGGCTGATAGCTGGACATCTTCGTCCGAGGGAGTGGTCTGCTCATCGTCCTGGTCGGACTCATTTTTACTGTCATCCCGAGCTGCAACATGACGCCCGGACTCTTGCCAATACCGATTGTCTTGCGGGTCAACGATGAGCCGCTGTTCTGTGCCGCCTGTGATTGCCCGCAGGCGTAAGAGTTCCAGTGTGGTCCGTAACTGCGCCGCCGTCCGTTTCGGGTCACCACGGTTAAGACGATTCCCGACAGCAGGCGCGACAATGGCAAAGGCAATACTGATAATGACGAGGACCAGGATCAGTTCTATAAAGGTAAAGCCCGCGTTGGATATTCTTTTTCGCATGGAGAATGCAGAATTCACGGCTTGGAGGGTGTCTCCTGTTGCGGCTTCCTCAGTGCGTTCAGTTTGAGGATAATCACCAGCACGGCTCCCCCGATGCCAACCGTACACCGGAGGGGCTCCAGGGTTTCGTTCCATATCTCAAACATGCAAAAGCCAATCACCCCAACCATGAGGGCAATCATGATGCGGTCCCATAGGTAGCGCATGTCTTTCTCCCTAGCGGATGAGGTCCATGTGACGCGTCAGGTCTTTGGTGATATTCTTTTGATGCGCTTCCAGGGTGCCGCCTCCAATCTCCAGCAATTTCGCATCCCGCCATAAGCGCTCAACAACGTACTCGTTAAAATAGCCATAGCCACCTAACACCTGCATGGCGTTGTCGGCGACGGTTTTCGCCATTGTCGTAGCGACAAGCTTGACGCCATCCGAGTCAACCCGGTGGCCGGGTGTATCCAGGTCCATAATCCCCGCGGTGTGATAGACATAGGTCCGAGCAGCCATGTATTGCGCATAGGAATCAGCGATGTAGCGCTGGATCTGACCAAAGCTATTAATCGGCTGCCCATAGGCGGTACGCTCACTCGCATAGCGGGTCATATCTTCGACGCACCGCCCGGCGATGCCCGTGGACATGGCTCCAATAGTGACCCGTTCGATCTCCAGGTTGCGCATCATGTGGAGCACGCTATCGCCTTCTTGGCCCAGGCGATTTGCGACCGGAACCTGACAGTCTTCAAAGACGAGCTCGGCGGTCATTGAGGCGCGCATGCCGGTTTTCCCGTGGAGCCGTTGGCCCAGCGAAAAGCCGGCAAAGTCCCTCTCAACAACAAACGAACTCAGGCCCTTTTCCGTTTGCGCATAGACGAGAAAGAAGTTCCCTAACGTCGTGTCGTCAAGAGCGCCATTGGTAATGAACATCTTGCGACCGGTAATGGCATAGGTGTCCCCACGGCGGACCGCCCGAGTTTTCATACCGAGCACATCCGTACCGGCTGAGGGCTCCGTCATACACATCCCTCCGACCCATTCGCCGGAGAGGAGGGCGGGTAAATACCGCTGTCGCTGTTCGGCATTGGCATTGCGACAGAAATTATTGACACAGAGCATGGCGTGTGCCAGGTAGGCCAGACAGAAACCGGGGTCTGAGGCGGACAGTTCCTCATGAGCGATAACGGCCGCCACCGCATCCATGCCTGCGCCGCCATACTGTTCCGGCACAGTAATGCCCAGGAGTCCGAGTGCACCGAGCTCGCGAAAGAGCGTGATATTGAAGCGTTCCTGCCGGTCGTGCTCAAGCGCCTGCGGCTCAACCCGTTTTTTGACAAACTCCCGAATAGTCCGGCGTAAAAGACGATGCTCTGCAGAGGGATGAAATAGATCAGCGTCCGCAGTCACGTATGCACCTCCTCACCTTCCTTGTCTGCTGTCCGTTTAGCCTATCAGAATTCTACAAAGCCTGAATAGCCGGACCGACCTCTTCCACCACACAGGCTCGGACGCATTCTCTCTGACCGGGGATAGTGCCCATTTTTCTGTCCAGTCTCTTGTAAAAAAGCCTGAACAGATTTACGACAGTCTGGTGAATGAAACGCTATCTCCATACCAGAGAGAGGACCCTGGCCCTCCTGAACAGCTATGAATACCAACCGGCCTGCTATAACGACTGAATTCGTGACTATCTGCCACGCCATGTACCACAAGGGCTTCATTGCGTCTTCAGAAGGGAATGTCAGCGTCCGCCTTGGTCCGGACCGTATCCTGGTCACGTGCCGAGGGGTGCACAAAGGCTTTCTGCGACCCGAGCAATTGATTGAGACCGATTTAGAGGGGAAGCCGGTGAGTGACGAGGGCTTGCCGTCATCGGAAATCGCCCTCCACCTTGCTGTGTACCGAGAGCGGACGGATGTTGCGGCGGTCATTCATGCCCATCCGACAACAGCGGTTGCGTGCACCTTAGCCGGCATCTCGCTTGCCGACGGTACATTGCCCGAAGTCGTCACTGCCCTGGGCGCCATTCCGACTGTCCCGTATGTCACGCCCGGTACGCGTGATACCGGTGAGGCAATCTGTCCCCTCATCCGCCAATTCGACGCGCTTATGTTAGCTCGGCATGGATCTGTAACGGTAGGCGTGACTCTCCAAGAGGCCTACTCAAAGCTGGAGATGCTTGAGCACGCCGCCCAGATTCTCTTCCGGGCGCGCCTCCTTGGGGGAGGAACGCCTCTACCAGAGACAGAAGTGGTCCGCTTATTACGCGCTGGGGGACACGATCCTGAACGCGTTCTCTCCCATTCTTTTCCTGAACCGGCACACCGGCAGCCGGTCGATATTTCTCTTGAAAAGTCTTGAAAAGTAAGGATCGCCAGTAAGGAGCAGGCATGGGTATTTTGAAGCGGCTCTTCAATCGGGGCGGGTCTGGGGAGGTGCCCCAGCCGGCTGAGACACGGCTGGCTACGCCGTCCCAAGTCGCCGCGGAGCGGCAGCTTCCTCCCCCCCAGGGCAGGAATAATTACCTCATCGTGATCCTTGACAGCTGCCGGTATGATGCCTTTATGGAAGCCCGGCCGAGAACGGTCAGTGCCCTGGGTGAGGTACAGCGTCGTTGGAGCTATGCGTCTTGGACAGCCCCGTCTCATTACAACCTGCTGATGGGCTTATTGCCCCACTCCAGCCCGCAGCAAGTCTATGCTTCCGAGTATTACAAACGGGATTTTTTCAAATACCAGGAACGCCTCGGAGCAGAACGGATTGAGTTCAAAAGCCTGGTTCCGCAGCTCTTTTTACCCACATTCTTAAAATGGAAGCTGGGCTACCATACGCATGCGATGGTCTCTTTGCCCGTTTTGAACCCCGCCACGCTGCTCAATAAGGACTTCGACTCATTTACACTGATGCCAACCCATAATGACATGGCTGCTATGGTTGAGCGGTTATCTTTCTCTCCTGACCGGCCGTCGTTTTATTTGTTGAATGTCGGAGAGACGCACTATCCGTACGCGTTACCCAACGAGCCCAGCGAGGAGTGGCCGAAGATTCACGGCGTCCACGGGGTCTTTAAGCATCTTGATGACGCCGTCGTCGGCGGGAAGCTTATTGAAGATGAAGAAGGGGAGCGGTTCTTCGATCAAGACAAACTCGACCGTCTCCGCAAGCGACAGGTCCATGCCGTCCGCTACCTTGACGAAGTGTTTGAACGCCTCTTCGACATCGTCCCCCCAAATACCTATATTACGATTACCGCAGACCACGGCGAGTTATTCGGCGAAGAGGGCTATTTCGGGCACGGTCCTATCAATCATGAAAAAGCCTACGAAGTCCCCTTTGTTGAAGGCAAGATACGCTGAGCCGGGCCGGCCGCCTGTGCCCCTGACATCAAGCCGAATTCCACCCACTCCTTAGTTTACCCGAAACACCTGCTGCTTGATTTCCAACTTCTGTCCAATAGTGACTCTTCCTCACGCCGCCTGATCCTCAACTGCGAGTTTGCGCCCGACGGCGCGGAGGGCTTTTTCGATCTGGCTGATGTGGGAGCGATGCTCGGGATTCACAAGCCTGCGCACGACGGACTCACTCAGGCCCAAACGAGTTGCAAGGGCCACCTTGGTGACGCCCTGCTGACGCATCGCCGTGTACAGCGCGAGCTTTGCGGCGACAAGTGGCGGCAGGGTCACGATTGCCTGGCCGGCTTTAACAGGACTTGGGGCGGGAATGTCCCGCCGCTGCTGAACGTAACCGGCGAGAGCTACAGCCAAGGCGTCCTCGGCCATCATCAACGCTTCGGTCCGGTCTTCGCCACAGGTCAGCGCTCCCGGCACATCGGGGAAACGCACGAAAAAGCCCCCGCCTTCTTCAGGCGTCAAGACGCATGGATAAGCGTACCGCATCAGAACTCCTTCTTGTCGATGTTAAGGTCGTTCAACATGGCGGCCAACAGGCCCGGCCCAATTTCCTTGCGCGGCACGGTAGTCAAGCGATCTCCGACGTGAAGCCGTCCGTGACTGCCCTTGCCTCGGCTCGGATTAAAGTGGGATACAAGCCCGACTCTTTTTGCATAGCGCTAGGCCCGTCTGACGAATTCGCCGCTCTTCATCAGACGCTACGTCGTGCATTTTTGCACGATTGTCAAGCCCGACTTGGCATAGATCAACCTGCGCAGCTTACATCACAAGTGGGGCCGTCCTTACGGAATCAAATGAACCACGGTGTTTTTTCCAGAACAGGGTGGAGGTTGAATGGTTCGGATTGTCTTAGAAATGCGGCGGTTAAGTAAGCAATGTTTCCGGCGTACTTCAGAGTAATAGGCTCTCCACAGAACGAATCTGTAGACGCCCAGTTCAACTTGGTCAGGTTTAGAACTTGCACTGCGAGAACACGAAGGTCGAGTTCCGCTCTCGGTAATTCTTCTGGCCGATGGACCCACGCTGAGACTTCCAGCGGTTTCGGTGTTCCCAGCGCCCGACGAAACGGGTTGTAGCCGGTCGTCGAGAGGTAGATTTTGTTCTTCGCTGCTTCGACGTAGCTTCCGCGGCGCAGACTACCATCTGTTTCTGGCCGGTTATCGTAGAATCGAATATTAGACAGATAGTCTTAGAGTTGTCCTGAGTATCCACACATTCATGTAGTTTGGGTTCCGCTGCCTGATGATGAAGGAGTGTCGCAAAATCTGTCAGGCTGTTCCTTTGCTGTTCTGATAGGTGGTCAATGCCGTTCACGGTTCCATTGGAGGCGATCCCGAGAACGAGCAGCCCGCCCTTGCGGTTTGTGTTGGCAAATGCAGAAATCGTCTCTTTGATCTGACCCCGTATGCCTCCTAGTTGCTTCTCCAGCCTTTTTGCGTCAACGCCCGCCCGGCCAGCCTCTTTACGGTCGAAATACTGACCCTCGAAATCGTCATCAGAGCTTTGGGTGAGAAAGGCCCAATGCTCTGTCGGGTCGTCAAAGACTTGTTTCGGCGATGGTATTGTCATACCCGAAACACCTTCATTACCTCGTCGCCCAGATGATTGATGACCTTGACGGCGATCCGCCCGGACGTGGGTTTGTCGAACGGGCGGGAGGTGTCGCTGTTGAGGGTCGCCCAGGCGTCTGCGTTGATCTCGGCCTTGAGGGTGGTCTTGAGGGCTTTGTAGGGGTCGTTGGCTCCGAGGAAATAGGCGTGGCGAACGAAGAAGCTCTCTTCGTTGTAGTCGGTGTCGATAAACCAGCAGGCGATGCCGTCGGCGTTGTCGCTACGGATTTCACCGGTGTTCGGATGGAACACGTCCACGCCGTTAATCTTGACCCGAACCTGTCCGTTCTCAGCGTCCAGGATGTCGATGTCCGGCTCGCCGAAGATAACGAATAAATTGCCCTGGCCGGTGTTCTTCAGATCGTCGGCCATGTGCAGGTCGGCGTTCATGCGGGCCTTGAGCACGGGAATGCGGCCGAGCTTGTCAAACTCGGATGAGCGCGCGTCGTAGTTGAAGGCGCAGGTAATCAGCGCGTCGAAATCCGCGTCACCTGCCTCACGGGCCGCTTGGACCAAGTCCGGACGAGAGACCGTACCAAACTCCGGGCCGATAAAAATTGCCGCGCGCTTTTCCGTGCCGGCTTCCTGGTCGCCTTCGAGGTAGCGGCCCTCGGCGCAGATCAAATCGCCCGGCCAGGGGGTGATTGCGGTGAAGGCGATTTTGTCTTCCTTATGCGCCTGCTGCACGCCGGCGGTCTTGAGGTTTTCCAGAATCATCCGGGCGAAGTCATGCTCTTCGCCGTACCCGGCTTCCGGCTCGGCAACGCCGTCGATCAATTCGTCGTCTTCGTCCACGCTCAACACCCGGTGCGGAGACAGACTTTCGACCGTGAACGGCCCGGCAACCCGCACCTTTTTCTTATCCTCGTAGGGTTTGTCGTACAGGTATTCATAGTCGGCCTTGGCCGCGATAGACGCATCAATTTCCTTCTGCCGCGCAATCCGCTGCTCCCACCACTCGGCATGGAGCCTCTTCGCCTCCTCCGACCAGCCAGCGTCAGCCTCACGAGGAATTTCCCACTCCTCCCACGGCGTCTTCTCTTGTCCTAGCGTACAATTCAGTTGCTCGCGCAGCGGTTCGAGCATTGCCTGAAACTTCTCCCAGATCACATCGATCTCGGCATTATTGGCGATGGATTTGAGCGTAATATGCGGGACACGCTCGTAGACGAACCCCTGACGGATATTGCCATGCACCGGCGTTTCAGAGGGAGCAGTCCGAGTGACTTCAGCTTCTTTACGTTGCCCCTCACGACTATCGGCCAGCAAGTGGTAAGGGTAACGCGCACCCATAATGCGGGCACGGGCCAGCGCCAAGGCCACACGAGACGTGTCAATGGTGATCCAGCGGCGGCCCCATTGTTCGGCAACGTAGGCAGTGGTGCCTGCGCCGCAGGTGGGGTCGAGAACTAGGTCGCCGGGATCGGTGGCCATGAGGATGCAGCGTTGAGTAACTTTTAGTGATGTCTGGACAACGTAGATTTTTGGATCTGTATATCCAGACACAATCGTGTCATCCCAGCTATTGCTGAACGTCGTGACAGAGAAATCGTCGGCATACCGCTTGTACCGGATGCGCCTACCCACCCCTATTAGCCGGCCAGCGAGTTTCAGGCGTGGCATCCCTTCTCGCGAAGTCTTCCAATGTGTATTTGGCGGTAATTCAAAAATCTTACCTTCAAGTTCTATCGGGTAAGTCCCTGACTCGCTGGCTCCCTGTGAGCTAATAGTGTCCGGCATATATCGATGATCGCCAAGGACGTACGCTTTCCGAATGGAGTCCTGTTCAGTGTATTGCGTGTCTAACAACTGAGCCGCCTTCGGCAAGAATGCCCTACGATACTTCATAAGTGGGCGCTTCTTGGCATACCAAAGAAGCATGTCATAGATATTCTCCAAGTACGCTGCGCCTGAGCCAGAAGTCTTCTTAAATGAGATGCAGGAGACAAAGTTGTCCTCTCCAAACACCTCATCCATCAGCGCCCGAACCCGATGCACATTCTCATCCCCAATCTGAACAAACACAGAACCGCTCTCCGTCAGCAAATCCCGTGCAACGGTCAGCCGGTCCCGCAGATATGTCAGATACGAATGAATCCCATCCCGCCACGTATCCCGAAACGCCTTCACCTGTTCGGGCTCGCGGGTGATGTGACCGGTGTTGCCGTCCTTGACATCGCGGCTGGTCGTGGACCACTGGAAGTTGGAGTTGAACTTGATGCCGTAGGGCGGATCGATGTAGATGCACTGCACCTTGCCGCGCAGCCCCTCCCGCTCCGCCAGCGACGCCATCACTTGGAGTGAGTCACCCAGAATCATGCGGTTGGTCCAGTTGGCGTCGTGCTGGTAGAAATCGGTGGAGCGGGCCTCGTCGGGCAGACCGTTGAAGTCGGCGAACAGGTCGAATTGGGCGTCGGCGGCTTTGTCGTCGGTTTTGGTTTGACGGAGCAGGTCGTCGATGAGGACCTTGGGATGAACTTTCTCCTGGATGTAGAGCGGTGGTGCCTGGACGACCAAGTCCGACCAGTCCTGTTCGTCCTTCCCCCGCCACACCAACTGCGGGTCCAAATCGCGGTTGCGACGCTCATAGGCAACCTGAATCGGACTTTGTTCGTCCTTACGCATCACCGACTGAAACTCGGCCGTGGGGATATTCTTGCGCGATGCGGCGGGGTGCGTGAGTGTTGCGACGGTCTTGGCCGTCTTCTTGCCACGGGATTGAGCCATTGAATTTAACCTTTGTCCGACGCGGGAATCTCCTGGACATCCACGGACAGACACCCTTCAACCGCTTCGTAGAGATTGCTCAGCAGTGCTTCAAAAGATTCTCCCTGAGTCGTGCAGCCGGGGATAGCGGGCACCTCTGCCCAATAACCACCTTCCTCCGCTTCATGGACGACTACCTCCAATTTCATGATCTTCTCCTCTGTTCAGTGGGGAGTGGCTAGGGGGTCGATTGATAAGCCTGTCGAAGCTCGCTTCGAGCGTGGCCTGAAAGTCGGCCTCGATCTGATACACCTCCGTGAATTCGGCGAAGGCCCAACGCCCATATTGCCCATGACGATTCACCCCAGGCACCCAGTAGGTCTCCATGGTAGACTTCTTTTCCTTGGCGTCTTCACCCCGATAGCCCTTGATCTCAACAATCAGGTGCAACGGATCGGCATGACCGTCATTCAGCAGGACGATGAAGTCAGGAATATAGGTCCGCAGGGTTGAGCCGTAGCGGTAGGGTATCTCCAGACCGAGGTTGTGATTCTTCACGTATGCCTGCACGGCCGGATGCGACTCGGCCACGCGGCAAAACTCGGCCTCCCAGTCGCTGTCGAGGATAACCCAGTTGATGTGACACCGCCGTGCATCCGTCTCCCAGCGATGCGCTTTTGAGGTATTGAAGTTCACATGCATGGTAGAGCCGGTGGGGTTGTACGGGTCCAATACGGCTTTCACGGGTCGGCTGCCTACGAAGGAGCGGGTAATGCCGGCAGTAATGCGTTCGCAGGCCATGTCGGCCAGTTCCTGGTACATGAGCTGGGCAGGATAGGTGCTGCCTTTGCAGATCAAGCAGGTATCGAGCCATTGTGTGGTGATGTGTTTCAACTGGCCGAATAGGTGGAGCTTCGGCTCTTCGCCAGGGTCGCGCCATTTGGTGTAGAGCAAACGCTTGGCAACGTGGAACAACACGGTGGAGCGCCGTAGGTCGTCGGTGTGAACGAGGTTGAGGTCAACATCTTCTCCAATAATTCCCGCGTTCCGTGTGATCGAGGGGCCAACGAGGTCCGGGGTCAACTCCAGAATGGAATCGTCGTTGAACTCGGCGCTGAGCCGCTCCTCCGGCAGTTCGACGCGATAGCCTTCGACACGTGGAAACTGGATTGCAAGATGGTCGCGGTCGGGCCGCACCGCTCGAACCTGAACAGTCTCGCGGGGCGGCTGGGGTGGGGCGACGACCGGCTTGGCGGTGAAGTCGAACGGAATCCCCAGGACATCGGCGTATTCCACATTGAACAGATCATCTTCATTCAAAGCGTAGGATTGCCGACGCAAGGCGCGCCCAATGACTTGCTCGCACAGCAGTTGAGTGCCAAAGGCGCGCACGCCCAGGACATGCGTGACCGTGTTGGCGTCCCAGCCTTCGGTCAGCATGGATACCGAGACAACGCAGCGAATCGACTCGCCCAACCGACCTAGTTTACCGACCGTATTCATCACTTCCCGAAGCAAGTCTTGGTCGGAAAGATTCTCGGCCTGACCGCGGTCGCCGGTGCGTTCGATAATCTCCCGCCGGAAGCGGTCAATCTCGCCCGCGGCCATAGCCCGAAAATTGGCGTCCAGGGCATCACCGGATTCGAGCTGTTGGCTGTCGATGAGTAAAGTACGTGGACGCGCCAGTTGAGTCCCGTCCGCATTATAGTTCCGGAATAGCGGCAGGCGGCCATTCTCAAACGCCGTCGAATCGTTCCCATTGTCCCGCCGAAAGCCCGAGATGTAGTCGTAGACCAGCTTGGATGTAGAGGTGTTGTTGCACACCACGATAAAACAGGGCGGAACCTGAATGCCTTCCTGCTGCCATAGCTTGAAGGTCTTCTCGTAATGACCATACAGGGCTTCCAGGGCGGTCTGGAGTTCAACCGGCAGGCTGAGCGGGTCGAGGGTCTTGGCCTTGCCTCGGCCCTTTTTCGGCATCCGGGAGCGAATATGTTCCCACAGGTTGCGGAACTTGGGCATGTCGCCGCCAGGGATATTGTCGGCCACAGGCACGCGGGGCAGTTTGACGATGCCGCATTCGATGGCGTCCATGAGTGAAAAGTCGCTCATCGTCCAGGGGAAGAGTGTCCCCTCGGCATAGCCCGACCCGCGTAGAAAGAACGGGGTGGCCGATAAATCCATGATCCGTGCAACACCCAACTTGCGGTTTATGGCTTCCAGGCCGGAAATCCAGAGCCGCGCAGCCTCGTTGTTCTTCTCGGCTTCTTTTCGCTCGTCGCCTTTCAGAGTTCCTTCGTCGTCTTTTTCCGGTTTCTCACGGTAGCAATGGTGTGCCTCGTCGTTCATCACCACGATATTTTTCATACCCATGAGGTCGGGCATGACGCGCTGGATCATCTGTCCTTCAGTCTCCAAGGTGTCCAACTCCGCGCCTCGGCCTTGGAGTAGCGAGCGGCCACCCTTTGAAAGCGCCATCCGTTCACGCAGCTTAAAGGCGTGGTAGTTGGTAATGACGATCTTGGCCCGGTCGAGGTCGCCGAGCATGTCGTTCGGCACCAGCTCTCGGCTTTCGTAGTAGCTGTCCGGGTCGTTCGGTTGCAGGACGCGCAGCCGGTCGCGGATCGTCAAGCCAGGCGTGACGATCAGAAAGCCTCGGGTAAATCTTCTGCTCGTTGGGCGGCGGACTGCGTTGATGGTCTGCCAGGCAATCAGCATGGCCATAACCGTAGTCTTACCCGCGCCAGTAGCGAGTTTGAGCGCCAGGCGCAGCAAGCCCGGATTGGCGTCGTTATTGGCATTCGTGAGATGGTCCAGAAAGTCTTTGCCGGTCTTGCCCGCGCTCGGGGCGACCTCGGTCAGCCAGATAGCGGTTTCAACTGCTTCCACCTGACAGAAGAAGGGCCGGATAGTGTTGAACGTATGCTGTCGCCAGTGTTGAAGCAGACGAGCGGTTTCGGGCGTCACCTGCCAGTCGGCTCGATTTGGTCGGCTGCGCCACTGGTCCACCTGACGGCGCAGCGCGGTGATAATTGACGTGGAGTCGTACTGCTGCTCAGCGGTTGAGAGTCCTTTGCCCTCATCCAAGACGAGTTGCTGCTGGTGCGATGAGCCTTTCCGTTTTCTCGGCTTTGGAATGGGAGTAATAAACTCGGCCCGACGGCGGCTTTCGATGATCTGCTGTGTTGGCTGTCCCTGGTCATCAAGCTCCCAGTGTTGCGTGGGATACTCGTAGGGTGAGTTCAAGATCGGCTGCTCGAAGAATCGGTTGTCCATAATGGGGATTCCGCTCTATGCTGCGGGCCGGTTTTCCCCCTGTATGTACCAGTCTCCACAAGGCTCCTCTACCCGCTGCCGCTGCCGCTGCTCGGTTCGTGTTGAACCGACATGGCCCTCTCGATCCTTTCGTCCCTATAATTCTTCAACCTTTTCCTAACTGAATGGATCACGTGTTCGCAGCTCTGGAAATAACGAGAAATCGCGATCACGGGTGAGTAGCGCTTCAGTACCGTGCGCCAGACAGAGCGCGGCGATCCGGGCATCGTGTACAACCGCACCACGCACCCGCGGCCGCTGCACGAGGCTGCTCAAAACCTTGAGAAAGTCGTCGGTCTCGCCGAGCAGGCGGTTGCTTGGCGATGTGGCCCAGGCTTCGAGTTGCCGCCATGCGCGCTCCGGCGATGTTGCCGTGTCTTTCCAAATTCGGGGGTTTGTTACAACACTCAGGAATTCGTAGCAGCAGGGCCAGGGAATCGCCCACACTTGGCTCCCTTCGGCAAGCGCCCGCACGATCGTAAAGGCTGTTTCGTGCACGCGGGATTCCTTGCGGTGCGCGTACACGAGCAGGTTCGTATCGACCGCAATCACTGTGTTTCAGTCTCTCCGTAGACCAACCCGCGCAGGTCCTGCCACGAGTAGGCTTCGAGGGGGTCCTCCGCGCCGGCATGGCCAGTGCTCAAATCGGGCAGCCGGTAGCGGTTCCGGGAGGCGGGCGCGGCGAGGACCTGACGGAGTCCGTCCTCAACCACGGCACGCAAGGGGCGACCTGTCTTCTTGGCGTGACGTTTCGCCCGCGCCAGGAGTTCGTCATGGATATCAATCGTCGTTTTCACGCTCCCATATTACCCATATTATAGAGTACGGCAAGGCAATAGTTTGAGAAGAGCCAACGGCCAGATACTCCTGCTCCTTCTTGTCCATGTTCAGGTCGTTCACCATGAGGATTATTCCGCAATCTCGCTTCTGCGGCGCGAAATGTCCTCAAAACCCAGGAGCAGGCAGCCGGATTAGTCTCCGCTCTCGAGCTGATACTTCTCCATCTTCCGATACAGGCGTTGGCGGTCAATCTTGAGCAGGCGCGCGGCTTCGTTTTTGTTGCCGTGTCCCCGACGCAGGGCTGCCAGGATGAGAGCCCGTTCCATAGCGGCTAAGGAAGGCATGTCCGCCCACGCCTCAAAATGTGGTTCGGAGTGCGCAAACCCGCTAATAGGAGTCGGCAGGTCGGCATGGGTAATCTCTTGCCCGTGATGTAATGCGAACAGGCGCTCAATCACATTTTGTAACTCACGCACATTCCCCGGCCACGGATACGCAACAAGCTTGTCCATGGCCTCGGCCGTCAAGCGTTTTGGTTGGACCTTGTATGCGGTGCTGAACACCGCAACGAGGTGATCGACCAGCAGGGGGATGTCATCCCGCCGTTCCTTGAGCGGCGGGATATCTATGGGGACAACATTCAGGCGATAGAATAAATCTTTCCGAAATGTTCCAGCCGCGAGGGCCTGTTCGAGGTTGGTATTGCTCGCCGCGATGATGCGGACATCGACCCTGATCGGGCGGCTGGCCCCTAACGGCGTGACTTCCCGCTCTTGAATGGCGCGCAGAAATTTGCCCTGGAGCGCCAGCGGAATTTCCGCCACTTCATCCAAGAACAGGGTGCCGCCGCTGGCCGCTTGGAACACGCCGTCGTGATCCGCAATGGCTCCGGTAAAAGCGCCCCGCTTATGGCCAAAGAGTTGGCTGTCAAGCAGGGTCTCAGACATGGCGCCACAGTTGAGGGCGAGAAATGGCTGACCGGCCCACGGTCCTTTAAGGTGAATTGTGCGTGCCACAAGTTCCTTGCCGGTCCCGCTTTCTCCGGTGATGAGCACCGTACTTTTATTGCTGCTGACTGAGCCAATAGTGGCGTACAGGCGACGCATGGCCGCACTGTGTCCGATGAGTTCACCAAAGCGCTTATAGCTCCGTACCTCGTGCCGGAGTTGCGCCACCTCTTGGCGGAGACGACGTGTTTCAACCAGCTTCTCGACTTTGAGGAGCAGCTCATCCGGGTTGCAGGGTTTGGTGAGATAATCCGCCGCTCCGGACTGCATGGCTTCAACCGCGCTTTCAATTGTGCCGTAGCCGGTCAGGACAATCACCGGACACTCATAGGAGCGCGCCCGCATCTCGCCCAGGAGTTGCATCCCATCCATGACCGGCATCTTGAGGTCAGTGATGACGACGTCAAAATTTGTCTGGCCAAGCACCTGGAGTGCTGCTTGGCCATGACAGACGGCTTCTACCGTATAGCCTTTACGTTGCAGAATCTTGGTCTGCATCTTGGCCATATTCGCTTCGTCTTCGACCAGGAGAAGATGTCCAGGCATGATAGTAGTCTCAACGGGATGTCTTAGGGAACGGACAGCCGTTCAGTCGAGGCTGCTTCCAGAACCGGGGATTCATTCGCGCACGGACAGGGAAGCTCGATGAGAAACGTCGTGCCCTGGTTCACCGCGCTGTGCACGACAATATCCCCCTGGTAGCGTTTGATCACTGAATGAACGATCGAGAGGCCGAGGCCGGTCCCTTGGCCGGGCTCCTTTGTCGTAAAAAAGGGGTTGAAGATGCTGTTCAGCTGATGTGCGGGAATGCCGACACCCGTATCGCTGAATTCAATCGTGACGTGATTGTGAGCATTCCGCTTGGTCTGTAAGCGCAACTCGCCCCCCTGCGGCATGGCCTGAACCGCATTGGTTATGAGATTCAGAAAGACTTGGCGCAGGGCGTTCTGGTTGGTCAGACAGCGGCCAACATCACCAAAGTGGGTCGCGACTTGGATATTATGCGTCTCCAAATATTTCCGCATGAATTGGAGCGTTTTCCCAAGCAGATCGTCAAGGGCGACCTCTTCCATATCGGTCCCGCCCTCGCGTGAGAACTCAAGCAGATTGGTGATGATTTCTTGGGCGCGAGTAATTTCCTCCTTGGCGATGTGCAGATCCTCATGAATCTCCGGGTTGGTTGTATCTGCGATGTGGTCCAGATCGTATAACGCATTCAAAATGATACCGAGGGGATTGCGAATTTCGTGGGCGATACCAGCTGCCAGCTGTCCGATTGCCGCCATTTTTTCTGATTGGATCAATTGGCTCTCCAACTGGCGCCGATCGGAAATGTCCACATAGATGCCCTGGATGGTTTTTTCTCCGCGATGCTCGATCGCCCCAAAATAGACAGAGACCGGAACAACGTCCCCTCCCTTTTTCGTTCCCAGACGCAGGTCTTCCCAGCCCAGATAGCCCCGTTTCAATGTCTCGTGATAGAGCTGGCGGACGTGGGCTTTTTCCTCTGGGGGATGAAGGTCCCAAATGGCCCGCCCCGCCAGCTCAGTCTGGGACATACCGGTGGCTTTCTCCGCTTCTCGATTGGCCTGCTGAATCGTGCCGTCAGAGCCGCTGATCTGAAAGATTGGCGCCGGGGCATAATCAACCGCCTTGCGATGACGTTCCTCTTCATCCCGCAGCGCTTCTTCTCGGGCTTCAACAAAGAAGTCCGTAATATGCAAAAGACGTTCGGAGAACTCCTGGTCCAGCAAGGTCAGCAGGGCAACGAGTTTCTTCCGATCTTTCGCATACGCGCCGCGTAAACGCTCCGCGATCAGCAGGCGAATTTTCATCTGGCTGGCCAGGAAACGGGAGGCCGGGAAAAGAGAGATAAACCCCTGCCGGGCATGTTCGCGCAGATATTCGTAGGTCTGCGTATCGTGGGGGGCCTCGATATGCTGGGCCCAACGCAGGAGGGCGGCCCGCATATCGCGTGTGACCCCAAGGACGCGATCGGTTGGAATCGGGAACGTCGGTGCAATCAGTCCGACCCATTCTTGTACAACGGAGGTCGCGTGGGCTCGCATGAACGCGGCAAGTTCGGCCCGTAAGACGCTGGCTTCGCGCGGGAAATCAAGCAACTCACACCCCCGCATATAATGTTCGATACGCGTCAAATGTTCGGCTAACGATTCTTCAAAAAAAGGCTGCATGAGTATTCTCCCATTTTTCTCCCCCTAACGCCTCCACTATGTTGTGGCAATCCCCTTTTTGTGTCCGCACTGCAGGCGCGGCCTATTAGACAAGAAAATTCCTGGCGTATATAAGAGGCACTGCATTAAGCGGAGCGCCCCTTATTCACGTGGAGCTGCCGACGGCTGCCGAGAGCCGGGTCTTTTTGACACGACCGTCTCCAGTCTCTTTATCCCCCACGTCGGCCTCCGTATGATGAAAGGGTGAGGATAAGAGATTTGAACGACACACGGCCTTCCTTATCGGCTACGACAACGGAACTGTACGCCCTCCTGCGCGAACGGGTGCTGCTCTTTGATGGCGCAATGGGGACCTCCATCCAAGCCCAAAATCTATGCGCCGAAGATTTCGGCGGCCTTGAGTACGAAGGCTGTAATGAACACCTGGTATTGACCTGCCCCGCGGCGATTACGAAGATTCATGACGGCTTCTTGCAGGCCGGGTCGGATATTATTGAGACGAATACCTTTGGCGCTGCCAGTATCGTTCTGGCCGAATATGGTCTGCAAGAGAAAGCGGGAGAAATAAACCAGGCCGCGGCCCAGCTTGCTCGGGCCAGTGCCCAACGGTATAGCTCACTCCAAAAGCCTCGCTTTGTGGCCGGCTCCATGGGGCCGACCACAAAAACGATTTCCGTCACGGGCGGTGTGACCTTCAGCCAACTGCGGCACACCTATGCCGAACAAGCAGCAGGTCTGCTGCGGGGTGGCGTGGACCTGCTGGTGATGGAAACCACCCAAGACACGCTCAATCTGAAATCGGGCCTGGTGGGAATCGACGACGCGTTTCGGACGGTCGGGCAGCGCGTGCCGGTCGCCGTCTCCATCACGATTGAAACGATGGGGACGATGTTGGCCGGGCAGGGGGTGGAGGCGCTCTATACCTCCGTGGCGCACCATGACCTGTTCGCGCTCGGACTGAACTGTGCCACCGGCCCCGATTTTATGACCGATCATTTACGGACCTTAGCTGCGCTCTCTCGTTTCCCTGCAGTGTGTATTCCGAACGCCGGGTTGCCGGATGAAGAAGGACACTACAACGAATCGCCCGAGATGATTGCGGCCAAGCTCGAACGTTTTGTTGATGCCGGCTGGCTCAATATGCTGGGCGGCTGCTGCGGCACGACGCCGGCCCACATCGAATTGCTCAGGCACATGCTGGAGGGCAAGCGGCCGCGGACCCTGCCGACGACCAAACGGAGTGTGGTGTCCGGGCTCGAACCCCTGGTGATTGACGACGACAAACGTCCGGTGCTGGTCGGTGAGCGAACGAACGTGATTGGGTCACGCAAATTCAAGCGGCTCCTCACTGAGGGTGCGTTTGAAGAAGGCGCAGAAATCGGCCGCCGGCAGGTGCGGGGTGGAGCCCAAATCGTGGATGTGTGCGTCGCAGACCCGGACCGCGAAGAACTCAGCGATATGACCGCCTTCCTGGACATTCTGGTGCGGAAGATCAAAGTTCCCCTGATGATCGACTCGACTGACGCACGGGTCATTGAAGCCGCGCTTGAACAGTCACAGGGCAAAGCGATTGTCAACTCGATCAACCTGGAAGACGGCGAGGAACGGTTTGCGCAGGTCGTGCCGCTCATCAAACGCTACGGCGCGGCGGTGGTTGTGGGCTGTATTGATGAAGACCCGCAACAGGGAATGGCGGTCACCCGGCGGCGAAAACTCGCAGTTGCGAAACGGAGCTATGCGCTGCTCACCCACAAATACGGCCTGTCGGCTGAAGATCTCATTTTTGATCCGCTGGTATTTCCACTCGGAACCGGTGACCACAACTATATTGGCGCAGGGGAAGAGACGATTGAAGGCGTCCGGCTGATTAAACAAGAGCTGCCGGCGTGCAAGACCATCCTGGGTATCAGCAATGTCTCCTTTGGCCTCCCGCCGGCCGGCCGAGAGGTGCTGAACTCCGTGTTTCTCTACCACTGTGTCAAAGCCGGTCTCGACTTGGCTATTGTGAACACGGAAAGGTTGGAACGCTACGCCTCGATTGCCGCAGAAGAAAAACAACTCGCGGATGATCTGATTTATTGGCGCAGTGAGGACCCGGTGGCTGCTTTTGCCGCACACTTTCGACAGAAAAAAGAAACTGTGATTGAGGATACGTACGCCGCCCTTCCGCTGGACGAACGGCTGGCTCGTTATATCATAGAAGGCTCAAAAGACGGCCTGATTGCCGACCTCAACACCGCCCTCCGCGATCAGTTGCCACTGAATATCATCAATGGGCCGCTCATGGCCGGGATGGATGAAGTCGGACGACTGTTCAACAACAATGAACTCATTGTGGCCGAGGTCTTGCAAAGCGCTGAGTCAATGAAGGCTGCGGTGAGTCATCTCGAACCCTTTATGGAGAAAACTGACAGTGCACTCAAAGGCACCGTCATCCTGGCCACCGTCAAGGGCGATGTGCATGATATCGGGAAAAACCTGGTTGAGATCATCCTGTCAAACAACGGCTACCGCGTGGTGAACCTCGGTATTAAAGTCGCACCTGAGACACTCATAGAAGCCGTCCGTGAACATCAGCCGGATATTGTGGGCCTGTCCGGTTTGCTGGTCAAATCGGCCCAACAGATGGTGGTGACGGCCCAGGACCTCAAGAATGCCCAGGTCGCCTGTCCGATTCTGGTTGGTGGAGCTGCGCTCACCCCACGTTTTACCGCCAATAAAATTGCCCCCGAGTACGACGGCCTGGTCTGTTACGCTCACGATGCCATGCGCGGACTCGATCTGGCCAACCGGCTTGTGGATGAAGACAAGCACGCGGCGCTCATTCTGGACCTTGAAAAAGAACGGGCCCGTTTAGCCCAGCAGGACCGCAAGTCTCAGCCGCGAAAATCTGCACCCAGAGTACAACCGGCCGTGCTGGCACACGAACAGCCCGCCCCACTCCCGCCCGATCTGCGTCCGCATACGCTCGCTGATTATGATCTGGAGGCGATCTTCGCCTATCTCAACCCGAGCATGCTGTACGGCAAGCACCTGGGGCTCAAGGGCAATCTTGAGACCTTATTAGCGCAGGGCAACGAGAAAGCCGTCGCGTTACACCGACAGGTCGAAGCCGTGATGGATGAGGTTATTGCAAAAAAACTGCTGCGCGCTCAAGCGGTCTATAAATTCTTTCCGGCCCAGGCAGAAGGCGACAGCCTGCGGCTGTACCAGGCGAACGGAAAAGATATTGTCGAGACATTTCTCTTCCCCCGTCAACAGCATGGAGAGGGCCGCTGTCTGAGTGATTTCGTGGCTCCGACGAGCGCTGGCAAACCGGACTATATCGCGCTGTTCGTCGTGACCTGTGGCCACGGTGTACGAGAACTGTCGGAACAGTACCGCCAAGCGGGCCACTACCTCCAGTCCCATATCCTGCAAGCCCTTGCTATTGAAAGCGCGGAGGCGTTTGCCGAACTGCTCCATCAGCGCCTGCGCGAGATGTGGGGCTTTGCCGACCCGCCGGAGCTGACCATGCGGGATCGCTTCAAGGCCCGGTATCGCGGTGTCCGGGTGAGTTTCGGCTATCCGGCGTGTCCGCGCCTCGAAGACCAGGAACGCCTGTTTCAGTTGCTGCCAATCACCGCCTCAATCGGCGTCGAGCTGACCGAGGGATACATGATGGAACCGGAAGCCTCGGTCTCGGCGCTTGTCTTTCATCATCCCCAAGCCACATACTTCAGTATCCTGGATGACGAGCTGGCCGCTTTTGAGCAGCGGCTGGCCGAGCGCTCAAACGCGCTCAGCGTGGCGGCACTGTAGCCGGCTCTCCAGATACTCGGTCGGGCAGGGAGATGAAGCCCTGACTCAGCCCGACCAGGAAGAAAAACTCGGGAATCATCATGTCGGAACAGAACCGTCCAGTCTTTCAATCGGTTGAGGCCGTCCAGGCACAATTTGCCCAGTGGAATTATATCGCCGACCGGGCGCTCGGACTGGAGATTGACGAACTCCGGGCGGAAACTCTGGAGGACACTGCCGGTGTGATTCTGAAATACCATGACGATATTGAGCGCTTACACACCATTGGGGCGGCTACCATCCTGAAGGGTGGCACGGAGTGAGTGGGGATACGCCTCCAGCGGAACCCCCCAAAGAAGCCCCCTCCGCTCTGAGTCAGCTACCCGAGACGCTGCTCACACGCACGCTGGAGCTGTGTCGATTAGCCAAGGCGGCGCAACTCGGTGTGACCCCAGGCCGCGTCATTGATGTCGCCCGCTCCCTGCGTAGTATTCAGTTTGTCAATGAGGACGACTTCCGCCTCGCCCTGCGGACGAATCTGGCCAGCAGTCAAGCGGCAGAACAACGATTTGACCGGGTGTTCAAGGCCTACTGGTACGGGGAAGCGGAGAACGCAGGCTACCGCATAGGCGTGCAGACCGAGTTGCTCCGCGGCGACTTCGACCAGGGCTTGCAGGAGGCCCACCAGGACATTATTGGCCAGCTTGAAGATACCAGTGCACAGGAGACCCAGCGCGACCTGAACCTGACGGCGCGTTGGGATGAGGCAGCGCCCCCCATCGAACACATCGTCCGTGCCCTAGCCAGGCGTCTCGCCACCCGCCCCAGCCGGCGTCTCAAACCGTCCCCACGCGGCCGGCGGATAGACCTGCGACGCTTACTCCGGCGTAATATGCGGCACGGCATGGATATGGTTGAACTCGCCCGGGTCCAGCGCCGCGTACGCAAGACTCGCCTCGTCCTGTTGTGCGATGTTGTGCGACGTGAGTGGCTCCATGGATGCGTTTAATCCGTTTCTTTTGCAGCTCATGCTGGGGATTCAGAAGGAGCTCAAGAACGCGCGCACGGTGGTTTTCAGCACGGCTGTCACTGAGATCACGTCCGTGCTGCGCCGCCGCTCGGTGCAACACACCTTGCAGCAGGTCGGCGAGACGGTCCGCCACTGGTCCGGCGGCACGGATATCGGCGGAGCACTCACCAAGTTGAACCGGAGTGTTCTGCGTGAAGGCTCGGCCCGCTCAACGGGGGCCGTTATTATCAGTGACGGCTATGACAGCGGCCGCACCGAGATCATTGAACGCGAAATGCGCGCCCTGCGGCGACGCGTGCGCAGCGTGGTCTGGATCAATCCCATGTACGGCGCCGCCAGCTTTGAACCGCGCGCCCAGGGCATGAAGGCCGCCCTGCCCTATATTGACCATTTTTGGCGTATAATGCCCAATCCTTGCAGGTCTTGGTGCGCGAGCTGGCGCGAGTCTGAGGGAGGAGGAGAGTCCCAGCCAAGATGCCGCTAGAAGGCTGAGGCGCGAGGGTCTCGGCTGGATTGGGCCAGCGCGCAGGCCGGAACCCTTGACAAACTCGACCCCGCCCGATTAGTCAGTTGACAGTTTTTTCCAAAGCGAGGGGATATGCCAACCAAGTATGTTGATGTTGAAGGCTATGCGGTGAATTATTTTCACACCGGCCAGACGACGCTGCCGCCTGTTGTTCCTGATGTGAGCAAGGGCCGGCTCTTTTTGTACGTCCATGGGGCGGGCAGTAACGGCCATTTCGCCCATAAGATGCTCGATATGCTATCCGCCAACCACAGTCCGTTGTCGTTCGACTTTCCGGGACATGGGCGTTCGAGTGGAACGGAAAGTCTCAAAAGCGTGGCCGCGTATAGCGACTTCACCTATATGCTGTGGAAGGCGTTGGGTGTGCGCCCAGTGGTTATTGTTGGCCATTCCATGGGTGGAGCAATTGCCCTGGATCTGGCTCTGCGCCATGCTGATATGCTGGAAGGCTTGGCGCTGACCTGCACCGCGGCAAAGTTCAATATCCCGGACGAGCTCATCAAGACCTGGCAAGCGGTGATGAAAGGTCGCCAGGGACAGCCGTTTACCAAGGTTTCGTGCTCGCCTCAAACGCCGCAGGAGATCATCCAAGAGGGCTGGATGGAGCAGATCAAGACCGACCCGCGCGTCCGCTGCTTTGATTTGATGGCCTGCCAGCAGGTTGACCTGACGGCGCAACTCGGACAGATCACCCTGCCCACGCTGGTGCTGGCTGGAGCGGATGATGCCACCACGCCAGTCGCTCAGGCAGAAGAATTGCGAGACAATATCCCGAACGCCCAACTGGCGGTGATTCCCGAGGCCGGGCACTGGCTGCCGATCGAAAAACCGCAGGCCGCCTGCGACGCCATTCAGGCGTTCTTCAACTAAAGAGGCATAGTATGAGTATCAGTCGAAAAGCCGCATTGGCCGGCGTGTACGAGCACCCGCTGCGTTGGGCACCGCATAAAACCCAATACCAGATCATGGCCGAGAGTGCGCGCGGCGCCCTGGACGATGCCGGGCTGAGCATAAAAGATGTGAACGGCCTGTTTACCTCGGGGGTGGGTGGCATGGGGATTATCGCCCTGGCCGAGCACCTGAATCTTAACCCCGATTTCCTGGACTCCAACTCGATCGGCGGCTCGTCCTTTGTTTCGCATACGGCTCACGCGGCGGCGGCGATTGCCGCCGGCTACTGCGATGTTGCCCTGATCCTATACGGCAGCAAATGGTCCTCAGACCGTTTTGCCGTTGGCACAGGAGGCGGCGGGAGCGGCGATCCGCCCGAACAGTTTGAGGGCTGCTACGGCCCGACAACCGTGGGCGACTACGCTCTGACCGCGCAGCGCCATATGCACGAATTCGGCACAACCAGTGAGCAACTGGCCGAGATTGCCGTGACCACCCGCAAACATGCGTCCCTGAATCCACATGCAAAGTTTCGTGACCCGATTAGCGTTGACGACGTGCTCGCCTCGCGCGAGGTGTCTTCACCGCTGCATCTCTTGGACTGCTGCATGATCTCGGATGGCGGCGGCGCCCTGGTTGTCACGTCCGCTGAACGGGCGCGCGATCTCAAAAAGAAGCCCGTCCATATCCTCAGTGCGGCAGAGGCCTGTGCGCATACCAGCGCTGGGATGCGCGATATTACCGACGCGGCTGCCAAGCAGTCCGGCCCGAAGGCCATGGCGCGTGCCGGCGTGAGTCATACCGACTTTGACATGGCCATGATTTATGACTCATTTACCATTACGGTGTGTGTGACCTTGGAAAGTCTGGGATTTTGCAAAAAAGGCGAGGGGGGCTCGTATATCCAGAACGGTCGTATTGGTCTGGGCGGCGAGCTCCCGATTAACACCGACGGTGGGGGGCTCTCGTCTAATCACCCCGGTATGCGCGGGATTTTTCTCGTGATCGAAGCGGTCAAGCAGCTGCGAGGTGAGTGTGGGGAGCGCCAGGTCAAAGATTGTGCACTCGCCTTTTGCCATGGAACGGGCGGGACACTCGGGCTGCGGCACAGCGGTGCCTCTCTGGTCCTCGGAGTCTAGGCAGCAGGCCGATAATGCCGATAGTGGGGAATTGATTATGGCTGATGAGCAAAAGAAATCGAAACGTCCGGTTCCGCGGGTAGATGAAGAGTCGCGCCCGTTTTGGGAAGCCTGTGCCCGGCACGAACTGTATGTCCAGAAATGCCGCAGGTGTGGAACGGTCTTTTACTATCCACGGGCGTTTTGTCCCGAAGACCTGTCGCAGGACTTTGAGTGGCTACGCTGTAGCGGCAAGGGCACAGTCTACACCTTTACCATCACCCGTCAGAATCAAAGTTCGGGATTTCGCAACAAAGTGCCCTATGTCATGGCCTATGTTGAGTTGGAAGAAGGGGTGCGGATGCTGACGAACATCGTGGACTGTGACCCGGAGAGCGTCACCATAGGAATGCCGGTCGAAGTTACCTTCGAGGACGTGACGCCGGAGGTTGCGGTGCCGCTGTTCAAACCGACCGCCTAGTCTTCCTGGGAGCCTGTTGATAACCGCCTGATGCTGGAATGGGGAGGGACAGGAGCCGGCTGCCCCTCCCCACTTTGCATTGCCACAATCGTTCACTTCTGGCACTATAGGGCACTATTCCGCAACCGGAAAAAATCTCTTCGACAAAAGGAGACAGAAGAGTCGGGCCAGACAGCCGGCTCTGGAACATCCTCAATGGCACGAGTAATTGACCTCCATCTCCACTCTGAAGTCTCAGACGACAGCCGTGCGCCGGTTGAGGCCTACCTCAAATGGCTGGCCCGCAAACGAGACGAACGGCCGCTGGACGGCATCGTTCTGACCGAGCACCGCCAGTTCGACACACACAGTGACTACCGAGCGCTTGAAGATAAGTATGGCATGCTGATCCTCAAAGCCGCGGAAGTCGAGACTGAGTACGGCCACGTTCTCGTGTATGGGGTGAACGACGCTATGCTGCAACGCTTCGACTTCTCCAACGTGCGGCTGCGGGCCCAAGAGTTGATTGACGAAGTGGCGCGCCTGGGCGGTGTTGCCATGCCGTGTCACCCGGGTCGGCCCACTATTGGATTGATTGAGCACTATGAAAACCGCCCTCCACTCCGGGGGGTTGTTGGCGTCGAGGCCCTGAACGGCGGGAGCAAAAAAGGCGAAAACGAGCGCGTGGCCGAGCTTATTAATTCGTATGGTTACCATGCCTTTGGTGGGAGTGATGCCCATCTGGTGAGCTTTGTCGGGATTTGCGCTACGGAGTTTGAGAAAGATATTACGAATACGGAAGAGTTGGTTGAGGCGCTTCGAGTCGGTGGCTATCGTCCGGTTGATTTTCGTGTCCGGCGCGCCCCGGCGCGGCCGGCAGCTAATGGCGCATAGGGGCGCATAGAGGACACTCGCATGGCTCTTGAATTTGATCGGTCCATGTTAGGCCAGGTGTTTGACGAAACTGACTTCCCGCCGGTTGACAAAGAAGACATCCTGAAATTTGCGGACGCGCTTGGAGAAACCAACCCACTCTACACGGATGAAGCAGCTGCCGCGAACGGACCCCATGGCGGTCTCGTTGCGCCACCGACCTATGTGACCCGCTTCCGCCCCAAAAAAATGACGCCCGAGCATATGCCACGCTT
Source organism: Binatia bacterium (assembly GCA_963664395.2). Lineage (GTDB taxonomy): Bacteria > Desulfobacterota > Binatia > Bin18 > Bin18 > Bin18. Next base: position 2,118,476 of record OY761159.2, on the reverse strand, counting down.
TGGCAAGGTCGGCTTTGATGGCGGACGTGATGTTGAAATTTTTGCGCCGGTCCGGCCCGGTGACGCGCTGAAAATGGTCAGCACCATACACGATATTTATGAGAAAACCGGACGCAGTGGCTCCATGTATTTCATCGTCCTGCGGAATGAGATCACCAACCAGGACGGTGAGCAGGTTGCCATTGTTGACCACAGGATTATGCAGCGATGAAGACAGTCTATTTTGAAGACATAGAAGAAGGCGACGAGTTGCCACCCATTGACCTGCTCCTGACCAAAGACTTCGTCCGCAAGTACGCCAAAACGGTCGGCATGGATTTCCCCCGCTTCACAGACGATGAAGGCGCCCGCAAAGAGGGCTTGCCGGGCATGATCGCGCCTGGGGTATTAAGTATGGGGCTGCTGGCCCGCCTGATAAGCGAGTGGAACCAAGCGGCGCAGATTACACGGATCGGCACGACGTTTCGCAGCCCGGTCGTGCCTGACTGTACTATTCACCTGCTTGGCTTTGTCACGCAGAAGGATGCAGAGCGGCATATTGCTGAGTGCGATATCTGGATGGAGAACGATGATGAAGAACGCTGGGCCATTGGAACGGCGACTGTTCTGTTGCCAACCAAGGACGCCTAGGACGCTATTCAGAGTATAGAACAATGCAAAAAAGACGCTTTTTCTCTGTTGCCGCTTTCTGTGTGGTCAGTATGCTCGGACTTGGCTTGCTGACCGTTTCTTCAGCCTTTGCCCAGAATGGCGCATTTCAGGGAGGGCTGACTGGCCCCCTGGACACCCTTGACGCTACCACTCCGGCTTACGAACCGTCCGTTTTTGAACCCTTTAATGAGAAGATGTTCTCCTTCAACATCTGGATGGACGAACATATCCTCAGACCGGTGGCGCGTTCCTATGCCGGGGCTGTGCCGGAGAATGCGCGGCTCGGTGTCCGCCGTTTTTTCGACAATATCAGTGTCGTGCCTCGCTTCGCCAATAGCCTCTTTCAACTCAAGCTGAACGGCGCTGCACGGGAAGCCGGCCGCTTTATGATCAATACGACTATTGGCGGGCTCGGCTTTTTTGATATCGCCAAAGAGAAATTCGGCATCGAAAAGAGCGAAGAAGATTTTGGCCAAACGCTCGGAAAATATGGCGTCAGACCGGGCCCTTATCTGGTACTCCCCTTTATCGGACCCTCCACGCTCCGTGATGCCATTGGCCGAGTAGCCGACGGAGCCATGGACCCGAGATCATACTTTTTATCCCCAACGGAAATTGTGGCAACGGACGCTGGAACAACGGGAACAGACGCGGTCAACGAACGCTCGCTCAATCTTGAACTCTTCGAGAGTGTGAACCGTTTTTCCCTTGATTTGTACAGTGCGGTGCAGGACTTCTACCTGCAAAATCGGGAGAGGCAAGTCGCAGAATAATCCGCGGGTCTCGGGATTGGGGAGTAGGGATTGGGTGGTATTCCCTCTCCCTCTGGGAGAGAGAGTCCCGTTCCGCGCGCCTCGTGTGTGCGTCATAAGAACTGACATCCCTTTCCTTATTGAAATTGAAAAGATTAGAAAGACAGTGGTTGGCGTATCGAGGAGCTTTATGGTGGGAAAAACTCTTCTTTTGACGATATGTATCCTTTTCCCTCAGCTCGGCTGGGCAGATTCTCCGGCCGACGTGACCAAACGGCTGCTTTCTGCCATGCAATCGTGCGGTCAGGAATTGGGCTCTCCCTCAGCCCCGCCGCCCTGTACGAAGGAAGAAATCGAAAAAAACCTGGCAATTGCCCAACTTGCGCGCTGGCTGATGGGACCGCACTGGGACACCCTCGGCCAAGAGAAGCAGGAGGATTTTAGCGGCCTCCTCGTGCGCTTGCTGCGCGAGCTCGCCTATCCGAGAGCGTCGGAATTTCTTGCCGAGATTCAATTCGAATACGGCGACACGCAACTGAGCGGGAATGAGGCCCTTGTCGAGGTCTCGGTAGTGAATCCTGACGAAGGTCGCGTTGACATCGGTTTTCGGCTCAATCAATCGGAGGGCGTGTGGAAGATTTGGGATGTCCGGCTTGACGGGGTGAGTATGGCCGGTAACCTGCGCAAACAAGTCCAAGCGCTTATGTCCAAACAGTCGTATGAAGAGCTGGTGAAGCGTATGCAGCAGAAGATTGATAATGAGGCCCTCACCCCGACCCCCAATCCCTAACCCCCACTTCCCAGGGAGACTCCATCTGTGCCGGCAATCCCCCCATCTTTGAAACAGCGCTTGGGTGCCCTGGAAAAACGCGTCCTGCGCGCGTGCGCCCAGGGTGTGGTTGCGTACGCAAAGACTATCCTGAGTCTCTGTCTCCTTATTTCTGTTGCGGCGTCAATTTACACAGCGCAGCATCTCGAACTCGTGACTGGCCGCAATGATCTGATTTCGACCGAAAAGCGCTACCTGCAACTCGATGAGGAATATTCCGAAGAGTTTATCGGCCTGGATCAGGTCGTCGTTGTTGTTGAACCGCAAGACATCCCGCAAGGCAAAGCCTTTGTTACTCGCCTCGGTGAACGACTCGCCCAAGAGCGGGAGCATATTGCTGAGATTTTTTACCGGGTCGATGTTTCCTCCTTGGAAGGCAAAAAGCTGCTGTACCTGTCGCCCGAGAATCTGCGTGATTTACGGCGGAGTCTTGAAGACTCTCAAGAGATTATTCATGAGCTGCTTGCGAACCCTGGCTTGAATACCCTGTTCGAGGCGATTAACACCCAGGTCAGTAGCGCCGTTGTTTCGCATCTAGTTGAGGATCTCCTCGGGCTGGGAACAGCAACAGATGAAGAGTCGGGCGAGTTCTCTGACTCTCAGCTGTCCTTTCTGAACGCGCTGTTACAAGAGAGCGCGCGGGCGTTGAATGGCAAAGACTACCGCTACCGTTCTCCCTGGGCCGAGTTTTTTGGGGGTACCGGACAGCTCGATGATGAGGGCTTCCTGATTACCGAGAATCGCAAATACATGTTCCTCATGGTTGAGGCGAAAGAAGATGCAGCTGCGGGCTTCAATGACCTCCAAGACTCAATGGCTGCTATTCGGCAGGCGATTACTGATCTCAAAGTGGAATTTCCTGGTCTGGATGCCGGTGTAACGGGAACAAAAGCACTGGGCAATGATGAAATGCTCAGCGCCCAGCACGATACGGCAGTGGCAACGGTCGTATCGCTGTCCGGTATTGCGCTCCTCTACCTGCTCTTTTTCCGCCGCATTCGGCATCCGTTCTGCATTATCTCGGCGCTCATGATCGGTCTGAGCTGGACGCTGGGCTTTGTGACTCTCTCAGTCGGTCATCTCACGATTATTACCGTCTTTATCGCCCCTATGCTGCTCGGCCTGGCCGACGACTTTGGGGTCCACTTTATGACGCGCTATGAGGAAGAGCGCGGCAAAGGAAAAGACCAAGCCGAGGCTATTACGATCGTGTTTGAACAGACTGTGCCCAGTATTATTGCGGGCGCGTTGACCACGGCGCTGGCCTTTTTTTCGGTCATACTGGCCGACTTTCGCGGGGTTCAGGAACTCGGCATCATTTCGGGCGGGGGTATCCTGCTGTCTGTTCTCGCCGTCCTCACTTTCCTGCCAGCCTTGATCGTAGGGATGGACTCGTTCTGGCCGTGGCGGGTTTCCGTCAGCAGTATCGAGAATATCAAATCGAACCAGCAGGTGATTCTCGATGCTTCCGTAGCACAGCCGAGAGTCCTACGGACAACTTTTTCCGGGTTGGGCAAGTACGTCGAACAGAAGAGAAGTGTTCTCTTCTGGATCGCCGGACTTGGAACGGCGGCGGGACTCCTGGCTCTGCCGTGGGTCTCCTTTGACTATAATTTGCTGAACCTCCAAGCCCACGGCACCGAGTCGGTTGAGTGGGAAAAGCGTATTATTGAAAACTCCGAACGCTCGTCCTGGAATGCCTTGGCGACGGCTCCCACGCCCGAAGCTGCGCGTCAAAAGGCCCAAGCATTTGCCGCGCTGCCCAGCGTGGAGACCGTTGAAAGCGTTGCCGCGCTGATTCCGGACGGACAACAGGAACGCCTCCCTCTCCTCGCAGCGATCCGCCCGCTGCTGAGTACTCTGCCCCCGCTCCGCAACGCTCCCCGCGCGGTAGAGGTCCGGCAGCTCGAACGCACCCTTGATAAACTTCGACTCAAAATTCGTACCCAGGAAAATGGCGGTGAGACGATCCTGCACGAGGCGCGCCAACATCTCCTGGCCGTTTTTGAAACCCTCCGAACGCTGCCGGTACACAACGCCCAACAGAGCCTGACCCTTTTTCAGAACGCCCTGTTTCTCGACTTTCAGGATAAATGGTCTCTCCTCAGTCAGAACCTGTCTCCGGTTGGTCCGATCACATTTGCCGATGTCCCGCCTCAGTTGCGCAGCCGCTTTGTCAGCAGTGACGGCCAGCGGTTTCTTTTACAGATCTATCCCAAAGAAAACATCTGGGAGCGCGAGCCCCTGACGGAGTTCATTCGGCAGTTGCGCACCGTTGACCCAGATGTCACCGGCTCCCCGATTATTGGCTATGAGTCTATTGGGGCGATGAAGGACGGCTATGTTGAGGCTGCCTGGTATGCCTTCCTCGCTATCCTGGTCGTCACATTTCTGGCCCTGCGACGTGTCGGGGATGCACTGCTGGCCGTCCTGCCGCTCGGTCTTGGTATGATCTGGACCGCGGGACTGATGTGGCTGGGGGGCGTGCAATTCAATCTGGCCAATATGGTTGCAGCGCCCCTGATTATTGGCATCGGCGTGGAGAACGGCATCCATCTCGTCCATCGTTTCCGAGAGGGAAGTGACGGCTCGGTCGCCAACTTGATTGCCGGAAGTACCGGCCAGGCGGTTGTCCTGTTCTCGCTGACGACCATGGTCGGGTTTGGCAGTCTCATGGTCGCTCAATACTATGGTATTTTCAGTATGGGCCTCCTGCTTACCCTGGCGGTAGGTAGTGTCCTTATCGCGTCCATTGTAGTCTTACCGCTGCTTCTCTACCGGCCGGAAAGAATCGGGCAGGAGTCAGATGCCGTCGCTCCGGAACTCTCTGTGCAAGACTCAGCCCAAGGGGACTTATCGTAGTTCTTGTAGAGTTCTTGTAGAGTTCTTGCAGAGCCCTTATTCGGATATTCTGGAGCTTGGAGTCTCACCACCTATGATCAGCGGACCAGACTTTGTTCAACACCTCAGCGCCGTCGGATTTGACTTTTTCACCGGTGTGCCCTGCTCTTTGGTCAAGGGCGTAATTGCCACGCTTGAAGAACGGGGCGGCTATATTGCCGAGACGCGCGAAGATGCGGCGGTGGGTCTGGCGGCGGGAGCCTATATGGCCGGCAAACAACCCGTTGTCATCATGCAGAATTCGGGCCTGGGGGTCTGCCTGAATGCGCTGTCCTCTCTCAGTTTGATCTATGACTTGCCCTGTCTGCTGCTGATCACGTGGCGCGGGTATCAGGGCAAGGACGCGCCGGAGCATATCATTATGGGAGACATTCTGCCCGAGCTGTTATCCACCTTGAAGATTCCGTATCGAGTGCTTGAAGAGCCGACCCTTGAGGAGGCTATCGTCTGGGCGGCCTCGACCCTGAAGCAGACGAGCCGTCCGACGGCGCTCGTCCTCCCGCCCGGAGTCGCCGCATGAATCTAGCGCGGGCACTGAGTGTGGTTGTGCCTGTTTTGCAGGACGCCCTGGTTGTCCATGCGAATGGGTTTATCTCTCGCGAGTCTTTCAATCTTGAAGATCGTCCCGGCAATTTCTATATGATTGGCTCAATGGGCCTGGCTTCGTCCATTGCGCTCGGCGTGGCCCTGAGTAAACCTGAGCGGCGTGTTGTCGTGTTTGACGGGGATGGCAATGTCTTAATGAATATGGGCTCACTGGCGTTGATCGGAGCGCAGCAGCCGCGTAATTTGGTGCATCTTGTTTTTGACAACGAAGCCTACGGTTCGACGGGAAACCAGCCGACTATTTCCAGTCGCGTTGCGCTTGATGCAGTGGCGCGCGCGAGCGGCTATGCTGACGTGCGCCGCGCGGAGGATGCCGACCAACTGCGCGCGGCCGCGCGGGACCTGCTGGCACGAGATCTGTCCGAAAAAAATGGGCCGTCATTTCTTCTGATTAAAATTGAGCCGGACCGGGAAGAGCGTAAGATTGGTCGGATTACGCACGAGCCACGGCAGATCGTCAGTCGCTTTATGGAGGAGATAGAGAAGGGAGATAGAGAAGGGAGATAGAGTCTCTATCCCTATTCTGTATCTTTCCCCGCTAAAGCTATGCAGCAATACATCCTTCTGAATCCCGGCCCCGTCAACGTTTCTCCGCGTGTCCGGCAGGCTCTCCTGCGTGGAGACCTATGCCATCGGGAAGAAGAGTTTTCCGACCTTCTGGCTGCGGTTCGAACCAAGCTCCTGCAGGCGTTTGCCCCGCAGGGCTATACCGCGGTGGTGGTGAGCGGCTCAGGCACCCTGGCGGTCGAGGCCATGGTCTCGTCGGCGCTGGCGGAGGGAGAGAAACTCTTAGTGATTAACAACGGGGTCTATGGCGACCGGATGCGCCAAATGGCCGAAGCCCACCGTATCCCGACCGTAGAATTGACCTATGCCTGGACCGAAGCGCCGAACCCGGATCAGATTGCAGCCACCCTGAGGAACGACCCCGCTATCGCCGCAGTGACCGTGGTCCAGCATGAGACCACAACCGGCCTGCTCAATCCCGTGACTGAAATTGGCGCTGTTGTGCGTCAGGCGGGCCGACTGTTTCTGCTTGACGCGGTGAGCGCGCTTGGTGGTGAAAACCTCGATGTCGTGCGCGACAGTGTGGACCTGTGTGCCTGTACGGCCAACAAATGCGTCCAAGGCCAGCCGGGTGTCGCCTTTGTGTTGGTTCGGAACGAAGTCATGACGGCTATGCAGGACTATCCCCGCCGTTCGTTGTATCTCCATCTACCGCTGTACTGGGAAGCGCAAGAACGCCGGAGTATTCCATTTACGCCAGCCATCCCGGCCTGGTATGCGCTCGATGCGGCCCTGGATGAACTCCTGGAGGAAACGCCGGCAGGACGGATAAAACGCTATCGTCGCGCCGCCCAGCTCCTGCGCGACGGCTTTGCCGAACTCGGACTCGAATTCCTCCTTCCCCCGGAACTCCGTTCCAACTCCCTGACCTCTCTGCTCCTGCCCCAGGGCACTTCGTATCCGGGCTTACATGACGGTCTCAAACAACAGGGCTTTGTCATTTACGAGGGGCAGGGAAAGCTCCGAACCGATATTTTCCGAGTCGCAAACATGGGACATCTGACCCTGGACGATTTTCGGCGTTTTCTTGACGCCCTCAAAGACGTGCTGTCAGGCGGGAGGCCAGGCGGAAGTATATGAAGGCGATTATCCTCGCGGCCGGGGTTGGCAAACGATTTAAGGCCCTCACCGACCACCGGCCCAAATGTTTGATAGCGGTCGGCGGAAAAACCCTGCTCGAACGCACCCTGGCTGCTCTCGGAGCCGCTGGAGTCAGAGAGGCAGTGATCGTGATAGGCTATCGTGGGGACATGATTGTCGAAGAAATCGGCGAGCGCTACGGCGCGGTGTCCGTGCGCTACATCAGGAACGCGCAGTACGAAAAGGGCGCCATCCTGTCTCTCTGGAGCGCGCGCAAAGAGTTCGACACTGACCTGCTTATCATGGATGCCGATGTGCTCTTCCCGGTGCGTTTGCTGCAACGCTTGGTGCAATCCCCGCACGCCAGCTGTTTTTTACTCGATGCGAGCTCCGAAAATAGCGGCGAAGAACAAATGCTGCTCACCCGCGCCGGGCGGGTGCTGACGATCATCCGGGGCGGCGCGGGCGATTACGACCTGATTGGCGAGTCGGTCGGTTTTCTCAAGGTCGCGCGAGACGCGGTGCCGCTGCTGCGCTCTATTCTCGATGACTGTGTGGCTCAGGGTCGAGACACGATTGAGCATGAAGAAGCCTTCCCGGTGTTTCTGGCCCAGCACCAGGTTGGCTTTGAGCAGGTTGACGACCTGCCCTGGACGGAAATCGATTTTCCGCAAGACCTCGAACACGCCGAACGCGACATCCTGCCCGCTATCGAACGGCTCGACGCGTTTGACTTGGCCACCCGCTCGGCCTGAGCTATGCCTGCTCCCGTCCGTGTCGCCCGCTATCTGATCGTCAACGGGGACGACTTCGGCCTGTCCGCTCAGGTCAATGCCGGCATACTGCGCGCCCATCAGCAGGGCATTCTGACGAATACCAGCCTCATGGTCACTGCTCCGGCCTGGGAGGAAGCGGTCGAGCTTGCCTGCTCGACACCCAGCCTCGGGGTTGGACTGCATGTGACATTAGTCCAGGGACGGGCTGCTCTCTCCCGACAGCACCTCCGCGTGATCATCGATAGCGAGGGAGACTTTACCCGCGATCCAATCCGGGCCGGATTGCAGTATTATTTCTCCCGCCGGGCGCGGGAAGAGGTCCAGGCCGAGTGCCGAGCCCAGCTTGAACGTTTTCTGGAAACGGGCTTAGCCCTGTCCCATGTTGATGGACATCTCAATATCCATATGCATCCAGTCGTTATGGACGCTCTCCTGGCACTCGCACAGGAATACCATATTCCTGCCATACGCCTGACCCGAGAAGACCTGACGACCAGCCTGACGCTCGATCCGCGCCATGCCTTGAGGAAACGCTGGGAGTCCGTTGTCTTTACATCTCTGGCTCGAACGACAGAGAAAAAGCTGCATAATGCTTTTATTCTGCACCCGGATCATCTGTTTGGCCTGCATCAAAGTGGCGCTGTGGATGAATCTTACCTGCTCGGCCTGCTTCCGCGACTCCAAGCCGGCGTAACGGAGCTGTACTGCCACCCGGCCTTCCTACCCTGTCCCGAGGTCGAACGCTGGACGCCAACGTATCAAAGAGACGTTGAGCTTGCGGCGCTCACAAGTCCGACGGTGCGGGTGGCGGCCGCAGAAGAGAATATTCGGCTCGTGAATTACAACGCCCTCCCTTACGTTAAGTGAAGGAACTGGCGGTTAACTGACGCGGACCATTCGACCATCCTTGTGGACCCGAAAGGTATACTCGCGCCATTGGACGGTGTCGCCCTGCAAGCTGACACACCAGATCACAAAAGAGAGGAGGTCTGTGAGTGGGGTCAGCAGAATGGCAGGGAGCGGCAGGGTCGATTGCAGAAAGGCCGTGCTCGTAAGGGCTGCCGTCAGGAGACGTACCCCAATGACGCTGAGGGCGAGAATAGTCATCTCTACAGACGACCAAAAACAGAGCAGGCCCACATATGCCCAGACAGTGCCAAACGTCACACATGTGCTGATATACCCGCTGGGACGGCAGTTGCGTTGCGTCCGCGCCCAGCGTAACTGATGGTGAAACAAGTCGCTCAGCGATCCCGCATCGGGACGGGTCTCAACAACGGTGGGGAGGACTCGAATCTGATACCCAGCCTGGGCAATGAGATACCCAAGATAATAATCATCCGCCAGATAATCAGACAGCCGTGCAAATCCCCCAATAGCTTCGAGGCAGGTGCGTTTGAGCGCCATGGTTGCCCCAAAGGCATACGACGGCTGTTCGACTTGGCTGGCGACTACGACTTGGGGGGTAAAAACCGTGTTGATCATGAGCGATTCCAGCAGGGCCGGCAGTGGTTGCGCGGAGCCGCCGCGATACACACACGTGACCAAGCCCGTTTCAGGACTCGTTAAGGGGGGGATAATCGTCTGCAAGTAATTCGGCTCAACACAAACATCACTGTCGGTAATGACGAGATAGTCATACTTCATCTGCGGCGTCAGATGATGCAGGCTGCTGACCTTGTAATTGGTCCCGATCACCTGGGGTTCAACAACCAGCGCAATATCGCACCGGGGAAAGTCGTGCTGCACTTTCGTGACTATGGCAATCGCCGGGTCATTGGGGTCACGTACGCCACACATGATCTGAAAGGTTGGATAATCGAGTCGACAAAAACTTACCAGGCTGTCGTACAGGTCGGACGGTGCGCCTTTGAGCGGCTTGAGAATAGTGACTGGGGGAAGGGTGGTGAGATATGGAGGGGCAACCGGCCGGCTGCCCCTCCTCGGGCGAAAAAAACGCCAAGCCGCGTACACACTAAAAAAGTAATAGAGCAGGGCAATACACAGGAGGCCGCATAGGAGCCAGAATATGATAAGGGACATTGAGTACAGACACGGCCTCCTCCCGAGAGGGAGGAGGCGCATTAGGCAGCCGGGGAAGAGGCGATATTCATCTCCCGCCGTTTCCGCATGGAGCGGAAAAAATCCTTGCCTTCCTGCCACATCCGTTTCCGCTCTTCCGGGTCCCGCGCCATCTTTTTCACGGCTTTGAAAATGTAGCGTGGGCGGAGGTAATACGAACGGTAAAATTTCTCAACCGTTTCAAAAATTTCCTCCCCAGACAGGTTCGGATAGTTAATCACGCATTTCTGATAGCCCGACTCGCCCACCAGATCGCCGGCTTTGATGTAGCCGTGGTCGAGGGCAAAATCGTAAAAGGCGGTGCCAGGATAGGGTGAAGCCAAAGAGACCTGAATGGTTTCCGGATTCATCTCCCGGGCGAAACGCATGGTCTCCTGCATGGTCTCACGGGTTTCTCCCGGTAAGCCCAGGATAAAGGTGCCGTGGATCAAGATGCCGAGCGTGTGGCAGTCCTGAGTAAAACGCCGCGAGGTTTCGAGGGCTACGCCTTTCTTGATATTCTTGAGAATGGCGGCATTCCCGGACTCATAACCGACCACAAACAGCCGCAGCCCGCCATCTTTCAGCACCTTGAGGGTCTCGTAATCAACATTCCCGCGCGCGTTGGTAGACCAGCACAGGCCGAGGGCGCCCATTTTTTTTGCGATTTCACGCGCCCGTTTCGGGTCGGCCGTAAACGTATCATCATCAAAAAAGACCTCTTTCATGCCGGGAAAGAGACGCTTCATTTCCTGCACTTCCTCAATGACATTGCCAACCGAGCGGGTGCGGTAGGAATGGCCGGTGGTCACCTGCGGCCATAAACAAAACGTACAGCGCGCAGGACACCCCCGTCCGGTATACAACGACACATACGGGTACTGGCAATACGGACTGTTATACTTACGGAAGTCCAAATCGCGGTTATAAATCTGGGTGACAAAGGGCAGTTGGTCGAGCTCTGCATTGGTAAGCGCGGGACGTTCAAGGGTGTGATGGATGTGTCCATCCTTGCGGTAGCTGATGCCGCAGATGTCTTTCCAGTCCCGTCCCTCGGCGACCTCTTTCATCGAGTAGTCAAACTCTCTCCGAGCGGCAATATCGATGGCTTCAGAGATTTGTAAGGTCTGCTCCGGCTCAGCCGTGGCCTGGCCGCCTACAAACGCGATGTGGCAATCCGGATTTTTTTCTTTGATCAGCTCCGCGGTACGCGCGTCCAGCTTCACCGACGGCGTACTGGTGTGCAACACAATAAGGTCGTACTCTTTGGCGATCTCAACGGTCTGCGCCTGGTTTAATCCTTCGGGCGGAGCATCCAGAACGCGACTATTCTCGATCATGCCGGCCGGATAACACAGCCAGGTTGGATACCAGAACGACCAGACCTCACGAGTCGCCTGATAGCGTGAACCCGCTCCACCGTCAAAGTTTTCATATGCAGGCGGATTTAAAAACAATGTACGCATCGTGCTTCTCTCCTTCCCTGCCGCGGCATGTTATGAGCGTGAGCACCTCCCCCAAGGGGATGGTATTATACACATGCGAATAAAGAAGGAAAGCGAGTAGTGTTTCAAATACTGCCTCACTCTGAATGGCGGAGTGGGGAGGGACAGACGCCACACGACTTGTATATATCAAGATATAGAATATATACATTCTGGATGCATGAGTAGGGATAGCGCATAAGCTGTTTCTTTACTGGGTAGCAATTCTCAAACTGAGACACTATCGTAAGCGCCTTGTTTTTTTTATACCTTAAAGGCTAGTAGGAATGTTACCCCGAATAGGAGGGGTTTTGTATGAATAAGCCGAAGGGTTGGCAATCTTTTCTTCTGGTGGGTTTACTAGCCTTGACGGGAGCATCTGCGGTCGGCGCGCAAGACGCTGAGCCGCAAGAGCCGGTCGGAGCGCAAGACGCGCAGCCGCAAGAGCAAGTCCTGGAACTCGGAGAACTCAGGGTGATCGGCTCCCGGGTGCAGGGCCGCTCGGCCCAGGATTCCGTGGTGCCGGTGGACGTCATTCAGGGGGAAGACTTGCAGACGTATGGCATCCGGGACATGAACTCGCTCCTGTCCGCATCCGTGCCGTCCTACAACGTCAGTCAGGAGCCCATCAGCGACGAGGCCACCTTCTCCCGGCCGGCCACGCTGCGCGGTCTGCCGCCGGACTCCACCTTGGTGCTGGTGAACGGCAAACGCCGCCACCGTGGGTCGGTGATCAATTTCCTGGGTGCCCCTAATTCCAGGGGGTCACAGGGGGCCGACATTTCTACCATCCCGTCCATCGCCCTGCAGCAGATTGAAGTACTGCGCGACGGGGCCGCCGCCCAGTACGGCTCGGACGCCATTGCCGGCGTGATGAACTTCAAGCTGAGGGAAGACACCGAGGGCCTGTCGGTGCAGACGAGCTACGGCCAGAACTACCACGGGGACGGCGATAAGGTGAAAGTCGCCGCCAATCTCGGCCTGCCGCTGGCCGAGAATGGCTTTGCCAACTTCAGCTTCGAGTTCATGAACGCGGACGAAACCAGCCGCAGCGTGCAGCGCCGCGACGCACGAGGCTTGATTGAGGCCGGCAATACCGACGTACGACGGCCCGCGGCCCAGATCTGGGGCGCGCCCGAGGTGCAGTACGACTATAAATTCTTCGGCAACCTGGGCCTCGACTTGGAGGATATCAACGCCCGGCTATACGCCTTCGGCAACTATGCCGAGCGCAAGGTGGAAGGCGGCTTCTACTTTCGGAATCCCCACACCCGTAGCGGTGTGTTCAAGGGTGACCCTCTTGAGGATGGCACGCCATCCGTCAAGGTGATTGACCTGTCGCGCGACGGCAGGTCCGGCGGCTGCCGTGACATTCCCATCCGAGGCAACGTTCCCCAGTTTGGGGAAGTCTCCGGGAACGGCCCGGACTGCTTTTCGTTCATTGATCGGTTTCCCGGCGGGTTCACGCCGCGCTTCGGCGGCTACGTGCAGGACTGGAGCATCGCCTTCGGCCTGACCGGAAACCTGGAGAGCGGCTACTCGCTGCTCAACGGCTGGCACTACGACGTGAGCGCGTACTTCGGCGAGAACAGCGTTGACTACTTCATGCTCAACACCATCAACCCGCAGTTGGCCGATATGCGGACCGGCATCCCAACTGAGTACCGGCCCGGCGGCGTCTCCCAGTCTGAGAAGACGTTTAACCTGGATATTTCCAAACCGTTTGATGTCGGTATCTTCTACTCCGACCTGAACATGGCGTTCGGGTTCGAGTACCACATCGAAGAGTACGAGGTGAAACTCGGGGACGAAAACTCCTGGTCTTCCGATTTTGACAGATTCGGACCTCAGGGGCTCGGTGTCGGCTCGAACGGGTTTACCGGATTCGGACCCAGCATTGTCGGCGACTACCAACGGAACAACTACGCCCTGTACATGGACCTGGAAGCCGAGGTGATTAGATCTGTCACCATCGGCGTGGCCGGGCGGTACGAAAACTTTGACGCGCCGATCGGCGAGTCCGTCAACGGTAAGGTGTCGGCCAGGTGGCAGATGCTGGAGATGCTTGCCATGCGCGGTGCGATCAGCTCTGGTTTCCGCGCTCCGACGCCCGGTCAGGCCAACGTGAACAAAATCACCACTTCGTTTCAAGACGGCATGTTGATAGACGACGCAACCTTTCCTGGCTACCATCCCGCTTCGGCCTTCTTCGGCGCCAGCGATTTGACTCCAGAAAAATCCGTCAACTACTCGGCGGGCATTGTCTTCAACGTGGCCGATGTCGATGTCACCGTCGACTACTACCGTATCAAGATGCAGGATCGCATCGTCCGTAGCAGCCGATTTAATGTTGCGGAAGAACTCGCCAATAGGGGCATTACCCGGGCGGAATTCGACGCGGTAGTTGGGCCGAATCAGATCTCGGTGCTCCGCTTCTATACCAACGATTTCGACACCACCACCCAGGGTGTCGACGTCGTGGCGACCTATCCGCTGCGATCGGTTGCCGGCTTCACCCAATTCACGCTGGTCGGGAACTGGAACCAGACCGAGGTGGACAGCCGTACCCCGGAGTTCATCAGTGATAAGCTTGTACGGCAAATCGAAGAGGGCCTGCCACAGTTCCGCTTCTCGCTGACGGCCGATCACAACTGGGGGCCGTGGCGCTTCCTGTCCCGGCTGTACTACTACGACGACTTCCGCGACTACCCGACCGATGGCAGTTTCGGCCTTAATGCCGGCGAGCGCCTTCTGGTAGATATGGAACTCTCGTACACCTTCCTGAACCTGCCGTTCATGGAGGCGGCAACTTTCGCATTCGGCGCGGAAAACCTGTTCGACCAATATCCGCGCAGAAACCCGAAAGCGTCTGATGCCGGTCTGAAATACCCGGAAACCTCACCGTACGGCTTCAACGGCGGTTTCTACTACCTGCGCGCCGGCTTCGAGTTCTAAGCACAGTCTGATAAACATGGTTGCAAAAAGAGGGATGGGTGTGAACCCATCCCTCTTTTTGTTTGATTCCTGTCGCCCCATAAGAAAGAGAAGTGATAGAGAAATCGAGCATGAGGACCTACGGTCTGCTGATCGTTCTGGGCATCTGCTTGGGAGCCACGCCGGCGCAAGCCGCCGAGCCGCAGGACATGGCCGCCGGTGAAGCCCAACCGGTCGCCGAGCGACCAGACGAGGTCTACGTCTTAGAAGCCCTCCCGGTGCTGGGCTCGCGTCTTCAGGGGCGCTCGGCCCAGGATTCGCTGGTGCCGGTAGATATCATTCAGGGAGCAGACTTGCAGACCTACGGCATCCGAGACATGGACTCGCTGCTGTCCGCGACCGTGCCGTCCTATAACGTCAACCGGCAGCCCATCAGCGACGCCTCGACCCTCGTTCGGCCGGCCAACCTGCGCGGGCTGCCGCCCGACTCCACCCTGGTCCTGGTCAACGGCAAACGCTGGCATCGTGCCTCGGTTGTCCATCTTTTTGGGGGGTTTGGCATTTCGGACGGCTCCCATGGGCCCGACATTTCTGTCATCCCAGCCATCGCGCTCGACCGCATCGAAGTGCTGCGCGACGGAGCGGCGGCCCAGTACGGCTCGGACGCCATCGCCGGTATCTTGAATTTCAAGCTGCGCGAAGACCGGGAGGGCCTGAGGGTCCAGACGAGCTACGGGCAGAACTACCACGGCGACGGGGACAAGGTGAATGTGGCCGCTAATCTCGGCCTGCCGCTGACCGACAACGGCTTTGCCAACTTTAGCTTTGAGTTCACCAATGCGGACGAGACCAGTCGCAGCGTACAGCGCGGTGACGCCCGGGGCTTAATTGAAGCGGGCAATACGGAGGTCCGGCAGCCGGCGGCGCAGATCTGGGGTGCGCCGGAAGTGCGGTACGACTATAAATTCTTCGGCAACCTGGGCCTCGACCTGGAGGACCTCAACAGCCGGCTGTATGCGTTCGGCAACTATGCGGAGCGCAAGGTCGAGGGCGGCTTCTTCTTCCGTAACCCCAACACCCGCGGCGGGATCTTCGATGGCGGCGAGAATCTCTTGGTCGCCGATCTGTCGGACGCCCGTCGTGGCTGTCCTCCAATTGCAAAGAACCCGGCGGCCGACTACGCCACGGCATTGGCGGGCTTGCCTGCCCACTGCTTCGCCTTTAACGAGCGTTTTCCGGGCGGGTTCACACCGCGTTTCGGTGGCTATGTGCAGGACTGGAGCATCGCCTTTGGGCTGCGCGGAGAGGTCGAGAGCGCCTACGCGCTGCTCAATGGCTGGTATTATGACGCCAGTGCCAGCTTTGGCCATAACAGCGTGGACTTTTTCATGCATAACACCATCAATCCCCAGCTCGCCCGCCTGCGAACCGCGATTCCGACCTCGTACAAACCGGGCGGCTACCGGGAGTTCGACAAGGTGTTTAACGTGGATATTTCCCGACCGTTCGATGTGGGGTTATTCTACTCGGCGCTGAACTTCGCCTTTGGGCTGGAATACCGCGAGGAAGAGTTTGAGATCAAAGCCGGGGGCAAGAACTCCTGGTCTATAGACGATAGCCCCAACGGCCTCGCGCGACAGGGCTTCGGCATCGGTTCCAATGGCTTTCAGGGCTTCAGGGCGGATACGGCGGGAACGTTCAACCGGGGCAGTTATGCCGGCTACCTGGACCTGGAAGCCGAAGTAATCAAAAACCTGACCATCGGCCTCGCCGGGCGGTATGAGGATCACGAAAAAGTCGGCGATACGCTGAACGGCAAGGCGTCCGCGCGTTGGCAGCTATTGGAAGCTGTGGCCCTGCGCGGCTCGGTCAGCTCGGGGTTTCGCGCCCCGACCGTGGGACAGGCCAACCTCGAGGTCGTGTCGACGAATTTCGCCGAAGGAAGACTGGTAGATGAAGCCACGTTGCCCCCGGACCACCCGATCTCGGTTCTGAAGGGTGGCAAAGGGCTGGAGCCGGAAAAATCGGTCAACTATTCCGTGGGCACGGTGTTCAGCCTGGGCAACCTTAACGTCACCGTCGACTATTACCGCATCAAGGTGCAGGATCGCGTCGCGCAGAGCAGTTCTCTCCCCTTGACTGCCAGTGATACCGCAATACTCCTGGCCCGGGGGGTTTCAGCCGTGCCTGGCTCAAAGGCGCGGTTCTTCACCAACGCCTTCGACACGACCACCCAAGGGGTCGATATGGTGGCGACCTACCCGCTGGAGACGGTTGCTGGTGAGACCTTGTTTACCTTAGTCGGGAACTGGAACGACACCAAGGTCGATAGCCGCAATCCTGAAATCATCAATAATACGCGCGTACTCCAACTCGAAGAAAACCTGCCCGAATTCCGTTTCTCACTGACGGCCGATCACCGCTACGGACCGTGGCGCTTCCTGACCCGGCTGCATTTCTACGACAGCTTTTTTGAAGCGCATATCACCGACGCTGATGCGAATGGAAACCCGACCATGCCGATCGACGCCGGCGAACGCTGGCTCGTGGACGCGGAACTGTCGTACACGTTTATGAACCTGCCGGTCATGGAGTCGGCAACCGTGGCCTTTGGTGCGGAAAACCTGTTCGATCAATATCCGGCCAGAAATCCACACGCGCGGATTCTTGGTGCAAAATACCCCCACTCCTCACCCTCCGGTTTCAACGGCGGATTCTACTATCTGCGGGCCGGGTTCGAATTCTAGCCGGAGGATTGTTCATTGTCCGGAAAGAAGGAATACCCGGCTCGGGCCAGGATGATCAATCCGATCAGGTTGTAGACGGCCTCTCGCGCCCGCTTGAGGATCATGAGCGTCAGGCCGGCGCCCTCCCCAATACCAAGCAGACGGCACAGGAATACCCCGCCCGCTTCACGCACCCCCAACGCGCCGGGGATTATCAACGCCGCGGCCGTAATGGGTTGAATCATGGTTTCAATGATGAGGGCGTCCATCCAACTGGCTTGGGTGCCGATTAAGGTAAAAAAAACATAGACTTCTACCGCCCCAACCGCCCACCCCAGAAAGTGATACAGGCTGGCGGCAATGAAATCCTTGGCGTCTCCGTCGTACAAATGAAAGAGATGTACATCAATTTGTTTGGCCCGTTCCTGCCAGTGCGCCAAGCGGCTCCAGCGAGGAAAGCGCCGCTGGAGCCAACCGACGAATTTTTCGACGATTCCCCGCCGCTGCCAGCGAACGAGGATCATCACAAATCCGTACGCGAGGACAAAAACGGCGCTGAATATCCACCACGCATGGTAGCCGATATCCAGGCGATACAGGAAGAACGGTAAGCCAATCACAATAAAGGCGACTTGGGAGACGGTGAGGGCGGTCTTGGCAGCAACAACCGACGCCGCACCAACATCGGAGGTTACGCCGTATTGTCGCAGGAGGTAGACCTTGACTGCCTCGCCCCCCATATTCGCGGTTGGCGTCAGATTGTTAATGGCCTCGCCGGCCAGTCGGGTGAACGAGAGCTGAATAATGGAGAGCTGCCTGGCGGACGCCGAGCCAACCATGGTACAGCCCCAGCCCCTGGCATCAAACAGCGCAACAAGGCTCTGGGGGATGAGGACCAGGGGGGCGAGCCAGCCAATGTGGTACAGGTGCTGCCCGACCTCAGCAATGCCGATCTTCCAAAAGAGAAACCCAAGCAGGCCAAGTCCAAGTAGAGCTGCACCAATCTTCAGGGCCCGGCTCTTTTTCTGATCCGCTGTCATGCGTGCATTTCTCTGCTGAACAGCGGACGGGGAGAAAGAGTAAACGTGTCAACAGCTTTGTACGACTGAAGGACACGTTTACTCTTTGAAGGCAGGTACAAGCAAGCGCTCTCTTGTCTGGGTGCTTGCAGTGCGCCTATTTCGTGCACGGGCTACTTGCAGCTCCGGACGGGAGTCCGGCCATCTCTCGAATAACGGTCGCCAGAGCGCCCCAGTCGAGGTCGCCCCGTCCTCTGGCAAAGGCGGCCCGCAAATGATTGTCAGCCAGGTCGGCCAGCGGTAAAGGCGCAAAAACATCTTTGGCCAGCTTTTGCATCAGCCCGACATCTTTCAGGCCAAGCGCCAGCGCAAAGCCGGCCGGAGAAAACTTCTGCTTTGCGATCCGGTCGCCATAGCCTTGAAACAGAGGGACCGGCAGCAGCGCCCGGAGCAACTCCAGAACGGTCTCATTTTGTAAGCCGCCTTTTTCGGCCAGGGTAAACGCCTCGCCCAAGGTTTCGATGGCGGCAATAACAAAGAAGTTGCCCACCAGCTTGAGCACGTTGGCGAGGTGGGGTTCTTCACCCACTACGATGACCCCTTGACCCATGGCCTCAAACGCAGGTCGGCAGCGGGCAATGGCCGCGGCTGAGCCAGCCGGACAAATCCACAGTTTTGCCGCAGCCGCGGCCTCCGGACGACCGAAGACCGGAGCGGCCACAAAATGCGTCCCCCGGTCGTGATAGCGCGGCGTCAGTTCTTTGGTGATATCGGGTGAGACGGTACTCATATCAACGTGAATACCGTCCGGCTTGAGGCCGGCCAGAATGCCGTCCTCACCCAGCGCAATAGCCCGCAGCGCGGCATCATCAGCAATAATGCTGATCACAATGTCGGATTGCTCGGCCAGCTCGCGGGGAGAATTGGCCCACCGCGCTCCGTGTTGGCGCAAAGTGTCGGCCCGTGAGGCCGTTCGATTAAAAACCGTGAGTGAAAAATCGGCGTCAAGCAGGTGTTGCGCCATAGGCAGGCCCATCCTGCCCAGTCCAATAAAGCCAATCGAGGAAGTCATAGTGGAATCGCTATTCTTCTACTCCCTCTCCCCCCAGGGGAGAGCCTGTCCTGAGCAGAGTCGAAGGGGGTTGGGGTGAGGGGGAAAAGTGAGATACTACTCTTTTGTGTGGTCATGGCTGAGGGTTCCGTCCGCTTCGAGCTCCCTAGTGCATGGCGTGCGGTTCGCGCAGAATAAACTCGCTGATTTCGGCATCAAACTGCTCTCCGTCAGCCGTGGTCATCTGATAGCTGCCGCGCATGGAACCAAAGGGTGTGGGAAGAGGACAGCCCGACGTGTACTCAAAAGATTGGCCCTGAGCCAGGATGGGCTGCTCGCCCACCACGCCCGGTCCTTTGACTTCTTCCACATGGCCGGTCGCGTCGGTAATAATCCAGTGGCGGGTCATGAGCTGGGCGGTGACTGCCCCTTCGTTGGTGATGCGGATGGTATACAGGAAGAACCACTGGCTCTGCTGGGGAGAAGAGCGGGTGGGATCGTATGTAGTTTCCACGCTGATGCGAATCCCTCGTGTAACTGTTTCAGAGGCTGGCACGCTGTCTCCTCCTCTTTCTCTCAGATGAGTAAACGCGCCCTCCAACAGACATGGAGATGCTGACACATTCACTCATTTTGGCACGCATATTGGGAGTGTATGACCACCCTGCCATCGCGTCAACTTACTCTTCGTCCAACGCCGCTGCGATATCTGCCGCCAGCCGCTGGCCTGCCTCATTTTCAAGCGTTCCTGCCGGCCATTCGATACCGAGACCTGAGCCCTCAGCCGCCTCTGGGAATCTGGGAATAATATGGAAGTGAACGTGCATAACGGCCTGATGCGCGCTGGCGCCGTTGTTTTGCAGGATGTTGAATGCCGTGGCTCCGCTGGCTTTGAGAACGGCCCGGCTCAGCCGGGGGAGCACTCGGCCCAGGGCCGCCGCGGATTCATCCGAAAGCTGGTCGAGCGTTTCTGCCGGCTCTTTTGGGATGAGCAGGGTATGGCCGCTGCTCATCGGACCAATATCGAGAAAGGCGAAGACCTGGTCGTCTTCATAGATTTTGTGACACGGAATCTCGCCGACAATGATTTTCAGAAAGATTGTCTCTGCCATGCCCCGAGCGTAGCGCATGACCGGACGGGCGGCTAGGGTTTGGAGACTCCGCTTCCCCTCCTTGGACGTGTGATGCAAAAAGGAACCCACCCCGCCGCTGAGCGGCACCCCTCCCAAGAGGGGATAGGAAAAACTCCCCTCCCTGGAGGGGTGGCCCGCAGGGCCGGGGTGGGTTGTCCCCGGCCCTGCGGGCCACCGCGCGTCTGGCGAGCGCGGGTTCCTGGGAATGTGCATCACACGTCCCGAGAGGGGATCAGGGCATAGGCCCTCTTTTTATGGCTCCGGCTTAGGGCAATCCGGCGCCCGGCACCTCAACCTGGACCGTTTCAATACACGCCTCGGACTTCCCCTGGGCTAACTCCTCTACGGTTGTGGCCGCGGTCAGCATGAAGAGCGTGCGCCGCCCTTCTCCGCCCAACATGCAGGCAACGGCCCGTTTGTCCGGGACAGGAATACGCTGCGTGACCTCTCCGCCGTCTTTGACCCGAATAAATTCGCCAGTCACGAACGAACTCACCCAGACCGCCCCTTCGGCATCCAGACAAATCCCGTCCGGTGTCGCTTCGTCCAGTTGGGCAAACACGCGCCGGTTCGACAACGAACCGTCGTCTGCAACACTGAAGGCGGTTAAACAGTTCGCAAACGTTTCGGCAACAATAAAGGTCTTCCCGTCCGGACTGATCACGCTGCCATTCGGGAAGCCCAGACCGTCCGCGACCACGCGTGCCTGTCCGTCCGGCGTGACCATGACAATGTTTGCCGGCTGGGCGTCTTCACCACCCATCAGGTCGTAGCCGAAGCTCCCGATATAGGACCGGCCCTGGGCGTCAACGACCATGTCGTTGATATCGCCCCGGACGAGTGCAGAGACATCCGCGACTTCTGCGAGGCCGTTCGGGTCCTGCCGAAGCAGTTTCTTATCGTGCATGGAAACGATGAGCAGGCGTCCATCCGGCAGGAAGCCCAGTCCTGACGGGCGCTGCGGAACCGTTGCGACCAACTCGGTGTTGCCCTGCGTGTCAACCGTGAGCACTTTCTCGGCAAACATGTCCGAGACCCAGAGTTTGCCATCGTGCCAACGCGGGCCTTCAAGAAAAATAAATCCATCTGCAAGGAGCTGCGTAGCCATGCTGTCCCCTTTCATGCTTAGCGGCCACGGAAGACCGGTTGCCGTTTGTCCATAAATGCGTTGACGCCTTCTTGATGATCTTCCGTTTGGCCACAGCGCAGATGCGTTTCCGCCTCCCGGTCGAGCATGGTGCGAAAATCTACCCCACCCGACGCATTCACGTTGGCTTTCATATAGCGGTAGCTGACCAGGGGGCCGGCTGCGATACGCTCGGCCAGTTTCATGGCTTCGTTCATGAGTTGGTCGTGCGCAAAGACGCGATTGACCAAGCCGATCCGCAGGGCTTCATCCGCAGTAATCATGTCCGGCAAAAAGAATAATTCCTTGGCCTTGGCTTGTCCGACCAAACGGCTGAGTTGCCAGGTCGTCCCATAATCGCCGCCGTAGCCCACCCGCGCATAGGCCGTCCCGAGACGCGCCTGGTCGGAGGCAAAGCGCAGGTCACACGACAAGGCGATGCCTAATCCTGCGCCGGCGGCCGGCCCGTTAATCACCGCAATCGTGACCTTCGGCATATGGTGCAGCAGCCAGGGCCAGGTATGTCCTTCGCGGAGTTCGTCGATCTGTTGCTCAAGGGTAGAATCCTGTGTGCCGATTTCTTCACCCTTTTGCATGGCCGACACATCTCCCCCAGCGCAGAAGCCTCGGCCGGCGCCGGTCAGAACAATGGCGCCAATATCGGGATCTTCTGCCATCTCACGCAGGGTCGAAACCGCCGCTTGGTTCATGTCTCTGGTGAGCGCATTAAGCTTATCCGGGCGATTCATGGTCAGAACGCCGACGCGGTTTGTGACTCCGATATTGAGATCAGCCATCTGTAATCCTCCTTGTTTCCGTGTGAATGAAGCTTGCACTTTATCGCGTTTTGCGTAGAAAGGAAGGGACAAGGCCACCGCAAAAGGAGACGACACTATGACGGCAACAGCAGACCCGCATCGGATTACGAGTGTGGAACAGCTTCGCGAACGTATTGGCTCACCGAGTGAGCTTGTCCCGCATAAGCTCTGGACAGAGTTGGATGAGTCGTGCACGGATTTCATCAAACGCTCGCCGTTTCTGTTACTCGCCACGGCAGATGTCGCAGGGAATCAGGATGTCTCACCCAAAGGGGATGGGCCGGGGTTTGTCCGTATTGAGGATGCGCACACGCTGCTCATCCCCGATCGGTCGGGCAACAAGCTTATCTTTGGTCTGACCAATATCATTGAGAACCCGCATATTGGCCTTATTTTCCTGTTGCCGGGAACGCCGGAAACAATGCGTATCAATGGCACGGCCGAACTCACGGCCGACCCGGAAGTTCTGGAAGGTCTGTCCGCGCGTGGAAAACTCGCGGTGGTTGCCATCCGAGTCCACATCAAAGAAGTGTTCTACCACTGCGCCAAGGCGTTTATTCGGTCCCAACTCTGGAAGCCCGATACCTGGGAGGATCGCTTGAAAATCTCGTTCGGCAAGATTCTGGCAGCCAAGATGGGCGGCGATGCCGGCATGGCCGACAAGATTGACGAATTTGTCGAACAGGACTACCGGACCAATCTGTAGGCGTTTGGTGGGTCTTCGGACCCACCCTTAAAGCAACTCCAACCCCCTCCGCTCCCATTCCATCGCAACAACACGGCCCAACCCCGACTCAGTAATATACAAGGTCTTCGCATCGACACCGCCAAAGGCGATGTTCGTGACTGCTTTGTCTTCACTCGGAATCCGATCGACCTGATACCCCTTCGGATCAAAGACAATAATGCCCCCTCCCAGAACCCCGCAGACCAGGACATAGCCTTCTTCATCCAGACAAAAGCCATCGGGATAATGGCCGCCCGGGAGTTGACAAAACGGCCGGCGCTGGCCGAGCTCGCCTGGGGCAAGAATGGGGAAGGCGCACAGGGCCGAGGCAAAGGTTTCCGCTACGAGCAGGGTTTTGCCGTCCGGGGTGAGGCCAATGCCGTTCGGATGTTGCAGGTTGGTGGCGACACGCCGAATCCATGTCCCATCCGGGCTGGCGTAGTAGACACTGCCCTGGCGCCGAGTTGGCTCATTTAACGGCTCAGGCCGTGCGGGATCACGCTGGAGCGGGTCGGTGAAGTAGAAATTTCCTTCAGCATCAAAGACCAGATCGTTGGGCGCGCTGAGTTGTACGCCGTCACACGAAGTGTACAAGCGTTCGACCTTGCCTCCGGAGTCAATACGCTCAAGGCGTCCGGTCTCGTAGTCCGCAGCCGGCCCAATCGGCAGCCCATTGCGCCAGCGAAAGCCGCCGTTATTCGTGACGTAGAGAGCTCCGTCCGGCCCCCGGGCTGCCCCGTTCGGACCACCACCCGGATGGGCGAGGGTGGAGAGCGTTCCATCAGGAACAATTTTCCGCACGCGGCCCGCGCGAATTTCCACACAATACACACTCCCGTCCGGGTCGCACACCGGACCTTCCGGGAATGCCAAGCCTGTTGCAATAACGGTGTAACTCATATGTCCGTCTGTCTAGCGCTGAAGAAATCGTTGGACAAGACGGGCGAGGCAGAGTGCATGTCAATCAAGAAGTCAGTGCAATGCACCCTGAATCGGAAAAGAAACATACAATACTCATTTTCTTAACTCTAAATATCCGCGCAACTATCTATATTTACTCAGGAAACGAGGGATAATTGACACCATACAGCATTACATGTTTATGGGCATCGCCTATGCACCATTCGTCAAAGCGACTTTCAGAAAATCCCTAACGGCGGTCCACGGTCATATGTGGATTGCAGGGGGGCAGAGTTCTCAGAAATATAGAAAATTTACTTATTCATGCGCCACCTCTCCCGGTCTCTTATTATCCTGCAACTGGCTCTCCTCTTCGCTCTGCCCGTAGGAAGCTCTGCACAAAACCCACCTGGGGAAGGCTCCGCAATGAGCGATCTCCAGATGAGCCAAGACGATATTGCCAACGAGCGCTGACCCTCACCGAGGCGATTACGCTCCACGGCGGGGAGGCGCAAGAGGCGCGCGACGAGTTTATGCAGGCGCTTGACGCCCAGGAAAAGGAAACCCTCCAGGCGCGCTTCCCTGTGTCCTCTTGGAGACGGTTGTCAGCCTTGCGGGCCGGCCTGCTCAGCGGTGCGGTTTTTCTGCGAAAATATCGTCCGGACTATGCTGCTCCTGAAACGCCTGAAGCGCGCGGTTGAAGGCGGGGTCTTCTTCCGCGTCGAGCGGCTCGCCCTCCGCAGGCAGACCAAGCACGGCCGCTTGCCAGCGCTCCAGTTGTTGCGGGGACAGGGGAACGGACACGGTGTAATGCAGTCCGGTATCTTCACTGAGCAAAATAACCGCCAGGTTATCCTGCCGGATGAGCTTGTGCAGAATTGCGGCGTCGCTCGCCTGTCTCGGATTGAGATAGAACACGCCCCCTTTGCTCCCCCCAAACGTCGGATGCAGTTGGTAGCCGATGGCAACCACCCACACCTGCTCGGGACTCTGCCACGTAGACAGGCTCAGGGAGAGCGGCAGGGGCGCTTGGATAAACCAGTCGAGGTCTTCGACCCGGCTGACAACGGCCAGCTCCTGTGTGCCTTCACGGTCAATAAACCGGACGGAATACAAGGGCTCTTCCATTAAGAGCAGCCAGCTTTCTCGGTTAATCACCACACCGGTCGGTTGCATTGGGTGCCCTCCTCAAATGAGTAAACGCGCTTGACCCACAGGCACGCATCTATCATACATAGCACTCGCATGGCAGATTCGACCGCACGGGGCGCAGACACCGGTCATCACACAAGGAGGGACGATGGCGAGGCCGGTCAGGTATAAAATTGTTGGACTGCTGTTCTCCGGCACCGTCATTAACTACATCGACCGGGTGAATATCTCCGTTGCGGCGCCGGTTATCATGGATGCTTCCGGCTGGAGCAAGAGTGAGTTTGGGCTGGTCTTCTCGGCCTTCCTGGTTGGCTACTCCGTGCTCCAGTTGCCGGGCGGTCTGGTGGCCGACCGCTGGAGCGCGCGGAAAGTGCTGGCCATCGCCTTTTGTGGCTTCTCGCTGTTCACCGCCTTGACCCCGCCGGCCGTTTCCGCCTTTTGGCTACTGCTCAGCGCCCGTTTTCTGGTCGGCATGTTTGAGTCCGTCACCATTCCGGCGCTGACTTCTGTCAATGCCCGCTGGATTCCGCGGGCCGAGTTTGGCCGCGCGCAGACCCTGAGCGTGTCCGGCGTGACGGTCGGTCAAATGATTGCCTACCCACTCACCACCTGGATTATCCTTAATTTTTCCTGGCAGCTCGTCTTCTATTTCAATGCCCTGCTCGGCCTTGTCTGGGCGGCGCTGTGGCTGTGGTTTGCCACAGACACGCCAGGTGAGCATCCTCAAATCAGTGAAGAAGAACGCACCTATATTGAAGCTAACCTGCTCCCCCGCCCGGCTGCCCCGCTGCCGTTGCGGACTGTTTTTGCCAACACGTCGCTGCTGACCGTGACCCTGGCCTATATGTGTTTTGCCTATGTGCTGTGGATGTTCCTGTTCTGGTTCCCGACCTATTTGGTGGAGGCGCGCGGCATGTCCCTGGGGGTCATGGGCACGGTCGGTGTGTTCATGCATGGCGCGGCGTTTCTTGGGGTCGTTGGTGCCGGGATGTTGTCGGACTGGCTGCTGCGCAACGGCTGGAGTGCGCAGTTTGCCCGCGTGCGCTTTGGCGGTTTTGGTCTCGCCCTGGCCTTGCCGTGTCTTATTCTGGCGGCGCAGACCTCCTCGCCGCTGACCTGTGCCGTTTTTCTCGTCATTTTTTATGGGTTGTTCAGCATGGGTATAGGCGTGTTTACCACTGTTGCCCTGGAGTTTAATCCGCACCAATCCGGCGCTATTTTCGGTATGATGAATACGCTCGGGACCTTCGCCGGGGTTCTGGGTCCCTGGTCGGCCGGGCAGATGATTGAGCGCAGCGGCGGAGATTGGACCGTCCCGCTGTTTGTCGCCGCCGGGGTTGGGGCAGTCAGTGCACTCATCCTATTTGTGGTCAGAATTAAGAAGATCGAAGTAGAAGATGTTGCTCTGGCCGAAGCAGCGCCGCCCATGAGCTGACACCGTAAGTGAAAGAAAGCGCAGACAGGAGGAGACTATGGCAGACCGACAGAAACTATCGGATGCGGACATTCAGGCCAGGCTGAGTAGTATGCCGGGCTGGACAGTGGCCGACGGGAAGTTGCACCGGGAATACAAGTTCAGGGACTTTGTGCAAGCCTTTGGTTTTATGACACGTGCAGCCCTGGTGGCGGAATCCATGAATCACCATCCCGAGTGGTTCAACGTCTACAGCACGGTCAACGTTGACCTGGCAACCCACGATGCCGGCGGAATCACCGAACTGGACTTTACCCTGGCTGGGAAGATGGAAGAATTCGCCACAGGCCAGAGCTAGGGTGTACGGCAGGATTGCCCTGTGGGTGTCGCCGGGGTGGCACTAGATAACGCCCTCTTTTTCCAGCCCCTGCAACTGCTCGTCCGAAAGACCCAGCAAGCCCCGGTAGACCTCGCTGTTGTGCTGACCGAGCAGCGGGGCCGGGGTGACTTCGACCGGAGAGTCGTCGAGCTGCACCGCGCAGCCGGGCATGGTGATGCTGCCTCGGGTCGGATGTTCAACCGTGGCGACCATGCCGCGTTCACGCAACTGCGGATGGGTGAAAATATCGTGCGAATCAAAGACCGCCCCGCACGGCACGCCGACTGCTCCAAATCGCTCCATGACATCGAACTTGGTGTACTGGGTGGTCCAGGCGCGAATGATGTCATACACCTCGTCAAAGCGGGCGTTGCGCTCGGACGTGGCGGTATAGCGCGGGTCGCCAATCAAATCTTCACGCTCAATCGTACGCAATAAACTCTCCCACATCCGCGGCGTCGTGGACATGAGATAGACATAGTCGTTTGGGCCGCCCGGCGCGCAGGGATAGGTGTCTGTGGGAGCAGCATGGCTGAGACGGTTGCCGCTGCGCTGCACCACGGCACCGGCCTGGAGATGGTGGCGCATGGGCACACGCATGTAATTCACCACCGCATCCTGCATGGATACTTCAACGTGCTGTCCCGTGCCCGTCTTGCCGCGTTGCAGCAGGGCGGCAAGAATGCCGACTGCGCAGTGGATGCCCGTGCCGGTATCCCCGATAGTCGGGCCGGGTTTGAGCGGCGGCGAGTCGGGTAAGCCGGTAATGCTCATGGCCCCGCCGGTTGACAGGGCAATCGAGTTGAAACTCTTATACCCACTCCACGGCCCGGACGTGCCAAAGCCCTTAATCGTGGCATAGATAATCCGAGGCTCAAGCTGCTGAAGGTCTTTGTAGCCGAGCCCGAGCCTCTCCATGGTGCCCGGAGAAAAATTCTCCAAGACGACATCGACCTGAGACAGCAGAGAACGGAAGAGGTCACGGCCCCGCTCGGTTTTGAGATTGAGGGTGACGCTGCGTTTATTGGCATTCAGCAGAATAAAAAAGTGAGAATCGAGTCCCGGCTCGTTTGTCAGAAAGTTGCGGCCTGACTCGCCGGTGTGGGGCGGCTCGACTTTAATGACATCCGCACCAAGAAAGGCCAATAGCTCCGTGCACGACGGACCGGCCTCAAAATGCGACAAATCGAGAATACGCACGTGATCGAGGGCGAGCATAGTTTTCTCCTTGGTTGAACCTGACAGCCTACCATTCGGGTAGCCTCTCTGCCAAGCTTGTCAAATGGAGAGAGGCGAGAGATAATCAGAACGCAAATTTTCTATCAGGGCAGATTTTGGGCAGATTTTCTATCAGGGAGGGATAGCAGGCTATGCAAGACAAAAAGAAATATGATCGCACCACGCAGGATATTGGGAACATACTCGGAATGGAACATGTGAATGTCACCGTTCCGGACCAGGCGATTGCTTCGACCTTCTATGTCTCCGGCCTCGGGTTTACCCGCGACCCGTATATGATGGTCGGACCGGGCAATATGTGGGTGAACGTTGGCCAGCAGCAGTTTCACCTCCCGGCGAGTGAGCCGCAGGTGTTCAGAGGCCACATCGGGGTGGTGGTTCCAAACTTGGAGGCGTTGCAGACCCGGCTTGAGCGGGTGCAGAAGCGACTCGCCAGTACGGCCTTTCGGTGGTCGGCCAAAAAAGGCCATGTCGCGGTGACGTGTCCGTGGGGGAATCAGTTGCGCTGTTACGCGCCGAGTCCGCAATTCGGGAGCATGACGCTGGGGCTGCCCTATATCGAGATGCCAGTCGAACCACGCACCGCCCGCGGGATTTGCCAGTTCTATCAGGAAGTGATGAACACACCGGCCACGGTCATCCAAGAGCGCGGCACAGCGGTTGCCCACGTCCAGGTCGGGCGTTCTCAGGTCTTACGTTTTCGAGAAACCTCGAAGGCGATTCCCGCCTATGATGGGCATCACATTGCCGTCTACGTTGCCAACTTCTCAGCCCCGCATACATTTTTGAAACGTCACAAACTGATCACCCAGGAGAGCGACGATCATCAGTATCGCTTTCAGGCCATCGTCCATCCCAAAACGGGCAAGCTGTTATGCGAGCTTGAACATGAGGTCCGCAGCCTGTTTCATCCCATGTACGAACGGGAATTAGTGAACCGCAACGCCGGCCAGAGCATCTTTGCCTACGCAAAAGGCCATGATGCGTTTGCCGCCTGAGCGATTAGTAGAGGGAACCCACCCCACCGCTGGCGCGGCACCCCTCCCGAGAGGGGAATTTTTCTGTCCCCTCCTCGGAGGGGTGGCCGTAGGCCGGGGTGGGTTCCCCAACTCCTAATACCCGCCGCGTTTGTCCACGACGTTATCCATCGGTTCGCCGCGTAAATACTGGCCGAGAATCGGTCGGAACAACGCAACCGAATGCTCCCAATAGTGTGAGCGAATGCCGGAATAATGGGGCGTGAGAATGACGTTCGGCAGGTGAAACAACTCGCTGTCCGCCTCCGGCGGCTCGGGGTCGGTGACATCCAGCCCTGCGCCGCCGAGACGGTCTTCTTTGAGGGCTTGGATTAAGGCGGCTTCCTGAATGATCGCTCCGCGTCCGACATTCAGAATAAAAGCGCTGGGCTTCATCAGCCGGAGTTCCTGCTCTCCGATCATGCCCTGTGTCTCCGGCGTCAACGGCGCGGCAATGACAATATAGTCCGACTGCTCCAAGAGTTGGGGCAGATCGTTGGGGCCGAAGAGTTCATCGACACAGGCCGGCTTGTCTCCACCTCGGCGTTTGTTGGCGACAACCCGCATGCCCAGTGCCTTACAGCGTTCGGCCACGGCCAGGCCAATACTGCCCAGCCCGATAATGCCAACGGTCCGACTATGCAGCTCGGCAATCAGCGCAAAGCGGCTGAGCATTTCCGGGCGGGCCCACTTGCCTTCGCGTTGTAAGGGATACGCCTCATGAAAGCGCCGGGCAAACATGAGCATTACACCCAGCACATGCTCGGCAATCGGAATGCCGTACAGGCCGCGCGAGTTGGTGACAACGATATCGCTCTCGATCATTTCCGGAAACAAGACATGCGTGGCCCCGGCTGAAGTGAGGTGGAGCCATTTGAGCTGCTTGGCGGCGGCGAAGTCCTTTTTGCTAAACCGCACGGCGTACAGCACGTCCGTCTCAGCGAGTGCGGCCAGCCGCCGGTCCGGGTCTTGGATCAGATTGATGTGTGCTTGGGGAAATTCTTCTTGCAACTGACTGGCGAGCGTCACGGGGAAATCCGGAAAGCCGGTCAGCCCGGAGGCGCCTGCAAACGAAATACTCACTGTGGTCATGCGTGTCCTCTCAATGGAGTTATTGGAGGTTATTGGGGGGTATTGGGGAGTATTGGGACCTAGCCATTGCCTGCCATTTGCGTGTCTCGCCAATAGCTCCACGGCACAGGATAGTGCACCAACTCTAACTTCACGCCGTCCGGGTCAGCAAAGAATACGGCGTAATAATGTGGGCCGTATTCGGGATAATCCGCTGGCGGATCAAGGACAGGCATGCCTTCGGCAACCAGAAAATCGTGGAAGCGGTCCACATCTGCCTTGCGCTTGGCTTTGAGCGCCAGGTGGTGCAGTCCGGCGCGAAAGCGGTTATGGCCGGCTGCTTTTTCTTCTGCCGCGGCTGCCTTGATGCCGATAATCAAGTGGGCGTTATGGAAGCCGTTGTAATGCGGATGGACGAGCTTGCGAAATCCCAGCGCGCCAAGAATCTTTGTATAAAAGGGCAAAGAACGGCTCAAATCCGTCACCGTCAGATCAAGGTGATCAACGCCCAGGACCTCAAAGGTCTCGAAATCAGGATTGGTCGTTTCCAGCGGGACAGAGCCCGGGATGACCGCACTTTTCAGGTGGTCAGTGTGAAAGAGTTCGGATGGAGACATAGCAATCCTCCCTTTCTTGAGCAGACAGAGCGCACCTTCGGCGCACGCCGGACCGTCATGCCTCTGCGCTCGGCCGTTTCTTGATAGCTCCATACCAGCGCTGCAGGTGCTCCCAGGCGGGATCAAGTTGAAAGTTTGACCTGGCAGCAAATTCAGTGGAAACAAACAGAGTGATGTCTGCTACCGAGCACGCGCCGGCCAGCCACTCGTTGTCTTTCAAATGAGTATTGAAGAGGGAGAGCCGGTCGGTGAGCACCTGACCGGCTTCCTCCGCAACTTTTGGACTTTGTTCGACCCGCGAGGCAAAAAACGGGTTGGTATGCAAAAAGCGTCGGGTGCCCTGGAGCAACACGCCAAACTCCGCTCGGCGCTCCCACGCCCGAACCTGGGCTCGTTCAAATGGCGTCGTGCCACACAGCGGCGGGTCGGGGTGCAGCTCTTCCAGATACTCGATAATGGCCAGCGATTCCGGAATGACTGAACCATCGTCAAGTTCAAGGAGCGGGACTGCGCCAAATGGGTTCTTGAGGAGAAATCCGGACATTCTCTGCTCCCCGGCAGACAAGTCAAGCGACTTGAGTGCGATATCGATCCCTTTTTCAGCCAGATACATCCGCACCCGACGACAGTTGGGCGACTGCGGAAAATCGTATAAGTGCATACTGTGCGTCCTTCTTCCAGGTGTGTTGAATAGGCGCACAACATACGGGAAGAGCACTGTCCGCGTCTATGCGTGGAGGGTGCTCTCTGTCTTCCCTATAGTGCGTCTGGCTGGATACGTTTCGCTTCTGGTCGGTCTCTTGCGCCATTTCCACACACTCGGTCTGTTCCCGTACTTGCTCTACAAGAGACTTCAGCTCCTCAACATTGCGTGCTATCTCTCGGAGGTGTGAAGTCGTAGTGAGTTCTCCAATCGTCCACATGAGGACACCAATCATCAGGCAAACCCAATACAGGACCGCCGCGCCTTCGGTGTTGAGGCCACTCTTGAGGTGTTCGGTATTCATAGACGCTCCTTGCACGTATGATTCCTCTGCCTTGTAACAGAATCCAGACCTGTGACCATAGTATTTCCTTATTCTTTTCCTCTCTTCACCAGGCGCGCTACGAAGACAAAGAGGGTGTATGCGACAATGAGTAAACGTGCCAACATCTGTATGTCTGTGGAGGGCGCGTTTACTCATTGGACCGCTTGTTTACTCCTTATCGTCATTCTCCTCCTGTCTGAGGCGCTAAGCGCATCCGCGCAAAGCGTCCCCATGATGTTGACTGGCGTGTTAATTCGCCCGGACGATGAGATCAGCGAGCTGTATCCGTACTTTGAAATTAGTATGGACGGCGAAGTATGGAAAATGCGCATCCGAGACGTCGAGGTGCGGACGGCAGGAAACCATGATCCGGCTGCGCTCCGCCATTTTGGGCGCTTTCTCTTCTTTGTTGGTCCGGACTCGATTATGGAATACCTTCAAAGTGACGCCGCCGAAGGGCTGCCCCTGCGCTTTGAAGGCCGACTGTATTATAAAAGGCGCACCTTTATGCTCAGTGCGGTGAACCCTGTTTCGATTGAGGGCTTGCCTGATTTTCCTCAGCAGGAGGAGTGTCCCGGTGTCTGTCCGCAGTCGCCTGAATCGCCCGTTCAACAATGGTGAATCTTAGGGGTGAATCTTGGGGTGAATCTTAGGGGTGAATCTTGGGGGTAAATCTTGGGGTGAGCGCCACTTATGATAAGAAAACCAGCCATGTTGCTGCCGTACTACGAAGTCCGAGAAGGGCAGGGGCCGTATGCGCTGATGCTGCACGGCTTTCTCTCAAGCCGGGCCCAGTGGCTGCCTAATCTGGAGGCGCTTTCCATAGTGTGCCGCCCTGTGATTGTTGAGCTGTTCGGCCACGGTCGTTCGCCCGCCCCCCAAGACCCCCACGCCTATGCCCCGGAGCGGTATGTGGAGGCGTTTGAACACATTCGTGAAGCGCTCGGAGTGGAACACTGGTTTGTCATTGGTCAGTCTCTTGGCGCTGGATTGACCCTGCGCTATGCCCTGGCTCATCCGGACCGAGTCCTGGCTCACCTTGTGACAAATTCCTCTACTGCGTTCAGTAGTGTGGAGTGGGTGCAAGAGGTGCGTCCGGGGACGGACAAACTGATTGCTCTGGTGAAGCGTGATGGGGCTGCTGCGCTCGAAAGAATAGCCGTTCATCCAAAGAATGCGCGCCGTCTGGCACCGGAATTCAAACAGGCGCTGTGTATGGACGCGACCCTGCACGACCCGCTCGGTGCCGCTTATACTGCGCGCTATACCTCGCTCGCCGACCCGATTGAGCCGGCATTGATGAAAACCAATCGGGTCCCGACCCTGCTCGTGTGCGGCACGCAGGAAGAGCGCTTTACGCCGCGCCGCCGCTTTGCCGAGCAGACCCTGCCACATTTGGAAATCGTTGAGGCCGCAGCCGGGCACGCCGTCAATCTTGAAGCGTCGGACACGTTCAATCGGGCGGCTGTCTCGTTTTTGCAGCGATATACCTAGACGCATATCGTCCCGACAGAAAGCCGTCCTCCTTATGCGGTGAGGACCTCATTTTGTTATTCCTGAGGTTGGCGGTAAGAGGGCGTCTGATGTCTCTTTGACCTGCTTCGCCAGGTCCCGCCGCCCTTTGAGCAGGTAGCGCCGAATGGCCTGCTCAAAGGATTGCTTTGCTTCCTGTGTCCTGCCTTGGTGAAAATAGGCTTCTCCCAGACCGGTATGGGCTTCTGCCCTGTCCGGATTGGCATCCAGCACAGCGTTAAACGCAGCCACTGCCTCAGCGTACTGCGTTTGGGCAAGATAGCCCTGTCCGAGTGCCAGTTGGGTGGCACTGTTTTGCGGATCAGCCTCCGCCGAAGCCACATAAGCCTGCATGGCGTCGTTCGGATGCCCATCGGCTTCATGGACCCGTCCGAGTTCAAGCTGGGCAAGGCTTGAACTCGGATCAATACGCACGGCCGCTTGTAACTCGCTGCGGGCGTCGCTCAGCCGGCCTTGCTGCCGGGCAATTGTCCCGCGATTGATATGGTAGGTCGTCAGCGCCCGTTTCGCGCCTGGATGATTGGCATCGATATTCAGCGCCTCGCGAAACTTTTGGGCTGCAAAATTACTGTTGCCAATCTCGTTGGCCAAGGCCCCAATTCGATAATGGGCTTCGGCATTATCGGGGTTCTCTTTGATTGCCTCCTCATACTGGCCCATAGCCGGAGCAAACAACGTCCGGCCTTCAAGCGCTTTCGCCGAGGCCATAAAGTCCTTTTTCTCCGTACCGCACGATACCAGGAGCAGGCTGCAACTCAGCCCGTACACTACCAAGTAAGACACAGAGCACCGTTGCTTCATAGAAGACCTTTCTCCATACGCATTCTGACTGCATCGTAAGTGTTCGAGAAATGCGAGGCAATCATAGGACCGCCGTGCTTGTCAGCAGGAACATCCGTATATATCGGTTTGGGTCACGTATGGTGAACTCTGCCGTTATCTCAACCGGAGGAGTAGGAGCCCTTTCCCCGCTGACACAATTTGGAGGTCTCTCGCTGCTGAAACGCGCGCTGCTGACTGCCCAGCGAGCCGGCGCACGGGTCTGCTACGTATTGGCGCGGAATGAAGAGGCAGAAGTGCTGCAACGTTCGCTGGAGAATGACACGCGACTGACCGCGGACATTGTGTGGATCACTCCGCACGGTCCGCTTCCTCCGTCAGAACCCCTCTCCCTTTGGGAGAGGGACAGGGGTGAGGGCTCAAGTATAGACTCCTTCGACCCGGCTCAGGACAGGTCCGACGCAGGACACTGCCTGGTTTTTTCGTGCGATACGCTTTTCCGCCCAGCCTTGATTCAGGACGTGGGGCAAGCAGGTGAGGACGGCTGGCTGGTACGGGGCGGGCTCAATCATGCAACCCTGGCGGTTGTCCCGCTGGCGCAACTCTCTTCGCTGGTGATGGCCTGGACGCAGGAGGAAAGCCTGCCGGCAGAGCACCCCGAACAGCTTCCGGTCCTGTCCCCGAGTCCGCACTTCTTGCATCGTTTGACCCAACACGACGACTATGGTGCGATTGAGCAAGCCTTTCTCCTCACCTTGGAAAACCCGCATGACGGTCTGGTTGATGCCTATCTCAATCGTACCTGCTCCCGGCTGCTCACCCGCCTTTTTCTCCGCACCCCGTTGACGCCCAATCAGATTACCGTCCTTTCATGTCTGACCGGACTTCTTGGCGCGAGCTGCTTTCTGCTTGGCAGTTATGGGGGGACAGTGCTGGGGGCGCTGCTGCTTCAGTTTTCGACGGTCCTGGATTGCGTGGACGGTGAGGTGGCGCGAGTCAAAATGCTGGAATCGCCGCTGGGGGAGTGGCTCGACATCAGCCTGGATACGGTTGTCCATATCGCAATTTTTCTCGGGGTCGGGGTGGCTGTGTGGAAACAGGACGCGATTGCCGCCGCTCCGCTGCTCGGCGGTCTGCTGGCCGCCGCCGCGTTCATTTCGTTCCCATTAGTGACGCGAGCTGAAAAAACACAAGAACAGGGCCGGGCGCGTGGCGGCTGGGAAGATGTCTGGCTTGAAAAGATGGTCGCCGGGCTGACCAGCCGCGATTATTCTCTGCTCGTGCTGCTGTGTGCCCTTGCCGGCAAGCTGGCCTGGTTTCTGTGGGCCGCGGCTATTGGTGCCCAGGTATTCTGGGTCATGCTGCTGAGCCTGCTCTGGAAGGCCGGCCGCTTACGGCGTTCGGCTTGAAAGACCTTGATCCGCCCAGCCATCAAAGTCTGAGTCTTCCGAGTGTTTGCCATAGCCATGTTGGTAGGCTGCTGCAATCGCCTCCCGGTGCTTATTGCATAAATAGTCTGTCACGGCTCGACGGATTACCGCAGAGCGGCCATTCTATTGCACCCCTCTACCTCAGTATAAATTTAACTAAAATATCTATATTAGAATTATTTTCTCTATAAAAACTTGACAAGAATTATTTTGATATTTATATTCGCCCTATTCCAGATAGAGAAAGGGCGGTCATGACTTCAAAATCCAGACTAGCGGAACTTCGGAAGCAAGCGGGACTGACCCAGGCTGCTCTCGCTCAGCAGCTTGGCATAACACAGGGCCAGGTCTCCAAGTATGAGGAAACCGGCGACGTACCTATTCGCCTAGTAAATCCGTGGGCACAGTTGCTCGGAGTCACGACTGAGGAATTCCTAGCCGCGGCGGGTGGGGGAGATGGGGGAGATAATGAAAAGGCAAGTTTCAACTTTGATGAAAGCCTCTATTCATCTCTGACCGAAGACCTGAATCTGCTTCTTCAATACATAGACCGATTTCCCAACCCGGAGGAACATAGTAACGAATCTATCAGCCCGACCGTTGCACAATTCCGTGACCGTGTAGTGGCTCTCAAGGAAAAACCGTGGGTCGCCGTTACCGGTCATTTTGATGCCGGGAAATCCCATCTCTGTAACTTCTATCTGGGAGGGCGATTCCTGCCAGCCAGCTACCGGCCAACCACCAAATACCCGACCTTTGTACATCATGTTTCAGATCGCCCCGAGTGGTTTAAGGAAGACTTGTGGCTTATGGGACAAAATTTTGAGCCTGAGAAATGGCAGGACGAACAGCACTGTACACAAAACCGCGTCCTGGCCGGGAGCTGGGATACGCTTGAAAAATACGCGACGCTGAAAGTCGTAAAAGGGGACAGTTCTGTTGACCCAAGCTCCACTCCGTGGGTGGCAGGGTATCAGGGCAGTGAAGAAGGAGCCGTCTTAGCCTTTACTGACGCCCCGCTGCTCCACTCCTGCGTCCTCGTGGATTTGCCTGGCTATGACGACAAGCAGACCAAGGAGACGCTTATCGATAAGGTAGGGCGTCAAGCATCTGTTTTATTATACATATGCCGGGCTCAAGGGTTTATTGATGGTGGAGATTTTTCACGTCTTAGTAGCTTATTACGTAACCTTCCTCACTATGAAGCAGTTGACAAGAATTTTCCCACGCTTGGGAACCTTTTCATCGTTGCCTCGCATGCCCATCGGGACATCACAACTGACCAACTCAATAAGGAGATACTAGAAGGTGGATCACGAGGTCTGTATGAACACTTCAGAAAGAACCTCCTCAAAGATTTAGAACCTCAACTTAAACGGACAGTGCAACTTGAGGACGTTGAAGCCCGTTTTTGTAGCTTCTGGCAGGAACTTCCCGTACGGCGGAAAAAGCTAGAGGATGAGATGCACGCTCTCCTTGGGACACACATGCCGTCCATTAGAGAGAAGTGCATAGAAAAAGAGATTCTCTCGTTTAAGGAGCAAGGAACCGCCACTTACGCAAAGCAGGTCGGTCGATATGAAAAAATCCTGAGAGACAAAAGCGAGGCGAAGAGTCTCCTTGAGAGGTTGGAGAAGGCGGAGCCCGTAAGAAAAAAGGAGCACGGCGCACAGGTCAAGAACACAAGACAGAAAATAACAGCCTTTAAGGAACGAGACCTCGAACACCTACGAGCAGTCTTTGAGAATGAAACGCAAATTGAAAACTTGGAAGCGATGATTGAACAGCGCTATAGCGATAAAAAGGCCGCGCAGAAGTATGCGGCCTCCTATGTCCTGGAAGAGATTCAATCCAAGACAGCACGTTTTCGCTCTGGACTGATTGACGATACTCGGGACCTCATTGAGAAGTTCGTGCAAGATTATGATGAGCAAATGGAAGAGTTTAGCGATGCGGCACCGGGAGAGTCTGGGTTTTCATTTGACGCAAAGGCAGCATTTCTTGGCGGGTTAGCCGGGCTGGGAACGCTTGGGGCGCTCGGAGCCTGGGCTGCCACGTTAGGAAATCTTGGTGGGTATGTCATAGTTGCCAAGGCGGCCGCTGCATTAGGCCTCTCTTCCGCGTCGGCGGCTGGAGCGGCTGGCGTGACCTCAATTGTCGCCACTTTGGGGGGGCCGATTACTTTGGGGTTAGCAATAGCTGTTGGAGTCGGGGCACTGGTATGGCGGATTTTCGCAGGCAATTGGCAGTATCGTTTAGCCAAAAAAATTAGAGAATTGTTTGTTGAAGAACGAGTTTTGTCGACTCTTGAAGGGACAGTTAGGAAGTTTTGGGACGAAACACTGGAAGCCTTTCAAAAAGCTGCGGACAGCCTTGATGAGCAATACAAGAATCACATCAAAGAGCTGAAAGTTGCCTTCGGAGGCCCACAAGAAGACCTTCGGGTTCTCGAACAGCGTCTGAAACGCTATGAGGAGTTGAAAAGTTTTTTCGCCGCTATTCCCTGGCGGTTGAGAATGTGAAGGAAGCTGAGAAGGACAATTCTAGCGAGTGGGCGGTACACAAGGGTTCATTGCACTGAAGGAGGACAACTCATGCAGATCGGGCAGTACAAAGGACAACATCTCTGCGTTAGTCGCGGCGTCTACACGCACCACGGTCTTGGCGATGGACGCGGAGGCGTCATTCACTACTCCGAGCCTATGGACGGTCCGGCAAAGGGACGTGTTCGCCGTACCTCCCTCGATCAGTTCGCTCGTGGCGGAGATATCAAGACCCATGCATATCAATCTCGTCGCTTTTCCTCAGACGAAGCTGTGAAGAGAGCCAAATCGTGTATCGGAAAGGGCGGATATTCCATATGGGGAAACAACTGCGAGCACTTCGTCTCTTGGTGTATTACGGGAGACCATGATTCCAAGCAGGTGAACCGTACTGCGGCTTTTACAACGCTTCTTTTGACCCAAGGCGCTAGGAAAGGTGCAATCGCGGCAGTCGCTTCGCAGGGTACAGTTGCCGGTCTTTCGGGCTCTGGCATTATGTCGGGTTTAGCCACCACCGGTGGAGTTGTTGGTGGCGGAGCGGTTGCCGGTATTGGCGTCTTAGGAGGCGTAGGCGGTGCAGGAATGGCTTCTGCCCTTAACAATACAGTGTTCAAGGACGATCCAAACGTTCCTTCGGAGGAACGGGCGGCTCGTTCCGTAGCGCGAAAAGCCACATATGGAGGAGCAGCGGCAGCCACCGCAGGGGGTATTGCTGCTGTGAGCGCAGCCGGAGCCACCGCAGGGCTCAGTGGGGCGGGGATTGCGAGCGGTCTCGCAGCTATAGGGGGTACCGTGGGCGGCGGGATGGTCGCTGGAACCGCCCTTGTAGCGGCAGCACCTGTGGCCGCCGCTGCGGGTGTTGGCTACGGAGCCTACAAGCTCTGGAAGATTTTCACATCTGATCAGTGAGATTTGGTCGGGGGACGGAAAGAATTTGGCATTGGTTCCAGAGCCTCCTGGCAACGCCAGTCACAGATACCGGCTGGATTCCGCCCCAAAGAGACCAAGGCACTTGACCAGAAAAACAGTAGGATAGTTCAGCTTTGCCGAGAGACGAATAATGAAGGCTCTATCGGGTAGCCTCATAACGATTTATAAGGCGGGAGAGCGTAGGCTTCTTTTATCTCCTGTACTGCCTTAGACGCGGCTGTGAGCGCTCTTTTCGCCCGCTCAACCAACTCGTCCTCATTGTCTTTTACGTCCCAGCCGACATTATTCGAGTTCCATGCAAGAAACCAAGCAATGTTGAGGCAATCGATTGTCATTTCTGGCAGTCCGTTGACTCGAAGGATAAATGCGCACGGAATGAAGTGAACGTACCGATCCCGGAGCCGGTTGAGAGCCTTGAGAGATTGCCCTTCGGTTCCTTGGGGCGTAAACTTTTCGGAGTTTACGTAAAAAAGCATGTCTTCACTTTTGATCTTCTTATACAGACTGAGAAAATCGTCCATTTTCATATCCGCCGGAAGCGGTGCATCGCTTTTAACAGCCTCCAGGAAGCGTTTCTCATCTTCGGGTTTCAGCACCTTTAGATTATTAGTACCTCTTAGTGCTAAGGTCATCATGCCTTGAACAGCGCTATGAAGAGCCAGGATGACCCCTTTCCACCGGTACGGGTCTGCTTGGACGTGCTGAATCTCGTCGGCTGTTGCTTCGAGCGCAGAAATTGTTTCCACAAATTCATCTGTAACGACAAAGGTAGGATCGGAACCCTGTTCCATCCCCTGTGCTGCCTTATCAGCGGCTGTGAAGGCTCTCTCCGTCCGCCCCCCCAGGTCTTCAGGCCAGGCTATGTTCTTCAAGCCATCCGCGAGAAAACGGGCAATGTTGAGGCAATCCAGCGTCATCTTGGGTAGTCCGTTACGCACGAGGATGAAGGTACACGGAGTGAAGTGTATGAACTGGTTCCTAAGCTGGTTCAGTAGTTTGATAGACCGCCCTTGGGTTCCTTGAGGCGTGAACTTTTCGCTGTCTATATAGAAGCGTACAGTGTCACTTTTGATCTTCTTGTACAGGTTGAGGAAACTATCCATTTCCAAATCCGCCAGAAGCGGCGCGCCGTTTTCATAAGCGTCCAGCCATCGTTTCGCGTCATCGGATTTCAGTACATTGAGCCCATTACTGCCTTTCAGTACCAAGGCCATCATGCCTTGAACAGCGCTATGAAGAGTCAGGATGACCCATTTCCACCGGTACGGGTCTCCTTGGGCGCGTTCGAGCTCGTCGGCCGCTGCTTCGAGCGCAGATACGGTCTCTACGGCCGAGCCTGTAATGACGGAGTTTGGATCGGATACCCACTCTCCGGCTTCCAGTTCTTTAGCCAACTGCCGTTCTTCTTCATCTAGCGGCTCTTCGTGGATATATTCGTCGGGCATGGCTAGTCCCCACCTTGTCCAAGATATTTCTTCGTCATGGCTCTACTTGGATAAATTGTCTTGAGAAAATACGTATCGTTTTCTTCTTCTACATAAGGGACGACGTAAGCGTATCTATTGAACGAAACGACAAACTGCCGTTGACGCGGATAGCGTTCCCAGTTGGGATGTTTCAAGTCGTCCAATAGGTTGCCTGCCGCTATTGCCGCCACAATCTTCTCAAAACTGACATTTCTTTCTTCT
Source organism: Binatia bacterium (assembly GCA_963664395.2). Lineage (GTDB taxonomy): Bacteria > Desulfobacterota > Binatia > Bin18 > Bin18 > Bin18. The sequence continues at coordinate 2,077,515 of OY761159.2, read as the reverse complement.
TGGAGTTGTATGTTTTTCTCAGCGTTCCATCGGACAGCTCGCCCAAGGAGTTTCATTTCTTATGGAGGCCAGGCGTCAGGCAATCGTGCCGGCTTCACGCAACTCTGCCAGCCGGTCTGCGGACAGGCCCAGCTCGGCCAGAATTGCGTCGGTCTGCTCGCCGAGCAGGGGGGCCGGCTGACGTAGGAGTTCCGAAGGTGTCCCCTCAAATCGCGCGGCTGGGCGCGCTTGGCGCATGTGGCCGGCGTGCGGATGGTCGGATTCAACAATCAGATTGTTGGCCGCAACCTGCGGGTCGGTCAACACGTCTGCCTTGCGATTGACCGGAGCGCACGGCACCTGCTCGGCATCAAGGCGTTCCAGCCATTCGGCCGAGCTTCTTTCTTTCAGGACCTCGGCCGTCATCTCCAAGCGTACATCGGCATATTTGACCCGCCCGGCAGGCGTGCTGAACCGGGCGTCTTCCAGCCATTCCGGTCTCTCAAGGGCGCGCGTCATGCCCTGCCATTCCTTGTCCGAGACCGCGGCTGCGGTGATATAGCCATCTGTGGTATCAAAGATAAGGTCCCGCGTGTCCGCCGGTCGTACCGGCCCGATGTCCGAACCCATGAAGGTGTACTGCGTCATACCCTCATGCCACAGAAACGAGACGACCGCGTCCAACATGGCGAGCCGGACATGTTGCCCCTCTCCAGTCCGTTCCCGGGCCAGGAGTGCGGCGGTGATGGCCTGCGCTCCGGTCAGGGCCGTGACTTTGTCGGGAATGATAAGCCGCATCATACGTGGTCGGCCGGTGTCCGGGTCGGCTTGAATATCGGTCAAGCCGGAGAGCGCCTGGATAACCGGATCATACACGCGCTTGCCGACATACGGCCCTTTTTCGCCAAAGCCGCTGATAGACACATAGATAAGGTCCGGTTTCACCTTGCGCAGGACGTCCTCACCAATCCCCAGACGCTCAGCCGCCCCGGGCCGGAAATTCTGCACAAAGACATCCGCACCGGCGACGAGGTCTTTGAGCAACCCGACCCCCTTTTCGTCTTTCAGGTTCAGGACAACCGAGCGCTTATTCCGATTCAAAGTGGAAAAGAACGGTGAGAGGCGACGTGACTTCCCACCCAGGGCACGGGTCAGGTCGCCCGTGTCCGGCGGTTCGACCTTGATGACATCCGCCCCTTGATCGCCCAGCATCATGGTGGCCATAGGGCCTGACAACATCTGGGTGACGTCAATGATTCGATAACCGGCCAATGGTCCAGACATGAGTAGTCTCCTCGATACGGTAGAGTTTCCAGTTCTGGTTTTGCCCTAAGCAATCCAGGGCTGTCAAGCGACATGCACCGGGCGAGAAAAGATACGAATAACCTAATCGGACTAATCTGCGGGCGCGGCGAAGACGACGATCCAGGCCAACACAATGGAGGCTAGGGCCACGGAGATTCTGCCGAGCCGACGCGACCGGACCCCGGAACTACAGCCGACAATCTGAAACGCACTCAGCGCCTGTGACAAGTAATAGGCGGCAAAGGCCCGCGAAGCCAGGGCGATGATCTCGAAAACAGCGGTCGTCCATACCAATACAATGCCCAAACCGATCACCGCCACATAGGCGTATCGGGCTGATATCAGACCTCCGCTTTCCTCTTCGACCAGTCCACCGGCGCCGGCCGTATCGGCGACTGCCGCGCTGAATTGGCTCATGACGGCGGCCAAAACGAGCATGGCCGGTAAGACCATCGCAATGTGACCCGAGAGACCGATAATCGCCGTCTCGTCCACTCTCAGACCGTTCAGACCGAGAAGCAGCGGCATGCACATGACAATAAATGCGACGTAGATTAGCCCCGAGATGATCTGGGCGAGTCGCATACTCCTGATGCGCAGTTCCGCAGAAAATTCGGTGCCAAGATACCGTGACGTTTCAAAGCCCTGCACCACCAGTAACATACCGGCGAGTTGACGGAGTTGTTCCCACGTTGACGTGGATGGTGCCGGAAAATCACGGATCGAAAAATCGACAGTAGCGTCATAATTCACCAGTCCGCATAGCAGTGCCACGATGATCGCCAACTTTATGCTGACCGAGTACTCTTCTATGCGTACCAGGCCCTCCAGGCCCCGGTGCCAACCGGCATAGCCGATGAATAGCAAAATCAGCGTGGTCAATACCTGTGCGCCGATTTCACTGTCTAACCGGGTGCCTGTGAGCACGAAGGAGGCCAACAGCCTGACGTAAAACGCGACGGATATGATGTAGGCCAGCGAAAGGGTAAAATTCGCGACGCGCTCGGTCATCACCAGCAAGGCCGGCGCTTCGCCGCTTTGCAGCAAGGGCTCGCCATGGCGAATGTTAAATCGTGAAATTTCTCCCAGGCCATAGGCGATGACGACGATGGCCAACATCGCCAAAGGGGCCGCCCAGCCAACGACCAGGGCGAGTAACGGCGCGACGACCAAAAAGCCACTGCCAATGATCGAGGCCAACGGCGTGACGCTCGCTCTCCAGACTGTGTTGTCCTTGATTGCCGGGAGAAGCAAAAGAGCGGCGACAACGAATGCGATGAGTGGGAGAATAAAATCTATGGCGTGCATAATTACGAACGAATACGAACGAAATTGATTCGGACACTATAGGCGTGGACGGTCCGAGACAAGTTTGGCATAGAAGAAACTGTCGATTTGCGCGATCCGTACGATCCGTACGATATGTGCCCGCCGCGGCCTGTGGCGCGTGGACCGGAGGTCAGGTTGCCGCCAGCCTCCAGCCTCACGGCGCGACTCCGAAGCCTCTGGAGGAACCCCCCAATCCCTGATCTCCACCCCCTGTCTTTACTCCGGCACTTCGGGCGAATACGAAAAATCGTCCGAAGTAAATGCCTGGAAGGTAAAGACCCCAACGGTAATAAGCCCCCAGAGTAAGCCGACGACAACGCCGGCATCAACAATGCCGCGCCACGGCTGAGCCAGGTAGGGCAGGACAAGGACAAAGACGACGATCATGGCGGTGAGGGCGAAGATGAATATCTGTCGGGGTCTGCGAATATGGAAATATCCCATACAAAAGACAGGCGCCAACACCGCAGAGAGAAGGGTGGGGTGAGTGGCCAAATATTTTGCGCGTGCGGCGACCCGAGGCGCAAAGCCGCGTTGAAAACCGTAATAGCCCTCCGAGTAGGCCATATAGATGACGTTCAGACCGAGCGCCAGCCAGTGGTACCAGGAGAACTCATGGTGCAATGCCTCCAGTGTAATGGAAGAGAGGCGGACGATGGAATAGCCCAGTAAGAGCACAACGCCGCTAATGCCCCATACCGCTCCACACCGCCCTAACATGGAACATGGAAGTCCTGACATAGAATCGGTTTTTGCCCTCTCTGTCTTCTCCCGGAAAACCAAACCGAAGCATGATGGCCTGCTGTCTGTAGCAGGTCAAGAGGACGGAGCGCTAGAGCGTAAACCACAGCGCTTCAGGGAAAAAGCGATCGGCGATATTGAGGTAGGTTTGTTTATTCATGACCCATCCGAGGAAAGGCTGGGCACTCGGGGTTGAAGAGAAAGTGAGCAGCGCGGCCGTCGTCATCAGGAGTGAGGTCCGCGCGTTGCGAAAATCCGCGATTTTGAGTGCTGTGCCAAATGAGTTTTTGAGGCGCGAGTTCAAGAGATCGACGCTAAAGAGTTCGTCGAGCAGCAGATGGAGGATATAGCCAAAAAAGATAAAAAAGCCGATAGACCAGGCGAAGAGATCACTCAGAGCAAACAGATAATAACTCAGGCTGGTGGCCAGGAACCAGAAAAAGAGGGCGGCAACGAGCGAATGAAAAATGCCGCGATGGACCGTCAGCTTAGAGAATATGCCCAAGGCAAGATAGCGGACGAGGCCATACGACACCCCCCAGACCAGCCAGAGTTCGACAATAGAGTAGCTCGCGGCTCGATTGAACGCGGCGAGAAAGGCAAACACAATGGCCAGTGCGGTAAATATCAGCTTGGTCGGACTGGAGTGGTCGAGGTCAATATCCGGCAGGAGTCCGCCCACCGTACCAACCGCAGACAGGGTGACGACTTCTTGCGGGCTGCTCATCCCCGCGCCCAAACAGACCGTCGCCAAAAGACCACTGCCAACCGCGGCGACTGCAAGGTGAGTTTTGAAATTTGCCATAACGTGTAATACCTAGCGGCGCGTCAAACCCGTCAGAATCCCCAGCGCCGCCATACCGGACGAAGAGAGATTGCTGGTAATAAAATCCCGAAAGTTTTCCGCCCGAGGCAAGACCCAACTCAGGACCGAGTGGTAACTCGTCTCGATATTCTGCCAGTTGACGTACAGCACGCCAAGGTATTGCAAACCAAACAAGGCGAGGATGACCAAGCCGGCAAGAAAGGCGGTCGTGCGGAGAAAGATCAGCAGCACATAGCCGATGCTGAATCCAACAACAAAACTGAAGCCGAGTTTCGTGAGCAGGGGAGACCAGTCCCCCAGACGACTCTCCCAGTCCGGCGGGAGAGCCTCTTCAGTCGTTTCCGCCCTCATGTCAGGGTCAGAGGATGGAACCGCCTGCGGCAGCGTATCAGCTCCGGAGGAAGAGAGATTCCCTACGGTTCGTGTTTCCCAGGAGTCAAGCGGGGGATGAAAAACCATGCCGGCTACACCCATCAGAAGAGCAAGACTGACCAGGACGATCTTCCAACGCGGCAGCCGGCGCGAGACTTCGGTCTCAGTATGCGCTTCTTCAGGAGAAGCAGTCTCTTCAAGATATTCGGGTGCCTGACTCATGGATGATTCGCTTCAGAAATATGGCATACTCGGCGGCTTCCGGGTAGCCGGGGGCACGCTCCAGCCCGCGCTCCTGCTTGGACATTTCAAAATTAAATACGCGCAACAGCCATAATAATTCGTACCAGGCAAAGGTCTCCGACTCAACGATCTCAGGCCCGCGGGGACCATAACCTGTAACAAACGCCCGGAAGAGGGCGGGGTTGTGGCCGAGTTGACCCCGGTCGTCTTTTGCCGTCCAGTATTTCATCTTCACAAAATCGAGCGGAGCCACATCCACGACCGCATTATCCCAATCAATAACCGCCACGAGTCGCCCTTCCCGAACGAGGATATTGCCCGGTGAGAAATCGTTATGGATAAGACAGGGAGAGAACGGCAGCGTGGTCGGAATGGCGATATGCCCCACCGCCTGCAAGAGCGTCGGGCTGAGTCGGCTCCGCGCTTCGCCGACCTCCTTGTCCAGCGCGGCCCGAAAACGGTCCGCCCAGGCCTGCGGGGCGCGGCCTATGGCAAAGAAATCGGCGTAGAAGGCGTCGAAGCGCACTTGGTGCAGGCTTGCCAGTGCGTGGCCAGCAGCCCGGTATACCGACTCGTCCGGGTCATCCCACAGCGGCTCGCCGTCGATCCACTCATACACGAAATACGGCTGCGGCAGGATTTGCCGGCTCCAGTCAAAGGCCAGTCCGGCGGGCTCAATACCGAAACTCTTGTAGCCGGCCCCACGTTGTGCAGTCCGCAGGTGGGCGAGCACTCGCGCTTTCTCCGTATCGTTCGCCCCGGCCTGAGCGGGGTCGAGCAGCCAACTGATGAAGACCTCTTTAATGAGGTCAGGCTCATAGCGATAGACCTGCTCCCGGCTTCGAATACGCAGGCCGTACATCTGTCCGTTGGCTTCAACCTTGAGGATGGTATTGATATTGCCGGACAGCGTCTGGCAAAGACGCGGGGACGGGTCCCCGGTCAGCGGGGTAAAGATCTGCTGGAGTTGCGCTTCGGTAATCATGCGGGCGCGGTCCCTTCGACCGGGCTCAGGGCAGGCTTAGTCCACAACCGCGGCGAGAACGAGGTCGGACAGACGTTGGAAGCGCTCCAGGCTGTACGACTCTTCCAGGGCTCCGGCGGTCAGGCACACACAAGTGATATCGCGCTCCGGATCAATCCAGAACAAGGTTGAGCCCGCTCCGACCGCCCCAAACGTGTTGGGCGACGCCAGCGAGCCGAAATAGGTGGGAAAGATGCCCGTTCCGCGCACGAAAAAGCCCAGGCCGAGCGACGCCGGAAACTCGTCCCAGTTACGGACTTCCCTGGTGTAATTCCACAGATTATTCGGCCTGAGACCGGTGTGGTTTGTTGCGGCAAGACGAATGACAGCCGGCGATAAGATGCGGGCTCCGTCCAGCTCTCCGCCGCGCCGCAGCATTTCCGCCAGGCGGAAGATATCAGCCGCCGTACCTACCCCGCCCCCACCCGGAATTTCCGTATCCTCCTGAAGCATGACGTTGAAGCCTTCAAGGACTTCCGGCGGAAAGAGCCCTTCGCGCCGGTCTCGAACAACAACGGGAACTCTGCGCTCGGCCAGGTCAGACCGCAGACCCAGGGCCGTATCGGGCATCCGCAGCGGGGTAAAAATGTCCTCCGCAAAGATCTGTCGCAGCGACCGCTCTCCTCCATCAAGCCGGCGGACTACTTCGCCCAGGACCGCATGGGCGGTAATCGGGCTATAGCTGACGACCTCTCCGGGCAGGGAATCGAGCCCCTGTTGGCAGACCGCGGCGACCACTGCTTCAAGATTGCCCATCATCTCCTGGGCCACGGGTGGAAACCCGGCCGACATGCCGGCGGTATGGGTCAGAAGCTGAGCGATAGTCACCCGCTGTTTTCCCTTACTCGCAAACTCGGGAATAATCTCGGCCACGCGGGTTGTCAGGGCGAGTTGTCCCCGGTCAACGCGGGCAAGAATTGCTGTAGCCGTCAGCGCCTTTGTCACGGAAAAGAGATAGAAAACATCGTCCTTTTGCATGACGCGCCGGCTGGCCCGCTCGGCAAAACCGAGCGCCTGGTGCAACACGACTTGTCCCCCCCGCGCTACGATAACGACCGCTCCGTCATACTGCTCCTGTTCGATATCGTTCTGCATACACGCCACGAAGTGGTCGAGTCGTGCCGCGTCAAACCCGCACGCCGAGGGCTGGACCGTTTCCATACGTCTGCCTCCTTGGAGTTACTAACAGGGAGCATAGCGCTGCGGACGGGGAGGAGTAAAGGGAAAACTAGGAAGGAGGATTCAGCCGACCACGTCGCCGAGAACAGTGACCGGCACGTCTGGAATCCGACAAAAGTCCGGATCATTGGTGAGAAGCAGAGTGCTGCCAACAGCAAGAGCAGAGGCGGCATGCAGTGCATCTGGAGTCTTTAAGTTGAGTGAGGCTCGAAGACGTGCGGCCTGTTCCCAGATGGCTGTCGTAGTGGGGATGAGTTGAACTTCACGCGATGCAAAGAGGGAACGAAATATATTTTATGGTTCGAGTACAGTGCGGTACGGTTCAATCCGCTCGACGCTATAGATAAATCCATTGGCATCAAGATAAATGGGACCAATAGCGGGAAGAGTCAGCGATCCCATGCGTCGCGCTCTTTTTTGATGGAGGCATCGACCTCCTCTGCTGTGTGAAAGAGACGGTGCCCCGGTGCTCCAGCTAAAATATCGACAGCCGATTGACGAGCGGTCGCTACTCGCTGGGGGAGAACGATGACGTCTACGGACTCTCCTGCTTGGAGGGTTTCATCAACCACTTCAATTTTTCCTCCTGGGAGAACCGTGGTCTTGATACGTAAGGCCGACTGCATACTCTGTCCTCCTCTTCTATCTATAGATTTCACAAAAACGCACAAAATGAGAAAAGTCCAGACCTTGGCGCGAACATGTATTGATCTTCAGCCTCTTCCTTTTTTCCGAGCATGCCTGGGAAGACTATCTCTACTGGTAACGGACCGATAAGAAAGTCCTGCGAGTATCGGCTTATCTATAAAGCAGAAAAGGACGGGCTTCTTATTGCCCAGTGACGCTACCATTATAAGAGCCTTTGAAATGAGGAGAATTCATGCCTGACAAAAACACCGCCCCGTACGGTTCGTGGCAATCGCCTATCACCTCAGACTTGATTGTGGCCGGAACGGTTGGCTTGGGCCAGGTTCGGCTGGATGGAGAGGCGGTGTACTGGATAGAACAGCGGCCGACCGAGGGCGGGCGGAATGTCATTGTGCGACGCACGCCTGACGGCACGATAGCCGACCTGACGCCCGCGCCCTTTAATGCCCGGACGCGCGTGCATGAGTATGGGGGCGGGGCATATGCCGTCCGGGACGGCGCACTCTATTTTTCAAATTTCACGGATCAGCGGCTGTATCATCAGACCGGAGCGGCCGAGCCCGAGCCCCTGACCGCAGCAGACGGGCTGCGCTATGCCGACGCGATTGTTGATACCCAGCGCAGCCGTTTGATCTGCGTGCGCGAAGATCACCGGCTTGCGGGGCAGGAAGCGGTGAATACCCTGGTCAGTATTGATCTCGCCAGCGGGGAAGAGACGGTTATCGTCTCCGGGAGTGATTTTTATTCCAACCCGCGGCTCAACCCGGACGGCACCCAGCTCGCCTGGCTGGCGTGGAATCATCCGCAGATGCCCTGGGACGGCACCGAGCTGTGGGTAGGGACGCTCCGCTCGGACGGGTCCCTGGCGGAAGTCAGGCGGGTAGCCGGCGGCGACGCGGAGTCCATTTTTCAGCCCGAATGGTCTCCGCTCGGTATCTTATACTTTGTTTCGGATCGCTCCGGCTGGTGGAATCTGTATCGAGTCCGTAACGGCAGCATTGAGGCGCTGTGGGAAAAGACCGCGGATTTTGGCCGACCGCAGTGGATGTTTGGTATGGCGACCTATGCCTTTGCTTCTGCCAACCAGATTATCTGCACCTACACCGTAGATGGAACCTGGCATATGGCCAGCCTTGATCCGGGCACGCGGCAGTGCGACGCCATTGCGCTGCCGTATACCGAAGTGAGCGGGGTGCACGCTTCAGCCGGTAGGGCGGTGTTTCTGGCGGGCTCGCCAACCGAACCGCTCGCTGTCGTCCAACTCGAACTGGAAACACACGCCCTCACCGTCCTGCGGTTATCCAGCCAACTCGACCTGGACCCCGACTATCTGTCAGCGCCCCAGGCCGTTGCCTTTCCAACCGAACATGACCGGACCGCGTACGGACTTTTCTATCCGCCCACAAACGCTGACTACGTTGCTCCAGAAGAAGAACGCCCGCCGCTGGTTGTCAAAAGCCACGGCGGACCGACCTCGGCCGCGCAGACCGCGCTTGATCTGCGCATTCAATACTGGACGAGTCGCGGCTTTGCCGTTCTGGACGTGAACTATGGCGGCAGTAGTGGCTATGGGCGAGCCTATCGCCAACGCCTGAACGGCCACTGGGGTATTGTCGATGTGGACGACTGTGTCAATGGCGCCGGCTATCTCGTAGAACGCGGCGAGGTCGATGCTGAGCGACTGACGATTACCGGAGGCAGTGCCGGGGGATACACCACGCTGTGTGCGCTGACCTTTCGCAGCACGTTTCGGGCCGGGGCGAGTCATTACGGGATCAGCGACCTCGAAGCGCTGGCGCGCGACACCCATAAGTTCGAGTCCCGCTACCCGGACAATCTTGTCGGGCCGTACCCGGAGCGACAAGATGTGTATTACGCGCGCTCGCCGATTCATTTTACAGAGCAGCTCTCGTGTCCGTTGATTATCTTCCAAGGTGCGGAAGACAAGATCGTCCCGCCGAATCAGGCCGAGCTGATGGTGGCGGCTCTCAGAGCGAAAGGCTTGCCGGTCGCCTATGTTCTGTTTGCGGGCGAACAGCACGGCTTTCGCAGAGCCGAGAATATCAAACGCGCCCTGGATGGCGAGTTGTATTTCTACTCGCGAATTTTTGGGTTCCCATTGGCCGAGGCCATTGAGCCCATCACCATTGAGAATCTGCCAGAGTAAAAATTCGGCGGCTCTTCCCAATTCGTCCGCATTGGTTTATTGGCAAAGGAAACCCACTGCCCATAAGGAGGGAGAGCGATGCTACGTGTCAGCAAGGTGCCGTTTGAGAAGGTTGACCCCGAGCTGCAAAAAACCATGCAGCAGAGTGACGAGGCGCTCGGCGGGTCGGAGTGGATACAGGTCTTTGCCCATACCCCGGACCTCTACAAGCACTTCGTCGAGTTTTACTACTCGCATATTATGGCCGACACCGACGGGATCAGCGTGAAGCTGACCGAACTGATTCGGCACAAAGTGGCCCAAATCAACGAATGCCAGCTTTGAATGACGGCCGTGTATGCCTCGGCGAGGCAACAAGGTCTGACGGAAGAAATGATCCACGCCCTGCCCCATTTTCAGGACAGCGACTTGTTCACGCCGCGCGAGAAAGCCGCCCTGCGCTTTGCGGACACGCTGGCCCGCGACCACAAAGAGGTCTCCCAAGACCTCTTTGACGAACTGCGCACCCATTACAGCGAGCCCGAGATCATGGCCCTGGGCTGGCGGATGGCTATTTTTATTGGCTACGGTCGGCTGGTCTACGCCGTTGGACTCGACGGGGTCGGACAACCGTGTCCGCTGTCGTTCGCGCATCAGGACATGCAGGCGGAAGCGGAACAGCCGGGCTGTTAAGTCAACGCGGGCCGTCGAAGAAGACGGTCCGCGCGGAAGAAGATAAGGTCTTTGGCGTGCCGATGTTTTTTGTCCGCGACAAGCCCTTCTGGGGCAACGATCGCATTGACTGGGTGCGCAAACGCCTGGACGATTTGGAATTGCGGAGACGCTGACAATAAAAAAATTGGTGCGACGGGGGAGTTACGGATATTCAAGCTAAGACGATATGGCAACACGCGGCCGGCGACACTAACCGCAAGTACGTGGACCTGTGTCTGAAGTGGGGTGTCATTCTGAATGGTCCCGGAGACTATGGTCCTTGGCCTGACTGCGAGGAATCGCTCAGAAAAGATGAATGGTCAGGGAAAAAAATTACGGACCTGCGCCGCTTCTGCCAAGATATGAACGATGGTGATTTTGTCGTTCTACGGCTCGGAACAAATTCCATCTATGGGGTGGGTCATATTGTCGGTGACTACGAATATTGTGAGGAGTTTAACGACGTAGACGGGTGGGCTATCGCTCATGTGCGTCGCATACGTTGGCTCTGGAAGTATAAGGAGAACCCCAAGAAATTCGATACAAACACGCTAAAGCGAGGTGACACAACGCAACTCCTGAATGCTCCTACTGTGAAATCGTGGCTGGAGTCGTTGGAAATACCTGACGCTGAGTACAAGCGAACGCCGGTTGATCTCCCGAACAGAGGTGCCGAGGTGAACGTCAATATCGGTGACATATCCGAATATCTATTCGACAAGGGTGTCGCCAGCAATTCAATCTCAAGTTTGCTAGACCAAATTGGCGAACTTATTCGTATCGCGAATTGGTATAATCGCTCGAAAGAAACTCCCTCTGAGCATGAGACGGTAAACTATCTCGTCGTGCCACTTCTTCGCGCACTCGGTTGGACTCCGCAGAGGATGGCTATCGAATGGCAGAAGATTGATGTTGCGTTGTTCTCTAGTCTTCCTCGCACGGAAGAGTCTTTGTCCGTTGTCGTTGAAGCGAAGAAGAAGGATGCCTCGTGTTTGTCAGCATTCGAGCAAGCTAGAGACTATTCAGCGGCATTGGCAGGAAAAATCTGTAGACGCATAATCGTTACGGACGGTCTACGATATGGCGTATTTGTCAGAGATAGCGTAGACCAGCCATTTTCTCTCTACGCATATATGAATCTGACCAGGCTCCGTAACGATTATCCAATATACGAATGTAAGGGTGTTCGAGATGCGCTCTTGGTGATGACTCCTGAATGGTCAAGCGTAGCGGGAAGCCAGGCAAGTCCCTTGGGCTAACCCGACCTACTCATACTGGCATGGCTCTCTAGGCGAACTCGAAAATCTCCAGCGCAATGGATTTTGTCGGTTTCACTTGCCCGTGAGCCAGCAGACGGACCTTTTCCGTGGTCTCGCGGCTAAAGGTCTCGTCTCCGCAGCGAGTGCATACGCTGGCAGGAATATGATCGATCCGAACGTATTTCTCGTCAACCTGAAAGACTTCGTCGATTAGTTCCTCGCGACTATCCGCGGCTCCACATACAGCGCATGTGAACATGTTTACCTCCGCTGTGTATAATTTATCCAATCCCTTGCGCTCGGTTCGTACAGGGTGATGATTTTGACGAATTCTGTGTCTGCAAGAGAGACTTGAAGGTGCAAGGGGCGTCCTGTTCCAGTGAAGCCCAACAACAAACAACTTGGTGAATATTTATCCTCTGGATACTCTTCTATAATAGTAGCGTGCTCGCCAACCTGCCTGATCTCCAGCTCGGTCACATTCCGTTCAACGGCCCTCTTTAAGGCGTGACGGCTGTAGCGAAACGCGCCCGACGCCAACTGATTTCGTACCTGCCCAAGTGTTTTCATACCCCCGTACGGCCGCGTTGTTTCAAGCTCGGCGGCCTGCCCCTGTCGGATTACGCTACGCTAATCCGACCTACTCTATCCCTATCTCTCTTCTCTTTCACAAGTCGAACTCCACCACCGCGCCGCCACTGCCGTAGAGCGGGCCGTAGGCGTGCACCTGCGCGCCGGTGAACTTCCCGCCCATAGCGCCCAATACCCACGCACCATGCTTAAAGCCCATGTCGGCCTGCCCTTTTGTGGCAAACTCGGGCAGGGCTGTGGACAGCCCTTTGCTGTCACCGGCTTGCAGCAGAGCCAGAATCTTTTTATTCCAGCGGTCATATTTGGGAGCGACGATTTTGTCTTTGGCAATATCGATCTCGTGCCGAAAGAACGCGCCGGAGAAATTTCCGACGCCAACCACGGCCACCCGTTTTTTCTGTTTGCCGGCCAGGCGGGCCGCCAAGCGTCCGAGTTTCTCGGTCAACGCAAAGTCGTGATAGAGATTATTCGAGGCCAGCACCAGCGGAATTTTGCCGCCCGGATTCAGGAAATTCGTGGCGACAATCGTTCCCGTATCAATCGGAAACCCGTCGTAATTGACCGCCTTGGACTTGACCCCGATTGTGCCGGTCGCGCTGACACAGGCTTTGGCCAGCCGGGTGTCAATTTTCAGGCTGTAGGGCAGCTCGCCGTATTCGTGCCAGTTTTCATCAACGTGCAGGCCGCTCACCCGTGGGCGGGTTTGCCATAACTGGTCCAGGACTGCGATCCACTGGGTTGAATATAAGAGGATCACATCCGGTTTGGACCGGGCGAGCGCCACGCCGGCACTTTCCATGCCCGTCGCAATTTTGCCCCAGGGCGGATTGTCACGCTTAACGTAGGGCAGGGGCGAGCCGGGGACGAGAAAGGCAGAGACCACAGCCATACCGGTTCCTCTCGTTTCTCCGGCACTAGGCCGCCTGTCTGCTTGCCTGACGCGCGGCGCGTGTTTTCGAGGCAGGTTTCGCATGGTTGGAGAGCTTGGCCTGTTCGAGGTTCCATTCCATTACGGCATTCCCCGTGCCGATCACCGTGCCATAACCGTGCAGTTCGGCTGGGATATTGGGATAGCCCATGGCGGCAAACATCCAGGTAAAGGCTCCGGATTTCACCTCGGCAAATGCCTCATCGATAAATTGCGGCAGCAGACGAAAGACTTCTTTTGTGTGGCCCTGACGCAGGAGGTCAATGATACGCATATCCCATTGATAGCCGGACAGACTTTGCGGATGTTCCTGAGACATATCTTCCGGCAGGGCCGGCTCTTCATGAAAATGCCAGTGACACAGCGTGTTTGAGGCAAGGAGAACGGCGCGGCGGCCCAGCTTTTCAATGGCTTTCCGGGTGGCCTTGCCCAGACGGTCCATTTCTTGGAGGCCCTCTTCGGTCGAGAGATAATAGGGCGAGTTATTGGCCGACAGTCCGACCACGGGAATGTCCCACTGGGGGCGAATCATATGCAAGGTGGTAATCGTGCCGTAGTCCACGCGAAAGTTCGGATTCCGCATCATCTTGGTATACAGCCCCTGCTTGGCCCCTTCGGCACAGCAGGCTTGCGCCAGTTCGACATCGACATTCAGCTCGAACGTATAGCGAAAGATATTGGGAAAGATGGGATCGACCGATTTCCCGCTGAGCCTGGGGACCCCAAGAAAATGATGTCCTTGCTGGGTAATCCAATGCGGGGAATGGACCAGCAGTACATCCGGCTTTAATGCTTCGATGCTTTTCCGGGCACGCTCATACGCCCAGCGCAACTGTTCCCAGCCGCACTGCGATTTGGGTTCATTTTGGGGCGGATTTTCTCCATACACCAGATGGGGCGGGTGCGGGGCAAGAAAACCGGCAACGATTTCACCTTTTGTGTGTGTCTGTGGCATGATGGTCTCCGTTTACAGCTTGAGACATACGTTGCGCAATTCGGTATAAAATTCAAGTGAATGCACCCCGCCTTCCCGTCCAATGCCGGATTGCCCGGCTCCGCCAAAGGGGGTACGCAGGTCGCGTAAGAACCAGCAGTTGATCCAGGTGATACCAACCCGAACCTGCCTGGCCACCCGATGCGCGCGGGCCGCATTTTGGGTCCAGATTGAGGTGGCGAGACCATACGGCGTGTCGTTGGCAAGACGCACGGCTTCTGCCTCTGAGTCAAAAGGACGGACGTGGCAACACGGGCCAAAAATTTCTTCTCGAACAACCGAGGAGTCTTCCGACAGACCCGTCCAGATGGTTGGCTCGACCCAGGCTCCGTGCGCATACGGAGACGCCATGGCGGGTATCCCGCCACCCGTGATCAGGGTCGCACCGTCGGCTTTCGCCTGCTCGTAATACGAGAGGACTTTCCGGCGGTGTTCCAGGCTGATGAGCGGCCCCAAGGTCGTGGCCGCATCGTGCGGATCACCGAGCGTGAGGGACTCGGCTTTGGCTTTCAGCCCGGCCAGAAACTCGTCAAAAATCGGCCGCTCAACATACACCCGCTCGGTGCCCAGGCAGACCTGGCCGGTATTCGCAAAGCACGCCCGGCCGATGCCTTCGAGGGTTGCCTCAAGATCGCAATCGGCAAAAATAACGGCTGGATTTTTACCCCCTAATTCAAACGAGACATCCCGCACGCCCACGGCCGCACGCTGCATAATGGACTCGCCCGTGACCGTTTCGCCGGTAAAGGTAATCGCGTCAACACCCGGATGGCTGACCAGGAATTCTCCGGCCGAGTCCGGCCCGAACCCATGCACTACATTATAGACACCGTGAGGCACGCCGGCCTCGTTCATCACCTCGCCCAGCAGGCTGGCTGTACTCGGCGTTTCTTCCGAGGGTTTCACGACAACGCTATTCCCGCAGGCGAGGGCCGGTCCGACCTTCCAGGTCATGAGCAACAAGGGCAGATTCCACGGACACACCACCGCAACCACTCCCTTGGGCACGCGCAGGCTATAGTTCAGCGCGCCGCTGCCGTCCGGGGTAGGGGTGTCGAAGTATTCGCCGGATACATTTTTGACCACATCGGCAAAGATGCGGAAGTTGGCCGCGCCGCGTGGAATATCAATATGAGCGGCCAGGCTCACCGGCTTGCCGGTATCTGCCACCTCGGCCTCAAGGAACTGCTCAAAACGCTGCTCAATGCCGGCGGCAACGGCGTATAATATCTCGGTACGTTCGGCCAGTGTCAGCCGGCTCCAGGGTCCGTCGAGGGCAGTCCTGGCCGCCTGGACCGCGGCATCAACCTCGGTCCGGCCGGCTTCGCACACGTGACTGATAAGCGCATTATCGACAGGCCGGCGGTTCTCAAAGGTGCGGCCGCTCGTCCCTTCGGTATAGGCACCGTTGATAAAGTGGCGGGTTGTCTGGGTACTCATCTGCGGGCTCGTTGGCTCAGAAGATCAGTCGGCTACCATGCCGTTTCACTCTAGCCCAACCGGCGCTGAATATATACCATTCACACCAGCCGGCAAACAGCAAGGAGGACACTATGTCGCATGCCAACCCCCACGCCCTGGTTGAGACGAACTGGCTGGAAGAACATCTGAACGATACGGACCTGTGCCTGCTCGACTGCCATGTCCACCTGATCCCCGAGGATTCCGGCGGCTTCCGCCTGGAGAGCGGCCGGCCCGCCTGGGAAACGGGTCACATCCCTGGGAGTGGCTTTGTCGATTTCGTTACCGACCTGTCCGACCGGCACAGCGATCTGCCGCTGATGATGCCGCCCGCCGACCGATTTGCCGACGCCATGACGCGCGCTGGAGTGAGTGCCGACACCCGCGTCATTCTCTATGACGATTTCTATAATATCTGGGCGGCCCGCGTCTGGTGGATGCTCCGTGCGAGCGGCTTTGATAATGCGGCAGTCCTCAACGGCGGCTGGCACAAGTGGACGCAGGAGGGGCGACCTGTCTCGAACCGTCCCGCTACCCCCGTACGGGGCCGGTTCGTATCCACCCCGCGACCCGCGCTGATGGCTGGTAAACAGGAAGTTCTGGAGGCGATACAGACACCGTCAAGCTGCCTGCTGAACGCCCTGACCGCCGAGGATCACGCCGGCACAGGAGGGCTGATTCAATATCCCCGGCCGGGACGCATTGCGTCGAGTGAGAATGTCTCCTTTTATGATCTGGTCGATCCGGATACGCATGCCTATCTGCCTGCCGAGCAGCTCCGCGAAAAATTCGAGGCCGTTGGCGCAACCGGTAGCAAGCGCGTCATTACCTACTGTGGAGCTGGGATTGCGGCTAGTAGTGAGGCCTTCGTCCTCACTCTGCTGGGCTTGGAAGACGTTGCCGTCTACGATGGTTCGCTCATGGAATGGGCCGCGGATGCGAGTCTGCCGATGGAGACGGATGCCTCACCCGCCGGACGGCCTTCGTCGTAGCTATAGGAGGAGCCGTGAACGAAGAAACGCTGGAAATCTCACTCGTGAATGATCTGCGGGAGATCGCCCGCGTCGCGGCGCAGATTGACGAGTTCTGCGCCTCCCTGGACCTGACCTCAGAAGTCGCCTTTGCGGTCAACCTGGCACTAGACGAGATCCTGACCAATACCATCAGCTACGGGTACGACGATGACGAGCCGCATCGGATCGAGATTACCGTCGGTCCGGAAGCGGAAGCGCTGGCCATCGTCATCGTGGACGACAGCGCGGCGTTTGACCTGTCAAGCGCACCGACCCCCGATATCGGAACCTCCCTTGAAGAGCGGCCCCTGGGCGGGCTCGGTCTTTTCCTCGTGCATCAGATGATGGACAGCGTCGAGTATCGGCGGGAAGAGGGGCGCAATATCGTGACCCTCAAAAAGAACAAGACCGCAGAGAAGAGCCCGGACGAGGGCTGACGATACGGTCTCCGCCGCTGTACGCCGGGCGTGAGACCCGAGAGCGTTTCACGTTAGGCTGTAGCCATGCCGTTCCGCTCTCGTCATGCCGGACTTGATCCGGCATCCAGTGGCCGGGTTTTTAGTCTACTTTATTCCAATCCTGACGAAAAAATGTTAAGAGTTGGCTATGATTCATGAATTTGCAGTATCGAATTACTGCTCCATCTACGAGGAAACCGTCCTCGATTTGCGCATACCCGGCACAGCGCCCGACTTGCCGCGTTTTCGACGTTGCCAAGCGAACCCCGCTGTCCGGATTCCGACTGTGGCCGTCATCATGGGCCCGAACGGCTCGGGCAAGACGACCCTTCTTCGGGCGTTGCTGGATCTTACTCGTATTGCCTTCGGCCCCGACTTGTCGGCGTCACAAGCTGCAATCGGGCGTGTTCTTCCTTTCTGGTCAAACAAGGCCGCAAACGAGCCGACAAGATTTCGCCTGGAATTTGATGCTGACTGGCTACAGTTGGGCGGAGCGCGAGAGTTGTTCCGCTACGAGCTTTCAATAGGACGAGTTACGTCCGAGCGGCATCCTTTCATTCTTCGCGAAGCTTTGTTCCATTTTCCGAAAGGCCGCCCTAAACGCCTCTTTGAACGTGGCGCGCCCGGGGAGGCGATCTACGCCTCTTCCGAATTTGGGTTGAAACCAAAAGATGCACGGTTAGATGCGGTCCGGAAAGATACCTCTGTTATCACCGCGTTTGCGGCGCTCAATGTTCCTTTGGCCATGCACATAACTGAAGCGTTGGGGGAAGAAACTGACATATCCGATGATGAGGATACTTGGCAGCCGGAGACCGGACTGGTTCTGGATTTTTTTGAGCGTAATAGCAAGGCGAAAAGCTGGATGAAGCAACAAATGCAGCGCAGTGACCTGGCAATCCATGACGTGATTATCAGGAGTGACGGTGGTGAGACGGATGCTTTCTTTCGTCATCACGGCCTGGACCGTGATGTGCCTTTAATGTTCGAGTCCGCAGGCACATCCTGTTTGTTCCACGCTCTCCCTCAAATCCACATGACTCTTGAGGCTGGCAGGCTGCTCATCCTTGATGATGTTGATGGCTCTTTGCATGTGGATATCGTTGGCGAGATCATTAATTGGTTCCACAATCCTGAGACCAATCCAAACAACGCACAGCTCATTGTCTCCGCCCACAACGTTGGCATACTCGACGATCTGGAGAAGGAAGAACTCTTCATTGCTGAAAAAGGCCCGGACAGCGCAACCCGCGTACATGCCGCACAAGACGTGAGCGGGCTGCGGCGTGATACGCGGCTCTACCCCAAGTACCGCTCCGGTGTGCTGGGCGGCCTTCCGAAAATCGGTTAGGACACGATGCGCGGTCGCCGACGGCCGGTTCGGCCACGCCGTAGTTTCTTCATAGCTGGAGAAGGACAGAGCGAGCGTCCCTTCGTGCGTTTTCTTCAGCACCTTTGCGATGAATCAGGCTTGCACGTACACCTTGACATCAAGCCGCAAGACGGCGGCGGCTCCGTGGCCGTTATTGAACAAACAGGACGTTGGTTAAAAAGGAATCGCTCCAGGCGAGAGTAGCAGCGCCCGCTAAGGCCGAATCGTATAGGCACGCGGACCGGTATGCGCGCTGAGTTGGGGCTGAATCCATTCAACCCAATCACACAGCACCGGCCGGGTGTGTCTGGGGTCGATCATGTCCTGGACGGCAAAGCCTTCGGCTCGGGCGTACACTGAGCGTTTGCTGGCCAGCGCTTCTTCAAGCTCGCGGCGCTTGGCGTCCGGGTCTGGCGCCGCGGCAATCTCGCGCCGGTAGGCCACCGCCACACCCCCTTCCAGCGGCAGGGCGCCACTCTCAGCCGACGGCCAGGCAAACACCATCCCGCCCGGCCCGAAGTGCGCGATCCCGGCCACCCCATACACCTTGCGGACGATGACCGAGACCCACGGGATGGTAGACTGCATAATCGAAAAGATAGCCGCCGTCCCATAGCGAATAGTGGCGGTCTGTTCGGCCTCCGGGCCGATCATAAAGCCGGGCTCATCAACCAGGCTGACCATGGGCAAATGAAACGTGTCGCACAGATCAACATGGCGCTTCACTTTTTGTGAGGCATCGGCGGTCATGGAACCGGCGTACCACTGTGGGTCGTTTGCCAGCACGCCGACCGATTGGCCGTTTACCCGTGCCAAGCCGGTAATTTGAGAGGGACCGTACAGGGGCGCAATCTCAAAAAACGAGTCGCGATCCACAACGCACTCAATCACCCGCCGCATCGAATAGGCGCGTCTGCGGTTGCGTGGAATAATACTGAGGAGTTCTTCTTCCTGACGGTTGCGGTCGTCCTCGCACGGGCGGACCGGCGCCGCTTCCCAGACGTTGGTCGGCAGATAGCTCAGAAATTGCTGAATTTGGGTGAAGACGCCGGGCTCATCATCCGCAACATTGTCCACAACGCCGCTACGGAGATGAATATGCGGGCCGCCGAGTTCCTCCTTGGTAATCGGCTGACCGAAGGCGCGTTCAACCAGGGCCGGACCGCCGATCATCACTTGCGAGGATTTTTGGGTCATAACCGAGAAATGGGAGGCAACCAGGCGCGCGGCCGGCAGTCCGGCCACTGCACCAACCGCAGCCGAGGCGACCGGCACCATGGACATGGCCTGCATGACCGACATGAACCGGGGCGGCGCGTTTACGGATTCCATATTCCCGGTTGTTTCGCCCTTATTATTCCCTCGGGGAACACTGCCGCCACCACCTTCGAGAAAGCGGATGAGGGGCAACCGATAGCGACACGCCAGCTCCTCGGCCCACACGCTTTTCCGAAAGCCGGCGGACGAGGGCGAGCCACCCTTGAGGGTAAAATCCTCACCGCCGACCACGCAGGGCCGATTATTGATCTTGCCAAAGCCGACCACATAATTCGCTGGGGAAAACGAGCGGAGCTGTCCGTGTTCATCGGTTTCGGAGGAGCCGGCAATCTGACCTTGCTCGCGGAAAGAAGCCGTATCAAGCAATTGGTCCACGCGCTCGCGGATGGTCAACCGTCCCCGCTCATGCTGCTTGGCAACCGCTTCAGGCCCGCCCAGCTCTTGGGCTAACTGTCTGCGTTGCTCAATGCCTTGGACTTCTTTTTCCCAGCTCATTGCGTTTCCTGTCAGAAATGCGAGACGCACCAGCCGATTTACCGCATGGGCGAAAACGCCGCCGGCAGGACGATTTTACTCTGCTGCGTCAGCAAAAACTCCTTGGTGCCGGGCGGCCAGTTGGGCAGTTGGGCGGCCTCGGCCCGGACGCGGCTGCGTTCGTCCAGGCTCGCGTAGGGCCAGATATGGACAAATTTATTGAGCGTACCGAGATCGCTATACCAGCAAGCGGCTAGGGGTGAGAGTTGGGTTCGGTCGGGAATGGCTTTGGCCCAGCGCTCCAGCACGGTCGGCATGGCACCCGGTCGGTACATATAAGTGCGTATCTCATACACCGGGCCCAACTGCCGCTTGCCGAGCGGCTCCATAAAGGGCGCCGGGATGAATATTTCGGATTCCATGTGTTCGATGAACGTGCCGATCGGGGGCGGCCACGCCCCGCTTTGCATGGCCTGCGCTCGTGCCTCCGTCCGCTGCTGAAGACTCTCATACGGCCAGACATGGATGATCTCGTTGAGCGGGCCGATCTCGGTATGCCAAAACGCCCCGAGTGAGGAAAATTCCTCGCGTCGCGGCAGGGCGTCACCAAAGAGCCGTTCACATTCGGCCAGCGTCCCTGGTTTTAAGCGATAGGTCCGGACTTCATAAATCATATTGGTTCTCCTTTTCGGGTTGCTGTCCTTCCGTGTCCGTTATTTTGAGGAGTCCGATAAAAACACCCAGGGTTGAGCAGGCGGCCATCATCCATTCGGCGCGGTGAACGCCAAACGGCAGCAGGACAAGAGACATGATCATTCCTGTCAGCGCCCCTATGAGAACGCCCCATATAATTTTTCCCCAGTCTATCCAGTCTATCCAGTCTATCCAGTCTATCCAGTCTATCTTGTCTATCTTGTCCAGCGAGACGCTTTCGTTGGTACTCATGGGGCGTCCCCCGGGCGGGTGGCGGCACATTCCAAGAGCGCGTGGTGCAGCGCGTCCCGGTCAAAACCCTTGCCAATAAAAACGACGTGCTCAGGTGGTTCGGGTAACAAATCCAGCCACTCCATATCGAATTCCCCGGTCACAAACTGAAACATCCACTGCTCGTCCGAGTCCGTAAAGCGCACAAACCCTTTGGCGCGCCACACTGTGTCCGGCAAGGCGCGCATCATCTGCTCAAACCGTTCTCGGATGAGCGGAGCTTCGCACAGACACGTCATGGTATGAAAATGGTCGTGCACCGGAGCCTGACGCGGCGTAGCGCTTGATTGTGCAATCTCGCCTTTTCGACATAAAAGCCGGGCATACTCCATTGCACCGCGTTCTGTCCGAATAATTTCTGTGCGTGGGTTTAACTGACGAATCTGTTCCTCTAATTCCGCGAGGACAGACTCGTCTGCCAAGTCCCGTTTGTTTATCAACACCACATCAGCCAGTTCCGTCTGTTGACGAATGCCCGAGTGCACTTCTTCGGCCAAGCGACTGAAATTAATGGGATCAAGAACGGCGATCAACGAAGCCAGCCGGACCAGCGGCAGGACTTCTTCTTTTGTGACTTGATCCATGAGTTCAACCGGGTCGGCTAAACCTGTGGCTTCAATGAAAATGACATCCGGCTTGAGGGCGGCGACATCCTGGAGCGCGAGGCCCAGGGTTCCGCCAATAGTACAGCAAATACAGCCATTGGTCATTTCCCGGATGGTATAGCCTTGACCACGGAGCAGCTCGCCATCGATGTTGACTTCCCCATACTCATTCATCATGACTGCGGGTTTAAGACCCTGGCTCAGACAATAATCAAGCAGGCGGCGCAGGAGGGTTGTCTTGCCGCTGCCCAGAAAGCCGGAAATCAAATGGACCGGAATCCGCTCGGCGTCACAGAAAACGATCCGCTCTTTTGGCTCGTCCATAGCGTCAACAGTATTCCAGGATTCAGGGGCGTGGGGAAGGGCGGGCACGGGCCCCGTCATGGCTTGCTGAACGAGCGGCTGGAGGCGTGACAACAGGAATATTGCGCTTCCGCCGCATCCCGTGTAATTTCTGGTCAGAAAGGTCAGAAAGGTCAGAACGGGCAGCGTATGAAAAACTGGCAAGTACAGGAGGCAAAATCGCGTTTCAGCGCCTTGGTGCGCAGTGCCGAGACCGACGGGCCGCAGACGATTACTGTCCACGGTCGCCGAGCCGCTGTTGTTCTTTCCGCGGACGACTATGACCGTCTGAAGCGCCCGCAATACTCGATGGCCGAGTTTCTACGAGCTGCCTCTCTGGTGGGCGTGGATCTGGACATTGAGCGCGACAAGTCACTGCCGCGAGATATCGACCTGTGAGCTTTCTCCTCGACACCTGCACGTTATCGGAACTGCTCAAGCCGAGACCCGCACGTCAGGTTTCCGAGTGGTTCCTGGCGACACCGCAAACCGCGATGTGAACGAGTTTGCCGGTCGGCATAACAGCGCCCACTTGATACTGCTGTACAGATGGAGTGTATGGCGCGAGGGCTGATGAATAAACGGTTGCGGTATAAAGACTTGGTTGGGAAGTAAGACAGGATACCTATGACTTACGCCCTCTCGGAATAGGCTCAGTCTGATGTTGAAAAACATCCTCTGGATTCGTGCCGTACAGTTCAGACTCTTCTAGGGGTGTAGTAATTTTCGCAAGAAGAAGCTGAGCAGGTTTGTCTATTCCAGCACGCAGTTCTACGGCCAGTTTTCCAAAATTCGCCATCTCTAACGTGATGGGAGCATGGAATCCAGGATCAATCTTCGGAGCAGTGGCATGAACCGTCACGCCGAGTCGTGCAAAGCCGCTACGCCCTTCTACAAGCCCCATCAACGAGTTTGGTATGCGGACACGTTCCAACGTTTGCGCAAGAACAAACTGATTAGGCTCTAACACAAAGATGTCCGTCTCTGTGTGTTCCCAGAGGTCCTCTGAATCCCAGAGTGACGGGTCCATATGTATTGAAGTGATGTAGCCGGGCGGTTTCTTGAAAGTGGTAAAGCGTCGTCCAAGAAACAGATCAATGGACACCTGCGCGATCCGCTCCTCTGGAACGGGCGGGTCAAAGCGCAGGTCTTGGTTCTCAAGATGTTCGAGGATGTCAGGCCGGGAGAGAAACACCAGGTTGCACCTTTTGCATCGTGGCAGATGGCGCCTGTACGTAGCGCGAGTCAAGAGCGTGCCCTTGCACGATGGCAGTGACGGTGCTTCCGCTGACTTTAGTCACGCGAGCAAGTACATAGGTACTCCCTGTTTCTACTGTTTCCTTGAGTGCGCCAGTATCAACAAACCCAACCCACGGACCTTTGGGAAGTTGAATACGAACAAGGCGCTCATTTGAAAAAGGCCCCGGCTTTACTTCGCAGGAGAGCCAAACCTTGTCACCCACTTGCAGAGGCATACGTTCTTTCCCCTTTCCAAATATCACTTGCTGTGTGGAACCGACTAATTTCCGCTTTTGGCAACGGCGCTGTATTGCCACTGCTTCTTCGGTGGCCCGCTCATGCATGCACGGGCGATAGCCTCTGGCGTGTCCGGGATCAGCTCAGGCATGGACCGAGCAGGACGCTCGCCCACATTACGCGCAGGGGTGCGCTTGTGTGTCTCCTTTTTTTGAGCCTTCATTCGGATTCTCCTTTTATGGCAGATATGCAACAAATATTACGTATGTCAACAAAATCTGACATGTGTGGGGTGTACCGTCAACCCCGGACGCAAGAATTCTATTTGAAGTCAAGATCTGCGAAATCGACGAGCGCAGACGCAGGTGTGCCCTGTATGGCCTGGGTAACATTGTATATAATTCCCAGTGAGGAGAAGGGTCTCTCCATTACGGCTCCCGGCTGATCACCAGGCCACTCCCCCGCAGCATGGGGGAACCGTCAATCGCACACACGGCTGAGGCGTTGGGGACTTGGCGCTTTTCCGCCCGGTCGGTCACCTGCATGACGGCTTCGGCAATATGACCCATGCCGTGCAGGCGGCCTTCGCTCAGGCTGCCGCCGAACGTATTGACCGGCAGCTCGCCTTCCAGGGCAATGCGTCCGTCCTGAATAAAGCTGTAGGCTTCGCCTTCGCCACAGAAGCCCGCCGCCTCCAGCCAATACAGGGTAGAGGGGCTGAAACCGTCGTACAGTTCGGCGGCACTCATGGCCTGGGGTCCCAAGCCCGAAGATGCCCAGAGCTTGCTGGCCAGCGAGTGGCCGGACTCCATATAATTATCCAACGAATAGTGAAACAGCGCCCGGCGGCGACTCGTGTTCTGTCCGTAGCCGGCGATATAGGCCGGGGGATGGCGGAGGTCTGCGGCGCGTTCGGCCGTGGTCAGGATGAGGGCGACACAGCCTTCCACCGGAATGTCGCAGTCAAACAAGCATAAGGGCTCGGCGATCCAGCGTGCGGCAAAGTAATCGTCCCGGGTCATGGGCGTGGTGTAAAAATAGGCGTTTGGATTGAGGTTGGCATTACGCCGGCTATTCGTCACAAAGGTCGCGAGATGCGCACGGGTGGCACCGTAGCGATGCATATAGCGCTGCCAGGCCATGGCGTGCCACTGAAAAATACTCGTACAACCATAGGGAGCCATGAATTGGGCGTCGCCCGGAGCCTGGTTGCCGGACCACGCCCCATAGCGGCCACGCGGATTGTGGAGCGCGCGCCAGACCAGCACATACTCGCACGCATCAGCCAAAAGGGCGTTGACCCCTTCAATAACAGCACTCGCAATCAGACCGGTTTCGGTTTGCGCATACCACCGAATATCGGGCGCGAGCGGGAGATGGTTCATCATGTATTCGACGCTGACAATGTGTTCGCCGTCCTGGGTGCCCGCGCCGTGAAAGGGCGCTTCAGGAAAGGTAGCAAGGCCGTCAACCCGCTCGGCCGGCAGCCCGGCGTCATCAAGGGCGGCCCGACACGCATCCAGACTCAACGCGCCGAGGGATTTCTGCGGACGGCGACTCAGTGCGGAATAGCCAATACCAACGATGGCGGTTTTACCTTTCCCTTGCCAGGTCATGGGTGTGTCCTTTGGTCAGGCCAGTATTAGACCAAGAGCCGAAACTTGGGCAGCGTCAGCTCTGCATCAACATCTTCGAAATACACCTCGACTTCTCCACCGACCCGAACCTGCTCGCGTTGCGCCTCAGGCAGGTCGGAGACCAGAAAGAGCTGCGGCTGTTCTTCAAGTTCAATGAGAATATTGAGGTAGGGCAGTTCGTCCCCAAAACCGGTCACGTTGGGTTGATACATCACACTAAAACTATAGATCGTGCCGCGGCCGCTGACCTGCTCGAATGTCAGGGCTGCGCTGTGACAGGCATCACACACCGGGCGCGGCGGGTGATTAAAATGGCGACAGTCTTGGCAACGCTGGATAACCAGGCGATGTTCCCTGGCCGCGTCCCAGAACGGACGGGTGAGGTCATCAATCAGGGGACGCGGTTTTTCCCGTGCATCTGACATACTGAAGTCTCCAGCCAGCATCCTGCCATAAGTCCGCGTGTAGATTCAATGCGAATCCGACGTCCAAGGGTAAAGCTGGCTGTTCCCCGTCACAAGGAAGGGCTTATCCCTTGCGGATCGCGTCAATCTCCTCAAACACACGGTCAATTTCGTCTTCTGTTGTATAGAAATGGGGCGAAATACGAAGACCACAGCGCGGGCGGTAATCGACAAATACCCGCCGGGCGACGAGCTGTTCTTCGGCTTGGGCCGCCCCGTCGAAGTCGATGCACACCAGACCGCCGCGTTCCCTTGCGTCTTGAGGCGTGTTGATATGGAGATCGCGGGAAAGAGCGCCTTCGATTAAGCGCTGGCATAACTCGATATTGCGTTGTCGAATCCGTTCCACGCCGACTTTAAGGAGAATCTCGTAGCCGGATCGCGCCGCATATAAAGCTGACATTCCAGGCGTGCCACCCAGAAAACGCCGCGCGCTGTGGGCATAATCAATGTCATCCCTAAAGGCAAAGGGCTGTTCCTGCGAGAACCAGCCGTCATAACGGGGTGGCGTGACAGCAGGCGGTCCGGACAGACATACAGGTAGGCTGCACCTGGTCCGCCACATAACCATTTGTGTGATCCACCGACCACAAAGTCGGCCTGCCAGGCTTGCACATCAATCGGTACGGTTCCAACGGTTTGATAGGCATCGACAATAACCTGGGCGCCGCGTGCATGAGCGGCTTGAACTATCGGGGCGATGTCGATTAAGGCCCCGGATCGATATAAGCCGTGGTCCAGGACCAGCAGCAGCGTTTCGTCGTCAATTGCTTCAATAAAGCGTTCGGCCGGTTGCCTGATGCCGTCGGGGGAGGAAATCATAACCGGCCGTGCGCCGTGTCGAGTACGAGACTGAATATTGTAGCGCAGGGTGGGAAAGGTCAGTTCGGCATACAGGATTTTATTGCGCCTGCCGCCAAAGTCAAAGCAGGACAGTACGGCGTTAAACAGGGCTGACACATTCTGGTGCATGACCAGGCTGCTCGGTTCAGCATTGAGAAACTGGCCGATGAGGCCGGCGGTTTCCTCGAAAAACTCCATCCAGCGCTCCCACACCGCACTCCCTTCCTGCTGCCAGCTTTCGGCATATTCGTGCAGTCGGTCAGTCGTGGCTTTGGGCATAGCGCCCATGGAATGTGAAATCAGATAGGTTGAGGTTTCGAGAATGGGAAACGCTGCCCGCCAGTAGTGCAGATCATTCACCATACAGCCCTCCACCGAGTTGGGTACGGACATCCCATAGAATAGGAAAAAAATGCACGTTCACCCGTCCCTGAAGATAGCGTACTCCTGGTGCCTGGAAGGACGCTCGGCCGGCAAGTTTGCCGGTGTACGCGTCGCCCGTACCGGGCTTTGCTCCAACCATGCGTTCAGCCATTAAGGCGTGGCGGGAGCGCCAAATACAAAACTGTTCATCATAATCAACCATGACTTCACATAACTGATGCAGATCCAAATGCCGTGGGTCGGTGTAGATTTGCCCAACTGCCCGCTCCTGTTGTTCGGCAGCGTCCGTATCAAAATCAAAGCCACGGCTGTGTAAAAGTTCACAAAACGCACTCCACAGGTTGGGGCCGTCATGGGCCGCCTGGAGCCGTTGCCTGGCAGCAGCACGCCCGTCGAACACTTCAAAGAAGCGTTCGTCCCGGAGACCGGATAGGAATTCGAGCTCTCGAAACTGTAAGGACTGTAAGCCGCTGGCGGGTCTGAGCAAATCGCGAAACTCAAGAAAATGCACCGGCGACATGGTTTCCAGCACCTGGATCTGCTGGATCATCACCCGCTCAATCTCAACGAGCCGCCGCAACAGCCAAATCGCCTGCCGTACCCGCCCTGCCCGCAGATGGCTGATGATGGTGCGGATCTCATACAGCAGCCGAAACCACAGCTCATAGCTTTGATGGACAATGATGAACTGGAGTTCGTCATGAGCGGGTGGGTCGGATTGGGGAGTCTGGAGGTTGAGAAGTTCCGGCAAGCGGAGGTAGGACTCGTAGGTCAGGTCCTGCTTGGCGTGTGCCATGAGAGTCATTGTACTGCCGAAGGGCGGGGCGGGGCAATTCCCTACTCCCGCAGCCCGGCTTGGCGCATCAGCGGCATGACGCGCTCGCCGAAGTATTTCAACTCCTGGTTATAGTCGAGCCAGGACACGATCAGCCCTTCGATGCCGGTGTGTGCGATTTTGAGCATTTCATCGACCACCTGCTCCGGCGTGCCAACCAGGGGATAGCCGCCCCAGCCGGCGATGAAGCGCTCGGCAAACTTGGTCAGAGTCTCTTCGCTGAAGGACTGACTCTCGACGCCCAGCAGGTCAATAATATTGCGGGCCGCGGTCCAGTCCCCTTTTTCAATGACGTAATCGTACGCCTGTCTGGCTTCTTTTTCCGTGTCGCGGCAGACGACAAAACCGTAGGACATCATGCCGATCTCTCGGTCATACGCATGGGCCTGTTTCTTCACATTCGCGACGATCTCTTTGCCGTGTTCCAGGGTATCGACCTGGATAAAATTAAAGTCTACTTCCCGCGCAGAGAAATCCTGGCCGGCTGGAGAGAAGCCGGCGTTAATCAAAACCGGATAGGGCTGTTGGACCGGCTTGGGCAGCAGATAGCCGTCTTTGACCTGAAAGAACTCGCCGGTGTGGTCAAAGTTCTGCTCGGTCCACAGGCGCTTGATAACCTGGAGCCACTCGCCGGCATACCGGTAGCGATCATCGTGCGCCATTTGTTTGGCCGCAAACATTTCCATCTCCGGCGAGAACCAGCCGCACACAATGTTGAGGCCCCAGCGTCCGTTGGAAATATGGTCAATCGTGGCGCCCTGTTTGGCGGCCATAATCGGATGAATGGTCGGGACGTGCGAGGTGGAGAAGAGCATAATGTTTTTGGTCTGGGTCGCCATGGCCGTGGCCCAGGTGTAGGTCTCCATGCAGTTGCCATTAAAATCGGTGCTGCCGCCAAAGCCTTTCCAGCGTCCGACGGGAACCAGGAGTTCAAATCCCAAGTCATCCGCCTGCCGGGAAATCAGCACACTATGTTCATAGGTTGGCTCAAAGGTGGACTCGGCATGCGTGATGGTACAGCCGTGGCTGCAGTTCTGACCAAAAATGCCGAGCTTCATTGTATTGTCATTAAAAACGGGCACGTGCCGGCGGCGATATTCTCTGATGTCGTCTGGATGCATGGGCGTTCCTTCCTTCCGCGTTGTTCCCGCTGCCGGCTCTCGCGCCTCTTGTATTTGCCCCCCGCCTGTGTCTTTGTAGGCGGAGCCAAAAAAGCGAACGAGCCGAGCCTTGGGAAAACTCGAAATTCATATCTGTACCAAGACCAAGTGTACGAACAGAACGGTTGAGGTCAAGGTCCGCAAGGCTGAGGCCGAGCCGTGTGTCTATAACGGGCTCAAGCTGCTGACCGCGGTTCGGAAACTCGTTGATGAACGGCAGCTCAGAGAGGTAGCTGAAGTCCGCGACGTAGCGTGTATGTCGAGCTGTCCGGTCGGCCCTCGGCTTGACCTGATGCAGGACGACACGCGGGTGCGCTATATCAAACGCCAACGACCGACGGGTCGGCCGGATTTTGTGACGTGGTTTTCGATAGACAGTATCGAAGACGAGATTCAGAGCTGGCTCGGAGAAAACCCTCACCCGGCGGGAGAGGGAATATAGCAGAAAGGTACTATATGCGGGTAGCCGTTGGTGGATATCTGGTCGCCGTGAATACCTTTGCGACCCAGAAAATGGGGCTGGACCTGTTTCAGCGGGCGACGCTGACCGGAGAGCGGGTGCTGCGGGTGGGGGGCGCTCAGGGCTCGATTGCCGGATTTCTGCATGGAGCACAGCAGTACCATTGGGACGTTGTTCCGCTTCAATTTGTGGTGCCCGGCGTTGGGGGGAAGGTGACAACGGAAGCGCATGAAGCGGCCAAGGCCGGCTTCCTCGATCTTTTGCGCAAGAATCCGCCGCTGGACGGCGTGTTTCTCCAACTGCACGGCACGGCCGTGTCAGACGAGTGCGATGACTGCGAGGGCGATGTGCTCAGAACGCTCCGCGAATTTCTGGGTGACAAGGTGCCCATCCTGGCGACTTTGGATGGCCATTCAAATACGACTCCATTGATGGTCGAGCACGCCAGTATGCTGATTGGTGTGAAAACCAACCCGCACTATGATTTTTTCCCTGGGGGCGAACAGGCGGCGCGGGTCATGGCCGGCATGTTCGACGGGAGTGTCACGCCGACATCTGCCTGGGCCCAACCGGCCATGGCCCCGGCGCTGCAAAAAATCTATATCGCCCCAGGCTGGCCCATGGAGGCGCTGATGCGGCAGGCGTCTACCCTGGGACGTGATCCGCGCGTTCTTGACGTGTCTTTGCTGGGTGGGTTCTTTTGTTCTGATATTCCCGAGACCGGAATCAGTGTGACGGTGACAACCAATAACGAACCGGCGCTGGCCCACGACATTGCCGAGCGCATCAAAGACGCCTGCTGGGCCAAACGTCAGGCGTTTCATACCGACATGGTTTCGGTGGAGGACGGCGTGCGAGAGGCCATTGAAACAGATGCCGGCCTGGTCGTGCTTGGAGACCTGGCCGATAGTGGCGGCGCGGGCACTCCCGGTGATGGGACCGTCCTGCTTGCAGAACTGCTCAAGCAGAATGCCCAGGCGGCGGCGGTCGGTAATATTACTGATCCGGCGGCCGTGCAGGAAGCCGTCCAGGCCGGGATTGGCAACAATGTCACCCTCAGTGTGGGCGGTAAAGTGGACGCATTTCATGGAGCGCCGGTTGAGATCAGCGGCCGGGTACGGGTCATTCAGGATGGGGTGTACACCGCGGCGACGGCGTTTAATGCGGGAACGTATCGACGTGGAGCAACCGCGCTGGTGGATTGCGGCGGTGTTGAGGTTATTTTGACCTCGCGTCCTACTCACGGCTTTGAAGCCAACCATTTTCGGAGCCTCGGCATTGAGCCGACCCAACGAAAAATCCTGGCAGTGAAGTCCGAACTGCAACACCGCGCCGGCTTTGCCGGCATCGCCAGCACCTTCATTGACGTGGACACGCCGGGGCTGGCAACCCAGATTCACTCACGTTTGCCGTATGAAAAAATTCGGCGACCGGTCTTTCCACTTGATGACGTTTAGGAGATCGCATGAATATCCGTCAAATCGATCACATTGGCGTGGCAGTCAAAGACCTGGATACCTATCTCAGCGTCTTTGGAGACATCCTGGGACTGGAAATCCACGACTTTGAGGAGGCCGATCCGTATGAAGGCTTGCGGATTGCCTTTGCCAGGATTGGTGAGGCCGACTTCGAGTTTTTGCAGGACCGGATGCCGGACCTGGGCGACAAGGTGACGGATCAACGCGACATCTCGCGCTGGATAGAAAAACGGGGCGAAGGCATCCATCATATTGCCGTGCGGGTGGACGATATTGACGCCGCCATTCAGGAGGTCAAAGCCAAAGGCTTGCGTGTGCTTGACGAGAAGGGTCGCCCGGGGGCACGCGGTTCCAAAGTCGCCTTTATTCATCCCAAGAGCACCGGCGGCGTGCTGATCCATTTTGTGCAACGAGCAGAGCAGTCGTGAGCGCGTCCGCCGGACCGAGTCCGCACACGGACGACCGACCGCTCGGGCTGTCTGCACTCGGGCTGACTGTGCTGCTGAGCGCGATTTGGGGTGGGGCGTTTGTGGCGATCAAGGTCGGTACCTTTGATATGCCGCCTCTTGGTGCCGCGGCCCTGCGGTTCGGGGTGACGGCCGTCGTGCTCTTGGTCTTGGCCTGGTATCTGAATGTGCAACTTCGCTTTGGCTGGAATGAACTCAAGATATTGGGTCTGCTTGGACTGTTGTTCTGCTACGGCAATATGGCGGTCTATCTGGGAACAGCGCTCACGACCTCCGGTCGCTCGGCCGTATTCTTTAGCGCCCAACCTATTTTTATCGCCCTGCTGGCACCCTTTTTTCTGCCTGGAGACCGCCTGACGGCTCGAAAGGTCTGCGGCCTGGGGGTCGCCTTCAGCGGCATCGTCGTCCTCTTCTCGGCGCAATTGTTCTCGGATAAATTTGGTGGCGGCCTGACCGATGCGATTGTGGGCGACGCCATTGTCCTGAGTTCGGCCGTGACTATTGGCGTATCCGGTATTATCACCAAGCGCGTCGCGGGCCGGATTCATCCCATTGCGCTGGTGTGTTGGCAGACCTGGATCACCTGGCCCATCCTGACCGTATGCTCCTGGATGTTTGAAGCGGATCAGCCGTTTCTTCTCTCGACCCGAGTGATTGTATCCATTGTCTATCTGAGCGTGCTTTCCGCGGCCTTCGGGTTTGTGGCCTACGCCTGGCTGATTCAGCGTCATTCTCCCACGCGCGTCGCCTCGCTGACGTTTCTCACCCCGGTGTTCGCCGTGCTCCTTGGCTGGCTGTTGCTGAATGAACACATGGGGGTGGTCCAGCTCCTTGGCGTGGCCAGCGTGTGTGTCGGTATTTATATCGTGAATAGTAGTCGGGCGTCCCAATCGCCGACGGTCTCGCGGGAAGCGGTGCCTGTCATTCGGCAGGAAAAGGCGGATGTCGTGGGCTAGGAACGCTCCGCTTCCCGCAGCACATGCAGCTTCAGGAAGACATAGATCGACACGAGCAGACACAGGCCGCCCGTACTGCCGACCATCAACGGGGCACCAATGATGGGGGCGAGAAAACCCGCCAACAGACTGGCGATGGGTGGGGCGCTCATAAACATGATGAAGAACAAGCTCATGATCCGGCCGCGCAGATGGTCCGGCGATAGGGTCTGCAGCAGGGTGTTTGTTGCGGCCATAGGCACCATAAAGCCGGAGCCCACAAGCGGCAGGACAAGCATGGACAGCCAGAAGTTGTGGGACAGTGAGAAGAGGATGAGGCCGATACCAAACCGAATAAAGGCAAAGGCCGTCACCCGGCCGAGTTGTTCCGTGCCCTGGTGACGGGCCATAAGGAGGGCGCCCACCACGGCGCCGGCGCCGGCCGCGCCCATCAGCAGACCCATGCCATTGGGTCCGCTGTGTAAAATGTCGCCGGCAAAGATCGGCATCAGCACGGTGTACGGGGTGCTGAGCAGGCTGATCATACTCACCAAAATCAACAATAGCCGGATCGCCGGGGTATGCCAGGCATAGCGAATACCCTCTCCAATAAAGGTCGCGGTTGATTCCGTGGCCGGAGGCTCGACAGCGCGCGGCGGGAGCCGCATGGCGAGAAGGCCCCCGATAATGGCCAGAAAAGTGAAGCCATTAAAGGTGAAGCACACGCCCTCGCCAAATTGGGCAACAAGAACCCCGGCCAGGGCCGGGCCAATAATCCGGGCGCCATTGACCAAGGTCGCGTTGAGGGCAATCGCGCTGGTAAGATCGTCTTTACCCACGATCTCCATCAGAAAACTCTGCCGGGCGGGCATCTCAAAGGCCTGAATAGTGCCGGAAACCAGGGCCAGGAAAAATATCTGCCAGGCGGTAATCCACTCGCCCATAGTGAGAATGCCCAGCACGAAGGCCTGCAACATGGCGAAGTACATGGCAATCAGAATCACCCGGTAGCGATTGAAGCGGTCCGCAACGACCCCGGCAAACAGACCAAACAGCAGGGTCGGGACCTGGCCGGCAAAGGCAACCAGCCCGAGCATCAGGGATGACTCAGTCAGCCGATAGATCAGCCAGGCTTGGGCCATATTCTGCATCCAGAATCCGGTTCGAGAGACAAACTGGCCGATAAAAAAGAGGCGAAAATTACGATGGCCAAGCGCCCGGAAGGCATACGGCAGGGACCGGCCAAACAGGGTCTCCTGGGTCTTTTCGATTTCAACTGCTGAGGAGGTCGGTGCGGAATGTGGGGTACTCAACGTGGCGCGCCCCTCACCACAGAGGAAACGCCGAAGAGTAAAAAGAGAGCCGAAAAGGCGAAGGGGCCGTGTCGCTGCATAGCGTACAAAGCTATCTGGGGCTTCAGAACCCTGTCAAGGAAAGGCTTGTCCCAATGTGTGGAATATGGTGTTTTGAGGCGCGCTACGGCGCTTAGCATCAGGAGGGAAGTATGGACATTGGAGTACTTGTGACAACGACGGCTGAGAGTGGCGACCTGACCGCGGTTGCCCGGCGGGCGGAAGCGCTTGGGTTTGCATCTCTGTGGATTCCTGAACACCCGGTCATCCCGGTTGGGCACACGACGCCGTTTCCTGGGGCAGCCGATGGCGCTCTGCCGGATCACTACAACCGTTGGGCTGATCCGTTTATTGCGCTGACCGTAGCGGCCGGGGTGACGAATCGGATCAAACTCGGCACGGGGATTTGTCTGCTGCCCGAACGTGACCCGCTCATGACGGCCAAGGTGATTGCCAGCCTTGATCTATATTCCAATGGCCGGGTGATCTTGGGCATCGGTGGCGGTTGGCTGCGCGAAGAAACCGAGATCATGGGGACCTCATTTCGGCTACGCTGGAGACGCTTGCGCGAGACAGTCGAGGCCATGCGGCTGCTGTGGACGCAGCAAGAAGCCAGTTATGACGGGGAATTAGTCCAATTCCCCGCAGTCCGCTGCGAGCCCAAGCCAGTACAGCCAAACGGTCCGCCGGTGTTACTTGGCGCGCATGGTCCCAAAGCCCTGGAACGTGTCGCGCGTTCGTACGATGGCTGGTTTCCGCTGGCGCACTTTCCGCTGGCGCACAGTCCACAGGCGTTGGGGGCCGAGATTGAAGAACTCCGAAAGCTCGTCAAAGAGGCGGGCCGCGATCCTGACAGCGTACCGGTGACGCCTATTATCGATCCGGACAACGGCAACCTGTCCGCCGATACGCTGAAGCGCTATCAGGATGCCGGGGTGGCCGGAGTCGTGGTGTTCAACCAACAGATGGGGACCGAGATTTCAGACGGGAAAGCGCACGAATGGCTCGACCGCGTGGCACCGATTGTGGACCGAGCGCAGGGGGTGTGATTGTTGCGGAAGTCCTTAAAGAAAGATACGCTTCCATCATACGATGATTGTGAGCGACACAGAGAATCGCTCCCCTAAAGTTATCGGAACGTATTGAGAAGAGGCTGCTGTTTCTATGCTGAATGCGCGGGCGCTGTATCGTGCGAGAGAGAAGCATGCATGACAACATTGAAAAAAGCTGACCATACCCCTAATGGCAAAGCGGGCCAGCCGTCCCCCCGTACATATATTGTCACCCTCGCTACGAAGGAGGGGAGAAGACGGCTCAAGATTGCCGTCAAGCCTCACTCTGCTCATCTCACGTCTATGAATTTTCAGTACGCCAGTCAGCACGCCAGAAAGCAGCGGTTCAGGTCTATTCTGAAAGGGGCCGGTTCCATTGTCGCGTTGATGCCGAGCCCACCTCCCCTGCTTCGGCGCAGCGCTATTGGTTCCTTTGCTGAAACCAATCGGAGAGTCGTCCACACCTGGAACAGAGCATTTCAGGCAGCAAAGGAGTAGGCTCGTTGTCTTCAGAGCAAAAGCCCCCGATCACCCCTCCGGCCCACACTTCTGAAGAAGACCTTGAAGAAATCATTGTCGAAGAGTCAATCCTTGCTTCTCGGTTCTTTGGTCCTGTCCCTTCTCCTACCCATATGAAGGAATATGCCGAGATTGATCCGAGCTTTCCCGAGCGGTTCTTCGCCATGGCTGAAAAACAACAGGCTCATGACCATGCCGTTGAGAAAGAAGGCATGGCCGCCAACATAAGGATCGTCTCGGAATATCAAACACTCGAAAGACGAGGACAAACCTTCGGCTTTATCCTTGCGGCGGCTGGTCTTGTTGCCGGGGTGATAACGTCCGTCCTTGGGTCCCCTTTAGCCGGAGGCATAATCGGGACCGGAGGCTTGGCCGTCCTGGCCGGGGTCTTTGTTTACGGCGCACGAAAAAATGGCGCTTCCTCACCACTCGTTTCTCCGCCTCCGATGCCACAACCTCCTCCAAACAAAGAGGATTAGAGGATGACCATAGCTATCAAGCGCAGCTTTGTCCTGGAACGAAGTACGCGCCCAGGCTGAGTCATCCGTGGAGTGTTCCACACGATTATCCGGTATTAGCGGACCGTCCCGCTGTTATGTCGGCGCGGGGCAGGTTGAAGGACGCGGCCACGCCGGGGTGGACAACTTGGCCGTTCATGGTGTTCAGCCCGCGTTGCAGGGCGGGGTTCTCGCCTAAGGCGGTGGTCACCCCCTTGTCGGCCAACTCAAGGGCGTAGGACAAAGTGACATTGGTCAGGGCATAGGTCGAGGTGTGCGGCACAATAGCCGGCATGTTGGTGACGCAGTAATGCACCACGTCTTCCTCGCGGTAAATCGGATCGTGATGGGTGGTTGGACGTGAGGTTTCGGCGCTGCCGCCCTGATCGATCGAGATATCGACAAAAGCCGCCCCCGCTCGCATATTGTGAAACAGGCTTCGTGTGAGCAGTTTCGGTGTGCGTGCGCCCGGCACCAGGACCGAGCTGATGACCAGGTCGGCTGCGGTCACTTCCTCTTCGATATTGGCCCGGTTTGCCATGACGGTGGTGACATGGCCGCCAAGGATGTCATGGACATAGCGCAATCGCGCCGGATTCACATCAAGAATGCTCACATAGGCACCCACGCCGACGGCCACCTGACAGGTACTCGCTCCGGCAATGCCGGCTCCGAGAATGACAACGTGGCCGGGCTTCACCCCGGAGGCGCCACTCAGCAATACGCCCCGGCCACCATTGTGGGCTTGGAGACTCCACGCCCCAACTTGAATAGCCAAGCGTCCGGCCACCTCACTCATCGGCGCGAGCAGCGGTAATGAGCCGTCATCCAACTGAATGGTTTCATAGCCAAGTGCCGTCACCTGCCGGTCCAGCAGCATTTGGGTGAGCTGTTCTTCGGCGGCGAGATGCAGGTAGGTAAACAGGATTAAGCCGGACCGCAGCAACGGGTACTCAGCGGCAAGGGGCTCTTTGACCTTGAGAATGAGGTCGGCCTGCGTCCAGACCTCTTGGGCGGAGCCCTGTATATGCGCTCCGGCCGCGGCATACTGCTCATCTGGAATACTGCTCCCCACACCCGCCTGTGTTTCAATCACAACGCGGTGGCCGTGCGCCACCAGGGCGGCGACTCCACTGGGCGTGATGGCGACACGGGTCTCCTCGGCTTTGATTTCCTTGGGAATACCAATCACCATGCATGCTCTCCTGTCTTTACTTTACATTGGGGAAGGGCTTCACGTATCTTGACTGTAGCATGGCTGTAGTACTTGATGGAAAGCAGTACGCGCAGACAGTCCGCCGGGGCCTGAAGGCACGCATTGCCCGGATTCGGCAACAGCCGGGACGACAGGACTGGCAGCCGGGGCTGGCGACGATTCTGGTCGGTGAGGACCCTGCCTCACGGGTATATATTGGCACCAAAGAAAAAGCCTGCCGTGAAGTCGGCATTGTTTCATTCGGACATCGTCTGCCGGCTACCGTAGCACCCAACGAAGTGGCTAGGCTCATTGGCATGCTCAATACCCGTTCCGACGTGCATGGTATTCTGCTCCAACTCCCGCTCCCGGACCAGCTGGAAACAGCGGCCCTGATTGAGGCCATAGCGCCGGACAAAGACGTGGATGGGCTCCATCCTGTGAATCAGGGGCGGCTGGTATTAGGCCAAGTCGGACTCCGCCCCTGCACTCCCCTTGGGGTCATGCATCTCATCGATCAAAGCGGTATGGATATCGAGGGTAAACGCGCGGTAGTCGTTGGTCGGAGCAACCTGGTTGGAAAACCGTTAGCCCTCCTCTTATTAGGGCGAAACGCGACCGTGACGACGTGCCACTCGCACACGGCCAATCTCGCCGACCACATACGCCAGGCGGATATTGTTGTGGCCGCGATGGGGCACCGTGAAGCAATCAAAGGGGACTGGATAAAAGCAGGAGCGTGTGTCATTGACGTTGGCATCTCGCGGAGCCCTGACGGGTCTCTGAAAGGGGATGTGGAGTTCGCTATTGCCAAGGAACGGGCCGCCTATATTTCCCCCGTCCCAGGTGGGGTCGGACCGCTGACGGTTGCCATGCTCTTAGTCAATACCGTCCAGACTGCGGAAAAGCAGGCCCTCACCCCTGCCCCTCTCCCTCTGGGAGAGAGGGGGAAAGATATAGAGGTGCTATGATGGCCAACCGAACGCCGCTGTATGGGGTGCATCGTTCCTTGGGCGCGCGCATGATTGAATTTGGTGGTTGGCAGATGCCGGTGCACTATGTTGGGATTCTGGCCGAACACCGGGCCGTGCGGACGCAGGTCGGCGCGTTTGATCTGAGCCACATGGGTGAGATCGAAATAGCTGGCCCTCGTGCGGGTGAGGTCTGTCAGGAATTATTTGTCACAGATATTACCCGCATCAAGATCATGCAGGCGCAGTACTCGGTTATGTGTTTTGCCGATGGGGGAATGGTTGATGACGTCATTATTTACCGTCTGGCTGAGGAGCGCTATTTCGTATGTGTGAATGCAGCCAATATCGAGACCGACTCCGAGTGGATGATGGCGCACAATCGTGGCCGAGCTGACGTGATTGACCGGAGTGATGAGTACGCACTGATCGCCCTCCAAGGTCCGCAGGCACAAACGGTCCTGTCTCAGCTTACACCGCGCGCGCTTTCGGATATTCGTCGCTATTGGGCGGCCCAAGGGGAGGTCGCCGGTGTTCCGGCTCTTATGGCGCGGACCGGCTACACCGGAGAAGATGGCTTTGAGTTGTTTGTTCCTGCCGAGCGCGCCGAACATATCTGGCAGGCATGCTGCGAAGCAGGGCGCACGTCGAACCTGGTTCCTATTGGGCTTGGGGCGCGAGATACGCTGCGCCTGGAGGCCGGCTATCTCTTATATGGCAACGATATTGATGCCCATACCACACCGCTGGAGGCCGGTTTACAGCGTCTCGTCCGCTTTGAGGCCGGACCCTTTATCGGGCACGAGGCGTTGCGCAAGCAACAGGCTGGTGGGATTGAAAAACAACTGGTTGGAATCAAAATGGAAGACGCTGGCATTCCCCGCCAGGGGTATACGATCTGGAGTGAACAAAAGAGCAAACGTGAGGTCGGTGTGGTGACGAGTGGCACCCAGTCTCCCATGCTGGGCGTTGGTATCGCGTTAGGCTATGTTTCCCCGTCATGCGCGGCCGGTGGAACACCGCTGACAATTGCGATCCGGAATCGCCACATTCCGGCGACGGTTGTGAAGCCGCCATTTTATCACAGGAGTGAATAGGGAGGAGGTTATGGAAGCCCCGAAGGAGTTACGCTACTCACGTGAACATGAGTGGATATTGGTTGAGGAGGATAATCTGGCAACCATCGGCATCACCGATTACGCTCAAGAGCAGCTCGGGGATGTCGTGTTTGTCGAGTTGCCCGGGCCTGATACGCGGCTCACCCAAGCTGAGCCCTTTGGCGTTATTGAATCGGTCAAAGCCGTGTCTGACATCTACGCTCCGGTGAGTGGTACGGTCAGGGAAGTCAATACTGAGCTGCTGAACACGCCAGAGACGCTCAATGAAGATCCGTATGGCGATGCGTGGCTGGTTCAAGTCGAAATGAACGATCCCGAAGAGCTGGAAGAGCTCATGACGGCTGAGGAATATGAGCAGTTTATTAACGAAGAACAAGAAAGCCAAGACGGATAGACGAATAGACGGATAGACGGATAGACGGATAGACGAATATACGGAGGCGTAACAGTCGCTAACGAATCGCCATGCGTTATATCCCGCATACCGAACACGATATTCAGGCCATGCTGGCCGTCCTGGGCGTGGATTGCGTTGAGGATCTGATTCGCCATCTCCCCGAGGACCTGCGCAAGCGCGCCACGCTCAACCTTGTACCCGGCCTGGCTGAGTCTGAAATCATCAAACGCCTGACCGCTCTCGCTGAACAGCAGACCGGGCCGGAACTGCCTTTTCTTGGAGCAGGGGCCTATCCTCATTTTATTCCTGTTGTTGTTGACCAGATAGTGCAGCGGGCGGAGTTTGCCACGGCCTATACGCCGTATCAACCCGAGGTGAGCCAGGGCACGCTGCAAGTCATTTTCGAATTCCAGTCTCTGGTCGCTTTCCTGTTGGGATTGGAAGTCGCCAATGCCAGTATGTACGATGGTGCGTCTGCGACTGCTGAAGCGGTTCTCATGGCCAAGCGCATTTTGCCCAAACGCGCTCTTGTTCTGGTCGCCCGCTCCCTGCATCCGCAATACCGCCAGGTCATTCAGACCTACTTGGACGGTTTCCCCGGTCTGTCGCTTGTCGAGCTGGGCTGGGATGCAGCCGGCCGCCTCGACCCGGCCGCCCTTGCGCAGCACCTGGATGAGCGGGTGTGCGGCGTGGTCGTAGGCTATCCGAACGTCTTTGGCGTGATCGAAGATGTTGCGGCCGTTGGTCGAGCTGCGCAGGCCGTTGGGGCGTTGACCCTGTCCGTGACCCCTGAGTCCGCGGCATTAGGCATTCTCAAGTCTCCCGGCGAACTCGGGGCTGATATTGCGGTTGCAGAGGGACAGAGTCTGGGCATTCCCCTCAGCTACGGTGGACCCGGCCTGGGTCTCTTTGCCTGCCGCAGTCGGTATGTCCGGAATATGCCCGGTCGTCTGGTTGGGGAGACGGTTGATCAAGATGGGCGGCGCGGATTTGTACTCACCCTGGCCACCCGCGAACAACACATTCGGCGGGAGCGGGCGACCTCAAATATCTGTACCAATCACGGCCTGTGCGCCCTGGCCGCAACTGTCTTTCTGTGCCTGTTGGGCAAACAGGGGTTACGGGAATTGGCGCTGCGGAACGTGAAGAACAGCCATTATCTGGCAGATCTGTTGCAGCAGGCGGCTGGAGTGCAGCGGTGTTTTACGAGTCCTTTTTTTAATGAATTTGTGATGACTGTGCCACACGCGCGCACAGTTTGGACCCACCTCAAAGCGCGTGGCGTCGGTGCCGGAATCGTTTTGGAAGACTGGTATCCGGAACTCCAAGACTGTCTCTTAATATGCGCGACTGAGTTGCACACGCGGGAAGCGATTGAACGCTTCGGACAGCAGCTCAGTCACGAAACTGGAGTGACGCAGGTCGCATAATGGCTCCGCCTCTCGCCCGCACTCCTGAAAGAATAAACGTGCCCTCCAATCATACAAAGAAAGCCGGACACGGGTACTCTTTTCCGCAAGGGAAACGTACGGTTCTGAACGAACCCCTGATCTCAGAGCGTGGCTCCCCCGGACGGGTCGGCTACTCGCTTCCGCCAGACGATATACCCGAGCGTGATGGGGTTGGCGATCTTCCAGCTGAGCTGCGTCGGGATGCACTCGATGACTTTCCCGAGGTAAGCGAGGGCGAAGTGGTGCGCCATTTCACGCGGCTGTCACAGTGGAATATGAGTGCGGCCACGACCCTCTATCCACTTGGGTCGTGCACTATGAAGTACAACCCGGTGGTGAATGAGTACATGGCGCGCCTGCCGGGTTTGGCTCAACTCCATCCCTTGACTCCGGACGATCAGGCCCAAGGGGCATTGATATTGCTCACTGCTCTTGAGCGCTGTCTGGCCGAGATCAGCGGCATGGACGCGATCAGCCTGCAGCCCGCCGCGGGCGCGCAGGGTGAGTTGACCGGCATGAAGCTCGTCCGGGCCTATCATCAGGACCGGGGAACACCACGCAGGAAAGTGTTGATTCCCGCCAGCGCGCATGGGACCAATCCCGCGTCGGCGGCCTTATGCGGCTATGACGTGGTGCAGGTCACAGCCGGTCCGGACGGCATGCTCAGTGCCGACGAAGTTGCCAAGTATACGGACACCGAAGTGGCTGCCCTTATGGTGACCAACCCGAACACGCTCGGACTCTTTGAACGTGAAATTCTCCAGATCACAAACGTGCTGCACGACCACGGGGCGCTGGTGTATATGGACGGAGCCAATCTCAACGCCCTGATGGGTGTGGCCAAGCCGGGTCATATGGGGGCGGATGTTATTCAATTCAATCTGCACAAAACGTTCTCCACTCCGCATGGTGGGGGTGGTCCCGGTGCCGGGCCGATTGGGGTGAAAAATATTCTGGAACCCTATCTGCCCATTCCTCGGATTGTCCGGAACAACGCTGCCTATTCCTGGAGTGAAGACTACCCCAAATCAATTGGCCGGGTGCGCTCGTTCTATGGCAATTTCGGCATTCTTGTTCGTGCCTACGCCTACATTCTGGCGATGGGGGGGGATGGTCTCACGCAGGCCACGCGGATGGCTATTCTGAATGCCAACTACCTCCGCAAACGGCTCGAAGCTACGTACACCTTAGCCACCCCTGAGCCGTGTATGCATGAATGTGTCTTCTCGGACCGCTCGTTTCAGCAGACCGGCATCAAGACCCTGGATATTGCCAAACGTCTGCTCGATTATGGCTTTTATGCTCCGACGATTTATTTCCCCTTAGTGGTGAGCGGGGCGCTGATGATTGAGC
This sequence comes from Binatia bacterium, assembly GCA_963664395.2. GTDB lineage: Bacteria > Desulfobacterota > Binatia > Bin18 > Bin18 > Bin18. The sequence goes on along the minus strand of OY761159.2, from coordinate 2,035,206 downwards.
CGACGGAAACGGAAACCAAAGAAACCCTGGACGAATTTGTCGCCGCGCTGCTCGCCATCGCCCAGGAGATCACAGACCAGCCCGACCTGCTCAAACAAGCGCCGTTCACCACGCCAGTCAGCCGTCTGGACGAAACCCGCGCCGCCCGCCGGCCGGTGTTGCGCTGGAGACGCTCGCAAGAGTCGTAAAGAAAGGGGAGGCGCGCCCCAATCCCCAATCCCTAATCATTGTTCTGGCTTTCTGCTAGGCTGCCGGCTGTGGATACGATTAGTATTCGAGGCGCGCGCGAACATAATCTCAAAAACATTTCAATTGAGATTCCGCGCAATAAATTTGTCGTGATTACCGGCGTCTCCGGGTCGGGAAAATCGACCCTGGCCTTTGATGTCCTGTACGCCGAAGGACGCCGACGCTATGTGGAATCACTCTCCGTCTACGCGCGTCAGTTTTTGGCGCAGCGTGCCAGACCCGATGTTGATGCAATCAATGGCCTGTCTCCGGCGGTCGCGGTTGAACAGCGCCGCGTGACAACTTCACCCCGCTCAACCGTTGGCACGGTCAGCGAGATTGCCGACTATCTGCGGCTGTTATATGCCCGGGTCGGCACGCCTCACTGCCTGGAATGCGGACGAGTGATTGAACGCCACAGTGTGCCCCAGATTGTGGACCAATTACTCGATGTGCCCGCAGGGAGTCGGCTCCAGATTTTGGCTCCAATACGCCTTTTCCATCCTGATGATTTTGACAGCGCCCTCCAAGAACTGGGCAAAGCCGGCTTTGTCCGTGTCCGGCTGAATGGCACGATCCATGAGCTGCATGATCTGATGGATCTGGCCGAAGATATCTCATGTTTGAGTCCGGGTGAGATCGCCCAGACGCAACTTGATATAGTGATTGACCGGCTCGTAGCCAAAAGCGGCATCGCCCAACGCCTGGCCGATTCGCTGGACACGGCTTTGCGCTATGGCAAGGATATTGTCAAAGTCCTGATTGAGGAAAACGAAGAGCGCCTCTTCACTCAGCGCCTCATCTGTCCCGCCTGTGGCTTTGCCTATCCGGAACTGAGCCCGGCGTTCTTTTCGCCCAATAGCCCGGACGGAGCATGTCCGGCCTGTGAGGGCCTGGGCGTACGGGCGCGGACTGCAAAAAAGCGGGCGAGCGCCCATGACGCGGTCGAATCGCAGGTCTGTTCGAGGTGTGACGGCGCCCGACTCCGGTCTGAGACCCAGGGGGTACGCATCGGGGACAGGAGCCTGAGCGAACTCAACACACAGCCGCTTGGAGAGGTGGCAGACTTTTTCTCTCAGCTTGTTTTTTACGGACAGACAGAGCAGATTGCCCGACCGCTCTGTCAGGAGATTGTCACGCGTCTCCGGGCGTTGGTTGATCTGGGATTAGAGTATGTTGCTCTGGACCGAACGATGCTGTCACTGTCCGGCGGCGAGGCACAGCGTATCCGGCTTGCGACGCTGCTTGGCAATGGCTTATCCGGGGTCATCTATATTCTGGACGAACCGTCAGTTGGGCTTCATCCTCGTGACACGGGTCGGCTCCTGAAGATTCTCAAACAGCTGTGTCATCAGGGGAATACGGTGGTTGTGGTCGAGCACGATCCCGAGACTATGCTGGCTGCTGACCATCTTATTGATTTAGGCCCGGGCGCAGGCGAGCAGGGTGGGCAGGTGTGTGCCGTCGGAACACCGCAAGACGTCAAAAATGCCTCGAACTCTCTGACCGGACAATATCTTTCGGGCGAGGCGAAGATTGCGATACCGACAAAACGACGCATGGCGCGACGAACAGCGAAAGATTTCCTCACCCTCGCCCGGACGAGGATACATAATCTCAAAGATATAACCGTGGCCTTCCCGCTTGGGGCGCTGACGTGTGTGACCGGCGTATCCGGCTCGGGCAAGAGTTCGCTCATCAGCGACGCCCTCGTGCCGGCTCTGGCGGCTGTGCTGGCGGGTAGGACATCGCCCGCAGCAGGGGTCGGCCGGCTCTCAGGCTGGCAACAGCTCGATAAAATGATAGTGGTTGACCAGGCTCCTATTGGGCGGACGCCCACTTCCACCCCGGCGACGTACACTGGGCTCTTACAGCCGCTTCGCGTCCTTTTTGCCCAATTGCCCGAGGCGCGGGTACGTGGCTATAACCTGAGCCGCTTCTCTTTTAACGCCAAAGGTGGACGGTGTGAGGCGTGTGAAGGAAACGGTGTCTTCGCGGTTGAGATGAACTTTTTACCCGATGTCTATGTCACGTGTGATGTGTGCCATGGCCAGCGCTATAATCGGGATACTTTAGCCATCACATTTCGCGGCCAGAGCATTGCCGATGTCCTGAATATGACGGTCGCTGAGGTGTTGGCACTCTACGGCGATATACCGGAAATACGGCCCCGTTTGGAAACGTTACGCGATGTTGGACTGTCATATATACGCCTGGGTCAAGCCGCACCAACGCTATCCGGTGGAGAAGCGCAGCGGCTCAAGTTGGCCAAAGAATTGAGCCGCAAAAGCACGGGGCGGACCTTATTCCTTTTTGATGAACCGACCACCGGCCTCCATCTCGCTGATATTCAGCGCTTGCTGGATATTTTTACCTTACTCGTTGAAGCGGGGAACACCGTTGTGGTGATTGAACATAACCTGGAGGTGATAAAAACCGCGGATTGGATCATCGACTTGGGTCCCGAAGGGGGAGAGGCCGGGGGCAAGGTCGTTGCCTGCGGGACGCCTGAGGACATGACGCGCGTTGAACAATCGTATACCGGCCAGTTTTTGAAAAATGTGTTGTGAGAAGAGGGTTCACTCGTGTGATTCCTCTTGCACTGGTCAGTGGGGCTCTCTGTGTCATGTAGGTTGACATGTTCAGGGAGAAACCTTAAAGTGGACTTATAAAGTCTACTTTAAAAAATTCCGACTCTTGTTGAACAACGAAAGGGCATTATGGAGCGCGATCCGATCTACATGGATAACCAAGCTACCACGCCGGTAGACCCACGCGTGATTGAGGCGATGGTCCCGTTTCTCGGTGAGATATATGGCAATGCGGCCAGTCGTAATCATACCTTTGGATGGGCAGCCGAAGAAGCGGTGGACCAGGGGCGAAGCCAGATCGCGGATTTGGTCGGCGCACGACCCAAAGAGATTATTTTCACCAGTGGCGCGACCGAGTCGGACAATCTTGCGATTAAGGGCGTGGCGGAGTTCTACGCAGATAAAGGCAACCATATTATTACGGCAGTCACGGAACACAAAGCGGTCTTAGACACATGTAAGGCCCTCGAACGTTCGAATATCGCGGAAGTGACATACTTAGCGGTTGATAAGTATGGGCGGGTGGATGTCGACGATGTGGAGAATGCTATCCGGGACAATACGATCCTGATCTCGCTGATGTACGCCAACAACGAGATTGGCACCCTGCATCCCATTAGAGCAATCGGCAAGCTCGCCAAAGAGCGGGGCATCCTGCTTCACTGTGATGCGACTCAGGGCGTGGGCAAAGTCCCTGTCAACGTTGACGAAGATGGTATCGATCTCATGTCGATGAGTGCCCATAAGATGTATGGGCCCAAGGGTTGTGGTGCGTTATACGTCAGGTCACGGGGACCCCGGGTCCGCCTACGGGCTCAGATGGATGGCGGTGGCCATGAACGGGGGATGCGCTCAGGGACACTGAACGTGGCGGGCATTGTCGGGTTTGGGAAGGCGTGTGAGTTGTGCGGGCAGGAATTGGAAGCCGAAGCCGGCCGCCTCATCGCATTGCGTCAGAGACTCCATGATGGTCTGACCGAAAACCTGGAAGAGGTGTATTTGAACGGCCATCCAACGGAGCGGACTCCCGGCAACTTGAATCTGAGCTTTTCGTATGTGGAGGGCGAATCCTTCCTGATGGGACTCAACCGGGAGATCGCGCTGTCGTCCGGTTCCGCCTGTACCTCGGCGACCCTTGAACCGTCGTATGTGCTCAAGGCGCTGGGTGTCGGCGAAGAGTTGGCCCATACGTCGATTCGGTTCGGCTTGGGACGCTTTAACACCGAAGAGGATGTGGACTACGTTATCAGGCGTGTCTCCGAGGTGGTCGTCCGATTGCGGGAGATGTCGCCACTATACGAGATGGCCAAGGAAGGGATTGACCTCAAATCCGTCCAGTGGAAAACCTGAGCAAAGAAAGAATTCAGTATCTATCAAACTTCATATTGAGGAGGACATCGCGATGGCATACACAGAGAAAGTGATAGCGCATTTTGAGCAGCCGCGGAACGTGGGAAGTTTTGGGGCGGGGGAAGGGAATGTGGGGACGGGCGTAGTGGGGGCGCCGGAGTGTGGGGACGTGATGAAGTTGCAGTTGAAGATCAATCCGGAGACGGAAGTGATCGAGGATGCGAAGTTCAAGACCTTTGGGTGTGGGTCGGCGATTGCGTCGTCGAGTTATGTGACGGAGTTAGTGAAGGGGAAGACGGTGGCGGAGGCGTTTGAGATCAAGAACACGGAGATCGTGGCGGAGTTATCGCTGCCGCCGGTGAAGATACATTGTTCGGTGTTAGCGGAGGATGCGATCAAGGCGGCGGTAGCGGACTGGCGGGAGCAGGGGGCGTCCAACGTCTCCATCTCGAAGAACGCCGCTTAGGATTCAGAGTACAGAAACCATAAGAAGATTGGGACAACTGGCATGGCAGCAAGCGCGAAAGCAAAGCTCAAGATCGAAATTAGCGAAAACGCAGCCAAAAAGATTGAAGACCTGGCGGTCCAGGACGAGCGGCAGGATTGCGGGTTGCGGGTTAAGGTGGTGGGGGGGGGCTGTTCGGGTTTGTCCTATAAGATGGCCCTGGACAGCCCACGTGACGGTGACCGTGTCTTTGAGCGGGAAAGTGCCAAAGTGATTGTTGACCGTAAGAGCTTTATCTATCTCCGTGGCACAGAGTTGGATTTTTCCGAGGCGCTAATGGACTCAGGCTTTAAGCTGACGAATCCCAATATCAAACGCGCCTGCGGCTGCGGTAGCTCCTTCTCTGTCTAATAATCCCACACACTATGGCCACGACTGCTGTGGTGCGCTGCTGGCGCTGTCAGAATACGCATGCATCACAGGTGTTCTGCCCGGCCTGCGAGGCTCTCCAACCCTTACCTCCAGACGTTGACTATTTCACGCTATTTGGTCTGGCCCGCGATCCGCTGCTTGACGAGCAGGCGCTGGCCGGAACGTATTACGATTTAAGCCGCCAACTCCATCCGGACCTCCACCAGACCGGGCCTGCTGAGGAGCAGGAGGCCAGCCTTCAGAACACCGCGCTGGTGAACCGGGCCTACCGGACCCTGCGTGATCCGGTCCAGCGCGGCCGGTACTGGCTCGAACTCAACGGCGAACAACTCGGTAAGGAAAATAACAAAGTCCCGCCCGCTCTGGCCCTGTTAGTGTTTGAGGTGCAGGAAAAGCTGGCCGCCGTCCGGGAGGCCCGCCCTGCCGAGACCGATGCCGCGCAAGACACGCTGGCGGGCCTCAAAGCCGAGCTGACTCAGGTGCGGGATGATCTGGACGACCGGATGCGGGACTTACAGCACAGGCTGGCGGCCAATTTCTCCAAATGGGCGCAGGCCGGGTCGGCCCAGCTCTTGGGCGAACTGAAGCGAGTGCTGTCTGATATGGCCTATCTGCGTACCTTAACCCGCGACGTGGAAAAGGCCCTCTCCACCTTGTGAAAAATAGAGGCGAACTGTGGAACGTATAGTTGGGATTGATCTCGGCACCACCAATAGTCTGATTGCGTATGTAGACGACGCTGGTCCACAAGTCGTTGCCGATAGCGGAAGCGGGCAGAAGATGCTGCCGTCTATCGTCAGTTTTTTGCCGAATGACCGAGTTGTTGTTGGCCGGGAGGCGGGCGAGTTAGCCCGCACGCAGCCCCTCTCGACCATTCGGTCGGTGAAGCGTTTTATGGGCCTCGGGATGGAGCATGTGAGCCCTGATGATCGGAAGCGCTATCGCTTCGTTGACGATCATCAGGACGCCGCCGGTCTGGTCCGTTTTGCCATCCACGACCGGCAGGTGACACCACCGGAGGTCTCGGCTGTTATTCTGCGTGCCTTGCGGGACCGGGCCGCGGCGGCCCTCCAGGCAGAGGCCGGTAAGGTGGTCATTACCGTTCCGGCGTATTTCAACGACTCGCAGCGGCAGGCGACCAAAGACGCCGGTAAGCTGGCCGGTCTTGAGGTCATTCGCCTCCTCAACGAACCGACGGCAGCCGCTCTGGCCTATGGCCTGAATACAAAAGAAGAGGGCCTGATTGCGGTGTATGACTTTGGGGGTGGCACGTTTGACGTGTCCATTTTGCGGCTCCATACCGGCATCTTCGAGGTGTTATCCACCAACGGCAATACCCGGCTGGGTGGTGACGATATCGATCAGTCCATAGCCGAGCGCTTTCTCCTGGCGGAACTGGCCGAGGAAGTACGCGATGATCCGCAGGTGCTGAATAGTGCGCTGCGTGCGGCCGAAAAGGCCAAGCAGGCCCTGTCCGAGCAGGACGAAACGGTCCTCAATCTGAGCGTCCCGGACAAAGGCGTTCAGCTCTCTCGCCGCCTGAGCCGGCAGGAGATGGAAGCCGCGGTTGACGAGATTGTGGCCCGCACGCTTGAGCCGTGTCGGCAGGCGCTCAAAGATGCCGGGCTTGAGACCCCTGATATTGAAGAAGTCGTTCTGGTCGGCGGCTCGACCCGCATGCCGCTGGTGCGCCAACGAGTCGCTGAGTTTTTTGGCCGGACACCACTCGCAGGTATTGATCCTGATGAAGTCGTCGCTATTGGGGCGGCGGTCCAGGCGGATACCCTGTCCGGACGGCGGCGGGATATGCTGCTGCTCGATGTGGTGCCGTTATCCTTGGGGATTGAGGCCATGGGCGGGGTCATGAGTCACATCATTGAACGCAATACGACGATCCCGGCGAGCGTGCAGGAAATGTTTACTACCGCGGTGGATGACCAGACCGCGGTCGCCGTGCATGTCCTGCAAGGAGAACGCGAACTGGTCCAGGATTGTCGCAGCCTGGCCCGCTTCAACATTCCCATTGAGCCCAAGCCGGCCGGAGTCCCGCGCGTCGAAGTGACGTTTATGATCGATGCCAACGGCATTCTGAACGTTTCCGCAACCGACCTGCGAACCGGGCTCGAACGTTCGCTTGAAGTGAAACCGTCCTACGGCTTGACCGACGAAGAAGTTGAGCGGCTGCTGGAAGAATCCATCGACTTTGCGGAGGAAGACATTGAGCAGCGTTTGCTGATCGAGGCCCGGACTGAAGCCAATACCGTGCTGCACGCCACCGACAAAGCCCTGAGCCAGAATGCCTCGTTTCTGCAAGAGGGTGAGGAAGAGCAGATTGCCCAGGTCGTGCAAAAGGTCCGCGAGGCGTGCGCTGGAGAAGATTACGATCTGATCCGGGACCTGACCGAGGAGTTGAGCCAGGTGACAACGCCGTTTGCCCAACGGATTATGGATTCTTCAATCCAGGAGGCGCTGGGTGAGAAACAGCTCTCCGACTTGTAGCGCCCGGAGCACGGGAGGGAGTCATGAAGCTATACTGGGACACGCCTGAGGATATTGCCGAGCAGCTCTTCGAAGCCCAGCCCGAAACCGATCCGTTGAACATCCGTTTTACCGATTTGCTCCGCTGGGTCACCGACCTGGAGGACTTCGGCGATGACCCAGCGGAGTCGAGCGAGGGCAAACTCGAAGCCATCCAGATGGCCTGGCTGGAAATATATAAAGAGGAAAACGATTAGAGGGTACTCCCTCCCTCCACGTCCGTAATGACAAAGTTCTGACTATTCTGTTGCCATTCCAAGGTGACCGTCTCGCCGAGCATGGGGAAGTCCTCGACTGTACATTCTCCCTCAACATCCCGCACAAACTCCGCCCCCAGCGTCGTCACCCGCACCGTGGCCCGGCCTAACTCTTCGCCATCGACGAACGCCACCACCTCATGTTCCCCCTCGCCCAACAGATTCCAGTTGAACAAGAGGCCAAATCCGTTGGCCGTGTCCCCACACATTCCTCGGTGTCCAGCCGCTCGGTGCCATACGCCGCCGGCTGGGGCGCGCCGTTCAGCTCAATGACCACCTCGGTCCCCTCACACGCCCAGCCCGACAGCACCCCGATGCCGCTCTGAAACGAGTTCGGCCCTGGGTTCTCCAGATACCCCATGCCGGGGGTGCCCGTCCGGTTGGTGGTGCCGGCAGGAGCCGCGCCCTCCACAATCACAAAGTTCTGTTGTGTCTGTTGCCACGCCAGGGTGACCGTCTCGTCCATGGTCGGGAAATCTTCCACCGTACACATCCCCGTCACCTCCCGCAGAAACTCCGTCCCCAGCGTCGTCACCGTCACCGTCGCCCGGTCGAGTTCGACCCCATCGACCAGGGCCACCACCTCATGCTCGCCGTCGCCCAGCAGGTTCCAGTTGAACAAGAGGCCAAAGCCGTTGTCACTGTCGCCGCATACACCGGCGGTATCTAATCGCTCGGTGCCATACGCCGCCTCCTGCGGCTCCCCGTTCAACACAATCTCCACTTCGTCGGCGTCACACACCCAGCCCGAGATGACGCCAATCCCACTCTGGAAGGACGCCGCTCCCGGATTCTCCAGATACCCCACCACGTCGCCCGGCGGCGGTGGCGGTGCCCGCCACGGCTGTCACCACTGACGGCGGCGACCGCCGGCCCAACGCCACGGGCTGGCGGTCGCTGTGGTGCCGTGGTGGTGGCCTCCTTGCTGTCGGAGGCGTCCGACGTGCCCACGGCGTTGATGGCGGAGACGCGGTAGTGGCGGGTGGTGCCGGCGTTGAGCCCCGTGTGGGCGTAGGTGGTGGCGGTGCTCCTGCGGTGGCGGCGACCAGGTCGTCGGACCAACTGCTGCCGTCGGGGGAGACCTCGATCGTGTAGCCGGTGATGGCGCGGCCGCCGGTGCGTGGACCTTGATCGGGGCGGCCCAGGCGAGGTCGATCCAGGACCTGCCCGCTGGCGGTCGCGGTCAGTCGGTGGGCGCGCCGGGCGCGGTGACGATGCGGCTGGTCAGCCCGTACCACGTGGTGCCGTTGGTCGAGGCGGATCGTGAAGGTCGCTCCCGCGCTCTGTCGTCGTGAAACTACGCGGTTGAACTTGAAGGTGAAGTTCGTATAGGGCCGCCGTCTCCGCACCGGTCCACGTGGCTTGAGGTTGCGTGGCCGTCGCTCAGGAGGTAGGATACCCGCAAGTGATCGGTATCGCTCTTGGCGCACGTCACGCCGTAGCCGGTTGACGCCAGGGCGCCGGGTGAAGACGGCCGGCACGTCACGATCAGCACGCTCACCAGCGGCTTGCTGCGCCGGGCCGTCAACGTAGGACAGTCGGGTCGGCGTTGGGGACCCGCTGTAGAGCGTTCCCGTGGGCCGTCGTCACCGTCTTGTCAGCCGCGGTCGGTGCGGTGTTGGCTCGATACCTGCGATATCGAAGGTGTCGCTGACGAGTCGGTGCCGTTGCTCGCCGGACGTGAATTACCGAGCCGTCGGCGTCCAACCCAAAGCTGCCCCCGAAAGTGCCCGTACATTGCCGGTGGGCGACCAGCACGAGCGGCAGCCGGCACGGTCGTCACGTCGATTTCGTCGCCGTGTAGGCGGGTTCAGGCGCTGTCGACCGGCGTCGTGTCGTTGAACCTACGTGGCCGTGAAACGCATAGCCCGGCTGCCGCCGTCGCACCGGCCGGTACGGGCGTTCGCCACCCGTCGGTTCGCGGCCCGTTGTTGGTGCCTGCGTCAAGCGTTCGACCACGATCTTCGTGCCTGTCTGCCCGTGCGGTGTCGTCTGAAGCCGAGTCGGTGCGCTCGCCGTCGCCCGCGTCGGCACCGTGTGTCGGCGACCGTCTTCACGTCCGCGGCTTCCGTCGTCGCCCGAGCGTGTCCGTGGCCGCGGCGAAGCCCAGCCACGAATGGGCCGCGTCGCAGCTCGGTAATGTCCTTGGCGGTCGATTTCGTGGCCGTGTAGTAGGCGTCAGCTGTCCCGCCGTCGTCACGACATCGTTGAACGCCGTTGGCCGGAAACGGTAGCTGACTCGGACGCCGCCCGATACGTCGCCGTCCGGTCCGTCGATCGTCTGGTCGCCACGCCGGGCGCGTCGTTGGCCGAAGCGTCCTTGATGGTCTCCGTGTATGCGCAACGCCCGTCATAGGGTGGTTGGGTCCAACTCGCACCGGCCCGGTAAGCGTGGTGAGCCCGGCGTCGATGGCCTTGATGACGAGCATCCAGCCCGCTGCCGCCGGCGTCCTCGTCCGCTCGGCGCGGGTAACGTCGCCGCAGTTACTAGGTCGTCACACGGAATCGCGCCGCTGCAGGGTGTTCGGCGTCCGTCACGTCGATGGTCCGCCAGCAGCGAGCCGTGGTCGTGTTGGCAAGCGAGCGTCGTATTGGTGGCGTCAGAAGGTGAAGACAAGGGTGCCGTCCGGGCCGGCTCACGCTCAGCGCATTGCTTGAAGGAAGTCAGGTCCGTCGAGGAGCTGTTGTCGGCGGCGGAATCGTTGTTGGATGGTGCAGCCAGTTGTGCCGTTGACCGCGGATCGCACAGGGAGACGGCCGCCCGTCTTGTCGTCCGTATTCGTTGGAATCCTCACCGGTTTCGACACTTGACGGCGTCGCTGGTTCATGATAGAACGCCGCGCCGGTGGTGAACGCCATGGCGGACCGTTGTCGTCCCAGGCCACGTCGAGGAGGTATCCAAGCCCTCAGATACGAGTTTGTCCTTCTGCTCACCAGATGGTATCGGTCTGCGCGACGCTTGGCCACGCCCGGCGAGGTGCGGAGCAAGAACCAGAAGCAGTGCCGCCAGGCCGGAACGTAGCGTTTTTTAGCGGCATCCAACATTGGGCCAAGTCAACGTGGCCCGCGCACCTCCAGTCCCGGTCAGTTGCGGCGTTCCGTCACGCGGGCGGCCCCGCTGTTCAGGGCCCGCACCGTAGCGGTGTGCAGTAGGTCAGTACTGAGCAACCGCGCGAAGTCTCGATACTGGTCAGGGCAGGGTCCAGGGGGTCGGCACGGTGGCTGCCGCAAGGTCGTATGAGGTGACCGGCGCATAGCGCCGTTGGCGGCTTCCCATCAACCCTGCCTGCGTATCAAGACTCGCTCTGCCCTACATTGCTCACGGTCCCACAAGTTGGCCTGGGCCCGGCATAAGGTCTTCCGGCGTGGCAATCCCCAGCACGGCGACCAGCACGACGAGTGCCGCCCCCGCGCCCCATCGCCGGGACGGGCGGGGTGGTTGGGGAGCACGGCCTGGAAAAATCGAACACCTCTGGGGGATTCCGGGTTCAGCTTGCATGCATTCTTATTCTCTCCTCTTGCAGCGGTCCTCTTGCATCGGTCCTCTGGCCGGGACGCTGACGCAGCACCGGGCCGAAACCTTTCCTACCCCATCCCGCCGCGTATGTCCCTACCAAAATGGGAGGAATCTTTACACCGTTGGCATTGGCCTCGAAATGAGAGCGTTTCACGTTAGTCTGTAGCCGTGCCCGTACGCGCTCGTCATGCCGGACGTGATCCGGCATCCAGCGGGCGGCTACACAGCAGCGTGATTTGCGCTAGGCTGTTTGGGGTGAAATTCGGATAGGACCAGCTCCTCAAGATGGCTGTAGCCCTCTACCGTTAGCTGGTAGGTTATGGAGCAGTTTTCAGATTGGCGGAGCGGGCGGCCGCCAAAGTAGCGGAGACCAGCCAGTAGGGTGAGCAGGGCCTCTACTCCACGTCCGTAATGACAAAATTCTGACTATTCTGTTGCCACTCCAACAGCACCGTCTCGCCCAGCATGGGGAAGTCCTCGACCACACACTCGCCCTCAACATCCCGCAGAAACTCTACGCCCAACGTCGTCACCTGCACCGTGGCCCGGCCTAACTCCATCCCATCGACTAGGGCCACGACGGTATGGGCTCCGTCTCCCAACAGGTTCCAGTTGAACAAGAGGCCAAAGCCATTGTCCGTGTCGCCACACATCTCCAGCGTGTCCAACCGCTCGGTCCCATACGCCGCCGGCTGGCCCGCCCCGTTCAGCTCGATGACGACCTCGGCCCCCTCACACACCCAGCCCGAAATCACCCCAATGCCACTCTGAAACGAATGGGGTCCCGGATTCTCCAGATACCCCACGCCGGGGGTGCCCACCCGGTTGGTGGTGCTGGCAGGAGCCGGACCGTCCACAATCACAAAGTTCTGCTGTGTCTGTTGCCACGCCAGGGTGACCGTCTCGTCCCCGGTCGGGAAATCTGCGGCGGTACACGTCCCCGTCACCTCCCGCAGAAACTCCGCCCCCAGCGTCGTCACCGTCACGGTCGCCCGGTCGAGTTCCACCCCATCCACGACGGCCACCACCGTATGCGCGCCATCGCCCAGCAAGTTCCAGTTGAACAACAACCCAAAGCCGTTGTCCGTGTCCCCACATACCCCGGCCGTGTCCAAGCGCTCGGTGCCATACGCAGCCGCTTGCGGCAGAAAGTCCCCAATCTCAATCTCCACTAAGTCGGCGTCACACACCCAGCCCGAAATGAGGCCGAGGCCGCTCTGGGACGACGCCACCCCCGGGTTCTCCAGATAGCCGTTCAACAAACGTGCCTCCAGCGTATACGCCCCGGTCGTCCCGCCCTGCCCCTCCACGGCCACCAGCACCGGCGCGGCCGTCACCGGGGTGCGCAGCCGGAAGTTCTGCCCCTCCCCCCCACGGTCGGCCCGTGCCAGCATGGCTCCGTCCTGCCACACCGTGCCGACCGTATCGGTGGTCCCGCGCGTCTCGACCGCCAACAGCCCGGCCTGCGGGAGCAGTACCTCAAAATAATCCACATCGTCCGGGGCATGGAACTGCCCCGGCGTGGAGGCGGTCCGAGCGGCGTTGAGCATGACCCGCGTCGCCTGCGCCGGCATGTTGCCATGGTCGTCGCGGACCTCGCCACCCCCGCCACCACCCCCGCCGCCGCCGCCCCTGCTTGGTGTGGGCCGTGTCTGTGGCGGCGGGGGTGGCCGGGCTGTGACTTGGTTATCCGAGACCCCTGCCACTGGCTTGCTCTTGGTCGTCTCATCGCCGTCGGTATAGGACGCCATGGCCCGTAGGTAGTGGTTCACCTCCGCATTCCCCGGCACGTAGGTCGCCGTCGTGGTCAGGTCGCTAGCGGTACAGGACAGCGCATCGGTCTCGGCATGGAAGTCCGAGAAGTCAGACCGCTCCCAGCACCACTCGGTGACTGCCTTCACCTCGTCCGGGTCCGTTACGGTCGCTGTGAGCACCCGCCCGACTTGGGGTGATGACGGCGACAGGCTCACCTCGCCCGGGGCGTCCCGCACCGTGACGGTGACAGCCAGAGAACCGGTGAGCGGTACGTCGGGCAGGCTCCGGTCGGTCGCTTCGACCGTCACGCTGTAAGAGGGTTGCGTCTCGTGGTCCGGGTCCGCCTGGAATCTCAGCCGCCCGTTCGAGTCAATGGCAAAATTGACGGATCGTCCACCGCCCACACCAGCCTGACCCCCGCCGGGTCCGCCGCGGTGTACGTGTCCACCTCCCTATTCCCCTCAATGACGTTGACTTCGGCTTTGCCCCCTACCGTGGGCGGATCGTCGTCCAGGACGGTCAGGGTGGCTTCGTCGTGCGAGCCACACGTCCGCCCAAGGCCGGGCTGGTCACCCGCCCCCGCAGCGTCACCGGGCGGTGCGACCCGTAGCCCGCTTTGTCCACTCCGGTCAGCGTCACCGTCCCGCTTGGTTCCCCTGCCGGGATGGTCAGCTCACTCGCGCTCAACTCGACCGCCTCCGCCCCGGCCAGCACCGTCAGCCCGACCACCGTCTCAACACTCGACGGATTACTCAGAACCGCCGTCAGGGTGGTGGTCTCACCACTCTCCTCGATCCGGGTCTCCGCCAGCTCCAGCCGGTCCAGCGTCGGCGGGCTGTCGTTGTCCGTGATCGTCAGCGTCGCCGCGATTCCACGCCATCCGACAGGGCCGCCGCCGTGCCACTTACCGTGACCGTCTCGTTCGGCTCGTGGATGTCATCGTTCACCGGCGTCAGGGTGAAGGTCGCACGTGCCGCTCTTCGCGTTCGCCGGAATCGTCAGGGGGAAGTCCTGCACCGCGTCGAAGTCGGTATCTGACACCGCCGTCCCGGACGTGACTGAGACGGTCACCTCGGTGGGTTGCTGGAGCACGGCCCGGTTCAACGTCGCGGTCACCGTCACCGTCTCGCCTGCATCTTCCTCTTCCTCTCCGACTGAAGTTGGATTCACACTCAAACTCGCACCCGTGGACGGACTCTCGTCATCCGTCACGGTCACCGCCACATCCGCCGCCGGCACGTTATTGGCTTCGTAGTCGCCGCCCGTCACGGTGTGCGTAATCGTCGCCTCCAGATCATCGCCGTCCGCGTCGTCTTCCGTGCGGATCGTCACGGTCTTGGCGTCTTCCAGTCGCTCTTGGTGAACATCAGCGGTGTCGGACTCACGTGGACCGCCGTGTCATCGGACGCCACGGCAATCGTCCACGGTGGCGGTCGGCTGGGAGTCCAGCACCACGGTGTAGCTGCCCGTGTCGCCTTCCGTGATCGACAGCCCTTCCGGCGGAATCGGCTGCCCCCCCGCCGTCCAGCGTCACCCCACGGGTGTCGTTGTCCGTAATCGTCAGCGTCACCGGCCCCGCCACCGTGATGTCCGAGCGGTCGGTCGGCCCCGTCCCCGTCACGGTCACCTCTTTGGTCTCCGGCCCGTCTACGGCGTCATTCACCGCCGTCAGCGTCACCTCCCCGGTGCTGGTCTTGTCACCGGCCTTGAAGGTCAGCGTGTCTCCCCCTGCTCAGCGTGAAGTCTGCCGCCGTGGCCGGGTCCACGGCCGCCGCCGACAGCGTGACCGTGATATCGGCGCTCGACTCATGACTCAGCGTGGCCGTCACATCCACCGTCTCGCCCTCGTCGATCGTGCTGTTCGACAACGCCAGGGTCACCACCGGCGCATCGTCGTCCGTCGATGGTCAGCGTCTGCGTGGCCGCCGCAATCGTGCCCGGCAGGCCATAGCTGTCCACCTCTCCTTTCACCGTCACCGTCTTGTCCGGGGTGTCGAGATCGTTGTTCTCCGCCGTCAGAAAGTCGTCACCGTGCCGGTGCTGGTCTTGTCACCGGCCGGAAAGGTCAGCGTCTCCCCGCTCAGCGTAAAGTCTGCCGCCGTGGCCGGCGCCGTGGGTTCCGCCGACACCGTCACCGCGATAGCGGCGCTCGACGCATGACTCAGCGTGGCCGTCACCGTGCTCACCCCGCCGTTCTCGCTGATCGAGGCTGGCGTCAGTATCAGCGTCAGCGTCGGCGGATTGTCGGTGTCGGCGATGGTCAGCAGGACGGCCTCCGGGGCCGTGGCCGTGCCCTGCGTGACCGTCAGCCTCCACGCTCACCGTCTCGTCCGGCTCGTCGATAGTGTCGTCCGCCGCCGTCAGCGTCACCGTGCCGCTGCTCGTCCGCCCCTCGGCGGGAATGGTCAGCGTAGTGGTCGAACTCAGCATAAAGTCGGCGGCCGTGGCCGGCTCGACGGGCGTGGCTGCGACCGTGAGTTCGATAGCACCGCTCGATACGCTCGATGTCGTAGGCAGGCTCGCCGTCACCGTCGCGCTGTTCCCCGTGCCGCTCTCATTGATTTTAATCGGGGACAGGGCCAGCGTGTCACCATCGGCGGCTCGTCGTCGTCCGTGATGGTCAACTCGACCGAGGCCGGACCTGTGACACCGTCGGTGTTGGTTACGCTCGTCGCGCTCACGTCCACGGTCTTGCGCTCCGGCCCGTGCACATTGTTGTCCTTGGCGGTGAGCGTTACCGAGTAGGTACTCGTCAGACTCCCGGCTGTGATCGTCAGCGGATTCCCGCTCACCGTCACCCCCGCTCCGGCCGTCACGGTCACGCTCGTCGGCGCGGGTGAGATCCGGCTCAGCCGTGCTCTGACCGTCGTGCTGTTCCCCGCGCCGCTCTCGGCGATCTCGGACGATAACAGCTCCAGCGACACCGTCGGGAGGGGCAGGACCTGCACCGGCTCTGACGTGGCGCTCGGCCCGCCGACGCTGTCGGTGTAGGTTGCACTGACCCGCAGATACTGACTCCCATCGATCGCCACCGGCGTGTAGCTCGACGACGACACCCCGTTGTGATTTCGGTCCAGGGGCCGGTATTGGCTGGCGGACCGCTCCCACGTCCAGATGATGCTCAGACCGCCGTCCGGGTCGATCAGCATGGCCGTCATGCCTCGCCCCACCTGCGGCTGCGTCACGTCAAAGGTCACGGCCCCCACTTCGTTAATGTTGGTCACGGTGACGGTCACGGCGACGGTGGCATCGACGGTCGTGTCGGTCTCGTGGGCGGCGTTCTTGCCGTCGGACACGTTCACGCTGACCGTGTAGACGTTGTTCATGCCGGTGTCCGTCGGGGCTTCGTAATCGGGCGCAGAGCGGAAGCTGAGGACACCGGCCGTGATTGTGAAGGCACCGGCGTCGTCCCCGGTCAGGGTCCAGGTAAGAGTGTCGCTCTCCGGGTCGGTGGCGCTGAAGGTGTATACGTCGCCCGTGCCGTGCTCGGCGTAATTCACGGTGACACTGGTCTCCGCTCACGACCGGCGGCTCGTTCACGTCGAGGACGGTGATGGTCACGGTGATGGTGTCGTCTATGGTCGGGGTCGTTTCTTCAGCGCCGTCGGCATCTTCTCCGTCGGTTACGCTCACGGTGACGCTGTAGCTGCTCTTGATCGTATGGTTCAGCGCGGCCTTGGTCTTCAACTGCCCGCTGGCGGTGTCGATGTCGAAGGAGACGACATCCGTTCCGCCCAGGCTGTAGGTCAGCCCATCGCCATCGGCGTCCGTAGCCGCCACCGGCTCGCCGATGGGTTGATTCGCGGGCGTATTCTCGACCACGCTACGCGTTGTGGTTGAGGCCGCGAATGCCGGTGCGGTGGGGACGGGAGAGAGAATGAGAAGCGGGACCTTGTTGGCCACGAGTTGCTTGAGTCCCGTATAGCCCGCCGGTGCCAAACCCACGTAAAACTGTTCTGCGCTTTCGTCAACCGTATCGCTCTGCGGCTCAATGGAGACCGTTCGCGTGGCGCCCGCGGCAACTTCATCTTCTGTTGCTGTCGTGTCTTCGTCGTCCGTTCTGGTGTACTTCTCGTAGCCGTAGGTCACATACTCCTCGGAGCCGCCGGAGAACAATTCTCCGTAGCCATACGTGTACTCGGAGTTACTGGAGGTCCGCACCGCTGCCGGGAAGCTGACGTCATCCCGGTAGGCGGAGTCCGAGGCGGGCAGGATCGAGTCCTCCGCAACTGTGGCGAGGTCGTCGTCAAGGGAACTGTGGATGAGGGCCACGACCGGAAACTTTTCGGGGCTTGATCCGGTGTTGGTGAGGGTACAGGAGAGGGTCGTTCCCTCTCTGCCTTGAGAGGGGCACTCCAAACTGAAGGAGTCGGTCGCCACGGTTACGGTTGTCGTCTTGGCTGGCACGGGTCAGCGTAATGGTGTAGGTCTGCGTGCTGGTGCCGTCCTCGGCGGTCACCGTGACCGTAATGCTGGTAGTGGCCCCGGCTGTCAACTGAAAAATGCTGCTGGTCCCGCCGCTCTCCACCTCTTCTTCATCACTGCCGACGATAATGGTGGCGGCGTGATGGGTCGCCGTGGGTGTGACCACGACCTCGCTCACCTTATAGTCCACGCTTGCCGTGTACGATGTTCCCGACGGGGTTGTCGATAACGCCGAAGCCGCCCCCGGGGCGCGGACGTCCAGACTTGCCAGCGAGGTGTCGGTGCCGGCGGTATCGGTGTCGGTCACCGTAATCGTCTGTTTATGGGTGTCGTAGTACAGGGCCGTGGCGTTGCGGGTGCCGTCGGGCGTCAGGGTGATGTAGAACTGTTCGTCGCCCTCATACAGCTCGTCGTCCAAGGCCATGATGGGGATCGACCGCGACGCACTGGCTGCGGCATTTCCGGACCAGTCGAAGCGCTCATAGGCGACCAGCACCCGCCCGACCCACCAGACCCCGCCTTCAAGCTCCTGGTCGAAGTTCGCACTGGCTGCCGGCGTCAGCGTGTCGAATTCCACATCGACATCCTCGCCCCTGACCAGGGCGCGGTCCGCGTCCTCGGACAGATGAAACATGGCGACTCCCGGCCACGGCACCGCGCTGCTGCCGGGATTGCTCAGGGTGCAGGTCAGCGTGGCGTCTTCGGCTACGGTATTGCCGCAGCTCAGCGTGAAGCCGGCAGCGTCCGTCACGGAGGCCGTCACATCGCCGGTGACATTGTCGTAGTCGCCCCCCGAGGCTCGGTGTTTGAGGGTCACCGTCTCGGCTACCCTGTCCGGGTCTGCGACCCCGCTCACCGTCACCGTCTGTGTGGTGTCCCAGTTCACGGTCGTGAACGTCATGCGGAGCGGTAGCGCCGTGGCGGCGCCCTTATCCAGGCTCCGTATCTGGACCGTTACGTCTGCGCTCGGCTGCGTCGCCAGCTTCACCGTGTAGGTCTGCGTGGCGCCTTCGGCCACGCTGAGGGTATTTGATGAGAAGACCAGACTTTGCCCCAGGGCGGGCGAGGCCGGCACGACCAAGAGAAGGGTCAGCAGCAGAAGCGGGAGCGGCGTAGCGACCCCGTTATCGATCTGGAGACGGGACGGCACTCTCATTGATACAGCGGCTCCATGTCCGCATAGCGGTTGCGGGGCTGAAAGACGCGGATGTAGTCGATGGTCACCTCAGATGCCCGACCCCCGTTATAATAGCCCCAAACCCCGAGGTTGATGGAGCTTGGCGCATGGCTGATCCCCAGCGCCTCCAAGTAGAAGGTGGTATCGTCGGGGTCCGGATGGATGAAGTACGGGTCTCTGTGGGACCTCCAAATCGGCTGGCGGTGGCTCCCCGCTATACTCCACTCATTGCTACGCCATGCTGCGGCTTCGATGTCGATGTCCGCCTTGTCGATGATTTCCGGTTTGTCATCGCGCCAATGCACCTGCTCCAAGAGAAGATATCCACCGGGGGTCCACTCCATCCCTAGGGTAATGGTGATTCTGTCAATATTTCGGCACCGCGAGTCTCCACAAGTCCGATAGAGCTCCCATCTAGTCGTCCGCATCGGTCGGACATCTCGATGGTGGACAAACGGGCCCCAGTTTCGATAACGGTGCAAGAGTCCTAGGTCGGAGTGTGGAACGTACTCGATTACATCCATCTCTACCCACGGGACCAACGTCAGGAGGTCCTCGAGACTGCTGATGGGCAGATTGTGGGTGCTGAGCAAATGTTGCCCCACTCTTCTCAGGTTCCCCATATAGATGTAGTAATTCTGATAGCTATTGAGGCCAGAATCGTAATTCGGCCGAGCCGCGTCGATGGTGAAGCGGGTTTCCACATATCCATACCGGGGCTCGAAGAGGCCCAGGGTGGTCATCTCAGAGACACATTCTCTGCCTTGCCACATATGCAAGTGACCATCCTCAAGGTATTCGCACGGTGGTGCCCCCTGCGGGTCCGTGCGACACAGCTTATCGCGGTGGTTCCACTTGCCCCCGTCCAGGGCTGCCAGCCCGCGGTCACAGTCGCCCGGCTCCGCCGTCGGTGTATAGCTGCCCGTAAACTCCTCGGCAAACACCACCTCGTACTGCTCCCGGTCCTGCACCAACTGCGCCGGCAGATTCGCCACCAAGGTACTATTGCGGGCCGGGTCCCGGAAAGCCGCAGCCCCATGCTCCCGGGTGAAGTAACACCGGAACCGATCCTCGCTCAGCCCCGGATAGTCGCTACAGTCCGGCGCCTCCGCCGGGGCGTCCACGACCACTTCCTGATACACCTTCTGTTGCCCCCCCTGCACTGCTACCTCCACCCGCCGCGGCGCAAAGTCCTCAAACTTGCTCTTCAGAGCCCGCGACTTACCTCTGTTTGTCGTATCGTTGCTGTTCTTGAACTCTGCAATGTCAACGCCGAGATACAGGCTCCCCCGCTCCGCCAGAACCGCGACCGACACGGCTCCGCAGTGCCCCTCGAAACAATACTGCTGCGCCTCCTCGCCCTGCCCCTCCACCGTGAACGTCAGCTCGTCGGCGGCGGACTGCTGCGCGGCCAAGGCGGCGAAATAATGCATCCTCTGTCCCAGCACACCCTGCCCATCAATAGGGTGCATATCCGTATCCCTGGCCCACAGACGGTTTTCCGGATGAAGCCGCAATACGGTGGGCGAGGTGAACTGCAAGGCCGGCTCGCTCTGCGCCTGCACCGGAAGCGCCCAGCCCAACACGGCGAGCAGGCTCAGCACACTCCAGAGGGTGGAGGTTGGGGGTTTGAACTCTCTGTCCATCATCACTTTCCTCCGCTCACTGATACAGCGGCTCCATGTCCGCATAGCGGTTGCGGGGCTGAAACACCCGAATGTAGTCGACCGTCATCCCCACCCGGTTCCTCAGCTCTGAATCGAAATCCCAGCCCCAAGTCCCGACGCCGATCTTGCTTGGCGCATGGCTGATCCCCAGCGTTTCCAGGTAGAACGTCGGGTTGTTGGGGTCCAACTCGACAAAATACTCGGCCCGTTCGGTCCCCGATACGAGTCGCCTGTTGTCCCCATCCAGGTGCCAGCGATTGTTGGCCCACGTTGCGGCCTGTATGACCGTGCCGCTCTTGTCGAGTGTGGTCAGGGTGTCATCAAGCCCATGCACCCGCCGCAAGAAGAGATACCCCTCGGGGGTCCACTCCATCCCCTCCGTGATGGTGATGCGGGCAGCCGTATTGCCGCAATTGGGAGGCTGGTAGCGGAGTACCCCCCCTTCAGATGTGCTCCCTTTACAAAATTCCCTTTTTTTATTCGTCCGTAACGGCGGCACAGCGGGGTGGTGGACATGAAGCCAGTTGCGGTACTGGTGTGAAACCATGTTGCTACTGTCCGGATTGTACTCAAAGAAATCATACTCCAGCCAGGTCACCAGGGTCAGGAGACGCTCCAGACTATTAATCTCCAGGTCGTGGGTGTGGAGCAGATGCTTCCCCGGCCTTCTCGGGTCCCCGAGCACGATGTTGAAGTTCTGAAACTGAGTGCTCGACGAGCGCGGTGGGCGGGTCGTCTGGAGGGTGTAGCTGACTTCCATATACCCATAGCGCGGCTCGAAAAGACCCGAGGTAAAGATCCCGCCGCCGCATTGGGACTTCAGGACGACATGCAAGTGGCCATCCTCAAGATAGTGGCACGGCAGGCTCTCCCAGTCCGTGCGACACCGCTTATGGCGGTAGTTCCACTTGCGCCCGTCAAGGGCTTCGAGGCCCCGGTCACAGTTGTCCCCCTGCTCCGCCGCCGGCGTATAGCTGCCCGTAAACTCCTCGGCAAACACCACCTCGTACTGCTCCCTATCCTGCACCAACTGCCCCGGCAGACTGGCGATCAACTCGCTGGCCGGCTCCCGGAAAGCCGCAGCCTCATACTCGCGGGTGTAGTAACACCGGAACCGGTCCTCATTCCGCGTCGGATAGTCGCTACAGTCCGGCGCATCCGCCGGCGCGGCCACGACCACTTCCTGATATACCTTCCGGGACCCGGCCTGCACCGCGACCTCCACCCGCCGCGCCGCAAAGTCCTCAAAATTGCTCTTCATGTGAGTGGCTTTTCCGCTGTTAACCCTGTCATTGCCGCTCCTCGGCGCGTCAATGGCAACGGCGAAATACAGATGGCCGCCCGGCGCGGTAACCGCGACCGACACGGCCCCGCAGTGCTCCTCGAAGCAATACTCCCGCGCCTCCCCGCCCTGCCCCTCCACCGTGAACGTCAGAGCGTCGGCGGCAGACTGCTGCGCGGCCAAGGCGTCGAAATGATACGTTTTTATTCCCACCGCCCAATCGTTGGTCAGCGGGTAATCCCAGGGGCGCATGGTCACTTCCGGGTGGACCTGAAATACGGTGGGCGAGGTGAACTGCAAGGCCGGCTCGCTCTGCGCCTGCACCGGAAGCGCCCAGCCCAACACGGCGAGCAGACTCAGCACACTCCAGAGGTTGGGGGTTGGGGGTTTGAACTCTCTGTCCATCATCACTTTCCTCCGCTCACTGGTAGCGCGGCTCCATGTCCGCATAGCGGTTGCGGGGCTGAAAGACCCGGATGTAGTCGATGGTCATCTCCACCTGATTCGTCTGCGCCCTGCTGAAGCCCCAAGCCCCGATGTAGACCGCGCTTGGCGCATGGCCGATCCCCAGGGCCTCCAGGTAAAAGGCGGTATCGTCGGGGTCCGGCTGGACAAAATACGCGGCCCGTTCGGTCCCCGATACGAGTCGCCTGTTGTTCCCATTTATGTGCCAGCTATTGTCGGCCCACGTTGCGGCCTGTATTTCCGTGCCGCTCTTGTCGGGTATGGTCGGGGTGTCATCAAGCCCATGCACCTGCCGCAAGAAGAGATACCCCTCGGGGGTCCACTCCATCCCCTCCGTGATGGTGATGCGGGCAGCCGTATTGCTGCAATTGGGAGGATCGTAGCGGAGTATCACCCCTTCAGATGACTCATCTTGACAAAATTCCATTTTTTTATTCGTCCGTAACGGCAGCACAGCGGGGTGATGGACATGAAGCCAGTTGCGATACTGGTGTCCGATTACGTCTGGTCTATATCTTGGACCGTACTCAACGAGATCAAGCTCGACCCAATTCACCAGGGTCAGGAAGCGCTCCAGGCTATTAATCTCCAGGTTGTGGCTGCGGAGCGGTTCCCTCTCCGCCCTATTCAGATTCCCCAGCAACATATTGTAGTTCTGGAACCGACTCGGCGACTCCGGCGAGCGGGACGAACTGATGGTGTAGCTGATTTCCACATACCCATAGCGCGGCTCGAAAAGACCCCGGCTATTGAGATCGCTGCCGCATTCTCCGGTGGACGCAATATGGAGGTGCCCGTCTTCCAGGTATTCGCACGGTGCCCCCTGCGGGTCCCCCTGCCGCGGCCTGCGACACAGCTTATGGCGGTGGTTCCACTTGCTCTTGTCAAGCTCTGCAAGCCCGCGGTCACATTTGTCATGCTGATCCGCCGTCGGCGTATAGCTGCCCGTAAACTCCTCGGCAAACACCACCTCGTACTGCTCCCTATCCTGCACCAACTGCCCCGGCAGACCGGCGAGCAACTCGGGGGCCGGCTCCCGGAAAGCCGCAGCCCCATACTCGCGGGTGTAGTAACACCGGAACCGGTCCTCGTTCCGCGTCGGATAGTCGCTACAGTCCGGCGCCGAGGCCGGGGCGGCCACGACCACTTCCTGATACACCTTCCGGGACCCGGCCTGCACCGCGACCTCTACCCGCTGCGGGCGAAAATCCTCAGACCTGCTCCCCAGAGCCCGCGACTTAGCTCTGTTTGTCGTATCGTTTCTGTTCTTGAACTCTGCAATGTCAAGGCCGAGATACAGGTGCCCCAGCTCCGCCAGGACCTCGACCGACACGGCCCCACACCGCGACTCGAAACAATACTGCTGCGCCTCCCCGCCCTGTCCCTCCACCGTGAACGTCAGCTCGTCGGCGGCAGACTGCTGCGCGGCCAAGGCGTCGAAATAATATCTCTTCCGTCCCAGCACACCCTTCCCATCAACAGGGTGCATATCCGTATCCCTGGCCCATAGACGGGTTTCCGGATGAAGCCGCAATACGGTGGGCGAGGTGAACTGTAAGGCCGGGGCGCTCTGCGCCTGCACGGCGGACACCCCACCCCCGGCCAATACCACTGCGGCCACGACTGCGGCCACGACCCGCCCCAACACACGGGAAATGCGTACACACGAGGGGGAGGGTAGAGATTGAATCACTGCATATGTTCCGCGCATCGTTCCACCTCAGAGACTTCTTTCCTCTCTCTTGTCATATCCCGCCGCGTGTGTCCCTACCAAAATGGGAGGAATCTTCACACCGCAGGCCGAGGGCGGCGCACCCCTACCGGTGCACCCGCCTGGTCGGGCCGGGGGGCGGCCCGCTCAACTGGACCCGAAAAGCCGTGCGCGCATGTGAGAGAACGGAGGGCGGCCCCCTATCGTTCTGTTGTCATCTGGCATTGGCCTCGAAATTAGAGCGTTTCACGTTAGTCTGTAGCCGTGCCCGTACGCGCTCGTCATGCCGGACGTGATCCGGCATCCGGAGGTCGGGGGGCGGGGGCCTGGATGCCTGCTTTCGCCGGAATGACGGGCGGCTACACAGCAGCGTGATTTGCGCTAGTGCATGGGATGCACCCTGGGGTTCTGGAGCGCCGGTCCGCCCCCTGAGCGTGTCGCAGGGTCGGGGTGAGCAGGTCCTCTACTCCACGTCCGTAATGACAAAATTCTGACTGTTCTGCTGCCACTCCAACAGCACCGTCTCGCCGAGCATGGGGAAGTCCTCGACTGTACATTCTCCCTCAACATCCCGCAGAAACTCTGCCTCGGTCCCTTCCCCCACGGTCGTCACCCGTCACGAGCCGGCCGCTCACTCGTTACCGATAATGACAAATATCCGGGCCACGGGCCGCTCGCATATCGCTTCTCCGTCTCCGTCCCCTCACTGGCCACTCTTGCACCATTCACCATTTCGCCGCGGCGCGCGCACCTAAAATGGGAGGAATAATGACCCCAGGTCAGCAGGCGCCGCCAGGGGAGGCGGAAGCCTGGGGCGCAGTGTGGAGGCGGGGCGCCCGCTCCGCTCACACAAACTCGGCGAGCGACAGCACCAGCCGCACCAGGTCCACCTGCCGGGAGAGATCCAGCTTGTGGTAAATCTGCTTCAAGTGCCAATAGATTGCGCCCTCCCGCCGCCCCGTCGCCCCGGCAATGTCACGCACGGTCTTGCCTTCCGCCAACCAGACCGCGATCAGACTCTCCGTCAGCGTGAGCCCCAGGACCGTGGCCACCAGAGCGGGATCGATGCGGGTCTGGCGCCCCGGCTCGACAATCAGAATCAGCGCAGCGACGCGCCGGGCGCCGTAGTCCGGCTGCCGGACGCCCACGGGTTTGACATGCACCACGAACGGCGACAACACAGACGAGCGGTGGAGCAGCATCGACCCACTGACGGCGGCCCCGGTAGACGACAGCGCCCCGGCCACCAGCCGCTCAAGCCGGGTGTGGTCGGCCGGCACCTGGGCGCGCAGCACCCCGCCCCGGTCCGACAACCCATCGCCGTGCCGGAGAATGGCCCGGGCGCGGTCATTCGCCACCATGATCTGCCCCCGCTGGTCCAGGTGGATGACCCCAATCCGGGTGTTGTCGAGCAGGTCGGTCACGGACGCGCCCAGCGCCTCGGCACCGCCCAGCGCATGCCGGACGCGCACGAATTGCCGGAGATGGGGCAGCAGACGCTCGATCATCGCGAGTTGCGAGGACCCCCAGCCGCCCGGGGTGACCGGGTCACAGGTGGCCCAGGTGATGTGGGAGCCGTCCGGCCCGTCCAGCCGCACATTCAAGCCATCCTGGCCATCGCCCCGGTGAAGATACTCGTTGTAGGTGGGCGAGGTCTTCAACTCCTCGGCCGTGTACAGGTCGGTGACGTGCACCACGCGGCTGTCGGGCAGTTGCCGGAAACGCGGTACGTGTTCGTCTATGGGATGGTAGATTTCGAGGTAGTCGCGCTCCAGGTCTACGCGGCGCTCCCCCCGGTAGTAGAGCCCCACGAAAAGGACCCGGACGTCGTCCTGCGGGCCTTTGCCGACCATTAGCGCAGTACCCTTCGTGCCGCAGGCCTCATCAATCAGGGCCGAGGTGGCAGGCCAGTGGGTGTCGTCGAGCATGGCGTCGTACAATGACGCCAGGATCCGTTCGAATGCGTCTTGGTCGCTCATGATACTTCACTGCACTACGCCTGCCGGCTCCTCCCGTGCCAGAACGGTTCTTCGCCGAGTGACGGTTGAATATCTACACATGCATACTGTCGTTATGAAGGTATGTGACATGATCCCATACACCATAATGTCGCGCCGGACACACCTAAAATGGGAGGAAAATTAAATAAAATGATGGATACCCTCCAGATAATGCGAGAGGAATCCAGGCAGGGCAGCCGGCAGAGAGCCCTTTCTCGAACTCCGTCATCGCAAAATTCTGACTATCTGCTGCCACTATTGGTAGATTTCCATCTATAGAATGTTGAGAATGTTGTGTTTTGAAAATGGCGAGCTAGAGCGTTTCACGCTAGGCTGTAGCCGTGCCGTTTCGCTCTCGTCATGCCGGACTTGATCCGGCATCCAGAGGTGGGGGGGCGGGAGCCTGGATTCCTGCTTCCGCAGGAATCCAGGTGGCGACACAGAATCGTGAATCGCGCTAGTACGCCGATTGCGGACAAGGGCGGCAAAGCTCATAGACGAAGTCCCAGACAAGGACCTCGCGCGGGTCGTCGGACTGCTCGAAGCCGTGCTGCACTGAGATGTGCGTGATGGCCCTCATATCGTGGATCAGAGACAAACGAGAAGGGATAGACAAGCTACCCTTGCTGAAGACAATGAGGGGAGCGTAGACTGTTCGCAGTTGTGATACGCTTCCTGTTCCGCAACATTACTCGTGGCGTGCTTTGGAGCATCGATCTTCTGGCGCGCCTCACCGGACGGCACAAGCCGTATAATACCCTTCAGATGGAGCTCACCGGCTCTTTTGCTGAAGATGATGTCTTGGGCAGTCTGCCGTTTCGACGTTCAACCTCTCTGGATCTTTTTACCCTGACCACCGTACTGCGCTGGGCGCGGGAGGACGAGCAGCTCAGCACTGTTGTTCTCAGCATCGACAATCTGGACACGGGCTGGGCTCGGCTGCAAAATATGCGGCGCTCCATTCAGGCCCTCCGTCAAGCCGGGAAATACGTCCTGGTCTATCTGGCCGAGGGGGGCACCCAGGAGTATTACCTCGCCAGTGCGGCAAACGCGGTGGCGATGGCGCCGGCCGGTCACCTGGCCATCACCGGTCTTGCCGCAGAAACAATGTTCTTTAAGGGCGCGCTCGACAAGCTGGGCATTGAAGCCCAGGTCAGTCAGGCCGGGCAGTATAAGTCGGCCGGGGAGCCATTTACGCGGACGTCGCTTTCTGAGCCACATCGGGAGATGATGAATAGCCTCCTGGATGACCTGTACGATCAGATTGTCGAAGGAGTCGCCTCAACCCGGAATACCGACACAGCCACCGTTCGTGCACTCATTGACCAGGGGCTGTTTCTGCCGCACGAAGCCCAGGAAGCGGGCCTGATTGATCATATTGGCTATGAAGATGATATCCCGCACTGGCTCGAAGACCGCGGAGGACAGGCGGATGGCGTAAACGCGACCGAGCGCGTGCAGGTCATTGAAGCGGGTGCCTATCTGCGCCGCCGGGGGCGACTCATGCGGCGCCGGGCGCTGCGCTATCCTCCGGTGCGGATGGCCTTCATGACGGTGGGCGGCACGATTACGCGCGGAGAAACCGAGACCGGGAGTGACGGGATTCGGTCCAGCGGCTCTGCCAGTATGATCCGAGACCTCCAGCAGGTGCGCGAAGACCCCGGTATCGCGGGCATTATGATCCGGGTGTCGAGTCCGGGCGGCTCCGGGCTGGCCTCCGATCTGGTCTGGCACGAGATTCTCCAAACAAAAGAAGAGAAGCCGGTGATTATCTCTATGGGCGATGTGGCTGCTTCCGGCGGATATTACATCGCGCTGGCCGGTACGACTGTTTTTGCTGAGGAAGGAACGATTACCGGCTCTATTGGAGTCATTGCCGGTAAGGCGGTATTGCAGGGACTCTATGCGCAGCTTGGTCTGGATAAGGAAATCCTGACCCGAGGCAAGCGGGCGGCGCTGTTCTCTGATTATTTGGCCTTTGGTCCGGCCGAACAAGAGCGTATGGATATTGAAATCCAGAGTTTCTATCACGACTTTGTCAAAAAAGTCGCGCAGTGTCGGTCGCTCAGTTATGAGACGGTTGACGCCTGTGCCCAGGGACGAGTGTGGAGCGGGAGGCAGGCGATGGCCCGAGGTCTGGTTGACCGGATAGGTGGGTTGGAGGAAGCCTTGGCCGAACTCAAGCATCAAGTCGGGATACCTGACAACTGGCCGGTTGGGGTCGAACGTTTCCCTAAGCCCGCTTCGCTCCTCCGCTTCCCATCTCTTTTACGCCTCCTGCCTTGGGGTCGGACAATACACACAACCGGCTGGTCGTGGGCGCGCGACCGGGTATGGGCAATTATTCCGTTTTCTCTGCGTTTTTTGTAACCTAGGTGACAGCCTGACTCTTGTGTTGAACTTGTAATCTTTCAGAACGTCGGATATTGTGCCAATCTGTAATCTTCAGTGTCATATTCAGACTTATCCGTAACAATTCCAGGCGAAAAGCACAGTAACAGCAGCTGAGGAGGAGATTCCATGGCCACCAATCCAGCGGGGGTGCCCCTGCAAAAACCGAGGCAGGAACGTGAAAGCGTCGTCATTCGTTTTGCCGGTGATTCTGGTGATGGAATGCAACTGACCGGCACCCGTTTTACATCCGAGTCAGTTTTTGCCGGGAATGATGTAGGGACGCTCCCTGACTTTCCGGCGGAAATCCGGGCCCCTACCGGTACGCTGTACGGTGTGAGCGCTTTTCAGGTTAATTTCAGTAATAAAAATGTGTATACACCCGGGGATGATCTCGATGCCCTGGTGTGCATGAATCCGGCGGCGCTCAAAACGAATATTGCCGATTTGCAGCAGAATGGCATTCTCATCGTTGACCCGGCTGAATTTAACAGTGCCAACCTGAGAAAAGCCGAATACGAAATCAACCCGCTTGAGGACCATTCACTGGATAAATACCAGGTCTATCAAGTAGAAGTCACCAAAATGACGACCCTGGCTCTTAAGGACACGGGCCTGCCAAACCGGTCGGTCATGCGGAGTCGAAACTTTTTTGCCTTGGGCGTTGTATCATGGCTCTTTAATCGTCCGATTGAGCCTACTCTGGAATGGATACAGCAGCGATTCGGCAAGAATCCGGCTGTGGCAGAGGCCAACACCGCGGCCATCAAAGGCGGCTATAATCTGGGTGAAAATACCGACATGTTTTCCTCGTCCTATGAGGTCAAGCCGGCCGAGATTGATCCTGGTACGTATCGCAATATCACTGGAAACTCTGCGACCGCCCTTGGTTTTGTTATTGCCGCCCAAAAGGCCGGGCTGCCGCTCTTCTTGGGTAGCTATCCTATCACGCCGGCCAGTGATGTGCTGCACGAATTAGCTGAATACAAAAACTACAACGTCTATACGTTCCAAGCCGAAGACGAAATCGCCGGGGTCGGTGCCGCGTTAGGCGCCGCTTTTGGTGGAGCACTGGCAATTACGACCACGAGTGGCCCTGGGATGAACCTCAAGGGTGAGACCATGGGGCTGGCGGCCACAGTTGAATTACCGATGGTGATCACGAATATTCAGCGGGCCGGACCGAGCACGGGCATGCCGACCAAGCCCGAGCAGACCGACCTGATGCAGGCGATCTATGGGCGGCACGGAGAATCGCCGCTGCCCGTGATTGCCGCCTCGACGCCGTCAGATTGTTTTTACGCCGCTTTTGAGGCGGCCCGGATCGCGATGAAGTACATGACTCCGGTCATCCTCTTGACGGACGGATTCCTGGCCAACGCCTCGGAGCCCTGGCTCCTGCCGAATGTAGACGACCTGCCCAGTATTCCGGTCGAATTTCGGACTGATCCACAAGGCTTCTTCCCCTACTTGAGAGATGAAGAAACCCTGGCCCGCCCATGGGTCAAACCCGGCACCCCTGGCCTTGAGCACCGTATCGGTGGCATTGAGAAAGACTACTTGACGGGAAATATCAGCTACGCCCCGGCCAACCATGAACAGATGGTGCGCGTGCGACATAAAAAGGTCGCGAAAGTTACGCAGGAGATTCCTCCTACTCAAGTGAAGGGGCCTGAGCAGGGCAAGCTGTTGGTTCTGGGTTGGGGCAGTACCTATGGCGCGATTGCCGCTGCGGTTGAGGCCGCGCAGGCGCAGGGTCATGCGGTCGCCCATGCCCATCTGCGCTATCTGAACCCGCTGCCGGCCGACCTGGGCGACGTGCTGGGCCGGTATGAAAAGGTGCTTGTGCCTGAGATGAACATGGGTCAACTCCTCAAGCTGATCCGAGCCGAATACCTGATTGACGCGGTTGGGCTGAACAAGATCCAAGGCCGTCCATTTAAGGTGTCTGAAGTTGCAACTCGCATTGCCCGTATGTTGGAGGACTAAGGACTATGAGTACAGAAGCTGCGGTAAAACTAACACGAAAAGACTTTGTTTCAGACCAGGATGTCCGTTGGTGTCCGGGCTGTGGAGATTATGCCATTCTGGCTCAGGTCCAAAAGATATTCCCTGAGCTTGGCATTCCAAAAGAAAAAGCGGTCTTCATTTCCGGCATTGGCTGCTCGAGTCGCTTCCCGTACTACATGAATACGTATGGCTTTCATACTATTCATGGTCGTGCTCCGGCGATTGCAACTGGACTCAAGATCTCCCGACCCGACCTGTACATTTGGCTCGTCACTGGTGACGGAGATGGTTTGAGCATTGGTGGCAATCATCTCATCCATGCGCTTCGCCGGAATGTCGAGATAAAAATTATGCTTTTCAACAACCGGATCTACGGTCTTACGAAAGGCCAATACTCGCCGACTTCAGAGCTCGGCAAGGTTGCCAAGTCCACGCCAATGGGCTCGGTTGACCATCCGCTCAACCCCATCTCCTTGGCGATAGGCGCAGAGGCCACGTTTATTGCACGCAGTATAGACACGGAAGCCAAGCATCAGCAGGAAACGCTGAAGCGAGCAGCTGCCCATAAGGGTGGAGCATTTATTGAAATTCTACAAAACTGTAACGTCTATAATGATGGGGTATGGGAATATCTGAAGGATAAAAACTCCAAGGCCGACACCCAACTGCTTCTTGAGCATGGTAAACCCATGGTTTTTGGCAAGAACAAGGAGCGCGGTATTCGCCTCAACGGCTTAACCCCTGAAGTTGTCACCATTGGGAATGGCGTCAGCACCTCAGATCTGTTGGTACACGATGAACACGATCAAACCTTGGCGTATTTACTCGGGCGCATGACGCCGCCCAACTTCCCCACGCCGGTTGGTGTGCTGTTTTCAACCCAACGCCCGACGATTGAGTCTTTGATGAACAAACAGATTCAGGACTCTGTCGAAAAGTCCGGACCAGGGAACATTGATGCCCTCCTGCATCGTGGAGACGTCTGGTCAGTCGAATAGTTCGTAAGTAATTGAGAAGGCCCCTGTTTGTCTCTGCGTGTGACGAGCCGGGGCCTTTTTCGTTTTTCCAGCGTATGCCACTCTATCTCCGGATTCCCTGTCCCCAGTGTGGAAAGATTCTCTACCGCAAGCGCAATGGTCGTTGTCCGGAGTGCGGAACGCGGGTGAGTGCGCATGTGGAAGAAGTCCGCGACCGAGAGGAGCGGATTGAAAAGGTTGTGGCTGTCACCGGGACAGCGCTGGTTGTCCTGGTGCTCATGCTCGCCGGCGGAGTCGGGCTGGTTGAGGGCATACTGATGTATGGGGTGGCTGGCGCGGCAATGTTTTATCTGGCAAAAAAGACATTCAAGCCAAACCGGGAACAAGAAGAAAAAGAAGAGTAGCGTAAGGAAAAAATCATGGCAGAAAAGGCCGACCTGAAAAAACAGATGAAAGAGCTCAAAGGGCAACGTGATACGGCCCTGGAGCAAAAGGAACACACAGAACTCAAAAAGGTCCGACGCAATATCCGTTCTGTTAAACGGCAGTTGCGCGCCCTGGCACGTGAAGCGGCCCCGGCTGCGTAATATTCTTTTGCTTCGGCCTCAGCCCAGGCTTTTACGAGAAAGGGTAGGGGAACCCTCTCCTTTTTTCTGTCCGTCTACACCGCCCTCTCGGACTGCTCCCTACCCCTAACCGCTTAGGCATGAAAGGAAGACGGCTATGAACGTTCGGGTCCAATCGCAATCCATTACGGCAGTCCGCACTGACCTGCTGGTTGTCCCGGTCGTTCAAGGGAGACAGCATGCCGCCCACCTGAAAGCCCTTGATGCTCCTGTGGATGGTGCGCTGCGCGAGCAGGTGAGACGCAGCCGATTCCAGGGCAAACGTGGCGAGACGCTCCTGTTCCAAACGCATAAACGCCTCCCAAGCGTGGAGGTTCTGCTGGTTGGACTCGGGAAGCACGGGAGCATTGAGACGGCGACATGGCGTCAGGTCGGAGCCACGGCCCGCCGCCAGGCACAGGAGCAACGAGCGAAGAGCCTGGCGTGGTTTGTCGAGCCAGGTCCGGATGTTCAGGATATGGGCGCCGCTGTCCTCGAAGGGATACTACTGTCCGGTTATGCCTTCCTCAAGTATAAATCCAACAACGGGAAGAAGACGGTCATTGAGACCTTCACTCTGGTCGGTCCCGGTCTCAGGAAAAGCGCTCGGCTGAGCCGCGCCCTCGAAACGGTTCAAAATACGGTTCCGGGCGTCTTTCTGGCACGCGATTTAGTCAATGAACCCGCTTCGGTTTCAACCCCAACGTATCTGGCCAATCAAGCCAAAAAGCTCGCTGACGGAAACGGACTCAAGACCGAAGTTTGGGGTGTGAACAAGATCAAGGCGGCCAAAATGCACGGGCTGCTGGCGGTTTCGCGTGGCGGTCCGGAAGAGCCGCGCTTCATCAAGCTGAGCTATACCCCCGCCACAAAGCCCAAGAAGAAAGTGGCTCTCGTCGGCAAGGGGCTCACCTTTGACTCCGGTGGACTTTCGCTCAAGCCGGCCAAGTCCATGGAGACAATGAAGATTGATATGTCGGGTGGCGCAACTGTGCTGGGGACGATGCGGGCGATTGCCGCGCTCAAACCGCCGGTGCAGGTCACGGGATATGTGCCGTCATCTGAAAATATGCCGAGCGGCACGGCTCAGAAACCCGGTGATATAATTAGCTATCGAAACGGCAAAACCGTCGAGGTGCTCAATACGGATGCAGAAGGCCGTTTAATCCTGGCTGATGCGCTGATCTGTGCCGTAGAAGACAAGCCCGATGTCATTATTGACCTGGCCACCCTGACCGGTGCCTGCATGGTCGCCCTTGGCTCCCAAGTCGCCGGGCTGTTCAGCAATAATCAAAAGCTGACTGATGATCTGTTAGCAAGCAGCAAAGAGACGGGCGAGCAATTGTGGCCTATGCCCCTGGTGAAGGAGTATAAGGACGACATCAAGAGTTCCATTGCCGACATTAAAAATATCGGTGGGGGCTATGGCGGGGCGATTACCGCGGCGCTTTTTCTTGAAGAGTTTGTCTCGGATGTTCCCTGGGCGCATCTGGATATTGCCGGTCCGGCCTTTTCAGAGCGGGCCCCGAGAGGCGGCACCGGCTTTGGCGTGCGGACGCTCGTGCAATATGTGTTGAGTTTGTAAAGCCAGCCGCTAAGGAGACGGGGATTCCGGCTTACCGATGCGGACCATCGCCCAACTCCAACGTCAGATCGTTGCCTGCCAGCGCTGTCCCCGGCTTATTCAACACTGCCGGCGCACGGCCCAGGAGAAAGTCAAACGCTACCGTGACTGGGACTATTGGGGCAAGCCGGTGCCGAGCCTTGGTGACCGAAATGCACGCCTGTATGTCGTTGGCCTTGCGCCGGCCGCGCATGGCGGCAATCGGACGGGACGGGTGTTTACGGGTGACCGGTCCGGGGACTGGGTTTTCGGAGCATTGTACGCCTATGGATTCGCCAACCAGCCGACGTCAATCGATAGCAACGATGGCCTGATGTTACAGGACTCTTATATCACGGCTGCCGTCCATTGTGCGCCGCCGGACAACAAGCCGTCGCGAGAAGAATTCGAAGCGTGTCAACCCTATTTGCTGCGTGAAATCCAACTGCTGAAACACGTCAGGGTCGTTGTGGCGCTGGGGCAGTTGGCTTTTTCAGCCTATCTCAAAGCCCGCCGAAAAGTCGGCCTGAACGTACCGACGCCCAAGCCGAAATTCGGACATGGCAGGCGCTACGACCTGGACGGCGTCAGCCTCATCGCTTCCTACCATCCCAGCCAACAGAACACCTTTACCGGCCGGCTGACGCAGCCCATGTTTCATGCCGTCTTCCGCACGGCCCAGGAGATTATTGATCAGGGAGCGTAACGAGTACAAGACACGGCACTATTCGGGAAAGATCGCGTTAATGACTTCATCGATAGCCCGCTGTGAGTCATTATCATCCGTCAGCGAGCGGGAGACCGCGACCGTACAAGCGCGACGCGGTCGCACCCCTTGGCGAATGAGTTGGCCGGAATAAATGAGCAGCCGGGTGCTGACACCCTCTTCAAGGCCGCTGGCCTTCAGATGGCGTACCTTTTCGCCCAGCTTGGCGAGGTCAAGCGCGGTCTCAAGTGGCAAATCACTTTCGTGGGCAATGATCTCAGCCTCTTTATCCCGAGGCGGGTAGGTGAACTCGACCGTGACAAAGCGCTGCCGCGTAGAGTGTTTGAGGTCTTTGAGGATACTCTGGTAGCCGGGGTTGTACGAGATAACCAGCAGAAAATTCTCATGCGCCTTAAGGATTTCGGCCCGCTTATCAACCGGCAGAATACGCCGGTGGTCGGTCAGCGGATGGATAAGGACGATGGTGTCCTTGCGCGCTTCCACGATCTCGTCCAGATAACAAATCGCCCCGGTGCGGACGGCCTGGGTCAGCGGCCCGTCTACCCAGACGGTATCATCGCCTTTAATAAGATACCGACCGACCAGGTCGCTCCCGGTGAGATCTTCATGGCAGGCGACCGTGACGATATTTTCCGGGACGTCCTCACCGCGGTCCGGCATGAGCACATGAGCCATATGCTCGACAAAGCGTGTCTTGCCGCAGCCGGTCGGGCCTTTCAGCAGAACCGGTAGGCGACACTCATAGGCGGCCCGAAAAATATCGACCTCATCGCCTATGGGTAAATAAAACGGAACGGCACCATTCGGAGTAGTTGCTTCGCTCATAATCGTGACTCGTTTACTCTTCTATGAAGTGGTCGTGAGAGTCTCCATGACGTGCTGGGTATCAATATCGATAAGCTCAACGGTCACCAGGCCACTGATGCCATTTTTTTGCCGGGCGTCGGTAATTTGGCCATGGAGTTTTTTTCTGAAATTGTCTCGCACGGTCTGAGGCATACCAGCCATGGGGAAATTGCGAAAGAACACCTTGGCCTCGGTTTGCGACGGCCACTCAATACGGACGATTTTGGGTGCCATCATTTCATGTGAGCGAAAGAGCGATTCCACTGCTTGCCGAAACGGCGGAGCTAAGGGATTCGGTGTCGAAGCCGTTCGGGATGGGGCCGTCCCGTTTGAGAATTGCGCCAGGAGCTGGTCAATGCGGGCCTGAATATCAGTGTTATCCGTCAGACTCTTGGCCTGCTGTAATGAGGCGGCCGCTTGGTCGGGCAGGCCCTTCTCCTGGTAGGCAACCCCCAGGTTGAAATGCGCCTGAAAGAAGCCTGGCTGCTTGGCCAAGACGGATTGATATGAAGCAATGGCTTGGTCGACCTGGCCGGTGTAGAGGTACATGGTCCCGAGGTCGGTCGTCACGCTGGCATCATCCGGTTTCACCGTTAAATAGCGCTGATAATACTCAATAGCCGTTTGATATTCCTCAAGGTCGTAGTACACATTCCCCAAGCCGCGGAGAGCATCCAGGTCGCTCGGCGCAAGTTCAAACAGCTTGCGATACGAGGCCAGGGCCGCACTGCGGTAGCTGGCATCCAGCTGCGACGCCCGGAACTGGACTTCAGCCAGGGTCCGCCACGCACTGGGATCTTGTGGGGCGGCATTGGCTTGGGCAACCAGTTCCGCGATACGACTCTTCACCTCCTCAGGCAAGGCAACCTCGGGATGATTCTGAGGCAGGGCCGAACCGCCCGTGCTGGCTTGAGTGGAACCGGTCGGGGTCGGGGTGAAAGGCTCTGTCCGAAGAACGAATACCCAGAGTCCGATGCCAACGAGGAGATATAAGGACAAAACGATGATGCCGGGGAGCGGCAGCCGCTGTTCGACCGTAGCTGCTGTGGCGGCTGATCCCTTGGCCTTCTTCCCTCCGGCCTTGCTCCCTGCGTCTGAAAGTGGTTCCCCACAATCCGTACAGAAATGTGCTTTGGGGATAGTCTTCGTCCCGCACTGTGGGCAAAAACGTGCTGTCGCCACCGTAGCCTCTACCTCCGTGCACCCTACCTAACAACAATACCCCAGGCGGGCTAGACCGGGGCGGAAGCGAATCCAGTTGACAGTCAAGGAGCCGGCTGGATAAGCTGCGGGCAGCCCTGGGGAGGAATACATGGCAAAAAAAAGTGCGAAGCGCGACCCTCGCCTGGTACAAGGCAAAAAAGTGCTGGAAGAATGGGGCATTCAGCCCCCTGCCGGACAGGACAGCAGCCTGGATATTGCCAGCCTGCATGAGCGCATAGGACAGCATGCTGACGCCGACCTGGCCCTGGCCGCATTCCTGGGCGACGTCCGGACGGTAGAGTCGGCCCAGTTCCTGGTGAGTTGGATCGAGCAGGCGACTGACAAGCGTTTGCATAAAGAGATTAGCCGTGCCCTCTATCGCCTGTCACAAAAAGGGATACGGGCCGAGCGGCCGCAAAAGGGAACGGGCAAATCCATTCTCACCCCGATTGAACCGGAAGGCTATATATCCTCAATGGATGGGCGAGGAGATCGCCTCGTTTGGATAGTGAAGGCACGCGTTGGCGGCGGGCTGCATTTCTTGTCTTCGCTGATCAACGAACCAGAAGGGATGCGCTACATTGAAGGCACGGAAATCTCGCGCAAAGTTTTGCGTCAGGCGCTTCAGGATTTGAGCGCTAATAGCGGACTGACTCTGATTGAAGCGCCGTGGCGGTACTGCGATTTCCTGATGCAGGAAGGCTATGAACGGGCCAAGGCACAAGACAGAAAAGAAGTTGAATCCTACCCGGCGGTTCGGTCTTTTGTTTTCACCACACCGCCAGAAAGAGTAAACGCGTCCTCCAATCGTTCAGACAAAGCTGGACACGTTTACTCTTTACCCCAAACAGTTCCGCTGCCGGATAGTTTGGATCGGCAGGCAATCGCTGCCGACGAAAATCTACTTGTAACGTCCACTCAGCTTGCCGAAGAGCCGGAAATGCAGCGGTGGTTGTTTGATGCAGAACAAGCTAAGCCCTATGTCGAAAAGATAAGCAGTGCGCAGGAGAGCCCGCTGGTGCTGAACCAGCATCAGCAAAAAGACCGGGTGAACGATGTCATCAAAGAAGCGGTTGCCGAATTGTTCTCAGGGGAGAGCGGCCGGACCTACGCACGGCGCCTGGAAGAAACGGCGCTGTATTTTGCGGCAAGCGGACGTTTGGAGTCAGCCCAACGTGCCCTGGCCGTGTCTCTGGCGCTCCAAAAGGAGGGAGCGAGCGGCAGTGGCATTCCCTTTTGTGAAGGATTGGTCCAGCAGAGCATCGGCCTGCACTACACGGAAGAAAAGCAACACCAACAGGAAGAATCTAAAGGCTCGCTCATCATGAAGCCGTCCGAGTTTGCGGCTCGGGCGCAGCAGGCCCAGCGCCAACGGCGGGTCTGAGTATTTGGAGGGGACCATGTCGCAGCCCTTCCCGGATCAGATTACTCCGTTCCCGTTTTTGAATTCGGGGACGATCCTGTCCTGCCCCGATTGTGGCGTGGGACTCTATTTGCTCACCAAGAAGGTCACCCGGGATGGGACCTTTGAAGGCGCGGTGCAGGCCATGGCCGGTGTCCCGGAATATAAACGCGGGTCCACGCCAAAGACATGTCCCTTATGTCAAACCGGCCAGTGGTGGTATCCGCCCGGCACGATACACACCTTTCAGCACGGCTGGGTCGCCTAGGGCGTCCTGGCCCGTTGCCGATTACTCGTTTGAGTTGACAACACCCGGCCGGGGTTATACCGGTTATACGCTTCGAGTACGGCGAGACGATTGATCTGTAAAAAAAGGAGGTTCTCTATGGCAAGTCCGCAACTACAACAGACCCTCGATATGTTCAAAGAGATGGGGGCGAAGATGGCCGAGGCAAAAGATATCAACGCCATGCGCGCGATCATGATAGAAGCACCCGCCCCGGCTGGCGTGACGTGTACCCCGGTTGAAGCTGGTGGGGTGTCTGCCGAATGGAGTGTTGCCGATGGCGCTGACCAGGATAAGGTCATCTTGTATGTCCATGGTGGCGGCTATGTGATGGGCTCCGCCGGGTCCCACCGCGACATGACTGGCCGCCTATCCCAGGCATCTGGCGCCCGCGTGCTCTCCCTCAACTATCGTCTGGCCCCCGAGCATCCCTTCCCCGCTCCGGTGGATGATTCCGTGGCAGCTTACCGTTGGTTGCTCGGACAAGGTATTCAGGCCTCAAACATTGCTATTGCAGGAGACTCGGCTGGTGGCGGCCTCGCTCTTGCCGCACTCATCGCTATCCGTGACGCCGGGGAGCCTGTGCCGGCCGCGGGCATTGGTATTTCGCCCTGGGTCGATATGGAAGGAACGGGAGAGTCGATGACCACGCGGGCGGCGGTCGATCCTGTTGTCCAGAAGGAAGGCCTGCTCGGTATGGCCAAGCTGTATTTGGGCGGTGCGGACCCGAAAAACCCGCTGGCGGCCCCGCTGCATGCCAATCTTGCGGGCCTGCCGCCATTGCTTATCCAGGTCGGTGATTCAGAGACCTTGTTGGACGACGCCACAAGAATCACAGAACGAGCCCGCAAAGCAGACGTGGATGTGACGCTGAAAATCTGGGACGAAATGCCGCATGTGTGGCATTTGTTTGCGCCGATTCTTCCCGAAGGCCGGCAGGCTATTGAAGAGATTGGTGCGTTTTTTAAGGAACGTACGGCATAAAATTTTCTTCGGAGACACGACAGCAGGGGCAGTCCCATGGGGCTGCCCTTTTTTTAAGCTATGGCACAACAACTGCACTTGAGTGTGGCGGATCAGTCTCCTGTCCGACAAGGGGGAACAGCCGCCCAAGCGTTGCGGGAGACGGTCGCCCTTGCCGAGGCGGTGGAAAAATTCGGATATGAACGTTTCTGGGTTGCAGAGCATCACAATTTGCCCAGTTTCGCCGGTACCAGCCCGGAAATAGTGATCGGCCAGATTGCAGCCCGTACACAACATATTCGAGTCGGTAGCGGCGGCGTGATGCTGTCCCACTACAGCGCCCTCAAAGTTGCCGAGATATTCCGCGTCCTTGAATCTTTTTATCCCGGCCGCATAGACCTCGGCCTTGGCCGCGCGCCCGGGAGCGATCAACGAACCGCGGGTGCGCTCTCCTACCCCGGCCAACCCCGCGATATTCGGTATTACCCGGAACAGGTCAACGACCTGATCGCCTACCTCGCAGATGATCTCCCTCCAGAGCACCGTTTTGCCGATGTGCATGCCGGACCAACAGCGGGCACCACACCGGACGTTTGGTTGCTTGGTTCGGGCATTGACTCGGCCCTTATTGCGGCTGAGCGGGGTCTGCCGTTCAGCTATGCCTATTTCTTCGGTATGGGCGTCCAGCATGGTCCGGCTATTGTTGAGAGCTACCGACAGCACTTTCGTCCCTCAGAGTTTTTAGCTGAGCCCAAGGTCAATGTGACGGTTCAGGCTCTATGTGCGGAGACCGCAGAAGAGGCGCACTATCTGTCGGCAAGCAGAAATATGGTGCGGCTGAACATCATCCGTGGCCGTCGGCGGGGGGTCCCCACGCCTGAGGAAGCACGCGCCTACCCGTATAGCGCTGACGAACTGG
Organism: Binatia bacterium; assembly: GCA_963664395.2. Classification (GTDB taxonomy): domain Bacteria; phylum Desulfobacterota; class Binatia; order Bin18; family Bin18; genus Bin18. The sequence continues at coordinate 1,995,434 of OY761159.2, read as the reverse complement.
CCTATCTGGAACAATACCGTCGCGCCAATGTTGACGGAGACCCGCAGCAGGTGAAAGAGCAACTCGAACACTTGGCCGAGGTGTTTCAGACCACCGACCTCGGCATTGTGACGATTTGTTATGATTTTTCCAAGCGTGTGCGCTCCTATGAACTCATCGCCGAAGCGTGTGGTCTACCGGCCCCTGGCTCCCGAACGGGTGGAGACTCCTGCTGCTTCGCCCGGATAGGGAAGAACCCAGCCGCTTCGCGGGGGTTTTCGTGCCAACTACCGTCACCCCCAGACCTTCCATCACCGCACTTTCGTATAAACTCGATTAGGACATTAATTTTGGTACACCTTCCGGTGAGCCCCGGGCCACGTCTCAGGGGCTGCCGACGGAGTACCAGAAAATATGTGGTTGCGGTCGTCTCTTGACCCGAAGTCACCAAGGGCTATATACTCTTTCTATTTAGGGATCGTTATACTTGACATTATTTTGGGAACAATTTATAATTCGCTATGCGGATCATCAGCAAGAAGAGGCTGCGGGAGTGTTGGGAGCGGCATGCGGACGCCGAGGAGCCGCTGCTTGCCTGGTATAGGGAGGTCGTGAAGGAGGAGTGGGAGACGCCGGTACAGATAAAGGAGAAATACCCGAATGCCCGCATTCTCGGTGACAGCCGGGTAGTCTTTAACATTAAGGGTAACCATTATCGGCTCGTGGCGAAAATCAACTATCCGGGACGCATTGTCTATGTCCGCTTCGTGGGAACACATGCCGAATATGACCGCGTGAATGTTCTGGAGGTGTAAGATGGCCACTGGAAAGATCAAGCCGGTCCGGACCGAGCAGGATTATGAGGACGCGCTGGCGCGGATCGACGCGTTAATGGATGCAGCGCCCGGCAGCCCGGAGTTCGATGAGCTCGACATTCTCGTTGATCTGGTTGAACTCTATGAGAGCAAGCACGAGCCGATGGGCTATCCAAGTCCGCTCGCTGCAATCGAGTTCCGCATGGAGCAGGGCAATTTGCGGCCGCGTGACCTGATCCCTTTCATCGGGAGCCGAGCGAAGGTGTCCGAGGTGCTCTCCGGCAAGCGTGCCATCACCATGTCGATGGCGCGGGCGCTTCATCAGCATCTTGGCATCCCAGCCGATGTGTTACTGCGCGAGCCGGATGTAGACATGAGCGATCCACTGGCTGATCTCAATTGGAGTCGATTTCCTGTCAAGAACATGGCGAAGCTGGGCTGGATTCGAGATGGTCGCAACTTGGCGAAGCGCGCCGAGGCGATTATGCGCGGGTTGATTGACCGGGCGGGAGGGCCGGATGTCGCCTGTGCTGCCCTCTACCGAAAGAACGATCATATGCGTGCGAACGCCAAGGTGGACGCCTACGCCCTCAAAGCGTGGTGCTGGCAGGTGCTGGCAACGGGGAACAAGAACCCACCGCAGACGGAGTACGTATCTGGCACCGTAACGCCGCACTTCCTCAGGGAGGTTGCGCAGTTGAGCTGGTTTGAAGACGGCCCGCGACTGGCCAGGGAGGTGCTGGCAAAACACGGCATCTCGCTAGTGATCGTGCCGCATTTGCCGAGGACCTATCTCGACGGCGCTGCGCTCCGGCTCAAGGACGGTCGGCCGGTGGTCGGGTTGACCTTGCGCTACGACCGGATCGACAATTTCTGGTTCTGCCTGTTGCACGAATTGGCACACGTGGGTCGCCACCTGGACAACAACCAGGGCAATGCCTTTGTCGATGACCAGACACTGCGCGGGGTGGAAGGCAGACGGGAAGACCCCAGAGAAGCGCAGGCCGACGAATGGGCAATCGAGGCACTCGTCCCTCAGGCGGATTGGGAAGCGAGCGCGGCTCGGGAACGCCCGACACCCATGGCGGTCATGAATCTGGCCCATGCGCTGCAAGTCCATCCGGCGATCATCGCCGGCAAGGTTCGCTATGAGCACCAGAACTATCGGCTGTTGTCGCAGTTTGTCGGCACAGGCGAGGTCCGACGGCAGTTGGGCAGCATGACGTGAGGTTGGGGGAAACGTGGCGATTATAGGCTCCGGTCAAGAACCAGTGGACCTGCTAGACGCATTCTTCAGATGCGTCCAGGACTGTCCCAGAGTCCCTGCTGTGGAGACAGTTGACGGGACGCACTCTTACGAGGAGATCGCGTCGCTCGCGTCTCAATTGGCGGCAACCATCCAACAGCTCACGGAAAACCCGTGCCCTCGGGTACTGATTGCCCTGCCGTCTTCACAACGGGCGTATGCGGCAATGCTCGGGTCCCTCATCGCGGGAGGCACATTCTGTCCCGTCGAGATAACGGAAACAGGACCTGAGGAGCGAAACGCGGCAATCTGCAAGGATTTTGCGCCCCAGGTCGTGCTCTATGAGAACACGCGACCAAGCTTTCTTTCTGCTTTGCCAGATACAACTCCGAGTGCCGACCTAATGAAACCGCTGTCGATGCGATCGGTGAGCCCTGCTATCGACCGGAGCGATGTGGCATACGTCGTTTTTACCTCAGGCTCGACGGGCCGTCCGAAGGGCGTAAAGATTAGTCGGCGCGGTTTCTCGCACTTCCTTGGCGTATGCCAGAGCTACTTCAATTTGTCTCCAGGTGAAAAGTGGGGCCAATGGTCACGTCTCGCGCATGATCTCGGCGTCATGGACGTCTTCATGGCGCTCACGCAGCGCGGCACTTTGGTTCCACTGAGTGAAGCAGAGCGGTTGAGGCCAGCGAGAGTAATCAGGGATAGACGCATTTCGGTATGGCAATCAGTTCCAAGTGCGCTTAATTTCATGCTACGTGGCAAGCAACCGACGGGCGAGTATCTGGCCTCTCTCCGTGTGATGAGTTTCTGTGGAGAACCCCTGCGTCGTGAACAACTTCAGGCGTTGTTCAACGTCTGTCCAGACCTCACTGTCTTTAATACCTATGGCACTACTGAAACCATTGGTTTCAACACACTCAACCGCTTGACGGCCAAAAATTTCATGGACTCGTGTGAGCTGGAGTCGGCCGCCATCGGAGAAGACGTCCCCGGTTGGAGCACTCATCTGCGTGGTGAGCATGACGACGAGGAAGGGGAAATCGTCGTAGCCGGTGACTTCCTTAGCACCGGTTATTGGCACGACGAGGAGCAAACCCGAGCGGCCTTTCGCCAGGTTGAATTCGCCGACTCGCGCATCCGGCGATGTTACTTCACCGGGGATTGGGGAGTGCGTCGGGGCGGTCGTCTCTATTGTTCGGGACGCATCGACCGGCAGATAAAGACCAACGGTGAGCGCATCGAACCAGGAGAGATTGAAAGCCGGCTTCGCCAGATAGGTTTTCACGATGCCTATACTATCTGCAAGGACGACGAGTTGTACGCCTTCGTTGAATCGATTGAGCCACTCAATCAGGAGCAGATCCAGAACTCCTTACGACCTTTCCTCCCGTTCCACGCCATTCCACGGGTAATCCGTGCATTGCCGAGCCTGCCACGGAATCAGAGCGGGAAAATTGATCGTGAAGCGCTTCTCCGGGAGATAGAATCATGACATTGGGTGCTACCCCACCAGATCCGTTTGATGTCGTTGCGGAGGCTCTTAAATGCCCCAAGGAATCTCTCTCCAGAGAATCTAAGATGCTTCGGCATCACGGATGGGACAGTTTGGGTCACGTGGAGATTATTGAAGCTATCGAAGAGGTACTGGAAGTCAGTATTGATGATGACGAAGCGTGGGAGCTGAGGACCATGAAGGCCATTTGCGAATTCTTTGATCGTCAGTCTCGAACGAACGGAGAGTAATGGACAAATTCGATTCGATTCGTGTGCACGCAATCATCCTCACGCAAGACCGGACCGAGGTGCTCGAACGCAGCGTTTACACGGCGGTCATGAAACTGAGGCGATGCGATGTCCTGACGGTTCTCGACGATTCCACGGCCAGGGTTGCGGCGGAGAATGCCTATCTACTGACTACTGTAGCGCGCAAGTCGCCTGCAATGGTCACACACCTCATGCCTACTCAATTGTACGAGACAATCGCAGGGGTGACGGGTGGATCAGCATTGGAGTGGCAATTCAGGACAGCGCGGCGCGATATTGCTCCACTGAGGAACCTCGCTCTCCTGCTCTCGGCTGCGGTAAGAGCACGCACGACCATTCTCATAGATGACGATATTTGCGGTTTTGACCTTGAACTGACGCACGAGCGTCTTGAGCAACTGGCGCCTGGGTCCCAGGGCTTAATCGTTGGCGCTGAGATCGATGGCCAATCAGAAATGGACACACTCACTCGGCTGCACGAGTCGATTCGAGGGCTGGAGTCGCGGCAGATCAATTGCACGGCTAGTAGTGATGACATGGGGGATATCGACGGCGGATGGGTGAGCGCTGGATATATGGCGTTCAGCCTCCATCCGACACAATTGTTCGCCTTTCCGCCTGGGTATAACGAGGATTGGCTGTGGTGTTTGCTACACAGTATCAGCGGGAAGGTCCGAGTCGTACGTAGCGAACAGGTCGTGCAGCATGCTCCGCCAGAACCGCGGCGAGCGACTCTTAGCGATATCCTGTTTGAACTCGCCGGTGACCTGGTGTTTGATTGCCTGTGTGTACATCGCGATGGAGAAAAACGGACTCCTCTGGCGACACTAGGTGCTCTTGCTCAATATACGCCCAGTCCCGAGGTGCTACCGACCACACGTATCGCTGAGGTGATGGAACTGGCCCATCAATCAACAGCAGATGGGCCAGTGCGGTCGTGCTTGAACGACTATGGCTTGAGTGCGGTAGAGGCGGTACTGCGCTCTGGAGACTTGTGCGTGAGAGAAAGGACGATTCTGCAGGATTGGTGTGTGGACGCAATCGCTAAGCATACGTCTTATTCGTCGTTGCCTGCTCACGAGACAGTACAGCATGCCATGGCGGCGATGACGCTTAAAGGGAGGAAATAGTGGAGACAACGCTGCGGTTTCGAAGCTTTGACGGCACGTCCTTGGAAGGCACTTATACGACTGGCACTATAGGAAGCAACGGTCTCGCGATCCTCATACATGGGATTACGTCATCGCGAGACGAGTTCGGTCTGTTCTCCGGGCTCTCAGAGCACTTGGCGAAAAAAGGGGTGCCGTCATTCAGGTTCGACTATCGATGTCACGGTGCGAGCAAAATGCCTATGAAGACAATGACGCTGGCCGGGATCGTCAACGACATCGAGGCCGCAGCGGCTGCGGCACTGGCACATGCGCACGCATCATCTGTTCATGTGATTGGTATGAGCTTTGGCGGCGGACTGTCGGCCTATTGGGCTGCAAAAACGTTAGTTCCCGTCAGGTCGGTGGTCATGCTAGCGCCAGTGATTGATTATGAGGAGGATGTATTGGGGCAGCACGGGGCAATCGTGGATGGCAAGTTGCGTGAGGAAATAGCCCAAGGGCTCCAACGGCAAGGGTATGTGGAGACGGACGAGATTCAGTATGGCGCAGCCCTGCTGAACGAACTCCGCTTCATTTCCGGGGCCGAAGGATTACCGCAGCTTAAGTGCAATGCCCTCATTCTCCACGGCGATAAAGATTCGATCGTGTCGTACTCTTCATCTGAACGTTTTGCACGGATGTATGAGCATTGTACGCTCATCAATATTCCCGGCACCGACCACGGATTCGGAGTGGGCGACGATGAAGACTTGTCGTCGCCTGCGACCAAGGAGAAGCACCGCGAGGTGTGGAATATTATCTCCCGATTCATCGAGGAGGCTGACCGCGAATGAACATCCAAATCGACACGTCGGCTCATGTCCACCCCACGACCCGTTTCAACGGAAATGCGTCGGTCGGCTTCTGTAGCTACGTTGGTTATGAGGCAACTGAAGAAGAGCCCGTTTCCATTGGGGGTGGTGTCTGCATTGGCGCTTTCTGTCTAATCGAAGGCGGAGTGCATCTGGCGGACCGTGTAGAGGTCGATCATTACTGCCGAATATCGTACGGTTCCCGGATCGGAACGGGAACCCGCGTGCTTTATCGCGCGCAGATCTTTGACGAGGTCTCGATCGGCGAGAACTGTATCATTGCAGGCGAGTTGGTTGACCGGACAATTGTCGAAGACTGGGTGAGATTTCAGGGCGAAACAGCGCACTCGTACGCCGATACAACCGGCGACTGGGACGACACTGTGGAGTCATCTCCGATCATCAAGCGCGGTAGCGTTGTGGGAGTCGGTGCGGTCCTTATCGGTGGGATAACGATAGGACCGCGCGCTTACGTCGCTGCGGGAGAGCGCGTAACATGCGACGTACCAGAAGGGGTGGTCCTGCGGGATGGAAAGCGGCGACCGATTGCCGACTGTTATGGACTGATCAAGCTGAGGGACGTGTGAGCGAGGGAACCGACGCATTGCAGCTCGTTGTGGTCGCAGTGCATGCCGCAGGATGGGATAGGCGCGCCGTTGATGGATTCCGCTATGGCGTGACGGAGGTAGTAAAACGTGTCGAACAACGACTTAGGGAAAAGCACCCAACGATAGAAGTTCAGACCGCATTTCTGAATTCTGAGGAAGCCGGTGAGGAGCGGGAGTGGCGCTCTGGGTACGCGGTCGCTGTTCTTGACGTGAGCGAGAGCGATGAGAAGCTAGCCTTATACGCTGGACGGTTGCAAGGTGCTCGCGTACCCGGAATTCTTGTAGGCGATATGGAATCCGAGCCTATCGCTAAGCGACTGAATTGGGGAATTTCAGACCCGATTCTGTATCGTTCAATGAACGAACTCTTCCAGTCTGATTCCGCATTCGAGACCGAGATTTTTCGGGCGATTCCTGAGGCGCAGATCCAGGAGGAACTGATCTTCCGGTTCTGGTTTCCTCGGAGAACAAGCACCATCTGGGTTGTATGCCCACAGAATCACGAGCCCGGTGAGTATGCGAATCGCTCAAGTCCCGATTATACCTACCTGGACAACCTCGGGGACCAAGATGCACTGCTTGAGCTTATGGTTTTCCTCTCAGGACACTATCCCAGCGCCACGATCCAACACTTCCACTCTGGCAATCTCCCCGACGGTCATACGAGTGGCAACCTTGTCGTGCTCGGCGGCCCCGGCTCTACTTCCGACATCGGGAATAGCGTTTGTAAGGAGATGATGGAGGCAGTCCACTCACGGATATCCTATTCCGATGACTGTGAGCAGATGACGGTCATAATGGACGAGGACGCGCCGCTAGAACTCCACGCGGAGTACCGCGATGGGCCAGGCAGCGGCGTCACGGGGCAGCGGCGGATATGTAAGGACGTTGGGTATTTTGCTCGTTTTCCCAATCCGTTGAACGAAGAGTCCACGGTGGTCCTTGTGAACGGCATCCACACAACGGGTGTGCTCGGCGCTGCCAAAGCTTTCAGCGAGCGCCGGGAGGCACTGCCGAATTTTCATACGGTGCTGAGGAAGGGTGAAAGCTCGGCAGGCTTCGAGTGCTATTTCAAGGTTCCAGTGCTGAGCGGGGATGTCCGAGTACCATCGGTGGGAATCGATCAGGTATTTCATGTATTGTCGGATGTCAGCGATCTACCACCGAGCCAAGAGCAACCCACAAGCGAAGCGGATAGCCGGAATTCGGTAAAGATCCTATTCATTGCCGGGGATCGAGGCGGCTCCCAACTGAATCAGATCCAGATGCCCAATGAGTATCACGCGATCCAAGATGCTTTACGTGCAAGCGAGCATAAAGACTCAATCTATCTAGGAGATTCCATTCTGGCTGCTACCCGAGAAAGGCTTGCCTACGCGTATCGTCATCGGCCAAAGATCGTGCACTTTGCCGGACACGGAAACGAGCGTAGTCTCTCGATCATTGAAGACCATCATCTATTGGCGAACGAGACCGCTCTCAGTGCGGAGGAGTTCCTGACGGTACTGAAGACGATAGAAGAGGACGTGGTGTTGTGCGTGCTGAATGCGTGTGAGTCGGAGAGGTTTGCACGCGACCTAGTAGGCGAAGGGGGCACAGGATACGCCGTTGGGTGGCCGAGCAAGGTCTCAGACTCCACCGCTATCACCTTCAGCCAGGCATTGTACGGGGCCTTGGGAGACGGTCGGACGATGTGCGATGCGTTCGATATTGCCAGAGTCGCGTGCGGGTCCCGCGAGGTGCCAGTGCTCATCTCTGGTGAGAACGCCCCTAGAGGCCCACTTGTTGGAGGTAGGGAGGAGGACGGATGACTGCCGTAGCGGATCTGATCGAGCGCTTGTCGGGCGATGCCTGGCGGCTTTCTCACCCATTCAGTGATGATCTACTCCAGGCGAATGCGCTCCTTCATAACAGCGCTGCGACAGAAGCGGAAATGGCTGAATGCGTGAACTTATGGTGCCTGCGAAGGCAGCCCTGTCAGTTTGGGCGTATCGCAGCCAAACAAGGTCGCAGCCATTTCTGTTTCCTCTCTGAGAGAGCTGGGTTGGGTTGGAGCGATGACGAGATCGCCGAGAAAATCGCCGAAGAGAAACGACTGTGGAAACAGAGAGCTGCGTTCGATCCTGTCTGGAGTGCCCACAGCTTCGTGCTTGTCGTGGCCTCGCCACGGGTAGCCTTCGCCGCACCGGACCGGCATCTACGCGCGTTGAGCGACCGCATTCTGGAACTAGCCAGATGGGGAACTAGCTCACGCGGAGCGCGTCAGTCCAATCCGGTGACAAGCGATTTCCTCTATCTGAAGGACCCAAACAGCGGGGCGTTCTACGGATACCAGTTCAATCTGGACTACTTCGCGTGCGCGGGGGACGGCCGATGGTGGCACGATCATCGATTCCCTGGGGGTATCGCGTTTACCGCGAATAGCCCCGGACACATGATCGCTTTCCGCGACTGGTATCAGCAAAAGACAGATAGTCGTGAATGGGCATTGAAGCAGGCCATGGTCACGATCCAGAATGCGACACCGACCCGTGGGACAAATAGCACTGAGCCACTAGAGCAAGGACGAGCGACATGGCTGCGCCCGGTCGCTCCAGACGGGAAGGCGTTGGCCGCCGATGTTGCTTGTCCCTTATCTCAGGTTCCAACGGTCCTGGAAAATAAGGACTGGACCCGCTATGAGGGTGTGCTTCACACGGACCACGCCGTTCGGGAGGAGTTTTTCCTGGATCGAGAAGTTGCGCCGACAGCCTCAAAGCCATACCTCATGGATTTTACGTATCTGTATGACGAAAAACAGGATGATTTCAGAGAGTTCACTGGGGGAAAACCATTCCCGGTCGAGGAGGTTTTCGTGGAAATCGGACGACCGGAAGATTGGACGCATCGAGGGAACAAAGAGGTTCCCTCGCGTACGCTCAATAACGTTGCGGAGATCGCCAAGCAACTTGAGGTCTGTCGAAACTGGGAAGTTCCACCAGAGTTTGTGTTTGGCGACGACTGACCCCCGCACATTAGTATGAAGGACAAAGTGGTGGGGCACCAAGTTTGGAAATCAGAAAAGCTTAAAATCCTCCCAAAACTTAAGGCAACCTCGCCTCCATTACTCCGTCATCGTGGAGAGAAGGGATTTCTCCCGGAGAAAGCCTCTCGTTATATATTGTTTAAGTCACTGTTGTAAAAAGACCTTTGCCCAAAACAGATCAACGAAGGCATATATTGCAGAGAAAAATTAGCAGCCCATTCCAGAAAATGATGGACGTAAGGGAAAGTCTTGGTATGATACGGGGATGGCGAGGAAGGCGCAAAAGGAGCAGAAACCAACAGTTCGCCTGAAAAAAAAGGTAACACCACCAAAAACAACACGTACCACGACCGTAAAGAAGCCGGTAGCCAAGAAAAAAGTAGTAGCCAAGAAGAAGGTGGCAAAGAGGAGCGAGCTACCTGGTGGACGACAAAATATGTCGTCCAGGGAATGGATAGAAGCTTTCTTCTTCGGCCTCCTCGTAGTGCAACTCCAAGAATTTTTCCGCTGGTGCTGGGGCAATATTGACAAGAAACAAACCCGTAAAATCGTAGCTACACTGTATCGTGAGATATTTTTCCCCTTTGAGTCAACGCCAGCGCATAAAAGGCTTCCCATCAGGCGACACACGAAAGTGGTACGCTTTGTCCACAGTCTGACGAATGCAAAGGCAGCAACGTTAGAAAAAATTACTCAACAATGGGCTGAAGAAACAGGCCAGAATATTGATAGTATGAGAGGAGACAAGGGGTAAGGCAAAGGGGAGGGGAAAAGAAAAGGGCTACAGCACCCCTGGACACCATCAAGATACAGACTCAAAGACTTTGAAGCCCCTTACTCGCGTCCCTGCGTTTCGGCAAAGACGTATTTGTCATCCCGTTTTTCAATCCACTGTCCGCGACCCGTTGTTTGTCCATCTGTATCAAGCTGGGTGCGGATGATCTCCAACTCTTCTTCCATGGGTGGATCAAGCGTTTCAATGGTTGGGGCTATTTTCGGCTCAAAGGACATCTCGGCCAGGACCATATCAACCGTGACAAACGGTGAAACAGCCATGAGCATCAGCTCGCACGACTTTTCTTCATAGCCAAACATCGCCCACGGGGTGAACACGCGCCACGGACCGGTTCCCGCTGGCAGGCCGTTTGCCTCGCGAGCCCCCGGTCCGTCGAGAAAGCCCGGTGATGAAATAAAGTCCACCCGTTCAGGGAATTTACGCTTTTGTTGGTCGGTCATCAGAATTGTGCGCCAGCATTGGGCTGCAATAGTATCGGCTCCACCTGGCCCGCCAAAACGCCGGCCCTGGCCGCCTTCGTATTCCCCCAAGACGGTCGAATTGATATTACCGTAGCGGTCCACCTGTAGGGTGTTGAGGATGCCGACATCGACATAGCCGAGCTGGGCAAAATTCCCCGCAGTATTCATCGTTCCCCACTGGAGGGCGCGGTAGCCGGCCCGGGAAGCCACCATGGTCATCAGCGGGTCCCAGGGCATCATGGACTGCGGGGCAATCACGCCATCCTCGGTCATGTACTGGACGCCTGAGGCGTACAGCCGCTGGGCCAGCAAAATGCTGTATAAGGGCTCTCCGCCACCGCCGACCCAATAGCTTTTTTCTTCTTCAATGACCCGCGAAACGGTACAGATCAAATGTTCTCGTTCCGCAAAATGTGTGGCCGGTGTCATATCGAGTATCCCTCCCGAATGGTTTCGCGTCGTTGTAACTCCTGGAGTTTTTTCCACCCGACGCGCTTTTCCAGCATTTCGTCGTGCGAGTCCACACCGTACACCCATTTTTCAAGATAGGGTTGCAGGTCGCCGCGCATGGTCCCGCCGAAACACTCGACCACATGCTGGACATCGGAGGCATAGCGTCCTTGGACGGTCCCCGGATACGCACCAAACGGCGCATGCACGACCGCATCGACCGTAAAATGAGGGATTGAGGTCCGGGCCGGGTCGCGCCGAAATTCGTCCGTTTCGATGATCTCTTCGGCGGACACAATGACCTTTTTGGACGCCAGGGCACAATCAACATGAGAGATCCCAGTGCCAAAGACGCGGGCATTACCGTACACGTCGGCCTGATGCACATGGATGATCGAAACATCCGGGTTCAGCGCCGGTAGCAGAACAACCGGCTTGCCCGAAAACGGGTCTGTGACCAACTTGGCCCCGGATTGGGGAAAGCCCTCGGTCCCACCAAACGAGCGCACGCCAATAAACGGCAAACCCTGCGCGCCTGCCTGCAGCCGATAGGTCATCACTACATTTGAGTACTCATAGGTTTGGAGGCGACCGGTGGCGACGGCTTTGGACAACCACGGGCCAAAACCGACAAAACCAATATCCGCCCTGGTGGCACAGCCGCCTTCGACAAGCAGCGCGAGCGCGACATAAGTGAATTTCCCACAGATCCACAGATCCTTTTTCTGTTGGCGAATAATCTCGCGGATTAGCGAACTCGGGCCGCGCTGGAAGTAGTTGCAGTCATACGCCAGATAATCCCCATCAGAGACAAACTGCTCAATGGCCTCGTGCTCGTTCAGCATTTTAGGCACGAGCGTCCGAGGCTTGTTGTCCCTCACCCAGGCGCGGAATCCATCCGGGTCAGGTGGAAAGTATGCGCCCTGCCCCTCTGCAAGAATTTCCATGTGCGACAGCCTCCCGAAAAAGCCCAAACAGGTCTTTGCTTATTCTTAAACAGCATAGCGTACCGCCTGGGTAGCATAGTCCGGGGAGACGTGCCAATGCCACGAAAGAGCGGCCATCCTTTTCGGGCTTGCACTCCGAAGGTCCTTCCTCTATCGATGCTCCTATCCGCAATGGTTTATTTGAGACGGTTCGGACCCGGCTCGGTCAGCAAGAGAGGGTTGGGGGAGGTGAGAGTGCGTGTTGCGTGGTTCACGGCATTCCTGCTCGCATGCGTGTTGGCCCCCAGAGCGGCCGACCCTGATGATGGGCGGGCGCAGACACCCCGGGGCTCGACACCCTTTCAGGAGACCTTTCAGCAATACCCGACCGGTGTCTTCCCGTCGGGCTGGAAGGTGCGTGGCAACGCAGCGACTGCGCAGGCCGTCTACCACATTGCCGAGGAAGACGGCAATCGGTTTCTGCATGCCTATGCCAACAACCAGGATGTCCAGATCGGTCTGGAATATACATTTAAGCCACAAGACTATCCCATTTTGCGCTGGCGCTGGCGCGCAACCAAACTGCCTCTTGGCGCCAACGAACGGGCAAGAAAGACGAATGATTCAGCCGCGGCCGTCTACGTCATTTTTGGTAGCCGCCTCGTGCCGCGGGCGATTAAATACGTCTGGAGCTCGACGCTCGCGATTGGCTCGCGTTTCGACAGTCCGGTTTATTGGCGCGCCAAGGTTGTAGTCTTACAGCATGGGCCGGCTGAGCCTGGTGAATGGCGCCAAGAAACCATTAATTTCTACCAGGACTATAAAGACCTCTTTGGCTTTGAACCGGGAAAGGTCCGGGGCATCGCGGTGCTCTCGGACTCTGACACAATGACCAGTGTATCAGAGGCGGCCTATGACGACTTTATTCTGCTGCCGGAAAAAACGCTTTCCCTTCCCAACCCGGAAGAAGCTGCCGTCAAGCTCTCATCAATGTGAAAGGTGGAAAGACGCGGAATAGGGGCAACGTACACGTTGCCCCGAAGGTCTGATGCAGGACCCTATTCGTTGTCGTAATTCAGGTCGTGGGCAACACGCTCGACTGACTTGCCGGCCGGGTCAAAATAGTTCAGCGTTTCGGTGCTGATATCCCCGCCATAGATATGGACACTCACAACCGGCTCGTCAGTCTGGTTGAGAAAATCATGAACTTCTTCATTCGGAGACAGGACGTGTGAGACATCGCCTGGCCGGAGGTCCAGCGCGGTTGTTTCGCGGAGTTCCGCATGTCCGGGCTGCGTCCCATCGTCGAGGCGTTTATACCGAATGGTATGGAGCTGGTTGCGATACACGCCTTCGACGACCCATTTCCCGGCATGGTCGTGCACACCGCTTGAGCCGCCCGGAGGCCAGATTGCGGCCATAATATTAAAGCAGTCTTCAGGCCCACGATGGAGGCGATACAGGGTGAACTCTTTGTGCTCAGTGGTAATGCGACCAGGGGCGGGCTGACAGTATTCTTCCGGGAGGCTGTCGGCAGCCAGAAAACGTTCCAGCAGGGGTTCCGCCGCCGCAACAATCGGGGCGTGTTCCTTTTCACGCGTGATCAGTGCTTCCATATCTCCTGCAAGCTGTTCGAGCGTGTATGGGGTGTTGTCTTGATAGGCAAGATTACTCATACGATTCCCTCCTTGTGATTCCCTCTTCTTGCCCTTGTTGCTGACTCGGCATTGAAAAGCAAGAGGCCGGCCGTTTGCCTTCCTCCCTTGACAAGTGAACCGAGCATGTCAGAAATAGCCCTTCGGATACTCATGTCCCTCCATAGCGCTATTTGTAAGGAGTTTCTATTTCCATGGCCCAGGCTCAATCTCTCCGAACACTGCTCTCCCAGGACCAATTTCTCATGGCCGCAGGTGCCTATGACGTTATTTCTGCCCGGCTTGTCGAAGAAGCCGGATTTCCGCTGGTGTATTACTCCGGCGGTGTCTCTGCCGGCGCGCTCGGCTATCCAGACTTTGGGATGCGGACGCTCACCGAGATGGTTATCCAGCTCGAAGGCGTCTGCCGTGCGGTGAGCGTCCCGGTTATTGCTGATGCTGAAGCGGGATTTGGTTCCGTCTTGAATGTGGTCCGCATGGTCCAGGAATATGAGCGGATTGATGTGGCCGGTCTACACATTGAGGATCAGGATATGCCGCGCCGCTGCGGCCATCTGGCTGGAAAACGTTTGATCTCAGCCTCTGAGCATGCTGCCAAAATTAAGGCGGCAGTGGACAACCGGACGAATCCTGACACCGTCATCATTGCACGGATCGACGCGATTGCCGTGAGTGGACTTGACGATGCTATGGCACGGGCGTCTATCTATCTGGAGTCCGGCGCAGATATGCTGTTCTTTGAGGCGTTTGAGTCAGTCAGACAGATGGAGCGGGTCTGTCGTGAATTTTCGGCTACGCCCCTCATTGTGAACATGGTTGAAGGGGGCAAGACGCCATTCTTGCCCGCTCGTGATCTTGAGGATCTCGGCTTTTGCCTTGCCATCTATCCCGTGACAAGCGTCCTTGCCGCTACGTATCACATGAAAAAGACGTTACAGACGCTCCGCGAGACGGGCACAACGCAAGGGGCGTGGCACGAGATGCTGCCGTTTAATGATGTTTTCAACGGATTGCTCGGCTGGGACCAAGCCCTGGCTTTTATCGAGCACTATACGCAAACAGAGTGACAGGCATGCCAGATTCCGAGAACGTACTGCGTCCTGACCCCATTGATCTGCCTGAACTATCAGTCTCCGAGCAGGCTGCTCAACTGGTGCGGCTTGACGCCAAAGGGCGGCAAGAGTTTCTCCTTTCTGCAAAGAATGGTTTGGCTATAGCCCAGGCGCTCTCCTCTGAGACGTTATTGTACACGTTCAAAGAGATTGGGTTGCATGATGCGGTCGGGCTACTGGCGATTGCGTCGCCTGAACAAGTGCGTGACATAGTAGACCTGGATTGTTGGCGCAAGGACAGGCTGGATGACGAGCGTTTGATGAACTGGCTGCTGCTGCTCAATGAAAGTGGGAGTAGTAAGCTCGCTGAATGGTGTTTGCATACCGACATCGAACTCTTGGTCTTCCTGATACAACGCCACTTTGAGGTTGTCCGCAAGGCTGATGTTGAGGAAGATCCCGATTTTGACCAGTCGCAATATTTTACGTTCGACGATCAATACCTCCTGCGATTCCTGGGCGAGCCGGAACCGATTTTACATGTGCTGCTTGAGCGGGTACGGACGCTCGATTACCGCATGTATCTGTATGTGCTCGAAAACAGCTTGTTTGAACTCGAAAGTGGCCTTGAAGAGGCGGCATTCCGCTGGCGGACGGCTCGACTCGAAGATCGGGGCTATCCCACGAATGACGAGGCCCAAGCGCTCTTTCGTTTCACTCCCCCTGAGTCCATTCAGTTGCAGGAGCATCACCGTATCCCCCATTCTGTTCGCCTTGCAGCAGGAGACGACGCCATTACTCCGCCTGACCATGCCTTGTCGCTTTTGGCTGAGTCTACGTCTTTTTTTTCCCAGGCGTTGGCGGGCTTGCCACCCAAGACACTTGAGCAGATCGGCCGGGAACTCGCCTATCTGACCAATATTATTGTGATGGCTGAAGCGAGCGATACGGGAGAAGTAAGCGAAATTCGTCGCTGCGTGGAAATGGCGCATGACTATGTCAACATTGGCCTGGCCTATACGGCCAAGGAAGATGAGAGCGCGGCGCGAGAGCTCCTGCAAGAGACGCAAATCCGTCCGTTTTTTCAAACCGGCCTGGGCTTGATACAGCGGCTCCAGCATCAGGCCAGCCTCATGGCTGCGCAGTTGTATGAGAACGATCTGTCCGAATGGGAGAGCTATCTCGATACGCCGTTTCGGGAAATGTATGCTGGGGTCAAGCGCGGAGAGCCGCTTTTTTTTGTTGGTCTGGAGACGCCGGGCGAAATCGTGTCCCGGCGCTTTGGGCAACTGTCTGAGATTCAGCAGGTCGAATCGTTGCTCGACCGGATTCCGACCTGGTTCCGAGTCTTCCGGCGCTGGGAAATACTGCCCGAGGAAAAGGCGCCTGAAGGAGTCAGCCTGACCGTACTCTGGAATACGGCCTTTGCGCGTTGGGTGCTCGAAAATCAGCTCAGTATTCACCCCTTGAACCGGGCTGAGCTTCAGGCGCTTCACGCTCAGCTTCCACAGGCAACACTAGAGGAACGGTGGCAGACGTTCCAGACAGAAGCCGCTGAGCACTATGGAGTCACGCCACACGAGCTGCGCGCCCTTGGCACCCTTGCTGCCTGCGCCCGCGACAAAATGGAAGAGGTCTTGGTCATAGATATCCAGACCGCTGATCTCCGTTTTATTGAGGGACTTCTAGTCGTCGAGTAGGCACGGTGGCACACCGACAAAGTCGCCGTCATTACAGGTGGAGCCAGCGGTATAGGCTTTGCCACTGCCCGCCGTCTGGCCAGTCGCGGCGTCCGACTCGTGGTAGCCGATATTGAAGCGTCGGCCCTAGACCGGGCAGTCGCCGAGCTAGCGGCAACGGACACCGCCGTAGAGGGGGTGGTCTGCGATGTCGGCGACCTGAAGGCCGTTCAACACCTGGCCGACACCGCGTTTGAGAAAATGGGCACGCGCTCCCAAATCCCCGCCCGCGCTCGGCGGGTAAATTACGATGGTCCGCCGCCGTCCGTCCGCGATCAGTCACTTTGCCGGGCAGGAAGTCCTTGATCCGCGCTTCTTGGCGTGTTGTCACTTCGTGACGCTTCGCCCTGCTCGCCTCCTTGGTCGGCCGCACCTGGCTTATAGCTTATCTCCTCTGCTCCTGGTAAGTGTCGCTTCGCCCTAGTAGCGGTGAACTCTCTCTCGCCTCTACTTGGAAGCGTCAGTGTCAAAAGTATAAGGAGCTATCGTAAGCATGGAATCATTTTTCCGCTGGATCATCCGCTTTCGTTTCTTGGTCATTGGCCTTGTTCTGGGCTGTACCGGTCTGGCCTGGGTCCAGCTACAGTCGTTGCGCTTTGAGGGCGATGCCGACGCCTTTATTCCCCAAAACGATCCAGTCATGAGCTATAACGATCTGGTCGAGGAGCGCTTTGGTATACGCGATCTGATTGTTGTCGGGGTTCTGAATAAAAATCCGGACGAAAACGGCGTCTTCAATCCGCGTACGCTCACGACGATCAAAGAATTCTCGGAAAAGATCGCCCTGTTGCCCGGCATCAAAGCCATCCGCGATGAAGACGTGGCGAGTGTGGCCACGCTCGATAATATCACCGGTACGGCGGACGGCATGGCAGTTGATCCGTTCATGGAAACGGTGCCTCACTCACCCGAGTCACTCGACGCATTACGGCAGGCCCTCTTTCACAATTCGATGTTCGTCAATTGGATCGTCTCCCAGGACGGCACCGGGATGCTCATCACGGCCAAAATGGAATCCGGCGGAGGGACTATCGAGGGCACGGCCAGACGGATGGCTATTTATACGACGATCCGGGATATGGTTGAGGCGAAAAAAGCGGCCGGCGCTCCGGAGGAATTCCATATTGCGGGTCAAGGCGCTCTGGAAGTCACCTTTGAGGAGGGGATGCGGCAGGACATGGAGACCTTCATCCCGCTCATTCTCGTGATTGTCCTCGGCACGCTGTATTTTACCTATCGGAGTGTGCGCGGCGTCTTGCTCCCCTTGGCGGTGGTCGGCGTCTCCGTGATTTGGACCTTAGGCATTATGGCGGCCGTGGGGATTCCGATGTATTCCATTTCCACCATGATGCCGGTTATCCTGATGGCGGTTGGGGTGGCAAACGGCATTCATATTCTGAGCCGCTATTACGATGAGGTCTTGCAACATCCGGACGTTTCCTCAGTCGACGCGGTCCTCGCCGCGATGCAAGAGATGTGGCAACCGGTGGTCTTCACCTCCTTGACGACGGCGGCCGGGTTTTTATCCTTCCTGACCGCCAGCATTCTCCCGATCCGCTATTTTGGCATCTTTACCTCCATTGGCGTCTTGGCCGCGATGATCTTCTCCATCACTTTTTTTCCGGCCCTGTTGAGCCTCCTACCAGTCAAAGTCGGCCGGGGCTTGCGCGCCCAAATGGGCCGTAGTGGTGACCTCGCGGCGACGGGCTGGGCGGCACGGACGCTCTCCCGCATAGGCGTCGGCGTTGCGCGAAAACCACTCGTGGTGTGGGGCGTGACAACCAGTGTCATGCTGGTGTGTCTGCTTGGTGCGCAGCGCATTTTTGTCGATACCTCATTTATCAAGATGTCCGATCCAAACAGTCCCGTGCGGATTGCGGATACCGTCTTAGGCGAGACCTTCCAAGGCAATCTACCGCTGTATATTGCGATTGAAGGCCATCAGCCTGATCTGCTCAAAGATCCGGTGCTGCTCGCCCAACTCGACCGCCTCCAAACCGTCGTCGAACAAGACCCTATCGTTGGCGGGTCGCTCTCGTTGGCCGAGTATATCAAACGCATGAACCGGGTGATGAACGAGGATCGGCCCGAAATGGAAGTGATTCCGGACTCGCAAGACCTCGTCGCCCAGTACCTGTTGCTCTATTCCTTCTCTGGCGACCCGGACGATTTTGATGAGATCGTGGATTATGACTATCAGCACGCCAATATGACCATATTTTTGCGGTCGGATAGCACCCAGGACATCGAACGCGTGGTTGGGATTGTGCACGACTTTGCCGTGCGTGAGTTTGGGCAGGTAGGGGATGACGGCACAGCCGATGCCGGCTTACAGGATCCGTGGTCTATCCGCTTTGGACGCTGGCTGGCTGGCATTGAGCCGACGGTTATTGGTTGGGAAACCAACAGCGGTTTTCGGCTTGGGATTGCCGGCAATGGCTATCTGACCACCCGTTTCAGCGAACTGGTGGTGTCTGGGCAGCTGGCGAGTCTCGTCGTCTCACTGGCGGCCGTCTTTTTATTGACGGCGTTTATGTTTCGCTCCTGGGTCGCTGGGCTGATCAATATTATCCCGATTAGTTTAGTCATGGTCTTCAGTTTTGGGCTGCTCGGACTCCTTGGCATTCCCCTTGAGGTTGGCAAATCGTTGACCGCCTCCATGGTGATTGGCATTGGCATCGACTATACGATCCACTTCCTGAATAAATACCGGATTAAAATCCGCTCTGGATTGACGGACCCAGAAGAGATTACCGCCGCCACCATGGCGACGTCGGGCAAAGCTATCTTTTTTAATGCACTCGTTGTGACGGCGAGCTTCTTGGTCTTCCTCACCTCGAATTTTCGGCCCAATTTTTATCTGGGCGCCATGCTGTCGCTGAATATGGGCGCCTGTCTCTTGGTTTCGATGACCGTCCTGCCGGCGATCCTGAATACGTTCAAACCTCGCTTCGTATACGGGAAAAAAACGGCTTTGGTCGGAACGCCACAGCCGAGTGTAGAGGGGCAGACCGCATAAGTCCGGTTTCCCCGTAAGCCTGGTTTAACACGGAGCAGGAGAGCCTGCCCGTAATGGAAGCGGTCTTTCGTAGCATACCCTGACTTTCCGGGTACGGCTCTTGCGCTCATGCCGGAATTCAGCCAAGACGGAAGGATGACCAACCAAGAGAAAATCCTCAGACAGTGGGTCCGCTCACCCGAGCGGTGGCAGCGGTTGTGGGACACGTGTCAGCACGGCGGCGGAACGTATAAGCGCGGTCTGTTTGTCTTGGTTGGGAAGGGACAAAACCAAACGCGGCCCAAGACCCGGCAGCAGGTGATTGTTGAACTGCTGAAAAATGAGCCCATGGGCTATCTGTCGTGAGCATCCATACTTCCCTTGCGTGTTGACCTGCGGTAGGCCAATGGCCTACGTAGGTTCATGGAGTTCGAATGGGCTGACGCAAAGAGCGATGCGTGTTTCGCGTAGCGCGGGTTCGATTTCGCCTATGCCATTCGAGCTTTCCTTGATTCAAATCGGATCATGAGTCGGGATTATCGTCGAGACTACGGCGAGGATCGCTACCGGCTGTTGGGCGCGATTGAAGGCCGGGTGTTCGTCGTGATTTTTACCGTGCGGAATTCCACCATCCGTATCATTTCAGCCCGCAAAGCCAATAGGAGGGAGGTCGAGGAATATGACAAGAACGCGCGTCAAGATTGATCCCGGCCGCCGGCGAGACCTGCCTGCGGGGCGAGTCAATTACGAAATGCTGGACGCGACGACCGAACGGGACATCGCTGCGCAGCAACGCCAAGACGATGCCGAAGCGATGCGGGACATGGCAAAATTCGCCCGCCGCGTCCGTAAGCGCCTGGGATTCACACAGCAAGAGTTCGCCCGGCGCATCGACGTGCCGCAAGAAACGATCCGTAACTGGGAACAAGGAAAACGTTGCCCCACCGGTGCGGCCAAGGCGTTGCTCCGCGTGCTCGACAAGGCACCCGAGACGGCGCTGTTCGCGTTGACCTGAATTCGCGCTGCGAGGATAAGAAGAACCACAGTCCGTTACGAGTCGGCCGGCAGTTGCCTGAGTGCTCCGGTCGCGGCTCTGCTCAGGCTCTTGTCGCCGGATGTACAGCTCTTGCGCAAGGCTTCGACGATCTCCTGACTTGTCTCTCCCATCTGTCCACAGGTCACAGCCGCGGCGCGCCGAACGCCCATGTCTGGGTCCTGCTCTAAAAGCTGAATAATAGCTTGGCGAATGGTCTCACTCGTCAATTGCAGTTTACCCAAACAGGACAACCCACCCAGGCGGACCATTGGGTCCTGGTCGTGCAGGCTGGCGAGATAGGCGTCCTGTGCTGCTTGATCCGTTTGCTTCAGGTCGCGCAGGCAGTAGAGGGCCATACGGCGTTGTACGGCATTGCCTGTATTCACAAGCTGGATCATTCCAGTAACAACGTCTTGAGAATAGTGCCGGGCGAGCTGCAAGAGAGCAGTTGCTGCTGCCCAGCGCAGGTCACTTTCCTGCTGCCCAAGATTTTCGATCAAAACGGGAAGAGGAGCGGGGCTCGGCAGCTCAAGCTGAGAGAGAGTAAAAGCGGCGGTCCAGCGCAGCCGAGCGTCCGGATGCGTCAGCTTGTGTGTCAGCGCCGCGATAATGCCAGGCTGTTGGGAGGCGAAGCGGACGAGGACGATCGCCGCACCACGTTGTATTTTTTTGGTACGATGCCCCAGACACGCGAGAAGGTTACGGACCACGTCGTCCGAGAGAGACCTTAGTGTTCTCTCCGACTCAAGCAGAGCGAGCGCTGAGAGACGGGTATGGTCCTCGTCGGCGAGGAGTCCGGCTGCAATCTGATTGAGCGGTAGCGCTTCGTTCCTTGTATAATCCATAGCCTATCTGAGTGGCGTTAATAATGAGGAAGCGCTTCTAATCAATCCGGGTACGTCTTCTAACTTCCCAGCCCCGATCAGATAATGCTCCGGCTGAAGAAATGTCTGGTCAATGACCCGCCAGAGTGCTTCTTGCTCCAGCGAACAGCCTTTGAGATTGTGCTCCAACGCCTGCATCCCGGCCGGGTTGGCAATGAAGTCGCCCGAGAACCGGACTTCATTGACTGTCTGGATTGTCTGTTCAGGCGTGAGAGAGAACCGGACTTGCAATTCTCCAAGTGGGGTTTGCATTGTTGCTACACAAGGCAGAGCAGATTGACGCGGGCGGCTGGACAGCCCCGCGTCAGATTTTTCCTGTTCTGCCATAATGGCTACCTGTTCGTCTTCACTCAGCTCTTGCGCCTCTCGATTGAGGGGTTCTAAACCAAACTGCTGAGCGAATCCATGTCGTAGCAGACCGACGACCTGCTCTTGTGAGGGGGGCTGTCCCAGGACTTTTTCCAAATTGGTCACGTGATCCGGCATAAAGAGCTGGCAGGGAATGCTCCCATTCGGGTCGGCCCGGTCAAGTAAATGGGGAAGGAGACCCATATCCCGTTGGACAAACACTCCTCCTTCGTACAGCAAGGCTCCGGTTTCTTCGGTCATAAACGAATGCCAGCCAATTGGCAGCCTTCGGACAGTGAGAAAATCTCGCCCCGGATAGAAGACTTCAATCCCGCTCGTTTTGAGGCCACGCAGAACCCCGCGGACGTAACGATTCAGGATCTGAAACGGCGCGAGATAGTACGGGTCGGCGGAGAAGAAAAATGAACGATGCGGCACAATGAGTGAAAATTGGATAAACCCGTTACCACTCGGAAAGGCCCGCCCGCCAGTCAGTCGCCGGGTCATCGTCAGACCGGGGTCTTGGCTGAAAAGCGGAAACGTGTCCTCAAATCTGACCCGAGATGTTGACACGTTTCCGCTTTGTGCGCCGGCAGCCTGATACCGACCCAGCAGAATCACATCATCTGGATACGTATAGACGCGCAGGACTGGAAGCTGCGTCTCAATCACGGTGTGAAGAAAATACCGGTCCGTGGCCACGCTTTGCGCCGGCGTCGTCTCGAATTGGGTGAGCACACGGATCTGCATGAGGACGCAGCATAGGTCAGGCGGGAAGCCCCGGCAATGGTGCTCTTGAACCGAAGCGGGTAGGGTACACCCACAAGGAAGGAAAACGTGTCAACAGCCTTGTGCCATGAAGAGGACACGTTTACTCTGTACGCCGATGCGGGTTCAATTCGCAACAATTCCTCTTGCACATAACTATCCTGACCTGCCGAGGCTGGTGCGCCGGATTGAAGCCTGGGGCTTTGAGATGGTTGGCGTACCGGACGCGCACTGGCTGTGGCCGGACTGTTATGTGACTTTGACCCAATGCGCGCTGAACAGTCAGCGGCTGCGGATGGGAACGTTTGTGACCAACCCCCTGACCCGCCATCCCGCAGTCACGGCAGGGGCCATTGCCTCGATCAACGAACTGTCGGACGGGCGCGCTTTTCTTGGCATTGGGACGGGTGACAGTGCCGTGTATAACGTGGGTCTCAAGGCCGCTCGACTCGCCGAGTTTCGCGAAGCGCTCGAAGCGATCAAAGGCTTTTATACTGGCGAAACCCGCTTCCAAGGCAAAACCGTGCGCCAAGTCTGGGTGAAAAGGCCGGTTCCGCTGTACGTGTGTGCCGAGGGGCCAAAGACCCTACAGTTGGCGGGCGAGTTAGCCGATGGGGTGATTGTGGGCAGCGGACTGAGCCCCGCAGTTGTGCAGGACGCCTATACTCGTATCGAGGCTGGAGCCAAGGCTGCCGGACGGAAACTTGACGACTTGGATATCTGGTTTTTTGCCAAAACCAATGTGGCTGAGACCACTCAGGCAGCAGTGGATGAAATCCGCATGGCCCTGGCCGCGAGCGCCAATCATGCCTTTCGGCGAACGTTGGAGGGCAAGCGTATTCCTGCCGAACTGTGGGAGCCGATTGAAAAACTCAAGGCTGCCTACCGTCCGCATGAACACGAACTGCTCGGCGCCGAGCGATTTCACGCCCAGATGGTTGATGAACTGGGCCTGAAGGACTATTTGGCCGAACGCTTCGCCATCGCGGGGACGCCCCAGGACTGTATCGATCAAGTCGAGCGCGCAGCCGAGGCCGGGGTCAAGAAAATTTTTCTTGGCCCGCTGACCGGCGACCCGGCCCAGGTGCTGCAAACCTTCGCCCAAAAAATTATGCCTCGGTTCCAATAGTCTCGCAAAAGGTACAGCATTCCATTGCTTTCCCCCCAACTGTTCAGATAGGATTCGTGCCGTGGAAGATCTCTGGGAACGTGCTGAAGAACTTTTGGCGGCTGGCAAGCCTTTTGTGTTGGCGACGATTATCCGTACGCGTGGCTCTGTCCCGCGTGAGGTCGGGGCGAAAATGGTCGTGCCACCCGAGGGACAGCCGTTTGGCACTATTGGCGGGGGCTGTGGCGAAGGTGAAGTGCTGCGCCGGGCGTATCCGGTTCTGGAGCAAAAGCTACCGCCGCGCATTGTCCAGGTCGACTTGACTGGCGATTTTGATCAAGACGAAATCCAGGTCTGCGGGGGTGTGATGGACGTGGCGCTTGATCTCTGGCAGCCAGACGAACACCGTGCATTAGCCCATACTTTGGTCGAGGCGACGCGCGCTCGCCGTCCCGCCGCCTTGGTGACGGCGCTCGGTCCAGTCAATGGTATACAACCTGGCACAAAGATCTGTCTCTCTCTCGGCCAAGATGGCCAAGAGAGAAAAGATGGAACCTCCCTGACGCCGGCTGTCTCAATAACAGCAGAAACGCTCAAAACCCTTGCTTCATCAGTCTCCTCCGGCAAGCCACAACTGTTTGCCGTGTCACCGCAGGGTGAAGTCCGGGAAGACGCGGTCGTGCGCAAAGAGGATTGGCCGCGTATTTTTGTCGATGTGCAGATGGGCGTCCAGACCTTGCTCATTGTTGGCGCTGGCCATATTGCGCAGCCGCTGTGCGAAATAGGTGCAATGCTCGGCTTTCATACCGTTGTGGTGGATGACCGGTGGGCCTTTGCCAATCGAGAACGGTTCCCCAATGCCGCTGATATTCGAGTTGGACCATTCGAGGATGTCCTGAACAGCTTGAATATTAACGAGCAGACCTTTGTCGTGGTGGTCACGCGCGGGCATGTGTGGGATGAAACTGCGGTTAAGACGGCGCTCAAGAAGAATCCAGCTTATATTGGCATGATTGGGAGTCGGCGCCGCTCAAAAACGACCCTTGAGCGCTTGGTTGAACAGGGCTATCAACCAGAAGATGTCGCACGCGTGCATACACCGCTGGGGCTTGATATTGCAGCAGAGACGCCGGCGGAGATTGCCGTCGCCATTGCTGCTGAGATTATTCGCGCCCGGCGTAAAGGCCCGGCTGATACGCTTTCGCTGGCCGCGAAAGTACGGCCCGGCGGACCACTCAAATTTACTCCGTAACGTCGCTCTTGCTGTAAACGAACGCGCAGTATGATTTCTGGAATTGTTCTGGCCGCGGGTGAGTCTCGGCGGATGGGGTCGCCTAAAGCGCTGCTCGACTACCAGGGGCACACATTTATTGAAAACATTTGCGCTGCCTTTTTGACCGCCGGAGTCGATGAACTCATCGTTGTGCTCGGAGCGCATGAGCATGAAGCGCAAATTCGTGCGGTTGTACCGAAGCATCCAGCCCTTCGGATCGTGTTGAATCCGCGTTACCGACTGGGCCAATTATCTTCTCTGATGGTGGGTATTCATGCGCTGTCGCATGAGAGTGAGGCCGCAGTGGTCAACCTTGTTGACCATCCTCTTATAAAACCTGAGACCATACAGGTTCTTCTGGCGTCGTTTGTGGCTGATCCATTGCCCATCATTATTGCCTCCTACCAGGGCCGGCGGGGCCATCCGGTGCTATTCTCCAGGCGTGTGTACGGAGAAATTCTGGCTGCTCCGCTGGATAAAGGGGCGAAGGTGGTTGTCCGCAAAGACCCGGAGCGGGTGCGTGAGATCGCGCTTGATGATCCTGGTATTCGAGCCGATATTGATACGCCCCAAGAGTATGCGCAGTGGGTGGGTAGAATAAAAATGTAATACGAGAACGTCTGGGAACCCTTGCACTTCCCGGCGCTTTTCTATAGCAATCTAGGAGCCTACGAAGAGGTAGGAAGACGACGTGATACGAATCAAAATAGAAAAAGGAGGCGACCTTGCACGAACTGAATTATGAAGCGCCGACTTCGCTCGACCAAGCCATTAACGTTTTGGCTGCAGCGGGTGAAAATGGGCGTATGCTAGCGGGAGGCACGGATCTGATTATCCAGATGCGTGCCGGTGTACGACAACCGGGACAGGTGATTGACGCCAAAAAGATCCCAGAACTCCAAACCTTGTCTTTTGATGCGCAAAACGGGCTCCGGCTCGGAGCCGCACTGGCGTGTTGTCATGTTCTTGAAGACACGACCGTACAGCAGCAATATCCGGGGCTGGTTGAGGCTGCCGGGCTGATCGGCTCTGATCAGATCCTTTCGCGGGCCTCGGTTGGTGGAAACGTGTGTAATGGCTCACCCGCCGCAGATACGACGCCAGCCCTGATCGTTTTAGGGGCGGTGTGTCATATCGTCGGACCTAATGGCACCCGTGACGTTCCAGTTGAAGATTTTGTGACTGCTCCCGGGCAAACAGTGCTGGCACCCAACGAATTGCTGGTAGAATTCCGGATTCCCGTGTTGCAAGGGAAAGCGGCTGACTGCTACCAACGTTTTATCCCTCGGAACGAGATGGATATTGCGGTGGTTGGCGTAGGCTCGTGTGTCGCCCTTGATGGCGATACCTGTACTGCTGCCCGTATTAGTCTCGGGGCGGTTGCCGCCCGGCCACTTCTCGCCAAAGAAGCGGGCGATTCCCTAGTGGGGAAAACGCTGGATGATGCCGCTATCGACGCCGCCGCAAAACTCGCTCAACAAGTAGCCTCGCCCATTAGTGATATGCGCGGCACGGCAGAATTTCGCATGCATCTGGTTGGCGTTCTCACGCGCCGCACTTTGAAGGAAGCAGCCGCACGGGCGCGGGCACGCTAGGTTGATCAGGATTAAATGATGACAGGATTATCCTGATAATCTGATAATCTTGATAGGGAAGGCAGGAGATACATGAAGAAGGTACATATTCAAACAACAATCAATGGTGAAGAGACCGAGTTCCTGTGCGAACCACGCCAGAGCCTGCTTGAAGTGCTGCGCGATGTTGTTGGCTATACCGGCACAAAAGAAGGCTGCCTGACGGGCGACTGCGGTGCGTGCAGCGTGATTATGGATGGACGCCCCACTGACTCCTGTCTCGTTCTTGGCGTTGAGGCTGAAGGCAAAGAGATCACTACGGTCGAAGGCTTGGCCGATGGGGATACCCTGCATCCGCTCCAGAAGAAATTTCTGGAACACGCCGCGCTCCAGTGCGGGATCTGCACCCCCGGCTTTTTAGTCACGTCCAAGGCGCTGTTGGACCGGAACCCCAACCCAACGGAGCATGAAATCCGCTACGCCTTGGCTGGCAATCTCTGCCGCTGCACGGGCTATGACAAGATCGTGAGAGCGGTGCAAGACGCCGCAGCTGAAATGCAAGGGAGGTAGACATGGCAGCCCAACAAGAACACAAATTCAAAGTCATTGGGACGCGGCCGATTCGGCACGATGGTGTCGATAAAGTCACCGGTCGGGCGCAGTATGGAGCGGATATCAGCTTGGCTGGCCTATTGCATGGAAAGACCCTGCGCAGCCCGCACGCCCATGCCAGAATCAAATCGATCGACACGTCAGCAGCCGAGGCTCTGCCTGGGGTGAAGTCTGTTATCACTGCTCAGGATTTCCCGGATATTGGGCCTGGTATGGCGGCAATGGGCGAACTGCCGATCAACCCGCGACATCAGTCTTTGAACTGCATGGCACGGGACAAGGTGCTGTATGACGGCCATGTTGTGGCCGCAGTCGCAGCCATCAGTCCGCATATCGCTGAAGAAGCCGCAAAGCTGATTACCGTTGACTATGAAGTCTTGCCCCACGTGCAGAACGTTATTGAGGCTATGGACGATACCGCCCCTATCCTTATCCCTGGCTTAGGCAAGGGGGATGATGGAGAGAGAACGGATACGAATGTCGCCAACCACATCCAGTTCGAACGCGGTGACCTTGCCGCTGGCTTTGCCGCCGCCGAAGTGGTCGTTGAGCGCGAGTTTGACACGTCCATGGTTCACCAGGGCTATATCGAGCCGCACAATGCCGTGGCGCAGTACAGTTCGGACGGACAAAGTACGATCTGGGTGAGCACCCAGGGCGCGTTTACGACCCGGGATCAAACGGCTTTTGTGCTCGACATGCCGCCGAGCAAGATCAAGGTTATTCCGGCAGAAATCGGTGGTGGTTTTGGTGGCAAGATTCCCATTTACTACGAGCCCGTTGCGCTGCTGTTGTCGAAGCATACGGGTAAGCCGGTCAAAATGGTTATGAGCCGAGCCGATGTGCTCAAAGCCACCGGGCCAACCCCAGGCTCACATATCAAGGTGAAGATGGGAGCGGACAAGGACGGCAAGATCACGGCGGCTGAAGTCTGGATGGCATATGAAGCCGGTGGCTTTCCCGGCTCCCCGGTTGGCGCGGGCTGTATGTGCGTTATTGCTCCGTATGACATCGATAATCTGAAAATTGACGGCTATGACGTCCTGGTCAATAAGCCCAAGACCGCGGCGTATCGGGCTCCGGGCGCGACTAATGCGGCCATGGGCTCAGAGACGGTGATTGATGAACTCGCAGAAAAGCTCGGCATAGACCCGCTGGAGTTCCGTCGCATTAACGGGGCCAAGGAGGGCACCGCGCAGCCTGCGGGTCCGAAATTTGGCCAAATCGGCTTTCTGGACACCCTCGAAGCCACCAAGAGTAGCGACCACTTCAAGTCCGAGCTGCCCCAAGTCGAAGGGCGACGGGTTGGTCGTGGGCTGGCCTCGGGCTTCTGGTTTAATGCCGGTTTTCAGTCCAGCGCGACCGTGGCCATTAACAGCGACGGCACCGCCAATGTGGTGACCGGTTCGACCGATATTGGTGGCACGCGGACTTCCTGCGCCATGATCGCCGCGGAGGTGCTCGGCCTGACGGCAGAAGAAGTCCACCCGGTTGTGGCAGATACCGAGTCCATTGGCCATACGGATATGACCGGCGGTAGCCGGGTCACCTTTGCCACTGGGACGGCCGTATATGAAGCGGCTCAAGATGTACTCATTCAACTCAGCGCGCGCGCTGCCAAAGTCTGGAAGGTCGACACGGATAAAGTCTCGTTTCAAGATGGCGTATTCACCTGTGCTGAGAACGGCAACGAATCTCTGACCCTCAAAGAGTTGGCCGGGAAGCTGCCACGGACCGGTGGCCCGGTCACGGGTCGGGCGTCAGTCAACCCACGCGGTGTGGGGCCAGGCTTTGCGACGCATCTGGTTGACGTGGCCGTAGATGAAGAAACCGGCAAGGTTGATGTGCTGCGTTACACTGCTGTCCAGGATGTTGGGAGGGCTATCCATCCCAGCTACGTGGAAGGTCAGATGCAGGGTGGCGTGGCCCAAGGGGTCGGCTGGGCGCTGAACGAAGAATACGTCTATGGCGAAGACGGACGCATGCAGAACACCGGCTTCCTGGATTATCGGATGCCGACCTGTCTTGATTTGCCGATGATTGAAACCATCCTGGTTGAAGTCCCGAACCCAGGTCATCCGGTTGGCGTGCGTGGTGTGGGCGAAGTGCCTATTGTTCCTCCGCCGGCCGCCATCGCCAATGCGATTTATAACGCAACCGGCGTGCGGATGTTGGAGCTGCCGATGTCACCCCCACGCGTGACCAAGGCGATTATGGAGAAAAACGGATAAATGACCATGGGGGCAATTTTTGAATTGCCCCCATCTCGCGTCCTATGACAACTGTCTATATCCCCTCACTACTCCGTAAATTAACTGGCGGAAAAGACCGCACCATTGCCGCCGGAAAAACGGTCGGAGAAATACTAGAAGACCTTGAACGCCAGTTTCCCGGCTTTCGGAGCCGGGTAGTTGAGGATGGTGACTTGGTCGGCTCCATTGCTGTTTCGATCAATGGGGAAATTGGGACGGGAGGGTTAACCGAATCTGTGCCGGATGGAGGCGAAGTCCATTTTGTGCCCGCCATTGGAGGCGGGTAAGCTGCTATTAATATAATTATTGAACGGGGAAGGGTGTCTATTGCTCTTCCCCGTTTTTGTGTACGGGAGGTGGATATGGAAGCGCAACACGAGCATCAATTCAAGGTGATCGGTACCCGTCCCATTCGGCACGACGGTGTTGATAAAGTCACGGGACGAGCCCGCTATGGAGCGGATATTACCCTGCCGGGTCTCCTGCACGGTAAAGTGTTACGCAGCCCACATCCCCATGCGCGTATCAAATCAATCGATACCTCCGAGGCTCAAGCCCTCCCAGGTGTCAAAGCGGTCATTACCGGAGCAGACTTTCCTGAGATTGGGCCAGGGATGCTGCAAATCGGGGAGAATTTTGTCAATCCGCGCCACTTGGCTTCCAACATTATGGCCCGTGATAAAGTCTTGTACGACGGTCATGCTGTGGCTGCAGTCGTGGCGACCGGTACGCACGTTGCCGAGGAAGCGCTCAAGCTCATTAAAGTGGAGTACGAACCGCTACCCTTTGTCCAAAACGTGCTTGAGGCCATGAGCGACGACGCTGTGATCCTCCACCCTGATTTGCGTACCGCCGGAGTCGATGAAGAAAATGACAAAGAAACGAATATTGCGAATCACATCCAGTTCTCGCGTGGCGATTTGGCCGCCGGGTTTGCAGCGGCCGAGGTGGTGATCGCCCGCGAGTTCGATACCACTATGGTCCATCAGGGCTATATTGAACCGCATAACGCGGTTGCGCAGTACAACCAGGACGGCAAGGCAACAGTCTGGGTCAGCACCCAGGGACCGTTTGCGGTGCGCGAGTTGTGCGGCACGATGCTACACATGAACCCAGGTGATATCAAAGTTGTGCCGGCTGAGATCGGCGGTGGCTTTGGTGGGAAGACCACTGTGTATTTAGAACCGTTGGCCTTGCTGCTGTCCAAAATAACAGGTCGGCCAGTGAAAATGGTCATGTCTCGGAGTGAGGTTCTGCGAGCGACAGGCCCTACGCCAGGATCGCATATTCGAGCCAAGATTGGTGTCAACATTGATGGCAAGATCACGGCGGCTGAACTCCAACTCTTGTTTGAAGCCGGTGCCTTTCCTGGTTCGCCGGTTGCTGCTGGTTGTATGACTGTCCTGGCTCCGTATGACTTGGAAAATTTCCAGATCGACGGGTATGATGTTGTGCTTAATAAACCCAAGACATGTGCCTACCGCGCTCCCGGTGCCACCAACCCCGCTATGGCGGCCGAGACGATTCTTGACGAGATTGCAGAAAAGCTGGGGCTTGATCCGCTCGAAATGCGACATATCAACGGCGCCAAAGAAGGAACGGCCCAACCCGCAGGGCCTCAATTCAAACGGATCGGCTATCTCGAAACCGTTGAGGCCATCCAAAACAGCGCGCATTATCAATCGCCACCGCCCCAGAGTGAAAACGGGAAACTCCGGGGGCGTGGGGTTGCAACCGGCTTTTGGTTTAATGCCGCGTTTCAGTCGAGTGCCACCGTGAGCATTAACACGGATGGGACGGCCAATGTGGTGACGGGCTCACCTGATATCGGTGGCAGCCGTACCTCGTGCGCCATGATTGCAGCAGAGGTGCTGGGCCTCAGGGCGGAAGACATTCACCCTGTGGTCGCAGACACGGAATCTATTGGCCATACAGATACGACCGGCGGCAGTCGGGTGACCTTTGCAACCGGTCTTGCCGTGTATGAAGCTGCCCAGGATGCGGTCGGACAACTGAAGCAGCGGGCGGCCACAGTCTGGAAAGTCAAGCCGGAAGAAGTCGTGTACCAGGATGGTGTGCTTTCCTGTACGAATAATGGCCACGAATCAATGGGCTTGAAAGATATCGCCCCAAAGCTCCCCCGTGCGGGTGGTCCGGTTATGGGCCGCGCGTCCGTCCGTCCGCGCGGGGTAGGGCCCGCCTTTGCCGCCCATGTCGTTGATGTGGAAGTCGATTCCGAGACCGGCAAGGTTGATATTCTTCGTTACACTGCCGCTCAAGATGTAGGGAAAGCCGTCCATCCCAGCTATGTCGAGGGTCAGATTCAGGGCGGCGTGGCCCAAGGTGTCGGCTGGGCGCTCAATGAAGAGTATTTCTACGCTGAAGATGGGACCATGCGGAATACCGGTTTTCTGGATTATCGCATGCCCACCTGTCTCGACCTGCCCATGATCGAAACCATTCTGGTCGAGGTGGCCAATCCCGGCCATCCCATCGGGATTCGTGGAGTCGGCGAGGTGCCGATCATTCCGCCGCCGGCTGCGATTGCCAATGCCATTTACCGGGCAACCGGGGTGCGTATGACCGAGCTGCCCATGTCGCCAGCCAAAGTGGCAAAGGCGATTCTGGAGAAGAACGACGCATAACCACGCTACGCCCCTACACTGTCGTCCCAGCGCATAGTCGCATTTTGTCACTATCAACCATGTACGCCCACATTGTACGCCCACATTACCTCGGTTGGGATACCGCAGGGAAGCGACCATGTCATGCTCGATAATCCGGACGGGTTTATCAGCGTAGTCCACGATTTTTTACACGGGGTGCTCTGAGACAGTCTAGCGTGTCTCCCCCCCGCTTTCTTCCAGCTGACCACTCTCGTCTTGCAGTTGTGCTGCGCGAGCACGCTCGAAACGCTGACGGTGTACTATTCGCCAATGGAAAGACTGGGGTGGTTGGAGTTGACGTTCAAGACTTTGCAGCAGCGATTCTTTTTGATCTGAACGACCAAAACAGTGTTCACCCAGCCACATTTCCCAGCCAGCCCGTTTTTTTCCATCCGGGCCGGTAATGTTGCAACGGACGAAATGCGGCTTATGGCTGACCGGAGGTTTTGGGATAAGGGGCTCTTCTACTTCTTCAGGAACCTTTTTCCGCTGCATCGCTCTTCCTCCCCTCACGACTCGTTAATAAGTTCCAAAAAGTCCCGCAGCATACGGTAGGTTAAGCCCCAGATGGTTTTCCCGCCGTAGAGTAGGGCTGGGACCTGAATGGTCGATCCGGCCTGAAGATTGCGCTGGACGATCTGTTCCACACCGTCTTGTTGCATGAACGACAGCGGCACCCAAATGATGTCCTGTACTTCAACCGGGTCAGGGACCGGGCGGGCTTCCTGAGAGACGAGATAGACAAACGGGGACACAATCATACCCGTCTGTTTTCCGCGTGCCATGGCTTGCACTTCGGCAAGACGGCCAAGATATTCGCCATGCTCATCAAGACTAATCCCAATCTCTTCGTGTGTCTCGCGTTGGATGGTGACAAGGAGATCGGGGTCTTCCGGTTCATGCCGGCCCCCAGGAAAGGCCATGTGTCCAGACCACGGATCGTGTGGATGGTGCGCACGGTGGATGAAGAGAACGTAAACATCATCAGGGCGTGGTTGCAGGAGCAGAGCGACCGCCGCCCGCATAGGTGGGTCAATATCGACCGGCGCCGGACTATGCTTCGAGAGCCGGTCACGGATGTGCAAAATTTTATTGTTCATAACACGAGCGAAACCCTACTATATCCCAATTCTTCAGCCAGATGAATCCTAGGGGAGGCATTGGACCAGACGTTGGCGGGAAAATCCATGGAAGGATGGACGCTTGCCCGACGAGAAGGAGGCGCGCGCCCAAGAGCGAGGCACAAAACAGAGCGGGACGATGCGAATATTCCTCTTACTGGCGGGACGACTCTTCTTGATTTGCTTCTTTGACCGCATCAAGAACAGCGCTCGCGCGTTGAACATAGACCTGGACTTCGAGGATCTGATTGAGCAAGCGGCCAATATAGGTGCGGGCCTCTTCGGTTTGGGGACCGAGTCCTTTGACAAGCTGGGTGGCAGAACCTATCCCCTGGGTCGCCTGGGTCACGGCACTTTCTATTTCGCCGAAGGTTTCTGAGTCAATAATCATGCGTGTCCTCTCTGCGCGCTTTAACCCCATGCCTCCTCGTGCAGGCGTGTGTTCACCCCAGCAGTGTATAGAGGGAACTCCCCCCTTCGTCAATCCGTCATATGCTGAGAGCGGGAACGTCGTCACAATCGTTAAAGCGGGCGAATCTTGACAGCCGCGCCGCAGATGACCAATACTCACATCTTCTTTGCGTGTTGTCATATAAGGAGGGTAAGCATGTCCCTGGAACGTGCCTTGAGTGGCATTCGAGTTGTTGACCTCACCCATTATATTGCGGGGCCCTATTGTACGAAATTGCTCGGCGACTATGGGGCTGAGGTCATCAAGATTGAGCCGCCAGTACGCGGCGAAGGAGGGCGGACACTCCCCCCATTTTTTGACGATCAGCCTGGGCCCGAGAATAGCGGCCTCTTTTGTTTTTTGAATACCAGCCCACAGTCGGTTGCTATTGACCTCAGGCGTCAACCCGGACGTGAGGTTGTCCTACGGCTGATTGAACAGGCGGATGTTGTCGTTGAGAATTTTCGTCCGGGAACGCTTGAGCGCCTGGGTTTGAGTCAAGAGGTGCTGCGGGCTGCCAATCCACGGGTGGTGAGTGTTGCCATCTCTAACTTCGGCTCATCCGGCCCCTACCGTGACTATCGTATGACCGACAGTGTGGCCTTTGCCCTGGGCAGTTGGACCTATCCAATGGGTGAGCAAGACCGCCCGCCGGTCCAGCCCGGTGGTGCGTTCGGCCAATACGTGGCCGGGTTGTACGCCGCCATCGGCACCCTGCATGCCGTACGGACCCGCAATGCAACACACGCCGCGCAGCACGTTGAGGTGTCCATTCAGGAGGCCCTGGTTGCCACGTCCTTATACGATTTTGTGGCGTTTTCCTATTCAGGCTTTGTCCGCCGGCGTTCGGGCAAGCAGTTCCATGCGGCTTTCCCGAATCTGGTCACGCTGCCGTGTGCGGATGGGTATGTTGGCGTCCATGCCGGCCTGCCGCATCAAATTGTTGCCCTGCTCGAACTGGTTGAGCGGCCCGACCTGGCGAGTGATGCACGCTTTCGGAACATCCCGTCCCTGGCAACGTGCGCCGATGAATTGCACGCGGCACTTATTCCGTGGATGCGTGACCGCAAGAAGTGGGACATCTATCATGCTGCGCAAGCACGGGGGATTCCGTTGTCGCCTATCCCTTCTGCCCAGGAAGTCGTTGAATGGGTCCAACTCAAAGAGCGTCGGGCGTTTATCGAGATCGAGCGTCCCGGAGGAGGAACCGTCTCCATCCCCGGCCCACCGTCCCGCGAAAGTGGAGCGCCTATCCTCAGCCTCCGTCGCGCCCCACGTGTCGGGGAGCACACCGCGGGCGTTCTGGGCGAAAAGCTGGGCTATAGCAACGCTGATTTGCACCGCCTGCGAGCCGCGGGCGTAATCAACTCACAGTGATATCAGGAGACAGGAGCACGCGTATGACAAAGCCGCTACGAGTTGTGGATTTAACCAATGGCTGGGCTGGTCCGTTGGCGACCTGTCTGCTCGCTGACTTTGGCGCGGAGGTCATTAAAGTGGAATCCCCGTCTCATATGGACTGGTGGCGCGGAGCCGCCCCCGAGGTCACAGAAAATGGGGGCAAGCCCTACGAGCAGTCACCAACGTTTAATACGGTCAATCGGAATAAGTATGGCATTGCGCTTGAACTCACCCACCCGCGGGGACGAGAGCTGTTTCGTGACCTGATCCGTATCAGTGATGTCTTGGTCGCCAATTATCCGCCGCGCAGTTTGCGCAAACTCGGCATTGAGTTTGACACGCTGAAAGCGGTCAACCCGCAACTCGTGATGGTTACCCTGCCGGCCTTTGGCAATAGTGGTCCGGAGAGCGAATATCTCGGTTTTGGTACCACCACCGAAGCCATGGCCGGGATTACGGGGGTCAGTGGGTATGAAGACGGCCCACCCCAGATGCTCAGCAACGCTATCGGCGATCCGGTGTCGGCGCTCAACGCCTGCTTCGTTTCGCTGGTCGGGACATTTGAACAAGAACGGCGCGGCGCAGGGGTCTCGATTGATCTGTCCCACGTTGAGGGACTCTTACCGTTCAACGCCGCCGCTCTGCTGGGGTACACCATCAATGGTCGCTCTCAGCAGCGACTGGGCAATCGTCACCCCACCCTGGCGCCCCACGGGTGTTATCCGTGTCAAGGTGAAGATGAGTGGATAACGATTGCGGTCACGTCCGACGAGGACTGGCGCAATTTATGTGGCGTCCTGGGGAATCCGGTGTGGACTCAAAACGGTGGGTTCGGAACGGCGCAAGGGAGAAAGGCGGCTGAGGACGAACTCGACCAACATATGACCGCCTGGACACAGGAGCATGATGCAACTGGGATGATGGAAAGTCTACAAGAAGTGGGAGTGGCCGCTGGAGTCGTGCTGTCTGGTGCAGGTGTGCTGAGTGACCCGCACCTTGCCGCGCGTGAGTTTCTGTTAACGATCGACAAAGAGGAAACCGGCCCGCACTTCTATCCGGGCTTCGTCCCTCAATTTCCCGATACGCCTTCCGTCGTCCGTCGGCCCGCCCCAAGTTTCGGCAAACACAATGAGCGTATCTTCGGCAGCCTGCTGGGCTTATCGAAGGAGGAGATACAGCGGCTCTCTGACGAGGGCATCATTAGCACCGAGCCGCTTTTCCCATCGCTGACGCGCTAGGCGCCGAGCGTCTCCTCCGGTGTCCAGATTGTGTCGCTCTTTTGCTTCTATAAGGAGGTTCGGACAAGCACCGACCTGGATTCCTCGGCCCAATGGGACGCTATGGCAGCCCTTGCTTGACAATAGCTGCCAGCACTCGGTATGCCATATTAGGCATATATGAGTGATAAACTACTCGCCTGGATTGGATCGTCGCTGGATGACATCCGTCAATTTCCACAAGAGGCCAAGCGGAAAGCTGGTCTCGAATTGCGAGCGATTCAGCGTGGACAAGATCCAATGGATTTTCGGCCTATGCCCGCCGTTGGTCCTGGAGTCCAGGAGATTCGTATCCGTGCTAGAGGGGCGTACCGTGTGTTTTATGTGGCGAAGCTCGAGGAAGTAATTTACGTTCTGCATGCCTTTCAGAAAAAAACGCAAAGGACAGCGAAGCAAGATATTGAAATCGGTCAGCAGCGGTATCGAATCGTGCAGCGGCGTCAACAATCGAAAGCGGAGATAAGATCATGAACATCACACGAGGCCAGGACAATGTCTTTGTGGACCTAGGATTTGATGCAGAAGAAGCAGCCAATTTGAAAATCCGGGCCGACCTCATGCTCGACATACGGCAATACATTCAAGACCAGGGCTGGACCCAAGTTGAGGCCGCTGCCTTCTTTGGTGAGACCCAGCCTCGTATCAGTAATTTAATGAAAGGAGAGATTAGTCGCTTTAGTATCGATAAACTTATCAACATGCTGGCCCGAGCCGGCTTGCGTGTCCGGTTCCAGATCGAAGCAAAAGCCGCGTAGTCAGTTCCCGTAGGTTGGATTAGCAAGGCGTAATCCAACATGTCCCGCTAATGCGTGATCCCTATCCGCGTTACCGTTCGTACTCGTCCAGATTGGTCCTGATTTCATAAGTTCCCTCAAGGCACATCTGGTCTATCAGATCGAGACATTTAGAAGCCCACTCGTCATGTTGATGTTGATGGTATGTCCTGAGAATGAGTTTTGCCAAGTTGCGGCTATCAAGTGCGCGATGTGTACGCATATCCCCCGCCTCATCACTGAATCGTTCGAGAAACTTCTCGCAGACAGTGTGAGTGATACCAGGAAGTTTTTGCGGAGATTCCTCAAGGGCGTGAAGGAGAGAAAACGAGTCTTCCTGGTAGGCCGCACTATCGCAGAATTCATTGATTAGATTTTCGTAGGACTCCAAAGGTTGTCCTTCCAAGCTACGAAAACAACTTGCAGCTTCTTGACGGACCTCGCTATCACTATCGTTGAAAAGCGGTAGGAGTTGTTGCTCTGACCATTGCCGGTGTTCCGCCTTACCAATATTAGAAGAGACCACCTGCGCCACTCCGAGCCTCTGCGACGAGTTGCCGCAGAGAGCTTCTTCTACGAGGGCTTCAGCGTCGTCGTGATGAAGGAGCACCGCAATGCTCGACAGCCGAGCTCCGGCTTTGCTTGTTTCAGGCTGTCCAGACCGTAGCATCCGTTCAACAACGTGCCGAAGGCGTCCAAAATGTTCACATAGCCCGTAATTGATGAAGTATTCCACGTAGTGCGTCACCAGTAGATGATCATCGTCAGTTCGGTTGTCCCGAGGTTCGACGAGTCTCAGAAACTGTTCTAAAGCAAATTCCGAGTCATGATTGATTATCGCCAAGAGAATGGGGCTAGTGCAGGCCCGAACGGTTACACTTTTATCGTTGACCAACCGCTCAATGGTGGTGCGAAAACGCTCAATGTACGAGACATCACGTAGGATAAGGTCATGAATGGCCCCGGCAGCACGCCCACGTGTTGTGTTTATGCCGTGTGTGAGAATGTCCCCGCCATAGTAGACACCACCACTCGGGGCTTTTTCTCTCCACAACTCCTTCTCTGGTTCGGGATGCTTGGTTGCCAACCAGTTGAGCATCTCTACAGCGTCGTCGGGAAGTGCCTCTTCGATAGAGCCCAGCAAGTCGGCAATTGCTTGTCCACAGTCTTTACGAGCCTCGGAGTATGCTTTGCGGCAGACTTGTAGTTTAAGTTCCGTGAAGTCTCTTGTTTCCTTTAAGCCCATGAGTGTGCGTTCCACGTAGAGTGGATTTGTGTCTGATGGAAATATGAGGCTCAAGCGGGCAAACCGTTCTGGCTCTTCTTTCACGTGCTCTTGCAGGATTCGCGCAAGCTCCAAGGCCCCTCCACCCCTTTCAAGGTTCTGCCAGTTGCGCCTTTCCTCCGAATCATACTTTTTAATTGCTCGGAGCCATTGCTCATCTGTCATTTTCTCGGCTGCGGACTTTTCAATCGGAGAGCCTACAAGACGCATTTGGATTTTTTGAGGAGGGGATGCCGCCACTCCAAACTGACGTTCAAGTTTTGCGTAGCGCGCCTGAGCGTTCTTGCTACGCAATCCAGCCGGAATACCCGATAGTAGAGCAAAACAAGCGTTCCCTCTCAATTTATATCCGCCGGGAGTACGCTCGTAATGGGGGACATAGTCGAGGATCGTATTTTCGAGTCTGGCACGATTCTCGTTGGAACAAAGTGGGGCAACCGACTTTATCAATTGAATTGCTGTCCAGTGGGTGCTGTCAGCGTATCCGCATTCAAAACGCCAAGTTTTGTCACACAGTTCAGAAACTGCGTCATTGGCAAAGTACCTTGCGCCAGCCGTGTAGGCGCGAAGCAGAAGATAATTTGCCATGTAGGTGTCACGGATGCGCAACTCCGTAAGAATTCCATCAATACTGTCTGCTCTAATCTCAGCCAGTTTTTCTATTGCCGCAGCAGTCGCGTTTCTGCAGGCCTGGCCAATTAAAGGATGCTCACTGTCGAACGGAATCCTCCACACTGCGTCATACTTAGGTGCGGGTTTCTCCTCGTCGGCGACGGCTTCATTGGCAATTTTTAGGACCACCGGTAGAACATAACGTGCGAACTCTTCAGGAGCTTTTTCTGCCGAGTCAGAAATGGGTTTTGAGCCAAATTCATCGTAGCCGAACAGATTATACCAGTTAGGCTTACCTGCATCGTCCTTGATTTCTCGGGTAATCGAAAGTCGTCTGAGTAGCCAATGAGCAGCTACCTCGGCAATCCAAGCGGGGCGTGCCTTCGCCAAGCTATACAGCAGACTCCAGAAGGTACTATTAACGGCGAACCCACGAGCGTCGTCCAGGGCTCCATCGTCTATTAACCTCAGAAATAGATCAAAGAATCCTCGGCTGTTTTCAAGATCAGCCAGTTGCATAACGTGGCTTAACCGTTGAGACCATTCGCCACCCCTTCCCACAAATGGCTCAAGAAGCTCAGCCACTCTGTCGCCTGAATGCCTCTGGTGAGAACTGACATAGTTCACGCCTATGTTGACAAGAGCGTCATTCTCGGATGAGAGCCAATTCGCAACCAGACCTTTTTGATCCACAATCTGAAACCATTGCTGCGAAAAGAAAACTTTGTTCCAGACTAAAGACGTAAACTTGTCTGGATTCGGTTTGCCGCTGCTGAGTGCTTCAAGCTGAGATTCGATCCACGGCGCAAGCACCTCCCATTCGTTCTCTTCGGGGTTTGGCAGCGAGACAGCCAAGGAAACAGCAAGGTCCTTGAGATGAACGCGAATTCTCTCATCCGTCAGTAATCCGCTAAGTTCCCTACAATACCGGTCCCGGCCGGCGTCACGAAGATATTCGAGAACTTGTCTCACCTGTGCCCGTCGAAAGAGATGTTGCTCAGAGTTCAACAGGAACGCTGTCAAAGATTCCTCTTTTGCGACAAAGCCGCGGGCGAAACAGTAGTCGAAAAATGACTCATGGCCGAAGCCGTAGCGCTTTCCATCGAACGAAAGCACGCCCTCTGACGCCATCTGGTCAAGATAGTCGCTCGGGAATTGGTCCAGCTTCTCCTTCAGTGCCGAGAGTTGCTGCGATGCGGTCATCTCAACGCACAATACCTGGATCACGCCGCTCCAGTGATCGGACAAGGGATTAGCGCGCTCATTGACCTTCCGGCGTTTCTCTTTCCAGTACTGGTCGAACAGTTCTTTGTGGGAAGAGAACAGTGGCCGCAAGTGGGGATCGTAATGAGCATCAAGGAACAACGCCAGATTCTGGGGAATACAAAGCAGCTCCAGTTGCCTTGCGCCAAACAACTCAGTGTCGAAACCGCTGGTAGTAAGCGCGGATTTTACCTCGTCCAGAGAGAAGTCCGTAACGGCGATATTCGGAGAATTCTCAGGAAGAAGGGGGCGTAAGCGGTGATCGTTCTTCCAGTCAAACTCTCTACAGACAACTACGACGTGAAATCTCACTCTGCTACGCAAATTTCGTACTTCGCTCAAAAGGTCTTCCACAACATAAAAGAAGTCTGCACTACGGCCGGATGTGGTGCTCACAGCATCGAGTTGGTCAATCACAAGGACGGCCTCGCTCGACATGGTCTCAGCCGCCGTCGCCAGTACGAGAGCTGGAGATTCTTCGAGGCCAAGCTGTTCGCCTAATTCCTTGGTTGACGCTACCGGCCCTATGCGATCCAGACGAAAGGCAAGCACCGCGACAGGATTATCGCTTTGGCGGAGCTTTTCTACACATTCAATGACACAGCCTGTCTTACCGCCTCCTGCCTTGCCGGTAAGAACGCAATCCGCCCCCCTGCCGGCGTTCTCTTTTATCTTGGCAAGCAGCTCCCGAGTCGAAGAGCGAGGGATGAGTGAGCCTTGGATGAGCTTTCGGCGTGCGGCTTCGAGATAGGAATCCGCTACCTCAGAAATAAGCGCAGGGGCGTCATCCGGTTTGGTGAGTTTCCGCAACGTGAAGCCCCTGCTCTGAAGGATAGAAACCAGGGATTCACGATCTACGGTCTTGTGAATTGAATCTTCAACAATGCTACGAAGGGTGTCGTAAACGTCATTCGGATTGGTCAAGAACCGCACCTGCAACGATCCTCGCACCTGTTCTTCAAGCCCTCTCTCATCAATTGTACGGACTTCGATACGCTGAAGTATCTCGTATGCCGTGGCGGTGTCTGTGCCACGCCAGAAACCTTTGAGTTTCCCGAGCGTTTCCTTGTGAGCCTTGGCGCTGACAAATACTGCCTTAAATTCCTCCAGATTCTCCGCACTTACGGCCCGCTCCGTCAGCTCTCTCAACTCCGGGGCATCACTACCTGAAACAAAAATGAATCGTATATTGGAATTTTTAGAAAGCTGATCAAATATTGCTTGAAGCAGGCCGTCGCCTCCGAGAGAATACAGGCTCCACTTACCATTTGGATGACTGCGTTTTGCCTGATGAAGCTCTTCTTGGTTTCCAACGGTGATTACAAACTCAGCTTTATCGACCGTCGGATCCTCAATTCGGATGCTTTCGGCCTGCCCATCCATGATTCGGACAAGCTGCGATACCGTCCACCACAGTTCGTAGCGATTGCCAAGCTTGTCAGAAGGACCCCCCGGTAGAGGCATTGCTGTTGCTCCCCTCTCAGCAAAATTCAGACGTATTCATCTGCCATTTACCCGTATTGCATCAGGCCGCGTTTCTGACGTTTCAAGATTGTAAGCCTGGTTTTCAGAAGGACGAGTTCGGTCTCGGTCGAGTCCATTAGTTTTGCGGTATGAACTTGAAATTCTAACTTTGGTAAATAGATACCATATCGAAGAACATCTTTCCTTTTGAATATTGGGGAGTCCAGAACCTACTCGAAGACATTGGTATCCTTCGTTTGTGGGCTTTCAGAAAGAAGAACAAAAACCTATCATCTATAGCCGACCAGATGAGGCGGATAGAGTGGAGATTGGCGAATGACTAACCACGATATCAGGATTTGATTGCTGAGTAAGGTATGGCGCAACCGAATTGGAAAAACCGGACATTATGGACGGGTGATAACCTCGACATCATGCGGGGGATGAACTCCGAATCTGTCGATTTGATTTATCTTGATCCGCCATTCAACTCGAACCAGAACTATTCCGCACCGATAGGCAGTGAAGCGGCGGGCGCGGCTTTCAAGGATACCTGGACCCTGAGCGATGTAGATGAGGCATGGCACGGGGAGATAGCGGACAAAGAACCGGCTTTATACGGCATTATTGACGCTGCTGGGCATTCGCACGGTAAGAGGATGAAATCGTATCTAATTATGATGGCCGTGCGCCTCTTGGAGATGCACCGGCTACTGAAGCCGACCGGCTCCGTTTATCTTCATTGTGATCCGACTGCGAGCCATTACCTGAAAACCCTCATGGACGCGATATTCAGGGCAAAGAATTTTCGGAATGAGATTGTGTGGCGTAGAACGAATGCAAAGGGGTTAGCTTCCACTCGGTTTGCTTCCAACCATGATGTCCTACTGTACTATGCCAAAACAAAAGAGCCGTCATGGAATCCCCAATATCAGGCGCATGATGCCGACTATGTGAAAAAATCATATCGGCATGTTGAGCCTGAAACAGGGCGACGCTATCGGCTGGACAATCTTGCTAATCCAAATAAAAACCGGCCAAACCTGACCTATGAGTTTTTGGGCGTGACGAGGGTGTGGCGTTGGACGAAAGAGCGGATGCAAAAGGCATATGAGGATGGGCTCGTCGTACAGACAAAACCTGGAGGGGTCCCGAGTCTGAAGCGCTACTTGGACGAACAAAAGGGTCGGGCCGTGGACGACCTATGGATGGACTTTGGTTCTATTCAGGCTAGTGCAAAGGAGCATGTCGGCTATCCTACGCAAAAACCCCTCAAGCTCCTTGAACGAATCATCCAAGCCTCTTCCAACAAAGGGGATACGGTCTTAGACTCATTTTGTGGATGTGCGACGGCGTGTGTGGCCGCTGAAAAATTAAAGCGCCAATGGGTGGGGATTGATCTCTCTCCTGTGGCGGCTTCCCTGGTGAAATCCCGCATTAAACAAGAAATGGGCTTGTTCTACGAGATTCACCATAGAACAGACATTCCGAGTCGGACAGACTTCGGGAAACTTCCTTCCTACAAGACACATAAACATACGCTGTACGGTAAGCAGGAGGGTATTTGTGCAGGCTGTCTGATTATGTTTCCCTTCCGCAACATGACGATAGACCATGTTATCCCACAATCAAAAGGCGGGAGTGACCATCTGGAGAATTTACAACTGTTGTGTGGGGCGTGTAACAGCATGAAGGGAACCCGGTCGCAAGAGGAATTTATAGCGCAGTTGAAGGCAGTGGGAATGCGGCAATAAGGGAACAGGAACCCACCCCGGCCTTCGGCCACCCCTCCCAAGAGGGGATTTTATCTTCACTTTTTGACCGCGCGCCACAGCTTAGGGCGCACAGGCCCGTACCGCGTCCAGAACGT
Organism: Binatia bacterium; assembly: GCA_963664395.2. Taxonomy (GTDB): domain Bacteria; phylum Desulfobacterota; class Binatia; order Bin18; family Bin18; genus Bin18. Next base: position 1,951,913 of record OY761159.2, on the reverse strand, counting down.
GCTGTTTCCCGGTTGGGCCGTCGCTCACTGGGAAAATAACCGGATGCACGATGCCGGAGTCGCGATAGGCTTCGACCCGCTCTCGGCATTCGGTCGGTGTCCCCACGACACTCACCGTTTCAATCAATGGGTCGGGAACAAGTTGGATCGCCTTTTGCCGATCACCCTTTTGCCATGCCTCTCGAATAGCTCGTGCTTCCTCGGGAAATCCCTGCTCAGCCATTGAGCGATTATAACGGGGAAAGAATCCACCATAGAAAGCGACCAAGGGCCGCATACGTTCCAAAGCTTCTTGGTGGTCCTGGGCCACACTCATCGGCAGGAGTGAGACAACGTCGATATCTTCGACCTTGCGGCCGGCTCGGCTCGCACCAATCGCGATATTTTCAGCGGCCAGCTTGCCAGCTTCCGGGGCGCTCCACACCAGAATGGTCCCTTGGGCGAGCTCACCACAGGCTTGGAGCATCTGCGGAAAGACGGCTGAGATATAGATCGGCAGTTCTGTGCGGGCGGGCTGAAACCAGAGATCAAACCGCTCAATTGTCAGTACCTCGCCGTGATAGGACACTTCTCCCTCACGCAGGAGCGTCCGGATAATCTCAACTGTTTCTCGCATGCGTTGGACTGGCTGCCCATACGGGATGCCATGTTCCGGTTCGACCTGAACCTTGTGACTTGAGCCTAAGCCCAAAATAAAGCGCTGCTGAGAATAATGATCAACGCACGCGGCCGCCATGGCAATAGTCGGCGCGCTGCGCACGAAAATACTACTAATACTTGTTCCGAGCTGTATGCGCCGGGTGGCCAAGGCGCAGGCGGTGAGAATAGAGAACTGATCTCCGCCATGACCTTCCGCAAACCAGGCTGAAGTATAGCCCTGCTCTTCTGCATATTTGACACAATCAACAATATCAGTGGGCGACATACCGCCGGCCAAAGCGAGACCAATCCGAGCCATACTTATTCTCCTGTATCATACCCATACGACGTAGTGTTTGCGCGGTCCGTCCGCGAGCCATTCTCGACCGGAATATGGCCGTCGTCAAGTCAGCAAGAGACCCCCAGGAGACCCATTTGGAGGGCGACCTTGCGCTCGCCTCCGCTCATCATCAAGATAAACGGCGAGACCAGGAGAAATATGCAGACACCTAGCCTTAATCGTGTGATGCTGAGTAAACGCGGCCTCCAACAGACACGCAGCTGTTGGCACGTTTACTCAGTGTGGACTCTCAGAATTCTGTGTCTGCTGTGGTGTGGACTCTCTGAGGCCGTTGCTCTGGCAGTTCCTCTGCATACGATTGATTTCTCCGGCCACCCGGATGGTCCGGCAGAGGGATGGTTGAAGCAGCAAGGATTTACCTTCCGTCTTGATGCAGAAGATTTACAGCCGCGCTTCAAAAATAATCGACTCGTATTACAGACCTCCCGACAAAAATCAGGACTGTTCGAGCTGCCTTTGCATGTGTCCCAGGTCAAGCGAATTCGTATTCATTGGGGTGTCGAACGCTATCCACGCGGGGCGGATTGGAGCAATGGGATCACCGCGGTCCCCATTGCGGTTATGACAACCTTTGGGACAAAAAAAATAAAGAGTGGCTCGCTCTTTGTCCCGAATGCCCCGTACTCTATCGGCCTCTTCTTAGGAGAAAAAGAGCAGGTAAATCAGGCGTATACCGGGAATTACTATAAAACCGGCGGACGCTATTTCTGTATACCGTGCGGGGTACCGGTGGGGGAGCGTGTTGTGACTGAATTTGATTTGGACCAGACCTTCCGAACTCAGTTTGGCCACACTGTTGTTCCCCCAATCAGTCGATTTGGCTTTCAGATGAATACCAAAGGGACATCCGGAGGGGCTCAGGCTTTTTTAGAAAAAGTTGAATATTTATCCGAATAGCCGGGCGGCAGGTTGAATACTGACAGGCGTTGATATGTCTATGTTTTTATCCTTCCTTCTTTTTTCCTCCTTCCGGTGGCGGGGGAAGTACTCATGAGCCCCCTTGCATGAGTCTTCTCCCGCCATTTCGGTATTTCAGCACCATTCCCGCAGTTCCAGAGAAGCGACAGTACGGGCACCGTGCCCCTCCCCCTATGCCGGTCCAGTCCAGTCAAAAGGGATGTGCTTACTCGATTTGCCCGCCCAATCCCACTCAAAGCCGTAGGCGTTGACCCGATTGTCAACCGTTTTGCCCCATGTCGCGATCTGGCCGGGTCCAACTTCGGAACCCGGTGGATTCAGCAGCTGAACCCGTTTCCCTTTCGGTGTGGTCGGTCCGGTCAGCGCCTCTGCAAAGGCCGTGACCTGGTTGGGAATCTCGGCTTTCCAAAAGGCGAGATCCTCGGCAATATCAAAAGTGATAGGAACAAACTCAATACCGCGTACCTCACCGACCGAGCGAGCAAAACCGCCCATAAATCCGCCAGCCTGTCCGGAAAAGATGAGTTGGAGCGCCTCGCGCTGTTGCCCGTCGGCTTGCTCGTCAATAAACAGCCCGAGTGAAATTTTTGCCTCACCAGCCCATATATTGCCGCTGAAGCTGGCGACGGCAATGATATTCAGCCCATCGAGACGGGTTGAACCATACAGCCCTTCTCGGACATGGTAGGCCAGGACTCCATCACAGTGATTGTTTGTTGGCGGCTGTGCAAATTCGCACGGACAGGCGATATCGCAACTGCACACATCAAACCAGTCTCCCCGTAGGGTCCAATTCTCTATATCAGCCATGCTGTCCTCCTCCTGAAATCTTAGTGCCAGGGTTCCACAATAATTTTGGCGTGGTGTTCCGGCGAGCCCAAATCCTGAAATGCCTGGGGGACGCCTGCCACGCCAACCGTGTCCGTAATGAGCGGGTCGGTCATGAGTGCCCCTTCCGCAATATGGTGGAGCGTGGCCGCGTATTCCTCTCCGCTATAGCCCAAGACGAATTGGAGATTGAGTTCCTTATTGATGCCGAACATCGGCTCAAAGCTGTCCTTCTCCATGCAGACGCCCACGACGACAATCCGCGTGCCCTGCGGGGCTGCGGTCATAATCTGATCAATGACTCCGGGAACGCCGACGCACTCGAATATGACTGCCGGACGCAGCGGAGGACCTGAAGCCCAAGGCGGCTGAGGCGGCGCCGTGCTCGGGTCAGCCCAGACCGCAGCTTCTTGCCAACTGGTATACGGCGACTGCTCGGCAGGGTCGATGATAATATCCGCACCCACGGCCTCGGCGAGTTGGCGGCGACGGGGGGAGAAGTCCGCAGCGATAATGGGCTGTACACCTTTCATCCGCAGCGACGCAATAACGGCAAGGCCGACAGGTCCGCAGCCGATGACCAGCGGCACATCATCTTTTGCCAGTCGCGCCATTTCAACCGCGTGCAGGCCAACCGCCATGGGTTCGGTCAAGGCGGCTTTAGGCGTGGGCAGGCCATTCGGGACTGCGAGCAACAGCTTTTCACTCAGGCGCATATACTCCCCATAGCCGCCTGGGTTGTCGTTTGAATAGCCGACTGTCTCGACACCGCTTGGCCGAATGAGGATTGGCATGGAAACCGCGCGCGTCCCGGCTTTGAGCGTTTTTTGCGTATTCGGCCCAAAGTCAACGACCTCGACACAGAACTCATGGCCCATGACGATTCCACGGCTGAGGTCCATATTAAAAACCCCACCGGAACGCTCCGAGATTGCAACCAGCTTTTCGGTGTGTTTGAGTGCATGCAGGTCCGAGCCGCAAATACCGCACGCCAGGGTCTTGACTAAGACTTCGCCTTGCCCCGGCTCTGGAACGGGAATATCTTCAACCGTCAGCTTATGGTCCAGCATAACCACCGCACGCATAGTATTCTCCTCTATGTTCTGACTTCAGCTGCACAACTATAAGTCATGGGCTATAGCGCTGTCCAGGTAAGCCGAACGAAATTTGCACTCGCCTTGCCCCTCACTGCGCACCCTTCACTATTCCCTTCACGCCTGTCTCATTTGACACTCAATGGGCCTGTGTCATACAGTTCAGAGCGTTTTTGGAAAGGAGAGCCAGCATGAAAGTAACATGCGTATATACTGGGGCAGATAACCAATCGCATTTTGAGGATGTCGATATTCCGCTCAAAGACGGCGGACGGATCGGGCAACTCTCCGATCTCATTCCGGCAACCGGCGTCATCTTTCGAGAAACGGGCGGCGACTATGACCTCGATTTTCACAACGCGCCACGGCGTCAGTATGTGGTCATGCTTGAGGGTGCGGTCGAGATCGAGATTGGCGACGGCACGAAGCGCGTCCTCGGCACGGGAGAAATTCTTTTGGCAGACGATACCACCGGCCAGGGACATATCAGCCGAGCGGTCAACGGCCAGCCCAGAAAGTCGTTGTTTATTCCGTTGGCATAAACGCTGGGGAGTTGGGTGCCGCTATACGTATCGTTCTGAGAAAGAGGATACACGGGGGGCGGCCCACCCAAGAACGAGGTGGACCTCATATCCCGTCTCTCGCCGAACAGCACCGCATTGTCGCCAAGGTCGATGAACTGATGGCGGTGTGTGACCGGTTGGAAGCGATCCTTGCCAGGGGTGATGAGACGCAGGGGCGGTTGGTGGAGGCGGTGTTGTGGGAGGCGTTGGATGGAACCAGTAATAAAAACAGTGGATGATTTTCTACAGCTGTGTGAATCTTTACGCCCTCATGAGCACGCCTACAGGTTTAGAGGACAGTCTAACAGTGCATGGCCGGTATACTCTTCATGGGCTCGCGCATTTAAAGGCCAAACAGATTCGGACTGCCTTTCCTACCATTCAGACCTGATACGCGATTTTCATTCCTTTGATTCTCTACCTGGATACGTAAGAGACCTTTCCAGAGAGAGTCCTAGTCTTCTTACAGATTGGGATAAAGTAGCAATTGTACAGCATTATGGATGTGAGACTGGGAAAAAGACTATATTTATCGACTTTACCATAAGGCCGCTTATTGCCTTATGGTTCGCTTGTCGAGAAAAGGAGCACTGGAAAGAGGACGGAAAAGTCTTTGCTGTTTCAGTTGATAGTTTAGACGAGGCAGGGCTCCCGCATATCGATGATTATATTCTGGGCAACCATTCAGATTTGTATACTCTCGATAGATCGTGCCTATTTCCTACAAGTTTTCAGTACAGTCCCAGAGGCAATACCAGAGGCCCTCACAAAAGCTATGTTTCTCGGATCGATAAGCAAGGATCGTCCTTTGTCCTGGGGATTGATAGGATTGAGAAAGCTGGTTGCAAATCAGTCATAATTGAGGCCGGCAGCAAGAAGCGAATACTCGATGAGTTGCGCTGTTTTTTCTCCATATCAGAGAAAGCGCTCATGGATGATTGGTATACTCTTGGCGAGGCTGTGGCGAACGGCGAGGGTGTGTCTACCGACGGTTTTACCGATGCTGAGTACTATAACCTAGCTAAGGATGTTTGTTTATTACATAGTCAACCGAGGATTGCACTTCCTTATTATGAGAAAGCTCTCCAATACTGGCATTCTCATAGAGAGGAGATGGTTAAAGACAAATACGATGGTACTCCTTACGCCTACCAAGCAGGAGCGCACTATTACATGAATGCTGCTTGGACGATCTACTGTCTTAAGGATGCAAATAAGGAGGAAACACAACGTGCTTGTGATTATGCCCACAAGGGTTTTGATATAGCTAGCCATGATCGACAGCGTCCCGGATTCGCTGTAGTCTACGCGCATTCTCTACTGAAATTGAATAAGGAGAAAGACGCATACGATTTATGCAAGAATGAACTCGATTTCTACAAGAACTCTCCTTCTGCATATTTTGCTGGCCGCAATTCAAATTTTACTGATGAATTGAGAAGAGTAGTAAAAATTTATGAGACTCGCCATTCGCAATCCCCCATTGATTAACTAGACGCTCACACCTCCGGTAACCCAACCCCATAAACCCCACAAAATTTCCCTAGAAGCAGCTTGGTTTTATCCGGGCCATTTTCACTTGGCCGATTGCGAGCAGATGGGATGCAAGCCAGGGACCCCCTCACCTTAGCCCCCTTCGACTTCGCTCCGCTCTGCTCAGGACAGGCTCTCCCTCCAGGGGAGGGGGGCAGGTCGGTGATTTACATATTTGATTTTTTTCTCTGTTTTTGTAAACTCTCAATAGAGAGGAATAAGATATGATAGGACAAAGACTAAAGCTGTCTCGCTCTGCCGCTGGCCTGTCTCTCCGAGATTTATCGGTGAAAATTGGAAACCGCGTCACGGCACAGGCAATCGGGAAGTATGAGCGCAACGAGTCCATGCCTAGCTCTGGTGTTCTTATTGCGCTTGCCGACGCGCTTGGCGTCTCGGTGGACTATCTGGTTGGGGACCAGGACATGGTCTTCGAAGCGGTGGAGTTCAGGAAGAAAAAGATTACGAGCAAACGAGAGGAATCCCAAGTCGAAGCCCAGGTCCTGCATCTTCTGGAGCGTTACCTTTTGGTGGAAGAATTGCTGAACCTTCATAGTGTGGAATGGCACAGTCCGCGCGAGGCTCCGTACCCCGTCATCAGTGATGTTGCCGAGGCCGACCGTGCAGCCCGAAGCCTGCGGGACCACTGGAGCCTTGGTGTCGATCCGATTCCGAATGTTGTCGAACTCCTGGAAGACCAGGGGATCAAGACCTTGCTGTTCGATCTCACGTATATCGATGGCCTGACGGCGCGTGTCCGCCGTACCGGTAAAGACGCGGTGCCCGTCATTGTCGTGAACCGCAAGGACTGGGGGGAGCGCCAGCGCTTCACCCTGGCTCATGAGCTTGGGCACTTGGTCATGGAGGTGGCGGCCAGAGTGGACGAGGAGAAGGCCGCGCACCGCTTTGCCGGGGCCTTCCTGATGCCGGCCGACGCTCTATGGGAAGAGATTGGGAAGCACCGCACGTCAATCGGGTGGGGTGAGCTGTTCGAGTTGAAGCAACTCTTTGGCACGAGTGTTCAGGCGATTACGTATCGCTGCAAGGACCTTGGTATTTTCAGCGATACTTTGTTCCGGCGATTGTTCAATGACTTCACCCGCCTCGGGTGGCGCACTCCGCCCTACCAAGAGCCGTACGCAAGGACAGGTGAGGAGCCGAAACGTTTCGAGCGCCTCACGTTCCGGGCACTTGCCGAAGGGGCGATTTCCGAGGCCAAGGCCGCGGAGGTGCTTGAAACGTCGGTGCATGAACTGAACCGGCGAATGGAGGAGCCGCCGACTGTTGCACACGAGGTGGCTGGACACTGAGTCTTATGCACGTGCTGGTCTCCGATACCTCCGTTCTGGTTGATCTGGAACGCGGGTCCCTGCTGGAGGCCAGCTTCCGTCTGCCGTTCCGGTTCGTCGTCCCCGATCTGCTCTACGAACGCGAATTGAAAAACTGGGGTGGCGAAGAGTTGATACGACTTGGCCTTGCTGTTGAGGAGTTGGACGGCGACGGTGTACGAAGCGCTCTCGCCTATCGGCGGCGAGAGCCTGCGCTTTCCCTTCCTGATTGCTTCGCCCTTGTGCTCGCGCAAACCCGGTCCTGGATTCTGCTGAGCGGTGACGGAGCGCTTCGTCAGCTCGCGGCTGATGAGACGGTCGAGTGTCACGGCGTGCTGTGGCTCCTCGATGAGATGCGCGACGCTGATGTGGTGGGCATCCGGGACCTGTACGACGGCTTGACCGCTATTGCGAAGCATCCGCGCTGCCGGCTTCCAAAGTTCGAAATCCGCCGTCGTTTGGCTAGTTACGCCGAGCATCTGCGTTAGTCAGTCTCGGGGATGTCGGCTTACGCCTCCAGCTAATCCGACATTTCTAGCTGATGCTCCGCGGCACCTACTGCCGAGACGCCCATCAATGCAAGGTCTTCTTTGCTTTCTCCAACTCTGACTGCGGGTCCCGCTTCTCCAGCCTGATTTGCACCACGCGGAATGAGGTGTCAAACTGCTAATAATGTTTTGAATATCCAGAAAAAGCCAAAAGGGGAGCATGAGACCATGAGCAGTGCGCTCATTACAAGCGGAGTGGAGCAAGACAGAAGCAGACCGAGATTGTCTCCCGCGTGCTTGCGCTCGTGCTGGAAACCGCTTGTGGCTTGGGTGCTGCTAGCGGGTGTCATTCTTGCAAGCCCGAGTGTCGTCGGTGCGGCACTCGCCGACGAGGGGCGCTTCTACCTGGGTATCACCGGCACCCCAGAATGGCTGGACACCTCGTATAAAAAGACCGTGGACAATACCAGTCCGCTCAATATGACCTCCCAGAGCGGGAAGGTGAACCGCGACCGTGACTCCGCTGACGCGACTGGGTATGGGTTCGGGCTGCTGGCCGGAGTACGACGTGTGGCGACGCGCCTCCGCGTCCGTTTTCACGGCTGTCTCACGTCCGAGTGGTGCCAGACCGACGAGTTCACGACCGGCGCCAATACCCATAACGAGAATTTTACCGCGTGGACGAGCGGCGCGGGGCTGGAAAAGATGTTCGGCTCGCGGCTCGGCCTCAGGGGCGAGGTGCGCTATACCGGGTATCTGGCCGAAGACTGGGTCTCTTTCAACCTGAAGGACGAAGGGGTCTTTGTTCCAGTGCGGGTCGATAACGACGAGGTCAATCTGTCGCTGACGCTGGCCTGGTATTTCTGACGCGGCCCCAAGCGGGTCTCCAGACCGGGGGAAAGGCGAGTGACACTATGGAAGGGAGAATGAGACAATGAGCACTGCGCTTGATGGTATCCGGGTTCTTGATTTGACCCACAACCAGGCCGGCCCGTCGTGTGCCCAGATTTTAGCCTGGCTCGGGGCGGACGTGATCAAGGTCGAGCCACCCGGACGGGGTGATATCGCCCGTGTGAGTCTGAACGACCAGCCTGGTACGGACAGTCTCTTCTTCCTTTTTTTCAACGCCAACAAGCGCAGCCTCGCGCTTGATCTCAAACAGCCGGAAGGCAAGCAAGCCTTTCAAAAACTCGTTGCAACCGCGGATGTCGTGCTGGAGAACTTCGGACCCGGCACCATGGAACGGCTTGGGTTTGGCTATGACACCCTTAAACACCTCAATCCCCGTATTGTGTATGCCAGTATCAAAGGCTTTGGTTCGTATGGGCCGTATAGCTCGTTCAAGAGTTTTGAACCCGTCGCTCAAGCGATGGGCGGCTCGATGAGCGTGACCGGTTTTCCTGACAATCCGCCAACTGTCACCTGGTCATGTGTGGGAGACTCAGGCACCGGCATGCACTGCGTCATCGGCATCCTGGCGGCCCTCATGCAGCGCCACACCACAGGGGCAGGCCAACAGGTCGAAGTGTCCATGCAGGATGCGGTGGTGAATCTGGTTCGGGTCAGCTTGCGGGATCACCAGCGTTATGGAAAGCCGGTTGAACGCACCGGCAATCAACTCGGCGCCTTTGTCCCTGCCACAACGTATCGTTGCCATCCCGGAGGGTCCAACGACTATGTTTTCATTATTGCCCAGCAGCAGATGTGGGAACCCTTGCTGCGAGCCATAGAACGGGAAGACCTGATTGGCGACCCACGCTACCACACACCCGAGGCACGGGTTGAGCGTGCCGATGAAGTGAACGCCTTTATCGAAGAATGGACATCGAAAAAACCGAAACATGAAGTCATGCAGATTTTAGCCGAGTCTGGGGTGCCGTGCGGGGCGTGTCAGGACACGGGCGAAGTCATGAACGATCCGCATTTGCGCGAACGGGACATGATACTCGAACTCGATCATCCGACCCGTGGCACCTACACCATGGCCGGCAATCCCATAAAACTGTCGGCTTCGGATGTCCCGCTTCGACCTGCGCCCCTTCTCGGCGAGCATAGTACTGAGGTATTGACGGAACTCGGCTATGACGAAGCGGCCATCGCTACCATGCGAGCAGCAGGACTGCTCTAGCCCTTCACCACATTTGATTTGAACGAAGCTGGCTCAAGTGAGCAAAAGGCAAAAGGAGAGCTTTATGGATATCGGTTTACTCTTTCCCTTTCGGAATCCCCCCCAATGGCGCAAGCCGTTTACACAGTTCTATGCTGAGCAATTGCAGCAGGCTCAGGTCGCCGAGGAACTTGGCTATGACACGATTTGGCTGACTGAACACCACTTTGCCGAAGATGGTTACTCGCCTTCGTTGCTGCCGATTGCCGGGGCGCTTGCCGCTATGACGAGCCGGGTGCGTATTGGGACATTTCTTCTCCTCTTACCCTTGCACAATGCCGTGCGGGTTGCTGAAGACGCGGCAACTGTGGATATCCTGTCCAACGGGCGCTTTGACATGGGATTGGGGCAGGGGTATGCCCCTGCCGAGTTTGCTGGCTATGGCATCCCGCGTGAGGAGCGCGGCTCGCGCATGGAGGAAGGAGTTGAGGTCATCCGAGGAATCTGGACTCAGGACCCATTCTCCTATGAAGGTAAACACTATCAGTTGAAGGATATTCGCCTTGAGCCCAAACCGGCTCAGAGCCCCCATCCGCCGTTGTGGATCGGCGCCAACGCGCCAAAGGCGATTGAGCGGGCCGCACGCATGGGCTGTCACTTTCTCGGCGGCGGGGCCTCAGCAGCCCAGGAAGCGTATGATGCCGCGCTGCGCCAGCATGGGCGCGATCCCAAAGATTACCATGCGGCGCAGTTGCGTTGGGCGTATGCCGCCCCAAGCCACGATCAGGCCTGGGATGAAGTCCAGGAACATCTACACTATATGCTGACTTGGTATGGCCGCTGGCTGTCCGAGGCAAAGGACTTTTCCGGCGCTGAGCAGTTCAGCCAATTGCCGTCTCCTGCCGAATTGCGGAAGCATCCCGAGCGCTTACTCGCCAGCCCGATGATCGGTACCCCGGAAGAAATCGGGCGTGAGATTGAGCGGTTTACAAAAGACGTGCGCACAACGCACCTCGTTCTAGGCATGCACCTCCCCGGCCTTGACCCGGCGAAGAGTCAGCGCTCGATGGAACTCTTTGCCAGAGAGGTGATGCCAGGACTACACTAAACGTACTGCGCTACTGATTTTCATCCTGCCATTTCTTAAAATCATCAACCGCGCCGCCCTGCCATAATGAAACGCCTGTACGGTAGGCGGCCCGGGCGATCATATGCGCCCCAACCGGGGCGGTGAGAAAGAGAAAGATGACAATAAGGAACTCTTTCAGGCCCGAGGACAGCCCCAAATATCGAAAGTAGAGCAGCGAAGCCAGGACTACCCCGACCACACCAAACGTTGTGCTCTTACTCGTTGCGTGCATACGCGTGTAGACATCCTTCAGCCGTAACAAGCCAAAGGTCCCGGTCAGGAGAAAAAACAAGCCGATGAGTAAGAGGGCACTAACGAGGACGTCGAGTGTGTAAGGGACTTCCATCAATAACCGTTCCTCTCAGCAGATATTTGGCTGCTGCGACTGTTCCTAAAAATGAGAGAATGGCGAGCACCAGGGCAACGTCGATATACATCGCACTCTGAGCCCGGATCGAAATAACAATAATAGCGGCAACCAGATTGATCGAAATATTATCGAGGGCCACAACCCGGTCGGGAACCGTGGGTCCATGCAGCACGCGATACGCACTGAGTAAGATCGAGAGCGTGATTCCGACTAACACGACAACGGAAACAAATGGCGTAATCATTGGGCAATGAGCAAGAGATAGCGTTCAAATCCGTCTTTAATGATACGGATTTCTTCCTCCACATCATCGACATCGAGAAAGTGAATAAATAAAAACTGCCGATCCGGACTCACCTCAACCGACAGCGTTCCCGGCGTCAGGGTGATCATATTCGCCAGCAAGGTAATCAGCACATCGTTCTGCAAGGACAGCGGGTAGGCAACAATGCCAGACTGTATTTTGAGTTCAAGAGCCAGAACCTGTCTGACCACTATCCAATTGGCAATCAGGAGTTCCTTCACAAAGAAGACGACGAGTTGCAGGCTGAGCGTGACCTTGCGGAAATAGCGACGCTCTTGGTGAAAGGAGCGTGGGAAGGACAGCATGACCAGGAGGCCGACCAGAAAGCCGATCACGAACTGCCGCACGGATATCTCGTCTTGCAGCAAGCACCAGGCGAAAGCCAGGCTGATATTGAAAAAAAGACGAGTCACCATAAATGAGGGCTCTCAATCAACTACGCATTAAAAGACATCCGGTCCCAAGACCGCAGTGATATACACCCGAGGATCGTAGACTTGTGCGGCGGCTACCTGAGCCACACTATACAGTACGCCCGGAAATAACCCGATCCCAACAATAAAAAAGACGAGCAGGACAACACCGGGGAAGAGTGGTTGGAGCGACACTGGCCGGCGGTCGCCTGTTTCTTCGCCCCAGAAGATACCATTCCAGATTTTGAGCATGGAGGCCAGCGTCAGCAGGCCGCCCAAGAGCCCGATTCCCACATAGCCGTAGCGACCACTCTCCATACCTGCCTGCAACACGATAAACTTACTGAAAAACCCGGCTAACGGAGGAATACCGGCAAGGCTCAAGGCCGCCAGTAAAAAGAGAACACTCAAGGGTGTTGAGTGGGATTGCAGACCCCCCACCGCTTTGAGGTGGGTCGAGCCGGTTGCTTCCTGCACGACGCCGGCAATCAAGAAGAGGGCAGACTTCGCCAGTACGTACGGCACCATATAAAACAGGGCACCGGCCAAGGCCTGCGGCGTAAACAAGCCTATGCCCAGAATGAGATAGCCGATCTGACTGATGATGTGGTAGGACAAAATGCGCTTCATATCCATCTGGGACAGTGCGCCAAAGACGCCCAGTAATATAGTCAGGGCCGCCAGAATAAGCAGGAGTTCATGGGTAGTAGACGGGTCATGCCGGAAGATCAGCGTAAAGGTGCGGAAGATGGCATACACGCCCACCTTGGTCAGAATCCCACCAAAAAACGCACTCAGTCCGGCTGAGGGCTGGAAATACGGTCCGGGCAGCCAAAAATAGAGTGGAAAGATTGCCGCCTTGGTGCCAAACACAAACAAGAAGATCAGGGACAGAATGGTCAGCGTTGGGTCCAACTCCCCGGACGTCATCTGAATCTTATAGGCCAGGTCCGCCATATTGAGCGTGCCCATCGTCCGATACAGCACGGCCAGGCTGATCAGAAAAAAGGTCGAGGCGATCAGGTTGATGACTACGTATTTGACCGTCTCTCGCAGTTGGCCGGGTTGTGAGCCCAGGGCCATGAGCGCAAACGACGCGATCAGCAGAACCTCGAAAAAGACAAACAGGTTGAATAAGTCTCCAGTGAGAAAGGCGCCGTTCACGCCCATGATGAGAATAAAGAAGAGCGGGTAATAAAAATACTCCTGATGCGCTTGCTCAACCGTGCGCAGCGAGAAGGCCACCACGGCAACCGCAACCGTCATGGTCAGGACGACCATGGTCATACTCAGCACGTCGGCAACCAGGATAATGCCGTAGGGCGCTGCCCAATTGCCCATCCGCAGCACGACAATCCCCTGCTGGCCATTTTGCAGGAGAGAGAGCAGACCCACGACCGACAGCCCCCACAGCCCCAGACTGACGCTGAGGCTCACCACACGCTGAAACATGTCTCGTTTATGAAAGGCGGCTAACAAGGCCGCCGTGACAACCGGGCCGATAATAAAGAGGACGAAAAAGTCTGGAGGCATGGCTACTCTTCTCCCCCAGCCAATTCATCAACTGCATCCGACCCATACACTTGTTTGACTCGAAAGGCTAAGACCGTGGCAAACGCCGTCATGCCAAAACCGATGACAATCGCGGTCAGGACTAATGCCTGGGGGAGCGGATCAACGTAGGGTGCCTCGGTCGTGAGCAGCGGCGGATTGCCCCGCTTCAGACCTCCTGAGACCATGAGTGCGAGATTGGCCCCGTGTGAGTACAACGACAAGCCAACGACCACCCGCAATAAATGCCGCTGCAAGATCAAATACGTCCCACAGCCAAAGAGGACGCCGATCACGCTGATAATCATGAATTCCACGCGTTAATCCTCAGCAATGGTGCGAATAATGCCAAGCGAGGTCCCGACCACGACCAAGTATACACCAATGTCAAAACCCATGGCTGTGACAAGTTCAACCTCACCGAGCAGCGGAAAGGTGTAATGGCCAATCGCACTGGTCAGAAATGGATGGCCAACGAGTAAAGACCCAAGGCCGGTACCAGCAGCCAGCAGGAGTCCGCCCACGACCATGCGGAGCGGATTCCAGGGCATTTCCTGTGAGAAGGATTCCACATGAAAAGCCATCATCTGAAACGTCATCGCCACTGCGGTGAGCACGCCGGCGATAAACCCGCCACCCGGCGCATTGTGGCCGCGCAGCAACAAATAGATGGCAAAGACCAGCATGAGATGGAGGGTGAGCCGGGCAAACGACTGCAGAATAGGCGAGGGGAAGGAAACAATAAAAATGGTTCCCAAGGGCTGCTGCCCACGGACGCCCAGCTCAACCAGGGCAAGGACACCAAAGACGGCAACGCTGAATACCGTAATCTCCCCCATAGTATCAAAGCCACGAAAATCAACCAGGATAACGTTGACCACGTTTTGTCCACCGGCCAGGAGATAACTGTTCGACAGATAGTAGGACGGAATAGAGGAGGGGAGCGAGGGGCCGACAGTCGCAGCAAAAAGCAGCCCGCTGACCAGGAGACCCGTACCCACGCTAATCCCGATATTGAGCCCACGCGCATATGCTAGGTGTGGCTGAGGGGCAACGACCATGATCGAGAAGTAACGCAGGACCAGGAGAAACAGGACGAGGCCGACCGCTTCTACCAGGACCTGGGTTAAGGCCAGGTCCGGCGCGCTGAAGAGTATGAAGAAAATCGACATAAGCGCGCCGACCAGACTGAGCGTCAGCACGAGGACAATACGCGAGTGGGCCCGGCAGCACATGACCCCAGCGACCACCATCAGCCCGGCCAGCCCCAGCTCATAGTATTCCGGGAGAACCAGGCCACCCAGGTCCACCCGGAGCGGCGTCACCTCAAAGAAATGCCATAAGGGAATACTCAGCCCTACAATGAGGGCGACTAAGAGATAGCGGACATAGTCGGTCACCGAGCCGGTCATGTACAGCGCCCGCGTCCATTTGAAGAGTCGGGTGAAGCCGTCGAGACTGTCTGCGTACAGCCGGTTGAACGAATACGCGGCCTGGCGCTCGCGTACGGCCTGAAGAAAACGCTGCCGCAGCAAAAAGGCGCTGCCACCAATGGCAATAGTAATGATGCTCAACCCCAGGGCCGGAGTCGGGCCATGCCATAGGGCAAGATGAAACTGGGGTGGAGCACCGTGAATAACGGTAAAAGCTGGGGTAACCAGTGCTTCAGCCAGACTGGGGACCAGCCCGAATATCACGGCCAAGCCACTCAGGATGACAATGGGCACGAACAGACCAACCGCTGAGGGGTGCTCCGCGTGAGACTGCTGCCGGTGTGGATGTAAGGCCGGGGCGAAAAACGTCCCATGAAAGAAAATAAAAGAATACAAAAAAGTCAGACAACTGGCTGTGACGGCCAGTATGGTGAGGAGCGGGCCAACTTCGAGGACGCCCTCATAGAATAATTCTTTACTGATAAAACCGCCCAAAGGCGGCAGGCCGGCCATAGACAGTGACGCTAATGTCGCCGCCACCGTTAAGGTCGGTATGAGGGCACGCAGGCCGCCAAGCTGACGGAGGTCGCGTGTCCCCGTTTCATGCTCGACCGTCCCGGCCGTTAAAAACAACGCGCCCTTAAACGCCGCGTGGTTGAGAATATGCAGTACGGCCGCAAAGAGGGCCGTCTCGGTTTGCAGGCCGAGGAGGAGAACGATCAAACCCAACTGGCTCACGGTTGAGTTGGCAAGCAGGGCTTTGAGATCGACCTGCTTGCAGGCTAACACGCCTCCCCACACCAGGGTGACTGTACCGACACTGGTAACCGTGGCAGACCAGGTTGGATCGTCGACAAACAACGGCGTCAGCCGAGCGATCAGATACAGCCCGGCTTTGACCATCGTGGCGGCATGCAGGTAGGCACTCACCGGGGTCGGTGCCTCCATGGCCGACGGTAACCAGATATGGAACGGAAACTGGGCCGACTTGGCGAAAGCACCAACTAAGAAGCACAGCCCTGCTGTCGTAGATATGGAGGCGGAATTTGAAAGAAGGACCGATAGCTCGAAGGTCCCGTGCTCGGCATACACCGACAAAATGCCGAACAGCATGACCAGGCCGCCAATCGCAGTCAGACCAAACGCCTTACTCGCGCCTTCACACGCCGCGGCCCGGTGTGAGCGGAAACCGATGAGCAGAAAAGACGAGACGCTCGTCAATTCCCAGAATACCAGCAACAAGACCAGATTGTCGGCGAGAACAACGCCCATCATGGCGGCGTTAAACAAGAGCAGCAAACGGTATAAGCGGGACAGAGTGGGGTCGTCGGACATGTAGAACGTGGCATAGACGAAAACGAGCACACCCACACCCGAGATCAGACCGGTGAAGAGCCAGCTCAGTCCGTCCAGGGAAAAACTCAGATACAGCCCCAGGCTCGGCGCCCACGGCCAGGAGCACTGAATCCCCTCTCCGGCCTGGACCGTTGTCCAGAATGAGATGACGATCAGCAGTTGAAGAATCGGAACGAGGCTATAGGCCGGCGCCAGACGCTGGCGCCACCGCTCCGGCCAGGCCACCAGCGAGCCGAGTAACGGCAGGAGAATCAGGCTGATGAGCAGGAATCCAGGCACGCCGTTCACATCTCCATGCTTACTGATTGCAGAGTAGACTTAGCAAGGGCCATGAGTCCCCAACCCCTAACCCCCAACCCCTAATCCCTAATGCAATACCCTGCCTCCCCTGATGTGTCTAACCCGTATGCCACGGCCCATGTCCCTGCCGTTGATGGATATCCGGGCTTTTCCGTCTCTCCGATTCCCTCTACAACTCAGATTTCCACGCTGGGACCAAAACTTTGGGCCGATTATCTGCAGGAAGCAGGAGGTGATGAAATGACCGATCGAACACGCATTGCCAGCTACGGCGACAACGAGAGCGTCCTCGTAGACGAAGTGAATGGAGGCGAGGGACTCTTTGTCGTCACAATGAATAATCCGCAGGAGTTCAACGTACTCAGCAGTGGCTTTATGCGGGCTATCGCAGCAGCCTTCGACGGCATTACTGCCCTGCGCAATCCTGACCCGAATAACGACAGAGTCCGAGCCGTAATATTACGCGCCGAGGGCCGTGCGTTCACCGTTGGGCTCGATATCGGAAAGCTCGATGAGTATCTGAAAGGGGGCATCACGCCTGCCGGCGATCCGTTTCGGGCAATGTGGGAGTGTCCCTTTCCGATCATTGGTGCGGTCAATGGTCCAACGGTGACGGGTGGTTTTGAAATCGCGCTGTGTTGCGACGTGCTTCTTGCCTCAGAGCGGGCGGTTTTTATGGACAATCACGCCAAATACGGCGTACACCCTGGACGGCGCATTTCACAGCGGCTTGCCCAGGTGTGTGGTATGAACAACGCTAAGCTGGCAACAATGGCAGCGTATCCGATCGACGCCCAACTCGCCTTCAACTGGGGGCTGGTACAACGTATATTCGCAACCAACGAAGAACTTGATCGTGAGAGTCTGAACATCGCCCGGCTCATGTCGCAGAACCACCCGGTAATGGTGAAACGTTATAAGAACCTGCTCGAACGCGGGGCGCTCGACAGCTACCGGGCCGGCCTGGCATTAGAAGAAAACTCTGAGACAAGCTACTACGACGACCTCACCGATGTTGCAGTCACACTCAAGGACGGAGCGGAAAAATTTCGGGCTATGGTCCGTTGGGTTGCTGAGCGGGATTAACACAATAGGACAGCGCCATTGGCGGTTTGTGGCCTTAGCGCCCTCCAGCACCCGGAAGAGAACTATCAAAGAAAGCATAGACGAAGTAAGGGGTGTCGTATGCCCATGAATATTCTTGGTATGATCGGCGTGGCCCCACCGGGTGGTGGAGCCACGGTGCACGTCATTGGGGGTGGTATTGATCGAGAATACCTCCGCCGTTTTGCCCAGGCGCATGAGCGCGCCGGTTTTGACTCCGTATTAGTCGGCTACACGTCTTCCTCTGCCGAAGGCTTTCAGGTTGCACAATACGCTGCCGCCTACACCGAACAGCTCAACTTCCTCGTCGCCCACCGTCCTGGCTTTGTCATGCCGACCCTCGCCGCGCGGACGGCTGCCACGTGCGATACGCTGACCGGCGGACGGCTGTGGCTCCACATCATTTCGGGTACGGCCGATGCTGAGCAACAACGTGACGGTGACTGGCTCAGTCATGATGAGCGCTATGTACGGACAGAAGAATATCTGGAGATCCTGCGCCGGATGTGGACGGCTGACAAGCCATTCAACTTTGAGGGACGCTATTACTCAGTCAAGAAAGCTTTCTCTGAAGTCCGCTCCGCCCAGCAGCCCCATGTACCCATCTATTTTGGTGGGGCCTCTGATGCTGCGATTCAGGTTGGAGCCAGGCATGCTGATGTGTATGCCCTCTTTGGCGAGCCACGCGCCTCGGTGAAAGCCATGCTAGACCGTATCTCCGCAGCAGCGGCACGGTATAACCGCCAGCCCCGTTTTAATGTGTCTCTCCGACCGATTATCGCGCCGACTGAGGGAGCAGCGTGGGACAAAGCGCGTGGCATCCTGGCTCGTTTAGAAGAGTCTCGCCCTCGATTACCTCTCAAGGTCGAAGCCGAGTTTAGCCGTCGCCTGACCCAGTTGGCTGACGAGCAAGAGGTCTATGATGAACGCCTGTGGATGGGCCTTGTGAAGATCTCCGGGGCAAGCGGTAATACCACGGCCTTGGTCGGGACTCCTGAGCAAGTCGCAGAATCCATCGCCGCCTATTACGACTTGGGCATGCGCGGTGTGCTCATCCGTGGATTTGACCCGTTTAATGACGTAACGGAATTTGGCCAAGAGCTCATCCCGAGAATCCGGGCGCTTGTGGCTGAGCGTGAGACACAAGCCGCATAGCACACAAGGAGAGAGGCGTATGGCGATATCGGAGCAAGTAGCACTCGTGACGGGCGCGTCACGGGGTATCGGTCGAGCCGTTGCGCTCAAACTGGCCCAAGAGGGGGCGCGTATCGCCATCCATTACAACCAAAACCAGGCAGCCGCCGAGCACACCCTGGCGACCTTACCTGACGGCGCTCATCATATCTTTCAAGCCGACCTTGCCGACGCAAAAGCCGTAGAAGCGCTGATGTCAGCGGTAATCAGCCGGATGGGCGGCCTCCGGATTGTTGTGAACAACGCCGCCATCAACGAGTGGCAGCCGCCGCTCCGCGTTGACTATGATGTATGGAACGACGTGTGGCAGCGCTCGCTCAATACCAATCTGGTCGGCCCGGCCAATGTCATGTTCTGGGCCGCCCGGCATATGGTAGAGCACGGTGGCGGGCAAATAGTGAACATCTCCTCCCGGGGCGCTTTTCGGGGAACGCCCAAAGCGCCGGCCTACGCGGCGAGTAAGGCTGCCCTCAATGCCATGAGCCAATCGCTGGCCCAGGCCTTCGCTCCGCATAACATCTTTGTGTATGTGGTCGCGCCCGGCTTTGTGGAAACCGATATGTCCGCCTCCATTCTTGCCAGTCCTCGCGGTGAAGCCATCCGTCAGCAGAGCCCACTTGGCCGAGTGGGCAAGCCTGAAGAGGTGGCCGCCATGGTCGCCTTTCTCGCGTCAGGCGAAGCAAATTTTGCAACCGGGACCATTGTCGATGTGAATGGCGCTTCGTATACGAGGACGTAATGCTAAAGTCTTTGGAAGAAGACTAACGCTCGTCGGCCGCCGCCCGCACCAGCCGAAACAATTTCTCCGGGGTAATCGGAATCTCATTGATCTCTATGCCCAAGTGAGACAGGGCGTCGGAGACCGCATTGGCAATCGCGGCCGGAGCGCCGATGGTGCCGCCCTCTCCCATGCCGCGAAATCCGCCCAGCGTGGTGGGGGAGGGCGTCTCGATGTGATGGACTTCTATGGGCAGGAGTTCGGAGGCGGTTGGGACGAGGTAGTCCACCAGCGAGCCGGTCAGCAGTTGACCTGCGTCGTCGTACACCACTTCTTCGTACAACGCGGCCCCAATGCCCTGGGCCACGCCGCCGCGCACCTGGCCCTCAACGATCAGCGGATTAATGATCCGGCCGCAATCCTCCACCACAATATAGCGCTTGATTGTGACGGCATACGTCTCGGTATCGACCTCCACGACCGCAACGTGGGTGGCGCTTGAAGCCGTCCCAAAGAACGGATCGTAGAAGCGGGTGACCTCCAGCCCCGGTTCCATGTCTTTGGGCAGCCGCCGCAGACCGGCATAGGCCGTCTTCGCGACATCACGGAAGGGCAGACGGCGTTCCGGCTTGTCGCGGATGAAAACCTGGCCGTCCTGGATGTCCAGATCAGCCGGATTGCACTCCAGCATGTGGCCGGCAATCTTCAGCGCCTTTTCTTTGAGCGTCTGCCCTGCCCGTATGGCCGCGCCACCTGCCAACACGGCGCTTCGGCTGGCGTACGTTCCCGTCCCGTGGGGTGCGAGTGCGGTGTCGCCGCATATCACCCGAACGCTGTCGAAGGAAACGCCCAGCGCATCCGCCACAACCTGAGCCAGCGTCGTCTCATGGCCCTGGCCTTGAGGGGCAACGCTGAATGTTGCAGTGACGGTCCCGGCAGGATCGACGCGAAGGAATGCGGCCTCCGTCCCGGTCGCAATCGGCATACCCGGCGAGACTGGAATAGCCGACCCAACCCCGGTCAGTTCAATATAGGTGGCAAAGCCAATACCGACCCAGCGCCCCGCGGCGCGGGCCTGCGTGCGCCAGCGTGTGGTCGTGTCAGCATCCAGCACGTCCCGCGCCTTTTGCATGCACTCGGTCAGGCTGGCCTGATCCCACACAATGCCGGACGGTGTTTTGTATGGAAATTCGTCGGCCCGGATATAGTTCTTGAGCCGCAGTTCGGCTGGGTCCAGAGCCAGCCGGCGCGCTGCCCGGTCCATCAAACTTTCCAGCACAAAGGTGGTAATCGGACGCCCCACCCCACGATACGGTCCCATCGGTGCCTTACACGTGGCCACCCCGCGATTGCGTCCCCGGTAGTGTGGCATCCGGTACGGGCCGGACAGAAAGCTGATGGTCTGGATCGGCTCAACCGTGGCCGTCCAGGGATAAATTGAGTACGCGCCAATATCCGTTATAACGTCTGCTCTGAGACCGATAATGCTGCCGTCGGCCTGGAGGCCCAATTCGGCATCCACGATTTCATCCCAGGCCTGCGTCGAAGTCATGAGGTCTTCTTGCCGGTCGCTAATCCATTTCACTGGCCGTTCCAGCAGTCGGGCGACTGCGCACAGGGTAATCTCTTCAGGATAGAGTGAAGACTTTGCCCCAAACCCGCCCCCCACGTCAGCGGCGACCACGCGAATGCAATGCTCGGGCATATCCAACAGGTCAGCCAAGGCGTCGCGGAGCAAGCCCGGACATTGGGTGGCGGAGCGCAGCGTGAGCTCACTCGTACCGGCATGATAGTCAGCCAGACAGCCACGATTTTCCATGCACACTGCGGCATGACGCCGAAAACGGAAACGATCACGCACTCGCACCGCCGCGCCTGCCAGCGCCGTATCAACATCGCCTCGGGCAAATTCGCGCGACAAGAGGACATTACTCCCGGCCTCATCATGCAGCACGGGCGCGTCGGGCTGGGCTGCGTCCTGCGCGTTGGCCACGGTCGGCAGCGGGTGATCGGTCTGGCTTGGCTGTGCTCGTTCGGCTCGCTCATGCCCTACGCTCCTGGCCGCGCTCAAGTGCCCGCTGAATCGCCCGCCGGGCCAGCACCTGGGTTAAGTGCCGCCGAAAATCGGCTGAGGCGTGGATATCGCTATCCGGTTCGACGAGTTCGGCTGCTTTGGCTGCCGCCCGCTGAATGCTCTGTTCAGTGACGCCCTCCTGTACCAGAATGTCCTCTGCGGCACGCAGGCGGATTGGGGTTGGCCCGACTCCAGCGGCGGCCAGACGCGCGGTCCGACACTGCTCGCCATCCGTATCAATCACTCCTGCCACGCCAACAACGGCAAAATCTCCATGCCGCCGGGAAAACTCTTCAAACGCCCAGCCGCTTGTCAGCGGGAAGGGTGAAAAGCAGATTTCAGTTAAGACTTCGTTTGGAGCGAGGGCAGTTGTCAGATAGCTCACGAAAAATTCTTCAGCCGAGATACGTCGCTGTCCACTCGGCCCCTGAAGGACCAGTTCAGCGTCTAAAACCAGGGCGACAGTTGGATACTCCGCGGCGGGGTCAGCATGGGCCAGGCTGCCGCCTATGGTGCCGCGTGTACGAATGGGCA
Source organism: Binatia bacterium (assembly GCA_963664395.2). Lineage (GTDB taxonomy): Bacteria > Desulfobacterota > Binatia > Bin18 > Bin18 > Bin18. The sequence goes on along the minus strand of OY761159.2, from coordinate 1,929,574 downwards.
GATGCCCGACCAACGTGGTTGCCTCATACAGCAGCGGAAGCCGGCGACGTACCAGTTCCGAAAACTCAATCGTTCTCTGTCGGGTCAACGCACCAATGCGGATCTGCCCATCTTTTTGCTGAAGGTGCGACAGGTCCACCACGTGGTTAATATCAATTAACGCGGACGGATAACTCAGCCGGAAATTCAGCAAAGGCATCAGACTCTGCCCGCCTGCCAACACCTTTGCGTCGTCTCCATAGCGCTCCAGAAGATCGAAGGTGTCTTCGAGGTGAGCTGGCGCGTGATAGGCAAACGGGGGCGGCTTCATCCTGCTCTGGCTTGTATCCGGCTCGGTGAAGGTGGTAAAGGGTGCAACGTCAGGAGCAAGTGACGGGGAATACCTATGGAGTGTCGCATTGGCTGCGGAGCATGTTGCATCGCCCCGTCTATTTCATCCCCGCTGCCAGGGATGCCGCATGGCAAACCGGCTGGGGTGCGCTGTCTACATCTCAGTCAGGACAATCGGTGTCTGTTATTTGGCCGGCCAGAACGCCCGGCAGTATGCCGTAACCTGCGCCCGAGCGCAGAGATGTGTGGCCACACCAACACCCACGCGCTTGCCTATTTAACGCAGTTGGAGCACTTAACCAGTCCACACATGCAGAAAGGAGAAGCCTAACAATGACAAACCAAGAAGAGGAAATTAAACAGTTCTACGCGCGCTATCTCGACACTTTTCATACAGGTGAAGCCCAGGCGATGGTGCCTTTTTATCACGCGCCGTGTCTGTTCATCGCGGACCAAGGCGTGACCCTGCTTTCAAGCGAAGCGGAGATTGAAAAGCTCTTCGCGCAGATTATCCAAGACCTCAAAGGCCGGAATTACGGGCGCAGCGAAGTCACGAACATGCAGATCAAAGAGCTGACGGATCGTATCGCGCTCCTCAGCGGCCTGGCCGTGCGCTACACCAAAACCGGTGAAGAGCTGGAACGCTTGGGAGCTACCTACACCCTGCGCAAAACAGACGAACACTGGCAAATTGTCTCGGTCGTAGCGCATAGCCCGGAGACCGTGGTGCGGTTTGGGTGAGAGGAGTGTTCACGACAAAGGGCGAGTTCTGATAGACGACCAGTCTCATCACGGTTGAGACCAGAAGGAGCGAAAGCGAATGTGGGCTACGTGACAGCGCCTTGCAGCCAAGCCGCCCTGCTGGCAAAATTTTTGGCAGATGCCCAAACTCTATGAGTATTTTGGAATTATTGTCTTGTTTTACTCAAATGAGCATGAGCCGATTCATGTTCATGGCCAATGTCAAGGTCGAGAAAGTAAAGCTGAGATCATTGTAGAGAACGGCAAGGTGGTCCAGATAGTGTACTCCTCAGTGAAGGGGAGGAGGCCGCTGAGCAAAGCGGAGTTGAAGAACTTCCAGACCGTGATTGAGCGGTATGCAGAGGAGATAGTGCAGAAATGGGTAGACTATTTCGTTCTTCACAAGCCGATCGTAGCGCAGACGATTACTCAGAGGATCAGATGAAGCTCTCTGAAGATAAAGTCATCGACATAGTGCGAGTTGAGCGATTGTCGGGCTACACGCTAAGGCTGTCTTTTAGTGATGGGGCCGAACGAGTGATAGACTTCGAGCCGTTTCTCTGCACCTCACGCAACCCCATGATTCGTGCCTACCTCGACCCGGAGAAGTTTGCGGATTTCACCCTGAAGTACGGCAACCTGATGTGGGACGACTATGGGCTGTGCTTTCCTATCGCGGATTTATACGAGAACAATATCTGTTGAGGATGCGGTCTGACAAAGTATAGAGGATGTCGAGTTACGCTCCGCTCACCCGACTCCCCATAGCGTCTACGGACTCCCCGTCTCTTCCTGAGACCAGCACGGACTATTGGGCCAGCCAGCCGCCGTCCGCCGCCATAGCGTGGCCGGTCACAAATGAGGCCGCGTCTGAGCTGAGCCAGACAACTGCTGCCGCGATTTCTCCTGGCTGGCCCATCCGGCCGACCGGCTCCATTTCTGCGATCTTGTCGGCCATCTCGGCCTGGCCTTTGGTCAGCCGACTGATCATAGGCGTCTCAACCGCGCCCGGACAGACACAGTTCACGCGGATACCACTCTGGGCGTATTCCAGCGCCGCCGCGCGCGTAATCCCGACCACGCCATGCTTACTGGCGATATAGGCCGGCAGTCGGTAGCCACCCACTAAGCCATAGGACGAGGAGGTGTTCACAATGGAACCGCTGCCCTGCTTGAGCATCTGGAGAATCTCATATTTCATGCACAGCCAGACACCTTTGAGGTTAATCGCCATGGTGCGGTCCCAGCCCTCTTCGCTGGTTTCGGCGGTCAGCAGGTTCTCCCCTTCGACCCCCGCGTTGTTATAGGCGCAGTCAAGGCGTCCGTACGTTTCGACGACCCGGCTGATGAGCCCCTCAACCTCAGCGGCTTGGGAGACATCGACCTGAAGAAAGCGGGCCTCTCCTCCCGCCGCGTGAACGAGCCGGACAGTCTCCTCACCCCCGTCAACAATAATATCGCTGGCCACCACGCTTGCGCCCTCGCGCGCAAAGGCGAGGGCCGAGGCGCGCCCGATCCCTGAACCGGCTCCGGTAATCAACGCAATCTTTCCCGCTAATACGCCTGCCATCGTGCTCCTCCTTTTGATCTTTTCTCTCCAGTATGCTTGTGTCTTACACGGTTTCGCTGGCTGCGGACAAGAAAACATTCAGAGTGACGCACAGACGGGAGACCCACACAGTGCGAGACATTCTTGAGATGCCATCGCGGCGGCGGCGAGACGAGTTTCTGACCGCGGTGGCCAGAAGCCGGAAGCTGCACCGTCACTGGGCGACCCCGCCACGAACGTGAGGTTATCCGTGAGCCATTGTCTATCACAAGCGAATGAAACGCCGCGACTAATCCAGCACCTTCTCTTCTTTGAGCCGCGCAATCTCTTCCGGCGCATATCCCAGCACGTTCTGCATCACCTCGTCCGTATGCTGGCCGAGCAACGGAGCCGGCGTGCGGACGCCGTTGGGTGATTCGGTCAGTAACCAGGGGATACCCATATGGAGTCGGGGGCCGACTTCCGGATGAGGCAGGCGCGAGAACGCCCCGCGTGCTTCCAGATTCTTATCCTCTACAAGATCGGCAGCACTCATCGCCGGAAAGGCGGCAACGCCAGCCTCTTGGAGGATCTTCGTCACTGCCCAGCGGTCGCGTTGGCTGGTCCACTCGGTCAGCAGTTTTTCCAGCGCGTCTTCGTTCGCTTTCCGATTGGGAGCTGTACTAAAGCGTGTATCAAGGGCGAGTTGGGGCTCGCCAATAGCCTGACACAAGGCGTGCCATTCTTCGTCCGAGCCACACGCGATGGATACCCAGGCATCTTCTCCCGCACAGCGAAAGCAGTTGTGCGGAGCCATGAGGGGATCGTGGTTCCCGTCGCGCTCTGGCTGGGTGCCGTTCATGACGTAGTCCATCCAGCCTTCGGACACCAGAGCGGCCACAGCCTCAAGCAGCGACACGTCAATATACTGACCTTGGCCGGTGCGTTTTCGGGCGACCAGCGCGGCGCAGATTGCGGCGGCGGCATGAATGCCGCTATTCGGGTCGCCATACGAAATCCCAACCTCTTGTGGCGAGCCGCCCTGATAGCCGGTGAGGGACGATAAACCGCTGACCGGAGCCATAGCCGGACCATAGCCCATATATTTTTTCTGCGGTCCGGAATGGCCAAAACCCGAGATCGAGGCCACAATGATATCCGGCTTGATCTTTTTCAAATCATCGTAATTGAGACCAAGGTTGTCCATGACACCAGTCGCAAAATTATCCACCACCACATCGCTCTGCTTGATGAGCTCTTTGACAATCTGTATGCCCTGCGGTTTGGCGACGTTGAGGAGCAGACTCTTCTTGCCCATGCTCCACTCGTTGAAAATACCGGAGCGATTCACCCCGCCTTTCATATCCTTCGGGTAAATAGGCAGCCGACGGGTAATATCCACCCGTGCGTTGGATTCAACCTTAATCACCTCAGCCCCCAGGTGAGCCAGATGCATGGTGCCGAACGGCCCGGCCCAGACCCAGGTAAAATCAGTCACCCGCACGCCGGCTAAGGGAAGACCGGGATTGGGGATTGGAGGTTGGGGAGTGGGGGGCGGCGCTATGCTTTGGAGTTCAGTGTGTACCTCGGCATTATGCTCACCCAGCTGAGGGGCGGGGCGACGAATCTGCCACCACGGCTCGCGCAGTTGGTACGGGGCACCGAGATGGGTCAACTTGCCTGCCTTGGGATGTTCGACATCCACAAAAAACTGGCGCGCGCGGAGATGCTTGTCTTCACCAAGCTGACGCATGGTATGAACCGGTGCAAAACAGATCCGTCGCTCTTGGCCCATCCGAAACAGTTCATGCACCTGCTGCTGCTGGAACCACTCATCCAGATACATCTTGAGCACGTCCTGGTTCTTGGCCCGGTCTATACCCCCTTGAAAAATCTCCCAGCTTGCCCACTCCGGATTATCCATGAGGTCAACCAAGCGCTCCCATTGATCTTCTTCCGCGATAACCAGAAAGATGAGACCGTCCTGACACGTATAAATACCCCACGGATACAGCAGCCGTTTGCCCAAGCGTGAAGCGACCTTCTTCCCGTACGTGTAATGGACGAAGCTCTGTTCCATGAAGGAGGACACGTAGGCTTGAACGGCGAGATCAATATGTTCCCCACGCCCGGTTGCCAGCGCCCGATAGTATGCGCCCAGCGTAGTGACCGTGGCAGCCAGCCCGCCTTGGAATTCCGTCTGATGGCCATACGCCTTGAGTGGAGGCAGGGCCGGATAGTCTGAGGCACCAGGGCTCAACCAGGCCCAGCCGCCGGCATTGGCAACGGTGAGGTCATAGGCATGATAGTCTGTATACGGACCGGTCAGCCCGAATGGTGTGATCGAACACATCACCAGCCGAGGGTTGAGGGCACGAAAGGTCGGATAATCAATGCCCAGTTTGGTCATGCGCGACGGCGCATAATTATGGATCAGAATGTCCGCCCACTGCACGAGCCGGGAGAGTTCAGAGAGTTGGTCTTTCTCTTGCGCAAAATCAACCGTTACACTGCGCTTGTTGGTATTGAGGTATAAAAAGAGACCACTCTGCTCCGGGTCTGCTGTGCCGCCTGGAAAAGGCCCGCGCCAACGGGCCCGGTCGCCGCCTGGTTCTTCGGCTTTGACGACATTCGCTCCCAGGTCGGCCATGAGTTTTGTCGCGTATGCTGCCGAAGCAAGATGGCCGAGTTCCAGCACTTTGACACCTTCGAGACCCTGCATAAACTCCCTCCTCTGCCAGAGCAGACAGCTCCGGCGTCTTTCCCAGTATAGGTCAGAGCAAGCTTTCCTAACACGAATCGAACGAATTTTCTAATGTTGGTTCTGTGCTGCTCAGCCATTTGATCTCTTGCCGGGACCTGGGATAGTATTCCTATCCACGGATTGGAGGTCAATCCGTACGCCGTACGGAGCACTCTTCTGGAGCTTTGACGCGACAGATACGCTGCTGTATTGAGAAGATCCGCATTGCTCCCAGGCTGCTGAGATGCGGCGCCTACGGGCGACACCGGAAGGGGTACTCCGAAGAAGCTAGCCGGAGATGTGCTATGAGTGGGTTACGCCGCAGTCTCGTTATGGGAATCAGCCTGCTGGGAATCAGTCTGCTGTTTGGAAGCGTGTCTGTCTGGGCAGATGACCTGACTGACATCCAACAGTCTTTTGAGGCTGATATCCGATTATTCAATGGACAAGACCCGACTGCTTTCACGGCGACAGCGCACGAGAATGTTGTCTTATTTGGCACGTTGTCTCCCTTTGCAGTCGAAGGGAAAGCCGCCATTCAACAACTCGTGCAGGACTATTTTACGAACCATGACTATGTCAAATGGCATTCCGTAAATGCAAAATTTTTCGTTATCGAAACGAGTGGGCTGGCATGGGGACATTACACCGTGCGCGAGCAACCCCGGGTTGGTCCGCGAAGAATACTGCATGGCCGCTACACCTTTACCTATGCCAAGGAGGAAGGCAAATGGCTGGTAGTTGCCTTGGACTTCTCTCCGCTGTAATGCGGGCAAACCGGAGCGCGCTGAGAATGACTCTTCTACGAATATGCCTTGTCTGTGCCTGGAGCCTCTTGCTGTGGGGTGCGGCCCTCGGGCAATCGGAGCGCGAGGCCCTCATTACCGCTTTCAGCTCCGAGATGAAAGCCCTTAATACCGGAGACCTGAACGCGGCCGTTGCCACTGTCCACGAAAAGATCGTCCTGTATGGACTGTACTCACCGTTTCCCATCGAGGGCAAGGAGGCATTCCGACAGGCTGTTCAGGAATACTTCGACGAACAGGAACATGCCGTGCTCGAAATCGTCCACCCGAGATATCGCATGACCGGGACAACCGGGGTGGCGTGGGGCCACTATCAACTCACCCGGAAACTCAAGGGAGAGCCCGTCGATATGATTCCCGGCCAATATATGCTGACCTATGTGCAGGTCGATGGCGCCTGGCTGGTTATCAGCATGCACTTTGCACCTTTGCCGCGATAAACCACGCTGAACCAGGAACCGCACTCAGATCGACACACGTCTGTCCGCAACAACTAACTCAGCCCATAAAACTGCTTCGCACTCTCCGCCAATACCTTGTGTTTGTTCTCATCCGATAGTTTATCCGCGATCATTTGAGGAGCCCCAGGAAAGAAGCCGTCCGGGTGCGGATAATCGGTTGCCCACAGAATCTTTTCAGCGCCAACATAGTCAACCAGATAGGCCAAGCTGCCCTCAACCGGTTCGTACGAGATCCAGCACTGACGCTTGAAATATTCGCTCGGGAGCAGCGTGAGGGGCGAATCCGTAAACACCCCATGATCGTCACAGTGGCGGTCCATACGATCCAGCCAGGGAGCAATCCAACCCCCGCCGGACTCCAAAAACGCAATACGCAACTTCGGAAAACGCTCGCACACACCGTCCCAGATAATACTCAAACTCGCCAGCATCATCTCCACGGTATGAGAAACAATATGGCGCGGGGCAAGCTCCTCAAACCGGTCGGCCCCCGCCGCCGGCATCCCACCCGTCCCCTCGTGAATGCCGATGGCAAAGTCGAGCTCTTGAGCTTCGGCCCAGAAGACATCGTAATCTCGATGTCCCAGCATGCGACCGTTATACGGGTTGGGACGCAGAAAACCGCTCCGCATCCCAAGTTCATTCCGGGCGTAGCGCATTTCTTCGATAGCCAACTCAATGGATTGCATCGGCAGCATGGCCACCCCGAACAGCCGGTCAGGATAGGGCTTGCAGTAATCGGCCAGCCAGCGGTTATACGCCCGGCAGGTGGCCGCGGCGAGTTGAGGGTCTTCTATCGCGCCGGAAAAAAGGCCCAGGGTGGGATACAGAAAAACGGCGTCTATGCCGTCCAGTTCCATGTCCGGCATACGCGCGTGCGGATCAAAACCGCCTTTGCGGCCTTCGGTGTATTTAATATCGGTCGAAGCCCGACCGTCCCGCGCACCAATGGCACCGGCAAAGCCCAACCCTTTTTGCCCGCCCAGCACGCGGCCTTCAATCCGCAGGCGCTCTTTGCCGTCCGTGTCGACAATCAGTTCGGGCACGCGGTCCCGGTAGGCCGGGTCAATATAGTCGGCCCAAAAATTGGGCGGTTCTAAAACATGGCCGTCTGAATCAATAATGTTATAGGCGCGACTCATTTTCGTCCCTCCCTAATTCAGCGGTTCATCGCAATGCGTTGCCTTGCGTCCTACCACCTTCTCTGCATGGTCACAAGCTTCGCTCTCCTCCTTCGTTGTACCCACGAGACTTGAAACCTGCAGGGGCAAGACATATGCTCCCGGTAGCATAATCTCACTATCCATAGAGGAGGAGCGACGTCATGAGACCACCGGAAGTTCAATCCAGTATGATGCAGTATCCCGGCCAGGGCGATACGCCAGTCAATGCCTACTTGAGCCAGCCAACCACAGAGGGGCCGCACCCCGGTGTGATCGTCATTATGGAAGCCTTTGGCTTAAACGATCATATTAAAGACGTGGCCGACCGTTTTGCCCGTGAAGGCTATATTGCGCTGGCACCGGATATGTATACGCGCGAGGGCAATCCCGACCCGACCGATATCAACGATGTGATCAAGGTGATGTTCTCCGTACCGGACTCTCAGGCCATGGCCGACCTGGACGCAGCAGCGCAGCATATCAAGGGCCGGGCTGACTCCAACGGGAAAGTTGGCGCCATCGGCTTTTGTTCCGGTGGGCGGTACACGCTGATGTTCGGCTGCACGAGCAAAAATCTTGATGCGGCGGTAGATTCTGCCGGCGGTTTTATCATTCAGGACGATTTTCCGCCGACCCGCCCGACCTCTCCTATTGACCTGGTCAAAGAGCTGTCTTGCCCCGTGCTGGGCTTATTTGGTGAAGAGGACCCCAACCCTTCGCCAGAACACGCCGAGCGTCTCAAAGAAGAACTCGACAAGCATGGCAAGACGTATGAGATGCGCATGTATCCCAACGCCGGGCATGCCTTTTTTGCCGACTACCGGGAGAGCTATCGTCCAGTGCCGGCCCAAGACATGTGGCACCGCGTGCTGCTGTTCTACGGCAAACATCTCAACAATTAGCCTAATCTCCCTCTCCCTCTGGGAGAGGGCCGGGGTGAGGGGGCCTGTGTACACCCGCCTCACTCGCCAATAACCACAAAAGGAGAGACACCAATGGCAGTAGAAAAATTCCCTGTCGAAGCGAGCCATATACTCATGTTTGCTCGTTCCGTGGGTGATTATAACGAGATTTATGCCGACGAAGAGTATGCCAAGACAACCGAGCCTGGGTCCGTCATTGCCCCGCCGACCTTTGTCCAGGCGAGTGCCCAATTTGATCCCGACTATTTTCTGCGGCCCAAACCCGGCAAGCCGTGGTTCGGCTCGGGAAAAGAACCCACGGGTGTAAAAAAAGAAAGCGGTAGTGGCGGGGGCGGTGGTGGCGGTGGTCTGCACGCCGAACAGCACTATGAATACCACCGCCATCCCAAACCGGGCGATATCCTGACCGCCACGGAGAAGCCGGGCAAGAAATGGGAGAAACAGGGCAAGCGTTCAGGCAAGCTGATTTTTTCTGAGACCGTCACCGAGTACCGCGACCAGAGCGGCGAACTCGTTGTTACCGCCCGAAGCGTGGGCGTCCAAACAGAGCGTCCGGTAGATCAGTAGGAGGGAAGCTATGGCATTATCAGCAAGTCAATTGAAAGTCGGCGATACGCACGAAGAACAAGTGGTCGAAGACCTCAAACGCACCCAACTCGTCCAATACGCAGGCGCATCGGGCGACTACAATCCGGTCCATACCGATGAAGTGTTTGTCACCAAAGTGGCGGGCTATCCGTCCGTCTTTGCCCACGGCATGCTGTCGATGGGCATGACCGGTAAGATGTTGACCAATTACGTAGGCGACGGTCGCCTCACCCAATACGGGGTGCGCTTCACCCGCCAGGTCTGGCCCGGCGACTCCCTGACCGCCAAAGCCACAGTAAAGGCCATCCGCCAAGAAGAGGGTGGTCACATCGTCGATCTGGATGTCTCGACCGTCAACCAAGATGGGGTCGAGGTCGTCAGCGGCTACGCCTCGGCGCGGGTTGACCCGTAGGTTTCTTATCTCTTTTCCCTCTCCCAGTCTGCCGACTAGGGGAGGGGGAGAAACTGGCCTGTCAAACAGTTTATTTCAGGGACCTAAAAGCCCTGTAGATAGATGGAGATATAAAAAGAACGGTACAATCGGAGCCAGGAAGGGATATCAATAGGTGAGCAGAAGCCGGTCGTGAACGACTTCGTCTTCTAATGACTCGCCCTCGCGCTGGAATCGGCGGAGCATACTCCGTCCGCAGTTCACAAAGACTTCTCGCTCGAAAAGTCCCTGCGGGATGTCTGGAGCGCAGTCTATCTGTCCTGACTTCTTCTTGCCGTCAATGCTGAGTGCAACCCGCACCCCGCGTGCTTTGCAGGATACGATCTCATCCATGAGCCGAGCCAAATCAAATCCCTGGCCTTGGTACAAAATTGTCTGGCTTTGGGTATACGGTGGATCGCAGTATACCAAGTCTCCTCTTTTTGTTTTGCGCAGGGCTTGGCTGAAGTCCATCTTGATAAACGTCGCGCCGACAAGCCGGCGTCTCCATATCTGTACCCGTTGGGCGAACGACCCCGGCGTGATTGGCGTATGCGCGCCACACGGTGTTGACATGTATCCGTCAGATTTCCGAAACCGCACGACTCCGCCGTAGCAGCTTCGGCACAGGAAGAGTAAATCCGCTCCATTTGGGCTGGCGTTATACCGGGCTTTAATGCGTTCATACCCAGCGGGCTTCTCGAACGCGAAGTACTCCTTGTATCTTGCCCTATACCACTGAACGACTTTCGCGGGATCAGTGGCAAGGGTTGTCCATATCTCCATGAGTGGGCCAAAGGCATCCGAGCCAACGGCCTGTCGAGGCTGTAAAGTGGCAAGAACAGCCCCACTTCCCAGGAATGGTTCAAAGTATGTCCGAATGTCTGTCGGAAAATAGGATGCGATCTGGTGTGCAAAGCGCTGCTTGTTACCGATCCACTTGAGTAACTGAGTCCTGAACGGTGTCACATGTTGAAACTCAGTGCCGTAAAACATATCCGGCGTTTCTTCCTTGACCGCTAGCATGCCCACATTACATCCTGATTTGGGATACCTGTCAAGCGTATCCTATATTGGGATTTATGAAACGCGATCGATACTCATCAAAGGAAGAGGCATTACGTAAACTTCTACGAGACCGTCGTCGTACGGTCAGCTTGCGCCAAGAAGATCTCGCCGAAAAATTAGATGCTCCCCAATCTTTCATTAGTAAGTATGAATCTGGTGAGCGATTGCTTACCTTCGTTGAGACGATCAGCATCTGTAAAGCCCTTGAGCTTGATCCCTATAGCCTATTGAAAGAATATCTCCCTCACCATGACGCCTGACCCCCGATTTATAAAATTACCAAAGTCTTTCTGGGCATTTGTTCGCTTGATTGGCCAAGAATGTGGTTACACGGAGAGAGGCAGGGGAGAAATCCTCGTACCGTCCCGAGAGAAGGTCGAGAGTCGGCTGGAAAAGATTGATATTTCTCCTGGGAGTCTCACCCGCAGGTTACTGAGGATTGAAACAGCAGCGAAGGGAAAAGATTGTGACTATGATCCGAGGGCTTTGACAACAATCACCAGCAACAGGGTCCCCCTTCGAACATTCGCACGGCGGATGGACGGGGCCTTTCCTTCCGTCGTGAATCCAATCGCAGTTTGGGAAATCAAGGAGTATTACTATACAACGACCTTCGGCAGTCGAGTTGCTGATGGCGTTTATGAGACTTTGCTTGACGGCATGGAAATTGAGGAACTCGCGACAGCAGAAGATATCAACGTCCTTCACTACTTGATGATCGACGCTCATTACACTTGGTGGGAATGTGGAAAATCCTACTTGTGCCGAATCGTAGATATGCTTCACATGGGCTATGTCGACGAGGTCCTCGTTGGTAGAGAGATTTTTTCTCGTCTCCCCAGCCTCGTGAATAGCTGGGTAAAAAATAGTCCGCCAATCCCAAAGTAGACGCGGAATCCCGGCCCGAAATGAATTCGCAACTTTATTAACCTTGACTTGTTGAGATAGCATTGCGAGGACCACTATGGATACGCATACCGAAGCCCTTCGGCAAGCACAAATTGATCTCACGGCCATACTGCGCTGGGCAGACCGGCTCGGCCTGAGTGAGGGCATCTGTAATCACTTCAGCCTGGTCGTCCCAGGCACGACCGACCGGTTTCTGATCAATCCCCAAGGCATCCATTGGTCCGAATTGCAGACGAGCGACCTGCTCGTCGTCGACCCGGATGGCCACGTGATCGACGGCAAATGGCAGGTCGAGCCCACGGCGTTCTTCATCCACTCCCAGATTCATCTCGGGAATCCGTCCGCCCGGTGCGTGCTGCATACCCATATGCCGTATGCGACCGCCCTGTGCGCAATCGACGGCGGTCGTCTCGAATGGATCAGTCAGAATGCGCTGCGCTTCTATGAGCGGGTTGCGTACGAAGAGGCGTATAACGGTCTCGCCCTGGACGAGGCGGAAGGGCAGCGGCTCAGGGACAAGCTGGCCGATGGGAAGGTTGTCTTTCTCGCCAACCACGGCGTGATTGTGACCGGGCCGGACGTGGCAACCGCGTTCGACGATTTATACTATCTGGAGCGGGCGTGCATGGTTCAGGTGCTGGCCCACTCAACAGGCTTGCCGCTCAAACGGGTCTCCGATCAGGTGTGTCGTCACACGTGTGAACAGCTTGAGGCGGACCGCCGGCAAGCCGTCCTCCATCTGGACGCCATCAAGCGGATGCTGAAACGGGAGGCTCCCGCCTTCCTGGAGTGAACTCAACGCGGCAGGGTGCCAAGGTGCAATGAGAGCCGGGCCGTGACATGGCCCGAGAGCAGGGTGGGTCCGGGAGGACCCACCCTGCTTCGATCAGGATTGTCAGATTATCAGGATAATCCTTTAATCCTGGTGGTCGTTAGACGTCCAGACGATAGCCGGCGCCGTCTCGGACCAGCTTGCCGGCGCTTGGTCCGGCAAAGTGGGTGCCGATGACCAGCGTCGGCGTATCCGCAAACTGCTCAAAGGTCCGCCAGCGGGTTGCCAGCGCCATAGTGTTGTCGATATCGAACGGCGTGCAGATATTCGGGTCGTGGAACTGGATCGGATGGTGAATGAAGTCCCCGGTAATTATGGCTGCCTCGCCCTTGGACTCAACCACGACCGAGCAGTGGCCGGGCGTATGACCCGGCGTCGGAATCAGCCGCACCCCTTCGCAAATCGTCGTCGGCGCGTCGATCGACTTGGCCAGACCGGCGTCAAAAACCGGTTGCATGGAGTCCTCAAAAACGCGGCGTTGAATGGTGAAGAAGTCCACCGCATCGGCCGGCAGGTTGGCGAGCATCTCGTCGTCAATCTTGCCAAACAGATCCAGCTCTTTCTGATCCATCAGATAGGACGCGTTCGGAAACGTCGGGACCCATTTGCCGTCAACCAGCTGCGTGTTCCAGCCGACATGGTCAAGATGCAGATGGGTGCACATGACGTAATCAATGCCGTCCGGGTCGTAACCGGCCGCCTTCATGTCATCCAAGAACGAGGTTGACAGATTGCTCATGATGTCCATGGGGGAACGGTTGCGACCGTTGCCGATGCAGGTGTCCACCACCACGGTCGCACCGGGCGTGTCCACGATCAGCGAATGAATGCTCAGGGACAGCGCGCCTTCGGGCGTGACGAAGTGGGGAAAGAGCCACTCGACCTTTTTCACGACCTCGGGGGTTGCGGTCGGAAGTACATCCGAAAATTCCGGATATACGATTTCCTCAATCTTCGTGATTTTGGTGTCGCCTATTTGCCAATGCATCATATTCCTCCTGTTCTTCTACATTGTTCTGACGTTTGTTGTACTTGGGTCTTTTTCCCCTCTCCCACCGGGAGAGGGTCCTTTGCATCTCTCTATAACGGTCCCGGTCGGACAGGGTCCTTGCCGTCCCAATCCTTGGCTGCGTTCTCAACTAGCATAAACAGATCTTTGAAGACAGCGTTATTGTCCCACAGTTCGGTATAATGGCCAATGGTGTTGACCGTGTCAAAATACACCAGTTCGGCATTGCCGACCGTGCACTCAAACGCGGCCTCATGGCCCAGCTCTTTATACTGGGCATAGGTGGCTTTGTAGTCTTCGGGCATCAGGCCGAAATGATGGACGCCGACCCGACCGGCGTCCAGAAACTCTTTGTAGACGGATGGCTCAGCGTTATGTTGGACAATCAATTCGATCTGGAGGGCACCGCTATTGCCCAGGGCCAGGGTCACATCCACATTCGAGGGATTGCCCCGGTAACGCTGATTTTTGAGCGGACAGTGTTCAAACAAATAGAACGGCCCCACCTTCAGCACATCCACCCAGTATTTGAGCGCGGCGTCCATGTCTCTGACCACATAGGCTAACTGACGAACGGTATGCAGCGGTTGTGTCATCCGAGTCCCCCCTTGTGTAAAAACTTGGTCACGGCCAGGATCAACAGGATCAACAGGATCAATTCGTGAAGTTCGTTCACTCAGTTGAGCCAGCCGGACTTGCTAGCGTTTTAGCTCACATCGCAGTGCTCGACAAGGATGAGTGGTCGGAGAGATGGGCGAAGAGCCCGGTTGACATGCCTGTTGTTAGCGTGAAGAGGAGGACTATTTGGACTCGCCAAAAATTGAGTACCCTTGCACGTGGTCGTTCAAGATCATTGGTTCCGATACAGCCCAGATAACGGATACCATAGTCGCTATGCTTGAGGCTTTCGAATATCAGTTCCGTGAATCCCGCCACAGTCGGACAGGAAAGTATACGTCATTTAATCTCTCCGTTCACGTCAAGAGCGAAGAAGAACGGAAGAGCATATTCGGCAGCCTCAAGCATATTCCGAGTGTCAAAGTAATACTGTAAGTAAAAAGACACCCATAAAAAAGGAGACTCCGTATGAAGTTCATGTACTTTTTCCTGCCGTCAATTCCGGCCACTCCACAAGAGCGTAAAGACCTGCGGCCCATTGCCCACCGCACCGAGCGCTGGCAAAAAATGTTTGACGAAGTCGTCGAGATTTCGCGCATGGTGGAAGACCTGGGCTTCACCGGAGTCGGCTTCCCCGAGCACCATCTGCATACCGAAGGCATGGAAATCGGGAGTCTGCCCGTTCTGACCCAATATGTGATTCACCAGACCTCAACGCTCAAGGTTGGTCCCATCGGTTACGTCCTTCCGGGCTGGAACCCGCTGCGGCTCGCCCTGGAGATTGCCTGGCTTGACCAACTCACCAAAGGGCGCACGCACGTCGGGTTTGCCCGTGGCTATCAATCCCGTTGGCTCAATCAAATGGCGCAGAAGATTCACATCGGCGCGACGGTCAGCGACCAGAGCGACATCGACGTGCGCAATCGCGAGGCGTTTGAGGAAGTCTTTCAGATTTTGAAACTGGCCTGGAAGGATGAACCGTTTCGTTTCAAGGGCAAATACTACGAGTATCCGTATCCCTATGAGGAAGGCACTCCCTGGCGAGCCCATGAATGGACGCGTGAGCACGGCTCTCCGGGTGAGGTCGATGAAAACGGACTGGTCCAGATGATCGACATCGTGCCCAAGCCGTATCAGAAGCCCCACCCGACCCTCTTCCAAGCGTTCTCCATGAGCGAGGCAACCGTTCGGTGGTGTGCCAGGGAGAACATCGTGCCGACCCTGTTCGTTTCCGACCATGACCAGGTTCGCTTGTTCGCCCAGACTCACGTCGAAGAAGCCAAGACCGCCGGCCGATCTCTCAAGTTCGGTGAATCGCTCGGCGTCCTGCGATCGATCTACCCCGGTGATACGCAGGCGGCTGCCAAGAAAATGCTCACGGCCGGCTTTTGCGGCTATGGCTTCCAGAACTTTTTCTACCATTTTGGCTTTCTCGAGGCCTTCCGAACCGAGGCGGATAATAAGAAGTATGGAGAGGACCCGCTGCCCGTCTCCGAAGCCACCCCCGAACGGATGATCGACGCGAATTTTGCCCTGGCCGGAACAACGAGTGATATCCGTCGAGCCATGGATCAGCTCGTCGAAGCGGGCAATCCTGAGTGGTTTATCTGGCAAGGCGACCAGGGGCTGCTGCCGATTGAGGAAGTCAAACGCGCCATCCGGAAAGTCGGCGAGGAAGTCCTGCCCCACTATATGTAGGGAGTTCTCGACTCGCCTTCCCCAACCATTAATCAACGGGCCGGGTAGATGTTGTTGAAGGACGCAACGTCATGAGTGACCAAGACGCGTTCGAGCGTATCCTGGCATCGTTACACGATGCCACACTCAACGCTGCCCAGTGGCCGGTCCCCTCGGCCCTGATTGATGAGGCCTGCGGCATACAGGGCAATGCCCTGCTGCCCCATCTCCGCCAATTTGCCCGGGTCCAGCAGACGCTGGCCAAAGCCGAGGCGCTAGGTGCGTCCGTGACCGGCCTGCTCGACACCCACCGGATTGGGGTTATCCACCTGGACCGGCATGGGCGGATCGTAGAGGCGAATGACCGTGCCCGTGCCATCCTGCGGCACGGTGACGGGTTATCGGACCGGGGCGGGTTGCTGTACGCCCGCGTGCCGGCCGACGCGCTGCCGACCTCCAGCGCTCCGCCGTGCGTCCATGCTGTCGCGGTGCGTGGTGCAGGTCAAACCCGTGGGTGTCCGGCCGGTGGACTTTGGGGCTCGACGCGTCGCTGCGCTGGTGCTGATTGCCGAGCCGGGGCAGGTGTCCCGTATCGATTCCGGCCTAGTGGCCGCGACTCTGGGCCTCACGCCGGCGGAGAGCCGAATAGCGGTCTGGTTGGCAGAAGGCAAGACCGTGCGTGAGATGGCCACGGCGCCGGGGCGCGGGGCAGGCTCCGTCTATTGGTCCCTGAATCAGATCTACCGCAAGCAGGGTATCTCCCGGCAGGCCGACTTGGTGCGGCTGGCGCCGGGCGGCGTTTTGCGGTGCAACTTTACTACAATTTTGGAGGCGACAGGGGCAGCGGAATTGGGTATGAAAGGATTTCCCCTGGCGTTGGCGACCCAAAATCACGCCGACAACCTGCCGCGCCAGCGACAGCACAGCAGAGGGAGGAGAGGCTGAAGGAAGAGGAGGAGCGGAACATGTTTGTGACAAGCCTGCGGTGCATGGTAACGGCCACTGTCGCCGTGCTGATAGCGTTGGCCGCGCCGGCGGTCGAGGCCCAGGCCGCCGACCTCTTTACACCGGTCGATGAAACGCCCCCGCCGGCAATAGCGTCCGACGATCTGACGGTGCGCAGCCGGATGGTGACCATGGACTTGGCGCAAGTCCAGGCCGCCGTAGCCGGACCTCCCGGCCAGACTGCGCACACCAAAGGCCCGTCCACGCGCACGGACAAATCCAGTTCGGCCCCCGCACCGGGCACGACCCTGACCTTCAATCTGTTCGACGATGTGGTCGTCACGGGCCTGGTGGAGCGGACGGCCCCCACGTTTTCGGGCGGCTATTCCGTAGCGGGCCATCTGGTTGAAGAGCCGCTCGGGACGATGACGCTGGTGGTCAATGGGGAGGCCGTGGCGGGCACGGTGCGGCTGCCGGGAGAAATCTACGAGATCCGCTCGGTGGGCGACGGGTTGTACGCCATCAGTGAGGTGGAGGAGCCACCGCTTAACTGTGAAGTGGTGGAGACCCATTCTGAGCCCGACCACCAGCATTGATGCTACCGTACATCAGACGCCTGCCGCTGGCGCTGCTGCTTCTGCCCCTCCTGGCTGGAACTGCACACGCGCAGTCGGTGATTGATGTCGCCGTCTTTTACACGCCTCAGGCCAAAGACACCTGGGGTGGGACCGCGCAGATCAAGACAAAGATCGATGAGTTTGTCGTTATAACCAATATGGCCTACGCAGACAGCGGAGTGAACCAGACCATTAATCTGGTGGCCGTGGAGGAGGTGGAGGGATACACCCAGGCGGCGGCGGGGAACGCTACGCTGAATAGGTATACCGATATCCGTCGTCTCCAGGCTAAGTCGGATGGCTACATGGACGAGGTCCACACCATCCGTGACCGCGTCCGGGCGGATGCCGTTATCCTGATCCGTCAGGGAGGCGGTGGATCAGCATACACTATGACCCGCGAATCACTGGGCTTTGCCTCACGCGCCTTTGGCGTTTCCGGCACGAGTGCTCGCGCTGACACGTTCGCCCATGAACTGGGCCACATTATGGGCCTTCAGCATGATCGATATGTGGCATGTGACCCCGATGACTGCGGCCTCCGCGTGTCTGCCGACGCCTACGGCTATGTAAACCAGCGGGCGTTTGACTCGGGCGCACTGCCCTCGACCCGCTGGCGCACGATCATGGCGTCCTCTAATCAGTGTATTGCTCGCAGCCTCGATAATTGTATGAGGGTGCTTTACTTCTCCAATCCGGACAACTGCTATCCTGGCGACTGCCCTCCCGATGATGACGGCGATCCCATGGGGGTGGCGCGCACCAGTAGCAACATGGACTCGACCGCGCCGAACGGGCCGGCCAATGCGGCGCGGGTGCTCAACATGACGCGGGACACCGTGGCAGACTTTCGGCAGGGCCGGGCCGTGCAGGTGTCCTTCGATGTAGGGCCATACATGGTGAACGAAGGCGGGTCGGTGACGGTCACGGTGCAACTGGATGCTGCACCGGGCCGCACTCTCGACCTGCCCATTCCGCTGACGGCGACAAGTATGGAGGGCGCCTGGCCCGGCGACTATACCCTCCCGGCGAGCATAACATTTGGGGCGAACCAGACCTCACGAACCTTCACCTTCAGGGCCGTGCAGGACACCCGACAAGAGGCCGAAGAGACGGTGATCCTGGGTTTTGGCGCACCGCTGCCCGCAGGGGTGACGGTGGGCAGTCAGGCCACGGCCACGGTGACGCTGCTGACCGACAACGACGCAGACTTACACCGTGCGAGCGTACCGAGCATCAGCACGGTGGCGATCATCTCGGACCCAGGGGTGGCCTATGCGGCAGGTGAGGAGATCACGGTAGCGGTGGTTTTCACCAAGCCCATAATGGTGACTGGCACGCCCAGCATCGGGCTGATGGTCGGCACGAACACGCGGCAGGCGCTTTGTCAAACCGTCGCGAGCGAGGTGCTGACATGTGCCTACACCGTGGTGGCTGACGAGAGTGACACCGACGGGGTCAGTGTCGTCGCGGACAGCCTGAATCCGAACGGCGGGACGATCCGGGACGCCGATAACCGATCCGCCACGGACTTTACCCATGCTGCCGTAGCAGCCAACAGCGATCACACCGTGGATGGCGACACGCCGGACTTGGCGACCGCGGAGGTGGACGGTAACACCGTGACGCTGACGTATGACAAGACGCTGGACGCGACCTCGATTCCGTGGGCGAACGCGTTTACGGTGACGGCCGGCAGTGCGCCCCGGTTGATCGCCGCCGTCCAGGTGTCCGGGGCGGTGGTGACGCTGAGGTTGGTCTCCCATGCCGTCCACGGTAACATCGGGGCGCTGGTGACGCTGTCACCGGTCTCCGAGGTCGCCCCCAGTGACAGCGTGACGCTGGCCTACTCCCCACCGATGGGGACCCCGCCGCTGCAGGATGTGGTCGGTAACGCAGCCGCCACCCTCTCCGGGCAGGCAGTGACGAACAATACCCCAGGGCCGGTGTACGATACGGACGATGACGGGCTGATTGAAATCACGACCCTGGCGCAGCTCGATGCCATGCGGCACGACCTGGACGGCGATGGCAGCCCGACGCCCGCCGGGGCGACGGCCTATGCCGCGGCGTTTCCCAACGTGACGCGGGTGGTCTGCGGTGCCACGAGCGGCGGGTGCACGGGATATGAGCTGATGGCGGACCTGGACTTCTTCGACACCAACGGAGATGGCCAGGTCGATACGACCGACGACACCAACGGGGACGGACAGGTCGATGCGGAGGACTCCGACTACTGGAATAGCGGTGCCGGCTGGGTGCCCATCGGCACTAGATTCAACCGGTTCGACACGACGTTCGAGGGGAACGGGTACACTATCAGTCATCTGTTTATCAATCGGGCCAATGAAGATGCAGTGGGACTCATCGCCCTCCTGCGCATTGGCAGTGTCATCCGCCATATTGGGCTGATCAATGTTGAGGTGGCAGGGAGAAGCGTGGTCGGAGGGCTGGTGGGGCAGAACGAAGGCACCATCCTCGGGAGCTATGCGACCGGACGGGTAGAGGGGAAGGGGGGACGCAGCAATGGGGTTGGCGGGCTAGTCGGCGTGAACTTCGGCACGATTCACACCAGCTACGCCACCGGACGCGTGTCGGGCAGCAGCAATGTCGGCGGGCTGGTCGGGCGCGTTCAAGCCGGCGACATCACCGCCAGCTACGCCACCGGACGCGTGTCGGGCAGCAGCAATGTCGGCGGGCTGGTCGGGCGCGTTCAAGCCGGCGACATCACCGCCAGCTACGCCACCGGACGCGTGTCGGGCAGCAGCAATGTCGGCGGGCTGGTCGGGCGCGTTCAAGCCGGCGACATCACCGCCAGCTATTGGGACACGAACACGTCAGGCCACACGAGCGGGTCCAATGGCGAGGCCAAGACCACCACGGAATTACAGACCCCCACGGACGACAGCGGCATTTATGCGAACTGGAACGCGTTTCAGTGGGACTTCGGCACGAGCAGCCAGTACCCGGCACTGAAGGTAGACTTTGATGGCAGCGGGGCGGCGACCTGGCCGGAGTTCGGCCACCAGCTCAGGGAGAGTCCGACCCTGACCGCCGACACGTTAACGACGGGTCAGGTCGCCCTGAGCTGGACGGAGGTGATGGCGACGCATTGGAGTCCGGCCCCGACCGTGACCTATACCGTCACGCGGGACGGCACGGCCACTCCCCTTGCCGAGGGCCTCAGCACGACGACCTACACCGATACCGCGGTCACATCGGGGCGCACCTACACCTATCAAGTGATGGCCCTGGTGGATGGTGGGGAAGGCACGCGCAGTGCCCGACTGACGGTGACCGCGGTCGCGAACCAGCCGCCGGCCTTTGACGACAGCACCACGACCCGCAGCGTGGCCGAGAACACGGCCACGAACGTCGCTATCGGCCTCCCCGTTTCGGCCACCGACCCCGACGACACGGCGCTGACCTACAGTCTGAGCGAGCCCGACGCCGCGTCCTTCACCCTCGACACGACCACCGGGCAGTTGTGGACCCAGGCGGCGCTGAACTACGAGACCAAGCGTCGCTACACGGTCACCGTGGCGGTCCGGGACGGCAAGAACGACGACGGTGAAACCGACACGGACACGGACGATACCATCACCGTGACCATCGATGTCACCAACGAGAACGAAGCAGGCATGGTCGAGCTGTCGTCGAGCACGCCGCAGGAAAAGCAGGCACTGACGGCCATGCTGCGCGACCTCGATGAGCGCCTGAGCGGGATCACCTGGCAGTGGGCGCGGGCCGCCACTCGCACCGGCACCGGGACTCCCATCTCTGGGGCGACGTCCAGCGGAGCGACGACGGCGACCTATACGCCGGATGCGGACGACGTGAATCAGTATCTACGAGCCACCGCCTCCTACACCGACGGGCACAGTATTATGGGGAAGGAGGAGTCGGCGACCACAACCGCCCGGGTACAGGCGGCGCCGAAGGTCTCCCTGGCACTGTCACCGCCTTCGATTACCGAGAAGAACGGCGTCAGCACGGTGACGGCGACGCTGGACCCCGCCGTGAGCGTGCTGACGCGGGTGACGATCTCGGCGACAGCGGTGAGTCCGGCAGTGCGAGGAGACTTCACGCCGAGCGGCAATACGCTGACCATTCCGGCGAATCAGACGAGCAGCGAGGGGACGGTGACGCTGACGCTGACGGCCAAGGACAACAAGGTGGACGCGGAGACCAAAGAGGTGACCGTGACGGGGACAGTGCCGCCCAATGCCCTGGTGAAGGCCCCAGACCCGGTGACGCTGACGATCACGGACGACGACACCCGTGGGGTGACGGTCACCCCGACGGAGCTGAGTGTGAACGAAGGTGCGTCCAAGACCTATGAGGTGGTGTTGACCTCCGAGCCGATAGCGCCGGTGACGGTGACGGTCATGAGGACGGCGACATCAGATACGGACGTGCGCGTGTCGCCGCCCAGCCTGAGCTTCGGGACGGGGAACTGGGATCGGTCGCAACGGGTGACCGTGACGGCGCAGGACGAGACCGATCCGACCGATGTCGCGGACGAGTCGGCGACGATCACGCATACGGTGAGTGGCGGGGACTACGCCGGGGAGACCGCGGCCGACGTGGCCGTAACGGTCGAAGATGATGAGGCGGAGTCCGACGAGGTGGTGCTGACGGTGAACCGGGCGATGGTTGCGGAGGAGGCGGGACGGACCACCGTGACGGTGACGGGCACGCTCAATGGAGTGCCGCGTACGGATGAAACCGCCGTGAGTGTAGAGGTCTCGCCCGGCACGGCCACGCAGGGCACGGACTTCACCGCAGACCCGACGACCTTCACCCTGACGATTCCAGCGAACCAGAAGAGCGGGACGGCGTCCTTCGCCCTGACGCCGCAGAACGACACGATAGATGAGCCGGACAAGACCGTGACGGTGCGCGGCAGCACCACAGCGGCGGGGCTGACGGTGACGCCGGCGCCCGTGACGGTGACTATCGAAGACAATGACAACCCACCGACGGTACGGCTGGAGGTGGCGGTGGTGCCCCCGCGGATTCGTGAAGACGGCGGCACGACCACGTTGACCGCGCGCCTGCTGAATGGAACGTCGAGCGCGACGACCGAGGTCACCATAACGGCGACGCTGGACGACTTCCGGCTGAGCCCCAACCCGCTGACGATTGCGCCGGGGGACACGACCAGCTCGACTAGCACGCTCACGGCGGTGGATAACGACGTGGACGCCCAGGACAAGCGAGTCACCGTGACGGGGCGCGTGGACAACGCCCAGGGAGTGGGCCGACTGGAGGCCACGACGTTGACGATCACTGATGACGACCCGCCCGAGGTGAGTGGGCTCGACGCAGTCAGTTACACCGAGCGCGGGACGCAGCCGGTGGCCACGTACACGGCGACGAACCCGGCCACTGTCCGGCTGGCGTGGTCGGTGACTGGGCCGGATGGTGCCCATTTCTCCATCGACCGGAACGGGGTACTGGGCTTCGATCCGCCGCCCGACTTTGAGCGGCCGCGAGATGTTGGGGAGGACAACGTCTACACCGTGACGATCGAAGCCGCCGACACCACGAGCCTGCCCGGCGAGACGCTCACCGGCCCCGGGCTGGAAGTCACCGTCACGGTGGAGGATGCCTTGGGCCGGGTCAATCTGCCCTCGTCGCCGCCTCAGATCGGGGCGCAGTTCACCGCGAGGCTGGCCGACCCGGACGGGGTGGGTGTGGTCACCGCCTGGTGCTGGGAGCGGTCCCTGTACCGTGACTTTCCCCCGGCCGATCCCAGTACGCTACAGATCGACTGCGCCCTGATCACGACGGCGACTTACACCCCGGTGGACGCCGACCGGGACTACTACCTGCGGGCCACGGCGACCTATACCGACAGCGACGGGACGATAAACAAGGAAGTGATGCAGGTCTCGGAGGCGTTGGTCTCGGACCAGCTCCCCCCGCCTCGGCGCGGCGGCGGCGGTGGTGGCGGCGGTGGCGGTGGTGGCGGTGGTGGTGCTCCCGCCTGTGCGGACGACGTACACGGCAACACCACCGCGCAAGCCACTGACATTGTGCTGTCTGCCGTGACTGCTGGGGCCATCTGTCCGGCCGCCGACGTGGATTATTTTACCGTCACCGTCCCCGGTCGGGGCCTCCTCTTTGTGGACACCACTAGGGGGATCACCACCCGAGGCACGATCTGGCAGGACGGGACAGTCTTGGAGACCGGCACTCTGGACGGCAGTGGGCAGGCCACCCGGCTTGGCGCCCGCGTGCAGGCCGGGCCAGTCGTGGTGGCCGTGCAGGGGCAGGGCGGGGCGACCGGGGTGTACGACATAGTCGTCACCTTCGTGCGGGGCTATCTGGAGAACCCAGGGCCGGACTCCTTCCAGAGCGGCGTCGGCATTCTCTCAGGCTGGGTGTGTGAGGCGGCGGTGGTGGAGATCGAGTTGAATGGGGTGCCGCAGGAGGCGGCGTATGGGACGGAGCGGTTAGACACCGCAGGGGTATGTGGGGACACGGACAATGGCTTTGGTTTATTGTTCAACTGGAATCTGCTGAGCAATGGAGAGCACACGGTGGTGGCCTTCGTGGATGGCGTGGAACTCGGCCGGGCCACGGTGGCGGTGACGACACTGGGACAGGAGTTTCTGCGGGATGTGACGGGGACGTGCGAGGCCGAGGACTTCCCGACCCTGGGCGCGCGCGTGACCTTGGAGTGGCAGCAGAATAGCCAGAACTTCGTCATTGCGGGCGGGAATCCCCCGGCTGGGGCCACCACGGGCCGGACGAGTGGGCTGACCGGGTTTCTGGAGAATCCGGGTCATAACTCCTTTCAGAGTGGGGTCCGGGTGCTCTCGGGTTGGGTGTGTGACGCAGACACGGTCGAGCTTGCGATTGGGACCGCCGGGCGGCAAGTGGCGGCGTATGGGACGGAGCGGTTAGATACAGCCGGAGTCTGTGGGGATACGGACAACGGGTTTGGCCTCTTGTTCAACTGGAATCTGTTGGGGGAGGGGGAGCATGCAGTCGTGGCCTTCGTGGACAACATCGAGTTAGGCCGGGCCACAGTACAGGTGACGACCTTGGGGCAGGAGTTTCTACGGGGAGCCGAGGGGGAGTGTATGGCGGACGACTTTCCCCGCTTGGGGCAGAGCGTGCTGTTGGAATGGCAGCAGAATAGTCAGAATTTTGTCATTACGGACGTGGAGTGAGCGGACACGGCGGGCGGAGTAGGGGCGAATGGCTGCTGACGATTGAAGAAGTCAAACGCGCCATCCGGAAAGTCGGCGAGGAAGTCCTGCCACTATATGTAGCGTCCTCGACTCGCCCTCCCCGTCACGCGGCCGCCCTCTCCTGACGTAACCGCTCTTGGGCCAAGTCGTACTGCGCCTGGCGTCGGACCCAGAATGCGGCATTGCTCCACCCGATGCGTTCCAACGCCAAAGCCAACGCCATCGCCGGCGAGACGCCGGTGCGACCGTTCAGCAGCCGCGAGAACGTTTGCCGTGTGCAGCCAAGCTTGGCGGCCGTCTCGGTCACGGTCCAGCCTGCTGCCGCCATTGCGTCCCGCAGGCTTTCGCCAGGGTGCGCGGGGTCGTACATCGTCGCCATGAGTCGTCTCCTCTTCAGATAGGTAAACCCTAGTGGTAATCGAGCAGGTCTACGTCTGCGACCTCGCCATTCACAAAGCGGAAGACAATGCGCCAGTTCCCAGAGACGCGCACGCTCCAGTAGCCGCGCCGGTCGCCTGTCAGCCGGTGGAGCCGATAGCCGGGCATATCCAGGTCCCTCGGCCCTACTGCCGCGTCCAGGTCCGACAGGATGCGCCGAATCCGTGGAACCAAGTCCGTGGTGGCGTGCGTCCCCTCGCTCGAAAAATGTCCGCAGGCCCTTGTATTTGATGGCGATCCGTCAACTGTCACATACCATATTACATGTGCCAATCCCCATCTCCGCAATGTTGACAGGGCCGGGCAGGATGCTATGGGGGGAGAACTAAGGCGGCATGGGGTGAGGTAGAACCGCGCTCGGGCAAAGGTGTCGCTCAGACCGATTCGGGTTGGGCCAACGTTCTTCTAACGGAGGAATCCTATGAAGTTTGGGGTCTTTCTGCCTAACGGCAGCAATGGCTATATCATGAGCAAGACGATTCCGCCGTATATGCCAACCTGGGAGCTGAACAGAGATATTACTCTTGAAGCAGAGCGTCTCGGATTCGATTTCGTCTTATCGATGATGAAATTTCGTGGGTTCGGTGGCGAGACGGGCTATTGGGATGGCTGCCTGGAGTCGTTTTCACTGACCTCAGCCTTAGCCACGGTAACGCGGCGGATTGGCTTGATTCCGACCGCCTCTCTCCTGGCGCTTCACCCTGCGTATGTGGCGCGCACCATGGCAACCCTGGACGATATCAGTGGTGGTCGGGTCGGGCTCAATATTGTCACGGGCTGGAATAAGCCTGAGTATGCCCAGATGGGTCTGTGGCGCGGGGATGCGTATTACGCGCAACGCTATGCGTATGCGCTCGACTACGTCCACGTGCTGCGGACCTTGTGGAGGGACGGGAGCATGACCCACCACAGCGCCTACTTTGATCTGGACGACTGTCAGTGTTTGCCCACTCCCACCCACGAGATTCCCCTGGTCTCCGCAGGGCAGTCGGGCGCCGGACAGGATTTTGTCTCTCAGATTGGTGGACACAGTTTTGCGATGGTCGCACCCGAACGGTTGCATACGATCGCCTCCGGCCTCAAGCAAGCCGGCGCACAGTACGGTACGCGGGTGGGCACCTACGGCTTGTTTCAAATTGTCGCCGCGGAAACCGAAGACCTGGCCTGGCAAACCGCCTCGGATATTGTAACGGGTGGCGATATAGAGGCCATCAAGTCATTGGTCTACTCGGCGAGTCTGGATACGGTCAAGGGTGGCACCTCGGGCCAGTTCCGGAATGAAAATGCCGGCACCGATGCAGACCTGCTGGCCGGGGACCTTGAGACCGGGAATATGGTGTTTATGAATGTGCCCGTCCTTGTCGGTTCGTATGAAACGGTCGCTCGAAAGATCGACAGCATTGCCGAGGACCGTAATATTGAGGGCATGTTGTTCTGCTGGCCAGACTGGGTCGCCGGGATTCGGACCTTTGGCGAGCGTGTATTGCCCCTGCTCGGCTGTCGGAAAAACTGGGATGGGGCAACCATGGGAGACCTGCGGACGCTCCGGGCTGATTACTGAACCACCATTCGCTCATCGTATCGACTCAAGAGGAGAAAGCCATGCAAGAATCGACACCCAATGCACCGCTCTTGACACCCCAGGACAATCCCAGCAGCAACGGTCAGGATTTACCCCAGTCTGACGCTGCCGCGCCCCAGGTCATCCGCGAGCCGCCGACCGGCGAGGAATTCCTCGAAGGACTGCGTGACGGGCGGGTCATCTATTTCGATGGTGAATTAGTCAAGGATGTCACCACCCATCCGGCCTTTGCCACCAGTGCCCGCTCGTATGCCCGCATGTATGACACGCTCCACGACCCGGAGAAGCATGACCTTTTGACGTATGTGACGGAGCGGGGGGCGCGTTCACACAAGTTCTATAAACTCCCCCGGACGCATCAAGACCTGTTCGAGGCCCGGGATGCCATCGCCGAGTGGGCCCGCTTGAGTTGGGGCACGCTGTCGCGCGGCCCTGACTATAAGGCGGCGTTGGTTGGGACCTTGGCCGGCGATGTGGACTTTTATGGTGAGTACGGTCCGAACGTGCAGCGTTGGTATGAGAAGATCGCCGACGAGGTCATGTTCGTCAATCTGAGCTTGGTCAATCCGGCCGGCGACCGTTCAAAGCCACCGGCCGAGCAGCGCGATGTCTATATGCACGTCGTGAAAGAGCGCGACGATGGCATTGTCGTGCGTGGGGCGCGCATGGTCTCCACCGGGGCTGCCTTCAGCCATGTCACTTATATGAGTCAGTATGTCCAGCCGGCTGGGCTGGTTGAGGGCGAAGAGGACTTTGCGATCGGATTCTTCGTGCCCTTCACTGCTCCCGGCCTCACCTTCATGGGGCGGTATTCCTACGAACATCTGGCCAAAAAGATCGGCTCCCCCTTTGACTATCCGCTCTCCAGCCGGTTTGACGAGTCCGACCTGAGCATCGTACTCGACGACGTATTTATCCCCTGGGAAGACGTAACCGTGTACCGTAATCCCGCGGTTGTGAACGGCCTCTTCCCGCGTGGTTTTGCTCAGCGGTTTGCCTTCCACGCCGCGGCCCGGACGGCGGTCAAGCTCGACTTCATTTGTGGCTTACTCCTCCAGGCGACAGAGATGCAGCAGAAGACCGGCTTCCGCGAGGTGCAGGCGGTGATCGGTGAGTTACTCGGCATGCGGCACAACATCTGGGCGCTGTCCACGGCAATGGCGGCGGATGCCGAGCCCGGACCGGGAGGCTATCTGCTGCCGAAGACCGAGTATGCGCTCCAATGGCGGAACATTTACGGCGATACTTTCACTAAGGCGCGGACCATGTTCCAGAACCTGCTGTCCGGCAACCTGATCCAGATCCCCTCCTCGGCCCGTGATTTCAAGAACCCGGCCACTCGTCCGTTGCTCGACCGCTACTGGAAAGGGGCCACCGCAACAGCGGAGGAACGGGTGAAACTCCTGCGCGTCATCTGGGATTTATTTCTGACCGAGTTCGCCGGCCGCACAGAGGCTCACGAGCGTAACTTCGCCGGCGGGTATGAAGCGAATCGGGTCGAGACCTATCAGGCAGCCGAGCATTCGGGTCTGAATGCCTCGATGAAAGCGATGGTCGACGAGTGTATGAGCCACTATGATCTCGACGGTTGGACCCATCCCACCTGGGCAGCCGTGCCCTGGTCCCTCCCGGATGCAGAATAGGAAGTCTCGCCGGGCGCGCCCGTTCTCACCAACTGCCTTTACGCTGAGAGCCGCCCGGTCCGCTATAGGATGCGGTATAGCCCGGCTCTTGCCGGAACAAATCTTTCGGAATCGAATGCACCGCCCGCGTCCAGGCGGCGACCAGGCGATCCTCAGCCGCATAGTCAAACGGATCTTGCAGCATCGTTTCCTCCCGCCCCCCATATGCTAATGGATGGTCACGTAGCCAGACCGCCGCCTGTTTGATCCCCTCAACCGGCGGGACAATATCCCGATAGCCGAGCTCTGATTTGATTTTGGTCAGATCAAACATCCGGTGAGTCGTCCAGGGTTGTGAGAGTAACGGTCTGGCGCTGACGGCCAGCTCATACGGCATCGAAATAATCTCCCACTCGTAACCGAGCGCTTCGGCACATAGTTGCACGACTTGCTTTAGGGTTAAGACATGAGCGTCGCCACAGTTATACACCTGCCCGGCGGCAACCTCGGGTTGATCCACGGCCAACAGCAGGGCGTGAGCGGCGTTGGCCGCAGCGCCGGAGTGGTTCAGCGATAAGCCGTCGTCCGGGAGGATGATGAAAGGCCGCTGGTCCAGGATGCGGCGGACAATGGGCCATTCGCGCGGCACGACTTGATAGGCGCCATAGATTTGTGGGTACCGAAAATGCGTGGCGTTCGGGTGGTGTTTGAAAACCACTTCTTCCGAGCGATATACCCGGTAGCCTTTGCCATCCTCTGCTTCGCTCGCCGTCTTGACCGCGTCCTCCCCAACGGGGACGGGCAGCCCCGGCGGATGGACCATATCCGCGTTCATAAAGCCCCGGTAGGCCGGGCCTCCACCGACCGAAATAAACCGCTCCGTCCGGCCAACCATAATCTCGGCCACCCGCCGTAAACGGCCGTACATGGCCAGGGTTACGTCAAAATGGGAATTTCCGAGAGCGTCAATCAACGCCTGCTCATCGAACGGGTTGGTATGAATGTGGACCACGGATGCGGGAATCTCAGCCACTTCGTGCTTACCCGTGTGCAGGATGGACACCTCGAATCCGCGCGCAATCAATCCATTCACGACAAAGTGACCGGTCGGTCCGGTCCCGCCGATAACCAAGGCCCGCATGGTTCGTTCACTCCCGTTTTTCACTTATTCGTTTCGCGCTATCCAGTTTTCTATCGGGGAATCACCGGCAGCAGGACAAAGGACGCCCGGTCCTCCTGATGGAATACCGTCTGCTGGGCTGCCACCCCCTGCGTTCCCTCGCCAAACGGCTCGCCCGTGTTCAGGTTGCGGTCGAACTCCGGGAAATGGCTGGAACTGATTTCCAGACGGAGGCGGTGACCCGGCAGAAAAACGTTGCTCGTCTCCCATAAATCAATCGCAAACTGATACGGCTTGTTCGCTTCCATCAGTTCGGGCGTGGTCGCCGAGTCCCGATAGCGGGCGCGGATGATGCCATTGAGCAGATTCTGCGCATAGCCGTCCGGATGGACGTCAACGAGCTTGGCCGTAAAGTCCGTATCAACGGCTGAGGACGCCGCCCACAACGTGACCGACACCGGTCCGGTGATTTCCAGCACTTGAGTGAATGGTTCGGAGGTATAGACCAGGACATCGCGGCGCTCTTCGACCGGGCGCTGATCCTGCACGCCCATATCGACGGTCAGATTATTGCCGCCCAGTGATGGAGTTGGATTGTCGGGATCATACACATAGCCGTCTGCCTGCTCTTGGCCGGGCGGCACGGTTGAGAGGCTCCCGTTACCATTGAGAGTGTTTGCCCCGCCGTCGCTGTGCAGGAAGTACCGTACCTGACGTATATTCGGTGGGGGCCAGTCGGACAGCTGCTGCCAGCGGTTTTCACCCAGAGTGAAGATGCTGACTGGCGGCTCGTCCATAATCCCGTTGTCTACGTCTTTGAGCCAATAATCGAACCAGCGCAGCAAGGTTGCACTCAGGTCGATCAAGGCATTCGGACCAAAATCGATATCACCTGCACCGCGTGAAGTCGGCGTCGTATAGGGTAAGAGATGACCCCACGGTCCGATGATCAGCCGTTGGCCGGCTCGGGCTACCTCAAACTGACTTTTACGAGTGATGCTCTGATAAGCGGCTGGCCCACCCTCGGCAAACGTATCGTACCACGAGGTGACATGCAGCATTGGCGTACTGATCGTCTCAGCAAAGCGGTTCACATTGGCCCGATACCAGTACTCGCCATCGTCGGCATGGGCGATGTGATCGGCCATATACGGAGCGGTTTCTTTGAGCAATTCACCCCAGTCTTTGATCGGCAGGTGACGATACCATTCGTCTGTCAGGGGGGTGAAGGCGTTCAGGCCCCAGCGGGTCGTCCGCACGCCGGCCAACTCGCCGCCTTCGACATACTCCTTCATCTTTTCCATCAGGTCTCTGCGGCCCTGGCGCTTGAGTGTGTCGAGGCCCTTGAAGATGGCATACGGCACCATCCAGCCCCACTTTGACACCCCGCCGGTCTGATAGATCCAACTGGCATGATAGTCGGCCGAAGCTGAAACCGGCGCCATGCACTGGAGGGACGGCGGCATGGGGTCGTTACAGGCAATCAGATACTGCGTCAGCCCCAAATAGGACTGGCCGGTCGTCCCTACCCGACCGTTCGACCCCGGCAGGCGGGCGGCCCATTCGACGGCATCGTAGCCGTCAGCAGCTTCCTGAAAGATGGTGTCGTATTCTCCTTCGGACTCGAAACGGCCGCGACAGTCCTGGGTAATAAAGACATAGCCATACTGCGCATACGAGGCGTTGAGACCATTAGGGTCGGCGGAGCCCTTTTTGCCATAGGGGGTGCGGCTCAGCAGGGCGGGGAAACGCTCGTCCGAGTCCGGTCGGACCACGTCGGCGTACAGCGTGATCCCATCCCGTGTTTTCATCGGAACATTCTCTTCAGTAGTGACTTTGTATTGTTTGCGCGCTTGGACGATCATGGCTCCCTCCTTGGTACGCGTCATACCACTTCAATGATTCACGCGATACATTAGCTAGAGGATTGACCCCAGAGCAACGGAACCTTTATGAGGGAGGAGCTTGCGCTGGAGGAGCTTGCGCTGGAGGAGCTTGCGCAAACCGTTCTTACGCATTGATGACAAAATCGAGATGACCCTGGAGGAACACCAATGGCCGAGCCTGATACCCTGTGTGGCTGGGGAGACCAAGACAAAGTTGACTATTTTGTACAGCGGAGCGCGCTCCTGATTCCTAAGCGTTTTGAGCAGCTCAATACCTTAGTTGATCTCTTTCCCTGGCCAACCGATGAACCGATCCGTGTGCTCGATTTAGGCGCAGGCTATGGTGCGGTCACAGAGACGATTCTCTCTTATTATCCACACGCAACAGTCACCTGGGTTGACGGCTCGACCGCTATGCACGAGCATGCTGAGCCCCGCCTCAGCAAGTATGGCGCGCAAGTCGAACTTTTTCTGCGCGATCTGGCTGATCCCACCTGGCATGCCGATCTGCCCGGACCGTTTCATGCCGCAGTCTCAGCTATTGCGCTGCATCACCTGACCGACGACCGCAAGCGAACGCTTTGTGCTGAGGTGTTCGACCTGCTCCAGCCTGGCGGCATATTCCTCAATAATGATGTAGTTGCCGGCGACCCTGCATTACGCGACCAGTTTACGCCGTTGGCGGATCGAGTGATTCAGCAGCAGGTCCAGGAACAGACTGGAGAGCTGCACTCGCTCGAAGAAATTCGCCAGGTACGGATTGCCATGCAGCGTCCCAAGGGACAGAGTAGCCACATCGCTCCGCTGGAGCCTCAGCTGAACTGGTGGCGAGAGGCCGGCTTCACGATTGTGGACTGCTATTGGAAGTTTCTGAATTTTGCGGTTTTTGGCGGCTTCAAGCCTCAAGCTGATTAGAGAACGCTTCAGTTCGGTGCGATACTCGTCTTGACGAGTTTATGCTCTTCCCCAAAAACAATCTGCCCAGCCGCATCTTGGGCTCGAATACGCGCTTCAATGACAGGTGATAACTGCAAGTTTCGCTCCCCAGGAAACTTGTCCTTGTATAAGTGCGGACGTAAAAAGAATTCTTCCGGAGTTCTGATTATCGCTTTCGTAACGCTCATGACCTATTGGGCTGCATATCCCCCGTCAACCGTGAACACCGAACCAGTGACCCATGACGACTCATCCGAGGCCAGAAAGAGTCCCATGGATGCAACATCTTCTGGCGTGCCCACACGACCAAGTGGGTGGCTTTTGGCCACGCGTTCCAGGCGTTTGGGATTGGAGCTATGCAGAACGTGGGCCATCATCGGCGTATCCACAGCGCCGGGACACATGACATTGCAGCGGATGTTCTTGGAAGCATAGGCCGTCGCAATCGCTTTGGTGAGCGAAACCACGCCACCTTTGGCCGCAGTATAGGCGTGTACATTACCAACGCCCAGGATCCCGGCCAACGAAGAAACGTTGATAATCGATCCACCCCCGACCTTGGTCATTTCGGGAATCGCATATTTACAGCCCAAGTAGACGCTCTTGAGATTCACATTCAGAACGAAATCCCACATCTCCTCCTCAAGGTTGGTGACGGTCGTGTCGTGCTTATGCAGGACAGCCGCGTTGTTATACATGATGTGTAAACCACCGTACGTCTCGACCGCACAGTCAACCGCCGTTTTGATATCGGCTGCATTTGAGACATCGGTCTCTTGAAACACCGCGTCTCCCCCGGCCGCTTTGACCAACTCTACCGTCTCGTTGCCGCCCTCGACTTTAATGTCTGTGACAACGACTTTTGCGCCCTCTTGGGCGAACATCACCGCGGCGGCCCGTCCCTGTCCACCGCCGGAGCCTGTAATTAATACGACCTTATCCGCTAATCGTCCTGGCATAAGCACCTCTCCTCATTCGACTGACTCTCTGCACAAACGCGACTGCAATGTGCTCTAACAGAACACGGCGAGAAGCACCACACGCGGCTACGCCTTGGCCTTTATCCTCTGACCGATTACGATGAGTTCGCCATCCGTTTCCGGACGAAAAAGATGAAAAAGTCGCTTGGCTGGGCCTACCTCTTATTTGCTTTGAGTCTTTTTGGACTTGCTGGCCTGCATACGATCTATTTGGGAAAGCCACTGAAGGGGGTCTTTTTTTTGCTTACGACCTGGGCCGGACTCTGGGCCCTCACCCAGGTGCTCATTCTTCCTTCGCCGAGTATCCCGCTTGTCATTGGTCTGGCGCTGCCGAGGCTATGGCAGAATCTTGTGTTCACCATCCCCTCGCCAAGCCTTCCCCTGGTGATTGGGCTGCTGGCCCTGCCCGTTATCGGGGTATGGTGGTGGGTTGATCTCTTTTCCCTGCCCCGGCAGACCCGGAAAGCAAACGAGCAGAGTGAAAGAACACTCCGGTAGCCGGCCTGGGAATTATCGACATCTCCCCGAACTTCCAGTACAGTGCGCTTCAAGACTCAAGAGGTGCGTAATGGACGCCGCAAGCATTACAACCGATATCAGAGACTATATTGCCACGGTCACGATTGATCGCCCGCCCGTGAATGCCATGAATCGGCAGATGTTTGACGAGATTCAAGCCGCCTTTGATGCCCTGAATAATCGTCCTGATGTCCGGGTGGCCATCTTTACCGGGGCGGGTAAATGTTTTTGCGCCGGCGCAGATATGAAAGCGCGGTCGCGTTCACTGGATGACGGCGAACAACAGCCGCGTCACGGAGCCATGTGGGCCCACTCGCGGGCGGCCCGCGAAGCTTTTCATTCTATTCTGGAATGTTCCGTCCCCGTCATCGGCGCGATCAATGGCCCGGCTCTGGGTGGAGGGCTGGCCCTGGTGGCATCGTGCGATATGCTGATCGCGTCAGAACGGGCGCTGGTCGGTCTGCCCGAAATCGACGTTGGTCTGTTGGGCGGTGGTCGCCATACCCAGCGCCTCTTTGGTGTCTACAAAGCCCGCAAGATGATGTACACGGGAGAACGGATCGGCGCGCAGGAGCTATACCGTCGAGGCATTGTTGAAAAAGTTGTTCCGTCGGCGCAACTCATGGACGAAGCCCGCGCCCAGGCACAGGTGATTGCCGACAAAAGTCCGCTGGCCATCCGGCTTGCCAAACATGCCATGAATGCGATTGAATTCATGGATCTGCGCGATGGCTATCGCTTTGAGCAAAATATGACGCACGAGCTGACGGGGAGTGATGACGCCAAAGAGGCGGCCCGGGCGTTTGTAGAAAAACGGAAGCCTGTATTCAAATGAGTAAACGCGTGCTCAACAGATATGCAGATGTTGGCACGTTTACTCATTTCAGGACACCGACAAAAAGGAGAGACGGGTATGCTGTTTGGCTATTTTACTGAGCGGCCGTATCGTTGGCTCAACGAAGACGAAGTGCTTGAGCACCGGGGTTTCTTTGCCCTGCCCAACTCGCGCTTTGACCGCGAAAAGGCGGCTGACGATTATAACTTTTTTCTGGACGAATATTGCTATGCCGAAGAGGTCGGCTTTGATGCGCTCATGCTGAACGAGCATCACGGCAACCCCTTCTGCATGGGCAGCGTCATGAATGTCGAAGCCGCCATCCTGGCGCGTATTACCAGCAAAGCCAAGATCGTCCTGATCGGCAATCCGTTGCCGGTGCTGAAGCATCCGCTCCGCATGGCCGAGGAGCTGGCCGAGATTGATCTGATCTCGCGCGGGCGGCTCGTCACCGGCTGGGTGCGCGGGGCGGGCAGCGAGCAGTTCTTCAATAATGCCAACCCGGCCTATAACCGGGAGATGTTCAACGAAGCCCACGATTTCATTATCCAGGCCTGGACCCGGCCCGGCCCGTGGCGTTACGAGGGCAAGCATTTTCACTATCGGCACGTCAATCCGTGGGCACTGCCCTACCAGAAGCCACATCCGCAAATGTGGATTCCCGGCGTATTGAGTCCTGAGACGGTGCACTGGGCGGCCCAGCATAACTATCCCTATCTCGCCTTGGTGACGGCCCTGAGTCCAACCTGCGATTTGCTGGATTATTATGCTGATACCGCGGCTGAAAATGGCTATCAGGCCGGAACGGAAAATTTTGCCTATTTGATCGGCGTGTTCTGCGCGGACACGGATGAAAAGGCGCAAGAGCTGGGCAAAGGGTTTGTGTGGGGCGGTGGAGCGAGTGCCTTCTCCAGACCGGAACATACCTTACCGCCGGGTTATAATTCCAAAAACGCCATTCGCCTGCTTGCCCAGCGTCCGAGCGGCGGCTGGGTCGGCGTTGATTCGGACCGACTCAAGGAGGCTCAGCAGGGCCGGAGGAAGAAGAGTACGGACCTGGGTGAGGTCCGTCGCAAGCTGGAGAAGTCGTATAAGCGTGCCCAAGACGACTACCTGATGATCGTCGGCTCGCCCAAGACGGTCATCGAAAAAATTAAGACCATGATCCGCGTGCTACGGCCAGGGACGTTCGCCTGCTTCCAGGTTCAGGGGCCGGTCAGCAACGAAGACCGGCTGAACAGCATTCGCCTGATGGGCCAAGAGGTCATTCCCGCGGTCAAAGAATACGCCAAGGAAATCGACCTGGTCGATCCATTCACCCGCATACCGGGCTCGGTCAAACTCCCTCCGGGGACAAGACGTATGCCGGTCGTGGACCGAACTCCGCTGAAGGACCTCTTCATGCAGCCGAAGTCGTAGAGTAGATTTCCCCTCACCGACGGGGGACCGGGCAACCACAGGGGGTTGCCCCTACCTTTTATCCTCTCTCCCGCTGGGAGAGGGCCAGGGTGAGGGTTCCTTGGGGTATTATTGAAAAGCCTATCGACACAATACGGAGCTGAGAATGGCTACTGATGATACGCATGTCCGGGAGTTGATTGAAAAAATCCGGTTCCTCCCACCGGCTAAAGTCTCCGAGGTTGAAGACTTTGTCGATTTTCTCTGTCAGCGTGACGCCGACCGTCGCCTGAGCCGGGCAGCGACCAAGTTGTCCGAGTCAGCCTTTGCTCGCGTCTGGGACAATCCGGACGATGCCGACTATGACCAGCTATGAGTTTGGAGACATCGTCCTCGCGCCATTTCCTTTTACGGACCAAACCACAAGTAAACAGCGCCCGGCAGCGGTGGTGAGCTCCGCTGCTTATAACCAAGGGCGAATTGACCTCATCATTATTGCAATCACCAGTCAGGCCAGACCAACATCCACGCTACACAGAGACCCCTCAATCTAACTTCCCCAACCTCTCTTCCCCCTTTTTCAAAGATAAAACGATTTTGGATCGTCTTGGAACGTCATCCATACACAGGCACTTCAAAATAATAAGGCCATGACGCCAGCCGCATTCATTACCAAATGGCGCGCCTCAGAGTTGAAGGAAAGCTCGGCGTCGCAGGAACACTTCATCGACCTGTGCCGGTTGCTCGACGAGCCGACCCCAGCCGAAGCCGACCCCACCGGCGACCATTACTGCTTCGAGCGTGGCGCACGCAAAGACACTGGCGGCAAAGGTTGGGCCGACGTGTGGAAACGCCACCATTTCGCCTGGGAGTACAAAGGCAAACACAAGAATCTGGACGCCGCCTTTAATCAGTTGCGGCAGTACGCCCTGGCACTGGAGAACCCGCCCCTGCTGATCGTCTCGGACATGGCGCGGTTCCGTATCCGCACCAACTGGACCAACAGCGTTAGCGAGACCCACGAGTTTACGCTGGACGACCTCGCGGAAGCTGCCAACAGGGACAAGCTCAAATGGGCGATGTCCGATCCCGAGCGCCTGCGGCCGGGAGAGAGCCGGCAGGCGCTGACCGAACGCGCGGCGGCGACCTTCGCGTCCCTGGCGCAGTCGCTCCGGGAGCGCGGGCACGACGCCCACGCGGTGGCGCATTTCGTGAACCGGCTCGTTTTCTGCATGTTCGCGGAGGATGTGGGCCTGTTGCCCGGCAACATGTTCACCCGGATGCTCGAACGCAGCCGGCTCAAGCCGGATCAGTTTGTCGAGTATGTATCGCGCCTGTTTGGCGCGATGTCCACGGGCGGCGATGTGGGTTTCGAGGCAGTGGCGTGGTTCAACGGCGGGCTGTTCGACGATGACACGGCCCTGCCGTTGGAGAAGGCCGGGATCGAGGCCACGCTCAAGGCGGCGGCGCTCGACTGGGCGGAGATCGATCCCTCGATCCTGGGCACGCTGTTCGAGCGCGGGCTTGACCCGGACAAACGCTCGCAACTGGGCGCGCATTACACCGACCGCGATAAGATCATGCTGATCGTCGAGCCGGTAATCATCCGCCCCTGGCTGGCCGAGTGGGAGACGGCCAAGACCGAGATTGCATCGAGTCTGGAAAAGGCAACAACCACCAAGTCCGCCTCCACTCGGACTCGGCGGCGCAGAGAGGCCGAACGGCTATTGAGTGAGTTCCTCAAACGGCTCCGCGCTTTTACGGTACTTGACCCGGCCTGCGGCTCGGGCAACTTTCTGTATCTGGCCCTGCACGCCCTCAAAGACCTGGAGCATCGGGTGCAGTTGGAGGCCGAAGCGCTGGGCTTAGAGAGAGAATTCCCCACCATCGGTCCGGCCAACGTCAAGGGTATTGAGATTAACGCCTACGCCGCCGAGCTTGCTCGCGTCTCGGTCTGGATTGGTGAAATCCAATGGATGCGGCGCAACGGCTTCAACGAATCCCGCGACCCGATTCTCAAACCGCTCGACACTATCGAATGCCGCGATGCGATTCTGACGCCGGAGGGTAGGGAACCCGACTGGCCCGAGGCCGATGTGGTGATTGGTAATCCGCCGTTTCTCGGCGGCAAGCTGCTGATAAGGAATCTCGGCGAGGACTATGTCTCGAAAGTTTTTTCGACATACAAAGGCCGTGGGCCGGCAGAAGCCGATCTCGTCACCTACTGGTTCGTCAAGACCGGCGAACACATGAAATCGGGCAAGGCGAAACGGGCCGGGCTTGTCGCGACCAACTCTATTCGCGGGGGCGCGAACCGACGGGCGTTACAAGCCGCGACCAACGTACGCCCGATCTTCGAGGCGTGGAGTGATGAACCGTGGGTTGTGGATGGCGCTGCCGTGCGCGTTTCCCTGGTCTGTTTCTCGTGCGTGGACGGTGAACCGGCGTTAGAAGCACGGCTTGACGGCCGTCCCGTGGATGAAATCTATGCCGACTTGACGGCGAAGAGCGGAGGCGCGGGCATTGATCTGACCGAAGCGAAGCGTCTTTCCGAGAACAGCGCTGTTGCCTTCATGGGCGACACGAAAGGCGGTCCCTTCGATGTCTCGGGTGAATTGGCCCGCACTTGGCTGCGCTTGCCGACAAACCCCAATGGACGGTCCAACGCCGATGTGTTGAGACCCTGGGTCAACGGTATGGACCTGACTCGCCGTCCGGCGGGTAAGTGGATCGTCGATTTCGGTTGGAACATGTCGGAAGGGGAAGCCGCGCTCTATGAGGAGCCGTTTCAGCACGCGAAGGAACATGTGTACCCCATGCGGCAACAGAACCGCCGCGAATCCTATCGCGTCTATTGGTGGCGGCATGTCGAGCCGAGACAAGGCATGTGGCGGACGCTGGATGGCCTGTCTCGATATATCTCTACGCCGCGCGTTGCCAAGCACCGGCTGTTTGTGTCGTGCGACGCACGTATCTGTCCCGACAGCCAATTGATCGTCATCGCCCGTGACGACGACACGACGTTCGGTATTCTGCACAGCAGGTTTCACGAACTCTGGGCGCTGCGGCTCGGAACCAGCTTGGGAGCCACACCGCGCTACACGCCGACCACGACCTTCGAGACGTTCCCATTTCCAGAAGGGCTGTCGCCTGACATCCCTGCCGCCGACTATGCCGACAATCCACACGCTGTTGCCATTGCTGAGGCTGCCCGGCGGCTGACCGAGTTGCGCGACCGTTGGCTCAACCCGCCCGAATGGGTGAAGTGGGTGGACGAGCCAGTACCCGGCTATCCCAAACGTCCGGTTCCCCGCAACGAGGACGCAGCGAAAGCACTCAAGAAACGCACCCTGACCAACCTCTACAACGTTCGCCCGCAGTGGTTGGCTGATGCGCATGCAAGGCTTGATGCTGCCGTGGCGGCGGCTTACGGCTGGAAGGTGGATATTTCTGACGATGACGCACTGCGGGAGTTGCTGACGCTTAACTTGGAGACTTGACACCGTGGCTAGTATCGGCCCCGCTTTGCGTTCGCCGCCGTGAAGGGTGACATGCCGGTCCTTATCGGACGTAGCGTTCGGATCGGGTTGCCACCCAGATCGGCCAATATGGAGAGGCAGGAGGAGAAGAGGTGAACGACAAAGAAAGAGCGACTAAGAATATCAGAACAGCCGTGGCAATGTACCATTCTGCTTCTTTAGTTCACGCGGCATTTGAAAAAGGGATGGGAGGAACGAAAGAAGAACAGCAACGAGCAATGACATTTGTCATATCATCAAACATCCTGGGGGCATTTGGAATCGAGAACGCCCTCAAGGCACTGATTCGGCGAGAAGGGAAAAATCCCAAGAACATTCACAATCTACGGAAGCTCTATGAGATGCTGGCTCCTGAGACACAACAGCGCATCCGTGAAAAGGGCGAGGCTATAAGCATCCGGGTAAATGGAAAAGGAATGCGCATCCGAGTCGAAGGGGTCATAGACGAACATCAAGAGAGCTTTCAGGAGTGGCGCTATAGAGAAGCGGGAAAAGACTTGCCAGTAGTCCTTGGCGTGCTACCAGGAACCCTCCAGGCTCTGATCCAGACACACGAAGAGAAGTATGGAGAAGACCTTAAGAGAGAAGAAAAGCAGGGAGCAGACCGAGTTTCCCCAGCAATGCACGAAAGAGCGATGAAATACTACAAAAACGTTCTCATGCCAAAATCTGGCTGATGATTCGGAAGGGAGCCAGGGGACGCGCTTCAAGCTATGCAGCTTGGTAGGTCGGCTTAGCAGAGCGTAAGCCGACACCCTCGACTGGAAAACCCTCACCCGGCCTTCGGCCACCCTCTCCCAGAGGGCGAGGGGTTGAAAGCGGCTGCGCTGCCTTCAATTACCGTCCCTACACCGGAACCTCGTGCATCCGCCACGACTTCTTGC
The DNA here is from genome assembly GCA_963664395.2 of Binatia bacterium. Lineage (GTDB taxonomy): Bacteria > Desulfobacterota > Binatia > Bin18 > Bin18 > Bin18. The sequence goes on along the minus strand of OY761159.2, from coordinate 1,889,242 downwards.
CCGCCGGGAGATTGAACAGCTTGGCGGCATTCTCGCGCATGATGTCCTGGCGCTGTTCCTCCGTGATATGGGCCGCGTGGTCGGCCAGTAATTGCTGGGAGTGCGGCCAGGTTGAATCCGTATGCGGAAAATCGCTGGCCCACAGCAGTTGCTGGTGCGGCATGATATCGATCGCATGAAACGCCGTCGGGTCGTCCTGGAACGTCATCCATACGTTGCGTTTGATATATTCGCTGGGCAGTTGTGACAGGCCGTCCATGATGCCGCCCTCGGCGTTAATTTTGGCGGCGTGATCCATCCGGTACATATAGTGCGGCATCCAGCCGGCGTCGCCCTCGGCACACACGAGTTTCAATTGCGGATGACGCTCGAAGACACCACCCAGGACCAGGAGCCCGACCACATCCTGGACCGCCCGGATGATGCCCAGAAAATTATTCATCTCATGGCCTCGATGCGGCATGTTCAGGCTGCCATCACGCGAGGTCAGAATATGAAAACAGATCGGCAGACCGAGGTCCGTGGCGCACTCCCATAAGGCGTCGTAGTCGGCGTGATCATAGTCCTCATGGATGGGCCGACCGGGCATCATCATGCCGACCATGCCCATGTCCTTGGCGCGCCGGAAATCCTCAATTGCACTGTCAACGCTTAAGACCGCCGTCTGGGCCAGACCCAGGATGCGGTTCGGCGCTTCGCTGTACATGGCTTGCAGCCAACGGTTATAGGCCAGCATGCAGGCGTTCTTATAGTCCGGGTCGCGGTGCATGCACAGGCCCATACCAATAGAAGCGTAGATGACTTCAGCCGCAATCCCATCCTGGTCCATGTACGGAATCCGCGCATGGCCGCCGTAGGCTCCCTCGCGGATGTCCGAGAACTTGGCTTTTTTTGCGCGCTTATTGCGTTCTGTGACCGTGAAGCCGGCCCCATCAATAAATCCCAGGGGAATCGGACGCTTCATGCCGTGTACGACAAAGGCGTCCGTGCCGTCTGGTTGTTCCACGATGCGCGGTGCGACGTCACGGTATTTGGGTTCAATATAGTCGATGTAACAATTGGCCGGCTCACACACATGGCCGTCGGATGAAATGATTCCCGCTGGTATCTCTTGCATCATGCTGTTTTTCTCCGTTGACCGTTCCGGGTCGAACCTGACATTTATCAACCTGATCCTACACTTGATGATTGCACGAAAATGCTTGCGACCCAGAGTACGTAAACATCGGTCTCTTTTCAAGGAAGACAGGAGAAACGGTGATTTCTATAGGGACTTGTGGTAGGGGGGGACAGCCACACCACGCAATAGGAGAGGGCCATGCCAACAAACAGCACACTCACACAAGGACTCCGAGTCGGCATCATCGGCGGGTCAATTGCCGGCTGTACTGCGGCTATCGAACTGCTGCGGTCGGGCTGCGAGGTCACGCTTTTGGAGCGCACGGGCGACACCTTGAAGGATAGAGGGGCGGGCATCGGCGTTCCGCCCTCGGTCATGGATACGTTCATTGAACGCGACCTGGTTGATGCCGATACCCCCTTCTTCGCCGGTCATGCGTTCACGCGTATATGGCGCACAGAAACAGAGCGCCGCTACGGCTATCTTGCCTGGGACCAGCCCGCAAATCTGGCTTTGCTCAACTGGGGCGGGTTGTATAGAAACCTGCGCCAACGCGTTCCGGATGGGGTGTACCGCTCAGGGCAGCGCGCCATGGCCTTACACCAGCGACCCGATGGAACGGTCCGAGTAGAGTTGGCCGATGGGTCCACGTCGGTATTTGACCTGGTGGTCTGTGCCGATGGCTACACCTCGCTTGGTCGGCGGACCCTCTTTCCCGATAGTACCCTGAGGTATGCCGGCTATGTCTTGTGGCGGGGCTTTCTGCTTGAGGAGGAACTTGAAGAATCACAGCCGCTCGAAAGCGGCGTGCGCTGTTTGGGCTATCCGGGCGGACACGGTATTTTTTACTTCGTGCCGGGCTTGGACGGAGCGACTGCGCCGGGCAAGCGGCTGGTGAATTGGGGTCTGTATGTCCCGGTTGCCGCCTCCCGACTGACGGATTTTCTGACTGACAAAGACGGCCACGCGCATGCAGGCTCGCTCCCCCCAGGCGGCATGTCGCTCGCCACTGAAACCGAGTTGAAACGGCTCGCCCACGAACGGCTGCCCGACTATTACGCTGAGATCGTCGATAAATGCCAGGACACATTTGCCTACGCCATTTATGATTGTGAAGTCCCAGCCTACCGCAAAGGCGGGATCTGTTTGGTCGGCGACGCCGGGGCCTTCGCCCGCCCACACACGGCCGCCGGCGCACTCAAAGGGATTAACGATGCCATCGCGCTCGGCGAAGCGCTCACCACCCATACCTCCTTGGAAGCAGCGCTCAGCCAGTGGGACACAACCCGGACCGATACGAACAACGACCTGGTGAGATTTGGCAATCAGCTCGGGCGGGCGCTCGTCCTGGAAATTCCCGACTGGTCGCATATGGACGCGGCCAGCATGGAGCGGTGGTTCACGTCGATCGTGACGATCAAAACCGAAGTCCTCGATCCCAACCGGCATAGCGTGGATGCCGCGCGACCGTGACAAAACTCGCTCGAAAGCGTTGATTTCCAGTATTGAGAAGGAGTAGAGAGGAAAGAAGAGACTGCAAGAGTTGGATAAAGGAGGGTTTCATGACTACCATCCTTGCGATAACCGCGTTCTTTCTTATCGCTTTGGTTCTGGTCGGCCTGCTCGCCCAACGGGCAGACCGGATACGGGACGAGGCGGCTCAGGGGGAAGAGTCAAACCAGCAGTAAGGCGTGTAAGTCAGAAAAAAGGGGGGAACAATCCATGCCAGCGACGGCGGAACGTAAACCAGAGGCAAACAGCATTTTTCAACAGGCCGTTGCAACCACGCTCCAGGAGAACGGCGAGCTTGGGATGCAAGTCGCCGTGTATCTCGATGGCGAGCAAGTCGTGGATGTCTGGGGTGGTATTGCTGACGAGACCACTGGACGGGCAGTGGATGGGGATACGCTCTTCCCCTCCTTCTCTGTCATCAAGGCGACCACGGCAACCGCGCTCCATCTCCAGGCCGAACGGGGCTTGATTGAGTATGATACGCCGATTGCGCACTACTGGCCCGAGTTCGCGGCGCACGGCAAAGACACCGCAACCGTCCGGGATGCGCTGAGCCACCGCCTGGGCATTCCGTATATGCCCGAGGGCGTCACGCCCGAACTCATGAGCAATTATGACTGGATGGTCGATCAACTGGCAAACATGAAGCCAATCTTTACGGCCGGCACGCGGAACGCCTATATGTGCTACACCTTCGGCTGGGTGATTGCCGAGTGCGTGCGCCGGACCGATCCCAAACAGCGGCCATACAGCACGTTCGTACAGGAAGAGATCTGTGCGCCCCTTGGCATGACGAATCTCTGGATCGGGATTCCTGAAGAAGCCGAACCGCGCGTGGCCCGGCTGAAGAACGCGCCTCCACTGCCCTTACCGGCAGATGCGCCGATCCTGCGCGCCATGCCGCCTCAGGTCGGAGCGACCGAGGAAGTCTTCGGCCGTTCGGATATGCGGCGCGGCTGCATTCCGGGTGCACACGGCATTATGAACGCCCGCAGCTCAGCCCGGCTGTTTGCCATGCTGGCCAATGGTGGAGAACTGGACGGCGTGCGCTTACTGTCCGAAGAGCGGGTGAAGACGTTCAGCACTCCGCGTCCCGATACTGATCAGCCGGACACGGTGCTGGGCATGCCGATCCGTCTAGGTACGGCAGGGCTGTGGCTTGGCGGAGTGAAAGATTCCAAATACCCGTTCCGCCTTGCAGGTTTGAATCCGCGTACGGTGTTTCATCCGGGTGCCGGCGGAGCGATTGCGTGGGCCGACCCGGACGCGCGCCTGGCGGTTGCGATCTGTCACAACCGGATGATCCATAATCCCACGCTTGCCTTCAAGCCCATTCAGGCCGCGGTCGAACAGGTCTTCGGGGTCGTGTAAGGAGAGCCGGATGACGCTGCCTGATTCTGCAATCGTGCTTCAGCGGGGAGAGGGCGACTCGGTAGCCATTGGGACCGGCACCCGCTGTACCTTTAAGGTCAGGGGAAAGGACACCGAGGGTCATTTCGGTCTGTTCGAGTATACGATGGAACCTGGGACTGAAGGCCCGCGCCGCCATATTCACCGTCAGATGGCGGAAATATTCTACGTGGTCGAGGGCGCAATCGAACTTCTTGTCGGAGATGAGAAGATGACGGCCCGGGCCGGAACGACCGCCCTCGTCCCCAAGGAAGCGATCCATGCCTTTTCCAACCCAGGTGCGCAGCGCTCGGTGTTGTTGGTTATGTTTTGTCCGGCCGACTCACGCGAAAAATACTTCGAGGGTCTGGCCGAACTCACCAAAGATGGAAAACCGCCAGACCAACGCGCCCTTCTTGAGTTGATGCGCAAGTATGACACCGAGCCAGTGGCAGAACCGCTCTATGGAGAAGCGGAGACGCGGTAAAAGACCCGGCAGTCGTATAACCTGGATGTAGCGAAGTAGAGTCCAGGGACAACTCACGTGGAAGACTCCGCTCACATTCCCTGGGTTTCACTCCGTTCCATCCGGGCTGCGGGTTGAAAAGTCAGTACCCTTGAGAGGATTCCTGGTGCGGCACGCCTTGAGCAGCACACCACGCTGGGCTAACGTGTTCGCATGAACGCCCAACAGGAATACCAGCCGCAAGAGACACTCATCTTCGATAATCGCTTTACGCGGGAATTGCCGGCCGACCCAGAAACTGGAAACACCCGCCGTCAGGTCACGCAGGCGTGTTATTCCCGTGTCCAGCCTGCGAAAGTCGCTCAACCACAGTTGGTTGCCTACGCCTGGGAAGTTGCCGAGGAATTGGGTCTGTCCCGCACGTTTTGCGAGTCGGACGATTTTCCCCATATCTTCTCGGGGAATCGGGTTTTGGACGACATGGACCCCTACGCGATGTGTTACGGCGGGCATCAGTTCGGCAACTGGGCCGGGCAGCTCGGAGACGGCCGGGCCATTAACCTGGGCGAGCTCATCGGTCCGACCGGAAAGCGCTGGGTGGTCCAGCTCAAAGGTGCCGGTCTAACACCATATTCGCGCAGCGCGGATGGATTGGCTGTCTTGCGTTCGTCCATCCGCGAGTTCCTGTGCAGCGAAGCCATGCACCATCTCGGTGTCCCAACCACCCGCGCGCTCAGCCTGGTCTCGACGGGTGAACACGTCGTCCGCGATATGTTTTATAATGGCAACCCCAAACTCGAGCCGGGAGCCGTGGTGTGCCGGGTCGCGCCGTCTTTTGTGCGCTTTGGCAATTTTCAGATATTTGCCGCCCGCGGAGAAATCGACGTCTTACAACAGTTGGTGGATTACACCATCCGCACCGACTTTCCTCATTTGGGCGAGCCATCCCATTCGACCTACCTGGCCTGGTTCGAGGAGGTCTGTCGGACAACCGCCCGGATGATTGTACACTGGCTGCGGGTCGGCTTTGTCCACGGGGTCATGAACACGGATAATATGTCCATCCTGGGATTGACGATTGACTACGGCCCGTACGGCTGGCTGGAAGACTATGACTCCAACTGGACGCCCAATACCACCGATGCCGCGAGTCACCGCTATGCCTTTGGCAAACAACCCCAGATTGCCCATTGGAACCTGGTCCAGCTTGCCAACGCGCTCTACCCCCTGATTGAACAGACGGAACCCCTGGAAAAAGCGCTGGGCAGTTATGTCCAGGAATTTGAGTCGGGCTGGCAGACCACGATGGCCCACAAACTGGGGCTCCAGTCCTTCAAGCCCGACCTGGACGACAGCCTGGTCGGCGGCCTGCTGGAAATTTTGCAACTGGCCGAGACCGACATGACCATCTTCTATCGACGGCTGGCGAGCTGTGATCTCGACGCCAAACCTGTAGACCAGATCGGCGATACCGCTTTTATAGAACCGCTGTTGGACGCCTATTACGTCCCGGAGCAGTTGACCCCGGAGACAACGGCCCGCATTGCCGCGTGGCTACGCCGCTATCACGACCGGGTGAGAGAAGATGGAACGGATAACGAGACGCGCCGGACACGCATGAACGCCGTCAACCCCAAATATGTGCTGCGCAACTATCTCGCCCAACTCGCTATCGACAAGGCCGAGCAGGGCGACCTCTCCCTGGTGCATGATCTGTTGGAACTCCTCCGTCATCCCTATGACGAACAACCCGACAAAGAAGCCTACGCGAAAAAACGGCCCGACTGGGCCCGCCAGCGTCCCGGTTGTTCCATGCTGTCGTGCAGTTCGTGAGCCTCAGATAAATCCGAACACCGCGCGGTAAAGAGGTGGATGATAACAATCCCAATAAAACTGTTCGACGTAGTGGCCCTCACGGTTGACTTGCCTGACTATAAGCTGTGGCGTGGGCAGGTTGGGATGATTGTAGAAATTATGGCGGATGGTGCAGCGTTTGAAGTCGAATTTTGTGATCGAGAAGGCCGGACATACGAGTCGGTTGGCCTCCGCCCGGATCAGATCATGGTATTGCACTATGAGCCTTGGACATCTCAACCGCCACCTGCACCGGAGACCGTTTAGAGGGGTAGTGACAATTCCGGACGGTCCGGGCTGTTCGCTGCTGTCGTGCAACTCGTGACGATGGGTCAGGAGAAAAGAATGGCACAGTTCACCACACTTCCGGCTGACAGCCCAGGCGCACAGTGGATTACGGACGCGATAGAGGAGTTGGAGCACATAGGCGACGAGGTGGCAGAGGATGCCCTGCCGGAGATTCATGCCGATACCAGGAAACATGCTCGGCGAATGATTCTCGCACTCGAAAACCAGCCTATCGCCCCGACCGTCTACCCCACGACGGACGGCGAGATCGCGCTGTATTTCAAGTCACCGGGCGCGGCGTCTTCTGTTTTGATCCTGGTAGGAAACGATGGACAGGCTGCGTGTTTCTCGTACATCAACGGGAAAAATCGGCGCGCCCAGTACGACGATGCGGTTGACTTCCCGGACGCATTTGTGAAGGCGCAGGTACGGGCGCTTCAGGAAGCGGCGTTTGGAGAATAATACGTGAACATGCGACTTCTGGATTTGCAGGAATCCGAGATCAGGAGATCGTTTAGAAGGAGAGAGCAATGGCACAGCTGACAACCCTTCCGGCAACGGCAGACACCGCGGATATTCTCCCGATCATTGAAAGAGACGGGGCGGTTATCCTGAAGGATATGCTCACCCCTGCCGAAGTTAATCAGGTGCTGAGCGAAACCGAGCCGTATATTGACGCCACGCGAAACGGCCAAGACCCTTTCGTTGGCCTTCTGACCACACGCACGGGTGCGCTGGTGGCCCGCTCGCCGGCGTGCTGTGATCTGGTGACTAGTCCATCGGTGCTCAGAGCCGCCCAGACCTTTCTGGCGCCCTACTGTTCCCGCATTCAACTCCATCTCGGCCAGATTATTCGTATCCGGCCCGGCCAACCCAAGCAGGCGATCCATCGTGACCGCTGGGCCTGGGGAACCTATCTGAAAGGCGTCGAGCCCCAGTTCAACACCATGTGGGCGCTGACGGATTTTACCCGTGAAAACGGAGCCACGCGGGTGGTTCCGGGCAGTATGGACTGGCCGGACGGCCGCCGGGCGGACAAGGATGAAATGACCCAGGCCGAGATGACGCGCGGCTCGGTGCTGCTGTATACCGGCTCGGTCTTTCACGCCGCGGGCGCGAATCAGTCGGCCAGCGATCGCATTGGTATGAACATCACGTACTCGCTGGCCTGGTTACGCCAAGAGGAGAACCAGTATCTTTCCTGTCCGCCTGAGATCGCAAAAACCTTATCAGTAGAATTGCAGGACCTGCTCGGCTATACGCTTGGGAGTTACGCCCTGGGCTATTACACGCCTCCGCTACCACCGGGAGAAGGCCCCGAGTCCATCGGGCCACAATACGCCCTGGGCCGAGAGGAAGACGGAGAGGGCCTGGGCAGCGCGGAGTTACGTCGAGAAATCCAAAACGCGACCGGCCTGACCGGAGTGACAAGCGCGGACGCCGCAGACAAGGGGAATCTATGATCAATCGCAATTTCGAAATGCTTCAAACAAACGGGGTCAGGCTACGCACCGTCGTAGAGGGCGACGGACCGCTGGTTATTCTGCTCCACGGTTGGCCGCAGTGCTGGTATCTGTGGCGACACCAGATTGACCCACTCGTGGCTGCGGGCTATCGCGTCGCCGTGCCCGACCAACGCGGCTATGGCGGCAGTGAGTGTCCGCCCGACATTTCGGATTACAATATTCGCACGCTGGCCGCCGATGTGGCCGGCATTGCTCCGGCCCTGGGCTATGCTGAATTCACTCTCATCGGCCACGATTGGGGCTGTATTGTGGCCTGGAATACCGCCCTGCTCCACGAGGAGAGCTGCACGGCCGTGATGGGCCTGTCCGTTCCCTTTTGGCGCATGACGGATGCCGCGCTGAATCCGCCGGGCATGGACGACCAATTCTGGTATATGCGCTACTTTCAGGAAGAAGGCCGGGTCGAAGCCGAGCTTGAAAAAGACCTGGAACGCAGCCTGCGCATCCTGTATTACGGGCTGTGCGCCGACGCGCCGGCGCAGAGTTGGATGAAGCAACTGGAGCACCCCAGGTCGAGCGGCCTGCTCGACGCGCTGCCCGAGCCGGATCAGCTGCCAAGCTGGCTCACTCAAGAAGACCTTGACTATTACGTCGAGCAGTACCGGACGAGCGGTTTCAGAGGACCGGTGAATTGGTACCGCAACATCCCGACGAATAACGGCATTACGCCTGAACTCGAAGGCAAAAAATTCTCCCAGCCGGCGGCCTTTGTAGCCGGAGCGGCGGATGATGTCCTGCTCTACGATCCCAACTGGCGCGCCACGTTTGCAGATTCGTTCGAAGACCTGCGCTTTCTCGAAATCATTGACGGCGCCGGGCATTGGGTGCAGGCGGAAAAGCCGCAGGAAACAACCGAGTGCATCCTGCGCTTTTTACGCGGCCTGTAAAACGGAGCGTCTCCGTCAGCCTACTTGCCCACCGCCTTGGCCCGATCAAGCGAGGGCCGGGCATAACACGCCTCTGTCCAACGCTGCACGTTGGCGTAGGCCGAGGAATCGAATTTCACCATCGCTAAAAGCAGCATCACCCCGGAGACGTTAAGGTCGGCAATGCTGAAGGCATCCCCAACCAGCCAGTCTTTATTGGCCAAGGTATCATCAAGCACCTTCAAGGGTCGGGCCAGCGTTTTCTCGGCAGCGGCGAGAACCGTCGCGTCGCGCTTTTCCTCAGGCGTAAAAAACTTTTGGACCACGATGTCCATCTGCGCCGACTCGATCTCGGTCATGACCCATACACTCCATTGCCAAACCAGGGCTTCATTGGCAGGATTACGGGGATAGAGATCACCGCCGTAGGTTTTGGCCAGGTAGAGATTAATCGCCATGGACTCAAACAGGGTCACATCGCCATCTTGTAAGGCGGGAATACGACCGTTCGGATTCACCGCCAGATACTCCGGCTTCTTCGACTCGTCCATGAAATTGACCGCGACGTGCTCATACTCGATGCCCACTTCCTCAATCGCCCAGAGCGAACGTATCGCCCGCGAGCCCGAAATTCCGTACAGCTTCGATTTTGCCATGCTTGGGTTCCTTTCCGTTACTTTCCGTCGAGGCATATCATGTTATACGGCCAAGGTCTGCCTGATGGCCCACCCAGGCACGGACCGACGACAGCGACCCGACAATCCGGTATACCAACGTGTCAGCAAAGGAGACGATCGATGAGTCAGATCCGAGATGAAGTCCTTGCAGCCAACGCCACCTATGCCAAGAATTTTGACCAGAAGGCCGACTTGCCTGTCCCGCCCGGTAGACGTTTTACCATTCTGACCTGTATGGACGCGCGGCTCGATCCCGCCCAATACGCCGGCTTGGCGGAGGGCGACGCGCATGTGATCCGCAACGCGGGTGGACGGGCGAGTGATGACGCCATCCGCTCCCTCGTGATTTCGTATAAACTCCTGGGGACGCGGGAGTGGTTTGTGATTCATCATACGCAGTGCGGCATGGCAACCTTCACCGATGAGGTGATGCGCCGTCTCCTGGCCAGCAGCCTCCGGACCGCCAGTATAGGTGATTCCGGCTGGCAGGACTCGGGTCAGGGGCCCGGTTCGACAGAGGGCAGCTATATCGATTGGCTGACGATCGCCGATAGCACACAGAGCGTTGTCGAAGACGTGACGCGCATCCGCAATCATCCCCTGGTTCCCGGCGACATCCCCATTTACGGTTATATCTACGACGTCAAAACGGGCAGGCTTGAAGAGGTGCCCGAAGCAACCGCAGCAGGGACAATTCGTTAAATGGACGATCCCCAGGACACAAAGGCCATTACCGGCTACTGTGAACCACTCTCACTCCGCGCCGGGGAATCGATCCGCTGTATGGCCTCCAGCCACACGCCCGGTCCTGCCCGACTCGATCTCGTCCGTATTATCTGTGGCGACCCGACCCGGAGCGGACCTGGTTTCAAAGAAATAGCAGTCCCGAGCGATCTCCCCACCGAGGTTGTGCTTACGCAGCAACGCTTACAGCCCGGCTCTTACGGCGAAGTCGATCTGTCAGGCTTCTCGGTCACACGACAGACGAAATTCAAGGTGCACGTCTTCGCGACGCGACCGGATCAAGATCAGACCCTGTTTTCGGTCGTCGGTGAATCAGGACCGCTGCTGGTACTTACGCTGTCGAAGAGGCGTCTTGTTACTCGCATTGGGCGAACCGAGCTGCTGCTCCGAGAGCAACCCCTCCAGGCCAAGCGCTGGTACCAGGTCGAAATCACAGCAGACCTGAGGGAGAGAGTTGTCACCGGAACCCTCACCCCACAGCCGAGCCGTTCACCTGGCCAGGACATCTTTGAGCGATTCGGGCCACGCACCGCTTCCACCTCACTCAGCGAAACACCACCGGGACCGCTCCGCTGTTGCTTGTTCGCGGCTTCCGCTGAGGGCGCTCGCTTCGACGGTCGCCTTGCCAGACCCGTGCTGACCCTTGATGCGACGACCCTGGAATGGGACTTCTCCAAAGACATGGGAGGGAGGCAGATCGTTGACGTCAGTGGCAATGAACGCCATGGCCTCCTCCACCAGCTTCCCGCTCGGGCGGTCACCGGTCCCGATTGGGACGGCAGCCATCAAGCCTGGACGTCTATGCCGTCGCATTATGACGCCATTCATTTTCATACTGACGATGTATATGACGCCGGCTGGCCGGCCATCGCAGAGCTGACCTTGCCGGCTGATCTTGCCAGCGGCATCTATGCCTTTCGCCTCCGCACGGCTCAGGGCCAGGATCGGGTGCCGTTTTTCGTTCGTCCCGCCCGCCAGGCACCAACGGCCGACGTCGCCCTGCTCATGTCCTCCTGCACCTATATGGCCTACGCCAATCACCGCATGCTGTTTGAAGGCGCAGACTTTATCGCCACGCGCTCCCGCCTGCGGCCTGAGCACGAATATCTGCGCCACCATCCTGAAGTTGGTCGATCTACTTACGAGAAACATACGGATGGCAGTGGAGTCATGTTCAGCTCTCGACGCCGCCCCGTGCTCCAACTCCGACCGGGGGCTGACGGTTGGAATTTCACCCCGGACACGGATATTAACGCCTTCCTCGATCATCTCCAGCTTGGTCACGATATCCTCGCTGACGAAGATGTCCACGCCGAAGGGATAGCCGCGCTGGCTCCGTACCGTGTCATTGTGACTGGCACTCACCCGGAGTATTGGTCAACCAGGATGCTCGACGCCCTTGAAGTATGGCTGCGGCGTGGGGGGCGGTTGATGTATCTCGGCGGCAACGGATTTTATTGGCGTGTGGCGCTGAGCGATGCCTGGCCTGGGGCAGTCGAATTACGGCGGGCCGAGGACGGTGTGCGCAACTGGCAAACCGAGCCGGGAGAGTCTTACCACGCCTTTACCGGTGAGTACGGCGGCTTGTGGCGGCGCTTGGGTCGGGCGCCGAATACCCTCGTGGGAGTGGGGTTTGCCGCTCAGGGCTTTGAACGGGCCATCGGCTATCAGCGCAGTCCGGAGAGCTATACCTCTCGTGCCGCCTGGATATTTGAAGGTGTGACGGCTGAAGAGATTGGCACCTCAGGGCTCGGCGGCGGGGCTGCCGGTCAGGAGGTTGATCGCTACAGCCAAACGCTCGGTTCCCCCGCCCACGCGCTTATCCTCGCTTCTGCAACCGAGTTTGGGCCTGACATGACCCGGACCAAAGAAGAGCTCCAGGCGTCGACCGTCGTGCCCTCCCCTGATCCGGTTGTCCGGGCAGACCTTGTGTTTTTTGAGACACCGGCCGGTGGGGCCGTGTTTTCAGTTGGCTCGATTTCGTGGTTTGGGGCGCTTGCTCGCAACGGCTATGACAACGATATTGCTCAGATTACGGCCAATGTGGTGCGCCGCTTTGCCGACCCTCTCCCCTTTGCTCTACCTGAATCCGGGGAGCCTGAGCAGAGAGCAGCTTCTGAGTCGTTGTCCCAAAGAGGAGGAGGCAGATGAGCACGTCGGCACAACCGAGTGGAGCAAAAAGTAGCGAGCTGTCACGCGTGTGGGAGCCGCTGCAACTCGGCAATCTCACCCTGCGGAATCGCATTCTGCAACCCGCCCATAGCTCGCAGCACGGCGACCCGCGCGACCATGTTTTCTCTGACCGACAGATCGCGTATTTTCGCGAGCGCGCCAAAGGCGGCGTGGCGCTGTGCATTACCGAAACCGTTGCGGCCGCCCGGAGCGCGCTGGGCTCGTTTTTCCATATCGTTGATGTCTGGAACGAGGGTTGTATTCCATCCATGAGCAAGCTGGCCGACGCCGTGCATCAGTATGACACCAGCATCTTTGTCCAGCTCGCCTCCATGGGCGTCCACGACCGCGGCCGGATGTTCATAGACCGCAACAAACCCATCTGGGGCGCGTCGCGTATCCCCTCGGTCGTCCACAACGAAATTCCCCTGGTGATGGGGACCGACGAGATCGCGGAATTAACCCGCGACTTCGGCCAGTCGGCGGCAAACGTCAAGCGCGCCGGGCTGGATGGGGTCGAGTTGCACGGGGCGCATAGTTACGGCCTGGGCCAGTTTATGAGCCCGACCTACAATAAACGCGACGACGCCTACGGCGGGACACCGGCCAAGCGCTGTCAACTGCTCATCGAATGTGCCGAGCAAGTACGGAAGCGGGTCGGGGCTGACTTTGTGGTGGGGGTGCGGCTGTCGTGGGATGAATTCCTTGGCCCCGAAGGTGGGATTACCCCGGAGCAGGCAGAAGAACAGGTCGAGGTGCTGGCGGCGACCGGCTTGTTTGACTTCTTCGACATCTCGGCCGGCGGCTACCACACCCTCCATCTGGCGCTACCCAGTATGGAAGGGGAGGAGCCAGACGGCTGGCTGGCGCCGTTCAGCAAACGCGCCAAGGAAATCGTGGGCGGCCGAGGCAAGGTCTTTGTGGTGGGCAAGATCCGTGATCTCCACACGGCGGAAGCCATCCTGGCAAGCGACGCGGCAGACATGGTCGCACTGGCCAGACAGCTCCTGACCGATCCCTTTACGGTGAAAAAGACGCGTGAAGGCCGCGAACACGAAATCATCCGCTGCAACCGGTGTAATGAATGCGGGGCGCGTCTGTTTGAACACCGTGAACTCGTCTGCACCCTGAATCCGGTCAGCGGCAGAGAAGCCTACTGGGGAGAGGGTTCACTGAAGAGAGTCCCGGAGGCAGATCAAAAGCATATTGTGGTCATCGGTGGCGGGCCCGCCGGTATGAAGGCCGCCGCGGTGGCTGCCAGGCGCGGTCACGCGGTCACCTTGCTTGAACGCGCCGACAAGCTAGGCGGCCATTTGCGTGTGCTGGAACAACTGCCAGGAATGACAGACTGGTCGATTGCGATCGACAACCTGGAGCGAGAGGTCGAAAATGCGGGGGTCGATGTCCGCTGCGGCATTGAGGTCACCCGGCAATCACTCCGGAATATCGAGGCCTCCAGCGTTGTTGTTGCAACCGGTGCCGCTTACGAACGCACCGGCCTGAGTCTCTATCGTCCCGAACGCGAAGAGATTCCCGGCACTGATTTATCCCACGTGCTTGATGTCGGCACCGCGACCAAGCAGGCCCTCGAAGACGCCCAGGCGCTCGGCTCACGCGTGCTCATCCTGGATGAAACAGGTAGCCATTTACCTTTTGCCCTGGCCCAGGTTCTGGCCAAAGCAGGGGTGGAGGTCGAGATCCTCAGCCCGCGCATGTTTGCCGGCGAACGCCTCTTTCGCAACCTGGATATCATGTATATCTTCCCCAGGCTGAAGAAGCTGGGCGTACGGATTACCCAGCAATATTTTGTCGAAGCGATCCGTCCTGGCGAAGTCGACGTGTATGATATCTGGGCCGGGCCGGAAGTGCTGGAAACCCGAGAGCGGATCGATAGCGTGGTGATGTCGATTCTTCGCGTACCCAACGACGAACTCTATGTCGCGGCCAAAGACGCCTTCCCGGAAGTCGTCAGAATCGGTGATGTGGCCGCCCCGCGAGATGTAACGGCGGCCATTTTTGACGGTGAGCAATGTGGTCGCGAGCTGTAGGAGTCGCAGGCTGGCCAGCGCGGAAGAACTCGACATCAAACCCAGAGGAAGAGAGAAGCAAGAGTGAAGGAAGGTGGCACTATGAGTCATTCGGTTAGCTATACTAAAGAGGACGACATCGGCATCATCACCGTCAACAATCCGCCCGTGAACGCGCTGAGCCAGCATGTGCGCCAGGGCCTGTCGGAGAGCTTTACCCAAGCCGACAAAGACGCCACCATCGCGACGGTTCTCATCTGCGCCGGTCGGACCTTTATCGCCGGTGCGGACATTACCGAATTCGGCAAACCGCTCCAGCCGCCGAATTTTCTCGACACCATGGAGATCATTGAGAGCCTCTCCAAGCCGGTTGTGGCGGCCATTCATGGCACCGCCTTGGGCGGTGGCCTCGAAACCGCGCTGTGCTGCCATTACCGTGTGGCCGTGCCGTCCGCGCGGGTGGGGCTGCCTGAGGTCAGCCTCGGATTGTTACCGGGTGGCGGCGGAACCCAGCGCCTGCCGCGGCTGATCGGTCCCGAGGCCGCCCTTGAGGTCATCACCTCGGGTACACCGCTGCAGGCCGGCCAGGCGCATCGCCTGGGAGTGATTGACGAGATCGTGAGCGAGGGTAGTCTGCTCGACGGCGCAAAAGCCTTTGCCCGTCAGCTCGTCGCGGACGGGGCCGTACTCAAAAAAGTGCGAGACCTGAGCGACAAGGTGACCGGCGTTGACCTGGCCATCTTTGACGCCGCCCGCAAACAGGCCAGCAAGACGCGGCGTGGCTTTGAGGCACCCCAGCGTTGCATCGATTGTATCGAAGCGGCCTGCACCCTGCCGTTTGATGCCGGCTTGGCCAAAGAGCAAGAACTCTTCCGCCAGGTCCTGACCAGTCAGCAGTCGGCTGCCCAACGCCATATTTTCTTTGCCGAGCGGGCCGCAGCGAAAGTCGGCGACATGCTGAAAGGCACCCCGACCCGCGCCATTCAAAAAGTTGGGATCGTTGGTGCCGGCACGATGGGTGGCGGCATTGCCATGAATTTCGTCAATGTTGGTATCCCGGTCACCATCCTCGAAACCGGCCAGGAATTTCTGGACAAGGGCCTGGCAGTAGTACGGGCCAACTATGAACGCAGCGCCAAGAGAGGCCGCTTCACGCCGGAACAGGTTGAAGAGCGCATGGGTCTCATCACGCCAACCTTGGACCACGCAGCGCTCGGCGAGGTTGATCTGGTTGTGGAAGCCGTGTTCGAGAACATGGAGATCAAAAAGCAAGTCTTCGCTCGATTGGATACGGTCACCAAGCCCGAGTGTATCCTGGCGACCAATACGTCCACGCTCAACGTGGATGAAATTGCTTCGGTGACCACGCGCCCGGACAAAGTCATCGGTACGCATTTCTTCAGCCCGGCCAATGTCATGCGTCTGCTCGAAATCGTCCGCGGCGCCGAGACGAGCTTTGATACCCTGGCCACGACCCAGGCGGTCGGCAAGGCCATTCAAAAAATCGGCGTGGTGGTTGGAGTGTGCGACGGTTTTGTCGGCAACCGCATGCTGCACAAATACAGCGCGCAAGCCCAATACCTGCTGGAAGAGGGCAGCTTACCCCAAGATGTGGATGGCGCGGTCTACGACTTGGGTCTGGCCATGGGGCCCTTCGCCATGGGCGACCTGGCCGGTCTCGACGTGGGCTGGCGCATTCGACAGGGGAAAGGGCTGCCGGACAGCCTGCCCGCAGGCGAGCGCTACTGCGCGATTCCCGACCGTATCTGTGAGCAAGGACGCTACGGCCAAAAGACCGGCGCTGGGTATTACACCTACGCACCCGGTGATCGTACCCCCCGGCCCGACCCGGCCATTGAGGAGTTGATTGTCAACTCCTCCAAAGAAAAGGGAATTACCCGGCGTTCCATCAGCCGTGAGGAAATCGTCGAGCGGTTGATGTACGCCCTGGTGAACGAGGGAGCCAAGATTCTGGAAGAAGGCATTGCCCAGCGCGCCAGCGATATTGATGTCATCTACGTCTATGGCTATGGCTTCCCGGCCTATCTTGGCGGTCCCATGTTTTACGCCGACAGCGTTGGCCTCAAAGCGGTATATGAGCGCGTCTGCGCCTTTGCCGAGCATGATCCCTCATCCTGGCAGCCGGCGCCGCTGCTCAGGAAACTGGCCGAAGAGGGCGGCACGTTTCATTAGGAGTAGGGGCGATGCATGCGTCGCCCCTACCGTTCCGAGGAGTCCTTCTTCTTCGACGCGGGCCAGAGCATCACGACCCAATAGCACACCACGCCGAGCCCCACCGTCGCCCCGAGCGGCAGGCCCAATTCTGCCGGTCCGAAGCCCCTATGGGCATAGGCCCAGGACGGCGTCAGGCACGGAAGTAAAACGCCCACGCGATCAATGCCAGTGTTATGCCGTGCATATCAGCCTCCCCGCGCCCAGTTTTCTTTTCATAGCCGTTCATAGCCGTGGCTCGCATTGGGCGCTTCATGGTATTGGAGAATCGTCCATATATACACACCCGGTGACGAGCGGAGGGAGTAATGGATCAAGACCAGTTCAACCAAGCCCTGATCGAATTCTTAGCATCATCACCAACTCCGTTCCACGCGGTCGCCCAGATGGCCGCGCGGCTGTCGGACGCGGGCTTTGAGCGCCTGGACGAGGCCGAGGCATGGCAGCTCGTCCCAGGCGGTCGCTATTGGCTCAGCCGCAATGACTCGGCCCTTATTGCCTGGAGGATGCCGACGCGCTGCCCCCTGGCCGAGAGTGGCTTTCGCCTGGTCGGCGCCCATACGGATTCGCCGGGCCTGAAGGTCAAGCCCCAGCCCGAATTACATCGCCACGGCTATCTGCAACTCGGGGTCGAGGTCTATGGCGGCGCGTTGCTCAATCCCTGGTTTGATCGTGATTTATCACTGGCCGGGCGGGTCAGTTATCTGAGTCAGCAGAACGAGGTGGCCCACGCGCTGCTCGATTTCGCCCAAGCGCTGGCCGTTATTCCCAGTCTGGCCATTCATCTCGACCGCGAGGCGAATAAGAGCCGTTCAATCAACGCCCAGACCTATCTGCCGCCCATCGTCGGCCAAGCTGATGACAAGCTGGATTTCAAAGCTCTCCTGCAGAAACGGCTCGAAGCAAACGGCGTCACGGATGTCCGTCAGGTACTGGACTATGAACTGTTTTTCTATGACACCCAGCCGCCGCAGCTTGTCGGCCTGGCAAACGAATTCATCACCTCGGCCCGCCTGGACAACCTGTTGAGCTGTTTTGTCGGCCTCCAGGCCCTCACGACGAGCGCTAGCGAACACGGCGCGCTGCTGGTGTGCAACGATCACGAAGAGGTCGGCAGTACGTCGGCGTCCGGTGCGTGTGGGCCCATGCTGAAACATATGTTGGAACGCGTCATGCCGGACGCGGAAGAGCGCGGACGCGCCCTGGCCCGCTCCATGCTGATCTCGACCGATAATGCCCACGGCGTGCATCCGAACTTTTCCGACCGGCACGACGACAACCACGGCCCCCGCCTGAATCACGGCGTGGTCATTAAACTCAATGCCAACCAACGCTATGCGAGCAACAGCGAAACCAGCGCTATCCTGCACAAATTGGCCGCGGACACGGACGTACCGGTCCAGGCCTTTGTCGTGCGGAGCGACATGGCCTGCGGCAGCACTATCGGGCCACTGACCGCGGCCGAGATTGGGGTGCGAACCATAGATGTCGGCGTCCCACAGTGGGCGATGCATTCCATTCGGGAAGTTGCGGGGACCGCCGACGCGTTTCATCTGAGCCGGATATTGCTGCGCTTCTTTGACACGGAGCGGGTGTAGACCCTACTCCCCCGTCAACTCGGGAACGTGGGCGGATGGTGTGCGATGCCGGCTGAGCTGTTCATACGCGTAGGCTAACGAAAGGAGCTCGGCTTCACGATACGGCAGGCCGACGATCTCCAAACCCACGGGTAGACCGCCGGGGGTAAAGCCCGCCGGTACGCTCACGGCCGGCATCCAGGTCTGGGCTGCGATGAGCGTGTTGGTCGGAAAATCCAGCAGGGGCCATTTACCCGCATCAAGCTCCGCCCTCGACGGTGAGGGTACTTGTGTGGTTGGAAAGGCGAGCGCTGTTGCCCCTACCTTTGCCATCTCATTGATCACGACCCGCTGGAACTGTTCGCGGGCGGTATAGCGCTGATAGTACTCAGGGTCGGAGTAGGGGTCTTCGGGGCCTTCGACCAGGGCATCAATGAGGTCACATTTGGGATGGTATTTTTTAGCATCGACGATGTCTTTCAGCGTTTTCAGCGGCAGTTGAGGGCGGGCTGCCAAAAAGCCGTCGATATCGTGGCGCGAATGCGTGACGTACATCGAAGATAATTCGATATAGTGCTGTAGATCGGGGATCGCTATATCAACCGGAGTTGCGCCGGCGGTGACCATCGCTGCCAGTGCCGCTTCGATGATCGCATTGACCTCGGCGGCCTGCGGGTCGGAAGCATCCCCAAATACCTGGCGGACCACACCGATCCGGGCACCCGAGAGGGCGGCCTTGTCGAGCCGTTCCGAATATTTGACTGCGCCTGCAATAACAGCCGTCGCCGTGTATGGGTCGGCTGGATCAAATCCAACCAATACCTCAAGCATTTTTGCCGTATCCGTGACTGTACGACACATGGGGCCGGCAGAGTCCTGGAAGACTACAAGTGGCGACATACCCGCCCGACTGATGAGGCCGGGTGTGACCTTGAGGCCGACCAGATTATCGAACGAAGACGGCAAACGGATCGAGCCGCCGGTGTCCTCACCCAACCCAATAGCACCCAGATTAGCCGCAACCGCCGCACCGGTGCCGCCGCTTGAGCCGCCCGGATCGTGGGCCAGATCATACGGGTTCCTGGTTGTGCCGGACTTGGACGAGTATCCGAACCAGGAGGTGGCAAAGTCCGGCATAGCCGTCTTGGCCAGAATGATTGCGCCGGCTGCATGGAGCTTGGCTATAGCGGTAGCGTCTTTGGTAGGAATATAACCGTCCAAGGCTATCGAGCCAAAGCAGGTCATAATCCCGGCCGTTTCCGCCTGATCCTTCACGACAACGGGAATGCCGTGCAACGGGCCTGACAACTGGCCGGACGTTGCGAGCTGAGCATCAAGCCGGGCGGCTTCGTCCCGAGCGTGCGGATTCACGGTTACGATAGAATTAATCGTCGGGCCGCTCCGGTCGTATGCCTCAATTCGGGCAAGATAGCCGTTTACAAGATCGACACAGCTTGTTTCACCGGCGCGTAGGGCGGTGTGAATTTTTGAGATGGTGGTTTCTTCCAGCTTGAACGACATGTGATTCCTCTATGCCATAGTTTTCCACTGTTTGATAAAATCTTTCTTCATACTGCCTATAGTACCAATAGATTTATGATTATAGAAATTCCCACTCCCTATAAGCCAGAATACCTTATCCACATTGTATGCGCAGACCCCTACGTGCTCGGCAACTCTCTTTATAGCCTTGAGTACCAGGTATTCCGATGGATTTTTTTTAACTAATCCTAACGCTTTGAATTGATAAACGATATGTACGTCAGGTTTGCCAAAGTCAAATCCAAGCTCTTTCAGGAAGTCACACGCAAGGGGGAACCCTATCCCATAAATCTCGGCCGCCAACACCAAGGGCAATGCCGTGAATGATCTTTTGTCACTAGGAAAATGTTTGGCCCAATCAAAAAAGTCTTTGGAACTTTCAAACTGTGAGAAAAACTCGGCCGCTGAAAGAATGGTTTGACAATATTGGGGCCAAATGCTTCTTGGTGTTCGTCCTATCTCTCCATTTGGCCTGAGCTTTTCAATTATCGTCTCCAGAATGCCTTCTGGATTCCCTTCGTATTTTGCTAATACTTCTGAGGGACAAAAACCAAAGAGTACGGATGCCAGTTTTTCCACACCACCAATGGACTCCCCAATTACTTTCGGCTTCCTATTAGCATTCTGCGCTGAAACTAAAATTCGGTAGTAAAGATCGTTGACCGTAGAGACCTTAATGGCAGAATCGGGATCAAGATAAGACTCTACAACTTCGCGCGTAACCTCCTTAGGAGTATTGCGAAGAAGGAATCTCTTTGCTTCTCTATATGCCTTTATATCTAGCTCTTTGCTCATATTTTCTCCTGTGATCGGAATGAGACGACGAGGGACAATCGCGTTCGTTCAGGATAAGTAGAACTCGCCAAATGGATTTCTATTTTCGCAGCAATGGTACACTATTCTTTTCGTGACTGCCCAAGCAGGCACCCTGTCACCCCAACTTCGGCTTTGTCACCTTGACCGCTGCCCACAACGCGACCAGGAAAAAGCTCGTGAGGAAAATCAAATCCTGGGCAACTGCGGCAAAGTCGGCGCCTTTCAGAATGATGGACCGCAGCGCATGGGCGAAATAACGGGCGGGCAGGCAGTGGGACAGGAAGCTGACGAAGGGTGGATAATTCTCGGTTGGGACAAGGATGCCGGTGATAATCACTGAAGGAAACATCACAAAGAAGCTCAGAAAAATCGCCTGCTGCTGGTTGTCTGCCCACGCAGAGCAGAAAATTCCAAACGCGAGCGTCGCCAGCATAAACACCAGAGCAATGGCAAACAGCAGCAGCAGGCTCCCCTTGGGAATAACGCCAAAGAACAGCCAGCCCACCACCACGATGAGCATCGCCGCCACTAGGGCGACCCCGCCAAAAGGCAGAATCTTCCCGAACACCACCTCGGTCGACGTCACGAGTGTGACCAGGAGTTGTTCGAGCGTGCCGGCATCGCGCTCACGGACCATGGCCAGGGTGGTATTGAGCACAGTCACAAAAAGGGTGATCAAACCCAGCAGGCCGGGGATCATATAGGCTGTTCCGGACAGGCTGGGGTTAAACAGCGCCCGTCGTGTCGCCGTCACCTGCCCGACCGGTCGGAGATTGCGTTCCGTGGGCGGGCTGCGCTCCAGACGACTCTGGGTGTAATAGGTCGTCGCAATAGCGGTGAGAAACCCTTCGGTGCTGGTACTTAAGGTTGTGTCTGAGCCGTCCAGCAAGAGTCCCAGTCGGACCTCTTTCCCGTTGACGATGGTCTCGCTGAAGTTTGGCGGGATCACCAAAGCGGCCCGGCTCTGTTCTCGGCCGAACATGTGATGCACCTCGTCCAGGTCACGCAGCGGCAAAACGGTGAAGTATCCGGTGGATTCAATGGCCTCCAGCAAAGCTCGACTGTGACGGGTACGGGACTGGTCCAGGACGCCCAGGGGCAGATGATCGAAGTCGGTGGTAATGATGTAGGAGAACAGCACCAGTTGCATGACTGGCATCAGAAACAAGACGCCCAGCGTAAAACGGTCACGGCGCAACTCCAGTGACTCACGCCACAGCAGGGTCAGGAGGCGCGCCAGCTTGGCCTGCCAGCGGCTCGACCCAAACCTCTGTCGTGCCCAGCTCGTGCAGCCCGGCGCGAACCTGGGCAATCTTAGCCGTTGACTCCAGCACGACGCTGCCGGCCAGCGTTTGCGTTCGGACGAGCCAGGCCGCAGGCTGGAGGGCGGCGAGCGCCGCCTCTACGTTTCTGCCGACCGGACTATATGCCTGATACGGGTAGTTCGATCGAATAGCATCCGGCGTGCCACGGGTACGGATACGGCCCTCATACAGATAGATCAGCTCATCGCACCGCTCGGCCTCGTCGAGATAGCCGGTGGACATAATAATGGTCACGTCCTGCAAATGGCGCAGGATCTCCCACACCTCACCCCGGGCAATGACATCCACGCCGCTATTCGGCTCGTCTAAAATCAGGAGCTGGGGGCGATGGATCAACGCACAGATCACCGCCAGCTTTTGTTTCATCCCGCCCGACAGGGCGCCGGTCTCGCGGGCTTGGAAGTCCTCGAGACCGGCAATAGTCAGCAGCTCTTCTGAGCGCTGCTGAAACGTGGAAGCGGTAATGCCGTGAATATCAGCAAAGAATTTGAGGTTATGCAGAACGTTTAATTCAGGGTAGAGGCCGAACGCTTGCGGCACATAGCCTAAACGTTCTCGGATGCGGTGCGGTTCACGCACAACATCGTAGCCCAGGATGTGAGCCTGGGCGGCCTCAAATTCCAGCAGTCCAACGAGAGAACGCAAAAGGGTGGTCTTGCCAGCGCCATCCGGGCCGACCACACCAAAGATGCACGGCCGATCAATGACGAGATCAATCCCGTCTAAAGCGATGGTAGCATCGAACTGTTTATGGAGCTGAGTCAGGGCGACAACTGGTGTCTGGGGCGCTGTTGTCATGGCGAGGCCTGCGCCTCTTGGAGACGCTCCGTCGGCTCGTCAGGCTGCTCGGTCTGACGCGCGCTGTTCAAGTACGCGGTTCCTTCCATACCCGGTTTCAGGCGTTCGAGTTGGTCTAAAATGCGCACTTTGGTCGCAAATACTTGGGTAATCCGGTCGCTCTTGATTTCAATATTTTTGGGCGTGAACTGGGCGATGTCTTCCATGAAGCTGATCTCACCGGGAATAAGCACACCAGGCAGGGCGTCAGGTTCAATAGTGACGCTGTCGCCAACATGGACTTTGTCCAAGTCGGGCACAGGGACGTAGACGCGGACATATTTATCGAGCGGGTCGAGCAGGGTCGCAATACCCGTCCCTGGATTGACGTACTCACCGGCTCGAATCAAACGGGTCTGAACCGTGCAGTTGCACGGAGCGCGAATCGTATATTTGTCCAGGATGATACGCATTTGCTCAAGCTTTTCGGCGTCCACGGCCAAATAAATGGCAGGCGTTTCTTCATATGAGGTGCCAGCCTAAGCAACTTGGGGAGTTACGGCAATAGGACTTCGTGGTTCCCTTATGCCTCGGAAGTAGTTCCGTCTATCAGAACAAACGCAATCCGGCACGGCTGATCCGAGCGATTGCTCCAGGCGTGATTGGTGCCGCGTTGGATAATGACATCACCAGCTGTGACGAGTACCTCAGAATCATCCAGTACCAGATAACATTCACCCGAAAGGACAATCGCGTAATCAATCGTTTCGGTCTTGTGCATGAGCGGATGTCGGGGCTGCTCGGAGTCATCCAGAGCCTGCTCCGCACCGAATGAAGCGAAGCTTTCCCGCGCGGCCTCCCGGTCTATCTGATCGATCCACTCTTTTTCCGGCGAAAACTCGACAATACGGAAGACCGTGCCGTTCGCGGGAGGAATCAGGGCGACCTGACCCTGCGTACGGTCCGTTGCGTCAGTCACACTCGTGGGTGTCTCTGTTGTCACCCACAGCGTGGTTACCTCAACACCCGGCCTGTTCTTTGGGTGGAATACTGGCGCAGGGGTGTCGTATAGGACCATTGCCCGCCCGTGTGTGTCATGTCCGGTCACGATGCGTCGTGTACTGTTCGCCATGCTGGAGACCTCCTGTCATCCGAGCGCGACCGATTCTCTGCAAAAAGAAGACCGAGAGAAAATACCTGGCGCTCTTTTCTTTGAAAGATGAGTTGGTATAGCCTGCCTCTACCTCAATAATACTATTCCCTCAATATGACTCCGGCGGAGGAAGAGCAATGCAAGGCAAAGTGATGACCGTTCTTGGCCCGATTGAGCCCGAGGCACTGGGGATTACCCTGACGCACGAACACCTCCTCACTGATCTGCGGGTGTGGTGTGAAGAACCGGAAGACGAGGAGCAAAAGGCATTCGTACATGCTCCGGTAGAAATGTCGACGCTCGGAGCAATTCGTCGGGAACCCTTTGGCAACCTGGATAACTGTATTCTGGATGACACGGCCCTGGCTATTGAGGAACTGCGCCGGTTCAAGACTGCCGGTGGAAGCAGTGTGGTGGACTGTACGAATAATGGCCTCGGACGCACGCCGCTTGGCTTACAAGAAGTTGCCCAGGCTACTGAGATCAATATTATTATGGGTTCCGGCTATTATATTGGCCGTTCCCATCCCTATGACATGCTTGATCGGTCCGTTGACATGATCGCAGATGAGATTGAACGTGATCTCACGCAAGGCGTTGCGGATACGGGGGTGCGCTCCGGTCTCATCGGCGAGATAGGCACCAGCTTCAAGGTCCGCGAGAACGAACAGAAGGTCTTACGCGCCGCCGCGCGCTCTCAGCGTCGAACCGGAGCGCCGATTAGTGTCCATCTGCTGCCGTGGCAGAAAAACGGGATCGAAGTCCTTGATATTCTTGAAAGCGAAGGCGCAAATCCGAATCAGGTGATCTTGTGTCATCTCAGTCCGACCAGTGACGACATCGCATATCATACGACGCTGGCCGCACGTGGCGCTTATGTTGAGTATGATTTCTTTGGCATGGAATTCTATGTGGATAGCGTTGGCCGCTACCTGGGTTCGGACGCCGGGAGTGTCGTCGCTCTGAAACGTCTGATTGACGCAGGCTGTTTAGAGCGATTGCTCCTGTCCCACGATATTGCGATGAAGGTCCAACTCACCCGCTACGGCGGCTGGGGCTACGCTCACCTGGTCAAGAATGTCGTGCCCATGCTGAGTCGAAGCGGACTCAGTGAAGAACAGATCAACACGTTGATCGTGGAGAATCCACGGCGCGTGTTGACGTGGGGCGCGCCTGTGTAAGCGCTGGAATGTCTCGGAAAAGAGCCCGAGAATACCCGTGTCCAACATCGTGAGAGGAGGCAGAAGATGGCCGGTAGATTGACAGACAAAATTGCTATTGTGACCGGTGGCGCTTCAGGTATTGGTCGCGCTACGGTCCTCCGCTTTGCCGAAGAGGGGGCCAAGGTAGTGGCCGCCGACCGGAACCTGGGTGGTCTGGAGCAGACCAAAAATCTGGCTCAGAAGATCAGTCCGGATATCGAGACCGTTGCCGTAGATGTGTCCAAGCTGGACCAGGTAGCGCATATGGTTGACCACGCGGTTGACCGTTTTGGCCGCCTTGACGTTTTGGTCAACGCCGCCGGGGTCCTCATCCTGACGCCGCCGCTGGCAGAAGTAGACGAGCGGCACTGGGACCTCATTATGTCGACTAATCTCAAAGGACTCTTCTTTTGCTGCAAAGCCGCCATCCCGGCCATGCTGAAGAATGGCGGCGGATCAATCGTGAACATTGCCTCTATGGCTGGTGTTCAAGCCTACAGCCAGTCTCTGCCGTATGCGGTCAGTAAAGCCGGGATCATCCATCTCAACTCAGTCGCAGCCAGCCAATACACTTCCCAAGGCATTCGGATGAACTGCATTGCACCGGGTTTCGTAGACACACCGCAGGCCCGAGGGAGTACGCAGAGTACGGAAGCCATAGAGAAAGCGGCCCGCTATCATCCCATGGGCCGCATTGGTCAGCCCGAGGAGATTGCGAACACGATTCTCTTTTTGGCCTCTGATGAAGCTTCCTATATCAGCGGTTCAACCTTTATTGTTGATGGGGGTTCATGGTCCGTTGCAAGTCGGCTCTAAGGGGGATGTATGGACAAGTTAATCGAGATTACCAATAAAGCGGTGGCCGATTACGGCTTTCGGCAGGTCGTCCAGTGGAGCCCTGAGGATATCGTTGCCCAGTGGCAGCTCTCGGCCCGTGAGGCAGAGATACTTACCGGCGTCATCAAAGACGAGCTGGATCGATTGCCGATTCCGGTTGAGCCCACGGAGGTGCCGCAAGAACAGGAGCGTGTGGCCGGCGTCATTCGGCAAGCGTTGGGTTAGCCGTCGGCCTCTATACAACAGACGCTAGAAATACTCGTTCTTCAGTCCTTCCTCTGCGCGACCGTTTCCTCGGCTGTCATCACCACCACATCGCCCGGCCCGGCACTGATCTCACCGCCGTCAACCACATAGGTCATACTGGTCGCAAAGGCCCCGGCCGGGCTGGCCAGAAATACGGCCAAACCGGCGATTTCGTGTGGTTCGCCTACCCGCTTCTGCGGGTTGATCGGAGAGCCACTGGTCTCAACCGCTTCGACCAATTCCTTTGCCAGGTCAGTCCGGATCAGACCCGGCGCGATACAGGTCACCCGAATTTTATCGGCCGCCCATTCCTTGCCCAAGAGTTGGGCCATATTGATGAGGGCCGCCTTGGACAGGGCATACGTGCCGATGCCCATGGACGGCCGGACACCCTCATTTGACGTGATGTTAATCACCGCGCCCCCGCCGCGCTGGCGCATGGACTCCCGACACAAGCGGGCCAAATGCAGCGGCGACCAGACATTGGTCTTCATGACTCTGAGGAAATCCGCTTCGTTTTCCTCGGCCAGGGTCACCAGTGAAACGCCGGCGGCGTTATTGACCAGGATGTCGACACCGCCGAACTCCTTAATCGTTGCCTGATACAGCTTGTCGCAGTCCGCGCTGATCGACATGTCTGCCTGTACGGTCAAAACGCGGCGGCCCGTCGCGGCGACATCCTGTTTCGCTCGCTCTAGTGCTTCCGGTCTGCGCGCGGCAAGAACAAGATCGGCGCCATGTTCTGCAAAAGCCAATGCAATCGCCCGTCCGATGCCTTTTGAACCACCTGTCACAATGGCGACTTTGCCGTCTAAAGAAAAATCAACGATACCCATGCGCTCCTCCTGTGAGATCATCTGAAATCATCGCCTGCATTCCTGTCTCTTACCACGACCGGGGACGATAGCTAAAGCGTTTTTCTCTTGACTGTGGTGCATGACGAAGACTAGCATCCGAGCAGAGCAAAGGGGAGCGTATGAATTTTGAGCTGACGACACACCACAAGCGCATTCAAGCCCAGTGCCAGGAACTGGCGACAGACTTTGCAACCAGGGCGGCTGAGCACGATCGCGAGGCGACCAATCCGGTTGAGAATTATGCTTTGCTGCGTGAGGCCGGGTTTCACACTCTCAATATCCCCAAAGACTTGGGAGGCTGGGGTGAAAAGCTATTCGGCCACTCGCTCGCAATGGAACAGATTGCCCAAGGCTGCCCGGCCACGGCTCTGTCGTTCAATATGCATTTGGCCTGGGTCGGCTATCTGATGGAAAATATTGAAATTGAATCTGATGTCAAGCAACGCGTAGCAGACTGGGTGGTGAATGGCAATATACTTGTTGCCGGCTCGACTTCTGAGGCGTCAACGTCTGCGCTGTTGGCTTCGTATGCCCCTGCTACACAGGCGAGACAAGTGGAAGGCGGCTTTGTCATAAACGGCAAGAAGATGTTTTCTTCCATGGTCGGTGCGGCCGACTTTCGGGCGGTGCCAGCGCGCCGTGAGGACGCGACAACTCCCGGAGCGGCGATAGTTTTTCTGGTCCCGCGTGACGCCCCAGGGCAAACCATAGAACACGTATGGGATGTCTTGGGGATGCGTGGGACACGGAGTGATTGTTTGCTTTTGGAAGACTGCTTTGTGCCGGAAGAGGCGGTTGTTTTTGACACGGACGATTTCTTTCCTTCAATTGCGCGGGGGGCCAACTGGTTTTGGGCCTCGTATACGGCGGTCTATTTGGGTGTGGCCGCTGCTATTTACACAGAAATCCTGAAGGTCGTTCAGGAGCGGGTGCCGAAGGGCTTTACCCAAGCCATGGCTTATCATCCTGACGTGCGGCGCAAGATTGCTGAGATGAACGCGGACCTCGAATCGGCGCGACTGAGTGTGTACCACTCGGCGTGGTTGAGCGATACCGAGGGCCCGACGCAGAATGCTGTCGCGG
Source organism: Binatia bacterium (assembly GCA_963664395.2). GTDB lineage: Bacteria > Desulfobacterota > Binatia > Bin18 > Bin18 > Bin18. The sequence continues at coordinate 1,860,954 of OY761159.2, read as the reverse complement.
CCCTCTACCGCGCGAAATATCTGGTTGGCGAAGCTGTGGCTCGCATCGGGCGCAACGCCCTGACCCTCGGCGGCGCGCATACTCTGTTTAAGAGTTCGCCGCTGGAACGGCTGTTCCGGGATGGCACGGTCGGGGCCATTCAGTTTCCGCCCAGCGATTTCTGCCTGTCCAGCCTCGGGTCGCTAGAACTGGACCTCGATCCGCATGAGATTCCGCCACCGATGAAGTAGCCCTGCGGAGCATCTACGACTCGGTTGGTGTTTCCCAGTATGCCTCGAAGAACGGATTGTCGATCAGCGTGCGCCAGGTGCCGTCAGGCTGGCGGCGCACGACATTGACGGCCCGGCCAGAGATGGTTTCTTGCGTACCGTCGGCTCTCGTGCGCTTCATACTCCAGGGAATCCAGGACAGGGCGATATCGCCAGCCTGCACGACGTGTATGACCTCAGTCGATAGCTCAGGATGTGCCTCGGTAAACGTGCGCAGGTGCGCGCGTAAAGCCTGCTCTCCTTGGACCGGAGCCTGTCCTGGTTCGGGCACGAATACCGTGTCCGGCTCGTAGAGCGCCAGCATCGCGTCAATGTCGCGGGCGTTCATTGCCTTCGGGAAGAGGTCTTCAACTTCCTGAGGGGTTCGAGCCGGCATGGGAGTCCTTTCTGTGCGCTGTCTTACGGATGTGCGCGGGTTGCCTCCGAACGGTCTGCTCGGGTCGGGTCGGGCTTGTCTCCAATACTCGCGCCCAGTAAACGGATCGGGCCGGTTGATGGAGTTGCGGCCCAGTGCAGCGTGTTGGCTGGGAGGTCGAGTCGATCGCCGGGTTTGAGCACCCACTTCTGGTCTCCGACACCCAGCGTGATCTCACCCAGGACGGCAACGAGCACCTCATCATTCGGGTGGATATGCGCCTCATAGGAATGGTTGGGTTCATCGTCTTCGACATAGGCAGCCAGCCCTTCGGCCTCCATGGCGCGGGCCAACTCTGACTGCGTGGGTGGTTCGGGTTTATTCCAACGGGTCACTTTGAGTTCCATAGTCTCCTCCTGTAAAGAATATTGATCCCTAAGATTCCCTGTAGCGCCGCAGGACCAAAAGGTCAATGAAGGCATGAGACAGAATTTTCCCACTCTCGATTGACAAGATTGTCCCTCCAGACAGATAATGCGGACAGAACAGCCCGTTTCCGTAAGGAGGGAGCATATGCAAAAGCACAAAGTTATTTCGTCGGACGATCACATTTATGAGCCTCTCGACCTGTGGACGACTCGGCTTGACAAAAAATTTCGCGAGCGCGCCCCACGGGTAATCCCGGAGGAAGGCGACGACTGGTGGTATTGCGAGGGCATCAAAATCCAGACCGCGGCGGCCGGCGCCCAGGCCGGCCTGCGCTTCGAGGACCCGGACAGCCTGAGCTTTAAGGATAAAGTGGAGAATATCCGGCTCGGCGCGTACATCCCCGAAGAGCACATCAAAGATATGGACGTCGATGGCATAGACATGGGGCTGGTGTATCCAACCGTTGGTCTGCAACTCTACCAGCGGATTCAGGACAGCGAGTTACTGACCGTCTTGTTTCGAGCCTATAACGACTGGCTGGCCGAGTTCTGCGACACCTTTCCGGACCGTCTCAGGGGGATCGCCATGATCAACCTCGACGATATCCCGTCGGGGGTCAAGGAAATGGAACGCTGCGCCAAACAGGGGCATCGCGGCATCATGGTTACCATTCAGCCCTTGAGCGGCAGGAGCTACGACAGACCGGAATACGAACCCGTCTGGGCTGCGGCCCAGGACTTAGCCCTGCCCATCAGCCTGCATGTGACCACCAATCGGCCTGACCCGAATGACCCTGGAGCCCTCCTTTTGGATGCGGCCAAGCCCTCCTTTTTTGTCAATCTGGATCACTGGCCACGGGTATGCCTGACCGACATGATTTTTAGCGGCGTGTTTGAACGCTATCCCAAACTCCAAGTCGGATCGGTAGAAATGGAGCTGTCATGGGTGCCGCACTTCCTTGACCGCATGGATTACAATTACACTCAGCGCGCGCGGGAGATTGCCGGGGCACGCTTCAAAGAGGCTGTCCTGCCGAGTGAGTTCTTTCATCGCCACGTCTTTTTGAGTTTTCAGGAAGACCAGATGGGTATTCGCGACCGGGCGGTCATTGGCGTGGACAGCCTGTTGTGGGGCTCCGATTACCCTCATCAGGAATCGACTTTTCCCAAGAGCCAGGAGTTTCTCAGCGACCTGCTGGCCGACTGCACTGAAGAAGAGTGGGCCAAGATTGTTGGTGGTAATGCCGCCCGGGTGTATCAGTTGGGCTGAGGTTGCAGAGGAGGCTGGGCGTGGAACTCAAAGATAAAATCATCGTTGTCACAGGTGGGGCGAGTGGTATTGGCAAAGCGCTGTGTCGGCGCTTTACGGCCGAGGGCGCGCGGGCAGTGGTTGTGGTGGACATGAATGCCGGCGGAGCGGCTGAAGTCGCGGCTGAGCTTGGCTCGGTCGCAATGACGGCCGATGTCTCCAAAGAGAGTGACATCCTGAACGTGATTGACCACACCGAGCATGACATCGGCCCGATCGATCTGTTCTGTTCCAATGCCGGCATTGCTGTGACCGGTGGCGTGGAAACCTCGGACGGGGTCTGGCAGAAGAGCTGGGATGTCAACGTCATGTCACACATCTATGCCGCCCGCACGCTGGTGCCGCGCATGATTGCCCGTGGTGGGGGCTATCTGCTGAATACCGCCTCTGCCGCGGGTTTGCTCAATCAGATCGGTTCGGCCTCCTATGGCGTGGCCAAACATGCCGCGGTCGGCTTTGGTGAGTGGTTGGCGCTGACGCACGCGCATCAAGGCATTAAGGTCTCACTGCTGTGTCCGCAAGCGGTCAGAACTCCGATGCTTGAGAATAATGAGAGTACCCAAGCGGCGAGTGTTGACGGTTTGATGGAGCCGGAGGAGTTGGCTGAGGTTGTTGTCGAGGGCCTCCGGGAGGAACGTTTTCTGATTTTGCCGCATCCCCAAGTCCTGGAATATATGCGTCGCAAAACCGGAGACTATGATCGCTGGATCAAAGGCATGAATCGTTTGCAGGAACGACTTGGCGCAGCCAAGTAAAAGGGCGTGCAATAATTTGGTTGGTGTAGCGTCGAATCGGCCATTTATGGCCGGGATGATCCTGACCTGCCCAGAGCCGACGTGCGGTTATGCGCTATATGAAATAACGCGTTGGGCACTCACCGCGGATCTGCTGGAAGATAACCAGAACTATATGAAGCCACTCCATGCGGCGATTCGCCCGCGCTCGGTGTGGTCTTCGCTGCGGTGTGGATTTTGTGGCACGTCTCTCTACGACTACAAGCGGCGCGCCATCCATACGTTTGAGCTGGGGTGGTGGTAACTGGAGCGACTGTTTATCATCCTCCCTCGTTTGCGATTGCGAGCAGCACATCCGCATGGCAGTCATCATCCAGCGGACACCAGCAGGCAAGATTCTTCCCTTTGAATTGTTGTTGAATGGTCTCCCGTGAAGGCGGGGGCGGGAGCGTGTCGCCGCTCTGAAAAAGCGCTGCCAGCCCTGGGACCAATTGGTCATTCAGCCACAGCTTGTACACGGCAACAAGAAAGCCCCGGTCTGTGGCCATGTCTGTTTTTTCCTTGAGGCGAAAGAACGGATTGCCCCACTTGCCGGGCCGTCCGACATAGACGGCGTTTTTCGGCATCTTCCAGTCCTTCGTGCGTTTGCGTTGAATCCGCCTTGGGTGTCTTTTACGTGCCATGCGCTCAGCATAAAACTGTTCGTTGTTCAGAGCAACACTTGACAGACGCTCGACAAGGCCGCCATCAACGCAGTACTGTAGCGTAAAAGTTCGTGTCTCTTTCATGAGGATTCGGCCATGCCCAAGCAAATCCATCTTGCCGGCTTCGCGCTTTTTACCCCAGCTCCGCATATGCCGCTGTCCTGGATCTATCCGCGTGAGAAAATCCGTCACAAGTGGTACGAGGGCGAATACTGGGAATCCGTGGTGCACACGCTGGAGCGCGGCAAGTTCGACATGCTGTTTTTCGCGGATAGCCTGGCTGGTGGAACGCAACCCGATCAAGTGCGCTATGCGATCCAATTCCCCAGTCACGACCCGGTCTCTCTGGTGACCTATCTCTCGGCGGTGGTCAAAAAACTCGGCTTTGCCGTCACCATGTCCACGACCTTTTACCCGCCGTTTCTGCTGGCCCGGACTTTATCGACGCTCGACCATCTCACCCAAGGGCGGATTGGCTGGAATATCGTGTCTTCGACCTCAACGGCCGAGGCGAAAAACTTCGGTATGGACAGCCTGCCGGCGCACAACGACCGCTATGAGCGCGCCGACGAGTATATGCAGGTCTGTCACGGCCTGTGGAACAGTTGGGACGCGGATGCGGTGCAGATGGACATGGAGCATAAGGTCTTTGCCGATCCGTCCAAAGTCCACCGGGTCGATTTTCAGGGGCAGTGGTATAAGACCCAGGGACCATTTACGGTGATGCCCTCTGTCCGCCGGCGTCCGTTTCTGTTTCAGGCCGGCCAGTCGGACCGTGGGCGGGCCTTTGCCGCCCAACACGCCGAGGGTATCTTCAGTGCCGCTCGCGGCGTCAAGCAGATGCGGGCATTTTGTGAGGATATTGCCAGCCGGGCAGAACGCCTGGGGCGTAATCCGAACGACATCCCCATCATGTGGGCCGGCCAGCCGCTCGTGGCAGACAGCGAGTCGGAAGCGCGTGAACGCTATGCCGCCATTCGCGCCCGGATTCCGCTCGAAGCGTCTTTGGCCCAAATGTCGATGCATTTTGATCTCGACCTGTCTCAGTTTGCCCTTGACGTGCCGGTCCAGGACCTGGACGTGCCCGGTACGCGAGGCTTGTTTGAGATGTATCAAAAATACGATGAGAACATCACGCTGCGTGATATTGCGAAAACGTATCTGGCCGGCAGCGATACCAATCCCTTGGTCGGCACCCCTGCGCAGGTGGCGGACGCCATGCAGCACTTCCTCGAAGCGGGCGGCGGCAACGGCTTTCAGATTACGCCACCGTTTTACGCGCCCGACTATTATGCAGAGCTGGTGAATCTCCTCGTCCCGGAACTCCAGAAACGCGGGGTATATCGAAACGACTACACGGGCACGACCCTGCGCGAGCATGTGCTGGACCGGACCGGATAGCGACCGGGAGGAGAGAGTAGCCCTAGAACTATTTCACGATAGTCTAGTCCATACATTCTTTATTATGGAAATAACGGGGCTTGATCCCCTTCCGGGGCAGGTTTTTTGATAGTCAGAGTATACTGCCCCGCAATTGTTGGGCTAAGGGGGATCAGCCCCCTTCTTCTTCCAGGTTCGTCATTTTGGTCGAACGTATAGAGTCGCGCGCAGCCAAAGGAAATCGCCGTTGCTAGGTGAAGGGCATCGGGCGTTGTAAGAGTAGGTAGGCCGTCTTGTTGTCTCCGATAGTAGTCTCGAATATTGTGAGCAATCTCGGCAATTTCTCTACTCACATCTACAAGATGGCAATTGCGCCGCCCCCACAATAGCTTAAACTGCTCCCGGGTATTGGTCGGGACACCACTCTCTAAGACCTCCGAAAATGAAAGAACAGAAGTTACAAGCTGAATTTCTGAACGATCGATCTTGTCCACGAGTTCATTAACGCCTGCCATATCGTTAGGGTCATGGCGGTTTTCACTCTTGAGGTGAGCGATGAAGATACATGAGTCAAAATATACAAGATCATCATTACCACTCATGGCGGACTCTCTGTACGAGATCCTCACTTGGAGTGCCCTCACCTGTACCGCTTGCTATGCCCCTTAGTGACCCGAGAGTCGGCAATTCTGCCTCAGGGATGTGTACTTCCAGGTCCTTTACAATCATCTCATACGGTTCCTTCTCCTCAAGGTGCGACTTATACTTCATACGTCCATATACCCTTACATATTGGTCAACCGCCTGAGTCGCTTGAGGGCGGAGATGGGAGGGGAAGATACATCGAAGTTTCCGCCTTTTCGAAGTTGGATAAATCGTAAACACATTCTGATTTGCATGGACGTTAATCTGCTCTAGCATTCCAGTTACTGAACCGATCTCGTACTCATCCGGTCCCAGTATTTTTTCTATCTGCGGAGACAGGGACGTCAATCGTTTTGTCTGCTCTGAGTCACGAGAGATAACTAACTCGGTTATCCTATCCTTGTCCAATAAGTTCGTGACTTCCTTAAACGCTTGAAAGTCGGAAAAGCCGAATCCGTCTGGGGCAACGCCTCGTTCTATGTCCCCAAGGCTGCGAAAAAATCTGCCAACAACTTTCTCTGAATTATCGAGTGCTGGACGGATAGGAACCGCTTCTAATACAACCAGAGCTGGGCTGTTATGCTGAAGATCAACGACACGAAAATAAGTCGAGGCTTTATCTGAGACAGTATGGTCAGTAACAACCAGTGCCTTTCTAATAGAGGCAAGTTGGCTTATAAAATCATCAAACCGAACGTGCCCGTCATCATTATCTGGCCCCCGGATGCGGAGGGAAATTTTTGTATTCCCCGCCATTTCTAGTTTCTCCTTTTATTACAATGTCAAGCCTGTTCAGCCACCTCTGATCTGTTGAACTCCTCTCTCCTCACTCCACTTCTCATCTCGTCGTTGCAGTTCTTCACGTGATGGCGTCGTTACAACTTTGTACTTCATTATAGCCCTACGCCGCTTGCGTGTCCTCAGCAAGCTCCATATACGTCTCGCGCCACTCGCCGGTTTCGTCCCACTGAAAGGGCGTTTGTAGCGTCGTGCGCGGATAGCGCGCGGTCTCAAGCAGGTCGAGCGCCATCCCGACGATAGCTCGCTGCATGTCCTTGTCGTCGGGCTTGCCGCATGGATTGCCGAGGGGAAAGTCGGTAAAGACAAAACGCGGCACGCCGCACTGCTCAACAATATCGCGCGCCGAGCCGAGGACGACCGTTGGGATGCCCTGCGTCTCCAGATGTCGGGCGACCAGACTCACGGTCTGGTGACACACCGGTCACAGGGCGACCAGCAGGGCAATATCGACCCCATCCTCACGACAGAAGTCGAGCACGGCCGGGGCATCCTCGTGCACAGTCTGGCGCACACTATAGACCGTGGGCACGCCATAGAAGCGCGGCGACAGGCTGCCGAGCCGGCCTTCGGCCCCGTATTCATTTAAGCGGCGAACAGGCAGGAAGGTTTCGACATCGTCGGTATGGGTAGCCGTTTTGTGCCACGACAGATGCCGGGTGTAGAGCGCCGCGGGCACCGGTCGGGTGGCCGCGGCATACAGGCTGCGCTTCCGCCCGCCTTGCAAATCCGGGGCCGCGGTGGTGACCAGAGCGACCCGGCTTTCAGCGAGCGGTTTTGTCAGCGGCGTGAACGGGGCGTCCGGGTGGGACGCCCAGCGGTAGGGATTACTGTAGCCCTGGGCGAGATAATGCTCGCGTGATTTGTCAATATAGCTGACAAATCCGCGCTGGGTGGGATCGAAATCACTCATGCCTAACCTCCCCCTGCATATGGTCTGCGGACGTTCCCAGAACAGGCCGCCGGACTAGGCAGCCATGAGTTCCGCGAGTATCTGCGGGTCACTGACGGGTTCGGGCTTGCCGTTGGTCAGGGGCCGTGAGCCGGGTTTTTGCTCAAACGGGTCAACCAGACCCAGCGTTTTGCCGTGCTCGCGCATGGCCGGAATGACGTCGCGGTTGAGCAGTTCCAGACAGCGCATCCGGTCCTTGGCCGGGACCGGGCCGTCCAGCCAGAAGGAGAAGATGCCCGGACGCAGGATATCCTGGATTTTCTTGAGCTTCGGAATCACGTTGTCCGGCGTACCCGCGATCATGACCATATCTTTGAGGACACCGGGATAGCTATCATAAATGGTCTTTTTGACGGCTTCGATCTCTTCGACCGTCGTTTCTCCACCCTCACCGTACAGAGGCCCGGCAGAGGCATTGACGCCGAAGTTCGTCCGGGCCAGCCGGCGGGTCGCCGCTTTCGAGTTATAGCCCGGCGGAAACATCCATTCGGGCCGGGCGAAATGCGCAAAGGCGCCGCCGTACAGAATGCGCTTGCCCATTTCTTCCGCGCGCTCTTGCGTATCCGCGACCATGACGGGTTGCAGATAGCCAAAATTCTCCGGCCCGGCCTGATAGCCCTCACGGGCTGCGGCTGTATTGTAGAAATCCCACAGTTCCAAGGTCGGTTCGAGTCGGGTAGCCAGGGCCACGTAGGGGTAGCGGTTCTTGGCGCACCACGCAACCGTCTCGGGGCTGATGAGACCGGGAATCCAGAAGGGAGGATGCGGCTCTTGGACGGGCAGCACCCAGGGATTGACGTGCCGGAAGTGGAAGTGTTTGCCTTCATACCGAAACGGGCCCGGCTTGGTCCACGCCTGGACGATAAAGTCGATGCCCTCTTCAAAGTATTCACGGTTATAGGCCGGGTTGGTATTGTTGGCGAGTTGCTCGCTGCCGGCGCCGCGTACCCAGCCAGTGGTCAAGCGACCGTTTGAAATCAGGTCGATCATGGCCAGCTCTTCGGCCAGCCGGAGCGCATTCGAGACGGTCGGAACCGGATTGCCCAGCAGGGCCATTTTGACCCGGCTGGTCGTCTTGGCTAATACCGAGGCTTCGACATCCATGACCGCGCCCAGGCAGAACGGATTGGCATGGTGCTCGTTGAGCATAATACCGTCAAAGTTCATCAGCTCCTGGTCGGTGTAGATCTTCTCGTCGAGATATTGATTGAGCAGCCGCGCGCCATGCTGGCGATTAAAATAGCGGTTCGGCGTCCCGAAAAAGCTACGTTTGCGAATAATCTCGTTTTCGAGATCGCGGTATTGCTCCGGATGTTCTTCCGGGTCGTAGTGATAGGCGCGTTCTGTGAACCACATGAAATGCATAGTCTGTCCTCCTTATGTGAGAACACCAGAAGTACAAGAGACAGGCGGATGAGGCAAGGGGAAGCGAGGGCTACCCCGTCCCCTTATGCGTCCGCACGATGAGTCCTTGATGTTGTGGATGTCGTGTCTCGACTTGAACGTCGCGGTAGACATCTCCCTTGAGGGGTGAGAGGTAGCCGATGCTGTATTGCTGGCGAAGTTCGTGGGCAATGGTCTGGGTTGCTTGTTCGAGTACAGTGTGGCTCCCCAGGATATCTTTCGTACTCAGAAAAAAATGTTGGGCGCCGGTCGTGTCACTCAGCGATTGCAGCAGGTCAACATCCACCGAGCCAAAATTAGGCTGGCCCCGACTGGGCATGAAGGGACCGCCCATCCCGCCCATTCGTCCCATCCCGCCGCCCAACCCCCACATGGGCATCCGCTGGCTTCGTACACCCTGGCTGAGATTACCGATACCGATGGTGTATATGAGAATGTTGGCTTCCCGCGCCGCCCGAAAAGCGTCTTCGCGTGAGGCCGTGCTTGAGGTATCCAGGCCATCACTCATGAGGATGAGGGCTTTCTTCTGACGTTGGCCGTGTTGGATGCGTTGCAGACCGCCCAACACGGCGTCGTACAGGGCCGTATCGCCGCTAGGCTGGAGACCGGACGTAGCCTGCGTCAACAGGCTGGGGCTATCGGTAAAGTCCTGCAAGAGCGTGAGCTGGTGATTAAACCCAAGAAGAAAAACCTCATCGCCGGGTTTAATCGATTGCGCAAAACTCCGCAGGGCAAGGACGGCCCGGCGCCGTTTGCCGTACATGCTTTCACTCATGTCAACCAGGAGACCCAGACTGACCGGCTCCTGTTGGCCGGTATTAAAATAGGTAATGAGCTGAGACTGGCCCCCTTCGTAGATGATAAAATCCTCGGGAGTCAGACCGTTAATATATTGACCGTTCTGATCAGTCACCGTGACAGTGAGAAGTTGGATTGGTCTTGGAGTCCGTTTTTGTAGATGCGTAGGCGGAATACCCTGTTGACGCGGAAGGGCCTGCATAGACGGTTGCGAGACCGGCGGCAGTTCCAGGACTTGGGGCTGGACGGGGGCATAGCGTTGCGGGGAAGAGGGCCGGGGAGTTTGTTGCGGCGCTGGCCGCGTTCCCTGCCACCCGTCACGTTGCAGCCCGCGTGTCTGATCGTCTGTGTCCTGCGCGGAAGAGAGCGAAGGAGCAAGCAGGAGATGGGAGAGGAGGAGGCAGAGAAATACGCCAGAATGTTTGCCTGTGCTCTGCCTCATGTAGATTTCCCTATGGGTTTCTCCGCCTCCCCTATATCAGCCCACAATATGAACCTCATGCCCACTGATTACCAGCATGGGTTCGACCAACTCGCCAAAACCGCCCGGCCCAACCCTGACAGCAGGCAGGGCCATCTAAATGGATGGGTTGCTGCGCCGTGAACCATCGCTCCGGCAACCGTGACCTCTGTACGGTCGCGATCGTACAAGACCGTTGTCCCACAATGCGCCACGGTTTATTGTAACGTTCATCTTGAGGGACATCATGTACGAGGTTCAATTACGCGACGCAAAGGCTAGGCTGTCAGCCCTGGTAGAAGGCGCGGCGCATGGAGAGACGGTGATCATCACCCGCTACGGCAAACCCGGGCTGTCATCCTTGGAGTCGATGAGTGGAATCGCCCCGTGCCGTCCTTTGGTCGGTTGCTACTCTCTATGTGCTGCCTAAGGACTTTATCCGGTGAGAACAGTGGGCGGTGGGGGTCATGAGTAGTTCCGACAATTCAACCTCATACTGGAATTTTGGAGAAGATAGAGAGGATCCGATCCACAGGATTCACAGCTATCCTGCAAAATTTCCCGCTTTTATCACTACCAAGGCCCTGCGGTACGCCGAACAGCAAGGCGTGAACGTGAGAGTCGTTGCAGACGTTTTCTGTGGATGTGGCACCACTGCGGTAGAAGCGAAAAGGAACGGAAAAAAATTCTGGGGGTGCGACATCAACCCCGTCGCTGTGCTGATCGCGCAGGTGAAAACCCATCACTACCAGGACGCAGTTCTGGCGCGGCACTTTGACGCCATCAAGGACGAATTTCGCCGCGTAGAGCCCACCCAGGAGGAACATGTACGAATTAGCGACCGGATGCGGTACTGGTTCGAGGAACGCAACATCGAAGACTTGATCCGGCTCGACCAAGCGATCCGACAGCAGACTCCAGCCCGCAGTGCGTACCGGAAATTTTTTCTCTGTGGGTTCTCGAATATCCTGAAGCCGACCTCCCGATGGCTGACGAAGTCCATCAAGGCGCAACTCGATCCGCATAAGTCACCGAGCCGAGTTATGGAGGCGTTCGAGGAGCAGTTCGTCTTAATGCGAAACGCAAACCAGCAGAACTGTTTCCCGACCCCCAGCCCGCGAGTCCGCATCCGGACGCAGAATTTTCTGGCGTCTACGGAGCCGGACTGGAGGGCCGATCTGATCGTCACCAGCCCGCCGTACGTCACTTCATACGACTATGCGAGTATCCATCAGCTTTCGACACTGTGGCTGCGCTATGCATCCGACTATCGCGTGCTACGGAAAAATATGCTCGGCAACCAGTATGGTGTGGAACCGCCCAAACCCGCCGCGGTTGAAGGTCTCGGAGCGGCCGCTGAGGAAACCTATCGTGGCCTGCTGCACGAAGACCGACGAAAGGCGCATTCAGTGGCGCGCTACTTTCTCGACATGGACAAAGCGGTTGCCAAGTGCGAGCGTATGCTGAATGACGGCGGGATGGCGGTTTTCGTGATCGGGAACACGCAGTACAAAAACGTCAAGATCGACAATGCTAAACATTTGGTGGACTGCATGGAGCGCGCGGATTTTCTCGGCGTAAAAACTATCCCACGCAAAATTTCGTTGAAGATCATGACTCCATACCGGGATGCCCGGGGTCGGTTCACTCGGGATTCGACGCAGCGTCAGGTGTACGGTGAAGAATTCGTCGTCATCGGGAGAAAGCGATGAAGCCCGAAGCGCTGTCGATTCGCCCTTACGCCCGGCTGCTGACCATGCTGGGCGACCAGTTAATCAAGAATGAGAGGATCGCGCTGGTCGAACTGATAAAGAATGCCTACGACGCGGACGCCAGCCGGGTCAAGGTGTTGTTCGAAGATTTCAACGAGGACATGTCGCACGAGGGGTATTCACGCATCGTGGTGCGGGATAACGGCACCGGGATGACGCCCGAGACCGTGCGGACCCAGTGGATGAATCCTGCCGCGCCGCAAAAATATCTCGACAAGCAGCAGGGAAAGGCAAAAACGCCTGGTAAGAAGCGAGTAATCCAAGGCGAAAAGGGTATTGGACGCTTTGCAGTCCTGAAACTGGGCAGAGTGATCACGGTCACAACGCGCCCGCGTAGAGTGGACTTTGAGACCGTGCTGGCTTACGACTTTTCCCGGTTCGACGACGATTTTGTGTTGGAGAACGGCAAAGAGAAAGAAATTTTCCTGGATGAGATAAAAATCGATTGTTCGCAGTCCAAACCCGAAAAATTGCCGGGCGTAAAGCACGGTACTGTTATCGAAATTCAGAACCTGAAGGGCGTCTGGAACAACAGTATCATTAAGCAACTGTGCCGGGATGTCTCGAATTTGACAGACCCTGTCTCACGGATTACGCACCGCAAGGCCGCCGACCGCTTCGAGGTCGCTATTTTCTGCAACGGTGAGCGCCGGTCAGTCGAATCCGACAGTACGGAGACGCTGAAGGCTCTAATCGAAGACAAGTCGGTGCTGAACATCCAGGGTCGCTTTCAGTCCGAGGAAAACGCGTTCTTATTCAAGACCAACGCAGACAACGAGAAAATCGGCTTGGAGGACGCAAAAATCAAGGGCCTATGGATATGGCGGCAGCGCTTCGGCAAAGCTGGCGTCCGTATAGCAGCAGCCCAAAAATACAAATGCGGGGATTTTGCATTCCAATTCTACATTTTCGATTTTTCACGCGGTATCGATGGCCGGTATGCGTTGCGCCAAGATGAAAAGGACCTGCTCAAGGACCATCGGATCTATCTGTACCGAGACGGTGTGAGGGTGTATCCGTACGGCGATCCAGATGACGACTGGCTGAACATCGATGTAACTCGTGGCACCGGGCGAGCGGGCGATTTTTTCAGCAACGATCAGATCATCGGCTGGGTCGACATTACCCAGGAAGGTAATCCTGAACTGCGGGATAAGACTAGCCGGGAGGGCTTAATCGAGATTGGCGGTGCAGCGGGTGATTTCATTTTCTTGGTCCAGGCTTTCTTATCCTATATTAAGCAGCATCCGTTCGCGCGCTATCAGCAGAAACAGATACAGCGCAACACCGCCCGGTTTGTACGCGAGGGGGTGGTCGCTCAGAATTTGGTGGACCTGAAGGAGGGACTTGAGAGGGCGGGGCACAAATCCCAGGTTCGTAAGGTTGCGAGGATCAAAGCGGAGTATGAGCGGGAGAAAGAGTATCTATCGCGACGCGCCGAGATGACCGAGGACTTGGCCGGTGTCGGCCTGTCCGTGGAAATGGCTTCCCACGACATCATGCTCCTGATGAATCGTGCTCAGGACATAGGCAAGCGGCTCGCCCGGACATCGCGGACGGTGGGCGACGACGAAATCCAGGAGCAGGCGGACATGCTGGTCGGGGTGTTGCAGCAGATCGCAGACGGGATGCGGGACGTGCAGAGTCTGTTCAAGTCGTCGCGGCAAAGGCGGAAGGTCCTTAAAGTCGAGCCGGTATTGGACAAGATATACCAAATTTACAAGAGCCTGCTTGAACAAAGAGATATCCACTATCAAAAGGTCAAAGTAGGCGGTTCACCACTGGTGGCCAGCACCACGGACGGGGTGGTCATGCAGGTCTTGATCAACCTATTTGACAACGCCTCTTATTGGCTGGACACCCTTAACTCCGCTGAGCGGGAAATCCGCGTTACCATCGACGGAGACCAAGGAGAGTTGATTTTTTCGGATAACGGTCCCGGCATCGATCCGGAAGATCTGCCACATATATTCGAGCCGTTCTACTCCGGGAAAGGACAGGAAGGGCGAGGTCTAGGTCTGTACATCGCCCGCCAGCTATTGGAGCGGCACGACTACCGTATCGCTGCCGCTGAGGCTCATCAGCAATTTCTGCCTGGTGCTAACTTCGTCGTTAGCTTTGTAAAGGAAGATACTTAATGGAACTCAAAAGCCTGATGTCCGGCATCGCCGTTGTGATTGACGACAAAATCGAAGACGGTGGAGACGGGACCGAAGATCGAATTGTCAAGATCGTTGAACAAGTCGAACAGGAATGGGACTTGCCATTCTACAAGGCTAAAGAGATGCCACCGGAGAAGACCTGGCCCAATCTGCTGCAGGCCGCTAGTTTCGTCCTCCTGGACTGGGAGCTATGGCCGCGCGGTGCTTCCGAACTAGAGCGGACGGGCGTCAAGAAAAACATTCAGTTCCTTAAAAAAGCAAAAGACTACTTCGTGCCGGTCTTCATTTTCACCAATGAGAGTCCTGATTATATTAAGAGCAATTTGCCTAAGGACATTTACCCGGAGGAATCGTCGGAGAAGAGTTTCGTATTCATTCAGCGGAAGGGCAACCTCCTGTCCGACGACGGCTCACTAAATTCCAGCACCATCGAAGGCTGGGTCAGGAAAAACGCGTCAGTGTATACCCTGAAAACCTGGGAACAGGCATTCTATGCCGCTAAGAAAGAGCTGTTCGGTTCGATGTACGCAAGAAGCTCGGACTGGCCCAGGGTGTTCTGGAAAGCGTACAAAGACGACAGCGTGGACCCGAGTTCGTCCCTCACGCATCTGATCAACGACAGCCTGCGGGGGCGCATGCGGACGAGCGCGTTCGAGACGGAAATTCTCGCCGCTCCTTATGCTGAGGTTCCCAGGGAGGATTTGCGTGCGCTGGTCGGCGAAACCAGTTTCCGCGCACAGAATAACTTGCCGGAAGACGAGATCAGGTGCGGCGACTTGTTCAGACAGCCCCGGGGGAAATTTCTGCTCAATCTCCGACCGGACTGCGACTGCGTTCCCAGAAGAGACGGAGAATCGGACGAGGTGGAATTGTATTGCATCGAGGGAAAAAAGATGAGCGACAAGCAACTCTCTGATAGCTATCAAAGACAAAACGGGCACTTTTCCGAGCGAATATGGGAGAGCATCGCATTCTCCATTTACGATAGGAAAAGCATACGGTTCGACTTCAAAAAACTCCGCATAGAGAAATATTCGGCTCTAAAGGATAAGCGTATCGGTCGTCTACTGCACCCTTTTCTGACCAGAATCCAGCAGCGATTTGCCCTGTATCTGCAACGTCAGGGGTTACCCCGCATTCCTGAAGTAGCCGTCCTTCAATTAGAAGACTCCTGATGACAGACTCTGTCACAAACCCATTATAAAAGAGATTACCGCCAGGAATGCCAGGAATCGCTTCGGCTATTTGCTGGATGCCGTGCAGAGTGCGCCCGTGCGTGTGACCAAGAAAGGCAAGGCGGTCGGCGTAATGATGTCGGTACAACACTACGAGCGACTTCACGGCGCTACCTGGGAACGTCTGACAATGACGATGGACACCTTAGGCGAGAGAGCAGCCGAGAACGGCTTGACGGAAGCGAGACTCAAGGCGCTTCTCGCGGATGAAAACTGAGCGTGTCGTTCCCGACACCAATCAGCCCACAATACGCACCTCGTGTCCGCTGCATACCAGCATGGGTTCGACCAGCTCGCCGAAATCGTCGGGCTCATAGCCCTGGATGTCGGCGAAGGTGGCGTTGGGATGATCGACGCAGATTTGCGCTACACCGTCGTAGGTGCGCTCTCGCTCGGAATCGTCCAGGTCAACCAGGTCCACGGAATAACGCACCGCGTCAGGCGTATTATTGATGGCCGCAACAACGTTTGGCACATGGACGTTCAGCCAGTAGTCGTCCAGGTGGGCGCGCTCAATTCCTTGGCGTCTCTTGATAAAGAAGACGAGCTTGGTGGTGTCGCGCGTCGTCGGACCATCAACGTTGAGATGCTCGGTCACAAACAGATTGCAGCCCGGTTGGATGGCGGCATAGGTGCTGAATTTGTCGGCGTCGATATTGGGCGGGGCCTGCCGTCCGATCGTGGTCTCAAAATGTTCTCGATCCCGAAACCACAGCTCGGCCATACCGTCCGGTGGACGGCTGTCCGCATCGGCGTTGTCCGAGGGCGGGTCAAAGAAGGTGATGCGATAGCGTTCCGGCTTGACCAGCGAAACGACATGCGGAGCGTGAATGTGTTCCCAGGCGTGGACCAGCTCGTCGTGCGAAACATGCTCCAGACGCCGAACAGCAGCCATAAACTTTAACATGGCTTCCTCCTTAGAAGCGCGCCTGGGGCACCGGCAGCCCAGGGATGTCCGAACGCGCCCGAAAGACGCTGCCCTTGAGCTCGCGTTGATCGTTGTTGGCGGTGACCACGTACAGGTCCGACATGTCCGGCCCACCAAAAGCCACGCTGGTGACCGTTTTGGCCGGTACCTTAATGCGTTGATCGACCGTGCCGTCCGGTTTGAAACGCACGATTTCACCCCGTCCGGCCACCGTGGCGACCCATACCCCGCCTTCGATATCAACGGTCATGCCGTCGGGCATGCCCTCGGGTAGTTCGGCAAAGCGTCGGCGATCACTGACGGTGCGGTCTGCACGCACTTCATAGGCCCAGACTGCTCGGGTGGTTGAATCACAGTGGTACAGGAGTTTTCGGTCCGGACTGAAACCCAGACCGTTTGTGACCTCGACCCCTTCCCACATGTGCGTAATCTGACCTGGCGGGTCAATGCGGAAGAGCGACCCAGGTGGCGGTGTGCTCTTAAAATCGAATTCATGGATATTGCAACCAAACGAGCCAACCCAAATACTGCCTTGGTCGTCCATGGTGAGGTCGTTCAGGCCAAATAAGGGCTTGCCCTGCCACTCGGCGAATATCTCCCGTAACTCACCGGACTGCTCGTTCCACTGGGCCAGAGACAACCCGGTCACCACTATCCCGCCGCCTGCATTTAAGGCGATCCCGCCGACAAACTTACGATCCGGCAGCAAGGCTTCAATCTCACCGTCGGGGCTGCGTCGGAAGACCCCGCCGCCGCGCACATCACTGTAATAGAGCCGATTCTGAGCGTCGGTCCGGGGACCCTCGACGAGTCCGTAGCCGCTGGCCAAGGTTTCGAATTCCATACGCTCCCTCCTTGTGTGTGGCCGCTCACGTGAATATCAGCGTGATGGCAGGAGGGTAATCGCTCCGAGGGCGGAAGACAACGGGCGGGTCGGCCACAGACAAAGCCGTCGACTTTGTGTAAGGTGCGCGCTTACTCTTCCGTCACGACGATATCCGATGCAGCGAAAAGAATTTCCCTTTTATTATGGCTGGGCGGTCGTGGCCGTGGCCTTTGTCACCCTGGCTATCGGCGTGAATACGCGCACAACTTTCTCCTTACTGTTTCCGCCCATTCTGGCGGAGTTCGGTTGGGACCGGGGCAGTACGGCCGCGGCGTTTTCCTGCGGTTTTCTGGCGGCAACCGTGTACGCTCCCATGGTCGGCATGCTCATGGATCGCTGGGGGCCGCGCGTGGTCATCCCGCTGGGCGCGGTTGTGGTGAGCAGCGGCATGGTCGCGATCACCTTTGTTTCTCAGCCGTGGCACCTGTATCTGGCCTTTGGCATCCTGGTCGGCGGCGCGAGTACGTCTATCAGCTATCTCGGTCACTCCCTGTTTTTACCCTACTGGTTTGTGCGCCGCCGCGGGCTGGCCCTGGGGCTTGCCTTTTCCGGCGTGGGCGTCGGCTCCATCATTCTCTTTCCGTGGATCCAGCGCATTATTGACCAGACCGGCTGGCGGGAGGCGTGTTGGGTCGTGGCGGGGCTCCTGGTAGTGATCGTATTGCCGTTAAACATGATCCTGCAACGCCGCCGGCCCGAGGATCTCGGCTTAGCGCCCGACGGAGATATCGCCCCAAGCAGCGCTCACGGTGGGCAGCGCCCGGCTGACAATGTCGTGGACCATGCCTGGGCCGCGACGGACTGGACCCTGGCCCGCGCCATGCGCACCTCCCGTTTCTGGTGGTTGGGCGTCTCTTTTTTCAGCAGTTTGTACGCCTGGTATGCCATCCAGGTGCACCAAACCAAATATCTCACTGATAGTGGCTTTTCGCCGGAAAGAGCGGCCTTTGCCCTCGGGCTGGTTGGGCTGACTGCGTGCGGCGGTCAGATTGGGCTGGGTATGCTCTCCGACCGGATCGGACGCGAGTGGGTCTGGACCATCAGTATGATGGGCTTTGTCCTGTGCTACGTCATATTACTGGGCATGCCCGAGCAGCCGAGCCTCGTTCTGTTATATGCGATGGTGACGGCCCAAGGCATGTTGGGCTACGGCACGGTCTCGGTGTTCGGTGCTATTCCGGCTGAGATATTTCAGGGCAAACAGTACGGTCGTATCTACGGCACGCTGACGATTGCCGGTAGTCTGGGCGGCGGGACCGGACCCTGGGTGACCGGCCTGCTCTTCGACCAAACTGGGAGTTATACAACTGCCTTCCGGATCGCCATGCTCTTCGCTTTTGTCTCAATCGGCAGCATGTGGCTCGCCAGCCCGCGCAAGGTGCGCGTGGTGGCCGGCCAGGTGAAGCGGCTGGCTGCGCGACGGGCGCGTGCAGGGCAAGGGAAATAGTCAACTGCGGCGCGGACCGCTTCAACGACTCAACGCACCACCGTTATTTTGAATCGTAAAGCCTCCGTCAACAACCAGCGTGGCTCCATTGATGTACGACGCTGCCGGCAGGACGAGGCTCAGCGTCGCGTGGGCGACTTCTTCCGGGTCGCCGTAGCGTTTGAGCGGCACGCGCCGGCGGGCGAAGATGTCTTTTGCTTTCTCCGGGATGGTGGCGGTCAGGCCGGTATGAATCGCGCCCGGACAAATGCAGTTGACCGTGACGCCCTGGGTGGCCAACTCGACTGCCAGCGCCCGGGTCAAGCCCACAACGCCGTGTTTCGCTGCGGTATAGGGACTGGCAAAGGCGCTGCCGCCGACCGCTTCGGTCGAAGCAATATTCACGATCCGTCCGGCCCCGCTTTTTGTGAGATAGGGCAGCGCAGCGCGAATGAGACGCTGGTGGGCCGTCAGATTCACGCTGAAACAGCGCTCCCAGACCTCTTCGTATTTGCTGCTCTGAATACGGGCAGAGGCATCGATACCGGCATTGTTGACCAGAATGTCGAGCCCGCCGAAATGTTCGACAATCCGGGCCAGCGTCGGTTCGATCTCCGCAGCGTTGGCGAGGTCCAGGGTCCAGCCTGTGGCCGTACCGCCGGCTTGGGTAATCTCCTCGACGACGCGGGCAACGCCTTCCGCGTTTCTGTCCAATACGGCAACCTGGGCCTCTTCGTCGGCAAAGAGATGGGCGGTTGCCCGTCCCATGCCGCTGGCGGCTCCGGTCACCAACGCGATTTTTCCTGTGATTGATCGACTCAGCTTGCTCAGGCGTGTCATGTTTTCTGACTCCTTTTGTCCCTCGCATCCATCCCGTCCATACCGGGACAGCTTACCCGTGGCCGGGCCGCTGCAAAAGACTCTCCCGGCGTCGGATTCCGCCGCGTACGTTCCTATCTTGTCTTGCTCTTCAGTCTCATCCCGCGTACACATGCCAGCAGTAGGACTGAACCGCCGAGGAGGGGGCTATGAGATACCGAGCCTTGGTATTGCCGGTGAGCATGATCCTGGTGGCTGCTTTTATGCTGGCACGTCCGCGTGTTGCTCACGCCACAGACGCGCTCCCTCAGCTCACGGCAGCGACGCTTGAGCAGTGGATGTCTACACTCTCAAATTGGGGACGCTGGGGAAAAGACGATGAACTCGGCACGCTCAATCTGATTACCCCCGAGAAGCGGCGTCAGGCGGCCGGGCTGGTGACCGAGGGCGTCTCGGTTTCTCTGGCCTTTGACCTGGCGAAAGAGGCCAGCACGAATAATGAGTTTCCGCTTGAGCACAGCCTCCGGGTGCATGAGAATGACGGCGGCGTCTTTGCTGAGGATACCTATACGATCCGTTATCATGGCTTTGCCCATTCGCATGTGGACGCGCTGTGTCATATTTTCCATCAAGGCAAGATGTATAACGGTTTCCCGCGCTCGGCGGTGAAACCCGACGGCGCGGAGCAGCTCGGCGTGCAGGCTATGAAACAGGGCATCTTTACGCGGGGAGTCCTGGTGGATGTCCCTTGGCTGAAAGACGTATCCTATCTCGAACCGGGTACAGCGGTCCGCGTCGAAGACCTGGAAGCCTGGGAACGAAAAACCGGTATCCACATAGCGAGCGGCGATGTGCTGCTGGTGCGCACTGGGCTGTACAAACGGCACCACGAGGTCGGCTCCTGGAACTTCACCGAGCGGGCCGCGGGCCTGCACGCTGCGGTCGTCCCCTGGCTCAAGGCGCGCGACGTGGCGACGGTTGGTTCTGACGGCACGAATGAAGTCTTCCCCTCCGGGATCGAGGGCATGCCGTTTCCGATTCACCGGCTGGCCGTGGTCGCCCTGGGTATGCCGCTGCTGGATAATCTGAACCTCGAAGATCTGGCCCGCGAAGCGCAAGCGCGCAAGCGCTGGACCTTTCTCTTTGTGGCCGCGCCCTTGCGGGTCCCTGGCGGAACGGGCTCGCCGCTCAATCCGCTGGCACTGTTCTAGGCTGATGATGCACAGCCCTGGAGGTCCGTTGTGTTGAGCGTTGAAGCAATCCGGAACGCCCTGACCGCCCATCAGCCCACGCCGAGTCGTTTCGACGGCCATCGCGGCTGTGCTGCTGTAGCCATGATACTCGTGGGACAGGAAGACAACCTAAAACTGTGTATGATCCGGCGGGCTAAAAAATCGGGTGACCCATGGTCGGGCCATATGGCCCTTCCGGGTGGACGCTTTTCTCCCGGAGATGCCGACCTTCGCGTCACGGCCGAGCGCGAAACGCACGAAGAAGTGGGTCTGCGCCTAGACCCGGCCCACCGTCTGGGTTCGCTCGCCCCACTCGCCATCTGGCTGAGCGGACGGGACCAGCCCTTAGCCCTGTTCCCTTCGGTTTATTACCTGGGGCTGGCCATCCCGGCCTTGACGCTGAATCACGAGGTCGCTGAAGCCTACTGGATGCCGCTGGCGCATCCCTGGGAGGTCGGGAACGCCACCCACCTGAAATTGTCCGCGGACGGCAAGACGCTGTACTATCCGGCGATCCGTTTTCAGAACCAGATGATCTGGGGTATCACCTTACGTGTCCTGACCTTGTTCTCCGATGTGATTGGCCGCCCCTTGCCGCATTTGGAAGAAATTCCAGGACTCGGGCATTAGCCTGTCCGTTCCGTATAGATAGGAAGGAGGGGAGATATGGAAGTTGTTGGCTATGCTGATCGACTCAGCGTCGCGCCAGGGGAAACCCTGCGCTTTTATGTGAGCTGTCAACAGCCCACCTACCAGGCGGACATTGTACGCTTGATCCACGGCGACCCCAACCCCAAGGGCCCGGGCTTTAAGGAAGCATTTATCTCTACGCCAGTGAGTCAGGAATATCCGGGCCGTCAGCAGGAGATCCATACCGGGTCTCACGTGGTCGTGCCGGATACTCCCGTCCTGCGGATGCCGTATGGCTTTACCTTGCAAGCCTGGATCTATCCCACTACCCCCCAAAAAGGCGTACAGGGTCTCCTGTCCAAGTGGGGGGCCGAAGGAGGGGGGTATGGACTCTGCATTGACGCAAGCGGAGTGCTGGCCCTCTGGCTGAGCGATCAAGACGGCCGGACTGAAAAAGTCAGACTGACCTCACCGCTCCGTCCTGCAGAGTGGTATTTTGTGGCGGCAACGTATGATGCGTATGGTTCCAGGGTGTGTCTGTATCAAGAGCCGGTACGGGCGTGGCCGGGTGATGAGACCACTGTAGAAGCATCAACCCAGATCAAAACGGTTCAGGCAAACGACACGGTTTTTGTGATGGCCGGCATGGGGCAGGCTGAAGAGGACGGCGCCCCGCGTATCAGCAGCCATTTCAACGGCAAGATCGACCGGCCACGCGTGTTCAACCGGGCGCTCAGTCAGGCAGAGCTTGTGTCGTTGCAGAGAGGCGCCG
The DNA here is from genome assembly GCA_963664395.2 of Binatia bacterium. Taxonomy (GTDB): domain Bacteria; phylum Desulfobacterota; class Binatia; order Bin18; family Bin18; genus Bin18. The sequence goes on along the minus strand of OY761159.2, from coordinate 1,838,856 downwards.
ATCCGCTGGCCTTTGGCGATGCGCTTGCCGCCGCCTGGGAGTTCTCCAAAGATATTTCTTCACAAAAAGTGTCTGACACCTCGCCGCACGGCTTGCACGGGCAAACCATCAACATGCCGGCTCGGGCAATGACCGGCTATAACTGGAGCGGGCAGGAGACGGATTTCCGGAATGCCTTGCCTGAGTATGGCGCGATTCATTTTCATGCTGATGATCTGGATGACGCACGCTGGCAGGTAGACTTTGAATGGACGCTGCCCGCGCAATTGAAGAGCGGCGTCTATGCGGCGCGCCTCAGAGCTGGGGACAGCGAAGATCATATCCCCTTCTTTGTCCGGCCTCCTAAAGGCGCGGCGTCTGCCAGCATCGCCTTCCTCGCTCCGACTAATAGCTATCTGGCCTATGCCAACGAACAACTCACCGACCTGCCGCCGGAGCTATTTCCCAATCAAAAGCAGGGCGCTCCCTCGCCCGACGATCAATATGCGATAGAGAATGGCTTACTGAGTCTGTACGACCATCATACTGATGGCAGTGGGGTGTGTTACTCGACGCGGCTGCGACCGATTCTCAATATGCGACCGCGCTATCACATGCGTGCCCTCAACTGTCCGCATCAATTCCCGGCTGATTTACACCTCATCGATTGGTTGGAACAGCAGGATCAGCCTTGTGATGTGATCACAGATGAGAACCTGCATTTTGAAGGTGTTGATCTTCTTTCGCCCTATAAAGTCATCATCACCGGCAGTCACCCGGAGTATTGGTCCGGCCCTATGCTGACCGCGTTGGAAGCCTATCTGCAACGGGGTGGGCGGCTGATGTATCTGGGTGGCAATGGCTTTTATTGGGTGACGGCGTTTGACCCAGAACGGCCGCATGTAGTGGAAGTCCGGCGCTGGGGTGGAACCCGCAGCTGGGATGCCAAGCCTGGAGAACATCATCTCAGTACGACTGGGGAACCTGGGGGGATGTGGCGCACCCGAGGCAAAGCGCCCCAACGCTTAGTCGGCGTTGGGTTTATCTCGCAAGGTTTTGACACGAGCGCGCCCTATCGTCGTCAGACGGACAGCACTGACCCCCGTGCGGCATTCATTTTTGAAGGCGTTGGCGAACAAGAGATGATCGGCGACTTCGATTCCCTGGTCTTACACCACGGAGCGGCAGGCTTTGAGCTCGACCGTGCGGATACTACCCTGGGAACCCCGGACCACGCGCTTGTTCTGGCTACTTCGTTTGGGCACTCCGACTCGTATCAGCATGTGATTGAGGAAGTTCTGATGAGCGATTCTCAGCAAGGCGGCAGTGTCAATCGCAAGGTGCGGTCCGATATGGTCTACTTTGAATATCCAAACGGCGGCGCCGTTTTCTCAACAGGCTCGATTGCCTGGTGCGGAGCGCTGTCTCACAACAACTATGACAACACAGTCTCGCGTATTACGGGGAATGTGCTGCGTCGTTTCTCGTCCCATGAGCCTCGGCCCTGACGATTTGAGACGGCGAGAGACGGAGTGGCGGGGGGCGCCGATTTCAAGAGGTCGGAGGAAAGTCAGGGTTTGAACGCATGCCGTTCCACGTAGCTGAGCGCCGCGCGAGCGAGAAAGCCCGAGCGCGTTTCTCCTTCACGGGCGGCAGCTTCGTCCACGATCGCCAGCACCCGTGCCGGTATGGTGATGTTCACTCGTTTGGTTTGGCTCGACAGCTTCGAGATATCAATCGACACCAGGGCCCAGGTTCCGCCTCTGTGTTCCTTGTGGGCGCGGTGGGCTTCGAGCGGCGCTTGCTCGGGAATCGTTTCTCCGTTCATCAGCAGCCCTTCAAGATGACAGGCAATCGCTTCGTGCGCCGAGAAGAAAGGGAGAAGCAGCGCTCGGGCAGAGCAGACCGTCCTGAAGATTGACAGCCGGCGCGTTAGCACGCTAAGGGCTTGCAGAGAGGCTGCACGCAAAGGGGGGAATATGGAGCAGGGTCTACAGACCGAAAGCTCGGACCGGACAGCCGAGCCATTGCTCGCCTTTACCGCTAAAGCGGTCGAGATGATTAAGCACACCATGCGGCTGAAGGGCCTACGGGACGGCGGTATTCGGATGACGGTCGCAGGCAGCGGCTGCAAAGGCTTCCAGTACAGCCTAAACCTGGAGCGGACCGCGCAGGTGGACGATGCGGTGGTCGTGCAGGACGGGGTTAAAGCCTTCCTCGACCCGCCCAGCGCCCAGCACCTCCAGGGAACGCGGCTGGATTATGTCACCAATCGTCAGGGCACCGGGTTTCATTTTTTCGGGATGGAGTCGTCCCGGACCATTGGCTGTCGCTCCACGGTTCTGCTGCGCTGGTGTATCGAAAACAACACCCGCACCAAGGGCTGCGTCCAGTGCGCCAAGCGACCGCTGATGGACATAGACCTGGAGGCGGCGACCCAGTTTGTGGACAGCAGGCAGAGCATCTCCCATCCGGGGCTGCGTCCGATGAAGCTGTGCGAGAAGTGTTACTATGTCATCTGTCAGTGTGATAAAGAGTAAACAGATCTGGGCGGGTCGCCCTGCGGGCTCCCTCAATGACTGAGGTATGGTAGGCAGCCCGTCTCTTCCAATAGCGGACCAATCTCGTCCAGACCGGTAGCGTTCAGCGCGGCAAATCGCTTCCGAAGCGCGGCGAGACATTTTCGCTGATAGCCGAACGGGGCTTGGATATACGTCTGGCCGAGCAGTTTGACTTCAAATTTCTCGTCGCCGTACTCTGCCGCCGCCGCATTGGCAACCAGAAACGGCAGATACGTTTCTGCCGCCAGGCGCAGCAGCCCGACCGTCGCCTCGGGCAGTGCGACGTGAGCGGGATACCACTCGCCTTCCAGACCGGAGGCATCGTCGAGTTGGCGCGTCCAGCTTTCGGTACGTTGGGCACGCTCGCGCATGATCGCCAGGGGCGTCGGATCGGTGGCCAGTGTTTTGAGCTGGCCCAGCAGACCAAAGTCGGCAATGGACGGGCGACTGCCAAAGAGGTGGTCGTGCAGGCCGACATGGCTTTCGAGCAGGTCCAGCGTGCGGGTATAGGTTGCCTCGATAATCGGCGCGTTTTGCGGAGTACAGCCCACGAGCGGCATGCGTTCGATCTGGCGCTCGGCAAAACGCTGGGCCGCAGCGGCGCGCGCGTCTCCTTTTTGATCGGGGAAAAAGTCATCGGCGATCCAGAACGAGGCGTACTGAATGTCCGCGTCATAGGCCCAGCGGTAATGAAACATGGCCTTGGTCAGCCATTCGTCGGCAAAGTCTTCAATGAGGTAAGCGAGGAAGGCACGGCCGGGCGAGTCAGGAATGACAGACCGCTGGCCAGGGTGGCGCTGCTCCAAAGCATCGATAATCGGCGTTGAATCACTCCTCCACTCTTCTTCGCCGGGAAAGCGAATCATGGGCATGAGGAGGGGCTTCACCGCAGCGAACTCGACCATATTACGTTCGGTCCGAAGAACCCAGTCAAAAGGCAGGCGACGATAGCGCATGACGGCGCGGAGTTTCATGGAATAGGGCGAGCCGTTCTGGCCGACGACGACATAGCGGTCACTGGAATCCATTCACACTTCCTTCACCGCGGCTAGATTTGGAGCCCCGGCCACTTCGAGAATTCCGCATAGGTCCAATCCGTAGCGATTTTCCCGTCCCGGCAGGTGAGCACGGCACAGAAGGGCAGGTTCCAGTCCGCGCCTTGGTCCGGGTCGAGCAGCACGGCCTCAACCACGACCACGTTGCCGCTTGCGTGCTTGCGGTCCACCCGCATCTTTCGCTGTGGGGCGGCCTGGAGGACCTGCTGTTCAATGTCGATGAACTGTTCGTGTCCGCGAATAAAGCCCCCATTCACTTCGCAGTCAGGCGTGTAGACTTCAAAGACAAAGCGTTCGATATCGTTGTTGTACATATCCTCGTATGCCTGAGCGACCGCAAGACTGCGTTCTTCCTGTGTCATAATTCCCTCCTTCAGAATGCTGACAATTTGAGGATGCAAACGTCAATTTGTCAAGAACGGTAATCACCTCTGGTCCCTTTTGCTCAGGGAAGGCCAGTTGTGATATGGGTGCCGCCTATGTGCACGGGCAGCCTATCTGCGAGTATAAAACTCAGTCTTATCCTGTTCCTGCTAGGAGTGTGGGCGGTCAGTGCTCCGCCCGCCACAGCCCAAGACGAGACCCTCACCGGCTGGTTCACCTTTATCGTTGCCGATTACCCGCCCGAGTCCGGCCTTGCCTCTGAAATCACCTACACGTTGACTGAGGACTCGGGCGCACGATACGAACTCCTGATTGATATCGAACTCATACAGCCGCTCGGCGGTCCGATGGCATTGAACCGCAAACGGGTGACGGTAGGAGGAGAGTGGGAGGAGGTCGGGCCTGACGAAACAGAAAAGTTCTGGGTCTACTCCATCGATTTGGCTCCGTCACCGTCGCCCACCTCACCGGAGGGGATCTTCGCTCCCGACTTGTTTCCAGATGAGCCACCCCCGCCCAGGTCGGCGCTCCCGGCCGCCGAGACCGATTCCCATGTGCGCGGCTCCCAGGCGTGGGTGACCATCTTGTGTCGGTTTGCAGATGCGACTGACGTCACTCCGTACCCGGTCAGTCATTATGAGCAACTGATGGGCTCGTCCTATCCCGGCCTGGATCACTATTGGAGAGAAATTTCTGACGGAAATATAAATTTGCCTGGTAGCGTAGTAGTGGGCTGGTATAACCTGCCCCAGCCTCAATCGTATTATGAGCAGGGAACAAGGAACTTTGATACCCGGAAAATAGAGGAGGATTGCACGGCCGCGGCCGATGCGGATGTCTTCTTCCCTGATTTTGATGGGATTAATATTGCTTTTAATCAGAATTTTGGTACTCCCAACCACCCTAGTAGCGCCCTAGGAGGAAGCTCGTTTCTCACGCTGGATGGGCAAAGGCGCGGCTGGGGTACCACCTGGCTGCCGGAATGGGCACATGACAACCAGAAAGCCTGGGCACACGAGATGGGCCATGCGTTTGGTTTGCAGCACTCCTCCGGCCCCTATGGTCAAGATGACCCCCCATCAAGTCCCACCACCTATGACTCTGACTGGGATGTCATGAGTGGGGGAGAATTTTTTTCTTATCATTATCATCCTGGATACGGCGGCTCCCTGGGCGTACATACTATCGCCTACCACAAGGACTTTCTGGGCTGGATTCCTTCGGCTCGGAAGTATGTCGCCCCGCCCAATAGCAGGCGTACGATTACGCTCGTCAGGCTGGCCCAGCCTGACCCTGACGGCTATCTGATAGCCCAGATTCCAATTGGTGATTCCCCCACCGACTTCTACACCGTCGAAACTCGGCTGTTTGCCGGCTATGACGACGGCATCCCAAATGAAGCGATCGTCATCCATAAAGTTGATACCACGCGGGAAGACCGGCTGGCCCAAGTCGTAGACATTGACAACAACGGCAACCCGAACGACGAAGGCGCAATGTGGACACTGGGCGATATTTTTACCGACTCTGAAAACGGGATACAGGTCTCCGTCGATGCGACCTCCTCAACTGGTTTTCAGGTTACCATCAATACGAATCCTGCTACTTTTACTCCCTGTTCTGAATCACTCCTGTCCACACAGCAATTGTTTGTCGGGCATGGTGGGAACGCCCGTGTAGAGGTGGTGGCTCCGGGTGAATGTAGTTGGGCGGCAACGAGTAATAACCCATGGATCAGAATTACCGATGGCAACAGCGGACGGGGCAGTGGGCACGTCAGCTACACGGTTGCGACAAATCCCAACCTCAATGCCCGGACAGGTACGCTTACCATCGCCGGCCGGCCCTTTACCGTGCTCCAGACAGGAGTCAACGGGAACTTGTTTGAAGATGACCTAGAGAACGGAGCAAATGGATGGTCTTCTGAGCACACTCCATGGGCTCTGACCATAGCTTCCTCACGGAGCGAGGCACATGCCTTGACGGATAGTCCTGGGGGCAATTATCGGAATGATCAACGTTCGCGCTCCTCTACTATCTGGTCTCCGGTTATCGATCTGACCGAGGTCATTTCAGCAACTTTGACCTTCTGGCATCGGTACGACTTTGCTAACGGTGACCGGGGCCACGTATTAGTGACGTATAGACGGTATTTTAGCGGAGTTTTACGAACCTTTACGGGTACCCAGACGACCTGGAAGAAGACGTCAATTGACTTGAGTCCTTACATTGGATCGCGCATACGCCTCGCCTTCCATCTGATGTTCGAGACCAGTGAGACCGCAGATGGTTGGACGATCGACGACGTGGCCGTATCATCGTCAGATTTCGTCACACCGGAAGAAATCCAAGCCGTATTGGAAAATCCGTCGTCTGCCTCCTTCCAGAGCGGGATAGGGGTGATCTCGGGCTGGGCATGCAACGCTCAAGCGATTGTCATTGAACTGGCCGGGATACCGCTACAAGCCGCATACGGGACGGTACGAGAGGATACCCGGAGTGTCTGTGGGGATACGGATAACGGTTTCAGCCTACTGTGGAACTGGAACAATTTGGGGGTGGGGACGCATACGGTCCGCGCGCTGCTTGACGGGGTGGAGTTTGCCAACACGACCGTGCGCGTGACCACCTTTGGGGAGGATCCGTTCCCGCGGGGATTGAGCGGGCTCTTCGACCTGCCCAACTTCCCCACCTCCGGCGAGACCACCGTCGTCCAGTGGGAAGAGTCACTCCAGAACTTTGTGATTACCGACGGCAGCCCTGCCGGAGGTGGAGGGTATAACCAAGTGGCGGGCGTGAGCGCCATCTTGGAAAACCCGTCGTTGGGGTCGGCACAAAGCGGGCTGGGTGTCATCTCGGGCTGGGCATGCGAGGCGGAAGAGATTGTCATTGAGTTGGACGGGATGCCACTGCAAGCAGGCTATGGAACCACACGAGAGGATACCCGGAGTGTCTGTGGCGATGCCAACAACGGTTTCAGCCTGTTGTGGAACTGGAACAACCTGGGAACGGGGGAGCATACGGTTCGTGCCCTGATTGACGGGCAGGAGTTTGCCAACACGACCGTGCGCGTGACCACCTTTGGGGAGGAGCCGTTCCCGCGGGGATTGAATGGCATGTTTCCCGTTCCGGATTTCCCCCGCCCTGGGGAAACCAAACGCCTACGGTGGGAAGAGTCGCTCCAGAACTTTGTAATCATTCCCTGACCGCGTGCGCCAGCCATAATGTCTCATCCGGCTCTTGTGGTTCTCAAATCCAGGCACCCATCTGCTGGTTCTCATCACAAAAAATACCTGTATAATAACGCCTTATCTGGCCGCCTGAACGGCCACTGAACAAACCTGGGAAGGGGAAACTATGGGCGTATTATCTGGATATAAAGTTGTTGAATTTGCGGGTATTGGTCCGGCTCCAATGTGTGCGATGCTGCTCTCGGATATGGGCGCGGAGGTGCTGCGTCTGGACCGGGCTGAAGATGCCGACCTCGGCGTGCCGACCGACGCCAAGTTTAACCTGCTCGGACGTGGTCGCCGCTCTGTTGCGATTGACCTCAAGAAGCAGGCAGGGACTGAGGCGGCGCTCAAGCTGATTGACCAAGCTGATGCGCTTATCGAAGGCTTCCGGCCTGGGGTGATGGAACGGCTGGGGCTCGGCCCCGAGGTGTGTATGGCCCGCAACCCACGCCTGGTCTTCGGGCGCATGACCGGCTGGGGCCAGGAGGGACCGCTGGCCAACGTGGTTGGTCATGACATTAACTATATTGCCCTGATTGGTGCGCTCCATTCGATTGGGCGTAAAGACGAAGCGCCGGTTCCACCCTTGAATCTTGTTGGCGACTTTGGCGGCGGCGGCGTGTTCCTGGCTCTTGGCGTGGTCGGCGCCCTGCTGGAAACCCAGAAGTCGGGCAAAGGCCAGGTCATCGACGTGGCCATGATTGATGGTGCGGCTTCGCTTATGACCGGAATCTATGGTCTGCGCGCGGCCGGCAAGTGGACGGACAAGCGTGGGGAAAACATTTTGGACACCGGGGCGCATTACTACAATGTGTATGAGACCAGTGACGGCCAGTATCTCTCTATCGGTTCGATTGAAGCGAAGTTCTACGCGGAACTGCTGCGTTTGACCGGGCTGGAGAAAGACGAGTTGCCCCACCAGAATGAGCGGGCCGAGTGGCCGGCGCTGACCGAGAAACTGGCCGCGATTTTTAAGACCAGGACCCTGACGGAGTGGAACGAACTCCTGGAGGGAAGCGACATCTGCTACGCGCCGGTACTCAATATGGCCGATGCGCCTAACCATCCACACAATAAAGAACGCGGCACTTTTGTTGAGGTTGAGGGCGTCCCTCAGCCGGCTCCGGCCCCGCGCTTCAGCCGTACCCCGAGTGCTATCCAACGCCCCCCTGCTAATCCGGGCGAGCATACGGAAGAGGCGTTACGCGATTGGGGCTTTGATACCGGAGAGCTTGAGCAACTCCGAGGAAGCGGCGCGATTGGCGTTCGGACTGCGGCAAAATAGCCCATAGTCACGTTGGTGGGCTGTCCATGCCCATCAGGTGAAAGTGTCCCTTCGGTATGACCCCGTGCAAAATCCCCTCCTCGGAGGGGTGGTCCTGAGATTGTCGAAGGGCCGGGGTGGGTTCCCCCTCTTCCCCTCTGAAACGCAGAGGAGTCAGCACGATGCAACTCGGTATGATTGGTTTAGGCAGGATGGGTGGAGATATGGTGCGCCGCCTCATGCGCGGCGGGCATGCGTGTGTGGTGTTTGATAGGAATCCTCATACTGTCAAACAGTTCGAGCAAGAGGGGGCGACTGGTGCTTCTTCACTCGAGGATTTTATCTGGAAACTCACGCTGCCCCGCGCCGTGTGGGTCATGCTGCCGGCTGGCGCAGCGACGGATGAAACGGTGAACGCCCTGGCTGAAAAAATGGAGGCGGACGACATTATTATCGATGGCGGGAACTCGCATTTTAAGGACGACATTCGACGCGCCAAAGCCCTCAAATCTCAAGGTCTCCATTATGTTGATATTGGGACGAGCGGTGGGGTGTGGGGGGTCGAGCGCGGCTATTGCCTGACGGTCGGCGGTGAGGACGAGGCGGTCCGGCGGCTCGATCCGATTTTCCGTACCTTAGCCCCCGGCGAGGGGAGCGTTCCAAAAACGCCAGGGCGTGAACATATAAAAGGCACGGCTGAGGAGGGCTATTTGCACTGCGGCCCAGCCGGCGCGGGACATTTTGTGAAAATGGTCCATAACGGCATCGAGTACGGGCTCATGCAGGCCTATGCCGAAGGCTTTGATATCATGCGTGGTGCCGGTGCCGGAGGGCTCGAATATCACTATGAGTTGAATCTGCCGGATATTGCCGAAGTGTGGCGCCGCGGCAGCGTCGTTGGCTCATGGTTGTTGGATTTGACTGCCATGGCGCTGGTCGAAAGCCCGGCGCTGTCCGACTTCTCCGGCGAAGTCCAGGATTCAGGCGAAGGCCGCTGGACGATTGAGACCGCCATTGAGGAAGCTGTTCCTGCCGACGTACTATCGGCGGCGCTCTACGCGCGCTTTCGGTCGCGCCAGTCGCATACCTTTGCCGAGAAAGTCTTATCGGCCCTGCGCTTCAAGTTCGGCGGACACGTTGAGCCGCCACAGGCATGAGGCGCAGTACGACTTGCGGGAAACAATCCGGCATGCGAGAAAGCCGTCATGACAACCCATGTCCTGGCCGGTGATGTTGGCGGAACCAAGACCAACCTGGCCCTGTATGCGCTGTATGCGGTTGAAGGGCGGAAAGGGCTCTCCCTCGTTCGGGAAGCGTCTTTTCCGAGTGCGCATTATACCGGGCTGGAGGAAGTCATTGCTGACTTTCGCTATAAGGCGGCAGACAAATCAATAGCGGCCGGCGCATTTGGTATTGCCGGGCCGGTTCTTGACGGAACAGTCGAGGCGACAAATTTGCCGTGGAAAGTTGAAGCCCCCGGCATACGCCGGGCCATAGGGGGTGGCCAAGTACGGCTCATGAACGACCTTGAGGCAACAGCCTATGGTGTCCTGTTCCTGCCGGCGGATGAAGTCCGGATTCTCAATACGGGCAAACTCCGGCGTGGCAACTGTGCGGTGATTGCGGCCGGAACCGGCCTTGGGCAGGCATTTCTCTTTTGGGATGGACAGCGCCATATGCCGGCTGCTACGGAAGGCGGCCATGTTGATTTCTCGCCTCGGGACGAAAAGGAAGTGGAGTTGCTGCACTTCCTCAGAAAGCAGTACAACGGGCGGGTGTCCTGTGAGCGCATTCTGTCCGGTCCCGGCCTGGTGAGCATCTTCAATTTTTTGCATCAGGTGCTACAGCGCCCGGTGGCAGAGACCCTCCGGGCACGCCTGCAAACCGAAGACGCAGCCGCAGTCATCGGTGAAGCCGGCGTAGCCGGCACCTGCCAGACCTGTGTGGAAGCGGTGGATATGTTTGTGAGTTTGTATGGGGCTCAAGCCGGCAATCTCGCCTTAACGGTGATGAGTATTGGCGGGGTGTATATTGGCGGGGGGATCGTGACCAAGCTGCTCCCCAAAATGACGGCTGGTTTATTTATGCGGTCTTTTATGGACAAAGGGCGCTTTAGCCGGCTCCTGCAAGATATGCCGGTTCGCATCATCTTGAATCCCAAAGCGGCCCAAGTCGGCGCTGCCCACGCTGCCCGAGAGCTCCTGGTGTGAGCGTAGCGCAACCCCCCAGCCCAGGGGAAAAGAGTGAGCCACCCTCTGGGAGCGAATAATTATTGTAGGGTACGCCCCACGCACCAGCCGGGGGCTGGATTACGCCTTGACCGTTCCGGTTTTGGCCGTATCGTATCCGTCGAGTTGTTCGACGGCGTGTTTGAAAGAGTCGGAGCGGATGACTGCGACAAGCTGCCGGCCTTTTTCACTGTTGAAGAAGTCTGTGTGAAAGACGAGGTCGTACTCCTCACGCTCGATGGGAACAAAGTCGAGCCCTAGGGCTCTGGCGGCTGATTTGACGCCGAGACCGGTATCCACCAGACCGCTGGCAATAGCCACCGCGACCGCCATATGGGTGGTTTCTTCGCGTTCGTAGCCGTTGATGCGTTCCGGCTTGATACGGAGTTTTCCGAGCTTGTAGTCCAGCAGGACGCGTGTGCCGGCGCCGGGCTGGCGATTGATAAAAGTAATGTCTTTTCGCGTGAGGTCTCTGAGGTTTTTGATCTTCCTGGGATTGCCTTGCGGAACAATCAGGCCCTGTTCCCGAATGACCAGATTCATCACAACGGACTTGGTGAGCAGCCGCTGCTTTTTGAGGTCGGGCAGATTATACACCCCTGTGGCAGGATCAAGCAGATGCGTACCAATAATATGGGCTTCCCCCCGTCTCAGGGCGACCAGGCCGCCGAGTGAACCGATATTGCTGGCCGATATTTTGAGACCCGGATGCTGGGCGCGGAGTTGGTCGTCAAGGACGCCGATGGTCAGGTCGTTACTGCCGGTAAACAAAATCGTGTTGGCGATTTCCTCTGCTGGTCGTAAGAGTTCGATCTGCACCTGTGCGCCGGCGTTCAACCCTTCGTCCAAGGACGGAATGCGCAACACCCCATCGGCTTTGACCATGGTCGTGATGACCCCGGCTCCGCGTCCGATTGGGTTGGCAACGATCTTGTCTCCAACCTGACCGAGGTTCACCCGTACAAACTCTTCCAGGCCGAGCCGCGACGGAACCTTGCGTGGCAGGACCGCCGTGATCTTGTGGGGCTCTTCTGCGAGCCGACCGAGAGAATGGGCGATCAGTTTGCGCAGGACCTGCTGACAGATAACGACCGCAGAAACCGGATAGCCGGGCAGGCCGATGATCGGCGTGCCGTCAATAACCGCCAGAATCGCGGGCTTGCCTGGCATGACATCAATGCCGTGGACCAGGACTTCGCCCAGCGACTCCAAGGCTCGCAGCGTAAAGTCATGCTCGCCGGCCGAGGAGCCGGCGATGATAACAACGATGTCATGACGCTTGACCGCTTTTGCCAGCGCGCGGGTAATTGTTTTGAGATCATCGACGACCCGGGGCAAACGCCTTGGCGTGCCACCCCACTCTTCAACAAAAGCCCCGGTAACGCGGGAATTGAATTCAATAATTTGGCCCGGCTCGGCCGGGTCGCCGGGTTCAATCAGTTCGGAGCCGGTTGGAATAATGCCGACCGTTGGGGGCACAATGACTGGAATTGCCGTGTGGCCGGCGGCCAGTAGCGCACCAAGGTCGTACGGCCGGAGCTTATGGCTGCGTGGCAGCAGCGGCTCTGTGGCAACAATATCCTCGCCGACGAGGCGGATGTGCTGCCACGGCGTTGAAGAGTCACGAATCTCCACTTCGGTGTCACTTTTTCTAAACACCCGTTCAATCATGACGACCGCATTGGCCCAGGTTGGAAGGGGGTTGCCGGTATCGACATACTGAAACGGGGGCTGGGCGGAAGCGCCTTTCTTCTTCTGGCGCGGCGTGTCATCTTTTGCGATCCGCCTGAGCGTCAGCGGAGAGAACTCACTTGCTCCAAAAGTATCCTCAGCTCGCACGGCAATGCCATCCATGGCTGCGCCGTGGTAATGCGGGGCGGACAGGACGGCAAAAATGGGTTCGGCTGTTGTGCGGTGGAGTGCTTTTTCGACCGGGACGCGTTCGGTTTTCGGATTGGGTGGTACGGCGCTAAGAAAAATGTCGAGGGCGTCTGCCAACGATTTCTTTTTGAGATAACGCTTGCGGTCGGTTGGGACGGTGTGTTGTCCGTGCATGTGGGTCGCTCTCACGGGCAATTCATGAATTGCCCCTACGTTTTTCATGCCCTCGTCCCTTGGAAGTGGGGTGCAATCCATGCGACCGACGGTCTCCGGGGGACCGGGCAACCACAGGGGATTGCCCCTACGTTTCTCGTTCCCTCGCCCCTTAGGGGAGAGGGCTAGGGTGAGGGGTTCTTCATTAGAACAGAATCACTTCAACTTCTTCTCCAGCTTCTCGCCCTTCTTCATTATGCGGAATGCACACCATGCCGTCGGCTTGCACCAAGCTGAAGATCGCGCCGGATTTGCCGGGCAGCGGCTGGGCAAGCTGGGAGCCCCGCTCTCCATTTGGGGAGGCGTTTTGCAGCCTGACCCGGACGTAATCCTCCCGTCCGGGGGCAGAGGCAATGTTTTGGGCCAGCCGGGCTCGGGTCGTGCGCAGCGGCACAAAGGCCGTGTGGGCGGACTCTCCGCCTATCATCCGAACGAGCGGCGCGCCAAAGAGGGCAAAGACGACCAGCGCCGACACCGGGTGACCGGGCAGACCCATGACCGGCTTACCGGCTGCGCGGGCAAAGATCGTTGGCTTGCCCGGCGCAATGGAAATACCGTGAAAGAACAGTTCCGAGCGTGGGAATGAACAGATGACATCAAGCGCCATATCTTTGATTCCTACCGAACTGCCACCGGAAACCATCACGACATCGGCGACTTTCAGCGCTGTAGCCAGAGCCTTCGTAAATGCCTGAGCATCATCTCTGATGACACCCAGGTCCGTCACGGTCCCGCCACATTCGGTAATCATGGCGTGGAGAGAGTATTGGTTCACATTCCGGATTTGGCCGGGTCGGGGTGAGCTTGAAGGGGGAACGATTTCATCTCCAGTGGAAATCAACGCAACGGTCGGGCGTTTATAGACCGGAACTTTCGTAATCCCCACCCCGGTGAGGGCTCCGATATCGTGCGCGCGCAGGCGCCGCCCGGCCGGAAAAATCGACTTCTTCTTTTTGATATCCTCGCCAACGCGGAGAATATTTTCCCACGGCGAGACACTGCGTAAGACCTCGACCGTACTGTCGCCCAGCTCTTCGGTGTATTCCACCATGACCATGGAGTTCGCGCCGGGCGGGAGCATACCGCCGGTCGCAATCCGCATGGTCTCGCCCTTCTTGAGCCGGCGTTTCGCTTCCGAGCCCATCTCGATGGTCCCAACGAGTTTCAGATAGGCCGGCAGACTGGCCGACGCCCCAAAGGTATCCTGGGCCCGGACCGCATAGCCGTCCATATTCGTCCGGTTGAAATGAGGCAGATCGACCGGCGAAGTCAAGGCAGTAGCCAGCGTCCGTCCGCATGCGTTGAGCACCGGAATATTTTCGCTTTTGGTCTGTGGCGCAAAGGCGGCAAGCTGGATGCGCGCTTCCTCGGAGGTCACGACCCGAAAAAAGGCTTTGACCGGGGCCGGGGCTAGAGCCGTTGATGCGCGAGGCACGGCAATTCCTTCCTTACTTTTTCCAGATAATCGAGATCAATCTCTGCGGTAATAAAACACTCTCTGTCGGGCGCCCGGGCAATAATCTTGCCCCACGGGTCAATAATCATGGAGTTACCATAATCGGCGAAGCCATACACGTTTTTCCCGATCTGGTTCGGCGCAATGAGATACACTTGGTTCTCAATGGCCCGCGCCCGCAGGAGGGCTTCCCAATGGGCCGCGCCGGTCGGAAAGGTAAACGCGGAGGGAACGGAAATGATTTCTGCGCCCTTGCGGGAGAGCCCCCGATAGAGTTCCGGGAAACGGAGATCGTAGCAGACTGACAGCCCTATTGTGCCGAGCGGCGTGGAGGCGACGACGACTTCTTCTCCCGGCTTCATGCTGGCGGACTCTTTGATGCTGACCTGGCCTGGGATATCAACATCAAAGAGGTGGATCTTGCGGTACTGGGCCAGCAGCTCGCCCTGCGGGTTGATCAGCAGGCTGGTATTATAGGCGCGGACTTCGTCCGATTTTTCGAGGAAGGAGCCGGCCAACAGGTGAATCCCGAGTTGGGTTGCCAAATCCTGGAGGCGGTGTGTGGTCGGACCGGGGATGGCCTCGACCTGTTCCGGCTCTTTTTTATGCCGGCCACGCCAGGAAAAGACCTCGGGCAGTACGACTAGGGCGGCACCCCGTTCTGCGGCCAGGCGCACGAACGTCTCGGCCTTGGCCAGATTCTCTTCTTTTGAAGCGGACGCGGTCATTTGAATTGCGGCGGCGAGATATGATCGCATGACTCAGACTCCCTCAAGCTCTGAGGACGAAGACTACCGAACGCCTCACAGGGGGTCAAGAGAAGAGACAGGCTCTTTGCGACTCCCATCTGTTTCGATACAAATACATCAGAACGACCCTACGGCCTATTATGCGATTTTACACGAACAGAGTGAACAGGCGGTTGCGGCTGCGACTTATGGGAGCAGTCATGGCAGTTGGAGTTCTCCTCGCAGGCTGCCAGACGCTTCAGCATGCGATGTCTTTTACCGAGTCGCGGCGTGACCCACGGCTTGCCCGGATATTGGGCGGGCGGGCGGAACTGGAGGAGCAGTATCGGCAGTGTCGGGTCGAGCACGGGAGTGCCGACGCCGCCGAGTGTGCTGAGTACAAACGCGAATTGGACAAGCCGGTTTCGTTGCCTGCAGAATCGGAGTAGGGGCACGGCAGGCCGCGCGGCCCCACGGGCGGTTCACGAACCGCCCCTACGGGTGTCGCAACGCGGCCTGTTATCCCTTTTGCATATCCATAACGGCCATGCCTTCCAGAGCCAGCCCATAGCCCAGACCGTCGAGCATCAGCTTTTTGATCTGATGGGTAATGGAGATGCGTGCATACCGTAGCGTCAGCGGGGGCTGTTTGGCCAGTTGTTCGGCCAGCTCCCAGGCGCGAGCGGACAGTTGATCCGGTGGCAGCACCTCATTCACCACCCCAAGGCTGAGCGCCTCCTGGGCGGACAGCTTTTGCCCGGTCAGGAGAAAATAGCGCCCCCGATTCGCGCCCAAAAGTAGTGGCCAAACCAGATGGACGCCGTCACCCGGCACAATGCCGTTTGGAAAATGTGGAGCGTCCTGAAACGCCGCGGTCTCGGACGCCAGGACGATATCGCACAGCACGGGGATCTCGGCATGGATGAGCGCCGGCCCGTTGACTGCGGATATCATCGGCACGGGAATGTCGAGCAGATTCATCAGCAGACGCTTGCCTTCCCAATACACGGTGTCCCAGCCGCGCGGCGTACCCAGGCTGTCGCCAAAGCTGGCAAAATCGATATCCGCACAATAGCTGTCGCCCGTTCCGGCCAGAATAACGACTTTATTCTCCGGGTCGGCTCCGATATCAACGCAGGCGTGGCCGATTTCGCGGTGGACCGGTTCATTCCAGACCAGCGGCCCATCGTTGACGTGAAAGGTGACTTCGAGAATGCCGTTGCGACGCTGCATTTTCATTGTCTCGTACTTATTGGCATAATCTTCCAATTGGCTCATCTGTCCCCTCCTGTGTGCTTTTACATCTTCTTCTAACGCTTCTCTCAGGGCGCTGTCGAGAGATATGGTATATGAGGAACACGTCTGCACCAATAAAAGAAAGGTGAATAGCCATGCCTCAGTTTGAGAGAACCGAGCGAACCCGACTACGCCGCATGCCGGAGCGCGCGTCATACGATGCCACAGTCGTTGAGGCCATTTTGGCGGAAGGCTTGTACTGTCATGTCGGCTTCAGCGTTGACGGCCAGCCGTATGTGATCCCGACGATCTACGCGCATATTGAGGATCGTCTGTATGTCCACGGTTCGGCTGCGAGCCGAATGCTGCGCACGATTGGGGGGAGTCTGCCGGTCTGCGTCACGGTTACCCTGATGGACGGTCTGGTGCTGGCTCGTTCGGCTTTTCATCATTCGATAAATTATCGCTCCGTGGTGATTCTCGGCCAAGCCACGGAAGTCACCGACCCGGACGAAAAGCAGGTTGCCCTCAAAGCCATTGTCGATCACGTCATGCCCGAACGCTGGGATGACGTCCGCGAACCGTCGGCTCAGGAACTGAAGGCCACCAGCGTAATCCGGGTGCCCTTAGAGGAAGTGTCGGCAAAAGTCCGCACCGGGCCACCAGTCGATACGGAGGAAGATTATCAGCTCAACTGCTGGGCGGGTGAGCTGCCGTTGCACCTGGTGCCGCAACAGCCGGTCGCCGACCCGCAACTCCGGGCCGATATCGCTCTGCCGGAGTACGCGAAAAACTATAAGCGCCCCTGAGGGGAATTATGTACCGTCCAAAAGCATTTGTGGTTTCAGACCCCGAGCAGCTACAGAGTTTTATCGAGCAATACAGCTTTGCCACGTTGGTGAACACCGTAGATGGACGCCCCTTTGCGACCCATCTGCCGTTCCTGCTTGATCCCAACACGTCAGCGCAAGGGGCACTGCTTGGCCACATGGCGCGGGCCAATCCGCAATGGCGAACTTTCGAGGGTGGTCAGGAGGTGCTTGTTATATTTCAAGGACCGCACGCCTATATATCCCCGAGTTGGTACGAGACTGCACCCGCCGTTCCAACCTGGAATTATGCAGCGGTGCACGTATATGGCGTGCCTCGCATTATCGAGGACGGTGAACGGCTCGCTACTTTGGTTGACCGCCTCACCGCTGTCTATGAGTCTGGGATGCCACAACCGTGGCCAGGGAATATTCCGGTGGACTTTAAGCAAAAGCTGCTCAAGGCCATTGTCGGATTTGTGATCGATATCACGCGCATTGAAGGAAAATTCAAACTTGGTCAGAACAGATCGCTCGAAGATCAACAGGCTGTGGCTCAACGTCTCGCCACGCAGGCTGACCCTATTGCGCATGAATTGAGCGAGCTGACGCTGGCGCAGCTCGCAAAAAAGGCTTCCGTTTGATCACGGGAGAGCTGTCGTTATACCTGGTGCCGCAATAGCCGGTCGCTGATCCGCAACTTCGGGCTGACATCGCTCTCCCGGAGTACGCGAAAAACTATACACGTTCCTGAGAAGGTTCCGAGCCCTATTCCGCCAGCGCTCCGCCGCAGGAGCTGCCCGCGCCGGCGGTGCAGCCGTAGCAATGGGAATCCAGACGAATGTCCCGACCGATGAGCTGCCGGACGAGACTGGCGGCGGAGTGTTCGCCTAAACGCAGGGGGGTGCCGTTGCCCAGCCGCAGATCGAGCATCTGGTTAAAATCGCAGTCATACACATAGCCATCCCAGGAGATGCTCACCAGGTGGCGGCACATCAGGCTGTCAAGTGTGGCCGGATTAAAGGCATGCGCAAGCAGCCCCATGTATTCGGCCAGCTTGCCATCTCGCTCCAGGCTATGGGCAAAGCGGGCGATGGGCATATTCGTAATCGTCAAGAGATTATTGAACGTCAACCCAAAGCGTTCGCCGAGTTCTCGTTTATAATCCGCCTCCAAGTTTTGCTGAGGCGGCGGCAGGTGAACGCCAACCGGATTATAGACAAGATTGAGGACCAAGCCCGAACCTGCCCGCCCATAGCTGAGGGCATTCAATTTTCGGAGGGCGGCAATGGATTTCTCGTAGACACCGTGGCCGCGTTGCGCCGAGACATTCTCTTCTGAGTAGCAGGGCAGGCTGGCAAAGATTTCAACTTGGTGTTCAGCCAGGAACTCAGCCAGGTCTTCCTGGCCGGACTCAAACAGGACGGTCAGATTACAACGGTCCAGCACGTGCCGGCCGTCTTGGCGGTTTTGCTCAACCAGAAAACGGAAGGATGGGTTCAGCTCAGGCGCGCCGCCGGTCAGATCAACCGTTCGAGCCTTGGCCGCGCGGATGAGATCAAGGGCCAGTTCGGCCGTCCGCGGCGCCATGATCTCGGTCCGTTTCGGACCGGCGTCCACATGACAGTGGAGGCAGGCCTGGTTGCACAGCTTGCCCAGGTTGATCTGAACGGTCCCCAACTCGGCCCGTTTGAGGGCAAAGCCCTCCTGACGGACCCGCTCTGTAAAAGGCTGAAAAGATTGTTCAGCAGCGTGCATGCGTGGGTATCCACTCCTTGGGCTAACAGCATTTACTCGGCGCACAACACGCCGCCGCGTCTGTGGTCGCTCGATAGTCGAGCGCCTTGGTGCCGGGTTCCCCTTTATGGGCAGCCAGGGTCATGGACCGGAAGGCGATACCTTCGACCGTTCGCCACGGCTGCTCGTCACGCTTGAGAACGGTCATGCCTGAGAAGCCGGCTTCTTCGAACGCCTCAATGAATTCTTTTTCCTGCATGGCCCCAGAGACGCAGCCACTCCACAATTCGGGGTCGGCCTTCAGGTGAGCCGGCACCGCTTCGTCGGCAACAATATCGGAGATCACCGTCCGCCCGCCCTGGCGCAGCACCCGAAAAATTTCACCAAACAGTTGCCGCTTGTCCGCGTCCTGGACCAGATTAAGCACGCAGTTCGAGACGACAACGTCAACGCAATCGTCTGCAATCAATGGCCGCTGCGCGCGCTGTTCAGCCATGACCGCTTCAAAGGCGTGGAAATCTTCAAGCGAAGCCACCGGATGATTGCGCAGGTAGGCATCCGCGACATTCAGATCGGTCCGCAAATCCTGGATTCTGCCGCGGCGAAACTCGACATTATGATAGCCCAGTTGTTCGCCAATGGACTGGCGGTATTTCTCGGCGACGTTGAGCATCTCCGGCGTCATATCAACGCCGATAACCCGGCCTTCGGCCCCAACGACCTGGGCGGCGATATAACAGATTTTGCCCGCGCCCGAGCCGAGATCAAGCACGGTTTCTCCCGGCTGGATGTGCTGCGAGGGGTCTCCGCAGCCGTAATCGCGCTCAAGAATTTCTTCAGGAATGATGGAGAGAAAGCGCGGGTTATAGTCTACCGGGCAACACAGCGCCGCTTCTTCCTGCTGTGCTCCCGCGGCATAGCGTTCTTTGACCGCCTGCTCGACATTAAACGCTGCTGTCATCGCTTCTTCTCCTTCCGGATCACGACCATTGGAGCTGTGTCCGCATACTAGCGTATCTCTTCATCAGTGTACTAGGGTGCCGCGGGCGATCAAGCTGCCTGCTTCACCATTGACCTATTCGCTCGTCCAAAAGTATACATTTTCGTATACGGACAGAGACAAAGCTATGGAACTCTATCGGCGCCGACGGTTTCTTGAGGAAGTCAACGCCGCCTATATGCCCCTTCGCCAGAATGCCGAGACCTGGAGAGCGGTTGGGCAGGAACGGAGCGAATGGGACATCACACTGGAGGACGGCTTACCGAAGAAGAAGGCCAGAATCGGGTCGGAGCACGGCAGTCGTGAGCGAAAGAAAAGGGCGCAGACAGCCCGTCCGAGGTGAGGTCTGGGCCGCGAATCTGAACCTGACGCGGGGACAGGGGCTGATAAACAGCAAAAATCCAACAAAATTCAAAAAATAAATCCTTTATCCCTAAACTTTTGCCGGGATAGTTTGAATATATCTATAAAGTGATACAGAAAACGCCCGGCAAAGCCCATCGTACAGGGATGTCCCTGGTTCAACTGACAGTGGTTTATTGTTCAGCGGGCGCTGATGCACGCTTCTCAGTTGAGTTGTCGGGACTACCATACGTCATACGGAGGGAAAGTAATGAAGAAAGAGGCATAACTCGGGTCGCCAGACCTATTCAGGAATTGGATCGAAGAAGAAGGGTAAGTGATTTGAAGAATTGACCGGCTTTTCGGAAGATTGAAGGAGAAACGTATGCCCAATGGTCATGCCGTATTTGAGACGTGGTTTGAAAAACTGGCCGGCTTCTCGGAAGAGTCTCCCGAGCAGGTGCGGGCGAATATCAGCGTAGATGGCCAAGTATTGCAATCTCGTGTCAACGGGAAAACGCTGATGTGTGGAGAACTGGAAACCCCGTCCTTGGCCGACCTGCGCCACCGGGTGCAGGCGAGTGGGTATAAGACCGGAGCCATGACGGTCCGCGAGGTCGTTGCTGACGTCCAGGAGT
The DNA here is from genome assembly GCA_963664395.2 of Binatia bacterium. Lineage (GTDB taxonomy): Bacteria > Desulfobacterota > Binatia > Bin18 > Bin18 > Bin18. Next base: position 1,818,112 of record OY761159.2, on the reverse strand, counting down.
TGCACACAAACGCAGCGAATGCGGATGCGCTTTTTCAGGTCGCCTCCCAGTTCAATCTACTCGAAATGGTGCATGAGGAGGTCACCCCTGAAGACGGGATCACCAGGTATGCGAAGGATCACACCCAGGGACCAGCATGTGCCATCGCCGCGGGGGCGGGCACGATTTATCGCAACTACTTTGCCCTCGTGAATGGGCAGACCGGGCAATCCGCCACCAACCAGATTAATTGCCTGGCCGATATCGGCGCGGCCTTGGGCAATACTGAGAACCGTCTGTGGGAAATGCGCAACGGGTATGCGTTGGCCTCACATGATGGGTTGGGAGAGATCGGGCAGAGTCTGCGCGCGTCGAGTGAGCCGGAGCTGGATGTGTTGCGCCAGTTGCTCCGCATCGGCCTGCAATGGCACACGCAAGTGACACTCGCTGGCTGTACGCACACGGTCTCCCAAGCCTATTGTTCGGCCTTGCCGGTCACTGGTTCGCTGAGAGAAGGGCCTCCTTCCTACATGTGGGAGGAGTTCGCTCGGCTCATTCTGGAGGCGACCTATGAGGCCACGCTCTGCGCGGCCCTCTTAAATTCGCGCAAAACCGGCAACAACACGGTATTTCTGACCCTGGTCGGCGGCTACTCGTTTGGCAACGCAACCGATTGGATCCTGGGCAGCCTCCAACGCGTTTTGGATCTCTACAAGGATGCTGCCCTCGACGTCGCCATCGTCAGCTATGGATCGTCAAATCCAGATATCCAGCATCTTGTTAGCCACACAGACGACGAGTAGCTGCAATATAAGTATTGAGAGAGACCGGTCCTGCACGGAGAATCATTCCGCAGCCAGCCCTTTTCAATCCCTGACGTAGATCTTCACAAGGGATTGGCGTGCAATGACCGTCTCACGATATTCGTATCCTCGCCGCAAAAGATTCTGCTCCCTCCAGCCATTCCCCCGTCGGCCAAAAATGCAGGCAAAAACGAACGCAAGGCCCATCAAGAGACCATCGGACGTTCCTAACGGGAACCACACAACGGGCGCTACCAACAACAGAGAGAGGAGGACAGCGCGAGCCCAGTGAAACCGCGTAATCTGTCGCCACACAACGGGTACCCCCAGCAACGGAAGGAGAGCGGCAGGTAAGACCCATATGACCAGGATCACCAACAACAGGATTCCCGGAACAATTGCTACGACGATACCCACAAATATGAGCCCATCCAGAAGAGAGGTGCCTGGCAGCCCAATAGCGCTCAGCAGTCCCTCCAGAGATGGGTTCTCTCGAAGAACATTTCCTGCAATACGTATCAAAAACGCCCACGCCAGCACGAAAAAAAAGGCCGGCCATGTCCATCCCTTCTTTACCATCTGGATGTCCGGCTCAAGATCAAACACAGGCTCAAACAGTAGTGTCAGTCTCCTCATCAAGTTGAAGCCGGTTGGCAAAAAATTCATGAGCAGCCTAACCCCTAGCTTCTCTCTCCTGTCCTTCCAGAGGTCCTTCTGGTACTGGACGTACCGATGTGACAGGGCATCCAATCCAGGCGTCGCGCCGTTCTTGTCGCGTGCCCTGGGGTCGGCGCCCCGGTCAAGCAGTAGGGTGACCACCGCCGGGTTCCTGTTGAACTGCGCTGCCAAGTGCAAGGGTGTTGTACCATCCTTGTCCTGCGCCTGGAGATCGGCCCCCCGGTCAAGCAGCAGGGCGACTACCGCCGGGTCATTGAACGGCGTCGCCCCGTGCAAGGGTGTTGTACCGTTCTTGTCCCGCGCCTGGAGATCGGCCCCCCGGTTAAGCAATAGGGTGACCACCGCCGGGTTTTCGTTGAACTGCGCCGCCCTGTGCAAGGGCGTTGTGCCGTTCTCGTCCCGCGCCTGGGGATCGGCCCCCCGGTTAAGCAGTAGGGTGACCACCGCCGGGTTTTCGTTGAACTGCGCCGCCCTGTGCAAGGGCGTTGTGCCGTTCTCGTCCCGCGCCTGGGGATCGGCCCCCCGGTCAAGCAATAGGGTGACCACCGCCGGGAGCAGGGCGTCCACCGCTGGGTCATCTAGGGTGACCGTGGACTGCGCCGCCCCGTGCAAGGGCGTTGTGCCGCCCTTGGTCCGCGCCTGGGGATCGGCCCCCCGGTCAAGCAATAGGGTGACCACCGCCGGGTTCCTGTTGAACTGCGCCGCCAAGTGCAAGGGTGTCCAGCCGTTCTTGTCCCGCGCCTGGGGATCGGCACCTCGGTCGAGCAACGCTTTGACCTCGGCGGGGGTCGCCTCGGCCATCCACCTTCCGTCGAACGACGGCTGAGCAGTGGCCGAGCGGTCTCGATTATCCACTGTCACACCAGCCTTCCGTCCATGTGTATACTACGCTGCGCGGGAGATAGCTTACCCCGGCGAGGATAGAAGATCTCAGCCTCACTCTCCACACGGCAGACACTTTAGTAGCTGTCCCGGCTATCTTGGCCTGGGTTTATAGCATGCACCAGATAGAAAATCACGTATATGGACCAGCTTATTCAGGAGGGAACGCCGATAAGTTATCAGCCAGCGTTTCGATCCGTTCGCGCTCAGGAATACAGTCCAGCCAACGTTGGGGAATAGCCGCCGCCCCGTAGCGGGCACCCAGTACGGCACCTGCCACAGCGCCGTTGGTGTCGGTGTCGCCGCCAGCACTAACGATCTGCACCAGCGCTGCCTCAAAATCCAGCGGTGTCGCCACCGCCCACAAGCCGACCTGCATCGTCAACAGGGTGTGGCCAATCAGGTGCTGGTCACACCGTAACCACGAAGCGTCAGCAACGATGGGCTGACCGCCGGCAATACTGGCCAGTACATCAGTAGGAATGTCATCGGTGGACGCCGCGGCGAGCATATCAGGCGCACCGTCGGCAGACACTGCGGTAAGCAAGGCGTGCAAATCCGGGGCGGCGCCACGGAGCAACAGGGTGATGGCGGAATTGATGACGATGCAGGACCACTGGGCAGTCGGGGCGTAATGTGTGACAGCGCAGAGGGCGGCAGAGTCACGAACCAACAGCTCAGGGGCGCTGTGGTGAGCGACCGCAACGGGGGCGCAGCGCATGAGGCCGCCGTTAGGGGCAATGGGATGGCGTTCGTAGAAAACGCGGGCTGGGAAAAAGCGGACTGCCTCCGGCGGGGGCGTTCCTTCTTCCAGTGTTTCCAGTAGAGCGGTCAGTAGATCGGGGAAAGGAGAATCGTATTCGTAGAAAGAGCGATGAGGTTCGCGTTCGTAGAAAACGCGGGCTACCTCTGGCGGGGGCGTTCCTTCTTCCAGTGTTTCCAGTATTTCCAGTAGACCGACGACGATTTTGGTGGTGTTCCCAATACCGTGCCCGTTCTCATGACGCCAGATCACCAGCCGCCTGGCGAAATCGCGGACGGCATCGCTGTCCGCGAGCAGCGCTTCGCCCAAATCCACGGCTTGGGCTAGGTCATCATCCATCAGACGGGATTTTGCTTTCGGGTTTGCCTCAATGACGCCGTCTGGGTAACGGTCGTCAATCTCATAGTACCACCGACCCTCTACTGGAAGACCCAAGACGTTACCGACGGCCAAGCCAAGCAGGACGCCGCGGCTCCGGTCGCGCCGCGTTGCCGGATTGGCGGGAGCAGTACTGACGTTGCAGAGAAAACGAACAAGGTTGGGGGCGGCGCTTATCAGAGTGGGGTCGGTCATAGCTGATACCTCCTGTAATCTTCTAGCTTTTGAAAACAAGATCAGGCTTAAAAAATTTATGCAAAACTTCTCTAGGCAATTCATTGCCCTCTTGATCCCACCCGTAAATACGATTGTTTGTCATCCGGTGAGACAATTCGCATACAAAGTAACCAGTTTCCTTTTCCAGCACGAAAGTAAAACGCCAAGGAGACAACTTCCAATCCTTGTTGTTATAAGGATATTTTGTTAAAAAATTCCCTTCTGTCGCCTCCTTATACATTTCTCCCGATATGGCAAGGAATTTCTCCTTCTGTACAGGAGATAGCGTGTCGTACATGTAACACCTCCATTATGATGAATGTCATGACAGCCCTGTTCCCCCAGTCCAGCCACTCGCGCTGGCCGTTGATAAAGCCGGTCACACTCTCCACGGTGGTCTGCGGTCACTCGATATTGAACAAGTGGCTGACGTTGGACAGGATGAGCAGCTCGGCGTTCGGAATGTGGCGCGACAAGATCACCGAGTTAGTGCATCTCACCCCGCAAAGCTTACCTCAGGCAGTGTCTGCATGGCCCGTTCAATCTCCTCGGCCGGATACTCATAGCGTTCCAGTTTTCCGGCGTGGTAATCGGCATAGGCGCTCATATCAAAATGACCGTGGCCGCTCAGATTAAACGCAATGACTTTCTTTTCGCCGCTTTCCCGGCACTGCACGGCCTCGTTCATTGCGACGCAGATCGCATGATTTGACTCGGGCGCCGGCACAATCCCTTCGGCCTTGGCAAACGCCACGCCCGCCTCAAAGGTCGCAAGCTGATCGAGCGCGGTGGCCTCGATATGACCGCTGTGCACCAGCGCACTCACCTGCGGCGACATGCCATGATAGCGCAACCCGCCGGCATGGATGGTCGCCGGCATAAACGTATGACCCAGCGTATACATCTGACAGATCGGCGCGACACAGCCGGCGTCGGCCCAGTCCCAGGTGAAGGCGCCCTTGGTGAGGGTCGGACAGGCGGCCGGCTCAACCGCGATGATGCGCGTGTTTTTGCCCTGCTTGAGTTTTTCTCGGACAAAGGGAAAGGCAAAACCGGCAAAATTCGACCCGCCCCCGGCGCAGCCGATGACAATATCCGGGTATTCGCCGGCCATTTCCATTTGCAGCAGGGTCTCTTCACCGATAATGGTCTGATGTAACAGGACGTGCGGCAGAACCGAGCCCAGGGTGTATTTTTTTGTCCCGCCGGACTGTTGGGCCGCTTCGATCCCTTCCGAGACCGCCATCCCCAGGGAACCGGGATGGTCCGGGTTCTCGGCCAGAAACCGCCGGCCGACCACGGTCCGGTCGGACGGACTGGCAAACACTTCCGCCCCATAGGTTTCAATCACGTGGCGGCGATAGGGCTTTTGCTGAAACGAGATACGGACCATATACACTTCGCAGCCCAGCCCGAACATATTGCAGGCCATGGCCAGCGCCGTGCCCCACTGGCCCGCGCCCGTTTCCGTCGTCAGCGTCTTGACCCCTTCCTGCTTGGCATAAAATGCCTGCGCCACGGCCGTGTTGGGCTTATGTGAACCAACCGGGCTGACGCCCTCGTATTTGTAATAGATATGGGCTGGGGTCTGGAGCGCCTGCTCCAGGCGACGAGCCCGAAAAAAGGGGGTTGGCCGCCAGAGTTTATAAATATCGCGGACCGGCTCCGGGATCTCGATATAGCGCTCCTGGCTGACATCCTGAGCGAGCAGAGAGGTGAGGGCAAAGGACGTGAGGTACTCGGGCGTGACCGGCTGTTTTGTCTCGGGGTGGAGCGGCGGCATCAAGGGCACCGGCAGGTCGGCGTTGATATTATACCAGGCCGTGGGCAGCCGGTGTTCTTCAAGCAGGTATTTGGTGGGGTCACTCATGCGGTGGTCCTTGTCAAAAATTTCCTCTCTCCTGGAACGTGTGATGCACACTCCCATGAACCTGCGCTCGCCAGACGCGCTGTGGCCGCCGGGCGGGGGACAACCCACCCCGGCCTACGGCCACCCCTCCGAGGAGGGGAGCAGAACACATCCCCTCCTCGGAGGGGTGCCGCGTCAGCGGCGGGGTGGGTTCCTTTTTGCATCACACGTCTGGGGGGAGAGGGCTAGGGTGAGGGGGAGTCTCCCGCTATACCTGTGTCACGTCGCGGACCGCTCCTCGGGCCGCGCTTGTGGTCAGCGCCGCATAGGCCCGCAAGGCTGCTGACACCGGGCGTTTGCGTCCGAGCGGCTTGTAGGCGTCCGTGCCTTTGGCTTCCATCTTCTTCCGCCGTTCGGCCAACTCGTCTGTTGAGAGCAGGACGTTGATCGAACGCTGTGGGATATCGATTTTTATGATGTCACCCTCCTCGACCAGGGCAATGACACCGCCTTCCGCGGCTTCGGGCGACACATGCCCGATCGACAGACCGCTGGTGCCGCCACTGAAACGACCATCAGTCACGAGTGCGCATTTGTCGCCGAGATGTTTGGACTTGATATAGGAAGTCGGGTAGAGCATTTCCTGCATACCCGGTCCGCCGCGCGGACCTTCATAGCGAATGACCACCACGTCGCCGGGCCGCAACTGGTCGCCGAGGATGCCTTCACAGGCTGCGTCCTGGGATTCAAAGATACGCGCCGGTCCTTCCATGACCCAGATGGACTCATCCACCCCAGCGGTTTTGACAATACAGCCGTCCTCGGCCAGATTGCCGTACAGGACGGCCAGACCGCCGTCCTGGCTGTAGGCAAACTCAGCCGCGCGAATACAGCCATTGATCGCGTCCTTGTCCGGGGCGTCGTAATACGGATTCTGCGAAAAAGCTTCTTTGGTTCGGATATTACACGGAGCCGCCAGACTGCGTTTGTGGGCAAACTCGTCCGTGCGCTCGCGGCGGATGTCGTTGGTGTCGAGCATTTCGCCCAGGGTCTGGCCGGTGACTGTCTTGACGTTGGTATGCAGTTTCCCGGCACGGTCCAGTTCACCCAGGATAGTCGCAATGCCGCCGGCGCGGGCACAGTCTTCAATATGGTAGAGGGCCGAGGCCGGGGCGAGCTTGCAGACACACGGTACGGAGCGGGACAGCCGGTCGATATCAGCCATGCTGAAATCGACTTCCGCCTCTTGGGCAGCAGCCAATAAATGGAGAACCGTGTTGGTTGATCCACCCATGGCGATGGCCAGGGTGATCGCGTTTTCAAAGGCTTCAAACGTGGCAATGCTGCGTGGTAATACCGATTCGTCGCCCTCGATATAATAGGCCTTGGCCATCTCGACAATGCGCCTGCCGGCCCGCTGAAAGAGCTCCCAGCGCAGGGCGTGCGTGGCCAGGATGGTGCCATTGCCCGGCAGCGCCAGGCCGATGGCCTCGTTCAGGCAGTTCATGCTGTTGGCGGTAAACATACCTGAGCACGAGCCGCAGGTCGGACAGGCCGCCTCTTCCATTTTCTCGACATCTTCATCGCTGAGCGAGTCGTCGCCCGCGCCGATCATGGCGTCGACCAGATCGAGCTTGGCCATGCCGGTGGAGAGTTCGGCCTTGCCGGCTTCCATCGGCCCGCCGGAGACAAAAATGGCCGGGATGTTCAGCCGCATGGCCGCCAGCAACATGCCGGGGGTGATCTTGTCGCAGTTGGAGATGCAAATCATGGCATCCGCCTTATGCGCCTGGACCATATACTCGACGCTGTCGGCAATCAGCTCGCGGCTGGGCAGCGAATACAGCATGCCGTCGTGACCCATGGCAATGCCGTCATCCACGGCGATCGTATTGAACTCGACGCCGTAGCCGCCGCTGGCATCAATCACTTTTTTGACTTGCTGCCCGACCTCGTGCAGATGAACATGACCGGGCACGAACTGAGTAAACGAGTTGGCAATGGCAATGATCGGTTTTTGGAAATCTTCTTTTTTCATACCGGTCGCCCGCCACAGGGCGCGCGCACCGGCCATACGTCGGCCTTGGGTCGTGATGCTGCTCCGAAATCCGCGCTGTTGCATAATGCTTTACCCTTCTTATGCAGTCGGCCCGACAGCATAACATCTTTTTTCGGAACGTCGCTAGTCTGTCGGAAAAAACCTTGCTGCTCGCGGCAGGGGTGCTCATCCGCACACTGTCTCATCCAGCTCTGTGGAGGGGCGAGACCCCTTCGAGCTATGCTTTCCCTTTGATTGATAGCCTCCGACACGCTAGAAGAAACGTTCTGACACAGAGCAAGGAGGAATACAGCATCATGGCAGGCCAAGTAGATGGAAAAATTGCATTGGTGACCGGCGGCGGGTCGGGTATTGGGCGGTCTACGTCATTAGCCTTAGCCCGCGAAGGCGCATCGGTCGTTGTTTCCGATGTGGTTGTTGAGGGTGGAGAGCAGACGGTCAATTTCATCAAGTCCGCTGGGGGCGAGGCCGTGTTCGTGCAAACCGACGTTGCCCAGGCTGCGGAAGTCGAGGCCTTAGTCAAGCAAACGGTGGAGACGTATGGGCGGCTTGACTGCGCCTTCAACAACGCCGGAATTGCGGGGGCGGCTGCGCGGACCGGCGATTATACACCCAAACACTGGGACCGGGTGATTGCGATTAACCTGACCGGGGTGTGGCTGTGCATGAAATATGAGCTCCAGCATATGCTGACGCAAGGCAGTGGCGCGATTGTCAATACCGCCTCAGTTGCCGGTCTGGTTGGGTTTCGGAGTGGACCCGCTTATGTGGCCGCCAAGCACGGTGTGGTCGGACTGACCAAGACCGCCGCACTGGAATACGCCAAAGCCGGCATTCGAGTGAACGCCGTCTGTCCGGGGGTCATCCGGACACCGATGTTTGAGCGCGGCATGGAGCTAGACCCCCGCATAGAAGACGGTATGACCGCCAAAGAGCCGATTGGGCGATTGGGAAAGCCCGAGGAGATTGCCGAAGCCGTGGTATGGCTCTGTTCGGATGCAGCGTCGTTTGTGACTGGCCATCCGATGGTTGTTGATGGCGGTTGGGTTGCCCAGTAGGGCCACAAGAAAGGAACGGCGGAGTCTCAGGGACATATGCTTCCCGGCGACCCGTACTCTTTCCCGTTCCCGGCCGGGGGGCGGGAAAAGAGCAGACAGTGGGCAACCGGACTACGGTTTTTGCCCAAACGCGCTGACCGTCTCCGAGCGTGGGTCTCGGCGGCTCCACTGTCCGGCTTGTACCGTCTGAAAGAATTCGTCGATCAAAACATTAAATCGTTCGGGCTCTTCCAGGTTCAATAGATGGCCGCTTTTCGGAAAGATGCTGAGTCCTACGTAGGGCATGGTGCGTTTGAGATGCAGATTGACATCCAGACAGGATTCATCTTCATCGCCGACAACCAAGAGTGTCGGCGTCGTCACCGCCCGCAGCTCAGCGGCGAGATCGTACAGCGAGGGCCGTTCGGCCTGGACGTGACGCAAGGTATAGGCTGAGCCCAGGGCGGAATGTTCAGACAGGTGGGCCGCAAACTGCTCCCAGACCGTCCGGTTTTTGTTCTGAAGCTGTACCCGGCTGGGGCCGGAGGAAATTCCCGACGCATCGACCGAGTTCGCCTGTAATATTTTCTCTGCCACGGCGTTGGTATCGGCTAAGAACTGTGTGCGCGTTTCCGGATACGCGCCCGAACCACCACTGGCAAACACCAGCGCACGGACTCGTTCAGGGTGCTGCATGGTGAGCATGAGGCCCGTATAGGCTCCCATACTCAGGCCGACCACAAACGCCCGCTCAATATCGAGCGCATCAAGCACCCCCTTCAGATCAGCAGTGGAGAGCTGCTGGCCGTAGAGCCTCTCGTCTTCAGGAACATCTGAGGGTGGATAGCCCCGATCGTTATAGACTACGCACCGATAGTGACGAGAGAAATGCTCGACTTGCGGCTGCCAGCTTCGTGTGTCGCCGCCAAACTCGTGGACAAAGATAATCGACTCTCCGGAGCCGGTCTCTTCAACATGCAGGCTGACGCCGTTTATTGGTATGCGTGTCATGCGCAATCCTTCCGAGGGCTATTTCTTTGGTCTGCCGACTCGCGGGATGCCGACTATCAGGTCGCTTGTCAGTTCGGTGCGGACTATCCGGGCGCCATCTGCCAGGGCTTTCATCTTGTCGCGGGCGGCTGTACGAGAGCGGGGGATCAGGCCGCAGTCCGTACTCGGGTAGAGTTTATCCGGCGCAACATAGGGCAGGGCGGCGCGAATGCGTTCGGCAACGGTTGCGGGTGTTTCGATCTCTTCCGTCCCCACGTCAATCACGCCAACCATGAGGTCTTTGCCTCGGGCCAGTTGAAGGACAGAGGGATCAACGCCAGAGGCCGCGCATTCGACCGAGATCATATCAAGCGTACTGGTGCGAAGGAGGGGCAGGCTGCGTTGATAATGATGCCAATCCGTATTGGTTGTCTTCCAGGCCAGAACCTGCGGAACACCGTAGCCGTAGCAGATGTGGACCGCTGTCTTTGCGTGTACTCCCTGGGCTGCTGCCTCAAGCGTGGAGATACCCCACTCCTCAACTTCATCGAGATAGATATTAAAGCACGGCTCATCAAACTGAATAATGTTACAGCCGTTTTCAGCCAGCTCGCACGCTTCGTCATTGAGGACGCTGGCCAAATCCGAGGCGAGACGCCGCGGCTCCCCGTAGTGCTCATCCGCCAGGGTATCCGCGGTTGTCATCGGACCTGGCAGGGTGACTTTCACCGGCTGCGTCGTGTGTCGTTTGAGGAAGCGCAGCGCGTCAAGAAAAATGGAGCGGGGACGGCGGACCGGACCGGTTACCCGCGCGACGTCTATCCGTGTCTTATACCGACCGCCGCGCGTTTCCTTTTTGACCATACGGTTGAAATCAATCCCGGTCAGTCCCTCGGTAAATCCCCAGATGTAATGCCGCCGGCGCTGTTCGCCGTCGGTCACAATATCCATTCCGGCTGCGTGCTGATCGACCACGGCCAGACGCACGGCATCGTCCTGGCCTTCGGATAAGGCGTCGGCCTCAAGCCGCAAGGAGACGGACGAGATTTGGTGCTGCGGGGCGAGCCACGTCGGGCGCGGCAGACTGCCGGTAATCATTGTTTTCAGCATTGCATTTTCCCTTACGAGCTATATCCTCTTTTTCGATTCAGCGCCAAGAGCGGGACGATTATGGAGACTGTCCCTGGTTCCCACGGAACGGTTTTGGTACAGTTCAGCGCAACGCTTTGAAAAATGGAGCCATTATGCGCAAACGCCTTCGATTCGGTGCCTTTCTTGCCCCCCATCATCCGCTTGGGGAGCATCCGACCCTTCAGTTTCAGCGTGATCTCGAATTAGCCACGTTTCTGGATGGGCTGCAGTTCGATGAGTTCTGGGTCGGTGAGCATCACTCGGCCGGTTGGGAAACAATCGGCTCGCCGGAAATGTTTCTGGTCGCCGCCGCCGAGCGCACCCACCGAATCCGGTTGGGGACTGGCGTGATTTCAGTGCCGTATCACCATCCCTTTAATATCGCGCAACGCATCGTACACCTCGACCATCTGAGTCGTGGCCGAGCCATTCTCGGCGTTGGCCCCGGTGCCCTGCCGTCTGATGCGCTCATGCTTGGCATTGACCCAATGACGCAACGAGACCGTATGGATGAAGGGCTGGGGGTTGTCCTCCGTTTGCTGAACGAGGACGAGCCGATTACGGTTGAAAGCGATTGGTTCAAACTGAACGAAGCTGCGTTGCAATTACGACCGCTCCAGGATGAGATTCCAGTGGCGGTTGCATCATCCATCTCTCCGTCCGGCATGAAAGCCGCCGGCAAGTACGGCGTGGGCGTGCTCTCAATTGCCTCGTATCTCGAAGAAGGACTGACCGCACTGCCAACACAGTGGGGCTGGGGTCAGGCTTCAGCGCGTGAGCACGGCCAATGTCTCGACCGGGCGGACTGGCGCATTGTGATGCCCTTCCATTTGTCCGCCTCAAAGGAGCAGGCCTACCGCGAGGTGGCTGACGGGCTTCAGCGCTGGCAGAACGAGTACATCGTCGGCATACTCGGCACGCCCAAACGCAAGCCGTTTGAAGACGGCTATCGGGCGGCGCGCAGCCTGGATGAACACGGCGGCGGTATTTTCGGGACGCCCGAAGACGCGCTTGAAAAAATTGCACATTTACAAGAACTATCCGGCGGCTTCGGGACGATCTTATGCTTTGTCCACGACTGGGCAGCGCCGGAATTGGCACTCAAGAGCTATGAACTCCTGGCCCGGCATGTGATGCCACAGACGCAGGGCTTGCTGCGTCGGCTGGAGACCTCGGCTGCTCGCGTGTCAGCACACAAGAAAGAGCTGATGGGGCAAGCCGGCGGGGCGATATTAAAAGCCATTCGCGAGTACAACGTTGCACATCCACGCGAGAAATAGGGCATGGCTATTTTTACTGGAAAAGTCAGCGTCGTGACCGGCGCCAGCCGCGGCCTTGGAAAACCCATTGCGATTGAGTTGGCGGACGCCGGCGCGCGGCTGGCCTGCGTTGCGACACAGGCCGAAAACGCGGCAGAGACGGTCGCTGCGATCAAGAGTCAGGGTGGCGAGGCTATCGCTTTCGGCTGCCATGTCGAGGTCGCGGACGAGGTCACCCGTTTGTTTGCCGATGTAGAAGAACAGCTCGGACCGGTCGATATCCTGGTGAATAATGCCGGCATCACCCGCCCGCAGTTGACGCTGGAAATGACCGAAGAGAACTGGGACCAGCATATGGACATTAATGTGAAGTCCATTTTCTTGTGTTCCCAAGCGGCCGCGCGTCAAATGACGCAGCACGGCGGCGGCTGCATTATCAATATCGGCTCGATTTTAGGCCGCAACGCTTTCCCCGCCACCCTCGGCTACTGCACCTCAAAAGCCGCGGTGGATCACATGACCCGGGTCATGGCGATCGAATGGGCCCGGTACGGCATTCGCGTGAACTGTATCGCGCCGGGCTATATCGAGTCTGACATGATCGTCGGCCTTGAAGCGGACGGCAAGCTGACCGCGCTGGATTTAATCAAGCGCACCCCCCAACGTCGTCTGGGGTCGGGGGCGGATATCGCCAAAGCCGTGCGCTTTGTGGCCAGCGAGGACGCCGGTTTTATGACCGGCGAAGTCATGGTGATTGACGGCGGTTGGAGCGCCTTCGGCTATTATCAGACTAGAGGGGGGAAAGCCGGAGGTTAGCATGAGGCGTGTAGCTCCGTTGGTAGTGCTTGTCATCGTGGCCTGGGTGTTCGGGCCGACCCCGGCAAGAGCCGGTTCGGGCTTCTACCTGAGCAGCGAGTTGGGCGCCAATTTTGCACCCGAGCTGGATTTCCTCGGAGACAGCAGCGATGGCGGGAGCGTGTGCGACCCGTTCATTAACCCGGCTTTTGCCGATATTCCCGGCTGCCCCGGCCCCGGCACCAGTTGGAAGAGTGTGTTCGACGGGGCCGAAGGCATTCTGGCCGGCGCGGCGGTGGGCTATCGGTTGTGGGATCGTTATCCCGACCGATTGTGGGGCCGCTTCCGGCTCGAACTGGAGTACTTCTACCGGGAGTCGGAATATGACCGGACGACCCCGATTCTCAGCCGCTCGGGCGTCGCCAGAGACAAGCTCAGCAACGAAATTGCACGGGCCGAGGAACGCCTCGGCAGCCTCACGTCTCACAACCTGTTTGGCAATGTGTATTTCGACTTTTTGAATAGCAGCCGGTTTACGCCCTATGTCGGGTTCGGTGTCGGCGTCGGGTTTACCGACCTGGATAACGGTAGAATATGGGCGAGGAATAGTGACCCCGACCAGATCAGCACGGGTGCCGGTCTGCCCAACGCCGAGGAGATCCGCAACAATCTGGCCGGGACGGCGAGCAGCGTGCAAACCACGAACAATGACACGCTGTTCGGCTATCAGGTACTCTTCGGGGTTGATTTTGCCCTCACGGAGTCAGTCTCCCTGGGCGTGAAGGGTCGCTGGGTCAACTTCCTGAACTTCCGGGATGACGCCGGCCTGGATCTCTTGCGGAGTCACGCGCCCCCCGATGACTATGTCGCTCGGCGGCGGACCGACGACATCGAAATGTTCGGGGTCAGTGTCAACCTGAAGTACCATTTCTAGGAAATCGGTGGCCGTCCGCCCCCTGGGAGTGCGGGCCTCCTGCCCGCAGCCTACTCGCCATCGTCATGCCGCACGGGGCCGGCCGACCAGCTTCCGCATCAAGAACCTGAAGCAGCCCGATACCTGTCGTGTTCTTATGGAGGGTCAGGTGTATGACAACTGGAGCGTACAGGACGGCGAGATTGAAGTCTCAACCGAGATCGACGCGCGGTCGTTTCAGATTATTGAAACGTGAGAGCGTGCGCGTGCCAAAGGAGTGAATGCCATGACCACAGCGGATTGGAACAGTTTAGCCGAGCGCCTCACCAAGGCGCTGCGCCCGGTGGCCGCACCGCTGGCGATTACCTTCAGCCCGGCCCGACCGGAAAACATTCCGGCCTTTGACGAGCCGCTGGCCGAACCCACGCCGGATGGCCGGACCGGGCGGGTGCCCGCCGGCTGTGTCTTCTGGATCAAGGCCGGGGAACGGACCTTCAGCACAGTTGCCGAAGACCACGGCAACTGTAGCGTGGGCAGTCTCACCCACGGTTTCAAAACACTGGAAGAGGCGGCGCAGGGCAAAGACGTGGCGACCCTGCTGGACAGCGGCTGGGTGGCGGAGGAGGTCTTCCCCCATATTCCGACGGTCGCGGACAAGCCTGGGGCCGTTACCTATGGACCGCTGGCAGAAACGCCGATTGATCCCGACGTGGTGCTGCTCCGCATCAACCCACACGCCGCCATGGTACTCTCGGACGCCCTGCCCGATCTCAAGATCGAGGGCAAGCCGCAGTGTCATATCGTGGCCATGGCGAAAGACGGCCAGGTGGCCGTGAGTGTCGGCTGCGTGCTGAGTCGGGCGCGCACGGGTATGCAGGCAACCGAGCTGACGTGCGCCCTGCCCGCCCGCCGTCTGGCCGAGGTCCTCGACAAGGTGGAACGGACATCACAGATTGATACGCTGGTGGCGCGCTACGCTGGAGAAGACGCCCGCCGGTTTCAGTGAGCGGCCGACTAAGTCGGCCGCTTGCGACAGGGTAGACCCGGGTCGTTCGGCCCCGTCCGCTTGGTGGCCTCGGTAAGCGCGTTGTGGGTTTTCCGGATTGTTTCAGCGGATCGCGACGGGATTGACAATCGTCTGCACCGCCCCGGCCATGCGCGGCGCGCCGAGCACGAACATGAACTCGTAGGCCGCATCTGCGGCCAGCGCGGCCGTGTTCATGTTTTCGAGGATGTAGGTGCCGTTCTTGGCCAATAGCTCCTGGTGAACCGGAAAGCGCTCAGCCTCCTTCTCGAACGGGATGGCCTCCAGTGCCCAGGTGTCCGCCCCGACCGCAACGACGCCTTTCCCGGCCAGGTAGCGCGCGCCCTCGACGCCAATGCCCGGTTCGGGAAAGCCTATCCCCGGCTCGCCCGCACCCATCTGCGCGAATTGCTTCAGCCAGCCGGTGTGGAACAACACCACGTCGCCTTCGCGGATTTCTACTCCTTGTCTCTTCGCGACCTCGTCGATCTCCTTGGCGTTGAAGGCCGTGCCGTTGGGCACGAGGTCGACCGCATAGTATTTTGTCATATCCAACAGTACACCGCGCGCCACGATCGGTGGGATGTTCTCCACGCCGAACTTCTTGATGCCCGTGAGCGAGAGGAAGTCCTGCGTCTTCCAGCCGTTGTAATGCACGTGATCGATGCCGACGTGGCCGAACCCGTCGATCTGGCTGCCGACCCCCAGCCAGGTAACGGCCAAGTCGTCGGTGGCGGTAAGCTCATTCGGCCCCCCCAGCACGAGCTCCCAGACGTACACCTTGTAGTGGCGGGGCGGGTAGGCCGGTGTGTCGGGGCCGGTCACCATCCCGAGCGGGTACGTCTTGCCGGTTTTGACCAGGCTGGCCGCGAGCTTCACGCGTTCAGGCGTGATGTAGTTCGCGCTCCCGATCTCATCCTCCGGCCCCCACTTCGATTGCGTCCATTCTTGTCCAGCGGCCGGATAACCCCACACGAGGACGGTCGCCAGCAGTGCTCCGAATAACACCTGTCGAGATTGTCGCTTGCTCATACGCACCCTCCTATATGCACCCTACTATACGACGCATCCTAAATGTAAAGCATAGACTGCTCTTCGATCTTGTAGGATAGTTTTCAGCATCCGCGTGACAATTGCTACGCCGTGTTCTTGCAGACCCGGAGATTACGGGGCTGGAGACGCGTTCGGGTATTACCAAACCAGAGGGGGAAATAGTCGGAGGCCGCCCACCGGGACGCACGCTGACCAGGAGCGCGGATGGTAGTGTCCTAATAAAAAGTTGCTAGCGTAAGATATCTCCGACCAATTCTTCTAAGGTCCAGATATAATCCGTGATTTTTGCTTCCATCGCTGGCGTTACGCGCAAGGTCTGATGGACTCGGCAGAAATTATAAAACGCGAAATGGATAGCTAGCGCCTTCTCAAGGTTCTTCCATTTTTTTGAGTGTGCATTGGTCAATCTGGTTAGGCGTCGCATGCTCATTCTCATAGTCAAGTTTTGTCGTTCAACATGACTAGTTGTGATTTTATCTGATTCAGGGTCTCCCATGATCGGCATTTTGACTGCACTGACAAAATCACCAGGACTGTAGCGTCGTTCAATCTGTCGGGATTCATCAGACTTGTAGAACTTCACTAGCTGTGCAAAGTCAATCTCAATGCCGAAGGTCTCTTCGACGGCTTCAATGTATGCCTTCAGCCCGTCCGTGGTGAGCTGAAAGCGACCGTCAGATGCATTCTTCAGCTTCTCCATAAACCGTGTGGCGGTCTTGATATTTCGTCGGCCTAGCTCGTAACACAAAACCAGCTTCGTCTTTGCTTCGATCCCAACGAAGGTGTAGGCGTCTCCCAGTTCGAGGTTCTTCTTCTCCTCTTTCCGTTTGTGGCCTTCCTTTTTACCAACAAATCCCCAGATTTCATCTGCCTGTACATACTGAAGGGGGATATCTTTAATCTGCTCCTCCATCACATTCTCACAGCGCTCTCCAATGACTTCAATCAGGTGCAAGATCGTGTCTCTGTGTACATCACTGATACCCTCAGTACTGCGAATGCTGTTCCCCTCCACTAAGAGCTTGAGGCAAAGGATTGCCTTGACCTTCTTGAGTCGCATGGGCTTTTTATCTGTGATGAAGGTCTTCGCACAAGGATTGCAGCGGTAGCGCTGCTGGCCGAACTTATCTTTGCCGTAGTTACGGGTTGGGCCAGAGCATTGAGGGCAGGGAGAATTCATAAGAGAGCTTTCTCAAGGACAACTTTATATTAGTATTATGCTTGAGGATGAACTAATTATAAATATAAAAGCATGCTATCATACATAGTATGCTAATCATATTTGACTTTTTGCTTCTCCTGTTCTAATCTGGTGCCCAATGGAAGTGCGGTTTCGTGGTGGGCGGTTGGATCGATTGGAAACTGACCCCAAATTTGACGGAGGATTTTCCCAGGCAGTAGTAAGGGTGTTTCGGAAGCGTTTACAATTCATCCGAGATACGCCTGATGAGCGTGTGTTTTACCAGATGCGTTCCTTACGCTTTGAAAAACTGAAAGGCAAAAGAAAGCATCAATATTCCATGCGGCTCAATGACCAATGGCGCTTGATTTTAGAACTTGACGACCAAGTTCCAACTAAAGTTGTTGTAGTGGTGGCGGTTGAGGATTATCACTAAGAGAGGGAGGTTATGGTTGAGCGGGTACCAGCTGAGGTTTTCCCCCCAGGTGAGTTCATCAAAGAAGAATTAGAGGCCCGTGGGTGGACGCAAACGGACCTTGCTGAAATTCTTGGGCGTCCCTTCCAGCTTGTTAATGAAATCTTAGCAGGCAAGCGAGCGATAAGCCCAGAGACAGCGCAAGGGCTGGGAGAGGCATTTGGAACAGGTGCGCAGTTATGGATGAACCTTGAAAGTACCTACCGGCTGTCTCGAACAAAGCCGCGTGACGATAGCGTCGTTAGGCGAGCAAGGTTGTTTGAGAAAGCTCCAATAAAGGAGATGATACGGCGGCATTGGATTGAGCCTTCCGAATCCATCGACGTTTTAGAAAAACAAGTTTGCGAATTCTACCACATTTCTGATCTAGATCAGGAACCGACCTTGTGGCCACATGCAGCAAGAAAGCCTATGGCTCAAGAAGATGCGACACTGACCCAGATCGCGTGGCTCTTCCGCGTGCGTCAGCTTGCCGAGGCCCTTGAAGCACCCCCCTTCTCCCGGGCGTCACTTAAGACATGCCTAGAGAAACTAGACACCATCAAGCATGAAGAAGAAGAAGCACGCCATGCTCCCCGCATCTTGATGGAAGCAGGTATTCGTTTTGTTGTCGTTGAGCCACTTCCTAAAACACGTATAGACGGTATTTGTCTCTGGCTCGATAAGCATTCGCCAGTGGTTGCTCTTTCATTCCGGTACGACCGTATTGGCTGGTTTTGGTTCACCCTGATGCATGAGCTTTGGCATGTCAAAAATAGTGACGGCTTGGAGAAGCCGGGGATAATAGATGTGAACCTTGTTGGTCAAGGTGCTCTCTCAACAGACCAAAAGCCTGAATCTGAGAGACTCGCAGATAGCTTTGCGGCAGACTTTCTTGTTTCTCAGGAGGCTATTGAAAGCTTCATTATTAGGAAAGGGCCTTTGTTTTCAAAGCAGAAAATTAGGGGCTTTGCCCTACTCCATAAGGTCCACCCCGGCGTTGTCGCTGGTCAGCTCCAACGCCGAGGCGAAATTAAGTTTTCTCACAACAGGGAAATGCTTGTGAAAGTCCGACAGATTGTCACCAGGTCAGCCCTCACTGATGGATGGGGGAATAGCATCGAAGTAAGTTTGTAAAAGTCAGGAGGTCAGTATGGGACGTTCATATGCGCAAAATATGCAGCGACTTGTTGAGCAGTACCGGGAAGCCGATCAGCCCTGGCCTACTACGGCGAGAAGAATCGCCGCGTGGGCCATTGAAAATGGTCTCTGGAAACCGCATCCATCCAAAATTCACACTCTGTGTGCAGAGCAGATATCAAAGGCGATGCGAGAGGAGTATTATATCGATCCGCAAGGCCGTAAGGTGCGAACCAAGCATGTCGCCCTCCTTAATGAGGGCGACGAACAGCGGCATATATGGGAGGATATCCGGAGTAAAAACCGGGACCACATGGCTGTCGCATTTCAGCAGAGGCGCAATCTTATCGTTGACGATTGCCAGCAGCTCAAAACGGACGGGGATAGTTTCAACGAGAACAGTTGTCCAGATAATCCGATTCCCATGTCATTCGATTTTACTGACGACCTAGCTGAAATTGAAGCAGAGAAGAACGCCGAGGATGAGGCAGCCTAGTCTTTAGTGTTTGCCCATCTTGTCTGCGCTGCCTTTCTTGCAATTTGAGATCTCTTTTCGGCAGGCACCCCCCTGGCTCGTGCTTTCCCACCCTTCAATCCGCCGAGTCGTCCGCGTTCAATGGCTGCCGAATTTTTCTCCTGTGGGACTTCTCTTGGTTCTTCCGAGGTCAGGTCCTGGACAATATCGAAGGCCAATTCGTTAGTATCAACGGGATCGTTCTTCTTGCGTCGCTTACTTGACTGCTCTGCCATGCTTAAAGCATAGATCAAAAGTCAAGACACTGGCAACTTGGAGCAACTTTTTATTAGGACAGCACCGCGCGGATCGCCAGCTATCTTTACTTTTTTCACCTGCGCTACTCTGCGGGCTTCTGAAGACGAGCGCCAGAGTATTACCACGACCCGAAGGAGGACACGGACTATGACAGCACAACTCGATTCGCCGATGCAGATCGGTATGGCTGCGATCTGCCAAAACCCGGCGCAGAAGATCTCGGACTATGAGGTCTACAAAAATGAGATTCGGTTGGCCGATTTGGCCGAGCCACTTGGCTTTGATTCGATTTGGAGCGTTGAGCACCACTTTACCGATTACACCATGGTGCCCGACGTGCTCCAGTTCCTGACCTATATGGCCGGTCGGACCAAGACAGTGAAGCTGGGCTCGATGGTCGTCGTACTGCCCTGGCACGATCCCATGCGGGTGGCGGAAGAAATTGCGATGTTGGACGATATGTGCGACGGGCGGCTGATTCTGGGGCTCGGGCGCGGCGCCGGGCAGGTCGAGTTCGAGGGCTTCCGGGTCGATATGGGTGAGTCCCGCGAACGCTTTGTCGAGGCCGCGGATATGGTCCTGACCGGACTCGAACGGGGCTACTGCGAGTATGCGGGCCAGTACTATACCCAGCCCAAGAAAGACATCCGTCCCAAGCCGTTCAAATCCTTTAAGGGCCGGACGTATGCCGCCGCGGTTTCACCCGAGTCGTCCGAGATCATGGCTCGTCTGGGTGTCGGCATCCTGATCATTCCCCAGAAGCCGTGGGAAGACGTGGCGGTAGAGCTGGATACGTACCGGACGATCTACCGTGAGGCCAACGCTGCCGAGGCACCGGCGCCGATCGCCGGCGGCTGGGTCTTCTGTGATAAGGATGCCGGCCGCGCCGAAGAGATGGCCCGGCGCTACATCGGCGCCTACTGGCAGTCGGCCATGAAACACTACAATTTTGGTGGTGACCATTTCGCCAAGACCAAGGGCTACGAATACTACGGCAAGATGTCTGAGGCGCTGAGCAGTGCTGAGGGCGTAACCGATTTTTTCCTCAACCTCCAGGTCTGGGGCACGCCGGACCAGTGTTTTGAGAAAGTCCTCGAGATCCGCTCCAAGATCGGCTGCGACGCCTTCACCGGTGTGTTCAGTTATGGCGGCATGCCGTATGAAGACAGCGAGCAGAGCATGCGGCTGTTCGCGGCCGAGGTCATGCCGCGCTTGCAGCAGTTGGACCAAAAAGCGGTTGCCTAAGCCTCCCTTCCGTTCTCTCGGCTCCTGCCCATGTCACCGGGCGGGAGCCAACCTTTTCCCCGCGTTTTTCATTGCCGTCTCGGACCTTTGAGACATCGCCTTCCCGACCATGTCGTACGCCCTCGGTATGTTGCATGTGAGTGCGCTACGGTCCCGGCCGGAAGGGAGAGGGGCATGCCTTTTGTCGAAACCAACGGAATCATCGTGTATTACGAAGACCACGGCAACTTCTGCCTATCGTAGTCTCACTCAGAAGATGTTTTCCTCCAGGAAGTGGGTAATCCTATCGCGATTCGCAGTGAGGCTCGAAAACTGTTTCTCGCAGACGTCGCTGAAGCGTGCCAGCACCTTACGATTGATTGACTCCTGATCCTCAAAGATAGCCAGGGAACGGAATCGAATCTCCCACTTTTCGAATTGGAGTAACGCGATTGTGGCGTCACGGGTCCTGTCGTCGCCGTTAAGGGCATGAACGAATAGCGGCCGAGACATACCGTTGATTCGGCAGTCCACAGTATAGATGCCCTTGGGGTCGTGTTTAGGGTCGCTCCAGCCGAAACTCCTGCGCTCTTCTGGGACAGTTCCGCTTAACAGATCGCGAAAATCGTCCATGAACGCAGAACGAACCTGTTCCCGAGACAGGTACGATACGTCGGATATCTTGAGAAGTGCCTGGACAAAAGAATACAACGCGTCACCGTAGCGCTCATCCGGTACATCGAGTACCAACTCACCATTACGGTCTTCGACATGGAATGTGGACAGTGCGTTTGAGATGATTTTCTGACGCGTGCCTCTATGAAGTTCCTTTTCATCTATGTCGTAGGTCAGATGCATGTACGTGTGCGCTTCGTCGGACAGTATCCACCGCGAGCCTTCCTGTCTGAGGACGATGGCCAAGTGGTCACCGTCCTCAAACAGGAAGGGGGTGAACACGCGGAAGCGCCCCAGACCCTCGGCTGCGAGCCGGACCTGTGCCGAGACCTTCTTATGAAAGTCTTGCTCTATAGTCTCGATAGACATCTCTTAGCCCTCCTCAAAAAGGGTACCTTGTGGATCGGGTGGACCCTCAAGATTCATGTCATCAAGCAAACAGCGCAAGGCGCCATCGAAGTCGCTGTAGCGGTCGGTTGGCTTGGCGTAAGCGTCCTCTCGGGTTCCGAGTTGCTGATACCGCTCCGTCGCAAAGTGAATGTGAAAGTGATAGAATGTCTCATTTTCTATATGGTTGGTGTGCTCGTGGCTCCTACCATTATAGCGAAGAAGTCGAAAAAGTTGACTTGACTGAGAGACTCGAACAGCCAGGATGATTGAGAAGTCAACCAGATTAAAGCTGTTCCGCCTGAGAATAAGGCGAAACTTGTGCTCTGTCTCACCGACCAAATCCAATTGCTGTTCGTCGTGCCCTCGCTTGGATTTTAGACGAATCTGATTGCGCCAGCCTACCGGTAGAGGCTTGCGCTCCTGTACCAACAACTCAATCTCTTGGTCTAAGTATGTAACTGCCATAGGCTATTCCGGTTTAACCAAAAGATGTGGCTCGGGTGAGCACCGCCTCACCCGGCATCCCAACTATGCCGGGACGGGGCGGGCGCGTTGGTTGTAGAGCATTTTGCGCAACTGGTCTTTCTCTTCCTGTGAGAGCTTGGTGACGTCGAAGCCAAGGTCGCTGCCAACGGCCATGCCTTTTTTGACGCCCTCGCGTTCCGAGAGTTCTTCAAACCAGCGCTTGAAGTATTTGAACTCGTCGATGTCCTGGCCCTGGGCTTCCCAGTTGACCGCCCAGGGGTAACAGATCATGTCGGCAATGGTGTATTCCTTTCCGGCCAGATAGGGCTGCCGATATAACTGATTGTTCAGCACGCCGAACAGGCGATTGACCTCATCCGTAAAACGCCGGACCGCGTAGGTCTGGTCGCCCTGGTCGTCGCCCAAGCGACGAAAATGACCGCACTCGCCACTCTTGGGTCCCTGGTTGGCCATCTGCCACATCAGCCACTGATTGACCTCGTAGCGGCCGCGGACATCCTGGGGATAAAACTGTCCGGCCTTCTCGGCGATATACATCATCATCGCCCCGGACTCGAAGATGCTGAGCGGCTCGCCCCCGCCGAGCGGCTCGTGGTCCACCAGGGCCGGCATCCGGTTATTGGGGCAGATATTGAGAAACTCGTCCGTGAACTGATCCCCTTGGGCGATATTGCACGGGATCATCTTGTACGCCATGCCGCACTCTTCCAATAGAATGGTGACCTTCTTGCCGTTCGGGGTGGGCCAATAGTGTAAATCGATCATACGCTCTTCCTCCTGACAGTTCGTTCATCTAGCTCATCTAGCTCATACTCGACATAAACGCGGCGTACTTGTCCAGAATCGGCAAGACCGTGTCTCGGCTCTCGGACGGAACGGCGAAGATTGAGCGTTCGATCCCCAGTTCCTGATACTGGTTGATCACCGCCTCCTCGGCAGGAGCCATAAAAGCGGATACGGCCAGGTCCGCGGCCTGACGGCCGAACTTTTCCGCCCGCGCCTGCATATCGCCGATCCAGCCCTTGAGGTCGGGAATTCTGGGCCCAATCGGAATCCAGCCGTCGCAGTAGTTGGCGACCCGATTCAAACCGCCCGGGGTATGGGCCCCCAACAGAATGGGCGGATGGGGTTTCTGCAGCGGTTTGGGATAGGACCAGATCGGATCGAAATTCACAAACTCGCCGTGATACTCGGCTTCCTCTTCCGTCCAGATGGCTTTCATGGCCTCGATTTTTTCGCGCAGGATCTTCCAACGGCGGTCAAAGGGCGTGCCGTGGTTTTCCATTTCTTCGGCATTCCAGCCGCCGCCAATCCCAAACAGCAAACGCCCGTTCGAGAGTTGGTCTACCGTGGCTACTTCCTTGGCGAGCTTGATGGGGTCGTGCTCCTGTACCAGGCAGATGCCACTACCGACCTTGATCGTTTTCGTGGCTGCCGCAGCCGCCATCAGCGAAACGAACAAATCGTGGGTATGCCAATAGTCTTTGGGTAACTCACCGCCACCCGGCCACGGACTGCGCCGACTGGCCGGAATATGGGTATGCTCCGGATACCAGACCGACTCAAAGCCGCGGTCTTCGCACTCTTTGGCAAACTCGTCAGGACGGATGGCGTAATCCGTCGCGAACATGACAACACCAAACTTCATACTCTCCTCCTTTTCATTGAAAGCTGTCTGCACTTCATGCGAATTCCACAGGAGAGTCAAGCCGCAATCGGCGCTACCACGTTTCAACCCAGGGCCGCAGCACAACCTCGAAGGCCCAGGTCGAGCGGGGCTGACGGTGGAGTTGCAGATAGGTCTCGGCAATGGACTCCGGGTCGGCCATATTGTCGTCCACCGTTGTCCCGGCCAGGCGATGCCAGCGGGTTCCGTCTTCCTGAGTCCAACCAATCGCCGCGTCAATCGGTACGTGGGCAATATGGATGCCCTTGGGCATGAGTTCTCTGGCCATACTCTGGGCCAGACCCGATTTGCCCTGACAGGCCATCGCAAACGCGCCACTCCGCGGGTAGCCCTTATAGGCCGCGCTGGCATTGGTGAAAATGATGGTGCCCCGGTGGCCGTCGGCACCGGGCGAGCTGGCCAGCATGCTTTTTGTCGCCTGTTGGCCTACGAGGAAGGCGCTATACGTGGAGTTCAGCAGGGTGTCGCGTACCAAGCCGGGGTCGGCCTCGGCGAGGTCTTTGCGGAAAATGTCCGGGGTGCGGCCGTCGATATTGTGTACGACCAGCGTGGGCCGTCCGAGGTCAGCCTGCACTGCTTGAAACAGTGCCTCCACGGCCTCGGGCTCCCGCGCGTCGCACGCATAGCACCGCACGCCGTGCTCACGCTCCAGTTGCTTGAGTACGGGTTTATCCGGGCTGCGGGCGGCAACTGCCACCTGCATGCCCTCGCGGGAAAAGAGTCTGGCGCAACTCGCGCTCGTTCCCGGACCGGCCCCGACGATCAGGGCTACCTCTGTTGTCATATGTTTCTCCTCTCGGGTCGTGTGGAACAAGATAATGTTCCGTTTGTTCTGCCCATGCGCTGCCACCTGTGTCGTCACTCGCGAGCGTAGTCAACAGGCCGGGCCTGTCAAGTAATATGCGGCGGACACACCGGAGTCGTTATACAGCTCGCCGGAGATGTGCGCTTGTGGCGGTCTTGTTGAGCAGACTCATGCCCGACTCTTTACTCGCACCCTGCAGGCCGGTGGCTCCAGTTGAACGGTTTCTTGCCCAACTGTTGACCGTTATAGCTCGCAGGGTCAGCAGGTGCATCCGGGTGGTGCAGGATGCTGCAAAAATTTGCCTCGAACGCGGTCCCTGTCACAGGGACCCCATTGGCGTCCAAGTCTACCGCGCTCATGCCGAGAGTCACATGTCGCTGGTACTGAGTATCCCACTTGAACGTGAGCCCCAGGATATTCCGCGCGGTCCCGGCCTCCGTATAAAATACCGTCCACAACGGCTCGAACGTGACCGTGTCGAGCCACAGCGCCACATACCCCGAGCCGGCACCTTTGTGGGCGCGTTTGCCGACCACCAGGAAGGCCGGCCGGAGCATCCACTGGTCGTCTGCAAACCAGCGGTTGACGGGCAAATACTGGGGAAACTCGTGCCGACTGTCGAACGCCGTCAGGACCGGGCGCTCGCCCAGCATCTCCCAGTCATAAAAAAAGAACTGCCCTTCCCAGCCAAAGGCATGCTCGCGGGTGAATTGGGTCCCCGCCATTTTATCGCCCCGCGTGGTCGACGCCTGGCGCGGCCGACGCATCTTCATATTATACACATAGAAGCTCTCGGCCTTGTCCCGCGCCCACGGCATCCAGCCCATCATTTGGTTGTCCTTTTGGTCGCCTGGGGCGAGCGTCAGCGCGCGGAGGCCGAAGCCCTGCGGCCCCCAGCCATTCCAGCCATTGATGATAAGGGTCCGATGAGGGTTTGGACCTGAGCCGCGAAAGGTATGCCCGAGATACTCAAAGCTCCCGCCCCGATTCCGACACAACAGGTTCCAGACGGCCTTCAGTCCGGCGCGGCTCACGTCGGGAGCGAGGACCGGAAAGGGCAACTCTCGCCCGCAGCGCGTGGTGTCATCGAGTTCACCGTTCGGGTTCAGTTGATGGACGCTGTCCGAAACCAGGACATCATACGTACGGGCGGCGACCACATCGAGCGCAGGGGCCGTGCCATTGGTCGCTTCGGAGGCCAGCAGTTGGGGCGCATGGGGCGGGAGCACTCCGACCAGCTCCTCAGCCGGGTAGGAACCGGGCGGGAGCGCCCGCGGTGTGGCGGTCTGCGTCAACCACGTCCTGAGTTCCGCCGGCACCGCTGGGCCGGGCACGTCTTGGGGACCGGCTTCTTGGGCCTCACCAGACCCCCCGGTCCACACCATGAGTCCAACCCACCAACTGATAAGTATCCGAACGCCCCGATACATCATTAAGAGTCCCTCCTTAGACAACTGCCTATATCTAAAAAGATATTTGGGTACAGCGCAGCGGCCTGTGCGTCAAGTCAGGTTTGACTTAGTGCGAATGTCGTCCGGTATATTTTGTTTAGCTTGCATGAGATCGATTCATGGTCCGTGGTCATTAGATGAGCACTGTAAACCGCTTTATACGGCTCTGCGGGGAAGGGTTCCGTAAGGCTTTGCCGGTCTCACCTTATACTGACCAGACCTTTTGTTGTCCCTGCTGAAGTGATAAGGCCGTGACGAGGAAGGGGTATTTTATTATAACTGTTTCTATTCCGTTGACGGGTGGCTGTGCCTGTGGCGCGATACGTTATGCATGTACGGAGGAGCCGCTCTTTATGTGGAAATGCCACTGTCGGGATTGTCAACGCTCCACAGGGGGCGGCGCTGCCGTTAATGTGGTTTTCTCCATGTCGGCCGTGCAGTTCACCAAAGGTGCCCCGAAGGAGTATGTCTGCACGGGTACGAGTGGGAACAAGACCCACCGGGGGTTCTGTGCAGAGTGCGGGTCACCCGTCTCAGCCCGGGCTGATCTGATCCCGGAGATCCGAGGCATCGGTGCGGCCAGCATGGACGACCCCGGCCGGCTGGAGCTGATGGCCGATATCTGGACAGCGAGTGCCCAGCCGTGGGACGAGTTGTCTCCGACTCTGCCGCAGTTTGAGACCACGCCCACCCCGGAGGAACTCCAAGAGCTCGCCACCCATTAGGGCACCTAATATATACGAGACGCCTCCCTCGGGAGGTGGGATGGAGAGAAGGGTGTATGGCTACAGTAGCACCAGTAAGACCAGAGGCAAATATAGTGTTTCAACAGGCCATTGAAACCGCGATCCGCGAACACGGTGAGGTTGGCCTGCAAGTCGCAGTCTCTCACCACGGCGAACTCGTTGTGGATGCCTGGGGTGGGATTGCGGATGAAACCACTGGGCGGAAAGTGGATGGCGACACCCTCTTTCCGGTCTTCTCCGTGGTCAAGGCGGTCACGGCAACAGCACTGCATATCCAGGCAGAGCGCGGGTTGATCGAATATGATCAGCCCATCGCCCGCTACTGGCCTGAGTTCGCGGCGCAAGGAAAAGAGCACGCGACGATACGAGACGCCCTCAGCCACCGGCTGGGTATTCCGCAAATGCCAGATGGCGTGACGCCGGAGCTCATGAGTGACTACGACTGGATGGTTGACCAGTTGGCAAGGATGAAGCCTCGCTTCGAGTCTGGCACCGACAATGGCTATATGTGTTACACGTTCGGCTGGGTGATTGCCGAGTGTGTGCGCCGTACCGATCCACACCACCGGCCGTTTGGCACCTTCGTGCAGGAAGAAATCTGTGGTCCGCTCGGGATTACCGATCTGTGGCTCGGCATTCCTGATCGGGTGGCGTCGCGAGTGGCGAGGCTCAAGAACTCTACCCCGCGACCGCTGCCACCCGACTTACCGATTTTTGCTGCGATCCCACCCCAGGTGGCGACAGTCGAGGAGGTTTTTGGGCGCCCTGATGTGCGGCGTTCGTGTATCCCGGGCGCAAACGGGATCATGAACGCGCGGAGCGCAGTCCGGCTATTCGCGCTGCTGGCGAATGATGGGGCGCTCGACGGCGTCCGCCTGTTGTCGGAAGAGCGGATGCGTCTCTTTAGTGTCCCTCGTCCTGATACCGATCGTCCAGACACCATTCTTGGCTTTCCGGTGCGAGTGGGGACCGCAGGGTTTTGGCTGGGCGGTGACGTCAGCGCCGAGTATCCGTACCGTCTTGTGGGTGGGAATCCTCGCACGCTGTGCCATCCTGGCGCGGGTGGTTCGATTGGCTGGGCAGACCCGGATGCGCGCCTCGCGGTCGTGATTTGTCACAACCGGATGACCCATACCCCGAGCGAGGCGTTTGCGCCAATCCGTGATGCGGTGGAACAGGTGTTCGGGGTCAGGTGAGGCCGGCTGCATAAATAACTGTGTCTACAGCGGTGATCCACTCGGCAGCCCGACCAAAGTGCGTCCGTATGCCTCCATCCCTGACTCATGGTGGAGGGCGATATGTTGGCTGACGGCATGCAGGTCACGCCAAATTCGCTGGACAGGGTGGTGTAGATACAGGGAACGGCCGCCGCTCAGCTCAAACAGCCGATCAACCACGCGGGTGGACTGCCGCACGATGTAGCTGCGCCAGGCATAATATTTAGCCCGCGCCTGCGCTGTCGGTACCCGGCCGGCATGCCCATACTCCGCCACGAGTTCGTCCGTGTTCTGCATCATCAGCCCTTCCAGCGCCTCGACCGTGGTGGCGGCTTCGGCCAGAGCGATATGGGCACTGGCCGTGCCGGGCAGCGGTGTCTCGCCTGGGCCGTAGACGGGGGCGCGGGTCCGGGTCCACTCCTGAAAATGGGCAATGGCCGAGCGGGCCGAGCCGATGGCCGTCGGCAGCAGCGCAACGCCCAGGGTGGGGATAAAGGGGAGTTGATACAAGGCGTTCGGATGCAGGTGTTGTCCAGGCGAAATCCCGGTCCGTTCTGCACGCTCCAACCAGTAGACCCGGTGGTGGGGCACGAAGGCGTTTTCCACGATGACCGTATTACTATCGCTGCCCTGCAGGCCCACGACGTGCCAGCGGTCGTCGAGCCGATAATCCGGCTTGGGCACAAACATCATCGTCCATTCGGCTGGCGCGTCCGGCTGGGGTGCCACCCGAGCCCCGACCGCGATCCAATCGCTACACCACAAGCCACTTAAAAAACTCCACTGGCCGTTGAGCCGGTATCCGCCCGAGACCTCTTGGGCAGACCCCGTGGGTGCGAAGGAGTCGGCCATCATCACGCTCGAATCCTTCCCCCAGATCTCCTCTTGCAGTTCAGGCTCGACATAGCTGATCCAGAAGTAATGGATACCGAGAATACAATACACCCAGCCGGTTGAGGTATCGCCCTTGGCAATCTCGGTCGCCACCCGGACGAAGGTGCGCAGGTCGCGCTCGTAGCCTCCCCAGTGGGCTGGCTGGAGGATGCGCAGCAACCCGGAGTCTTTCAGCGCCTGCATAAGCCCATCGGGCAGGCGGCGCTGCTGTTCGATGGCCTGGGCCTGCTCAGCCGCCATCCGGGCGATCTCACGGGCGCGCTCAAGCAGGGCGTCCGCTGTCATATCGGTATGGTCATTGTCGCGCATGGGTTTCTCCACTTTTTTTGTTCAAGCGTTTGCGCCCCTCCCGCTCGGGTGTAGTGCCCCGTCGCTTCTCCGCTCACACCAGGGTAGAAAGGGCCAATCGTCCGCCGTCTACTCTAGGCTTCACTATGGCCCTGTCAAGTTCGTGAGGCTGGACGGGGATAGCATTACTAGGGCCCCTGGGTCTTGGGCTAGCCCCCGTCACTGTGCCACGTCATACAAGCTGGAGTACGGACCAGACAGGCGAGAGGAGAAGGGCGCCTGCGAGTTTTTGACCCTGTGGAAACTGAGGCTGAAGCGGTGATAAAATCAGATTCTCAGCTTGCAGTTGCGCCCAGATTCTTTGTACAACTGCGCCGCCTTGTTGCTGAACCCGGGCGGCGTCATCACTCACAAACTGACCGTGAAAAATCTGTAATTGACCGTCGACCATATGGGTAAGATGATACAGCGAAGGGAGAAGGAGGGCAGCGAGATGAATCGTCATAGGTCTGGTGGACTCTTCGTTGGCGGAACGATGCTGATAGGACTGCTCCTCATAGGCGGCGCGCAGGTAGCGGCCCATCAGCGCCATCCGAACGGAAAATTGCAACTCGCCTGGCGGACGGAGCATATCAGCGCTGTAACCGCAATCGATATGGACGCCCGCACGAGTGGGGCGGCACCGTTCCGCTCGACCGCCGCCGCCAGAGTCGAGCAACGTGACGGCCGCCAGTGTGTCGTTGGCGCGCTCTTGATGTTCGATGTCGATGATGCCTTTGCGTTCAATATTGATGAAACCGTGACCGTCGAGCTCGTCCTGGACCGTGAAACGAGCACCGGCCTGGTGTACTATCACGACCGGGCGGGCCGTCGCCCCCAGGCCGAGACCGTCCGCTTTGCCCAGGATACGCCACGTTGGGCGAGCGTCACGCTCACCCTGGAGCATGCCCGCTTTGCCAACAGATTATTAACCGCAGCCGACTTTGCGCTGGCTGCGCCAGGGATAGACTTGACCCAGTCACAACCTGGGGATTCGCCAGAGATTACAGTCTGTGACCTGCGCCTCAAACGGGAGGGGAAACCCGCTCTGCATACCGGCCCGAAAGGGACGCTGCGGCTCGAGGTGCGTGACGGGGCAACAAGCGCGCTGACCCCGGCCCGCATCGGTCTGTACGATGCGCACGGTCGTCTGCCGTTGCCAAGTCAATCGGCCCTGGCGTTTACGCGCTGGGAAGACGAGACAATTTCCCAGAGCGAGTTGATTCCCGGTGTCGAAAAATGGCCGTACGACGGGCGGTATGTCTTTTTCATTGACGGCAGGTACGAAGCCGAACTTGAGGCCGGAAGCTATGATCTGGTGATTGGCAAGGGGCCCGAGTATCGCGTTCTTCAACGCCAGATCACCATCACTGCGGGCGAGCCCACCGCGCTTGAGGTGCCGCTCCCCCGTTGGATAGATATGCCCGCCCAGGGCTGGTATTCCGGGGACGATCATATCCATGTGCAGCGCGCAGCCGAGGACAACGCCTGGATTTCAGTCCTCATGCGGGCGCAGGACGTGCATGTCGCAAACCTGCTGCAGATGGGCAATCCGAGTGGGTATTTTTTCTCGCAATACGCTTTTGGACCCAGCGGGCAGTATCTGCGCGATCAGTATGCCCTGGTGACGGGCCAGGAATCTCCGCGCACCATGCAGCTCGGCCATACCATCGGCCTGAACGGTAAGCAGTACCATCATCCCTTAGAGTATTTCCTGTATGACGAAACAGCCGCAGCTATACGGCAAGACGGCGGGCTGTTCGGGTATGCGCACACGGGGCTGGACTTCTTTGCCCAGCTCTCCGGCGCCCCCGCCGGCCTGGCCTTGGACCTGGTGGACGGACTGGTCGATTTCGTGGAGGTCTTGCAGTTCGGACAGCTGGGCACGGGACTGTTGTACGATTTCCTCAATCTGGGGTTTCGGCTCACACCCTCAGCCGGCTCGGACTGGCCCTATCTGAGTTTGCCGGGCGCAGAGCGCTACTACGTTCAGCTTGCAGGCGAGTTCTCGCCCCAAGCGTTCTTTGACGGCATGAAAGCCGGCCGGCTCTTTGTCACCAACGGTCCTCTGCTTGAACTGGATGTCGGCGGGCAGTCCATGGGAGCAGAACTCCAGGCCAAGCCTGGACAGACGATCAGGCTCAAGGCCGTTGCGCGCCAGAATCCCGACTTCGGCTCGCTCGACCGTCTGGAACTCGTCGTGCACGGCGACGTGATCAAGACGGTGAAAGCCAAGCCCGGCGCTGAGACGGTAGAGCTGATCCACGAATTACAACCCCAAACGAGCCTGTGGCTGGCCGTACGTGCCTTTGGCTCAGAGATGGGCGTGGCCCACAGCGCGCCCGTCTATATTGCAGTCGACGGTCACACGCGATGCTGGAAGAAAGAGGGAGTCCCGGAGCTGGTCGCGCGCTACAAGGCTGTCCTGGAAGCGCTTGCATCCCTGGAAATCGATTGGGCTGCGCAACACGAGAAAGACAGTCTGTCGCCCGAGTGGCTCCGCCTCCACTGGAACGCCCAGAGAGAGGCTCTACAGCAACGCGTGAAAACAGCCCTCACCGTGTACGACAGCTTGCTCGCACAAGCGTTCGCCGAGACTCCTGAATGATGTGTCTACGGAAGAGACAATACTTCCCGCTGAGTTGCGTCCCGTTTTTTCACTTGCCTTCAGCAGGGTTGCGGTGTAGGGGTGGGGAGACGTCTGAACCGAGTGTGGGGGACAGGCGGAAATTCTGACTCAAATCAAAGGAGGGAACGAATATGCCAGCACACAAACCCGAAGAGTGTGATCTGCAGTTGCTCGAAGCGCTGAAGGCGGGCGACCTGGACGCGGCCATAGCGATGTATGAGCCGGATGCCACGTTTGTGGTATCGCCCGAGCAGGTGGTTACCGGCCACGCTGCTATTCGCGAGGTCATGCAGGGCTTTATTGACGCCCAGGCCACGTTCAACGTCGAGGCGGTCACGGCGGTGCCGAGTACGGACGGGACGGTGGCGGTCACGCGAGTGAAGGGCAGCAGTACCAGTCCTGGACCGGACGGCAACCCGGTCACGACGCCGCTGCACAGCGTGGAGGTGGTCCGCAAGCAGGCCGACGGGACGTGGCTTTTCATCGTCGACGACCCCAGCGGCGAAGGACTGAAGTAAGGTTCGAGTACGGGCGTCAGGCTGCTCAACCGTGCGGCGCATTAGTACGCAGCCGCATACCTGCGCCTGATGTCGGCTGCATTTTTGTCTTGAAGAAATGCGATCTCCCCAGTCTTGTGAGCCAGGAACACATCGACGAATTCCCTTGGGAACCAGGATCGCAGCAGCCGCTCATTATCGAGAACGTCCAGGGCAGACTGAAAGTCGGACGGCAATCTGACGACACCGATTTTCGCAAGTTCACATCATACTTGTCGTCGCCTTCTTTATAGGGAGCCTGAGCATCAAATTCTTCTCCACCGATTCGGTAAGGGCCGGCGGCCGCGCAAGATTACAAGAAGTGCGGCATGAGATGGGTCTTCACCGCGTCCAGGGTGACCGCGGGCCGGATGCCCGGCACCTCGAACGCGACCGGACTGGTGAGTCCGGCATCGACAAGGGCGGCCAGCTTGCGGCGACAGTGCTCCGGGTCGCCGGCAATCGCAAAGGTATCGATCATCCAATCCGTTACCAGATCGACGGCCAGGTCACCGGCGGCAAACCGTTCGCCAAAACGCTGCACATCTCTGGCGGCAAGACCGGGACAGGAGAAGAGCGGATGCTCCGGCTGGCCGCTTAACAGCCCGATCCAGGTGGCCAGAAAGGGCTTGACGGCCTCACGGGCGGCAGCCGCGTCTTCGGCAATGGCAACGGTCAGCAGACCGCCGACCTCAAAGTCGGCCCAGGTTTTGCCAGCGGCGTCCGTTCCTCGTCTGAGACACTCCACAGCGTAGCGAACATAGGCTGGACTCAGCAGCACGGCCAGCAAGGCCCCGTCGGCAATCTGGCCGGCCAGCGTCAGGTTCTGCGGGCCCAGCACCCCCAGGTGAATCGGAACGTCCGTCCGGGGAGGCTGAAAATTGAAGCGGGCGGACGTGGTCTGGAACACCTGTCCCGTATACGTCACCGCCTCACCCCGAAAGAGCGCTCGGATAATCTCCACGCCTTCCCGCATTGAGGTGGCCGGTTTGGCGTACGGAATCCCGAGTTGTCCCTCAATCCAGGGGGCGACGCTTGCGCCCATACCCAACACCGCGCGGCCGGCGGATATTTCTTCCAGGGAACCCAACTCCATCGCCGTCAGCACGGGGTGGCGCGTATAGGGGTTGAGCACACCGATACCGATACGGAGCGAGGTTGTGCACGCCGCGATGGCGCTGGCCAGGCTGAACGCCCCGCGGTGCACATAATCTTCCGGCACCCAATAGGTCCCAAAGCCGTAGGCTTCAGCCTGTCTGGCCGTCGCCATACATTCCCGGGCCGTCAGATTCTGGAAGCTCACCCCCAATTCCTTTATCTGTCCCATCGCAACCTCCGTCGGGTCGGGCCCGCGCTGGGCGGGTCCCTTTTGTATGGTCCGCCCCGGTTGCTGTCAACGAAGGCCACGACGAGTGTTACCACGCTCTTGCCGCCTTCACCTCTCGGCGGGTATCGTGCCCTCGACCCCGTATCGGCTCGCTCGGAACATGACTCATGCCGCGCCCCGTCCTCCAGTCCTCGGTTCTTATCGCCAGTGCCAGCGCCGTGCTGGGCTCGCTCGACACGTCCGTGAATATCGCCTTCCCGGCGATGACGGCAGCCTTTGGTCTGGATGTCACCGCCATGCAGTGGGTCGTGGTCAGCTATGTTCTGACCTATGCCAGCCTGCTGCTCGGCTGCGGCAAGATCGCCGACGTGTGGGGTCACAGCCGCGTCCTGAGCTGGGGCCTGATCGCCAGTGCCGTCGCTTTTTTGCTGTGCGGCCTGGCGCCCACCTTTCCCCTGCTGCTCGGAGCCCGGGTTGTGCAGGGCATCGCCGTGGCCCTCGTTTTTGCCGCGGCCCCGGCGCTGGCCACGCTGTCGGTTCCGCCACAAGCCCAGGGGCGCGTCCTCGGCATTTTTCAGATGAGCGCGGCGGTCGGCTTTGCTCTGGGGCCCCTCGTCGGCGGCCTCCTGGTCGGCAGCTTTGGCTGGCACGCGGTGTATCTGTTTCGGGTCGTACCGGCCCTGGTGCTGGGCTGGTTGGCGTGCAGACAGACCCCGTCAGCCACCCGCCGGGCCGCTCGGCCCGCCTTTGACGCCCCCGCTATACTCACCCTGGCGGGCGGTCTCGCGGGCTTGCTGCTGGCCCTGAGCCGGGGTCCGACCGCAGGCTGGACCTCACCCTTGGTCCTGACCCTGCTGGGGCTCTCCGGCCTGAGCTTTGCCCTCTTTGTGAAAGTCGAACAGCGGACCGGCCCGCCGGTCGTGGACCTCAGCCTGTTCCGCAGCCCGGCCTTTGCTCTGGCCAACGCCCTGAACGTGCTGGCGAACGGCGCGATGTTTGCGATTTGGCTCCTCGTCCCCCACTATCTTGTTCAGATCCTCCGGCATCCTGAAACCACCGCCGGGCTGGTATTGGTGGCAACCCCGTTGGCAACCGCTCTGGTGGCTCCGCTGGCGGGCGTGCTCACCGACCGGCTGGGGACCCGGCTGTTAAGTTCCGTGGGCCTCGGCCTCGAGGCCTGCGGGCTGTGGCTGATGAGTCTGCTGCCCGGCGAAACCGCCACCCTCCCGGTCGTGCTGACGCTCGGCCTTGTTGGGGCGGGCATCGGGCTCTTCCAGGTGCCCAATATGAGCTTTGTTATGGGTGCGATTCCCCGCGACCAGCAGGGGGTCGCGGGCGGGATGAGTCAGATGATGCGGACGCTGGGCGTTGTCCTCGGCGTGACCGGCGCCAGTGCGCTGTTTGCGAGCCGAAAGATGGTGTATGCGGTTGCCGCTCCTGGCTCCGGGGCGTATGCAGACCCGTTTATGCCGGCTTTCCAGGACGTGTTCCTGGTCTGCGCGGGGGTCTGTTTGTGTGCGTGTGTGCTGTCCGTGCTCCGCCGGGGAACGGCCGGCTGAGTGCAAGAGGAATCGGCGCAACTCGCGCTTCTATCGGGCACCATCCTGGTGCGCTTCGTAGTAAGCTCGCAGGATGGCGTTAATGCGGCTCTGGTAGCCCTTGCCCTGGGCTTTCATCCACGCCAGTCTGTACGCCAGTAATGGCCTCCGCCCTCAACTCCGATACGGTTATCGTTTGGGTCGCGGTGTCATAGGTGTTCGTCCGCAGTTCATGCTGGAGCCGCGCCCGAAGTGCCGCTTGTCGCTCCCCGTCGAGTTCTTCGTAGCCCCGCTCCCGTTCCTCGTGTGCCCAGTGGTCGAGCAGCCAGACTGCCTCGCGGTGCAGCCAGTCAGCGGTCCAGTCCGGCGCCGTGTAGGAGCCATGGCCCCAGATAGAGCCCAGTTGGTGTCCGCCAATTGAGCGCCACACATCCTGGCCGGCTCGAACATCGTCTCCGGTGAAGACGACCGTACCGCCAGAGGCGACGACACGCTCCGGAACCGGAGGGGCCATCTGATAGACTTCGCGGCCGTAATAGAGCAACGCCCCGAACGAGGCGATGACCACAAGAGCGAGAGTCATCCAGAGTGAACGGAAGCCCCTGTTCTCCTCACGCGTCTCTGCCATACGAGATTCCTCCTACCTCCTCAGCCCGTCCATGCCGCTCTGAGCGAGGAGTGGCCGAGACGAGGGGATTTGCCGCCCTGATGAACGCTGAATACGGTGCTGCCGGCTCATACAGAAAGAATGATTACCATGCGTCTTGAGGCGGCAACGCTGACCCGTCAAATCCCGAAGAAGCGACGGGCGTTCCCCCCCAGAATTTTGTCTATCGACTCGGGCGGCAACGAGGACAAGGTTTCGCGCGCTTTGCGCACCGGCTCAACAAAGCCCTCGGCGTGGGGGTAGTCGGAGCCGACGAAGAATTTTTCGTCGCCGGCAAACTGGACGATGAGGGGAAACATCTTCTCTTCGGGGTCGCCGTTGATCCAGATATTGCGCTCGAAGTATTCGGACGCCGGGCGCTCCATCTGCGAGGTATGGCCCATGTATTTATACCGGTAGTCGAGCCGTTCCAGCCATTCGCCAATCCAGCCGACCATGGCCTCTATGGTGGCCACCCGCAGGCGGGGAAAGCGTTCCAGCACGCCATCGTAGACCATGGTGGTCAGCGCCATGCGCGGGTCCTGAATCAGGTTCATGGTCACGAACATCATGCCGGGGTCGCGGTCGCGGTACCATTCGCGCCCGGTCGAATGCTTATGCCCGGTCAAATGGATGCCGACGCTCAGGTCCAAATCCTGTACCGCCGCCCAAATGGGGTCCAAATCCGGATGGCCGAAGCTGCGGCCGTTGATTGGGGCCGCGGCAACAAAATCGTTCGACAGCCCAGCTTGGCGACCCGCTTGAGTTCACGCACGGCCAGTTCGGCATCCCGCAGGGAGATATGCGCCGCGGGGAAAAGGCGGTCGCTATGGCCGGCGCACAGTTCAAACGCCCAGGTGTTATAGGCCCGGCTCAGGGCATCGGCAAAGACCGGGTCCTCCACGCTGCCCTCCCATAAGAGGCCGAGCGTGGGGTAGATGACCTGGGCCTGAATACCCTCGGCATCCAGGAACTCGATCCGCTTGTCCATATTCTGCCAGTCCGGGCTGAGCGCCAGATATTGATCGAAATGGTTGACATCCCGGCCCATTTCTTTCTGCCCGTAGGCCACCACTGCGGCTAACAGGTCGGTGGTGTTGACCATCTTGAGGGGGCGGCCGTCAATGCGGATGGTCGGCTCACCGCTGGCCGGGTCCTTTTCCACCCGCATGGCCCGCTCCCGAAAGGCCGGGTCTATGTAGCGCGGGTAGAGATCCAGCGGTTCCATAAAGTGGCTGTCGCCGTCGATCACGTGCATGTGCATACTCCTTTCTGTTATTCGACACTCTGTGCGGCTGCTACTGTGTTCTCCCTGCCCGCTTGATTCCCCCACATCCTATCGTACGCAAAGTCGCTGCCGAGCCGGGTCAGCTCGGCTTTGCACATCGTATCAATAAAGCCTTGCTGGGCGGGGGATAACAACTCAGCCGACCCGCCGCTGACGCCGCGGCGGATCATCTGCCGGTCGGGCGACGACCACGGGCTGAGTGCCGGCGGCTTGAACTTCTCGTCCATGCCTTTCATATACGCAAATGAACTCTGCTCGCATACCGCGGCAAACTCGTCCGGGGTCAACTCGACATCCATAAACTCGGCAATGCGTCGCACGGCCGCGGCCAAGTCCTGTTTCATCTCCTCAAAGGTCAGGATCAGCAGATTGGGCAGGTGGCGGTTTTTCCAATAGCCGTGCAGGTGTTCGGACCAGTTGAACGGCGCGGCATCGGAAAAAAAGATCCGCAGCCAAACCGGCACGGCGGGCATCAGCGGACCGAACATGACATCCCGGACAAACAGATAATTCGATACAAAGGCGTCCTTGGGGTCGCGCAGAATACAGATATAACGGGCGTCCGGAGTGTAGGGGACGCGCTCCCACTCCAGATGGGTTTTAATCACCCGCAGGCCGGTCGGTGCGGCTTTGCGCGCGCTATCGTCCGACAGGGGCACGATAAGGTCCTGCCTGGCAAAATCCGGCCACGGAATCACATCGTGAATATGCCGAAACTCGCCCCTGCCCCGCATGGCGATTTGATACGCGATCTGCATGGTCCA
This sequence comes from Binatia bacterium, assembly GCA_963664395.2. Taxonomy (GTDB): domain Bacteria; phylum Desulfobacterota; class Binatia; order Bin18; family Bin18; genus Bin18. The sequence continues at coordinate 1,780,127 of OY761159.2, read as the reverse complement.
GTTCGTGCCGCATTTGGGAAACGTACAGACCACCACATCGTGCCGGCTTGGACGGTAGTCGCCGAAATCGTGCCCGGCCAGCAGCTTGACCTTCAGCTTGCGGCCAATCGCTGCCCAGAAGCGATCCGAATAGCCGGCCGTATCGATCAGCCAGAGGATCGGTTTGATGAGGACATGGGTCAGGACGAGGACCGGATAGCGGAGGGACGCAGGAAACGATTGGCTATGATTGAATGAGGGAGCCGCCATTGCCGAGCCGTTATCCCTTCTCCACCTTTTGCACCGGCTCGATACCGAACTGTTGGGCGGCATTGCCGCCCAGCATGCGGGCCATGCTGGCGTCGTCGATATGGGCCTGGCTCAGGGTCTCAATCGCGTCCCAGGCGCTGGTCGTATCCTGCTGCGGGTAGCGTGAGCCCCAGACAATCTTGTGAGCGAAGGTATGGGGAAGCTTCCGGATCAGCCGCTCTTCGGCGTCAAAGGCGAGCAGCACCCGGCCCTCTTCCCACATGGTTTCCACATCGGTCCGCACCGGATAGTAGTGCAGGGGCGGAATCGTGAGGGTGGACGCTTCCATCTTCTCCAGGACCTCTTCCATCCATGATGCCTGGCCGCCGGCCATCACCACCTTCAGCTTGGGATAGCGCTGCATGACCGTAAAACCGATCAGAGTCGCAGCCACGAACATATGATTATCCAGCCACGGCGACAGGATCGGCGCAACCGGATGCCCGATCGGCTGCTGAGCCCCAAACGTGAAATTGGGTCCATTGCCACCCCCCGCAAACGGGCCGCCGCCGGCTTCTCTGAACAGGGTGACTTGCGTGAGCCTTCTGTTGACTTTCTCAATAAACGCCGCGTGGGAGGTCCATTCCGGGTTCCACAAGCCCGTTGCCGGATGGACGGCGAGCGTCAGGTCGAGGCGCTCAAGCTCGGCCCAGAACGGATCATAGTAGGGATGCGTATAATAGCGGCCCTGAATGAACATCGGTCGGAGAAACACGCCTCGAAAGCATGGAATGGACACGATCCGCCGCAGTTCCGCCAGCGCATAATCCATGTTTTGCAATGGAATCATGGCCGCGGCATACAAGCGGTCGGGCGCGGCCTGGCAAAAATCGGCGATCCAGTTGTTATACGCCCGCGCGAGCGCGTCGGCGCTGTCCGGGTCCTTGACCAAGGGGAATCCCTCGGCAAACCAGGTCGGGTAGAGCAGGGTCTGATCCACGCCCATGGCGTCCATATCCCGCAGCCGCGCCTGGGGGTCAGACGCTCCCTCGGTCATGGCGTGCCGGGTATCGGGGTCAAGCGCACCGACCTGTTCGCAGGTCATACCCGGTCGCCAGATGGCATAGCGGGGGATGTTGGGATTGACCTGGTCATGATGGGCCTCGCCATTGATTTTGAGGTAGGAGGCGTACTGGCCGTCTTCCCGCCACAGGGAGAATTTGCCCAGGGCACGATAGTCCGGCTCCAGATATTTTTCCCAGATTTCGGGCGATTCGACAATGTGGGAGTTCGCGTCAAAAACGGCAAAGCGTTTGGTCATGCCCGGACTCCTTCAGGTGCGTTTCCCGCGTTTCCCGCGTTTCCCGCGTTTCCATTGGTGTGTCGGCCTCGTTCATGATAGGGCCGGCTGAGCGCGGCCTCGGGCTCCAGGGCACGCTTGACCTCGTCTTCGGTTGGCCACCAGTCCGGCCGCTCAATTTCGGTCACCCGCTCCCGAATGAACGTTTTCGGGGTCTCGATATGGTAGAGCTGACGCGCGTTTTCTCCCAGGAATTTACTCTGGTAGAACTCTGGCAGCTCACACTCGCGCATGGTCTCCAGCGCCCGCCACACATCGTCGCCGTCGTGATGATACACATCCGACGACCAGGCCAGAATGTCTTTATAGAACTCGGGCAGACGCGATGGAGGAGCCTCATCGCCCTCGAAGCCGGTCACGCAATGTACAAAAAAGGTCTCGCTCGGCAGGCGCTTGAGCGGTGCCAGTTCGCGCTCGTTGCGGTACAGCTTGTAGAATTTATCGCACCGATCGAGCAGAAAGCTCAGCCAGGTCGAAGACGCTTCAAACACGGCCGCCCGGAGCTTGGTATGGCGTTCAAAGAAGCCCGACATCAGGACCATGGTCACCCATAGCGCGGCTTCGGCTTGAAAGTTCTGCACATTCGTCAGAAAAGAGTGCGGCAAACCTGCGGATATAATGGTCCGGGCGACCAACTCCGCGCCCGAGTACTGTTCGGAATAGCCGGCCGGCTTGAGTGAGCCAAAGGCCGGAAAGGGATGCATGCCGTACACCACGCCGGTCTCTTCCATGGCCCGCCAGACCTGCTCGTATTTGGGCTGAATGGGATAATTGCCCATGGCGTCCACGGGTCGGACCAGGCCCACCCGACAGCCTTTGTCCGCCACCCGATAGACTTCCTGGGCCGCGTATTTCGGGTCCTGCATGGGCAGCAGGGCGGCAAAATAGAGCCGCTCGGGGTCCTCCTGACAGTAGTCATACGCCCACTCGTTATAGGCTTTGCACATGGCCTTGGCCCCGAGCGCGTTTTGCAGCCAGGGATAGGTGTCGATATCGGTCGGGATAATCATCACCTGGTCTATGCCCTGGACGTCCATATCCCGCAGGCGCTCGCGCGGTTTATACGACCCCTTGTGGTCCAGATAGTCGGCCTGCTCTGCGGTCAGGGCCGTCTCGGGATGCAGGTTGCGGACGTACAGGGCGCGCTGGATATCGTGTTTGAGCCCCGGCCCGGCAAAGGAGATGGCGTGGATGCGGCCGCGCCGGCCGCCGATCAGTTGGGAGCCGATACCCGCCCCCGGCACGCCATTCACAATCAGTTGCTTGCTCTCGGCATCAAACCAGATGGTGGTCTTGAGGGCGTCCAGCTCGTCCTTGGTCAGCCAGTCCTTGGCCCGCTCCCAAATCCAGGGCGGCTCGGTCACATGGGCATCGCAGTCAAAGGTCGGGAAGTCCTTGGTCATGGGAGCAAATTTTTGAATCGGCATGTCCTCGTCCTTTTCTCAAATAGTCACACGGCCAGTCTGGACACAAAGCTTGTGATAAAGGCGTTCACCTGGTCCGGGACTTCGAGTTGCAGGAAGTGGCCCGTCCCGATTGCCCGTGCAAATTCTACCTGCTTGAAACAGGATTGCAGATGCTTCAGGATCGGCGGCCTGGGGGAAAGCGTCCGCCATCCAGGGACCGACCATAACCAGCGTCGGCTGCGGCATGGCGGCTGCCGGCGTAGCGGAGTCAGAAGCCATCAGGCTGATCTCTTTGACGCGCACGTCTACGGGCGTACGACAGGCCTCACCGACCGCAGTCTCGACCATCGCCCGGTCGGCCTGCGGACCGAAAAAGCTGGTATACAGCTCTCGGAAATAGCTCTCGCCGTCCGGAGCCGTCAGTTTCTGTGTCATCTCGGCGTAAAACCGGTCGGTTCGTGTAGTCGGGTTCTCAACATCGGCCCCGGACGACACCGCCGAGTCCACCAGGATGAAGGCGCTCACCAACTCCGGATAATCGTGGCTGAAGGCGATACCCGCCGGGCCGCCACCGGCGTGCGCAATCGCCACCGCGTTGGTGAAGCCCTCGTGGCGGGCCAGGGCTGCGATGTCGGCGGCGTGCTGCTGAGGCGTATGGCCGGAGCCCGGCGTGGTCGATTGACCCATGCCGCGCCGGTCCATGCGGAGAATGCGGTGGGTGTCCTGAAAGTAAGAAGCCTGCGCCTCCCAGTGGTTCAGATTGGAGCACCAGCCGTGAATGAAGATCAGGTCGGGGTTGCCAAAATCTTTACCCTCGACTTTATAGTGCAGCTCGGCTCCGTCGTCGGTTCTGAATGTCGGCATTATTTCCTCCTTGCGAGAGTTCCCTCATATCATATTGATGCCGCTTGACCACTCGCCTCTTTGGGGATGGACAGTCTTGTAGGTCGGGTTAGCCGCAGGCGTAATCCGACAGCCCGGACGTGTCGGATTACGCTTCGCTAATCCGACCTACTGACTTCGGGCCACCCCTCCAGGGAGACGTGTGATACAAAAAGGAACCCACCCCTGGTGCAACCTATGCCTGACACTTTTAACTACCCTGTGGAGCTCGAATGTGATGAAGACGGACGGTTTGTCGTCACGTTTCCAGATTTCGGTTGGGGGGCGACAGATGGAGCGACCCGCGACGAAGCGCTGGACGAGGCGAAGGACTTACTGCGGGAGCTGATCGCTACGACGATCCGCGAGGGCCAAGCCTTGCCCGAGCCGTCGCGCGCCAGCAAACGGCGGCCGTTGGTCGTCCCACCGCTCCAGATCGCCCTGAAAGCGGCCTTATACGAAGCCTAGCGCCAGACCAACCGCTCGCAACGACGCCTCGCCCGCGACTTGGCCATGGCCGAAAGCGAGGTGCGGCGTATGTTGAACCCGGACCATGCCACCAAAGCAGGTACTATAGACGCTGTCTTACGCCAGCTCGGTACCTGTGTCTCCCTGACCGTGTGTAGCCCAAGCGCAGGAGATTGAAGCGTTGTGGACCGATTCTGGACTTATGGGGCCGGCCCGCCTCCCCCGGCTTTCATATGAGGCTGCTACGGCCCGACCCCACTGTACCGAAGGGAGACGTGAGGGGGAAATACGGGGAGGAAGGGCGCAATCTGGCAGCCGCGGCTCGCCTCAGGACACAGACGATAAACCTCCACCGGGGAAATGCCAGCGAGGCTGAGCGCTACGAGATATCCCTTTTCCTTGATAGCTAAAAGGGATTGTATGACTCTAGATGGATTCCTGACGTTTCTGACCCTGGCTGCTGCCATATACGCGCTTGCATCGTCAGTCGCAAGACTTCGTGCGAGATTTGGCTTGGCTATTCAGATTCCCGTAGCGGTCCTCGCGCTCGCTCTTGTTGGCTATCTCGAATTTTTTCAAGCGCTCGGACAACCGTTGACAACAATTCTGTTGAATAATATATCTTACAACAAAACTGTTGACATTATTTTTGTTGTAAAGGCTAATCCATGAGATCATCCACCGGCCGTTGGGTCAGCGGCGACGACTTTTTTAATCGCGAGCGCGAGTTACAGATATTAGAAACACAGGTCCAAGACCGTAACCATGTACTGCTGACCGGACAGCGGCGCATGGGAAAAACCAGTGTCACCCAGGAACTCGGCCGCCGCCTCAAGAACAAGGGGTGGATTTTTCTTTCCACTGATGTCGAGGGGGCGACCTGTGCGGAGGATGCGGTTGCGTCTATCGCACAGGCCGTGCACCCCATTCGCCCGATCTCGTCCCGCCTTGCCACCACGATGAGTCGTTGGTTCAGCGACAAGGTCGAGGAGGTCAGTGCGTCCGAATTTCGCGTCAAGGTCCGTGCCGGGCTCAATGCTGGAAGCTGGCGGCATTACGGGGAACAACTGCTGCGCGATTGCGCCGCACAGGATAAGCCGGTGCTTCTCGTCATTGACGAGTTACCGATCTTCCTCAAGCGCCTTCTTCACGGGAACGACGGCGCACGGCACGTAGACGAATTCCTGAGCTGGCTCCGCGGTGTACTGCAAAGTATCAGCGACGGCTCTCTCGTCCTTATCGTATCCGGCAGCATTGGGCTCGAACCGCTCGTCAAGCGGCTCGGCATACCCGACCGCATCAACCATTTCTATCCCTTTCGCCTGGGTCCGTGGGACCGTGACACCAGCGTTACCTGTTTCGACCGGCTCGCGGAGAACTACGCCTTACCGGTTGAGGACGGCGTGGCAGAGGCGGTGTACGACATGCTGGGCCTCGGTATCCCCCACCATGTGCAGTCTTTCTTCGCCCGATTACGGGACCATGCCATCATGCAGGGCCGAGACCGGGTAACGGTGGAAGATGTCGGCGATGTCTATCGCAACGCGCTGCTTGGACCTTCAGGCCAAAGCGACCTCATGCATTACGAGACACGCCTCAAGGAGGGCCTGGAGAATAAGAGCTACTCCATTGCCATGGAGGTTCTCGCTGAGACGGCGATTCAGGATGTGTTCACTCCAGGTGCGAGGCGCTCCCTGGAGCGCTTGTATTCGGAGCTAGTCGACGATGCACCTGAGCGCATTACGGACGCGCTCGATGTCCTGGTCCACGACGGCTATCTGGAAGCCAGCGCCGGTGGCTATCGCTTCCCATCGCGCTTGCTAAAGGACTGGTGGGCAGCCCGCTTCCGGGACCACCATATTTCCCTCGAAAGCCGTCGTTCTGATGACTAGTCACGAGGAGGCCTGCAATGGATGCCTTAGGTAAGTCGATCCGCAAGTTCAATCCAGGGACGCTCCAATCCGATGACGAGATCAGAGCGCAGTTCGTGGTCCGGCAACACGAACTCGACATCGTGCTTGAGGTCCTGCGCGGGAACATCGAATCGCCGTCTTGCCAGCACGTTCTGATTGTTGCCCCGCGCGGCCGTGGAAAAACCATGCTGCTCGCTCGTGTCGCCGCAGAGCTGCACACTGACGCGGCCCTCTCCGAGTGTTTGTTACCAGTCCAATTCATGGAAGAGAGCCAGGAGATTTTTACGCTGGCCGACTTCTGGCTCGAAACTCTGTTCCACCTCGCCAGGGCGAGCGAAGCGCACGATCCCGAGTTCGCGCGGGAGTTGCGAGCGACGCACGCCGACCTGGCCGGTCGGTGGCGTGAGCAGATGTTAGAAGATTATGCCCACGCCGCGGTCCTGGACGCGGCAAACCGGCTGGGGAAGAAGCTGGTGCTCATGGTCGAGAACCTGCAAGCGCTCTGCGAAAACGTAGACGACGACTTTGGCTGGAAGCTGCGTGGGACGTTGCAGTCGGAACCCCAGATCATTTTGCTCGCCACCGCCACCAGTCGTTTCGAGAGGCTGGACGATGCGCAGGAGCCGTTCTTCGAGCTGTTCCGCACCGTTCAGTTGGAACCGTTGAATACTGAAGAGTGCCGGCGCTTATGGCAGGTCGTCAGCGGTGACACCGTGAGCGGACGTGAGATCAGGCCGCTTGAGATCCTGACCGGCGGAAGTCCCCGCCTGTTGGTCATCATTGCCGGGTTCGCGCAGCATCGGTCCCTCAGGCGGCTGATGGAGGAGCTGGTCACACTGATCGACGAGCATACCGAATATTTCCGGGGGCATCTGGAGGTGCTGCCCAAGAGTGAGCGCCGCGTCTATGTCGCAGTGCTGGACCTCTGGCGGTTATCGAGCCCCGGCGAGATCGCCGCGCGTGCCCGGATGGATGTTCGGGTGGTATCGACCATGCTCGGGCGGCTCGTCAAACGGGGTGCGGTCAGGAAGGCGGGCCATGGCAGAAAGCAGACGTATGCCGCCGCGGAGCCCCTCTACAGTATCTATTACAAGCTCCGGCGTGAACGTGACGAGTCGGCTGTTGTCGAAAACCTCATCCTTTTCATGGTGGCGTTTTACGACCCTTCCGAACTGTCGCGTATGCACGACCAGTTGTGGTCGGAGGCCAGGGACTCGGCGATCGTCCACGCTGGAATTGCTCGCGCACTTGCCAGGAAACCGCCTGCTGAAGACCTAGCCTCCCGCATGAAATGGGATTTTCTCAAAGAGGTATCAGACGAGGCTGAAGACCATCACCAAACCATGGCCGAAGACCGTCTCGAAAAAGATATCAAAACGGCATTTCGGGAAGGGGCATTGGAGAGAGTCATTGAGGTCATCGAACGATTTACTGCTTCCGGGAGACTCAAGACGTCCCAGAGGTCAGAGCATTGGCTTGCCTATCTGTCACATATGAAAGCCGGCGCTTATTTTCAGATGGGAGATCTCCAGTCGGTGATTGCGATTAGTAACGACATCCGCGGACGTTTTCGCAAAGCTCGCGATGTCCTAGTCTTGTACCGATTCGCCGAAGTGTTGCTTCAGGGGGCGATGGCCCGATTTGAACTGGGCGATTTTCTGACAACGATTACGCAGTGCAAAGAAGTCGAGAAGAGGCTGAGCGCATTCAATGCGCCACCCCTCCAGCAATCTATAGCCGAGGCATTGCTCTTCCAGGCAAAAGCGCAGAGAGCACTGGGCAATTATGAGACGGCGCTGGCGCTGGTCGATGACGTTGTGGAACGCTTTGGAGACAGCAAGAGACCGGAAGTTCAGAGGTCGGTTATCGGGGCATTTCTCGAAAAGGGGCATACTATCCGGGCGCAGCAGAAGGATGCTGAAACCGCCATCGCGGCGTACGACGAGGTGATCAGACGTTGTGGCAAGAGTGAGGTGCCGGAGGCCAATGCTTGGATTGCCACTGCGCTTCTGAATCGAGGGTCTACGCGAGGCGGTCTTGGTGATTTCGAGGGAGAAATCGCATCGTACCAGGAGTTGATTGACCGCTACGGCAGTAGTGATACGCCAGAGACGCGGATACAAGTGGTGATTGCACTGGGCTGTAAGGGGACGAGACTCGTCGAGATGGGTCGCGCGGAAGAGGCGCTACACATCTTCGAAGAACTCGAAGGAAGAATCGACACCTTGGCCGAAAACGAGAGAGTCTGGAGTAAATGGCAGGTCCTTGGCTTGCGTGCGCTGGCGCTGATGGTCCAGCAAAAACAGTCGGCCGCCATGACCGCGTTCCGCTCCGCGTATGCCGTATTCCCTTCCAACGACACAGCTGTGCTGAATGAGATACTGAGGCTCGTGCTTAATTTAATTGCAGCCGGCGCTTCGGAGCATGATCTTGTCGAAATCCTCACGAGTGACGGGACGAAATCCGGGGCGCTGGCACCCCTGATCGTTGCTCTGCGCCAGCGTAGCGGCGAGACGGTTCGCGCGCCTACGGAGGTGCTTGAGATAGCTGCGGATGTCCGTAAACGCATTGAGGAAGCCACGGCGGAGGGTGTTCCCGCAGCTTCCAGTTCAGCCGCACCGGCTCGCTGACCGTAGGAGCGCATCCAAATGCTGTTATGGAGGAGTGGACAGCCAGCATTGGGTAGTGTCTCAGTTTGACCTTTTTGCTTCTCGGCCCCCGGTATGTTTGGTGAACATTCCTCCCATTTTAGGGGGGCCAGGGGGAGCGGAATGGGGTAGAGACATATTCTCAACCCCCGATGCGTAGCGTCGCAGGTTGAAAGATTCTGACCAGGAAAAAACATGAACTTCCCCGCACCCCGCCCCCCATGCCTGCTGTTTGCCTCTGAAAGGCCCCGCTCCGCGGACGCCTTGCTGTCACTCTTCCCTCCGGCCTGCCTCCCCGAACGGGGGCCCGCTCAGGGGCTGAGGTGAAAGACATTCAAAGTGAGACACTACCCAGCATTGATATGGAATACTATCAGTACGCAGCACTCATTTGGAAGGAATTGACTCCAGGCATGACAAAGCTGAGGGGACGGGCGAATCTTGACGCGGGGTGCTGGATGCTGGGGGCCGCAGTGGTATTCCTGCTCCTGGTCGAGTCCGTCTGCGCACAGCCAGTGCAGCCGGACGCCAAGCAACGGGCGACGACCACGGCGCAGCAGATTGAGACCCTACTGGCCCAGAAGGCGCAACGGACGCCGGCGCAGCGGAAGCTGAGTTCGCAACTCCTGGATATGGTGGGAAGCCGGCAGCCCCAGGCGTCTGAGGGCGGAGCACACCGACGGGATTCGGACAAGCCGACGTTGGCCAAGCTGGTGACGGTAGACATCCGGGCCGACGTCACGCCGGCGCTGCTGGCGCGCATCCGGGCTCTGGGCGGCACGGTCATCAACAGCGTTCCCAAGTATCGGGCCATCCGGGCAGAACTCCCACTCAATGCCCTGGAACGGCTGGCCGCGCTGGCCGCAGTGCAGACGATCCGCCCCGCCGATGAGGCGGTGACTCGCAAGAACAGCCACGACAAAGCTGGGGGGATGGATGCGTATTGACGCGGGGTGCCGGTGGCTGGGGGCGGTGGTGGCGCTCCTGCTCCTGCTCCTGGCCGGGCCCGTCCGGGCGCAGTCGAGCGGCAACCTCCCAGAGCCGGTCGGGCGGTCAATTCAGGCGCTGCTGGCCCAGAAGGCGCGGCGGACACCGGCCCAACGGAAGCTGAGTTCCCAACTCCTGGACGCGGCAGAAAGCGCCCAGGAGGCAGGCAGCGACGCGCGGCGGCAGGCACGGGACGCCGACGCCAAGGACGAGATCGTCACGGTCGACATCCGGGCGGACGTGACGTCGGCAGTGCTGGCCCGCATCCGGGCCTTGGGCGGCACGGTCATCAACAGCGTGCCCAAGTACCGGGCCATCCGGGCACAACTCCCGGTGACCGCCATCGAGCGGCTGGCCGCGCTGGCCGCGGTACAGACGATCCGTCCCGCCGATGAGGCGGTGACCCGCAAGGACAACACCACCCAGGGCGACGCCGCCCACCGGGCGACCGTGGCGCGTACGACCCATCGCGTCGACGGCACGGGCATCGGGATCGGGGTGATCTCGGACGGGGTCCGGACACTGGCCGCCCGGCAGGCGTCGGGCGACGTGCCGGCGCAGGTGACGGTGCTGCCGGGGCAGGCGGGCGCGGGGGACGAGGGGACGGCACTGTTGGAGATCGTCCACGACCTCGCGCCGGGAGCCGAGCTGTATTTTGCGACGGGGAACGGCGGCCAGGCCCGGATGGCGGTGAACATCGAGGCGCTCTGTGAGGCCGGGGCGAACGTCATCGTCGACGACATCGGCTATTTACTGGAATCCGCTTTTCAGGACGACATCGTCGCGCAAGGGGTCAACGCGGCGGTCGCCGACGGCTGTGTCTTCTTCTCGGCGGGCGGCAACGACGGCAACCTGACCCACGGCACGTCCGGGGTCTGGGAGGGCGACTACGCCGCGGGGAGCGCCCTGGTCGTGGATGGCCAGACCGTCGGCACCAAACACGACTTCGGGGGCGGTGTGGAGGCGAACGAGCTGGAGGGCCGCTCGGTGCGCGCGATCATCCTCCAGTGGGCCGACCCACTGGAGGACTCAAGCAACGATTACGACCTGTTCCTGGTCAATGAGAACGGTGCCGTGCTCGCCAGCTCAACCGACACCCAGGACGGCACACAAGATCCGATCGAGGTCATCTCCTCTCCGATATTTGACTACTCCGGACTCAGTGTGGTCGTCGTCAAGGCCTCTGGCGCAAACCGCTACCTGCGCGTGCAGGCCCATAGCGGACCATTGGCGGTCGCGACCGCTGGGACCCTGTACGGACACTCGGCCCAGGAGAACGCGATCAGTGTGGCGATGGTCGATGTAGCGACTGCCGGCGGGTCCGACGGTGTGTTCGACGGCACGGAATCCGTGCGTAGCAGCAACTCGGACGGGCCGCGCCGCATCTTCTTCGAGGCGGACGGCACGGCGATCACGTCCGGCAATTTCTCCGCGACCGGCGGGAAGCTCCTGCAAAAGCCGGATCTCACCGCGGCGACATGCGTGGCGACGGCGACGCCCGGCTTCTCTCCGTTTTGTGGCACGTCGGCCGCAGCGCCGCACGCGGCGGCCATCGGGGCGTTGATGCTGGAGGCGGCGGGTGGTCCGGAGCAGGTCACCCTGGCGCAACTCCGTACGGCGATGACGGGCGCGGCCCTGGACATCGAGGCGACCGGCGTTGATCGTGATTCCGGATACGGCATCGTGATGGCGCCGGCCGCCGTGGATGCCGTCGATGTCGCGGTGGCAGATCGCAATGCGGCACCGACCGTGACGAGCAGCCAGTCCGACCGAACCTTCGCCGCCGGTGCCGCCGCGCCGCCCATCAATTTGGCGACTGTCTTTAGCGATCCGGACGCCACCGACACGCTGACCTACGAGGCGGTGTCGAGCGACCCCGACCGACTGGCCGTCACACGGAGCGATGCCATGGTGACGCTGACGCCGGGTTCACCGGGCCGTGCGGTGGTGACGTTGCGCGCGATCGACCCCGACGGCCTGAGCGCGGTCGAGCTATTCTCGGTCACCGTTACAGCAGGGAACAGGGACTACGACGCCGATAACGACGGGCTGATCGATGTCGGCAACCTGGCGCAGCTCGACGCCATGCGGTACGACCTGAACGGCGACGGTCTGGTGGATGGCGCGACGTGGATGCCGTATTACGCTGCCTTCCCCATGGGCGCGCCGGAGATGGGGTGTCCCGCCGACGGCTGCACGGGCTACGAGCTGACGGGGAATCTGGACTTCGACACCAACGGCGACGGCCGCGCCGACATGGTGGGCGATACCTACTGGAATGCCGGGGCCGGCTGGGAGCCGATCGGTGAGGCCGACGACCCCTTCACCGCGGACTTCGAGGGCGATGGCCATACCATAGCCAACCTGTTCATCGACCGGGACACCGAGGACGGGGTCGGGCTGTTCGGGGCCAGCAACCGGAGCTCGATGCATGGCATCGGCCTGGTCGGTGTCGACGTGACCGGCGGCGATAGAGTCGGCAGCCTGCTGGGCCACAGCGTCTATGCGACGGTCATAGACAGCTCTGCCACGGGCCGCGTGTCGGGCCAGGATGAAGTCGGCGGCCTCGTGGGTCGGACCTGGGGGCGCGTGAGGCACAGCTACGCCGCGGTTAATGTGTCCGGTGCTGATGCGGTCGGGGGGTTGGTCGGGCACCAGCTCCTCAACGACCTCGACTCCAGCTATGCCACCGGGAATGTAGAGGGCATGAACGCGGTCGGCGGGCTGGTCGGCGCCGTCAGCGATAGGTACCAGGTCATTTTGGCGAGCTATGCCACCGGGGACGTGTCGGGTGGAGGGGCGCGGCTCTCGGAGTCGGATTCCGGGTTCATCATTTGTGATGGGTTAGGCTTCTTCACCACCTTCGGCCCCGTGGAAACCCCCACCAGCAGCGGCGGCGGGGTCGGCGGGTTGGTCGGCAGTTCCTGCGGCGTGATCGAGGCGAGCTACGCCACGGGCGCGGTCTCCGGCGATGTAGCGGTCGGCGGACTGGTCGGGAGCGGACAATCTGTTCGGGTCCGGGCCGGCTACTGGGACCTGGAGACCTCCGGGGTACGCGTCGGCGTGGGCGAGGACGATGAGAACGACAACGGCGTGATTGACGGTACGGAATCGCAGCGGCTTGGCGTCGGGGGGAAGACCACTGCGGAGTTGCAAACGCCGACGGACTACACCGGCATCTACGCGGCGTGGAATGTGGACCTATGGAATTTCGGAACGTCGACGCAGTATCCGGCCCTGTCGCTGGACCTGAATGACGATAATCGAGCGACGTGGCAGGAGTTCGGCTACCAGGTGCGCGACGGCTTGACGCTAACGGCGACCACGACGGAGAGCCAAGCCCAAGTGGTCCTGAGCTGGAACGCCGTATCGACGAGCCCCTGGAACCCGGACCCCCCGGACGTGAGCTACACGCTCTATCGCGACGATGGCACCACCATCGAAGCCATCGCGGAGAATCTGACCGGGCTCACCCATACCGACACCGGTGTGACGATCGACGACGACTACACCTATTGGGTGGCCGCGGTAGTGGACGGTGGGGAAGCAGCGCACAGTGCGCCGGTGGTGGTGATCGCCGGCACGGGGAACCAGCCCCCGGTCGCGGTGGGGATTGTGGCGGATCGGGAGCTGCTGGTGGGGGCAACGGCGGTGGTGGTGGACGTTGCGGGGGCCTTCGATGATCCGGACGCCGACACACTGACGTACGCGGCAAGTTCGTCCGTGACCTCCGTCGTCACGCTGAGCCGGTCCAGTTCGATGCTCACCATCACGCCGGCGAGCGCGGGCCGGACAATCATCACCGTGACGGCGACCGACGCCGGCGGATCGAATACGAGCGTGTCGCAGCGCTTCACAGTGACGGTCGGCCACAACTACGATGCCGACGAGGACGGGCTTATTGCCATCAGTAATCTGGCGCAGCTCCACGCCATGCGCCATGACCTGGACGGGAACGGCGTCCCGGTATCGGCCGGGTCGGCGGCGTACGCGGCGGCGTTCCCCGACGCCTTTGCTCGGCTGGGCTGCGGCATCGACGGCTGCTCGGGCTACGAGCTGACGAAGGATCTGGACTTCGACACCGACGGAGACGGCAGCGCCGACGCGGGCGATACCTACTGGAACGCCGGCGAGGGTTGGGAGCCCATCGGCCTCCCCAGGGGACGAATCTTCGGGATCTTGTTGGGGGCCTTCAATGCCACGTTCGATGGTAACGGACATAGTATTGCCAACCTATTCGTTGCGCGGGACGACCACTCGGGGTTGTTCGGTGCCATCCGTTCGCGCGGTGCCGTGCGCGACGTCAGGCTGACCGACGTAGACGTGACCGGCAAGCAGCATGTCGGCGGGCTGGCTGGGGAGAACCACGGTGTTGTCAGCCGCGTCCAGTCGACGGGCCAAGTGTCGGGCGAGGTCCAGGTGGGTGGATTGGTCGGGGGCAATCTGGGAACCATCGCCCTGTCCCGCAGCTCTGCAGCGGTCACGGGAATGGCGCCCCCGGACTTCGTGCGCACCTCTGATTTGGATCGGGGAACGGGCGGATTGGTGGGGTACAACGGCGGCGCGGTCCGCGGCAGCTATGCGACAGGGCGTGTCGTGGGTAACAGGAACGTCGGCGGGCTGGTCGGGTGGAACTTCAATGACGGGTTTGTCGGTGCGATTCGTAGCCACGCGAGCATCGTCGGCAGCTATGCGACGGGCAGCGTCGCAGGACGGAGTAGTGTCGGCGGGCTGGTCGGCACCAACGGCATCTCGGGGAACGCACCGTTCGTCCTCGGGGAGATCAAAGCCAGCTACGCTACGGGTCGAGTGTCGGGACCGTCGCGTAGTGTCGGTGGCCTCGTTGGATACGACAGCGGCGACGACAGCACCATCATAACCGCCAGCTACTGGGATACGAACACGTCAGGACAGACATCCGGGTCATTCGGGATTGGCAAGACGACGGCGCAACTGAAGGCGCCCACCGGCTACGGCGGCATCTACGGGAGTTGGAACGTGGACCTGGACGACGACGGCAGGAACAACGATCCCTGGCACTTCCGTACGGGGAGCCAGTATCCGGTCCTGAAGGCGAACGTCGATGGGCAAGGGGCGGCAACCTGGCAGGAGTTCGGCTATCAGTTACGGAGCGGCCCGACCCTGATGACGCCGACGGTGACGCCGACGGTGACGGCAGGGCAGGCGCAGGTGGACCTGGACTGGACCGCTGTCGATGTCGGCTCCTGGACCCCGCCGCCGGACGTGACCTACACGGTCACCCGCGCCGACGGGGACACCGTCGAGATCCTGGAGGAAGGCCTCGGGGTCCTGCTGTATACCGATTCAGCGGCGCGGACCGGCGCCACCCTGAGCTACCAGGTGATAGCCGTGGTCGACGGCGGCGAGCCGGTGCGCAGCGCGGTGGTCGAGGTGACCACATCCGGCAACTCGCCCCCACTGCCGGTCGGGACGCTGTCGGACCGGTGGCTGCACGCGGGCGATGCGGCGGGGGTTGAGGTCGGCAAGGCGTTCGAGGACCCGGAGGGCGATACGCTGACCTATACGGCTGCCTCGTCGGCGACGGGTGTGGTGACGGTGAGCGTGTCGGGCTCACGGGTGACGCTCACGCCGGTGGCGGCGGGCACGGCGACGATCACGGTGACGGCCACCGACGCGGGCGGGTCCATGGCGGGCGGGACGCAGACGCTCACGGTGACGGTGCAGTCGTCGAGTGCGACCGACTACGACACGGACGACGACGGACTGATCGAGATCACGGAGCTGGAACAACTCGATGCCATGCGCCACGACCTGAACGGGGACGGCGTGCCCACGACGGACGGGGCAACGGCGTATGCCGCGGCGTTTTCGACCGTCGGCGACCGGCAGGCATGTGGCGGGCTGACCGGCTGCGTGGGCTACGAGCTGGCCGACAACCTGGACTTCGACACCAACGGCGACGGGAGTGCCGGCGCGGGCGACATGTACTGGAACGGCGGCGCCGGCTGGGAGCCGATCAAGACCGCCCCGACTCCCGGAGTCATTGTGTTCGGAGCCGGTTTCCGGGCGATCTTCGAGGGCAACGGGCATACCATCGCCAATCTGTTCATTGATCGTGATTCAAACGTAGGGCTGTTCGGGCGGACCTCGTATGGGAGCGTCATCCGCCATGTCGGGCTGATCGACGTCATGGTGTCGGGCAGCAGTAACGTCGGGGGGCTGGCCGGAACCGCTAACGGCTCAGTCATCGGCAGCTATGTGACCGGCACGGTGACCGGCACGGGCGAGGATGTGGGCGGGCTGGCCGGAGCGACCTGGGGCAGCCTCGTTGTCGCCAGCTATGCCGCGGTCGAGGTGACGGGCGGCAACAACGTTGGCGGACTGATCGGAGAGAACGACGCGGCTGTCACCGCCAGCTACGCCACGGGCTGGGTCGCGGGCGATGACAATGTGGGCGGGTTGGTCGGCAGCAACGGGAGAACCATCACCGCCAGCTACGCCACGGGACCCGTGGCGGGCGTGAGAAATGTGGGCGGGCTGGTCGGGAGGAACACCCGGTCGTTCGGTTTCACCGGCACCGTCACCACCAGCTACTGGGACACGACAACATCGCGGCGCACGAGCAGCGCCGGCGGCCAGGGTCGGACCACCGGGCAATTGCAGACGCCGACTGGGTATAGCGGCATCTATGCACAGTGGAACGTGGACCTGGACGGCGACGGCGAGGCCAACGATCCCTGGCACTTCGACACGGGGAAGTACCCGGCACTCCAGGTGAACGGCGACGGGCAGGGGACGGACTGGAAAAAATTCGGCTACCAGCTCCGCGCCGGGCCGACCCTGACGGCGACGGGCTCGGCGACGCAGGTGGACCTGAGCTGGACCGCCGTCGATACCAGCCCCTGGAACCCGGACGCGCCGGACGTGACCTACATCGTCTACCGCAACAGCGGCTCGACCGTCTCGACGGTCGCAGAGAATATAAGCGGACTCGAGCACACCACCACGGGCGTCACCGATACGTACCAGGTGTCGGCGGTGGTCACCGGCGGGGAAGCCGTACGCAGCCGGTGGGGGGCGGTGGTTGCCGCGCCCAACCAGCCGCCGACGTTCGACGAGGGGAACAGCGCCACGCGCAGCGTACCCGAGAACACGCCGGCGGGAAGGGATATCGGCATGCCGGTGGTCGCCTCGGACGCCGACAACGACCCGCGGACCTACAGCCTGGGCGGCGACAATGCTGCCGACTTCAGCATCAACACGTCCACCGGCCAGTTGCGGACGAAGGCGAGGGTGACCTACGACTACGAGACCCAGGCCACCTACAGCGTCACCGTATCGGTCCATGACGGGAAGGCCGCCGACCACACGAGCGACACCACCATCGACACCAGCATCGACGTGACCATCACCCTCACCGACGTGAACGATCCGGCGATGTTCCCGTCCACCGAGACGGGCAGCCGCAGCGTGGACGAGCACACAGGAGCCGGTGTAAACATCGGTGATCCAGTGGAGGCCGACGACGACGACGGCGATCCCCGGACCTACAGTCTGGGCGGGACCGACGCCGCATCCTTCACCATCAACACATCCACCGGCCAGTTGCGGACACAGGATGGTGTGACCTACGACTACGAGACCCCCAAGAAAAGCTACCGCGTCACCGTGTCGGTTCGGGACAGCAAGAACGACGACGGCGAAGCCGACATGGCGACGGACGACACTATCACCGTGACGATCAATGTCGTCAATGTGGAGGAAGCGGGCATGGTGACCCTGATGGGAACCCCGCCGCAGGAACTGCAGCAACTGACGGCGGCGTTAAGCGACCCGGACGGCGGTCTGCGCGGCATCTCCTGGCAGTGGGCACGGTCCGCCAACAGTACCGGTCCCTGGACCGACATCATCGGAGAGACATCCCCGCGGTATCCGCCGGGAGCGGCCGACCTGGGGCAGTATCTGCGGGCGAGCGCGACCTACACCGACGACCAGGGGTCCGGGAAGCGCGCGAGTCAGGCGACGACCACATCGGTGCAGGCCGCCCCAAAGGTGAGGCTGCACCTGTCCGATACCTCCATCAGCGAGGACGGCACGGAGAGCAGCACGGTCACGGCGAGTCTGGACAGGGTGTCGAGCGAAAATACGACCGTGACGGTCTCAGCCCCGACGAGCGACGTCATGCTGAGCGGGAGCACGCTGACGATTGAAAAGGGGGAGCCAGCCAGCACCGGCACGGTGACGCTGACGGCTAAGCCCAACAATGTGGACGCCCCCGACAAGACGGTGCAGGTGAGTGGAAAGACGAACAACCGTCTGGTGGCGAACCCGGACCCGCAAGACCTGAAGATCGTGGACGACGATCCGGCACCGGCCGTGGAGTTACTACTGACGCCACCGCAGATCAGCGAGAATAAGCAAGTGAGCACGGTCACGGCGCGGCTGAGCCATGCGTCGAGTGAGGCGACGACGGTGGTGGTATCGGCGGCGGCCGTACCTCCGGCGGTAGCCGGCGACTTCGCGCTGAGTCCGAACACCACGCTGACGATCCCGGCGGGGGCGACGGCGAGCCGTGGGACCGCCGTCACGCTGACATCGGTGAACAACGACACCGACGCCCCGAACAAGCAGGGAACGGTGAGCGGGAGGGCGACCAATACGCAGGGCATAGCCGGGGACCCGGCCGACGCCCCGCTATCGATCACCGATGACGATCCGGCTCCGACGCTCGAGCTGGCATTGATGCCGGAATCGATCGGCGAGAACGGCGAGGTAAGCACGCTCACGGTGAAGCTGGACCGTCCGTCAAGCGCGAATACGACCGTGACAATCTCAGCGGACCCGGAGGAGGTCGTCACGCTCAGCTCGTCAACGCTCACCATCCCGGCGGGGGAGGAGGAGGGCACGGTGACGCTGACCGCAGTGGAGAACACCACCGATGCCCCGGATAAGCAGGTGACGGTGAGGGGGGAGGTAAAAGAGGAAGACTACCTCCTGGGACCGATTGCGCCCGCAACGGCGGAGCTGACCGTCACGGACAACGATAATCCGCCGGAGGTGACGCTGGTGCTGTCGGAGACTCAGATTGATGAGGACGGCGGGGTGAGCACCGTGACGGCGACGCTGGACCGGGCATCGAGCCAGCAGATCGTGGTGACGGTCGCAACGGCGTCGGAATATACGCCGAGTACACCCAGAACCCTGACCATTCCAGCGGAGAAGACGGAGAGCGAGGGCAACACCGTGACACTGACGGCGGTGGATAACGACATCGACGCAGCTGACGCGACGGTCATGGTGAGTGGGACGACCCGCCCGAGTGGCCTGACCGTGAAAGCAGCGGAGTTGACGATCCGGGATGACGACACCCGTGGGGTGACGGTGAGCCCAACGGAACTGACCGTGATCGAAGGCTCGTCCGATACTTTCACCTACACGGTGGTACTGAAATCCGAGCCGACGGCGCCGGTGACGGTAGAGATTATGAAGACGCCGAGTTCGGATACGGACGTGCGCGTCGCGTCGTCGCGCCTGACGTTCAGGGCGAACACCTGGGACGACGAGCAGGCGGTGCGGGTGTCGGCCGATGACGACCCGGACGCCGCTGATGACACGGCGACCATCACCCATACGGTAAGCGGCGGGGATTACGAAGGGGAGACTGCGGACGATGTAGACGTGACGGTGGAAGACAAGGAAGACGATGCAACGGCGGTGATCCTGACGGTGAACCGGGACGTACCGGAGAGCAGTACCGGAACGGTCGTGCGGGTGACGGGCACGCTCAATGGGGCACCCAAGCAGTATGAAACCGTAGTGCGGGTGACGGTCACGACGGACACGGCAGGCCCGGACGACTTCAACGCGGTGTCACCCTTCGATCTGACGATTGCGGCAGGCCAGGAGCGCGGGACGGCGGACTTCACCCTGACGCCAGTGAACGACCTCATGGATGAGCCACCCGAGACGGTGACGGTGGATGGCAGCGCCACGGTGCGGGACGGCCCATCTATAGTGGAGCGGCTGGATGTGACTGGAACGACGGTGACGATCACGGACAATGACGATCCACCGACGCTGACGCTGGAGTTGTCGGCGGATTCGATCACTGAGAGTGGCGTGGATAACCGCGCGACAGTGATGGCGGTGCTCAATCATCCGTCCAGCGAGGTGACGACGGTGGATGTGACGGCCGCAGCGGTTCCTCCGGCAGTGGCGGCGGACTTCACGCTGAACGGGACGAGCCTGACGATCCTGGCGGGGGAGACGGAGAGCATCGGTGGCGTGACGCTCACAGCGCGGAACAACCCGGAAGATGAGGCGGACAAGCAGGTGACCGTGCGCGGGCGGGCGGAGAACGCCCAAGGGGTGCAGTCGATGAATGTGAGGCCGGTGATCGTGACCATCACGGATGACGACCCACCCGAGGTGGAGGGAGACTCCGACCCAGAGTACGTAGAGGGCGGGACGGGACCGGTGGCCACCTACACGGCGAGCAACCCGGACCCACGGAACATTTCGATCCGGTGGGGCCTGGATGGAGCCGACAAAGATGCCTTTACCATCTCGAATGGGGTACTGCGTTTCACTGCGTCACCGGACTATGAGGACCCCAACAACCTGGACAATGAGTATGCGGTGACCGTGCAAGCCACAGCCTCTGACGAGCCTCTCCCCGGGCCCCTGGTTGTGACTGTCACGATAGAGGATGCCCTCGGCATGGTCCGTCTGTTATCGAATCAGCCCCAGTTGGGGAGAGAGCTCACCGCGAGGGTGAGCGACCCGGACGGGGTGGACACGGCCACCACCGAGTGGTGCTGGGAGCGATCACTCTTACCAGCCTTCCCTCCGACCGATACGGACAGGATCGCCTGCGCTTTCACCCCGACCACGACGGCGACCTATACGCCGGTGGACGACGATCTCGGCTACTATCTGCGGGCCACGGTGTCCTATACCGACGGGCAGGGGACGGCCAAAAGAGAGGCGGTGACGGCAGTGACGACCAACACGGTCTTGGCTCGGGGTAGTGGCGGCGGCGGCGGCGGTAGTGGCGGCGGCGGTAGTGGTGGCGGCGGTGGTGGTGGCCGAGGTCCCGCCTGCGCGGAGGACTTGCACGGCAACAGCGCTGCGCAGGCCACGGACATTGCGCTGTCTGCCGTGACTGCTGGAGCCATCTGTCCGGCTGCCGACGTGGATTATTTTACCGTCACTGTCCCCGGCCAGGGCCTCATCTTTGTGGACACCACCAGGGGAGTGCCGACCCGAGGAACGATCTGGCAAGACGGGACGGTCTTGGCGACCGGCCCTACGGGTAGGCAGCCGGATGACCGACTTGGCGCCCGCGTGCAGGCCGGCCCCATCGTCGTGGCCGTGCAAGGGCAAGGCGGGGCGACGGGGACGTATGCCGTCGAGATCACCTTTACGCCGGGCTATCTGGAGAACCCCGGTGCCGATTCGTTTCAAAGTGGGGTGGGCATTCTCTCGGGCTGGGTGTGTGAGGCGGCGGTGGTGGAGATCGAATTGAACGGGATGCCGCAGGAGGCCGCGTATGGGACGGAGCGGCTGGACACCGCCGGGGTGTGTGGGGACACGGACAATGGCTTTGGCCTCTTGTTCAACTGGAATCTGTTGGGGGATGGAGATCACACGGTGGTGGCCTTCGTCGATGGGGTGGAGTTGGACCAGGCGAGCGTGACCGTGACGACACTGGGACAGGAGTTTCTGCGGGGGGTAGCGGGGACGTGTGAGGCCGCAGACTTCCCGACGCAGGGCGAGCGCGTGACGCTGGTGTGGCAGCAGAACAGTCAGAACTTCGTCATTGCGGGGGGGAGTCCCCCGGCCGGTGCCACCACGGGCCGGACGAGTGGGCTGACGGGGTATTTGGAGAATCCGGGGCATAACTCCTTTCAGAGTGGGGTCCGGGTGCTCTCGGGCTGGGTATGTGACGCCGACACGGTTGAGCTTGCGATTGGGACTGCCGGGCGGCAGGTGGCGGCGTATGGGACGGAGCGGTTAGATACAGCCGGAGTGTGTGGGGATACGGACAACGGCTTTGGGTTGTTGTTCAACTGGAATCTGTTGGGGGAGGGGGAGCATGAAGTCGTCGCCTACGTGGACGACGTTGAGTTAGGCCGGGCCACTGTGCGGGTGACGACGCTGGGAGAAGAGTTTCTGCGGGGGGCCGAGGGGGAATGTGTGGTGGACGACTTTCTCCGCTTGGGGCAGAGCGTGCTGCTGGAATGGCAGCAGAATAGTCAGAATTTTGTCATTACGGACGTAGAGTGAGCGGGGGTACGGCAGCGGATAGAGAAAGAGCGGGAAGAGGGACAACCCACCCCGGCCCTTCGGGCCACCCCTCCCGAGAGGGGAGAAAATGCCGAGCCCGCACTGTTCCCGCTGTAGGAGCGTTCCTACAGGGCGAGCGCGGCGCGGTCCGAGACGGGTTCGGGAGCGCTGCCGTTGAGCGGCTTCAGACCGGGAATCCAGAAGGGCGGGTGGGGCTCCTGCAGCGGCAGGACCCAGGGGTTCACGTGGCGATAGTGGAAGTGCTTGCCCTCGTAGCGAAAGGGACCGGGTTTGGTCCAGGCCTGGATGACGACATCAATACCTTCTTCAAACAGCTCACGGTTGAGAGCCGGGTTGGTGTTGTTCGACAGTTGCTCGCTGCCGGCGCCGCGCACCCAGCCCGGCACGAGCCGTCCGCCCGAGATCAGGTCGATCATGGCCAGCTCTTCGGACAGGCGGAGCGGATTGGCCGTGGTTGCGACCGGATTGCCGAGCAGGACGATCTTCACTCGCTGGGTAGCCCGCGCCAGTACGGCCGCTTCGACATCCATCACCGAGCCGAGGCACATCGGGGTGGCGTGGTGCTCGTTGAGCATCACGCCGTCAAAATTCAGCAGTTCAGAGTCGGTGTACACTCTTTCGTCGATGTATTGATTCAACAGCTTTGCGCAGTGGGCGCGGTCGAGGAAGGTATTCGGGGTGCCCCAGAAACTGCGCTCTCGGACAATCTCGGTTTCAAGCTCGCGGTAGCGTTCCGGGTCTTCTTCGGGCGTATAGTGATAGGCACGTTCGCTAAACCACATGAAGAACATAAGCCTGCTCCTCACAAGAACTTTTTCAGGGCTGTCGCTCCGTATGACCTACACCCAGCGTCGTGCATTGACAAGCGTCAGGCCGGTTCCGGTTCTGGGCGCATACGTAATTGACCATTCGCTCGCTTGGCGCTAGATAGTCCGAATTGCCAAGAAGAGAGCTAGTTGCTCTGGCTACCCTAGTCACAAAAACCATAACGGAGGTCCTATGACTCAGGATGAAATTGTTGAGCGCAACGTCCTCAAGGTGCGCTTGTTCATCGACGCCTGGCGGGCGGTTGACCCGGACGTGGCCATGGCCTGTCTGTCAGACGATATTGTCTATATCAACCAGCCGCTCGAACCGGTGGTCGGCCAGCAGGATGTGCGCAAGATTGTCGCAGGCATCCTGCAGCTCTCGCAGCGGGTGCACTGGGAGCTGCGCAACTGCTTTGGGCACGGCAATACGGTTGTCACCGAACGGCTCGACTGCTGGGACTTCGACGGCAAGGGCTGGGGACTCAAGCTGCCCTGCATCGGCATGTTCGATGTCAATACCGCCGGCAAGATCTGCGACTGGCGAGATTATTTCGACAACCGGCTGTGGTTCGAGAACGGCGGCCCGACTCTGCATCTCGACTGATGGCCCCACACGGGCACACAACATTATTCCCAAAGGAGGAACCTGTATGCACATAGGACATACCGCGATATTCCAGAATCCCAATCAAGTCGTCACGGATTACCAGATTTACCAGGAAGACATGGCGCTGGCCAAAGAGGCGGCCGACCTCGGTTTCCAGTCGGTATGGGGCATTGAGCACCACTTCACCGACTACATCATGAATCCCAACGTTACCCAGTTCCTGGCGTATATGGCCGGCTACAACCCAAATATCAAAGTGGGTTCCATGGTGGTGGTTATGCCGTGGTATCCGGCCATTCGGTAGTGTCTCACTTTGAAATTGCTTCTCCTCGCCGCCGATTGCCTGCCCATCTTTTTCGACGCCCGCGTCATTTTTTTTCACTTCCTACTAATTTTGGTAGGGACAAGGGCGGCAAATTATGCACAGTATCCCTTTATCAGCGCGGCTAAAATTATCAGTGAGGCCAAAACACTGCGGCAGGCGGAGTCAAGGTCCGCCATACGAGAGCGAAAGCCAAAGGATTCAAACTGAGACACTACCGGCCATCCGCATTGCTGCGCCAGTATCAATGCCTTCAAGTTTGGCGGCATGCCTTTTGAGGAGGCCCAGGCCAGCATGCGTCTCTTCGCCAAAGAGGTCATGCCGGAACTCCGCAAGCTCGGCGCCGATCCGCTGTTTGATACCGAGGAAGCCGCTCCCCCGGCGTTCATGGCAGCCTAGATCACTGCTAGCTGCTGAAGCCGGAAGTTCACAATAAGAACAGGAACTCTGTAAAAGTACCGTGGCTAATAAACAACAAGTCTACGACGCAAACCTTCTCAATAATGTTTGGCACGATAGCCGGTGCCCCGGGAGATAATCTCTGAAAGACTCTTTGGCTCTTACCCCGTTCGGGCCGCGGCGTCTGGGACGGACCTGCGCTGCCGTCTTGCTGGCCGCGCTGCTCCTGCCCCCGGTCACAGGCCAGACCGCCGACCTGTTTACGCCACTTGATGAACCGTCGCCGTCCGGCCCACTCGATGAGCGCGCGCTACGCAGCCGGGCCGTAGACATCGACTTTGGGCAACTGCGAGATATCCAAACCGAGCTTGCCGACTCCTTAAACGCCCTACTCGC
Source organism: Binatia bacterium (assembly GCA_963664395.2). GTDB lineage: Bacteria > Desulfobacterota > Binatia > Bin18 > Bin18 > Bin18. Next base: position 1,755,411 of record OY761159.2, on the reverse strand, counting down.
AGGAGATGCCTCCCCATCAGTTACAGGCCAGAGTGCAAACCCCGCTCCGGGTACAACTCTGCGCTTGAACCTGTTTGACGACACAGTTGTCACCGGCATTATCGAGCACATCGCCCCGGCCTTCTCCGGCGGATACGCAGTGGTGGGAAAGATTGCCGGTGACCCGCTCGGAATGATGGCGTTGGTCATCAACGGTGAAACCGTGTCCGGTACAGTGCGACTGTCAGATGGAATCTATCAAATCCAATCGTGGGATGGGGAACAATATGTCATCAGGGAAGTGGAAGAGAGCGTTGAGTGTTCTTCGCCCCTTACTCCCGAGGATGGCATTGAATTTTCACCGCTGTACGAGGAGTCCCATCCCTCAGAAAGACGCACCGCCGAGTTCTTGCCGTCCTTGCAAGAACTGGCCTCAGAGGCATCATCCGATCTAAACAGCTCCCTGCCAGTGGAACCTCATTCGGTGATAAACATTGCCGTTTTCTACACATCCGAATTGCGTGCTGCCGCGAGCGGAACAAAGCAGACCAAGGCAGGCGTCGATCTCGTTATTGCAGAGTCCAACCAGGTATATAAAAACAGCGGGGTGAATATAACTCTCAAGCTGGTTGCAGCAGAAGAGGTCAATTATACGGAGACGGATGATATCGATTTAGACCTTACTCGTTTTAATAATTCAAGCGATGGCCATATGGACGGGATTCATGCCATTCGCGAGCAAACCCGGGCGGACATCTCGATATTAATGCGATTAAAAATTGGAGGAGTCGCAAACCGAAATGCCAGTTTTAAAAACCCCGCCAATGCTGGCAGATTCGCTTTTGCTGTTTCCGGTACACATACAATCACATTTGTCCATGAAATTGGTCACCTCATGGGTCTTAGGCATGACCGTTATGAGAGTGGATGTGAAGATTCCACCTGTTTCAGCGCATTTCCCTACGCTTACGGGTATGTCAACCTGAGGGGACTTGTCCCCGGAGCACCTGAATCTGCACGCTGGAAAACGATTATGGCGTACAATATACTGTGCGCGGATGCCGCCGGAACTGATTGCCCGGGTGTGCATTTTTTTTCCAACCCACGCCGGATTTACCCCGACCCCGGAGGAGATCCCCTGGGAGTGGCAAGCACCTCGACGGCGACCGGGCGGGCAGGGCCGGCAGATGCGGCAAGGGCGCTCAACAACACCCGGACAAGCGTTGCAAATTTTCGAACAGGGCCGAGTGTGGGTTACCTGGAAAATCCCGGGCCGGATTCCCCCCAGAGTGGTATCGGATTGGTTTCCGGCTGGGTGTGTGATGCTGGAGAGGTGATCATTGAATTTGAGCTTGCCGATGGCAGGACCTTCCGTTCTCCTGCTGCCGTGGGAACCCTCCGGAGTGACACGGTGGGGGTCTGCGGGCACGACAAGACGGGATTCAGCCTGCTGTGGAACTGGAACATATTGGGAGACGGCGCTCACACGGTGAAAGCATTTGCCGAGGGGCACCTCCTGGGTGCACACGACATAAGCGTGACCACGCTGGGGTTGGGTGATTTCCCCAGAGGGCTCAGTGGAGAGTATGTCGTGCAGGACTTCCCGGCCGCGGGAAAGAGTACACCCCTGGAATGGAGTCAGACCCGCCAGAATTTTTCCATTGCTTCGCAGAGAGCAGACGTGGCAAACCCCGGAGCGATTCGGGACACAAGAGTCGGAATCATGGGGAATCCTGCGCCGGGTTCGGCCCACAGTGGAGTTGGGGTCGTTTCCGGGTGGCACTGTCGTGCTGAGTCGGTCAGAATTGAGCTTACCAACGGAACCACCGGAGAAGTAATCACAACCCAAGCGGGCTCGGGCACCGAACGGAGCGACACCGAGGGCGTCTGTGGTGACAATGACAACGGGTTTGGGCTGTTGTGGAACTGGAACATATTGGGAGACGGATGGCACACGGTGCGGGCCTTTGCCGACGAGGAGACGGAACCGTTCTCTTGGAGCGCGGTGTTTGTAACGACCTTTGGAGAAGAGTTTGCACGGGGATTGAGCGGCGAGTTCGAGTTGGCAGATTTTCCCTCCACGGGGCAGTCGGTGATGGTCGAGTGGCGGCAGGAGCAGCAGAACTTTGTCATTACGGGGGTGGAGTGAGGGGGCAACCCACCCCGCCGCTACGCGGCACCCCTCCAGGGAGGGGATAGGAAAAACTCCCCTCTTGGGAGGGGTGGCCCGCAGGGCCGGGGTGGATTCCGCTGGCTCCAACCCCTCCCGATCTCGTTTTCGACGTGCGACGCCACACGGTATTTGCATCACACGTCTCAAGAGGGGGAAAATAGTCGAGGGGGACTGAGGGTTCAGGAGTGCGGCTTGACCAAGGGCTCTCTGCTGGTTACGCTCCCGGCATTCAATTCCATTCAATTTATAGAGGAAGGCAGCGTATGGTCTATTTGTTTGCGAGCGTGAAGCTGAAATCGGGCAGCGTCGGTCAATTTACCGAATTGCTGCAAGGCGTAACACCCGTGCTGGGCCGGCTGGGTGGCTGGAAACTGCTGGGCAGCTATTTCAATTCGATTGGTCGGATGAACAGCGTGGTCGATGTCTGGGAGCTGCCGGATGCGAACGCGGTTCAGTCCACCCTGGACAAAGCCGCCCACGACCCGGAATGGCAGAAGTGGGTGCCGGTCATCGAAGAAATCGTTGAGGACGAGACGCTTCAGATTCTGACCAAATTGCCGGTCTGACCAGCGGGCCGAGTGCAGAAGATGAAAACCCCCCGTTTTCCCGGAGGTCGTATGTCACGTATTCCCCTTGTTGAGCCCGAACACGCTTCGCCGGAAGTCCGCGCCCTGTATGAGCGTTTCGCCGGACCCAACCTGCCGGTGCTGAATGTGATGAAGCTGTTTGGGAACCATGCCGATTTTCTGTCCGGGCTGACCGCTATTGGCACTGCGCTGTATCATGATCCGCAGCTCGCGCCGCGCTACCGCGAGCTCGCCTACCTGCGCGCTTCGCAGCTCAATTCCTGTCACTATTGAGTGCCGACGCATGTGATGCTCGGTCGGAGCGTCGGACTGACGGATGCGGAGATGGCGGCCATGGCGGACTGGGAAACCACACCGCTGTTTGACGCCACGGACCGCCTGGTGCTGCGTTACGCGGAAGTGTTGACTCGGGAGAATCGGGTGGACGACGGCCTGTACGCAGAGCTTGAGGCGCGCTTCCCGCGTGAGGAACTGCTGGAATTGTGCATGACTGTGGCCCTGGCCGCATTCGTGAACCGGGTACACGCGACATTTCGGACGGACGTGGATGATGACACCCGCACGCAGGTCGGTGAGGTGTCTTTCTGTCCCATTGGCCATTAAGCGGTGGGGGCGGGTTTCACATCCGCCCCGCCTAATAGCCCAACGCCCGCGCGGCACCCTCCAGGACAAAGGGGACGGACCAGGCCGTGCGAGCCAGGCGAATGTCGTCACTCTGGCCCGAAGCGTATAAACCCGCCGCACTCATCCAGAAAGCGGCTGAGCGCAACTGATACAGCATGCCGTAGTACTGGCAGACCGCTTCGTCGATCTCGATTCCGGTGGCTTGCTCATACTCCCGGAAAAAAGCATCCCGCTCAACGAGGTGAGACAATAACGCGCTGCCCTCACGGTTGAGGTCGGTCAGGACATAGGCCACGTCGTACATCGGGTCTCCGATGACTTGCAGCTCCCAGTCGAGCACCGCCGATATTTGATCGTTGTCGATTAACAGGTTGCCGGTCCGATAAGCGCCGTGGACCAGGGTCAGGCGCTGAGTCTCCGGGGCGTTGGCCTTGAGCCAGCCGATGAGGTCTACGAGGATGGGATGCGGTTCCTGCTGAGAGATTTCTACCAGCTCGCACCATTTCCGGACTTCACGCAGCGCAAAGTCGTTGCCTGACTCGGGCACGCCCAGGAACGACAGACCGGCCGCTTCCCAATCAATCGTATGCAGGCTGGCCAGTGCGGCGGTAAAACTCTTCGGCAGCGTACCGCGCGCGGCCGCCTCGGCGTAAAAGCGCCGACCGGCCGAACCCCACGGGCTGGGACAGGTCCCGGCCACTTTTTCCATCACCAGGAAGGGTTTGCCGAGAATGCTGGTATCGCTCTCGTACCAGTACGGCTTGGGGGTGGGGAGGGGCGTGGACGTTAAACTGCGGAGAACCTGAAACTGCACCCCGAGGTCAGAGAAGTGGCGCAACAACGCATTACCGGGATCGCGCCGCAGGCACAGGCCCTGCGTTTTTGAAACGCCACCCTCCGTCCAATGCGCGTCAAAGAGCCAGGTTTCATGCGACCAGCCCACGGCAATGCGCTCCATTGCTTCGAGGCGCAGGTCCGAGGCGTCCGGTAGCTGTGTCTCAATATACCGGCGGATGCGTTCCGCCATAGCCTGATCGTCAGGAGCCTGCTGTGTCATGCGGCGTACACCATCTCGCGGTCAATGCGGGCGCGCAGCCGGGTGCGAACGCGACCGATGAGGCTCTCAAAGCGTTCCTCACCCAGCTCGGACCGGGTTGCATATAGGGTTTCAATCAGACGGGACACACTCGCCGTATCGAGGTCTTGGCGCACAGTATGCACGGCGGCCCGAAGGGAAGGCGGCGTGTCCACTGAGGCTGTATCGAGTTCTCCGGCCAGCTCTGTCGCGAGTTCCTGCAAATCGCGTCGGCCGGCCGCGGCGTGTTCGTCAGCCAGCCGTAGTTGACCGGCGAGTTTTTGCAACACCACCGACGCCATGAACGCCTGCGTCTTGGGGGAGACGGCTTCAACCGCCGGGCCGATCTCTTTTTTGAGCGTGCGGGCGATGCGTTCCAGGAGCGCGTCCGGCGCCAGTTGCACATAGTCCGCCATCAGATGTTCCCTCTGTCTGCTGTCCGGGCGTTACGCCGCATACGGGACCAGCGGTGAACGGGCCACATGTCCTGGTCCTCCCCGTGGCCGCCTTCTCCATTGATCTCCCAGCGAATCAGGCTGTTGATATCGATAAACGTGTGCCGATTAATCACAATCCGACTCAACGGCTCACCGATAGCATGGAGCGCCCGGCCTTCGGTATCGCGCGCCTGAATCTCGACGCGGGTGATCCAGCCGTTTGCTGTATCCCGCTCAACCCGGCGCTCGCCCTGCGTCAGAGGTCGCGTCCGTCCATCGCGGTGGAGAAAGCCATACGCGACGGGATTCCGGTCTGCCTCCACGTTGGTGACGGCGAGAAAGCCGTGCCGGGCCGTGGCCACACCGGTGACATAGGCCGCCTGACGCGGGCGGTCCTCGCGCCGCCGTCCCCAGGTGCGGTCGCGCACGGCCAGACAGTCAATAGGGATCGTTTCTCCGTGCAGAATGATTTCTCCGCTCACCCGTCCGATCTGATCGAAATGATGCGAACGCCCAAAAGTCGAACCCGTGCTGGTCAGCGGCTCGGGCGGCATCACGCCCTCAAAACGCAGCGCTGCCTGCAAACGTGGCGCATCGTTATAGCCCAGTGCGTAGGACATACACGGTTCGATCACCCGAATCGAAACACCGGTCGGTAACGTAATGTCGTTCAAGTCCTGATCGCGTGGGAGTTCCAGGGCGGTGTAGTTTGCCGAATACAGGGCTTCCCAGGGCAGGTGGGCCGAAGCGTCCCAGACCCAGGCCCCGCCCGCGACCGTGCCGATATTGGGCCGCGCCAGCGTATACAACCAACCGCCCAGGCGCCGTTCCGGGTGAGCGAATGAAAACCAGGCCGTCTCCGTTGACCACCAGTCCCCGACCATCTCGTCAGAGTGAAAGCGGTCGTCGCGTTCAGTAAATATCCGCTGTTCCGCCATAGCTGTTGCTTTCTCCGGTCACGGGCCTCCGGTCAGAGGGATAAATGGTGCGCGACCCGCATGAACCTGACATTACCCCCCGTGTCAGACCGCGCCTGCGGATTGAGCAGCACCTGTCCGCAGCGCACTCAGAGCCAGAACGCTTTAGCGCAGCTCGAAGCCTTGGTAGCCCTTGGCCGCCACGTCGGCGAATATCTCCCGGTAGAGCGGCACGCCGCCGGCAAACAACAGGAAGCGGCCGCGCACGTTCTCGGGATTGGTACTGCCGAAGAACCACGAATCCTGCATCTCATTGATAAGCAGCCCTTGGGTCGAGTCATAGCAGCGCTGGGTCCAGGCGTCTTCGGCCGCGACGGTTGTGGTCATGGTCTCGAACCCGTGCTCGCGCATATAGCGGATGCAGTCGACGATCCACTCGACATTACTCTCGGCACAGCGAGTGATATTGCAGAACACCGCCGGATTGTGCGGCCCCATAATGGCCCACAGGTTCGGGAAGCCCGAAAACTGCACGCCCAGGTTGGTGCGTGGCCCGTCGGACCAGTGCTCTTGCAGGCTACGCCCGTGTTGGCCACGGATATCCATCCGCAGCAGTTCGCCGGTCACGCTATGAAAGCCGGTGGCATAAATAATCACGTCGAGTTCGTGCACCGCGTTGCCGGTTGCGACTCCGCTGGAGGTGATCTTCGTGATCGGCGTGTCGCGCAGATCAACCAGGCTGACATTGTCACGGTTGAAGGTCTCGTAGTAATTCTTCTCGCCCGGACAGCGCTTGGTGCCGAAGGTATGCTTCGGGATAAGTTTTTCGGCCAGCACCGGGTCGGTGACGCGCTCGCGGATCTTGTTGGCCAGGAACGCGGCGACCTCATCCGCGGCTTGCTGTGACATGAATGAATCGCTGTAATTGCCCAACCACAGCGCGAACCCGCCGCGCTCGTATAATTCCTGATAGCGGGCCAGGCGCTCCTCTCTCGGCACGTCCAGCGCGGCGCGCGTGTCCGGTTCGTGAATGAAGCCGGCCCAGGTGCGTTTGCACAGGGCGAAAATATCATCCGCGTTTTTTTTGAGTTCTCGTTGCTCCGCGGCGCTAATCGGGCGGTTACGCAGCGGGGTGCACCAATTCGCGGTGCGCTGAAAAACGGTCAGCTGTTCACACTCGGGGGCAATGGACTGAATGATCTGGACACCGGTCGGGCCGGTGCCGATGATGCCGACGCGCTTGCCCGTGAAATCGACCGCTTCTTTCGGCCAGCGGGCGCTGTGCAGCGACAGGCCGGCGAAGTCTTTCACTCCTGCATAGTCCGGAAACTGGTGGGCCGACAGCAGCCCGGTGGCGCAGATCACGTAGCGCGCCTGGGCGCGCACACCGTTGTGGGTCTCAATCTCCCAGCGCTTGTCTGTTTCGTCGTACACGACGGTCGCCACGCGGGCGTTGCACTCGATGTCACGCTTCAGATCGAATTTGTCCGCGACAAAGTGCAGATACCGCTCCACTTCCGGTTGGCCCGAGAAGTGCTCGCTCCACTCCCATTCGTCGATCAGTTCCTGGGAAAAGGAGTATTGGTAGGAATAGCTCTCGGAGTCGAAACGGGCACCTGGGTAGCGATTCCAGTACCAGGTGCCGCCGATATCGGTGCCGGCCTCGAGCACCCGTGCCGAGAGGCCGAGTTGGCGGAGTTTATAGAGAGCATACAGGCCGGACACGCCGGCACCGATGACGATAGCATCATAGTGTTGGGTCACGATCAGAACCTCCTGTGGTCAGCGATCAGTTTGCATCTCAGCCGGCGACAGCTCCGAGTGGCCCTCTCGTCCGAGCACCCTGCCCGGACCGGTCCTGGCTGATTGCGGTCATCGCAAGGATGCCACCTAACCAGTTGCTCAGAGACTGTCAAGTAATGGGGAAGGAGATCGGTACGCGGGTCGGAGGTCGGTTTCTTGACAGCGTGAGGCGTGGGGAAGTAAAGGGGAACATCACACAATGAGGAGGTGTTATATGGCGACGGAGAGTCCGGGACCGGTTGTGGATGCTGACGGCCATGTGCTGGAGCCGCTCGATACCTGGCAGAAATATATCGACCCGCAGTATCGAGACCGGGCCGTGCGCCTCGAACATGACGACAACGGCTGGGAAGTCCTCATGTTCGACAACAAGCCCCTGAACGTCATTCGCGGAACCCTGGGCGCGCTGGGCGGAGTGGGCTCGGACGCCGCCGAGTCCGAAGCCTTTTTCACGCCGGGCCAGCGCACCTATGCCGATGGCTGTCCGCCGGGCAGCTATGATCCTGTCCCGCGCCTCAGAGTCATGGACAGCGAGGGCATTGATATCTCCCTCCTCTACCCCACCGTTGGTATTGTCTGGGAAGGCTGGGTGACCGACCCGAAACTCGCCACCGCCTACACGCGGGCGTATAACCGCTGGATCATCGATTTCTGTAGCGAGAATAAAAAACGGCTGTATCCCATCGCGCATATCTCTTTGATTGATCCGGACGGTGCGGTTGAAGAAGTCGTCTGGGCGAAGAAGAACGGCTGCGTCGGGGTGTTTCTCTCGCCGGACATGGTGGCCCGCGGCTGGAAGCACTTCAACGATCCCGCCTTTGTCCGCTTCTGGGAAACCGTTCAGGAGTTGGAGATGCCGGTCGGCTTTCATGTGGTCCTGCGCGACGAGCCGTCGTGGCGCGACTGGATCCAGGGCGAGGGCGATTTCGGCCTGTTCAACTTCGCCTTTCTGGCCATTGATGTCATGGCGGCCTTTACCCAGATGATTGCCCTGGGCATGTTCGAGTTATATCCGCGTCTCAAGTGTACGGTCCTGGAGTGCGGCGCCAACTGGATTTCCGCCTGGCTGGACCGGCTGGACCATAAACACGCACCGCTGGCGGGCCGGTCCGTACTCAAGCTGAAACCCAGCGAGTATTTCTATCGTCAATGCCTGGTCTCGGCCGACCCCGACGAAACCCTGACCGCCCGCATCATCGAGCATATTGGGGCCGACTATTTCGTCTGGGCCTCGGACTATCCCCATATCGACTCCGACTACGGGGTGGCCGCCGAGCTGAAAGAGCGGATCGCTCCGTTACCGCGCGCCGACCAGCGCAAGGTCCTGGGGACGAATGCCCTGCGTTTCTATGGCATTGAGGCGTAGAGGCGGACCATCATTCTTTGGGCGTCATTCCCGCGCATGCGGGAATCCAGGCATGCGAGCCTGCCCGATTCGCTTAGGAGTGCGGGCTTCCAGCCCGCAGAAGCAGGCTGCGGCCAAGATGGCCGCGCTCCAATTGTCGTAGGGGTAACCCCTGTGGTTGCCGAGCCTGTCCAAGCTACACGCCCGCCGAACGGGCAACCTTCCGACCTTGACAGGCCGACTCAGTAGTTCATAGGGTGCGGAGCAATACCCAACTTACGATAACGGGACAATGCCGAGAAAGGAGTGAGTGCGATGGCTGACGCGGATGGGAAAACATTGGTCTTCAGTTTCGACGGGACAGGTAACGAGCCCAGCGATGCGGATGAATTCCAGGAAGATGAGAGCATTAGTAACGTCTTGAAGCTCCACATTCTGATGGGAGGGGGGATTAACGAGGACGAGTCTGACACCAGAACGCCGGAGGGAAAGCAGCAAAGCACGTTCTACTTCAATGGTATTGGGACACGGGAAGACGGGTGGCAAGTGCCTCTTCTAGGGAGACTATTCTCGTTTGGGCAAAAGCTGATCAATCAGGCTATAGCCCCAAGATTCGGCGATGCCCGAAGAATTCTGAATGAGGCTATGAGGGACTTCAAAGAGGCAGACTACCAGTCCGACTATACACTTGTCATATTGGGCTTCAGCCGTGGCGCGGCACTGGCCCGGAAATTCGCCAGTATGATCTTGGAAGAGCATGCACAGTGCCGCGTATCCTTATCTGGGCGTGTTCGATACCGTTGCCGCGATGGGTGGTATGCATCGCAAAGGCGAACGTATCAGCAGTCACGTTGTCTTTGAGAACGGCACCTTGAACGAACGCATTGACCGGGCGGTGCATATCGTATCGCTCGACGAGAGTCGGGTGTCGTTCGAGCCAACGCTCATCAACAAAGATGACGGCAACCCAGGCCGTATTCTGGAAGTGTGGTTTCCCGGCGTTCATAGCGACATCGGCGGAGGCTATTGGTTCGACGGACTGTCCGACGGCGCGCTGACGTTCATGATTGCTGAATGCAAGAAGGCGCTTGTCAACCGTATTCGCATTGAGGAGGGGAACTACGCGGCCATCCACGGGCTGCTGGAATCCCAGAAAAGCGAGTTGGCCGATTTGGAAGTTGACGACATCGCCATCAACCCCCTGGTCCACGGCATACTGCACGCAAATTCGGGAGTGACGACAATTCCTGGCCAGGAACCACGAGCGGTATATGTCAGCGACAACGACGCTCGGAGCCAGGACCCGAAAGACCTCCCGCTTGTGAATTATTCGGTAAAAGAGCGGTTCGACACTGTCGCAGGCTATCGACCGGCAGCGTTGCGTGGGCGGATATTCAAACTGTTACGAGACGGAAAGATCAGTGAACCGCTACATGGTATCAGTCAGTTGCGAGGGGAAGTTCAGTTTCCTTCGTGAAATCTTGGTTAAGAGAAGCGTATGCCCCACCAACAAGCCCGCCAGACCGAACCCAGCGTCAACGTCGCCTTGGGCGAACTCCTCAAGAGGATGCTGCCCGGCTGTACCGTGCGGGCCGAGCACACCCGGCTCATTGTCGGACACCCTGGGCTCCAGCTTGACAATCTGATTACCGCCCCGGACCGGGCTCCCGTTGTTGTCGAAGCCGAATACCTGCCAGCTCATACCGTGGAACCCGAGGCCACTGTCCGGCTCGGTTTGGCGGTCGTAGACGAACCCAATTCCATTGAGGCCGCCATTGCTCTGCGTTACCCGGCAGACCTTGGCTATGCCGATGATTTGCGAGCAGCCATAGCCGAAGCCGGGCTGTCCTACTGTCTGTTCACCAAGGCGGGTGAAGACATCCGGCGCTTTCCCACTGCCGGCTGGCTGAATGGCTCGGTGGCCGACCTGGCTGACCTGATTCGCCTCGTCTCCATTCCCCAGCACGCGGTAGACGCAGCGGCCACCGCTCTGAAAGAGGGCATCGACCGGGCCGTGACTATCCTGCACGATATGGCTGCAACACGCCCGGCCATTGCTGCGCACGTCGCCCGGCTGCTGGGCATGGCCAACGTGTCCCAAACCCGGCGTATGGCCTGCGCCATTATCGCTAACGCGCTGGTGTTTCACGAGCGGCTGGCCGGCATGCACGCCAACGTCAAGCCGCTGCGTCTGGTGTGTGGTCCATCCGCCACCAACCCGCAGAACGAAATCCTGGCCGCTTGGTCCCACATTCTGGACATCAACTATTGGGCCATCTTCGCCATTGCCCGCGATATTGTGTCGCAGTTGCCGTCCGACACAGCGGCCCGCATCCTGGGTACGCTACGCAAGACCGCTCAGGACATCACCACCACAGGCGTTACCAACGCCCACGACCTGACCGGACGCATCTTCCAGCGTCTAATTGCCGACCGCAAATATCTGGCAACTTTCTACACCTTACCGGCGTCCGCAGCCCTGTTGGCTCGTCTGGCGGTCGCCAAGTTGGACGGCGTAGACTGGGCGGATGCTGACGCTATCGCCAATCTGCGCATCGGCGACTTTGCATGTGGAACGGGCGCGCTCCTGTCGGCGGTGTATGAACAGGTAGCGACCCGTCACGAGCGCACTGGTGGCGACCCGGCTCAGTTACACCCGGCCATGATGGAAGAAGTATTGTACGGCTGCGATGTCATGCCCTCTGCGATTCACATTACGGGTTCGACACTCTCAGGAATGCAGCCGCAGGTTCGCTTCGGAAAGTCGCGGCTGTACACCCTGGCCTATGGCCGTCAGACCGACGACAGTGTGAAAATTGGTTCGTTGGAACTGCTCCACGCGACAAAACAATTGGTGCTCATCAACACCAGCGACCCGGCCCAGCGGACTGGCAGCGCCGGGGAGGAGACTGCGGCCCACATTCTTACCGACATCCCCGACGAGGGGTTTGACCTGGTGATTATGAACCCGCCGTTTACCCGGAATACCACTCACGAGGGAGCCTATGCCGATGCACCCATAGCGGCCTTTGCCGCCTTTGACACTACCGAAGAAACGCAAAGGGAGATGGCAGAGTGGATGTCCAAACTAACAAAGGGTACCTGCTATCACGGCAATGCCGGTATTGCCTCGGCCTTTGCGGCATTGGGACACCAGAAGCTCAAGCCCGGCGGCGTGCTGGCTTTGGTCCTACCTCTGTCCGCTGCCGCTGGCTTGTCGTGGCAGAGCTTTCGACAGACGATCATGGAACACTACACCAATGTGGCCGTGCTGAGTATTGCCGCCACCGGTGATGCTATGTCCTTCTCATCAGACACGGGCATGGCCGAATGCCTGGTTATTGCCCGCAAGCTCACAGAAGGGGAAGTCACTGAACGGCGTATTCATTTCACATCGCTGAACCGCAGACCGCAGGGCTTTGCCCACGCTGCCGCCATAGCCACCGGCCTCAATCACGGCGAACCCGTCAGGCAGATTGAGGATGGGCCATATGGTGGGACGCCGTTGATGGTTGGGGATGAAAGCACCGGCGAGATGCTGACTGCCCTGTGCAGCGTGGACGGCGAGACGTGGGCTGGTGTGCGGCTGGCCGACTATTCGCTGGCGCAAACCGCCTATGCTCTGACGGATTCCAGGCTGTGGTTGCCCGGTGGTCCTTTGGCCGTGGAATTGAAAACAACGCCGTTGGGTGAAGTTGGCGAACTTGGTCTGTACCACCTTGACATTATCGGAAGGCTCCCGCGCGGTCCGTTCTCTAAGGCAGCAGCCAGTCCAACCGCTACATATCCCGCCCTGTGGAATCACAACGCCAGAAACGAGACGCGGATGGTGTGCGCTCCAGACTCGCAACTGCTGGTCAGACCAGGCATGGAAGAGAAAGCATCTCGGGTATGGGAAGCCGCCAGTCGTTCCCATATCAACCTTGATTTTCGTCTCAACTCACAACCACTAACCGTTGCAATCACCGAGCAGAAGAGCATAGGCGGGAGGGCATGGCCCAACGTCATGTTTCCTGACACCCGTTTCGAGCACGCTTTGGCCGTATGGTGCAATTCTACGCTGGGGTTATTGTCCTTTTGGTGGCATGCGAATCGGCAACAGGCCGGACGCGGGATAACAACGATACGAGCGGTGGAAACACTACCCGTGCTCGATTTCTGCACGCTGAGCGATGAGCAGTTGTTGACCGCTGAGGCCATTTTCAACGAGTTTCGGGATATGGAATTGCTGCCTGCCTACTTAGCCGATGCCGACCCTAACCGTACCCATCTCGACCGCCGTGTCGTCTGTGACCTGCTGGGCTTCGACGAAGACACCTACCGCGCCGTGCGCCGTCTGACCGCTAAGTGGTGTGCCGAACCGTCCGTACATGGGGGGAAGATCCACCCTAAGACTGCTGGGCTTGTAGTCTAATCGCTTACACAACCTCATTGACATTAGGTTTTCTATCAACGAGTAACATAGTAGATAGTCGAAGAAAGGATGTATCTAATGGCTGAAAAAGAAGAGAGACGGATTGAGCAAATTCCCGAGAAACCCGAGCAAATTGAGAAGAGAGAGAGGAGCGAGAATTCAAGGACGTACGAGCGAACGCCCATACTAGAAGATACACGCGATACACTTCCCCCGCCCCCTGAACCATCATCGCCAAAACCAGAAGACGAGGGTGACTAATCATAGAGTTGCACCTTCCGAATTTGTCTTAGGATGAGACAGTGAGCGACTCTGTTGCAAAACGAGACCAGGACCAGCTTGACTTTAAGTGGCACAACCTGCTCTTTGGCGTTCGGCGGTCGATTCGTTATAACGCCCGACGGCGGAGGTTCTTCGACTTCTTGCACCGATTCACCAATGCTATTGGGGTCATCTTTGGCTCGGCTACGTTCTTTACCCTGCTGAACAAGACGGACCTTCTTTACCCTACTGTCGCAGCAGCCTTCGTCACCGTCTTCTCAACAATCGACCTTGTTGTTGGGACAGCAACGAAGGCACGTCTCCATGACGATCTGTGTCGTCAATTTATTGAGCTTGAACGTCAGATGGAACTCGCAGCAAGGCCGATAGATGCGCAATTCTTAGCCAAATTTACGGCGCGCCGTCTTGAAATTGAGGCAGACGAACCGCCCGTTCATCGGGTTCTGGATATGATGTGCCATAACGAATTAGTGCGTGCGATGGGTTATAAGAGAAGCGAGTTAGCCCGTATTTTATTTTATCAGCGTTGGCTTGCACATTTCTTCGATGTTCAAGATCACAACATTAAGACCTACGGTGAATTGGAACAGGCGAAATCAAAATAAGCCCCGTAGGTCGGATGAGCGCAGCGTCATCCGACAGCGCTTCGTGGGGACGACCCACCCCGCCGCTGACGTGGCACCCCTCCAGGGAGGGGATTATATACGATGTTACTCAACAATCTTTTGCTCATGGAGGCGACCGGAATTGAACCCGTAACTATCAGTTAGACCGTAGGTCGGATTAGCGGAGCGTAATCCGACAGGGGCGGCGTAGCTGGCATCACGCGAGGCGGCTCAACCAAGTCACACACCATGTGGTCGGCATCCAAATCAACGCCGACTTCGCCCGCCGAGGTCGCAATCAGAAAGGTCGGCTGCTCAGGCTTTCCTTTGGCATCGCTCAGGAAACCGTACTTCTTCAACCAATCAAAGAGGGCTTCCCGCTCAAATACCCTCCGTCCTCCCACCAGAAGCTCGGACGCAGGTTCGAGATTCGCTTTCTTGCACTTCTCATCAATCTCCTTCTTTTACCCTCACAGCGTCTTCTCGGCGGTCGCAGTAGACGAGCACGCGGGCCGCTCTCCTACCGAGATGATATGCCCGCTCGGCAAGCTGCGGCACTGATTGTGGTTCGTCATCAAGCACGTGGATTTTCAGCCGCTTGCGTGCCTCAAGGCGTTTTTTGACGGTTTCGTCCGTCATATCTTCGGACGAAAGTCGAAAGACTATTTTTTCGTTCAATCTATCCGGGCTATCTTCGCGTCCGGTGGCCGACAGCGAAAGCAGCTTGAATGGCGGCACGATCTCCCTGTCCTTGTGCTCACGCGGACCAAATGCCTCGGCTCCATTTGCAATCCTTTCGAGAAGTTTTTCAAACGGCGGAACCAAATGTGCTTCGTCAAGCACGACCAGCGTATCTGCTCCGAGCAAACCGGCGTGGTAGGGGCGCATCTTACGCGATACGCCGTAACCCGAGAACAACAGCCGCGACCCGATCATATCCACTGTGCCGACAACGATACTTGGTGCAGCCGGGTCGGCCAGCCATTCCCGGTTGTCTACATACTGGCCGCGTAGTGTGCTCACGCGTAATGTGGAGTCTTGCGATTTCTCTCGAATCTCATCGGCGACAGCCGTCGCTTGATCGACAACCGCTCGTCTATCGACCACATAGATGAGACGCCGGGGTACTTTGGCTCCAGTTATTTGCGCCAAATACCAGAGAACCATGACGGAAGTCTTGCCGAGACCGGTTGGGATATCCAGCGCGGCAGGAATAGCGCCCTTGGCAAAATACTCGTGAAAGAGACGGCGTTGCCAGCAAAATGGCGAGTTGTCAGTCAGCGCTTTGAATCGATCGTGAAAGTTACAAGAAGTCCCGGAATTCATTTTACGCGTCGTTTTTATCCGTGAGGATTGCGCGTGCGACCTCGGCTACTTCCTTCTTGCTTTGCCGCAGCAAGTTTATTTCGTATGGTGTCAACATCCGGGGAGCGGGTGAGGTACCGAGCCTCCGATTGAGTAAGGCAATCGAAGGAGTGCCCGAAATGTTCTTGCCACCATTCTTCAAAGTCCGCTCCGTGTCGTTGTCGGAGTTCATAGCGTTGCTCCTTTGATGGGCTCAGTTTAGCGGAATAGGGTTTGCCGGTCAGCGCAATGGCTCCGACAGCCCTGCCTCTCTGTTTCTCTATCCAGCCACGCAGATTCGCCAGTGTGCCTCCCTGCCCGACGAAGTCGTCCTCCACCATCACGTATTCACGGCCCCTATCGACCTGACCCCCGAAACAGGCTTGACGGGCGAGGCGACCATAACCATCCGCACTCGTATGGGAAACGATATTGGTTTGCACAACGACAGTCTCATACGGGATACCGGTCCGTTCGCTCAGGAATGAAGCCAACGCGCCTGGAATTGCGTTGACACCGTGGCGTTCGTAAGCGTGAGCGCTGACGAACATGGGCGTATCGCTCGTACCGACGTGAGCGATCAACGTCCGAACCGTATCAACCCCTGTTTCGTCAACCATCTGACTGACCAGGCTCGTCGCGGCCCTCACATCACCCGCCTTCGCACGGGAATAGTCGGGATGTTGCTTGACTGCCAATTCATCAGCTAGCAACACGGCATCCGGGAACGCCTTCCAGACTGCTCTTGGGGGATATATCACTGCCTTTTCCATATTGAGATGGTGTAAAAATCCTCTCGGCTAGAAGATATATCACTAAATCGACAAAGAAATATCGCTGGTATAAGTTCCGATATGAGCCAGTGACCCAGGCGAATAGGAGCCCAGGCGTTACCACCCTTATTCAGCGCAGACTATTTGTCTCGGCTGGAAACATTACGCATTCAGACCAGACGCCGCTTTCTTGGTAGCCGTCCCGGTGGCCATGTTTCGCTGCGCCGTGGGGCGGGGCTCGAATTTGCGGAGTATCGCCGCTACTCCCCCGGCGCTGACCAGCGCAAGGTCCTGGGGACGAATGCCCTGCGTTTCTATGGCATTACCGCCGCAATCCCGTAGGTCGGATGAGCGCAGCGTAATCCGGCAACTCCTCTGGGGCCGCCGGGTAACCCACCCCGCCGCTGACGCGGCACCCCTCCAGGGAGGGGATGTCCCCCCGCTCCCCTCCCTGGAGGGAATTGTTACCCACCCCAACCGCTCACCCTTACGCCACGTTCGCGGGGAAACAAATCGACCTTGCCCGATGCCGATCTTATTAGCGTGCCACCCTCCTGCTCAGGTCCGCACCGCCGGCAATGAAAAATTCCTGGTTGCACGCCCCTTGCCATTCACAACAACGTGACCTATTTTACCCCTAAATAAACGGAAGTTATATCAATGCGTTAGCACTCTTTAACGCTCTTTGTTCACAAGCGGGTGCTCGCAAAAGGAGAAATGAAGATGGACAGATTGCCACTTCTGTTTACGTTCAAAGACCTGGTCTACGGTGATGGTTTTCTAGCAGATATCGAGGCACAAGGTCGGGCATTACTTGAGCGCGGTCCCGAAGAAGAAGGGGAGGTCTGGATAACCGGAGTCCAGCCTGGAGGCATTGCAGAAGGCGCAGAAAGTGCCCTCAAGGCGTATGCCAAATTCAAGAATACCTGTAAGGCCGTTCTTTTTGATGTTGCTTTAGAGGCGAAGACTTTCAACGAATTCAGGCAAGAGGTCCAAAATTTCTTCAATGAGGTTTGCAGCCCAGCAGAAAAAGAATGGTGGTATGCTGTCGAACGGGTGAGAAAAGAAAGGTACACAGAGAAAGGGCTACATAAGAAGTCCGCAAAAAATACGGAAATGAAAATAATTGTCAAGAAAGTGAAGAGCGCACCGAAGTATAACACCATTGATGCTGAGTGCCATCAACTGCCTGAACTGGACCTCGCTGCTTAACCTATGGCAACTTCAGGGCGCGCTCGTATGAGCAAGATACGTAAGATGCTCGACGAGTGTGCTCCTGGTTATTCAATAGAGAAAAAAGAGCATAAACAGCGGGTTTGGTACAAGGAAAAAACGTATCACCTGCCAAAAGGGGAGCACGGCAAAAAAGACCCTGAAATTGAAAAAGGCCACATTAAACGCATGGTCAATCACTTGGAAATAGACTTAGAATGTGCCAAGCAACACCTTGCTGTTTTCAGATAGGCGTATACTTGCACGTGCGGGGAGACCGCACTTATCCCTGAATCAAATCTTTATACCGCAACCGTTTATTCATAAGCCCCCGCGCCATACACTCCATCTGTACGGCAGTATCAAGCGGACGTTGGTTGTGACGGCCTGCAAACTCATTCACATAGCGGCTCAGGTGCTTCACACTCATTTTGTGATACGTGCCGTAGTAGCCACGTTTGAGTAGCGCCCAAAAGGATTCTATGCCGTTCGTGTGGGCCATGCCGTTGACGTATTCTTTAGCGCCGTGTCGCACCACTTCCCGGTTTGGCACCTAGTTATAGCCACTGTGTTCGTCTGTATAGACCTTGGTTCCCGGCTCGACATGCCCATTCACAAATCCGCTCAGCGTCGGGCCGCAGTGGCCCTCAGTCCCGCTCAATCCAGTCATCAAGGACGGGCGGGACGCGCAGGCGCTCGGGGACGATCTCTATGCCGATACGCCGGTCCAGCTCTGCGTGCCAGTGATAAATACGCCGCTCCTGGTAGTTGAGCGGAACCCCACGGAACCCAGGCGAGGTGAGTGACTCCTGGATGGGTTCCACAAAGGCGATGTCTTCATCAACAATACGATCAAAGTTCGCGATGCGCGTCTCCCACAGCGGATGGCGCTCGCCGTCGCCCCAGTCCGGGGCAAACCAGATGACATCCAGGATGGTGCGGTCCACGCTCTGCGGCCAGAAGGCAACGGCCGGAATGCCGGTCGGCGCGATCGGCACGATCAGGTTCGGAAACAGGTGATAACTGGGATTATGGTCCCGCTCGATGGTCGTGGCGGTGGCCATCTCGGGCATGCCGACGGTTCCGGGATCGACCCAGTCCGGGCGGCGGTTGGGCGAGAGCATCATCGAGTGGCCGTGCTCCCACAGATGCAGGCTGGTCGCCAGGTTATCGAAGATGCGGTCGGTGGTGCGGCGGTGTAATAACCGGAAGTGATACGCCTCCAGGAAGTTTTCCAAAACGACCTTGTAATTGCCCCGTACCTCGACACTGTGCTGATGGACGAGCCGGAGGTCGTGCAGGGGCAGATGGCGAAAATAGCGCGCGACCGGCTCAAGAAAATGCTCCAGGGACGGCATATCGGCCGCTTCACACACAAAGATCCAGTTGCCCAGCAACGCGCACCGTACGGGGACCAGGCTGCGGCACGACAGGTCCGGATTGACCCAGTCCCGCGGGTCGGTAACGGCCGTCAGGGCTCCGGTCGTGTCATACGTCCAGCCGTGATAGCCGCAACTGAAGAAACGACCGGCCGTGCCTGAATCCTGTTGCATCACCGGGGCACCCCGGTGACGGCAGGTATTGTAGAAGGCCCGAATCTGGCGATCCACACCCCGGATTACCAGGATGGGGGTTCCCGTCCGGCGCCAGACGATGAAGCTGCCGGGCTCGGGCAGTTGATCCGTATGCCCGACGTACAGCCAGCCCTGTTTGAACAGCGCTTCGCGTTCCAGCGCAAAGAACTCCGGCTCCCAGTAGCGCCCACCCGGAATGTCGGGCAGGGCCGGAAACCCGGCGGGCGCTGCGGTTCTGCCGCGCTCAAAGGCGACCCCGGCTTTCCATTGCTCGATTGTCTGTGGGTCCATAGCGCGACTATACGTGGTGACGCACGGATGAGCAATTCTTTCGATACAACGGCAGGCGTCTGTCAGGCCTCCCCCGATTCAGTGTAGCCGAGGCTGTGCACGTCCTGCCCGTGGCCGTGCCGGGTGATGGTGTATTTGCCGACCAGGTAGATCGAAATCCAGGGGAGTGTCAGGCTGAGGGCGACATGGAAAATAGCGAGATTACGTATCGGCTCCTGCATGGCCTCCACGCTCGGATTCGCGACCGAGAAGCCGAACACCGACAGCAGCAGGCCCACGACGAACACGCCCCCGGCGCTGACCATCTTCTGCGCCAGGGCCGGCCCCGCGGTCAACAGACCCTCACTGCGCCGCCCGGTCTTGCGCTGGCTTTCCTCAACGATATCCGCGGTCATGGAGCCGACCAGGATAAAACCAACGACCGCCAGCGACACCAGAAACGCACTGTGCAGCAAGAGCAGCCACCATAAAACGTCGCTGCCATTGGCCGGAAACAGTGGCACGGACACCAGGGGGTCGAGCAGCCGCAGCACGACCGGCAGCGGCCCCAGCGTGGCCGACAGCAGAAACAGGCCGATCGCGATTTGCTTCTTGTCCCGCCCGCGTGTCAGCGGATAGGCCAGCAGTCCGCAACTCATGGCGATGAACATATGGACAACGGGAAAAATCTGGACGTGCTCGGGAGTCCATTGCCAGAAATACAGGTCGTAGTAGCGGTCCGTATTGCTGTGCAGGCCGACGTATAAGGCAAACACCAGCCCCGCGGCAAACAACATCAACCACGAGCGATTCGACAGCGTCTCGACGATTTCCCGGCCCAGCTTGCGCGGGCTGAACCCCACGCCAGCGTCGGCCTCGGGAACGTGCAGAGCGGGGATATGCCGATGCAGGCCGAGCGTTGAGATCATGCCGGCCGCAAAAATGATCAGTCCCCCGATCCAGGCCATGTCCCGATAGCCGTCCGGGTTCAGATAGGCCCGCGAGCCCTGATACTCGGCCGTCTCCGGCAACAAAAAGGCCAGCGTCAACCAGGCAAACCCGGCTCCCCCGAACCAGCCGTAGGAGGTACTCCAGCCGATCAGTTGCGTCCGCTGGTCGTAGTCCTTGGTGAGTTCCGGGCCGAGGGCGCCCCGCGGAATTTCGTATAAGGTCATCGACACCCGTACGGCCACGGCCAGACACAGCAGCCGCACGAACAGGCCGCTTTGGCTCATATCGGTCGGCGGCTGGAGCAGGGCATGGAACGAGACGGCAAACGGCAGGATGCCGGCATACATGAAGGGGTGGCGCCGGCCCCAGCGCGTACGCGCCCGGTCCGACCAGACGCCGACCAGCGGGTCGGTGACCGCGTCAACCACCAGCGCCAGCGCCAAGGCCAGCCCGGCCAGCGCCGGCTCCAGCCCCAGCACCTGATTGTAGTAGACTAGTACCCAGCCACCGAAGACGTGGTTCTTCACGCCACTGGCGACGGCGCCAAAACCAAACGCGTTCAGGGTGCCGCGGCTGGCGCGGTAGGCTGGCACGGCTACGTGAGTTCCACGCCCTCCAGCCGGCCGGTGGAACGCCAGTCGTCAAGGATGCGGAAAAACCTGATGGGCCCGGCCCCGTAGGTACCGGCAAAAAACCCGTTGGAGGCATCAAGTTTGCCCTCGTTGTTGTAATAGCCGGGCGTGCACTCGGCGTAGAACCGCTCGGCGATACGCGCCTTGTCCTGCATCTCGGCCAGCCAGAGTTCTTCGGCTTCGAGCGTAGCCTCAATCCGCGTTGCGCCCCGTTGGCGGGCTTGATCGAGGATATAGGTCACATGCTTGGCCTGCTCATTCAGGGCATGCGGGACGTTCACCGAGAGGGCCGTCTGGGTGAAGCCGAGGAAAAAGCAGTTCGGAAAACTGTTGGCCTGGAGTCCGTACAAGGTGCGCCAGCCGTTGGCCCACTTGTCGCTGAGGGAGAGGCCGTTGCGGCCGATGATGTCGTAGCCGGCCCGGCGGGTGTAGCTGGTGCCGACCTCGAAGCCGGTGGCGAAGACGATGCAATCGACCGGGTACTCGGTCCCGTTGGCCACAATGCCCCGCTCGGTGATACGCTCGACGCCCCTGCCGTCGGTATTGACTAGGGTCACGTTCGACCGGTTGAAGGTCGGCAGGTATTCGTCATGGAAGCAGGGCCGTTTGCAGAACTGTCGGTACCAGGGCTTGAGCGCCTCGGCGGTGTTCGGGTCATTAATAATGGCTTCGGCCCGGGAGCGAACCTGATTCATCTTCTGGAAGTCGAGCAGCTCCATGAGTTCGCCCTTCTCCCGTGAGGAGAGACGCCGACCCAGCTCGCGGGAGGCCGTCTTGGCGGCGATGCCGGTCAGGTTGCGGAAAATCTCGGTCCAGCCGTCCGCCACCAGGTCTTCGTCCTGGTTACCCCCGCTGACCAGAATATTGAAGTTTTCCATGCGCCGCTGCTGCCAGCCCGGTTCGAGGTTCTCGGCGAAGTCCGAATCGGTCGCCTGATTGTTGCGCACATCGATTGACGAGGGGGTGCGCTGGAATACGTACAGATGCTCGGCTCCCGCGCCGAGGTGGGGAATGCACTGGACCGCGGTCGCGCCAGTGCCAATAATCGCCACCCGTTTGTCGGCCAGGCCGGTCAGGTTCCCCTCAGAGTCGCCGCCGGTATAGTCGTAGTCCCAGCGGCTGGTGTGGAAGGTATGGCCCTTGAAGGTGGTGATGCCTGGGATACCCGGCAGCTTGGGCCGGTTGAGCGGCCCGTTGGCCATGGCCACGAATTGGGCTCGGATGGCGTCACCCCGGTCGGTATGAATAATCCAGCGCCCGCTCGTGTCGTCCCAGCGCATGTCGCTCACCCCGGTCTGGAGGCAGGCGTTTGTGTACAGGTCGTAGTGGTGGGCGATGGCCTTGCTGTGTTCAAAGATCTCCGGCGCGTACGAGTATTTGTGTTTCGGGACGTAGTTCAACTCTTCGAGCAGCGGCAGATAGCAGTACGACTCGACATCGCACATGGCACCGGGATAGCGATTCCAATACCAGGTGCCGCCAAAGTCGCCGGCCTTCTCAATCACCCTGAGGTCGTTGAAGCCGGCCTCGCGCAGCCGGCCGCCCATCAGCAGCCCGCCGAAGCCGCCGCCAATGATGGCCACCTGCACCTCGTCGGTGAGCGGGGCGCGTTCGGTCCACTCGGTGTAGGGGTCGTCGGTGTAGCTGGCAAATTCGTCAGCGACTTCCTGGTACTGGGCGTTGCCGTCCTCGCGCAGCCGCTTGTCGCGCTCGTAGCGATATTTGGCCCGAAGCTCAGCCGGGTCAAAGCCTAATTTTTCTTTTGGGTCAGCGTCCAACAGGTCGATGCTCATGCGTGTCTCCTCGGTCCTGACTTCCCGGTCTGGCGTTGATTCCGCAACCGGTTGCTCGACATAATGAGCGAGCAGTCTAAAGAATATCCGGCGGTGCGTCTATTGGGCCGCCGGGTTGCGGGCTTTTGAATGGGTCGCCGTCGCGCTGCATCCAGACCAGCGCAACGATCCCTTCTGGGACGACTTCCTGAGGGACCAGCCGTTGATCGCCTTTTCGGCGTTGAAATGAGGCTACGGAATCGTTCTTGCCAAACGGAAGCCGAGGCTGATGTTGCGGTCGCTCGGCTCATAGCGGAAGCGATTGACCACCCGACACGAAGGGGCGGTGCTGCGCCACCCCCCACCGCGACCAACCCGGCTGCTGCCCGTGGCCGGGCCTTGGGGGTCTGTAACCGGACCGGCGGGGTAGTCTCCATACCAGTCCGCCGCCCACTCCCAGACGTTGCCGTGCATATCATACAGCCCCCACTGGTTGGGCTGATAACTCCCGACCGGGGCGGGCTCGTCGGCGACACCGTCCGAACAGGTCGTGTTGCGCCATCTCAGGCCCGTGCTGCTGTCGGCATGATTGGCATACCGGCAGAGTTCGGACTCCGCGTCGCCAAAGTGGTACCGCGTCTGCGTCCCGGCCCGGGCCGCGTACTCCCATTCCGCTTCGGTCGGCAGCCGGTAGGTCGTCTCTCCCGTCCGGGCGTTCAACTCCGCGATAAAGGTCTCGACCTCTTCCCAGGAGACCCCCTCTACCGGGCAGGTATCGCCACAGTTGCGGAAAAACGACGGATTGTCGCTCATCACCGCTCGCCACTGGGCTTGGGTGACTTCGTATTTCCCCAGGTAAAACGGCTGGCTGATCGTCACCTGGTGGAGTGTTTCATCCTCTTCATGGTCCTCCGCTTCCGCCGGCGATCCCATTTGGAACGTGCCGGCGTCAATCCGCACAAATTCCATCGCGAGGCTGTCGATCAGCCCCTCGCCCTCTGGCCCGAGCGCCATCTCCAGGTGTTGCGTACTCTGGTTCCACTCAAACCGCACGCTCTCCCCTGGCGCGGGGAAATCCAGCACCCGGACCTGGGCGCTCGCGCCTCTCACAAACTCCTCCCCGGTGGTCGCCACCTCGAATGTACTCCGCGCAAATTCCATCTCACCATCGTAGACCACAGCGGTGTGAGTCCCATCACCCAGATGCGCCCAGTTTTGGACCGTACTAAAGCCGTTGTTTGTGTCGCCACACACCCCGGCGGTATCGGACCGCTCGTTGCCGTACGGCAGGGAAATCGGGTCGCCAGCGTTAAAGCGGACCGTCAGCGGCCCACTGGCCACACACTTCCAGCCCGAGATGACCCCGATGCCCGACAGTTTGGCTCCATTGCCGGGAATCTCAAGCACGGCGGCATGAACCAGAGCCGG
Organism: Binatia bacterium; assembly: GCA_963664395.2. Lineage (GTDB taxonomy): Bacteria > Desulfobacterota > Binatia > Bin18 > Bin18 > Bin18. The sequence goes on along the minus strand of OY761159.2, from coordinate 1,731,214 downwards.
AGCCAGAAATACGAGGCCACAAAGACGGAGTAAGCGGTACATCAAGTCCTCCTCACCGAGCGATGAATGGGGTTCGATATAGCACGCGGCTCCGACGGCTTCATCGGGGGCGGGTGAGTACGACCAGGCTCCAGCATAATGACGCTTCGGTCATGGAGCTTGGTCGTTGTCGAGCTGACTGAGGTTGCGCTTCACTCGTGCTATCAGGGCTTCGTCGCCAGACTCTTGAGCCAAGGCGAACGCCTTCTGATAATCCTCACGAGCCTCGTTCAGGCGGCCGAGGCCACTCTTCGTGATGCCTCGGCTGTTGTAGGCATTGGCATAGGCGGGCTTTAGCCGAATCGCCTCATTAAGGTCTGCAAGAGCAGCTTCGTATTGGCCAAGGTCGTTCCTCGCAACGCCTCGGTTATTGTAGGCTTCGGCCATGTCAGGATTCAGCCGAATCGCCTCGGTGTAGTCTGCAAGGGCGGCGTGTTGACGGAGGCCCCTCTTCGCGTTGCCTCGGTTGTTATAGGCAATAGCATAGTCGGGCTTCAGTCGAATCGATTCGTCGAGGTCTATAAGAGCAGCCTGGTATTGGCCAAGATAGTTCTTCGCGTTGCCTCGGCCGTTATAGGCTTCGGCCATATCGGGCTTTAGTCGAATCGCCTCGTCGTAGTCCGTAAGGGCGGCTTCGTGTTGACCGAGACCGTTCTTCGCGTTGCCTCGGTTATTGTAAGCCTCAGCCATGTCAGGATTCAGCTGAATCGCCTCGTTGTAGGCATCTATCGCTTCTTTCCAATTATCTTCTTCACTGTAGGAGATAGCCGACAGAGAACCATGCTCGCGCCTGGAGCTGGCTATCTATCTCCCTCCGGCGACATTGGCGATATAGCGCCACATTTCTATAGCTGCTTCGATTTTTTCCTGCCCCTGAAGCTGGACGGCGGTAGCGGCAATAGCTTGGTCTATCAGGGATGCGCTGCGGGGTCCTTCTTGGACACTTTCCGCAGCCCTAAGGGCCGCAGTCCAGATTTTCACTGATACCCTCTCGGCGTCCAAATTTTCCAGTTCCGCATATTTCCCTCTGATCAGATTGACAAAGCGATCTGACTTCTTCCGCACGTTCCTTGGCCGTATTCATATATCCCTCGGCCTTGGTCTTAATATCCTCGAATCTCTGAAAACCGAAATAGCCAACAATGAGCGATGACAATAACGCCGAGTAACGTCAGGAATACGGACATCGCGGCGAGCCACCGATCAGGAAGCTTTACACGATGGCCTAGAAGCTCGCGTCTGAGTTCGTTGAATCGACGTTGGATTTCAACATCGGTGGCGGTCTAGATACCGTTTTTGTCCGGTGCGGATTCTGAGCTGTGCAGGTCGAAATTCGCTGCCAGTCGATGCCTTGGAAGGTGAACTCATTTAGACGTTCCTCTCGGACTAAAGTTCTATATAATCCGCTCCACATAACACGATCCCATCGGTCGCGTATTGAGATGACTAGGTTTTTGTCACAGGTCTGTATACTATTCTGCAATTAGGATGTGTTATCGGGGATCATTACCCCGGAAGGAGCAGGGCTATGCGACTCCAACTGGCGCTCAACGTTCGTGACCTCGATGAGGCGGTCGAGTATTACTCGAAGCTGTTTGCCGTCAAACCGCACAAACTGAGAGAAGGCTATGCCAATTTTACGATTGACACGCCGCCACTCAAGCTGGTCTTGCTCGAGAACCCGGAGGCTGAGGAGCGCCTGAATCATCTCGGGGTCGAGGTGTTTGATGAGGCCGAGATTGCCTCTGCTACGGCACGGTTCGAGGCCGCGGGTATTATGCCCGAGGTCCAGAACAAGAAGACGTGTTGCCATGCAACCCAGAACAAGGTGTGGGCCTTGGAACCGCAGGGACTGCGCTGGGAGTGGTATCGAGTCACCGACGATGATCCCGCGGAATGAGAGAGGGAGGAAGCAAATATATGGCTGAACCGTCGGGCATAATGGAAAAGCCCCTGATTGACCCCCTGAGCTGGCTCTCGCCATCCCCCAAGCCGCAAGCCTATTACGAGGCCATCAAACAGAAGTTTGCCGAGGAGCGGAATCTCCGGCTGAGCTACCGACCGGAAGGGACGGCGCAGTACACCTCGGACCTGACCGACGGGCTGGCGCACTACGAGGACGATCCCTACGGCGGCCCGCTTGTCCCGCGTGAGCCCCTCAACGACAGGGTGGAATGCCTGTTCATCGGCGGCGGCTTTTCCGCCCTGCTCACCTCTGCCCGGCTGCGCAAATGTGGGGTGGAGAGCATCCGTATTGTGGAACGCGGAGCCGATGTTGGCGGCACCTGGTATTGGAACCGCTACCCTGGCGTGGCGTGTGACGTGCCGTCGTATGACTATCTGCCGCTGCTCGACGAGATGGACTATGTGCCCAAAGACCGCTTTGCCAAGGGGTCCGAGATTTACGCCCACTGCCAGGCAATCGCCAAGAGATACGATCTGTACAAGTCAGCGGTCTTCCAGACGACGGTCACGTCCACGCTATGGGACGAAGAAGAAGAGCTGTGGCATATCCGAACCGACCGGGGCGACCATATGCGGGCGCAGTTCGTGATCTGTGCCAATGGCACCCTGTCCAAGCCGAAGCTGACCAGGATCGCCGGCATGGAGTCCTTTCGGGGCCACTCCTTGTCATACCTCGCGCTGGGACTACGACTATGCCGGGGAGGACCTGTCGGGTCTGGCAGACAAAGTCGGCGGGATTATCGGCACCGGGGCGACCGCGGTCCAGGCGGTTCCCGGCCTGGGTGAGGCGGCCAGGGAATTATACGTGTTCCAACGCACGCCGTCTTCGATTGACATCCGCGACGATCATCCGACCGACCCCAACTGGGCCCGCAAGCTGACGCCCGGCTGGCAGACCGAGCGGCGGAACATTATGCGCAAAATCATGGACCCGCAGTTGACCGAGGAACAGAAGGTCCAGCGCGCCGCTCTGCCCCGCGAGGAGATCATCCGCCGCCAGGAGAACGCCAACATCGACTACATGCTGCGCATTCACCAGCGCATAGACGAGATCGTGCAGGATCGAGCGACCGCCGACGCGCTCAAGCCGTGGTATATGTTCATGTGCAAGCGGCCGTGCTTCCACAATGATTACCTGCCGACCTTCAACCGGCCCAACGTCCATCTCGTCGATACCCACGGCAAGGGCATCAGCGAGATCACTGAAAAGGGAGTCGTGTTTGAGGGCAAGCAGTACGCGCTCGACCTGCTCATCTATGCCACCGGCTTTGAGGTCCAGAAGACCGGCATTTACAACCGGATCACGGGCGTGGGCGGGCTCGACCTGACCGACAAATACAGCAGCGGCATCCGCACCCTGTTTGGTCTGCATACCCAGGGCTACCCGAATCTGTTCATCATGGGCGGCTATCAGTCTTCGTTCCAATTCAATCTGACGGATATTCTCAACACCGAGGGCGACCATATCGCGGCCTGCATCGACCATGTCCGCCGCAACGGCTATCGGTCGATAGACCCGACGCCCGAGGCCGAGGAGTGGTGGGTCCAGGAAGTCATCAAGCATCGGGGCAAGACCAGCCGCAACCGGGACTGTACGCCCGGCTACTACAACTTCGAGGGCGAGTCCAACCGCCGGCAGGACGGGAACTACAACGGTGGTTTCCACCGCTATGTGACTTTTATGCAGGACGCCCGACAGAAGATGGACGAGCACTTCGTCTTCACCAGGCAGGAGTAAGCGCCCTCCGTCCTATTCATCTCGAGCTAGTGGCGGATTCGCCCCCCGATATGCAAGATAAATTTCATTGGCTGTCCCCTTTCTTTCCGGGACGACGTGCGGTGCCGACCCAGCCCGTCTGCGAGACGTCGAAAGTAACACCGTCAGGACCACTGTATCTGACCTCGGCATTACCTTGGTGGCCACTGCCGAGACCGAGGGCTTGGTTGATGTCAGTGCGGGGAGTGGCGCCGGCACCGGCTAGCTTCTGCGCGATTTCTTCCAAGTTTTCAACCTCAAACCCGATGTGGTGAATACCCGTCCAGTCTTGACCCCGCTCCACGCCGGCGATTTGGTCGTTCTTGAAGTCAAGAATCGCCAAGTTGATTGTCCCATCGGTGAGAAAAGCGCCAGACACGATAGGAGTATCGATCGTGGAGATCCGGGTCAGGCCAAATGCTTCAACATAAAACTTGGCCGTCTGCTCAGCGTTTTGGGTCGCTATCGCAATATGTCTGAGTTTCGCCATCATATTCCTCCTCAATAGATATTCTTCTCTTATCTGTCGTGTCACGTCTGTTCGGAAGCAGCTTTACCAAGGAGCGCTTCATCTCTTGGAGTGTATTCCAGTGTCTCTGCTTGACGGCCAAGGTGTTCATTCAGCTGGCTATCATGAGTATGGCCTCCTTCAGCCTCATGCTGGGAGCGAATATACCAGGTGAAACCTACTGGCTCCAGAGTTGCCGGAACTGTTTTGGACACAGGTTTGACTTGCGTTTCGGCCGGCCTGAATTATACTCTGCCCGATCTGGTGCGTACTGAGGCGCGTGTGGTGAAATTGGTATCAGCCTGAAGACGACGAGAAAAAAGGGAGAGACAATATGAATATGCAAAATCGGCTCGACCCGGAGCTGGCCGCGCCGCTCGAAACCTTTCTTCACCTGACCGGAGGCGGGCTTAATCTGCATGATATCCCGGCCACCCGCCGCAGGATGGATGAGCTGGCCGCGGCGCAAATGGCCAAGACAGCCCCCATCACGGGCATCACCACCGCCGACCGGCAGGTGCCCGGACCTGACGGAGAGGTGTTCGTTCGCATTTATCAGCCAACCGAGCGGCCTGACACGCTGCCTGCTCTTCTCTGGATTCATGGCGGGGGCTATGTGCTGGGCAGTGTCGAGCGGGACGACCTGCTGGCCACGCATTTGGCCAAAGTCGCGCAGTGCGTGGTGGTCTCGGTTGAGTACCGGCTCGCTCCTGAGCATCCCTTTCCGGCTCCAGTCGAGGATTGTTATGCCGCGCTCAAGTGGCTGGCGACCCACACCGGCGAACTCGGCGTTGAGCAATCACGGCTTGCCATTGGTGGAGCGAGTGCGGGTGGGGGGCTGGCGGCAGGGCTGGCTCTGTTGACGCGCGACCGGGCTGAAGTCGAGCTGGCCTTTCAACTGCTGATCTATCCCATGATTGACGACCGCAATGTCTCCCCTGCCGGCGAGACGTTGCCTGATACCTTTGTGTGGACCCGGGAAAACAACCGCATGGGTTGGCACGCCTACCTTGGCCGAGAACCCGGTGGAGAAGATGTCTCAGCGTATGCTGCGGCCTCTCGGGCCAGCGATCTCACGGGCTTAGCGCCGACCTATATTCCGGTGGGTGACCTCGACTTATTCCTGGACGAGAACATCGATTACGCGCAGCGTCTGCTTGCGGCCGGTGTCCCGACCGAACTGCATGTATATCCAGGCGGGTACCACGGCTTTAACGGTTTTGCACCTGGTGCGGAGATCGCCCGGCGCTTCAACAATGAGCGTGATGACGCACTCAAGCGGATACTCCACCGTTAATCGAACCAATGGATGGGATGATATCGTTCTCCCTGCCCCACCATGATCAAAGCAGTACCCCAGCAGGCATGGGAGCGGACGGCGCAATGGAAGGGAGCACGCCGCGCGGGTTGGTCCGGAAAAATTTTGATACCCCTATCGAACCCCGTCCAAATATGATTTGTAAGGTATTCACCCAGACGAACTACTGCTAGGTCGCCGGGTCTATTTTCTTGCCAGAGGAGGCAATTGTTGTGATGAAGTTATTTGTTGGTAATCTCTCATGGGATGCAACCCCGGCTGATCTCGAAGCGTTATTCGGCGAAGTTGGTATAGTCGCATCAGCGAATATTATTACCGATAGAGAGAGCGGACGCTCTCGCGGGTTTGGCTTTATCGAAATGGAAAACGATGATGAAGCCCGAACGGCTGTTGAACGTTTTCATGAATATGAGTTTATGGGACGGGCGCTGACAGTCAATGAAGCACGACCCAGGGAGCGCCGCGAACGTCGGTGGTAGAGGTATGCCAGGAAGAGCAAAACCTACGAGTTTTCTCAAGCGCCAACGGGAACAATACCGTCAACAAAAGCAAAAGGAGAAAGCTGAGCGGAGGCGCGAGGCCAAAGCGCGAAAAGCGGCAAACCCTCGCGCTGAAGGAGGCGATGATCCCGACATTGCCGGCATTCGACCCGGCCCGCAGCCTCTTCCTGACGAGTGGGCCGCGCCCGACGAAGAGGGGTAAGCCTGCCTGATTCCAGCGCCGAAGAGCCTCAACACCATTGAGGCTCTCACCGCTACGGAGCGCTCTTCATAGCTGAGCGGCTCCGTTTTCTCCCACAGAGCTGCCAACCCGGTGCGGCTCTTTTTCCTCGTCGCATGAGAGCCAATTGAGCATAGACAGACACGTTCCCAGGGGTGAGCGCAGCCTTCCGTTGGCCAAAGCCTACTCGGCCCGCTGTTTGGCAACGGCGCGCGCCGCTTTACAATAACGGTGCCAACGCTTCTGCCCGCGTTGGAATGGCGTCCCGCGCGCGGTCGAGGCGCTGCTGGCGCTCAGCTTGGCGGACGAGATCGACCCCTTGAACGGCCCCGGCGTGCTGTTCGAGTAACGCCCGGGCTTGCTTGCGCCGGTCGAGCTGGGCTTGACTGACATACCAGACTTCTTGTTCACCGACGGCAATGCGGGTTGCCTGGCCTTTCCAAACCAGCCAGGACAGAGCGTAGGACCAGTCGGTCACATTGGCTCTCTTCCAGCCTGAGTCTGGCAAGGGACTGACATCAAGGCCGTCCCACTGGTTGGTGAGCCCCTGCGGTCTCCCGTATTTATTCACTACTGCCAGGCGCATGGGGGCGCGGTGTTCCAGGTCGCGGAGTTCGGAGTCGTCTGTCTCGGGCGCGTGCTGGACCGCTTCGGGCACCAACTCGATGCCAAGCGCATATAAGCCGAAATTGCGATCAATCCGAAAGGTAACAGTCCGTGCTTGCCATGTGGCGTACAACACGATTTCAGGACCCGAGCGGATGGTGGCCGCGGCTTTCAGGCTTCCATCTGCCTCGCGTTCAAGACTGGGTAATTGTTCTATGTGCGCCAGCGTTGACTGCCACTCCGCACCGAGCGGGAGGTGCGGTTCCGATTGGGCCTGAGCAAATGAGAAGAGACTCCCCAGCAGAAGAAACACGACAGTGAAAGAGCATAGCGGCATGAAAAAAGTCTCTCGTATTGATCTGGACTATCAGATTATCAGGATAATCACGTAATCATTTAATCCTGTTCCGGTGTGATGCCAATAGGAATTCCTCCGCATCAATATCCGTCAAACTGCGCGATGCGCTCCCGGTGATAGGCGGCGGCGCCGAAGGCAAACTCGTTCCACTTGGCCCGTTTGAACCAGAAGTGCATATCGTGCTCCCAGGTAAAACCAATCCCGCCGTGCATTTGCACGGCCTTGTTCGTCGCGCGGGTATAGACCTCGGACAGACGGGCCTTGGCAACAGACGCCGCACGAGACGCATCATCGGCGCGCGTGTCAAACGCGTAGGCGGCATACCAGACTAAAGAGCGGGCCGGTTCAATCTCGCTCACCATTTCGGCCGCCATGTGTTTGAGGGCCTGGAAGGAGGCAATCGGCCGGTTGAACTGCTCGCGAATTTTGGTGTACTCCACCGCCATATCGAGCGCTTGTTGTGCGCCCCCAAGACTGTCGGCGGATAAGGCAACGCACGCCATATCTTGAAGCTGGGCAAGCAGTTTCCAGCCTCTGCCTTCCCTGCCAAGAAAGCCGGAGATCGGAACCTCCTTGAACTTGACCTCGTACACGCGTCGCGTCCGATCAAAAATGTCCAGCGGTTGCATGCTGAGACCTGGGGCGTCTCGTTCGACCAGAACAAGACTGACGCCTTTTTCTCCTTTCCCGCTGGTTCGGACTGCCACCACAAAAACGTCGGCAACAGGGGCAAACGGGACAAACATCTTGGTGCCGCTCAGCATATATCCCTCGCGTTTTTTCTTGGCCTTGAGGGTGATGCCGGCGGCATCCAGGCGGTCGCTGGCTTCAAGAAAGGCCAGGGTGCTTATGGCCTCACCCGAGGCGAGCCTGGGCAACCAGGCTTTTTTCTGAGCGGAACTGCCGCCACGCATAATGGCGAAAGTGGCCAGGGCTGAAGAAAAAAGAAACGGACCTGGAACCGCGGCTCTGCCCATCTCTTCGAGCAGCAGAGCCATATCAAGCAGACCGAGACCGAGACCACCGAATTTTTCCGGAACAAGCAGGCTGGTCCACCCCAGCTCTGCCATTTTCCGATGCAACTCAGGCGAAAAACCATGCGCGTCGTCTAACAGCGTACGCACGAACTGGGGCGGGCATTCCCGTGTCAGAAATTCTCTGGCTGAGTGCTGGAGCAGGTCTTGTTCTTCCGATAAGCCGAAGTCCATAGTGAGGCCCCTTCTGGGTGAAAAAAGCGTCTGCCTGGGCTGAGTTAGTGCGACTTCGGCATGCCCAGCCCACGCTCGCTAATGATATTCTTCTGAATCTGGGAGGTCCCGCCCCCGATAACGAGACCCAGCGTGAACATAAACTCATACGGCCAGATGCCATTGTCGATAACGTGTGAGGCCCCACGGTTGAGCGGGGCATAGGAATTCATGATTTCAAGGGCAATCGCGCAAATATCGTGGTTCAGTTCGGTCCCGACCAGTTTATTCACCATGGCTCCAATGCCAGGCTGCCTGCCTTTGGTTGCATCTGTGAGTTGCCGAAAGGAGTGGTATTTCATGGCCTCGACCCGCGTTGTCAGGTCGGCCAATTGCTGGCGGATGAGCGGGTCTTGCGCCGCGGGCTGGCCATAGCGGCTATGGCTGCGGGCCAAGCGCACGAGGTTTTGCAGCATGAGCTGCGTACGGGTCGTCGAGCCCAACATATTGCGCTCATGAAAAAGGGTAGCATTGGCGACAAGCCAGCCTTGGTTGAGTTCGCCGACCACATTCGCTCGCGGGACGTGCACATCCTCAAAAAAGACCTCGTTAAAGCCGGCGTCTCCCGTCATTTGAACGAGGGGGCGGACCGTGATCCCGGGTGTCTTCATATCAATCAAAATATATGAGATGCCGCGATGCTTGGGCGCATCCGGGTCGGTCCGCACCAGACAGAACATCCAGTCCGAGAACTGCGCCCCGGAGGTCCAGACCTTTTGGCCGTTGATAATGAATTCGTCGCCAACGAGTTCGGCTTTGGTCCGAAGCGAAGCCAGGTCCGAGCCCGACCCCGGCTCGGAATAGCCCTGGCACCAGATTTCTTCTGCGCTGAGGACTGTGGGCAAATAGCGCTGTTTCTGCTCTTCGGAGCCGACTTGCAGCAGGGTGGGGCCGAGCATGGTCAAACCGGACGCGCCGATCAGACCCGGCGCACGCGCCAGGACCAGTTCTTCATTCACAATGGTCTGGTGCATAATGTCGGTGTCGCCCCGACCGCCGTAGGCTTTCGGCCAACCGAGCGCGACATAGCCGGCCTCATGCAGCCTGCGCTGCCAGTCCTTGGCGCGTTGAATGCGGGTGGGATCATTCGGCGGCAAGTCACTCGCGGTTTTGTCTTTTTTCGGCACGTTTGCTTTGAGCCAGGTCCGCACCGTTTTCCGAAACGCCTCGTCTTCTTTGGAATATGCCAGGTCCACGGAGTCTCTCCTTCTTCGATGCCTACAAATTGTACAGCCGCTTGGCATTCTCACCGATGATTTTTTGCTGTGCGTGGAGGGAGAGTTTTGCACATGAGGCTTTGACTTCGTCAACCACACCGGGAAAGGTGCAGTCGAAGTGGGGATAGTCCGACCCCCAAACGACACACTCTTCGAGCCCCAGCTCAGCAATACTGCTCAGGCTGCTCTCGTCCGGGTCCATAGAGATAAAGCACTGTTCGCGAAAGTGCTCACTCGGCCGCTTTTTGAGCCACGGGACATAATGGCCCATGGTATCAAAATGGCTGTCCATACGGTCCAGCCAATAGCCGAGCCAGCCGACCCCGGACTCCAGAAACGCCACTTTGAGTGTGGGAAACCGGGCTAAAACACCACCACAAATAATATCCATACAGGCGCCCTGCTGTTCCCACGGGTGACAGACCATGTGGAAAAAGAACGGGTCCTTATAGCGCTCCTGGCCAAGGGTCGGCATCCTGGTGCCGAAACTGCCATGAATGGCAACGGGAACATTGAGTTCCTGGGCCTCCTGCCAGAGGGGATGATAGGCTGGGTCGTTGAGCCGGCGGCCATTAAATGGATTGGGGCGCACAAAGACTGCGCGCATGCCCAGCTCTTTGACGACGCGACGCATTTCGGTAATGGCCTCATCGACATCCTGTAAGGGCAGAGGCGCCACGCCATAAAAACGCTGCGGATAGGCTTTGCAGAAGTCAGCGAGCCAGTTGTTATAGGCGCGACAGGCTGCGGCTGCGACCGGCGGGTCGGTGATATCGCCGTAGATGAGCCACAGGGTCGGATAGAAAAAAGCGACCTCAATGCCTTCAAGATCCATATCTTTGATCCGTTCGTGCGGGTCGTAGCCGCCAGGGACAATGTCGTCCCAAGACATGGTACGTGCCCGCTGGGCGTCTGACATGCCACCGGGTGTGCAGGCCGCGGCAATCGCCATATTGCGATCGCGCCGCAGCTCGCCGTTGATTTTGAGACAGTCAACCCCTTCCGCATCTTGAGCAATCTGAATCACCTGGGCCCGGTAGGCCGGCTCGGTATATTCTTCCCACACGCGCGGTGGCTCAAGCAGGTGTCCGTCTGCGTCAATGATTGTTGCCATGACTCCCTCCTGTAGCGTGATATATGCCTGCGGTTATTGGGGTGGCTCCGGCGGCAGGACGCGCACATGATTGCTTATCCGCTCGTAGGTCCCACCTTCTTCTACCAGCCCTTTTAAGGACACCACACAACACTCGTCCGGGTCGCTCAATTCCTGCCAATCAACGGATTGGGGGGGAATGCCGATCTTGATAATGACCGTATCGACCGACAGGATAAATTCTTCCAGGGCGGCAAAGATCTTCACCTGCGGCTCCAGCGGGGAAATAACGATTTCTTTGTAGGGCAAAGGCAAGCGCTCCTCAGGTACTAACTCATAGTCCAGGGTCACACGCAGGACATCTTCGGCCGGACGGGTGAGTTTCGCATTCGAAATTTGGATGAGCGGTTTGTAGACCTCAGGCTCGGAGCAACCGCCCACGAGAACAATGAGCGGCAAGAGACAGAATATAAGAAATCTAGGCATAGGATATTTTCCACATCTTTTTTCGTGCTTGTGCCTTATCACGTGGATGCGGAGAAGAAAAACCCGCAGCCAGGATTTTATGAAACGGCTCGCCTCTCAGGTGTGGTCATGAACCGGGCGGGCTCTTGCCTCATGGCTTGATTGCGGTCGCGTAGAGCACGTTGGCTTCGACCGCCGCCACGCCATTGGCCCGGATAGAGGCGAGATTAGCCTGGCGAACCTGCTCACGCTCGGCCGGCTCCAACTGCTCAAGCGTCCCTCTGTAACCCGAGCCGAGAACGGCCGCCCACCAATCTTCCGCTGAGCGCAGGGAATGGACGCCGGTCTCGCTGACAACCTGCATGTCGCGGATGCCACCCTCTTCCAGCATGGCCCGAAGAGAGCCGGGGTCGGAGATACGATCCCAGGGGTTGAAGCCTTTGTAGAGTGCGGGTCGGACCGCTGCGACGGCATCCCAAAACGCCGTGTTGGCAGGCTCAAAGAAATGTGGCCCCCAGGTTGTGATGGCGAGCACTCCACCTGGAGCGACCATACGCCAGAGTTCCCTGACCGCCCCAGGCATATCGGGGACAAAAAATATGCCGAACACACAGACTACGGTATCGAAGTGGCCGTCGGGCAGGCCGAGGTCTAACATATCACCGGCCCGGAACTCGATATTCTCAAGCCCTTGGCGGGCGGCCTTAGCGCGCGCCAACTCCAATAGCCCCTCGGCAAGGTCAACCCCGAGCACCGAGCCATGAGGCGCCACCTTTTTCGCCGCAGGTATCGCTGAGGCCCCACTGCCGCAGCAAACGTCGAGGCAGCGCGCGCCCGGCGACAGGTCGAGCCGGTCGATCGTCCGGCGGCCGAAGCGGCCCCAAAACGAGTTGGCACTCAGGTCGTAGGCGTCAGCCGCCGCGTTATAGGTCGTGGCCGCCTTTGTCTTGGCCTCACTCGGTGTCGGCATACCTGCGCATTCCTGCTTCTTGTGTAGAGCGTTTCGGAGGGAACGGGGACAATAGAGCTATGCGGCAAACCCGCTCTGCCGCACTACGCTACGCCCACATCCCGGGCGAACTTTTCCATCATCTTCATCATGTCGGCATACGTCCGGGCGAAATTAAAGAAGGCCAAATACAGATAGCTTGCGCCGAGTTCCTGGTAGCGGGGAATATCGTCGAGGATCTCGTCTGGCTTCTTGCCGCGGGGGGACACACACAGGGTAATCTCGGACAGGTCGCGGCCAGCCTTGGCCGCTTTTTCTTTGAGTGTATCTACCCGCTGGGCAAACTCTTGCGGGCTGAACACCACGGCAGGCCAGCCGTCGCCGTGTTCGACCACGCGTCGCAAGGCCGGGCCGGTATGGCCGCCAATCTGGATTGGCGGATGGGGTTTTTGGACGGGTCGTGGCTCACAGCCGACCTCGCTAAATTGGTAAAAGCGACCCGTAAACGAGGGGTTTTCGTTGGTCCATAATTCCTTCATGACCGCGATGGTTTCTTCGCTGAGCGGACCGCGGTCGGCAAAAGACGCATTCAGAATATTGAACTCTTCCTCCATCCAGCCGACCCCCACGCCGCAGATGAGCCGACCTGCTGATAGGACATCCAGGGTGGCCAGCGTCTTGGCCGTGACAATCGCGTTGCGGTGCGGCAGCACGAGTACCGCCGTGCCTAACCGGACCTTGTGGGTGCAGGCGGCTACAAAACTCAGCACGCTCAGGGGTTCGAGCAGAGGCGCCTGCGGGTCCAGAGGAAAGCTGCCGTTCGGACTGTAGGGATAGCGGGAGGCAATCTGCTTGGGCGTAATAATATGATCGGCGACCCAGACAGAATCAAAGCCCAGCGCTTCAGCCGTTTGGGCGGTGGTCTTGAGGCGGTTGAGGACATCCCCTTGTGCCAGTGGCCCAAGATGGGGCAGAAACGCACCGTACTGCATAGCTCTCCTCCGCGGGCGGAAAATCCACCCCCTGCTAGCATACCCTCAGCTGAAATGCCAATCGTCTGAGGGCATCCGGTCCGATCCAGAGAGCCTCGGGTCTTGTAGCCATCCCCGTGTGGACATGCTACAGAGCGGTACCGAGGCCAGCCATGCCAAGTGACGTAAGGGATGCAGGGAGAGGTGAGGGCGTTCGTGTACTCTTGGTCCGACACGGAGAGACCGTCTGGAATCAAGAAAACCGCTGGCAGGGCCAGGCCGACACGCCGCTCAGCCAGACGGGCTATGACCAGGCGCGGCAGCTCGCCCGCCGTCTCCAGAATGAAGAACGGCCTATTCGGGCGATTTATACCAGCGATCTCAGTCGCGCGCGGGACACCGCAGATATCCTGGGCCAGGTGTTAGGTGTCACGCCGCTTGAAACAGCGGCGTGGCGTGAAATGGATATTGGCACCTGGAGTGGGCTGACAACGTCTGAGGTGGCGACCCGACATGCCGAGGAATGGGCGCGGCTGCGACAAGGCGAAGACCTGCCACGCGGCGGGGGCGAAACCTTTGCCCAGTTTCAAGGTCGCTTACTGCAATCGAGTCAACAGTTTATCCGAGACCATAGGGGCGAACAGATTATCGTGGTGACCCACGGCGGTGCGGTGCGGGCTTTCCTGTTGCACTGTCGTGGTCTGGATATGAACCAATTCGGCCAGATTGAAAAAATTGGCAATACCGGAGTGAGCGAGGTCTCTCTCTTTCCAAACGGAGAGACGGAGATTCATAGTATTAACAGCATTGTCCATCTCGACGGAGTAGCGCTGTCCGGCGAGACCGTTGATGCATAGAGAATAATCACATCGCCCGTGGGTCTCTTAGGGATTGGGGATTAGGAGTTGGGGGCTGGGCTTCCCCGCTCCCCAACTCCTAATTTGAGGATATCAGCCTGTTACATTTTTTGTCCTCGCGCTGGTTCAAAGTCAGCCTGAGTCTCGGACTTTTATTTATTCTCTTCTCCTCCGTGGAGGTGGCCCACCTCGTCCGGCAACTGCAGGCGGCCCGCCTTGACTATGTCGGCCTGGCCTTCTGTGGCTATCTGCTGGGCCAGACGGCCAGTGCCTACCGCTGGCGTCTGCTGGCCCGCCCGCTCGGATTCGGACAACCGCTTCACACCTTTGTGGCCTACTACTTTGCCGGTATGTATCTGAATCTGTTTGCCCCGAGTGTCGTGGCCGGGGATGTGGGCCGGGGCTATCTGCTCGCCCAAGGCCGCGCGCGTTTGGGCGCCGCGCTCCACTCCGTGCTCGCCGACCGGGTGAGTGGGTTGGTGATGCTGGTCTGGGTGAGTGCGGGAGGTTTTCTCCTCTGCGGCCCAAGTGTGCTTCCTGTTGAGCTGTATTATGGCATGCTTGCCGCGGCCGGCGGGAGCATCGTCCTGTGGTGGGGCCTCCCCCGGTTTGTTGAACGTTGCACGGCACCGGGCAATATCATTCGGCGCTTTGTCGACCGGCTCATCCTGCCCTACCGCAAGGATCTGACCCTGCTCAGCTCAGTGTGTGGCCTGTCTGTCTGCTTTCACCTCTTTCAACTCAGCCTACAAGGCGTGGTGGCTGCCTCGCTCGGGCTGACGGTTCCGTTGTGGTATCTCATCCTCTTTATCCCGGTGGTCCAAATCTTCAGTACTCTGCCTGTCAGTTTTGGCGGGCTTGGGGTTCGAGAAGGGGGCTATGTCCTGTGTCTTGCCTTATGGGGGATTGAGCGGGATGAGGCACTTGCCTTTGGACTGGTCTGGAGTGCCATCGTTCTCGGCGCGAATATGTGTGGCGGCCTTGCCTTCTTCGTGTTCCCGGACGTTGGTTTCTCGGCCGCCGAGCTTAAAAAAACGTGGGCCGGATCAAAATAGTTTCTTCTCGGCCGGCGCCAACGGAAATCATTTTGACCGGAACATTCACCAGTTGTTCGAGTCGTTCGACATACAGCCGGGCGTTGCGCGGCAGGGCGTCCAGGCTGCGAATATCTGTGAGTGGCTCGGTCCAGCCAGGCAGCTCTTCATAGATGGGTGTGACCTGTTCGAGGGTATGCGCGCTCGCCGGAACCTCGTCATATTCCCGTCCCCGGTAGGTATAGCCCGTACAGACACGCAGGGTGGACAGTCCACTCAGCACGTCGATCTTGGTCAGCGCTATCGCATTCAGTCCACTCAGCAGCGCCGCCGTCCGCACCACGACGGCATCGAACCACCCACAGCGTCGGGGACGGCCGGTGACGGTCCCAAACTCGCCTCCGTCACGGCGCAGTTTTTCGCCCTCAGGCCCATGCTCTTCGGTCGGGAAAGGACCGCTGCCGACCCGCGTGGTATACGCCTTGGAGATACCAATGACGTTGTGGAGCTGCTGGGGAGCAATCCCCGCTCCGGTGCACACCGCCCCGGCAATGGTGTTAGATGATGTCACAAACGGATAGGTGCCATGGTCAACGTCGAGCATGGTCCCTTGCGCGCCTTCAAACAACACCTTCTGACCGGCCGTAATCGCCTCGTGAATATAGCGTGAAGTGTTGGTGACATAGGGAGCGAGACGGTCACGCAGGCGACGGTATTGGTCGAAAATCTGTTGATAGGCAAGGGGCTGTTCTTTCAGCAGGGTGCCCAGGTAAACATTTTTCTCTTCGAGGTTATGTTCCAGCTTACGGGCGAACACGCCTTCATCCAGGAGATCGACAAAGCGAATTCCGACGCGGGCCATTTTGTCTTCATACGTGGGACCAATACCTCTCCCGGTCGTCCCAATCTTGCCCTCGCCGCGGAGTCGCTCCCGAGCGAGATCGATTGCCTTATGGTAGGGCATAATAAGATGCGCTATTTCACTGATCTTGAGCGATGCCGGGTCAGACAGGCGCCCTTGCTGCTGGAGGGTATCGATTTCCTCAACCAGGACTTCAGGATCGACCACAACGCCATTGGCGATCACACACACCTTGCCGTCGTGCAACACACCCGAGGGGATGAGTCGGACGATGGTTTTCTTACCACCGACAACAAGTGTGTGACCCGCATTGTTGCCACCCTGAAAGCGGACAATGATATCTGCTTCGCGTGAGAGCAGATCAACAACCTTACCTTTGCCCTCATCGCCCCACTGGACGCCGACGACAATAAGCGTGCTCATTGGGTGTTTGCTCCTTCTTCGTCAAGACTCATAAACGAATCAGTTGGGCCGACAGAATGGAGTCGAGTCTGCGTAATGCCGCCAAGATATCAGGCGAGACTTGGTCATCGACATGAATCAGGGAGATGGCTTCTCCACCGATTTTCTCTCGACCCAGTTCCAAACCGGCAATATTGATCCCCAAGGTGCCGAGGAGGGTGCCCACCTGACCGACCACCCCAGGCACATCTTTATTGTTCAGCAGTAAAATCGTCCCTTCAGGGACGGCTTCCAGATGAAAATGATTGACCCGCACAAGCCGCACGGTCTGATTGCTAAAGACCGCGCCCGCTGCGGTGTTCGTACTGTCCCTGGTCTGCACGCTGACAGTGACCGAATTCAAAAAGTCACTTGAAGTGTTGCTCCGGGACTCGACGACGCGTATGCCTCGCTCACGAGCAATCAGCGGTGCATTCACATAATTGATCGTCTGTTCAAGAAGCGGACTGAGCACCCCTCGGAGTACTGCGGCGGTGACTGGCGCGACCTCATACGCAGTAATGTCCCCACTGTACTCGATGTGGATCTCACGCGGGGCGTGCGGCGTAATCTGCGCCAGAAAGCTGCCGAGTTTTTCTCCCAGGAGGAGATACGGCTCCAAAATGATCAGTTGCTCTTGACTCAAGGCTGGAAAATTCACGGCATTCTGAATGACACCCCGCTGGAGGAAATGGGCGACTTGGTCGGCAATGGCAATCGCGACGTTGATCTGTGCCTCGTCTGTTGCGGCTCCCAAGTGCGGGGTGCAAATAACATCCTGACGCCGTAGCAGGGGGTGGTCGGTGGGGGGCGGCTCGTCAACAAACACATCCAGGGCCGCGCCCGTGACTTTGCCGCTCTCAAGCGCCTCAAGGAGGGCGGCCTCGTCTACGATCCCACCCCGCGCGCAATTGATAATCCGGACACCCTCTTTCATGTGCGCAAAGGCCCCTGCATCGATAAGACCCCGCGTTTCCTTTGTCAGCGGCGTATGAACGGTAATAAAATCTGCTTGCCGATACAGCTCGTCAAGCGGTGCGAGTTCAACATTCATCCTGGCGGCCGCTTCTGAGGTGACAAAGGGGTCGTACGCAACGACCCGCATCCGCAGCCCCAGGGCGCGCTCTGCGACAATGGTGCCAATATTCCCCAGGCCGACCAGGCCGAGGACCTTATTGCAGACTTCGGTCCCCGTGAATTGTGAGCGCTGCCAGTGGCCGGCTTTGAGCGAGGCGGTTGCTTGCGGAATATTCCGGGCCAGAGCGAGGAGCAGAGAGATGGTGTGCTCGGCGGTGGTGACGTTATTCCCGCCAGGAGTGTTCATGACCACAATGCCACGCCTGGTTGCGGCCTCGACATCGATATTATCGACGCCGATGCCTGCCCGACCAATCACGCGCAGGTTTTGTGCTGCCGTAATGACCTCTGGAGTGACCCGTGTTCCGCTTCGAATAATCAGTCCATGATACGGGCCAATCTGCTGTGCAAGCTCCTGCTCGGTCAGTCCCGGTTGGACGGCAAAGTCTATATCGGACTGCGCTTGCAGCCGCGCTACGCCCTGCGGGGCGAGCGGATCTGTAATAAGCACTTTATATGACATTCTGATACTCGTCGCTGACGGGCCGATCATACGACTGCCGGCCAGGTTGGCAGTAAAACGGCTTCAGCAGCCTGGACGCCCCTGCCCAGCGCGAGAGCGACCCCAAACCGACTCAGGGCCATTTCAAGACTGCTGATCGCTGTGATGACATCAAAAGGACCGGCATACCCGATGTGAGAAATGCGAACGATTTTCCCTTTGAGGTGCCCCTGCCCGCCGGCAATATCGACCCCCATACCGTCGCGCATATACGTGAGTAACCGCACCCCATCAACCGTGGACGGGAGCCACACGCCTGTTACGGCCGGGCTTGGATGGTCCGCTGCCAAGAGGCGGAGACCGAGGGCGCGGACCGCTGCATGTGTCGCGGTCATCAACACGGTATGGCGAGTCCATATCTGTTCGAGCCCTTCCTCCTGAAGCTGCCGGAGAACTTCGTGTAAGCCGGTAATCAGAGAAATGGCAGGGGTGTAGGCGGTGGTATGTTTGGCTTGTTCCTTCCGCTCCCGCTGCAAGTCAAAGTAGAAACGTGGCAGCTGTGCCTGCTCCGTGTGTTGCCAGGCCTTCGGACTGAGGGCGATAAACGCGAGACCCGGGGGCAGCATCAGGGCCTTTTGTGAGCCAGTGATGAGCACATCAATACCGGAGCGGTCCATGGGGATATCGGTTGCGCCAACCGCAGTAATGCCGTCGACAACGAGCAATATCTCAGAGTCGCGCGTCAGGGCTGCAATGTCTTTGACAGGGTGAAGGACGGTTGTCGAGGTCTCACTGGCTTGCATGAGAATGGCCTTGGCTTTGGGCTGACGCCGCAGCGCCTGGGCCACCGCATCAACCGTAACAGCCTGGCCCCATTCGACCGAAATCTCTTCCGTTTGCACGCCAACCGCCGCACAAATTTTAAGCCAGCGTTCACCAAACTTCCCGCCATTGACAACAATGACACAATCTCCAGGCGAGCAGGTATTCGTGACGGCTGCTTCCATTGCCCCAGAGCCCGAGGCGGCAAGGATGAGCACATCGTGGGTGGTTTGGAAAAGCCATTGGAGGCCGCTTTGCACTTCGGCAAAGCGTTGGCTGAACTCGGGGGTACGATGATGAATAAGGGGCTGCGACATACGCAGCAAAACTTCGGGCGGAACTTGAGTTGGCCCTGGAGTGAGCAAATATCGTTTTAACATTGGCATACCCACGCTACACGCATAAAAAAGCCCGGATGGGCTCCCCGTATCCAGGCTGTCAGCTCTACACCCTCCCTCCTTGATAAAGACATGATGTATCGAAGCAGTGAAGCGGAGTCAATGCTCCTCATTGGTTCTCTTATCTGCCTAACCTACCCAAAAGTCTTTGGTTTTTCTTGACACGAAAAAAGACTCATCATATAGTTGTGGGAGAAAGTGGGAGAAAGTGGGGAATGGGGTAAATTCGTGTTTCGTGGTAGTTTCGAACATACCATTGATGAGAAAGGAAGAGTAAGTATCCCCTCGAAATTTCGAGAAGTATTGGTTGGGAGGAACGATTCCCGACTGATTGTCACGAAATTCATCCTGGCATCCTTTCGCTGTCTTGATGTTTACCCCTATGCGGAATGGGAGAACTTTGAGCAAGACTTGAGAAAAAAGCCCCGTTTCGATCAAAATTTCTTAAAAATCGAGACCTTTTATCTGTCTAATGCCCAGGAATGTACAGTTGATAAACAAAGCCGTATTTTGATTCCCCCGCTCCTCAGAGAGTATGCCGGCCTTAAGAAGGATGTTATGTTTGCTGCTGCGCTTGAGAAATTTCGGATATGGAACAGGGCGATATGGCAAGAATTTAATGAAGAATCTGAAAAAGCCCTCGCTCAAGACCCAAGATTATTCAGTAATTTGAACGCAGGTGCGGCAGAAATATAGCGCAGATTCAAAACAAACGGACCAGCGCAGAGAATAGCCTCAATGCTAGCAGCGTCTATATCTTCAGAATCGGCTAAGCCACCCCAAGCGTCCGTGCACATCCCTGTCATGCTGGAGCAGGTGCTCTCCTTTCTGCAACCCTGTCTGGGCGGTGATATTCTTGACGGGACACTTGGGGGAGGCGGACACGCGGCTGCCCTGCTGGAGGAAAGTCGCGGAAGAGGCAGGTTGCTCGGGCTTGACCGTGATCCACGTACCCTGATAGTCGCGCGAAAACGGCTGGCAGCGTTTGCCGGCCAGAGTGTAATAGTTCATGCGAATTTCAGCCAAGCGGCGGCCGTCCTGAGTGAGTTGGGATGGGCGGGAGTCGATGGTGTGCTCCTTGACTTGGGCTTTTCCTCGCTCCAGGTCGAAGATGGGACGCGCGGCTTTAGTTTTTTACGCTCAGGTCCACTCGACATGCGGATGGATCAAAGTGACGGGCCCAGCGCGGCTGATATTGTTAATTCTTCCAGTGAAGAAGAATTACGCCATATTTTCCGAGAATTCGGAGAAGAGCGAGCAGCGAGAGCGATTGCCCGGGCAGTCCTCCGGGAACGTGAACACGGGCCGATAACGACGACAACGGCTCTTGCGAAAATTGTCGAGCGCATTGTCCGCAGGCCCGCCCGTCATCAGCGCTATCGAGTCCATGCGGCAACACAGACCTTTCAGGCGTTGCGCATCGCAGTAAATCAAGAACTACAGCACTTAGCAATATTTTTACGGGAGGGGTATACGTTGTTGCGGCCTGGGGGGCGGATGGTGGTGCTCTCGTACCACTCGCTTGAGGATCGTCTGGTGAAAACCGCCTTCCGGCGCTGGGCTTCAGCGTGTATCTGTCCACCCCAGCTCCAGGTGTGTGCCTGCGACTGGGAACCGCAGGTCCGTGTGTTAACGACAAAGCCGCTGGCACCAACCACCCAGGAAGTCGTGGATAATACGCGTGCGCGGAGTGCGCGCCTGCGTGTGGTTGAGAGATGCGAAGGAGGAGGATGATGTGGAAGTTGCTCGTGTGGGGCAGGTATGGCGTGCTTGCGGCTGTTGGGCTGGCCCTGGTCCTGTCGCACATCTGGATTCGTCTTCAGGTGGTCTCTGCGGGGTATGCGCTTGCAGATACGCGGCAGCTCATCAACGCACTGAAAGAGGAACAATACGTACTCACGGTAGAATGGGAAGCGGTCACGGCTCCTACCCGTCTGTCCCAGCTCGCCGGCGACCGGCTTGGACTCTATTTGCCTCGCCCTGAGCAGATCATTGTCCTGCCGTAGGAGGAGCACATGTCGAGGCGGATCAGTTTAGTGGCAGGGGCATTGACAGTGGGCTTGCTTGTTATTTTTGCTCGTCTTGTCCACCTCACTGTGGTGCAGGGGGATGCGCTCGCAGAACGCGCTGCCGGACAATACCGTCAACGCGTGGACGTCAAGCCACTGCGCGGTGCTATTGTCGATCGCAACGCGCGGCGGTTGGCCTTTAGTGTTGGGGCTGAATCACTTTTTGTACGTCCATCAAAACTCCCGGCTCACGCGGATACAATGATTCCCGTGTTGGCACAACACCTCTCTCTGCCTGTGCAACAGATTGATGCCATTCTCCATTCCGCCGCGCCGTTTGTCTGGCTCAAGCGGGGGGTCTTGCCCCAAGAAGCCGGCCGTATAAAAGCGCTCACGCTGTCTGGCGTTGGCAGCGTGAGCACGCAGCGCCGCGTGTATCCGCACCGGACATTAGCCGCTGCCCTGCTCGGATTTGTCGGCGTGGATGCCCAAGGACTGGAAGGACTCGAAGCGGCGTATGATCGCTATTTGCTCGGCACGGTTACCCGCACATTTGGTGAGCGTGATGCGCGTGGACGAACGATCTTGATCCATGGCAGTCCCCAGCAGCCCAAAACGTTCCAAGCACGTCTGACTCTGGATACTACGCTTCAGTACGTGGCCGAACGCGAGCTGGAACGCGCCGTGCAGCACAGTCGTGCGCAGGCTGGGTCCGTGGTCATGCTTGACCCCCAGACGTTTGCCATTCTTGCGCTTGCTCAAGTGCCCACCTTCGATCCGAATACGCCTGGCGATTTCCCGCCTGATACGCGCCGCAATCGCGTGATTAGCGACTGCTATGAACCCGGATCAACGCTCAAGGCATTATTAGTTGCGGCCGCCTTGGATACCAAACAAGTAAAAGAAGCGGACCCCATTTTTTGCGAATACGGCGCGTACCGTGTTGGCCGGCATACTATTCACGACGTGCATCCCTATGGCGGGCTCAGCGTTGACGGTGTCTTGGCCAAATCAAGCAATATCGGCGCGGCTAAGATCGGCGAACGTTTAGGGGAAAAACGCTACTATGACTACCTCCGGGCCTTTGGGCTGGGACAGAGAACTGGGGTTGATTTGCCTGGGGAGATAAACGGTATTCTCCCTTCGCTCCAGGCGTGGTCTCGGATCAAGCTTGTGACTGCCAGCTTTGGGCAGGGGGTGGCAGTTACCCCCTTACAGTTGGCCTGTGCTTATGCCGCGCTCGCCAATGAGGGCATGCTCATGCGTCCCTATGTGGTGAGTGAAGTCTTGAATGGCGCGGGGGAAGTCGTTCACGCCAATGGCCCAACCCGGGTCAGGCAGGTTGTTCGACCCGAAACCGCGCGGCGGATGCGGACCTTGCTTGAGCACGTTGTAGAGCCGGGAGGAACGGGCTGGCGCGCGCAAATTAAAGGGTTTCGTGTGGCGGGAAAAACGGGAACCTCGCAAAAAATTGATCCCCGTGGCGGGTATTCGGCGACCGGTCGGATCGCGTCTTTTATTGGGATGGTTCCTGCTGATCAGCCTCGACTTGTTATTTTAGTGACCATTGATGAGCCCCAGACGGCCGTCTATGGGGGTACTGTCGCGGCACCAGTGTTTCAAGCGATTGCGCGTCAATCCCTTACCTACCTTGGGGTTGCGGGGAGTGCGGCAGAAGGCGTGGACGTCCAATGGGCACGGGCTCCTCATTTCTCGACCGCAAAGTTATCCTCTGAATCAGCGTTTTCGTCTGAAGCCCCGAGTGCAGGGGGAGAGGACACGCTATCCAGCCGCTCCGAGGACGATGACTTTATCGGTCTCAGCCTGCGGGCGGCCATGCGGAAAGCGTCGGTGAACGGGGTGCGGGTCGTTGTCCATGGGAGTGGTTATGTGACGGACCAGAGAGTCCGAAACGAGGTGCAGACTGGCGAATCTGTGTATGAACTCAGGCTTGAAGCGGGCTGGTGAGATGACCTGGTTGCGGCAGATCCTTCCTCTTGATTCAGCTGGACGAGCTGAAGCCGCGCTCCAGATTCACGGCCCTATCGATATTCCGGTCGAGTCTCTCGTGTATGACTCTCGGCGTGTGACTCCAGGAGCGCTCTTTTTTGCACTGCCGGGAACGAAGATGGATGGGACTGCCTTTCTTGAACAAGCGCTCGACCAGGGGGCCCGGGCCATCGTCGCTCCGCCAGGTATGGAGGTGCCCTCCGGTGTGACCGTTATCACCTCAGAGAATCCACGCCGGCTTCTTGGGGCAATGGCCGATCAATTTTATCATCGGCCGAGTGAACGGCTGACCTTGATCGGGGTGACTGGAACAAGTGGGAAAACAACAACAACGTATGTGTTGGAAGCCATTGGCAAGGCGCTGGGCTGGACTGTGGGCGTGATTGGAACGGTCAACTACCGGTATGCAGATCAGGAGCGTCCCGCCCCCCTCACCACCCCAGAGGCGGTTGAACTGCAAGCGCTCTTATACGATATGGTGAGGGCTGGAGTGAGTCATGTCATCATGGAGGTCTCGTCCCATGCCTTAGCTCAAGATCGGGTTTGGGGCTGCCGGTGGGATGGTGCTGTATTTACGAATCTTGGCCGTGACCATCTGGATTACCATCTCAATACAGAGGCATACTTTGCGGCAAAGGCGCGGCTCTTTCGTGACGGTCTGGCCGGGTCGCCAAAGCGTCGCCGCTTTGCTGTCATTAATGCTGATGATGCCTGGGGCCAGAAACTGCTAGCGGAGCAACTTCCCTATCCGGTGCTGACGTATAGTATCCACAAGGACACAACGGTCTCTGTCCAGCGCGTAAACTATAGTTTGGCTGGTATCCAGGCTGAGTTGCAGGTTGGAAAAGATACACTCTCCGCTGTGTCGCCTTTAATTGGTGAGCCGCATGTCTACAACATCCTTGCGGCGGCAACGGTTGCGCATGCCCTGGGTGCCTCACTCAAAAAGGTGGGTGAAGGGATCGCCCACTGTCGTCGTGTACCAGGTCGGCTAGAAGCGCTCTCGGTCGGACAGCAATTTGAGGTATTCGTCGATTATGCCCATAAGCCCGATGCGCTGGAAAGGGCGCTGGCATCCTTTCGTGCCTTAACATCGAAGCGGCTGATCACAGTATTCGGCTGCGGCGGAGATCGAGACAGAGGCAAGCGGCCACTGATGGGGGAAGTTGCCGGTCGCCTGAGTGATATGGTGGTTTTAACATCAGACAACCCCCGGACCGAAAACCCAGACCAGATCTTGACCGAAACGGAACCGGGACTCAGCCGGACGGGTATGACCCGAGAAGAGCCGGACCGAGTGCGGGGATCGGGTGTAGCCACGGGCTGGTATATGGTCATTGCTGATCGACGGAGCGCTATCCGACGGGCGCTGGACGAAGCCCAACCAGGAGATGTGGTGGTCATCGCCGGGAAGGGACACGAGGATTATCAGATTATGGGAACAACGCAGTATCATTTTGATGATGCGGAAGAGGTCCGGCACTATCTGTCCCTGCGTCGTAGCTCAGGACAGGCGTTGGAGGGCGGTGCGTAATGCTGTATGCCTTCTTATATGCCCTCCATACAACCTACTCCGGGTTCAACGTCTTTCGCTACATTACGTTTAGAACCCTGTTAGCAGGATTACTTGCCCTGAGTGTTTCTTTTGTCCTCGGACCCTGGCTGATTGCTCGACTGACCGCGCTCAAGGCGGGCCAGCCCATCCGCTCAGATGGGCCCGCGACGCATCTGAGCAAAGCTGGTACGCCAACCATGGGGGGCGCTTTGATTCTCTTCTCCCTCACGCTGGCGACCGTCCTGTTAGCCGACTTAACGAATCCGTATATCTGGTTGGTGCTTGGTGTTACTATCGGCTTTGGTTTGATTGGATTTCTCGATGATTATCAGAAAATCAGCCAGCAGAACTCGGCTGGCTTACGTGGGAAGTATAAACTCCTGGCGCAATGTGCGATTGCGCTGGCAGCGGCCTTGTGGCTCTTTGGCCAGCCGGGCTTTGACACCACGCTGACCATTCCCTTCTTAAAAGACGTCCGGCCAGCCCTTGGCTGGTGGTATATCCCCTTTGCCACCTTTGTTGTGGTGGGCGCCTCGAATGCGGTCAATCTCACTGATGGTCTTGATGGGTTAGCCATTGGGCCAGTGATGATCGCTGGGGTGACCTACGCCATTTTCACCTATGTGAGCGGCCACAGCAGAATTGCTGAATACTTGCAGGTCCCCTATGTGGCTGGCGCCGGTGAGGTGACCGTCTTCTGTGGGGCACTGGCGGCCGCCGGGCTGGGCTTTTTGTGGTTTAACGCCTACCCGGCCCAAATGATTATGGGCGATGTTGGCTCACTCTCCCTCGGGGCTGCATTGGGCATTGTCGCGCTGATTAGTAAACAGGAAATAGTGCTGGCGATCGTGGGCGGGGTCTTTGTGATTGAGGCGGCCTCGGTCATCTTTCAGGTAGGCTCGTATAAATTGAGACAAAAACGCATCTTCCGCATGGCTCCACTCCATCATCACTTTGAATTACTTGGCTGGCCGGAACCGCTTATCATTGTCCGTTTTTGGATTGTTTCCATCATCTGTGCCCTCGCCGCATTAAGCACGCTCAAACTGCGTTGAGAGAACGATTATGGATCTTGCGGGAAAGACCGTACTTATCATTGGCCTGGGGCGAACGGGAAAAAGTGTTGCGCAGTGTGTTCTTGCCCGCGGCGGCCACGTCCGGGTGTATGAAGATGTTGGGAGTACGGGGACTCGGGACTCGGGATTAGGGACTGGGAGAGCGAATCCCCAATCCCGAGTCCCCCCCGATAAGGGGGATATAGGGGGGGTACTGCGTGGGGTTCATCTCGTGATTCCAAGTCCTGGCGTGCCGGCAATGCATCCGCTGCTGAGGGAGGCGGTGCGTCGGCAGGTTGCGGTGTGGAGTGAAATCGAGCTGGCCTATCAGCTGCTGACATGTCCGATTCTGGCAATCACCGGCACGAACGGGAAAAGCACAACGACGTCCCTCCTGGGGGAGATCATTCAGCAGTCTGGCAAGGCTACCTTCACTGGAGGGAACTTGGGAACTCCACTCATTGACGCAGTCGGAGCATCCTACGCGATTGCGGTTGCCGAGATTTCCAGCTTCCAACTCGAATGGGTCAAGCAGTTCCGTCCACAGATTGGTGTATTCCTCAATCTGAGTGAAGATCATCTGGACCGGCACGGGAGTTTTGAAAGATATGGCGTGGCCAAACGGCGCTTATTTGCTCAGCAGCGTCGGTCTGATTGGGTTGTCATGAATCGAGACGACCCCCGCGTCCGTGCGTTGTGTCAAGGGCTACCCGGACGGCTGTTTTCTTTTGGGTGGACTCCTTTGGCCGGAGACAGTGTCGAAGGGGCATGGGTTGAGGCAGGGACCCTCGTTCTCCACCACGCTGGGCATGAGCTGCGCTATGCGATTGATGATGTGCATCTCCGTGGGAGGCATAATACTGCCAACGTCATGGCCGCGGTGAGTGCGGCAACGTTGTGCGGGGTCCCCCCTGCTGTGATCCGGACCGTGTTGGCCACCTTCACTGGCTTACCACACCGGCTTGAACTCGTGGCGGAGAAGGGTGGGGTGGCCTATGTCAATGACTCCAAAGGGACGAATATTGACGCAGTTGTCCAGTCGCTCAACAGTTTTTCCGGGTCGGTTATTCTTCTTGCTGGAGGGGTAGAGAAAGGCGGCGATTATCGTCCCCTCCGGGAGGTGCTCCGGGCCAAGGGGAAAAGGCTTATTCTCTTTGGTCAGGCCCAGCGCGCCTTACACGCAGCACTGGGACAGGAGACCGACACACTTCTGGTCGCCGCCCTGGACGAGGCCGTGCAGGCCGCCCACAGGGGAGCCCAAGCGGGAGATACGGTCCTCCTCTCTCCGGCGTGTGCGAGTTTTGACCAGTTCCGGAACTATGCCCACCGTGGAGAAGCGTTTCGGTCCTACGTTAAGGCGTTATGAAGATTTTTGACAAAATGTTCTCAGGACAATTCACAGACGCCCAAACCCCAGGGTTGATCCGCCGTGGTCCGGTTGACGCATGGCTGCTCGGAGCGGTGCTCCTGCTGGTCTTGAGCGGGGAGCTTTTCGTTTTTAACACGACCTATTTTTATGCGTTTGACCGTTTCGATGATCCCTACCTTTTTGTTCGGAAACATAACGTTGCCTTAGTGATCGGTTGTCTTGGCTGTCTTGTGGCCCTGGCTCTCCCTTCGACGGTGTTCCGTACGCTCGCCTACCCTGCGTTAATAGTGGCATTCATAATCTTATGTCTTGTCTTGCTGCCGAGCTTCAGTCACGGCAAAGTGCAGCGCTGGTTGTCCTTTGGAGCGCTGAATTTTCAACCCTCTGAATTCGCCAAGGGAGCCGTGGTGCTCTACCTCGCCTCTACCCTCACGAAAAAGGCAGACCGAATCCACAGCTTTATGTATGGATTGCTGCCCCCCCTTTTGGTGGTCGGGTGTGTCGCGGTGCTCATTGCCCTGGAGCCGGACTTAGGGGGGGCCGTGTTCATCTGTCTCCTTTTGGCTGCTTTGATTTTTGTTGCCGGCGCGCGTGGGCGTCATCTCGTCGTGCTGGCTGGAGTCGGGCTGCTGTGCCTCAGCTATGGGATCCTGAGTGCAGGCTACCGAACTGACCGGCTCGATACGTTTCTTAACCGGTCGGCTGATTTACAGGGGGCCGGCTATCAACTCCACCAGTCTCTCCTGGCCTTTGGAGCAGGGGGGGTGCATGGGATTGGGCTCGGAGAAAGTCGGCAGAAGATGTTTTACTTGCCAGAGGCCCACACGGACTTTGTCTTCGCCGTTGTTGGCGAAGAAACCGGTTTATGGGGCACCACGGGCATCATACTCCTTTTTGGCCTTTTGGGGGCGCGGGGGCTCTGGGTCGCGGTGCGCCACCCGACGCAGTTTGGTCGTTTGCTCGCATTTGGGTGTACGTTCTTAGTGGTCTGCCAGGCTGGGCTCAATATGGCGGTTGCCGTCGGACTGCTCCCGATAACCGGACTGCCGCTGCCATTCGTCAGCTACGGAGGGTCTGCGTTGGTGATGATCCTTATCTATATTGGCATGCTGCTTGGACTCTCGCGTGAGGTCCAGCGGAGGAATATTGCCTATGCCTAGGGCTCCTCGACTCCTGCTTGCGGCGGGAGGAACCGGCGGGCACCTCTTCCCTGGGGTTGCGGTGGCAGAGGGCGCGCAGCGCACGGCTGATGCGGCGGTGTTGTTTGTTGGTACCAGCGGCGGAATGGAAAAAGATGTGATCCCACAGCTTGGATTTTCTTTACGTTTTATCCCTGCCGAACAGCTGCGCGGACGAACGTGGTGGGGTAAAATCCGCGCCCTAGGGGTCGCTGGCTATGGCGTCGGGAGCGCGTGGCGTATTATCCGTGAGTTCGCTCCCGACGTGATCTTCAGTATCGGGGGCTATGCGTCCGCTCCGACTGTCCTGGCTGGCTGGCTGCAACGCATCCCGTGTGTCCTGCTTGAGCCCAACGCGATTCCTGGGCTGACAAACCGCTTCTTGAGCCGGTTTGCCGCCCGCGTCTGTCTTGGATTTGAGACGGCCAGCCGTTTTTTCCCTCCACACAAAGTTGTCCATACCGGCAATCCTGTGCGACATGCCTTGCAGCCGACGCTCCAGCCGGCACCAACAGACAAGCCTTTGACCATCCTCGTCTTTGGTGGCAGTGCCGGAGCACACCGGCTCAACCACATCGTGCCACAGGCGTTAGCGCTGTTACACAAGAGGCGGAGTGGGCGCAAGAGTTCAAGCCCAGCGCAAACAATACAGATCATCCATCAGACCGGCCAGGCCGAGTATGCAGCCGTCACCGCATCTTACGCGGCGGTAGGGATAATGGCGCGGGTGGTGCCGTTTATTGACGCCATGCAGGAGGTATATGCTGAAGCCGACCTCGTGATTTGCCGGGCTGGGGCGATGACGACCGCGGAGCTGACTC
Source organism: Binatia bacterium (assembly GCA_963664395.2). Classification (GTDB taxonomy): domain Bacteria; phylum Desulfobacterota; class Binatia; order Bin18; family Bin18; genus Bin18. Next base: position 1,702,012 of record OY761159.2, on the reverse strand, counting down.
TGCTCGGAAAACCCGCCATCCTTATTCCCTATCCATATGCGGCCGACGACCACCAACGAGCCAACGCTGAAGCCCTTGTGCAGGCTGGGGCGGCGGTGATGCTCCTGGATCACACGCTGTCTCCTGAGTTGCTGGAGCGGACTATTGCAAGGCTCGTCCAACAGAGCGGCACGTTGGGAGCTATGGCCCGGGCGGCGGCGGCTTTAGGCCGCCCCGACGCTACAGCCGCCGTCGTGCAGACGTGCTTTGCCTGCACTTCTGATGGGTCTTCTTCCGGCCAGGAGGTTCCGTGCCAAGAAAGATGAAGGGACAGGAACTGAGCGGTATAAGCGACCGAAGTGCTGCCGGAGCCGATATGCAGCCACCCGCTCGGGCTGGCCTGCCGATACACGCGAACGCGGTGTCCGAGACGCCTGTCTTGTTTGATACCAACCGCCGCATTCACTTTGTCGGTATTGGTGGAGTCGGCATGAGTGGCATTGCCGAGGTATTACTCAATCTCGGCTATCAGATCAGTGGATCGGATCTCATCGAATCCGAAACAACGGTGCGATTGAAACGCAACGGTGCGCATATTGTCTATGGCCACCAGCCGCAGCATGTCCATTCCGATACCGATGTTGTCGTCATCTCGTCGGCTGTGAAATATGCCAATCCGGAAGTCGTGCGTGCCCGCGCACTCAGTATCCCGGTCATTCCTCGGGCGGAAATGCTGGCTGAGCTGATGCGCCTCAAATACGGCATCGCTGTTGCCGGGACGCATGGCAAGACGACGACGACGTCCTTAATCGCAACAGCCCTCGCCCATGCGCACTTTGATCCGACCATGGTCATTGGTGGACGGCTCAATGTGCTGGGGTGCAATGCCCGGCTGGGCCAGGGGCGTTTTCTCGTTGCTGAAGCCGACGAGAGTGATGGGACGTTTCTCCTGCTCAGCCCAACGCTTGTTGTGGTGACCAATATTGATCCTGAGCATCTTGATTACTATGGACATATGGATCACGTCCAAGCCGCCTATCTCGAATTTATTAATCGGATTCCCTTTTACGGCCGGGCCGTGCTGTGCCTGGACAGCGTGCATGTCCGCGCGCTGCTTCCCCAGGTGCGCAAACGGTTTGTGACCTATGGCCTGAGTCCGGAAGCGGATGTGCAGGCCAAACAGCTGACGGTCTCCGGACTCACGACACGGTGTGAGGTCTGGCGTGGCACAGAGCGACTCGGCGATATCCAACTGAACTTGCCCGGTCACCACTATGCGCTGAACGCCCTGGCGGTTGTGGCGGTCGCCCTTGAGCTGGGTATTACGTTTTCCCAAGTCCAGGAGGCCCTGCACGGATTTACCGGTATTCAGCGCCGCTTTGAGATAAAGGGAGAAGTCGCGGAGGTGTTGGTGGTTGACGATTACGCCCATCACCCTGAAGAATTACGAGCCACCCTCCGCGCTGCCAGGGAAGGTTTCGGTCGCCGTTTGATCGCGCTCTTCCAACCCCATCGCTATTCACGCACAGCCCACCTCTTCGATGAGTTTCTGTCTGCATTTGATGATGCCGACGTTTTGGTACTGACGGAAATTTACCCTGCTGGTGAAGAGCCGCGGGCTGATATCTCAGGGGAAAAGCTGTATGAGGCCATCAAACGGCGCGGGCATGCTGAGGTACACTTCGTCCCGGACCGCACAGAGTTGGCGCAGGCGGTACAGGCCATTACCCGGGCGGGTGACTTAGTGTTGACGTTAGGGGCTGGGGATATTGTCCGGACCGGCCCCGAGCTTCTGGCCCGACTCCGGAGTGGAGGCGTCAATGCCCGCTGAGTTGCAGACTGAAGTGCAGCATGATTTGAAGACGCAGCTGCGACGCGCCCTCGGCCCGTGTGTGCGCTTTGATGTCGGTCTGGCCGGCTACACTTCATTTCGTATTGGTGGGCCGGCAGACATTTTTGTCGAACCACCTGCGCTGGCTGAGCTTCAGACGCTGATACGTATTGTGATGGAACACGGCGCCCCCTGCCTCCTCCTCGGTGGGGGGACCAATGTCCTCGTCAGCGACAAAGGTGTCCGCGGGGTGGTGATTCGGCTGGGGCGGGGGTTCGACTATTCCGACTGGTCTGTCCAGCCTGCACAGCAGAGTGCCGCTCAGGTCCGTGTCGGCGCCGGCCGTTCATTGGGACGATTCGTGCGGGAAGCTGCCCGCAAAGGGTATGGGGGGGTGGAATTTGCCGAGGGGATTCCGGGTCGCGTCGGGGGGGGGCTCTTAATGAATGCTGGGGCCTTTGGGGGTGAACTGAGTGCAGTGGTTGCGGCTGTCACCGGGGTTACACAAACAGGCCAGTACCTGCGATTGTCCGGTGCCTCAATTGGCTTTGCCTATCGAAAAACCGCGCTCCCTCCAAAATTCATCGTAAGCGAGGTTGTGTTTCGGCTCCGCCAAACGCCCCAAGCCCGTATTACCGCCGCGATGCAACAGGCGCGCGAAAAACGTAAACGTCACCAGCCCCACGGATATCCGAACGCGGGGTCCATATTTAAGAATCCGTCGGGACGCTATGCGGGTCGCATGATTGAGGCGGTGGGCTGTAAGGGAAGTCGCCGGGGACACGCGCAGGTCTCTGAGCACCACGCCAATTTCATTGTGAATACTGGAGGTGCCACTGCTACCCAGGTGTGGCACCTCGTAGAACACGTGCAACGCCAGGTCTGGCAAGGACAACAGGTCTGGCTTGAGCCTGAGGTTCGTCGGGTTGGGGAATGGTCGCAGAAATGAGATCCGAACAGATTGTCGGTGTGGTCTGGGGCGGGCTGTCGGCAGAACGGGAGATCTCCCGTCTGACTGGAGAGGCCGTCTGTGCGGCCCTGGAGACACGCGGCTATACGGTCCATTCTATCCCGGTTGCACCGGGCGGAGCATGGATTGCTCAGGCGCAAAAGACAGATGTCGTCTTTATCGCCTTACATGGAAAGTTTGGAGAAGATGGGGCTGTGCAAGGCGTACTGGAAACCCTGGGGATTCCCTACACTGGGTCCAGTATCCTGGCGAGTGCCTTAGCCATGAATAAGGCGATGGCGAAACGGATTTGGCAAACCTATGATTTGCCAACGCCGCCCTGGGAGATTGTTGAGAAAGGGACGCCGTGTGAGCAGGTCGCGCGCTCCTATCCTGTGGTTGTCAAGCCGATTGCGGAAGGATCGAGTGTTGGCGTGAGCATCGTCCACTCCGAAGCGATGCTCACGCCCGCCCTGACTCAGGCGTTTCGGTATGACACGGCGTGTTTGGTGGAAGCCTATATTCCCGGCCAGGAGGTGACTGTCGGCATTGTCAAGGAGCAGGCGATTGGCGCAATGGAAGTTGTTGCCAGGGGTGAATTCCATTCCTATGAGGTCAAATACACGCCTGGGCGGGAAGAATTTCTCATGCCTGCTCCGCTGCCGGAAGCGACGTACGAGCAGGTGCTCAATCTGGCCTGGCAGGCCCATCTTGCCCTCGGGTGCAGCGGCTATAGCCGAGTCGATACACGGGTAAGCCCTACTGGAGCAATTTTCCTGATTGAATTGAACTCGCTGCCCGGCTTGATGGAATTGAGTTATTTGCCACGCATTGCCGCCCATCATGGACTGTCCTATGAGGACCTCGTGGAGGTCATCCTGCAGCAGGCGACACTCCATATTCCGCGAGGAGAAGCATGAGATCCCCAGTCCTCAGAAAGTCCTCGATCCCCCCTCAGGTGAACCGCCGCCTGTGGCGTGGCGTGGCACAACAGCTCCTGATATCTGTCCGGTCCATGATGCTATTGGGGATAGTGTGCCTTGGTTGCGGTATCGGGGGAGTCGTCTTGGTGCACTATGCCAAGCACCATTCTTACTTCGCTGCCACAGATATTGTTGTCTCGACTGACGGTACGCTCACGCAGGACGAGATCAAACAGTGGGGTGGGCTGGCGCGGGGGATGAACATTATAGCTCTGGATGTCCAGGCAGCCGAGCAGCGTTTAGTGCAGCACCCCTGGGTCCAGACTGCCGTTATCACCCGGGAGTTCCCTCAACGTATTCATCTCACCATCCAGGAGCGTCACCCTATCGCGTTTATCAGGAGTCCAGAAGCAGCCTATCTGGACGGGAACGGTGAAAGTTTTGTCGCTCCCGTATCCGGTGTTCACGATCTGCCGTATATTAGCGGACTCGAGCGTGTTCCCCTTGAAACGCGGACGGCACAGACGGTCTTAGCGGAAGTGCGTCTGTGTCTTGCGCTGCTCCGGGAATGGGGCGTTGCGGTGTCTGAAATCCATTGGGACGACCAGCGAGGCTATACCCTGTTTTTGTCTGATCGTCAGGTCGTGATTCGGCTGGGTCAGAAGATCAGACCCGCCGTATTTGTGCTGATACAACGAGTGCTGGAGAGCTGGCCGCAAGACAGGCGGGCAACCGTTTTTGATACGCGCTTTACCGATCAGATCGTGGCGTCCCCTCTCCCGTTCAGGCCGTATAGGGGAAAAGACGTGGGCTTCACTCGTACGCTATAGGGAGATGGTATGGAGAAAGAGGATTCCCTCCTGGTGAGTGTCGATATTGGGACGTATAAGACGGCTGTTCTAGTCGCAGAAACAACGCCTGATGGGCTGACTGTTTTGGGGATTGGGACAGCGCCGTCCCAGGGGGTACGCAAGGGTCTGGTGACCAATGTCGAGAACGCTGCCCAGGGGCTACAAAAGGCTGTGGCTGAGGCTGAAGTCAGCGCGAGCTGCGAAATTCATAGTGTGTTTAGCAGCCTGACTGGTGGGCATATGGAGGGTATTTCGAGTCAAGGCGTTGTCCGGGTCAAAGGTGGCGAGGTGTCTGCGGACGATGTTGAGGAAGCGGTTGCTGTGGCTCAGGCTATCGCATTACCTCCAGAGTGTGAAATTCTACATGTCTTCCCACAAGAGTTTCTTGTTGATGGACAAGAGCGCGGGCGCGATCCCGTTGGGGCAAGTGGCGTGCGGCTCGAGACAAATGTGCATGCTATCAGCGTTGCCTCGACAGCCCTGTGTACACTCCAGAAATGCTGTGAGCGGGCGGGGCTCTATCTCAACGGCGTTCACTATGGCGCGCTTGCCGCCGCCGAGGCAGTCTTGACTCCGGAAGAGAAGGAGCTGGGCGTTGTGGTACTCGACATTGGGGCTGGCACGACGAGTGTAGCCGCTTTTTATCAAGGCGCAGTCTACCATACCGCTGTGCTGCCGGTCGGTGGAGAAAACGTGACCAACGACTTGGCGGCGGGCTTATGCCTTCCCGTGGCAGAGGCCGAGAAGCTGAAACAGCGTCACGGTTGTGCCTTGATAAGCCTGGTTGCTCCGGGCGAGGTGATTGAGATGCCCCGCATCGGCGAGCGTAATGCAGATCCGCTGCCCAGGCGAAAAATGAGCGAAATTATCGAACCGCGGATTGAAGAGATTTTTGAGCTCGTCCGAGAGCAGCTCGCCTTTGGGGATTTCTTTGATAAGCTGGGCGCGGGCGTGGTGCTCACCGGTGGGAGCGCTCTTCTTGAGGGCATGCCGGATTTAGCCCAGCGCGTCTTTCGTATGTCTGCGCGCCGTGGTATGCCTCGGTATGTAAGCGATGTGGTTGACCCGGCCCATAGCCCTATGTATGCGGCTAACGTCGGCCTGATCCTGTGTAACGTGCAAGACCACCACCGCTCTCCTCCTCTGGCCCCGATACGGGACGGACAAAACTGGCAGCGTATGCGAGAACGTGTCGTCGAATGGTTCCGAGAATTTTTTTAGACCACAGCCTCTCCTGTGGGAAAATGCCAACTGAAGATGAAGGAGGTGGGAGATGATTGAGTTTGTGGAAAGTGGAGGCAGTGGGGCTCAGCTCCGTATCGTTGGGATTGGAGGTGCCGGCGGGAATGCCATCAATACGATGATCAGTGGGGGGCTGGCCGGCGTTGACTTTATTGTCGCGAATACCGACGCGCAAGCGTTGCGGGTCAATTTGGCACCGACCAAAGTTCAACTCGGCGCCGAGTTGACCAAAGGGCTCGGTGCGGGCGCCAATCCCGAGGTCGGTCGAAATGCCACGATGGAAAACGAGGACGAGTTGCGGGAGCACCTAGCCGGTGCAGATATGGTTTTCATTACGGCGGGGATGGGCGGGGGAACCGGTACCGGTGGGGCGCCTATCGTCGCCCGGCTTGCAAAGGAGAGTGGGGCGTTGACCGTTGGGGTTGTGACCAAACCCTTTCTCTTTGAGGGCAAACGTCGCATGCGACATGCCGATGAGGGCGTTCACGAGCTGAAAGAAAATGTGGATACGCTGATTTGTATTCCGAACCAACGTTTATTGGCAGTCGCGAGCCGAAGCCAGCCACTCCTCGAAGCTTTTCACAAGGCGGATGAAGTATTGCTCCAGGCCGTCCGGGGCATTTCCGACCTGATCATGGTGAATGGTCTGATCAATCTCGACTTTGCCGATGTGCGGACCATAATGGCCGAGATGGGGATGGCTATTATGGGGGCAGCCGCGGCGAGTGGGGAGAACCGGGCAGAAGAGGCCGCGCGTCGGGCAATTACCAGCCCGCTCCTTGAAGATATCACGATCCGTGGGGCACGGGGCCTGCTGATCAATGTGACCGGTGGACGGAGTCTCACCCTGCACGAAGTGAATGAGGCGGCATCGCTTATACAGGAAGAAGCTGATGAAGAGGCCAACATTATCTTTGGCGCTGTCATTGACGAGACGTTGGATGAAGAGCTGTTCATTACGGTCATTGCAACCGGATTTGGCGAAGAGGAATTAGTGCGGCCGAGAGTGCCGGCGCTGGGGGCGGCGCTGGGTGGTAGGGGGAGAGCAAAGATGCCTCTCGGAAAATTTGACATAGCAGTGCTGGAACAGCCAACCTATGCACGGAGACAGGTAGCAGGGCAACGTCAGGTCACCTCTCCGGCAAAGCCGGACTTGGATCAGAGCGCCGAGACAGCCGAAGGAATGCCCGCATTTCTCCGAAAACGGGCAAACTAATGATATCCAGCGTGGGAGCAGACTCTCGTTGTGCTGGACGCGCTGAACGCGGTCTGTTTGGGAGAGGAGAGCTGCCTGTATGTGGCTGACCACCGAACGGGCGCGTAAACGTCTGGCGGCTGAAAAGTCGGTTTTTTCAGCCGCCACGGGCGGGGACATTCCCATCTGCCTCGTTTATCCAAACAGGTATGCGGTCGGGATGTCTAATCTGGGATTTCAAGCCGTATACAAAATCTTTACCCAACATGGGTGCTGCCGCTGTGAGCGTGCGTTTCTCCCTGACCCGGATGAGGCCGATGCGCTGAGGCGGACTGGTACGCCGCTGGCCTCACTGGAGACGCAGCGGCCCCTGGCCGATTTTGAGATTCTGGCCTTCTCGATTTCGTTTGAAACGGACTACCTTCATATTCTTGATATTCTTGCCGCCGCGCATATCCCTCTGCGGGCCGCAGAACGGACTACGCAGCATCCCTTGGTCATGGCCGGTGGACCGGCGACCTTTCTCAATCCCGAACCAATTGCCGATTTTATTGATCTGTTCTTGATCGGTGAAGGTGAGGAAATGATTCCGGAATTCCTGGAGCAATATGCGTCTTTGGATCGGGATAAGAGGGATAAGAACGATTCAAAAAGCAGCTTGCAGGCGCTCAGTACAATAGCCGGCGCCTATGTGCCAACCTTGTTTCACCCGTCCTATGATGCGACCGGACGGCTTGCCCATATTGCCCATGACGTTCAGGCGGCACATCCGGGAACCGGTGAGCCGACCGTGCAGCGTCGCCTGGTTATGGATTTGGATGCCTATCCGACGACGTCGCAACTCCTGACACAAGAAACCGTTTTTGGCGATATGTTCCTCATCGAGGCCAGTCGAGGCTGTGAGTGGGGCTGTCGGTTTTGTGCAGCAGGATTTATGTACCGACCCGTCCGCTACCGAAGTACGGCAGCCTTGACACAACAAGTGACTCAAGGTTTACAGGAACGGAAGACCATTGGCCTGATTGGGGCGGAAATGGCCAGCCAGCCGGGTATTGCCGGCTTGTGCGAATTCATTGGTCAGGCCGGTGGTCGGGCGTCCCCGTCCTCGTTAAAAGCCGATGTGATTACCCAGGACTTGGCGCACGCTATCGGACGCAATAATACCCATTCGGTCACCGTGGCACCGGAAGCGGGCTCGGAACGGATGCGCCGGGTGATTAACAAGAACTTAACCGAGCCGGAAATCCTCCGCGCAACGGAACTGTTAGTCGGCGGAGGGGTGCAGGCCCTCAAGCTGTACTTCATGATTGGCCTGCCGACCGAGACCCAGGACGACGTTGACGCGATTGTTACGCTGACGCAAAAGATCCATACCCGGTTTTGTGGCAAACGCGCCAAGGTTGGGGGGATTACACTATCGGTCAATGCCTTTGTGCCCAAGCCGTGGACCCCCCTCCAGTGGGAGCCCATGGAGGCACTGCCCGCTATCCGGCGCAAGATGGCAGGCTTACGGAAACAGCTTGCCTGCCTGCCGCGCGTAACAGTGGATACCGAGTCTCCGCGTGAAGCCTACTACCAGACCATACTCTCACGCGGAGATCGACGCGTCGGTCAGTTGCTGCTCGATATCCACACGCAAGGGGGCGATTGGTGGAGCGTGGTGCAACGCTGGCGGCGTGAGGCAAAACGTCGGCCGGGCGCTTCCTTCGACTCCGCTCAGGACAGGCCCAACCCTGACTTTTTTGTCTACCGCCGATATGACTCGGAAGAACGGCTGCCCTGGGACTTTATCGATCATGGCGTGAACAAGCGCTATCTTTGGGTCGAATGGCGCAAGGCGTTATTGGAACGCCAAACGCCCCCGTGTGATGTGACCTCGTGCCAGAGTTGTGACGCGTGTTAGACAAAGGCTACCGGCGATGATTTTTGGCATTGGCAATGATTTGGCCGAAGTCGATCGCGTCCAGGCTGCGCTCAAACGTCCCCGAACAGGACAACGCTTCCGCGACCGAGTATTCACTGCTGGTGAGCAGGCGTATTGCGAGCGCCGTGGGAAAGCCAAGTATCAGAGTTATGCCGCTCGCTTTGCAGCCAAAGAAGCCACGATGAAAGCGCTCGGACGAGGCTGGGGTCGCTATGTTGGCTGGTGTGATGTTGAGGTCGTACGGCAGCGGGGCTCACGCCCCGAGATTGTCCTGCACGGCAAAGCAAAAGAGTATGCCGCCGGGCACAGTATCCGCTGCTTTCACCTTGCGCTCACCCACACGGCTGCTGTGGCAGAAGCCCAGGTCATGGCCGAGCTGTAAGAATGGCAGGGGCGGAGCGACCACGCCCCGCTGCTCAAGCCGCTACCTGTCCTTACCTGCCGTCGAGTGAAATCCGATTCCCGTGGGCAAGCAGGTCCGCCACGGTCTGGAGAAACGCCCCGGCAGGGGCCCCATCTATGACGCGGTGGTCAAACGTCAAGCTCAAGACCAGCATCGAACGCCTGGTGACCTCGCCGCGATAGATGACCGGTTTTTCAACAATCCGGCCGACGCCGAGAATGCCGGACTGCGGGGCGTTGATGATAGGTGTAAAGCTATCAACCCCGTACATGCCAAGGTTGGAGACGGTGAACGTCCCGCCAGAAACTTCTTCGAGCTTGAGCTGGCTGGCTCGAGCTTTCTCGGCTAATGTCTTGGCCTCTTCGGCAATGTCCCTGAGCGATTTTTTGTCCGTATCCCGGACGACTGGCACGATCAAGCCCTCGTCGAGCGCAACAGCCAGTCCTACGTGGATGTGGTTGTTGAGGTGAATAGTATTCCCTTCGAGGGACGCGTTCATGCGCGGGTGCTGCTTGAGGGCATGAGCACAGGCCTGCACGATGAAGTCGGTGTAGGTGGCATTAAAATCCTGGCGGACTTCTTGACGTCGGTCAATCAACTGGGTGACATCCACCTCTGTGGTGATCGTGAGCTGGGCGCTGCCCTGAAGGCTCTGATGCATGCGCTCGGCAATCACTTTCCGCATGCCGCGTAACGGAATGTCTTGCGCCGCGGCCGGCGCGGCTGCCGACGGAGCGACTTGACCGCCGCTATCGATAATTTTCTGCACATCTTCGCGGGTGATCCGGCCGCGGGGACCAGTCCCGGTCATAAGAGCGAGATCGATACTATGTTCTTTGGCCAGCTTCCGGGCTGCGGGTGTCACCGGAACGCGGCCGCGCTTCTCTTCCGGCGCCGGGGGCGCTGCTGAAGCAGCCACTGGAACGGGCTCTGTCGCGGTGGCTGCCGCATCCGCGTACCGTGCCGCAATCTCAGCGATATCTTCGCCTGCTTCCGCAATGATTGCGATTGGAAGCCCCACGCCGACTACTGCTTCAACCGCATACAACAGTTTGGCGACCGTTCCATCCGCCGCCACTTCAACTTCATACAGCACTTTTTCGGTTTCGACCTCAAAAAGGGCTTCGCCAGTTTTGATGGCATCGCCCTCGGATTTGAACCATTGTTGGATCGTACCTTCGGTCATGGTCAGGCCGAACTTTGGCATTACAACTTCTACGGCCACAGGTGTATCCTTTCTTTACCGTGTCATTCCTTGGAAGAGCGCGCGCAGGGACTTAGCCCAGCATCTCCTTGACAGCAGAGGAAATTTTCTTGTCGTTAGGAAGGATGAACTTCTCCAAGGGCGGACTAAACGGGACTGGGACATCCGGCGCGGTCAGGCGCTTGACTGGGGCGTCCAGAGAGTCGAAGCCCTTATCTGCAATCACGGCGGATATCTCTGCCGCAGCCCCGCAACGGAGATGGCCTTCGTCAACAACTAAGACATTATGCGTCTTGGCCACGGAGGACAGGATAGTCTCTTCATCCAGGGGAATAAGGCTGCGCGGGTCAACGACTTCAGCAGAAATGCCATCCTCTTCCAGCGCTTTTGCGGCCTTGAGCGCCTGGGAGACCATATAGCCGATCGCGACAATAGTGACGTCCGAGCCTTCGCGTTTCACCTCGGCTTGCCCGATGGGCACAAGATACTCCTCCTCCGGGACTTCTTCTTTGCTCCGGCCCAGTTTGAGGTGTTCGAAGACCAGCACGGGGTTGTTGTCCCGAATGGCGCTCTTGAGGAGTCCCTTCATATCGTAGGGACCTGAAGGCACCACAATTTTGAGTCCGGGCACACTCATGAACTGAGAGTAGACCGTCTCGGAATGCTGGGCGGCTGCCGAGCCGACTGCACCGCACACGGCCCGAAACGTAATAGGTATGTCGGCTTGTCCGCCCGACATATAACGTAGCTTGGCCGCCTGATTACAGACCTGGTCCCAGCAGCAGTAGAAAAAGCTGGCGAACTCGATTTCAACAATCGGCCGCATCCCCGCCATGGCTGCGCCCACCCCGGCGCCCGCATAGCCGGCTTCTGAAATGGGGGCGTTCAGAATCCGCTCGGCACCGAACTCATCGGTCAAACCGCTGGTTGCACCGAACGCGCCGACCCAGATGTCCAGGCCCAGCATGAAGGTTGTCGGGTCGTGTCGGAGTTCCTCGGCGAGGGCCGTATTAATCGCTTGAATAAAATTAATTTCAGGCATGGTTTCTCCCTACGCGACTGAGAACATATCTTCCAGGGCTTCTTCCGGCTCTGGATATGGGCTGTCTTGAGCAAACTGGACGGCGGCGTCAATGGCTTGCTTCACCTCGGCTTGGACTGCATCGATCTCTTCTTGGCTGAATGTGCCCGGCACGAAACGTTGCTCAAAGGTAATAAGCGGACAGCGCTTCTTCCAGGCTTCTATTTCGTCTGCGGGACGATAGCTGCGCTTGCCGAGAAAGGCTTCCTCGCCCACCACGTGGCCTTCCCAGCGGTAGGTTTTACATTCAATTAACGTCGGGCCTTCGCCCTTGCGCGCACGTTTAACCGCCTGACTGGTGGCTTCATAGACCTCGACGACGTCATTGCCGTTGACCACCACGCCGGGCATGTCATGGCCGCGCGCTCGGTCGGCAATATCTTTGACCGAGGTGACGTCCTTCCCGGCGGTAAACTCTCCATACAAATTGTTTTCACACACATAGACAACGGGCAGCTTCCAGGACGAGGCGATATTGAGCGATTCGTGAAACGTCCCTTCGTTTGAGGCCCCATCGCCAAAGAAACAGGCGGCGACTTCACCACTGCCACGCACTTTTGCCGCCAGACCGGCGCCGGTCGCAATCGGCAGGCCGGCGCCCACAATGCCGTTCGCGCCCAGGATACCCAGGGCAAAATTTGCAATGTGCATGGAGCCGCCTTTGCCCTTGCAATAGCCGGTCTTTTTTCCGAACAGTTCTGCCATCATGGGCTTGACTTCGCCGCCCTTGGCAATTAAATGCCCATGCCCCCGATGGGTGCTGGTGATGTAGTCCTGGTTGGTCAGGGCGGCTCCGACTCCGGTGGCGGAGGCCTCTTCGCCAATCGAGACGTGCACAAAGCCAGGGATTTGACCCTCTTGAAAAATATCTCGTACGCGGGATTCAAACTGCCGAATCGTTTGCATCGTGCGATACATATCGAACAGCTTGTCTGTACTCAGTATGGTATCTGCCATGGACACTTCCTCCTTTTGTGTTTCCGCGGAAAGCCTCGTCTTCATAGTCTGAAATGGGGGCGAACGTCAACAACGCAGCAGCGGGGCGGCTCACAGTATGACATTCGAGGGACTCAATTTTTCTGCGGAGAAGGCAGCGAATCAGATAATTTGTCACCACTCCACATGCTCGCCATATGCTTGATAGAGGGGCAGCTATTGGGGCGGCCGGCGCGCTGTGCGTCATGGGCCCAGTCTGGTCGCCTTGGTGGGGGAAGACAATAAAGTGGCTTCCCGTTTCCATAGGAATGACAACCCGAGACAGTCTCAGGTCTTCACTCGCACGCGGTAGCCGATTTTCACCTCGCCGTTCTTCGGCACAGTGACTTCAAAACGCAGGGTATGCGCGTCGGGCTTTTCGTACTTCTCTGGAGTAGAAGAGACGACTTCCCAGTCACCGTACAGGGGCTCTTCTACGCGGACAGTCACGTCTTCGTCCTTGTGATTGCGGACGACAATTTGCCAGCTCACTTCTGACAAGCGACGGGACAAACGCGTAAAGCTCGTTTGGCGACGCTCGCCCACGACGTCAAAGGCCTCGCCCATTTTAACGCTGACGGTTTCGTCTTTGGGCGTGTGGTCAATGGCATCCTCACCGACAAATTGGAGGCTACCTTGCGAGTCGGCCTTGTACACGCGCAGGGTCCCTTTGGGTAAGGGTATTCCCAGGTTGTGCTGCTCGGCGTTTTCGATTTCGAGATAGACGCTCACTTTTTGCTGGGGAGGGGGTATGTCAAAGGGTGCCCGCGCATAACGTGGCTGGCCACGCAGAACGAGGCGTTTGGTAATGGGAATATCCGCAGCGGATAAGAGCGACATCTGCTTGGTCTGGTTGTCTTTAACCGTGGCCGGTCGATCCAGGGTATAGAGGTGGTATTCGAAAAAGGATTCTTCCTGAAACTGCGGCTCTGACCGAGCGTCGGCCGTGGCGGCCATCGCCATGGCCTGCCCGTATAGAACCTTCGGTTGAACCCGGTTGACATCGCCGGCGACCAACTTGAGAGCCGCGTTGCGATACGTGGTGCCGGATGTATTCTCAATAGAGACCCAGCCGGACAGGTCTGCCAGGCTGTCGTCGCTGTTGAGGGCAAGGACATAATCGGCTTGCCACGTAATGTCATTCGTGAGGTAGGAGGCTTCAATGGTGTGCGTGCTTGCAGCCTGAGTCTGGAGCAGCCACACCAGCGTCGGCTGGGCGATCAGGTTGGCCGGCAGTTGAGGCAGAATCACTCTACCCGGCAGGCCAATCGAGATTTCGTCTCCGACTTGATAAATCGGGGAGCCGTTCGTGGCGAGCAGGGTGGCGGTCACGAGTTCGTCTTTGCCGGTGAAATAGTTCTTGTCGAGCAGCTTGACTTCCTGGCCCACGTATTTTTCGAGTAATTTGTCCGGGCTGAGCAGGTCGTATTCATAGTTCTGTTCCAATACCTGGAGCGCGTTTGCATCGGTCCGTGACCGGACAAGCACCGTTGTGGGCATAATCCGGGCCGCGACATCCATAAACTGGAGGTGGGTCAACCCCTCAGTCAGTTCAATCTCACGGACATCTTTGACCAGTCCGAGATTGGAATTATAGATCGTCAGCGAGACCTGAGTTTGATCATCGTGGGTACTCGTGAGCGGAGCGGCGGAAGGCAGGTGAGGGCAAAAGACCTCGAAAACAAAAAGACTCGCGGCGATGAGCGCAATAAGCGGAAGACGTTTCATAGGCGATATTGTGACTATTCCTTTCTGCCCGAATGCTTTCAGCATAGCGGGTTTTCTGTACGAACACCAAAAAGGCGGCAGGGGTCGCAAAAAATTCACTTAGCTTCTATGCCATCTCAAAGCGGGTCAGTAAACCCAGTTTCTTGGCCTGATAGAGCGCGTGCTGAAAATACGCAAGGGAAAGAATAAACAGCACCGCAGTCAAGCCGAAGGACAGCAGTAACGGCCGCCAGGCTAATTCCCCGGTTGCAATGGCGTATCGCAGTCCTTCAAATACATGCGTGCTGGGGAGGGTGATGGCAATGGCCTGAACCCAGCCCGGCATACTGTCGAGCGGATAAAAAACACAACTAAAAGGCTGGATAATAAATCCTACTGACCAGGCTAAGACCTGAATACGGAGTCCATAGCGAAAGATCAATGCTGCGATGAAAATACCGATGACCCAGCCGAAGAGCAGCAGCAGGCTGGCGAAGACGGCGATGGCTGTGCCGCCAATATCCATAATATTAAAGGCGTACAGGCCCCAGGCGAGGAAGTTGAGAAAAATAAAACTCAGGATGCAGCGAATGAGGCCAATAAGACCAATGGCCACAAAGAGTTCGATCGAGGTGACTGGTGAGGCAAACAGATTATAGACATTGCGACTCCAGAAATCTTCGAGGATAAACGTCCCGACATCGGTTTGCGCCCGCCAGAACAAACTCCACAGCACCGCCCCGCCAAGAAAGAACTCCATGACTCCGGAAAACGAAGACGTTGCGGCAATAAACATGCTGGTGAACCCCCACAATAAGAGGGAGATGACCGGCCAGTAGACAATGTCAAAAACACGGTCCAGACTGCGATAGCACAGACACGTAAACTTATAGACTAAGCCCCACATTGCCATGGTCGAAAAGCCATAGTCCTGAGAGTTCACAAAGCGCACCCGGCTCAGAGCTCCCCTCGGGCGACCTTGATGAAGACGTCTTCAAGCGTTGGCCGTGAGACATTGATATCGACAATTGGGTGCCCGCTGTGTGTCAAGCGCTGGAGTAAGGGGTTGAGCTGATGGGTTGGATCATTGAGGACAAAACGCAAGGCATACTCTCCGTTCTGCTCAATCTGAGATATGCCGTTCAACTGGCGCAGGGCCGTGAGATCGGACCCCGCTTGAAAGGTCACCTCTACGATGTGGTGTGGAATGAGCTGCTTGATATGCTCAGCCGTATCAACTCGGAGAATCTCGCCCTTACTTAAAAAGGCAATCCGCCCACACAACTCTTCGACCTCATTCATATTATGTGAGGTGAAAAGAACGGTTGTTTTTCGTTCCTGCTGAACGGCTTGCAGTGCCCGCCGGGTTTTTTCGGCAATGTCCGGATCAAGACCAAGCGTACACTCATCCAGCAGCAAGAGCTCCGGGTCGTTCAGAAATCCTTTACACAACGTGACGCGGGTGTGTTGGCCTGAGCTGAGGTGCTGCAAGCGGCGTTTGGCCAGGTCTGTAATCTCGAAGCGTTCGAGCAGTTCGTCGATTTTCCGGGGAAGACGTTTGACGCCATAGATGCGACCGTAGACCATAAGGTTTTCCCACACGGTCAGAACGCCGTTCATACTGGTAAACGCAGCCGCCACATTCATCCGGCGACGAATGGCAACGTGATTGGAAGTAAAGTCGTGGTCGAAAATTCGGATCGAACCACTGTCGGCAATGATGAGTCCAAGCAGGATGTTGATCGCAGTGGATTTTCCTGCGCCGTTCGGGCCGAGCAGGCCAAAGAATTCTCCCCGCTCCACGTCTAACGAGAGGCCCTGGAGGGCTTCAACCGTACCATAACGTTTCCGCAGATCACGGATTTCAAGGAGAGCCATTAGCGAGTAATGAGGGACGTATAAGCGGCGTGCATACGGGGTGGGGTATGCGCCGCCCGTTTAGATCACGCCCTTTTCTTTGAGCTGGGCGATTTCTTCGCGGCTGAGTCCGGTAAAATGGGTATAAATATGCTCGTTATCATGCCCGACCGGGACGGACCCGCGCCAGAGCTTGCCTGGTGTTTCTGAAAAAGAAGGACTGACTCCAGTTCCTTTGACCGTGCCGACTTGGTCGTCATGCCACTCGACATGGACGTTGCGGGCCTCGTAGTGAGGATCATCCGCCATAGCTTTGCTGTTCATAATCGGACAGCAGGCGACCTGCGCAGCATTCAGCTGTTCAACCACCTCATCTACTGTTCGTTCGGCAATCCAACCCCGCAGCAGGGCGTCAAACTCGATGCCTTCCATGCCGTTTATATCGGTGCTGGCCTTCTGCCATTTCTCCTCCTCCGGATTGAGGTCCAGGACCCGACACACCCGGGAAAACACCGCCAGGCCGACTGCACCGACCACAACCCAGCCATCACTGGCTTGGAACGCATCGTAAGGTTGAAACGCAGTAGCCTTGTTGCCCGTTCGCTCGCGGACGAAGCCATGACTGAAATACTCGACCATCGTGCCTGAGAGGAGGCGGTGGATCGCCTCGAACTGAGAGATATCAACGACCTGACCCGTGCCGGTGCGCTGCGCGGAAATATAGCCGGCCAGGGACGACCACAGACAAAACAACGCCGTAATATAGTCGGCCGTCCAGGGATTGGCCCGCACCGGTGGCTCTGGGTCGGGAAAGCCGGTTTGGTACATGAGTCCGCCAAAAGCCTGACCTATCATGTCGTACGAGGCCCGACCCAGGTAGTCTTGATGGCCTGTCTGACCGTAGCCGGAGACATGCGCAATGACGAGCTTGGGGTTGGCCTGGAGCACGACATCATCAGTGAGTCCCCACTTGGTATAGGAGCCGGGCTTTGAACTCTCCATCCAGATGTCACACGTCTTGACCAGCTTGAGAAACAGGTCTTTGCCCTCGGGCTTACTAAAGTCCAGCGTGACGTGCCATTCGTTCCGCCGCTCCTGAATCCAGGTGGTTGCCGCTTGCCCTTGGCCGTCTTTGGTTGGCAATTGCATCCCCAAATGACGCCAGGCCGCATCACCCTCTCCGGTGCGTTCAATCTGGATCACCTCAGCGCCCATCTCCGCAGCCAATGCCGCGGCAAACGGCTGGGCGACTAAGGTTCCGCTTGATACAATCCGCACGCCCTGCAACGGGCCGAACTGTTCCGGTAGCAGTGATGCCGGACGGGTCTCCATACCGATCCTCCAAATATCCCACAAGACGTTGTCCATCCCTAACGGAAATCGAGGCTGAAGAAAAGGCTGCTTGAACGGCCAGAGACCAGGCTATATATCGCAGAGCATATCGGTCCAGAGTTGCGCTCTAGGATCGGTCAGGAAAAGGAGGACTTATGTATAAAGTGATTGGTATTCTCAAACGGCCTGAAGGGATGGCTATGGAAGACTTTCGCCGCTGGTGGCTGGAAGAACACGCCCCCAAGGTGAAGCAATGGCCCGGCTTGAAACGCTACTGTATTAACCTGGCGACAACCGACGACCAGCGCTACGACGGCGTGGCTGAGGTCTGGTTTGAGACAGAAGAAGATATGGACAAGGTCTTTGGTACATCCGAGGGCCAGACGGCCAGAAATAGTGCGACGGGCGGCTCTGCGGAAATTGTGATCTTATTAACGCAAGAAAACGTGATGGTGGACGGCTAGAGGAAAAAGATAGAGAACGGGGCGGTGTGTTGACCGCCCCCTTGTTTTTTCCGGATACGACCGTTGTCTTGATGCCTTTGGATTTGGCAACAAAGCGTTTTCCGCCGCCGGGCAGGTCCCAGACATATTCCGGGTCTTTGGCATCGACCGTGTCGGGATCGAACAGCGTGAGGTCAGCCACCAGGCCCGGAGCGATCCGCCCCCGGTTGGGAATACCGAACAGATCGGCCGGGACTGAGGTCAGCCGCCGGACGCCTTCTTCAATCGTCAATACCTGGTTGTCCCGCACCCAGCGATCGAGCAGATAGGTCGCGTAGCCCGCATCGCACAACATGTCCACGTGCGCTCCGCCGTCGGACAGGCCGATCAGAAAACGGGGGTCACTGACCAGATTCTTTACCCCTTCGGGTTCGAAATTGAACGCCTGGAGGTCGAACATCAACTCCAGGCGGTCGGCCACCGCCAGGTCGAGAAAGGCGTCAACCACATCCTTGCCCTGGTCGCGGGCAATCTCGGCCACCGTCTTTTTGCTGGCAACATGCGGTTTGACCGCATCACTATGGGCATCAATCACGGTCATCCGGCCCCACTGGCCGCGAAAGATACGCCGTTTATCCATCTCGTCGCGAAAGGCGTTGCGAAAGCCCGGATCGGCGTAGATCTGTATCTGTTCTTCGACACGCTTGTTGAAGACATGGTGCCAGGCCGAAAAAATCGCGAAGAGGAACGGGTTCTTCATATTGAACTGGACCCGCAACGGGCGGCAGGTCACCTGCGGCCCGGCTTTGTCCCAACCGAGGATGGGTTGGACTTTCTCCACGGCGTTGAGGTAGAACTCCGGCTTGCCCGGCTTATTGAACAGGGCCAGGAAGGTGACCGGCCGCTGGCTTTCATCAACCAGGAATTTGAGCAGATCGTATTCGTCGTCCGAGACCTACCCGACATTGGTCCCGGTCAGGGCCAGCTCGATTGTGCCGCGGCCCTCTTCTTTCATGACCTGGCACAGCGCGCTCCACTCGGCCCGGCTGGCGTTGCGGCAGGCGAGCGGGCGGCCTTCAAAGCCAATGTGATTATTCAGAACAGATCTTTCCCAATCAACCCAAATCGACTCGGACACCGGCATCCAGGCCCATAGCGACCCGATAGCCGCCCTCCTGAGCCGCCTGGAATTTCTCACACCAGGCCGTGACGCTGTCCCGAATCTTATGCTGCCGTTCGGCCGTGGTGGCATACTCCCGCACCATGTCAAAAACGGGCTCGCCATGGGCTTCGGCCTCCCCGGCATGCGCATAGAAGAATTCAAGCGCGTGCCGGCTCAGGCCGTATTTTTCTTTGAGCGCGCGCACGAGACCCTTCATCGAGTCATCGCTGCGCGTCTCGCCGCCAATCGACATGGCGGCCAGGGTGACGAGGCCGTACTCTTGCCTGCCCAGCTCAATCACCCAGTCAACATAGGCGACCGCCTCTCTGGCAACAATCGGCTGCCGCACTTCCTCCTCGGTGGCGCCGAGCGATTGGGCCAGGCGCATGGACAGCATCCAGTGGGCGTCTTCCCCGCGGCCCATCATCGTTTCTTCGTCAATCAGATTTTCAACAATATGGCGTCGAATTTTCTGATCCAGCGGTCCGAGGCCGGTATTCATAAAAATCCCACCAAAGGCCCGGATATGCTGACCGGTGACATAAAAGAGGTTGAGCGCCCATTTTTTCAGTTGCGGGCGAGACAGCTCCCCGGCCAGCAGGCCCTGATAGAAATTGGGGCCAAGCAGAGGCTGCTCATCTTGGTGTTGGATATAGCCGCGCAAATCAGCCAGAAATGTGTCAACCGTTTCCATGGACCCTCTCCTTTTCCCGTTATTTGTATCCCGTTGCAGGAGAGCCGCGCAAGAGAAATTTTTCCGCTACGGATAATGGATTTACGGTTCACGGCTACCCGCCGGGTTTACCCGCGACGGGTCGAGGTAGACAATGGTCGCGCCCCAACCGCCCGCCTCCATGGGCGCATCAGCACAGTCTGTGATATAGGGCAGGCGAGCGAGCAGCGCACGAATACTCTCGCGCTGGACCCCCTTGCCTTTGCCGTGGATGAGGCGCACCTGGGTAAATCCTGCGGTGCAACACTCGCGTAAATATTCCTCTACGACGCTGCGGATTTCTTTAGGCGCAAAAGGATGGAGGTCAATCACATCCTCAATGGGCACGACAATGGGGTCGGGGAAGGGGCCGTCGTCAAGTTCTTCTGGGGCAAGTGGCTCCGTATCCTTTTTTTGCATGAGAGTTTTTCTTGGTATCGACAAGGTAGTTCAGAGGTCTGGCCCGTATCTTTCCGGCGGGACAGGTCAATGCCCTCTATTTGTTGATGGAGGGGCAGGGTTTATTTACTGCCCCTCCTCCAAGCTAGGCATTAGTTTTATAATACCCTTTTGGTTTTTAATGAGGGATGGTTATTTTTTCCCGCATTTTGCGGGGGGTCTCATTGGAAAACATTTTTTAATGTAGCTCCCTTCTCCATGTTGGTCATAGACTGCCATATTATTTCTGTCATAAACAGTTTGGGTAACGGTTATAAAACTGCCCTGAGTGTTGTGTTGAACAACCAGCAATTGATTATTCTCCAGTTCTGCAACATAAACATCCTCGGGATACCTTCTGGGGCCTGTACTAAAAACGGGGAAAGCAGTGTCACCTAAGAAACTGACAGCCATATGATTATTTGCACTGATTGTGAAAGAACATTCTTCTCCTGTAAATTGAAAATCTACCATTGTTCTTTGAATGAAACTCCCCGGCACTGTAACACACCCCTTATGGGTCCCTGTTGGTAAGGTTAGATTGGACTTTGAACCTTGGCTTACTGTCTCATTAATATGTTCTTTTGTTAAAGGGAGAGGATCGTTTTTACCGCTGCAATTGCTTGTTACGACAATAAAACAACATAAAGCGGTTAAAATATTTTTCATTATTAGTTTCCTCTAAACATTTCAAAATACATCCTGGTTAGCGAATCCGCACACCCCAACTAGGTTTAACTCGGTTCAACCAGATTCATAGAGAACCGAGGTCCCTATCAGAATTTGTTTTGCATACGCTACCCAGCTTCCTCATCCTCTCGAATCGCCATTTCAATTGACCAGCGCACCTCTTCCTCTTTGAAAAAGAGGGGGCCGCGTTTTTTGCGCGGCAGACGGTCGGCTATGCGTGGATAGCGCTTTTGAGCGGTGGTGAAGACCTCTCGCAGGATGCTGCGCGACTCAACAGAAAGGTCCGTATGGATGATGGTCAGGATGTACTGGTGCTCAAGCAGGTTGGTTGTCAGCGTTTCGAGCAGGGCGATGGTAGCCTCATCCTGTTCATCTGCCTGCCCATCTGCGGCTTTTGGAATAGCCTGCTCGGCCCGATCGATATAATACCAGTATTGATCCAGCGCGACCTGGGCCGCGGTTGTATCCTGGGCGATCAGCATGACTTCGGCTTCTGCCAATTTTTCTCGGGCAAAGCTGAGCGAAAGATTAACGACCTGCTGTGAGGTTGTAGCCAGCCAGAGTTGCCCCGTTTCGGACCAGGAATCGAGTTGATACCAGGCATTGTCCGGTGTACGTCCGGGTTCCGGCAACCATTCGATATTACCAAAGGTCGTGACAAAACCGTGGCCGGCAAATGCGGGAGACCACACAAAAAGAAAAAGAACGAGCAGACCGTTGCACAGGCTCTTACGGTGGGCGCGCGGTTTCACAAAAGAGCCTCACTGTCCGGCTGGTTTGCCGATTCTTGCAGGACAGAATGAATAGTTGTATCTGCGTCGTCTGCATATTCGGCGACAGTGATCAGAAAATCGACCGGCAGATACTCCCCATTGGGTGCAAACTCCAAGAAGACTTTATACACGCCAGCGGTGGGGAAGACATGATGCAGCGGTACGTCCGGGCCAAAATACTCCTGCTTTGTCGGACGGCTCATGAGCTGTACCATGAGTCGGGCCATCTGGTCTGACGACATGCTATGCCCGCGCATGCCTTCCATAAAACGGGCCATCTCCGACGTGTATGTATGCTGATGGCCGAAATGCTCGCCGTCCAGGCGCCAGCTTGCCATATGGACTTCGGTTCCAAGATAGAGACCCAAATTCTTGACCGGAGTGCCATCTGCGGCGCTGAGATGGCACACAATCTCTACCTCGTGGCCGGCAATGGGCGGAGAAGGCGAAGTGCGTAAGGAAACGCGATACGAACCGAATCGTTTTTCCTGGCGCACGTCGTGCCCTTCGACTGTGCTCAGGACAGGCTTGGGAGGCGGCGGGCCAGGCTCTCCCGTGACCGTCAGCGTGAAATGTTTGGTCCAACTTCTATTCTTGTGGGTAAACTCGTTGACGATGAAATAGTGTCCCGCTTTGGGAAAAGTGTATGGGAAACGGAAACGGGCGAGCTGCCGGTCCTGGTCGGTGAACGGAGTATAGTCCTCGTGGTGAGTGTGGGCAAAGGTGGATAAATCACGGCTCACAATAAAGGTGTGGAGTGCTCGTTGGTGCAATATCTGTAAGTCGGACACCGGTTGTTGCGTCTTCGTATGGGTAATGTGAAAGGTGAGGGTCGTTTCTTGGCCAGCCCGCGGGACGGTTGCTCCAAGATCAAGCGTAATATGATAGGGCCCAGCCGGCCGGGCCACCAGTCGGGTGTCTGCGCTCTCCCCACAGCCGGTCAGGCCGTGCAAAATACACAGCAATCCGCTCCAGAGCACAACATTCAGCCGAAAGGAGGAATCTTTTACAGGGAGGAGAGTCAACTCCATCATCCTTACGGTACAAAAAAATGAAGTATTTGTCGATGCTTAGCGCAATGTTGAGGTTCTTGCTTTCCTGTGACCATTGCTCTATACCGGGAGAAGCCTGTGGTGGTGAAAGTCTCTTCCCGCCGGGAAGAGACCGGAGCCCTCTGGGTGGAGGGTGGACATAATATGTCTATAGATACTCGGATGATTCATTTGTATAGCTATTACCGTGATGCTGAGCTACGGGGTGCGACACTCCTGCTAAAATTGACGCTGCGAGTCGAAGATACTGAGTCACAAGTCAAATTATCTCGGCATCTCGCTGACGAAACCCGTCACGCCTGGTTGTGGACGAAACGTATTACCGACCTGGGTTTTGAACCAGTCCCTATTGATGATGGCTACCAAACCCGCATCGGCAAAGCCGTTGGCATTCCTCGCTCGTTGATTGATCTCTTCGCTCTCACGGTCGTGGTCGAAGAGCGCGCCCAGCGCCGATATATTGAACACGCCCAACGGTCGGATGCCGATCCTGAGACGCTCGAAATCTTACACGAAGTGACCAAAGACGAAAAATGGCATATCGGCTGGATCAAAGACGAGCTGAAAGAGATGGCGAGAGCAAACGGTGGTGAAGAAAAAATGCGGGAAACCCTCCAACGCTACCGAGATATTGATCGGCAGGTCGTTGCTGACTTGGTGGCCAAGGAACGGGAAGCGTTTGGCTTTTCGTTTTCTGATGCACCCGCAGCGTAACCGTCATTCCTGGCATATCTCGTAGTCATGCCAGAAGGGATCATGGCTGCCGCACAAGATCCTGCTGTGCCTGCCCGGACCGAGCAGGCTGTTCCTCAACGGGAACGACCCCGCCGAAAAAAAATCACCCGTCCGGCTCGTGAGAAAAATAATACTCTTGCTCGGATCGAATATGTGCTGTTCCTTGCCCTCTTCACCTGCCTTCGTGTGGTGCCATTTCGCGTCGCGTTTCGGGTGGGTGAAGGCATTGGGAATCTCCTCTACTGGATAGACTGGCCGCATCGTAAGGTGGGGCTGACGAATCTGGCGCTTGCTTTTCCGGCAAAGAGTACAGCTGAACAGCACCGTATTTTGCGTGAGAGTTTTCGGAACCTTGGCCGCTTACTGGCTGAGTTTTGCCATTTACGTTCCCTCACCCCGGAGAATATTCACGAGCGGGTGCAGCTCGAGAACGAAGCGGAATGGCGCCAACTGGTTGAGCCGCTGCGCGCCACTGGTGCGCTGATTCTGACCGGACATTTTGGCAACTGGGAACTCTTCGCCCATGCGGTTGCGTGTTACGGCCTGCCTGCGCACATCATCCATCGTCGTTTGCAGAATGTTTTTATTGAAAAGGTACTGACCACAGAGCGCGAACGGTGCGGGACCAAGGTCATTAAGAAGACTACGGCCGGTCTTGAGGTCTTGCGGGCGATTAAGAAAAAAAGTCTTGTTGTTGCGGCGGTCGATCAGAACGCGTCCGGGCGGCTGGGCGTGTTCGTGCCGTTTTTTTCGCGGCTGGCTTCGACCTCGGCCGGCCTGGCCGGTCTGGCGTTGACGACCGGAGTTCCCATTGTGCCGGCTTTTCTGATTCGCGAGAACGGTTCGTGCAAGCATAAGGTCGTGATCTTACCGTTGATCGAACCGGTCCGGACTGGTAATCAGGAAGAGGACATCCGGGCAACCACCGAAAAGTGTACGGCCGTATTTCAGGCTATGGTCGAACAACATCCCGAGCACTGGCTGTGGATACACAAGCGTTGGAAGCGTCGTCCGGACGGAGACCCGCCCATCTACAGCTAGCCGTATATGGAGTAGAACTGTGATCAAGAGCCAAGCCGGGCTCAGTGCCCTCGATATGCTCATTACCGCGCTTGTCTTGTCCGCGCTGTTATTTGCGGCTGCCAAGCAATTCGACGCCTATGAGGGGTTGTCCGCTCAACCCGTAGCCCAATCAGCCGAAACAAAAAAATAGAGACGCTGGCTCGGAGTCCCGGCCAAGTCGGAAGCTGGTGACGGCTGCGCTCAACTGAGCCGTACCCGTTCGCCCGTTTACTGTTCAACTTGCTGCAATTCGACCTGAGAGGAAGCCAGCAATTCCTGTGTGGTGTGCAGCTTATACGCCTTCTCGTAAAAGATGCGCCGGATGCCGGTATTCACTAGCACTTTGAGACAATGGATACACGGGGTGTGGGTCACATAGATATCCGCCCCACTGATATTGGTGCCATTTTTTGCCGCTTGTGCAATAGCATTGATTTCCGCGTGGATGGTCCGGTAGCAGTTTTCCTCGGTCTCCCCGGTCGGGGTCTTTGATTCGTAAATCAGGCAGCCAACCTCGGTGCAATGGGGCATGCCGGCCGGCGCACCGTTGTAGCCCGTAGTCAGAATATTCCGCTCGCGAACGATGACGGCCCCAACCCTGGCGCGTTGGCAGGTCGAACGCTCGGCCACCTGGCGCGTAATGGTCATAAAGTATTGATGCCACGAAAGACGCTCTGTCCGATCAGTCATGGTTGATACACCACAGTCCAGGCTGACGACGGCGACGAGACGGGTTGCTGCCCGCTGTAATACGCCGTCGGGTTATGAGCCACAGGAGTGACATCTCCCGCCGGGAGTGTCAAACCCTCGGTCAAGGTGATGGGGACGGGCGTAAAAGTCAAGACAAAGAGCCCAACCGTACACCAGCCATAGATGGTCCGCTTGCGATCAAGGGGCAACACCTGCTCGTCTGTCGGCGGATGATCGATGCCCAAGACGGCTAACAGGACGACCCACACAAACCAGCCCTGCCAGCCCTGAAAACCCAGCACCAGAATAACCAGCAGAAAGGCTCGCGCGACCCAGCGGTGAGCCGACCCAAAGAGCGAGTAGACAACATGGCCGCCATCGAGTTGCCCAACCGGCAGGAGATTGAGAAAGGTGACAAACAGGCCAAACCAACCGGCCAGCGCAATCGGATGGAGTATGACGCTGACATCATCAGCGGAAACGCCAAGAACGAGCGATGTTAAGGTAGAGAACAGGACAGAGTCGCCGAGAATGATTCCGCCCGAAAAAGGATCGAGCGGGCGCACCTCGGAGAGCGCCAGACCAACGACAACAGCCGGAATGGCGAAGACGACCCCGGCCCAGGGGCCGGCCGCGCCAATATCAAACAATGCACATCGATTGGCCGGGGCCGATTTCATGCGAATAAACGCGCCAAAAGTCCCAACAAAGAACGGTGGCCCAGGAATGAAATACGGCAGGCTGGCCCAGACGCCGTGGATGCGGGCCAGGACGTAATGCCCCATCTCGTGACTGAGCAAAATAAGCATGAGGGTGAGTGCAAAAGGCAAACCTGACACCAGCGCAGCCGGATCGCTGAATGGGTCGCCACCTTCTTGAAAAGTCCCGGCGAGCGTTGTGGTGAAGAGGGTCGCCCCAAACAGGATGATATGGATGGGTGGGATTGTGGGAACGGTCCGGGGAGACACAGCAGGTGGCGAAAAATCCGGCTGTACGAAGTGATCAGGCGACGATTGAGTCATACGCTATATCCCAACTTATACGTGACCATACCCTTGGCAATCGGCTCTCCAGTCGGCGACGTAACATCGACCTCAACAAAGACGAGACTCCGTCCGCGCCGAATGACCCTGGCTTCAGCGATGATATCAACGGCGTGGGCTGCCGATAAATAGCTGACCGAGATATTTGCTGTTGCTCCACGGGTTGCACCGGGGTCGGCATTAGACCAGGCAGCGACTACCCCGGCGCTATCAATCAGGGTGGCAATAGCCCCACCGTGAACAACATCGCCGGCGGTACGCAGATCGGATTTGAAGGGAAGGCAGATACGGCAGAATTCCGGCTTCACGGTATCGAGGTGAAGACCTAACAGCGCCTGGAATGGATCGAGGTGGGGCTGGAAATCGGTCACGGCCGGTTCCTTATCGGGATGCTGAAAATCTGCGTCAGGTGTCTCTTCACCGCTCTGTTCTTTTCTGTGCTCTTCCATTCTCTTCTCTTTTGTTCTCTCATGGCAGTGGAAGATGAACTGGTTGATTTAATGGAGACCCGGTATCTTCCTGGTGGGAAGGCTCAGGCAAGAGGTCGGACTCTTCAGGCCCTTCGTAGGGGAAGAAGGTCACGGCAACGACAATATACAAGATACACCACAATGCCATAAACGGGGTGCGCTGTGTGAATTTGAGAGGACCGAGCGCAATCTCTTTTGTTCCTTGTACTGTGCGGAGTAAGAAGACGAGCGGGATGGCAATCAGAACGGCAGCCAGGGCTGGATACAGCATAAACGAAGCAGGAGTATACGTTGCGTCGGCATCAATGTAGGGCTTGAGCCGCAGGCCGGACACAATTGCTGCGGATAATATTGCGAGGGCAGTAACGGTCAGTCCCAATAATTCGTTTTTCATACGGGCTCAAACAAACAAGCCAGGAGGCCGGAAGTCAAGGTGGCACAAATATGATATGTCAGCCATGGTCCTTCATGGTCCTTTCCAAACCCTGAAGATATTGTTCGGGCCGTATGAATGTAGCGTGAGTCAAGACCGTGAAAATTTCAAGTGTTGAGTTTGTCGGCGCAGCCATGCGACCGGGACTGTACCCGAAACTCCCTCAGCCGGAAATCGCTTTTGCCGGTCGTTCGAATGTCGGCAAGTCCTCGTTGATCAACCAACTCCTGAACCAGAAAATCGCCCGGACAAGTCATACTCCGGGCCGTACACGGCAGCTCAATTTTTTTACCATCAATAATGCCCTGACCTTTGTTGACCTGCCCGGCTACGGCTATGCCAAAGTTGCCAAATCCGAGCGCACGGCCTGGCGGCGTCTGATCGAAGACTATCTCATACACGCGCCGAACCTGTGTGGGGTGGTCATCATTATCGATATCCGGCGTGGCCCGGAAGAAGAGGAGCTGGCGCTGTCTGAATTTCTGGCCCATCACAACCGCCCCTTTCTCTTTGTGGCAACCAAATGTGACAAGCTCAAACACAACCAGCGAGAAAAGCAGCGCAAGGTCCTGACGCAGCGAATCGGGGGCGAGCCGCTGCTCTTTTTTTCGGCTCGGGATGGCCGTGGCAAAGTCGCCCTCTGGCAGGCGATGCTCTCACTGACCCCAACACAGCCCGCGGCTCTCAGTCCGAGTGGGAAAGCAGATGCCTAGAGTTTCGGCTGTCATACCAACCTATAATCGCCCCGACTTTCTGCGTGAGGCGCTGGCCTCCGCCGTGGCTCAGACGTATCAGGATAGCGAAATTATTGTCGTGGACGACGGATCAACGCACGCGGCTCGGGACGCAACCCGGCAGGTCGTTGAAGAATTTGCGGGCGTGCGGCCCCATTCCATACGCTACCTCTTTCAGCCGCATCAGGGCGTCTCCGCCGCGCGCAATCGTGGGGTGACAGCCAGTCAGGGCGGGCTGCTCGCCTTTCTTGATTCTGACGATGTCTGGCAGCCCGAAAAATTGGCCCGCCAGGTTGCCTTTTTTGATGCTCAGCCTACGGCTCACATTTGTCAGACGGAGGAAATATGGATTCGTCATGGGGTCCGTGTCAATCCGCCCAATAAGCATCGAAAACCGCACGGTGATATTTTTGTCCGGAGTTTAGACCGCTGTCTTGTCAGTCCTTCGGCAGTGATGCTGCGCCGGGAATTGTTTGAGCGTGTGGGTGGCTTTGATACGCAGCTCCCAGCGTGTGAAGATTATGATCTGTGGCTGCGCCTCGGCGTGCAGGAGCCTGTCCATCTGATTGATACTCCTTTAGTCCTGAAACGTGGCGGCCATGCCGATCAATTGTCACACCAGTTTTGGGGAATGGATCGTTTTCGGGTGGTAGCGCTGCGCAAACTGCTTGATTCGGGCCGACTCTCTCTCCAGCAACGGGCCGCCACCATACGCATGCTACACAAAAAGTGTCGCATCCTGGCCAATGGAGCGCTCAAACGTGGAAAGTCGGCGCAACCCTATCTGGCCCTCATGGCGCACTATCCCCACGTTCAAAGAGACGACGCACAGGAGGCGTATGGCTACACTGCATGAGCAGGAGAAACAGCCCGCTCAACAGATTGCGGCCTATGCCCAGCGCAAACGTTTGAGCCTGACGACGCTGGCACGCTGGCAGGCGTGGCAAGCCGCAGACCAGGCCGCTCTGTTCTCCCTGCTGCAAGACCTCCAATGCAGTGAGAATCACCTCAAGGACTTGCTCGATTGGTTAGAGGAGATTGCTGTGCGTGATGGGGAGGCCATTGCCGACATTCTCGAACAGAGAGCACTCCGGAGAGCACGGACAACACCGGGGGCGCGCAACGACAAGCTCAAAGCGGTCAAAGCGGTGTTGCGCAAGAGACGCTACCCACGTCTGACACGGCTGGAGGAAAATATCCGCCAAGCGGTCAAGGCCCTCGACTTGGGCAGGCCAGTCCAGGTATCTTTCCCGCCGGACCTTGAAGGAGATGAGGTGACCGTCACACTGACGGCAAGAAATGTTCACGAACTCCAAGACCGTCTCTCGCAGCTTCAGCAGCGGCTCAAGGATGGTCGCTGGCAGCGCGTGTTTGACGCTCTGGATGAGGTGTAACCGACGTATGCTGACGTATCAACCGACTGAAATTCTCATCGAACGCGGCGAGGAAGATGCTCCGGTCGTTCAACGGGCGTTAGCCAAGCTGCCGGAGACGCCTGTCCGCATTGTTGAAAAAGATTGGGAACAGAAGGAAGTGCGTCCAGAGGGAAAAGATCCGTTTGGGGTCGGCAAGCGTCGCATGTTTTTTACCCGCCAACGCGCACAATTTCTCGAACATTGTCCAGCCGGAACCCCCGGGCTGGTCTGCTGCAACTATCTTGTCGTCAGCCTGATCTCTAACTGCCCGATGGACTGTAGCTATTGTTTTTTACAAGACTATCTTGCCAATAATCCCACGCTTACAGTCTTCACGAACAGTGACGACCTGCTGGGTGAAGTGGCAAAAGTCGTCGATCGTCAGCCGTGGCGACAGTTTCGTATCGGCACCGGTGAATTATCAGATAGCTTGGCCTTGGATGCTCTTTTAGGTTTCTCGGCAGACCTCGTGCCGTTTTTCGCCGCTCGGAAAAACGTCCTGCTGGAACTCAAAACGAAAAGCGACTGTATCGACAATCTGCTCACGCTCACGTCACACGGGCGCGTCGTGGTGTCTTGGACCCTGACTCCGCCAGCTATTGCAGATACGGAAGAGCACGGCACGGCGTCGTTTGCCGAGCGCTTACGTGCAGCCCGGCGTGTCCAGCAGGCTGGCTATAAAGTGGGTTTTCACTTTGATCCCCTCATCGAGTATCCCGGGTGGGAGACGGATTATCAGCAGACAATGGAGCAGGTCTTTAGCGCCATTGATCCACGGGGTGTCGCCTGGGTCAGTTTCGGCAGCTTACGCATAACCCCGACCCTACGGAAAGCCATGCGCCACCGCTTCCCCCGCACCCGTCTCTTATCTGGTGAGCAGGTTGTCTGTAAGGACGGCAAATGGCGCACCTTTCAAGCCTTGCGCGTCAAGATGTACCGTACCTTAACCGCCCAGCTGAACACCCTTGCTCCCCAGGTCCCGGTGTATATGTGCATGGAAACCGCGCCGGTGTGGCAAAAAGTATTTGGCCGCGCTCCAGGATGTGACAAGGATGTCGCTCGGTCACTGACTCTACCGAATCTGGGACATGGGGCTGCGAATCAGTAATGCCCGCGCTCAACGCGCCGAGCAATTGACAGCCTGGGAGACGCTCTGGTAGCTGTCGTAGGGGCGGGTTTGAAACTACTTTACCTATCGGGGAGGCAGTATGGCAATTGATGGGCGAGACTTGCGAAACGCAATGGGGTTGTTTGCAACCGGGGTGACCGTCATCACGACGAAGGATACCGCAGGCAAGCCGTTTGGCCTCACCGCAAATGCGTTTAGTTCGCTGTCTCTGGACCCGCCGCTGCTTTTAATCTGTGTTGATAAAGGCGTAGATTGCTACAATTGTTTCGAGGAGTCCAAGGTCTTCGCCGTCAACTTCCTGAGTCTGGGGCAAGAGGAGCTGTCCACTCGTTTTGCGACAAAAGGGATTGAGAAGTTTGAGGGCTTATCCTATAGCGTCGGGGAACTCGGTGTTGCCCTGCTCGATGGAGCGCTGGCGCATTTTGAGTGCACGGTCGCCCACGCTTACGAGGGGGGAGATCACACGATTTATGTTGGCGAGGTTCAGAAGCTCGTCACGTCACCGGGCGACCCGCTCCTCTTTTATCAGGGGAAATATCGTTCCCTGGCCCCGCAGTAGCCGCGGTCTTACAAAATCTCCTTTGACTGGACGTTTCCCTCAGCGTCAATATCGTACACCACAGGGACGCCGGTTCCCAATTCAAGACTGACGACTGCATCTCGGTTTAACTGATCGAGGTGCATGATGATGGAACGCAAGCTGTTGCCATGCGCGGCAACCAACACGTTCTGGCCGGATTGAACCGTTGGGAGAATCCTGTCTTTCAAATAGGGGAGGGTCCGCGCTGCCGTATTTTCCAGACTTTCCCCGCCCGGCGGGGCAATATCATAGCTCCGTCGCCAGAGTCGCACTTGCTCGTCGCCAAACTTCTTGGCGGTTTCGGCTTTATTGAGTCCCTGCAGGTCGCCGTAATGGCGTTCGTTGAGTGCCTGATCCTGTTCAAGGGGAAGCTGTGGTTGCCCGAGCACCTCTAAGGCCAACTCGAGTGTTCGGATGGCACGCTGCAGCACTGAGGTGAATGTTGTATCGAAGTGCAGGCCGGCGGCTTTCATCTTTTCTCCGGCTTGCCGAGCCTCTTCCTCGCCCTTTTCCGTCAGGGCCACGTCGACCCAGCCGGTAAAGCGGTTTTCCAAGTTCCACTGTGATTGGCCATGCCGAAGGAGTACGAGATGTACCATCTATTCTCCCAGCCCCTCAGAATCCTCAGACCACGGTCGAGGCAAATGAGTAAACGTGCCAATATCTGCATGTCTGTTGAGGGCGCGTTTACTCATTTCAGTCCTTCCGCCCGCCATACCAGGACGGACATCCCTGGGCAAGCGGGGCAGAGCCTAGCCCGTGAGCCGACGTATAACGAGCTCCATAAGATAGAGTGTCATGGCAAGTGGTATGAGGTAAGGCCAGAGCGGCTGCTGCGCGGCCGGTCCAAGCGGCGGGCTGAGCGTTGCCAACTCCGGATTCAGCACGCCGCCCGTTGCCCCTGCCAGCGTTTCCAATAAGCGCAGATTGGGCCGGGGTTGAGGGGCTTCACGGGGTCGGAGGCGAGGCAGAGTATAGCCGAAGGGGCCACGCCGCTCACCGCTGGGAAGGACGACATCAAGGGTATAGTCGCCTGGCAGGCGGGTGTCATGCTTGCCTTGATAGTGGCCGGGCGCCAGGCGTTCAAAGAGCAGGCGGGTGGTCAGCCCACCCGGTGCGGTGAGTGTTGCGGTGAGCGTTGCGCCAAGTTGGTCTGACTCTTTCGGCCCATAGAAAAAGACCTCAACCAGCAGCCCCGTCTCGGTATGCCCGACCTCAACGGAAAACGGGGAAGCGTGCGGCCCATTTTGCTCATTTTGTGTAAAACTCCAGCGGACGGTTTGATTCCAGAACTGACTGTACCGCTCCCAGCGTACCCACGGCGCTGACCAGCGGCCGTTGGCATCTGAGGTAAACGCCGCGGCTCTGCCTTGGCCGTAGGACCAGGAGGCTAAAAGGGGTGGCTGCTTGCCCTCATCCCGCACTGACAAGTCCGCCCGGGCCCCCTTTTTGAGTCTGGTTTGCACATAGCCTTTCACCGCCGGCAGTTGCTGGTGCGCCAACTCTTTGAGCAGGGGAGAGTCTCGGTTCGGAATGGGGTCCAGGTGCCGTTCAACCATAGTTTTTTCTTCCGGTTTCTCTTCCAGCTCGTCGAGAAACAGGTCGGGCAGGGCAGACGGGTCAGTGGTGTGGTAAAATGCTCCTCCACCGTAGTCTGCCAAACGGGATAACAGCCGCAGGTTTGGTTGCTCGCCCACGGCAATAGTTGAAATCGTGATCTTGAGTTCGTTGTGAAGGACTGAGGCAAGGTCCAGATAGTCGCTCCCGCTTCCACCAGTCTCGCCGTCGGTCAGGATCACAATGTGCTTGCGGGTTGCATACTGACGCTCCAACTGGCGTTTGGCCTCTTGGAGGGCAGGCAGTAGCAGGGTGCCTCCGGACGGCTTTAAGCGCCCAATCCGGTCATCAAGCCGGGCCCGTGTTTTGCCTAAATAGTCGAGGGGGGCAACCACAAACGGGATTTTGTCAAAACCGATCACCCCAAACAGGTCCGTATCCGTGAGGTTGCGGGCAACCGCCCGGGCGCCCAATTTCGCGTACAACAGTTTATTCTGTTTACGCATACTGCCGGATTTATCAATGATCAGCAGCATGGCCGTCCGCTCCTCTTCTTTTTGGGGAGGGATGACCTGCACGGGGAGGATTTTCTCAATTGCCGTGCCGGCGTAGTGGCCCAGACCCAGGCTTTTTTCTCCCCCGACCATGACAAGTCCGCCGCCATTTTTGACATAGGCGTCCAGCCCTCGCCCAAAAGCTGCCGGGAGCTGTTGGTGAGCAACGTTATTGAGAATCACTGCGGTAAAGGTATTCAGCGCCGGTATCGGGGCAGGTGTCGAGGCTGGCGTGGCATGCAGCGCAAGCGCCGTGACCGCGAGTCCGTGACTCGTTAAGGCACGTTCGAGATAGCGGTTGTCTCGCGTCGTTGCGCTGAGCAGCAAGACGCGCGATGTCGGCGCAACCTGTATCCACGCGGTTGCCTGGTTGTCGTCAGGAATGGCGTCGGCTGCCTCAGGCTGTGGGACGAATATCGCATGCAGGGGAACGAGGCCACTGCCGGATAACCGCAGCGCATGGGTGAGCAGAGAGGCTCCTGGGCGGAGCTCGGTTTCCTGCTGCCACACGACGCTGTCGCGCTCGCGGAGCGTCAGCGTACCCCGTACGGGTCGAATATCCGTGTTCTCCAACGCAATCGTAATTTCAACGTCTTCTGCACCCGAGGTAGACTGCGGTGCGCCAAGACGCCGTAGCGCGATATTGGGTGCGCGTTCTTCCGGCGGTGGGGGAAATGGGTACAGGCGGAGACCCTGCTTGGCCAGCGCCGGGAGCAGGCCGGTCGCTGTTCCCTGTGTTTCCCACCCATCGCTGAAGACATAGACATGCCGGGGCTGCAATTCTTCCAAAAGGTGGCTCAGAGCAGCCTCAATATTGGTCTCTTCAGGCTGTACTCCCTCTGGAGGGGCCGCCAAAAAGGGAGGGGCGTCTTGCCAGGCTACCCGCTGGTTGCCGCCACCAAAGAGAACGACTGGGGTGTCCGGAGCCGGCCGTATGTGGTCCGTAATCGTCTGCTGTATCCACTGCCGTTGGGTGACGGTCATGCTGTCTGAGACATCGAGGACCAAGAGGGGAGGAACGGCTTGCTGTCTGCCTCGGGTAGAGGGGGCTGCGGCGGCGAGGATGAGGACTATCAGGAAAAGCCCACGGAGCACCAGACTGGAAAACGAAGGCCGCTGGCGGAAAACAAAGCGCTGCAACAAGAGGAAGAAGGGCGTCACGACAAGCCCGTACAGAAGAGTCGGCCGGCTCCACTCCACTGGAGGCAGAAGATCGGTCAGCAGCGTCAGGCCTTCCATAAACGACATTCGCAACACTACAGGCTGCTCTCATTTCTTTTTCGAGCGACCCACCACCACTCCAGACTGCATAGGATGAATACGGCGAGCAGGAGCCACGGCCAGACAGGCTGTTCGTGTGTTCGGCTCACGCTGTCTGTCTGCGCCTGCGGAGACTGTCCGGCAGCCTCTTCAAGAACCAAGGACAGCGGCCTGCCCAAGTCAGTCTCTTCCAAGCTCAAGAGATTGACGGCCATGAGACGTTCCAGGCCATTTTCACGAACAGTATACACCCCTTGCCGGTCCAATGAGAGAGCCCGCTCAACGGGTTGAAAGTGTGTCTGCTGAGGAAAACGAACGTACAGGGCTGGGTCTGTTGGACTTGTTGTACCGGCCGGGTGTGACTGCGGGCTCAGCACTGCCCCTGTTTTATACAGACCCGGCCGCTCAGCCCGGTCCGAGAGCCAGGCCAGAATATTCAGGGTCAAAATGGACACCGGCAGGTTGCGGGCTCCCAGGTACGGCAAGAGGTCGAATCCCGTCACAACGTAGCGTGTCCCTGTGCGTTCTCCAGCCAACAGGAGCGGGCCAACCGTACTCTCGATAATTGGTGTATTCCACACAGAGGGGTGGATGGATTGGGCATAGGCCGGGGTGAGTAAAGGAACGGTCAAATACGCGGTCAGGGGATGGCCATGGGTCCAGTGGGTGAGCTGGGGCTGCTGCGCGCTCTGTCCCAACGAGAAAAGGGAATTACCGTCCGGCGGCAGAAAAAAGGCCGCCGGCGTCGGCGGCAGCGCTTCAGGGGCAGTGAGGTGAAAGAGCATGCACATAAACTCGGACGCGTGCGTCACGTCAGCGGGGTCATAGTCCTGGGGGGTCATGCGTGTCAACTTGACGTTTGGTATCTGAGCAAGACTGTCTCCGACCTCGGGCGTTGGGGTGACGAGTAGGACGGAAATATCCTCAAGGGGCGGAAGAACGGCGTAGGCTTCGTTGTCTACTGCCAGACTGTCTTCGATGTCGGCTCCTCCGCGCGCTCCGCCTGCCTCTTCCTGTTCCCCAAAAAGAATCCGGGCTCGGTAGGTGGTCGTGAGCGGGAGCTGTGAAAAGGAGAACGTGGGCTGGGTCGGCTCTTTTGCCTGTTGTACGGCAAAACGCTGCTTGGTCTGGCCGTCTTCAATGACAACCTGGATGCCACCCTGCCCGATTTGGGGCAGGCCGCCTGCGTGAGCATGTATGCCGACCGTGGCTTGAATCTCATCCGGAAAGAATGGGCTCCGGTACAAGCGAAACGCGCGTATTCCAATATTTGGCCGGGAAGTGCCCAGCGTCACCACCCGGAGTGCCGGCCCGAGCGTCTGCCCGTCAATGGACTGCGTGACCGGACGATCGGTCACAAAGAAGACGCGCGCAAAGTCTTGCTCGCGTAAGAGCTGAGCAAAAAAGACAGAGAGCGCTTCATCACTCGGGTCGGGTGCATCACTGACAATAATCTGATCCCACATGGCCTGAATATCAGAACCGGCCGTGATGGGCTCTCCAGCCGAATCGACGAGGTGGTCGAGCAGTTCTTCAGATAACGCTCCGAGTGGATTGGTGGTGAAGATGCTGAGGCGGCTCTGGGCCGGGACAGCCGTCAGTTCCCGGTGAATTGTATCTTTTGCTGCCTCAAAAAGTGATGCTTGGCCCGAAGGCGCGCGCGCCTGCATACTTGCCGAGGTGTCGAGCACGAGCGCTATTTTTTCAGCTCTGGCGTGTCTCAAGACCGGACGGGCCGCAATGGCAACCAACAACAAGAGAATGAGGAGTTGAAGCAAAAAGAGCGGAGAAAGCCGGATTCTGCCCCACAGGCGGCGCCGGACCGGGGAAGACATGCCCTGGTATAGAAAGAGAGCCGGAACGACCAGACGTTTGTGTCGCCGCCGGAGCAGATAGGGCAAAAGCAGCAGGGGCAGCGCGAACAGGAGGGAAAATGCGGCAGGGGAAAGAAAACTGAAATGCATGAGACTCAAAACTACTGCACGGTACTACATCAAGAGCCCCAGCTCCGGCAGCTCGCGTAAAACAAAGTAGGGCAAGTCTTGATGGGTTATAAAACGTGCATAGTGTACACCAGCCTGATGACAGGAACTCTGCAATTCTCGATTGTGTCGGTCCAGGCGTTGCATATAGGTCTGTTTGGCGTGGTCGTCGAAGTAGACCAGGCTTTCCTCTCCACTTTCACTGTCCGTCAGCCGGGCTCCGCCTGGAAAGGTCGGCGGGTCAATTTCCTCATGTCCGAGAATCTGAATAACCGCCAGGTCAAAGCCTGCACCGCGTAAAAGACTCAGTCCGGCGCGGACATCAGGCAGGGGAAATAAAAAGTCAGAAACCCAAACCGCCTTGCCCGGATGGTGGGACTGCTGCAACTGCCGCGCAAGAGATTGAACGACGTTGACGTGGCCGCGATTATTTGCAGGCTGGAAGCCCACACTCCGAATGTAACCGGCGAGAAATTCCGCAAAATTGACCAACCGCTGGCGACCTCGAAAGAACGGCGTTGTCGCTGGGGCGGATTGTGGCGTCGCAGCGCCCAAGAGAGAGAGCTTGACGGCATCGCTGCCGGCCAGCACAACGTGGGCGAGCGATAAAATGATATCTCGCGCGGCTTCGGATTTCCCGTCTTGAGCGGGGTAAGCCATAGAGGCGCTGCTATCCAGGAAGAGCGAGGTATAGAGCTCCTCTTCTTCTTGAAACTGCTTAATATAGAGACGGTCGGTGCGGCCGTACAGATTCCAGTCAATATAGCGCAGGTCATCGCCGGGGGAGTAACGGCGATAATCGGCAAATTCGAGTCCCGCACCACGGCGCAGCGAAAGATGGCCACCCGGACGGCTACCAAGAAAGCGGCGTCTGGTCTGAATGCGTAATGTTTCGAGCCGGGACAAGTAGTCTGATGTGAATAACGGTGGTAACACCTGGGCTCCTTCGCCTGTGTCACTGTCTCATATCGGAATGTATACCAGGGGAGCTATCGGATTCCTCTCCGCTAATCCGACTTATGGGACTAGAAGCGGTCAAGTTGTCTCATTATCACGCCTCTGAATAGTCTGCTCAATCGACTGAAGATTCTCAGGAGAATTTATAATACGTGTCCCAAACATATGCCAGAAATTAGATCGGCTCATATCAGCAAGGTATCTAGCGAATCCATTGTTTGTACGATTCGACAAAGCCTTTTTATATAGTTGATCAATTTCCTTGTTCCGATAGAGATCTCTAATCTGGCCATTAGTTTTATAGCCCATATCCCTATAATTTCGACACAAATCCACAGCAGCTTCTAATTCCATATTCTCCTCGAATTCCTGGTTTGTCAGTAATTGAAGAGAATGTGGCGTTAGTGACTCTTCATTCTCGCTCGTTCTGATTTCAGCGATTTGATCGTATAATTGGCTGGCTGATCCTTCGATAATGGATAAGTTTTTTGACAGACTTGTAAAATACTCATGCCATATGCTGGATGGAACCGGCTGCTGCTTGTAGCGCCATGCCCGAGAGAGAAAGTTGAATGCGTGAGCGAATACGGTTTGAATCTGCACCTCAACACGGCCTGGATAAACCGAGCGTTTATAGTGGCTCTTTAGTTCAACGACGAGATGGAGTGCACGATAGCCATCCGGTTTGTCCAATTCCTCACGTTCCAATACTTTAAGGTCTTTGCCAATTTCTTGTCGTTTTAAAAAATATTCAATTATGGGCACTTCTTTCTTTGTACCGACAATGACCCTGAGACCAGCAAGGTCATCTAGTTGTTCTATTGAAACACCTTTCGCAGAGGACTTTCTATGCGCACTCTCAAACTCCTTCATGCGATGATGAACATTGTATATGGTGATGTCGCCAACGTCTCTCAAGAAGAAATCAAGTTCGAGACGAAGCTGCTCCAAAGCCCGGCGGCGGGGTTCAATCAGTTGTTGATACCACTCTCTTTCTTCCATGAGGTACCTTTTGTCTTGATTGAAGACACTCTACCCAACCCCCGTCGCTGATGCCAGATATCCCGTCGGCCCGAAGGGTGGTCAGACGGCAAGTCCAGGGCAGATTGAGGGCGGACTTTCCCCCATACACCGACAGCCCAGCGTACCACTTGGTGGCCAAGCGACGGAGCGCTGGGTGTGCGCTTTTCTTAATCAAGATTTTTAGGAAGGAAACTGAACTTCCCCTCGCAACTGACTGATACCATGTAGCGGTTCACTGATCCTTCCGTCTCGTAACAGTTTGAATATCCGCCCACGCAACGCTGCCGGTCGATAGCCTGCGACAGAGTGGAATCGCTCCTTCACCGAATAATGCACAATCGGGAGGTCATCCGTATTGCGGCTCGGAGCGTCATTGTCGCTGACATATACCGCTCGTGGTTCCTGGCCAGGAATTGTCGTCACTCCCGAGTTTGCGTGCAGTATGCCATGGACCAGAGGGTTGATGGCGATGTCGTCAACTTCCAAATCGGCCAACTCGCTTTTCTGGGATTCCAGCAGCCCGTGGATGTCCGCGTAGTTCCCCTCCTTAATACTAATCCGGTCGCCAAGCGTCTTCTTGCATTCAGCAATCATGAACGTCAGCGCCACGTCAGACAGTCCGTCAAACCAGTAGCCTCCGCCGATGTCGCTATGGACGCCGGGAAACCACACTTCCAGAATACGGTTCGGATTCTTGTCGTCTTTGTTGATGAGCGTTGGCTCGAACGACACCCGACTCTCGTCGAGCGACACGATATGCACCGCCCGTTCAATGCGTTCATTCAAGGTGCCGTTCTCAAAGACAACATGGCTGCTGATGCGTTCGCCTTTGCGGTGCATACCACCCATCGCGGCGACAGTATCGAACACGCCCAGATAAGGATACGCGGCACTGTGCATGCTCTTCCAAGACCATACTGGCGAATTTCCGGGCCAGCGCAGCGCCGCGGCTGAAGCCGAATATGGCAAGGGTATCACCGGACTGGTAGTCTGCCTCTTTGAAGTCCTTCATGGCCTCATTCAAAATTCTTCGGGCATCGCCGAATCTTGGAGCTAATGTGGAGCT
The DNA here is from genome assembly GCA_963664395.2 of Binatia bacterium. GTDB lineage: Bacteria > Desulfobacterota > Binatia > Bin18 > Bin18 > Bin18. The sequence continues at coordinate 1,662,599 of OY761159.2, read as the reverse complement.
TCAAGATGTTGCTGATACTCTCATCTTCCTGGAATTCATCGGCATCGCTGGGCTCGTTCCCTGTACCGTCGAAACTGAAGACCAATGTTTTCTCATCCGCGTCAGCCATCTCGCACTCGCTCCCTTCTCGGCATTGTGTCTCGTCAGCGTGAGTATCACCGATCACCCTAGAGACTTAGAGACTATTAAGTCGGCCCGTCAAGGTTGGGAGGTTTCTCGTTCGGCGGTCAGTCTCGGGGCCAGAAGCTTGGGTCCGCGTGCCTCGGACGGGTGCTCCTTGTCGACCAGGACATCGTGGCGCGGAGCGCCGGCGCACTCAGCCTGCGCTATCAATCGTCGGGCCTGAAAGTGGCCAGAAATGCGGAGGCACCGGAACGCGGTGGTGGCGGCAGGCCAGAATGACCAATGGCCACAGACCGTGGCTGACGGCAGACAACGACGTGAACGCCGCACTAGCTTCGCATTCCGATTTGATGGGAGAGAGCATAGCCTTGCAGGAGCGCTGGATATGGATCCCGGTGGCAGCCAGCCCGTGATTGGCGCTGCCACGATAAAGGTGGGCTTCAGTGTCGGAACCCGGATACCAGAGTTGCAGGGTCGAATGGTTATAGGGACCCGCTGTGAAATCCGCCAACAGTTTCAACGTTGCTGGATCGGCCGTGATGGCGGCCCAGACCGCAAGCGTAGGCACCAGCAGGCTGCCGGCGGTGGCCTCAATGCGATACTCGTCATCGTCCCTCGGGTGATCGACGAGATCGCGATACTCACCGTAAATGCACGGGTAAGGGCCTTGAAACTGAAAGGCGAATATCGTTGCTCGGGCAACCTGCCCGATCCAGTGTTGGATCACATCACAGTATCCGGCCCTGTCCAGGAAGAGGCAGGCAATGTTGATGTCGATCGCCTGGTTGTCCTTGATCGGGGTGAATAGAATAGGGTTGTTCGGGATCACATCCGTGAGAAGCCGGGCCATACGTTGCAGGGCACCTTCAACGATTTCTTTCTCCTTGCCGTCTTGGCCAAGGCGGTCGGCAAGTTGCAAGAGCCAAAGCCCTCTGATCCCCATGCGCCCGACAAGATCAAACAGTCTGAGATTCACATCGAGGGACGCATGGCTTGGCACTGCGGAACTCAAACCGTGACGTATTTTAGCCCTCGGCTCGACGTAGCTGGCAATGTAGTCGTCGGCAATCAGAACATGCAGCGCGATGAGGCGTTCCATTGATTGTTCGAGTTGCCGCGCCGCTTTCGATTTGCCCGCGAGATGATCCTTGACCAGCGCCCACGCGATAAGAACGGCCCGCTCGCTGCACAGGTAGGCCGCTTCGGTGTTGCCGGCGGTGCGAGCCCAGACGTAAAGCGTCCAAAGACCCAGGTAGATCTGGCGAATCGCCGTGAGGCGTGCCGGTCTGGTCGCCTTGCACGCGCTAGCGATGTTGTTCACGAAACGGCAAAAGTGCGCGAAACTAAGGTCGGGCTCGTCGACCAGCGCCACGGACTTGCGGAAATCCGACCGCCATGTTTTTGGCAGGGCGTTCTCCCGAAGCACGCCCGAGAGCAGTAGATCGGCCAGCATGTCGCCATTCCAGACCTCGAATGCGACGCCTTCGCGCGTGTGCCCGTCAATATAACTTTCGACGTCTGTCCGCACGTCTTCATGCAGCTCTCCGCCCAGGCAAAGAACGACGACCACCGGAAGGTGCTTGTAACGGCCGGGCAAGAGTTTCGGGATGTACACGTCCTCTATCTGATCGAGTGACGCCCGAAGGGATTGTTCGCCGGTGTTCCAACCGGAACGCCTGAGATCTCCGGGCTTGATCGAGATAAGGAAAACCTTGCGCACGCCGTCGGAATCGCCGACCGCGGCCACGTCGACGCCGTACTGTTTCGTTCCGATCGCCGGCCTTGATATGACCGACAGGCCGATCTCGCTGAGGAGATCGGGCATAATGACGTCGAGTTCGCCGCGTTCTTTCAGAGACGCCAGATATTCCACGAATATCAGTTTCATTTCGGCGGAGCCTCCGACCGGAAGCGGTAAATCGCGTACTGGAGGCCAACTGGGTCGATCACCTCAAGCCTCGGAATCTCGATCGTCTGATGAAAACTCGCCAGGGACATCTCCTGCCGATGCGGGTCGCAGCCCTCGTCCGTATGCACGTAATAAATCGAGCCTGTGCCGTAAAGCAGGACGGAACGGTGGACGAGTTGGGACAGAACTGAGCGTTTTTCGGCTTCTTTCTGAATGTTTCGCAACAAATGGGCTTGCCGATAGCCTTGAAGCTGGCGTTCCCGGTCGCTCGGTCGGAACGCGGCGCAGAGATCGGTTCGGTGAAGTTCTTCGAGATACGCCTCTAGTGTGGACGAGAGGCGTTTCACGGACATCCCTGCGGGATCGTTTGGCGAGACGGCCGCTTCAAACCACTCGATGGCGCCCGGATAATTGATCAGAAAATAATACAGAACTAGTTCCTCAAGATCGGCGCGGTTCTCGTTGGATACAGCTCGGAGGCAGGATAGGAGCAACGCCGATGCACTTGCTCTATTGACGAGGCAGTATCCGAGAACTTTTCGGGCCAGAAACGGAACCCATGCGGGATCCAGAGCGAACGGCGTCAGATCGATATCGAGACCGACAGGAGCCTTATTGTAGGGCAACAACCCGTTGGCAGCGACGCTGAGCCGAAGATCGCCGGTCAACAGCAACGACACGACATACCATCCCAATAGGCCGCCAGGCTCGTTGGTGAGCTTATGCCGGAAGCTGTCCAGAGCTTCGAGACCAATAGCGTCGTCGCTATGGCTGAGCAAATTACGCAAAAGGCGGAGAACGCGCTGCCGGTCCCCGTCCAGATTCCACTGATACAGCATCAAGTCGATCTCGTTGATCGTGTCGGGAGCATGTTTGTCCGCATGCTGGATTGCTGAAAAGCTGGCGTCGATCATCGCCTCCGTATAGTTTTTGCGACCAAACTGAAGGCCGACCGCAATTGCATGACGCGTGATTGGCGGCGGATTTTTGCAGGCCTTGGCCAGGAGCGATTCCACGACATGCACGAGTTTTTCGCCGAACCGGTCGAGCAGTTGCAGAGCTGCTTCGATCGCAATGGCCGCATCGTGATCGGAAATCGGTGACTCAATCGCCTGGTCGAGGCGTTCGGTAACCCGAGTAAGAATGTGGTCATCCTCTTCCAGCGCCATTCTTCCAAGCGCGAAGAGTGCATCCAGTCGAATGTGCGATTGCGGCTGATGCGACAGGTTGAGCGCTTCCTCGGCAAATCGCCTCGGGTCATGTGCCGCACCTGCCATCAGCACATGCCGGGTAATCCCAGTTTGGATGCCCAGGTCGTGCCGAATCAAATCCAAACCTTCCTCAGCGCGCTTCCGGCTATGCTGAAGCCACTCGCGGAGAGCGTCGTCAACCAAGCCGGCGGTGAGGTTGTTGCCGGCCTTTTCGAAAAGGATTTTGCAGGCAGCTGCGGCATCTGCTGCCGGACACTCGATCTGCGGCAAGGTTCGGCGGAACACTTGCTGAAGCCTGAAGAACGAATGACCGGATACGGCATCCAGTTGATCGGATCGGAAAGCCTTCAGGACGTCGAGCGTACCGGCATTGTGGAGTTCGGCAAGCGCGCCTGCCAGGAAATCGTCTTCGTCATACGGGGTCGAGGCAATAGCGCTGAGTAAGGTCCCCTCGGCGTTTGCCGACAGAATTCCTTCGTTTGTACTCATTAAATTTGACGGGCCGGACATGCGCGAAGCCTACGAATCATCGTCTTCGGCGGCGTTGTTTCGTGCACCCGGCACGTCCGGTCGCGGCGGTTCAACCTTCCCATCGGGAACGATCGTCGAGGTGAAGTCGCGGATTTCCTCGATTTCGTCCTCGCGACCGGCGCACCGCGATCGAGGACCTGCACCTCGCCGCCACGGCGAATCTCGCGAACGTAATGCGCGAGATTCGCCTTCAACTCGGAAATGGACACCGTTATCATAAAGACTAATATGGCCTTTGACTTCAGACTGTTCAAGTCCCGGACTGGCCACCATCCGGTTTCGCTGGTAGCGCTCGAAGCCGAGTTTTCCGTTCTTTGACAGCTACATAGAGAAGATAATACGAGCCGTTTCACACAGAGAACGGGGGTTCTTGATGACACAGTTGCCAGCGCTCGCACCGTGTCGAAATACGTCAAGCCCGGCAAGAAGATACCGAGGGGCTAATTCCTGGGCTATAACTGCCCCGGCCTCATTGAGTACGTCCTGCGTACTGCTGGATTGGCTGGGTGGAAGGCTACCCACCCCGGCCCCCTTCGACTTCGCTCCGCTCTGCTCAGGACAGGCTTCGACAAGCTCAGGCTCACCCCTCCAAGGAGGGGATTTTTTGTGGGAAGGTCAGCCCTCTAAGGGGACAAAGGCGGACGAACGACCTGGCGTCAAACAGCGCTCCAGGGCCCAGTGGGCGGCCAGGGCATCGTCCTGGGCGTAGTGGGAGAGGAGTTCAAGCGCAGCTGGGGCAGGCTGCCAAGCAAAACATTCCTCCGAAGGGACCACCACTGCGGCTGGTCTGACGGCCCAGGGTTGCGCGCAATAGAGGATGGTTGCATAGGGCGATTGCTTCTGGAACCAGGCGAGGACGCGCGGCTCTATTTTTTTTGCGGCCCGCGTGAGACGGTCCAGATCGGTAAAGGGCAGTGGCCGGGGGTAGGTACGGTCGAGCCTGACCAAAACGAGTTCCCGGATACGCTCTCGATAATTTATCGGTGAGGTGAGCAGGGCCGCGCGGTCGCTGAACTCGATAGTCCGAAACTCCTCCGGGTCGAGGGTAAAAGCCAAGGTGCAGGCCGGGTACGGAAACCCGACCGCGCGGGTACGCCACGGATACCACCGACCGGTCAGGTCAAAAAAGTGACGAACGATAAGGAGGCGATTCGTCCTCAGCGGGTAGGGGCCGGAATCAATGGTCCCGAGATGTGCCTCAGCATTCACAAGAAAGGTATAGGATTCGAGCGCAGCCAGGAATTGATCCGCCACTCGCCGCAGTTCGGCATCAACCGGAATAAGCGCGTCAGACAGTTGCTGAATGGTGGCGCTTGGGAGATAGGGATTCGCCCCGCCGGCCTCGCTGTTATCCGTATGTCCGTCGGTGCGCGAGGCGGTTGCGCACCGGTTCCAGCAGTCTAGGACAAGTCCGATATCTTCGGCATAGTCGGCTGCTTTGATCACCCCGAAATCAAGCAATATCTCTCGTCCGACCAGAAAGGAGTAGCCAAACATCCAGATGGCCAACGGAGAGACGCTGGTGTCAAGCCGGCTGCTGCGCTGCGCAATCGCCTGTGGTGTGACCCGAGAAGAAAAGCGTCGAACGCGATTCGGAAGCGTCCAAAAAAGATGGGTGGCGGCGAGAGAAAAAGATTGGTTGACCGGCAGACGTGTTGGGCTGGGACCGACCGGACGGAGGATTTCCTGCCGGAACTTCACCCCCATGCTGTGGATGAGCTGGTTTGTCGCCGCAGGGTCATATGTCGGTTCTTGGGCCACTTTCGTCGGCTTAGCGCAGGTGCTGCGGGTGGGTCAAGACGGCGACTCCGCCCGTATCCTCAGGTCCCTTCGCGCAATGCCGACGCAGCAGTGGGGGCGTCGTGATCTAATAACCCGCGGGCCTTGCGCAGCAGGTCTGTGTCCAAGCCCTCTGTGAACCAATCATGGACCTGTTGCAGGTCTCTACGGGCAGCCTGCCGCTTTTGCTGCGCCGTCGGATACTCTGCTGCATATTCTTGCCAAAAGCGGTGCAGACTGATGGCTGCCCGCAGCTCAAACCATTTTGCCCGCTGGCGACGCGCAATGCTGAGAGCCTGCTGAAAGCACTGCTCTATTTGGACGACAGAGCCAGGCGGGAGGGCGGCAAGGGCGTGTGAAGCCCGGCCTGCGGCTTTGCGGAATAACAGTTCTCCCTTGAGCCGGTGCAGCTCGGACGCATAGATGCGTTCTCCTGTCCGCTCACTACAGGAGAGGGCTTCGGCCAGGCTGGTCAGGCCGGCTTCAATCAAGGTCTCGTCCAGCCCTTCTCCCTGGTTTTTCTGGAGGCAGGCATCGGCTAACAGTCCCAGAAAATAGGACACGGCCAGGGCCGCGCCGGTCTTACGAAACTCCCGGAGCCCGTGTTGGATCTGGGTAATCCCTTCAGTGCCTTCTCCAACTTCTCCTTGCACAGAGCGGGCCCAGCCTTCCAGAATAGTTCCCATTGACAGCCAATAGGGAAAGCCCTGTTCCTGCGAGAGCTGAATCATGGCGCGTGCATGCGTGCGAACGGCGTTCGCCTCATGTCGGAGCTGTGACACCGCGGCCTCGAAAAAATGAGCATAGACGAGCGTCAAGGGATGCGCGCGTTCCTTGGCATAGTCCACCATGGAGCGGTTCCGCTCCTGTCGGGCTTGTTCGGGATAGCCCAGCACGAGCAGACTCAAGGTTTCGTAGCTCAGACAACCGACCTCCACATGCTGGCCAAACATATAGGCCGCAGCGTCGTCTATACGTTGGGTATGCCGGAGTCCCTGGCCGATATGGGTGCGGGCGGATTCCGGTTCGCCGAGCCAGAAAAAAGTGCCGCCCAAGGCAAAACGCGCCTCGGCGTGGAACAGTGCATCCGTCGTCCCCGCGGTCAGCGCCAACAGTTTTTCGCCGAGTTCCCGAGCGCGGTGGAGATCGCCGCGTACAAGATGATGGACCCAGAACCCCCGCAGAATAGTGAAGAGTTGGCCCAAATCCCCAATCTGTTCACACAGCTCCCGGGCCCTGCCATACGCCTGGGCTACTTCCGGTGCAGCCGAGCCACGGACGGCCATGAAGGCCGTACCCAAGGCTGTCCGGAACGCTAATTCGTGTCGGTCGCGCGGCGGGGTCGGGGGCAGGGTGTCCAGCAGGGTGAGGCCGGTCTGCAGGTGACGAATGGCTTCCTCGTTCGCAGACCGCCCAACGGCCCGTTCTCCGGCCTGATACCAATACGGCAGGGCCTCTTCCGTCAGTCCGGCCTGGGTGTAGTGATGGGCCAGTAATTCGGGATGGATATCGCCGCTGACCGAGACATACGCGGTCAGCGTCCGCGCAATCTGCTCGTGATAGTGCTGGCGCTTGCTCTTCAGCAGGGACTGGTAGGCGGCATCCTGGATCAGGGCGTGTTTGAAGGTGTATTCGGCATTGGGCAGAATCCCGCGCTGGTACAGGATTTCCGCCTCGACCAGCACCGCGAGCGCCTGTTGGAGCTCCGGTTCCGACAACGGACAGACGACTTTGATGAGCTCAAATGAGAACTCCCGCCCCAGGGTTGCGCCGAGTTGGGCGATTTCCCGGACGGGCGCAAGTCGGTCCAAGCGCGCCATGAGCGAGTCTTGCAGCGTGGTTGGAATGGCCAGGTTGGGGAGCGGTCCGATCAAGGTATAGCCCTCAGCTTCCTCTCTCAGAAAATTCGATTCTACGACCATCTTGGTCAGTTCTTCGACAAAGAGAGGAACCCCGTCCGTTTTGAGGGCAATCTGTTCTACGACCTCGGCCGGCAGGGTCTTCCCTTTGGTGACGTTGGCGATCATGACCTCTATGTGTTTGCGGGGCAGGCGGCTGAGCATCATCTGGGTCATATGCGAGCGCAGCGCCCAAGGTGGCTGGAACTCGGGGCGATACGTCAGCAGCAATAGCATACGTGCCCTGGGAATGTGATCGATCAGCAGGCTGATAAATTCGAGCGAAGACGGGTCGGCCCAGTGCAGGTCTTCAACCACGCAATGCAGGGGCTGGCGCTCGGCTTCCTGCAGCAGCCAGATCACGAGCGTTTCCTGCATTTTCTGCTTTTGCTGTTGCGGAGTGCCGACCAGGGCAGGACAGCCCTCGGGGTGGGGCAGCGACAACAGAGCCGCAAACAGGGGCAGGACGGCGTCTCGCGGGAAGCCCTGCCGGTCAAGCGCCCGGGCCAGTTTGTCGAGCTTCTGGTGGGGCATTTCATCTAGCTTGAAGTTGAGGATGCGTTGCAGGAAATCAATCAACGGATACAGGGCGCTGCTCTGATAATAGGGTGAGCAACGGTACTCGATCAGCGTGGCCGAGGATGTCTGCGCGGCTTGCTCGGCCAGGGCCTGAATCAGTCGCGACTTGCCGATGCCGGCTTCGCCGCTCAACAGGATGACCTGACCGCGCCGCTCCTGCACCTGCTCCCAACGTTCGAGCAGCAGGCCGGCTTCTTTCTCCCGCCCGGTCAGCGGCGTAAGGCCGCTCTGAGCCGGGGCTTCCAGCGGATGGCGGGCTTCGTTTGCCCTCACGACTCGGTAGACGGGGATGGGCTCGGACACGCCTCTGAGTGTCTGCGGGCCGAGACTGACGGTCGTGAACAGTCCGGGGGCGAGCTGACAGGTATCGGCGCTGACTACCAGCGTGCCTGGCCGGGCCAGGGTCTGGAGCCGTGCGGCGATATGCGGCGTTGTCCCGACAATATCCATGGCGGCGTTGCCAACCTCGCCGGCCACCACGAGGCCGGTATGAATGCCGATGCGGACCGCAAGCGGCTGGTTGAGCCGGGTGCTGAGTTGCTGCAACTCCTGGAGTATGCCCAAACCGGCGTACAGCGAACGGGGCGCGTCGTCTTCGTGCGCGGCCGGGTAGCCAAAGAACACGAGCAGGCCGTCGCCGAGATACTTGGCAATATGACCGCCAAAACGGTCAATGACTTGGGTGCAGGTCGCATGATACGCGCCGAGCACATCGCGCCACTCCTCAGGGTCGAGCTGTTCGGACAGCGGCGTCGAACCAACCAGGTCACAAAACATGACGGTGACTTGACGCCGGTCTCCGGCGGCGGGCTGCCGCTCGGGAGGGGCGGGTTTCAAACCCGCTGTTACGGCTGCGGCTTGGTCCGATACGGCCTGAGAGGACGCTAAGACTTGTGTAGAGAGAGCCTGCCCGCATGCACCGCAGAATTTTGCCTGCGGCGGATTCTCAAAATTGCAGCCCGGACACAGGTTGGCCAGCCGGGTGCCACACTCGGTACAAAACTTCATCCCAACCTGATTCTCAAAACCGCAACTCGTGCACTGCATACCTATCCCGCCCTCATAGCTCTATAGCGGTGGCCGCCGGAATTGCCAACCGCGCTGCCACGCGGCTATGCGCTTGATTTGCCCCTCGCACTTGTCGCCCGTTTCCGATATATGCCGTTCCAATCAGGGGCGGGTTTCAAACCCGCCCCTCCCTCTATTATGGAACGGCTCTATCTGCTCGTCGTCACCTGGCCGAAGACCCTCCTCGTTCTTCTCTTCCTGCTCACCTGTGTTTTTGGCTTGTACGCAAAAGACCTTCGTCTGGACGGCTCGGTCGAAAGTCTCCTCAGCCAAGACAACCCGGACAGCCGGTACTACGATGAAGTGCGCCAGCTCTTTGGCAGCGATGAAGTTGGGGTGGTCGGTCTGCTTGCCGATGACATCTATACTGCCGATGTCTTGCATAAAATTATGCGGCTGACCGAAGCGCTGGAGAAAATCGGGGGTGTCCAGGAGGTGCTCAGTCTGGCCAATGCGGTTGACCCTATTGCCGATGTGGTCGAGCCGCCGCTTCTGATCAAGCAGGTTCCTACCGATCAGGCCGGTCTGGAGACGCTCCGGGATACGCTGGCCGACCGTCCCATTTATATTAAAAATCTGGTCTCGGAAGATGGGAAAGCTGCCGCCATCAATATCTTTTTCGCCGATATGGACGACGATGAATTTATGCAGCGGGCTATCGATGAGCAGATCCAAGCCATTATAGAGAAAGAACGGGAGACTGGACCGGAACGGCTGTTTTATACCGGCTTACCTCGCTTCAAAGTCTATTCCGCGCACGCCATGCAAAGCGATGTAACCCGCTTCGTCCCACTGACCCTCTTGGCTATTGTGGTTGTGCTCTTCTTCAGCTTTCGCTCCCTCCGGGGTGTCTTGTTGCCGGCCCTGACGATTATTGTCAGTTTGATCTGGACGCTGGGAATTATGGTGCTCGCCGGGAGCAGCCTCAGCTTGGGGAGTATTGCCCTGCCGCCCCTGATTCTGGTGTTGGGTACGGCCTATTCGCTCCACGTGGTGGCCGAGTATTATGAGCTGGCCCAGCCGGCTGGATCGGTGCGGGACGTTGTGCTGGAGACCCTCAGGAAAACCAGCCCGCCGATTTTTATTACTGCGTTTACAACCGTGCTGGGTTTCCTCTCCTTGGGCGTGAATCCGCTCAGCAGTATTCGAGACATGGGCATTTTCTCGTCGGTCGGTATTCTGATTGCTTTTCTCTTGTCTATTATTCTTGTCCCGGCCTTGCTCATGCAGTTGGGCCTTCCGTCCAAGCCGGCAGAAGATTTTGCCCCTGGGGTCACCACGGGTCTTCGGCATATCGGACGCTTTGCCATCCGGAACCGCCTGGCCGTTATTGGCGCGTCGCTGCTTTGCGCCGGTGTGGCAATATGGAATCTCTTCTCGATTCAGGTCGATTCGAACTTTCAGTCGTTCTTCCGCCCCAACGATCCGATTCGCCAAGCCACCGACGCCATTAACGAACATCTGGTCGGCAGCATGGCTTTTTATGTCGTCATTGATGGCGAAGAAAAAGACGTGATGAAACAGTGGGATACCTTACGCCGGATCAAAGACCTCCAGTCCTATATTAATGGCCTGCCCGGTGTGGATAAAACCGTTTCGTTTGTCGACTACTGTGAGATGCTCGACCGAGGAGTGCAGTCTGGCGGCGGTGAGATGACGGTCGGTCCGGGTGGCGAAATTATTGTGGCTCCGCCTCCAGAAAACCCGACAACCTTCTGGCAGGAGCCGTCTCAACTCCGCGCCGTCATGCAACTTATAGCCGGAAGTCCGACCAGTTTTCGGTCAGTCGCCAGCCCGGATTTTATGCGCTCGAATATCTTAGTCCGTACAACGCTCTCAGGCTCAAAGGAGATTTCCGCGCTCGCGGAGGATATTACGGCCTACGCCCAAGAGCGCTTTCCGCCTGATCTTCAGGTGCGTCCCACCGGCAATCTCATTCTCCTGACCAAGACAACCGGCGATATTATTACCGACCAAATCCGCAGTCTGTCTCTGGCTGCCGGCGTCATCTTCCTCATTATGTCGGCCATGTTTCTGTCTGCGCGAGTTGGTCTGATCGCCATGATCCCCAACATCTTTCCGATTGTGATTTTTTTCGGACTGATGGGTATATCCGGCGCGGTTCTCAACCTGGGGACCAGCATTATCGCTTCCATCGCGCTCGGCATTGCGGTGGATAATACCGTGCACCTGATGACCCGGCTGAGCGCCGAGGTGCATGTGGCGCCGGACCAGGAGACGGCACTGCTCCAAACCATCGAGACAGTGGGCAAGCCCAGCCTGTATGCCTCCGTCATATTATTTCTCGGTTTTCTGGTGTTGTACTTCTCGACTTTTGTCCCGATCCGGGAATTTGGTATGCTCTCGGCTGCAACCATAGTCGTTGCCTTTGGGGCTGATGTCCTCTTGCTGCCGGCCTTGCTTGCCACCACGAAGATCATCACCCTGTGGGAAGTGTTATACCTGAAACTCGGACGTGACCCGCATAAGACGATTCCCCTCTTTGAAGGGCTCCGGCCGGTGCAAGCCAAAATTGTGACGCTGATGGGCGAATTTCGGACCTTTGCCAAAGGGGAGCTTATCGTCAAGCAAGGAGACCTGGGTCGAGAGATGTTCGTGCTGATCAATGGCCGGGCAGATGCCCGGCTCAATATTGATGGCGAGTCAAAACTGCTCCGGACCATGGGCCGAGGCGATGTGATTGGCGAGATGGCCCTCATTCGTCAGAACCGGCGGACCGCGGACGTGATTGCCGTAGACGACGCTGAAGCGATTGTCGTGGACGAGCGCTTTTTGTCACGCATGCAAAAGCGCTATCCACGGATTGGCGCCCGGATATTCCTGAATATCGCCAAGATTTTGAGTGATCGTTTGGACGAAGCATCTCGACGCGGGGCGACGTAAGGGGCGCAACTCCAGCGACGGATGGAGGAAGCTGGCGACAAGAGCGACCGGGAAACAGCCGTATGCTGCGTCATCTGCACGTTAAAAATTTAGCCTTGATCGATGATCTCGAACTATCGTTCGAGTCCGGCCTGAATGTGCTCACCGGAGAGACTGGCGCGGGCAAAAGCCTGCTCATGCACGGCATCGGCCTGGCCCTGGGCGGCCGAGCGACCGTCGACCTGATTCGCCGGGATACCAAAGAAGCCGTGGTCGAGGCAGTCTTCAGCCTCGACCACGCGCGCCTCGCCCCCCTCTTCGCGGAACAGGAACTGCTCGAAGCCGAGGAACTCCTCGTCCGCCGGGTGATTGCGGCTAGTGGGCGGAGCCGGGTGTATCTGAACGGCAGGTTGACCACAGTTACGCTGTTGCGTCAGCTCAGTGCCCGGCTGATACACATCTATGGACAGCATGAACAACAGGTCTTACGCGAAGCCGATTCTGCTCTCCAGCTGCTTGACGATTTCGCTGACGCGACTCCGCACGTCCAGGAAATGGCAACGCGCTATCATGCCCTCCGGCGGGTATGGGAGCGCGTGCGCCTGCTGACCGAGGACAAGGAAGCGGCTGAGGTCCGCCAGGACTTCGTCCGTTTTCAGGTCGAGGAAATTCACCGCGCCGCCCTACAGCCCGGAGAAGAAGAGCAGTTGCGCCAAGAACGTACCATTCTCCTTCACGCCGAAAAGCTGTATCAGGCGGCGTCTGGTGGAGAAGCGGTACTCACTGACAGCGACGGCGCGGTAACGGATCAGCTTGGGCGCCTGGTGGCGCAACTGCGGGAACTGGTCCGGGTGGATGAAAGCCTGAACGAAGTGGTAGCGCTCCTGAGTGATGGGCTGGCCCAGGTCGAAGAGGCGGCGCTCTTCTTACGCAAATATGGCGAGCGCCTCAGTCCGAACCCTGAGCGTTTGGAAGAGATTGATACGCGCCTTATGCATATCTCGCGTCTCAAGAAAAAATATGGAGGGAGTATTGAGGCGATTCTGGCCCGGCAGGTCGCTCTGGAACAAGAGCTGGAACGCATCGAAGGCGGTGAAGAGGCGATTGCCACACTACAACAAGAAGTTGTCCAGACTGCGCAAGCGGCGTGGTCCTGGGCGCAAGAGCTGTCGAAAGAGCGGCGTGAGGTAGCCCGGAATCTTGAGAAAAGCATCCAAACCGAGTTAAGCCAACTCGGCATGCAGGGCGCACGCTTTGACGTCCGATTTCTGCAACATCAGGAGGATGGAACCGAGGGGGCGACTGGTTCTCCGTTTACGCAAAAGGGCCGGCGTCTCGGAGGGCGCGGCTGTGATCAGGTCGAATTTTATCTGTCTGCAAATCCCGGTGAGCCGCTCTTGCCGCTCATCCAGGCCGCATCCGGAGGAGAGCTCTCGCGGCTCATGCTCGCCCTCAAGGCACTCAGTGCAGCGGCGGAAGCGACGCCGACACTGATTTTTGACGAAGTGGACGCGGGCATCGGCGGTGGGGTGGCCGAGGTCGTCGGGCGTCGGCTCAAAGCCTTAGCCGACCAACATCAAGTGCTGTGCATTACGCATTTGCCGCAGATCGCGGCGTTTGCCGACCATGCCTACACCGTGACCAAAAAAACAACCAGAGGTCGCACGATCTCTTCAGCCCAACGTCTCACCCAGCGCGAACGCCTCCAAGAACTCGCCCGTATGCTGGGCGGTGTGGAAATCACGCCCGAGGCCCGCCGCCACGCGCGCGAGATGCTTGAGGGGGCACGGCGGGGATAGGGGACTAAGAGCTTTCCCCGTCCCGAGCGGGATAGCGCTTGAGCTGAGCAAGGTCGGAGAAGTCCACGCTCCGGAATGGGGTGTTGATACTTTCCAGCGGAGGGGGCGGCTGGGGAGCGCCAAGCACAATGGCCAAGGCGAGCAGCGCTGACACGACAACCCCTGCAATGAGCACAATCGCTATACGCTTCATGGATCCTCCTGGAGTGCGGGTCACGACCTATTGTAACAGCGGTCAAATATAAAACTCCCCGAGCAGAGATAAAAACTTGACCCTTGTCTGGGATTCTACGATAATTTCCGCCGAATCTATCGTGTGGAGGCACCCGGTCGGACTGTCTGTAAAATAGAAGGAGGAAGAGAACGATAAAAAAACACCGAACCCTGGCGGTCGCTCTTGGCATACTCATTTTGACAGCGTCAGCAGCATGGGCAGACACCATTACAGCGTTCTTGGATAGCCCTGCCAACAAGACCCGGCGTTGCTGGGATTGAAACGGTCCACGGCTGGGCCTTTGCAACAAATGATGCCCCCGTGTCAGTCTACCTTCGGATTGATGGAACCACCCAGCACGACTACTCCCTTCCGTGCTGTGGTCCACGAGAAGACGTGCAGCGGAAAGTAGAGGGCGCCCCCCTCAATACGAGCTATTCCGGCGTAATAAACTATGCCCACTTGGGTTCTGGTGAGCATACCGTTGGCGTCGAGATTCGGGCTAAAGACTGCGAGGCGGTTATTATTGAGCATACCGTTACGGTTGCCGTGCCTGGGAACGTCGAATTTAATGAAGCCTTCAGCTTTGAGGAGTCGTGGACGGGTGTGGATGTGCTCAATGACCAGGTACTTATTATTAACGCAACAACTGGGGCTGAGATGGGTGCGGCCAATCTGCGAGTGGATTATTCCCTGCCCACCCAGAACACCGGCATCGTTGAGGCCTACAATGAGGACGAAACAACTGGTGACGACCTGGACGCGGTGCAAGCAATTTTTAACGCGAAGTGTCTCCGCTGCCATTCGAGCGACTACAAGAACGGCCCTGCCGCGAACCTGGATTTGGCCGAAGAGAATATGCCACGGAATACGATCGCTGCCAGAAGCGGTCAGCTCTCTGATGGAACCCTGCTTATCAATCCGGGTCGTCCGGATGAGAGTTATCTCGTAGAGAAGATCGTGGATGCGCCCACCCGCGGTCGTCGTATGCCTCGGGATATGCCGCCTTTGTCCGATGAGGAGATTGAGATCATTCGGAGTTGGGTACTCGGCGGAGCGCTCGTTCCGTCCGGTTTTGCCGGCCACGATGAGGATGACCATGAGGACGATCATGATGACGATGCAGATGATGACGATGATTCAGATGATGACGATCATGGCAATGGTTAGACTGAAACGACAGAGAGTTGCGCCAGGAAGCGAAGGCCGTGAAGATGTTAAGGAAGGCAAGGGAGTGACACGTTTGGCGGTACCCCAAGCGAGCGCAAATGTTCTATGCTTCCTGGGCCTTTTCAGTTGGTAAGAGAATGATCGGATGTGATCGGGAATGCCCGCCCGTCTCAAGCAGTTGCTTGGAACCCAACAATCAAACGCCGGCCTATTGCTGCCAGGGCAGCCTCAAGCCGAGGCAGTTTCGACGGATGGCGGGGGTCCAGCAAACGACGTACCTCTTTCTCGTCACAGTCCAGTCGCCTTGCCAGGTCTGCCTTTGTCACCCGGGCCTCTTGGAGAGCGAGATAGAGCGCGGCCTTGGCCGCACTGTGCGCAGCCAGCGGCACCGGATAGCACCCTTTCTTGACAACAGACGGCAGGGGGATAGGTAGGCCCGTGACAATCCGATTGACAATGGCTTCGTCAAGGCAGTCGGCCGCCTCGTTGAGGGCATCTTCAACAGCTTCTCCCTGAGTAATGGCTTCAGGCAGATCGGTGAATGTGACAACAAAGCCACCATCCACTCTATCGGGTTTCAGTCTGGCAGGATAAATGAAGCTTTGCACAGGCGTCTCCTACAAGTCGTTGATACCGAGTTGGTCAAGCATAGCCCGAAGCGTTCCTGTTTTGAGCTCAGCCTTGGGGTTCCGAACGATTGTGAACTGTGAACCATAGAATAATGTTCCGTGGCTACCTTTTCCGCGACGGGCAACAAACCGAATCGTCACTTTATTTGCTCGACCCAGTTTTCTCACTTTGCGGATGAATTCATTACCCGTCACAACTCTTATAACGGACATTTTTGTCCGCTTGTCAAGCCGGGATCGTTTTTCGCCTCCCTGATTGCAAGAACGACTTGCGGGAAAAAATGTTTCAGCTCATTGTAGGCATTCCGGCTCGGCCGATCTGCCCCAATTGGGATGGCGGGTGATGACGCCTCAGGAGTTAGTGGCTCGTTATCTGTAAGAGACAGGAGACGATACTATGGCGATGCTTTCCCTTCGTATGCGCGATGACTTGAAGCGTAAAGCTCAAGACCTCGCCCACCGCCAGGGCGTTTCATTAAACAATTTTATCAATGCTGGACGGCGGAGAGATCACACCGAAAGCACGTCGTCATGCCCGCGAAATGCCTGAAGACGCGCGGCGGGGATAGGGAAACGTGACCGTGCTGGACCTGCTCAAGAAACATTTCGGCTACGACGAGTTCCGTCCGCTACAAGCCGAGATCATCGCCAGCGTGCTGGAACGGCGCGACACGCTGGTCCTGATGCCCACCGGCGGCGGGAAATCCCTGTGCTATCAGTTGCCGGCGCTGCGCTTCGACGGGCTGACGCTGGTGATCTCGCCACTGATCGCCCTGATGAAAGACCAGGTGGATACGCTCAAGGCCAACGGGATTGCCGCGGAGTTCATCAACAGCAGCCTGACCTACCCGGAACTGAACAGCGTGCGGACGCGCGTCCGGCGGAACGCGGTCAAAATCCTGTACGTCGCCCCGGAGCGGCTGGCGTTATCCGGCTTCCAGGATTTCCTGGCCGAGCTGAAGGTCAGCCTCGTCGCCGTGGACGAGGCGCACTGCATCTCCATGTGGGGGCACGAGTTCCGGCCCGACTACCGCAACTTGGTTGATCTGCGCCGTCTCCTGCCGGGCGTCCCGTTCATCGCCCTGACCGCCACCGCGACCGAGCTGGTCCGCCGTGACGTTGCCGAACAACTCGAATTGACCCAGTCGCAAGAGTTCATCGCCAGCTTCAACCGTGCCAATCTGACCTACACCGTGCGGCCCAAGCGAAACTCCGTGGCTGCGCTGGCGGACCTGCTGCACAAGTACCGGGGCGAGTCGTGCATCGTGTACTGCTTTTCCCGTAAGAGCACGGAAGACCTGGCTGCCAGCCTGTGTGACAGGGGTCTTTCCGCACTGCCCTACCACGCCGGCCTGGACAATACAGTACGGAGCGAGACTCAGGAGAAATTCATCCGCGACGACGCGCTCATCATCGTGGCGACCATCGCCTTCGGGATGGGTATAGACAAGCCGGATGTCCGGCTGGTCGTGCACTATGACCTGCCCAAGTCAATCGAAGGCTACTACCAGGAGACGGGCCGCGCTGGACGCGACGGCCTGCTCAGCGAGTGTGTTCTGTTCTACTCCTACGGCGACAAGGTGAAACAGGATATTTTCATCGACCAGATAGAGGACGCGGCGGAGCGGCGCAACGCGCAGGATAAGCTGGCGCGGATGATTGAGTTCTGCGGTGTGCAGACCTGCCGCCGAAAATATCTGTTGACCTACTTCGGCGAGGACTGGCCGCAGGACAACTGCGCGGGCTGCGACGTCTGCCTCACGCCCCGCGAGGAGTTCGACGCCACCCTCATCGCCCAAAAAATCCTGTCGGCAGTGGTGCGTACGGGCGAGCGCTTCGGCCTCGCCCACGTGAGCCAGGTACTGCGCGGCGCTGACACGAAACGCGTGCGGGAGCTGCGGCACGACAAGTTAAGCGTATACGGTATCGTCGCCGACCTGTCCGATGCCGACCTCAAAGAACTGGCCGAGCTTTTGCTCGCCAAGGGCTTGCTTGGCAAGAACAGCCGCGAATATGCCACCCTGGGCGTGACCGCGGCGGGCCGGAAGTTCCTCAAGAACCGAGAGAATCTGACCCTCACGCGCGCCAAACGGGACGAACCGGCCCCACACCGTACCGGCTCCGACCCGGCGCTGGCGTGGCGCAGACGTGACGCGCCGGCAAGCGAGGCTGAGGATGCCTACGACCCGGCGTTGTTTGACAAGCTGCGCGGGCTACGCCGCCGGCTCGCCACGGAACGCAACGTGCCGCCGTACGTCATTTTCGGCGACCGGACGCTGCGGCAGATGGCGGCCTATTTGCCCCAGAGCCGCGACAGCCTGTCTCATATCTCGGGGGTGGGCGCGGCGAAACTGGAGCAGTGGGGCGAGGCGTTTCTGGAGGTTATTCGTTCGCACGCCGATGAGCAGGGTCTTGCGGAGCGCTCTGTACCGGTCCTGCGACGTGGCAGAGAGTCGCAAGGCAGTAAGGTGAGTCGACAAGGTTCAACGCATATTGCAACGAAACAGTTGCTTGAGCAGGGCCGGTCACTTGCTGAGGTCGCAGAAGAACGCGGCCTCTCTCTCCGCACGGTAGTGGGCCATGTTGAAAAGCTAGTCGCCGACGGCGAGGACGTTGACCTCCGCCCATTGCTACCGGCGGCGGACCGTCTGGAGGCCATTAGACGCGCGATAGACCGCTCCGGCGCCACCGCCCTGGCTCCGGTCAAAGCGATGCTGGGCGAAGACTACACCTATGAGGAAATCCGGCTGGTGCGGGCGTTCATGCACCAAACGTAATGACTCAAGCCCGTCTCCGACGGCACGAATTGCTAGCGGTTCCTAGGCTGGATCTCGCGCCTCTTTCTCCAGATTCTCTGGCTCTCCCACTGTCCAGAATCCAGCGTTCGCCCATATTGAGCGCTCAGACATTTTGTCTTAACCCGCTTGCAACCGGACCGCAGAGTGGCCTACCCTGGCAAGGATCGTCAAAAGACGGAACAATCGATAGCGAGGGAATCAGTATGGATAAGACCCTTATGCTTTCACTCTACCGCGACATGATTCGCATTCGGCGCTTTGAAGAAGAAGCGGCCCGTTCGTATTCGCGGGGCAAGATTGGTGGCTTTCTGCATTTGTATAATGGCCAAGAGGCGGTTGCGGTTGGCGCCATGTCGGCGGTTAAGCCCACCGATTACATCGTTGCGACGTATCGGGATCATGGCCATTACCTGGCCCGTGTTGGGGATATGAATGCGGCCATGGCGGAATTGTTTGGCAAAGTCGATGGTTGTGCCAAAGGCCGAGGTGGCTCCATGCACTATTTTGATATCGCCAAACGTTTTATGGGCGGCCATGCTATCGTCGGCGGTCATGTGCCCATAGCCGCGGGTATTGCCTTTGCCTCGAAATATCGGGGCGAGTCGGATGTCACCCTCTGCTTCTTTGGAGAAGGCACGGCGAATATGGGCGCCTTTCACGAGGGCCTGTCACTGGCTGCGCTGTGGAAACTGCCCGTCGTTTTTATCTGCGAGAATAATTTATATTCCATGGGTACGCCGTTGTATCGGACCCTGGCGGTTGAGGATGTCGCCGTGCGGGCCAAGGGCTATCCCATGGCGCAGGAGATTGTGAACGGCGACGATGTGCTCGAAGTCCGGGAAGTCATCCGCCATGCGGCCAAACGCGCCCGCACGGAAAGCCTGCCCATTCTCATTGAAGCCAAGACGTATCGTTTTCGGGGCCACTCCATGTCCGACCCGGCGAAGTACCGAACCAAAGAAGAAGTCAAAGAGTGGATGAAACGTGATCCCATCCGGCTTTTGGCCGAACGTATCTACGCCTTGGGTATTGCCAATGAAGAACAGCTCAAAGCCATTGACGAAGAGGCCAAACAGGAAGTAGCCAGGGCAGTGAAATTTGCCGATGAATCGCCGCCGCCCGACGTATCAACACTGTTCGATGCCATCTACTACGAACCAGACCAACATGAGCAGGACGAAAAGGTCGTGCCGCTCGAAAAGCGCCGTCAGCAGGCGAGCGCGTAAGAGCAGGACACTCTCTCTGAGGGAGAGGGAAGCGGAGAGCAAACATATGCGGGAGCTGACATACCGAGAGGCTTTGCGAGAGGCCATGACTGAGGAGATGGAACGTGACGAGCGCGTTTTCCTCATGGGCGAAGAGGTCGGCCATTATAATGGGGCGTACAAAGTTTCTGAGGGACTGCTCGACCGTTTTGGTGAACGCCGAGTGGTGGATACGCCTATTGCAGAAACTGGCTTTGCGGGGGTTGGGATAGGGGCGGCTATGGTTGGGCTGCGACCTATCATTGAGTTTATGACCTGGAATTTTTCGCTGTGCGCCTATGACCAATTAGTCAACAACGCGGCCAAGCTGCGCTATATGTCGGGTGGACAAATTACCCTGCCCATCGTGTTTCGCGGGCCGGGCGGGGCCGCTCACCAGCTTGCCGCTCAGCATTCCCAAGCAGTCGAGAGCCTGTACGCCTATGTACCGGGACTGAAGGTCGTTGCGCCCTCAACTCCTGCCGATGCCAAGGGCCTGCTGAAAACGGCCATCCGAGATGAAAACCCAGTGATCTTTATTGAGGGTGAAGTCTTGTACGGCCGAAAAGGTGAGGTCCGGGAGGAGGAGTACCGCATTCCACTCGGCCAGGGCGAGGTCAAACGCAGCGGCACGGACGTGACCATTGTGGCGTGGTCCAAGATGGTGCATACCGCTCTGGATGCGGCAAGAGAACTGGCAAAAGAAGGCATTGAACTCGAAGTGATTGATCCGCGGACTCTACGCCCGCTTGATGACCAGATGATTTTTGATTCAGTCAGAAAGACGAACCGCTGTATTATCCTGGAGGAAGGCTGGCCGTTTGCCGGTCTTGGGGCTGAGATCGCCTACCGCATTATGAAAGAGGGCTTTGATTATCTGGACGCGCCTGTTGTGCGGGTGACTGGTGAAGACGTGCCCATGCCGTATGCCAAAAACCTGGAACATGAAGTGTTACCAAGTGTTGAAAAAGTCGTCCGCGCGGTGCAGGACGTGTTGTATAGCTAGGGAGACGAAATTGCTCCCCCCAGGCTATCCAGTTGGCGCTGTGCACGTGAAAAACCGGGATTGATTTGCAGCGCCTCGGCAAACTCGGCCCGCGCCGCCTCCGTCTGACCAAGGCGCACATAGATTTCTCCCAGCTCATAATGGGCAACATCATCGCTCGGACAGATGGCTAAGCCGGCTTTATAATAGGCCACCGCGGCCGCATCATCGGTCGCTTTTCTGGCGGAATCAAAGTCACTAAACGCCCGGTTGCACGCCTCGGTTTGCTGTTGCTGCTGGGTACGTTGTTGCTGGAGGGCCTCAGTATCTCGCCGCAACTGCTCGGCTTCCTGGCGTAAACGTTCGATCTCCGCGCGCTGTTGTTCGAGGACGGTAGTGTCGAACAGGCTACACGAGGTCAGGAATACACCTAGCCCCAGGGAAAGCACAAAAGAAGACGCGGTGGACATACCTTATGCCGTGCTCCGAATGAGTCTGTTGGGTCCTTTGGGTCAGACTCAACAGACTCAACAGACCCTAAAGTTAGAAGTTGTCTTTCAGATGGCGGGTCTTTTCCAGGACTGACACGGGGTCGAGGGCGAGCCCAGGGAAGGACTGTTGCACATGTTCCTGCAACTCAGGGCTGTCTACCCGCACAAACGGGTTGATCTCTTTTTCTTCACCTACCGTGCCCGGAATGGTCGGCTGGTTTTTGGCCCGCAGTTCCTCGGCCCAGCGTAACTTTTCCTGGAGTTTCACATTGCCCGGCTCCAGGCTGAGGGCGAAGTTCAGATTGTTGACGGTGTACTCATGCCCGCAGTAAATCTTGGTGTCGTCCGGTAACTGCATCAGCGTGACCATATTGTTGTGCATGTCTGCGGCTGTTCCCTCAAACAGACGTCCACAACCGGCAATAAAGAGCGTATCGCCGGTAAAAACCGATTTTTCCGCTTCAAAATAGGCGGCAATATGGCCGCTGGTATGGCACGGGATAAAGAGAAAACGCGCTTCGAGATTGCCAATCCGGACCGTATCGCCCTCATCGACCATGTTGGTAATGCACGGCGTGCGCGTCTCGTCCCGCTTATGGCCGTAGACTTTGAGCTGCGGAAATTCCTGCACCAGCTCTTTATTCCCGCCCACATGATCCCAGTGGTGGTGGGTATTGATGATGGTCGTAAAATTCACGCCCTCGCGTTTGACCGCGGCTGCAACCGGACCGGCCTCGGATGGGTCAACAACGCCGGCCTCGTTGGTCGCTTCATCAATAAGCACATAGGCGTAATTATCGGACAATACGGGGATAGGAATAATCTTCATGCGTCTCTCCTTACTGCTCCATCGGAAAGCCATACAGCTGCGCCGCGTTTTCGTAAACGAGCTTGCGGCGAACGTCTTCGGACAGATGGGCGAGCTGCTTTTGCAGAAATTCTTGTGAATCCGGCCATACCCCATCGGGATGCGGAAAGTCCGAGCCCCACATCACGTTGTTGACGCCGACGCGCTCGATCATATCCAGGCCGGTCTGATCCTGCTGAAAGGTTGCGTACATCTGCCGGTACCAATACTCACTCGGCTTCATGCGGAGTTCGAGGTCCTGAAACTGATCTTCCCACTCATAGTCCATACGTTCCAGGACGTAGGGAATCCAGCCTATCCCGGCTTCACCAATAACGACTCTGCACTGGGAGTAGCGCTCCAAGGCACCGCCATAGATGACGGCCCCGATAAAGCCGGCGGTGGCAATTTGAAACTCAGTCAGAACGGTGGCTAGCCACATGCGTTTGGAGCGATGGTCTGTGGCCCAGGTCATGTCAAGCTTGGGACCGATGGTATGCAGATGAATCGGCAGGCCGGTGTCATGCGAGGCTTCCCAGACCGGGTTCCAGTCGAGATGCCACAGCGGCATCATGTCGTGACGGACGGGAAGCTCGGCTCCTTTGAGGCCTATTTTCGCACAGCGTCGCACTTCCTCAGCTGTTTTCTCCGGAGACGAAGCCGGCAGGCTCGCAACCGCGGCAAAACGACCGGGCTCCGCTCGACAAAAGTCAGCGGCAAAATCGTTATAGATCTTTACCACTGTGTCGGTCACTTCGGGGTCATCAATCCGAAAGGCCGCGCCGAGGATGCCGTAGACGACTTCTCCAACGACCCCGTCACGTTCCTGGTCCTTGACCCGCAGCGCGGGGACGGTCGTGCGCATGATACCCTTGCTTTGATCCTCGTACAGGCCGGTTGAGGCCATACGGTCGGCACGATGAATCTGGCCTGGGATATACTGCCGCCCGCCCGAGCCCATCCCGCCCACCAGACCCATACTTGTCCCATTGTGCGTGACCCAGGTTTTCCCCTCTGGCGTGTCTACCACCCGAGGCATTTTGTCTTTGAGGTGAGCCGGGGCATTCTCGGTGAAAAGAGCGGCCGGCAAACACGGGATGTCCATATGACCATCAGCGGAAATGACCGGATGATTAAACATAGCTGGTCCTCCATAGTTGAGAGGTCGGTGGGCGCTGCCCACGCTTCTTGAGGTGCGGTGAACACACCTACGGGTATTTTCTTAGCAGAAAGCGGCAAGCAGAGGAAAGCGGGCGCACTTCCTTGTCGGATGAGGAGCCGTATGAAACAAGAAATCTATCCACTGAGCCTTCCGCTCCGGGACCCGCATTTTGAACTGGCGCGTTTTTTATATTCTGAACCTCGCGATTTTCACCTCCATGCTCGGCATGGGTATCGTGATTCCGTTCATGCCGATTTACGCCAAGACGCTGGGTGCGACCGGAGTCAGTATCGGGGTCTTTTTTGCCAGCTTTCCCTTAGCTCAGATACTGTTCATGCCGACCATCGGGCGCCTGTCCGACCAGCGCGGACGCAAGGCGTTTATTGCTGCTGGCCTGCTCCTCAGCAGCCTGATGTCGCTCGTCTATGTGTGGGCCCCGAATATCGTGTACTTGACCCTGGGCCGATTTTTCCAGGGGCTTGCGGTGGCCCTCATTATTCCCATCTCGACCGCGTATGTCGGTGACCTTGCTCCCGCAGAAAAGCGGGGTGAGCTGATGGGCATCTTCAATCTGGCACTGACCAGCAGTATCGGAGTCGGCCCCCTGGCCGGGGGCTGGCTGAGCGATACGTATGGCATGGCTATCAGTTTTTATTTGATGGGCGGCTTGAACGTCCTGGCTCTTCTCTTTGTCCTCTTCTTTTTAGATGAGGCCCGTTCTCCTCATGAGGAGAGGCCGCGACCGCCGTCCTACCGCGAACTCTTGCGCAGACCGAGTGTACGCGGGATTACCCTGTTTCGTATGGTGACGGCCATTCAGATGGGATTATGGTTCTCTTTCTTACCGCTGCTCGCCGTAGAAGTCCTGTTCCTCAGCCAATCTCGCATCGGTATCATCATGGCCACGTATATGCTGGTGAGCAGCCTCGTCCAGGTCCCGTTTGGCCGTCTGGCCGACCGCTATAGCAAGCGGCTGTTGATTATCGTCAGTGGCTACCTGTCCTCCGTCGCTTTTGTGACCATCATCTTTTCCCAGAGCTTTTGGGAGCTGCTGCTCATCGGTGGATTCACTGGAATGCTGGGAGCGCTCGCCGGACCGGCCTTAACTGCCCTGGCCGTGGGGGAGGGCAAGCAGGGTGGGATGGGGGCGGTTATGGGCGTGCTGAATATGGCGCTGAGCGTCGGCATGATGCTCGGCCCGGTATTGGCCGGACTGCTGTCGGATGTTGTCGGCCTGCGGCCTTTATTTGGTTTTGGTGCGGTTGCCGGTGGCGTTGGAACGCTGGTGTTTACCTGGTTGACGACGGAGAAGAAGTTGGCAGGATAATGCCCGGAGGCGACCAACGGCCACCCCCAACGAGAACTCTGGGGAAGCAACGATGTTTGATCTGAAAACCCTGCGCGGGGACATCTTCGGAGGTATTGCCTCGGCCGTGGTGGCCTTGCCCCTGGCCTTGGCCTTTGGCGTGGCGTCCGGTTTGGGGCCGGTCGCCGGATTATACGGCGCAATCGTGGTCGGATTCTTGGCCGCGGTGCTGGGTGGAACGCCGGCGCAGATATCCGGGCCCACCGGGCCAACAGCCATTGCCACGGCGGTCATCGTCACCCAGCATGCCGACAATCTGGCCGAGGTCGCGACAATCGTCATATTGAGCGGGCTGTTCCAGATTGCTTTCGGCCTGCTCAGATTCGGACGGTTCGTGACCTATACGCCGTATTCCGTTGTCTCGGGGTTTATGTCCGGCATCGGCATTATCATCATTCTCCTTCAGACCTTGCCCTTTCTGGGTACATCAGCGGCGGGCGGACCGCTCGACGCCGTCCGGGCGTGGCCTGCGGCGCTGGCCAACCTCAATCCGGATGCCCTGGTTATCGCCAGCGTAGCGCTCGCGGTTGGCATATTCTGGCCCCGGCGGTTACACAACATATTGCCCTCGCCGCTCGCGGCCCTGCTTCTCGGGACGGTCGTGGCAGAGCTCTGGTTGCCTAGCGCGCCGGTGATTGGCGCAGTCCCCACCGGGCTGCCTGAGCCGCAATGGCCAGTGCTGGCCGGAGGATTTTTGTCCAAAATGTTGGAGCCGGCTCTGATTCTCGCTTTGGTGAACTCCATCGACAGTTTGTTGACCTCCCTGGTTGCCGATTCCATGACCCGGACACAACACAACTCGGACCGGGAGTTGTTCGGTCAGGGTATGGGCAACGTGGCAGCAGGTCTGCTGGGTGTCATGCCTGGGGCGGGTGCCACCATGCGAACGTTGCTCAACGTGCGGGTCGGGGGGCGAACGCCGCTATCGGGTGCCTTACACGCCGTGATCCTCCTGGCCTTTATGTTTGGCCTCGGCCCGTTCGTCGCGCGAGTCCCGGAGGCCTGCCTGGCCGGCATCCTGATGAAGGTGGGCTGGGACATCATCGACTGGCGCTTCCTGCTGCGGATTCACCAGGCGGCGACAGAAAACGTGATCATCATGTTGCTGACGCTGGTGCTGACCGTGTTTGTCGATCTCATCATGGCGGTTGGTGTGGGGCTGATTATGGCCGGCTTCGTGTCTGCGCGTCGCTTGGAGCCCGAAGAGTTGAAGAAGGTGGTATCGGTACCGCTTCTGGATGCAGTGGTCTCTCCGGAGGCAGAGAAATCCTACGAAGCCCGCGTCGGGCTCGTCGCCCTCCCCGGCCACTTTTCCGTGGCGTCTGCGCGGGAACTGGCCCGGTCGGTCGGGGCGGACATCAAGGACCACGAGGTGGTCATCTTCGACTTTTCGGACGTGACGTATATGGACGATAGCGCGGCCCTGGTCATCGAGGACCTGGCCGCGGTCTCCCAAACGGAGGCCAAGGGCTGTGTTGTCGTTGGCTTGTCCGGTTCGGCTGAGGAAGCGCTACGGATGTTCGGTATCCATGACCGCATTCCTTCAGAGCATTTCGTGTCCGACCTTGAGACGGCAAAAAAATTGGCCTGGGAACTGGTCAACGGCTGAAGCCCGAGGGGGAAAAACAGAACGGAGCACGACTCTGGGGTACGGGTGACCACGGCGTACCCGGTGTGATAGAAGCACTCGGAGAGATGAGATTATAGTAAAGACAAAGGAGAATATGAGTATGCCAGCCTATCTCGTTGGTGGAGTAGATGTGAGTGATCCTGCCTGGGTGGAGGAGTATGGACCGAAAGTTCAGGCTTTGGTGGAGAAGCACGGCGGACGCTACCTGGTGCGCGGCGGGGAGATGGATGTCGTGGAAGGCACGACGCCGGCCGGCCGGGTGATGGTCGTCGTTGAGTTCCCGTCCCTGGAGGCCGCCCGGGCCTGGTATAACGACCCGGAGTACGCCCCACTGATTAAGCTGCGCCAGACCGGCTCCGAGGCCGAGATTGTCCTGGTCGAAGGGCTCTAGCGCAATTCCGATAGAGGGCTGACGCGCCAGCGAAGGCGCAAAGCCCTCTGTTTCCCCGCCAAGTGTTCTTTACCCATAGCCGGCTCCCAAAGACGGCTGAGCCAAGCTAGCGCGCAAGCTCAAGGCTGGTTGGGGCCGACGAGCATCATCAGGCGGCGGTCAAGATTGCGGACTATCGGAGGACCGAGAGCTTGAAGATTGTGGAGTTGGAGTGATGGCGAAACCGAGCAAAGCCAAGGCATTGGAGCGTCTACGGAGAGCACTGGATGCAATACCCGAATTGAGGGAATTGCAGGACCGAAGCAGTTCTCCAGAACTTAAGAAGTGGAGAAGAAATACACAGATCGCCATTACCAGTACGTTCGGGGACAAGTCACGCCATATCAAGGACTTCGACCGTGTCGGCTATTGGTCAATGATCATAAACGCTTCTGATTGGGAAGAGCAGAAAGCATATGTGGAAGGCTTGGAATCCGCGGCGGCGATCCTCGAATCGATGATTGAGGAGATTGAGGAGTATTGGGAGCCGGTGACAGCAAAAGGCGTGTTAGAGGCTTTCAGTATGCAGGGGGAAGAAGAGGAGGAAGAGGAGGAGGAAGAAGAAAACCAGACACCGCCATCTTCCGCTGCCCAAGAGAATAAACGGACGAACACGAATGAAGTCTTCGTCATCCATGGTAGAGATGAAGGCACGAAGAACACTGTCGCGAGATTCCTTGAGCAATTAGAGCTCAATCCGGTGATATTAGCCGAACAACCGAGCCGGGGACGTACCATCATTGAGAAATTCGAGCAACACGCACAGGTCGGATTCGCGGTAGCTTTACTGACGCCGGATGATACCGGTTCGCTTCAGGATGACAGCAATACGCTCAATCCTCGTGCCAGACAGAACGTGATTTTCGAGTTGGGCTTCTTTATCGGCAAACTTGGTCGAAACCGAGTCTGCGCCCTGATCAAGGGAGAGGTGGAGATACCATCGGATTACGCTGGGGTTGTGTACATTCCGCTGGACGACCGAGCCTGGAAAACGGACCTTGTCAAGGAACTGCAATCAGCCGGGTATAATTTCGATGCGGACAGGGTGCTAAGGGCGCTGTAAGGATTTGGCGCTACGCTCCGCTCAGGCGCTGGAGCGCCGCCTCTATCTGATTGAGGCCCTGCTCCAGATTCTGCATGGAAGTGGCATACGAAATACGGACGTGCTCCGCAGAGCCAAATCCCTCACCTGCGACAAGCGCAACCTTGGCTTCTTCCAGGAGATACAGCGAGAAGTCCATGGCCGACGCAATGGTTTTGCCCTGCCACTGGGACCCGAAGCAACCCGAGACCCGTGGAAAAACATAAAACGCGCCTTCCGGCAGCGTGCAGGTGATGCCTGGGATAGCCCGGAGTCGGTCAACCACGTAAGTGCGTCGCTTGGCAAACTCTCCAGCCATGACGCCGACCGGTTCCTGGTCGCCGGTCAGGGCTTCAATCGCCGCGGCCTGGGCGATTGAGTTCGGGTTTGAGGTGCTCTGGCTCTGGATGGTTTCCATCGCCTTAATGACCTCCGGCGGTCCGGCTGCATAGCCTAAACGCCAGCCTGTCATGGCGTAGGTTTTTGAAACCGAATTGGCCACGAGCACCCGGTCGCGCAGTTGGGGCTTGAGTGCGAGCAAATGGGCGCAGCGCGGCGCGTCGTACAAAAACTTTTCGTATACGTCGTCAGAGATGGTGAAGAGGTCGCTGGACTCGATCACGTCAGCAATCCGGCTGAGCTCGTCTTCCGTGTAGGCGGCGCCGGTCGGATTGGACGGGCTGTTGAGTAACAGCACTTTGCTCTGCGGGCCGATTGCGTCTTGCAGTTGGGCGGCCGTGATTTTGAAACCCGTTTCTTCCGTCGTTGGAAGGAGTTTCGGTGTGCCACCGGCCAGGATCACGATGTCGGAATAGCTGACCCAATAGGGCGCTGGGATGAGGACTTCATCTCCGGGACCGACCAAGGCATGAAAGGCGTTGAAGAGGATATGTTTCCCGCCGCAACCGGTTGTGACTTCCGGGAGTGTGTATTCGAGACTATTGTCTCGCCGGAGTTTCGCGATGATGGCCTCTTTGACGTCCGCCGTTCCGCCCACCGGCGTATATTTGGTCTTGCCTTGTTTGAGGGCCGCGATAGCCGCGTCTTTAATATGCTCCGGGGTATCAAAGTCGGGCTCGCCAGCCCCAAAATCAATCACTTCAATCCCCTCACGGCGGAGCGCCGCGACTTTCACTGTGACCATGAGGGTCGGCGATGGTTTGACCTGATCCAAACGTGCTGCAAGACGCATGATTTTACCCTACACTCCTCTTGTCTCATGCACGGTCTGCACGTGGCTCATACAACGACGTGAAACGGTCATGTGAGCCTGTGATAGTCCGCGTTCAGGCCTTTTGCGCGAATTTCTCGCGAAGGCGCTTTTCGACATGGGGCGGAACGAGGCCCGTCACTGAACCGTTCAGACTGGCAATTTCTTTGATCAAGCGGGCCGCAGTGTAAAAATGTGCCGCCCCGGTCGTCAGAAAAACCGTATCAATCTCGGGCTTCATATGGCGGTTCATGAGGGCCATCTGAAACTCGTATTCAAAATCTGAGGCCGCGCGCAAACCCCGGATAATAATCTTGGATTGCATGCGCTCGACGTAATCAACCAGTAGGCCATGAAAGCTGTCGTAGATCACCCGCTCTCCGGCCTCCTGCAACTCCTCGCGAAACATGTCGAGCCGTTCCTGGGGAGTGAAAAGGTAGTTCTCTTTTTGGGGGTTATACACGACAGCGACAACCACTTCATCGGTGAGCTCAAGACTCCGCCGGACGATGTCTACATGGCCACACGTTGGTGGGTCAAAAGAGCCGGGATATATGGCGCGGCGTTTCACTCGGATTCCTCATTTTCATGCTGGCTCATACTGGTAGAAAGACACCCCGGTTGTGCCGTAACGGCGACGGTCCGTCAATACCAACGAGGTGTAGGAGTCGGCTCCGGCTTCCTGCCGCGCGTGCTCAACAACCACCCAGGCACCGGGGAGGAGTACCGAGCTCCGAGCCAAACGCCGCAGGGTTTTGTCCACCCAGCCTTCCTGATACGGCGGGTCAAGAAACACCCCGCCGAAACGGAGCCCTTGGTTTTCCAGGATGCGAATACCTGTGAGGGCGGTGGCCCGAAGCATACGGCCACGATGGAGCAACTTGGTTGTTTTGAGGTTGGTGCGGATAACTTTTTGCGCGTCCGGACTGGCATCAACGAACACGGCCGAGCGTCCGCCTCGGCTTAAGGCTTCTATGCCGAGCCCCCCTGTGCCGGCGAACAGATCAAGAACGTCTATATCAATGAGAGACAATCGACTGGCCAAGATGTTGAATACAGACTCTCTGACTCGGTCGGCAGTGGGCCGGATCTTGTGTCCCTTGGGCACCGTGAGTGTAAGCCCACCTGCCGAGCCGGAGATAATCCGCATTTAGACGCTGAGAATGTGAACGGCCAAAGCGGCCGCTTCGCCCCGGACCATACCGCCACCGTTCTCGGTCAGCCCAACTCTGGCTCCTTCGACTTGGCGTTTACCGGCTTCACCGCGGAGTTGCCAGAAAATCTCGGCAATCTGGGCCGTGCCGGTGGCACCGACGGGATGGCCTTTGGCCAGCAAACCGCCGCTGGGATTTACCGGAGTTTTCCCGCCGAGCGCCGTCACCCCTTCGTCAATCAGGCGGCCCCCTTCGCCTTGTTGGCACAGGCCGAGCTCTTCATAGATGATGAGTTCTGCCGGCGCCGAAGCGTCGTGGACTTCAGCCACATCAAGGTCTTCAGGGCCGATCCCCGCGACTTCATAGGCTTTCTTCGCCATGCGCTCTGTCACGCCGGGGTCACCAGGCTGACGGTCTTTACCCGAACCCAGCACCGAGGCTTTGACATAGACCGGCTTGGTGGTGAGTTCTTTCGCTTTCTCTGCGCTGGTGAGCACCAGGGCGGCAGCGCCGTCACCAATAGGCGAGCACATCATCCGGGTCAGCGGATCGGCGATCATGGGCGAGGCGAGCACGTCTTCCATGCTGCGCGGGGTCTGAAACTGGGCGTGTGGGTTCAGACTGCCATTGGTGTGGTTCTTGGCTGCAATTTGTGCATAGTGCTCTTTGGTCGTGCCGTATTTACGCATGTGGCTGCGTGCAAACTCAGCGTAAAAGTCCATGAACATGCTGCGTGACTTGCCTGCCTCGGCTCCTCCGCCTTTCTCCTCGGTTGACTTTTTCATATCCGCCAAGGTTTCTTGCATCAGCTCAACATCAATGGCGCTGCCAAGAGCGGCAAACGATTTCTTTTTATCCTCGTGGTAGAGCTTTTCCATGCCCAGGGCGAGCACGACGTCATACATGCCTGACGCAACATACAACCAAGCGAGATGAAACGCGGTTGCCGCACTGGCGCAGGCGTTTTCGGTGTTGATGACCGGAATGCCGCCAATACCCATTTCGCGCAGGACCACTTGCCCGCGGATGCATTCCTGACCGGTAATCAGGCCGGCCATGGCGTTCCCAACCGCGACCGCCTCTAGCGCCTGCGCCTCAACCCCGGCGGATTTAAGCGCCCCCTCAACGGCTTCGCGGGACAACTCTTTCATGCCTTTATCCAGATGCTTGGCAAAACGGGTCATGCCCGCACCAACCAGGGCAACTTCTCTCATGGGGCTCCTCCTTCTTGATAGGCAGTGGGTGATAGAGGCCCAACTATATCCACATTCCCTCTTGTTCTGCAAGGAGAATTTCTTCAGGATGGCTCACGTGAACTTTGTTCTCGTTCCTATAAAAGCGTTAGCCCAAGGCAAGAGTCGCTTGGCAGCCCTCTTGTCCGATGCACAGCGGTATAGCCTGTCTCAGGCCATGTTGCGTGACGTTCTGGCGCAGCTGCGCCGGGCGGCTACGGTAGACCGCTTCGGCGTCGTGACCTCGGACCACATCTTACTGGACATCGCGCGTGGTTTAGGTGCTGAGGCCATTGATGAGGGCCACCCGCGGGGGCTCAACGGGGCCGTTGCTATTGGTGCCGAATTTTGTCTGCAACAGGGCGGGACAACGCTCCTGGTCCTGCTGTCAGACCTGCCGCTGGTCACCTCTGAAGACATTGACCTGCTCTTGTGTGAAGCAACGGATGAGCCCGAAGTCTTGCTGGTGACGTGCAAAGAAGGCGAGGGCACCAATGCGCTCTTGCGCACGCCGCCGCTCGTTATCCCAACCTGCTTTGGCGGACCGAGCCTCAACGCCCACCAGGTCCAGGCTCGGGAAGGAAATGTCGCCTGCCGAGTGATTGAGGCTCCGCGTATTGCGTTTGACATTGATTCGGTTGAAGACCTCAAGCTATTTGCCTCAAAGCCAACCGCGACGCATACCTATCAGGCGTTGCAGGATTTGGATGTTTTACCTGCCCTTGGGGTTGATCCGTCGTCGGGATGAGCCAAGAGACCGTGCAAGAGACCGTGTGATGCAACACGCCGTGCCGCAGGCAACCACGGGGCAGGGCAGCGGTTGCCTCCTGGCCGGCGGCCACAGCCAGTCTGGCCGGAACTCAGGGTCATGGGCATCACACGTCTGGCGGGCGAGGGCTGGGGTGAGGGGGCTGTGCGAACCGGTCGTATCCATACGCCGCCGCTTGCGCGTGCGTCTCACAAACTCACGGTGACATATGGGAAAGCCGCAGATCGTTGTTATTGCCGGACCGACAGCTACGGGAAAAACAGCGCTCGCGCTCACCCTCGCCCAACGCTATAACGCCGAGATTATCAGTGCGGATTCACGTCAAGTGTATCGGCACTTGGACATTGGTACCGCAAAACCAACAACACAAGAGCAATCCCAGGTTGCGCATCATGTGATTGATGTGGTCAATCCGGATGAACACTTTGATGTGGCACGATTTCGGACACTTGGGCACGAAGCGGTTGCCGATATTACCCGGCGCGGCAAGCGTATTTTTGTTGTGGGTGGAACCGGACTCTATATTCGTGCATTCACCCGTGGGCTCTTTGTCGGACCGCAGTCTGACCCTGCGCTGCGTAAACGTCTGGCCGCACAGGAGGCAGAGCATGGCCCTGGTTTTCTCCATAGCCAGCTGCACCAAGTTGATGCGGACGCAGCCCGCCGGCTCCATCCAAACGACCGCGTCCGGCTGATTCGGGCCCTGGAAGTCTGGTTGTTGAGTGGCAAGCCACTGAGTGCCTGGCAGCGAGAGCATGGCTTCCAAGAGCGACCATTTTCGACGCTCCTGGTGTCCCTGGTCATGGAGCGGGAGGTCTTGGCCCAGCGCATTACACAGCGCTGCCGGCAGATGATTCGTGAGGGCCTTGTTGACGAGGTCCGTCGGGTCTGGGATATGGGGTTTGGTGAGCAGCTTCCCACCCTCCGCACCATAGGCTATGCCCAGATTGGGGACCTGTTGCACGGACGCTGCACACTGGAGGAAGCCGTCGCCCACATGGCCAAGGAAACACGCCGGCTGGCCAAACGGCAGATGACCTGGCTGCGAGCGGAACCGGCGGTGCAGTGGTATGCGCGAACGCAAGAGCAAGATATTGACCGCGTGATTCAGGAGTTCTTTGGACGGGCGAGTAAAACGTGATGGGTGAGCAGGCAGAGATTTTTTGTGCCGTTTTACTCCCGCCGTTTCACGCCCTCTTTATGAAGGAGCAATTGTGCAGACAACCTATCTCGATTTTGAGCAACCTCTGGAGGAATTGGACAATCAGGTTCAGTACCTCACCCAGTTGGAAATCCGGTCCGCAGCGCAACAGACTGAACTGGCCGCACTGGAAGAACAGCTCCGGCAACGCGAGACAGAGGTGTTTGCCGTACTCTCGCCGTGGCAACAGGTGCAACTCTCTCGACACTCGGACCGGCCCTACACGCTTGATTATATTGAGGCCCTCTGCTCCGAATTCGTAGAGCTGCACGGCGACCGAGTCTTTGGTGATGATCCGGCAATTATCGGCGGTCTGGCGCGTTTTCGTGGCACGCCCGTTGTTGTTGTCGGCCATCAGCGCGGAAAGACGGTGGCTGAAAAAGTCCACCGAAATTTTGGGATGCCCCGTCCCGAGGGGTATCGCAAAGCGCTGCGTCTCTTTCATCTCGCCGAGCGGTTCCAGCGGCCGGTATTGAGCTTTATTGATACCCAAGGCGCCTATCCCGGCGTTGGCGCTGAGGAGCGCGGCCAAGCCGAAGCCATTGCCAGGAATATCCAGGAAATGGCCGGCCTCAAGACACCCATCGTTGTCACGGTTATTGGAGAAGGGGGGAGTGGCGGCGCGCTGGCCCTCAGTGTTGGCGACCGGCTCCTGATGCAGGAGAATGCCTGCTATTCGGTCATTACTCCCGAAGGCTGTGCGGCGATTCTGTTTGGAGAACGCACGCCGGAACGGTCGGCCTGGGCAGCCGAGGCGCTGAAGGTGACGGCTCCGCATTTGCTTTCTTTAGGTGTGATTGATGAGGTGATCGCCGAGCCACCAGGCGGAGCCCACCGTCATGCCCAAGCAGCTATAATCGACGTTGGAGAAGCAATCGCCCGGCACCTGCAAACGGTGCGCGGCTTGTCCGTCGCCGAACTCATGGAGCAACGCTACGCGAAATTCCGTCGGATGGGAGAAATTGGCATTGTCGATAAGGCAGCGGAGCTGAAAACTGAAGTCAATGGAGTCGGCGGACCGCTCTGAAATTCAGCCGTATCGTTTGGATGGAGAGACCCACGCGCATAGACCCACGCGCATAGACTGGCTCGGTAAATCATAGTAAGAAACGCCGTGTGGCGCACAAACATTCTTCCTCTTCGCACGCAGCACAAGCGACGTTAGATGCGTTCAGAGAGAAAATCGATCGTATCGATGCACACATCCTTACCCTGTTGAATCGCCGCGCCCGTCTGGCTCAACAGATTGGAGAGAAGAAAGGGAAGACAAGCGCGGTCTATGTGCCGAGCCGGGAACGGGCCATTCTCGCCCGTTTAGCTGAGTTGAACACCGGGCCGCTCCCGGACGAATCCATTCGGGTCATTTATCGCGAGATTATTTCGGCCTCACGCGCGCTCGAAACGTCCCTGCGGGTTGCCTATCTTGGACCGGAGGCGAGTTATGCCCATATGGCGAGTGAAGAGCAGTTTGGGTCAAACGCTGAGTTTGTCCCGGTAGAGACGATTCCTCAGATTTTCTCAGCAGTTGAAAGTGGCCAGGTCGAATACGGAGTCGTGCCGGTCGAGAATTCGAGTCAAGGCTCGGTCGCCATCACGCTTGATCTCTTTATTGAAACGAATCTGCATATTATTGCGGAACGGTCGCTGGAAATTCGGCACTGTCTGCTCAGCCGCGCGACAAAGCGAGAGCGGCTTCAGCGCGTACTGGCCCATCCGCAGTCTCTGGCGCAATGTCAGCACTGGCTGGCCACGCATTTGCCGGGTGTTCCCACGCAGGCGGCATCGAGCAATTCCCGCGCTGCCGAGCTGGTGCGGAGCGATCCACAGGCCGCAGCGATTGCCGGACGGCTGGCCGCGGCGCGCTATCGGCTCAATATCATAGAGGCGGATATCCAGGATCAAGCGGCGAACTACACCCGTTTCGCCATCCTGAGCCGGACCCCACAGACCGGCAAACCAACCGGGGATGACAAAACTTCTTTGGTGCTGTCTGTCCGGGATGAGTCGGGCGTGCTGTATCAGGTGCTGAAGCCGTTTGCCGATCACAGTATCAACCTGTTACGGATCGAATCCCGGCCCCTCAAAGGTCGCCCGTGGGAATACGTCTTTTTTATCGATATTGAAGGACATGCGAGTGACCGGGCTCTCGCCGACGCACTGCGAGAGATCGAACCCCGCTGTATGTCGGTCAAAGTGCTGGGTTCGTATGCGTCCTTTGTGCCGGTGCAACAAAAACGGTGAACGAGTATGGATATCCGAAAATATGTACCGGATTGGGTCTTGAGTCTTACCCCGTATCAGCCTGGAAAGCCGATTGAAGAGGTGGAGCGGGAATACGGTATCAGCAACTCGGTGAAAATCGCCTCAAACGAGAATCCCTTGGGACCGTCTCCAAAAGCGCTTGAGGCGATTCGGGCAGCGCTGCCGCAGCTCAATCTGTATCCTGACGGCGATGCCTTTTATCTCAAACACCGTCTGGCCGAGAAATTCGGGCTGGACCGTGGGCGGATTATTATTGGCAACGGCTCGAACGAATTAATCGAAATGATCGTGCGGACCTTTTTACGTGTGGGTGAATCGATTGTCGCCGCGGAGCACGCGTTTGCCATTTATCATCTGTGTGTGCACGCGGCCGGCGGCCGCACCATTACCGTTCCGCATACCGGTTTTGCCTTTGATTTGGACGCCATGGCGCGGGCAATTGAGCCCGATACACGCATCATTTTTTTGGATAACCCCAATAATCCCACTGGGACGATCTACACCAAGACGGACTGGGAGGCTTTTCTGGAGAAAGTGCCCCCGGCTGTGGTGATCGTCGTCGACGAAGCCTATTTTGAATTTGTCGAAGATGCGGACTACCCCAATTCGCTTGACTATCATTCGGATGGGCGGGCGCTCATCACCCTGCGCACGTTTTCCAAGATCTGTGGTCTGGCCGGCGTGCGCGTTGGCTACGGCATTTCCTCACCGGAAGTGATTGATGCGCTCAACCGTATCCGCCAGCCCTTTAATGTGAATACGCTCGCCCAAGTGGGCGCGTTAGCGGCGCTGGATGATACCGAGCATATACGCAAGACCCAGGACAATAATCGGCACGGGCTTGCCTATCTGCGTCGGGAGTTGGACCGCCTCGGGGTGGCATACGCTCCTACCTGGGGGAATTTTCTCCTGGTGAAAGTGGGTCCCGGCGTGACGCAACAGCTCCTGCCCCAGGGGATTATTATTCGGCCCATGGAGGGCTATGGCTATCCCGGCTACGCCCGCGTGAGTGTGGGTCTTCCTGAGGAAAACGAACGCTTTATTGCGGCTCTGGAGAAGCTGCACTCGTAGGCGGACCGCATACACTATGCCACTTTTATTTCATCGTCTTCTTATCGTCGGGGTTGGTCTGATTGGCGGTTCGCTCGGACTGGCGGCCAAAGCGCGAGGCCTGGTTGAAGAGGTGGTAGGCTTTGGGCGGACCGAAGCCAATCTGAAAATTGCGCTCGACCGCGGCCTCATTGATTCCTATACGTTTGATCCGGCCGAAGCGGCCCAGGGAACCGACGGCGTCCTGCTGGCTGTTCCGGTTCAGGCGACCGGGCCGGTCATGCAGCAGTTTATACCCTATCTCCCGCCAGGCTGTATTGTGACGGATGCGGGCAGTGTCAAAGCGCCTGTGGTGGCCGCGCTCGAAGCTCTTGTCCCCGCCTCGCTGCCCTGTGTGGCCGCGCATCCTATCGCCGGGACCGAGAACGCCGGGGCTGAGGCCGCCTTTGCAACGCTCTTTGAGGGACGTTTATGTGTGTTGACGCCTACCGACAAGACCGACGCTCACGCGCTGGCGCGGGTCCGGGCCTTGTGGGAAGGCGTGGGTATGCGCGTCGAAGAGATGGATGCTGAGGTCCACGATAGCATCCTCGCCCAGGTGAGCCACTTGCCCCATCTCATCGCGTTTAGTGTAATAAATGGACTCCTGCAGGCGTTTCCGCACTCGACCCGGTCACCGTCAGAACAGCTTGATCCGCTTGTGTATGCGGGCAGTGCGTTTGCTGACCTGACTCGGGTGGCGGCGAGTCCGGTAGAGATGTGGCGTGATATCTGTCTTGAGAATCGTGAGGCGTTGCTGTCTGCTATTTCCAGTTTTGAAGCCGCGCTGGCTCAGATGAAAGTCGCGCTGGCTGAGGGGGACGGGAAAACACTCTCAGCGGATATTGCGCGGGCGCGCCAAGAACGTCAGCGCCTCACTCGTCTGCGAGAGGGGAAATGAGTACGTCGGTAACGATCCCGCCCGCTCCTCACGGAATACGGGGCGAGGTCCGCCTGCCGGGCGATAAGTCCATCAGCCACCGCGCCGTGCTGTTTGCGGCCTTGGCCAAAGGAGC
Source organism: Binatia bacterium (assembly GCA_963664395.2). GTDB lineage: Bacteria > Desulfobacterota > Binatia > Bin18 > Bin18 > Bin18. The sequence goes on along the minus strand of OY761159.2, from coordinate 1,624,839 downwards.
AAGCTGCATCCGGGGTTGTTCGCTTGGCGAGGATAATCTGCGGACGCTCCAGGCCGTTCAATTGCTGGGAGTTGACATCGCACAACAGGACACAACGGTTAGCGTGAGCAGCCCCGGCTGGGATCATCTACACCCGCCTACCGCTGCTGACGCCAGCATAGATTGTGGGAATTCCGGAACCACGATGCGCCTGCTTTCCGGTATCCTGGCCGGTTGCTCCTTTGCGTCCCGTCTGGACGGGGATGCGTCGCTCCGGCGGCGCCCCATGGGGCGGGTGATTGAGCCATTGCGGCTGATGGGCGCCGCGATTGAAAGTGAAGGCGGACAGCACTGTGCGCCTTTACGGATTACAGGCCGGGCCGGGACACTGACCGGTATTACGTATGAGAGTCCGGTGGCCAGCGCCCAAGTCAAATCGGCCATCCTGTTGGCTGGTCTGCGCGCCAACGGGCGGACGACGGTCATAGAGCCTGAACGTTCCCGTGATCATACCGAGCGCCTGTTACCCGCATTCGGGGGGCGGCTTGAGGTGCGGGGGCGAACCGTGTCGATTGAAGGCGGGACGCCGCTGCATGCCCAGGATGTGAGTGTTCCCGGTGACTTCTCTTCTGCGGCCTTTTTTATCGGGGCAGCACTCCTGCTGCCTCACTCGGAGTTGTGTATCCGCGATATTGGACTTAATCCAACCCGGACGGGGATAGTGGATATCTTTCGAGCCATGGGGGCACGGATCGAGATACACAATGCACGAGACGTCTGCGGGGAGCCCAGCGGGGACATTGTGGTCCGCTCAAGCCCCTTGCGCGGGATAGAAATTGACGGCGCGCTTGTTGTCCGAGCCATTGATGAACTGCCGCTGCTTGCCGTGGCCATGGCGTTTGCCCAAGGTACATCCGTCATTCGCGGGGCCGGGGAACTCCGCGTCAAAGAGAGCGATCGCATTCACGCTCTGGCAGCCGCATTAGCTGCCCTCGGGGTGACGGTTGAAGAACTGCCGGATGGGCTGGTGATCGTCGGGCAGGCGCGCGTGTGGGGCGGAACGGTCCACAGCCAGGGGGACCACCGCATCGCCATGGCGCTGAGTGTGGCCGGACTCGGCTCAGACGAGGGCGTCGTGGTCGAAGAGTCGGAGTGCATTGCTATTTCCTTTCCCGGATATTACCGCATGGTACAAGAGGTGACCGGAGTCCATCTGGGGACAGTTTGATGCCGGAGACGAAGAAGGGGAAGAAGGGCCTCATCATCGCTATCGATGGTCCGGCCGGCGCAGGCAAGAGTACGGTCAGCCGTCTTTTGGCCGAACGGCTCGGCTATCGCTATATTGATACTGGGGCGCTCTACCGGACTATTGGCTTACTCGCCTGGGAGCAGGGCGTGAGTCCTGACGACGGCGAGCGACTGGCGGCGTTATGTGATACCGCGGATATTGTACTCTCGGAAACCCATATTCTTTTGGGAAGTCGGGATGTTACGGCCGATATCCGTCGCCCGGAAATGAGTCAGATGGCCTCAAAAGTCTCAGCTCAGCCGCGTGTCCGCCACGCTCTTCTCGGGCTTCAACGTCGGCTCGGAGGGAGCGGAGCGGCAATCCTTGACGGGCGCGATATTGGGACGGTTGTTTTTCCGAATGCCGATATAAAGATATTTCTGGATGCCTCGATCGAAGAACGGAGTCGACGGCGCTATGCTGAGCTGCAACAACGGGAGGCGGCCAATATTTCGCTTGAGCAGACACGCCAAGAGATGGCTGAGCGAGACCGACGTGACAGCGAACGCGCTCATGCCCCCCTCCGACCTGCGGCTGATGCCGTGCGTATCGATACCACCACATTGACCCAGGCTGAAGTAGTTGACAGTATGGCCGGATTAGTCCGCGCCCATGCAAGTATTGAAAGCAAAAAGGAAAAGTCGGGCTCGTAGCTCTTGCAACCGAGCCGAGAGGGGAGTATGCAGTGGCAAGGTACGGGAGCTTCGTAGGGGGGTAAACCATAACTATGGAACATAACGAACATAACGAACACAACAACGTTGAAGAAACCACGCCAACTCACAGCGAGGTCACAGAGCAAGCCCAAACAAGCAGCGTTGACAATGAGAGCCAAGCGTCACACGAGAGCCAGCCGGCAGAGACGGTAGAGGCTGGCAGTGAGACCCCGCCGGCGGCACCAGCCCAGCCGGGAAAAGGCGGTGGAGAAGACTTTGGCCAAATGTTTGAAGAAAGCATGCGCTCGGTTCAACCGGGTGAGATCGTCGGTGGGCGTGTGGTGAATATCGGACCGGAATTTGTCACAATTGATATCGGCTATAAATCAGAAGGACATATTCCTCTGGCTGAATTTCGCCAGCGTGATGGCCAGATAACGGTCAATGAAGGAGATGAAATAGAGGTCTATTTCGACTCGGCTGACTCTGATCAAGAGGGGATCATTCTATCACGAGCGAAAGCGGAACAATTCCGTATTTGGCGAGACATCGAAGAGGCGTTCAACAGTCATACTCCAGTCGAGGGTTCAATCGTTGGAAAAGTCAAAGGCGGATTGCGCGTCGACATTGGGGTGACCGCGTTTTTACCTGGCTCTCATGTTGACATTCGTCCCATCCGAGACCTGGATCAATTCCTGGGGAAAACCGGTAAGTTTGTCATCCTCAAATACAATCGTGCCCGCTCCAATGTGGTCGTGTCGCGACGGGCAGTGCTGGAGCAAGAACGTACCTCGCTTCGGGGAGAGACGCTCAAGGTTCTCGATGAAGGTGTCATCCTTGAGGGGATGGTCAAAAATATCACTGATTACGGGGCCTTTGTTGACCTGGGGGGGCTGGATGGTCTCCTGCATATCACCGATATGTCTTGGGGACGGATCGGTCACCCTTCTGAGATGATCAAGGCTGGGGAGACGATTCAGGTCGTTGTCCTCAAGTTTGATGTGGAAAAGGAGCGTGTTTCACTTGGACTGAAACAACTCGCCCCCGACCCGTGGGGGTCGGTCACAGAACGCTACCTGCCCGGCAGTCGGGTGCACGGCAAGATCGTGAGCTTGGCCGATTACGGGGCCTTTGTGGAACTGGAGCAGGGAGTGGAGGGCCTGTTGCACGTCTCTGAAATGTCGTGGACAAAGCGGATTTCTCACCCCTCGAAACTGCTCTCCGTTGGAGATGAGGTCGAAGTCATGGTACTCGATCTTGACCCCGCCCACCGTCGCATATCGTTAGGGCTCAAACAGGTCTCTCCTAATCCGTGGGAGACTGTACGCGCCACCCACCCGGTGGGCAGCCGCATCCACGGCAAAGTCAAAAGTATTACTGATTTTGGCGTATTTATTGAGGTTGAGGAAGGGATTGACGGTCTGGCGCATATCTCGGATCTGCATTGGACCCGAAAAATTAAGCATCCTTCAGATCTGTTCAAAAAGGGAGATGAGGTTGACGCCGTTATTCTCGGCATTGATATCGACAACGAGCGAATCTCGCTCGGTATTAAACAATCAAGCGCCGATCCCTGGGTCACCCTCCAACAAGAACATCCTGTGGGGAGTCGGGTCAACGGAAAAGTAACGAGCGTGACAGACTTTGGAGTATTTGTGGAAATTGCAGACGGAATTGAGGGGCTGGTTCACATCTCTCAACTCTCAACGGAGCGAGTGGAGAAACCCTCGTCGCTTTTTGAGGTCGGCAACGAGGTCGAGGCCGAGGTGATCCATATTGATCCCCGTGAACACAAAATGGGGCTGAGTGTAAAGGCATTACGACGCAGTGAAGAACGAGTGGAAATGGAGGCATATCTCCAGCGCGAACGAGACGGATCGCGGTTCTCCTTTGAAGATATCTTGGGAGAAGAGTTGCGTCTTGATCGGGATGACGGCGACCAACAGAAATCATAAGGCTTTCCTGCTGGAGAGGATAGCAACGTGACGAAAAGAGACTTGATTGAGGAAATCGCCCAGCGCTATCCTCGTTTTTCACGCCGGGATGCCGAGGTCATGGTCAATACGGTATTCGACAGTATGACCGAGGCCCTGGCCAGGCCGGAGCGGATTGAAATCCGTGGATTCGGCAGTTTTATTGTCAAACATCGTCCTGCTCGGGAAGGGCGCAACCCGAGAACTGGGGAAGTGGTCGCCGTTGCGGCAAAAAAAGTTCCGCTTTTCAAGGTCGGCAAAGAGTTGCGTCTCCGCGTTGACAGCCAGCCTCTTGAGGCGGTCGAACCGGAGACCGAGCCTGAAACAGCTGGCGCGGGCGGACGAGATTGAGGCGCATGTGTCAGGAGTGCTGTGGATGTTGGGAAAGCACCGGATGCCGGCGACGCGACGGCTCCCGCCCCTCTCCGTTACGTACGCGACAGGTTTCAGGCCTCCCGCCCATCCGGTCGCGCCCCGTTCGCGGGCAGGCTGCCCGCGCTCCCAGTAGAAGGAGACAAATCGCGGCGGCCCTGTCCCCATCTTTCTCTTTACTTCCTTGGCCGCGCTCCATTCCGAATAGCCCGATAGAAAATCTTGATACGGACCGGAAATTCTGAATAAAGGCAGGCAGTATTGTGCACCAGACGATTCCAACTGAAACGCTCCGTCGTGAAGTCCAGACGGTTGGTGACCTCAAGAAAGTAGATTATCAAGTGCTTTCCGTGCGAGAAGAGATGCGGGCGAATTTGATCCGTAGGCTCTCCGTGGGGGGGAATTTGCTCCCTGGCATTATCGGTTATGATGAGACAGTTATTCCAGAGATCGAAAATGCTGTTCTGGCTGGGCATCACATCGTCTTTCTGGGTGAGCGCGGGCAGGCAAAATCGCGTGTGATTCGTGGCTTGACAGTCTTTCTGGACGACTATGTGCCGACTATTCGTGATAGTGAAATTCCGGAGAATCCCCTGGCGCCTATCTCTCCACAAGCGCGTCGCCTCGCCGAAGAACGCGGCGAGGCGCTTGAAGTCAGCTGGCTGTCACGCGACGAGCGCTATGCCGAGAAGCTGGCTACGCCGGATGTGTCCGTTGCCGACCTCATCGGTGAGGTTGATCCGATTAAAGTTGCCGAAGGGCGCTATCTGGCCGATGAGGAGACCATCCACTACGGTTTGATCCCCAGGACGAACCGCGGCATCTTCGCGGTCAACGAATTGCCCGACCTGACTGAGAAAGTGCAGGTTAGCCTGTTCAATCTCATGGAAGAACAAGACTTTCAGGTCAAAGGCTTCAAGGTCCGTCTGCCGCTCGATGTCATTATTGTGGCGAGTGCGAATCCTGAAGACTATACGAGTCGGGGGCGCATCATCACTCCGCTGAAAGATCGTTTTGACGTCCAAATTCGCACCCACTACCCGCGCTCTCTTGAGGAAGAAATCTCCATTATGGAGCAGGAAGCGGCCCGCTTCGCGTATGACGGCCTCGTGGTTGACACCCCACGGTTCATGAAAGAGATATGTGCCCAACTCACCATGGAGGCGCGCGGCTCAAACGAAATCAATCAATCCTCCGGGGTGAGTGTCCGCATGACGATCAACAACTTCGAGAGCCTGGTCAGTAATGCCGAGAAACGAGCCGTACGCCTGGGCGAGCACGATGTGGTGCCTCGCATCAGCGACCTGTACGCGCTCTATCCCTCTACTGCGGGAAAAATTGAGCTGGAATACATGGGCGAAGAGCAGAAAGATGGAGACCTCATTGAGCGTTTGGTGAATCGTGCCGTCCAGAAAGTTTTTGACAAATATATCAAGATCGAAAATCTCAAGCCCGTCATCGACTATTTCGTGAACGGTGGGGGAGTTGAAATTTCGGATATGATGCCGTCTCAGGAATACCTGGAAGGCGTGCAACACATCCAAGGGATGCAGGAGAGTCTGGCGGTATTAGGCGTTGCCGGCCAGCCCAGATTCATTTCCACTGCAACCGAGTTCATCCTGGAAGGGCTGCACTTGCATCAGAAGCTGAACAAAGAACGCCAGGGCGGACGCCACACCTATCGCGCCTAGCCGCGGTTTCCGGGCGTACCGTCCCGCTCATCAGCAAGAGCGCCCGTGGTGCTGACTGAAGCCGACACCTGCCGCACATTTGTTGTGCCCACACTCCAGGCCGCCGGCTGGGACACCCCTCCACACGCTATTAACGAGCAGCGCACTCTTACCGACGGGCGCATCTTCTTCGTCGGCCGCACGGCCCGCCGCGGCCAGCAGAAACGCGCCGACTACCTGTTGCGCTACCGGCCCGACTTTCCGATTGCGGTGGTCGAGGCCAAGGCGCGCGGCAACACTGGTTCGACCGCTTGCAGAGGCAGGTTCAGCAAGTTGAGACACTACGGGGAAGTGTGGGGGAAGATGTGGAGGCTTTGTTGCCGGCGATGTTGCGTCCCTTTGTGTAATCAGTTCTCTCACAACGACCCAGGAGCTAATTGAGGAGTACATACAAACTGTTCACAATGACTCTCATGGCAAAGTATCAATTTTGTATTTCACCATTATAGCCGGGGGCTAACCCTAAATCCGCTACTTTAGCGACTTCCGCCACATTCGCCAAAACATACTGATATTCCTTCCCTTTTAGATTCGCATCTGGGGAACAGTCGACGTTCCAAAGCTGAAGAAAATATCCAGCCATAGCCGCACGAATCCTCACACGATGAATATCAGTACCCATAGTAAAAGCCTGGACATCCGCCAGATTGTGTGGATGTGCTTTTATTCTTAAGTCAATAAACGAATGCCATTGTTTGTCATTCTTCGGGTGTTCGTGACCCTGTATCGTATCACCTTCAATTGGGCGCACTTCTAAAATTCTTCTGAAAACAAAATCGACATATTGTTCTCGTTTTCTATCGTATGCACGTAAATGCCACCGCAGCCAATTATCAGCAAAAGCAACAGGGACAATTTGCCGCGTGCTTCTTCCACTAGAAGCAGAAGAGTAGGTGATGGCCAGTGATTGTGTTCTCTGAATGGCTCTTGATATTAGGGCGATTCTTTCAATCACATCGTTGTCAGCCGGTTTGTGTAACTGAGGCATGGTGTACACAGGGATACGCTCGATCAACATGCGAACATTGAAAACCGGCTTGAAAGATTTGCCAATCTCATAGCGTTTGAGGTGTACGTTATAGCCGAGGTTTTCAGGAGCCATTTGGCTATACTTCGACAATATATTGGTAGCGGATGCCGCAGATATGCCAAATCTATTCATAATTTCATCGCGACTCACTGTGCCGTTGAAATAGGCAAGGAGTTCAACGAACTCTAGTCTTTCTTCTTGTGCGGCAGGTAACTTTTTTTTACGCTCTTTCAACTTTTTTCTCTCTATTTCCCTCTATCTATATCTTCCAAGGACATCTCATCAATTTCCTTGGATTTCAACACATACGCTCTGAATTTCTTTTTGTATATTAGGAACTTGCTATTTGGTATTTGTTCTGTATTACCCATACAACCGTTATATTTTTCTTGTATATTCTGCATCTTTTCATTCGCCAAATCACTTGAATACTGATGGATGCGCTTCTCAAGAAAATCTGCCTCTCTAATCCAATCTCCCCAAATTGCTACTGCTGACTCGTGCCGGGCTACTTTGTGTGTCCACTGAAATATAGTGCAATCCAGCGCCTGTACTAGCGTTGTGGCAAGAGGTAGGATGAAGATGAACGACAATATCAAATCACCCTCCAATACTTTTCGATAATAAAAACCGATTAGCCCTGCCAGAACTACAGACAATAAAGTAACCGAAAATTCCTTCAGGCTTCGACACCTACTATATTTTGCTTTTAACTCCGAGTGAGCAAATCGGCAAAGTTCCGCTTTTCTTCTCAATTTTTTGAGAAGCTCCTGGCTTGATTGAACATCGCCGTCTTGCATTTTAGTCAATCCGAGGGCTCGGTCTCACAGCCAGCACTGTTTCTTTTAAGATACCAAATGTCAGCGCCCGGTCTGGAAAGGATCGAGTGAGAGCTTCTGGAAAAAACCGCAATCGGAAATCTGAGAATGTATAGCCATTATCGCCATAATGCCCTCCTGCTGAAGTGAGAGACGCTAATTCACTGAGTTCTTCCGATGTCAAACCTACTCCTTCAAGATCATGTGCTAATAATTTCAGACACTCTTCTTTATTCGGTCGAGAAAATTCTATGTGTAACGCGGCGCGCCTAACGACAGCCTGATCAATGATATTTGCTCTATTAGTACACAAAAACACAACCGCTCGACCGCCTACTTGGCGAATCTCATCAATTTTCTGTATCAGCGTATTGACGGCAGCCTTTTCTTCCTGGTGCATCTGTTCGGTAGACCGAAGCGAGGCGATGGAATCTGCCTCGTCTATCAGTAGAAAGGACAATCGTTTTTTACCCGCCTGGATTGTCAGATTTTCAAAGGCATCCTGGATAAGCTGACTCATTTCTCCATGCAGCCCCTTACCTCTCACCCGGGTGCTCAGCTTAAGGAGAAAACCCTCTTTGCCCATATCCTTTGTCAACCGGTTTGCGGCACACTCAGCCGTCACGGTCTTTCCCGTCCCAACATCCCCGCTAAAGAGAAAAAGTGGGTACCTTTGCCGGATTACCTTACATAATGGAATAATTTGTTTGTGGTGCTCCTTACTCCACTTATCTATACGGTCGGGCATCAATACTGCCATTAGATGGTTTTTCAATGCTTCATAGTGCCTCTCGAAGCCGATAAGGGTTTCGGCAATACTTTCTAACTCACGTGATGGGAGTTCTCGTTGAGTATCAAACGTACTTTGCACCATTGTTTTGCCTTATTCAGTTCACGAATGTGTCGCGCCGTAATCCGTAGCTATTACTGGAATAGAGTCTTTCGCTATCGTTTCGCATTCCAGAGTAATTAGTTGACAAAGATGAAGGGCTCCAATGTAGTTTTAACGTCCTTGATCTTTGAAGCTTTTCCGCCTCTTGGTTATCAGAGTATTCCACTATTACGCATAGGCTACCGTCAGGTAAGCATGGCCATCTATTTCCTCCTGGCCTTTGGGAGTCTGGTAATATATCTTCTTTCACGGAATACCGATGAACTTTTATGAGATTTCCATAGGAGTCATACAATTGTATATGGACGCGCCTCAAACACCCCGCTTGGGCCATTAAACAGACATCATAGGTACACTTCTGTGCATGATCTAATTCCATTGCTTGCGTCCTTACAGCAAGCATTTGCAGGTCTGCCTGGAAGTTTTCAAAAGCTTTACGGATATCTGTTCTGGTATATGTCTGCGTAATAGTGCTCATTAGGTATTATCCCTCCTTAATATTGAAACTTGGTCCAAAAACTTCCTTCCATAAATCCAATGTTTTTCCGGTCTCTTGTACGGTTTGTGCATAAGAAATGCTCTCAAAGCCGCTTTCGGCTATTTCCATAACCTCGTCCCATTCGCTATCAGATAGTCTGACCGTATTGTTCTCGTTGTTCGTTGGATCTGCTATCCACGGAGCACTGCCAGTTTGTGGTCCGATAGCCCCTGAGAAGTACACCTTGACGGGAGTACCGTTACCGAAAAACTCGAAGAAAGTGATAATTGTTTGGTTTATTGAAGAGTCAGATATTCTCCCTGTCTGGATCAAATTGGCTACTGCCAATTCAATGGAGAAAGAGGAAAGTTCCAGCTCCTTATAGTTTCTCCAACTTTTCAGGATGCGAACAATAGAAGTGAAATTAGAGCACTTGTCTTTTATTTTGCTTACAAAATCCAATTGCTTGTCAACGCTGGTTTTGAACTCGCCTGAATTGAGTTTTTTTCGAGGTTGTCTACCATAGGTCGTGTTACCCTTTTCCGGGATAAACGGCACAATATCCACCTCAAGGCCGGAGCCCCTGAATACGACGCCAATAGTCTTTTGACCATCAGTAAAATCTGATCTTTCCTTGTTAGGATATGCCTCGCACAGTACGCTGATAATCTCCTCCCGAAGCTCCTCGGCGTCAAACGAAGCATCTTCTTTAAGGGCTAGGTAGAACACCATGTCTATATCGAGAGGATAGTCTCCCTTTGGTGCCAGAGCGGTGCTTTTCTTCCACGAACCTGCTCTTTTGACCTTCGTTACTTTAGTGTTCTCCATGCCATTAACGGCTTTGAGAACATTGTCTTTCAAATTGTCAATTTGATTCGCGTAAGACGATTTTTGTTCCTGAGTGAGCTTAATCCGGTTGACGTAGTTGTTGAGCTGTTGGTTTGTATATTCCATCGAAACACCTCCTTAATTGCTACTAAAATAAATGACTATAATAAAAATTAGGACCATCATAATATATAAATATATCAAGAATCAAGTATAGGCTCTCCAGATAGGCGGCTAATGCTCCCGGATGTCCTCTAACACTCTTTTCTGCATAGTGGGGAGATGGGTTTCCGCATTATCGGTTTCTGGTAATGCGGAAACGTGATTGAGACATTCGGCAACGCGCTGGCTGAGCAACTGTTTGACGATAGCGGACGCGCTGTGCGGACGTTACCAGTGTCGCTTCGTCGGACTGCCCGGCGGAAGCTGCTCTTTCTGCATGACGCGGCTGACTTACGAGACCTTCGGGTCCCACCTGGTAATCGGCTGGAGAAGTTGAAAGGGGAATGGGACGGTTTCTACTCGATCCGCATTGACAGGCAATGGCGGCTGGTCTTTCAATGGCGTGCGGGGAGTGCGTTCAATGTTCAAGTCGTTGATTACCATTTATAAGGAGCAGGCGTAATGGCGAGACAACCGAAGAATCCGTTTCACCCAGGCGAAATCCTCTTGGAGGAATTTCTCGCGCCTCAAGGAATAAGCCAAGCGGCATTCGCCGCGAAGGTCGGTTGGACGAGGACCCGACTGAACGAACTCATTCGCGGAAAGCGTGGCGTCACTGCCGCCGCGGCGCTGGACCTCGCCGCCGTTCTCGGCACGACGCCGAAGGTGTGGCTGAATCTCCAGGCAACCTACGATCTCGATAAAGCTGCGCGGGCAAGGAAAGCGGCATAGTCACTCTTCCAATCCGCGCCTGCTGGAACTTCTTTCATTGCGTGCGAATCGCTCCTGCCTGCTTGACACTTTTTACCAAGCGTTCACAGTCCTTTTGCTTCACGCGAATCTCTCTTTGACCAAGCGCCGCAGAATTGCCCTCTTGAGGATGCGGGAACTACGCCTACGCGCTCTCGAACTTCTCGACGGTGATCTGCTCGACTCTATCCCGCGCGTGCCAGAGGTCGTAGGCCATCTGCATACCGAGCCATGTCTCCGGGCTCGACCCGAAGGCTTTTGACAATCGGACCGCCATTTCGACCGAGACTCCAGCCCTGCCGTTGACGAGATCGGAGAGCGCTTGGCGCGTGACTCCCAAGCCTTTGGCGGCCCTGGTAACGGACAGGCCGAGAGGCGCGAGACACTGGCGTCTGACGATTGCGCCCGGATGGGGAGGATTCTGCAAATGTGTGACCGGACGTTCCACCATAACGACTGTCTCGAAATTATTAGCCGGAAGTGAGCTTAATCACGATACAAGCTATGGCCCCGACGACACTTTTACTGTTCCAACCAACCGTTTCTTGTGCAGCATTGGCCACGATAGAGGAGCGATGTTCCTGTCCCTGCGGGTTTACGCCAAGTATTGGTTTTGTGTAGCGTTTAGCACCGTCGATTTCTTTCCTGATCCACTTACTGTAAGTGGCATACATTCCCAACGGAATCACGACCACGTGACACCTGACTATTTGGTTAAAGATTGCCTCTCTGAGTGCTCGGTCGGAGGGTGCATTATGAATTGGGTCATTCCTTGGAACGGAAAAATCCCGAAAGTCGAGAGATGCCTGACCTCGACTCCATTTCCGGTTGAATATCCAATCCTCCAAAGTGTCGTAATGATTTGAATAGGCCCAGGAGTGACTGATAAAAACGTGGATTTGATGTGTGCTCATTATTCTATCCCTGCCAGAACCATAGAACGACTCCAGCAACGACCACCAATGTTTCAAGCATACCGAATATCCACGGGGTCAACGACTCTGTTCGCGTAAACGGCTTGTACTTAGACGGATCCTTACCTTGTCCCAGAGCGACCCATTCCGCGGTAAAAGTCCGGGCTGGCAGTCTGCGTTCGAGGGCATGGATGACATCGAACTTGCCCCGGTTGAGTTGACCAAAGGACAATATCATTCGCCGCCATGCGAAACAGAGAGCCATTCCGCCCATACCGAGCACGATGAGGGCGGGACCGACTAAGCTATTTGCCGTTTTCTCACGTATGAGGAGACCCGTAGCCGCAAGGATGATGGAATTGACAGAAAGGAAGAAAGTATTGACTTGCTGCCGACGAGAGACCAGAGCTTCCGAGGTTCCCACAAAGAGTTTGTACTGTTCAAGCAGTGTCGAGGCTTCGGTCTCGTTCAACGTTCCAGATTCGTGCTCTCCGAAAAGCTCTTGTTCGACCGTATTCGGTTCCGAGGTCATTCAACTCCCCTATTATTCTCTCCATATCCCACGGCTGGGGTTGCACGTTCAGTTCCGTAAGGGCCGGCGGAACTCTTGGCGCCGTCGGCTCAATGGAAACCGCCATGACGGTCTTCCCTAGTTCCGCGCTCCTTCTGATCTCCCAATCGACAGCTTTGCTCCGATACGTTGTTTTGCCAATCAAACATATAGTGACACTACAGGCGCGGATGAGACGTTCCGCCTTCATTTTCCAAGTGGACTCAAATGCTTCCTTGATGGAGTAGTCATGAAACACCAGGACCGATTGCCTGTTCGCCGCTTGGCCGCGAAAGACGTTGACAATGCCCTCGTCCCCCATAGAAAAGCTCAGAAACACATGACGTATCATTAGCGATTACTCTCGGTCATTTTGTACCACAATTGGGAAGCGCTTCAACAATTACCCTTTCAACTGATAGCTCACGCTGGTCTGATTGCTGCTGACAATAACGACGCCGCGCTTGACCAGTTCGTCTATGAGAGCGTCGAGTTCGTTCTCTGCTAAGCTTTTTGAAAATAGTGCATTGATCGAATTGGACAGAGTTTTCAATTTCCTTGGTTTTGCATTCCCTCGGGCAATCAGGAACTCAACGATTTTCTGAATGTTCTCCGCCTTTATTACTGAACTCGCAGGTTTTGAAACGTGAGCAGGCTCTTTTTTCGCTTTTGCAGGCTTTGTAAGTGGTATGTCGTTGATAGCCGGATGCCGGTGTACCCGGATCTTTTTCGATTCAAGATGCTTAATCAGCGGGTCGAAGCCTTTATCTTTTGAAATGATGTGGAAATGGGAATCGCTGTTTTCTGTGGAAAACTGGCCGATATAAAACGCGATATGGAAATCAAGGGCGTTTGGTCCGTTGCCTTGAATTTTGATGTATTCGGCGTTTTTCCCTAAATGCTGAATGGCGGATACGAGATCAAACGATATCTTTGATTGGTTCTGGCCCACAAAAACAAGAACCCTGAAGTTCTGCCCGGCTAAAACACTCAGGTGTTCCGGCTGCGTATTTTCCAAGTCAATCAGGACGTAATTCATGTTCACCCTTTCTCCTTTGTGGACTCTGTCTACCGCTCATCAACTCGTCGTATGTCCACAGGACAGTATAGCAGGCCCTCCAGCTAGTAGCCCTGCCCCCTTTGCCCCGCCCCGCCGGTCTGTGGGTATAGTAAAGGCGGGCGGGTTGCTCTATGATCCCGGCATTCCGTGACCGTGCTTCCGGACTGACATGATCACCATTCGCTATACCGACTGGGATGGCAGCCAACGGGTCCGGCTGTCGGCCGACAAAATCTTCGAAGAGCTGGCCGAACATCTGTCCTCGACGGATGATATGCAGCAGGCGCTTGAGCATCTCATGCGCCAGGGCCTGGGGGATGAGGACGATAAGCTCAAGGGTCTGGACGATCTCGTGCGTGACCTGCGCGAAGAGATGCGCAAACGCTACCGTGAGTCTAATATGCGCTCCTCGCTCGATGAGATGCAGGAGCGTCTTGACTCCATTCTGAATCAAGAGCAGCGCACGCTGGAGCAGAAGCGGCCTCAGCAGCCCGCACTCGAAGAGAAGGAGCAGTTTCTCCAGCAGTTGCCGCAACGCCTGAGCGAGAAAATGGAGAAGCTGGCGGACTATCCGTTCGAGGACGAAGCCGCGCAAGCCGCGTTTGATGAGCTCATGCAGGAGTTTGACAATATTCACTCGCTTGAGAACTTTCAGCGCCGTTTCAACGATCTGTTTAACGGACCGCGTCCGCTCAGCTATCAAGAGGCGCTGGAACTGATGGAGGAAATGGAACAGCTTCAGGAGATGGAGCAAAACCTGCTGTCAGGCCATCCGGAGAAGATAGACCCGGAACAGCTTCAGGAATTGCTTGGCCAGGCTGCCAGCCAGGACTTTCAGAATCTCCAACAGATGCAGTCGTTGTTAGAAGAATCCGGGTTCCTGATCTCCCGCGAAGGCCGGGTGCGGTTGTCGCCCAAAGGCGTCCGGCGGATCGGCCAGCTCGCCCTGCAAGACATCTATGCCAATCTGTTGCGCGACCGGAACGGCTCTCACGCCACAGACCATCGCGGTATTGCCGAGATCAAAATGGACGAAACGCGGCCGTACCAGTACGGTGACCCCATGCATCTCGACCTGGTCGGGACGCTCAAAAAGTCTATCCAGCGGAGCGCGGGCGTCCCCCTGTCTATCCACCCGGAAGACTTTACGATCTTCGATACTGACCACACGACCACAACGTCAACCGTCCTGCTCCTTGATATGAGTTGGTCCATGAGCTGGGAAGGTCGATTCGGAGCCGCCAAAAAAGTTGCGCTGGCGCTGGAGAGTTTGATTCGGACGCGCTATCCGCGTGATTATTTCTCGATTGTTGGTTTTTTCACGCGGGCGGTGGAGCTCAAGATCAAAGACTTGCCTGAGGCGAGTTGGAATATGGGCGACCCGTTCACCAACCTACAAGACGGCCTGCGTCTTGCCGGGGATCTGCTGCGCCGCCACCCGGGTCATAATCAACACATCATCGTGGTGACGGATGGCCAACCCACCGCGTATTTTTCTCGGGGGCGGCTGTATTGCGAATGGCCCCTCTCTTTTGGGGGGATCAGTATGCGGGCGGCCCAGGAAACCCTGCGCGAAGTAGAGAAAGTCACCAAGCGGGGGGTCACGATTAATACGTTCATGCTCGACGACAGTCCGAGCCTGCGGACCTTTGTGGACAAAATGACCAAGATGAACCGTGGCCGTGCCTTTTACACCCGCCCGGACAATCTTGGGGAATATCTCCTGGTTGACTATGTCGCAAATCAAAAAAAGAAGATTTGAGCGGCTCGCCCGACCGGTGGCCTCAGCTGGTTTCGTCCGGCCCAACCTGGGCTAAGGCGCGCTGCTCCTCTTGCTGCATGTCGGCAAAAACAGCTGCCTCTATCTCCCGATAATGCCGAAGGGCGGCGTCCACCTTTTCCTTGCCTTCTCTGGCTTCGAGTTCAGCGATCTTTTCGATAATCCAGGTCAGGTGCGCTTTCTCATCTGCCTGCATCTCATGCAGAACCGTGAGCGTCTCCGGAGCGACATCGGGCCGAGTGGCATGTTCCGCATACCGTTTGTGCGCCCGCTCGGCAACGGCGCAGGTGAGCGCCAGGAGGTCAAGAAAATTAGCCGGCAGACCGGCCTTGCGCCGGAGTTGACGATGGTAGCCATTCTCAATCCGCAGAGGCTCACCGCCAAGCGCCCGAATGCGCTCAGTCCAGAGCCAGGCGTGATTGGTCGCATCGGCTAAATGACGGGTCAACTTTTCTTGAATATTCTGATTCTCCGCACGGTTGATAAGACGCAGAATCAAGTCTGCCCCGCGCAATTCGGCATCTCGATAATAATTGAACAACAGGATTTTGTAGGCGTTTTTTTCCATGCCGGTCCCTTCTGCCTCATACTGCATCAGCTATCAGTGGGACACTATTCGGACAAGGGAGCAGAAGAAGAGCAGTCCGGAAAATCCCTAGAGTTGTTCCAGGCAGGCTGAGAGCGCGGTGAGATGTGTAATCTCAAAATCGGGCTGGGCCAACTGCTCAAGCTGACGCTGTTGCGGAGCAGCGTTCGTCGTATCAGCCCTGCCGCTCCGCGCATAGGCTTGAATGACCTCTTGTTTGTGCTGCCGCTTGCGATTGAGCCAGACGCTGTGCAGACCACTTTTGCGGGCGCCAACGACGTCGTGCAGGAGAGAGTCTCCGATGTACACTGCTTCTTCGGGATGGCAGGTGGCGGCTTTGAGAGCGGCGGAGAAGATAAAAGGAGCGGGTTTGCCCTGGTCAAACTCGCCCCCGACGAAGATATCGCGGAAATACTCCTGGAGACCGGCTGCTTTCACTTTCGCCCGCTGCATGCTGGGGGCACCGTTGGTGAGCAGACTCACATGAAAGAGCTGTGTCAGGTCTGATAGGAAGGGCAGAACATCAGGATACGGTTGACAGGCGTGTAAACGCTGTTGCCAATAGGTCGTGGCTGCGTCGTGTGCGACTCCTGCCTCATAGTAACCAAACCGTTCAAGGGTTTGCTGCCACAGGGAGGCGAGCATGGATTCAGGTGACCCGAGGGGGCGGAGGTAGCGATCATAATCTCCCCAGGCGCGATCGGAGATCTGGCGGTATGTTGATTCAAGAGGCGTCGCACCGAGGTCTGGCCAGCGTTCGCATATCACCGCACATGCAGCGTGGAGCGCCTGATCAATCGTTGCGCCGTCGTCAGCCAGGGTTCCATCAAAGTCAAAAAAGACGGCTTTCAGCATAGCAGCGTTGGTCACGCCGGCATTCCAGCCGGCGCACTTCCTTGCCCCTCAACGAGTTCGGATACATCTTGCGCTTCCTGGGCGTGACGCGCAACGCCGCCGTGCTGCGGACGATGGAGAGGTCGGTTCCGCCACTAACCGCTGGGTATTGGTTCTTGCATACGGGTATGGTATGAGGATGGGCTTTCTTTTGAGAGCAGCCCGCCAAAACATCACTGGACCGATTTTCATTTTTCCTCTCTTGACAGTCTCTTGAATGCCAGGAAAATAGGCGCGCACAACCAACGCAGGCAATCTCGCATATGGCACTGTGAGGAGGAACGTATGGATTTTGGTTTACAGGACCGTGTGGCAATCATCACCGGCGCAAGTTATGGCATTGGCCGCGCAATTGCGGAGAGTTTTGTCCAAGAAGGGGTGCACGTTGCGCTGTGTGCCCGCAACCGGGAGCAGCTCGACCAAACAGCGCGTGAGCTGGGCTCTGGGGTGCTGGCGATACAGGCCGATATGACCCAAGTAGCGGACATCGAAAAACTCTTTGCCCAAACAGGCGAGCGGTTCGGCCGGCTCGATATTCTTGTCAATAACGCCGGTGGGATGCATTTAAGTCAATTGCTCGATCTGCCTGATAAAGCCTGGCAGGAAAATATTGACGCGAATCTTTTTAGTGTGCTGCGCTGTTCCCGCCTCGCCCTGCCGCGCATGCGTGAGCAGCGCTGGGGTCGGATTATCAACATCTCTTCGATTTTCGGGAAGCAACCGGGTGGTGGTATGATTGATTATAACGCGACCAAGGCGGCGGTGATTAGTCTAACCAAGACATTGGCCGATGAACTCGCCAAAGACAACGTCTTGGTCAATGCCGTGTGTCCGGGGCCGGTTCGTACTCCGTTGTGGGAGAACGCTGCAAAGATGATTAACCCTGAAGACCCGGATGGCATGATCGAAGGGTTTGCGCAGGCGAATATCCCGCTGGGTCGTTTCGGCCGCCCCGAAGAGATTGCCAGCTTGGTGACCTTCCTGGCATCAGAGCGGGCGAGTTTTATTACGGGTGCGGCCTATGACATTGACGGCGGGATGGTGAAGTACATGGTGTAGGGAGAAGGGGTCGATTGCAGTCTGCTGTCAACGATGGTGTAATGCTGTCATGCCAGTCCAAATTACGATACGAGGCGTCCCCGAGACCGTGCGCGACATACTTGCGGCGCGTGCCGCACAGCAGCACCAGTCCATGCAGGAATTCCTGCGCGGAGAGCTAGAGCGCATTGCGTCCCGGCCCACTGTTGACGAATGGTTACAGGGGGTGCGCGACCGCAAGGACGCCGCAGGAACTCGTGTCCGACCGGCCAGTATTCTGCACGCCCGTGATGCGGACCGAACATGACGAGAGTCGTTGATGCGTCCGTGCTTGTCGCGGCCTTGGTCGATGCGGGGCAGGCCGGGCAATGGGCGGAGGCGGCCCTTGCCGAAGGTTCCTTGGCCGGGCCGGAGTTGGCCTTGGTTGAGGCCAGCAATATTCTGCGCCGCCTGGAGCACGCCGGCGAAATATCGCGTCTTGAGGCGACGAGCGCACACAGAGACTTGCTGCGGCTTGCCCTTGAGTTATATTTCCCCTTCGCGCCGTTTGCCGAGCGCGTCTGGGCATTACGGGCCAACCTGACCAGCTACGACGCCTGGTATGTAGCCCTCGCCGAGGCGCTCGACTGCCCGCTGATGACGCTGGACCGCCGGCTCAGCCGTGCCAGCGGCCCTCGGTGCGACATTATCGCGCCGTCTCGCTCGTAAACGGAAGGCCCGCCTGTAACCCTCCATCTGGCAAACACCATGCCGAGGTAAAGAGGACCTACTCCGGTGAACACTGCGACGCCATGAGTGAGCTTACGTCCATGCGACAAACAACAGGGCGCGGTCTTTCGGCGGACGAGGCGTTCGTAGGCTTGGTTGACTACGGTCTATTCGGTGAAAAGCTTCCACCCTGTTTTACCTCCGAAGGACTTTCCAAACTCATACCGGAAAATCTTCTAGAGCTAATCACGGAAAACAATGAAAATAGGTTGAAAAATCTTCTTAAAACAAGACACGATTTCATCCGCTATGAAGCACTGCGTGATGTTAACATCCCTCGTCAGATGGGGTTCCCCACCCTAAAAGCCACATTGTCCAGTGCTTAGCCCTGAAGCGACATTGGGCGAAAATAAAAAGTCACTGCGCGAAACCGAAGACGCCCGTGAGCCGCATCTTTGCTCGCAAAACTTCGAGCAAGCGTATTTTCCATATGAATTACAAAGGAAAGGAACGCTTCGAGAACGAAGAGGTAGATATTCATATGATGACAGGTGCGCACTATGTCGTCCGTACCGACATCTCGAAATACTTTCCCAGCATCTACACCCACTCGATCCCATGGGCACTGCATGGGCGTAGCAAGTCAAAAAAGAACTACCGCCTCTCGTTGTTGGGAAATCTTTTGGATAAAGCCACTCAGAATACCCGAGACGGGCAGACAAACGGGCTCCTGATCGGGCCGCACACATCCAATGTTATTTCCGAGATAATACTGACCCAAATTGATCATAAGATGCTCCAGAAGGGATACGAAGGGTTTAGTCGTAATATCGACGACTACACTTTCTACGCCAAAACCCACAACGAAGCTGAGAACTTCATCCATGACCTTGCGATACAGTTACGCGAGTACGAGCTTACACTGAACGAACGCAAGACTGACATTCTGCCCATGCCTGTGCCGCTGGAAGAGGATTGGGTTCAAGCATTAAACAGTTTCCGATTTCCGGGCAAAGGAAAAATCAGCTTTGGGCCGGTTCAAGCATTACTAGATTTAGCGTTGAAGCTATCGCACGGAGCGGAGACCTATGCCGTTTTGAACTATGCTATCAAGATGATTCCTAAGCGTCTCAACCGTCGAGCGAAGCGACTTTTTGTTCAACACGTTGTCAACTTGGCATTGCTATATCCGTATCTTGCTCCACTCCTGGACGAGCATGTTTTCGACAAACATCGCTATGATGGAATGGAGAAAGTTATGCGTGAGTTCGCTGATGAACTCCTCGCGATTGGGATTCAGAGGATTTACCCGGATGCCATCGCCCACGCGCTGTACTACTCGCTCAAATATGGCCTCCAATTCAACATGTCGGAGGACAAGCTCGAAAAGGAGATCACCAAAAAGATTATCGAAATCGATGACTGCGTTTCGATGGTGTTGCTACGAGAGTATGCAAAACGACACGGAATCAAAAGTATTCAAAACGTAATCCGAGAGCGGTCGAAAAAGCTCAGAGGCGCGGACCCCCGAGAAAAAGACCGCCTTTGGCTTTTGATCTATCAGGTGTGGATAGAGAAAACGCTCAGAAGTGAGGATCAGCCATTCTTGGCTGATCTGAAGAAAAGCCGCTTCAGCTTTGTACGCTTCCCGTAAAGTAGCGAGAAGAGCCTGCGTACAGAGGGCGGAGTATCGTGGGTGCAAAATGTTTAAGGTGCGGGCCGCGTTGCGGTGGGCCGCACGGCATTATATGGTCATGACCATAGTTATAGCCGTATAACTGTAGCCATATATGCGATCAGACAAATCGCCACGAGAGAAGACGTCCAATGAAAGAGAGATCCGATAGAGTGCGGAGCCCGCGGACCATGAAAGCGTCGGAGTTCAAGGCCAAATGTCTCAAGCTCATGGACGAAGTCGCAGAGGGCGGCGCCGAGATCATCATCACCAAGAACGGCCGTCCGATCTCGCGGCTAGCGCCCTACCTCCCGACCCCGAAGACGCCTTTTGGCCGGGATCGGGATGTCCTTCAGATACACGGCGACATCATGGAACCGGTTGATGTGGAATGGGAGGTAATGGCTGGTACGAACCAGGGCGGACGGCTGTGATCCTGCTGGACACCCACGTTCTGCTCTGGCTGCGCATTGGTGACCGGAGGCTCGGACGGCGGACTCGTGAAGCGGTGGAGCCGTCCTGGACAGCACAAGCTGTCGCGGTCTCCGCGATCTCTTTCTGGGAAGTCGCTATGCTACACGATAAGGGCAGGTTGACCTTGCTGCAGGACATTGGTGCGTGGCGTCGCACTCTTCTGGACGACGGTCTGGTCGAGATTACCGTGGATGGCGAAATAGGTACCCATGCCGCCGGGCTCGCGAGCCTGCCTGGCGACCCTGCCGACCGTCTGATCGTGGCGACCGCACTGCTGGGCGGTCATCAACTGGTGACTGCCGACCGGCGGATTCTCGGCTGGGCCGGCCAGTTACGCCGGCTGGATGCACGGGAGTGAGCGGGTTGACCCGCTACGGCTTTCCGATAGCGGGCCGCCCGAAGTCTGGAACTAGCTCGTAACCGAGATATTGCCCACGGTCTGGGAACATTCTCGGTATAGATTTTAAACTTTTGGTGAGAGAAAAAGTAAACGTGTAGGGAGGATATGATTTTGCACAACGGCACGCCCCGGCGTGATGATATTCGAAACGTCGCCATTATCGCCCATGTCGATCATGGCAAAACCACCCTGATTGACGCCCTGCTCAAACAGAGCGGCACTTTTCGGGACAATGAACAGGTAGCAGAGCGGGTGATGGACTCGTTTGTGCTGGAGCGCGAACGCGGCATTACCATCTTGGCCAAGAATGCCGCGCTCTCGTATCAAGGCGTGAAAATTAATTTTGTCGATACGCCGGGTCACGCGGATTTTGGCGGAGAGGTTGAGCGCTCGCTGGCTATAGTTGACAGCGTGATGCTCTTGGTCGACGCCTCGGAAGGTCCGCTGCCCCAAACGCGCTTTGTACTGAAGAAAGCGCTGGAAGCCGGGCTGCCATCGATTGTCTGTATTAACAAGATTGACCGCCCGGACGCGCGGGTCGCCACAGTGCTGGATGAAGTCTACGACCTCTTCATTGATCTGGATGCCTCAGACGAGCAGCTTGCGTTTCCCGTGGTGTACACCAACGCCCGGGCCGGTATTGCCAAACGCGACCTGGCCGAAGAGGGGCAGAATCTTCAGCCGCTCTTTGACCTGATTATCTCTGCCCTGCCGGGCCCGTTCCATGCTGTGGACGGGCCCGTTCAGTTCCACGTGAATAATCTGGACTATAACGATTATGTTGGCCGGATTGCTATCGGTCGCATTATCCAAGGTGAGCTCCGGAGCACGGAAGCCTATACGCTGTGTCGTGATGACGGCTCCCTCGTGCCGTGTAAAATCGCCCGGCTGTATAGTTGGCAGGGTCTCAAACGGCACGAGATAGCGTCCGCGCAGGCCGGCGACATTGTCGCGGTTGCCGGTATTGAAGAGATTCAGATCGGAGAGACGATCTCTGATAGTGCACATCCGGTGGCCCTGCCCACGATTCAGATTGATGATCCGACTCTGGCTATGATCTTTGGGGTGAACACTAGCCCCTGGGCGGGACGGGAAGGGCAATATATGACGTCGCGCAGAATCCGCGAACGGCTCTTCGCCGAGGTGCATAAAAACGTGAGCCTGCACGTGGAAGAGACCGATTCTCCTGATACCTTTCGGGTGCTGGGACGGGGCGAACTCCAGCTCTCGGTCGTGATTGAGACCATGCGTCGGGAAGGCTATGAGCTCCAGGTGTCCAAGCCGACTGTCATCGTGAAAGAAATTGAAGGCCAACTCCAGGAGCCGATGGAGCTCTCACTCATCGACGTCCAAGAAGACTATGTAGGCCAGGTCTCTCACCTCATGGCCCAGCGTAAAGGGATCATGACAAACATGGCTCCACCGGAGTCAGGCCGGGTATGTATGGAGTTCTCTGTTCCGTCACGCGGTTTGATTGGCTTTCGTTCGCGTTTTCTGACGGATACGCGCGGCACGGGCATTATGAACACCCTATTCAACGGGTATGCCCCCTGGCACGGGTCGATCCAGAACCGCATTAACGGAGCCCTGGTCGCAGACCGTGAAGGGCCGGCGACCCCGTATTCGCTTTTTCATTTGCAGGAGCGCGGGGTATTCTTTATTCCGGCCGGCACTCGGGTGTATGAGGGCATGGTGGTCGGGGAAAATTCGCGCGATAAAGATCTCGATGTGAATGTGAGTCGAGAGAAGAAGCTGACTAATGTCCGAGCGTCCGGTCGAGATGAGGCAGTTCGCCTTGTCCCGTATAAAGCGATGGATTTAGAGGATGCCCTGGAATGGATTAGCGCTGATGAATTGGTTGAAGTGACGCCGCAGTCCATCCGCTTGCGCAAGAAGATCTTAGCCCGGAACATGCGGCCCAAACGTCGGAACGATGGACCTCTCCCTCTCTCTGCTGCCAACGGTCAATTTGGGTAGCCCTATGTCTTTGACACAGGATCTGACAGCGCTGCTTTCCCCAGGGCAGGTCTCAACCCAGCCCGCCGACCTGGAACGCGCCTCGCACGATGAGTCAGCCTGTCCGCCCACGTTACCCGAGGTGGTTGTCTGGCCGGAGACGACTGAAGACGTTCAGGTGGTCGTGCGCTATGCCTATGCGCAGGATGTGGCGCTGACCGCACGGGGAGCGGGGTCAAGTTTAGAGGGCAATCCTATTCCGGTCCGAGGCGGAATCGTTTTGGACCTTTCCCGTATGGACCGCCTTGTGAGCGTGCACGCCGAGGATCTTCAGGTCACGGTTCAGCCCGGCATTGTCTACAATGCTCTGAATGACCAACTCAAAGCACACGGCCTGTTTTTCCCTCCGTCGCCCGGTGGCAGTTCTGATGTTGCAACAATTGGTGGGATGGTGGCGAACAACGCCAGTGGCATCTACTCGGTCAAATACGGAGGGACCCGCGCCCACGTCAAGGCCGCTACCGTGGTGACCGGCACCGGCGCAGTCCTTGAACTTGGGACGCGCAGCCGTAAAACGTCTTCGGGCTACCATCTGCTGGGGCTGCTGGTTGGTTCCGAAGGGACGTTGGGGATTGCGACCGAACTGACGCTCTCTCTGGTTGGTCTGCCGCAGGGGCGGAAACAAGGCGCTTTTACCTTTCCTTCTGAAAAAGCAGCGGTGACCGCTATCGCGTCCATGCTGCGCTATGGGGTTGATCTTGCCGCGGTCGAGTTTCTTGACCAACGTTCCATCGCCGCCCTGAATCGCTTTCGGGATTTTGGTCTCACCGAGCTGCCCTCGTTGTTTGTTGAAGTCCACGGTTCCGAGAGTGTGGTTGAAGAAGTTTTCGGTACGACGCACAGCCTGTGTGAAGAAAACCAGGGCAAGCAGATACTCCTGCCCGGAGGACGCAACCCGTGGGAGATTCGCCATTTTACAACCCGCGCGATTCAGGCTCTCAATCCGCGCGCCAAAACGATTCGGACTGATATGGGTTTCCCCATCTCGTGTCTGCCTGAAGTCATCGAAAAGAGTTATGCGATTGCCGCACGGCACGGCGTTGTCCTGCATACCTTTGGCCACGCCGGGCTTGGCATTCTGCACGCCCTCTTGCGTGAGGACCCGGCAGACGAACACCGCTGGACAATCGCCAACCACGCCAAGGATGAGATGGTCGCCCTTGTCCTGTCTCTTGGAGGAACAGCTTCAGGCGAGCACGGCATTGGTCTCGGCAGCCAGAAATATGTGGCGCAAGAACACGGTGCTGCGCTTGAGCTGATGAAGGGTATTAAGCACGTCTTTGATCCAGGCGGGATTCTTAATCCAGGGAAAATTTGGCTCTGACGGCGTACTGTCACCGGGCGAGGAGAGAATTGGTGCGCTACCCCGCGTCCGCTTTCTCCCTTGCCAGCTGAGCGCCCGCCTGGCGAATATCAGAAAAACTCACCCCGGCAATGGGCAGGGCGATCAACCCTTGACCAATGAGGGTCAGAAACTGGACGGTGTTGAGGACTAAGCCGTAGGCCAGGCCGTCCACCTCACTGACCCCATAGATTCCAAGTGCGAGCTGACACGCGTACTGATACGGCCCGATCATGCCCGGCAGATTGGGCAGCGCCGTTCCAAAGCTGATAAAAATAAAAATGACCAAGGCCGCGCTGAAAGGAGCCGACAGGTCAAAGGCGCGGATCATGATGTAGCTCGACAAAATAGGCAGGAACCATAACATCAGAGACACCAGAAAGACGGCCAGGAGCAGGCCGGGATTGGGAAGAATCCGCATCCCATCGGTGATTGCAGCCAGAACGCTTTTCACCCGACCGCCCAAGCGCTCCGGGAGAACGCGGAGCGCCCAGCGATCAACAAACGACTCACCTTTCCACCACAACAGCAGGACCAAAGCCACGAAAACTCCGGCAATCACGGCCGGGATAAGAGCGCCGCGGCGGACCCACACCGGCAGGCTTTCAATCAGCAGCAGGCCGGCCAGCAGATACAAGACGATGCAAATCGAATCCATCATCTTCTCTACAACCAGATTGCCGATGACGTTTGAGATTGACACCTGAGAGCGACGGGCTAAGAGCCAGGGGCGGACGACTTCGCCCAGACGCACCGGAAGCAGATTGATGGCCATATAGGCGACCGAGGTCACGACCCACAGACGGCCAACCGGAACATGTTCGAGCGGGCGGAGTTCAAGTTGCCAGCGCCAGGCGCGCAACACCATGATGAACAGACTGACGACGACGGCAATACACAGCCAGCCGCCATTCACCCGTCCGAGTGCTGCTCCCAATTCGTCAAGCTGCACGTTGCGAAACGCGAGATACAGAAAGCCCCCACTCACCACCAGGCTGAGTGCGAAATTCAGTAAACGACGACCAGAGGCTGAGTCTTCTGCCATGCCAACTCCTTCGCTGTGGTATCCATAGCATGATGGGTCCCGATGGTCAGGAGCTGCCCCAGCCGTTTGTGATAGGCGAATGCATTGATTTTGTATAAGATTGCATCTCCCGGAGGGGCAGGTTTCAAACCTGCTACGGGGAAAGGAAATCGTACGAATGAGCCGAGACCAAAACCTTGCCGTTGCCCAGTCCGTTCGCTTGAAGCCGATCGAAGAGATTGCCGCTCAGCTATCGTTAGCGCCGGAACACCTTGAGCCCTATGGTCGCGTGAAGGCGAAAATTGCGCTTGAGGCGCTCTCTTCTGCACCTGCTCAGACCCAGGCCAAGCTGATTCTTGTTTCTGCCATTAACCCCACCCCGGCCGGCGAAGGCAAGACAACCACGACGATTGGACTGGGCCAAGCGCTGACCCGCCTTGGTAAAAAAGTGGCAGTGGCGGTGCGTGAACCCTCAATGGGGCCGGTGTTTGGGGTGAAAGGTGGAGGCTGTGGAGGGGGTCGCTCACAAGTGCTGCCCATGGAGGATATTAACCTGCATTTCACCGGCGACATTCACGCCGTCAGCTCTGCGCACAATCTGCTGTCGGCCATGCTGGATGCCGCCATGTTTCACCGCACGGTGGATTTGGATGTGCGTCAGATTCGCTGGCGGCGCGTCATGGACATGAATGACCGCGCGTTGCGCCAGATTGTGATGGGCCTCGGCGGGCGGCTCATGGGCATCCCGCGCGAAGAAGGCTTTGA
The DNA here is from genome assembly GCA_963664395.2 of Binatia bacterium. Classification (GTDB taxonomy): domain Bacteria; phylum Desulfobacterota; class Binatia; order Bin18; family Bin18; genus Bin18. Next base: position 1,598,657 of record OY761159.2, on the reverse strand, counting down.
TATTACCGCTGCATCGGAAGTCATGGCTATTCTGGCTCTGACGAGTGGGCCCACGGATCTTATTCAGCGTCTGTCGCGTATTGTGCTGGGCTATTCGTCCCAGGGGGAGGCTGTCACCGCGGACCGGATTCAGGCGCCGGAGGCGATGGCCATTATTTTGAAAGACGCCCTCAAGCCCAACCTGGTCCAGACCGTGGAAGGCGTGCCGGCCTTCATCCACGCTGGGCCATTTGGCAATATCGCCCATGGCTGTAACAGTATCCTCGCCACGCGACTCGCCCTGAGCTATGCCGATTATGTGGTGACCGAAGCCGGCTTCGGGTTTGATCTGGGTGGAGAGAAATTCCTCAATATCAAATGCCGTGAGGCTGACCTGTGGCCCGCCGCGGTGGTCCTGGTCGCAACGGTCAAGGCGCTCAAAATGCACGGCGGGACGCCGGTGGCAGATGTGAACAGGCCTGACCTGTCAACCTTGAAGCAGGGTATGGAGAACCTGGCCAAACACGTCGAGAGTCTGGGCGCATTTGGCTTCCGGCCGATTGTTGCGGTGAATCGGTTTGCGACCGATACCGAAGAGGAGCTTCAGTTGGTCGTAGAAGAAAGTAAAGCCCTGGGCGTAGAAGCAACGGTCATTGATGTGTTCGACCAGGGGGGAGAAGGGGGGGCAGCGTTGGCCGAAGCGGTGGTGCAAGCCTGCGACGGACCAGCTCCAGTTCAGCGTTTTCTGTACCCGTCAGAAATGCCGATTGAAGACAAGATTCGTACCATTGCCCAACAAGTCTACGGCGCGGCGGATATTACTTTGCTGCAACGCGCTCGCAACGATCTCAAGCGCATTAACGATCTGGGCTATGGTCATGTGCCCATTTGTATGGCCAAGACGCAGATGTCTCTGTCCGACGATCCAAAACGCTACGGCCGGCCACGCGACTTTGTGCTGAGCGTGCGTGAAATTCGTCTCTCAGCCGGGGCCGGCTTCTGCGTCCCGCTTACCGGAGACATGCTCACCATGCCCGGCCTGGGCGCAAAACCTGCGGCAGCCGGGATGCGGATGGACGAGAACGGCAAAATTTCGGGCATGTTCTGAGCGGAGGGGCGGGTCTTGTACCCGCCCTACTTGCTTGACTTGGGCAACTGCCCCTACACGGCCTGCCGCCGGGCGAGTTCTGCGTAACAATAGACTAAAGCCAGCCCACGATACGGACGCCAACGTTCGGCAAAGTTGCGCATTTCGGTTTCGGTCGCCTTTTCTTTTTTGCCTAACATGCCCTGGGCAAGATATTTGACTACGCCCAAGTCACCGCCCGGAAACGCGTCGGGTCTGGCTAATCCGCGCATCAGCGCTGTCTCGGCAGACCAGCGGCCAATGCCTTTGAGTTGAATCAGGGCTTCAATCGCTGCTTCGTCTGGCAGTTGAGCGATTTCGCTGTGCTGCAAAGCCCGAGAGGCAAACGCTTCACCCAGACGAACGAGGGTTGCCGCTTTTGCTCCGCTCAAGCGGAAACGACGCAGGCCGCCTTCAGATTCTGTGGCAAAACGCTGGGGCTCGGGAAATGCGTAATACGTCTGGCCCTGGTGTCGCCACTTGCGGCCAAACGTTTCAACCAGTTCTTTCTTAATTGCATAGGCAAAGGTGAGATTCACCTGCTGTGAGAGAACGGCCATCACCAGGGCTTCAAAAATTGTTGGGCTGGCAGTGATCCGAAGCCCTCGAAAGGCGGAGGTGAGTGGAGCCAGGAGGTTATCTGTGCGCGCCAATCGATAAAACGGTCTGAGATCAAAGTCGGTACACAGGATATGACGGAGCTGGGCTTGAAATTCCGCTTGCTTGAGGGCGGCCTTGGACGGACTGCGCAGCTCAACTGCAAGCTGGGGCTTGGCCACCGTGCCGACATTCGTCACCGTAGCCAGCGCCAGTTGACGACCGGCCGCGAGCAGGCGTTGGTATTGATTCCCTTCGACACAATCGACGTTCTCGCTCGCAAAACGCATGAAGCGCGCGACCGTGAGATCAAAAGAGTAGGGCGCTTTGGGCGTGATGGTAAAGGAATGGGTCATAGCGCTTTGCGCTAGGGGCTGGGGGTTGGGGGCTGAGCTTTCCCAATACCCAACCCCTAATCCCCAATTCCCTCATTAAATCACTTCCTCTTCTCTGAGCTGTGCCACATCCTCCCACGAATAGTCGAGCAGCTCGGTGAGAATGAGTTCGGTGTGCTCGCCAAATTCCGGGGCCGCACCTTTGGGATCGCCCGGGGTTTTGCTCAGGCGGACAGGGACGCCGACCAGCTGCGTCTTGCCGATGCGCGGATGATCGTAATCGACAATATACTCGTTGGCGAGCATTTGTTCGTCAGTGGGCAGGTCCGCAATATTGTTGACCACAGTGTAAATGAAATCGCCCCCCTCCTTGAGCGCTTTCATCCAGGCGTCTCGGGGCTGAGAGGCAAACGCGGCGTCCAGAATAGGAATCAAGTCTTTTGCGTTGTCGGCCCGGTCGCCCATGGTGGCAAAGCGAGGGTCGTCTATGACCTGCTCAATGCCCAGGACCTTGCAGAAATCAGCCCAGTATCGCTCCTGTTGCGGCATGGCCAGACAGATCCACTTGTCATCGCCGCATTTGTAATGGTTCCACAGCGGGCTCGGCGCGGCGGCGCGTGGTATACGCTTAAACTCCTTGCCTAAAATTGTTTTACACGCCACGTTGAGCCCCTGGAGCGCCGTCATGCTGCCCAGATGAGAGATATCGACCTCCTGACCCATGCCATATTTTTCGCGCGCCAGCAGGGCGGCCATGACGCCATAGGCCAACATGATGGCGCCCATCTGATCGGCGATGCCGCCGGCAATGCTGAGGGGTTCCATATCGGGCTCACCAACCGCGGTCATGATGCCCGAGCGCGCCAGCCCCATATAGTCAAAGGACGGCTCACCGGAATCCGGACCGAACGGACCGTAGCCGCTGGCGCTGGCGTAGATGAGCTGCGGGTTGCGCTCGGAGAGCGTCTCGTAGCCGATCCCCAGCTTGTCTGCCACGCCTTTCCGAAAGTTCTGGACAAAGACATCCGACTTCTCAGCCAATTTGTAGACAATCTCTGTGGCCTTGGGGTTTTTGAGATCGAGGGTGAGACTCTGCTTATGCCGGTTATTGGCCTCGAAATAGAAATTCGGGCCACTCGTCGCCCCAACTAAGGCCCCGGCAATGCTGAGCACTCCCCGGCCCGGGTCACCTCCGACTCGTTCTTCGATCTTGATGACCTCAGCACCCAGGTCCGCCAACATCATGGTTGAGACCGGCCCTTGTTGCCAAATCGTCCAGTCAATAATGCGGACGCCGTCTAACGGTCGCTTCATAGCTTCCCCTCCTGCTAGAATAGCTCTGGTGACAGAGCTGAGGTAGACGGACTGTAGCATAGGCCGGGCAGAGAACAAAGGAATCGAATGAGAAAGTCGAGCCAGGTCTGAATGGAGACGCCGACTCGCACTCTTGCCTGCGTATGCAGAAGACGGTATAGAAAGGCGGCCTACGAAACGGGAGCGTACCACCAACCATGCGTATTGATTTCCACGTTCATACCACCCGCGGCAGCTCCGACAGCAACCTTGATCCCGTGCTGATGATCGACCAGGCGCACACCATCGGCTTAGAGGGGATTTGCGTCACCGAGCACGACAATGCCTGGACGGACCCGGACCTTGCAGAGTACGCCCGTGCCCGCGGGGTGACCTTATTTCTGGGGATTGAGGTCACGACCGAATGGGGCCATGTGGGAACCTTTGGCCTCGACTGCTATGTCGGCGGTATCTATAAGGTCAAAGAGTTACGCCGCATTATCGATGAGGTGGACGGCTTTCTGATTGCCAACCACCCGTTTCGCTACAAGCTCGATCCACGCTTCCAGTTTATCCATAAAACCGATCCCATAGACCGGGCCGATCCTACGTCCGGGAGCAAAGCACTTGAAGTGCTGGAGTATGTAGACGCCATTGAGGTGGTGAACGGTGCCTGCTCAGAAGAAGAAAACCGGTACGCCCAGGCTGTTGCCGAGCATGGTGGCTACAAGCGAATTGGAGGCAGCGACAGCCACTCGGCCTCTTCAATCGGCTGTGCGGTCACAATTTTTGAGCGTCCCCTCTCAACCACGCGAGAGCTTATTGATGAACTCAAAGCAGGACGGTATTCCACTGGCCAAGGGCTGAACACTGGCGATCTGCGCGTGTTCCCATAGACTCCACCTTTCGACCGGTGCGTACGAGACACTGAGGTTATGACACGCCCAAAAGCCTTAACCATTGCCGGGTCAGATAGTGGCGGCGGGGCTGGTATTCAGGCCGATCTCAAAACCTTTATGGCGCGCGGTGTGTATGGCCTGAGTGTGCTGACCGCGGTGACTGCCCAAAACACGCTGGGCGTCCAGGCTGTTGTCGAGCTCCCGCCCGATTTTGTCGGGCAAGAGTTCGATAGTGTGTTCGGCGATATGCAAATCCAGGCAGCGAAGACTGGCATGCTGTCCTCCATTCCCCTCGTCGAGGTGGTGAGTCGCAAGATAGAAGAGTATGGCATCCGGAAGCTGGTCGTTGACCCTGTTATGGTCGCCAAAGGGGGCCACGCTCTTCTCCAAGCGGACGCCCGCCAGACACTGACCGAGAAACTGCTCCCGTTGGCGTTTGTTGTGACACCAAATCTGCATGAAGCCGGCCTGCTGTCCGGCATGGAAGTTACCCAGCGGCCTGATATGGAAGAGGCGGCCCGCCGCATCAAAACATTAGGGCCCGCCTATGTTGTGGTGAAAGGCGGGCATCTCGAAGAAGATGCCTGTGATCTTTTGTTCGACGGAAGCACTTTTCGGGCCTACTCCTGCCAGAAAATGGAAACGGTCTGTACGCATGGAGCTGGGTGCACCTTCTCGGCCGCGATCGCGGCCGAGCTGGCCAAAGGCGAAACGGTCGAGGAGGCGATCGCCCATGCGAAAGACTTTGTGACTCGTGCGATCGCCGCGGGGTTCCGGATTGGGCATGGGCATGCTCCTCTGAATCATCAAGTTGATCTGTAAGCCGACTGCGCCTATTCGGGTTTTGTGGAATACATCCCCTGCCAGACTCGGGTCTGCGGGGTATCCGTGCCTTGTGGCCTGCTGGGGCCTCAGATATAATACGGCTCCTTGCCTTATGAATGGATCTCCAAAAACTGCTGCGAAAAAACGGACCGAGGGGCCGGTACGGCCAGAACCTCAGTCTGCACAGCAGCACAGTATGCACCTGCTCGAAGATATTGACGCCCTCTTCTCTCGCTCTCACGACTTACAAGCCACGCTTCAGGAAATTACAAAGATTATTACCCAGCGAATGGGGACCGATGTCTGTTCGCTGTATCTCCTAGATACCAAAGGGGAACGGCTTACTCTCTGGGCAACGACGGGTTTGGACCGGACGGCGGTTGGGAAAGTCAGCCTGGACAAACATGAGGGGCTGACGGGTCTCGTGATTGAAACCAGGGAAGCCGTTGTCGTCCCTGATGCGATGACGCACGAACGGAATAAATACTTTCCGGAAACCGGAGAGGAGCGATTCCATTCATTTTTGGGTATTCCGATAAGCGAAAAGGGCAACGTGCTGGGCGCACTCATAGTCCAGAGTCGGAGTCGCCGCCGTTTTCCTCGGACAGAGGTCCGTTTGCTCAAAAGGATTGCAACCCAGGTTGCGGGCGTCATTGTGCAAGCCCGGTTGCAGGAATCACTCAAAACAAAAGAGCGAGAGCGTCAGGATTATCGGGCACGCATGTTGGCGGCCATTCAACGCCCGAGCGCCTATGAGCGCAAGCGGGCACAGCAAACACAGACGAAGGGGCGCACGAGCCGTTTGCGGCTCACCGGAGTCAGTGCTTCGCCTGGGATCGGTTCCGGTCAAGCTCACCTGGTCCATCCCCTTGTTCGTCTTGACGCGATTGAAGAGCGTCGTGCGGAAAATCCAGACGCCGAGCTCCAGCGCCTCCACGTCGCCCTTGCGCAGTCGGTTCGGGAAATTGAGGCACTCAAAGAACAAGTCCAGGAGCGTCTGCCAGAGATCGACCGGGCGATTTTTGATGTCCATCGTATGATGCTGGAAGACGTCGCGTTTATCGAAAAGATTGAAACTCATATCCAACACGGCTATGCCGCAGATACCGCTCTCAAGAAGGTAACGGAAGGCTATGTAGAGACCCTGGAAGGGGGTGGGCACCTGCGTGACCGGGCAGCCGACGTGCGGGATATTGGCCAGCGGGTACTCCGCCATCTGCTCGGCCTGGAGGAGAAGAGCGGGCCAAAAGGGGAGAATCTCATTCTCGTTGCGGACGATCTCTCTCTGTCTGACCTCTGCCGAGTGGATCACAGTCAGCTGAAAGGTGTGGTCCTCGCCAACGGCGGAGCAACCTCCCATACTTCTATTCTGGCCAAGTCCTTTGAAATTCCAACCGTTGTTGGCGTCGAGCACGCCGCCTTTATCCAGCCGGGCGATGCGGTGATCGTGGACGGGAATGCCGGGGTGGCCTATGTCAATCCTGGCGCCGAAGTCGTGCGCGAGTATAGCCGCTTTGACCGTGAGTATCGGGCGTTTAACCGGACTCTTGAGGAGATCCACGATCTCCCTGCGGAAACGCAAGATGGAGTGCGTATTACGCTCGCAGCCAATGTTGGCTTGCTGAGTGATGTTGACTTTGCCCAGCGCCATGGGGCGGAAGGCGTTGGGCTGTACCGGACCGAGGTGCCGTTTCTCACCTATAGTGATTTCCCGGACGAAGAAGCCCAGTTGGCGCTGTATCAAAGAGTTTTGACTGGCATGGCTGGGAAGCCAGTGACAATCCGGACCTTGGATTTCGGACCCGATAAATATCCCCACTATATGAAGCTCCCCCAAGAAGATAACCCTTTCTTGGGCTGGCGCTCGATTCGGATCTCTTTGGAGATGGCTGACCTCTTTAAAGTGCAACTGCGCGCTATTCTCCGTACCGGTGCGCAGGGGCCGGTCCGCATTTTGTTTCCCATGATCTCAAGCGTAGAAGAGCTGCTCCAAGTCAAGAACCTGCTGGCGCAGGCAAAGGATGAATTACAACACGAGGGAAAAGCGTTCGACCCGTGGATGCCGGTCGGCATGATGGTCGAGGTACCGGCCGCGGTGTGGTTAGCCGGTCGGCTCGCCCAGGAGGTTGACTTCTTTAGTATTGGGACGAATGACCTCATTCAGTATCTCCTTGCGGTGGACCGGAACAACCGTAAGGTCGCTTCTCTCTACGAGCCTCTTCATCCGGCTGTCTTGAATGCCATCGCCGCAACCGTCCAAGCCGCGCAACGCGCCGGCAAACGGGTCAGTATGTGTGGAGAAATGGCCTCCGACCCGCTGTGTACGCTCTTGCTGCTTGGTCTCGGGTTGGATGAGCTCAGTATGGAGCCTTTCTTTGTCCCGGTTATCAAACGTCTCATTCGCTCGCTCTCCTATACGGACGCACACTCCCTCACCGAGGAGGTTATTCAACTAGGGACGGCGCGCGAGGTGAAAGGCCGCCTGTTTTCCGCACTCAAAGATTTCGGCATGATCGAACTGGTCGAGATGTATCGTTAGATTTTTGCTATTTTTGCGATTTTTGCCTGATTTTATTGACATTCCCGAGCATGACGGATAAAAACTGAGCCTGAGTGGGCGGGAGGACCGCAGACTAGTACGTCGTGTGGATGAGTTGAAGAGATATCTCTTGATCCGGGCCAGACACATTTCTCTCGTTTCTGCTTGGAGCCGGACGTCTCACGCCGCGATTGTGGAAGAAGGATGAGAGGAGGACCAGGGCACAGGAAATGACTTGGTAGAGAGAAGTCAATAAGCAAATGGTGAGTCGGAGGCTCTTCGTGGCAAGACCTCTCGACTTCTGGTGTGGGATGTAGTGTAGAACCCAATCGGGTGAGGAGGTTAGTAGCATGACGAAGACCGAGATGGTGAAAAAACTGGCTGAGACATGGGGAGAAACCTCAAACCGCGGGGCGGCCGACAAGCTGGATTCCTTTGTGGAGTTTATTACAAAAACGGTCAAAAAAGACAAAGAGCTAAAAATTCCCAACCTGGGAACATTTCGGCTCCGCCAGTTGAAGGCCCGAATGGGACGCAACCCGCAGACAGGGGAAGCTATTAAAATTTCGGCTCGAAAAAAAGTCGCCTTCACCCCGGCAAAAGTGTTTAAGGAGTCCATTCTCGGCCCGGCAAAGACGGCCGTAGCGAAGAAAACCGCACCGAAGAAGGTTGCCCGGAAGAAACAGTCAGCCTAAGGGTCTTGTGTCCGCGGATACTTTCCCTTTCTTTTCTCCTCTTCCAGGTCCGACATGGGACGTCTTTGGCGTCCTTTTCTTTTTGCATGAGCTACACAGTCAAAGAAATTTTTTACACACTCCAAGGCGAGGGGACGTATACCGGCCGACCGGCGGTATTCTGTCGTTTTGCCGGATGTAATTTATGGTCCGGACTGGAAAAGGACCGCGCTACGGCTGTCTGTCAGTTCTGCGATACCGATTTCGTTGGTACGAACGGCTCCGGGGGCGGGCGTTTCGCGTCCGCCCGTGAGCTGGCGGTGGCTGTCGCTGCCACCTGGCCGACCCGGCGGTCCCCTCAAGGTGTTCCGTTTGTGGTGTGTACCGGCGGCGAACCATTGCTCCAGCTTGATGCTGCGCTTGTTGACGCCCTGCATGCAGAAGGTTTTGAAATCGCCATTGAGACAAATGGCACACTGCTGCCTCCACCTGGTATCGATTGGATCTGTGTCAGTCCCAAAGCTGGCTCGACACTCGTTCTCACGCATGGCGGGGAACTCAAACTCGTTTTTCCCCAGTCCGGTGCGGAGCCGGAGCTGTTTGCCCGACTCGATTTTCAGGAGTTTTTCCTGCAACCGCTGGATGGTCCTGATCGGGAGCGCAATACCCACACGTGCCTGGAGTACTGTCTCACCCATCCGCGCTGGCGACTCAGCCTGCAAACGCATAAGCTGCTCGGGATTCCGTAGTCCGGCTCCCCACCAGTACTCTAAGCAGAGAAGCTCCTGTGAAAGACGATTCAAACCAATCCGGCCAACAGGAAAAACTCCTTCAGCTTGCCGCGCAGCAGGCCGCCCGACAGGGAAAAAGTGTCGCCCGTTATCTCCGAGAACTCCAGGCTGAAGTCACACGCCAAGAGCAAGCCACACTGCGCGATGCAGAACCCCGGCAGCGGGAGTCCCGCGAGAAATATGTGACGCTGACTCGTCGGGAGGTCGAGCGGTTCTTTGCCCAGATCACAGACGAGCGCGATCGTGCGCTGTTTGCCGCCATGTATTATTTCGGACTGCGTACCTCTGAGGTTGGCCTCTTACTGCGCGAGCACGTCGATTTTCACACCCGCCGGATTCATATCCCACGCCTCAAGGGTGGTGTCGCCGGAGAGAAAACGATGACCGCAGAGTATCTGCGTCTGCTGCGCGATTATATACAAACTCGGAGTGATGCCCTGCCCTATCTCTTTCCGTCACGGAATGCACGTCCGGTCAGCCGTCAGCGTATTGACCGGCTCTTTCGCATGTATGCGGCGCACGCCAAGCTGCCGCCGTCTAAACGCCACAGCCACTGTTTACGCCATTCGGTGGCCACCCATCTTCTCGAGGCCGGACACGCGCTAGAGGAGGTACAGGCGCATTTGGGGCATAAATCCATTCACTCAACGGCCGTCTATGCGCAAGTCTCTGCGTCACGTGGCCGGCCACTCTCCGTGCATATCCAACAGTCTGGAGGTACGCGAACGGTGGTGCGGGTGCTGAAGAAGTCGGGCCGCCGCTAAGCCGCACCCATAGTGGCGGGAAGAGGAGATTGTCTTTTTCCAAACGAGTCAAAATTTTTATTATGACCCCTTGACTCGGAGTCGGTCGTCCTTAGATTTGTGTTGTGTCAGACAGGAACCCGAACCCAGAGGAGGTCAATACGATGAGACGAGAACTGAGTGTAAGGCGCGCACCGTTTGGAGCGATGAATCCATGGAGAAATGACCTGGAGTCTGTTATGAACGATCTTTTCTTTTCCCGCAGTGGGCCCGCAGTGCGGCCGGGAGTGCCTTCGGAAGCGTCGTTCAGGATTGACAGTTATATGGACGACAACACGCTGCATATCAAAGCGGATTTGCCCGGAGTGGATCCCAAGGATGTTGAGATTGCACTCGACGGCAACCGCCTGACGGTCAAGGGAGAACGTAAGGCAGAGCACGCAGGGAAGGACGGTGGATACTTCCACAAAGAGCGTTCGTACGGCTCGTTTGCCCGGTCGTTTATTCTGCCCAAGGGCATAGATGCGGAGAAGATCGAAGCGAGTGCAAAGAACGGCACGCTCGAAGTCGTGGTGCCATTCCCGGCAGAGGTCAAGCCGAAACGTATTACGGTTGAGGTGAAAACTGAAGTTGCGACAGATGTAGCCTCAGCCTGATTACCTCTTTCCTTTCTCTCCCCGCAACGGGGGCTCCTGTGGAGCCCCCATTTTTTCAAACGCTTGCAAGCGCTACACGGAGTCTAGCTCTTCCAACCACTGATTAAAGCCTTCTGGGGTATTGCCATACGGCAGGCCGGCCGCATAGTAGTCCTCAAGCAGGCGCATATCGTTTTCTGAGAGAGTCAGAAAGACACGCTGCTTTTGTTCTTCTTGCCGCCACGCCCGGTCCAGCATGTCCCGAATCTCACGGTCACGATTGCTCATTTTTTCCTCGCTTCGCAGGGACTCTCTGCGCTCCGGTAGACTCTCCTCCGTCCTTCCTCGTCTCCCATACCCTGATAACACCATCGACAGCAGAAATCACTTCTCGTACACTACCCCACGAACGAGAGGCCGCCACGTGTATGGACTATAACGGAGGGAGACCGCCATGGAACTGACCTCATTGTCGGCTACGACGCTGGCTCGATTTATTCGGACGAAGCTCGTCTCTTCGGTTGCCGTGGTGGATGCCCACCTGTCCCGCCTCGAAGCAGTCAATCCAAAGCTCAACGCCGTCGTACAGCTTCGGGCTGATGCGGCGCGACAACAGGCTCGTGCGGCTGACGAAGCCGTCTCACGCGGAGCTAGCGTTGGCCGGCTGCACGGTGTCCCCATCACGCTCAAGGATTCGTTAGACACAGCCGACATGGTCAGTACCTGGGGGACGATGGGACGCGCTGACTTTACCCCCAAGCGGGATGCCACAGTGGTGGCGCGTCTGCGTGCCGCGGGAGCCATCATCCTGGGTAAAACAAATACGCCGGAGTTCACCCTGGCGGGGATTACCAACAACGACGTCTATGGCCGGACAAATAATCCGTATGATGTGGAGCGGTCGCCCGCAGGGAGCAGTGGGGGCGCCGGGGCGATTCTTGCAGCGGGCGGCTCGGCGCTCGATCTGGGGAGCGACACGGGCGGCAGCATTCGTATGCCGTCCCACTACTGCGGTATTGCCGGTATCAAACCCACCTCGGGCCGGGTGCCCCGCACCGGGCACGCCATTTCCTTTGAGGTCGGCGCCCTGGATGCCTTTACCCAAATTGGCCCCATGGCGCGCCAGGTCGAAGACCTGAGTCTGACCTTGTCCATTATTGCCGGCCCGGACGGACACGACCCGGCGGTCGTGCCGGCTCCCCTGGGAGACCCCCAGGACGTGAGTGTGAGAAATCTACGGGTCGCATTCTACACCGACAACGGGATCAAATCCCCGAGCCCGGACACAACCAGCACCGTCCGTACCGCGGTCAGCGTCCTTGCCGACCATGGGGTCTCGGTCACAGAAGATCGGCCGCAGGGTGTGAGCGACGCCGAGCGGCTGTGGCGCAGCCTCTATCTTGCCGATGGAGGGGCCTGGATACGGCGGCTCATCCACGCAGCCGGGACTGAGCGTCTGTCCTCCGCCTTGGAGTGGATGCAGGAGGCTCAGCCTATATCGCTCACGGAGTTCACCCAGGAACTGAGCCGATGGAACGTCTACCGGAGTGAAATGCTGGCGTTTATGGAGCCTTACGATGTGGTGCTGTGTCCTGTCAGCGCAACACCCGCCACGCGCCATGATGACCCAGACGGCCCGGACTTTACGTATACTTTCGCCCACAATCTGACCGGCTGGCCAGGCGCGGTTGTGCGCTGTGGGACGTCTACTGAAGGGTTACCGATTGGTGTCCAAATCGTCGCCCGCCCCTGGCGTGAAGATGTCGCGTTAGCCGTCGCCCAGTATCTGGAGACGAATCTTGGCGGCTGGCAACGCCCGTCTGTGTAGCGCCGGACGTTTGACTCTGTGTGTCCGAATCGTCACGGAAGCCGCCATCGCCTCAGCGCCGTTCCCCACTCATCTCAAACACCAGCCGTCCCGCGGCCTCTTGCGCGCGGACGCGGGCGGCAACCTCGGGAGGAATCCGCAGCGGACGCTCAGCGGGAAATTTCTCTTCCTCTAAGGCTGGCCGTAAAAAAAAGAGAGCGGGGGAGGACACCTGGGCTTGGGCCTCCACAACATAACACGCTACCCCGTCAGTGGCTGTGTAATATCGATAGGAGTCTCCCATAAGTTTTAGCTCAGCCGTCCGTCGCTCTTGGAACTGACCGGTCTGACTATTCCGCAACATGATTGTGAGCCGAGTATTGGGAAAGCGAACGGTCTGGGACAGGGTATCCAGACCCAGCACCCGCCAGGAAAACTCCCAGGCGTCGCGTCCATAATTGTCGTCGGGTGTGAGCGCCATATTGGGTATCTTGCTCTGCCGCCGACCCGTTGGGCTCAGCGTCCGTGCCGAGCGACAAATTCCTCCAGCACCTGGTTAAATTCGAGCGGCCGTTCGATCTCGTAGCAGTGCCCCACATCTTTGATCACCCGGAGTTCGGCCCCAGGAATCCGCTCGGCCAGAAAGCGGTTGGCCGCGACTGGGGTCGCCTGATCTTCTTCCCCGACCAGGACCAGCGTGGGCTGGGTAATCTCTTGTAAGCGGTCTGAGATATCCCACTGCCACACACCGCTGGGGTCTTCCAGACAGGCCAGGGCCACCCGGCGCGGGAAGCCGCCCTCGTTCAGGAAGTTGTTCTTAATCATCTGGCACACCTCGGGCCGCTCGGTCCGCGTCTTGGTCGAGAAGCAGCGGGCGACCAAGTTTTCCGCGGCGGCCTCGTAATCGTTCTGGAAGCTGGCAATCAGTTCGGCGGTATCCAGGGTCTGGTGCAGATTGGTCGCACTGCTGATGATGACATTCCCGGCGACCAGGTGCGGATAGTCGAGGCTCATCTGCATGGCCCGCATCCCGCCCATCGAGTTGCCGACCAGAATGGCGCGGTCGATGCCCAGCGCCGCCAGGGCGGCGGCATCGTCGGCCGCCATGTCCTGAATGGAATAGCCCGTGAGCGGCTTGGAGGACAGCCCGTGTCCGCGCGCCTCAATGACAATGCAGTGGTATTTGTGGGCCAGGACCGGCGCCTGATACGCCCACAGCCAGGCGTTGGCAGAAAAACCGTGTAAAAAGACCAGGGGAAACCCCTGTCCATAGTGATTGTAATGAATCCGAACTCCCTTTTCCCTTTCGACGTACGGCATAGACTCTCCCTCCTTAACGAAGACAGCCATAGCCCGCTTTTCTTGGGCCTGTCAAGCTGCGGGCTTTTCCGTTGCTCACTCGGAGGTCAGCTTACGCTATGCTAACCTGACCTACGGCTCGGCTTGGAATAAAGGTAGCACATGAGTGTCAAAGTCCGACTGAGAACCATCGTTAATGGTACTGATACATGGGAGGGGAAAGCCTTTGATTGGGCGATAATTGTTCTGATCTTCTACGCAATAGCCACACTCGTCTATGAAACAGAACCCGCCCTAAGCAAAGACGCGAGAAAGTTTCTCCGGATTTCTGAAATAGTGATTACGGCGCTTTTTACTCTTGAATATATTCTAAGGTTCTATCTGGCGGAGCGAAAAAGAGACTACTCTTTCAACTTTTATGGAATAATTGATTTCGTAGCGATCCTCCCTTTCTACCTTGATCTCTTCTTAGGGTCTGAGATAGCGGTGCTGCGCGCCTTCAGAGCGCTCCGACTGCTCCGAATTTTTCGGTTACTAAAGATTTTTCGCTATAACAGAGCGTCGGACAGATTGCTGAACGCACTATCTGAATCCAAAGAAGAATTTACTCTGTTCTTCTTCACGACACTCATTCTGCTATTCATAGCGGCAGCAGGAATATACTACTTCGAGCATCCCATTCAGCCAGAAGCGTTCAGTTCTATTTTTCATTCCCTGTGGTGGGCAGTAGTGACACTGACAACGGTCGGCTATGGGGACGTGTACCCAATCTCTCTCGGTGGAAGGATTTTCACCTTTATCATCCTCTTGATCGGGTTGGGCGTGGTTGCCGCCCCTGCCGGCCTCATTGCCAGCGCCCTGTCGAAGGTGCGAGAAGCCGAAGACGATTAACAAGGGTTATGAGTTTTGGCGACCAAGCGTGTAGGAGTGGAAAGCCGTACTCTTTCTTGGCGACCACACCGGTCACCCGATAGTGGGAGCGAATTTCCTCACTCACCCCGGTCCAAGGCCCGGTACTGGATCGCCTGCGCAATATGGGCACTGGTGATGTGCCCCTCGCCGGCGAGGTCGGCTATGGTGCGGGCGACTTTGAGAATGCGGGTATAGGCGCGGGCGCTCAGACCCAGGCGTTGCATGGCGTTTTCCAGGAGCTTTTCACCGGCTGCGTCGAGCTGACAATGCGTGCGGATATCCCGGCTGGACATTTGGGCATTACAGAAGATATTGCGCTGTGAGAAGCGTTTGAGCTGAATCTCACGGGCCTGGTTCACTCGTGTCCGAATGGTCGCCGAATCCTCACCCGTTGTTTTGTCACTCAGTTCTTTATACTTGACCGCCGGGACTTCGACTTGAATATCGATGCGATCCAACAAGGGGCCGGAAATCTTGGCTCGATAGCGTTGGACTTGTTGAGGAGAGCAGGTGCACTCGTGCTGCGGGTCCCCGAAAAACCCGCAACTGCACGGATTCATCGCCGCAACGAGCATGATGTCAGCCGGATATGTAATTGACCCCATCGCGCGTGAAATCGTGACGCTTGCATCCTCCAGGGGCTGGCGGAGGACTTCGAGGACGTTCTTGCGGAACTCCGGCAGTTCATCCAGAAAGAGCACGCCATGATGAGCCAGGGAGACCTCGCCCGGTTTGGGGACACTGCCGCCGCCGATCATGCCGGCATCGGAGATGGTGTGATGCGGGGTGCGGAATGGCCGAGTCGCAACCAGGGCACTGCCATTGAGGGTGCCGGCAACGCTGTGGACCTTGGTCGTTTCAATCGCTTCGGTGAGGGTCATCGTGGGCAGAACCGCCGGCAGGCGTCTGGCCAGCATGGTCTTTCCGGACCCCGGTGGACCAACTAAGAGCAGGTTATGCCCTCCGCTGGCCGCGACTTCGAGGGCGCGTTTGACGTGCTCTTGGCCTTTCACATCGTTAAAATCAACCTCGTACTTGGAGTGCTGGGTAAAGAGGGCGTTGACGTCAACAACGGTCGAGTCGAGGGGCCGCTCGCCGTTGAGGAGCAGAAACGCCTCACTCAAGGTGGACACGCCGAAGACCGCAACCCCGTCAACAACGGCGGCCTCGGCCGCGTTTTCTGTGGGTACAATCAATCCCTTGAGCCCTTTTTCCTTTGCCATGACGGCTAAGGGTAAAGCTCCATGGACAGGCTTGACTCGGCCGTCGAGTGAGAGTTCGCCTAAAATTGCGTGGGATTCGAGTTGCTCCTTGGTGAGCCAGCCCTCAGCCGCAAGAATACCAAGGGCAATCGGGAGGTCGTAGGCTGACCCTTCTTTCTTGACGTCCGCGGGAGCGAGATTGACGGTAATGCGTCGCGCAGGAAATTCGTAGCCGGAATTCTTTATGGCAGAGCGTACCCGGTCTTTGCTCTCCCGGACGGCTCCCTCAGGCAGGCCGACAGTTGTAAACTGGGGTAAACCCAGCGCCACATCAACCTCGACCTCAACCAACAACCCATCAATGCCAACCAATGCCCCGGAAATCGCTGTAGAAAGCATGCTTTGTGCTAACGGAAAGGGCAGCATAAAGCAATAAACAGGTCCTCTCAGTTCTCTTGTCTGACCGTGGAGAGGTGATACGCTACCCTCCGCATTGAAATACTGCATGACCAGAAAAAGGAGGTATTGCTATGGCCCGTATCGGAGTGGTTGCTGCCAATATGTCGGGACTGACGTTCACCGAGTTACAGGACTTGGCCAAGAGTGCGGAGTCGGCTGGGTTTGAGGCTATTTTTTCACCGGAATTCATGAACGACTCTCTGCTCAACTGCCAGATCATGGCCCAGGCCACCTCACGGATTAAGGTCGGCAGCTGGATTGCGAACATCTACCTGCGACACGCAGCGCTGTGTGCGCAAACGGCAATTGCGATTGACGATACCTCGCACGGCCGGCTGATTTTGGGTCTCGGGGTGAGTCACCGCCCCATTGTTGAAGGGTTGTACCAGGAAAAAATGGACAAACCACGCACCTTCATGCGCCAGTATATTGGCGCGATACGCGATATGGCCGCAGGTAAAGAGCTGCCCGGCATGGCCATGCAACCGCGCGCAGCAACACATCACATTCCCATCTATATCGCGGCCCTGGCCTTGGGCACGGCCAGCCTCAGCGGCGAGCTGGCGGATGGCGTCATGCTGTATCTGTGTCCCAAGAGTCGGCTGCCCAGGGCGTTGGCTGCGGTCGAGAAAGGGGCGGCCAAAGCCGGCCGGCCGCTTGCGGACATTGATATTACCACGGGTATTCCGGCCTGCATTCATGACGATATGGACATGGCCATGCAGGCGGCCAAAGCCAACTTAGGATTTTATGGTGGCCTGCCCTTCTATAACAAGCTGTTTCACGACAGCGGGTTTGAAGGGGAAGCGGCACAACTCGTGGACGGTCAGGGGCACGGCGTGACAGACTCGATGGCGGACGAACTGTCAGTGATAGGCCCGCCCTCGCGTTGCCAGGAACAGCTCGCCGCCTTCCGCGAAGCCGGTATCCACCTGCCGATCCTCAATCCAGTGCCGGTCGGAGACCAGACCTACGCGCAGGCCGTCCGGAAGGCGATCGAAACGTTTACGCAGTAATAGAGAGGGGTTTGGAGATATCCCCTCCTTGGAGGGGTGGGTTCCTCGCCCCCCTTCGGCAGCCGTGCCCCTCCGCTTCTTAGTGTCCTTGCGGAATCTCCCACCGCTCGCCAACGGCGAAAATTTTAATTGGATCAAGCGTCCCGCCGGCTTGCTCAACGACCCGCCGGAGTTCTCGCGGTGGTTCGTCTAACGGCTCGTCGGTGAGGCGAAATGTGCCCCAGTGGCAGGGCAGCATCCAGCGCGCCTTGAGGTCCAGAAAGGCATGATAGGCTTCGGCTGGGTTCAGGTGGGAATAGTGCATGATCCAGCGGGGCGCATAGGCTCCAATGGGCAGCATGGCAACATCGATCGGACCGAATTTTTTTCCGATCTCGGTAAAGCCGTGAAAATAGCCGGTGTCACCGGCGAAAAAATAGGTCCGTTCGGCATTGGCAACGATCCAGCCACACCACAGGGTGGAGTCTCGTGATTGCTCGATGCGTTGCGACCAGTGTTGCACCGGAACGCAGGTGACCTGCCAGCGCCCGTGCTTGGCGGTTTGCCACCAGTCGAGTTCGACCGCCTTTCTCCCCTTCTTTTCGATCCACTCGCCGAGTCCCATAGGGACAAACCAGGTAAGGGTCTGGGGCAAGTTCTCAACCGTATACGCATCAAGATGGTCGTAATGATTATGAGAAACCACAGCAAAGGCGTTCCCCGGAATCGAAGTTATTGGCACGCCGGGTGGATGGTAACGCTTTGGGATAAGCGCCCGCTTTCCGAAGTGGGGGTCGGTCAGAAAGACATCCCCGGCGTCATGGACAGCAAAAGTCGAGTGGCCCACCCAGGTGATGGCGGCCGAGTTTTCGGGGGAGGCAAACGAGCGGCCGTCGTTGTCCACCCGCCGAACGAGCGGCGGGTCGCGCCACTCGCCGCTATAGGCGCTGCGCGAGACCGCCCAGCGAAACAGATCGGTCCAGCGCTTGTTTGAGGGTCGCCAGGGGTTGAACCAGGCCCCAGGCTGGCCGTGGGCCGCATACAGCAACGACGGGTCGGGGTTCAGCTCGGGCGTGCGGTCGGGGGGAACCGAACAGGAGAGGGAAAAGAAAAGCAAAACAGCGCTGGAGAGGATACGGGTATACATGGGAGGTTTTGCTCTATCCAGCCCTCTCCGAGAGGAAAAGTCCTCCTTCGACTCTGCTGCGCTACGCTCAGGACCGACGGAGGGAGAATCCGCGCATCCTGAGCGTAGCCCGGAGGGGCGAAGTCGAAGGATCAGAAGCTTGTTTTCAGGTCTGATACAGAGACGTCACAAACTCCCCATACCCGTTGTAGGGGAGGGTTGCCTTGACTTCTCTCGTCCCCAGGATGCGCTCCCTCGCTTGGGACCAACGGGGATGCGGGATGGCGGGATTCACGTTGGCAACAAAGTAGTACTCCCAGGGGATGAGGGTATTCCAGAAAGTCTTGGGCTGTTCTGCGACAAACTCCAGACGCACAATCGACTTGATGCTCTTATAGCCATACTTCCACGGCACCACGAGCCGAATCGGTGCTCCGTGCTGTTTGGTCAGCTCATGGCCGTAGATGCCGGTTACGAACAGGGCCAAATCATTAGTAGCCTCGGCCATGCTGAGCCCTTCGTGATACGGCCACGGATAGGTGTCGTTGCGCAGGCCGGGTGCCGCTTGCGGGTCGTGAAAGGTGATCATGCGCAGATACCTGGCCGACGCGAGCGGCTGGACGAGATCAACCAGCGCCTTGATGGGAAAGCCGGTCCAGGGCACGGCCATGGACCAGGCTTCCACGCAGCGGTGGCGGTACAGGCGCTCTTCAAGCGGCATCTTCCGCACCAGGTCGTCAATATCGAAGGTCTGTGGCTTATGCACCAGACCGGCCACCTCAACCTGCCAGGGGCGGGTCTGCCAGCCCTCGACCAGGCGCACGACCATCTCTTTACGCGCGCTGAACTCGTAGAAATTATTGTAATTGGCCGCGTCCACTTCGGACGTCAACGCTCGGTCCAGGGTAAACTGTTCGTTGCGCTGCGCCGGGTAGAGGCCGGCGCTGGCACTTGGTTCGGGGAGGCCGCGAATCAGCGGGGCTTCTTTTGCGCCCAAGCTTTCACACCCGGCGAACACACCCAGCGTGCTGATACCGGCGATCCCGAGCGTTTGCAGAAAGGTGCGCCGGTTCAGGAAAACGTCTTCCGGGGTTGCCGTGCGCTCAGGAATTTCCCAGCCGCGTGGGGTTTTGATCAACATGCTGTATCCTTTCTGCTGCGCTATGTATTTCTGCTACGTGTCTGGCCCGGTGCCCTCAATCGCCTCTCATTATCGTAGGGGACTGGCAACGAGAGTCAAGTTGACAATGCCTGCGGCCTCATTGTCAATTATGGATTGATCAGCCACAATTCAACAGGCTTCATCTCATTACGACTACTCTGAGGAGGAGAAATGGCTGACAATACGAAGGGCCCCCAGAAACTTCTGTCCGGCATCACGGTTCTCGACTTTACCCAATATCTCGCCGGCCCATCTGCGACCCGGATTCTGGCCGACCTTGGGGCGGATGTGATCAAGATTGAACGCGCGCCCGGCGGTGATCTGGGACGTCAGATCCATCTTGTTGAGCATGGCCAAAGTGCGCTCTATCTCGCAGCCTGCGCCGGCAAGAAAAGTCTCTGTGTTGAGATCAAGCACCCGAAGGGAAAGGAAATCGTCCATAAACTGGTGCGCAAGGCTGACGTTGTTGTTGAAAATTACAGTCCTGGGGTCATGGCCCGGCACGGACTGGATTATGACACCCTCAAAGAGCTGAACGCCAAACTGATCATGTGCTCGGTGTCAGGCTATGGGCAGGATGG
Organism: Binatia bacterium; assembly: GCA_963664395.2. Classification (GTDB taxonomy): domain Bacteria; phylum Desulfobacterota; class Binatia; order Bin18; family Bin18; genus Bin18. The sequence continues at coordinate 1,578,678 of OY761159.2, read as the reverse complement.
GCCATACGCCAGCCATACCAGCTTTGACATTATCGCTCAGGCCCAGAGTGGGGTGATGGCCATGACGGGTGAACCGGATGGGCCACCGACCTATGTTGGCAACTATTTTGGTGACCCGAATGCGGGTATTCATGGTGCCCTCGCAATCTGTGCCGCGCTCTTTCACCGCGCCACCAGTGGGGTGGGCCAGTATATTGACGTGTCGCAGCTCGAATCTCTGGTCTACCTGGACTACGTCAACTTCCCGCTTTTTATGATGAGTCAAGGCTCCATTGTGCCGCATCGTTTTGGTGGAGACTTTTTTAATATATGTCCCTATGGCGTGTACAAGGCAAAAAAAGGCTATCTCGTTTTTGCCGTCGCCGGTCACCAATGGCCAGCCCTTACCCAGGCGATGGGCAAGCCGGAACTGACGACGGACGAACGCTACGCCACAATGGAGGGTCGTATACAGCGGAGTACAGAGGTTCGTAAATATATTGAAGACTGGCTCCAGACGTTTGAGGACGACGACACGCCACTGAAAATTCTGGCCGAAGCCCGGGTGCCATCCGCTCCGATATTGGATATTCCCGGCGCCGCGGCGCATCCGCAATTGAAAGCCCGCGGACTGTTTCAAGACGTACCCCACCCGCTGCTCGGCTCAACCCCGATTGCCAAATCGCCGTTTCATTTTTCTAATGCGAACGTCGAGATCCCCTTTCGGGCCGCCTTCCTGGGCGAACATAATGAAGAGGTATTGCAGGAGCAGCTGGCCTATTCGGAAGAGCAGGTCGCCGCGTTGTATGCAGACGGTGCACTGGTACAAGAGGCGCAGGTCAAAGAGCTGCGAGCGGCAGGCAAGCTCTAACGCAAGTCATAGGGTGCCTCCAACTGACCTGCCTGTAGGCATTATCCCTCCCTCCTGCTGCGGACGCCCGCGCAGCGGGCCCGCAGTGGCCTGACGTTTCCCTGCTGCATTCACACCCGTCTCACTGCACCTTCACCGACAGCGAGTAGGAGCCGATTTTGTATGGATTACTGCCGTTGGCGCCGGCGGCAATATAGTAAGTATCGGTGTTTGAGGGCGTAAAGTACACTATGCTGTTGTAGCTCCGGAGAAAAATGTTGTCCGGCTCGCCCCCGTTATCGTTCGTGGTGTTGGGGATCAGAATCCCGGACGAGTCATGAATCCCGCGCAGGTAGGGATTAAGCGAATATTCACGCTTCTTCTGGTCAATTCGGTAGCTTGTCCCGGCAGTGAGCTCCACCGCCCACCAGTCCACGTCGCCCGGCACTTCGATCCGGCCAATGACTGGGGCGCCTCCTACACTGACCGTGGCAGTGGTAGTCGCATCGGCCGTGTAGTCATCCGTAATGATATTCACACTCAGCCGGTAGCCGCCGACGTGGAGGGCGGCATTGTAGTCCACTAGTATGTTGGTGGTTATGGGAGTGTGGTCAACGAACTTCCCGGTGGCGCCGGCGGCAATATAGTGAGGACCGGTGGTTGAGGGCGTGAAGAACACCCGGCTCTTGAAGTGAGCGTTATTATCCTGGGTATTGGGGATCAGATTGCCGGTCGCGTCATAAATCCCCCATAACTTCCACCTCCGATAACCATCCTGGTGAACCTGGTCAATCTGGTAGGTGGTCCCGGCGGTGAGGGTAACCCGGAACCAGTCCCTGTCATCTGGCACTTCGAGCTGGCCAGTGGCTGAGCCGCCTACACTGACCGTGGCAGTGGTACTGATATCGGCCGTGTAGTCATCTGCGGGCACGGCACGCACGCTCAGCCGGTAGCCGCCGCCGCGAGCGCTGCCGGCAGCAATGTAGTAGATTCCGTCAGCCGAGGGCTTGAAGAACACGACGCTATTGGACCACTCGCCACTGTCATCATCCGCGGTATTGGCAATCAGGGTACCGTTCATGTCATACACCCCGCGCAGAGAGGGATCACGAAGCGTTCCTCCAACAGTCCTCTTCAGATCAATCTGATAGTACGTGTCCGCCACCAGGGTGACCTTGAACCAGTCCACATCGGTGGGGCCATCCGTCGAGTCGGTGGTCGACCCACCGACCGCAATCGTGGCCGGGGTATGTATATCAGCCGGCAGGTCCTGCTGGACTACGGTGAGCCGGTAGGCGCCAATCCCGGTCCCGACCTCCCCGACCTCAATGTAGTACTTCCCGGCCGTCTCCGGCGTAAAAATCACCCTGGCATCATCCTCGGTATTGGCAATCCGGTCACCGTTCGTGTCATACAGCCCGTACAGATAGGGATCGGGGCGGGTATTGGTTACACGGTTCACAGGGACCCGCAAGTCGGTCTGCAAGTCGATCTGGTACGTCCGCTGGGCGCGTAGCGTGACCGCAAACCAGTCCCGGTCACCCGGCTGATCGATCTCCCCTCTTTTCACGCTCCCCAACGTCACCGTGCCGGTGGTACCCGTATTCGCTGCATAATCATCGGTCGCGTCCATCACCGTCAGTCTGTAGTCGCTGTTATAACTGCCCCCGGTGACGATGTAATAGGGCCCGTCAGTCTGCGGCGTAAAGAGCACCCAGATTCCCCAGTCCCTGCCACTGTTATCATCCGCGGTATTGGCAATCAGGTTGCCGTCCGCGTCATGCACCCCGTACCGGACAGGATAGCCTCTCTGCGCTGTCGTACCAATCCAGTAGGGTGTCCCGGCTTTGAGCGTGACCGCAAACCAGTCCCGGTCGCCCGGAAAATCAACCTTGCCGGTGGTGCTCCCGGCCACACTGACCGTCCCGGTCGTGGTCCTATCGGCCACATAGTCTTCTGGAAATTCACTCACCGCCAGCCGATAGGTGCCCACATTTCTGTAGCCAACGACTCCCCCCGCAGCGACGTAGTACTTGCCGCTAGTCTGGGGCGTGAAGAATACCTGGCCGTCAGACACGGCACCGTAATGGCCCCCGGTGCCGCCCTGCCGGATACCCTGTGCATCGTGGACCCCGTCCAGCAAGGGTTGGGGCAGGGTCCCCTGGCTCGTGGCTACGCCCTCCAGGTCGATTCGGTAGACGGTCCCGGCGGTGAGCGTGACCGCAAACCAGTCCCGGTCATTCGGAAAATCAACCCTGCCGGTGGTGCTCCCGGCCACACTGACCGTCCCGGTCGTGGTCCTATCGGCCGCATAGTCGTCTGGAAATTCACTCACCGCCAGCCGATAGGTGCCCACATTCCTATAGCCAATGTCTCCCCCCGCAGCGACGTGGTACTTGCCGCTAGTCTGGGGCGTGAAGAATACCCGGCTGTTAGGCGACTCGGTAAAGTAATAGTCCGAGGTGTCGTCCAGCAGAATACCCTGCGCATCGTGGACCCCGGACAGCCAGGGTGCGGACAGGGTCCCCTGGCTCGTGGCCACGCCCTCCAGGTCGATTCGGTAGACGGTCCTGGCTTCGAGCGTGACCGCAAACCAGTCCCGGTCGCCCACCACGGCGATGGTGCCGGTGGCAGTCTCGCCCACCACTACCCGCCCGGAAGTACTGGTATCGGCCGGCAGGTCGGCGTCCGCCGGCTCGGAGACACTCTGCAATGCACTCTGCTGCTCTGCCCTCGAACGTGTAGTCGGGGTATTCTCCTCAGACGATGACCCGTCCTCCTCAGATGACCCGTCCTCCTCAGATGACCCGTCCTCCTCAGATGACCCGTCCTCCTCATCGGTCGTGGTGGTCTCACTCCCGGACGATGACCCGCTTGACGGAGTCGGCGTATTCTCCTCAGACGACTGACCTGACCCCCCGGACGACGAAGAACTGTCCCCCGTTGACGACCTGCCCTCCGACGCCGATGACCCGCCCCCCGACGCCGATGACCCGCCTCCCGTTGCCGACCCGCCTCCCGTTGCCGACCCGCGCGGCTCCTCGGACGGCGTGCCGCCCTCGTCCACCGCCTCATACCCGGCAATCACGAAGTTCTGTAAACTTTCTTGCCATCTCAGCCGGACCTGCTCCCCCGTACTCGGAAAGTCCTCAACCCTGACCCGCCCCTCCGCCCCCCGGACAAACTCCTCTCCCAGCGTGGTCACCGTGAAGGTCGCCTGCCCAACCTCTTCCCCATCGGCCAGCACCCGTACCGTGTGCGCCCCGTCCCCGAACTCGTTCCAGTTCACCAAGACGCCATACCCGTTAGCCGTATCCCCACACACACTCTCGGTGTCCGCCCGCTCTGTCCCATACGCCGCCGGCTGGCGGGCACCATTGAGCTCAATCTCCACTAAGTCGGCCGCACACACCCAGCCCGAGATCACCCCAATCCCACTCTGATACGAATTGGCCCCCGGATTCTCCAGATACCCTACGCCCGCTACCCCGGCGCGGTTCACCCCGGCGGGCGCGGCCCCCGTGGCGAGCACGAAGTTCTGTAAACTTTCTTGCCACACTAATTGCACGGCTTCCCCCGTACTCGGAAAGTCCTCAACCCTGACCCGCCCCTCCGCCCCCCGGACAAACTCCTCTCCCAGCGTGGTCACCGTGAAGGTCGCCTGCCCGACCTCTTCCCCATCGGCCAGCACCCGTACCGTATGCTCGCCGGCCCCCAGCAGGTTCCAGTTGAAGAGTAAGCCAAAGCCGTTGTCCGCGTCCCCACACACCCCGGCCGTGTCCATTCGCTCGGTGCCATACGCAGCCGCTTGCGGCAGAAAGTCCCCAATCTCAATCTCCACCGCCTCCGCCGCACACACCCAGCCCGAGATCACCCCAATCCCACTCTGATACGAGTTGGGCCCCGGATTCTCGACCATCCCCCGCGGCTCCCCGTCTACGCCGCTAGAGGGCACCACGAAGGCCGCCAGCAGGAACAGCACCGCCCCCAGCCCGCCAACGGACCAGCCGCCTCGGCCCCCTTCAGCCTTGCACCTTGAAAAAGAAGCCGCCCTGCGCTGGATTCGCTGATCGTGTACCATCATCTCTCCCTTACGTGCCCCTCGGCACCCCGGTCTCGCCGGACCAGACTGTTGATGCGGCATCACCCGCCGCCAGCAAAACACTACACAATCCGGTCGCTCCTGGCGCCTCCAAAATGGGAGGAAATCACCACACGGTGGGATTTTGTGGATTCTCCGCTCTGGGGCGCGGGGGCAGGACTGACCGGAGCGGTTTCCCCCCTACCAGACCTGCCCTTGCCGCTTCCAGCAGTGGGGGCGGGCGGGCGTCCTGCGGGGCGTCTTGGAGGCGCTGGCCGAGGAGGTACGGACGCGGGGCGAGGTGGACCTCAGCGAGTGTTTCAGCGATGCCCCCTTCATCGGGGCGAAAAAAACGGACGGGGCTGTAGCCTTCTCTTGCGCCGCTGCTCTTTATGAGACCACGGCTCGGGGTCCTTCACTGTGACAATCCTCCCGCCCCGTGCCTGTCTCCGCTTCTGTATGGGGGCGCCGGTCCCCCTTCCCCGCCCTACTCCTGCTCCGTCACCGACAGTCGGTAGGTCCCGGTCCTCTGATAAGCGGCCTCAACCATGATGTAATGGGTCCCGGTATACGAAGCCGTCCAGTCCCCGGCGGTTCTGCCCACGCCGCCGATCACCTTGCCCCTACTGTTAAAGATACTACCTAGCAGTGGACTCGTCAGTGTACCCTGGCTCGTGGCGCTACCCTCCATCTCTATCCGGTAAGTCGTTCCGGCAGTGAGCTCCACCGCAAACAAATCCAGGTCGTCGGCCGCTTCAATCTCGCCCGTGACCGAGCCCCCCACCGTGACTCTCCCCGTCGTGGTGGTGTCAGGGGCAAAGTCGTCCGCCTTGTCAGCGATATACACCCCCAGCTCATATTCCCCATCTCCCCCATCCCCGCGAGCGCCAATGTAATACTTCCCCGATACGGACGGCGTCACATACACCCGCGTCCCGTTGCGGCCCCCATCGTCATCCGTGGTGCCGGGCAGCAGGGTCCCCTCGTCTGTGTAAACCCCTGTCAGGACAGGGTCCAGAGGATCCGGCTGGCGCTTCAGCTCAATCCGGTAGATGACAGCGGCCTCCAACTTCACCGCAAACCAGTCCACATCCCCCGGATGCTCAGTTTGGCCCTTCACCGTCCCCCCCACCGTCACCTGCCCCGTGGTCGTGGTGTCGGCCGGATAGTCGTCGGCGGGCAGCGTATCCGCCACGACCGATAGCCTATAATGAGCCGGGCTTGGGCCGGCCCCGGGATGTAGGACATCGAGCCAGCCCCTCACCGCGATATAATGCGGGCCGGTCGTGGTCGCGGTGAACCACCGACGGCGGTGGAAATGACTGAGGCGGTAATCCGGCCCCGCCGTGTCGGCAATCCGGGTGCCCTGCGCATTGTAAACCCCCGGCAGGAAGGCAGCCCACGAACGCCAACCCCAATACCCGCTCCACCCCCCCGTCTTCACCTCAATCCGATAGGTCTGACCCGCCACGAACTCCACCGCCCACCAATCCGCGTCGCTGCTTGATTTATCGTATAAGAAAATGGGGTCAATACTGCCCGTCACCGAGCTTTCAGTCCCGACCTCAACCCGCTTCGGCGTGCTCGTATCCGTCGGGAGGTCCGCCAACTCCCCGGTATATTCAACCACCTCCACTTCGTACTCGTATTCGTCATAGTGACTGCGGACGGCAATGTAATACGTCTCCGCCTCGGCCGGCGTCACATACAGGCGCCCATACCTCCCATACTGGTTCCCGTATGGGACCCCTTCATCTCTCGTGACGTGGGGCAGCCGGGTACCCTGTGCATCGTAGACCCCGACTAAGCGGGGGTCGGTATCATAGGGGTCTTTCTTCAGATTGATCTGATAGTCCGTGCCGGCCTCCAGCTCCACCGCAAACCAGTCCTCATCCCGTGCTCGCTCAAAGCTGCCTGTCACCGAACCGCCCACCGCAACCCGCCCCGTCGTCGTGGTGTCGGCGGCGTAGTCGTCGGATAGCTCCATGGCCACAACCGACAGCCGATAACCGTGCACTTGTCCCCCGGAATGTGAGCTGGCGGTGCCGCTCACCGCGATATAATGTGTGCCGGTCGTGGTCGCCTTGAACCACAGGCGCCAGGCGCCTGACACAAGATAGTCCGCCTCCGCCGTGTCGGGAATCAGCGTGCCGGAGGCATCATGAATCCCCTCCAGGTCGGGTCTCCAGTAGGTGCCGCTGGTTCGCTGTATATCCATCCGATAGGTCTGACCCGCCACCAACTCCAGGGCAAACACATCCCGATCGTACCCATAGGTCAGGTCGTTCATATAGTTGACTATCCCCGTCACCGTCCCCCCTACCAAGAGTTGTGCTGTCGTGGCATCCGTCGCCTCCCCATAGTCATCGTCCGGCTCCGGCACTGAGGACAACGTCACCGCCTTGGCCGTCACCGTCAACACGTAGCTGCCGCCGGTGTCCCGCAGAGCCGCTGTTATCGAGGTGGCGATCGAGGTGACCTCAACATAATAGCGCCCCGTCCGCCGGGCTGTGAAAACCAGCCGGGGGCGATTAAAGTTCGTATTCGTAATCCCGATGAATCGCCCCTGCTCGTCTGACAGCCGTCTCACCGTCGCAAACTCGGCCGGCATCGTGTCCCCACCCCGCACCTCGAACGTGTACTCGTAGCCCCGCTCCAGATCCACCCCAAACCAGTCATCGTCCACGATGGGTGAGGTGCTAAGCTCCCCTGTCACCTCCTGCCCGACCACCAGGCGTCCCGTGGTGCTCGTGTCCCTCGGAAAATCATCGGGCGACGAGACTCGCGACGGCGGCGTGATGACATACATCGCGAGTTCATAGCTGCCAGTCTGCTCCCCGCTCCGACTACCCACCGCAATATAGTACCGCCCCCACTCCTTGACCGTGAGTATGGCTTGAGTGCGCGCCCCCGCAGGGGCGGCCCCCGTGCCCTCCATTAGCTGCCTCTCCTCGTTATAGAGCCCGACCAGGTGCGGGTCGGCCAAGGGGTCCGCGCCCCCCGGCTTTACCTCAAACAGATATTCTCCATCCGCCCCTAAATCCACCGCCCACCAGCTCTCATCTCCCGCCGGGGCGACCGTGCCGTAGGTCGGTGTGACGGGCAGCAATACCCCCTGAGATTCGATAGCGACCGACGAATCATCGGTCGTGGTGGTCTCACTCCCTTTCCCGGACGCCGACCCGTCCTCCTCAGATGACCCGTCCTCCTCAGATGACCCGTCCTCCTCATCGGTCGTGGTGGTCTCACTCCCGGACGATGACCCGCTTGACGGAGTCGGCGTATTCTCCTCAGACGACTGACCTGACCCCCCGGACGACGAAGAACTGTCCCCCGTTGACGACCTGCCCTCCGACGCCGATGACCCGCCTCCCGTTGCCGACCCGCCTCCCGTTGCCGACCCGCCTCCCGTTGCCGACCCGCGCGGCTCCTCGGACGGCGTGCCGCCCTCGTCCACCGCCTCATACCCGGCAATCACGAAGTTCTGACTATTCTGTTGCCATTCCAAGGTCACGGTCTGTCCCATATCCGGGAAGTCCTCGACCATACATGCCCCCTCCACATCCCGCAGAAACTCCGCCCCCAGCGTCGTCACCCGCACCGTGGCCCGCCCCAACTCAAGGCCATCCACCCATGCCACCACCTCATGCTCGCCCTCGCCCAACAGATTCCAGTTGAACAACAACCCAAAGCCATTGTCCATATCGCCACACATCGACTCCGTATCGAGCCGCTCGGTCCCATACGCGGCCGCCTGCCGCCCGGTGGTCCCAATTTCAATCTCGACTGTGTCGGCGTCACACACCCAGCCCGAAATCACTCCGATGCCACTCTGATACGAATTGGCCCCCGGATTCTCCAGATACCCCGTCAGACCACTCGGCCGGGTGCCGGTGTGAGCCCTTGCCGGGGCACTCCCGCCCGCGATCACAAAATTCTGACTGGTCTGTTGCCATTCCAAGGTCACGGTCCGGCCCATCGCCGGGAAGTCCTCGGCCACACATTCCCCCTCAGCCCCGCTCAGAAACTCCGCGTCCAGCGTCGTCACCGTGAAGGTCGCTTGCCCAACCTCTTCCCCATCGGCCAGCACCCGTACCGTATGCTCGCCGGCCCCCAGCAGGTTCCAGTTGAAGAGTAAGCCAAAGCCGTTGTCCGCGTCCCCACACACCCCGGCCGTGTCCATTCGCTCGGTGCCATACGCAGCCGCTTGCGGCAGAAAGTCCCCAATCTCAATCTCCACTAAGTCGGCCTCACACACCCAGCCCGAAATGAGGCCGAGGCCACTCTGATACGAGTTGGCCCCCGGATTCTCGACCACCCCCCGCGGCTCCCCCTCTACTCCGCTAGAGGGAACCACGAAGGCCGCCAGCAGGAACAGCACCACCCCCAGCCCGCCAACGGACCAGCCGCCCCGGCCCCCTTCAGCCTTGCACCTTGAAAAAGGGGCCGCCCCACGCTGGATTCGCTGATCGTGTACCATCGTCTCTCCCTTACGTGCCCCTCGGCACCCCGGTCTCGCCGGACCGGACTGTTAATGCGGCATCACTCGCCGCCGACAAAGCGCCGAAAAATAGACCATAGCCCTGGAGAAGTCAGCCCGCCGCCCGAGACGCGCCTCCCGAGCAGGAGTGGAGGGGTATGGGCAGGGTAGTGCTTCGCTGTGAATCCTTACACAGTCCGGCCGCTCCTGTCGCCTCCAAAATGGGAGGAAATTACGACACAGTGGGATTTTGTGGATTCTCCGCTCTGGGGCGCGGGGGCAGGACTGACCGGAGCGGCTTCCTCCCTACCAGACGTGCCAGCGCCGCTTCCAGCAGTGGGGGCGGGCGGGCGTCCTGCGGAGCGGCTTGGAAGCGCGGAAGGGAGACACTACCCTGGGAACAGGGCACTTGACACAATGAGGCTGCGGATAGTCTCTACCGTCGGCAACTATGAGAGATAGAGAAAAAAACACGATGGGCTTTGAATAGGGGAACCACCGCCGGCTGGGACGGAAGACGGAGTTGTTCCCGTATACCAATATCGTACCGTTACCGGCGCGAGGCGACAGTAGGGCCGACCGCCCTCGCCCCTACTGTCCTTTCCACTCGGGCGGGCGCTTTTCCGCAAACGCGCGTGGGCCTTCGGTATAATCCTGGGTCTGCGTCAGCGTCGAGAATAAGATGTTCTCAAACCGCAGGGCGTCTTCAAGCACGCGGCCGAGGCTGCGCAGCATGGATTCTTTGGCCGACCGCACGCCCAGCGGGCTGTTGCGCAGAATGGTCCGGGCATAGCGCTCGGCGGTTGGGATGAGTTCCGCGGTGGGCACGACCTCACTCACCAGACCGATCCGCAGGGCTTCCTGGGCATCAATCGGCTCCCCGGTGAGCTGCATCTTGAGGGCATTGGCCAAGCCGACGATCAGCGGCAAACGGACCGTTCCACCATCACAATGATGAAACCCCCGCTTGACCTCAGAGCAGCCGAACTGGGCGTTGTCCGACGCCACGCGAATATCACACGCCAGCGCCAGTTCTAATCCTCCGGCTAAGGCGTAGCCATTGACAGCCCCAATAATCGGCTTCCAGATTTCGAGGCCACGGGTGATGCCCCCAAATCCCAGGCCGTTGGCAACCTGTCTGACCGAGTACGGATTGCCGCTGCCAATACTCGGCGTATAGGTCTTGAGGTCGGCCCCGGCGCAAAAGGCCCGCTCGCCACTCCCGGTGAGGATAGCGACCCAGACGTCCGGGTCGTCGCGAAAGTCGGTCCAGACTTCGATGAGTTCCTGATTGTGGGCCGGTCCGAGGGCATTCATGGCTTCCGGGCGGTTAATGGTGACATAGGCGATCCGATCACGTTTTTCATACGCGATGACAGACATGGGCTTCTCCTCCTCTATGTTTCGTGACGGGCATCCCGCCCTACTTGCTCAAGCCGGGCAATGACTTCTTCGGGATTAATCCGGTTCTTAAAAAAGAACACCCTGCCCGGAACGTCGGTGAAGTCGTCCTGGCTGACGTTCAGGTTGGCCGACACGGCAATCACCATGTCTTCCCGGCCTGAACGGCGCAGCTTCATAAGTTTTTTTTTAGATACTCCGGCCGCCAATAGCCCACGATTTCCATGAGCGCGGTGCGCCCGTCTGTGTGCCGAAAGGCGAAGTCCGGAATAAAGACGGTTTCTTTCAGATTGATGATGGCCACTTCGCGTTCAATATCCCAGTCGCTATCAATCGCGTGAAAGCGTTCGGCAAAGGTCTTTTCGAGCAGAGAGTCATACATCGTGCTGTCACGATAGTGAGAGACGAGATTGCTACTCTCGTCGAGGGGGAAGTAACGCTGCTCGCCCTCGGCGGTGACAATCTCGGCCTCCATCTTCCAGCGGGTACACAGCAGCAGGGCCGGCAGGAAGACGGCCAGCTTGAGGCCATACTTCTGGGATAAGCGGAACATGCTGACCGGCCCGTCCAGCAGAATCTCATAGCCACTGTCAAGATCGCCCTCAATGGCGTGCATGAGCTGATAGAATTTGATGAACTTAAAGAGCTGCTTGTAGCGGCTCGGGATGTTGCGAAAGACCGACAGCTTCATCCGTACGCAGCGATACAGCAGCGCCTGCGCCAGGGCGACATTATAGCGTTGGAGCAGCCACGCCGGCTCGGGCGGGTCAAAGCGCGTCAGGATATGGTTCTCGGCCAGGTCGGCGTAGAGTGCCCACGCGACCTGTTCCGGCTCGGCTTTGTACTCGCGCGCGACCTCAGCGATCAACTCGTCTTTGGTCACGGGGTGGATAAAGTCGGGCTGTAAGACAACGGGATGGTTTTCGCGAGCCAAGGCGAACAGGCGACGGCGGATTTCCAGCGGCGGCGCAATCGTCTGCTCCTCAAATTCACACCGGTCATCGCGCAGCAGCTTGGCCAGCCCACGCTGGATGCGAAAGTCGGTCCGGTCTTCCGCGTACTGGTTGAGCGCCGTGGTCAGCTCCCGCCTGGGTTTGCCTGTATGCGCGGCATAGATGGCGATCAGCTCCTCGGCCATCCGCGTAAAGCGCGGCGCGTCGGTCCGCACATAGCGTGGATAGAGATACGGCCCTTCGGTCCGCGTCAGCAGGAGATCTGAGGTCAGCATGACTCGTCCCAATCTTTCGTGTGATCGAGTCTGGAGATTTTCTCCTGCGAGGGCAAGAGGAGCGGAGACGGGCTAGACTGTTCGGACTGGTTCGCTATGGTTCAAAAAGAGTGAACGTATCCTCCACTCAGATGTAATTGCCGGACACGTTTACTCTTTGTTGGGTAGGAGGGGATATGACGTATCAGAACCTGATATTCGAGAAAAAGGATGCCATCGGCTATCTGACCCTCAACCGGCCCAGCAAGCTCAACTCCCTCAGCAAGGAACTGATGGCCGAATTGGGCGAGGCGCTCGATGCGATTGAAGCCGATGATGACATCCGGGTCGTGATTCTGACCGGAGCCGGGCGGGCGTTTTCCGCGGGGTTCAATATCGCGCCGCCGGAAGGTGAGCCCGAACTCTACGACCGCTCCGCGGATAGCTGGCGGTCTGATTTGAAGTATAACATCGATATTTTTCTCAAGATCTGGCATTCCGGCAAACCGTATATCGCCGCGATTAACGGCTATGCCCTGGCTGGCGCGTGTGAACTCGCCCAGTTATGCGACATTAAAATCGCCTCTGAGCAAGCGGTGTTGGGCGAACCGGAAATCCGGTTTGGGACCGGCCCCCCGGTCCTGATCACGCCGTTCAGCGTCGGGTTTGCCAAGGCAAAAGAGCTGCTCCTGACCGGGGAAATGATCTCCGCCCAAGAGGCTGAACGCCTGGGCATGATCAACCGCGTCGTACCGCACGACCAGCTCATGCACGAGTGTGAGAAGACGGCCCGCAAACTGGTGAAGATCGCTCAGGTGGGTGTGAAGTTTAACAAGGCGGCCATTAACCGGGCGTATGAGAACATGGGCTTTCTGAACAGCATCTATCAGAATCTCGATTTGGTTGTCATGTTTGACACAACCCGGACGCAAGAGCAGGAAACCTTTAACCAGATCCGGAAGGAAAAAGGCCTGCGCGCTGCGCTCGACTGGCGCGACGCGCTGTTCAGGGAAGACGACTGAAGCCGCGCATCTCTCTGCTCACCGCGACCCTGGTCGTGCTGGCGCTGACCGCCACGGCCGCGGCCGATACGCCAGCGTCGCCGGCCAGGCGTACCCTCCAGCCCATTCCCCTTGAGGATATGGAGGTCTCGGTGCTGGCTCCGGTCGCGTTGCAGGCCGTGCGGATTCCCCAGTCCATTATCCTCGACGGTCGGCTGAACGAGCCGGCCTGGCAAAGTGCGCCGGTCGGCGACGACTTCCGCCAACGCGAACCTGACGAAGGCGCCCCGGCCTCCCAGCCGACCGAGGTGCGCGTCCTGTACACGGCGACCCATCTCTACGTCGGGGTGCGCTGTCACGACTCGGACGTGAGTGCGGCGGTTGCCACCCGCTTCAACCGGGACGCGGATCTGGCCGCCGACGATCGGGTGACGCTTTTGTTCGATACGTTTTCGGATCATCGCAATGCGTTCAAATTTCAAACCAACTCGGTTGGCGCGCGAGTGGATGAACTCATCGGCGACGAGGGTGAGACCGAAAACCGGGACTGGAACGGCATCTGGAACGTGAAGACCGCGCGCTCGCCGAGCGGCTGGAGCGCGGAATTTGAAATTCCGTTTCAGACCCTGAGCTATGCCCCGGGACAATCAAGCTGGGGCTTCAACGTCCAGCGCATCATCAAGCGGGTGAACGAAGAAACGGTCTGGAGCGGCTACCTCCAGAACCTGAACTTCAACCGGGTCTCGCGCGCCGGCCAACTCACCGGACTGCACGGTAGGTCCCAGGGCCTGGGGATCGATTTTTCGCCTTTTCTGACCACCGAGGTGCGCCGCGATGCCGCGTCCTTTAAGCCGGGTTTTGACCTGTTCTACAAACCCAGCCCCGGCCTGACACTCAGCCTGACGCTCAATACCGATTTTTCCGAAGCCGAGACGGACGACGCCCAGGTCAACCTGACGCGATTTTCACTCTTCTTTCCCGAAAAGCGGCAGTTCTTTCTGGAGGACGCGCCCAATTTTGCGGTTGACGGACTGACCCCGACCTCGGGTCCGTTGGTGATTATTCCATTTTTCAGCCGGCGCGTCGGTATTGCCGACGACGGCAAACCGGTTGATCTGATCGGCGGCGCGAAACTCAGCGGCCGGGTTGGCAAGTATTCCCTGGGGATACTCAGCGCCCAGACCCAGGAACGCGATCCCGTACCGGGCGAGAATTTCAGCGTGGTCCGGCTCAAGCGCGACCTCGGGGAACAGGCGTCGCTGGGCCTGATCGCGACCCGTCGGACACCGGAGAACGGGGACGCGAGCGGCCTGTACGGACACGACTTCCTGTATAAAACAACCAGGTTTCTGGGAACGAGAAATCTCACCGTCTCTTCGTTTGTGTTAAAGAGTTTTCGTCCGACAGCGCGCAAGAACTGGGCCTGGGGTGGTCAGATCAATCTTCCCAACGATACGTGGAATATATTCGGTACCTATCGCGAGGTGCAACGGGATTTTGAAGCCAGCCTGGGCTTTGTGCCGCGTACGGGCATTCGGCGGTTTGGCTGGTTCGTCCAGGCGGCGCCCCGTCCCAAGCACCGGAGCACGCGGCAAGTCGCGTGCGCCTTTGACGGCAATTATATTACCGACCAGGCTACGAACCAACTCCTCACCCGTAATATCGTTTTTCCCTGCGAGTGGCGCTTTGAGAGCGGCGATACGCTCATGTTTCGGACCTGGCAGCAGTTTGAACGTCTGACCGAAGATTTTGAGATCAGCCGTGGCGTCAGCCTGGCGCCCGACCGCTACACCTTCCGCCGCTATATGGCCCAGGCCGAGACCGCGGATAAACGCAAACTGTCGGCCAGTCTGGCCCACTACTGGGGCGACTATTACAGCGGCAGGCGGGAGAGCTGGATACTGCGTCTCAATTTCCAGCCCGGCCCGCGGCTGTTCCTGAGCCCTGAATACCAACAGAACGATGTCCGGCTGCCCGAAGGCAACTTCATCGTGCGGCTGTTGCGGCTGCGGCTGGATGTGGCCGTCAACCCCAACCTGTCCTGGTTCAGCCTGATCCAGTATGACAACGTGTCGGACGTGTTCAGCCTCAGCACGCGCATCCGCTGGATCATCGAACCGGGCAATGACATATTTCTGGTCTTCAACCAGCGCTGGCTGGACGCCGAGGAGAGCGGCTTCCGCTCCATCGGCCGCGAGGGCCGCTTCAAGGTACGCTACACCTACCGATTTTGAGAACGGCCTCAGACGCGTGACCAAGGCAGGCGTCTGAGGCCCGCTTTTTTCCTAGCGGCCCTGCCGCAGGTTTTGTACGGTAAACAGCTCGGGGCGCTGCTTTTCAATATGGCCCTTAAAACGTAGCAGGGTGGCATGATCGCGCTGGACATCAATCATATGGACCGAGTTGTCGATGTTGGCACCCGCCCCCTGATTGACCGGCAGATGGTAATCCGGATGGGATTTGCCAATCACAAAGATCTTCCACAGGTCACCCTTGCGATCGTAGATAAAGCTCAGCGGGTTCGTGTACTGTTCCGCGTCTTGGAACCACACCCGTTTGGAATACGGATAGGCCGGGTCCTTCGGCGTCACCTCGATAACGTAGACCTTGCGCAGTTGCCAGGTAATATTGGGGAACCATCCGGCTCGACCACCGAACTCGATGTAATGATAGCCCTCGTTATCGGTGTTACCGGAGATCGGATAATCGGGCAGCTTGAATTCCATTTCGTTATGCTTATACATGGGCATCAACAGGATTTTTTCGCCCTTATACTCCCAGTTCATATCGGTGACCCGGCCCTCGTAGCCCTCAAAATCATCAACAAAGATGTTGGTTCCCAGGAACGAATCGGCCCGCTGTTCCTGGGACAGACGCCGGACACGGCGCTGAAACCCGAGATACAGCCACGAGTCGTCGCGTTTGCGCTCGTCCTCATACTGCCAGATCAAGACCTGGGTATCCTTGAGGTCAAAAGGTTCGTACACCCGGGCATAGATGCCGCGAAACAAATCCTGGGGGTTGGGCAAGACCTCGGGTATCGGGTCGTGTCTGACCCGATGTTTGAAGTTGAGAAAGTAAAAATCGAAGTTGATGGTCTTCTCGATCGTGCCGTCCCCTTTGACGAAGGACCAGTAGAAGGGGCAGATGCAGGCATTATCGCCCCAGTTAAAGCCGCGCTTAAAACTCCACGCCAGCTTGATACCAGCCTGCGGATCGCTGGGGTCGGGTTGCCCAGGAAAGGCGAGTCCGGCGACATAATTCTGTAAATAGCCCTCGGGCGAAAGCGTCACTTGCTCGGCATATTTCCGAGTCGCCTCGACATATTCCTCAGGCAGGCTAAAAGGTATGGTCTCGCCGACCTTGATCTCCACCCAGCCCTTTTTGACGAGATCGAGATACTCGGGATACATGACCTCCTTGGCCACCTCCCAGTTGCTCTGGTTGATCACCACACCCGGCTCGATCCCTGGTACCTGGGGAGCGCCGTGACGGTAGGGATAGAAGGTTTCCTGAATCGTATCCTCGGATAACTCGGCCCACACCGCAGCCGGCCAGCCGGCCGTGCCGAGCAGCGCACACACCATAATGGCCGCATACGTACGAAAATATCTTCTGCTATTCTGAGCGTCCTTGTTCATCACACCCTCCTTCTGTGTCGTCGCTCAACGCCTGCCTAGAATCGATAGCGCACCTTGAAAAAGAATTCGTGCCGGTCACGAAACGTGCTGATAACTCCTTCGCGGAAGCGCCCGAACGGCTCCTCCGAGGGAAAGCCCAGCAGCGTATCAAACTTCTTCTGCTTGCCAAAGAAAAAATTCGAGCCCAGGGTAAAATCGATATGGTCGGTCCAAATGAACTGCACATTGGATAAGAGCAGATAGCCGTTGCCACGGTAGTCATAGGCCTGGGCGATCTGAGGAATGATCCGGTCTGACATATAGAAGCCTTGAACCAAGAGCGTAAAGACCACATTCATATCCGGGTCGGGCATCCCTCGGCGCGACCCGGAACTCTCGTGATGGATCAGATGCGTAAAGAAGGCCTGACCCGAGAAGACAAACGTCCGGTACGGGTTCAGCGCGTGCAGAAAAGTGGGCCGGTCCCACCCAAACAGATAGCGCACGGTATCCGACTGCTTGAAGAGACGCGGGCTGAGCGTGTTCGGAAACTCTTCGCCGTGCGTGCGGGTGAACTCAAAGCGCCAGGTTGAACCCGTCCAGTGATCGGCCCAGTCGGCCGAACCGCCCAAAACCTCGATGGTCGGGAAATGGATCGCACCGGCGGGGATGAAGTTCGGGGCCAGCCCGCGCAAGGAGGGCAGTTGTTGCCGGCCGTGAAAATAGTTGAGCGAGAAGCCGACCTCGCCATACACGCCCTCGACCCGGACCCCGAACTGATTATTGCCGAGCTTGTTCGTCGGCTTATGCACGCCCCGGACGCCAACCACGCCGGGGGGAAAAGCCGCGCCGCCAAAGGCGTAGGGCAAGGGCGCGCCGGTCGCCGGATCGATCCCAATCGGCTGTCCGTCCACAAAGAGAAACCCGCCCTGATCGAAAAGGAGTTTATTGGCTCGGAAGAAGTCGCCGGCCCCGAGAATGGGATGGGGCGTCCCGCCCTGACCCAAATCCGCAAACTCAAATTCCTGCCAGATCCAGTCAAACTCCAGGTTCAGGTCGGCAAAGGGGCCGACCGGTCCGAACTTCCACACCGCCTGGGTCGCCCACAAGGGTTTGCGGATCAGCTCATAGTCTTCGATAAAGAGGTGCCGGCCATAGTCCACCGGGTTGATGACATCGAGCAGGCGAAACAAATCGGCGCGGCCCCACACGATGGGCTGTTTGCCGATACGCAGGAAAATATTATCCCCCGTCCCGAAGACATCCTCGAATTCCAGGTCGGTATACATCTCCCGGAGCTCAAAACGATAGCGGAGATCGTCAAGGTCGTCGGCCATATAGCCGGACAGTCTCCCGCGCGGGTCATCCGGCCGCACCGGGACGGCGAACTGCAACGGGGGTTTCCCCAGCAGACGAAACCCCCGGTTCGGACCAAAACCGGGGATCTGATCGGGCAGCCCCGGTAAGCGCCCCCCGGCATCATTACCGAATTCGTTGTCGTTCAGGTCGTAGACCCCATCGTAGGAAAAACGACCGTCAAAGAAGACGGTCCAGAAGGCAAGCGGGCTCCAATCGTTCAGCAGTTCGATATCGACCTCAAGTTCAGCTGTGTTCCGGTTTTGGGTGAGCTCGGGACTGTCGTTAAAGTCTTCGGAACGGAAAATATTCAGAGACTCGACGAAGCCATTCACCCTGACAGATTTCCCGGCGATCGTCGTCTCAATAGCCCAGACGACCGACGGATTGAATCCCAAAGTGGTTCCCAAGAAGAACGTGGTGACGACGAGCGGCCAAAGGCTCGCCCTTCTTCTGATACTCACGGTGGTCCCTCCTTTCCCTGACAGTGTTGAGGCCTGAGTCACACTGAGTCGCGTTGTCTGACTCCGGACGCTATTCGACTCGGCCCCGTCGTTATTCCCCACTCCTTGCTGCTGCTAACCTATCCCTCCTGCTTCTTGTGCTGGTGTAGTATTGACGCGGCCCTTCCCTTTTTCGCTTACTCCTTCGGCCTGGACGATAAACGCGGGTCGAACCAGGACGGTCAGCGCCGGTAAGAGGAGCATCGCGCCGATCATATTTGCCACCATAAGAACCGATAATAACAGGCTCATCTCGGCCTGAAAGCGGAGACTCGAAAGAAACGCCCAAAAGATGATGCCGCCCACCAGAGTACTGGCCGTGAAGGTGACCGCCATCCCGGCGGTGGAGATCGCCTCCTGGGCCGCCGCTTGGAGGTCCCCTAATCGGGCGTACTCCTGCTTAATCCGATCCATTAGATAGATAGCATAATCAACGCCTACGCCAATGCCCACCGCGACTACCGGCGCGGTATTGACATTGAGGCCGACGCCCATCAGGGCGAGAAAGGCCTCCCCGGAGATCGTCGCCAGAGCGAGCGGGGCGGACACGAGAACCGCCGCCACCAGCGAGCGATAGCCGGCGGTCATCAGGCAAAAGACGGCCACGAAGACGAGCGTCGTGATCGTGAGGTTGGAGGCGATGATTTCCTCATTCATGGCCGCCGTGACTCCCATCAGCCCACCGGCCAGACGCAGGGTCACGCCGTCCGGCGGGAAGGCGGTGAGAAAGGCATTGACCCGCTCAATCGCCCGGGCGATGGTCGGGCCCCGATGGTCTTTATAGTAAAACACAACATTCGCCCGGCGCTCATGGGCGTCAATATACTCGTCCAGGCTACCCGGAATGGGCGCCGAGGCCATATAGGAAAACAATACGCCGCCCACAAACGCGGCATCGTGGGGAATCTGGGCCCACTTCGGGTCGTCGTGGTGGTTGATCTGGTTGACCAGTTTGACCAGATCAACAATGGATTTCGTACCACCCACCTCGGGGTCGTCCAGCATATACTGCTGGAACTTCTCCAGATAGCGCAAGACGCGGGGGTCTTTGATATTGCCCTGCTGAGGCGTTTCCACGACCACGAACAACTCTTCGGAGCCGGGAAACTCCCGGTTAATCATCGCCGCCGACATGTTATAGTCCGCGTCCGGATAGAGGATGGGCGAACCGGGCCGCGCGGTCCCTACCACCAGCCAGGAACTCGCGTATAACCCCAGCACGAGCAGCACGGCCGACAGCCCGACAATCACTTTCGCCGCGCCCCGCTGCGTACACACCCGGGCAATAGCCGGTAGTATCCGCCGCAGGGCATTATGCTTCAGCCGCAGGTCTCGCGGCAGGGGCAAGGAGACCAGCAGCAAGGGCACCAGCAGGATGACCGTGGCGGCAATGCTCGCCGCCCAGAAGGTACTGTAAAACGCGAGTTTGGTGTTGAGCGGGAACGCTCCGACCGCAATCAGCACCAGACCGGTGGCGTCGGTCACCACACCGAGTAAGCCGGGCAGGCACATTTCGGCCATCGTCGCCCGACTTGCCGCCTCCCGATCCCTCAAGTGCTCCAGCTCTTCGTAAAAGCGCTCGACGAACTGCACGGCATGGCTGATGGCCCGCGCGGACACCAACACCGGGATGACCAGGGTGAGCGGGTCGAGGTTATAACCCATGAACGCACAGAACCCGAGTCCCCAAATGGCGCTCAGCGTGGCGCACAGCAAGGGTACCAATACCCCGAAGAGACGACGAAAATAATACGTCAGCAGCGAGATGATGACGCCGCCGGTCAGCGAGAAGATCAGGAGCAGTTCATCCAGATAGTAATACACCCAGCCCATCAGGACAGGCTGACCGGTCGCATAGATTCGTACCCCGGGCCGGCTGTATTGGGAGCGGATCTTTTGCAAGCCGGCAAAAATCCGTTCATAGTCAAGCTGGCCCTCGTGAAAATGGGCGGTCACCAGGGCCGAACGTAAATTCGGCGCAACCAAGCGCCCATACACGCGCGGACTCGAGACGACGTCCTCGCGCAGCCGGTCGAGCCCGTCTCCGCGAGGCGGGTTCTGCGGCTCATAGAACGACTCGGACAGCACCATCCCCGTGTCCGTAATCCAGATCTTACGGACTTTTTGGTGGGTTAAGGAAGCGATTTGATTGTGGTCCACCCCAGGCAGCAGATCGACTTCTTGGGTAATGTGGTACAAGGTTTCCAGTACCTCGGGCCGAAAAATATCACCGCTTTCGACCTCGACGGCCAAGATCACGATGTTGGCGCCGCCAAAGATATCGCGCACCTCGTTATGGAGTTGGATATAGGCATGGTTCTGCGGCAGGAGATCGTTGAATTCACTATACATCCTGAGGTGGGGCAATTGTGCGGCAAAGAGGACCGTCAGCGCAAAAATCAGCCCGAGGATGGGCAGACGGTAGCGCATGAGTGCGCCGACAAAGCGAGGCTCGGTCTGATGGATACCGGATTCCTGTGCAGACATGCCCTCCCCTCCTCGCTGCCCGTTGTCCGAATCAGTAGCCTGCGGTAACCCGTCCCTCGGCTGACGGCTGCCCTGCCTCACGCTTCTACTCTAAATGACCAGCTATACTCCTGCTCCAACCAGCGTGCCTTGCGTGCCAACGAAGAAGGGTTCACCCTGTCCGGGAAAGACCAGATCGCGCAGATACGAGTACACGGGTCTGGCCAGGCCGACCTTGCTCCACGTATGCCCACCATCAGTCGACTGAAGCACCAGCCCCCTGCCGCCACAGGCGTAGAGCGGACAGGTGGGACACGCAGACCCGACAGCGAAAAGCGGCGCCTCATAGCCGGTCTGCTGCACCTCCCAGTGTCGCCCGCCGTTCGCGCTCAAAAAAATCCGCCCGCCCGTAGACGGTGCCCAGCCCCGCTCCTGGTCGGCAAAGTAGACCCCAAAGAGAATATCTTCCTCCCCCAAGCCTCCCAGGGTTACGGTACTCACCCCTCCGGCCCCAATATCGTCGGCCGCCATGAGTTCTTCCCAGGACAATTCCTCTCCACCGGCGTCTGGGATTTGGCCGGCGACCTGTTCCCACGTCTGCCCACCGTCCAGCGTTTTCAACACCGCTCCGTACTCTCCCACAACCCAGCCGGTCCGGTCATCGAGAAAATACAGCGCGTTGAGATTGACATCCTGCCCCAGGGAACGATCCTGCCAGTGTCGCCCGCCATCTTCCGTTTTCAGCATCACGCCCGCCGCGCCGACGACCCAGCCCTGCTGGGCATTCAGGAGAGCAATCCCAAACAGATTGTGTTCCGTCCCGCTCTTTTGGGCTGACCAGGTGGTGCCGCCATCGGTCGTGTGAAAAATGCTGCCACCCGCCCCGATCACCCAGCCATCCTGCGCTGTCGAAAAACTCACCCCAAAGAGCGACTGGGCGGTGCCGGCAGACTGGAGAGACCAGCTCTGGCCCCGGTCGCGGCTCAAGACGATCTTGCCGTTTTGTCCGACGGCAACGATCTGGTCGGCTGCCAGGGCGGTTGCAGCAAAGTATTGATCGTAGCGTGAAATGGTGTGTTTTGCGGCCTGCTCCTGGGCCGGTGTGCCCGGTGTGCCAGCCGATTGACAGCCAAGGAGTGCGACCAGGCAGCACGCGCCGAGCAGCACTTCTTTTCCGGCTCCGCCTTCCATGGCCTCCATTCCTACTCTCGTCGTACTAGATGCGGCCTTTTCTCCATAGCATAATCAGGCTCAGAACCAAAATAAGTTCCGGCGGGAATAAGACCAGTAACACAAAAGTGTCCTCAAGCGATTCGGGCGCAACGATCACCTGCGTTGGTGTCCGTGGTTGCCGCATAATTTGTATGCTCCCCGCAGCCTGGGTCAGCCACCGCATACACCCGACCACCACGTCCTGATTCGCCAGACGCGACAGCCCGGCGTTGGTCACAAAGCCCTGGCTTCCGAATATGGCCAGGCGCGTCGGGGTGGGCGCCTGGGGAGCGGGGTATTCCCCGGTTATACCGAATATGAGAAATCCCTGACCGGGAGCTCTGGCGGCAGCCAGGGCCGGAGAGAGTTGAGCGGACTCATCACTGACCAAGGCGGGCTGCACCTCAGCCCCCTGAGGCAGCTCACCCCAGACCCGAAGCGGGAAAAAGCCGGACAGCAGGGCCACACTATTGCGGGGCACGACCTGGGCAAGGGGATGGCCGATGACTGGACGGGCAGCGACACGCTGAGTCCGCCACTGGGTGTCCCAGACAATACCAAGCCCGGCGAACAGCTCCTGCCAGACTGTCGCCTGAGCCGAAGAGAGAAAAAAGAGGGCCCTGCCACCGGAACGCAGATACCGGGCGATCTCGTCCTGCTCCTCCACCAGGGGAGCTGTGGTACCGGACGGCACCACGAGGAGGTCGGCATCAGCCGGTATCGCCAGCGTGCTGACCAACACCAGACGCCGCGGCTGGTAGCGCTCTTGGCGGAGGACGGCGGCGAGTTGGGCAAAGCCCGCCGGGCCGGAGTCGTCAAGGGCCGGCTCGCCGTGGCCGGCCAAAATATAGACCTGCTTTGGCGGGGTCGGACGCAGGCGGCCAAGGGCATTGGTGACCGCCTCCTCAGTCACGCGCGACAGAAATTCCGTGTGCTCACCCATACGCAAAAGAATGCCTTCGCCAGGCAGCACGGCCTCGGCGACGGCGTGCTCAGGGTCACCCCAGCCCCTGATCCGGATAAGGTCCGAGGCGCGGCGATAGCGCTCCAACACCGCCAGCGCTCCGGTTTCCCGTCGAGCGGACAGGTTCAGCACGACCTCGACTGGTTGCGACACAGTCCGCAGGACGGCCAGACTGGCCGGGGTGAGGCTGTGCATTCGGTCGGGAGTCAAATCGAGCCAGACTTTCTGGCCACTCAGCATCACGACCAGTACGCCGAGAATGGACACCCCGGCCCACACCAGGCGGCGCGGCCAAAAAAAGGGGGAGAGCCGTGCATAGCGGTCTCGCTGAACAACCCACTGTCCCCAGCTCCAGCCACATAGGCCGACAGCGGCCAGACCGGCGTGGAGGAGGACAAAGAGGGTGGGGCCACCCATGAGATACCAGCCCACCCCGGCAAACAGGCCAAAGAGCAGCCCGAGCAGCCCGAACAGGCGTATCCAGCGTATCCGGCTCAT
This sequence comes from Binatia bacterium, assembly GCA_963664395.2. Taxonomy (GTDB): domain Bacteria; phylum Desulfobacterota; class Binatia; order Bin18; family Bin18; genus Bin18. The sequence continues at coordinate 1,555,060 of OY761159.2, read as the reverse complement.
ACGCTATCCGGCCCGGCTCAGCAGGAGGCTGCCTGAGGTCAGAAAAAGGAAGAAGCACGTGGCTCCGACAAAATAGGTCATATCCTGTCCGCTCAAAACCCCATGGGCAAAATTTTCCATATGGCTCGACAATGCCAGCCACTCCAGCGTTCGCGCTCCTGCCGTTGTGACAAAATTATACGCCCAGGAGAAATCATACCACACCACGGCACCCATATAGGCAAGCAGCACAGCCACGCTCTGACGGGCGGTCAGGGACGAGCAAAAAATCCCAAACCCAACCAGGGCCATCCCGACACAGACCAGACCGACAAATACTCCCAGCAGGGGTCCGACCGCGATGCCAACCTTCCAGGACAGGGCCAGCGGAAAGCCAAAGGCGATGACAATCATCACATTCAGAAACGACCAGCAGGCGAAGAATTTTCCGATGGCAAGCTGACCGGCTGTCACTTGGCTGGTAAAGAGCAGCGCCAAGGTCCCGGTGCGTTTCTCTTCCGCCACGGTCCGCATCGTCAGGATGGGCACGAAGACCGTCAGGAGCAGGACTAACTGAAACAGAAAGGGGGTCAGGAGTTGGTCCTCGACATTCAGCTCAGCCGGCAGGGCCCCGGAAAAATCGGGCAAGACCAATTGCATCTCGGCTCGAAACAAGAGCTCGTTATAGCGCTGGACACGGTCAAAAAAGAACACCCCGGCCATGAGCCAGAATCCTCCGCACACGCTCAGCACCGTTGCCGAAGAGAAGAACACCTGCCATTCCTTGCGGCATATCGCCAAAATTTTGCGCATCAGTCCTCGGTCCGTCTGCCTCTGCTAGGGATAGATTGGAGACTGGTCATAGCGTCCGTTGCAGTAACGCAAGGACGTCATGAGCGGCCATGTTTTCCTCCAGTCGTTCGTCAGCGATTATTTCACCGGACTGAAGGAACACCACCCGCTGACACCAGTCTGCCACATCCTGCAACATGTGGGTGCTCAGCACCGTCGTCTGTCCCGCGCTGACTCTTCGGAAAGTCCGGGCAACGGCTTCTCCCTCCACCGGGTCCAGTCCATTCGTGGGTTCATCCAGGATGAGCAGGTCGGGTTCATGCAGTCGCGCCTGGGCCAAAGAGACCCGTTGACGAAAGCCCAGGGACAGGGTGCGAATGACCTGAGCAGTCACCCCTCCAAGCTGGCACTCTTCCACAACCGCCGCAATCCGCGCGGCCAGACCAGCCGGGGATAATCCTTGCAGGGTACCCATAAAGCCGAGATACGCCTGCACGCTTAAATCCTCATACAGCGCCGGTTGTTCAGGCACCAGCCCGATACGGGTCTGCACCCGATCTCGCTGGCGGTAGAGGTCCGCCGCACCAAGCGTGACTCGGCCGCGGGTCGGGGCCAAGTTGCCGGAGAGGAGGCGGAGCAGAGTAGTCTTCCCCGCACCGTTGGCTCCGACCACGGCGACGACTTCACCCGGCATGATGTCGAGGCTGAGGTTGCGCAGACACCAACGATCCCCGAGAAGGCGAGAGACGTTTTCGAGTTTCAGTAGAGGTGGTGGCATTGTGAGGCCTTCGCAACAGGAAGGTAAAAGGAACGCCCTCCCAGGCGCGACTATTCGCCTCTGGTGGTACCTCCTTCCCTCAGAGACTGTCAAGTTATCCTCTCACCTGGAGCGGTTCAGTCTCGCGGTTCAACTAAGGCAAGAAGGTCTCAACCCGATAGCTCTTCCCGTCACTCAGCACCGTTATCGTCCCCGCCTGGTCCGTTCTGAGCAATTCTACGCCCCGCCGCTCATAGCGGTCCACCACCTTTGGGGCGGGAAACCGAAAGCGGTTGTGATGCCCCAGCGAGGCGATCGCAACCTGGGGAGACACGGCTTCAAGAAAGGGCAGGGTGCTTGAACTCCGGCTGCCATGATGCGGGACTTTGAGAATCTCACTTGCAAGTTGTGCCGACGTTGAGAGAAGGATGCGCTCCCCGGCCGTCTCGACATCCCCGGAAAAAAGAATATCCACCTCTCCATGACTGAGGCGCAGCACAAGGGACGCATCGTTTGTGTCCAGTCCGGTCTGGCTGCAGGGAGGATGGAGGATTTGGATGCGGACGCTGTTTATTTCCTGGTCCTGAGAGCCACTGCACAAAGGGCGTATTTCGACACCGTTTCTTTCCAGCGTTGTCATCAGCCGCTTGAAGCGCTGGCTTTTTGACCGCTTGTCAGCATTAAACCAGAAGGACGTTACGCCCAAGTGCTCAGCCAGAAATTCCAACCCGCCGTAGTGGTCGAGGTTGGGATGACTGAGGACAAGCGTATCTACCTGTCCGATTTTCTTCTGCCATAAGAAGGGAGCGACGATAACCCGGCCCGAATCAAACGTCCGACTCAGAAATCCGCCCGCGTCAATGACCATGACATGGGAGCCGGGAAACTCGACTACGGCGGCATCGCCCTGTCCGACATCAAGAAAAGAGACCCGCAGCTCAGTATGAAAATAGCGCTGGGTGATCCAGTACGTACAGTCACAGAGCACGAGACTGAACAAGCAGGAGAAAAAGATTCGCCGTAACCAGGGAGGCTGGAAGTGTGAAAAGAACAGGAGGGAAACACATAAAGTATAAAACAGAATAAGTTCAAAAAGCGTTGGTGTCACAAAGTGAACGGCGGCAAAGGGCAAAACGGCAATGGCTTCGACCACCCACACACCGAGCGAGACCACGGCTCCGGCACACCACACGACCAGGGTTGCAGCTCCCGTGTGAATAAACACCAGCGCTGTCGCAACCAGACCTAACACAACGGCGGCACTTCCCAGGAAAGGCACCACCAGCAGGTTGGCCGCAAATCCAACCAGCGGGACGGTATGAAAATAGGTCGCGACGAGCGGAAGCGTACCGACCGTTGCACTCAGAGTGATAAGACAGTAGAGACCGGCCCAGCGCCGGATTTGCTGTCGCCATTGGGAGGGATCGCCATCTCGTGTTTTGTCCCGATTATCCCGCCAGGTTTGGAAACGATGCAGACCGAGAAAGATGGCCAAGACAGCCACAAAAGAAAGCTGGAAAGACACATCAAAAACGGCTCCCGGCCAGATCAGCGACACGATCAGGGCGGCGAGGGCGAGGCTGCGGAAGACTTCCCCTTCTCGGTCAAGCAGCCGTGCAGTGAGAAAGACCGCAACCATAATGACCGCCCGCAAGGTCGAAACACTGCCGCCCGCAAGTCCGGCATACAGCAGCACGACCGGCAGCGTGAAGAGCGCGGCCAATTTGGGCACTGACCACATCAACAGCACATACTGACTGCGTGCCAGGAGCCACCACCAGGCCCCATACGCCAGCGTTGCAACCAAGCCGATGTGGAGCCCGGAAATGGCGAGGACGTGGGCAACGCCCACCCGCGTAAAGCTGTCGCGCAACTCCGGATCAAGTCGACTCTTATCGCCGATAATCAGCGCGCGGAGAATGGCGGCGGATTTTGCTGAAAGCTGCTCGTCAAAGAAGCCGCCGACCGTCCGCCGGACGTGTTCAATCCGGTGACGCAGCCATGTCCCCTCCCTGTCGGCCAGTTCGACCTTTTTGATTTTCTTGGCATCCCACACAAAGGCGCTGAGGTAGATATCCCGGCGGGCCAGATAGCCGGCATAATCAAAGCTGCCCGGCGTCTGAAAATTGCGCGGGATGCGGAGTTTGAGCGGAAGCTTCATCACATCGCCGTACTGCCAGGGGTCTTTGCGGTCTTGGAAATGACGAACCGTGACGAGGACCTTGCCCGTTGCCGGCTGGGACTGCCCGTCTTGCCAGACCCGTTGCGCCTCAAGATACAACCGGCCACGGGTCGGACCCCGTTCCGGCTCCTGGAACAGCCAGCCTTCCAGTATGACTTTTTGCGGCAAAGAAAGATGCCGGAGGTGCGGCGGAGGAAAATCCGGAGCGTAGACCCGCTGCAGGCTGAGATTGCCGGTCAGGAAAGAGACGCTCAGCAGGCTGACCAGGACGGCCAGCCGGAGCCCGCCCATAACCCAGCTTGCCGCGCTGAATGCAAGCAGCCCGCCCAGCCAGACGGGCGAAGCCGCCTGCAACCCCCAGGCGATGCTGGCCTGGCCCACGAGATACAAGAGTGCCAGATGAATGAGGACCGACTGTTGCAGGACTTCAGTGAGGGGCAGACAAAAATCCCGTAGCCGTACTCGCCAAGATTGCTGACGAGACATGCTGACCATAATTGATACGAACGATCGACGCGTCTGTTAGCGCGGTGCGGGATGTTCCCGCAAGTGCTGATGGATTTTTTCAGCTAAGGCCGGGGTAATCCCTCCTACCTGGCCCAACGCTTCAGGCGCGGCGGCACGTACGCGTTTGAGGCTCCCAAAATGCCGGAGGAGCGCTTTGCGTTTGGCCGGACCAACGCCGCTAATCGCATCAAGCGGCGAACTGAGTCGTTCTTTTGCGCGCAGGTTCCGATGATAGGTAATGGCAAAGCGGTGCGCCTCATCCCTGACACGTTGTAAGAGGAAGAGGGCGGTTGCATTGGGTTTGAGGACGACCGGATTCTTTCGACCGGGCAGAAAGACGCGCTCAGAGGAATGGGCGACCTCTTCCGCAAACGGGTCCCGTTCGGTGCGCATCTTGGCCAGGCCAATCACATCGACCTCAGTAATCTCCAACTCTCGAAGGACCTCAACCGCAACCCCGAGTTGGCCCTTGCCGCCATCAACCATGAGGAGGTCCGGCAGGTCGTGCTCCTCCAAGGCGCGCCGATAGCGGCGGGTGAGGACTTCATACATCATGCCAAAATCATCCGCTCCTTGGACTGTTTTGATCCGAAAGCGACGGTAGCGGTTCTTCTCCGGCTCGCATTCATCAAACACGACCATGGAACCGACGGCGAGATTGCCCTGGGTATTCGAGATGTCGAAACACTCAATACGTTTTGGGGCGTTTCGCAGATGCAGCGCGCGGCGTAAGCTGTCGAGCGTTTTCTCTTTATGTTCTTCTCCACGGCGTTTTTCGACAAAGCTGTGACGGGCGTTTTCCTGGGCCATTTCAACCAGCCGGAGTTTGTCCCCCCGCTGCGGACAGAGCAGACTGACCTTCTTGTGCTTGCGCTCTGTCAGGAGTTCGGCCCGGACGGCTGCATCGTCGAGCACAATGGGTAACAGGATATCGTCGGGTGTAAACCGGATGCCCTGGTAGAACTGACTGAGGAATTCTGCCATTACCTCTTCGTCAGGAAACTCATTATCATCAAAGCTATAGGCCAGATTGCCAACGAGTTTCCCACCGCGCACAAATAGGACCTGGCCTTCGATGAGTCCGCCTTCACGATACAAACCGAAAATATCCTGATCGTTGCCAAGGGGTGTGGCGACTTGCTGCTTTTCGGCGGTTTTTGTCATGGCCCGGATCTGATCGCGCAGCCGCGCGGCTTCTTCAAAACGAAGGGCCTCGGCTGCCTCGTTCATCTGCCGGCTGAGTCGGTCTGCCAGTTGGGTGCTCTTGCCTTCGAGTAGCAGCAGCGCGTTTTTCAGTTGGTGCTGGTAGTCTTCGGGGTTGACCGGCAGCGTGCAGGGGCCGAGGCAGCGCTTGATCTGATATTCCAGGCACGGTCTGGTGCGGTTGCGAAAAACGGTGTCCGTACACGTCCGGAGGGGAAAAACCTTCCGAATAATCTCCAGGGTTTCTTGGACTGCGGTGCTGGAATGGAACGGACCAAGATATTTGCTGCCGTCCTTGGCCACCTGGCGGGTCAACACAAGACGCGGCCATTCGGCATGGGGGGTGACCTTCACGTGCCAATACGAAGCATTGTCTTTGAGACGAATATTATACCGCGGCTGGAACTGCTTAATGAGGGTGTCTTCGAGCAGCAGCGCCTCTTTTTCGCTGTTCGTAACAATGACCTCGACATCGGCCAGTTGGGCGAGCAGAAAGCGGATTTGGGCGCGACCATCTCCACCCCGAGCATACTGTCTGACCCGTGCGCGCAGATTCTTCGCTTTACCGACATAGATAACGGTTCCGCCTTGATCCTTGAATTTATAGACGCCGGGGCCGGCTGGTAGCGTGATGAGCTTGGCTTCGAGCTCGGCACTATGAGAGAAGGCGTTATCCACCCGAATCCTCAAAAAAGAAGGGCGACCACGGAGGCCGCCCTGACAGCATTGTTCAGAAGCGCTGCTACTCTGCTGAAGCGTCCGCGGGTTGTGTGCTGGCCCCGACCGTAATTTTCTCTTTCAGACCCTCAAACGTCTTATCGCCGATGCCGTTGACGTTTTTCAGGTCTTCTAAGGCCTGAAACGGACCGTTTTCTCCGCGATGGGCAATAATGGCCGCGGCTTTTGTTTCACCGATGCCGGGCAGGGTCTGCAACGTGGCTGCATCCGCCATGTTGATGTCAATCGGCCCAGTAGCTTCAGTTGCTTCAGTAGCTTCAGTTGCTTCAGTAGCCTCAGCCGCTTCAGTAGCCTCAGCCGCTTCAGTAGCCTCATGGTGATCCGCCCAGCCGGGCGTCCCGATGAAGCAGCCGATAGCGAAAATCCCAAGCGCTAACCATGCAGACATATGTTTCATACTTCCTCCTTGGAAAATAGAATGAGAAAATACATTAGGTCTGCAATCCATAGCTGTCAATATTATCAGACAATATCGAGATCGCGTTGACCGAGTAGCATAAACCCGTTAGATGAAGGGCTGCTACACTATAACTACTGAATAGCTACTGACTTGCAGAAGGAGAACCGTTCAGTATGGCGACGATCATCACCGAGGACTGTATTAACTGCGCGGCGTGCGAACCGGAGTGTCCGAATACGGCGATCTATCAGGGGGGCGTGGAGTGGGAGTTTAACGGCGCGCAGCACCCGGCGATTGATGAGGACATTTTCTATATCGTGCCGGACAAGTGTACCGAATGTGTGGGATTTTTCGATCAGGAGGCATGTGCGGCGGTGTGTCCGGTAGACTGCTGCCTGCCCAACCCGGACATTGTGGAGACCGAAGAAGCGTTACTGGTGCGGGCCAAGGCGTTGCATCCCGAGCAAACGTTTGGCGCGGATTTCCCGTCGCGCTTCAAAGGGGACGGGGGAGACGCTGCTCCGGTCGCCGCCGAGGCGCCGGCCGCAAATGGCGCGGCTGAACCTGTTGCATCCGCAACACCCGTGGCAGCTCCTGCTCCGGTGGCGGTCCCCGTTGCGGTGGCGCCAGTCGTAGCAGCGCCGACACCCAAGCCGGTTGCGCCCAAAAAGGTTGTTGAGGAAAAAGTCTTTGAGGGCGAACTGGCCGGCACGTATGCACAGGCTCTTGCCCGAGTCCAGCCACCGCAAAACAATTCAATTCTTGGGGTGCTCCTTGCCTCAGCCCAGCCCATCCTCGGCGCGTTGCCGCTCTCAACCAAACGGGCGCTTGAGCAGTCTGTTGGGGATACGCGCTATTTTCATGTTGGGACTGCGACCGGCCTGAACATTCTTTTCAATATGGTCCTGTATCCGATTATTCTACTGGCCGTATATACCGTGGCTTTGGGGGGAGAACTCTTCAGTCAGGCGACGAATAAGTTCATCTTTCTTGGCCTGCTCATTGCTTCGGTGGAAACGTTAATCCGTCTGCGCGAGTCTTTCTTTCAGGGCGTTCCGACCGAAGAAACTCCGCTGCGTGGGACGTTCTATGGCCTGCCGCTTGCGCCGGCCATGGCTCCTTTTCTCGCCGCTTCCGGAGGACGGACGCCTGATAAGGGCGACCAACCTGTCGAGGGCTATTACACACCGGAGTTTGATGAAAAGACCGAACGTTCGCGGCGCTACGGCGAGCGCTATACGGTTGAAGAACAGGGCAATGCCTATCTCCTGCGTATGGAATTCCCGCGCCGCGTCCCGGTTTCCGCGGCCAAGCGCGAGCTGGGGATTGGCGATGAAATGCCCGATTACGAGTACAGCCTTGCTCTTAAGGATGGCACTTTCCTGGTGCGAGGCAGTATCCGTGAGCTTGATGTGCGTAAAATCGCCGCGGTCTCGTCCTCGTTTCCCCCTGATTTCAACAAACGGATTGATGTGAGTGGGGCGATATCGAGCTTCAAGCATCGCTATAGCGATAAAACGCTCGAAGTCGTGCTCTTCAAACGCTAGGACTCTTCCAGCGACAATGGCAATGGTGAGCGGAGGAGCCTCAGGCAAGAACGTATGTCTCAAAAGCGAGTATTTGTCTCCGACTCGCTTGCTGTTTTGCAAGATGCGCTCATTGCCGCTGTACAAACGCTGAAAGCTGCCGATGCGCTTACTCCACTCACGATTATTGTTCCCAGCGGCCTGATCGGGTCGCAGCTCAGCACCGCAATCGCCAGGGCGGGTGACGGGCATTTGGGACTTCGGTTTACGACGCTGAGCGACTTTGCGGTGCGCCGGACTGAAGAGCGGCCGAGGCGGAAACGTCGAGTCTCAGCCGCGTTAGCTCCGCTTCTGGTAAAGAAACTATTGCAGGAACAAGCCGGCGGCGGATTTCAGGCTTTCGCCCGGCAGCCTCGGTTTCCCCAGTTCTTGAGTGAGACGCTGTCAGACCTCAAGCAGGCGGGCATTCAGCCATCCCAGCTGCAAGTGTTTTATACCCGGATTCCTGCGCAGGACGTATTATATCGAGAGAAAATACGTAATCTGCTGGACGTCTACACGCGGTATGAAGAGTTCTTGGACGAACGGCACCTCGTTGATGACGCCGGTCTGTTCACACCCGCAAGTGGCCAGTCTACAACGTCGGTGTGGGATGGGCCGCTGCTTGTGTATGGTTGTACTGAGTATACCGCCCGGCAGCGTCGTTTTTTGGAAGCGATTTTCACTCAGGGTGATGCCCTCGTCTTTCTTCCCTGGCGGCCCGGCTCGGCATACGAGACGGTGACTCCCGTATTGAGCTGGCTCAACGGGCGGGGTTTTCAGTCTTCTCCATTAGCCCGTTCGCCGGCCCCAGGCTGTGATCTCTCTCAGGTACAAACACGGCTTTTTGAGCGGGCCTGGGAGGGGGAAGCACCGGCTCAGACGGGCCCGCGTCCTGTTTCGACTCTCCAAGACACTTCTCCGGATACCTCTCCGGATACTTCTCCGGATACCTCTCCGGATACCTCTCCGGATACTTCTCCGGATACCTCTCTTCAAATCATTTCCGCACCGGATCAAACCCAGGAGGCGCGTGAAATTGCACGGGTGATCTTTTCGCTTGTTCGAGAGCAGGACTACACGTTTGACGAGATTGGCGTACTTCTCAACGAGTCGAAAACCTATGGCCCGCTGCTGCTGGAGACGCTCTCCCGCCTTGGGATTCCGTGTACATCCGTTGAGGAGCAGCCGTTGCTTGCCACGCGGCTGGGGAAAGCCGTGCAAGCGTTGTGTCATATCGTGTCTGAAGACTGTCCGCGGCAGCGTCTTTTTGCCTTCCTATGGCGTGCCCACCCCCCGTTTCAGGACCTTATTGGTGCAACCGTTTCAGAGGCGCATATCGCCCAGTGGGAAGCCCTCTGTCTGGAGGCCGGCATAGGGCGCGGCGGCCAGGAATGGCGCGTTCGACTCGCCGCGCTTGAAGCACGCTACCAAAACGCAGTGGCCGGGCAGGCGGCGGACTCCCTCCGTTTGCTCCGTTTGTTTGTCAGATTTATGGCGCGTTTTCTGACTGACGTAAAAATGGTTCGAGACCAACAGACCTGGGGAGGCTGGGTTGAACACTTCCTGCGGCTGTATAGAGACTACGTGTCCAGAGATATTTCTTGTAACACCTCTTGTGACATCTCCAGTGACATCTCCAGTGACATCTCCAGTGACATCTCCAGTGATATCTCCAGTCATATATCTTGGAGTGACGAGGCACTGGACCGGGAAGGTGCAGGTCAGCCTAGTCCGGACATTGAGGAGACTCTGCGGAGTCTCTCTCCGCTTTTTCTATCGGATGAGACAGGGCGCGCTGAGGAATGGGCCGGGGCTGTTCTTGCCCTCCTCTCCCGGGCAAAAGTTCGACCCAGGAAATCGCAGACGAGCGGAGTCTTTCTCGGCGATTTGGCACACGCGTATGGCCTGCGCTTTCGAGCTGTCATCATGCCCGGACTTGCGGAAGAGTCCGGGCCGAGCCTCCCGTCTCGTGACCCTATTTTGTCCGATGCCGAGCGCCAGCACCTTGCCGAAGTGCTGACGACGGACGTGCCTGCACGCCGCCTGGTTGCCGAACGCGAACAACTGCTTTTCACGTTGGCGACCCAAAGTGCGCAAGAGGTGTTATGTCTGACCTACCCACGCAGCATACACGGTCTGCCGCGTCCTCCCGCGCTGCTTCTCTTACATACGGTCAGTGTGCTGTGTGGCCGTCAGGCGACGCTTGTCGATCTGAAACACCGGAGTCGCTGGATAGCTGGAATACCAACGCCTGCAACGGCTGGAGTACATGCACAAGGCGCTCGGCATGCGGTGGACGCTCTGGAATTTCACCTGGCCTATGCTTCTGCCCCTGCCCGTCACGTCGAAAATGGCTCCTCTCTCCCAGCGATTCACGCCGGACTCCAGACGTTGCCGTTTTTTGCTCCCGCCGCTCGGGCGATAGCGCAGCGTTGGGACAGCCCGCAACTCACGGCCTTTGATGGATGTATGCAAGCGGAGGCCGTCAAGAACACGCTGCGTCAGCACCTCTTCCCGCATGGGCTGCGTTTGTCCGCCAGCCGCCTCGAAACCTATGCGCGCTGTCCGTTTCGCTATTTTCTGGAGACAGTGCTTGATCTCAAACCGTGGGAAGAGCCGGAACAGATTTTTGCCCTCCTCCCGCGTGATCGTGGTGTGTTGGTGCATGCTATCCTGTACGATTTTTTCTCCCGTCTCCGGCAGACTGACCAATTGTCCCTGTCCACGCTTCCGGTTGATGATGAGCGGCGCCTGCTTACCCAGATCACCCAGATAGCGGAGGAGCATTTTGCCGTGTTTGCGCAGACACGGCCAGTTGGGCTGCCCCTGCTCTGGGAGCTTGAGCGTGAACACCTGACGCGGCGCTTGCACGCCTTTCTCCAGCGAGAACGCCAGACTGCACGAGATTTCCGTCCGGAGGCTTTTGAGGTGTTTTTTGGTATCGGGGCCGAGGAGACGGAAAAGACGGCCGCGGAATTTTTCCCTATCCACTCCGCCCCCTTTCTCCTCGATACAGGGGAAGAGGTCCAACTCCGCGGGCGGATTGACCGGGTCGATGTCTCGGCTGAACACAACGCCGCGCGCATTCTTGACTATAAAACAGGCCGGATACCATCTTGGGGCTTTGCCGGTGGAACGGCGCTCCAATTGGCCCTCTATCTCTACGCTGCCCAGTATCTCCGACCGGACCTCCACTGGGTCTGTGCGGAGTACACGAGTGTTGACGGGACTGCTCAGCATGACAAAAAGTCCTTGACCGCAGAGACATTAGCGGCAACGCTGGGAACGCTCCGGACGATACTCACACGCCTGGCCGAAGGCATGACTTCCGGTCTGTTCTTTCCCGTTGCTGATGCATGTCTGTCGTGCGCATTTCCCGGAATCTGTCACCCGCATGGCCCTGAATGGGCTGAACAGAAACTGCAAGACCCCCACACAACCGCATGGCGCTGGGTACGGTCACAGGCATGACCCCATCTGCCCTCTTGGACAACCCCTCGGACAACCCCTCGGACAACTTGGCTCAGCAGTGCGTTGTCTCAGATTTTCAGACCACATTTCTGCTTGAAGCCGGGGCGGGAACAGGCAAGACGCAACTGTTGCTGAGCCGGTTGCTGGCACTGCTGCGCACCGGTCGGAGTCCGCTGAGCCGGGTTGCTGTCATCACCTTTACGGAGAAAGCCGCGGCTGAGCTCCGGACGCGGCTGCGCACGACCGTTGAGTCTGCGCTCCAAACGTCCCTGCCTGAGGCAGAGCGGACAGCCTTACAGTCTGTGCTGCCTCAGCTTGATCGGGCGATGGTGATGACCATACACGCGTTGTGCGCTGCGCTCTTACGTGAACGAGCGCTGGAGGTCGGACTGGACCCGGCCTTTACGGTCTTAAACCAGGCCCAGACAGGCCTGCTGCACGACCAAGTCTGGCACGCCTGGCTCACGCAAGAGCTGCAAGGTCTGAATGCCAGCTCGGACCTGATACGCCGGGCGTTTCGAGCCGGTCTCTCAGTGTCCCATTTGAAATCTCTGTGTGATTTTTTGGTTGAACAGCGCGACTGCATGGCATGGCTGCCGGCCTCAGTCGCCTCGCGTATCCCAATATACTGTGCCGAGATACACGCGGCTGTGGCCCGGCTCACGACTTTGCAGGACTGTTGCCAAGACGCTACAGACAATGCGTTCGAGCAAATCACCAGCCTGATCGATATCGTTCCGACGGCCGACTATCAGGACAATGAGGCGGCGTGGCAGCATTTCCTGTTCCACCGCCTGACGGTTCAGCCTCGAAAAGGGAGACAGACGAACTGGCAGCCGACTGCTGCGCTCCACGAAGCCCGAACGCTCCTCACGCAGATAAAGGATCTCCACCTCAAGGCCCGAGCGGCCTGGCTGCACGATCTGACGGTTGGACTGGCTGGCTGGCTGGGCGGATATCTTCGGGCGTATCAGGCAAAAAAGCAGCAACAGGGCTGCCTCGATTTTCTGGACCTGCTTGTGCTGATGCGTAATGGGCTCAAGCAGAACCGCGAACTGCGGCGCTATTTTCAACAGAAATTCGATTTCCTGCTGGTTGATGAAGTCCAGGATACCGATCCCCTACAGGCCGAAATTCTGTTCTTCCTCGCCGAGGACCAACCCCAGGCCGATGGCTGGACGCAGGTCGCGCTTCGAGCCGGGAAACTGTTTCTGGTGGGTGATCCCCAACAGTCCATTTATCGCTTTCGTCGGGCTGATCTCGAAATCTATCACCTGCTGCGCTCGGCTATTCGACGCCAGGGCCAAATCCTCGCCCTCTCGACGAATTTTCGGATGCGTGCCGCGTTGGTGAAGTGGATGAACGACACCTTTTCCCGTGTCCTGGACAATGTGGACGACCCGGACCAGCCAGGCTATCTGCCCTTGCGGGCCGTGAGCAGTGAGGACCAAGAAGGACAAGAGGGGCCGACTGTTTTTCTCTTAGACCTGCCCCAATCGGAGCCACACGAACAGGCGAATCAGGCGAACCAAGTGAACCAAGTGAACCTGAACGTGCGCCGGAACACCGAAGCGCGCTGTACCGTGCGATTTATCCGTGAGATCGTTGAACACAAGACACTGGCTACACAAGGAGGTCAGCCCCTGACGTATAGCGATATGGCTATACTCTGCCGGACGAATCGAAGCGTGGAGATATATGAAAGAGCTTTACGGGACGCACAGATCCCGTACCGGAGTACGGGCACTCGGCGTGTTGCGTCAAGTCAGGAGCAGACAGATATTCAGGCGTGTGTACGGACGCTGCTCCACCCGGCTGACGCCACCGCCATGGTTGCCACCTTGCGCTCAGCACTGTTCGGCTTTTCAGACGAAGAGCTGGCGCAATTTCGCTGTGCAGGCGGAGCATTCGACTATCTCAGCGGCAGAGTGCCAGCACAGCTTGCCTGTGCTGACCGTTTCCATGCCGCTTTTGCTCTGCTGCGAACCTTACACCAGTCCCATACTGCGCAAAGCGCACAGGGCGCTGGTGCCGGACTTTCTTCTCTGCTCTCTGAGATATATACCCACACGCCGTTACTCCTGCTGTTTGCCCAGCGTCCGCATGGGCCGCAGCGGGTCCGACACTTGCTCCAACTTGTTGAAGCGCTACGCGGGATTTCCGACGGAGATGCGGGAGACTTCTCCACCGACTTTTTGGACCGCCTGCTCACGTCCGCTCTTGATGAGTCCGAGCTTGGCGAGTCCCTTGCCGAGTCCGGGCAAGGACAACTTGCGGCGGAACAGGATAATACTCTTGATGACCTGCACGACGCGCTCCACGTACTGACAATCCACAAGGCCAAAGGATTGGAATTTCCGCTTGTCATTGTGGCGGAGTCCGGAGCGCAGTCCAACCGCCTGACCCGTATGGGCCTGGTGAGCCGGAAAGATGCTCGTCTTGAGCTCCACGTTGGCCCACGCAACCTGAATTGTTGTACACTTGGCTGGCAGGAGGCTGAGGTCCGAGAACGCAATCGGGAAGCTGCTGAGGAAAGACGCTTATGGTATGTGGCGGCAACGCGCGCTCGGGAGTATGTCGTGTTTCCTCTGCACCCGCCATCCGACGCGAAAAAAGGAGACACCGTGTTGCATACTGTCCTGCGCGCTATCTCAGCCGAAACGCGGCATACCGCTCAGCATGGCGTGATTATAGCTCCCAGCCGACCGGACCAGCCTCAAGTCTTGCCTGACCCGGCCGGATTCCAGGAAAAGGAGGCTGCCTCTGCCGTACCTGAACCACCCATATTTTCAGTATCTCCAGTATCTTCAGGATTGGAGAGAGATGCCGCTCAGTATTCCGATATCGCCGATATCGCCGATATCGTCTGGATAACGGAAAGACGCCGCCTCATTGCCAAAGGGCGGCGGAAGAGGCAAACGCAAAGGGTGATTCGTCGGGAGAACGTATCGTGGCGGCAAGCCCAACAAGCCCAACAAGCCCAATTAGACCGCCTTATTACTCAGACGGCATTACAGCTGAGGCAGGAAAAAGACCTGGGAGTGCCTCTACAAGTGCAATCATCTGCGAAATACATGCATGCTTCAGGCGGCCCTTTCACTGACGATGTGCAGCAGTATATTGCACGAGCCGCGATCTGGCCACGTATGCAGGTTGCCCCGAAATGCCTTGTGAATGAGGTATTTGCGCTCCATTCCGGTCCGAGTGTCCTCACAGGCAGGATTCCACTGGCATTTCTCGAAGGTGAGAAATGGTTTATTGCTGATTTTTTCCTGGGCGAGGCATACCTCTCCGGGAAAGAACATGATTTGACTTATGAAATGCTTGGACCCGGCGCGCTGGCCCTTGAGCAATTGACTCCGTTTCCTGTGCAGGAGTTGCTCCTTTTTCTGGTTAATCGACAGCAGGAGATTTGCGTTCGATGGGAGGGTCATGGGAAGGGCTCTGTCCAAGAACAGTTGCTGGAACAAAAATGAAAACTACTCCCCCCTGTTTTTCAGGTACAGAGAAGTTTTCGGCCGCGGAGAAGGATTTCTACCTCAAGGAATTTCGGGGGAAGAGCCTGCTGTTCGCTCTGCGGGCGAAAGATATTACAGCGCCCAGGGACCGGGACGTGGTCCGGGAGGTCCTGTGCGCGCTTGGGTTGAATGAAACCCGAGCGATCCTGCTCGTGGAAACAAGTGCATCCATAGCAGAACGTCGGGCTATTGAGATCTTGCACACGCAGTTGTCTCAAGTGCTGGACAACATCTCTGCCCCCGTAACCCTGTTGCCTGAGGCGGATGAAGACCAGATGTGTCTGAGCATTCTGGAAACCCTGCGTACGGTTCCCGTTTTCATGGGGCTCTGGCCCGCCCAGGCAGGAGCCCCTCAGGGCGCGCGGCGGCTATCGAATCGCCTCAAAGTCTATAAGCTCGTTCTCCTTGACCGGCAGGGTGGATTAACCGCGAGCGGAGAGCCGTTATCCTTTCTGAACGGTTCAAACCTGCAAGAGTTGCTGGCGGAGTTGCCGGCTCGTGGCGCGAGCAGTGAGACATCTCAAGCGCGGCGCTTGCAACTTGAGACAGCGCGCTTAGCCTTGGAGGGTGGAGTCGCTTCAGTCTCGCTGTGTTCGCCGGCGAGCCTGGCAAAAGAGCTTTTTACCTACGAAGGGTGTGGGACATTTTTTACTCTGACAGACTACTGTCAGGCAGAACGCCTAGCCCTTGACGATTTCTCCGAAGCCGAGAGGCTCATAGAGCGCGGCGAACAGGAAGGGGCTCTCAAAAAACGGCCCTCCCGCGAGGTCAGTCAATTGCTGCTGCACGGCTATGGTGCGCGGCTTGGTACAGAGCGCGACCTCGTCGGGTTTTGTGCTCTCTTGCCGTATACTGCCGACAATGCAGCAGAAATAGCCGGGCTCTACACACTCAGGCGGTTCCACGGCGAAGGGATTGGAAGCCGCCTCGTTCGGAAAGCTATCACCGAAGGACAGGAACGCAGTCTTTCCTATCTCTTCGCCTGTACGAATCAGGAGGGCGCGCGGCGATTTTTTGAACGGTTTGATTTTCGCCAAGTCCCGCCGGACGCAGTCCCGGCAACGAAATGGCACGCCTATGCACCCAAACGAAGACGGGCGATTAGCGTGTATAAGCGTGAATTGTTGTGAAATTCAGATGCCGGAAAGCATCACACCCTCTAGGGGATCACCCAATCCCGGGCTTCATCACGAAAACCTTGATTTCAGCGATGTCCGCCTTGGCCGCCAACTCATTGCTGATCGGAATGATCTCGGCCGCGGCTCTGGCCTTGGCTTCCGATCAATCAAGGCGTCGTACACTTCGCTTGCCATGAATCCTATCTTCCGCTCCCTGAATCCCCGTAGGCTTCCTTGATCTCGACCCCTAAAGCCCTGCTCTCCGTCGATTTCTTTCTCACATCAATGTAGCATGTTTCAAGCCCCTCACAAGCGGAGCTTTGGACTGAACCAGAACGTCGATAATGGACGTTTCAAGGGACCAGCAAGGCTCCCCCAGCCTGCGCAAGCCCAACCCACAAGGCGGCTCGGCTAATCTCCAGTCCGGCCTAAGGAGTCGTATTAAAGGGAAGGTAAAATACCTTCATCTCATCCTGAAGAGAATTACATAATTCCCCTTTGAAAACGCATGAGATCACTCCAGCCACACGGCCTGCTCGAGTGCCAGCCCTACTGTCTGCATGGCGTTGAGCAGCGCACGCAAATGTGCCGGGGGAGTCAGGTGCAGGATACGTTCGGCTGTGGCACGAAAGTCTTTCCGGGTCGCCTGCCACAGCGCCGCATTGCCGCATCGTTGTAATCTCTCCTGCCAGTGGGGCATCAACCAGAAATGGCAGGCTACGCGCTCACGTAAGCGGGCGTAGTTCATCAGCCCCACACCATCGTAATCGGGGAACAGAATGATTTGACTGGCCCGAGGTCTGTCGGCCAGCCAGTTGAGCAACAGGCTGTTCAACTGGCCACCATAATAGGCGATGGAACCACCACTGCCGGTCGGTAACCAGTCGAGCCGGTCGAACAGCGCCTGGTTCTCTACCAGCCACAGCGGAGCCTGACTCTGCCAGCTATCGTGTGGCGCAATGGCCAGGGCCGCAGCACCATAGCGAACTGTTGAGTCAGCCACAGCGAGGGTCCCTTCTTGCTCGTTTTTCCAGTTTGCACTGTCATCAATTGCCTTCAGTAGGAGGTAATAACACGAGTGCTGGTGTCCGGCGCTTTTGCTGTTGCGTTGGCGTGCGATATTGGCGGCACGGGCAGGCATATCTTTACTGACAGGCGGGTTTCGTCCCGAGGTTCAATTTTGAATACCTTCAGATCGGACAGCTGACGAGAACTGATGAGCCGGTTGAAGTCCCGCATCCGGCTTTTCAAGGTGCGCAAGCCGTCGCGCAGCTCGCGCAAACAGGCGGTCACGTTGACGACGGCACTCCGGGCTTTTTTGTCCAGGGCCTCAGCTTCCTGGGGCAACTGGTGACTAAAGTCGATAATGCGGCTGATCTCGCTTTCCTCACCATCGCTGTACTGGTACTTGGTCAGTCCGTCGGTATGCAGGTCGGCCAGCAGAGTATGTAACTGGCGATCTAGGTTGCCAAGATTGTGACAGTCGCGCTGGTAGTGCAGCAAGCGTTCGGCCAGTTGTTCCAGCTCAAAGCCCGGATCAGCCAGCCAGCGATGATGGGGCAACTGGCAAAGGTAGCCGAACTGTGCGTCGTCATCCCCCCGCTGGTTACGCCGCTGATCAATATCACGGTGCTGGTCTGTGAGCTTGCTGAGAGCCAGACTGACGTCATCCCGCTTCTGGCGCAAGTTGTCCGCGTTTTTATCGGCGTTTGCTACGTCAGTGTCCACGTCCTTCAACTGACGCTGGGTCAGTATCAACTCCTCAGTACGTTGACCAGCGTCAGACTGGAGTTTGCCGAGTTGGTCGTAATCCGTCAGTGTCTGCTCAATAGCGCGGACGTTCTTTTCTAGCTCTGTCTTGTGGGCGCGGGCTTTGTCAAGCGCTCTGGCCGTTTCAGCCTGGGCGGCTAAGTCCTGCCGCTGTTGTTGCAGTTCGGCAATGCGCTGGCCGATTTCCTCCTTGGTCATCTGCGTATACTGGGGGCTGAGCGATTCCAGCCCGATTTCAAGGCCGGGCAGCGTAAAACGGTTGCCATCCGGTTCCGCTTGATTGCATGTCAATGAGCGCTTGATGGTTCGGACAGACTTGGTGAGGGGGGCGCACCATCAAAAGCCGAACAGTCTCAAAAGACTCAGAGGGCCTTGCTCGATGTTGCCCGGGAGTTGTTTACCGAGCACGAGTGTGTCCCCAGCAGCTTCTTCTCAGGCTGAATGTCTTGATAATTGGGCAGGGTTGTTTCCTGCATGAAAAAAATCCGGAACGTTTCGAGTTGCCCCTGGCCGCTATGGCGAGTGTTCCAATCCCGACACAGATAGCGAGCATAAGCGTCAAGCGCGGCTTCTCTTTCCCTCTGCCCAGGATAGATATTTTCCATGAATTTCCACCACCGATCATTAGGGTATAGGGCGGAGATATTCGAAGGCTTCTCCCAACTCACCACGCGCTCGCCCGTCCATAGCTCGACCCGATGACCATCCTTCAGCGTTCCAGGCATGACGAACCAGCCATCCGCCTTGGGTGGATACGGAGAAAACATATTCCAATACTGGTCGAGGCGCAGGAGATAGCCGACAAGGTTGGCGTACGGCGGAAAAATCTGACGCACGTATGGCGAGGTGGCTTCAAGACCACGCAGATTCCACAACAGAACATACACCAGGAAGAATGCTGCCAATGCCTGAGAGAATCGGGCAGGCCGAAGCGAATGTAGTGAAGGTAGGGAACCGCGCTCCCACACCAGGCTCGGCACAAAGACGAGCCAACTGACCATACTGACATAAGGAAAAAGGCCGATACTCATACACAGAGCCAAGCCAATGTGGAAGCAAAAAAACGCTCCGACCACAAAAATCCGCAGCCAGGGAGTACAAAAGGGCACGAAAACGAGGCAGGGGCCAAGGAACTCCAGCGCGATGCTGGCCCGACTCAACAGGGCCAGCAGGTCAGGAAACCCGAGTAGCCACAGACCGAAGGGGGTGACGATTTGATCGATGCTTAAAGCGTAGTAAACAGCGCTCGCCTCGTACCACCACACGTCCAACGATTTAAGGGCTGCTGTACACCAGTACGCCGAGGGCCATACGAAAAACGGCCAATGAGCGAAGGTCAATGCTGAATAGACGCCCGAAGCTTGTACTGATGGAAATTTGGCGATCTCCCTCTGAGTGAGGTCCATCAATGTGTGCAAGGCACGCAAGACGCGATGGCAAAGATGATCCGGAACACTATACCGCTCCTCCCCTACCATGTCGGCTGACGAAAGGGAAGCGAATCGGGAATAAAACCCGGTGCTATCAGCCGTTCTGTGCGGTATCCCTATTGACATACATATCGATTGTATGCTATAAGCACCCCACGATCTTGATAGGCTTGGTGAGGGGGGCATATGGCTGGCATCATGTCAAAAGACGAACAGTCTCAAATAACCAAGAGGGCCTTGCTCGACATTGCCAAGGAGTTGTTTACCGAACGCGGGTATGCCCACACCTCGACCGAAGAGGTTGTCCGGCGCGCCAAGGTGACCAGAGGCGCGCTGTATTATCACTATCGCGACAAAGCCGCCCTCTTCGAAGCGGTCTTTGATGAGGTGAGACTGGGTTATCTACAAGCTGTGAAAGAGAGAATGCAGGCGGCTGAGGGCGACACCTGGCAGCAGCTTGTGACGGGTTGCCAGGCTTTTATTGAAAGCGTGGCTGATCCGAGCGTACAGCGCATTGTCTATGTTGATGGCCCGGCAGTCCTGGATTGGCCCATCGAGCAAAAACGTGCGCCGGGCCTGATTTTATTACGAAATATCTTTAAGAAGTTGATGGCCGAGGGCTTGGTCGAACAGATGCCGCTCGAACCGTTGATCCGCCTCATATGGGTGACATTCTTCGAAGCGGCCATATACATCAGCCAGGTAGGCGATAACGCTGCGGCCCGGAAGGAAATGACAGACACTCTGATACGCCTGCTCACTGGACTCCGGCTTCAGTCCGAGCCCCGGCCGAGACCGGAGCGTTGAACCGGAGTGTTGAGCAGTTGCCGCACGACGCTGCTGCAGGCTTCAAGAGGGGACCGCGCTGTGCTTGAGCCGATGTTGCTGCTGGTGTGTTGTGCGCTTTTCGGTGTGGCTGTGGTGTCCGACCTGACCGGTCGCTGGATTCCGGACAGCGTTCCGCTCGGCCTGCTTGCCCTGTTTGGGCTGTACGCCGTGACCGTCGGCCACATGGCGCCGGTGTGGGGTCATATCGCAAGCGGGGCGGTCCTGCTGCTGGTCGGGTTTGGGTTGTTCGTGCTGGGTGGGCTTGGCGGGGGCGACGGCAAGCTCATGGCCGTCGCCGGCTTGTGGGTCGGTCCGTATGACATGACCCTCTTTCTGGTCGGTCTGGGACTGCTCAGCTTCGGCCTTTCCGCGTTTGCCCTGTTACCGTTTGATACGACCCGCCGCTTGCGCTCCAACCTCCCCTTTGCGGTTGCCATCGCCCCGCCGGCCATGGTTCTCTTGACACTGCGTGCCTTTTCCGTATGACGTAGTATGAGTAGTGTGATGGGCTTATGCGAAGATATCGGACTCTGCTCCTCGTCGTTCTTCTGGGGATTATCCCCGCCGCCATCGCTCTTTCGGTCAGCATGTGGCTGTATTTCGGCCAGGACGAGGCCGAACCACCCGCAGTGGTGCAGCCCGAGCCCGCCCCGCCGCCCGCCCCCGTCGTACCCCCTCCGGTAGAGGTGCTTGCCGCGGACCGCGACCTGCTGGCCGGGACGTTGCTCACCGCGAACGACCTGACCTATGTGCCGCTGGAGGCCCGGAATGTGCTGTCCAGCCATATCCGCAAGGAACCGGCCGACACCGGACAGGAACAGGAGCCGCCTTCAGTCATCGGGGCCGTGACGCGCGTGGCGCTGCTGGCCGGGATGCCGCTGACGGATGCGGGGCTCATCCGGCCTGGCCAGGATGGTTTCCTGGCCGCCGTCCTGCTGCCCGACCGCCGGGCGCTCACCATCACCGTCAATCAGGAGACGAGCCACGCCGGGATGATTGCGCCGGGAGACCGGGTTGATGTCATTTTCACCATGCAGGTCTCATCGGATGACCCAAGCCAGCTCAACTCCTTCAGCAGGACCGTCCTTGAAGATATTCGTGTGGTCGCCGTCGGCCAGCGTATCGAGAGTGTCAACTACGCGGAGCAAGAAGGTAGCCTCACTCCTCAGATCGACGGCAATACCGTGACCCTTGAAGTGAGCCCGCCGGATGCCGATAAACTCGTACTGGCCACCACCCGAGGCAGCCTGGCACTGGCCTTGCGCCCGCTCGGCCAGACCGAACCCGTTGGCTGGCGGACGCCGGTCGGTCTCAACCGCCTGCTGCCGCCGCCGGCAACGGAACCGCCTGCCCCCGACCCGGTACGGATTCAGGTTTTTCGCGGCACCAGCCGAGAAGAAGTCCTGCTGGACAAATAAACCCGCAGGTATCGCCCGTTATTTGCCCAGGCGTTATTTGCCCAAATTGCCCAGCATCTCCATGGTCGAGACAAAGGCCGGTCCCGCAACCAGCAGCAGGGTCCCCGGCGTCACCAGCAGCAGCATGGGCATGCTCATCAGCACCGGTAGACGAGCAACCTGAGCCTCAATCCGGGCCGCACGCTGCTGCCGTTCGCTGTGGGCGATATTCCTCATGGATTGGGCCAGCGGCGTCCCATAGCGCTCGCCCTGAGTGATAACCGTGGACAGGTCGCGCAGACCCTCCACCCCGGTGCGGACATGCAGGTCGTTCAGTGCCTTCTTGCGGTCGGTGCCGAGCCGCAGTTCTACCTCGGCTTGGGCGAACTCGCGCGCCAGGTCGGGCGCCATGGATTCGAGCTCCTGCACCACCCGAGACAGAGTACGCTCAAAGGTCAACCCGGATTCAAGGCAGAGCGTCATCAGGTCCAGGGCGTCCGGCAGCGTCGTAGCCATCCGGCGTTGCCGGCGGACGCTGAGGCGGTCCAAGCACATCTCGGGCAAAATCCCGCCCATGACCGCACCGGCCAGACCGGCCAGCAGGATGGTCGGCGTTGAGGTGTATTCCCCCAGCCACTGTCCCGTCGCTATCTGGAATCCCAGCAGAGTGCCGCTAGCCAGGGTAACGACGAGCTTGACCGTCATGAATATCGACAAGGCGTCGGGCCGGTGAAAACCCGCCTTCATGACCAAGTCTTTCAGCTTGGCCCGCTCTGCCGCACCGACCGGAACCAATCGGGACGAAACATTCAGGAGAGCGGACGACAGCAGACGCAGAGAAAAGCCGCCACCTTCCTGTTTGCGCCGTTTCTGCGGTTCGCCATAGACTGCCACGGCCCACGCCCGCACTCTGGCGAGCCGACGGTCCATCATCTGGGCATTTCGAGTGCCGCGAAAGACCATCACGCTGGCAACCGCCATGCAAGTGAGCGTTGTGATGACGACGAGCCAGAACATCATTGCTGTTCTCCCTCCTGCATGCCTACCGCCCGATTCCGGCGGACAGGCTGCGGGCGACTAGCAGCCCGCTCAGAATAAGGCCGACCCCGTAGCGGAGCAGGCTGCCGCCTGACTCAGTGTAAAACAAGGTTTCAATGGTCTGCGGATTGGTAAAGTTCTGGGTGGCCAGCACCACGACCGGCACCAGCGAGATGATTGCCAGGGTCAGCCGGGTCTGAGCCGTCGAACTCTTGGCCTTGAGCGTGATATCGTAGCGGGCGCGCAGAGTAGTCGAAAGATTGCCGAGCGCGCCCGAAATGCCGCCTCCGGTCGTCATCTGCAAGCAGACTGCGGCAGAGAAGAGGGAGAACGCGGGAATACGGACGCGCGCCGCAGCACTGCGAATGGCGGTTTCCGGGTCCAGCCCGGCTGCTACCACCGAGGCTACTTCACGCATGATCCCGCCGACCGGCGGCGGGGCCTCCTGGGCCACAATCGAAATAGCCTCCATTGACGGAACGCCGGCCCGTACCAGGCGCACCACCTGGTCGGTGGTCTCGGGAAATATCTTGGTGAACTCGTTGCGCTGGCCGGCGTCCTGCATGGCCAGCACCGCCCAGCTACACCCCAGCCCGCTGACCGGCACCAGGAGCAAAACGGCGAACAGCCCGAAACCGGTAAATGCCGCACCCAGCCAAGCCGCCACCATGCCCAATACGCCTAGCCCAACCGCCTTGGGCAGCACCTTCCGAACGTCAATCATGGGGAATTTGTGCTCCAGCCTTTCAACCAGCCGCGACTTGCTCCGTTGCGCGCGGAAAACACTGACGCTGTCACCAGTGCTGGCGTCCGGCAGCGTGCCGCCCTTGAGCGCCGCCGCGACCCGGTTCAGCCGGCGTTTCAACTCCCGCTGTTGGGGCCAGATGATCACCACCAGATAAACGCAGGGGATCTCAATCAGAAGTGCGGACAGGGAAATCGCCATGCTCAGCAGCGGGTTACCGAGAATGAGCAGGGCCAGGATGCCGGGAATGATCACCCCGGCCACGCAGACCAGCATCGTCAGGGTCATGTTCATGCCGCGGCCTCCACGTTTCTCGCGTTGCTCATCTGGAGTACCTCAAGCAACTCAGCGCGCAGCCCCGCCGCGTCCACCGCGGCCATCCAGGACGGTTGGCGGCCGGTATTCTCAAAAGTATGCTCTTCGCCCGGCAGGCGGCGCCACATTTCCTCGGTGGTGACAATATCGCCCTCCATCCCGACCACATCAGTAATGCTGGTCACACAGCGGTGACCGGAGCGCAGCCGGGCCAACTGAATGACAAGATCAACGGCCGATACAATCTGGCGGCGCATGGCCGTCAGCGGCATATCACCCGAGGACTGCATTAGCATGTTTTCAAGCCGCATCAACGCGTCGCGCGGATTATTGGCGTGGATGGTACACATCGAGCCCGGATGGCCGGTATTCATGGCTTGCAGCATCTCGTTGGCCTCGCCGCCACGCACCTCACCCACGATGATCCGGTCGGGCCGCATTCGCAGGGCGTTGACCAGCAGGTCGCGGATGCTCACCTCGCCCGAGCCCTCTACGCTTTTCGTGCGCGTTTCCAGCCGGACCACATGCGGCTGCTGAAGCTGCAACTCCGCCGAATCTTCTATCGTCACCAGCCGCTCGGTGGTGCTGATCTCGCGCGACAGGGCGTTCAGAAAGGTGGTTTTGCCGGCACCCGTACCACCGGAAACCAGGATATTCAGCCGGGCTTTGGCACAAATCTGGAGCAGCTGGCCCATTGCCGGGTTAAAGGCGTTGCGCTCGGCCAGGTCTGCCAGGCTGATACCACGAGCCACGAAACGCCGGATGGAGAAGGTGGCGCCGTCAATCGCCAGCGGCGGAATGATGATGTTCACGCGGCTACCGTCGGGCAGGCGGGCGTCTACCATAGGGCTGGCCTCGTCAACCCGCCGCCCGACCCAACCGGCGATACGCTGGGCGATATTGAGCAAGTGCTGCTCGTCCCGGAACCGAATGTCCACCTGCTCCAGCTTGCCCTTGCGTTCGACGTAGACCGATTTGAGCCCATTAACCAGGATGTCGGAGATATGCGGGTCATTGAACAGCGGCTCCAGCGGGCCGAGGCCCTTGATGTCATCCACCAGTCGCTGGACCACCCGCCGGCGGTCCAGCGGGGTCAGGTCCGAGGCAATCGAGTCTTCGGTGTCGAGAAAGGACTGGAGTTGAACGGCCAGTTCGTCCCGGCTCAGGTCGGCCGCCTTGGACATATCGAGAGACTGCACAACGGTCGGGTGAATCTTTGCCGCCATATCGGCGATCAGCCCGTCCGAGGTCTGGCGACGTGTCAGTGCGGTGGGCTCGGACGCCCCGGCAACCGCGGCCGCTATGAGCTGCTCCTGATGCGCTTTGGTCTGTGGGGCAGACGCCGTTGGGCCGGGCGGATTATTGGTAGCCTGCGCCGGAGCGGGCTGTTGGACGGTCGGTTTCGGGCGGCGTCCGAAAAGATTGCGTGGCATATGGATACTCTTTGCCTTAGAATTGGGTGTCGTACTGTACGGCGTCGGCCAGCGAGACGGCCGGGCGGGTCAGACGACCGGTCAGGTCGTCCAGGGCTTTGCGGTATTTTTTGCTGAAATCCCGTTCCGGCAGGCCGTAGTTGGTTGCCGCCGGTAGACCGGGCTCGAACGGCATGGTCACATCCGGCTCACGCCCGGCCAGGGTATAACGAATATCCTCCGCAGACAGTGTGCTCTTACGCGCCCTGGTGTGGTTTTCGACCAGCAGGCCCCAGTTGTCCCTGCCGAGCAGCGCCATGCGGCGGATGACCCGGTTGAGACTGACCAGGGTCGGTTCAAAGACCAGCACCCGTTCGTCCGCGCTTGCCAGCACAGAGAACAGCAGATCGGTATCCGTCAGGCCGTCCACAATGACAAGGTGGGAGCGGTTGGCGAGCTGTTCCATCAGCCATTGGACGGCCTCAGCCGCCGGCGGGGCCGGCAGGCTGTCGCTCGCCCGGTAGCCGTAGACCGAGATTCTTGGGGCCACACGAGTCTGCACCCCGTCAATCAGGCTCGGGTCCGGGTCCGGCTTGGCCGCCAAGGTCGAGCAACTCGTCAAACCCTACCGCGGGCTCAACGTCCAGCATCAGCAGCAGGGCCCCGGAGGTCCGCTCCAGGTCCAGCACCGACACATAGCTGCCCTGGGCCGCTGCGGTCAGAGCCGTCAGCGCAGCCAGGGTAGTGGCGCCGCTGCCGCCGCAACCGGCAAACGCAATCACCCGTCCGGCGTACAGGCGGGCGGCCACGTCCTCCTCGTCCCTGAGCGCCGTGGTCACCGCGTCATGAATATCACTGACCGTCAGGGGTTTGGGCAGATAGTCGTTGACTCCGCAGGCCAGCAGTTCGCGGGTGAAGCGGGCCGTATCATTCGAGCTGACGGCAATGACCGCGGTCCCGAATTCGCACACCGAGGCCAACTCGTGAATCCGCCCGACCGGAAACTCGGCGCCGTCCAGGTCAACGAACAGTAGCCGGGGTGATGCCGCGGAACTCAGCGTTTTAATGGCTTCGGAGACATCACCGCGCCGCACCTGGGCCCCACGCCCGGCCAGCGCCCCTTTCAGCACCCGTTCGGTTTCGGCGTCAACCGCAAAGGCGAGGATATTGCTGGTTTCGGTCGCTTCCATGGACGGCGTTTCCTCGTGCCCTAGGGCGTTTCACGTTAAGCTGTAGCCATGCTGTTATGCGCTCGTCATGCCGGACTTGATCCGGCATCCAGAGGCGGGGAGCCTGGAGCCTGGATTCCCGCTTTCGCCGGAATGACGGAAGGGGCTGGCTAGACAGAATCGTAAATTGCTCTAGGTATCGCCACCTCCGATAGCGATGGTTTGCGATACGGACGGCAGCTCGCGCACTTCGTCCGTCACCCAGCGCTGATAGGCTCCGTGGGTCGCCCCATAGGCCGCGACCGGCCGCTCGGCCGGGGCCGTTTCAAGGCTGTTCTCATAATCCGTTCTAATGTCGTCCAGGCTGCGCTGCGCCCCTTCGAGGCTGGACAGCGCCATGCGGGTGGGTGGCAGGGTTTGGTGTATTGACAGTGGCACCACGGCGCACCCGGCGCCGACCAAAGCTATAGCCAGCAGGATGGGAAGTATGACGCAACAAGGAACCCACCCCGGCCCTTCGGGCCACCCCTCCAAGGAGGGGAGCAGAACATCCCTTCGCGGGAGGGGTACCGCGTTAGGGGAAGAGCACATATCCCCTCTTGGGAGGGGTGCCGCGTCAGCGGCGGGGTGGGTTCCTCCCCTGGCAAGCGGCAACAGTGAGTCAGGCCAAAGCATGTTCATGGGAGTTCTCCTCGCCTCAGTAATGATAGCCGCGCAAACGGCGACCGGGCAGTTGGCGGTCTCGGTCTGTCGTGCGGGGCATGGTCGTTGCGGTGGTCAGCCGCGCCGTGACAACAACAATCAGTTCGGTGGCGTTCGAGCGGACCGACTGTGTGCCGAACAGCATGCCCAACAACGGAATATCCTTGATGACCGGCAGGCCGGATTCGACCGCTTGGCTCTGGTCGCGGTATAGCCCGGCAATCACGATGGACTCGCCGTCGCCAACCTCAACCGTGGTCTCGGCCCGACGGACATTGATGACCGGGATATCGATTCCGACGACTTTGAGCGATTCGGTCTCCGAGCGCTGCGACACCTCCGGGCGCACGGTCAGCATAATGCGCTCGTTGTCAATAATCGTTGGCACAAAGTCCAGCAGTACGCCGTATTTCTTGTATTCGAAAATAATTGCGCCGTCCTCAAAGCCCGAGGGCAGGGGGTATTCCCCGCCGGAAAAAAAGCTGGCCGTCTCGCCCGAAATAGCAGTCACGTTGGGCCGTGCCAGTATCGTCGCCAAGCCGGCGGTGGCCAGCGCGTCTATCAGGCCCTGCACCGTTGTTCTACCGGGACTGATACCGGTGCTACCGAACAGCGCTGCGGCTCGTCCTCCGGGCAAGCCCTGCGAGATGAATCCGGTCGCCTCGCTGAAGAAGAAGCGACCGACCCGCATCCCGAGGCCACGCCCGACACCGATATCCGGCAACACTTCCCAGTTGAACCCCAGGGTTTCGCTGACGCTGCGCTGTACTTCGGCGATCTGCACTTCGAGGTTGACCTGCTGTTTGCCCGTCACGCTGATGCGGTTTTCGACCGGCGTCTCTTCCGGGAGAGCGGTTGTCGTCAGCCGCAGGGCCAGGTCGGCCGTGGCGATGGATGCCACCGTACCGCTGAGTTCGACCCCTCGGTTGAGTTGGCGGACAACGACGTTTTTGAGCGCGGGCACGCCCTCAATCGCGGCCCGGGCCGGCTGGATATCAAGGACCGTGGCTATGGTCCACTGGCCAACCAACTCGCTGTCGGCATCGAGTGCGGCCACCGACGTCCGACCAACGGCCTTGCCGACTACGAACAGCACGCCGGATGAGACAAGCTGCACATCCGCGATGTCCGGATTGGCCACAAAGACCGAAGCAACCGGCGTGTCG
This sequence comes from Binatia bacterium, assembly GCA_963664395.2. Lineage (GTDB taxonomy): Bacteria > Desulfobacterota > Binatia > Bin18 > Bin18 > Bin18. The sequence goes on along the minus strand of OY761159.2, from coordinate 1,526,855 downwards.
AGTCGGAAGAGTCGGCTCTGAGAGACGGGAATACGCACAGAGACGGGCAGGGTGGGGATTTGGGGGTTGGGGGTTAGGGATTCGGGGGTTGGGTCGGTCGTGACCGGGGCAGTGTCTTTGGTTGCGGGTGCAGCTTCTGCCGGGGGCGCGGCTTCTGTTTCGGTTGGAGGCACGCCCACGGTGGCAGGCTCGGAACCCTCACCCTCTGGGAGAAGGTCTGCTCCGACTTCGGTTTCTGCCGGGGGCATAGCCTCGTCTGCTTTCACAGGGGGTACGTCCGCGGGCTCACCAGGGGGAGAGGGTGGAACAGTTTCTCCCCCTGGGAGCGGGGCAGCTTCGGCTTTGACGGTTTCGGCTGGGGGAACAGCTTCAGCTTCTCCCTCAGGGAGAGGGAGGGGTACGTCCACGGGGGCAGCTTCAGCTTCTGCCGGGGGTGTGTCTTCGGAAGTCGGCTCGGCTGCTGCCTCAGCAGCGAAGGGGAGGCTGGGAGGAAGGGGAGAATCCCCGGAGATGGAGGGGGAGGGTACATCTCCGGGGACGGCCTCAGGAGACGGCTCCGGCAAGGGGAGGACGGGAGCCTGGGCAAGCCGTATAGGGCCTGCCCCTCCATCGGCAAGCAGGTCAACGACCACCTTGACGCCCTCATTCTCGCTATTATTGAGAATAAAGGTGCGCAGCCGGTACTCGTCGGTCAGCGAGGCGATCACGCTCTGGCCGTCGGGGCCGAGTTCTACGTCAGTGATATACGCACCAAGATTACGTGAAATCTCCTGAAATGTGGTGTGCAAATGGCGGTCGAACATGACAGTCAGCGTTTTCCCCTCTATCTGTGCGCCGTAGGCCACGGTCCACGGCCAATCGAACACAATGCGTCCAAAATCGTCATGCGCCCCGGCGCGCGTCACGATGGGCACGACTTCGGGTCCACTGCCGTTGGGAACCGGGACCGCCGGGGTTGCTCCGGGGTCCGGCTCCTGGCCGTAGCCGGGGCTGCCGGCAATGAGTATGCCGACAACGAGCAGCCCCAGCACACGCCGACATTCTGAATGTATCCTACCTAACACACTGCAATACTACATGCACAGAGTATGCAAGGCAACGACGCCGGAACCGCCCCACCGCCCGGTGCCGAAGAACGACAGACTTTGTTTAAGGGGTGAGATCTGCCTTACCTGGGCCTTAAATGTCCCACATCAGTTCCGATCGTATTCATCGCCTTCCCGATCTGACCGCTAAATGTCCCGAGCGCTGCCGCAATAGCCACGGCAATGACTCCCACCAGAATAGCGTATTCCAGGGCGGAGACCCCGCGGGTGTTGCGCAGGTAGCGGGCGAACTTTTTGGTGTAACGTGCGATTGTGGTCATGTCTTCTTCCTTTCTCCGGTTCGGGGTTATTGTCAACGAATACGTTTTCGGGCCAAATTTTCTTTTCGATTGATCTGCTGATACTGCAAAACTTTTTCTCCTTTTTTCTCCTCCGCATAAAACAAAACACTGCATAATCGATTCGCTTAGCGCATGAGTCGCAACGGCCGCAACCGCTGGCCAATCGTCTCAAAAGCGCCTTCCAACTCCGCTTCCGTCTCGCCGGTAAAGGAGTTCGTGTCGTCGGCGTCTTCGCCGGCCGGACTTGCACATGCAAGCAAATCGTCTTTCAAATCCCTGCTCGGGTCACCGGCAAAGATGGTGATGATCTCAATGCCGGCGTCCTTTGCCGCGGTACATGCCTTGCTTCTATGGTTCCGCACAATTTCCCGGTCCAGGTGATTGTCGTCGCCATCGGTCAGCAAGACCAGCATTTTCCGTACGTTCGAAGCCGCATTCACGGGATGCACCGCGTCGCCCCAGATAGTGCGCCAGGTCGATGCCAGCAGCCGGTGGCCCCAGACCACGCCAAGCGTTGAATAGGTCGCAGAGCCGCCCGTTCCTAAGCTACTGATTTTACCAGTTATTTCGCTGATAGTCGTCGTCAGCGGCATGATCGTCTGGACACTACAGTTGAACTGCGCCGTCTGCTTATAGGTTGCCGCGTGTCCGGTCCCTGTAAAACACTCATCTTTTCTCCTGGAGGGGCGATTGGAGATGGGGTCCGCCTGATCACACTGGAGCGATATGGGGCTGTCCCTTGGGTACCCTACGGTTGGTGAATAAAATCCCATAGTGAACGGCTCGACCGTTGGCAGAGCGGCGGAGATGCCGGGCGGGTCGTTACCGGACATCCGGCGTTGGTCAACACAGCCCTGCCAGCCTTTGTTCCCCTTGGCTGGCACATCGTGCCACTCGCCCGCGGCAGTGACGAGATGGGGGTCCGGGAACCAGCCTCTGTTACTGTTCCTCGGTATTTTTTTCCAACTTTCCCAATGAGGATTCGGATAGTAGCGCCGGGTCGGATACTGCGCCCAACTGTTATCTTCCCATCGTGTGCGTGTCGCCTGGTCAAATTGCACCCGGAAGGCCCAGGGGACCATTCCGATAGCGACGGTGCCGTTGGCATCAGTGGTAATGGTGTTGACGAGTTGCTGGGCAGCCGCTTTTACAATAGCGATGCGGCTCCGATTTGACCCACGTGGCCGATTGCCATTGAGATCAGAACTCATCGAGCCGGTGACATCGATGGCCAGAACCAACTCGGTCATGGGTGGCGTGCTGGGGGTGGTCGGGGTGTCGGGAGTAGGCGTGGTGTCGGGAGTAGGCGTGGTGGTGGTCGTTTCGTCTGCGACCTCAAGTTCGGACAGGCTGCCCACGCGCGTGCTCGGCACCATATTGCCGTACATCCAACTCCCGAAAATGATGCCGCCCAGGTCGGCTTCGGCAGTGATGTCCACCGTACCGGCGGTGCGGTCTGACACCAGCGTCACCGTCAGCGTTTCTGTGGCCCGCTCGCGCCGGCTCTCCGGGATATTGGCCAGAATATAGCGCTGGGCTATGGGCAGGAGCGCGGCTTTCACCTGCTCATCGGACAAATTTTGACCGAGTGTCCACAGGTGGCGGGTCGTGGCCAGGGTGGCCGCGTCGGTCGCGGCCTTGAGGATGTCGCGCTGGTAAACCAGATGGGTATGGTCGGAGGTCAGGGCAATGCCGGCAACGCTCATGAGGGTCATCACGGCTGCGGTCAGCGCGGTGGCGGCGGCACGTCGGCAGCGGACGAAGGGAACAACCCACCCCGCCGCTTGCGCGGCACCCCTCCCAAGAGGGGATAGGTCCTGCTCCCCTCTTCGGAGGGGTGGTCCTGAGCTTGTCGAAGGGCCGGGGTGGGTTCCTGTTTGCATCCTAACTCTTCCTCTTCCATCAACCGGTCGCGCCCAAATTTGTCGCCAAATTATCGGCACGGGCAGGCACGATGTAGTGGGCGTACACTGCTCCGGCCATGGCGGTGTTCGTCCGCTCGACGCACACCGTTGCGACAATGGCGAGTTCTTCGAGCGACATGGTAAATACGTCCGGCAGGGTGGCCGGATTGTTCAGCGTGTCGATACTGATTTCCCACTCCCCACTGCACGAGGTCAGCGTGGGCGCTTGACCGTCTTCCGGGCCGAGCACGACCGTTTCGGTCCAGAGCACGGTGGGCGAAGCTGCGGGGTCGGCGGGGCTCTTGTACACCGCGGAGAGCACAAAGACGACGTTCGAGGTGGGGAACTGCTCCTGGTGCAGAAATTTGGCCAACGTCTGCACAAAGCCCGCTTCGAGTTGATCGTCCCGGCTCACGGTGTCCGCCAGGGTAACGGCGGCGTGCAGGGTCGTCGTCTGGGTGCTGGCCAGCCGGTATAGATCAAGGGCAAGCGCCGAGGCGGTGAGTATGACCACGGTGCCGAGTGCGGCCTCGATAGAGGCCACGCCGCGTCGGTTGCGCAGATAGTTTTTCAGATTTTTCAGATTCATGACAACCCCTGTTACGCCGGTATGCGTTCTTCGTTGCGCATAATAGCTATGGCCCGAAGCCCGTCGTCACCGAACAATGTCTGTTGGAGCTGACCCAGCGCCGATCGGGGCTGCAAGCGCATCCGCACCACCACCATGTCGCCGCTCCCGCCACCCAGCGCGGTATCGTCCTCCTGCGACAGTTGGCCGTTCGGATTGTCGTCAGTCGTCGCCATATCAGTCGGAGAGTTGTAGACCTGCACCGTGGCCGACAGGCAGTATTCTGCCTCTTGTTGGCCTTCTTGGGGCTGCGGGCAGGCGGCGTTCATCGTCAGGTCAAAGTCCAGCCAGTCGCCGACCTCGTTGGTGATGGCCTGTCTGATGCGGTCCTCCAGGTTCGCGGCATCGCTGGCCGTGGTCGCGGCCAAGGCATTGGCCCGCGCCACCCGGTGGGCGGCGCGCTGGAGCAGGTCGCCGGCAAAGATGCTCTGGACGATCTCGAACACCCCGGCCAGGCAGAGCATGAGGGGGATGATGGCAATGGCGCTTTCCAGAGCGACAACCCCGCGACGGCAGGCCAGAAATCGTTTGATGTTGAACATGCGACTCATCTCCTTTCGATTCGTTGCAAGTCAGGCCGCTTGGGCTTGGGTGGGCAGCATGATCCGGATCACCGTGCCCTGGTTGGGTACGGAGTTCATCAGGATGGTGCCGTCGTATTTCTCCACGAGATAGCGGGTGACGGTGAGTCCCATCCCGATGGCACCGTCTCTGGTGGTGTAGAACGGGTTGAAGACTTTCTTGCGTCGCTCGGGCCGGATGCCGATCCCGTTGTCGGTGATGGTGACTCGGATGCCTCCGTTATCCTGTTTGGTCTCAACCCGAATGATCCCTTTCTTTTGTCTCCGTTCCTGAATCGCCAACACCGCATTCTCAATGATATTGGTAAACATCAGGTAGATGTCGGACTCCGCTGCGCGCACGGTCGGAATCGGGCTCAACTCTTTGACGACTAACGATCTGATCCTGGCCTGGGTGCTGTCCGCGATTTCGTCAATGTAATCGTTGAGGTCGAGCTGGGCGTAGACATCGTCTCGTTTCGGCGAAAGTGCGGGCAGACGTTTCGCCAGCTCAACGATTCCGTTGGCCTGCGTGTGTATGCTCGACATCACCGCGGCCGTGGCTTCCCGATCTACGTCCGCGGCTTCCCTCTCCGCATCCGGGGTGGATGGCTCTACGTCCGGTGTGTACCCGGCGTCCGCATCCGGGGTGGAAGGGTCGTACTCCGGCCCGCTGTCATCCTGCTTGACCGGCATGTCGTTGAGAATATCCGTACTGCTGTTGATGCGCTCGGCGAGTGCGACCAACTGCTCGGAGGCGAGCTCAACCCCTATCTGGTAGGCCGTGAACTCTGCGGCTGATGTCGGGCTGGTCTCTTCAGTGTAGGACCCCTCGGTTTTGATGAGGTCTGCGGTCAGCCTTTCGAGTCCCTCGTCCTGTCCGGGGCCGGCCTGTTGTCTGGGGCCGGCCTGTTGTCTGGGGTCGGCCTGTTGTCTCAGCATCAGTGGATTTTTCGGCAGTGGCGCCGCCGCGTCGCCACCTGTGGTGGCGTGACCTCTGTAGACGCTGTCGTTTCTCGCTTGTTCTTTTTTCTTGGGTATCCCGAATGCGATGCCCAACCACATCAGCCACAAGGCGGCGCCCGTTCCTACGATGCCGCGTTCGTACCAGGCGGCCAGGGTCTCTTTCTTGTCTATCTGGGACTCCAACCCCCTGATGAGGCCTCCTCCGAGGGCGCTGATTTGATTCGAGGTCGCCTCTTGGAAAAATTCTTCGGTCGGTGCTTGTTTGTCGAGCAACACTTGTCCGTGGGCGACAAAGTTCATGGCCGTGTTGATGAGCGTGGGGTGGCGGGAGGCAATACCGTCGCCCAGTTCGCCCAATACCCGCATCAGCCGCTCCTTTTCCGGGGGAGCGGGTGAGGCCAGATAGGTGTTGATCTCGTCGGTGACGGTCGCGATATTTTTGATGAAGGCCGAATTCCCGCCGCGGGTCTGCATTTGTTGCATCACGTTGGTGGCGGCCAGCGGCAGGTAGCGCACGGAATTGCGCAGCACGGCGTAGCCCGTCTTGAAGCGCTCAATCCTTTCTTCCTTGGCGTCAATAGCGCTCAGGTAGGCGTTCGTGTCGTTGACCAGCCTGTCCGGCAGGTTTGGGGTGCCCCGGATGGCTTCCGACAGGGTCGCTTTGAGTCGCTCTATCCGGGGGATGAAGATGGTCAGCGAGTCGAAGTCGGCCAGAGGGTCGGACCGGACCCGGGCGGTCTCAATACTCCACTGGGCTTCGAGTTGTTGAATCCGCCGAATGGTGGAAATGGCGAGGTGATAGTTTCCTGCTCTGGCGCTGCTGGCCATCCAGTACAGCCCTGCTGCGGTCACGACCAGGGCCACTGATAGGAAGATGCCGATGGTGATTGATTTGGATTTCATGGTGATGATTCCTAAGCGTCTTAGTAAGTGTCTTATCGTCCTGAGCGTCCCGAGCGTCCCGAGCGTCCTGAGGGGGCTGAGGGGGCTGTTCCGTTTTGGGAGATTCCTTGGGTTATGTCTGCCGAACGTCCCGATCTGATTCTTCTGTTTTGGGAGCTTTCTTGGGCTATGTCTGCCGCAGGGCTTTCCTGGACTTCGGTGGAGATTTCTTGGACTTCGGCTCCGGTGGAGATTTCCTGGGCTTCGTCCGCCGCAGAGCTCTGCCCGAGGTCAAATTGGTAATTCGTGTGTGTGTATTCCCCTGCCAGGGTCCCGATGAACGCCACGATTGCCTCCTTGTCCTCATCCGGCGCTTCTCGTCCCAGCTGGAACTCGAACATGGCATCGACCGCGTCGCGCAAGGTCGCTGCACTGCCGTCGTGCAAATAGGGGGCGGTATGGGCGGCCATCCGCAGGCTCGGGACCTTGAAGGCGTGTCTGTCGGCCTCGTTCCCGGTGACGTTGAAGCGCCCCAGGTCGGCGTCGGTAATGTTGCCCCGCTTTCTGAAATAATCGTTAATCACGCCGAATACCTGAAACATATTGCCGCCCACGCTTGCCCCTTGATGGCAGGACACACACCCGTAGCGCTTAAACAAGGCGTAGCCCTGTTGCTCATGATCGCTGAGGGCCTCGGCGTCGCCTCTGAGCCAACGGTCGAAGCGACTGTTGGGCGTAATCAGGGAGCGCATGAACTCGGCGATGGCGTCTTTGATGTTCTCGCGGGAAATCGTCTGTTCACTGCTGGCATACACCTGCTGGAACATGCCGGGATAATCCTTGTCCTGGAAGAGTTTGGTCACGACATCCGGCCAGATACTTTCCATCTCGATGCGACTCTGTAACGGGCCGTCAATCTGGTCTTTCAGGGTGTGCGCCCGTCCGTCCCAGAACTGCTTGAAGTTGAAACCGGCGTTGAACACGGTGGGCGCGTTCATCACGCCGGACCGTCCTTCCATCCCGACGGAAACGACCAGTCCGTCGTCACCACCGGCGCTGAGGTCGTGGCAGGTAGCGCAGGAGATGGTGTCGTTCTTCGATAATCTCACGTCGTGGAACAGCCGCTTTCCCAGCTCCGCTTTCGCTACGTTCACCTCAACCATGATCGGGACCGGCCTGATCGGCTCCGCCGCGTCTGCTTGTCCTGAGGACATGAGGCAGACCAGCAGGCCGAATGCCATCAGCGAGCGGCCCAGTGGCCTGTCCGGATTTTGTTGTCTAACCCGAGCCATCATTGTCATTTTCCTTGTCGCTGTTTTCGAGCAGTTGTGGCAACTCGGCCTGGTCGCTTTCCACCCAGTAGGAAGGGCTGTAGCTGGAATGGAGCTGCCGTGCTTCGTCCATGCGTCCCGCTTCGACGAGCATCCGCATCAGGTTGGCGGTAATGAGCGGATGGGTTACCAATGCCAGCGCCTGTTTGTAATGTTTCTCCGCCAGCGGGTAATCGCCCTCAATCGCTGCAACGACTGCCAGACCGTTCATCACCCAGGAGGCTACCGGCGTGCCGTTGGCCAGTTCGGTGGCGGCGAGGAAGTGGGTCTTGGCCGTGGCGAAGTCTTCCCGCCCCAGGCTCGCTCGCCCGGCACCGAGCAGGGCCTCGGCCTTGATGGCCGGTCGCGTGGCCAGTGTGCTGGCTTCGGTGAACAGCGCATCCGCGGTAGCGAAGTCGCCCGCGTGCAGGGCCATATAGGCCAGTCCGAGTTTCGGCTCCGGCGCGCTCGGGAAGGAAGCGGACAGCCGCTCATACATCCGCCCGGCGGCGACCGGTTGGCCGGTTTGGATGGCTGCTGCCGACACCTTCAGGCTACTGTCCAACATCTGCTGTTGGGCCGGGCCAAGCGCACTCCGTTTCGGCCCGCCCGGCAGCCGACTGCACGCGCTCAGGAACACCACAAGTCCCGCTGCGGCAAGCGTGGTGAAGACACCAGGTTTCAGAATACATACGGTTTGCATGCGAAAACCATTTAACACACATATGGATTGTATGTCAACAAAATTTATATATGCATATGGAATGTATGTAAATAGTTCCGGCCAAGATCGAGATTGCCGGGCGGGTTCAGGTGTTGATAGTGCTTGTCTGAAGATAGGCGTATTTGACATACATACATATAATATGTATGTATGTATGTCAACGTACTTTCATACTAAGTAACCTGATTCACATAAGGGAGAAAGGGAGGGGGAGAGGTATGGCAGCAGCGCTTCCAAAAGCCGAACAATATGAGAGGACTCGGGCAGCTTTACTGACCATTGCCCACGAGATGTTTGCCGAGCGGGGGTATGCCGACACATCCACCAAGGACATTGTGGAACGTGCCGGGGTGACCAGAGGCGCGCTGTATTATCATTTTCATGATAAAAAATCCCTGTTCCAAGCCGTTTTTGAGCGGTTCAGACAATCTCGAACGCAGGCGGTTATGACGCGCGTGCAGGCGGCTGAGGGTAATCTCTGGCAGCGGTTTATCGAGACGGGCTGCACCGCCTTTATTGAATCTCTCTCTGACAAGAGCGCGCAGCGCATTATTTTTACTGATGGCCCGTCCGTTTTAGACCCGGACATCTGGCACAAAAACGTGCAGGCAGTGGACCTCATCGGTCAGGTCTTGGGGCAGTTGGCGACGGAAGGCTTTATCGAAGAGGCCCCGCACAAAACGCTGGCCCGGCTGTTGTGGGGGTCTTTCCTCGAAGCGGGTGTATACATCTCCCACGCCACCGATGCCGTCCGGGCTCAGCACGAAATGCTCCAGGGGCTGAAGTATTTGCTCGGGAAACTGCGTATCAAGCACGAGTCATAAGCGTGGCCCCATAATCAGCCGGTGTCATGACTGCCTCCTGGGCGCTATCGTCTTCGGATTGTCTTCGGCATCCGGATTTTCTCTTGACTTCCCGCCTGAGTGCCCCTAATATGTAGCAGACCTTTATTTTTTCAGAAGCTCTGGCCAAGTGCATCGGCCTACCCATAAATTCTTTTGTATCAACCAAGCAGAAGTTACTCTGTCGGGGGAGTCAGGCTTTTTCCTTGCTTGTATATGCGTCAGGATGAAGGAATAGCGACGTCCTGTCGTGTTTTGACGCCGTTTGGGTAAAGGGGACTGAAGCATCCTATGGAAAAAAAGAAGAATAAAAAGATGGCGACTGTTTCGCACACTCTACGAAAGACTTCCACGAAGGCAGCCACAGCGGGGACTGAAAAGCCCGCGCTTACAGAGGTCCAAGCCGCCGCTTCTTCACTGCAAAGAGGAACGCCGACAAAAGAAACCGAACACGTCATGTCCATTCTTGAAGACATGGATATTGATACTGTCGACATTCTTGCGGACGATAATTCCATCAGCATTGAAGAAGAGGGGACCGCTGCTGTTGAGGTTGCCAAATCGGACGAAGAGAGCTGGGAAGAGAAAGTGGCCGCGACCGGGGAGGCGGTGACGGGAGACACCTCAGACCCCGTCCGGATGTACCTCCAGGAGATGGGCAATATCCCACTCCTGAGCCGTGAGGAGGAGGTCACGATTGCGAAAGAGATCGAGGCCGGAGAGATGCATATTCGCCGGGAAATCTTCGCTGCTCCCTTAGCGCTCCAGTATATTTTATCTCTCGGCGCTCGTCTCAAACAGGATGAGACAGAAGCGCGGCGTATTTTCGGCGACGAAGACGAGGATAGTGAGGCGTCCGGGAGGGAAGACCCGCGGATTGCGATGTTTCTGAGTCGTATGGGGCCGCTCAAACGCCTTGCCGGGGAGCGGGAAAAAGCTGAAAATTTGTCTCGTAAGCGGAGTCCGGTAAAAGAACGCGAGAAAGCGCTCAAGCGGCTTCGCCATGTATGCGAGAATATCTGGGTTGCACTTGATGAGCTGCCTTTAGGGCGACGGCATATTACGATTGTTGTGGATAAATTGAAGGAAGTCGGTGTCAGGATGGAAAAGCAGGACCGGACTATCCGCAGACAAGAGTCCAGCCTGAATTGCAAGGCGTCTGAGATTATTGCTCTGGCGCGTACGTCCACCTCGAAGAATGGGAGTGCCCGGGGTGTGAGCGTGGGAAAGGTTGGGAAAGCCCAGGAGCAGAAGCTCCAAGAGGCAAGTCAGGCCATCAAAGACGCCCGCAAGGAAATTCGGCGCATTGAGGAGCAGCTTGGAACGGATATTGACGAGATGCGTCAGTCCCTTCAGACGATCGCCCGAGGAGAGGCTCAGGCACAAGAAGGCAAGCGCCGTCTCATTGAAGCCAATCTGCGCCTTGTGGTGAGTATTGCCAAACGCTATGTCAACCGCGGGCTGGGATTTCTCGACTTGATCCAGGAAGGCAATATTGGTCTGATGCGCGCGGTTGAGAAATTTGAGTATCAACGCGGCTATAAATTCTCGACCTATGCGACGTGGTGGATTCGACAGTCCGTGAGTCGGGCAATCGCTGACCAGGCTCGGACGATTCGCATCCCGGTCCACATGATTGAGACGATCAACAAGGTGCTTCGGACCTCTCGCTATCTGGTCCAACAACTCGGCCGGGAACCTTCGCCGGAAGAAATTGCCGTCCAAATGGAAGTACCCGCGGACAAGGTCAGGAAAGTCCTCAAGATTGTGAAAGAGCCAGTCTCGCTGGAGACACCGATTGGAGACGATGAAGAGAGTTCGCTGGGAGATTTTGTTGAAGATCGTCAAACCCTCTCTCCGGCAGACGCCGCCATGGCCCTCAGTTTGGAGGAGCAGACGCGCAAGGTCCTTGCCACACTGACACCGCGTGAGGAGCAAATTCTGCGTATGCGGTTTGGCATTGATGAAAAGACGGACTACACGCTTGAAGAAGTTGGACAGCGCTTTGCCGTGACCCGTGAGCGCATTCGTCAGATTGAGGCCAAAGCGTTACGGAAACTGCGCAACCCAACCCGAGCAAAGAGTTTGGAAGCATTTATAGATGGCTGAGAAGCCGAAAATATTGGAGTAGTATGGAGGAACAAGTGGATTCGAAGGACCTGGAACAACAACTCAAACAATGGCGGGAAGAACGTGGCCGCAAGCCGGTCCTGCAGTCTTCTTCTCCCGCCTCAGGTCGGCGGACGGTTCGAGTGAACGGGCAAAGTATTGTTGTTGTGAAGCGCCCCCGGAGCAAGACCTCGGGATAGTTTCCCTCCCAAGAGTCGCCAGAGTGGTTAGAGTCGGTGTACTCTTAGCCAAAGAGTACTTTCCGGACTTCCGCACAGAATGCAGTTGTTGATGCTGACCCGCCTTGGTCAGGGGGGAGGGTCTCGCCGTTTGCATATACGTGCGCGACCGCGGCCTCAAGACGCTGTGCCTCGTTGGTCCAGGCGAGATAGTTGAGCAGCAGCACGGCTGAGAGCAAGGTCGCCGTAGGGTTGATAATATTCCGGCCGGCAATATCAGGGGCAGAGCCATGGACGGATTCAAAATAGGCGTACGTGTCGCCATAGCAGCCGCTGGGTGCGAGTCCCAGGCCGCCAATGGTTCCGGCAGCAACGTCGGACAGGATATCACCATACAAGTTCGGCATGACAGCCACATCAAATTGCGACGGGCTGGCGACCAGACGCCGCGCAAAATCATCGACAATGTATTGTTCATAGCCCAGGTCGGGATACTCTCTGGCCGTTGCTTCGACAACTTCACGGAATAATCCGTCACTTTTATGCAGCATATTGTATTTGCTGGTACAGGTGACGAGTCCCTTTCTCCCCTGGGCCTTCCGTTTGCGCGCAAGTTCAAAGGCAAAGCGGGCAATGCGGCGGGAGCCTTCCTCTGTAATCGCTTTAATGGCAAACCGGCCCTTCGCCGTTGTATCGAGCGGCTTGCGGGTAATGGTACTCATCAATGACAGTGGTGAGAGGGCCTTCAACTCGCCCTCCACCCCCATATACAGGTCTTCCAGATTTTCTCGAACGATAACAAAGTCAATGGATTCCGGGCTTTTGAGCGGGCTCTGAAATCCCGGCCGCCAGCGTGCCGGACGGACGTTGGCATACGTCTGTTTGCCCCAGCGCAGATACCCGATACCGCCGGTGGTGCCATTGGTCGAACCGAACAGGGTCGAGTCCGACTGGTCAATCGCTTCCCGCAGCGCCCTCTCAAAGCCCTTCCGTGAGCCGTACTGTTTCACTCCTGCTTGACCGGACGGAAACTCCGTGAAGTGTATGTCGAGCGCAAAGTTTTTCAGGATCTCAACCGTCGGCGCCATTGCCTCCGGCGCGGCATCATCACCGGGAATAACCACAACACGCTTTGCCATGTCTCTTTCCTCTCTGTTCGCTCGCTCAATTGGACGTTACGCGGACGTCACGATAATTCTTACCAGGAACAATTTTCCCAAGAACAACGGGCCGCCTCGCGCCTGTTGCACTCGGGACATTCGATGGCAGGCCATGCAATGTCGCATAGGCTAAAACGGCAAACGCCAGGGCTTCCAAAGACTGGCTCGCATAGCCTGTCTCTTCAAGCAGTCGGATTCGGACAGCGGGCAACGCCTGGGCGAATTGCATCCGCAGGGTCGGGTTGAGTGCCCCACCACCGGTGAGGTAGACCTCGGCGAGCGGACCCTGCGGCAGGATAAAGTCGTGATACGCCTGGGCCATGCTCGTTGCGGTTAAGGCGGTTGCAGTCGCCGCCTGGTCGTTCGGAGACAGGTTGAGCTGCGCTGCACGTTTGAGAAAACGCTCGACAAACGGCGCGCCGAATTCTTCCCTGCCGGTCGACTTGGGCGGGCGCCGAGCAAAGTAGCGATGCCGGAGCAGTTCATGCAGCAGACGGGTGTGCACGCTCCCGGCTTTGGCCATGCGGCCGTTCCGGTCGTACAACCGCTTGCCCTTTGTGACTGTGTGCACAACGCTGTCAATTAACATATTCCCAGGGCCGGTATCAAAAGCCAGCAGGTCCTGTTGTGTCGAACGGGGAGGCAGGGCGGTGACGTTGGCGATCCCACCGATATTATGAACGGCGACCGCACGGGTAGGGTGTTGAAACAGGCAGGCGTGCACATAGGGAACGAGCGGTGCGCCTTCTCCGCCTAGCGCAACGTCTGCCGGTCGAAAGTCCGCTATCGTTGTGATACCGGTCCGATTCGCAATGACGGCCGGCTCTCCAATCTGGAGGGTCGAACCTGGTCCGGGTCGTTGGTGGGGGTTATGATAGACAGTATGTCCGTGGGAGCCGATGGCATCAACCTGCTCCCACGAGATGGCGGCTCTTTCACACAGCTTGAGCACCGCCCGCGCAAACAACTCGCCGAGGAGCACATTGACTTGTGAGACTTCGCCGGCATCAATCCGGGCTCCCTGGCTTAATCTCAAGAGGCGGGACCGAACAGGGCGAGAATACGGAAATGAGCGAAATGCCCGTTGTTGAATACGGAAGCGGCGACTCACGCGTGCAATATCAACCAGCACGGCATCAATCCCATCATGAGACGTGCCGGACATCAGACCGATAACAGTACGTTTTGTCATGGAGGCTCAACAAGAGGGGTGAGACACCGGGAGGCAGGAGAGCATAGTCCCTCCTGCCTCCCGGTGTCTGAATGATATACGAGAAATCTGTCTGAGAAATCTGTCTGAGAAATCTGAGGTGTTCAGTCAGTCAGATCAAACTGGAAGACCGCGACCATGCCCTTCGCAGCATCAGCATTGAACGCCTCTGGCATGCCGTCTATGACTTGCTGAATGGTTTCGGCTGGAGGGCTGCCGGCATCAGCCGGCTTAAAAAGATTTTGGAGCTTCAGAGCGAGTCCCATATCCCCGGCAATTTTCAGCTTGCCGCTCATGAATGCCATCTGCCCATTGAGCTTGCCGTTGACCATAGCAAGGTAGTCACTCTCCTTCATGGTCATAGTAATGTTCGGGGAAGCGTGTGGGCCCGTTTGCACCTCAATGCTTTCGTTCGCAATACGGAAATGGTACTGGGTGGACATCGCTCTTTCCTCCTCATAATTCCAGAATAAAAATACGCTGCCCACGCTACCATATATCCCTTAGCCGAGAAACCAGAGAGAGTATTTCTTTACAGAGAGGGGGGAAGGTATGACACACACAGCATGGAAACTGCAATGGGTCGGGCTGGCGCTCCTTTTTGGGAGCGTACTACCGGGAACCGCTCAGGAGAGCAGGGTTCAGGACGAGCTCGCTCGTGTCGCCACTGAGTCGACGCTCGAAATCACGAGCATAGGACGCAAGAGTGGCAAGCCGCGTACGACACCGATTTGGTTTGTCTACGACCAGGGAACTTTGTATATCCAATCCGGAAAAGACGGCAAAACTCACTGGTATCGGAACCTGCAAAAAAACCCACAGATGCAGCTGAGAATCGGCCAACTTGTCCTCACCGGAAGCGCGCAGTTTGTGACAGACACGAATGAAATCGAAAGAGTCCACGACTTATTCCGCTCAAAATACACCTTCGCCCGTGTTGCCGGATTTGTCGGGTCCTCAGTTGGGCATGGGAAGGTCGTTGTTGTTGCGAACCTCACTGAAGCCGTCCAGTAGGCCGGGAGCGGGCTTGATATGCACGTCAATGTCGTCATTGTTGCCGCGGGAAAAGGCACGCGGCTGCAAAGCGAGCTGCCCAAACCCTTTCTCTCGGTTGCGGGTAGACCGATTCTCGTGCATACCTTACGGCGTTTTACCCCCATTGAGATGGTCCGGCGCATAGTTGTGGTGGTTGCTGCCGAGCGCGAGGCCCTCTGCCGAGAGCTGCTCCACACGCACGGCCCCTGGCCACAGCCGATTACCGTTATCCACGGGGGGGCGGAACGGCAGGATTCGGTCCGGAACGGTTTGGCTACGCTTGAGACGCAGTGTGAGATCGTGGTGATTCATGACGCGGCCCGGCCGTTCATCAGCGTTGAGGCAATTCAACGCAGTATTGACGCGGCTGCCGAAACGGGCAGCGCAGTTGTGGCGACCCCGGTCCGCGACACCATTAAGCGCGCCGACGCGCAGCACACGATCCGTGAGACAGTCTCCCGGCATGATTTGTGGCTGGCGCAAACACCACAGACATTCCAGGTCGGAGTGATCCGAGCAGCCCACCAGTGGGCAAAGCAACACGGCATTGTTGGAACGGACGATGCGACCCTGGTTGAGCAAATGGGCCGGCCCGTCCGCATCGTTCCCGGCGACGCGCTCAATTTTAAGATCACGACACCAGACGACCTGGCCCTCGCTCAGGCAGTGCTGCAAGCGTCCAAGGGCTGACTGGCCTGAAACAGGACCCAAGCATCTTCAAAACTGTCCATGTCTCTTTTGACGCAATTGCATGGGAGTGTGGTGCCGACCTTGATCCTGAGTTTGTTTACGACAAGTGCCGTATCGCCCAACAATGCGCTTCAGCCGCCGCGGCGGCTGAGCTTGATCGTTAGCTCGCGGAGACAAGGAACGAGTAAGAGAGAACGGACGAAGCTCGTTCACGATGGGCACCCTCAACAGCGTTCTTAGACAGGCGGAGCTGAAGAAATGAAATATCTGATTGTCGTAGAGAAAACCGAAACCGGCTTCTCGGCGTACTCCCCGGATGTGCCGGGTTGCGTGTCCACGGGTCGGACCGAGAAAGAGACCGAGGCCAACATGAAGGAGGCGATTGAGTTTCACGTCGATGGCCTCAAGCAGGAAGGTCTGCCTGTACCTCGACCATCCACGAAATCAGCCTATGTGGAGGTCGCTGCATAGCCAGCCGGCTCGTTTATCGACGCAGGGCGACCCGGCCGGCCATGCCGGCCTGACCAAAGAGGTTCGGGGTCATGCTCTTGGCCTGCGCTTCTTCCTGAGTAATGAGACCGCGCGTGGCAAGTTCAATAAGCGCCATGTCCATGGTCTGCATCCCATCCTTTTGGCCAACCTGTATGGCTGAGGGGATTTGGTGGACCTTGCCCTCGCGGATCAGATTGCGGACTGCTGGGGTGCCTACAAGGATTTCCAAAGCCGCGGCTCGCCCGCCGCCTTTCTTTTTACATAAGGTCTGAGTGATGATGGCTTCAATCGAATCGGCGAACTGGGCCCGGACCTGGGCTTGTTGGGCGGCCGGAAATACGTCAATGACCCGGTCAACGGTTTGCGCTGCGCCGGGCGAGTGTAAGCTGCCAAGAACGAGATGGCCGGTTTCTGCCGCCGTGAGAGCGAGCTGGATGGTTTCCAGGTCGCGCATTTCACCAACAAGAATAATGTCGGGATCCTCGCGTAAGACCGCCCGCAACGCATTGGCAAACGAGTGGGTATGGACCCCGAGTTCACGCTGATTGACGAGGCATTTCTTGGACTGGTGAGTGAATTCAATCGGGTCTTCAATCGTGATGATGTGGCCTTCGGAAGTCTCGTTGAGATGGTCGACCATAGCGGCGAGGGTGGTCGATTTTCCACAGCCGGTTGGACCGGTCACCAGGATGAGCCCTTTTCCCCGCGTACACAGGTGGCTGAGAAGCTGCGGCAGCCCGAGTTTTTGGAACGATGCAATTTCGGTGGGAATGGTCCGCAACACCGCCCCTTCACCGCGTTGCTGCATAAAGACATTCACCCGAAAGCGCCCTACCTCACCCATGTCAAAGGAGAAATCGAGTTCGAGGCTTTCCTCAAAAACTTTCTGCTGGCCAGCATCCATGATGTCGTACACGAGGGCATGGACTTCAGCCTGGGACAGCGGGGAATGATCAAGCCGCTTCATGGCACCGTCGAGCCGAATCATGGGTGGTGCTCCACTGCTGAGGTGGACATCCGAAGCGCCTGATTGGACGGCAAGGGTGAGGAGCGCGGTGACATCCATCGACATTGGACCCTCCTTCTTCGGAACAAAAGATCGCACTTTCTGTCGCACTTTCCCTGCAACTGTACGCAGAAGAAGAATACGGAACAAGCATGATCCTTGGATTATTCCTGGATTATTCCTGGATTATTCCTGGAATTTCATACTGGACTGCTGGGTTGCATTTTGTCCCTATGCACTTGTGGGCGCCTATGGTAAGCCAAACGTTTATACCCCTGCCAGCAGGGAAAGGAGGGTGCAGCATGGGATATGACGCCATTGTATACGAGAATGTTGAAGACCGGATTTTCCGTGTGACGCTGAATCGTCCAGAGAAGCTGAACGCTATGAGTCGCCAACTCTTGTCCGAATTGGATGCGGCCCTGGACGAGTTTGAAACGGACAATGATGCCAGTGTCCTGATTATTCGTGGGGCCGGGCGGGCCTTCTGCGCGGGGTATGATCTCCAGCCGGTTTCAGGGCCGGGTGGAGGCTTTAGCGTCACTAGTGACCGCTGGGGATTGCGCAAGCTCGTCGCCCGCTGGCAGCGCCTCTGGAACCTGCCCAAACCGACCATTGCCCAGGTCCATGGCTATTGTCTGGCCGGAGCGACAGAGTTTGTCGGCCATTGTGACCTGGTCTTTGCGGCCGACGATGCCCAATTCGGCCATCCTGCCGGACGTTCGCTTGGGGTGCTCCCTTCGCTGGCGATGTGGCCCTATCTGATGGGGATGCGCAAGACAAAGGAGTTTCTGTTCACTGGAGATTCCATGACCGCGGCTGAGGCGCTGGAAAATGGTCTGATTAACCACGTCTACCCAAAACAGCAGCTTGAGGATGAGGTGCTGCGTTACGCCCGCCGCGTCGCCGCTGTTCCGGTTGACCTGTTGACGCTCCATAAGGCGGCGACCAATCGCTTTTTTGAAGTCATGGGCCTGTATGCAGCTGAACAGTCGGCAACAGAATTTGATGTGATTGCCCATCAAACCAAAACAGTGAAGAACGAAGTCAAGAAAATGATGGAACGCGGGCTCAAAGAAGCCCTGCGCGACCGTGACAAGCCATTTGCAAAGAAATAAACAGAAAGAGTACGTATGGACGGGCGTCGCATCTACCTTATGCGTCATGGGGAAACCCTGTATCAACGTGTGGCCAACGAAGGAGCGCTGGGGAATGGGGCACTGACCGAACGCGGGCAAGAGCAGGTCGCCGCGGTCGCGCTGCTCTTTCGGGGGGTGCCGCTTGATGCGATTTACGCCAGTCCGCTTGAGCGGGCGTATGAAACCGCCCAGATTATTGCCAAGGAAAAAGAGCTGGACATTCAGGTCGCGCCAGAGCTGCGCGAGATCATCCCGAGTGATGCGGTATTAGCGCAAAAGAGCCTGACGGACATATTCAAGGAGATTCAAGAGTTTTTTAAGAATTCGGATTCTGACTGGGACGAATTGTACCTGGGCGGGGAGAGTTTCCGTCAGGTCTATGCCCGTGCTGGACGACTCCTACAGACCCTCTTAGACAATGACGACTGGCAAACCATTCTCCTCGTTGCGCATGGGGGCGTCAATAACGCTTTTTTGGCCCATGCGACAGGGATAACGAGGGGAAGAGTTTTTAATATCGAGCAGGACTTCGGCTGTATTAATATTATTGACTTTGTTCATAATCGTCCCTTTCTTCGCTTGGCCAATTTTACACTATACGATCAGCTCAAAATTAACCTGCGAGAGCATAGCTTGGATATTATTCTCAATCTGTTGAGGAGCCGTGGCGTTATTGACGCTAAGTGACCCTGAACAGTGCGGCCAAGAAAAAGATGAGGAGGCCCTTGATCCGAATGCTAATCTATCTTATTTGGTCTAATTAAACTAATCTACGGAAAGTAAACATGAGTGTCCAGCTCGTCATTTTAGGGTTGTTATCTGAGAAGCCGTTTCATGGCTATGAAATTCGGCAAGAAGTCGAGCGCCGGCTGTACGCCTCGTACATCAACCTGAGTGGTGGCTCGCTCTACTACAACCTTGGACAACTTGAACGGGCCGGCTATGTAGAAAAGACCAAAGTAGAACAAAAGGGGCGCTATCCGGCCCGGCAGGTCTACCAAATCACAGCAGGTGGCCACGACCATTTACGGGCCCAGTTACGGCAATTGCTGTTCGACACCGAAGAGCGGGACAAAGTATTTGATCCCTTGAATACCGCGCTCGCCTTTGGTCACTTTCTTGACGACTCCGAACTGCGGGCTGCACTCCAGAGCCATCTCGAGTGGGCCCGCAAGCGCCTGGCTTGGGTCACCGAGCAGCAGGCCTACTGGAATGGGCAAAATGCGACGCTCCCACAAACCCAGATTATTGCGCATGGATTGGCCCATTTTAAGGCAGAGATCAATTGGCTTGAGGAGTTCCTGGTCAAGATCAACGGACAGAACGGTCGGGGACTGAAGGCCGATGGGCCACTTGGCGTCTCTTCTTCGGAAGGGGAAGAGACACGGGAAAAAATGCAGAGACATCCCACACAAGAGGAGGGTTCAGAATGGAAGGTTTAAGTGTTCTCGATATGATCCAGCAGGGGTGGTATATCACCTATCCCCTGGTCGTGATGTCTATGGTTGTCATCACGATTATCTTTGAACGGCTGGTTGCCCTCCGTGGGCTGATCGGGGGTACTCTACAGGTTGCCGGCGGTCTGGTTGGAGCATTACAGAAGGGCGATTTTCGAGCGGCTTTTGCCTCGGCTGAGGAGCATACGAATAAACCGGCCGGCAGAATATTTCGCGATGTCATTTCTCAACAAGAGGGAGAATCGCTCGAATACTTGTCTGAAATCATTGAGGACCGACGCTTCGAGGAAATCGAGGCGCTCAAAGGCAGCATATGGGTGCTGGGAACAGTGGGTGTGAGTGCCCCTTTCATCGGGCTCCTCGGTACCGTCATCGGGATTATCAAATCCTTCACCAGCATGGCAGTTGAGGGCAGCGGTGGTTTTGCCGTCGTTGCCGGTGGTATTTCCGAGGCGCTGGTTGCGACGGCTCTTGGTCTTGCGGTTGCGATTATTGCTGTAATTTTTTACAACTACTTTCATACCAAACTTGAGCGGATCGAGGCGGCACTGACGATCAGCTCGGACCGCGTCCTCGAAGCCGTCCGCCTGGGGAGGAAAGCTCATGGGAATGGCTAGTCCACGAAAGAAGAGTGGGAGTGGGTCTAATATTATGGCCGAGATCAATATCACTCCCTTGACCGATATCTTTTTAGTGCTCCTCATCATCTTTATGGTGACCAGTGTGGCGATGGTCCAATCCGGAGCGGAAATTAACCTGCCCGAGGTGCAAGAAACCGACTCGGAGCCACGTCAGATTGTGATTACGGTGACCCCCCAAAAGGAAATATTTGTCAACGCCAGACCGGTGACTATGGCCGATCTTGAGGTGGCCATTCGGCAGCAAGTCACCGCCAAGCCGGACGTGCCGGTTGTGCTCGAAGGTGATAAGGATGTCATTTTAGGAGAGGCGGTAAAAATTCTCTCCATCGCCCAACGAGCTGGAGCAACTCAGGTCGCGATTGCTGCCAGACAGGCCGGTTAGGCTGGTTAAGCGGTCCGTCGTAATCGCTAAAGGAGGGGAGGCCATGGCTTCACCCGAAGACAAAAAAACATCCGAAACATCTGAGGCCACTTCAGTCGAGCGTAAAATCCAAGAGGATTTGTGGCTGTATCGAGGCGGCGGATTTGGCAGAAACGCCCGGTGGTTTGCCTTCTCGACTGTAGCCCATATTCTCATTTTGTCCATCTTTGCAACCACGGCTGTGACCATTATGAAAGAGCCGGAAATGGTTCGGGTCACGGCCTTGCCGCTCACGCAAGAAGAACTGGATGCCCTGGCTGAGGAAGAGATGCCGGACGATTGGGAAGGTGAGCCCTCATTGGAGGATATTCCGGGCATCCTGACCATGGAGGACCTCGCGCCGAATAAAGCCCGCCCAACGGGTCCGGCGTCAACCGGACCACTCCAGGCTCCTATCCAACGGGCGAACATTCCCGTCTTCGATGGTGTCGGACCGGTGACGATTGAAGTTCAGCGCGCTGACAGTAGTTTTTCCGGTATCGACGCCCAACTCAGCGGTTTGGTTGGAGCTGGAGATTTTGGTGGTGGGGGTGGCTTTGGCGACTATGGCCGGGGGCTGCGTAAGGTTGGTCTGGATGTCGCCCTGGTGATCGATGCAACAGACAGCATGCAGTTTGTCATCAATTCGGTTCGTGACCGCTTGACGAAGCTGGTGACGCTGCTGCGCAAGCTCGTCCCAACCTCACGGATCGGTGTGGTGGCCTATCGTGACAGGGGCGAAGAGTATGTCACCAAATGGGTCGATTTAAGCTTTTCTACGCAAAAGCTCAAAGGCTTTTTGTCCAATCTGCATTCCGACGGCGGCGGCGATTGGCCGGAGGCGGTGTATGAAGGCATGGATGCTGCCATGAACGACCTGAGCTGGCGGAAACGCTCACGTCGGGTGGTGATCCTGGTCGCTGGCTCTCCGCCCCATCCGGAGAGCATGAGCAGCGTGCTGGGCCTGGTGCAAGGTTTCCAATCGCGCGGTGGTGTGGTCAGTGTGATGGACTTGGCTGATAAGATGCATGAGGACTTTGAGTACGCGCTCTGGGAGCAGACCGGTAAAATTATGAACGTGGCCTTCAAGCCAACGCCTCTGCCGAGTTTCTACCGTGACTTCCGGCATACCATGGCGTCTGTGGCACGGGCCGGCGGCGGTGACTTTATTCCGCTGACTGAGGAAAAGGCGCTGACCAAGAACATTATCATCATGACTTTTGGTTCGCGCTGGGAAGTGGAGATGGCGAAGTATTTGCGGGACTTGGAGTAGAAGCGCACTAGCCTAGCCGGAATGGCCGAAGCTAAAAAGGAGTACAAGCGTGCGGCGTCTGGTTTCCATTATTGGTATTATCTCTCTGAGTGTGAACTTGGGTTGGCTGAGACCTGAGGTCGAGGCGGCTTCTATCGCTGACCTCTCCGCCCGGGCGAAGCAGGCCCGGAGCAAGGCCGATGCGCTCAAAAAGGGGAGCTGGGATGTACCGGCCAAGCTGCAGGCCATTCAAGTCCTCGGCCCGGTTGCCTTGGAGTTTGTTGCTCTCCCCAATTTGGCCCAATCGGTCACAACACCGGCTGGTAGAAAAGCCATCCGCGCTATCTACGAGACGCTCCACAGTCCGCTCAACGATATCTACACCGGCAGTTTCAAACGCGTTGACCAACTGACGCAGGATGTCATTGCGCGGGATGGCGACCTGGAGGCCGTGCAGGACTCACAGGAATACCGCGCTGAACAAGGTGTGGCGGCGCGGGCCTTATATTTCTTGAACTGGCTGAAATATATCGGCTCGTTCACGTTCGATGACAAGAAAAAGAACACCCTGCTGACTGAGGCCATGAACGGCTTTGGTGAATTCGCGGTTGGCGATCAGGCCTCGCGGCTCAAGAACGAGAGTCTGTTTGGCCGCGCGCTGAGTGAGCGCGAACTCGAGAAGTTTGACTGGGCCACGCGGGATTTTGAACTGCTGCTCAAACAGCCCGGCTTGTCTGCGGATATGAAACGTAAGGCCCAGAAGGCCCTGGAGCAGACTCGGCAATATGCCAAGAGCGGTGGGAAAACCCAGGCTTCTCCAACAAAATTGGCGCAAGCAAAATTCCAGCAGGCAAAAAGTATTGCGAAGAGGAGTAGAAAGGCGAGCGGCAAGAATCGCCGCCAGTTGCGCGGTCAACTCATGGCATTGATTCTTGAACTCCGACAGGCCGGCGGCAAGTGGAAGGACCGGGCCGAGGCGTTGACGCAGGCGGAGCTGACGCGGGAAGAAGAACTCGTCATCGCCGAGCAGGAAAATCCATTTCCGCCATGGTTGAAAGCCAAAGAGCACATGCAGAAACGACGCTTTGCCAAAGCGGTTCCTTTTCTTGAGGAAGTCCTCGCCTCAAACGATCCCAACGCTGCCGTGTATCAGACAGACGCTCAATACTACCTGGGCGTGGGGCTGTATGAACAACGTCGGTATCGACAAGCCATAGATAAATTAGACGCCTTCCTCAGCAACGGAGGAGCAAAGACCACACATGCGTCTGACGCGGAATACTTTCAGTTCAAGTCGGCTGAGTCGTTATACGCAAGTAATCAAAGTGAGCGGAACGGCGCGCTGTATGTGAAGGCGATTCATGACTTTACGCGGCAATACCCCAGGCATCGGTCCATCTACGAAGCGCACTTCCGGCTGGGTGAATATCATCAAGGCAAAGAGGATTACTTGAAAGCAGCCGATGCCTATAAAAAGGTGAGAGGTGCGCCGGCGTTCCGGGTGCGAGCCGACTATGCCACGCTCCAGTCGTACTTCGAGGTCCTGCATGCTCTTGAAGATGGAGATACGAGTAGTGGGCTGAGTGAAGACGATATCCGCACGCGGATTGGCACAAGTCTGGACGCCTACTGGAAGAACAGCGCGACGTTGGCCAAGAGCAGTCCCAAACTGGTGAATCGGAACCCCTATCGTGAATATCCGGGCAAGGTTAGCGTGATGCACGCGGTCTACCTGAGTCACGATATGGACGCGCACGCCGAACAGATCGTCTCTTTCCTCGAAGGCTTTGAAGAGAAATACCCGAAGCAACCTGATGCGTTTGAAACAGTTGTCCGGACCCGGCTGGTCGCGTTGCAGAAAATCGGCCGCTATGCTGATCTCGCAAAAGACGTGGATACTATTTTTGAGCGCTATCAGCCCGAAAAACAAAAAGAACTCCTCGCCGGACTGTCCGGCGTCCTGGAAAGAGATATCCGTAAACTCCACCGCCAGGATGATACAGACAACGAACTGGTTGCCAAGCGGACGCTGACACGTCTGCATGAAGAATGGCTCAAGAGCGATGGCCAATTTGCGGAGGATCAGTCTCCGGATCGCTTCCACTATGACTTGGCCCAGCTCTATCTCGATACCAAGCAATACGACAAGGCTGAGGTTATCTATAAAGACCTTGATCAAAAGCAGGGCGCCTATTCGATTGTATCCACTGTCGGGTTAGCCCAGATCTCTGAAGTACGGGGAAACAAAAAACGTGCACTCTCCCTGTGGGAGGCGATGCTCAAGGGGACCCAAGTCGGTGATCCGCTCTGGTTTCGCGGGACGTTTGAAGTCGCCCGGCTCAATGACACCCTCGGCAACTCTACCCAAGCGTGTAAGACAGTCAGTAGCGCCCAAAAAATGCTGAAACGGCTTGGCGATACAAGTCTCAAGACCAAAATTCAGGACTTTGCCAGCCAAACGTGTGGGACATAAGCTTCTATTTGTTCTCACCGTCAGGGGTACGGCGGATCGTGCCCCTTCTTTATTGTGTCTCAGAGGAAAAGTCATCGCTCATGAAAATCGCTGATAACGCCGCAAATCCACGTTCCGCCTTCCACTGGGGTGGCTATGCGCCTCGGGTCAAAGAGGGACGCTTGGTTGCCATGGATGCAACGCCCGAAGACCCGGACCCTTCTCCGCTCGGGCGCTCGTATGTGGAAGCCGTCAATGACGACCTGCGCATCCGCCAGCCTATGGCACGAGAAGGCTGGCTCAAGAATGGGCCAGGAAGCGGCAGGCGTGGCGGCGAGCCTTTTGTCGCGCTGAGTTGGGAGCGGGCGCTTGATCTTGTTGCCGCCGAACTCGAACGCGTCCGCAGCACATTCAGTAACCGGGCGATCTATGCCGGCTCATACGGCTGGGGCAGTGCTGGCTCGTTTCATTTTCCCCAAGGACAACTGCATCGCTTCCTCAATCTCTTTGGCGGCTTTGTGCGTTCCATAAACACCTACAGCCACGCCGCGGCTGATGTGGCCATGCCCTATATTGCGGGCAATTTTTTCCGCTTATTGGTCGATCAAGCCTCATGGCAAACCATCGCCCGGCATTCCGAACTTGTGGTGGCGTTTGGCGGGATGCCGCTCAAAAACGCGCAGGTAGCCTACGGCGGAGTGGCGCGGCATCGCACCCGAGCGGGCCTTGCGGCTTGTCGGCAGGCGGGTGTCGAATTTCTGAATATCGGTCCGCTGAAAAACGACGCGGCCGACTTTGTGCAAGCCGAATGGTTGACCCCGCGGCCAAACACCGATGTGGCGCTCATGCTCGGTCTGGCGCATACCCTGGTCACAGAGGGCTTGGCTGATGACGACTTTCTTGCGCGGTACTGTGTTGGCTTTGAGAGATTTCGACCGTATCTGACGGGCGAATCCGATGGACAGCCCAAAGACGCTCATTGGGCGGCTGGTATAACCGGCCTGAAGGCTGAGACTATTACCACGCTTGCCCGGCGTATGGCTGCCAGACGAACGCTGATCACGATAGCCTGGTCCCTGCAACGCGCGGATCACGGTGAACAGACCTATTGGATGGCAATCACGCTGGCCGCCATCTTGGGACAAATCGGCTTACCCGGTGGCGGCTTCGGCTATGGCTACTCTTCGGTCGCAACGGTCGGAAACTCGACCTCCCGCATTCCCTGGGCCACGTTAGACCGCTGTGCCCATCCGGTTGAGGATGTCATCCCGGTTGCCCGAATTGCCGACCTTTTGCTGAATCCCAATGCGGAATTTGACTATAACGGACGCAGAGCCACATACCCTGATATTCGCCTGGTTTACTGGGTGGGGGGCAACGTCTTCCATCATCATCAAGACTTGAACCGCCTGTTACGGGCCTGGCAAAAGCCGGAAACTATTATTGTCCATGAGCCGTGGTGGACGCCCATGGCGCGGCACGCGGATATTATCTTCCCGGCGACGACACCGCTCGAACGCAACGACCTGGTTTGCACGCCCCGCGACGGCTTTGTAGTGGCCAATAAACAGGCGATTGAACCGGTTGGTGAGGCGCGGCACGATCATGCTATTTTTGCGGATCTGGCCGAACGCCTCGGCTTTCGAGAAGGGTTTACCGAAGGACGAGACGAAGCTGGTTGGCTGCGCCATCTCTATGCTATCTCCCGCGAACGCGCGAGTGAACGTGGCTTTGCCTTGCCCGACTTTGAGAAGTTTTGGGCGGACGGATATTTTGAACTGCCTCCTCCATCCAAGCCCGCGCCCTTTCTGGCTGCTTTTCGGGCCGACCCCAACGCCCATCCGTTGGACACTGCGTCCGGTAAAATCGAGATCTGGTCAGAGCGGATTGCGTCGTATCACTACGACGATTGTCCACCCCACCCGACCTGGATGGAGCCTGCCGAATGGCTGGGGAGTGACAAGGCTACAGAGTACCCTCTCCACCTGATTTCTAATCAACCCGTCGGACGTCTGCACAGCCAACTCGATCAGGGATCGGTCAGTCGCAGCTTAAAAGTCGCCGGGCGTGAACCCATCTGGATACACCCGGACGATGCCCGAGCGCGTGAACTGAGCGAGGGCGATGTTGTCCGGGTCTTTAATGACCGGGGGCAATGCCTGGCCGGTGTCCGCATGACATCCAACATCCAAAAGAGTGTTGTCCAACTTCCCACGGGCGCCTGGTATGACCCGCTCGAACCGGGGGTGCCTGGGTCATTGGAAAAACACGGCAACCCGAATGTTCTCACTTTGGACAAAGGCACCTCAAAGCTGGGGCAGGGGCCCAGTGCGCACACCACCTTGGTTCAAGTCGAACGCTACCAGGGCGACCCGCCGCCCGTGACTGCGTTTGTGCCGCCGACAATTCGCCAGGAACAGGTAGACGCAGCGCCCAAGCCTAAAAGTCTACGCTAAAACCCTCGTTCGCCTGGGTTTGCTCTTCAATGAGAAATCCCCGTGCGCCTGTATAGGAGCCAGGCGGGAAAGAGAGATAGCCACGGACTTCCGCGCCGGGCGCGATGGTCTGGTCCGTGAGGACAGGAGTCGGACTCTCTTCGCTTGCTTCCAGCGGTCTCACCCGTTCGCCGGACTCGGCGCGTAACGAGACCTTATTGGCTTTGAGCAGATAGGCGCGGTCGGTCCCATTGTTAATCTTCACTTCCACCACAAAGTTTTCACTGTCCCGGGCGCGCTCCCACCTGTCGTCCGCGGCCCTGCGCATGTCGTCCGTGGTCCTGCGTATAGCGGAGGAGCCTCTCCCCGGCGGGACGGCGATCACTGGGGCTATTGCGGTTAATGGCCGGACCTGTACGTCCACATTCTGCGGCTGAGCCCGAAGAAGTGACTCCGGAAAGACAGACAAAACACAGACCCCAAGGAAAACCAGACAAGCGCGATGGACAAAATGCCAGCGGGCAAGCATGGCCGTGATTGGGTGGGACCTTTTCAAGTGGCCTCTCATGGCAGCGTCCTTTGGTGATCTTCTCTCATTCAAATCGTTCGGTATCATTATATATAGACCGAAACCCTTCTATGGTTATTTTTACCGGACCACAGATTGGTCCTTGGACGACCTCTTGGGTCGCTGTTTGCAGTTCGACTGTCTCCTCCGAAGCAAACGCGCCAAACCGGCTCTTCCAGCCTGAGGGTAAGGTGAGGGAGCTTGCTCCTGTATCAACGAGGGCGTCCAATTTCATGGCCGAGTCGGTTTCGGAGAAATTTTCGACATCCACTGTTGCGACTATTCTTCCCATCCGAAAAAGTTTTACCTCCCCGTACCATTAAAGGAAAGGTCTCAGCAGGGTATCGGACCCAAGACCCTTCCCCTCAGAGGGGAACTCCGCTACATATACCGCGCTATGCCAACACAGGTGGACTCACCAGGAATACTGTATTTTATCGATCAGGGTGGGAATTTGATGTATATCATCATCGCCCTGTCTATTTTTGCGCTGGCTATTGTGCTTGCGAAGTTTTGGGGCTTGGCGCGGTTTCGATCTCAGCTTGATCGGCTGTGCGAGCGACTGAATCTCCTCATTCAGGGCTCTGGCAATAATCTTGACCAAGCGGGGACCCTGAACGCTACGCTCCAAGTCTGCCGCGAGCACAACACTCCGCTCGGCCGATTGTTCGAGACGGCCCTCCTGTATCGTTTTGAGAAGCGGGCGGAGCTGACTCGACGCCTGGAACGGTTTGGGGGCGACGTAGTGGTCGGGCTGGAGGCGTATATGACTGCCCTGGCAAGTGTGGTCGGGGTCGCGCCGATGCTGGGCTTCTTGGGCACGATTATTGGCCTGGTTGAGGCCTTTATGAGTTGGGAGACATTGGGCGACCAGATTACTGTTGGTGTTCTGGCTGGTGGTATTTATAAAGCCATGTTGACCACCGCGGCAGGGCTGACTGTCGCGATCCCGTACTATCTTTTATACAACCACCTGACCTCGCGGGTACAGAATTTGACCCGTCTGACCGAGGCGCGCACCGAAGAACTGCTCGATACGCTGACCGGCACGACCGTGCAGGAAGCCCTCCCAGAGGCCGTACGACTACAAGCCCAGGAGCCAGCCCGTCATGCGGTTTAAGCGTGAGACGAAGATTTTGACGAGTATGGAGCCGCTGGCGCTCACCGATATCGTCATCAATATGTTCATCTTCTTCTTCATAACGTTCAGTTTTCTGGCGACCTTTCAGAAAACGCGTGAAGGCCAGGTCGATGTGAGCCTCCCCAAGGCCGCGTCAGCACAACCCTCGGTTGAAAAAAAGCGCCTGAGTGTGAGCTTGAAGAAGGATGGCCAGTTATTCCTCGGTGAAACCCCGACGACTATTGAAGAACTCGAAGCCCGCTTTAAGGTTGAAAAGGCCCAAGGCGCAGCCGTGATGCTTGTCATTCGGGCGGACGGCGATGTCACCCATAATCGGGTCGTTCAGGTCATGGACCTCGCCCGCACCGAAGGGCTCAATCGGTTGGCGATCGCAACCCAGAATCGATAAGGCGAAGGGGCATGTCCCCGTGGCAAGAACACAACCTGACGGAAATCACCCGTCGCCTTGCCCCACTCCGTCGCTCCCCGCCGGGCGTCGTGTTTGAGGAACGATCCCCCTACAACCATATTGTCGTCCGAAGAGGACGTGAGCAGCTTCTGCTGTGCTACCAACACCAGCAGAGTCGCGTTGAAGAAGTCCAATCCCGGCTCGACCCTTCCCACCCCTTGGACCTTCCTTCCCCTTACACACGGGCGATGCTGTTAGCGCTGATGTGGTGTCCACAACCCCGGCGGATGCTGTTTATCGGCCTTGGTGGGGGACGGCTGCAAATGGTGCTGCACCATATTTTTGAAGCCGCGCAACTTGATACGGTTGAACTTGACTCCTGCGTTGTTGACGTTGCTAAACGCTTCTTTGGATTTCTACCGGACGAACGCCAACGTATCTTCCTCGCCGATGGAAGGTCGTATTTACGCGAAGCGGAGTCCGGTGCAGCCTATGACCTCATTTTTCTTGATGCGTACCAAGTTACAGGGGTTCCCACTCATTTATTGACATATGACTTCTACTCCGAATGCCGTTCGTACTTGAATCCCCATGGACTTGTGGTTTCTAATCTACACTCTTCCACGCCCGTATATGATGCCGCACGGAAGACGTTTGCGGCCTCATTTATGCACACAACGGCCTACTCGGTGCCGAGCGGGAATGTCATTGTGATAGGCAGTGACACGGTTGCCTTGAACCCCAAGACCATGCGTAACCAAGCACGTAGTGCAGAGCAGGCATCTGAGAGCGTTCTCCTACTCTCGAAGTGGGCTCAGGATATCTCAGTACGAGTCCCTTATCGGAGGAATGCGTCTATTCTGCGGGACAGCGGGCTTTCGGTGCCGAGGTGAAGCGTCGCTCTAGGTCCCTCTGTCTCTTCTTGATCGCTTGCTTCCATCGCTGTGTGTTTTCGGCTACAACATTTGAAAAAGAAATCTGACTCGCCAGTAAGGCTGCCGTATGTCTGCCAAACACCGCTTGTATCTCCGGGTCGGAGATTATGTGATCCATCGCCACTATGAAGAATGGGGTTCCGGTGAGGTTGCTGAGGAAATGACCTCAGTCCTGGACGGTGGGACCTGCTTAGTACGAGTGGATTTTGAGGATGGTCAGCAGCGCACCTTTGATAATAATCTCGATAGTCAGTCGTGTTGTTACTTTTTTGGGGTGCGCCGCCATCAGCACCCCTTATTTGACCCGGCTGGTGACCCTGATTTAGCCGTCTCTTCCAAAAGGCCCATAAAGCGACACGCCAAACATACCGTGCGTGCAGCCAAGCGTCTCCCACGCAGCTAAGCCGTCTAGGTGTTCGAGTCAGCTGCTTCTTCCTGCTGTGTTTCGGCGGTTTCAAGGGTTTCGCCCTTAGGGCCGGTCCGCTTGACCTGTCTCAACTCAAGCGTTCTGACCGTATCGAGATTCACCCACGGCAGACCCATCGCACAGGGCTTTGCCATGCCTTCTTCCTCAACCTCTTCGTACTGCGGGAAGCCTTCCTTGCCGAAGTTGATCATCATCCGTTTGCCCATCTCGGTGTTCTCCCATCAATTCTCATATCATCTTATCTCGTGGTGATTTCAGTGTTCTTTGTGCCTTGCTGATCTTATTCTTGGCTCTTCTGTGAGATGGGGTCAAGTCCGCTTGGCCATGCTGAATACCCTCTAGTAAAATTGTATTTCAATCGATAGCCTAGATTGTAAATTTAGCATGCAGGTGAGGGATACTACGCGATGAAACCGGTTGCGGAAAACGTGAAGCTGGCTGAGGTCGAACTTGCCGTCCTACAGGCGTGGGACGATAACGATATTTTTAAGAAGACCTTGGCCAAAACCCAAGCGCAACCGCCCTTTATTTTCTATGACGGCCCGCCCTTTGCGACCGGATTGCCGCACTACGGTCATTTATTGGCTGGGACGATTAAAGACATTATTCCCCGTTTTTGGACCATGCGTGGGCGGTATGTGGAGCGCCGATTTGGCTGGGACTGTCACGGTCTGCCGGTCGAGATGGAAATCGAACAGGCCCTGGGGGTAACCGGCAAAGCCGCGATCGAAAAATTTGGGATTGCCAATTTTAACAACGAATGCCGGAAGATTGTCCTGCGCTACACCCAGGAGTGGGAAAAAACCGTTCGGCGGATGGGCCGCTGGGTTGATTTCCGTAATGACTACCGGACTATGGATGCCTCCTTTATGGAGACCGTGTGGTGGATATTCCAGCAGATGTGGGACCAGGATTTGATCTATGAAGGATATAAGGTCCTCCCGTTTTCAACCCGGCTGGGAACAGTCCTGTCAAATTTTGAAGCCAACTTGAACTACAAAGACGTCCAGGACCCGGCCATCACGGTTCGCTTTGCCGCCGAAGGCGAAGAGCAGGTCTTTTTTATTGCCTGGACCACCACACCCTGGACCCTGCCGTCGAATATGGCCTTAGCCGTCGGCTCTGACATCG
Organism: Binatia bacterium; assembly: GCA_963664395.2. Classification (GTDB taxonomy): domain Bacteria; phylum Desulfobacterota; class Binatia; order Bin18; family Bin18; genus Bin18. The sequence goes on along the minus strand of OY761159.2, from coordinate 1,495,405 downwards.
ACTATGTGAAAGTCCGCGACCACGCGGATAACGTGGGCTATATCATGGCCGAAGCCCGACTCAAGACGTACTTCCCCAAAGAAGACGCCTACACCATTGAGGCCCGCTATCAAGGCAAAGACCTGGCCGGACGAAGATTTGCTCCGCTTTTCCCCTATTTTGTCGATCAAAAGCAGGCCGGCGCTTTTCGGGTTATCGAGTCTGAGCACGTGACAACCGAAGACGGGACCGGCATCGTCCATATGGCCCCAGCCTTTGGGGAAGAGGACTTCTATGCCTGCCAGAAGGCGGATATCCCATTGGTGAACCCGGTTGATGATGACGGCCGATTTACCCAAGTAGTGAGTGATTTTGCGGGCATGCATGTCAAAGAAGCCGACCCCAAAATCATTCAGCGGCTCAAACAGGCAAAACAACTCGTTCATCAGGGCACGATCCAGCACAGTTATCCATTTTGTTGGCGGAGCGAGACACCGCTCATCTACAAGGCCGTCAATACCTGGTTTGTCCGCGTTGAAGCCTTTCGTGAGCGACTGGTGAAAAATAATAAGCTGACGACCTGGGTCCCGGACCATCTGCGTGACGGGCGCTTTGGGAACTGGCTTGAGAACGCGCGGGACTGGGCGATTAGCCGCAATCGGTACTGGGGGACGCCACTGCCGATTTGGAAAAACGACGACGGCTCCGAAGTCGTGTGTCTGGGCAGCATTGATGAACTCGCCGAGCGAACCGGCACGCGGGTGGACGATCTCCACCGTGAATTTGTCGATGACCTGACATTTCCCGATTCAACCGGGACCGGCGTCATGCGACGGGTGCCGCAGGTGTTCGACTGCTGGTTCGAGAGCGGTTCGATGCCCTACGCGCAAATTCACTACCCGTTTGAGAATGCGGAGCAGTTCTCACGGGTGTTTCCCGCAGACTTTGTTGCCGAAGGGCTGGACCAGACCCGAGGCTGGTTTTACACCCTGGTGGTCGTCGCTGCTGCGCTGTTTGACAAGCCGGCTTTCCACAACGTGGTTGTCAACGGGATGGTGTTGGCCGAAGACGGCAAGAAGATGAGCAAGCGGCTCAAGAACTATCCTGAGCCCGAGGAGATTTTGGACGAGCATGGGGCCGATGCCCTGCGCCTCTATCTGATCAACTCGCCCCTGGTCCGGGCCGAAGAACTCCGCTTTAGTGAGCGCGGCGTGCGGGAGACGGTCCGCCGCCTGCTCCTGCCCTGGTGGAACGCCTACAAATTCTTTGTCACGTATGCGTTGGTTGATGGGTGGCGCCCGTCCCACACGCTAGGTGAGGTTTCACCGAATATTCTGGATCGCTGGATCCTTTCACGCAAACAGACCCTCATTCGCCGGGTCAGTACCGAGATGGAGCAGTATCGGCTGTACAATGTGGTCCCCGCGCTGCTGGATTTTCTGAACGAGTTGACCAATTGGTATGTTCGTCTCAACCGGCGTCGTTTTTGGAGTGAGGACGATGTGGCTGACAAGCAGTTTGCCTATCAGGCCCTGTACGATGTCCTGCTGACATTTTCCAAGCTCATGGCCCCGTTTACGCCGTTTCTGGCGGACGCCATTTATACCAATCTGGTCACGCTCCAAGAGGCTGGGACAGAAGAGAGTGTCCACCTCGAACCTTTTCCCGGTTACGATGAAAGCCAGGTGGACACTCGGCTCGAAGATGCTGTGACCCGTATGCAACAAGTGATATTGCTTGGCCGGAGTCTGCGTAACGAACGGAAAGTCAAAGTGCGCATTCCGCTTCAAACTCTGACTATCCTCCATCGTCAGCAGCCGATTCTTGATGAACTCCGTCCATTGGAAGGCTACATGCAGGAAGAATTGAACGTCAAGGAAATCGTGTACAGCACAGCCGAGGATGAAAAAATTGCCCTGACTGCACAGCCCAATGCGCCGCTCCTCGGCCCACGCTTTGGGAAGGCATTCGGCCAGGTTCGGAAACAAGTGGCTGCTCTGGCCATTGATCAAATGCTCAGGCTTGAGGCCGGAGAGCCAATTCACATTAATGGTGAGACGTTCCAGTCCGAGGAGATTCTTATCCTCCGCCACGCGCGAGAAGGAATCCCCGATGTTCGTTCAGACCGGTTTATCTCTATCGATTTTCCCTGCGAACTGAACGATGACCTGATCGCGGAAGGACTTGCGCGCGAAGTCGTGCATCACATCCAACAACTCCGCAAGGAAGCTGGCTATCATGTCGAAGACCGCATTGCCGTGACCTATGAGGCCGAGAGCCGCTTGCGTGATGCCATCACGCAACACAAGACCTATATCCAGCAAGAGACCTTGGCACGCACTCTGGTGCAGAGCCAGCCGGCTGGAGATACAGTCCATAGCGTAAAGATTGACGGAGCAGACCTGATGGTTGGCGTACAGCGTGCATCTGCATAACGGCCAATGAGTCAACGAGTGCGCGTTGTCCTCTTGGTGATAGGCAGCATTCTCCTCCTTGGCGTTATGGGCCTGGTATGGGCTTCGTTGCGTCATTACTCTGCCGAGTCAAATGATGAGTCCCCTTGATATTGACCCGATACCGGGAGCCGATTAAAGTAGAAAAAGTTAGGGCTTGCTCTGCATATCGGAGCGGAATTTTGGAAGGTCATAGTCTGGGAGGTGTGGGATGTTCATGAAGAGCGGAATACGATGGGGTGGCGTCCTGGTGCTATCGGTATTTTTTCTGAGTGCGTGCTCTCAACCACTCTCAACCCGAGAGAAGGGAACGCTGGGGGGTGCAGGTCTCGGTGCCGCCACAGGCGCGATTATCGGTGCCGTGGTTGGAAATCCAGGGGCTGGGGCAGCCATCGGTGGGGCGCTGGGTGGCGTCACCGGCGCAGTCGTTGGTAACAAAATGCAGAATCAGGAAAACCAACAGAATATACAGCAGCTTGAGCTTGAGCAGCAGCGTCGCGAAATTGAACAGCAACGGCGTGAACTCGAAGACCTCAAGCGGCAGCAAGAATACTAGACGGGGGTACAGTGTTGGCTATGAAAAAGACGGTTCTATATCTGCTGACGTTCATGCTCGTCTTCGTGATGGGCTGTGCGCAGCCCTTGTCAACCCGAGAGAAGGCGACGCTGGGTGGTGCAGGTCTCGGGGCTGGCGCCGGAGCGATTATCGGGGCCGCGCTTGGGAATCCTGGCGCCGGGGCAGCCATCGGCGGGGCGCTGGGTGGCATCACCGGCGCAGTCGTCGGGAATCAATTTCAAAAGCGCGATAATGAAATGGCAGCGAACGAGCAGCAAATTGATCACCAACGCCAAGAAATATCGCGCAACCGCCAACTGCTTGAAGAACTCAAGCGACGCAATCTTGAGGCACGTGAGACTGAGCGCGGCGTGGTGGTCAATCTTCCGGATGTGTTGTTTGAATTCGGTCAGTCTGATTTGACCGGTGATGCTCAAAGTCGAGTCCAGGGCATTGCTGACGTGCTGAATAATCAGGCTCGTGGGCGACGGGTATCGATTGAAGGTCACACCGACGCTATTGGCGGCGAAGCAGCGAACCAACGCTTGTCTGAAAGACGGGCCGGGAGTGTCACCAGTACCTTGGCGACATCTGGTGTCGATCAGGCGCGTATTACGACAACGGGGTATGGTGAGCGTTATCCTGTTGCGCCAAATACGACCCCCGATGGGTCGGATAACACAGCCGGCCGAGCCAAAAACCGTCGGGTCGAAGTGGTGATTGAAAATTAGTAAGACGTGATCCGCGGTGGGTACGAGGTTTTTCTTGGGGTGTCTGAAAAGACACCCCTCTCTTTTTTATTAAGCAACCTGCGCCTCATTCGTCTCATTCATGTGCGCAGCAGGACAGGAGAACTCCTTATTCTAGCGACTCTTCTTCAAGAGGAGACTCTTCTCCACCGTCCGTTTTTGAGACAGGAGAGATTTCTTCTTCCGGCTTTTCCCAAAAATCTTCCGGATTTTTATCGAACCGAAAGAAAACATAATCCCGCAGGGTAAAGACCGTCTCTCCCCCTTCCCGCATGGCAAAGCGCTTCTCCGTTCCATCCTGTGTTGCCTGACCGAGAAAAACAGTCGCCAGTTTTTCGCCGGACTCATCTGCGGCGACAAGGGTGATCGTCGGCAGAGCGAGCCCGTAGAGACTCAAGTCTTCTGGGTTATCGGCGGCGATTTCAAATCCACGCAATTCGCGCAGGTCAGCCACAAATTGACTGAGGGTTGCCGTCATGAGCGTACCCTCAGACTTTGTGTCAATTCCCCATGTGTTCTCTTTTCCCCGCGCAATAGTAAACCCGTCTCCCCCTTGGCGCGTCACCACCACTTGTGTGATGTCCTCTTCCGGTATGCTGACAACGGTCTTATCTCGAAAGTCAGCGACGGACTTACTCAGATCTTTCAGAAGATCCGCGCGCACAAGATAGAGCGTTTCTCCATCGTCACGTTTGAGGTAGCGTTGGGTTGCCCCAGCGTCCGCACTTTTCTCGTCTCCAACAGAGAGCGTACGGGTCGTGTCTTCCCCAAGGTGGAGCGACACTGTCAGTTGAGCCGGGTCGAGGCCGAGGGCTGACATTTCGAGCAGCGGTTGCTCAACGAAATCTTCCGCCCGCATGCCCTCCAAGGTCGAAAGATAGGTTTGGACGACGGGCGCGTCGACTGCGTGTGGAGCGAGGTGTTCAAATGTCCATCCAGTATCCGCCTTGGCCAAAATAATACTCGTCTCAGAGGTCTTGATTGCTATCCGGGTGACACGGGCTGTATCAAACGGCAGCACCGTTTTGTCCCGCAGTTCTTTGACTTCTTTCGTGAGTCCCAAGCGAAATGCCTGGCGGGTGAGATGGAGCTGCGGGTCGCCTTCTTTTTGAACATAGACGGAAAACCCTACTGGCGTGTCTTTGCCGATTGACACTTTCGGCAGCGGCGTGCCGTCCTGCAGGCTAATTTGCATAATGACTGGCGGCTGAGCTAAGCCGTACAAGGCGAGATCGACCGGCTCTTCGGGGAGAAGGCTGCGTGTGACCTCTTCGTCTACTATGGTGGTCAACATATTATTCACCGTCGTATCGTCGGCTTTCGTCTGGATAGGAGCGGTGATGTCCCACTCGCCCGGTGCGGTCTGTTGCAGGCGAATTTCTCGCTCAGGATAGGTCAGGCTCAGCGTATCAACCGCCTCCTTCTCAAATGCCAGAACCGTCGGTTTCTCCGCATCCTGCTTGGCTTTTGGCAGCTCAACAAAATAGACATACGTCCCCAAGCCAAGCAGGACGAGCAGCATGAGAATAGTTCGTGGTACACTCATAAGCAGAGTACAAGAGACACGGGCGGGTTAACGCCGCCGCCACCACGTGGCGAGCCCGGCAATGAGCAATATCTCGGGCAGGATCAGGACGGACAGATAAAAGACCGTCGTCCCTTGATCGGCAGTCAGCTGAACGCGTGAAGCGCGAATGGTCCGGGGGCGGATAGAAATAAGCTCTTCCTCCCCGACGAGCCAACTCACGGTGTTCAGTAACAAGTCCCGATTAAAATACTGGCCGATAAACTGGTTGTTTGCAAAGCCGGCATTGCCGAATACAACCATCCGGGCTGAGTCCTCAAGCTCCTTATCCATTTCTTTCAGATTGACTGTGACCGCGGTGGCCAGCGAGATGGGACCTTTACGATCATGATCGTCGAGGCGGACGCTTTGTTTTTGGAATACTTCCTCAAGGTCGGTTTCCGCCCACGCGCTCGGCCCGGTTTTGACCAAGCTGGTTGGTGTGATTCCAGTCAGGCCGGCTGCGTCCGCTTCAACCGAGCGGGAAATTCCGTATGCAGTCAGAGCCGCCGAGCCGCGTCGACTCAGGTCTGTAGTAATCGGATGTTCACCATAGGTCTGAGCCAATGGGGTAAGGGTAAACGTCCGACCGCGTAACAGTTGGAGTTGTTCATCTACAATGACATCATTGCCAACCTGAACACCCCACTGGGCAAGATACGGAACCAACTCCGGCGTTGCCCGTGGGTTGAGTAAAAAGAGCGCCGCTCCGGCTTTTTTCAAATAAGCGTCAATCAACTGGGTCTCATGTACGAGTAATGAACGCTGCGCCCCGGCAACGATCAGAAGATTGGCTTCTTCTGGTACGGATGTATCCGGCGAGAGGACAAGCGTGTTGACTGCATAGCCCTCGTTTTCAAGCGCGGTCCTGAGTTGCCCGTAACTCCCGGAATCCTGGAGGTCCTTGGTGCTTGGCTCTCCGTGACCTTCGAGAAAGTAAATGGTTTTCTTGTCCGGACGGGAGATTTTGATGATGCCGTTGGTCAGGTCTTCTTCTGTTGTTTTGCTAATCAGATTGGTCCGGTCTCCATACCGTAACACAATGGTCGGCATTGTTGTGACCTGAAATCGCTCGGCCAGATCGGGCCGTTGGTCAGGATCGATAATCCGGGAGGCAACGTTGTCCGAATCATACTCATAGCTACTCAGCAGCTCGCGCAGCTGAGGGTCCGAGCCGGCCTGGACAAAGGCGTCAATTTCAAGTTTTTTATCCAACTGGCGGAGCACGTTCTCTGACTGTTGAGAAAGACTATAGATATTGGCCTCAGTCAAGTCGAAGCGATGGTGATGACGGGTGGACAGATAATTCACCAGGATGAGAATACCGATAAAGAGCAGGGAATAGGCTGCGGCGCTGGCTCCGTATTTGGTCGAACGCGCGCCAAGAAAGATTTTGATCGACCCTTTGGACGAGACCAAGGCAGTAATAACAGCAACGAAGCCGGTCAGCGTGTGAACGAGAACATACACCGAAAACTGGCGGGTCAGAAAATATGCCACTCCTGCAAATAGCAACAGAATGACCCCGACCATCCCGTAAAACGAACCAAGACGCGCCATGTGATTACCTCCAGCGCAGCGATTCAATCGAACGCTGGGTTAAGAATAAAGACAGTAGGATAAGGCTGACAAAATACACTAAATCTTGCGTGTCAATGAGGCCGTTGACCATTTCAGCAAAGTGTTCGGTGATGGATAAATAGCGCAGGAGGGGTCCAAGTACATCGCCGGCGGTATCTGCCGGCCACCCGATAATATACAGCAGCAGGGTGGCCACCAGCCCGCTCACTGCGGCAATGATTTGGTTTTCGGTAAACGACGAGGTGAGGAGGCCTACTGCGACAAAGGAAGTCGCCAATAGGAGCAACCCGAGATAGCCGGCCAGCAGGACTCCAAGCTCCGGATTGCCAAACGCAATCAGCACCGCCGGGTATACCCCTGTCATGCCAAGCATGATGCAGATGAACAGAAACGAAGCCAGGAATTTACCTAACACAATTTCGCCGGCTCGGAGCGGAGAGGTCAGTAAGAGTTCGTAGGTGCCACCTTTTTTTTCTTCCGCATAGGCGCGCATAGTGATCATGGGAACGAGAATGACGAGGATAATAGCCAGGTTGTGCATCAGCGGGGCAATGACAAAATCGTTCAGATTCAGCTGATCCGCTGCGCCCTGCTGTAACTGGGTATAAATACTGAGCAACACGTTAAAGCGGGAGAGGAGGTTAAAGAAAAACCAGCCGCCTAATAGGAGGAATCCAGTCAGGACGACGTAGGCGATGGGCGAGACAAAATACGCGCGCAGCTCTTTGCGAATGATTGTTAATACGTTTCGCATTCCGTAGCCTCCTCCACCTGTTCCTCCGCTCCCGGCTCTTCGTGTGCAATGGCTTTGAGAAACACGTCTTCGAGCGTCTGGTCTTGGGCGAGGTTCGCTATCATATCCTCGGCCACTACTTTTCCGGCATTAATGATCACGACTTTCTCACACACCTGGGCGACTTCGGGCAGGATATGAGTGGACAGGACAACGGTATGTTCACCAGCCAGCTCTTTAATCAAGGACCGGATGCCAATAATCTGCTGCGGGTCGAGGCCGATCGTTGGCTCATCGAGAATCAGTACGGCAGGGTTATGGATAATCGCCTGGGCAAGTCCCACCCGTTGCCGATAGCCTTTTGAAAGATAGCCTGTGACACGCTGAGCGACCTCAGTCAGTCCACAGCGTTCAAGGGCACGGTCTAGGGCGTCCGGGATATCCGAGCGAGCCATGCCTTTGATGCGTGCGACAAAACGCAAATAGGCGGTGACCGTCATATCGTTATAGAGCGGTGGGGTTTCCGGGAGATACCCAATCCGTTTGCGGGCCTCAAAGGACTCATCAAAGATGTCGAAGCCGGCCACTTTGACGGTTCCCGCTGTTGCTGGCATATAGCCCGTAATAATGCGCATGGTCGTGGTTTTCCCAGAACCGTTAGGTCCTAAAAGCCCAAGAATCTGACCGGACGCAGCCTGGAATGAAATGTCAGACACCGCGGTCAAGTCACCATAGCGTTTGGTAAGATTTTGTACTTCTATCATGGTCTTTTTGCGCCTCGGACTGGGCAATGTGTGGATAACAAAAATCTGCTTTTGGCAGGAATCTTTAAGACCGGTTTCCCTTCTTGTCAAGTTGCTCAAAGGAATAGTGTTTTATCTGCTGCTGTTGGACGTGAAAACTCCCGAGACATTCATGCGCCTTTCATTTGTTCTCCCAGTCGGTAAGGGCCTATGAGGAAAGACGATTGCTCGATATTATAGACTGCCATGGTCTGTGGCATGCCTCCGTATCTTTTGGCTATGTTCTGCTGAATAGAATAGCTGCCCTCACGTCTCACCCTAAGGATGCTGGAAAACGGTGGAAGTAAGCGATTGGGAACTCGTCCGGCGTTGTAAGCAGGATGACCGACAGGCGTTTCAAGAACTGGTCGAGCGGTATCAGCGAAAGGCCGTGGCAATTGCGCTGGGCATGCTCAACGACCGTGACGATGCACTCGATGTCGCCCAAGAGGCGTTTGCCAAGGTTTTTGTGAGTATCCGCAAGTTTAAGGAGGAATCCAGTTTTTACACATGGTTATATCGAATCGTTGTAAATCTCTCTATTGACCGACAACGCCAACGTAGCCGCAGATCACTATTCGAGCGACATCAGTCAAGGGGAGATGACGATTGGATTGAGAGTATTCCAGATACGCAGGGACTTGATCCTTCAGATCAAGTTGCCGATAGAGAGCTTGGACAGCATATTTGGGCCGCCATTGACGAGTTGACGCCCATCCACAAAGCGGTCATATTACTGAGGGCAGTCGAAGGACTGTCCTACGAAGAGATCAGTCACGTGTTACAGTGTTCCAGGGGAACTGTGATGAGCCGTCTGCACTATGCAAGAAAAAGGCTTCAGGCACGCCTGGGGCAGGACCTCTAATCAAGACTGTTTCCTACGTATGATTCATCCCTGTTGTAATGCACCATCACCCTCCTTCCCCCGCTCTGCCCGATGGGAAGCTCGTTAAGATCAGGGTAGAGCAACCTATGATGAGCTGTTCTCACCCCGCGCGTCTTATCCCTCTTGTGTACGACGGCGAGCTTGATGAGGCCCGGCGGCGCGAAGTGGCTTTTCAGATTGCTGATTGTCCAGCGTGTACCCGCCGGATGCGGATGCTTGAACGCACGCACGAGACTCTGTGTCAGATGCTCGGCGAGGAAGTCTCTTGTATTGATTTTTCAGATTTATGGGCTCGTATTGAGCGGGGGATAGAGGATCAATCTCCACCTCGAGCGAGCCAGTGGTCGAGTCGTTTTCGACTCTGGCGCATGCAGTGGAATGCTCCCTTTTCGTGGAGTATTCCTGTGTGGGCAACGGCTGTTGTGCTGTGTCTGTTTGCCGCGGTTGTCTTCACCCAACTCCCAACTTCGAGAGAAACTGTGAGCATCCCTGTGGAACGGAAGCCCATGATGCTTGCCTTCAACAATCAAGCCCAGATCGAATCCTTATCTGTGACCTCGACCGTCCTGGTCTGGAATGAGCCGACGAGTAATGCCACAGTTATCTGGGTCGATGATGCACTGGGGGAAGAGCTGCCATGAATATGTGTCGCCTGACCTTTCCCGTTCCGGCCGTTCTCGGACTTTTCCTTTGTACTGCCTCAGCCGACGCGGGGGACATGGTGCATCTCCGTGTTGAGACCGTCCTGGCAACCGACACCTCACAAGAATTTGATACGCGCCTGACCGGGATGCGCTCTCAGCTTTTAGCTTTTCGCTATTCTGCCTATCGCTTGGTTCAGGAGGAACACCGCAAAGTTGGTTTTGGCAAACAGGCGAATTTTTCTCTGCCCGGCGGACGGTTTCTCCAGGTTGTTCCAAAAGAGTATGTGAATGAACAGATTGCTCTTCACGTGATGCTTATGGAAGGAATATCTCCTTCTCCACTTATGAGTACGCTCTTATCAATTCCGAATCGTGGTATGCTCTTTGTTGGTGGTCGCAAACACCAAGGTGGGACGCTCATCATTCGTATCGGCGCGTCGGCTGACACTCTCCCCCCCACAATAATCAAGCCGGAAGAATAATCTGGCTCTTCTCCGGACACGGTTCTTCTGGCGAGTCTGACAAGAGAGCGGGACGCTACTCTGCTTGGCAAAACGGGAATAGCGTTACCTCAGCAGGTGGAATCCTATGCTCACGAGACCACCGAGGGGCCATAAATACCACACAAAAAGGTAAAATCGATCTTGTCGGACGAGGCGTAGAATAAGGGTAATTGCAGCATAGCCGACGCCACCGGCAACAACCATACCTGTGAAGTAGGGGCCGAGTGGCGGGAGGGTCTGTTCCTCCAGCTTTGAGACTTCAAGCAGGCTTGCCCCAAGAATAGCCGGAACGGATATGAGCAAGGAAAAGCGTGCTGCAAGTTCTCTATTCAGACCAAGTAAGATGCCTCCTGTAATCGTCGCCCCGGAACGAGATATCCCTGGGATAACGGCAAGACCCTGAAGGATGCCGATCACGAGAGCGTGGACCGCGCGCATTTGTGCCGTCGCAGGATAGGGTTCTTGTCCTTTGCCCCACCAGAGGAAGAAACCCGTCAGGAGGAACATACAGCCGACGACATCGGGTCGGGTAAAAAATGAAATAAAGATTGTGTCGATGCAGAGTCCTATGAGTGCAGTCGGAATCAAGGCCAGAATGATATAGATAACGGTTTGTCTTTCGTGCCCAGAGAATACGCTCGACGAAGGCTGCGTGGTGCGGCTGAGGCCGGTACACAGCATGTAAATGTCTTGACGGAAATAGGTCAGGAGAGCGACTGCAGTCGCCGCATGAAGGGCGATGTTATACAGGAGGTCAATTTCTCCTGAACTGCCAAAGAAATATTGGGCAAGGACGAGGTGGCCGGAAGAAGAAACAGGAAGAAACTCGGTTAAACCTTGCAGGACAGCGAGCAGAAAGGCATCAAAATATCCCATAATACGGTTGACACGATTACCAGCTTCGGGAGGTCGGCGGAGATGGAGCCTCTGTTCCGGTCTACTCCGGTCTACTCCGGTCTTGGTTATGGCTGAAATAGTGGTAAGGATTCTTCAATATCTCGAATGAAGGAAGCAGCAAGGTCCTTTTCCGAGAGCATGGGCGTCCTCAGTGGCCACTCAACGCCTATATCCGGATCATTCCAGGCCAGACTGATTTCATCGGTTGGATCATAGAAATTCGTACACTTATAGGCAATTTGAGCGCGTTCACTGAGGACAGCAAAGCCATGGGCAAAGCCAGGTGGAATATATAACTGGCGAAAATTCTTGGCTGATAGGACAACGCTTATCCATTGCGTAAATGTTGCCGATCCTCGCCGAATATCCACCGCAACGTCAAAAATTTCGCCTTCCAAGGCCCGTATCAGTTTTCCTTGCGGGTGTCGGAGCTGGGCGTGGAGTCCTCGGAGCGTGCCGTGGGATGATTGTGAATGGTTATCCTGGACAAAAGTCGCCTTGATCCCACCCTCCTGATATGTACGAGCATGGTAGGTTTCGAGGAAGAAACCGCGTGCATCGTGGTACACGTCTGGTTCAACCACAATAACGCCGGGCAGTCCGGTCGGGAGAAATCGCATGTCTTATCTAGTCAGTCTGAATCAAACGTAAGAGATATTGGCCGTAGGCATTTCCCTTCATGCTATCGGCCTGCTGGATCACCTCGGTTTCGGAAATATAGCCCATGCTATAGGCTATCTCTTCGACACAGGCGACCATCAAGCCCTGTCGGTCTTGCAGGGCTTGAATAAAATTCGAGGCGTGGAGCAGCGACTCATGTGTCCCGGTGTCCAACCAGGCGATTCCTCGACCGAGTTTTTCAACATGCAGACCTCCCAGACGAAGATAGGCCCGATTCACATCAGTGATTTCCAATTCTTCCCGGTTGGAGGGTATGAGGTCTGAGGCGAGAGAGACAATCTGGTTGTCGTAGAAATAGAGACCGGTGATAGCATAGCTCGAGCGTGGTTTGGACGGCTTCTCTTCGAGACTGATGGCCCGTCCTTGGGCATCGAATTCAACCACGCCGTACCGTTCCGGGTCACGGACTTGATAGGCAAAAATAGTTGCCCCACTCGTACGCTGAGTCGCTACACGCAGCGAGTCCGGAAAGCCGTGTCCATAGAAGATGTTATCGCCAAGGACAAGCGCAACCGCGTCGCTGCCAATGAAATCACGGCCAATCAGAAAAGCTTGGGCAATGCCCTCGGGGCGGGGTTGCGTCGCGTAGCTGATGTCTATTCCAAGCCACTGACCGTCTTTCAAGAGACGCCGAAAGCCCTCCTGCTCATGGGGTGTGGTAATGACCAGGACCTGACGAATCCCTGCCAGCATGAGCGTGGAGAGCGGGTAATAGATCATGGGTTTATCGTAGATTGGCATGAGCTGTTTGCTGATTGCCCGGGTAATGGGATACAGCCGGGTACCAGAACCACCCGCGAGAATAATGCCTTTCATGATATATCCTTTATCCTCCCGTCCGGCCCAATCGGTAAGCTCTCAATACCAGATTGCCCCATATTTATGTAGGCGTTTCCGACCCTGATGCTGAAGATGGGGGAGCACCTAATCCAAGTCGCGCTCGATCATACGTGCCGGCAACAATAGCGTCGCACCACTGCCTGTTGTCCACATACCAACGGACCGTCTGTGCGAGGCCGCGCTCGAAGGTGTATTGTGTCCGCCAGCCGAGAGTGGTTCTGATTTTTGTTGCATCGATTGCATAGCGCCGGTCGTGGCCAGGACGATCTTTCACAAATGTCATCAGGTCGGAGTAAGCGGCAATGCCTCGCTTCTTGAGAGCCGCGTTTTTGGCTGCGGGAAGCAGTTCTTCAAGCATAGTGCATATCTGATACACAATCTCACGATTGGTCCGTTCATGGCCACCCCCGATATTATATTTTTCGCCACTCTTCCCCTGACGCAAAGCAAGCAAGATCCCCCGACAATGGTCTTCGACATGCAGCCAGTCACGGACGTGTTGTCCATCGCCGTAGAGTGGTAAGGGTTTGCCCTCAACGGCGTTGAGAATCATGAGGGGAATGAGCTTTTCGGGAAACTGATACGGACCATAGTTATTCGAACAGTTGGTGATCAGGGTGTGAAGACCATAGGTCGCGTAATAGGCCAGGACAAAATGATCGGCGCTCGCTTTTGAGGCAGAATACGGAGAATTGGGCGCGTATGGAGTGGTTTCGGAAAAGCTGCCCACAGGTCCGAGGCTGCCGTAGACCTCGTCCGTCGAGACGTGCAGAAATCGAAACTGCTCCTTTGCCCTCAGGGAGGCTACATATTTCCGGGATTCTTCAAGCAAATAAAACGTTCCAACAAGATTCGTCTCAACAAAGGGCCACGGACTGTCAATTGAGCGATCAACATGGGTCTCCGCGGCACAGTTCACCACGGAATCCGGTTGATACGTCCGGAATAATGCCGTAACTGCCGCCTGTTCCGCAATATCGGTTCGGGAAAAGGTCACGCGCGGATTGTGAAGGACATCTTCGACATTTTTCAGACTGCCGGCATACGTCAACTTATCAACGATAACGAGGGCGTCGGTCGTTTCGGCCAAGGCAAGCCGGACAAAATTACTGCCGATAAACCCCGCGCCGCCGGTAATCAGCATGGTCTCCATATGCGCTCCTACCTTTCGCTGTCAGCTTCCGCCGCTTGGCCGACAGGACTCATTTTAGACGAGCGGACAGATTGTTCACAGTCCGTCTGCCCGTCAGGCGGTCCGGCTTGATACCGGGCCGGTTACGGGTGAGCAAGAGGCGGCAGGAGGCGGGCCAGCCTCTCACGATAACTTATTGGATTCATGCGGAACGACGGGTAATCCGGATCGATCCCAGTGTAGTAGCGGAGCAGGGTCAGGTAGCGGCGGACCAATTCCGGCAGCAGGAAGTTTTGGCGGACATGCTCTTGGGCCTGCCGTCCGAGTTGGGCGGTTTGCTCCGGGGCGTCCAGAATGCGAGCCATTTTCGTCGCAATAGCGTCAACATCCAGGGGTTCGACCAGATAGCCGGTCTCCCCGTCAATCACCTGCTGCACAATCCCGCCCACGCGAGAGCCAATGACCGGGGTGCCTTGCCATAACGCCTCGGAGACGACGAGCCCGAAGCCCTCGCGGGTTGAGACGTGGACAAAGCCGCGGGCCAGACGCATCAGTGAGCCGACGACTTGGTCGTTGTTTTCGACGTTGACCCAGAAGCGAACATCCGGGTCATCGTCGGCGAGCGCTTTGAGTTGCTCCAGCCTGGCCTCGCCTTCGGGGTCGTCGGTGGCCGTATTGCCGAGGAAAATGAGATAGGGGGCCGGGTCATACCGCCGCTCTGCACGCAGGCGTGTGAACGCCCGCAGGATAGAGGCCTGATTTTTATGGATATCGTAGCGGGAAATGGCGGCCAGAATCGGACGGTCCGGGTCAACCGCGTGCTGCCGGAACAGAGGAGTGAGAATCTCTTTGGCACGTTCTTCGGTGTACTGAACATTCTTTTCCGCACGCGGGTCAATACACGGGGTAATCTGGTACCGGGGAATCTGCAGCCCCGGCCCGACAAACTCGGGCATAGTAAAAATCGCCCCCGCATACTGGTTGATATACGGAGCCAGGAAACGCCACACAGTCGGATTCGGGGTTGAGGTATCGATATGACACCGCCACAGCACGTTGCCCATCAGCCCGCCGTGCATAATCAGCGCCGCGGGTTGGGGATCATGGACCACGATCAAATCGGATTCCAGAGAAACATTTGTGGCGTTTGTTTCCAGATTGTCCAGATACGTTTCAAAAAGTTTCTGAAGAGCAATCGGTTGATCCACGCCCTGGAGCGTATTGTGAAACTTCTTGGTGACCTGAAAGAACGCATCATGACCCTGGATGGTATACCAACGGGCGTGGACACCGAGTGAGCGGGCAAGCGGAATCACGCTCCGCAGCATTTCTGCCACCCCACCGCCCACGAACGTGGCATTGATGTTTGCCCAGCCTTTGCCGGCGACGGAAGCGGCCAGGCGGGTGAGGGTATCGACTCGTTCCCGTCCGATATAGGGTTCGTATTCGTCCAGTGTCAGGATGGTTTCCGACTGATATTCTTCCAGCATGTCATGCGTCTCACTCAGGGTATCCGTCCTTATGGCCGCCCCCGTCTTTTGCTATGAGAACCTGCGGTTCAGCAGCAAGAATTCTTCTGCATTCTTGCGCGTGAATGATGCTCATGGCCCATCTGAAACGAGAGTCGGTCAAAGAATATGGCGCTATAGAGAGTATCAATCGAGACAGGTTGTCAATGGGGAGCGGGGACAGGCTGATGCTCGGGACGTAAAAGGTCCATAACGGTCTTGACCGGATGAAACGTACTCCCCGGTACTTCCACAAAGGCAGTATTCCAGTGCGCCATAGCCCCGTTCCACAACCCCGGTAATTCGAGTGCCCGCAGGGAACGTCCGTCTTTTGATTTCTCAGAGATAAATCCGGTCGCGGGATCGGTAAACCGCTGTAAATCAAAGGGTCGGCCCCGATAGTCACGCACGCCACACACGAGATCAACCGGATTGAAATGGGTGGCCGCTTGCCAGATTGCTCGTTGCTCCGCGTGTGTCATATCAACTTGGGAAGACTCGACAATTTGAAGCGAGGTGGTGCCGTTGGCCTGTCTGACCCAGAAGGGTCCGCCACCCGGCTCCCCAGTATTTTTCACAACCCCACACACGCGCAAGGGCCGATTGAGACAGCCAATGAGGAGGGTGCGTTGTTCGGATAGTAGGCGGCTCTCGAAGTCTTGTGGCAAAAGGAGGGAGAGCCGGTCCTGCGCAAAGACACGCGCCGCGTCGGTTGCTTGGGTGCTCTCTGACTCATGCTGACCGCAGGCTTCAAGGCGGGTGAGATGCGAAAACGTTTGCTGTTGGAGATGCAGCAGATAGCCGCTCAATAATTTTTTGTATCGATAGGTATCGGGCTTCAGCCGGTCGGGCAGCACATTATCGATATTCTTTACAAAAATAATATCGCCTTGCAGGTCGGCCAGGTTTTCTAATAAGGCGCCGTGTCCGCCGGGACGAAAAACAAGGGCCCCACTGCTATCCCTGAAGGGGATGTTGTCCGAGTCCACGGCGATGGTGTCTGTAGAGGGCTTCTGAATGGAATACGAAATGTTGAGGTGAGCGCCCTGCTGGGCGTAGCGGTGACGCACGCGGTCAAGATACGTCTGGATGGCCTGCTGGTGGGACGCAGCAACCGTGAAGTGCAGCCGCGCGATGGCTGCGGCATCCCGGACATACTCCAGCGCTTCAACCAGATGTTCCTCAAAAGCAGTCCGGCTATGGTCTCCGTAGGCGTGAAACGGCACGAGTCCTTTGGGCAGGTTGGCGTAGTTCAATCCCGTTGGTGTGAGGAGATAGGTGAGAAGCGTGTAATACTGCTCTTGACTCAGTAATCCCTCCAGCGTGTGGCCGTCTCTAAGCAAGACTGTCCGCAGTTCCTGGGCAAAAGCAAAGTGGTCAAGCTGGTCGAGAAAGCGCTGGAAGGTCTGACAGTCGACATCTCCCTCGGCCGCTCTCCTGGCAAGCGCCTGGTTCGAGAGCAACTCCGGCTGCTGGAAAAAAGAGAGGGGCAATTGAAACATCCGACTGGCCGCACCCGAGGCGGGGACAAACTTTGTCATTCGTCCTGCTGCCGCAGCCTCGGCATACAACTGCGCTAAGCGAGCAGTCTCGGCCGGTATGCGGATAATACCATCACCAAGCGTACACGCTCGCTCCAACTGAATGGGAGGGAAGCCCTGCTGAAACTGCTGAATGTAGGCAGCAATCGCCTCAGGGGTGATGTGGCGTTCTCGAAGGGCCACGCGGTCCTCATCCGTCAATGCGTACTGCTGAGTCGCCAATTGCCACGCCTCCGTCACTGAATGGTTTCCCTCAAAAGGGACTGCTTCCTCTGTACGCTTTCTGAGCCTGCCGGAAAAGCTCCCGGCTCTGCTAGGCACTTGAGGGGGAATATGGTTACATGTGCGGGCTCGCGTTTTCGTCTACACAAGGAGAGTCGTATGGCCGTTGAGATACCGGTCCTCACTCAACAATTACAAGCATTCTGTCTGAGCCATTACGGAAAAGACGCGCTCGTACGCCAGGTCGAGGCCATGCCCGGCCATGCCGGGCTGAGTTTTGGTTTTACGGTTGCGTACCAAAAAGATGGACAGCCTGCGTACGAATCTCTGGTCATGCGTCTGCCCCCCAAAGGCGTTCGCCAAAGCGGAAATACGGATGTCCTGCGCCAAGCGCCTTTACTGCGCGCACTCAAGAAGAATGGCGTCCCTGTCCCGGAAGTGCGGTGGGCCGGTGACGACCTGCGCTGGTTTGAGGTGCCCTACCTGATGGCCGAACGCCTGCCCGGCCGCACCTTCCACGTCTGGGAACCGGATGCGTCGTTTGACCGAAACGCCGAGGCCGTCGCGCTGCTCTACCAAAAAGGGGTGCAGGCTTTAGTCCAGGTCCATCGGCTTGATTGGAAAATCGAACTGGCCGGCTGGGAAGCGCCCCGCTCACTCGAACAGGAAATTCGCTTCTGGGACCCGATTCTGGCGAAAGCGGCTGAACCGGAATGGGTGACCTGGGGCGAAGAGGTGCGAGAACTGCTGCTCACCCACCAACCCGCTACTCCTCCAATCGGCCTCTTTCATGGCGACTATCAGGGGACCAACCTGCTCTTTGACAAACAGCCAGCCGGCGAGAAACTTGTGGCGCTCCTGGATTGGGAGATTTCCGGCATCAGTGGGCATCTGCTCGACCTCGGCTGGCTGCTGGTCTTTATTGACCCGGAAAGCTGGGATGCCGAACGCCGTCCAATCTCAACCACCCCGCCGATTGATGAACTCGTGGCGTTATACGAAGAGGGCATGCAACGCAAAGTCCCCGATATCAATTGGTATCGTGCCTTGGCCGGCTATCGCTTTGGGGCGATCAGTTGCTTTAACGTGATGCTGCACCGTCGCGGCAAGCGCCACGACCCCGAATGGGACCTGATCGCCCCGTCGGTCAAGACGCTTTTCGGCCGGGCCAAGGAGTTGCTGCTTGGTTCATGACTGTAAGGGGTCAGCCGGCCTCGGCCATAATCCGCTGGGCGCGCTGCACGAGCTGAGGCACCTTCCACGCAAACTCGGCGGCTTTCGGATTGGCCGCGGTTCCTTCGAGATAGTGCCGATACAGGCCCTCCAGAATGATGGCATACTTCCAGACTGCGAGGCAGCGATAGAAGGGAAAGTGCTCCATGGTCCGGCCGGTTCGCTGCGCATAGCGCGCGGCCATCTCTTCGCGGGATAAAAAGCCCGGCAACTGGGTCATGGCATTGCTGTCAATCAGGTCCGGGGTGTCTCGCTCATCACCGGTGGGTCCCCAGAAGCTGAGCAGCCAACCGAGGTCGGTCAGCGGGTCGCCGAGGGTCGCCATTTCCCAGTCGAATATGGCGACCAGGCGGGCCGGGGCGGATGCCCGAAACATCACGTTATCGACCTTATAATCCCCATGCACAAGCGTGGCTTCGCTCGCCGGCGGCAGCCGCTGTTGCAGCCAGTCGCCGACTTCCTTGAGGCTGGGCAATGGCCGGGTATGCGGCACGGTCAGCGCACACTGTTTGGTCCAGCGTTTGAGTTGGCGCTCAAGATAGCCCTGCGGCCGGCCGATGCCTTCGAGGTCCGTGCCCTGCCAGTGCACGGCGTGGAGTTCGGCGAGGGCGTCAATTAATTCTTCTCCGAGTCGTTGGCGCTCTTCCTGCTCATCAAAAACTTCCGGGAGCGTTTCACGGATGACTACGCCGTCCACACGCTGCATCAGATAAAAGGGAACGCCGAGAACGTCCCGATCTTCACACGCAATCACCGGCTGTGGAGTCCGCACGTCAAAGCCGGACAGGGCCGACAGCACCCGGTATTCGCGCAGCATATCGTGGGCGGTCGGCAGCAGGTCGCCGCTCGGCGGACGCCGCAGGACCCAGCGTTTGTCTCCCCAGGAGACAAAAAACGTTTCGTTTGAGTAGCCGGCTTGGTGTCTTTCTATCCTGATGTCGCCCTCCGTCAGGGAGAGTCTGTCACGCAGAAAACCAATAAGATTCGGTAGGTGAATGAGCGAGCTGTTTTCCTGAACCATTACGTTTCTCTCTTCTCCGTTTTTTCAGCCTTGCCCGTTTTTCAGACTTGATAGGCAGCGTGTTGACGTCGCCGCTCACTGATGCGTTCTTCCACCGTTCCCGCGGTAACGACTTCGTACAAAATCGCCTGCTTACCTTCCCGTTTGCGCAGAATCCGGCCCAGACGTTGCACGTGCTCGCGGGTTGAGCCGGAACCGGACAGAATAATGGCGACACTGGCTTCCGGGATATTCACGCCTTCGTTCAACACTTTTGACGTGGCCAGGGCCAGATACTCCCCGTGGTTAAACGCTTCGAGTATGGCTTTGCGTTCCTTGGTCGGCGTTTGGTGGGTGAGGGCTGGAATCAAAAACGCAGCGGAGATCGCGTGGACCGTATCATTATCACTGGTGAAAATAAGGGTCAGGTCACGGGCGTGTTTTTTCAGCAGGAAATCAAGGGTGCGCAGCTTGGCGTGGGTTCCCAACGCCAGTTTTTTTGCCCGCTGGTGGGCGAGCAAGGCACTCCGACCCTTCCGACTCGTCGCGCTCTCACGAATAAAGCGGTGCCAGCCAGCTAAGCCGTCCAGGACGATGCCGTGGTCCACTATAAAATCATAGAACGTACTACGGGCCTGACGGTATTCCTCTTCCTCCTCCGGCGTGAGCGTAACTTTGAGGCGTTCAACGACGTAGTCGGCCAAATACTCCCCGGCCAGCTCGGTAATCCCTTGGGCATACACCTGCGGGCCAATGAGGGTATCGAGCAGCGCCTCACGCCCGTCGGCCCGTTCCGGCGTCGCCGTTAAGCCTAAGCGGTAAGGCGCGAGGCACATTTCCGCGGCATGGCTATACGTTGCGCCCGGCAGGTGATGGCATTCGTCAAATATGACGAGGCCCCACCGGTTGCCCAGCCGGTCCATATGCCGATACGCGCTGCTATAGGTGGTAACGGTCAGGTCTTCAATTTCATAATATCCCCCGCCAATAAGCCCGATGGTTTCACCAAACGCCGCGCACAGCAGGTCGTACCACTGGTTCATGAGATCGATAGTTGGTGCAACAACGAGAGTGCTTCGCTGGACAATTTCTATAGCCTTTTGGCCGACATAGCTCTTCCCGGCGCCGGTCGGCAGAATGACCGTGCCGCGCCGTCCCGCGTTGGCCCAGGCCTCAAGCGCGTCGCTCTGAAACGGCCGCGGCGCTTGGGTCAAACGGCTGGACAGGGTCAGTGTGCGGTAAGCTGGCGCGGCGTTCGTATAGGCGCTGTCGTGCCGCCTCAAGGTCTCAACTACCTGGCGATAGTGATGAGCCTGGGTCCGCCAACGATCGACCCGGCCATCCCACTGAAAGCAGGCAGGAGGGATAAACCCTTCGGGCGGGTCGTAGAGCACAAGCGTCCCAAGGTCGAATGACAAGCGCATGGGAAAAGGGATTGGGGATTGGGGAAGTCCAGCCCCCAATCCCCTGGTTCTACACCACGTGTTTCTCGCGTAGCTGTGCAATTTTCTCTGTGCTCAGGCCCACGTCGCCCAGGACTTCGTCCGTATGCTGCCCGAGCGCGGGTGCAAAGGAACGGATCGAGCCCGGTGTCTCCGACAGCTTGATGGCCACACCGGCCTGGGTCACTTTTCCGGCTTGGGGGTGATCGAGCTCAACCGCCATCTGGCGATGCCTCACTTGTGGGTCTTCAAAGACTTCAGGCACAGCGTAGACTTTTCCGACACACACATCGGCTTGCGTGAAAAAATCGTACCACTCGTCGCGTGTTTTGGTGAGGAGAATTTCTTGGAATTCTCTTTTCACCTGCTGATGTCGTTCGGTTGAGTGCTGGGAGAAATCTCCCATCTTCATGCCGCAGTCCTTCCAATCCGGGCGGTCCAGCGCGTCACAGACATTATTCCACAGCCAGGGCTCGGTACAGCCGATGGAGAGCTGTTTGCCGTCTTTGGTCTGATACACACTGTAATAGGCATACCCGCCGCCAAAGACCCCCTTGGCCCGGCCCGGCATGATCCCGTCGGCAAAATAATCACGGACATTCGGCGTGGCCGCCAGCAGTGAAATCGTGGTGTCCAGATAGGAGATATCAACCAACTGACCCTGGCCGGTCTGTTGTCTGGCAAACAGGGCAAACATGATACCTAAGGCGCCGTGCATGGAGGCGCCGGCATAGTCGGCAATAATATTCAGCGGAATGGAGGGCGGCCCCTCGGCTGGTCCAATCAGGTCCAGGACACCGCTCAAAGAGAGATAATTCAGGTCGTGGGCCGGGAAATTCCGGTACGGGCCGTCTTGGCCATAGCCGCTCAAAGAGCAGTAGACGATGCCGGGGTTGATTGCCCGCAGAGTCTCATAGTCACCGCCCAGCCGCTGCATCACGCCAGGCCGGAAGCCTTCGACCAATACGTCGTACTCCTTGGCTAAGGTGTGCAAGATGTCCTGCCCGGCCGGGTCTTTCAAATTCAGGGTGAGACTCTTTTTGTTCCGATTCGTAAAGCTGGTGGCAAGTTTACGCGCCTCATCCAGCTTGGGTGATGCTCCCGAGCCGGCCAGCTTTCCAGTTGGGGGCGGCTCGATTTTCAACACCTCAGCGCCCATGTCCGCCAACATCATGGTACAGAATGCACCTGGCCCGACCCGAGTGAGTTCCAGAACTTTTATGCCATCCAGAGCTAATGCCATGCTTCCCTCCTTACGAGAATGAAGAGTATCGTCGGGGATTGTTATAAACGATCTATCTATAGGGATGCTAGAGGTATATGCCTGTGAAAAGGTGCGTCAGAGCCAAATTGTCGCACTCCTGCCTATCTGATAGTTTGTCTTATCCATAGAGATGTGAAGGATAATATTGGTGACTCCGCAAGAAAAACTGCAAAAAATACGCGCAGAGCTCCAACATAGTTTTCTCGAACGCCAAGCCCTCATAGACGGTGCGCTCGCAGCCTTGTTAGCCTCGCAGCACGTCCTTATTATCGGCCCTCCGGGGACGGCCAAGTCGATGCTGGCGGATGAGCTGTGTCGGCGTATTACCGGCGCGCACTATTTCCAGTGGTTGTTGACGAAATTCACGACGCCGGAAGAACTCTTTGGAGCGGTCAGCCTCAAAGCGCTCGAAGCCGACGACTACCGCCGGGTCACGGATCACAAACTGCCCGAGGCGCACATCGCTTTTTTGGACGAGGTCTTCAAGTCCAGTTCATCGATATTGAACGCGATCCTCAGCATTATCAACGAGCGGGTCTTTCACAACGGCAAAGAGGCGGCGGCGGTGCCGCTCCTGACGCTCTTCGGGGCCAGCAATGAACTCCCCGAGGACGATGAACTCGTCGCGCTGTACGACCGTTTCCTGCTGCGCTTCGCCGTGGATTATATCCAGGAGGACTTTCGCTTTCTGCACATGCTCCAGGCGCGGCGACCGGCTGAACGAACGACGCTGACCCTCGACGAGTTGCGCCAGTTGCAGACCGAGGCCCAAGCCGTTACCGTCCCTGACGCGGTTCTTGGGATCATGGCTGAGGTGCGCCGAGAGCTGCGGACAAAAGATATTCTCGCGTCTGACCGTCGCTACCGCCAAAGTGTCGGTCTGATGCAAGCCGTGGCCTGTTTGGATGGACGCCATATCGTCACCGAAACTGATGTCTTCTTTCTCGAACACGTTTTATGGAAGGAGCCGTCAGAGCAGCCCGCCGTGCATACTGTTATCCATGGTCTGATTCATGGCTATGAGGACGAGGTCCAAGAGCTCCTGTTTCAGACCAGGGAGTTGCGCGACTATGCCGAGCGGTCCTGGGACGATGCCGAACAGCGCGCCCGGGCCGTTATCGAAGCGCATACCAAGATTCGGCATATTCTGACCAAGGTGGAGGAAATCCACCAACACGTCCGGGAGGTCGGGCGCGCAGTCGAGAAGGTTGAAAGTGCGAAACGGGAGATTCAAGCCATTCAGGGCCAGTTATTGGAAAGGCTCTGAGACGTCCGCAATATCACCATAGGATCACTATGCCGCGCCGGCGCGCCAAGAAAAAATCCACATTCGCCCTCCCTCCACCGGAGCCGCTTCCAGATAATGTATCCTGGGTTGAGAGCGACTCGTATGACCGGGCGGTCTATCAGAAGCTCCGCGCTGCATCCCCCTCTTTACGTACCTTGGAAGAAAGCGGCGCGCCTCTCCTGCCTCACTTTGAGGCGCTCCTGCGCGATCTTTTTTGTGCGCTGTTCAAATATAATGTCGTCTTTTTCAAGGCTGACAACGTGCTCCCCAGCGCAGCCGTGAACCGAGAATTACTCACCGCGCTGCATACCGGCGAGTTGGCGAACCTGCTGCGAGAAGCCACCGTCCTGGATGAGGGGCAGGCCGGACTGGCCACCGTGCTCTTGGGCGAAGGTGCCCTCCGCGTGCTGAAATCTGAAAAGCCACTGACCCGGCGCGACTTGCTTGATGTCTGGAACGTAGAGAAGCAAGAAGCGCTGGTACAGGAACGCATCGACGAAGCCCGGAATGCAAAAGACCTGGCTGAACAAGCGGATACTGCGGAGGATATCTCACAAGAAGTCAAAGCGCTGCTCGAACAAACGGCCGAGCGTATGGCCAGCCAGGCGCGGGCCGAAGACACCCGGCTGCGACGCCTGGCCAAACAGCTCGACCAAGACCTGTCCCGGGTACACACGGAGACCCACAATCGTTTTCTCAAAGAAGCGATTACGGTTGCGCAAAATCTCGACGACGCGACCCAGGAGGCCGAGTCATGGGGCATGGTCGTTGGTGGGGGCCACCAATCTTCACCCGGCCGCCAGATTGAACTGGGCAAGCGTCTGGCTGGGAATGACAAGCTGAAAAAGTTGGCCAAGATGGTCGGGCGGATGAAGCACCATGCCCTCGCCTTGCGGCGGAAGAGCTTTGAACGCACCAATGACGAGGTCTTTGAAGTCGGGGTTGGTGCCGAGTTGAGTCGCTTACTCCCGTCCGAGTTGGCAGGCCTCCGGCATCCGCTGCTCCGCAAAGACTTTATCCGGCGCTTTGTGGATAACGAACTCTTACAGTACGACTTGCGCGGGGTGGAGGAGCAAGGCAAAGGCCCGCTTATCGTCTGTCTCGACGGGAGCTCCTCCATGCTGGGTGACAAAGAAATCTGGGCCAAAGCGCTGACGTTAACGCTCCTTGAAATTGCCCGACGCGAACGGCGCCTGTTTCGGGCGATTTGTTTCTCGTCTGCGGATGCTCCCCTGTATAGTGTCGATCTCAACGCTCGTGTGCGGCATGAAGCGGCAATGGACAAGGTCATGGAGCTGGCGGAATACTTCCCTGGCGGTGGGACTGATTTTGAAAAACCTCTCGACGCGGCCCTGGCGTGTATCCAGGAGTCCCGTTTTCAGCGCGGTGATATCGTGTTTATTACCGACGGCGAATGCCGGGTCCACGCCGACTGGGCCGAACGCTTTGCCACACAAAAGAACGCGCTCGGCTTCTCGCTCTTCTCAATTCTGATCGACGTTGGCACCAGTTCGCTTGGTTCTCTCACACCTTTCAGCGATAGAATTACGAGCGTCTCCCAACTGACTAGCGAAGAGGCCAGAGACGTGTTTGTCAAATTGTAGCAAGAAGAGGGAGTGCTCCTGCATGACTGCCTTGGCTGGACTTCGGATTCTTGACCTGACCGACCTCAAAGGCGCCCTGTGCGCCAAACTCTTTGGCGATATGGGGGCGGATGTCATCAAGATCGAGCCACCAGATGGGGACGCCATGCGTCGCATTGGACCATTTCTCGACGGCAAACCGCACTGTGACCGGAGCCTGCTGTTCTGGTTCTATAATACGAGCAAACGTGGCATTACCCTTGACCTGAACCAGAAAGCCGGACAGGAGCTTCTCAAACAACTGGTCGCAAAGACGGACATTCTGGTTGAATCAGCCGCACCGGGGACCCTCGCCCAGCTCGGTTTGGGCTATGCGGATCTGAAGCAGGTACAGCCCAATCTGGTGTTCACCTCCATTACGCCCTTTGGCCAAACTGGGCCATATAAAGAGTACCGCTCCTCAGACATGGTGGCCGAGGCCCTTGGCGGCATGCTGTGGACCAACGGTTTTCCAGATGAGCCACCGCTGCAGGGCATGGGCCTGCAAGCCTACCACAGCGCCTCTTTTTTTGCCGCGATCGGCACGCTGTCGGCCCTATGGGCGCGGGATGCCATAGGCGAAGGCCAGTGGGTAGACGTGAGCATGCAGGAAGCCGTCGCCGGGGCAGTGGAACATGTGGCGCCGTTTTATCACCAGGGGCTGGGCATTGAGAAACGCCGCGGCAGCCTGCACTGGAGTCGCTATTTTCGCGTGGCTGAATGTCGTGATGGCTATGTCATGCACTGCTCGCTTGGGGACTGGACCTCGCTGGTCGAATGGGTCAAGGGCGATGAACAGGGACACGACCTGGAAGACCCGCAATGGGAAGATCTGACCTATCGAAAAGAGCATGCCGAACACCTGTTTGATATGCTCGATGACTGGGCCAAAGACTACAGTGTGGCTGAACTCATGGAAGGCGCCCAGCTCCGGCGTATCCCGTATGCCATGGTCCGACCGCCCGAAGCCTTGGTAGATGATCCCCAGTTGAACGACCGAGGCTTTTTCTCCGATATTGAGCATCCGGAGTTAGGCCGTACGCTGCCATACCCTGGCGGTCCCATCCACTTCACCGCCACGCCGTGGCGCATTGCACGCCGTCCGCCCCTCCTGGGCGAGCACAATGCCGAAGTGTATGGTGACGAACTCGGGCTTGATGAAGACCGTCTCTCAGCCTTGAAGCAGGCTAGCGTGATCTGAGATATGATGCCGATATCCGAATGGTGTGGAGCTATCTGGAGGAAAAAGGATGGCTGGAGCCTGAGGCCGGTAGAGAAGAATCGTGAGTCTGCTAGAATCGCGACATTGTTCATTATGATAGTATTGAATTTGTCCAGGGGAGAGAAAACACGGTCATGAGTGAACCCATTATATTAACAACGAGTATAGAGGGACTCCCGCCACCCCGACGCGGAAAAGTCCGCGATATTTACGAAACCGACGAACATCTGTTGATCGTGGCAACCGACCGCGTCTCGGCCTTCGATGTCGTACTGCACGAGGGCATATCAGGCAAGGGACGGGTCCTGACCCAAGTGTCGCGTTTTTGGTTTGAGCGCTTAGCCGACATTATGCCGCACCATCTCATTGCTGTTGACGTTGATGCGTTTCCGGCTGTTTTTCAGTCCGCTCGTGACAGTCTGGCCGGTCGCTCCATGTTGGTCAAAAAAGCTGAGCCCTTGCCCGTAGAATGTATAGTCCGCGGGTATTTAGCCGGGTCCGGTTGGCAGGAATATCGTGCGAGTGGAACCGTGTGTGGTATCTCATTGCCCCAAGGATTACGGGAGAGTGAGCGGCTGCCGGAACCTATTTTTACGCCCTCAACAAAGGCCCCGGAAGGCGCGCATGACGAGAATATTGCCTTTGCGGAAGTCGAACGCTTAATTGGCTCGGACCTGGCCGCTCAAGTGCGGGACCTTAGCTTGGCCCTGTACCAGAGCGCCCACGCCTATGCGGAAACCAAAGGCTTTTTCTTAGCGGATACGAAATTCGAGTTCGGTCAGTGCGACGGCCAACTCATTCTTATTGATGAAGCCTTTACGCCGGACTCGTCGCGCTTTTGGCGGATCGCAAGCTACCAGCCCGGTAAATCCCAGGACAGCTACGACAAACAGATTATTCGTAATTATCTGATTTCCCTGGGCTGGGACCGCAGACCGCCCGCCCCGCATTTGCCGCAGGATATTATCGATCAGGCTGCCTCCCGCTACCAGGAAATTTATCAGAATTTAACCGGGGAAATGTAACCACCGCAGACCGCCAAACTCACGAGCGTACGCATGTCATCCAGCATCGGTCTCTGGGTCGGTTTCACTGCTATCGTTCTCGTCTTGCTGATTCTGGACCTGGGGGTTTTCCATCGTGAAGCCCGCGAGGTGTCACGCAAAGAGGCCGGTATATGGAGTCTTGTCTGGATCGGCCTGTCCCTGGTCTTTAACGCCGGGATTTATTACACCAGTGGGTCTGAACCGGCCTTGGAATTTCTTGCCGGTTATTTGATTGAAAAATCGCTCAGCGTTGACAATATCTTTGTCTTTTTGCTGATCTTCTCCTACTTTTCCGTTCCCCTGGTGTATCAGCACCGTATTCTGTTCTGGGGGATTCTCGGTGCGCTCGTCATGCGCGGTATTTTCATTGCCGTCGGGGCGACGCTGCTGCACTATTTCCACTGGGTCATGTATGTCTTTGGGGCCTTCCTGATCTTCACCGGCGTCAAGATTGCTGCCTCTAAGGACGCTGAATCCAATCCGGAGGATAATCCTGCGATTCAACTCTTACGGCGTTTTATACCGGTCACGGACAAATACGAGGGCCAACATTTCTTCGTCCGTCATCAGGGTCAGCTCTTTGCCACTCCCCTCTTAGTCGTCCTCGTTTCTGTAGAAAGTACGGACCTGATCTTTGCGATTGACTCGATTCCCGCCATTTTTGCTGTCACCGACGACCCCTTCATTGTCTACACCTCAAACGTCCTGGCCATTTTGGGCTTACGCGCGTTATATTTCCTGGTTGCCGGTGTGCTCGATCTGTTTGTCTATCTGCGCTACGGCCTGGGCGTGGTGCTCAGCTTTGTTGGCGTCAAAATGGTATTGGTTGACGTGTATCATATTCCCATTGGCCTTTCCCTGGGCGTAATCGCGCTGGTCCTGACCGTTACGATTGTCGCCTCGCTGGTCTTTCCGCCCACAGAGGGCTCCGCTCAGTCCAAAGAGGATGTTTCTGAGGTAGGGTAGGTTGCCGCAATGACATCCCAACGAACAGGCCGTCGTACGCTCGAAGGCGTCCGGATTCTTGATTTCACTTGGGTGGTTGCCGGTCCGGTCGCAGTGCGCATCCTGGCCGACCAGGGCGCTGAGATCATTAAAATCGAGCGGCGCGATACGCTTGACCTGGGGACGCGTCGGGGCGGCTTTTCCGGCAATCTGCATCGGGGCAAAGAGAGTACGGTTATCAATATGGCCGACCCGCGTGGGATCGAGATCGCCCAACAACTCGCGGCCCTATCAGATGTCGTGATCGATAATTTCAGCGCGCGGGTCATGCACAACTGGGGGCTCGACTATGACAGCCTCAAAAAAATAAAGCCCGATATTATTGCGGTCTCCATGTCCGGCTTTGGACATACCGGGCCGCACAAGGATTATGTCAGCTATGGGCCGACGCTCCAGGCCTTGTCCGGCTATACGCTCCAGATGCGTCATCCCGGCAAAGCGCCGGCCGGCTGGGGCTATTCATATGCAGACATGACCGGCGGCTATAGCGGCGCGCTGGCAGTATTGATGGCCCTGTGGCATCGCAAACAAACCGGCCAAGGACAATTCGTTGACCTGTCGCAGTTTGAGGCTATTTCCAGCCTGGTCGGGCCGGGCTTGCTCGACATCTTGAATAATCAGACGCCCAGTCAGCCGGTCGGTAATCGTTCCCAAGAAGCACCGGCGGCGCCGCACGGGGTGTATCGCTGCAAGGGTGACGACCGCTGGTGCGCGATTGCCGTCTTCACCGACGCAGAATGGCAGAGTCTGTGCCGCGTCTTGGGGCAGCCGGCCTGGACGCGCGAGGCGCGCTTTGCCAGCCTCGCAGACCGGCTCCACCATCAAGACGCCTTGGACGGGTATATTGAAGCCTGGACGCAGCAGCATACGGCTGAAGAAGTCATGACCCGCCTGCAAGAAGCCGACGTCGCCGCCGGCGTGGTTGCCAATGGGGAAGACTTGGACCGCGACCCGCAACTGCGGGCGCGGGGGTATTGGGCACGGCTGCCGGCCCAGGAAAACGGGAAAACGGAGGAGGTCATACTTGACGGGCCGCCGTTCAAACTCTCTCAGACGCCAGGCTACGTCGCCGCCCCAGGCCCGCTGCTAGGCGAGCATACGGATAGCGTGCTGCGCCGCTTACTCAACTATTCCGACCAGCAGATCGCTCAACTCAAAGCAGAGAAGGTCATCGCCTCGCACGCCGAGATTCATGCCGAGCGGACGGTACGGGACTAGGGTGCAGATGTCCAAATACTTCAAGGAAATCTTCAAACGCGATAATGGACGTTGCGTCTACTGCTGTCGCGACCTCATGAGCGATTTTGAAGCGTTCATGATCGCCGAGGAAGACCACCTGATTCCCGCGGCGGCCGGCGGACCCGACGAACCACAGAACATTGTCATAGCGTGCGCCGTATGTAATCGCCTCAAGGGAAAGTTTAAACCCGAGATGTCCCTGAATTTGAATGATCTCGAATCTCGGCGAAAATACATTGAGGTAGTTCGCGCTTACATTATGAAACGCCGTGCAGTCAAAATGGCAGACTTCGCTTCCTGGACTCACCCCGAATGACCACTAACGCGGCTCGCCTTATTCGAGCTATTCCTCGGAAGCTAGGTGCGGTATCTTGCCGGTATGGCCAAACCGCGTGTGTATGTTGAGACCACGATCCCCAGCTTCTATCATGAGGAACGCACCGCCCCCGACATCGTGGCGCGTCGGGAGTGGACCCGACGGTGGTGGGACAATGCGCCTGATCGCCACGAGATGGTCACCAGTCCAGCCGTGCTAGACGAACTAGCCGGAGGTATACCGGAGCGCAGCACGAAACGATTGGCTCTGGTTCGTGATCTGCCGCTTCTGCCCGTCGAGCCGGCCATCGCCGAGATTGTCCAGGCGTATATCCGGCACAAACTGATGCCGGCTGATCCTGGTGGGGACGCGCTGCACCTAGCGCTCGCCTCCTATCACAAGTGTGACTTTCTGGTAACCTGGAATTGTCGGCACCTTGCAAACGCAAACAAGTTTGGACACATCCGTCGTGTGAATGCCATGCTCGGGCTTTTCGTGCCGGCTTTGGTGACACCCCTGGAACTCCTGGGAGGGATCGATGAAACAGAACCTAAGTGATCCGGTAATCGACGAGATCCGCGAAGTGCGATACCGCATATCGGCGCGCTTCGAGCATGATCCTACACAACTGGTGGCCTTCTACATGGAGATGCAGAAGCAATACCAGGACCGACTGATTGAGACCGCAAAGAGTACTGAGCAGCACCGCGACCAGCCCGCCGCGTGGATTGATGATGAGCAGACTGAAATGTGACACTTGTGGAGAGCAAGCCGCCCGAATCCGCCACGTCTCCCGTAGCTATGGTTCTGGCGAGGAGCTGCTGGTGATTGAAGGGATTCCCCTGATCTCGTGCTCAAGCTGTAGTGAAAGCTATTTTACCGCTGAGACGCTTCACGAGGTCGAACGCATAAAACTGCATCGGCAAGGGTTCGCACAGACAAGACCAGTGTCCGTGGCAAGATTCCATCAGGCCGCCTAACCCGTCGCTCAATTAGGCCGTCGCCGGCAACTCCCAATGGCGCTGCTGCACGGCCCGGACGTTGGGAAGCAAACCCTGTCGTTCATATGTGGGGAGCGGATGGTCGAGCCGGTCGCCGCCCATTTCGTCCAGAACGTGGATCACTGAGGTTTCAAGCCCTTCCAGATCGTAGCCGCCTTCGAGAATGGCGGCACAACGGCCCTGGGCCTGATCCCGCGCCACGCGCAGGAGAATACGTGCCAGGGCCGTAAAGCCTTCTGCTGTGACGGTCAGACCACCGAGTGGGTCGCGGGCGTGGGCATCAAAGCCGGCAGAGATCAACACGAACTCGGGCTGAAACTGGCGACAAATGGGATCAATCACCTCTTCAAAGAGAGGCAGAAAGGCGGCATCTCCCCAGCCGGCGCTGAGAGGCAGGTTGACAGTATACCCCTCGCCGCTGCCGTGGCCGGCCTCTTCGGCGGCACCCGTGCCGGGGTAGTACGGATATTGATGGGTCGAGAGATACAGCACGCCAGGGTCGTCGTAGAAACTGTGCTGGGTGCCATTGCCGTGGTGCAGGTCCCAGTCCATCACCAGAATCCGGCTTAGCCCAAATCGTTCCCTCAGATATTGCGCACCAACCGCAACGCTGTTGAACAGACAAAAGCCCATGGCTCGGTTGCGTTCGGCGTGATGACCGGGCGGTCGCACCAAGGCAAAGCCATTGTCCACTTCGCGTTCCATGACCGCATCCAGAATAGTCAAAAGGCCTCCGGTGGCGAGGAGTGCCGTCTCATACGACTGCGCGGACACGCGCGTATCCGCGTCAAAGGCTGCGGCTTCGAGGCCGGCAGAGGCAGCGACGCGGCCAATCAGGCTGGTGTCGTGCACCAAAGCGATCTCTTCATGCGTCGCGTGTCTGGGGTCAAAACGTTTCAAACCGTCGCGCTTATAGGACGCGAAGCGGCTGAGTAAGGTGCCGATCCGCTCCGCACGTTCCGGATGGCCCTGACCTGGGTTGTGGTCTTGATAGCGTGCGTCCAGCACGATGCCTGTCTGTAACATTGATCGCTCCTTTCCCACTGCGCCCCGGCCATAACTTGCGCCGGTTTTTCGATTATACTACCGTAACCCAAGAGGCAAATATGTTTGGAATCGGGATGCCGGAGTTGGTGATTATTATGGTTGTGGCGCTGATCGTACTCGGCCCCAAGCGCCTGCCCGAGGCGGCGCGTGGTTTGGGCAAAGCCTTTGCCGAATTGCGCCGGGCAACGAGTGGCATCACCGAAGAGCTCGATAACGCCCAGATCATGCTGGACGAAGAGGTGCGCGCCACCGAACGCAACGTGCGGACGAACCCTACGGCCATGCCGCCTGCTCCCCCTTCCGCCTCGACACAGTCTTCAGAGGCAACAGAAAAGAAAGGGAGCACCGGAGGGGACAATTAGGACATGGCCTATGACGACCGGTCCATGCCGCTCACCGGCCATCTGGATGAGTTGCGCAGCTGTCTCATTCGGTCCTTGCTCGCCATTTTCATTGTCTTTCTCCCGGCCTATTTCTTTGCCAATGTGCTGTTTGATTTTCTCGCTCAGCCCCTCCGTCACATAACCACCGATCCCCATTCTCTGATTGGTACCAGCCCGACCGAAGCATTCTTTACAAAAATCAAGGTGGCTTTTATTGCCGCGCTCTTTGGCGCCAGTCCCGCTATTTTCTACCAGCTCTGGCAGTTCGTGGCTCCAGGCCTATACCCGCAGGAACGCCGCTACGTCTGGCCGTTTGTCCTCTTCTGTTCATTCTTTTTCGTGCTCGGGGCCGGCTTTTGTTATACCGTCGTCCTGCCGATTGCGTATGCGTTTTTCCTGGGAGAGTTCCGCAGCATCGGAGTACAGGCCACCCTAAAAATCAGCGAATATCTGACCTTCACGGCCAGAACGCTGCTCGCCTTTGGGGTGACGTTTGAACTTCCCGTACTCGCCTTTTTCTTTGCCCGCGTTGGGCTCATCACCCACCATACCCTCATAGGCGCATTCCGGTACGCTGCGGTCGGCGTATTTATCCTGGCCGCCATCCTCACCCCACCCGACGCTATCTCCCAAATGCTCCTCGCCGTCCCGCTGCTCTTGCTGTATGTGCTCAGCATCGGGGTGGCCTATGTGTTTGGAAAAAAGAAGGAGGCAAGTGAGGGGACTGACTTGGAGTCTACTGACGAGTAATGGCCTTTTGATGGGCCGGCGTTTCCGAGCGCGCGAAGATGTCTGGTACGACAACGTTTGAGGGCTGCCGAGCAGCATTATCGGGAGCAGTACGCTCTGAGGAGAAAAGCAAAGCCATGAGTACAGATATCAAAGTAACGCTTTCAAGCGGAAATGTGTTCGCTGACCTCAATCTGCCAAATCCAGAGGAGCGCTTAGTGAAAGCGACCATCGCCTTGAGCATTGGAGAGCTGATTGAGAAACGGGGCCTCACCTAAGAGGAAGCAGGGGCTATTCTTGGGTTGCCACAACCGAGCGTCTCGAACCTGGTTCGGGGCAAACTGGAGAAGTTCACAATCGACCGGCTGCTCCGCTACATGCGGAAGCTCGACTATGATGTCACTATCAGTTTTAAGCCCAAGCCCAAGTCCCGCAATGAGGCCACAATACATGTCAAGGGAGCACCCCTGCCAGCCTAGCTCACCTCTTGGGATTATTGCCGAATAAATGACGGTGAACGAAACCGCTACACGGCATCCACGACAACCCGTACATCAGCATGCTTGGACTGACGCGGTTTGTCCCTGATAACAATTTCGATGGACTTATCCAGCTTATTGAGAAAGCGAAACAAGCGTTCAGCCGAGAACCCGTCCAAATGGCCTTTCATGAGTGCAGAGACATTCGGCTGCTTGAGACCGAGCAGCTTAGCTGCTTTGACCTGAGTGAGCTTCCGTGCCCGGATTATCTGGCAGATTTGAAAGGCAAGCTCCGCCTTGGCCAGATGTTCCTCTGGGTTGGGCAGTCCAATGTCCGCAAAGATATTGCCGCTATTCTCTTCATATTCAATGGGGTTCGTCGCGCTCTTTGTTCGTGTCATTTTCCGCGTCCTTTCACACCAACCGCTGCTCGCAGTTCTGACGCTGGCTACAGTTTTGGCACTTGGCTGGCGTAGAGGGTGGGGAGAGGGATTTGTCGAGCTGCTGACGATGCGCTCGAATGCGTTCCGCAATACCAATCACCCGCGAACGCAGCCTGCGCGTGTTTTTCACCTTGACCCGCTCACCGTCTCTCAAAATGATGAAGCCGTAGGGGGGCCGGACGCCGTACTCTTCTTCGACTAACACCAGATACACCCCGAGTTGGGCTTGATAGCTCTCGTTCATCTGTCGTCCGGACTTCTTTTCTTCCGGAATAAAATATCGCCCGCGTTGGACAATCCGATCCGGTTGCCCGCGGAGCATATAGCGCTCGGAAGACAGCCGCACGTCATCGTGGCTGATGGTCCTGCCGGAGCCAAAGCCGGCCCGGCGACGGCCTATGAGGGCAACCACAAAGAGCAGGACGGACAGGCTGAGCAGCAGCGTCAGGATGGCCATCACGACAGGTAGACACGGAGCAGGATACAGGCCAGGGCGATAGCCGCCACAATGAGAGCGAGTCGCATGAGCCGGGCAGTCCGGCGTTCAACCCGTTGCCACGCGGCGTGCGTTTCCGTTCCGCGGCGGAGCGCCCGCACATTGCCCGGCGGGATTTTGAGTCCATGCGTCAGCCGCCACGCTTCCTCGCAATAGACGTAGGTTCCAATTTCACTTGCTGTGACCCAATCGGAGTGTTTGGCCATAGTCGATTGTGTGTGGTGGAAGTGAGTTCGTGGGCCCTCGGACCTACGCTGAGCCCTTATTCTCCGGATGCATCTTCTCCATCAACCAGTCGTCATGTTCTGTTGGACGAGGGACTTGATGCCAGTCCATGTGCTGGCGGAGTGATTCGAGCGCGGCCCAGGTATGCTCAATAAAGTCCGGCACGATCAGGAGCACGATAATGGCCTTTTTATTATCAATCGTGCGCACAATGCCGAACTCTTCGTAGGACTCGATGACACATTTGATGAGCGCAATATCGGCCCGCTCAACCCGCAAGTAAATGTCGCTCAGCTCCATGTCCGCACCACAAGTACGGTCTGGAGTACTGCGTGCACGGTCTGGAGTCAAGCTTGACGTGGCACAAGCGGCCTACTAGAGTCTGACTCTATTACGCTGGAGCTATCCGACCGGAAAGAAGGAGGGAGTATGCCGGGTGCCTTATCAGGTTTTCGGATCATTGAATGCGGCGAGATGGTCTCTGCCGCCTACGCAAGCAAGCTTATGGCCGACATGGGCGCAGAGGTGATTAAAATTGAATCGCCGCAGGGGGGAGACGCGACCCGTCAGCGCGGGCCGTTTCCAGGCGGAACGCCGCACGCTGAAAAGAGCGGGCTGTATCTTTTCCTGAACACCAATAAACGCGGTATCACGCTCGACCTGGAACAGACACAGGGTCAAGCCGTCTTTCAGCGTCTCGTCAAAGACGCGGACCTGCTTATCCATAATATCCATCCCAAGCAGATGTCGGCCGTCGGTTTGGACTATGACCAACTGGCGGACATCAACCCTGGCTTGGTCATGACCTCAATTACGCCGTTCGGTTTACAGGGGCCGCACAAAGATTATGAGGCGTCTGACCTCACCCTATGGAATGCCGGTGGACTGTGTTTTCTGAACGGTGGGGGGCCGGGCAGCGACCATCTCCCGCCGCTCAAAGCCTTTGGCCAGCAGTCCGGGTTTACGGCTGGGGTGCATGCCGCGGTTGCGTCGCTGGGCGCGTTGTTTGCCGGCCTGCGTGACGGGCAGGGCCAGCACGTCGAGTTCTCCGTCCAGGAATGCCTGATGGGCATATCCGAGTTCGGCACCATGATGGCCTCCTATGCCGGTATGGCGGTGACGCGGCTGGGACATAAACCGATTCAACCGCTGGATCTGTTGGAGTGCAAAGACGGCTGGATCTTTATTTGCTGCGTGGAGGAGCATCACTGGCACTCGTTTGTTGACCTGATGGACAATCCGGAGTGGGCCGCCGAGCCTATTTTCGGAGATCGCCTGAAACGGGGCGAGAGTTGGGACGCGCTCAAACTGCTCATTCAAGAATGGGTCAAGGATTTCACGGTCCAGGACTTATACCTCAAGGCGCAGGCGCGGCGGATTCCGTTTGCGCCAGTCTCAACCATGGGCTATTTGCTGAACTCCGAACATCTCAACGCGCGCGGCTTTTTTGTGCAGCTCGATCATCCCGAAGCCGGCCCGCTGACCTATCCCGGCGCGCCCTATATCTGCTCGGAAACGCCGTGGGAACTGCGCCGTCCAGCCCCGTGTTTGGGACAGCATAACACCGAGGTCTATACCGAACTCGGCGTGACCGCCCAGGACCTGGCTGCGCTTCAGCGAACCGGCATTGTCTAGGGGAAAGCAAAAGGAGAAGATCATGAGCCGACCGCCGTTGGATGGAATCCGCGTTGTTGACTTTTGCTGGGCTTGGGCCGGCCCGTATGGCGCCCTGCAACTGGCCCACCTGGGCGCGGACGTCATTCGGATCGAGAGTGCCAAGCGCTTATGTCCGTCACGCCTTATTCCGCCCTGGCCGGACAACGAATCGGGCGTAAACCGGGCAGGCTATTTTAACCAGTACAACCAGGGCAAACGCTCCCTCACCCTGGACCTGAAAGCCCCGGAAGCCATCGCTATCGCCAAGACACTTGTCTCAAAGAGTGATATTGTGATGAATAATTTTGCCTCGGGCGTGATGGAAAAACTTGGTGTGGGCTATGACGTACTACGCCACATCAAGCCCGACATCATCATGGTCTCTCTACCGGGCTATGGAACGAGCGGGCCGGAAAAAGACTTTGTGTCCTATGGTCCGCCGCAGGTCGCCCAAAGCGGCTTGTCAGCCCTGACCGGCTATGTGGGCGGCCCGCCCATGATGGCCGGTTTTTCCTACGGAGATCCCAACGGCGGTGTCCATGCCACCTTTGCCGTCATGAGCGCCTTGCTCCACCGTGAAAAAACCGGCCAGGGCCAGTATATCGATCTCTCCCAGTGGGAGGCGGCAATCATGTTATTGCCTGAAGCGCTCATGGACTACAGCATGAACGGCACCCAACCCGAACGCATGGGCAATCGTGACCCCCATATGGCACCCCACGGCGTGTTTCGCTCCAAAGGTGACGACCGCTGGGTCAGCC
The DNA here is from genome assembly GCA_963664395.2 of Binatia bacterium. Taxonomy (GTDB): domain Bacteria; phylum Desulfobacterota; class Binatia; order Bin18; family Bin18; genus Bin18. Next base: position 1,458,257 of record OY761159.2, on the reverse strand, counting down.
TGTCGGTCCGGGACGAGACGGAATGGCAGCGCTTGTGTGAGGTCATGGGCCAACCCGAGCTCGGTTCAGACGCGCGTTTTGCCACCCTCACCGCGCGGAAGGAAAATGAGGCGGCGTTGGAAGAGATCGTCACGGCCTGGACCCAAGAAATCAGCGCGGCTGAAGCGACGCAGAATCTACAGCAGGTCGGCATTCCCGCCTATCCGTCGCTTGATGCGATCGACATGGTCAACAGCCCGCATGTTGGCGCGCGGGACTATTTTGTTGAACTGGAACATCCGGAAGTCGGCACCCGCCGGCATATGGGCATACCCTGGACTATGCCCCGCACACCGTGTGAGATACGGCGTCCGGCGCCCTGCTTAGGCCAGGACACAGATGCCGTCCTCGCCGAAATAGTTGGCTTGAGTCAGGATGAGATAGCTACGCTCCGCGAGAAGGACATCCTGACGTAGACAGGGAGGATGGCGGACCGGCTGCGCGGAGCGTCATCCGATTCGTCGCCCGTCTTATAATCCGTATAAACGCCGCGCATTCTCATAGGTAATCTTGCGCCTGACCTCGGCTGGAATGCCAGCAAAATTTTGCTCCACCACTGCGTGCGAGCGCGGCCAGGTTGAGGCGCGGTGGGGGAAGTCTGACGCCCACATGAGGTTGTCTTCACCGCTCAGGTCGTAGGTCACAACCCCGGCTCGGTCGTCTTGAAAGGTGGCATAGATCTGCCGCTTGAAATACTCGCTGGGCAGGAGGGTATTCGGGGTTGGGTCCACATACTTGAGCGTTTCGGACGAGATGTCCAAACGACTCAGATAATGGGCAATCCAGCCAATATCGTTTTCTGCGGAAACCAGCTTCAGCCGGGGAAAGCGTTCGCACACACCGTTATAAATCAGATCGGTCAGCGAGTTTTGGACTTCGTGAATAATAGACATGTTTGAGGCAACCCGTCCCTTTTTGAGCCGGATGTTTTGCTTGCCGGTCAGAATATGCAGGCTCACCGGCAGGTTCAGATCCTGAGCGGCCGCCCAGAACGCATCAAAATAGGTGTCGCTGTAGGGCACATCTCGGGGGGAGGCTGCGTTAATCATGATCCCGCGCAAGCCTTTATTGGCCACGCGTTGCAACTCGCCTACGGCCTGCTCAACATCCTGCATGGCAATCAGCCCCAAACCAACAAGGCGCTGGGGGGCGTGACTGGTAAATTCGGCGATCCAATCGTTATAGGCCCGGAAACACGCCCACTGAAGGTTGGCGTCTTTGAGGTGGAAGAGGAACATGCCGAGGGTCGTGTACAGCACCTCTCCCTCGACCCCGTCGATATCCTGATCCTTGAGCCGTTCGACCGGGTCCCAGCCGCTCGGCCGCGCCTGCTCGTAGCCGACGTTCTGATTGGTCGCCAGATCTTTGGGGTCCTTGCCGGCGGCAAATCCGCCGCCAACGGGAAATGGCATAAGTCCTTCCGCAACAAAGAAGCTGCCCTTTTTGTCCTGATAGTCTTTGATGACGCGCGGCGCCCGGTCTCGAAAGCCTCGGTCCACCCGTTGTACCCACAAATCCGCAGGCTCTATGGTGTGCGAGTCGGCAGAAAAAATCGTGCTTGGTATTGAACCTTGTGCCATGTTGTCCCCCTTCCTTTGTGGCTGTGATTATCCTGCGGTTGGCTTGGCAATGTCAATCCGACCGAACCGTTCAGGGTTTATTCCGTTCGTCCTGTCGAGTGGGGTGTATAGACGCGCGGGCGAGGGGTAGAATCCGACCCTGACTGTATTGACAGTGTAGGAGATTCGCATGCGCTACATCGTCTACGGAGCCGGTGGTATCGGTGGGGCCATTGGGGCACGGCTGTTTCAGCACGGGCATGAAGTTATCCTTATCTGCCGTGGTGAGCACTTACACACCATCCAATCCACAGGCCTGACCTTGAAGACCCCCAAGGAAACCCTCACCCTCACAATCCGTGCGGTCAGCCATCCCGAAGAGATCGCATTTACTCCAGATGATGTCGTGTTGCTGACGATGAAGTCCCAGGACACGGAAATGGCGCTGCGCGACCTTGAGCGCGCGGGGGGTCGAGACCTGACCCTCATCTGCGGGCAGAACGGGGTGGACAATGAACGCCTGGCCGTTCGCAGATTTGGGCGTGTCTACGGCATGGTTGTCTGGATGCCGGCCACCTATTTGGAGCCCGGCCTGGTTCTGAATCATGCCGAGCCCGTTGGCGGTATTCTGGATGCCGGTCGCTATCCCGACGGGGTTGATCCGCTCATTAGCCAAGTGACGCAGGATCTGACCACCTGTGGCTTTAGTGCCGCGCCTGACCACAATATTATGCGCTGGAAATACACCAAGCTGCTGAGTAATGTGCGTAACGCCTTTCAGGCGGCGTGCGGATTTGAGGCGCGCTCGCAAAAAATTATTCGAGCGCTGCGCGCCGAAGCCCTCGCCTGCTACCAGGCTGCGGGTATTGAGTTTGTGCCCGAGGATGAATTACAAGCGCGGGTACGATCTCAGATCAAGCTCGCTGATATTGAAGGCCACCCGCGGGCTGGCGGTTCGTCGTGGCAAAGTCTGATGCGCAGTTTACCTACGATCGAGGCTGACTTTTTGAACGGGGAGATTGTCATGCTGGGTAGACTCCACGGGATTCTCACCCCCTGTAACGCCCTGCTGCAACACGTTGCCAATCGTATGGCGCGCACCGGCCAACAGCCGGGCAGCATTCCTGTTGAAGACCTGGAACGCCAGCTTGACGAGGCGAGTAGATAGGCTTTCTGTGTCTCTCTTTGGGAGACGTTCTGTCTTTCGGATATATCGAGTATAGTAACGCCATGCCGTTTTCGTTTGAGCCGACCCTGCCCGCGTGGATGACATTCACCGCTGGTGAGGTCCCCATTGTCTTAGTCGCTCCGCACGGGGGCCGCCGCCCGGCTGACGCCCCGATTACCGATAGTATCAAGGTCAACGATCTGTATACGGCCGAGCTCACCCACGACTTAGCCGAGCACACCCGCAGCTATGCGCTGATCAACCGCTCGCATGACCGCAACGAGCTGGACTTGAACCGCGTGAGTCAGGTCAAACACGAGGCGCCGTGGTTTCTGCGCGCCCTGGTCGAACTTCTGTCTGCGCTGACGGCCCAGCATGACTCGGTGCGCGTCTTTTTCATTCATGGCTGGAACGTGGTGCAGCCCGTGTGCGATGTTGGTATCGGACTCCGCCAACGAGCGGGAAAACTGCTGAGAGCTGGCAAAGGGGAGCCGACGCTTGAGGTGTCTTTCTTTTCTGATGTTATGATCCCTTTTTGTGAAGCAGCGCAGCAACAGAACATTGACGTGGCGATTGGACGGCGCTACGCCGCGGCTGCCCAAAATAATTTTATGCAGGTCTTTAGTGCGCGCTTCCTGCACGATGACTCTGCGCAGATACGAACGCTGGCTGAGCTGAGCGTACAGGGAAAAATTAACGCCGCCCAGTTGGAACTTGGCGTGGGCCTGCGTTGGCCCGGACAAGAGCGCGATCGCTTTGTCCACGTCTTTTGTCATACCTTGGGCAACTCTGTGCAGAATGCAGCCGCGCCTGACCGGGACCGTGACTTTTCTGTTTTTTCTTTCAACCCCCCAGTGAGGGGGGGGGCCGAAGCGGACGAAACACCGTACGATTCTTTGCTGCCTTGGACGTGGGAACGCGCCCCCACCCGTTTGGCCTTACACTTCCATGACCCGATGAGTGGTTTAGGTGTGATGGGAGGCGTAGAATTTGATCCTGGTGCGTCTGTCCACGCCGGACGCTTGCTCCTTTCTCTTGGCGGGACTGAGATGGTTCTCTTTACCGGTGAAGATACGAGTGGGCTGGACCGCGGTCACGTTCAGGTCGGGCAATGTGTGTGGCGGCGGCAGCCGAGTGGACTCTCCATCAACTACCGGGGAACGATAATGCGCTTTGCCCATCCCCAGGCGTTTATTCGGCTCGAAGATGGATTGGCAGCTTCATGGATAGAGCCGGCTGAAGTAGACCTGCATCTGGTGTTTCCTGCGTTGAGTGCCAGCCGTCCGGCTCTTATTCAGCTCTGCCAACTCCAGGGGAGCGTGGCCTTTCCGGACCGCGAATATACGGTCAGCGCCTGGGGCTTTGTTGACGTACTCAGGCCGGATGAAACGGACCGCCTCCTGCCGCGCCGCTTGTTGTCATTGCCCTTTGGATCTGATCTGGGGATTTTCCTGGCTCGGTCCGAAACTCCTGAAGGGCCGCGTTCTTCCGGCATTGTCTATCAGAACGGCCGCCCACATCCGCTGGACCCCGTAGACTGGCAGCTCGAATACGCCTTTACGCATGGTCGGCCCACACAATTCTCTGTCGCATTCTCTTCTTCTGCTCCACTGTCGCTTGAGTGCCAGGGAGAAACCTTGACGGCGATTCCCATTGTACGCCATACACACAAAGGGCCTGCCTTGGCTGTGACATTTGGGCTGTCCCGAACAGTGTGGCAGGGACGAGAGGCGTATGGTATCTACGAATTCTCCGAATACCTGAAGGATGCTTCAGCCCGGACCGGGTCAGCCGGACCTTGATGCCCCTGGGAAGCAATACGATGGAGCAACTCAACTCCTTTATAGATAGCGTCAATGCCTTGGTGTGGGGACCGCCGATGCTGGTTCTGCTGGGCTTCACGGGCGTTGTCCTGACCCTGGGGCTGGTTTTTATACCTTGGCGAAAAGTTGGCTACGGCTTTCGGCTGCTGTTTGAAAAACACAACCCCGACGGCGAAGGCGAGGTGAGGCCCTTCAACGCCCTCATGACGGCACTCTCGGCGACGGTTGGAACCGGGAATATTGCCGGTGTCGCGACCGCCATTGCCTTGGGCGGGCCGGGTGCGATCTTTTACATGTGGCTGATCGCTCTGTTTGGCATGGCGACCAAATACGCCGAGGCCGTGTGTGCAGTGACCTACCGCGAGGTAGACGCCGTGGGCAGGTATGTGGGTGGCCCCATGTATTACCTGCACAAGGGCGTGGGTGACTCCGCGCCCGAACTGGGCAGGTGGTTGGGACTGGCCTTTGCCATATTCGGTGCGATTGCCGCTTTTGGGATCGGGAACGCGGTACAGGTTAACTCAATGGCCGCCGTTTTAGCGGACAGCTTCGGCGTTCCAGCCGTGTTGACCGGAGTCGTTGTGGCCGGGCTGGTTGGATTTGTCCTCGTCGGTGGTATCAGACGCATAGCCGAGGTGGCCGGTAAGCTGGTCCCGGCCATGATCGTGCTCTACCTTGGGAGTGCTCTGCTGGTCATCAGTCTGAATATTAGCGCTGTGCCCGAAGCGATTGGCCTGATTTTCACCCATGCCTTTACGCCTGCGGCTGCAACCGGCGGCTTTGCCGGGGCCGCGGTGGCTGCGGCGGTTCGTTTTGGGGTGGCCCGCGGGGTGTTCTCCAACGAGTCCGGCCTGGGTTCCGCCGCGATTGCGCATGCCGCCGCCAAAACAACCAGTCCGGTGCGACAGGGCATGATTGCCATGCTGGGGACGCTTATCGATACTCTCATCGTATGCACTATGACTGCGCTGGTAATCCTCACCTCGGGTGCGTGGACGGTTCTGGGCCCGGATGGGAGTGGTCTGACCGGGGCGGTCCTCACCGCTACGGCCTTTCAGAGTACTCTGGTCGGTGGACACTATATCGTTACCGTTGCGCTGGTCGTCTTTGCGTTTACGACCATCCTGGGTTGGTCGTATTACGGCGAGCGCTGCTGGCAATACGTGTTCAACGAAAACAGCTTGATCGTGTATCGCGTGGGGTGGGTCGTGGCGGCGTTTGGCTTTGCCAACGTCAAGGTGGATTTCGTCTGGAATTTATCCGACACCCTCAACGGCCTGATGGCCGTGCCTAACCTGGTCGGCCTCCTCCTCCTGGCACCGATGGTATTCCGCGTGACGCGCGACTTTTTTGACACGCCAAAAAGTTCGGCGTAAGTCCAAATGCACGGTCTGAGCACTGTGAGTGACACTCTGGATAAGAAGGGTGACAAGAGGACTGCTGGCATATGGAAAACGGGCAGTAGGGTGCGCGCTCCCTTGGCGCTCTTCTCCCCGACTGTTTCCAATGCGCCGCCGCTGTCAATATAGCCTGGCCTCCTAGGCACTAGCTTGGCGCACACGGTTCGAGGGCTCTGCGGCCTGTTGCGTCGGCTTTTCTTCAAGAAAATCAATAAATTTTTGCATGGCCTGGGTAAAACGGCGGCCCCGCTTGGAAATAATGCCGAGGGGGCGCATAAGGACTTCGCCGGAAAAATGGACAACCTTGAGGGTCTCATTCTTCACCTCAAGAGCAACAGAGGGCTCTGGTACAATAGCGATTCCAGCCCCTATTTCGACTGCCCGTTTGATAGTTTCGACATTATCCATTTCCATCATGTATTGGACTTTTACCCCATGCCGACGGAAAAGACGATCAAGCGCCCGACGAGTCGGAATGTCGCGTTCGAAGCCGACAAATTTCTCTCCGTCGAGCTTCTTGATTTGTATGCGCCGGAGCGAAGCGAACCGATGTTGCGGGGTGCAAATCAAGACCAGCCTATCTTCCCGAAACGGGGTGATTTGAATCTGGGGCCGCTTACTCGGATAGGCGACAATACCCAAATCAATATCCCCACGACTCACCTCTTCGTAGATTTTGTTGGCGCGGGTATATTCCAAGTGGATGTTGACATCGGGAAATGTCTGCAGATAGCGCTTGAGTGGCGAAGAGAGCTCATAGAGTCCGACACTATACACCGTGGCAACCCGAACGGTTCCTGCAACTGAGCGCGACAGGCTCTGGATACTGTCTTCGATTTCACGATATTTCTGAACGATCTCCTTGCCAGTCTCATACAAGACCTGGCCTGCTTGTGTCAGGCGTACGTTCCCCTTCGAGCGTTCAACAAGTTCTCTGCCGTAGCGTTCTTCCAAGCCACGAATCTGCTGGCTGACCGCAGATTGCGTAATAAAATTTTTCGAAGAGGCAAGGGAAAAACTCCCTGTCTCAGCAAGATCACAAAAGACCTTAAGCGTTTCAATATGCATGGTTGCTAATAATTGAAAGAAGATTTTTTTACTTTACTTATAGATGGAATTTCGCTACTCTGCCACCCTCACACGGCGACGCGTATTACTTTTTTGTAGAGGAGCGGCTCTATGTTTGAACCAGACACTCTCTTGCCGGAGCAGTATTTTACCTTGCTCGGGCGTAAACCCCTGCAGGGTGAGAAACGGCTCCTGCTAGCCATGCTAGAGGACGCAGTCCATTGTTTCCAGACCTATCTGTTGGCAAAAAAACCTCACGAACGGCGACTCTTTCAAGAAGCCGAAGAATGGATTGTGTCCTCTGATGGACTCTGGTTCTTCTCTTTTGAAAATGTTTGCGACGTGCTGGGAATCAATCCGGGCAGAATGCGTGAAGCGCTCAAAACGTGGAAAGAGGAACAAACGCTCCTCTATGCACGGCACGGCGAAGCGCTGGTTGATGTCGCTCTCAGCGTAGAGATTCCTGTCCGCGCCGACATCTAACTTCCCCTTCCTGACTCATGAGCGGACCGGGAAAGCGTCAGGCGTACGCTTTCCCCGCAAGCCCCCCCCCCATTTCCTCGGCCCCCTACGATGAGGCGGTGACCGCACCCCCTCCTGCGAGGAGGACGAAGAGGCAGAGCGCAGCTGTCTCAACGAGTTCTCCCACTGCAGCCCAATTCTCTCCAGTGACTCCTCCCAGGCGGCGATTACAAAACAGGGTGAAGCCTATAATGAGTCCGCCCAGGGGAAGAACGAGCGCAATACCAACAATTTCAATCAGCGTAAACAGGACACCCAGAGCGATGAGGCTGGAGAGGGCAAATTCATTGAACTGGACGCCGTGCACAAATAGGGTGCCCAGTCCCTCATCTCTGGCAGGACGTGAGCTATAGGCCATGACCACGCACGCCCACCGACCGAGCATAGGTCCGAGCAGGAGGGCGATGTCTCGATAGCCGCCGAGTAAAAGATCCAATGCGCGTACTTTGAACATGAGGATGAAAAAAAGAGCCAAGACGCCATACGTTCCAAGCGTAGCATGCGTACCGTCTTTCATAATGGCCGGACTGCGGCTGCCAAACAGCCCGTCTGCGCTATCAGCGACCCCGTCAAGATGAAAGCCCCGACTCAAGGCTGCCAGCAGTCCAACGAGAATGATGCTGAGGATTGTGGTTGGAAATACCGGACGGAGCACCCAGTCTGCCCCCCAGACCAGAGCGCCGATGAGGAGGCCAATAAGCGGAAAAAATATCGCGGATCGCCCCACAGCCGTTTCCTCAAAAGGCAGATATTTTTTAATGCGTATGATGGTCAGAAGCTGTAAAGCCGTCAGGAAGTTGGTCAGCATCCTGGCTCGTATACCACTTCCCCGACTGCACGCAAATGGCCAAAGTCGTTGCAAGCCGACAAAAAGCGGCGAAACGGAAGCGGGCGCGGAGCTGTAAGTGGTTCAGACACCAAAGCAGATTTCGGTTGAGGCTTGACCGATTATCCCAACGACAAAAACGACTCTCTGGCCAAAGACATTGACGCGGACGGGAAGATACCCATGAGCACTGTGCCGATGGCGGCTATCAGGATGGCGGCTCCTAAGGAGGAGCGGAGTGAGGGGAATTCGCTCAGTCCGACAGTAGCGTCGCCCTCGCGCATATACATATTGACTACGACGCGAATGTAGTAATAGGCTGATACCGCGCTATTCAGCACGCCGATCACAGCCAGCCAGATATATCCGGCCTGCACCGCCGCACTGAAGATATAGAACTTGCCGGTGAATCCAACCAGTGGAGGGACGCCCGTAAGAGAGAGCATGAACACGGTCATGGCCATGCCCAAGGCCGGATGGCGAAAACCGAGGCCGGCATAATCGTCCAGCTCTTCGTTTGGCTCACCCTTACGCCCAACCGCGATCATCACCCCAAATGCGCCCAGATTCATCAGCCCATAGGCCACCAGGTAATACATGAGGGCCGCGCCGCCCAAGTCCTTGCCCGCGACCATGGCCACCAGGAGATAGCCCGCATGGGCAATGCTTGAATAGGCCAGCATGCGTTTGATGTTGGGCTGGACAAGCGCTGTGATGTTCCCCACAGTCATGGTGAGTGCTGCCACGACCCACAGAATGCCTTGCCAATCTGCATGGACCGCACCCAACGTGTGCAGGAACACACGGGCAAAGGCGGCAAAGGCGGCGGCTTTGACACCCACAGCCATAAAGGCGGTGACGGTTGTTGGTGCGCCTTGATACACATCCGGGGCCCAGACGTGGAACGGGACAGCCGCAACCTTAAAACCAAAGCCGACGATTAAGAGACCAATGCCGATCAACAGTAAGGGCGAAGAGCCGTGGGCGCCGACGTGTTCGGCAATGGCTCCAAGCTGCACACTGCCCGTCGCTCCATAAATCAGGGCAATGCCATACAGCAGGAATCCACTCGCAAACGCGCCGAGGAGAAAATATTTGAGTGCGGCTTCATGCGAGGTGAGATGTTGCCGCCAGATCCCAGCCAGGACGTACACGGCAATCGACATGGTTTCCAGACCCAGAAAGATCAGAATGAGGTCGGTGGCAGCCGCCATGACCACCATGCCAACCGTGGCAAAAAGAATGAGGGCGTAGTACTCTCCGTGCCGAATCTCTGCGGTTTCGAGATAGGTCAAAGACATCAACACCGTCAGACCCGCGACGAAGCAAAAGACAATATTAAAGAACAAGGCATACCCATCGAGGGCGAACATGCCGCTGAAAGACGTACCGTCACTCTGGCCCCACAACAGAAAGGAACACAGCGCAGTGAGGACGATGCCGGTCAGGCTCAGCCAGCCGAGTAAAGATCGCTCCTCGTCTTTGATCCAGATATCCCAGAACAAGGCCAGCATGCCTGTCGCGGAAAGGAGCAGGGTCGGCAGGATCGAGAGCCAATTAATGGCAGGTAGTGTGACATCCATACTCAACTCACTCGCGCGTACTACTCAGGCGTTGCGGCTTCAGACGGAGAAGCAAAGGTAAGGCGTAGTTTTGTCTGTGCCACAGCATGCGTATTCGGTGCCTCTTCGTAGGTTTTGTTAATCCGGGCCAAGGTGGCTTCCACTGACTTCTCCATACGGCTGAGGAACGGCTTGGGGTAGAGGCCCATCAGCAGCATCAAGGCGATCAACGGAACAAATATGGCCAGCTCACGCCGTGACAGGTCGGCGAGCTTGGCGTTCTCCGGGTTCGTCAGCGGTCCGAAGATAACACGCTGATACATGCGCAGCATATAGACTGCACCCAGGACAATGCCCGAAACCGCGATCGCACCAGCGAGCGGGTTTGCCTGAAAGGTCCCCAAGAGGATGAGGAACTCTCCGACAAATCCGTTCAAGCCCGGCAGACCGATCGACGACAGCATGGCAATCAGAAAGACTGAGGCAAACAGCGGCAGTTGTTTCCACAACCCGCCGTACTCACTGATGAGGCGAGTATGACGGCGTTCATACACCACACCGACTAACAGGAAGAGCGCACCGGTTGATAAGCCATGACCGAGCATCTGATACAGCGCGCCTTCAGCGCCCTGTATGTTGAACGCAAACAGCCCGAGCATGATAAAGCCGAGGTGGCTGACGGACGAGTAGGCAATCAGCTTTTTCATGTCCGGCTGCACCAGGGCGACCAGCGCACCATACACGATGCCGATCACTGAGAGTGTCATGATGAGCGGGACTGCCGCATGAGCGGCATCGGGGAAGAGGGGCAGGGCAAAGCGCAGAAAGCCATAGGTGCCCATTTTGAGGAGCACGCCGGCCAGGATGACAGACCCCCCGGTTGGGGCTTCAACGTGCGCATCCGGGAGCCAGGTATGAAAGGGGAAGAGCGGAACTTTAATGGCAAAGGACAAAGCAAACGCGGCGAACAGCCACATTTGGGCGTTGACTGGAATATCAAGGCTATACAAGCGCAGCAGGTCAAAAGTGATGGTCCCGTGTTGGGCAGTGTGCAAATACGCCAAATACAGGATGGCCACCAGCATCAAGAGACTGCCGACCATGGTATACAGCAGGAATTTGAGGGCGGCATAGATGCGGCGTTCACCACCCCAGACGCCGATCAGAAAATACATGGGAATGAGCATGACTTCCCAGAAGACGTAAAAGAGAAAGACATCAACCGCGACAAACGTCCCGATCATGCCGGTCTCAAGGATGAGAAAGAAAAAGAGATACTCTCTGACCCGCCGCTCGACACTGCTCCAGGTGGACAGAATGACCAGCGGCGAAAGAAACGTCGTCAGCAGGACGAGGAACAGGCTGATGCCATCGACGCCAACGTAGTATTCGATCCCAAAGTCGCTGATCCAGGAATAGCGCTCCACGAATTGAAACGCGGCGGTCTCACTATCAAAGCCGGTGAACAGGCCGAGCGAGATGAAGAAGGTGAGCAGCGAAGCGCCAAAGGCGGTCCGACGGGCCAACTCCACCGCATCCTTGTTGAGGGTCAACAGGAAGAACGCCGTCAGCAGCGGAATGAAAACGATCAGGCTTACCACAGATAATACCCCAGAATCACGATCGCGCCGCAACAGAACGACAGGGCGTAGGTCTGGACATTGCCGGTTTGCCACAGGCGCAGGACCGAGCCGTTGGCCTGCATCACCTGCGCCGTGCCGTTGACCAGGCCGTCAATGACGATCGTATCCCACACCTTCCACAGCCACTCCGAGGCGGCCAGAAGAGGCCGGACAATCGCCGCTTCGTAGAATTCATCAATATAATATTTATTCAGCAGCAACCGATGCAGGCCGGAGAACTGCCGGCTGAGGCGGTCGGCCATACCGGGGTCTTGCACATACAGCCGATACGCCAGCCCAATACCTCCAAGCCCAAGCAGTGTTGGCAGATATTTCACGAGTGGCGACACCTGGGGATGCGCATGGCCGTACAGCGGACTGAGCAGTTCGGGCACAGTAAAATAGCCGCCTATCAAAGACAGGATGGCGAGAACCACCAGGGGCATGGTCATGACTTGGGGCGATTCATGAATATGGCGGGCGACCTCAGGGTCAGAACGGTTCTCTCCCCAAAACGTGACAAAGAATAAGCGGAACATATAGAAGGCGGTCAAGCCTGCTCCGATGGTCCCCATCAGCCACAACAGGGGAGAGCCATGCGGACTCCCAAACGCGTGTTCCAGGATGAGATCTTTACTGAAAAAGCCGGACAGAAATGGAAAACCGGCGATCGCCAGACAGCCAATGGCAAACGTCCCATAGGTGGTGGGCATCCGACTTTTAAGCCCGCCCATTTTACGGATGTCCTGCTCTTCGCTCATGCCGTGGATGACACTGCCGGCGCCGAGAAAAAGGAGGGCTTTGAAGAACGCATGGGTCATCACATGAAACACCCCCGCCGCATACGCGCCGACCCCAAGCCCAAGAAACATATAGCCCAACTGACTGACCGTTGAGTAAGCCAGGACCTTTTTGATATCGGTTTGCACCAGGGCAATCGTGGCGGCAAACAGGGCCGTGGCGGCTCCGACCACGGCAACAACGGCTAATGCTGTTTGGGACATTGAATACAGGAAATGCAGCCGCGCAATCAGATAGATGCCGGCCGTCACCATGGTGGCGGCATGGATGAGGGCACTCACCGGCGTGGGGCCGGCCATGGCGTCCGGCAGCCACACATAGAGCGGAATTTGGGCAGACTTGCCAGCCGCGCCAACAAAGAAGAGCAGGCAGATGATGGTGACAGTCGCAACTGGCAGCACTGCGGCGTGGGCTTCGATTTCGCTGAACGACACCGTCCACACGTCGTGTGCAGCCAGGCTCCAAAATAAGAGGAACAGACCCAGTAGAAAACCGGCATCACCAATCCGGTTGACGATAAAGGCTTTTTTCCCGGCACTGGCTTTTTCATCGTCTGTGTACCAAAAGCCAATGAGTAAATAGGAGCACAGGCCAACGCCTTCCCAGCCCACAAAGAGCAGCAGGATATTATCGCCCAGCACCAGCAGCAGCATGGCGGTGGTGAAGAGGTTGAGATAGGCAAAGTAGCGCACCACGTCGTCGTCGTGGGCCATATAGCCAACGGAATAGACATGGATGAGAAAGCCGACGCCGGTGATGACCATGATCATTGTGCCGGACAGGGGATCAACCCGGAGCGCAATATCAACGTGCAGCGCCCCTGAGTAAATCCAGGGGTAGACACTATCGACCAGTGCGCCGCCGTCCGGCAGTTGGACAAAGGCCGCAAACGCAAAACAGAAGGCCAGGAAGATCATGCCGGGCGACACCCAGTTCACGACCTGTCTGCCATATCGGGGGCCCAGGAAGAGGTTGAACACCACCCCCAGCAGGGGAAAGAGAACGATATAGCGGAGATACGAGACTGTCTGAACGGCAACTTCAGCCGCGTGCGGATGTTCCATAGTTACAGCATCAATCTAGTGAGTTCCCAGTGAATTCCCAGTGAATTCCCAGTGAGTGCAGAGAATATGTTTTTGGGTTCGGTCGTTTACCAGCGCATCAGGTTGAATTCGTCCGCATTGACGGTCTCCTTGCCGCGGAAAACGAGCAGGATAATGGCCAGCCCAACAGCAACTTCTGCCGCCGCAACAGACATGACAAAGAAGACAATGATTTGTCCGTCCATATTTCCGAAATGCCGGGCCAAGGCAACAAAAGACAGATTGACGGCATTGAGCATAAGTTCAATCGCCATGAAAATGATGATGATATTGCGTCGCAAGAGCACGCCAGTCACACCGATGGTGAACAGGATGGCGCTGAGAATCAGATGGTAACTTATTGGGACCATAGCTCGCTATTTCGCTCTCTATCGTTTTGCTAAGACCACCGCTCCAACAACCGCGACTAAAAGGAGTATCCCGGTGATTTCAAAGGGCAACAAATACGTGGTAAATAGCTGACTGCCCAGGGCTTCGACGGTACCGAAATTCTCGGGCAGCTCGGCCCTCTCGGCCTGCCCGGACGAGGAGCGTTGCAGCAGCAGGCCAAGTTCTGCGACCAGAATGACGCCGCCAATAATCGCCGCTCTGCCCAAGCCTCGTTGCTGTGAACGCTGGGTGTCGCTCTGCAAATTGAGCAGCATGATCACAAATAAGAACAGGACCATGATGGCCCCGGCATAGACAATGATCTGTAACGCGGCGACCACATGGGCATCCAGAAACAGAAAGTAGACCGCCAAAAGAAAGAGGGTCAGGACCAGGAAGAGGGCACTATAGACCGGACTGGGATGGGCGATGACCATGACCGCGATAACGACCAACGGAATGGCAAGGGCAAAGAATGTCACGAAATCCATAGTGTCTACTCGAAGAGTAAAATAATCAGCGCCGTCAGCATAACGTTGGCCAGCGCAAGCGGCAGGAGAATTTTCCAGCCCAGGCCTATGAGCTGGTCATAGCGGAAGCGGGGCAGGGTCCAGCGAATCATGATTTGGAACCAGCAAAAGAAGAGCACCTTGATCGTAAACGACCCCACCTGAAGCAGCGTCACCAGAAGTGAGGGCAGGCCGAGTGTCCCTCCCCACGGAAAGTGGAATCCGTCGCGCAGGAGAAACGGTACTTGCCAACCGCCGAAGAAGAGGGTGGTAATCAGCCCGGCGACGATAATGACTTCAACAAAGTCCCCCAGCATGAACATGGCTTGCTTGGAGCCGGAATACTCTGTGAAGTAGCCGGCTATCAACTCGGACTCCGCTTCGGGGAGATCAAAGGGAATCCGTTTACTCTCGGCTATCCCGGCGGCCAAGAAGATCAGAAAAGCGACCGGCTGATACACAATGCCCCAGGCTGGAATCCAGCCGCCAATCAGAGCACCCTGGGCGCGCGTAATCTCTTGTAAATCCAGCGAGCCAAAGGTCAGGACCACGCCGATGAGCGCCAACCCCAAGGGAATCTCATACGAGATCATCTGGGCGGAGCCGCGAATCCCGCCCAGGATGGCCCAGCGGTTATTGGAGGCCCAGCCCCCGAGGACAACCCCGTACACACTGAGTGAGACCATAGCCAGGACATACAAAATACCGACATTCAGGTTTGCGGCCTGGAGCGTGATTTCCCGTCCGCCAACAATAAGCACATCGCCGAATGGGATAACAATAAAGGTGACTAATAAGGGGACCAAGCTAATGGCTGGGGCAAGCGTATGCAGCAGCTTGTCGGCCCCCAGAGGAATAAAGTCCTCTTTTGTAAACAGCTTTATTGGGTCGGCAACCAAGGTGTTTACGATGCCGAGATTAAAGGGAAGCTTGCCAAAGATGGCCGCTCGATTGGCTCCAATACGATCCTGCAGGAGCGCGCTCCCTTTACGCTCAACCCACAACAGCAGCCCGCCGAGATTGAGCACCATCAGGATCATCAGAAGGGTAAGGGTAAAAGTGATGATGAAATCAATCATAGTCTCGACTGGGCCTGTTTTGCCAATTCATCGATAAGGCTGAGCATACTCTCCGGGGTCTGGTTCTCGTGATAGTCGTCGTTGACCTGGACAACCGGCGCTGTGCCACACGAACCCAGACATTCAACCTCACTCAATGAAAACACCGTATCGCTGGTGGTCTGACCGACTTTGACGCCGAGCTTTTCTTCCAGACAGTGGACAATTTTTTCAGCGCCAACCAGGGTGCAGGACAGATTGGTGCAGACCTGCACATGACATTTCCCCATCGGCTCCATGTAGAACATGGTGTAAAAGGTCGCGACACCACCCACATGGGCTGGAGACAGGTCAAGCAGGCCGGCAATATATTCCATGGCCTCGGGGCTCAGATAGCCGAACTCTGTTTGGGCCAACCAGAGGGTCGGCAGGATGGCGGCCTGCTTTGTCGGATAGCGAGTCAGCACCTCTTCAAACTGTTGCTGCGTTTCCTCTGAAAATTGGACAGCCATGTTACCAATCCTGCTGCGCTCTGAACGCCCTGGACGCCCTGGACGCTTTGAGCGCTCTGGACGCTCTCGCCTTATCGGTCACACTCCCCGCCAATCATATTGATCATGCCAAAAGTCGTAATAATATCGGAGATCTGACAGCCCCGTAACATCTCGCCAAGGGCCGCCATCCCGAAAAAACAGGGCGGCCGGACCCGGACTCGATACGGACGCCCGCTGCCATCACTCACCAGATAAAAGCCGAGTTCACCGTTTGCGCCTTCAACACTCAGAAACGCCTCTCCCCGTGGAATTTTCACGCCCTCAATGACCAACTTGAAATGGTTCATGAGGCCCTCGATATTGCCGTATACCTGGTTTTTTTCAGGCAGCGTAATATTGGGATCGTCAATGCGGATCGGGCCACTCGGAATACCGTTCAGCGCCTGCTCAATAATAGCCATGCTCTGGGTGATTTCCTCAAGGCGCACGGCAAAGCGGTCGTAATTGTCACCCTGAGTGCCTGTCGGGATGTCAAAGTCAAAACGCTCGTAGCCTGAATATGGCTGCGCCTTGCGGACATCGTACGGGACGCCGGTGGCCCGCAGCAGAGGACCGGTGAGACTGTATGAAATCGCCTCTTCCTGCGAAATAGCTCCAACCCCGGACATGCGGTCAATGAATATGCGATTTTTAGACAGCAGCTTGTCACAGTCACCGAGGAGGCGACGCACGTCAGCGAACGCAGCCCGCACTTGAGCGGCAAAGTCATTCGGCAGGTCGTGTGTCACGCCGCCGACCCGGGCATAGCTGACTGTCAGACGTGCGCCCGTCACTGCTGAGATCAAATCGTACAGCGTTTCCCGTGACTCCATAAGATAGAACCCCACGGAAATCGCACCCGCTTCTGCGGCCGACATGCCCAAACACGTCAGATGGTCGGTAATCCGGGAGATCTCACTCATGATGACCCGGATATATTGACAGCGTTCCGGGACCTCAACGCCGAGCAGTTGTTCGGCAGTTAAGGCAAATGCCACATTATTGATGAGCGGAGAGGAGTAATTCAGGCGATCCGTGTACGGTATACAGTGATTCCAGGTGCGTTGCTCACACATCTTCTCGAAGCCGCGATGCAGATAGCCAATCTCGACATCGCAGTTGAGTATTTTTTCTCCGTCGAGGGTGAGGTTGAATTTGATTGTCCCGTGGGTTGCCGGATGGGACGGACCCATCTGCAGCTCCATGATTTCAGAGGTTGGGTCGTGTTCAGCGTGGGCAGCGGCTTCCGCCATAGGTTGTTACCCTTTATGCCATGGGTTGGTAATGGGGTCGCGTTCTTCGACCAGGGGTTGACGTTTATTGACCGGATAGTCCTTGCGGAGCGGATGGCCGCGGAATTCTTCATACATCAGGATGCGCCGCAGGTCGGGATGGTCCGTAAACGTAATTCCGAACATGTCCCAGACTTCGCGCTCAAGCCAATTCGCGGACTGCCACACCGAAGAAGCCGATGGAACGTGGGCACTCTCCTCCGGGAGTCGAACCTTTACCCGCAGGCGATGATTATGAACCAGTGAATAGAGGTGGTAGACAACCTCAAAGCGCGGCTCTTGCCCGAAAAAGTCTACCCCAGTGATGTCGAGCAGCAGGTTGAAGGCAAAATCCGGGTTCTCCTTGAGTTGACCCAACACGTTCGGCACGTCTGCCCGGTCAATGACAATCGTATCATTCCCATGCGAGGAGTGATGCGCTTGTATCGTGCCGGGGAATGCCGTTTCGATCTGAGAGAGAATGTCTGCTTCGGCCATCTCTTCTTACGTGCTGGTCAGGTAGATTCCAGCCCCCCCTTTTTCACCTCATAGACCAAACCCACAACCAGAACCAGAACGAAGAGCAGCATGGCCATGAATCCAAACAATCCTAATTGGCGGAAGACGACAGCCCACGGATAGAGGAAGACTACTTCTACATCAAAGACGATGAAGAGGATAGCTGCGAGATAGAATTTAACGGAAAAACGTCCCCGCGCAGAACCACTGGATGGATTACCGCACTCGAACGCTTCATCCTTGACCGCTGAGTGTGTTTTGACGCCGAGCAGAGTGCTCGCAAAGGTCATGACCAAGGCCACGACCCCACCCAGGATCAGCGCAATAAGGACGGGAACGTATTGATCCATAGAAAGGCATTCTCACTATAGCAGATGCAACTGAACGTCCTCGGCACAGGATGCACAAGATACAGAGGCCCGACAAGGTGTCAACGACCCCAAGTGACAGTTTCACGTACGCCCGCCAGGAGGGTGGAGCATATTATTGATGTGGGTGTTTGCTCGGTCCGTTAGACTGCGTGTCCCTTCCTTGCAGGAGTCCTGTGGAGGTGGTAAACGTCTTGCACACATGTGACCCTGGAGAGTGGACATAAGGGAGAGGTGCCAGAGTCAGGCCGATCGGGCACGACTGGAAATCGTGTGTACCTCACGGTACCGAGGGTTCGAATCCCTCCCTCTCCGTCAGTGGTGATAGCTAGGTCCTGCGCAAGGGAAGCCGGGAAATCCGTCAGATCCGGAAGGAAGCAGCGGTACCGGAATTCTCCCTGTGCCGTAGGGTAGCCTAGCTATCATCAGTGACGCCCAACCTGTTCCGAACATCGCGCGCGAGCATGTCGCCCCATGTGTGACGCACCGGACAGCCTCAAACTGCCCAAACTATCGGCTATGGTATGAGCTATTTAGTCCTTGCCCGGAAGTGGCGCCCTCAGACGTTCGATGAAGTCATTGGGCAAGAGCATGTCACCCGGACCTTGCGGAATGCGATCCGCAGTGATCGCGTCGCTCATGCCTTCCTGTTTACCGGGCCGCGCGGGGTAGGGAAAACGACAACAGCCCGGCTCTTGGCCAAGGCGTTGAATTGCGATAACGGGCCAACTCCAGATCCCTGTAATGTGTGTAGCCAGTGTCAGGAGATTACGAACGGCAGCGCGATTGACGTCCTGGAAATCGATGGCGCCTCGCATACTGGAGTGGACAATGTCCGGGATTTGACCGAAGGCGTGCAGTATCGACCGGCAAAGGGCCGTTTTCGCGTCATTATTATCGACGAAGTGCATATGCTCTCAAATGCAGCGTTCAATGCACTCCTGAAAACGTTGGAAGAGCCCCCGGCGCATGTGAAATTCATTTTTGCGACAACGGAGTCGCAGAAAATTCTGCAGACGATTCTGTCTCGCTGCCAGCGCTACGACTTTAAGCGCATTCCACTGCGTGACGTCATACAACAGCTCAGACACCTCACGCAAGAAGAAGGCTTTCAATGTGATGAGGCCGGGCTCGCCCTGCTTGCGCGTGAGGCCGACGGGAGCCTGCGCGATGCCGAATCCCTCCTCGACCAGGTTGTTGCGTGGAGTAACGGCCGGGTCGATGAAGCGTCTGTCCGAGACGCCCTTGGCGTCGCCGACCGCCAGGCCCTGTTTCGTGTGGTTGAGGCGGTACTGGCCGAAGACCCGGCTCAGGTGCTCCGGCTGACAGGCGATCTGTATCAATACGGGTATGATCCACGTCGACTCTGTCACGACCTGCTCGAACATTTCCATGATCTCGTTGTTGCGAAAGTGAGTTCTGACCTGTCCGTCCTGGCCGATCTTCCGGATCACGAGGTTGAGATAGTTCAAAAACAGGCTGCCTCACGCTCACGAGAGGATCTCCAGCGCTTCTTCTCGCTCCTGTTGGAGACAGAAGAGGCGGTGCGGCGGTCGGCCTATACCCAGCTCGTCATTGAGATGGCCCTGGTCAAGCTTGCGAGTCAGCCGCCCGTTCTCCCCATCGACGCAGCGCTTGCCAAACTGGAAGAGCTGCACCATCAATTGGGAAGCGGCAGTATGCGCTCAGTCACTTCTGACAGGCCAGCACCATCAGCCCCGCCGCCGCCGCGGCAACCCCCCCGGAGTACTGGTACAATCGCAGTGCCACACGCTGAGGGTCACTCTCAGCAAGCTCCCCCCCCGCATTCTCCCTCCGCTCCTGCGTCTGCCCCTGCTGTGGTGGGTGGCACCGTGGATCAATTGGAACAGGGCGAGCAGTGGGACGGCTTTCTTGCAACGGTTCAGAAAAAGAAAATCTCCCTCTTCTTTGCTTTGAAGTCCAGCTATTTGCTTGACTTGACACAGACAGCTTTGCAGGTTGGAGTGGATAAGGACCCCTATCTGAAGGAGCTGACACGGAAAGAGAATCGGACAATTTTAGAGGAATCTGCCGAACAGTTTTTTGGACGGAAGCTGAAAGTTGCCGTGCAAAAGGGGGGACAACGGCTACCCAAGAGCGCCCAAGGTCAGCCAAACCCACCAAACCCGCCAGACCCGCCAAACCCGGTAAAGCCGGTAGACCCGCTGGTCAAAACCGCCCTTGATATCCTTGGTGGGAAAGTCCGGGAAAGGCAGACACCTGGAGCAAACGAGCCCAGCTAATCGCATAGTGGAGGACACAGCATGGCACAGAATATGGGAGATATGATGAAGCAAGCCCAGCAGTTGCAGGCGAAACTGGCTCGGATTCAGGAAGATACCGGGAAAAAGACAGTTGAAGCCTCAGCCGGTGGCAATATGGTCATGGCGACGGTGAACGGCCGGTTGGAACTCGTAGCGCTGCGTATTGATCCCGCAGTGGCCTCAGCCGATGATGTCGAAATGCTCCAGGACCTCGTGACCGCCGCGGTGAACGAGGGCATTCGGCAAGCCCAAAACATGATGGCCAATGAAATGGGGAAGGTCACCGGAGGACTCAAGATTCCTGGGCTGAATGCGTGAGGCGGCCTGTGTAAGGGCTGAGTGGGGTACGAGATTCATGGCGAGGTGCGTATGACGACGCTGACCCCCGCATTGGCTCGCTTGGTTCAAGAGTTGGGCCGGCTCCCTGGGATTGGAGAGAGAACAGCGACTCGCCTGGCCATGTTCATCCTGGGCACCGGGCGGGATTATGCGGAAAGTCTGGCCGAGGCAATCTGGGCGGTGAAGACCGAGACCACCCTGTGCCAGGAATGCTTTGGGCTGGCTGAAGGCGAGCGCTGCGCTATTTGTAACAATCCGCAGCGGAGTACCGAATGTATCTGTATCGTTGAAGACCCTGCCGACCTGATGGCGGTTGAACGGTCACATGAATATAAGGGCCGGTACCATGTCTTACACGGCGTCCTGGCACCGCTTGATGGTATTGGCCCGGATGAACTCAAAATTGCCCCGCTCCTGGACCGCTTGCGCCGGGGTACAGTCAAAGAGGTGATTGTTGCGACAAACCCGAATGTCGAAGGAGAGGCAACCGCATTGTATTTGGCGAAGGTCATTAAGCCGCTGGGCATCCAAGTGAGCCGGATTGCCCACGGCATTCCGATGGGCGGTGATGTGGAATACACCGACGCGGTCACACTAGGCCGGGCGATTGAAGGCCGACGGGAGATGTAGGGCCGCCTTTACACTTGTTTTTCCCTTTGCTACAAAACCCTGCTAATATCGTTTCTGCATTGATCCTCGGTAGCTCAATTGGCAGAGCAATCGGCTGTTAACCGATAGGTTGTTGGTTCGAGTCCAACCCGAGGAGCCAACTATTGACCACCAAATCTGGCGACTCGCCAGAAACGCAAGACCCCGAGGGCCGACCCCTCGGGGTCTTGTCGTATATGGATCAATTTACGATTCCGTATAGCCAGCCGGTCCCTGCCGTCATTCCGGCGAAAGCCGGAATCCAGGCTCCCAGCCCCGGCCTCTGGATGCCGGATCAAGTCCGGCATGACGGGAGCGGAGCGGGCCGATTCGTTGAGCGAAGACTACGATTTTCATATACTTAGGAGCTATTCCTTTGGTTCTCTTGAAGAGAGCCAGTCAAAGAGGGCTGGAGCAGCATCGAACAATGCTCGACAGACAGACATCGGATGACATCATCCGGCGCGTTGTGGAGACGGCCCAGCCGGAGAAGATCATTCTCTTCGGGTCTGCGGCTCGGGGCGACATGGGTCCCAACAGCGATGTTGACCTGCTTATCATAAAGGAGGAGGCGGATGCGCTCAATCTTATGGCTCGGATCTACCGGAAGCTGCATGGGGTCGGCGCTGCGGTTGATGCAATCGTAGTCTCCCCCGAGGATGTAGAGCGATTCAAGGATAGCCACGCGCTAATCATCAAGCCCGCCCTGCGGGAAGGCAGAGTGGTGTATTCAGTCCTACGGTTCACACACTTCGAGTGAGCTAACATCAGGATTGGGGCTCCGCGTGTAAGCTTCTTCATCAGCACTCACCGGCGATTGAGACCAAACTAATGTTTTGTGATACATCCGCGCTAGTTTCGAGCTGTGCTCTCAGGAATGCTGATAATGAACTCTCACGATCTTTTCAACGCAGGTCCTTCCGCTGGCCTTGTCCCGCAGGGCGACACGGCGCGACAAGCAGTCGATTCTCTGCGAGGGTATGCGTATCAGGCCCTAGCGACCGCGCTGGCATGGCTCGATATCGACGAGCATGGGCGGCTTTTCCTGGAAGTCGCGGAAGACTATGCGATCATAGCGGGGCAGGCGCTCGACGCCGTTCAGGTCAAGGACACAGAAAGGTCCGGATCAATCACGTTGAATAGCCCAAGCGTCCGCAATGCGGTCGCTGCGTTTATCGATCTTACCGAGCGCAATCCCGCTATTCAGGTTGACCTCCGTTTCTTCACGACATCGGAGATTGGAACAGAACAAGCTGTTGCTGACCGTCCGGCAGGGATGGCCGGGCTGAAGTATTGGCAAGAGGTCGCCGCGGGGGCGGACCTCTCGCCTCTCCGCACAATATTGGAGAGCGATAAATTCCATGAATCCGTAAGAACGTTCTCTAAGAATCGCGACGACGCAGCACTCCGCCATGACCTCATTGAGAGAATCCACTGGGATTGCGGTCAACCAAATTTCTCAACGCTTCGTCAGGAGCTAGAAGCGCGGCTGGTCGTCATCGGCCGCGACCTATTTAGACTTTCCTCTCAAGAGGCGCAGGGACTTGTCGATCATTTGGTCTATCGGGTGCTGGAAAAAAGTATTGTCCGGACGACCAGTGAACGCGTTCTTACGCGGGCTGAGCTTTACCAAGTTATCGATACGGCAACCCGTATTTCACTACCACGCGCTTCTATAGACGATCTTGCCCAACTTGCCTCAGGCTTGGCGAGAGTGCTCGGCGGAGGTCTGGGCACAGGCAATCCTCTTTCCGTCACAGAAACAGGCTGGCTTATTGACGGCACTAGGCTTCCCGCTCCGCAGGGGATGATCGCCCGGAGCACCGTCGAGTCGGCAGTAACGGATGCGATTGATAATTCCGGTGTGGGCGTGCTCGTCGGTGGCAGCGGCCTTGGCAAGTCCATCGTGTCACGGGCGGTTGCCGTCGCGCGGGCCGGTACATTCTTCATAGTGGACTTTCGGAACACTGACGCAGACGAAACCTGCCGCCGGCTCGATATGGTGTTTGCCCGTGTTGGAGGCTTACCTCCTTCGGTATTGATTCTGGAAGACCTGAACCATATTGACGACACGCGCGTTACATTGTCGCTGGCGCGCGTCGTTGAAGCTCTACTGCGTCGCTACCGCAAAGCGCTCATTATCTGCTACCAGCAACCCTCCTTGAAGACGCGGACTGAAATCGGCCTCGACCGGGGGTGCGTCGTGGATTGCCCCTACTTCTCGGAGGAAGAAGCCCGCGCGCTTGTCCTTGACAACGGAGGGGACCCAGCTAGGTGGGGGCGTCTCGCCTATTTGGCGGGAGCTTGCGGTCATCCCCAGCTTACACATGCTTTTGTAACCGGTATTGCGGCGCGGGGATGGCCAGTCGAAGAGATTGAAGCTGTCGTCAGCCGAGGCTTGTCGTCCGATGACACCGATGCCGCCCGCGAAGCGGCCCGGCGGAGCTTAGTGTCCACGCTTCCCGAAGGAACGCGAAGTCTTCTCTATCGACTCAGTATTGCGACCGGACGCTTCAATCGGTCACTGGCGTTGACCATCGGCGAAATTTCTCCAGTGGTGTCCCAAGCTGGTGAATGCCTGGACCAGTTGGTCGGGCCGTGGCTCGAAGCCGTCGGCAGAGACGTCTTCCGGGTCTCACCACTTGCGAGAAGTTTTGGGCCTGAGATGCTGTCCCCTGATGAGCGAAGGCGCATCCATGAGACCATTGCGGTCCAGATGTTCGGAAAAGGTACGATCGACGCGAGCGATTTCGACACAATTATGATGCATGCGATTGCAGGCAAGATGCCCCAAATTTTGGCTATGCTTGGCCTTAGTGTATTGTTGGCTGACTCTCCGGTTGAGAAGCTGGCGGAACACCTCTTGCTCTTCCGCCTCTTTTCCACTGATGTACCAGTCTACCCTGAGGATTCTTTTGCCTCCGGGATACTTCGGCTCGCGCAATTCAAACTGGTTGCCACAACGGATGAAGGAAACAATATCTCCGCTATTGTGGCGGCACTCTTCAATGAAATCGACAGCCTGCCGGAACCGAAAGGTGAGATAGGACGCGCTTTGGAAGCGATGGCAGCATTCGCCGTGCTCGGCACGATGGGTATCGCGAACTATCTCAATGACTGGGTCGCTCTCCTACTTCGCTTCAAAGCCCTGATAGAGGCCGACGAATTTTTGCAAGGCATAGTGGCCAATGTTGAAGGTGCCTTCGATACATCGGGTGCAAACTTCTTTGGGATGCTGTTCAGTGTGGGAAGTGCCCACCTTGCTTCTGTAGAGCGACTGGAGCGTATCATCAACGCACTTGATAAGCTCGACGCGGACGAGCGGTCGCTCTTGCTGACGCCGGTAGACAGAGATTCTTCCGATTATTCCCTATTCATCAACGGCCCTTGGGAGACACAGCGGCACAGCGAGGCTTTCGACGCTACGGATGCGGCGAAGCGCTACCAACGAATGGCGGAGAAGACGCACAACTGGGTCATTCGTCCTCTTTCTCTCCAATGTTCGGTGGCCCAGGCGATCATGCTGGATGAGTATCAGAACAACAAAGAAGGTGCCTTGGCAGTTCTTGCAGAGGCGAGAGCAGCCTATGGGGACGATATAATCCTCAGTCGCGCCATAGCTAAAGTTCATTATCGCCATGATGAACACGGGACAGCCCTCGAAATCCTCCATGGCATCGCGGATCAGGTTGGCGGCGACAGTCCGGTTGAGCGCGCGTTCGCGCTGCGCGAGGCGGCTATCAGCGCGGCAAAATGCGACGAATGGTCGCAAGCGGAGGAATGGTTCCTTGATGCGCAAAGCGCTGCTAGACTGGCTCGCAGCGTGGACATGGACGCGATGGCGGTGGGCCTGGGTGCCGATTCGGCGGTAGCCGCTCTCGAAACTGGGGATGCAGGCCGGGCGCTCACACGCCTCGTAGAAGCGTTAGATGCATTGGCGGAGATTGACCCAGAGGCAACACTGCTTGCTGCATACTGCCACCGCGTTATTCGCCATACCGTACTTTGGGCGCAATCCCGCATCACAGGGAGCGACGTCCAGATTGGCGGGCGGCCAATC
Organism: Binatia bacterium; assembly: GCA_963664395.2. GTDB lineage: Bacteria > Desulfobacterota > Binatia > Bin18 > Bin18 > Bin18. The sequence continues at coordinate 1,432,805 of OY761159.2, read as the reverse complement.
GCAATGGAAGCGGGAACCTGCAGCAATCCCGATCCCTTACCTGCAATCCGGGAACTCCCGCTTGGACACATTGATGTTGCTTGGTACATGTTAGCGGAGGCGGAATCCGCGACCGGCCTCGACGTGGGAATCGCGGTGGCACTTGACGATCTGCTGGCGCAAGGTCCGATCCCGGTGATGGAGGTCAACCTGCGCACGCAAATGGTACAAACAGATATCGCCAGGCTCGATACCAGCGGATTTGCCGCCCACTTCACGACATACGTCGAAATCGCTGTATATTTGTCAAAGGAGGCCGATCGACTCCGGGCGACATTCGATCCGTTGGCGCTGGAAAGAGGGCAGGTGCCGATGCTGGACAAGCATGGGCCATTTGATTCTACGACCGAACGGATGGCAAAAGATGCCATCCTCGCTTATGGCATCCGTTCCGCCTTGGCAGGCCAGCCTCAGCCGGAGGCGATGACGGAGCTTAAAACCGCTCTGGAGGGTCAATTCTCAGGCCCGTTTCCCGGCAAATCTGTATTCGATCATTGGAATGAGAAGTCAGCCTTATCCGCGGAATTGGACCAAACAGTCGTCAGCATCATCAAAGTGCTTCTTCAAAACGAGTACGTAGAACCATATTATTTCTGGATGGCAGGACTGTGTTTCTTCAATTGGATCAACCAATCCAATTTCAAGCCTTTCCTCACACCCCGTCTCGCCGCTTGGCTGAGGACTGGTTGGAAACGCATATTAAGCGCAGAAACGTTTCGTCTTTCCAGCCCTCGGCAGACTGTACCCCTCATTGAGGAAGTTCTGGCGATACCCGTAGATGACAGCAGTTTTATCGCGAAGCTCATCCTTGCAGCTTCCGAGGCAGTCAGATCCCCGCTCACAGCGGCGTATCGTAATAGTCTTAAAGCTATGGCAGAGGAAGTATCCTCACCATCAAATGTCGCGTAATATGCAGACTGAAAAAATCACCTTAGCCCAACTCGAATCCTTCCTGTTCAAAGCTGCCGACATCCTGCGCGGCAAGATGGACGCCTCCGAGTTCAAGGAGTTCATCTTCGGTATGCTGTTCCTGAAACGATTGTCTGACGAGTTCGACCGCAAGCGCGAGCAGGTACGAGCGGAATACGCCCACCTCAAGGACCAGCCTGATCTCCTGGCGCAACTCGTTGAGGACAAGACCGCCTACGGCGAGACGTTCTTCGTTCCCGATCGTGCTCGCTGGCACGAGACATGGACGGATGAGAACGGTGACTTGGTGCCGGCGCTCAAGGACCTCAAAGACGATATCGGCAACATGCTGAACAAAGCCCTTGCTGCGGTCGAGGATGCGAACGACTCGCTGGCCGGGGTGCTGAAGAACAACATTGATTTCAACGCGGCCAAGGGCAGGACGAAAATAGAGAATCAGAAGTGGAAAGAGCTGCTCGATCATTTCAACCAGCCGGGCTTCGTCCTGGTCAACGACAATTTCGAGTTCCCCGACCTGCTTGGGGCGGCTTACGAGTATCTGATTAAGTACTTCGCGGACAGCGCCGGCAAGAAAGGCGGTGAATTCTATACCCCTGCGGAGGTGGTGCGCCTGCTGGTACAGCTAACCAAGCCCACAGAAGGGAATGAGATATACGACCCAGCCGCGGGTTCCGGTGGCTTTCTCATCCAGGCCCACCAGTACGTCGAGGAGCGGGGCGAGAACGCCAATAATCTGGCCCTCTACGGGCAGGACTCCAACGGGACCACGTGGTCAATCTGCAATATGAATATGATCCTCCACAACATCACGAGTTTCACCATTGAGAACGGCGACACCCTGGAGGACCCGCAGATTTTGGAAAACGGACAGATACGCAAGTTCGACCGGGTGTTGGCCAACCCACCATTCTCGCAGAACTACAGCCGCGCCACTATGAAATTCACCAACCGTTTCCGCGAGTGGTGTCCAGAGACCGGGAAGAAAGCCGATTTGATGTTCGTCCAGCACATGCTGGCCAGCCTCAAGAGCGACGGCCACATGGCCACGATCATGCCCCATGGTGTGCTTTTTCGCGGTGGCAAAGAGAAGCTGATTCGCGAGCGGTTGATAAACGACGACGTTATCGAGGCGATCATCAGTTTGCCGCAGGGTCTTTTTTATGGGACCGGTATTCCGGCCTGTGTGCTCGTTTGCAACAAGAACAAACCCGATGCCTTGCGTGGCAAGATTTTGTTCATCAATGCGGACCGGGAGTATGCCGAAGGAAAGAATCAAAACAAACTGCGCCCGGAGGACGTGGAGAAAATCGACTTCGTGTTCTCCAACAAACGCGAGATTCTAAAATACAGCCGACTCGTGGACAAGTCGGAAATCGCTGACAAAAACGACTACAATCTGAACATTCGGCGCTATGTAGACAATACCCCGGAGCCGGAACCGGAAGACGTACAGGCCCATCTGATCGGCGGCATCCCTGAAAGTGAGGTTTCGGCACAAAGCGACAACTTCAACAAGTTTGGCCTTCAATGTGAAACGCTGTTCCAGCCGGATCGACCGGGATACCTCACATTCAAGGAGTCGATTGCAAGCAAGGCCGATATTAAAGAGATCATCGAAGTGGACCAATCGGTCGGGCATACGTTGGAGACCCACCGAAATGCCCTCAAGGAATGGTGGAGCGTAGCCCGTGACGACTTCGCCGAGCTTGAGAGCGCCAATCACAGCGGTCGGAAAATGCCGGAAGTACGGCATGAGCTTTTGACCACACTCAAGGACAAGCTCGTTCCCCTGGGCGTGCTGGACGAGTTCAAGAGCGCCGGTGTGTTCGTCAACTGGTGGCAGGAAAATCGTTACGACCTGAAAACCATTGTCTCACTAGGTTGGCACCACACGCTCATCCCGGACGAATATCTGATCACCGAGTTCTTCCAGAGCGAGGCGGACGCCATTGAGGAATTGGAAACTCACATCAACGAACTCCAAACCGAGCTGGCTGAGGCTGTAGAAACTGCGCAAGAGGTGGCTTCCTACGAACCCGAAGAAGACGAAAAGGTTACGGCCGCAGTCATCAAGAAGGCTCTGAAAACCCTCATAGATGACCTGAAGGATAGTGCGGGCGCATCCGCCCAGCGAGAGCGTAATGACCTCAAGGCACAGGATGCCGCCATAAAGGAGATCGAAAATAAAATCAGTGTCAGCAGAGCCTTGTCGAAGAATAAGACCAACGAATTGGAACTCAAAATCCAACTTAAACGTCTTGGCGGCGAAGGGTTCAAAGCCGAAAGCCGGGGACTCATTCAGCAGATCGAAGACCAGCTTACGAATCTGGACCCACGCGACAAGACCGACAACAAAAAGATCGATACCTTAAACAAAGACAAGGTTGTACTTGAGGAACGCATCGCCAAGACTGACACGGTACTGGAAGCAATCAACGGCCAGCTAACCGATGACGAAGCCAAGCACCTTATCCTCAAGAAGCTCTACGACATCGCCGGCACCGAACTCGAACGCTACCTCAATGCAGAGATGCGGCATCTGGTTTCAGGCGTTGAGAATCTGTGGGACAAGTACGCGGTGAGCAGCCAAGAGATGGAGGAGGCGCGAGGAGCAACGCTCAAGGCCCTCAATGGATTTATGGGAGGGTTGGGGTACTTAGCATGAGTGAGCGAACAAGTTGGAAAAATGAGCCTCTTGGACAGGTTGCGAATTTAATCATGGGGCAATCCCCTGAATCAAATTTTTATTCCGATGAAGAAATTGGCTTACCGTTCCTACAGGGGTGCGCTGAATTTGGAAGTCGGTTTCCGACCCATGCAGTCTATTGTAGTCAACCAAAGAAAGTAGCTCCCAAAAACTCGATCTTGTTCAGTGTACGAGCTCCAGTCGGGCGACTTAACATCGCTGATCGGGATTACATCATTGGCCGAGGTTTGGCTGCCATCATTGGAACAAGAGTTAATCAAAGGTATTTGGAGCAATTTCTTAAATTTCAAGAGGCAAATTTTCGAAGCGCTTCACAGGGTTCAACCTTCGAGGCAATTAATTCGTCTGAATTGAGCAAGTGGTCAATAGAAGCTCCTAGTGGCAGGCTTGAACAATCCAAAATCGTCGAAATACTCTCGACAGTAGATCAAGCCATTGAGCAGACTGAGGCATTGATCGCCAAGCAACAGCGCATCAAGACCGGCCTGATGCAAGACCTGCTCACGCGCGGTATCGACGAAAACGGAGACCTCCGCTCTGAGGAAACCCACGAATTCAAGGACTCGCCGCTAGGGCGAATTCCGGTAGAGTGGAATATCCAGAACATTGATTCCATTTCGGATTTTGTCACGAGTGGCGCACGAGGGTGGGCGAAGTATTACAGCGATGAAGGTGCTGCATTTCTCCGCATTGGAAACCTGACACGCGACCACATAAATCTACGATTTGACGATACAGTTTTTGTACGGCCACCAGTGCGCGCCGAGGGATTGCGTACCTTGGTTGTACCCGGTGATGTTTTGATATCTGTCACGGCGGACCTCGGTATGATTGGCGTAATACCTGAAGGCTTTGGAGAGGGCTATGTCAATCAGCATATCGCTTTAGTGCGGATTACCGATCCCGAAGTAGATCAAAGGTTCGTTGGCTGGTTCCTTCAAAGTCGAGCAGGTCAATCCCAGTTTGAAAGGCACAATGAATCCGGTGCGAAAGCCGGGTTGAACCTCCCTACGATACGAAGCCTTCTGGTGGCAAGTCCCCCTCTCGACGAGCAGAACCATATTACAAAAGTGCTAGATGCGAACACTGAGATGATATCGCGCTTGCAAGCTGAACTGAATAAGCAGAGCCATTTGAAAGCTGCCCTGATGCAAGACCTCCTCACCGGCAAGGTGTCTGTCGTTCCGTTGCTGACTGATGCAGAGGGTGGCGCATGAATACCAAGACACGAGTGAAGACACATCCCGGTCGGGTACTGCTGACAGCGCCGATAATTGCGGTTGCTATGACCAGTCTGACTAGCTAGTGTAACGCCGTGGCGCTCAACTACTCAATCTACGAAGCAAAGGCGCGGTTTTCCGAGGTCATTCGGCAAGTGCGCGAAGGCAAGACCGTCACCGTCTCTTATCGGGGAGAACCAGTGGCAGAAATCCGTTCGATCCGGGAGCGGCAAAAGCCGACGCTCGACGAGCGGCTGAAGGACCTCGAACGTAGCGGCTCCCTGGTTCGCTCGGCCATCCCGAGGAGGACATTCGGACCGGTTGAACGACGGCCCGGCGCACTGTCGAGGTTTCTCGCCGAGCGCGGCGAATGAGCATCGCGTACGTTGACACCTCGGTGTTGGCGGCCATCGCCTTCGACGAACCGGGTGCGGCAGCGCACGCGCAGCGGCTGGACGAATTCACTCGCCTGATCTCTTCAAACCTGCTCGAAGCCGAACTGCGGGCGTCGTTCGCCCGCGAGAATCTGATCTTTCAAGAAAGTGCGATCGCGGGGATCGAATGGATTCTGCCCGATAGGACGCTTGCTCCCGAGTTCGCAACAGTGCTCGAAACAGCCTACTTGCGGGGCGCCGACCTATGGCATCTCGCGACGGCCCTTTATGTCGCTCCCCAATCTGGCAGTCTTTCGTTCGCCACGCTCGACGCCCGGCAAGGCGCCGTTGCGGAGGTGCTCGGTTTTCAGGTTCTGCAGGAAGCGAAGTCGCCATGAGTGACCGCCATCTTCAGAGCAGTTTAAGGACGAAATCGGGAGGCAGGCTATGACGCGAGTGAAGACACATCCCGGTCGGGTACTGCGGGCGGAACTGGAAGCGAGAGGCATGAGCGCAAACCGGCTTGCACTCGCTATCCGGGTACCTGCAAACCGGATTACCGCCATCCTGCGGGGCGAACGGGCGGTCACAGCCGAGACTGCCGTGCGCCTCGGCCGCTACCTTGGAACCGGCCCGGCATTCTGGATGAACCTGCAAAGCGGATACGACATCTCGGTAGTGGAAAGCGTCAAAGGGCGCGTGATCGAAGGCGAGGTGCCAGCCGCGGTTTCGTGACGCTGGTGCTACGGGAGTGATGACTATGAGGGCGCAGTCCCTTCGCATGGACGAACGTAACCACGTCGAGATGCCCCTCCTTGAGCAGTTACACGGCCTGGGCTGGGAGATCATCGACCTGACCGACAAGCAGCAGAAGCCCGCTGATACGTTTCGAGAGAACTTTACCGAAGTCGTCATGCTGCCGGTACTGCGAGAACAGCTCACAGTCATCAATCCGTGGCTGGAAGACGATCAGGTCGAAGAAGTCGTCAGGCAACTCACCGCGAGCTCCCCCGGCGGGTTAATCGAGAACAACAAGCACGTCCTTCGCCTCCTTCTGGAGAACACCAGCGTCAACGAGAACCGGCAGACGGGCGAGAATAGCCCGACCGTACGCTTTATCGACTTCAAGAATCGCGCCAACAATCGCTTTATTGCCGTGTGCCAATGCAAGGTCCGTATCCTGGGCACCGAGCACCACATCATCCCGGACGCTGTGTTGTTCGTGAATGGCCTGCCCGTGGTCCTGATTGAATGCAAGTCGCCCAAGGTGAAGGACGCCATCCCCGAGGCCATCGACCAGATGCTGCGCTACAGCGAGCAGCGTGGTGTCACAGGCGAAGGAAGTGCGCCGCTCTTTTATTTCAATCAGTTTGTGGTCGCCACCTGTCGCCAGGAGGCCAAGTTCGGGACGATCACCACGCATAGTGAAAAGCATTTCTACCGCTGGACCGACCCCCATCCGAGAACGGTCAACGATCTCGATCATGGCGCAGGCAGCCCAAACGACCAGCAGCGGTTGGTCGCCGGGATGATGGACAAAAACAACCTGCTTGATCTTATCCGCACGTTCACTCTGTTTTCGACCAACGACAGAGGGCAGACCATCAAGATCGTCGGACGCTACCAGCAGTTTCGCGCGGTCAAGCTGGCCGTGAAGCGATTGCTGGAGGGCAGGAACCCGCGCGAACGGAGTGGCATCATCTGGCACACCCAGGGCTCGGGCAAATCGCTCACCATGATGTTCATGGTGCGTGAAATGTACCGCCACGCCCAATTGGCCAACTGGAAAGTGGTCTTCGTTACCGACCGGACGCAGCTCGAAGACCAATTGAGCGAGACCAGCCAAAGTATCGGTTTCACGGTGAAGACGGCCAATAGGATCAGCGAACTGAAGGACCTGCTCCGGGCCGACACCTCGGACCTGGTCATGGCCATGATCCACAAGTTCCAGGAAGCGGATCTGAACGAAACCTTCCCACAACTCAATGACAGCCCCAACATCCTGGTCATGACCGATGAAGCCCATCGTTCCCAATACAAGAAGCTCGGAGCGAATCTCGATAGGGCCATCCCGAACGCTACAAAGATCGGTTATACCGGCACGCCGATTGACAAGACCGAACGCGTCTTCGGTGAGTACATCGACAAGTACACCATGCGAGAGTCTATATGCGATGGCGTCACCCTGGAGATCGTCTACGAGGGCCGCACCCACAACGCGGAAATATCCGACCAGGAAGGCATGGATGCGGCGTTTGCAGATGCGTTCAGCGACCACGACCTTCAGCAAAGGATGGCAATCCTGGGCTACGGGTCCCGAGATGCCTACCTGGAGGCAGAACCCACGATTGCAGCCAAGGCCAAGGATATGGTCAAGCACTACCTGACCCATGTATTTCCGAACGGCTACAAGGCCCAGGTGGTGGCCACATCGCGCGAAGCAGCGGTACGCTACAAGAAGCACCTCGACGCCGCCCTGGGTGCAGCCGTTGCCGAGTTGGAAACATCAAACCCGAACGGCCTTGACCTGGAGCAGCTAAAGAGGCTGCAAACCGATGTCGTGATCTCTAGCGAAAACAACGACCGGCCGTACCTCAAGGCACACGCTGACCAGACCAGGCACGAACGCAGTATCAAGAGTTTTAAGAAGGCCTTCGGGAGTGAAGATGAAGGCGTCAGCGGGGACATGGGCATCCTCGTTGTCAACAACATGCTCATCACGGGTTTCGATGCTCCCGTGGAACAGGTCATGTATTTGGATAGGGTCATCACCGACCACAACCTCTTACAGGCCATTGCTCGGGTGAACCGAGTTGAAGGCGACACGAAGGACAAAGGCTTCGTGGTTGACTACGTCGGCATTGGTCATCATCTCAGGAAAGCCATCGACGCTTATGACGAGCGAGAACAAAAGAAAATTATCGACGCCCTCAGCTTTCCCGAAGAGGAGTTGCAAAACCTTGAGGACAGCCATGCCGCGATTATGGCCTTGCTTGAACAGCATGGCCTGACGGACCTGACGGACCACGACGCTTTCTATGATGTGTTTTATGACGAGGACCTGCGCTTTGACTACATGCAGGCGTTCAAGAAGTTTACCAAATGCCTGAACCTCGTCTTCCCCGCGCGGCAAGCGTTGGCGTTTATGAACGATTACAACGCCCTCGCTGAAATCAACGTCCTCGCCGGCAAGCACTTTCGAGATGAACGCCTCAGCATGAAAGGCATCCCGCCGAAGCTGCGTGCAATCACGGATACATACCTGGAGTCGAAGAGCATTGATCAGAAGGTCAAGCCGATTTCGATTCTGGACGAGGACTTCCAAAAGAACGTCGATCAGCGCCGCCGTACAAAAACCAAAGCGGCAGAGGTAGAACACGCTATCCGCCACCACCTCGATATTGAGTTGGATGACGATCCGGACTTGCAAGCGTCCTTCGCGGAAGCACTCGCGCAGATATTTCAAGAGTTCCGGGATAACTGGAAAAGGATTTACGAAGAACTGGAGAAACTGCGGCAGCGTATCGTCAACGCGAACAAGGAGCCGACCTACGGGCTGCACCGCAAAAAGCAGATGCCGTTCTTTCGTATGTTTCGACGCGAGCTGTTTGACGTGGACATGGTTAAGGGCGCTGACGAATTGAGGGTGGCGGAAACGAGTCCACGTTACGGATTGAGCGAGGACGACAAAATCAGCCACTTGGTTGCGTTGACGCAGAGTGTCTCACTGGTGATCGAGCAGGAGCTGAAGCTGGTCGGATTTTGGGAGGCCATTCCCGCGCGCAACAAGTTGAAGGCCGAGATTCAGAAGACGCTTCTCCAGCCGTCGTTTGTGAAGCTGCCAAATCTCACGAAGAAGTACAACACAATAATCAGCCGCGTGATGGAGATCGCGGAAAAGAATAATGACATCATTCTCTATGCGGAGTAAGCATGGATACGGCCTACACCATCAAACGCTCGCCGAAACGTCGGAAGCTGACGATAACAGTCGAACGGGACCGGAGCGTCGTCGTTCATGCACCCGAGTCCACGTCCGAAGAGACGATCCGGGAAGTTGTTGAGTCGAAACGTCAGTGGATTTATGAGAAGAGGAAGCATGCCCAGAAGTACGAAGAACGGCCTCATCCGCCTGGTAAGGAGCTGGTAAGCGGTGAATCCGCGCTCTATCTTGGCCGTGAGTACCAAATTGAAGTCATCCCGACCGACTCGACGGAGATACGCTTCGAGCAGCGTTTCTTCATCCCGGCTTCCCTGGCGGGCGAACGACAAAGTGTGCTTCGCAACTGGTACGTCAACCGTGCGAAAGAGAGGATTCTTCCAGAAGTAAAATCCATTGCGGCTATGCTCGGGGTGGAGTTTGCCAGCGCGAAGATTGTGGACAATCGTTTCCGCTGGGGTTCATGCACTGTCAAGAACAACGTGAACCTGAACTGGCGATTGATCAAAGCGCCCATGTTCGTGGTCGATTACGTCATCGTGCACGAACTCGCCCATCTGCTCGAAGCAAATCATACCCCCCGATTCTGGAATGTCGTTCGGACGCATGCGCCAACGCTGGAAAAGGCGCGAAGCTGGCTGAGGGATAACGGCCAAATCCTCGAACAGGATATCTGATGATTGGGCTCGGACTCGCTCTCGCGAGCAGCAGGCTCCCGACCCCTCCGCCCTCTGGATGCCGGATCACGTCCGGCATGACAGGAGCCCCCTGCACGGCGAGAGACTATCGAGAACCGGTCTAGCCTGGACGCTACAGCAGCGACACACCCTCAAGTCGTGCGGCCTTCTGATCGAAGGTGTACAGCGGCTGGGCTCCGGACCGTTCGGCCGCCGCCAGGATCATCAGGTCGGAAAATCCAGCGCCACCCGCTCGATACCGGAACGCCGCACGGGCTACATCGTTGGCCTCCTCAACCACGAGCCCCTCGGTTGCCACGAGTTCTTCCAATATCGTCGCAATCCGGTCACGGGAGAAGCCATAGGCCCGTTCCAGCACCCAGGCGAGTTCGACCGTCACCTCACGGCATACGTAGCCGGGACGTTCGGCCGTAAGCGACTCCAGGAGTGCGCGGGCGGCGTCTGCCTGCTGCACATCGTCGCGGACCAGATAGCGCACGAGGACGTTGGTGTCGAGTGCGATCATCCCTCGCATGCCCCGTCGGCTACGGCCTGCTCCATTTTCTCCAACGTGACGGCGGGACCGTTATGCTGGAGCGCGCCGAACAGCCGACTGATGGGACGCACGGGCAAAATGCGCACCTCGCCGTCGGAAATGACGTAGCGCACCCGGTCCCCGGCTTGCAGGCCAAGTGACTCCCGAACAGGCTTGGGCAGTGTCGTTTGCCCCTTCTTCGTGACGGAGGATTCAATCATACTGTGCTCCTAATACCTTTCAATATATTGGTTTGCCTTACCATAATCAATAAAGAAAGGATTATTGACTATATGTCATACCTTCATGAACCTTCATAAGCCAGTTCTCTTTCCTCTCAGTCGCTCCCCGGCCCCTTTCTGGCGTGGGCATGGCCCATCATCTCCCCTGTGAGGGCTCCTCATTCTATCCCCATGCCCCACCACTTGCCGCGCACCCGGCGGTAATTGACCTCCGGGTCGTAGGGCGTGACCGGCAGCGCCAGAGCCCGCGCGGTCAGCGAGCAGGTCGGACCACAGGGGTCCGGCCGATCACCAGACAGCCGCCGTGGCCGTGAGAGCGGAGCCCGTTGTGGGTGCCGGCGGCATCGCCCCCGTGCGATGCCGAGCGGACTCCAACGGCTCCTGGCGACCGTTCCGTCTTCGTGCGGCATCCACGACCGGGACCTCGTCGTGGTTCGGCGGCGGTAGCTGGCGGAGAGCGGGGACATCGTCGTAGCGCTGCTGGGCGAGGAGGCAACCGTGAAGCGTCTCTACATTGGAGACGACACAATCGAGTTGAGACCGGAAAACACCCGCCACCGACCGATCACGGTCGGACCTGAAGATGAGCTGAGGATTCTGGGCAAGGTGGTGGCGACGCACCACAAATAGCCCCGTACGACGGACGGAGAAAGAAGAACAATGACCCAATTCACGGTGGACTCCCTCGAGCAAGCAGGTACCGCGACTGCCCAGGAGTTCTGGGAGGACGATCTTGAGACGGCGCTTGAACCCATCCTCGCGCGGCTCCGCCCTCGAGCCACCCTCCGTAACGAGATGTAGGGCCGATGGCGCTTGGGACGCTACCGAGCGATACTTACAGGTGTTGTTATAGGTACGGTTTTCCGTTAATGTGCATGTGTTGAGGGCGACAGTACCATCGGTGGCGGTCGCTCTCAGACACCGCACCAAGCCGCACGCCGTGGGGGATCACCACCGGGCTCCATGCCTGAGTGCGGCCCGGGTATGGCTTCATGCCTGGCTCGGCCAGTTCATGCATCGACAACGGAACAAGCGGGTCTCCCCGACCGAGCGGCCGAGGAAGTCCAATGGAGGAAGAGTGAACTCATGCAAAAAATTAAAGTGGCAATTGCCGGCATCGGCAACTGCGCCAGCGCCTTGGTCCAGGGGCTCGAGTATTACAGAGGCCGTAGCACCAGCAAGTTCGCCGGTCTCATGCATCCAAGAATCGGTGGCTGGAGCGTTAGCGACATCGAAGTGGTTGCTGCCTTTGATATCGACCACCGCAAGGTCGGCCGGCCGCTGGAGGAAGCTGTTTTTGCCAAGCCCAACTGCACCACGGTATTCCAAAACGTGCTACCCGCCTCGGGGGTCACGGTGCAGATGGGGCCGATTCTCGACGGCGTGGCGCCACACATGGCGGACTATGCTGATGATGAGGCCTTCAGGCCAGCCGACGCCGAGCCGGTCGATGTCGTCCAGGTGGTCCGGGAAGCGCAGGCCGAGATCCTGATCTGCTACCTGCCGGTGGGCTCGGAGGAGGCGGTGCACCACTACGCCCAGGTGTGCCTCGATGCCGGGTTGGCGATGGTCAACTGTGTGCCCGTATTCATCGCATCCGATCCCGGCTGGGCACGGAAGTTTCACGAGGCGGGCTTGCCCATCCTCGGCGACGACATCAAGAGTCAGGTCGGTGCCACCATCGTGCACCGAGTGCTCGCACGTTTGTTCGGGGATCGGGGCGTGCGCCTGGATCGGACCTATCAGCTCAACACCGGCGGCAACACGGACTTCCTCAACATGCTGGCACTCGACCGTCTGAAGTCCAAGAAACTCTCCAAAACAGAGTCCGTCCAGTCGCAACTCGACGAGCGGTTGGCCAATGCGGACATCCATATCGGGCCCTCCGACTACGTGGCGTGGCAGGACGACAACAAGGTGTGTTTCATCCGCATGGAGGGACGCGGCTTCGGCGATGTGCCGATGGAGGTCGAGTTGCGGCTCTCGGTCGAAGATTCACCGAACAGTGCCGGCGTGGTCATCGATGCGGTGCGCTGCGCAAAACTCGGACTGGTGCGGGGCATGCGTGGCCCGCTGGTGGCGGCAAGCGCCTACTACATGAAGAGCCCGAGTAAACAGATGCGCGATTCCGTTGCCCGTGAGCTGACCGATGCATTTATCGAGGGGATGGATGGGGCCGTCAGCGGGCTTGAGTGAGTCGGTGAAGCAGGTGCTCTTGACTCATAACCCTACCGTTCCGCAGTTAGCGAGGCGCGCGCGCGGCAACACGGGCTCAGGCCGCGGCTCGGCACCAGCCTTCGAACGCCCGTGGACGCAGCGACTGATTGCGCTCCACCGCGTGGTACGCCGCGCGGTATTGAAAACTGGCCGGGAAGGCGCTGGGATCACCAACGCAAAAGGTGACGCGGTCAAGGTATTCGACCTCGCTGCTAACGATGCCGCGCTCGAGTTTCTAGCGCGGCTCTCTGTGCCGCTCAGGGTTGAATCCGAAGAGGCAGAGCCGTTCGAATTCGGCGTCGGGACGCCTCGTCACCGACTGGTCCTCGATCCCGTGGATGGGTCGGACAACTGGGCTCGGGGCCTTCCGCTCTCTGCCTTGGCTTGCGCGGTGATGCCCATCAATGCACCGTTGCATCCCGAGTCCGTGGAATCGGCGATGGTCGGTCCGCTCGATAAGCTGGTCCCCCTGGTGGCGGAGCAGGGTGCGGGAGCTTGGCGCGGTGCCGCACGGCTCGCAACCTCGGGGGTTCGTTGCATCGCGGACGCGGTGATTTCGGTGGAGCTAAACCACTTCGCACCTTCGCGTAACCTCGCACGAATGATGGCCGACGCGAGGGGGGTTCGCAGTTACGGCTGCGCATCGCGGGCCGTGTCCTTGGTTGCCGCTGGCGCGGTGGACGCGCATGTCGATGTGCGCGAAAGACTGACCCCTGAGAGCTATCTCGCCGCTGCACGCCTGTTGATCGAGGCCGGAGGGTGCGTGGTGGGGCTCGATGGGGCGCCACTCTCGGTGGCGCATGGATTGACCGATGGCATCGCCTTGGTCGCGGCATCGAACCGGGCGCTCTCTGCTCAAATCGTGGATCGATTGAGCGGTGATGCGCATTAGGCAGACGGCGGCCCCGAAGGTCGCGGTTATTCTCGCCGCGGGCGAAGGTGCTCGGCTTTACCCGAGCACGAAAACGCCGAAGCCCTTGACGAAGGTGCTCGGGTTGACGCTCGCCGAGCGGGTCATCTGTGCGCTGCGCGAGGCCACGAACATCCGGCGTTTCATCATCACCCTTGGCTTTGAAGCCGAGACGGTGAGGGCACATTTCACCGACATCGCCCGGCGTCGGGGGGTCGAGGTCGAGTTTGCTGAAGCCATGGACTGGCGACAGGGTAACGGCGCGAGCGCACTCTCTGCAAAGGGCCGCACCGGCGATGCGCCCTTTTTCCTGGTCATGAGCGACCATCTTTTCGATGAGAAAATTCCCCAGGCGCTGGTGCGCGACCCACCCGCGCCCGGGGAGCTCTGCCTCGCCGTAGACCGTGACAAGGGCGGTATCTTCGATGTCGACGACGTCACCCGGGTGCAGATCAGCAGCGAGCGCATTGAGGCAATCGGGAAGCACCTCGAAGTGTGGCAGGCGGGTGACACCGGCGTCATGCTTTGCACCTCGGGGCTGTTCGAAGGGCTCGAGCAGGCGGCAGCGAAGGGTCAGGGCGGATTGTCCGACGGTCTGCGGGCGCTCGCGAAGAAGAGACAGGCGAGAGCCGTCGATGTGACCGGCCAATCGTGGCTCGATATTGACACGCCCGAGGCTTGGCGCGAGGCGGAGCGCCGGCTGCTGCGCGAGCAGGCGGGCAAGACCCGCGACGGTCCGGTCTCGCGTCGCTTCAACCGGCCGGTCTCTCGTTGGCTGACGCGCTACCTGGTGCGCACACCGATGACTCCGAACCAGATCTCCGTGGTTTCCTGGGGCCTGTCTTGCATGGGTGCCGCATTGTTCGCAGTCGGTGGCTACCCGGCGCTTGCGGCCGGTGGGGTGATCGCGCAACTCGCCTCGATCATCGATGGTTGCGACGGCGAGGTCGCGCGGCTCAAACGAATGCAAAGCGATTTTGGCGGTTGGTTCGATGCGATCCTCGACCGCTACGCCGACGCCTTTCTGTTGTTCGGTCTCATGTGGCACGAGCTCGCGCCCAACGGCGTGCACCTGGCGCTGGTAGTGATCGGTTTCGCGGCTATCGTCGGTGCGTACATGAACAGCTACACTGCGGACAAATATGACGGGTGGATGGCGCGGAAGCTCGCGGACGTGCCCTATTTTCGGCTGGGCCGCGATGTCCGGGTGTTCATCATCTTTCTCGGCGCGCTTCTCGACCAGCCGCTGCTCATCCTGATCGTGATCGCGCTGGTGACAAACTTCGAGGTGATCCGGCGGGTTATCCTGTGCGCGCGAGGGGAGGTGGCCTGAAGGCAGCCCCCGCTCGGTCGCGGACCCCTTGGCATCACGGCTCGTGCCAGAGCCCATATTTGTCGGCAGTCGCTTGAGACAGGCGTGACTCGGCCAGTGGTTCGTTCGGGGTGCGTCTGACGCTGCCCAATCAAGGCGGGACGCTCCCGGCCGGTCATCGCTGCCGGGTCGTATTTCCGTTTGAATAATCCATCCGCAGGCCGACTCGGACTGGGCGGCGGAATACGTCCGGAGGGGGGTCAGGTGATCTCGACGAGTTGAAGGTCAAACGTCAGGTCCTTGCCCGCCAGAGGGTGGTTGGCATCCAGGGTTGCCGTAGAGTCGGATAGGGCGAGGACGGAGACGGCGATTGACTGGCCATTTTTCTGATTGATTTGCAGCCGCTGGCCAATTTTCAGTTCAACATTATTCGGGAATTGACTGCGTTGGACTTGCGTGGTCATCCCATCCCGGTGTGGGCCGTAGGCTGACTCAGCCGGGATGAGGACCGTTTTCGATTCCTTTGGGCGCATGCCGATTACGGCTTGCTCAAACCCTTGGAGTACCTGGCCTTTCCCAATGGTAAATTGTAGTGCGTCACTCTTCGCCGATGAGTCAAAGACTGATCCGTCCTTAAGCCTGCCGGTATACTGAACGCGAACAGTGTCACCGTCTTTTACCTTGATCATGGGTACTCTCCTTAGAAACCGATCACCGTCGCACAGTGTTGGATTGTGAGGAAGCCGTTTCCCTTACTCACGGACATATGGCAAACACCTTCTATCCTACGGAAGCTCTTCTTTCCTCCTACCAATCTCGGTCGCCGCCATCCCTCCTGGGGCCTTGTGAGCGTTCTCTTTGCGGGCGGGCCTCGTTGACGGTCAGCGGACGCCCTTGGAGATCACTCCCGTTCAGGCGCTCTATCGCAGCCTGCGCCTCCTCCTGGTTTTCCATTTCGACAAAGCCGAATCCACGAGATTTGCCGGAAAACCGATCAGTAATAACATTGACCGATGTGACTGCGCCTGATTCGCCAAAGAGTGCTTCAAGGTCTTCTTGCGTCGTGCTGAAGGGCAGATTACCAACAAAGAGTTTCATGCTACGGGACCTCCTGACAAATAAAAAAGCCCTGGGAACCATATGAGGAGGTCCCCAGGGCTTATGATCGTGTGAACCAACTCAAAACCGACAGACGTGGTAGACAGTCTGCGACACTTTTCCTTCTGAACCGGACTTTATTGCTTTTTTGAGCTGAACGCAACCGCGGGAATGGCCGAACGCCTTCCACGCGGGGGCATTTTTTCTGTGTTCTCTTTGGAGAACACCCTTAAGTCGAGGGGGCAAGAGACTGACTGCGGTGTTGAGCCTGGGGAGCGCTTCCATCTCTTTCGTAACTCTTTTACAGTGAAGACACAGCAATATATTTGCAGCGGAGGAGAACACGCTATGTTTGTCGTCACGAACCGGATTCCCGTTGCTGAGGGACATGAAGAAGAGTTTGAGGATCGGTTTCGGAACCGGGCACATCTGATCGACCAGTCCCCCGGGTTTATCAAAAACCTGGTGATGCGGCCGGTCCAGCGTCGGTTCAGCCACCAAACGGGTGAGTGGGAAGAGAAGGAAGAGCAGGGATTTTACCTGGTCCAAACCTACTGGGAAAGTGAACAAGCGTTTTGGGACTGGACAAAAAGCGAGTCCTTCCGCCTCGCCCATAGCAACCGCCCACCCGCAGAAATGTTTGCCGGCGCGAATGTGCTGGAAATCCATGAAGTGATTCTGAATACGGAAAAACAGGACTAAACCGGCATGGAGCAGCCACACGAGCAGATAGCCGAACGCTTTCGGCGCCTCATGCCCAGCGTCGAGTTCTGTTCGCTCCGCATTGTGCGCGAGCAGTCAGAGTCGCTGGCGGTTCGTCAGGATGTCTTACAGCCGGTGTCAAACGGCGACGACCTGGGGGTCATGCTGACGGTCGTCCATCAGGGGGGCTGCGGCTATGCCGGGACGAGCGACCTGACTGAGGCGGGCTTAGCGCGCGCGCTCGAACACGCCAGGGGCTGGGCACAGCGCAGCGCGGCGTGTGGCGTGACCGACTTCTCGCAGGTGGTCTTTGCCCAGCCGCAGGGTGAGTATGAGACGCCGGTGGCCGTCGCCTGGGATGCCGTGTCCCTGGCCGATAAAATCGCGCTGCTCCAGCAGGAGAGCGCCCGCTTGAAAACGGACGAGCGGATTGTCGACTGGGAGGCCAGCCTGTGGCATACGGAGAGCGACACGCTCTCGATCACAAATGGTGGCGCCCACACCCGCCAGCGATTCTCCTATATCGTGCCGATGTTGAGCGTGACCGCCAACGCCGGGACGGAGACGCACACGCGGACGTTCGGCGGGCGTGGCTATTGCCGCCAGGGGGGCTTGGAAGTCTTGGAGCAAACCGGGTTTCATGCGGCCGCACCGCAACTCAGCGCTGAGGCAGTCCAGCTCCTGAGCGCGCCCGATTGCCCGGTCGGGCAGCTGGACGTGCTCCTTGCCCCGGATCAAATGATGCTTCAGATTCATGAGTCGATCGGCCACCCGCTTGAGCTCGACCGCATTCTCGGGGATGAGCGGAATTATGCCGGTACCAGCTTTGTGACGCCGGACATGTTCGGCACATATCAGTACGGCTCGGACTTGTTGAATATCACCTTTGACCCCTCCCGACCCGAACAGTATGCCAGCTATCAATTTGATGACGACGGCCAGCCCGCCCGCAAGGAATATCTGATCAAGAACGGCCGCCTGCTGCGCGGACTGGGCGGAGTAGTCTCCCAAGCGCGGCTGGGGATGCCCGGTGTCGCCAACGCCCGCGCCGACACCTGGAACAGGCCGACGATTGACCGCATGGCGAATTTGAACCTGGAACCGGGACAGTCCGATTTTTCGTCTATGGTCGGCGCCATTGAGCGGGGCGTGTATATGAAAACCAACTGTTCCTGGTCCATTGATGATTCGCGCAACAAATTCCAGTTTGGCTGCGAGTGGGGCCAACTGATTGAAGACGGCACGCTGACAACGGTGGTCAAAAAACCAAACTACCGGGGAGTGTCGGCCACATTCTGGCGCAACCTGGCCAGGGTCGGCAACCTGGACAGTTATGAGGTGCTCGGCACCCCGTTCTGCGGCAAGGGCGAGCCCAATCAGGTCATCCGGGTTGGACATGCCGCTCCGGCGTGTGTATTCTCGGGCGTTGAGGTTTTTGGGGGCGAGAAAGAGTAAACGTGTCCAGCATCTCATATGTATTGGAGGATACGTTTACTCTTTTAGGGCGGGGTCGAGAGGATGCAGGAGTATTTCTACCAGCTTGCCGACTTCATCATCAGCCACCTGACCGGCGAGGAGCATGCGCTGTGTAATTTTGCGGCCGAGGACTCGGACTTCGTCCGATTCAATAACAGCGCGATCCGCCAGGCGGGAACGGTGGCGCAACGTTCCATCGCGGTTGAACTCGTTATCGGACAACGCCACGCAGCCGGGGATATCAGCCTATGCGGCGACTTTGCCGTGGACAGTCAGCGCGCCCGCGCTGTGCTGGACAGCCTGCGTGCCCAGCTTCCCTATCTGCCCGAGGACCCGCATGTCTTCCACGCGACCGAGGTCCAGTCGAGCGAGCATCACGGCGAAAACCGGCTGCCGGAAGAACGGGGGATGATCGTCGATGCTGTCCTGCAGGCCGGACAGGGACGGGACCTGGTTGGCTTCTATGCGGCCGGCGGCATCCACGCGGGGTTCGCCAATTCCTTTGGCCAACGCAACTGGTTCTCCACCTATACCTATAGTGTGGACTGGAGTTTCTATCTCAGTGGCGACAAAGCGGTCAAAACGGCTGAGGCCGGTTTTGTGTGGAATCCGAACGTGTTTGAACACAAGGTCGATACCGCGGACCAACAGTTGGCCGGGCTGTCCAGGCCGGCCAAGACCATTACGCCCGGCCGCTACCGGGTGTATCTGGCGCCCTCGGCCGTGTGTGAAATTATGGAACTGCTGAACTGGGGTGGATTTGGTCTCAAGGAGCAGCGGACCAAACAAACGCCGCTGATCAAAATGACACAGGAGGGAGCGGAGCTGCACCCCGCTGTCACCCTTATTGAAAATATGCGGGACGGAGTGGCCCCGAACTTCCAGGAGGACGGCTTTCGGAAACCGGACCAAGTCCGCCTCATCACCCACGGTCGTCGGGCAGACTGTCTGGTGTCTCCCCGGTCTGCCAAGGAATACGGCGTGGCCACCAATGGGGCATCGAGTTGGGAGGCGGCCGAATCCATTGACATGGCCGCAGGTGAACTGACCCAGGATACGCTGCTGACGCAACTGGACACCGGCATCTATATCAACAATTTGTGGTATCTGAACTATTCGGACCTTGCGGCCTGCCGCATGACCGGCATGACCCGGTTTGCTACTTTCTGGGTGGAAAACGGTGAGATTCAGGCGCCGCTCAACGTGATGCGGTTTGACGAATCGCTCTACCGTATACTGGGGACAAACCTGGCTGGCATCACCGCCGAGCGGGACTATATGCTTGATCCCAACACCTATCATGCCCGCTCAACAGGCAGCAGCCGACTGCCGGGGCTTTTGGTCGAAGACTTCACACTGACCTTGTAGTGAGTGTGTCCCTCTCAGGAAAGTGAAAGGGACCAGGTGAACCCGCCCCTCCCAGCACGCGTCACAATCTGTCTGGTCCTGTTGCTGCTGGGGGTATCTCCCGCCGCAGCCCAACACCAGGCCCTCACCGGCTGGTTCAGCCTGACGGTCGCCGATTATCCGCCCGAGTCCGGCCGGGCCGCGGAAACCAGCTATGCGTTGACTGAGGACTCGGGCGCACGGCACGAACTCCTGATCGATACAGCACTCATGCAGCCGCTCGGCGGCCCGGTGACCTTGAACCGCAAGCGGGTGACGGTCGTGGGCGAGTGGGAGCACGACCCGCTACGGTTCCGAGCCCGCTCCATCGAACTGGCCCCGTTACCGTCCACGGCCTCGTCGGGCAGAACCTTCGCCGCCGACTTGTTTCCGGATGAGCCCACTCCGCCCAGGTCGGCTCTCCCGGCCGCGGAGGCCGATTTGCATGTGCGCGGCTCTCAGGCATGGGTGACCATCTTGTGTCGGTTTGGGGATGCGAGAAATATCACCCCGCATCCGGTCAGTCATTATGAGAAACTAATGGGATCGTCCTATCCCGGCCTGGAGCATTATTGGCGAGAGGTCTCTGACGAGAACCTCCCCAATCTGAACGGCAGCGTGGTGGTGGGTTGGTACAATCTGCCCCGGCCCCGCGCGCATTACGTGTCTGACACAGACGGGGATGGAGAGGAAGATGCCGATTTGGAGAGAGCCGCCAGAGACTGTACTGCCGCGGCCGATGCGGACGTCTTTTTGCCGGATTTTGAGCATATCAACCTCGCCTTTAACCAGGACCTTGATGGGCGTCGCGCCTATGGCGGCACCCGGCGGTTTACAAAGGATAGGCGGACACGCTTCTGGGGGATCACCTGGCTGCCGGAACGGGCACATGAACGACAGGAAATCTGGGCACATGAGATGGGCCATGCCTTAGGCTTGCAGCATTCCTCCGGTCCCTATGGTCAAGATGATCACTCATTTAGTCCCAGCACCTATGACTCTGACTGGGATGTCATGAGCGGCGGCCAGTCGCTTGACCCATATCCCGGCTACGGCTACCTGGGCGTGCATACCATCGCCTACCACAAAGACTTTCTGGGCTGGATTCCCCCGGCCCGCAAGTATGTGGCCCCGCCCAATAGCACCCAGACCATTACCCTTGAACGCTCGGCCCAGCCGGGCGAAGAGGGCTATCTGATGGCTCAGATTCCCATTGGGAGGTCGCCGACCGACTTCTACACCGTCGAAACACGGCTGTTTGCCGGCTATGACGACGAAATCCCGGATGAAGCGGTGGTCATCCATAAGGTGGATACCACGCGGGAAGACCGGCTGGCTCAGGTCGTAGACGTGGACAACAACGGCGACCCGAACGATGCAGGGGCGATGTGGACGGTGGGCGAAATCTTTATCGATGCAGAGAATGCTATCCAGGTCTCAATTGACGCGGCTTACGCCACCGGCTACCACGTGACCATCAACACAAACCCCGCCACGTTCAGCACCTGCATCGATTTTCTTTCTACTTCACACCATATCTTCGGGCCGGGGAGGGACAACGCCAGCGTACAGGTTGAGGCGGCAGGGAATTGTGACTGGTCCGCAACGAGCAACGCCGAGTGGCTGCGTGTTACGTCCGGGGACAGAATTCGCGGTCCTGGCAGCGTCAGCTACGCGGTTGCGGCGAATCCCGGCCCCAGCGCTCGGACTGGTACGCTCACCATTGGCGGATGGACTTTGACCGTGACTCAGTCGGGAGTCAACGAGAGCCTGTTTGAAGATGACATGGAGAGCGGCGCAAACGGTTGGTCTGCGAACTCCCCATGGGCCCGGACTACGGCTTCTTCACGGAGCGGCGCGCGTGCCTGGACGGACAGTCCGCGGGGCAATTACCGGAATGACCAAAACAGCAGCCTTTTTCTTCCGACTATTGATCTGACTAGGCACAATTCAGCGACCCTGACCTTCTGGCATCGGTACGACTTTGACACTGGCGATATGGGGAACGTCTGGGTGCAGGCGAACGGCGAGTGGAAGAGTGTGGCATCCTTCTCCGGCCGGGCCGCGTGGCAACAGGCGGAGATTGACCTGACTCCCTTTGTCGGACGGCCGATAGAGATCGGTTTCCAAATGTTGTCCGATGCCAGTGGGACCGCAGACGGTTGGACTATCGACGACGTGGCCGTGTTCTCAACGGATTTCGTCTCCCCAGTGACCCTGGAGAACCCCCGGTCCACCTCCTTTCAGAGTGGGCTGGGCGTCATCTCGGGTTGGGCGTGTCACGCCCACGAGATTGTCATTGAGCTGGACGGGATACCGCTGAAAGCGGGCTATGGAACCACACGGGAGGATACGCGCAGTCGCTGTGGCGATACCAATAATGGTTTCAGTCTATTGTATAACTGGAACCTGCTGGGCGACGGAGAGCATACGATTCGCGCGCTGATTGACGGGCAGGAGTTTGCCAACACCACCGTGCGGGTGGCCACCTTTGGGGAGCAGTTCCTACGAGGGGCGAGTGGCACCTTTGACCTACCCAACTTTCCCGCCTCCGGCGAGACCACCGTCGTCCAGTGGGAACAGTCGCTCCAGAACTTTGTGATCACCGACGGGCAGCCGAATACTGGAGGGGGGTATGATCGAGTAGCGGGCGTGAGCGCCATATTGGAAAACCCGTCGCTAGGATCGGCGCAGAGTGGGGTGGGAGTGATCTCCGGCTGGGCGTGCGAGGCGGGAGAGATTGTCATTGAGCTGGACGGGATGCCACTGAAAGCGGGCTATGGAACCGTGCGGGAGGATACCCGTGGCGTCTGTGACGATACCGACAACGGTTTCAGCCTGCTGTGGAACTGGAATAACTTGGGAGCCGGACCGCATACGGTCCGGGCGCTGCTTGACGGGGAGGAGTTTGCCAACACCACCGTGCGGGTGACGACCTTTGGGGAGCAGTTCCTGCGGGGGGTGAGTGGCACGTTTCCCATTCCAGACTTTCCCAGCCCTGGGGAAACCAAAAAGCTACAGTGGGAACAGTCGCTCCAGAACTTTGTGATTATCCCCTGACCACGTGCGCCAACCGCGGCGACCTATGATACAGACGAGGCCGGAGAGCAGGAGGTTTTACACTCGCCATGCAAGCAGCGAACAACCACGGACACCTGATACCTGGAAAAAACAGCCTCGCCCTGCGCCGTCTGTCCGGCTGGATATGCTGTGTCATCGTACTGCTGTGGATGGCAGATATGAGCTACGGCCGCGACACAACCGGCCTTCAGGAAGCCGAACATCCTGCCGCCAACTCAACGAAACAGTTGCCACATATTACTGTCACCGAGCGTCGTCCGATCAGCGCGGCCACCGAAAGCCGGGTGCGTGAAAAAGACTTTGCGGTCCGGCCGCATAACACGGCCTCGGAAATGCTGAATAATCTGCCGGGATTTGTGGCGGGTCAACACGCCGGGGGCGGCAAAGCCATGCAATACTTCTTGCGCGGTTTTGATAATGACCATGGCACTGACGTGGCCATCAGTGTTGACGGTATCCCCGTCAATATGGTCAGTCATGCCCACGGTCAGGGCTATGCCGACCTCAATTTTTTGATTCCCGAGGTGGTCGAGTCTATCGATTACCGCAAGGGCCCCTATTTCGCGGACGCTGGGAATTTTGCCAACTCAGGCGCAGTCAACTTTATTACCAAAGAAGATACCGCCCACAACTCGCTCCGCGCCGTCGGCGGGAGTTTCAACACCATGCGCTATGTCGGCATCCTGTCGCCGCGCCTCGGTCCGGTGCAGAGCCTGGTCGCCAACGAGGTCTATTTCACCGACGGGCCGTTCAAGCACGGCGAGAATTTCGTCAAATATAATTTCTTCGGCAAGTTTACCCTCAAGCCGAGCCCGACCTCGAAGCTGAGTCTGTGGACCTCACTGTATACCGGAGACTGGGACGCCTCCGGCCAGATTCCACTCCGAGCGGTCAGGAGCGGGAGGCTGGACCGGTTCGGTTCGCTCGACCCGACCGAGGGCGGGCGCTCCGACCGGGAAAACCTGAATCTCATCTATACGGCAAACCCAAACCCGGAGGAAAGCTGGTTTGTGCAACTCTACTTCAGTCGCTACCGGCTGCGTATGTTCTCAAACTTTACTTTTTTCAGCGGCGACCCGGTGCAGGGCGATGGCATTGAACAACTCGATAGCCGTGTGCTGTTTGGTGGCCGGGCGCATTATCATCGGTTGTGGACGCTCGGCAGCCTGCCGCTTGAGAGCACTATTGGCTTTGAGACGCGCAACGATAATGCCGATGTCGGCTTGTTTCGGCAGCAGCGGCGGCAACGCTTTGTCACCACTCAGAAAGCCGAGATCTGGGAGAACGCCTTCAGCGGCTATACCCAACACGAGCTGTTTATCCGCGAGTGGCTGCGCTTCATCGTTGGCCTGCGCGGTGACGTGTTTGTCTTTGATGTTGACGACCGTTCTCCGCGCGAGGCGACCGACGGCATTGTCAGCCCCAAGGCCAGCCTGATCGTGTCGCCTTTTATCAACCCGGCGAGCCTCTGACACCAGACCGACCTCTTTCTCAATTTCGGCATGGGCTATCATTCCAACGATGCCCGGGATGCGGTCCAGCCGGGGGGCAGCGGGCTGGCGCGCTCAACCGGCGCAGAAATCGGGGCACGCACCAGACTGTATAATCGAGTTGAGTTGGCCTCCTCGCTGTGGTGGCTCGACCTGGGGGTAGCGAGTTGGTCTTTGTGGGTGACGAGGGCACGACCGAACAGCGAGGCCCCACGCGCCGCTGGGGCGTTGATTTTGAGATACGGGCCGAAGTGTTGCCCTGGCTGCTGCTTGACTACGACCTGACCTATAGCGACCCCCGCTTTCGCATCACGGGCGAGGCCATTCCCCTGGCTCCGACTCTGCTGATGAACGGAGGGCTGACGGCCTACCCGATTGAGAATTTCTCTGCCGCCCTGCGTGTGCGTTTCCTGGACGACCGCGCCGCCAATGAAGACCGGAGCGTGACTGCGCGGGGGTATGCCCTGATCGACCTGCTCGTGCGTTACCGCTGGCGCAACATCGAGGTGTCCCTTGATGTGCTCAACCTCGCCGACACCAATTGGCGAGAGACACAGTTTGCCACGGACTCCTGTCTCCGGCACGAAGTCGGCACAGACCGTCGGTGTCCCATCAATGGCGGCGGGCCGGGGATATCGGATACGAATATAGTGTCCGGCTACGGCCTCAATGTCCGCAGCGGGCTGACGGTGTTTTTCTAGTAGGGGCGGGATGGATCTACGGATAGGGCATGCGTGAGAGAAACCCACCCCGGCCCTTCGACAAGCTCAGGACCATCCCTCCCAAGAGGGGATTATTAGTGGGAGGAGAGTGGGGAAGACTACTGAAACGGGGCGTCGTTGTCTACGCCTAATAAGTGTTTCCCAACCAGTTCCGCTACCCGGTCGGGATGGGCGTTGATATGCAGCGGCATGGCCTGAAAGTCACGATAGCGGCGCTCGAAAGAGCCACCTTCACGCAAGCCATTCCCACCCTGGACGCGCAGCAGTAGCCGCATGGCGTCGTCACATAGCCGAAGCGCTGTCATGCTATAGCCAAGCTGACGCAGATAATCCGCCTCCGTCGGGATGATACCCGACTCAATCCGCGCGTCTGTTTCCGCACAGCCCGTCAGGACGGCGGCGCGGGCGGAGGTAATGGCGGCTCCGGCCTGGCCTATATTGAGCTGGACCGCGGGCCGTTCGGCGACTTTGGTCCCGAAGATGGCAATCCGGCCGCTCAGCTCTTGGCAGGCTTCCTCCAACGCCGCGGCGGCCACCCCAACGGCCTGCGCGCCAAGCCAGAGATCGGACACCGCAGTCCAGTCTTCACGGTAGCGATGCGCGACCATCGGGCGGTCCGCGTCTCGAAATTGCACTCGAAAATCTATGGGAAAGGGCCGGATCAACGCGGCCGGAACGGTCACTGCCTCATAATTGATGTGGTCGGTTGCCGAGGCGCGCAGGCTCATTGAGAGCCAGGTTGGGTCAACGGATACGCCCTGGGCATGGGTACGGACAACGGTAAAGCGCAGGTCCGGTTTTTCGCCGGGCTGTTGCGTACTCCGCTCCAGCGCAAACAAGCAGGCGGCCCAATCTCCATAGCGAGCGCCGGAGGCAAAGCTGGCCCGACCATTGAGAATCAGGTCTTCCCCGTCAATTTTTCCGTGTACGCCGGTGCCTGCTCCAGCGGGAAAACTGACCCATTCACGCTGGGCGACAATCTGCCGCAGGACGCCACTCCCATCCGGGCCGAGTTGACCACAGATGAAATGGAACACGCACAAGTGGTTCCACAGACACCAGGCGGTTGAGGCACAGGCCCCTGCCACGGCTTCAAGTTCCTGCGCGATCGCCCCAATACCGGCCTCTATGCCACCAATATTACGGGTGGCTGACGCCCGAATAAGGTCGGTGTTTTTGATGGCTGCGATCACGTGTGGAGCGACGCTGCGAGTCTGGTCTGCCTGGGCGGCCTGCTCAGCAATAGCGGGCAGAATAGGGGCACATAGAAGGGCGTGGTCCGGGCCGCGCTCATTGTTGAGAAAGGGCTGGACGGGATTCATCGCGGAAGTCCTGATAGGTGGGAGGCGCCGCTGAGCTACTGAATATGCTCCAAGGCCCACATGATCAGGTCGGCAGTCCCGGCATCACCCCAGCGGCTGGAATCGATCGTCAGGTTGTAATGGCTCGGGTCGCGCCAATCGTCGTGGTAGAAGGTGTGGACGTAATCTGCCCGGAGTTTGTCCATGCCGACAATACGCTGCCGGGCTTTGGCTCGGTCCAGGCCTTCGGCCTGTACCATGCGCTCCAGGCGAGTTTCGAGCGGAGCGTGCAGGAAAACGTGCAGGGCGTTTGGGTGGTGCTCAAGGATGCGATTTCCACCTCGGCCCACAAGAATGGTGTTCCCTCTTTGGGCAACCTCTTCGACAATAGTTTTGGTCATGCGGACAAGTTGCGCATCGTTGAGCCAGAGGGGCGGCGGAATATCGTAGGCGGACTCAAAGCCGCCCAGGCCGAACAGACCGACCATCCGTTCAATAAACGAGTCAACCCGCTCGTCTTTTGCCTCAATGTAGTCTTCCGAGACTTGATACTGCGAGGCGATCTGCCGCACGATCTCTTTTTCCCAGACCGTCCAGTTCAAGCGCCGGCCCACAGTGCGGGCAATCAGGCTGCCGCCGCTACCGTATGAGTGAGATAAGGTCAGGATGGACTTCCCCATGATGGTCTCCATGATGGTTTCCTTGATCGTCTCCTTTTGCTCACGCGGCGGGGGCTAGGAGTGAGCGCATTCTAGGAATCTTGACGCTCTGGTGTCAATGCTCCCTGTCTAGCGTTTGGACACAAACAGAAAGACACGGCCAACGGCCGGCTTATCCCTGATGTGCTGGCCTGGCGCACCAAAAACAAACTCCGGAATGTGGTCGGCGTTAATATCGCCGGGCGAGGCCAGCGCATAGCCGAACATCGAGCCCTGGTGCGGGTAGGGATTGTCAAAGGTAATCAAATGTCGTCCGTCTCGGCCGTTATAGAGAAAGACTTCTCCCTGTACGTGGAACTGAGCGACAGTCTGAAAGGGCGCGCTTATCAGGCTGTCAAACCATTTTTTTCCTGTCTGTCGCCAGCACGTAGACCTCCGCCGAGCCTTTCCGCGTAGCTTCCGGACGGGATGTTTTGACAGTCTTGAAGGCGGAGCGGAGCGCTGCCACAAAAGGCTGATACCCTTCGTTCATGAAAGCTTTGAGGCATAACACGCCCCCTGGCTTCAGGAGGGGGCCGCAGCAGGTCAGAGCGGTCTGGCATAACGCGGTGATGCGGGCGTCGTCGGCTTCACGCACCCCGCTCAGCTTGGGCGCCATGTCCGAGAGGAGGACGTCAGCCGGGCGTCCTAAAGAGGAAAGCAGGGATTGCTGCTGAGCCGGGTCGGTGGCATCCCCTTGAACCAGAGTGACGTTGGCAAGGGGGAGGGGTTCCAGCTTGACCAGGTCAATGCCAAGAATCTGCCCGGATGGCCCAACCGCCTTGGCCGCGACCTGCACCCAACCACCCGGCCAGGAGCCGAGATCAATGACCCGGTTCCCCGACCGCAAAAAGCGCCAGACGCGGTTGAGTTCGAGGAGTTTATACGCTGCGCGGGAGCGATAGCCTTCCTGCTTGGCTTTTTTATAGAAGGCATCCTTGCGTGTATAAGCCACGGGCTATTTGGGCGCCATCCGAATAGCGCCGTCGAGCCGAATGGTTTCACCGTTTAACATCGAGTTCTCTATAATCTGGCAGGCCAGCGCCGCGTATTCCGCCGGACGGCCCAGACGCTGCGGAAAGGGCACGCTGGCTCCGAGTGCCTGACGGGCCGGCTCGGGCAGTCCCATCAGCATCGGCGTCTCAAAGATACCTGGAGCGATAGTACAGCAGCGAATCCCATCCCGAGATAGATCCCGAGCGATCGGGAGCGTCATGCCGACAACGCCGCCTTTTGAGGCAGAATAGGCAGCTTGACCGATCTGCCCATCAAAGGCGGCCACCGAGGCCGTATTGATGATAACGCCCCGCTCGCCATCGTCACCCGGCGGGTTTTTCGCCATTTGTGCGGCAACAAAACGAATCACATTAAACGTCCCGATGAGGTTGACTTCAATTGTTCTCCGAAACGGTCCTATGTTCAGCGGCTCGTTGCCCTTGCCCAAGGTCTTGCCCGCGGTGGCAATGCCGGCGCAATTCACCGCGACATGAATCGCGCCCAACCGTTCAGCCGCCTGGGCGATGGCTGCCGCTAACTGCTCGTCATTGGTGACATCGGCTTCGAGAAACGTGGCAGTGGCCCCGAGTTCTTCGGCAATGGCGGCTCCGTTCGATTTGCTCAGATCAAGCACCGCCACTTTGGCCCCTTTTGCAGACAGGGCCCGCGCCGTTGCTTCGCCCAGGCCGGAACCGCCCCCGGTGATGACCGCCACACTATTCTGAATATCCATGTCTGTCCTCCATCTTTATCCGCGTTATCCGCGCGCTGTATGATCTCGGCTTTCTTTTTCTTCCGGCTCACGTCTGCCAGGGACGGATGTAGCGTTGATATACTTTTGGCAATTCCGTGGGAAGAGATGCCACATCTTCGAGTACCATATACCGAGACGGCGCGCACATGTCTCGTAAATAGTCATGGCCGGCCTTATCTATGGTCAGACAGAATGTCAGCACTCCGGCCCGGTCGGCCTCACGCAGCGCCATCATGGTGTCCTGAATGCCGTATGTGGCGGAACGCCGGTCATCGCCATAGTCCATGTCCTGTGGAAAGCCATCGCTGAGCAGGACCAGGAGTTTGACCCGACAGGCGATATCTTTCAGTTTTTCCAGTGAGTGTCGAATGGCCGGACCCATCCGGGTCGAACGCTTGGGTTCAATCGCTCCAAGACGGCCCTTGATGGTTGGTGAGAGTGCCTCGGTGAATGATTTGATGTGATAGAACTCGACATTGTCACGGCCCTGACCGGAAAAGCCATAGACCGCGTACGCATCGCCGATCTCTTCCAGCGCTTCGGCCATCAACACCAGGGCTTCTTTGGCGACATCAATAATGCGGCGTGGCTTGGGCTGAGGGACCTCGGGTTTTTTCTTCCATGTCGCCAGCCAATCGTCAGGCTCGTCATTACCATACTGGGGTGGAAGCGGCACTATGGGTTCGTCTGTTGACGCACTCATATCAAGCAGAAACAGGGCCGCCACATCTCGCTCGGTCTGCCGTTTGGTCGTGTAGACTTTGGACGATGGAGTAAGCCGCGCCCGGCGGTCGCTGACTGCGGTAATCACCGCGTTCAGATCAAACTCTTCGCCATCTTCAAGGCCGCGTACGAGGCGATACTGCTCGGGGCGGATGCGTTGAAACTCTGCCTTAATCGCGGGGGTGAGGGCGACGTAGTCGCCCAGGGTCTTGGCGAAAAACTCGCCGGCATCACCGCTGAGGATAATTTCACGCAGCCGACACCAGCGTGAACGATAATCGGCAATGTGGTAATCCCACTCGTCATAGAAAAAGGTCAGCGCTTCCGCTCGCTCCCTGCGGCGTCCGGCGTTGACCAGCGTGCCATGCTCAGGCAGGAGGGCGTCCGGGTCGGCTTGGGCCGGCAGCTTGCCGTCCAAATCAGTGATATACAGTCCTTGCGGAGTCAGGCTATCCGGCTTGCCTGGCCGAATCTGCAACTCTACTCCCGCCTCGATGAGGGCCTTGAGTTCTTCGGGAGAGAGCGGCGCTCCGCCCGCATCATCGTCGCCCTCGGGCTCCAATTTCAGTGTATCCAACTCGGGCAGCTCCAGCGCATCCGGTGGTGGACTGTCATCGTCCATGTCCGGGTCAATGAGCGCATCGCCGGTCATTTTTTCAAACAGCGCTGCTTCAAACGCTGCCGGGTCCTGATCTTGACGTTGCAGCATGACCAGGGAGGACACCATGCGCTGATACGTGTCCGCTGCCCACCGGGCAGAATCATAGACCGTGTGAGACGGCTGTGAGGGGAGAGCAAGAGTGGCAAAGAGCGTCCGTAGGGTTTCGGGCAAGAGCGAGGGGAGAGACACGCTGTTCAACCATGCGAGGTCCTCCCGCAGCCCTCGGTATGACTGGCCGACCCGGTGCGTAATGCGCCGCGTTTCCACCAGGAGAAAAAGGGCTTCTACAACATGTGGGTGCGGAAAACAGGAGAAGAAAGCGGGCAGACCACCGCTTGGCTGCTTTTGTGGCTGCTCGTGTGCCGGTTTTCGCTCCTCTCTGAGCGCGCGCACCTCCTCGGAGAGCTGTGGCCACAAGCGTTCCAGGCTGAAGGCGTATGTTCCAAACTCACGCCGGCCGGCCTGCAACATCGCCAACGCCCGAAAGAGTCTGAAATTCTCTTCATAGGTTGAAAAGAGGTCAATCCGAGCCGGCAGTGGGACGGCGTCTCCGGGAACAGGAAATTCTTCGAGTGCGGGTGGATAGGAGAAAAATTCCTGACGCTCGATACCGGCAGCCAAGCCGGACAACATCTGGATATATTTGCGCAGCACCTCTTGGACTTCTTCCAAATCGACCCCAGTGTCGTCGTGTCGGAGTACGCGCAGGCTGGTCCGGGATTCCAGCGCAAAAAATGCCACACCTGCTTGCGTGCCGGCTCGCCCTATAGCCCGTCCTTTGGCTATCCATTCCAGCAAACGCTGCTCGCCGGCTTCCTCATACGCCCTGGGTAAGGTCCGCAGGGCGGGTGGAATGCCTGGCGCGAAATCCTGGGCCAGTGCGACTAATGCGGCGCGCAGTGCCGGGCGTTGCGTGCTCTCAATAGCCTTGAGGCAGGGGCCCATGAGCGGAAAGAGCGGGGGCAGGGCCGTAGGGTCGGACCGGATAACTGGTGCCAGGATGGTCAGGAGAAAAGCCTGGAGGGGTGTTGGCAACCCAGCCAGAACAGCCGGTAAGCGGACAAAGATGGCCTCTGCCGCTTGGGGCGAACGGCTGGCCGCAGTCTGGCAGTCAAGTAATAGTTGGAGGCGTATCTTTTCAGCCAACTCGGCAAAGCCGTTTGGCAAAGTAGTGTAAAACTTCCACGGTCCGGCATCCTGGACGAGAATGCCCAATGCGGCCCATTCCTGCATCTCTTGCGGGCTCAGAATGGGCAGGGCTACTGGGGCGGCAGAAAAGTAGGAGACCGCCAGAAACTCGCCCTTCCAGCCCTTTTCTCTGAGCAACGCACTCCCGTGCTTTGCCCAGGCTTGCAGGCGGGTCTCGATAGGAGTCGGCAGGCTGGCGAGCAGGGGAGCTGAGGTCTGTAAAAATTGAGAGCCTAGGCGGCGCGAAATCCGGAGGACTTCCCGACCGATTGCGGCCCAGGCCTCGGCTTGATCCAATCCGAGCCGGGCGAGTGCGGCGGGGGGGATGGAAAAATACGCAGCCGCTCCTTCACGCGAGGTCGGCTCGTGCCGGACAAATTGTTCGCCGACCTGCACCCAACGAGAAAATACGTCCTCCTCTCCAAACGCGTGCCAGGAAGCAGGGGCATTGCGGCAAAACACTTGGGCTAACGTGAGCGAGATGTCAGCAAGCCGGTCGCCAGCCGCAAGAATGGCTTCCCGTGCCGACTCTGGCAATGCATTGAGTTCCGCCAACAAGGCGTGGCCGCGGGCATCGCCGAGCAAATGGCGCGTATCAAACCACAGGTTTCGAATGGATGACATGAAGCAGGGGGGTTAGGGATTAGGGATTGGGGGAAGAACAGAGAGCCAGTCCCCAATCTCCAACTTCCAATCCCTAATTCTACACATAGGTCAGCCAATCCTTGTACTTCGGATTGGCTCCTGTAATGACGGCATCGAAGCGCTTTTTGAGTTCTTTTGTCACCGCTCCGGGTGTTTCGCCACGGATTATACGGCCATCGAGTTCACGAATCGGTGTAACCTCTGCGGCCGTGCCGGTAAAAAAGACCTCGTCGGCAAGATAGACTTCGTCCCGAGTAATCCGGTCCTCTTCCAGCGGGACATCCATCTCCCGCAGCAGGGTGATGGCGGTATCGCGGGTAATACCGGGCAGGAGTGAAGACGAGAGCGGCGGCGTTTTGATCTTGCCCCGCCGTACGATAAAAATGTTTTCTCCCGGTCCTTCAGCCACGTAGCCGTCGGTATCGAGCAGCAGGGCCTCGTCATAGCCAAGTGCCCAGACCTCCTGCCCGGCCAGAATGGAATTCAGGTAGGTACCGACGGCCTTGGCCTTGGTCATCATGGTATTGACGTGAAAGCGTTGAAACGACGAAGTCTTGACCCGAATACCCTTGAGCAGCCCTTCTTCGCCGAGATAGGCCCCCCAGGCCCAGGCCGCAATGGAAACGCGAATTGGATTTGTCCTGGCGTGGAGACCACGGTCCCCTTCGCCAACAAAGACCAGCGGGCGGATATAGCATTCCTTGAGTTCATTGGCACGAACAGTTTCAAGGCAGGCATTGAGAATGGCGTCTTGGGAAAAGGGGATAGTGAGCCCGAGGATGTGGGCCGAGTCGAACAGCCGCTCAATATGTTCGGGCAGGCGGAAAACGCCTGACCGGCCGTCTTCACCCGCATAGCAGCGAATGCCTTCAAATACTCCCACCCCGTAGTGGAGTGTATGGGTGAGGACGTGGACTTTCGCCTCGTCCCAGGGAACGAGTTCACCGTCCATCCAGATTGTGCCGTTTTCCACAGAAACCTCCTTACAAAAAGAGGCTTTTTGCAAATCAGAAGCCCTGGGGAAAGTCAACGGGTGGGTAGCGCCGAGAGACAGGTCGGATGTCTTGTCTATGTCTATGGGAAAGCCTATATCTGCACCATACATCCAATATGCGGAGGAAAGATGCGTACCGTCTCCTTTACAGAAGCGCGCAATGGACTGAAAAAGATTTTAGATCAAGCGATTAACGATGCTGACTGTACCGTGATAACCCGTCGGGACAGTCAGGATGCTGTCGTCATGTCTTTAGACTACTACAACAGTCTCATGGAAACGATTCATCTGCTCAAATCTCCAGCTAACGCTGTCCATCTCAGTAAATCTATTGAACAGTTCCGTACCGGCCAGGCCAAGGAGAGAGAACTGCTGGATGAGTAGGCATTTGGCTTGGACCGACGCTGCCTGGTCCGATTATGTGTACTGGCAAGGCCAGGATAAAAAGACAGTAAAGCGCATTAATATTTTGATAACGAGTGTGCTCCGGACTCCACTTGAAGGTATTGGAAAGTCGGAGGCGCTATAAGGAGAATCGACGTGACACACCGGCTCGTTTACGCAGTGACCGATACCCATGTGACGATCATTGCCTGCCGGTATCACTACGGTTGAGTCGGGAATACGGAAGAACAAAGGTCCGAGTCGCCTAAAAGGGCAGCTCGGTGGGCATGAACTCTTCCCGATCAAGGACGATAGCGGTCGCGGTGGTGCCCTTCCGTAGCATATCGGTATCGGGCGGGCCGATCACCAGGCTCTCTCCGAGAGAAAGCGAACTCAGGACGCCGGAACTTTGGGTGCCGGTCAAACGCGCTTCATACCCTGTGCCGTTCCGGGTCAACTGGCACCGGACGAATTCGGTCAGTCCCTTTGCCTTGGGAATGTCTTCACCAAGAGTGACCTGGACAGTAGGAAAAAAGAGCTTGCGGTAGCCGGCCATGCGGCGCAGCGCAGCCCAGGTGTAGAGATAGAAACACACCAGAGCAGAGACCGGATTACCGGGCAGGCCAAAGTACGGCCGTCCTCGGAGCAGACCGAACGTCAGCGGCTTGCCCGGCTTTTGGGCGACCCGCCAGAACAGGCGCTCAATGCCGATGTCGTCCATGGCCGCTTTGACAAAATCAAAATCCCCAACGGACACCCCACCGGTGGATAACACGACGTCATGGCGTACGGCCTCTTCGAGCGCGGCGCGCGTTTCTTCCAGGCTATCGCGGGCAATGGCCAGGGGGACGGGCTGACCGCCGGCCTCACGCACGGCTGCGGCCAGGGTGTAGGCGTTGGAGTTCACGATCTGACCCGGTTGTAGTGGGACATCGACTTCGGCCAGCTCATTGCCCGTACTCAAGATGGCGACCCTGGGGTGCTGATGCACCAGCACAAAGCTGCGCCCGACCGAGGCCAGCAGACCGATATCCGCCGGACGGAGGACCCGGCCCGACTTGAGAATCGTCTGGCCGGATTGGATGTCCTCACCGCTTGCGCGAATATTATTGCCTTTGGGACCGGCCTTGCGAATGAGCACCTGGTCCGATTGTTCCTGTGTGTCTTCGACCTTGATGACCGTATCGGCGCCCGCCGGCAGGACGGCGCCAGTCATGATTTTACTCGCCGTCTTGTGTCCGACAGTTTTGGTTGGGACGGCACCGGCTTGAATGACTTCCAGGACGGACAGCGCAACGGGCTGGTCCGCCCTGGCGGACTGAATGTCGTCATGCCGGACGGCATAGCCATCCATGGCCGAGTTGGTAAACGGCGGGACCTCGCGGATAGAGTGGACATCCTCAGCCAGGACGCGTCCGCTTGCTTCAAGCAAACTGATACGTTCACCGGCCAGCGGAGAGACCGTCTCCAAGATCCGGGTCAGCGCTTCATGTACGGAGATCATAAGAATACCCTCAGAAAAGTCCGTTTGAGCTGTTACAGCGCACCTGCCTTGACGCGCTCCTGCAAGCGCCGGTCTTTGTCTCGTGTCTTTTCAACCAGTTCGGCTTTGAAGGCCTGGAACCGTTCTAGCAGACCCGCGTTGCTGGTTGCCAGGATTTGAATGGCCAGCAGGCCGGCGTTGCGGGCGCCATCGATGGCGACGGTCGCTACCGGCACACCGGCCGGCATCTGGACAATGGACAACAGTGAGTCTTGTCCGCTGAAGGCCGCACTCTTTATCGGAACACCAATAACCGGCAGGGGTGTATGTCCGGCAACTACCCCTGCCAGATGGGCGGCTCCTCCGGCTCCGGCAATAATGACCTTGAGGCCTCTTTCGTGCGCCTGACTCGCATAGTCGGTGGCATCGTGCGGGGTGCGGTGGGCGGACAGGACGCGGATTTCATACCCAACCTCAAACTCCTCACAGACTTTGGCCGCTTGTTTCATCGTCTCGAGGTCTGAATCACTTCCCATAATGATGCCGATTTGAGGGGTCATGCTTCCTCCTTTTCATTCCGGTCAACGAGCGCTTCCAGTATCTGCTCCAGATGCACACCGCGGGAGCCTTTGACCAGCATGAGCTGCGGCCCGTCGGCCTGCCGCACCAGAGCCCGGACGCACGGGGCGGCGGCGGTTGCATCGGGGAAGACGTGGGCCGGGAGCCCAGCCTGAACCGTTGCCTCGGCAAGCTGCGGGGCGTACCGGCCAACCGTCACCAGAGCGTCCGGGACGGGTTTGAGCCCGGCGACATAGGCCCCGATCTCTCGGTGCCGTAGCTCACTGACCGCACCCAACTCGAGCATATCGCCCAAGACAAGGAGCAGGCGCTCGTCGGTATTCCGAATCGTAGTGGCGGTCTGTATGGCGTGCTGCATGGAGGCTGGATTCGCGTTATAGCAATCGTCCAGAACGGTCAGTTGATAGGCTGGAACGGTGAGCCTGGCAAGACGACGTGGCGCGCCCTGGGCGGTCCGCAGCGCCGCGCAGGCCGCATCAAGGTCCAAGCCATTCTCCAGGGCTGCCGCAAGGGTCGCAAGTGCAGCAGGGACACAATGACTGCCAATGAGCGAGAGATGAACCTGGCGGCTCTGTCCTTGGGCATGAATCTGAAAACTTGTCCCCGTGCGCGCAACCTGAATACGCGACGCCCGAACCTGATTGGTGGGCTGTTCGCCAAATGTGATAATCCGACAATGGGTCCGGCGCCGGACGGCGTCCAGAAGAACACGGTCGTCGCCATTGACAATAGCCACGCCGTCCGGCGGCAGGGCCGCGAGTAATTCGGTTTCGGCTGCCAGCACACCCTCAAGGTCGCCGAGCGTCTCGGTGTGTTCTTCGCTAATGGTAGTAATGACACCAATATGGGGCTGGGCGAAGCGGCCCAGCGCGGTGAGTTCTCCAGGGCCGCTGGTCCCCATTTCCAGGACCAGGAAGTCGTCCTCCGGCGCGGCGCATAGCAGGGTCAGTGGCAGGCCAATGTGATTATTCAGATTCCCCTGGGTCGCCCGGGTGGGTCGCTGGGCGCTAAAGACCTGGGCCATGAGTTCTTTGGTCGTTGTTTTGCCATTGCTGCCGGCAATGCCAATCACCCGTGCGGACAGCCGCTGGCGGTGCCAGGTGGCGAGGTCTTGAAGGGCGGTCAGCGGATCGGCGACTGCGATCCCGGTGGCGCCGTCGGATTGCCCGACCGGGAAAGACGCCGAAAAAAGAAAGCCGGCCGCTCCGCCCTTCACCGCAGCCGGGATATAGCGGTGGCCATTGACCCGCTCGCCGGCGAGCGGGACGAACAGCGCCTGGGGCGCGATGTGGCGTGAATCGATGCTGACCGAGGTAAAGAGCGTGTCCGGGCGACCCCATTTCAGGGTTCCTTTGGTGGCGGTACAGACATCTTGCGCGCGTAGTGCAACTCCCACAATAGCCCAACTCTATCGAGGCTGCCCAGGCGTCGCAAGCGTGCTTGTACAAGGCGTGTATACCAACACGGCGTGCTCCATTGCTCTGCTGTGTGTCGCGTGTCACCATGCGCGTATGAGCCAGCGGGAAGAACAGGCCAGGACGATTGTGCAGACGCTGCGCCGCCATGGCTATACGGCCTATTTTGCCGGTGGCTGTGTGCGGGATCGCCTCCTTGGCGTGCAAGCCAAAGATTTCGATATCGCAACGGATGCCCGTGTCGCCGAGGTGCAGGCATTATTCCCTCACACGATCCCGGTCGGGGCGCAGTTCGGCGTCATCCTCGTTGTTCTGGAGGGTGTTCCCTATGAGGTGGCGACGTTTCGTGCCGATGGCGACTATCTCGATGGCCGTCACCCGGTGGCGGTTCGTTTCAGCGATGCCCGAGAGGACGCGCTGAGACGGGATTTCACGATCAATGGCATGTTCTTTGACCCGCTGACGGACGCCGTCATTGATTATGTTGGTGGGCAGGCAGATCTCAACAATCGTATCATTCGCGCCATTGGAGACCCGACGGCACGCTTTCAAGAAGATCACTTGCGAATGATTCGAGCCGTCCGCTTTGCCGCCCGGCTGGGCTTTTCCATTGCTGCGGAGACGTTTGCCGCCATGCAGCAGTTCGCACCAACGCTGGCTGAGATTGCGTGGGAGCGGATTGGAGAGGAGGTCGTCAAAATTCTGACTGAAGGCCGTGCGTGGCCGGCATTTGCACTGCTCACTGCCTCCGGACTGCTGGACGTTATTCTGCCCGAGATCATGACACTGCGTGGTGTCGCGCAGTCACCGGATTTTCATCCCGAAGGAGACGTATTCGTCCATACCCTGCTGGTGTTGAAGCAGCTCGACGCGCTGCATCAGCCGAGCGAGGCGCTGGCCCTAGGCGCGCTGCTCCACGATGTCGCCAAACCGGTGTGTCAGGGGCAGAAAGGAGAGCGGGTTACGTTTTACGGCCACTGCGAACAAGGCGCGGACATGGCAATTCAAATCTGCCAGCGTCTGAAGCGGTCACGGACTACCTGGGAACGAGTGGCCTTTCTGGTCAAAAACCATCTGCGTCTCCTTGACGCGCCCCGCATGCGAGCGGCAACGCTCAAGCGCTTCCTGCGCCTGGACGGTATTGAAGAACTCCTGGACCTCGCCCGCCTGGATGCCCTGGCCTCAAACGGCAATCTTGAGGCGTATATCTTCTGCCGTCAAAAACTCGCAGCACTTGAACCTGAGGAACTGAGCCCGCCTGGTCTGTTGAGTGGGCGTGATCTTATCCAAATGGGATTTCAACCAGGCCCCCAGTTCTCCACAATCCTTGAGGCGCTGGAGGAGGCACAGCTCGAAGGGAGGGTGCTCACCCGGCAGGCGGCACTCTCTTGGGTGCAGCGGTATACGGCGAAATGCTGAAAGGTCGAAAGTCGGAGGTCGAAAAGTCGACAGTCATGAATGGAAGTGCGGCCTGGAAGGCCACGCTCCTCCTTACACATGCGTGGTTTGATCCGACGGGAGAGGAGTGAGCGGCAGGGCGACGCGTACCGTTGTGCCGTGATTGACCTTGCTCTCTATCTTGAGTGCGCCGCCATGGGCCAGGACAATGTGTTTGACAATCGCCAGCCCTAATCCTGTTCCGCCCAGTTCGCGTGAACGGGCTTTATCCACCCGGTAAAAACGCTGGGTCAGACGCGGGATATCCGTTTCCGGGATGCCACAGCCGGTATCGGCTATGGCGATCTCCAGCCAGTCGTCTCCCCCGACAACAGGAGCGCTGGCAACAGTGGTCGTACGGGGTTGCTCCGCCCCGGCGGATTGCCCCCACCATTCAGACTCCTCTCCGTCGGCACGCGGAGTATGCATCTTATACATTTTGTGCATTTTGTGCATTTTGGCAGAGACGGTGACCTGACCCTGAGCGGCGGTATATTTGACGGCATTATCGATCAGATTGATCAGGACTTGATGCAGTCGATCACGATCTCCTCTCACTGCCGGGAGGGCCGGCGGGATATGCTGAGAGAGGGTCACTTTCCCACGTTGGGCTTTCTCTTGTACCACATCAAACGCTTCCTGGATCAACTCGGAGATGAGCAGTTCTTTGCGGTGGAGCTCGGCCCGGCCAAGTTCTAAGTTGGACAGGGTGAGGAGATCGTCTATGAGACGGCTGAGGCGTTCCGAGTGCCGGTCAATAATCGTGAGAAAGCGGGTGGCGTGCTCGGGATCTTGCAGTGCACCCGTGAGGAGGGTTTCCGCATAGCCCTTGATCGCGGTGAGCGGGGTGCGGAGTTCGTGCGACACATTGGCCACAAAGTCTGCCCGGATGGATTCAAGCCGTTTGATTGGGGTCAAGTCGTGACAGCTTAACACGTACCCGTTGGCCGTTGGGCGGCTGACCCTATGCGTTCCATTTCCATCGGTATGTAACAGGCGCAAGACACTCACGGCGAGTTGGCGTGGCTCCCGCCCTTCCACTTCGATTTCCCGGGTAACCCCCTCAGCCGCGTCCGCGGACAAAAGCTGGTGCAGAACAGGGTGGCGGGAAAATTCGTGAAAGGGTCTTCCCCGCCAGTCTTCCGCCGGGTTGAGACCAAACAGGTGCAAAGCGGCCGGGTTGCAACGCACGATACTGCCACTCAAGTCAATCACGACAATGCCTTCGGCCATCGTGTGGAGGAGGGCTTCGAGTTCTTTCTTCTCGTCTTGGAGCTGTTGGAGCTGTTGGCTCTGGGCATTGAGGAGCCGGGAGAGCTGGTGCTCGATATTGCCCAACTCGTCGTTTTTTCGGACCAGGAGAGTGGGCAGCGGGGTTCGGTCCGGGACACTAGTCAGAAAGGTGCTGAGAGCACGCAAGCGTTGCCGGAGTTGGGTACTCTGAGCGAACGCACCGCCCAGCGCGGCAAGGGCGCAGACAAGGGTGCCATACCAGACCCACAGCGGGCGCGCTTCCGCAGGAAAGAGAAAAAAGAGCTGGAGGAAGAGCAGGGCCAGCAGCGCCAGACCAACCGGAAACAGAATGGAAAAGGTAATGCTGTTTTTCACGCGAAGGTGCCGCTCTTCGTCCGGTGTCAGCGCTGCCAGGCGTCAAGCGCGTCCGGGTTAAATTTATACCCAACCCCACGCACGGTAAGGATCAGGCTTGGGTTGGCATCGTCCTGCTCAATGCGCTGCCGTAAGCGGCGGATATGGACGTCAACCGTGCGGGGCTCAATATAGACGTTCTGTCCCCACACCAGATCAAGAATTTGGGTACGGCTGAAGACCCGGTTGGGGGACTGCACGAAAAATTTGAGTAATTCAAATTCGCGCAGACCGAGTTCCAGAGGCTGGCCATCGAGCATAATTTCGTACGTATCGTAATCGACCTGCAGCCGACCCCGTTCATACATTTGATGCGGTTGGTCCGCCGCTGGACCATAGGTCCGCCGCAGGACGGCTTTGACCCGAGCGACGAGTTCGCGCGGACTAAAGGGTTTGGTGACGTAATCGTCCGCCCCCATTTCGAGGCCCAGGACTTTATCGAGCTCGGAGGCGCGTGCTGTCAGGATCAGGATCGGGACGGTGGCCGTCTTGTCTTTCGAGCGTAAGATTCGACACACCTCAAGGCCGGACAGGCCGGGCAGCATCAAGTCGAGAATCACAAGCGCCGGCCGTTCGGCAGCGGCCAGATGCAGACTCACCTCGCCGTCACCGGCTTCGAGGACGGCAAAGCCTTCGGTTTCCAGATTATACCGAATCAGGTCGCGGATATCTTTTTCATCCTCAACAATGAGAATTTTTCGCTTGGTCCCCACGACTACCCCTGCTGCCTGTTGTACTGCCATAGCCTCCTCTGTTTCAGACCGAATCGGGTAAAGGCGAGACGTGGCGTATGCTCTTGCCCTTCGCCAGATAGATGACCATCTCGGCAATATTGGTCGCGTGGTCGGCAACGCGCTCAAGGTATTTGGCGACAAACAATATCCGCGTTGCGCGGCTGGCGTATTCAGGGTCCTGCCGCATCTGAGAGAGTATCGCGTTGAAGATCTGGGCGGTTAAATCATCAATCCGGTCATCTCGCTGACACACGCTGAGGGCGAGGTCGGGAGCCTCACGCGCAAAATCGTCGAGACTATCTTGTAGCGTGGCGCGTGTGTTGGAGGAGGCTGTGACATCGGACGAGGACTGCAAAAAGGCGTCGAGACTATCGCGCAGCATGGCGCGTGCCCCCTCAGCCATTTCGGGTAATTCGGGCCGCGGTTTGAGCGGCGACTCCTGATTGAGTTCGAGCGCCCGCTCGCAGATATTCTCGGCAATATCGCCGATACGCTCAAGATCAGTTGAAATCCGCAGACTGGTGGTAATAAAGCGCAAATCCCGAGCGGCGGGCTGATGCAGGGCCAGTAAACGGATACAGGCCTCATCAATGACGACATCAAGATAGTTGACCATATGGTCGCGTTCTATCACCGCGTGGGCCATTGCCGAATCGCGCTCTATAAGCGAGGTGACTGCGTCACCGATCTGTTTTTCAACCAGCCCCCCCATTTCCAATACCTTGGCCCGGAGTTGCTGAAGTTCTTCTTCGTACTGGCTATCCGTATGTAGTGGCATAGTGCCCCCGTTTCTTACCGCTCTAGCCGAACCGGCCCGTAATATAATATTCTGTTGCCTGTTTTTCCGGGGTGGTAAATAATTTTTCGGTCTGCCCGAATTCTATCAATTCACCCAGATACAGAAAGGCTGTAGCGTCGGATACACGCGCGGCCTGCTGCATATTGTGGGTGACGATGACAATGGTGTACTGCTTTTTGAGCTCATGAATGAGCTCTTCAATTTTTGTCGTGGCAATCGGGTCAAGAGCAGAACAGGGCTCATCCATCAGGACGACTTCCGGCTCAATCGCAATGGTCCGGGCAATACACAGGCGTTGATGCTGACCACCGGATAAACCCAGGGCATTGTCATGCAGACGATCCTTGGCTTCATTCCAGAGGGCCGCGTCGCGCAGGCTCTTCTCAACAATATCATCAAGTTGAGCCTTGTTGTGAATGCCGAGGACACGCGGCCCGTAGGCAACATTTTCATAGATAGTCTTGGGAAAAGGATTCGGCTTTTGGAACACCATACCGACCCGTTTGCGGAGTGCTGTCACATCAAGCGTTCGGTCAAGGATTTGGAGGCCAGCCATGATAATGCTGCCGCTCATCGTACAGCCATCGACCAGGTCGTTCAGGCGATTCAGGCAGCGCAGCAGGGTTGACTTCCCACAGCCCGAAGGACCGATGAACGCCGTCACTTGTCCTTTTGCAATGTCCATATTGATGTGCTTGAGGGTCTGAGTCGTGCCGTCGTAACTGAGGCAGACATCCCGAATCTCGATCTCTATTGTGTCATGCGTGCCGAGGGCCGTTGGGTCATGACTGTTGCCCGACTCCGGTCGCGGCGGCAGTGTGACGGCATGGCCGACCGGCGATCTTTCCTGACTTTCCATACTAACACTCCCTTTAGAAAGCTCCAAAGCGCAAGCGGCTGCGTAAGCGATTCCGAATCGTAATCGCAGCCAGGTTCAAAGCAATGACGATCACAAGCAGCAGCAGGGTCGTCATAAAGACCATGGGCTTTGCCGCCTCGACATTGGGCGACTGGAAACCAACATCGTAAATATGAAATCCGAGATGCATAAATTTACGTTCCAGATGAAAGAACGGCCAGTGGCCGTCAACGGGTAATGTCGGGGCCAGTTTGACAACACCAGTGATCATAAGCGGGGCGACTTCCCCGGCGCCGCGTGCCATGGCCAGAATAGTCCCAGTCAGAATCCCCGGCAACGCGCCTGGAATAACAATTTTTCGGAGGGTCTCCCACTTGGTCGCTCCAAGTGCCAGGGAGCCCTCCCGCCACTCGCGTGGTATGGCGGACAACGATTCTTCGGTTGCTACAATCACCACCGGGACGGTCAGCAAGGCTAAGGTCAACGAAGCCCACAGAATCCCGCCGGTGCCATACGTCGGGGTTGGGAGGGCATCCTGGTAGAAGAGTTGGTCCAGCGTCCCGCCAATACC
Organism: Binatia bacterium; assembly: GCA_963664395.2. Taxonomy (GTDB): domain Bacteria; phylum Desulfobacterota; class Binatia; order Bin18; family Bin18; genus Bin18. Next base: position 1,389,879 of record OY761159.2, on the reverse strand, counting down.
ATAGACAAAAAAACCCAAGCCAAAGACGCCAAAAACAATAGAGGGTACACCAGCCAGGTTGTTGACTGCGATCCGGACGACGCGGACGAGGGGGCCCTGCTTGGCATATTCTCGGAGATACAGGGCGGCGACCACGCCAAAGGGGACCACAACAATGCTCATGACCATGACCATCATGACGGTGCCAAAAATGGCGGGGAACACGCCTCCTTCGGTGTTTGCCTCGCGCGGGTCTTCCCAAAAGAATTCCCAAAATCGAGCCACATACAGGCCGAGCCGTTCCAACCAACTCATATTATTGGGCAGAAAGCCGCGCACAATACCAGCGATCAACAGCTCTTTCTCTTTGCCATTAATGTCCTGCACAACAATGTGATAACGCGCGTTTTCTGCGTACAGAGCAGCCAGTTCTTGGGCCTTCTCCTCATAGGTCTGTTGCCAGGTTGCTATGGCTTGCTCGAGGGCGGCAATTTTTTCGGGGGCGCGGCCAGGATCGGTTTCTCTGCGTTGGACGCGCTTGACGGCAATGCGCAGTTGTTCGAGTTCATAGCTGATCTGACCAATGTCTTTCTTTTCGATGGTGTGAATGGCATCGAGCGTCGCCTGCGTCTGGGTGTGGAGGGCGAGGAATTGTGGCCAGGCTTGGGCAAAGCCCTCGGCCACGGCCACGCGGTCTTGGCGCACCGTGGTGAGAAAGCCAAAAAAGGGCCCCCATTCATACCGTTCTAAATAAATTGCCTGCTCCGGAAACGAGTGCCCGGTCATCAGGCTGTCATCGACCCAACGAAAATCAGCCCCATACAGGTCACGGTTCGCGACCTGGAACTGCGTCCGATACTGTTCCAGGTCGTCTCCGGTCTGTTGCGGAATAGCCTCCTGGGCCCGGACTGCTCCCAGGAGCTTGTGTCCGTCCTGAAGGGCAACGGCTCTGAGTTGAGTGGGCCAGAAGAATCCAAGGGCATTGGCCCCAACGATCCAAATTAAGGCAGCGATCATGAGCAGACTGAAGGCCAAGGTTCCCCCCGTCAGCCAGATGAAAGGGTCGCCGCTGCGTAGAAAACTTTTGAACATACCGCCTCCGGATGAGTGCGGCGCGGAAAGCGCTGAAGAATTAGATGCGTCCATAGCGGTCTCGTAAGCGTTGGCGGACAACTTCCGCCGCGGTATTCACCAAAAACGTTAAAATAAAAAGGAGCAGGGCGGCGAGGAAGAGGACTCGGTAGAGTGTCCCGCCGTGGGGAGCTTCGGGGATTTCCACGGCGATATTAGCCGATAAGGCTCGGAAGCCGGTAAAGGGATCAAAGTCCATGATGGGCGTGTTGCCGGTGGCCATAAGGACAATCATCGTTTCACCGACCGCTCGACCAAAGCCGATCATCATCGCAGAGAACACACCGGGGCTGGCGGTTGGCAGCACGACTCGCAGGGCGGTTTGCCAGCGCGTCGCCCCCAGCGCTAAAGAGCCTGAAATAAGATGCTGCGGGACGTTGGAAAACGCATCTTCACAGATGGTGTAAATGATGGGGATCACGGCAAAGCCCATAGCAAACCCCACAATAAGGGAGTTGCGCGGGTCATACCGAACCCCGCTGGTGTCATACAGCCATTGGGGAAAATCGCCGGCGAAGAGGGCGGCTTCGAGCGGATTATCGAGCAATATACAGACATAGATCGTACCCATCAGTAACGGGACCAGAAAAAAGAGTTCGGCACCGGGTTTCAGGTTACTGCGAAACGCAAGAGGGAGCAGACGCCAGGCAAATGAGGCGCTCAGGGTCACAAGTGGCAGCGCCACAAACACTAGCAACAGCGCCGGCACCATGTCCGCAACAAGGGGCGCCAGCCAGAGGCCGGCAAAAAAGCCGAGCACCACACTGGGCAGGGCGGCCATAACCTCAACCGAGGGCTTGACGATATTGCGCAGGCGCGGGTGCATGAACTGGGAGGTATACAGAGCGCCGCACAGACTGAGGGGAATGGCCAACAGCAGGGCGTAAAACGTTCCTTTCAACGTCCCGTAGGCTAGCGGAGAAAGACTGAATTTCGGCTCAAAATCATCCGTTCCACTACTGGATTGCCAGGTATGATCCGGGGCGTCATAGCCTTCGTACCAGACCTTTCCAAACAGGGTGGAGAGGGTAATTTCCGGATGGGGATTGTCGATTGCCCAGTGATACAGCTGGCCCCGTTGATTGAGGGCCAGGATGCCGTTTGTACGTGGGGCATAGGTAAGATGCGTAACCGGACTGCCGCTGGTGTCGCGGCTCAACATGGTGGCTTCGGTGGTGGCGTATTGCACCCGAACCGCGCCGGTCGTATCGCCGGTGACAAAGCCTTTATTGCGGGGAGAGGCAGAGATGGCAGTGATGGCCGCCTGGTGAGACTGCATCACATGAATTTCACGAAATGGGAGTTCGGCTGGATTATCCTGATCGCGGACTTGGAACCAGACACTCACCCCTCCGGCGTCATCGCCCATGACGAGAGAACGATCTCCAATCAACCAGGCCATTGTCCGAACCGGGGCCCGCTTCTGACTCCCGCCCCGTAGGCGTTGGGCGACCCGCGGTGCAGCAGCATCACTAATATCCCAGTGTATGACCTCACCGGTCTCTAGCGCGGCAAATAGATTTCGCTGTTCGGCATCTAGTGTTACTGCAGTGGCCGCAGCGTCCAGAGCAGTTGAAAGTTCTGTCCGGTGCTCTATGATTTCGGGCTCGCCTAAAAATGATTCTTGTGTTGTTTGGGTCATAAAGAGCAGGGTGTGGGGGCCGAGCAGGGCCGCCAGCGCCCACCGCTCTTCATCCTCATCGGTGTCATTCGTGTATTGATAGGCCAGCGCGCTAATAGCGCGACCGTGTGGGTCCAGGACAATCGCATCTTTTTCCGTGACCTGAGGCGCGGTAATGCGCGTTTTACCCTCAAAGGAGATGGGAAAGGAAATCGTCAGGGGAATAACGACACCGTCGGCGGTTCCGAGCGCAGCGGTGTGGGTCAGGTTGCGATAGTGCAGCGCAGTGATCCGGCGTCCCTGAAGGGCCTGGACCTCATAGCGCTGAAGGAGTCGGTTGTCTGTGAGGGAAATAAAGTCAACGGTTCCCGCCTGGGTAATCGTGTAGGCGATCTCTCGATATTCACCAATGCCCAGAGCAAGAACGTCCGCAGCGTGCTCACTGCCGACCAGGTCGGCCAGCGGAGTTGGCGGAGCCTCAAGCTCGGCGGTTGGCGCGTTCCAGAGGGGTAAGGTCTCTGCCACGATCACAAAAAGAATCGCCGCGATGCTCAGAATCACGGCAAAGCCGCCACAGGTGATCAGGATAGTCGCGGCCTTATCCGCCAGCTTTTTGCGTTGCATCCGGCTTTTATCTTCAGTCGCCGAGAGACGGACCTCAACCGGATGCTCCCCGCTTGAGGTCGGCAGCGGCGACGGTTGGGATGTATGTTCCTGCATCTCCGGCATGACGGACCTATCTTATGATACTACGAGGACAGGACGAACGAAGGAGGGCGAGGTTTCCCCCGCCCTTGGTTAATCCCGATACGAATGCATATGTGGGCAGCGCGATTATTCCAACGCGGCTCGGTCGGCAGCCACCAGCTGGGCGGACAGCGGGTAGTAGCCGTCCTTGACCACAATCTTCTGGCCTTCTTTACTCAGGACAAACTTGAGAAATTCCTTGGTCAGGGGATCGAGCGCCTTGTTCGGCTCCTTATTCACATAGACGTACAGGAAACGGGATAAGGGATATTTCCCGCTGGCGACGTTTCCGTATGTGGGCGCGACATAGTCACTGCCTTTCTTGACCAGGGGAATAGGACGCACGCCGGAGGTCGTGTAGCCAATACCGCTGTAGCCTGCGCCGTTGCGGTCTTCGCTCACGCCTTGGACCACAGAGGCCGAACCCGGCTGTTCTTTAACCGTGTCTTTGTAGTCGCCCTTGCACAGCGCTTTTTTCTTAAAGAAGCCGTACGTCCCAGAGGCAGAATTACGACCGTACAGACTGATTGGAGCTGATGCCCAGTCTCCCGTCAGACCAAGGTTGCCCCATGTAGAGGCGTCGGCAATTGCGCCGCATTTGCGATTTTTTGAGAACAGGGCATCGACCTGCCGAAGATTGAGGCCTGTGACCGGATTGTCCTTATTGACAAAGACGGCCAATGAGTCAAGCGAGGTCCGGATCGGGGTCGGTTTGTAGCCGAACTTCTCCTCAAAGGCGTCTTGCTCTTTGCTCTTCATGGCCCGCGACATAGGACCAAGTTGGGCCGTGGCTTCAATCAAAGCTGGGGGAGCCGTGCTTGAGCCCTTTCCTTCGATCTGGACGTTCACGTTGGGGTAGACTTTCTTAAACCCTTCTGCCCACAGGGTCATCAGATTGTTGAACGTGTCTGAACCGATACTGTTCAGGTTTCCCGAGACACCGCTGACCTTTTCGTAGCTTGGCAAACCAGCATCGACTTCAATCGTCTGGGCGGTAGCCAGAGAAGTGCTGAGAGCCACGGCTCCGCAGGCTGCCAGTATTTTCTTTATTCGCATACCGTTATCCTCCACTATAGATGGGTGAGTGTTGCACTCGTGTTACGGAGTGATGACGTGAACATTAAAAATCGACTTGAAACCGCGCCTGGACAATGTCGGTGTCGCTGCAGTGGTTGCCCTTGCTGCCTTTCAAATAGCAGTCATCCTCGTCCAACATCGCCCGCACGTAATTGAGCATGAAGCGCACGTTGGGGTTGAGGTACCAGTTGAGGCCGAAGGTGAAGTTGGACAACTCACCGCCGTTCAGGTCTTCGTCGTTCAGGTCCAGCATGGAGTAGCGGGCCGCGAGCTCCAGAGCGCCCCAGCCGCCCTTCCCGTCAAAGTTGTTCTTGGGCTTGACCCGATCGAACGCGCCGCTCGATGTCTTGTACGGACGGTGCTCGCCGGTCAGGAAGAAGCTACCGAAGATGTAGTAGCCGTTGTATTGGATAGCGTCGCCAATAGGCCGGTCGACCAATGCGCTCATCCACTCGAACTGCAACGAGGCCGGGCCGTAGACCAAAGCCACCTCGGGGTTGAAGTAGTCAATGGCCTCGACCTGGAACTTCGGTGTTTCGACGAACCGGGGGCCGAGGTGGGCCTCGGGTCGCTGGCGGAACCGAATCTGATTGGCTTCGTCGTGAAACGCGTGTCTGTACGACAGCCCGAGGTGGACCAGCCGCCTGCCCTTTTCCTGATACCAGGGCAGGAAGGTCAGCCGCGTCGTGGCGTTGTATATCCCGCTGTTCCCGAAGGTCGTACTCGTATCGGCCGGATTGCCCTCGCGGAAAAAACCGAACGCCGCGGTGGCGCGTTTATCCATGAAATCCCTGTTCAGCCGCACCCCGAGGTTACGTCCACTGGAGAACACGTTGGGCAACGAGCGCTCCATAAAGGTAATGTATTTACTGCTGGTCAACTCTTCGAGCGAGAACGGCTCCTTGTAGTGGCCGACCGTAAAGTTCCCGACCAGGGGCAGCTTCTTGACCTGAATATAGGCGTCCTTGAACGGGTCGGAGCTGGCGAAGTCGTACTGCATTTTGTACTTGATATTGCCGTACACACTGCCTTCCATGAACAGGCGGGCACGTCGGAACTCCGAGCCGTCGCCAATCCGACCGAACTTCGTTCGTAGCTTTTTGCGCGTACTGTAGACGCTCCAGTCGTTCTGCACCCGTCCGCCGATTTTGAGCTTGAACTTGTCGTCGGCCGAGTCGAGCCGCAGGCCGCTCTTCCAGTACGCGGCCAGGAAGTTTTTCTTATCGACGCTCTTTTCGATTTTTTCGATCTTTTCCGTCAGGCCAGGACCGACCTCTGCCGCGGCGGTCGCCTGCTCGTCCTCGGCTTGGGCCTTAATCATCAGATCGCGGTACTGCTGCTCGCTGATCTGCCCGTTAGCCTTCAGAATATCAAGAATTTCCGCGGCTACATTCTTTGCCTGCGCCGGTCGTGCCATGAGCAGCCCTGCAGCAACAAGGCCGGCACAGAGCGCTAATCCCAATCTTCTCATATCGTGTTTCTCCTCCTCATAGATTGAATTCTTTCTCTGCATTCCTTCCGGTACGGATGCGTCTATAGGTCGTAGATCACCCCCTCTCAGGTGGACTGGACAGAGGCCAGGATAAATCCGGGCTGTTACGAGAAAATGACGGGATCGTTATGAGTGTGTGAAGATCCGGGTCGCATATATCGAGAGCTGACTGGAGGGAATGGAACACGCTGAATGTCAAGGCGGATTTCGGGCGACAAGGAGGTCCGAAAAGGACGTATGCGCACGAATGCAGCGACGCAGCTAGCCGGTTGTCCGGTACGCGGCCTGTATCAGCTTATGAAGAGCAGGGCGGGTCTGTTGGTGGACCAGCCGGCAGAGTTCGGAAAGAGAAAATGGCTTGCTTAGACAGTGTTGCACGCCGTTGTGTTTCAGTTCCTGTTGCTGCTTCTGAGAAGCAAGAACGCTCACTACAATAATCGGCACCTGACGGATGTGTGCATCAGGATGCCGGCGGATACATGCTAAGACCTGCCAGCCGCTTTTGAGCGGCAGCAGCAGGTCCAAGGTCACCAGATCGGGCCTAAATGATTCAACCCGCGTGCAGGCTTGCTCTCCATCTTCGGCGGTTTCGACCCAGTAGCCGGCTTGCTCCAGATTATAGGCGATCAGATGGGCAATACTGGTCTCGTCCTCCACTACCATAATTTTTTTCAACAGTGCGTTCCCTCCTTACGACCGAAAGACAGCCGTATAAATGCATAAAAGACTGAGAAAATTGCTCCCCGGCTCTCTATCCTTCCGGACGCGGCATTTCCTGAGAAGTGGGTCGGGGAGCGGCCGCTGCAAACCAGCCCTCGGTTCGTTGGCAAAAGCGAACCAGCAGTAACATAACCGGGACCTCAATCAGTACACCCACAACCGTTGCCAAGGCGGCTCCGGATGACAGCCCAAACAGCATGGTTGCCGTGGCAATGGCAACCTCGAAATGGTTTGAGGCACCAATGAGTGCGGTCGGGGCTGCGTTTTGGTAAGACATTCCCAGGGCTTTCGCCAGCCCATACGCCAGCGCGAAAACAAAGACCGTTTGAATGAAGAGGGGAATCGCAATCCAGACTATCATCAGCGGATTGGACAGAATCATTGCGCCTTTGAGGGAGAACAGCAGGACCAGGGTGATGAGGAGCGCGCTAATGGTGACAGGCGTGAGAAAGTGGAGAAAGCGCTCACGAAACCATTGTTCGCCTTTGGTACGAATAATCCACTGACGGGAGCAATAGCCCGCCACCAGTGGCAGCGCGACATATACGCCAATGGAGAACAGGAGGGCTTGCCAGGGGACCGGCAGCCGGCCGATACCGAGCAGCACCTCGCCTAACACGCCATACAGGACCAGCATGGTCAGAGAGTTGATAGCGACCATGACAAGGGTCAGGCTGTCATTCCCCTTGGCCAGATAGCCCCAGACCAGGACCATGGCCGTACACGGCGCGATGCCCAGCAGAATACAGCCGGCCAGATAGCTGCGCCACAGCGGCACCTCCAACATCTTGAGGCCGTCAATCAACACGACGGTACCGGAGCCGTGAGCCGACCCAACCGGCAGATTGAGACCGAGCGGCATTTTAACGTGGTCAACCGCCTCCGGGCCGATCACATCGAGAAAGAAGCTCCCGAGAAAAAGAACGGCAATCGCATACATGCTGAAGGGTTTGATGGCCCAATTGATAAACAAGGTGAGTCCAACCGGCCGGACGCTTTGACCCGCTCGAATGACTTCGGCGAAGTCGATTTTGACCATGATGGGGTACATCATGAAGAACAAACAAATCGCAATAGGAATCGAGACAACCGGGGCGTCTCCGACATACAGGGACAGCCCGTCAAGAAAGGTCGCCATACCTGGCGCGACACTCCCAAGACCGATGCCCACGGCAATACACAGCAGGACCCAGACAGTGAGGTAGCGCTCAAAAACACTCAGCCCCTGTGACGGCTTGAACGGAGATGGTTTGGTTGCCATTGGTGTCCTCTCTCCTGCTCCTGAAAGAAAACGGAGTCCAAAAGGGAAGAACTCGAGCCCTGTAACCTAAGCCAAAGAATATGACACTGACGTTACAGAGCAAAGACATCTGCATGAACTATATATATTCTCAGTATTGCAAGAGTAGGCGCTGGCTTCAGCATGGCGGCCTGTCCCGCTCCACACCGCTCAGCCGCGAGAGACAAAAAAAGGCCCGTGGGAAAAAGGAGGGGAAACCCACGGGCCTTGATACATGCCGAGTCGGGGAGAACTCAGCTATGTATACATTTAACAAGAAAGCAGGTCCTATAGCATGGATATACGGGTTTGGGAAGATAATTCGACCTGAATTATACGAATCTCAATTATTAGAAAGACTGATAATAGCAACGAGCAGGGATAGGGGACGCATAGGCTTCCTTACCGGCAGAGCCACTGTCAGGCAAATTGTAGAAACAGGGTTAAAATACCCAAAAAAGATAAAAAGCCGCAGATATCGGTACACGCCGTCACAAACACGTTTGAGGCCACTGCCGGATCAATACCCAGGCGACGCAGGGTCAGTGGGACCATACTCCCGACAAACGCAGCAATAATCAGGTTGATCAGCAGCGCCAGCGCCAGCACAACACCCAGCGTGGCATCGCCTTTCCACAGGTAGGCAACAATGCCGGCCGCACAGCCAAGGGCAAGACCATTGCCCAGCGCTATGGTCAATTCCTTGACCAACACGCGCCTGGTTTGTGTCAGGGGGACTTCCCCTAAAGCAATACCCCGCACGATGACGGTGAGCGTTTGCACGCCGGCATTTCCACCTTGGGCCGCCACAATGGTCATAAAGGCCGCGGCAATGGCAATTTGCTGAATCGTCCCCTCGAAAAAGGCAATGACCAGGGCGCTCAGCGTTGTGGTCACCAAATTGAGTGCCAGCCAGGGCAGCCGCAGACGGATAGACTGCCAGGGTGAGTCCAGAACTTCTTCCTCTTCATCGAGCCCGGCGAGCTTGTAAATGTCTTCCGTCGCCTCCTCTTCCATCACATCAACCACGTCATCGACCGTAATACGCCCGAGTAAGCGGCCTTCGCTATCGACCACGGGCAGAGAAATCAGGTCATATTTTTTAAACATCTGGGCGACTTGTTCCTGGTCCAGATCCGCCCGAACCGAAATGACCTGCTGGTCCATGACGGTTTCAACGAGATCAGTCGGGCGGGCGAGAATAAATTTTCGGAGAGGTAAAACACCGACCAGGTGATTGGTGTTACTCACGATAAAGACGATGTGGATGTCCGGGATTTCATCGCTCCGACTGCGAATCATCTCAATGGCCTGGTCGATACGCGTGCCTTGGGACACCGCCATATATTCGACCTGCATGATCCCACCGGCCGTATCCTCGGGATAGCGCAAGAGTTGCGCTACCTCGTCGGACAGGTCCTGCGGCACCTCGTCGAGAACAGCTCTGGCGCGGCGGGCCGATAAGGAGGCCAGCAAGTCAGTGGCATCATCAGAGTCAAGATATTCGACCAGATCTCCCAGCCCGTCATCCGACAAGCGTTCGACCAGCGCGTCTTTGGTGTGTGCAGAAACGAGGCTGAGGACTTCAGCTGCTTGCGGTACGGCCAGGAAGCCAAACACTTTGTGCTTCACCTCGGGCTCTTCCAACACATTCAACAACTCTGCCGTGTCCGCCGGATGGAGGGCTGCGACCCCCGTCCGGACAATCTCATCCTGACCCAGCTCAGCCTGAATGATGAGATGTTCCAATGAAGGTGCTTGTGAAGGTGCTTGTGAAGGTGCTTGCGCCGGCGCCTGAGGAGAGGCAGCCGAAGTTGCTGAATCTGGCGTATGCGTTTCCATGCGTCGTGTTCTTACTGAGGTTGGTGAGAGGAAGCTCTGCGTACCATAGCGTTGGATTCAGGGGTGGATCAAGTTGGGCTGGAGGGGGGCGGCACAATGGGCCTCCGGAGTCATACACTTTTCACCGTAGGGTCACAATGCTGTCACGTGAGAGGCAGTAGAAAGACACCAGCCGCTATCCCTCCCCCCGGCGCTGCTAGGTGCGGTGTCAGACCTCCCTCCCCCAGGGTCACATGCCCTGGCAGCGCCCCTTCCTCTTTCCTCCTGCCGCCTCACGGGGTTGCCATGCAGCGCTCTGAGCTTGTATCATTTTCAGAGTGTGCCGATACCCGGCGGTAAGCGCAATGGAATACAAGCCGTTCATTAACCGTGAGTTGTCCTGGCTCGAATTTAACCGACGCGTGCTTGAAGAAGCGTTCGATGAAAGTGTACCCCTGCTCGAACGGGTCAAGTTCATGGCCATATTCAGCGCCAATATGGACGAATTTTTTATGATCCGGGTGGCGCGGCTCAAGCGTCGCATTGCTCAGGGCGACCTGGAGGCTGGCCCGGATGGAATGACGCCGGCCCAGACACTGAAAGCTATTTCAAAGCGAGTCCATGAGCTGGCCGAGGAACAACATCGTGGCTTTCTGGAGACAATCCAGCCGCAGTTGGAGGCTGAGGGGATTCATTTTGCCCATCCAGAAGAGTTGAGTGCCGAGCAAAGCCATTTTCTGGAAGAGTTCTTTCGTCGGACCTTGCTGCCGGTTGTCACGCCGCTGGCGATTGATCCCGGCCATCCCTTTCCCCACCTGGGCAATCGGTCTCTGTGCCTGGTCGCTGCCTTGCGCTCCGCCGGGCCCTCCCGTCTGCCCCAGACCAAACTGGCGGTTGTCCATGTTCCCAGCCAAGTCGTCCACCGCTTTATGGCTCTGCCGGCCCCACCCGGCAAGCACATCTTTATCTTGCTTGAAGATGTCGTTCGGCTGTATTTACCCCGCCCGTATCATGGCTATGAGATCCTGTCGTGTCATGCCGTCCGGGTGACGCGGGACGCGGACTCTGCCCTGTCGATAGGCCGCACGGAAGATTTACTCACGAGTATCGAAGAGAGCGTTCGAGAGCGACGCATGGGGACTGCGGTGCGGCTGCAATACGACCCTGATCTGCCTCAGGGCGTCCTCAATATGTTTATTGATGAGCTCGACCTGCAACCCGAAGACCTGTATCCCGGTGAGGGGTTCACCGCTTTTACCGACTTGTTTCAACTCTATGGAGCGGTTGACCTGCCGCAGCACAAAGACCAGCCGTGGACGCCCCTCCCGACCCCGGCCTTTGAGCAAAAGCCTGATATGTGGAGTGCGATTCGGGAGGGTGACATCCTGGTGCATCATCCCTACCAATCTTTCGATGTGGTCACGCGTTTTGTGGACGAGGCGGCAACAGACCCGAATGTCCTTGCCATTAAAATGACCCTCTACCGGGTCAGCCCGACTTCGCCTATTGCCCACGCGCTCACCAGGGCCGCAGAAGCGGGCAAGGAAGTGGCCGTCCTGGTCGAGCTCCGAGCCCGTTTTGATGAGGAAGCCAATATTACCTGGGCGCGTGCGCTCGAAGAAGTCGGCGCCCATGTTGTGTATGGTCTGGTTGGCTATAAGACGCACTGCAAGGCGTGTCTGGTGGTGCGGCGTGAGAATGATGGTATCCGCCGCTACTGTCATCTGGCAACCGGCAACTATAACGTGAATACGAGTGGCATATACGGCGACCTCGGTCTCTTTACCTGCCGTGAGTCCTTTGGCGACGATCTCACGGATCTGTTTAATCTGTTAACCGGCTATACCCGTCCGCAGGCGTTTCACCATCTCCTGGTCGCTCCCACGAGTATGCGGGAGGGGATGATCGAGCGGATTCGGCGCGAAGCGGAACACGCCCTGGAGGGGAGACCCGCCAGAGTCATTGCCAAGATCAACAGTCTGGTTGACGCGGCCATGATTGAGGAGTTGTATACCGCCAGTCAGGCGGGCGTCGAGATTGATCTCATCATCCGTGGCATCTGCTGCCTGCGGCCCGGACTGCCAGGCATATCCGAACGTATCCGGGTGATTTCTATTATTGATCGCTACCTCGAACATGCCCGCATCTTTTATTTTCATAATGATGGCGAGGCCGAGTATTTCCTATCCTCCGCCGACTGGATGCCGCGCAATCTGGACCGCCGAGTGGAAGTGGCCTTCCCTATCCTTGACCCCCATATCCAGGACCAGCTGTTTGAAATGCTCAGCATTCAACTGGCAGATACGGTCAAGGCCCGCATAATCCTACCCGATGGACGCTCCCAGCGGGTGGAGCCTGACCCGCTCCAACCCGTCCGTTCTCAGCAACGCCTGTATGAATTTACAAAGGTACAGTCCGAGGCACAGATGCCAGTCGAGGAAGAGCCCGACCGGTTTGCAGCCATTTGAAGGCTAACGCGGCCAGCCCGCGCCCATGCGCCGCGGTCACACATATTTCATACTCCCATTCGCCGGCGCGCCGCTCAACGCCGGGTACATTGAAACCCTTGCGGAAATCCTCTAGCGTGCAGAACAATGTCCGAACGAATATGGGTCCTCTGTTTGAGCATCGTTCTGCTGGGCGTGTGGGGGTGCTCAGCAACCCTCAGACGCCCCTCGGCAAAAGAGTATTATCAGCAGGCAGCCGAGTCTTTTACCGACGAGGACTATCTGGGGGCTTCCGAGCAGTATCAGGAATTGCTGGATCAATATCCGCTCAACCCGTATGCCGAGGAATCCCAGCTCAAAGCGGCCTATGGGCTTTTTATGGAAGAAAGTTACGCCGAGGCCACGGGAGCCTTTAAGGATTTTGAGCGGGCGTATCCGACCAGCCGACATATGCCGTTTGTCAAGTATTTTCTTGGGATTACGAACTATAGCCAGATCCGTTCCATGGATCGTGATCAGGCGGTGACGCGCCGGGCAGACGGATTTTTCCAAGAGGTGATAGACCGCTATCCGGAAAGTGCTTTTGTCCTCCAAGCGGAAGAAAAGAGCAAATCTGCCCGTGATACCCTGGCCGGCCACGAACTGCTCGTTGCGAATTTCAATAAGAAACGTGGTAATGTTGCTGCCACAAAAGCACGCCTGCGCAGCCTGATTGAGCAATACTCCGAGACCGATGCCACCGCGGAAGCCTTGGGCCGGCTCGAACGGATCTTGAGCGAAGAAGGCAATGTCGAGTTGGCCGATTTGGCGGCCCGGGCGCAGGCCGCCCGCATGGCAAATATCAATGACGGCCAAGTTGAAGAGGACGAAGCCGTCGGCTCGAACGGAGTCCCTGTTGCTGGAGTCGATCCATTATTGTTGCTTGTTTCCGAGTTGAAAAAACAAGAAGACGGGGAACGCCTGGCCCGGACGGAGGCTGACACGGAAAGGCTGGCCGCGGAGAAAGAGACCGAGCAGGAAGAGCGTGCCCTTAATGACGCCTTTGAAGATGATGAACGGTCCTACGAAGTGGGCGACACCTATCAAGAAGTGGACTTGGAGGCATTGGAAGCAGAGCGAGAAGGCTTTGAGTCTGCTGACATCGAAGCGCTGGAGTTCGAGGATGATAAAGACGACTTCGGAGCATTGGAACAGGCCGAGAATGAGGCCTCCGCCGGGGAGGGCCGTGGTCCTTCTGACGACGAAATACTCACCCTTGAAATCGATGCCGATGATTTTGAGCTTGAAGATGATACTGAAGCGCTTGAAGCCGCTGGCGTGTTGAGCGCTGAAGAAGAAGCTGAGAATGCCCGCCCTGCAAGCCCTGCAAGCCCTGCAAGCACGCGTGTTGAAGAGACTGCATCAGTCGATGACATGATTGAAGACGACGACTTTGAAGTCAGCGAAGATGTGGCAGAAGAGGCCGAGGGCGACGAAGAAGTTGTCGCAGTTGAGCCGGTTGAGTCAGGTGTTGAGCAAGTCGAAACATATGAGGCCGAAGCCTCTTCTGATTCTGTGAAACGATCAGATGTCGCGGTCAGAACAGGACGAGGGGCCGTTCTAGGTATCGATATTGAGGAAATAGATTTCGAGTTTGAGGACGAATAAGACTTTTAGCATGGGCAAAGAGAGATCGAAGCCGAGCCTCTTTCCTGTTGGGAAGAGGCTTTTTGCCATACGCTGTCGGATACGCCAAGGAAATGAGTCAGGAAAATGAAGAAGCGGAAACCGGCACAAGCGGCGATTCCCACCGGCGTTCGTGAGGGGAAAGTCCTGGTGGTTGGCGTTGGCGGACTTGGCTCTCCGGCCGCATTTGGGCTCGCCCTCGCGGGTGTGGGAACGATTGGTCTGGTGGATTCGGACAGTGTCGAGCTGTCAAACCTGCAACGGCAAATCTTGCACTTTACCCCGGATATAGGAAAGCCAAAGGTCGATTCGGCCAGGGAAAAAATTCAGCAACTCAACCCCTCGATAACGGTGCTGACCTATAACCAGCGGCTGCATGCGGGCAATCTCGCGGATGTCTTTGCCGGCTATGATTTTATTATTGACGGAACGGATGGCGTGGCTACAAAATTTTTGATCAATGACGGTGCCGGGCTGCTCAACAAACCACTCTCTTACGCCGGCATTGTCCAGTTCCACGGTCAGGCATTGACGGTCTTACCCCATCAGACGACGTGTTTGCGCTGCCTGTTCCCGGTTCCGCCTCATCCCGATGAGAATCCCACCTGCCAGGAGGCCGGTATCCTTGGCAGCCTGGCCGGCAGTCTGGGCAGTGTTCAGGCTGCCGAGGCGGTAAAATATCTGAGCGGAACGGGAGAACTCCTGACCGACCGCTTGCTGACCTATGACGCCCTCGCCCTGCGCTGGCGAGAGGTCCGGGTGCGCCCCAGCCCGCACTGTCCGCTGTGCGGCACGCCGCGGACGATTACGGGCTTACACTCCGAAGCCTATGAGTTGGAAAGACTCTGCACTCCGGTCTGAATGAAAATCAGGCAGGGTGATTGTCAGACCGGAGCAAAAACGTAACAGTAGAAGCTCGAAAGAGTAGACGAGTGATTCTGAATCAGGAGGGAGTGAACATGAGTGCTCAGGTACGTATCCCAACCCCGTTGCGCCGCTTTACTGGAGGTGCGGAAGCAGTCTCGGCCGATGGAGCCACGGTTGGGGCGTTGGTCAATGATATGGAGAACAATTCTCCTGGTATTAAAGAACGGTTGTGTGATGAAGCTGGCGCGGTCCGTCGTTTTGTCAATATCTTTGTGAATGGTGAGGACATTCGTTTCCTCAATGGTCTGGACACTCCGGTGAAAGAGGGCGACGAAGTGTCCATCGTGCCTGCTATTGCCGGAGGATGAGGCGTGTCACTCCTGCCTAGTCCGACCGAGGGGCCCCCTCCGGCAGGACCCCTGCGTGTTCCGTCCGTCCTGCATCTGATCGGGAATACGCCGCTGCTCGAAATTACCCGACTGACCACGCCTATTGCCCCAGGCGTTCGAATCTATGCCAAGCTCGAAGGCTTCAATCCTGGTGGGTCGGTCAAAGATCGCCCGGCGCTGTGTATGGTCCGCAAGGGCCTTGAGACCGGCGCGCTGACCCAGGGCAAAATTATTCTCGACTCGACATCCGGGAATACCGGGATTGCGCTGGCCATGATTGGGGCAGTGCTGGGCTATCCGGTCAAGCTATGTATCCCGGCCAACGTTGGTATGGAACGGAAAAAAATCATTGCCGCGTATGGTGCAAAGATGATCTTCAGCAGCCCCATGGAGGGCTCGGATGGCGCCTTGGAACTGTGTCGGGACATGTTGAAGAAGGATCCCGAGCACTATTTCAAACCGGATCAATACTTTAATCCGCATAATCCCTTGGCCCACTATGAGACAACCGGACCGGAGCTGTGGTGGCAGACTAAAGAGCAAATAACCCATTTTGTGGCCGGCATGGGGACCGGCGGCACACTGATGGGAACCGGGCGCTACCTGAAGGAGAAAAATCCGGATATCCGGATTATTGGGGTGGAACCGGATGACGCCTTCCATGGGCTTGAGGGGCTCAAGCATATGGACAGTTCGATCGTACCCGGCATTTACTCTGAAGAGCGGCTTGACCGAAAGATCAATGTTTCGACCGAAGATGCCTATGAAACGGTATATCGACTCGGCCGGGAAGAAGGGATCTTAGTCGGCCAATCGTCCGGTGCGGCGATGTGGGCCGCACTCCAGGTTGCCCGTGAAATCGAGGCAGGCAGCGTCGTGACGCTCTTCCCGGATTTTGGAGACAAATATCTGAGTACAAATCTGTGGGCCGGCTGGAAAGAGTATAACCAGCGTCACGCCCGTCACACTAAAAGCCAGGCACAGGGAGCGGCCTGACTGAGCCGTTCTCTTTGACCGTACGTTCTTCACTGCTTCGGAATGATCCATGCTCGGAGACACTCAGATTGAACGCTACAGCCGACAGATCATCCTGCCTCAGGTTGGCGGTACAGGGCAGGAAAAGATTCTCCGGAGTCGCGTCTATGTTGACGGGGACGGGCCGTTAGCCGCCGCCGCTCTATTCTATCTGGCCGCTGCCGGAGTTGGGACTATAGGTGTGGCCGGCTCCAAGGCTCCACTGGTCTTTTCCGCATTGGCTGAACAATTCTGTGGACCGGGCCGTGGACCGGATACGTCGCCCATAGCGAACACGCTCAGGCGTCTCAACCCCGATTGCACGATTGTGACCCATACCGACCGGCCCGACCAGCAGCCTGACCAATTGGGTCAACAGTATGATCTGATAGTGGCAACAACGCCTGCCTTACACGATGTGTGTTACGCCCGGCAGAAGCCGTTCGTGTGGACAGTCGCCACCCAGGAGCGCGGACAACTATTCGTGAGTCGAGGTGACAGGGACGAGTGGCCGTGCCTGCGCTGTCTCTTCTCCGTAGTAGGGTGTGATGGAGGGCAGGCCGGAACAACGCTCGCAGCCCTCCCGCTAGACGCGCCACATGCGCTCTTTGCCGGTGCGCAGCAGGCGACCGAAGCCCTCAAAATCATCGTGCAGGCCGCTGCGGACAGCCAGCCCAAACTGCTGGAGTGGACAGTTCCGGCGTTTCATTTTACCGAGCAGACGATTGAGAAGAATCCGCACTGCGCGGTCTGTTCGACGCCTGCCGGCTAAGCTGAGATCCAATTGACGCCGTGTGATTGAGGAAGGAGTGTCGGCAGTGGAGACCCTTGGGAATCCGTCCAATCAGCAGCCCTCGCATGAAAAGACTTCCTATTCCCTCACGCATCTCAAATGTCTTGAGGCCGAGAGTATTCATATCATTCGGGAGGTGGCGGCTGAGTTTGACAATCCGGTCATGCTGTACTCCATCGGCAAAGACTCGGCGGTCATGCTGCACCTGGCCCGCAAAGCGTTCGCGCCGGGTACGCTGCCCTTCCCCCTGCTGCACGTTGATACGACCTGGAAATTCCGAGAGATGATCACCTTCCGAGATACCTATATCAAACACGAACTCGGCTTCGACCTCATCGTGTATATCAACCCGGACGGGGTAAAAGCGGGTATCAGTCCCATGACGCATGGCTCCAAAAAGCACACCGATGTGATGAAGACGCAGGCGCTCAAACAGGCACTCAATCAGTACGGATTTGATGCGGCCTTTGGGGGCGCGCGGCGTGATGAAGAGAAATCACGGGCGAAAGAACGGGTGTATTCGTTCCGTGACCGCAACCATCGCTGGGACCCCAAGAACCAACGCCCCGAACTGTGGAATCTGTATAATTCCAGGCTTGATAAAGGCGAGAGCATCCGTGTTTTTCCGTTGTCGAATTGGACCGAGCTGGATGTCTGGCAATACATCTACCGCGAACACATCCCGATTGTGACGCTGTACTTTGCCAAGGAGCGTCCGGTTGTCGAGCGCGACGGGGTGCTCATTATGGTAGACGACGACCGTCTGCCGCTCCATCCGGGCGAACAACCGCAGTTGAAGAAAGTCCGCTTTCGCACCCTGGGCTGCTATCCGCTGACGGGCGCAATTGAATCCGAGGCCGACACCCTGCCGTTGATTATTCAGGAAATGCTGCTGGCTACGCAGTCCGAACGGCAAGGCCGCGTCATTGATTTCGACCAGTCCGGCTCCATGGAAGAGAAGAAAAAGGAAGGCTACTTCTAAGGCAAGTTGGCCGCGCTCCCACGGAAAGAACGGTACTCCGGTATGTCTCACCAGTCTGACCTGATCGCGACAGATATTGAAGCCTATCTTGCCCAACATGAACGCAAGGACCTGCTGCGCTTCCTGACCTGCGGCAGTGTGGATGACGGCAAAAGCACCCTTATCGGCCGGCTCTTATACGACTCCAAGATGATCTACGAGGATCAGCTTGAGGCGATGAAAAAAGACTCGGTCCGACATGGCACGACAGATACGGAATTTGACCCCGCCCTGCTGACCGACGGCCTCAAAGCCGAACGTGAACAGGGCATCACCATCGATGTTGCCTATCGCTATTTTTCGACCGCCAAACGAAAATTCATTATTGCCGACACCCCTGGTCATGAGCAGTACACCCGGAACATGGCAACCGGCGCGTCGACGTGCGACTTGGCTATTATCCTGATCGATGCCCGCTATGGCGTCCTGACCCAAACTCGGCGACACAGCTTTATCGCCTCTCTGTTGGGCATCAAGCACATTATTGTTGCCGTCAATAAGATGGATCTGGTTGACTACAGCCAAGAGGCCTTTGAGCGGATTGTCAAAGACTATACCGACTTTGCCGCCCGACTCGAGCTGGGCGAGGTGCACTTCCTGCCCATGGCGGCGCTGAGCGGCGATAACGTGGTGAACAAAAGCGCGCACCTGCCGTGGTACGCGGGCAGCCCGCTGATGCACCTGTTGGAGCACGTCTATATTGCTTCGGATACCAATCTGATCGACTTTCGTTTTCCGGTCCAATACGTCAATCGCCCCAATCCGGACTTTCGCGGTTTTTGTGGAACGGTGGCCTCCGGCATCGTGCGCCCGGGCGATGCAGTCATGGTGTTTCCGTCACGCAAAACAAGCCGGGTGAAAGCCATCCATACCTTTGAGGGGGAACTGAAGCAGGCCATGCCGCCGTTGGCCGTGACCCTGACGCTTGAAGACGAAATCGACGTCAGTCGTGGAGATATGCTCGTTCATCCCAACAATGTGCCCCTCATAGCCACGCGCTTTGAAGCCATGCTGGTGTGGATGGCTGAAGAGCCCATGCAGCCTGGCAAGCAGTATTTTATCAAGCACACCACCAACACAACGCCGGGGGTGATTGCCGAGGTGCGGTATCGTATGGACGTGAATACCCTCCACCGTGAGGACGCCGCTCAACTCGCCCTCAATGAAATCGGACGGTGTGCATTTGAGCTCGAAAAGCCGCTTGCCTTTGATCCGTACCGTAAGAACCGCGCGACCGGTGCCTTTGTCGTCATTGACCGTCTGACGAATAATACGGTCGGTGCCGGGATGATTATTGACCGCCGGCCGGAACCCCTTGCTCAGCCGAACGTGTCCGTTCGGACAGGAGGTCAACAGTCAGTCCATATCCGGGCGGAAGCCGGGTTGATTTCAGTTGCTGAGCGTCAGCGCGCCCTGCGGCAACGCGCGCTGACGGTCTGGCTGACGGGTTTGTCCGGCTCTGGAAAATCATCCATTGCGGAACAGCTTGAGCAGCGTCTGCATACGGAAGGATTCCATGTCTATCGGCTCGACGGTGATAATCTGCGTTTTGGTCTGAATCGAGACCTCACCTTCTCGGAAGGTGACCGCGCGGAAAATATCCGCCGCATTGCCGAAGTCGCGCGGCTCTTTAATCAGGCTGGCGTGATTGTGCTTGTGCCGGTTATTGCACCGTTTCACACCGACCGGCAACACGCGGCAGAGATCATCGGCGCTGACCGCTTTTTTGAGGTGTATGTAGACACCCCGCTTGAAGTGTGTGAGGAGCGCGATGTGAAAGGGCTGTATCATAAGGCGCGGGCAGGGGAGATTCAGGAATTTACCGGCCTCTCCTCCCCGTATGAACCGCCGCCGGAGCCGGCGCTCCGACTGACGACGGTTGGTCACACCGTCGAGGAATCGACCCAAGCCGTGTTCTGGGCGATTGAGGTGCGTATCCGGCTGTAGGCGACTACCTGTCTGCCCGCCTTATACATATTTTCTTGAGGAGGAGTCTGGATGTTTGGTCTCACGCGTGTAATCAAAAGAGTGAACGTGTCCTCCACTACTCTCAAGCTGTTGACACGTTCACTCTTCACGACAGCGGCTCTTGTCCTGACGTGTACGCTACAAGCAGCAAGTCAAGAAGAACCCGATTTCCGTACGCCAACCCAAACCGTGGAGGAGCAGTTTCTTTTTCTGCGGAAAGGTATTCAGGCAGAATACTTTTCGCGTGAAGTCGGACAGGACTGGGATCAGATGGCTTTCTGGCCGCACGCTGCTGCTCACCCAACCCACTTGATCGGCTGTATTGAAGAAGTCCTCGGCTGCCTGAGCGGTTCATGCGGTGCGTCCTTTGCCGTTGGGGATAAGCTGACACCGGGCGTCCAAGTCGTTGACCTGCAAACACGGGCCGTCACAACCCTCGTACGCGGGATGACGATTTGCGATGGGATTCGGACCACGCCGTGGGGCACGGTGATCGCAACCGAAGAAGACTTCGTCAGCGACGCGGGGTCCGTGTATGAAATCCTTGACCCTCTGACGGCTGACGAGTTCACCATCCTTGCGCGAGGCAAGGGCGGCGCTCCGGCCCGGATCGTAGATCAGGCCGGACGAGACGCTTCGGATCGCATTATCAAGCGCACCGCCTTTCCTGTGATCCGGTACGAAGGCTTTCTGGTGCATGAAACAGGGGTTGTGATTGCGGGCGATGAAGAGCGGCCTGGGAGCTATGGGCGGGGCGATACCGATGGCGGCGCAGTGTATAAATTCATCCCTGCCAACCTGTACGACCCCGGCACGGGGAACATCCCGTCACTCGATCACTCTCCATTTATCGAAGGGACAACCTATGCGCTGCAAGTGTCGTGTCGGGATGACCGACAGCAGTTCGGCCAAGGTTGCGAGATTGGAAACGGAGCCTGGATTCCACTGACGCCAACGGCAGCGTCTGTTGATGCGGGTGCACCCCGCATTGGCCGCGAGGCCGCCAATGCGGCTGGGGCAACGGCCTATTACCGTCCTGAGGACCTCCACCGTGATCCGCTGTTCAGCGACCCCGACCAGCCGGATGCCATTCGCTTCTGCTTCGCCGTCACCGGCAACCATGCCGGGGGCAACTACGGCGAGGTGCAATGCGCGATTGATCAGGATGTGACCGTGGCAACCGGGACAACGGGGGAGATCGTGCTGAACCGTTTCGTTGAAGGCAACCCCGAGTTCAGTCAGCCGGATAACCTTGCCTTTCAGCCGACAACGGGGGTGCTGTTTGTCATCGAAGACAATGGGACGAGCCGGGGGAATAGTGATGTGTGGGCGTGTCTGCCGGACGGCGCGGACGACGATATCAAGTCTGACGGCTGTGTGCGACTGTTCAAAATTGCCGATGGGTCTGCCGAGTCAACCGGTTTTCTTTTTACGCCAGACGGGACCCAAGCGTATTTTGCTATCCAGCATAGTGCCGACGGCAATATGCCGTTGGTGGATGATTTTCGGACCGATGACCTCATTCGGCTGTCGGGTTTTCGGGTCAGACCGCTGAAGTATGATTTTGGCGCACGGACGGCGTACCGTCTCGAAAGGCAGTCCTATCGATATTTCGGTTTTGGATCAAAAAATAAAATTCAATGAAACTCCTCCTCAGTCTTATTACATTGAGTGTTCTTAGTGTTTTTCCGGAGGTACGGGCAGACGCGCCTGTTCAGCACACAGCGGACAGGACGCGCCCACCTCGTTCGACAACCCATCCAATCACTTCAGTTCAAAAGGTTGCCCTGCTGAGAGGCTGGACTGAGGTGTTGCCGCCCCGCTCTCCCGGACCGGGCCTGGTCGGCGTCTATAACCCCGAAGCGGTGATCCCTCCGCAATGCTATACCCGGACCGAGGGCCGCTTTAATCCGTGCTACGTCTGTCATCAAGATCATATCCCGGGCCGTGAAAATCGGATGAACGATGCCCGCTTACAGCGGGCGTACAGTTTTAGTCAGGCCGGGCAAACCAATCGCTGGCGGAATCTGTTTGAAGACCGTAGTGAGCGGGTCGCCGCCATGAGTGACGCTGCCATACAGGCGTGGATTAACCACGATAATTTTTCCGAACTGGCCGGCCGATTGGAGGCGGTGCAATTTCGGGGCTATATTCCCCGGCTTCACAACCTGGCCGCTGGGGCGGCCGCCTTTGATGAGCAGGGCTTTGCCAAAGATGGCAGCCACTGGGTGGCCTTTGCCTATAAACCCTTTCCGAGCACGTTTTGGCCGACCAATGGATCTACCGATGATGTGCTGCTCCGGTTGCCGGCCAAGTTTCGACACACACAGGACGGGGTCTATTCGCGCGAAGTGTATAAAGCCAATCTGGCGATTCTCGAAGCCGCGATTAAGGGCTTTGAGACCATTGGCAGCCTGCCCATTGATGAGACTCAACTCGGCCAGGACCTGAACGGGGACGGCGCACTCGGGCGCATTCACGCCCTCACCCGACCGACAACCTATGTGGGAGCAGGGAGTGATACGCGGGTTGAACCGTATGTCTATCCCCACCGGACGGAATTCCTGCATACGGTGCGCTATGTCGGCGTCGGCGCGGACGGGAGCATCACGAATGCGCGGCGGATGAAAGAAGTGCGCTATATGCTGAAGCGGGATTTCCTGTCTCCCACCATCCTCGCGCATTACTACGACGAGGAATATCAGGAAAAGCTGGAAGGCACGCTGCCTCATTATCCGGACCGCGGCCATGCGGGTCTGTACAATAAAATGGGTTGGCTGCTCCAGGGGTTTATTGAGGACAAGGACGGACGGCTGCGCTTCAATACCTACGAAGAGACCATGTTCTGCATGGGCTGCCATAACGCGGTCGGCTCTTCGATTGACAAGACGTATAGCTTCCCGCGCAAAATCGACGGGGCCGCCGGCTGGGGCTATATCAATCTGCGCGGCATGCCGGATGCGCCCAATATGAACGAACAGCAGGGGGAAATCCTGACCTATCTCGAACGCGTGGGAGGCGGCACCGAGTTTCGCAATAATGCGGAAATGGCGGCGCGTTGGTACCGGGCGGACGGATCGGTCAACTATGCAGCCGTTGCCGCGGCACGGGATGTCTACGAGCTGATTACCCCATCCCCCGCGCGGGCCTTATTGCTCAATAAGGCCTATAAGCTCATTGTCGAAGACCAGGACTTTGTCTACGGTCGCGACGCAACGCTACGCCCGCCGGCAAACGTGTACGAGCAGGTTGATAACACAACCGCCCCGACACTCCCGCCAGACAAAATTTATACCTGGGATATTCGCCTCAATTGGGCGGCAGGAAGCCGACCGCGTTGACGCGCTGTTGCCGCCTTGATAGGCCCGCTACGGTACACAGAGTAAACGTGTCCAGCTTTTTGTCTCTGTTGGAGGACACATTTACTCTTCACAGAAGGAGGATCCGTTATGCACGGCTTGGAAGGCGTTCGTGTATTAGAACTCGGCAATATGGTATCTGCGGCGTATGCCACAAAGTTGCTGGCAGACTTGGGCGCCGAGGTGATCAAAGTCGAAGAACCGAGTGGTGACTTGGCGCGCGCCCGCGGCCCGTTTCCTCAGGGGCAGCCCGACCCGGAACAGAGTGGTCTCTTTTTATATTTGAATACCAATAAGCGCGGCGTTACCTGTGATATCCGCCAGGACGCTGAACGTCTGCACGCCCTGATTGCGCAGACCGACGTGCTCATTCACAACTACGCCCCGCCTGCCATGGCTGAGCTGGGCATTTCCTATACGGCGTTTCAGCAGGTGAATCCCAGCTTGGTGATGTGCTCAATCACACCGTTTGGGCTGACCGGCCCGTATAAAGACTACAGAGCCTATGAATTGAACTTGGCCCACGGGGGCGGCTGGGCCTGGCTGAGTCCCGGCGCGTCAAATTGGCCGGACTTACCCCCGCTCAAAGCGGCCGGCCACCAAGCCGACTTTCAGGGCGGGCTGGCTGCGGCCATGACCAGCCTGGCCGCGTATAGCAAAGCCTACGAAACCGGCCAGGGTGAGCATATCGATCTTTCGATTCAGGAGTTTGTGGCGTCCTTCCTGGAACAAAACTTTGTCTACTACTCCTATATGGGGCAGGTGGCATCCCGGCTGGGTCGACGCCTGCTCTATCCCTGGGGCATGTATCAGTGTCAGGACGGCCTGATCTTTGTGGTAACGGTGGAGCAGGATCAGTGGGAGCGCCTGGTTGATCTCATGGGGAATCCCGAGTGGGCGAGTTGGGAAATATTCAAAGATCCCTTTGTCCGCGCTGAGAACTGGGACGTGCTCAAGACCTATCTCGACGAATGGATGCGGGGCTGGACAGTCCAGGACCTCTTCGAGGCCGGCCAGGAGCGCCGGATTTGTTTTGCCCCCGTATTGTCCATGGAAACCATGGCCCAACAGGAACAGCTCAAAGCCCGCAATTTTTTTGTTGACGTGACCCACCCGAAGGCCGGGACACTGACCCATCTGGGCCCACCCTACCAGCTCAAAGAGCCCTGGTGGGCCATTCGCCGCCCGGCCCCCCTGCTGGGCGAGCATAATGACGATATTTTGGGCAAATCAGCCCCCCCAACCCCGAACCCCCAGTCCCCAACCCCCAACAACACGCTGCCCCTTGAGGGTCTTCGTGTTATTGATTTCAGTTGGGCGTGGGCAGGGCCATACTGTGCCTTACAACTGGCCCATCTTGGCGCAGAGGTCATTCGGGTTGAATCTCACGTGCGCCCTGACCTCGGACGACGGGTCCCCATTTATCCGACAGGCATGGAGCCGAGTCTCAATCGTTCGGGCTATTTCAACCAATGGCATCAGGGCAAAAAGAGTACCCTGCTCAACCTGAGTAAACCGGAAGCCCTGCCTATTGTGAAAGCTCTGATTGAGAAATCTGATGTTGTGGTGGAAAATTTTGCGACGGGCGTGATGGAGCGCCTGGGCATAGGCTATGAGGAGCTCACACAACGTCATCCTGATCTGATCATGGCCTCAATTTCCGGCTATGGACATACAGGACCACAGAAAAACTATATGGGCTATGGTCCGGCCATCGTGCCCTTGACCGGCCTGTCTTCGCTGACTGGCTATCCCGAGAGCGGTCCCCAGGAAGTTGGCATTTCGTATGGTGACCCAAACGGCGGTCTGAACGCTGCCGTGGCCGTTACTGCTGCTGTGGCCGCACGAAAGCGAACTGGAAAAGGGCAGCATATTGATGCCTCATTATGGGAAACCATGGCGGCATTACTGGCGGAAGGCTGGATGGACTACGCCATGAATACAACCCAACCGCCTCGCAGAGGCAATCGGGATGCGTGGATGGCTCCGCATAACTGCTTCCGCTGTGCCGGGCAGGAGGCCGACCAGGATGAATGGGTCAGCATCGTCTGCGGGACGGATGAAGAGTGGCAGGCGTTGTGCCAGGCCATCGGCCACACCCAGCTCGGTCAGGACGCCCGCTTTCACACCGCGGCAGACCGCAAAGCCAACGAAGATGAACTCGAACGCCTCCTGACGGAGTGGACCAAAGAGCGAACGAAATGGGAGGTAACGGAAACGCTCCAGGCCGTGGGGGTGGCGGCCTTTCCGTCAATGAATAGTAAAGACCTGAGCGAGGACCCGCATTTGAACGCACGTGGCTTTTTTGCCCGCTTGCCGCATGCCGAGGTGGAGGTCCAGACCCATATCGGCATTCCGTGGCGGCTCACCGCCGCGCCAAACGGCGTCCGTTCCGCCGCTCCACTCATGGGTCAGGATACTGAGTATGTGATGAAGGACCTGCTGGGATATACGGACGAGGAGATTGCCCAATTCAAAGCGGCGGAAGTGTTGTATTAGACTGGTGTCAGGCGCTCTTCACTGAGGATGGCGATGCAATACCGCACTCTGGGTCGAACCGGCCTGCGCGTCAGTGCCGTGAGCATGGGCACGTGGAATGCGTTCGATGTGCAGGGAGAGCGGGCGATCGAGCATGTCGGACGGCTGGTGGCCGAAGCCTTGGCTTGTGGGGTGAATCTGTTTGACACCGCGCCCATGTATGGTGAGGCGGAAAGCGTGCTAGGCCGGGCGCTGCGGGGACGGCGCGAGGCCGTGCTTATCGCAACCAAGGTCCTGGCGACGGATCGCGCCTCCGCTCAGCGCCGCATCGAAGCATCATTCCAGAAACTTCAGGTCGAAGTTATTGACCTCATGCAGGTCCATAATATGGCGGCTTGGCGCACAGTTGCTCCGCTCCTTGAAGAATACAAGGCCGCGGGCCGCATTCGGTTTCTGGGCATTACGGACTATCGAACCAGCATGTTCCCGGAAATGATGGCGGCCATGCAAACCGGCATCTTTGATACGATCCAGATTCCGTACAATGTCGGAGAGCGAGAAGCCGAACATGCCATCCTCCCCTTGGCCCAGCAGTGTAATATGGGTGTCTTAATCATGACGCCGCTGTGCCCCATCTTTAATCGCTCCCAACTGCTGCGTGTCCTGCAACGGCACGACCTGTCTTTCCTGGAGCCCTATGGGGTGACAACTCCGGGGCAGGCGCTGCTCGCCTACCTCCTGGCAAAATCCGAAGACGCGATTCTGCTGCCCGCCACCTCGCGCCTGGAACGGGTCCGGGAAAATACGGCCGCCGGAGAGATCGCGGCACTACCCCAGCAGGCAGTGAGGCAGCTTGAAGCATTCTTTACCCCTCAGCATTGATCGATCGAACGCCCTCTGGCATACTACCGCCCCTCACAAGACGAGCATGCATTCTGGGCATAATCATAACCCTGGCCGGAATAGTCCCCTGCCAGGTAACAGCACAAGGGAGATCGTGTGGAGTCTTTAGGCGACTGGCAGCGGAGCTGCTACTGTGGGGAGCCCCGCGTGACCCAAGTCGGACGACCTATGACGGTAATGGGCTGGGTGCATTCCCGGCGCGATCATGGCGGAGTAACTTTTATCGACATCCGCGACCGTTCCGGGTTGGTGCAAATTGTCTGTAACCCGCAAGTCAGCCAAGCCGCCCATGCGCGGGCGAAAGAGCTGCGCCTGGAATATGTGGTAGCCGCGAGGGGCAGGCTGGAACGGCGCTCGCCGGAGACGATTAATCCGAATCTGCCGACCGGAGAAGTTGAGCTCGTAGTGGAAGAGCTACGGGTGCTCAATGCGTCGCGCACCCCGCCGTTTCCCATTGATGCCGAGACCGAACCGGCGGAGAATACGCGCTTGCGGTATCGCTATCTTGATTTACGCCGGCCAAAGATGTTCGAGAACTTACGCTTGCGTCACAGGCTGGCCAAAGTCGTGCGCGATTATCTTGATGGGGAAGACTTTCTTGAGGTCGAAACACCCGTCCTGACCCGGAGTACCCCGGAAGGCGCGCGCGACTATCTGGTGCCGAGCCGGGTCAATCCAGGTAGATTTTATGCCCTGCCGCAGTCCCCGCAGTTGTTTAAGCAGTTGCTCATGGTGAGCGGGATGGAAAAATACTTCCAGATCGTGCGCTGCTTTCGGGATGAAGACTTACGGGCCGACCGCCAGCCCGAGTTCACCCAGATCGATATTGAAATGTCGTTTGTCCGCCCGGACGATGTTTTCCGGCTCATTGAAGGCATGCTGGTCCGGTTGTGTAAGGAAGTAAAAGGTATAGACGTCCCCGCCCCGTTTCCCCGGATGGCGTACAGTCAGGCCATGGCCCGTTTTGGGAATGATAAACCTGACATTCGGTTTGGCTTGGAAATCCAGGAGATGTCCGCGTTGTTCAGCCAGACCGACATCAAGGTCTTTCGTCAGATCGTTGCTGAGGGGGGTGTGGTGCGCGGGCTGATTGTGTCGAACGATCCGTTCTCACGCAAAGAGCTGGATGACCTGATTCCGCTGGCCCAGGATTTTGGGGCGAAAGGCCTGGCCTGGATTCGTCTGACTGCTGCCGGTTGGCAGTCGCCGCTGGCGAAGTTTGTGAATGACGACCGGAAAAAAGAGATTGAATCCGCTCTTGGTCTCAAACCAAACGACTTGCTCTTGATAATTGCCGACCAGGAAAAGGTGGCGTGCGAGGTGCTGTCGCGCCTGCGTCTCTATCTTGGCGGCAAACTCGGGCTGATTCCCAAGGATGACATGCGTTTCCTGTGGGTGACGGACTTTCCGTTGGTCGAATACGACACGGACGAAAAGCGCTATGTGGCCAAACATCATCCGTTTACTGCGCCCAATGACCAGGATGTGTCCCTGCTTGAGACCGACCCAGGTCAGGCCCGGGCGCTTGCCTACGATATTGTGCTGAATGGCGTCGAACTTGGTGGCGGCAGTATCAGAATTCACCACCAGGACGTGCAGCAAAAGATTTTCGCCTTGCTGGGCATTGGTGAGGCTGAAGCCCAAGAGAAGTTCGGGTTTCTCCTGGAAGCACTCTCGTATGGCGCTCCTCCCCACGGTGGGATTGCCCTGGGATTTGACCGCCTGGCCATGTTGTTTGCCGGTATGGATTCGCTGCGTGAAGTCATTGCCTTTCCCAAGACGGCCCGCGCCCAGTGCCTGCTGACGCAAGCGCCGGGCGGGGTCGATACGAAACAGTTGCGAGAGTTGAGCATTAAAGTCGATTTGTAATCTGCCCGCGGTGCAGCATAATTAATACGATGCTGAGAAAAGTTGGTCGGTGCTCTGTTGCGCTCGTATTGCTCTTGCACTGTTCCGCTCTGCTTTCTTCTCCCACTGCGGAGACACCAGCCTGTAGCGATATCCGAACGAGCTATAATCCGGCCGCGGCTCTCCGGTCAGACACCTTCACCTTGACTCCCGGCAATCCACGCTGGTCGGCGTTTCTCGCATGGGCCAAGGCGAAAAAAATCTATACCTTTCAGCTCGTTGGACTGGGCCAAGAACTGAACCGGGAAACGAGAAAAGATGCGCCGCCCGGCATCATCTTCCGCTGGGCCAAAGACACTGCCTGGCAAAAGGATGTGGTCGTCCCTTTCGGACAGGCCCTTGGACATATGATCGTCGAACGCCGCTGGCGAGACACTGATTTTCCAGTATTTTTTTCCTCTCGTGGCGGCATATTCAGCGTTGATCTTGCCGAGCGATTGTCCGGCCTGGATGCGCAGACGCTGCGCCCCTGGCAAGAGTTTTTTCAAAGCGTCACCGCACCCAAAAGCCCGGCGTTGCCTCTTCTCAATGCCCGGCTGCTCAGCATTGCCTCAGACGGACAGTCTGCCTCAATTGCACTTGGACAAGATCGAACGACGATCTATCTGGCAGACCGACTGCGGAGTGACTTGTCCTCATTTTTGACTGATTGTGCCGTTGCCGCATTCTTTCGGGAGTACGATCGATCCCCTGCCGTTCCTCACGACGAGGCCGCTGAGCAACCCGCTACGCCAGAACGAGGCAAAGCCATATACGCCGGCCAGTGTAGTGGCTGTCACGGCGTGGCTGGTGACGGGCAGGGGACGCTTGCCCTGAATTGGCTTCCACGACCGCGTGACTTCGTGCATGGCTCATTCCGCTATCGTTCCACACCCACCGGGAGTCCACCCACCGATGCCGACCTGTTCCGAATCGTGTCAAAAGGGCTGTCCGGGAGTGGGATGCCGGCGTTTGAGGCTATCCTCAGCGACCAGGAGCGGCAGGAGGTTGTCGCTTACATCAAGCAATTCTCAAAGCGGTTTGCACCCGAGTCAGGGACCCCGCCAACTCCGGTTTCCGCTCCACCCCAAGTGACGCAGAAACGTATTGCCCGCGGCGCGTCGGTGTATGTGGATTCCGGCTGTCCAAGCTGTCATGGGGTGGAGGGCAGGGGCGATGGGCGCTCGGGTCAGGAGTTGAAAACTTCGGAGGGCGATCCTGTCCAACCGCGCGATTTAACCCACAAATGGAATTTCCGGGGTGGCCATACGCCTGGTGATATCTATCGACGTATTGCCAACGGCATGGACGGCTCGTCTATGGCGGCATACGAAGAGGTATTGGAGCCAAATGACCTTTGGGACCTGGTCTTTTACGTGCTCTCGCTCTCTCCGGAACAGCGACCACAAGCAGACGCCGGTCATTGAGCAGAGAGCAAAGAGCGGAGCAAAGAATAAGGGGGAGAAGATGGGCAAGCTGGACGGAAAAGTCGCTTTGATTACAGGCGGAGCCAGCGGTATTGGCGCAGCAACAGCTCGCCTGTTCGCCGCAGAAGGGGCGCGTGTTGTGGTTGCCGATATGCAGGCAGACAAGGGCCAGGAAGTCGCCGAAGAGCTGGGAGACCAAGGCGCTTTTGTTCAAGTGAACGTGACCCAGGAGTCTGAGGTCAAAGCGGCCATTGATGCCGCGGTCGAACGCTGGGGACGCTTAGACTGTATCTATAATAACGCCGGATTTGGTGGCGCGCTGGGACCGATAGAGAGTATCAGCGTTGAAGACTACGATATGACTTTTGATGTGCTGCTCAAAGGCGTATTTCTCGGCATGAAACACGCAGCGCCTGTCATGAAGAAACAGCAATCCGGCAGTATTATCAGCACCTCCAGCGCTGCCGGGGTTGAAGCCGGCATGGCGACCCACCTCTATAGTGTGGCAAAGGCGGGGGTGATTCATCTGACCAAGTCGGTTGCATTGGAACTCGGCGAGTTCAATATTCGAGCGAACTGCATCTGTCCGGGCGCGATTGTGACGCCCCTCGCCGTAGGCCGGCCGTCGCCAACGGACAAACAGGTTGCTGGTCTGCGCAGAGGCGCGGCCCATCTGCATCCGCTCGGTCGGGTTGGTGAACCTGAAGAGATCGCCAAAGCCGCCTTATGGCTGGCCAGTGATGATTCGAGTTTTGTGACCGGTCAGGCTCTAGCCGTAGATGGCGGTATCACCGCCGGTCGGCCCTGGCGCGACCTGCCCGAATTCCACCGCACGCCCCATCCGATCCGAATGTACCGAGTACCCGGAAAGTGAAGAATCTGGGAGTTGGGGAAGGCATAGTGTAGGGGCAACCCCCCGTGGTTGCCCTTCCTAATTCCCCGGAAAATCCCCTCCTCGGAGGGAATTGCATACAATAGTACCCAAAAACCCTGACACCAAAAACTAGGGTAGCACCCCAGTCTCTCTACTCTCAACTATTCTATTATGCTGTGTGAGGGGGACATGAACATTTTTTCAGAGGGATAATCTTCAGGAAGGCGGCGGTAGTTGGGCAAGCAACGTCTGGAAGAATGGGAGGTACTTGCCAATAACCTGCACCGCGTCGCCTCCGGTCTTCACGGTTTCCCAAGCGTCTTTGAAGAACCCTCGCAAGGATGTTCGCTGGGCATCCTCTTCATCGTCTGTCATTTTGGGTGCGCCTTCCTGACGGCGGCGGATATTCTCCAAATCGATGAATACTTTGATGATGATCTCGATGACCGTTTCTGGTGGAACGGGGAAAACCTGCTGGGAATCCCATTCCTCCGCCGGTACATTATCTACCACAGCTCCAAATTCGATTATCACCTTGTCGCAAGACGTGCATGTTGTCGTCCACGTCCGACCCACAAGGGTGCCTTGGGTGCGGTCTGGGCTGGCTGTTTTGAGGTCCGCGGCTTCCCATTGTGGGTAGAAGGGGGCACCGCAATGGGGGCAGTCTGTCTTCGCTATCGGCATCAGTCCAAATCCTTCCTTTGAATGATTGTTCGTGCCTAACTTCCCACGACTATAAGTTGAGAAACAGAAAGCCAGTACGCTACTCTGGCTTTAGGTGCGGGGGAAATTGGGCACTTTAGTATATAATCCCCTCCTTGGAGGGGAGGTCCTGAGCTTGTCGAAGGACCGGGGTGGGTTTCCCCTCTCACGACAACGCCGCAACTACCTCAGCCGGAGCCTGTACCAACTCAATCAATACGCCCTCACCACACAGCGGAAACTCTACGCACGTTCCCCTTGGGATGGATGAAACACACATCATAGCCGGACGCGCCTTTCCGAATGCCGCCCGGCGTGAAGCGTACGCCTTGCTCTGCTAGCCATTTTTCGGCTGCGTGCAGATCGTCGATCCACAGACCAATATGGTTCAGCTGCGGGTCCTGGACCTTAGGCCGTTTCTCGGGATCGATAGGCTGCATCAAGTCCACTTCCAGCTTGAGAGGTCCCGAGCCAATCACCGCAATATCCTCATCCACATTCTCGTTCTCACTGCGATAATTGCCGCTCAGGGTCAGCCCCAGGGTATCGACCCAAAACTTCCGCAGTGGATTCTTATCCAGCCCACCCACGGCGATTTGTTGAATCCCCAGCACCCTAAACGGTCGTTCGCTCATTGTTTGCTTCCCTCGTGTGTCGGTAGTAGGGAGTCGTTTTAACGGTTCTGGGCAGGCGGGACAATCAGGCACACCTTACTTGCACCTTCTTCAGAGCAGGCTATATATTCTTGTCCCGTCAGCTTGACAGTCGTCGAATTGCACACCGTAAGAGCTATATCTTTGCTCATCAAATCGTTCTGCGCCTGAAGTGCATAGAGTATCTTTCAAAAGGAGATGGATAATAAATATGCCAATGTCAGCCTACGAACGTAGCGCTCTTGAGCAAATTCACGCGTGGAAAACTCAAAAAACCAGTTGGTTTGGCCGAGCCATGCAAATAATAAACCGGCCCCTCGATAAAGCTGGGGATTTCATTATGGAAACCCCCCTCTTAGGAACTGTGATCAAAAAAGCCATTGGAGGTATTTTTAATGTCTTGAATGACTTTGCTCAGTGGTCGGTAAGACCGGAGGCTATTTACAAGGAATTTCGTACCGCCGGCCATGATATTCATGAACGTCCCGATATTTTCTCTCTCGACCTAGAGGATGTTGATAAAGTGGTTGGCTGGCTCGCCGCAAAGTACAAGGGTTTGGCGCTTGGAGAGGGTGCGGCTACGGGTGTTGCCGGTGCCCTTGGAATTGCTGTTGACATCCCGGCCCTCGTGACTCTGAACCTTCGTGCGATTGGCGAATATGCCACGTATTACGGCTTTGACGTTTCTTTACAACAAGAACGCCTGTTCGCCATGAATATATTGGGCTTAGCGTCTAGCCCAAATGATGCAGCAAAAGCAATCGCAATGGCCCAACTCGTAAGAATTGCTCAGGATGCCGCTAAAAAGAAAACATGGAAGACTCTTGAGGGGCACGCCTTTGTGAAGATCATCCAACAAATATCAAAGGCGCTGGGCATACGTCTTACCAAAGCGAAGTTGGCTCAATTTGTTCCGGTCGTAGGCGCGGTCGTAGGCGGTGGTTATAACGCGCACTATACGACAAAAGTCTGTGACGCCGCCTATTCCCTCTACCGGGAAAGATTTCTGGCTGAGAAGTATGGGGCTGATACTATCGAAGTAACCGTCGAACCAGCGGGGGGACCTGACCCAGGATACGAGGAGCAATCCGAAAAGATACCAGGGGACGACGATCAATCCCAGTAAACACTCAATGGCGGATATGCTTCCGTGAGACGAGGTATCTACCGTGTTGTGGGGGGCGGACGAGTCTGAGCCCCCCATATTTCTCACTCACACCCACTTGAAAATCCGGGCGGCCTTGAGCGTATCCGCGTACTCTTCGATCTTGGCGATTTTGCCGTCGCGACACTGATACACCCAGCAGTATTCGTTATCGTACTGCTCGCCTTCTTTGGACTTGGCAGAGATGGCGTGCTGAACAACCGCAGTATCTCCATCAGCCAGAATACGATGGATGGTCAGGCGGAAGGTCTTCATGTCGAACATTTTTTTGGGTGTATCGCCGCCCAGTTCGGCGGCCACCGCCTCTGGACCTTCAATGACACCAATCGGCGCACTCTGGGGTGGATACCAGACAATGTCTTCGGTAAACAGAGACGCCAGCTTTTTCCGATCTCCGGTCGGCAGCGTTTCGTAATAGGTTTTGATTAAGGCCCGGGTTTCTTCTGTTTGCATGCGTTTGCCCTCCTCATTATGCGTTTGTATGCCGCGGCCAACTTGTTTTCGCCTTCACGGTCGGCTACCGTCCGTTGCATTCTCTTGTATAGACTGGATTTTTTGACTCGCTCTCGATATCGAGTAGACGTAGACCATAATAGAGGCACACAGGCATGGCGCAATACGTAGGAATTTTAACCAGCGGCGGTGATTGTCCAGGGCTGAATGCCGCAATTCGCGCAATCGGCAAGGCCTGCCTGGATGCGTATGATATTCGGCTGATCGGTTTTCAAAATGGTTTTCGCGGCCTGGTTCAGAACCAGACACTGGAGTTAGACAGTAAAGCGTTCTCGGGTATTCTCACCGACGGAGGAACCATTCTCGGCACGAGCAGAGACAAACCGCACCGGATGTCCATTGGTGGCAAAATCCATGACATGACGGATGCGATTGTTGATACCTACCGCCGGCATCATTTGGATGCGCTGGTGTGTCTGGGCGGAGGCGGCACGCAGAAAAATGCGTTGCGTCTCAAAAAGGCCGGTTTGAGTATCATCACCCTGCCGAAAACAATTGACAACGATATTGCCAAGACCGATGTGACCTTCGGGTTCAACACTGCTGTGGACACTGCGACCGAAGCCCTAGACCGCCTGCATTCAACCGCGACCAGTCACGACCGCATTATCGTAGTCGAGGTCATGGGCCATAGGGCGGGCTGGCTCGCCCTCCAGGCCGGGACGGCTGGTGGGGCGGATGTCATTCTTATCCCGGAAATTCCCTATAAGGTTGAACGTGTTGCACAAACGATTCGAGATCGCACCCGACAGGGGAAACATTTTAGTATTGTTGTGGTCGCAGAAGGTGCGATGTCCATAAGCGCTGCAGAAAAGGTTGAGGCGCTCGTCTCCCAAAAAAGGAATGCGAAAGACAAAGATGAAAAAGAAAAGGCTTCCGGCAAGCTCGAAAAATTCCATAAAGCCCACATCGGACATACGATTCATCTGACTGAAGAGCTGGAACGTCTCACGGGCCAGGAATCGCGCCTGACCATTCTTGGTCATCTCCAACGCGGTGGGACACCCTCAGCCACAGACCGTGTCCTCGCCACCTGGCTGGGCACGCGCTGTGCGCAGTTTCTGCAAGAAGGCCGTGACGGCTTTATGCTGGCCGTGCAGGACCAGAAAATCCGCCCCGTACCCTTGGAAGAAATAGCTGGGAAAAAGAAACTGGTCTCCCCGGATCATCCCCTCGTTGAATCGGCTCGTCTGGTCGGGACCAGCTTTGGCGATTGATATGCTTCGGCCTGTCCACAACAGAGGGAGACACTATGAAAACGGAAGAGATCCTCGCCCATAGCCCAAAGGTCCTCACCCAAGAGCAGCGTGAGTTTTATTTCGATCAGGGATATCTGCTGTTGGAGAAATTCATCTCTGATGACTGGCTGGATACCCTCTGGGCAACGACCAACGAGTTCATTGAGCAGAGCAGGGTAGCAACCCCGTCCAAAAAACTCTTTGACGTGGAACCGAGTCATACCCCGAGCAATCCCCGCCTGCGGCGTCTCCTTAGCCCGGTCGATACGCATCCGGTCTATCGCGAGTTTACGTTTGAAGGACCGCTGGCCGACCTCGCCCAAGACCTGCTCGGTCCGAACGTGAAATACCACCACTCAAAGCTCAACTTCAAATGGTCGGCTGGGGGCGAAGAGGTGAAGTGGCATCAGGATATTCAGTACTGGCCGCACACCAATTATTCACCCCTCACGATTGGCGTCTACCTGAGCGATGTGGACGAGGAGATGGGGCCGATGGGGGTGATTCCTGAAAGCCATAAGGGACCGCTCTTTGATCTGTACAACGAGAACAATGAGTGGACCGGCGCCCTCAACGGCCGGGATGTGGCCCGCGTTGGCACACAGAATGCCGTGTGGCTGAAAGGCCCGAGAGGCTCTGTGACCGTCCATAACTGCCGTATGGTCCACGGGTCGATGCCCAATCACTCGCCGCGCATGCGGCCCCTCCTCCTCCAGACGTACGCGGCGGCCGATGCCATTACGCTCACAAACCTGACAGACCGGTTCCCGCTCTCGAATCAAATTATCCGTGGCGAGGCCGCGAAGTGGATCGATTTCGACCCGCGCCCGTGCCTCATGCCGCCCGACTGGTCCGCCGGCTACCGTTCCATCTTTGCCGTGCAGCAGATGGAAGAGGGTGCCGGCAGCCGGACTGTCGCTGGGAACACGGGAATGATGTAAGCAACGAGTCGAATAGTCTCTGAGCCGACCTTGATTCCCTTCAGGAAAAGCACCCAAACGGCAGGCATGATGAGGAAATCGGGCGGCTATAGTCTTACCCGCCGCCTTCGAGCCTCCTGGTCGGGCGTAGACTCCTGAAAACACCTGGACGGCTCTTCCCTCGGAAGGAGTAAGGTATGAAATTCGGTATCGTCCCGATTAACCTGCGTGAATTCACATACCCGGACATGCTGATTCCGTTTGTCCAAAAAGCGGAAGCGCTCGGGTATGAGTCCGTTTGGACAGCGGAGCATGTGATCATTCCCAAGCGCTATGACTCTGTGTATCCCTACAACCCGGACGGAAAACTGCCGTTCAAACCTGACGCACCGATTATCGACCCTTTGGTTGCATTAACCTTTATAGCCTCGGCAACCAACACGCTTCGGCTGGGTACCGGAGTCAACATCCTGCCCCAGATGAGCCCGCTCTATTTGGCCAAATGGGCCGCGTCGATTGATCATCTGTCCCAAGGACGACTGATGCTCGGCCTGGGCATAGGCTGGCTGCGTGAGGAGTTTGCCGCTATCGGCGTTCCATTCGAGCGACGGGGAAAACGGGCCAACGAATATCTCGAAGCGCTCAAGGCAGTCTGGACCGGTGAGGAGATCGATTTCCGCGGCGAGTTTGTCAACTGGCAGGGCTTTAGCATGCACCCCAAACCCGTGCAGGCGGGTGGAGTGCCGCTGGTCATTGGGGGTGTGACGGCATCTGCCATCCGGCGCACGGTCAAATATGGCGACGGCTGGTATGTGATTGGCAAAGACCTGGACGACTACCGGGCACATATGCAGGCGCTGGCAGAAGAGTGTGACCGACAGGGCCGTGACAGACAGGAACTCGAAATCACCGCGTACTGGAACTACTCCGGTGAAGGGCTGGCCAGTCTCGCGGTGTACGAAGACCTCGGCGTCCAGCGTCTCTTGGTCAACATGCACGCCCTACGGGCTGGCGATGTCACCACCGCCATGGAGCGTTTTGCCGACGAAGTCGTGGTCAAACACGGCTAGTCAAGGATACGGAAGATGAGCCAGGTCACATTCGGGACAACCTTAGGCGGGTTTGGGGGCGGGCTGGTTTCCGGACCGACGCTGTGTCGTTGGGCCGAGGAAATCGAACAGCTTGGCTATGACATTCTTTTCTACCGCGACCATGTGCTCTGGCACAGCCCGGTGCTTGACCCGTTTACCATGCTGGGGGCGTTTGCCGCGCGTACGACAACAATCAAACTCGGCACCGGGGTGCTGCTCCTGCCGTTACGGAATCCGACCCTGGTCGCCAAAATGATAGGCACATTGGATTGGCTGTCCGGTGGGCGATCCATTCTAGGCGTTGGTGTTGGAGGCGAGTTTCAAAAAGAATATGAAGCCTGCGGCATTGCGTTACGAGAACGGGGCCGGCGTGCCACTGAAGGGCTGCGGGTGATTAAGGCGCTCTGGACCGATCCTTCGGCGACGATTGATGGACAGTTCCTGCAATTTGAGAATGCCAATATGGCCCCGCGTCCACTTCAGCAACCGCATCCGCCTATCTGGGTCGGTGGCCGAGTTGATGCCGCGTTGAAGCGGGCCGGGACGTATGGGGACGGCTGGCTCGCGTATTTTGTAACGCCAGAGCGTTTTCGTACGAGTTTGGACAAGGCGCTGGAGCACTGGCAGCAACGCGACGAAGCGTCGCGTACCACGTTTACTGGAGGCGTTGTCCTCTATTTCTGCATCGCCCCGACCTACGAAGAAGCGAGAGCCAACGCTGTGCGCACGCTGTCAACCGAGTACAACCAATCCTTTGATACGATTATTGATAAGTACAGCGCGCTCGGTCCGGCTTCGGAGTGCGCCGCCACGCTACAGCGCTATATTGACGCCGGGGCACGGCATATCACGCTTCTTCCGGCTGTACCCGCGGCCGCGACCATGGATCAATTGCGCCACCTTGCGGCTGAGCTGTTTCCCTGCTTTCGTTTGGAGTAGCACTTAGCGATTATCCCCAAACGCCGCGTCGCGTTCCTTGGCACGCTTCGGCCCCGCAAATGTGTCTTCGCCTTTTTCCAGACGATACATGCGCGTGAGTGCATACGATTGAAACGCGCCGGTGACGCCGGTCCGAAAGCCGGCTTCGTCTTGCATCTGGTTCATCGAGAATTTAGCAATCCGCAGCGCATAGGCGTCCTGCAGGGCAATGCGTTGGGCGAGTTTCATGGTTTCTGCTTCGAGCTGGTCACGCGGAACAACCTCATTGACCAGCCCCAACCGCTCGGTCAGTAGGTGGATCAATGCTTTTGGGCTTTACGTTCTGGCGGTCAGTTCTTCTTCTGCTTCTTTGCGGGCGCGTTGACCCAAATATCCGCCGTGGTGGAATTTGGCGTAATCGGCCTTGGTAAAGCGTTTGCGGGTCATGAGG
Source organism: Binatia bacterium (assembly GCA_963664395.2). Classification (GTDB taxonomy): domain Bacteria; phylum Desulfobacterota; class Binatia; order Bin18; family Bin18; genus Bin18. The sequence goes on along the minus strand of OY761159.2, from coordinate 1,351,269 downwards.
ACGAGGGTCAAGGCATCGCCCAAGGCGAGTATGGCTGTGGTACTAGCTGAGGGAGTCAGGCCGATCGGGCAGGGTTCTTTAATGGCACCAACACTGAGAACCAGGTCGCTTTTACGGGCAATGGGCGAGCGCGGATGACCGGTCACGGCTATCAGCGGTACGTCGTACAACTGTTTTGCTCGATCTATGGTTTCCAAAACCTCGCGCGTTTTGCCACTGTTGGAAAACGTGATGATGACATCGTTTTTGCCGATCAGTCCAAGGTCGCCGTGAGCCGCTTCTCCGGGATGCAGAAAACAGGCCGGGGTGCCGGTTGAGGAAAGCGTGGTCGCAATCTTCATGGCAATAATACCGACTTTTCCCATGCCGGTGAGAATAACTTTGCCGGTACAGTGCTCCAGGATATCCAGTGCTCGAAGAAAATCGTTGTTGAGATGAATAGCACGTACGGCCTCTGCTTCTACATTGAGAATGGCGCGAGCGTGGGCAATCTCGTCCGTGTGTTCGGTGGGGTCTTTTCGGTCTTGTGACATGGCTGTTCCTTGACCGTTCCGTCTGGCTGTCCGCTTTTAGCAGTTTGCGAGCGGAGTGGAAGTACCCTGACATCCTACGCGGGAGCCCCCCTAGCGGAAAGCAGGGGAAGAGTCCTGTAGGTCGAGCCCGCGTAGCGCCAGCCGACTCCACTCAGCCTTTCAACCCCGCCAGCGCGCGCGGCGGCCTCGGGACAGGGCTTTGCTTGAGTTCTGTGAAGGGGTCTTTTTCTTGCGGCCTCTTGTGGCCGGTTTCGTGCCTGGCGCAGTAGGGGCGGGTTTCAAACCTATCCCTACTGGAGAGACGGCTGCTTCACCAGGCAAACCCAGGGCACGCCGTTCCAAATTTTGTAAGCGATCCCGGCGTTCTGCGGCCTGTTCAAAGTCCAGCGCCGCCGCCGCCGCCTTCATTTCCCTGCGGGTCTGTTCAATCAGCCTGGGCAGGTCGCGGACTGCGCTATAGTCTGCGCTGTCTTCAGAAACGATGGGAACCGTCACATGGTCGGCTTCATAGACCGTCACGAGTGGCGAAGACAGGGCTTTGCGGATACTTTCAGGTGTGATGCCGTGCTTCTTATTATACTTGGATTGGAGACGCCGCCGCCGGAGGGTTTCATCGATGGCCCGCTGCATCGAATTGGTTATTTTATCTGCGTAGAGCAGGACGGTCCCATTGATATTTCGAGCGGCGCGGCCAATGGTTTGGATCAGTGAACGCTCAGAGCGCAGATAGCCCTCTTTGTCCGCATCGAGAATGGCCACCAGAGACACCTCAGGAATATCGAGTCCCTCGCGCAGCAGGTTAATGCCAATCAGGACATCGAAGCTGCCTTGGCGTAGGGCGCGAATGATTTCTACGCGCTCAAGGGTGTCGATATCCGAGTGGAGATAGCGCACCCGAATGCCTATTTCCTGATAGTAATCGGTCAGGTCTTCAGCCAACCGTTTGGTCAGTGTGGTTACGAGCACGCGCTCGCCTTTTTCACTCCGCAGCCGAATTTCTTCCAGGAGATCATCCACCTGTTCTCCGGCTGGCCGGACCGCAATTTCGGGGTCCAGCAGGCCGGTGGGACGAATGAGCTGTTCAACAATGCGGCCTTTGCCCTGCTCGCGTTCATAGTCACCCGGCGTGGCTGAGACATACACGGTCTGGCCGGCGCGGTGCTCGAATTCATGAAAGCTGAGGGGGCGGTTATCCAGCGCGGAGGGCAGACGAAAACCATACTCCACCAGGGTGGTCTTGCGCGAGCGGTCGCCGCGGTACATGCCGCCAATCTGAGGAACGGTGACATGGCTTTCATCAATGAAGACGAGGTAGTCGTCAGGAAAATAGTTGAGCAGCGTATGGGGCGGTTCGCCTGGTTGTCGGCCATCCAGATGACGCGAGTAATTCTCGATACCCGGACAAAAGCCCATTTCTCGTAAGAGGGCTAAATCGTACCGGGTGCGTTGCTCCAAGCGCTGGCTTTCAACGAGCTTGTCTTCCTTTTGCAGCTCTGTGAGCCGTTCGGTCAGTTCCTCTTGGATGGCCTGCGTGGCGCGCTTCAGCCGGCTGGAGGTGGTGACATAATGGCTTGCCGGATAGATAGCAATTTTATCCAGCCGCCGCAGGACCTTGCCTCTGCGCGGATCGATCTCGGCAATCGCCTCAACCGTATCGCCAAAGAATTCAATCCGAATCGCCCGGCTCTCTTCATAGGCAGGAAAGACCTCGACCACATCGCCCCGTACCCGAAACGTGCCGCGATGAAAGTCAAAGTCGTTGCGCTGGTACTGAATATCGACCAGCTTGCGGAGCAGCGCGTCGCGGTTCACTTCGCTGCTCTCTTCGACAAAGAGGATGAGGTCGAAATATGATTCGGGCGACCCGAGCCCATAGATACACGAGACACCGGGCTGGCGACGATAATGGTATCGCGCCGTTCTAATAGCGCCTTGGTCGCGGAGTGGCGCATCTTATCGATTTCTTCGTTAATCGAGGCGTCTTTCTCCACATAGGTATCGCTCTGGGGGACGTAGGCGTTCGTAGCCTTTAATCTCTGTTGGGTTGGTAGTAATCGTAATAACTGACGAAGTAGCGCACCGCATTTTCAGGGAAGAGTTCTTTGAATTCGCTGTAGAGCTGGGCTGCCAGCGTTTTATTGGGCGCCATCACCAGTGCCGGCCGGTTAACGACCTAGCAGCCGCGCAATGACATGCGCCATGGAAAAGGTTTTGCCCGAGCCGGTGACGCCCAGCAAAACCTGCCGATCCAGACCGTTTTGCAAGCCTTGGGTGAGTTGATCAATCGCCTGGGGCTGGTCACCCTGGGGCTGAAAGTCCGAGACGAGTTTGAAGGCGGCGTGGGCGGACATGTCGGCGCATCATAGCAAGGAAGTACGGGAGGGTCAGCCCTGGAAGCGAACGAACAGGCGGTCCCGTTGCAATCATCGCATGGTGGCCTTTTCCACGTCCCAGCGAGGGACTGCTATAAACTCTCCTGCGGTTAGCCCGAACCGACACCCGACTATCCAGCTCGCCTCCTTGTAACAGGCAGCACGTTGAGCTCGGCCCACCTGGGCTCACTACAATCATTATCCTAACGTAGTGAAGGAGGATGGTATGATCCAGCAGTGGTGGAGAATCACACGAACAACGCTGAGCCTGCTCGCACTCGGCTCGCGGTGACGGTCGCACCCGCGGCCTGGGCCGACCAGCACGCTGAGGGAGAGATGGCTGCGACTCGGAAATTTACGGTCGTAAACGTCTTGTATGAAGGCGCAAAAATGTTTGTTCCGTCCGTGCTTATTGCCGAGCAAGGCGAGAAGGTCCAGATCACAGTGGTGAATAAGATTCCCGGCGACCCGCCCAACCACGGTTTTTCCATTCCGGCTTTTGGCGTCGAAGAGGTGGTCAACAGCGGCGAGACCAAGACGGTCGAGTTTGTGGCAGACAAAGCCGGTCTGTTTGATGTGAAGTGTCAGCTGCACCCCGCCCACGTTTCTGCGCAACTGATTGTGCATGCGGGGGGGAAGAAAGAATAACGAGCGGTTTGACCGCTGCTCCAAGGGCAGCCGTGTGGGCTTGTGCCCTGGAGCAGCGCCGGGTTGTGCTACGATGCCCCTCCCACTAACGGGACAAACCGGACCAGCCCCAAGTCTTCCTCAACAATCCGGCCCTGCTGTTTCCGCAGTCTCAGGAGGTACTGCTCCTCGCCGCGGACAACCGGCAGGACCATACGCCCGCCTTCGGCGAGTTGTTCTATCAGCGCAGGAGGAATATGGGGTGCGGCGGCAGTGACAATAATCGCGTCATACGGTTTTTCTTTTTCCCAACCAACGTTCCCATCTCCGAGTAGCACCGTCACGTTGTCATAACCGAGTTGTGCGAGCAGCCGACTCGCTGTGGACATCAGTTGGGGGACAATCTCAATGGAATACACCTGTTTCGCCAGGAGGCTCAAAACCGCAGCCTGATAGCCTGAGCCCGTACCGATTTCCAACACGCGCTCATCGCCGCTGAGTTCCAAACGCTCGCTCATGAGCGCCACGATGTAGGGCTGGGAGATGGTCTGTCCCTGACCGATGGGGAGAGGGCCATCGTCGTAAGCATGATCCCGGTAGGCTGGCGGGATAAACAGATGCCGCGGGACGGTCGTGAGCGTGTGTAAGACGCGTTCATCCTGAATTCCCCGTTTCTTTATCTGCTCTATCACCATGCGGTTCCGTGCGGCTGTGTAAGACGTGTCTTCTTGGCTCGTGTCACTAGTGGCCGTACAGCCAGCGTTCATCGGCAGGCCACAGGTAAGCCACAACAAAATAAGTAGCAGCCTGACCTGAGATATAGTACCGATATATCTCAGGGGAAAAATAACAGCCGGAGCGCGCATGGAACACCTAGTTTTTGAGGCGGAGAGCGAATCCGACGGCAAGTATGGACAGGAGCCCAGAGACACTCCAACCGGCAAGGCTCGGTGGGAGGAAGCCGCCATAGCCGAGTGAAATAAAGACATCGGACAGGACGATGTAGCTCACCCCGAGGATGATGCTGGCAAAGAACGTCGGCGCCGGACCAGGAAATGGTGGTCCGTGTACCGCAAAGAACAAGACGACCGCCGGGAAGAGGAGACAGGTCAACGGCAGGGCAAGCTTGGCGTGCAGATCTACCCGATAGGTTGTAGCCTGATATCCTGCGGCTTCCGCTTCCCGTATCTCTTGGGTGAGCCGCTGCACGTTCCAACTCTTGGTATCCACCTTTTTTTTACGGGGCGTCGTGCCGAGCTGGGTCAGGGGCTCAGCAGGCGTGGTCCGTAATCCTTGCTCTGAGATTTCGACCCGCACCGGGTCAACCAGTTCCCACATACCCTGCCCAACATAAGAGGCTGAGCGTGCGTCCGTGCGGCTCACTGGCAAGCCGTTCGCTCCCAGCTCATAGATCGAAAGGTCTTGAGCTTTCCCGAGCGTAGGGTCGAGCTGGGTTGCTTGATACGCATGCGTCCCGGCACGATACCAGATGGCTTTCTCCAGGCGCTGTGCCCCTGCGCCGCGGTCCTTGATCTGTGTTTCTTTGAGATGGTCAGCCAGCGCGTTTGTTTGAGGGACGACGATTTCATTAAAGAGGAAATAGGCTGGTGTGATGAGTGCCGCGATGAGAAAAATCGGGGCTAATGCTCGTGATGCCGCAATACCGCAGGCTCGCACGGCAATGAGTTCGCGCTGGGCGGACAGGAGACTGACGGTCAGCGCTGTGGCCAGGAGGAGGGCCATCGGAAGGATGCGGGAAGCCAAGAGGGGAAGCCGGGCCGCATAAAACCGAACAACCTCCATGCTCTCGGCCTGATAGCGGGCCAGTTGCTGGAAGCGACGAAGAATATCCACCAGGAAATAGCCCACGAGTAACAGACCAAATGCGACCCCCAGCATCTGGAGATACTGCCGCGCAATATAGCGGGATAACAGATAGCGCCGGGCACATAGCCTCTGGACTGGCTCAAAGAAATAATGCGCAACCACGCCGCGCGCCCGTAACAGAGCGCGCTGAAAACGTATCCTCTGGAGATACTGCCGCACAATATAGCGGGATAACAGATAGCGCCGGGCATAGCGCCGGCAACCACGCCGCGCGCCCGTAACAGAGCGCGCTGAAAACGTATCCTCTGGAGATACTGCCGCACAATATAGCGGGATAACAGATAGCGCCGGGCACATAGCTTCCGGACTGGCTCAAAGAAGTAATGCGCAACCACGCCGCGCGCCCGTAACAGAGCGCGCTGAAAACGTATCCTCTGGACTGGCCGGAATGCTGGTCGGGTCAGACGGCCGATTGACCAGGCAGTCTTGGCTTTGAGTTCTCCTTGGTACAAAAGCAGGAGCGCAAAGCTCCCAATAGTGATGTTTGGTAGCCAGGCACTGACCCCAACACCGAGGATCTGTGCTTGGGCAAGCCCTTCGCCGAGTTGGACGAGGCCATAGTAGGCGATGGTGACAAAGAGGCCGGCAATCCCGCTTGTTGCGCGAGAAAGTTGGCGGCTCTGGAGTACCAGCGCGACGGCAAGCAGGCCAAAGACCAGACACGCAGCCGGGGAGGCAAAGCGGCGATGAAATTCGGTGTGGGCTTGAAGCGCGAGCCGGGGGGACGGGCCGGGGTCGGCAGCGAGCCGGGCTAAGGATGCCAGTGAGGCTCGGGCGAGACGATCTTCGCTGTCATCCTTCGCAATCGCATAGCCTTCAAGCGTCGTGCTGAATCTATTAAAACGTGTTTCTCCTCCCCCTTGTTGCGGCGGGATCAATGCCACCCCATCCAGCAGAGTCAAGGTTGCCGACGCATTGTGTTGCGGTGTGAGAGTCGCCTGCTCAGCAAAAATAGTGTTGCCGATCAGATTGGTCTGTCCATCCTCCTCCATCCACAGCAGGACGCCACGAAGCTGATCCCCACGTGCAGAAATCTCTCGAACAACGATTTTCGATCCACCAAATTCATGGACTATCCCCGGTCGCAGAATCACGCCGGGATTATCCTGGACCAGTTGCTGAAATAATTGAGAGCGTGAACGCGCTGCATAGGGAGCAATCTCCAGAGTGAGCAGGAAGGCAAAAATTGTCATCACAATGGCAATCAGTGACACGGGCCAGAGCAGCGTCCGCCCCGAAATGCCCATGGCTTCAATGACAAGAACTTCGCAATCCGCCTTCAGCCGCCCCAGGCCGAGCAGTGTACCAATGAGAAAGGCAAAGGGCAGGGTCAAGGTAGCGAGTGGCAGAAAGGTATGGAAAATAATCTGAATAACCGCTGACGCACCGGAGCCGCGATTAATAATGAGATCCGACAGCCCGACCAAGTCCTGGGCCAAGAGCAACCCGGTGAGCCCTCCGAAGGCCAGGAGTATGGGAAAAACAAGTTCTTCGGCGACGTAACGACTGAGCGTTCGTCCCAGCCGTCGTCTGAAGAGCGCAGAGGTCTGATGCATACCGGAAGCCCATCACCAGCCAGTCCAGCTATCGGGCGGCCTCGTCCTGCTTGATTCGTTGCAGGTTTTCTCTTATACCGGGCAGAATCATTCGGCTACTGTCCCATTGCAGGATCGGATAATCGGATAATAGAAGGCGGCACTATGTGGGACTATGTGGCACATAGTGGATAGACTATCCCAGGTTCATCCCGGAGCATATCTCCCGAGCAGAAATACATGAAGGCTATCATCTTGAGCGCGGGGCAGGGCAAGCGACTCCTGCCTCTGACCGCAACAACGCCCAAATGCCTGTTAGCAGTTGACGGGAGTCGGCCCGCTCTGGAAATCCAACTCCGGGCTCTCGCCGCGTGCGGTATTCAACACGTGACGGTGATGGTCGGGTTTGGGGCAGACCAAGTAGAAGATTTCATAGCAGACTTTCTCACCCGCAGCCTGCTGCCAGAGATCGCAGTGACCACCCGCTTTAATCCTTTTTTTGCAGTATCGAATAATCTCGCCACGTGCTGGACAGCCATCCCGGAGATGACTGAGGATTTTGTCCTGCTGAACGGCGATACCTTGTTTGAACCCGCTGTGTTAGAGCGTCTCCTGCGCGCTCCGCTTGCCCCTGTAACCCTGGCTATAGATCGGAAGCCAAGCTATGACGACGATGACATGAAGGTCTCGATTCGACACGAGCGCAGCCTTGCGGCGGTTGGGAAAACATTGCCACCGGCTGTTGTGCATGGCGAATCTATCGGGCTCATGACGTTTCGCGCCACTGGCGTGAACGCATTTCAGGCTACTGTGGAGAAAGCCATGCGCGATCCAACCTCGCTCCAGCGCTGGTATTTGTCAGTCATCGATTCCATGGCCGACTCATCCAACTCAGTCGAAGTCGCCTCAATCGAGGGCCTGTGGTGGGCCGAGACTGATACGCCGGAAGATTTGGCCCAAGTCCGCACCCACTTCTCCCGTCTATCGGCTTCGCTAGCTGCGCTGCCAGCGTCCCTGCCGAGCGTCGAGCTGTAATGCCCACGCCAACCTTCACGAGTCTCATTCAATCTCCCAGCAGAACGTCGAGGTAGCGCTCGACCGCGCAGTCAACGGAGAAGAACTGTGCCCGGTCGCGTAAGCGGTCCCGAGGGGGAGGATTGTCCAGCGTTGCCAAGATGGCATTGGCTAAGGCCGCGTCATCTCCCACAGGCACGAGCCTGCCATACGTTCCTCCGTCCAGGATTTCCGCCGGGCCGCTCGGACAATCTGTGCTCACCACTGGACAGCCGCAGGCGAGCGCTTCGATAATGACGTTCGACAGTCCCTCCCAGGCAGAAGACAGGACAAAGACGGCGGCCCGGCCAATATACGCAAAAGGATTGGCGACAAAACCAGGCAGAGCCACATCATTTTCGACATTGAGTTTGCGCGCCAGAGAGAGTAGCGCTTCTCGCTGTGGCCCTTCGCCGAGAATGAGTAGCCGAGCCGGACGTATAGCTCGAACGCGAGCAAATGCTCGAATCAGACAGGCAAAATCTTTCTGAGGCTTGAGTTTGCCAATAGCGAGGATCACAGGGGGAGCGCCTGGAGTAAACCAGGCATGATCGAGTCGCGCTTGAGCCTGAATGAGGATCTCCGGACGAAAAATAGGATTATAAATCGTTGCAATGCGCGAGCGCGGTACGTCTATCACCTGAGCCAGATCGGCAGCGACGCCATCCGACACCGCAACAATCCGGTCCGCCTCGGGGTAGAAACGGCGGGCCAGTTGGGGGATTTTCCGTTCGTGCGGTTTGCTCGCTCGTGCTGCGGCCGTAGACAGGTGATTATGTATGCTGATTGCCAGACGTGTCGAACTCGCGCTCAAACGCTGCGCTAACAGTGCGGCAATATTGGTGTAGTCGAGCGCGGACAATAGAACCGTGGGCTGCCGACTGTTCAGGTATGCTGCCAAGGCGGGGACAATCCCGAAAATCCAGGCGGCTTTGCGGTTGAATACGTCTGAACCGAGTAGCCTACTGATATGCCGCATATTCATCAGCGTGGGTAACAGCCGATGTGCTGAAGGGGGACTGAGATCAACGATATTGACAGTGTCTGGAATTTCCTCCAGGAAATGCCCTTTTTTACGGCCCATAACGAGATCAATACGATAGTCGCGATCGGCTAATGCTGCGGCAAGGTTGAGCATAACGCGCTCCGCGCCGCCGCCGCCGCCAAACGAGCGGACAAAAATCCCAATATGTCTGCCATCTGTATGGCCAAGGGGATTTCCTCCATTACTGGTTGTTGATATATTCATGAGCATTCTATGTTGAGAGGACGCTTCTCGGCTGAGGCAAAGACCTTCCGTCTTGCGCGGCGGTTACGGTATCTGTGCTCCCGTGCGGTTGGCAACCGTCTCCAAAACTCGCAACAGACTCTGTTTACAACACGCAATGGGAAACGTTTCAAACGGCTCATTCTGCGCGACACTGCGCTTGCGGCGGAATTCGAGCGAAATTTAGAGGCATTCAAAGGCAGTCCCTATTTCCCGGCCGTTGCCATCCGGTATGAGCATGAACTGTGGCTCGAATATGTTGAGGGCAGCCCGATTACCACTGTCGATGCCGCCCTAGTCGAAAAGATAGCGAATTTCTACGCAGCGACGTATCGCCACAGTGCTCAGGCCGTGAGTATAGCGGAGACGACCGTCTTGTATCGGCTCCAGCGTGACCTTTCCATCCTCAATCAGGTCGGCATTCTTTCAGAGTCTGTATACCGTAGTCTCGGTACCGCTGCGGAGAAACTGGCCCCGGAGTCCGTCTGGATAGGATTTGATTATGTGGACGCCGTCCGCAAAAATTTCATCGTAACCCACAGAGATGGCATGGTATGCGGCGTTGATGCAGACAGTTTGCGTAAGGATCAATTGATTGGAACGGGTGTGACAAGCGCTTTGGCCCGTTGGCTCGGTCCGTTTCAAACCCCCTTTTTCCAGCATCTCTTTCGAGACGGTGTGCCTGACTTTCGTCCTTATCTGCCCTTCATAGAACTCTGTTATTTCGCTGCCTGGACCAAGATGTATTTCTTTGAGAGAAAAAAGAAGAGGATCGACCCAGGGTTGTTTGAGCGGTTTTGCGAGACGCGTTGACCTTCTCGCCGGCTTCCCGCTCCTGAACGACGACGCCGTTGGAGAGAGGTAAAGCAGCGTCCGGGAAAATCTCTCACCCAACGTCAAGGCCGTATTCTTTGAGCAGCGTGCGGCTGATCACAATATTCTGAATTTCCGTCGCTCCGTCCATGTATTGAGTCATCTTGGCCATGGCCAAGTGCCGACCAAGTGGGCTGTTGGTGCGTAATCCTTCTGCGCCCATGACCTGCATACACTGTGAGACGCCTGTGAGCGCCACTCGGCTGGCGAATTTCTTGGCGTGTGCGGCCTCAGCAACGGCGCTCTCCCCCCGGTCCAGGGTCGCAGCGGCGCGATACGTCAGTAACCGCGCCGCCTCAAGATCAGTTGCCACGTCGGCAAGTTCCCATTGCAGGCCCTGAAAGCTCAGAATCGGTTTGCCAAATGCGTGCCGCTTTGCTCCATACGCCAATGCGGTTTTGAGGCTGGCATGCAGCATGCCACAGCAGCCCGCACCAACAAACGTCCGCGCCATATTGATGCCCCGCATGGCCGCCTTAAATCCGTCTCCTGGGCCAAACAGCATATCTGCCTCGGGAACCGGACAGTGTGTCAGCGCGAGACCAGCGGCTCCCAACGCATGGCCACCAAGCATGGTGTACTGTGGTGTGCGTTCAAGACCTGGGGTATCTCCAGCCATCAGAAAGCTGGCAATACCCCGCCAGCCCTGGGCGTGGGCGGTCTGAGCATAGACTCCAAACACATCTGCACTGACGCCATTTGTGACCCAGGCTTTCTCTCCACTCAGCCGCCAGCCGTCAGTCGATTTCTCGGCTAGTGTTGTAATCGCTGCGGCATCACTGCCGGCACCGGGCTCCGTCAAGCAAAACGCCCCGATTCTTTCTCCTGCCAGCATCGGTGGAACGTAGCGCTCGATTTGGTCCGGCGTGCCATTGCGGGCAATAGTGTTGAGCATGTTGTTGTGGACCCAGAGGCTAAAGGTAAAGGCAAAGCACGCCCCGGCCAGCTCCTCCAGTACTCTGGCAGCCGCCATATGGCTGGCACCTTGTCCACCGACTGCTTTGGGTACCAGCACTCCGGTGAGGCCCACGGCTGCTGCCTCCCGGAAGGGAGAGAGAGGCACTGTCCGGTTGAGTTCCCACTCTGCGGCAAAAGGGGCAATTTTTTCTGCGGCAAATGTTTTCGCAGTCTCGACCAATTGCGTTTCTTCGGCGCTCAACTCATGATCCATTGCTGTCCTCGTTCTCGATAAAGCCGGCTGAACCTATCAACGCTCTGCAAACGGGTGGGAAATGGCTACCATTTTTCCCCGAACGGTCGTAACTCAACCAGAAACGACCAGGCGGACTTGGGCTGATGGGCGGTCTGAAAAACCGTTTCTGCCAAATCTGCTGGCTGGGAAAAGAAATCTTTGGGCTTGTCGGGGAAGCCGCGACGGGCAAAGGGCATATCGATCAGGGCATCAACGACAATATAGGCTACATGAATCCCGTTTGGTCCAAGCTCGCGGGCCAGGCATTCGGCCAGGATACGTTGTCCGGCCTTGGTTGGGGACCAACCCACAAAATTCGGCGTGCCCCGTAGCGAACCGGTATTGCCGGTGACCATGAGCGAACCGGAACCGCGTTCTACCATGGCCGGAGCCAACTCTTGGGCAAGGATCAGGAGGCCGGCGGTATTCGTGCGAAAATTGAGTGCAAAGTCCTCCATGCTGATGTCGCTATAATGCCCCAACGTCGCCCGCGCGGCATTATACACCACGACTTCCGGCAGTCCGTGCTCGGCGACAATGTGGCTGAGCGTCCGGCGGAATGCGCCCTCAGCGGCGACATCCACGGGAAATCCGGCGCTGCCGTCAATTTCGGCAGCCCACGACTCCAGCCGCCCGGCATGCCGGGCGATCATCGACACCCGGTAGCCACCGGCAGCAAAGCGCCGCACGCAGCCCATGCCCAAACCGGGTCCAACACCGATAACTAAACAGTGTGGGCTGGTAGTCATAGAGAATTCCTCTTCAGGGCGGAAAAGTGAAAGGGTATTATTTCTGGAAGGTTCTCTCGGCGCAAGGTTGCGCCGAATTTCTGTCAAACGTCTCTAGCGTTTGACGAACAGTTTTCATTACCGACAGGCGAGGAATACGTCTGTCAGGAGGGCTTCTATGGCTAGGGGCAGAAATTCGACAAGACAATAATTATTTTATACTTAAAGATATTATTAACCGCGCTGTGGAACCATCTGGGCTCCCTTTAGGCCGTGAATCGAAAAAGGCTCTAAAAAATGCGCTTACAGAGGCAAAGACTATTGGCGACCGTTCCGCCCACAACAGGTATTATACGGCAACTCAGCCGTATCTTGATAAGCTTCAGTCGGGAATGCAGCTTGTCTTAACCCATTGAAGAAAATTTTTTCTCTCGCCTCCGCTTAATACCCTTTCGCTTTCCAGCCAAAAAATCGTTTCAAACGTTCGACCGGTCCAAAGTGATTTATCACAACGATAAAGACCTTGCGCAGCCGGTCTTCCGGGCACTGCAGCGGCCGCATGGCGTGCCAGGAGCTGCCGTTGCGGGCGAAGAGCAGGCTGGAATTGCCCATGGCGTGTGAGGGTGAGACGCTATCAAACTCCTTTATCTCTGGCGCGGAGGTGCGTGGGAAGCGACCTCCGTCGTCGAGGAGCAAGGTCTGACCCCCCCAGCTTGGGTCCCAATCCTGTTCGGTGTTGAAATAAAAAATATATGATCCAAGCTTATGCTTGGCGTCGCAATGGGGCGAGATGGAACAGCCGCGCGGGGTGTAGTGCCAGTGAAAGCGTAGTTCGAAAGCGCGCGTGCCGAGTAAACGACCGAGAAAATCCTGATAGGTCGAGCCACGCAGCTCGGCAATAAAATCTTTCCATTCCTGGGCCACCGGGAGGGCGTCGTGATAGGCCAACATAAAACGGTCATGACTGCGCTGGCCGTGGGCGCGCTGTCTGCCAAAGCTGGGTGTGAACTGTTCTTGCGCGGGCAGATGCGCCAAAAGTCTGTGATAGCCTTCTGGGGTGAGTAATCCCTGCGGGTTGATCCAGGGATAGGGCTTCTGTGCTTGAAAAGCTGCCGGGTCAATAGTATTGACCCGGTTGAGATCAAGATAGTGCATGCAATGTATCCTACTCCATCCACTGCCGCTGCCAAGCTTGATATTCCATCAGGGCCGGAGTGCCTATCCCACCCCCGGACGATCCTTTGACCGGGAATGCCGCTGTCCGAGCTTCGTCTTCAGCCAGCGTTGCAGTTTTGGAGCCCGGCGGAGGGAATAGTGCCGGCGTGGGACGGCGTTCTGGTCAAACTCGTATACAAAGGGTTCGCCCGTCAGGGGACGTTTCACCCGTGGGATATCTTCTGCGGCCACGCCATCCAGATAGGTGGTCAGGGCGCGCAGGCTGTTGCCATGCGCCACAACGAAAATCCGCTGACCGTTCTTGATCTTCGGGACAATGACGTCGTGCCAGTAGGGCAGCACCCGGGCTCGCACATCTTTCAGCGTTTCCGTGCGTGGCAGCTCAAGGTCTGTGAGGTCGGCATAGCGAGGGTCATGTCCGGGGAAGCGTGGGTCGGTCGGGTCCAAGGCCGGCGGAGCAATATCAAAATGCTGCTGCCAGACCACAACCTGTTCGTGTCCGTACTGCTGAGCGACGTCTTGTCGGTTGAGCCCTTGCAGCGCGCCGTAATGCCGCTCATTTAACCGCCAGCTCGTATGGACTGCGGGTGGCGAGAGCTCAGGGTTGAGGACTGTGAGGATAATCTGCAGCGTGTCTGTCGCACGCTGTAAACATGAGGTAAAACATACATCAAAGGAAAATCCACCAGCCCGGATGAGTTGGGCGGCCCGTCTGGCCTGCTGTTGTCCATCTGGGCTGAGCGGAACGTCGGCCCAGCCGGTGAAACGACGGGCCTGATTCCATACGCTCTGGCCGTGACGCAGGAAAACGAGTGGGGTCATGGCTGTACGTGAAATCCAAGTAAGCGGCGAACCTGTTGGGCAACGGTTGCAAACTCGCGCAGGGTGGGACGCGGGGAGAGGTCGACCGGGGCACCAAAAAAACGGGCGATATCCCGCTGCACTAACGCCTCGTGCAATGCGTGCAGATCCCGGCGTGGTTGGATAACGCCGCGTTCGATCAAGCGGGCACAGAAATAAGACACGCCCCGCTGAGGTCGGACGCTGCCACGTGGGCTGCGCCGTTCCGCCCGCGCCTGCTTGAGTACCCATTCCTTGCAGCGCCCCACCATATCGTTGGGTCGTTCCGGCAAGGGATAAATATAGAGCGGTGTGTCAGTGGTCGCCGCCTCAGCCAGCATGGATTCACTCTCACCGGTGACGATTAAGACATCGGCCAGCGCGAGATAGCCCATATAAGGGTTGTCCCGCTGATGGGGCTGCCAGGTGTACACAAAGTGTGATGATCCGAGTCCCGTAATTAATGCTTCGGTTACGGCTGTGCCTGTCCGGCGACTGGTGGTCGCAAAGACTTTGCCATTGACGGTTGCGGCAAACGCGTGGACGTCTTCTCCCATTTTTCGTGCAATCTGTGGATCAAGCTGATAGCGAGCGGTTGCGCCGCCGACTAGGAGCATAATCCAAGGGTGTGGGGCGTCTTGGGCCAGATGTCGCCATTGCGCTGCTCCCTGACGAAGCTGTTCCGGACTGACATGGGCCAGCGGCGCGAGGGTCTCGATCCGGCGGGGATGCGGGGGCAAGCGAAAGTGGGCGCAAGCGACACTCACGTCTGTTGGCTGGAGCGGACGACTCCCTTTGCGACCGAGCACCACGAGTCGGGTCCGCCCTCCGCTCTGCTGCTGAATCCAGCGTGCGACCCGTGCCGGTCGCCACCCGGCGGTCAGAATAAGGTCGGGCCAGGGTGGGTTGAGCGGGTCTGAGCGGGTTGTATCCATACCAAAGCGTGTGGCGCGGTGTATTCCGGCTAGACGCTTATGCAGATTCGTCTGTCCACGAAAGCGTACAGTTTTCACTATAAACGGCCACCCCAGCGCATTGGCCAAACCAAGGACTTGGGTGGTATGTCCTGGCTTGTGTGAGGTCAGGACCCATACCACGGGTTGGTGGCCGAGATTCCCAGGTGTGCCCGGCATGGCGTACGGTTCTGTCCGCAGCATTGAAGCCACTCTCTTGCGGAGTGTTGTTGAAAAACCCGAAGAGCCCATAGATTGACCCATATGCCTTTTACGCAATTTTCTGTACGGAGTGAGGCGAAGCGGCTGAGTCAACTGGTCTGAGATGGCCATTCTCTAATCGATAGACATGGTCGGCAATGTCCAATAAGGCAGGCTGGTGGGAGATCGCCAGGATAGTCATTGTTCCGCGCAGTCGCCGAACGGTCTGACAAATGGCAGCCTCGCTGTCCGGGTCCAGCGCGGTGGTGGCTTCGTCCAGAATGAGGAGTTGAGGAGAGTGGACGAGGGCACGCGCGATAGCAATACGTTGTCGCTGCCCACCGGACAAACGGGCGCCGCGCTCGCCAACCCCGGTCAATATCCCGTCCGGCAGGCTTTGCACAAACTCCCATGCCTCAGCCGCCCGCAAGGCCACTTCCACATCCGCCTCTGTCAGCGCCGTATCGCCTAGCGTGACATTGGTAAAAACACTTTCGTGGAGCAGCAGCATTTCTTGCGGCACATAGCCGATGGTGTTTCGCCAGGCTTTGAGATCAATCGTATCAAGCGGGACCCCGTCAATGAGTACTGCGCCACTGTGGGGCCGCAGCAGGCCGGCAATCAGGTCAACCGTAGACGTTTTGCCTGTTCCCGAGGGGCCGAGAAGAAGGGTCACTTCTCCCGCTGGAAGGGTGCACGATGCCCGGTCAAGGATGGATTTCTCTGCATACGCAAAGCTAACGTCTTGAAGCGTAATGGCTTGGGTGAGATACGGTTGGCGGGTACCGGTGTTGATTTCTCGGGCGACATCTGACTGCTGGAGAGTGTCCTGTAGGGACCAATAGGCACTATCCCGGGACGCCATACGTTGGTACTGACGTTGCGCTTTGTTCAGGCTGCTCAAGGTCCGGCCAAAAAGGATGATGAGCATAATCACCGCGTCGAGGGACAACGCCCAGCGCGTCAACGCGATGTACAGCCCACCGACCAGACAGGCGATCAGCAGCGGGTCCTGCAAGGCCCGTAGCGCTTCTTTACTCAAGACCTCACGTTGGAGGGCGCGGTGCAAGCGCCGTGTGCCATGTTCGAGGAGTGGACCGATCTGCGTCTCGCGGGCCATGGCCTTGAGTGGCTTGACCGCATACAGCACATCGGTCAGTTGTCCGAGAATGCTCTTTAACAGAGCGGTTTGACGGGCTCCGGCCCGCCGCGCCATACGCACGAGACGATGTAATCCGAAGACGATCAACAGACCAAAAAGTGCGGCCGCCAGGGTGGCCTGCCAGGAGACGGCCAAGGCGAGGCCGATATACAAGATGGCCTGGATACTGAAGGCAATAATCGTTACCGCGTGGAGGTATGCCTCAGAGGCCCGACTGGCTTCGGTCGCAAACGCATTGGCAAAGCCGCCCACCGGCTGACGGACATAGTATTCCCAGCGTGCGGCCAGGAGAGAGCGCAGCAGAGAAAGCCGCAGGTCGGTCGCCACGTGGGCGACGGTATAGCCCACCTGCTTTTGCGCGAGCAGGACAAACGCGGCTTTGAGGACCATGCCGCCGACAATGATAAGGCAGAGCAGGCCGATATTCGGCTGGAGGCCGAAGGTTGCGAGCGTAGTGCTGATGGCTTGCTCCAAGCCCGTGGGGGGCGTATCCGGTGCCGGCGTGGTACTCCGGGACTGTGTGGCGAGACCGAAGAGGGGAAGGAGGCCGGAGAAGCTGATCCCTTCGGCAAGGGTCGCAAAAATCAGACAGGCGAGCGTGAGGGCACTACGGCCGGGATGGGCGCGGGCAAAGGCAAGGAGCAGACGCATGAGTCGGGAAACTCCCTACTGGGGCATTACGGTTCCACTGTTCCGAGTTCAGGCTTCCCGTTCCAGAACTGCACCAAGCGTAGCGAGTGAAAGAGGAGAGAGATGACCTGCCACACCACGATCGCGACAAAAGTCGGAATAGGGATGCCCAGCAGGAGACCGAGCATAAAGACGGGCACATTGATGTTGCGCCGCGAAATGAAAGTCCGCATACGCTCATCAAACGGCGTACAACCATGAATGGACTGACCGACCCGCGCCCTGAACAGACCGGCGACAATACGGTCCGCAACATAAAAGACGGCCATCCAGACTGCAAGCTGCATCACCGGGGCGGCTGTAACTTCCGCACGCAAGGCCCACGCCCAGGCAAAATACCACAACGGCGGATGGACGATGTCCAAGCCGTGATCCAGAATATTGCCCAGCTTGGATGCGCTGAAGGTCAGGCGGGCTAACTTGCCGTCAACGGAATCCAGCACACTCATCGTATACGCGAGTGTAAAGGCTGTCGCCCAATAGCCCTGCGCAAAGAGGGGCACGGCCAGGAAGGTAATGCAGACATTAAACAGCGAGATGCTATTGGGCTGGACGCGCCAGCGCGCCAGTGGATGGACGGCTCGCCAGACTAAGGGTGGGTAGATATATTTGGTAAAGAAGTCGGTTGAGCCCTTGTAGTTGGACCAAAACAGAAAGCGTTCCGCCCGGTCCCGGCTGGCTGGGTCCACAATACGAAACAGATAGACGGGGAGGTCGCGCCGCAGCTTTCGAATGTAGGATGGAACGTCAGTCAGGACTAACTCTTGTACGCTTCCTTGTTGTAGGCTTTTTTGCGCAAGATCCGGCAGGGAGAAACCGGTTGCACCTATTGAATTTGGAAGCAGAACGTCTCCTTCCAGGCGCAAGGCTGCGGTCTGCTCTGCGCCCACTTCCCCACGTGCCACCCAGGAACCAGGCAGTGCCGTAAGATGGCGGAGGAGCCGACTGTCAATAACTGCACTGGCCTCCAGGACGAGCAAAGGGTCGTCGCGCGTGTCATTAGGCAGACTGGTCCGATATTCCACTATTGTTCGATAGACATGACCCCACTGGATCGGAAGTTTCCGGACAAGAGACGCGGGGAGAAGTGCAGGCAAATCGGTCGTCTCAGAGGCGAGCTGGACATATACCTCTGCCGGTTCCAGGCCGGCCTCAAGAAGCGTGTGCAGCTGTCGTTCGAGTAGCGTCATGCCGAAGATCCGTAATCGGCTGCTCGGACTCGTCGCGTCAATCCAGATACGCAAAAAATATCCCTCCTCTGAGTGCTGGGTAGTCTAGCCGGGTGGCGATAAGGGGAAAAGGGGGGTGACGCGTCGTCTACTGGTCGGCTGGGTCCCAGACACTCTCTCTACAAAACAGGAATTGCATCGTTCTCTCCGCCGTCTACAATGCCGACGTGACCAGCGCAGCAGCTCAGAGGACAGAGGAGAGCATCCTTCTTCCTGTCACGGCATTGATTCTCGCCGGACGACGCGGGCCGAAGGATATCTTGGCCCACGCTGCGGGTCAGAGTCACAAAGCCTGTATCGCTGTTGCTGGAGTTCCGATGATTGCGCGGGTGCTCAACAGCCTCCGTGCTGCCCCGCTGGTGCAGAGCATTGTGGTCAGTATTGACGATGCTTCAGTATTGGCTGACTGTGCTGAAGCAGGGGATATCGCGTTTCACGCGAGTCAACACTCTCCGGCAGCGAGCGTGCTGGATTACTTTGAAGCGCAGCGGGCTGATGGTCCTGTGCTGGTGACAACGGCTGATCATGCGCTGCTCTCTCCCGTCATGGTTGAGTATTTCTGTACGGCGGCCCAACGAATCGATGCCGATGTCGTTGTTGGGGTGGTCTCTGCTTCACTCTTTCGCGCGCATTATCCCGAGTCACGGCGCACGTTTCTGCCCCTGGCAGATGAGAGCCTGGGTGGAACGAATCTCTTTCTACTGCGTACCCCACAGGCGGCCAGTGCGGTCCGGTTTTGGGTGCGGGCTGGGCAGTTTCGGAAGCGGCCCTGGCGGCTCGTGCGTGAGTTTGGGCTGGGGAACCTGCTGCGTTTCCTCTTGCGTCGGCTCGATCGTCCCACTGCTATTGCCCAGGCTTCTCGTGTACTGGGGGCACAGGTCGGCATTGTCGAGCTGCCATTTGCAGAAGCTGCTATTGATGTGGACACCCCCGCTGACCTGGTGACGGTTGAACGGATTCTGGCAAAACGGGTAAAGGATACAGCATATGGCAGAGAAGAAAGACCTTGAAGAAATGCTGGAGCAGACAGGGCAGCCGTTCAGCTCCCCGGCGTTTGATACCTTTACCGCGGCTTGGGCGGTCTCGCAGCGTAAAAAGAAAGCAGCAGAAACGATGGACCAGGCTGGAACACAGTCCACTCCGGACACCCAGCCTGACAAGAGCCACGCTGTAGAGAATGACCCGGAAGTGTTACGCCGAAAAACGGAAAATGTGTTTTACGGCCCTGTCCTCGATACCTTTACCGCCGCCTGGGCGATCTCAAAGGACAAGATAAAACCCCGCAAGGAACCTAAGCCGGACAATGTCCGGATCGTCCGCCAGATTTATACTCATCTCCTGATGCCTGGAGAAAAAGGCGATTTGACACCTATTCTGCCCTCTCTCTCTGAAGATGTAGAATGGCAGTCGCCCGGACCTGAGGCGATTCCCTGGGCCGGAACAGTCCGCGGGCGTGGGCAGGTCGCACAGTGGTTTGCCACGCGCGGAAAAGCGATAGAGGTCGAACAACTTATTCCCAAAGAATTCATCGCGCAGGGCAACCGGGTAATCGTGATGTGTGAGGAACGCAGCCGGGTGAAGGCAACCGGAAAAAGCTACGAGGTGGCCGTCATGGCCGCCTGGACCCTGCTGCATGGGGTGGTCACACATTATCGTGAGGCGTATGACACGGCAGCGGTGATGGCCGCCTTCCAGAATGATTAGGGGGGTGCTGTGCGCTTGAGCCGAACCGTGCGACGGATTCATCACCACCATGGTCGAATGCCGTCAGGCCCGGGACTAAATGGGCGGTACTGGCGTCGGCTGCGGCGAGCGGCTTTGGCGACGATGGTGGCGCTGACGGTGTTCGTGGTGTCTGCGCTGGCCGCCTCTGACGCTCTGTGGGGTGTCTATCCGGCTCAGGGCCAAGATACCCTGGCTGTGTATGCGATCGTTCGGCAAATACCGCCACCGCCGCCTCACGTGTCGGTGCCGCCGCAATGGCGGGAGGGTACTCTGGCGGAGGTCCTGGTCACCGCCGAGCGTTCAGGTGCGACGACGATGGCCCGGCGGCAGGCAGGCGCCGCTCCCTGCCTGTACTGTACTGCCCAGCACTTTTTCGTGCTGCCCGAGCAGCTTCCAACTGGCAGCTATCAGGACATTGACGCCTTGCGGCACCCGCCAGGGTTCGTCACCTATATTCATGTGAAAGAGAAAGAGTATTCCCTGAGGCGCATCCGAGTCCGCCAGACCGCAACCGGCCTGCGCCTCGAACGCGCGGAACTGATGCAGACTGGTTTCCTGCCGCCCCTCTTCAAAGGCCGGCTCCGGTTCCGTTTCGACGCCCCGCTTACCCCCGGCTCCCACAGCCAGGAGATCGTGGACACGGCCCTTGCCGACAGAGCCGAACTCGAACGACACTTCCAGTAGTACCTCAAGCCATAGAGGGAAACCCAAGGCTCACCACTAATCGATAACAAGCGAAGGGATCACTCTCCTCCAGAGCCGTGCTCGTAATAGAGAGGGGAGAAGGGGCGCGGGCTAGGTCTCTAGGTCGCCTGGAGCGCTTCTGCGGTGTCCGGCTTTTTCGGGTCAGGAACTGTACGAAAATACTGTCCCCTGTCCGAAGAGCGCACCGTAATGTCTGTGATCACTGTCCCCTGGAGGAGAGTGAGGGTGATATCGGCACCCGCCTCCCCAACCGCCCACACCTTTCGATAGAAGTCAGCCTGATCGGTGACCGGCTGGCCGGCAACCTTGAGGATCAAATCGTTTTCCCGCACCCCTGCTTGCTCCGCTGGTCCGTCTGGTGCCACAAACATGATAACAAGCTTGTCGCGGAATTCCTCGGTAAAGAGTCCGAGCCAGGGCCGAGGCGCTGCCCTGGTGCGGCCGGTGCGAATCAGGTCTGTAAGAATGGGTTTGAGATGGTCAATAGGAACAAACATATTCCCGGTTAAAGACCCTCTGCCCGGGAGGGCATCATTGACCAAGAGCGAGCCGATGCCCAGCAGCTTGCCGTCCGGTCCAATCAGCGCGGCGCCGGCATAGCGGGGATGCGGCGGCGCGGTGAAAATGGCGTCTTCGAGTAGGTATTCCCAATAGCCGGCAAATTCCCGCCGTGAGGTCACCAGAGTCGGGCGCACCGACGCCGCAGTGCTGTCGCTGGCAATGATGACTTCTGTTCGTTCAGTCAGGTCAGCTGACGTGCCGAACGGCATGGGGGTGGCATTGAGCGGCTCGTTCGCGCGCAAGAGGCCAAAGCCGGTTTGCGTGTCATGAGCGACAACAGTGGCCCGGACGCGTTTGCCATCCAGACCAGTGACCTCAACCCTGTGTGCTTCCATGACTAAATAGCCGATGGTGAGAATGTGGCCCTCCGTATCGATGATCACACCACTCCCGATCCGTTGCTCACCGAGAAATTGGGCGGTACGCGCACTGGCCGGTACCTCCGCATGGACCGTCACCATGGCCGAGAGCACCTCCTCGGCGACTGGCACCGTATGGGCAAGCTGAGGGCTGAACACTGGGCTCAAGAGACCAAGAAAGAACAGGAGAAACAAGGATTGGCGTTTCTTCATAATCACACACTCTGTTATCAGATGCTGCTCTGCTTCTAGCTCCTGGCTGGTGGATGAGTCAAGCGTAAAGTGTTGCTAGAGACTCTGTTCGTCATAGTGTTGGAAGCTGGTATCCTTCGGGTTATAGGCCCGAGAGGTCAAGGTGATCTGAAAACGCCTTCGTCCATTCACCGCGCCTTGTGGCTCGATTCGATACAGATGATAGCGCGAACGTCGATGCGGCCGCCGGCCAATCGCTGATGAGGCGCGGACCCCAACAACGGGAATCGGCCCGTAGGGTCCGGGGATACTCGCTGTGACCGTTCTGTGAATATGGCCGTGCAGAATAAGCTCTGCGCCGGCTGTGGCGAGCACGGCCCGAAAGGCAGCTGCGTCAGTGAGCCGACGGCGGGCAGACAGGGCGATGTTTTGCGGAGGATGGTGAATGAGCACGACCCGACCCAAGGGAGTTTTTGCCAACGCCCTGAGGAGCTGTTCAAGTCGGCCCAGTTGGGTCTCTCCTATCGTTCCTGAGGCGTGAAATGGTGCGGTTGCCCGCGCTGTTGAGACCCCGACGATGGCGATTGGTCCACAGGTGCGGAGGGTCGGAAACTCGGTTGCCGGAAACCCTGAAGGAAGCCCCGGCGTGTCTGACCCCGTATCCGCTGGGGTACGAGAGCGCATGTATTCGCCCCAATACGTCCATGGGGAAGATTCGCTCTGGCGCGTGTAGGTGTCATGGTTCCCTGGGATAACGGAAACGTGCTGTGGGCCGCCAAGTTTTTGCAACCACGGGAGTGAGGCCGAGAACTCGTCTTGCAGCGCCACATTGGTGAGGTCGCCGGTAATGACCACATGGTCGGGTCCCTGAGTGTGTAAATCCTTGACCAGCGCGGCCAGGACTTCGGGCCGATATTCCTTTCGTCGCCGCAGGGACCACGACAAGGCACCTAAGAGGCGCTTATTCAGAAAGTCCACAGGCCGCCGGACACGGATCGGTGTGACGTGCAGATCTGATAAATGGGCAAGCGTAAAGACTGACATAATTCTCAATATACGCAACTGTAGCCAGCCTATACCACTTCCCTGGCGTATGATAAGACCGCTCACTCGAACGCTGTGGCCCAGGCATGGCCTTGGTCGAGCTATCGCGTGACAGAGGAGGAGCGGTATGAAGCCGGTGGCAGGAGCCGAGCGCGTTCAGGTTTGGCTTGCTGAACAATCCGACTTTGCAGCCGTAGGGGCGGATTTCGAACCCGCCTCTACGGACTTGGTTGAAGTGTGGGGCCTCTCGCCAGCAGAACGTCTGTGTCGGACCCTCCGCGCCGCGGGTGTGTCTGATGAGCAGATTGCGACTGGAACAACTCCGCCTGCTCCGTCTGATAGCCCACTCCTTGTTTTCCGAGTGGATTATGTTTTTGACGAGCGCTTAATCGGTGCAATGCTTGAGAGGAGTCTTGAGTGCAGTGTCGTCCAGAGCATGGCCCTCGTTGATCCGGCTACACCCTCAACAATTGTCGCGACAGTAACACAAGGGAGTCAGCAAGGGAGCCAGCAAGGGAGCCAGCAAGGAAGCCAAAGAGATGCCGTGCTCCCCTTCCTCGCTGGTACAACGTCTCTGAGTGACGCGCAACGGAAACGCCTGCTGTGCTGTGTTCCTGACGACCTCGTTTCAGCCTATTCCTCGGCGTTGCGCAAACACGACCCACCCTATCTTCTCCAGGTGGGTGCGGACTCGCTGACTCAGGTTGAAAATCGTATATTTCGCGCGTCGTATAAGGGCATTACTGACCTGGTCACGAAGTGGGTCTGGCCCCTACCAGCCCGCGCCGTCACGCGCCTGCTGGCTCAATCCCATGTGTCCCCCAACATGGTGACCGGGCTCAGCTGGTTGTTGGTGGGCGCGGCGACTTGGCTCTTTGTCCAAGGGCAATTTGGCCTTGGATTAGCGGGAGCCTGGTTTATGACTTTTCTGGATACAGTGGATGGCAAGCTGGCCCGCGTCACCTGTACCTCAAGTCGAATCGGTCATGTATTGGATCACGGCCTTGACCTTGCCCACCCTCCCTTCTGGTATTGGGCTTGGGCGATGGGCCTGACGAGCAGTTTTTCTCTTGCCTTGATCTGGCATGATCCCGTCCCAGCGATTATCATTGGAGGGTATATTCTCGGACGATTACTCGAAGGGCTCTTTCTGCTGGCTTTTCATATGGAAATCCATTCGTGGCGACCCATTGATTCGTTTTTTCGTACCATTACCGCGCGCCGGAATCCGAATCTTATTTTGTTAACGCTGGGGACACTTGCTGGTCGTCCTGACCTGGGCTTTTGGTCAGTTGCGGTCTGGACCATCTGTTCTCTTGTGTTTCATACCCTACGCCTGGGCCAAGCCTGTATCCAACGCTGGCGCGGTCGGCCTGTTCAAACATGGCAGGAAGTAGGGACGCCAGCATGAAGAAAGGCGTATCGGCACCTATGTCCCAGCGCTGGCCTGGTTGGCCAGGGATCATTATCGCTGGCTGCTTGTTGCTCGTGGGCGGGATGAGCTGGCATGGTGTGGCTTCGTCCCTCTTTGCTGTTCCCCTCTTTGCTGCTCCGGTCTTTGCTGCTCCGGTCTTTGCTGTGCCCGAACGGGGCAACCCCGCGGCTCGTCTCCTTCCGGGGGAGTTCGCGTACGAACGGTGGGAGCTGACGGCGCGCTTCGACTCCGGCCATTTCTTTTTTACGGAATTTTTGATCACCAATTTAGGATTTGGAGATCGGAACGCGGCTGTGATTGGGCATGTTATTCAACCCAATGGCCAGAGTCGGCGCTTTCGCACTGGTCGGCGCGAAAGCCGCTGGGAACTCTCTCCGGACCGACTCCGGATGGAAGTGGGTTCCAGTTGGCTCGACCAGCATGGTCCCAAAAATGCGCTGCAGGTCAAAAAGAAGCGTACGCATGTTGCGCTGGATTTCTATCCAAGCGGATCAGCTCTCTGGTCCACCGACTTCCCCCCGTCCGGTTATGCCATTGATCTGCTTGATCCCGCTGCGCGGGCAGAAGGAGATGTCTGGGTCAAAGGGATGGCTGAGCCAGCCCCAATCCAGGGCTCTGTTGCTGTCACGCATAGCTGGACAAATGCAGCCGAGTCCGATCTTGTCCTGCGGCGCTTGGAGTTCTTCTCACTGCCCAGTGCGGACAATACGATACCGGAGATGTCGTTCTATCTGGCAGACCTGACAACACCCCAGGGGACGCAGAGCCGTTGGCTGGTTGCTAAAAACGGACACCAGGTGGTCCACCAGGCACATAATTTTGATGTGACCTTCGATGGGGAGGTGCAGAACGTTGGGAATTACCATGTCCCACAACAGCTTCATTTCGAGAGTGAGCGGTTCAAAGGCTCCATCCAGCTCAACCAGCTACTCCTCCGCCATGATCCATTGGATGACATCCCGCAGCCCTTCCGGTTCCTGATGGCGCTCAAGCTGAAACCACGCCGGGTGTGGTTACTCTCCCCTTTTCATATCACTTTCCAATCCGACCAGACGAGCGAGCCCATGCATCTCACCGGTACTGGGGTGACAAAAGTCTCCTTCCTGAATCCCTTACCCCGACCGGAGGTTACAGTCTCGCTCTTCCCAGGATTACGGGACTTCCGTGCGACTGGGTCTCTTCAGTAATTGCCAGGCCGGTCACAGGAGGAGCGGGTTTGAAACCCGCTCCTCCTCCCTGACTGCGCTCAGGCAGGTACTCAAGAACGCGCCTGAGGTCGTGCATGTGACGACCGGATCGAGTGCAGAAGTGCCTGACGCGCTTGCCCGCCTCGCGCACCACGGTGTGACCCTCCTCGCTGTCGATGGCGGAGATGGCACGCTGCAACGTGTGTTGACTGAGGTCTTGGAACGCACGATCTTTGAGTCGCTGCCGGCTATTGCTCCCTTGTCTGGCGGACGAACAAATATGAACGCGACGGATATTGGCAGTACCGGTACGCCGGCCGCCGGCCTCGTCGCCTTGATCCGCGCTATGCAGGCCAATACGCTTGAGCAGCGCGTAGTGAAGCGGCCGGTGTTGCGAATCGACTCCGGACCAGGCACGCGCGCTCAATATGGCATGTTTTTCGGTGCCGGTGTGATCCAGCGGGCGCTGACCTTTAAGCATCAGCTCTATCCCAAGCGGCGTTTACAGGGTTTATTCGGCGCCGGACTCTTTTTAGGTGGAGCCCTCCTGCAGGTAGCGAGCGGTTCACACCGCGGCGTGTTTGCTCCGGATGAAATTGGTCTCTGTACGGGCGGGTTTCAAACCCACCCCTACCGAAAGCCACTGGAAAAGGAGACGCCAGTAGACCGGCTTGAAAAAAAGCCGCTTCAACTCATGATGGCGACCACACTGAAACGGCTCTTACTCCGTATTTGTCCGTTTTGGGGACAAGAGCCTGCCCCGCTCCGTTTTACCGCTATTGCGGCCAATGCCGTGCGTAGCCCTGTTGCTGTATGGAAGGTTTTACGCGGGTTTCCCCCTCCTCCGTTTGCGCTGGACTCGGGCTATTGCAGTCATAATGTTGAGCGTCTGACTATGCAGATGGACTGCGGTTTTACCATTGATGGGGAACTCTTTGAGCCGGAGCCGGACCGGACACTGCATCTTTCTACAGACCATCGACTCCGTTTTATTCGAGCGTAAGTATGCGCGACTATTTGCAACCGCCTCTTCCTGCCCTCACGTCTCTCTTGGCCCGAGAGTGGACCCGGCCGGTGCCTGAAGCAGCGCGGATTATTGCTACGGAAATCCAGCAGCGCCATGGTGAGGCGGTGGACGCCGTATTGTTTTATGGCTCTTGCCTCCGAACACAGCAGATGGCTGATGCTGTTCTCGACTTTTACGTTCTTGTCCGCTCGTACCGGTCTTTCTATCAAAGGCCCCTAGACGGAGCGCGGACTTCCAGCCCGCGACTATGCGCGGCCAAGATGGCCGCGCTCCGCATACTGAACGCTCTGCTGCCGCCGAATGTGTTCTATATTGAGGTCGGGCAGGGAGCGCAGACTCTGCGGGCGAAGTATGCGGTTATCTCGACTGCGGATTTTGAGTGCGCCACCACTCCAGCCGTTGTCCCAGCTATTATCTGGGCCCGATTCTGTCAGCCGGCGCTTCTCGTGTTTGTACGCAGTGAGGTGGTGCAGGACAGGGTGATACACGCAGCCACGCAAGCCACGCTGACGTTTCTCTCTCGCGTTCTTCCATTTTTCGCACGGAATAATCTGACCCGGTCCTTTCACCCCGCCGACCTCTGGCAGAGAGGGTTTCGAGAGACGTATCGGACTGAGTTTCGGACCGAACGACCGGAAACCATCCGGGCAGTATACGAAGCATCCCCCGAGCGCTATGACCAAGTCGCACGCTTAGGGCTCCAACTACTGGAGCAGCAGGGGAGGTGTGCCTGCCGAGAAAAAGATGGACAGTGGTTGGTCTCTATGCCACGGCTCACACGCTGGACAGGGAGATTGAGTTGGGCTGTCCGGGCGACAGGGGCAAAATGCCTGTATGCCGTGCGACTCTTCAAAACCGCGCTGACATTTGATGACTGGCTGCCCTATGTCTTATGGAAGCTGGGGCGGCATACCGGGGTGTGGGTTGAGCTCTCAGAGCGACAACGGCGCTATCCACTGCTCTTAGGCTGGCCGGTGTTGTTTAAGCTTCTTCGCCAACGTGCTCTTCGCTAAGCGTTGAAGAGCTGCGACTCCGGCCCATCCGTCGTACCAGACTGTGGATAGCCGAGAGAATACCGCGTTCCATTGTCTGCTGATAGACACAAGCGGGAGGCAAGACCTCTTGTAACTGACGATTGAGCCGACCGAGACTGTGGTAGGGGACGTTCGGTACGAGATGGTGCAGGGCGTGATAGCGGAGACCTACGGGGGCGGCGAGAACGGTCAAAACTGGCCAGCCACACAAATTGACAGAATCGAGCAGTTGCTCGGCCACACTCAACCGCCGCCCGGTATTGTCATAGCGATGGGCCGCTAGAGTCCGGACTTGGTTCACTATCAACATGCCAGCCGTAACGATATACCACTGCATGAGCCAGGCGGTCGGAAACTGCCCGGCAAGCCAGCTTGCGCACACCAGCCAAGCTACCAGCGCGGCTGCCCATTCTTGTACGAGCCAACGCAACCTCTGCCGTTTTCCAGGCAGAGGGCGGCGATAGGCAGGATTGATCACAAGGGTTGAAGCACGCTGAATAACGATTTTTCGCAGCGGGGGGACAACATACGAAAAAGGACCGATGAGGCCCCATCGTAGGGGCAATAAGACGGGAATGATGAGGACACCGAGAACAAACCACGTCAGACCGAGGATATTGCCGTGAACGAGCGGCGCATACTCGGGGTCGCTCGTTGTACCGAAGGTGTGAGGCCGGTGATGATCCCCATGGGAGCCCACATACATGAGACTGGGAAGCATGAAAGGCAGGCCGACCAAGGCATGCCAGCCGCATTCAAAACCAGGCAGGCTGCCCCGCTTACAGTGGGCAATTTCATGAATAAATAAGGCTGCGCGGAGGAGAGCTATGAGGGCGATACTCGTAGTTGCGAGATAGGCAAGAGAGCCGAATGATTGTTGCACACTCAACCAAAAGGCAATCCACCCCAAAAGAGAAGACAGCAAGAGGTCAAGCCAATAGAGGCTCGCGTTGAGTTGGAACGTGGCGGCAAAGCGCTTGCGTAATTGCGCGACGAGCTGCTCGTCTGATATCTCCTCAGAAAGGTCACGAAGAGACGTGACAGACGAATCGCTCGGTTGCACTGCGCCACCCCATTTGTTCCGGCCGGTCGGCATAAAGAGACTTTTCCAACGTGGATGAGAGGTCTCTATAAAGAGCGCTCAGAATAGTGTTGTCAAGAGAGCGTTGAGGAATGAGAGAGAACTGCACACTCAAAAACGACGTTATTTCTGATAAAACTCCTATGGTATTTATGTTGCCCCTTGGTTAAATTGGGGAAATCTGTTATCTAGCGTCCGACTTCACGTGATTCGAGCTACTGTGAGTACCCGAGGGATAACACCACGCACTCCGCTGGTGAAGGCAGGCACCCGTGTCCTTGTGACGGGGGGGACTGGCTTTATTGGCTCGCACCTTGTTGATGCACTGATTAAACAAGGCGTCTGGCCGCGCGTTCTCGTGCGCCCTACGAGTGATATTTCTCGACTTGCCTGTGATAAGGCTGACAAGGTCGAAAAGGTCGAATTGATCCAAGGCTCGCTAGAAGATCGAGACAGCCTTATGCGAGCTGTCTCTCAAGTTGATACGGTTTTCCATATTGCGGCCGTCACAAAAGCCCGCTCAGAGGAGGAGTATCTGCGCTCGAATGCCGAGGGGACGCAGCTGCTCGTTCAGGCTATGCGGGCTGCGCAACCGCGTCCGCAACGACTGGTGTATCTCAGTTCACTCGCGGCAGCGGGCCCGGCACGAGAGGGACAGCCTGTTGAACCGCACGACGAGCCACACCCTATTACTGCCTACGGGCGGAGTAAGCTCGTTGGAGAACAAGCCTGCTTGGCTGCGTCCGACGCTTTCGAGGTCGTCAGCTTGCGTGCGCCGGTGGTATATGGCCCACGGGAGAAAGATTTCTTTTTGCTCTTCCGTCTCGCCGCCCGTGGTGTTTTGCTGATGCCGGCCGGCCCGGAGAGAATTGTGCAGCTCGTCCACGTTGCAGATTTAGTCCAGGCGCTGCTACGCGCGGCCATAATGCCACGCGCGCGTGGGATCTATCACGTGGCGGAATCACGATCCTATGCCTGGAGCGAAATTGCCACGTGTATAAGTCAGGCCGTTGGGCGCTCAGTCCGTATGGTTCGTATCCCATGGTTTCTGGTGCAGATGGCGGCAACTGTGAGCGAAGGCGGAGCGGCGGTCAGAGGGCGAGCAACGATATTCAATCGCGAAAAAGTCAAGGAACTCTTCGCCCCTGCTTGGCTGTGCGAAACTGCGCTGGCCAAGCGGGAGTTAGGATTTGAGGCGCAGATTCCGATGGCAACTGGATTTGCTGAAACAGCAGCATGGTACAAACAACAGACATGGTTATAGCGAACACCGTTGGTAGGGTTGGGAGATTGGGGTGAAACCGGAACCGCAACATGTCATGCAAACTGACAATCGGGGATGTCATGGAGAGAGGGGGACGGGATGAACCTTTTCGAGAAATGTGCTCGCTTTACTCGTGCTCGAGAGGCTCAAGCGACCGGGTATTATCCGTTTTTTACACCCATAGAATCGTCTGAAGGAACCGAAGTCGTCGTGCGAGGTGAGCCCAAGGTGATGATGGGCTCCAATAACTATCTCGGCCTCACCCACCATCCCAAGGTGTTGGAGGCAGCCGAGGCAGCTCTCAGACGCTATGGCAGTGGGTGTACCGGCAGCCGCTTCTTAAATGGGACGCTGGATTTGCACGATGAACTCGAAGCGCGCTTGGCCCGTTTTCTCAACAAAGAAGCCTCGCTCGTTTTTAGCACGGGGTACCAGACAAATTTAGGTATCCTGTCGACCTTGATCGGAAAAGGCGACTATCTCTACCTTGATAAGCTCGATCATGCCAGCGCGGTAGACGGTTCTCAGCTCTCCCACGGGACCGTGCTCCGCTATCCGCATGGGGACCTTGAAACACTAGAACAGCAGCTTCGGAAGACACCGCCCAAGGCCGGGAAGCTTATTGTCACCGACGGCATCTTTTCTATGGAAGGCGATATCGCAGACCTGCCGAGTCTGGTTGCCCTCGCCGAGCAGTACCAGACCGAGATTATGGTTGATGATGCCCACGCCTTTGGAGTGTTAGGCAAGAACGGTGGTGGTACGGCGCAGCATTTCGATGTAGAGGACCGGGTCGGCCTCATTATGTCTTCATTCTCAAAGTCTTTAGCCGCGATTGGCGGTGTGGTGGCCGGGCCGGAGCCGGTTATTCACTATATCAAACACCATGCCCGTTCTTTGATTTTCAGCGCCAGTATGCCACCGCCGTCGCTGGCCACCGTGTTAACTGCCCTTCAGGTTATTGAAGAAGAACCCGAACGGCGTGTCGCCTTGTGGCGCAATACCCGCCGCATGCAGGCCGGGCTCAAGAGTCTGGGCTATAATATCGGGACGAGTGATACGCCGGTGATTCCTATCATTGTCGGAGATATGTGGTTGATGGGCATGATCTGGAAGGAATTATTTGATTCCGGTATCTTTACCAATCCGGTTATTCCACCGGCCGTGCCTGAGAATTCGTGTCGGATTCGGATTTCCATGATGGCAACACACACCGATGAACAGATTGACTTTGTCTTAGACGCCTTTGCCCGTACTCGGCCTCACATCCAGGTAGAGAAGGTTGCCGTGTAGGAGCGTTTCCTCTGTGCTGTGCAATGTTTCAGCGAGTGCCGAGCAGACCCACGACGCTGTGCCACGCTATAGATGTCCAGAGATGTACGGATAGCTCCGGTCCGTAACCGGCAGGATCTTCACCAGTTCACGCAACTGCCGTGGCAGCTGTATAGCGATGACCCGGCTTGGGTCCCGCCGCTGCTTTTTGATCTGAAAAAACTCCTCTCTCCAAAAAAGCATCCCTTCCACAAACACGCTGATGTCCAATATTTTCTTGCCCGCCTGAATGGGCAGGTCGTGGGACGGATTGCGGCCATTGTCAACCATCGGCATATCCAATTTCACAACGAGTCGGTTGGCTTCTTCGGATTTTTTGAGAGTATCGACGACCAGGATGTTGCCCAGGCGTTATTGGCCGCTGCGGAACAGTGGGTCGGTCAGCGCGGGGTGCGGAGCGTTCGGGGGCCGATGAGCTTCTCGACCAACGAGGAATGTGGATTGTTGGTCAATGGTTTCAATACGGCCCCCATGGTGATGATGTCCCACCATCGTCCCTACTATGCCCGGCTGATCCGAACCGCGGGCTATGCCAAGGCCAAGGATCTGTTGGCGTATCTCATTGACCTGCGTGAAGACGCGACTATCCCCGAGCGGCTCGTGCATGGGGTACAGCGGCTACAGAGGAAACAGGCCATCACTATCAGGTCAATCGATGTACGGCGATTCGAAGAAGAAGTCCGCCTGTTGCACGGTATTTACCATAGGGCTTGGGAACACAACTGGGGCTTCGTACCGATGACTGAAGCTGAGGTGGATCTGCTTGCGCACACGCTTCGCCTCGTCGCTGACCCCAAGCTGTGCCTTATCGCGGAATTGGATAATCGGCCCGTCGGTTTTGCTCTTGCCCTGCCGGATTACAATCAGGTACTCCGGCGCATGAATGGCCGGCTATTCCCGTTGGGGGCGCTGAAATTGCTCTGGTACAAACGCAGAATCGACGCGCTCCGGGTGCTTTTGCTGGGGACCAATCCGGATGTGCGGGTGCGTGGTCTTGACGCTATGCTGTATCTCAAACTCTGGCAGCACGTACTCGCGTATGGCTATCGTCTCGTGGAATGTTCGTGGATTCTTGAAGATAACTGGAGCATGCAGCGTGGTCTCGAACGCATGGGCGCCCGGATATACAAGACCTACCGGGTATTCGAGAAAACGTTGTAGGGGCGAGGGCCCGAGCATACATCCGGCCGCCCGTCGATTTACCTCTTATCCGCGTTGGCGTCCAGCAGATGCGGCATCTGTGGGTCAAGCTCGACGCCCAACCTGTCTGCGAGTCGATTCATAGAATTGAACAGGCCGGTGATGAGCACAATATCCACCCTCCTTCTCAATGAGTCAGTACATCCGTGGCAGGGTATGATATAAAGCTCGCTTGCAGGATGTTGCACTCGCCCGGAGAGTGCACTTCATACGGCGAAGGATGGGGAGAGATATATCCGATGGCCCCAGGCAATCAGTCCGGTGGAGGAAGGCGTTTCCTCTATTATTGGTTTCGGCGTGAGACTGTCAGGCGTGCGCTGAAGGTGGCTGGCATCGTGGGGCCACTCCTCACCGTGATCAATCAGTACGATGTGCTCTTTCATCTCGAATTCTCTCCTCGGTTGTTGTTCAAGATCGTCCTGACGTTCCTTGTCCCGTATAGTGTCTCGTCCTATTCCTCTGCCAGGACCTATATGGAGCAAGAGCGTTCCCCTTCATAATTGAATCTGAGTACTATGGCTGACACAATCCTCCGATTCGGGGATAATGGTATGCTTCGTACGCGTTTGTAGGAATCGCTAACAATAAGGAGGCTGCGATGGTCCGATTTACGGGTGTGAATCACCTGGCGTTTGTCACTGGCGACATGGATAAGACGATCCGTTTCTGGCGCGATCTGCTTGGCATGCGCCTGGTGGCCACGCTTGGCGAGCAAGGCTTTCGGCATTATTTCTTTGAGCTGTCCGAGACTGACACGGTTGCCTTTTTTGAATGGGACGGAGCAGAGCCAGTACCGGAAAAACGGCATGGAGTCGCGTTCCGTGGTCCGATTGCCTTTGACCATGTCGCGTTTGGAGTCGAGTCCGCTGATGAGCTATGGGAACTCAAAGACAAACTTGTTGCCGCAGACTATGAGGTCTCAGGTCCGATAGATCATGGCTTTATCCATTCGATCTATGCGTTTGATCCGAATGGGATTCCGGTTGAGTTCAGCTATAATGTCCCAGGTATCGACATACGCCGAACGCCGGTCTTTGGCGACACAGCGCCCGCCGCAACAGCCCAAGAGGGAACGGAACCACAATCCGACAAGTGGCCGGCCGTTCTCCGACCCACTCCGCCTGAACACCGGACGATCAGGAAAGGGGCGGGTAGCGCGCTGGGGTCCTATCGAGAGAAGGAAGCGCGGTAGGTCTCACACTGCCGGAGAACACTTCGGAACTGAACAGACCAGACTAGAGCGCGGCAATGGGTGTTGCCAGCTCCTGCTCAGCCTGTGGATGCACGATTGGGTCGGCGCTCAGATCAATATCCTTGGCCGTCCGCATGGTGCCAATGACCCAGTCTGCCAGTACGTTTACCACGTTGAGGTTCTGGTAGGGGTAACGATGATGGATATAATGATGGGTGCGCACGAATTGAAAGGCGTGCGTGCGTTCAATCCAGCGGTCCTGCGGGACGTGCATACAATAGTGAACGTATTCGTACAGGACATAATCGGCTGCCAGGGCAAGGATCCCGCCAACACACACGGACCAACCAAACAACCAGCCTAGGCTGAGCAAGAGGGGCATATGCAGTCCGATGAGCAGCGGAGCGTTCCACCACGCAAACGTGACCTTTTTTGGATCAACTCCAGGCTGGATATGGTAGGTTGAGTCAGCCCGGAAGAGCCCATGGTGGACGAGTGCGTGGGCTCGGAATGAATAGGGTAGGAGCAGGGTGTGCATCAGATACTTGTGCAGCGCCCATTCAAAAAAGCTGGAATACAGAATGATTCCAATAAATCCGGTCGTGCCCTTTACGAGTCCCCAGAGCATCAGTTCAAGTGTCAATGTGTGCTACCTTTCCTGCATTTCCCGCTCCCACCTCAGCTCTTCGTCTCTCTTCGTCTCTCTTCACCTCGGGCAGACAAAAGACTCTTTGGGGATGCGGTGTGAAATCCGTGCGTGCACTCTATTTGATAAAGTCCTGACTGTATAGCTCCCTGCCTGGCAATAGCCTCTTTATTGAAGGCCGCTCTCAGGGTCACTTTTCCTGATTCTGAGAATCCCGATATTTGTCCTCACCAGATGTCTCTGCTAGGAGAGGATTTTGTTTCAAGCACACGGGAGGGGAACGATGTCGAGTATTCCGAAGTTTGAGGAGCTGCCGTACGTTGGAGAGACACAAGAGCGCCATGCCTGGGAGGTCTTTGGGCTGGAAGACCAGATGGGATCAGTGAATCTACTGACGCCGGAAAAAGTCAAGCGCGCCGCACGACTGATTCGTACTGGCCAGGTGTTCAACCTCAGCCTTCCGCTGGATTTCCCAATTACACTCTACGATGGATTTCGGAGCAAAGGCTATCGACACCATATCGAAGTCGGTCGAGGCGGGCGTGACGACTATGTTGATAATTTTGCGATGCAGGGCTCAAGCCAGTGGGACAGCCTGCGCCACATTCGCTTTCGTGAGTATGGCTATTACGGCGGCCGGCAGGATGTCGATCTGGACGAAAAAGGTGAACTCGGTATTGAGCACTGGGCTCAGCACGGCATAGTCGGACGCGGTGTTGTACTGGACGGCGCACGCTATATGGAACAGCAGCAGACGCCGCTCGACATGACGAAAAAGTTCGAGATGGATGGGGCCTTTCTCGAACAAGTCGCGCGTGAGCAAAAGGTGCAACTCGAACCGGGCGATATCCTGATTCTGCGAACCGGTTGGCTGGAGTGGTATAAAAGCTTGGATGAAAGAGGACGGGAGGCGTTGCGAGACACTCTGGGAGCCGGCGAAGCGCCGCATGCCTGTCCGGGTCTGGCCGCCTCGCAAGAAACCGCCGCTTGGCTCTGGGATCGACAGATTGCTGCTATTGCCGCGGACAATATTGCGGTCGAAGCCTTGCCAGTAGACCCAGCAGTTGGCTTTCAGCATCGTCGGCTCATTGCCCTGCAAGGCATGCCCATTGGAGAGATGTGGGATGTTGAGGGGTTGGCTCAGGCATGTGTGCACGACGGGAGCTATGAGTTTATGCTGGTTTCCATTCCGCTCAATCTACCCGGCGGGGTTGGCTCACCGGCGAATGCGTATGCGATAAAATAAAAGCCGCCCGGCGCGGTTGCCCGGAGAGGACTGTGACGACGTGAATCGGACTCCCTTCCCCTGCTCTCCTACGACACTCCTGCTCTCCCTCGTCTCCCTTGACCTTCTTGCTGTCTTGCTTGCCCTCGGTCTTGGCTTTGCCTGGCACCAGAACCCCACCGCCTATACCGGCGAAGGCGACCCGATTACGTGGCTGTCGTTTGTTCATCTTCTCGCGATCGGCGGCCTTGCTGGAGGGGTATTCTATTGTCGGACGGGCGGTAGGCTACGAGAGGTGTGGCGCAATCCTGCTTTTGTCTGGTTGCTGATTACCCTTGGGTTTTTTTTCCTGGCGCTAGACGAAGTCGCCAGGATTCATGAATCCCTGGATCGTTTTGTGCACCGGGTTGCACAGCTCCAAGAGACCGGTCTGACCGACCGGCTCGATGACGCTATTGTGCTGGGGTATGGGTTCATCGGTGCATCAGTCCTGTATGTCTACCGCTGCGAACTTGTCCAGTATCGAGCGGCTCTCCCACTTGTGATGTGTGGATTTGTCCTGTTCGTCCTTATGGGGGTGCTTGATGCCATAGTGAATCGCAACGATGTTCTTTTCCTCATGGGTATGAGCCAAGGGGGAAGCGATTTCTTGGGGAAATGGCTCGGTGGCGTTGAGGAAGGCTTAAAAATTTTTGCGGAAGCCGCTCTACTTGGAGCGGCATACACCTGTCTCTTCCTGATACAGCAGGATGATTGCGCCAGGGGAGGAACTCACCCTCATACGGCTGGTTCAAGATCATGATTGACAAAGCCAGCCCTTCCAGAGTAGCTTCCTCCTGCTGGGAGTGGCTCACAATCTCGCTCTGTGTGAGAGCGATAGGGGTGCCCCAGAGATTGAGTATGCTCTCCAGATTCCTGAAGAGTAAGCAAAGGGGGGTGTTATGAATACACGATTCGTAAGAAGGGGTGGGGGACAGACGGTTCTGCTCGTTGCCGGACTGTTGCTCTTGCCTCTTTTTTCTGAACTCGGACAGGCTTCGCAGGAACTGCTCGACATGCAGAAAACCCCCGGCCAGTGGGCGACCTCAGGCCGAGACTATGCCCTCACTCGCTACAGCAGCCTGGACCAGGTCTCCACGCAGAATGTGAAGGGCCTGAAAGTCGTCTGGACGTTTTCGACCGGCGTCCTGCGCGGGCACGAAGGCACGCCGCTGGTTATCGGCGACACCATGTATATTGTGACGCCCTTCCCCAATATTGTGTATGCCATTGATCTATCGGATCCGGGCCACGCCATGAAATGGAAATATGCGCCTATACAAAACGAGGATGCTATTCCGATTGCCTGCTGTGATGTGGTGAATCGGGGCGCGGCCTATGCTGCCGGCAAGATCTTTTTTAATCAGCTCGACGCGCACACCGTTGCCCTGGATGCCAAGACCGGCAAAGAGCTGTGGAAGGTCAAGCAGGGTGACATTAAACAAGGCCAGACCATTACCATGGCGCCTTTGGTCGTGCGTGACAAAGTTATTACCGGCGTGAGCGGGGGTGAATTTGGCGTGCGCGGATTTGTCACGGCAAATCATGTCGATACCGGCGAGCAGATCTGGCGGGCGTATAGCACCGGCCCGGACTCCGAAGTCTTGATCGGGGACGACTTTTCGTCTCCGTACGAGTCGCACCAAGGCAAAGACCTTGGCGTGTCCACCTGGAAAGGTGAGGAATGGAAGCGCGGCGGCGGCACAACCTGGGGCTGGTATAGCTACGACCCCGAACTCGACCTGTTCTACTATGGCACGGGGAATCCAGGCGCCTGGAATCCGGACCAGCGGCCGGGGGATAATAAGTGGTCCATGACGCTGTTTGCCCGCAACCCGGATACGGGCCAGGCCAAGTGGGCGTATCAGATGACCCCGCATGATGCCTGGGATTATGACGGCGTCAACGAAAGCGTCTTGATTGACCTGCCGGCCAATGGAGACGGAAAAGCCCACAAGGTCCTGGTT
Source organism: Binatia bacterium (assembly GCA_963664395.2). Classification (GTDB taxonomy): domain Bacteria; phylum Desulfobacterota; class Binatia; order Bin18; family Bin18; genus Bin18. The sequence continues at coordinate 1,313,736 of OY761159.2, read as the reverse complement.
CACTTTGACCGCAACGGATTCGCCTACAAAGTTGACCGGACTTCGGGCAAGGTGTTGGCCGCGGATAAATTCGGTCACGTGAACTGGGCCAAAGAGATTAACCTTGAGACTGGCCGCCCGGTTGAGAATGCCGAAAAACGGACGAAAGAGGGAACGAATGTGGAAGGCATCTGTCCTGGTGCAATGGGAACCAAGGACCAACAGCCTGTCTCATATTCGCCCCGGACCAAACTCTTTTACGTGCCAACAAACCATCTGTGCATGAATTACGAGGGTATGAAAGTCCGCTATATCGCCGGCGTGCCCTACGTTGGAGCGATTGTAAAAATGTTCCCCGGTCCTGGCGGCCACCGAGGTGAATTCATTGCCTGGGATCCGGTTGCCGGTGAGAAAAAATGGGGCATCAAAGAGAAATGGTCGGCCTGGAGCGGTGCGCTTTCGACCGGCGGGGATGTGGTGTTCTACGGGACCATGGCCGGCTGGTTCAAGGCCGTACACGCCTCGACTGGCGAAGAACTGTGGAAGTTCAAAACCGGCTCCGGAATTATTGGCGCGCCCATGACCTATCTCGGACCGGACGGCAAGCAGTACGTGGCGATCATGTCCGGGATCGGCGGTTGGTCCGGCCTGGTCGTCGCCGCCGACCTGTCAACGGACGATCCCACCGCGGCCCTTGGCGCGGTAGGCGCTTTTGCCGATCTCGGAAAAGATACGAATAAAGGCGGGATGTTATACGTCTTCGCGCTTGAGTAAATGGATTCTCTTGACCCGGTGTAAGGTCTCTTCATCTAGGTATGCTCAATCAAACTGAGGGGGTACGACGAGTAGTATCCCTTTCTTCCGCCTGCCTTGCTCTCCTCCTGTTCCTGCCTACCCCTCTCCTCCCGGATGCTGCCTGGGCAGCGGAGACTTCAGAAGCGGCCAAGCTGTTTCGTGTCTGTGCAGATCCCAATAACCTGCCGTTTTCTAATCGGCAGCAAGAGGGATTCGAGAATAAAATCGCTGAAATCCTGGCCCGTGGGTTGGGACAATCAGTCGCCTATACGTGGTGGCCCCAGCGGCGTGGCTTCCTGCGCGGCACGCTCAACGCCGACAAGTGTGATGTGGTCATGGGCCTGCCGGCCGCTATTGATACGGTCTTGACGACGCAGCCATATTACCGTTCGGTCTACGCTTTTGTCTATCCCGAAGACGCGCCCTACGACCTGTCCTCCTTTGACGACCCCGTCCTCAAAGAACTGAAAATCGGCGTTCACCTGATCGGCGATGACTACACCAACAGCCCGCCGGCCCATGTACTGAGTAGACGCGGGCTAGTGGACAATGTGGTTGGCTACAGCGTCTTTGGAAATTACGCCGACGACAGTCCACCGGGAAAAATTATTGAAGCCGTCGCCAACAAAGAGATCGATACGGCCATTGTGTGGGGACCGATTGCTGGCTATTTCGCTCAAAAGCAAGCCGTCGCACTGCGAGTGGTGCCCGTGTCGTCTGAGGCGGAATCGGAGTCCCTCCTCTTTGTCTATGACATTGCGCTCGGCGTTCGGAAGAGCGACACAGCGCTGAAAAATACGCTCAACGGCCTGTTGACGCAGCACGCAGCAGAAATCCAGCAGATCTTGGTCGACTACAGTGTCCCCGGCGTTGCCCCCCAACCGACCGGGTCTCCCGATCCTCAACAGGACACGGGAGCGTCCGACCCACAAGCGTCCCAAGCTTCCGACGAGCAGCCGACTGAGGCCCGGGGTGAGGCTGGGCAAGCAGTGGCCAGCGGACTGGCAAAGCTCAATCCGTATACGGGTAATCCAGAGGCAATCATCGAGGGCGAAGAACTCTACAAGGAGCTGAATTGCTATAGCTGCCACGGCTTACGGGGCGGGGGAGGGATGGGACCTGACTTAACGGATGAGGCGTGGAAAGAGGGCACGGGCAGTGATATCCGGGTGATGTCGCAGGTCATGACCGGGCGCAATAAAATGCCCAGTTACGGCGGGGTGATCACCGAAGAGGAAGCCTGGAAAGTAATCGCCTATGTCCGGACCTTATACAAGGGAGGTCCAGCGACTATTGAGTGGTAAGGGGGAACTCGGCTTCGTCAACCTCTCGGGATACATCAGCAAAAGCCAGGGACAGGGGAGCATGTCTATGCAGTGCCCGAATTGTGGGCAAGCCAACCGTACGGGAGCAAAGTTTTGTGACGAATGTGGAATTCCTCTGCCGGTCCGTCCGGTTGGTGAAACGGCCGCCTTGTCGTCAGCGCAGTCAACGCCAGAGCCACCTCAGCAAAATCGACCACCCGCGCCTGACCCGCATGCCGGCCGGCGACAGCTGACGGTCATGTTCTGCGACATTGTGGGATCAATGGCACTCGCCGGCCAACTTGACCCCGAGGAGTGGCGAGACATTGTTCAGACCTATCAAGATACCTGCGCTGGAGTTATTCAACGTTTCGACGGCTATATCGCCCAATATCTTGGCGACGGGCTTCTGGTCTATTTTGGCTATCCGATTGCCCACGAAGATGCTGCTGTACGTGCGGTGAAAGCAGGCTTGGGCATTCTTGCGCAGCTGAATCATATGAATAGCCAGCTCCGGCAAACAGGGCGCTTGCCGTCTCTCCGTAAGAATGGAAAAGGCGCGCCGCGGATTCGGCTGCGGATTGGTATTCACACCGGACAGGTCGTGGTGGGCGACATGGGTGCCGGCGAGCGGCACGAACACCTCGCGCTCGGTGAGACTCCGAATATTGCTGCGCGCCTCCAATCGATTGCCAAAGCAAATACCGCCGTGATGAGTGCGGCAACCTATCGACTCGTGGAAGGCTTTTTTGAGTGCCACACGCTCGGGCCGCATGCGCTCAAAGGCAAGGCGACTCCCATCTCGGTCTACCAAGTCATTGGAGAAGAAGGCGCGCAAAGCCGGTTTGAAGTGGCTCTTGCAGCGGGATTGACTCCCCTGGTTGGCCGCGCGGAAGAACTCGAATTCCTTCAGCAACGTTGGGAGCAGGCCAAGGTCCGAGAGGGACAAGTCGTGCTGCTGAGTGGAGAGCCGGGCATTGGTAAATCTCGCCTGGTCCAAGAACTCAAAGAGCAGGTCGCCAAAGCGGGCGAGGCGCGCAGAGAATTCCGCTGTTCGTCCTATGCGCGCAACACGGCCTTTTATTCGGTGATCGACCATCTCCAACGCTGGTTGCAGTTCCAAGGAGATGAACCCGAAGAAGAAAAGTTTCGCCGTTTAGAGACCGCCCTGGAAGGCTATCGCCGTCTGCCGCAGGAGAGTGTGGCCCTGTTTGCGTCTTTATTGGCCTTGGCGCTGCCCGAACGCTACGCTCCGCTCAAGCCGAGTCCGGAGCAACAGCGACAAAAGACGCAGGAAGCCTTGGTTACGTGGCTGGCTGAAGAATCGGAGGAGCGGCCTCTCCTCATTGTGTGGGAAGACCTGCATTGGACTGATCCTTCGACGCTTGATCTTGTGCAGATGCTCATCGAGCGGGCCGCCGCGCTCCATCTCTTCGTACTCCTGGTCTTTCGTTCATCGGAATTTATTTCTCCGTGGCCCCCTCGGCCCTCTCTGTACTTGCTGACGCTGAACCGTCTGGAGCGTCGGCCAGTTGAGGACCTCATTGCCTACGTCGCCCACGACCAGCGACTTCCCCAGCCCATGGTGGAACATATCGCAGCTCAGACTGATGGCGTCCCGCTCTTTGTTGAAGAGCTGACCAAAACCATTATCGAGGCCGGCCTGTCCGAAAACGGTGGGAGAGGGGCTCCTTCGCCCACCGGCGCTATTCCTAGCACGCTTCAGGATTCATTAATGGCCCGGCTTGACCAACTCAGCAACACCGCCCGGGATGTTGCCCAAGTCGGCGCCGTGCTTGGTCGGGCCTTTTCGTATGCACTGATCCGGGCGGTCTGGCCGTCTGATGAACAGCGGCTCGCACGGGGTCTGGCTCAACTCGTGGAGGCCGAGCTGATCTTCCAAAAAGGAGTGCTCCCCCATGCGCGAGAGCACTTACAAAAAGCCGTTGCCCTGCATAATCCAGAACACCACAAAGCCCTGGCGTTTCAATACGGCACAGACCCACGAACCATCTGCTTGTTATATGAGACGCTGGCCTTATGGGTCCTGGGCTATCCGGAACAGGCCCTGCAGAAGAGCCGAGAGGCGCTGGCACGGGCAGAAGAGGAAGCCCACCAGCAGAGTCTCAGTCTGGCGGTGGCCTTGAACTGGACGGGCTTTCTCCATCAGCTCCGGCGCGAAGCAGAGGTGACATATGAGCGTGCCGCAGCCGGGATTGCACTCGCCCAACAGTGCGGCTTCCCCGATTGGGAGATGATCGGGACGATCTTCCGAGATTGGGCTACGGCCGCCCAATCGCACGACGAAGCGCCGGTTGAGCAACTGCAAAAGGTGATTGCCGCCTGGTGTGCCACCGGAGCGGAACTCCTCCGCCCCTACTTCCTCGGGCTTCTGGCCGAGCAGTACGGAAAGCTCGGACGGACTGAAAAGGGCTTAGCCCTCCTGGATGAGGCGCTGGCGGTTGTCAACACCAGTGCAGAGCGTTTCTCGGAAGCGGAATTATATCGATTGCGGGGGGAGCTGCTGCTGGTGCGGGACGCAAACAGGCCCTCGGCCCAGACGAGCACTCCCAGATCAAACAGTGAGGCAGAAAGTTGCTTTCAGAAGGCCCTTTTTGTTGCTCGTCAACAAGGCGCCAAGTCGTGGGAGTTGCGGGCGGCGACGAGCTTGGCTCAGCAGTGGTCCAAACAGGGCAAACGAGAGAGTGCGCGGCGGGTGCTGACAGAGACCGCCGATTGGTTTACTGAAGGGCGTACGATGCGGGACTTTCAAGCCGCCCAAGCCCTTCTTGCCGAGTTGGTATAACGATTGAGAGGCGACGCACCACAATGCAAAAAACACTGGACATGCTGAGCATACTGCTGCTGGGAGTTGGGATTGTAGCTCACGACGTGCGGGCGCAAGAAATCCAAGCGGTAGACTTAGGGGCGCAAGAAATCCAGGAAATCCAGGAAATCCAGGAAATCCAAGCGGTAGAGGACGGCGTGCCGCAAGCCGTGGCGGAAGCGTCTACTGAAGCCTTTAATGCCAGGGTGTATACGCAGTTGCCCGATACCCCGGAGGGAATCGGGGTGGATACCCAAGGGAATCTCTATGCCTCGCTGTTCCATACCGGTGAGATCGTGCAACTCAAAGAGGACGGGCAATACGTCCACATTGCCTGGGTTCCCGCTGAAGCGGACAGTGGGAAGGGGCACGTCCTCGGTATTGCCTCAGACAAAGATGACAACTTATACGTGGCGTACAAAGCTCGCTCCAAGTACGACCGTGTCGGCGACCCGCGCCACCCTGCCTGCCGGGATGCGACCGATGTGACGAGTGGGGTCTATCGGATTGATGCCGAGACGCGCGAAGTCACGCCCGTGGCCACCCGCGGAGACGGTTGGCCATTTTGCTTTCCCGATGATGTTGACATTGATGACGTGGGGAACATCTACCTGGCTGATTTGACGTATGCCGGGATTTGGAAAATTAGGCTGGACGGTACGGTCACATTGTGGTCGGAACATCCGCTTCTCCACTGGTCGGCAGCGCCGTATTCCGGCTTCCCGCTTGGGGTGAATGTCCTTGTCCTTGACGCAGGGCAGCGGAATGTTTACGCGGCCACAAGTGGCGACCCGCTCGTCCTCCGGATTCCCATTCAGCCGGATGGCAGTGCTGGAGAGCCGGTTGTCGTATCCCGTGGACATAGCCTTCTCGACGGTATTGCCCTGGATGAGGAGGGCAATATTTACATTTCAGAGATTTTTCGGAACGAAATTATTGGCCTGTCGCCTGACGGCAGTCGGCGGGTGGTCGTCGCGAATAAGCACTCCGCACCGCTGGACGGCAATGCCAGCCTGGTGATCCGCGCGGGCATACTCTATGTGGCGAATCTGGGTTTTGCTCATCCGCGTTGGCAGGACGCGGATAGGACGGTTGTTGCTATTCAGGGGTTTCCACGGCCTTCTCAAGCGCAGGATTAGTAGGGTTTTGGAAAGTCGAAATAAAAAAAGGGGCAGGAAAAATCCTGCCCCTTTTTGGTTAGTGCGTTATTGGTAGGTGAGGCTTAGTCTCTGCCGTGGCGCAGCAGGTGGCCCGGGGTCGCGCCGGTGCAGTTGCCGTCCTCAAAGGTGACGTCGCCATTCACCATAATCCAGCGATAGCCTTCGGCGTACTGGACGCGCCGCCACTCGCCCCCTGGAAAGTCGTGAACGACCTTTGGCTTCTCCGGGGTGAGCTTCAAGTTCTCAAGATCGTAGACGACCACATCTGCCCGTGCACCTTCGCTCAGGACGCCACGATCTTGGAAGCCGGCGCACTGGGCCGGCATAGCGCTCAGGCGATAGTGGGCTTCTTCGAGGCTCATAAAGCCAGCGTCGCGCACCATCCAGCTCAACATATCAGTCGGGTAGGCACCAAGGGTAATGAACTTGGTATGCGCACCACCGTCTGACACCCCAGCCATACTGTACGGGGAAGACATCAGCTCGGACACATAGTCCTCACGGACGTTGCGAGCGGGGGTATAGAATTCGGTTTCCAGATTCTCCTCAACCGCAATATCGAACATCGCGTCTATGACATGCTTGTTCTCCATCTTGGCGACTTCTTCGACCGTCTTGCCAATGAACTTTTCGAACTTCTCGCTCTTCACGGTTTCAACCGTGAAGTCTTTGAGCGATCCGGTCACGACCGGCGTATGTCCGGTATCATATTCTGCGACCAAAGCCTGGCGAATGGCGGGGTTTTTGAGCTTTTCAAGCCGTTCGGCTGGCGTGCCCATGGTCACTTCACGCAGGACATCATTCCCGTCGAACAATCCTGACATATCGGCAAAACTGAAGTACAACCCCTGGCGCATGACCGCAGTCTGGTTGTAGATCTTGCGCCCGGCTTTGTTGGTCTTTTCCATCCAACGCAGGATACGGCGATGGATACTCGGTCGGTCGTCACGCGTGGCCGTGGCATTAAACAGAATCGGTCGACCGCAGTCATCGGCCAGACGGTCGTAGAATCTCATATCAGCTTCAAAATCGGGGCTGGATTGGGTGAGCTGGATGAAACCTTCTCCCCGTTCCTTCAACACCCGCCCAAAGGCGAGCATGTCTTCGTCCGCCATGGTGTCCGTCACCATCGGGGTGCCGTCGTAGTCGCGCTGGACAGACACAAAGCCATCACCCAGACGCTGAGCCGAGAATCCACAACCACCGGCGTCCAGGGATTCACTCAGAATCTGGCACATGGTTTGTTTTTCTTTGTCTGTAGCCGGACGACTCTTGGCCGCTTCGAGCCCCATGGTCCAGATCATAATCGGTGCAATGGGAACAAAGCTCAGGACGTTTACCCCTTTGGGAGTTTGGTCAAGGAAGTCCATCCACTCTGGGAACGTGACCCAGTCCCACTTTATGCCGGCTTTCATGGACTCGTACGGAATAGCTTCGACACGTGACATGGTCAGCATGGCTCGCTCGCGCATCTCGGGTTTCATCGGAGCGAAACCAAACCCACAGTTGCCGAGCACAATCGAGGTTACCCCGTGCCAGCCAGACAGCGTGACGTAGGGGTCCCAGTTAATCTGGGCATCGTAGTGGGTGTGTAGATCGATAAAGCCCGGCGCGACGACCAACCCGTTCGCGTCCAGCGTTTTTTTGGCATCGCTCGGATTGAGCTTGCCATTCGGTTCGATCTTCGCAATCTTGCCATCTTTGATCCCAACGTCACCCATAAAGCGTGGGGTGCGGGAACCATCGACGACGGTACCACCTTGGATAAGTACGTCATATTCAGCCATATGTGCCCTCCCTAATTGATCGAAAAAATTGAACGTTCACTCAGTCTGTGTACCGAACCATGCCATAGGCCGACTATTGATGTCAACACGGCGTTGCCTATTCTTTTTCCTATTGAATACCGCTTGAATACCGTACAGTTCGGCCGCATTCCCGCCGCCGACTTTTGCTATCACATCTTCCGGCGCTGGGGCGAAGTGTTCGGCGATATATTCCTTTAAAAGAAACGCGAGGATGGTATCAAAAGCGGACCTGCCCACTCCGCTGTGAATTTTGAGAACATGGAACTGTCCGATTACGAAAGTCAAACGGTCGAATGAGGCATCAGGCGCCGTCCGCGGAGACTGTTCTCTCGGCAAATCGCCACTGCCCCTCGTGTTTGACCAGACGGTCTTCGTATTCTCCTGCAATCGCGATTTTCGTTCCGTGCTCTTGCGTTGTCGATGTCATCATGAGGAAGCAACGGGAGTGGGCGGTCTCTCCGTCAACCTCGGTGAGGATGTTGGAGATGTGATGGCGGAGGTTGGGCGTGTCGGCCGTCAGGCGTTTGACCTCAGCGATAAATCGGTCGAGGTCGCGGTGGGCGGCAAACCGACCAATCACACCGTTAAAAATACCATCCGGGGTAAAGCAGTCGGCCCAGCCCTGAAAGTCATTGTGGTCGATGGCAAAGTTGTAGCGTGCAATAAGCTCGGCAATAGCTGCTTTTTCACGAGTCAACTCATCTGGTGTCATAGTGTATTCCTCCGAAAAGATTTCTGGAGCATTTGCCATAGCAAGCCTTACGCTCGGTGACAAGAAATGCTCCTGTGAGCTTCTGTTTGCCGATTCTATTTGCTATCATAGATCTGTCCGATGCTACGACGCCATGTGGAAGGGAGAGGGAGATGGGTAAAGAAATACGAGGTGTTGGTGTTGTCCTGGGTCTGGTCTTGAGCATGGGTCTGACGTCCCTTTGGGTGCAGGCACAGGAGCAAGGACAAGGAGTCGTACCAGAGGCGGCTGAAGATGCCAAGCCGGAGCCGCGCCCAGCGCAGCCGTCTGGCCAAGAGGCGGTGGAGGCGGTGGAGGCGGTGGAGGCGGTGGAGGCGGTGGAGGCGGTGGAGGCGGTGGAGGCGGTGGAGGCGGTGGAGGCGGTGGAATCATCTGAACAAACGGCGAAACCCGCCGGACACGCAGAACGACCGACAACCTTGACGTTAGCCTTGGCCGAGCAGTTTCTTGAAGCGGCCAAGGCAGAAGCGATAAAACAAGGCTGGGCCATGAGCTTTGCCGTCGTCGATGCGACCGGGCGCCAGGTAGCGCTGATCCGTATGGACGGGGCCCGCTGGATGACGACCCGGGTCGCCCAGGCAAAAGCCTTTACTGCGGCAACGTTCCGGCGCCCTTCGGCAGCGGTGGAAGAGCTGGCCGAGCAACGCCCGGACTTATTTCAGAGTCTGACCCAGTTGATTGATGAACCCATGCTCCTCGCCGGCGGAGGACTGCCGATTATTGTTGAGGGCAGGTTGCTCGGCGGTGTTGGGGCGAGTGGCGGCACTGAGGCTGAGGACATCGACTGCGCCCAAGCTGGTCTGGACGCCATAGGGGCGGAGCCAGTGTTATGAAGAGCGGACTTTCACGCCGGCCCGCTCCTCTTGCAATAGAAACACTGAGGTCGAGTCGCGCTCGCCCCAGCCGCGGGCCAGGGCCTCGATGAATTCCTGCTCCAACAGGTTGGCCATTTTCATTGGCACGTCAAACTCCCGCCCCAAGCTTGTTGCCAGCCCGACATCCTTGCGGGCGAGACGTAAAGCGAAGCGGACGGTATCGAAATCGCCTTTGAATATGCGTTGCGGCAGGGTGTGGTTCAGGGTGAGTCCCTGGCCCATAGCGCCGTCTGCAATGGCGCGGCGGAGAGCCTCGGGTTCAACCCCGGCCTTCACGCCGACGGTCAGTCCCTCCGCCAGGAGGGCGCGAAACCCGTTGCTGACCATATTATGGACAATCTTGGCAATCAGACCACAGCCAATCCCGCCGACGTAGGAAACCTTGTTGCCAATCGCGTCGAGGACCGGTTTGACTCGCTCATAGATGGCTTGGTCACCGCCGACCATGACCGCCAGCGTGGCGGCTTGGGCTCCGACCGGTCCGCCACTGACAGGGGCATCAAGGACATGGACGTTTTGCTCTTGGCAGGTGGCGTGAATCTCTCGAATGAGTGTCGGCGAGCTGGTCGAGAGATCGATATAGACGGAGTTGGGGTACGACCCGCGCAGGATTCCTGCTTCACCTAAAGCGACCGCTTCAACCTCGGTTGGGCCGGGCAGCGAGGTGAAGGTCATCTCACTCGCCGCCGCAACGGCCTGGGGACTGTCGGCCCACGTGGCGCCGTGTTCAAGCTGGGACTGCGCCGCTTCTTGACGCAGGTCGTGGACGGTCACCTCGTGTCCGGCCGCGATGATATGCGAGGCCATCGGGCCGCCCATATTGCCGAGTCCAATAAATCCTATGCGCATCTGATTCCTCCTTTTGGCAAACGCCTAGGCTTGCTTCGTCCCTACGAGACGGAATTTTGGTAACGTAATTTCTGGAGTCACATCATCAAAGGTGACTTCAACCGGCAGACCACAGCCAAGGGCATCATTCTCACACTCAACGACCTGGCTCATAATCTGGAGCCCCTCATCCAGATCGATAAGCGCGACGTTGTAGGGGATGGCGTCGGCAAAGCCGGGGTGCCATTGCTGGTGGTAAATGCCATACGAATAAATTGTGCCCTTGCCGCTGAGTTGAACCCAGTCCTGGTCCGGGCTGAGGCAGTTCGTGCAGGCCGGTCCGGGTGGCAGGTGGATATAGCCGCAGGCTGTGCAGTGTTGGGCAAGAAATTCATGACGTTTGGCGGCTTGCCAATACGGTTCGTTCCATTTTTCGATCACGGGCAGGGGTTTGTTGTAGTCGGGCATGGGTCTTTCTCCGGTTTAGTTCCGCAAAATCAATGCGCCGGCATGCTCGCGCAAGCCGCCGGTGTACGTACACATGAGGCGTTCCACATCCTTGATCTGTCGCTCGCCACATGCGCCTCGCAACTGCCGAACGGCATCACAGGTGTTTTGCCAGCCGACCATATAGGTTTCAGACAATTGCCCACCGTTGACGTTCAGCGGCAGTTCGCCGCCCAGAGCGATCCGCCCGTCTTGAATCCAGCGGCCGGATTCACCCCGCGGACAAAAGCCGTAATTTTCCAAGGCTGCGATCACGGCCGGGCTGTACGCATCCTGGACATATAATGCTTGCATGTCCTGTGGCGTGCAGCCAGCCATATCAAAGACCATCTTGGCGACCGCTTCCTGCTGAAAACTCTGCATCACCAGGTCGGGCGTTTCATACGCGCGAAAAGCCTCCTGGCGACCCATCCCCCGGATATAGACTGGTGGCTTTTTCAGATCTGCAGCGCGGTCCGCCGTTGTCAGGATAAAGGCGTGCCCGCCGTCGGTGATATAGCAATAGTCAAATAATCTGAGGGGCTCCACAATGTAACGGGCACTCATATAATCGTCGAGCGTGAGCGGTGTTTGCTGGACGGCTTTGGGATTCAGCCTGGCATGCGTGCGCTGATTAATCGCAATCGTGGCCAGCTGCTCTTCGGTTGTCCCGTACAAATGCATGTGACGCCGAAAGGCAAACGCAAACGGTCCGGATGGATTAAAGGCGCCGTAGGGAGCGTGTTCTTCGAGCAGGGCCCCACCGAATCTATTCCGATTCGTCTTCTGGTTCGTGCCGTACACCAGCAGGATGTACTGAGCCATGCCGGCGTTGAGCAGCAGGGCGGCATGCTGAATCATATAACAGCCGGTTGCCCCTGATGCCTCGACCGCGCCGCCGACCTTTGGATTCAAGCCGAGCATCAGCCCAACTTTGAGATAATCGCCCTGCCTGCCGTAGCTGGGCTGAACAAATAAGCCGTCAATATCGTCTTTTTTCAGACCGCAATCCTCTAACGCGGCCCGAGCCGCTTCTATGGCTAACTCGTCGCCAGTCTTGTCCGGGACTGCGCCTTGTTTGGTATCACCCACACCAACAATGCAGACGGTGTCACACAGTTCCTGAAGCCCCATACCTTGGCCCTCCGGCTCGGAGCGTAGTCGAAGCCTGGGTGAGAGTGCAAGTCGTGCGACGCTCGGACGCTTGACGAGAGAGGACACCGGCGGATAAGGCAGGAGAGCCAATCAGAAGAGCTTAGTAACGAAAACAATGATTCAAATGGGCACGCAAAATCCGTTGCGCGTGGCGGAAGAGACCGCGGTGCTGGATCATATTCTCAAGGGTCGGTTCTTTGTCGGCTTTGCCCGCGGCTATCAGGCGCGTTGGGTCAGAACGCTGGGGCAGCAGTACAAAACCTTACCAACCTTGTCGAACCGCGAGTCTGCGCAACAAGCCACCGCGGATGATGTGAACCAGGAGATCTTTCGTGAGATGGTCACCATTGTCAAAAAAGCCTGGACCGAACCGAGCTTTTCGTATAACGGCGATTTCTTCAAAGTGCCGTTCCCGCACGAAGGCATCGAAGACTATCCGGCCTATCCGTGTGCTCAGGAGTATGGCGCGCCCGGAGAAATAGACGAGCAGAATCGGGTACGCCAGATCAGCGTGGTGCCGGCGCCCTACCAACGGCCGCATCCACCCGTCTTTATCAGTTCATCGGGCAGTGCGGACTCGGCGCGCTGGTCGGGTGAGCAAGGATTCACCTGTTGTTATTTTGCGCCCATGGCCGGGGCACGTATCCAGGATGTCGCCTACCGGGAAGGCGCGGCCCAGCTAGGTCGCACCCTCAGCCCAGGACAGGGGCAGGGATTGTTGCGCTTCTTGTATGTCAGTAAGACGCGAGAAGCAGCCTACGAAGAAGTGGAAAAATGTATCGTGCCGTTTTTCTCGGAGTTTGCCTCGCACTTCTTCCCGGTTTTACTCAGCGAAGGCAGTGGGTCCATGCTTGAGCGGGTGCTCAACACGGGGCTGATCGTGGCGGGCACAGTCGATGACGTCAAACGCCAGGTGGCCGAGGTCTATGAGGAGATTCCGTTCGAGTATTTCTCCCTGGTCGCTTACAACGGTCTCGAACCACAAGACCAACTCCTCGAAGACATCGAGCTGTTTGCTACCAAGGTCGCGCCGGAGTTTGGGTAAGACCCTTTCAGGTCTCTGCGTTCCCACTTCAATGAATGCGGACTTTGACACTACTATCCGAAAGGCACTAAAGACCTGTGTTGGGAGTTGAAAATCTTAAAAACAGGGAGGATCACACTATGGTGTATGAGATGCGTGTATATACGCTACAACCGGGTAAGGTGCCGGAGTTTCAGGCGCTCATAGAAGAAGGACTGCCAGTCATCAGCAAATACTCCAAACTGGTCGGCTGGTGGTCAACCGAGGTCGGTCCGTTAAACGAGGTCGTCCACATTTGGGCCTATGAGGATATGAATCACCGGGCGCAAGCCCGTGCAGCCCAGGCGGAAGACCCTCAGATGCAGGTGTTTCGTCCTAAGGCCCAAGGCATGATTGTCAGCCAGTACAACAAAATCCTGACCCCGGCCAGCTTCTCGCCCCTGCAGTAGCACTGAGAGAGGCCAGGGCGTTGCCCTGGCCGCCCTGCCTGTATCGCTGGAGAATATGTCGCAGACGGTTGCCTGTCAGCACAGGTGGGGAAAAGCGTTCAATCAGCCAGACCCGCAATAAATTTGAGTGTTGCCTCGGCACATTCTTCCGGCAGAGCCGCCGCCAGATGATAGGCCGCACTGGGTAAAACCAAAAGCTGAGAGTTCGGAATACGCGTCTGCCAGTCACGCACGGTTTCGACCGAAGCCAGCGCACTCCGGTCGCTGGTGATCACCAGGGTTGGAGCCTGAATCTGGGGGAGCAATGCGGTGATGTCCATATTCCTGACATAGCGAAAGATGCCGGCCATCACCTGGGGTGATGCCTTGCCCATGGCGGTAATCCACCATTCCTTCATCGCTGGGCTCACGTTGCCCAAACGACGATCCATTGTGCTACGCGCCCAGGCTTCGACCCCGTCCTGTTGGACCTGGGTGAGCCAGGCGTCCGGGTTGAGGGAGCTTTTGGAGAGCGTCGCCGGCCCACCAATGACGGTCAGGCTTGTGACACAGCCGGGATAGTCATGCGCAAATTGCATGGCGACGCTTCCACCTACACGCTGCCCTACCACGTGAACGGTCGCAATCTCCAGTTGATCGAGCAGAGCCCGGAGGTCTTGGGCAAAGCCAGGCAGAGACCAGTCATAGTCTGCGGGCGGAACGGAAGAATGCCCAAAACCCCTCAGGTCTGGCCGCAGCACCCGGAATTGGCGTGCCAGACGAGGCACCCAGGCGAACCAGGCTAGGCTCGTATCGGCAACGCCGTGTACGAGCAGAATGGTTTCCGAGGCGGTCCAGGGGTCGGTAAAATCGTCGAGTTCGTAGTGCAGATCGAGGGACTCATCGATGCGCAGCGTGGGCATGCTTTCCTCACCAGAGCAGGGCAATCGGGTCGATTGCCGCTACAAATTCTTGACCGACTCTTCAATCAGAGTATCCAATTCCGCGGCTTTTCTTTTTTCCATCTCTGTCCGTTGCGCCAGGATGGCGCCCCACGAGTCGCCTTGGTAGCTGTGAAATTTATCCGCATTCCACAACTCGGCGCGTTTGAACGACTTGGGGCAGTGGAAGTAGCATTCTTCGACGCTGACTTCGATGGCAAGCTGAGCCGGACGTCCTCGGGCGCTGAGTTTTTCCAAGAGCTGAGGTTCGTCGGCAATCCGGGCGCGGCCGTTGATGCGCATGGTCCATTCCTCGCCGGGAATGAGAAAGAGTAGGCCGACGTGCGGGTTCTCCAGAATATTGCTGATACTCTGGAACATTTTGTTACCGGCCCGGTCCGGGAGGTAGAGGGTGTGTTTGTCTGCGACTACGATAAACCCCGGCGGATCGCCCTTGGGTGAGGCGTCGCACCGCCCTTGAGTGTCTGCGGTTGAGACAATCACAAACGGACATTGCTCAAGAAACCGCGCGGCAGCCTCATCGATATAGGGCAGCTTATGCTTGACGGCGAGTTGATCCGGATCGCCAAAGCGCCCGGCTAACTCATGCGTACTCTGCGGGACACTCTGGGCCGTTGCTGTGCTCATAATCCCCTCCTTGTGTACAGCTAACTCCTGAGGAGAATAGGTCAATTTGCAAGCAGATGCAAAGGATTGTACAGAGGAGAGAAGGCCAGAGATTAAGAGATAGAGAGAGTCGAAGCGGAGCCGGGGGAAGCATGACGAGTAAGGCAGACTATCAGGCGGCTATTCGGCCGCTGGAAGAAAAGATCCTGCTCTTTTTACGGACGTTTGAAGACATTCAGGAGAATCTGCACTTTGGGAAGATTCCAGAGGCGCAAGGACGGCTGCGAGACACTATTGGTGATTTTTTTGAAACGGCCCTGTCCACATGTGTTGCACTCGAACCGCCCGAAGAACTCACCGGGTTTCAGGCTGCATTCTCTGCCGCGCTGACGCATCTCAACAATTCCAGCACAGCTTTTCTTGGAGGGCTGCCCGGACCAAATTTCGGTGGCGCGTTTGTCAATAGCCGTTTCTCGCTGTGTCGAGGACTGGATCTGTTATACAACCAACGCGCGCATCTCCCGACGCTCTCCCAATACTGGCTGCTGCCGGAGGCTGTGTCCCAGCGCGACGCCTTGGAGACGCGGGCTGACGGTGTGGCGGTACCGGTCGGTATGCTCCATCAGCAACAGACTCAGGCACACGCCGAGTACTCATTATATGTCCCGGAATACTATAGCCCTGACAAAGACTGGCCGCTCATCGTCTGTCTCCACGGTGGGTATGGCCGGGGTGATGACTACATCTGGACGTGGCTGCGGCCGGCCAAGAGCAAGGGCTATCTGCTGCTGTCGCCAAAGTCCTTGGGTCCGACGTGGTCCGTCCTGCAACCGCCGGTTGATAGCCGGTCAATCCGGGCCATGTTTGACAGCGTGTGTGAGACCTATCGCGTTGATCGGTCGCGGGTGTATCTGTCCGGTCTGTCTGATGGTGGGACCTACACGTATTTGCTGGGACTGGACCAGGCTGAACTCTTTGCCGGGTTGGCGCCCATTGCGGGCGAACTGAGCCCCGCCACGGATGGGATGCTGCGCCAAAAGCAAGGCCTCAATGTGCCGATCCATGTGATTCACGGCGTGCATGACTTCATTTTTCCGGTCGAAGCCGTTCGCTCATCGAATGAACTGCTCGAACACATCGGCTATAAGGTGAAGTACACCGAGCTGCCCGACTGGAGCCACGCTTTGACCTACACCATCAATGAAACCCTGGTGCTGCCGTGGTTTGAAGGTTTGGAACCGAAAGAATAAAGCTAAAAGGGAGGAAACAATGTCTCAGGATATGGAAGCCCGTTTGCAGGCCCTGGAAGCAAAGATTCAGGATTTGAGTGACCGCGAAGCTATTCGCTCGCTACGGTTTCGTTATCACGAGTGCATCAACGAGGGGGAATTGGAAGCTATTCCCGATCTGTTCACTGAGGATGCTGTCCTCGATTTTGACTATCTGGGCAAAGCTACCGGTCGGGCCGAGCTGACAAAGTTTTTTCAAGGAGTCGAAAGCCTGCTGTCTTTTGTGAAACAGTTTATGCATAACCACGCGGTTGATGTGCAGGGGGATACGGGCAAGGGCTATGCCTACCTCGAAGCAAAGACCATCTCAAAAGGGGAGGCGTATTTCGTGGCCGCTCGCTATGACGACGAGTATGTCAGACAGAACGGCGAGTGGAAGTTTAAGAAGATGTCGCTCACCCCGTATTTTACCGTTCCTTTCAAAGAGGGCTGGGCGCAAGAGAACCGGCTCAAAATGGGGAGATAGCAACCCCTGTTACATCCCTCAGGAGGTACACCATGGCCTACCAACAGCTCAGTCCGGACCAAGTGGAAACGGCTGCTATTGGACCCAAAGGTCCGGAAGGCGTTGTCGTTGATCGTGAAACCCACCGCGGATTTTCGGGAATCGCTGGGGATCAACACGTTTCCATCTGCGGTGAATACACTCGGATAAGGCGGTGCAGCGGGTGAGGCCCCCGGAAGAAAGTGAAACGGGCACGGGCGCGTTGACGCTGGCTTTCCCTTCGCCACCGCTTCGGTCGGTCATTATCAAGCGCCCCTCAACTCGGTGATACAAAACGTAACTCGTTCAGAACTTGAGAAACAGATATGGGAAAATCGTACGTTACATTTGATAAAGAGCAACTCTTTTACGAATACTTCAAAGGCTTCTCCATCGGCTCTTTCAGGACGATTGCTTCCTCCACGCGCTTGCGCCAATCGACCAGCGCCGCGCGTTGGGAGACTTGCTCGGCGAAGTCCGGCGTCACCCCGCCCGTACAGCCGGTAGCGAATTGGCCGTAGATCGCGAAATCCGCCACGCTGGGTCGATCCGAGTAGAAGAAGGGCTGCTTCCCGAGTAGTCGCACCAGATCATCGAGCCGATTCCCCAACGCCGCGATCAACAGGTCGTAGGGCAGGCGGCCCATTCCCTGGGCCTTGGCCAGGTTCCCGACCAAACGACGCAGGAGTGGCTTCGCGAACAGACGGACCGGGGCCGGCACGAACTGGGAATTCTGCGCAATCGTGCGGTGCTCGTTCTTCGGATGCCAGCGCAGCGCCATCATATACCAATAGAGCGACTCGTCGCTCCAGTCTTCGAGCATCCGCTGCTGCGCTATGTGCATCTTCGGACAAGAGGGCTGCAGTGGGGTGCACTTGGTCGAAGCGCCGCAGGATCACAGTCGAGTCGTAGACCGCCTCTCCATCGAAAAGGACTATCGGTACCTTCCTGGTAGCCGGATTGTACTTCTTCAGCTCCCGTATACTCACCTGCTCCGTGTGTGTGTATGAGAGCCGCTTGTAGTCGGCGGCTGCAAGAATCTTGACGACGAACGGTGACACCGTGGGGCCAATAATCTCGATCGTGGCGATGGGAGCCTCCTCGGCGCGGGCTGGGCCGATCGCCCGCGTGACAATGTGATCAGAATGCGGTGAGTCTCTTTCAGCAGTATTATCCACTTCGATCTTGGTGTGGGCAAAGGCTATCGCACTAAAGAATTTACTGCCTTCGGCTTTCCCCGTGAGCAGCGCGATGCGCGTCTGGAAGAAGACCTCGCTGTTCTGCAGGGACTCTGGACAAACGAGGCATTTTCTTTTGAGGGCAACTATTATCATCTCAAAAAGGCCCGTCTCACGCCACGCCCCGTCCAGCAGCCGCACCCGCCGATTTGGATCGGTGCCCGTGTCAAGAAAGCGGTCGAGCGCGCCGCACGTCTGGGCTATCATTATGATGGGCACGGGAGAGGTTTCCCACAGACAAGAGCATTCAAGAGCATTGTTTTTTCTGCCTGAAGGTTGACAGCAGATTACTCCGAGAGTATGCCGACGATAGAATGCCCATAAAACTATAAAAGGGGGGGAGTATGCCACAGTTTGATACAGTTATCAAAGGCGGTATGATCGTTGACGGAACGAAGGTACCACGCTACCAAGCCGACCTTGGTATTAAGGACGGTAAAGTTGCTGAGATCGGGAAAATCAGCAGCAGCGATGCCAAAAAAGAGGTTGATGCCAGCGGGCATATCGTCGCGCCTGGGTTCATTGATCTGCACACCCACTACGATGCCCAGTTGCACTGGGACCCGTACTGCACGATTGGCAGTTGGCACGGTGTGACCACCGTCACCATTGGAAACTGCGGGTTTGGTTTTGCTCCGCTGCGACCGCAAGACGCCGACCGGGCCATGCTGGCCTTGTCCCGTACCGAAGCGATTCCCCTGGAGCCCATGCGGGTGTCGATGAAGGTTGACTGGGAAACCTTCCCCCAATACATGGATCGTCTGTCCCGTATGCCCTTGGGCGTCAACGTTTCTCATCTCTTCCCGCTTGCCCCTGCAGTGGCGTATGTGATGGGTGGCTTTGATGATGCCAAGAAGCGCTTCCCAAATAAAGAAGAGATGGACACCATTACCGGCCTGTACAAGGAAGCCGTGAAGGCTGGCGCCGCGGGTTGGTCCGCCCAGCGTCTGGTGCCCGAGAGCCGGGTGTCTGTGCAGCGCGACTATGATGGCACGCCGATGATCACCGACATCCTGCCGGATGAGTTCTATATGGATATGGCCAAAGCCATGAGCGAAGTGGGTGAGGGCTGTATTCAGTTTACCCAGTCCGGTGCAAGTGAAAGTTCTTTTGGTGTTGAGGATGATTTCAAATTCCTGGAAAAGATGACCAAGACAGCCGGCCGTCCGCTGCTGTACAACGCGCTCTTAATCAGTGACAAGCATCCTGAATCCCACCGGGCCCAGCTGAATTGGGTCAATGCGGCGAACGAACGCGGCGCTCGCGTGTTCGGACAGGGCGTCACCGCTCGGGCCCCAGTGCGGATGACCCTGGAAGACTGGAACCTGTTTGATGGTATGCCGGCCTGGAAGGAAGCCACGCTCGGAACGGTCGAAGAGCGCAAAGCCAAACTGTCGAAGCCTGAGCTGCGCAAGGAAATGCGCGAGGACTACGACATTGGCGGCATGGACACTATGAATGTCATCTTTGGTGAGTTCCACAAGTTCATCGCGCGCAAGGTTCGCAATACCGACCTCAAACTCCAATACGAAGGTATGTCGGTGGAGCAAATTGCCGAAAAGGAAGGCAAGCATGTCATCGACGCTATGCTCGACCTGTCCGTGGCCGATGATCTGCGCACCGAGTGGGCCGGTCCGGTGGCCAATTCCAACATCGAGGGCTACAAGGAGCTGATGAGCTCGCCGTACACGCTGCCCGGCGTGTCGGATGGCGGCGCGCACGTGAAGTTCATTACGCCTGCCATCTACCCGACCGAAGTCCTGTCCTGGCTGGTGCGGGAGCAGGGCATCCTGAGCCTGGAAGAAGCCCACTTCCGCCTGAGTGGGATTATGGCCTGGGCGGCGGGTATCACGGATCGAGGGACGCTACGTGTAGGCCAAGCGGCCGACATCGTGGTCTACAACGCCGATACCGTTAAGGCTCTGCCGGGCGAGATTGCGCACGATCTGCCGGCTAACGAATGGCGGCGGGTCCAAAAAGCCGAAGGCTATAAGAACATCCTGGTCAACGGTGAAGAGACTTTCCGGAATGGTGAATGCACTGGGAATATCTCGGGCGCGCTACTCCGCAACGGTGCGGCCCGCTAGGCAACCCGCTTAGCGCGTTCCACCACGAATCGTAACCAACCAGACGGGGAACCGGAGAATCGCTCTCCGGTTCCCCGTTTTTTTTCCTCTCAGGCGGCTCGGTTGTATGGACTTGAGGGCTAAAAGGATGGACGGATATGACTGGTTGTATCGACGGCATCAAAGTCCTTGATCTCGGACGCTATCAGGCCGGTCCACGCTGTGCGATGGTTCTCAGCGATCTTGGTGCGGAGGTTATTAAAGTCGAAGCGCCGGGTGGGGATGAGTCGCGCGGCTTAGGCAGCGTATACTGGTCGGCGTACAACCGAGGGAAGAAGAGTATTACGCTGAATCTGCGGAGCGGGCAGGGCATTTCTCTCCTCAAATCACTCGTGCCCAAAGTCGATATGCTGCTCCAGAACTTTCGGCCTGGTGTCATGGATAAGATGGGCCTGGGGTATGAGACACTCAAACAGCTCAACCCTGGGCTTATTCTCATTAACGTGTCTGGTTTTGGGCAGGTGGGGCCGTACCGGGACCGGCCAGCCTACGATCCGATTGGCCAAGCCATGTCCGGTCTCATGGGCCACACCGGATTTCCGGATGGTCCGCCGATCATGACCAATTCGCCTATCATTGATCGGATCACGGCGCTGCATGCCACTATTGGGGCGTTGGGTGCCCTCCACCGTCGAGATGTCACCGGAGAGGGACAGTCCCTTGACGTGTGTCTGCTCGACACCGGCTACACGCTGATGGAAATTCCGATTGCCCAATACCTTCTTACTGGCAAGGAACCGCAGCGACGGGGCAATACCCCCGGCGGTATTGCCCCGTGTAACACCTACCAGGCGAAAGACGGCTGGGTGTATATTCTGGCCGTGCCGCAACATATGTGGGGGCGGTTCTGTAAAGGTATAAGTCGGGAAGATTTAATACATGACGAACGTTTTTCGAGCATTCCAGGCCGGGCGTCTCATGCGGACGAGGTCAACGCCTTGGTGACTGATTGGATTAAAGATAAGACGGTGGCTGAGGTGGTGCAGATACTGGAACAGGCTGAGGTGCCGGTTGGGCCGGTGCACTCCGTGCCGCAAGCGGCCCGAGATCCACACTTATGGGAACGCGAGATGCTGGTCGAAATTGAGGATAAAGAAAAAGGGCACACGTATGTTCCTGGTCTCACCGTCAAGTTCTCCGATACACCAGGAAAAATTGGTCCGATTCCACAACCGGGCGAACATAACCATGAGGTCTATCGAGACTGGCTGGGGCATAGTGAAGCAGATATAGAAGGGTGGAAGGAAGCCGGGGTGATTTAGATACATTGCAAACTACCACAGGAGGGACTATGGCATACGGAAAAGAAGGTATGCAGACCAGCGTTGCACGGTTTGAAGACCTCAAACCGATTGACTACGCGAGCTTTATCAAGAACTACAAACCTGACGGCACCCAGGGCTATGCGTTGATTGGTCGGGCGGGAAAGACCAGTCCGGCGATCAAGGGTGACCACGGCTTTACCATGGCCATCAATAAGGTCAGTCCGGGAAAAGGAGCCCCGTTGCATAGTCATCCGAAGCCCGAGGTGTTTGTGGTGCTGTCCGGCACCTGCGCCTTTTTCTGGGGAGACAAGGGCGAAAATGAGGTCGTCCTCGGACCGTGGGATACGATTTCCTTTCCGGCCGGAACATCCGAAGGGTTTCGGAATATAGGTGACCAGGAAGCGAATCTTCTGGTTGTCTTGAGCGGCTCGGAAGTTGGCAAGGTGACGTTTACGAAACAGAGCGAGACGGCTGAGGCGGCCAGCGTCGAGGCGTAGGTCTCGACCGAGAAAAAGGAGGACCTTCCATGGCAACATTTTCAGTTGATCAGGTTGATATTTTTGGCAAGGGCGTATTGCAGGCCGAGGGCGTAGTTGTTGATAAAGAGGGCAACGTCTTTGGCGGTGGCCGGAACGGCATTATGTATAAGGTCACACCCGATGGCACCGTGAGTGAATTAGTCACCCTGCCCGAGGGTTCTATCCCCAATGGGGTGACCATGGACCGCAATGGCGATCTGGTCTACTGCGATCTGGGCAAGCAGGCCATGATGCGCGTGACCCAGAGCGGAGCAGTGTCGCTGATTGCCGACCAGGTTGGCGCACTCAAACTGACCCTCCCGAATTTTGCCAGCTATGATGCCGAGGGCAATCTCTACGTCTCGAATTCGAGTACGTCGAGTATTGAGAATGTCCTGGCCGAGTTGGCTACCCCCTCAGCCAAAGGGGCGCTGGTCGTCATCCGCCCGAACGGGAAGAGTGAAATCGTGGCCGAGGGTATTTATCTGGCCAACGGCACCGCGATCGACCCGAAAGAAGACGCGGTCTACCTGCTGGAAAGCACCCGGAACGACTGTCTGCGCATTCAGATCAAGAAAGATGGCACGTTTGGGAAGCCCGAGATATATTCCAAGGATTTTCCGGCCCTGCCGGATGGCATGGCTTTTGACGTAGACGGTAATATGTACGTCACGCTGCCGGCGGTGGTGACGGGCGGGGAGATGGTGCCGGCCCATCAGGTCATCGCCGTTGATACCAACGGCAACTGGAGCATGCTGATCGATGATTCGGCTGAAGGCAAGAAGCTCAACTTCCCGACCAACTGTGCCTTTGGTGGGCCGGACTTGCAGACGCTGTATATCGCCAATCTCGAAGGCGATCACTTCAGTTGCGTCAAGACGCCCTACACCGGCCATCCGCTCTACCATCAGCGCTAACAGGAGAAGGTGGGCTATGAAGGCAATGCGAGCGCATCAACCTGGAGGACCGGAGCAACTCCGCTATGAGGATGCCCCCGACCCCGAGTTGGGGGAGGCCCAGGTCCTCATTCGAGTCCGGGCGATTGGTATCAACCCCGCCGATTTAGTCCGGCTGTCCGGCAAGCTTGCCCCGCTGAAACTTCCCTATATCACTGGTACGGACGTGTCTGGTGAGGTCGAAGCCGTGAGTCCGGGGGTTACGCAGGTTCAGGTCGGCGACCGTGTATTTGGCCGCGCGATCAGTGCCGGCTATGCGGAAAAGGCGTGTCTGCTCGCCCGCGAGGCAATACCCCTGCCGTCCGCGCTCTCTTTTGCTGAGGGGGCGGCGATCCCGATACCGTTTTATACGGCCTATTATGCCTTGCATCATAAAGCAGGGGTGCAGGCGGGAGAAACGGTCCTGATTTCTGCCGGTGGCGGTGGCGTTGGCGTCGCGGCTATCCAGCTGGCCAAAGCCGCGGGCGCTCGGGTGATTACGACCGTTGGGTCACAGGAAAAAGCAGACCGGACACGCGCACTGGGTGCTGAGGTCGCGCTGAATTATAAACAGCAGGATTTTGCGGCAGAGGTTCTCAAGCTGACCCAGGGCAAGGGAGTGGATGTCATCATTGAGAATGTCGCCACAGATAACTTGGCTGCCGACTGCTCGGCCGTTGCCAAGTCCGGCCGCATTGTCTTAATCGGCACGGGCACCGGCAAGGCTCCGGACGCGACGTTCGGCGTGCTGCCGGCCCTCATCAAAGATATCACCTTCTATGGCATGAGCCTCATTAATGCTGACCAGGTCATCCCGGAGATGGCGGCCACGCTCACCCCGCTGTTTGCCGCTGGAACACTCAAAGCCTTGGTGAGTAAGACGTATCCGTTGGCTGAGGCGGCTCAAGCCCTGAATGACCTGCTTGCGAGTAAAGTTTTCGGCAAGCTGGTACTGACACCATAAAAGAGTCCACTCAGCAAAAAAGAAAGGAAGACTATGTCACTCACATTAGCGCTGGCAGAACAATTTATCGCCGCCGCCAAACAAAAGGCCCAGGAAAAAGGCTGGGATATGAGCTTTGCGGTCACAGACTCGGCCGGGAATCTGGTCGCCCTGGCCCGTATGGATAACGCCCGCTGGCTGACAACCGGGGTGGCCCAGAGCAAGGCGTTTACCGCAGCGACTTTTCGTCGCACCTCGCGCGAGGTGGCCGAACTGGCGGAATCTCGCTCGCAGTTGTTCACGAGTGTGGCCGGGATTATCGGCCGGCCGTTGCTCTTGGCCGGCGGTGGTTTGCCGCTCGCGGTGAATGGCGAATTTCTCGGCGGCGTTGGAGCCAGCGGCGGAACGGAAGATGAAGACATCGAATGCGCCCGCGCGGCGCTCGATGCCCTCGGCGCCGAATAGGCAGACTGCCGGCAACCCGAATGGCCCCGCCTCTCAACATCCTGCTCCTCGGTGCGGTGGGAGACGCCGTCATAGAAAAGATAGCGGCCGTTGATGCCCGCATTCGGGTTGTCGATGCACGCGGCAAGTTCGAGGTTGAGTACGCTGAGACCTGGCCGGCGGAATCTGTTCGTCGCTACGTCCCACAGGCCCTCGTCGCGGCAAACACCTCGACCCGCGCCGAGCGGGATGCCCTGCTGGCTGAAGCCGAGGTCATCTGTATTCGATTCCCTTTCCCGCTCGATCTACGTGCTCGGACGCCCCGCCTCAAGTGGCTCCACCAAACACCGGCGGGTGCCTCGAATCTGCGCATGTGCGACATCTGGGGCAGCAACGTCGTTGTGACCACGTCGCGCGGGCTGAATAACTCTTTGCCTATTGCAGAATATGTGTTGTCCACGATCCTTCTCTTTGCGAAGTCGTGGCCTCAAGCTTTTCATGATCAGAACAAGCAGGCGTTCGAACGTCGCGCCTATCGGCCCATACTGGTCCAGGGAAAAACCGTCGGCATTATCGGCCTGGGTGGTATTGGGAGTGCTGTTGCGCGTCTCGCCAAAGCAGTCGGGATGCGTGTCGTGGCAACCCGGCGGTCAGTAACCACCTCGCAGAGTCAGACGCAGGGCATCGACCAACTACTGCCGCCCTCAGAACTCGTCTGTTTTGCTTGAGCAGAGTGATTTCGTTGTGGTGAGTACACAGTGGACACCAGAAACGGACGGACTCATTGGTGAAGCTGAACTACGCCAGATGAAACCGGGTGCGTATCTCATCAATGTGGCCCGGGGTGAAATCATTGACCAATCGGCACTCACCCAGGCATTGCAGGCAGGCTGGATCGCCGGGGCTGGTCTGGATGTCTACACTGGAGAATTCACCGGGCCGCCACCGAAGGAACTCTGGCAACTACCGAATGTTGTCATTACTCCGCATACGTCGGGTGGAACGGATGTGCAGCAGGCCAAGGGCCTGGAGTTGTTCTGCGAGAATCTGCGACGCTACGTCAGCGGCCAAGCCCTCCTGAATGTCTTGGACTGGGAGCGCGGCTACTGAATCAACGCTTCACCGCAATGGCAGTCTCACCAAATGAATGCACCAGCCAGGCGTCTGGATCAGCGAGGAGATCGTCCGCGTTGTGAGGGCCGAGTGTGAGGTTCGCACATACCAGAACACCGCCGGTTCGTAGCCGTTGATATAGACTTGCGACCAACTGAGGTGTTGGCGCGAATCCGTCGAAGAATGCGAGATCGTAGACGTTAGAGCCAAGGCCGCCGAGGACTGCCGGGGCATCACCATGGTGGACGTGGACGCGGTTGCTCATCTGATAGTCAATGCAGTGTTGACGGGCGATACGAACGTGCTCAGGATCGCTCTCAATAGTATCGACCTGAGCATTTGGAGCGCCGTGGGCAAGCCAGAGGGCACTGTAACCGAGGGCGGTCCCCACCTCGATAATCCGAGTAGCCTTGACTGCCGCCGCAAGGACTCCAAGTAATGTGCCCTTATCATACGGGTAGGCCCCGCAGCCATGCTGGGCACGGTGTGTGTTCGTGGTACTCAAGATATCCGCAAACGGATCAGTCGTAGGGGAATGTGACATTTTAGAAATCCTCTGGCCCTTTCTTACTGTCACTGCACACTATATGCCAGTGCGAGAGATCGCTTGACCCTATCACCAGAGCGTTTCACGCTAGGCTGTAGCCATGCCATTGCGCGCTCGTCATGCCGGTGGAGTGGCAGCAGACGAGTCAGAACTTTGTGATTACCGAGACCGAGTGAGCCCGGACGGTCTGTCCGTGCGGGCGGAGGGCTGCTATCGGGGTCGCGCGCGCGGCACCCCGTGACGGCGTGGGTTTTGCTCGTTCCGGCCTTTGACTTCATTTTCTCTTCCCGGCTAAGGTTCGGCCTTGTAAAGGGCCACGCAGACAACTTGTCGGGTTGCCTGCCGAATAGAACATCCCTGTTATGCCCTGGGAGTCGCGATCCGGGGCGGGGGGAATAGGGAGGGCCTCACTCCATCTGCGTATGGTCTTTACACCGGCCCGGCGTCCTTATGCTGTTCCGGGCGTCGGTAGTGTCTCACTTTGAAATTGCTTCTCCTCGCCGCTGATTGCCTGCCCATCTTTTTCGACGCCCTCGTCATTTTTTTTCATTTCCTACCAATTTTGGTAGGGACAAGGGCGGCAAATTATGCGTAGTATCCCTATTTATCAGTGAGGCCAAAACACTGCGGCAGGCGGAGTTAAGGTCCGCCATACGAGAGCGAAATCCAAAGGATTCAAACTGAGACACTACCCGGGCGTCGAGTCTGTCCGGTAAGGATATCAACCGCATGCACAGACGTACAGTAGGAATCGAAGATTATCAGATGAAACGGAGCGGCCGCGCAGCCCTGGGCTGCGGGCGACCGCTCCAACAAGAGCACACGATGCAGAACAAACACCAGGCGAGAGCAGATGTGCCACCCACCTCCCGACGCGCGGCTACCGGGTTCCTGCTGTTGCTCGCCGTGCTGTTGCTCGCCGCCCCGCAGCAGGCCGACGCGCAGAGGGCCAGAACCCTGGTCAGCAACATCAGGGGAGGGAACACCAGCGGTGCCTCTATTGACCGGGCACAGCGTTTCACCACGGGGCCGGGGCTCAATTCAGGCGGCTACACACTGAGCAGCATCGAAATCTTTACCGGAGACCATTATTCCAACGCGGCGAGCGTCGCGTTCGACGGCTGTGGCAGAACGGAGAGGCGTTGGCCATGGCCGCCGGTGGGGGCGCGGGGCGGAACTTCCGGCTCAGTGCACGGGTCGCGCCGGGGCCGGTGGTGATTGCGGTGGCAGGCAATGGGCAGCAAACCGGGTCGTATCGCCTCCAGGTGACGTTACTGCTGGGCTTTCTGGAGAACCCGGGCGCGAACTCGTTTCAGAGCGGCATTGGGGTCATCTCGGGCTGGGTGTGTGAGGGGGAGGAGGTCGAGATAGAGATAGAGACAGAGAGATAGAGAGGGGGGGGGGCGGTCGTGCGGCAGGTTGCGGGGTATGGGACGGCGCGGGCAGACACGGCCGGGGTGTGTGGGGACACGGACAACGGCTTTGGCTTACTCTTCAACTGGAACCTGCTGGGGGACGGAGATCATGAGGTGGTGGCCTTCGTGGACGGTGTGGAACTCGACCGGGCGACCGTGACGGTGACCACGCTGGGCGCGGAGTTCGTGCAGGAGGTGGAGGGGACGTGTGAGGGGGCGGACTTCCCGGAGATGGGCGAGACGGTGACCTTGGTGTGGCAGCAGAGCAAGCAGAATTTCGTGATCGCGGAGGGAAGCGTTCCGCGCGGCCCGATTCGGACCGGGACGGCGGGCGTGGGGTATCTGGAGAATCCGGGACCCAACTCCTTCCAGAGTGGCATCGGGGTGATTTCGGGCTGGGTGTGTGAGGCCGAAGCGGTCGAGCTTGAGATTGGGGCCGCCGGGCGGCAGGCGGCCGCGTATGGCACCGAGCGCCTGGATACGGCCGGGGTGTGTGGGGACACGGACAATGGGTTTGGGTTGTTGTTCAACTGGAATCTGCTGGGCGAGGGCGAGCATGCGGTGGTGGCCTATGCAGACGCGCAGGAGTTGGGCCGGGCCACGGTGCGGGTGACGACGCTGGGCGCGGAGTTTCTGCGGGATGTGGAGGGGGAGTGTATGGTCGAGGACTTCCCGGACATGGGCCGGACCGTCACCTTGGAGTGGCAACAGAATAGTCAGAACTTTGTGATTACGGATGTGGAGTAGGGGAGCGACCCACCCCGGTCCTGCGGGGCGCTCCTCCACCGCGGGTCTCTCATCATCCTGGCTAACGCACATTACGATGCTGTGTAGCCACCCGACGATGCTGTGTAGCCGCCCGTCATTCCTGCGCAAGCCGGCTCCAGGCTCCCGACCCCCCGGCCTCTGGATGCCGGATCACGTCCGGCATGACGAGAGCGTAACGGCACGGCTACAACTTATCGTGAAACGCGCTAGCGGACGTAAGTTTTGTATCGCTTGGCCTGTGCATCCCCCTAGCGACTGATGCACTGGCATAGTACAGTGCGTGCAGGCGTCCCACGGGTCTCCTGTTAGCCTCGGAGGGTCGAAATCCAAAACATGTGCAGAGGTCATACACTCCCTTTTCAACGCTCCCGTTCGTGGCTGCTCCTTGGCCTGCTGCTCGTTGGGGGTCTGGTTGGATGTGGCCCTGTGATTGATGACGGCGTATGGCTGACGGAAATATTGCGCCGTGTACAGCGCCCCCCGAAAGTCCACTCTGTAAGCGTTGGATATATTCCTGGATTGACGCGGCGGAAGCCTCCTCTGCTCCCACCGCTGTATGTACTCGTCCTACGCCCGCTTGATCGCCGCTCGTCTGTGCGAATCCACGAAACTCGACAGAAAAACATCCCGCTGCCTGATGAAAAGGGCGCTCTCATTGGATTCTCCGGTCTGAATTTTGAAGAAGGACAAGTGACCATCGCTCCAGCTGGCAGCGTCCCCGATCTCGGAACATTGCGCCACATGGACGCGGGGATGCCGCAGCTCCCGGATATCCCCAAGACCTTCTTTACCCTCGCCCGGCTTCCCGAGACCGTACAATACGCCCTGACCTTGCACTTTCGCGAGGTTGGCATTGAAACGGAAATGCTGCCGTTTCCCTTTCCGGAGCCGTTGGTAGCGGAAAATCAGCGGGCGGCATATGCTCTGGGCTGCACGATAGACGAGTTTTCTCTGTTCAGCCTGCGCCGCTACCAACAGGTCCGCGTCGGGTCACGCCGGCTCGAATTGCCGGTACGCGGGCCCACACGCGCCGCGGTGTCACTCACGCTCTCCCTGTATCAGTTACCGTCCGGTCGGGTAGTATGGCAGGAGCAGGTCTGGGACGTTGTCCACGACCCGCCGCGAGGGAGCGCGCAACACCGCTATCGCACGGCTGACGATGCTCTCACGCTGACCCTCAGTCGTACGGTTGGTCGTATTCTGTCTCTCCCGAATTTTCAGGCTGCCCTCCGCCGTCCCCGGACTGATGTGGCTCTCGCGCATGAACCGCACGGATTACAGTTCAGCCGCCCGCAGCCGAGCAATCTGCTGACGTACCTCGGCGACAAAAGGCGCTCGGGGGTCTAATCGAAGAGCCTGCTCATAGGCGGCTAATGCCTCGTCCTTGTGGCCGGTTTGCCCCAGGGCCTGCCCAAGGCTCACATAGGCATAGGCGTAATCGGGCTGAAGATGGATCGTCTGCCGCCACGCGTGCATAGCCCCCGTCAGATCACCTTCTGCCGCGAGTAAATGCCCAACGCGATGATGCACATGGGCTGAAGTCGGGATCAACTGCAAGGCTTTGCGATAGGCTGCCAGCGCGTCTTGGGTATTCCCTTCGGCCTCACATGCCCGGGCAAGATGAATATGGGTGGTCGCGTCATCCGGATTGAGACGCGCGGCTTCGCGAAATGCCGTAATTGCCTGGGCCAACTCTCCGCGTTCTTGCAGGGCTACTCCTATCCGATAATGCGCCTCAGCATGGCTGGGAGCCTGGTGTATGGCTTCGCGCCATTGGCGAATCGCCTCATCTAAATTTCCTTGATTATAGAGGGTATAGCCTTGTCTGAGATGCTGCGAGGCGGTGGCTGACACAGGCGGTGGTTGCGGGGTGTCCTGAGACGAGATGACCGGGGCGGGCGCTGGCAGCTCAGGGACTGATGGGGGAGTGTCCTTGAGCGGGACAGCCGCTCTCAGTCCCTGGGAAGATGTCGGTAAGGGGGCGGCCTGCGCCGGAACTTCTCTGTCAGGCGTCACACGGGGTGCGGGGACAGGAGGCGTTGCTCGGCGGAGTGGGGGCAGAGGGAGATTTTTTATCACTTTTTTCGCGAAGACCGTCGGAGCGGGAGACGCGGGCGCCTGGGCTGGCCTGGGGAGAACGCGCTGAGAGTTGGTCTCTGGGGCGCGGGCAAAGAGCACCTGCGTGTTGCCCTGTTGAGGACCATCAGCTTGTTCAGCGTTGTCATTGGAAGCGTACGGTTTGTCCGGCTTGTTCAGGATAGCAGTCACCACATGTGCCTGTTGTTCAACCGAAAAAGGCGGAATCTGGTTCGCTTTGAGGTCAAGCACGAAACGGGTGTAGTGAGGATGGGAGCCAGCCCGAACCCGTGTAATCAGCGCATCGGCTACGGTATACGTGGCTGAGGCTAAGCGCTCGACTTCTCCTCTGACATCAATGACCAAGCGGGCCGGTGAGAGTAAGGCAAAGGCGTGGACAGAGCCCGGCGGCTGGGAAAAGTGTAGGCTGAGGGTCCGTTGGTTTCTGCCCTGAGCGAGCTGTATCTCCTGCACATACAATCCCGAGGGCCGAGCAAGAGATTGGGCAACACTCTGCCAGGGGGCTATCAGACCCATCCCGATCCAAGTCACTATGAGTAAGCTGAAAGCTGGATTGTTCTTCATCGCTGATGGCTTTCCGATGGCTTGCAGCTACGTCCCTTGTAAGCGCGTCACACGTTTGCGTATCTCCGCGCACAGGGTCTCTGCGTTGCTTTTTTTTCTCCGATCCTCAAACGCTTGCGTAAAGCGCACGCAGATTGGGACGGCGTTCTTGTATGTCGCTAACGCGTCTTTCTTCCTGCCCATTTTCTCGAGCGCTTCGCCGTAGTTGGCATAGGCATAGGCATAACGAGGGGCCAATTGTATGGTCTGGTACCATTCATTTGCCGCACCCTGCCAATCCTCTCTCTCGGCTAATAGATATCCCAGCCGATTGTGGACGTACGGTGCGGAGGGGACCAATTGCAAGGCCTTTTGAT
The DNA here is from genome assembly GCA_963664395.2 of Binatia bacterium. Taxonomy (GTDB): domain Bacteria; phylum Desulfobacterota; class Binatia; order Bin18; family Bin18; genus Bin18. The sequence goes on along the minus strand of OY761159.2, from coordinate 1,282,646 downwards.
AGGTCTCAAATGCGTCTTGCTCCTTCCCGAGCGCTTCGAACGCTCGGGCAAGATGGACGTGCGCAGTGGCATTATCCGGCTCAAGTTGGAGCGCTTGCTGAAAGGCGGTCGCCGCTTGGGTGTGATCTTTTTGGTCTCGAAATGCAATGCCTAACAGGTGATGTGCCTGTGCCGTATGCGGAGCCAAGCGCAGGGTCTCTCGCCACTGAACGATGGCCTTATCAACCTTGCCGGCATCATAGAGAATTTGTCCCTGTTCAAGGTGATAACGGGCTTGTTGGGATATGGGCTTTGGAGAGGGGGCTGGCTTCACCTCAATCGGAGGGGAAGGCGGAGACGCAGGGGGGAGCGAAGCTGGGATTGGAGCCGGACTCTTGAGTCCGCGCTGGGAGGCCAGCGTGGTATGAGACAGTGAAAAGAGTACCTGGGTACGAACCGGTGGAGAGCCGCCGTCTTGCTCTTCAAGTTGTTCTCCAGGTTGTTCTCCAGGTTGTTCTCCAAGTTTGAGGATGACCTTGGTCGCTTGGTGTTCAACCGAATGCACCGGAGCTGTTTGGCCGTTCAGGTCCAGGACAAGGCGCAGGCGCTGTGGATGTGATCCGGTGCGTACTTGCATGAGTAGTGCATCCTCTGCCGGATAGGTACGAGACGGCAATTTTCGCACAGGACCATGCACATCAATTACTATGCGTGAGGGCGAGGATAAGGAGAAAGATTGGATGGAGTCAGGCGGATGAGAAAAATGAAACAGGACCCTCCGCGTCCTCCCCTCAGTCGCCAGGCGTATTTCTTGTAAGTGGAGCGAAGCGGCCTGGACAAATGAAGATGTCATCACGAGCCAGAGCAACACGATCCCGATCTGTACGGCAGCTAAGACATTGAAGCCGGTTCGTTTTCTTTGCATGGCGCTGCTTGCCCAGATACCCATCCTGCCTATGCGCGTGAGGGGTCGTTGTTGAGACGAAGCTGCTGGGAGACTGTTGCCAGTTCTTGCTGTACGTCAGTGAGATGGGCTTCTACGTGTTGCAGCGATCGCATAATCGCGCCACTGTCTGGACGCGTTTCAGGTGTCAGCCCTCCGGATTCAAGCAGACGGCTAAAGACCCGAACGATTTCCTCAGGAGTAATCTCACCCCCGGGCTGATACCAACGGTATAACCAGTTGCACATGCCAGTAAAGGCGTGCATCAGCAGCCGGGGATTTTCATTGATGACTTCGCCTCTCTCGATACCGTTCCGAATTTCATTCTCGAGGAGAAGATCGATCTCTTGCTGCATTTTTTCAACGACCCGGACCGTTTCCGGAGGGAGGTTTGCTTCCTCGCGAAACAGGAGACGAACCAGAGGCTGGTCTGTAGTGAGAGAGGCGATCTGATGAGCCATCACCTGTCGAATCTTCTCCGGACGTGATAGCGGTCGAGCGAGGAGTTCTTCCAATGTTGCACGATAGTTTTTGAGGGAACGGGTAAAGAGCGCTGTCAGCAGAGCGGCCTTACTCTCAAAGTAGGTGTAGAACGTCACCCGAGAAATTCCGACCAAAGAGACTATGTCATCAAGCGTTGTTTCGTTATAACCACGCTGCGTAAAGCATGCCGTGGCTATGCGGAGGAGTTCTTCTTCTATGAGCTGTCGTCTTTTTGCCATCCCTACCTCTTAGATAAAGATGAGAACTTTCCCTTGACTGAAAGGAATATGTACAATACTTACTACGAGTAAAGAAATCTACACAAAAGTAAAGTTCTCTTTGCTTTCAGACAAGAGAGGCGCATATATGGAGAAGCGAGCGCTACAGGGGCCCGTCTGTTTTTTATCGTATTTCCCGGTGACCGTCTTGGCGCTGATGCTCAGCGGCCTCTGGATGTCGCCCATGACGGCGCTTGCCAACCAGGACCAGAGCTATGACACGCTGCGGAATTGGATTGAGCACGCCGGTCCGGAGACCGAGCTGACCCCCGGCCAGCATCTCACCCTCAAAGACCGCGCCATCCTTGAGAGGCTCATTCCTCAGCCGGCGTGGGAATACTACTTCTTTGACGGCATGGATATGGAGATTGCAGAAACCGGTACCTACCCGCCCCCGGTAGATTGGGGCAAGAATGTCCCGTCCGGGTATAAACTGGATGAGGGGGGCGTGCTGACCGGATTTAAAGGCGGGGGCTTTCCCTTCCCGGATATCGACGCCGACGACCCGCAGGCGGCGCAGAAAGTTATCTGGAATATGTTGTGGCGACCCGGAGCCGAAGACTATATCATGCCTATGGTGGCCTGGTCGCGGAGTCCGAACGGACAGTTGGACCGACAGTTTGAGTTTACCGCGGTCACTTCCCGTTATGCCCAGGGGGACCACTGTCTGGTGCCGGGCTATGAAGAAGTGAAAACCAAGCAGCTGATGGAATTCCGCTCGCCACGTGACTTGGCCGGGGCAAAAATGCTGACCAAAACCTATGTGGATCACTACAAAGAGGACGACGGCTGGATGTATGTGCCGGCGCAGCGCAAGCCGCGGCGAACGCTGGCCTCCGAGCGCACCAGCGAGGTCATGGGCATGGATTACACCATGGAAGACGCCATGGGCTTCGGCGGCAAGGTATATGAGCACGGCTGGACCTATCTGGGAAAAAGGCGAGTGATCGCCACGATGAATGTCGAGACCAATCCGGAAGCCGGCGGTCCGCACCTGTGGGTGCCGCACAACGCCCGCTGGGAGGTGCGCGAGGCGCATGTGCTTTTGGTTGATCCCAAAGCCGCAAACCACCCGTATAGCCACAAGATCCTCTTTATCGACACCGAGACGTTCTGGACGCTGTGGATGTTCGGCTTTGACCGGCAGGACGATCACCTCTTGCGCATGAACCAGCACTTTCTCAAGTATTCCGAAAGCTTTGCCCACGAGACCGTCGCCCAAGCGCCGTATATGAAGCTGGATTTCGCGAATAATGTCGGGCAGCGGGTATTCTACCATCTGGGAGAAACCGATATTAACCCCAAGAAACCGCACGCGACTTTCTCGCATTGTTATGTCATGACGAGACATTTCTCTCCGGGTCGGGCCAAGCAATTCTACTCCGTCCGCAATATGGTCAGCGGGCGGCGCTAGGAAGATAGGATGAACATGCGCCTTCGTACCTGCTTCGCCTCGTGTGTCCTCTTCCTCGCCTTGGCGCTGGTGCTCAGCGGCCTCTGGGTGCCACCCACAACCGCGCTTGCCAACCAGGACCAGAGCTATGACACGCTGCGGAACTGGATCGAGCACTCCCGTCCAGAGGTTGAACTGACCCCCGGACAGCATCTCACCCTCAAAGATCGCGCCATACTGGAGCCGCTCATTCCCCAGCCGGCCTGGGAATACTACTTCTATGACGGCATGGATATGGAGATTGCAGAAACCGGAACCTACCCGCCCCCGGTAGATTGGGGCAAGAATGTCCCGTCCGGGTATAAACTGGATGAGGGGGGCGTGCTGACCGGATTTAAAGGCGGGGGCTTTCCTTTCCCGGATATCGACGCCGACGACCCGCAGGCGGCGCAGAAAGTTGTCTGGAATATGTTGTGGCGACCTGGGGGCGAGGACTATGTCATGCCTATGGTGGCCTGGTCGCGGAGTCCGAACGGACAGTTGGACCGACAGTTTGAGTTTACCGCGGTCGCTTCCCGTTATGCCCAGGGGGACCACTGCTTGGTGCCGGGCTATGAAGAAGTGAAAACCAAGCAACTGATGGAATTCCGCTCGCCACGTGACATGGCCGGGGCGAAAATGCTGACCAAAACCTATGTGGATCACTACAAAGAGGACGACGGTTGGATGTATGTGCCGGCGCAGCGCAAGCCGCGGCGAACGCTGGCCTCCGAGCGCACGAGCGAGGTCATGGGCATGGATTTCACCATGGAAGACTTCATAGGCTTCGGCGGCAAGGTGTATGAGCACAACTGGACCTATCTAGGAAAGAGGCGAGTGATCGCCACGATCAATGTCGAGACTAATCCGGAAGCCGGCGGTCCGCACCTGTGGGTACCGAAGAACGCGCGCTGGGAGGTACGCGAGGCGCATGTGCTCTTGATTGATCCTAAAGCCGCAAACCACCCGTATAGTCATAAGATCATCTTTGTCGACACCGAGACGTTCTGGACGCTGTGGATGTTCGGCTTTGACCGGCAGGACGATCACCTCTTGCGCATGAACCAGCATTTTCTCAAGTATTCCGAAGGCTATGCCCACGAGACCTCCGCCCAAGCGCCGTATATGAAGCTGGATTTCTCGAATAATGTCGGGGAGCGGATATTCTACCATCTGGGAGAGACCGATATTAACGCCAAAAAGCCGCACGCTACGTATATGCACTGTTATGTCATGACGAGACATTTCTCCCCGGGGCGGGCGAAGCAATTCTACTCCGTCCGCAATATGGTCAGCGGGCGGCGCTAGGAAAAGCCCCCTCAGGATAGGATGAACATGCGCCTTCGTATCTGCTTCGCCGCTTGTGCCCTCCTCCTCTGCTTGGCCGTGCTGCCCGCACCGTCGTGGGGCATTATTAATGTTACCGACGACATTGAGCTCGAAGGGTTTGTGAAAACCCAAAACACTCTCCGTACCCCGATGTTTCGGGATGCGGAACTCATCATGCAGCGCAATACGGCGCAACTGGAGGGCAAGTATTATTTTTTGCGGGAGGGTCTGGCCTTTGGTCGTTTCGGCACCGGCCCGCTTGAAGAGGCCACGCTGACCCTTACCGGTCGCGGCGTGTACGACTCGATTTATGATATTCGGCACACCTATAGCCAAGCGTTCGGCAAGGATGAGCGGCTCAACCGGCAGTTCGAGTACAAACTCCGTGAAGCCTTTGTCGATATGGTGCTACCCCCGTTTACACTCCGGCTGGGCCGCCAGCAAGTCGTCTGGGGTGAAACCGATAATTTTCGGGCGCTGGATGTCATCAATCCGCTTGATCTGCGCTGGCACGCCAACTGGGAGCCCTGGGAGGATATCCGCATCCCGCTGTGGATGGCGCGGGCGATTTACGACATCGGCAAATTCGGTCCGCTCGAAGAGTCCTTTGTCGAGGCGGTCTGGATTCCGTGGGATTTTCAGCCCAATAAGGTGGCTGCGGACCCCCGCCGGCCGTGGGGGTTTATCGGCGACGGCCTGTCTGCGGTTGCGAATTCCGCCCTGATTGGGGGGGAACTCCGTGATCTTGACCTCACGGTCAGAGACGGCAAGCCGAGCAAAAAACTCAAGAATGGTCAGGCCGGGGTGCGGCTCAAGGCTATCTGGGGCGGGATCGATTTCAGCCTCAACTATTTCTACGGCTTTTCCGCCGACGCCGGCTTCAAGTTTCGCTCAGCCCGTCTTGAGGGCAATACCTTGCGTGCCGTGCTCGAAACCGAGCATCCGCGCTCCCACGTTGTCGGCATTGCGGCCAATTATTCGGAGGAAAAATATACGCAGTCGGTTTTCCGGGCGGAAACGACTTTTACGACGGGTGTGCCGGTCACGCTTGCTCCGAACGCGTCAAGCCGGATCGACCCGGATGGGAATCAATTCGACACGGCCAGCCGCTCGGTCGTCATGCTGGCCATCGACCGCCCGACCTGGATTCGCCCGCTGAATAATATGCGGACGTTTTTTCTTTCCGCGCAGTTCTTCTGGCGGCGATATCTGGATTACAGTCGGCTCTACCGCGGCATTCCGTCCGTCCGGCGTGCCCACCTTGACGGCGAGGTCGTACCGGGCCGATTCATCAGCACGAATGCAGACAAAATCGACCAAAACGAGTTTGTCATTACCTTTTCCGCTTCCACCAGTTACGGGCCAGCCGGACTCTGGCAGCCGTTGTTTGTGTTTGCGCTCGATCCGCTCTCGACCGGGGCATATAATAAGTTCGCTATGGACTACCTGTGGTCAAACTATATTGTCTTTCGATTCGAGCAGAATTTCTTCTGGCGGGTCAGTGGGCACGACCCGGGCCCCTGGGCCATTGGGGACCTGTATGGTCGCCCCCGCGATAGTCGCCACGAGAGTGTTTTCAGCGCCATCTTTCAATTTTAGTCCTTCGGCACCACCCGACCTAGGATCCCGAGGAGCGGAGACGGGCAATCCGCTTCTTCACTTCGGGAGCAAAAGACGCCTGTGGGTCGAGCTTGAGCGCGCGCTCGTAGGCGGCCAGCGCCTGTGCCTTTTGCCCTAAGCTTTCAAACGCCTCACCCAGATTGGCATGGGTATACGCATAGTCTGCGTCTAACTCGATCGCACGTTGCCACTCGTGCGCTGCCTCTTGGGTATTTCCCTGAGCGGCAAAGATATGGCCCAAGCGGTCATGAATATACGCCGAGGTGGGAACGAGCTGGAGCGCTTTGCGATAGGCGATCACTGCTTCTTGGATATCGCCTTTGGCTTCTAGCGTGCGGGCAAGATGCACGTGAGCCATAGCATTGTGGGGGTCGAGCCGAAGTGATGTTTGCAACATGCCAATCGCCTCGTCACGCGCCCCATTATCCCCGAGCGCCAATCCGAGCAGATGATGGGCTTTGGCGTTGGTCGGAGCTAAGCGAACGGTTTCGCGCCACTCAAAAATCGCCTTATTCAACTCCCCTTTATCGTAAAATTCCTGTCCCTGCTGCAAGTGTACAAGTGCCTGGGACGATAAAGACCGTTGCGGCAACGGGTCGGGGGTGGGTGGCTGAGCGGGCGGCTGAGCGACGGGCTGCGGAGAGGGTGGCGGGAGCGGTGGTGGCACAGGTGGTACGGGAGTCGTTGGACTGACGGGCCGAGAGAGGGCAACTGTGCGCTTGGGCAGCGCTTTTGCAGTCTTAGGCGAAAAAAGTATCTGCGAGTAGGCTTCTCCTCCCGCCCCGTTTTCGTGGACAAAGACAATGACGACCCGATCAGTGCGTTGTTCCATGGTAAAGGGCGGGACCTCGGTCTCTTTGAGGTCCAGGACAAGTCGGAGATAGCCCGGATGCGTACCGAGGCGGACTTGGGCAAGGAGCTCGTCATCTGCCCGGTATGCTGCTGTTGGTACGCCCTGAAGCGGACCGTGTACGTCAATGACCAAACGGGAGGGGGACGAGAGGGTAAACGAGTTGATGGAGTCCGGTGGACGCGAGAACTGAAAGAGGACAGAGCGACGATTCCCGTTGACTGAGAGTTGGACTTTCTGAAGGCCAAGTGGCCCAGACTGGGCAAAGGCCAACCCTATGCCGAGCCAGACAAACGCAGCACTGACGAAGATCCACGCCTTGCGCACTGTTCTTCTCTCCCTGGTTTTAATCGACGACAGCCGGCTCTTTAGCGCGGGTAGTCTGCAAGAGCACGTCAGCGTCATGGGTGAGGTAATAGCACGCCACTGTACACCCGACACACAGCAGCCCCGCACTATAAAACAGGCTGCTCAAATCATAATAATCAACCACTATACCAAAAATAGGTGGAGCAATGGTCATCCCAAAGCTATGGACCGTCAAAAGAATGCTCATCACCGTTCCCATACTCGAACCCGGCGTGTGCTCCATGGCCAGCCCCATATGGGCTGGATAGGCCAGCCCGAATCCCGCGCCGACCAAGGCATTCAGGCCGAGTAAATGCCAGAACGTTGAGGCTAGGGGAAAACCGGCCAGGGAAACGGCGCTGATCAGGCCACCAATACCGATCAGGACCGCTTTATTCATGTGATCGGACAGACGTCCGCACGGCGCCTGAAGGACGGCGCTGATCAAGACATTCAGGGAAATCAGCGCTCCCACCTGCGAGGTGGTCAGCGGTAGCAGGGAGGCCGACAGCAGGGGCACAAAGACCCAAATGAGGGTGTTGGATAACGCATACGCCACTCGAAAGAGGACGACTCCAAGAATGGGCCGCAAGGATAAAATCTCGCGCCAGGAAGCTTCCTTTTTTTTCCCTGACACATGCTGTTTCTGGACTTCGGGTAAGAAGAAGAGCAGCAGGAGTAAAGACAACAGGCTCAGGACCCCCAAGAGAATAAAGCTGGCCTGCATATTGAACAGATCTTTAATCACTCCGCCCAAGATCGGTCCCCCGGCCACACCGCCCAGAAAGGCCGTGTTGACATAGCCGGCATACGCCCCCTCCTTGCCTTTGGGGGTCAGGTCGCCCACATACGCCATCGAAACCGGCTGAACCATGGCTGTGGCTATCCCCTGCAGGGCCATGACCAAGATGAGCGTCAGCAGGCTGTTGGCGAGCAGGTAGGCAACAGAGGTGAGGGCGTAGCAGAACAGCCCCCAGAGTAAAAATGCCTTGCGGCCACGCCGGTCCGAGGCTCGACCGATGAGGGGCAGCAGAAAGGTCCGAGACGCCGAGTGCGCCCCAAACAGGATGCCGACGGCCACGCCGCTCGCTCCGAACTCCTGAGCGTAGATGGGGATGAAGGGAATCACCACCCCGTTACCGAGCATGGTGGCAAACAGCGCAAGAGAGAGAACAAAAAGCGGCCCACTCATTGTGCCTTCTGAGCTATCAGCCACTTTGGGGAAAAGATAGAGTGCAGGAGGGGACACAAGGCGTGTCCCTCCTCCAAAAAAATCGCCTAAGCACGCACCGCTGGCCATTGGTCAGCCCATGGCTTGGCCTGCTCAAGCTGTGAGGCCAGGCGAAAGAGGATGTCCTCTCGGCCATAGGCGGCCACGAGTTGAACGCCGATCGGCAACCCCGCGTCGTTCCAGTGCAGCGGCAGCGAGATGGCTGGCTGGCCGGTCACATTAAATGGCACAGTAAACGGCATGAGGGTGGCCGAACGTCGCGCTCCCCCAAGGGGGTTCTCCGGTGTGGAGACAAACTCTCCCAAGCGGGGCGGGGGCTCGGCAATGGTTGGAGTGACGAGGATGTCAAAGCCGGCCGTACCGTCTTCGGGCTGCCACCAGCGGGCGAGCCGGCGCGTGTCGGCCTGGAGCCACTCCAGGGCTTCGATATAGCGCGTCGCGGTGCGCGCCCGACCGATTTCCACCATGGCCCAGGTGTGAATCTCCACATCGTCTTGGGTGACGGCTTTCCCTGTCTGCTTGCCCAAGGTGTCGATATGAGAGGCGATGGCACTCGTCAAAATCGCCCACACCTGCCGCCGGCGTTCTTGCTCGTCGTTCAGCGCGCTGGGGGAGGATTCCTCAACCGTATGGCCGAGGGCACTCAGAAGCTGGGCCGTGGCGTGGACGGCGGCGACGCAGTCCGGGTGCAGCGGGGTTGCCTGCCCAGGGAAGTCCGCCAAGACGCCAATCCGTAATACTCCCGGGTCGGCACCGACCTCTGCGAGAAAAGGGCGCGTCGGCGGGGTGGCAAAATACGGATCGCCCGGCATGGGGCCGGCAATCGCATCCAGAATAGCGGCCGTATCGCGCACACTCCGTGTCACAACGTGTTCGTTGACCAGGCCCTGCCAGACCTCGCCGTATTCCGGGCCGAGGGAGACGCGCGAACGGGTGGATTTGAGCCCGACCAGCCCGCACTCGCTGGCCGGTACGCGGGTCGAACCGCCGCCGTCGTTGGCATGGGCCGCCGGGACCATGCCCGAGGCCACGGCCGCACCGGCGCCGCCGCTGGAACCGCCGGTGGAATGCTCCGTATTCCAGGGATTCCGACTTGGGCCGTAGGCTTCCGGTTCGGTCGTCGGCATGGTCGCAAACTCGGGCGTATTGGTCTTGCCCAGGAAGATGAAGCCCGCGGCCCTGAGTTTGGCGGCCATATAGGTGTCTTCTTTTGCCGTCCAGCCGAGGTCTTTCAGAAAGCGACTGCCTTGGTGATAGGGATCGCCGGCGGAATGACAGCCAAAGTCCTTGAGGAGAAACGGGACGCCTTTGAACGGCCCGTCGGGCAACTGCGGCGATGTAGCCTGATCGCGCGCTTTCTCAAAAAGAGGCGTGATCACGGCGTTGAGCCGCGGGTTGAGTGTCTCAATCCGTGCAATGGCGGCGTCTACCAGTTCGAGTGGAGTTGCTTCTCCTGCGCGTACCAGAGCGGCTTGCGCCAGTGCGTCGAGTTGGGCGAGTTGGTCAGCCATAATACGTTCCTCCTGATACTTCCTCGTAACAAAGGCAAAGGGAAATGAGAAGGGAGATCGCCCATCAGGCTTTCCTCTATCTTTCCGTCCTCTCGACTGTTATGCGAAGGCGAAGGGAAGGAACTGCTCTATGTCCACACGTACAGATGTTACCCCACCCGCAATGCAGAATATCAGAGAACGCTTCCGCTACTCTCCTGGCGTGAGGGCTGGGAATCTCTTGTATATAGCCGGGCAAGTAGGCCGGGATGAGAGCTTGCAGGTTGTGGCGGATAAGGAAGCACAGTTTGTGCAGGCTTTTGAAAATGTCAAAAAAGTGCTGACCGAAGCCGGCGCGACGTTTGACGATGTCGTTGAAATGGTCACGTACCATACCGACCTGCGCGACTTGGAACTCTTTATCGCAGTCAAGGATCGTTACATTACGAATCTTGACCGGCTCCCGACCTGGACGGGTATAGGAACTTCCGCCCTGGCGATGCCCGGCCTCTTTGTCGAGATTAAATGCACCGCCTATCTGGAATAGTGGCACTTCCTCCTGAAGAAAGCAGGTGACATGCAGCCCGCCGAACAATTGGAACGACCCGTAGAACAACAGCCCTCATACGGGTGGGTCATCGTCTCTGCCGGACTTGTCATCAGCCTGTGCATGTACGGCGTCATCGAGTCTTTCGCCATTATGTTCAAGCCTATTGCCGAGCAGTTTGAATGGGATCGCGGCACCGTTTCGGTCGCGTCGATGATAAGCTGGATCAGTTTCGGTCTCTCCAGCCTTGTGTGTGGCCGACTGAGTGATCGTTTTGGTTCCAAGTGGGTGATTATTGCCGGGAGTCTGTTCTTTGTCGCCGGCACGTTTTTGATGAGCCAGGTACAATCGCTGTGGCAACTCTACTTGTATTTTGGCGTTATTCTGGCAATCGGCCGCTCGGCGACCGGCGTCCCCATGGTGGCCCTGGTGACAAAGTGGTTCGTGAAGCGCCAGGGGCTGGCGCTGGCCCTTGCCCAGTCACAAAATGTGGGCTCGGCTGTGTTTGCGCCGTTAGCTGTTTTCTTACTTGCCCATAATGACTGGCGCTGGTCGTATATCTGGCTCGGGATTATCACCCTGGTGGTGCTGCCCCTTTCTCTGCTCATACGGGACAAGAAAGTCGAATCGACCGGGGCTCAGAAAACAGGCCGAGTGTATGCGGCTGTTCACGCGCCGGGACCTGAGATGACGCTGAGTGAGGCCATGCGGACGCGTACCTTTTGGACGCTGAATTGTATGGTGCTGGGCTGCTGCATGTGTCACTCGTCTATTTTGTTGCACGGCTTCAGTCATATGACTGACGTAGGTATGTTGGAATCGGTCGCGGCCCGGGTAGTCATGCTGATGGCTGTGTTTGGCATGCTCGGGAAAATCGTGAACGGGCTGTTAGCCGACCGGATTGGAGCGAAGTGGGCCATTGCCTTCTTTCTCGGTCTTCAGGCGGTGATGATTCCATTTTTTATCGAGGCCCGCCAAGCGCCCTCTTTCTACTCGTGGGCCATCCTGTTTGGGCTGGGTTTTGGTGGACCGATGCCGGTCTATGCCATGCTCTTTCGAGAATATTTCGGCACGCGGGCAATTGGGACCATCCTGGGTGTTTTCTTTATGGTGGCGTCCATAGGCATGGGGTCGGGCGGCATGATGGGTGGTGTGCTGTATAATTTGTTTGGGAACTACACGGTCCCGTTCTTAACGAGTTCGAGTACCGGAGTGATTGCTGCGATTCTCGCCCTCACGTTACCCTCTCCGAAACGAGAAGCGCGGCTGCCAGTGCCGCAAGTCGCCTTACAGACAAGCTAGAAAAGCCCACGTGTGACGCTTGACCTCTAGCATAGCAAAGCAGTAAACAGGGGGACGGGAAATAATTCCGGGGGAGCCCCTCCCGTTCCGAAGGGCAGATTCATAAAGGAGGATGCGTGTGTGCAGTTCTTTAACTTTCATCTGATGCCGTGGCCGCACGTTCCCGAAGACTTCGACGATACCTCGAAATACCCCTCGGCCTGGGTCACCTTCTCGAATGCACACTATGATCCGACAAAAGGCCGTGACCTCTATAATCGCTATCTGGATGAGCTGGAGTATTCGGAAACCCTCGGTTTTGACGGCGTGTGTGTGAACGAGCACCATCAGAACACCTATGGCACCATGCCCTCGCCGAATATCGTTGGCGGGCTGCTGGCTCGGCGCACCAACCGCGTCAAAATTGCCATGGTGGGCAATGGGCTGCCGCTGCGGGATCACCCCATCCGGGTTGCCGAAGAAATCGCCATGCTGGATGTGGTCAGTGGCGGCCGGATCATCTCCGGCTTCGTGCGTGGTATTGGCTGTGAGTATTATTCGATGGGCGTCAATCCGACCCATTCGCTGGCGCGCTTCCGCGAGGCGCATGATTTGATTATTCGCGCCTGGACGGAGACGGGACCGTTTAATTTTGATGGGGAGCACTACCAAGTCCGCTATGTGAACGTCTGGCCCCGTCCGTACCAAAAACCGCACCCGCAAATCTGGATTCCCGGCTTTGGGAGTAAGGAGACGATAGGCTGGTGTGCCGACTCGGCCCGCAAGTATCCCTATCTGGCCGTGTATATGTCTGACGATCTGGTCAAGATGTATTTTGATCAGTATCGCGCCGCGGCGGAAGAATTCGGCTATAGCGCCTCGCCCTACCAGATGGGCCATTTACTGCCCATCTATGTGGCGGAAACGGACGAACGCGCCCGGGAAGAAGCCGCCCAGCATGTGCTCTGGCTCTATCACAAAGGGCTGCGTATCCCGCTCAATATGCTGTTCCCACCGGGCTACGTCACCCAGCAATCCATGCGGCATATTCTCAGCATTGCGGACGAGCTTGATTATGCGAAGCTGTCCTTTGACGATTTGAACGCGCGGGGCTATTGCGTGGTGGGCAGTGTCGAGACGGTCAAGCAACGACTGGCCGAATCGATCGGCAAGCTGGGCTATGGCATTTTGCTGTCCCTGCTGCAAATTGGCGATATGCCCCACCACCGGACGATTAAAAATATGGAACTCTTTGCCACCGAAGTCATGCCCTATTTGAAAAAAGAGTTTCAGGGTATGCAGGAGAAGTGGGCCCAAGCCGCGTAGGGCTGCCTCGCAGCCAACGTGCTCATTCCTCAATTTTACGTTTTCTGTTCTTCTCGGAATCCAGCGAACACCAGCTAGAGGCTCAACCCGGGGCGGCGCTGTGATTTGCGCCGCAGCCTGAGACGTGTCCAGCCTAAGAGCCAGCCAATAAGCAGTACGCCTGCCCCGGCAAGAAAGCTCGATATCTCGGTATCACGCCGGAGTTGATTCCGCTCCGCCGTGATGGTCTGGAGCAGTGCTTCCTGTTCGGCTGCACTGCGCTGCGTTCCTTCCTGCGCGGCTTGAAGCCGGGTATTGTCCTCTCGAAGACGGTTCAACTCCTGGGTTTGTTTGGCAACCTGATCCTCGAGAATACGCACTCGATGTGCTGCTGGGATTCGCTCGGTCACATACCTTTTAAGAACATAGCCCTGGCGGCCGTCGGACAGGGCGACACGGTAATAGTCTTTCCCAGCTTCGCTGATTAATTTAACGGTCTGGCCGGTCTTGAGTACAGCAATGATTTTGTTGTCCTGACTCGGTCCCGTTCGCAGCATGAGCTCACGATAGCCACTCACATATAAGTCTTGCGCGTAACAGAAAGGAGGAAAGAGAAGAACGAGAATAAAAATTATAGGTAGCCGCCTCATCATTACCACCACGCACGGATTTTTCTATCGATAACCCGGCTGCTCATTGAGCACAACCCCAGCCGCACATTTTGTCCGCTGCTGCTCCAGAACAGAACGGTTTTAGGCAGGGCTGCTGGGGAGTTGCTTCAGGACGTCCAGAACCGCGCTGTGCAGGTGGCCATTTGAGGCCAGGGTTTGTTCGCCATGGAGATCGAGCGTATGGCCGGAGAAATCGCTGGTCCGCCCTCCTGCCTCTTCGACAATCAGCGCGCCTGCGGCAATATCCCACGGATGGAGTCGCCATTCCCAAAAGGCATCGGCTCGACCACACGCCACATAGCACAAGTCCAGCGCGGCCGACCCACTCCGTCTTACCCCATGCGTTCGCAGCATAAAGGCTTCGTAGTAACGCAAATAAAAGGCGCTGTGTTTGCGGCGGTCGTAAGGGAATCCGGTGAGCAGGAGACTCTGGTCAAGCCGGGATGCTGGGGAAACACGAATCGGATTTCCATTGAGTTGCGCTCCCCTCCCACGCCGCGCGCTGAACGTCTCGTTCCGAATGGGGTCATGAACAACGCCAATGATCGCTTCGGACTTATGCGTGAGGGCCAGAGAGACGGCAAAATGCGGATAGGTATGAGCGAAGTTTGTTGTGCCGTCCAGGGGGTCAATATACCAACAATATGGGCTCTCAGGACCAGATTGAGCGGACTCCTCGGCGATAATGGTATGGAGGGGGAAGCGGGCGCGGAGCTGCTCGGTAATCAGCCGGTCGGCCGCTCTGTCCACATTGGTGACTAAGTCGACCATATCGGTTTTCACACTGACCTGTTTTGTCTTCAGCCGGTTTTCCTTGAGAAACTCCCCAGCTTGTTGGGCAATAGCCAACGCAACCTCTTGGGCGGCTGTTATGAAGTCTTGCATATCGGTATTGTGGCAAGTGCAGTTGTGGTCTGCACTATAAAGCCAGACAGGGAAAAAGTCATGCGTGTTCTTGCGCCCGCAAAAGTCAATCTTTTTTTACGCATTGTTGGCCGGCGAGCCGATGGCTACCACTTGCTCGATTCCCTGATGGCTCCCGTCAGCCTGTATGACGAAATTGAAATCACAACTGGCAGAACGGGGGGTACGGAGCAACACATTTGGGTGACGTGTGATGATCCAACAATTCCTACCGATCAATCGAATCTCGCCTATCGAGCGGCTTCCCTGCTCTGTCAAGAAGCTGGCATAGGTGTACACATCACGATTGCTTTGCAGAAGAACATCCCTGCTGGTGCAGGATTAGGCGGCGGCAGTAGCGATGCTGCGGCTGTGCTGAAAGCGCTCAACCAGGAATTATCACTCGGACTCAACACTGTCCATTTGTGTCGGCTTGCCGCCCAACTTGGTGCAGACGTTCCCTTTTTCGTGCCGTGTGAGGTGGCTCGGGTGGGGGGGATTGGGGAAGTCTTAACGCCGCTTCCACCTCCCCCGCAACGCTGGCTCGTCATTGTGGTCCCAGCCTTTTCTGTTTCAACTCCGTGGGCGTATCAACGTTTCGATGAGCTTCAGCTGGACTCAGCAGGTCTGAAGTCTCGTGAAATCGACTGGACTCCACCAGTCGGCGCGAAGCAATGGCCAGATACGGCCCTCTTGGTTAATGACCTTGAACAGGCTGTCCTGCCGGAGTATCCCCTTCTTGCGGACAGAAAAAAGCAACTCTCCGTACTTGGTGCAGAAGTGGCGCTGATGTCTGGGAGTGGATCTGCCGTCTTTGGTGTCTTCGCGAAGCAGGAGGACGCTACGCAAGCTGCGGCAGCCTTGGCTGGCTCGGAAAACATATTTGTTGTGACACTGTTGGAGAATGCTTCCACTCAAGACAACAGTTGATCCATGGCCGCAGGGCCAGGTAGACTTTTCCAGAGAAGGATGCTAAGGATCGTAGCCTTGAGCAAATGCGGAAAAGTCTATAATCTCTTGATTTCACTAAACAATCGGATTCTTCAGAAGCTTGTCCAATACAGCTGGCAGTTATAGTGGTGGAACACCGACATACGAGAAGAAAAGAGAAGCTGAGCGACCGAGAGAAATACGGCTGTCACTGCTATCCTGGTGGGGAGTCGCCAAGTCAGGCAAGGCACCGGGTTTTGGTCCCGGCACTCGCAGGTTCGAATCCTGCCTCCCCAGCTCCCTTTCCGGGCACGATCACAAAATGACGATGTTCATCCCCCCATCCATGTGAGATACCCCGCCGTGCTAAAAATATTTTCCGGGAACTCAAATCGTCCGCTTGCACAAGAAATATGCGCCTATCTGGGAACCTCGCTCGGGGCGGCTGACATTCGTACGTTCAGCGATGGCGAGATTGCGGTTGAGATTACCGAGAATGTACGTGGAGGGGATATTTTTGTTGTCCAGTCCATCTGTACGCCAGGAAACGATAATCTGATGGAACTCCTGCTGATGATTGACGCCTTTAAACGGGCGTCCGCCAACCGAATCACGGCAGTGATTCCGTACTACGGCTATGCCCGCCAGGATCGGAAGGTTGCGCCGCGGGTTCCTATCAGCGCCAAACTGGTCGCTGACCTGCTGACCACGGCGGGGGCCTCACGAGTGCTCACGGCAGAGCTTCATGCGGGGCAAATACAGGGGTTTTTCAATATTCCAGTAGACAATCTTTTTTCTGCCCCGGTCTTATTGCCGTATTTGCGTTCTCGCATTGGCGATGAACCTGTCAGCGTGGTGTCGCCTGATGCGGGAGGAGTGGAGCGCGCACGTGCGTTTGCGAAGCGTATGGGTGCCTCACTCGCCATTATTGACAAGCGCCGCGCGCAGGAGGATGAAAGCGAGAGTGGAGGGAAGGCGAACCGTGATGTTGTTGAGATGAATGTGATCGGTGAAGTCGATGGTCGTATCGCTATTCTCGTCGATGATATGGTGGACACAGCCGGAACGTTAACCGCAGCGGCAAAAGGGCTTCAAGATGCTGGGGCACAAGCTGTGATCGCCTGTTGTACGCATGCCGTGCTATCCGGCCCGGCTATAGAGCGAGTGCGGACTTCTACTCTTGAAGAGTTGGTGGTTACCAATTCCATCCCCATTACGCCAGAGGCGCTAGGGACTGGAAAAGTCCGTGTCCTCTCACTTGCCACCCTGATCGGAGAGTCTATCCGCCGGATTCACAATGAAGAATCCATTAGCTCCTTGTTCGTGTAAGCTGTTGAGAGAGAAGGGAAACAATGGCAACCATAAAGCTGAGTGTTGAACAACGACAAGAAAAAGGCAAAGGGCAAATGGGCCGGCTCCGACGAAGCGGTAGCGTTCCTGGCGTCTTTTATGGTCCAGGAAAAAATACAGTTTCAGTCTGTGTGAATACTCGGGAATTCCAATATAAAGTTGAAGGCTTAGAGGGGTCTCAGCTTATTGAATTTCTCTCACAGACCACAGACCTCAATGGGAAAATCGTACTACTCAAGGATGTCCAGCATCACCCCGTGACCACAGCCCCACTTCACATCGACTTCTATGAGATTGATGTCAACGTGCCGATTCAAGTCAGTGTGCCCGTCCACCTTACTGGCAAAGCGGAGGGCGTCACTGCCGGCGGATTTTTACATCACCTCCGCCGTGAAATCATGGTGGAGTGCCTTCCGCTTGATATCCCTGAGAGTCTTGAGATTGATGTGACGCCCCTCGAGATCAACGATGCTATTCGGGTTGAGGATTTGAAATTACCGTCTGGAGTCTCAACTCTTGAGGACGCTCAGCTCATGCTTGCCTCTGTAGCTGCTCCGGTTGCGGAACTAGAGCCAGAAGAGGATGAAGCAGGCGTAGCCGAGGACGGAGTTGCGCCGGCAGAAGGTGCGACCCCGAGTGGCGATGCACCGGCTGAGTGAGGGGGAGCTGCAGATAAGGCGCATGTGGCACTCCTCACTATAGGTCCATGTCCGTGATTATTGGGCTCGGAAACCCTGGCCGGGACTACGAAAAAACCCGCCATAATATTGGCTTTTGGGTAATTGAGATCCTGGCGAAACGCTGGTGGACTCAGCTGTCTCAGTCTGCGTGCTCCTCCCGGGTAGCCTGGACGCATTGGAACGAAAAAGAGGTTGGCCTTATTCAGCCGCAGACTTCTATGAACTACAGTGGACAGACCGCTGCGTGCGTGTGTGAAACATATCAATTGCAGCCAACAGATTGTATAGTTGTGTATGATGATGTAGACATTCCGCTTGGTCACCTGCGTATTAAACGGACTGGCGGTTCAGGCGGACATCGTGGCTTGGCCTCGATTATTACAGCTCTGGAAAGCCCGGACTTTGCCCGTATAAAGGTTGGAATTGGCCGTCCTCCTGCAGGGCTTGATACCGCCGACTTTGTTCTTCAGCCCTTTACTCAGGAGGAAGAAGCCTTTATTCTCCCGGCGGCACAACGTGCAGCTGGCGCAGTTGAGATTATTCTTACAGACGGGCTCGAGCGTGCTATGGCGTCGTGTAATAGCGTGGCTTCTGTGACGCTCGCACGATCCGTGCAGGAGGCGAGTTGAAAAATCCAGCCTCATCCGCTCAGCGTTAGAGGCGCACGAAGATTGAGAGAAGTCCATCGGAGGAGTTCATGCCGATTTATGAAACAGTATGCATTCTCCACCCAGAACTGTCTGAAGCACGGGTGAAGGACGTGATTGAAGGGCTGCAAAAGACTTTGGAGGAGAGCCAGGCGAGTCTGTTGCAGGTTGAAGAGTGGGGGCTGCGGAATTTAGCCTACGACATTCAAAAGCAGAGACGCGGCTACTATGTGCGTTTGGAGTATGAATCTCTCCCCCAAGCGGTAAAAGATCTTGAGCGAGGCTTACGGTTGAGTGAAGACGCAATGCGCTTTTTATCCGTCGCGCGCTCCGCTCCCTCGGACGGACAGTCTCCCATTCCTCCGGGTGGCTTAACTGACCGGCCTGCAAGCCGTCCACTTAAGGCGGATACGGATCCGACGCCAGCGGGGGCTGCCAATCCTGTCAGCCCTGCCAGCTCTGCTTTAAGTGCTGCCGTAGCGAATGCAGAAGAGACGGCGACCGAGGCGCAGGCGGAGGCCCAAGAGGGAGAGGGTTCGGAAACGACCGAGGCGCAGACTGATTCGGAGGAAAAGACGGACGAGGAATGAGCTGCTTGAGTGAGGAAAGGCTATAATAAAGTGATCTTTGCCGGACGGATTGAGAGAAGTCCGGAACTGCGTCGTACACCACAGGGCGTTGCCGTTGGTGCGTTTTCCTTATGCGTACCGAAAAGTCGAGAGAAAGAAGAAGATTTACTTGTTGACATTGTTGCTTTTCGGACGCTTGCAGAGGAGTATTGTCCGGTGTTGACAACTGGACAGGCCGTTTTGGTAGAGGGGATGCTTGCAGCATATCGGGGGAATAAAGCGGCAGGTGCAAGACAAAGAGTGTATGAAGTGCACGCGACAACGATCCGTATTCTTGAGGAATAAAGAACACTGCATCCTGCGGACCACGAGCGAAAGAGTAGAGGGAGTAGCTATGGCAAGACCACCCAGAGGGACATTTAACCGACGAGGCGGTGATGACCGATATCCCCGACGTATGCGGCGTAAAGTCTGCCGTTTCTGCGTAGATAAACGTGATTTCATTGACTACAAAGAAACCGCCACACTCAAAGATTTTGTTACTGAGCGTGGAAAGATTATCCCGAGTCGCATCACCGGTACCTGCATGTGGCATCAGAGGAAACTCACCTTGGCGATTAAACAATCGCGTGCGATAGCCTTACTCCCCTACGTTTCGGCGCAGGTATAGGCCGTCTTCCTGATGTCCTCCGTTTAGTTGTGTTTTAACCTATGCTCCCGTAAAGTAAGGGCCAGTATGGAGATTATTTTACAAGAAGACGTCGAAAATATTGGAGAAATCGGCGACATTATCAAAGTCAGAGATGGATACGCTCGGAACTATTTGCTCCCACGCGGCCTTGCGCTTAGGGCCAGCCGGCGTAACGTTCGGGTCTTAGAGCACCAAAAACGTCTCGCTGCAACGAAAAGAGAACGCGCGCAAGAGAACGCGAACGCCGTACGTGAGCGGCTGTCCAGCCTCACCTTGGCTATCGCCGCGCGTGCTGGAGAAGAAGACAAGCTATTTGGCTCTGTGACGAACATCGATATTGAAAAGGCGCTCCGGAAACAAGGCGTGACCATAGACCGACGAAAAATCATCCTTGCAGAGCCCATTAAACAGCTTGGTACCTATACCGTGCCTATTCGTCTCGGTGGAGGCGTTGGAGCTAGTGTCACCGTTCGGATCAATCCGGAAAGTGCGGATTGATCATTTTCTTGACACACTCTAGGAAAATTGGTACGCACCAAGCGCATATTGACATGTTGAACAGTGGGGCGAGCTGCAGGCACGTAGCTCAGTGGGAGAGCACTTCCTTGACGCGGAAGGGGTCGGCGGTTCGATCCCGCCCGTGCCTATGCCTATAAAATATCGTACAAATCAGAGCGTATGCATATATCTATGACACCGAGGTAAAGAGACCCCTCTTATGTGTGAATAGAGGGGAAAGAGGCATCTGTGACTGATGCCTCTTTCCTTTTCCATATGAATGAAATTGCTCAACATAAAGACTTAAGCCGGCGTTTCTCAAAGGCAATTGCCGCACGAGTGGATGAAAAAGTCGTTGACGTGTCATCCCTCCTGGCCCCTGATGAGGCCGAGCCTATTCTTCCTTCCTCTCCTGAAGGGCTCGAAGTCTTGCGCCATTCGACTGCCCATCTCATGGCGCAAGCAGTCAAACGCCTCTTTCCTGAAGTTCAAATAACGATTGGCCCCGTTATCGAGAGTGGATTCTACTACGACTTTAAGCACGAGCGTTCCTTCACACCGGAAGATTTAGAACGCATCGAAGCGGAGATGCAGGCTATTGTCAAAGAAAACTTCCCGGTCACCCGTGAAGAAGTGCCTCGCAATGATGCGGTTCGTTTATTCCGGGAGATGGGCGAAGAATATAAAGCTGAGATTATCGAAGGCATCCCGGAGGATGAAATACTCTCGCTTTATCGCCAGGGTGAGTTCGTTGACCTGTGCCGCGGCCCGCATGTTCCGTCAACTGGCAGCATCCAGGCGTTTAAACTCACCAGCGTAGCCGGGGCGTACTGGCGGGGAGACGAAAAAAACGAGATGCTCCAACGCATCTACGGGACTGCCTTTGCCACGCCAAAAGAACTCCGTCAACACCTCGCATTGCTTGAGGAAGCCAAACGGCGTGACCACCGTCGCGTAGGAAAGGAACTTGATCTTTTTAGCTTTCATCCAGTTGCGCCAGGGAGTCCATTTTTTCACCCCAAAGGGGCCTTTATCTATAATGAACTGGTCTCATATATCCGGGGGCTCTACCAGCGCTATGGCTACCAGGAAGTAATAACCCCACAGATCTTTGATGTTGATCTATGGCACCGTTCCGGCCACTACGATAACTACAAAGAAAATATGTTCTTTACTGAGGTTGAAGGGCGCGGCTTTGGCGTCAAGCCCATGAATTGCCCCGGTCATACCTATATCTATGCAGCCAAGAAGCACTCATACCGGGACCTACCGCTGCGCTATGCGGACTTTGCCCGCCTGCATCGTTTCGAGCGCTCGGGTGTCTTAGCCGGCCTGACTCGGGTGCGTTCATTCTCTCAGGATGATGCTCATATTTTCTGCACTCCGGAACAAATCGAGGCTGAAGTCGGTGGCGTCCTGCGCATGATTAACGAAGTCTATCGGACCTTTGGCTTTGAGGAGGTACATTTTTATCTTGCGACGCGACCGGAAAAACGGCTGGGCGACGATGCAATCTGGGATAGGGCGGAAGCGGCCCTGGATGGAGCCCTCAAGGCAAATGAGATTCCCTACGAAGTCAATGCGGCGGATGGCGCCTTTTACGGACCAAAAATTGACTTCATCGTACTCGACGCCCTACGCCGTAAATGGCAACTTGCAACGATTCAGCTCGACTTTATGCTGCCTGAACGCTTTGACTTGACCTACGTCACAACCCACGGGGAGGAAGCCCGTCCTGTGATGATCCATCGCGCCGTCCTCGGCTCCATCGAACGCTTTATGGGTGTCCTGATCGAACACTGTGGTGGAGATTTCCCGTTGTGGTTGGCTCCGGTCCAGGTGAAGATTGTGACGGTGACAAATAATCAAGACGCCTATGCGCGGCAAGTCGACGAACAGCTCAGACAGGCCGGGATCCGTTGTGAGCTGGACTTGCGGAATGAGAAACTAGGGTACAAAATCCGAGGATCGGAAATGCAGAAAATCCCGTACACTGTTGTCATTGGGGATAATGAAGTGCAATCTGGTACGGTCGCTCTACGGGCGCGTAAGCGGGCAAAAATCGCACCGCTGTCCGTGCACGCTCTTGTCGAGCGTTTGAACCATGAACGTATCCCGGGAGGTGCATCATAGCTAGAGAAACGGGCACTCGGATAAACCAGCAGATTCGCGCTCGGGAAGTCCGGGTCATTGACGCAAATGGGGAGCAGGTTGGGATTCAGCCGCTAGGCGAGGCCTTTCGCACAGCGTTCGGCCAAGAGCTTGACCTTGTTGAAATTGCTCCGAGTTCTTCTCCGCCGGTCTGTCGCATTATGGATTACGGCAAGTACCGCTATCTGCAGAAAAAGAAGGTGCAGGAATCCAAGAAGCACCAGACCCAAGTGATGCTCAAAGAAGTCAAGCTTGGGGCGCGTACCAGTGAGCACGACGTCGAATTCAAAATTAACCATATCCGTCGCTTTATCGGGAAAAAGCATCGGGTCAAGGTCTCTGTCTTTTTCCGAGGACGAGAGATCACCCACCCAGAGATTGGAAAAGAATTACTCAACCGTGTGTATGAAAAGGTCGAAGATGTCGCCTCTCTTGAGACAGCACAGCCTCGCATGGAGGGGCGAAATATGTCAATTCTTGTTGTTCCGAGGTAACTATGCCCAAGATTAAAACGCGCCGTGGAGCGGCGAAGCGGTTTAAGATCACAGGAACCGGCAAGGTGCGTCGCCGACGCGCCTACCTGCGCCATATCCTCTCAACTAAAACGCGAAAACAGAAACGGAATCTCCGTCAGCCAGCACTCGTCGCAAAATCCGAGGCCAAGGCGATCAAAAAACTGATTCCCTACTTATAGAGACGAAGAGGAGTAGTTAGTATGCCACGCGCAAAACGCGGCTTTAAGGCACGGCGGCGCAGAAAGCGGATTCTCAAACTTACCAAAGGGTTTACCGGTGGACGTCGTCGCCAGTATCGTCAGGCACGTGAAACCGTCGAACGGGGCCTGGTCTACGCTTACCGAGACCGAAGGAATAAAAAGCGTGACTTCCGGCGTTTATGGACTGTCCGGATTAATGCGGGCGCGCGACTGAATGGGCTGAGCTATAGCCGGCTCATTCATGGCCTGTCTCAGGCTGGTGTCGAAATCGACCGCAAGATTCTGGCCGCCCTGGCCATGCAAGATCCCCAAGCATTTTCCGTAGTCACAGGCTTGGCGAAGCAGCGTCTTGCAGCCTAGCAGGTCTCTTCGCGCTTTTGCGTATCCTTTGTCTACTGAATGAGGGGCAGGGCGCCGTCTATGTCGCCCTGCCTTATCTTAACGGAGGCTCAGACCTTTCGACCGGAGGAAGGCGATATACTCCTGCTGGAATGCTTCTATTTGCTCTCCAGTGAGTGTGCTGTCCTGGGATTCAATCCAGTAACGGAAGGTGTAGCTGGCTGCTCCTTCCTCAAGCCCCTTACCCTTATAAAGGGTAATAAATTCTCTCTTTTTGAGCAGTGTATGAGAAAACTTGTCGAGTGTGCGGACCAGCTCGGCAAAACCCGCCTGAGCGCTGGCCACAATAGAGAAGTCAAACCACGAGCCAGGATAGCGGGATGCCGGGGCATAGCTGGTTGCCGGAAATAGCGGCCCTTCAAGCATATCGAAATTCAGCTCGAACCAGACCACTTGGGCTTTGGGTGCAATTTCAGCCAATAAGGGGCCGG
Source organism: Binatia bacterium (assembly GCA_963664395.2). Lineage (GTDB taxonomy): Bacteria > Desulfobacterota > Binatia > Bin18 > Bin18 > Bin18. The sequence goes on along the minus strand of OY761159.2, from coordinate 1,258,895 downwards.
ACAAAAGGCCAAGGTGTCCGACCCCTGTACCTTGGCATGCCACTTCAACATACTTGTCAGGAGTTTGCCACGGTGCAGTCGTTGTCGTGGCAGGCTCAAACGCCACTGCGCCGAGGCTTAACTGTTTGGCTAGAGCCTCAAGGGCACCCTTGATCTTGCGAAAATGCTCTTCCAGGCTCTCCAGGCGTTCTTGTTGAAGGCTTGCTCCGGACAGTACATTCTTCTCTGTACGGTCCTGTTCGCCCGCAGGCAAGTAGACCCGCCCCAGCTCAAAGATTCGGAAATGGTCTCGCAGTGCCGCATTTTTTTTAACAACGGCAAAAATATTGGGTAGCAGTGTGGTCTGCAGCCGCACATTGTGTTCTGCGCTGGAATTGGCCATCTCCAGCGTTGCTTCAGGCTCGTAGCCGAGCGTCTTGAGCCATGTTTCGTCAAACCAGCTATAATTGTGAACCTCCGAGAATCCGTGAGCCTGAGCTAAAATACGACGAGCTTTATGCTGTGCCCGCAGACGATCATGAAAGGCAACACGCTCCACCGAGAAATTTGGCATCTTCGGCTCCAGGTTGTCATAGCCCTGAATGCGTGTGACTTCTTCCAGAATATCAACTGGTAAGGAGATATCTTTCTCGCTCCGAAACGAGGGGATTCCAACAGAGAGGGTGTTGTTCGTAACACTGGCTTCAAAACCTAGTGAGGTCAGTATGGACACAATCTTGTCTGGCGCAATCGGGTTGCCTATCCGCCGGTCAAAGAAGTCGGTCGGAATATCGAGATACCGGGTATGCTCTTTCAACGCTCCACGAGAGGTGAACCGGGAAAGGACCTGAGGCCGGAGGCCTGATTCGAGCAGCAGGGAGAGAAAGCGCTCGGTGGCAATTTTTGTATTTACGGGCGGCTGTTGCTTCTCAAAACGTTGACTCGCGTCGGTATGAATACCCAGCCGTGTGGCTGTCCGGCGAATCCGCGCATCCTTAAAATTTGCACTCTCAAGAAGCAGACCGGTGGTACTCTCGCTGACCTCACTATTCAGCCCTCCCATAATACCAGCCACGGCAACCGGCTCGTGTTCATTCCAGATCATCAGATCATCTGGGGCCATTTGTCGCGCTTGTCCATCAAGAGTCGTAAAACGGCTGGTTGTTCCAAACGGGGCGACACGGACGGTCTGTAGGCGGCCAGCGTCGAATGCGTGCATGGGCTGACCGAGCTCGAGCATGATGTAATTGGTGAGGTCGACCAGAATATTGAATGTTCGCTGTCCAAGCGCGTGCAACCGGTACTGTAGCGTCAGTGGCGAGGGAATTGCCGCCACCCCTGTCATCTCGATACAGCAATAACAGGGACAATTCTCGGGATCATCAATGGTCAGTGGATAGGCTGGTAAGTCGTTATACTGCTCCACATCTACCAGTTGGAGAGGGCGTACTGGTCGCCCAAAAATGGCAGCAACTTCACGTGCTATCCCGTAGTGACCCCAGAGGTCGGGGCGGTGGGTCAGGCTCTTGTTGTCGATTTCGAGCAGGGTGTCTGAAGACGGAATGAAGTCGGCCAGAGCGGCCCCATTCTCAAGAGACTCGGGGAGGTCAAGGATACCGAAATGTCCGCCCCCCATGCCTAATTCCTCAGACGAGCACAAGATGCCCTGACTCATCTTCCCACCAACCTGCCTTTCTTTAATAGTCTGTCCCCCGGCAATCGTCACTCCAACGGAGGCAAAGGCTGATTTCATCCCCTCCCGCACATTGGGCGCCCCACATACCGTCGTAAACTGCTCTGCTCCACACTGAACGGAAACGAACGTCTGCCGGTCGCCAAGAGGTTCAACTGAGAGGACATGACCGATGCGGACCCCATCGAGTGTGCGACCCAGTGTTTCCATCCCTTCTACCTCAGCCGTTGCCATGGTGAGCCGGTGCGCAATTGTTTGTGGCGAGAGGTCTGAGAGGTCTACATACTGGGCGATCCAGTCAAGAGAGATCTTCATGCATGACTCCTACTCAAACGGCTGCTGGAAACTGCTCATAGAAACGAAGATCGCCCGAGTTCAGGAGCCGAATATCTGGAATATTATATTTCATCATGGCCAGTCGGGTGAGGCCTAAGCCAAAGGCAAACCCGCTATAGTGATCTGGGTCAACCTTACCGAATTCGAGTACCCGAGGGTGCACCAGGCCGCACGGCAGCAATTCAATCCAGCCGGATTTTTTGCAGGTCGCACAGCCCGTGCCTTCACACAGCAGACATTGGATGTCTAACTCAAAGCCGGGTTCGACAAAAGGAAAATAACCTGGACGTAAGCGAACAGTGACCTCTCGGTGAAAAACCGCAGTCAGCAACGTGCGCATAACGGCAATCAGATTAGCGACAGAGATCTCCCTGTCTACCATCAAGCCTTCGAGCTGATAGAACGTATTCTCATGGCTTGGATCAATGGCTTCATTCCGAAAACAACGACCTGGAAAGATAGCCCGAACTGGGGCACCGTAGTACTCTAACGCACGGACTTGATTGGCTGATGTATGCGTCCGGAGCAGCAAGCCATTCTTGAGCCAGTACGTATCCTGCATGTCTCGTGCGGGGTGGTCAGGGGGGATGTTCAGGCTCTCAAAGTTATAAAAGTCCGTCTCAACGTGGTATCCGTCAAGGATCATAAATCCCAGAGATTGAAAGATTTCTTCGAGCTCCAGTTGGACAAGAGAAATGGGGTGCAGGTGGCCGAGGTGGTTGTTGAGACCCGGAAGTGTCATATCGATGGTAGTTGTGTCGAGCAGCGTGCTTTTCTGCCGCTCTTGGGCGTCGGCAATCTGCTGCTCTGCAAAGCGTTTCAGTTCATTAAACTGTTGTCCAAAGCGTTTCTTTTCATCCGCTGACATTGCTGAGAAGTCAGCGTTTTTTCGCAGCAGGGTGATCGCTCCTTTCCGTCCGAGATAGCGAACACGAACAGCTTCGAGGTCCTGGCCTGTTGTAGCGGCGGTCAGGTCTTCACTCAACTGAGTACGAATCTCCTGCAAGGTCTGCCCTCCTTCTCTGTGTTTATTCTTTATCCTATCGTTGGTTCTTCTTTGCTGAAAGCCCGACCCTGCTTATTTTCAAAGAGCGCTCAAACTTGACTTCAAGACGAAGCTCCATTATGTTCGCAGCGTTGTCGTTTGTAGTATTGTCTTGGTGTTACACAATCTTGCGTCTCTTATCCTCTGCCTGAGGGACGGCATATGCGACTGGTGAACACCAATGGATGCTTGCCTGTGTGATTTCAGATGAAAGCCCCCTTGCCTCCTACCGATGGAGGATTATGGCGAGGTACTCCCATGACAAAAGCAGACATTGTTGAGCGTATTTATGAGCAGGTCGGCTTTTCAAAAAAAGAAGCGACCGACGTGGTTGAATCGATTTTTGAAATCATCAAGGGTCACCTTGAAAAGGGAGAGAAGGTCAAAATCTCTAGCTTTGGGAATTTTGTCATTAACGAGAAACATCCTCGTAAAGGACGAAATCCGCAAACAGGTAAAGAAATTATTATATCTGGCCGTCGTGTGTTGTCGTTTAAACCCAGCCCCGTCTTGAAGAAGGCGATTAACCTATTCCTCCAAGACTGAGCGTATCGTGGACCCGGTTGAGTTCCCGAATAAGCTCTATTTCCGCATCGGTGAAGTCGCCAAGATTATTGGCGTGAAGCCCTACGTCTTGCGGTATTGGGAAACGGAATTCCCTATTCTCAAGCCTGGAAAAACCCCTTCTCGCCACCGATTATATCGCCGTCGTGATGTCGAAACCCTCCTCGATATTAAGCGTCTCCTGTATGAAGAGGGGTTCACCATTGCAGGAGCCAAAAGGCGGCTAAAAGATGGTGAGAGAGAAGGCGAGTCTCTTCTTCTCTCCCAGGCGAACCTCGAAGTGCCCCTTCCCATCCGCTCAGATCAACGAAAAGTTCTGACAGCCATTCATGGAGATATTCTATCCCTACACAAACTCTTGAGTGCTAAAATACGCTAAGTACAACATCTTGTGTACCGAAATTCGCTTTACTCTCCGCCTGCGACGAGCATCGGGGAGAAAGAAAAAGATTTTTGTTGACGGTATCTTAGACGACATGTTAGCATCGGCTACTAGAACTTTTTCATGGGCCAGAAAGGCCCATGTCCCCACATATAGGACCATGCGCGGGGGATGAGGAGGGGTGGATGCAATCATACAGGTGGGCGCGGTGTATTTTTGTCTGCATTAGTGTCGGCAGCTTCCTGAGCGGCCCTCTACAAAAAGCGCTCGCATTTGGAGGGAGCGAACGCTTTCCTCAACTGCCCGCTGCCAAAAATTTTGAAGCGGCTCTCTTACAAGACGCGCAGACCGGTCAAGTGCTATTTTCCTACAATAGCCAAAAAATATGGCCCCAAGCCTCTCTCACAAAGATGATGTTAGGGCTTATTGTTTTTGAAGAAATTGAAAGAGGACGGGTCAGCCTTAAGACCCGGGTCACTATTAGCCGGCGGGCGAGTCGGACAAAAGGGCGAACGATCTCCCTACGGGCTGGTCAAGTCTTTCGACTTGCAGAGCTGCTCCGGGCGGTCCTTGTCACCTCCGCGAATGATGCTGCTGTTGCCATAGCCGAACACGTATGTGGCTCTGTCAGTCAATGTGTACAGCGGATGAACGCCCGCGCACAGCAGTTAGGGATGGGGCAGACGCGCTACCGCACGGTCAATGGAATGCCGACCAAAACCAATCGCGCTCCGGATAAAGCGCCGGCTGACGATATCGCTCTTCTCGCTCGGGCACTTTTGCGTCATAAACATGTTTTAACGTGGACTTCGCAGTCATCTATGCCATTCGGCAAGCGCCGTAAGCATTTGCCGAATACCAACCGACTGGTTGGGCGCACCTATGGGGTCGATGGACTCAAGACCGGCTTTACGAGAAAGGCGGGCTTTAATCTTGTCACTACGGCTCAAAGGGGCTCACTGCGTCTTATTGCCATTGTCTTCGGCGGGAAAACCAGTGCAATGCGATTTCGCGTTGCAGAGGATTTGCTTGAGTGGGGATTCGCAAATTTTACACGACTGCCACTGATCGAAGGTGGATCTCCTTTGTGGGTTGAGGTGCGGGTCGAGAACGGAAGCCTGTCAGCTTTTCAGCCAGTTGCCGCAGCAACAGCGGCACCGTTGGTACGAAAAGACGACGTTGAAGCCGTTTCCATTTCCCTCCAACTGCCCACACAAGTAGCAGCCCCGATTCTTCGCAATCAAGTCCTTGGCGAGGTCGTTGTCCGCCGTGGGAAACAGACCTTAGCGACAATCCCGGCAGTCAGTCCGGATGATATCCCTCAGGCTCAATGGGCGCACACCCGTCGATAACAGCGTAGAACTCGTCGCACATGCTTGCATTTCGAGGAAAGATGCTTACGTTTCCCTTGCGTAATACGAAACACTGACCACGAGATGCATGAAAGGAGATCGGTTGTATGGCGAGTAAAGTAGTTCATTTACATGAAAAGTCCCGGGAAGGGATTCTCAGGGGTGTCAACCTGATAGCGGATGCAACGCAAGTGACCCTCGGCCCCCGGGGGCGCAACGTCCTGTTGGAGAAAAGTTTTGGTGCGCCGGTTGTCACCAAAGACGGTGTGACCGTTGTGAAAGAGATCGAACTCGAGGACAAGTTTGAAAATATGGGAGCCAAGCTGATCCGCGAGGTTGCCACCAAAACCGCTGATACGGCCGGGGACGGAACAACGACGGCGACCATCCTGTCTCGGGCCATTCTCACCGAAGGGCTGCGTCTCGAGGTGGCCGGGTTTGACCCCATGTCCCTCAAGCGTGGTATTGATGCCGCAGTCGAAAAAGTCGTCGAGGGTGTACAAGGACAGAGCCGTAAGGTCAGAGGAAGAGAGCAAGTAGCTCAGGTCGGAACGATTGCGGCCAACGGTGACACCCAAATAGGCGATATCATGGCCGAAGCCATGGAGCGGGTTGGCCAAGAGGGCGTCATCACTATTGAAGAGGGCAAAGGGCTGGAAACGGTTCTGGACGTTGTTGAGGGGATGCAGTTTGATCGTGGTTTTCTCTCCCCGTATTTCGTTACGGATCAAGAGCGGATGGTTGGAGAAGTCGAAGATCCCTACATTTTACTCCATGAGAAAAAACTCTCGAATATGCAGGAACTCGTCCCTCTGCTGGAGAAAATTGCGCAGAGCGGTAAACCGTTGGTGATCATTGCTGAGGATATTGAAGGCGAAGCGCTGGCGGCCCTGGTGGTGAATAAGATTCGGGGGACCCTGAACTGCGCTGCGGTGAAAGCACCGGGTTTTGGGGACCGGCGGAAAGCCATGTTGGAGGACATTGCCATCCTCACCGGCGGACGGGTGGTTGCCGAAGAGTTGGGCATGAAGCTCGAAAGCCTTGATCTGGCAGACTTGGGTCGCTGTCAGCGCGTCATTATGGACAAGGACAATACCACCATTGTGGATGGTGCGGGCAAGAAAAAGGACCTGACCGCGCGCGTGGATCAGATTCGTGCCCAGATTGCGGAAACGACGTCAGATTATGATCGGGAAAAGCTCCAGGAACGTCTCGCCAAGCTCTCCGGTGGGGTGGCGATTATTAAGGTCGGAGCTTCAACTGAAGTCGAGATGAAAGAACGCAAGGCGCGCGTGGACGATGCCCTGCATGCCACCAAGTCGGCGGCGGAAGAAGGGATCGTTCCCGGCGGGGGCGTTGCGCTGATTCGGGCGCAATCCAAACTGGACGAACTTGCGTTCAACGATGACCGGGACGCGGGCGTGAAGATCGTGCGCAGAGCGATTGAAGAGCCCATTCGACAAATCGTTAGCAATGCCGGCCTGGACGCTCCGGTGGTGCTTGCTCAGATCAAAAATAAGACCGGTGATGCCGGCTTTAATGCTGCATCAGGTGAGTACGAGAACTTGTTCAAAGCCGGTGTGATTGATTCCACAAAGGTTGTCCGGATCGCGCTCCAAAATGCGGCGAGCGTGTCCGGCTTGATGTTGACCACCGAAGCGGCGGTTGCCGAGAAACCCGAAAGGCCCCAGGCCGGGATGGATGGTCATGACCACGATCACGACATGGATGACTACTAAGCTGGAACGCTGCAGGGGGGATGCTATATTCCCCGCCTGCTGAAAATCGATCCGCCGGGGGCCGCATGGCCCCCTTTTTTTGCGTCTTTTTATTCTTTGCTATTTGCTGTCCTGGGACGGGATAGCGTTTCCTACCGGAATCTATTACGAACGGGCGTATGATTGATTTCTCCCCGCCAGCCCACGTCGAGCAGACTGTGCGTGATATTCACCGCTTTATTGAAAACGATATCACTCCCATTGAGCACAGTCTTGCCGCGCACCTCACCAACGAGCATCTCTATCTGCGTGAAGATGGCCGGCTTGCTCCCGAAGTGCTGACCGCCCAGCAGACGATTCGCAGACGGTCCGCGGAGCAGGGATTCTATGCGCTGCATATGCCCAAAGAAGTCGGCGGTGGTGGGTTGAGTCTGACCGACATGTTTTTTGTTCATGAGGCCGTCTATCAGCATGGCATTGGGGTCGCGCAGTGGATGTTGTCCTGGACAGAAGGACCCAATCATATGCTGATGTTTCTGACTGAGGAGCAGCAGCAGAAATACCTGTTGCCTCTGGTCCGAGGCGAAACAACCGGCGCCTATGCCATCACCGAATACCGAGGTGGATCCGACGTGCTTGGCATGCAGACCCGGGCCGAAAGACACGGCGACACCTGGGTGGTGAATGGCACCAAGGCATATATTACCAATGCGCAGTACGCCGACCTGATCTTTGTCTGTGCGCTGCACGACCCGAGCAAAGGGGGAGCCGGCGCAACGGCCTTTATCGTTGAACGAGACAACCCTGGGCTGACCAGCGGCCGGACGTACCGGACCATTATGGATGACGGCATGACCGGTGAACTCCGGTTCGAGAACTGCCAGCTCTCAGCGGACCAGATGTGGGGGGAAGAAGGTCAGGGCTTTTACCTCAGCATGGGGATGATCAACTGGATTCGCGTCCGGCGTGGGGGCATGTGTACCGGACTGGGACAATACCTGCTCGACCGCTGTAGCGATTATATCAAGAACCGGCACGCGTTCGGTGGACCGCTGAGTCGGTTTCAAGCCTTACAGTGGATGGTGGTCGATTCCTACTTGGACGTCCAAGCCATGCGGAGCCTGTCGCTCCAAAGTCTGTGGCAGGCCGACCAGGGGAATTTGTGGGCGCTCAAGGTCGATCCACAACTCATCAAAACGGTGTGTGCGCTCAAAGTCTTCTGCGACGAAGCGCTGTATCGTGTGGCCGATAGAGCCGTCCAATTGCACGGGGCGCATGGCTTGATGAAAGAGTCCGGGATTGAAAAAATATTCCGTATTGCGCGTAACCTGCGTATTCCCGGTGGCACGGATGAAATTCAGCGCGTAAACATTGCCAAAGCGTTAGGGCTGTAATCGCCCTGCCGTCCCCCCCCTGTCAGATTGCCTCGCGGCCTGGCGCTAGCCAGCGCTCTCTTGACCCGGCATCGCCCGCCCCGGATACTGCGAGGCAATGCGCGTCATTGAACCGGTGAAGCTCCCAGCCGACCTCGTGCCGGCCAGCCAGCCGCAATTCTTTTATGGCTGGGTGATCGTCGCGTGTTCTTTCACGGTGTTGTCCGCCGCGTACGGGATTCAGTTTTCGTACGGCGTTTTCATGCCGGAAATCTCAGCGGAGATGGGTTGGGGACGGACGAGTTTGTCTCTCGCCTATTCGGTGTACGTGTTTATCTATAGCGGCCTCGGGATTGTAACCGGCGTGTGTACCGATCGCTGGGGGCCGCGTCTGGTGGTTGGGGTCGGGGGCGTCTTATTGGGGAGCGGGGTGATGCTGATGAGTCAGGTTCACGCCCTGTGGCAACTCTACGTCTTTCTCGGCGGTATTGCCGCGCTCGGCATGAGTGCCGCCTTTGTGCCGTGTAATGCGACCGTGGTGCGGTGGTTTACTCAGCGCCGCGGTTTGGCGCTCAGCATGAGTACGAGTGGGGCGAGCTTTGGCAATTTCTTAATTCCGCCGCTGGCCGCAACCCTGATTACGCTCTATGGCTGGCGGACCTCCTACCTGCTCCTTGGGCTCGGCGGGATGGCGCTCATTGTGTTGGGTGCCTTCTTCACTATACGTGACCCTGAACGCCTGGGCCTTTACCCGGACGGCCTCCAACCCGTTTTATTATCAGGGGAGGCGCTCTCCAGTCCACGTCCCTCACTCGACCCACGCGATGAATGGACGCTTGCATCCGCTCGCCGGACTGTGTCCTTCTGGATGCTGGTCGCTGTTTTTACGATGACCTGGCTGGTTGTTTTCATGCCGGTGGTCCACATCGTACCCTTTGCCGTAGACCTGGGCATATCGCAGGTGACCGCCGCAACGTTGATCAGCGTTATCGGCTTGGCCGGTTTCGCCGGACGCCTGATTACCGGACCGCTGTCCGACCGTTATGGCCGCCTGCTGACGCTAGGAATCTGTCTGACTTTGGAAGCCGTGGCGTTCTTCGGCCTGGCGATCAGCGCCGGCCTCTCTTTGCTCTACCCGTCTGCCGCGCTGTTCGGTTTTTCGTATGGTGGGACAACGGCGCTGTTCCCGGCGATCGTCGGCGACTTCTACGGGCGTCTGGCGGTTGGGGCGATCGTCGGCTTCATTTTTTCCTTGGCCGGTTCCATGGCGGCGTTTGGCCCCATAGCCGCAGGCTATCTGCACGATGTGTACGGCAGTTACGAAATCGCCTTTCTCATGAGTGCGCTCTTCAATCTTTTAGGCGCGGTTCTGTTATGTTTTATAAAAAAACCGGCGGCGTTCCCCCAGACGCCCTAGCCGGATAATCAGGAGGTGTTATGCACGCTGCACGGGTCAATGGTGTCAACCTGGCCTACGAACTCCACGGGGCAGGCCAACCACTTGTTCTCATCCACGGGGCGCAAAGCGACCGGAGCATCTTTGCCAATCTGCTGCCGGATTTCATGGATCAATTTCAGGTCCTCATCTTCGATCAACGCGGCTCAGGCCAGAGTGAAAAGCCGGACATCGAATATACGATAGGTATGATTGCCGATGATACCGCCGCGCTCATGGAGCATGTTGGTTTCTCGTCCGCGCATGTGTATGGCGTCTCAATGGGCGGTATGATTGCCCAGGAACTGGCCATTCGGCACGGAGCTGCTGTCCGCTCCCTGGTGCTGGGCTGCACCACCCCCGGTGGCCCCCAAGCCATCAGTCTGGAGGGGGGGGCTATCCAGAGTTCCCATTCAACAGCCGCGCTCTCCGCGGAAGAGCGTGGTCGGGCGCTGGCCGAAACCGCATTTACGAAGGGCTATATTGAACAACATCCTGAGCTTATCCCGGCATTGATTGAAGCCCGTAAAAAGCAGCCACTCGACCCGGTCGGGTTTGCGCGTCGCATGCAAGCGGCCTATGCGCATAATACGTTCGACCGTCTATCCCACATTACGTGTCCGACCTTGGTGATTACGGGGAAAGACGATGCCTTGATAGCCTGGAAGAATTCAAAACTTCTGGCTGAAAATATTGTCGATTCCGAACTCGTGCTCCTGGAACCGGCCGGTCATGTGTTTTGGGTGGAACAACCGGCACGGTCGGGAGAGGCGATTGTAACATTTTTGCAGAAACACAAGAACTAAGGATCAACTATGTCCAACAAAGAAATAACAAAAAATAGCCAGGCTCGGATGATACGGAGTTGGATGCTCGGCCTGCACGCTACGCATATTACCGACATTGGCGGGCGGCTGGGCTATTTTTCCGAGATGCGGCGGCGCGGCGGCACAGTCTCGGCTGAAGAATTAGCTGAGACCCTGGAACTCGACCCCTGGCGGACAAAGGTCTGGTGTCAGGCCGCGTGTGCCGTTGGGGTACTCCAAGCTGACGGGGATACGCGGTTCACCTTTGCGCCGTTTATGGACGAATTACTTGGCGACGAAGCTCCCGAGTTGCTGACCACGCATGTCCTGGCCAGCCTGTCGCGGGACTTTCCAGCCTATCCTGATGCCTTTCGGACCGGGGCGCTGAAAACCTTTCACGACCATGATGAAGATTTCTTTCACCAGCAGGGCAAAGTCTCGGCCCTGCGGGCGCCAGTCGTGGTGGCGGCTGCCCGTAAACTGCCTGGGATGGAAGAGCGACTCGGGGCCGGCGGGCGGGTCATGGATATCGGCTCCGGGAGTGGCACCGTGATCGCGCGCTTTGCCCAGGAATTCGTAAACTGCCGCGTGACCGGCATCGAGCCTCTGCCCTATTTTGTGCAAGCCTCCCGGAAGCTGCTTCAGGAGAAAGGGCTCGGCGACCGGGTAGACGTGCTTTCAGTTGGTGGGGAAGCCCTGTCCTTTGAGAATGAATTTGATCTCATCACTATGGTCCAGGTTTTTCACGAGCTTCCCGACGCAAAAAAAGTTGACATCCTGCGTGCCTGCCAACGGGCGCTCAAGCCCGGCGGCAGCTTGCTGTTGGTCGATCGGTGTGCCCCGGAAACGGGCGCCGATGTCCACGACCGACGCTTTACCATGAGTATCCTGGAGCAATGGTTCGAGGTCACCTGGGGGAATATCGTCAACACCCGGAGTGATATTCTCGCCATGCTGCACGAGACCGGATTCAGCGTTAGCCAAGAGAATCCGGATATCGTGCCGACGTATTGGACGTTTGTCGCCCGGAAGCAAGCCTAGAACGGAGCGGATTATGAGTCGATCAGGCCTCGTCCTCTACCACGGCATCCAGAGTGGCCCCGAACTGAAGCAATACGGACAGATTGCAGAAAACGCCGGCTATGAATCCCTGTGGGTCACGGAGCGCTATTTCCACGAGGAGATATTCTCTCTACTCGGCTATCTCGGGGCGGCGACCGAGAGGATTAAGCTCGGCGTGGGCGTCACAAACCCGTACACACGAAATCCCGCTTTACTCGCTATGGCAGCGGCAACGCTGGACCGGATTACGGGCGGCCGCTTCGTGTTGGGAATGGGTCGCAGTGAACGCGAGGTGATTCAAGGCAAGATGGGCATGGCCTACGGCAACGCACAGGCCGCCATGCGGGGTAGCGTCTCTCTGCTGAGACGGCTGCTGTCCGGGGAACGGGTGTCGGACACGGCCGGACCGTTTACGCTCAGGAACGCCCGTCTGGCCACCACGCCGATTCAGCAAAATCTGCCTATCTATCTTGCTGCGATTGGAAAAAAAGGGCTACGTCTGGCTGGTGCGATTGCCGATGGCGTGTTGTTGAACGCCTATGTTCCACCGTCCTATGTCGCATACGCAGTTGAAGAGGTCCGCAGCGCGGCCCAAGAGGCCGGCCGTGATCCCCAGTCCATCGATATTGCCTGCATGCTGGTCATTCGGTTGACCGATGATCCACAGCGGATGATGCCGACTCTCAAAAAGCGTATCGTCCGCCTTCTCGACGAAGCCTATGTCGGTGAGATCCTGCTCGAAAAAGGCGGCTTCGATGTCTCCATTCTCGAACCCTTGCGAGAGTCGTATGCCAAAGACGAAGGGAAAGACGCGGTAAAACTCATCACTGACCAGATGGTCGAGTCTTTTTATCTCATCGGTTCGGAAGAGCAATGCAAACAGCGCATTGCCGAATATCGGGCGGCTGGAGTTGACCTGCCACTCATCCTGCCGCGCCTTGAAGACTATGGACGAGTAGCGGCAGCCCTGCGCAACGCCTGAGTAGCCGCACGTCCGGCAGTTCGATATAAACAGTCCCTTGTAAGGAAGGAGTCCTCATGAAACTTGCAATTGGTATTGGCTATTCTGGCGGCAAGGTCGAGCTACCCATGGATATGATTCTGGAGGCGGAAAAACTGGGCTATGACTCAGTCTGGAGTGCGGAGGCGTATGGCTCCGACGCGGTGACGCCGCTGGCCTATCTGGCGGCCAAGACCTCGCGCATAAAACTCGGCACCGGCATTCTCCAGATTCCAGCCCGCACGCCGGCGATGTGTGCCATGACCATGTCAACCCTGGATGCCCTGTCGAACGGACGGGTGATTGTCGGCCTGGGTATGTCCGGCCCGCAGGTCATCGAAGGCTGGCACGGCATGCCCTACAGCCGACCGGCCGCCCGCATTCGCGAGTACGTTGAAATCCTGCACAAGATTTGGGACCGTAAGGAGCCGGTCTCGTTAGACGGCAAGGTGTATCAACTGCCCTATCAGGGCGAAGACGCCAGCGGGTTGGGCAAACCCCTCAAGTCGATCCTGCACTCACGCCGCCTGCCCGTTTACCTGGCAACCATGAAGCCGCTCAGCATCCGCATCACGGCCGAACTCGCCGATGGCTGGCTGCCGATCTGGTTTTCACCCTATCGGATGGATATGTTCACGCCCGATCTGGAGAAAGGTTTTGCGAAGGCCGGCAACGGCAAGTCGCTGGAGAACTTCGAGGTTCTGGCCGGTTGTACCGTGGTGATCGGAGACGATGTCAAAGCCTGCCTGGCCCAACTCAAGCCAACCCTGGCGCTGTACGTCGGTGGTATGGGAGCCAAAGGCCGGAATTTCCATAATGAGATGGTCTCGAAGTACGGCTATGCCGACGCGGCGGCTGAGATCCAGGACCTCTATCTGTCCGGCCGGAAAAAAGAGGCGACCGAGCTGGTCCCGGATGAGCTGTGCGACGAAATCTCATTGTGCGGCCCGCCGGAGCGGATTCGCGAGCGTTTCAAAATCTGGGAAGACGCTGGTGTTTCAACCATGATGGTCCAGTCGAGTCAGCCTGAAGCGTTAGCTCTGATGGCAGATGTTGCGGGGACAAATCAGTAGGTCGGGAGAGAGAATTTTTGAGGAGAGAAGCATGAGTCAATCTATTTCAGCGAACGATCCCTATGAACGGAAACGGGTGTCCGTGCTCGATAGCGAGATGGCCTATGTCGATACCGGCAGCGGCGACCCGGTTGTGTTTCTGCACGGCAACCCCACCTCTTCGTATTTATGGCGCAACATCATTGCCGAGGTCGAAGGTGGCGCGCGTTGCCTGGCGCCTGACCTCATCGGCATGGGCGATTCGGGCAAGAATCCCGCGGGCTCCTATCGATTTGTTGACCACGCCCGCTATATGGATGCCTGGTTTGACGCGCTTGGGCTCGATCAGCACACGAAAAACGTCACCCTGGTGATCCATGATTGGGGCTCAGCCTTGGGTTTCCACTGGGCACACCGCCATCAGGACAGCATCAAGGCGCTTGTCTATATGGAGGCAATTGTGTGTCCCCTGACGTGGGAGACCTTTCCTGAGGCGGCGCGTAAAGTCTTTCAAGGCTTTCGTTCTCCGGCTGGCGAGGAGATGGTGCTCCAGCACAACGTCTTTGTCGAACGGGTGCTGCCCGGCAGCGTGGTGCGCACCCTGACCGAAGAGGAAATGGCCGTCTACCGCAAGCCGTACACCGAACCGGGAGAGTCTCGCCGCCCAACGCTCACCTGGCCGCGTCAGATACCGATCGAGGGTGAACCGGCCGACGTGGTAGAGATCGTCGAGCAATACGGGCAGTGGTTGTCAGGCAGCGAGCTGCCCAAACTCTTTGTGAACGCCGACCCCGGTGCGATCCTGGCCGGTCCGCAGCGTGAGTATTGCCGCGCCTGGCCGAATCAAAAAGAAATCACCGTCAAGGGCTCACACTTTATCCAGGAAGACGCGCCGCAGGAGATTGGCCAAGCCATAGTCGATTTTTTACAGGCGCTCTAATCCCAGCATCGCCAGACGGAGGACAGCATGGCATACACCGCAATTCAATTTGAAAAAAAAGACAATATCGCAAAAATTACCCTGGATCGGCCGGATTCCGCGAACGCGCTGAATATCGATCTGGCGCGGGATTTGATGCAGGCCTCACTCGAATGTGACGAAGATGCTGACATTCGAGCCGTTGTGCTGACCGGCAATGGCCGGATGTTTTGTGCCGGCGGAGACCTGAAAAGCTTTGCCGCCCAGGGCGCCAGGCTGCCCGCTCATCTGAAAGAGGTAACAACCTATCTGCACGGCGCCGTGTCACGTTTTGCGCGTATGGACGCACCGTTGATTGGTGCGGTGAATGGTACAGCCGCGGGGGCGGGAATGAGTATTGCGTGTTCGTGTGACATTGTTTTTGCTGGCGAGTCGGCGAAATTCACCATGGCGTATACGCGCGCCGGGCTGACCCCGGACGGTTCGTCAACCTATTTCCTGCCACGCATTGTCGGCATGAAGCGGGCATTGGAGCTTGCGATCACCAACCGGCTGCTGTCGGCCAAAGAAGCCACAGAATGGGGCATTGTGAACCGGGTCGTCCCGGATGCGGACTTGCTGGCTGAAGCGGAAAAACTCGCCACTGAGCTTGCAGCCGGAGCAACCGGGGCGTTTGGTGGCGCCAAACGATTACTCCATACTGGCTGGACGGAAACGCTTGAAACGCAGATGGAAAATGAAACCCAGTCCATTGCCGCCCGCTCCAAGACTGATGATGGGAAAGAAGGTATTGCGGCATTCATAGAGAAACGTGCTCCCCACTTTAATGGGAAATAGACGCGTCCCAATCAGGTGAGGAGTGTTGTTATGTCCCAACCCTATCGTCTCTTTGGTGTTGAGCTGTCGCCGTACTCGTTAAAAGTCCGGGCCTATTTTCGGTATAAGAGTATTCCGCACGAATGGATTGCGCGGGATTCCACCAATCAGGAAGAATTCGCGCGCTACGCCAAGCTGCCTCTCGTTCCGCTTGTCGTCACGCCGGACGGGAAGGGCATGCAGGACTCCACGCCCATTCTGGAGCATTTTGAGGGACTCCAGCCCGAGCCGTCTATTCACCCGAGTGATCCGACCTTGGCCTTCCTGTCTGCCTTGATTGAAGAGTATGGCGACGAGTGGGGCAATAAGCAGATGTTCCACTATCGCTGGACGTATGCGCCTGACCAAAAATCAACTGCCGAACGCATCGCGCGCTTGACCCGGCCTGGGCTGGGTGAGGCAGAATATGCGGCGGCGACTGAGCAAATTCGTACCCGCATGGTCCCGCGTTTGTCCTTTGTCGGCTCAAGCGAGCAGACCCGGGAGCATATTGAGTCTTCCTTCGATCGTCTGTTGTCACTGCTCGAACCGCACCTCAGTCAACGTATGTATCTGTTCGGTGGCCGGCCCACGTTTGGCGATTTTGGCCTTGCCGCTCAACTGCACCAATGTTCCACCGATCCCTCGGCTGGCACGATGATGCGGGCGGTTGCCCCGAACGTCTTGTCCTGGGCGGTGCAGATGCTGGACCCCAAGGCTGAGGGCGCGCTGGAGACCTGGGACGACCTGGCCCCAACGCTGAAGCCCGTACTCCAGGAAATCGGCCAGACCTTTTTACCCTGGACGGCGGCCAACGCCCAGGCCCTCGCTGCCGGTCAAGAGACGTTTTCGGTCATGCTGCGTAGCACGGAGTACTCGCAGGGGACGCAGAAATACCATGCCCGGTCGTTTCGCGTTCTGCGGGAACGGTACGCCAAAGTCGAAGAGAAAGCGGCGTTAGATTCCATTCTGGAGGAGGCCGGTTGTTTACCCTGGTTACAATAATGCGTGCTAGCGTGCGTCGATCATTCACAGAGAGGAAGGAGAGCCCATCGTGTACGGCTTTGAACTGACCCCGGAACAACAACAACTCAAAGATACGGTCCACAAGTTTGCCGTTGAGGAAATGATTCCGGTTGCGGCAAAGTATGACAAAGAGCAGACCTTCCCCGACGATGTCTGCCGCAAGGCCTGGAAACTGGGTATCCTCAATCCGCTCGTGCCAACCGAATACGGCGGCCTGGGGCTGGAGGTATTTGATACCTGCCTGATCGATGAAGAAATCGTCTACGGCTGTGCCGGTATGGCGCTCAATATGGTGGCCAATAATCTGGCGGCCACGCCTTTGCTGGTGGCCGGGAGCGATGAGCAGAAAAAAGAATACCTCGGGCAGCTCGTCTCCGAGCCGGTCTACGCTGCTTTCGCTCTGACTGAGCCGGGCGCCGGCTCTGATGCCGCAGCTATCTCAACAACCTACCGCAAGGTCGGCGATGATTTTGTCCTCAACGGAACCAAACACTTTATTTCCAACGGCTCGGTAGCGCGTTGGTATGTGACCTTTGCGACTGAGGATAAAAGCCGGGGACATGGCGCGGTGGCGTGCTTTGTTCTCCCGGCTGATTCACCTGGCGTGACGGCCAACCGGATGCACGACAAAATGGGCCAGCGTGCGTCAGACACGGCGGAGATTGTTTTTGAGGATGTCAAAGTTCCGCGCGCAGGCCTGGTCGGTGCGGAAGGCCAGGGGTTCAAAGTCGCTATGCGAACGTTTGACCGCAGCCGGCCCGAAGTCGGTGCCTTTGCCATTGGGATATCCCAACGCGCATTGGATGAATCGGTCAAATACGCCCGGCAGCGTGAAGCCTTTGGCCAAGCCATTGCCAATTTCCAGGCCATCCAGTTCATGCTGGCCGATATGGCGATTGAGCTCGAAGCCATGCGATTACTGACCTATAAAGCAGCCTGGCTGCTCGACCAGGGTGCAGCGTCGTCTATTGTTTCCAGTTACGCCAAGGCGTTTGGCGCGGACCGGACCATGCAGATAACCACCAACGCCGTGCAGATTTTCGGCGGGTACGGCTATTTCAGCGAGTATCCGGTGGAAAAGCTGATGCGTGACGCCAAGCTGTTGCAGATTTATGAAGGCACGTCGCAGATTCAGCGCGTGGTCATTGCCAAACACTTATTAAAGGGCGCGTAACGTCCCCGAACCGAAAAGGAGAAACAAGATGGCTGAAGAACTTGGTGTGTTTGAAACCATGCACTCAATGCGGGCAATGCGCCGGCTCAAACCCGACCCGGTCCCGCCAGAGATGATTCGGAAAATCCTTGAAGCCGGCATCCGTGCCCCCAGCGGCCAGAACCTCCAGGCCTGGGCGTTTGTGGTGCTCCAAGAGCCGACCAACAAGAAGTTTTTCCAGGAACGTTACCACCAGGCCATGCTGGACCGTTTTGGTAATGCGCTCAGGCCAAAGGAAGGCGATACCTCCTCCTTTGCCAAGACCGCTCGGGCGGCGATGCACTTGGCCGAACACATGCACGAAGCCCCGGTTTTACTTCTCATCTGCGGCAAACGGGATTGGCCGTTTTCCGTGCCCGCGGAAAAACGCGAAGGCAAAGCCCCGCCCTCCTACGGCTCCATCTATCCCTGCGTGCAGAACATTCTGCTGGCCTGTCGCGCCCTTGGCCTTGGGGCGAGCCTGACGACCATGCACCAGATGTTTGAGGACGAACTGCAAGAGCGCGTGGGCATTCCGCTCGAATATGGCGTGGTGGCAACCATTCCGATCGGTTTTCCTTCGGGAAAATTCGGACCGGTCAGCCGCCGGCCCGCATCCGAAGTGACCCACTTTGACAAGTGGGGACAGCACGAACCGTCGGCGTAGTCATCCGTCGTTCTGTTGTTTGTTTTTGTGGAGGGGCGCAGCACGCTGCGCCCCTGTCTTTTTATGGAAGGAATTCACGCATGAAATACTCCATGTTTCTCGCCGCCGCCGCCCACGACGAAATGGTCGGCTGGGTGAAAAAATACGAAGCCGCCGGCTTTGATTCACTCTGGCAAGCCGAGTTGACCAATTCCGCGCTCATTCCCCTGGCCAGCATCGCGCCCAATATTCAGACCATCAAAATCGGCGCGGGCGTGGTGCTGGCCTTTAATCATAGTCCGGTGATGCTCGCCTTTCAGGCGTTGGACCTTGACCTGTTGAGTCAGGGCCGGTTCACGCTCGGCCTGGGAGTCGCCCACCAACACCGCAATAACAACTGGTACGCCGGACGAGACGCCGGCAAACCGGTCAGTCAAATGCGGGAGTATATCGAGGTCCTGCAGCTCATTATGGACAAAGCCGAGGCTGGTGGCGAGGTGAACTACGAAGGCAAGTTCTACAATATCCGCGCCCGTAATTTCTTCCCGCGCCCTAATCCGAAGCCCCGGCCACGGGTGCCTCTCTATGTTGCCGCGGTCAAACCGCGTATGGCCGCCCTGACGGGTGAGCTGGGTGACGGCCTCATCGGGAATCCGATGTTCTCGCCGCAACATGTCCGCGAGAATATTCTGCCGCCGCTCAAAACCGGGCTCGACCGGGCAGGTCGCAGCCGCTCCGATGTCGAGGTCCTGGGCCAATGCTTTGTGGTCATTGACGACGATCTGGCAACCGCCCAGCGGGTCGGCGCAGGGGCCATGCTGTTCAGTATCTGGGCCCGGATTTACGATGATATCTTTGCCGCGCATGGCTTTACCGACACGGTTGAAAAGGTCAGAGCGCTGCAGAATACGCCCGACAAAGACAAGGGCTTTGATCTCATTCCGAGTGAAATGGTCGATGCCTTCTGCGCGGTCGGTCCGATTGACCGCGTCCGCGCAAAGCTGAACGAGCGCGAAGGACTCCTCGACACGACCATTCTGGCCGTTCCCAACACCGGCACAACCCAAGAACAACGCGACCACTATCGGGACAAAATACTCGAATCCTTTTCAAGGTAAATGCCCTTTCTCAAATCCCCTCTCGGGAGGGGTGGCCCAAAGGGCCGGGGTGGGTTTCCCCCTCCGGCCCACACGCAAAGGAGAGCACACCCATGAGTACACAGACTAAGGTCGCCATCATCACAGGAGCGGGAACCGGCGTTGGGAAAGCGAGTGCCCTTGCGCTTCTCCAGGAGGGCTACGCCGTTGTCTTAGCCGGCCGCCGAGCCGAACTCTTGGAAGCAACGGCAAAAGAGGCCGGGAGTGAGGCGCAGACGCTCATCGTGCCGACCGATGTCAGCGATCCGGACTCTATTCGCACCCTGTTTGCCACAACCCAAGCGACCTTTGGCCGGCTCGACGTGTTGTTTAACAACGCTGGAATCGGAGCCCCGCCCGTCCCCCTGGAAGAACTGTCGTATGAACAGTGGAAAGCCGTTGTAGACGTCAATCTGACCGGCGCGTTTATCTGCACCCAAGAAGCGTTCAAGATCATGAAAGACCAGGACCCACGCGGGGGACGTATCATAAACAACGGCTCCATCTCGGCCCATGTGCCGCGGCCCAATTCCGCGCCCTACACCTCGACCAAGCACGCCATGACCGGCCTGACCAGATCAACATCACTCGACGGGCGCAAATACGACATTGCCTGTGGCCAGATCGACATCGGCAACGCCGGGACCGACATGACCGCAGTCATGCAACGCGGCGTGCCGCAACCGAACGGCTCAATCGAAGTCGAGCCGACCTTCGATGTCGAACACGTCGCCCAGGCGGTCGTATACATGGCCAACCTGCCGCTCGACGCCAACGTACAATTCATGACCGTCATGGCAACCAAAATGCCGTTTATTGGGCGAGGGTAGGGGACTGAATTCAGCAGCGCCCGGCATCAGCACTGCAACAAATCCCCTCCTCGGAGGGGTGCCGCGTAGCGGCGGGGTGGGTTTCCCCGAGCACCAGTGAGGAAGCAATAGATGAGGAGCCGATGAGCGGTAAAATGCAGAACCCTATCACGCCCGGCGAAATTCTTCTGGAAGAATACCTCAAGCCAATGGACATTTCGCAAAATGCCATGGCCCGCGAGATCGGGGTTGCCCCACGGGCGATCAATGAAATCGTTCACAGTAAACGCTCCATTACGCCGGCGATGTCCATACGCTTTGGCGCATTCTTCGGTCAGTCCGACGAGTTTTGGCACGGCCTCCAGGTCGAATGTGACTTTCACGCCCTAGCCAGGAAAAGGGAAAGTCTGATTGCTTGCATTCAGCCGGCGTCAACCGTGAGGCATGTAGCATGACCCTCCCGGCTGCGGTTGAAGTCACCAACATCTCCGGGAATGGGATTTGGCTCTTGGCGGGTGACCGGGAGTTGTTTCTGTCCTACGAGGATTTTCCGTGGTTTCGGGACGTATCCATTAGCCAGATAGTCAACGTGGAAGAGCCAACGCCGGGGCATTTCTATTGGCCCGATTTGGATGTGGACCTCGGCTTGCAGACGATTGAACAGCCTGAAAAATTCCCCTTGAAAGCTGAGCGAGGGACTTAGAGAAGAACGGATCAAAATTTCATGTCTATTTTCGAAGTGACGCCTAACTCGCTGAAAGAGCTTAGACGCACGGACTTTGTCAGCCAAGGACTCCGAGAACGGACCGATTTACAGCCCCTCATTCGAGATCAAATCGAGGTGCTTGACCCTAACCTGCTGGTCATCAGTGAAGAGTTTGGCGATTGGGAGGAGTCGAAACGGCGTATAGACCTGCTTGCTGTTGACAAAAATGCAAACCTGGTTGTGATCGAGTTAAAGCGGACCGAGAGCGGCGGACATATGGAACTGCAAGCGCTCCGATATGCCGCCATGGTCTCAACCATGACGTTCGATAAAGCGGTGGGCTACTACCGTGATTTTCTCCAGAAAATGGGACGCGACGATGACCCTGAGAGCAGTCTGCTCGAATTCCTCGATGAGCCGGGTGAGGAGCGTTTTGCCCAAGACGTTCGAGTGATACTGGCATCTGCCGACTTTTCCAAGGAACTCACGACAGCGGTCATGTGGCTGAATCAGCGTGACCTCGATATTCGGTGCATTCGTCTTCAACCATATTCCGATGGTGAGCGAGTGTTCCTGGATGTTCAACAGGTTATTCCGCTGCCAGAGGTAAAGGAGTTTCAATCTCAATTGAAAGAGAAAGCCCAACGAGAGAGGCAGACCCGAATCGCTGGCCCAGATACGACCCGTTATGATGTTGCTGTCCTGGGACGGGAATATAAGAATTTGCCGAAGAGGAGAGCGCTTCTTCAAGTGATTCAGACACTTCTTCAATCGGGTGATTCTTCACCTCAAAAAATCGCAAGCAAAGTAACCGGAATCTCCTACGAGAGCATGTTTGTATCCGTAGAGGGGAATTTCAATAATCAGCAGGAGTTCATCGAATCGGCAGAGCGACAAGGTGTAGAGTCTGGGAGAGGCTTTAATTCTGGATATTGGTTTGCCGGGAGTGACGAGCTTTTGCACTCCGATGGGCGGACATATGCGCTCAGAGCGAATGTATGGCACAAAGAAATATGGATAGGAGCAATGCGGGCTTTGCAAACCCATTTCCCACAAGCCAACATGCAATTCCGTCCGTCGGAAAGATAAAATCCTGACGGTTTTTCGCCTATGTCACTCCCGTGACCTTCCGCTTGCGCCGGCCGCTCAGCCTTGCCCTGCCCATCATGGGCGGCATGACTCGCCCCCGGGTCAATTTGTCAGCATATATCAAATGTGCGATACTCCGTTGCCCGTAAACTGGACCATTGAGACCCTGAATACGGCCGTGGACAAGGAAGTCGCCGCTTTGCCCATCGATATGCGCGCGCGGTTTGTTCGTATCTGTGAGTTGATCGAAGCGGTTGGATTGGACCGCGTTGGTGCGCCGTATATCAGGCATTTGACCGGTCCGCTGTGGGAAATGCGAATGAAGGGCGGGGACGGGATATCGCGAGCGCTGTATGTCACCGTTCGGGGTAAACGCGTCGTGGTGGTGCGGGTCTTTATGAAAAAGACACGGCAGACGCCCCGCCAGGAAATTGACTTGGCCTTGAGACGCGCCAGGGAGGTGCTGCAATGAGCAATGTGAGCAATCTACACAAGAAATGGAGTCGGAATGCGGACTATCGGGCCGCCTATGACAAGCTGGAGCCGGAGTTTGAATTGGCCCGCGCGCTGATTGCGGCCCGCGTCAGCGCCGGGCTTACGCAGGCGCAGCTTGCCAAGCGCATGAAGACCACGCAATCGGTGGTAGCGCGACTCGAAGGCGGACGTGTCCACCCATCCACCAGGACGCTGGGAAGGGTCGCGCAGGCCACCGGCACCCGGCTCAGAATCAGCTTTGAGAACAGTTAGGCCCACGGATGGACCCATCACGCCCGTGACCTCCCGCCTGCGCCGGACGCTCAGCCTTGCCCTGCCCATTATGGGAGGCATGATCTCCCAGAACATCATGAACCTGGTGGACATGGCCATGCTGGGCGTACTCGGCGATGGTGCGCTGGCCGCGGTCGGTCTGGCGCAATTCACTACGTTTACGTGCGGCGCGTTTATCATCGGTCTGGCGACCGGCGTGCAGGCCACCTCGGCCCGCTGGCTGGGGGCCGGTCGCACGGGTGAAATCGCAGTGCCGTTGAACGGCGGGCTATTGCTCGTCATGCTGCTCGGGCTGCCCACCTCGATTCTGCTGATACGCCTGGCGCCGGACCTGTTCGCCCTGCTCAGCCCGGACGCCGCGGTCATCGGCCACGGCACGGTCTATTTTCAGGCGCGTCTGGTCGGCCTGCTCGCCATGGGCATCAACTTTGTCTTCCGCGGTTACTGGAACGCGGTCAATCTGTCCAAGTTCTATATGCGCACCATCATTCTGATGAACGTGATCAATATCTTTCTCAATTGGGTCTTGATCTTCGGCAACCTCGGCGCGCCGCGGCTGGGCGTCGTTGGGGCCGGTATCGGCACCACCGTGGCGCTGTATATCGGGTCGGCCGCGTATCTGCTCACCGCCCTGCGCCACGCCCGCGACGGAGGTTTTCTGGCCCGCTGGCCGGACCGGGCTACTCTGCTGACGCTGTTGCGTCTCTCGATTCCGGCCGGTATTCAGCACGTCTTCTTTGCTGCCGGCATGCTGGCGTTCTTCTGGATTCTGGGTAACATCGGCACCGCGGAACTGGCCGCGGGGCACGTCTTATCCAACCTGCTGCTGCTGTGGCTGCTACTGACGAACGGCTTCGGACTGGTCGCGGCCTCCTTTGTCGGCCAAGCGCTGGGCGCGGGCAAGGCGCAGGATGCGCGGATGTGGGGCTGGTATGTCACCCGATTGGCTATGCTGGTGGTCGGCGGCCTGGCCTTGCCTGCCCTGATTGCGCCCGACCTGTTTTTGCTGCTGTTCCTGCGCGACCCGACGACGCTGGCGCTCGCCCGGCTGCCGCTGCAACTCACTGCCGCGACCATTACGCTTGAAGCCCTCGGCGTTGTCCTGATGAATGCCCACTACGGAGCGGGCCACAGCCGACGGGTGATGGTGATCTCCCTGACTATGCAGTGGTGCCTTTTCTTGCCCATCGCCTTTGCCATGCAATCCATATGGGGATTTGGTCTGCTCGCCATTTGGATCGCCAACCTCGCCTATCGTATCCTCCAGTCCGTCACGTTTGTCTGGAGTTGGCAGGCCGGCGGCTGGACCCGGATTCGGGTGTAACCGGCAGCGTGTCCACGCCGCCCACACTCCCAAGCCTGTCTTGTTTTGCCGTTCGGTTCATTCGTAGAATGGAGACATGGCACCAGCCCCCCAACGAAAAGGGGGGAGACCTGCCTTGACCGCGTTGCACCGACCGCATGCGGTTTCTCCCCTCACGCTCCAGTATGTGGCTGCAACCCAGCCTCTGAGCCTCCCTTTCGCTCAGATCGATGCCTGGCCCGTTGACAATGAACCAGCAGTCTGGCAACAGCTCCATCAGGCGGATGACGAACTCTTCCAGTTGCGGCAGATCAACGTCTCAGAAAGCCGCTATCAGGCTGCCCTTGAGGCTTTCGTTGCTCGGTGTGAAGAAGCTGAGCAACTCTACTACGAAGCGCACCCGTCCGAGTTCTGCCTGCCGCCTCTGTCCGAAGGCGCGCGTATTGCCGTCTATTACGAACTGAGTGATGGTTCGATGCACAAGGTGAGCGCAGCGGACACATAGGGCCACCATTCGGCCCATCTCCCCTATGCGTTCGCAAGAGCGGGAGAATCCGGTACAGTAGCCCGGCTCTCGATAAAAAAGGGGAATACCGGAGTATGACGGACCCTGTTCCATTGTCCGGGCTGGCTGCTCTACGTGCCTACTGGCCGCGCCGCTTTACGCTGGTTGGCCTGTGCTTTTGCAGCACGTTTATTTGTTATATCGACCGGGTCAATATCTCGGTCGCCATTCTCCCCATGGCGCAGGAGTATGGCTGGAACCAAACCACCCAAGGGATTGTCCTGTCTTCATTCTTTTACGGCTATCTGGCCACCCAGATTTTCGGTGGCTGGCTGGCAGACCGCTATGGCGGAAAAATTGTTCTTGGCTGTGGCGTGTTGCTGTGGTCCTTCTTTACCTTAGTCACGCCACCCGCGGCGGCGATTTCACTCACGGTGCTCTTTCTCGCCCGGGTCGGCATGGGGCTGGGGGAAGGCGTTGCCTTTCCTGCGATGTATAATCTCTTTGCGCGCTGGGTACCGGGCCGGGAGCGGGCCCGCTCAGCCGCACTGAATGTGAGTGGTATTTCCCTGGGTACGGTCGCTGCCCTGCTGCTGACCCCGACCATTGTGGTGTCCTGGGGCTGGCCGACGGTGTTTTACCTGTTCGGCGGACTCGGGTTTATCTGGTATCTCTTCTGGTACTCCCGTGTCACCGACACGCCGGAAACCCATCCAACCATCGCCCCCACAGAAGTCGCCCATATCCGTGAGAACGTTCCGCCGATTCCAGCCAACGCCCATATCCCGTGGAGACACCTGCTGTCCAAAACTGCGGTCTGGGCGATCATTATCAACCATTTTTGTTCCAACTGGGGATTCTACGTTATTCTGACGTGGCTGCCGACGTATTTTAACCAGGCGCTTGGGGTTGATATCCACCAAGTCGGGCTGTACACCATCCTCCCCTGGCTGGTCATGTTTGTCATGGCCAATGTCGCTGGCTGGCTCGCGGATAGCATGCTGCAACGTGGTCTGTCCGTCACCTTTGTGCGCAAGCTGATGCAGAGCATAGGCTTTTTCAGTCCAGCCTTATTCCTCTTTCTCATTGGCGGAGTCACGTCGGCAACCCAGGCCATTATCTATATGTGCTGCGTGCTCGGACTCGGCGCTTTTGCGCTGTCCGGATTTGCTGTGAACCACCTCGATATCGGCCCGCGGTATGCCGGAATTCTCCTGGGTCTTTCTAACACGGCCGGAACGATTCCGGGTATTATCGGCGTCACTCTGACCGGCTACATCCTGGATGCCACCGGCTCATGGAGCCTGGTCTTTTTGATCGCCTCCGGACTGTATGTTTTCGGGGCGGTGGTCTGGCTGCTGTTTGCCACCGGCGAGCAGGTGTTTGAGTAGGCCCAGGCCTATTCCGGTTTCTTTTTGATCTCGTAGCCCAGCTCTTCAACGGCCAGCAGGATGTCTGCAATGGCCGTGAAATCCTGAATATCCGCATGGCCCATACGGATGCTGACGGCGTAGTTTGAGCCGTAGGGATGCTTGGTCCGCCGATGCTGAAAAACCGCTTTGGCGAGCCTGAGGAGGTCGAATTTCGGACTCTCGTCTGCCATGATATTTCTCAATATTATTTCTCAATATTATTTCTCAATCACGATGCGCCACTGCTGAGGGACATCCGCTTCAACCGTCTGTGTAATATCAACAATGGCATAGCCTTCCGCTTCTGCCGCACGAGGAATATCACGCCGGCCCTTGGGGTCGTCAATGACAAGTTCGAGTTGGTCGCCCTGGTCGAGATATTCCAGTCGAACCTTGGCCTTGGCCCAATTCAACGGACATTTGACGCCGTACAGGTTCAGGTGTTCGGTCCTGCGACTCATCGCCTCTTACATACCAGAAGGGGTCGTGGTTGTCAGTGTGTAGGGGTACAGCATGCGGCTCCCCGTTTCTCCCTGTCTTCCGATGCGCTAGGGTAGGCTATCTTCAAAAAACACCGGGGTGTGGTGTGGAACACGACGAAAATCGGCCCTTGAAATATGTGCTGCGGTCGGATGCGGAGAACAACCGGCCGCGGCAATTTTCTATCGACTACAAGAACGAGTTGAACCCCAGTCAGTACGAGGCCGCCACCACGCGCGACGGCCCTGTTTTGGTACTGGCCGGAGCCGGCAGTGGCAAGACGCGCACCCTGATATTTCGGGTCGCGCGGATGATTGAAGAAGGCGTTGATCCGGCTTCGCTGCTCCTCCTGACGTTCACCCGACGCGCCGCGGAAGAAATGATTCAGCGCGCCGAAGCGTTAATGGGCGGACGCTGTGACAAGGTGACCGGCGGGACGTTTCATTCTTTTGCCAATACCGTCCTGCGGCGCTATGCCTCCTTGCTCGGATTTGCCAACGCCTTCACGATTCTGGACCGGACCGACTCCGAGGATGCGATTAATCTGATCCGCACCCGCCTTGGACTGGACAAAAAAATTCGCCGCTTCCCACGGAAACAGACGATTGCCAAGATCATCAGCCTGGCGGCCAATAAGACCACCAGCGTGGCGGAGGTGCTTGACTCGCAGTTTTCGTATCTGTTTTCCGAACTCGACGACCTCAGCCGGATTGAAGAATATTACCGGCAGTATAAACACGAACGCAGCTTGCTGGATTATGATGATCTGCTGACCCATTTACGGGAATTGCTGCGCAGCCACCCCGAGGTCGCGGAACGGCTCTCCCGTACCTATCGCTACATCATGGTGGATGAGTATCAGGATACGAACCGGCTCCAGGCCGAAATTGTGCGCCTGCTGGCCCACGTGCATGACAACGTCATGGCGGTCGGTGATGATGCCCAGTCGATCTATAGTTTTCGTGGCGCAACCGTCCGCAATATCTTTGAGTTTCCGGATTTGTTCCCCGACACGAAAATCATCAAGCTCGAAGAAAACTATCGCAGCACCCAGCCGATCCTGGACCTGTCGAACGAAATTATTCTGCAAGCCAAGGAAAGCTACACCAAGAACCTGTTCACCAAAAAGGACAGCGGCCTTCAGCCGGCGCTGATTGAAGCCGACAGCGTGCGCCATGAGTCACGCTTTGTGGCCCAAAAGATTTTGGAATTGCGCGAAGAAGGGGTGCCCCTGACCGAGATGGCCGTGCTCTTTCGGGCCAGCTTCCATTCGTTTGATCTTGAAATCGAACTGAGCAACCGCGATCTGCCGTTCGTGAAGCGGGGTGGGTTCAAGTTTATTGAGACCGCGCATGTCAAGGACATTCTGGCCCATTTACGTGTCCTCGCCAATCCGCAGGACACGGTGTCGTGGCACCGGGTGCTCCTCCTGCTCGAAGGTGTCGGGCCCAAGAGCAGCGACAAGATTCTCAACCATATGCTTGGCGGGCCTGAGCCGTTGCAACGCCTAGCTGAGTATCCCGGGCGCGGAGCGGTCAGGACTGAGGTGCAGAAACTGGCCGCCGCGCTCCAGTCGGTTTCTGACCCCATCCTATCGCCGCGCGAGCAGGTTGACCTGATCGTGCAGTACTATTTGCCGATTCTCAAACGGAATAATCTAGACGACCGCGAGTATTCCAAGCGCCAAAAAGATCTGGAGCAGTTTTCAATTATTACCGAACGTTACCGCAGTTTGGACCGGCTGCTATCGGCCATGGCCCTGGAGCCACCCAACAGCAGCGTGGGAAATGTACCGGCAACCGACCGGGATGAAAAAGGAGTGCTGATCCTGTCGACCATTCACTCGGCAAAAGGGCTGGAATGGCACTCGGTGTTTATCATCTGGGCGGTCGATGGTCGCTTCCCGACCCCACGCTACAAAGAAGATGGCGAGATAAATGAGGACGAACTCGAAGAAGAGCGGCGGCTGATGTATGTCGCCGCCACTCGCGCCAAAGAAAACCTGTTTATTTCGTACCCCATCAATGATATCTTTGATCGCGCCACCGGCATGGTGCTCAGTAAGCCGTCGCGTTTTCTGGAAGACATTCCCCACCGCATCTTGAACCCAGTTTTTCCCATTGAAGAAGAGGACGAAGAAGACGGCTGGCGTTCGCGCCGCAGCCGATCGTGGTAAAGAGACGAACCAGCGGCCGTTGCCCCTAGCGCGTCTCACGCCCAGCTCTCGCCGTGCAGGGGGCTCTCGTCATGCCGGACGTGATCCGGCATCCAGCGGGCGGCGGGGGCCTGGATTCCTGCTTCCACAGGAATGACGGGCGGCTCTACAGCAGCGTCATTTGCACTAGTCGGCAACGCTCGACGCCCGTCTGGCGTGCTCGTCCAGGAATTTGCCTAAGGCCGCATTAAACAGGTCGGGCTTTTCGAGATTCGACAGATGCCCGCAGTCGGGAATGGTCACCAGCGCGGCGCCGGGAATCTGTTTCACCAGAAATTCCGAAGCCGAAGGCGGGGTGACCTGATCTTCTGCCCCGACAATAACCAGGGTCGGCACCGCAATCTGGGGTAGGACCTCACGGAAATCGGTTGTCACAATGGCGTGCAGGGCCTGTTTATACGCCTCAGTGCGCAGAGCCGACATGGAGGCGATCAACCGCTCGCGCACGGCTTGCCCCGCGCTCTCGGCAACCAGGACCTTGACCACCTCAGGCGCAATATCTGCCGGGGTTAAGCCTTTTTCCAGCGGTTCAAGACGCCGGGCGAGAAAGTCCTGCCGGACTGCCTCAGGAACCCCGCCGAAACCGGACGAGGTATCAACCAGGGAGAGGCTGGCGACCCGGTCGGCATACCGACCATAGAAGTCCTGGATAATCATGCCGCCCATCGACAGGCCAACCAGGTGGGCCTGGTCGGCTTTGAGCCGGTCCAGGAGACGGCACAGGTCATCGGCAAAATTGCTGAACTGTAGCGTCTGGGGAGAGTCGTCACTGTCGAGATAGCCCCGCGCGTCCCAGGCCAGCGCGCAAAAACGCCTCCCAAAATGGGCCAGTTGACCCGTCCAATTCAGTCGATTGCCGCCGATGCCGTGCAAGAAAACAACGACAGACCCACTGCCTTCAATATCGTACGTAATCGAAACCGGTCCATCTGTCCGTCGTGTTTCAGCCATGCTCCCTGCCTCCGTTTCTGCATTTTTTGTTTCTACATGGTCTCCAAGGTCTCAATACCGAGCAAGTCCAAGCCCGTTTTCAAATACCGGGCCGTGAGGGCGCATAATAAGAGCCGCGTTGGTTGCCGGTCCTGCGGGGCCTTGAGAACGGAATGCGTCTGGTAGAAGAGGTTAAAGTGCGTGGCCAGTTCATACAGGAAGCTGGCTAAGAGGTTGGGCTTATATGAGCGCTCAACTTCGAGCAACACGTCGCCAAAGCGGAGCATGTGTTTGGCCAGGGCTTGCTCTTCCGGTGCCAGCAGTCGGACATGCATGTGCGGAGCCGGCTGCCAGTCGGTGAAGCCGCCTTTCCTGAAAATCGAACGAATCCGCGCATAGGCATATTGCAGATACGGCGCGGTATTGCCGTCCAAGGCCAGCAGCTTATCCCAACTAAAGCGGTAATCCGCGGTGCGGTTTTGCATCAGGTCGGCATATTTGACCGCACCAATGCCGACGACTCGGGCTATATGGGCCTGCTGTGCGGCGGGCAGGCTCGGATTTTTTTCCCGGACAATTGCTCGTGCCCGTTCCTCTGCTTCATCCAGCAGGGCGGCGAGTTTTATGGGCTGGCCTTCACGGGTTTTGATCGGTTTGCCGTCTGCGCCCAGGATGGTTCCAAACCAGACATGCTCCAGCGCCATAGCCTGTCCCCAGCTTTGGGCCGCGGCAAAGAGTTGCCGAAAATGGAGCTGCTGACGACTGTCCGTCACATAGACGATCCGATTCGGCTGAAAGGTTTCAGCCCGGTATTTAATCGTTGCCAAATCAGTTGTGGCATACAGGAAGGCGCCGTCTTGTTTTTGAATCAGGAAAGGGGTCCCGGCCAGGTCAGTATCCTCATCGTAGAAAATACAGATGGCCCCTTCGCTCGGACGGGCCAGGTTCTTAGCGCGCAGTTCCTGAACGACACCGGCGAGCATCGAATTGTAAAAGCTCTCTCCGAGCCAGTGGTCGAATTTCACATTCAGGCGCGTATAGATGCGCTCGAACGCCTGGCGTGAAACCTGCATAAATTCGTTCCACAAGGCCGTATTTGCTGCATCTCCCTGCTGAAGTTTGGCGAGTTCTTCTCGCGCCCGATCTGCTATCGCCGAATCCGTTGTGGCCCTGGCTTGTACTTCTTTATACAGGCGTTCCATCTCGGCCAGGGGGTCCTGCTCATACGCCGTCTTATCAAGAAAAGAGCGATAGCCCACAATCAACATGCCAAACTGCGTCCCCCAATCGCCCAGATGATTGTCCGTCTCTACCGTGTGCCCGAGAAAACGCAGGATGCGGGTGAGCGCGTCGCCTAAGATAGTTGAACGAATATGGCCAACGTGCATGGATTTAGCCACGTTTGGGGCACTGAAATCGATGACGATGGTTTCTGGATTGGCGGCAGGATCAACGCTCAGATGCTCGTCCCGGGCGGTGGCGAGCAGGGTCTGTCCCAGCCAGTTTGGGTCAAGATGGAAATTGATAAAGCCTGGTCCGGCAATCTCCCACGTTGCGGGAATCTCATCCGGGTTGAGCTGGGCAACAACGGCTTCCGCCAATTGGCGCGGATTGTGTTTGTGGGCCTTGGCGACTGCCATGATTCCGTTTGCCTGGTAGTCACCGAATTTCGGGTTTGCCGCGGGTTTGATAATCGCCGGGGCGGTCGTCCCGATGGCGGTCTGAATGGCCCGCGTCGTCTTTTCTTCTAAGAACTGCTGTACTGTTGGCATAAGATTTAGGGATTAGGTAGGGGTTGGGGGTTTTTTGTTCGCCACTTCCTTTGACTTGTGCCATGATTTTTGAAAATAACCTACCACCCAGTATACTCAGGATACCAGAAGATTGTAGCGAACGAAGAGCAGCCGTACAGGGGAGTGGCATACCGCGTGGTGAGGTCGAAAAGGGATGGAACACGGAGCGAACCATAGTGCGGCTCGGGCCGACTGGGGCGACTGGATAGCCCTGCGTCTGGTACGCGGGGTTGGAAACGTGACCTACCGGCAATTGCTGGATCGTTTTGCGTCTCCGCACGAGATTTTACGGACGCCGCTGGCCATGCTCACCAAGGCTGGTATCAGCGCCCGCATTGCGCAGGAGATTAAAGCGTTTGATCGCTGGGGAGAAGTTGAGGCCGAGCTGGAGCAACTGACACGGATGAACGTCCGTTTGGTCACTCAGACGGATGTCGAGTATCCGCAACGCCTCAAACAGATTCATGATCCCCCGCCTTTCCTCTATATTCGGGGGTATTTCGCGCCCCAAGATAACCTGGCCATTGCCGTAGTCGGGGCTCGGACTGCGAGTGCGTACGGACGTGGGGTGGCACGCGAATTGGCCCGGGAGCTGGCCGGGTGTGGGGTCTGCGTAGTGAGCGGTCTGGCCCGCGGTATCGATTCTGAAGCCCATCAAGCCAGCCTTGAAGCCGGCGGCAGAACGATTGCCGTTTTAGGCTCGGGGCTTGACGTAGTATACCCGCGTGAGCATATAGCTTTGGCAGAGCGTATTGCGGCGAGTGGAGCGGTGGTATCGGAATTTTCCTTTGGCAGCCCACCTGAAGCGGGCAACTTCCCATATCGAAACCGGGTCATCAGTGGTATCAGTCTGGGCACTGTTGTGGTGGAAGCAACCGAAAAGAGCGGGTCACTCATTACGGCCCAATGTGCGCTTGACCAGAATCGTGAGGTGTTTGCCGTGCCCGGCCCGGTCACGGCGAGTCGAAGCCGAGGGCCGCACCGTCTGATTAAGGATGGTGCAAAACTTGTGGAAAGCATTGATGATATACTGAGTGAGATAGCCCCGGCCCTGACGGACCGAACCGAGAAACCTGACACAATCGTCCCCGTCGTTCCATTAGAGCCGGACGAAGATATGCTGTTTCAATTGTTTGCAGAAGAGGCCGTGCATGTGGATACCCTCATCACCGGGAGCGGACTTGAGGCCGCACGGGTTCTTGAAGTCCTGCTTGGATTGGAATTAAAAGGAGTAGTGGCCCAACTGCCCGGGATGTATTTCACCTCTACCAGAGGGCAGGAGAGAAGAGGAATGTAAGCATGGCGAAAAACCTCGTCATTGTCGAATCGCCGGCCAAAGCCCGGACGATTGGAAAATATCTCGGTCCCGGCTATCAGGTCAAAGCCTCGGTTGGGCACATCATGGATTTGCCCAAAAGCAAGCTCGGGGTTGATATTGAGAATGATTTTACTGCTGAATACCAAGTGATTCAGGGGAAGGCCAAAGTTGTTGCTGACCTGAAAAAGGCTGCCAAAGGCAAAGAGCGGATATTTCTGGCCTCTGACCCGGACCGGGAAGGCGAGGCCATTGCCTGGCATATTGCGGAAAAACTCGGCAGGGATGGCAAAAACGTCCAACGCATCCTCCTCAATGAGATCACCAAAAAAGCGGTCCAAGACGCGATCAAAAACCCGTCCGAGTTAAACCGGGAGCGCTACGATGCCCAAATCGCCCGCCGTGTGTTGGATCGTTTAGTCGGCTATCAGATTAGCCCGTTGCTCTGGAAAAAAGTCCGTCGAGGCTTGTCTGCCGGTCGGGTCCAGTCCGTGGCCGTCCGTATCATCACTGAGCGTGAGCGTACGATTCGCGCCTTCGAGCCGGTCGAGTATTGGTCTATTACGGCTACGCTTGAAGGCGCGCTCCCCCCCGCGTTTGAGGCCAATCTCTTCAAGGTGGGTGACCGCAAGGTCGATAATAAGAAATTTCGGATCGGCAACGAAGCGGAAGCGGCCGCAATTGTCTCAGATTTGGACGGCGCACAGTGGACCATCCAAAAAATTGAGAAAAAAGACCGCAAGCGCAATCCTGCCCCGCCGTTCATTACCTCGCGCCTGCAACAGGAAGCCTCGCGCAAGCTGGGCTATTCGCCGTCGCGCACCATGGGTATTGCCCAGCGCCTGTACGCCGGCGTGGAACTTGGAGACGAAGGCGCAGTCGGTCTGATTACCTATATGCGGACCGACTCCCCGCGGATTTCGCCAGAGATGACGACCGCTGCGCGGAGCCATATTGCCGCAACCTATGGTAAGGAGTATGTCCCGGCACGGCCGCCTTCGTTTCGGTCGGGCAAAGCCGCCCAGGAAGCCCATGAGGCCATTCGGCCGACATCACTCGAAAATCCGCCTCACCAGGTTGCGCGGTATTTGAAAAAAGAAGAGTTGAGCCTCTACACCCTGATCTGGAATCGGTTTCTGGCCAGCCAAATGGCGCCGGCGCAGTTTGAACAGACCAGCGTGGATATTGCGGCGCATGAGTGCATCTTCCGGGCAACCGGCCAAGTACTTCGTTTTGACGGCTTCCTGCGCGTCTATACCGAAGGGAAAGACGACAAGACAGGCGAGGACGACGATACGGAAAAACGCTTGCCGGCGCTCACCGAAGGGGAACCGCTCACCCTGCGCAAACTGATTCCCAACCAGCACTTTACCCAGCCACCGCCGCGCTTCACCCAAGCGACGCTCATTAAGGAGTTGGAAGACAAGAGCATCGGTCGGCCGTCCACCTATGCTTCGATCATGGGCACAATTCTGAACAAAGAATATGTGGTCGAAGACGAGCAGCGCCGCCTCCACCCGACCGACCTGGGCATGTTGATTACCGACTTATTGGTCGGGTCGTTTCCCGACATTTTGAATGCGGAATTCACGGCCGGCATGGAAGCCGTGCTGGACCAGATCGAAGAGGGACGGGAAGATTGGCGGCACGCGATTGAACGGTTTTATACTCCGTTTGCCTTAGACTTGGCCCGAGCCGAAAAAGAGATGCGGGATGTCAAAGGCGACGGCGTGCCGACCGCTATTGCCTGCGAGGAGTGTGAAGACGGAAAGATGACCGTGCGTTGGGGCCGCAACGGCGAGTTCCTGGCCTGCTCCAACTATCCGGAGTGTAAATCCACGCGGAATTTCAGCCGGGACGATACCGGCGAAATTGTCGTGCAGGAAAAGGAATCCGTTCTGACCGATGAAACGTGTGAAAAATGCGGGCGGCCCATGCAGATTCGCCACGGGCGGTATGGTAAGTTTCTCGGTTGCTCGGGCTATCCGGAATGTAAAACCATCAAAAAGATAGGCCAGCCGGCATCCAAATCACTCGGAGTGAAATGTCCCGAATGTAATGCGGGTGAACTCCAGCAAAAATACTCACGCCGCGGCAAAGTCTTTTACAGTTGCGGGCGCTATCCCGACTGTAAATATGCCTTATGGGACCGACCTATCCCCGACCCCTGTCCGGACTGTCAGGCTCCGTTTGTGGTCGAGAAGACAACCAAACGGGCCGGGACCACCCGACGGTGTGTGCGCGAAGAGTGTGACTATCAGGTGCGTATTGACCCCGACGGCCCCGAGCGGGAGAATACCGAGCTGGCTGTCGAAGCAATGGCTCACGCTGGTTGATAGAGTGGTAAGCTGATGGAGCAGTAAAACGTATATGCTTGAACTGCGCTTGAACAAGGAAAACAGAAGGGCGACCTCACGAGGCCGCCTTTTTTATGGCCTACTTCCAAAGACAGGAAGGGAAGGGTAGAGAACAGCCATGCAGACCGTCAGCGTTATTGGAGGCGGCTTAGCCGGCAGTGAGGCGGCTTGGCAGCTCGCCCGGCAGGGCGTGGCTGTTTGCGTGTATGAAATGCGTCCGGTCCGTCCCACCGACGCCCACCAGACGGACAAACTGGCCGAGCTGGTCTGTTCCAATTCCTTTCGGAGTGCTGCGCTTGAAGCCGCGGTTGGATTATTGAAAGAGGAAATGCGCCGCCTCGGGTCATTGGTGATGGTTGCGGCCGACGCGGCGCGGGTTCCGGCCGGACAGGCCCTGGCGGTCGATCGCCATGTCTTTGCCCAGTATATTACGGATGCCTTGGCAGCCCATCCGCTGGTTGAGGTGAGACGGGAGGAAGTCCGAGCTATTCCGTCCGGGCCAACCGTCATTGCCAGTGGTCCGTTGACCTCACCGGCCCTGTCCGAACAACTCCGGGCACTGTTTGGCCGCGAGTATCTATATTTCTACGATGCCATTTCTCCGGTCGTGACCACCGAGTCAATAGACACGCGGGTGGCGTTTCGGGCCTCGCGTTATGACTACGGCGGCGATGATTATCTCAACTGTCCCCTCTCGCAAGCGGAGTATTACCGACTCGTTGGCGACATTCTGGCCGCCGAAAAGGTGCCGGAAAAGGCGTTCGAGCAATGCCGCTACTTCGAGGGTTGTCTGCCGATCGAAGAGATGGCCCGGCGCGGCAAAGACACGTTAGCCTATGGACCGATGAAGCCGGTCGGCCTGACCGACCCGCGCACCGGCACGCGCCCCTACGCGGTCGTGCAACTGCGGCAGGACGACCGGGCCGGCACGCTGTGGGGGCTGGTCGGATTTCAGACCAAGATGACGTATCCCGAACAGCGGCGTATTTTCCGAATGATTCCCGGCCTGGCCAACGCGGAGTTCGTCCGCCTCGGCAGCCTGCACCGCAACACCTTCATCGAGTCACCCCGCCTGCTCAGGCCGACCTTGCAGTTTCGGCAGCGGGACGACCTGTTCTTCGCCGGACAAATGATTGGTGTCGAAGGCTATCTGGAGTCGGCCGCGGCCGGCTGGCTGGCCGGAAGAAACGCGGGTCTTCAGGTCAAGGCACAGCCGCTGTTGACACTGCCGCTCACAACGGCGCTGGGCGCCATGATTGCGTACGTCACCGACCCCGAGCGCAAAGATTTCCAGCCCATGAACGTGAACTACGGGCTGTTCCCCGGACTCTGCAAGTCCGCGCGGCGTATACGCGGCCGTGAGAAAAAGCGCGCTCTCGCAGACCGGGCACTCTCAGACCTGGTGGCCTGGCAGGCCGAGCACGGCCTGGGTTGAGCGTATTTTAACCTTAAATAGAGGTAATTCGGGCTCTGACTCTGTGACCGTCTCAGGGCGTCGCTTGCGCCAAGTCTCGGACCTTTTCTCGAAAATAGCGAAAGCTGGGAGAAGCGTTGAGATCGACATTCATATGTGGAGTGATTTTCTCTGCCCACACCGATTTTTCTCTACCGACGACCTGTCCCCCTTTCTTCTTCAGCCCACTTACGCCACCGCTGGACACCGCGTCGGCCAGCAGTTCCCACGTGCCGCGGATTGAGTCATTTTCGTAACGGCTTAGCACACTGTCCTTGGCGTTCGGGTACGCTGCTTTGACCGCAGGAAGATCGCCTAACAGCCACGCCTCACCTTCTTCTATAGCGATACAGAACCGAGTCTCCGGTTTGGGGTTACAGGCATTCAGGACGGCAAATAATTCTTGTCGAAATGCTTTCAGACATTTGTTATCCAAGTCACACACCACAATCACCGCTGCCGGATAGTTGGGGGAATAGCCGGCAAACGTCTTTCCATGCCCCCTGAGCAATCTGGGAAGTTGGTCAAGCAAAATGCGCTTGCGCGCATCGGTACTACTTGTGAGGTTTTTAGGAATATGGCCGCTACCTTTATAATCATGAAATCTGAATGTATGCTGATCGCCAATAATCTTCGGAATCAGAATCTCAAGCATCGTCTTACCGGACTGGTCTTCAACGAGTATCTCAAAGTGCATCCGATTACCTCGCGTCAAGATAATCGCTGTACCAGAGGCCACCCAACGGCAAGCCTTCCGCGACCATGTTGTTCACGAGCGTATCCTCACTTGCTCGCCGGATCGTTGAAAAGCCGTCCGTGCCCTTTTCCAGAATCCAGACCTCTTTCGGGTCGAGCGCATTGACGAAGTAGGGTTGGTGCGTTGTGATGAAAATCTGCGAGCCTCCCCCCTGTCCGCTTGCGTGTTCACGGAATTCATGGGCCAGGGTCTCCAGGAGCTTGTGATACAGGCCGTTTTCCGGTTCTTCGATACACAGAAACGGAGGGGGAGTCGGATCATTGAGTAGCAAAAGATACGCGAACACTTTTAGCGTCCCGTCCGACATCTGCTGGGCGTAAAAGGGGTCCTGAAAGCCCTTATCGTTGAACTTGAGCAGCAGCCGACCGTCATTGGTTTTTTCCGGTTTAATCTTGTCTATGCCCGGAATTCTATCGGCGATCTCCTCCAGAATGGACTGGAAACGCTTCGGATGTTCGCGTTCCATGAATTGCACGACGTTGCCCAGATTGTCCCCATGAATGTTAAGATGTTTCTGTGGTCCGGCCAGCGGCAGGCTGCGCGCCGCATCCGGGGTGAAGTAACTCAGATACCAGCCTTCGATGAATTGGCGAAAAGCAGAAATTCTCGGGTGTTGTTTCAACGCACCAAGCGTGGTGATGCCCAGCTTGCGCCGGTCTTCCAGTTCGATAATCTCGGTCTCTCTGGACTCCTCTGATCTTTCTGATTTTCGGACGGATTCTATGAAATTAAGAAGGTCGAGCGGTTCTGCTTCTTCGTTAAACTGCTCACCTGCTTGTTCTCCCTTCCAAGCCACGCCCTCCCCATTGTTGAGCAACAAGAAGGAGAATGGCCGCCCTTTGCTCTGGCCTCTCCGTCTCTGTCTGAGACGTTCGCTCCGTACGTAGGCACGCCCAGACCCGTCCGCTGCAATGGCGACCTCATAGGTAATGGGACGGGCCTTAGAGCGTTCTCTGTAGTATACCTCAAACTCGATGAAGTCTGTCTCTCCCTGAGTCCGCAATTTCTCGAATCCGCCGCGTCCGCGCGCGTCGCAAGCTTCCTCGACGCCGAACTTGAGGGCGTCCGCCAGAAACCCGAACGCATCGAACAAGGCACTTTTCCCCACCCCGTTTTTACCAATCACCGCAGTCATGGGCGTGAGCGGATCGTTCTGGCGCTGATTCCACAACCGACCCAATGTCACGTCCTTAAGCGATTTGAAATTCTTTACTCTGAAGCCTTCAATCTTCGCCATCTCATACCCCTATTTGTACGATTCGAGCTGGTCAGCGATTGCATTCGATTTTCCGACACCTTCCGGTAAGCACTGTATTCTTCCACAACTTTGGGCAGTACATCCCCCCATCATTCCATGCCTTTTCATTCGACATATAGGCCCCGCGTATAGGAGCGCAAGTTCCGCCCACCGTCACCCCTGCATTTCCGCGTCCGATCCTGCTAGGCTGTCCGGCAGTCTGTTGTGGAAAGGACGCTGTATGGATTTTGAACTGCCCGAAGAATACCGCATGTTGCAGGACACGGTGCGCCGTTTCGTGCGTCAGGAGCTGATGCCGCTTGAATCCCTGGTCCTGGAGCGCGATACGCAAGGCATGACCGGTGAGGAGCTGGTGCCACCTGAGGCCGAAGAACGTTTGCTGTCAGTCGCCCGAGAAGCCGGTCTGTGGGGGCTGGACGTGCCTGAGGAATTTGGCGGGTTGAATTTGGGCGCGCTGCCGAAATGTCTGGCGACCGAGGAACTGTATAAGACTATTACGCCGTTTACCTTTCCGCCCGATGCGCCCAATCTGCACATGTTGATGCAGACCTGTACACCCGAGCAGCGAGAGAAATACCTCCTGCCGTATGCCGAGGGCAAGGCGCAGTCGGCCATTGCCATTTCCGAACCTGGCGCGGGCTCAGACCCGGCCGGCATGCAGACCTCAGCGGTGAAAAAAGGGGACCAGTGGGTGATCAACGGGCGGAAGATCTGGATTTCACGCGCGCATGTCGCCGACTTTATTATTGTCATGGCGGTGACGGAAAAGGGCAAAGGCGCCCGCGGCGGGATTACCGCGTTTTTGGTGGATAAAGGCACCCCAGGTCTTGTGCTGCAACGCCAGATTCCGGTTATTGGCGGACATGCCCCCTGGGAGTTGGTGTTCGAGGACATGACGATCCCGGATTCTCATGTCCTGGGTGAAATAGGACATGGCTTTGCGCCTATGCAATTACGTTTGACCGTCCGACGCGTAGAGATCGGGAGCTGGTGTGTCGGCTTGGCGCAGCGCTGTCTGGACATGATGGTCGAGTATGCCAAACAACGGGTGACCTTTGGCCAGAAGCTGGCCGACCGCCAGGCCATTCAGTGGTTCATTGCTGACTCGGCGATCGATATTCACGCCTCACGGCTGATGGTGCATCACGGAGCCTGGAAGTTTGACCAGGGAGACGATGTGCGTCAGGAGGCCTCCATGCTCAAGGTGTTTGCCACGGAAATGGCGACCCGCGTTGCTGACCGAGCCATGCAGATGCACGGCGGTATGGGCATGTCCAAGGAGATGCCGCTTGAGTTTATCTATCGCCGTCTGCGGCCCATGCGGATTTTCGAAGGACCAACCGAGGTGCATCGCTGGGTGATTGCCCGGAAACTGCTCAGAGACTAGGGCGGAGGGCCAGTGCAAGACTTGCGCCCGCACCGGGAGCATTCTATGCTACCTGGCAAAAATGAGTAAACGCGCCCTCAATAGACATGCAGATGTTGGCACGTTTACTCATTGACATCCCGGTCGCGGGCGACAAGACAAAAGGGGAGAAACGTGCGTACACACTCTTGGTGGTTCTGTGTTGTGCTGATTTTTTTCGTGGGATGTTTTGTGCGCCCGGCAAAACCTGTTGCCATTGAGGAGCGCATTGCCCCCATCTATCCGGAATCGCGTCCGGTCGATTGCCCGGTGGACATGCTGACCTCCCCCCCGGCCCGGCCGCATGACGTCTTTGTCCATATTGTTTCCTATGGGAACGAAATTGACGGGCTGGAAAGCATGAACGCGCTTATCCGAGACAAAGCCTGCGAGGTAGGAGCTGATGCCGTCGTTCTACTACCACCCCAAGAAGTCGCCCATATGAACATTGAAGACTCCTTTCCAGACTGGGTGCAACAACAAAAACAAGGCCAGTTCGGGCGCTATGCCCAATCCGCGGATCGTAAATTCTCATTGGCCCGGCGCGGATTTGCGGTGGTATTCAAAAGAGACGGCCCGGTGGAATAGTCCGGCTCGTTCTAGGGTGAGTGCGGAAGATAGGCATCCATATCAATTTCCTGTACGCCTGCGAGGCCGCCCAGGCGAAAGAGGGAAGCCTGCAAATCGGCACTGACGGATACCTCTTTATACGTCAGTGCGAGATACTGCGCTCCTTGTCCATCAGACAAGGTCAGTGCAAACGGAAAAAAGATGTCCTGCACTTGGCGGTAGTCGGCGAGCGTGCCCTGGCTGGACAGAACACCGGTCTGGTCCCGCACCGCCCAACCCGAGAGGTCGTGCGTGTCCGGGTCGAACCACAGCAGGGTGGAACTCCCGTCTGCGCGTGGAAAATCGATCCAGTATGCTCCGTTCGACTCGCGGCGCACCCGCAGTTCGGTCCTGTCTGTCTCAATGGGAAAAGGGGGAAAGCCCGACAGCAGGCGTATGACCTCGCGGGCGGAGAGCATCACCTGAGTAAAACGGGCAATGTTCATCGGGCTGGCCGCTCCGCGATAGAGCACCTGATCGCGCGGGAAATAGGCCGCCAGACGCTGCCCATCACAGGTCTGGACTGCTGCCACACCGAAGAGCGAGAACAGCTCAAGGCGAAAACGGTCGGGAGTGGCAAGGGCGATAGCCTGCGTGGCGGAACCCCGGTTGTGCGTATCTCGATACGAGACGGACGCCAGCCCCCGGAGGCTGGTGATGGCCTTCTGTCTGGCCGCCAGCGGTGCCAGTAGTTCTTGGGCGGAAGGGAGCGGGGCCGGAGGAGAGGGGCGGGAAGGTCGGCGCGCAGCACAGCCACTGCCCCAGACTACGAGACAGACAAGAACCACGGTCCAGAGGAACGGGAAGGACGTGTGTCGCCTCCGTCGTCCTGCGCGTGGGAATGGGAGAAAAGGGAGAGCCGTGCGCCTGGGAGACATGCCCGAAGTGATGATGCTACTGGAGCCCACTTCCGCTCGTCTTGTGTATCCCCACCGGGGCCAGCGCGTTCAGCTTTATCCGCAAGCGATCGAGTTGTGCCTCTTCGGATGTATTGTTCATCGCTTCCTGGTAGACGCGGGAGGCATCTGAGTTGCGCCCGATTTTGGAGTACGCATCTCCCAGGTGTTCAATCAAGGTGGGATCAGTATCGACCAGTTCAACCGCCTGTTCAAGGTGCTGAATGGCTTCCATATACTCCCCGCGCTGATAATACACCCAGCCCAGACTATCAATATAAAAGCCGTCGTTGGGTTCGATTGCCAGCGCTCGGTGAATCAGTTGCTCAGCCTCATCCAAGTGAACGCCTTGCTCTGCCCACGTATATCCCAGGTAGTTCAGCGCTGCCGCATTCTCGGGATTGAGTACAATGGCTTTCTGCATGTGCTGGATGCAGCGCTCCTTTTCTTTGAGTTCGTCGTATACTGCTCCCAGCGTGAAGTGGTACTGATCGTTGTCCGGGGCGATATCGATAAGGTGCTCAAGGAGCTCGACTGCTTTGGGGCGGTTGTTGTTCTCGCGATGGAGTGAGGCGAGAAAACCAATGAGATCCACGTCGTCCTCTTTGACGCTGAGGGCCTGTTCTACTGCTGTGATGGCTTGAGCGATATTTTCCTGGCGTTGGTAGATATAACTCAGGTAGACGCGCGCGTCTGCAAAATACTCGGACTGCCGAGGAATATGTAACAGTTCGGCTGCTGCCTTTTCGTCGTCTTCGGATTCCGTATACACGACGCCGAGAAAGTAGCGGGCGCGATGATTCTCAGGCTGGGAGGCTAAGACGAGGGTGAGGGCGGTAACGGCCTTTTCGTAATCGCCTTTTTCTCGATAGATCAGGCTGATTTTGAGACGGGTTTCCTGGGGGTCTGTTTCTATCTTTTCAAGCGCCCGAAACTGATCCAACGCATCGTCAAGCTTCTTCTGACCAAGATAGAAACGTCCGAGCCGTTTACGCACCTGTTCACTGCGAGGATTGATAGCCAGGGCTTTCTGATACACTTCTATGGCTTGTGCATTTTTCTTTTGCATTTCATACACAAGAGCGAGATCAAGGAGAACCAATTCAGACTGTGGATTGAGGCCGAGCGCCTTGTGGTAATATGTTTCCGCCTGATCCAACTGTTCGGTCGCCGCGTGCGTTTGGCCGAGATAATAATAGCCAAGGATCGAGTCCGGGTGACGGATAACCAGCTTGCTGAGAACGTTTGTCGCTTCTTGAAACTGCCCTTGCTTGGCATACAGAGTGCCCAGGTAGAGGTAGGGTTCCTGATCATCTAAGCCGTAGGTCAGGAGTTTTTCATAGACCTGAACTGCTTCGTTTTCTTTGCCGGTTGAGGCTAACAGGCCGGCGAGGAGGAGCTGTGCGTCAATATTGTCCGGCTCGCTGGCAACGACCTTTTGACAATGCTCCAGGGCGTCGGTGAGCTTGCCTTGACGCACGGCTAAGGTGGCAAGACGCAGGCGGAGAAATGGAGTGTGAGGATCATTGGCAACGGCTTTTTCAAGCTCGCTGAATGCGGTGTCATAGTCGCCGGAATTCAGAGCGACCTGGCCTTTGAGGAAATGCCCGCGCGCTTTGTCTTCAGGGGCGAGGACGATAGGCGAGCCCGGAAATTGCACTGCCTGGACCGGGGCGACCGGTGGGGCGACACGCGGTGGGGCAGGGGATGGGATGGGGCGGGCAGCGCTACACGAGGCAAAAGAGATGGTACAGCACAGTAGGAAAGCCCGAGCTGCGGAAGAAGAGACATGCATCAGGAAAGGGTAGCACGCACTGAAATTGACGGTCAATCCAGGAATGCCCGGAATGCCCGGAATGTCCAAAAGGCCTGGAATACCCAAAGGGCCGAGAAGGCTGATGGAGCCCGTCTCGATTCCTCACGCCTCGCCTGTGCGTTTTGCAGAAGTCGTGTATGCTGCCAAGTAGGTGATAGTGGGTGACGGTAGGTGATGCAGCCCGAATTTTACGACCTGTCACGATTGTTTGCACTGCGGGATAGTCTCCAGTCTCTCGATATTGTTGCGCCTCCTACGGCGTGTCTGCTGTCTGAGCCGCTGAACCCTCCTCCGCAACGGTTGGGGGTGTTGTGTGGCTCATTCAACCCCCTGACCCTGGCGCACGCTGAGCTCGCTCAGCACGCCTGCCTGGCATTTCGACTGGACCAATTGCTGTACACGGTTGCAAAGGTCACAGTGGATAAGGAACACGTGACGGGGATGGGTCTGGAGGATCGCCTGTTATTGCTGCTCCTGCACGTACAACAGCATCAACACCTGGGCGTGGCCTTGGTCAACCGGGGGCTGTATTTTGAGCAAGCACAGGCATTTCAGTCCCTCTTTGACAAGCAGGTCGGACTGTTTTTTATTGTGGGCATGGACAAGCTGGTGCAGATTCTGGACGCTCGCTATTATCGGGATAGAGAGGCTGCTTTGGATCAGCTTTTTGCGCTCACCTCCCTGGTCGTAGCCAACCGCGGCGA
This sequence comes from Binatia bacterium, assembly GCA_963664395.2. Lineage (GTDB taxonomy): Bacteria > Desulfobacterota > Binatia > Bin18 > Bin18 > Bin18. The sequence continues at coordinate 1,214,744 of OY761159.2, read as the reverse complement.
CATGGCACAGCGCGCATTTGACGATCTGCTGCACCGCCCCGCCAATCAACCCTACCGGGATGTGATTCATTTCTTGCCCCTGCCTGAGTCCGTTGCCGCTCTCTCCTCAACTGCAATACGGAAGACATCGAGTGCGGCACTACAGGCTCAGGTCCCGTCTGAGGTTGCGATGTTTCTGGCCGAGGCCAGACCGTATGCGGCACCCCGGCAGTTCAGGCATACGGAGCACGGGCAGAGGTATGAGATCGACGCGTACGCCGTGCGCCTGGCGTTATTGGAGCGACTCGCCGCGGTACGAGACTGGGCCGAGCAGCACGTTGATTTCCAACAGTTGCTCACCCAGGCGTGTGCGCCCGACCCAAGAGGCCGGGTGCTCCGTGGAGCAATGACCGGCGAAGCGTTGCGTGCCCTCATACAGGGCAGAGAGGGCAGAAGGAGGAAGGGATGAGTCGTCAGCCTGTCACTGACTTTTTGCAACACCACTTTCGGCATTTTAATGCGGCCACCGTTATCGAGGCGGCCACCGCTTATCGGCAGCATCTCGACCGAGGTGGCAAGATGCTGCTGGCTATGGCAGGTGCCATGAGTACGGCTGAACTCGGCATCTCCCTGGCTGAAATGATCCGCAATGACTGCATTCATGCCATCTCCTGTACGGGCGCGAATCTGGAAGAAGACATCTTTAACCTGGTCGCGCATGAGCACTACGAGCGGGTGCCGCACTACCGGGATCTGACCCCCCAGGATGAGGCGGTCCTGCTTGACCGGCATATGAACCGCGTCACCGATACGTGCATTCCCGAGTTTGAGGCCATGCGCCGGGTCGAAGGTGCCCTCCAGGAACTGTGGATGCGGGCCGACCACTCCGGCCAACGGGCTTTCCCGCATGAAACATTCTACGAAATCCTCCGTACCGGCATGCTGCAACCCTATTACCAGATCGATCCCAGAGACTCCTGGGTCTATGCCGCAATGGAAAAGGATCTGCCCATTGTTTCACCAGGCTGGGAGGATTCAACCTGCGGGAATGTGTATGCCAGCTATTGTATGATCGGCTTGATTAAAAACGTTCACACCGTGCGGCACGGGATTGAATACATGACGTATCTCGCCGACTGGTATAGCGCGGTCTCGGACGATCACTCCATCGGATTTTTTCAGATTGGTGGGGGGATTGCCGGGGACTTTGCCATCTGTGCGGTCCCCATGCTGATCCAGGACATGAAACGCAGCCACACCCCGCTGTGGGGCTATTTTTGTCAGATTAGTGATTCAACGACAAGTTATGGTTCCTATTCCGGCGCGGTACCCAATGAAAAGATCACCTGGGGCAAGCTCGGAGTAGATACGCCGCGTTACCTCATTGAATCTGACGCCTCAATTGTGGCTCCGCTGATCTTTGCTCAAGTGCTGGGGCAGTGACACATATGAAAAAAGAGAAAGACATCGCCATTGCGGCGGCACATGCCGCAGGAGACATTATCCGCAATATCTATGAGACCAACTACACGGTTGAGTACAAAAGTGGTGATAGCAGCCCGGTAACGGTTGCGGACCGGGAGGCCAACCGAAAGATCCACGCCATGCTCCACGCGGCTTTTCCTGACTATGGCTGGCTGTCTGAAGAGACGGTCGATTCGTCCCGGCGGCTCACCGCTCACCGCGTGTGGGTTGTTGATCCTATGGATGGGACCCAGGAATTCATTCAAAAAATACCGGAATTCGCCGTCTCCATCGGACTCATTGAAGAGGGCTGGCCGATTCTCGGCGTCGTCTATAATCCAACTCTGGACCAGCTCTTCTGGGCTGCGCGTGGACAAGGCACGTGGTGTGAGGCCCGCCAATTACATGTTCCCGAAACGCAGTACCTGGCTGATGCAACCATTCTCTCAAGTCGCTCGGAGACCAAACGGGGGGAGTGGAAAGACTTCGCCTCTCTTTTCCAGGCACGCCCCATGGGCAGTATTGCCTACAAGCTGGCCTGTATTGCGAACGGTGAGGCAGACGCGTCGTTTACGCTGGTGCCCAAGAATGAGTGGGATATTTGCGCTGGTACGCTCCTCGTGGAGGAAGCAGGAGGAAGAGTCACCACCCTCAGCGGGAAGCCGGTCCGCTTCAATCAGCCAACGACACTCTTACAAGGCGTGGTTGCCAGCAACGGCAAGCTCCACGCGCAGCTTTTGGATTTGGTGACGCCTCGATTAACTGCCCGACACCATAGCGAGAATCGCCACTAGGAAAGACAGCCGGGTTGACGCGAACTCTGTCTCACCGTTAGGGTGAGAGAAAAGGAAAGGAAAACCGTGTCTCAGTTTGCTACACTTTTTCGCGGGCGTCCCACCCCTCGTTGTCCCGCGTGTCATAAATGGAACCGGGTCTATGTGACCGGTGGCTCCTTCCTGTCCGAGTGTGTACACTGCGGGACCGTTTTGGAAGTCCGGCGCCCTCCGACGTTCTGGGGTGCTATTGCGATTGGTATCAGCGTGCTGCTGCTCGCCGCGGCCATTCCACTCTTCGCTTGGTAAGGGAAGGTGGTATGTCCCGCTTGCAGGCGAGATTCAAAAACTGAGGGTAGGGGGAACACCCCGGCCCGCCTGCCTTAGAGGGCGTGCGTTTCCGAAGAGGGTGGCGGGGGCTGGTCGGACGGTCCATTCAGTTGGTCCAGATGAACGTCTTTTTCGACCGGGGTTTCATCCGGGACCTCCGCGCGTTCCAGCACGAACGGCTTCCCGCGTCCGGTCGGGTTGGCCACAAACACATCGTAGCTGCCGGTCTCCAGGGAAAAGCGATGTTTCTGACCAGGCTCGCTACGGGCAATCTCTTTTTGCGTCCCGGCTGCGTAAATAATGACGTGGGTCAGCGGACTCACATCTTTTCCGGCCAGCCTGGGATGAACCCGGAGTTCGCCCCGAACGCGCTCGCGCAGCGTCAGTTCCCGTAGTCCGCCGCGCAGAAGCTCAACAGCGCGCCACCACTGGCTCTGGGGTGGGACGGCGACCTTGACATCAACCAGACCGGGTTGAGCCAGGATGCGTTCTCCGCTCAGGAATTCTCCGAGCAGCTCGTTTGAAACACCGTCGTAGACCTCAACGCCCAAGCCGATATCCTGCCCCTTTTTGTCCAGCACGTTGACCTGGAGGACCGCGACTTCGCTGAGAATGACCGTACTTGTCCGGCCGGCTCGTACCAGGACACGCTCGCGTGAAACCGTTCCGCCGAGAACATCGAGTTCAACCCGGTAGGACCCAGGTGGCAGAGAGACGGGTGTGCCCAAGGTCGCCCGAGCAACGAGCGTCTCGGGTTCGAGGCTATAAACTGTGGCCGAGACCTCCCCCGACCGGTCTTGGTGGTCTTGCTCTCCCGGAGTCCGTATGAGCAGGCTGCCGTGTGGTTCGGACTCAGCCGCAGGCTGAGCGCTACAAACCTGGCTGGAGAGAAAAAAGCAGATGAGGAGAACAGCCAGGAGCCACAGCGGTTGTCTGTATCCAGTCATATGAAGACACGCAGCGTGCCTACTTCTCCAGTGGGAGATCCTCGCGATTGCCCCATTCGGCCCAGGAGGCATCGTAATTGCGCACCTTGTCAAAACCGAGCAGCCGCAGGGTGAACAATCCGTGCGCCGCACGGATGCCGCCCTGTCAATAGGTGACGACCTCACACTCGGGTCTGACCCCGACCTGCTCAAACAGGGGGCGGAGTTCGTCCGCGGGTTTGAACTTCTTTGTCTTGGGGTCAATATAGTTGAGCCATTCGAGATGGACCGCGCCGGGAATCCGCCCGCCACGCTTGGTGCCACGGGCATTTTCGCCGCTCCACTCCGCATCCGAGCGCACATCGAGAATCACGCTATCAGAGGCAATGGCCGCCTGGACCTGTTCCCAGCGGGCGATCAGGTCCTCATTGGCCTGGGGCGTAAAGCTCGCCTTGGCCGGACGGGACGAGGCGTTTGTCACGGACCGCCCCTCGGCCAGCCAGGCCTCCCAGCCGCCGTTCAACACTCTGGCATTGGTGTGGCCGTAATAGTGCAGCGCCCACCAGAAGCGGGTAGCGTACAGACCGCTGAAGCCATCATAGGCAATCACCAGCGTGTCATCCCCAATGCCCATCTCACCCATGGTCTGCGCAAACTGGTCCGGACCCATGATATGCGCTGCGCCTTCTTTCTCCTTGAGATAGTGATGGCCGCGCACGGGAATCGCGCCCGGAATATGGGCGCGACGGTAGGCTTCACGATTATCACAATCGACGATTCGCAGGTTATCGTCCTGGAGATGCGCCGCGAGCCATTGGGTCTCTGCCAGCATATCCGGTCGGGCATAGCCGTGGTCTGTCATTGTCCCGCCTCCTTTTCCTGTCCAGAGTACGATTACTGTCCTGAGTACTGGGGCATCCGTTTTTCCATAAACGCTCGAACCGCTTCTTTGGCATCCTGGGAGCGAATGCAGACGGCCTGGCTCTTGGCTTCCAGCAGTAATCCGTCACGGACTGAAAGATGTTGACTGGCATCAATCGCCCGCTTGGCAGCGCGCACGGCCAGCGGCGGCTGGCTGGCCAGTTGTTCCGCCAGGCTCGTCACGGTCGCCTCCAATGCCTCGTCGTCAACGAGCTGTTCGGCCAGACCGATCCGATATGCCTCTTCCGCCTCAATCTGCTGGGCGGTGAAGATGAGTTCCTTGGCCTTGCCGCTGCCGACCAGCCGGGGCAGGCGTTGGGTGCCGCCCAGGTCGGGGATGAGGCCGTAGCGATGCTCCAGCAAGCCCAGCCGGCTGCCGCGGGCGACCACCCGGATATCGCAGGCCAGCGCCATCTGCATGCCCGCGCCTAAAGCATAGCCTCGGACCGCGGCAATGGTCGGATAGGGAGCTTCTTCAAGCCAGGTGAATGCCTCCTGAAAGCCCTGGATAATGGTCACCATGGGATCATCGTCGGCCACCACCTCGGGCACGGGCTCGCGTTCGTGTCCGCCAAAGGCCGTGCCGCCAAAGGCCGCAGTATCGATGCCGGTCGAGAACGCGCGGCCTTCGCCAATCACGACCAGCACCCGTAACTGGTTTTCGCGCGCGTGCGCTTCGGTAGACAGGGTATGGCCGAGTTCCCGTAACTCCTGCCACATCTGGGGCGTCATGGCGTTCAGCTTGTCCGCCCGGTTGAGCCGCAGCCAACCTATATGTCCGACCTGTTCATAGCGTACTGCTTCGCCCTGCGTCGTATCCATATTTTGTCCTTCCGAGAGAGTGGCTCTCAGCCTAGCGGTTTCAGCCCCTGATTCCAAACCCCTCGGCGAAATCAAGTGATGTCCGCTCGGTTATCGGTTTCTATACGGTCCGATAATCTCTCGGGCGAACTCCACGATGCTTTCCTCCACCAGGCCCCACGGGGGTGAGACAACCATCTGGGTGAGTCCGGCGGCTTCAAGCTGAACCAGGCGTTCGAGAATTTCATCGCGCGAGCCGGTCAGGCTCATGGCCCGAATGGTCTCGGGGGTGATGAATTTTTCTTCGCCCGGATGCAGAAAGCGTGAATGCGTGGCATGAATGTCTTCCCAGCGGTCGTCCAGGTAGCGCTGGTAGTCCGGAGTCAGAAAGGGCTGTAAAAAAGGCGGCACCGCTTTGCCCTGTTTGGCGACTTCATAGGCATAGTGCAGGGACACCGCAATGCGCGGGCCGACCCGCGACAACACACGCGGACTATTCACGGCCTCGCCGGGTTGCAACACGCAGGAGATGCCGAGCGTGACCACACCGAAGTCGGCCGGTTTCCCGCCGGCCCGGCTCTCCCAGCCCCTTGCGACCGACGCCAGATTACGGCTGAGCGACTCGGGCGAGAGCAGGCTCAGGGTCAACAGGCCGTCGCCCAGCTCACCGGCCAGCGCCTGAGCCTTGGGATGCGAGGCCGCCAGATAGATGGGGATGCGCTCATGCACGTTGATATAGCCGTGTTCGACATCCATGAACCGAATCCGGCCCTGCCGGCCGCGCTCGTGATAGGGGACAGTCTCACCCCGGAGCAGACCCTGGCAAACCTCGACCGCATGCCGGAACTCTGCGAGCGAAACCGGTGGCATGCCCATGGTCCGCCAGGCCGTATGACCGGTGCCCAGACCGAGAATCACCCGACCGGGCGCAAGCTGATTGATGGTGGCAATAGAATGCGCAATGACGGGTGGAATCCGCGTCCCCACAATGGTGACGCCGGTTCCGAGTCGAATTGTTGTTGTATGCGCGGCGGCCAGGGTCATGCAGGCATACACATCCGAGGTGATCAACTGCGAGTCCACAAACCAGGCATGCGTAAACCCCATCTGCTCGGCCAGCAGGGCGTGTTTCCATCCGTTGTGAATATGCGACTGAAAGCCAACTCCGAAGTCCATACTTTCCCTCTCAAATCGTTACACCGTCTATCGAGCAGGTTTCACTGCTGACAAGATGTCGCCTCGACGAGAGCGTCGCGGAATTTTGTAAAGCTGTGCGAACGGTTCCGCGCCGGGTCAATATAGGCGGCAACGGTCCGCGCTGCTTCCATCTTGCGTAATCCTGTCCTGAAATACCCACGCCCTTTCAGTATTCGCTCGAACGCCTCCCAGGTTCCACCCTGGACTGAGTCAGGATTGCGATAACGGCTTTGATTCGGAACGGTCGGCGATACTCTTGGATAGGCGCTACGCACAGCCTCCCAGTCACCGAAATACCACGCCTCCAACTCTTCAATGACAACGCGATTGACCAATTGCCAAGGCCGCCCTCCCGCTTGCGATCTCGTGCGTAGATTCGCTCCTGACGCTACATCTTCTAGCCGCTGCTTGAGTTGCCGGCAGTCATCGTCATCGCGGTCCACTATCACAAGGATGCGCCAGTCGTCGGGCAACCACTGCGCGTAGCCCCTCAAACGATTTCCTAAATTGCCTAGCAGGTCGAGTTTTCCCTGAAACGGATGAATCTCGAAATCACAGTCTGCGGACAAAATGCGCGGCAGGAGTTCTCGCAGAAACACTTCCATTGAGGGCTCTTCAACGAGCAATTCCAAGTGTCTGGCAATCACCGCTCGGGTCCTCGTGGAGGAGCGGTCGGCGCACCTTGATTGACCAGCGGATCACCCACGCCGAAATATCCCTCCATCCACAAGTTCCCCAGCAGCCCGCCGTGCTCCAGGAAGTCACGTACCGTAGGTAAATCCGGCACGTGTTGCGACTGTGTATAGCCCTGCTCATCACGCCACAGGACCCGCGCTTCTTTGGGCTGCAAAGCGTTCAGGAAAAATGGCGAATGGGTAGTCACGAGCAACTGCGTGCGCTCACTGGCCGCGCGGCATTCCTCGGCTAGTTCGGACAGCAACCGTGGGTGCAGGAAGTTCTCCGGTTCTTCGATGCCAATAAAGGGCGGCGGTTCGGGGTCGTATAGCAGAACCAGATAGGCCAGCATCTTCAGGGTGCCGTCGGAAGCGAAACGGGCCAGCACCGGATTGTTGAAGGGGGCGTCCTTGATCTGCAACAGCAAGCGCCCGTCGGGCATAGTCTCGGTCAGCACGCGCTCAATACGCGGCACCCGCCGGCGCAGGACGCTGAAGATGCTCTCCAGGCGTTCCGGATGCTGTTCGGCCAGGTATTGAATGACGTTGGCGAGATTGTCGCCCGTTTTGCTCAGCCGTTCCTGGGGGCCCGCCTCGGGTTGCCCGCGTGCGCTGTCGGCCGACAGATAGGACACATGCCAGCCGGTGATAAAATCCCGTAGCGCGGCTACTCGCGGGTGCGCGGCGAACTGTCCAAGCGCGTTGACTGCCAGCAAGTCAGGGGATTTGAGCGAAATATCTACCCTCCTGTCTTGTTTGTCCGGCATCTCGCCACTAACCGCTCGGCCTTGGCCGCGTGCGTATTCCAGGAAACGAAACGGTTGCCCACGACTCCCCCGCTTCCAGCGCAGCCACTCTTCCACGACCACCGGCGCGCGGTCGCGTTCATCAACGGCCAGATGATAGGTGATGAGCGGGTAGCCGGGCTCACGATACTTGATCTCGATGGTTACCGGTCCCTGTGCGCCGCGCGTCTTGAGTTCCCTGGCCCGCCCGCGCTTATCCCAAGCCCGGCGCAGCCCCAACTCAAAGCACTCGGCCAGAAACGCGAATACGTCAAAAACCGTAGACTTGCCGCTGCCATTGGGGCCAAGCAGCACGGTCATGGGCGTGATGTTCTTAAACTCGACTTCCCGTAGCGCTCGGAAATTCTGCACTTTCAGGGACTCAATACGCGCCGGGGGGTATTGCCGGTGGCCGGAGGTCATAGCACTTCACGTATCCTCTGAAAAAATCTCTAGACCGTTTTCCGATACTGCGAATCAGAATAAGCCAGAGTAACGATATTGTCCAATTTGTAGCCGTACTTCTGGCGGGTCCAGTAAAAGCACCAAACGGGAGTGCCTCACTTTGGATTACGGAACGCAGGCCGACCGGTTTTGACAATCAATACGATTTCTCGCATTATGCCCGCTCACGTCTCGCAGTGAACCCGCTGAGTCGGGTCGCCTGCTCAATACAACAAGCACTGTATGACTCGGGAGTAGCTAACCGCGTCGGGGTGAAACAGGCAGGGCTTTACTCCATTCGCTGTTATGACGTGAACACGGCCCGGCAACTGCCGGGTACTCAGTATCAGACACAGGAGAGGGATATGCCCGACTGGACAAGGTACCTTTATGCTTTAAGATACCATAGCGGGGCGTTAGTCGTGCTTGTGGTGGGCGGTGTCCTGCTGCTGTTCCTGCCCTCGTGTTCGGTCGGCATGGCTATGTCTGGTAAGCCTGATCCCAACACAGGGGCGTTGCGCATCGGACAGCCACGAGATGAAGTCCTGCTGCATCTTGGGCAGCCGACGAAAACGTTTGCAGTCGCAGATGGACGGACAGACGAGTTTCATCTGCAACGCGGGAACCAGCCGTCTACTGGACGAGCGGTCGGCCATGCCGTCATGGACGTGCTCACCCTCGGGGCGTGGGAGATTATCGGCACCCCGGTTGAAGGGTTCACAGGCGAAACCTTTACGCTTACCGTCTCCTACGACGCTGAGGAGAAGGTGACGAAGATCTCTACCACGCCGGGGACACCGGAATTCTAATCGTCAAGAGGTAAGCGGCGTGTCTCGTTCATCTTCGGGAAGGAGCGTTCCATGCTGCGATAGAGGGGGCTCCAGTGCGGTACCGTACATGCACTGAGTCAGGACTCAGTGCATGTAATCTTGGTACCACTGCCAGAAGACACGCCTGACAGCCAATAACGCTATGGCGGCGGATGGCACGATTCCAGGGAAAAACTCAGTCCTACCGTGGCTCCAGTGGCATTCCTTCGCGTTTGCGCACGTCGTTCAAATAAGCCAGGATGCCGTCCTCGACCGTATACTTGGGTGTGAAGCCCAGTTCGGTCCGTAGACGGTCGGTTTTGACCAGTGAGGTCATGGCTGTGGGTTTATCACTGACTGAGATATTGGCGGCGGGTAGCAGCTCGCGCAGATAGGCCGTAATCTCGCCCGTCTTGCGGCTGGGGCCGGCCATGTTGAACACGCGGGATTGCGGGTTTTCGAGGTGATACGCCCGGCGAAAGACCTCTGCGGCATCGGCCACGTACAGCCAGTCGGCAATCTGCTCGTCCGGCGGCATAACGACCGGCTTGCCGAGCAAGGCCAACTCCGGTGCCACCATAAAATGATCCCCCGCTGCCCCCCGGCGTTGGCCGCGTCCCTCGCCAAACACCGAGGTCGGCCGGATCGCAATAAAGTCCATGCCATAGGCGTGATTGTAATAGTCTGCGGTATGCTCGTTGAATAACTTACACGCGCCGTACAGGCCGGCCTGGTTGCTGGTGGACGGCGCGGGCGGGTCGTCTTCGCCCAACTCCGGGGCGCTGTTGGCCGTGCGCTCGGGAAACACCGCGACCGAACTCATATACACCACGCGCTTGAGGCCGCTCAGCCGGGCGGCCTCAAAGATATGTGTCGTGCCAATACAGTTCACGTTAATCGACGGCAGCGGATTGCGGATGCCGCCGGTCCCCAGATAGTAGGCGAGGTGAATAACCCCTTCAATTTTATTGCGCTGGATCACGTCCATGAGCGCGGTCACTTCCATGACATCACCCTGCAAAACCTTTACTTGGTCGGCCACGTCAGCGACAACCTGCCGATTCGGCACGGTATCGAGAATGACGACACTCTCGCCCGACTGAACCAAATGCCGTGTCAAATGCCGGCCCAAAAACCCGGTGCCTCCAGTAATCAGAATCGCCATATGTACCCTCCTTAGAGACTGCTGTACGGAATTTCTGACACGGCCGCAACTCTCTCGCTGTACTCTGGCAATCCTCCGGCGTATCCTCCGCCCTTTCTTTCTGTTTCTTTTTGGGACACCCTGAGCGCAGCAATCTGAAGGGGCGAGGGAGGGAGTGTTATGACACAGGCTGCAACTGTGCGCATGGTCGCGGAAGAAGAATCCAGCGGTAAAGTCGCGGAGATTTATGCCGACATCAAAGCCACCAAGGGCATTCCGGCAGTGCCGAATTTCTGGCGGGTGCTGGCCAGCCATCCGGATAATCTGGAGATGATCTGGACCCGGCTGAAGGCGCTCATGCACCCCGAGGCGAGTGGCCGGGAATCGCCCCTCGATCCCCGCACGCGGGAGATTATCGCTTTGGCCGTTTCGGCCACCAACGGCTGTGCCTACTGTATCAACTCCCACACCGCGGCCCTGCGCAAGCTGGGCTGTGACACCGAAACGCTGGGCGAAGTGATGGCCATTGTGGCGCTGTTCAACAGCACCAATGCGTTGGCGGACGGCTATCAGATCACCCCCGACGTATTACCACCGATTGACGAGGCGTGACCAAGACTAGGCGGGTGACAGGAGCGACTATGCCGACGGTTGCAAAAGCTGCATCTTTGCTTGCCCTCTTCTTGTGTGTCGCCGCTTGGCTCACTCCGCCCCTGGGTCGAGCCGCGGTCGTGCCTCAGCCTAGCGTTCAGGAGGATGGAATGGAAACACTGCGCGTCTCCGGTCTCCGTGAGCCGGTCGAAATCCTGACCGACCGCTGGGGCATTGCCCATATCTATGCCAAGAATCAACACGACCTGTTTTTCGCCCAAGGCTATAACGCCGCACGAGACCGCCTGTTTCAGCTTGAGATCTGGCGACGGCGTGTCACTGGAACAATGGCCGAGGTCCAGGGGCCGAAAGCCTTGGAACGCGATATCGGGGCGCGGCTGCTGCGCTTTCGCGGCGACCTGGAGCAGGAGTATGGCTTCTACCACCCGGCTGGAAAAGAAATTATCACCGCTTTTGTGACGGGCATCAACGCCTATATTCAGCATGTGGGGGAACACCCCGATCTCTTGCCGCTCGAATTCGGCCTGCTGGGCATCACCCCGCAGCCGTGGACGCCGGACATCGTGCTGGCACGGATCGGCGGCATCTTTCTCAATCTGGAAATTGAGGTGTTGATTGCAAAGGCGCTGCAAACCATGTCGCCCGACGCGATTCGGATGATGCTGCACCTGCATCCCGGCGTCCCTGCGCTGACTAGCCCCGAGGGGCTTGATCTGGCCACGATTCCCAGTGACGTTCTCCGATATTATCAAGCCGCGCGTGCGGCCGTCGAGTTTGCGCCCGAAGACATTGTCGATCCAAAGAACCGGGCAACGGCTACAAGCGAAGCCGTCACTCAGGCTGCCTCGCTCGCCGGAAGGGCCGCGGACGAGGGGAGCAACAACTGGGTAGTGAGCGGTACCAAGACACTCTCTCGGCAGCCGCTTCTGGTGAATGACCCGCACCGTTCAATAGCCGTGCCCTCGCTGCGCTACTGGGTACATCTCGTTGCGCCGGGCTGGAACGTGATCGGCGGCGGTGAACCCCATCTGCCCGGCGTTTCCATCGGACATAATGAGCAGGGAGCCTGGGGGCTGACGATTTTCCCCACCGACGCCGAAGACTTGTACGTGTACAAGACCAATCCAAACAATGCGAATCAGTATTGGTACCGGGGGGCATGGGAGGACATGCGTATTGTCCAAGAGACTGTCCCTGTCAAAGGCCAAGACGTAACCGCAGTGGAACTGAAATATACCCGGCATGGCCCCGTCCTGGCAGAAGACCCGAAACGCCACCTGGCCTTTGCCCTGCGGGCCGCTTGGCTCGATATCGGTGGGGTGCCGTATCTGGCCAGCCTGCGCATGGATCAGGCTAAAACGTGGCAGGAATTTCGCGCGGCGTGTGCATATTCACGCGCGCCCTCAGAGAACATGGTCTGGGCCGATACGCAGGGCAATATCGGTTGGCAGGCGGTCGGTGTCGTTCCCCAACGACCGAACTGGAACGGTCTCGTTCCCGTGCCTGGGGATGGACGCTTTGAGTGGGACGGCTATGTGCCGATTCAAGAACTGCCGCATAGTCTGAATCCGCCCGAAGGATTTATTGCGACCGCCAATCAGGAGAATCTGCCGCTCGGCTATCCCTATCCGATCAGCTATTTCTGGCTTGAGCCGTATCGGTTCGCCCGGATTGCGGAAGTGCTGGCCCAAGGCACCCGCCTGACCGCCCGTGAGATGATACAGCTCCAAAACGACGAGTATTCGATTCCGGCGCGTTTGCTCGTGCCGTTTCTTAAAGATTTGGAGTCAGCCGACCCGCTCGTCCGGGCGGCTGTCAAAAAGCTCCGGGCGTGGGATTTCGTGCTTGATAAAGAGTCCGTTGCAGCGGGGATCTATGCTGCCTGGCAACGGCAGCTCTGGGAGAAATTTCGGAACCTGCACGTCCCCGAACCGGAATCTTTTTCTGACACAACTCTGACGCCTGTCATCAACAGCCTGCTGGCGCCGGATGGGAGCTATGGTCCTGATCCACTCGCCGGACGAGATCAATTTGTGCGTGAGAGTTTTGAGACCGCCGTCCAAGCCCTCGTCGCCCGCTTTGGCCCGAACATGGACCACTGGACGTATGGCCAGACAGCCTACCACCACATCGTTGTCAAACACATGCTGAGCGCCGCGGTGAACGATGAACTCCGAGCCCGGCTCGAAGTTGGCCCCATTCCTCGCGGTGGCGATAGCTTTACGATCAATAATACCGGCAGCGAGGATATGCAGACGGTGGGCGCTTCCTTTCGGCTGATCGCCGACCTCAGTGACTGGAACCGGTCATTGGGTATCAATACACCCGGACAGGCTGGCGACCCCGCCCATGCGCATTATCGCGACCTGTCCGGTCTGTGGGCCGGCGGGCAGTATTTCCCCGTTTTGTATTCCCGAGACAAGATTAGCGCGGTGACGGAGCAGAAGACGCTGCTTCAGCCGGCGCCGTAAATCTTGAAGGGAGGGCCTGATGAAAGTCGCCGCCGGCCGAGAATTTTTCGCCCGTTTTGGAAAACAAGCCCGCGCAATTGTGCCGGAACTGCGCTGGGCCTTGATTGAGCCGGACGGCTCGTGGTCCGCCTCGCCGGATGACTGCGACCTCGTCGTGTTAGCCGGCGACGCGTATCGCAAAACATTCATAGAGACCGCGATACAGCTTCCTCAGCCACGCTGGGCGCATACCGAAGACGCCGGGACAGACGGCCGTTTTTATGATGCCATGCGGGCCAAAGGCGCGCTCGTCTCCCACAGTCCCGGCACAAACGCGCCTGAGGTGGCTGAGTTTGCCGTGGGCTTTGTGCTGTGGTCGGCAAAACGTTTTGGTGAATTGTCCGCCCATCAACGCCAGCATCGCTGGCAAGAACTCGGGCTTGAAAGCTTGAGCGACAAAACCGCTCTGGTCGTCGGCCTCGGTGCCATTGGCAGTCGCATTGTTGCCATGCTGACCGGCTTTGGGATGCGGATTCTCGGCATCCGTCAATCAACCGAACCCGTGGTCGGGGTTGATCGACAAGGCACGCTGGCCGACCTCCACCGGTTTCTTCCCGAGGCCGATTTTGTCATTGTGGCCATTCCGGCCTCCTCCCGGACGTACGGGTTAATTGGTGCGGATGCGCTGGCTGTGATGAAATCCTCTGCTACGCTGATCAATATTGCTCGGGGAGTCATCGTCGATATTGCTGCGCTCAAAGACGCGCTGCGGGCGGGAACGATTCGACACGCCTGCCTCGATGTCCTGCCCACAGAACCGTGGCCGGCGGACGATGACTTATGGAATATGCCGAATGTGTTTATCACCCCGCATACGGCCTCAACCTCGCCGCTGTATCTGCCGCGGGTAGGTGAACTGTGGCTGGAGAATTTACGGCGTTATGTGCGGGGAGAAGAGCTGCGGCATCGAGTTGTTTGGTCGTAGCGACACGGGCAGCCACACGGGCTGCCCCTCCGGAAGCCCCTACAGGACCTCAGACTCTCGCAACTTCCCAACCTCTTCCCAGGAATAGCCCAGCATATCGACCAGAACCTGTTCGGTATGCTCGCCGAACTCCGGCGCCGGGGCTTTCGGGTCGGCCGGCGTCTTGCTCAAGATCAACGGGGAGCCGACGATCTGCGTCTCGCCCCAGGTGGGGTGATCATAATCCACCACATAGTCGTTGACCTGCATTTGCGGGTCATCCGGCAGATCCGTGACATTATTCACCAGCGTGTAGATAAAATCACCGCCGTCTCTCAGAATTTGCATCCATTCAGCGCGGGGCTTTGAGGCAAAAATTTGATCGACAATAGCGATGATCTCCTCGGCGTTGTGACCGCGCACCTTCATATTCTCAAAGCGCGGGTCTTTCTCCAGCTCCGGAATACCGAGCGTCTTGCAGAAATCCGACCAGTAGCGGTCGGCTTGCGGCATGGCCAGACAGAGCCATTTATCGTCCTGGCACTTATAGTGATTCCAGAGTGGGTTCACCGCTTTGGTGCGATAAAAACGTTTGAACTCTTTACCCAGTGTCAGGCGACAGGCCAGATTGAGCCCCTGGAGGGCCATCATACTGCCCAGATGTGAGGTATCGACCTCCTGGCCGATGCCCAGGCGTTCGCGTGCCAACAGGGCCACGGTAATCCCGTGGGCCAGCATGATGGCGCCCATCTGGTCGGCGATACCGCCGGTAATGTTCATGGGTTCCATATCCGGCTCACCCGCCGCGGTCATGATCCCGGACCGGGCCAAGCCCATATAGTCGAAGGAGGGTTCGCCCGCGTCCGGCCCGTTCGGACCATAGCCGGTTGCGCTGGCATAGATCAGCTTGGGGTTGTATTGCGAGAGGGTGGCATAATCGAGTCCGAGCTTAGCCGCCACGCCCTTGCGATAGTTCTGGACAAAGACGTCCGACTTTTCGACCAGCTTATACACGATTTCTTTTGCCTCGGGCTTCTTGAGGTCAAGCGTGATGCTCTTTTTATGCCGGTTGTTGGCTTCAAAATAGTAATTGCGCGTGCCGGTTTTGGCACCGGCAATTTGCATCACGCCGCGCCCGGGGTCGCCCCCCACGCGTTCTTCAAGTTTGATGACCTCAGCGCCCAAATCGCCGAGCATCATAGTCGCGACCGGCCCCTGCTGCCATATGGTCCAATCCAGGACACGAATTCCATCCAGCGGCTTTGCCATACGCCTGCCCTCCTTATGACGTGCTTTCTGCACACACTTCTTGCGTGCCCGAACTCTAGCACAAGGCCAGGAAGCGAACAAAGCGAGCGAAATAAAAAAGACCGTTCAGAGAAAGAGGAATCATAGACCTCCCCGTGCCGACCACTCACTCTACCGCCGTGATTACGAAGTTCTGGCTATTCTGCTGCCACTCCAGCGTCACCGTCTCGCCCAGCACGGGGAAGTCCGTCACCGTACATTCCCCCTCGGCTTCCCGGAGAAATTCCTCCCCCAAGGTCGCTACCCGCACCGTCGCCCGGCCTAACTCAACCCCATCCACGAAGGCCACCACCGTATGCTCTCCGTCCCCCAACAGATTCCAGTTGAACAACAACCCAAAGCCATTATCCGTATCGCCACACCCCCCGGCTGTGTCCAGCCGCTCCGTTCCATACGCCGCCACCTGTCGTCCGGCGGCCCCGATCTCTATCTCGACCCGGTCTGCGTCACACACCCAGCCCGAGAGGACCCCGACCCCACTCTGAAAGGAATTGGGACCCGGATTCTCCAGAAACCCCATCAGGGCACTCGTCCGGCCCGTGGTAGCCCCGGCCGGGGGACTGCCCCCCGCAATCACAAAGTTCTGACTATTCTGCTGCCACACGAGTGTCACGCGCTCACCCAGCGTCGGGAAGTCTCCGGCCTCACACGTCCCCGTTACACCCCGCAGAAACTCCGCCCCCAAGATCGTCACGGTCACGCTCGCCCGGCCCAACTCCGCCCCATCGACCCAGGCCACCACCGTATGCTCCCCATCCCCCAGCAGGTTCCAGTTGAACAGCAGCCCAAAGCCGTTGTCCGTGTCCCCACACACCCCGGCTGTGTCTAATCGCTCGGTGCCATACGCCGCCTCCTGCGGTATCCCGTTCAACTCAAGCTCCACCACCGCTGCCTCACACACCCAGCCCGACAGCACGCCCACCCCGCTTTGGAACGAATCAGCGCCGGGGTTCTCCAGAGTGCCCTGCACCAAGGTGATCTCGACGGCATACGTCCCGATCGCTCCCCCTTGGCCTTGCACGGCCACGACGACTGAGCCGGCCTGCACACGGGCGCCAAGCCGGTCATCCGGCTGCCTACCCGTAGGGCCGGATGCCAGGACCATCCCGTCTTGCCAGATGGTCCCGCGGGTCGGCACGCCCCTCGGGGTGTCTACAAAGAGGAGGCCCCGGCCGGGGGCGGTGACGGTAAAATAGTCCACGTCTGCGGCGGGACAGATGGCCCCGGCAGTCACCGCAGACAGCGCAATGTCAGTGGCGGTGGCAGCAGTGTTGCCGTGCACGTCGTCCTCCGTGCAGGCAGGACCACCGCCGCCACCGCCGGGACCAGGACCGGGCGGTGGCGGCGGCGGCGGCCGCCGGGCCGAGACACGCTGGGAGACGCTCCCTGCCTCCTTGTCGGGCGTCTCGTGGCCGTCAGTGTACTGCACGGTGACCCGGAGGTATTCGTTTATATCGGTAGCCACCGGGGTGTAGCTGTTGGCGGGCTCCCCGGTGGAGGTCTCACGGATAAGGGTCCAGACGCTCTGGTCCCGCGACCGTTCCCACTTCCAGGTCGCAGAGGACCCGAGCCCATCGGGGTCAGTCAGGGTCGCCTGCAGCATCGTACCCACTAGAGGCGGCGTCGACGGGAGCGTCACTGTGCCTGGGGCATCGGTCACGGTGAGCGTCACAGGGATGGTGGCGTCGACCGTCGGGTCAGCGGTACCATCGACATCCTTGCCGTCGCTCACCCTCACCGTCACGGAGTAGAGCGGCTGGGTCTCGTGGTCCAACTCAGCTTTGGTCCGCAACTGGCCGGTCCTTTCGGTGATGGTGAAAGACGCCGCGTCCGGGCCGCCCAGACTGTAGGTCAGGGTGGGGTCGTCGGGGTCGGTGGCCTTCACTGGGTCGCCGATGTTCACATTCTCCCCGGTCTTCTCGGCCACAGTACGCATGCCGTCCTCGGAGGACAGGAACGTCGGCGGATGGTTGGGGGCGGTCACCATCACCAGCGCGCTGCGCGTCGCTTCCCCACCCTCCACCACCGCCGCCACCTGGTAGGTGTAGGTGGAGCCAATGGACACGCCGGTATCAGTGTAGGTCGTCCCGCTGATGCCTTGGGCAAGGACCGTGATGGTGGCGTCAGTCTTACGATAGACGGTATAGGTCACGTCCGGCGGTGACGGGTTCCATGGGTCCGTGTCCACCGCGTTCCAGCGCAGGGCTACCTCTCCTGCCCCAGGAGTCGCCATCAAGGTCGGACCGGCTCTGAGCTGGTAGCCGAACTCCTTCCACGTCACGTCCTCATTCCCATCGAAGTCCACGGCCAGCACCGGATATTCGTCGCTTAGCCCGAAGTCCCACGGGTCGTCCGCCGTGCCGCCACCGTCCAGGTCCACGTTCCAGTCCGCATACATGCCGCTGTAGTCCGTGGGTGACTGTAATTGCGCCGTTGTCTGGCCTGCGGTTCCGGTTGTCTGTCCCGAGGTGCTCATATCCCAGTAGCTGTTGGAGGCAGTGCCTTGGTTGTCTCCGATCAGACCACCGACATTGCTGACGCCCGACACGTGGCCCGTAGCATAGCTGGCAATGACCTCATCGTCGCTGCTGTTCAGCCCAACCAAGCCACCGACATTGGCAGTACCCGACACGCGGCCGGTCGCATAGCAGGCAATCACGGTCCCCAGGTAGTTGCTGCCGATCAGTCCGCCGACATTGTTCTGTCCCGACACCTGCGTGGTCGCGTAACTGGCAGCTATGGAGCCGCGATGGCTGCCAACCAAGCCGCCGACACCGTCCTGCCCCGACACGCGACCGGTGGCGTAGCTGCCACTGAGGTCGCCCAGCTTGATTCCGGCCAGGGCGCCGACGCTGCTCTGTCCCGTAACGTTGGCGTTTACTATTCCCACGTTGCGGATGGCCCGCGAGTAGGCCGCACCGAATAGACCGACGGCCGTGACATTGCGGTTGATATACAGGTTGGCAATCGTATGTCCGTTACCTTCAAAGGTCGCCGCGAACCCGCTGGTGATCAAATGCAGGCCAAACGAGGAGATGATTCTTCCGCGGATCGGGTTCCAACCCGCCCCGCCGTTCCAGTAGGCATCGCCCGCGTCAGCCCGGCCGTTTTTATTAGTGTCGAAGTCCAGGTCTTCTGTCAGCTCGTACCCGTAGCAGTCGTCCGCGCAGCCCATGCCCTGTTCTGGTTCGGAAAACGCCGCGTAGTACGCTTGCGCGTCCGCCCCGCTATCCACCACGCCGTCCCCGTTCAGGTCATGGCGCATGGCGTCGAGTTGCGCCAGCGTGCCGACCTCAATCAGGTTGTCGTCATCGGCGTCATAGTCCTCGTCTCCCCACACGACCGTTACCGACATGATCTGAATCGCGCTCAGCCCTTCGGGGTCGGTCGCCCGCACCGTCACCTTGGCTTCGCCCGGCCCCCAGGATGTCAGTGTCAACCGGGACCCCGCCACGCTGGTCGTCACTACGGCGGTATTGTCCGACAGCGCCGTATAGGTCAATGCGTGACTATCTGGATCGGTGAACGCGCTTGCCACGCCGATGGTGGCCGTAGCGCCGCCGGGCGCCAGCGATTGGGAGGCTAATGTGCCCGACGCCTCCGGCACCCCGTTGCGGTCCGCCACAGCAACCGCCTCCACCGCGCCCGGCGCCATGACGATCCCAGCACCGGAATCACGGTCAGCGCCGGTGTCCCCGATGTTAAGCGCCGTGTCGGTCATTGCCTTACGGAGTTCGTCCAGCGTGACGTTGGTGGGTCCGCCGGCCGCTTCCAGCATCAGCGCCGCGATTGCCGCCGCATGCGGTGCCGCTGCCGAGGTGCCTGGGAACGTCTCAAAGCCGGGAGTCGCCGTTGACACCCGGTCCGCCGCAGTCAGATCCGGTTTCTGGAGCAACTGCCCACCGCTGGATGAGAAGTCACTTGGCGTGATGGCCGCACCGTCCGGGCGAAAGAATATCCGCCGTGGCCCGTCCGAACTGAACCATTCGACCGATTCCGTGCCGTTGAAGACGCCGCCCTCACCGCCGGCGGTCGTGACATTGACAGCGGCCACGGTGATGGCGTTGGACGCCGCATTATGCCCGAAGGTCTGGCCGGCGGTCACGCTGGTGAACCATGCCCCGACGTTGTTCAGACGCAGGTAGCGATCCTCACCCGATACCTTGACAATAACGAGGCGGTCACCGAGGTGGTTAATTCTCCGCGAGCGGATGGACTCAATCGGGTCCTGGGTGCCGTCCTGCGTGGTGGTCGAGCTGTCAAGCACGTTGCCGTTGTTGTCAACCAGAAACAGGTCGTAGTCGTTGGCGGACGCCCCGAGCGGGTCGGCCCATTGCAGCACAAATTCGTGCTCGCTGTCCCTTGTGACCGGGTTCTCAACCGCCACCCCCGGGCCGCTGTCAAAGTCGTGGCGGACGCCGACCGTTTCGCCGCTCACGACCAGGGCGCTTCCCGCGGCGTAGTCGCCCTCCCAGACGCCGGCCCGACGGCCGCTGTAGCTGCTCAGATTGCCGCCATTACCGGCCATGGAGAAGTAGACGCAGTCGTCGGCGACCGCCGCGTTAATTGCCTGGGCGACGATGCCGTCCTGAAAGGCTGGCTCAATGGGATAGATCGCATCGTCGACGATGACGTCCGCGCCCGCGGCGCACAGCGCCTCAATGTTCGCCGCAAACTGCGCCTGCCCTCCAAGTATCGTGGCAAAGTACAACTCGGCGCCGGGCGCGAGATCGTGGACGATCTCCAGCATCGCCGTCCCCTCGTCGCCTTCTCCCGTCTGTCCCGCCAGTACCGTCACCCGGGCCGGCAGGTCGCCTGTCGCCTGTCGCTCGGCGAGCGTATCGACCCCATTCGAGAGCACGCCGATACCGATACCCGTCCCATCGACGTCGTGCGTTTCACGCGCCTTGTCCGCCCGGTGGGCCACATCGCCCTCGGACGTGTTGCGTTCGTTTCCTGCCCCAGTCGTCCGGGCGACGGCTGAGCGCTCCAGCGACTGGTTCGTGATCGCCTCGTCGGCGGGGCGGATGAACTGGACCGCGTCCAGCGTGGCGAGCTTTTCTACCGCAGCCAGCGGGAGTCGCGCCCGGATGGCCCGGTATCTCGGCAGGCTGCTCAGTACCGTGCCGCCCAAGGCCCGGATACGCGCCAGCACCGCGGGCGTCACGTCCGCCCGAATGTCTACCGTGACCAATTCATCCGCGACGCCCGGGTCCGGTGCCCGGCGGCGGGCGGCACCGTCCGCCGGGGGCTGCGTGCCCCCCGCCGCGTCCAGGAGTTGCGAGCTGACCTTCCGCTGGGCGGACGTCCGCTGCGCTTTCTGGGCCAGCAGCGCCTCAATTGACCGCCCGCCCGGCTCTGGGAGTTTGTCGCTGGACTGCGCCCGGACGGGCCCGACCAGCAGCAGGAGCGTCGCCACTGCCCCCAGCAGCCTGTTCCCCGGTCCGGCCCATGCCCTGATTCCTGTTGCGCGGGGTCGCTTCATACTCTCCTGACGGGGTGGAACGTAGCGCTGCCCCCCGTTTGAGGGTCAGGCCGGGCTTTGATGCCCACTCCCGCCGTTTTGCCAGCGATGCCCCGGCTTTCGGTAGTGTCTCAGTTTGAATCCTTTGGCTTTCGCTCTCGTATGGCGGACCTTGACTCCGCCTGCCGCAGTGTTTTGGCCTCGCTGATAAAGGGATACTGTGCATAATTTGCCGCCCTTGTCCCTACCAAAATTAGTAGGAAGTGAAAAAAATGACGAGGGCGTCGAAAAAGATGGGCAGGCAATCAGCGGCGAGGAGAAGCAATTTCAAAGTGAGACACTACCCGGCTTTCCGTGGGTCAATGGATATATACTACCCAAGGTATAGATTCCCCAAAGAAAGAGCGCTGTGAGCAATCGGTAGAAGGGCCGCCTATTTTTTCTGCGACTCCCAAAACCGGTCAGCGGCGCTTTTTATCTGATCGCGGAGTTTCACCAGCAGCTCACCATTACCGTACAGAATAAATACGGTGGCCGAGACCGCACCAACGATAAAACCAAACCAGAACATGGATCCTCCCTCCTATGATACCAGCGCCTGACTAGCATCCACTATTTGTATTTGGGGAATGGCTTCCCCAGCCTTTGCCTGCATGATGAAATCCGCAGTTTGTAACGTCAATGTCGTCTGCTCCGATTGATCGTAATAGCTGCATGTTCTTTCCTCACCACAAGAAGTACCGGACTGGCTATGCAGTCGGCTTCGGCACGCTATAATAGAGCGGTTATGGACAAAAAGACAAAGTTTAACATCTGGTATCTTTTCATTGCCCTGTGGGGGGTCGTCATCTTGCATGGCTTATGGATGCAGGCGACCAGCATCGAACAGATCCCCTACAGCCAGTTTCAGGAATACGTGGATGACGGCCGCATCGCAGAGATCCGTATCACCCAGCACTATATCCAAGGGACGCTCAAAGATCACGTCGAAGGACATCCGAGCCAGTTTGTGACGGTTCGGGTGGAATCCGACTTGGCAGAGCAACTGGCCACGCGCGGGGTGCGCTTCGCCGGTGAAATTGAGAACACGCTTGTCAGAGACCTGCTGTCCTGGATGCTGCCTGTCCTGTTATTCTTTGGCGTCTGGCTGATTCTGATGCGGCGGATGGCCCAGCGAGGCGGATTCGGTGGTGGCTTTATGTCGATCGGGAAGAGTAAAGCCAAGATCTATATGGAGCAGGATGTCAAAGTCCGCTTCACCGATGTGGCCGGGGTCGAAGAAGCCCAGATTGAGCTCCAGGAGGTCATTGAGTTTCTCAAGACGCCGGAAAAATTCAGTCGGCTGGGGGGGAAAATCCCGAAAGGCATTCTGCTGGTTGGACCGCCGGGGACGGGGAAAACGCTTCTGGCCAAAGCAGTGGCGGGAGAAGCCCAGGTTCCGTTTTTCTCGATTAGCGGCTCAGAGTTTGTGGAGATGTTTGTCGGCGTTGGGGCGGCCCGCGTCCGCGACCTTTTTACCCAGGCCAAAGAAAAAGCCCCCTGCATTATTTTCATGGATGAACTGGACGCCCTGGGCAAAGCGCGCGGCATGGGACCGGTCTCGCATGATGAGCGGGAACAGACCCTCAACCAGCTCCTGGTGGAAATGGACGGGTTTGATCAGCGGGTCGGGGTCATTCTGATGGCTGCCACCAACCGGCCTGAGATCCTGGACCAAGCCCTGCTGCGGGCCGGCCGTTTTGACCGCAACGTGGTGGTAGACCGTCCGGACAAAATCGGCCGTCTGGCCATTCTTCAGGTGCATGCCCGCTCCGTTCCTCTTGAGTCTGAAACCGACCTGGAGGTGATTGCCGCTATGACTCCGGGCTTTGCCGGCGCGGACCTGGCCAATATCGTCAACGAGTCGGCGCTGCTTGCGGTCCGGCGCGGCAAAGACACGGTTGGCTTGCCCGACCTCCAGGAAGCGGTAGAGCGGGTGATTGCCGGACTGGAAAAGAAGAACCGCGTCTTAAGCCCAAAAGAAAAAGGGCGCGTCGCTCATCACGAGATTGGACATGCTTTGGCCGGCATGTCGTTACCAGGGTCGGATGCAGTCCAAAAAATCTCGATTATTCCGCGCGGCGTCGCGGCGTTGGGCTATACACTCCAACTGCCGAGCGAAGATCGGTTTCTGATGACCAAATCCGAGTTGGAAAACAAAATTGCCGTACTCCTTGGCGGACGAGTGGCCGAAGAGCTGATTTACCAGGAGGTTTCGACTGGAGCCCGAGACGATCTGCTCAAAGCAACCGATACGGCCAAGAGCATGGTCAAGGCCTACGGTATGAGCGCCAGACTCGGTCAGCAAAGCTTTGACCAGGAGCGCCAGCCCATGTTTTTACAAAACAGCCAACCGCACGGGCCGGGTGACTACAGCGAAGAAACCGCTCGGGAAATTGACGATGAGGTCCGCCGTATTATCGACGAACAATACGCGCGGATAACAAAAATATTGCAGGCCAAGCTGCCTCTTCTGCGTCGAGCAGCTCAGGCACTCTTGGAGAAAGAGACAATCTCCGGGAAAGAGTTGGAAGGAATTTCAGCCCAGTTCGAGACGCGGCCCGACATGTCGCCGGCGGCAGTCGAGGTGGACTGACCTTTTACTCCGCCCGATAGTCGGGTTCCTGTTAGGGAAGACGCCCCTCTTGTCAGCAGTAGGGAAGGGCAGTATCTGGGTGTCGAGCACAATGGATGGGCCAAAAAGGAGGGTGGTCATGAACAAAGAAGCGTTTACGATTTCTGTTCCGGACGAGGTATTGACTGACTTACGGGAGCGGCTGGTAAAGACGCGCTGGCCGGGCGAGTTTGCCAACGAGCACTGGGCGTACGGGACAAATCAAGCCTACCTCCAAGAAGTGGTCGAATACTGGCGCACCGACTACGACTGGCGCGCACACGAGCGCGATATGAACGCCTTCTCCCACTATAAGACGACTATTGACGGCATTCCGATTCATTTCATCCACGAGCCGGGCAAAGGCCCGAATCCGACCCCGCTGATCCTGAGCCACGGCTGGCCGTGGACCTTCTGGGATTTTCACAAAGTCATTCGGCCGTTGACCGATCCGGCCGCGTTTGGTGGTGACCCGAACGACTCGTTTGATGTCGTTGTGCCGTCCTTGCCGGGGTATGGATTTTCCACCCCGCTGACAACACCGGGCATCAACTTCTGGCGGACGGCAGACCTCTGGGTCAGGCTCATGCAGGATGTCCTGGGCTATCAGAAATTCGCGGCTCAAGGCGGCGACTGGGGTGCGCTGATTACCGCCCAACTGGGACATAAATACGCCGAGCACCTGCTTGGCTGTCATATCAATCTCATGGTCCCGCTGGATATTTTTGTCGGCTCCATGCCCGCGGCGTCCGAGTATGGGCCGGGTGAGGAGGGCTGGTACGAGAAGAACCTGAACTTTTTTACCGCGGAGAGCGGCTATTCCGCCTTGCAGACCACCAAACCGCAGACCTTGGCCTTTGCGCTGAATGACTCTCCGGTGGGATTGTGCTCCTGGATCCTTGAAAAGCGCCGCACCTGGAGTGACTGCAACGGGGATGTCGAAAAACGCTTCAGTAAGGACGATCTATGCACCACCATGATGCTATACTGGGTCACCCGGAGTTTTGGCACGTCCGCGCGCTATTACTATGAAGCGACGCATAACCCCTGGAAGCCGTCTCATGCGAAAACGCCGATTGTCCAGGCCCCGACCGGCGTTGCCGTTTTTTCAGAAGAAGTCGTTCTCATGCCGCGGAAGTGGGCCGAGGGGTATTATAATTTACAGCGTTGGACGCCGATGGCGTCGGGTGGGCATTTTGCGCCAATGGAAGAACCTGAACTGTTGGTCAATGATGTCCGCGCATTCTTCCGACCACTCAGAACATAAGGTGCGGCCGACCGCACAGGATAACGACTATGAAACTCAACGGAACGCGAATCATTCCGGCCTCCCAACAGAAGGTTTGGAATTTCCTGATCAACCCGCATCAGCTCGCCAAGTGCATGCCCGGCTGTGAGAGCCTGACAGAGAGCGGTGACAATGAATACAGCGGGGAGATCAAGGTCGGTGTGGCCGCGATCAAAGGGGTCTACAACGGCAAAGTCAGAATGGAGGAGCTCCAGCCGCCCGTGCACTACAAGCTCAGCCTGGACGGCAAAGGGAAACAGGGCTTTCTCAAGGGATCGGGTACGGTCGATTTAGCCGAGCAAGACGGCCAGACCGTGCTCACCTACCACGGCGATGTCCAGATCGGCGGGCTGCTGGCCAGTGTTGGACAACGCATGGTGGACGGCGCTGCCAAGATGCTGATCGGTCAGTTCTTCACGGCCCTGGAAGCCGAGATCCAAGCCTCGCCGGATGAAGAGGTCAAACACGGGCCACTGGTGAATCTGTGGCGCGCCTTAGTCAGATGGCTGAACAGCCTGTTTGGAAAAGGAAGCTGATCGTACCTAGCGCATCACCGTGAAAACGCACTTCAAAATCGGCATTGCCCAGATCAACCCTCGCCTTGGAGATGTTGCGGCAAACCTGGCCCTCTACGAACAGGCTATTGTCCAGGCCAAGGATGAGCGCGTTGCCCTCCTCATCTTTCCCGAATTGAGTTTGACCGGCTATCACTTACGCGACATGGTGGCGACGGTCGCCCTGCGTCAAGACGCGCCTGAGCTCACTCGACTGAAGGAGCTCAGCAAGTCGGTGTCCTGCGTGGCCGGACTGGTCGAAGAGAGCCCGGATTTTTGCTTTTATAACTCAGCCGTGTATCTCAGTGCGGGCGACATCCAACACGTCCATCGCAAGGTCTATCTGCCAACCTATGGCATGTTTGACGAGCAGCGCTATTTCGCTCGTGGGAATACCGTTCGAGCCTTTGACTCCCCATATGGTCGCGCAGCAGTCCTGGTGTGCGAAGATCTGTGGCATCCGTCTACTGTGTGTATTGCGGCCCTCGATCAAGCCCTGCTGCTTATCTGTCCGTCATCCAGTCCGTTACGCGGTATTGCTGACAACACGGAACGGGACGAGAACGCGCGCTATTGGGAGTCGATGAATCGCGCCTATGCCGAAACATTCGGCGTGTTTGTGATCTATGCCAATCGTGTCGGCTTTGAGGACGGTGTGGGATTCTGGGGCGGCTCAGAGGTGATTGATCCTTTTGGACAGTGTGTGGCCAAAGGCCGCTATTACGAGGAGGATTTTATCACGGCGGACATCAGTCTTGATACGGTCCGGCGTAAGCGCGTCGCTGCACCACTGTTGCGAGATGAGGACATCGACCTGACGATTAATGAATTACTGCGGATACGGGGACGGAGACAATAAACACGCAACAGGAGGGCCGGGCATGTCTTACGCGGACGACATTATTGCCATTCAGCAACTGCTCCACACCTACTGCCATGTGGTGGACCGTGGCACGGTAGACGAAATCGCCGAGCTGTTTCATACCGACGCGGTTCTGCTTCCGGTGTATGAAAGTGACATACGCTATAAGGGCCGAGACGCCATTAAGGGCTGGTACGCCAACTACGACACGACGCTACGGAACGGCGTGCGCTTTCTGCGCCACAAAATCGAGTCGCCCGTAATTGAAGTCTCGGGCAACGAAGCCACCTCAACCTGCTATCTGGATGCCGACGCCATCACAAAATCGACTGATAAGCCCATGGTCGCCTTTGGTCGCTATGATGACAAATTCATCAAAGACGCCGGTCGCTGGTGGTTTAAGGAGCGCAAGATCATTACCTACTACAGCCTCCCTGCCGACGAATATACACCCGGACGCGGGGCGTGAGTAGCTACCACCGAGGATCCTGCCCTCTCATTCAATCCAGACGAGAAACTCATCAATATATTCCAGGTCCAGAAACCGCGATTCAGACAACGTTGCGCCGGCTTGGTTGACGCTGTGCGGACAAGCAAGATAGGCTGCTGCGCACTTCTTTTATCCAGGGAGTGGGCGTGTCTATGAAGAGTATTGTGTTGGTGAAACAAGTCCCCGTGGTTTCGGCCATGCAGCTCGACCCGGAAACAAAAACCCTCCAGCGTGAGGGCGTACCGTCCGAGGTCAGTTCGTTTGATGTGCGTGGATTATTGAAAGCGCTTGAGCTGCGTGAAGAACACGGCGGCGAAGTGGTTGCGCTCACTATGGGGCCGCCACAGGCAGAGGAGGCTCTCCGGCATTGCTTGGCCCTGGGAGCGGACCGGGTGGTGCATTTGACGGACCGGGCCTTTGCCGGCGCGGATACGCTGGCCACGGCGCGCGCTTTAGCCTTGGCGTGCGAGAAAGAAGGCTATGACCTCATCCTGTGTGGCCGGCATAGTACGGATGCAGAAACCGGTCAGGTCGGACCGGAGGTGGCCGAGCTACTCGGCATTCCGCAGGTGACGGGCGTGGGAGCATTAACGCGCGACACCGACGGGAAGACTATCCGTGTTGAACGTGAGACCGATAGCGGTTTTGATATCCTTGACTGTCCCCTGCCGGCGTTGATTTCTGTTACCGAAGACCTGGCGCCGGAACGCTTTCCCAAGAGGGCCGAGCGGGAAGCGGCCAAAGAGAAGTCTATTGAGACGGTGACGGCCCGCGATCTCTCATCGGACCTTTCGCAATTTGGAGCCGCAGGCTCGCCGACTTGGGTGGAGTCTGTCCAAACTGTCGAAGACAGTCGTGAAAACCGTGTGTTTGAAGGGGAACTGTCTGAACAGATTGACGCCCTGGTCCAGGAACTCTTAGCCCGCGGTCTGTTTGGGACGTGGGCGGATGACAGCGCGGCCGGCGAAAAAGGGATACGAATCGCTGAACCCGAGCCGGGGAAAGCAGTCTGGGTTGTTGCCGAAACCTTAGGCAATACCCTCCGGCCCGTCAGCTTTGAGCTTTTAGGCAAAGCCGTTGAGCTGTCGGCGCAGTACGGCGGCGAAGTAGGTGCTGTCTTGATCGGCAGCGGACTCGACGCCCATATCACGTCTTTAGCCACGCATGGCGCTGACGTGGTATACCAGGCCGATGATGCCCGTCTGGCTTGCTATGATACCGATCTCTATGCCGCGCTGTTGAGTCAGGCGATTCAAGCCTACAAACCAAAGGTGCTGCTGCTGGGTTCAACTGCGATTGGCCGCGATCTGGCCCCGCGTGTTGCCGCACGGCTCGGCCTGGGTCTCACCGGCGATTGCGTGGATTTGGAAGTGGACCCTCAGGGGCGCTTACGGCAACTCAAGCCCGCGTTTGGCGGCAATATCGTTGCGCCCATTCTGTCTAAGACGACGCCCGAAATGGCAACGGTCCGACCTGGCATGCTGTCTCAGGCTCGGCCTGATCCCAGCCGTCAGGCACGTATTGAAAGACTGACGCTTGAGGATGATGTGCGCAGCCGGGTGCAACGCGTGTCACAAACGGGCGCCGACGCAGCCAAAGCTGCGGCTCTGGATGCCGCGGACATCGCCATTGGCGTTGGGAAAGGCATCGGCGGGCCGGAGAATCTGCCTGTGATCGAACACCTGGCCGATGTATTAGGTGGGGCGCCGCTGGCTTCGACGCGGGATATTGCAGACCTGGGGTGGCTCCCCCGGCAACATCAAGTCGGCATCACCGGCCGGGCGATCGCGCCGAAGCTGTATTTTGCCATTGGTATTCGAGGCGCGTTCGAGCATATGGTCGGTTTGCGCAAGGCCGGCACCATTGTGGCCATCAACACAAAAGCGAAAGCGCCGATATTCAAGACTGCCGATCTGGGTATTGTCGGCGACTATGCCGAGGTCGTGCCGCTCTTGACCGAGGCATTACGCAAGGTGAAGGCTGAGCAGTAAACTCGCCCTGTTATGAGAGCTGGGGAAGAGGACGAATCTCTTTCCCGGCTCTCGTGACGAACACAATCTGTTATGCCGCCCACCAACGCGGGATCGTCACCGGCTCAGCAGAGAAATACAAGGCTTGGATTTTCTGCGAGTCGAGAGCCAGGTGCTGACAGATCCACAGGAAGCTGAACGGGCTCTCATCTTTTGAGAAAAACCATATGCGGTCCAGCTCCAGCTGAGAGAGAAACAGCTTGTTCCCCTTCCGCACGAGATCACGTACCACAAAGGCATCGGATAAAACGTCACGGAGGAGCGCTTTGAAAGGGTTGTGCGACGAATAGCGGGGCTGCTGCTCGCCACCTTCCACATCCACCAACATCACATCCACAGCAGCATGCATCATAATTACAGCTTAGTAACGGTTAGTGCAGATTTTGCAACCCCCTGTATACTTTCACCACGATGTTTCTGCGAAGCAGACCCCGACACCAGCGGGCCGGGCGTGTCAATCCCGCTATGCCGGCCACGCCGTCCGGAGCAGTTGGAGTAATTCCGCGAACTGCTGCTCGGTCAGCTCCACGGCTTGTGTGACGTCAGGGGGCGTGGGCCATGCCCTGTCAGAAAACTCAACGCCACAGGCCGTTCGCGGAGTGGCGTAACGTGGAATCACATGAAAGTGGACGTGCTTATCCACCATCATGAGTAACAGATAGTTAATCTTGTCAAAGGCAAAGGTCTGTGTGAGTACCCCTTCAAGGTCAGCAGTGACCGTATGCAACTCGGCAAACGCCTCGGCTGAGACCTCCGCCATACTCGTGACCTCATCGCTACACACCAGTACAAGCGAACCGACCGTTACTTGCTTTGGACGCAGTAAGACCGCCCAGTGCGTATACTCGCGCAGCAGGGTGTCCGGGTAATTGAATTTCAACAATGTTTCATGCGGCATGATTTCATCCCTCTCTGTCTGAAAACTATGTGGTCTCGGAAAAGGATGCAATGTATGGTTGCGTGTACGACCTGGATCTCTGGAGCAACCGGGCGGCAATCCGAGCGATGGTCTCAGTCGATTTGACCTGAACCCCGAAGTGAGCGCTCGAACCGGGCCGGGTCTGTTGGTTTGCATCTTCATCCAAGCTGAGGTTCAGGGGCGGGTCGGCAACCTCGAACTTCGCATAGCGGGGGCGCACCTTGGTCGGCTCCTGGGCGAACAGGTGTTGATAGAAGATGGCGGAGCGCTCCGTGTCACGAACTGACAAACCGATGTGGACTCGGGCCGGAGTCGCAAATTCTACTGCAGATTGACCGTTCATCGAAAACCTCCTGTATAACAGCGTCTGTTTATACAGACGGATGAGGCGAGACAAAGGACGCAAATTGGAAACTCAGCGGCCTATACCCACTCCCCATATGAGCCGACTGGCCTCTTGCGAAATAGAGAGATCGATATAGTAGTAGAGAGTGCAAAATGCCCTCATAAATAAGAAAACGACTATTATGAGTCGTGGCTATTCGCTCATTGAAGTCCTGGTGGCCATGGCGGTGTTCGCGATTGCTTCGCTCGGGCTGGCGGCTGGAGTCACCACGATCATTCGGGCCGGGTCTGTCAGTGCGCACGTGACCCAGGCAACGATTTTAGCCCAAGAAAAGATGGAAGAGTTTCGAGCGGCCTTTGAACCGCTCCGGGATGGTGAAGACTCGCCACGACCAGAGTACACCCGAAGCTGGCAGGTGAGGCCTGACTCACCCGAGACTGGAGTCACGCGCATTGACGTCACGGTCTCGTGGTTTGCCGAGGGCCCCCGCTCTGTGGACCTGGTGACGGTTGTGAATCGGTAGGGACCGAGAGAGATGCAAACCCGCCGCAGTCACTCCACACTGCGCAGATATCAAAAGAGCGGGCTGTCGTTCGTTCTTCAGCGTCGTTCTCCCTGGCGACAAGCCGGCTGGACCTTGCTCGAAACGCTTGTGGCTATGGGCGTGTCGAGTCTTTTCTTGCTCGCGCTGTATGGGTTTTACCGTTTCAATCTGCAGACCCTGAGTGCGGAAACAGCGCGGCTGAGCGTACGCCAGGGCGGTCGATTGGCCATTGATTTTTTGGTCAGAGAGCTGCGTATGGCCGGTGCACGCCCGGTCCGGGACGGGACGTGTGACGGATTCGAACGGCTCTTAGTAGCCGAGGCGCAGGCGATTTCTTTACAGTATGACTTTCGCGGAGATCGTATTGACTCGCCTGCAGACGGCTGCCCGGATGATCCGAGCGAACGGGTCAGATATACCTACGATGCCCCGGATCAGATGCTCCGCCGTGCGACCGGGCGTGGCTCTGCTCAGCCCTTTATCGGCAATATTCCTGCGGACGGTTTTCTGTTGTCCTATTTTGATCGGGACGGCACCCAGCTCCTGCCACCGCTCAACCCGGCTGAGCGGGCAGCCGTCTTTTTGATTGACCTGGTTGTTCGTACCGCTCAGCCACATCCTGACCCTCAGGTCGTCGAACCCATTACGGCCAGACTGAGCTCGGCTATCTTTCTGGCGAATCCACCGAACTGAGACGAACCGGCTCTCGGCGAATCCCATGCGTATACTCTTCCGGCGTAGTGTCCTTCGTTCAGAGCGCGGCGTGGTGTTGCTGACCACTCTCCTCCTGATGACCCTGCTGGCCGCCATTGGAAGCAGCCGAACCATACTCAGCCGGGTTGACCTGTTTATCTCACAGAATCTCAGGAGCGGCGTCCAGGCGTTCTGGCTCGCCCAGGCCGGAGCCGAAGTGGGAAAGAACTGGCTCGAAGCCAATGTGTCTGGAGAGACTTTTCCCGTAACGCTCGGGCCTCAAGCGCTTGGCGAGGGAACGTACACGGTCCGCATTGAGGAGCTTGATGCCAGGCGCTACCGGATTACCGCAACCGGGGTTGGGGCTGAGGCGTCCCGTCGAGTGGTCGAAGAAGTGATCGCTCTTCCCCCGTTTACGCCCTGGGGTGCGGTCACCAGTCTCGGTGCGGGGCTCCGGCCGGATTTTACCGACCCGGCAACTAGTCCGGTCGGGTCGGGGCATCGTATTCCGGACTTCAGCATAGACGGCAGAAATCATGCGCTTGCAGGCGGCCTGTCTGCCCGCTGTCCCGATATTGCTCCATTTGCGGTCAGCCAAATCCAGGCGCAGACCGATCTCATCAGCGCGCAGCATTCTCTGAAACAACGTATCGTCACCCGGGCCAATCTCTTCTGTCAGGCTGATGGGAATAGTACGACCTTTGGTGTGTGTACCCCCGGCCTTGCCTGGGTGCGCGGGCCGACGCTGCTACCGCGTTTTGATCCCCGGCCTTGTCGGCCGGAAGAACCGACGTGTTTCCTGCGCCTCGACCTGTCGGCAGCCGTTCTGCGGGCAACCGCTCAGCCTGCCCACGTCCACCTCCCTACAGCCCCGAATGACCGAGGACCGTTTACCCCGAGTTCTGCAACCACACCCTTCTCCTATCTGTTATCCGCGGAAGAGCGACGTCAACTCCAGACCGCGCGGGCGGAGATACAGCAGCAAATCGCCAGGCTGGAGCCGGATCAGGTCCTGGAGATTACGCAGCACCTTGAGGAT
Organism: Binatia bacterium; assembly: GCA_963664395.2. Classification (GTDB taxonomy): domain Bacteria; phylum Desulfobacterota; class Binatia; order Bin18; family Bin18; genus Bin18. Next base: position 1,182,281 of record OY761159.2, on the reverse strand, counting down.
GGCTCATACGCCTATGGAACGGCAGTCCAGCCGCGTGTGACACAGATCCAAGCCGACCCCAGTTCCCTTCGGATGGGCAACAATGCCCAGGTGACCGGAGCCGGTGTCCTGATTATTCCGCGTGTCGTGCTGCTCAACAATGTGACGTTTCAGTGGCAGGGCATAGTCGTGATCGTGGGTGAGGGCGACCTGCGCGCTGTGGGGCCGAATGTGTGTGGCCAGATCCTTGGGGCTGTGCTGATCCAAGACAATGGAACCCCAGGCCAAAAGCTGGATTTTGACCGGGTGCAACGTAGCAGCGCCTGCGCGCCGTTTGCCGTGAATTACAGTTGTGAAGCTGTTGTTCGGGCGCTGATGCTCCTGCACCGAACAGTGTCCTGGACGGAGCAGTTTGATGCCTAGCCGGGGCTGCCGAGGTTTTTCCCTGCTTGAACTCCTGTGTGTCCTTGCGCTGCTGGGCATTCTGACTGGAATAGCCTCGCTTCAACTCGCCCCACTCCTCCAGCGTGTCGCGGTCAATAGTGGGGTCCGACAGGTGGCTGCCGATCTCCAACTCGTTCGGATGCAAGCCATCGCGCATAACCGCCGCTTACGCGTGACGTTCCAGCCTGGTTTCGATACCTATCTCGTCGAAAAAAGAGAAAACGGACGCTGGCAGGACCATCGTCTCCACAGTCATGACAGCGGTGGCGATGGATCAGGCAGTATCCTCTTGCCAACGAGTGTGATCGTCTCGGCCGCGAATTCGCGCGGCGATGTGATTTTTGTCCCACGTGGCCATGTTGACGGTGGGATGACGCTCACGCTTGCGTCTCCTGACGGAACGTTCTCAAAGCGCATTGTGATCAATCTTGCCGGTCGGGTTCGGATCAACTAGACTATAGTGGTTGCTACCCATTGACCTCCCCCCGCTGTTTGTTTGCCTGCTTGCGTGTGTCGGCGGCGCCTGTATCGGGAGTTTCCTGAATGTGTGTATCTACCGTCTCCCCCTTGACGAGTCGGTTATCTCCCCAGGCTCCTACTGCCGCAGCTGCTCAACGCCCCTTGTCTGGTACGATAATATTCCGCTGTTTGCCTATCTGATGCGACGCGGACGCTGTCGGATGTGCGGCGCTCAATTTTCTGTCCGCTACATCTATGTCGAACTCCTGACCGCCTGTATTGCCGGTCTGCTGGTGATTCAATTTGGCGTCACCCTGGTAACCCTGGGATATTTCGTTTTTGCCGCGGCCTTGGTCGTGATCACGTTTATTGATGTGGATTATCAAATTATTCCCGATGTCATCAGTCTGCCTGGGATTATCCTCGGTCTGCTCTTTTCCGCGATCTCTCCACACCTGACGTTCTGGGAGTCGCTTATAGGCGCTGGACTCGGAGCCGGCATCCTGCTGATAGTGGCCTTCGGCTATTGGGCCGTGACCAGACGTGAGGGCATGGGCGGGGGGGATATCAAACTGTTGGCCATGATAGGCGCTTTTCTGGGCTGGCGCGCCATACCTTTTACCCTGCTGCTTGCTTCTTGCACCGGATCGGTGATTGGGGTTGCCACCATGCTACGCCGTCGGGCCGACTCCAAACTCATCTTACCGTTTGGTCCGTTCTTGGCGTTTGGCGCCGGGTGTTATCTCTTCATCGGGGAATCCCTGATCGCCTGGTATCTCGGCCTGCGCTGACCCGGACCCTACCTGTGGAGAACGTGAAAAGGACTACAGCATGATGTCGGCCGACCTGTCGCGGGATACTGGCGCCCGCCCGCGTCCCGTGGACCCGCATGCCGCGTATGCTGAGCGGCTTGGTAAACGCGAAAGAAAGTCCCAACGCTGCATGCAGCGGGACCGCATGATTGGCACCGCGCGTCTCCTCCTCTTTCTTGCCGGCTGTGGCTTTGCCTGGTTTTTTCTTCGGCCCGGAACAGTGTCGTGGGGCTGGCTGCTGCCTTTTGGTATCGGCTTTGCCGGACTCGTGCTGTTCCATGAGCGGGTCAAACGCCAGCGGTTGCGGGCAGAACGGAGTGTGGCGTTTTACACCCAGGGATTAGCCCGGCTTGAAGATCGTTGGGCAGGCTCTCCAACCCTTGGAGAGCCTGGGACCGAATTTCTGCAAGAGAGTCAGCGGGATGGTCATCCCTATGCCGCCGACCTCGACCTGTTTGGTCCGGGCTCGGTGTTTGCGTTGCTGTGCACCGCGCGGACCTCGAGTGGCCGACAGACCTTGGCCGCCTGGCTGACGACACCCGCGCCGCCTGAGGAGATTCGCGCTCGTCAGGCGGCCATTGATGAATTGTGTCTCCGCCTCGATCTGCGCGAAGAGCTGGCCATCCGTGGCGACGATATTGACGCCGGTGTCTCGCCCCACACACTGCAAGACTGGGGACAATCGCTGCTCCATCTATCCGGCCGGTGGCTGCCTGTTATTGCCGGCGTCCTCTCGTTTCTTTCTCTTATGAGCCTGGCCGCCTGGGGACTGACGGCTATCGGTCCGGTCCCGTTTGTCGTGGCGAGTGTGGTGCAATGCCTTTTTGCCGCCAGCGTCCGGCCGCGGGTCTGTCAGGCCATTATCAATATCGAGCGGGTCGGACGCGAACTCAGCCTGCTGTCCGAAGTCCTGCTGTGTCTCGAACAAGAGTCGTTTTCGTGTCCGTGGCTGGTCCGCCTCCAGGCGATGATTGCCACAAACGGCTTGCCGCCCTCGCGCCAGATTGCCCGTCTCAATCGTTTGATTACCCTGCTCGAATCTCGCAAGAATCAGCTTTTTGGGCCGCTTGCCGCCCTGTTGCTCTGGACGACGCAGATTGCCTGTGGCATCGAACGCTGGCGCGCCGGGTCGGGGCAGCGCATTGCCCAATGGCTGAGTGCGATCGGCCAATTCGAGGCCCTGAATGCGCTTGCCGGCTATGCGTATGAGCATCCGGCAGACCCCTTCCCGGAACTCGTGCCACAGCAAAAAGATGGAAAACGGGTCGCCTGTTTTGAAGGAACGGGACTCGGCCATCCGTTGCTGCCTGAACAGCACTGTGTGCGCAATGATGTTGCCCTGAACCAATGTCCTCAGGCCTTGATCGTCAGTGGGTCAAATATGTCGGGGAAGAGTACGCTGCTCAGGACCGTTGGGGTGAACGCCGTCCTGGCCTTGGCCGGTGCCCCGGTGCGGGCTCGGCACCTCCGCCTCTCCCCGTTGACGCTGGGTGCAAACCTGCGTGTACAGGACTCCCTGCATGCCGGGACCTCCCGCTTCTACGCAGAGGTGATGCGCGTCCGGCAGCTAATGGATGTCGCGGCCGGTCCGGTTCCCCTGCTTTTTCTTCTGGACGAGATTTTCCACGGGACGAATTCACATGACCGCCAAATTGGCGCGGCCTCCGTGGTCCGGGGTCTGCTTGAACGGGATGCAATCGGTTTGGTGACAACGCACGATCTTGCCCTGGCGCAGATTGCCGAAGCCCTGGCTCCGCGAGTGGTGAATGTCTGCTTTGAAGATCAATTCGAAGACGGCGAGCTGCGCTTCGACTACCGCATGAAGACCGGTGTCGTCCAAAGGAGCAATGCCTTGGCGCTGATGCGATCGGTCGGATTGGAAGTCGGCTGACTTTTTCGCTATATTCCCCATGCGGAAAGAGTACAGAGCATGACCGGATTTTTTATTACATTTGAAGGGGGCGAAGGCAGCGGCAAGACTACCCAGATTAAGCGGCTGGCCAACGTCCTGCGCGAAGGTGGTCATGAAGTGGTCAAAACGCGCGAACCGGGTGACACGCGGCTGGGGCGCGGGCTGCGTCAGTTACTTTTGCATAACAAGCCTAGGCAACCGCGAGGCCCGTCTCGGAACGACCTTCTTCAGCATCCTCTATTCCCCGGACCGGCCGAGTCAAACGACCTTACTGAGCCAACTGGGACGGTACCCCAGGCCGAACTGCTCCTTATGCTGGCCGACCGGGCCCAACACGTACAAGATCTAATACGGCCCAATCTTGACGCGGGTCGGATCGTGTTATGCGACCGGTTTGCAGACTCAACCACGGCATACCAAGGCTACGGGCGGGAAATCGATCTCGAAGTTGTTGCTGAATTCAATACGTTTGCTTGTGGTGGCTGTTGGCCGGCACTGACTTTTGTGCTGGACCTGCCGATCAAAGACGGCCTGGCACGGCGCAGATACGAGCGGAAGGACGTCTTTCAAGCCGAACCGCTCGCGTTTCACGAGCGGGTGCGCGAGGGGTTCCTAGCCATTGCCCGCGCCGAGCCCGAGCGGGTCTGTCTTATCAATGCCGCCCAGGATATCGAGGCTGTGCACGCTGCCATTCTTGAAGGTGTCCACAAACGCCTGTCATAAGGACAGACCGTAGGGAAAACCATGCTGTTGGATCAGATACAGGGTCAGGCGGCAGCGCTTGCCATACTCCGCAATGCGTTGGCCAATGACCGGGTTGCCCATGCCTATGTCTTTACAGGACCGGATGGCATCGGCAAGCGCTGTACCGCCATTGCCTTGGCTCACGCGTTGTTGTGCCAGGAGGCCCCTCAGCACGGGTGTGGCTCTTGCCCTGCCTGCGCGTCTGTGCAGGCGGGTTCTCATCCAGACTATCATTTTACTGCGCCTCCCCCCGGCAAGCAGAGCATGGGTATTGATCAGATTCGTGCGATGCAGCGGTTTTTAGCTCTGCGACCCGTTCGCGGCGGCAAGAAAATCTGCATCCTCAATGCGGCGCATACCCTGACAGCCCAGGCGCAGAGTGCCTTGCTGAAGGTTCTTGAAGAACCGCCCGGCGATGCGATTGTCCTGCTGCTTGCCGTGAGCGGGGCAACGCTTTCGCTGCCCCTGTTGTCGCGCTGCCAACACGTGCGCTTTGCGCCCTTGCCGGTCCAGGACGTTGCACTCATCCTGAGGCAGGAGGCCGGTCTGGAGGCTGACACGGCGAGTCTGCTCGCCCGCTATAGTCGTGGGAGTATTGGTCGCGCCCTCAGTCTTGACCCACAGATACTGATTGAGGAGCGCCGGCAGGTTGTCGAGCATCTCTCTACTGTACACGGCGCTTCTTTTTCAACCTTGTCCCAACTGGCTGAATGGCTGGTGGCCGACCGGAGCTCCAAGACAAAGAAGAAAGCCGAGACGCCAGAGGCACTGGAGAGGGGGGCACGCCTGGAACTCGTCCTCGCCTGGTATGAAGAGGCCCTGCGCTATCTCTTGCTCGGCAATGCGGCGGTCGTGCGCTATCAGGACTGCCTGCCGACCCTGGCCCGGACGACGGTGAGCGTCTCCCGGGCCTTACACGATCTCAACGTCGTCCACGATACGATTCAGGCGTTGGGCCGGAACGCAAATCCTCGACTCGCAGTGGAAGATATGCTGCTGGAACTTGCCGGAACTTGCTGAGGCGGCGCCCGCCCGCTAGGAATGAAGGGAAGAGAGATGCGAGGAGACAGTTCGGAGAGACATACTATGGATCAACCACAGCATATACTTGTCGGAGTCGCCTGGCCGTACGCGAATGGCGAACAACACATTGGCCATATTGCCGGTGCCTATCTCCCGCCCGATATTTTTGCCCGCTTCCAGCGTCTGCGCGGGAATCATGTCCTGATGGTCAGTGGCTCCGACACGCACGGCACGCCTATTACGGTCCGGGCTGAGGCTGAGGGGGTCAGCCCGGCTGAAATTGTTGATCGATTCCACGCCACGTTTATTGACAGCTACCTCAAACTGGGTCTGACGTTCGACCTTTTCACGCATACGGATACGCAAAACCACTGGGAGGTGACGCAGGATCTTTTTCGCACCCATCTTGAGGGCGGCTATATCTATCAGGACAGCCAGCAGCAATTGTATGACGCCACCGCGCAGCGTTTTTTGCCCGATCGCTATGTTGAGGGCAACTGCCCGTTTTGTGACTCTGACGAAGCACGCGGGGATCAGTGTGATCAGTGTGGGCGCACCTACGAAGCTATTGAGCTCAAAAACCCCCGCTCACGGATTACCGGGAGCACCGCACTCGAAGTCCGTGAGACCGAGCACTATTTCCTGGACTTGTCGAAACTTCAGGAACCGCTGCTGTCCTGGCTGCGAGACGGCAAAACGCACTGGCGTCCGAATGTTATCCATTTTGCGCGGACCCAGGTGGAACAGACGGTGTTACGTGGCCGCCCGATTACCCGTGACATGGAGTGGGGCGTATCAATTCCGCTGCCGAAGACGGAAGGGAAATGTATCTATGTCTGGTATGACGCCGTCATCGGCTATCTGAGTGCTGCCCGGGAGTGGGCACACCTCAATAACGATGCTGAACAATGGCGTCAGTGGTGGGACGCCACTACCAACCCGCACGCCCGTATCTATAACTTTATCGGGAAGGACAATATCCCCTTTCATGCCATGATGTGGCCGGCGATGCTCATTGCCCACCAAAGCCTGAATCTGCCCTATGATGTCCCGGCGAACGAATACCTTAACATGTACGGCCGGAAGTTCAGCAAAAGCCAGGGCCGTATTATTGGCATCCTGGACGTCCTCGAACGCTACCAGGCGGATGCCTGGCGCTACGCGCTCACCGCCATCGCGCCGGAAACGAACGATGTTGACTTTACGTGGGACGATTTTGTTGAACGCGTGAACAACGAACTCGTGGCGAATTGGGGCAATTTGGTCAACCGGGTGTTAGGCTTTGCCTATAAACGTTGGAATGGGGTCGTTCCTGAACCGGGGCCGTTGAGTGAAAAAGATCAGGGTTTGCTTGACGAAGTCAAAGCTGGCTTCCAAAGCGTGGGGGATTTATACGAAAGCGTCAAGCTGAAAGCGGCTATGCATGAAGCCCGGCGGCTGAGCCAACGGGTGAACCAGTATCTGCACGACGCGGCCCCCTGGAGTACGATTAAGACCGACCCGCACCAAGCGGCGACTTCGGTCCATACGGCGTTGCAAGCCATTGACTGGTTGAAGATTCTCTGGGCACCCATATTGCCCCACACCAGCCAGCAGCTCCACGAGTTCTTGGGCTATGACGGTCAGCTTTTTGGACGGCAGTATACCGAGACAGTCAAAGACGAACGAGGCGAACATGTGGTCCTCCGCCACGATAACAGCGAAGCCAGCGGCAAGTGGGAGCCGGGTACGCTTACCCCGGGCCAAGCGCTCAGGCAACCCAAGCCCCTGTTTGTCAAGTTGGACGAAGATGTCCCGGAGAAAGAGGCAGAGGCGGCTGCACACTAGAGTGGTAGGAATCTCTGCATGCACTTCGCCGACTCACACTGCCATCTGACGGACACGCAATTTAATGAGGACCGGGACACTATACTCGCCCGGGCGCGTGAAGCCGGCATTGCGCGCTTTATCACGATTGGAGCCACGGGAGAGTTTTGGCACAATGAAAAAGCCGTCGCCTTGGCGCGGGAGCATCCCGATATCTTTGCCACGGTTGGCGTACACCCACATAATGCAAAAACCATTACCCCGGAGACCTATGACCAACTGCGACAATTAGCGCAGGAGCCGAAGGTCGTCGGTTTAGGTGAAACCGGGTTGGATTTTTACTACGAGTATTCCCCACGAGAAGCGCAACGGAGGCATTTTCGAGCCTTTATCCAACTCGCGCTCGAACTCGCCCTGCCGCTCTCCATGCACGTCCGTGAGGCCTATGCTGAAGCCGCTGATATACTTCGCCACGAGGGTGGCGGTCGAGTCCGAGGCGTGCTGCACTGCTTTACGGGCACTGTGCCGGAAGCCCAGGCCCTGCTTGCGCTTGGTTTGTCTATTTCGTTTAGTGGGATTGTGACGTTTAAGAATGCGCAGGAGCTGCGCGCTGTCGTTCCCGGCGTGCCAATGGACCGCCTGCTCATCGAGACAGATTGCCCGTATTTGGCTCCTATCCCATACCGCGGCCAGCGGAACGAACCGGCGTATGTCTCCCGGGTGGCAGCAACGATTGCACAAATAAAAGCAGTGCCGCTTGAAGAGGTGGCTCAGGCCACGTGGCACAATACCGCCCGCTTATTTCGGCTTGAGGCTTAGCCGTTCAAGAGTCGCCCCTGGCGCAGGTCGGGATTTTCTCGGCATTCTTTGCAGATACCGTAGATCTCCATCTTGTGCGTGGTCGCCACAAAGCCGTAGCGCTGAGCGAGTTCTTCTTGAAGCTCTTCAATACGCGGCTGGACGAATTCGATAATGCGCCCGCACCGTTCACAGATCAGATGATCATGATGCCGTTCGGCTTCAATGTTCTCAAAGCGGGCCTGTCCATCGGCAAAGTGGCGCTCTTCAGCGAGTCCGCATTCTTTGAGTAGTTTGAGGGTCCGGTAGACGGTGGCATAGCCCACCCGCGGATTGATCTGGCGTACTTCTCCATAGAGTTCTTCCACACTCAGGTGACGGGTTGTCGAGAAAAAGACTTGGGCGATGTCTTCTCGTTGCGCGGTGGCCTTGAGCCCCTGCGCTTTGATCCAGAGCCGAAAGGTGTCCAGCCGGTCACTCATGATGGAGGGTCTCCTTCTATTCCCGGCGCTCTTGTGAAGAGACGCCGAACTGATGGCGAGAGCGCCTGCGTATCAACCTCACGGTGCGAGAGCTCATCAAGCAGGATGTCAATCCGTTCGGTCACTGGGCGGTCTCGGTCGAGGAAGACGATGTCTTGATCGTGCACGCGACAGCCTCCACCCCGCACGCGATACCCACCTTCACGCAGCAGCTTTTCCTCTCGGACCCGGATGCCCAGCTGTGTGGCTACGTCTTTGAGCGCCCCGAGTGTGGCATTCTCTTTTCTCCCCCCACTTCCACTTCCTCTCCCAACTGCCTTCTTCTTTACCATATATATATTGTGACCAAGGTCCGAAAAATTGTAAAGCACCAAACTGCCAGTATTCTGACTCTCCCCCTTGCGGGCTTTTCTACGGGTCGGTAGTATTCCCTGACTGACCGGTCAGACAGTAAGATACCGGGTCTGAGCGGTAGAGAGGAAGAGTATGCGGTTTCCATTACATATTACTACCGACATGGTGAAGTGGCAGCTCAAGAACAAGCTGCAAGGCCAGTCTCGTTACCCGGTCGTGCTCATGCTTGAGCCGTTATACACCTGTAATCTGGCCTGTGTGGGCTGTACGCCGGAGCGGCACCAAGGCGAGCTCAAAGATCGGCTCTCTTTGGATCAATGCTTTGAAGCGGTGGATCAGTCCGGTGTGCCGGTTGTGTCAATTTGCGGTGGAGAACCGACCGTTTATCCAGAGCTGCCGGAGTTGGTTAGTGGCATTATTGACCGGAAGCGGCACATCTACCTGTGTACCAACGGGATCTTGCTGGAACGGTTTTACGAAAAGGGTAAGCCGCATAAGCGCCTGTCCATCAACGTCCATCTCGATGGGCTCCGTGACACGCATGACTTTGTATGCGACAAGCCAGGCGTGTTTGATAAAGCCATTGAAATGATCAAGCTCGGCAAACAGCTCGGCTACTCCATGTGCACCAACACTACGGTGTTCCGCGAAACCAGCATGGAAGAGATCGAAGAGATGTGTGAGCTGCTGACCGGACTCGGCGTGGACGGCATCATGATCTCGCCCGGCTATCATTACGAAGCGCTTGAGGCCAAGCATTTCATGTTTCGGGACGAGATTCACCAAAAGTTCAAACGTGTCCTGGAACTGTCCGAGCGCTATAAAATCTCGCTCACCCCACTTTTTCTCGAATTTGCGGCCGGCGAGCGCGATTATCCTTGTACCCCATGGGGTAATGTCACCCGGACGCCCTTTGGCTGGAAAGACCCATGCTATTTAATCGGCAAGAAATACTTCAAAACATGGGACGAGTTCTGGAACGGCGTGGATTGGGACTACTGGGAAAAACGCGAAGACGCCTTGTGTCAGAACTGTCTCATGCACTCCGGCTTTGAAGCCTCCGTTATGCGCAAACTGCCCGAGAGCCCTCAGGATATGCTCCGCATGGCCAAGTGGATGCTGGCGGCGTAAACCCTTCCCATCCTCATCTCGTTTCCCTCTCCCAGCGGGAGAGGGAGAGGGCTCTTCTCCCCCCTGTATACAATCACAGACCAAGACGGGGAAAGCATACATGGGAGCCAAAATATCCACCCTCTCCACCTTTTCCACCTGGAAAGATCGTAAGTCTCGCCCAGCCACCGCCACCCAACTCGCCGAGTGGGAGAAGCAGTACCAGCACCACTTCGAACAGTTCAACCGACAGTACTTCGCCAATGCGCTCCCACCGTACCGCATCACGCTCCACGACCCGCTCATCGTGCCCGGAGTACCTGCCGCAATGAGTAAATACATAGCCGGCTACTGCGATAAAAAGAGACACCGTATTTTGTTGGAAGCTTTTCCCTTCCCCAAGGCAGAAGGCATTCTGCTGCATGAAATGGCCCATGTAGCGACCAACGTGCACCACGGCCCACGCTTTCGCCAAGAAATGACCCGCCTGGCCGCTCTGGCCGCTCCGCTCGGCCCGGTCAACCTCGCCACCTATGTGACGAGCGGGCCGTAGTGACTTGCTTGATAGGCCAATTTTGTAGGTGTACGGTGCCTACAAAATATGAATCTTTCAGGCGGACCTTTTCACCGTAAAATCCAACTTCGAGAGGATCTTTTGCTGGAAGTTGATATTCGGATTGTCCCCGAGAGTCCAGATTATCCTGAAGGCGTTCGATATCGCTGCTATCTTGGAAATCCCCGGACACGAGAAATCATCATCTTATACGATATTCATCCGGGCAAACCACATCACCGCCACATCCGTGGGAAAGAGGAACTGTATCATTTTACGAGTCCTGAACAATTATGGAATACTTTTGTCAGGGATGTAGAAGCCGTTCTCCGAGGTGAATTATGAAAGTCAAACGTGTGAAGGTCGGGATCAAAAGCTGGGAAGAGAATAAAAAAGAATTGCAGTCTGTCTTTCGACGAGCAGAAGAGAAATCCACTCTGCCGGCAGAGGAGTCTCTCTTCTTCGTTGATATCGAAACCTTCCGGAAATGCCTGACGCCAAAACGTCTCACCCTTCTGTGGGTAGTGGCCGAGAAACACCCGCAGTCGGTTCGAGCATTAGCCTCGCTCCTTGGGCGAGAGGTAAAGAATGTGAGTGGAGATATTGAATACCTGCGTCAAGTCGGCCTCGTCGAATTCCGGGCAAGCACAGCTCACGGCAATGCCCGCGCCCCGGTCGTTCCGTATGATCGATTAGATTTGAGCCTTGATCTCCGTCATCCCGCAGGGGAGGCTGGAGTGTCGTAGGGATATCGGCCTTCCGGTTGTCATGACGAACTCGACAACGCAAGATTTAAAACCTTTACTTTTATTATAAAAGTAAAGTATAGAATGACTATGAACGAAGTAAAACTTTCCACGAAGAACCAAATCGTTGTTCCGCGTGAGGCGCGGGAAACGCTCGGAGTGAAGGCTGGCGACCGGCTGCTCGTTGTCGTGCGAGGCGAGACGGTTGTCCTGCTCCCCAAGCCAAAGAAGTATGCCAAGGCCATTGCCGGAATAGGGAAAGACCTCTATCCGAAGGATTATCTTTCAACCGAACGAGACAGTTGGCAGTGAAGCGAAAAAGGCTAGAACAATTTCTCGGACGCCATCAAAAGATTGGCCTCGATACGAATGTTTTTATCTTCCAGCTCGAAGAGAACCCACGCTATAGCGAACTCACAGACCTCATTTTTACTTGGCTGGAAGGACCGCAGGCGCAAGCAGTGACCTCGACCGTTACGATGCTGGAACTGCTCGTCCAACCGTATCGCTTCGCAGACCTTGACCGAGTCAATACATTCTACGCGCTGCTCTCAACCTATCCGCACCTTGAGTGGGTTGCACCGACCTTGATAGTTGCAGATCGTGCGGCACGACTGCGTGCCGAATACAATCTCCAAACGCCCGATGCACTGCAAGCTGCTACGAGCCTCATCAGTCAAGCGACTGGATTTATCTCGAATGATACCGCTTTTCGGAAAGTGAAAGAGTTTAAGACCCTAATTCTAGATGATCTGTTGTAGGGAGCCAGGACCAATGGGGCAGGGTATCCGATAAGCGCTCCATCCGGCTTGGTCGCCAGCCGTTTCTCGATCAGTTGAGTCACCTCCGACAAGTCCTTCGCTACTTCCTCTTCTTGATGAAGCCGGCAACCCGTTGGCTGTTGCGGACTGGCTAGGTTTTTAAGGACCTTGGTAGTCCCTGCACGTTCCATAATCCGGCACTGCGAATCTTGCGGTTGGGATGATGGAGGCCCAGCCAATTTTTTGAAGGACGACAATCAGAACATACTGCTATAACGGAAATCATTTCCGACTCCACGGTACGCCTTTTCTGCTTTCCTCCCTCTACTGCGATCACGACAAAGGACAGGTTGTGTGTTATGTAATCGCTGACCTCTTGTTCTATTTTCTCGAGTTTTTCAAAGTCAATTTTTCCTGCATATTCGTCACGATTAGCGCGTGGGGTCAGGTCGATGTTCCACTGTTCCAGAAATGGATCATTTCGTTTTGCAAGAATGCACCTCCCGATATGCTTCCTGAAGATGCTGCGGTCCTTATTGGGGGCACAAAGGTGTTCGTTGATTCTCTTTGGCAGATTGCCTTTGCCCGTATGTGTACCAATTCTTACGATTCTGTCAGTGTTATGTGCGACTTCGCCATTTTCAAACACGACGTAGATGCCATTCTGCGGCACTTGCTTTTCTTGATAACCAATGGACAACCTGGGCAGCAACGAAAATTCCCTGTGCAGCCTTTCACACTCACCACTCATTGATCTGCTCATTCAGCCATCTCAACTGCTCTCCTTGTTTTAGACCCTTCATAGGAACAGACGAATGTCGGATATGGCAGATCAGGAATTCACGGTACTTACTGCCGGCAAGAAAGACAAAATCATCATTGTCAATATCCGAACGGGCTCGTAGATTCCCCAACACTCGGTCCGCCCACTGGCGCCTTTTGCACGTATTCATGTTGTTGAGGGTCATATCGTAAGGTTCTATTTCTGTATCAAGCTCCAGGAGTCCGTGCTTTGCCGATAATATGAATATCTTATCCGGGCTAAGCTTCTGCGCATATCTCAGGCTCTTTTTGAATAAACTACCTCTGTACATATTACGGGCCTTGGCACGTTGGTTGCGCTTGTCTTTTCCGCATGAGATGAGAACTATTTTTTTCATGGTGTAATATTTTTTGACAGGCGTATAAATGTCCCTTGAGTAGTGATACTTTCCCCGCGTTTCATTATATGTCCCAGGCTTGTTCACCTTCCCAAATATCGAACTCGCCCTTTTTAACAGGTTTGCGCAAGTAACCGGCCCGCTGTTTTTCCTCTTGCTCTGCTCCACTATCTAAGGGAGCCTGAACAGTCTGCATGCGAGATTTCTCCAGGCGTTGGGCGAGGCGTTCCGCATCCGTGTATATGGAATCGGGAATTGAGATCGTCGTTTTCATATCAAAGGTATAACTTCCCTTCCTTGCGGGTGATTTCACAAGAACTCAGTCCGGCTTGCCGTGAATTCCTCGCCTGGCATAATGGTTCAGGTCCGCTCGGCAGAAAGGAAGTTCTCAGCATTATGCCCAGCATGAAAGTCGCTCGTTTGTACGACTCAACCGATATTCGTTTTGAAGACGACCCCATTCCCGCTGTTGGACCGGGCGAGGCATTAGTGAAGACTCGGGCGTGCGGGATTTGCTCGGGCGATGTGATGGGCTGGTATATGAAGAAAAAGGCCCCGCTGGTGTTTGGGCATGAACCCGCGGGTGAAATTGTTGAAGTCGGCGAGGGAGTGGCGGACTTTCAGCCCGGCGACCGGGTATTCGTCCATCATCACGCGCCGTGTTTCTCGTGCCGAGCGTGTCAACGCGGAGAGTTTGTGCAGTGCCGGACGTGGCGGGCGACGAAGATTGTTCCCGGCGGGATGGCTGAGTACTTTGTCGTACCTAAAGATAATTTATCCGGCGATACCTTACGCCTGCCTGAAGATATGTCGTTTGCCGAGGGCTCTTTGATCGAACCCACGGCCTGTGCGGTCAAGTCCATGCGGCGCTCGGGCTTTCTCCCTGGAGAAAGTGTCTTCGTGATTGGACTTGGTATTATGGGTCAGTTGCATGTCGCACTGGCGAAACATGCTGGCGCGCGCACTATCGTTGGGACGGACTTTGTTCCGTATCGATGTGAGAAAGCGGTTGAACTTGGGGCTGATATTGCACTGAATCCAGGAGATGGGAATGTCGAAGACACGCTGCGTGAATATACCAAGGGCGAGATGGCTGAAGTCGTGATAGTCGGCCCAGGGTCGATTGAAGCGATGCAGCTTGGTCTGCGCTGTGCGGCCAAAGGCGGAAGCGTGGTGCTGTTTACGGCCAGTAAACCTGAAGACAGGCTGACCATCTCGCCCAACGATCTGTATTTTAATGAAGTCCGGCTGATTCCCAGCTATTCCTGCGGACCGAACGATACACGCGAGGCGCTCCGTTTGATTCAAGAAGGCGTAATTACTGCCGAGAAATTCATCACCCATCGTTTTCCATTTGACAAACTGCACGACGCCTATCGCAATGCGTCTGAAGCGCGGGATTCCCTCAAGACGATTATTGAGTTTGCCTAAGGAAGGCCATGTCTGCCCCCAAAAGCCGTCTCATCCATTCTCAAAAAGACCACGATCCGTATACTTGGTCCGAGGTCGAATGCGAAGCCTACAAGCAGGGGCAGGAAGCGGGACGAGAATGGAAAAGCATTATCCGCCAGGTTCTGGTCGGCAAACAGGCCGAAGCGACCAGCTTCCATCTGCGCTATTTTGAAATCGAACCGGGCGGCTACTCCAGTTTAGAGAAACATGCCCATGCGCATGTGGTGATTGCGGTACGCGGACAGGGGCGGGTGGTGCTGAACGATCAAGCCCGGGAGATGCAGGCGCTTGACACCGTGTACGTTGCTCCCTGGACCCCCCATCAGTTTCTGGCCGACGGCGATGAGCCCTTTGGTTTTTTCTGCATCGTCGATGCAGAGCGCGACCGTCCCCAGGCAGTTTCGCAGCAGGAAAGCCGACTCGCCCAGGTCGCAGGCGCACAAGCCGATATTTCCGACTGAACCCCCTGGGAGCGCGGACATCTTGTCCACAGCCCGACCGCGCGTGTCAAGAACTGCACGTATGGCCTATTTAGGACGGCCAGTTTCTCAGGTCGATGAGATGGTCCCTCCCGTTTTCTCTTTCTATCCGAGTTTGGAGGAGCCCAGGATGGGCAGAGAGTTTTCGATTGAGAGAAACGAGATGCAAGAGGCAGTATCGGGACTGGATATTGCCAAGTCCCGTAGGTCAGCTTAGCGGAGCGTAAGCCGACATCCCCGCCCCCTTTGCTGACGAGAAAGGAGCTATGCTAGAAGAGGGTGGGTCGCGCAGATCGCCAATGCCATTCAGGCCCTACCCGGTAGGAACGAGTGCCTGGGGTGAGGGGAAGGACGAGGAAGAGCATGGAAAATCCATTGGTTGCTGTCCAGCAATTGGGTCAAAGTATCTGGTATGACAATATCCAGCGCAGCCTTATCACTTCTGGTGATCTCCAGGCCATGGTCGAGCATGACGGCTTGCTCGGCATGACGTCGAATCCGGCTATTTTTGAGAAGGCGCTGACGGGCAGTGCCGATTACGATCAACCCATGCAGGCCCTGGTCGAACAGGGGGTGGGGTCAGCCATAGACGTGTATGAGCGTCTGGCGATCCAGGACATCCGGCTGGCCGCGGACGTGCTGTTTGAGGTCTATCGGAAAACCGAGGGCAAAGACGGCTATGTCAGCCTTGAGGTCTCTCCCTATCTGGCCCATGACACCCAGGCGACCCTCGAAGAAGCCCGGCGTTTGTACACAATGGTTGATCGGGCCAATGTCATGATTAAGGTGCCGGCCACCCAAGCCGGCGCGCCGGCCATCGCCCAGTTAATCGGCGAGGGGATCAATATCAATGTGACCCTACTCTTTGCGGTTGAAGCGTATGAAGCGGTCGCCGAGGCGTATTTGGACGGCTTGGAGCAACTCTCTCAAAGGGGTGGGGACCTGAGCACAGTGGCGAGTGTGGCCAGCTTTTTTATCAGTCGCATCGACACCCTGATCGACGAAAAACTCAGCCAGGCCATTGAGGCCGCAGACAGCGCCGAGCAAAAGGCCAAGATTGAAAACCTGCTCGGAAAAGTCGCTATTGCGAATGCAAAAATTGCCTACGCCGCGTATAAAAACCTGATGGCCAGTGAACGCTGGCATGCTCTCGAAGCGAACGGCGCTCGGCCCCAACGACTCTTATGGGCAAGTACGAGTACGAAAAATCCGCACTATTCCAAAACGCTCTACGTTGACGAACTGATTGGACCGGACACGGTCAATACCATGCCGGCTGAAACCTTTACGGCCTTCCGTGATGGGGGCCGGGCCGAGTCAAGGCTGACCAACAACTGGGAAGAAAATTTAGCCGGCGCGCGTACCATCATCCAAACCCTGGCTGAGGTTGGGGTATCGCTTGAAAATGCAACCAACCAACTCCTGGATGAAGCCGTGCGTAAATTTGTTGAGCCGTTTGACGCTCTGCTCGGCTCAATCGAGCGCAAGCGCCAAGCCATGCTGGGCACTGAACTGGCTCAGCAGACGTATAGTCTGGCCGGTGCTTCCGCTCTCGTCGAAGCCAGTTTGAAAGACTGGCGGACACAGGGGAAAGTCCGGCGCTTATGGCAAAAGGACTCTGGGCTCTGGTCGGGGAGGGACGAGGGCGAGTGGCTCGGTTGGCTCGATATTGTGGACGAGCAGCGGAGAAACACGAGCCACCTCACCCAGATAGCCGAAGAGATCAGGGCTGGCGATTTTCAGCATGTCCTCCTGCTTGGCATGGGCGGCTCGAGTTTGTGCCCGGAGGTCTTGAAACGTACCTTTGGCGTTATTGGGGGCTGTCCTGAACTGCTGGTTCTTGACTCGACAGTGCCGGCCCAGGTCGAAGCGTGTGCGCAAAAGATTGACCCAAGCAGGACGCTGTTTATTATCTCTTCAAAGTCGGGTGGGACGACTGAGCCGAATGTCTTGAGGCAGTACTTCTTTGACAAGGTTGCCCAGGCTATTGGCGCGGACAAAGCCGGCGCGCGATTTATTGCGATTACTGACCCCGCCAGCCCGCTCCAACAGCTCGCCCAACAGCGCCAGTTCCGCTCCATCTTTCCGGGGCTGCCAAGCATTGGCGGCCGGTATTCGGCCCTGTCGAATTTTGGCATGGTCCCGCCCAGGCTATTGGCGCGGACAAAGCCGGCGCGCGATTTATTGCGATTACTGACCCCGCCAGCCGCTCCAACAGCTCGCCCAACAGCGCCAGTTCCGCTCCATCTTTCCGGGGCTGCCAAGCATTGGCGGCCGGTATTCGGCCCTGTCGAATTTTTGGCATGGTCCCGGCCGCCATCATGGGAATAGATGTCCAGCGCTTTCTGGACAGTGCCGCCCTGATGGTCCAAGCCTGCTCGACGAGTGTTCCGCCCGAGGTCAATCCCGGTGTCACGCTGGGGACGATTATGGGAACCCTGGCGCAACACGGCCGAGACAAAGTGACCATTGTGGCCTCGCCGGGCATTAGCGCCTTGGGGGCGTGGCTTGAGCAACTCATCGCAGAATCGACCGGCAAGGAGGGGCGCGGACTTATTCCGGTTGACGCAGAGACCCTGGGCCCGCCCGCCGCCTACGGGAGTGACCGGCTCTTTATCTATATTCGACTCAACAGTGTGCCTTCGGCTGAACAGGATGCGGCGCTGGACGCGCTGGACAAAGCCGGCCAGCCGGTTGTGCGTATCAGTCTCGAAGATACGCTCAGCCTTGGTCAGGAATTTTTCCGTTGGGAAATGGCTACCGCCGTGGCCGGCTCTCTGCTCGGGATTCATGCGTTTAACCAGCCCGACGTGGAAGCCAGTAAAAGGGCAACCCAACAGCTGACCGCGGCGTTTGAAGAGACCGGTCAATTGCCGGACGAAATACCGTTTTTAGAAGACCGGGGTCTGCGTTTCTTCTCAGATTCCGCAAATACTGAAACCCTGCGCGCAACGGCATCCGACGCGGTGGCGTGTCTTGGCGCTCATCTCGGACGTATTCAGGCTGGCGATTATTTTGCCATCAACGCCTATGTTGCCATGAACGAGGAAACCCGCGCCGAACTGCAAGCCATGCGGCACGCCGTGCGGGACGCGAAGAAAGTGGCCACCACCCTCGGTTTTGGCCCACGCTTTCTGCATTCTACCGGCCAACTGCATAAGGGTGGCCCAAACTCCGGCGTTTTTTTGCAGATTACGTCAGATGATGCCAACGACCTGGCCATCCCGGACCAACGCTACAGTTTTGGCACCCTGAAACGCTTCCAAGCCCAAGGCGACCTTGAGGTCCTGGCCGAACGGGGACGGCGAGCGCTGCGGGTGCATCTCGGACCAGACGTACACGCGGGCTTGCAAACCTTGCGCGAGACCATTACGCAAGCCCTGGCCTAGGGGTTTCTCCTGACACAGCAGAGCAAGGCATGACTATCGCTGAACGCGCGCTCGAATTTGTGAAAGACGGAGATGTCGTCGGCCTGGGCACGGGCCGGGCCGCGACCGCCTTCGTGCGTGCGCTTGGCGCCCGGGTGCGCGCCGGCTTACGTATTCGTGGGCTCCCAACATCTCAAGTAACGATGGCTCTCGCCCAGGAGCTTGGCATTCCCCTCACGACTTTTGACGCAGTCGATATCATTGATATTGCCGTTGATGGTGCAGACGAGGTTGATCTCAGCCTGAACCTCATCAAAGGCTATGGCGGTGCCATGGTACGCGAGAAAATAGTAGCTGCCGCGGCCGAAAAATTCATCGTTCTGGTGGGCACTGAAAAGCTGGTGTCCGTGCTCGGAGAGCGGGGCAGGCTGCCAGTTGAAGTCGTGCCGTTTGGGGTCGCGGCCTGCTGTCGGCGTCTGCGCGCCTTGTCCTGCGAGCCAACCCCGCGGCAGACCGAATCGGGTGCGTTTGTCTCCGATAACGGCAACGCCATTATTGACTGCGCAATCGGTCCGATTGCCAAGCCTGCCGAATTTGAACAAAAAATTCTGTCGATCCCCGGCGTCGTGGGCACCGGACTGTTTGTGGGGATGGCCCCGACCGTGCTGGTTCAAGACGGTGAGGCCGTCAGAATTCTCCAGTAAAGTGGATAACCCGGACGCCTATGGACCCCGAACAACTGCTCCAGTTCTGGTTCGCCGATGCGGCTTCGGACGCGCACAAGGCCGAAGAGCGTTATCCTTTTTGGTTTCAGGCTACACCCGAAACCGATGCCGTCATCCGCACCCGCTTTGCCGATCTCGTCAGGCAGGCCCGGTCCGGCGGATTGGCGTCCTGGGAATCCCGCCCCCGCGGGTGGCTGGCGCTGATTCTCGCCCTCGATCAGTTGCCGCGTAATCTCTATCGCGGCACGGCCGCGGCCTTTGCGGCCGACCCGTTGGCGCAACACGTCACCCGGCGCGGCTTTGAGCGCGCCTTTCCTGCCTCTTTGAGCGTGCTGGAGCAACTGTTTTGTTTGATGCCGTTCCAGCACGCTGAGGACCTGGCCCTCCAGGCGGAAGCGGTGCGTCGAGGCGATACCGTGCTGGCGACTGCTCCCCCAGAGTGGACCGCACTGATCGAGGATTTTCAGGGCTCGGCCCGCAAGCATCTGTCTATTATTCAGCGCTTCGGTCGCTTCCCGCACCGCAACGTCCTGCTCGGACGAACGTCCACACCGGAAGAGCAGGCGTTTCTGGACTCCGGCAGCGGCTCGTTCGGGCAGGCCCCAAAAGAGGGAAACACTATTCAAGGAGGATAACGATGTCAGCCTATTTTATTTTGACCCAGACGATTACAGATCCAGAGCGATACCAGAAAGAGTACATCCCCGGAGTATTGCCTTTTCTGGCCAAGTATAAGGCCGAAGTCGTGGTGGCCGACTTTAACGCGACACCACTCCAGGGTGAGCCCGCCAAGGGTGTAGTGGTGATCAAATTCCCTTCCGAGCATGCAATCCAGGACTTTATGGATGACCCGGAGTACAAGCCGGTCAAAGATATCCGTCTGGCGATTACGACCAATGCCAGCGCCGTGATGGCGCCGGCATTCACACCGCCCCAGGGCTGAGGAAGCGGTTGGGTCGGATACTTATAAATTGAGAATGGCCCGGTCTATTGCGGCCCGCACATGACACGGGGAGCCCGCCATTTCTGAAATGCGCAGGTCGGCGGCCACGCTGGCCAGCATAGCGGCCTCTGTTTGGTTGACCCCGGCACGCTCCACTAAGAGCTGAGACAGGTCTTCCAGGGCCTGACGGGCGGCGACTTCGGCCGTCTCCCCGTCGCCCATGGTGAGGACTTCATCTTGCGTGATCACCAGCGGTCGCTGCAACGGAAATTCGGTCGCGACACGACAGCGTAGCGTCACTTCCGCCGCGATTTCAACCGCCGAAGCCGTGGCCTCGCCATCGCCCATTTTGGCGTGGACATCTTCGATTGTCAGCATCCCGCCCTCGACACTCACCGGCAAGAAAACAGTTGAACCGGGGCCCAACTGACCATTGCTGAGTTGACCCCCAAAAGCACCGACCGCGTTACTGGGCAGGGCTCCATCGGCAGGAGCAAGACCAATTTTACTGACGTTGGGAATAAACGGCAGGCTGATCGTGTCGTTGTAGCGAATACGATTGCCCTCGATCGGCACAACCTTTTTGCAGAACTCGACCTGGTCCTTGAGCAACCCATAGCCCGGAATCGCAACCACATAGCCAAAGCCCTGAGTGGGACGGATATCCAGAATTTCGACTGCCAGTGTGTGGCCGGGCTGGGCGCCTTCGATACACACGGGTCCGGTCATAACGGAAAGCTGCTCCATCGGCCACTGACTGCCATCGTTCCAATCACGGAAGCGATCGTTGGTTTCCATGACAAAGACTTCTCCCGGCTGGACGCGGGCCGGCCGGCGGATGGGTCGCATCAAAAGTACGGACAATGTGTTCTTTACTGATTGTTTGCATAGCTCTTTCCTTTCCTAGTCCGGTGTTTTTCCTCTCAACGCCTCATCCTCTCTCCGCAAGCCACTATCAATCACAAAGGGTCCAAAAGGCAACAGCGCGGCAACGAGAATTCGACCGGCTTTTTTCAGGTCCCAGCCGGCCGCGTCTTTTGCGGTGAGCAATACGCCGCAAAACCAAAGAAACAGGACGCCGTGAATCAAACCGACAATCCGCACCGCCAGCGGCTGTCCCCACAGATATTTGAGCGGCATGGCGATACCGAGCAGCACGAGAAAAGAGACACCTTCCAGAATGCCGACCCGACGCAGTCGTCCGATGGGGGTATGAGTCATGATGGTAGCGGAAGTCTGTCCCTTTCCTGAGTGACCTATGCCGACTCCGGCCTGTCGTAGCTGCGCTCTCCCAGAGCGAAATTCTGTTCCATAAACCACCGGAGGTAATCGACACAGGCGATAGGCGGCTCTTGGGGCGGATTGTCCGGGCCGCAGCAGGTTGGCAGACAGTCAATGATCGTGTTCGCCGTGGGCTGCACAAAGAGGGGGATCGAATAGCGGTCCACCCCTGAGGTGTTGATGACCCGGTGCGGTGTGGACCGGACCCGCCCGTTGGACCAACGAGTGAGCAGGTCTCCCGCGTTGACCACAAAGGCGTTGGGAATGAGCGGCATCTTCAGCCACCGACCAAACGGCGACAGAATTTCCAGGCCGAGCTGATCCGAGGTTGCCAGCAGAGTCATGAAGGAACCGTCCGTATGCGGGCCGACGTTGAACTCGTCGTCATCCAGCCTATCTGGCGGCATATACGAAACCCGCAGGGCGTTGAGGGCTTTATATTTGCGAAACTTGTGCGCAAAGAAGTCGCGCTCAAGCCCGAGCGCCAAGGCGTACAGGGGTAGCATCTGAATCGCCAAGTCCTCCGCGGCTTCAAAAAAATCCTGAACCGCCTGCCGAAACAGCGGCAGATGGTCTGGCCACGGGTTGTGTCGTGTTTCCGAGCCCGGTCCCCAGTCGCGTTGTAAAATCAGGACTTCACACACATCGGGTTTTTTCGTGCCGGTGTAATACGGCGAGGTTTTGAGCAACTCGCCCCGCCTGGGTACATAGCCGACCCCGTAGGCATTTATCTTGAGCGGCAGCTTCCGCTCAAGCGGCAGGCGGTAGAACGCCGCGGTTTGCTCAATCAGATGGTCTCGCAGATTTTCGGGAACGCCGTGGTTCAGAATATAGAAGAAGCCGATCTGTTCGAGCGCGGAGCGGAGTTCCGCCGCAGTCTTTTCGGCCGCTCCGGATTCGCCCGCGAGGAATGGACCAAGGTCGAGGATCGGGATGTCTTCGTCAGCCACGGGCCGGCGCGCTCGGCGGTCGGATGTGTTCTGCTCGGCTTGCATCGTCGTTTCTTCCACTTTTTTACACGCGGGCGCGAATGATGATGGCTTCATTTTCCCGTTGACGCAACGGCGGTACGGTCCTTGTCGGCAAGGGTTTGATACAGCTCCGGCCGGCGGTCCGGCATGAAATCCCAGCGGGCTTTGAGTTTTGTGAGCGCGTCCAGGTCAATCGTGGTGACGACCAGTTCATCTCCGTCGGTCTGGGCTTTGGCCAATACTTTGCCTTCAGGGGAGATGACCTCACTGCCCCCGATATACTCGACGCCGTCTTCAACGCCGGCCTTTCCGGCCGCGACAATAAAGACCTGATTCTCTATGGCGGCGGCACGCAGGAGAATTTCAGCGGTTTCATGGCCTTCTTTTGGGGGGCGGCCAAACGTGGGTGTATTGTAGGGAATGCAGATCAGCTCAGCCCCGTCGAGCGCGAGCGCCCGATATGCCTCTGAGAACCGCCGGTCATAACAGATGAGCATACCAAGCTTGGCCGACTCGCCGGTCCGCAAAGCCGTCACGGGAAAGCCCAGATTCCCTTCCGTAAAATAGCGCTTTTCAAAAATATCGAGCTCCTGCCCCCGCGGCTCGACTACACCGGGAATATGGGCCTTGCGGTATTTCTGGACAATTATTCCCGCCGGATCAATGAGCACCGCCGTATTATAAACTTGGCCGTTTTCGCGCTCTGCAAAGGGAAAGATCCAGTGTAATTCCGCCTGACGCCCGGCCTCAAAAAGGGGCTGGGTCACGGCTGAAGGCAGACCGTCTTCGGGGAAATCCTGCCAGGCTGCGTGCACCCGCGTGGCAAAATATGGGGTCAGGGACAGTTCGGAAAAGGTCAGCAGTTCGACGTCGCGCCGTCCGGCTTCTTGAATCAGTGCGACCATGCGTTCGACGGTCTGGGCCTTGGTGTTGGAACTCGGCCCGAGCTGGGCCGCCGCAACAGTGAAAGAACGTGTCATGCCGTGTCTCCTTGCGCTTCACTCTACATAGCCCATAGGTGCTTTCGAGAAGTCCCAGGCTTGGATCTTTTGAGGTCGAATTTTTGTGATGACGCGGCCTTCGTTGTCCTTAAAGAGCTGGCTGTCTCGTCCCTCCGGCCGCGCGAAGACCTCGCCAAACGACTCGTGACTGAAGCCGAGGGCGCCGTCACGGGCCGAGAGGCTATAGCGGCTACCAAGCAGGGCAAGCACTTGCTCCGGCGTATGCTCACCCTGCCACGGGCCGGCTTCGATGCGCACGGTTTGACCCGAGCCAAGCTCTACCATTTCGGCATCGCCTTTGATCACCACCGCCTTGGCCAGATTGGTGCGCATACCCATAAGCGGTCGGTCGTCCATATCAATGGCAGCCGAGCAGCGCGGGTCTCGGTTGAGGTGTTTGAAGGCGCGTCGATTCCGGGTCAGGGCGAGATACAGACACTGGCCATCCCAGTAGTACCACAGCGGCGTCACGTGCGGATATCCGTCCCGCGCAAGCGTTGCCAGGCGCACAACCCAGCGCCCGGACAGAAAATCGTCGATCTCGTCTTGGGTCATGGCCACTTCGGGATGCCAGGCCAGTACCCCGCCTACTTTTTTCATTCAACCCTCCCGGTCCTCGGGGCTCTACACCACTGGCCGGGAGATGACATCGCCCGACACCCGCCGTTTGAGCCATTGGCCGTCAGTCGAACTCCCGACCAGTTGTCCCTGATCGACAATCACCTTACCGCGCAGCATGGTCAGCACCGGATAGCCCTGGCAGGCAAAGCCCTCCCAGATGCTGTAGTCAGCGTCGGCGTGCAGATCGTCCATGGTGAGCGTTTTTTTCATGTCGGGATCAATCAAAACGAGATCGGCATCGCTCCCCGGCTGAATCGCTCCCTTCCGGGGATAAAGCCCGAGGAGTTTGGCGGCGTTGGCCGAGGTAATGTCAACAAAGCGCTGGAGCGACATGTTGCGCTCTGCCACAAACTTGGTGAAGGCGACCGGCATACGGGTCTCAATGCCGTTATGCCCACCGCAGACGGTCTCGATCGTATCGCCCCACAGCTTGGGTCCTTTATGGGTCGTGTATTCATCTGTGGCCGTGGTCGCCAAACGGCCGTCCATCAAGCCGGCGATCAACGCGTCTCTGTCATCCGCGAACTTAATGGCCGGATAGGTGTGAATCGCTGTCCCGCCAGGCTTTTTGTAATCCTCACAGGTGAATTGGAGATAATTGTGGAGCGCCTCGCCATACACTGGCTGACCGGCGGCGCGTGCCTCGGCGATGGCGGCCACGCCTTCTTTGGCGGTCGTATGCACAAAGTAAATACCCGCCTCAGTATGCTGGGCCAGACGGATGATATGACGGAAGGCCAGATCTTCAGAGATGTTGTTGTGAACGAGGTGGAGGTTATACCCCTGGTCGCGGCCCTCACGCTTGAGCTTTGCGGTCATATAGCGCACGACTTCATCTTCTTCGGCGTGTACCGCCATAATGCCGCCGTGCTTGGCCACCTCGGCAAATATGGTCCACAGATGTCCGTATGGAACCCGGATGGGATGGAAGGTGGTAAAGATCTTAAAGCTGGCTACGCCTTCTTGTATGGCCTCGCCAATCTCGCTGATCGTCTCCGGCGCGACCTCACCCGCCAGAATGTAGTGAAAGGTATAGTCGGTGTAGGCATGGGTGCGAAACACACTGCGGCGTTCCTCCACGACACTCATGATGGATTTGGGTGTTGCGTCCTCCACCTCTGCAAAACTCAGATCCCCAGCAAAATCGACGATGGTTGTGACCCCCCCGAACGCGGCGGCCCGGCTGGCGTCCTGGGGCGGCTGGGTCATGATATCCGGCTGACCTGACCACTCACTCGGCACGGGAATGCCGATATGCGCGTGCGGCTCGATGCCACCCGGGATGACAATTTTGCCGCTGGCGTCAATCACACGAGCGGCCTGTTCCGACAGCGTCCCTGACCAGCCTACGGCGACGATCTTTTCGCCCTGAATGCCGACATCCATTTCACCAACTGCTTGGGGAGTAACGACCTGACCACCTTTGATGACACAATCGAGCATACGACCCCTCCTTTGGTATTGATAAACCTTTATCGCAAAGCTCTCAGCGTTTCGTCAAGGTTCTGTCAATGTTTTGCAAGGTTTTGCACGGCCTCGCTCAGGCTCCTGTGTGTTTGTTCACAAAATCAACGACAATGGCAGCCGTCTGTTCGGGCTGTTCAATCATGTGATAGGTCCCGCCCCCGTTCTCAATGAGTGTCACTTCGGCATGTGGGCACAGGGTAGTATAAAGATTCACCGTGCTGCGCCCTCACCATGGGGAGAGTCCTTGTAATGTCAGATCGCTACCCTGTTGTGGAGCTTGTTTCGTCCGTGTGGAGTATTCCACAATGATAGTCGGTCATAACAAAAAGACCTGGCTGAAAAATGAAATAGTCTGAAATAAGAGGTAGCTACTAATGAGTACATACAACCGAAGCGTTAATATATTCAAGACCATTGGGAAGGTCACAAGTCGTACGGAGCCATTCCATTCGCGGTTTCTCGCGGATGCGTTGATAGAAAGCTTAACGGGAAACCGCTCGTTGTTCGATACGGTCTGGAAGCTGGCTGCACCGCTCAAATGGAATACTCCAGATCGGCCTGAAATCTTATCTGAGAAGGACATAAAGACTGGGCGGATTGACGTCTGCATACACGACAAAGGTAGCCACAGGGTCTTGGGGATCGAAGTCAAGACAGATGATGACTCGGTCGAATACGGTCAGTTAAAGAAATATTATGATAGCCTCACGGTAGAGGATGCTGCTCAATCCGTAGCCATAGGGTATCTGACACCGTTCAATCGGGACCGTGCAGAAGATGCCGATACAGCCGCTATACTCAAGGCCGTCAAAGAGTTTGAGGATTTCTGTGAATGCTACCCCTGCGCGCATGCGCGACACGTGAGTTGGCTTGACGTGGCTGACATCTCCTGGGATGGCAACGAACTATGGAAGCAGCATCAGCATTACGTGCGTAACACAATATCGTCTCCCACGCATCTACAGGCAAGCACACGACGAGACCGGCCGCTTGATGAATTCTTTGGCGAGGATGCCACTCGGAAATTTTGGGAAGCTCTAGCCGATATGGGAATCTCCCCAGGCGATAACGGAGCGGATATCAACCTCGCGGGCTTCCGTGAAAATCTCTCGCCATTGACGAGCTGTCTGGTCAGTGCGTTAGAAAAGCTTATCTGTGACGGTTGCAACGTATCAAATCGTTCCGGTAAGCCAGACCAATTCCTAGAGGATTTACGTAAGCCATTCCTCAATTCGCCGTACGAAGAGATTCATGCTGCCTTGTTCAATCTCTCAAAAAGATTCTGTCATGTATGGATAAAGGGCGTCCGCGATTATGGGGTTAGGGTTGCACACAAGGAACACGGAGGAGGTGTGAGCCTCATTACAAGTCAAACCCCGGATCGTTTGAAGGTCGGAAGACAGCGTTAGAGATACCTCAAGCATAGGCAGATAGCGGCTGAACACGCCCTAGCCAAGAGGTGTGTATTCGCGTTGGTCGTTTCCTCTAAATCACCTTTACATGAACCAGCGACATCCTGAGGTTCCGAACATGCTCCCACGCCTAAACAGATAACAAGCAGACAGATAACAAGGGAATTAGAATAACATTGTATCATCTGACCTCCCGAATAACTGGCAATAATACTCTGCCGCCCTATCCGTCTGGGGGCGGGTTGCTGATGTTTCCGTCTTCTGTTTCACTCACCTACGTAATCAATTCAAAAGAAAGGCTGTATACTGTCAGCTTCTGAATAAGGCCAAAGGCTGGACATATGTCCCCTCCCTCAGATTAAGGGTTCTTTTTACATATGGAAGTCACCAGTCCAGTAACCGACAAGACTTTGAGGGCATCATATGGGTATCAACGCGCTAACACACCGAGACGACGGTTCCGAAGTTCCGCTTCCCGTTTCCCACGACGATTGGCAGCAGTGGGTGAGTGCGGGTCGCACCCGGAACTGGATGTTGGGCGACCCACTCATAGACTGGCTGCAACTGTACGGAAAAAGTTGTGACTACATCCCAAAGACAGCATGGCCTGGCTACGAGAAGGACTTAGATTTCCTGGAGTTTATCTTTGAACGGGGGAGAGAATTCGAGGCCGGCATACTCCGTCTATTCAGGCAGTGGTATGACGTTACCACGATAGCCCAAGACTATCGGGAGATAAGCAGGCTGGACAAGGCGGAGGAAACCTTTGCAGCGATGCAGCAGGGCGTGCCCATCATTTACCAAGCCGTGTTATGGGATGCCCAAAATATGAACTATGGTTCGCCGGACTTCTTGATACGGAGTGATGTGCTTCATACTCTGTCCGCCGAGTCTTTTTCGGAGAATGAAGCGGCGGTGTTCGCGCCTGACCTGGGAGCCGATGGTTGGCACTACCGCGTGGTAGACACCAAATTTACGACGCTGCACCTGAATGCCAGCGGCTCCCAGGTTAGCAACAGTGGCAGCGGGCCAGCGTACAAGGCACAGTTATATATCTATAACCGAATGCTGGGACGCCTTCAGGGCTTCGAGCCGCCCGAATCGTATCTGTTGGGGCGCGGTTGGCAACAGCGAAGAGACAGAGGAACGAACGCACTGGAGCGGTTGGGACCGATTCCGCAGAATGGTACGGTCACCAATGGAGTTCTCATTGCCGACGCTGTGGAGGATGCCCTTCGTTGGGTCCGGCGAGTACGGACCGAGGGTCTGGACTGGCAACTGCTCCCGAATCCATCGGTTCCTGAACTTTATCCTAATATGGGCAATGCAGACGACGGTGGCATGATGTTGGATGACGGTCCCGTTGAACTGGAGCCTGGTACCGAGGACGATGAACCTGCCGAGCAGTGGGTAGGCGTCAAGAAGTGGCTGGCGGGTGAGTTGAGAGAGCTGACCCAACTGTGGCAAGTCGGAGTTGGAAAGCGCAAACAAGCACATGAAGACGGCATCTACCGTTGGGATGACCCGCGGGTGACACCGATAAAAGTGGGGGTTGGTGGAGAAAAGCCGAGCCGCATACTGGACCAGATTCTGGTCGTAAACCAACCTGAATACGACGGCTCGTTGGTTCTGCCTTTACAGGTCGAGACCGAGCGGGAACAGTGGTATCCTACACCCGGTGTTGAGTTCTACGTAGACTTCGAGTTTTGCAGCGACCTGAACGATGACTTTTCCACACTGCCGGAGAAGGGAGGGCAACCGCTCATCTTTATGATTGGCTGCGGCCATGTAGACAAAGGGGAGTGGCAGTTTAAGTCGCTGGTCACCAATGAGCTGTCTGAAGAGGAAGAATTCCGCATCATTCAGGAATGGGTTGAGTACATGTCCGTAGTCCGCGACCAACTAGACCCGCAAAACCGTAATCCGTGCATTTTCCACTGGTCAGCCGCTGAACGAACTGCGCTGGAGAACGCCTACAATTCTGCCAAAGTCAGGCACCGGAAACGATCTGACTGGCCCGAGTTGGGCTGGTTGGACTGGTACGATTTCCTACAGAAAGTGATGCGTGAGGAGCCCGTAACAGTACGGGGTGCGTTGGGTTTCGGTTTGAAAGCGGTTGCTAACGCCATGCACGCCCACGGTTTCATAGAAACGAGTTGGGCCGATAGTCCCGTTGACGGCTTGGGGGCGATGGTCGGTGCGTGGCGCTGTGACGAAGAGGCTCGGCAGAAAGGCGTGTCGATGGCCGAGTTGCCGCTGATGAACGAGATTGCTCGCTACAACGAAGTTGACTGCAAGGTCATGATGGAAATTGTCCGTTACCTGCGAACGAATCATTAGGAAAAAAGGCGGCATAGTCGTGATAGTGCCGGACTCTTCAAAAAGAGATGGGCGAGGCAGGGAAAGCCTCCGTATCATCCTTCCGGTCGCACCGGCTGAAGCAGGGAAATGGTGCGTTTCCCCAATCGCCGGATGAGGACGCCATTAAATATCCCTTCAGCCATCTTGGCGGCACCTATCTTGGCAGTAAGCCCTAGCATGGATGGACCTAGCAGTTCTTGGGCGGTCCCGTCCACAACCATATCCACACCACCCTCTGACAGTTCTTGCGCCAGACCGCTCAGGTACGTGGCCACGATGGAACGCGCCAAGAGTGTCGCCGTCTGACCGAATGCAGGACGCAGCCCGTAAATGGCCATCAGTTCCTTGGTCAAGGCTACGCACGAGTACAGCACGATGAGCTGATCAATCACCGCCACCGGTGTAGCAGCGGTGGCGACCCCGACTTTCATGGCATAGCTCTTGGCGCGGCGTTCTGCTGCTGCATCCAGAATTGACTGAAACCTGAGGGAGAACGCTTTAAGCCATTCGTCCGGGGACAGCGGCTCATCTCCGAGCAGGAATTCATGCGCCTCTACGAGCTTATCGTATTCGTCTTCGCTGACTCCGAAGACTCGCAGTCGTTTTCGCGCATCACCGCCAAGTTCATATCCTTTCAGATAGTCTTGCAGTTCGCCTTTCGCGCGTTCGATATGCTGCTTGGCCAACTGCTGCCATCGTTCGCGCTGCTGCAATGCAGCCAATGACCGCAGGGGGATCGCAGGACTACGGTGCAGACGAGCCAGCATTATCCCCAACTTCAGGATCAACACTGTCAGAATTGTAGCGAAAGCCGAGGCGCTTACACCTGCGATCCAGTTGAACGGTGTCGATAACACTCGGATGTCGTCAACCAACGCCGCCCCCTGAGCCACAAGGAACAGCCCCAACACTGATGCCACGCCCCAACCAATCCAGGTAATAACGCGCAGAACGCCCGCTGGTATGTTGAACGACGTGTCAGCAGCTCCAAGCTCTTCCAGCTTCCTCTCGAACTCGTGCCGAAGTTCTTCGTCTTGCCGGTGTTCGTATTCTTTGATCTCTTCAAGGGTGAGCGTCCGTGCACCTTCTACGCGAGATTGAGGAACGCCAAGCCCATCATCGCCCTCGCGTAGAGACTTTCCCGGCCCGTTGTCAGGCGCAGCTATCGTTGAATTGACGTCTTCTTTTGGCTTCTTCTCGGACTCACGCCGGAGTTCTCCAGCACGCTGGCGCGGGTGGCCCTCGCCCTCCGCGTCGGTGAGTATCCGTGCACCTTCTACGCGAGATTGAGGAATGCCAAGCCCATCATCGCCCTCGCGTGGCGGGTTTTCCGGCTTGTTGTCAAGTTTGGTATCCATGGCCCTTCCTTCAACGAAGCGCGACGAAGTCGAACACTTTGTCGAGTCCTCTGTGTTCTGGAGGTTGTTGGAGATTCCGCGCCGTCTTAGGATGGACCTCGGGGAACAGGTAATCCTGAACCCCCCAATCGCCCGGCCAAGCCTCCGGCAACGGCGAAACCGTAAACTCCTTTTCCAGCCGCTCGGGATTATCCGACAGCGGTGCGCCAACCAACGTATTCTCCGCATTGCTGGGCCTAGTCGAGTGGCAGGCGCTGCAAACAAACCAGTCGATGTCCACTTTCCCTGGTAACCGATCCTCCGCCTGTTCGGTCATTTCTCGAAGCAGGGAACACAAGCGACCATTCTTCAAGTCGTTCGGCGCGACCAAGTCGGCTTTGGCCGCAACGAAGGCAACTCGCTGCAGTGAATTTAACCCGAACATCCGCTTAAGCCGCCCGCCGATGGCAGTACCAGCCACAACATCAGCCAAGTCCAGCACGATCTGCCGGTTGTCGTTGTAGCGCTCTACACCCCCGACTAGCAGCGAGGGTATGTCCACCAGTACGATCAAGCTGTCGGAATTCGCCACTTCGCGAAACAGCGGGATGACCAACTTTTTACGGTAACGCTGGTAGTGTCGACGCATCTCCTTGGCTAACTTCCTATTGGTCTTGCGCACCGATTCCGGTAATGGCGCAAACTGACTCTGTTCATCCAACCCACATATTCGTTCCTCCGCCAAGTCTTCCAAAGATTTATATGTAGCTTTATCTCCCTCCTCATCCAAAAGAAAAACGGATGGTGAAATCAGCGGCTTGTAATCTAAAACGAAACGTGCCAACGCCCGTCGATAGGCTCGCGTAGCTTCATCCGCACTCAAGTCCGTGGACTCGACCTCCCGCAGGAATTGACAGGTCGCTTCGCTGTAATCTGCGCGATCGCTGAAGCAGTCGAAAATGTGGTCGGACCAATCATCAAAATCGGTATAGGCAGCAATCGCAGCATCGGCAATGCGCTCGCCGGGAAAGTCGAGGAAGTTCAGTTGCTGCTTCTTAAACAACTTCCGATCACCACGTTCGAACTCGCAATGAAACCGATGAATATCATTAGTTTTCTCTGGCCACTTGCGTCCCTTCGCCAAGGCGTCCCGATGTTTATAGAACCGAAATTCCTTGTCGCCGTGCGACGAAACGTTGCTAAAATTGCTGATTGTCACTTCCTTTACTTCTTTATAGAACTTCGAGTTTTTGAATTCCTTCAACTGCCATAACAGTGACGTCAGGAATACGGTCTTGCCGCCGGAGGCTATGCCGGTAATAGCAATCTTTCTTCTTTTCATATTCAATTTCATAGACGAGACCTATTACCAAGTGTCGATACGAAGACGCTTATTTTTCGGTAGTGTCTCAGTTTGAATCCTTTGGATTTCGCTCTCGTATGGCGGACCTTGACTCCGCCTGCCGCAGTGTTTTGGCTTCACTGGTAGGAAGGAATTATATATATAATTTGCCGCCCTTGTCCCTACCAAAATTGGTAGGAAATGAAAAAAAATGACGCGGGCGTCGAAAAAGATGGGCAGGCAATCAGTGGCGAGGAGAAGCAATTTCAAAGTGAGATACTACCTATTTTTCGGGTACGTATCAGCCTGGAACGATTTCTGATAGGTTCCGGCGGTCGAGTCGTGAACGTGTTCCCTCGTCCTCACCATGCCAACGATTATTTTTGTCCGACTCTCGATGGAGGGGGAACGCATGGTCAAATTCGTTGGATGCGCCCGTTATTCGAAAAGGTCGTTATGTGAGCCTGTACGCTCAAGTCGAAGACTGTTCCTGTCCATTGAATAGATCAAAATCCAATCAGGCTCTATGTGGCAGTCGCGGTAATGCTTCCACACCCCTGTCAGTGCATGAGCGCGGTGTTTTGCAGCAAGAGCCCTCCCTTGGGCCAACTGGACCACTACGGCCTTGAGCTTGCCAATATCTTTCCCGCGGCGACGCATTCGTTTGATATCCCGCACGAATTGCTTTGTCTGGGAGAGCTTTTTCATTTCTCCCAGCTTTCAAGCATATCCTCCAGTGAGTCGAATGTGTCGACGTCCTCTCCCCGCTGACTTTTCTTCAGCGTCTTGGCCGTCAATTTGTTAGGAATAAGGACTGGAAACGGGAGGCCACCGCGCAAACAGATCTGGCGATAGAAGAGCCGAATCGCTTCCGTGGGACTGAGTCCAAGCTGCTGGAGAACGCCCTCAGCCTGCTTCTTTGTTTGGGGCTCTATGCGCGCGTGTACGACGGCTGATTTATTCATGTCCATAATGTGACACAAACGCAACACATAATAAATCTCCTTCCTCCTTCTTGGCCTCGCTCAGGCTCCTGTGTGTTTGTTCACAAAATCAACGACAATGGCAGCCGTCTGTTCGGGCTGTTCAATCATGTGATAGGTCCCGCCCCCGTTCTCAATGAGTGTCACTTCGGCATGTGGGCACAGGGTAGTAAAAGCCTCGATTGCCGCGGTTTGCCCCGGCGTGGCCGCTCCCAGGTGGCCAGAGTTCCCCATTAACACCAGGACCGGCATAGTGAGCTTGGCGACATCGGCAGACAGGTCACAGTGGGAAAAAACTTCCAGCGTCTTTGCCAAAGATGGAATGGAGAAATTACGCTTGAAAGACTCGATTTCAAAAAGAGCTATTTCATTGGCTCTGTCGCCGAATACGTTATGCTCGGCGCTGCCTATCCATTGGGTCAGACGTCCCAGCGCCTCGTAGCCGAACGTTTCGGTTACGTCTTGAAAGACCTGAAACATGCGGCGGCTCTCGGGGCTAAAGGAAATCCCAGGATAGGTGATAAGGCTTTTGACACGCTCGGGATGCCGGGCGGCAAAGCGGACATTCAGGAGTGCGCCGGTCGAGGTGCCCCATAGATGAACCGCATCGAGACCGGCCTGATCCAGAATGACCCCAAGGTCATCGACCCATCGATCAAAAGGATAACCGCCGGGCCACGAGCGGTCCGACCGTCCAGCGCCCCGGTAATTCCAATCGATCACTTGAAGGTGGGGTGTGAGCAGCTCACGGACATGGGCGAACTGGTCGTGCAGCAGGCCGAAACCGCCGGTGACAACCAGCGGCTCGCCAACTCCGTTCAGGTCGTACCACAGCTTGACTCCGCTATCGTTCGCGTAGGGCATACATCCTCCTTCGGGATCACAGCTTGACTCTTACAAGGATTTACCGGACCATGCCAACGATTATTTTTGTCTGATTTTTTATGGAGGAGGGTAACGCATGGTCAAATTTGTTGGGTGTGCACGCCGCAAGGCTGGGATGACAACGGTTGAGTTTCAGGACTATTGGAAAAACAATCACGGTCCGCTGGTCAGAAGTGTGCCGGAGTTCTGGCAGTACGTCCGAAAATATGTCCAGGGCCACACGGTCAGCACTCCCGTGCCGGGGTTCCCACCCTCAGACGATGCCCCGTTCGATGGAATCGCCGAGCTGTGGTTTGACAGCGTGGAGGATATTGGCAAGGCGTTTACCCAGCCGCGCTATCTCGAAATCATTCGCCCGGATGAGGCAAAATTTGTGGACTTTGCCAGCTCTCGAATGTTTATTGTCGAAGACGTCGAGATTGGGTAAGGACCTGCCATGAACTTTGGTGTGAGTTTTCAGTCGCATATTCAAAACAGTTGGAAGCATGCCGTGCTGGCCGAACAAATGGGCTTCACCACCGCGTGGTTTGTCGATACCCAGATGCTGGCCTCGGACGTGTATGCGTGTATGGCCCTGGCGGCTGAGCATACGAGCACCATCCAGCTTGGGACAGCGGTGGCGATTGCCGGCACCCGTATTGCCCCGGTCATTGCCCACTCGATCGCCACGGTGAACCAACTCGCGCCAGGCCGGACCATCCTGGGTCTGGGGACCGGCCACACTGCCTGGCGCGCTATGAATATGCCGCCCGTCCGCTTGGATACATTCCGGCATACTATCGATGTGTGTCGAAAACTGCTGCGCGGCGAAGCGGTTGAATACCATGAACGCGGCCGTCACAGTCAGATCCGTTTCCTCGACCGCGAGCGCGGATATATTAACGTCAACGATCCTGTCCCGATTTATCTCGCCGCTTCCTATCCCAAAGCGCTGGCCTTGGCTGGGGAACTCGGTGATGGGTTGATTACGGTGAGTACGATTACCCCCGACGCACTGACGGCGACATTAGACAAAGCGGCCAAGGGCAGGCAGCAAGCATCGGGGCAACACAAAGATTATCCGGTCGTCACCGTTGGCGTCGCATGCGTAATGCGTCCGGGCGAAACGCTCAATAGTCCTCGGGTCCTCAGCCGAGTCGGGCCACGTATTGCCGTTGGGCTGCACTATGCGTATGAAGTCGTGCGGCAGGGCAAGAACGCGCCCGCCTATTTTGAGCCGTTCCTCACTCCGCGATACCGAGCGTATCTGGACGAACGCTGGGATGACATTCATGTGACCCACTCACGGTTTTTGCATCCGGGCGAAGAAGAGTTCATTACCCCGGAGGTGATTCGAGCCATGAGTGTGACCGGCACCCGAGAGGAAGTGATTACGCGCCTCAAAGAATTAGAAGCCGTCGGTCTGACCCAAATGGTGATTTCTCCGCCGTGGGGCTATGTTGAGGAGAGCATTGTCGAGTTTGCGCGGGAGATTATTGCGCATTATTAGATGTATCATTAGATTTCCCTATAC
This sequence comes from Binatia bacterium, assembly GCA_963664395.2. Taxonomy (GTDB): domain Bacteria; phylum Desulfobacterota; class Binatia; order Bin18; family Bin18; genus Bin18. The sequence goes on along the minus strand of OY761159.2, from coordinate 1,146,997 downwards.
CCGATTTCGCCCCAAGGGTTTGAAACTCGCCACAGCCCTTTTCTTGAGACCGTGCGAGATGATGCGGTTCCGTTATGAAGGATCAGATTGAGTCCTTAGTTGGAGAAAACCGATCAATCACTTCGCCGGTTTCTTCTGGATATCGCGGGCTTGCATCAGGGCAATCTGCTGAACTTATTGGCCTGTCTGAGAGATGACCGGGCGATACCGGGGTTCTGGGATAGGCTTGGCATTTGCGTGGGCGGCCTCTAGCCACGCTTTTTTTGCTTTGAGCACTTCTTGCAAGGCTTCTTCCGGGCTTTTACCGAAAGCTGCGCAATGGGGTAGATCAGGAATATCAGCAATATAGCCCGCGTCTTCTTCGCTATAAAAGACGTTAATATGGTAATCTTTCATGGTTCATCCTGCGCCCTACTTCCTATCCCCTCACTTCGCCGGCTTTTTCCAAATGTCGCGGGCTTGCATCAGGGCAATCTGTTGGTCGATGACCTCCTCTTTGTACTGGGCGTGGTTTCCGGGGATTTTGTCGATATAGCGATTCTTGGGGTAGATTGGCTTTTCATAAATGAGTTGCGCCATTTCTGCCCGCACGTCCTTCAGCCAGTTCGTGACCTGGGCGTTGGCCCGGTGGTGGCGTAAGGCTTGGATGTCGATCACACCCCTGACATAGGTTGACCCGTTGGTGTCGCGCTGCTTGCCAACTATCGTCCCCTTGTAGTCAACGACCATGGACTGACCGCTGCCGGCATCAATCGGCGTCTCGCTGTCCGGGTAGAGGTGATAGCCCCCAATATTGGGAGCAACAACATACATATTGTTTTCCAGTGCCCGGGCACGGTTGGAGATTTCAAAGACATCGTTCTGGGTGAACGGACCTGGCAAAGAGGCACGGTAGACGACTTCCGCGCCGTTCATCGCCAGCCCGCGGCCGTTCTCCGGGTAGTTGCCCTCCATGGCCATCATGATGCCGAGACGGCCAATCTCCGTGTCGGCTACCGGCCAAAAGGCATCCAAGGTTCGGCCATATTTTTCAATCCACCAATCAAAGAGATCGTGTGGAGACACCGAGCGCTCACACGGCAACAAAGAGGATATCTTATAGTGTTTGAGAATAAGCTGACCATCCGGATCAAGAATAAAGCCGACATTGAAGAACAGCTTGGGCCAGTCTTCATGCCGTGCCTTGGCCTGGGCCATAATGAAGACCCCGTACTCACGCGCGAGTTGGCCGAGTTGGTCGGTCTCCGGACCGGGGATATCAATCGCGCAGGTCTGCGCAAACTCAGTGTGATCGACGTCCAGGACTTCGTCGTTGAATCCCTGTAAGGCGCCTTCCGGGATGGCGAGCAGGCGGACCGGAATATCCAGATTGGAGAGCCAGAAAGCGGCTTTGGTCAGACTGCGGATATGGTCGATATTTTTCTGCATATCCGCACGCTTGCGGATACCCCAAAACGTCGGAATCAAGCCAACGGCATTATACGGTTCGATCATGGTGTTCTCCTTAATGGTGTAGGGCAGAGCATAGACAAGGAAAGGGCTCGGCGTACGTCAGATGGAGGTCTCTGCCTTTGACGGCTGGGTTTTGATGGGAGGCCGCTGTAGATGCCAGTCTGTGACCTGCTGATAGGAATGCGCTGCGCGCAGGAGACCGGCTTCCGCCCAGGCCGGGGCTATGAGTTGCATGCCAACCGGTAGCCGGCCTTCCGTAAATCCGCACGGCACGCTCAGCACCGGCACTTGGGCTAAACTGAATGGATAGGTGAAACGGGTCAGGAGTCGAGTTGTCTCTACCCCCTCGCTTTCTTCAATAAGCGGAGCCGGAATGCCACAGGTCGGTGCCAGGAGGATATCGTAGCGCTCGAAGGTCTGATTGAGCTGGCGTTGCCAGCGGCGCTGCTCCTGGCGGGCGAGGGCATACTGGCTGCCGCTGACCAGGGCGCCAATCTGTAACCGCGTCCGTACGTCCGGTCCGAAACTTTCCGCTCGCTCCGCAAGCCGCGCCTGGTGAAACGCTGCGGCATCAGCCAGGAGCATTTCACTCGCGCGTTCAATCGTCCCTGCTGCGCCGTCCAGCTCCACCTCTTCTACGTTAGCCCCCAGCTCTTCAAACACACGGGCCGCTTGCGTGACGAGCGTCACCACCGCCGGCTGGGGCTCTGTCCGGAAATGTCCGCCGAGTAATCCTACGCGCCAGCCCTTGACTCCGTCGTTGAGTTCGGCCAGATAATTCCCGACCGGCTGATCGAGAGAAGTCAAATCGTGCGGATCATAGCCGGCCAGGACTTGGAGCACACGCGCGATGTCTTCTGCCCGTCGGGCCAGCGGACCAACCGTGTCAAAGGTCCAACTGACCGGGATTACGCCCCGATTGCTGACTCGACCCATTGTAGGCCGAAGACCGCAGACGCCGTTCAGCGCAGCTGGAATACGCACCGACCCGCCCGTATCCGTGCCTAGTGTTACCAACGCCATATCCGCAGCAACGGCAGCGCCCGAGCCCCCACTGGAACCGCCGGGAATGCGTGTGGGATCCCAGGGATTATGACACGGGCCATAGTGCGGATTGCGCGTCGTGCCGCCAATGGCCCACTCATGCATATTGAGCTTGCCCAGAATAATGGCGCCCGCCCGGCGCAGGCGCGCGACGACCTCGGCATCGGCGGTCGCCACGTGATCTCTCAAGAAGGTATTCCCCCCTGTCATCCGCACCCCGGCGACTTCGCAGTTGTCCTTCAGCGCAATGGGAACGCCGTGGAGTGGCCCTACTGCGTCTCCCGCAGTCACAGCTTGTTCCGCAGCGCTGGCGGCAGCACGCGCTGCGTCCGCCATGACGGTGAGGTAGACATTCAAGGAAGGATTGAGCGACTCGATGCGGTTGAGGGAGGACTGAACGAGTTCCAGCGGCGAGAGCTGGCGGGCCCGAATCAGGCCGACCACGTCAGCAATGCCCAACTGCACGAAATCAGAGGTTGTCATCTGGAGTAGCCCATCTTCTTTAGCGGATTTAGCGGAGCTGTGCGTGGACGAATGCGATGATTTTCTCAAGCGCCTGTTCGGAAGCCGGTGAAGATGGATTCCTGATAATAAACCCCTCCGCCTCACCCTCGTACAGCTCCAGAGCGACCTGCCCGCCAGCCTTGCGGTAGTGTTCGACAAAACGGTCAAGGTCAGGCCGGGGATGGGCTCGGTCGTTGGTGCCTTGTATGTAGAGTGCCGGCGGCAGTTCGACTTGCTCGCCGCGTTCCAGGGCAAGCACCGGGTTGCCCTCGGCCATGGCCTCTTCAGTCTTCCAGTACTTGTCGTGCAGGGGCAGCACCAGGTCTATTAAATCGGGGTAGGGTTTCCCACCCGCTTTCAACTTCTTGGCATAGTGATAACGCGCCAACGGATCAATAACCGGCCAGCACAGGACGACGCAGCCCAGACTCGCATCAACGTCCGGCGCTCCACCGGAGAGTGCCGGCAGTGGCAGCGCTGCGTATCTGGCATCGGTCGGTCGCATGCCAGCCAGCATAGCCTGGTGGGCACCACTGGAGCTGCCCAATACGCCCACGAGGTCCGGGCGGCTGCCAAACTCCGTGGCCTGCGTCTTGAACCAGCGGATGGCGTAGTTGATGTCAGCCAGTGAGCCGGGATACGAGGCTTCGGGCGGCACCCGGAAATCGAGTGCGGCCACGACCACACCACTTTTTGCCAGGGGTTCGTTGATGGCGACGTCCATCAGCCGGTCGCCTAAACACCAGGCTCCACCGTGGAGTTCGATAATGGCTGGAAACGGCCCTGGCCCGCGCGGCTTGAACAAACGTGCCAGTAAAGGCTTGTCCCCGTGACGGATATATTCAACGTCTTCTACATCGATGTCATACGTCTGGTCGGCTGTCATGCTGCTGCTCCCTTTCTCATACAGTGCCTACGGGTGAGTGTGTTCTTCGACGAACACAGTGTCTTCACTTGTCCTAACCGATTTGTTCTTTTGTTAAAAGAGAAACGTCAGCTACCATTCCTCCGCCTGTATGTGGTAAGTGAGGAGGAAAAGGAGGCCCATGCATGTTCTGCTGAGTCTGCTGCAATTGTTGCGCGGAAGCCAAAAGAAAATGATGATGGCGGTCGCTTGCGGTCTCCTCTTTGCCGGCACCGGTCTGGTGCCGCCCCTGCTCATCCGCCGGATTATCCAGTGGATCACCGAAGGGGGCGGAACGCTGCCGGCCTTAATCGGCATTAGCGGGCTGCTGCTGGTGGTGTATATCGGGCGGGGGCTGTTTCGGTATGGCTATGGCCGTTTCTCCCACGAGGTGTCTTTCGATGTCCTGCACAGCCTCATGGTCCGAGTGTATACCCATCTGCAGAGTCTGCCCCACAGCTTTTTCCATACGCAACGCACCGGAGGGTTGATCGCCCGCTCGATCAACGACATTGAGGCCATCGAAGATTTTATCGCTCATGGGATTCCGGAAGCGATCAACGCTTTTGTTCTGCCGACGGCCATGATCTGCGTCCTGTTCTATCTGAACTGGCAACTCGCCCTGGTTGCCCTCCTGCCGCTGCCGGTAGCCAGTTGGGTAGTCTTTCGCTCGGTTTCAAAAGTCCGTACCGAGTGGCGCCCGGTACGGCAGCGCCTCGAAGACCTCACCGCGCAGGTCCAGGATAACCTGTCCGGTGTGACGGTGATCAAGTCGTTTGTTCAGGAAAAGCTCCAGGCGTACGCGATCGAAAATCGCAGCAAACGGCTGCGGGACGATATGCTGCGGGCCAGTACCCTGTCGTTCGTTCCGGTCGGCGTGATCGAAGTCACCAGCGGAGTCGGGGTGGTGCTGATCGCGCTGCTGGGTGGTGCCATGGCGCTCGGCGGTCGTGTGAGTGCGGCTGATTTGTTCGTATTTATTGTGTATCTGACCCAGATTTATCAACCCTTCTTGCAACTCGCCAATATCAACGACACGCTCCAAAAAGCCGCGGTCAGCTCGGAGCGTGTGTTTGAGCTGCTCGACCTCCAGCCCGATATTGTCAGCCCACCACACGGCGTGCGGCCAGCCCGGATGACGTGGGACGTGGAGCTCCGAGACGTCACCTTTGGCTATCAGCCGGCCCGGCCCGTCCTCAGCGCCATCAACATCACCGTCGCCGCGGGGACTATGGTCGCGTTGGTTGGCACGACTGGTGCGGGAAAAACGACGGCAACCAACCTCATCCCCCGCTTTTACGACCCACAACACGGCTCTGTCCGCGTTGGCGGACACAACGTGCGGTCTTTGGAGCTCGACTTTCTGCGCGGCAATATTGCCATGGTGCTGCAGGATGTCTTTCTCTTCCACGGCAGCGTCCGCCAGAATCTCCTCTTTGGCCGACCGGACGCCTCGGAGGCTGAGCTGCACGCCGCGGCTCGGGCGGCCAATGCAGAGGAATTCATCCTGGCCTTGCCCCAGGGCTATGACACCCTCATTGGGGAACGCGGGGTCCGATTATCCGCCGGGCAAAAGCAACGCGTGTCCATTGCGCGGGCACTGCTCAAAGACGCCCCGATTTTGATCCTTGATGAGGCGACCTCTTCGGTGGACACCGAAACCGAACATCTGATCCAAGAAGCGATTTCGCGCCTCACCGCGCAGCGCACCACCGTGACAATAGCCCATCGTCTCAGCACCATCCGCGACGCGGATCTCATCGTTGTTCTCGCCAACGGACGTATTGCGGAGCAGGGCACGCACGAGAGTCTGCTGGTCCATGACGGTTACTATGCGCGCATGGTGCGTGCCCAGGACCTCTCGCGCGAATGGCACATCGGGCAGCTCGGGGAAAGACCTGCACTCTCTCTTGCCACAGGCAGTGAGTATTAAAGTACCGGGCAGAGCCAAAAGAAAAGGAGGCAATGGCAGTGGTATACGATCTACTCGTAAAAAATGGAACGGTCGTTGATGGGAGCGGGAAGCCCGCTTTTCGTGCCGACCTGGCAGTCCACGCTGGTCGTATCGTCGAGATAGGCAAAGGCTCGGACAGGATCACGGCTGGGGCCGCGCGCGTAATCGACGCTTCAGATCTCATTGTTGCGCCGGGCTTTATTGATCCGCATACCCACTACGACGCCCAAATCTGTTGGGACCCGCTCGTCACCTGTTCATCCTGGCATGGCGTGACCAGCGTGATCATGGGCAATTGCGGTGTCGGACTGGCCCCCTGCAAGCCCGAGGAGCGCGATATTGCGACCTCGAACCTTGTCCACGTTGAGGCCATTCCCTACGAGGTCCTCAGTCAGGGCCTGCCGTGGGACTGGGAAAGTTTCCCGCAGTATATGGACGCGGCCGCTCGGCGTGGGATTGGTATCAACGTCGGATTCCTGGCCGCCCTGTCTCCGTTCCGTCAGTTCGTCATGGGGGACGACGCTATGGAGCGTGAGGCCACACAGGTTGAAACAGGCAAGATCAGCGCGCTGCTGGGCGAGGCGCTTGACGCCGGCGCCCTGGGCTTCTCTCTCACGGTCCTGCCACAGCATATCGGCTACAAAGCGAAACCGCTGGCCTGCCGTTTGGCCAGCCAGGCTGAATTGCGGGCCTATTCCAGGCTGCTCGGACAACGGGGTCGGGGCACAATTGAAATTGCGCTGACGAAACAGCCGAGCACGATTTCCGCAAAAGAATACGCGCTGCTTGAGCTGCTCGCAACGGAGAGCGGACGGCCCGTCACCTGGCTCAATCTGCGCGACCGGGATGACGCACCCGAAGCGTGGACTGATACCCTGGACCAGGTTGCGCCGCTGCTCGCCCGCGGTTGCCGCCCGCAAGTTGCGGTGCGGCCACTGACTGTTGAGTTTAATTTGCGCAACCCGTTCTTGTTCGCCAGTATGCGCTCGATGAAACCGGTATTCGGTGATGCCTCGCTCGCAGATCAAAAGCGGACCTATGCGGACGCGGAGTTTCGCCGCGCGTTTGCTGTTGACCTGGAACACCGCCCGCTTTTGCGTGACATCTGGAAGAATACTCAGGTGAAGGAGGCGACGCAGCCCGCCCTCAAGGCGCTTGAGTGGAAAACGATCGCACAGATAGCCCATGATCGTGGCGTGGCGCCACTCGACACCTTCTTTGATCTCTCGCTTGAAGATGGGCTCCAGCTCGACTACATGCTGCCGCGGCTCGATATCAATGAGGAACGGGTGGCAAAGAAGTTCAGCGACCCACGTACGCTGATTGGCATCTCTGACGGTGGTGCGCACGTCGACATGCTGTGTAACGCGGGCTATCCAACCTATCTGTTAGGCACGTTCGTACGCGACAAACAGGCGATTACGCTGGAGCATGCGGTGAAGCGTATCACCTCCGAGCCGGCGCAGTATTTTGGTCTTCCCCGGCGCGGCCTGCTGCAGCCCGGAATGGCGGCTGACATCACAATTTTTGACCTGACCACCGTTCGCTCTCCGGAACGCCCGGAAGTACGCCATGATCTACCCGGTGGCGGGCGTCGGCTCGTGACGCAGTCGGAAGGTATTATATACACGATTGTGAACGGACAAGTGCTGTACGAAGAGGGAGAACATGTCGGCGGCCTGCCGGGGCAGGTGCTCCGGGCTGGTGAGAACTGAGTCTGAAACACGGGAAGGAGAAAGACAATGGATATAGCTGCACTCGAACAGAGATTAACCCGTATTGAGGACCTTGAGGCCATCAAACAGCTCAAGGCAACTTATTGTGATATTTGCGATGACGATCACAACCCGGACCGCATCACCACGATTTTTGCCCAAGACGGTATCTGGGAAGGCGCTGGTTTCGGCAAGGCCCAGGGCCATGCGGCCATTCGCGAGCTGTTCAAAAAATTCCAGACGCTGATCAGTTTCTCCCAGCACCAGGTGATGAACCCGATCATCAAAATCGATGGCGAGCGGGCCACAGGTATCTGGTATTTCTTTGGGCCGTTCACGTTCTATAAGAACAATCAGGCCAAGTGGCTGGCGGCGCGCTATGAAGACGATTACGTCAAAGTGAACGGAGAGTGGAAGATACAGCACCTCCGCGCGCGTGGCCGCATGAGCACGAACTACGAAGAGAGCTGGGCCAATAACGACTGAGCAAAGGGGTACGGCGCGAGGTCTCATGTTATCCTGGAAGCAGCCAATCCATTCCATACGAGGGAGCGGAAAATGATCACCCGTTTTCGGGTCCAAAACTACAAAGCCCTGCGCGATGTGACGCTGGACCTGACGCCAATACATGTCCTGATTGGCCCGAACGACTCTGGCAAGACGAGCATCCTGGAAGCCCTCGCTTCTTTATGCCGAAGTGTGGATCATGAACTGCCACAAGCATTTGTTGGGTCCTGGCAAGGAGCCGATTTGGTCTGGAAAGGAGATATTGATCAGATCGTTGCTCTTGAAGCAGAAGGGAATACCGGGGAGAAAGATTGGAAATACCGGCTCGGATGTCGATTCGCGCAAAAGGGGCGGAATGTCAAAGTCAAAGAAGAGCTATTAAAATTTGATCCCGTGTCGGAGCCAGCAGTATGGAAGAACTTACCCATCTCTTGGACTGTGTTGTATGACATCTCTACACGTGACGGCGACGCATTCGCGAATCAAATGTCTGACGAGCAACGCGCTGCCGCGAGAGAGTTCTACCACGTTTTCTCTGGGGTTCACCTGTACCGCTGGGTGCCAAGACTGCTCTCCCTGCCTGTTGCCGCACAATCTCAACGTCGGTTTCGGATGGAATCGACCGGTTTTGGATTAGCGCTCTGCCTGGACGACATTCTTGGTTATGACAGACGACAATTCGATAATCTGGAGAACCATTTTAAGCGGATTTTTCCAGAAGTAGATTCCATTCTGCTCATTCGGGAACAGGCATTCACCGGACCAATCGACGATCCGGAACAGATTCCTATACTTGAGCACGCTGACGGAAAAGGACTCTACTTCAGATTAAAAAAAAACAAACAAGAGCTTCCAGCCGCTCAGGTTTCCGATGGGATGCTCCTGGTTTTGGCCTACCTCACTATCTTATATTTACCCTACCCACCCCGTGTTCTCCTTATCGAAGAACCGGAGAATGGTATTCACCCCAAACGCCTGCAGGATGTGCTCCAGATTCTTCGTGAACTGATCACTGAGCAAGGGCATACGCAAATTATTCTCACCACACATTCCCCCTATGTTGTTGATCAATTCCAGCCTGACGAGGTCTCTCTGTGTCATAAGGAAAAGGATGGGTCGGTCGTAGTCCATCAGCTCTCCGAGAGCCGAACTGTCAAAGAACAAATTGACATATTCACGTTAGGTGAGATCTGGACAGCCGAAGGTGATGAAGCTCTGGCCGAAACCTCTCCTCCCCGTGTGGCAGCCAGTAAATGAGAATTCTCATTGTCTCCGAAGGAGCACACGAATTGGGAGATGACAATCTTGAAGGCGCCTTGGTCGTTCTGTCGCGCAGACTGCTCGGCGAAAACGTAATCTTTAATCGGGATAGAGTGAAGAGCCCACGAGTTCGTGTACATCTCCAGCCCGGGAAGGGTGATGGCTATGAGAAGCGGGCTTTGGGCTGGATTCGTCTGGCTGAACGCGAAGGGTATGATGCGATTATTCTCGTCATTGACCAAGACGGTAAGAGGGAGAGGAAACAGCAATTCGACCGAGCTCAGGACGACCTCCGATTGCCGCTCCCGCGAGCGCTCGGCGTGGCGATCAAGACTTTTGATGCCTGGATGCTTGCCGATGAGCAAGCCTTATCAGCGGTGTTAGGGACGCATATTGATCTCTCACCGAATCCTGAGTCTGAGGACGATCCCAAGAGCAGATGTGAAAGTTTGAGAAATGAGGCTCGCTCTCAACTCAGTCCAAGAGCGATGTATGCGGAGATAGCAAAAAGAACTGATATGGAGAAACTTGAAGCCCGCTGTCCTAACGGATTTGCACCGTTTGCCGGGCGGGTGAGAGCTCTAAATTCTCTCTGAGGCTGAAAGGAGGCTCCATGTTCACCATAGGCAAGCTGTTTCATCTCACCCACGTTGTGGACGACCTCGAAGCCGTTGACCGGTGGTATGACGACGTGTTCTCCGTCACGCGCTTCTATAACGGCTATGAAGAGCTGGCCGGCCGTAATGCCTCCCTGATTGCCATCGGCGACGTCATCATGGAGCCGATGATGCCCGCCCGCGTAGCGAACCTCAGGAATCCGTCGGTGAAAAGATTTCACGAGCGTTTCGGACAGCACTTCCACTCCATTGCCTGGTATGTGGACGATGTTGCGGCCATCTCCGCCCGGCTCGATACGGCCGGCCTGCGGCTCTATAATCTTGTCGGCAAAGAGGTGCAGCCGCCATACAAGACGGCGGCCATTTGGACGCATCCGAGACAGACACCCGGCCAACTGGAGTTTGCCCTGTCCGGCGATTACATTGCCGACCCACGCCTGGAACCGGGCTGGTCAAGCGACCCCTGGCGCCAGCATCCGCTCGGCATCCAGCGCGCCTCGCACATCGGTGTCGTTGTCAGAGACCTGCCTTCGGCTAAGCGGCTGTATTGCGACATTCTGGACGGGAGCCTGCTCCACGAGGAGCACACCGAGGGTCGCAAGCAGAGTGCCTTTGTCGCCGTTGGTGAAGATACGGTCGTGGAACTGGCCCAGCCTCTTTCTTCGACCAGTCCAGAAGGCCGTGAGCTGGAGCAAAACGGTGAGGGCATTTATTCCCTGATATTCAAGACTGCCGACCTTGGCCAAGCCCAGGATTTTCTGAGAGACAAGCAGCTCCGGCCCGAACCGGACGGCGCAGACACCATCATTCTCGGGCCGGAGCAAGCCTTTGGTATGGTAGTGGGCTTTACTCAGCGCAGCCTCCCCAACGATCCACGTTGAGTCTGGTTGATTCAGCCCGCCATACGGGACGACAGGCCGCGTAAGTCCGTAGGTCGGATTAGCCGTAGGCGTAATCCGACATTTCTGCGGCTGCTTTGCTTCAGCATGAGAAAGCAGTCATAATTCCGGTCATGAAAAGGATGACGACTGACGAAGTCTGGACCTTTCTGACCGAACAGGCTCGCACCGCCCAGTGCGCTACGGTCAAAGCAAACGGCCATCCCCACGTTGTCCCGGTCTGGTTCGATGTGGACGGCAAGACGCTGGTCTTTTCCACCTGGCAGGCCAGCGTCAAGGCGGCCAACCTGCGGCGTGACCCGCGAGTCAGCCTGTGCGTTGACGATGAAACTCCGCCGTTTGCGTTTGTCCAGATCGACGGCACGGCCAGCCTGAGCGATGACCCTGAGCAACTCCTGTACTGGGCAACGCGGATTGGTGGACGCTATATGGGCGCCGACCAATCCGCGGCTTACGGCAAGCGCAACAGCGTACCGGGAGAACTGATCGTCCGGGTCACGCCGACCCGGATCATCGCCAGAAAAGATGTGGCCGGCTGGTAGTCCGTAGGTCGGATGAGCCGCAGGCGTAATACGACCTACGGGCTATCAATCCGACAGTCGTTGTCGATAGGCGGTCAGGTCTTCGGCGGTTACGCCGTCCGGTGGCACCAGTTGATAATGCTTTTCCGAAACTACTCTCACATCGCCACTCGCGTGCTCAAACTCAAAGAGCACAATCAGGTTGTCCCGCATGGGCTGCGCTCCAACGGGCCGGCAGATCAGAGACGGGAGTCTATCGGCGCACAGCCCTATGTCTTGCTCAATCTGAACTCTGCTGAGCGTATCCTTCTCCCCCTTGGCCTGGACAGGTACGACGTAATGAGAGCCGCTCTTGTCCACACCCACGTATATTTCATCCGTCTCTACTTGGCCCATTTGAGGCACAGTCGTCCTCAGATGGTTTTGGAGCGAATAGCAGACTATCCCCAAGAAGATGTCGATCAATCGGTTGTAACGAATACGAGCCAGGACAGCTTGCTCATCATTGAACGCATATTTCGCGATGATTCCGGGAGTCGCGTCGGGGACCTTCGTCACCGCAAGGTTCGGGTTAGGAATGAGCGGCCTGTCGGCCACCAAGACAAATTGGTATCGACTCCGTCCTGCGGGACGAATGATCCAGGTTTCTCCTGCAGGAGCCTCGGCAAGAATGCTCGACGGGAGCGCAGTTCGATATCTGAAGCTGTAGACCAAGTCGCCCAGATTTTTGGGAAGCTGGATATTCAGTCTGGATGCGAACGTGACGATATCTTCTCGCTCGAAAGCCACCGCCCGTTGTCCAGGTTGATACTTGGCGTGAAAAATCGCCTCAATGATCGCCACATAGCGGTTCCGGGACGGAATAGCGTACCCCCTCTCGGTCAGTGACCCGGCCATTCGAGCAGAACGACTTCTTCCCGAAGCTGCTCGCCGGTCACCGTTGACAGCCGGGTCCGAAACAGGTCAATGCCAGCAACAGTGTAGTTCAACGATTGCGCCAGTTCGGCCAGCAGACGCCCTGTCCGAATCATGACCCGCAGATAGGACGCCTGGTCGCCCACCACATAAGCGAGTCGCGCCCCCGGTTTGAGGACGGGCCGGAGGGAAGCCAGATGTCGTGCCATACCGCCAAAGTACAGCCGGGTGACGCGTGGATAGAGCCGCTCGAAGCCGGAGGTTTTTCCCAACGCAACCCGACGTTGCTCAATGGCCTCGGCGATGTTTCGTATTTCGACATTGTCCGCAACCTCAAGATCGTCCGTATCCGATTTGTACACACCCCTCGTATTGGATCTGACCAAGCCCTGTTTCAGCGCCCGCAAGTCCTGTTTGTTGCGTATCAATCCAAGGATGACGGACTCCAAGCGCGTCGTGCGCGTATAGTCTTTCTCGTTTGGGTATGGCGGGGACGTGATGACCACATCGACCGATTGCGGCTCCAGAATCTGGCCGATCTGTCGGGAGTCGGCCTTAATGACTCGGGCGGTCACGTCAGCTCGGTCTCCGACGAGACCAATGTTGCTTGCCATGGACCGGACACGGTCAAGCCAGGCATCGAAGACCGGAGCGTCATCCTTCATCCTCCCAACCCCTACTTCCGGGCCAAACTTCAGGTTGCCGATACGCTGTACCAGCGCACTGGCCAGTGCGAGCCGTCCGTATTGCTGCATCTGCCGGTCGCCCTGTCGGTCGATTGCGTCCAGCAACATTAAGGTCTTGTGCAGGGGGAGAGGGCTGATTGAGTCCTTTAATAGCAATTTTAACTGCTCAGGACGCAGTTCGGCCAGCGGTGAGTGTTCCGGTCTAGTAGCGGTAAACAGCGGGAGGCCGGTCCATTCACTTATGCCCTGTTGTTCCAGAGTTTTTCTCGCTGACGTGACAACCTGCTCGGCATAGTCCAGAAGTCCGGTACGATCGACTGACCAATCGACTTTTACCGAGCTTGCGAGGTGCGCCATGGGGTTCGACTCGATTCCGACACTCCGAATGCCGAGTTTCTTACACTCAACCAATGTGGTGCCGGTTCCGCAGAATGGATCGAGAACCGTCTCGGAGGGGCGAACGCCAAACCGTCCAAGATAGTCACGGACCAAGTGGGGTGGGAATGACAGTACAAACCGATACCAGTCGTGAACCGGCTGGTCTTCGGGCCGGAGCTTGTTCTGGTTATTCCGGGCGCCGCTCGTATGGGGAAGCGTCTCAGTCGCTATTGGCATCGGTATGGGGCTCAAGAAATATGGAAGACGGAAATTCCTCCACGTTCATGGCGGCCTAGGGTATATTGTGGGGTCTTCATGATGTCAGGCATTCATTGAGTTCAACAGGATTTTGAAGGACGATCAAGTAATCTATAAGCGTTTCTCCCGTATCGAGGATGTGCTTCATCACGACGCATCGCCCCTACCTGATGGGATTCAGTGTTACGCTATCATAAGCCTTCTTTACGATTGCAGTAGGCAAATACACGATCCGTACATCCAGTCTTGGACAGCCTAGCGGTTTGGTAACCTTGATTCGCCAAGTCTCCTCCAAGTCAGAGTATGAGCAGCGCGCTCCCGAAAGTCTCCAACTACTCACTATGGCTGCCTCGAATTTGGTCTTCTTCAGACCGGTCTCGTAAGAGTAAGTTCCTTGTCTTTGGGGTAAGTTTAGCCGGTAGCGACGAGTTTCGATGCCCAGACCAACCAACTCTTCCAGGAAGAGTCTTTTTTCTTCCGCCACCTTGTTAGCGGCTTCTGTAATATTATTGAGGAGCATTCCTGCTTTATCGTTCGTCTCTTCCAAATTCTTGCTAATTTCCTCCGCCCTCTCACTGACTTCCTTGATAGCATATTCTTTCATGGCTTTTTCGACCGCGTTATTGATCAGCGTCGGGATGCCAAAGAAAGCTGCCAGAGCCAGGAGAGGGGTGATGACGATACCTGCCACTTTGAAGTCGCGACGCAAGCGATCAGTATCAGCTATCGCTTCGCCCCGAGCTCTGTCTGCTTCGTCCTTGATGAAATCTCGAAGTGATGGATCAATATTGGATGGATCGCTCATCGTATTCCCCCTTTCTCAGAATGATACGTGCAGCATCACCCAACTCCCCAGTCCGTAGGCCGGATGAGCCACAGGCGTCATCCGACACTACTGGCTGAAGTTACTCACCCACCGCGGCCACGCCGTCACGCACCAGCGCGGCTATGGCTGCTTCGTCATACCCCAGGTCGCGCAGGATCTCGCCGGTATGATCGCCCAACTGCGGCGCCGGGGTGGGCGTTCGCTTGTCACCGGCGGTCGTAAAAATGGGGCTGTTGATGGTCGTCAGCGTGCCGTGCCCAGGGTACTCCATATCCACAAAGGCGCCGGCGGCCCGCATCTGCGGGTCTTCGACCACCTCGTCTCGCACCGGCAGGGGCGCCCATTTGATATCAGACTGCTTGAACAGCCCCCGCCATTCATCGAGGTCCCGCGATTCAAACTGGCCCTGTAAAATGGCAAAGAGGGCTGTGGCATTCTCCGCTCTGGCCTCGTTGGTGGCAAACAGCGGGTTGGTGGCCAGGTCGGCTTGGCCGAGAGCCTTGCACAGATTGGGAAATTCCTTGTCGGGGTCGAGCAGGATAGCCAAGAAGGCTTTGCCGTCACGACTCCGATAGCCGGCTGCCAGCGGGTTGGGCGGCGTGCCGTCGTCGCCGCGTTCCGGAAACGTGGCGTTGCAGAATTTGGCCTGGAGGTCGCAGGCGTTGGCCCAGGCTCCGCTGGCCAGTAACGAGGTCCCGACCTTTAAGCCCCGTCCGGTGCGTTCGCGCTGATACAGGCCGAGCATAATCGCGCCAAATAGAGAGACCGAGGTCGGGTGGTCGCCCATGCCGGGGCGTGGGCCGCTGGGCGTGCCGTCCATGCCCACGACGCTCATCATCAGGCCCGAGCGCGCCCAATAGGCCAGCGCGTCAAAGGTTGGTGCGTCGGCATCCTCGCCCGCATCTCCGTAGCCGCTCAGATGGGCATAGATGAGTCGCTCGTTTTCCGGCTGAAGGTCAGCCCAGGTCAGCCGGAACTTTTCGAGCAGCGGATGCTGGTAGTTGGAGACAAACACGTCCGCAGTCTTGACCAGCCGAATGAGCACCTCTCTGCCCTGGGGTGAAGCCAGGTCGAGGGCGACGCTCTTCTTATTCCGACTGGTCAGAATCCAGCCCCAGTTGAGGTCTGCCTTGGCAAAGCCGGGTAAATCCGACATGGAGCGGTAGAGGTCGCCGCCCTGGGGTCGCTCAATCTTCAATACCTCGGCCCCGAAATCCGACATAATGGTCGTCGAGGCCGGTCCGGCAACATAGGTCCCGCAGTCGATCACTCGCAGTCCTGATAAAATTCCGTTGTCCATACGCATCTCCCTTTTTGATTTGGTGTCCAGCCTCTTGAATTTAGGACATTCTGCCAGCAATTATCGCCCTCGCCAAGAGTGAGGCTTGCCACGAGCGGGCTTCGCTGGCGGTCAAGAAAGGGTTGCCGCCTACCGGCCGCTGTGCTATCCCTGCCTCAGCCAGACGGCTGAACGCGGCTATTCGGTCGAGATTGAAGAGAAAGGCTGCCCAATGAAAATTGAAGAGCAAACGATAGACTCCGTGGTGGTCGTCGCGCCGGACGGGCGCGTTGACGGTTCTACCGCGCCGGATCTGGAGAAGTGCATTTCGGCCATCGTCGAACGCGGCGATACCCGCGTGCTGCTTGATTGCAGCAAGATGGATTACATCAGCAGCGCCGGCCTGCGCGTCGTGCTCGTTGGTGCCAA
Organism: Binatia bacterium; assembly: GCA_963664395.2. Taxonomy (GTDB): domain Bacteria; phylum Desulfobacterota; class Binatia; order Bin18; family Bin18; genus Bin18. Next base: position 1,130,849 of record OY761159.2, on the reverse strand, counting down.
AAAATGCCAACAGGGCGGCGGCAAATTGACGGTCTGCGCGCTCAGGGCTACGTGCAAAGCGGTCATGGAGGTCAGCGGGTTCCTGACGATGCTCGACTACTACGACACCCGCGCTGCCGCCCTGGCCGCGGGGTCCTGAGGACGGCGCTATGCTGACATTCGCTGAAGAGATACTGCTGTTGATGCTGGATGATGACGGGGCGTTCCTGCCAATCCGTGGGGGAGCCGTGGAATACATCCTTGCCGGCGCGGTACTGATGGACTTGGCCTTCGCCAACCGAATCGACACCGACCCCGAGCAACTCGTGAGTCTCGACTCGACGCCGACCGGCAACCCGATGTTCGATCAGGCCCTGGCGTATATTGCGAATTCCGGCGAGACAAAGAATACCAAGGGCTGGATAGAGACACTGGCCGGCCAGGAGACGACCGGAATCCGGCAGCAGGCGCTGGCCAGTTTGATCGAGCGCGGCATTCTGGAGTCCCAGGACAAGAAATTCCTGTGGGTCTTCCGTTCACGGCGCTATCCGACGATCGACGGGCGCGTCGAACGCGAGGTCAAATTGCGGATTGAGGACGTGTTGCTGTCCGACGATATCCCCGATCCCAGGGATGTCGCCCTGATCTGTCTGGTCGATGCCTGTGGCTTCCTGGGCGACATATTCGCCGCCCGCGAGCTTGAGCGGTCCGGTCCCCGTATCGAGCAGCTCCGCAAGATGGATCTGATCGGCCGCGAAGTCGGCAGCGTGATCGCTGAAATTGAACAGGCAGTCATGACGGCGATGGCGCTGGCGCAGCGCTGAACCGACTACGCCAGCGGTGTCAGGAGCCAAGTCGGGACGCGCAATTGTCTGTCCCCCCGACTTGGCGGATGTCGCTGAAACACGGACAATCCCCTCTCGCCCGCGGCCACCGCTATAGAATTCCCAACTGAGTTGTCTGATAGGAAACGATGGAGGAAGTCATGGGCGAAGCCTGGATTATTGATGCAGTTCGCACCCCGCGTGGGCGGGGCAAGAAAGACGGGGCGCTGGCAGGACTCCATCCCCAGGAGCTTATGGCGCAAGTCCTGAATGCCACAAAAGAACGGAACCACTTGGACCCGCTTGACGTTGAAGACGTGGTGGTGGGCTGTGTGACTGCGTATGGTGAACAGGCGATGTGCATCGCCCGGATGTCTGTGCTGGCAGCCGAGTGGCCGAACGATTCGACGGGTGTCACGATTAACCGTTTCTGCGGCTCAGGACAGCAGGCGGTGAATTTTGCGGCTATGGGCATCAAGTCCGGCGAGCAGGACGTGGTGGTTGCCGGTGGTGTGGAGTCCATGTCCCGCGTGCCGATGAATGCGGACCGGGGTGGGATCGACGGCCATAATCGCCATCTGCGCCAACTCCATCCGCTTGTACAGCAAGGCATCTCAGGTGATTTGATTGCCACCCGAGAGGGGTTTGGCCGCGAAGATTGTGACACATTCGCGCTGTCGAGCCAGCAGCGCTATGCCCGTGCTCACAAAGAGGGCCGTCTGAAAAAGAGCCTGATCCCCGTGCGCGATGCTGAAGGCAACGTGATCCTCGAACACGATGAATACCCGCGACCAGGCACGACGCTTGAAGGGCTTGGCCAACTGCCCCCTTCCTTTGCGGAACTGGGAAAGTATGTCCAAAAGGGCGACACGCTGAGTTTCGACGAAAAGGCGCTGTCACGCTACACGGATGTGCAAGAGATCAACCATGTCCATCACGCCGGCAATTCTTCAGGCATCGTTGACGGTGCGGGAGCCCTGCTGCTTACCTCTCCGGAGTATGCCCGCAGCCACGGTATGAAACCGCGCGCTCGGATTGTCGCCACCGCAACCGCGGGGGATGAGCCTATTATTATGTTGACCGCACCGGTTCCGGCTACCAAAAAGGTGCTCAAGAAAGCCGGTATGACAATCACTGATATTGACCTGATTGAGATCAACGAGGCGTTTGCGGTTGTCCCCCTGAAAACCATGCGCGGCTGTGACATGGACCCGGACACGGTTAACGTCAACGGTGGGGCGATCGCTCTCGGTCATCCGCTCGGCGCAACCGGCAGCATGCTCATAGGAACCGTCCTCGACGAACTCGAACGTCAGGATAAAACCACCGGGCTGGTCACCATGTGTATCGGCGGCGGCATGGGCATTGCCACGATTATCGAACGGATCTGAGGGCGCTGTCTGACGACAGCGCCGAGACGTTCCGGTAAGCTAGCCAAGAGAAGAGGGTGGGCCGTCTGCTGGCCCACCCGTAGCACTCACTACTTTGCTGCGGACAGAGCGGGGGATTGGCTAACGTCTATACCAACCTCCCGATGCTCCGGGACTTCACACACCTTCGGGTCGGCGTCAAACACGCGCAGCAGCCGACCAAAGGCGATGTCATATCCAATCACAATGCCGAGCTCCACGATCTCGGCGTCGGTAAAATGTTGCTGTAGCCCGCTAAAGAACTCGTCATTATCCATAGCGTCGACATCAACGGCCAGCTTTTCGGCATAGCGGAGGGCGCTCTTCTCGCGGGGAGTAAAGGCGGGGCTGTTTTCATAATCCTCGAGTTGGGCGATTTTTTCTTCGGTCAGTCCTTTTTGCATCACCGATGCATAGCGAAAGCCCTGTCAAAATAAACACCCGTTCAGATAGGCAATTTTGATACGCACCAGCTCCTTGAGTGGTGGCTCGACGATGCCGCCCTCGAACATGTCAACATAGGCTCGCCACATGGGCTCAACGACCTCCTGGCGGTGGGCCATCATGCTCAAAAAATTGACATAGCCGTCCGCGTCCTTTACCCGTTCCACCAGTTGCGCATACTGTGGACTCATCTGCTTGCGGTCAACGAGACTGAGCCGTGCCATAGTGTCCCTCCTTACGGCAAACGTTCTTACTTAATGGTGTGTACTCCCAGAGATTTCCTCGTGCCTCCGTCCTAATGCACTGTCATACGAGCTGTCAAGTGAAAACGTATCTCTCACTACATGCCTTTTTCTTGATAATAGAGAGGAGCTGAGAGCCGTAGGGGGGAAAGACAGAACTGTGTCTTCGTGTCCTGCGTGAAAGGATCGCTGGGGTATGAGCGAACGTCCACTCTTCGAAGAAAGCATTCTCCCGTATCGGGTCACGCCGCAGCTCGTCGTGCGTCTGATTGAACTCCGCAACGTCCAGCCCGAATTTTCCCGCTGTCCGTACTGTGGCGCGAACGACTACTGGCATCTGGCCTGGCCGGCGAGCCTCGCCCTGTCGCAGTATCTTGCCTCGACCTATCCGGCCGAGTGGTGGCGCGAGAAGCATGCCTTGGTGATTGGCTGTGGGGTCGGGCTGGAGAGTGTGGTGCTGTCTTCGCTGGGCGCGCAGGTCACCGCGCTTGACCATATTCCTGAGGCTCTGCGGCTGGTCCAGCGCAATTGTGAACTCAATACTGTCCCCCGTGTTCAGGAACTGTGCCGCTGCTGGCTGGATGAGAACAGCGTGCGGCAGCTTGGCCAGTACGATGTCCTTGTCGGTGCTGACGTGCTGTACGAGGCGGTCGATGGCGGCTGGATGTATAAGCTCTTGGCGGCCACGCTTAAAACGGGCGGCAGGGCTTTTTTTGGCGACCCGCGACGGGAGGGTGTCGAAAAATTTTTGGAACAGCTTGCGGCCTCGCGCCTTCACGTCCAGGTCCAGCACCGCGAGACGGAATGGATGGCTGGACGTGAAGAGGTCGATGTGTATGAAATTTAGTCAGGATAAGGGCTAGGCGAAAATCTCGTCAAAGAATGCCTGCATCGCCTGCCACGAGCGCTCATCCGCCTGCTTATTGTAGCAAATGCCTTCTATGGAGCCGTCGGCCTCCGGATTCGTAAAGCTATGCACCGTGCCGCCATAGCTGATGACCTGCCAGTCAACTCCGGCCTTGGTCATCTCCTCTTCAAAGGCAGTGACATGTTCGACCGGGACAAAGGGGTCATCCGCACCGTGGCACACCAGGACCTTTGCTTGTACTTTGCCCGGCTCTGCCGGACTCTGCGTTTCCAGGGCGCCGTGAAATGAGACCACGCCCTTGAGCGGTGCGCCGTCTCGCGCCATTTCCAGGGAACAGGAGCCGCCCATACAATAGCCCATGACCACAAGCCGGTCAGTGTCCACCTGTGGCAGCGCCGTCAGCGCGTCGAGTCCGGCGCGGATGCGCTGACGAAACTTGGTGTTATCCTCGCGTATGGCTCCGGCGTGTTTAATCGCTTCCTGAAGATCGCTGACCTCCAGGCCGTTGCCATACGGGTCGCCCGCCAGTGCGGCATAGCCGAGTGAGGCCAGTCGCAGGGCACGGTCCTTGGCCTGCTTGCCCAATCCAAATGCCTCGGGCATCACCAGAATCCCGGGTCGCTTATGATTGCTCTGGTCATCCAGCGCCACAAATCCCTTGAGCGTGACATCCCCATCTCTATATTCCAGACTCTCTGCCCTCATATGACTGCTCCTTTCCTGTGGGTTTCTCGGCCAAACGCTGCTATCTTCTGTATCTGCATCGTTTGCAAAATTGCCCATAATTTGCAAGTTCAATTTTATATTGAGAGAGGAGGGTTTGCCGTATGGTACTGACATTGGAAGAAGCGAACCGCATTGCTGCCGGGGCCATAGCCAAGGCGCAAGAGCTCAACATCAAGATCAGCGTAGCCGTGTGTGACGCTGGGGGACGCCTCGTGGCTTTCAACCGCATGGATGGTGCCTTGTGGGCCGGCGTCTACGGCTCCCAGGGTAAGGCCGTCGCTTCAGCCGGCTTTGCCCGGCCCAGTGGCGCCCTCCAACAAATGGCCGACAGCCCGATTGTACGTGGGATTGTTGCGGCAGAAGGGGGCCACATGATCGCCAGCCAGGGGGGCGTTGCGATCATGCGCGACGGGGTACTTGAGGGCGCGTGCGGCGTTGGTGGGGGGACTGGTCAGCAGGACGAAGACTGTGCTCAGGCTGGGGCAGACCTACTCTAGTCGAATATGTCTGGTGTCGTTCTTCACCTGCGCTCTTCAGAATGACAAGTTCGCAAAATCCGTGCGATGAACCACCAGGCGCTGATCCATGGGCAACAGCTTCTGAGGGAGGCGAAATGGACAAAAGAGCGATTCCTGTGAGAGATCGAGAACTCGTGGCGGCTCTTCTCCGAGACAAGCTCGCAGAACCGCTGAGTGAGGATGCTCTCAAAGAGCTGACGACGCTGTATGCACAATTGTCTGCGGGACTGGACGCGCTGGACGCCTTGAACCTCAGTCATATAGAGCCGGCGGTGAGCTTTGTGATGTCGGAGGGCGAACGCAATGAAGACTGAAGAGTTAGTCTTTACGAGCATTGCCGAGTTAGCGCCTCTCATCCAAAAGAAAGAAGTCTCACCCGTAGAGGTGACTCGTGTGTATCTTGACCGGATTGACCGATTGAACGACGAATACCTGGCCTATCTCACCATCCTGAGAGATGAAGCGCTGGCCGCAGCGCACACCGCGGAACAGGAAATTGTGCACGGGCAATATCGAGGGCCGCTCCACGGCATTCCCATCGCGCTCAAGGACCTGTTTGCGGTCAAGGGCGTCCGCATGACCTGCGGCTCAAAAATCATGGCCGATCATATCGCGGACAGCGATGCCACGGTTGTCACCCGACTCAAGCAAGCCGGCACGATTCTGCTGGGGAAACTCAATATGCACGAGTTCGCCTGGGGAGGGACTTCGCTCAATCCGCACTACGGTACCCCGCGCAATCCGTGGGACCGCACCCGTCTTCCCGGTGGGTCGAGCGGCGGCTCGGCGGTGGCCATGGCGGCCGGACTGGCCCTGGGGACGCTCGGAACGGATACGGGCGGCTCGGTCCGTATTCCGGCTTCGCTCAGCGGCATTGTCGGTCTCAAGCCGACGTATGGGCGGGTGAGTCGGTTCGGGGTCTATCCGCTCAGCCATTCATGCGACCATGTCGGTCCTATGGTCAGAACGGTGGCCGACGCGGCCGTGTTGCTGCACGCCATCGCCGGCCCCGACCCCAACGACCCGACCGCCAGCGCGACAGCGGTGCCGGATTATACGGCGGCTCTGAAGGAGGACATCCGTGGGCTCCGTCTCGGTGTGCCGCAAGAGTATTTTTTTGAAGACGTTGAGCCGGCGGTCCGCGAGGGGGTACAGGCGGCCATACAGCATTTGTCTGGCCTGGGAGCGACGGTCGAAGCCGTCTCGATTCCCAGCATTCAGCATGTGATTGCCAGCTCGACTGCTATTATTGCGGCGGAGGCGTATGAGATTCATGCCCGGACTATGCAGACGCGCAGCCAGGACTATGGCGCTGACGTGCGCACCCGGCTGTTGCTGGGCGCTTGCGTGCAGGCCGCCCAATATCTCAAGGCCCAACGTTTTCGGTCGCTGTTACGCCAGGAGATGCTCGACCTGCTCGGCCGGGTCGATGCGTTGGTGACGCCCACGACCGTCCTGGCGGCCAGCAGGATAGACCAGCCGACCGTCACCATAGGCGACAAGGAATTCCCCGTTGCGGCTCATATCGCTCGGGCGACCCGACCGTTTAATATGACGGGCCTACCCGCCATTTCGGTACCGTGCGGGTTTACGCCCGCCGGTCTCCCGATCGGGCTCCAACTCGTTGGGCGACCGTTTGAGGAAGCCACGGTCCTGCACCTCGCGTATGCCTACGAGCAAAGCACAACCTGGCATACACGGCATCCCGTCTAACCGCTCGGCTTTCTGAGTTCCAGGCCTGCGGGAAATCCTGCGGTCAATTCCGGAATGGGTTCCTCATAGTAGGGCATGGCAACAACGCGCGGCGTGTAGCTCCCGTCCGCGATACAGCGCCGCACGTGCAGGGCGATTTCCTCCATGGTGGCAAACCACACGTCGCCCCGGTTTTGCAGCTCTTCTATCATCTTTGCGACCTGGGCGAGGCGGGCCAGCCGCCCGGTCACAAACGGATGCCAGACCGTGACCCACAGGCCGCCGAAGGCATAGGCCGCCTCGAACTCAGCCATGAAGACTTCCATGGCTTTGTCCGGCGCGCGCGTGGGCATCAGATAATGAAAGTCCGGGCTATGCGCATATTGCGGCCAGTCGTCCATGGCCCAGTCGGTCGGCAATTCGATGACCTCGCCCTCGGTCGCGCGCATGACATAGGGCTGGCTGTCGGCCATGAGACTCGAATCGTACACAAAGCCGGCCTGGGCCAGCAGCCCGGTGGAATGGGGCGAGTAGTTGTAATACGGCGCCCGCCCGCCCACCGGTCGTTTGCCGCTGAGGCGCTCAATCGCCTCAATGCTGCGCTCCAGCCAGTAGCGCTCGCCTTCGCGCGTCTGGTCCATGGGGTTCTCGTGCAGATAGCCGTGATAGGCCAGTTCGTGGTCACTGGCGACAATCGTCTCGACCGTGGCCGGATAGCGTTCGACGCACCAGCCCGGCACGAAAAAGGTCCCCTTGATATTATAGTGGTTAAACAGCTTCACAATCCGCGGCACTGCGACCTCGTCGTAGCGTAACCACGACAGGGCGGCCACACGTTTATACGCATCGGCATGCGACAGATGTAAGGCGCTGTCCGTATCCATATCGAACGTAATGGATGCCGCACAGCGCGCGCCGTTGGGCCACGGAACGGGGTTCTCGAGCATATTGAGCATATCGAGCATGATGGGCCTCCTCTACATAGTCATGAACCGCGTCGTTTTGGTTTAGTCTGGCTCGGTTTTGTTCTGGCGGCGCGGCTGGGCCCAATCGGGATCATCAGCCGTCACAAGCTCTGGAATCGAGAAATGGAATTTACAGGTCCGGTCACCGCGAGTCTTAACCGTATTCCAGCCAATCCGGCCACCAGGATGATAGGACTCAACCAACCCCCGGTGGACTTCGACATCGTACATATAGCCAAGCTTCAGACCGCGCTCGCCCTCTCCCGACCAGACCTCAGCCAGCGGGCAGTAGGTGCACTCGGCCTGCATGACGCCTGGTGAAATATGGGTATCGCCGCGAAAGACAAAAACCGATTCGGCCGGGTCGCGTTCTTGGAGTACGTCGAACCAGGACTGAAAGTCCAGCGGCCGTCCTTGGCTCAGCGCCTGTTCGCGCATGCCCTGGCCGCGCTCAACCCCGAACTGATACAGGGCCTCGCGCAGCGCGCGCTCGCCTGACGCATCAAACCGATCAATCAGCTCAAAGCCGACATACATCTGCATGACTGCAAACGCGGCAAAGGTACTCCGGGTGAGTTGGATAGCCTTGGACGGCTGAGCAAAAACATCCTCCACTGGCCCAGCAGTGACCTCTTCGGATTCGCCCTGGTAGGTCCAGGTGAGCTGCCAGGGCGTGTTCAGGTCCAATGTCACGGCAGAGAACTCGACCCCGGTTGCCGCATCATAGCCTTCCGCCATACCGGCCAAGGTATTGCGCCAATAGGGCTCCAGTATGTCACCCCCGGCATGGGCGCTGAAGTAGTCCGCGCCGGGAACGTGGGGGAGGCTGACGGTTGCTCGGGCCGCGGTGCCGTTGACTGCAAACGAACCCGTCTCCGCGCCCATCGCGTGATCACCCATATCCCAGTTGCGGATCAGCGACAGGGCATCACGTCCTTGGGCAAAGGTCTCCGGGCGGTCACGAATGCGCTGGCCACGAGAATAGCCCGCCCGCCGGAAGCCGCGCTCAAGCGCTGCAAGCCCTGCCTCGCCCAAGTATTCTCGGACTGAAGAAGAGAGTGTCCGCAGAAACATCCAATGATAATCCAGCATCGTCGTCATTGAGGCGATGCGAAGGCTACGATCACTGCTATCTTTGCCTGCCATGGTTTGCCCTCCTTTTAACCTTGTGTTGCTCTTGCAGTTCTATGGCTGACCGTCCTATGGTGACCCCGGCGCGATCCCCCTCCTTGCGGGCTGGTATTATCCTGCCAAAAGGGGGCAATGTCAAAAGGAGATTGAAACGATGCCTACCCCGCGTCTCTCACGTTGGATGAGTATTCCTGTGCTACTGGTGGGGCTCGTTTACACTTTCCCGTCTGCGGTAACTCTGGCCGAGGAGCCGTCGCGATTCGTCCGCCCCGAACAGGCAACGACATACATCGACCCGGTCACGAAGACAGAAATTACCATCTTGATCGATCAACACCTCGGGGGGACGACAGAGCTGACTCTTGGGTATTTAGTCGTGCCGCCGGGGGTTGACGTACCCGACCACATCCATCAGGCGACCGAAACTTTTTATATTCTGTCTGGAGAGATGGAACAGACGAGTGAGGGAAAGGTACAGACGCTCAGCGCTGGTATGGCCTGTTTGGTACCGGCCAACACGACGACACGTCACACAGTGAAATCCAAGGAGCCAGTGCACGCATTAGTGATCTGGACTCCTGGTGGAGAAGAGGGGCGGATTACGAAGGAATGGCAAGTAAACGCTGCGCAATAGTGATATCACCCCGGCACCCTCTGAGGATCTTAGCGTGGTTCCGTATTGAGACTGGATGAAGCTCATGGACCAAGCACAAATACACGAGGCGGCCCAGTTACTCTGGAACGCCTGGCAGGATGGTCGAAAGCTCGAACGATTACCTGGTGAGTGTCGGCCGCAGACCATTGAGGATGGGTATGCGGTTCAGGCAAGGCTGGCCGCCTGTTCGGGACAGGCCGTTTCGGGCTGGAAGATTGCCGCCACCAGTCAGGCCGGACAGGCGCATATTGGTGTGGACGGGCCGCTGGCGGGGCGGCTACTGGCAGAGAAGATCAGCCGCAGCCCGGCAACGCTCTCACTCGGCGCGAACGGGATGCGCGTGGTGGAGTTGGAGTTTGCCTTCCGGCTGGCGCGCGACCTGCCACCGCGCGATCATGAATACTCGATGGACGAGGTCATGGCCAGTGTCGCAAGCTTGCATCCGGCTATCGAGGTCCCTGACTCGCGATTCCTGGATTTCAGCACTGCCGGTCCCGCCCAGCTGATCGCGGACAGTGCCTGTGCCGGGCTATTCGTATGGGGAAGCGAGGCAGCATCTGACTGGGGAACTATCGACCTTGCCGCCCATCCCGTGTCGCTCAGCCTGAACGGCGCCCGGGCTGGCGAGGGATGCGGCGCCAACGTGCTCGGCGACCCACGTATTGCTCTTACCTGGCTGGCCAATGAGCTAACGGTCCGGGCCGGCGGTCTCAAGGCCGGACAGATCGTGACCACCGGAACGTGTATTCAGCCGACTGAGATCACACCGGGGACCCGGGTTCTGGGAGACTTCGGTTCACTCGGAACCGTCGAGGCGACGTTTACCGATTAGTATGTAGCAAGAACGTGTGCTTTTTCCTCACTCATCCAATATGGCGATGGCCTCAACTTCCAAAAGATGATCGGCCCACGCCACCCGCACGACTTCGACACATGTGGTAGAGGGGTAGGGACTCTGAAAATATTCACCGCCCAAATCCCGCAGCGCAGCCAGCCCTTCCTCCACATATCCCGCCTTAAAGTAGTAGCGGATCGACACAATGTCATCCATCGTGCCGCCCACGGTCTCGACAATATTCCGGGTGTTTTGTAGCGCCTGTCGGAGTTGGGCATGCATATCGGTGGCAATCGTTTTTCCGTCTGGCGTGGTTGGCGTCTGGCCCGAGATAAACAGCCAGTTGCCCTTTTTAACGGCTTGTTCCCAGCCTGATTTTTCGGGTGGGACTTTGGGTAAACCGGGAGAGTGGTAGATATTGAAGTAGTCTTCCGGCTTCCACACATTGTCGGGATTGATCGCTTCTTTTTTCATACGGACACCTCCTTATTTTTGAGACTTAATCATGGGACGCTTGTGAACCTTGGAACGTTTCCGTTTTGTTTTTATCCTGGATTGAAGTGGTACCTGCATTTTTTCATACAGCCCGGACAGATGTTCTACCCGTTCGCATTCAGAGGTAAAGCCGCCACGACGATAGAGACGGTCCACCGCGCGGTCGAGTGCCGTGTGAGCTTTGCGCAGGTTGGACGGCATCAGGTCGGGGTCGTACAGGTCGGCCAGGGTCGCGCCGGGATGGGTCGCGCGGGCGTCGAGTACGGTTTGGGCCAGCGGCTCCAGCTTCGATAGGTCTGTGTCCTCGGGTGGCGAGGGGAAAGTGTTGTAGACCAAGCCTGTTGAATAGCGATAATCGCTTTTTAGCCGCCCTCCGACATGACGAAGCCAAGCCATGTGCATGGCAGAGGTCAGTAACGCAAAGAGGGATAATGTTGCGTTTTCCACTACTAGGAGTTGATTGCTGGGAATAGTGGGAGGTTGTAAAAATCCGATGGGAACATATTTGCGGCGTTGGGAGCTTGCTTCGGGTACGACCAGAAATTCAGTATTAGGAACTACAGTTACGTGAAACTCCATGGGTTGTCCTGCAAGTGCATTCGCGAGATTGCCTGTGTGATGTGTTCTGAACTCCCGTACAGTACGAATCCGCTCCATAACGCTTGGCATTGCTCTCAACTTCGCTGGTGAAACGCCCAAGGTGAGGAGAATCCAACGTTCTTTGCCGTTGATATATTCCTTTGACCCAATGAAAGGGCGAAGCAATTCGGATGCCCCAGGTTCTTGTTTCAGAAATTCCTCACGCTGTTCCCGGTCAAAGATATAATGACCTCCATCGACCGGCTTAGTACCAACACCGATCCTGGGAAGACTAGAGATGGAACTCCTATGTCTTGCAACGACAAGATGCGGGTCACTCAAATGGCTCGCATCAACAAGATACGGACTCATCTGAGCGAGTTCGACCTCGTCGGGTTCGTCGGCTGAATGCTCATATGTGAAGAGTCGCCGTTTAAGAGGCGTAGATTTATGGTCGGATAAACCGATAATCACTACATGGACGTGGGCGACACCACGCGCGTCCGATCCCCAAGGGAAAGTCCTATGACCAAACATGATCTCAAGGTTGTACCGGTTGAATAGTGTCGGCCAGAGTTGCGCCACCTGCTCGCCTTGGGTGATAGAGTTGGTTGCAACAAAAGCTATCCGCGCAGGCTTTCCTTTGAGATAAGCCCCAGCTTTCAGGAACCAGGCTGCGACGTAGTCGAGACGCGAACCCGTAGCGCCAAGCTTGGCCATTATGGATTTGGTTTGTATCTGCTTTTGCTTATCGCGCATGACGAATCCACCGAACGGCGGATTGCCGAGCACGTAACTGCACTGCTCCGGCGGGAGGACAGCCGCCCAATCGATTTCCAGGGAATCACCATGCACAATGTGGGGTGAGGCGATGAGTGGAATACGAGCGTAGGTCTGGCCGAACTCCAGGCTCAGCCGACTGTTCATGATGTGGTCCATCATCCAGAGCGCGGTCTCCGCAATTCGGACCGGGAACTCGCCAATCTCAATTCCGTAGAACTGATCCACGTTTACCCTGGAAAGCTCGGCGACGTTCAGTACCCGTTGATCCGTTTCGCCCGCCAACTCCCGTAGCGTTCGTAGCACCTCGATTTCGAGCAAGCGTAGTTCCCGATAGGTGATAATCAAAAAATTGCCACAACCGCAGGCTGGGTCTAAGAAGGTCAGTTGCCCGAGTCGCTGTTGGAAGGCCAGGAGGTCGGCCCGCTTACGGCTGTCCTTGCGTGCCTTCAGATGTGCGAACTCCGTCTTGAGGTCATCCAGGAACAATGGCTCAATTACTTTCAGAATATTCCGCTCGGTGGTGTAATGCGCACCCTGGATTCGACGTGCTGCGGTTTCCATGACCGATTGGAACAGTGCACCGAAAATTGCCGGAGAGATCGCAGTCCAGTCAAATCGGCAGGCGTCAAGCAATGACTGCCGCATGGACGCAGTAAAGGACGGAATGCGCGCCGACTCCCGGAATAGTTCGCCATTGACGTAGGGAAAAGCCGCCAGATCTTCGTCCAGCGTGGCCGCGCGTTTTGTCTCTGGCGTATCCAGTACCTGGAAGAGTTGGGCCAACCACGGCCCCAAGTCAGCGCCGTCCTCGCTGGTGCGGGTTTCCAGGAAATCAAGGAAGATGTCGCGCGGCTCGAAGATGCCGGTATCGTCGGCAAACAGGCAGAACACGGTACGCACCAGAAACAGCTCCAGGTCGTGGCCGGTGTAGCCGGAGTGTTCGAGCGCGTCGTGCAGGTGGCCCATGAGTTCGGACGCCTGAATGTTGACCGGGTCCTGATCCTTGAAGGTGCGCTTTTGTATGCCCAGGATAAAGCCGAACTTCTCCACGTGCTGAGGCAGGTCGGCCAGAGCGAAAAACGCGCGTTCCCGCTCGTCCAGGTCGTGCAACTCGAAAGTCTGAAAGTCGCTGACCAGGATGTAGCGTGGACGTTCTTGCTCGGGCAGGGCGTCGAAGTAGTCGCCAGCTTGTTCGTATGCTTTGGTCAGGTCGCGGCCAGCACTCTTTTGTTCGACCAGGAGGACGCCCGGCCAGAACAGGTCAATGAAGCCCGAACGATTGTCCAGCTTCCTGACATGCTCCTCATAGCGAGCAACGCTGCTCCGCTTAACACCGAAGGTATTGAAAAAGTCGTTGTAGAAGCTCTGCGTCTGGCCTTTCTCATAGGCTGCGTTCCGCCACTCCTCGGCAAATGCGGCGGCGCGGACACGGATTTCATTCCAGGAGAGTCGCGTCATGGGCTCTGTTGTGGCGAAGGGGAAGGCAAAACGCAATGCCCTTAAACCACTCAAGCTCTATTACCGGTCGCGTCTTTTTTTAATCCTGGGATGGGGAAACTCGGCAATGTATGGGCTGGATATGGCTCTGTCATCTCGTGGATTGCCTTTTCCGTACGATCACAGATGTCGAGTTGGTCATCAAGCATCCGAATCAGACAACGTTCCTTTCGGCGTGCAGAGTCGCTGGAAGGATCAACATGACGGCGCACCATTTCCTTCGCTTTATCTATCCAATTACGAACAGTAGCGATTGTTTGACGTTCTTTATCGGGATCGAACCTTCCATCCCCGAAGCTACCAGGATCGAGACGTTTGAACGGAAAGATGGCAGCAACACCATCTTTCATCTTGACAAACTCTGAAAATGTTTCTTTTACACAACTATCAGATGTTTCATCATTGACGTATTGAACAATATTCCTGTCAACCTCGACGAAAGGAGTCCCACGTTCACCATCCTCCGTCTTGAAGATAGAAACCCTCTTCTCCCCTTCGACAACATCATTAAGACCGCTGCCTACACAATAATCTGCCGTGTGGTAGATTAGTCCACGTTTAATATAACCGCGACACATGAGTTCTTTCCTCAAAAACAACTTGAAATATACAACCCGACAACAGTTGAGAAGATTGACGAGCCCTGCCGGGGAGACTTCGGATGAAAGAACAACGCTATCGGAAGACAAAGTAAAACGGAAATCCATATCTTTCTTGATAAATGGTGCAGAGGGACAAATTTCAGGACCATCTTTCTTATAAAAATAACGACATCTTTCCAGCTCCGATCTGATCATGTTCAGAACATCAACAACCTTCTGCACGGAGAAACCATTGTCTTTTTCCGTAGTGCGAACCAAGGACTTCCACCCCAGCACATCGAAGAAAGCAATAAAACTATCGACGGATCGAGGCTCAACTGAATTGGGCATATCATTCTCCTTCTAGGGCCTTAGTTGAAATCGAATTGTTATCAAGACAAGAGTTTGCGAAAGAGGAACATACAAATGAAAAGGGAACCGCTCAGGAATCCGAGTTCTCTATTGGAAGTCGAGCGCTTGGTCTACCACGCCCAACGACCAGGATTTCAGATCGCCGAACTACAGCTCAGCCCAAGCCAGAAAGTCCCCTGGCACTCCCACACCGATGTCCAGGATACCTTCTACGTTCTCCACGGCCACCTGCGTATATTTATGCAAGACCCCAAAGAAGACGTTCGCCTGGCGCCCGGTGAGACCTACGCGGTGGTACCACGCCGCCCCCACCTTGTGACGAACGCGGGGGAGGAGTCAGTGGTGTTCTTGGTTTTGCAGGCCGGTGAATACGATTTTATACCACTGACCTGACGCTCAGCTCGACTCTACCCCAGCAAGGCCGGGCATAATATGGTTTGCCAACTCGTCTAGGCGGCGTATCCGTCCGCCGGACAGGAGAGCGAACGTTATCCGGTCAATATCAAGCCGGGCCAACTCGTTCAGTCGATCGAGACACGTGCGTCTATTGCCCGCAATAGCGACGGCCTGCACAAATTCATTACTCACAATTTCTTTGTGACCGGCGCGTAGAGACAAGTGCTCAACCAGCCGGTAGTGCTGCGCCGCGCGTTCGAAATCCGGCCGAAAGCGCTCCCAGGTCGGGGGAAGCTGTTTCCAGGTATGGAAGGTTGCGGCCTGACTGGTGGCCCAGGCTCGGACATCGTTGAGGGCCAGGCTTTCGTCCTCGTTGATGCTCATCGTCACAAACAGGTCGATGGTAAGCTCGCTCCGGTTTCGGCCCGCCTTCTCCAAACCTGCATACAGCGAAACGTATGGCTCGCTTCATAGGAGGGGAACTTTCCTGGCTGTCCCTCAGACGAGTCGGACTCCCCCAAATATCGCTCTTGAACTCAGCGTTATATTCATGAGAGAAAGTGAAGGCAAAAGAAAGGCAGAGGTGTGGTATGGAACAGACCTGGATCGAGAAGCTCGCCATCCAAGAATTGTGTGCTCGCTATGCCCATGCGATAGACAGCCTGGACCCCGAAGCCTGGGTGCAGTGTTTCACCCCGGACGGGGCTTTTCAGGTCGCAACCTGGGTGGTCCGCGGTCATGCGGCTCTGCGCGAGTATGCCCGCGTGCATGTGCGGGAAATTCGCTGTCGGCACATGACCAGCAACTTACTGTATGAGGTCGATGGAAACGAAGCGACCGGACAGGTCAGCGTCCTGGCAACGCTTGCGACCCCGGGTGGGTATAAGATCTTCGGCCAAGGGCGCTACGTGGACCGTTTGGTGAAACAGGCCGGGCAGTGGCGCATCGCACACCGCCATGTGGATGTTGATCCTCTCGCTGCGGACCCGGACAAGATTATGATGTGTGCCGACCCCGAGGTGGCGGCGCTGACCCAACCGTTGATTGATACCGCCCAGCGACTCGCTGAACAGGTGGAGGGCTAGATTGCAGATACAGCGCCTCGTCACAAAGAGTTCTTATAGATCGCACCGGCCTTCATGACCAGGCGTGGCCCGCCGGCCTCGGGCTGCAAGACGCCGACATCTTCAAGCGGATTGCCATCAAACACAACCAAGTCGGCGTACGCCCCCGGAGCGACCGTGCCGAGTTTTCCCGCTTGGTTCAGGATCTCGGCGTTGATCGTCGTTGCCGAACGCAGAATATCGATAGGGTTGAGGACCTCCCGCCGGATCAGGAACTCGCGACACTGCTGGGCGTGCAAACTCCCCAGCAGATCGGTCCCGTAGCCCAACTTGATCCCGGCCGCCTGACACAGCTCAAGCGAGGTCAGTCCCGCAGTCCGGATCTCTTTCAGCTTAGCGATATTACCCTCGGGCAGGCCCAACTCCTTGCCCAGCTCTCCGAGGGTTTCATAGGTCACGAGGGTGGGGACGACATACGCGCCGTGCTGGGCGACCAGTTCTGCGGTTGGCCGGTCAATCAGATTGGCGTGCTCGATTGAGCGCACCCCCAGCTTGACGACGCGGGCAATGGCTTCCGCGGTGTAGGCGTGGGCCATGACATAGGTGCGCCGCGAGGCCGCCTCCTCGACCGCGGCGCGGATTTCCTCGTCCGAGTATTGCAGCATCCACACCGGGTCGGTGGGTGAGGAGAGGCCGCCCGTGGCCATGATTTTGATCTGATGTGCCCCTTTGCGCAGCTCTTCCCGGGCCGCCCGGCGGACCGCGTCCACCCCGTCCGCTACTTGTGAGAGGCAGCCCTGAAAGCCGCAGGCGCAGGGTTCAAAATGTTTGACTGGCCGCGTATCGCCATGCCCGCCGGTTTGGCTCAAGGCCCGGCCCGAGAAAAAGAGACGGGGCCCCTTGATCAACCCCTGCTCAACCGCGGCGGCCAGTCCAAAATCCGCTCCAGCCGCATCCCGCACGCTCGTAAAGCCACGTTGCAGGGCATCTTCTAAAAACGTCCGGGCATGTTGACTCAAAAGCGACATCGGCCAATCGTCCAGGCTGGCGAGATTGACGTGGGCGGCATAGGCATGAAAGTGGGCGTCGATCAGACCGGGCATGAGAAAACGACCACCCAGGCGGATTTCCTGAGCGCTGGCGGCCTTGAGCGGCCGCTCAGAAACCTCCTTGATTTCGCCATCTTCGATCAGGACGTCTGCCCCGTCGAGTAGCTCAGGACTGTGGCCATCGAAAATGATGCCGTCGCGCAAGACTATCGTACCCATGGCTGCCTCCTGTTAGCCGCCCTGACAGGTCGCCTCAAACAACGCTCCGTACAGGGCAAAATCGTAATTGTCCTGGATAGCGAAAGCCGTTCGGATCTCCTCGGGCGCGCTCTCATACAAGTGCTGCACCATGGCGACTCGTGCGGGTGGGGTCGCCATCCGGGCTGTCCAGGCCTGGAAGTCCAGCGGCAGGCGCCAGGTGAAAACGACGCGTGACTGAAACCCGTTCCGTACAAACATGGTCTGCCACTGGGCAAGCGTGTGGTCGCGGACGTGCGAGGCGTCACGCAGGAGTTCAAACGTTTGTAGAAAGGTGTCGTGCGCCGGCTCTTCGGGCGAAATAATATCGCTCAGGATAAATCGTCCGCCGGGCTTCAGCACGCGAGCGCATTCCTGGAGCGCCGTCAGGGGGTCCGGCCAGTGATGGGCGCTATAGCGGGAGACCACAAGATCAAAGCTGTTGTCTCCAAACGGAATCTGTTCGACATCGCCCTGGCGCGTTTCGATATGGGAGAAGCCGCGTTCGGCGGCCAACTGCTCGACCTGCTCCAGCATATGCGGGGTGAGGTCCAGGGCGACGACCCGGCGGCTATACGGAGCGATAGCCATCGAGGCATGGCCCGCGCCACAGCCCGCATCCAGGGCGTACGGCTGTTCCTGCTGTTGCACCAGCTTGGCAATCCGGACCAAATCCTCGCCCGTGGCATGGACCTGGCTGGTTTTATATTGCGCGGCTGCCCGACCGAACTGATCGTGGACGGATTGCTTGATGTCGCTCACTGTTTTTCTCCCAACATATTGTCCCCGCACGACCCAAACGCGGGCATGACCGCATTCACAAACAGTTCCTACGACTCGGGGGAGACGGGAATCACGATCGTGTAGGGGAGGCCCATTTCCTCAATGCGGATGCGGATATCCCGTTTGACCCGTAGGACACGTAAAGACCTGTGGGGTCGGGTTAGACGCCAAAGAGCTTCTGTGTGTTATCGCGCATCACCGCACGCACCACCTCAGGTGACAAGCCTTCCAGCCCTTCCACATAATCAATCGGCTCAGCACATCCCTCAGGATGCGGCCAGTCGGAACCGGCCAACACGTTTTCTGGCCCGAGGACCTCGACCAGCGCCGGAATGTCCTCTTCCGGAAAGGGAGAGACTTTAATGTGTCGCTTGAAAATTTCGCTGGGTCGGTCCGGAGAATGTCCGAATGTCCAATCTCGTGGACCCGACAACCGCGCCGCGTGGTCCATAGCCTTGAGTAAGGGCGCAATCCATGTGGCCCCGTTCTCAATGCTCACGACCTGTAGACCCGGAAATCGACCAAACAGATTGTGGAACACGAGCGCGCTCAGGGTGTCAGCCGTCGCGCGTTCCGTCGAAGCGATCACCCGTTGGAACGGACTGAGCCGGTGGCTCGGAGGGGAGGGGCTCTCACTCCATTGTGAAGAGTATATTTCGGTCAGGCCGTCATTGCCCAGATGAAACACAACCGGAATGCCGGCTTCCTGACAGCGTGCCCAGAACGGATCATACAGCGGGTCTGCCGGCGAGTGCCCATTGACCGGACCTGGCGTTAAGTTCACACTTCGCGCGCCTAAGGCGAGGACCCGTTCGAGTTCGGCGACTGCGAGGTCAATATCCACGAGTGACAAGACGGGAATACCATAGAGACGGCCATCCTTCCCAAAGCTCCAGTCCTCCTCGAGCCAACGGTTAAACGCGCGCAAATTGGCGAACAAGGCTTGCGGCTCGTGGCGGAGCTCATGCGCGACGCCGACACCCAGCGTCGGAAGCATCAGGGCTGCCTCGACCCCTTGTTCATTCATCTTTCGCAACCGCACGTTGTAGTCTGTTGATTCGGGAAACGTTGGCGCTGAGACTGTCTCGCCCGAGACCAGGCCATCGCCCTCGCCTGAGTGACTCTTGAGAAATTTCTGTAGTGCGCCAGGCCCGCCCGTGTGGTCACCAGGAATGACGCTAAAAAATCGTATACGTTCATCGCCGATATACACCCGTCCAAACTTGCCCTCGCCTCTGCGGATATTGACCGCACGGTTGGCATAGGCTGATTCCATATGACGCGTGAAGCAATCATCTGGCTCATAATAATGGTGGTCGGCATCAATCATCAAAAAATCCAGCGGGGCCGCTGGTTGTACCTGGTCCAGTCCCATCGCCATCGTTGCCTCCTTCTGAATCACCTGTCCATATGGCAATTCACCTTCTAGTACCTGCCCACCGTATTGTAAAGTCATCCCACGATTTGCCGGGTCGGCCCATCAGCAGCCCAGCTTTGAGACCAAACAGAAAATCGTCGTTCCCGATGAAGAGATCACCATCCACCCTATAATCCCCCTGCCCGATACCCGATCGCAGCGCCGCCAATATCGTTGCCGTCGCTCCGTTCAGACTGTAACGTCCCTCATTACTTCTCCAGTATCGTTTGCTATCGCAACCCCGAATTGATAAGCGATAGCGTGGGAAGGAGGGAGACATGGATCTTGGTTTAAAAGATCGCGTAGCGGTCGTTACTGGAGCGAGCTACGGTCTGGGCGAGGCCATGGCCCAGCGCCTGGTCAAAGAGGGAGCCCACGTCGTGATTTGCGCCCGCGGTGAGGAGCAATTAGCTCGCACCGCCCAAGCTTTAGGTCCGCATGCTCTAGCAGTCCAGGCTGATGTCAGTAAAGTGGCAGGCATCCAGACCCTTTTTGACACAACGGTACAGCAGTTCGGCAAGCTTGATATCCTGGTCAATAATGCTGGCTGGTACCATCTGAGTCAGGGGCTGAGTCTGTCAGATGAGGAGTGGCAAGATAATCTTGATATCAATCTGTTCAGCGTGATTCGCTGCTCCCGGCTTGCCATTCCCCTGATGCAAAAACAAAAATGGGGCCGGATTATCAATATTTCGTCGATCTTCGGCAAACAGCCCAACGCTGGATTGATCGACTACAACACAACGAAAGCGGCTGTCATCAGTCTGAGCAAAACCTTAGCCGACGAACTGGCTAAGGATAACATCCTGGTGAACGTCGTCTGCCCAGGGCCGACGCGGACTCCACTGTGGGATGGTTTGGCAAAGACGTTGAATCCCGACGACCCGGACGGCATGATCAACGACTTTGCCGCCGCCAATATTCCGCTCGGTCGGTTTGGCCGCCCTGAAGAGATTGCCGACTTGGTCGCCTTTCTGTGCTCAGAACGAGCCAGCTTTATCACGGGTGCGGCGTATGACATCGACGGCGGAATGGTGAAGAATATGGGCTAGCAGATGGGCGCCGTTTGTTCGAGAGGAATTGTGCCACTTTCGATTCCTTCGTATATGTTTACCTGGCCACGACGATGCCGTCATCGATGAGCTGGCGCACATGGTCCTCATCGCCGTACAGCTCGTTCAAGACGTTTACGGAGTCTTGGCCGACCTGCGGCGGTGGCCGGTCGCCGCGGCGGTCACGTCCAGTCACATTGATCGGTTGGCGAATTTGCCGCACGGCGCCTTCTGTCGGATGCTCATATTCTTCGAACAATCCAACGGCACGCAAATGCTCGTCGTCCATTAACGTGTCCAGCTGCTGGACTTCAGCGTAAGGAATGTCCAATGCATTGAAGAGAGCGACCCATTCGGTATTCGTGCGTTGCGGCATGATCTCTTCGAGCATGATTTTGTACAGGGTTGAGATGTTGGCCGCGACGGTGTGTTGGTCGTCTAGCATGCCGCTATCGAGCAAATCGTGACGGCCCACCGCCTCGCACAACTTGCGCCAGTTCTCGACCTTGTAGACGCCATGCACCATGAAGCCGTCTTTCGTTCGACACGGGCGTCTTGATGGGTTCAGCACGCGTTTATAACCAAGTGGCCCTTCCGCGGGAACGAAGCCTTCGCCGTTCAGGTGTTGATTCATGAGCGCGCTCACAACCAACTCGTACATCGGCACTTCGATGCAGACTCCTTCGCCGTGCAGTTGACGACTGAGTAGCCCTGCGAGTAGGGCTTGCCCGAGCGCTTGTCCAGTCAGGGTGTCGCACACCACCATGGGGACCAGTTCAGGTTGTCCTGTTTGCAGGCTATTGACAGCAGCGATGCCCGAGTACGCTTGGATGATATCGTCGAACGCCGGGTAATCCTTATACGGACCATTCTGTCCGAAGCCGCCGGAGAAGCAGTAGACGATGTCGGGATTGATTTTACGCACCGCCGCGTAGTCGAAGCCTAAGCGGCGAATAGCGGGTGGACGCATGTTGTGGAGGAACGCGTCCGCCGTCTTCAGTAAGTCACGCAGCAGTTCCCGACCTTCCTCACGCTTGAGGTCGATAGCCACGCTGCGTTTGTTGCGATTGCAAGCCATCCATTGGGCGCTCATACCCTGGTTGCGGCTTATTCCGAGGGCGCGGTACAGATCGCCGCTTGGCGACTCGATTTTGATGACTTCCGCGCCATAGTCACCCAACATTTGGGCAGCTAGGGGCCCAAGGGCAATATGGCCCATTTCGACCACGCGAAGGCCGGATAACATTTCGTACATCTGACGTTCCTTTTGCGCGCGCCCGTGCGTGCGCTCTCAGTGGTGGCGGATTCATCCAGACAACGCCAACTAGTGGAGAGAAACTGGGTCAGTTGTCAGCAAAAGTCAAGTGAGACTCCCCCCTTAGCTCAAATTATATCACTTTCTATGATAGTCCCTCTCCCTCTGCCCCCTCCTAATATCCAACTGATTTCGGGAGAATCCGCATCCGTCTAATCCCTGCTGATGGTCGGGCCTCAGCAAGGAGAGTTTCTCTCCCACGAGTATCGAACGCGATTTCGCCCACAATGCGTGCTATGCACGGCTCATACCGAGCTGATGTAAAGGAGACACCCATGCTGAAGACTGGTCAGGAGCATTTGGAATCCCTTCAGGATGGACGGGTGGTCTATATTGGCAAGGAACGAGTCGAGGATGTCACCACCCACCCGGCGTTCCGCAACGCCGCCCGTACGGTGGCTGCCATCTACGACATGAAGGCTGACCCGGCGAATCGCGAGACGCTGACCTTCGAAGAGGACGGCGACCGACACTCGATTTACTATTTGCGGGCCAAGACGCGCGACGACTTGCAGCGGCGGATGGTTGGGCATCGAAAAATCGCGGACCTGACGTATGGTATGTTCGGGCGGTCGCCCGACCACGTAGCCAGCTTTGTGACCGGCCTGGCCATGAAGCCGGATGAACTCACACCGCCGTATGGTAATCCAGACAACCTGCTCGCCTATTATCGCCACGTGCGCGACAACGACATCTACACCGTCTATGCCGTGCTGCCCCCTCAAGCTGCGCGTGATCCGGAGTTCTACCAGCGTCAGAATCTACCCGTACCCACGCTCCGTGTGGTAGGTGAAGACGACGCCGGTGTCGTTATTTCCGGCATGAAGATGCTGGCGACAGGCGCGGTGTTCGCCAATGAAATCTGGATCGGGAATGTCATCCCCTTGTCGCCTGACCAGAAAAAAGAAGCGATTACGTGTGCCGTGCCGTGTAATGCCTCAGGGCTGAGTCTGTGGTCGCGCAAATCCATGGAACAGGCGTGCCGGTCAGAGTTTGATTCGCCGTTAGCGTACCGATATGACGAAACCGATAGCATGGTGATGTGTGACCAGGTGAAGGTGCCTTGGGAGAAAGTTTTTGTTCATGACGATGCGGTTTTATCGCGGGACATCTACCTCAAGACCCCGAGCCACTGCTTTGGCAATCATCAGTCCAACGTGCGGTATTGGTCGAAGATGCGCCTGCTGCTCGGCCTGTGTAGTCAGGTCGCCCGTGCAACCGGCGCAGCCCAGATCCCGGCAGTGCGGGAGACGCTCGGAAAAATGGCCTCGGTCGAGGGCGCGATCGCCGGCATGGTGCATGGCCAGATCAACGCCTATGAGCGCTGGCCGGACGGCTATGTGTGTTTTAACCGCCGCATGATGTACGCGGCGCTCGACTGGTGCACCCAGAACTACACGCTGTTTATCGATCAACTGCGGGACCTGTGCGGTGGGGGCGTGTTTCAGATGCCGGCCGATATCTCCGTCATGGAGGACGAACACCTCGCCCAGCAGTTTGTGAACTACTTTCAGACACCCCAGGCTGATGCGGTAGCGCGCATGAAGCTGTTTAAGCTGGCCTGGGATATGGTTGGCTCTGAGTTTGCGGGCCGGCATCAGCAGTATGAGAAGTTCTATGCCGGGGCCTCATTCATCGTGCGCGGCCATGCGTATCGGGAGACCCCGTGGGAGGAGTTCCACGCCATCGTCGATGAGTTGATGGCAGGCTATGGTCCCCCCAAGACAGGAGATATATAAAATCCCAGCCCCCTGGTCGTGCCGCCCGCGAGCTGCCCTTAATCGAAATGATATATCTTGGCTGCGTTGCCCCCGGCTATCTTGGCCTTCTCGTTCTGGGTGCACTCAGCGAGAACCTGCGCGAGAATCTGCCGCGACCGGGGAAAGGTGGATTCGGGATGGGGATAGTCAGAGCCCCACATGAGATTCTCCACTCCAATAATGTGCCGGTCACGAATACCCAAGGCGTCTTCTTGGAAACTCAGAGAGACATTGCGGTGGAAATAATCGCTGGGCAGCAGCGCGTTCTTAAACCGGTGGTGGCTCTTTGCTTGAGGGCGTTGGGTATAGGTGTTGTCCAGCCGGTTCAAGAAATGCGGGGCCCACGACAGCTCTTGCTCTACAGAAACGACCTGAAGGCGCGGATAGCGCTCGAAGACGCCACCGAAGATCATATGGGCCAGGGACATGCGCACCCAGTGGTCAATATTGGTGAAAAAGGCCGGCGGAATATCCTCGACATCTAATGCCGAGTCCTGCGACCCTGTCCTGTTCGTCGCGACGTGCAGGCTCAGCGGCATATCCAGATCCTGGGCAGCAGCCCACAGCGGGTCATACTCAGCTGAATCATAGGATCGCCCGGCAGGAGGCGACACGGTGATCATAGCTCCGGCCAGGCCGAGCTTGGCACATCGTGTGAGCTCTCTGACCGCTTCTTGAACCTCGTCAAGGTTGAGCATCGCAATGCCTTTTATCCGGTGTGGGAACGGCCGGCAGAAATCAGCCAGCCAGTTATTATACGCCCGGCACAGAGCGGAGAGCAGAGCGCCATCGGAAAGGCCATACAGCACAAGTCCCTGGGTGGGATAGATAACGCTCCCCTCAACTCCATCGAGTTCCATGTCTTTAAGATGGGCCTCGGGAATATAGCTCCCAGGCCAGACGTCTTTGAGTGACCCGGTAAAACTCACCTTCTCGGGATCCTCAAATCGTACGCCCGTCTGGGCTCCCCCGGACGCCCCGCTGACTCCCTTCAACCCCTCGCAGACCCACCAGTCGGTGGCGTCTTCTGCGCGGTGGATAACGCGGGGAGCGCTCTCTCTGAACTGAGGCTCTACTCTGCTGGTCCACAAGTCGGACGGCTCAAAGATGTGGCTGTCCGACGAAATGGCTCGGTAACTGTCCATAATTACCCCTCCTGTGCGAGACGGTCTTACCGCTTATTCAACATACGACACAGTAGTCGATCCCTATCGGCATCGTCTATCTGACTATAACAGCAATCTCCCCTATCAGGGCTGTTTTCCCGTTTCGCACACTCGGTGATGACCGTCAACTCGCTCCTGGCCAGCCCTTACGCTGCAACGATGATTTGTCACCAGCGCTCACCTCTCCAAACATTGACAGTCCTTGTTCAGAGGAGAATAATTTGAGCGGCTTCACCAAAGGAGGGCAGAGCATGATGCGATTCGGGATCGGTCCGTTCTCTATGCAGGTCCGGCCAGGCTCTGGCCAGACCCACGCCCAGCTCTATCGCGAGATGTTGGACCAGATTGTCATCGCCGAAGAGATTGGGTTTGAATCGGCCTGGCTGGTTGAGCACCACTTTCTGGAAGACGGCATCTGCCCGTCGCTCTTGGTGACGGCGGCTGCCATGGCCGCGCGGACATCAAAGCTCACAATCGGGACGAGTATGTATCTCCTGCCGCTCCATCGGCCGGTACAGACCGCCGAGGACGTGGCTGTGCTCGATAATATCGCCGCGGGTCGTTTTATCTTCGGCGTTGCGACCGGCTATCGACCGGAGGAGTTCGCTGCGTATGAAGAGCAACGCTCCGAGCGTGAGCAACGTATGGAAGAACAGCTCGATATTATGATTCGGGGCTGGACGACCGAGCGCTTCTCGTTTTCCGGTCAGTACTACCAGGTGGAAGACCTGTCCATTACCCCCAAGCCTGTCCAAAAGCCGCACCCACCGATCTGGGTCGGGGCCTCAACCCGCGGCGGGGTGCGTCGTGCAGCCCAGTGGGGATCGGCCTTGGTGGCTTCTCCTCGGCATCATATCAATGAGTTGAAGGAGCACTACCGGCTGTATCGGCAGCAGCTCCAGCGGTTCAATAAGACGGCCAGCGCCACGCCGGTCATTCGTGAGATATATGTTGCTGAGACAACGGCCCAAGCTGAGGAAGAGGCCCGGGACGGCATCATGTATCTGCACGCCGGGATGTACGGCAAGTGGGCCAATGTCCGTCCGCTCAAAGATGATAAGGGAGAGGTGGTCAGGGACCCGGCGAGCGTGACCTTTGACACCCACCGGGAGCGTTTCATTATCGGCGACCCGGATCATTGTATTCGGGAGATTGAGCAATACCAGCGAGAATTAGGCATGGATTATTTGCTGTGTTGGATGCAGTTCCCTGGTGTGGATCAGGCCAAAACGGTGCGGGCCATGCGGCTCTTTGCCAAAGAGGTCATGCCCCATTTTCAAAAGAGCGCGTAGCTCGTTATCGTTCCGTTCGCTCGTGGTCAGGAATAAAACGCCGCGGCTCGAAGCCGGCGGGCACACTTGGCTGCTGATGGAGTTCCACCGCGGTTGTGATTTCGGCCATCGCCAGAGCGAGATATAAGAGCCGCCGCGCCTCTTGGGGCAGCGCGTCCAGTGGCTCTGGCGGGAATTTACTCAGGTAGGTGAGGATGGCCTCCATGCGGGGCAGCATGGTATCGTAGAAAGTTTGAATCTGCGCCATGGTGCTGCTGAGGCGCTGTTGGTTGCGCTCGGTTTCGGTCGCCAGCGCCCAGACCACGGCCAGCGGTTCAAGGTCGGCGAACGGCTCGGGCAGGCTCGTGTCGGACATGCTTCCCCCGCTTATGCGCCGCCGGCGAGCAGCTCTTCCGCCACCTTATGGGCGTGGCGGATCAGCAGTTCCTGGTCCTGGACCGGATAGTGGCTCAGGACGCCCGACTCGATCCCGCGCTGGGTGTTTTCCAGGGTGCTGCCGTCTTCCAGCCACACGTCCCGCGCCAGACATTTATTATATTCGCGGGTCACCGACTCGGCGGCGTTCGCGGGCTGCGGAAAATAGCCGCGCGCATTCCAGGTCGAGCGATTCACCGTCTCCGGCAACATGGTATGGGCGACAAAGAGAAAGGGGCTCAGAATCACCAGGTGAAAATTCGGAAAGATGTAATAAATGTCAAAGAACCACTGTTTGCTGCGCGTGGGGTTGACTCCCAGGGGCCAGCGGTCCATGTCACGCGCGCCGGGAAAGGTTTTGAGGCTGGTCCCGAATTGG
This sequence comes from Binatia bacterium, assembly GCA_963664395.2. Classification (GTDB taxonomy): domain Bacteria; phylum Desulfobacterota; class Binatia; order Bin18; family Bin18; genus Bin18. Next base: position 1,103,930 of record OY761159.2, on the reverse strand, counting down.
GCCACCAGCCGTTCCATGGGCGTGCGTTGGGTATTCCGGCGGTCGCCGTAAAACGACATCATGCTGTGGCGGCGAAAGAGTTTGGCGTCGAGAACGTGGCAGGAAGGCTGCTGCTTATTAATCATCACCTTGCCGGCGAACTGCTGATGCAGCGCTTTGCCATGATAGAATTCGAGCTGCGAGTCGCGCAGAATCCGCCAGTTGCATTTCTGCTCGGCCGTATACGACCAGCTCAGCGGCAAGCGGTCAAACGCATAGCCGCGCAGCAAGTCAACCACTTCGCCCAGATACTGATGCAGCGTTTCCGGTGGGTTGGGGTCGAGATTGATAAAGATAAATCCTTCCCAGACATCCGTAGCGACCGGGCTCAGGCCGTAGTCCCGTTTGTCAAAGTCAAAGAACATGTCTTCTTCCGGTACTCCGACCAGGCGCCCGTCCGAGGCATAGGTCCAGCCGTGGAATCGGCACGTCAACCCGGACCCGCACGCGCCACGGTCGTTCCAGGCCAGCCGATTGCCGCGATGTTTGCACACGTTGTGAAACCCGCGTACCGTCCCGTCCTTGCCCCGAACGAGCAGGATCGAGGTTTTGCCGACCGCAATATCCAGCACCAGATAATCCCCCGCCCGTGGGATTTCTTCGATTTTTTTCCCTGTACTCAGCCAGGTACGGCTGAAAATTTTCTCGCGCTCCCGCTCAAAATACTCGGCGGAAAGATAGGGCGTGATCGGTAAGGACCCGGTTCCCAACTCCGGATGGTCGAGCGTCCAGCGTTTGCCGTTCGCGTGTGTCTGTCCACTGTCCTGCATCGTATCCCTCGTCTGACGTGCGAGCCTTGGATATGACGCCATCCTGCTCCATCTCGGCTGGGAATACAATGGACGCGGCACCGTCGGTGTCGCCTTGAGGCCGAATAATTTTCTTGCTCGGGAGGCCGTTGGGTTGACAGGCAGGCTTGTGTGGGGAGATAAAGCCGTATGCTCTAGGTTTCTTCCGCGATTCCGGACAGCCTGACCTCATATCTGAACAGAAGGAGGGCGGTCATGAACTTTCAGATCAGCGAAGAAGGCACCCGCCTCCAGCAACGGAGCCGGCGGCTGGCAGCAGACTTCGCCACCCGAGCCGCGACGCACGATCAGGAAGCCAGCCATCCGCTGGAAAACTATGCGGCCTTGCGCCGGGATGGATTCTACAGCCTCAACGTTCCCAGAGAGATGGGCGGAGAGGGCGTCGGGCTGCTCAACTACTCCCTGGCGGCCGAAGAACTCGCCCAAGGCTGTCCGGCCACCGCCCTCTCGTTCAATATGCACCTCTCGATTATCGGTCCCCTGTTCGAAAGTCCGATAGTTCCGCCGGCCACCAAGCAGCGTCTGGCCGATCTGGTCGTCAAAGAGCAAAGGCTGATTGCCGGGAACTTCTCCGAGCCGAGGACGTCCGGATTGCTGGCCACCTATAAACCGGCTACGCGCGCCCGACAGGTTGCGGGCGGCTACCGGATCACGGGCAGAAAAGCGTTTGCTTCCATGTTGGAGGCAGCTGACTTCTGTGCGGTGTTGGCGCATCCCGAGGAGGTCGATAAGCCTGGGGCTGCGCTTCTGCTGATGGTTCCACGCAAGGCACCGGGCCGACGCGTCGACATGATATGGGATACGCTCGGCATGCGGGCGACGCGCAGTGACTCCCTCATTCTCGAAGACTGTTTCGTGTCCAAGGAAGCTGTCCTCTATCAGACGGATGATATCCTGCCGTTCATCCGTAGTGGGGCGAACTGGCTGTGGGCCTCCTATACGGCGGTGTATCTGGGTGTAGCTGCGGCCGCCTACAACGCCGTGCGTGAACTGGTCCGGGAAAGGGTCCCGCGGGGCTATACCCAGCCGATGGCCTATCATCCGGATGTGCGCCGGCGGGTGGCCGACATGAGCGTGGACCTGGAGGCTGCCCGGCTGCTGACGTATCAGTCGGCCTGGCTCAGCGACACCCAGGGACCGACCTCGGAAACCCTGGCGGCGCTGTTCCGAGCCAAGTATTTGGTCGGCGAGGCTGGGGCGCGGATCACGCGTACGGCGCTCACGCTGGGAGGAGCGCATGCGCTCTTCAAAACCGTACCACTCGAGCGCTTGTTTCGGGACGGCGCCGTCGGTCCTATTCAGTTTCCGCCCAGTGACTATTGTCTCTCCAGCGTGGGGACGTTGGAGCTGGGGTTAGATCCACGCGAGATAATGCCGTCGCTAAAATAAGGAGGAACAAGGTATGGCAATGGACAACGGTACATCTTATGTCTTCGCCGGTCGGGCGGGTGATACCAGCCCAGGCATCGAATGGGTGGAAAAGCATATGGGCATCAAGCTGGTTGTCAAAAGCGGTTTGTATCGGAGTGTCTTCGGGCAGGGGCACTGGGAGCCGCTCACGCAGGGGCTGCCTGATGCGCCTGAGATCCGGGCTATAACGATACACCCCCAGAGGTCCGAAGTGGTCTACGTAGCGACCCAAGACGGACCGTACCGCAGTGATGACCATGGTGACCACTGGGAGAAGGTGGCTGTCCCCGACCACGGCCTGCCCATGTGGTCGTTATTATTCCATCCGGCCGACCCGCAGATCATGTTCGCCGGCTACGAGTCTGCGGAGATATATCGGAGCGACGACGCCGGAGAGAGTTGGTGCCAGCTCCCGGTGAGTGTCCGCTTCCCGGATGTGACCATGCCTCCTCAGGGCATACCGGCCAAGCGGGTGCTGATGATGTCCGGCAGCGTTGCCGACCGGGACGAACTGTACGCCTCCCTGGAAGTCGGGGGACTGCTCCGGTCTTTGGATGGGGGGGAACACTGGCAGAACCTCAGTCACGGTCAATACCTCACCGACGATACCGTGGACATGCACGGCGTGCTGGCCAGCCGTCTGAGCCCAGGAACGGTCACTGCCATCTGTCGCGTCGGCATGTTTCGCAGCACCGACCGGGGCGACCACTGGCAGCGCGTGCCCATCGAGCCGCTGAACGACCACGGTACCACCTATTGCCGCTGTCTGCGTGAAGTGCCGGGCGCTCCGACCAAGCTGTGGCTGTCTGGCGGGGGAGATTTTGAGAGTAACGTCGGTGGCCTGTTCCGCAGCGAGGATGGCGGTCTGAGCTGGGAACGGGTGGATATCGGCCATGCGGTCAACAGCACTCTCTTCGCCATGTCCATCGACCAACGCCGTACTGAGCGCATGGTCTGCGCCAGCAAAAAGGGTCAGGTTTTCACCAGCGCCGACGCCGGGGCGACCTGGAGTGCGCATGCGCTGCCGGCCGATGCCGACCAGGTCTACTGCGTGGCCACCGGCTAGGGATTCCAACAAAGGACAAGGAGAACTCTCCCAGGCTCACCTTGCTCTCTCTATGGCGGACCGGATACGCCATCCTCCGACCTGTAGGAGAATGGCGCCCCACCCGCCGGTCCTTTAGCGGAATGCGGGCATGATCTCTTGCGCGAACAGTTCCATCGAGCGGGTGCCCTTGGCCGGCTCGACCCCCGGGACCTGCATAGCCATGACTAAGTGGGTACAGGATGAGGTTTTGACAAACGCCTCGACTTTGCGCGCTACTTGGTCCGGGCTGCCTACCATCCACGCCTGCCCATAGGACGAGTGGCGAATGTCGCGTGCTTCTTTGATGTCCCACAGCCGCTCGTCGCCGGCGACATCTCCACTGGTCTTAAACCAGCCATCGTACACCTGCATCATCCAGTGGGCCTGGTCCTGGATGTCCTCCCACGCCTCGTCCTCAGTCGGCGCAACATAGACGAAGTGCAGTTGGGTGGTCGAAAAGTCAGCCGGAGTGCGGCCCTGCTGTTTCAGCAGCTCATAGTAGCGGGGAGCCCAGTCCGGGCCCAGCGTGAGGTGCAGGTGATAGCCCTCGCGGGCCGCTCGCTGCATGGCTTTTTCGGTGCGCGCGCCAATCCAGATAGGCGGATGGGGCTTCTGCAAGGGCTCGGGCTGGATATGCACCTCTTTGATCTGGGTGAACCTCCCTTCGAACGTAACCGTCTCCTCGGTCCACAGGCGTCGGATCAGGTCGAGCCCCTCAGCCAGACGGGCCGAGCGCTCTTTGCGGGGCATACAAAATCCGGAGAATTCATCGACGCGATAGCCCTGTCCTACCCCAAGATCAAACCGTCCCTTGGAGAGGTTGTCAATGAAAGCGACTTCTTCGGCCACGCGCACAGGATGATAGAAAGGCAGTAGCAGCACAAACGTGCCAATGCGGATGCGTTCGGTCCGCGCCGCAATGGCGGTCGCGGCATGTAAAGGCGTGGGATTATAGTCCCCGCTAAAGTGGTGTTCGGTCAGCCAGATATTGTCATAGCCGAGTTCATCGGCCCGCACACACTGGTCAAGCAAGAGCCGGTAGAGATCGGAATAGGGCCGAAACCAAGGTGCGGGATTACGAAAGTCATGCATCAGTCCGAATTTCATGGCTGCCTCCTTGTGGCTCCCTCTGTCAGGCCGAACTATAGCTGTTGTGTACCGTAGAGAAAAGGCTGAACGGCAGCGCCGATATGCTGCGCTTGCCTCATCATCAATAACTGAGCGCTTGAGAATACGATCCGGGTCGCTTATGGTCTCCTGGACGAGCAGACAGCAAACGGTAGGTATTGCGAAAGTGGAGCACGGAGAACGAATAGCCGTAGGAAGTCAGGATGAATGACATCGCGCCGGTCGGAGAGCGCTTGTCAGTCGAGGACATTGAGCTCGAAGTGATACGCCGGGGCCAGGGTCGGCCAGTCCTGCTCCTGCACGGTATGCGCACCGTCGATCCGCGGGCGCGTTTTCTCGATCTGCTCAGTCGGCGGGCAGAGATCATAGCCCCCTCACACCCCGGCTTTGGCCACTCTGCGCGTCCAAAGGATTTCGACACAGTGTACGACTTAGTACACCTGTATTCAGACGTCCTCGAAGCGCTGCCTTATGAGCGGGTCAGCCTCGTGGGATTGTCCTTTGGCGGCTGGCTGGCGGCGGAAATCGCGGTCGCGTGTAGCCATCGTATTGACCGGCTCGTCCTGGTGGATGCCTTTGGCATCAAGATCAGCGATCGCGAGACACCGGATATCCTGGACGTTTTTAATACCTCACCCCAGGAAGTGGAGCGGCACCGTTGGCATGACCCCGAGAAGTGGGCGCCGGACTTTAACGCGCTATCGGATGACGAAATCGTCGTCCACGCCCGGAACTGGGACGCGCTATGCCTGTACGGCTGGCAGCCCTATATGTACAACCCTCAGCTCAAGCGTTGGCTGCGTCGGATCAGGCGGCCGACGCTGGTGCTGTGGGGGGCGAGCGACGGGATCGTGACGCCGTCCTACGGACGAGCCTACAGCGCGTTGATTCCCGGCGCGCGCTTCGAGCTCATTGCTGAGGCGGGGCATCATCCTGAGATCGAGCAGCCCGAGGCATTTGTCGATCGCGTAGCTGCCTTCTTGGAACAATAGTCAGTGGGCTGAGGAGGGGACACGCCATGGAAGCCTGGTATCATAACGAGAACCCGTATCCCTTCGTCCCACCAGACGTGCTCGATCGCGCAGATTCCGTCCGCGCCAGCCTGCCGAATAAGTATTGTGACCCACAGGTCGCTGCTGACTTGTTCGAGGAAACCTTTGACGAGTTCATGCTGTGCGACGAGCGGGGAATCAATGTTGTCGCCATCGAGCATCACGCTGGAATCAATTCTCTGTTTGGGGCCAACCCGCTGGTCCTGGGTATCCTGGCCCGCCAGATACGCAAGGTCCGCATTCTCAGTATGGGGACCCTGATCTCGCTGCGGCCAGACCCGGTCAGAGTCGCAGAGGAGTATGCCACGGCGGATGTGATTTCGCGTGGACGTTTGGATATCGGCTTCGTGAAGTCGGGCGCGAGTGAGATGGCGTCGAACAATGCCAACCCGGTGACGAATATTGAACGCTACTGGGAGGCGATCGATCTCGTCACCAAGGCGCTGACCTTTCAGGAGGGACCGTTCAGTTGGGAGGGCAAGCACTACACGCACCGGCACGTGAACATCTGGCCGCGCCCGTGGCAGCAGCCGCATCCGCCCCTGTGGGCGGCGACGGGCGACCCGGAAACGGCGAGCGAGGTCGGCCGGCGGGGGATGGTCAATGTGCTCGTTCTGCGCGGCGAGGAGGGGACCAGGCGTGCCTGGGCCGCGTATCGTCAGGCGCGCGCGGAGGCCGGGCTGCCCACGGTCATGACCGACCACTTTGCATATGCGGCGTTGGTCTATGTCGGTGACACCCATGCAGAGGGTGTCGAGATTGGGAGCAAGTTGCTGTGGTTCCTCAACACGAGTCTGAAGATGGCGCCCCAGTACGCCCAGTTTCTGCCTGGGGCGACGCCGCCCCACTTTGCGTCTCAGGTCTACCGCACCGCATCCAGGCCAGACGCCCCGGTCGAGGGACCGGCGGCCAGCAGCCGGGCGCAGGCAGGCACGCCCGTCGCTCCGGCTATCCTCAATGTCGGGGGGCTTACGAATATGGACACAGCGCAAGCCATGGCGCGGGGGATTCTGTTTGCGGGCAGCCCTGACACCGTCTACCGGCAGATCATGGATTTTTACCGCAAGGTCGGCGGCTTTGGTCATCTGGTCATGATTGGACGGTCAGGATTCATGACCCATGCCGAGGCCGAGAAGGGCATCGCACGCTTCGCCAGGGACGTGCTGCCCCGGCTGAAGGAGATCGCACCCGTCACCCCTCCGTAAAGCCTGGTGATGATATCGAAGTGCAATGCTCAGGAATCGTTGCGCGTAGCCTTTGCCCTTTCTCTGTGACTGTCCTTAGTAGCCGAGCTGTTTATCGACTACCCCGAGGAGGGGCTCGCCCCGCTGGATGCGGCGCAGGTTCTCACAAAAGCGTTCGAGGTTGCGCGTAGCGCGCAGTTGGCTGGCGCCGGCGGTGTGCGGAGTCATGACGACGTTCTCAAACGTCCACAGGGGATGGTCGGCCGGTAGGGGTTCGATCGGAGCGACATCAAGTGCCGCGCCGCCACACCGCCCGTCTTGCAGCGCCTGTACCAGCGCCTCGCCGTCTATGATCTCACCTCGGGTGACGTTGACCAGAAGTGCCCCTCGTTTCAAGTGGGCGAATGTTTCAGTGTTGAACATCTGCCGCGTCTCGGCCGTAAGCGGACAGCAGATCGCAACCACGTCGGAGGAAGCCAGCAACTCGGTCAACCGATTCCGTCCCCATACCGCGTTCACACCGTCTGACGCCGGGACGGGGTGCTCGTCCAGGGCTAACACTTGCATACCAAACGCCACCGCCCGGCGGGCCATCGCCCGACCGGTCCCCCCGAAGCCGACGATGCCCATCGTCAACCCCTCAAGCTCGACCTCTTTACGGCGCATCGCCTCACGTGCCTGCCAACTGGCCGAGCCGAGGCGGATGGCGGTCGCAATCTGGCGGGTGAGCGCCAGGAGCAGGCCGAAGCCGGTGTCCGCCAAGTGTCCACCCACCAGGCCCTTTTCGCCGGTCAGCACAACGTCGGAGTCCCGCATCGCCGGGTAGAGAAACATGTCCACGCCTGAGGCGATGGCGTGCACCCAGCGCAGGCGGGGGGCGGCGTGAAATAATGATTCGGGTAAGAAGCCGAGGATGACCTCAACATCATCGGCCATGTCGATAGCATCGCGCACCTGGGGGGCGACTTTGACGGTTGAGCCCGGCGGGGCTGCGGTCCGAATCTTTTCAAGCTCGCTTTCGGATATTTCCGGCAAGGTCAGCCCGAGCAGAACGAGGATCGTTGCCGGGCCGTCCAGCTTTATATCGGTCATATACGTCACCTTCCCTTTTCATGTGCAGCCGTCATATGGCGCGGGAAAGGCAATGTCAACTCGTATTTTATTGCGCGTAGAGACTATCCGGAGTATGGTCGCGGACAGACGGGGCTGCACAAATGACACAATCCGAACCACCAAATAAATCTACCCGCCGTCGTCCCCATCGTCCCCATCGTCCCCTTGAGGGGGTGCGGGTCATAGATCTGACGAAGATTGTAGCCGGCCCGAACGCGACACGGATGCTGGCGACCATGGGCGCGGAAGTGATCCGGGTCGAATGGCACGATCAGCGCGCGCTCGACCTGCTGCGTGGAGTACTGCCGAAAGCCCCTGGTGGGGAAGCCGATAGTCTGAATCGCAGCGGGCTATTCAACAATATTAATCCCGGCAAGTATGGCATTACACTTAATATGAGCCTGCCGCAGGGACGCGACCTGTTCAAACGCTTGATCGCCAAGGCCGCCGTCCTGTGCGAAAACTACAGTCCCGGACAGATGGAGCGTTGGGCACTCGGCTATGACACGCTGCGCAAGATCAATCCCGGGCTCATTTATCTCCAGATCAGCGGCATGGGAAAGTCGGGGACGTATCACGACTATCTCAGCGTCGGACCGACGGCCCAGGCGCTTTCGGGTTTGACCCATATGTCAGGCTTGCCCGAGCCCATGCCGCCGGCTGGATGGGGCTATTCGTATCTCGATCATTCAACCGGCTACTACGGGGCTCTGCATGTGATGCTGGCGCTCTTGAATCGGCGGCGGACTGGCCGTGGCTGTTATATCGATCTGTCGCAGACGGAAGTCGGGGTCATGACATCCGGGACCGCCACGCTGGAAGCCCAGCTGACCGGGCAATCGACTCCCCGTTATGGCAACCGGATGCATGCCGCGGATTGGACTCCGCATGGCGCGTACCCATGTCGCGGGACTGACGACTGGATCACGATAGCCGTGCAGACTGATGAGCAGTGGCAGGCGTTTATAGCCGAGATCGGTTCGCCCGGCTGGGCGCGGGACGCCCGTTTTCAGACAGCGGCTGGACGCAAGGCCCATGAAGATGACCTTGACCGATTGCTCGCCGAGTTCACGAAAAGTGAAGACCGCTACGAGCTGATGCACCGTCTGCAGAAGCGGGGCGTCCCAGCCGGTGTGGTGCAGACCGCGGCCGATCGTTACCTGCGTGACCCGCAACTCAAGGAGCGGGGCGCTTTTGTGCCCTTACCTCACAGCGAAATCGGGACCTGGCCGATCGAAGACTTTCCTGCCAAGTTCCACACCATGCCGGTCGAAGTCGGCGGACTGCCAGGGCGGGCTGCGCCGTGTATGGGTGAGGACAACGATGCCGTGTACCGGGATGTGCTTGGGCTGACCCCCGAGGAAATTGCGCAACTCAGAGAGGACTGGATCATTTGAATACTGAAGCGGCTTTGAGCGTGGCCCTCGACGGAACTGTCATCATCGAAAACGGTGATGAGCGCGGAGAATTCGCCGGTGTATTGCTAGCATCGTTTGGTGCCGAGGTGATCAAATTGGAGGGTCGTCAGGGGTCCCCCGCGCGTCGTCTGGGCCCCTTCGCCTCATCCCAACCCGATCCGGAACAAAGTCTGTGTTTCTGGCGTTATAACCTGGGTAAGAAGAGCGTTCGCCTTGAGGGGGACCATCCCGCGGCACGTACCGTCCTGGAACGCCTCGGACAGCGCGCCGACGTCATTATCGATGCTGGCGAGGCCGCCGACGTGGAGTGGCGGCTTGGGCTGTATCAAGAGATGCGTGAGTCGAATCCGCGTCTCATTGTCTGCACGATTACCCCTTTTGGGCTCGACGGTCCCTATCGTGATTTCAAGATGACGGACCTGACCCAGCTGGCAATGGGCGGTGTGATGGCGTCGTGCGGATACGATCCGCGGCCCGACAGAATTTATGACACCCCGCCGATCGCGCCCGGCATGTGGCAGGCATACCATATCGCGTGTGAGCACGCGGTGATTGCGATCACGGCAGCGCTCAATTTTCGTGAATTGACGGATGGAGGCGATTGCGGCGATTGTATTGATGTGTCGATTCACGAAGCGGTCAGCACCTGCACCGAGGTCGCTCTGCCAAGCTACATCTATAATGAAAAAGTTGTGCAACGGCAGACCGGACGCCACGCGGGTGTGGGCCGGACACCGCCGTGGCTGCGCCGAACCAGGGACGGGCGCTACGTCAAGGCATTCTTGTTTTGGGGCGACCGCGACGTGCGGATCGTTACCGAGATGCTGAATGAGGCTGGTATTGAGCACGATCTCGAATCGGACGCCTACCGCGAATTAGCCGCGCGTTCACCGTCCGAGGCGCATACGCTTTTCAGCGCGCTGATCGACACCCTGGTCGCCTCAATGACGGCTGAGGAAGTGTTTCATCGCGCCCAGGCCAAAGGCTTGTTGTGGGCGAGCGTTAGATATCCCGAGGAGAATATCGACGACCCACATTTTCAGGCGCGCGGCACCTTTCAGTCTATCCGTCAGCCCGGACTCGACCGCGCCCTCTCGTATCCGGTCTCCGTCGCAACGGACGGCAAGCAGCGTGTGACCGCCTTCCAGCGGCGAGCGCCGCATTTAGGCGAGCACACGCGGGAGGTCCTCAAGCAAGCAGGCTTCAGCGACGCTGAAATAAACGCGCTGGCTGCACAGAATGTGATATAAGTGCCGCCAATTTTGTCTCACGTTGCTCAATGCTTACCTGGCCTACCTGGTCCACCTGATCTACCTGAATTTCGGCTACACTGAGGATGCTTGATTAGCGGATTCTGTCAGTGAGATATTATGGTAGGTTTAGAACATGGGGTGAGAGAGCTTGTATGAAACCCGACCAGAGACTCCTGCACGAACTCGTGTCCCGTATCGTTGATGCGGTACATCCCCTGCGGATTATCCTATTTGGTTCTGCCGCCCGCGGAGAGATGGGACTGGATAGCGATCTGGATACTCTGGTCATCATGCCCGACGGCAGCCATCGTGGAAAGACTGCTCAAGAGATATATCGCCACCTGTGGGGTCTTGGTTTCGCCAAGGATATCGTGGTGGTCACAGAAGGCGATATCCGGGAGCACGCGGCGAATCTCTCCCTTGTTATCAAGGAGGCGCTTGAGACGGGTAAGGAACTCTATCATGCCGCTGGATAACTCTATTCCAGGCAGTCCACAGGAGTGGTTAGCTCGGGCTAAGGGGAATCTCGCTTTGGCTAAGCAGTCGAAAGTCGAAGGAGCATTCCGGGAAGATTTGTGCTTCTTGGCTCAGCAAGCAGCGGAAAAGGCGCTCAAAGCGGTCTATCAATCAAGAGCACTTCCGTTTCGATATATTCATGACTTGGAAGAATTAGGCAAAGGGCTTGAGGACGATGGGATAGAAGTTCCGTCTGAGGTGAAAGAAGCGATCATTCTCACTCGGTATGCAGTGGAAACACGATATCCAGGCATTGTTGAGCCGATAACCGAAGAGGAGTATCAGAGCGCCATACACTTGGCGGAAGAAGTTGTTATGTGGGCAGAAACGCTGCTTGAGCAGGAGGGGAAGGGGGAATAGTGAAGTTCGTTACACTAAAATGCCACAAAAAGTAACACAATTTTGGGGGATTATTGAGCTTTTTCTATAGAAAATAGATTTGTATTGAGGGGAGAATATGAAGATCGACGATGATCACCTTTATCATGGCGCCGGGCTTATTCAGATTGCCGAGCATCCGCAATTTACCGCAATCAATTCACTCACAGTCAAAGATAAGGTGGTTCGCGCGGCATACAAAATAAATAATGAAATCGCTGTCTATCTGAAGTATGCAGCAAAGCCGCACGGAAGTTATAAAGAATACGTCTTTACATTCCGTAAGGATCACCTTGAGACAATTGTGGAGCTTTCCAGTACAAACCCGAAAATGTTCATAGCTTTAGTTTGTGTCAAAGAACGCCAGATATGCTGTCTATCCGCAGGCGAACTCAATGAGATGATAGGACATCGTAAGGCCGCCAGCGGTGGGGAAGAAGATCAATACACTATTCTGGTTACTATTCCGGCAGGAAAGAGCATACGTGTCTACATGAACCAGCCAGGAAGAAGGAAAAGAATGCTCAAGGAGACGAAGCTCATTGTCCGCCGGAACGCATTCCCTGATGTTTTGTTTGGCTAAATGCAGCGGGGAGTCAGCGTTCTCAAGTTTTGTCAGGTAGCTTAATTATCGCTAGATAGCCAACGTATATTTAGGGACAAAGCGAGAGGACCTCATCGATTGCAGCGTGATCGATCCGGCCATCATACGCAGCCGAGACCCGATCCCAGTCCCAGCCTTTGACAAGCATTTCAAGGACACTCTTGACCATGATCCGGGTCCCCTTGAAGGTCGGTTGGCCATGACGGATGTCCGGGTTCACGATGATGTACTGTCCGAGTTCCTTGCTGTTGCGCGTTTTCACGAAGGACCCCTGCTTTACGTATTATACCGTCCTACCCCGCCACCGCCGCCCCAAACATGCGGTCGAGATAGGAGTTGAGCAAATGGTGGATGGCCTTTTCGAGGCCCATGGTCGGACCGGGGCGAAAGTGGCGGGAGCCGACGCCGTTTTGGAGCGAGAGCATCATCTCTGTGTCTTCGCCGGCGACCAGACGAATGAAATCTTTTACCACCGCGTTCTTGGCCTCGAACGCTGGCTGCTCAAACCACTCGTCCGGGTATTGGGTCAGGATGGTAATGCGTGTTTTGTCCGGCGCGATGGGATGACAAAACCAGGGCTGTAACATATCGGGCCGAGCGAACATATTAAAACTTGGCCGGATGAATATGGTGAACGCAAAGGATTTCGATTTCTGTTCCAGCCAGGGCATGGCCTTGCCGAATAACCAGGCACCATCCGGTGCCATGGTCAGGCTTTCGTACTCCGAATGATAGCCGTTTTGGGTCAGGTAGAACGGAAATTTGTCTATGGGAAAGACCTTGCCAAAAGACGAGCCATGAATCACCCCGACGTGATAGATGTCCATCAGGTTTTCCGGGATAAACTTCCAGTTACAGCCCAGCTCAAACGTGTATTCGTCCGCGATACGCGTCTCTTCGGCGCGTAAAAATCCGGCGGCTTCCTGTACGCCGTCGGCTGCGAGATAGGCGGCCAGGCTCTCTGCCCCAGGATCGAAGTTAATGAAGATGTAGCCCGCCCAGGTGTCGAGCTGGACTGTGGGCAAACGGCAGGATTTCCAGTCGAAGTCCGTGACCTCTTGACTGTAGGGCGCACCGGTCAACTCGCCATTCAGACCGTACGTCCAGGCGTGATAGGGGCAGCTAAACTCCTGGGTGTTTCCTTCACCCTGTACAACCTCTACACCGCGATGCTGACACACGTTGGCAAAGGCGTGCAGCGCGCCGTTCTTATCCTTACAGACAAGGACGGGCTCGCCGGCAATGCGCAGGGCGCGGTAGTCGCCCGGCTTGGCATATTGCTCGACCCGTCCGACGCAGACCCAGTCTTTCATAAAGATCTGTTCGATCTCTTTTTGGAAGATCTCGGGTGAGGTATAAAACTCGCCCGGCAGATGCCTGGCGTGAAGGAGGTCCTGCCGTGTTTTTGAGAAGTCCTGAAGGGCGAGCGGTGCAGCCATATATTCTCCTAACGTTTGAAGAAGTCGAGCAGCGCCGCGTTACACGCCTCGGGATTATCCTCAAGCACCATATGACCCGCATTGGGAATTTCGACCCACTGACCGTCCGGGATACACGTGAGCATTTTTTGGCATGTGTCAGCGCTCAGTACATCTGACACACCGCCACGCACGATGAGGGTAGGGCAGCGTATCTGGTTCAGAAGATCCCACGTCTGCTGCGGGTCGTCAGGGCGCAGGTTGGGATCGAATATGGCTTGGTCTATCCGCCACTCAACCTTGCCCTCCGCCCCTTCCTTAAGCATCCACTTGAGGCGCGTTTGGCGGTTCTCTTCTGACGCCTTGGGATGACGCTGTTTCAGAAACGCCTTGGCCTCCTGCCACGAGTCAAAGCCCGTTGGGGTTTCACCTAGTTCTGTGCGCATACGCTGCATTCCCACAGGGTCAACCTCTGGGCCGATGTCCAGCACACACAGGGCTAGCACACGGTCTGGGTGTCGAGCGGCGTAGTGGATGGCGTTGAGGCCGCCCATCGAGTGGCCAACCAGGACAAGCTTGTCGAGCTGAAGTGTATCGACAAAGGCTTCCACGTCCGAGACGTAGGCTGCTCTGGAGTAGTCGCAGTCCGGCGCCCAGTCCGTCTCACCCCGGCCCCGTTGGTCTAGAGCGAGCACTCGATAGCGATCTTTCACTACCAGGGCGAATTCGTCGAACCAATGACCGTAGGCTCGCAAGCCATGCAGACATACCATTGGCGTCGCCTGTTCGTTTCTCCAGTCAACGTAGTGCAGCTTCAGGCCGTTGATGGTTTCATAGCGACTTGTGGCTTGGCTAGACATGGTTATAACCCCTTTGGTTCGCGCCGCTACTGCGTCACAAAGCCGCCATCCACGGCCATGGCCGTTCCGGTCACAAAAGAGGCCGCGTCGGAACACAACCAGACGACAGCCTCGGCAATCTCCTCCGGCTGCCCCATGCGCCCTATCGGCTCCCTGGCCTCGATGGCCTTGATGATCTGGTCGCCCAGCTCGGGCTGGGCGGCCAGGACCTTATCGATCAGCGGTGTTTGAACCGGCCCCGGACAGACGGCGTTGACGCGAATGCCCGACTTGGCGTACTCCAGGGCGGCCGTTTTGGTCAGACCGACGACGCCGTGCTTGCTGGCTGAATATGCCGGCATCCCGTTCGATCCTACTAGCCCGAAGTTCGAGGCAGTGTTGACGATCGCACCCCCACCTTGATGCAACATGTGCGGGATCTCGTGTTTCATACACAACCACACTCCGGTCAGGTTAATCGCAATGATACGGTCCCAATTCTCCTGGCTGCACTCGGCGGTCTGCTTGATGTCGCCCTGGATACCGGCGTTATTCAAGGCGCAATCCAAACGGCCATAGGTTTCGACTGTCCGCTCGACTAACGCGCTGACTTCCGCCGCCTTGGAGACATCAGCGCTGACAAACAGCGCCGCTCCGCTGGCCGCCTCGATCATGCGGACCGTCTCTGCTCCGCCTGCCACATCCACGTCGGCAACAACAACCTTGGCACCTTCTCGTGCAAAGGCCAGGGCTGAGGCGCGTCCAATGCCCGAGCCACCACCAGTCACCAGTGCTACCTTTGTGTCTAATCGCCCAGCCATGGCCGTTATTCCTTTCTTCTGAAAAAGTTGTTCGTGAAAGTGTTATTCCACCCGCCGGAAGCGAGCTGGCGCAATGGCCTCAATGATGTGGGGCTGGTGATACAATTCCACGGCGCTGGTGACTTCCACCAATGAGAGCGTCAGATAGTAGAGCTGCTGCGTCCCTTCGGGCAGCTGGTTGAGCGGAAACTGATTGAGATAGGCAACGACGGCTTCCATTTGAGGAAAAATTGCGTCGTAGAATGCCTGAATCTCATCCATTGTGCTGGACAGGCGTTTTGCTCTGCGCTCACTCTCTTTGGCCAGAGCCCAGTCCCGAAACGGTTCAAGGTTCTGAAACTGCTCCGGAAATAGCGCTCCAGGCATCACTGCCCCTGTCCGTTGAAAAATCCCATATAGTCTTCCAACACTTTATGAAATTGCCGAATCTGGATCTCGTCATCTTGGAGGATGATATGTGTTTTCGCCCGCGAGGTTATACCAATTTGCAGGGTCTCATGCGCTACGGCGTCCTCCTGGAGGACGTCGCAGATACGGTGTTTGAGATATTCCTGGCTGAGCTTTTGGCCGGCATTTTCCGCGGGTGGAAAATAAAATTTTATCTCCCAGATGCAGCGGTCAACCGCCAGCGGCCAGAAATTATAGGTCATGTAATAGTCGTCTTCGATGCCCCGAAACTGGAGAATGACAAAGTTTGGAAAGATCACAAAAAAGTCAAAGTCTCCCAGCATGGGCAGGCGGCTGTTGGTTGTCGCCGTATTGAGCTGGTTCATGAATGCTCCGGTCGGCGTCGGCGTATTTTCCGAACTATACGTAGTCGACCAGACCGCGTGGTGGTTATACAGCTTCACGCCCGAGAGACGCAGATAGCGGTTGTCTTTGAGGACGAACATACCCGGAAACGAGTAGCGATGTTGGAAGGGCAGGTGGTAGGCTTCATTCTGGGCGTCCAGGGCCACCTTCCAGTTGGCATTCTCCTCAACTTTATAGGTATGGGTCAAGCGGCGCTTATGAAAGGCGGCCCCTTTGAACTGTTCAGCCACTCCACCCAGGTAGTCGGTGAGCGTCTCTTGGGGCTGTGGACCCAGATGCACGAAGATAAACCCTTCCCACACATCTATGGTCACCGGGGTGAGTCCCAGCTCGCTCTTATCAAGATCATGAAAATTCTCTTCGTCCGGAACGCCGGTGAGCTGCCCCTGGGCGTTATACCCCCAGCTATGAAAATGGCAGGCTAAGGCCCCTCGACAGGTGCCGCGCTCTTCCCAGACCAGTTTGTTGGAGCGGTGCGAGCACACATTGTGAAACCCACGCACGACCCCGTCCGTCCCTCGGATCACCAAAATCGAGGTTTTACACACCGCCAGCTCGCGCACGAAAAAATCGCCCGCGTTGGGAATGTCATCGACGCGGCCCACGTTGAGCCAGGTACGGCGAAAAATCCGCTCGCGTTCAAGCTCAAAGTATTCCGGCGAGATACACGATTCAGACGGCACGGGTCCCGTGCCGAGCTCGGGGTATTCCTTTGACCAGCGTCTGTTCTCCGTGGTAGTTTGCATGGTACTCCCTCCTTAATGCTGGGGTCCGAATGATTCCGTATGGTATTCTTCGTGGATACTCCGACCGTCAGCCAAATGTCAAGCTGAAGCCTGAATCGGTAGTGCCCCACCTCTTTTGTTCCTGGCTAGGGCATCCAGGCCCCCGACCCCCCGGCCTCCGGATGCCGGATCACGTCCGGCATGACGAGCGCGTACTGGCATGGCTACAGACTAACGTGAAACGCTCTCATTTCGAGGCCAATGCCAGATGACAACAGAACGATAGGGGGCCGCCCCCCGTTCTCTCACATGCGCGCACGTCTTTTCGGGTCCAGTTGAGCGGGCCGCCCCCCGGCCCGACCAGGCGGGTGCACCGGTAGGGGTGTGCCGCCCTCGGCCTGCGGTGTGAAGATTCCTCCCATTTGGGAGGGACACACGCGGCGGGATGGGGTTGAGTAAGGTTTCGACCCAGTGCTGCGTCAGCGTCCCGGACAGGAGACCGATACAAGAGGAGAGAATAGAATGATGCAAGCTGAGCCCAGAATCCCCCAGAGACGTTCGCTCTTTCCAGGACGTGCTCCCCACCCACCGCGCCCGTCCCGGCGATGGGGCGCGGTGGCGGCGCTCGTCGTGCTGGCCGCCGTGCTGGGGATTGCCACGCCGGAAGACGCGCGGGCGCAGACGGTCACCGTCCCCGGGCCGCCGCAGAACTTCGCGGTCTTTCCGAGCGGTGCGCATGCAGTGCTGTTCTGGTCCGCGCCGGAGAACACCGGCGGGGCGTCCATCACCACATACGAATACCGCTATGCGGCGGGCGACACGGTGCCGTCTACCACCTCCTGGACCATTACGGCAGATGAGGGGGCGCTGTCGGCGATAGTGCGGGGGCTGACCACCGGCACACAGTACGCCTTTGAGGTGCGGGCGTGGAACAGCGCGGGCGCGGGCTCTGCGGCCACGGCTACGGCTACGGCCAGACCGTTGGCGGATGAGCGGCCCCAAATCACACTGACCTGGGACGAAGATGCGGGGCTGGAACCTTCCTTCACGGTCACGGTCACCTTCTCGGAGGCGGTGGCAGGCTTCGCGCTTCAAGATATCCTCGTGCTAGGATTTAGTCGTCCTGATGGGCGTGGTCCCTCCCAATGGGAGGTGCAGGCAGCGGACCTCCAGGGCTCGGGGACGACCTATAGCGTCGAGGTGACACCGATCCCTCACCCGGTCCAAAACCTACCGGCAGGGTCGGTGCTCTTTTCCATCTCTTCTGATGCGGTTCGCACGGTCAGTGAGGGAACCCCGAACAGACAAAGGACTGAGATCATCAGCCTGATCCCGTCCGTGCCGTCCGTGACCGGTACCGAGCGCGAGGCGCTGGCAACGCTCTATACTGCGACCGGCGGGGCGAACTGGACGAGCAAAGATAACTGGCTGGACGACGACACGGATCTGGGTGAGTGGCACGGGGTCACAACGAATACGGACGGCGAGGTCACTCAATTGGACCTCAGGAGTAACAAGCTGCGCGGCTCCCTCCCAGTCGAGTTGGGGAACCTGAGGAACCTCACGCAGCTCTACCTCCAGGGCAACAAGCTGAGCGGCTTCATTCCACCCGCGTTGGGGCTGAGCAGCCTGGTTGACCTGAAGCTCCACAGCAATGCGGCCTTGAGCGGGCCGCTCCCCGCCATATTTCCGACCGCCCTGCCGGACCTCAAGGAGCTGGGGGTGCAGAACACCGGAGTGACCATACCGCAGACCCCGGCATTTACTGCTTGGAGCGCCCGTATCACGTCCGGCACCCAAACGAGCGACGGTGTCATCACGCTGGACGCGGCCAACACTCGTCCGAGTGGGCTGTGGGCGGACGAGACGACGCTGTATGTCGTGGGCGAAGTCGGGGGGAAGGTGTACGCCTACACGCTGCCCGGCGGCGTGCGAGCTCCCGCCCAGGACATTCCCTTGGACACGGCCAACGCTCGTCCGACCGGGCTGTGGTCGGACGAGACGACACTCTGGGTGTTGGACTACGATGACGGGAAAATATACGCCTACACGCTGGCCGACCGTATGCGGGACACGGCCAAGGATATTGATAGCGTTCTCGCCGGGTACGGGCTGTGGGGGAGGAAGGACACGACCTGCGCGGGCTCCGACGCGACCTGCTTGCTCTGGCTGGCAAGAGATGGCCTGAGCCCCATTGGCCTCAGGGCCTACCGGATATATGCGGATACGGATGCAACCCCGGCGGTGATATACGGGTCGCCGAATAACAACTTTGTCAAGAATTTGCCAACGCTTGACCTGCTTGACATCGCATCCTCTATCAGAGGGTTCTGGTGGAATGACGTGGGCACCGTATGGATTTCGGGCTACCTTGACGCCCGTCTGCACGCGTACAGCGCGAACCCGAGAGCGGTAGAATCCTCAAGCGACATTGTGTCCGCAGTCGAGCAGGATCGCATCCTGGCGCCCGCCAACCTGAGCCCGACGGCGCTCTGGTCGGACGGGACAACATGGTGGGTGGCGGACTTCCACGCGGGGAAGGTCTTTGTCTACGGGCCCAGCGCGCCGATGACCCCGACGACAGGAACCGGTACGGGCACCACCACGGGCACCACCACGGGCACCACCACGGGCGGCACCACCACGGGCGGGGGCGGCGGCGGTCCCAGCCAGGACGAACACGGCAACACGCCGGCCCAGGCGACCCTCGTCACCCTGGACCCCGCCCGCACCGCATCCGTACCGGGGCAGCTCAACACGGCCGCCGATGTGGATTACTTCACCGCAGACGTGCCCCACGCCGGGGTGTTGGTCGTCGAGACGAGTGGGCCGACCGCCACCGTGGGCACGGTGTGGCAAGCCGGGGAAGAGTTAGCCACCGCCGCCACGGGCGGGGCCGGCCGGAACTTCCGGCTCAGTGTGCGGGTTGCCCCTGGGTCGGTGGTGATCGCCCTCCAAGGCCAAGGGGGCGCAACCGGGGCGTACACCCTGCAAGTGACCTTCGTGCCGGGGTATCTGGAGAATCCGGGAGCCGAGTCCTTCCAGAGTGGGATTGGCGTCATTTCAGGCTGGACCTGTGCGGCCGAAGCCGTAGAGATTACGTTGAACGGGGAGCCACAGGAGGCGGCGTATGGCACGGCTCGGCTCGATACGGAGTCGGTGTGTGGCGACACGGACAACGGCTTTGGCCTCTTGTTCAACTGGAACCTGCTGGGGGAGGGCGAGCATGAGGTGGTGGCCGTCGTGGATGGGGTGGAACTCGACCGGGCGACTGTGACGGTGACGACGCTGGGGGCGGAGTTTCTGCGGGAGGTGACGGGGACGTGTACAGCCGCCGATTTCCCGACCGGGGACGAGACGGTCACCCTGGCGTGGCAACAGACACAGCAGAACTTTGTGATTGTGGACGGTCTGGCTCCTGCTGGCACCACCAACCGGGCGGGGAGAGCCGGGGTAGGCTATCTGGAGAACCCCGGGCCGAACTCCTTTCAGAGTGGGATTGGGGTGATTTCGGGCTGGGTATGTGAGGGGGCCGAGGTTGTCATTGAACTGAACGGGGAGCCGCAGCCGGCGGCGTATGGCACCGAGCGGCTCGATACGGAGTCGATGTGTGGCGATACGGACAATGGCTTTGGGTTGCTGTTCAACTGGAACTTGCTGGGGGACGGCGAACATGATGTGGTGGCCGTCGTGGACGCTATGGAACTGGGCCGGGCCACGGTGCGGGTGACAACCGTAGGGGAAGGAGCCGAGGCAGAGTTTCTACGGGGGGCGGAGGGGGAATGTGTGGTCGAGGACTTCCCCATGCTGGGCGAGACGGTAACCTTGGAATGGCAACAGAATAGTCAGAATTTTGTCATGACGGAGGTGGAGTAGAGGACCTGCTCACCCCGGCCCTGCGACACGCTCAGGACAGGCCCTGCGACATATACTTACAGTACGCATCAGCCAGGGAAACGACGCGTATGATTGCCGGTACAGGAGGAGGTGGTCTATGAGGCTGTCCTTCGATGACGAAGTGGTCGGAATAATGTCACTGTGCCGTTACTCACACCGGTCCCTTGCCGCCGTCACATTTATGCTGCTGGCGGTGCTGTCCCCGCCCGCCGTCGAGGGCCAGACAGACATGCCGAGGGTCGAGAATGTCGCGTTCACGGACGGGTTATATGGTTATAAACTTGACGACATCATCGAAGTGACCGTGACGTTCAGCGAGGAGGTGGCCGTCACCGGCACGCCGCAAATCGCCCTGACCCTCGGTTCCATGACCCGCCAAGCCGACTATCAAAGCGGCCCGCCCTCGACGGACCTGGTTTTCCGCTACACCGTCGCGGACACCGACGAAGCCCCCGAGACTACGATTGACGCCAACGCGCTCAAGTTGAACGGCGGCAGCATTAAAAAGAACAATACCGACATCGACGCAGACCTGGCGCACGAGGCGCATGAGGATCTGTATGATAAAAGGGTTGACGGCATCACGCCGGTCCTCTGGGCGGCGGCGGTGCACGGCGCCCACCTCGTGCTGACCTACAGCGAAACGCTCTGGAAATATTCGCAGACGCCAGCCAGCGCCTATACGGTGATGGTGAACAACGTGAGGCGTGATGTGAGCGCCGTCTCGATAAGCGACCGTGCCGTCACGCTCACCCTCGCTTCGGCGGTGGCGCCAACCGACTGGGTGACGTTGAGTTATCAGGTGATGTTGAGTTATACCGTGGGAACTCGTCCCATCCGGGACAAGGCGGGCAATATCGTAGCGGCGTTGATCGACCACGCAGTGACGACCTCCGCTCCGTATGTGAGCAGCCTGGAGATCAACTCGACGCCCGCAGCCCGACAAACCTACGCCGCCGGGGAGGTGATCGAGCTCAGGGTGACGTTCAGCGAGAGCGTAACGGTCACGGGCACACCGCACCTCTTGCTCACGTTCGACAGCAGTGGCCCCTATGAGCGAGTCGCGCCATACGTGACTGGGTCGGGGACGACGGCCCTGGTGTTCAGATATGCCGTAGCCGAGGGCGTCGACCGCTTCACTGCGGGTATCCTGCGCTTCCTCGGGTACGACGTTCCGCCGGTCGGGGACGAAGCCCCCGACGGGTTGAGCATCGCCGCCGACGCGCTGCACCTGCACGACGGAACCATCCGCGACAGCGACAACCATGATGCGCTGCTGATTCTCGATGCACTGACGGACACTGAGGCCCACAAGGTGGATGGAGTCCAGCCATATTTGGATTTTGGCAACGATGATTTTCTTCTAGTCAACGGCGCGACGCTGACGGTGCGCTATGACGAAATGCTGGATGAGAGTTCGGTACCGGCATCCGATGCGTTTGCGGTGACTGTCGAGGGTGTGGCGGTCGAGGTCACAGACGTTTCGATAGCCGACAGTACGGTCACGTTGACACTCCTCACTCCGGTCGAAGCGAGCGACGGGGTCAGGTTGAGTTACACGGCGCCGGACGGAATGGCGGCGACGCCCGTCCGGGACTTGGTCGGTAACAACGCGCCGGATATTACCGACCGGTTGGTGAGGCCACCAAGTGTCGTCGTGTCCTTCGGCGCCGTTCGCTACGAGGGCAGGACGGCGACGGTCACCGTGAAGCTGGACAAGGACCCGGAACGCGGGGTGAAGATTCTGCTGACGGCAACGAACCGAGACGGCATAACGTATGACGACTATGCGGTGGTCCCGGACGGCTATGTGGTGGTCCCGTATGAAGATGGCTATACGCAGGTACCCGTCGTGATCTTCTCGCGCGACGAGCCGCTTGAGAAGACCTTTACCGTCACGGTCCATGACGACGCTGTAGCAGATGACGCCGGCGAGTTGGCAGAATTCGGGTTCGGCAGCCCGCTGCCGGCCAGGATGGAGGTGGGTGACCCCGCTACTACGGTCGTGACGATTGCGGAGTTGACTCGTCCCCTGCCGCCACCGCCACCGCCGCCACCGCCACCAGGACCGGGCGGTGGTAGAGGGGGCGGTCCCGCCTGTGCAGAGGACGTGCACGGCAACAGCGCTGCACAGGCCACTGACATTGCCCTGGACACAATGACTTCCGGAGCCATCTGTCTAGCCGCAGACCGGGATTATTTTACCGTCACTGCCCCAGGCCGAGGGTTGGTCTTTGTGGACACCACCGGCGGAGTGAATCTCAGGGGTACGATCTGGCAAGACGGGGCGGTCGTGGCGACCGGCCCCACGGGCAGTCGGCAGGCCGTCCGGCTTGGCGCCCCCGTGCAGGCCGGAACAGTCGTCGTGGCTGTGCAGGGACAGGGGGGAGCGACCGGCGCTTACGAGTTAGTCGTCACCTTTGTGCCGGGGTATCTGGAGAATCCCGGCCCGGACTCGTTCCAAAGTGGTGTGGGGGTGCTCTCGGGCTGGGTGTGTGAAGCGGAGACGGTGGAGCTTGTGATTGATGACACCGAGCACCACGTAGCGGCCTATGGGACGGACCGGGCGGACACGCAAGGAGATTGTGGGGACACCAACAACGGCTTTGGGCTGTTGTTTAACTGGAGTCGGCTGAGCGACGGGCCCCATACGGTTGTGGCCTTGGTCGATGATGTCGAACTGGACCGGGCGACGGTCACGGTGACAACCCTGGGGCAGGAGTTTGTGCGGGGGGTCGCGGGCGAGTGTGAGGTGGAGGACTTCCCGAGTCTGGGCGAGACGGTGACGCTGGTATGGCAGGAGAGCAAGCAGAACTTTGTGATCGCGAGCGGAGCGGCGCCGAGCGGGGAGAACCGGGCCGGGGCGGCAGACGTAGGATACCTGGAGAATCCGGGCCCCAACTCCTTTCAGAGTGGCATTGGCGTGCTCTCGGGCTGGGTATGCGAAGCGGAGGCGGTGGAGATCGAAATCGGGACCGAGAGTGGCGAGACGGAACGGCTTGCGGCTGGCTATGGGACGGAGCGGGCGGACACCGAGGAAATGTGTGGGGACACGGACAACGGCTTTGGGTTGTTATTCAACTGGAACCGGCTGAGGGATGGAGAGCATACGGTTATCGCCTACGTGGATAACGTCGAACTGGGCCGGGCCACGGTGCGAGTGACCACCCTGGGATACGAATTCCTACGGGGAGCTGAGGGGGAGTGTGTGGTAGAGGACTTCCCCCGCCTGGGGCAGAGTGTGCTATTAGAGTGGCAGCAGACCAGTCAGAATTTTATCATCACCGCAGTGGAGTAAGGACGGTAGCCGGCAGGAGGACGCTACATTCATCCGGATGAGTTCAAAGCCTTCCCTGTTGGAGAGTATCGACTTTCTCATTGAGGATGGAAAAATAGCCCAAACACGCAGGACATGGGTCAGACTGACCTGGGGGCTACTGGGGGCGGTAGGCGTGCCCCTGCTGTGGGTCGGCCCCGTTCGCGCGCAGTCAGCGCCAGCGCAGCCTGGAGGCACACTGCCGCAGACGACCGAGCGTCAGATCGAGGCGCTGCTTATCCAGAAGGCCCAGCGGACGGCGGCGCAGCGGAAGCTGAGTTCGCACCTGCTCGACGCGTGGCGGACAGGGCGGGGTCAGCCAGCTGCGGACGAATGGGTAAAAGTCGACATCCGGGCCGAGGTGACGCCGGCGGTACTGGCCCGCATCCGGGATTTGGGCGGCACAGTGCTGAACAGCGTCCCGCAATACCGGGCCATCCGGGCCCGGCTGCCCCTCTCCGCCCTGGAATCGCTCGCCACGCTCGACGCGGTTCAGTCGATCCGTCCCGCCGACGAGGCGCAGACGCGCGGTTCGTGCCCAACAGACTGAGCGCGCCGGCGTGCCGCTCGTGTTTCTCCCGTTGTCTCGCCTTGGAGAGAAGTCAGAGATATGTTCCAAGGCGTGGAGCGGGGATGAAGCGACCAGATATGACAGGACTCAGGGCAGGAGCCCGTGGTATGGGGCTCCTCGGGGCAGTGGTAGCGGTCGGCGCGGTCCTGGTGTGGGCCGATCTCAGCCGTGCCCAGCCGGCCAGCCAGTCGATTGCGTCCATCCTGGAGGCCAAAGCGCAGCGGACGCCGGCCCAACGGAAGCTGAGTTCCCAACTCCTGGACGCGACAGGGAGTGCCCAGCCGTCGGAGGGCGTCGCGCGCCGGCAGGCACCGGGCGCCGGCGTCAAGGACAAGCAGGCCCCGACCACGGATGTCGAGGACGCGGTGGTCACGGTAGACATCCGGGCGGACGTGACGCCCGCAGTGCTGGCGCGCATCCAGGATTTGGGCGGCACGGTGCTGAGCAGCGTGCCGAAATACCGGGCCATCCGGGCGCAGCTGCCGTTCTCCGCTCTGGAGCCGCTCGCCACGCTTGAGGCCGTCCAGTCCATTCGGCCCGCCGACCAGCCCATCACGCACCAGGTGCTGGAGCGCTCAGCTGTTGCTCAGGCAATGGTGGCGGTAAGCAATAACACTCCCCTTAGGGAGGGCGATGTCGCCCACCAGGCGAACGTGGCGCGCAGTACGCACGGTGTGGACGGCACGGGCATCAGCGTCGGGGTGCTCTCGGATGGCGTGGATGCGCTCGCCGCGCAGCAGGCGACGGGCGAGGTGCCGGCCGGGGTCACGGTCCTGCCCGGGCAGGCGGGCGGTGCGATTTCGTTGTCCTGCAACCGGAGGAGCAAGGGAACCGAGGGGACGGCCATGTTAGAGATCGTGCACGATCTTGCGCCGGGCGCCGAGTTGTTTTTCGCGACCGGCATCAACGGGGCGGCGCAGATGGCGCAGAACATCGAGGATCTCTGCGCGGCCGGCGCCAACGTTATCGTCGACGACATCGGGTATCTGCTGGCACCGGCCTTCCAGGACGGCGTCATCGCCCAGGCGGTCAGCAGCGTGGTTGCCGACGGCTGCTACTACTTCTCGGCGGCCGGCAACGGCGGCAACCTGAACGACAGCACGTCCGGCGTCTGGGAGGGCGACTTCGTCGCCGGGCCGGAGCTGATCCTGAACGGCGTCCCCACGGGTGCCGTCTACCACGACTTCGACCTCGACCCCGACAATGACGTGACCCGGAATGCAATCGTGAAGGACAGCTTCCTCCCCATCGTCTTGCAGTGGACCGACCCGTGGGGAAAATCGGCCAACGACTACGACCTGTTTCTCATTGATGCGGATAACAACGTCCTTGCCAGCTCGACGAACACACAGGACGGCAACCAGGACCCCATCGAGTTCATCAGCGGTTCGTGCGCCAACGATCGCGTCGGGACTCGCCTCGTCATTGTCAAGAACGCGGGTGCGGCGGATCGCTATCTGCGTCTCAACTACGCGCGAGGCGGGTTGGCGATCACGACGGTCGGTCAGACCTTCGGCCATCCGGCCTCGCAGGATGCGGTGGGGGTGGCGGCGGTCAGCGCGGCCGGCTTGGACCGTGCCTTCAACGGCACGGAGTCGGTCGAGACGTTCAGCTCGGACGGGCCGCGGCAGATGTTCTTTGAAGCCGATGGTACGCCGAACACGGCGGTGCTGAAGAAGCCGGACCTGGCCGCGGCCGACGACGTCTCGACCTCGACGCCCAGGTTTTCGACGTTCAGGGGTACCTCGGCGGCGGCGCCGCACGCGGCGGCGATTGCGGCCTTGATGCTGGAAGCGGCCGGCGGCCCGGCCAAGGTCACGCCGGCCGAACTGCGCACGGCAATGACGTCCGGGACCGCGGTCCTGGACATTGAGGAGACAGGCGTTGATCGTGATTCCGGCGCCGGTATCGTGATGGCACCCGGCGCAGTGAATACGGTGGCCGTCGCCGTGGCAGACCGCAACCGAGCGCCGACCGTGACGATGCCGAGCGCGCTGACCGATCGGACATTCGAGTCGGGCGCCGACCCGGTGACGATCGATCTGAATAATGTCTTCGACGATCCGAACGACGACGATACACTGACCTACACGATGCAGTTGCGCCCCGCCGACCCGGCGGTGACGTTGGCCGGGTCGCAGCTGACGCTGGCACCGGCGGGACCGAGTCTCACGGTCATGGTGACGGTGCGGGCGACCGATCCCGGCCGCCTGACCACGACGCGGACCTTCTCGGTCACGGTGACCGCAAGAAGGCCACCGCCACCACCGCCACCAGGCGGTGGCGGGGAGGATCGCCGGGACCTGCATGGCAATACCCCCGCCCAAGCGACCCGCGTCCGGCTGGGCAGCATCACCCCCTGGGCGTCCTTGACCGCCGGGCAGATCAACACGGCGGACGATATCGATTATTTCCAATTCAGCCTGCCGCAGGCCGGGGTGTTAGTGGTCGAGACGACTGGCTCGACCGATACCGTGGGGACAATCTGGCAGGACGGCGAGGAACTAGCGAGCGCGGATACTGGCGGGGAGCGGCAGAACTTTCGGCTGAGCACCCGAGTGGCGGCGGGGCCGGTCGTGGTGGCCGTGGAGGGGAATGGCAGTCGGACCGGGGACTATGCGTTGGAGACGCGTTTACTGGTGGGCTACCTGGAGAATCCGGGCGCCGATTCCTTCCAAAGTGGTGTGGGGGTGCTCTCGGGCTGGGTATGTGAGGCGAACCGGGTCGAGATCGAAATTGGTGCCTTCACGCCGCAAGTCGCGGCCTATGGCACCGAGCGACGGGACACCGCCGGCGTCTGCGACGACACCGATAACGGCTTTGGATTGTTATTCAACTGGAACCTGTTGGAGGATGGGGAGCATGAAGTCGTGGCGCTCGTGGATGACGTCGAACTCAGCCGTGCCACCGTCACCGTCACGACCCTGGGGGTAGAGTTTCTGCGGAACGTGGCCGGGACCTGTGAGGTAGAGAACTTCCCGAGGATGGGCGAGACGGTGACATTGGTGTGGCAGCAGAACACGCAGAACTTTGTGATTGCGGGCGGGAGGCCCCTAGTGGGGGCCACTCGGGGTAGGTCTGCCACCGTGACGGGGTATCTGGAGAATCCGGGAGTAAACTCGTTTCAGAGTGGGGTGGGGGTGCTGTCGGGCTGGGTGTGTACAGCGGAGCGGGTGGAGATCGAGATTGGGCACCTCGGGCGGCAGGAGGCGGGGTATGGGACGGAGCGGCGGGACACGCTGAGGGCGTGTGGAGACGTGGATAATGGGTTTGGGTTGTTGTTCAACTGGAATCTGTTGGGCGATGGCGAGCATCCGGTGGTAGCGTGGGTGGATGACATCGAGTTAGGCCGGGCCACGGTGTGGGTCACGACCGTGGGACACGAATTCCTGCGGGGCGCCGAGGGGGAATGTGTGGTGGAGGACTTTCCCATGCTGGGCGAGATGGTCACGCTGGAATGGCAACAGAATAGTCAGAATTTTGTGATTACGGATGTGGAGTGAGCGGGGCACTCCCTCGCTCACAGCCCTTCTGCATCTTTCAAATCGATTGTGCAAATCAATTGCGTCAAGAGCTGCGGAGAACTCATTGCGTTCTGCTCGTTGACACGCCACCTCAGAGTTTGCTCTGGTACTGCCATAACCAGGCTGCCCGTAGGGCAACCCATTAAGACAGGAGGAATGCCATGGCGAGTACCAATGATCTGAAAGCGAACGCGCAGCAAGAGGACGCTGCTCCGGATATTTTTGCGCCGGCGTTTGGCAAAACCGGTCTCTCCCTGCTTGAAAAGGTCAAGATTCAAGCTCAGGTGCTTGTGCCGGTGCTCCGAGCCTTTCGGGCTGAGTTGGGGGAGGCGCGAGCGAACCAGATTGCCAGCCAGGCACTCCGGGAGTGGTCGGGAAAGCTCTTCCTGGACATTGGGGATCAGCTCCCCGGCAGTCCTCGGCAGAAATGGGACACCATTAATGAGGCCCTCTTTAAACAGGTCGGCCGTGACGTGGACCTTGAGGAGCTCAAGCAGGCGCCAGACGCCTGGGAGTTCAATATCACCAGCTGCCGCTACGCGGATTTCTTCCGGCAGTTGGGAGAACCGGAGCTCGGAGCGCTGCTGACGTGTGAGATGGACGTGGATATCGAAGCGGTGGGAGGTCCTGGAATCACAATGACCCGGACGCAAACGATCATGAAGGGCGCCAATTACTGCGACTTTCGGTTCAAGATGAAGACCGGCGGGTGATGAGAGGAAGCGTACGGCGGCCCCTTGACAGCCCTATTGCCGGCTTTCCTGTTTAGCGACCAAAGGCTGCCAGGATAGCCTCGTGATTTGTGAGAATCTCCTCACGGCTGAGCCCAAAACTGGGCGAATAGAGAGACACCTCATCGACCACGTCATCGTAGCGGGAGAGGGCCTGCCGACATTCCTGTGGCGTGCCGGCAATAGAGATGAGGTCCACCATCTGCTCGCTGACACCGGCAACCATCCCTGCGGTGTCATTCCGCGCCCAGGCCTCACGAATCCGCGTTTTTTCCTCGGCGAGATCGTGCTGATCCAGCACAATATCGTAGTAGGGAAAGGTGGTGTAAAAGGCAATCTGTTGCTTTGTTCTGTGTCTGGCTTTTTCCCTATCCTTATCAACGGCACAGATGACCAAACTCATGCAGCCCACTGTGTCCGCCTCTCGCTGGCTTTCTTGCATCCCCTCGGCAACATAGCGGCGCGCGACATCGGCGATGTAGCGTGGAGTATTACAGGCGGCAACACACAGGCCGTCAGCCACAGCTCCGGTGACCCGCAGGAATTTGGGCATGACCGCCCCAAAGTAGATGGGGATCTGATCTCGGTAGGGGCGGTAAAAGCGTTGATACTTACGAATCTGAATATACTTGCCCTGGTAGTCTATGCTCTTTCCAGAGTGAGCCGTCCACATCAGGCGCAGTATTTCTGCGTACTCGCGGACATACGCGGCCGGGGGGTAGAACCGTACTCCGTGCCAGTCTTCGTTCCACGCCTTGGGGCCAGGGCCAATGCCAAGAACAAGGCGGCCCTTGGCAATTTCATCCACAGCCGCTGCCGCGAGCTCCATAAGAACGGGACTGCGCGCCATAGTCAGGGCGATGGCCGTGCCAATGCGTACCCGTTCTGTCTGCATGGCGATAGCAGTGAGGGGAACGAAAGCCTCACGCCAGGCCTCGGTCACCCACACCGAATCAAACCCTGCCCCCTCAGCCTGACAGGCAAAACGTACGATATCTTCCATTGTCAGCTGGTCGCCTGTCAGGGTAAGGCCTAGACGCATCCGCTTCTCCTCTTGCTGACCTTTTCAAACATCTCACGCTCCATTACGCCCTTGGTCAATCAGCATGAGGACGCGCTCTGGGGTGAGTGGAATCTCGTTGACTCGCACCCCCAACGGTGCCAGGGCATCTGCCACGGCATTGGCTATGGCTGCCGGCGGTGAAATAGCCCCGCCTTCGCCCATGCCTTTGATGCCGTGCGGCGTATTCGGGGCCGGCGTTTCAATATGTCCGATTTCTACCTGAGGTACGTCCACCGCTGTTGGGGCCAGATAGTCCATCAGCGTACCCGTCAGCAGTTGGCCATTTTCGTCGTACACCGTCTGCTCGTACAGTGCTGTTCCTATCCCCTGGGCCACGCCGCCTTGGATCTGTCCATCAACCACCATCGGGTTGATAATTGTGCCACAGTCCTCAACCGCAATAAGACGTAAGAGCTGTACGCAGCCGGTTTCGATGTCCACCTCAACAGTCGCCAGGAAGGTGGCATTGGCATGGGTCCACGGGGGCGGGGTGTAGTGGGCGGTCGCTTCCAGACCTGGCTCTTCGTCTTCCGGCAAGCCTGCTGGTGCTTGCACAACTAGGAGATGAGCGATGTCTTGGAGTGGCATGAGTGTCATCTCATCCGTCTTACGCCGGACCAGCCCCTCGGCCAACTCAAGGTCATCTTGTGGCACCTCGCTCAGGCGTGAGGCGGTGCGCAGAATTTTCTCCCGCAGCCGGCTCGACGCCTGAATAATCGCCCCGCCGCCGAGCACGGCACTGCGGCTGGCCCACGTCCCCCAGCCGTGTGGGACGGTCGTGGTATCTCCCTGGATCACTCTGACGTCAGCGACGGACACGCCCAGTTCATCTGCCGCAACCTGGGCAAACGTCGTCTCATGGCCCTGGCCGTGGGAGTGGGTCCCAACGAGGACGGTGACCTTGCCGTTTGCGTCTATGCGCACGGTGGCGGATTCATAGCCGCCCCAGTTGATGCCGACCGGCTCAAAACTGCGATAGCTGTAGGACGAGCTCTCAACATAACAGCCCAGGCCAACGCCGATGTATCGCCCGTGTTGTCTCGCCTGCTGCTGCTCGGCCCGGAAAGCCTCATAGTCGAGCATGTCCAAGGCTTTTTGCAGAGATTCGCGGTGGCTGCCGCTTTCAATCTCAACCCCGGTGACGATCTGATAGGGATGTTCTTCCTTACGGATCATATTACGGAGGCGTAATTCGGCTGGGTCGAGCCCTAATTTCCGTGCCCCCAGGTCGAGCAGGCGTTCCATGACCAGGATGCTGACCGGCAAGCCCACCCCACGATACGCTCCACTCGTCACCTTGTTGGTGACAACTGAGAGGGCCTCGCAGTGGAAGGCCGGGACCTTATACGGGCCTCCAGGGAAGGCTGACGCTGCCATGCCGGCTTCCAGGGCGGAGCCCCACGGATAGGCTGAGTATGCGCCTACGTCGCATATAAAACGCCCCTTGACCCCCAGAATAGCTCCATCCTTTGTAAGGGCGAGCTCCGCGTGCACGACTTGTTGCTTAGCCTGCAACGTCGATGCGGATAAGTTTTCGCGTCGATCTTCGATCCATTTGACCGGGCAGCCCACCCGCTTGGAGAGGAAGGACAGCAAGACTTCTTCGGGATAGACATAGGCCTTCGGTCCAAACCCCCCGCCGACATCCGGCGCAATGACCCGGATATGGTGTTCGGGAAAGTCAAGCAGGCGGGCAAGGTGGGCGCGCATCAGATGCGGCACTTGGGTCGAAGACCACAGTGTGAGGGAGTTCAGCGCTGTCTCATAGTGGGCCAGACAGCCCCGCGTCTCCATGGGCAGCGCCAGATGTCGGCCGGTGGCAAAGCGCTCAGCCACTATGCAGTCCGCTGATTGGAATGCCTGGGCAATCGCTCCGGCCTCCATGTCCACCGACTGCATGAGATTGTCGCCCCATTCCTCATGGATAAGCGGCGCGTTCGGTTCCATGGCCTGTTCTATGTCTCGCACAACCTCGATAGGCTCGTAGTCGACTTCCGCAAGAGCAGCTGCATCCTCCGCCGTGTAGCGATCAGATGCGACGACGACCGCCACGGGTTCTCCCACGAAACGAACCTTGTCCTGGGCTAACACCGACCAGTTGCACGGCTTGTGTTTCGGGGCCTTGGCTGGGTCATACTCCACGCGTAAGGGCCGGATCGCCTGGGCAACATCTGCCCCGGTCAAGACCGCCTCCACCCCTGGATATGCTTGAGCGGCGCTGACATCGACCTTGAGCACACGGGCATGGGCGTAGGGGCTACGGACAAACGCGACACCGAGGGTGCCGGGCAGGTGGATATCATCGACATATTGGCTTTGACCCAAGAGCACTCGCGGGTCTTCGACCCGTCTCACCCGCGTTCCGACTGCTTTTCCCGTACCGACCAGACTCGTGGTCATTGGTTCTCCCCCGCTCTCATGGCAAAACCTGCTCAGTCAGTTTCATCACCATTGCGCGTTTATATCTGGAGGTCAAGGTGAAGGGCAGCGTCACACTCGGCCCCCAGTCTATTGAGCTGGTGGGCCAGTATGGACGGCGTGAGTATGTCTGATGAAGGATGCCGTTCCGGAGGTGGATAACTGGAACAGCCGTTATTGGGGTGCCGTCTTGCTGATTAATTTTGCCAGACGAGGCGCAACCCCTAACAAGGACGGCTTTTCGGGGTTGGCGCAACGCACATGCCTCAGACCGGCCAAGTGCCGGCTACCCCGGCAAGACCAACTCCTGATACACCCCCTGCGCGCCCATCTCGACCTCGACCTCGGTGACCGGCGGACGGGCGTAGTGCCAGCGCAGGCCGTGATGCCCGCCGCTGGCCAGACCGGGCAGAATCTCCGTTTCCAGCAGCGGGTGCACGTTGTGAACGGTGTACAGCTCGACGGCCGTCACATCGGTCCAGGCGAGGCTGAACTCCTGTAAGCGGTCCGCCAGGATTTCAAGAACCGCCTGCGCCTTGTGGCTGAGGCCCTGCGGCGACACGTCTCCGCGGCTGACGATTTCGGACCCTTTTTCGGACCGCTGGATTTCAGCCGCCCCGGACAGGACAAAGCTGGGGCGGTCGTGGTCCGTGGGCACGGTGTAGGAAAACCCGTAGAGCGAGGGCTCGGCAACCGGGTGGACGGCCAGCGCCACGTTGGTCCGCGCCGTGGGGTTGAGGCCATCAACCAGGACGTTCCAGTCTGCGAGTCGCTGGACGTAGGGTTCATTGAACTCGGCAAACCCCTGGGGTGAGAGCGGTTGCGGGATGCGCAGCTCCAGCCCACACAGTGCCTGGATGGGGCGGCCGAGCTGCTGGAGATGATGCGCAATCAGCTCATAGCCTTTTTCCAGCGCGGGCAGCGGATGAAAGGTGGCGTGCGCCACCTCATAGCCGGGCTGGGCACGGCAGCCGGAGGAAAAAGGGCCGCTACTTTTGATGAAGGTGAAATTGCCGTCGGGTTGATCGATGAGCATGGGGAGTCCTTTAGTGCAGAAGACTTGCCCGATCAGTAGCACCCTTCCTCCCCCATAGGCAACAATGTTGTCGCTCTGTGGCTGGGTTTCTTAGCGTGATACGTCTCGAATCGATACTGACAAACTATGAGGCCGGCGTGATAAGCGGTTCGGCTGATACGATAATGCCGTTATTGTCGGCATACACAAACTCACCCGGCTGAAAGGTGACGCCCCCGAACGTGACAGGAATATCCAGGTCGCCAATGCCACGTTTCTCTGTTCGTAGGGGCATGACTCCGAGCGCCTGCACTCCAAGCTTCAACGCCCGGATGGCATCTACATCCCGAATGCAGCCATAGATAATGCACCCTTCCCAGCCATTCTGGAGTGCTGTGGCTGCGATCACATCGCCCAGCAAGGCGCGTCGCATGGAGCCGCCCCCGTCCACGACCAATACTTTTCCTTGCCCCGGCTTGCCGGCGTGCTCTTTTACCAGGGAATTATCTTCGTGACATTTTATGGTCACGACCTCGCCACCAAAGCAGACCTTGCCGCCATAATTGGTAAACAGTGGTTCCACAACGCGGACAAGGTCTGGATGGGCGTCACATAAATCCGTTGTCAGGAATTGCATACGCGATTACGCTGCCCCTTCAACCACAATCATTTTTGCCTGAGAGGCGCTGTGCCGGATGCCTTTAGGCTCACGGTACTCTTCCGAGTTATACCAGGCCTTGGCTTGGGCAACGCTCTCGAATTCGAGCACAACCACCCGGTTGGGTTCCCAGTCGCCCTCCATATTTTCTGCGGCTCCCCCCCGGACGATGAATTTCCCACCGTAGGCTTCAACGGTTGCCGGGACGAGTTTGGTGTAGCCTGTGTACACCTCGGGGTCGGTCACCTGAACATCCACAATGATATAGGCTGACATGTGCTTTCCTCCTGTGCTGCCTGTTCTTTGCCTGTATTCTCTCTTAGCTCTCTCCGCTAGCCCAGGATGACGTACAGGGGAGCATATGCCGAGAACAGCTTATCCGTTTTAGACGGCTATAAGGAGCGGGTGTTAGCCGGTCCGACGGTGACGCGGCTGATGGGACGGGATGCCGGCCCTCCAAGGTTTTGTTGTTCCCGTTTCAGCAGTGACGAGGGTTCATCCGCTCGTTTTCTTCTTCACGGTATATTTTACCCCGGCAATAGCTGAAGTCGAGTCCTGCGTCCAAGGATGCATTGTACGGGCGGTTGCTATGCCGGCCCTCTGATGCAAGGGAGAGCGACGCGCTTAAGTTGTCCCTTGTTGCATCAAGGCACCGAGCGGTTCATCTGTTGCGACTCGTTTCACACTCTTCGGCAGTGTCCTCACGGTATATATTTACCCCGGCGACAACATCCACGTTCCTCTCGTATTATTGTTGTATCGATGCCCTTCAGAAACCCGCGCATCTGTTTCAGTGGCCGTAAGGGGATCAGTTCGATGCGGCCATCGTATATGATCGCCTGCACTTTTTGGCCAGGACTGAGCCGGAGATTTTCGCGGATTTCCTTCGGGATGACAATTTGAAACTTAGGTGAGATTGTTACCGTTTGCATGTCAAGTCTCCATCGATAGGACAATAGTATGACGTATTATTATCGATAAACATTTCACCTTATAATAAGAGGCTCATACGTGTTTCTGCCCGCTTACCCTGGAGCTAAAGCCTCAATGGTATAGCGGATGCCGTCCCGTGCCGCGGCATCCGGTAAATAATTCGTGAAAGTCGGATGAATAGGATAGACAATGGGCAGGGTCACCCCGGCGGCTCGGTACCGGGCGATCTTTTGGTGACACTGCTCAGCGGAACCATAGACGGCAAAGGCGTCGACCATCTCATCCGTGACCAGGGCGGCTGCCCCGTCCATATCGCCACGCGTCGCGCAGGTACGCATACGGGCGACTGTCTCCGCATAGCCGCGCCTTTCAAAATACTGGGCGTACAAGCCATACGCAGTAATATGAATGGCCGTCACGTACTGCATCGCGCGTTTTGCCGCGGCGGGGTCCGGGCTGACACAGCACGGCAGATAGCAGCCGATATCAATGGCAGACGGATCACGCCCAACCCGCCGCGCCCCGCGTTGGACTGCTGACAGGACATCAGGAATGCCGTCGAGCGGGACAAAGATGGGCAGTACGCCGTCGGCAACCTCGCCCGCCAGCGCCAGGGTCTTTTCCGACAATGCCCCAAAGTAGAAAGGGATAGTATCGCGGTAGGGATGGAGCCACGGCTCGTAGTCGGTAATCTGGAAGATCTGGCCGCTATAATTGACGCGCCGGCCCGCGGTTGCGCCTTTCAGGATGGTGCGGACAACCTCGGTTGTTTCGCGCAGCCGACGCAGGGGCCGGTCAAAAGGGAAGGGGCGACTCGGTTCCGGATTATCTCGCGCCCGGTGGATTTCCGAGTGGCCGATGCCTAAGCCGAGTCGAAAGCGGCCGGCTGAAATAGCATCCACGGTCGCGGCGGCGGTGGCAATGGTCGTCGGGTTACGGGTAAAGACTGTGGCCACGCCGGTTGCAAGAATGATCTTGGACGTTTCACGCGCGCAAGCCGACAGCACGCCAAAGGCATCGGCAAAGCTTTCGATCAGATAGGCCGACTCATAGCCTTTTTGATCTGCCAGGCTGACGCAGTCAATGAGCTCATTGACCGCCATCCCACCCCAGAAACCAACGCCGATACGGTCCATATACGTCCTTTCTTCAGGCTTCATGCTCAATGACGACGTAAAGAGTAGTGGCGGGAATACCGAATGACAAGCAAATATTTACTTCTTCCTTATTCTTTTCCTTGACAAACTTTCCCGCCTGGCCGGATAATTCACGATCAATATAATTCACGATCGATATAATTCACGATCAACCGTAAGGGAGGACCGATCATGGCAGACGATCTCGCAAAAATGGATGCAAGCGCGCAGGCCGAGTTGGTGCGGAGCGGAGCAGTCAGTCCACGGGAGCTTGTGGATGCCGCTATCGAGCGGGTGGAAAAGCTCAACCCGCAACTTAATGCCGTAATCCGTCCGCGGTATGAAAAGGCGCGCGCCGAAGCCGACTCGGCAGCCTTACCCGACGGTCCGCTCAAGGGGGTGCCCTTCCTGCTGAAAGACCTGTTCTGCGCGCATGCCGGGGATGAAATCCATAGTGGCTGTAAGGGGCTCAAAGAGGCGAAATACACGGCCTCGCACAGCACCTATCTGGCCGACAAATTCCGTGCCGCCGGCCTGATTACGATTGGCCAGACCAACACCCCGGAATTCGGCTTCGCCACCACGACGGAGCCGGAAGCCTACGGTCCGACCCGGAATCCGTGGAATACCAACCACTCGACCGGTGGGTCGAGCGGCGGCAGTGCCGCGGCGGTAGCCGCGCGTATAGTTCCCGTGGCGCACGCCAATGATGGCGGGGGGTCGATTCGCATCCCAGCCAGTGCGTGTGGCTTGGTCGGCCTGAAACCCAGTCGGGGGCGTTTATCGCTCGGGCCGGATTATGGCGAAGCCTGGGCCGGCTGCATTGCCGAAGGGGTGGTCTCGCTGTCCGTGCGTGACGCGGCCACCGTCCTTGACGCGACCGCAGGGCACATGCCGGGCGACCCGTATACGGCTCCCGCCTGTGAGGGCTCGTTCGTCGCGGCTGCCCAACGTGACCCCGGCTCGCTCCGCATCGGCCTGATGACCAAGCGGCCGGGCAATCAAGACGCCCTGCATCCCGAATGTGTAGCCGCGGCAGAGAACGCGGCAAAACTCCTGGAGTCTCTCGGCCATCGGGTCGAAACCGCGTACCCGGAGGCGCTGGACGAGCAATGGGGTGCTCCCTTTGGCACGATTGTACTCGCCCACTCCGCACGGACCGCTGAAGACGTTGCCGACGCGCTTGGCCGCGAAGTCGGTCCCGGCGATTTTGAGCGCTACACCTGGGATCTCATGAACCGGGGCCGGTCCATCGGTGTGACGGAGTATATTGCCGCGCTCGAATGGCTGGAACGCTGGGAGCGTCGTCTCGCCGCTTGGTGGGCCGAGGGGTTTGACCTGCTCCTCACCTCGACCCTTGGCTCACCGCCGCCGCCTTTGGGTCAACTATGCAGCGCCGCGGCCGACCCGGATGAGGTGTATCGGCGGGTGATCGACCTGATCCCGTATACCCCGGTTGCGAATGTGACCGGCCAACCGGGGATTTCCTTGCCTCTACACTGGAGTGAAGACGGCCTGCCGGTTGGCGTACATCTCATGCCTGCGTACGGGCGGGAAGACGTGTTGCTCAGCGTTGCGGCTCAGCTTGAACAGGCCCAGCCGTGGATCGAGAAACTGCCGCCGGTGTGTGCCTAATGCAGAGGCTGAGCGTTCGCCGGGCTCACGACCTGTGAGGAAGCGAGGCATCCGAAAATCCCCTCCTCGGAGGGGTGCCGCGTAGCGGCGGGGTGGGTCTGCCTACAGGTGCGTTCCAGGAACCCACCCCGGCCCTTCGACTAGGCTCAGGACAGGCCTCCCAAGAGGGGATGTTGCTCTTTCTGCGTAGCGAGTAGGTCGGATGAGCGTAGCGTAATCCGACAAGCGCGGCTGAACGGGTGAGCTGCGGTCAGCCGCTCTCCTCCGGCTCGGACGTATCCGCCCGCCGCTCGCCATACCAGAACTCCAGACCCTCGCGTTGATGGAGTGCCCGCGGACCTGTTCGGAGTAGATAGCCAAACAAGCGAAACGTCTCTCGGAGTGAATACACCCGGAGTTTACGACCTGACGTGATCACGTGTTCGCGCAGAATCACGAATCTGCCGCGTTTGCGGAGCGCCAGACTCAGCCAGACTTCTTCTGACGCGTAGCGCGCCTCGTCAAAACCGCCCACGGCTTCAAAGGCGGAGCGGGTACAAAACAGAAAACTTCCGCTGGCCAGTCCCGCCAGGCTGTAGAGCGGCGGCACGATGCGCTCGGCGATTTTGCCATACCACGGCAGTGGACGGTCAAAGCGAAACCGACTGCCGCCACCCACCGCGCCCTGTCGGAGGGCGTGAACGGCCGCGTGGAGGAGAGGGGCGTTGATCCAGGTATCCGCGTCAATAAAGAAGAGATAGTCGCCCTTTGCCGCGCGTGCCCCGGCGTTGCGGGTCGCCGCAATATGCCGCTTCCTGACCGCAAGGACGCACGCCCCACCGGCTGCGGCGAGTGGGGCGGTCCGGTCGGTCGAGGAATCGTCCACCACCAGAATTTCACAGGCTGTGTCTAAGGACCGAACGGCCTGGTGCAGGGCCTGGAGCGTTCGGCCAATGTTATCCTGTTCATTATAGGCGGGAATAATAAACGAGATCACACGGATTGACCTGAGGGCAGTGCAGCCGGTGCTTCCACTGTGCGGCTTTGTCCGTACAGGCCCAGGAGTTCGTTCAGGGCCAACGAGGCAACCACAACCAGACCGCCAACAATGGCAAGATCGCTGGGTCGTTCCCCCACGCCGATCCACACCCACAGCGGACCAAGGATCGTTTCCAGGAGGGCCAGAAGACTGACTTCGACCGCGGTAATATGTCGTGCCGCCAGCGTCATGAGCAGGCATCCCAGCCCGCCCTGAACGGTACCCATACATGCCAATATGCCGATGTCCTGCCACGCGGCCTGAAACGGCAGACTGAAGGGCAGGGCCACAGCGCTGGAGATGAGCGCAGCAACCAGAATGGCCGGCGTCATATCGGCTCGGGCCTGACTGTGACGCAGCAAAACCACACAGACGGCAAAGGCGACCGCAACGCCAGCGGCTATGACACTCCCGGCCAGCGTCCCGACGGTGAAAGAATCGAGACACATGGCGATGATGCCGGTCAGGGCAATACTCATGGCAACGTAGCGACGTGCCGGAACCAGCTCCCCGAGAAACACCCGGCCAAGAAGCGCAGCAAGAAAGGGCGAGGTGCTGATAATGACGAGGGTATGCGCCACCGTTGTCTGGGTGACGGCGAGAATGAAACCCAGGAATGAGGCGGCCAGACACAGGCCAGCCAGGAAGCCGCCCAGCCCGATGGCGCCGACCGCTCGTCGCACGTTGCCCGCGTAACGAAAGGCGAGCCAGACGAAAAGGAACACCCCCATGGCGAGCGAGCGCCAGAAGGCAATCTCCCAACTATTGGGGATGCTGACGGAGCGAACAAACAGGCCGCCCGTGCTCCAGCACAAACTTGCGCCGAGCATGAGCAGCAAGCCCTTGAGGTGCTGCGGGTTCCGGGTCTGATCGAGAAGCGCGGCGTTACGGCTTGACGGCAATCGCTTCGACCTCAATCAGGAGTCCCGGAAAGGCCAGGCCGGCCACCACAACGGCGGTACTGGCCGGTGGATTGTCGCCGAAGATGTCTCCGCGCGCTTCGAGCATCTCCATGAACTTGCTGCCGTCGGTGATATAGGTATTGATTTTTATAATATGCTCCATCTTCGCGCCCGCCGCAGCAAGGACCGCCTTGATATTGCGGAAGACCTGACGCGTCTGGGCTTTCATATTGCCTTTGCCCACGAGTCTCCCCTGCGGGTTGAAAGCGATCTGTCCGGACACATAGATGGTGTTGCCGATTTGTTTGGCTTGGGCTAATGGCAGCTTATCGTCCCAGCTCCAGCCCGGATCAATAATTTTTGGAACGGCTGCGTCCTGCGCGGTTGTGGTCTTTTGCGTTGCCTTTTTCGTCGCCATGATATTCCCTCCTTACGTTTTACGGAATTAATACTCATTTCTTGGCCAAACTCTTCATTCAGCTCCCCTCCTCGGAGGGGTGGCCGAAGGCCGGGGTGGGTTTCTTCTGACCGTATCATCATATGCACCCGCTATGCACCCGCGCCAACCTGCTGGTGCGCAGGGCGCACCCTACAAAAATTTCTCTCTCCCGCAGGGAGAGGGCCGGGGTGAGGGTTTACGCACACACCGGCGGACGCTTGTCCATCCATGGCTGGGCCTGCTCGATCTGGGAGCCGATCCGCAGCAGCAAATCCTCCTGGCCATAGGCCGGCACAAAATGCACCCCGACCGGCAAGCCGTCCGGGGTCCAATGGAGCGGCAGCGACAGACCTGGCTGGCCTGAGGCATTATTCGCCGGCGTGAAGGGAATGACCTCAAGATTGCGTTCCCACTTGGCGAGGTTGTCATTGCTTGGCCCGCCCATATCGCCTAAGCGCGGGGGTGGCTCGCCAAGAGTTGGGGTAACCAGGAGATCAAAGCCACTGACCCACCAACTTGCCAGGCGTCGTGCCCAGGCGTGCAGCCAGTTCATCGATGAAAGATAACTGGTTGCAGAAATTTTGCGGCCCTCTTCCACGAAACGCCAGGCATACGGCTCAATATCGCCTTCGCCAATTCTCTGTCCGGCGGCGGCTTCGATCTCGTCCGCAGTCAGGGCTGAGTGCGCATTGACAACATGGGTCCAGTGGTCAATCCACTCTGCTTCGTCATACGCTTCGGGATGCGCGATCTCGACCGTATGGCCGAACGATTCGAGCAGCTTGCCAGTCTGCTCGACTGCGATTTTGCATTCCGGATGCAGCGGCGCATCGTTGCGAGGCCGCTGGAGCATGAGGCCGATACGCAGCCTGCCGGGGTCGCGCCCGACCTCGTCGGCGTACGGGCGTAGCGGCGTGGGAGCGGCATAGGGGTCGCCGGGCATGACGCCGTGCATACTATCGAGCACGCCCGCCATGTCGCGGACCGAAAGCGTCATCACGCCTTCGTTGGCCATCCCATGCCAGCACTCGCCCATACCAGGACCAAACGAGACCCGGCCACGACTTGGTTTGAGACCAACAATGCCACACATACTGGCTGGAATGCGCAGCGACCCACCACCATCGCCACCATGCCCGACGGCGACAATACGGGCAGCGACAGAAGCAGAACTCCCGCCGCTTGAGCCACCAGAAGAATGATCGAGATTCCAGGGGTTATGGGTCGGACCATAGGCCGCCGGTTCGGTCGTGCCCATCAGCCCCCACTCCGGCGTGTTGGTCCGACCAACGCTGATAAAGCCGGCCTGACGAAACTTTACCGACAGATAGGTGTCTTGCGGTGAGGTGAAGTTCAGCCGTTTAAGGAACTGCATCCCATTATGCAACGGCTCTCCTGCCGGACCCCCGAGTAAGTCTTTCATCACAAACGGAACGCCTCGAAAGGGACCGTCCGGCAGGTCTGCGGCCTGGGCTTGGGTGCGTGCCTTTTCAAACAACGGGTGAATCACCGCGTTGAGCTGAGGGTTGAGTTTTTCTACCCGGGCAATCGCGGCATCAACAAGCTCAAGTGGTGTGGCTTCACCTTTTCGGATGAGTTCCGCTTGGGCGGTGGCATCGAGATGAGCGAATTGATCTGACATGATGTAACTCCTTCGGGAAAGGCTATAAACAAGGAACGTGGTTGCCGTTCAGCCAAAGACGAACGGCTCAGTCTAAAATAGCAATCCCACTGATCTCGATCATCTGTTCGGGATGAAATAACCCTTTGATCTCTACCCAGGTACTCGTCGGCGAGTAGCCCCCAAACGCCTCTCGAAAGACGTCGGCCGTTTTCTGGAGCTCAGCCATGTTCGTGGTATAGACTGTTTGGACGACCCAGTTTTTGAAAGTAGCTCCCTCAGCGGCTAGACAACGCTTCACGATCTCCAGGGTTTGTGCGACCTGGGCACGCATATCTCCGGCGCCTACTACCTCAACATTTTCAAGGTCGCCCTTGAGGGGAGTGACTCCCGACAGGTAAAGCGTGTTGCCCGCTTTGATGTTTTGGGTGAACGCGTATGTCTGGAATACCTCGTCCGCAATATAGCCCACATCCGGGTTGCTGCGTGTGATCATAGCCCGTCTCCTTTTTAGGTGTGATTAATCCTGACTGTATGAAAAATGCTTGAGCCACGTCAAGGGAGAATGCGGAATCTTTACACCTGGACCTTCGCCCAATCCCTTCGGTTGGTTATTGACGTGTTGTTGGAAAGATGAATGGGAATAAAAGAGCATCCGATCACTGAGAGCCCAGTATCTTCTGCATCTCCGTTTCGGTCGGGGCTTTCGGACAGGCCGGCAGGGCTGCATGCATCACATCCCAGGGATGCCCGCTCGCGGTCCAGACATTGACCGCAGGCTGAAACTGACCCGGCTCATCTCGGCTTGCGGCCCAGACGCCTATCAGGTCAGGAACAAGCTCGGCCAGGATAAAGACCGGCGAGCCGCACTGCGGACAAAAACCGCGCCGGACGGTATTCCCGCTTTCTGCCTTCACTTCATAATAGGCGACTGCTCTGGTGCTGGAGAGCGCAGTCAGCGCAGTCTTGGGGACATATGAAACCGGGCAAAACGCACTGCCGCTTGCGCGTTGACAATCCCGACAGTGGCAATTCCACGAAAAAACAGGGTCAACCGTACATTCATACCGAATCGCGCCACACGCGCAACCACCAGAGAACGGGGTAGACATCACAGCCTCCTTGCCAGTCTTTCAATATAATCTTCGCAATAATCTTCGCAGCAAATTCCAGCCCTGCTGTTACCCTAATACGCCCATGTGTAGCTCTCAATCCCATTTTTTGCGCGAAACGGCTTGATATATTCTCGCGAAAAGGTGCATATATATGTGCAAAAGAAAAGCGGTAATGGAAACTAAAACGGACCGGATCAGACGCGAGCTGGAAAAGGACGGATGGTATCTGGCGCGTCGTGGCTCCGGTCATGACATCTATCGGCACCCGTCTATCAAGGGAATCATTACCCTCCCCAGGCATACGATAGTGTCTCCCGGCGTCGCCCGCTCAATCGCGAAAAAGGTGGGCTGGCCGGAATAATCGACCCTGGAGGAGAACCCCAGCATGGTCCGGTATCCCGCATTGATCGATGGCGAAAAAGGCAACTATGGTGTTACGTTTCCCGACCTTCCCGGCATCGTCGCCATGGGAAAAACCATTGACGAGGCAATGGTAAACGCTGAGGAAGCGCTTCGCGATTATGTGATTGAGGCGGAAAAGGACGGCGAGGCGGTCACGCCGCCAAGCGCTCTGGAGTGGGTGGAACCCCTGGCCGGGCAGACTCTTATATCCGTTCCGTTGATCCGTCTCTCGGGTCGGAGCGTGCGCACCCATATGACGCTTGATGAGGGCGTCGCTGCCTTTATCGACGGCGAGGCGCGCAGGCGCGGCATGACCCGTACGGCGTACGTAGAATGGATGGCGCTGCGCATCGCGGAAATGGGCGGGTAAGGTGAGGTTTACATTTTTCTACCGACGGGCCGCCGAGCGTGGTGCTGACAGCCGCAGGACCGCATTGCCTATTCCCGGCCACACGCGCAGGAGGCCAAACGTCGAACGGATGACGATCCAGATGGTCATAGCCAGCCATACCTGCGTAAATGCCTGCGTGTGCGTAGGGTCGATAAGCATAAGGAAAAGAACGCCGGTACCCGTGGCGGCGCTCATCGCATTACGCAGATAAGCATAATCGCCAGTTCCCCAATGAATACCATCGGTGACAAAGGACAGCGCGTTGAGTGGCTGGGTCAAGGCGCAGATGAGCAGTCCGGTCAGGAAAAGAGAGTGGGTGCTCGGAGGGACTAAAAGAAACGCAATGAGATTATCAAAGACCACAAGGACGAGTAAAAGAAGGCCGCCGGTACTCAGAGCCCACCAACACGCCAGACGGGCGGCCCGTCGAGCCATGTCCATACGTGTCGCGCCAAGGAAATAGCCAATCAGACTTTGGGCCGTGACGGCGTAGGCATCCAGCAGAAAGGCCAAGAACATCCACAACTGACGCAGGGCTTGATGCGCTGCCCCGGCCTCGACGCTAATCTGAAGGGCCGTCCACGTTGAGGCCAGCATAAAGATCTGAGCGAAGCCTGTGCGGAGTGCCAAGTCGCGGCCAATCAGAAAAAAACGACGCGTCCGATGCCAGTCAAAATCAGAAGTCAGCTTTGTCTGCTTGGCAATAACCCAAAGTGCCCACGCCATGCCAATAAACTGGCTCAGGATCGTTGCCCAGGCGGCGCCAGCAATGCCTAGTGCCGGAATCGAGCCAATTCCGAAAATCAAAATAGGGTCCAGAACGATATTGACCAGACTCATCCCCCCAGCGATCCACAGCGGCATTCTCATATCTTGCAGCCCACGCAGCACGCCAAAAGCCGCCGTCACGACGAGACTGGGAACAACCCCGAGGAGCCGAATTGTGAGATACACCTGCGCGTCTGTTTGAACAGTGATATCCGTACTCATCCAGATAGAGAAACGTTCTACTCCCGGCCAGGTGAGCAACGTCAGGCCCAGTCCTAAAAGGACGGCGAGTATCAAACCGAGACTGGCGACACTCCCGACTCGTTGCGCCTTGCCTGCCCCGATGGCGTGCGCCACCTCCGTTTGCGTGCCTACGCCCAAGAAATTGAAAATCCACAGGACGCCGGACATCAGCGCAGTTGCCGCGCCCAGCCCGGCTGCTGACGCCACGCCCAGCCGTTCCACAAAAGCGGTATCAACCAAGCTTGCAAACGGCTCGACTACCAGGGAGGCCATGACTGGTAAGGTGAAGGTCATGAATGTGTGGTGGGGACGGTGGACGAATGGATGTGTGTCTGGAGAAGCGGCAGGGGGAGTCATACGCACCGCTACCATAGCGGGTTTTGTCTTTTTCCTCTCCCTTTGGGGAATGGAGAGAAGGGAGTCTGGCCAAAGGCGAGTTTGTGT
Source organism: Binatia bacterium (assembly GCA_963664395.2). Taxonomy (GTDB): domain Bacteria; phylum Desulfobacterota; class Binatia; order Bin18; family Bin18; genus Bin18. The sequence goes on along the minus strand of OY761159.2, from coordinate 1,059,083 downwards.
CATAAGCCGGCCTCAGATAATGAGGAAGCAGTATGACGATTGAATTCTATCTGGCCTTTATCTTTACGGCCTTCCTGGTTATTGCCTCCCCGCTGTTCTATTTCTCGCTCTTCTCTCAGTTCGTAGATTCAGGGGCCGATGTGGTCCGCCAGCAGATTATTCTTGGAGTAACATATATCTTCATCGTCTTTGTGGTGTTGACTGTCTATGCCGTCTTGGCCAGTAGAGCCACACTCTTTTTTCAGCAGCCCACCCGATTCCGTTGGCCCCGGTGTTTGAGTGGAGGCTGCTTGATTGCCACTGGCGCGTTTATGGCAAAAACGGCCCGTGGCTAGGTCAACGCAGAGAGACTGAGAGCAGGAATGCTACGCATCACGACAATCCTGGGCTATGCCGCTGATCCAGAGATAGCGGAACGGCTCCACACAATCAGCCATGCTGCTGGACTGGAAACCCTGCTCCTTGATCGGGCTGACGCCAAGCGACATCGCTTGCGGGCGACAACGGATAGCGGGACGGATGTGGCCATTGCTCTGCGTCGTGATGAATATTTGAGTGACGGAGCTGTGCTATATCTCGAAGACGATAAGGCCATCGTCGTTCGGATGACAGATGAGACCTGGCTGACCTTTTGTCCCATTGATACGTCCGCCGCACTTGAGTTGGGTTATCTTGCCGGCAACATGCATTGGCGCGTCAAATTCTCGAATAGTCAGATTCTGATTGCCAAAGAAGGACCGGAAGATGAGTATCTTGATCGGCTGGTGCCTTTCCTGACGAGTGGCAGAGTGAAGCGAGTGGAACATGACTGACCCGACGGCACTGCTGACTGCTCTACAACACGGTGATAGCTTTTTCCCCAGCGGTGGCTTTGCCGCTTCGTGGGGACTGGAGACGCTGTTCGCAGATGTCTACGTGCATGACGCTGATACACTGCTGCACTTCGTCCAAGGCCAACTCCGACATCGTTGGGCAAGGTGTGACCGACCCGCCCTCATTCGCGCCCATCGGGCACAGGGCCGCAACCAAAACGATCTGGAGGAGATTGCCAGGATTGATGCAGCAGTGGAAGCTCTCGCGCTTGTGCGTGAACTGCGTGCCGTATCGCGTCGTACCGGACGTGCCTTGTTGCGCGTTCATGCCCGGCTCCGGACGCCCCACGCAGCCGCCTATTTGGATGCGGTCAAAGCCGGGCAGGCGTGGGGGCATATCCCTGTCGTTCAGGGCCTTGTCTGGAGAGGGGTCGGGCTGGACGAAGAAACTGCCACGCTGCTGTCCGGACATATCCAATGCGTGGCGTTTGTGAGTGTCGCCATCCGGCTCGGCTTTATCAGTCATATACAGGCGCAACTGATTGTTCAGCAGACACGACAGACCGTGCTCACACTTCTTTCCGGACCCCTGCCTGAATTGTTAACAAGCTTTACGCCAGTTGCGGATATTGCCATGATGCGGCATGAGACGCAGGCGACGCGCTTGTTTGCGAATTGACCCGCCCAGCGCAGGCTTTATCTCCAGGGGGAATAACAATGCTCAACCTCACACCCACAGAAAACGAACGCTTGACTATTTTTATGGCGGCCGAACTTGCGCGCCGCCATAAGGCCAAAGGGCTCAAGCTCAATACCGCCGAAGCCACTGCCTATATCACGGATGAGCTGCTTGAGGGCGCGCGTGAGGGCAAATCGGTAGCCGAACTCGTGAGCCTGGGGTCCACTCTACTGACGACCGATGACGTGCTGCCCAACGTTGCTGAGCTGGTGTCCCGGGTTATGGTGGATGGGCTGTTCGCGGACGGGACTAGGCTCATTGCCGTGTATAATCCGATCCGACCCGGCTCCGAGCCTCTGCCTGAATCTCCCTATGGGCGACCGGGCGCGATCATCACGCCGGATGAAGAGATCGCACTCAACCAGGGCCGCGCAACACTCACCCTCGATGTCATCAATACCGGGGATCGCGCCATCCAAGTCGCCAGTCATTTTCATTTCTTTGAAGCCAATAAAGCCCTGGAGTTTGAGCGGGCGCGGGCGTTTGGCATGCGTCTGGACGTGCCGGCTGGCGCGTCTGTGCGTTTTGAGCCCGGCATGAAGAAAGAAGCCCGGTTGGTCACAATTGGTGGTACCGGAGAAGTCACCGGTCTCAATAATCTCACGAATGGGTCCATTCATTCCGAAGCGGTCAAGCAGGCCGCTCTCCAACGGGCCAAAGAACAAGGCTTTAAGGGCGCATAGGAGAGACTGCATTATGGCAAGACTGACACGCGCGGCCTATGCGGCTACGTATGGGCCAACACAGGGGGATATGGTGCGTCTGGGCGACACCTCGCTGCTGGCCGAGGTTGAGCACGATCATGCTGTCTATGGTGATGAGTGTATGACTGGCGCTGGCAAGGTGATGCGCGACGGGATGGGATTTCACGCCCACACGACCGCGGCGTCAGGCGGGCTGGATATGGTTGTCCAAAACGCCACGATCATTGACCCGGTGCTGGGCATTGTGAAGGGCGATATTGGCATTAAGGACGGCAAGATCGTTGGGGTGGGAAAAGCCGGGAATCCCGCTATCCAAGATGGTGTCCGGCCTGAACTGATCTGCGGTCCGTGTACGACCATCGTGCACGGCGATGGTCTGATCATTACCCCAGGGGGAGTGGAAGCGCACGCCCACTTCCTGTGTCCGCAGCAGTGTGAACACGCCCTGGCCAGCGGCATTACGACCATCATTGGCGGAACCATGGGGCCGCATTTTGATATCAGCTGTGCGGGGCCGAACAATCTGGCCAAGATGCTGAAGGCCTGTGAACAGTATCCATTGAATTTTGGCTTTCTGGGACGAGGCAACTCTCACGCGGGAGCGGCGATTGAGGAGAGTGTGGCCGGCGGGGCGATTGGCATCAAGGTTCACGAAGATTTCGGAGCCATGCCGGCCACCATAGACTGCGCGCTCACGGTTGCGGATCAATACGACTTTCAAGTCCAACTCCATACCGATACCATCAACGAGGCTGGCTATTGTGAGGACACGCTGGCCGCGATCGCCGGGCGGACGATCCATATGTATCACGTTGAGGGGGCCGGAGGTGGCCACGCGCCTGATCTCATCCGAGTAACGGGCGTACCCAATTGCCTGCCGTCTTCCACCAATCCAACCAATCCCTACTCGCGGAATGCGCTCGACGAAGCCCTGCCCATGACCATGGATGCCCATATGCTGAACTGGCGCTTGCCGGAAGATGTCGCCTTTGCAGAAAGCCGTATCCGTCCGCAGACCATGGCCGCGGAAGATGTCTTGCACGACCTTGGGGCGATCTCGATGTTTGCCGCAGACACGCAGGGGATGGGACGGGTGAATGAAACCATTACAAATTGCTGGCGGCTGGCGAGTAAAATGAAGGACCAACGCGGTCGTCTCCCCGCGGAAAAGACGGCGCGCGCCGATAACGAACGGATTAAACGCTATATTGCCAAGTACACCATCAACCCCGCCCGAGCTATGGGCATTGATCATTACGTCGGTTCCCTGGAAGCGGGCAAGATGGCGGATATGGTGTTGTGGGGGCCGGCGTTTTTTGGCGCCAAGCCGTTGATGGTGATGAAAGGCGGCTTTATGGCCTGGTCTATCATGGGCGACGCGAGTGGCTGCATCTTTCCGGTTGAGCCTATCGTCCAACGTCCCATGTGGGGAGCGATGGGCAGCGCGCCGTCCGCCCTCAGTGCGATCTTCGCCAGTTCCTTGGCGCTTGAAGCTGATATTCCGCGTAAGCTTGAACTCCACAAACCCATGTTGCCGATTCGGAATACGCGCGCATTAGGGAAGAGGGATATGCTGCATAACGATGCCTGTCCGGACATCAGCGTCAATCCGCACACGCATGAGGTGTACGCGGACGGCGAACTGATGACGTGCGACCCTGTGGTGGAGGTCCCGCTCGCCCGAAAGTATTTTTTACGGTGACCGTTATGACGCGCGTCTCATCTTCTGTCGCCCGGGTTGGGATTGGCGGGCCGGTTGGGTCGGGCAAAACGGCCCTGGTTGAACGCCTGATTCCCGCCCTGCATGCGCAAAATACAGAGTTGGCGGTTATTACCAATGACCTGGTGACCCAAGAAGACGCTGATCGAATTCGTCAGTCTCGTCTCATTGCGCCGGAGCGTGTCCGTGGGGTTGAAGCCGGCGCCTGTCCGCACACGGTCATTCGTGAAGACCCGACGCTGAATATAGAAGCGGCTGAAGAGTTGGAAGAATGTTTTCAGAATCTGGATATCATTCTGCTCGAAAGCGGTGGGGATAATCTGGCCTCGACCTTTGCCTTGGAGCTGGTTGATTATTGGATGTTTGTGATTGATGTATCCGGCGGCGGAGATATTCCACGCAAACGTGGCCCCGGCATCCTTCAATGTGACCTGCTGGTGATCAACAAAATAGACCTTGCTCCCTACGTTGGTGTTGATCTGGAACAGATGGTCGCCGAAGCGGTCGAGGTGCGTGGTGGAAAGCCGGTGGTGCTGACAAACTGCAAGACGGGCGACGGGATAGATGCGGTGGTCGCCCATCTTGCTCGTCAGGTACTTTTTACTGAGTGATCGGAGCGGCGCTCCTCCCGAAGCACCACAGCACGACATGAGTAGTGATCCCTCTCCTCGGCTCTCAGCGGAGCCATTCTCCGTCACGTCGCCCCAAGTCTCTCTCAGCTTCAAACGTGACCCATCCGGTCAAACGTTTATTGCCAAACAATTTACGACCTATCCCTTCACCCTTACCCAGCCGTTTTATTTTGACCGTGTTCCGCCTGGGATGCCGACGCTGATCCTGCAATCCATCTCCGGCGGGGTGTATGAAAAGGATCGTTTGGCGCTCGATTTTTCGGTTGCGGACGGGGCGTGCGTCCATCTGACAACCCAAGGGGCAACCGTTGTCCATTCGATGCAGGAGGGCAGGGCTGCGGTGCAGCATGTTTCCATCCAGGCGGGGAAAGGCAGTTTTGTTGAGTATCTGCCCGACCCGCTCGCATTATTTCCACAAGCGCGCTTCCGCTCTTGTGTCCACATCACTGTCGAAGAAGGCGCAACAGCCATCAGCGGCGATGCCTTTGGCCTGCACGACCCGGAATCCCCGGAATCTTTAGCCCGTCCGTTTGCTTCGTTTTTCAATGAAACAGTGGTCCAGCGGCCAGACGGTCAGCGCCTGTGTATTGACCGCTTCGAGATTGCCGGACACGAGTTTGTTGCTAGTCTGCCACCGGCCTTGCGGCGCTACCGGACGCAAGGGACGCTCTGGGTTGTGTCGGATCATGATGCCGGGGAGTTGGTGACGACCTTACGAACGGCGCTCGGTCCTATTCCCGACATCTATGCCGGCGCGTCGGCCCTTCCTCACAATGCGGGCGCCTGGCTGCGAGTGCTCGCCGTTGACGCGGTTGCTTTGCGCAACGCATTTCATGCGGCCTGGAGCGCGGTGCGGTTGTGTCTGACCGGTGTGGAACCGGCAAGCCGCCGCAAATCAGGCTGGTTGTAGAGCTAGAACCAATAATCATCCCACACCAGCAAACCCACGACTGCACGCCGCCGCTGCCGCTTTGTGTACTCCTCAGCCGCTTCGATAGCGGCCCCTTCCTGCAAGTGGTACGACAGGACGTCACCTTGCACACCAGGAGCTTGAGACGGTTCAGCTAAGAGTACGAATGACTCGCCCAACCCGGTGACTGGGGTGCGGTCGCCTTGATCGGGCTGGTGCAGCGGCGGGGGATGTTTTGTCCGGAAACCGACCGGGCGCGTACTGTAGCGTTTTTCCAACAACCAAATATGAGCGAACCCTGGCGGAATCTGCTTGCGTGCTTCCGGATAGATGTGGTCCACCCGATCCTTAGCGAGTAAGACACTCCAGCGTTGGAGGCGATTTGATACATAAATAAACAACTGTCCCGCATCCCCTCGTCCGACACGAGTAAAAGGGGTCCGAGCCGGCAGGACCTGAGAGGGGAAATCGCGGTAGTAATAGTCTGGCTGCGTCGTATCCATACCCAAGGGGGGAGCGTGGCGTTTAATCGAGTGCTCTGCTCAAGAAGAATTGTGCCACAGCGGCTTTTGCAAAAAAAGAACCTGTCCGGCCTCCGGATCATAGGCCGCTCGAATAAAGCCGACCCCAAAATACAATCCTTGGGCAACCGTATTATTGTGTTGCACTTCCAATGTCAGCTTACAGCAGCCTAACGCGCGCGCCTTCTGTTCTACGCGTTGTAATAACAAGCGCCCGATGCCTTGTCCGCGACAGTCCGGATTCACCGCCAAGTCGTGGATATTGAGTAACGGTTTGGCGGCAAAGGTGGAGAAGCCTCGGAAACACACCGCAATTCCGACTGCTTCGTCTCCACGATACGCCAGAAAAATCAACGTTGTCGGGTGGGCCTGTAAACCTGGAATGAGGCGATTACGCACCTCCTGCGGCAGGTCCTGACTATTGCCCATTGGATCACGCGCATAATTGTTCACAAGCCGGAGGACCGCCTCTTGGTGATCGGGCCGCTGTAAGTCCGCTTCAACAACGGTGATGGTAGACATAGGGTACTCCTAGACCCAGACATCATTCTTAGCGGTTAGCTCTCCACCGGCGTCGCCTGTATTCACCGTCTCTGCGGGCTCGACCAGCAGGACGTGGCATTCCTTTTCAGCCCACGGTTTATGTTCGACGCCTTTGGGCACAACGAACATTTCTCCTGTTTTCAGCTCAACATTTCCAGCCCGAAAATCAATCTGCATAGACCCACTTATCATAAGAAAGACTTCGTCCGTATCAACATGGCTATGCCAAACAAAATCGCCCTGGAGTTTGACCAGCTTGAAATGATAGTCGTTCATCCGGGCGATGATTTTGGGGGACCAGTGGTCTGAGAACGTGTTGAGTTTTTGCGCCAGATTGATCGCTGAATGGCCCATAGCGTGTTCCTCACCTTGAGCGGCTCGTTTGCGCCTCGAATGCATGCAGGAGTTCGTCCGGCTGCTCTCCGCCAAAGAGCATGGCGTGATACGTGGCTTTCAAAAACTTCTCGTCCACCGCGTGTTGCAGGAACTCCGGTAAAAACACAGATACGTTTCATACTGCTTATATTGTTCTTCCTCACTATTCCGTATAGAGGGAAAGCGTATGGAGAGAAGCTGACTGACTATACCAGAAACTTCTCTACAGGAGGACATGCATGCGTGCCGTCAAGCAACAAGCAACATCTGACGACTGGGTCTGGCAAGCCATTCGAGACGAAGCCGCATTGGAAGCCGACCGCGAGCCTGTGCTGGCGAGCTTTTTACACTCGATTATTCTCAATCACGCTTCATTAGAGGAAGCGCTGAGCTACCTTTTGGCCGGCAAGCTGACCAATCTCAACCTGCCGTCCATTACCCTGCGCGACATCATGATGGAAGCGCTGATGGATGACCCACAGATTGGGCAGGCCGTGCGGGCGGACATCTGCGCGGTGCGCGACCGCGACCCGGCCTGTTCGTTCTATTCGGCGCCCTTGCTGTACTATAAAGGCTTTCACGCGCTCGAAGCCTACCGCGTGACTCACTGGCTGTGGAAGCAAGACCGGAAGACCCTGGCCTTCTGTTTGCAGAATCGGATTTCGGAAGTCTTCAGCGTGGACATTCACCCCGCCGCCCGTATTGGTTCGGGGATTTTTATTGACCACGGCAGCAGTCTCGTCATTGGGGAGACGGCCGTGGTTGAGAACAATGTGTCCATGCTCCAGGAAGTGACTCTTGGCGGAACCGGAAAGGAATCCGGTGACCGTCATCCCAAGATTCGGACTGGTGTGTTGATCAGCGCTGGGGCCAAGATTCTGGGCAATGTCGAGGTCGGCGCAAACGCCAAGGTGGGCGCGGGCAGTGTCGTGCTCACCGATGTCCCGTCGGGCTGCACGGTTGCCGGCGTGCCGGCCAAGCTGGTTGGCCGCTGCGCCAAACTCCAACAGCCGGCGCTCGAGATGGACCACAACCTGCCCACCGGAGAAGAGGACTCTCGCAGGGGTATCTGAAGCGTGCCGCGTCGGTCGGGTGAGCCCCGTGTCACCCCAACAGCAGGCGTTCCTGACCACCGCAAAACCGTTTGATGAGAGTGAGGAGTTCGTTTGCTGTGTGGTGCAGACAGGTATGTTCTGTCCGTGCATTTCCCTGCACGATGAAAAAGCAGGCGGTCGTATCGAGTGTGATTTTTGTTGTCTGGCACTGGCGCACCTCCAGACGACACAGCACATTTTTCTCGTCATCCACATAGGCGTATTCATCAGGGCTGACGATTTTTGGCTTCTCCGAGCCCATAGGCCAAAAGGTTTCGCTGCCGTCCGTAAGGCGGAGGTGGACATTGCCGCGAATGGCCGCCAAGTCATGCGCGCCCAGAGACAGGCATGTTTTCACCGACACCAGGTTGTAGATATCAACAAGCAAATTGACCTGAGGCAGCCCGCCTGTTTGTAAGACGAGCTTGAGCAAGCTCTCCGGTGACGCCACGTTTTTCCGATTGGAGCGTCCAATGGCGTCATGCAGGGCGCGAAAGCCGTTCAGAACAGGGTGGGTCTGTATGACTTCATACGAGAGGTCTTTGGTCACTTGGGCAAGCGTGTGCGCTTTGAGCGCTTCAAACGCAGGATGCGTCTGTTGATTGCGCACTCCCTCAATAACAAAGCAGACGGCCTTGAGGCCAAGCGACTGTACGGCGCCAGAAATACCAAATTGGAACTGGTCGAACTGCATACATTATCAGGATGTCATGGTCTGTATCTCGGCTGGCAACTTGCTGAGCGTCAGTTCGTTAAGCGCTACCTTGTTGCTGGCATTGTCGATATCAATCCCAACCAAGTTCCCACTGGCATCGTAATCCAGCACAACACCCTCGGATATCTCCCGGCTGTCTACACTCGGCCGCTCAGAGAGGTCGATGTAAAGCGAGTCCGTGTCAGGATGGTACGTCAGCTTCATGGTTTGCATACTCCACGGAGAGGGTGATGCTTCAAGGTAAGAGAACGGTCAAAAGAAGAAGGGAGAGGTCAAGCGTTAGATTTCTATTATTTTCTCATTCTCAATTAACCAGCGTTCTTGGAAAGCCCGACGGGCTGCCCATCCAACATCTTTAATGTACCAACCATTAACAGACGCACCTACTCCGGCTCCTATTACGGGTATAGTTTGAAGAGCCTTCCGTTTCGTAAGGTTGACGCCGAGTTGTTTCGCTAGATTTTTAAGACCGATGATTGCAGCCTCTTTGCTCATTTGACCCTGGGCGGCCGTTTGAGCCATCTTTTTCCACGTTTGCTTTGCAATAGTTACCTGAATGGATCGCAGGGTGGCCAGCGCCGCCAGTTTTTCGCTCATGTCATTTGCACCCGACGCTGCCATTATGCCGCGTATGAAATCTCTATCTTCTGTGGTTTTCACTTCAAATCCGTAACAAACACCAATTTTTTGTATAGTTCTTAAAGCAATCGTTATTATAGCTGGGACGTCAGCAGCTATACCGGGGAGTCCAGTGAATCCTGTCGCTCCGCCTTCTACCGTAGCGATACCAATTGCCCAGTTATGGACTTCGTTGGCTAACTCGTCTGACAATTCGATATCTTTTGCCTTCAGTTCCTTGATGGAAGCAACCCTACCGTCTCTTAAAATATCAGATGTATCAGTCAGCCATTTGGCGATTGTTGAAGAGAAGTCCAATAGACCCCTGATAGCAGCTTCCGGGATTACTTTTTCAGCCATCCATGTCAAAGGATATAGTAATTTCCCCATGCCCTGGGAGACTATCGATGGCTCCTTATTTTTCCATTCCTTGATTAGCTTTACTTGTTGTTGTTCATAATTGTTTAATTCATGCTCCATGTAGCATTTCCTCTCTTGTCATTTGGACTATTCGCTGACGCCTTTACCGAGGGGAACTTTAGTCACAACATCTCGTAAAAGCTGCCCTCGCCCGGAACGAACAGGCGACTGTAAAACCGTAGGGCGTACGAATCGGTCATGCCGGCCAGAAAGTCGCAGATGACCCGCTTGCGGGCGGTCTCGTCGCCGTTGAGGAGCGCTTTCTCATAGTGCTCGCCGTGGTCTTCGGGGAAGAGGCCGATGGACTCCTGACCTTGGTCGAGTACGGCAAACAGGCGGCGGAGGACTTCTTTGCCCTTATGGCTGAGTGTGGTCACGCGCGGATTGTTGATGACCTTGTACGACTCAAACGCCTTGAGCGCTTCGATGCGGACCCGGTTGGAAAAATCGGTATCAATGTGTTCGTGGTCTCCGTGTGATTGGATGGCAACCGGACTGACAAATTCATGAATGAGATCACGAGTCAGCATTTTTCTACCCGCCCGAAGAGACCGCTGTTCAAGCTGTTCGAGCCGGTCGGCAATCTGCGCCAGTTCCATGTGGACCGTGCCTTCATTGACGGTCCGTCCCCAAACGGTCAGCTTCGCATTGACATCGCGCACCACGCGCGCCGGCGGAAGACGCCGCAGGTCCGCCTGGGTCAGTAAGCCGGCTTTGAGACTGTCTTCCAAGTCATGCACGGAATAGGCGATGTCATCCGCCACATCCAGGATTTGGCACTCAACGCTGCGTTGTTGCCCGCTGCCTGTCTGTTGGACGATGGTCTCAACCAACTGGCGATCCCAGGTGTAAAAGCCTTTGACCGGGCTCTGTGGAGCATTGGCTATTGCTGTTGAGTCGATGCAGGTTTTATATTTGAGAACCCCATCAAGCGTTTGATAGGTCAGATTCAGGCCGGCATAGTCCGCATGTTTCTGTTCGAGATAGGTCAGAATACGCAGGGTCTGGGCATTGCCTTCAAAGCCGCCATGCGCCCGCATGAGTGCGTGCAGCGTCCGCTCGCCATTATGGCCAAAGGGCGGATGGCCAAGATCGTGCGCTAAGCACGCCGCTTCCACCAAATCCGGGTCGGTCCCGAGAGCCAGGGCAATGCCTTTGGCAATTTGGGCGACTTCGAGAGAGTGGGTCAGGCGAGTCCGAAAAAAATCTCCCTCGTAGATACCGAATACCTGGGTCTTGCCCTGCAAACGCCGAAACGCTGCCGAATGGATAATCCGGGCGCGGTCATGCTCAAATTCCGACCGCCGGTCTGTTGCGGCCCGCCCTGGCTCCGGCGTATGGCGGACCGCGTCTGAAGCGTGTGCTGGTGTCACGGTGTCCCTTTCTTCCGCAGCATAAACGAGTTGCTTGGCTGCTCGCAAGGCGCGGATTCTTTGCGTAACACGCTGTGTGCATGCTACAAAACTCTTAGTCGGGAGGGTCCGTTGGATACTCTGCGGTACTTAACTTGTTTATGGTTTTGGAACGAGTTTCAGGCTCAGGAGGAAGTAGGAGGACGACCTTCTCTTCATTGAGGGGCGTTTCGTGCGCCACCGGCCCGACGGTGGTGGAGTAGGGAGGGGACAGATGGAGAAGGTATGGAGAGCTGGCTGGTTGCTGTGCGTGTGTGCTGTCTGCCTTGTCTTCTTGGCTGGGTGTAGCGCCCATCGGTCCACGCCGAACGAGCCCGTCCGCGATGGCCGTGTCAGTGACCCGTTTGCGAGCGACCCCTTTGATGACCCGTTTTTTTCTTCTGCCCCGGCCTGGGACGCTACTGTCCTGCAACACAGCCAGATCATCTCGCAACACGGAGCTGAGTCGGCTGACAGTGCTGGCGTAGCGATGACAGGAGAAGAAGAGTCAACGCTCGAAAAGGGACAGAATATCGTTTTTAGCTCAGTGCTGGTAGGCACTTCTGTGGCTAGGCTGCTACTGGTTCCGTTCCTGTTTCCTCCCCTGATTCCAGCCCTGATTCCGTAAGGGGGCAGGGGGTAGTGGTGTGGCAAATCCAGTTGACCTGTGCTCTAATCCCGGCTTCAATTCAGTTTCGGGAGGCTAGTATGGAAACGGAAACCCTGAAAGATAAGACGGCCATCGTTGGTATCGGCCACACCGAATACTCAAAAGACTCGGGCCGCAGCGAGATGAGTCTGGCGGTCGAAGCCATCCGTAACGCGATTGCCGACGCCGGACTCAAGCCGAGCGATATCGACGGTATCGCCAAGTTCTCCATGGATAACAACGATCCGGTCGATATTGCCGCAAACCTGGGTATCCCGGAACTACGTTTTTACGCGGAAGCGCCCTACGGCGGCGGGGGTGGGCCGGTCGGCTCGATTTTGCTTGGGGCCATGGCCGTGGCCACCGGCATGGCCAATTGTGTCATCGCTTTCCGGGCCATGAACGAACGCTCGGGGCGTGGGACGCCGCGCTTCGGACGCGCCGCAGTCCGTAAGGGCGCTTCCGGCGTGGGTGCCTACCTCGAACCCTATGGTCTTTTTAGCCCGGCCCAGATGGTTGCCCTCTCTGCGCGGCGCCATATGCATTTATATGGGACCAAGAGTGCGGACTTCGGCGCAATCTCAGTCGCCTGTCGGACGCATGCCCAGACCAATCCCAATGCGGTCATGCGTGGCCGGCCTATCACCATTGAAGACCATCAAAACTCTCGTATGATCGCGGACCCCCTCCATTTGCTGGACTGCTGTTTGGAAACCGACGGTGGTGCCGCGGTGGTGATTACTTCAGCCGACCGGGCAAAAGATTGTCAGCAGAAACCAGCCTATATTATGGGAGGGGCCTTTGGCGCGGGCGAGTGGAACACCCAGCGTGTGGTGAAAAACGTTGAGAAAGCCGAAACAGAATCCACTGTGACCGGCAAAGCCCTGTTTGGCCGGGCGGGAATATCGCACAGTGATGTTGATGTGTGTTTTGTGTATGACCACTTCACCCCGCTGGTCCTCATGGCGATCGAGGAACTGGGTTTCTGCCAACGTGGCGAAGGAGGCGATTTTGTGTCTGACGGCAAACTGTTGTGGCCGCATGGCTCGCTGCCGCTGAACACGAGTGGCGGCAACCTGTCCGAGGGCTATATTCACGGCATGGAAAATATTGTTGAAGCGGTGCGTCAATTACGCGGGCAAGCCATTAACCAGGTCCCGGACGCCGAGGTGGCCTTTGTCTCCTCAGGCAATGGGGTGCCAACGACAGCAATGCTGCTCCATCGCTAACGCGGTCCCTTCGTATCCGTAGTGGGTGCAGTATTTGCGGTGTCTACGCTGTCCGATTGATATCCAGGGCACTCAAGCAGCGGTAGGTTTGGATACTTCGGATAGTGTGCGTCTGTTTCAGACCGTCCGCAATAATAGAAGCGGGAACCCTTGCCACTTACAATCTCGCGGGTGTGTCGGCAGGAGGGACACAGGCCGGTCTCTGGTGGCGGGGGGGCGTAGTGTGTCATTGTGGCAAGCCTACAAGCCGCTCTTCCCCTTGACAACACGCTGTCATTTTTGAACTAATCCTGTTTCATCTTCGTACAGTAAAGGAGTACCGCATGACGGCACGAAAAGTAGACTATGGCGAGGTCAAATCTCTGGTTGGCGAAGAACTCGGCGTCTCGGATTGGCATCTGGTCACCCAAGAAGAAATCAACGCTTTTGCTCAGTGTACCCACGACCATCAATGGATTCACCTTGATGTCGAGCGAGCAAAAAAAGAGTCGCCCTTTGGTGGTCCGGTGGCACACGGCTATTATACCCTCTCCTTAGCCCCGTATTTCATGGATCAGATTTGGGCGGTGCAGGGCATTAAAATGGGCGTGAACTACGGGTTGAATAAGCTCCGCTTTCCGTCTCCTGTGCCAATCGGCAAAAAGGTGCGGGCGCGCGCTACTTTGAACAATGCGGAAGATGTGACCGGCGGCCTGCAAGTCACAGTGGGTCTGACCTTTGAGGTGGAAGAGAGCAGTAAGCCGGCGTGTGTGGCAGAGGGCGTGTACCGCTTTTACCCCTAGGGCGGCCCTATTCTTTACGCTGTAATCGATCCGCATATTTCCGGTATAAGCCTCGAAACTGATGATAGCTGAGACCGAGTCGCTCGGCTGTTTTCCTTTGATTATAGCGTGTCGCGCGCAACCCGTTTTCAAGCAGTCCACACTCGAATTCCTGTACGGCTTGGGGAAAGGATGTGTGAGAAGCGGTAGCGGGAATGGCGGGTGGGAATGCGGCTTGTTCCTCTTCTCGTATACCTGATTCCTGGGGCATGGGCTGAAACGGTGTCTCAAACGGGTCGAGTACGATGTCGGTATCACGAATCAGCATGCTATCAGCCCGGTAGACCGCGCGTTCAACCACATTTTTTAACTCTCTGACATTGCCCGGCCATGGATAGTTGTCGAGAACGGCGCGCGCAGTATCGCTGAACTGCGGAACATCTTCCCGTCCCAGTTCGAAGGCCATACGCGCGGCAAAATGGTTGGTGAGGAGAAAAATATCCTCAGGGCGCTCACGCAGGGGCGGAAGAAAAAGTACCTCGAAAGACAAGCGGTCAAGCAGGTCGGCTCTGAACTGTCCGCGTGCGGCGAGCGCCCTGAGGTCGGCATTGGTTGCGCCAATAATCCGAACATTACTCCCAACAGGCTGCGAACTGCCGACCCGCTCAAAGCTGCCATACTCGACGACACGCAGGATTTTTGCCTGGGCTTCAAGCGGAATGTGTCCGATTTCATCAAGAAAGAGAGTCCCATTGTGAGCGGTCTCAAAACGGCCGAGGCGCTGGCGGGTTGCTCCGGTAAAAGCCCCTGCTTCATGGCCGAATAATTCGGCTTCAATAAGGCTGGGTGAGAGTGCTGCGCAGTGGAGGGTGACAAAGGGCCCTTGCCAACGCCCGGAGAGATAATGCAACCGAGCTGCAGCCAGCTCTTTGCCCGTCCCGCGTTCACCCATGAGTAAAACCGGGCGGTTGACCCGAGCGACGCGGGATAAACGTTCCTGAAATGCCAGGAATGCCTCTGACTGTCCAAGCGCCTCTTGTGTACTAAAAGAAGTATCGGGAGCAAAGGAAGAGGGAACCGAGTCGTTCCCCTTGTCTGTGGTTTTTTTCGCCATTTATCAGTATATATAGCATATTCATAGCGAAAACAAATCTGTACAAATTTCTCTGAATTTTGTAAGTACTTGGAAATAAAAGACTTCGGAGGTTTTTTTGAATTGGCATGTTAACTGCAATGCTCCAGAGCGTACTGAAAGCAAAGGAGAAGCGTAATGGGAATTTTCACCCGAGTCCGTGACATTATCAGTGCCAATCTCAACGCCATGCTCGACAAAGCAGAAGACCCGGAGAAGCTCATTCGGCTCATGATTAAGGAGATGGAGGATACCCTGGTTGAGATTAAAGTCTCGTGCGCTGGGGCTATGGCCACAAGAAAGAAAATCGAGCGAGACTGTCAAACGGTCGAAACACGGGCCAGCCAGTGGGGCGAAAAGGCGCAGCTCGCCGTAGATAAAGGGCGCGAAGACTTGGCGCGTGAGGCCCTCATGGAGAAGCGGCGCTATACCGAACGCACCGCTGGGCTGCAAAAAGAACGCGCCGAGTGTGACGCCCTGATTCATCAGTATCAGGAAGACATTGTCCAGTTGGAAAATAAACTCGGGACAGTCCGCGAAAAACAGCGCTTGCTCGTCCAACGCCATATTCATGCCCAAAAGCGGAAACGCGCCCAGGAAGACCTGCGCCGCCTCGACAGCTCGGAGGCGTTTGTCCGGTTTGAACAATTTGAAAACCGGATTGAGCGCATGGAAGCGGAAGCCGACCTGGTGAACCCCGGTCCCAATTCCGAGCGCCAGCACTCACTCGAAGAAGAGTTTGCCCGGCTGGAAGGCGATGAGGAGATCGAAGAAGAGTTAGCCACGCTCAAAGCTGGGGTTGAGCAAAAGACAACCGCCCAGCCGCAGGACTAATCGGTTGTCCCGAAGGAAGCTGCTGGAGAGTGGGTCTGCAACATGGATGCACAAATAATGGACATTTGGCCGCTGGTCGTCCTCTTCATCTTCGGCTCGGTCTTTGTGGCGGTGGTCGGAGGACTGGCGCTGGCGGTATGGCTCATCTGGAGAAAAAGCACGCCCAAACAGGGACATCTGGCCCAGGCGGATGAAGCCCAGATGATTCAGGAACTCTATCAGGGCTTATCGAAGATGGAATCTCGCGTGGAAGCCTTGGAAACGCTTTTGCTTGACCAGGAAAGAAAAGGAGAAGGAAAACGATGACGACAGCCGAACGCTCGACGGGCTTGTACCGGTCACGCGATGGCATGCTGCTCGGGGTGTGCAAAGGGATCGCCGACTATCTCGATATTTCACTCTTTTGGACGCGCATGCTGACCATCCTGTTTTTTCTCTTTTCCGGCCTGTGGCCTGTGGGTGGCCTGTATCTGTTGGCCGCGGTGGTGATGAAACCCGAACCTGTCGTGCCGTTCGCCAGTGCGGGCGAGCGCGAGTTCTATGACGCCTACGTCAACTCGCGCGGGCTGGCTCTCCACCGTCTGAAACACACCTTTGATCATCTCGACCGTCGCCTCCGACGGATGGAAGATGTGGTAACGAATCGCGAGTATGAATGGGAGCAGCGCCTGCACAAATCATAAGCCTTCCCCAATTCGTCCATTCCCCTCCGGCCCCCCCCGGTGCTGCGCTAGCAGAACGACCAAATGCGAGCTAAATAGGGAAGGGCGGCGACCGGGGCGCCGCGCTGCTCAGCATAAGGAGGGGGATCATGACACGCGACTGGAGTACGACCCGTACGCACTGGTGGAAAATCCGTTGGGCAACCGTCCTGGCCATAGGGCTGACCGGTTTTCTCTTCTCCCCAAGTTGGGCTGCTGCCCCAACGGGGCAGCAGCCCGATGGTCGGGCCTTATACGAGCAGCACTGCGCGAAATGTCACGCCGGACAATCAACCCGGGCGGCGCAGCTCGACATTCTCCGCCGCCTGCCGGCCGAGTTTGTGCTGCACTCGTTGGAGCTGGGCAAAATGAAATTCCAGGGGGTGCTGCGGACCAACGAAGAGCGCCGCGCCATCTCCGAATGGGTCAGCGCCAAGAAGCTCAAACCGGAAGCGGCGACCGATGAAACGGTGGCGGGTTTTTGCGCCGATGCCCCAGGCGAATTCGTGGTCGCAGACGACGCTCCGCAGTGGAATGGCTGGGGCGTGGATGCCGTGAACAGCCGCTTTCAGCCCGCGGAACAGGCCGGGGTCAGCACGGCGCAGGTCTCCAAGCTGAAAGTCAAATGGGTGTTTGGCCTGCCGATGGACTACCAGACCTCCCAGCCGACCGTTGTCGGCAACCGGGTCTTTGTCGGAACCATGAAAGGTCGGATCTATTCGATCGATGCCAAGACCGGCTGCCTGTACTGGTCGATGAAACCCAGGGCGGGCGTTCGGTCAACCCTGGTCGTCGGGAAACTGCCGGGAACCGACCCGGCCCGCCATGTGGTCTATTTCGGCGACTCTGAAGCTACGGTCTACGCCCTGGACGCCCGAACGGGCGCAGAGTTATGGCGCACCCGGATTGACGACCATCCCATGGCGCGCATCACCGGCACGCCCAAACTGCACGGCAATCGACTCTACGTGCCCCTGACGGCCCTGGAAGAAGCGGCCGGCGCGGATGCCGATTATGAATGCTGTACCTTTCGGGGCACGCTGGTGGCCATGAATCCGGTGAATGGCAAGATGGTCTGGAGGACCTATACGATTCCGGAGCCGGCCGCGCCGGTCCGGAAAAACAAAAAGGGCGTCCAGTTGTGGGGGCCCTCAGGCGCCTCGGTCTGGTCTTCTCCCACCCTCGACCTGGAACGCGGCCGGCTGTATGTCACCACCGGTGATAACTATTCCGACCCGGCTTCGCTCACCAGCGATGCCATCGTGGCGTTTGATCTGAGAACGGGCGAGTTCTTATGGTCGCAGCAGTTCACGCCTAACGACGCCTGGAATATCGGGTGTGAGACCGATGATGACTCAAACTGTCCCGAGGCCAGAGGGCCGGACTTGGACTTTGGTTCTTCATCGATTCTGGTCAAGCTGCCCAGCGGCAGGCGGGTACTCCTGGCCGGGCAGAAATCCGGCGTCCTCCACGCCGTGGACCCGGACCGGGATGGAGAAATTCTCTGGCAGCAGCGGCTCGGCAAGGGCGGCCTGATCGGCGGCATCCAGTGGGGGCCGGCCGCCGATGCCCGGACCATCTATGTGGCCTTGTCCGATATCGGCGTGGAGACCCACCAAGATAAAGACTTGGGCTGGACGACCAGCCTCAACGGGAGTGTCGGCGGCGGGATGTTTGCGTATGACATTGAGACGGGTGAGCGCAAATGGCATACACCGCCACCGGGCTGTAATGGCCGCGCCCAGTGCAGCCCGGCCCAGTCCGCGGCCGTGTCGGTGATCCCCGGCGTTGTCTTTTCCGGTTCTGTCGATGGTCATTTGCGCGCCTACTCAAGCGCGGACGGCGCGGTGGTTTGGGAGTATAATGCCGACCAGGAATACGAGAGTACGAATGGAATACAGACCCGAGGGGGATCGTTCGACGGCCCTGGCCCGACTATTGTTGACGGCATGCTGTATGTGAATTCCGGCTACGGTTATTGGGGCGGCATGCCGGGCAACGCTCTGCTGGCCTTTTCGGTCGATGAAGAATAGCTATATTCTTTCAGCACAGAACAGGGGGGAGTGTTATGGGCACAATGGACAGGGTAGGGCCAAAAAAAATGATAACCTGGCTGAGCGGAGCGCTGTGCTTTGCGGTGTTGCTGGGCGGCGTCCCGGCGAGTTGGGCAATGGAACCCGGCGCCCAACCGGCACCGGATGCAGAGCAGCTCTACAAGCAGTATTGTCAGCAGTGCCACGAGGGCCAGGTAGCGCGCGCACCTCACCGTGAGGTCATGTCACGCCTACCCGCCAATTTGGTGTTGCACTCACTCAGCGTGGGTAAGATGCGGATGCAGGGTTGGGTACGGACGATTGCCGAGCGCCGCGCCCTGTCCGAATGGATCACCGGCAAGAAAATCAAGGAAACGGATGAGACAGTTGGCGGATTTTGTGAGGACGCGCCCGGCGAGTTTTCTGTTGCCGACGGCGCTCCGCAGTGGAATGGCTGGGGCGTGGACAACACCAACAGTCGCTTCCAGTCGGCTGAGAACGCCGGCATACCGGCCGACAAGGTGCCGCAGCTCAAGGTCAAATGGGTGTTTGGTTTGCCTATGGATTTCCGGGCCTCTCAGCCGACGGTGGTTGGTGGCCGGGTTTTTGTCGGCTCCCTGCAGGGCCGTATCTATTCGCTCGATGCCAAGACGGGCTGTTTGTACTGGTCGGTGAAAACGGACGGCGGCGTGCGCTCGACCATGGTGGTGGATAGCCTGCCGGGAACGAACCCGCCCCGCTATGTTGTCTACGTGGGCGATGCCTCGGCGAATATGTATGCCCTGGACGCCCGCACCGGCAAACAACTGTGGAAAGTGGACGTGGATGACCATCCCCTGGCCACGATTACCGGCACGCCGAAAACGCTCGGCAATCGGCTGTACGTGTCCACCACGGCGCTCGAAGAACTTGCCGGCGCAGACCCGAACTACGAATGCTGCACGTTTCGCGGCAAGATGATGGCCCTCAACCGCTTTAACGGCAAGCTGGTGTGGCGGGCGTATACGCTGGATGCCGCACAACCGGTCCGCAAGAATGCAATTGGCGTGCAGTTATGGGGGCCGTCGGGTGCCTCGATCTGGTCTTCGCCGGCGCTCGATCCGGAACGGAACAGCATGTATGTCACCACGGGTGACAATTACTCGGACCCGGCTTCCCTGACGAGTGATGCGGTAGTGGCTTTTGATCTGCGGACCGGGGAATTTCTGTGGTCCAAGCAGTTCACCGCCGGTGATGCCTGGAATGTTGGCTGTGAGCAGACGGATGATACCAATTGTCCGCAGGCACGCGGGCCCGATCTTGACTTTGCCTCTTCCCCCATTCTGCGCATCTTACCCGACGGCAGACGAGTCATTCTGGCCGGACAAAAGTCCGGCGTGATGCACGCCATTGACCCGGACCGGAAGGGAGAAATCCTGTGGCAGCAACGGGTTGGCAAGGGCGGCCTGATTGGGGGTATTCAGTGGGGTTCGGCGGCGGATGCCAAACAGGTGTACGTGGCCCTGTCTGATATCGGGGTAACGACAGTGCCGGATTCTGACATCGGCTTTGACACCACCCTCGATAGTAGTGTCGGTGGCGGTATGTTTGCATATGACATTGAGACGGGTGAGCGCAAATGGTATATCCCACCGCCCGGCTGCGGCGACCGAAAACAGTGCAGCCCGGCGCAGTCCGCCGCCGTGTCGGCTATTCCTGGGGTTGTGTTCTCCGGATCTATAGACGGGCATCTGCGTGGCTATGCGACCAACAGCGGCGAGGTGATGTGGGATTACAACGCGGACCAGGAATATGAGAGCACCAATGGCGTCAAGACGCGCGGGGGCTCGTTCGATGGTCCGGGACCGACCATTGTCGACGGGATGGTGTATGTCAATTCGGGCTATGGTTTTCAGGGCGGAATGGGAGGGAATGCGTTGATCGCCTTTTCGGTGGATGGGGAATAACGCGCGCTCTTGTCTGGTGAAAAGGGTGGCCCCACGGCCGCCCTTTTTTATATGTCTTCGGGAAGGGTAGAATGTCTCTCGGAAGAGCCCGGCGAGAGACACGGGGGTTTGACACAGAACACTGCCACGCGGCAAAAGAATGAGGAGATAAGGAGGGAGTGCACTTATGATCGAAACATATCGGACCTGGCCGAGCAAAATTATGATGAGCGGCGTGTCGAGCGTGTTGACCCTTGCGCTGGGGCTCTGCCTTGCGTCGCCCGGTTGGGCCTTCTCGCCGTCGGAACAGGCTAGTGATGGCGAGCAGCTCTATGGTCGTTACTGCGCCCAGTGTCACGAAGGACAAGTGAAGCGGGCGCCACACCGCGAAGTCCTCTCAAAACTGCCCGCAGAAATGGTGTTGCACTCGCTCGAAGTCGGGAAGATGCGAGTCCAGGGTTGGATTCGGACCAGTGGCGAAAAGCGGGCCATGTCCGAATGGATCACGGGGAAGAAGCTCCCGCCACCCTCGGATAAAGAGGCGACGGTTGCCGGGTTTTGTGAGGAGGCGCCAGGTATTTTTTCTATTGCAGACGGTGCTCCACAGTGGAATGGCTGGGGGGCTAACGGCTTCAATAGCCGTTATCAGTCCGCGGAGCATGCCGGCATCAGTGCCGACCAGGTTTCTGACCTGAAGGTCAAATGGGTGTTTGGTTTGCCCATGGATTTCCGGGCCTCCCAGCCGACCGTTGCGGGCGGGCGTGTTTTTATTGGCTCGGTCAAAGGGTGGGTGTATGCGCTTGATGCCAAAACCGGCTGTTTATATTGGTCGGCCAAGACCTCTGGTGGGGTACGCTCGACTATGGTGGTGGATAGCCTGCCGGGTACTAATCCGCCGCGCTCTGTGGTGTATGTGGGTGACACGGAGGCGAATGTCTATGCGCTCGATGCCGGCACGGGTAAGCAATTGTGGAAGGTGGACGTGGATACGCATCCCCTGGCCACCATTACCGGCACGCCCAAAACGCACGGCAACCGCATCTACGTTTCGACCACAGCGCTCGAAGAGGTCGCGGGTGCTGACCCGCAGTATGAGTGCTGTACCTTTCGCGGCAAATTGATGGCGCTCAACCGGTTCAATGGCAAATTAGTGTGGACGGGGTATACGCTGCCTGAGCCGCCCGCCCGGATACGCAAGAATGAGATCGGGACCCAACTGTGGGGACCGTCCGGCGCTTCGATCTGGTCTTCGCCAGCCCTCGATCCCGAGCGTAACCGGATCTATGCCACCACAGGCGACAATTATTCAGACCCGGCCTCACTCACGAGCGATGCCGTGGTTGCCTTCGATATGCGGACTGGTAAGCTGCTGTGGTCAAAACAGTTCACTGCGGGTGATGCCTGGAATGTCGGCTGTGAGATGGATGAGGATATGAATTGCCCTGAAGCGCGCGGTCCGGATCTTGACTTTGCGTCGTCGCCGATCCTGCGTATTTTGCCTGATGGCCGGCGTGTCATTCTCGCTGGGCAAAAGTCAGGCGTGATGCACGCCATAGATCCTGATCGCGATGGTGAGATTCTCTGGCAACATCGCGTAGGCAAGGGCGGCCTGGCGGGTGGAATTCAGTGGGGTTCGGCAGCCGACGCTAAGCAGGTTTATGTCGCGCTGTCAGATATTGGTATGGTCCCGATTTCGGATTCTGATGTGGGCTGGGCGGTGCGGCTGGACGGCAGTGTTGGTGGCGGCATGTTTGCGCTCGACATCGAAAGCGGTGAGCGTAAATGGTACGTTCCACCTGTCGGCTGTGAGGGCCGGCCCAAGTGTAGTCCGGCTCAATCTGCTGCGGTTTCCGCTCTTCCGGGAGTGGTGTTTTCCGGTTCTGTCGATGGTCATCTGCGTGGCTACGCGACAGACACCGGGGAGGTCGTGTGGGATTACAACGCAGACCAGGAATATGAGAGCACCAACGGGGTAAAGACGAGAGGGGGGTCGTTTGATGGCCCTGGCCCAACGATTGTGGGTGGCATGATGTACGTCAATTCCGGCTATGGTTTTTGGGGAGGCACATCAGGAAATGCCTTGATTGCCTTCTCGGTGAATGGTGAGTAGTTGGCTCTTGCGCCTGAGGAAACGAAAAAAAGGGTCGCCCCTGTGGGCGACCCTTTTTTGTCTGAACGTTGGAGGGGTTTGACACAAAACGCTTCTCCAGGGCAAAAAGGGAGGACAGCGGAAAAAGGAGGTCAGGGTATGTCTGTCCCAGCGTTTATCGGGTCTGCACGCCAAAACATACGAGTCACGGTCCAAGCCATTGCGGGTATTGCCTGTGTCTTGGGTATGAGTATTGCACCGAGTTGGGCCTTCTCGCCAACCGAAGGGGGAACTGACGGCGAAGCGCTCTACCAGGCGCACTGCGCGCGCTGCCACGAGGGCCAAGTCAAACGCGCACCGCACCGTAACATTATTCAGCGCCTGCCCGCCTTGATGGTCTTGAATTCTTTGGAACTCGGCAAGATGCAATTCCAGGGCATGACCCGGACCAATCGAGAGCGGCGCGCCTTAGCGGAGTGGATGACCGGCAAGAAGCTCCCGCCGCCCACCGCCAAAGACGAGACGGTCGCCGGGTTTTGTGAAGACGCGCCAGGGACATTTGCTATCGAAGACGGTGTTCCGCAGTGGAACGGCTGGGGGGCCGATAATTTCAACACCCGCTTCCAATCCGCAGCGGCCGCCGGCATAAGCGCGGACCAGGTTCCTGACCTGAAGGTCAAATGGGTGTTTGGTTTGCCCATGGATTATCAGACCTCCCAGCCGACGGTGGTTGGTGGCCGGGTGTTCGTCGGAACGATGAAGGGCCTGGTGTATGCGCTGGACGCCAAAACCGGCTGCCTGTACTGGTCGGTCAAAACAACGGCGGGCGTCCGCTCAACCCCAGTGGTCGATAGCCTGCCGGCTACGAATCCGCAGCGCTACGTCGTCTATGTTGGGGACGTTGAGGCCAATTTGTATGCACTTGATGCGCAAACCGGCAGGCAGATCTGGAAAGTCAAAATTGACGACCATCCCCTGGCGCGGATTACGGCTACCCCCAAAACGCATGGCAACCGCATCTATGCTTCGGCCACCGCGTTTGAAGAAGTCGCCGGCGGTGATCCCAGTTATGAGTGCTGTACGTTCCGAGGCTCCATGGTGGCCCTCAACCGGTTTAACGGCACGCAAGTCTGGAAGGGGTATACGCTTCCGGACCCGCCCGCGCCTGTGCGTAAGAATGCGATTGGCGTACAGTTATGGGGGCCGTCCGGTGCCTCAATCTGGTCTTCACCAGTACTCGATCCCGAGCGGAACCGCATCTATGTGACCACGGGCGACAATTATTCGGACCCGGCCTCCCTGACGAGCGATGCGGTGGGGGCTTTTGATATGCGCACCGGGAAATTTTTATGGTCGAAACAGTTCACTGCCGGCGATGCCTGGAATGTCGGCTGTGAGACCGAGGATGATATGAATTGCCCTGAGGCGCGCGGTCCGGATCTTGACTTTGCCTCGTCTCCGATTCTGCGCATTTTACCCAATGGCCGGCGCGTGATCCTGGCCGGACAAAAGTCCGGGGTGATGCATGCCATAGACCCGGACCGCGACGGTGAGATTCTGTGGCAGCACCGCGTTGGAAAAGGCGGCATCATCGGCGGGATTCAGTGGGGCTCGGCGGCAGATGCCAAACAAGTCTATGTGGCGCTGTCGGATATCGGAATTAAGACAGTAGAGAATTCCGACGCGGGCTGGGCCACGACCCTGGACGGGAGTGTCGGCGGCGGCATGTTTGCCATTGACATTGAGAGCGGTGAGCGCCGCTGGCATGTCCCGCCTGTCAGCTGTGGAGAGAAGCCCCAATGCAGTCCCGCTCAGTCGGCAGCCGTGTCGGCGCTGCCCGGCGTGGTGTTCTCCGGTTCGGTTGACGGACATCTACGCGGCTATGCCACCGACAGCGGGAATGTCGTATGGGACTACGACGCCGATCAGGAGTATGAGAGCACCAACGGCGTCAAGACGAAGGGCGGTTCTTTTGACGGCCCGGGCCCAACCATTGTGGGTGGCATGCTGTATGTCAATTCCGGCTACGGCCTGTGGGGTGGGATGTCGGGCAACGCCCTGATTGCGTTTTCGGTGGGTGGGGAATAGTCACCCTTCCCCATTGGAGGGGCGGGTCTTGTGCCCGCCCGTTTTCTGACGGGTACCCACAAGAGGTGCCCGCCTACGAGTCAGTATATCTTGTACAACCGCCTGACGTTCTCTCCGGCAATTTGTTTCTGCACCGGCTCCGGAAGTGGCGACAACATCTCGCGTAATTCCTGAACGTAATGGCCGCCGTGATCGGGATGAGAGAAGTCGGTTGCCCACATGAGCCGGTCGGCTCCAATATAATCGACGAGCTGAGTGAGCGCGCGCTCATCCGGATCTGCCGAGATCCAGCATTGATTGCGTAGATAGGTGCTCGGTATGTCTTTGAGCTGACACGAGGCGCCGACTGGAACTTTATAAAACGCGTCCATGCGATCAATCCAAAACCCGACCCAGCCGGCGCCACTCTCTAGCACCACCACCTTGAGGTTGGGGAAGCGGTCAAACGTTCCGAATTGAAAAAGGGTCGTAAATGCCATTTGCGTGCCCATGCCGGCAAAGACGTTATAATACCAGCCGGCCTTATGGCCCATTTGGGTAAAACGCAGATGGGGATTAACCGCAACCGGCTCAAGCGTGGGGTGGATGGCAATCGGCATATCCAGCTCTTGGGCCTTGGCCCAGACGGGATCGTGGTCGGGATGGCCATGCGGCACTTTGGTAATCGTAAACGGCGCGACAAAAGCCCCAACTGCTCCGGCCTTCGCCGTGCGCTCCAATTCACGGACTGCTGCGCCAACGTCGCCCAGTGAGATATGGGCAACCGGGAGGAGCCGGCCGTCACTCTCGGAGCAGAAATCTAAAATCCACTGATTATACGCTCGGCAATAGGCGGAAGAGATTTTCGCGTCGTCACACTCGGCCTCCCATAAAATGCCGAGTGTGGGGTAGAGAATCGCCTTTTCCGTGCCCTCCTGATCCATGAGCTGCACCCGTTCTTTGGCATTCATCGCGCCAAAGGGGGCACCCCGGACATACGTCCGTTCGGGCTTCGGAATGGTCTCTGCCGCGCTTTTGCCCATACCGCCCAGAAAACCCAGCGTACCATAGGCACTCAGCTTTGACTTCTTGCCGTTGATCTCTAAATATTCAAGATCGTGCTCATCTGTTTGTATGCGTAAGGCCCGGTCTTGATATTTTGATTCAAGATAGGTCTCCCACAGGTCAGGAGGCTCCAAAATATGTCCGTCGGCATCAATGACGCCCTCAAAAGGCATCTGGGCTGTGGTGGCGTCCATAGGTCGTCTTCCTCCTTATTCGTCTGACAGGTGTCCTCATCGTCAGGGGGGTGGCTTCGTTGATAACTCGCGTGCCAGATCGTGAGCAAGTCGCTCAAGAATATCCTGCAAATTCCGACTCATCGCTTCAGCAACAGCAGCCGGGTTGCGCTTCGCCGCCGGCTGGGTTGCCGTATAGAGCTGGAACCAGAAGGGGGCCGGCTCCCGGGAGCGGGACAGCCACACCTCGATACTCAGAACCGCTTGCCAGGCTTGCGTCTGATCGACCTCTTCGTATTGCCGGATAACCCCTCCGAGTTGCAGATCGGCCTGGGCGTCTGAGGTGGGATAGACCGTCGTAAAGAGACCAGACTGTTGCAGTGAACGCCGGGTCAGGGCGGTGAGCATGTCAGCCGGTTTCGTGACCCAGCGGTGATAGTGATAAAAATCAAACTCATAGGGTGAAGAGCGGTAGACAATACGGTCTCGGTTATACGGCGGTTGGGCGCTAAACGGCCGCACGACGAGCGACGCCGTGATGGGTGCCGGACTGGACGGGGCAGAGGCGCGCGTGGGCAGGGTCAAAGCGTAATACTGCACCTCTTGTTTGGAGCGCATGAGGCTACACCCGCCGAGCACAAGGCTGGAATGAGAAGAATCGGAAAGAAGAGCCTGGGATACCTCATGGATCGGGAATTTCTTTTGCTGAGACGGTTGTCCCCCAGATGAGTGAAGACGGGTCAGTGCGTAAGGATACACTCAGCTCTCTGAGTTCGTACGAGGTGTGTGACAAATTGCTCAGGAGCTGCCGGACCTCGTGACGATTATCGACCACAAGCGCGTCCACGTGTTGGGTCAGGCGGCGCACGTCGCTGGCGAGGTCGGCGGTGACCTCTGCGGTGTTTCGAATCTGGACCAGCATGGCTTTGCCATCCTGAAACAGCTCTTCCCGAATCGTGTTGATCGCGGCGGTGGCGCTTTTCAGACCGGCGGCAGTCTGAGCTAAATTATCGACCATCTGACGTAACGCCAGCCGCGTGTCCGGTGTTGACACTTCGGCCAGCGAGGTGCGCAGGTCTTTCGTCAGCAGCGACATATTTCTCAGAAAGTCCGTGACTGCGGTCAAATTGTTTTGGCTCAGCACACCTTGTTCAATGCGGGTTAAGGTGTCCAGCAGGCGCTCAGCAATGGCACTGGCGCGATCTCGGAACTCCTCAAGTCCCCCGCGTTGCACTGGAATGACGGCCCCAGGGTCCAAGACGGGAGCGGCACTCGACCCTCCCGCCAATTCGATATAGCGAATGCCGGTCACAAAGGAGCCGATAAGATGAGCCGTCGTATCTTGTCGGATTGGGGTGTCTGGCTGGAGCGCAATTGTCACCTGGACGCGGGGCGGCGCGTCCTGGGTCAGGCCGAGGGTTTCGACTTTCCCTACTGTTACCCCTTGGTATTCGACTGCGGCGCCGGGTAAGAGTCCACTGACCGACTCTGCAAAGAGAATGGTGTAGGTATCGACCGACTGAAAAAAACGCGAGCCAGCCAGCCATAGCAGAGCACTGGCAAATAAAAAGAAGCTGACCGTGACGAACAAGCCGACCTTAAGCCGATCCTGTCCCATACTGTTCTCCATTCACGATAAGGCTGTCACGCAAATCGCCGTGCAGGACCCTGGGGCGCGGACGACGGTCGAAAAAGGCCCGGATCTTCGGGTGGTCCGTCTGCCGGACTTCCTCCAAGGAGCCGGCGGCAAGGACTTTTCCTGCGTCCAACATGACGGCCCGGTCGGCAATCGTTTGAATACTCCCGAGTTCATGCGTCACAATAACGATGGTCACGCCCAAGTGCTCTTTTAAGCGCAGGACCAATTCATCCAGCTCACGCGCAGTGACAGGATCTAGACCCGCCGAGAGTTCGTCGAAGAGCAGCAAGCCGGGGTCTAAGGCCAGCGCGCGGGCAACGGCCGCTCGTTTCTTCATACCACCACTGATTTCTGCGGGTAACAGGTGGGCGGCATGGCCCAGGCCAACCAGGGAGAGCTTCATTCGGGCCAGCAGGGCCGCGGTTGCCTGGTCTACCTGGGTATGTTCGATAATTGGCAAAGTGACATTCTCTTCCAGGGTCATGGAGTTAAACAAGGCTCCACCCTGGAAGGACATGCCGACGTTGCGCAGGATTCGCTCACGCTCCTCTTCGGTTGCTGTATGAAAGTTCTGCCCGTTGATGAGGACCCTGCCGGCCTTTGGTGTCAGAAGCCCGACGATATGGCGCAGTAATGTTGTTTTGCCACAGCCGCTTTCGCCCAACACAACCGTGATTTCGCCTTGCCGGGCCTGCATGCTGACGTGGTCAAGGACAGCACGTCCGTCGTACTCGGCTACGAGTCCGTCAACCTGAACGGCGGGGGGAACGGAAGGCGATAGGTGAGCTGCTGACATCATACTGACCAGACATATTCGTTAGGACAAATAGAAAAATATCGTCGTAAAGACGGCATCTGCCAGAATACACAGGACAATGGAAGCGACAACGGATGCCGTGGTATTCGTCCCTACGCCTTCGGCCCCGCCGTGCACATAGCAGCCCCGGTAGCAGGCGACTATACCAATCAGGAAGGCGAAGACCAGGCTTTTAATCATGCCCGTGACCAAGTCGCTGATGAGGAGGGCCTGTCCTGTTTGTTGGAGATAATTCCGACTGCCCAGCCCAAGTAAAACAACGCCGACCCAATAGCCACCAAAAATTCCGGTCACATTTGAGAGTATGGTCAGACCTGGCACGGCACACAGCAAGGCGAGCATGCGCGGCAGCAGCAGAAAGCGGCCCGGACTGAGGGCCATGGTGCGCATGGCGTCGATCTCTTCGGACACCACCATGGTCCCAAGCTCCGCGGTAATGGCCGAACCACTCCGTCCCGCGACAATGATAGCCGTAATCAAGGGGGCCATCTCACGCGTCATGGAAACGGCGACGAGATTGGCAATATAGATGGCGGCGCCGAACTGTCGTAACTGACTGGCGGCGTTCAGGGCCAGGACCGCGCCGATCAGAAAGGAGAGAAAGGTGACAATAGGGATGCCGTCCACTCCAATTTTAACGACTTGCTCGTGTGTCCGGTCCCATTTAATGCCTTTTCCGCGCCACGGGGCAATATAAAGCCAATACGCGAGCTCGCCAATCATTTCGATGAGCCGGCGGCCGGTTGCCACGGCTGCCAGTGTATGGTCGCCAATCGACTCCAGCAGCGACAGTCTGCCGCGCGCAGGTTCGGGTGGATCGAGCAGGCTAAGATCAAGCCCAGTAAACGCTTGGTAGACTTGCTGACAGACTCCGGTAAACTGCACCGTCACCCCGCGACTTTTTCCCTGCTGTACGAGTCGCAGCAGGGTTGCAGCTTCCAAGCCGTTGAGACCCGAGACCTCCTTCAGGTCGAGGCCATGCCGAGCGCCGGGCTGCATCTGCTCAATCCGCTTTATATGTTCGTGAACAAGGGAAAGAACCTGCTCGGAGACGCGGAGCGCATGTACGCTGGCTGCTCGGTCCTGTTCCACAATCCGCGGTCTCCTTCCTGATGTGTCTGGCTCGCCTTACTGCCTCATTTGGGTGGACCAGAATTCCGAGCGACTCTAACGACGCTCCTTCCTTCATAGAGCTTGCCACGAACCCTGTAAAGCGAAGGACGCCAGCCCTTCCCCCTGAGACAGGAACGGAGCGGTGAGCGAAGACGAAGAGCACCCATGAGAGAAGAGGGTCGAAGCGCTTTTGCCTTTTTTGTGTTTTCATAGCATAACAGAGCCTGATTCTTGGCCTGATTCCTGCCCCCGGAGCGCTTACTGAGGCAGAATAAACAAGTTGGAGAGGATGCATGCTTTGGTGTGATAAAATCGCGGCCCAGATTGAGAAGGGCGGGGGAGAGCAACTGATCAACGACTCGAAGACACCCTCGGGCCGTGCCCATGTTGGTGCCCTGCGGGGCGTGCTCATTCACGACGTCGTCTTCCGGGCTATTCAGGCCCGTGGACTGCCGGTCCGGTATACCTTTGGGGTGGATGACTATGACCCCTTGGACGAGCTGCCGGCCGGCGAAGAAGAGTTCTTCCGGCCCTATCTTGGCATGCCGCTGTGTAACGTGCCGTCGCCGCCGGGTTCTTCCTTTTCCGATATAGCCGAGCACTATATTCAGGATTTTTTCAGCGTATTCCATGACCTGAACGTCGAGGCCGAGACCTACCGGCTGCGTGATATCTACCGCTCAGGCCAATTCAATGCGGCCATTGATGATATTTTGCGCAACGCGGCGACCGTTCGCGGTGTATACAAAGAAGTCAGTAAGGCCGAGCGACCGGATAACTGGTATCCCTTCCAAGCCGTGTGCGAACAGTGCGGGCGTATCGGCACGACCGAAGTCACTGACTATAACGGGAAAGAGGTCACCTACACCTGCCGGCCTGATCTGGTCACTTGGGCTGCCGGGTGCGGCTATCAAGGAAAAATTTCTCCGTTTGACGGCAAGGGGAAATTACCGTGGAAGCTCGAATGGACCGCGAAGTGGAAAACGTTCAATATTACGATTGAGGGCGCGGGCAAAGATCATACCACAAAAGGCGGCTCTCGGGACGTGGCCGCGGCCTGTTTGCGCAGAATCTTCAACCAGGCTCCGCCGCTCAATATCCCGTATGAATTCTTCCTCGTGGGTGGGGCGAAAATGAGTTCGTCCAAAGGGCTGGGAGTGTCGGCGCGGGCTATGGCGGATTTCCTGCCGCCCGAAATTCTGCGTTTCCTGATGATCCGCACCCAGCCCAAACAGCCGGTAAATTTCTCCCCGGACGAAAAATCCATTATCAAAATCTTCAATGATTTTGATCGATTTCATACCCGCGTGCACCGTGACCCCTCGGTTTCGGAAGACGATAAGCGGGTGTACCACCTGTCGCAGACCACCCTGGACGATGATTTCTACGCCGCGGACTTTCAACTGGTGGCGACGATTGCGCAATTGCCGCATCTTGATCTCACCGGAGAGATCGAAAAGCGCAAGGGCGCGGCGCTGACCCCGGTTGAGCGGGAGCAACTCGAACGCCGGGCCCAGGCGGCCCGCTACTGGCTGGAGCATTACGCCAGCCCCGAGGAGCGGATCGTCTTGCAGAAAACGTTGCCGGAGCGAGCCGCCGAGCTAACCGCCAGCCAGCACGCCTTTCTGCACCAACTCGCCGCCCGTCTGCCCGATATTCCGCAGGACGATAACGCCTTACAGGCTGCGGTATTCGACGCCGCGCGGCTCACCCCGCTCGCGCCGGCCCGCGCCTTTCAGGCGATCTATCGGACGCTACTCGACCGCGACTCCGGCCCCAAGGCCGGCAATCTGCTGGCCTTTCTGGCCCGCGACTTCCTGCTGCAACGCTTCCGAGAACTGCCCTACGACCAAGCCGCCTTCTGGCGCGAGACGAGCATCAGCCGCGAGGAGTTCGACGCTTGGCGGGCGGAGCACCGGGACCATATCAAACAGATGACCTCCGAAGCCAAACTCCTACCCCCTGAGGAGGCAGGTGAGGGAGCCTCAGCCCGCCTGGGGGTCGTGGAGTGCGTGGTCGAACTGGAGGACAATCGAGCCCATATGCAGCGCGTGCAGTTGGGGAGTTCGCCGAGCAGACGGCCTTCGATGCAGCGGCGCAGGCGTATGTCGAGTCGGTGACGGGGGAATAGCAACTATGTATCGGGAGTGAATTGCGGTGAGAGGATCTTTTCGGAATTCAGCCGCATTTGGAAAGCGCATCGAATATTGGATAGTAGGGCAGATGCTCAAGGAAGGATTGGATGTCTATTTGCCACTTGTAGATGACGATGCCATTGACGCCGTTGTCAAAAGACCGGACGGTAGATTTATTGAAATTCAGATCAAAGCACGGTCAAAAGATGCCGTATTAGGAGATGCTGGTAGGTTCGCTGCAATAGAACATGAGCAGCGCCCTGACTATTGGTTTGTCTTTTATTCCGAGCGTCTGGACACCATGTGGATTATGAGTTCCGACGAGTTTCTAGCGGAAGCAAAGCAAAATAAAGCGGGTAAAAACGCGGGTAAACGCTCATTATTGTTCAATGGAAAACGCAAGAATAAGGACACTGACGAAGCGGAGGAATATGTGAAGGAGCGTTCATGTATCTAGGAGTACAAAAAATACGTTCAAACAAACTTCTCTCGTTTACTGACTTAGTTGTAGGTCGGATTAGCGGAGCGTAATCCGACATCTCTCTATGAAGTAAGGATAATACTGAGGAAAAAGAGGACGAACTGCGGTCGGAATATGATCTCAAGAGCCTCCGGGTGCGAAGACTCGGTCCTGGCCGTAAGCGTTTTGGTGCTGTGATCCGCTTGGCGGATGATGTGGCGGAAGTCTTTCCCAATGCGGAGTCCGTCAACGAGGCGCTACGGTTTCTGATCCGAATTACAAAAGATAATAAGCCTGCGCCTGGTGAAGACGGCAGAGGGTCCTTCTGATTTCCTCTCTCATCAAAACCCTGGCCGATACGGAGCCTGTCTGGCTAAGCTGAACAGAGCACTCAAAATACTCTATAATGAAATATCTTATAGGAGGAGGGCACCGATGCCTCAGCATGTTCTCGTCGAGTTTGAAATGCCAGCTGACCTTGACCGATTCAAACTACCGCGGGGAGTGAACGAACGCTTGCATGACCTCCTGGACCGACAGGATCGAGGGGATGCCCTCACGTCTGCCGAACGCACAGAGGCAGAAGGGCTTGTCGAACTCTCCGAGTTGTTATCGCTCTTACGCCTGCGTTCCCAACGGCGATGAAGTATTACGACCGACTGCGAGAACGCCCGGCCTTTCAAGTCTCGGTTCCAAAAAAGGAAGAATAAAGCAGGGGCGGGCCAGAGCGACCCGTCCCCTGCTCGTTCACTTGCCTGTTCGCTTGCTACGCTCCCGGAATAATAGACATGACGAAATTGGCAGTGTTTGCCCTCGCCTCGCGGGCGGCAGTATACTCCGGAGAATTGAAGAAACCCTTGGCGGCTTCGACCGACTCAAACTCGATAATGAGGGCGAGTGGGGCACCCCATTGGCCTTCGACTGTGTCCGGTGCCCCCCGACCGAGAATCTTGCCATTGTATTTCTGCACGGCAGGAACGGCAAGTTTCTGGTATTCGGGAAACTTCTCGGGATTCGTAATATCCGCCTGAACGATCATGTATGCTGACATGTGGTATCTCCTTCTTCCTGTGTTCCGGATTGCTCCAACCTAATATGTCTCAATGCTACAGCGGCGGCAATAGCCGGGTGTCTTGAAAGCTAGCGTGACGGAGTTTGATCGTGCTCGCCAGCATGGGCGGTGGAGACCGGTCTCTGCTGCCACATTTATTCCGGTGAAGGGACGCACTGCGAGTGGAGTTTTTTCTACTCAGCTTTTCTGCCATGTTAGATGTCAGGAAGCTGCAAATGCTCTTGCGATGGAACTGTAGTGAAAGGGAAGTGGATGACCGGAATGCAATTGCTGAGACTGTTCGTATTCAGTCTGTTGCTCTTCTCTCCTGCTCTCGCTGAAGAAACGCTACGTGAGCAGATTGGGACAGTGCTGGGGCAGCCTGTGTATAGAGACCAGCTCTCGGCCAAAGAGGGCGCAGCTCTCTCAAATGAACTGCACAATCTGTTCAGCCATCCGGTTATGCGGCAGTACCGCGCAGCGCACAAGGGCGAGATTCAACCCATACAGCGAGAGGTCTCAACCGCGACTGCGCATTTTGATGGCTGGCATAATGAACGCCTCAAGGCCCAGGACCATCCGCTCAAAGATCGCCGCGCGGAGATTGAACACGCGCTTGCGAAGCCGGGGCTTGCTGCGGAGGAGAAACAACAGCTTGAGGACGAACGGCAGGTGATTGATGCCCAGCTCAGACCGCCCGGCCGACGTTTTGCCGGCTGGATGGTCGCCAACTGGAAACTACAACGTCATTTATACAAGGAATACGGAGGCGGGCGGGTCTTATGGCAACAAGCCGGGCTTGAAGCCTTTGACGCGATGCACGTCTGGCTGAAACAGTGTGAGAAAGAGGGCGAGTTCACCATCTCCGACCCCGGTCTGCACGAGCAGTTCTACGCGTACTGGACGACTGTGGACCACGGCCCATCCCTGAGTGATGATCCGCGTTTTATTGAACAGGAGTTTCTCAAACCCTATTGGTTGAGACCTTTTATCGGAGATTCACTCCAGAAGAATCTCCAGGCTGAAACACTTCGTTCTGAATGATCTGGTCCAGCGTTTGCTGCTTGCGGATAAGCAGGGGTTCCTGCTCCGGTCCGCGGTACAGCACTTCCGGCGCTTCCGGAAACGAGTTGTAATTTTTAGAACTCATGCCGGCGCAATACGCGCCTGCGCCTTCAATCACCAGATAGTCACCGACAGCGGCGCCGCGGAGCGCGCGGGGTTCAAGAGCCTCCGGGTCGCCGGCCGACGGGGTGAGGATATCGCCGGATTCACAACAGTGACCGGCAACAACGGCCTCTATAGTCGGGCGTTGTTCCTGCTCGGTTGTTGCCGAGACGACAACGAGAGGATGCTGAGCGCCATACATACTCGGACGGAGCACTTCGGTCATGCCGCCGTCGATCTTGAGAAAGGAATAGCCGTCTTTTCCCGTGCTGGTGCGGTCCTGGATTGTGGTAAGCACGCAGCCAGCATTGGCGACCAGATACGTCCCCGGTTCGACTTCCAGTCGAATTTTTCTTCCCGTTGCTTCCCCAAACGCCACAAAAATCTGGGTCACAGGCTGGCCGACTTCCTGTAGGTCGGTCGAGGTTTCGTGACGCATACGGCCCACTTTATACCCACCGCCCAGGTTTAATGTGTGAGCGTCAGGAAAATGCTCTAACAAGCCGATACTCATGCCGGCCACATGTTGCCACACCGCGGGGTCTGAGCCTGAGCCGATATGGGTATGAATACGGATGACCTTGAGATGGTGCTTTTGCACAATGGCCTGTACTTCTGCTCTGTCTTCGTGCCAAATGCCAAAACTTGCTGCCGGGCCACCAACGTTGGTCCGGTTCGTCCCGCCCGAGCCGAGACCGGGGTTGAAACGAATGCCGAGTTCCTGTCCTGGAAAATTCTCGCCAAAATAACGAAGCTGATCAAGCGAACACGCATTGAGCAACATGCCGGCCTCATGCAGGTCTTTGAGATTCTGTGGCAGCTCTTGAGCGGTCAACGCAATTTTTTCTGCGGCAATGCCGGCTTTCATCGCCCGTTCGACCTCAAAACCGGAGCTGGCGTCAAAGTGGAGGCCCAGGCGGTCAAACAAACGTAAGATATTGCCGTTGGGCAGGGCTTTCATGGCGTAGCGCGCGGTCAGGCCGAAGGCGTTTGGAAAGTGCAAAACCTCTTGGGCCGCCTGCGTGAGTCGCGCCTCGTCGTAGACATACACCGGTGTCCCGAACTGGTGCGCGATTGTCCGCACGGCGTTGTGAGAAAGAAAGCGGGTAGTCTCAATGGCTTGCGTTGACATTGTGCTCCTCGTATTCCTCTATTTCTCCGTTTCTTTTGGACGAGGGAAGTGTGGCGCTTCTCCGGCCGCCGAAATAGTATGGGTTTTTCCTCGCTGTCAAAAGAGGGGCTGTGTTCGGTAGTGGCCTGACAAAAGGTTTGGTAGGGTGACGACTACCAGGAGGATTGGAATGGCAAAACCAGGAAAAAGGAGATAGTATTATGAGTAATCCTCAACCCATTCGCGTACACGTGATTGCTGGCGGATTCCCGGTTGGCTCTCCAGCCGGACACGATATGGACTATGCCCGGCTGCGGATTCTTCAGCTTTTACAAGATCAGCCACATGTCACGACATCAGTCAGCGGGGACTTCACGGACATAGACAAATGGCTGCCTGGGTGTCAATTGCTGATGACCTATGTCGCCGGTCCTTTCCCCAACGAAGCACAGAATAGCTTCCTCCGAAAATGGCTCGAAGACGGCGGTCGTTGGCTGGGGCTGCACGGCACGAGTGGCGGAAAGGCTGCGCCGGTCGGCGATGATCGGCGCGTACGCAAGATGGTCAAGGCCGACCATCATAAGACCCTGGGAGGCTTCTTTCTGAACCATCCGCCGCTACGCAAGTTCCGGGTTGATGTGGTCAATCAGCAGCATATCCTGACCAAGGGCCTGCCCGCCTCGTTTGAGGTCATGGACGAGTTGTATCTGATTGAACTCCAGGAGCCGGCGGCTTCAGATATCCTGTTGACCACTGAGCTGGCAAAAGACCCGTCCCCTCCGGGCTTTGGCTTTGTGTACGATGAGGACACTGCCCTGCAAGCGGATGGAAAAACTCGGGTGCTGGGTTTTTCCCGCGCCTTAGGCCGGGGAGGGGTCGCCTATATTGCGCTGGGGCACTGCCACTCAACGACTAGCAATATGCAGCCGTTTGTCGATACGAGTGTCGATGCTGGGAGCACAACGCCTCAGGTTTTTCGCGGCTCATGGGATACCCAGCCGTTTGAACAACTGCTCCGCAATGGCATCGAGTGGGGCTGCGATCACAGCGCCTGATGCCGACGGTCGTGACACCAGCCGCCTTTTCGCTTGAGGGAAAAATCGCGCTGATTACCGGCGGGGGACGTGGGTTGGGCCTGGAAATCGGCCGGGCCTTTGGGCGGCATGGCGCCCAGGTGTTGGTCAACGGCCGCAGTCGGGACCGGATTGAGCCGGCGTTGGCCGCCATTACCGCTGAGGATGGCCGGGCCGAGGCGCTGGTATGCGATATTGCCGACGAAGGGGCCGTGTCTGCCGCCTTCCAACACATTCGAGCTACCTACGGTCGGCTCGATATTCTGGTGAACAACGTTGGCCGGCGCGATCGTCGCAAACTCTTTGACTTCGAGCTGGACGCGGTCCGCCAGATGATCGCCGTGAACCTGCTTGCGCCGTTCAATGTGAGCCGGGAAGCCGGCCGCCTGATGATCGAACAGGGTGGTGGGCGCATTATTAATATCACCTCAATCGCCGGCCCGATTGCCAATAGTGGGGATGCCGCCTATACCGCGACCAAGGGTGGTCTCGAAGCGCTGACGCGGGCCTTGGCGGCTGAACTGGGGCCATTCGGCATTACCGTCAACGCCATCGCGCCGGGATTTTTTGCCACAGAGACAAACACGGCCCTTGTCGCGGACCGGAAAATTGCCAACATGCTGAAACGTCGGACTTCTCTCGGGCGTTGGGGCGAGCCGTCGGAAATCGCGGGCGCGGCAGTTTTCCTGGCATCGCCAGCGGCCTCGTACATCACTGGACAAGTTCTTGCGGTTGACGGTGGCTATCTGGCACATTTCTGATGCTTGATTTTCTTCTCACCTGCCTGGCATAAAGAGAAAGATAAAACTGACTCGTGAGATGGGCCCACTGGAATGGGTCCAGCGATGTGGAAGGAATAGTTATGACGCTTCAGATTACTCCATTAAGTGATGCCCTCGGTGCCGAGGTTTCAGGTGTCGATTGGACACAGCCGGTCAGCGCCACGACCGTAGCGGCACTCAAAGCTGCCTTTTTGAGGTATCACCTGCTGTGCTTACGGACACAGCCGCTGGCACCCACGACCTTTGCCCAAGTCAGCCGCTATTTTGGAGAGCCGCAGGTGCAACTGCTGCGTAATATGCGTATTGAGGCGGCCCCGGAAGTCTCAGTCTTTAACAGTACGTATAAAAAAGCGGAAGACAAACCAGCGGACTTGCTCTTCGACCGGCGCTCGGGTTGGCATACGGACGACTCGTATTTTGCGGTTCCGGCAAAAGTGACGCTCTTGCAGGCATTGGAAATCCCCGAACAGGGAGGAGAAACCCGTTTTTGCAATGCGCGCGCGGCCTACGAAGATTTATCTGAAGACATGAAAGCCCGCCTCGACGGACTGCGGGCCATTCACAGCTATGACACCCTGCGCGCCCCGGCCCGGGCGGTTCAGCGCACCAGGGAAGAAGCGGCCGAAACGCCGGATGTCGTTCATCCCCTGATTCGCACGCATGACGAGACGGGGGGAAAAGCGCTCTATTTCAACTCAAACCGGACTGACCGCATCCCGGATATGAAACGGGAAGAAAGTGACGCCCTGCTCGATCACGTCCATGCCCACATGACGCAGCCACAATATCAGTATCATCATGCCTGGCGGGTCGGCGACGTGCTCATGTGGGACAACCGCAGTGTGACGCATTCGGTCAATATGGACTTTCCTCCAGGCCAACGTCGTATCCATCAGCGCATTCTGCTCAAGGGTGCTGTGCCGGCGTAAAGATGAAGACACGAAAGGCTACAGTAAAAACGCTATGAAATTTCACGCGATTGCCTATTGTACGGTGGGAACCCGAAAAGAGCTCGAAGGCGGCATGGCGGGTAAGCGGCCCGAGCTCTACCAGCGCATGCTTAAAGATCTCAAAGAGTACGTCACGGTCTGTGACGAATCTGGCTTTGAAGGCTTCGGACACCCCGAGCATCACCTTCAGATTGAGGGTATGGAAGCCACCGGCAGCCCCGGTTTGCTGAGCATGTTTATTGGACAAAACTCAAAGCGCCTCAAAGTGGACATCCTTGGCTACGTCCTCAGCACCCACAACCCCCTGCGCGTAGCCGAAGATGTGGCCATGCTGGATCATATGCTGGAGGGCCGCCTGAATGTCGCTTTTGTGCGCGGCTACCAAGCCCGTTGGGTCCAGAACTACGGCAGCCTGCCCGGCGTCGAAGCCGTCGGCCATTGGAATAAGAAACAAGAGTCCGATCTCAAAAACCGTAGAGCGTTTGAAGAATCGGTCGCGGTCATCAAGAAAGCCTGGAGCAACGACACGTTTTCACATAAAGGCGAGTTCTGGCAGTTCCCACCCGAGGGCGCAAAAAATCCGCATCCCATGGAAGCGTATACACAGTTTGGCGCTGGGGTGAAGGACGATATGAGCATCGAAGAGATTGGCATTGCGCCACGTCCGTACCAGAATCCTCACCCTCCGCTGTATGCTGGCTTTACCCATAATACGGAATCCATTCGCTATTGGGGTAGAGAAGGCGGCAAACCGATTATTATTCTCCTGCACGAGGAGTTATGTGCCCGCCTCCAAGGTGTCTATCGGGAAGAGGCGGAAAAGGCGGGGCGGACGGTGAAACCTGGCACCGAATTGGCCTTAGGCGGCCAACTCGTACTCACGGAGAACCCCTCGGAAACGCCCCAGATCATGGCGGACACCCGCTGGTTCTGGGAAAAGTGGGGCATTCCGTTCGGACTAGGTGTTGCCGAGCCGTTGATCGGGGACCCGGACAGCGTGTCGCGCAAAATCGAGCTGGCCCAGAAAATCGGGACGGACGAAATGTTTTTCCTGTTAGGCGATGGGCTCCTGCCGCGTGATACCATTCTGCGCAGCTTCGAACTCTTCGCCACGAAAGTGATGCCGCGCTTTACCTGATCGAGACGGAGAGGAAGCCGAATGCACCATCCTGATCGAGACGGAGAAGCAGACGGGCCGCGTTCGGTGTTTTCGTGCGTTTACGAGATTGCCCGGCAGATTCCATACGGGCGTGTCGCCACCTACGGCCAAATCGCACAAGTCATGGGCGCGTCTGTGACCGCACGGGAAGTTGGTGACGCCATGGCCGCTCTACGGGATGGACAGCCTGACCCTCCCGTTCCTTGGCAGCGGGTTATCAATGCGCAAGGCAGAGTGAGTACCGGGCAACGTCAGCAGACCTTGCTTGAGCAGGAAGGGATCACTTTTAGTGTCAAAGGAGTGACCGATCTCGGACGCTTCGGTTGGCAGGGCCCCGATCCGGAGTGGGCTGAAGCGCAGGGTTTCCATCCTTTGGAAAACGCGAGTGAAGAGAAGAAGCAGCTTGACCTGTTCTGAGTATTTCAATCTGAGCATTTCAAGAGGAGAAGCCTATGAGCACATTCAACGTCGATGTACTTCGCGAGTCGCCCGACGAAGGCCCGGTCACGATGATCAATCTGATCAAGTATCGGGCGCAGTCGCTGGACGGAGACGGAACGGGCCGGGAAGCCTACGCTCGGTATACCAAGCCGGTCCAGAAGCTCGTTGAAGACCGAGGCGGACGGGTGCTCTGGGCGGGGCCTGTAGCAG
This sequence comes from Binatia bacterium, assembly GCA_963664395.2. Taxonomy (GTDB): domain Bacteria; phylum Desulfobacterota; class Binatia; order Bin18; family Bin18; genus Bin18. The sequence continues at coordinate 1,019,123 of OY761159.2, read as the reverse complement.
AAGCAGCCCTGCATGAAGGGGGCGATGTGGACTGGGACTGGGCGATCCTCGTCTATTATCCAAGCCGCGCAGCGTTTATTGATATGGTGGAAAGCAAGGAGTTTTTAGCGGCCAATGAACATCGGCGGAATGGGGTTGAAAAGCATGTCATCATGGCGGCTCGAACCCTGCTATTGGAAGACCTGCCGGAACAGTGAGTTTCAGTGTGTCAGATAGTCAATCAAAGGAAAAGGAGAATAGTATGAGTGATGTCAAAGTACCGGATAATCTACCAAGCTGGATTGCAGACCATTTACAGCGCTACCTCGATACGGATGGCGCCGACGGGCATATGTGGGATTCCGCGCCGGTTGGCGGGCCAGGGCTCCTCCCGACACTGTTGCTGACCACAACGGGTCGTCGGTCGGGCAAGACGGGCATCATGCCCTTAATTTACGGCGAGGCTGATGGAAACTATATTATCGTCGCCTCCAAAGGCGGCGCACCCAAACATCCCGGCTGGTATCTGAATCTGGCCGCAAACGAAGAGGTTGAGGTGCAGGTGCTGGACAGATGTTTTAAGGCCAAGGCACGAACCGCCAGTGGAGAAGAGCGGGCTGCGCTATGGGAAAAAATGGCGGTCATTTATCCGCCCTATAACGACTATCAGGCTAAGACCGAGCGCGAGATTCCGGTGGTGGTGTTAGAGCCGATGGCGTAGTGGACTGTCACTATTGGATGGCTAAATACTGCAACAGTTGCTAGGCTTGGCCATCCTCAATAGGGCATATGTCATAGACTATATCCTCAGGAGATACCCATGGAGTACGAAAATGATTTCGAACAGGACTTCATGCGTCGTACGCTCACCCTCGTCAATGACTATGGGGGAAACCTAGACGCGACCCTTCTCGTCAACTGCCTTCTTGGCTTGCTCGTCCTTCCAAAGGAGACCTTGTATGAAAAGATTCCGAAAGACGACTTCGACTCGCTCTCTAAGTGGGGTATAAGGTCGGGTTCTATAAAGCCTGGCAAGTGCGCGTATGGTCACGAACACCAGCCCAACCTAAGACAGGTGGTCAAGAAGTTGAGAAATGCTGTCGCGCACTTCAAAGTCGAACCCTTTAACGCAGGCGATAAAGTGGGTGGCTTCTCATTTGAAGATAGGGATGGATTCCGTGCCAAGCTTTCCCTAGACGAGATCAAGACCTTCGTCACTTGCCTTGCAAAGCATCTTGGAGGGGAAGCGTTTCAGGAAATACCCGCCGAACTGACAGAGGCTGAATTTGAAGTGACAACAGACCAACTGGCCGATACTCTTGCGGCGGACCTTGACCCTAATGCTCCTTCGCTCTCAGACTACGCCGTTAGTCGTAAGGGCATCTACGAAGACCACCCCTAGCTGTGACCTACCTCGTAGACACAAACGTCCTGCTGCGATTTGCAGACCGCGCTCACCCGCTTCATGCAACTATCCGCGCCGCAGTGCGGAAGCTCCGTGCCGGTGGACACCGGTTGCGTGCTACGCCCCAGAACTTTGTCGAATTCTGGAATGTCGCTACTCGGCCAATAGAAAGGAACGGATTTGGTTTGGTCTCTGCCAAAGCTGACCGACTCCTGCGCTTTGTGGAGCGGCTTTTCCCCCTCTTACCGGATTCACCTGCGGTATACACTGAATGGCGTCGGCTTGTCGTTTCCTTCGGAGTTTCAGGTGTTCAAGTATATGACGCCCGCCTTGTGGCTGCCATGAGGGTTCACAGCGTGACGTATATCCTTACATTGAACACCTCTGATTTCGTTCGCTATGGTACAGAAGGAATTGTTGCTGTGGACCCGACAAGGGCATGAGTGAGGCGCGATTGTGCCCTTTTGTTTTTTCCGGTTATGTATCGCCTAGCCTATAGGGCTAGGTCCAGTCGAAGCATGGAATCGTAAACTACTGACAAGGAGGCAAGCCAATGAGTGACGAAATGCGTCGGGTCATGGACGAAGCCGCCATTCGTCGGGTGATTGATCGCTATTGTCATGCGGTCGATCGCGGCAGCGCGGATGATGTGGCCGTGCTCTTTCATCCCAACGGACGGCTAGTGGTCAGCCTTGAAGACAACGACGGCTATAACGGTCGTGAGGCTGTGCGCGAATGGTATGCGAACTACCATAAATACTTCCGGGCGAAACTGACCCACCTCCGCCATAAGATATCCAACATTCAGATTGATCTGAACGGAGACGAAGCGCGGGTGGTGTCTTATATGGACGCCGACCTCATCGCTAAAGACGAAACCACACCGCGTCAGGCAATTGGTCGATATGACGACCGCTTTGTCCGTGATGGTGGGGAATGGTACTTCGCCGAACGTGCGATTGTCGTGTATTACGCGGACGAGCGGCTGGCCGAATTGTTGAGTGCCGATTCGTAGATATTGAGAGGAGGATGGGTCCCCGGACCCATCTTGTTCTTTCCGGAAGACCCTCAGATCAAACCTCCCCCAAACCATACAGGCGCATACAATTCTCCGCGACAATCGGTCGGGCCTCATCTGCGGGGACAGCGGCCAGATGTTTCTCCAAGAAGCGCTGGGATTCGGGCCAACTGCTGTCAAGGTGGGGAAAATCTGACGACCACATGATGCGATCCACCCCGATAAACTCACGCAGCATGACTCCCGGCAGGTCATCGATAAACGTCAGATAACAGTGCTCGTGCCAATACTCGCTGGGTAAGCGCTGACACCTGACCATGGGGTCTTTGGCCATGGTGCGGCGGTGATAGCCCCAGTCCAAGCGACTCAGAAAATTGGCGGCCCACGAAAGTTCATTCTCGGCTGAAATCAGTTTCAAGCCTGGATGACGGTCAAACACGCCCTCCAGGATAAAAGTGCCAAACGCCCGCGCCATGCGTACCGGCAGGACCGCGTAGCCGACCGCCGCACTTTCTTCGCCAGTCTCATCCCGCGTCCAATTGGTGTTGGCATGGCCAGAGGCAATAATATGCAGGCTGAGCGGCATACCGAGTTCGGCCAGCGTGGCCCACAGCGGGTCCCAGTGCGCTGCCGAATAGCGTGAGCCGTCGGGGGTATCTTGAGGCAAAAGTACACCGACGAGTCCTTTTTCCTTGGCTCGCCGGCACTCCCGTATTGCCCAGTCAACATCAAAGGCCGGCACCACGGCAATACCGAATAATTCCTTTGGATGGGCGCTGCAAAAGTCGCTCAGCCAGTCATTATACGCCTGGCAGACGGCCTGCTGTAGGTCTTGGTCGGGGATGCCAAAGGCCCGCATGGCGTAGTTAGGATACAGCACCTCGGCATCCACTCCGTCCTGCCGCATATACTTCACCCGTGCATCCGGGTTCCAATCGTTCGCATCCGTGGCGTAGCGTTTATCGCCTGCTGCCGCCGCGGCATATGCCTTCTCTCTGTTTCTTGCCACCGCGCCCATCGGACGTTTTGCAACGTGCGACTGCATGCCCTCACACACCCAGATATCTCCCGTAGATTCCGAAACAACATGGGGGCCACGGTCTTTGTAGGCGTAGGGCAGGTATTGTTGCCACAGGTCAGGGGGTTCGATGGCGTGCGAGTCGGCGGATATGACGCGATGCTGTTTCATCATCCACTCCTTCTTTCGTCCGGAAGATTCGGGATTTCTACTCAATTTGGGGCCACTCTACCCTATTGAGGCAGACCCATGTCAAGCGTCCGGCCTGCTCAGGTCCGGGCGCAGCTTGAAAAGGACGTTGGAAGTTTCTATCTTCTGGTGAAAAAAGGCGAAGGGAGACATATATGCCGATATTCGAACGTGGCGAGACCAAGTTGTATTACGAAGAGCAGGGCGCAGGATTTCCGATCTTACTCATCGCACCGGGCGGCATGCGTTCGTCCGTGTCCTTTTGGGAGAAAACCCCCTGGAACCCGATTGAGCAACTTTCACCCAGCTATCGCGTTATTGCAATGGACCAACGCAACGCTGGACAATCAACCGCCCCGATCAGTGCTGCGGACAGTTGGCATACCTACACGGAAGACCAACTGGCATTGATGGATCATTTGGGGGTTGAGAATTTCCATGTGGCCGGCATGTGCATTGGCGGACCATACTGTATGGGACTCATCCAGGCCGCGCCGCAACGTGTCGCATCGGCTATTCTCTTTCAGACTATTGGTCTGTCTAACAATCGTCAGGCGTTTTTTGAAATGTTTGATGGCTGGGCCGCCGAGCTGAAACCCTCCCGGCCCGACGTTGGTGACGAGGCGTGGGAGTCATTCAAAACAAACATGTATAGTGGAGACTTCCTCTTCAACGTCTCGAAAGAGTTTGTCTCAAACTGTCAAACGCCATTGTTAGTATTATTGGGAGACGACCTCTATCATCCGCAGGAGACATCCCGAGAGATTGCCGAGATCGCCCCACAGGCAACGCTGGTCGAGCACTGGAAAGAGCCCGAGCATATCCCGACTGCCAAGCAGGCCGTCGAGCGCTTTCTGGCCGAGCACACACCGGCGTAGGGCAAAATGACATTATGGACCTCACGACCGCCTATGCCATTCTCGGCGTTCCCGAAAACGCCTCACTCGATCAAGTCAAGGTTCGCTACCGAGAGCGAGCCAAACAGCTTCACCCTGACACATCGAAAACAGCCGACGCGCAGCCGTTTATTCTGCTCACAACGGCTTATACTCTGATCGCAGAAAGTCTAACTGCTAGTTCGGGGCGGACGGCAGAGGTTACTACAGACATTTTCGACGAAGCTCACATTGATGAACAGATCAACATGAGCTTCTTAAAGATGGGAAAGGTATATGAGGAATTTTACAAACAGGCGGTTGCGGATGCTAAAGAGAACATTCGTTATTGTATCCACGTAGCAGGATCGAGTTCGGACTTGGATACGGCTGTTAAAGAGCGCATCAAGGATCTCTGGGTCGAGTTGGTTAACGACATTGAGTCGGAAGTAGATCGCCTCTGCAAGCGTGCGAAGGTGGCCGACGATGAATTTCTGTTCTCGCTCTTTCGTGACCTCTATACCGCGCGTCGTCGTTACTGGTGGGCCACCTTATATCGGAATTCGTTTCTACTGGTTTCTTTCCTTGTGCCTACAGTCTGCGTTGTTCTCCCGAATCCCCCGGCCATCGTGTTTAAGCAACCCTATCTCCTCTTCATTCCTCTCGCTCTTTGTCTGGTCGCTCTCATTTTCCAATATCGCGGATTGAACCCCAAGAGACAATTTATGCCTCCACGATTCTCGTCGGCTGGGATACAGGCTACGATCAGTGCCGCGGCAAAAAATATAGGGATAGATAGGATGACCGCCACGACTGGCGGAGTTGGTGCGGGTGCGATCATCGGAACCTTCATCGCTCCAGGGGTAGGGACACTCATAGGTGCGGGAGTCGGGGCACTCGTCGGGCTATTTGCGGGGGAGAATCTGGACAACATTAAAGAGCGAGTAGAGGCGCAGATTATTGGAGACCTAAACGCTGGAATTCAACAGCTGAACAGACGCATTCTAGTGTGGATCGAAGAACAGCGTGTCTACGTCGTTAAAGCTGCACGGGATAGCTTCACACAGAACATTCAGAAGGTCGGTAAATTATTAACTCATCGGGGCTTTACCAGGCAGGTAACATCAAAGTCTCGCCTTTTACTCCCTGGACCTACGGTAGCCGGTCGCGCCTCTGCGACCAGCGAAGTACCGCCTGTACAACCAATGCCTGACCCCCGTCCAATTCGCCCAATTGGGGTATTGTTTGGAGCAACCGTCTTATCTGTCTCTATAATCTTTACCACGATCCAAGTGTGGGAAATGAATAACATGTCTATCGCTCGACTAAGTGCGGTCTTCGTGGAGGGGTTTTCTGCTCTCGGTTGCGAAAATCCATATAGTCCGTTTCGTCGGTTACCTCCTTGTCTCAGACGGTCGAAGTGAGTGGTGGCGCCGGGTTGGTGATTTCCGGTTTACGTTCAGGCGTCGCAGGCAGGCTTGTATCTTGAATGTGAATTGAACGACGGTTATGCTCCACAGCGTAGGGATCGGCTTTGAACTCCTCGGCGAATTAACGGATATTGAAATTATCGCTGTCAATCTGTCCATCCGCGAGCGGCAGCGATTGAGGGAACAATTCGGCGGGCGTCGGTGGCGTAAGCTCAAAGGTATTGGCCGCGTGCGTTTCCCCAACCACGAGGTCCGCCTGGCAGAGTTGCACTGGTATGAAGCTCATGGCGTTGGTCGGCAGAAGATGAAGGTCAAACGAGTCTTAGATTAAGGCTGGTATATATGCCAACAGAGCAATGTGAATTCGCCATTTGCGTGACAAATGAAAGCTACGAAGACCTGGAAGTCTGGAAGGTGTACCAAGTCCTTCCAGACCAGAAGGCAGCAGAGGTCGATTGCATACGCGTGGTTGATGAGTCAGGGGAGGACTACCTTTATCCGACGAGTCGTTTCGTCCGGGTAACATTTTCTGATGAGGTGCGAACTCGGCTGCTTGCGACGGCGGGCAGGGAGCGGGTTTAAGCCGGTTTGGCAGTGGATGGTACTACCTGACCCCCTATAGACAGAGAAAACTCTTTATCAAAGCAGTGGACTAACTCGCGCCGTGGCGGGGCGGCGGGACGCCATTCAGCCAATAGTTCCCAATGGTGTGGTATTTCCAGCGCACCGGATCGTGCAACGTATGGGTGCGGGCGTTGCGCCAGTGGCGGTCCAGATTGTACTCCTCCAGCGTTGAGCGTGTTCCGGCCAACTCAAACAACTTGTTTGTTGCCAGAAGAGAGACTTCGGTGGACATGGCTTTGGCTTCGGCTACGGCAACCGAGGCTGCGGAAACCGTCTCTTGTGTCGGTGCTGCTACGGCAGCATCAACATAACGGCCGGCCCGTTCGAGCAATGCGTCTGAAGCGTGCACGCGGACTTCGAGCTCGCCAATTTGATAAATAGTGTACGGGTCTTCGTAGCCGTGCTCCTGGCCGCTATCAATCCACGGGCGCGTATACTGGCGGACAAAATTGATCGTATCGGCCAGGGCCGCCCGCGCGATACCGGCATCGACCGCGGCATGAAAAATTTGGGCCACTGCGCCCATCGTCGTTGGGCGGTCAAAAGCGGCATGGTGATCAATAACATCAAAAGCGTTGACTGCGACATGCTCGAAAACAGCCGTGCCGCTGGCTGTGGTGCGCTGGCCGAAGCTGGACCAGTCGTCGATGATGGTCACGCCCGGAGCATCGCGCTTGACAAAGACGATGGCGATGCGGCCCCGGTCGTCCTTGGCGACAACGGGCACCCAGTGGGCAAACACCGCGCCGGTGGAATAGAACTTTTTACCGTTCAAGATATAGGTATCGCCTTTGGCCGTGAGACGCGCCTGGAAGTCAAAGACGGTTTTGGTGCCAACCTCGACAAAGGCATTCCCAAAACGATCGCCCTCCAGCACCCGCTGAAAAAAGAATTGCTTCTGCTCCTCAGTCCCATCCAGCCGGAGGGCTTCAACCATATAGTAATGGTTCTGTGGAATCTGGCCCAGGCAGGAATCCGCGGCAGAGATAATCGTTGCCACTTCGGCCGCGGTCGAGAACGATACTCCCGCACCGCCGTATTCTTTCGGAATAGTGATGCCCCATAATCCGCTCTGGGAGAATTCGTCCAGTTCTTTGCGCGGCAGGCGGCGCTCCCGGTCACGTTTGTCCGACTCCTGCCGAAAGCGCTCGGCCAGACGCTGGGCCACTGCTATGGCTTCCTGATCGTCACGAATAATGTGGGCCGGAGCCTCAACCCGCGCCATTGGCGCGGCGACTCGAATATCTTGCTCCGCTGGAGCGGTGGCCTGCGAGGACACCTGGCTCATATATTCTCCTTGGCCTGTTTCTTTATATCCAGGCGTGGCGTGGCGGCTTGATATTATTCAGATAGTAATTGCCGATTGCCTGAAACTTCCACCGGACGGGATCGTGCAGCGTATGGGTACGGGCATTCCGCCAGTGACGGTCCAGGTTGTACTCCTCTAATGTTGAGCGAGTGCCGGCGAGTTCAAACAATTTATTGGTCGCCTGAATAGCAATTTCCGTGGTCAGAACTTTTGCTTCTGCTACGGAAATTGAGGCCGCGGCCACAGTGTCTTCATTCGGATTGGCCATTGCCGCATCGACCGTGCGGCCAGCCCGGTCCAGGATAGCCTCTGCCGCGTGCAAGCGCATTTTCAGGTCTCCTATTTGGGCAATGGAGTACATGTCCTCATAGCCGTGCTCCTGACCGCTATCGATCCACGGACGGGTATAGCTGCGGACAAAGTGGATGGTTTCGTCAATGGCAGCTTGGGCAATACCGAGATCGATTCCGGCATGAATAATCTGTAAGACTCCCCCGTTCGCGGTTGGTCTGTCGTACGCCTCATGCGCTGGGATCACATGGCTAGCCGGCACAAATGCGTCCTCCAGCAGAACCGTCCCGCTGGCCGTGGTACGTTGGCCGAAACTCGACCAGTCATCGATAATGCGCATCCCCGGCGCGACGCGCTCCACAAAGGCAAGCTGCGCTTTGCCGCGCTCATCGGTCGCTACGACCGGCACCAGGTGCGCGAGCAGCGCGCCGCTGCAATAAAACTTCTGGCCGTTTACGACATAGCCGTCCCCGTGGGGACGTATCTGCGTGTCAAAATGACCGGCGGTTTTACTGCCTCTCTCGGCAAACGCATTGCCGAGGCGCACGCCTTTCAGGGCCTCGCTAAAGAAAAAATTCTTTTGCTCCTCGCTGGCACACAGACGAATCATATCCAGCACGGCAATATGGTTTTGGGGAATTTGCCCGAGCGACGGGTCGGCCGCGGAGATAATTTTAATCACCTCGCCCACCGTGACATAGGAAACCTCAGCGCCGCCATAGGCTTTGGGCACGGTCATGCCCCACAGGCCGCTGTGCGAAAATTCGTCCAACTCGGCGAGCGGTAAGCGACGTTCTCGGTCACGAACAGCCGCTTCTTGCGCAAAGCTTTTGGCTAAACGGTGCGCGACTTCAATAGCTTCTTGATCGTTCTGAATAATATGGGCGGGTATGGTTGGACGCGGCGGACCTGAGGCCTCCAGGTTCTCGGTCCGAGATGCTCCATTCGCTACTGGATGGTCTGTTTGCGCTCCAATATTTTCTGTGCTCATAGCCGCTCCAACTCCTTTGCATAGCTCTTAAAGCCGGTGCTGTGAGAGCTTCGTAGCCTATCGCTCCCCCTAGTGAGCGTCAACGCGCTGCGCCGACATGTTCCTTGACTTTGCCCGTGCAGGGTGTCATGACAGGCGAACGGTGCCAATGCCTCAGGTACAGCATGAAACTTATAGGCACGACGGCAGGGAGCGACTCCGTGACCTGACCGCAATGTGCGGGGGGTGCCATAAACGGATTCATGGAAAATAGTAGCTCCCCTGGGCGTGTAGAAGAGGACCACTATGCCATTTGCTGCTGTCCGCGACATTCAGATGTATTACGAACTGCGCGGGGCTGGCCCGCGCCTCCTGTACATAAGCGGAACGGGTGGGGATCTGCGGCGCTCGCCGAATGCGTTTGATTCGCCTCTCACCGAGCATTTTGAAGTGCTCGCCTATGACCAACGTGGCCTGGGCCAAACGGACAAACCTGACGTTGCCTACACCATGGCGGACTATGCGGCTGATGCGGACGGGCTGCTCCACGCGGTCGGGTGGGAGCGTTGCCTGGTCATGGGGATCTCTTTCGGCGGCATGGTCGCGCAGGAATTTGCCCTGCGCTATCCGAACCGCGTTGCGCGGTTAGTGCTCGGCTGTACAAGCAGCGGCGGGGAGGGCGGCGCCTCGTATCCCCTGCACGAACTGTCTCATCTCTCCGCGCAAGACTGGGCTCGGCGGGTGGTTGAGCTGAGTGATCTGCGACGTGACACGGCCTGGCAAGCAGCCAACGTCCGGGAGTTCCGGACCTTAACCGACGAGATGCTGGCTATTCGAACAGTAGGCGCTGACGAACCCGGCAAGGTCGTTGGGGCGCGCCGCCAGATCGAAGCCCGCCAAGGACACGCTACCTATAGCCGCTTGCCTCAGCTCACTATGCCGGTGTTGATCTGTGGCGGACGGTATGACGGAGTCGCCCCGGTCGAGAATCAGGAAGCGCTGCTCCGACAGATTCCGACTGCCCAAATGGCACTCTTTGAAGGCGGCCATTTGTTCTTTATGCAGGACCCCCGCGCATTTGAGGAAATTACCGTTTTCTTGAAAGGCGGAGAGGCTGCCTGAAGCGCACACGCCGGGACGGAAACTATGCAGTCTGCATTCTCTGACAGCGCCGTTATTCCAAGCGGAAGGGATGTGCCAACAGCTTCTTATTGCTTGACTAGGTCTGCAACATCTTTAGCCGCTTGGGCGACAGTGACCGTCCGCGTGCACATATCAGTCTTCAAATCGCCCTCCGGACTGCGGTAGGCATACACGAAGTATTCTTCTCCGGCCCGAAACGGTACACCACACTGTTCTTGTGAGGCGAGCGTTTCGATAATCAGTGGAGATTCATCTGCTGCCTTAAGCGGGGTCTTGACCTCCAGCGTCACCCGTACAGTCTCAAACTCGTAGAGCCGCTCCCGGATCCCATCATCTGCTTGAATGTGCCGTACAGCCAGCTTCTTGAAATAGACATCAGACTCTCCTCCTACCGGTTCAGGATGAAGACAAACAAAAGGGCCAAGGAAGATTCCCTGACCCTTTCCGCTTCGCACGAATCAGCGACGCCGACTAGTCCACATCCATCCGGTACGCCTTGATCGCATTCTCAAACACGATCTTACGGGTGACCTCCTCCGGCACGCCGTTGAAGTCCTTCTTGATCCACTGGCGGGATTCCGGCCAGGTGGAGTCGGTATGCGGGAAGTCGGACGCCCACATGTAATTGTCTTCGCCAAAGATCTTATAGGTCGCCGGACCGACCGGGTCGTCCTGGAAGGTCGCCCAGACCTGCCGCCGGACATATTCGCTCGGCTTCATCGGCAGGGGCTCTTTTTCCATAGCGTGGAATTTATCGTAGGCATGGTCCATACGATACATGAAGTGCGGAAACCAGCCCGTGTCATTTTCTGCGGACACAATTTTCAGTTCGGGAAAACGCTCCAACACACCACCAAAAACGATGGTGGACAGGGAACGTTGCACCTCGTGGATCACGTTCATATAGAACAGGCTGATCTGCGAAAAATCGATCTTGCTCTCTTTACTCTTGCCGGTAATCACGTGGAGTGAGAGCGGCATGTGGAGTTCCGCGGCTGCCTGCCAAAAGGGATCATACTCGTGGCTGCTATACGGCTTGTCCTCCGGCGGCGAGCCCCAAATCATGGCACCGCGCAGACCCTGCTTCTGCGTCCGCTCCAATTCTTTGACGCCCGCATCAATATCTTCGAGGGAGATCAGGCTGATGCCATACAAGCGTTTGGGACTATGCGAACAGAACTCGGCGACCCAGTCGTTATAGGAGCGGAAGCAGGCCCGTTGCAGGTCGGCATTGGGTAGCCCGAAGAGCGGCATACCGAGTGTGGTGTAGAGCACCTCGGCTTCTACCCCGTCGATCTCCTGGTCTTTGATGCGTTCGACCGGGTCCCAGCCGCTCGGACGGGCGGCTTCGTAGCCTTTGCTCATATGGTCTTTCAGTTCTTCTCCGGACCGTCCGGCCCCGAACCCACCGGCGACGGGAAAGGGGTCAATGCCATCCGCCACAAAGATAAAGCCCGGATTCTTTGGGTTTTCGACTACTTTCGGCGCTTGGTCACGGAATTTGTTGTCCAGACGTTGCTGCCACAGATCGGCCGGCTCCATCATGTGCGAGTCTGCCGAGATCACGCGTAACTTTGCCATACTACCCTCCTTTTCAAACAAAAAATTGCTTCTCTACGCCACTGTATGCACTCACGCCTAACCTGTCGCATACTCTGAAGCGGTCTGTCAAGACATAGGGCAAGACATGTTGAGTGAGCGTTCAGTTTTTTTGATCCTCTTGATTTTGTCGATGCCGGGAGTGATCCTCGTTAGCGGGAGATCACTCAGTATGATAAAACATTCAGCCAAGCTGATGCAGGCTGAAGCAGACTGAAGCTGAAGCAGGATAAAGAAGGTGAGGAGCATGCCCCCGAAGGTCTACATTGACGGTCATGTTGGCACGACCGGACTGCGCATCCGGGAATGGATGGCAGGACGACACGACGTAGAATTATTGACGTTGCCCGACGCACAGCGCAAGAGTGAGGCCGCGCGTCGGGCGTTGTTGGCTGAAGCTGACGTGGCTATTCTATGTCTGCCCGATGATGCTTCACGAGAGGCTGCGGGCTGGGCAGCGCACACGAACACACGGCTGATTGACGCGAGTTCGGTGCACCGCGTCGAGGCCGGCTGGGTGTATGGTCTGCCAGAACTCCAGCCACACCAACGAGATGCCATTCGACACGCACAGTATGTTGCCAACCCTGGCTGCTATTCCTCGGCTTTTCTGCTGTTAGTCCGGCCGTTGCTTGATGCCGGCTTGATTGAGAAGAACACGCCGATTTCAATTCATGCGCTGTCCGGCTATTCGGGCGGCGGACGGCCGCTGATTGAAAAATGGGAGGACACCGAACTGGGCTTGGGCTCGTTGGTGTACGAAGCGCCGTATGCCCTGGAGCGGGTGCATAAGCACGTTCCGGAAATGACAAAGTACAGCCTGCTCGACTCTGCACCCCACCTCGTGCCGGCGGTCGGTCCGTTCCGGTACGGGATGCGGGTCCAGGTGCCGATTCATACCAGTCTGCTACAACATGGAGCGGGCGACACGGTCTGGGAAGTCCTCTATGAGCGCTATCAGCATGAGCCGTTTGTGAAGGTTCTGCCCAACGAGAAGTCACTGGAAGTCAACGAACACAGCTTCGACCCGCAGGCCTGTAACGATACCAATCGACTTGAGATCTACGTGGCGTCTCATCCCGCCGGCCATGTCTTGCTGATAGCCATTCTTGATAATCTGGGGAAAGGTGCCTGCGGCGTAGCCATTCAGAATTTGAATTTAATGTTAGGGCTGCCCGAGACAGCGGGGCTGCCGGCCTAGGAGAATCTGATCTCATTCTTCCTCTAAGCCCGCTGCCCGAAAGGCGGCCAGAATACGATCGAGGCTGGCGGTGTCTTTGTACGGAAGCACCTGGTTCATGGTTGCGACCGAGAAGTTGGGGCTGAGGCGTACAATCTCCGTTGCCACAGTACGTGCTTCTTCAATACGTCCCAACTCGGCATAGGCCGGAATCAGATTATAATAGGCCGGCAGAAAATCCGGGTTATGCGCGAGCATTCTCTTTAGTACGGCTATTGCCTCTTCAGGCCAGCCGAGCGTGCGGTAGGTATGCCCCAGGAAAAAAAGGTAAAGAAAAGGATAACGCGGGTTGAGGCGGATGGCTCTCTGTATGAATCGAAGGGCCTCCTGTGGTCTCCCAACGAAATTGAGCGCGTTCCCGAACCAGGCGTAATTGTCCGCATCGTTTGGGTCGAGAGCCACCGCTTGCTCAAGCTCGCTAATCGCCCGCTCATGCTGTTTCTCGAACAGATAGATATAGCCCAATAACCTATGCGCGACAGGCAAAGAATCGTCCAGGGCTACGGCCCGCTGCACCAACTCACGCGCTCGCTGTGAGGCCTGGGGGTCTTGCTCCCACTGCATCACAACGCCGAAGAATTCTGCCCAGCCCAGCCAGGCATAGGCTGCGGCATACCCCGCGTCCAATGCGATTGCCTGCTCAAACAGGTGCCGGGCTTGGACAACCGACTCTTTGGTTGTCCGCCACAGATAGCTTTCCCCCCGCAATGCGAAATCGTAGGCTTCGAGATTCTCGGTAGATTTTCGTATTAAGCGAGTCTGCTCATCCGCTGTCAGGGTGATTTGGAGGGCGTGGACAATTTGCTGTGTGACCTGATCCTGGAGGGCAAAGATATCCTGCATTTCGCCGTCATAGCGATCCGCCCACACATGGTCGCCGGTTGTTGCGTCCAATAACTGAGCACTGATACGAACCCGGTCGTTGGTCCGGCGCACGCTCCCTTCCAAAACATAGCGGACGCCCAAGTCGAGACCCACCTGCTCAACATCCACCGCTCGGCCCCTGTAGGTAAACGAAGAATTACGGGCAATGACAAACAGGCCCGAGATTTTTGAGAGATCGGTAATAATGTCTTCGGTGATGCCGTCGCTGAAATACTCTTGCTCCGGGTCGCCGCTCATATTCGTAAAGGGCAGCACCGCGATAGATGGTTTGTCAGGAAGCGGCAGGCTGGGCGGATTCCAGAAGGCCGGCGATGATAAGAGCGGATACCAGCCTTTGAGGGCGAAGGCACCCAGACCGAGGATCACGAGGACGACAAGGCCGAGGATGATAAGCGAGCCACGGCCCGTTGGCCCTGGGGGGTCCGGTCTCAGAGGGAGGAGATTGTTGTCGATTGTAGTTGGTGCGAGGTCTGCCGCCTCCCAACGCACCTGATAGACCTGAATGGGCTTGGCAGTATTCTTCACCCGCTGCTCGCCTTGATACGCAAATGCCAGGGCGAGCTTGTTTTCTATCTGCTCATGCACAGCGCCTGAGATGCAGATGCCACCAGCCTCGGCCAGGCTTTCCAAGCGGGCTGCGATGCTGACGCCCTCTCCGTAAATACACTCATCTTCAACAACCACGTCGCCGACGTTGATACCAATGCGATAGTGCATCTGTCGGTCTTCAGCCAGCTCAGCGTTCCGCAGGGCAAGCTCCGTCTGAACCTCAACCGCACATTGCACCGCATCAACCACACTCGAAAACTCAGCCAGGAGATTATCGCCGGGAGAATCGACCACCCGGCCCGCATGTTTCCGAATCATCCGAGACATCAGCTCCCGATATTCGGTGAGCGTCCGAATCGTGGCGACTTCATCCTCGCCCATGAGACGACTATAGCCCTGGACATCCGCGCTCAGGAGGGCGGCGAGTTTGCGCTTCATATTTTCAGGGAGGCACTATTCAGGAAACACAAGACGTTCCACATCCTCTTCCGCTTCATGAAAATGTCGCCGACACGGTTCCAAACGAGGAAAAGGTGGTTTCCCAAGTATCGCCTTTTTCAATGGGCGTCGGCTTGGTCATTGAGCCGGTCATAATGCACTGGCCCACTTCTAAAGCCAGATCAAACTGAGCAAGGTGATTCGCCAGCCAGGCAATCGTCTGAATTTGATCGTCAATCGCCTCCTTGCCCTGCACGCTTGCCACAACCTCACCGTTTCTCTTGGTCTCTGCTGTCATAGCTCCGAGGTCCAAGGCAGCCGGGTAGGGCGTGACCTCAGGACCCGTCACAAATCCCCACTGCGCCACTCCATCGGCCACGCCGAGTGGGAGGTCTGCACCAATATTGAGCCGCATGTCTACCAACTCCAATGCAGGAGCGGCACCAGCCACGGCGGCCAAAGCCTGCTCACGGGTGACGCCGGGACCCCTCAACCTTTGCCCCATCATGATGCATAGCTCGGATTCAATGATAGGCTTGCGAAAGTCGGCACAGTTGAAGCTGCCCCCGCTTTGGAACCGACGGCTGGTAAGCAGATAGGCACTGATAGGGGCATCAAGACCAAACATCTGACGGGTCGCATCGGACGAAAGGCCGACCTTCCAGCCGGCGAGCTGTTCGCCCGCTGTCATGTGTCGTTCAAGAATCGCCAGTTGAATTTTGTAGGCATCCGCAAAAGTCAGAGCTTTTTCCAACCCTGGCGGCGGATACTGCCCGCTCTGGATGGTTTGCCACAGGGTCTCAACAGCTTCGTTGATGTTCATCTGTCTCTCCTTCTTTTATGCCGGCCCGCCAAAGAGGGGGTGCAACAGGACCGGCGTGACCTCAAACTCCAGATAACGCGCCAGAGGCAGACCGGAGAAAATCCGGTGGACCTCTTCGTTCGAGTCCGCATCGACAATGAAGAACGAGCCGCCACCGCCGAGCCGGCGATAGGCCGCCAGGATTTTCTTTTGTTCAATAAATTGGCGCGCATGGGCCATTTCTTTTTGGATCAGTTCGGCGGCCTGATCTTCGGGAATCTGGGACCGAAGAATTTTGGTTGTCACCACATAGAGCATGGACTGTCTCCTTTCCTGTGCAGTCTGAAAAGTAGTGTGGCTATTTAGCGGAATGTCGCCATGATGTTCCGGGCAAAACGCCGCAAGAGCTGTGGCTCGGTTGAGGGGGAAACGGAAAAGATAATATGGGTCACGCCCACGGCAAGATAGCCTTCAATCAGCTTGCGCATATTGTGATCGGAGGAGAAGGTCGTCGAGATGAGGACGGACTTCTCAATCTCGTCCGGGTCACGGCCGATATGGGCGCAGTGGTCGGCCAATACCTTGATCTTATGCCGGAAGGTCTCCGGTGTGCCGAAGGTGTTCCACATGTCTGCGTGGCGCGCCACAATGCCCAAAGCCACCTTCTCTCCGCCGGCCCCAACCAGAATCGGCGGGTGTGGCTGCTGGAGCGGTTTGGGCTCAAAGGGCGCATCGTGCAGATGGTGATGGCGTCCGGTAAAGTTTGCCCGCTGCTGGGTCCAGAGTTGCTTAATCAGGGTGATGGATTCGTCCAGACTGATCAGCCGTTCCCCTGTTGTGGGAAAGGGAATGTCGTACGCCTCATGCTCCAACGCAAACCAGCCGCTGCCAATGCCGAAAATCAGCCGTCCGTGGCTGATGATATCCACCGTTGTGGCCATCTTGGCCAGGACGGCCGGGTGGCGGTAGGTATTACCCGTAACCATGACGCCCAGGCGAACATTTTTTGTCGCCATAGCCAAAGCTGATAAGGCAGTCCAGCCTTCCAGGCAGGGGCCGGTTGGGTCGGAAAAAATAGGTAGAAAATGATCGAAGACCCACGCCGTATCAAACCCCAGACTGTCGGCCTCTTGCCACAGCCTGAGCATATCGTTCCAGTCCCCGTTCTGCTGTGGGATCTGTATGCCAAAGCGAACTGGATGTGACATGAGGGGTTCCTTTCTCACAATTCCTTGAGGGCGCGAATCGTCTCTTCATCGTACATGGCTATACCGAAGGCCGTCTTACCGAGGAGTTCCAAGGTTTCATCGCTGTCAAAAGGATGGAACAGACCAGCCCGCACATCGCGATAATAGCGTTCCAAGGGAAAGCGCTTAAAGTATGAGGCTCCTCCCACGGCCCGCATGGCGAGGTCAACCACGCGAGCGGAATTCTCCATAGCGACCATCCTGGCGGCCACACTTTTGCGAAGCCAGGTGCGTGGGGTTTCCTGGTCAGCCTCGGCAGCGGCTTTCCACACAACGGCGCGGGCCGTTTCAAGCAGGGCGTCCATCTCGCCGACTTTATTGTAGACACTCGGCAGATGGCTCATCGGTTTGGTGAGCGGGAAGCGCGGCCGGTCCCGCATAAACTCCACCACAAAATTGCGGGCCGCGGTTGCAATGCCGATATACACGCTCCCTATGGTAAACGGCGCGCGTGGGAACAGATTGGTTATCCCCCCTCGGGCGAAAACCGGACGTTGCAAGAAGACGGCGGATTCTGGAACAAAAGCGTCTTTGAGTTCGGTGCTTCTCGACTCGGTTGAACGCATGCCCATGGTATGCCAGTCGTCTTTAATAATGAAACCCGGAGTGTCGCGGGGAATCAGGAAGGAAATAATCGTACCGGTCTGCTGCCCGGCGTGGATGCCTTCTTTCCAGGTTGCTTCTGCAAAATAACGATCAAGGGCGATGGACTGGGTGCTGAAAATCTTGCGTCCGCTCACCCGCCACCCGCCGTCCACACGTTCTGCCGTGGTCCGGGGACGGAGGATGGAAACGGCGTTGTCCGGCTCGGAACCCGAGCCGCCGACAATGAGACGCTCGGCAACGATCTGGCGCAACATGGCTTCGACAGGGGGCGTGCGAGACCTCTGCCAGAGGTTGATGAGGAGACTCATCACATTGAAATGCATATTGATGGCGAGCGCGGTCGGACCGCAGCCTTGGGCCAGACGTTCCTGCGCCTTCATACGTTCCAACAGGCTGGCGCCCATCCCGCCCAACTCTTCAGGTATGGTCAGTACGCTGTAGCCGGTCTCTTTCAGCCGCTCGTAGTTCTCATGGGGAAACGAGCCTTCTGCATCATGCTGGGCCGCACGGGTGGCAAAGTCGTCGGCTAAGGTAGCGGCGAGATCAATGAAGCGCTGCTCCCGCTCGGTGTGGAACTGCTGCATGCGTCCCTCCTGTATTTCTGGCTCCGATCAATATCATTCTGTATGAGGCGGGGTAAGCCGGGGTCTGTGCATTGACAGTGCGTAGTTGCATATCATACCAAGACTCGCACGGGAGGAAGTATGTCTACATTTGTCTTGGTTCATGGTGCATGGCATGACGGGTCGGCCTGGGAGCCGGTGCGGACTCACCTGGCGGAGAAAGGCCATCGTGCCTTTAGCCCAACCATAGCCGGGCACGGCAAGGGCGTTGATAAAAACGTCAATCATGCCCAGTGCACGCAGTCGATTATCGACTTCATCTTGGAAAAAGACCTGCGCGACATTGTCCTGCTCGGTCATAGCTTTGGCGGGACGATTATTTCCCAAGTCGCCCCGGCGCTTCCCGAGCGGATTCGGCGTCTGATCTTCTGGAATGCGTTTGTGTGTGAGGACGGCAATAGTTTAATGGATGAGATTCCAGATCACTATCGCAAACTGTTTGATGAAATGGTTGCCGCGTCGAGCGACAGGACCGTGACCCTGCCGTTTCCAATTTGGCGTGAGGCATTCATCAACGATGCCGATCTCGCCCTGGCACAGTCGGCCTACGCCCGGTTGTCGCCTGAACCGTATCAGCCGTTTTGCGACCCGCTCGACATGAAGCCGTTCTATGCCTTGGACATGCCCAAGAGTTTCCTGAACTGCACCGAAGACATCGCCCTGCCGCCGGGGGAGTGGGGCTGGCATCCACGCATGTCAAACCGCCTGGGGCTGTATCGCCTGGTGCAAATGCCGGGCAGTCATGAGGTGATTTTTACCAATCCGATTGGATTGGCGGAGAAGATCATTGAGGCCGGGCGAGATTAAGTTGTCAGGCAGGAGAGCGGTATGCAATGAATTTCGCCTGCTCAGGAAGCGCCGAGAAGCTCCAGCAAATTCTGAATCATGCGCTGTGTCGCGCCCCAGATCTTATAGCCCTGATAGCGATAGGTCTGAATGGGAATGGTTTCGCCGTCGTGCAGCCAGGTTTCATCATTCAGATTGCTGAGGTCTTCGAGAAAAGCGAACGGCACAGAGAAAATCTCTGCCACTTCCCACGCGCTTGGTTGAAAATCGTACGGGTAGGGAATCACACCAACATAGGGCGTGACGACATAGTCTGTGGCGTGCGTTCGCAAGTCGTCCAACGGGCCAATAGGTTGGACATCCGACGGGTGTAAGCCGACCTCTTCTTCAGACTCTCGCAGGGCGGTGTGGAGGAGTGACGCATCCTCTTTGTCAGCTCGTCCACCCGGAAAGGATACATCGCCTTTGTGGGTCGGAAGGTGTGACGTTCGGAGCGTAAAGAGGAGATGGTATTCTCCCTCACGCTCGAAGAACGGGACCAACACGGCTGCCCGTTTGGCGGATTGGCCGTCGTCTACGACACGGGTTCGACTCTGAAGACGATTTTTGAGGACAGTAAGTAGGTCTGTATGCACCGCTGCCAGCCCATCATATCTCTGGGGCTCAGGCAAGGAAGGGGAGAGGCCGGCTTGTGACGCTCGCCCTTTTTATTCGCTCGGCGCTACGCGAATTGGCAGCGCCAACGGACGGATCGGCGAGCCGGTTGCGCCGCGCATTTTGATCGGCGCGGCGATAAAGGCGAATTCATACACCTGGTCCTTGGCCAAATCCTCCAGCCATAGCAGTTCGAGGAGACACACCCCCCGTTCGGTAAACAAATAGACATGCACACTGTCTTTTGCCATCGGAAATTTTTCGATCCCCATATTGTCCGCACCGATAATGACCGCGCCGTTATCGACCAGCCAGGCGGCACTGTCTTTGGTAATGCCCGGATCGTTATGCACGAACTTTTTAGGGTCCGGCCAGACCGTCATACGTCCGGTGCGGATTAAAACGGCATCATTCTTCTGTAGGCGGACGCCTTGTTTCTTCATCACTCGCTGTAGATCTTCGATGCTAATCTCATACGAGTTCGGCAGCATGGCGACGCCTTTCTCGCCGGCCACATCAATAAGAATCCCACGGGTGATAATGGGCGGGACGGTGTCCGCCCCGGCCTTGGTCCAGCCTTTGTCGCTCAAATAGGTCGGGGCGTCGTAGCCATTAAAAATTTTCTCGCCCCGGCCCAGGTGATTCAGCGCATCAATATGAGTGCCGGTATGGGCCGACAGCGTATACGCATCATCGTACAAGGCGAGATTGGGGGGACCGCCGGCTGGAGATAATTTTTCGATACGTATCCCTCGGGGCGTATGCGTCATCCACATATGGAAAGGCGGGTCGCCCATACCGAGATCGGCCAGGCCGGGCATACCAACGAAGTTCTCAACGCTGAGATCATAGGTTTTGCCGCTGCTGACCCGCTGCAAGACGGCCAGGGTATTCGCCTCGGTTAATTCGTTCAGGACTCCGATTTCATCGTCCGGGCCATACGGACTCTTGGCTACGTCGTCTGCCAGGGCGGCAGACGAGATAAGCCAGAAGACGAATAAACCGGTGAACACTACTGCCTCAAGACACGCCCGCCACCCGCCTTCTCGGTTCATTTTTTGCCCCCCTTTTTTCCTCATGCCCATCCAGAAGCAATGTCGGAAAGTTTTCGCCTTTACGCAACCCTCATCGTTTTCCTTGACACTCCCGGCAAGACACAGCTAGGGTCCGGCATAAGGGGAGCGCTCACCTGAGTATCTCGCGAAAGGGGGATGAGAAGACTATGACTAGGGAAATGACCAAGAGTGATTTTATGGCAGCCCAGCTGCCGCCGTCTCAAGCCTCGACGCTCCCACCTCCCTGTTACACCTCACGCGAGTTTTATGAGCGAGAAGTCGAGCATATCTTCTTGAAAGAGTGGCTGTGCGTCGGGCGAGTAGATCAGGTGGAGAAGCCCGGAGATTTTTTTACGCTGACCCTACTAGGAGAACGACTGATCGTCGTGCGAGATGAGGAAAACCAGGTCCGGGTATTATCGAATGTCTGCCGCCATCGCGCAACGAAAGTCGTAGAAGGGCGGGGTAATCGGCGCACTTTTGAGTGCCCCTACCATGGCTGGACCTACTCCTTGAAAGGAGAACTCATTGGCGCCCCCGAGATGCAACGCACGGACAACTTTGACAAAAAACAGTGTCAATTAGCCTCGCCACGGGTCGAGACGTGGGAGGGGTTCATCTTTGTCAATTTTGATCAGCGAGCACAGCCGCTTGGGCCCAAGCTGGCTCCCCTCTCCGAGCGATTGCAGCACTATAATCTCAGTGAGATGCGGACCGTCAAAACATTAGTCTATGAGGGTAACTGGAACTGGAAAATTATGGTTGAGAACTATATGGAGGCCTACCACGTTCTTGGTCTGCATAAGGGACCGCACGATGTGATGCCAGTCCATTCCGTTCATAATGCTTCGCCTCAGGCTTACAATATTACCAACGCAGCGTATAACGGCGCGTTTGGGATCATCTGGGGGGATTTTGCAACACCGGGGGCAACATTTTATTCACCGGGGGTGACGGAAGCCGAACCTGGCAAGACCGAGTGGTTACCTTCTCCTTTCCCGTTGATTGAGAGCTTGTCTCCCGAAGAACGCCAGCGCGGTGACTTCATTAATATCTATCCAACGCATCTCTTTACGCCGTTACCCGACGGCATGTTTTATGGACAGATATTGCCGCAGGCGGCTGACCGGATTACGTGGAGCCTGGCGCTGTGCTTTCCTCCAGCAGCTATGGAGATGCCGGATTTTGAACAACATCTCGAACACGCGGTCGAAGGGCTCGAGTTCATAAACAAGCAGGACATGTGGGCGTGCGAGTCGGTTCAGCAGGGGCTGAATTCGCGCATGGCGCGACCTGGACGCTACTGTCATCTGGAAGAATGCATCCACCAGTTGGCGCAATACGTTATGGATCGGGTGCTGGATAAGAGCCAGCTAGCACACTGAAGCCTGGACGAAAGAAGGGAGGAGATATGGCCACAAAGGACATTAAGCTGGCGTATGGTATTGACGTGGACGCGGTCGGCGGCTGGCTGGGATCATACGGGGGCGAGGACTCGCCGGATGATATTTCGCGGGGGCTGTTTGCCGGGGAAGTGGGCGTGCCGCGTCTGCTCAAGCTGTTTGATACGTATGGCATGAAGACAAGCTGGTTTATTCCCGGTCACTCAATCGAGACGTTTCCCGAGCAAACCCAAATGATTGTCGAGGCCGGACACGAAATCGGTGCGCACGGCTACTCGCATGAGAATCCGATCGCCATGACGCCGCAGCAAGAGGAAGATGTTCTGGTCAAAACAATTGGCCTCATCGAGGAAAAAGCGGGCACACGTCCGTCCGGCTATGTGGCCCCGTGGTGGGAGTTCTCGAACGTGACCAACGAACTCCTGCTGAAGCACGGCTTTCGCTATGACCACAGTCTGATGCATAACGACTTCCATCCCTACTATGTCCGGGTCGGAGATACCTGGACGAATATCGACTACTCCAAGCCGGCAGAAGAATGGATGAAGCCGCTCATGCGTGGCGAAGAAACCGACTTGGTTGAGATTCCGGCCAACTGGTATCTCGACGACCTGCCGCCCATGATGTTCATCAAAAAATCGCCCAATAGCCATGGCTTTGTGAATCCCCGCGACATTGAGCAAATGTGGCGGGATCAGTTCGACTGGATCTACCGTGAATATGACTACGCCGTGTTTACCATGACCATTCATCCTGACGTGAGCGGCCGTCCGCAGGTGCTGATGATGCACGAGCGTTTAATTGAACACTTCAATAGTCATGCTGGAGTGAGCTGGGCCACGTTTTCAGAGATTGCTGAAGACTTCGCCCAACGACAACCGCGTCCATAGTGCAGAGGAGGAAGTATGCAGTTTACAAAGCTTGGCAACACCGGAATGACCGTGTCACGGCTCTGTCTCGGCTGTATGAGCTATGGTGGCGGTCCGCAGCCCGAATGGGCGATGCCACGCGACTGGGCGCTGGATCAGGCCGAAGCGCGCGCGCATTTCGTCCTGGCCCTCGAAGCCGGCATAAACTTTTTCGATACCGCCGACGTCTACTCGATCGGTCTGAGTGAGGAGATCACCGGACACTGGTTGGGGGAGCTGGCCGTACGCGATGACATCGTCGTTGCCACCAAGGTATGGGGCAAGATGGCCCCCGGGCCAAACCGTGGTGGGCTGAGCCGCAAGCACATTATTGAGGCGTGCGAGCATTCTTTGCGCCGTCTCAAGATGGACTATATCGACCTGTATCAGATCCACCGCTGGGATTTTTCCACTCCGATTGAAGAAACCCTGGAAGCCCTGGACTCCCTCGTGCGCAGCGGCAAGGTACGCTATGTAGGCGCGAGCAGCATGGCGGCCTGGCAGTTTTCCAAGGCGCTCTCTCTGGCCAAGGAAGAAGGGTGGCATCGCTTCGTGACCATGCAGAACCATTACAACCTGATCTATCGTGAGGAAGAACGGGAGATGAATCCGCTGTGTATCGATCAAGGCGTGGCGCTCATTCCGTGGAGCCCGCTGGCGCGCGGTTTCTTTGCCGGTAACCGTCAGCCCGAGGGGAGCACGGCCCTGACCAAGCGCGCCGAAACCGATGCGTTTGCGCATAACAATTATTTTCGTGAGAACGATTTCGTTATTGCCGCGACAGTAGAAAAGGTCGCCGAACAGCGGGGTGTCTCCCCGACCCAGATTGCCTGTGCCTGGGTACTCCAGGCGCCGGGCGTTACAGCGCCCATAATCGGAGCCACGAAGATACATCATCTGGAAGAACTCTTCGCGGCGGTGGATATGGCCCTGAGTGATGAGGAAGTCGCGACGCTCGAAGCGCCGTATCAGCCCCACCCCATCCTGGGGCATGAGCAACCGAACCCGGCCAAAATGGTCTGATCTGATGATCTGATGATCTGATGGTCTAAGGAGGTAATAGATGGACAACGCATGGATTGAAAAACTGGCTATCCAAGAACTCTTTGCCCGCTACGCCCACGCGATTGACGACCTCAACCCCGAAGCCTGGGTCGCCTGCTTCACGCCGGACGGCATTTTTCAGGTCGGCCCGCGGGCCATGCGTGGTCAGGCCGCCCTGCGCGGCTATGCCGATGTCCACGTACAGGAAATCCGCTGCCGACATATGATGGCCAACTTTCTGTACGAGGTGAGCGGAGACGCAGCGACCGGTCAGTGCAGTATGCTGGCCACGCTGGCGACTGCCGGTGGATATAAAATTTTTGCCCAGGGCCGCTATGTTGATCGCCTCGTGAAACATAGCGGTCAGTGGCGTATTGCCCACCGGCTGGTAGAGACGGACCAACTCGCTTCCAATCCCACGGGGATTACAAGTATTGCCGACCCTGATGTCGCCGTTCTTGTGGAATCGCTGGTTGAGGCGGCGCGCAAGCTGGGGGAAAGAGTGGAGCGTTAGTCGATCTGCATACAAAGGAGGACAGCATGGATCTCGTCATTCGCAACGGTACAGTGGTGACTGCTGGAGAAATCGCGCAAGCCGATGTGGGGATTGAAGCGGGGAAAGTCAAACAGATCGGCCAGGGCCTTGGGCCGGCAGCTAGGGAAATCGACGCGACAGACAACTATCTCTTCCCCGGCGGGGTGGATGTCCACACCCATGTTGACATCGAGTTGATGGGCCACCGCTCGGTTGACGACTTTTACTCCGGAACGGTTGCGGCGGCGTGTGGCGGGGTGACAACCATCGTTGATTATGCCTTACCCGAAGCGGGCCAATCGATCCAAGGCAGTGTTGAAGCCTGGGAGGAGAAAGCGAAAGACAAAGCCCTCATCGACTACGGCATTCATCCTGTCATCCTGGAGCCGACTCAGCAGATTATTGATGAAATGGCTGACGTTATTGCTGAAGGCCATACGAGCTTCAAGTTGTTCATGATCGGCATGGCGCGTTTTGACGAGCTGGCCGTCGACTATCTCAAGGTTATGGCCCAGGCCGGCAAACACGGTGCGCTGACCAATATCCACGCCGAAGATCAATGTTTGATCGGCTATCTGTGTGAACAAATGACGGCAGCGGGAAAGCTCGGACCAAAGTATTTCCCCGACTCGCGTCCCCGAGAGTCCGAAGGGTTGGCGGTGCAGCGCGCCATCAGTATGGCCAAGTACGCCGAAGCCCCCATCTACTTGGTCCATCTGTCATGTGAGGAAGCGCTGGCTCCGATTCGTCAGGCGCGCGCGCGCGGCCAGATCATCTACGGCGAAACACGGCCCCTCTATTTGCATCTCTCCCGCGAACGCTTTGAAGAGCCGGACGCTGAACGCTACGTTGGCTGGCCGCCGCTCAGAGAAGCGTCCCAAATGCAGGTCATGTGGGACGGCTTGCGCACCGATAATTTGCAGACTGTAGCCACAGATCATTGTGGGTGGAATCTGGCCCAGAAAAAAGCGGGGAAGACGGTCGATGACTTGCTGCCCGGCATGTCCAACCTAGAAACCCTTATCCCCATGCTCTACTCCGAAGGCGTTGGCCAAGGCAAACTTTCACTCAACCGCTTTGTCGAAGTGAGTGCCACGAACCCGGCCAAGCTGTTTGGTATCTATCCGCAAAAGGGCACGATTGCCGTTGGAGCGGATGCCGACATTGTGATCTTTGATCCCAAAAAAGACACCACCATCCGTCACCGTGATATGCATTCGCGCGCAGACTATGAACTGTACGAAGGCTTTCAGGTGACGGGCTGGCCGACGCATACGCTATCGCGGGGTGAGGTGATTGTGGAAAACGGGCATGTGTTGGGAAACGCGGGAAGAGGGAAGCTGCTGAAAAGGAAACGCTTTGAGCCGCTGTAGGAGAGAAGCGCCTTTGCCGATTCGTGAACGCAGGGTATGGACGGAAATTCTCAGGGACGACGCTTCGCACTCGGCTGGATCGCGTGTTTGGCTGGCATTGTAGCTGTCCGCGAATTTCTGCCCGCCCTGCTGCGGGCCGATCTGCATGATGAGGACTTCGCGCACCACATCTGGTGGACGTATCGCTGGATTGATCCCGCACTCTTCCCAAACGATCTCGCTCGGGAGTTTTTTTCTCAGCCGATTCTCGCCCCCTATGGCTATCAATTCCTCTTTCGGCTGTTTGTCCCTGTCGTTGATCCGCAGCATCTCGCAGAGGCAGTCCCATTGCTGCTGGTTCCGGCTGGGACGGTACTCGCCTTTCTTATTGGACAGCGTGTTGGTCAAGGGCTGCCGGGCGGAGTCGTCGGAGCGACCTTTTTCATTCTGGCGGAACTACGCTTCCTGCACGCCGGTCTGCCGCGCTCCTTTGCCACCCCGATTCTCCTGTTCGGCATGTGGGCCTTGCTCACGCAGCGTCAGACCGCGCTCGGGTGTGCCCTGCTCCTGGCTGTTCTCTTCTACCCGAGTAGCTGCAAATCTGGGCCTGTGTGCTGCGATTGTTTTGGCGCTGCGCGTTTGGCAAGATTGGCAAGAACGGCAGCTGCCCGAGCGGCGGCTCGCTCTTGTGGGGCTGGGCTGCCTGGCGCTTGTGGTCCTGGGCCTGGCCTATCTTCGTCCCTTTCCGCCCGAGCTTGGCCGCACAGTCACCTTTGCCGAGGCATATGCCATGCCGAAGTTTTGGCCCGGCGGGCGGAGTCATTTCTTTAATCCCGACCCGTGGCACTTCTATTTCTCCAAGCGGAACGGCTTAGGTATTGATCCCTGGGTTGCGCTTCTCCTCAGCGGTCTGCTGATTGCCGCCTGGCGGTTTCTCCCTGGTGTGATCGGTCGGGAAGCTTGGGCACTGGCCGGCGTTTCAATCGGACTCTTCATCAGCGCCCACCTCACCCTATTCGTTCTGCATTACCCCAATCGGTATACGCTCTACGCGCTTCCTGTGTGCGGTCTGCTCGCGCTCGCCGGGGTGTCTTGGCGTCTATGGAAACGTCTCTGCCGCTGTACGTAGGGTATTATCAGATAATGGCGAAACGCCTGGACGCCACCTTGGCGGCCTTTCACGCCACTGATTTTGCAACGGTTGATCGGCTTCACGCTCGGTATGGGGTCGATGTCTTTGTCGTCAACCGGGGTCGCTACGCTCCGGGTAAGAGTCTCTACTTCCAGCCGTTCTATGCCGTAACCCAAGAGCAATGGGCGCGGGGGAGTCGCGAGGGCTTTGTGTTGCGAGACCCTCCCCCGGATCGTATTCTGTTTCAGCAGGGTGAATTTTCAGTCATACGGGTAGGGCCGGCAGACGAATTGTGAACACGTGTCGGACACAATAATCTGTCCCTATAGGTTGGCTCATCTCGAATGCTGGAGGAGTTGTAGGCATGGATATTCTTTCTACTATCGTTTTGCTCGCCGTTGTGTTCGCTTTCGCGTATATGGCTCCGGATGCCGGACGCCGCGCAAAATAAATACAAACGGGGAGGGCGGATGGTCGTGTCTGAGTTTACCTCGTCCCCCTCTCCCTCCAGGGGAGAGGGAGCAATTGCTTATTACTTTGCCACCTGGCCCTCGGCCTGACCGTTCACGTTGACTGTGGCTCTACCTTTCGCCAGGACGGCAGCGGCAGTCTCTTCCACAGCCGTTCCCTTGAAAAAGTCCGGATTCGTCCCACCCAAAAACCGAATCGGATTATCGCAGGTGAAATCGCGGAAGTTCTCCGCAGTCATCAGCCCATCTTCCACGAACTCGTAGGTTTCGGGCAGGACATGGGCCATATTCGGGACATCGAAATGACCGATGTCGGAACCGAACAGGGCATGCAACTGCGCGCCAAACGGATTGTTCTTGCGGTTGAACGCTAAGGTATTCATCCGATCATCCGCCTCGCAGCCAAAGTAGAAGTTCGTGGCAAACAGGTCCTTGATGTCCTCGGCCTTGGTGATGCCGCAGGCCGAGTAGTCATCCAGATTTTCAATGCCACCGGTATCGACCGAACCCTTGGGCGGCATGGCGGTATCAAGGGCGGCTTCCCGCTGGCATAGCGCCTCAACAATGGTGGCATTGCCGTATTGCTCGGCGAGTTCACGGAACAGCGTATGGTCGAGGTTGGCCGGGTCAACTTCGGCCAGAGCATTGATATTGCGTTTTTCCCAGTGTTCGATCAGATCGACGTACAACTGGCAGGCCCAGCCCACGCCGCCTTCGAGAAAGGCGAACTTGAGCTGCGGGAAGCGTCGCGTCACCCCACCTAAGAATAGGGCCTTGCACACCGCTTCGTTCGCGGCCGCGAAATGGCCGATGTGATTATAGGTAAAATTGCTCGGCGACATGCGCATGGCAAATCCGCGTCCGCCGGAATGAAAGGAGGGCGCGACTTTGAGTTCCACGCACTTGGCCCAGACCGGATCATAGTTATAGTCGCTGTCGAGACCCAGGACATCCCGATATGCGGCAAATTTCGCAGCATCGGGGTGAACCTCAGTCGCGGCCGGAACATCGCGCCGGATCAGGCTACCCAACATGACGACTTTCAAGCCCAGTTGCGTGACTGCATATTCCAGCTCTGCAACGGCCTCGTCCGGGGTGTGCATGGGAATAACCCCCGCCGGTGTCAGCCGATCCGCATATTTGCCAAAATAATCAGCGCTAAAGGTATTGAACGCGCGGCAGGCGGCCTGGCGCTGCTCCGTATCAGGAATCAGAGGAAGGCCCAGGCCGGCGGTGGGGTACATCACACTAAAGTCGAAGCCAAATTCGTCCAGCCGTTCATACAAGAGCTGCGGCATGACGGCGGTGGCCCGGTCGCGTGTATTCCTGGTCGGGAGCGCCCAAAACGCCTGCTGTCCGGTCCCGTTAGCCCGGCGCTCGGCCACTGACATGGCCAATTCTTTTTGAACCAGTTCGGGGAAAAAAGAGAATCCTTCGACGGCCTTATCGCCACCGATTTTTCGCATTTCCTCCCTGACCAAGGGGCCAAATTCCAGCCAGTGTCCATCCGCGTCGATGATGGGATGATCGAACTGTGCCCGTACCTGTGCTGTTGTTGCGTGTCCGTTACTACTCATCTTTTCCCTCCTTGGCTGCCGGTCTGCCGTATCAAATGATTGCGCTGCTCTGCTCTGTCAGTCTGAAGACCATAGAAAGTTTCTCGGAACTTATCAATGTATCGGTCATGACCTTTCCACGGCTCTTGGCGCAGAGCTGTCTGACTGGTTTTCCTGCGCCGGAATAAAAGGAGCGAGAGCATCAATCTCAGCTAACTCTTCTGTTAAGAGCGGCCAGTTCGGTGCAGCCGCATTGGCGCGCACTTGCTCAGGCGTCGTGGCGCCGGCAATCACCGAGGTCACGCAGGGCTGGGTAGCGAGCCAGGAGAAGGCGAGTTCGAGCAGGGTGCGGTCACGCTGGGCAACAAAATCCTGTAACGCTTCGACCTTGGTAAAATTTTCCTCGGAGGCCATATTGCGTACAAATTTCAGGACGGCCAGGCGTGTCCCCGGAGCAAAATCTTCTCCGCGTCGATATTTCCCAGTCAGCATGCCGCTGGCGAGTGGAAAGTAGGGTAACTGGCCGAGTCCATGTTGTTCGCAGGCTGGGATCACATCTGTTTCAACTGTACGGTTTAAGAGGCTCCAGTCATTCTGCGCAGTGACAAAGTAAGAAAAATTACGTGCCGTGGATGCATCTCCTGCTTGGTTAATCTGCTCACCAGAGAAATTTGAATGCCCGATTGCCCGTACTTTGCCCTGTTGGACCAACTCGTGCAGCGTTTCGAGTGTCTCTTCCACCGGCGTGTTCGGGTCGGGATAGTGCATTTGATACAGATCAATCCAGTCTGTCTGTAGTCGGCGGAGACTGTCCTCAATGCAACGGAGAATATACTCGCGGGAGCCCCAACGTTCGCCGGACTTGGCCAGCATGGCGGCGCCGCCGAATTTTGTGGCCAGAACGATATCCTTGCGCCGCGGGCCTAGCACTTTGCCCAGGAACTCTTCAGACTGGCCTTTGCCATACATGTCTGCGGTATCAAAACAGGTAATGCCTACATCCAGGGCCGTGTCGATCACGGCCCGGCTGGCGGCCAGATCAATCTTCATCCCAAAATTGTTACACCCAAGACCTACGAGACTGGCTTGGATTCCTGATGCACCCAGCGAACGTGTTTCCATAGACGGTTTCCTCCAAGAGTGGATTGGAATGGATTAGAGCGGATTGGTTTTTTTCAAAGAGAAGAGGGGAGCATGCTCTCCCAATCCACTGAACGCTGATACGCTGCCGCGACTCTGAGTAACTGGTCCTCACGGAAATGCGGGGCGACCAGCATCAGGCCGATTGGCAGGCCGTCAACCTTCCCACAGGGCACGCTGAGCGCGGGATGACCGGTCAGATTAAACGGTCCCATATTACGGATGACCAGACCGAGGTCTAACCCCAGTTGTCCCCCGAAAAGAGTATGCTCAATCGCTTCCTCGTAATCCGTGGGCTCGCGATAGCGTGGAGCCTTGATAGGAACAGTTGGCATGGCAAGGACATCTATCTGAGCAAAGGTCTGGTTATACTGTTTGACAAAAGTGGGCCGGACATTATGTGCCTTGGCATGCAGCCGTCCGTGCGTAAAACGAGCGAGGTAGGTGCCGAGGATCAAATGGAGTTTGTAGTTCAGGGGGAGTTCGTGTCCATGGCTGCGCTTAAAGCGACCAAAGGTGGAGATGAGCGAGGTCGGATAATAGGTTTTCGTACCAGCACCACCCAGATTGGTATCGAACATATGCTTGCCGCCTTCAAAGTAAATAGGCAGCAGGGCCAACGTGGCTTTGTCATGCAGAGGAATGGACACGCGCTCAAGCTGAGCCCCGGCTTGCTCCAGGGTGGTGAGTGCGTCCAAGACGGTCTGGTCAACCTCGGGTTCACTACCGGGAAAACCAAAGCCCTCAGATAAAATACCAATCCGGACGCCTTTGATATCCTGAGCTAACGCCTGTGTGTAGCTCGGCAGTTGGGCCGGCAGGTAGGTCTGCCTTGGATCATAGCCATCCGCACCTGCCACACATTCGAGGCTGGCTGCAATATCTTCGACCGTCCGAGCGAGTGGGCCCACATAATCGATAGTGGGGTCCAGGCCGACCACGCCCGTATGGGGAACCAGCCCATGTGTGGGCATAAGGCCCAGGGTGCCCGACCACGCAGCCGGCAACCGTACCGACCCGCCTTGGTCTCCGCCAAAGGCAACGTCAACGAGCCCTGCGGCGACAGCCGCAGCAGACCCCGAAGAAGACCCACCCGTGACATGGGCAGTATTATGCGGGTTCAGGGGTCGCCCAAAGTCGCCAACCCCACTGAGACCCGGGCCGCCAAAGGAGAAGTCTTCCATATTCATTTTTCCCACGATTGTGGCTCCGGCGTCGAGCAGTCGAGTGACGAGAGGTGCGTCAAAGTCCGGGATATAGCCGTCCATGAAATGGCAGCCTAGCGTCAGGGGTACGCCAGCCACACTGATGTGGTCTTTCAGGCCGATGGTCTTGCCGACGAGGGGTCCATCCTTCGCGCCCTTGATCCGACATTTCCGAATGAAGGCGTTCAGCGGGTCTTCTTCCGCGGTTGGCCGATAGCCGGGGTCTCGATCGGTATAGCGGAGGGGCAGACGTTGCTCCTCGATTCTCAGCTCCTGAAAGGTCTCGAACGTTGCAATGTGCTCAAGCAGGCGAGATTGCATGCTGCGCATTTCAGCCGGAGTGAGTTCCAAGCCGAGTTCCTGGCTGTAGTGGGCGATGTCTTCGATACCGAGTCGGGGGAGCATACTGTTAGCCCTCCTGTGCCTCAAAGTGCGGCATAACCTCTGTGGCAAACAAGCGCATGGAATGCTCTGCTCGGCGTGGGTCAATGCCGCCGATTTGCATCCACATGACCATATGGGTCACGCCTGCTTCTTGTTGTGAGCGCGTAATTTCTTTTATAGCATCCTCTGGCGTACCAATAATGGGCGGTGCGCCAAAGAAGTGGAGTCCCTGGGCCTTTCCAAGTTCTTCGGCTGGGGGTAAGGGCTCTACGCCAAAATAACCTCCAGGGATTTGAAAATCTCCGGCCTCGTCGAGCTTTTGGGTATAGACGGCCATACGATGCCGCACGTGGGCGGCGCAGTCTTCCCAGGCGCGTTCGCGCGTGTCGGACACGTAGACTAAGCGCAGGGCGGCTTTATTGAAATTTTTGGGATCACGACCGTGGCGGCGTAAACTGTCTTCGTACAGTTGATTGGTCTGCGCACTGCCTGCACCAGCAAAATGACAGCCGTAGCGTGCAACGCGATCGATCGATTTCGGAGTCAGCCCGGCAACCCACAACGGCGGGGTGGTCTGCACGGGCCGGGGGCGGAGAGAAATCGGCCCGATCGTGAAATGCTTGCCAGCGTAGCTAAACTCCTCCTGTGTCCACAGCCCGGTGATAATCGCCAGTCCGTCTTCCATCCGCGCCGGACGCTGTGTGCGGGGAATGTTATAGGCTGCGTACTCGTCTACCACATAGCCTTGGCCCAGACCTAAATCGAAGCGGCCGTCTGACAAGGCATCGAGCGTGGCCGCTTCTTCCGCGACCTGGAGCGGATGGTAGAGCGGTAAGATGACGATATAGGTTCCGAGCCGAATACGGCTGGTCCGGGTCGCCATTGCGGCCAGCAGCGGGAACTGGGACGGGAAATAGTCGTCGGTGCCGTGGTGCTCGGCGGTCCAAATATGGTCGTAGCCCAACTCTTCGGCCAGAACCGCCTGGGTGACCATACTCCGACACAGTTGAGCCGATGAAACCTGCCAGGGCGGTGGATTCTCAAACGCGAACAACAGTCCAAAGTCCATCTCTCCCTCCTTTTTGAGACCGGCTGGGAATGCTCCCAAACCTTGTCCTCCCGGAGCGAGCGTGGTTTAACCGAATGCAGAAGGGAGGACACTATGGCAACATTCGATGAATACAGCAATAAGTATAATCACGTTCGGATGGAGCGGCGCAATGGAATTCTGCAACTCACGCTCCACACCGATGGAAAAACCTTACACTGGGGAGAAGGCCCGCACTCGGAGTTGGGTAAATGTTTCTACGACGTTGGCAGCGACCCGGAGAACAGAGCTGTCATTATTACTGGCACGGAGGACAAGTTTATTGCCCGCTATGCCCGAGAGGACCAATGGGATATGTCCCCTCAGCTCTGGGATCATATTTATTGGGATGCCAAAAAGCTCTTAATGAACCACCTGGACATTGAAGTCCCAATGATCGCCGCCGTCAACGGTCCGGCTACGATTCACGCTGAGCTGGCAGTTCTGTGTGACATTGTGATTGCGTCAGACGATGCCGTCTTCCAAGACGCGCCGCATTTTCCCAACGGTATTGTTCCAGGCGACGGGGTGCATATTGTCTGGCCGTTGCTCTTGGGAGTGAATCGAGGGCGATACTTCCTGCTCACCGGTCAGAAACTCTCGGCTCAAGAAGCGCTGACGCTGGGGGTGGTCAACGAGGTCATGCCGCGCGACAAGCTTCTGGAACGAGCCTGGGAGTTGGCAGAGCTCGTCTCCAAACAACCGCCCCTGACCGTCCGCTATGCCCGCGTTGCCCTGACCCAGCAGCTCAAGAAGCTGATGCTCGATAACCTTGGCTACGGCCTGGCGCTTGAAGGTTTGGGCGCGCAGGAATACTGGCCGGGGGGGAAGAAGAAGTGACGGAATCGGTTCGATCGCTATTGGACAATACGGAAGGCAGGTGGGGCAGTATCTTTTTCATTTTGAAGGATAGCAGGTAGGCTGCCCTCTGAAAGGAGAGGGAATACGATTTCCCCTTGCTTCCTCACCCCCAAAAGGAGTACACACAACCGCATAAGGAGGAAGTGTTATGGCGCATGTCAGTCCAGTCCCGTTTGCTCATATCGACCCTGAGGTTCAGAAGGTCATGCAGACCTATGACACCGAGTATGGCGGCTCGGCGTTCTTGCAGGTATTTGCCCATGCTCCTGAGGTATTCAAATCCTTCGTCAACTATTATTTCCCGCTCATCTTTGAGACACGCGGCAGTATCGATATGAAGCTGACCGAGATGGTGCGCTTGAAGGTGGCAGAACGAAACGACTGCGCCCTTTGAATCAACGGGCGCGTTGCTTTGGCAAAGCAACAAGGTCTGACGGAAGAACAAATCGGAGAACTGTTGACCTATAACGACAGCACGGTTCTCACACCGCGTGAAAAGGCTGCCGTCCGGTATGCCGACGTGTTAGCCGGAGATCATACCCAAGCGTCACAAGAACTGTTTGACGAACTGCGCCAGCACTTCACCGAGCCGGAGATCATTGACCTCGGGTTTCGGATTACGGCTTTTGTTGGCTTTGGTCGTTTTATTCGCGCGCTCGGGTTAGAGAAAGGCGGCGTGTGTCCGCTGTCGGAGGCGCATACGAACGGGGCTGAACAGGTCGCATGACTCGGGCCCGCGGCGCATGCTATGCGTCTGTCTCAGACTGCATCGCCCTGCGCGCCGACCGATAGCCGCGCTGGGCGAGAGAAAATTCCAAGGCTGGGGAGAGGCGACTGATCCACCACAACAGCCTCCACCAGCCCGGAACAATGATCAGCGCTTTGTTCCGGGCAAGTGCGTCCAGCACTTTTTCGGCAAACACAGCCGGGTCCATGGGCCGGTATTGTCGGATGAATTTTTCCTGGACCTCTGGCGGCATGGGCTGCAACTGCTTGCCGTATTTTCCGCCGTACAGGATGGGCGTCCGAATAAACCCAGGGCAGAGCACACTGACACGGACACCATACGGTACGGCTTCAACCCGGAGTGATTTGGAAAGACCGACCACCGCATGTTTTGTGGTCGCATAACTAACGGCCGCTGGCATGGGCAGCAGACCGGCCATGGAAGCGGTATTGACAATATGGCCGTAGCCCTGGCTGAGCATAACCGGATAGGCCGCCTGTACCCCATTGACCACACCGTGCAGATTCACATTCAGGACGGCGTCCCAGTCCTCAATCTGACACAGCCGCACCTCTCCCCCAATCGCAATGCCGGCGTTGTTGAACATATAGTCCAGCCGGCCCTGAGCTTGGGCCGTCGCCCGGACGAACTGGTCCACCGCAGTGAAGTTCGTGACATCCAATTCAACCGCAGACGCTTTGCCACCTCTTGCTTGAATGCCAGCCGCGACCTCCTGGGCAAGCGCAAACTGGCGGTCGGCTAGGACAACACACGCCCCGCGCCGGGCCAGCGCCTCACTCAGCGCGCGGCCAATACCCGAGGCCCCACCGGTCATAATCGCCACGGCACCGTCAAAGATCCGCAGGGTAGTGTTGTGTTCCATGTCTGTCTAAAAGTCAGTCTGCCAACGGCACGACACCAACGACAGCAGGATCGTCTCCGACCACGCGGGTCGTGTGCCCGCTACCGGTCAGGTCTGCGGCGAGCACGGCATCCCCCGCTCCACAACGCCGGACCGATCCGTCCTTAAAGCCGATTTCCATCTGGCCTTTGAAGACGATCACGTACTGTCGCCGCGGGGCATTATGCCAATCCATGGCGGTTCCGACCGGAAGTTCCCGAAAGAAAATCTCCTGTGTCGCTTGAGGCGCTTCCTGACTCGGTTGCGCACTCAACGCCGGCTCCTCGATATGCGACTGTCCATCATCCCCGGTATACATATGAAAAATACTCATGGTTTTGCTCCTGTTGCTCCTGTTGCTCCTGTATGCGGGCGGATACCTAAATCCGCGACAACCTCAGCTCCCAGCTTGTGGAAAACTTGTGGCGAAATCCCGATCTTGAGACCGCGTCCCCCACCACCCAGGATAATAGTTTCCAGCCCCATCACTCGCGTATCAACATATAACGGCATATCCGCAGGCAACGCAAACGGCGTCACGCCACCGACTTCCATGCTCGTCAGCGCGTTCATCTCCTCGGCGGAGGCAAAAGACGCCTTGGACGCACCCATGAGTTTGCGCACCCGTTTGTTCACATCAAGCTGGGTTGTGGCCAGGACCACACAGGCAACAAATTGCTTGGGCTCTTTCTTGGACGCCACAATAATCGTGTTGCCGGACGTTTCCGGCGGATAGCCATATTTCTCGCAAAACACGGCCGTATCGGCATGGGCCGGATCTATAGTAATCCGCTCAAAGGGCAGCCCAAGTTCTTCGAGCGCGTCGACAACTCGTTGTTCCGAAGACGTCATGCTCCACGATCCTCCTTATTCAGCAGCTTTACACCAAAACGCCGGGTCGAAACCCGGCGCCTTGTTCTCGGTGAGATCTGTGGCTGGATACGTTATCCGGCAACCATATCGTAACTGCGCAGCATTTTGCCCGGCAGGGCGCCGCTGCACTCACCGTCTTCAAACGTAATCTGGCCATTGATAATCGAATACCGATAGCCGTCGGCCTTCTGCACCCGCCGCCAGTCGCCGTCGGGCAGGTCGCTGATCTTCTCCATCGGACGCACGGCCAGCTTTTCCAGGTCGTACACCACGATGCCCGCCGGCATGCCCTCGCGCAGCCAGCCTCGATCCCGGATGCCAATCGCCCAGCCAATCATGGTCGACAACCGCCAGTGCGCCTCTTCCAGGGTCATGATCTGCTTGTCGCGCACCCAATGGGTCAAGAAGTGAGTCGGATAGCGGCCCAGGGTCAGGAACTTGGTATGCGCGCCGCCATCTGAGGCTCCGACCAGGCACAGTGGGTGTTTGAGAATGGTGCTCAGGGCTTCTTCATCGTTATTGATGAAGCCCTGCATGGCGAACTCGGTCTTGAGTTCTTCTTCTACGGACAGGTCGAGCAGCGCGTCGACCGGATGTTTGCCTTGCTCCTGCGCCACTTCTGCGACGGTTCGGCCTTTGAGATGCGCGTTCTTCTCCAGATGGACATCATCGATAAACGTCTCCTCCCAGCGGAACATCCGCAACTGACCCTGTTCCCCGTCGGGATGCTCGCCCGGCATGACGGTCGGCGCCTTTTCCATATCGGCCTTGAGGGCAGCCCGCCGACCGGGGTCGGCCAGCTTCATGCGGCGCTCTTCCAGGCTGCCGACCGTGGCCTCGTTCCACGCCGGCAACTGGTCAAACAGCCCCATGGTTTCCAGCGTAAACTCAAACTCAATCGGCATGCAGATGTTGATCGGCAGGACCGGCGCCTCTTTATTTGCCCGTTCGGTCCAGGCCAGTTGCTCGCGCCAGGTATCGGGTGAGGACGGATCGTGGATAATCGCGTTCCAGTTCACCGGTCGGCCGCTCGTCTTGGCCAACTCCAATAAGAAGTCCATCCCCAGCCCCTGTAGGGCATGGCCCATCGTCCACTCGATAGAGCCGCGGTTGAACTCGCGCATGACGGACGCCATTTCGAGAAACTCTTCACGCGGCGCCACATGGGTCGGGAGATAGCCGCCATCATAGTCGCGGTTGGCCATACTGAAGCTGGCGGAAAAACCAAAGCCGCCGGCCTGTAACCCCTCCCGCAACAGATGTTTCAGCTCCGCAACCTGATCCGGGGTTGTCTTATAGTCCGGGTCCCGCGCTGCATCGTTGCCCAATACCCAGGCGCGCAGTTCCCGATCGCCACCGTGGTCACACCGTACCAGCCGGACAGGGTGGCATACGGGTCCCAGGCCGTACCGCCGCTGAGCGCCGCATCGTAATGGGTATGGAGATCTATAAACCCCGGTGCGACGATCATGCCGGTCGCATCAAGGACGCGCGTGGCCGAGCCTTGGATGTTGTTCCCCATGGCAACGATCTTGCCGGTACGAATTGCAATGTCGCCTCGATAGCGGGGCACCTGTAATCCGTCGATGATCGTGCCGTTCTTGATAAGCAGATCGTACTCTGCCATATGAACCCTCCTTTGGCTCATGGGAGCCAGTTGCGGTTACATACCCTTCCTCCCCATAGCCACCCGGTTCATGCCCTTGGTGAAACATGTTGACGAATATCCTCATCCTGTAGCGGAATGCGGCCCAATTGCAAGAGTTGCCACACGCCGCTGCGCAAGCGAGCCGAGTCCGGCTTAGGCACATTCGATACGAAGCGTTGAAACCGACCGGTATCTAATGATGAGTGGATTGACGGATTGCCGACACACCGAGAGAGCGACTCAAAAAGACCGCTCCCCTCGGCAGGCGTCGCTGCCGGCCGGGTGGTAGTCTGTGACAAGTGACGCTCCGGCAGGGCAACTGACCTCAACATCGTCTCCGAGGGGATTTGCGCACACATCTTTCCCCGCAAGGGGTTTGTGATAATGCATGCTCGGGCAGGCGGGTTGTTCATACACCCACTTGGCTGCGTCAGCAGTTTTGTGTTGCAGTATTTGCAGAGCCGCTTCTTTGCTCGTGGGTTCTTGCTGCGGCGCTTCCGCTGACGCCTCCGCAGGGTCCGCGGCTCGCTTCAGCACTTCTTGTGCTGCCTCCGCAGGGGCAACATCCGACTTCCGGTTTGGCGGGTCAGCAGATGGGGGGTTCACGTCTTCCCACTGGCCGGTATACGGATTAAAGGATTTCCCCCACTCCTGAGACGACGCTTGCGGCGTGCACAGAAGGACAAGGCAAAAGCCGAGCATGAGGGAGAGTACAATATTCCGCCGGACCTGACGCATACGGCTTCCTCGTTAGAGATGTGTTTCAAACCATTCTTTGATGAGCGGCAGACTCTGGTCAAGCCCGGGACCAGAGAGAATATCACTATGGCCAAGGCCGGGCAGAATCACAATCTTCTTGGGCTCTCCAGCCTTTTCATACATGGCCTGTGACTCTTCCATGGATACGCGCTCATCCGCGTCGCCGTGCAGCCATAGCATCGCCCGGGGTGATATCTGATGCACGACGGACTCGGGTCGATACGCAATCAAGGCTTCACCCGAGGTCAGCGTGATCTCTCGGCTCCACTGCGGATGCTGGTCGAGAATCTGCGCAAACAGGGCGGTCGTACTCTCCGGCTCAGGCACAATCTCACTGGCTTGAACATACTGCTCCTGCCCGGTCAGGACGCGCTCGCGTCGGTTGTCTGCCAGGCGTCGGAGTAATGCCTGCCATTCCCAGAAATGACAGGCGTCACGCGTCCAACGCCCACAGTCGCCGATGCCACAGACGCTCACCGTGGCTTTGACCCGCTCTTCTACCCCGGCAGCATAACTGACGTTGGCCCCACCGAGACTGACGCCGAGCAATCCAATCCGGTCCGGGGCGACCTCGGGCTGTTGCTGCATGAACGTGACCGCATTTTGGATATCTTCGATCTGCCGCATAGGGATGATCTGGCGACGGGGTTCTCCGCCACTCGCACCCAGGAAGCGGTAATCAAACGTCAGGACAACATACCCGGCCTGAGCCACGCGCCGGGCAATATCGGGCAACAGGATTTCTTTCACCGCAGTAAAACCGTGGCATATGACGATGCCGGGTCTTTGCCTGTCGGGAGAGCTGTTCTCAGGCAAAAAAAGGACGCCGGCCATGGGGACACTTTCACTGTAGAATTGAACCGACTTTTCCATATTCCCCCCCTTACTGCTTGGGAATCTTGGGGACAAAACGTGGCACCCGCTGTTGATACTGCTCGTATGCCTCGCCAAAGCGCTCGACCAGTTCGCGTTCTTCCATCAGCGTGATGCCATACAGCACAACGCCGGCGAGAGGACACAGGAGATACACGGCCAGATAGTTCGTAAAGAGCGCAAGCGCGAAGACACTCAGGATCACGACGACATAACGGGGATGTCGCAACCGCGCATAGATACCCTGGTCCAAGAGCGGCTGGCCGGTCGGCGTGGGCGACAGTTCGGGAATGCCGACCAAAGTGCGCAGGGTCAGATGTTTTTGACACTGCACCTCAACCACCACGGCGGCGACAAAGCACAGCAAGGCCGGCCAGCCTAACCAGCCGGGCGGGCCGAACTCTACGGCCAGGAGCGTCTGACGCAGCACAAAGACGCCGGTACCTATGGCAATGAGAATCGCCCCGAGCACTGTGTACGAGAGCGCTAATCCAAGTTGTCGCCAGCGACGGACCAGACCGTGAGCGAACGGCCAGAACAATATACCCGGAATAAAGGTAACCAGCGTGAGGAGAGCCAGACTATAGCGGACGGTATCCATGAGAGCGCTGGCCGACTTCTCCTATTACACAACGGTATACGAGACCTTCATATCCGGTCTATTGCTGATGGTCTGGAAGACGACACAGTAGCGTTCAGTCAGACGAATCAGGGTTGCCAACTGTTCCGCATCGGCATCCGTGTCCAGATCAAACCGGAGGCGAATGTCGCGAAAACCGACCGGGGCTTCTTTTGAAACGCCGAGGGTCCCCCTGAAATCCAGGTCGCCTTCCGCGATCACCTTGCCATCGCGCAGCTCCACCCCAATCGCCGTAGACACGGCTTGCAGGGTCACGCCGGCACACGCCACGAGCGCCTCCAGCAACATATCGCCGGAGCAGGCCGCCAGTCCGTCCCCACCAGTCGCCGGGTGCAACCCGGCTTCGACCAATGCCTTGCCCGTTTCGACGCGGCAGGTAATGCCCTCGCCAATCCGTCCTTCTGCGTTCAGCGTCACCACCGCCTTTTCGGGCGCGTCTTTATAGGCATGCTTGAGCGGTGCCTGGAGGGTGCGGAGTTCTTCTGCTTTCATTGTTCTTGTTCTCCTTCTTGCTGTTCAGTGCTCCATGCGGGCAATCGCGTCTTCCGTACTGCCCGCGTCACTATAGTTGGCGTCTTGGTCAAAGCTCACGAAAATCATGCTCACGCCTTCAGGATCGGCAGTGAACGGCACGGCCTGTTCGCCACCCGGAATGAAACGCAGCGCTTTCGGTTCCAGCCGCCTGCCGAGCAGAGCGGCCGAACCGGCATAGACCACCTCATACCGGCCATACTCCGGAACCGGAGGAGTAAACTCGACGCCCGCCGGAAACGCAATCAACTCCGCAGTGGGGCCGAAGCTCGGCGGGATCAGCAGCTTGCGTCGCGCGTGCGGACAGCCGGGCATGGGCTGCCACTCGACCTCATGGGCGCAGCGCGTAAACTCACGGCCACGCACATTCGCCCGCCAGCGTCGTTTTTTATCGCGCATGACAGCCAAACCACCCGGCCTGGTATGCAGCACAAGCATGTCGTGCCCACCACTGACCGTGAACGGACCGTAGGGCGTGTTATGTTCCGTATAGTGCACGGCTGGCGCATCGAGCCGGACCAGCGGGAAGGCCATTGAGCCTTCAAGCAGGACTTGGAATTGCGCCGCATAATGAAAATGCGGCTCCACCGTATAGTCTTCCGAGATTTGCGCCCGTATGGCTTCAGGCCCACCGTCTCTGCCGGTGAGGTAAAGCTGAAGCTGGGCTTCTCCTCCACCATCAAGAGGGAGGGTTTTCCAAGGCACGGCTGAGGGCTCTACGATACACTGCTGTGGGTCCATGTCGTCCCTCCCTGTTTGTGTCATTCACTCCCCGCAGGCTGTTTCCTTCCTCGCGCTTTCCCAATCTACTCCACAACCGATTGATACGTCAAAGTCGGTAGGGGCGAAAGATTTTTCGCCCCTACATAGGATTCGCGGGGGCAGCATTTACAGCCAGGTTATGCACAGGCGCGTCACCGGCAATCCAAACAATGCCGATATGGTCTATTATGCCCATCGCGTCGGATTCTCCGGGTCTTCAGCCCAGCGGGCCGGGTTGTCCATGATGTATTGGTGGACCCGGTTCAGGGCGGCCTCGTTGCGGATGATATGTTCATAATAATTGCGTTGCCACACATCCCGAACGTCCATATTGGCCCGGACCCATTTGGTGACGCCAATTTTGAACCCGCGCACGATGGAACCAACGGTTTTCGAGGGTGATCGCAATACCAATGCACCCGGGGGGACCGCCACCGGATGCGCGTCAATCCAAATGATCCCGTGAACATGATTCGGCATAATCGCATAGGTATCCAACCGCACATGTGGAAAATGAGCGGGAATGTCCAGCCAACAGGTGGCCGCAACCTGACCCGCAACGTTCAACCGCATCTCTCCATTTACAATTTCGCCGAACAGACAGGTCCGGTCATGGGTGCAGATGGTCACGAAATACGCCCCTTCCCGGCCGTAATCAAACCCGGCCAAACGGAGCGAACGGCGCTGGTGTAAATCCCCCTTAGTCACGGCACACCGGAATCATTGTAGACCGGCAGGGTTTGAGGCTGGCGGTCATGGGCAGACGCCATCATGGTAGGGGCGAAAAATTTTTCGCCCTCTCTAATCCCGCTTTGATATAGATGGGCCGAATATCCTTATGCAAGGCAACCTATAACATAACCTTTCTTTAGGAATGATATGGGAGGGGATTCAAGACTCTTTCCCCTCATGAAGTAACGTGCCCTGCGCTGGAAGTGAGTCTCCCACTGTACAGTTCAATTGCACGCCGGGCCACAATGTCGATCACCGCCGGCTGGAGTATTCTGACTGCCGCGTTAGACAAAAAGAGCCAGGCCCACATGGACGGCGACTTATACTTTATGATCTGCAATCCTGTACGTACTCTCTTATAGTATGGAGATAGTATTTTGACGATCTTGTTATTTGCAATCCTTTGTCTAACCTCCCAGGTTTTCCATGCAGTGGTCGCGCTAACGTCGAGAAGTCTGCCAACGCGACGAGTTTGGAGAAAATCAGCAATATCCATGGCTGCGAGGTGGATGGCGCGAGCAAAGTGACTCAGACCGGGAGCCCGTATCGGATCAACAGCGTCCGGGTAATAGATCTCCGCAATCTCCCGAATGAGTTTTGGTATCTCTTCAATAAGAGGAGCTATCCATTCGGGATTGGGCTTCTTTTGCCAGCGGAGGCGGCTCTTACAAGATTCGACTCTTTCGTACGCTGCCTGATCCCGTGGGTTGTCGCCATATGGCTGACCAAGAAGTGCATCGGCTGCCGCCCGAGTGGCACGCAAGTCTACTAGCCGTCGAATACCGCGCCAAAGTCCGACTAGCCCAAGGCCCGACACGACTCCGACGAGAAATCCGAACATTGGACTGATCTCTGAATATAGATAGGGCTCCATCTGTTCCACTCCTATAGAAAACATATATTTCACAAAACCTCGTCGTATCTCCGAAACCTGGATACCTGCTTTCGCAGGTATGACACAATACGGTCTGGTATTCCCGTAAAAGAGGCAGCCCAACATCTTGCAGGTAGTGGAATAAGACAGATACATAAGAGTGAGCATTTCAGAATAAGGAGAAGCACATATGGACATTGGCGTATTCTATTTCACGTCCGGCGAGTCGGCAGACCCCGCAATTGTGGCGAAAAAGGCCGAAGAACTGGGCTTTGCCTCGTTTTGGGTCCCGGAACATCCGGTTCTTCCGGTCCATACCACCGTGGGCTATCCCGCAGCCCCGGATCAGCCGATTCCGAGAACAATCGGTATTATTTCGGATCCGTTTGTGTCGCTGGCCCGGGCCTCGGCCACAACAACGAAGATCAAGCTGGGCACCGGTATTTGTCTCGTGCCGGAACGCAACCCGTTGTTACTGGCCAAAGAGATCGCCACGCTGGACCACTATTCGGGCGGACGTTTTCTGTTTGGCATCGGTGCCGGCTGGCAAAAAGAAGAGTGCGAAATCATGGGCGGAGACTTTCCGCATCGCTGGACTCAGACTCGAGATTCGATCCTGGCCATGAAAGAGTTGTGGACCACGGACGATTCCGAATATCACGGCAAATACTATGACTTTCCCGCGGTCAAGTGCTTTCCCAAGCCGGCCCAAAAGCCGCATCCGCCCGTTATTCTGGGTGGCTCGGCCAAGAATGTGTTCAAACGGACGGTTGAGTGGGGTGATGGCTGGATGCCGGTCAGCACCTCGCCGGATGAGATTCGACACGGACGCCAGACGTTGAACGAGTTGGCCGCCCAGGCGGGGCGTGATCCCGAGTCGATCTCCGTCACGGCTTTCGGGCAGCCGGGGCAGTTGCGCAAACGTGCCGATGCCCAAGCGCTGGAAGACGCCGGCGCAGAGCACGCTATTATCTGGCTCAATAAGTTTGAGGAAGCGGACGTGATTGCAGAATTGGAGGGGTTGGCCCAAGAGATGCTGGGCGCATAAAAACTCACCGGGGGAGCCACGCCATGAAAAAGATCATGCATCTGAATGCCTTCATGATTCACAGCCCGATGAATCATACCGTGGGCTCATGGACCCACCCGGATAGCACAGTCGGCTCCTCCTTTGCCCAACCCGACCTGTGGCAGGACATTGCCAAAACGCTGGAGCGCGGCAAGTTTGATGCCATATTCTTTGCAGATCAACTTGCTACCTATGGAAACTACCGAGCACGAACCGACGAAGCCCTCATCCATGCCGTTCAGTTTCCGGTGCATGATCCGGTTCTCCTGGTTCCCATGCTGGCCGCTGTGACCGACAAGCTGGGCTTTGCCGTCACCCCAACCCCTGCTTTACTCCACGTCCGTAATCACAAAATTCTGGCTATTCTGTTGCCATTCCAAGGTGACCGTCTCGCCGAGCA
This sequence comes from Binatia bacterium, assembly GCA_963664395.2. GTDB lineage: Bacteria > Desulfobacterota > Binatia > Bin18 > Bin18 > Bin18. Next base: position 974,522 of record OY761159.2, on the reverse strand, counting down.
TGGGGAAGGCCTCGACTGTACATTCTCCCTCAACATCCCGCACAAACTCCACGCCCAGCGTCGTCACCCGCACCGTGGCCCGGCCTAACTCTTCGCCATCGACGAACGCCACCACCTCATGCGCGCCCTCGCCCAACAGGTTCCAGTTGAACAACAACCCAAACCCATTGTCCGTGTCCCCACACATCGACTCCGTATCGAGCCGCTCGGTGCCATACGCCGCTGGCTGCGGCTCCCCGTTCAGCTCGATGATGACCTCGTCCCCCTCACACACCCAGCCCGAAATCACCCCGATCCCACTCTGAAACGAATGGGGTCCCGGGTTCTCCAGATACCCCACCCCGGCTCTCCCCGCCCGGGTTGCACCGGCAGGAGCCGCGCCATCCACAATCACAAAGTTCTGCTGTGTCTGTTGCCACGCCAGGGTGACCGTCTCGTCCCCGGTCGGAAAATCTGCGGCGGTACACGTCCCCGTCACGTCTCGCAGAAACTCGGCGCCCAGCGTCGTGACCGTCACGGTCGCCCGGTCGAGTTCGACCCCATCGACCAGGGCCACCACCTCATGCTCGCCGTCGCCCAGCAGGTTCCAGTTGAACAAGAGGCCAAAGCCGTTGTCGGCTGTCGCCGCACACCGCCTCCGTATCGAGCCGCGCCGTGCCATACGCCGCCTCCTGCGGCTCCCCGTTCAACACAATCTCCACTTCTTCGGCGTCACAGGTCCAGCCCGAGATGACGCCAATCCCACTCTGGAAGGACGCCGCTCCCGGATTCTCCAGATACCCCGGCAGGAAGGTCACCTGCAGGGTGTAGGCCCCGGTCTGCTGCCCGTTGCCCGCCACGGCTATCACGACTGACCCAGGGGCAACCCGCACACTGAGCCGGAAGTTCCGGCCGGCCCCGCCCGTGGCGGCGGTGGCTAACTCTTCCCCATCTTGCCACACCGTGCCCATGGTGGCGGTCGGCCCACTCGTCTCGACGACCAACACCCCGGCGTGGGGCACGGCTACGGTGAAGTAATCCACGTCGGCGGCGGTGTTGAGCCGCCCCGGCACGGATGCGGTCCGGGTGGGGTCCAGGGTGACGAGGGTCGCCTGCGCTGGCGTGTTGCCGTGCTCGTCCTGGCTGGAACCGCCCCCGCCGCCGCCCCTGCCCGCCCGCCCCGCCCGTACCGGTTCCGTCGCCGCCGCACGGGTCACCGTCACGGTGTAGGTCTGCGTCGTGGTGTCGTCCGCGGCCGTGACCTTCACCGTGATCGTGTTCTCGCCAACCACGAGCGACACCTGCTGGCCGTTCGTCTCGTCGGCGTCGGCAATCACTGTGTCGCTGCCTTTGAAGTAGGCGAATGCTGGCGCCGGTGTTGGTGGTCATCGGTGCGATGGTAATCTGCTCCACCCCGTTCGGCAGCTGGGGATCTGACGCCGTGTAGATCCTCTGGCCGTCCTTCGCAGTCGGCGTCGGGAATCGCTGTGCGCTACTGGATAGGCCGGTGATGCGACGCGGGTTGCCGGGCCTGACGCGAGCGCGCTCAGGCCGGACTCAGATCGATAGCGTGGGACGCGGTCAACGAATATCCGCCGCGGGATCCGTCCACCTTGTGGTGGTCGCCCTGGGGCTCTGCGGGCTTATATGCGATTGTTCGTAAAGATGCGGTCGTCGTCGCGCGCGCGGTCCGACAGCGCTCAGCGATAGTGGAATTGTCGCTCACAGCGCCAGCGCGCTGTCGCGTCGGAGCTGGGGATCTGCTCGGGCTCGGCACGGGTCACCGTCACGGTGTAGGTCAGCGTCGTGGTGTCGTCCGCGGCCGTGACCTGCACCTTGATCGTGTTCGCGGTCGCAACCACGAGCGCGGCACCTGCTGGCCGTTCTTCGCGTCGGCGTCGGCGTCGGCAATCGCTGTGTCGCTGCCGTCGAGGTATGCGACGCGGGCGCCGTTGTTGTTGCGCGTCGGCGCGATGGTAATCTGCTCCACCCCGTTCGCCACTGACGCCGTGTAGATCTTCATGGTGCCTGACGCGAAGGCCGGACTCAGATCGATAGTGGAATTGTCCGCCGCGTCCGACAGCGCCAGCGCGCTCAGCGTCGCGTCGGTGCTGGGGATCTGCTCGGGCTCGGCACGGGTCACCGTCACGGTGTAGGTCTGCGTCGTGGTGTCTGTCCGCGGCCGTGACCTGCACCGTGATCGTGTTCGGGCCAACCGCGAGCGACACCTGCTGGCCGTCCTTCGCGTCGGCGTCGGGAATCGCTGTGTCGCTGCTGTTGAGGTATGCGACGCGGGCGCCGTTGTTGGTGGTCGTCGGCGCGATGGTAATCTGCTCCACCCCGTTCGGCACTGACGCCGTGTAGATCCTCATGGGGCCTGACGCGAAGGGCCGACTCAGCGCGATAGTGGAATCGTCCGCCGCGTTCGACAGCGCCAGCGCGCTCAGCGTCGCGTCGGTGCTGGGGATCTGCTCGGGCTCGGCACGGGTCACCGTCACGGTGTAGGGCTGCGTCGCGGTGCTGTCCGCGGCCGTGACCTGCACCGTGATCGTGTTCGGGCCAACCGCGAGCGACACCTGCTGGCCGTTCTTCGCGTCGTCGGCGTCGGGAATCGCTGTGTCGCTGCCGTTGAAGTATGCGACGCGGGCGCCGTTGTTGGTGGTCGTCGGCGCGATGGTAATCTCGTCCACCCCGTTCGCCACTGACGCCGTGTAGCTCGTGGTGCCTGACGCGAAGGCCGGACTCAGCGCGATAGGGGAATCGTCCGACGCGTCCGACAGCGCCAGCGCGCTCAGTGTCGCGTCGGTGCTGGTACGGGTCACCGTCACGGTGTAGGGCTGCGGCGTGGTGCCGTCCGCGGCCGTGACCTGCACCTTGATCGTGTTGGCGTCCACCGCGAGCGACACCTGCTGGCCGTTCTTCGTCGTGTCGGCGTCGGAAATCGCTGTGTCGCTGCTGTTGAGGTATGCGACGCGGGCGCCGTTGTTGGTGGTCGTCGGCGCGATGGTAATCTCGTCCACCCGGTTCGCCACTGACGCCGTGTAGCTCGTGATGCTTGACGCGAAGGCCGGACGCAACGCGATACTGGAATCGTCCGACGCGTCCGACAGCGCCAGCGATCTCAGCGTCGCGTCGGTGGGGTCGAGAATGGTTCCCTTGAATTCGATTCGCAACGGGAAACTGGGAATAGAAAGCCAGTTGGTGTTGCCGCCGCCGCCGCTGTTCTAGTACGAAGAAAGTCGGCAATCAACCACCCTGAAGCGCTGCCAGGGTCCTCTGCCGTAGTAGTTGCTGGTTCGAAACCTACGGCGCGGCCGGTGCTTGTGATGACAAAGGCATACCTGGTTGAGGTATTGAGCGTGGTATTTGCAGCGGTGAAGGTTAGGGGATCCAGGGTGATGACCTGTTAGAGCGAGGATTTGACATGTCAAACAGCTTGGTCAGCGGATTGCCATCGGCATTGGTTGTCCAGATGGATGCCGTGATGTATCCGGACGGTCTGGGCTCGATATAGGAAACGTTTACCCGAATCGAGTCGAGACCGTAGCCCGCAGAATTGGAGCCGGTCGTAAATGCCTGAGATTTAAATGTGTTAAAGACTACAGTGGGCCGCGCTGTTCCTGGTGGTTGCCCAAAATTGGAAACGAGGGTTTGTACCGTAGCAACAGGGGCATCGAGCAGCGTTCCGAGCGCGTCGTGGTCGAGAAGGGCGTCTTGCAGGCTCCTCAGCGTGCGGATGTGGTCGTTGTCGTCGAGCCTGAAGGTCCGCGGCCCGTTGCCGACCCGAATGCCGTCGGTGACCTTGTCGCCGGCCTGTACCGTGTATTTGAACACCAGGCTCCGTGCCGTGCTGCGTTCGGCGTCGTAGCTTGCTTCCGTGTCGGCTCCCCCGAGCGAGAAGAGGAACACCGGGTCGCCCCCCACCGTCACATCCTCGCTGAGTGTGACCGTGAACTCGATAATGTCGCTTGGGCCGTGGAGGGGGGGATGCGACGACGACGAGGTCACGTCCACCGAGGTGATCACGGCAGTCGAGTGGCCCCTGGTGGCACGGATCCGGACTCGGTGCGCTTGCGCATAGTGGGGGCCCCAACTGTCATCGCGGCCATTGTAACTGTCGTAATCATTCCAGATTGACCACCCAGGCGAAGATTCCGTAGTCTCATCGTCTGAGTCGGTTACGCCGTACTCCACAGTAAGAGGCGTTTCCACCCCATCGAACACCCTCACCGCGACCTCCGTCAGCAGGGTGTAGGTCGTATTTGGCGCCAGTTCGATCTTCTCCACGTCAATCCCATTCGGGTCGGCGACTTCCGGGGCGGTGAAGGTCAGGTTCCCCGGCTCAAAGCTGCTGGGCGGATTGAGGAGCGTACAAGAATCCCTGTCCGGGTACCCACTTGCGAGCACCCTGCACACGGAGACCAAAAACGGGTTCCCTACGAAGGGGCAATCGAGCAGGGAAAGCTCGTCGCCTGTGCACCTGACGTCGCCGATTAGATACCCCCCGGGGCCTTGTGTGGCCGTTGTCCTTATTAAGACATCGTACAGTTTGTACCCGCCCGAGTTCGAACCTGTGGTGAATCTTTGCGAATGGTCCGCAACAGTGGCTAAAGGGAAGTCCGGGGTCGAGAGAAAATTACTGACGTGTTCATAGGCTGACGCTGGCTGCGCGGCCGCCGGGGTGGCGAGCGCCACGGCGGCGAGACCGAGCACGACACACGCCACCGCCCGCGCATGGCGGCGGAGCGACCGGACCGGCCGCCGAATCCGTGAGCCGCGCACGCCCCGCGCGCGGCGGAATGTTCAGGCGGAGAGGGGCCTTTCAGAGGCAAACAGCAGGCACGGGGGGCGGGGGGAGCGAAAGTCCATGTTTTTTCCTGGTTCGGAATATTTCAACCTGCGCCGCTACTCATCGCGGGTTGAGAATATATCTCTACCCCATTCCGCTCCCCCTGGCCCCCCTAAAATGGGAGGAATCTTCACCAAACATACCGGGGGCGACGGAACACTTCAGGCGGCGACGCCGAGGGCGGGGAAACGAGGCGGCACGGGCGGGCCCGTATTACAGCAACGCGGCCTTCACCGCACGGAATATACCGGGCAGACGCTCAGAGAGCATCTGGGGCAGGAGGCGTGTGGGTAAAGGTCTGATTCCCTCTTGCGCCCCCTCGCCCCTTGGGGGAGAGGGCTGGGGTGAGGGGGATACTGGGTCCAGAAGAGGGCAACCACAGGGGGTTGCCCCTACATAGGAGGTGGGGAGGTCACAAGTTAATCCGGCACGACGGCATATACCCGATAGGTCACCTCGTTGGGCTTGAGTTTGCCTTCGCCAACTGCCATCAGATTATTGAGCCAGGCATAGCGCTCGTCGCCGGTCTCAAACTGGATCTGTGAGATAAAATAATTATCTCCGAAATTGGTGGAGCCACCGCCCTCAAGCGCTTTCCGAATACCCTCGGTGGCTTCCATACGCGCCCGGTAGGTGACATAAATCGCGGCCCCATCGTCGCTTTCAAAGACCGCCCGCACGTCGAGACGCAGGTTGCCGTCCGGTCCGACCAGGGCCCAGTCCGCTCCGCTGGCTCGGACCTTGCCCTTCATACGCGGCCCCTCGAAGTGACCACCGGTCAGGTCGGCCACAATGCGCTCGCCCAGCGGCCCCTTGCCGACACTGATCGGGGTGATGAAAGTTGCGGTATAATCGCACAGATAGTCGAGTTTCATGGCCCTCTCCCTATAATCCGTACACCCGTGCCGCGTTCTCGCCGATCACCTTCTGCCGGGTTGAGTCAGACATGGGCTCAACGAGTTCGGCCAGCTCGGCCATATAGTTGTCAGGGTGGTCGGGATGCGGGAAGTCTGACGCCCAGAAGAATTTGTCTGCGCCGACAAAGTCTACCACATGCCCGAAGGCTTTTTCGTCCGGGTCACCGGAAATCCAGCAGTTGCGATGGAAGTAGTAGCTCGGTTTTTCTTTGAGCCGGACGGTATCGCCCAGCGGACTGTCGAACACGGCATCCATGCGGTTGAGCAGATAGCCGGCCCAGCCCGCGCCCGATTCCAGCACTACCACTTTGATCTTGGGAAAACGCTCAAACAAGCCATACTGGAACATCGCCGTAAACGCCTGGAGCGGCCCCTGCGCGCCGTGCACGTTGAAGTGCCACAGCGCCCATTTCTGCATATCCTTAAAACGCTGGTGGACCCGCTTGGCCGGTGGCTCGCCACTCGGATGAATGCCGACCGGGACGTCCAACTCCTGGGCCTTGGCCCAGAACGGATCGTAGTCCGGGTGGGCGTGAGATTTATTGGTTGGCGTAAACGGCACGAAGAACGCGCCTTTGGCTCCGGCTTTCACCGCCCGCTCCAATTCCTGAGCCGCCACGTTCCCGTCCCCCATGGAGATATGGGCAATCGGAATCAGCCGTCCATCGGAATCGGAACAGAAATCAACCACCCAGCGGTTATACGCCTGGGCGTACGCCGCCTGCAAATCAAGGCCCTCAACCTCTTCCGTTTCCCACAAGAGGCCGATACTCGGATAGATAATAACCTTATCCAAACCCTCTTGATCCATACGTGCCAGCCGCTCTTTTGGGTACATGGAGCCGAAGGGCGCTTCGCCAACATAGGTGCGGTCCGGATGGGGCGCGGTTTCTGCTTCTGACTTTTTTCCCATGGCACCGAATTGGGCCAGTTGCCCCGGCTGGGAATACTTCGCGGGCCGTCCGTTCAGTTCCAAGACCTCGAGCCCGTCTTCATTTGTGCGCAGGCGGATGGTCCGATCTTTATATTTTGGATCAATATACTTCTCCCAGGTATCAGGTGGCTCAAGGATATGTCCGTCGGCATCAACCGTCCCGCTATAGGGAAACTTTCCGTTTGCCGCCATTATGCACTCCCTCCGTTTTTCTGTGTTACGAGTTGAAACTTGACTGTGTCATTTCTAACCTACACGGTCCGCTGCGGCAAGAGTTTTGGGACTCTTATCCTAGAGGATCAGCCTATCTCACACCAAGCGCTGCGCAATCTCGGCATACTTGTCCAGGAAGGGCAGAATGACCTCGCGGCCTTCGGTCGGAATGCGCACTGCGGTGCGGACGGCTCCCATATCCCGGTAGCGCCCCAGGCGTTGCTCGTCCGGGGTGTCGATGCAGAAGAACGAGATGGGAATGGAGCCCGGAGCGCGCCCGGCTTTTTCTGCACGTTCGTTCAGATCGGCCAGGGCGGCCGGCCAGTCGTCAATCAGGGTCTCGATGGGCAGCCAACCGTCGCAGTGATCGGCTACGCGCTGCCGGCCCAGCTTGGAGCTCATGCTGCCCAGAATGATGGGCGGATGCGGTACGGTCAGCGGCTTGGGGTAGGACCAGACCCGGTCGAAGTTCACGAACTCACCGTGGTAGGAGGCTTCTTCTTGAGTCCACAGGGCTTTCATAGCCTCGATATGCTCTTTGAAGACCTGCCAGCGCCGGTTGGGTGGTGTGCCGTGGTTCTGCATCTCTTCCCGAATCCAGCCGGCACCCACGCCGAACAGGAAGCGACCGTTGGAGATGCGGTCCAGGGTTGCCACCTGCTTGGCCTGGTACAAGGGCTCGTGCTCGATGACCAGCGAGACGCCAGTACCCAACAGGATTTTCTCGGTCACGGCCGCAGCCGCGGCCAGACTCGAGAACGGGTCGGACATGTGAATATATTCTTTGGGCAGCGGGCCGCCGGCCGGCCAGGGGGTTTCCCGGCTGGCCGGAATATGGGTGTGTTCGGGCACCCACAGGGACTCAAATCCGCGCTCCTCGCAGGCGACCGCCAACTCTGCCGCCGGCATGGTGTATTCGGTATTAAAACTGAAAATGCCAAGTTTCATGCGTTCGCTCCTTCCAGGTCAAAGGGGATCAAACGAATTCGAGCTCCCGGTCCATGGCTGTGGTAGAGCGGTAATAACACGTCTGGCGGGCCTGACCGGTGGCGTCTTTGGTATGACACACGCCGCCTTTACGGGGGATGACGCGGTACAGCACGGAATTCTGTTCACAGTTGACGCGGACGTCGATCAGATCAAGCACATCGCCCGAGGTGGCGCCCTTGCGCCATAACTCGTTGCGCGAGGTGGACCACAACACAGCCTGTCGGGTTGAGAACGTCTCCCGGAGTGCCAGGTCATTCGCATAGCCGATAAACAGCACCTCGCCATTCTCGGCGTGTTGCAAGACGACCGGGATGACATCCTGGTCGGTTTCGGCGACCTTGCGCAACTTCTTAAAATCGAGGCTGAGCGCTTTGCCTTCTTCAAGGGTATTCATGTGGGGACACCTCTTCCTAATAGCCTGCGTCTTCGTACGGTCCCAGACCGCGTTTATAGATCAGGAGTTTCCGCTCGAACGAGCAGACTTCCTGACTGTCTTGATTGACCGCCCTGGTCCGGACGTGCAGAACGGCCTGAGCCGGGCGGGAGCGCGATTCCCGTTTGTCGAGCAGTTCGGACTCGGCATAGATCGTATCACCGGCTTTCACCGGAGTCGGCAGTTTGACATCTGTCCAGCCGAGGTTGGCCACGACCTTATTAAACGTTTTCGTTGTCATGGCGGTGACCGCACTCAGCACCAGGGTTTCGCTGATTACGTTTTCGCCGCCATAGACCTTGTGATTATACACCGCGTCGGCGGTACGGGCTGAGAGGTCGGCCGATCGAAAGGTGTGTTGCCGATTTTCCTCAGCCGTAAACGTTCGTCCCGGTCGGTGTTCAAAGATTTGGCCGACTGCAAAGTCTTCAAACTCGATGCCCGCGATCTCCATAAAAACATTGTCTTCAAGTTTTCGGTGCGAATGAAACTGACTCATGGTGGTTTACCTTCGGTCTAGTAATTTGCGTCTGCAAATGGCACAGCGTCACGTTTATACACCAGCATATCGTAGCCCATGGTACACACGAGCTTCCCATCCTGGTTCATCCCTCTGGTTTCGACCGTGAGCTTGCCACACGCGGCATCGCCCTCAACGTCCTCCTTGGCGGTAATCTCCGTCTCGGCATAGAGCGTGTCTCCACCAAAGACCGGAGCCGTCATATTGAGCGCCGACCAGCCAAGGATGCGCGTTTTCTTGAAAAACGTTTTCCAGGTCATGCCAATCAGGCGTTGCAGGGTCAGCGTGCTGACGACCAGAGGTTTTTTCCACTCGGTCTTGGAGGCGTAGTGGGCATCAAAATGGATCATGGCCTGGTTGAGCGTATCGAACGATTCTTCGAGGTTGTCCTGTTGGGTAATAGTCAAACCGGGCCGATGTTTGAAAACCTGTCCGACCCGGAAGTCCTCAAAGTCGAGTCCGTAGCGTTCTCGAAAACGATTCTCAGCAACTTGTACATGCGACGCATAGGCAACGTCGGATTCAGTCAGCTCAGCCATAACAATACACTCCAATTTCTGTTCGCAGGGTGACGATTTCAGGCCGATTAATTTACCAGGAATCATCGGACTCGGGTAGAGTCCGGCCTGCCCTGGGCGACTCCCCTCTTGCAGGGACAGCCCCGGTCTGGGAGTGCGGGCTTCCAGCCCGCAAAAACTAAAAGCAGGCGGCGGCCAGAATAAGAAATCTGGCCGCAATCCCAGGGATGTTCAGGTCGCCAAGGATCAGGCCGAATCGACCGACGGTTCCGTAGACACGGCACTGCTCCGCCCGGCATCGACACTCCACATGCCGGCACCATGCGCGGAGATAAACAAAAAGACAAAACAGTACACAACTGCCAGCTCGCCCTGATTCTGAATCGGCAGAAGCGCATTCATGCCGTGGGCCATCCAATAGGCGGCTGCCATAAGGCCACTACACACAAAGGCTGCCCAACCGGTCATCAGCCCGATCATCACCAGTGCCCCGCCGACCAACTCAATAGTCCCCGCGCCATAGATGATAAACGCGGGTGCTTCCGGCGGCGGCAAGGGAAATCCCAACAGCTTTTGTGTTCCGTGGCAGAGAAACGTAAATCCAAAGACGATACGCATAAGCGCATACGTCTGCCCCCCGAACGATCCCATGAACGAAGCCATACCATCCCTCCTCTTTTGGCCTGGAATATCCTCATCGTAGCAATGTTAGAGACGAAACTTCAAGCGAATTTTTGGAGCATCGGAGTGTACTCATCCAAAAACGTGCGCACCCTATGGTGAAGAGAGATTTGCTACTGTCGGTTTTTCTACGGCAAGACGTCTGTTAGTAGTAGTTCATACGGAGGAAGCCGACGACCGGCTCCGTATTATCAGTGCTCGGGAAACGACCGCCCGAGAGAGAAAACGCTATGAGTCAAAAAGCTGAAGCACGGCAAACGGACGACATGCGAGACAACATGCGCGAAGAATACGATTTCTCCGACGCGGTCCGAGGGAAATATTATCAACGTTACCGGCAAGGGACGAACGTCGTCCTGCTCGAACCGGATGTGGCTACCGTTTTCCCCACCGCTAAGGCAGTCAACGATGCACTACGTTCTCTGCTGCGGCTTGCGAAGCGTGCTACGAAGGAACCGTCCCGTTCAAGCCGGCGCACGAAGAAACAACGCATCGCTTAAATTAATAGAGAGGCCAGCTACACGCTCTCTTTTTAGTACTTGGCCATCACCTTTTCGGCAAAGTCGGTCATTTGCCGGACCGGGTCGTCGTCCATGACCTGAAAGGCAAAATGCGGCAGACCGGCATCTTCGAGGGCGTGGATGCGCGCAATAATCTCGTCCGGCTGGCCAATGATGGCAACCACGTCGGCGAGCTCCGGAACGATAAATTCTTTCTCATCCTCGCGCGGATAAATGATATGACCTTCGTGCAGCGTGAGATGACGTGTGTCCGCGGGCAGCCCCGCGGCATATTTTTTATACCGCTCGACCCACTCGGCTACTGCCGGAATGGGCGGCAGCAGGGCGGTTCCCCACTCGACCTGGACATGCAGGAAATTCATGATGAACGGGGCAACGAGGCTCATGATGCGCGGTGTTGCGGTTGTTTCACCAGGAGAGAGCACCGCGGTTGGGAAGAAACATTTTGAGGGAACGTCGCCGGGCGTTTTCCCACGCTTGTGGGCAGCTTCATCAATAATTGTACGTGCCGCCCGCATACCCTCCGGGTCTATGCCCCAGGTGATATGGCCGTCCGATTCCGAGCCACAGTACTCCAAGGTCTTTGGACCCAAGGCAGAGATGCTGACCGTGACGTGATCTTTGAGGTTGATATAACTTCGGTGCGGATGCAGAAAACGAACAGCATGCGCTTCGCCCTCTTCCTGTAACGTTCCCGTCTCACCGGCCAGCAGGGTCTGGATCAAGCGCACTTCCTTTTTCATGCGCGTTAGCGTGATAGGTCGCAGGCCCATCGTCAGTCGGGCGGTGTTTCCGGTGCCTACTCCTAATTCAACCCGGCCAGGAGCGAGTTGGTTGATAGTCGCAATCGAATGCGCGATTGTCGGGGCCAAGCGCGTAGTCGGCACGGCCACCCCGGTTCCGAGTCGAATCGTGGAGGTCTTATGCGCGGCCAGGGCCATAGTCGCATAGACGTCCGAATAGATCATCTGCGAATCATAAAACCAGGCTTGGCTATAGCCCAGCCGCTCGGCCAGTTCGACCAGTTCAAAATCGCCGACACGCGCCGGAAAGGTCACCCCAAAATCCATTCGATTCTCCTCTTCGAGCATAATGCCGCATGCATATCGGGATAGCGGGCAGAGGTCCAGCCGTTATGAGTTGCCCAGCCATCGATACGTAAGCTTGATGATGACCTATACTCACGTACCGAATTGTAGTGGCCTAGGAGTATACAGTACGACGGGATATAAATGCAGTTATTCTAAGCATAGGAGACAAAAGATGGCGATAACGCTCAAGCGTCAGATTGGCGACGATGAGAAGAAGATTATCCTAAGTCGGCATGGACGGAAGTGCTTTGCAACAGGTCATACTATTCCTGAGTCGGAAGCAATACACTTCGACCATATCGTGGCCTTCTCGCGTGGGGGTCCTAGTGAACTCGACAACATTGCGCCTATGTGCGAACAGCATAACAAGGCGAAAGGCACCCTTCCTCTGAAGGATTTCCGTACGAAGCTACATCTGGAGGATTTCTTCCGGCATGGCGACCGACTTACTCTGCAAGACCTGCTTAAGCACCTAAAGGAACGAAAAGATATCGAAGTCTTCGGCCAGGCTGTCAATGTCGAACAATCAGACGGCCAAATCATGATCGAGTCCTATAACCACAAATCCTCACATCCGCTACACACGTGCGAACAGACCGGGTGGCAGTATTTCTCTATGCGACCCTACCGATATCGCTCATCAATAGCGACGATGATGAGGGGCATCAGTTTGGCCTGCAACCCCGCTTTCTGATCTTCGATAAGGTTTTCGAACTCTACCGACACTTCCAAATATATCCTGTGCTACAGCCGTCCCTTGGCCGATTCAACGGAACGCGAATACTGCTCTTCGATGGTCAGCACAAGACGGCTGCGTTGCTTTGGAATGGTCGAGAGGAGATTGACTGCAAGATATACTTGGACCCAGAGGTTCGGTTGCTGAACCAGACGAACATTGCCGCTCACGACAAGTTTGCACAGACACGGTTCTTCTCTTCGGTGATGATTTTGAAGCTGGGCAGTCAATTCGGCAAGGACTTCGAAGAGTACAGACGGATCGAGGACGAGCAATCGAAAAGCGAGAGTGGCTTCCTTCGATATCTAGAGGCGGTTCATGCGGCTGAATTAACTCGCGCGGAGCGTAACAAGCGGTTCAGGAGCTATCTGTACAACTCAATCCTTGAAGACGAGAAGAATGAGGCTCGAAAATTTGTCTCTACAAGCAATAGAAGCTCAAGTAGCCAACCATTGACCGTTGATATGCTATCCAAGTCCCTGTTTAAGTGCTTTCTATACACTAATCCTGTCGATGACGACATGGCTTCCGATGCGTACAAACGAGAGTACGAATTCGAGAACAATATTCGACTTCTAAACATACTGTGGGAGTTAGGCCTTACAAACTGGAATCCGGCATCCCGCGATGACACCAGTCAGGTCAAGCTAAATCGTGTCTTCTCATCGAAGTCAATCATGGCTTGGGCCGAACTTCTGCGGGACGCCGTTTGTGCCAAGATAGAACTGGAAGACGCCGACGACCGTGAGATGCCCTTCTATAGGGAGTTATCCGATACAGACTTTCAGAAGATCAAGGCTATCGTCTTACGCTTGCTTGAGTGGCAAATGTGGTCCGCCCCAGCAAACAGTGACATTGATAACTCCCTCGCTGGAAATAAAAGCACGTTAAAGCAGTGGTTCAAGGATAAGGGCCTTACTACAGGATATCTGCTGGGCGCCGGTGAGTAGGATGATACCGCACGGCAATTCCCTACGAGCGAAGCGAGTCAGGGGCCTTGCACGTTGCGAAACTCAACGCAATCGATGCCGCCCTCAGCCTGGAGGACTTACGTCTTCCCCCTTCGAATCGACTAGAAGCCTTGAAAGGGAACCGAAAAGGGCAACACAGCGTTTGTATTAATGCCCAATGGCGCATCTGCTTTGTATGGCACGCTGGACATGCTGAGCACGTTGAAATCGTGGATTACCACTGAGGAGGCAACATGGCCAAAGCACGTCTCGACCCGATACATCCGGGTGTCTACCTCAAAGAACTATTGGACGAGGTCGGCCTGACTCAATACCGCCTTGCGCGAGATATCGGGGTACCCGCAATGCGGATTAACTATCTTGTCCACGGGAAACGACCGGTGACGGCAGAACTCGCCTTACGCTTGGGACGCTACTTCAAGCAAAGTCCACGTTACTGGTTGAACCTTCAGAGTCGGTACGACATGGATGTAGCTGAGGACGAAATTGGCGACCAAATCGCCCGAGAAATACGCCCCTTCAGGGCTGTTGCCTGAGTCGGTCTCGCAAGGAAGACCTTCGATAACGTCCTGCCTTCTTATCCACTCGGAGTAATGCATGGCTGCGAGCAGTATCGACCAGGCAATCGAACATCATATCAACGGTCAGTTGGACCAAGCCCTCGGACTCTACGTGCAGGCACTCCAAGAGGACCCGCAGACTCCAGGGGCCGCAGACCTCATATCGGCTATCCTCCGCACCTATCTCGAATTGGCCCTGGCTTTGATGAAAACAGGCCGCGACCCGGAAGCCATCCGGAGCTTTCAGCGCGTCTTGGCCATCCAACCCGATGAGCCTGTTGCCCACGCCTATCTCAGTCGGCTCTTCATCTCGGGCAATGATTTGCAACGGGCTACGCTGCACCTGCGCCACTATCTGCGCCTGGTGCCGGAGGATCACATGGGGGCCAGGATGCTGCTCGCCTATACGGGCGCAGAAGCGGTCCCGGAACGACCGGCACCAGCCTATATTACACGCTTCTACGACACCTACGCGGCCTCATACGATCAGAAGCTAGTCAGCAGTCTGCACTACCAGTGTCCGCAGCTTATCCGGGCGGCAGTGCAGCGGCACTGCCAGGAAAAAGTCTCTATTCTTGACCTGGGCTGCGGAACCGGCTTGTGCGGCCAGACAGTGCGTTCGCTGGCAAAACGCCTCGATGGTGTGGACGTATCACCCCAGATGCTCGCCAAGGCGCAAGAGCGCAATATCTATGATGCGCTGGAAGTTGCCGACCTCTACCCCTTCATGGAGCAAAGAGCCCGGTGTTACGATGTGATCGTTGCCGCGGGCGTGTTTGAGCATATCGGCGACCCACGTCACGTTTTCCAGGCTGCGTTCAGAGCACTCCGGGACTCGGGCTTGTTCGTTTTTACGGCCGAAGACAACCCGGCTCAGGAGCTGAGCGTGAACAGCTCCGGCTACTATATGCACGGCCGGACCTACCTGGCAAAGCGAGCGACGCAGTGCGGATTCACCGTCAGTTCTCTTGAAGCGGTCACGATGCGCATTGACAAGGGTACACCGGTGCAGGGACTCTGTGTCGTTCTCAGCAAGGCCCACTAGCGAGCTGCCAGGCGAAAAGAAACCGGGGAGATGAGGGCTTGCCGCTTACTCAACCGTCTCAACCGGCTCAGCAGGTTCTTCTTCGTCGCTGCCTACCGATTCGTACGAAAACGTCAGCTTTTCCTCATCAAAGTCGATTTCGACGCTGCCCCCTTCTTGCAACTGTCCAAACAGAATCTCATCCGCGAGCACCTGCTTCACCTCAGTCTGGATCAAGCGGGCCATCGGGCGGGCACCGAAAGTTTTGTCATAGCCCTTTTCAGCCAGATAGCGGTACGCGGCCGGCGTCAGCGTAATGGAAACTTTCCGTTCGGTTAACTGCTCCACAAGCTCCTTCACGAACTTTTCAACCACACGCTCAATGGCCTGCATTGGCAAGGTGCGAAAGTGTACGGTCGCATCTAAGCGGTTACGAAATTCCGGGTTAAAGAGCTTCTCGATGGCCTGCTGATCTTTGCTCTCATTTGAAATATTGCCAAAGCCAATGGCCTGTGCCGCCATCTCACGGGACCCGGCATTGCTGGTCATGATAATAATCACATGTCGGAAGTCAGCCTTCTTGCCGTTGTTGTCCGTCAGGGTGGCATGGTCCATGACCTGCAATAAGATATTGAACAGATCGGGGTGAGCCTTCTCGATCTCGTCCAGTAACAGGACCGAATGCGGATTGCGTGTCACCGCGTCGGTCAGCAGTCCACCTTGATCGAACCCGACGTATCCCGGAGGCGCACCAATCAGACGCGAGACCGTATGCTTCTCCATGTACTCACTCATGTCAAAGCGCAGAAATTGGAGGCCCAGGGTTTCAGCCAGTTGCTTGGCGACTTCAGTTTTGCCAACTCCGGTCGGCCCTGAGAACAGAAATGAACCGACCGGCTTTTCGGGTTGGCCCAGGCCGGCGCGCGCCAGCCGAATAGCACGGGCCAAGGTTTCAATAGCCGTATCCTGGCCAAAGACTACCCCCTTGAGGTCCGCATCCAGGCTTTGTAAGCGTTCCTTGTCTGAAACAGAAACACTGCGGGGCGGTATACGGGCGATCTTGGCAACAATGGACTCAACGTCGGTGTCATTAATAATTTTCTTGCCGTCTTCCTTTGGGGCAGGACGAATCTGAAAGGACGCCCCCACCTCATCAATCACATCAATCGCTTTGTCCGGCAGAAAACGATCATTGATGTATTTTGCCGACAGTTCGGCTGCGGCCTTGAGGGCCTCATGGGTATATTCTACGCCGTGGTGTTCTTCGTAGTAGGGCTTGAGTCCGTTCAGAATTTCCACTGCGTCCTCGATGCTCGGCTCGTGTACTTCAATTTTTTGGAATCGGCGGGCCAATGCCCGGTCCCGCTCAAAATAACTCCGGTACTCGTGATAGGTGGTTGCGCCGATACAGCGCAGCTTTCCGGAAGCCAACGCCGGTTTGAGGATATTCGAGGCATCCATGGACCCGCCACTGGTTGCACCTGCCCCAACAATGGTGTGAATTTCATCGATAAACAGGATCGCCCCAGGCTGTTTATCAAGCGCTTTCAGCACGGCTTTGAGCCGTTCTTCAAACTGGCCCCGGAATTTTGTTCCAGCCAATACGGAGCCCATATCAAGCGAGTAGATGTGGGCCTCTTTTAACACGTCGGGAACATCGCCCTGGGAAATCTTGAGCGCGAGACCGTCCGCAATCGCGGTCTTGCCAACACCGGAATCGCCGACATAGATCGGGTTGTTCTTGCGCCGACGACACAACACATGAATGGTCCGCTCAATCTCGACTGCGCGACCGATCAACGGATCAATATCCCCGTCTTTCGCCTTTTGCACGAGATTGGTGGTAAACGCCTCAAGCGGGTCTTTGGCTGGACGTGGCTCGTCGTCTTCGTCAGGACTTCCCGGATCAGAGCCGGGCGCGGCTTCTTCATCGGACGGAGTTTTGGAAATGCCATGCGAGATAAAGTTCAGCACATCAAGCCGGGTGACTCCGTGCTTCTCCAAGAGATAGACCGCATGACTATTGTCCTCACGAAACAGGGCAACAAAGAAATTCCGCGTCTCAATGACTTCTTTGTTGGCGGATTGAACATGGGCTGCCGCCCGCTGCAATACGCGATGAAAGGCGAGGGTCTGCTGGGGGTCAACCTCACCCGCCTCCTCCGGCATCGACTCCAGATTCTCTTTGAGAAATTCCTCAAGATCAGCTTGGAGTTCTTTGACGTCCCCGCCACATTGCCGAATAATCTCAGCGACGGTCTCATCGAACAGCAAGGCATGCAGCACATGTTCCAGACACAAAAACTCATGTCGCCGCCGGCGTGCCTCGTTAATCGCCAGACTAATCGTGACTTCCAGTTCTCGACTAATTCGCATGGTAAGGACTCCCGACCGCTCGCTAGGCTTCTTCCATACTGCACTTTAAGGGAAATTCGTGTTTCTTGGCTAAACTCTCCACGCGGGAGACTTTCGCTTCCGCCACCTCATAGGTATAGACACCCGCCACGCCAGCCCCCTGGCGGTGGACGTGTAGCATAATCTGAGTGGCCTTGGTCGCATCGTGACGAAAGACGGTCTGGAGGATGTACACCACAAACTCCATGGTCGTGTAATCATCGTTATGCAACAAGACCTTGTAGAGCGGTGGCTTCTTGAGCTTTTTCTCGGTTTCGGTCACTACGCCGTGGTCGAGATCCGTGTCACGATCATTCTGGTCTCGCATAACACCCTCGTACTCTGCATCTGCTCCTGTGTTTCAATACCGCGATCAGGGGCCCGGTACAAGCAGGCACCCGCCAAAACCTCATATCCGTATCCAATACCGGGCCTCAGCGTCCTCCTGCTCTGCTTGCACCAATTGCCAAGGACGAAGCGCTTCTGGTATCCCTATTCGCACAGTCCTCAAATACTACCAAATGATACAGCTGTAATTTATTTCTCTACGGAGGCAGTATGCCAGACACGCCGTCATATAAGCTACCGGAAACCGCGACTCCCGAACGGTACGTTATTCGCCTGACTCCTGATCTCACCCACTTCACTTTCACGGGTGAGGAAACGGTCACCCTCACCGTTCATGAGGCGACCCACACACTCGTACTGAACGCCTGCGAGCTGACGATTCAGCAGGTTTCGCTCACTGATGAAACAGGCAAAACCCGACCGGGCAGCGCGACCCTCGACGAACCAAACGAGCGGGCGGTGCTCCATTTCCCGCAGGCCATCAGCCCCGGCAGCTATGCCTTACGGATTGCTTTTGAAGGCATCCTCAACGACAAGTTGCGCGGTTTTTACCGCAGCACCTATACGGATGCAGAGGGTCAGGACACCGTACTCGCGGCAACCCAATTTGAGTCAACCGACGCCCGGCGGGCATTTCCGTGTTGGGATGAGCCCGCAGCCAAAGCCGTCTTTCAGGCGACGCTGGTGATTGACGAGGGGCTGACTGCAATCTCAAATACGGCCGTTGTGAGCGAAAATCCGCTCCCTGGGACTGACAGGAAAGCGGTCGTTTTTGCCGACACGATAAAGATGTCAACCTATTTGGTGGCCTTCATCGTGGGTGAATTTGAAGCGAGCGAACCCGTTTATATTGATGGCACACCACTCCGCGTGTGGGCCGTACCGGGCAAGCAGCACCTCACCACATTCGGGCAGGCCATCGGCGCCGCGTCGCTGCAATTCTTCAGCGACTACTACGGCCGTCCCTATCCCGGCGACAAGCTCGATCTCATTGCAATCCCGGATTTCGCGGCCGGGGCTATGGAGAACTTCGGAGCCATTACGTTTCGTGAAACCGCTCTGCTCATCGATGAAAATTCGGCTGCCCGGAGTGAGTTGGAACGCGTTGCAGATGTTGTCTCGCATGAAAACGCGCATATGTGGTTTGGCGATCTGGTGACTATGCGCTGGTGGAACGGCCTGTGGCTCAACGAGGCGTTTGCCACTTTCATGGAAATGATGGCCGTAGATGCTTGGAAACCCGAATGGCGGCGCTGGACCAGTTTTGCCGTCTCGCGGGCCGCGGCGCTTCAGGTGGACGGACTGCACAGCTCCCGCCCCATCGAGTTCCCGGTCAAACACCCGGACGAAGCCGCCGGCATGTTCGATATTCTGACCTATGAGAAAGGCGCGGCCATCCTGCGCATGCTGGAGCAATACCTCGGCCCCCACGCCTTTCAGAAAGGCGTCAGTCATTATCTCGGGAAACACGAATACGCCAACGCGGAAACAACCGACCTGTGGGATGCAATAGAAGAAGCGACTCACCAGCCGGTCCGGTCCATGATGGATAGCTGGGTCTTCCAGGCCGGCTATCCCTTAATTTCCGTTGCTGTAGACGGCTCTGAACTCGTTATTTCTCAGCAGCCGTTTCACTACGTGCAAAACGGAAACGGCCGGACCGAAGACAAACGCTGGCAGGCCCCGATTTTTATTAAAACCAAAAGAGCCGCAGAAACCGAGACCCGGACTGCCCTGCTGACTACTGGAGAACTGCGCCTGCCCCTCTCAGAGAGGCCGGACTGGGTCGTCGTCAACGCGGGCGGGCATGGCTTTTATCGGGTCCGGTACGCGCCGGACCTGCTCGGCCAGCTCACCGCGAATATGCACACCCAGCTCTCTCCGATAGAGCGCTTCAACCTGCTTAACGATACCTGGGCGACCGCGCAGGCCGGTCTGACGCCGCTGTCCACCTATCTCGACCTTCTGCCCGTATTCCGTGAAGAGCCGGACCACAATGTGTGGGCCGCCATTCTCGGTTCGTGTCATTATCTCTACCGCCTGCTCAGCCCGGAACAGCGTCCGGCCTTGCAGCGTCATGTCCGCGAGCTGCTCACCCCGCTCACCCAGCAGTTGGGCTGGTCTCCAAAAGGTGAGGAAGATGCCCTTATCGGCCAGCTTAGGGGAGAACTGCTGAGCGCGCTGGGCACCCTTGGAGCCGACACGGCCACCCAAGCACAGGCGCACGCGCTCTATACCCAGTATCGGGCCGATCGGAACGCCGTAGACCGGAATCTGGTTCCCGCGCTGGTGTCGATTCTTGCCCATACGGGCGACGCGGCGGTGTATGATGAATTTCGTCATATTTCGCACAACGCCGCAACACCGCAGGAAGAGCAACGCTATCAGTTCGCGTTGGCCGGCTTCCGTCAACCCGACCTGCTGGCCCGGACCCTGGACATGACGCTCAACGGTGATGTCCGCACCCAGAACGCGCCCTACCTCATGCGGTCGCTGTTGATGAACACCGAGGGCCGCGAGCTGGCCTGGCATTTCTTCCAGGACCGCTGGGACGAGATGCTGGAGAAATTCCCGGAAGTGTCCATCGTCCGTATGTGCGAGGGGATCAGCGCGCTCGTCACGCCCGAGCTTGAGGCCCAGGTCAACGCCTTCTTCGCCGACCATCCTGTGCCACAGGCCGGCAAGATGATGGCTCAACACCTGGAAAAACTGCACGTTGCGGTTGCCTGTCAGCAACGCGAGGCCGAGAACCTGCGTGAGCATTTTGAGCGGGCGGCGTAGCGTTGGGAATTTTCTGCTCCCTCTCCCCTCCAGGGGAGAGGGCTAGGGTGAGGGGTGCAATGTACTGATGAGTGAGTTTGTTATCTGTATCGACAGCGAGAGCAACCCGGCCAGTCTGACTCATGGGCAAGGTCTACCGTACCCTGTCGGACACCGAGGCCCGTCGGATTACGCTACGCTAATCCGACCTACATATCCTGATACCAGTTCTTCGTGACAAGTTGATCTCCCTTGACCCCGTCCTGGACCTACCGCGCCACCTCCTTGAGCCGTGCTTCAACAAACGTAAACACTCTCGCCGCCTCGCCACCCGCTATGAAAAAAACGCCGCCAACTGCTTGGCTATGCTCAAACTTGCTACCGGGCGCCTCTGGCGACGAACTGATGAGTACTCAACCTAGATAATGCCCATGTACCGCTATCAAGAAACGCAGCGCTACTTTGCCCAAGTCGCCGATGACACGAAGGACATTGCCGAGAAAGAACTCCACACGCTCGGAGCCCGAGAGACCAGCCCGACATACCGGGGGATTTATTTTACGGCATCACCCAAAGTGCTCTACATCATTAACTTTCACGCGCGCCTGATTACCCGCGTGCTGGCTCCACTCACGTCGTTCAGTTGTCACTCTGATCGGTATCTGTACAAAAGGGCGATGGAGATTGAATGGCAGGATTTTCTTGACCCAACCCAAACCTTTGCCGTTTTTGCAACCGTGGCCAATAGTGCGATTCGGCACTCACAATTTGCCGCCTTACGTTTGAAAGACGCAGTGGCGGACTCTTTCCGAGCTGCCACCGGGGTGCGTCCGTCCATAGACACGAAGGAGCCCGATGTCTGGCTGAATCTGTACATCCATAACAATGAGGCCACGATCAGCCTCGATACGTCCGGGGGCTCTCTGCATCGACGCGGCTACCGAAAGAAAAGCGTTCAGGCTCCCATGCTCGAAACCCTGGCTGCGGCCATCATTCACCATGCGGAATGGGATGGACGGAGGCCGCTGTACGATCCGTTCTGCGGTTCCGGGACATTGCTGTGCGAAGCCTATATGTATGCTTCACGGATGCCGGCGGCGCTGTTTCGCAAGCGGTTTGGTTTTCAATCTCTGCCCGACTTCGACGCCGTACTCTGGGAGCAGGTGCAACGTGACGGGCAAGCCGCGCTCCGTTCTCCTCCTCAGGGTCTCATCTCCGGCAGTGATATTGACCCCGAAGCCGTCCACGCCGCGAGGTTCAACTGTGCTGCCTTTCCCCATGCCATCACGGTCGAGCAGCGCGATGCCTTTCAGATTCATCGGATCGACAATGCCGTCATTGTGTGTAATCCGCCGTATGGCATCAGAATGGCCAAAAAGGCCAATTTGGGCGACTTCTATACACGTCTGGGCGACTTCCTGAAACAACGCTGTCAGGGCTCGACCGCTTTTATTTATTGTGGAGAACGTCAGCACCTGAAGCGTATCGGTCTCAAACCTGCGTGGAAAAAACCGCTCGTCAACGGCGGCCTGGACGGACGCTTGGCAAAGTATGAGCTGTATTAACTCCCGTCTGTGGGATAGGTATGCGTGGACGATTTCGAGCGCAACATGGTAGAGTAATCGCCCTGTGAGGGAGAGAGGGCTCAACATTTCACATCAAATAAGGAGGATACTGCTATGCTGTCCCTGAGTGAATATGCACAGTACGACGGTCTTGGGCTGGCCGATCTGGTTGCACGCAAAGAAGTGAGCGCCGGAGAACTTGTAGCGACTGCTGTCCGGGCAATTGAAAAGGTCAACCCGCAACTGAACGCCGTGCTCCAAGTCTTGTCAGACCAGGCAACGGCAGAGATTCAGGCCGGGCTGCCTCAAGGTCCGTTCAGCGGTGTGCCGTTTCTGATCAAAGAACTCGTCCTGCACGCCAAGGGCGTACGCCTCGACATGGGCTCACGGCTGGCGCAGGGCTATGTTGCCTCCGAGGATTCCGAGCTCATGGCGCGCTTTCGGCGGGCCGGGTTCGTACTGACCGGGACAACCCAAACGCCCGAGCTGGGTTACAACCCTACAACTGAGACTGTCCTGTTCGGCCCGGTCCACAACCCGTGGAAGGCCGGCCATAGTGCCGGCGGATCGAGTGGGGGGTCCGGTGCGTCGGTCGCCGCCGGCATTGTCCCGGTCGCGCATGCAAACGATGGCGGTGGCTCTATTCGTATCCCCGCCTCTTGTAATGGCCTGGTTGGCCTCAAGCCCTCGCGCGACCTGGTGCCCACCGGGCCCGACTATTCTGACCCACTGTGTGGATTGGCGTGTGAGTTTGTTGTTTCGCGTAGTGTACGAGACTCTGCGACCTTGCTCGACATTGTGGCTGGTGCCGATGCCGGCGCGTCCGGCCTCCCGGTCCCGCCAGCCCGCCCCTACCGTGAAGAAGCTGGTGCAGCGCCGGGGAAGCTGCGTATTGCCTGGACCACAACTCCGGCCTCGGGCGAGAAGATTGACCCGGAATGCGAGCAAGCGGTTCATGACACTGTGCGGGTACTGGAGGAACTCGGCCACACGGTTCAAGAAGGCCGACCGGAATATGATTGGGAGGAGTTTCTTGAAAACATTCACGTGATCTGGACTGCCTATAATGCCATGGCGGTTGAAGACCTTGCCAAAGAAATGGGCCGTTCGCCGAGCCCGGATACGCTGGAAGCCGTGACGCTGGCCTGCTGGGAAGACGGCAAGAAGTATACCGCGGTTGATCTGCTGAAAGCCCTGGACCATGGCGGACGCTTGTCTCGCATCGTCGGGCGCTTCTTTGAAAACATCGATGTCCTTGTCACCCCAACCATTGCCAAGCCGCCTGTGCCGCATGGCGAAGTGAACCAGAACCGTGCCGGTATGACGGCTATGGAGTGGACGCGCCAGGTCTTCTCGTATGTATCCTTTACCCCGCTTTTTAATACAACCGGCCAGCCGGCGATTTCACTGCCGTTGCATTGGAGTGCCGACGGCCTGCCGGTCGGTGTCCAGTTTGTCGGTCATTTCGGAGATGAAGCCGGGCTGCTGCGGCTGGCCGCTCAGCTGGAAGAGGCAAAACCGTGGGCGGACAAGCGTCCGTCAGTGCATGTGGCTGCCTAGTGCCTGCTCTGGGTCCTCAAGGGACCTGACAACGACCGAGCTGTGGTGAGGAGTAAGCGCATGACCGATACGCGGAAATCCCCGCGCCTCATCCTGTGGGGCGCGGGTACGACACGTACCATCCGGCCGCACTGGGTGTTGCACGAACTCGGGCTGGACTATGAAAAGTGCCTGATTGGCTCGCGGACGGGAGAAACCCAGACAGATGAGTTTCGTGCGCTCAACCCGCGTGGCAAGATTCCCGTTCTCCAGGATGGTGATCTTGTCCTGGCCGAGAGTGCCGCGATCATCAATTATCTGGTTGAAAACTATAGGCCGGAATCCGGGTTGGTCCCACGTTCGGGCACACCGCAGCGGGGACTATACGATCAGTGGTGTTTTTTTATTATGACCGAGCTTGATGCACACACCTTGTACATCCTGCGCCGGCATGCTGACCTGGCCCATCTGTATGGTGCGGCCCCGAATGCGGTGCAAGCGGCAAAAGAAGGCTTTGCGCGTCAGATTGCCGTTGTGACGCAGGCCCTTCGTTCCGGCGGACCGTATATACTGGGTGAGACCTTTACCTGTGCGGATGTCTTGCTGACCAGCTGTTTGACGTGGGCGCGCTACTGTAAAATCCCTTTAGCCCATGAGCTGATTGACTACACCCGGCGTCTGACTGCCCGGCCGGCCTATCGTCAGGCTGCTGCTCTTAACGGTGGACCCGTTGGCATCCTTTAACATGACAAACCCCGCTTCAGACTCTCGGATACGGACGATCCACGGCGACCTGTCACAACGTGCAGTTGCCGACACGTGTACAATGGCGTGGCAGCCTAGCCCGAGCGGTACGGTCTGGCGTAAACGGCTACATCTGGTTGGCCCGCCCGAGGCGGGACAAGTGACTTCTCTCGTGCGCTATGAACCCAACGCGACCTTCCCCGTTCACGATCATCCGCACGGAGAAGAAATCTTTGTGCTGGAGGGAACCTTCTCTGATGAGCATGGTGATTGGCCGGCCGGAACCTATCTGCTCAATCCCGAAGGTTTTCGACACGCCCCATTCTCCAGGGACGGGTGTGTGCTGTTCGTGAAGCTGCGGCAGTATAGTGGCTCGGGCCGGTCGCACGTGGTGCAGTCTATCGACGCCATGGATTGGCAGGTCACGGCGCATGAGGGGATTCGGACGAAGATTCTCTATTCAGACCTGGCCTTTCCAGATCACACCCAGCTAGAGCAATGGCAGGCCGGTACGGCTCCCGGCGTCTGGTCATACGCCGGCGGTGTTGAGCTGTTTGTCCTCAAGGGGAGTTGGGAGGATGAATATGGAGTCTATGCGGAACATACCTGGCTGCGGATTCCTGCCGGGGGCAAGCATACGCCAACCTCGACTCAGGGTTGTGAGCTGTACGTGAAAACCGACGCACTCCCGGCGTTGCAGTCGGCTTCGGTGGCTGAACAATGACCAAACACCTCCTGCTTTTTCGGCATGCCAAGTCTGATTGGGACACGGCTGCCGAGCATGATCATGCGGATCATGCGGATCATGCGCGCTCGCTGACAAAGCGGGGTGTCTTAGCGGCACGGGCAATGGGGCAGATTCTTGCTGCTTCCGGGCAAGTACCGGACCGTGTTGTGACATCCTCGGCGGTCCGGGCCAAGACGACGGCAGAGATGGCCCGGACGGCTGGCAAGTGGAAGTGCCCGATTGAAATAACCGCTGCACTGTATAATACCGACGCTGCCTCAGTGCTGGAAGTAATACGCTCCCTCCCCAAGAGTGCCACGACGGCCTTATTCGTTGGTCATGAACCGACCTGGTCGGAGTTAGCGAGCTTTCTCATTGGCGGGGGCAATCTGCGTTTTCCGACCGCGGCGCTGGCCCGTATCGACCTGGAAGTCCCCGGCTGGCATGCGGTGACCTTTGGCCGGGGAGAACTCGTCTGGCTCCTCCAGCCCAAGTTTTTCACGAAAGGAAAATTTTCACTGGACAAGCCAAATACGGCAAACTAGCGTACGCTATCCGGGTGTGAAAAAGAAAAGGATAATAACACCACAGAAGGAGGGGGACTATGATTAAAGGCATCCATCACACCGCTATCTCAACTGGGGACATCGAGCGCTCGCTGCGCTTCTATAAAGACCTGCTCGGTTTTGAAGAAGTCTTTGCGTTTGATTGGAAAGCGGGGACAAAATCAATTGATCAAATTGTGGGACTCAAAGATTCTTCATCACAAGTTGTCATGCTCAAGGCCGGCAACGCGTGCGTGGAGCTGTTTCAATACGCCACGCCGACGCCCAAACCTGGAGACCCCAATCGTCCGGTATGCGACCATGGTATTACCCATCTGTGTCTGCAAGTGGAGGATATTGACGGTGAATACGAACGACTCAAGGCAGCGGGCATGACGTTCCACTGCGCGCCGCAGAAAGCGGGCAAGGGGCTGCGGGCGACATACGGACGTGATCCCGACGGCAATGTTGTTGAGCTATTGGAAGTGGAAGACCCGGACGATACGCTCTCGGTGGCGGCCTAGCAAGAGAATGGAATTCCCATCTTTCTCAGGAGATGCATATGACCCGGCAGACCCCCGACCCGAAAGAGCCCTATGTTGGTAAAGAGCTCGGCAGTGTCCCCTTCACGGTCACCGAAGCCGTCTTACACGATTACTACGACGGTCTGAACCTGCCGTGCCCGCCGGCCGTTGCGGTCCCCTCCATGATTGCCAGTGGACCGGACAACGCCTATTTCGCGCAGTCGTCGTTCAGCAATCATTTCGGTCATCTGTGGATGCGCCAGGAGTGGGAATTGTTCGAGCCGCTGACACCGGGCCGGACGTATACGGCAACCGCACAGATCACGGACATTTATCCGAAGCGCAATCGCTCGGTGGTACGTTACGAGGTCGAGCTGCGCGCCGACTCGGGAGAACTGGCCGTCCGCACGCGCCATCACCAGAGCTATCTGCTCGATCAGCAGGATGGGCAACTCACCTTTCGCGACCCCAAAGCCAAACAGGGCGCACGGCGCTTCGTTGTCCCGGAGGGCAAGCCGTTTGGGCCGCTCGAGCGTGTCATAAGTCTGGAGATGTGCGACCGTTTTTTTCACGGTGACGCTAACTACCACACCAACCGTGAGGAATCGAAAAAACTGGGGTTCGGCGATGTCGTGATCGGTGGACGGATGACCATGGCCTATGCTGCCCATATTCTCGAAGAACGCTTTGGGACAGCCTGGTGGACGAGTGGCCGACTGGATATGAAGTTTACCAACCCGGTGTGGCCCAATGAGACCGTCATTGCCCGTGGCGTCATGACCGGACCACTCCAGGATGAAAAAGAAGAGCCGGAACGGACGGGCGCTTTCGTGTGGCTGGCAAAACCGGACGAGACCGTCGTGCTGATTGCCACTGCGAGTGTCAGGTCAATATAGAGAGAACGCAGACGGGATATCTGAATCGTATGGCAAACCACCGCAAGCCCCCGCAGTTTTTTACGCCTCCCGGCAGCCCGTTTCAGGTGCCGTGCGACGGGACCTTCCTGGTGAAGGACGCGCCGACCGGCCCTGGAAAGAATGCACCAAATACGGCAAAGTGTCGGGAGCAGCTTGAGCAGTTGACCGCTCGCCTCGACGAGCGACAGCGCGTTTTATATGCCCAGACCCAGTATGCCGTCCTGTGCATCTTCCAGGCCATGGATGCCGCGGGCAAAGACTCAACGATTCGGGCTGTCATGCGGGGGCTGAACCCGGCCGGGTTTCAGGTCTTCTCGTTTCAGGCACCATCGGTAGAGGAATACGCCCACGATTTCTTGTGGCGGGCGACGCTCCGCCTGCCTGAGCGTGGGCGGATCGGTATCTTTAACCGTAGCTATTATGAAGAGGTGCTGATCGCACGGGTCCACCCCGAATTTCTGACTCGTCAGCACCTGCCCTGGCCCAAGGATCACGACCGCCTGTGGGAGGACCGTTTTGAGTCCATCCAGGACTATGAGAAGCACCTGGTTCGGAGCGGCACGATCGTGCTCAAGTTCTGGCTCAACGTCTCAAAGAAAGAACAACGCCGGCGCTTCCTGGATCGTCTGAAGAAACAGAAAAAGAACTGGAAGTTCTCGGAGGCCGATACGGCCGAGCGGGCGTATTGGGACACGTATATGCGGGCCTACGAAGACTGTCTGAATAAGACGTCCACACCCTGGGCGCCGTGGTATGCGATTCCGGCGGACAACAAGCCCTATATGCGTCTGGCCGTGGCGCAGGTCTTGGCGCAGGCGCTTGAGCAACTGGACCTGCACTATCCGACCCTGACCGCGAAACAGCAGGCCGGTCTGGCCGCCAGTCGCAAGCGTCTCGAAAAGGAAGGCTAGCGCGGATCCGGCCCCTTCTGTTGCACCACTACCCCAATCTCGCCGTGAGGCTTGCCGTACACCGGCGAGGCCGCGATCGCGGCCTCGCCCAAACCGCGCCCCTCGAATTGCCCCCTCGGTGACCTACCCTCTCTCATCGGAGGTCGTACCCTCCAGAGGGCAGCACCAGCAGCCGGCAGACGAACCACTGGTGACGGAGACAACGATCATGCACTCGTCCAACGTGCTGTCCAGAAATGGCGGCATCATCAACGATGCGTCGGGAACGGGCCGCTACCTTTTCAGTCGCCACATTTTGAGAAGCGTCTCAGCCTTCGGCAACTCCCGGTTGTCGATACACGCGATGAAGGCTCGTCGAGCAACGCCTAAACTCTCAAAGAGTTGCTGTGCTTCCGGCGAGCGAGATGCGTGAGCGGAGCTACCGCGGGTTTCGTATAGCAATTTAAGCTGCTGAAATAACCGTTCTCTCTTGGCACCCAGGGGCTCCAAGAGCGCGGCCAACGAGGATGCCAGTTTTTTGGCGATATCAAAGCGTCCGGGACTTATTAGGGTCTCCAATGCAGCCCAAGTCATTACAATCGCACTGCCAGGTGAGTGCGCCCAAATAACGTCATCGAAGGTCTGAAATGCACGCCCGAAAGCTTCATCATTCATCAGCTCGGAACCGGGGCCAAACGCTTGGCGCACCCACAGCAACTCTTTCTCCCCAATCACTTCCGGTGGATCAGGCATCGTGTGAAGCTGCCGAGGCAACGTTTCGATTGGCCACAAGGTGGGTTCGGCCGAACTCTCCACAATACCCGAAAACGCAGTGTCGGACACAACTGGCATCCTTAACCTTGCACCAGTCGATAACCGTAGTAGTGCGAGGACCCACCATAGGGTATTGAGGCGGTCGAATCCCGTTGGACGCGCTCCCACCTGCAATGCAATTTCGATCTCTACATCCAACCACACGCCGCCGCGCGTCGTCTTCCACGGACCTGGATGGTGTTGGCCAGCGCGCTCCGGTCGCTGGAAGGCCAGCATGTATGGTGACATCACATGAGCATATGTCTGCCGAAGGACCAGTCCATCGCAGACCTCGAACTTATCCACGCTGAGGGTAGCCCCTGCCACTCCGCCAAACAACGGTAGCTTCTCTGGGTCCATCTCTATCGGGGTGAATTGCCTACCTGACCCGGCGTAGCTTGATCTCGTACGTATTGATACGGGCGGATCTAGCTAGAACTCAGGTTCTCCGCTTTCAGTGTTTCAAAACCGCTTTCTAGGTCGAGCAGCAGGACTGTTTCCATATAGTGGTGCGGCGAGCTGCTGCTCTGTCGCGCCGACTACCTGTCTCAGATTCCGCATCTTCAGTTGTCTCGTTGGTGAGTGGGGCCCCAATACGCTTTTTCCCCAGGATAGTGAGTGAGTAGGTGTGGTTGCCAGTCGTTCCCTGCGCCGTCAGGAGCCCTTCTTTGACGAGACGACTGAGATGTTTGTTGACAGCCTGACGGGATATTCCGAATTAGAAAGCTGCGGAACGGACAATGTGTTGTGGATTGGAATCAATGTTTTCCAAGATATAACGGCGAACGAGCCGTCCCTGCTCTCGTATTCCTGCCATGGTTTTAGTGCTTTTTAATGGTTTGGTCTGTCAACCTTATTGATTATTATTGTCAACCTTATGAGGCTTACGTGTCCGCTTCGGAGCGGCAGCTTTCGAGGCTTTATCTATAAGTATTTGATTTTACAAGGAATATTATCGAACCCTGACATTTCTATTGTCAACCTTATAAGCCGCTTCCTTGAGGGGGCTGGGAGTCTGGATTCCTGCTTCCGCAGGAATGACGGGCGGCTACACAGGGTCGTAATTTTCGCTAGGGATGGGCTCACTCCTCCGTTCGTGCTGAGCGTAGCCGCGTAAGCGGCGAAGTAGAAGTACGCGCAGGGCAAACACACAGGTTCGCCCCTACAGCGAATGGAGTACGGTGTTGGAGGCTCGTGTGTCTTTATGGCGTGGACGGTTATGCGCCGCCGCGCATGGCTGCCCGCAGGGCCTGGGTGGCCGCTTCGTCAACAGTCCTGGTTGCGGTATCCACCACCACGCCATAGGTGCTGCGTGCTTTTTCCACCGAGATATACTCGTCCAGCGTATCGTCGAGGACCTTTTGCAGCGGACGGTCAAGGGGATTGCCCCAGCCACCGCCGCCGGTGGTTTCAAACCAGAAGGTGTCGCCATGGGAGAGCTTGTGTCCGCGCAGCAACGGATTGAGCCACCGATTGTCTTCGGTCAGACCACCCACAACTTTTTTGGTTCCGTCCGGCGACAGATGCCACAAGCGCTGTGGCGCACTGCGCTGTCCGCCATTCACGCCTGGCGTGCCTTCACGTGTCCGGGCCGTTTCAACACTCATGGCGCCTTCGCATAAAAAACGAATCTTGAGATTGGACCCAAGGCCGCCCCGATGATGGCCATCCCCGGCGGAGTCCTGCCGAATATCAAAGGCTTCATACGCAATCGGGAACATCAGCTCCGCGGTTTCCGCTTCCATGTTCATGCAATTGCCCAGCGGGTCCATGGTCACGTTCATGCCATCGTTAAAAGGTGTCCCGCCCCAGCCGCCGGCCGGCAGGTCGGAGAAGACGTCGGTTTTGCCGTCTGCTTCACGTACGCCACACACAAACCAGTTGCAGTCGCCGCAGGCGGAACCAACCGCGCGGTCGGGCAGGGCGTTGGCAATCGCCTGCCACACTGCACTGGCGACTTTGGGTGCAGCCAGAACGGTACAACCAATGGTCGGGGCCGGCCATTTGGGGTTCAACCAGCAGTCGTCGGGCAAGATCACGCTGATCGGGTTGAACATGCCTTCGTTTTGCGGTGCGCTGGGTTCCAGGAAAAACTGGAGGGAGTAAAAGACAGCGGAATAGGTATTGGCCTTGGGCGAGTTAATGGCCCCCAGACACTGTGGGTCAGAGCCGGTCAGGTCTACCGTGATATCCGAGTCTTTGACCGTCAGGGTCACCTTGACGGTCACGGGATCATCCGTCTGGCCATCGGTATCCGCATAATCTTCGCCGGTATATACCCCGTCCGGGATGCTCTCGATTTTCTTGCGAACAATACGTTCGGTATAGGCGATCAACTCGGCCATTGCCGCTTTGATGGTCTCCAGACCATACCGCTCGGCGGCAGACTGCATTTCCTCTTCGGCTGCTTTAAGACAACCGACATGGGCTTGGAGATCACCCTGGACAAAATGGGGTGTGCGCGTATTGGCCAGCAGAATCTTGAGGATTTCCGATTTGATCTCATTGTTCTCAAAGGCTTTGATGGGCGGGATACGGAGTCCCTCTTCCGCGATATGCGTGCCCCACGACTGACCGCCCGGCGCACCCCCCCCAAAGTCCATCCAGTGGCCCCGGCTGACGGCAAATCCCAGCAACTGTGCGCCTTTGTAAAAAATAGGCTTGATCCAGGAGATATCATTAATATGGGTGCCGCCCCGGTACGGATCGTTCACCACATAGATGTCGCCCTCCTGCATATTTTCTATGCCGAATTCATCCCGCACGGCATGGGCCGAAAACTTCATTGCCGCCAGGTGCACCGGAACGTTGGCGGCCTGACTCAACAGCTGCATCTGCGGGTCATAAATGGCGTTTGAGAAATCGACCATATCGGACAAAATAGGCGAGAATGATGCCCGTTGGAGCACCGTCGTCATCCGATCACAGGTGTATTCAAACAGATTCCGTAAGACCTCAAAGGTAATATGATCGAGTCCGGCTCGGTTTTTAATGCTGTCGCCTGCCTGTTCGAGTGCGCCTGATTGCATGACCATCCTCCTGTAAATGCAAAAATGATTCTGCCCGGTTATCGTCCTACCTGTATAATAAGATTGCCTTGGGTATCAACCGTTGCCTGCGCGCCGGGCGGGAGCACGGCCACCGAATCCAGATATTCCAGAATCGTCGGTCCCTGAAGCTCCGTACCCGGCTGGAGAATCTGGCCGTTGTAAATCGGACAGTCGATCCATTCTCCGGAAAAATACACCGAGCGCGAACTCTTCATGGCCACGACATTTTCGGTGGCGACACTTCTATAGGGAGGCAGAGCTGCCGTTGGCGCGGTCGCCGCGACGCTCAGTGAGACAAGCGCCGGGTCAAAGATGTCCGAACTGACGCCGTGCTCCTGCTTGTGCACGGCGTGAAAGGCGTTGGTAATGGTTGTGAGTGCGTCTCCGGTCAACACGCCGTCCGGAATAGGCGTTTCAATTTCATACGTCTGGCCCACATAGCGCATCTGGGCGGTGCGATTGATGATTACATTTTCCGCGGAGACGTTGTCCAGG
The DNA here is from genome assembly GCA_963664395.2 of Binatia bacterium. Classification (GTDB taxonomy): domain Bacteria; phylum Desulfobacterota; class Binatia; order Bin18; family Bin18; genus Bin18. Next base: position 942,274 of record OY761159.2, on the reverse strand, counting down.
GCCAGCAGGTCGCGGGCAGTCTGTTCAAGCTCGGCATAGGCCGTGTTCAGCCGAGCCAGATCAATGTCATCAACCGGAGAGTACATGAACTGTTCAACGTCCTGGCGTACATCCATGACGGTTGCGCCAAAGGCCGAAGCTACCCCCGCGGCAGCCGGCACGATGACTTTCGGAATGTTCATGGCCCGGGCAACAAAGCAGGCGTGCATGGGTCCGGCCCCACCAAAACTGGTCAACACAAAATCGCGCGGGTCACGGCCCCTATCAACAATGACCTTTTTGACGGCCTGGGCCATAATCTCACAACTGATCTGGATCATGGCGTCCGCGGTTTCGACCGCCGACAGGCTCAGCTGCTGGGCGACTGTGCTCACGGCCTGTTCCGCCGCCTGACGGTCGAGATTGATCTTCCCTCCCAGGGTGGGTTCCAGGCGGCCGAGCAGCAGGTTGGCATCGGTGATCGTCGGCTCGGTCCCACTGTTGCCATAACAGGCCGGCCCAGGTTGCGAGCCGGCGCTGCGCGGTCCTACCCGGAGTGAGCCGCCGCTATCCACCCAGCCAATCGAACCGCCGCCGGCTCCCACGCTGTGAATATCGAGCATGGGCAGGATAATCGGCAGCTCGAATTCAAGTTCATACTCCCGGGTGACGAGTCCCTTGCCGTCTTCGACAATTGAGGCATCAAAACTCGTGCCGCCCATGTCGGCGCAAATAATGCTGCGCTCGTGTATGGCCTCGGCCAGATAGCCGGCATAGGCAACCCCACCGGCCGGCCCGGACTCCAGCAATTCTTCCGGGTGTTCTTTGGCCAGCTCGACGCCCATAACGCCACCGCTGCTTTTGAGAATAAGCAGCGAGCCCTGAAAGCCCTGTTGGGTGAGGCGCTCCAGCAGGTGATCGAAATAGGCCCCCATGACCGGCTTGAGCGCGGCGCTCACCGCGGTGGTCACAAAGCGGCCGTGCTCGCGGAACAAGGGGCGCGTCTCACCCGACAACATAATGTGCGCATCAGGAATGTGTTCGAGCAGGATGTCACGCATCTGACGCTCATGGTCTGCGTTGATATACGAGTTGATGAAACACACGGCGATAGAGTTGATACCCTCGCCTTTAATGGTTTCTGCAACCTGATGAGCCGCCGTTGTATCGAGCGGGCGTTCTTCTTCACCTTTGACATTCGTGCGTTGCGGCACCGTGTAACGATAGCGGCGCCGAATGAGCGGTTTGGGTTTGACCTGATAGGGGTCGTACAGTTCCTTTCGATGCTGACGACCGATTTCGATGGTGTCACGAAAGCCCTGTGTGGTGACCAGGGCCGGGTCGGGATACGAGCGTTCAATCAGGGCATTGGTCGCGGTGGTTGTGCCATGGACCAGGCATGAAATCCGGTCAAACGGAATGCCTGATTGCCCGACTGCTTCGAGAGAATCACGGGCGGCCTGCTTGACGGCCTCAATGACGCCCACGGAGCGGTCCCACGGCGTGGTAAGGACCTTCGCCGTGACGCGCTCACCGGTCGTTTCTTCCCAGCCAAACAGGTCGGTAAATGTTCCGCCGACATCGACGCCTACCCGCCACATGGGTGTGAGTTCTCCTCTCTGGAATCGCGACGTGAGACTCCTGCCTACGGGGGAGAGAAGGGGGGTGTCAAGAGGGAAAAGGGAAGGACGCCCGCATTCCTAGGGTATCTCCAGCTACAGAGCCATCAATTCCCCTCTTTGGAGGGGTGGTCCTGAGCCCGTCGAAGGACCGGGGTGGGTTCCCCCTTTTCACCCCAGCGCATCTTCCATCTTGGCCTTGAAGTCGCGCATGACGTTACAGATGCTCTCGGGCTTGGGTGCTGCGCAGGCGACGTGCAAGCCGTGCAGACCCGCGTCGCGGTAGGCGCGGATTTCAGCCGCGGTGACGCTGGGGTCCACCATTGAGGTGATTTCCAACTCGGCATAATCCCGCCCGCCGGCTTCCATAAGCTGGCGCAATTCACCAAAGCGATGCTGAATATCACTCAGGGGCAGCGGGCCGATATGCCAACCCTGACCGAATTCAACCACGCGTTTCAGCGCCGGGGTGGATTCGCCCCCGACCCAGATGGGCGGGTGCGGTTTTTGGGTCGGCTTGGGCGCAAAGTGCAGGTCGCGATTGATCTGGACAAACTTGCCATCAAAGCGGGGCGTTTCGTTCGTCCAGACCTCTTTCATGACGGCAATATATTCCCGCGTACGGGGTGCCCGTTCTTTGTACGGAACCCCGAGCAACTCGAACTCGTCTGCCATCCAGCCCACGCCGGCACCGAAGATCATCCGTCCGCCTGAAGCCACGTCAAGTGAGGCCACCACCCGCGCCATCTCCAAGGGATGGCGGTAGGGAACGATGGTCACGCTGGTCCCCAGCCGGACCGTTTTCGTAACCGGAATGAGTAGGGCCAGGACGGTGAAGGCGTCCATCCATTCCATTGAGGTAAACACCGAATAGGGGTCCTGGCCGCGCGCCTGGGCGGCATCAACATAGGGATAAGTCGAGTCGATCTTTTTCGGGATGGTGATATGGTCGCCGGTCACAATGCTGTCATAACCGAGGGCTTCCGCGGTCTCGCCGATTTTGCGTGCCCCATCGACCTCGCTCAGCGCTGCCCCGCCACCCACGTGCAGTCCGCAATACATCGCCATAGAAAATCCCTCCTGTTGTGTCGGGTTCGGCTACTGCGCCACGATACCACCGTCAACGGCCATGGCGTGACCGGTGACAAACGAGGCCGCGTCGGAACACAGCCAGACTGCGGCTTCGGCAATTTCTTCCGGCCGACCCATGCGACCGATGGGTTCGCCGGCTTCAATCTTCTCGAACATTCTGGGTCGGCGTTCTTTGAGCCGGCCGACCATGGAGGTATCAATAATGCCCGGACAGACAGCATTCACCCGGATGCCGGCTTTGGCGTATTCCAGGGCTGCGGTTTTGGTCAGGCCGACCACCCCGTGCTTGCTGGCCACATAGGCCGGCATCCGCGGCGCCCCAAGCAGCCCGGCGGCGGAGGACGTGTTGACGATGGCCCCCCCGCCGTTTTTGAGCATGTGTGGAATCTCATACTTCATGCATAACCACACGCCGGTCAGATTGATCGCAATCACCGGCGCCCAGTCCGCCTCGGTATAATCCGCGGTTGAGGCCAGCGCGCCCTCAATGCCGGCGTTGTTATGGGCGCAATCCAGCCGTCCGTAGGTCTCGACCACCGCGCCAACCATGGCCTCGACTTCCGCGGCCTTGGACACATCGGCTTTAATGCAGAACGCTTCGCCGCCGCCGGCCTGGATCATTTTCACGGTTTCCTCGGCTCCGGCCACATTAACATCGGCCACTGCGACCTTGGCCCCTTCGCGGGCAAATATCTGGGCCGCAGCCCGCCCGATACCCGAGCCGGCCCCGGTGACCAGGGCGACTTTACCGCTTGTCAGGGTTCCCATGCTGTCATCCTCCTTTATCCTTATAAAAGGATATTTTCATAGGGGATTTATATACTTGACCGTCCCCCCAAATGCTAGGAGCGCCTTGTCTATAATTTCCCTATTTTTCGTTTCTTGCGTTTGCGAAGGCTGAGCTTTCCAGGGTGGTTGGCGGTCCGTAAGCTCTGTGTCGGGTTACGCTCCGCTAACCCGACCTACGGGCTATCCGATCGCTACTTGGAAGGACTGTTTCAATCTGAAGGGAAGAGAGACTCCATCGAGACCTCAATGTCCTTTTTTTGTACGACCTTGGACGCATCAAGGATTTCAATCTCCAGCGGTCGTCCTTTTGCGGAAAGGTGAACGATGATCCCTTCACCAATATCCTTGGAGTCCGTAGGTGTTCCTTTGCGGAGTTGGATAATCATGACATCCGCATCAGGAGAGTATGCGATCTTCATAGGTTCCTCGCCCTTGAAAGTAGCGTTCCGATACAGGATTGTACACGGTGACAACAACCGGCATGTCTGCTTCGTATTCGTAAATGACCCTCAAAACGTGGCTTCCCGTTCGACGCTGAGCAATAAAACGTCCCCGATGTCCACGGAGAACTTCTTCTGGATAAAGAAGTGTCCGTAAGGTCGCCTGGACTGTGAGTCGCCATTTGCTTATCCGCCCTAAAACATGAAAGGTCAGCAAGAGTGAGGCAGATTTCTTCTTTGCTTGTACTTCATAAAGCTTCCCTCGCGGCTGGTCATGCACTGCAATGATTGTAATTTCGTGCACAGTGTTTCCACCGCGAAAGCCGTCCTTTATTGCGCAACCAGCCCACCATCGACGGACATCGCGTGTCCGGTCACGAACGAGGCTGCGTCCGAGCACAGCCACACCACCGCCTCGGCGATTTCCTGGGGGCTGCCCATGCGACCGACCGGTTCAAAGGAGGCCATCTTTTCGGCCCGGTGGGGACGGTGGTCGGTCAGCCTGCCCATCATGGGCGTATCAATCGCACCGGGGCAGACGGCATTGACGCGAATGCCGGACTTGGCATACTCCAGGGCCGCGGTTTTGGTCAAGCCGAGCACGCCATGCTTGCTCGCCACATAAGCCGAGCCCCTGCGAAACCCGAGCAGCCCGGCGGCTGAAGACGTATTGACTATCGCGCCCCCACCTTGATTGAGCATTTGAGGAATCTCGTACTTCAGACACAACCACACGCCAGTCAGATTGATGGCAATCACCCGATTCCAATCCTCTTCCGTATAGTCCGTTGTCATCACCGAGCTGCCCTCAATACCCGCATTGTTGTGGGCCGCGTCCAGCCGTCCGTAGGTCTCAACTGTCTTGGCAACGAGGGCTTCGACCTGGGCGGCCTGTGATACATCCGCGCTGACAAAGAGCGCCTCACCGCCCGCCTCCCGTATGAGGCGGGCCGTTTCTTCCCCGCCTTCAAGCGTAACGTCGGACACGACGACCCGCGCCCCTTCTCGGGCGAACGTCAGTGCGGTGGCGCGGCCAATTCCCGAAGCGCCGCCGGTGACGAGGGCGACTTTACCTTGCATTAAGTCTGTCATGAATATGCTCCTTATATCTGTCGTTCTGTGAAACTCCGGCCCCTCACAGCGCGAACGGTACTGCCAATCTCTGCCCCGTCCTGCTGTATCAGGCATGCGTCTGTGTGTAAAAGGAGGGAAGCGGGGGAGCGCGCTCTACTTGTTCAACCCGACACTTGCTAAGACACACGCAAGGAGGGAGACTGTTGGTTGATACGCTCTTTGACCTCGCCTCACGCGGGAGATGCTGGCTGCCATGCGGGGTGCAACCGGCGCAGCGCAGGTGACGTGCAGTCCATGCAGGCCCGCGTCACGGGAGGCGCGAATCCCGTGACACGGGGGTCAACCATTGAGGGGATTTCCAACTCGGCCACATCCCGCCCGCCGGCTTCCATAAGTTGGCGCAATTCATCAAAACGGTGCTGCACATCACTCAGGGGGCAGCGCGCCTGGAAGTCCTCGCCAGAGGCGGGCGGCAGAGTTCACCGGCCCCCGAGCCGTCCGGCCTCGCTCACTCTATGTCCGTAATCACGAAATTCTGACTGTTCTGTTGCCATTCCAGCGTCACCGTCTCGCCTGGCATGGGGAAGCCCTCGGCCTCACACTCGCCCGCCACGCCCCGCAGAAACTCCGTCCCTAACGTCGTCACCCGTACCGTCGCCCGGCCGAGTTCTTCCCCATCGACCCGCGCGACCACGGTGTGTTCTCCCTCGCCCAGCAGATTCCAGTTGAAGAGCAACCCAAAGCCGTTGTCCGTATCCCCACAGGCGTCCAGCGTGTCCAGCCGCTCTGTCCCATACGCCGCCGGCTGGGCCTCCCCGTTCAACACAATCTCCACCGTCTCGGCCTCGCACACCCAGCCCGAGATGACCCCAATCCCACTCTGAAACGAGTTCGGTCCCGGATTCTCCAGATAGCCGACCTCGATCGCTCCGGCTCGGTCCGCTCCCCGCGGTGCTTCTCCGTCCGCAATGGCGAAGTTTTGCTGAGCCTGCTGCCACACTAAGGTCACATGCTCGCCCGCCAGGGGAAAATCCGTGGCTTCACATGTCCCGGTCACGTCGCGTAGAAACTCCACCCCCAACGTCGTGACGGTGACGGTCGTCCGTGTCAGTTCCACGTCATCGACGAACGCCACCACCTCATGCACCCCGTCGCCCAGCAGATTCCAGTTGAACAACAACCCAAAGCCGTTGTCCGTATCCCCACACACCGCCTCCGTATCGAGTCGCTCGGTGCCATAGGCGGCCTCCTGCGGTACTCCGTTCAACTCGATCTCCACCACCGCCGCCTCACACACCCAGCCCGAGATGACGCCGATGCCGCTCTGAGTCGCCGCCGTCCCTGGGTTCTCCAAGTATCCGACCGGCTCTGGGGGAGGGGCTGGGGTTGACGGCCCACCGCCGCCACTACCCCCACCGCCGCCACTACCCCCACCGCCGCCACTACCGCCACCGCCGCCGTCACCCTCACTGCTATTAATCGTTACGACCGTCGTAGCGGGGCTACCCACCTCCACCCCAGTCGGCAGCGGCACGTCGAAGGCAAGGGTGAGCGTCTCGGCTGCCTCGTCTCTTTGGTCAGCACGGGCACTAAAGGAAAAACTCTGTGCGCGGTCACCACTCTCGAACACGACTCTGTCCGGCACTCCCGAGTAGTCAGACGGCTCCACGTTGTCTCCAGGCGTGAGCGTCAACGGAATCTCCACCCGGCGTTCCGGGTCGGCACTCAGCCGCACCGTGACCTCGACGAACTTGCCTTCGTCCACCGTGTAGCTGGCCGCGTTGAACGACACCGCCACCACCGGCTCTGGGGGGACCATCGGCTCGTCCGCCGTCGCCCTTACTGGCTCGTCCGGCGCCGCCACCACCATATCTACTTTGCGCGTCTTCTGGCCGTCGGTATAATAGAGTACCGTGACCTGCAGATAGTGGTCGAGGTCGGCGTCCACTGGGGTATAGGTGTCTGTCGTGTCCGGGATACACTCAATCCCAGGGATAGTGAGGAAAGTTGGGAAGCGGGACCGCTGCCAGCACCACCGTTCTTCGTTGGGGGGCACCGGGTCCGGGTGCAGGCCGTCCAGGTCACTCAGCGTCGCGGTGAGCGCGACCTCCACCTGCGGCTGTGACGGGGGCAGCTCCACCTTGCCCAAGGCATCCAGCACCGCGACGGTCACCGCCAGAGGCCCAGCAGGATCAGTCCCGTCGGAGGCTTGCACGGTCACCGCATACTCTTTGTCCAGGGGGTCCTCATAGTCCGGTGACTGCTTGAAGCGCAGCACTCCATTCGCGATGGTAAAAAACTCGGCATCCGTCCCGATCACCGACCACGTCAGCCGGACATTCGCCGGGTTGCTCGCCGTGTAGGTGGCCACCGGTCCCGAGCCGCCCTCTACGTACTCTGGAAAGGTCTCTCCCGTCACCTCGGGTGCGTCGTCATCCGTAATGGTCACCGTCACCGGCCCCACATTCGGCGACTGCACCCCTTGGGGGTTCTCCGCCCGGCCCCTCACGCTCGCCTGTGCGTCCGCCTCGTCCACTGGGTTATCCCTCGCCCAGAGCGTCGCACTCGTACTGCTCTCCATAAACCCTGCCGGGATCGTCAGGCTGGTCCCGCTCAGTCTGAAGTCGCCGGCCGACGCCGGATGCACGGCCGTCACCGACACCTCGACCGTCGTGTCCGCGCTCGACGGATGGCTCAGCGTGGCCGTCACCTGAGTGGTCTCGTCCTCGCTGATCGGATTCGCCGACAGCACTAGCTCCACCGCCGGCGGACCGTCATTGTCCTCAATGGTCAGCGTCGTCTCCGTCACATTCAGCCCCGCCGTGGTACTGCCACCCACCGTCACCGTCTCATCCGGCTCGCCGATGGTGTCGTTCACTGGCGTCAGGGCAAAGGTCATCGTTCCGCTCGGCTGACCCTCCGCAATCGTCAGCGTAGGGACGGGCGACACCGAAAAGTCGGTGCCCGCCGTGGCCGTCCCGGCCGTGACCGAGACCGTCACCACGGTTGCGGCCGAGCGGGGCTCGCCATTCAACTCGCCGGTCACGGTCACCGTCCTGTTGCCGGCGCCCTCTCGCACGGCAGCCGGGCTCACGCTCAGGGTCACGTCCGTGGACGGGCTCTCGTCGTCGGTCACGGCCACGGTCACGGAGGCCGCCGGAACTCCGGCGTAGTCGCCGCCACTCACGGTGTGCGTGATTGTTGCCGTCTTGGGAGGATTGTTCTCCATCTCGTCGTTGGCCGCATCCACCGTCACTGTCTGGGCCGTCTGCCAGTTCGCGGCCGTAAACCCCAGACTCGGCGGATTGACGCGCACCGCCGCATCGCTGGACGCCACGGCTATCGTCACGGGGCCCGTCGGCTCGGAGGCCAGCACCACGGTGTAGGTATCCGGGTTACCCCCCTCCTTGATCGACAGCGTCTGCTCGCTCACCGTCACCCCGCGGGTGTCGTTGTCCGTGATGGTCAGCTCCGCCGCCGCCACCATCAGCCTCGGGTTGGCCGTCCCCCCCACACTCACCGTCGCGTCCGCCGCGTCGATGGCGTTATCCTTGGCCGTCAGCACCACCGTCCCCTGGCGCGCTGTCGCGCCCGCCGGAAAGGTCAGTGTTGGGTTTCCATCCAGGGTGTAGGCCGGGTCCGGCGCGACCGTCACCACGATCGGCCGGCTCGATGGCCGGTCCAGCCTCGCCGTCAGCGTGCTCACCCCGCCGTTCTCCGGGATCGGATTCGGCGACACTGCCAGCGTCACCGTTGGCGGACCGTCGTCGTCCTGAATCGTCAGGGCCGCGTCGGCCGGGTCCGTGACTCCCAGGACGTTCTCCGCATCCGCCGAGACGGTCACGGTTGTGGTCTCCGGCCCGTCGATGTTGTTGTCCTCCGCCGTCACCGTCAGCGTCCCCGTGCCGCTCGTCATCCTCGCCGGGATGGTCAACGAGTTCGGGCTCAGCCTGACGGCCGCCGGGTCCGCCGAGACCGTCACGGTCGTGGCCTGGCTCGACGGCCGGTCCAGCCCCACTGTCAGCGTGCTCTGTCCGCCGTTCTCGCCGATCGGATTCGGCGCCAGCTCCAGCGTCACCGTCGGCGCAGGGTCGTCGTCTTGAATCCGCAGGGTCCGGGGCTCCAGATTCCCGGCTATACCATGCGTGTTGCTTGCCATCCCGCTCACGGTCACCTGCTTGTTCAGGGCATCGGTGTTGTCGTCCACCGCCGTCAGCGTCACGGTGCCGCGCGTCATCCCCGCCGGGATGGTCAACGAGTTCGGGCTCAGCGCGACGTCCGCCGCCGGGTCCGCCGAGATCGTCACGGTCGTGGCCGCGCTCGACATAGGGCTCAGCGTCGCCGTCAGCGTCACGGTGCCGCGCGTCATCCCTGCCGGGATGGGCAACGAGTTCGGGCTCAGCGTGACGTCCGCCGAGTCCGCCGAGACCGTCACGGTCGTGGCCGCGCTCGACGCCTCGCTCAGTATCACCGTCAGCGTGACGGTGCCCTCCGTCTTATCTGCCGGGATGATCAACGGGTTCGGGCTCAGCGTGACGGTCGTGGTCAAGACCGTCACGGTCGTGTCCGCGCTCGACGCCTCGCTCAGCGTCGCCGTCAGCGTGACGGTGCCTTCCGTCTCCCCCGCCGGGATGGTCAACGAGTCCGGGCTCAGCGTGACGCCCGGCGGGTCCGCCGAGACCGTCACGGTCGTGTCCGCGCTCGACCTAGTGCTCAGCGTCGCCGTCAGCGTGACGGTGCCTTCCGTCTCCCCCGCCGGGATGGTCAACGAGTTCGGGCTCAGCATGACGCCCGGCAGGTCCGCCGAGGCCGTCACGCTGATGGTCAACGAGTTCGGGCGCAGCGTGACGGCCGCCGCCGGGTCCGCCGACACCTCGACCGCCGTGGCCGCGCTCGACGGATGGCTCAGCATCACCGCCAGCGTGCCCACCCCGGCGTTCTCCGTGATCGCATCCGGCGACACCGCCATCGTCACCGTCGGCGCAGGGTCGTCATCCGTAATCGTCAGCGTGACCGAGGCCGGCTTCGTCGCCAGACGGTTATTCCTCTGCCCACTCACCTGCACCTGCTTCGTCTCCGGCCCGTCTCCGTCGTTATCCACCGCCGTGAGCGTCACCGTCCCCGTACTCTCCGTCTTCCCCGCCGCAATCGTCAGCGTCCGGTTATTACTCAGCGTGACGTCGCCCGCCGGGGCCGAGACCGTCACGGTTGTCACGGCGGGCGATGCCGTGGCCAGACGCGCCGTGACTGTGCTCTGTCCGCCGTCCTCGCTGATGGAGGAAGGGGACAGGTGCAGGGTCATCCCCGGGGGGGCCTGTACAGCTGTGGTCGTCGTACTCGCGCTCTTCCCGGACCCATAGCGGTCGGTATAGGTCGCGGTGGCCCGCAGATGCTTCCCCAGGTCGCCCGCCTCCGGCGTATACCGCTCGGAGGTCGCCATATCGATGTCGGTCCAGGTGATCCCGGAGCGCGCCCACTGCCAGGTGATGCCGATCAGCCTGCCGTCCTCGTCGTGTAACGCCGCTGTCAGTTCTTCCCGTAGCTGCGCTGGCGTCCCCGTCAGGGTCACCGTGCCCGCTTCGTCCAGGTCGACAACCGTGATCGTCACCTCGATAGTGTCGTCCGTCTCCGTGTCGGCCTCACCGGCGTCGTTCCTGCTGTCCCGGACCGACACGACGAAGCGGTAGCTGTCCTTGGTCTCGTAGTCCAGCTCTGCCTTTGTTCTTAACTGGTTGGCGACGAAGAGGTCGAAGGCCGCGGCGTCGGGCCCGTCCAGCGTGTAGGTCAGTCTCTCGCCGCCGTCGTCGAAGGCCGTCACTGGGATACCGATATCTTGTCCCGGTGGCGTGTTTTCGTTCACACTGAAGCTCGTCTCGGGGGACGGGAACACCGGCGGATGGTTCGTTTGGGGCAGTATCACCGTCAGCGTCACTTTGTTCTGCGTCATCTCCGCCGGGATGGTCAACGAGTCCGGGATCAGCGTGACGTCCGGCGGGTCCGCCGAGATCGTCACGGTCGTGTCCGCGCTCGACGCAGGGCTCAGCGTCGCCGTCAGCATCACGGTGCCGCGCACATTCCCCGCCGGGATGGTCAACGAGGTCGGGCTCAGCGTGACGTCCGGCGAGTCCGCCGAGATCGTCACGGTCGTGTCCGCGCGCTGGACTCTGGCTATGGTCATGGAGTACGTCTGATCCACCGTCCATGGCAAGTTTTTACGATCCCAGTCCCATATTGCGCCTATGTGAGGGCGTTTATGTAAATAACCGCCCTCAAGTTGCTGGTTCAGAATGCCCGCCTGTATTTGATTGCCCGGATTTAGAATGGCGGTAGAGAATTGCTCGATCTCCTCTGTCTGAAAAAAGGTAATGTCCCAGTCTCTCGGCCAAAAACTGGGAGCGGGTTGCGTCTGGCCCCCGGACATCCTGACTGCATCCGAAGAATAGCCAATCACGAGGTGATTTTCCCTATTGTCTCGACGAATCGCGTCTATCGTATAGGTGACGCCCCTGTAGGTGAGCTCGGAGGAAGTCAGCATCCCGTGGCCCATCTCATCCGGTGGATAAAGATTCGAGCTGGCAGCAGGGTGTCCGCGTCTATAGCCAACCTGATGTGTGAATCCGCCATCGCTGTGCCTGCCGACGGTGAGGTCGGCCTCGAAGAGCGCGGTCGCACCCTGGGCGTCGTCGGACCAACCGCTGTCGCCCGCGGCATTGGTGGCCCGCACCTGCACGTCGTAAAACGTGTCTGCGTCCAGCCCGGTGATATCCGCCCTCGGCCGGGTCTGGTCCTGGGGCCCGGCGGTCCAATTCGTCTCCGTGCTCTTGCGATACTGCACGTCGTAGCTGGCCACGGCCGGCCCGGTGGGCGCGGTCCACGTGACAGTCAGCGCGGTCTTGGACTTTGCCACCACACCGGGAGGGTCCGGCGTGTTCGGGAGCTGCGCCGCAGCGGACGGCACGCCGAGGACGATGCCCACGAGGGCGGACAGAATCACGGCGGAGAGCAGACGGCGTGGCGCAATCATGCGCCCTCCGGAGGTTGAAGGTTGGAAGAGACTATCGCGTCGCGTAATATGCCGTATCATGTTTCCTCACCACAATAGGTTGAACCCCTGTGAAACCCGAGCAGCCTCAGCAAGTGGTCGTTCCTTCAAGAGCTACCCTATTCCGCCGCGCGAACCCCCCCTAAAATGGGAGGAATCTCTAGGGAATTACGAGGCTGGTTGTTGACGGGGATCAGTCGTTGTTGGAAGAACTCCCACCCAGCCGTATTGCCGATATGATGAAAGCGGCTGCCACTATGGGCGAGCTGGGCGAGTATTTGACTGAGATTCTCGGCTCGTTTCGCTTTGACGACATTACGCCGACGCATCCCTCGCGCACGTTTGAGAACCAACTTGATCTCAAGGTTGGAGACAGGGACGTCCAACTCATTGAAGTCGGGCCGGCCCATACGCGGGGCGATGTCTTAGCCTGTGTACCCGGCGAGCGGACCATCTTCACCGGCGACATTCTTTTTATTGACGGGACACCCCTGATGTGGAACGGGCCGATTGCCAACTGGATCAAGGCGTGTGAGCTGATGCTCGAACTTGAGGTTGAAACCGTAATATATCGAAGTGGAAACACGCAAACGCTTTGACGCCGACATGTCCGAAACCGAAGCGGCTCACGACATTACGCTGAATGATTACTCTGCGTGGGGAGATGCCGAGCGCATTGTGGTGAACGTGAATACCCTCTACCGGGAGTTCAATGAGTTCAATGGCGAAGCCGCGGCCCCGAGTTTTGCCGACCCGTTTGGTGACATGGCAGCCTGGGCGAAGAGCCGGAAACAAGCCTCACGAGCGACATGAGCGACATGAGCGGCCTGGTTATCGTTGGTGCGGCACGAATTTTATGATCGAGGACTTCCAGACCTCAACCACGGGTTGATCGTTGACGATATACACTTGATAAAATTTGACCCACTCGTTTTCTCCGCGCTTCCATTTTTCAACTGGCACACAGCGCAGTTCGACCTCATCGCCAACACGGATCAGTCCACGGGTCAGCAGCGTGCTTCCCGTGTGTATCCAAAACGGCATCTTGAATTGGTTCTGGACAGCAAAGCTGCCGTGGGCCATAACCAGGCCGGGGTGGACGGGTGGAGTAGCGCCCCGTCGGAAGATAGCCAGCTCTTCGTTTGTTTTGTCGCAGTACGAGAGGTGCTGCGACATGGTGAGCCGCCAGCGAAAACGACGAAACGGTTTGTTGAGTTCCATGCGCTCCCAGGTCCCCAACTCACGCTCACCCTCCCAATCAACAGGCTCTATTGACGCCAGGGCATCGACCGGCGGAGGTGTGTCAGGAATATGCGTCCGCATGGCAATCAGCTCCTGGCCCTCTTCATTTCTGGCTAGGACAGAGAAGGCGTGCGGCTGGTCGCTCTCCGCAGTTGGCGTAAGGTGAGACGTGACCCAATCCTCGTCAAAAGCCGGCGATTTGAAGCGCAAATCAAACCAGTGGCATCCCAGCCACGTTTCGCCATAGCGTTCAATGAGCGGGCGGATCATCTGGCCATACACAATCGCCCCACCAACGATGGAGCCGCGAAAACCAAGCGCCTGAGCGCCTTCTCTGGTGTGCGCCTTATTCTCGCCGTCGTTAATATTGCGAGTCTGAAACCGATACGGCTCGAATGTTTCTCGTGCGGCTTGGGTCATAGCGCCCCCCTTTGTGTGCGTGTAACGCTTGGCATGTTACGCTGGATTGTTCTCGGGAAGCAAGATTGTCACCCCCAATCCCCTCGACACTAGTCGTGGTCGCCTCATTGGTATGAAGCGTTTCTTGAGTGCTGGCAGCCTCCGGACTGCTATGTCATAATTCCCCTCGTTATTTACCAAGCTTACCAAAAAAGCTGGGGGTGGAATCAGGATGTCTGCTGTCGCCGCTATGCCCGATATGGGACCGCATCTCGACGAGGCCATTCACGCCGCAACGACGTGGCTGTATCGCGATCAGGCCGAGGATGGGTACTGGGCTGGGATGCTGGAATCCAACTGCTGCATGGAAGCCCAGTGGCTTCTGGCCATGCACTTCCTGGGCTATGCGCATCCGCGCAAGCAGCAGATTGTGCAGACCCTGCTCAACGCCCAACGCGGGGACGGCTCGTGGGAGACTTACTACGACGCTCCGGATGGGGACATCAATACGACGGTTGAATGCTATGCAGCCTTGCGCGCGAATGGCTTTGCCCCGGATGATGAGCGCCTGTGTAAAGCACGGGCATGGATCTTTGCCCATGGTGGTTTGAGTCAGGTACGGGTGTTTACCCGCTACTGGTTTGCGCTGATCGGCGAATGGCCGTGGGAGAAAACGCCCAACCTGCCGCCTGAGGTTATATTCTTCCCCAAATGGTTTCCGTTCAGCATCTATAATTTTGCTTCCTGGGCACGCGCAACGATTGTCCCTCTCACCATTCTGTCCGCCCGACACGTCGTCCGGCCCCTGCCGCCGGACTGTCGCTTGGACGAACTTTTTCCCGAAGGGCGTGAGAATATGAACTACGACCTGCCGGCACGGACAGGTTTGTGGCAGTCGTTCTTTTTTGCGGCTGACAAATTCCTGCACGCGTATCAGAAGCTTGGGGTCTTGCCGGGTCGCGAGGTCGCCATTCGGCAGAGTGTGGAATGGATTATTCGCCACCAGGATGCCGACGGGGCCTGGGGGGGGATTCAACCGCCCTGGATTTATAGCCTGATGGCCCTTAATGTCGAGGGCTACCAGCTATCGCATCCGGTCATGGCCAAGGGGCTATCTGCTCTTGATGACCACTGGTCCTATGAGCGCGACGGCAGCCTGCATATTCAGGCCAGCGAATCTCCCATTTGGGATACCCTGATGGCCCTGCTGGCGATGACCGACTGTGGTTTCCAGTTACAGCAGTCGGAGCCCATGCAACAGGCGCTCCGGTGGGTGTTGAACAAAGAAGTGGACACGTTTGGAGATTGGCAAGTCAAAGTCCCGACGGTCCGTCCCGGAGGCTGGGCGTTTGAGCGGGCGAACGCCGCCTATCCGGACGTGGACGACACCGCGGTGGCCTTGATTGTACTGGCCCATTTACGTGCACAAAATCCAGGCGACAGCCGTTTTGACGCCCCGATTGACCGCGCAAAAGCCTGGGTGCTGGCCATGCAGTCAGACAATGGTGGCTGGGGCGCGTTTGACAAGAACAATGACAAAGACTTGCTGACCAAGATTCCCTTCTGCGACTTTGGCGAGGCGCTTGATCCGCCCAGTGTGGATGTCACCGCGCACGTACTCGAAGCCTTTGGCATACTCGGGTATGACGCCTCCCACCCGGCCCTGCGCCGCGCGCTCGATTATGTCCTGGCCGAGCAGGAGCCGGAGGGCAGTTGGTTTGGCCGTTGGGGGGTCAATCATATTTACGGGACCGCGGCGGTCCTGCCGGCCTTGAGAGCCATAGGCCAGGACATGAGCGCGGCCTATGTGCATAAGGCCGGTCAGTGGCTGGCCGAGCATCAAAACGCCGACGAAGGGTGGGGCGAGACCTGCGCGTCCTATATGGACGACCGCCTACGCGGCACGGGCCCAAGCACGGCCTCGCAGACGGCCTGGGCCTTACTGGCCCTGCTGTCCATTGAGGGCCATCGTTTTGACGACGCGATTCATACCGGACTCGACTATCTGCTCCGTACGCAACAGGACGGCACCTGGGATGAGCCCTATTACACCGGCACCGGCTTTCCCGGCTACGGCACGGGGGCGCGCGCCAACCTGCACGTTCAGGAGATGAAAAAACGCTTCATGCAGGGCACAGAACTCCAGCGCGGGTTTATGATCAACTACAATCTGTACCGGCACTACTTTCCGCTCATGGCGCTGGGAAGAGCACGGGCGTATTTTGCCGGAGAATAGAGCGGCTTCGTCTGACCGAAGTCTTGTAGGTCGGCTTAGCCGCAGGCGTAAGCCGACGCGGTCGCGCTTGTCGGATTACGCTACGCTAATCCGACCTACTCGCTGGCGCTGAAGGAGCAAGCTGACCATGGTTCGGGTGTCTGAGGAACTCACCTCAAAGGTACCGTTTTTTCCCGCGTGGACGGTCACGGAAAACCCGTCTTTATCGGCCAGGGTCTCTACCAAATCCGCGACCATCTCGAACGTTTCCTTGCGTGTATGTCCTTGAGTCATGGCATCAAGGATAGGGATTTCTGCGAGCCAGAATTTCCCGGCTTTATGCATTCTTCCCGCAAAGCGCACGCTTACCCCTACAACGCCTTCACGTCGGCATACTCGCCGACCTCAATCCCGAACGATTCCGCCTGCTGGAGCAATTCCAGGGCGTTGCGGACGTGGGCGTAGTCGATCATCATGCCGTCATAGGTGACTGCCGCTTTGCCCGCTTTTTCGGCGTCAGCCATAGCCTGCATCACGCCCTTATTCCACTCAATCTCTTCCTGAGAGGGCGAAAAAATCTCGTTGGCAATGGGCACGGCAGACGGATGGATCAGCAGGCAACCGCGAAAGCCCACTTCCCGCCCGCGCTGGATTTGCGACCGCACCAGCTCGATATCGCCGACTTCGAGCGAGCCGCCACCAATCGGATATTCAATGCCCGCGGCCCGCGCGGCCAGGAGAATATGCGAGGCCATATACAGCGTTTCCAGGCCCTGGCGCGTCCACTTATAGCCAACGGCCCTGGTCACGTCCCCGGACCGGGCACCAACGCCGCCGATGATATTCCCAACCCGCGGACAGGCCGTGGCCAGTTTATAGGCGTCCATGATGCCGCGTGCGGTTTCGGGCAGGGCCATGATCTCGACTGTGCCGATGGGCAGGCCGGCCTTGCGTTCAAACAACTCCAGCCAGGCATCAACCTTGAGGACCTCCTCGACCGTCTCCAGTTTAGGTATGGCCACCGCGTCGAGCCCTGCCGTCACAATGGCTTCGATGTCCTCGCCGGTCAGACCGGTATCCACACCGTTGAGGCGTACAAAAACGCCCACGTCTCTGCCGCGCAGACCTTCAATCCCGGTGCGGACGATGTGGCGTGCTTCAACCTTGTTGGTAATCGGCACGGCGTCTTCGAGGTCCAACATCAGCGCATCTGGGCCGTACTTTGGCGCTTTGTCTATCCAGTCGGGCCGATTCCCCGGAACAAACATGGTCGAACGGTAGAGTTTCATTATCCCGCCTCCTTTTCTCTCCGGTACAATATTCCTCTTTTGAGACCTTTTCCGTGAGAATCGCCAAGAATACAAGAGGCGGTCACATATGGCAAAGCCGGGACTGAGGCTGGTAGAGTGTGGCACCGAACAAACAGATTCGCCAGATTCGCCAGATTCGCCAGATTCGCTCAGACCGCCATACGGAAGGGGACAGCCATGAATCAGTTCCATACACCACGCGAGCAACGCTTTATTGACCTTGCGGCATCACTGGCCGATGACTTTGCCCAACGTGCGGCCCAGCATGATGAGGAGGGGTCTTTTCCGTACGAAAACTACGCTCGTCTCAAGGAGAGCGGCTACACCGTCATGACTATCCCCGAAGAGCTGGGAGGAGGTGGCGCGAGTCTGTTGGAACGGATCAAGGCCCAGGAACGGCTGGGCCAAGGCTGTGCGCCGACTGCCCTGGCTATTAACATGCACTTTAATGTTATTGGCCTGCTGGTCGATTTATGGCGCAGGTTCCACGATTCCAAACGGGCCGATATCCTGCGGGGCATTGCCCGTGAGCGGTTGATCTGCGGTGGTTCGGCGTCTGAGCCGGATAATGCCATTCCTGTTTTACGACCTCGGGCTGTTGCGGAACGGGTAGACGGTGGCTGGCAGGTCAGTGGCCGGAAAATCTTTAGTACCCAAAGTATTGCGCTGGACCGCTATTTCAGCGAAGCGTTGTGGCAAGACGGTCCTGAAGGGGAAACCATTATCTCCTTCCTCATCCTGCCTGACACGCCGGGTCTTATCTTCAAGGACGACTGGTATACCCTGGGGATGCGCGCAACGGCGTCACGGAGTACCACCCTCACCCAGGCATTTGTTCCAGAGTCGGCCGTGACACTGCAACGGCCAGCTTTTACCCGTGGCGGAATTACGAATCTTTTTCTCAGAGCACCGTTTACAATTGCCGCGCCCTACCTCGGCATTGCCGTTGCCGCGCGAGATTTCGTGGTCGAATTCATGCGTGACCGTCCTCGCTTTCCGCTCAAAACCCCCATGAGTCATCTGCCCAGCGTGTATAACAAGGTCGGCGAGATGGACCTGCTGATCGAGAGCGCCCGCGCCATAGTGTGGAAGGCCGCAGCCGAGGCGGACATCGAAGACCCGCAGACGTGGGTACGCAAAAGCGTAGCGGCGCGCACCGTTGCGATGGAGAATGCGGTCCGGGTAGTCGATCTGGCCTTACGAGCTGTTGGGGGAGCCTCGTATTTTAAGCGGTTCCCTTTGGAGCGGTATTACCGCGACGTACGGGCCGCCCTGTTTCATCCCGTTGGGTCAGACCAGACCTTAGAGCTGTTGGGCAAGGCGGCCTTTGGCATCCCGCTGATGGATGACGACGCGATTTGGGCCTGAACGCCTATAGAGACAAATTCGGACACTGGCTATGACTGCCACAAGTCAGCCACCAGCGCCGTATCAATATAGGCCGTGCCTTCCCGCACCTTGCCGTCCGCGAGCCGCATCACCCAACAATAGCTGTTGTTATAGGGTGCACCGGCTTTGGTCGTGGCCTTGCCTTCCCACTGCAGGACGACGTTGTCCCCTTCGGCAATGATATTGACCACCGTCGGCTGAATGGGCCCGGCCAGCTTGGCGTTCAAGGGCTTGGCCGCTCCGTCTAAAAATGCCTGACGGCTGGTGTAGGTGCGCGAGACGGGACTGGTGCCAATGACCGTCCATTGGACATCCTCGGCTAAGGTATTAAAGAATGCCGCCCCGTCCCCACCGGCCCAGGCATCAAAGGCCGCTTGGATTACTTGTTTGTTTTCAGCAGCTCCCATGGGTCCCTCCTTTTCTCGCGTGCGGGGTGTCAGGCGCTCTGCTTGTTGTCCCAATCGTCCCAATGGATGACTTCTTCCACTGGCGCTCGTGAGACCGGGCCGAAGTTGCCTTGCGGATAGCCCATCGGAATCAGCGCCGAGACTTCCATGTCCGCCGGGATGTTGAACTTCTGTTTAAGTTCTTCTTCAAAGAGACAATGGATGGTCGTCAGTGTTGCCCCAACGCCCAGGGCACGACAGGCGAGCAGAATATTTTGAACCGCCGGATAGATCGTGCCGTGTATGACCGCGGCATTCGCCCGTTCACTCTTCATAGCGGCAAGGGGGAGATATTCCGTTTTGGTGCAGGCCAGGAGCAGAACCGGCGCTTCGTCCAAATGCGCTGCCAAATGGGCCGCCGCGCCAAGCATACGTTGCTGAGGTGGGGGCATATCATCCGGGATACCACGCTCACCCATGAGCTTCTGCCAGGTGTTCCAGTAATAGTCGCGGATAAAACGTTTCCGCTCGGTCTCGCGTACCAGGATGAACGCCCAGTCCTGCATATTGCCGCCGCTAGGCGCCCGGATGCCGGCGTCAACAATTTTCTTGAGGGTTTCTTCCGGAATGGGGTCGGGTTTGAGTCGCCGCATTGCACGGGTCGAATACATAATTTCAAAAATTCCAGCTTCTCCTGCTTCTGCCATTACGCTCTCCTCTCTATGTTCCCTGAGGGACACCCCGCTCATATGGGGAGCATCCCCGCCCCCATCTCTAGGCACTCAAACCGTACAGACTCGCCGCATTGCCGGCTACCATCTTATAGGCTTCGTCTTCAGGTACGCCGAGCAAGTCTTTCATGATCTGCTCCTGAGAATACGGAAACGTACCCTCGGTGTGCGGATAATCAGAACCCCACATCAAACGCTCAACGCCAATGAGTTCCCGCGTCAGAATGCCCGCCCGATCATCCTCAAATCACGAAAGCGCTTATCCATCCGGGTTGTCCATAAGTCTGCGGGCTCGACCACATGGCCGTCAGCCGACACATATCCACCAGTGACATTTATTTCCATGAGTATTCCCTCCTTCTGCACTGGGCATACCGTGGGGTTTTGTCCTGTGTCAACCGCAGCCTCCGATACCAGCTTTACGGTATTGGGATAGCCGTGGTATGGGGGCGTATGGAGGAAAGGAGGACCTGCCATGATTCGCCCCAAAAAAGTCGGCCATGTCGTGCTCAAAGCGTGTGACCTCGTCCGCGCCGAGCAGTTTTATACCGAGGTGCTGGGCTTCGAGGTTGTCACCCGGCTCAAACGGCCACGGGGCGTGTTCTTCACCCTGGGTGAGCAACATCACGACCTGGCCGTCCTGGAAGTGCCGCCGGAAGCCGAGCCGGTGAAAAACAAGCAAGTCGGCCTGCACCACGTCGCCCTCCAGGTCGGGAGCTTTGACGAGTTGAAAGAGGGTTATCAGACGCTCAAAGCCCACGACGTGAAGATCACCGCCACGATTGACCACGGCATCACCAAGAGCATCTATTTTCTTGATCCCGAAGGCAATCAGTTCGAGCTGTATTGTGACATCGGCGCAGATGGTCTGGAGCGCATGCGTCGCGGAGATGCCAACGCACTCGATCCACTGGACCTTGAAGCGTAAAGGCGAAAACAAGAGTATGCCTTTCCTGGCGTATCCTAATTCCAACTGCGGCAACCTTGAATTGACCAAGAGAGTCGACTTCCATATGTTTTGCTGGCGGACTCTCTGGCTACCCGTGGCCTCTCTTCGAGGGTAGCCAAAGAGTCTGCCTACCGTTGGGTCGCTTGAAGGGCTTTCCAGTTCGCCGAGCAAGACAGCAAAAAAGCGAGACCAATAAGAATGGCTGAGAACGGGGAGGCAACGTTGAGTGTTGAAGTGTCCATCCGCGAAGGACAGGTCCAGGACCTTACCCAAAGCCTGAACCAGAACCCGGTCCCGAACCGAGCCCGGGAAATCGGAAAGCAACACTTCTCCTTGTTGGCACAGTGCCCACCGAAGTCTGGAACCGGCTCGGAACCAAGATATTGCCCAAATTATGGTCTGGAGATGACCTCAGGGTCGGCATCGAGTTCTCAGTGAGCGGCAGCTCGCAGTTTACACAGAACATGGAGACGGATCTGCAGCAGATTCTGAATGACCTCGGGCTGGGCGACCGAGGTCGTGTCGGGATATCTAAAAGTAAAGGGCCGGGAAATGACAAATGACCCTGCTTGAGGGAGGCAAATGATATCAACGGCCACACTTACCAGTCTGGCGATTCTGAAAGTCACCGTAGATCAGGGTAGAAACTACCTTGATTACCTTCGGCCTTTCATTCTTCAAGTTCTGGTGGATCACAGACCTGACCCTATTACAAATGATGTTGTCAGCAACCACATACGCGAACAGTTCGGGTTGGAGATTCCTAAACGAACTGTCGAGATAGTGTTGAAACGTATCTCCAGGAACCACGCCATCGAGAGGAAGGACCATGTATATCGGATAACAGGTGACTTGCCTGATCCCCAAATTACCGCCAGGCAGA
Source organism: Binatia bacterium (assembly GCA_963664395.2). Lineage (GTDB taxonomy): Bacteria > Desulfobacterota > Binatia > Bin18 > Bin18 > Bin18. The sequence continues at coordinate 920,735 of OY761159.2, read as the reverse complement.
TCGAAGCACAGCACCACATCGACACTGTAGTATCGGGGCTGCAGCAGTTCTCGCAAGATGGAGCCAAACCGATCTCTAGCCCCGAGGATGCTGTTCTGGCCATATGTGCGTTCCTTGCAAGGTTCGACGTCACATGCCTGCGTGCATACTTGCAAGGGACGGCTATTCCTCGGATTGAGGGAACCCACCAGACCGATATTGTACTAGTCAGTGAATATGTCCAACACGTGCAGCGGACCGATCCGGAACAGTTCGACAGCTTCCTGATCTTGGTGCAAGGTCATATGCTAGCCAATGCTCTAGTGTGTCCTGACCTCGACAACGCCTCCCAGACCTATAAGAAAATGACATTCTACCTCGATACACCTCTGCTCATCCAAGGACTAGGCCTTGAGGGCGAATCCAGACAATCCGCATTGCACGAATTGATCGATCTTCTGGGTAAATTGGAAAGCAAGGTCGCGGCGTTTTCCCATTCCCGGCAGGAACTTTACGGTGTGTTGCATAGTGCCGCCGCTCACCTGGATTCATCTGATGCTCGCGCACCTATCGTCCATGAGGCGAGGAAGCGTGGCACAACAAAGTCGGATCTACTGCTTCTCGCAGAATCGATAGACGACAAACTTGGCGAGGCCGGTATCGGGATAGAGGATACTCCTCGTTATACCGGAGCTCTTCAAATTGATGAGACGGTCTTCGAACAGATCCTTGAAGAAGAGGTGTCGTATCTCAACCCGCGGGCCAAGGAATATGACATCAATTCCGTTCGCAGTATCTACGCTATCAGAGGGAATAGACTTGCGCCTTCTCTTGAAAAGGCCCGAGCCGTTTTCGTAACAAGCAACACTGCATTTGCCAGAGCAGCTTGGGAGTACGGCAAGCAGCACGAGTCATCACAAGACGTATCAGTCGTGATTTCCGACTTCAGCCTAGCGAATATGGCGTGGCTGAAAGCGCCCATGGGGGCGCTTGCGATACCGAAAAGTCAACTACTTGCACTTTCCTACGCCGCGCTTGAGCCCTCTAGTGAGTTGTTGGGCAAGTTTATGACAGAGATAAATAGACTTGAGAATCGAGGAGACATTACTGCGCGTGACCATCAGCTTCTTAGAAGCAGTCCTCTGGTATATTCCGAACTCATGCACCTCACGCTCGGTGAGGATACTGCTCTTACAACAGAGACGGTCATACAGACTCTCGAATACGTGTCCAAAGCGATCAGAAAAGAGGAGTCTGAGAGGCTTACGGAGGAGCAGGAGGCGCACCAGAAAACTCGGGATACGCTCAAGTCCCAGCGGATTCACAATCAGGAGATAATGAGAAATATTTATTGGCAGTGCCTCCGTAACGCAAGGGTCTTGGCTTGGATTTTCTCAGGAATCACTGGGATTATTCTCGTGGTTGGCTTATTCGCTGGATTAGGACTACGTTCAACCGCTCCAATCACCGTCTGGGGTCTCACCGGGGGCTCTATGATAGCGTTAGCCCTACTGACGCTGGCGAATCTCGTGGTTGGCTCCAATGTAAGACACCTCCACGAGTGGGTGAAGAATCGGTGCTTGACTTGGCTTCTCAAGCGTAAAGCGAAAACCATCGGCGTCGATTTGAGTGAATTCGACATGGACTGATGGTATGCCGGCGCACGGTGTCGCCTTCCGCTCACGTCGATGCCTGGTGCTGGCATACGGTTGGTTTGAGTGGACCTAGACCGGACACGGCAAACAGCCCTACTTTCTGGCGCTTGCGGACGGATCGCCCCTGTCGTTCGCCGCGTTGTGGGAGCGTTGGGCAAGGACGGAGAATCCCTCGAATCCTTCACCATCATTACCATCGCGACCTCCCCGGGGCTTACCGACATCCAGCACCGACAGCCGGCGATAGTGGACCCCGCCTTTTTTGCCGGTCGGCTCAATCCATCATTGCCGGTGCCGTGGCTCCTCGACCTGGTGCGTGAACCCTATGCTGGCCCCTACGAGCAGTGCCCCATCAGTACCAGGGTGAACAACGTCGGCAACGACGACCCGGACATCCTGGCCCCCAGGTCGGAGAAGAGGATGACGTGGTAGGGATAGGCGGCATTCTTCCAGTGCAGGATGCCAAATAACAGCGGATTGTGTGGAATGCTCTTGAGACCGAGGTCCGCTTCAGTCATGCTAGCGGTCAGTCCGAGAGCGTCGTCAAGTGCACGGAAGGGCAACAGGCCAGCATCGGAGGGAACCACGTCAGGTCGGGGCCTCATCCGAGAAAGAGGGATCAAATAACCGCCTCTAACTGAATGATCACATTATCCCGGTCACGCAAAAATCCAATGCCGTTATACTGACCGTCCATATAGTTGTACTGCACGGTCAGACGAAACGGATCGCGGATAAAGGTGAGGCCCGGCTGGACCAGCCATGAGCCTTGCCAGTCATACAAAAAGATCAGCTTGGGCTCGACGGCACCCGAGAAATACGCAGTTGAGACCAAAAGGGTTTGAATAAACTGATGCTGATCAATATTCACAAAGGTATTATTGTCCCGATTGGGGTCTTTGATTGGAGCCGCAAAATGCCCGAAACCAAACGAGTCGGATACGTCGGAGACTGGTGTGTCATTGAAATCCAGGATGTGCCTGCCAAAAATCTGGCTGCTGATCAGGAAAGATTGGTTCGGGTTCAAGAGACTGATGTAACGCGTGATATCAATACCGAGAGACCAGCGCACCACGTCGGACCGGCTGGCCTTGCTCCGGTAACGTAAGCGGGCCTGGCCGGTTCCGGGGTCGGTGCCGACCTGCTGATATCCGGGCGTTATGTCACCAGTCAGCGCCGGGCCTAAAATCTGATCCGATGCGGAATTGTGAAAAAATGGCTCATCGTGAAAATAGGCAAACTCACTCCGAATGATGGAAGAGAAGCGCGGCACACTAAAAGTGAGCGTACCGCCACTAATCTGGACTTTCGGATACAGGACATGCGCCTGGAAATTATCGGCTAAAAAACGTGCCGTCTCATCCGCCTGTACGGCTGTCTCAAAAGCGCCCAGGTTGAGCGGCCGATTGGTCGGCGTCACAATGCGTAGCGTGGGCGTATCCAGGTAGGTGGCGTAGTGGGCCAGACTGAACATGAACTCGCCCCACACGCCGACAAGACGACCTCCGCCCCGCGCGTCTACAAAATTCTTTGACGGCTTTTTGATGCGCCCCGGAACACCTGGGGTATTCGGCGTTGACCAGGGAGAGCCGGTGGGAACCGGCGCGGCGATTTTATCGTCAAAGACCATAAAGCCTTCGAGGTTGAGCTCGGACAGCGGACCCACCCCGCCGAAGCCATAGACAACCCGGGCCATATCAAGCGGGACACGCCGCTCGTCCAGCGAGATGAGAAAACCGCCAAAGCCCGCGTCGAGTGGATTAATCTGATCCAGGAGGCGAAAGACATCGGTCTCACCCCACGACAGGTTCTGGCGTCCGATCCGCAGGAAGAGGGGCCCATGAGCATAGTTCACATAGGCTTCAAACAAGCGGTGACGATGACGCAGGCGTTGCCGCGGGTCCGCATGACGACAGTCGGCAAAGCGTCTGGGGTGTGAGTGCTTGGCCTTGGTCGGCGTCCCGCAATCGGTCAGAAGCGGAAAGCGTTCACGAAAAACAGCCGGGCCATAGTCCCACACCCCGTCGTATTCCCCCCGGTAGGTCACAAAGTAGTCGAGGGTATCCGCTTCCAGCACACGCAACGGTGCGAAGAGCGCTTGCAGCGGTGCCAGGACGCCGGTCGCGTTACCTGCAACCAGACGGGTGAGGTCGTGACTCAACTCGCCCTGGATCAACGTCCGATTCTGGAGCATGTTCCAGTCGTTATACGGAGTCTGGAGACGCGTATTATCCGACGCCCGCTCGACTGAAAGGGCGGTGCGGTTGTACACCCGGCCGCTGAAACGCAGGCTTTCGTCCGTATCAAGAAAAATTGCCCAGGCCGGCCCGGCCTGAAGACCCAGCAAGCCTCCAACAAGCAGGCCGACCCACAGCCATCTTTTTCTCAGCGGACAGACATTCATGTCAACTCTCTATATGGATTTCGGAATATGGATTTCCGCTGCCTTACTTGTGCCTTATTTGCCCCGCAACATGAGCGTCATGACAGTGAACTGACTCGGGGGGAGGGTCCGATTGAGCAGGATCTTCGTTATTTGAAAATTATTGGCCCGCTCAAGCTGATAATCAATCGATGCCTGGGCGGCAATTTGAGCCACCCAGGCATCATTGTCCCACGGATTGAACTCGGGATGCCGGGCGGTGAGGAGAAAGGTCCGTTTGTGATTGCCGTCATGATCGTACGTGAAGGCGTATAAGGGCAGAGAGGTCTGGACATCGATATAGATGACACGCCGGCTATAGAGCGGATGAGAAATCCTGGGCGTTGCCTCAACGACCGCTGCCCGCCGCAGCTCCCAGGGGTCAACCAGATACCAATTGCCTCTCCCGCCCCAGGTGGGTGCGGTCGCTCGGATCGGCCCAGGGGTCAAGACAGTCTGCTCGCGCAGATATCTCCAGTCATAGTCGTGAATATACCCCAGGAAACCTGAGCGATCCTCGATGAGCAACACTCCCCGCCCAGGCGAGATATATGGAGTGTAGACAATCTTCCGGGTGCGGCGCGTCTTTGGATCATAGGCCCATTGATCCTGTGGCAGGATATCTCTGTCAGGTGTCACGCCGAGGATTTGGTTCCCCTCACTGTCCGACGGCGCCAGCATACGGGTGTATTGTTTGGAGTAGACCCCTTGCTTCTCCCACTGCGGGATATTCTTTGCGCTGTCGGAGCGATGCATGCCGTAGAGCGAGGAAAACGCAAAACTCTGCGAGCGTTCCGTATTGCCACTACTGTTGACCAGACTATTCGTCGCCCACATTTGCGCGTTATCGCCCTGGTCGCGGTAGCGCAGATTCCAGATAGCTTTCAGCCCGGCCTGCGGGTCGTCCGCCTGGAGCACGGGAAAAGGCCGACCAGCCACATAGTTCTGGAGTTCGCCCTCTCCGACCACCACCCCGCTATGGTGTTGGAGCGTGGCGTCAATAAATGTCTGTCGGAGCCGCAGGTCCGTGGTCTCCTGCACCGTGATCGAAAAATCACCCGCCGCCAGATAGGTCAGAATCTCCGGCGGCAAGACCGCAGAGGCGACTGCGGCGTTCGTGGCATCAATTTTCAGGCCGGGCGGGATACCCTCCACCTGCAGCGGCCCTTCCCGGTAGGGGAAAAAGTCCGCAAGAATGCGCTCCTGTCCGTTCTCTTGAGCCTGGGCAACCGGGGCAAAGGCCCCGAAAACGACACAGGACACAAGCCAGCATAGGAGGAAACCCCCTCCACGAAAAATACTTGTCACGCTGTCTCCCCTGAGAAAAACCCAGCCCAACATCCCCTCCGGAGCCGGGATACTACGGGTCTTCGTTACCGAGCCTTTCTGCCTGAGAAAGTATAATTCCGCAACCGCTGCCCCTGTAACGGTCGGGCCGGCTTGCATCCCTTTCCCAGTCCCGCTAAGCAGACGGGCAAGTATAATCTATACAGGAGGGACCAGATTATGAGTGTACAAGAAATCGAAGCCGCGGCCAGGGGCTTCTTTGACGCCTTTACTCAATTAAACGTACAAGAGGCTATCGACATGCTGTCCGAGAACCTCGAGGTGATTGATCACGTTCCATATCGGTTTGACAGCAAGCCGGAGTTCGCTGATTTTTTGCGGGGCGCAATGGAAGGTATTGTCTCAGCGAGCGCGGGCCTGCGCCAACTGTCCTGCCGGACAATTGGGGAGAGTGCAGGGGTGGCAAATGGCTATGACACTTTCACCGCAGTGGGGAAGGACGGTAACGTGCAAACGCTGAACGGACGGACCACCTTGGTCTTTGGCAAAGAGGGCGGTCAATGGAAAATCGTCAGCGCCCATTTTTCTCCGCTGCCAACGCATTAATTCCATACCACTCCCCTCCCTGGAGGGGTGCCGCGTAGCGGCGGGGTGGGTTCCCCTTGCCTTAACTCCCCTCCTTGGAGGGGTGCCGCGCAGCGGCGGGGTGGGTTCCCTGCCCCCTTAAAACGTCCGGCCCTCCTTCTCAGGGCTGTATTCTCATCGCTCCAATGCCGCCACAATCTCTCTAAAACGGGCAAGTCCGGACTCCAGGTTTTCAATGATTTCGGCTGCCAGCTCATCCGGCTCAGGCAGATTATCAAGATCGGCCAGACTTTTGTCTTTGAGCCAAAAAATATCCAGGCTGGTTTTATCCCGAGCGAGTATCTCGTCATACGAGAATGCACGCCACCGCCCCTCAAGGTTCGATTCCGCGTCCCAGGTTTCCGTCCGTTCCCAACGGTTTTGTGGGTGATAGCACTGGATAAAATCCTGCAGGTCTTCAAAGCGGAGGGGCTTTTTCTTGAGTGTATGGTGAACATTGGTGCGGTAGTCGTAGTACCAGACCTGCTTGGTCCAGGGATTCGGGCTGGCTTCGTGGTTGTCGAAAAAGATCACATTGGCCTTGACCCCTTGCGCGTAGAACACGCCGGTCGGCAGGCGCAGGATGGTGTGCAGGTCGGTGTTGTCCAGCAGCTTCCTGCGAATCGTCTCCCCGGCACCGCCCTCAAATAAAACATTGTCCGGCACGACGACGGCGGCGCGGCCGGTGGTCTTGAGCATCGTACGAATGTGCTGCACGAAATTGAGCTGTTTGTTCGAGGTGGTCGCCCAGAAGTCCTGCCGGTTGTAGGTCAGGTCGTCCTTTTCCTGTTCGCCCTCCTCGTTCGTGAAGCTCATGGAACTCTTCTTGCCGAAAGGCGGATTCGCCAGTACATAGTCAAAGCGCTGGCCGGCATCGGCCACGAGCGAATCGTTTGACGAAATGGGCGCGCCGCCGTCGATCTCACCAATGTTGTGCAAGAACATGTTCATCAGGCACAGCCGGCGCGTGTTGGCGACGATCTCGTTGCCGCGAAACGCCTCGTGCTTGAGGAACGCCTTCTGCTCCTTGTCGAGATTGAAGTTGTCCGGGTTGATGATGAAGTCGTAGGCAGCCAGAAAGAAGCCACCTGTACCGCAGGCCGGGTCGGCGATGAGCCTGCCCGGTTCGGGCCGGACGCATTCGACCATGGCACGGATAAGAGCGCGCGGCGTGAAATACTGGCCCGCGCCTGACTTGGTATCTTCGGCGTTCTTCTCCAGAAGCCCTTCGTAAATATCCCCCTTTACGTCGGCACCCATAGTCACCCATTCGGTGTCGTCCACCATGTCGATGAGGCGGAACAGCTTCGCCGGGTCCTGGACCTTGTTCTGGGCCTTGGTAAAAATCTGGCCCAGCATGTCCGCCTTGGTGCCGAGCTGGCGAAGCAGGGTGACGTAGTGGCTTTCGAGTTCCGCGCCCCGCTTCGACTTCAGGTTCTGCCAGTTGTATTCGACAGGGATGCCGACATCCCGATTGTGCGGCGGTTTGGCGTACTCGTCGGCCATCTTGAGGAAGATCAGATAGGTGAGCTGTTCCAGGTAGTCGCCATAGCTCACCCCGTCATCGCGCAGGGTGGTACAGAAGCTCCAGACTTTGGAAACAATGGGGGCGGTGTTCATGCGGCTGCCTTTCTCTTCTTCGTTTTCTTGGCGTGGTTGTTCTTTGCCGCCTTCTCTCTTTCGGCCTTGATTCGGTCCAGAAGAACGGATGCCGGTTCGTCGCGTGGGTCTTGAGGAACAAGCTCGCCTGCAAAAGCTTTTTTCAAAACCGACTGACGAAGGGAATCGGCCTTGAGTAGCTGACCGTCGATCTCGGCTTCGATGTGGTCGATGACAGTGAGTTGGCCCTCGACGGCCTCGATAATGGCTTCCTGCTCCGGCAATGGTGGAATCGGAATCGCCGCAAGCCGCACTACGTCCTGGTCTATTTTGGGCATGCTCCCTGATATTCCTTGAGATTTATGTCTGAAGTAGGCGTGGCAACGAACGGACTGAAGCGCTAATTCGACAAATGCAGATAAAACCGATGAAGTAACTCTTATCCGAATTAGAAGATCTGGAAAAATTGCGCGACCGTTCTCCCCTCTGTATCGCCTCGCTGTGCCGACCAACTCGGGGGTATTAGATCTCTGTACAAAAATGTCGTCAGACTCAATCCATAAATCCTGTACCTTTAGTGGATCGGCAGAAGTCATTTTTATATTTTTTGCCGAGAAGTCTCCGTCCGTTACCGCCGAGATGGAGAAAGTCGGGATACCCCCGTCGGTCTGCGAGGCCACAGCAGAGTGACCGTTTCTCAGTGGTTCCCTGATTAACTGGTCGATACTGCTCCAACACCACGAGTCTGGTAGAAGCGGTAGGTCGGTGGTATCGGCTGTGGCCGGTTCTTTGTACTTCGCCTTCCAGTTCTTCGACGGTGCTTTTCCTTTCTCTGCAAACTTTCGGAGTTGGTTTTCTTCCCAACCGCGGCGACGTTCGACGAGGATGCGCTGCAGAAGTTCGCTAGCAGGTTTAGCCTCCAGATGCTCTCCGCGCCACTGGGCCGTGAGCTTGCCTTCGAAGGCGTGCTTGAGCACGGCCTGACGATAGACATTGAGCTTCGCCCGCGCCGTCTTCAGGCTCTCGATGCCCTTGTCCAGTTCGGAAAACAGTTCCTCGATCTTGGTGACGATGCGGTGTTGTTCCGCTGTGGGAGCAACCAGAACGGGGATTCGCTTTAGCGCGTTCTGTGTGAGCTTAAGTCTCGTCGTTCCTGTTACGTAGTCTGAATAGTCGATCTGGTTGAGGTAGCGAGAAAGGTATCTGTTAGATATGGCTGCTTTGAGAATATGAGCATGATTGTTGACCCAAAATTTCCCACCCACCAGATACGATTTGACCTTGAAAGGATCGAGAAATGGGGCACCATCTTCACCCAGCAGAACGTGCTCTCCGTCGAAGATGAAGTCGTCAATTACACCGACTTGACCTGTAGCGCCGTAGTAGGGGTAGAGATCATCAGCGGACTTACCGGCGATACGCCGCGAGCGTTCGCTGCTGTTTAACGGAATACGCCTAGAATCGAGAATCTGACACACTGCTTCGAGCGATGTCTGAGCCCAGCCGTTTGGGATTCTTGCAGCTTCGAGTCCCATCACGCTGCGAGAGCCTCGTTCAATTCGCCAATCACATCATCCATCCGGTCGCCGAAGAGCTTGTACATCTGCCCCATGCCGCCTTTGCCATCGAACGGAGCCATCTCCAGATCGTCGCGGTCCAGATGAAACGAGGTAACGATGTGGTCGCGGATCATGCGCAGCCAGTCCATCTGCTCCTCGTTGAACTTCTCTCCGCTGCCGCTGTGGCGCGTCATGATCCAATTCTGGAAGTTGCGACGTACGGTTTCCGAGTAGGGCGAGAGTTGGCTGTCAATGCCACAGGTGCGGCGGATCAAGGCTACAAGTGCGGTCAGTTCGCTGGCCGGTTGACTGCCCTTGTATTCATCGAGCAGGGCATAAGCCTGCCAAACTCGCAAAGGGGCCAAGAGCGGTTTGTCGTTCTTCAGTCTGTCGAACACCTCGCGGATCATGGCATAGGTCAACTCGCGGCGACGGTGCGGTTGGGCGTAGAAGATGGTCAGGGCTTCGATCTCGTCGCGATTGGCTTCCAGGTAGTGCTGGAAGTCCTGCGCCATGGCTTCGGCGTTCTCGTGCGCGTCGCCTTCCCATTCAGCGCGGAGCACGGTGTCCAGGCTGTCATGGTCGATGGTCTGTTCCTTGTCGCGACGAATCGAGTCGATCAGCTCGATCAGCTCGCCGTTGAAGACACTGGCTGCGTCACGGACCAACTGCTCCTGCGCCTTTTCGCAGGTGGCTGGCGACGGCTCGGCACCGTCGGGTACGGGCTCGATTTCACGCGCCTTTTCCTGAATGCGGTCAGGATCGATAGCCGCCAGTAGATTGCCGACGATTTGAGTGAGTTCGATACCACCGGCTTGCGTTTTAATCCGCTCCTGCTCGGCGGGGTCGAGTTGCTGATTAAGCCGCGCGAGGCGGCCGGCAAGGGAACTCACCGTGTCTTCGTCGTGCACGCCCATCATCACGCCCATGGCGAGGTCCTTGAGTGGCACGGAAGGTTTGGTGATAAGCGGCTGGCTGGCGGTCTTGAGGGATTTCGTGACGCCGATAGCGTCCACGATCACATAGTGGGTCTTGCCGCTGACAGCGGAGGGCGAGACTTTCTTGAGATCGTCATGGTCGAGTGTGCGGCTGCCACGGCCCTTCATCTGCTCGAAATAGTTGCGGCTTTTGACATCGCGCATGAAGAGCAGGCATTCGAGCGGCTTGACGTCGGTACCCGTGGCGATCATATCCACGGTCACAGCGATGCGCGGGTAGTAGTCGTTTCGGAACTGAGCAAGAACGGATTTCGGGTCTTCCTCGGCTTTGTAGGTGACCTTTTTGCAGAATGCGTTGCCTTGGGCGAATTCCTTGCGCACGATCTGGATGATGTCGTCGGCGTGGCTGTCGGTCTTGGCGAAGACAAGCGTCTTGGGAACTTCGGTGCGGCCGGGAAATATATCCTGCAGCTTGTCGCGGAAGGTGCGGATGACCGTACGAATCTGATCAGGGACGACGACAGCATGGTCAAGTTCCTGGGCGGTAAAGGTGGCGTCCTCGTCCTGAATCTCCCAGCGCCTGCGGCGTGTCAGACGCTCGCGCTTCTCGACCGGCTGGAGGGCCTTGAGTTGACCGCCATGCTTCATCTTTTCCGTGTCGATGACGTAGATTTCGTTGCCAACGTTGACGCCGTCGGCGACGGCTTGCTCATGGTCGTATTCGCTGACGACATTCGTCTCGAAGAATCCATAGGTGCGGTTATCCGGTGTGGCCGTCAGGCCGATGAGATAGGCGTCAAAATATTCCAGGACCTGGCGCCAGAGGTTGTAAATCGAGCGGTGGCATTCGTCGATGATGATGAAGTCGAAGAACTCAGGTGGAATCCTCTCGTTATAGACAACCGGCATCGCTTGTTTGAGCTGCACCATCTCCGCCGGGTTGATCTCTTCGGCGGTTTCGTCCATCTCCTGGTCCTTCAGCAGCGAGTACATGCGCTGGATGGTGCTGATGCAGACCTGGCTATCCTTGGCGACGAAGGACGATTTGAGGCGCTGGACGTTGTACAGCTCGGTGAACTTGCGGTTGTCGTCACTAGGCACGTAGGCCATGAATTCCTGCTCGGCCTGTTCGCCCAGGTTCTTGGTATCGACGAGAAAGAGAATGCGCTTGGCGTCCGCGTGCTTGAGCAGCCGGTAGATCGAGGTGATGGCAGTATAGGTCTTACCCGAGCCGGTAGCCATTTGAATGAGGGCACGCGGGCGGTCATCTTTGAAGGATGCCTCCAGCTTCTCGATGGCGTTGACTTGGCACGCTCTCAGTCCGGTGGGGTCCAGGCTCGGTAGCGCCCGGAGCCGCGCGCGGAGGGTGGCCGACCGGGTGTACCAGCCCTGCATCGTCTCCGGTCGAGGGAAATTGAACACCTCCCGGGAGCGCGGTCTCGGGTCGCGTCCGTCGGTGAAACGGGTGAGCACCCCGGTGCTTTCGTAAACGAATGGCAGGGGTGTGCTCTTGCTCACCCACTTGAGTTTTGCGGACGCGTAACGCCCGGACTGCTCCTCGACCGTCGTGATCTTCTGGCCCCAATGTTCCGGCTTGGCCTCGACTACGCCGACGGGCTTCTTGTCGATGAAGAGAACGTAGTCGGCCGGGCCGGTATCCGTCTGGTATTCACGTATGGCAACCCCGAGGCCCGCGCTGAAATCGATGCTCTCTTTGTCTTGGACCGCCCAACCTGCCTGGGTAAGTAAGCTATCAATATTTTCGCGAGCAGCTTGTTCCGGGGTCTGATTGGCTCTGGCCATGTCCGAGGCGTCTTGTTGTTATTGTGGTTTTGGATGAGCCGGAGTGTTTATACCGTGTAGAATGGGGGAACCCACCCCGCCGCTTCGCGGCACCCCTCCCGAGAGGGGATGTGTTTTGCTCCCCTCCGAGCGAGGGGAGCATGGCTGAGGAGTGTCCTACGCGGCTCCGGCCCGCAGCACTTGACCGGGCATGCTTCCGGTGTGCTGTTGGTCTTCGTACAAGACCTCACCATTCACAACCGTATACATCACGCCATAAGCGGGGACGACAAGACGCCGCCCACCACCGGGCAGGTCATAGCGCATCTCAGGTCGCTTGGGTGAGCCAATCGTATTGGCATCAAAAATAGCAATATCAGCGGCCATCCCTTGGGCGAGCACGCCCCGATTGGGAACGCCAAAGAACTGTGCCGGCTCGGCAGTGATGCGGTGCACCGCACGCTCAATCGGCATGAGCTGTTTTTCACGTACCCAGGTACCAAGCAGGTAGGTGCAGTAGCCGGCATCGCACAGCATATCCACATGGGCGCCGCCGTCTGACAGGCCAATCATCGTGTTGGGATGGGTAATGAGTTCGGCCACCCGATTTTCATCCGCATTAAACAGGGCCATGACGTACTGAATATTCAGGTCGTCCTCGATAGCCAGATCAAGGAAGGTATCCAGTCCGTCTCTCCCCCGCTCGCGGGCCACCTCGTCAACCGTTTTGCCTTCGTATTTTTTGAGGCTTGGATTACTGACTTCCTGGATATCAACCCGGTCCCACTTCCCAGGAAAGACCCGTGGCTCCTCAAACGTTTTGCGCCAGGCCTGGCGAAATTCGTGGTTGCGGTAGAGCGCGGTCTGCTCCTCTGCTGATTTATTAAACGCCGGATTCCAACACTCCAGATTGGCAAAAATGAACGGATTGCGCAGGTTGACCTGAACGCTGAGCGGCCGACAGGTAACTTGCGGGACGATACCACGCTGAATCAAAGATTCGGTCTGTCGGAGCGTTTCCATGCAGACATCAGGCTTATCGTCTCGTGACAGCATGGCGAGCCAGGTCACCGGGCGATTACTTTCCGTGCCCAAGTGGTCGAGTAAAGCATAGTCACTTTCTGTTACGACACCCGGTTGGTCGTTCAAGGCGAGCTCAATCGTGCCTCTTCCAAGGGCTTTGAGTACACCGGCGTAGGCGGCGAGTTCATCAAAGCTCGCCAGGCGGCAGGCCAGCGGACGGCCTTGATAGCCGATATGCTGCGGACCGTTGGTGGTCGAGAAACCAAACGCCCCGGCGTCCATGGCCTCTCGCAGGAGCGCTGCAATCTGGCTTGTTTCCTCTGGGGTGGCTGCCCGATCCATGGACTCTTCACCCATCACGTAACGACGAAACGGCGTCAGTGGGGCCATAAACCCGAGGTTAATCCCGGAGCCACGCTTGGCTGCGGCGTCCATATATTCGGGAAAGGTCTCCCAATCCCAGGTCACGCCTTGTGACAGCACGTCAAAAGGGATGGCTTCAACATTCACCAGATCCCAGGTCGCGATCTCTCGGACGGCGGGTTTGCACGGGGCCAACCCCACGCCGCAGTTGCCCATGATGACACTGGTCACGCCATGCCAGGACGACGGAGAAACCAGTCGATCCCAACAGATCTGGGCATCATAGTGGGTGTGGTGATCGATAAAGCCGGGGGTGACAGTCAGATCAGACGCGTCAATAACCTTCTTTGCGCCGGCGGTGATTTTACCAATTTCAGCGATCTTGCCATCCGCGACCGCGATATCGGCCTGGACCGGCTGTGCGCCGGTACCATCAACCACAGTGCCATTCTTAATCAGCAGCTCGTAGGACATATGTTTCCCCTTCCTGTATACCCTCCGGTTTTCTCGACTTGCTCTATCGTCCTATACTGTTCATTCGTGAACGGTCAAGCTTTGGGAGTCCTTAAAGGAATAACCCGCTAAGGGAGATGGACATGGGTTTTATCGTTATAGGTTTAGCTGTTGTGTTCATCGGTCTCGGTTTGTGGGGTCTCATTGCGCCAGCCTCGTTCCTCACTTTTTTTACCCGTTGGCAAACCCGTGGGGGGCTGTGGGCAGGCGCGGTACTCCGGCTCATATTCGGAGTCGCTCTGTGGTCTGTCGCTTCCAGCTCACGCTTCCCAACTACGTTGCAGGTACTGGCAGTGATATTCATCGTGGGGGGAATCGCTCTGCCGTTTATTGGGCTGGCGCGTTTCAAGAGCATGGTTGCCTGGTGGCTCAAGAAACCGCCCTCCTTCATCCGTGTTTGGGCGGTGGTTACGCTCGCCCTGGGAGTGTTTTTCGTCTGGGCCGTCACTGGATGACGTTCGGCCGGATCAGCAAATCCCCTCCCTGGAGGGGTGGCCCGAAGGGTCGGGGTGGGTTTCCCCAGGTACGCCCTATCCGTAGAGGGGATTATATACGATAGTGCCAAATGGTGACGGCGGCCCAGGGAATGGATGGCAAGCAACTCAAGTAGCAGGACTTGGTGGTGAGGGCTTTGAGAAAGGCACTCGACGCGATTATCTCGGATTTCGGCAGCAGGGCAAAAGCCAAGCTCAGCAACGCGGCGGTTTCGGGCGCGCCCGAAGATCAGCTCAGAGCGCCGCTTGAAGGGTTGATCTCCGACATCGCGGAGTTCCTCGGTCTGCCGAGCGACAAAATCGTGGCCGTGGGCGAGACGTCGCTGGCCGATCTGAAGACGCGGCCCGATTACGCGATCACGCTCAACGCGGCGCTGGTGGGCTTCATCGAGGTCAAAGCGCCGGGCAAGGGCGCGGACCCCCGGCGCTTCACCGACAAGCACGACCGGGAACAGTGGGAGAAGCTGAAAACCCTCCCGAACCTGATCTATACCGACGGCAACGCCTTCAGCCTGTGGCGCAACGGCGATATCGAAGGGAAAGTCATCACGCTCGACGGCGATATCAAAACCGCCGCCGCCAAGCTGACGGCCCCGTCCAGCCTGCCGGGCTTGTTCTCCGACTTCTTCCAATGGCAGCCACAACCGCCGAAATCAGCACCCGCGCTGGCCGAATTGACGGCCCGGCTCTGCCGGTTGTTACGTGAGGAAGTGACCGAGCAACTGGACCAGGGCTCCGGCCCGCTCACCAACCTCGCCACCGACTGGCGCAGGCTGCTGTTCCCCAGCGCGACGAACGAAGCCTTTGCCGACGGCTACGCTCAGGCCGTCACTTTCGGGCTACTCATGGCGCGGGCACGCAAGATCACCCTCAGCGACGGCCTCGACCGCGTGGCCCATGAGCTACGCCAGACCAACACCCTGATCGGTACGGCGCTGCGCCTCCTGACCGACGACGCCGAAAACCAGAAACCCCTGAAAACCTCGTTGGCCACCCTGACGCGCGTGCTGGACGCCGTGCACTGGGACGTCATCAGCAAGGGCGACCCGGAGGCGTGGCTCTACTTCTACGAAAAGTTCCTCACCACCTACGACAGCAAGTTGCGGCGCAAGACGGGGTCGTACTACACTCTACCGGAAGTCGTCATGTCGATGGTGCGGCTGGTCGATGAAGCGCTGAAATCCAGTGCCTACTTTGGCCTGACGGAAGGCTTGGCCTCGCCGGACGTGACCGTGGCGGACCCGGCCACCGGCACCGGCACCTATCTCCTGGGTGTGCTGCGGCGCATCGCCGAAACGACGGAAGCGGATCAAGGGCCGGGAGCGGTTCCGGGGGTGATCGAAGCCGCCATTCCACGGCTGATCGGGTTCGAGATACAGCTTGGACCCTTCGCGGTGGCCCAGCTTCGCCTGCTGGCCGAGCTGAAGGAACTTGCGGGCGAGGCGTTTGCGGGCAGGTCCGACCCGATGCGCCTGTTCGTCACCGACACCCTGGGCAACCCGTTCGTCGAGGAGGAACACATCCCGCAAATCCTCATGCCGCTGGGCGAATCGCGCCGCCAAGCGAATCGGATCAAACGGCAGGAGCGCATCACCGTTGTCATCGGCAATCCGCCCTACAAGGCCAACGCCAAGGGGCTGGGCGGCTGGGTGGAGAACGGCAGCGACAACCGACCCGCACCACTCACGGACTGGATGCCGCCGCTCGAATGGAACGTCGGAGCGCACGCCAAGCACCTCCGCAACCTCTACGTGTACTTCTGGCGCTGGGCCACCTGGAAGGTATTCGGCGACGGCGACCCTGCCGAGCAGAAAGGCCGGCAACGCGACCAGACGGGCATTATCTGCTTCATCACCGCGGCCGGCTTTCTGAACGGCCCCGGCTTTCAAAAGATGCGCGCCGACCTGCGGGCCAAGGCGGACGAAATCTGGGTGATCGACTGCTCGCCGGAAGGCCACCAGCCGCCCGTTCGCAGCCGCGTCTTTCAGGGGGTTCAGCAACCGGTCTGCATCGTCATGGCCCTGCGCAAGAGCCAAACCGCGGCGCCCGGACCCGCGCGGGTTCGCTATCGCAACCTGGACGGCAAGACCCGCGAGGACAAATTCGCCGCCTTCGCCGGCATTTCCCTCGAAGACGACGGCTGGGTCGCGTGCCCGGACGAGCCGCGCGCGTCGTTTCTGCCCAAGGCGACAGGCGCTTGGGGCGACTTTGTGCCTTTAGAGGACATCTTCACATACAACGGCTCCGGCGTGATGCCGGGCAGGGTGTGGGTGATCGCCCCGGACAAGCAATCGCTCGAAGCGCGCTGGGATGCTTTGCTGCAAGAGCCAGACGCCTCCAAAAAGGAGGAACTTTTTCACCCTCATCTTGTGAATGGGAAGCCCGGTGACAAGCATGTGAACAAGCCATTGAAGAGCGGCCTCTATGGGCACGAATTCCGCTCCAACTCAGTGGCGACCGACACAGGGAAATGTATCGTCCCGACAAGATACGGCTTTCGGTCGTTTGACCGGCAGTGGATCATCCCGGACGGCCGCATCATCAATCGGCCAAATCCAACCCTTTGGGAAAGCTTCTCAGACGAGCAGGTTTTCCTAACGGCCCTACACCAGTCCTCTCCGAGAAGCGGTCCTGGCGTCACCTTCACCGCCTCAATCTGCGACATCGACCACTATCACGGGCGCGGTGGGCGCGTCTTTCCGCTCTGGGCCGACAACCAAGCCGCCGCTTCAAACGTGAAGGGGGCTTTCCTGGATTGTCTGGCAGAGCAGCTTGGCACGCCGGTCTGCGGTCAACAGGTCATGGCCTATCTGGCTGCTGTCATGGCGCATCTCGGCTACACCCGCCGCTTTCAAGACGATCTGGTACAACCCGGCTTGCGCCTGCCTCTCACCCGAGACGCCGGCCTTTTCGCGGAAGCCGTCGCCTTGGGCGAAGCGGTAATCTGGCTGCACACCTTCGGCGAACGATACGCCGACCCGTCCAGCGGCCGACCTGCCGGCGCGCCTCGGATGCCCAAGGGCGAAGGACCGCGGATTCCCAGGGACGGCACCATCCCCCCCGACCCGGAGCGGATGCCCGACCGCATCGACTATGACGCCGGGAAGCGCCGCCTGCTGGTGGGTGAGGGCTTCATCGACAACGTACCGCCAGAGGTCTGGCAGTACGAAGTTTCGGGCAAGCAGGTGCTGGTCCACTGGTTCAGCTACCGCAAGAAGGACCGCACACGACCCGTCATCGGTGAAAAGCGGCCCCCGTCACCCCTGGAGAAAATCCAGCCGGACCGCTGGATCGCTGAATACACGACGGAACTCCTGAATGTACTCCATGTCCTGGGCCGTCTGGTCGCCCTGGAAAGTCGCCAAGCCGACCTTCTCACCCGCATCTGCAACGGTCCGCTCATTAGCGCCGACACCCTGCGCACCGCCGGCGCCTTCGACGTAAAGCGCAAGAGCAAAGGCGGCAAAGCTGACGCGCGGCAGCGTTCATTGCTGTGAAGGGTGCGTGGGTTCTTGAGGCTGGCTGCCGACTTCAGAAGCCCGAAAACAAAGCTGGAATCGGAGCTTGGGTCGGTGAACCATCCTTTCGGCACTATCGTATATAATTCCCTCCGTAGAACCTACCCCGCCGCTGCGCGGCACCCCTCCCGAGAGGGGAAGTAGGAGAGGGACCGTGCCGACCGAGGGGAAGGGGGCTGCGAAACTGAGACGCGACCGACCTCGGAACGGGCTTGCCAGAACGCCGGATTGGAGGGTAAGATTCCGCACGACTTTTTTGGATACGACTCAGGTACTGCACCTCAGTCATTAATATCCCCCGTATGCCGGGATGGCGGAATTGGCAGACGCAGTGGACTCAAAATCCACCGCTGGCGACAGCGTGCGAGTTCGAGTCTCGCTCCCGGCATCGCCTTACTTCCAGTGGATCACTTCGAGCAGGTTGGAGAAATCGTCACTCCACACGCGCCGGTCAGGCGGCGTTTCGAGAGGCTGCCAGACCTCGCCCAGGGCCAGGCTGTCAAGCGTCGTTTGATGCCGGGCGACCAGCACCCAGTGCGACGCGGTCCCGGTGGCGTCGGTCTCGCGGTCAATCTTATTGCGGAAGCCGCCCAGCGCCGCGTAGCCGAGCTCTTCGACGATGCGGGCGACCACCGGCTTAAGATTGAGAAAGAGGTTCGATATATGCATCACCAGCACACCGTCCTCGGCGAGCTTGTCGATGTATAGCGCGACGGCTTCGCGGGTCAGCAGGTGCATCGGGATGGCATCGGACGAAAACGCGTCGAGGATCAGCAGGTCTAAGCGTCCGTCGGGCTCTTCGGCCAGGGTGAGGCGCGCATCGCCAAGCACGATGGGCATGGACTTGGCACAGCGCGGCATCAGATCGAAGTAGCCGCTCTCGACCGCTATCCAGACGACCAGCGGGTCAATCTCGAAATAGCGCCAGTCGTCGCCGGCGCGCCTGTAGCAGGCGAGCGAGCCGGCCCCCAGGCCGACCACACCGACACGCTGGCTGCGGTCGTCCCGCGCCTGGGTCGCGCTCAGCACCTCGGCGACCGGGCTTGAGGCCGTGTAATAGCTAGTCGGGCTAATATCGCCGTTGGCTGCCATCAGCTGGCCGCCGTGAAGGGTCGTGCCATGGATCAGGCTGCGGGTCGGCGGGTCGGCGGACTCGGTCACACGGTAGACGCCGAAGAAGCTGCGCCCCCGCCACAGGGTCTGGCTGCTCATCAGGGCGTACGAGCCGCCGACTAATATGGCGCCGACACACAGCGCGAAGCCGAACGGGCGGGCTCGGAGGGCGAAGACGACGAGCCCGAAGGCCGCGCAGATGCAGCCGACAACAAAGGAGTTCAGCGGCCGACCGAGACTCGTCGCCAGTGCCTGGCCGCCGATCAACCCGGCCAGGATGACCAGCGCCAGGATGATGTCGCCACGCTTGGCCCGGCGACTTGGACTGGGCAGCACGGCTGCGGCCAGCGCCAGACTCAGCGGATACTCGAAGACTGAGTTGAACAGCAGCGGTGCGCCCAAGGCGGTGAACGCGCCGCCAATGACGCCACCGAGTGACAGAAACAGGTAAAATTCGGTCAGGGATTCCACCCCAGGACGCCGACGCACCAGCTCGCCGTGGCACATGAGAGCGATGGCGAAGAACGCCATAAGATGCAGTGGTAGGAACAGCCCGATCGGCTGGTTCCACCAGAACGAGGCGACCAGGCTCATCAAGGCCAGAGGCATGGCCCGCACGGCAAACCAGTGCGGAATCGGCGGGCGCCGGGCAAAGGCGATTACGAAGGTGAGCAAGTACAGGGCCAGCGGTACTACCCAGAGCAGGGGGGCAGGGGCGATGTCGGTGCAGATATGGGCGGTGACACCCAGTAAAAGGGAAGAGGGCAGCGCAGCATAGACGATCCAGGCCACGCGCTGACGCCCGCTCGGGCGCCGCCCTGTTTCCGGCGTGGGCGTGACACTGACGGGGCGCCGCCACACCATGCCGCCACACCCGGCGATGCACACCGCCAGGACGGCAAAACCAACGGTCCAGGCGACCGCCTGAGCGCGCCCGCTGAGCAGCGGTTCGAGCACGAAGGGAAACGCCAGCAGGGCGAGTACGCTGCCGAGGTTACTCGCGCCGTACAAGAAATAAGGGTCGTGGGCGTGTGGATGGTCGGTGCGCGAAAACCAGCGCTGGAGCAGCGGCGCGGTCGCGGACACGGCGAAGAACGGTGCGCCGATTGAGGCGGCCAGCAGGGCGAGCAGCCATATTGTGGGTGGTGTGCCGGAATCGGGGCGCCAGCCCTGGGCGACGTCGACCGGCAGCGCCAGAGCCGCGGCTGCCAGTACGCCTAGATGCAGGATGATCTGGCTGCGCTGACCAAGCCGGCGAATGAGCACATGCGCGTAGCCATAGCCGGCCAACAAGACGGCCTGGAAGAACACCAGGGCGGTGTTCCAGACCGACGGCGAGCCGCCGAGCAGCGGCAACACCATCTTGGTGAACAGGGGTTGAACCCAGAACAAGAGTGTGGCGCTCACGAACAGTGTTGCGGTGAACAGCGGTACCGGGCTGACACGGCTGGCTGCGGCCGGGGCCTGGTTCTCCACTTCCTGTCGTTCGATCAACCTGAGGCCCTCTTCTCGCATCGGCATGAGTCGGACTCTTTGGCAGAGACGGCGTCGGGAGCCTATACCACGGCGGGGCTGAGGACAAGCTGTTTCTCGCTGACCCGGGCGGTAACCGCCTGGAATTCAAGGCGTTTCAGGACATGCGGCGAGTGTGGGGGGCATTCTCCGTTTCTCTCCACCTGTTGAAAGATATGCGGTCTCGGCTCCAGGAAATTGGCGAGCGACCTTCCGGTTTGAGGCTGCGGAACATGGATGAGGGTTGTCTCTAAGCCCGATTTACTGTAGGCAACAGTTTGATTTTCCCGCCGCTTTTCTGCTTATTTGAGGGTGCGTTATGAGTAATTCAAATACCGTCACAACAGCCCGGCAAGCCTGGGAGGACTCCATTCTCGGTAAAGCTCTGTCTCGTTCTCCGGAACGCAAAGAACGCTTTGAGACCACGTCAGGCATAGAAATCAAGCGAGTGTACACCAACGAGGATACCCAGGACTGCGACTACCAGGAAAAACTCGACTTTCCCGGCCAGTATCCCTTTACCCGTGGCGTCCAACCCACCATGTACCGCGGTCGTTTCTGGACTATGCGCCAGTATGCTGGTTTTGGCACGGCTGAGGAGTCCAACCAGCGCTATCGTTACCTGCTTGCTCAAGGCCAAACCGGCCTGTCCGTGGCCTTTGATTTGCCGACGCAGATGGGCCGGGATTCCGATCATGCGATTGCCGCCGGAGAAGTGGGGCGGGCCGGAGTGGCCATCGACTCGTTGGCTGATATGGAAACCCTGCTGGCCGGCATTCCGCTGGACAAAGTCAGCACCTCCATGACCATTAACGCGACAGCGGCCATTCTGCTGGCGCTCTACCTGGTGGTGGCGGAAAAGCAAGGTGTGAGTTGGGATACGGTCAGCGGCACCATTCAGAACGACCTGCTCAAAGAGTATATTGCCCGCGGGACGTATATTTATCCGCCCGGTCCGTCCCTGCGGATTATCACTGACATTTTCGGGTTTTGCGCTGACCGGGTACCGAATTGGAACACGATTTCGATCTCCGGCTACCACATCCGCGAGGCCGGCTCGACTGCGGCCCAGGAAATTGCTTTTACCCTGGCTGACGGCATTGCCTATGTTGAAGCGGCGCAGTCCGTCGGGCTTGACGTCGATACGTTTGCTTCTCGGCTGTCGTTCTTTTTCAACGTGCATAATAATTTCTTTGAAGAAGTAGCCAAGTTCCGGGCGGCCCGGCGGCTGTGGGCCAAAATTATGAAAGAACGCTTTCAGGCCAAAAATCCCCGTTCGTGGATGTTGCGCACCCACGCCCAAACAGCCGGCTCAACCCTGACTGCCCAGCAACCGGACAATAATATTATCCGCGTGACCCTCCAGGCTCTGGCAGCCGCCCTGGGTGGGACAAACTCCCTGCATACCAACTCAAAAGACGAAGCCCTGGCGCTGCCCACGGAAGACGCGGTGCGGATTGCGCTCCGCACCCAGCAGGTCATCGCTCACGAGTCTGGGGCCGCGGATACCATTGATCCCCTGGCTGGATCGTATTTCATTGAATCCATGACGGATGAGCTGGAAGCCAAGGCGGTTGAGTATATCGATCGGATCGACAAGCTGGGCGGGGCCGTCAAGGCAATTGAGACCGGGTATCAGCAACGTGAAATTCATGATGCGGCGTTCCGCTATCAGCGGGCGATTGAAACCAAGCAGCAGATCATTGTGGGGGTGAATGATTTCACTGTTGAGGAAGACCACCACGACGAGCTGCTGAAAGTCGATCTGGCCCTGGAAGAACGCCAGAAGGAACGGGTGGCCGGCGTGCGCGCCGAACGCAATCAAGCCGCGGCCCAGGCGGCGTGTGACCGGGTCGGACAGGTGGCGCGGGATGGGGGCAATCTGATGCCGGCCATTATCGATGCCGTGCGGGCCTATGTCACTCTGGGTGAAATATCGGACGCGCTACGCAACGAGTTTGGCGAATATCGACCGCCGACATTCTGAATCCCCCTCACCGGGGGGATGCGAACAGGAGGAGTATCATGAAGGGGACGGTCAGTTTTATTCCCAAGGCGCGCACGATTGAGTTTTTTGAGTACGACCTGCCGGAGGTCGAAGAGGGGGCCATCCTGGCCGAAGTGAGTCGGACAAACGTGTGTGGCTCTGAAGTCCATATGTGGCGCGGCGAGTTTGGCAAGCGTGGCGTCATGCCTGGGCATGAGATGGTGGGTCGGGTGTATAAGCTCGGCAAAGGCGTGACCAAAGATACGGCCGGCCAGCCATTAAAAGAAGGCGACCGCATTGCTCCGGTCTATTACGAGACATGTGGCAAGTGTGTGAACTGTCGTGTCGGGAATGCTGCTGCGTGTGTGGTGCTGGGTATTCGCGCGCGGCGCGCCGGTCCGCACGACCCGCCGCACTTTCATACGCCGTTTGCCACGCACTACTACATGCAGCCGGGCCAGCATGTGTACAAAGTACCTGATAACGTTCCCGACCACGCCGCCTCGGCTGCAAACTGCGCGTTGTCTCAGGTTTTCTTTGGCCTGGATAAGGCCCATCTCAGTTATGAAGAAACCCTCGTGGTCCAAGGCGCGGGCGGTCTTGGGCTGCATGCCATGGCGGTGGCGAAAGCGCGCGGCGCGCGGGTCATTGCCATTGACGGGATTGACCTGCGACTCCAACGGGCTAAAGCCTTTGGCGCGGATGAAATCGTCGACATGCGTGAGTATACCGACACCAGAGCGCGGGTTGGGCGGGTGCGGGAACTGACCGACGGCCTGGGTCCGGATGTCGTCCTGGAGGTCGCTGGCGTGCCCCAGGCATTTCTGGAAGCGATCAACCTGGTCCGCAATGGCGGGCGGGTCATCGAGATCGGGAATATCTCCATGGGGCTGACGGTTGAAGTCCCGCCGGCGCTCATTACGTTCAAGTCCCTCCAGATGTTTGGCGTGGCAACCTATAATCCCCACTATTTGCATAAATCACTGAATTTTCTGTCTGCTCATATTGATACGTATCCGTACCACGAGCTGGTTGATGCTGAGTTCCCGCTTGAGAAAGCCGGTGAAGCACTGGAAAAGTCAGACCGCAAAGAAGTCACCCGAGCATCGCTCCTGCCGTAGGCGGAGTTGCGACACGACCGTGGAGGAAAGCATGAAAGACTCGCTAAAAGTTGGTATGAGCTACGAACAGACGATTACGACAACGCCGGAGATGGGCATTGTGCATCTTGGGCCGGATGCGCCCCGCATGTATTCCACTCCGGCCATGATTCAATTGATGGAAGGCACCTGCGTGCAGTTTCTCACCCCACATATGGGCGCGGGCGAACAGACGGTCGGCTTCCACGTTGATGTTAAACATCTTGCGCCCACCCAGATTGGCCAGCAGGTGACGGGCAAGGTCAGTCTGGAGGAAATCAAAGGCCGGCGTCTCAAGTTCACGGTTGAGGTCCATAACGAGGACGGCACCAGGATCGGGGAGGGCATTCACGAACGCGCGGTGATTGATATCAGCCGTTTTTCCGGGCAGTGAGGCAACTCACTCATAGTGTTTGAGCAATGATAGGAGCTATGGAGGGGGCACGGTGGGTCGTGCCCCTTTGTTTTTTATCTGACCTGCGAACCTGCCCGGGTTCTCTTCTCTGGCCGTAAGACGATGACTTGCTCACCATCTGACGCCGCCAGGAGCATACCTTGACTCTCGACCCCGCGCAGTTTTGCCGGCTGAAGATTGGCGACCACAACAATTTGCCGACCCACGAGTTCCTCTGGACTATAATGTACCCGGATGCCCGCCACGAGCTGGCGGTCTTCCTCTTCGCCAATATCGACTTTGAGGACAAGCAGGCGATCGGCATTGGGATGAGGCTCAGCTGACGTAACGGTCCCAACGCGCAGTTCGATTTTGCTGAATTCTTCAATCGTTACCATACGGTAAAACAAGATAAAAAAGTTTTATAAATGGTTATAGCCAAATCAACAATAAGCCCAATAGAATATATAACACTCCGTAAACTCTGACATACCATTTCAAGACGTTTTCGCTTTTATTGGCGTAAAACCGCTTTCCCAGTCTCATTAAAAGCTGAGGCCACACGATCAACAAAAAGGATTTAATAAATATCACCCATAAAAATACGAGAGTGATTAGAGAAGGATCGATCCCCCCACTATTGGCATTCCATATTAAAGTCACAGCCACAGGAAATAAAAAAAGACCTGACCCTAATCCTACGAAATGTAAAACCTGATCGTCTTTGTCATAAAGCTTTCTTATAAATGATATCCAAATCGGCCCTTGAAAAATCAATGACAATCCACAGACCAGGATCACCAGACCAAACCCCTGATCAAATGATAAGCAAAACTCACCCATCGTATCCCTTCCCTCTTAAAATCTGCTACTTCCTATTTGTCTCTTGCTTATCATAATGCTCATAAAATTTTCAACATTTTTTTACGGGCTTTTCTTCCTCCCCAGTCTCCACCACTTCCTTGTTGGGGGGGGGATCTTCAATAAGAGAATACCCAGCTTTCTGTTCAGTCATCTCCCACTCTCTTTTTTTATTAGCATCGATCTACTCAGCTCCTTCCCGGAATTCGCGTCACTATAGCTGCGTAAGAAGAAAGAGCAACGACATTGAGCGAGCCACGAGATCAAAGTGCGAGATCAAAGTATGGGATACGACTCCATAGGGAACGGGCTAGGGCATTTCACGCTAGTCTGTAGCCGTGCCAGTACGCGCTCGTCATGCCGGACGTGATCCGGCATCCAGAGGCCGGGGAGTCGGGGACCTGGATTCCTGCTTTCGCAGGAACGACGGGCGGCTACACAGCATCGTGATCTGCTCTGGGGCATAGCAGTCAGCCATTTTGACTTTTCTCAACTAGCCCGCCATAATCCAAAAGTTGGTTTTACGAGGAAAGGGAAACGGAAGGGTGTTGCAACTCAAGCCTGAGACTCAAGCAGCCATTAGTCAGCATGCCCGGGAGATATTTCCGGATGAGTGTTGCGGGGCAATTGTGACCGTTGACGGGCGTGAGGAAGTCCACCGTATTACCAATGTCCAGAATGCCATGCATGAGAAGGACCCGCATACCTATCCTCGGGATGCCTCAATTGCGTATTTCATGGAGCCCAAAGAGCTTTTTGCTGTTGTCAAGGCTGTTGATGAGGGGCGGGTCGAGCTGACCGCCTTCTACCATTCTCATCCCAACCATGACGCCTATTTTTCCGCTGAAGATAAGACCCAAGCTATGTTCGGTGATGAACCATCCTATCCGGAGACATCGTATCTGGTTATCTCGATCCATGCGCGTGAGGTGAGAACCATAAAGGCGTTTGGCTGGGACGACACACGCAAGGACTTTGTTGAAACAGGCTTGCAGGTCTCGGGGGAGTGCACAGGAGGATAGGGCGTGCCACAGTGCAAGTAGGGGATGCAAAAAGGGGATGCAAAAAGGGGATGAAAGTATGACGATAAAACAGGCGAAGCGGGTCATGGCCGTGGTGGGTGGGCTGCTGGGGCTGGTGAGTTCATCCGTATGGGCGAACGATTTACCGAATAAAGGTACGTGGTCATTTGGAATGCAGTCCGGCTACACGATTAGCGCGGACTCCGGGTCCCAGAAAATCGAAAAGGTCCCCGTGCATTTACGCATTGGCTATACTGCTTTTAAGGGTTCAAAATGGTTTCTGCCAAAAGGTTCGCTCGAAATTGCAACCGAGCCCTTTGGCTCTCTTGTGACGCAAAAGTCACAGGGAGGAGCGCTTGAGCGCCGCAAAGGCTCTTTTGAAGTCGGACTGATGCTGCCGGTGTTGACCTATCACTTTGATCTTGTCGATCTTGGCGTCCCGCTCTACCCCTATATCGAGGGTGGCCTGGGGGTCATGTATCATGATTTTCAGGGCTATGATTTTGGTGGCGGAATGACTTTTGCCGAGATGGTGGGCGGCGGCGCAACGTATTTTCTTGACGACAATCTGGCCGTTAACTTTGGGTATCGTTTTCGGCATGCCTCGAATGCGAGCCTGTACGATGAAAACCGGGGGTTGAATACGCATAGCTTTACGGCCGGCTTTTCGTATCTGCTACCGGCCCAATAACGGTCACAGCCGATTTCTTCGGAAAGAAGGACTCTTATGGCGGAGAGAAATAAAAAGGCTCCAAAGGAGAATGAGTGGTGGGTGGAGGAGCACAAAAGCCGTGAGCGGGCGAAGCAGACTGAAGGGCCGGCCCCGGCCGGGGCGTCGTTTTTTAAGACAGTCGAGGATTACGACCAAGTCCAGGCTGAAAAGAATTTGACCGACCTGAATGCGAAACTCTTAGCTGAGGCTGACCCCGCCCCCGGTGAATGGGGCTATGTGGCCTTGCTTGAAAAAAAGTCTTCTCAACGGGAGATTGATAAGATCAAGCGAGCCCTGCCACTCCCGCCGAATGTACGCGGCGCCATTGTGGACTCGGGTCTCTCGCTCCGCGCCATCGTGGCCGATACCCAGGAACTTGGTATCCTGATGGAATTCAATTTTATTGAGGAGGCTTCGTTCGACTGTTGGATACGGAACGAATGGGTGAGTGAACAAGTCTTTCGGGGCAAGCACGAACTCCTCAAGCGTTCCGAGCGGCTCCTCAAGCGGTATCTGCGACGCGGTGAGCAGGCTGGTGAGGGGTTCTTTGATGCGCCAAGTCCGAGTGGGGCCTTACCGCCGGCGCGGACCGAGTGGTAGGGGGCACCGACTCACCCGCCGCCCTGAAAAACCGCATGCCCAAGGAGGAAGCCATGCCGAGTACTGCAGCCCGTCTTCGCGCTCTGCTCAACAGTTCTGAGATGGTCGTTGCACCATTCATCTTTGACGCGTTTCAGGCCAAGATCGCCCAAGCCGCCGGGTTCCAGACCGTGTATATGACTGGATTCGGGACGGCAGCCTCACGCGGGTTCCCGGATGTGGGGCTGCTGACCATGGCTGAGATGGTCGAAAATGTTCGCTTTATTGCGAACGCCATTGATATTCCGCTGGTGTGCGATGCGGACACGGGCTATGGCAACCCAGTGAACGTGTACCGGACCGTACGCGAATATGAAGCTGCGGGAGCTGCTGCGCTGCACATGGAAGATCAGGTGTGGCCTAAACGGTGTGGATTTTTGTCCGGGAAGCAAGTCATCCCCCTGGCAGACATGGTCCCGAAAGTCCAAGCGGCGTGCGATGCCCGCCGCAGTGAAGATTTCGTGATTATCGCCCGGACTGATGCTTTGGCGGTCAATGGCTGGGAAGATGTCATCCAGCGTGCCAGGGCGTACCGGGAGGCCGGCGCCGATCTCATCTTTGTAGACGGGATCAAAACGCACGACGATATCGAGCGCTACGTCCAGGAGCTCGGCGATCTGCCTCTCCTGTACAACGGGCAACTGCTGCCTGTTCAGGAGCTCGCAAAATTCGGTTTTAAGCTGACGATTTATTCCGCAACACTGATGGCGGCGTACATCCGCATGCGGGATGCCATGCGGGAACTCAAAACAACGGGCAGCATCGCTCAGGATGCAGGCTGGGAGTCGTTTGAGGAGTTGACCGATCTGCTCGGTGTACCGGAAGCAATGGAGATTGGGAAAAAATACGAACAGTAGGGGCGTGCCGTGCCCCTACTGTTCGTGTTTTAGCCGACCCGCTGAAAGCCAAACATCGACAGACGACGGTGGGGGCCTCCGGCTGGTTTTGCCCCGGCAACGACCCGTCTGAGCTTTCCCGAAAAATTCTCAAGGTCCACTCGTTTCCTCTCCTCAAATTCTTCAAGTTCGCGCTGACGTTTGTCTTGAAAGGCGTCGAAGTCGCCCGCCCACTGCGCATGGAAGGTATCCAGGGCAGTGGCGACCTCCTTAAACATGGATGAGTTGACCACGAGCGAGCCGCCACAATGAGTACAGTAGAAGACAACGCCGATCCGAAAATGCCGAAAAGGCGCACTGAATTCTCCGTCGCAGCGCTGACAATTAATCGGCACCTGCCACTCGTCTACGCTCGGAATGGATAGTGAGACAACGTCTGCAACCGAGGCAGGCGCGGCGACCGGCGTTGGCGCGGCGACCGGAGCAGGTTGTGGAGCCGAGGCAGCTTCAGCCGCCGGCGCCTCGGCGGCGACCGGAGCAGCGTCTCCCCCGTCCCCTTTGAAGCGCGACGGGAAATCCGCGCCAAACGTTTGCTCGGGATGCAACGCCTTGGCCCGCACCAGTAACGCTTCTTCGGTCTCCACAATGTCCGGGTTGGGCAGGCAGCAGTCTACCGGACACACCGCCGCACATGCCTCCTGATCGAAAAATCCCACACATTCGGTACACTTGTCCGGCACGATATAGAAAATGTCCTCATCAATCGCCGGGTGCTGCGCGCCGTTAAACTCCCACTCCACGCCCCCCTGATAGATCGCCGTATTCGGACACTCCGGTTC
The DNA here is from genome assembly GCA_963664395.2 of Binatia bacterium. Lineage (GTDB taxonomy): Bacteria > Desulfobacterota > Binatia > Bin18 > Bin18 > Bin18. Next base: position 891,925 of record OY761159.2, on the reverse strand, counting down.
GCACGCCGCGCAGTTAATACAGTCCTCGGTGATGATCGTCGCCATTGGTGGTCACTCCCTTTGCACATCCTCTATTGCCGGTTCAGTAGGGGTAGCGACCAGCCCTGCGGCTGTCAATAACCCTACTTGAACCCCGACTTGGACCCTGATTGAGGGCCTCATTTGCGTGCTGTGACGGATGTGTTTGGCCATTCTGGCTTGCTCTTGGCTTGCTTCTGGCTTGCTCCTGGCTTGCAAAGTGGGGGAACACAACGGATAATATCGCTCACGGTTTGAACGGCTGCTGTACTCTATGAATCCCGCCTTTGTCCCCCGTCTGATAAACGGGCCGTTTGGTGACCCTGGGCTGTATATACATCTGCGCTGGGAAGGTCGGGCTTTGTTGTTCGACCTCGGCCAGAACGATGCCTTCCCGGCTGGAGAGCTTTTACGGGTTAGCCATGTGTTTGTCTCGCACTGTCACATGGACCATTTCATTGGGTTCGATCGACTGCTGCGTTTGTTTCTGGGTCGGGACAAGAAACTATGGCTCTATGGGCCGCCCGGCATCCTGGACTGTGTTGAGGGCAAACTCCGCGGCTATACCTGGAATCTGGTTGATGGCTATGGTTTCTCATTAGAGGTGGCGGAGGTCTCGCCTGAGTCGATGCAGCGCGCAGTATTCCATGCTTCAACTGGTTTTACTCGCGAGCCGCTGTCTGCGCAGCCGTTTCACGGTGTCGTGTTGGATGAGCCGGCATTTTGTATTCGAGCGACCCATCTTGACCATCGCATCTACTCCATGGCGTTTGCGCTGGAAGAGAAGAGTCATCTGAATGTGGATACGGTACACTTAGCGCGTATTGGCATACCCCCTGGTCCGTGGCTGTCCGAACTCAAAAGCGCCCTGCGCCGGGGAGAGCCGGATAGCTGTGTAGTCACTGCCCGGTGGAAAGAAAACGGACAAGACCGCTCACGGGATTTCAGCCTGCACCAGGCGCGGGAATCGCTGGTAAAAGAAACGCCCGGACAGAAATTTGCCTACGTTGTGGACACGCTCTTCAGCCCGGAGAATGCGGAACGCATCGCGACCCTGGCCCAGAGCGCAGATGTCTTTTTCTGCGAATCTCCATTTCTGGATGAAGACGAGGATCAAGCCACCAAGCGTTACCATCTCACCACAAAACAGGCCGGACTGCTCGGTCGCTCAGCCCAAGTACGGGAGTTACGGGTCTTCCACTTTTCTCCGCGCTATGCCGGTCGGGCCGAGGAGATGTACCGCGAGGCGCAGGCGTCTTTTTGTGGAGAACCTCTTCAGGCTGCCAGGCAAGCTGAGCAAGACGAACCGCTTGCACCTGAGCTTACACCGGCAGGACAGTGACACAGCCGTATGCCTATCGCTATTTCAGAGCCGGTTCAGCGCTTCATCAATGACCACATTGTTGCCCGCTTGGCGACCGCTGATGTCAATGGCCAGCCGCATGTGATTCCATTTTGCTATGCCTTTAATGGTGAGCACATCTATTTTGTGGTTGACCAAAAGCCCAAGCGCCAGACCGGAAAACCCATTAAACGTATTCGCAATATGTTGGAAAATCCTCAGGCGGCCCTCGTTATTGATGACTATGACGACGACTGGACCCAGCTTGCCTATGTCTTGATTACCGGCACCACTGCTCTGGTTACTGATGAAGCCGAATACGACCGGATGCTGGCTCTGCTGCGCGAACGCTATCCGCAGTATCGAGCGATGGCCCTCACCTTTGCCAATAATGCCATGGTCCGCATCTCGCCAACCAAGGTGCACGCCTGGGGAAAAATCGAATCGTAGCTCCTATAAACGCTCCAGCACCCGCCGCATAATCGACACCGCTCGATCAATCTCTTCCGAAGAAATTACCAGCGGTGGGGCCAGGCGGACAACCGTGTCTTCATGCAGAGTCCAGCCCAAGATAAGCCCCTGGGCAAAGCAGCCCTGAACAAACTGCCGCGTTATCTGCGGTGTGGTGAAGTCTATTCCAATCAGTAAGCCGCGTCCCCGCACGGCAGTACACCTGCCCGTCTCGACCAACGTTTCAAGCCTGCGACAGAACTCCGCCCCTTTTTCCTGTGCCCGCTGTACCAGGTTTTCTTGAAGAATAACGTCGAGTGAGGCCAGGCCCGCAGCGCAGCATACCGGATGGCCGCCAAAAGTTGTGACATGAGCGAGGGCTGGATCGTGTGACAACGTTGCCATGATCTGGGGCGTACTGATAAACGCCCCGAGGGGCATACCGCCGCCCAGGGCTTTGGCAACGACCAGGATGTCCGGGGTGACCTGCCAATGCTCGCTGGCAAACAATTTACCGGTCCGACCGAAGCCGGTAATCACTTCATCAAAAATAAGCAAGGCGCCGACCTCGGAGCAGCGTTGGCGTACTGCCGGTACATAATTGTCGTCCGGAATACGGACGCCCCCTTCGCCCTGGATTGGTTCGATAATGACTGCTGCGGCTGTCTCGTCGATTTTGTGCAAGGCCGTGCGATCATTAAACGGAAGAAACGTCGTGGTCGGCAGCAGGGGTTCAAAGGGGTCTCGATAGACTGGATTGCCCCCGACTGACACGGACCCAAACGTGTCACCGTGAAAGCTGCCGACAAAACTGACAAAGCCGGACCGCCCGGTATATTTCCGGGCGGTCTTGAGCGCGCCCTCGACTGCCTCCGTGCCACTATTTGTGAAGTATGTAACCGACAGCTCGCCGGGGGCCAGTTCGGCCAGTCGCCGCGCCAGATCAACCTGTGGCTTCTGAATGTACTCACCGTAGACCATGGCGTGCAGATAACGCTCAGCCTGGGTCTGAACGGCCTGCACTACGGCCGGATGGGTATGGCCGATGCCGGTCACGCCAATGCCGGACAGCAGGTCGAGATATTCCTTGCCGCTGGTGTCCACCACAACACAGCCGTGCGAGCGTGCGACTTCCAGACCCATGGGTTCAGGAGAGGTTTGACTCACGTAGCGCAGAAAATCGTCACGAAGAGAAGCCATAGCCGGCAGCATACGTGAGGGAGGTCGGCTCAGCAATAAATGTCCTCTTGACCCTGACAGCGAAATTGGTAGCGTGCGCCAGGTACAGCTCAGGTACACACAAGGAGGGAAGTATGGCCAAGAAGAAAGTCTTAGTTGCCGGTGCATCCGGACTGGTTGGGTTTGCGGCTGTGCGCCATTTTGCCAGCCTGGACGATTGGGATGTGGCCGGTGTGTCACGCCGTATTCCTGACGGCCTTGAGGGCGCCACGCTCATATCCGTTGATCTGCAAGACCAGGCTCGTTGTACCGAAGTCTTCAGCCACATGCACGATGTGACCCATGTGGTCTATACCGCGCTGTATGAAAAACCCGGTGTGGTGCAGGGCTGGCGTGAGCGGGACCAGATGGAAACGAATCTGAGGATGCTGGAGAATCTGTTTGAACCGCTCAAGGGTGCGGCGAAAAATATCCAACATGTGTCGCTGTTGCAAGGCACCAAAGCCTACGGCGTGCATATCGAACCCTTTCCTGCTCCGGCCCGTGAGCGTTGGCCGCGCCATCAGCATGAAAATTTCTATTTCCTGCAAGAAGACTATCTACGCGATCAGCAGCAGGGAAAAGACTGGTCCTGGTCAATCTTCCGACCTCAGCTCATTTTTGGTGAAGCGCTGAAGGGCAACCTCAATGTTTTGCCCGCCCTGTGTGTTTACGCGGCGCTGCGTAAAGAAGCCGGTCTGCCGCTCTCGTTCCCCGGCGGCTCGGCCTACGTGTTTGAAGCGGTGGATGCCGGCCTGCTGGCGCGCTCCTTAGCCTGGGCCGCCACCAGCCCGAACGCGCGCAACGAGACGTTTAACAGCACCAATGGCGATGTGTTTGTGTGGCAAAATGTCTGGCCGGCCATTGCGGATGCCCTGGGCATGGAAGTCGGTCCGCCTGAGCCGATGTGTCTGACAGAAGAAATGCCCAAGCGCGATGCCGAATGGGCCGCGATTGTCGATAAATATCAGCTCAAGGCTCCGCGAAACATGCTGGACTTTGTAGGCGGATCGTTTGAACTGACTGACCTGTCTTTTGCCTACGGCGCGTCAGAGGCTCCACCGCCAATAATTGTCAGTACGATTAAAATCAGACAGGCCGGTTTCCACGAGTGTATGGATACGGAAGATATGTTGCGGAACTTGATTAAGCGCTACCAGGATTTAGGCTGGATACCGCCGGTGTAGGTGAGCGAATGTCATGAGGTGTTTTGTCTCTGATCCCCTCCCGAGAGGGGATTTTCTGCTCCTTCCCTGTCGTCTGAGCTTCCAATTCACCCCGTCACGACTATTTCCGCTGGGTGCAAGGATAAATATTCCCGCACTTCTAATTGCATGCGGTCGATTTCGGCCAAAAAGCCGGACGCCGAGGCATGGTGGTTCGCCGGATTCGTTTCGACTTGACGTAAACGGGCGACCTGATCTTCAAGACGTACGATCCGCTCCCGAGTAGTTTGTAATTCCTGATCGTTTTGTATCATTGTGACTCTCCAATAATCTCAACAATACCTCCTTGTCCACCAGTGTGTTGATTCTCACTTAATCATTGCTGTACCATCGAGATATCGGTTGAGAGGACTAGAGAAGATGTCGGAACTTGAGGTAGCCAAAGAGCAAATTGCCTACCTCAAACTTTGGCTCGGTATCATGGTTGTCACCGATATTAGTTTAATTGGCTGGTTTATCGGGAACTATGGGCAAGCCTCAACAAGCCTTTTGACCATGGACCTCGTGGCTATAACCGGAGTGAGTGCTGGAATTGTTGGACTTCATCTTCGGATAGACAGCTGGATCAAAGATTTGAGGGAACTCTAGCTATGGAATACGTTGCTGCATTTCTCTTAATCGCCGTTCCCTCACTGTTTGTCTACCTCGCATTTGATGCGGCGCGGCGTTCTAAGTAGACAGGGTGGCGACACAAGAAGGGTGAGGGCCTTTCCCTTAGTCAGGATCAAAAAGATGCAACGTCCCTTTATTTATTGGGTATCCACTGATGTCTTTGGATTGGCGTGTACGAACTTGTTGGCGGACAAGCCGAAAAATTCCTGATTCTAGAGTTGCAACATTATATTTCTTGGGACTGTGTTTGCTTTGAAATTCGCGGAGCATTTTCATAAAGAACTTATACCCCTTGATATTTAGTGCAAAACCCAATCCCTGACTGAGAACGTCATCCAACACAGCAAACTTTTCAGGGTTAAGCATCCTGAGATGCTTACTTGCGAAGGAAACGCCAAGGCCCTTTATTGCTGTGCCGGGTAAAATTGCCTTCCCAGCGTCATCTGTTTTGTTGGCCTCCTGGAACCATGAGCGCAATTTCTTTGCTAGTTGCTTATTTTTTTTGAGATTTCCCCAAACTCTTTGACCTCCTCCCCAATTGCAAACAGCATGACTAAACTTGAAAGAAGAGTCGGCATCGAGATTTCCTGCAAGGGCCTTGCCCAATTTCTCAACATTTTCTGTCCATAGGCTGTCTTCTTGCGAATGGTTTTCGCATCGAAGTAGCTCGATTGAGCTGTAAAGTGCTAACTTTGAAAACGTGAAGCCAGCAAAACTCAGGTCATTGGATTTATAAAGATTGGTGTTGGGGTCCAAATTCTCTGTAGTACGCATAACTCCATCGTGACATAGGAATGGGAATTTACGGTAAAGAGTGTCGGCGTTGCATTTCGGACAAACATCGACCCATTCTGTATCAGAGAATTTCCCAAAGTTGTTATCTACCTCTGTTCGCTTCAATGCGTCTCTCAATGTCCTACCATCGATCTTCGCTTTTAGAGCACCACATCCGCATCGTCCATCTGTCTTTCTCATCAACAACCTCGCTTTCTGTTCCTACAGAGAAGCATAAGAAGCCCCCCATCTCTATATTCCTCCCTCAACTCCAACCCACCGCACCAAATCCCCAATCCTCGGGCGTCCACCATGACGCCAACTCAACGGCGGACGCTGCATGGTCCCGATCTGACATACGCGACTGACACCCAACGCTCCTAATGTATCTGCAAGAGTCGCCATCCGCGCGGAATCTGCTACCACTCCAGCCGCTTCGAGATAGGGTCGCCACGTATCAAGAATCCCACTGAGCTGTGCAATGTTCCGTAATGGCTTCACCCGAATCGTCCGGTATAAGGGCGATTGGATAAAGGTTGGGTCGGCATCGTACACCACCGTCCAGTCCGTTCCGTTTGGGCTCGCGTGCAGGGCAATATCTTTACCGGCCAGAGCCTGCCATTCGGCTTCGTCTCTCACTTTTCGGATGGCGGTGCTGACTTCCGGCGGGACCGGCCCGCGCGGCAACTCGGTTTGCCAATTGGCCAGGCCCGTGGCGAGAAGAGCTGCGAACTCTTTTGGGGTGACGGCACCGCCTTCCTCAATATAGATAAGCTGGGGCGACAGACAGCCCTGCTGATCGTATAACGCCACGTCATAAGCCGCTTTGTGAGCAGTCTCTTCCGCGTCAGCCAGACTCTCTTTGGTCACCAGACTGAAACTCACCTTGTGTCCATAGCCGATGAACTGCCCGCGCGTTCGTTCCCGGATTGCCGCCAGGCTCGCATCCGAGCCGGACGCAACAACAATGTCCGCGCGTCCACAAGCAATATCTTCCAGGTCCGCTTTCCCCCCAGGCCAAGAGACGACGCTTAGACACGAGCCAAGGACAGGATCGATTTCTTGAATTGAACGTGCGAACAGGACAGGCAATAGTGGCTCCGCGGATGAAGCTTTGACTAATGCGGCGGATTTCACAAGCAGAGAGAAGAGGACGCTGTCGAGTCCTGCTCCAGGCACGTTGCCGGCGAAGACGTGCGTAATCAGCGGTGGGCCGTAGGCGCGCTTTTGTCCTGAGACGTATGGGGCAAAATGGTCAAGGACTTCAAGAGAACCCAACTCATCAACGCAGAGCGCTTCTATCTTGTCCGCTCGATATTCCTGGAAAATGAGGGGTAGTACGTACCGGATCATGGCCGCAGAGAGGCCGGTCGTTTCCGGGAGACGGGCTTCGGCCTCCTGGCGTTCTGGGGAGTCGGGGTCAAGCCAGCGTTGAACGGCCTGGTCTACGCAATCCAAGATGTCTCGGGCCGTTCTGGAGGCGAGGTATTGGATACGGTTGGCGAGCAGGGCATCCAGCCTTGCCCTCAGGTCGGTCGGGGAAGGTGACGGCATGCCTATACCCGTCACTGCGCCGACAAAAATTCGTCCAGGACCAGCGCGCAGCCACGGGCTTCCGAGCCTGGCGTCCGGCCAATAATTTCAAAGCCCTCGCCGGTCAAATAGCCCACATCATCGGTCTGAATCGCCATGACCGAGCCGCAGTTGGCCAGGTCAAAGTGACGTAAAATACCGTGTTCGCCCGGCGGCACTTCTTCCAGGGTTTCGGGATGGACGACCAGCGTGCGCGTCCAGGCCGGCCCGATTTTATACCGAGGTTCATTGCTCTTCCGAAAGCGGTTGTACAAGACGTGGTCGTAAAACTGCGAGGCCATCTCGGTCATGCCGTATTCATTCACACAGTAATAGCCGGCGACCTTGAGATATTTCCAACACGATTGCAGATAGCCGTTGCGAGAGAGCGAGCGGCCTTTGCCCTTATTGCCGCCCGTATCCATAATGCGGCTACTGGATGGGAAGGCAAAGGTTTTTTTATTCACGCCGCACCAATCAAAAAAGGCGACTAAGGCGGACGTAATCGCCAGGACGCATACCGGCTCACTCGTCGCTTGGGCATGCGTGGCTGCTTCGGCAAACGCTTCGAGGTGAATACCGTCCGCATCAATAAAATAGCGACTGTCAGCGCTCCCCAAGTCTCGCATGACCCATGCAGCCATTTGTGTCAGCGATGAGTTCGGCTGTGTCTCAGGACCCGGAATCAAACTCAAGACACGCAGGGGACGCTTTTCGGGCAGCAGGCATTGCGAGAAGTGGGCCAGAGCTGAGGCGTGGTACAACTGAAGGTCCGGGACAAGGTGCCGCCCGCGCTTTTCCTGTCCCCGCGTGGTGCCACTGGTCAAAAAAATCTTTTCCGGCGGACCGCAGGTAAGATCAAGCTCTTTGAAGGCGACCGTAGGGACGGCCGGAATATCTTTCCACGTCCGGACGGTCTCGGGTGTCTTGTCTCTGGCCAGGCAGAAACGCCGGTACGGGAGGTTATTCTCAAATTGATACGCGAAGACTGCCAGGGCCAGGGTTCCAAAGTCCTTCCCGTCGGGAGCGGTGATAAAATCCAGGACTCGTGCGTCTATTGGGTTTCTTGGGGTATTCACAGGAAAAAGAGCATAGGAACTCGCTAAAACCCTGTCAACGAGAGGGCGATACGGGGTTGGAGCTGTTACGGAAATCCGCTAGGTTGTCTGCACCCAAGGAGAACGGCCATGCCATCCATCGAAGCACTGTACGATGAAGCCTACGATTTCCTGTGTGACGGAGAGACCGGTCAAGCCATTACCACCTATAAGGCTATTCTGGAGATTGACCCGAACCATGTCGAAGCCGTGCATGACCTCGCCCATGCGTATGCGGATAATGAACAGCTCGATGAAGCCATTGAAATGGCAAAAAAGTTGACCGAGCTGAGCCCGGACGACGAGATGAGCTACACGATATTATCCCGCCTGTACCAGCAGAAAGATATGGTTCCGGAGGCCGAGGCTGTGGCGGCCAAGGCGCGGATGCTCGACTGGAAACGACAATTGCAAGAACAGAAATCGGAGCAAGAAGAGAACAAATAGAGCGGTCGGAGATTGCATGCCAGAGCGTAGCGATGAGGAGATGATCCTGCGGCTGATTAAGCAGACCAAACTGCTGATCGCCGTCAACGATGAAATTCCGATTGAGACCAAGCTGCAATCGCAAGGTATGATCAAGGAATTTGAGGCGCTTTTCAGCGTTCCTCAGGATGAACAAGACCCGGACGAAGTCCGCAGTCAGTATGATTTTCTGTATATCGAACTGAGCGAATACGCTGACCTTGAAGCCCTCTTGCTCGCTATGCGGAATTTCAGCCCGTATATCGATTAACCTCAACTTCGGACAGTTCGTTGAGACATAGGTAGGGGCAACCCCATGTGGTTGCCCTTTTGTTTGCTGCACAACCGAAAAGAGAGAGAAGGAGAAATCATCCATGCCGCATATCGAATCAAATGGAGTCAAGCTGTACTACGAAGAACAGGGGCAAGGCGAGCCACTGCTCCTCATCATGGGTTTCACCATAAGCTCGGTCGGCTGGCACTGGAATGTTGACGGCTTTGCCAAGGCGTTCAGGACGATCACATTTGACAACCGTGGCGTGGGCCAGAGCGATAAGCCGGATGCGCCGTATTCCATGCCGCTGTTTGCGGATGATACCGCCGGCGTGCTGGATCATCTCGGGATTGACCAGGCGAACGTTTTCGGCATCTCAATGGGCGGCATGATTGCCCAGGAGTTTGCGCTGCGTCATCCCGGCCGGGTCAAAAATTTGATCTTGGGCTGCACCAACTGCGGTGGGGAAAAGACGCTGCTGTCACAAGATCCTGAAGTGCTGAACATGCTGAACAATATTGCCGACTTCGACGTTGAACAGGCCGCGTTAGCCATGACCAAAGTTGCGGTAACGCCGTGGTTCATACAAAAGCATATGAACACCCTGCTCGAACTCAACCAGCTCTCCAGCCGGCATCCGACGCCCAAGCACGGCATGATCAGCCAAATGGCAGCGATTCAGGGGCACGATACCTATGCGCGTCTCCCCAATATTGCGGCGCCGACCCTGGTTGTGACGGGTAAGGAAGATGGCCTGGTTCCGCCGGAAAATTCGGTCACCCTGGCTCAGCGTATTCCCAACGCTGACCTGACCATCCTGTCGAATGCCAGCCATTTGTTTAATATCGAGTTAGCCCGGACAACCGTTGATGTGGTGACGGAATTTATCCAGCGCCAACACGCCTGGCAGTAGTCAGGCTGCATGATATCTGGTGACATCTGGTGACATCCGGTGACATCTGGTGACATCCGGTGACATCTGGTGACATCCGGTGACATCCGGGGCTGAGCAAAGAAGAAAAAGGGGCGTCTGATAAGACGCCCCCATATTGGCTTGGTCGAGTCAAAGGAAGAGGAGCAGGAAACTCCCATCAGTATTGAGCCGGTTAGCTTGCACTCTCTCCATCTGCCGGAGCTGCAGCACTGGCTTTAAGGTCCTTAATCTCGGCGTTAATCTCTCTGTTTTCGGCCTGACAATACTCAAGTGCCTCGACTGTTGCCCGCTCACGGCCGATCAAGCCGTCTAAGCGTTGGTTGGCATCCTTGAGTACGCGTACCTGTCCGTCGAGCGCGGCGTTATCGACCCGGAGGGTGCTGACGGCACCCGGCAGGATACCGGTGAGAATGTCGCTGGTCAGGTCCAATCGCTCAAGCGCCATGCCCGATACGATGAGGGAGAGCCATAACACGCCCACTCCGATATAGCCCCAGGTCGCTTTTTTAAGTTCCTCCTCCGCTGATAATTTTTCGTCTGGCATTCATTTCCTCCTGAAAGATTTGCGATACCCTAACAGAAAAGCAACACTAAAAGAAGTTGGGGTGGATTTATGCCGGGCGTGACCTATCAAAAAATGAGATATACTCGGTCAGTGCGTCTGTAGTGCTGGGAAACGCCAGCTCCGACCAGGGGATATCCGCCGGAGCAAAAAGCTTGACTGCGAGCGTTTCATCCAGGGCTTGGGGCTCGCCGGCGAGCACTGTTGCCGGATATACCAGCACAACGACCGGATAGCCAGGGTAGGAGTAGGCGTTGAGCAGATGACCAACTTCCACCTTGAGACCGGTCTCTTCCCAGGTCTCGCGAATGGCAGCGTCTTCTACGCGCTCGCCTCGATCCAGGAAGCCGCCTGGAAAGACCCACTTGCCATAGCCCGGCTCGATCCCACGCTGTACCAGGAGAATCTTGCCCTGTATGACGGGAATGGTACAGGCCGCTACTTTGGGGTCGTCATAGAAAATGAAAGAACAGCTCCCGCACACCAGGCGTTTGGGTTCGTTCGGCTTGAGCAGCTGGCGACTTAACGCACCGCCACACTTCGGGCAGAATCGAAAATGTGGACCGTGTTGATGATCGTGCTGGTGCTGGTCATGCGGACCGGGCAAATGGGTAGATTGCGACGGGATGTGACTCTCGGCCATACAGCGCCCTCCTCTTCTTCCTCTTCTTGTGTGGGCGTATCTATCATGGCGGCTTCAGTGAAAAAACAGCACGGGGGGAGGACGGCGTAGTCGCATGACGACCTGGCAAACCTTTCTCTTTGCTATCAGTCTCGGACTCGGGGCCGGCATAACGCCCGGCCCGCTGTCCAGTCTGGTGATACATGAGAGCTTGCGCAACGGCTGGAAGAGCGGGGCGACTGTGGCCCTGGCTCCGCCGGTTGCTGACGTGCTGGTCGTCGGCCTCGTGCTCATGGTGTTGACTCAACTCCCGCCTACGAGTTTTTCGGTCCTCAGTCTCATTGGGGGCGGCTATGTGTGCTTCCTCGGGGGAGAGACCCTGCGGACGCCGGCGCCGATGAGGATGGCGGAGGAAGGAGGGGCGGGGAGCCGGTTGCTGAGCTTCCGCAAAGGTTTGCTGGTCAACCTGCTGAATCCCCATCCGTACATCTTTTGGCTGACTGTTGGGGGGCCGCTCGTGACGGACAACGCGCGCGACAACATGTGGTTTCCCATTGGTGCCTTTCTGCTTGGCTTCTATGGCTGTCTGGTCGGGTCGAAGGTCTTGATTGCCGTGCTTGTCCACGGTGGGCGGGCGCGTTTGCAAGGGCGTGGCTATCGGATGGCACTCCGATTGAGCGGAGTCTCGCTCCTCCTGTTTGGTCTTCTCCTAATATGGGATGGCGGGTCCGCGCTGCTCAGCTGAGCGTACCACTCGTGCCAGACACCGTTTCTACAATCTGTTCTGCCAATTGAAAAATAGACAGCGGCGCGGAGCCCTCTGCTTTGTTGTTCACAATCACGTAGGCCGGCTGCCGTCGACCGCTTCCGTTGAGACACAGCTCGGCAATGGCCTTACGTGCCGTAGGGTCCGCATCGACAATCTGATTAAACGGTGCATATTTTTGTTTTGCCGCTTGATAGCTCAGATGGCGGGCCTGCATCCAGCGGATGACAACCGCCTGATTCCGTTCCGGTTGAATCAGTGCGGCTTGGGCGTGGACGGCCGGCATACTGGGATGACCATTAATGCAATGACACGCGCCTACCGCCGACAATGCATCGACATATTCAGGCGTAAAGAGTTCCGTGTTGCGAATCTCGACCGCGTAGAGCGGGCCGCGCGGAAGCCTATCCAAAAACTGGTACAGCCGCTCGACAAAATGGCCCGGACCACCGAGGCCGGCAAAGTCTTGGGGAGAGAATTGGAACAGCAGTGGGCCGGCTTTGTCTTTGAGCCCGGCCATGAACGGTCCAACCACTTCTTGGGTCGCGTAGTGTGGATCAAGAAAAAGGCTGTTGGGCTGCCCACGCCGAGTGCCATACCGAGGATGAGCGCCAAAGCCGGCCAGCGTGCAATACTCATGCGCCTTGACCAGAAAGCGGAAGGGCTCCGGCACTTGCACTGCGTAGGCAGCAAATTGTGCCGCCGTCATTGGTCGATAATACGTCCGGTCAACGCCGACGGTCCGCAAGAGCGGATGCCGGGAGTACACCGTCAAACCTTCGCGCGCCAGTTTTGTCTGTGGGGCTGGGCGGTCATAAATTAAACCTTCCCAACCAGGGAAAGACCAGGAAGAGGTTCCGAGCCGAATCGTAGCGGGAAGGCGTTCGGCCAGCGACTCTAATCCTGAGAGGAGGGGCGCGGGATTGATCTGTTTCGTCTGTCCGTCCGGAGCTTCAGAAGAAGGGGCCGGTAAGAATAAATGAAGTTGGTCCGCCGCCGCCCGTCGTTTTCCTGCTTTGACCATTGGGACATGTTATCGCAGCCGCTGGCTTTACGTCCTCGCCGTCATCCCGCCATCAACCATATACACGCCACCGCTGCAGTAGGAGCTTTCTTCGCTGGCCAGAAAGAGCATGATCCTGGCGACCTCTACAGGCTCGGCGTAGCGTTGGAGGGGAACCATGGCCGACATCATTTCCTTGGCCTGGCCCGGATCGTTGGGCTGAAAGCCTTCTTCCTGGGCAAACAGCCTGCCGGCCTGGAGACCGATGCCACCCGCGCCTCCGGTGATGATGGCAACTTTATTGTCCAAACGTTCCATGCTCGGCCTCCTGTTATGTCTCTTTTTATAGTGCGCCTCGTCTTATGTGGTTTCGCTGGGCTTGGCAAGGGAAAGGCACTGCGCTATCTCACCAATGAATAATGAATAAGGAGGACGTATGCCAGTACAATTACCGACGCTGGATGAGATTGCCGATATTGCTGACGGATTTGGACTGAGCTTGGACGGAAACGACATTAAATCGTTTCAGGGACTGATGCGTGGAATTGTTGAATCGTACGCGCACCTTGACAAACTGACCGAACCAACCCTGCCGGTGAAGTATCCGCGAACGCCTGGCCTTCGCCCGCAACCGGAAGAGAATCCATACAACGCCTGGTATTGGCGAACCGAAATAACGGGCGCGCCGTCAGGGCCGCTCATAGGAAAAACGCTGGCGATTAAGGACAACGTCTGCGTGGCGGGGGTACCGATGATGAATGGTAGCAGTGTGTTAGAGGGCTACACCCCGGAGATCGATGCAACCGTTGTCACGCGTATCCTGGATGCGGGCGGTACCATTCTCGGAAAGGCGGTGTGTGAGCATTTCTGTTGGTCAGGGGGAAGCCACACCAGCGATACAGGACCAGTGCAAAATCCACACGATCCGAGTCGGATGGCCGGTGGCTCCTCAAGCGGCAGTGCGGCGCTTGTTGCGGCGAGCAAAGTCGATATGGCGATTGGCGGCGATCAGGGCGGCTCGATTCGGATGCCGAGTTGCTGGTGTGGGATTTATGGCATTAAACCAACCTATGGATTGGTTCCCTACACCGGAATTGCTCCCATCGAACTCACCATAGACCATGCCGGACCCATGGCACGGACAGTGGCTGACGTGGCCTTGTTGCTAGAAGTAATTGCTGGGCCGGACGGTCTCGACCCGCGTCAGCAGGCCGCTCTGCAAGGCAAAGCGTATACGCAAGCCCTGTCCGGAAAAATCGATGGTCTGCGCCTCGGGATTGTCCCGGAGGGTTTTGGCTGGGAGGACGTGTCTGAGGCGGATGTGGATGAGAGTGTAGAACAATCCGCCCATGCGTTTGAGAAACTCGGCGCTCGTGTCGAAACCGTTTCCATACCATGGCACCGTCACGGCCGACACATCCTCTTTGCCATATTTCAAGAGGGTGCAACCGTACTGATGATGCAGGGCAACGGCATGGGCACGAACTGGAAAGGCCACTATACTACAAGTTTGCTTGATGCCATGGCCCGCGGTCTCCTGACTAAACCAGACGATTTATCAGAGAACGTCAAGCTGACTATGTTGGCCGGCCAGTATATGCAGGAGCGCTACCACGGACGCTATTATGCCAAAGCCCAAAATTTGGCCCGTTCTTTATCTGCGGCCTACGATGCCGCTTTAGAGGAGTGCGATCTCTTAGTCATGCCTACGCTACCGTTCATGGCACCCAAGATTCCACCCGCGGATGTGAGTCGGGAAGAGTGTGTGCAGCTGGCGTTTGAACACTTGGTTAACACCTCCCCGTTTGACGCAACCGGCCATCCAGCCATGAACGTGCCCTGCGGCATGTCGAACGGCCTGCCGATCGGCATGATGCTGGTCGGACGCAAGGGCGATGATGCGACGGTGTTACGTGCGGCAGATGCATTCCAGCGTGAAATCTTCGACGCCCCGCGCCCACCTGCTTTGTAGGGGGGATGCAAGTTACGAAATCCGGATGTCAAACATTGGCAGTCCCCTTGGTCAAACCAGGGACTTACCTCTCGTTGAGTTAGACCAGAAAGAGCTCATCTCTGCGACTTTGCTATTTGTTATGCCTCATAGATTCTTGAACCAGCTGGCATCTGTCGTAACCTTCTCGACCATCTCGGTTCTAATCCCAAGTCCAACTTCCTTCAGTTTGAGAGCAAGCTGCTCTCCATCAACTAAGTCAATGGGTGGTGCTCCATCTCTCGTGGCTTCCTTTACTGCTGCTGGAGTGAACGTCCCGGTTGTGATGAATAAGCCCTTATCGGCACGCCCTACCATCGCCCCGCGAAAATCTCGTATATCTCCAGCAGAAACTGACCCCTGATATTTCTTGCATTGAAAAATCACATGGAAGCTCATGAATCCATGCAAGCGGGCAATGCCTTTTCCATCGATGCCGCCATCACCAGTTCTCCCCGTAACTTCGACCTGAACGAAGCCCGACTCTCTCAGTAGCCTCTGTGTGAGTCGTTCAAATTGATCAGGCGAAATTTCCTTGGTCAGAATATGATGAAGCTTTTCTATCCATTCTTCTTCTTCAAGAAGGTCTAATTCTCTTTCTTTCCTCTTAGGTTTCTTGGTCGCATTTTTTCCGTAGTCCTCCCGAGCAAATTTAACTACTTCTTGTGGGTCTACTTCGGGAGTGTCTTTCGCTTTGTTTGTTAATGCCCATACGCCACGGCTCGAATTTTCGATGTATCCGTATTTCTTGAGATAAGTTCTTGCCCAGGCAAGCCGATACTCGACCTCGGTTCGGTTGCTTTTTTCAGGATTGTGAAGTTGATTGAGAACTTCGTCTGGAATTGTCTCGATCTGTACAACCTTCTCATAAATCTCATCGATCGAGCCCGAACCACCCAGCTGTCGCAAGGATTCGAGCAAAGGATTCATGAGCTGGTCAAAGGTGGGAGTATTATTTTTCATTTCCATGTATCTGGCTAACGTAGCCTGCTCAGCCGTTGCGGACTGCGGAGCAGGACGAAAACACGGAACGTTGCATGTTTATCCAGGTTGTGACGAAGCGGCAAGGACCTACTGCCCCTACGAGGACGGTTCCTCAGAACGCAGCAAAGAAATCATCAACCAGCACAAGGCGGTGAACGCGGCACTGATGCAGACCAAGGGGATAAAGCCGGTTTGATCGTAGAGCCAGCCGCCCAGCGCCTGAGACCCGCTTCGCCCGATGTTCAGGGCGGACATCAGGAGGGCGAATACCGTGCCCTCAACGCGTGCCGGGCAGGAGCGGGCCGCAAGGTCGAGTACAGCCAGATGCGTAATCTGCGAAATCAGGCCGTAGCCGAGAAAAATGACAATCCCGGAGCGAGGTCCGGTTAGGCCCAGGAAACTGAGCGTTGACACAACGCCGAGCGTCACCGCGATAAAGAGGAGGCGGCGGAGGGAGACGTTCCGAAAAAAGAAAAAGAAGATGACCGCGCCCAGCATGCCGGCCGCGTTGGTCAGCGCGCCCAGGGTGCCGATGTAGATTTTTGAAAATTGGAGAATATCGCGCTCGTAATACAAGAGCGGTGTGCCGAACAGTGGGCTGAAATTCCACACAAACAGAAAGCCGGCCACGATCCAGACCGTGCGCGACCGGGCGGCTGTTCTGAGCGCGCGCGCAGTCTCTCGCAACTGCGCTTGTCCCAGTGGCTGCGGCACTTCCCGTACAAACAAGAGGGTTGCCAGCAGGGTGACGAGCGGAAAGAACCCACACACGAGAAAAGCGGTGTGTGGAGTCGAATATTCCGAGAGATAGCCGCCACCGAGATGGGCGAGGGTCAAGGCCAAGCCCATGGCCGCCCATTGAATCGACTGAAAACTCCCGGTGAGACCGAGGGGACGCCCGGTCTCCACCATGAGCGCATCGGTCATGACGTCGGCAAAGGCCAAGGTAAACGAACACGCCATGAGCAGCCCAAGGACCGTTGCATACGCCGTCGGCGCAACGGCCAGCGCAAGCCAGCTTCCCAGACCTAACGCGCTCATCAACACGAGATAGCCCTTGCGCCGCGAGCCGCCCAAGGGCAGGAAGTCGGACAAGAGGCCGTAGACCGGTTTGATGGTCCAACCCAGGCCTATCATGGCCCACACAAAGCCGGCCTGACCGGCACTCAGGTGCAGGTCTTCTTTGAGCAGATATTGAATCGGTTGATAGGGCAGACCGGTTGAGAGATCGATTGTGCCCTGAACAAAATAGAGCGCGGCGAAGAACAGCGCAGAACGCCGAACCCCTTCACGCCGGAAGGGTTGAAGTGCTTGCCGGAATGAAGGGGAGAGGGAGGCGATGGGTTGCGGTCTCCTTATACGTCCCCTCTTACGTGCGATGCCAAAAGGCACCCACCCCGGCGGCTACAGTGAGTCTGGCGGGCTACCACACGTCTTGTGGGAGACTTTATACCGACGCACTCGGCCGCGCCTTCATGGCTTCATACCAGCGGGACAGATTATTCCAGGCCGGATCAAGGTGAAATGTTCCGCCATGATGCGCGGTCTCCAAGCCGATAAACAACATGATGTCGGCAATCGATAAATTCCCGGTCAGCCAGTCCTTGCCTTCCAGGCCGGCGTTGACCAGCGGGAGGCGATGCATCAGGATTCGGCGCGCCTGATCGGACACGTCGCCCTTGGACAGCACCATGCGCGACGCCGTCAAATACACCCCGATCTCACAGCGCCGTTCCCAGGAGCGCACCAGCGCCCGGCTAACGGGGTCGGTGCCGATCAGGGGCGGGTCGGGATAGAGTTCCTCCAGATACTCCATAATCGGCAGCGTTTCGATCAGGACCGTGCCGTCATCGAGCTCCAAGATGGGCACACCGGCAAACGGATTCTTGGCCAGAAACTCCGGCGTCTTCTGCTCGCCGGCGTACAGGTCGATTTCCTTGATCGGAATGTCCAGGTTTTTTTCGGCCAGATAGATGCGGACCTTGCGCGGATTGGGCGCGCGTTTGGTGTCGAGATAGAGCAGCATGGAGTCCTCCTTCACAGTGGGGTATCCGGCAGTGTGGGGTGTGAGAGCGGCTGTGTCAACTCGCGGTGGGCGGAGGGGTAGGGAGCCCGGACCCGTCAGGGGGTATGCATCTCAGGTGGCCGTGTCGGCGGACGCCCGACTTGCGCCTGTTGGGCCTTGAGATATCCTCCCAGCCGGAGGTCGTCATGAGTCGCAGGGGGAAGGCTGCACGGCTGTGGCTGCAAGCATGCAGCGTGCTCTTATTGGGTCTGGCGCTCCTCGCGGCTGTCGCGTGGACCCAGGAAGTCGAATTTTCGGACCCCAATCTGCGAGCCGGGAGCAGCGCGGACGAGTCGGCTGAACCCGCTGAACCCGCTGAACCCGCTGAACCTGCTGAACCTGCTGAACCCGGCGTGGTCCGCGTATACTTCGACGATCCTGCCATTGCCCGGAAGATCGTCATCTCGATGGAGGCCCTGGAGTCCGAGTATGAAAAGGGCTACGTGGTCGTGCTGGCCTCGGAGGCTGACCTCGCAGTCTTACGCCGCGCCGGCCTGCGGGTCGTTGCGGACGAGACGTTTCCCTATCCGGCCCGCCCGTCCGCCGTCCCGAGACAGACCCCCAGGCAGACTCCGCAACAGACCCCGAAGCAGGACTCGGCCGGGACCATTCCCGACTTCTCGTGTTACCGCACCGTCGAAGAGACTTACGCGAGCGCCCAGGCGATCGTCGACGCCTTCCCCGAGCTGGCCACCTGGACTGCGGTCGGGCAGTCGTGGCAGAAGACGGCCGACACGGGCGGCTACGATTTGATGGTGCTGAAACTGACCAACTCGAACGTCTCGGGGACGAAGCCAAAGGTGCTCATCACCAGTGCGCTCCACGCGCGCGAATACGCCACGGCCGAACTGACCACTCGCTTTGCCGAAGAGTTGGTTGATAGCTATGGCATCGACGCCGACGCCACTTGGCTGCTGGACCAGCATGAAGTCCACCTGATGCTGCACGCCAATCCGGATGGGCGCAAACGGGCGGAGGAGGGCCTGTCTTGGCGTAAGAATCACAATACGACCCACTGTCCCGATACGTGGCCTGGCGTCGATCTCAACCGTAACTTCGATTTCAAATGGGGATTGCCCGGCTCCAGCGACCAGGCGTGCTCCAATACCTTTCGCGGCTCCGCTGCGGCCTCGGAGCCGGAGACGCAAGCCATCACGGCCTATATGCAGGGCCTGTTTCCCGACGCGCGGGGAGCCGAGGACGATGCCGCAGCGCCGGCCGACACCAGCGGCGTTTTCCTGGACATCCACAGCCACGGCCGACTCATGCTGTGGCCGTGGGGCTACACGAACACGGCGGCGCCCAACGGGACGCAGCTCCAGACGCTCGGACGCAAGCTGGCGTTTTTCAACGGATATACGCCGCAGCAGGCGATCGGTCTCTATCCAGCGTCCGGTACGACGGATGCCTACAGCTACGGAGAACTTGGAATCGCGTCTTATACCTTCGAGTTGGGCACCGAGCATTTTTTTCAGGATTGCGACTTTTTCGAGGAGACGATCCTCTCCCAAAACATCCAGTCCCTGCGCTATGCGCTCAAGGTGGCGCGGACGCCCTACCTGACCCCCGCAGGTCCCGATGCCGTTGACGTGGACGTCAGTGCCGGGTCAGTAGCGCCGGGCGTCCTGCCGGGCACGCAGGTCACGTTGTCCGCGACGCTCAACGACGGACGCTACAGCGAAGAGAACGGCGTTGAGCCGGAACAAAACATTGCCGCCGGGGAATACTACGTGGATGTGCCGCCGTGGGGGGAGAATCCCTCGGCGGTAGCCCTGACGCCGGAGGACGGTGTTTTCGACGAGACGGAAGAAGACGCCACGGCCTCAATCGATACGACCGGCTGGAGTCCCGGCCGGCACCTCATCTTTGTGCGCGCCAAGGATGCCAGTGGCAACTGGGGCGCGTTCAGCTCGGCACTTCTCTTCATCAGAGAACAGAGCGAAGTAGCAGCGGTGGTCTCCATCAGCCGCCGTACGCCGCGTGCTGTGGTCACCAACGCGGATAGCCTGACCTGGCAGGTCGTGTTCAGCAAGGCGGTGGGGGAGGTGGACGAGGCCGACTTTGTCGTGAGCGGCACGAGCACGGACGTGACCTCGGTGTCAGGCAGCGCTACGACCTGGCGGGTAACGGTCAGCGGCGGAAATCTTGCCACCGCTAACGGGCAGGTCTCGCTCGCCTTCGCCGCGAACCAGAACATTGAGGACGCCGACGGAAACGCGCTTGATGCCACGCTGCCCTCGGGCACCAACTACCAGTCCTATATGCTGGACAACATGTCGCCCCCGCCCCCACCACCCCCGCCACCCCCGCCACCCCCGCCTCGAGGAGGGAGTGGCGGCAGTGTCAGCCGGGACCTGCATGGCAACACCGCCGCCCAAGCGACCCGGGTCCGGCTGGACAGCCGCGTGCCCTGGACGTCGTCTACCGCCGGGCAGATCAATATCACGGACGATAGCGACTATTTCCAGTTCAGCCTGCCGCAAGCCGGGGTGTTGGTGGTTGAGACCACCGGCTCCACCGATACCGTCGGGACAGCCTGGCAGGATGGCGTAGAACTGGTGCGCACGGATAGCGGTGGTGAGCGGCGGAACTTCCGGCTGAGTACTCGGGTGGAGGCTGGGCCGGTTGTGGTAGCAGTAGAGGGCACGAGAGGAAGGACCGGGGCATATAGCCTGGAGACGCGCCTGCTGGCGGGCTATTTGGAAAACCCCGGACCGGTATCGTCTCAGAGTGGCGTTGGGGTGCTGTCGGGCTGGACCTGTACGGCGGCGGAGGTCGAGATTGAGATAGAGACCAAGCGGGGAGAGGTGATGCGGCAGGGGGCGGCGTATGGGACGGCGCGGCTGGATACGGAGGGGGTGTGTGGGGATACGAACAACGGGTTTGGCCTGTTGTTCAACTGGAATCTGCTGGGGGATGGGGAGCATACCGTCACGGCCCTGGTCGATGGGGTGGAGTTAGGCCGGGCGCGGGTGACGGTGACGACGCTGGGAGAGGAATTCGTGCGGGGCGTAGGGGGGACCTGTGAGGTCGAGGACTTCCCGAGGCGGGGCGAGAGCGTGACGCTGGTGTGGCAGCAGACGAGTCAGAATTTTGTGATTGCGGGTGGCGACGCGCCGGCCACGCCCGCTACTCCGGCGGGCAGTGGGCTGACGGGCTATCTGGAGAATCCGGGGCCGAACTCGTTTCAGAGCGGCATTGGGCTGATCTCGGGTTGGGTGTGCGAGGCGAACCGGGTGGAGATAGCGATCGGAATCGGTGGGCGACAGGCGGCGGCGTATGGCACGGAGCGGACGGACACGCTGGCTGCCTGTGGGGACACGGACAACGGCTTTGGGTTGCTGTTCAACTGGAATCTGTTGGGTGATGGGGAACATGCGGTGGTGGCCTTCGTGGATGGAGTGGAGTTGGGTCGAGCCACGGTACGGGTGACGACCTTGGGGCCGGAGTTTCTACGGGGAGCCGAGGGGGAGTGTGTAGTGCAAGACTTCCCGCGCCTGGGGGAGACAGTCGGACTGGAGTGGCAGCAGAACAGCCAGAACTTTATCATTACCGATGTGGAATGAGGGCGCTCTGTACGCCTGCGAAAAAGGGAGGCAAGGCGAATCCTTCCCCTATCCGTCTTTGAAGGTAATCCGGACCGTGGGCGTCCATGTCCGCTGGCGCCGGGCAAGGCGGCCCTCTGGGGTCTCCCCGTCAAAATCGGTCACGCGGCTGGTGAAATTGGCCGGGTCGATACGCTCGAACGTATGGACGTTGACCACGGCATAATCACGCTCGGCAATCCGGCTCACCGCAAAGGTGAGCACCCCGCAGCGGGAGCAGACGTAGAAGTCGGCCGTCTCATGTCCAAAACGATAGGTGGGAACGCGGGCGGTATCTGTGATCGTTGCGTTGAGTTCCGCTTGGGGATGCGAGGTGTAGGTGCCTCGATGCTTCATGCAGAAGCTGCAACTGCACGCCCGAACCGGAATCTCCGCGGCATCAAGCGGCCACAAAAATTCGTACCGGATCGTCCCGCAGTGGCATCCGCCCTCAATGCGTTGCATGCTGACTCCTTGTCCGTCACCGGAACGCTTGCTATGCTCGCCGCCTTGAGCAATACCGCAATATATAGAGGAGACGATGTATGGCAGCCACACCTTCTACCCGCCGCTTTGATGATCGCAATATCCGGTGGCAGGCCCTGGGCGACTTTGAACACCTCGAGGTCACCCTGCTCGACGTGGATGAAGAAAACAATATCGTGGACTTGATGGTTAAATTCGCGCCCAACGAGAAGATATTTCTGCATCGTCATCTGGCCCTGACCAATACCTTGGTCGTGGATGGCGAGCATATTATCTACGAAGCCGATGGGAGCGCGGTGAAAGATGTGCGCCCGGTTGGAAAATATACCTCCAGCCCTGCCGGGGACGCGCATCTCGAAGGCGGTGGCGTCGCCGGGGCGGTCGTGCACTACAGCGTGCGCGGCGACAGTGACGCTCTGTTCGATGTCCTGAACGGCGATATGAGCGTGGCTGCGACGCTGCGTACCGCCGACTTTAAGGCCGTTCTTGAGGAACAGAAACAGGCTGCCTGATTCCGCCATGACGTTTCCTGCCAGTACATATGCGGATGGTCCAGTAGAATAAAGAAGGGGGAGTGGTGGACGTTCTGATTCCGTGCCCGTCGCAACGGGACCGCAACGCCTTGGCCGGTATGTCCGAGCACACCTTCCATCTGCTTGACGCGCCGCTGAATCCGCGTACGCCCTCCCCGGAATTGGATTTGCTTGCTTACACCGACCAGTGCCGAGAGTATGTCAAGGCTCACCACATTGATGCCGTCTTCTACTCCCGAGACGTGGCCGATATTGTGGCTGCGGTCCTGTGTGAGGAGTTTGGTTTTCCGGGACCGAGTGTGGAGTCCGTCTTTCTTTGCCTCCACAAATACTACGGTCGTCAGTATGAACCCCATCCGGTTCGGTGTGACGCGATCGATCTTATCGATATTGCTGACGAGCATCCCGCGATAACGCGCTACCCGTGTTATCTTAAACCGCCCTGGCTGAATCTCGGGATTCTCGGTTTTAAGCTCGACTCGGCCGATGACCTCCAGCGCGCGCTGGCTATTGCCCGACGAGAATATCCCGCGTGGTCACCGCTCTACTTTCCATTTTTCGAGCGGTATATCGACTGTGTGAAATTCCCCCTTGCGACCCGAGATATCATGCTGGTTGAAGACTTTGTTGATGGGCCGCAGGTGACGGTCGAAGGCTGGGTCGCCAATACGCAGCCCGCGCTCTGGGCCATTACTGATACCAATACCTATCCGGGCACCCGGATTATTGACAATTTTTCGCTGCCGTCCCGGCACCCGGCCCATATGCAAGAACTGCTGGCTCGGCAGGCCATGGAAGCGGTCGGGAATATCGGGCTGGACAACGGCTTCTTCAATATTGAGTTCTGGTGCCATGACGACGCGGTCACCCTGACGGAGGTCAACGGACGGGCGGCCACCTGTTTTTATAATCTGTATCGTCGCTGTCTCGGAGCGTGTATATACGAAGCCGGACTGAGGCTGGCCGGCGGGCAGTCGCCCCCGCCCCCGCCGCGGCCAACCGCTGTCGTGGGCGGACAGTTTAATTTCATCACTTTTGGTGAGGATGTGGCCGAGAATCTGTTTGATTTCAGGCGCGCCCAGGAAGTGGGCGAGCTGACGGTCTATGTCGAGCCGGGGCAGGAAATTCGCCCGGTGAGCGAGTTTGGGGTGGTGCTGGCCCAAATCGATCTGTTCGGCCCAAGTTATGAAGCGATTCATGCTGAAGCCGAGGCGTTACGCCGCCGGCTGCTCAAACAGCCGGCCCATTCGCCGTGGTAAGCGCGTGCACTGAAGAGTCTGGGCCAAGGGTATGTGCCGTTTTGTTGTGTATCGTGGAAAGCCGGTCTCGCTCGCGCAGGTCATCAGTGCACCCGAGCATTCCCTGATAGAGCAAAGTTATCAGCCCAAAGAGATGACTGCCGGGACGGTGAATGTGGATGGTTTTGGGGTCGGGTGGTATAACCGCGCGCTTGAACCCGCGCCGTGTATATACACGAACATTATCCCTATTTGGAATGATCGAAATCTGCCCAGCCTGAGTCGCCATATTGCTTCGGATTGCATTTTAGCCAATGTTCGGAGCGCTACGCCCGGTTTCGGACTTGATCAGAGCAACTGCCAGCCGTTCTCCTACGGCCGTCTGGCGTTCATGCATAATGGCTTTATTGAAAAGTCCCGCGATGGCTTGCTGCGCACGATGCGGGCTGCCTTACGGGATGAGTATTATCGACTCATTCAGGGCGCAACCGACTCTGAGCACATCTTTGCCCTTCTCCTGAACTTTCTGCACGGCCAAGGGCATACGCCCCAGGCATATGCGACAGCCATTCGGCAAACTGTTGCGCAGTTGCTGGCCTGGACGCGTGGCCAGGCGATACATATGGCGCTGAACATTGTGCTGTCGGACGGTGTGCATATTGTCGCTCTCCGCTTCGCTACCACCTCGCCGGCTCCGTCGCTGTATTATATACGCAACGGGCCGGATTTCTCCGAGGCGGTGGTCATTGCTTCGGAAAAGCTCTCCTCTGATCCAGCTTGGCAGCCTGTCCCGGAGAGTCATATGGTTACCTGTAGTAACGCTACGGATATTCACCTCGTTGACCTCAACGACCAGAAAGAGTAAACGTGCCCTCCACATCATACAAAGCTGTTGGCACGTTTACTCTTTGAGGCAGCATGATCGATATTGCTGACTTCCAACACCGGATGGTCGAGGCTCGCACCTATACGAAGTCGCTGTTCGCAGCTATCGAGCCAGAAGATTTCTGTCGCCAGGTCCATGCCGAGTTCAGCCCGATTGGCTGGCACCTCGGCCATATTGGGGTGACCGAAGGGTTTTGGATTCTGCAGCAGTGTCAGCATGCCGTGTCACTGTCGCCCGAGTATGACGTGTTTTTCTCTCCGCTTGAGAATCCGAAAGAGAACCGTGTCAATATACCTGCCGCACATGTGATCTTTGCGTATCTCGATGCAGTCCGCGAACGAGTGTTTGCCTTTCTGGAGCAGGGCGATTGGCCGGACAGCCATCCTTTGCTGGGTGAAGGTGGCATCCTGAACATGTTGCTCCAACACGAAGAACAACACGCTGAGACCATCCTCCTGATTCTCAATGTGATTGCCGCTCGGCGATTCGATGCGGGAGACGCAGCACCGGCCTCTTCCCCGGCGGTGTATCGCCCTCCTGCGCAGCCCACACCAATGGTCCGTATCCCCCCTGGAGCCGGCAGGCTGGGCAGTGACGACCGCGCGCGCACGCTGGACAATGAACGGCCGGCACAGCGCGTCCGGCTTGAGGAATTTTGGATTGATCAAACGCCCGTCACAAACGCCGATTTTCTGGAATTCATGGATTGTGGAGGGTATCGGAACCCTGCCTGGTGGAGTCGGAGGGGGTGGCGCTGGTGCGAGGAAAACCGTATTGCACATCCATTGTACTGGCGCTCTGGGAGTACCCACGAGCAGGGGCACTGGCTGGAGATCGGCCCCACCGGCGTCCTGGCGTTAGACTCGGCACGGCCGGTGATGTGCGTGAGCTGGTATGAGGCCGATGCGTATGCCCGCTTCGTCGGTAAACGGCTGCCGACCGAAGCCGAATGGGAAAGAGCCGCGCGGTGGGATTCCGAACAGCAAGACGCACGTCTCGGTATGCTCGGAGGGGTCTGGGAGTGGACACAGACCTGGTTTCACCCCTATCCGGGTTTTCAGGCTTTTCCGTATGCAGGCTATTCCGTTCCGTACTTTGATCAACAGCACCGAGTCTTGCGCGGAGGGTCGTGGGCAACGCGGCGCCATGTATTACGGCCAACGTTTCGGAATTGGTATCATCCCGACATGCGAGCCGTTTTTGCCGGCTTTCGATGTGTAAAGTCGCAGCGCACAGGTATGGGTTGGACTGACTGAGAGAAGTGGGTTGTTTTTATGTCAACAATACTACAAGAGACTAACCGTCTACAGATTTCTACACCGGGCAAGGTGCGTTCGCAGTTTCGTGCGGACGTTGCCTTTGGCTTGCAGCAAAGCCAGAAAACATTACCCCCAAAGTATTTTTATGACGCGCACGGTTCACAGTTGTTTGAGGATATCTGTCAGCAACCGGAATATTATCTCACCCGGACCGAGGCGCAGATTCTGCGGACGAATGCGGCGGATATTGTGAAACAGACGTCTGGCGCTTTGCTGGTCGAGTTGGGAAGTGGAAGTTCGGCGAAAAGTCGTCTCCTGTTTGATGAATATCAACGCCAAGACCAACTGCTGCACTATGTACCGATTGATATTAGCGCTTCGATGCTCGAAGAGACCGCGCGGAGCCTGCTCTCTGACTACCCCACGATGTCGATTGAGGCGTTGGCCACCGACTATCTGTACGGACTCACCGCCCTGCCCAATACGCGGCCCCGCCTCGTCCTCTTTTTGGGCAGTAATCTGGGTAATTTCAGTCTGATGGAACAGGCTGAACTGTTTCGGCATCTCGCGGTCTCCCTCCATCCCGGCGATCAATTTTTATTAGGGCTCGACTTACGGAAGTCTGTTGAGATTTTAGAAGCCGCGTATAATGACGCGGCTGGAGTCACGGCCGACTTCAATCTGAACATCCTGCGCCATATCAACCGCGAGTTCCAAGCGGATTTCAATCTCGCTCAGTTTTCTCATCTGGCATTTTATAATCAGGAGCTGCATCAAATTGAGATGCACCTGAAGAGCGAAGTCGCCCAGAAAGTGACCATCGCGGCCTTAGACCTGAACATATCATTCCGAGCTGGCGAGACCATCCACACCGAGATATCCAGAAAGTTCGATGCGCAGGAAGTCAAAGACCAACTGACCGGTCACGGCTTCCAATTCCAATCCCAATGGACTGATCCCGACAACCTCTTTCTCCTGAGTCTTTTTCGCTATACGGGCTAATCGGACTGCATGCCGAACGCAGGAGACCGGAGAGAGCTGCTCCTCATCGCCACCGGCGGGACTATTAGCCAAGCGCGCGACGCTCAGACCGGAGAGCAGCGTCCCGCGCTGTCGGCTGCCGATGTATTGGCCCGGACTGCAATCGATACGGGGCACGTCCGCTGCCTTGACCTGCCCTATCCTGATGGTGTGATCTCCTCGGGTGCTGAGGTGCTCAATCTTACGCGAACGATTGAGCAGGCAGCCAAGGCGGGCATTGAGGGTATTGTTGTGACGCATGGGACCGATGCCCTGGAAGATGTGGCGTACGGTATCGATGAAATGCTCTCAGGAACTGTTCCTGTTGTCTTTACAGGGGCCATGCGGCCAAGTTGGGCGGCGGACTATGACGGGGGACAAAACTTGGAGAACGCTTTGCGGATCGCCTCGTACCTTTTGTCTGAATACGGGACGCTTGTCACTATGCACGGGGACATCTTTGAGGCCTGGAGCGTGTATAAAAGCGACACCGTCGCCTTGGACGCTTTTACGGCGCGGCGCGGCGCCCCGTCTGGGCGCGTGAACGAGCAGCAGATTGAGCAGATTGAGCAGGTTGAGTTAGGCTGGAATCCGACACGCTGGAATCGCCTGGGCCGTCTTCCCCAAGCCATACCATACTCAATTCCCATCCTCACTCTTGGTGTTGGCGATGATGCTGCACTCCTCAAGATAGTAAGCGAACGGGCGGACTGTCCCATAGACGGTCTTATAGTCGCGAGCATGGGCGCTGGTAGCATCCCACCAACGGCTCTGGATCAGCTCCGTCGTCTCGCCCATGGGCTACCCGTCGTGTGTTGCTCCAGTACCCCTAGTGGGCCGACGGCAGCAGTCGAGTATTATCCCGGCGCGTATAACGAACTTCTCGATGCAGGTATTATTCTCGAAAACTACCTCTCCCCGCGCAAAGTACGTATCCGCCTGATGCTGAGTCTCGGGCTAGGTATTCCGTATAGGCCATTTGAGCGTGAGGCGTGACTCCGGTTACGATACTCTTGGCAATACCTCTTTCCCAAACCGATCGAGCGAGTCCATAATTTTGCCATGCTCTAACCCGCCAAAATTCGCCAGCAAACTCACGTTTGTGATCCCCATGGCCTGGATTTCCTGAATGCGCTCGACACACTGGTCCGGATCACCAAATATGACTTTGTGCGGGTACATATATCCTTCATAGTCGAAGGTTTTGAAGGCGTCCTTGAGACCCTTGTACGACTTATACTGATCGGAATAGGCGTCTTCCGAGTTGGAAGCTACTACGGCGTTCAGATAGCGCAGCATGGCCTCGCGTGGCTCTTCTTTTGCCTTTTGTGCGGTCTCGCCGCAATAAAAATGGTACACACCGAGGACTTCCGGCGCGTCAGTGTAGCCATGCGCCTGCCGGGTCTGACTGAAGAGTTGGATGCGGCCCACCAGGGCTTCCGGATTGGGCTGGGCATAGGGGACGACCATCAGATGATAGCCCATCTTGCCGGTCCATTCGAACGATTCCCGCGTAAAAATACAGGCAACATAGACGGGCGGCGGTTTCTGGATGGGTTGCGGAATGACCTGGAGATTACGCACCGTGCGGAATTTGCCGTCGTGGGAGACGCGTTTTTCGGTCCAGGCCTTCATAATGATGTCGTGAGCTTCTTCAAACAGCGCCCGGCTGTCACCCATATCGCGCTCAAAGGCGTCGTACTCGCCTTTTTGGAATCCCCGTCCAATCCCGAACTCCAAGCGTCCGCCCGATAAGCAGTCGAGCATGGCATACTCTTCTGCCAGCCGAATCGGGTCCTGGAGGGGCAGGAGGGCAATCCCGGAGCCAATACGGATATTCTTCGTGCGTTGGGCAACCGCGGCCCCAATCACGGGAACGGAGGGCAGATGGCCGCCGTAATGATAAAAATGGTGCTCCGCAAACCAGACGGAGTGAAAGCCGAGGGCCTCGGCCTGATCGGTCTCGCTGAGCATGTCAAGGTAGAATTGCTCATCGCTGGCGTGAAATTCCGGAAAAAAGCTGGGCAAATGAAAGAGTGAGATGCGCATATCGCCTCCTATTTTCCCTTTTCATAGCCGACTTTCACCCCGGAAAGAAGGCGGGAGAAGCGGAATCTGTCCGGGGGTACGTTGAACTGAACGCGTGTGTTTGCTAGTTGGGAAACTCATTTACTATATATGGAAAAAAGCGCAGATCTGCATAAGAGCCGGTCGGTGTTATAGCAAGAGAGGGTGGTGATGCAGGCAAAATGTTCGAGATGGCGCGCAGTGCTCCTGTGCGTCGTTGTGTTCGTCGGAGTCGGGGCCGGGTCTGCGCTTGGGACGGTTGATAAGCAGGCGAGCTCAGCGTCTTCTCCGCTTCCCTATCCACAAGCCCTCCGACCCCAGGTCGAGTTCTGGACCAGGATTTTCGGCACCTACTCGGAATACCAGGTCGTCATTCACGACGCGGTCCATTTGGACAAGGTGTATGCCGTCCTCGATTTTCGGCCGCTCTTAGACAAGCATGGCGAGGCCAAGGCCCGTAGGCTGAAAGCCAAGCGGACCAAGCAGGAACTCAAAAAAATCCGGGCCGCCCTGCGTAAACTCCATAAACACGGCGCCAAAGGGCGGACGCTGAGTAGCCGTGAGAGAAAAATCCGCTCCCTCTTCAGAGATGTCAAAGAACGCCACAAGTTCCGCAAGGCCGCGGCCAAAGGGCGACTGCGGGCACAGTCCGGGATACGGGAGCGCTTTCAAGAGAGCCTGCGCCTGTCTGGCCGCTATCTGCCCAGGATGGAAAAGATATTCCGTCAAAAAGGACTCCCGGTTGTCCTGACCCGCCTGCCGCTGATCGAGTCTTCTTTCAATATTGAGGCCTATTCAAAAGTCG
Organism: Binatia bacterium; assembly: GCA_963664395.2. GTDB lineage: Bacteria > Desulfobacterota > Binatia > Bin18 > Bin18 > Bin18. The sequence goes on along the minus strand of OY761159.2, from coordinate 862,073 downwards.
GTGCGGCCGGCATCTGGCAATTCATGCCCGCGACTGGGCGCTTGTTTCTGACCATTAACCATGTGGTTGACGAGCGCCTTGACCCCCTCATTGCCACTCGGGCGGCCGCCGACTTGCTCAAGTCAAATTATGCCAAGCTGCAAACCTGGCCGCTGGCGGTCACGGCCTATAACCATGGTCCGGCCGGGATGGCACGCGCCGTTCGGAAAGTCGGCACGCGCGATATTGCCACCATTATCCGCCGCTACAAAAGCCGGACGTTCGGGTTTGCCTCGCGGAATTTTTATGTCGAGTTGCTGGCGGCCGTTGAGGTTGAGAAAAACAGCGCTAAATACTTCGGTCCCTTCAAACACGACCCCCTCCTCCGGTATGATGAGGTCGATCTCCAGCATTTTGTCTCGCTCGAAAATCTGGCCAGGGCTGCCAACACCAGTACTGAGCGGCTATTGGCGCTCAACCCGTCCTTTAGACGACTGATTCGGAACGGGAAACTCCACGTCCCACGCGGCCACCGTTTGCGTATCCCGGCCGGCGCGCGGAAAGACTTTACCCGGCGTTACGCCGCACTCAAACCCAATGCCAAGGCTGACCAACAGGTCGCTGCCTTTGATTTTCATAGGGTCCGGCGCGGGCAGACGCTAGGCGGCATTGCGCAGCGCTATGGGACGAGCGTTCGGACCCTGCAACGCCTGAACGGACTCAGAAGCGCACATTTCATCCGCGTCGGCCAACGTCTGCGCGTCCCTCTGAAGGGGAAGGGCCGGCAGCGGGTGGTCCGGCCCGTACACCTGGCGCAAGATGCCTCGCGGGAAGTAACGCATACCGTTCGTCCGGGAGAATCGCTGGACAGGATCGCTCGACGCTACAAGACGACTATCGCTTCGCTCCAACAGCTCAACGGCATAACAAACGCCTCGTTGATACCGGTTGGCAAAAAACTGAGCGTCTCGGAAAACTCACAAAACTCGCGTAGCAAAGCCAAAGCACAGTACGTCAAACACACAGTCCGCCAGGGACAAACGCTCGGCAGCATCGCCCGGCGCTACGGCACAAAGGTGTCAGTCCTCAAGCGTCTGAATGGCGTGAAGAACGTCAAACGCCTGCAAATCGGCCAAGTGTTGCGCATTCCAACCGGCTGAAGAGCGGTACTGCCGTCCTGATGACCGCTTCAGAATAAACATTTGTATCCAGTGTAACCGTCATAGCCTAGAAAGTTTTGTCAATCCGATCGAGTGGAGCGAGCGTCTGTAGAAACGTTTCTTACCCGTCAAGTTCGCCGCCGGTACTCCGATTTCCCCACTCCTCACCAGGATGCTACGATGTGAGCCGCGTACGAAAGGGAGGGCCGTGTGGGCTATTACCCTGTTTTTCTCGATTTGGACAAGATGCACTGTCTGGTCGTTGGCGGGGGGACGATTGCCGAGCGTAAGGTGGAGGCGGTGCTGGCGGCCGGCGGGGAGGTGACGCTTATCAGCCCTGAGCTGACAGCTGCTCTATCCGACCTTGAAGCCGCCGGTCGGCTGACGGTTCGGCAACGCTCCTATCAACGGGGAGACCTTGACACTGTTGCGCTGGTGATCGCGGCCACGGATAATCCAGTCTTGCAGCGGCAGATTGCCGCGGATGCCCAACAGGCCAATATCTTGTGTAATATCGTCGATCAGCCCGCCTTATGCTCGTTTATTGTACCGGCAGTGCTACAACAGGGCGACCTGACAATTGCGGTTTCCACCAATGGGGCAAGTCCTGCTCTGGCAAAAAAGATTCGGCAAGACCTGGCTGAACAATTCGGGCCGGAATATGCGTTGGCGCTCCGGCTGTTGCGCCGGATTCGTGAACGCCTGATACACGAACAGCGCAGCGCGAAAGACCGCCAGCGCATATTTACGAGTCTAGTCGAATCCCCCCTGCTGGACTATCTTCGAGACCGCCAAACCGATAAATTAAACACGCTTTTACAGCAGACGCTGGGGGAGGCATATACCCTGGAGCGTCTCGCCTTTTCGTGGTGAGTGACCGTATGGAAGTCTGGCTGCTGACACTGACACTGCTGCTTTATCTGCTCAGCACGGCGAGCTTTGTTGTCGGGCTGCTTTCCGCTCGGCCCGTCGTGCGGACGATAGCCCCGAGTTGCTTGCTGGCCGCCTGCCTGTGCCATGCCGGTGCTATTGCGGTCCGGTCGCTCACGGTCGGCTATTTTGCGGTCACAGAGGTGCATGAAGCCCTCTCCTTTTTTGCCTGTCTCACGGCGGGCATCGGGCTACTGGTCCAGTGGCGGCTGCCGGTTTCCATTCTCGGCGCTATTGTGAGTCCCATCGGGTTTATCCTGACCCTGGGCGTGTACGTCTTTTACGCCCAGGCGCGGGCGCTGCCGCCGACGCTGCAAAGCGCCTGGCTGCCCATTCATGTCACTGCTGCCTTTCTTGGGTATGCCGTCTTTGTCGTCGCCTGTAGTGCCAGTCTGGTCTACCTGGTCCAGGAAAAGTACCTCAAACAGAAAAAAGCCTCTTCATTTCTCCGCCGTTTGCCCTCGCTGGAAACCCTGGATCATTTGAACTACCGCTCCCTGGCCTGGGGTTTTCTCCTCTTGACCCTCGGGCTGTTAAGCGGTGCGGTCTGGGCCGAGTATGCCTGGGGACACTTCTGGATCTGGGAGCCGCGGCTCATCCTGTCCGTACTGACCTGGATTCTCTACGCGTTGCTGCTCCACTACCGGAGTGTCGGCTGGCGTGGCCGGCGGGCGGCAACGCTGACGATTGTGTGTTTTGCTGTGCTCGTGGTTTCATTTGTGGGGGTCCAGTTTTTTCCCGGACGACACGGAGGTCAATTTGGCTAGTCTTGTCCAGCCGGCCTCCTCTCTCATGGTGGTTGGTCTCAACCACCATGCCACGCCGGTCGAACTCCGGGAGCAGCTAGCTTTCAACGATGGTGCTTTGGATGCGTCTTTACCTCGGCTGGTGGATACCGAGACCATCCGGGAGGGCGCTATTCTCTCAACGTGTAACCGCGTTGAGGTGGTCGCCCATACCCCAAATCTGGATGCGGCGAATGAGAAGATTCGTGCGTTTTTAGCCGAAGAACAGCGCGTGGCGCTGCCCCGCTTTGCGCCCTACCTCTACACCCATATCAATCAGGATGCGGTCAGCCATCTGTTTCGGGTTGCCTCGAGTCTCGATTCTCTGGTGGTCGGTGAGCCCCAGATCTTGGGTCAGGTGAAAGACGCCTATAACGCGTCTTCCGCGCTCGGTACCTTGGGAACGGTGTTGCACCGCTGTTTCCACAAGTCGTTCTCGGTTGCCAAGCGGGTGCGAACCGAGACCAGCATTGCGGCCAAAGCGGTGTCGGTGAGCTCTGCGGCGGTTGATCTGGCCTGTACGATTTTCGACCATCTGGAAGACAAGACTGCCATGGTCATTGGTGTGGGCGAGATGGGCGAACAAGCCGTTCGTCATCTGCGCGGACGAGGGATCGGCACCATCATGGTGACCAATCGCACCTTTCGCCGCGCGGTTGAACTCGCCCGGACCTGCAATGGAACAGTCGTGCCGTTTGATCAACTGGATAAACATCTCCACCTCACCGACGTGGTGATAGGTTCTGCCGGCAGCCCACACTATGTGCTGCATTCCGGCATGGTCGAAGAGGCGCTAGAAGAGCGCAAACGCAGCCCCATGTTTCTGATCGACCTGGGCGTGCCGCGCAACTTCGATCCGCGTCTGAACAATCTTGATAATGTCTTTTTGTATGACATTGATGATCTGGAGCAGGTGGTTGAAGATCATAAAGGCGAGCGCCAAGTTGAGGCCGTCAAAGCCGAAGCCATTGTGGCCGAAGAAGTGGAAAGTTTTTGGCGCTGGTTTGTCAACCAAGAAGTGACTCCCACGATTGTGGCGCTCCGAGAACAGGCCGAGCTGATCCGCTCGCGTGAAGTCGAGAAGACGCTGGCCAGCCTTGCCGATCTCTCACCGCAGGCAAAAGAATCGATTGAAGCCCTCACCCGCTCCCTGACGAACAAGCTCCTCCACCCGCCACTCGCGTATCTCAAACAGCGTCACCGCAACAGCGTCAAGCGTGAAGATGCAGACGCCCACGAGGCCGCTTCTCCTCACGTCATCCGTCAAATATTCGGTCTTGATACCAACGAAGAATAGGCAGCCCACTCGCAGGCTATGCACACAATCATCCGCATCGGAACGAGAAGCAGCCCCCTTGCGCTGTGGCAGGCGCAGTGGGTGAAAGACCGCTTGGAACAGCATTGGCCGGCCCTCAGTGTTGCGCTGGTTCCAATCAAAACGTCCGGTGATACGCTCCAACATATCTCTTTGTCCCGTATTGGAGGCAAAGGACTGTTTGTGAAGGAAATTGAAGAGGCGCTCCTGGCAGGACGAGTTGATCTGGCGGTCCACTCGGTCAAAGATATGCCGGCCGCATTGCCCCCGGGACTCACACTGAGTGTTATTCCGCAGCGGGAAGATCCGCGGGATGTCCTGATCACGGACAATGGGGAAACGCTGGATGAGCTGCCTGAGGGCACCCGAGTTGGGACGAGTAGCCTGCGCCGTCAGGCCTTAGTGCTCCATCTTCGGCCCGGTCTGCGCGTCGAAATGCTGCGCGGCAATGTGGAGACACGTTTGCGCAAACAGCGCGAGGGGAGGGTTGATGCGACGATTCTGGCCGCCGCTGGCTTAAAGCGACTTGGTCTCATGCCTGCGCAGAGCCATATCCTGGATGAGCACATCTTTTTGCCGGCTATCGGACAGGGGGCGCTCGGCATTGAAACGCGCGCCGAAGCCGCTATTGAAGAATTTCTCCAGCCACTCCATCATGTTGAAACCGCGCTGGCAGTCACGGCTGAGCGAGCATTCTTATGTCGGATGGGCGGCAGTTGTCGAACGCCACTCGCGGCAAAGGCCACTGTTCGAGCGGAGGACGTCACGCTTTCGGCACTGATTGCCAGTCCCAACGGGCAAATCGTGCTGCGTGGGCACGAATACGGTCCACCCGAAACTGCCGCGCAGCTCGGGGTCAGGCTTGCTGAGCGTTTGTTGGCCCAAGGCGGGCAAGAGATATTAGCTCGGTTGGAGAATGAGTAAACGTGCCCTCAACAGACATGCACATGTTGGCACGTTTACTCATTCAGGAAGACTGAAGGGCTTGTACGTAGTATGCCGACTGGGAAAGTGTATTTGGTTGGAGCGGGGCCGGGTGATCCCGGACTGCTGACCCTCAAAGGCAAACGCTGCCTTGAAGAGGCTGATGTCGTGATCTACGACTATCTGGTCGATGTCCGTCTGCTTGATTATGTCCAGCCTGACGCAACGTTGATCTATGCCGGGAAACAGGGTGGGGGCCGGGCTGTTCCGCAGAAGACCATTAACGAACTCATGTGTGAGCATGCCTCACACGGCAACGTCGTCACCCGGCTCAAGGGTGGTGATCCTGTTCTATTTGGCAGAGGCGGTGAAGAAGCGGAGGAACTGGTGGCCGCCAATATTCCGTTTGAAATTGTTCCCGGTGTCACGTCGGCCATTGCTGTCCCTGCCTATGCCGGCATTCCTTTGACCCACCGCGATCATGCCTCTGCGGTTGCGATTGTTTCCGGGCATAAAGAGGTGTGGGAAACCGCGCCCCACCTGAATTGGGCAACCTTGGCTGGAGTGGGCGGAACCCTGGTCTTCCTGATGGGCACACGGCAACTGCGCAACAATATGCAACGCCTCATGGATTTTGGCCTGCCGGCCGGGACCCCGATTGCGCTGATCCGGTGGGGGACGAAGGCTGACCAGGAAGTGCTCACCGGAACGGTTGGGAGCATTACCGACCGGGCAGCCGAGCGAGGCTTTGAACCCCCCGCGGTGATTGTCGTTGGCGACGTCGTCCGACTCCGCGAACGCCTGCAATGGTTTGAATCAAAACCGCTCTTTGGGAAACGCATTGTGATTACCCGTCCTCGGACGCAGGCGAGCCGTTTTGCCGACATGCTTGAACAGCACGGGGCGGAGGTCTTTCGTTTCCCTCTGATCGAAACGGTTCCGATGGATTCCTCTACCGCACTGGATGCCGCACTGGATGCCTTGGCAAGCTACGACTGGCTCATCTTTACGAGTGTGAACGGCGTACGCTATTTCTTTGATCGCCTACACGCGCGGCAACTGGACATCCGCAGCCTGGGAGATATTCGGATTGCGGCTATTGGGCCGGAAACCGCACGTTCGATACAGGCCCGCTCTCTTCGGGTTGATGCCATGCCGCAAGAATATAAAGCGGAAGCGCTCATAGAGATGCTCAAAGCAGAAAAGGCGCAGCGCATCTTATTGCCCCGTGCGGCCGAGGCGCGTGCCATTTTACCCCAAGAACTGCGCGCGCACGGCGCCCAAGTTGACGAGATCGCAACCTATCGTACAATCCGACCCCGCTGGCCCCGGAATCGAGACGAGCTGCTACGTGATATGCTGGGCGCCGGGCAGGTCGATCTGCTGACTTTTACCAGTTCCAGCACAGTCCGGAACTTTATGGATTGCTTCTCTGGAGAAGATATTGCCGCCGCACTCGGTGATACCCACGTTGGGTGTATTGGACCGATCACTGCCGCGACTGCCCAGGAATACGGCTTGACTGTGGCGGTCCAGCCGTATTCCTATACGATTCCGGCCTTTGCCGAGGCCATCGTTGAATATTTTCATCAAGAGAATGATAGAACGACACCTTAAGTTATTAAGCTGATTGGAGTCTCACGCCATGTCTTTTCCCATTCACAGGCCACGCCGCCTTCGACGCAATGAGACCTTCCGTCGGATGGTGAGAGAAACGCATCTGCGGGTCGATGACCTGATTATGCCGTTGTTCATCGTGCCCGGTGCGAGGGTGGAAAACCCGATTGGGTCGATGCCCGGCATTGCACAACTCTCGGTTGATCGGGCGGTAGAAGAGTGTAAGCAGATTCGAGACCTTGGGATTCCCGGTGTGATCTTATTTGGTATCCCGGATGAAAAAGACGCGGTTGGATCTGATGCCTATAACGATGACGGCATCATCCAACGCGCCTTGCGGGCACTCAAAGAAGAAGTGCCCGGACTGACGCTGCTCACAGATGTCTGCTTGTGCGAGTACACCGACCATGGGCATTGTGGTGTTATCAAAGGCCAGGATGTCGATAACGACGCAACACTTGAGCTCCTGGTGAAAGAGTCGCTCTCGCACGCGCGGGCCGGAGCGGACCTGCTGGCACCGTCTGACATGATGGACGGTCGGGTTGGCGCGATTCGCCACGCGCTCGACCAGGAAGGCTTTCCGCATATTCCGATTATGGCCTATTCGGCTAAATTTGCGTCCGGCTTCTACGGCCCTTTTCGTGAGGCGGCGGAGTCCACGCCTCAGTTTGGTGACCGGCGGTCCTATCAGATGGACCCGGCCAATGGAGATGAAGCCCTCCGGGAAGTGGCCCTTGATATTGAAGAAGGGGCGGACATTGTGATGGTCAAACCCGCGTTGCCGTATTTAGATGTGATCCGCCGAGTCAAAGAGCACTTCGACTACCCGCTCGCTGCCTATAACGTGAGTGGTGAATACGCTATGCTCAAAGCCGCAGCTCTGAACGGCTGGCTGGATGAAGAGCGGGTCATGCTTGAAGCTTTGACCAGTATCAAGCGAGCTGGGGCAGACCTTATTCTGACGTATTTTGCAAAGGATGCAGCTCGGATAGTGAGGAAGAAAGAGTTCTAGGAGCATTCGTTGGCCCAAAAGAAAAAGAAACCCACTTCCGTGTCTACGCTTGACGCGCTGCGCCGGGTGCGAAAAGAACTCCCGCCCCCAGCACGCCGTCAGGAGGACGAGAAGAAGTATCGTCGTCCTGCTGCGCGACGCGCGACGCGCCAAGAGGTTGAGCGCTCAATCCCGGAGGAGTAGGGTGGAAAGAACGAAAAAAATACGGAAGAAGCAATGAGAAAGAGGAGGAAACCTCTCATGCTGTGGAAGAAACACGTGGTCGCCGCTCTCGTCGCTCTGTTTATCGCGGCTCCTCTCGCAGTCGCCGATGACGAGTATGACGACTATGAAGACACGCACCCGCTCCGCATTGCCGCCTACCCGGTCCACGCGGTCGGCTACGCGCTCGAGTGGCTCATCGCACGGCCGTTACACGGGCTAATGGCGCAGCCTGTGCTCAGGTCCGTGTTTGGTCATGACCAGCGACCAGCCTTTGATTTTAATGAACAGCTACGGGAGATGCCTGCTCCGGTGCTGACCGAAGCAGCGCCCCGGCTGATTCCAATGCAGCCCGTCGAGCCCGAGTAGGCCCAGGCGGCAGTCGCTCAGGCACAAGCGGCGGCAGAAAGCGCTCGGCTAGAGCGTTTTACACTGTCGTGTAGGGTATAGGAGGAGGGCGTGGTACGCTGCGAGCGACAAGGGGGGCGTATGCAAGCGTATTCGCTGGATCTCCGGGAGCGCGTGGTAGACGATCGGGTGGCGGGGCTGCGCACGGCTGAGGTGGCCCGCAAGTATCGAGTGAGTCCCGCCTGGGTTCGCCGGCTCCTGCACCGCTACCGAGCGACCGGGCAGGTGGCGCCCAAGCAGCGGACGCAGTATCGCGCGCCGCTCCTCCAGCCGTATCTCCAGCACCTCGCAACGGTGATCGAGGCGCAGCCCGACGCGACCCTCGCCGAACTCCGCGCGGCCCTGGGCGTGCCGGTCAGTCCCCACGGTGTGGCGCGCCGTGCGCCGCCTAGGCCTGCCCGTAAAAAAAGTCCTGCACGCCGCGGAACAAGACCGCCCTGATGTCGTGGCGGCCCGCCAGCGCTGGCGCGCCCAAGCGGCCCACCTCGATGGGCACGGCTTGGTCTTCCTGGACGAGACGGCCCTGCGGACGAATCTGACCCGGCGCTATGGCCGGAGTCGGCGCGGGACGCGCCTCGGCGCCAAAGTCCCCCACGGCCACTGGAAACCGACCACCCTCATTGCCGCCCTGCGCGCCCAGCACCTCACCGCCCCGGCGGTCTTGGATGGGCCGGTCGATGGCCCCTGCTTTGTCGCCTATGTCGAACAGGTCCTGGCGCCCACCTTGCACTCCGGCGACTGCGTCGTCATGGACAATCTCGCCTGTCCTAAAGTCGCGGGCGTGCGGCACGCGATCGAGGCCGTCGGGGCGCGTCTGCTCTATCTGCCCCCCTACAGCCCGGACTTCAATCCCATCGAGCAAGTCTTTGCCAAGCTCAAAGCCTGCCTGCGCGCCGCCCCGCCGCGCACGGTCGCCCACTTGTGGACCGCGATTGGCCACACCCTCCAAGCCTTCTCTCCCGCCGAATGTACCAACTACATCCGCCACGCTGGCTATCGCCTCGCTACACCACCATGAGTACACGCCCTAGGGTCAGGACTCATAAACGGGATTTTCTTGGCCAGGGAGTTATGATTCTCTCTCCGCCGTGGAGGGAAGAGGCGATGAGCAATCAGTTCTGGCTTTCCGAAGCGCAATTCGCCCGGCTCCAGCCGCTGTTGCCGCCGGACACGCGCGGGGTGCCGCGGGTGGACGACCGGCGGGTGATCTCGGGGATCGTCCAGATGTTGCAGAGCGGCTGTCGGTGGCGCGATGCGCCGCGTGTCTATGGGCCGTCCAAGACCCTGTACAACCGGTTCGTCCGCTGGGCGCGGAAGGGGGTCTGGGAGCAAGTGTTCACGGAGCTTGCGGAGGCCAGCGGCCCGCCCGGGACGCTGATGCTGGATGCGACTCCGGTCAAGGCGCATCGGTCGGCGGCGGGCGGAAAAGGGGGGCGCAGCAGCAGGCGATTGGGCGGTCCCGTGGGGGGCGGACCACGAAAATCCATGCCGCGGTCGATGAAGCCGGCCGCCTACGACAGCGATGCGCTCCGCGCTTGGCTGCGGCGCCGCGGCTGCCACGGTCATCCCTAACAACCCGCCCCGCAAGCGCAAACATCCCTTTGACAAAATCGCTTATCGGACCCGGAATGTCATCGAACGCACTTTCTGCCGCCTTAAGGACTGGCGCCGCGTCGCCACCCGCTACGATAAACTCGCCCACAACTACCTTGCCTCTGTCGCGCTCGCCGCCCTCGTCATCTATTGGTTATGAGTCCTGACCCTAGCGGCTGAGGATGCGGCTCGTTCTGTTGAGATTGCGTGACCGGGTGGCTAAGAAACAAGTCAAGTCATTTGAAGAATCGATGAAAAAGTAGCCTGTAGGGGCGAGGTGATCCCGTCCCTATGTCTCTTCTGCCCATTCCCCCCCATTTCGCCACATCGGTGACAGCAACGTTGGCTTTGTCCAACCGTTCAAATCGGAGTCGCTAAGACAACCTTACTACCATCTGGGCGAGATAGTCCTGGTCTCCAGAGACCTGGGCCGAGAGATAGGTCTCAACCTTTATACTTTCTAGAGGGCTGGCGTAGTTCCGTTCGGACAATTCGTGACACCCACCAAACTCGCTACCGATCGCCTCCCAACCCTTCCGCAGGCTTTCCAAATATGCAGCTCCATTCATAGGGAGGCTGGGAGTTGGTTTTTCGGTCTGGGCCATCGCCACGAGGTGCCCTTCTTATTCCTCGGTGCTTTCAGTCAACTGTAGAACTACACTCTCAGGTGAGTTTCTGTGTCAATGTTATTGTGGTTGGACTCAATATCGTGCTTATTATGGATGCTTGGGTGTTCGGATACTTATTGCATTTCCCTGATATAGGAAAGAAAGATGGAAGCACAATTCAGAGCATGGACGATTGTTTCTCTCAGTGGTCTTTATCTGCTCACCCTCCTTGGCGGCTGTTCGCCTCTACAACAACAGGAGTTCGTCGATGCAACGATTGGCAGAGCGTTCGGCAGAGGACGAACCAAGAGCCAATCGACGCCAGCCCAGGTAGCCCGGCCGCGTTCTTCTGCTCCTGCGCCGGCTTCGTCGGCAAGTGTGATTCCTGCGTCAGAATCTGAGGAGCTTGTACTGGTCTGGCAAAAAACCATGACCGAACATCCTCAGATCTATCTGAATTGCCTTCAAGATTCCCAGTGCGGACCGGCGTTAAAGGGATACCTGTCGCGGTTGCAACAGCAGGCCGCCCGTTCTTTGGAGTTGCCAGCAGCGTACAACTCCTACAGCTTACCCTACGATCTGAAGAAGCCGTAAGTCCATAGAGTGAACCGTCCGCTTTCCCTATCACGGAGTATGACGCGGGTGACGTACCCTCATTTTCTGCCTGGAGTAAGGAAGAGAAGCCTCCCTCTCTTGTATTAGGCATGTTAGCGCTGCATCATAGGGGAATTATGATTGAGGTTGATAACGTCAGCAAGCGTTTCGGGTCTGTTCTTGCTGTTGATCAGGCTTCTTTTCAGGTGGCCCGGGGTGAGGTGGTCGGTTTTCTTGGCCCGAATGGCGCTGGTAAGAGCACGGTGATGCGCATTCTGGCTTGCTTCTTTCCACCCATGTCTGGAAAAGTCAGGGTCGGAGGGTATGATGTCATTTCTCATTCACTTGAGGTGAGACGGATGCTTGGGTATTTCCCAGAAAAGGCGTCGGTCTATCTGGACCTATCGGTGCGGGCCTTTCTCCGTTTTGCGGCTGAAGCCAAGGATGTCCCACGAGGGCGACGGACAAAAGAAGTTGAGCGGGTTATTGAGAACTGTGGTTTACAAGACGTGCAAAACCGCATTATCGGCCATCTTTCCAAGGGCTTTCGCCAGCGGGTGGGTATCGCCCAGACGCTGATCCACGAGCCTGAGGTCTTGATTTTAGACGAGCCCACGATCGGTTTGGACCCAGAGCAAGTCGTCGAGATCCGTCATCTGATCCGGGAGCTGGGAGAAGAGCGAACCGTTATCCTATCCACCCATATCTTGCCTGAGGTGAGCACGGTGTGTGACCGTGTCATCCTCATCAACCGCGGTCGGATTCTGGCGTCAGAGCCGCTGGATGCATTACAGGCCCAGCTCGAGAGTACCCGCCGGATACGGGTGGAAGTTGATGGGCCAAGGGATGAGGCGATGAATATGTTCTCCCAGCTGCCAGGCGTGATACGGGTGGAGAAAGATGAAAGTCAGAGGATAGGAGGCAGAGACCAAGAAGAACGAAAAACGGCGTCGTTGGTCCTGGAATATGATGGGGCGGAAATCGGTCGGGAGGTGAGTCGGACGGTTCTGCAACACGGCTGGGGACTGATCGAGATGCGCCGTTTGGAGCCCACGCTGGAGGACCTGTATCTGAAACTAATCCATGAATCAGACGGAGGCCGAGCAGAGTGAAGTTGGACAAGGCGGCCAATTTCTAGTCGATGGGAGGAGTTGGCATGAAGTGGTGGTGTGTTTTCAAAAAGGAGCTCCTTGTCTACTTTGGGTCCTTTCTCGCGTATGCCCTCACGGCGGCATTTCTTGTGCTGTCCGGGTATTTTTTTTATACTGACCTGATCTTTTCTGACCTCTTTGGCACCTTTTCGAGTACTACCTCGACGCTTTGGCAGTTTTATTTCCTGGACTTACGCTTTGTGACTCTGCTCATTATTCCGCTGCTAACTATGCGGCTTTTTGCTGAGGAAAAGAAGCTGGGGACCATCGAGCTGCTGGGGACCTATCCGCTCAGGGACTCCTCTATCATCCTTGGAAAATTTCTTAGTTGCTTTTTTATCTTTGGGATAATGGTTGCCTGCACCCTCGTCTATCCGCTACTACTGGCCTCAGTCTATCCGCTTGCCTGGGGGCCGCCACTGGTGGGATATCTGGGAGTGCTGCTTTTGAGCGCGGCGTTTATTGCCTGTGGGACCTTTCTCTCTTCACTGACAGAAAACCAGGTGGTGAGCGCCTTTTCCACCTATGGTGTGCTGGTTTTGCTCTGGTTTGTCAACTGGAACGAGGAGGCGTTCGGACCCGAGCTGATTGCGGTCGTGAGCCGCCTGTCGTTGTTTGACCGTTTTGAGGATTTTTCCAAAGGCGTGATCAACACCAATGACATGACGTTCTTTGTGATGATGACGCTGGTGTTTCTCTATTTCACCGTGCAGTCGCTTGAGTCACGGAAGTGGAGGGGGATGCGGTGAGTCGTTGAGCTGGGTCTACTCAAACACCTGCTATTAAGGATGACTATGCTAAGAGTATACCCGAGGGGCTTGGCCTATCTTTCCGAGGGGCTTGGCCGTGAGTCTGTCAGGCGTTCCTGCCTTCTTGGGGTGGAAATCGTTCTCATCCTTGTTATTGCCGTTTTGTTAATTACCCTTTCGGAGCGTACAAACCTGCGCTTTGACCTCACCCCGACCAAGGAATACAGTCTCTCGCCCCTGATGCAAAAGGTGGTGCAGGCCCTGGACCGAGAGATGCGGATCACGGTCTTCTACCAGCGGGGGGAGCGGGACAAGCATGACGACCTTTTGAGTCTGATGGCTCAAGAGAATCCTCTTTTCAGCTACCGGCTGTTTGATCTCGATCGGACGCCGGGACTGGCGCAGGAGTATGAAGTCTCCCACTATGGGGAGGCGGTTGTGGAGACCAAAGGGGACCGGATCATTCTCTCTAACACTGCTCAGCCGGAGGTTCTGAATGCTCTTTTGCGCTTAAGCCAGCCGGTCAAAACCGTCTACTTTGTGTCTGGGCATGGGGAGAGAAGCCTCAGGGACCGACAGGGGCGGACGGGGTTTGGGTTGCTAAAAATGATGCTGGAAACAGAGAACTACCGAGTCCTCCCTCTGTCGCTCTACCGAAACGCGCAGATACCCGCGGATGCTCACTTAGTAGTGGTGGGCGGTCCTCGAGAGGAATTCTTGCCTGATGAATTAGAACCCTTCTCGGCCTATCTTACTTCTGGCGGAAGAGCAATTTTTATGATCGACCCGTACACAGTACCAGAACTCTGCCAGCATCTGGCCCGTTTTGGTTTTGTGTTAGAGGATGGCGTAGTGGTGGACACGCAAGCCCGGCTGACTGGGGGAGATCCGTTGATGCCGGTTATTCCCAACTCTGTCGAAGAGGTGTTCCCCAGAGAACTTAAGGGGCCAGTACTGATGCCGCTGGTGCGGCCGGTAGAGGTACAGGGGGGAAAGGCTCAAGCCTTTGCCTTTTCCAGCCCGGACAGCTGGACCCAGCGCAGTCGGGAGCGGATAAGGCAGGGGGATCTCCAGTATCGGGCTGGAGAAGATACACGCGGACCGGTGCCCGTGGCGGCCGTGGCTACAGTTGGTGGCGCGGAGGAGGGAGAGGGGAAAGTGGTTGTTTTAGGAGATTCGGACTTTGTGACGAACTTCTATGCTCGGATACCGGGCAACATGGATTTTTTTATGACTACGGTGGGGTGGCTTGTAGGCAGGGAGGAACTGGTGGCGACTGGGCGCGCAGAGGATGTGCCCGCCGCAGGGCGGACCGCAGTGCAGAGCCTGTATATTACGCAGGCCCAGGCGCGGATGTTCTTTTGGATCATGGTTGTCCTAGAGCCTGGTCTGATCTTTGTGGTGGGAACGAGTGTGTTCTTGTATCGGAGGCGGTGGGGATGACGCTTTCGGCCGAAGCGCGTCGTGTTATCCTGCTTGCGGCAGGAGTGCTGGTCCTTGGGAGCTATACCTATCTCACCACTCTTGGGACTAACGAGGCTGCCAGACAAGAGGCCCGCCAGCGCCGGGTGCTGAAGTTTAACCCGCGGGAGGTGGTGAGAGTAGAAGTTGTGTACGAGGGAGAGAGTCTTGTTTGCCAACGCACGCCAGAGGGGTGGAAAGTAGAGCCCGAGATGCAGGAACTCCGTACGGGAGGGATGACAGATTTTCTACAAAGCCTTGAGGGGCTTATGGAAATCGGGGAAGTTGCGGATGGATTAGCAAGGCTTCCGGAGTATGGCCTCGATCGTCCAGCCACCAGTATCTCACTCCTCTCTGAGGAGGGGAACTCACGTACCCTGGCACTTGGTAGTCACAATCCAGGCCGTACCAGTGTGTATGCCCAGGTGGACGATGGTCCACGGGTTGTCCTAGTGGGATCGGTGATCCGCTGGGAGGTGCGCAAGCTGTTTTTCGCGGCAAGGAGCTAAAGAGAGCAGCCTTGGTATGAGATTCTTCGCTTCCGCTACGTTCCCGCTGCTCATGAACAAAATTTTCGGATTTACTCCCAATAAACTGTAAACCCTTGGAATCGCAACGCAATTTGCGGAATTTGTCGTGCGCACAGCGCACGCTACTTTTTTGTTCCTCTCGCCACGACGAGCGCAATGCGCTCTGGCGGACTCAGTGTTGACATAGATAGTTCGTTTATGGCAAAGTCAAGGAGATCACCTGAGTGAACGTTCAATTTTTTACTCAGGTACTATTAAGATAGGGTAATCAGTTAACTCTGTAACCAACAGGAGGGGCTTATGACAGAGTTCGATACGCTGATCAAAGGCGGCACCATAATCGATGGAACCCGGGTACCGCGTTACCGCGCCGACCTCGGCATCAAGAACGGCAAGGTCGCCAAAACCGGTCGGCTGAAGACCAGTGACGCGGCCCAGGTGATCGATGCCACGGGACTCATTGTGGCCCCAGGCGTCATTGACCTACATACCCACTATGATGCCCAGGTGCACTGGGATCCCTACTGTACCATGGGCAGCTGGCATGGCGTGACCTCGGTGACTATCGGCAACTGTGGATTTGGGTTTGCCCCGGTGCGTGCCAAGGATGTGGAGCGGGCTATGCTGTCCTTGGCACGCAACGAGGCGATCCCCGTGGAGTCGATGCGGGCATCTATGAAGGTCGACTGGGAGACCTTCCCGCAATACATGGATCGTCTGGAGCGCCTGCCGCTGGGGATCAACATCTCGCATATGTTTCCGATTGGGCCAGCCGTGGCCTATGTGATGGGCGGGTTTGACGAGGCGAAGGAGCGCTTTCCAAACGAGCAGGAGATGGGAGAGATTTTGCAGCACTTCCATGGCGCGATGGATGCGGGCGCCGTGGGCTGGTCAACCCAACGCCTGATTCCCGAAAGCCCTGAGGGCAGAGGCTCGTTCCAGCGGGATTATGATGGCACCCCGATGATTACGGATCTCCTGCCCGATGAGTTCTATTTGACGATGGCGCGGGCGTTAGGGGAGAGGACTGAAGGCGGCTTCATCGAGCTGATGCACGCCACCGCTGCGGCGGAAGAGGGTGGTGGCAAGTTTGGAACATCGCGCGACCTCGACTTCTGTGCGCAGCTGGCTGAGCTGAGTGGCCGGCCGGTGGTATTCGCTTCCGTCGTGGTCAATGACCGTCTGCTTGAAGTCCAACAGGCACAGCTGCAGCAGATCACCGAGTTCAATGCCAGGGGGATTCAGGTGCTCGGACATGGTTTGACGGCACGCATGCCGGCGCGGATGACGTTGGAGGACTGGAACCTGTTTGACGATAGTCCGGCCTGGCGGGCAGCCACCGTGGGCACCCTGGAGGAGAAAAAGGCTAAGATGTCTGACCCCAAAATCCGCCAGGCGATGCGGGAGGAATACGAGACGAGTACCAAAGCCAGCGATTTTATCTTTGGGGACCTTCCTCGGTACATCGCCAGAAAAGTGCGTCAGGAAGATCTCAAGGCACAGTATGAGGGGTTATCGGTCGGGCAGATTGCCGAGCAGGAGAACAAACACATTATTGATGCCATGCTGGATCTGTCGGTGGCCGATAATCTGAGGACGGAATGGACCGGACCAGCGGTCGGCGCCGAGGTGGAGAACTACCGGCAGATGATGAATTCGCCCTATATTCTGACTGGGCTGTCGGATGGGGGCGCGCACGTCAAATTCCTCACTGCGGGCATCTACCCCACGGAGGTGCTGGCCTGGATGGCGCGGGATGGAGGACTCCTCTCCCTGGAGGAGGCCCATTTTCGCTTGAGCGGGCTGATGGCCTGGGCAGGAGGTTTTAAGGATCGGGGCACGCTACGTGAGGGGTTGGCGGCCGATATTATCATCTACGATCTGGACAAGCTGGAGGCCTTACCCGACGAGGTTGTCTACGATCTGCCGGCTGGCGAGTGGCGGCGGGTCCAGCGGGCTGAGGGGTATCGGCACATCTTGGTCAACGGGCAGACGATCTTTGAGGATGGGAAGTGTACTGGGGCCACTCCAGGCAAACTGCTGCGTCACGGTCAGCCTAGTTAATCGAAGGATTTCTCAGGAAGGAGGGAGAAAAATGCGTAGAGGGAGAAAATGGTATGCGTTGCTCGGTCTTGTGGGGTGGCTTGTCGTAGGTTTCCTCGGTGTCCGGCCTGCGAGTGCGCTCTATCTTGACGATGCCCAAACGATGATTTTCACGTCGACGTTTTATACCCAATATAGGATGCGTCTCAACGACTCGCGGGGAGCCAACACGAAAGCATCAGCCGGGAATATGTTCCAGCACCGCTTCTTCTTAGATCCCACGATCCGGGTTACGGTGACTCCGTGGTTCGACCGTGTCCCGGGCGGCAGCCTCATTCAGGAAGCGCTCAGTATCCATGAGGCGCGGTTCTTGTTCAATCCTCGCTTTGAATACGACGCTGTCTACGATTACGGACCAGCCGGTTACCGCAATCTCAGACCTTATGATCTGCAGAACGCAAGCCGCTTTCAGATTTTCGAATTATACGGGGAGACGTCGCACCTCGGCGGCCGGTTCAACATTCGGGCCGGGCGACAAAACCTTTCCTGGGGAGAAACCGACATCTTTCGCGTGATCGACCAGATTAACCCCCTCGATAATGGCTTTGGCGGATTTCTGCTTCCCCTGGACGAGCGACGCCGGCCACTCACTATGGTCCGATTCTCGCTGGGGTTAGCGGAATTTCCCGACTGGAACATCTACAACCTCACCCTCCAAGCTTTCATTGCGCCCGATAACCGCAACCCCCTAGAAGGGGTCGGGGGCCAGCCATGGGATGTCACGCCTGGAGCCCTCAATACAACCATCGCGCCGACGTTTAATGCGTCTCTTGACGCGTGTGCCGATAGGGCCGGCTGTGACTTCATCGGTACCCAGAATCCTCGTCCAGACAGAAACCTGGGAGACAGCCGGGCAGGGGTACGGTTGCTGTCAACCATAGGAGATACCACCGTTACCCTGAATTGGCTCACAACCTATAATGCCGAGGACATTGGGACGACAATCAATCTCGAAGAGACGAGTAATCGAGAAGACCTGGTCCTCAAAATCAAGAATAACAATAACTACCAGCTTGTCGGTGCTACGGCCTCTGCCCCTGTTTCCCAGTTTCAGGTGCCCATCTTAAAGAACCTCACCTACAGCGTCTTTCGTGCGGAAATAGCGGGCTCTTTTGGCCGGGCATTCTTCAAGGAGAACGAGAACCTCGCCGTGGGAGATCGGATCCCCAAGCGGGACGTGATCCAATGGGCGTTCGGCCTTGACCATACCCAGTGGTTCCGGTCTCTGAATCCTGCCAACACCTTCTTTCTTTCGGCGCAACACTTCCACCGCAGCATCCAGGGAAGCGTGAGCGGGCTCAGAATTCCGCTTTCTCTGAGCAAGCATAATGGGGGAAACAAAAATCGCTTCGCTAACCTGTACAGAAACGCTCATTATAGCACCTTCATAGCCAATACGCTGTATAATGCCTCATTCTTCTTTGGTTTGGCTCAGGTGATGCCCCAGTTCGTCGTGATCTACGACTGGAGCGGGTCGTGGCTCATACAGCCTCAGCTCACCTTTATCAATGACCCGTGGCGTTTCCGCATAGAATATAATTATATCGAAGGGCGTTTTGACGGTCCCACCGGTGTTGGCCTGACAAAGGACTGGGATAATATCGCCTTTCGGATTGACTATTTACTCTTCTGATCTGATTGAAATCTGATCTGATTGAGAAAGGAGAATTGTATGTACGCATGGATGCAACATTGCTTGAGAGGTGCTCTGCTGAGCAGTCTGCTGTTCGGCTGGGCCAGTGCCGAGGAGTATGCCGTTCAACATGAAAAGGGCAGCTGTTGTCCACCCTCGTATGAGTTCGGCTGGGGCACAACGGATGCGCCGAGGCTACCGAACCAGGCGGAGATGATGGAAAAGCACAGCCTGAGCCCGGGCCTACAGATCACCGCGGAGAACGCCGACCTGATTAAGGATCTGGTGCCCGAGTCGGTGTACCAGCGGACCAAGAACGGCGATTACATCTTTACGATCGGGCAGTTCGATCCGCCCGACCTCATGAATAGGATTTGGGACCCGACGTTCTTCGAGTCCACCAAAAATAACATCGGCAAGTACCGCATAGATGATATTAATGGCATCGTCGATGCCTCTGGGGAGCGGCCTTTTCCCATGCCTCTGGGCTACCCGTATCCTGAGCTCGACTTCACAGAGGAAAATAGCAAGATAGCGGCCAAGATCATCTGGAATGCCCAGGCTTCAGCCAACTCAACGTGTAACGAGGTCGATGACCCTGGGGCCAAGCTGTTTACCGGTCCGCGCGACGGCGGTTATGAGCGTCTTTTGGACCTGCATGTGATCCGGCAACTCATCGAGTTTCGCCGCGCACCCATTCAGATCAAACGGCCGGTCATTTTTCAGGAAATCTTCTACTTCCTGGCCCCGTCCGACGTCTTTGGCGTGGCCCAGCTCAGCTGGCGCTGGGCCGACCCCACAAAGAACGACAGCGTGTGGATATACTCCCCGGCTGTCCGACGGATGCGGCGGCTCACAGCTGCAAACCGTTCTGAAGGGATATTGGGCACCGAGTTCGCCTTAGACGATGCTGAGCCCATTTACGCCGGCAAGGTCGAGATGATGGATTGGAAGTTTTTGGGTGTCAAAACGTCGCTGCTGCCCGTGTCTCGCAAGGTAGGCCAAGCGCCCGACGACTATGTGGCCCGTATTACCAATCAGGGCCTGCCGTCGACGCACTATACGTACAAAAAAGTCCCCGGTTCCTTTATGCCGCCGTACCAGGACCTGCATTTTGGCTATCAGGATGATTCAAAAAAATATGCAGCGTGGTGGACGGTGAACATGCTGTGGGTTCCTGTCCCCATGTACGTTCTCGAGGCCACTCCGAAGGACCCCTATTACAACTACGGGAAGCAAATCTATGAGTTTGAGCCGCACCTGTTTATCCCGGGCTGGAAGCAGGCGTACAACCGGGCTGGTGAGTACTGGCGGACGATCCTGCTGTGGATCGAATACACCCGCTTCATGCGGGAGGGGGTGCTGAACGTCTGTAGTGACGCCCGGGCAGCCATTGCTGTTGATGACAAGGTTAATCGAGGGACGGTGATTATGGCCGACGGCGGCCTGGCCGCAGGCAAGGGCCAACACCTGGACACGCACTACGTTCCAGTCGGCCTCGTTCCCGCTCAACAGTTTGACCTAGCGAGATTTCTGGAGCTTGGGAGATAGGACGGTGCTGTAGGGGCGAGGTGATCTCGCTCCTACATACTCCCTTTTGCTGCAATCCATAAGGAGTCCGTTGTGGTGACCTTTGGGAGAGGTACTGCTTTGTCTCGTCAAAGAAAGTCAATACTCTTAGTTTTTATTGCATTTTTTTTCCTCTTCGGCGGGAGCGAGGGATTGCTGCTCTCCCCAGCCACGGCTCAAGAGCAACTGGCCCGCCTTCCAGCGCTTAATCTGCACGGGGTGTTCTTTCTCGATAAAGACGAGGGCTGGGCAGTCGGTCGTCTAGGGGGCATTTTCCATACCACTGACAGGGGAAAGGGTTGGGAAGCGCAGCAGAGCGGAGTCAGCACCTTATTGACCGCGGTCAATTTTGCCGATAGCACGCACGGCTGGGTGGTTGGGGAAGGAGGCGTGATCCTCCACACCCAAGACGGCGGATCAACCTGGAAACAGCAACAGAGTGGCTTTGAAGCGCGAGCAGACCTCTCTACCGCCACTGAGACAATCGGGCCCCGATTGAAGAAAGGGGTCGTGACGTCGCATCTTGGCAACCTGCCACTCTTCGACGTCGCATTTATCGACCGGAATACGGGCTGGGTGGTTGGGCATTTGGGCGCTATCCTTTTCACCCAAGACGGGGGAAGGCATTGGGTTGATCGGTCGTTGTCACTGCGGCTGGAGGAACGGGGACGGGTCATCCAGGCGGTGGCCCTGCAGGATGTGGTTGATCCTAGGACTGGGGAGATCGTAGCCAGGGCGGGACAACTGCTGGACGATTTGCTCATCGCGGAGATCCGCCAGAGTGGTGTGAGAGACGTGCGGGTCCGGGAAGACACGGTGCTGAACGCCGTCTTTTTTCTCGACCAGGCGCATGGCTGGATCGGCGGAGAGCACGGGTTGGTGCTGCGCACCCAAGATGCAGGCAAGACCTGGGAGAGGGCGGTACTTCCTCGCCATCCCATGCATGAACAGGAAACCGTAGACGCAGAGTTCAGCGCAGAAGAACTCGAGGCGTTTGGTGTTGAGGTTCCCTCGCCCAGCGTGTACGGTCTTTGCTTTGTTTCTCCGCTCCGAGGCTGGGCGGTCGGTCAGGATGGGACCATTGCGTATACCCAGGATGGGGGGCGCCAGTGGGAGTTTCAACCCATCGATGTTCAGCGAGCCCTGTATGGGGTGCATGTTATAGGAGACCGGGGATGGATTGTGGGAGATCGAGGCACCGTGTTGGTCTCTACGGATGGCGGAATGGGATGGGAACAGGTAGAGCTGGATCCGGAGTACCGCCTGTCCTGGATAAGACGGCTATCCGTGGTCCCTGGAAATCACTCTTTTCTGGTTGGTGCCTATGGGCTTTTCCTTGTCAGTGGCAGCTCGCCGGATGAGGGCGTTTGGATCCGGAGGCCTGACGAACGTTAAGAGGGAGGAAGCATGCTCTCGACTGTGTGGGCAAAATTTGACCGCCGCTACCTGACGCAACAATACCTCTATTTTCTCCTTCGTCACCGGATCGGGACACTCGTATTCATCCTGCTGAGCACTACGCTGTTCGGGTATCTGGCGGTCAAGTATACTCGCATCCACACGGACTTTTTCGAGCTCTATCCCCCCAACCATCCCTATATTCAGCTGTATCAAGAGTATCGCCACATGTTCGGCACAGCCAACGTGATGATGATCGTTCTAGAGGTGAAGGAAGGGGATATCTATACGATCGAAACGGTCAAGAAAATCGACGGCATTACCCGAGCCATCATGGATACCAAAGGCGTCAATCCTTTTCAGGTCTCGTCACTGACACACCCGAGTGTCAAGAACATCACCGTCACTGCTGGCGGCATTTCCACCCTGCCCATTGTCATGGAGTTGCCCGATTCGGAAGAGGATTTGCAATTCCTCCGCGAGAAGGTCTACACGTCCAGCGGCATGCGGGGATCGCTTGTGTCCATGGACGACAAGGCAGTCCTCATCACAGCCGGGCTGTGGGAAGAGGGCACGAATTTCGATTATCTCTGGGCGCGGACCAATGAACTGCGAGAGACATACGAGGACGACAATACCCGTCTTCACATCACCGGCTATCCCATGCTGTATACCTGGGTGCACCACTATCGCCCTCACCTCCTGCTCGTTATTAGCGTCACTGTCGTCGTCATGTGCGTGCTTTTGTACACGTATTTCCACACGCTGATAGGCGTCCTGGTGCCCCTCTTTTCTGGGCTCTTGAGCGCGCTGTGGGCGATTGGCTTTGCGGGTGTGGCTGGCTTTAAGCTCGATCCGCTGGTGATGGTGGTATTCGTGCTGATTACGGCCCGAGCGCTCTCGCACTCGGTGCAGTCCATGGAGCGCTATCATGAAGAATATGCCCGCTTGGGCAATAAAGACCAGGCCATTATTGCCTCTTACGTGAGCCTGTTTGACCCGGCCATGGTGTCCATCGCTTCAGACGCCCTGGCCATTTTCACGCTGGCGGTGGCCCGGATCCCCGTTATTCAAAACATCGCCTTTGTGGCGAGCTTTTGGATCGTTACCATTGTGGTCAGTGTGATCACCCTGCACCCGGTTCTGCTCTCCTATATTCCGCCGCCCCGCCAAGATCCTAAGGCCGGCAGCTATCTTAGCGATCGCTTTTATATGAGCGTGACTCGCTTCATGGTGTGGATGAGCCAGGATTCCGGGAGGCGTTACGTGAGCGTGACTGTGATGGTGCTGTTACTGACGCTGGGAATTTATTTCTCCCGGCAGCTGCAGGTGAGTACCGTTTCGATTGAGGATGCGCTGATGTACCCGGACCATCCGTACAACGTGGCTTCGCGCAAGGTTAACGACAATTTCTTGGGCGCCAGTCAGATGATGGTGGTGGTAGAGGGGAAGGTCAAGGAAGCGATCAAGAATAAGGACGTATTGCGGGCGATGGAAGAGTTCCAGTGGCACATGGAGCAAGAAGGCGGAGCGACCGGCTCGGACAGTTCTACGTCACTCCTCAAGCGGGTGTTCCGTATGTTTCATGAGGGCGATCCGAACTGGGAGGTGCTCCCCCTGAACCGCTCGGACATCGGCTCGACGTTTTTCGTTGTCACAACCTTCATGGCGTCCAATGAGGTGGGACGGCTCTATAGCCATGACTATCAGAATGCCATTGTGACCCTCTACTACCAGGACTATTCCAACAGAATGGCCAAACACGCCTTGTCTTCCGCAAAGGATTTTATTGACGCCAACCCCCAGGAGAAGGTCGACTTTCGCCTGGCAGGCGGCCTGATCGGCGTCCTGGCGGCAATGAACGAGGAGATAGCAGCCTCTTATAAGACCAACCTCATGCTGATCCTTGTCGCTATCTTCGCCCTCAGCCTTCTGACGTATCGGTCGATTATCGGCGCACTCATTGTGATGCAGCCGCCTATTGTTGCCCAGCCGATCATCGAGACGATCATGTACTTCTCTGGCATCGATATGAATATTAACTCTCTCCCCGTGGCGGCGGTGGGGATTGGGATCGGCATCGACTATGCCTACTACGTGCTCAGCCGCATTGTGGAGGAGTATGGCAAGTGCGAGGATTTTGACGAGGCCAACCGACGGGCGCTCGCGACGACTGGGCGGGCAGTCTTCTTTACCGGGTTCACGTTGATTGGGAGTGTTGTGCTGTGGATTCTCTTTCCCATGAAGTTTCAGGCCGAGATGGCCTTCCTCCTTGGTACCGTTCTGGTTTTCCACGTTATTGGATCGTTGATCTTCATTCCGGCTTTGGTACGGCTCATAAAGCCGCGTTTTGTGGTTACTTTAGGCAAGCGGATCGCGGCGGAGGCCACAGCGGGAGTAGCGGCTCCACAACCTGCCGGTGCCTGAGGTCAACGTGCTCAAGCAGGTGTACATGTGAAGACTTCGAGTCGCCGAGTAACGCCGTTATCCCAAGCGCAGTCGCCTTTGGGCCTCGGGCTCCGCTCTCAGCCGCCTTTGGAGCTGCTGCCGGCTTTCGGTAATCACAGGGAGTGCCTTATTCATATCCCCCCATCCTGGCCCCTTAATGGATAACTATCAACCAGAAATGATATTCTCACAGCCGTCCCACACCCCAAGCAATGAGCCGGATGACGCTGCTCCCTACGAGTAAAAAACTTTATAGGCTGCTGGCTCTTGTAGTCTGCTGGGGTGTGGCTGTGTGCATGGTATCTGCTCAAACCAGTCACGATGAAAGGAAGTCTTTTATCAGCAACTACCTATCTGACCATGAACCCACGCTGAGGCGTTTTCTTTTCTCGCCGACACGGGCCGAATCTGGGAGAGAGCACGGACCCCGAGACAGTAAGGGAAATCGCCCTATCAGGGGTGACGTAGGTCGTCCACTGGCGGGTTGGGTCTCTTTCGGGGTCTCTCGGTCCAAGTCGGGCTTGACTGGTTGACACTGTGCAGAATTTCGGCTTTTTTTTGCTCATACTCCTCTGCGGTAATCAGCCCTTGCGCATGTCGTAACTGGAGCTCATCGAGTTGGACTTTGGCTTCTTTCGCGGCAAACGTCGACCCCAACACTGATCGCATCTTTGCTCGAGTCGCTTCGTGGTATGGCGTCCGACAACCAGTCAGCCCAATCAGGACGAGACAAAGAAGCAGAAGTTTCACGGCGCTTTCCTGTTTTTCTTTTTACAATTTCCCTATCTTCCATCATCGCTGAGGTTTCTGGGTCTGCCAGTTGAAGTCCCAAATAAGATCTTTGTCCCCCGAAAAGATAAAAAAGTCGCTTATCGACATCACCATATATTTGTTCTGATACAGATAGTGTTCTATAAAAAAGTCACCCATGAATGGGTCCTTATATTCCGGCAGGGAGCTTTGCCCCCATCTGATCATAAACCGATACCAACCAGTCTTGTTTGGGGAGAACGTAAACCGACCTTCTTCGTCCGATTTGAGAGGCGACAGATCCTGGGCACATTCTGCGTATTGTCCTTTTTCAGTTGAATTCAGTTGCATTTCATTTTTTGCAAATCTCACGCATTCCGCATCCTTGTAAAACGTGAAAAAGACTTCTGCGTCTGCGATGGGGCCCTCCGGCCCAGTGAGTGCCCCAGAGACGGTATGAGATCCACTTGGTTCTACCTTCTGCTGTTGAGCTTCAATATCGAAAGAAAAAGTGAAACAGAGCAACACAACTACGACAAACTGAGCTACGTGCTTCATGACGTCCTCCTTATCGGTGAGACTCATGCCGTTGGCTACGCTTTAGCCCTACTGGCGCAAGTTATATAGCGGCCCAGATGCATCGAGAAATAAAAACTATAACCTATGGCCCGTCCAGCGCCAACCCCGTCGATCGTGTCAATACTTCCCACAAAGACTGGATGCTCGGGGCCGAACATCTAGGGCGTGTTCACACTTCTGAGCGCCTCAATGATGAGTGCGAAGTGGATGAAGAAGGCGAACACCACATCGAGCTTGTCGAACCGAGAAAAGATGCGGCGGAAGCCCTTCAGTCTGCGAAAGAGCCGCTCCACTTCATTGCGTTTCTTATACTTTGCTCGGTCGTACGGCCACGGTACCCTGCGATTGCTCTTCGGCGGCACGACCGGAGTCGCCCCTAAATCGCGCACGCATTGCCGGGTCGCCTCGCCCTCATAGGCCCGGTCCATCACCACGTACTCGGCCTCCAACGGAGTCTCGGCCAGCAACTTTCGGCCCTCAGGCGCATCGCCAGCTTGGCCCGGCGACAACGAAAAGCTCACGGCGGTGCCAGCATCCGCGGCAACCAGATGAATCTTGGTCGTCCAGCCGCCGCGAGACTTCCCGATGGCTTGCGGCCCGGTTTTTTTCGCGCGCCCGGCCCGTCCGGATGCACTGG
Organism: Binatia bacterium; assembly: GCA_963664395.2. Classification (GTDB taxonomy): domain Bacteria; phylum Desulfobacterota; class Binatia; order Bin18; family Bin18; genus Bin18. The sequence goes on along the minus strand of OY761159.2, from coordinate 835,939 downwards.
CACGACGGGACTATCCAGCGAGACCACTTCGACCCGCACGCAGATGAGCTGCGGCTGCTGTAAAGCCACGACTATCCGGTCCAGCACGCCCTTCTTCGCCCAGCGATTCATGCGCGTATAGATCGTATGCCACTTACCGCCCTGCTCCGGCAGGCCCCGCCACTTACCGCCCTGCTCTACCACGTACAGAATCGCTGCCAACACTCGCCGATTGTCTCCCTTGACGTTCCCGCGCTGACGCGGGAGCAAGTCCTTGAGGTGCTCATACTGCTGTTGGGTAAGCTCCATCCCCCAACTATAACCGATATAGTGTGAACACGCCCTAGGCAACGAGCTGATACGATACCATTTAACTCTTGACACAGTAGGTATAATGGAACAGAACTAGAGGGAGAGAGGGCGAAATGGGACAAGCATAACTAAGGAGAGGTGAACTATGGCCAAAAGGAAAGATAAAGTCAACTGGGAATATATTGAGGAGTGGAAAAAGAAGGGAGAATTTAAAGCCATCTGGAACCCCTACGGGCTCCCAGAAGTCGTTGATCCCTTTACCTCTAAGTACGGGGATATTGAGGTTCAGCCCAAGTGGAAAATTCCGGATAAAGTCGTCATCTCACAGACGGTTAACGGCGCCTTTTATAGCAAGCGAAACAACCCCAACTTACCCGTCACTCCGGATGAGATCCTTACTTCGGCCCGGGAGTGCGCTGAGGCCGGGGCCACCACCGTCCATGTGCATGTGCGTGATAAGGAAGGCTATAACGTCCTCGACTCAGAACTCTTCCATCGCGTGATTGACCCTGTTCGCAAAGAGTTTCCAGACCCGGTGTATGACGGTTGCATGGTGCCGTTTCTGGACGGAGAGTGGGATAACATGGTCTCGGTGCTGAGCGACCGCTTGCTGGAGGTCACTCCCATTAACACAACCGCTTCCTTCTGTGGAGACACCCTCTTTGCTAAACCCCCACATGTCATCATAGAAAAAACTCGGCTGTGTCAGGAGCTCGGCGTCAAGCCGCAGATAGCAGTATATTCTGATGGCGATGTGGACAATGCGGACCGTTATTTGATTAAGACCGGCTTACTGGAAAAGCCTTACTTTTGGATCATTCTCCCAACGCTGCCCGGGGGCAGTCCCATGAACAATCCCAGACAGATGGTCAGGGGTATCATGCACCTGACTGACCTGATCTATGACATTGACCGCGACTCGGAAATTGTTGTCTGTGCTGCTGGCCGGGCGTCGAGCTACCTGGCTATCCAAGCCATGATCTTAGGCCTTCACGTCCGGGTTGGCATGGAAGACACTGTCTGGCGACACCCTCACCAGGACGCCCTCATCCAATCAAATGCCGATCATTTCCGCATGTTCAAGTCGATTGCCGAGCTCATGGGCCGTGAGGTCGCGACCGGAGATGAGTACAGGCGCTTAGTCGGCGTGCCCACGCGCGGTGATAGTGCTCCGGCGAATGCATAAGGCAGGCGGTCAGCGGTCAGCAGCTGGGGACTCGCTTCAAACTCGCGTAACAATGAGTGAGGAGTAAGACTCCAACAACTGACCGCCAGTGGCCGAACGCGTGTCACAGTGATTTGGACTGAGTTATGCAAGAACTTTACTCTCGTGTGGTAGATCACTTCGTTGGCCGGCGTCACGAAACGCGGATGATTGTGGCGGCTTTGTTAGGCGGGCGGCATGTGATGCTTGAGGGCCCCCCTGGTACCTCAAAATCGACCATCCTCAAAAGCGTCGTGCAGGAAATGGGTATCCCTTTTATCCAGGTGACGGGGAATAGCGATTTGACCTCGACAAAGCTGCTCGGTCACTTCGACCCTGCCCAAGTGCTGTCAAAAGGATATAAGCCGGAACATTTTGAGTATGGTCCTCTGACGCAGGCCATGCAAGAAGGGGCGATTCTGTATGTGGAGGAATTTAACCGGCTGCCGGACGATACCACCAATGCCTTTATTACTGCCACCTCAGAGCGTGAGCTGACCCTCCCCTATCTTGGCTGTGTGGTGGCGAAACCCGAGTTCCGTGTGGTTGCCGCGTTAAACCCCTATGACGATGCGGGTACAGCCAGGGTGAGCCGGGCGCTCAGAGATCGTTTCTGCTCGATCCGGATGGACTATCAGAACCGAGACGAAGAGGTCGATATTGTCAAACGGCACACAGACCAGGGTAACCTGGGCCTGGTGGCGACGGCAATGGAAATGACCCGACGCACAAGAGCCCACAAGGATATTCGGCTGGGTGCGTCGGTTCGAGGAGCCATTGATCTGGTTCTTATTGCCTGCCAGCTGCTCGACTCTCAGGACGGAGCAGGGACGGAACGCACCCACCTGGTTTTCTCTTCTGCATTAATGGCGCTCCGGGACAAAATTTGGCTGAATGAAACCACAAGCCGCACGCCAGAGGAAATTATTCAGGAGATATGGCAGAGTCTGGCCGAAGAATGGCATACTCCGGATGGTGAGTTTTGGGAATTAGGTGACCCCAACGAGTTAAAAAAAAAGCCTACAGCTCAATCGGCCTCATAGCTCCGGGACCGTTACATCTGGAAGATGAAGTCGAGGAGGGGGTAGCCCAGCGGCCGGCCCCCCGACGCATTCTGAGCGAGAGCGAGCACAGGCTGCTTGCCCATCATCCGGGCACTCCCGAGGATCACCACCACTACCTCGATGCCCCGCTTGATCGTGAGGCGGACGAGCTGCTCAGCCAGGGTGCGCTTGATGACGTCGTTTCCCTGGCTGAGGTGGCCCCCACCCGCGTTGCGCAGATCATGGGCCGGCATCGTCTTGTCCTCGATCGTCTTTCACATCATCACTCCTATGAAAAACTGTTCACCCTGACCTGGGATAATCTCGATGCAGAGACCCGGGAGCAACACCTGGACCGTATAGTCCGCCTCCTTTTAAAAATGGCGCGTGTGTCAGTCCCCAGGAGGTTCCGCCGCGATGGGAAGTTTGAATCTGCTCAGTATCGATTTCACTCCGATGAACTTGACCTTGAGGCCTCTTTGGATCGGATGCTCTCCTCGCCATTCGCCTTACACCACTCAGGACCGGCAAATTATGCAGATCTGGTAGTCAAGGAACGCACCCTTCGCCGTCGGGCTTATATGGTGATGCTGGACAAGAGCCGCTCAATGCGTGGCTCCAAAGCCGTATCGGCAGCGCTGGTGACAGCCACATTGTTGCTGAATCTTCTGCCTGAAGATGAATGGGGGGCGGTTGCTTTTTCGGATGAGGGGTATGTGATCCGGGCAGTTGGTACGCGGATGGTTCAAGAGGAAATCATCCAGGAAATCTTGGGCATGCAATCAGAAGGATGTACTGATGTGGCCTGCGGGCTAGAAACAGGACTGGAAGAGCTTACCAGAACACAGGTCCATAACCACATTGGTATTCTGGTCACTGATGGCTGGCTGAACACTGGCCCCGACCCTCTCTCCCTTGCCCGACAATTCACTTGTTTACACGTTATTGAGCTTCCTGGCGGTGATCCAGCGCTGTGCACCCGCATGGCGCAAGTCGGTCGGGGAACCGTCGTTCGGGTACGCGAGCTAGAGGAAATTCCCCGTGCCGTACGGCGGTGTTTGTCGTGGTAGTACCATTATCTTGCCCGTGGCTGACAGCGGGAATACGGTCAGTGGCGGTTTGCTGTAACACCAGGGGAGCTAGCGAAAGGCGGTCAATGCGCTAGGGTCAGGACTCATAACCAATAGATGACGAGGGCGGCGAGCGCGACAGAGGCAAGGTAGTTGTGGGCGAGTTTATCGTAGCGGGTGGCGACGCGGCGCCAGTCCTTAAGGCGGCAGAAAGTGCGTTCGATGACATTCCGGGTCCGATAAGCGATTTTGTCAAAGGGATGTTTGCGCTTGCGGGGCGGGTTGTTAGGGATGACCGTGGCAGCCGCGGCGCCGCAGCCAAGCGCGGAGCGCATCGCTGTCGTAGGCGGCCGGCTTCATCGACCGCGGCATGGATTTTCGTGGTCCGCCCCCCACGGGACCGCCCAATCGCCTGCTGCTGCGCCCCCCTTTTCCGCCCGCCGCCGACCGATGCGCCTTGACCGGAGTCGCATCCAGCATCAGCGTCCCGGGCGGGCCGCTGGCCTCCGCAAGCTCCGTGAACACTTGCTCCCAGACCCCCTTCCGCGCCCAGCGGACGAACCGGTTGTACAGGGTCTTGGACGGCCCATAGACACGCGGCGCATCGCGCCACCGACAGCCGCTCTGCAACATCTGGACGATCCCCGAGATCACCCGCCGGTCGTCCACCCGCGGCACCCCGCGCGTGTCCGGCGGCAACAGCGGCTGGAGCCGGGCGAATTGCGCTTCGGAAAGCCAGAACTGATTGCTCATCGCCTCTTCCCTCCACGGCGGAGAGAGAATCATAACTCCCTGGCCAAGAAAATCCCGTTTATGAGTCCTGACCCTAGGGCGTGTACTCATAAACGGGCTACCTATCGGGGCAGGAGTGTGATTCAAGCGTCTGGCCGAAGGGAGGTAGCTGATGCGCGGGCGCTACGATCTAACGGAGGAGGAATGGAGGGTGATTGCGCCGGTGTTGCCGCACAAGCCGCGCGGCGTCCCGCAGGTGGATGACCGGCGGGTTTTGAGCGGGATTTTCTGGGTATTGCGCACGGGGGCGCCGTGGCGGGACCTGCCCCCCGCTACGGGCCGTACACCACTTGCTACAACCGGTTCAATCCCTGGCGTAAGGCGGGCGTGTGGGATCGGCTGATGGCAGCCGTGGCCGAAACCTTGGCGGGCGAGGTGCAAATGATTGACAGTTCGATCATACGAGTCCATCAACATGCCACCACTTCAAAAAAACACGGGAGAGCGGTGTATGGGCCGAGGGCGCGGCGGACTAACGACCAAGATCAACGCCCACGTGGATGGGCGCGGCCGTGCCCTGGCGTTTGTATTGTCGCCTGGGCAAACGCACGACGTGCAGGCCGCGGCGGAACTGCTCAGTCTCCTCGGCGCGGGCTGTACGGTGTTGGCCGACAAGGCTGACGATAGTAATGCGGTCAGAGCCCAGATTGCCAAGGCGGGGGCAACCGCCAATATCCCGCCCAAGGCCCATCGGCGCCAGCGCCCGCCCTTCGACCCCGTCCTGTACAAACAGCGCAACCTCATTGAGCGGTTCTTCAACAAACTCAAACACTATCGCCGGATCGCCACCCGCTATGAAAAAACCGCCTCCAACTTCTTGGCGTTTATTAAACTCGCTACCGTCCGCCTGTGGCTACGGACTTATGAGTACACAACCTAGGTCAACGACCATGGTCCAAGCTGTGTCGACGATACCAATTTTTTGAAAACTCAAACGCTCGTACAGGCGTAGGGCTGGGTTTTCAAACTCCATACTCAGACTTACGTGCTGAAGCTGCTGGCGTTGGGCTTCTTTAAGCAAGGCTTTCAACAGCCTTGTGCCAATCCCCCGACCTCGTTGCTCTGGGCAAACTCCGACCCCAAGCTCTGGCGTTTCACCATCAACAAATTCATACGAGTGGTCTTCCGGGGTCCAGAGCCGATACCAGACCGCTCTAATAGATTCCTTTTGCCCTGTTGACGGTGACAATAGCAGTATCCCCCTTGCGCCCCCAGTTGTGCAGGAGCTTTGCCAACTCTGGTGGGGCAAGGCCTGCTTCCAGAGTCGGGTGCTCGCGATGAGGATTCCAATATGCCGCCTCGAATAACATTTCCCTGAAGAGGGGCAGATCGCGATTCGTCGCGAGGCGAATAGTGTCGCCAGGGTCGGTCTGTTTCACTTGTACATCGTCACGGAGCACGCCACGACGGGCGTTTGCTGGGATGCCTTATCGTTCCTTCGGGGAAACGCGGTAAGTCATCTGTTACGTCAAAATACGAGGCCTTGGAGTCGTACCAAATGTGGACTGTTGGCCGAACGGCCTCAGAATTGTCAAGAATATAAGGGTTAAAAGAGACGAAGTCCTGCTGGTCCGTTAGAGAAAGGCGATAACGACCGAACAGGCCACAGCCGCAGGTTGAGCAGAAATAGCGTTCCCAGTTCTCAGATGAACGAAACATTGACGGTGAGCCCTGAGTAAGACGAAAGGAGCGAGTAGGGGCGCTCGCCCAAACGATGGCCGGTGCCCCGCTAAGCTGGCGACACACCGAGCAATGACAATACCCCGCATCAAAAATGTCTGAGACTTCAAACCGGACATCGCCACAGTAACAGCCGCCCTGAAACGTATCGTTCACAGCATCTCTCCTTAAATATCTATTACGAACCTCAAGCCTTGTAACTTACTTTTCAGCAGATCGATATGGATATGGGTGTCAGCCGAGGGCATCAGTCCCACGTGCTATACCGCAGCTCTCCCGTACACACGACCTGGCCATGGCCTGGAACGATCTCTTCAATAAGGTAGGAATACTCGCCGCAACCCTGGATATGCGCTACGACCTCGGCGACGTGGGATTGCTGACACACGACAGCGATCCCCACTCCCAGGTTAAACGTCCGAAGCATATGTTCATCAGGGACCGCTCCGTGCTGTTTGAGCACACCAAATACCGGATTGACTTGATAGGTGGAGAGATCAATTGCTGCGTCACAGTCGGACGGCAGGATGCGATTAAGATTCTCTTGTATTCCTCCTCTCCGTTGAGTCAGGAGCTCAGGATTTTGGGCTATCAGATCCCGGATAAGGGTATAGCCATTGGTATGCGGACCGGACGATTGAACGGCAACAACGACGTCACCAACAGTCATGTGAGAGCCGTCAATAATCTGATCCCGTTCGACAATACCAACAATATTCGATCCGAGAATATACTTGTCTGCGTCCAATATCCCCGGCTGTTCTGACGTTTCCCTACCTGTCAGTACGCAACCTTGCGCTTCGCAGGCAGCAGCACAGGCGGCAACAATACGCTTGGCTGTAGCTCCGTCGAGTTTGCCACATACAATCAGGTCTTGAACGGCGAGCGGCTCCGCACCCATGACAATGCAGTCATTGATGAGGTGGTTAATCATGTCATGGCAGACAGACTCCACGCGATTATGCACAAATGCGAGGACCTGTTTACTGCCGGGCTCTTCTGTTTTCAGCACAAGGACGGGATTGGTGTAGGTGCTGAGGTCCAGTAAAAACAGAGAGGAAAAGGCGCCAACTGTGTTGAGCAGACGCACGTCTTTACCATCAATGACCTCAGAGAACTCCGCTTTTGTTTGGTTCGCCAAGTCAACGTTGACACGGTATTTCACATTTCATCCTATGTAAGAAGTCCTTCTTTCCCTGGATGGCTCCTCATATATCATAAGTACGCTATGATGAAGCCGGATAAGTCAATTTTCGACAGATCACGGTGGCGAGAAGACAAGAGGCCTGTAGGAGACTGCATGAATCGCGCCGAACGCCGACGACAAGCCAAAGCCACAAAGAAGAATCCGGTCGGAGAAGAGAAGACCTCCGCTCCACGGTTGGATATTGCCCAGATTAAGAGCCAACTCCAGCAGGCCGCTTCGCCTCAGGAAGTGCAACAGTTTATCGGACAACTTCTCGAACACGGACTGCCGCCGGCCGGCGGCGAAGAGTTGATTGCCTATGCTGCGCAGTATCATGAGGCGCTCGCTGCTCTGAACAGTGATGATAAGGCGGCGTCCGTAGCACTCCTGGTGAACTCTGCGCACGCCTGGGCGGACGACCGGATCGCCCAGGCGCCCGAGCGTGACCGGCGTGCCTGCCAAGCGGGCTGCGCCTTTTGTTGTTATTTGCCGGTTGTGTTGGCCAGCGCCGCCGAGGTGGTCTATCTGGCGGACTGGCTGAGGGCTAACTGTACGCCTGATGAGTTGGCGGCCGTGCGGAAACGGCTGAAAGCGCGGTGCGAGCAGAGCGCGACCGGCTCGCCAGACCGGAAGCGACTCCCCTGTGCATTATTACAGGACAATACATGCATGGCGTACGAAGCGCGCCCGTTTAAGTGTCGAGGCTGGAACTCCGTTCGCCTTGAAGCGTGTGAACATGCCTATGGGCAAAGTGAGACCATAACGAAAGTGCCGGTTGATACCTTCGCTTTTGTTATGGGAAATGCGGTGTTGAACGGTCTGGGTGACGCCACGCAGCACGCCGAGCTTGATGGCGAAGCGTATGAACTCAACGCGGCCTTACTCCGCGCGCTTGACCTGCCGGACGCAACCCTGCGTTGGCGGAACGGTGAGCGGCTTTTTGATGCGAGCAGTTGAGAGCTACTCCCGAACCGCGAACACCCACAGCACTCCACCCTGTGGGACATGCGTCTTTGTCCCATAGAAGGTATTCAGCATCTCTTGTTTACGTTCTGCATCTACACCCCAGCCTGACAGCACGGCAACGTACTGAACTCCATCAACTTGATACGTCGTGGGGACGCCTGTCACCCCGGAATTTGTCCGTTGTTTCCACAAGACCTTGCCGGTCTTGGCATCGAAGGCGCGAAAGTAGCGATCATTAGTACCACCCATAAAAACAAGACCGCCGCCGGTGGTGAGCACCGGCCCCCAATTGTGGCTCTTGAACGTTGAAGTCCAGACTTTCTTGCCCGCATTCAAATCCCAGGCCTGGAGCTCGCCAATATGGTCTTTGGCCTCCGGCTGGGGCAGCAGTTCAAAATCGTCCGGAAACGCGACGCCCATGTAGAGCTGGCCGGGTCGATAGGTCTCTTTTCGGCCGGTCAGTGCACCGCACAGGTTCTCGTTGGCTGGGACATAGAGTAGGCCGGTCTGTGGATTATACGCTGCCGGCGGCCAGTCCTTGCCGCCCCACGAGGAAGGGCAGTACTCAGCACGACGGCCGATACCGGGAATTTTCGTGGCGTCGTATGCAGGCCGGCCCGTTTTAGGATCAACACTTTTGAAGACATTCTGGCGGACAAAAGGCTGGGCTTCAACAAAAGTGATCGTGTCCGCACTGCGCTCCAGCGTCCACAGATAACCGTTACGCGCAGGATGCACTAAGCCCTTAAAGGTCCGGTCGCCCTTTTTGACATCAATCAACAGTGGCGCGGATACTTCATCCCAGTCCCATGAACCGTTCCAGTGGTATTGATGGTGAGCTTTCAGCTCCCCGCTGTCTGCGTCCAGGGCGATGACCGAAGTCGAGTAGAGATTATTCCCCGGTCGAGCCTCACCCATAAACGGGCCGGCATTCCCGGTGCCCCAGAAGGTGAGGTTGAGGTCTGGGTCGTAACTACCGGTCACCCAAATCGACACCCCGCCGGTCTTCCAGCTCTCGCCCGCCCAACTGTCGTGGCCGGGCTCTCCCGGACCGGGAATGGTATGGGTTTTCCAGATGGATTTTCCGCTCTCGGCATCCAGGGCCTGGATAAAACCACGGATACCAAACTCTCCACCCGACATGCCGACAATGATTTTGCCATTCACCGCCAAGGGAGCCAGGGTCATATAATAGCCGGACAAATAGTCCTCAAGCTCTTCCTCCCACACCACTGCGCCCGTTTTCGCATCCAGGGCGACCACATAGGTATCGACCGTCCCGAAATAGACTTTGTCACCGTACAGGGCGACGCCACGATTGGTCGGATGTAACTGGAACAGGTCTTCGGGTAACTCCCGCTCATAGCGCCACAACAGGTCGCCCGTCTTGGCATTAAAGGCAAAGACCTGGTTTTCGGGGGAGGTGACGAACATGACGCCGTTGTTCACAATCGGTGGGGCTTGGTGGCCTTCCGTCACGCCGGTCGAAAAGGTCCAGACCGGAACGAGCTTGCCGACATTGGCCGGAGTAATCTGATCCAGGGGACTATAGCCCCAGCTATTATACGTCCCGCGATACATGAGCCAGTTTTCAGGCTCGGGATGTAGCAGTCGTTGTGCGGTCACGGGTGCATAGTCCTGCTGCTCTGCACCCACTAGAACGGGCGCAAACCCGAAGAGACTGACGAGGAGACTCGTGAGGAAGCTAAACGTGCTGTATCGCATCTGACGCATCCTTATTTCTTTTTCTTAAAGCCAACTTTGCCGATAAACGGTCCTTTGACAGTCAGGAGCCCGTCTCTCACTTCCAGGGGAAGGGTCGCCAATGGCCGTGGGGCCGGGCCTCCGACCACGCGGCCCTGGTTTTTCGGGTCAAAGAACGAGGCATGACACGGACAGACAAGTTGCTGCGTTGGTCCGATCCATTCGGACACATCACAACCCGTGTGGGTACACACTGCCGAATAGCACACGAGTCCATCCAGCGAGCGCTCGCGCGTCTTTTCACTCAGCTCTTCTGGCTTCAACCGGATCAAGAGAACCTGATTGAGCCGAAACCGGCTGCGCACGGTGTCGGTTGCCGGGTCCTTGGGATAGGCGAACTCCGGGCGCTCGCCGAATGAGATGTCTTGTGGGGTGATTGCCTGCCCGGCCCGCTCACCAAAGGCAAACACCAGTTGATCTCCGGGCGTTAGCCGCGAACGGCGCGGGTCTTTTTTTCTCGCCGCGTTCGTCCCTCGATCAAAAATCGGCAAGCCCAGACCCAGACCAAACAGGCAGGTCAGCAGGGCTCGACGAGTGAGGCCCCGGAAGTCCCTTTTGTGTGAAGTCTGGTGTAACGAATGCCGACAATTGATGCGCGCCATCACTGTTCCTCGCCGCAACCTTACTACTGGCGCGGAACGGTACAGTCAATGGGATGGAGGCGTGGAGGGGGTAGGGAGGTATCCGATATGCTGTCCCCTCCAAAGGAGGGGGCAGGCGTTGCCTACTGAATTTTATCCGTAAAATTCGGCAGGACCTTGTCGGTCAGCAGCTCGAAGCTGCGCATGACGTTCTTGTGCGGCACGAGCTCATTATAGGTGTAGAGCCAGAAGTACTCGGCCGGTAACTTTTTGAAGAGCGCCTCAAATGTGCGGTTCACGGTATCCGGGCTGCCACAAATAGTGAGACCGCGCTCAACCATGGACTCGAACGTATTCGGGATCGTATGGTAATCCTCGTCGATCCGCATGAGGGCGGCGTTAAAGCCGAACGGCTCAAAGAACTTGGTCCAGATAAAACAGCCGCTCTCTCTGCCAAGCGCTATAGCTTCTTCGTCCGTGTCCGCCACGATGACCTCACGTACCAGGCCGACGCCTTGACCGAAGTCTAAATTCTTGCCGACTTCAGCCGCACCCGCCTGACAGGCTCGGAACTGGCCCGCGCAGATATCCGGGTCACAGACGATAGTCAGTGGAGTGACGTTGTGCTGGGCCGCCCAGCGAACCGAGGACTCTGAAAAGCTAAAAGGCTGAAAGAGGGGCGGGTGCGGTTTCTGATACGGTTCGGGCACGGTGCCAATCTCGGTCAGAATACCTTTGTCATCTACGCCTTGGCCAAATTCGCGGGTTACATTGTGAGCCGGCCAGAAGACATCCTTGGGTGGAATCTGCCAGTGCTTGCCCGAATGGCTGAAGGTCGGGTTGGTCCAGGCCTTCATAATAATCTCAAAATGTTCTTGGTAGAGTTCCTTTTTGAGCTCTTCGTACCGTTCCGGATCGGTATTGTTGTCAGCCAGGATATCGTAGTGCTGACCCAGGGTATTGACCCAGCGCGGCTGATAGCCACGGGCGAAGCCGACAAAGGCGCGGCCTTTTGTCACTTGGTCGAGAATGGCGGTGTCTTCTGCCACGCGAATAGGGTTTTGGCAGGGGAGGACTAGGCCGAGTTGTCCCAGACGGATGTTCTCGGTCTGCATGCCGAGATACATGTCGAGCATGATGGGATTGGTCGAAACTTCTTCGCCTTCAATATGGAAGTGGTGTTCGGTGAAGCCAATGCCATAATAGCCGTGCGCATCGAGATACTGCGCCTGTTCGGACAGATTCCGCAGCATGCGTTGGTACAGGTCTGTCCGCCGACCAGCCATGCCTGCTTGCAGTTCACTCTTGTTCCCAATCGCGGGAAGGTAGAAAACACCAAATTCCATAGAGTCCTCCTTGCTGTAAAATGGTTTGTCGTGTCTGGCGGTGGAGAAGCTTGAGAAGAGGAGGCTGAAAAAGTGAGGGGGGCCGAAGATCCCCTTGTTTTGTTCGTCAACTGATTTCTAGGCTTCAGGTGGAAAGAAAACCAGGGTCCGCGTCTCAATACTCTCCCGAGCCGGAGCGTCCGGTGGAGACGTTGGGTCTGCAAACGCCGAATGTGCGGTGAAACGCGCCCGGCCATCAGTGGCCGAGTCGTAGCACTTGAGCAGCACGGCCTCTTCGCGCTCCATATTCGGAAAATACAACCAACGGTGGTTCGGGTTGTGAGAGACCGAATAGACCTCGCCGGTCCGATCTTCGTATTTCAGATCGGTTTCATTAAAGTCGTCTTGCGTCATGCTGTCGGCATCACATACGGCCAGCGGTGTGTCTTGCACCGGACCTTGGATGGGTCGCCATACGTTGATAACGGCGAAGCGATGTTTGAGGCGCTCTTCGGCCTCTTCTTCCGGCAACAGGTCGCGCACACGCTGCGGGCCGGACTTGATAGTGTAGTCGTTGTGGGCGAACTTGACCGGCTCGCGGGCACCATTCTCGCCACGTTCACACATGGGAGCGCACCGTACGTTGTGATCAAAGACGTGGACCTTCTCAGCGCCGGTGATCTTTTGAACCAGCTCGACAACTTCCGGGTAATAGACAGCCTTGACTTCTTCAGCGTCGTAGAAGTTTTTTACCGCGGTTTCATGCTGGGTAAAGGTAATACCCTGCTTATCGAGAGAAATCTCGTCAATATGCTCGCGGGCATTCTGAATCGCCACGGTGTGTTTAATCTGTTTGGTAGTGCGCTGGGGGACACCGGTAGGCGGGGTATAGAGGTAATAGGCCGGCTTTTCCTGCATGCTGTCGATATCCAGATAATTCATTGGGGCGTCTACGTGTGATGCTGATTTCACGCTGTCCTCCTTCCCTGTCACTCGGTATTACTCCCCAGCAGTATAGCGATCTGGCTACTCTTGTACAGTCGGTTTTGATAATAAAAAACAGTGCATCGGAATTGTGCTGGGTCAGGAGTATGGAGTTCTTTGAGAACTGGCTCGGGCCTTATCGAGGCAATCCGTATGCCTCGCCACGGGCCAGGAATTCAGCAACATCATTGGCCATGAGCAGAATATCGTGCGTCTTGCCGGCCCGGTCCTTGACCTCGTCGCGTAGAATCGCCTCAGCGCGGAAGCCCAGCTCTTCAAACACGGTACGCGCTCCGGTTTGATCCAGTGTCATACGGGCAGCGACTTTTTGAATACCCGAAGAGAGAGCAACGTTGAAGGCTTCTCGGGTCAGCAGTCGGCCCAGCCCCATCTTTCGCGCGTTTGGGGAAATCAGCACACGGATTTCAGCCACATGGCGCGACCAGTCAAAGTCATTCCGATACAGGGTGGCATAGCCCAGGAGTTGGGTCTCGCTCTCTGCGAGCAGGGTATACATTTTTTCGCTTGCGATATCATTGAGCCAGCGGTCTACGGATGATTGTTTGGTGATGTCCCGGCGTAAAAACATGAGATCGTGGTAGGGAAGCTGTTGGGCAAAATCGAGCATCAGCGGACCATCGTCCGCGCCCATCATACGCAGGGTGAGAGATGTATCTCTGACGGTAACCGTTTTGGGAAAACCTTCCACGCTCTCCTCCTCTGTGCGGCTTTGGGGTGTATCCGGATTTCAGACTGAACGCTCCGACAGCCAGGTATCCAGCTTTGGCCACAAGCGATAGACCGCATTCCCGCCTGCGACGAGGCTCACATGGCCACCTTTGATAATAATTTCGGACTTATCTTCACTGCCGACTAACTTCACGAGATCCTGTGAGGCAGCCGCAGGAACAATATGGTCAAATTGGGCTGTAACATGAAGGAACGGGATTTTGACTTGAGCCAAATCAACCGTGCGGCCATCAAGTTCGAGCTCCTTGCGGACAATTTTATTCCCACGCATGAAGTCGTTGACCAACTGACGAGCAGTCTCTCCAGGAAACGGAATATGATCCGCCGCCCAGCGGTCGAAACGCAAATGGGCAGTGACAAAGGCTTCATTCTCAACGTTGTTGAGCAGCTTCATCTGCCCGGCGCTTTTCTGAAACGGACGCAGCATCTGAATCGAGGCATCCATGAGTTCGGAGGGGATATTGCCCAGACTATCGATCATCTGGTCGATATCAAAGTGGGCCGGGTCGGTCCACGTGCGGTAGAGTGGCATACCGTCTGAATTAATGGGCGTGGTAAAGCAGACCAGATTTTTGAGTGGACCGTCAGGGTAGAGGGCCGCGTATAGCACCGCAAGAAATCCACCCAAGCAATAGCCAATCATGGAGACATCGGGCTCACCTGAATCCTCGCGTACGACATCGACACACTCAGGGATGGAAGTGGCCACATAATCGTCCAGCTTGAGATTTTTATGTTCACGCCGCGGCACACCCCAGTCGATCTGATAGACGTCAAAGCCCTGCAGGAGCAGATATTCGATAAAGCTCTGGCCCTTGGCCAAATCGAGAATATACGACCGGCTGACCAGGGACATGACGACCAATACCGGCACGCGGTACACCTCATCGCTGAGGGGACGATAGCGATACAGCTTCATCGTGCCCCTTGAGTGCACGACGTCCTTTGGGGTAGGGCCGACCTCACGGTCGAGTTCGACCGGAGACGGCAGGTCGGGGATATTACGCTGAATGGCGCGGGCAACCGTTTCCCGCGCCTTTGCTGCAACCTCTTCGCGTGACAGCTGCTGTGCCTGTTGCATGGGCTGAGTCCTTTTGCCTAGTTGGTTTCGCACGTGTGGGGCTGCTTGGTGCGTTTCGGACGGACGGGCGCGCCGTCAGCTTGAACCGCGCCATCGTGCTCCGCTAGCGAGCGGCGTACATGCCGGACCTCAACTTGGAGTCCGGCCACGGTATCTTCGAGTTCGCCGACCCGGTCGCTCAACGCGGTGATATCTGTGCGGGATGGGAGGTTGAGGGCGGCCAAGTATTGGGCCATGGATTCGGTGAACATGCGATGCAGGTGCATGGCTTCTTGGACATACTTGCCCGTGGTTTGGGCAAACTGATCATTGCCCAGGATACCCGACAACGCGTCGCTCCATTGCTTCTCCGACTTTTGGTACCATTCGCGCCAGGTCCGGAGCGGATCAAAATTCTGTGTCCCTTCAGTTTTGTCCATGCGAACGCCCTCCTTCTATGAGCTGGTCCCGACAGGGTGGGGAAAGAGAAGTGTAGGTGAGTATCGATTCCAGCGGTCACGATAGGAGGCGTGACAAGGATGTACAAGATGACGGGTGTCACATAGGTGACGGAAAGCGTTGTTTTTCCAAAACAATCCGGTTTTTTGTTTCATACAGAAGCTGAATGTTCATCCACTCCACACTTTACCTGACGCTCGGGAAGGTCGGGGGAGCAACGACGTGCAGACGACGGGTGCAGAAACCTGTGGTAGAGTCGAGGGCCTGCTTTCGAAGGAGGAACCGGCGGACACAATGGCAAAAAAGAATACCTCTCACCCTTCTCCATCTACCCCACGAGCGGCAGCACGAGAAACCGACATGATGGAGCAGTATTGGCAGGTCAAGGAACAGTACAAAGATGAACTCCTGTTCTACCGTTTCGGTGACTTCTACGAGATGTTTTTTGACGACGCGGCAGTGGCGGCACGTGAATTGGACATTGTCCTGACCGCCCGCCCGCATGGGAAAGGGAGCGAAAAGGTCCCCATGTGCGGGGTGCCGCATTATCGCCTGGAGCCGTATCTCACCAGGCTGGTCGAGAAAGGCTATAAGGTTGCGGTGTGTGAACAGCTCGAGGAGTCCCAAAAGGGAAAGGGTATTATTCCGCGCGATGTTGTTCGCATTGTCACGCCGGGGACGTTGTTTGAATCCGAGAGCCAGGAACGCACACTGGTTGCCCTGTTGTCCGAGAAAGATGCCGTCGGCGTCGCCAGTCTGGACCTGGCGACGGCTGAGTTTCTGGTTGCCGAAACGAATGTCTCTGATTTGCCCAGCCTGCTGGAGAAGCTCCAACCGCAAGAATTGGTCTGTGTGGCCGGCGAGTCTTCTGACAACGGCTGGAGTCGTAACGTCTGTCGCACCGAACGTCCGGCCGCGTCTTTTCGTTTTGAGCAGGCGCGTACCGTACTCAGCAAGCAATTCAGTCGCAAGCGCATTGACGATCTCGTTTTCTCCCATCGGCATGCCCTGTGCGCGGCCGGAGCGTTATTTGCCTATGCGCGGGAAACGCAGCGCGCGTTTCTGCCCCATATACGTGCGCCCGAGCCGTACCGGCACGATGCCTTTGTCGTGCTCGACCCGCAGACGCAGCGCAACCTCGAACTGGTGGAGAATGTGTTCGAGGGCACTCCCAATGGAACCGTACTGGCCGTGCTGGATCACACCACAACCCGTATGGGCAAGCGGCGCTTGCGGCGCTGGGTCCTGCATCCTTTGCGCGCGGTCAATGAAATTCACACCCGCCAGGATGCGATTGCCGAACTGAGCCGCCGGCATGGCGTGCGGGCAGAGCTACGGCGTGTACTCTCCGGCCTCCCGGACCTCGAACGTCTGACCTCGCGGATTACGTCTGCGATTGCCAACCCGCGAGACCTGGCAGGGCTGAAATCCGCCCTGGTGCGCGTACCGGAACTCCACGCTGCACTGACTGTGACCGGGAGCCGTCTGCTGACGACGTACTGTGAAGAAATCGACCTGCTGGATGATGTGACCGCTGAGATTACTCACACCCTTGTCGACGAGCCAAAACCAATTGCCAAAGAGGGCGGGCTTATTCGGGCCGGCGTCTCCGCCGAGCTGGATGAACTGCGGGCAATTCAGGCCGATGGAACAGACTGGCTGGCCGAGTATGAACAACGAGAGCGGGCACGCTCTCAGATTCCCAACCTCAAGGTCGGTTTTAATAAAGTTTTTGGGTATTACGTGGAAGTGACCAAGGCTGTGCTCAGTCGTGTTCCCGAAAACTACATCCGCCGCCAAACCTTAGTCAATGCCGAACGCTTTGTCACGGATGAACTGCGCGCCTTTGAATCCAAGGTGTTGTCCGCGACAGACCGTGGCAATCAATTAGAGTATGAACTCTTCGCTCAACTCAGACAGCACGTGGCCGCCCAGGCTGAGCGGCTCCGGCTCACAGCGACCATTATGGGCACAATCGACGCGCTGGTTTCCCTGGCGGAGCTGGCCGCGAAGAACGGCTGGATTCGCCCTGCCGTCAACGACGAGTACGCGCTGATCATAGAAGAGGGCCGCCACCCGGTCCTTGACATGCGCGACGCGCAATTCGTGCCGAATGATCTGCGATTAGATGCAAGCCGGCACGTCCTGATCCTGACTGGCCCGAATGCCGCCGGAAAAAGTACCTATGCGCGCCAGGCCGCCCTGCTTGTCCTGTTGGCCCAGATGGGCAGCTTCATTCCCGCTCAGGCTGCCACCATTGGGGTCGTGGACCGCATCTTTACCCGTGTCGGGGCGGCGGATTTTCTGGCCCAGGGGTTATCCACCTTTATGGTCGAAATGATGGAGACCGCGAATATCCTCAAACATGCAACCGAGCGGAGTCTGGTGATTCTTGATGAAGTCGGCCGGGGGACCGGGACAACGGATGGCCGTGCCATTGCACAGGCTGTGGCGGAAGAACTCGCCACGCGCCTCCAAGCCAAGACCCTGTTCACAACCCATTATCATGAGCTGGCGCCGATTGCAGACGCTTTGCCCGGAGTGGCCAACGCGCGGCTTGACGTGCGTGAGAAGCAGGACGAGGTCACCTTTCTGTACAAGGTCGTGCCCGGAGCAGCCCAAAAGAGCTATGGCCTCTATGTGGCAAAGCTCGCAGGTCTGCCGCCCAATGTTGTTGAGCGGGCCAAGACCCTGGTAGCTGAGTTTGAAGCAGTCGCCGGGCTTGAAGCGCAGCAGCCCCCTTCCAGTGGCCAGCAACAGATATCGGAACACATACGACGGCCCCGGCCGCAACTCGGCCAGGCCGTATTAGATCGTCTGGCCCAGGTTGACCCACTGCGGACAACCCCAATTGATGCGCTGCTGTTGGTGGCCGAATTACAGCGGGTGGCTGAGGGGGGAGAGGACAAAGAGTAGGCGTTCCATACCCGCTCCGGCTCTTTTATCGGGTGTATCCCATGCCTCAATTTGTAGAACCATAATCATGCCTATCCGTATCCTTCCCCCTGATGTACAGCAAAAGATCGCCGCTGGTGAGGTTATTGAGCGGCCCGCCAGTGTTGTTAAAGAACTCATGGAGAATGCCCTTGATGCGGGGGCAAGCACCGTCAGGGTGGAGGTTGAGGAGGCCGGGCGGCGGCTGATTCGGGTGATTGATAATGGTGCCGGCTTGGCGGCAGACGAAGTGGCACTGGCGTGTGAGCGGTTTGCCACAAGTAAGATTCAGCATGACCAAGACCTTGCGCGCGTACAGACCTTTGGCTTTCGTGGGGAGGCGTTACCCAGCATTGCCGCGATCTCGCGGGTACGGATTCTGAGTCGTCCACACAATGCGACGTTGGGAGCTGAGGTAAAGAGTGAAGGCGGCGAACTCAGTCCCGTTCAAGAGGCCGGAGCACCAGTTGGGACCAGTGTCGAGGTCTATGACCTGTTTTACAATACGCCCGTCCGGCTCCAGTTCATGCGCAGTTTGCGGACTGAGTACGGCCACATCATGGGGGTGTTCACGCGCTTTGCCCTGGCGTTTCCCGAAAAAACCCTCTCGCTCTCCTTTGATGGCCGCGAGGTCTACAACTTCCCGTCTGTCTCGCTCCAGGAGCGTGTGGCTGCTTGCTTTGGCCACGAAACAGCCTCCCGCATGGAGGAGTTTGAGAACACGGGTCTGAATGGACGCGCGTGGGGATTTCTTGTGACGCAAGAGGAAGCCTGGCGCCGTCGCTACTACTTTTTTGTCAATCGACGTTCAGTGCGCAATGCTACGCTCTATCGCGTTGTGCGGGATACCTCGGGGAACGACGGCGGCATGGTGTGTCTGTTTGTCGAATTGCACCCGTCCCAACTTAATGTGAATATCCATCCCGCCAAGGCTGAAGTGCGTTTTCGAGACGATCCAAGTGTGTATGATCTGGTCCGAGGTGGCCTCCAACGTCGATCCGTCCCAAGCTGGCTCTCGACGCCATATGTTGCCGAAGATGGGGTGTCATATGGAGAAGACCAGAACAACGGCTTCTCTCTCGTTGGTCAAATAGAAGACACGTTTTTACTGACCTTGTCTGAAGGACATTTGTATCTGCTGGACCAGCACGCCGCCGAAGAGCGCGTGCTGTACGAACGGCTTCAAAACGGACAGGTTCAGAGTCGATCCCTCATCTCGCCTCAAGTCGTCCAGCTCTCAGCCGAAGAACATGCGTTCTTTGACGACCAGGCTGAAGCGTTTGCAGCGGGCGGCTTTAGCGCCGAACTCTTTGGCCCGCACGTACTGGCTCTGCGTGCGATCCCCGACTTTCTTGATCCCAGAACGTCCGGGCTGACCTTCTCACGACTTGTCACGCGCGTGCGCAATCAAAAAGAAGACATGCATCAATCGCTGTCGTGTCTGGGGGCAATCAAAGCCGGCCAGCTCCTCGACCGCGAAGCGCAAGGCCGTCTCCTCAACGCCTGGACCCAAACGACCAACCCCCACGCCTGCGCCCACAACCGTCCTGTGTATTTCCGTCTCTCGCTCGACGAAGTCCGACGCAAAGTTGGCAGAACGGGCTTGGGGTGTGGGTTTGAGAAGGAAGGAGGGGCCTGACCGTACTGATCGCTCCTACCCCATCCGCTTGGGGTCGGGTTGCGTATGGCCCAGAATCGGATGCGGCCGGTAGGGCTCTTCCATGGCCGCCACTTCCTCAGGGCTGAGTTTGATATCAACCGTCTCAAAGATTTCCTTGAGGTGATGCGCCTTGGTTGCACCGATGATAGGGGCTGCCACCCCCGGTGACTGAAGCACCCAGGCGCAGGCAATCTGAGTCGGTGACACGCCCCGCTCTTGGGCGACTTTTTGCACGGCGGCGGCCACTTCTTCGTCGCTGTCGTTGAAGTACATCCGGCGTGTCATCAGGTCGGTTTGCGCCCGCTTTGTCGGGCCTTCTCCCTCTACTTTTGTGCGGTTACCGGCAAAATAGCCACGTGCGAGCGGGCTCCACGGAATGAGCGCAACGCCCTGGTCGATACACAGCGGATTCATTTCGCGTTCTTCTTCGCGGTAGATCAGGTTGTAGTGGTTCTGCATCGAGACAAAACGATGCCAGCCATGCTCTTTGGCCGCGTAGAGCGCCTTGGAGAACTGCCAGGCGGCCATGCTGCTGGCTCCGAGGTAGCGTACTTTGCCGGTGCGGACGAGGCTATCAAGCGCTTCCAGCGTTTCTTCAATCGGCGTGGAAAAGTCCCAGCGGTGAATCTGATACAGGTCGATATAGTCCATTTTGAGTCGGCGCAGGGAATACTCGCAGGCCTCGATGATATGTTTACGGCTCAGCCCCCGTCGGTTCGGGCCATCGCCCATGGGCCCGTTGACCTTGGTCGCCAAGACAATATCGTCGCGCGAGGCCATCTCACCCAGCCATTTGCCGGTAATCTCTTCGCTCACGCCAATCGAATAGACATCCGCGGTATCGAAAAAGGTAATGCCCGATTCAAGGGCGAGAGCGAAGTGTTCACGCGCCTCGTCTTCCCCAATGGTCCACTCACGCCATTTGCCATCCCCATAGCTCATACATCCCATACAGATGCGCGAAATAGTCATCCCCGTATTGCCAAGCTTTGCGTACTCCATGTCTTCTCCAATCTGGCTCGTGTTTTGTGCTGTGATTGAATACTGATGAATCTACTCTCCACTCATCTCAAGGGTAGAATCATACGCTACGATTCGCTCCTCGTTTACTGCTGCCTGTAGAAGGCTTGGTCATTATCAATTCTTCGTTTATCTTTTCAACCGTGGGATGCACAGCGAAGTATCGAAGTATCAAGGAGAGCATAAAGGAGAGCATATATGACCATTACCGAACATACCGTCAAAACTGACAGACATACGACTTTTTATCTCGCCGCCGGTCCCGAAGAGGGGCCGCTTGTCATCTTCGCTCACGGCTGGCCTGAGCTGTCCATAAGCTGGCGCCACCAACTGCCGGCTTTGGCTGCGCTGGGTTTTCGGGCCATAGCACCGGACATGCGCGGCTATGGCCGTTCGTCTGTGTATGCGCAACACAGCGATTATGCGCAAGAGCATATCATATGTGACATGCTGGAATTGTTAGACTCGTTGGGGCGGGAGAAAGCCGTCTGGGTCGGTCATGATTGGGGCAGTCCGGTGGTGTGGAACATGGCCAGTCATCATCCGGACCGGTGTCATGCGGTCGCAAATCTGTGTGTCCCCTACTACACCCTTGAGCGCGGGCTTGAGCATACGCTGGCCCTGGTGGACCGCGACCTCTATCCTGAGGATACCTATCCTGCCGGCCAGTGGGATTATATGCGCTACTACGAAGAGAGTTTTCCCGAGGCCATCGCCCCGATGGATGCCCAGGCCTATCGATTCGTCAAACTACTGTTTCGGAAAGGCAACCCCGAAGGCGAGGGCCAGCCGGCCATCACCTCAACCGCACGTCGCGATCATAGTATGCTTGGTATGGCCGAGATCCCCGATTTGCCGCGTGATGTCGATGTGGTCACTGAAGAAGACCTGCGCATCTATGCCTCTGCGCTCGAACGCAACGGCTTCTTCGGTCCCTCTTCGTGGTATATGAATCACCCGGTCAATACGGCCTACGTCGAGACCGCCCATAACGACGGCTATCTCGATATGCCGGTGTTGTTCCTGACCGCCCAATACGACTTCGTGTGTGAGTGCGTCCACTCGCGCCTGGCCGAGCCCATGCGCACCTACTGCCGGAAGCTGTCTGAAGAGACGATCCGCTCCGGCCACTGGATGGCCCAGGAAAAACCGACGGAAGTCAACGCCGCTTTAGTGAAATGGCTTGCGACCGCGGTCCCAGGCATCTGGCCGCGACCGCGATGAAGCCGGACTATTCCTGCTGCTCAAAAACATCATTGGCAATGCCGGCGGCCGTCATGGCGGTTGGCCAGCCGGAGTAAAACGCCAAGTGTGTAATGAGTTCTCCGATTTCTTCCTGGGTGACGCCGTTGTCCAAGGCGCGCTGAAGATGCGGACGGAGTTGCTCGGGACGGTAGGTGGACATGAGCGCCGCCACGGTGATGAGGCTGCGGTCGCGTTTGGATAAACCCGAGCGTTCCCACACGTCGCCAAATAAGACTTTCTCGGTCAGGTCAATCAGCTTGGGCGCCACTTTCCGGGCTTTTTCGCGCATGGTTGCGACTGGTTCTTGTGCCATAACTTCCTCCTTGGCTGAGTAGAGTAAAATCCCCTCCAAGGAGGGGATAGGAAGAGTCTGAATCGGGGCTCACGCGACCTCAAACAGTCCTGCCGCACCCATACCGCCACCGACACACATGGTGATGACGACGTTCTTCACGCCGCGCCGTTTGCCCTCTATGAGCGCATGGCCGACCATGCGTGAGCCGCTCATGCCATAGGGATGGCCAATCGAGATCGCCCCGCCGTTCACGTTCAGCCGTTCGTTGGGAATGCCGAGTTGGTCACGGCAATAGAGCACTTGGCAGGCGAAGGCTTCGTTCAGTTCCCACAGGTCGATATCGTCCATGGTCAAGCCGTTGCGTTCGAGCAGCTTGGGCACGGCAAAGACCGGACCAATGCCCATCTCGTCCGGCTCGCAACCGGCAACGGCCATGCCACGATACACGCCCAAGGGCTGGAGGCCACGTTGTTCAGCCTGCTTGCGTTCCATAAGGACGCAGACCGATACGCCGTCCGACAACTGGCTGGCATTACCGGCAGTAATGAAGCCGCCTTCTCCCATGACCGGCCGCAGCGCGGCCAAACCGGCCGCATTAGTACCCGGACGGTTGCATTCGTCCCGCGCAAGGGTCATTTCCTGGCGCGTGGTCTCGCCCGTCTCTTTATCCGTGAACAGCTTGGTAACAGTGCTCGGAATGATCTCGTCGTCGAACCGTCCGGCCTGCTGCGCGTCGGCCGTGCGCTGCTGACTCTGGAGTGCGTACTCATCCTGCGCTTCACGGGAGATATTGTAGCGCTTTGAGACCACCTCGGCGGTGTCTATCATGGCCATATACAGGTCCGGGGCCTTCTCCAGGGCCACAGAATCTTCATTCCGGTATTCGTTCTGATGGTCGTTCTGGACCAGGCTGATGGACTCCAAGCCGCCGGCCACAACGGTCTGCATGCCATCGGCAATAATCTGTTTAGCCGCCATGGAAATGCTCATCAGCCCTGAAGAGCATTGACGATCAATGGTTTGGCCGGAGACGCTCATCGGCAACCCCGCAGCGATGCCGCACTGCCGAGCTACGTTATACCCCTGGGTGCCTTCCTGGAGCGCGGCGCCCATAATCAGGTCGTCAATCTCACCGACCTCTACCTGAGCACGATGAATTGCTTCCTGAATCACCGGCGCGGCCATGGTCGGGGTCGTGGTGTCATTGAATGCGCCACGATAGGCTTTCCCAATTGGCGTCCGGGCAGTCGATACGATGACAGCTTCTCTCATAGAAATCTCCTCTCTCTTGATGGTACGGAATTATTAGCAGCTCGCTCCCCTTCCTCCAACTGGCGTACAATCTTTTCTCATGCAGGAGGGTGACTCAAGAAGGAGTATCACTATGTCTGATATCGGACTGACTCATATCGCACTTCCAGTCACCAACATGGAGGAGAGTCTTGCCTTCTATGCGACATATGCCCATATGCAGGTCGTCCACCGCCGGACCGATCCGGATGGAACACAGGTCGTGTGGCTGAGTGACCGCACCCGTCCCTTTGTGATCGTCCTCATCCAGTCGCCTCGGGTGGATGCTCCCTTGCTGCCCCTGGCCCATCTCGGGGTGGGCTGTGCTACCCGCCAGGAAGTCGATGCTCTATGTGAACACGCCCGGCAGGCCGGCTGTTTGCGCTCGGGGCCGACAGATTCAGGCTATCCGATCGGCTATTGGGCCTTTCTGGCCGACCCGGACGGGCACACCCTTGAAATCGCCCATGGACAAGAAGTTGCCCTCACCGTCGCCGAGGTCCCAGAGGGAGACAATCCGTCCTGACGCACCGTACCGCGTCTCTGCCTCGTACGCCAACCACACTGGCCTTGGAATAGCTACTCGGCTTCATCCGGCGGCCCAAAACCGCCCCCGCCCGGCGTATGCATGACAAATACGTCGTCCGGCTGCATCAGCGTTTCCGCGTTGCCGGCGAGTTCTTCAATGCTTCCATCTGCACGCTCGACCGTATCGCGACCCCGCTCCCCGGCCTGCCCGCCGGCCAGTCCATACGGTTCGGTCAGGCGGTGGCTGCATAAGGTGGTGACGATCATGGATTCTAAAAACCGCAGCCGCCGGGTAATCCCCGCGCCGCCCGGCTGCCGACCTGCGCCGCCTGAACCGGGGCGGATGGCAAAACTCTCAACCCGGACCGGAAAGCGCCACTCCAATACCTCGGGGTCGGTCATGCGCGTGTTGGTCATATGGCTGTGGACCGCGTCGCAGCCCGGATGGTCAGGGCCGGCCCCGGTGCCGCCGCAGATGGTTTCGTAGTTTTGGTACTGCTCGTTGCCATACACAAAATTGTTGACCGTGCCCTGTGACGAGGCGAGCACCCCGAGCGCGCCATACAGGGCGTCCGTGACCCCTTGCGAGACCTCCGTATTGCCGGCGATCACCGCGGCCGGGTATTCCGGGCTGATGATGGAGCGCGGCGGAATGATGATATCGAGCGGTTTCAGACAGCCTTCATTCAGCGGAATGGCGTCATCCACTAATGTCCGAAAAACATACAGGGCGGCGGCTTTACACACGGCTGCGGGTGCATTGTAGTTGCCACTGTGTTGGGAAGAGGTGCCGCTGAAATCTATAGTTGCCCGGCGGGCCGCTTTGTCCACCCGAATACTGACCCGAATCTGACAGCCGTTGTCCATGGGGTAAGTGAACGCGCCATCGGTCAGGACGTCGAGCACGCGGCGCACGGACTCTTCGGCGTTGTCCTGGACGTGCTGCATATAGGCGTGCACGACCTCGATGCCAAAGTGCTTGACCATTTTCCTGAGTTCCTGCACCCCGGTTTCGTTGGCCGCGAGCTGGGCGCGCAGGTCGGCCATGTTCTGGTCAACATTCCGGCAAGGATACCTGCCGGAACCCAGCAGTTGCCGCATCTCCTGTTCGCGCAGGCGGCCCTGGCGGACGAAGAGGAAGTTGTCGATCAGTACGCCCTCTTGGTGAATGGTTGTACTATCCGGTGGGGCTGAGCCGGGGGTGCGTCCGCCGATATCGGCATGATGCCCACGTGCGCCAACATAAAACAAAATTCGGTCTGCACCGGTGTCAAATACGGGCGTAATGACCGTGACATCAGGCAAATGCGTACCGCCGTTATAGGGCGCGTTGAGGACATAGACATCGCCTGACCGCATTGTGCCCTGGTTGGCCTTGATGACGGTTTTAATCGACTCGCCCATGGAACCAAGATGGACAGGCACGTGGGGGGCATTGGCGACCAGGCTCCCGTCCGGTGCGAAAATGGCGCACGAGAAATCCAGCCGTTCCTTGATATTCACCGAGTAGGCGGTATTGGCCAGCGTCGCGCCCATCTGCTCGGCGATCGACATAAAGAGGTTGTTGAACACCTCCAGCATGACCGGGTCGGCCCCTTCGCCCGTGCTCAGGGCAGGCTTAGTGCCAATCGCCACCCGGTGTGATGGCGGTTTCAGACGGGTGAGGAGCAGATGGCCATAGCGGTTCAGCTCGGCTTGCCACTCCGGTTCAACCACTGTCGTTGCCGTGGGCTCACAAATAATGGCCGGGCCGGGAATACGCTGGCCCGGTTGGAGCTGCGCGCGCCGGAATACCGGCGTGTCCCGCCAGGCGTCGTCCATATACGCCCGGACCTGCTGCAGCGGCTGCGCGGCCTGGCCCTCAGCCGCCGGCAGCTCGGCGTCGTCAACAGGCTCCGTTGTGCCGACCGCTTCGACCGAGACCGCCTCGGCGACCAGTTGTCGTGCTGTGACGATAAAGCCAAAGCGCTGCTTGTGGGTGGCCTCAAACGCGGCCCGCATGCCGCCGAGGTCAGCCAAGTCCACCTGGAGGGCGGTGTCAGTTCCCTGGTAGCGCAGATGGACTCGTTTATGCAGGCTGAGTCGATCGGCAGATATCCCTTGCGCCAGAATCTCGTCGCCGGCCTCGTCGCCGAGTTCCGCACAGGCCGTTTCCAATACGGGTATGGCGGTGGCCGCGAGCGGCTGTTCGATCTGCCGCTCGCGCAGCGCCCGCACGTCTGCCAGACCCATCCCATAGGCCGACAACACCCCGGCAAAGGGATGCAGAAAGACGGTCTTCATGCCCAGCGCGTCTGCGACCAGACAGGCGTGCTGGCCGGCGGCCCCACCAAAGCAGTTCAGGGTATATTCCGTCACATCGTAGCCGCGCTGAACGGAAATTTTCTTGATGGCATTCGCCATATTTTCCACCGCGATGCGCAGAAAACCGGCGGCTACAGCCTCAGGCGACTGGACCGCATTGTCCGTGGCACTGGCGATTTCTGCTGCCAAGGACACAAACTGTTCTCGAACGATTTGCGCATCCAAAGCTTGATCCGCGTTCGGGCCAAACACTGCGGGAAAGAAGGCCGCTTGCAGCTTGCCCAGCATGACGTTGCAGTCGGTCACGGTGAGTGGGCCGCCGCGCTGATAGCACGCGGGCCCGGGGTCTGCACCGGCTGAGTCCGGGCCAACCCGAAAACGGGCGCCATCAAAGTGCAGGATAGACCCTCCGCCCGCGGCGACGGTGTGGATATGCATCATCGGGGCGCGCATGCGGACGCCAGCGACCAGGGTCTCAAATGTCCGCTCATATTCGCCGTCATAGTGCGACACATCGGTCGAGGTGCCGCCCATATCGAAGCCGATAACTTTGCGAAAATCCGCCATCGACGCGGTCCGGACCATGCCGATCACCCCACCGGCCGGTCCGGATAAAATACTGTCCTTGCCCTGAAACAGGTGGGCATCGGTCAGGCCGCCGTTCGACTGCATGAACATCAGCCTGGGACCGGACTGGCGCTCCGCCTCCAGTTCTCCCGCGACCTGATCGACATAGCGCCGCAGCAGCGGTGACAGATAGGCATCGACCACCGTGGTGTCGCCGCGTGAGACCAGCTTCATCAACGGGCTGACCACGTGTGAGACCGAGACTTGCTGAAAGCCGATCTCAGTGGCAATGGCGGCGACTCGGGCCTCATGCGCCGCGTACCGATAGCCATGCACAAAGGCAATGGCCACGGCGCGAATGCCGGCAGCATAGGCGGCCTGAAGGCTGCGCCGCGCGCCGTCTTCATCCAGGGGGGTGACGAGCGCGCCCTGGGCGTCAATCCGCTCTCTGACTTCGATCACTCGTTCGTACAGCATTTCCGGCAGGACAATATGCCGGGCAAACAGGTCGGGGCGGTTCTGATAGCCGATCCGTAAGGCGTCCCCAAACCCCTGGGTGGTCACGAACACGGTCCGGTCGCCCGTGCGTTCCAGCAGGGCATTGGTCGCGACCGTGGTGCCCATCTTCACCAGAGCAATCGTATCGGGCGGAATGGCCGCGTCACCAGCCACTCCGAGTAAATCGCGAATGCCCTGGACCGCCGCATCCTGATAGCGTTCAGGATTGGCCGACAGCAATTTATGCGTTACCAGGCTGCTGTCAGGACGACGCGCCACCAGATCGGTAAAAGTTCCGCCACGGTCGATCCAAATCTGCCACTTGTGGTCGTGCGGAGTTGTAGCCTGCGCATTCATGATCCGGATGCCTCCACGCGTCTTCTAACCGTCAAGAGTACGGACGCTATAACCAAAGCGGGGGAAATGCACCGTGACGCGTCCGGTGCGCTCGTTTCGGTGCTGAAGCGCCAGGCGCTGGGCGTCGATGAAAACGAGCGTGCCGACGCTGGGATTAGCCCGGCCATAGTCAGTGGGCGTAATGGAGACGGTATCGCCAAGAGCCGGGTCTCCGTCCAGCGTCTGACTTGGGAGGGGCGGCAACGGGTCGCTGGTAGCCGCGATATCGAGCGCTTGGTGCGCGGTCATCGAGGTCGGATTGCCATGGCCGTGCGCGGCCACGCGCTCCATCCATTGACGGATGACGGCTGGAATAACGGCCGCGCGCTCGCCGGCAAGCTGATCCATGACCCACAGCGGATGGTAGATCACGCAGTCGGCCAGGGATGGTGCTTCGCCATAGATATACGTCCGTCCGTCGTGCAGGATGTCGCTGATCCAGCTCAACTGCGGACGCAACTGGGTGAGGTTTTTGATTGCCGCGGCCTTCCGGTGGGCGAGCCCCGGTTCGGGTTTGCCGAGTAAAGCGGCGCGGTCGGCCAGAAATTCCGGTGTGAAACGATCGGCGTCGGAATGCTCGCAGGAAATGTAATTGATCGTATTGCGTGTCAGGGTCGCGTCCGTCCAGCGCTCCAGGCCGGCAGTGAATGCCCGTTGGGCGACCGAATCCGGTCCTGGATAAATAGTGGGTTCTGGAAAACGACGTTCAAGTTCTTCGATAATCCGCGCGGTATCACAAAAAACGTCGGCGCCAATCTGGAGGGCCGGCGCACGGCGGTATCCGCCTGTGAGGGGGATATAGTCGGGCTTGGGCAGGGTAGGGGGAATCTCGACCGAGCGCCAAGTCAGGCCCTTGAGACCCAGGACGAGCCGGACTTTTTCAGAGTAATTGGAGAAATCGTAATGATGCAGAATGAGTCCCGAGGGCATGGGTTTCCTTATTTTCTTCCTCGCCCGTTGGCGGGCGAGAATCGGACCGAGGGTGGATACACTTTCATTTACCTTGATCCGAACCCCATAAAGTGGCAAGGAGTGGAGGGGAATTCAAGAGAGGGAGCCGCAAATCGAGAATCAGGAGGGGAAGCCGTATGCCAGCCGCACATTTTTTTGCCCAGAATCTTGAAGAGGTCGGTCTCGACCCGGAAAAAGTCCAGGCCCTGTTTGAGCGGGCCGAGCGAGAGGTCAAATCCGGCCTGCTGCCGGCCAGCCAGATTGCGATTGCACGCAATGGAAAAATCGGTGCCATGCAGACCTTTGGCAAGGCGGTCCAGGGCGGGACGGAAAAACCGGCGACGGATGACACCCGGTTTGTCATTATGTCTTCGACCAAGGCGTTCACCTCAGCCGCGGCCTGGATTCTGATGCAAGAGGGCCAACTCCGCCCCGAAGATCGTGTGGTCGAGTATATCCCCGAGTTTGGGACGAACGGCAAAGACGTGGTGACGGTTGAGCAGTTGCTCATTCACACGTCGGCTATCCCCTATGCCCCGCACTGGCAAAAAGAATGGGCCGATCACGACAAGCGCTTAAACCGCTTTGCCCAGTGGAAGCCAGACCATACGCCAGGCGAGAAGTTTGTCTATCATGTGTCGGCGAATTTCTGGCCGGTCGCCGCTATTGTCGAACACCTCAGCGGTCAGCGCCTGAGCGATTTTGTGCGGACGCGGATTGCCGAGCCGCTGGGGCTGCCCGATTTGCGCTTCGGGCTGCCGCCTGCCGGGAACGCCGATGTCGCCGATGTGGAGTGGGTGGGCGCCGCCCCGACCGCCGCAGAGTACGAAAAAATGGGGGTCAAAGGCTTTAACGCCACGACCAACGCCATCAATGAAGACGGAGTCTTGGAGCTGAACGAAACGGTCACCCGAGAAGCCGGCTCGCCGTCGGCCGGCTGCATTACCACGGCTGGTGATATCGCGTTGTTCTATCAAGCCCTGCTGAACGACGGCCGCGCCCACGACGGGACGCCGGTCTGGCAGCCCGACATGCTGCAAGAGGCGCGGCGTATTCGCACCGGAGAGCTGCGCGATCCCTTTCTCGGCCACCGGGCCAATCGGGCCTTGGGGATTGCTGTTGCCGGCGGAGACGGCAAGGCCAATATGCGCGGCTTCGGGCGCACCAATTCCGCGGAGTCGTTCGGCCATCCGGGCTTTGGCGGCCAGAGCGGCTGGGCCGATCCGGCCACGGGTATCTCGCTCGGCTTTCTGACCAACGGGTTCGACCGGCACGACATCCGTGAAGCCCGCCGGCGGGTGGCCCTGTCGAGTCTGGCCGCTGCGAGTGCGGCGGAGTGAAGATGCAGACCCGATAACGCTCCGCTGACCTGTCCTGCGGATTTATACTCCAACGCCACAGCTGCCGTGATGCCGTGACGCCGTGACGCTGTGACGCTACCGTCACACAAGGAGGTTTTGTGTCATGGGTGAAGCATCCAAACGTTCTACGATCTATTTTGATCCTCAGCTTCATGCAGCGTTACGACTCAAGGCGGCCCACTCGCAATGTTCGGTATCCGCCATTGTCAATGAGGCGGTTCGCGCAGCACTTGCGGAAGATCAAGAAGACCTGGCTGCGTTCCAGCAGCGCGCAACCGAGCCCACCCTGAGCTACGAAGAACTCCTGAACGACTTACAGGCGCATGGCAAACTATAGGCTGATTTTCAGGAAGTCTGTTGCCAAGGATTTACGTTCAATCCCAAAGCGGGATGTTGCCCGCATTCTCAAGCGCATTGAAGCACTGGCCGGGAACCCTCGACCCGAGGGGTGCGAGAAACTATCAGGCCAGGAAAGATTCCGAGTTCGCCAAGGTGTACCGCATCATTTATGAAATCAGGGACACCGAGCTCATCATCACGGTCGTCAAAATAGGTCATCGCCGTCACGTCTATAAGAGTAGCTAAAGATTCGTCTAATCCCTCCCCGCATCCTGTCGCTGGCTGGCGAAGTATTCGTTTACCGACCGGAGTAATTCGGGCCGGTCGCTTTGGAAGGGACAGCGGCCTAAACGCTCGGCGACATGGGCCGCCACATAGCCGGCAAAGAGAGGGTAGAGCAGAGGCGAAAACTCCTCGCGCACCTCGCCCTGGACGGGTAACACCATGTGAGCATGGCGGGTGACCTCGGTATCGTCTGTGTGCGTCACGGCAATGACCCGGCGGCCCAAGCCGTGCGCCGTTGCTGCCACGCTCTGCGCCCGCCAGTGCGAGCGACCCGGCGGGGCGATCACAAAAACCGGCATGTCCAGCGGGTAGGCAAATCGTTCAACATGCCACCACTCTTCCAAGTCCTGCCCCAGCGTAAAAACACCCGCGGCTTCGACCAGCTTTGCCGCGCTGTAGAGGGCGGTGCCATAACTCGGCCCACTGCCCAGCATGACCACAATGGGGCTGGCGGCAATCAGGTCCGCCACCTCTCGACAGCCTGCCTGAATCGCGTTCGTGGTCGCGTCCACGACATCGGCGAGCGCAATGAGCTCTTGGCGCAGACGGTCTGTTTCTTCTTGCGCGTACCTGCCTTGCCGTTCAGCCAACTGTATCGCAACTAACAGCATGCCCACCAGGCTGGCCTGGTAGGTGCGAATCCCTGGAGAGCGTTCTTTATGGGGCAGTTCGACCACGACGCTCCGGTCCGCCACTTGGGTGACTGCACTGTTGGGTGTTCCGGTTAAGGCCACGGTGAGTGCGCCGTACTCTTTGGCACGTTCAATCGCCTGCACGACGCGCTCGGTACCGCCTGAGGCCGAGGTTGCAATCACCAGGGTGTGCGGCGGCGCAGCGGGGCGCATCCAGGCCGCCCCATAATCCAGAAAACGCTGCGCGCTCAGCGGTTCGCAGGCCACGTCGGCAATGACCTGAAAGGCCATCTCAGCGGCACATGAGGCATGGTAGGAATCCCCGTCTCCGGTGAGGTAGACTTTTTTCACCGCCTGCCATTCCGATGGCGTGAGAACCGCCCGCACTTGCTGCTCAAACGGGCGGGTCAACTGGCGTAAATCGTCTGCTAAGCCTGCGACCTGCCCGAACATCACCTCCGGTTTGAGTGGCTCCATGGTTCTATCCCTTTCCTTCCAGTCCCCGCACGATGTCGACATAGGTCTTCACCCGCTCGACATCAATCTGCCCGCCCCAGCCGCCGCGTTCCAGACAGGTGCCGACAAACGCTCCGTCCGCTGCGGCCAGCAACCGTGCCGCGTTATCGTGGTTGGTGTAGCCCGCCAAAATGATGGGCAGGCCCGGCACGGCTTTCCGTACCGAGGCGATCATCTCCAGCGTTCTGTTTTCGTCGGGTGCGCCCAACGACACCGCGTCCGCCCCAACATATTTTGCGCCCCGGGCGATCTCTGCGGTCGGCTTAGGCTCGCCAAACCACTTGAATTGCATGGAGTCGACTTCGGCAATGACTTTGACATCCCAGGCGTTGATCTTTTTGCGATATTCCATCACGTCGAGCGGATTCGCTTCGACCATGCCGTGCGCGGTCAGCGTCGTGCCCACCAGCGCGCCGGCCCGAATAAAACTTCCCCCTGCCACCTTTGCCACTGCCAACGAGGCTTTGAGCGCATTCCGCATCAACTGCACCCCGACCTGGAAGTCTGCGCCTGTGGCCTGGACAATGGCATGCACAATGAGGCCCATGGCGGCCGTACGCGCCGGGTCGGATTCGTCTTTTACGCTATAAATACGATCGACGGTCTGCACCAGACACCCGTCCGCCCCGCCGTGGTGGAGCGCCCGGGCCGACTCGACCGCCGTCTCAAGGGTTTGGTTGAAACTGCCGTCCGCGTAAAACACGGTGCCGGGCAGCGGTTGCAGGTGAATCATGCCCAACACGGCTTTGCGTTTGCCCAGGGTTGCGAAATCTCGCATGGCCAGCCCTCCCCACTCTCTGCTCCGAATACACGCCCCGCAGGGCGTAGCCCCAACTGTGGAATGCTTATCATGCCGCTGTCAAGCCACGCAGACGAACAGGCAGTGCCGCCTCTGGACAATCCGCCGTTGGGCGCTATGTATGGGCTTCAACCGTACAAAACGAGGAAAGGAGCTTCCTATGGGTTTCGAGGCGCTCAACGTCTGGCTGGATGCCTACGGCAGGGCCTGGGAGAACCAGGACCCGTCCGCCGCGGCAGCACTCTTCACCGAGGACGGGACCTACGTCTGGGGTCCGTTTGCCGAGCCGATCACAGGTCAGCCGGCGATCCGACGCGCCTGGGAGACGGCTACCCAGGGGAACCAGGCCGGGATTACGTTCGGTTATGAACCCCTGGCGATGACCGAAGACGGGCGCTACCTCGCGCGCTGGTGGGCATCGATGGAATCCGTGCAGACGGGCCAAGCCGTCAAAATGGAAGGGATCTTTTTGATCACCCTGACCGAGAGTGGCCAGTGTCGCGTATTCCGGGAGTGGTGGAACGAATATCCACCCGCAACCGGAGCTTCGGAGTTCGAGTGACTTCTGGCCGGGCGGCGTAGCGAGTGTGGGCAGGCGTGACAAAACGGAACGTCCGATTTTTCTCAGACGGGTGAGGAGGTTTGAGCATGAGAACCACGAGAACCACCAGAACCACCAGAACTTGGATTGATCTCAACAGCGATGTGGGTGAATCCTTTGGTAACTATGTGCTGGGGCG
Source organism: Binatia bacterium (assembly GCA_963664395.2). Taxonomy (GTDB): domain Bacteria; phylum Desulfobacterota; class Binatia; order Bin18; family Bin18; genus Bin18. The sequence goes on along the minus strand of OY761159.2, from coordinate 802,424 downwards.
GCCTGAGGAGGTGATGCGAGGGATTAGTCACGCCAACATCGCGTGTGGCTTTCACGCAGGTGATCCCAGCTGGGTCCGTCGCTCTGTCGAGAGTGCCAAGAAGTACGGTGTGACAGTCGGGGGCCATCCGGGCTTTCCCGACATGCTGGGTTTCGGCCGGAGACTCATGCACATCACTCCCCAAGAGGGCAAGGATTATGTTGTGTATCAACTCGGGGCGCTGAAAGCCTTTGCCGAAGCAGCAGGATTGCGGCTTGAGGCGGCCAAGCCACATAGTGCGTTTTACGTGTGGGCGCAGCTCAGCGAGGAGAATACCCGAGCGATGCTTGAGGGATTTCAAGCGGTGAACTCGGACATCGTGGCCTACCTCCCAGCGCTTCCGCGCTATCCCGTCCTGGAAGTCGCCGAGCAACTGGGGATGCGGGTCGTCAAAGAGTTCTACCCAGGGTTAGGATACAAGGACGACGGAGACCTGACGTACGGGCACGGCGAGGACAGTGTGGAAGAAGCAGTACGACTCGTCATGAGAGTTGTCACCGAGGGGAAGGTCACGACCACGGGTGGCAAAGAGCTCGCGCTTGACGCAGAAAGCATTGCCATATCGGGCGAGTTGATGCAGGCTCCGGAGATACTGCAGACACTTCGAGAGGCCCTGACCCGTGAGGGGGTGATAATCCGCAGTGCGCTTCATGCTGCGAACGGCCGGTAATAGGGCTGAGCTATGACGCCCCCACCGCTGGGCGGGGCGATGACTGGAAGACTTTGTTTATCACCACGTTTGGTGAGATGGGTAGGATGCGGGTGAAGATTCCGGGTGTCCCGGTACCGCGGGGAGAGGTGTAGGGCAGGCGTAAAATAGAGGTGGAGATGAGGAATAAGTTTTTATACTTGAATCTAAAGGCTCACGAGGATATTGAGCTTCCCCACCTGTAAATTGACTGAAGCAAAGTAGAGACCGACTTCTCTCCAACTTCGCTGGTGAGTGTCGAAGGGAGTAGATGATGGACCGTGTCGACTATGAATCTCTTATCGTCCAAGACTTAATTAACTGGGAAAAACATCAAGAACTCAAGTTAAATCCCTGGTACCAGCGCCGCTCCGTATGGACTCAACCACAGAAATCATACCTTCTCAACACTCTGTTCGAGCAAAACCCTGTACCAACGCTTTACTTTCGCCACAACGTCGATCTTGAGCAAGATAAGAGTCTTAGAGAGGTTGTCGATGGGCAGCAACGAATCCGAGCAATCCTTGAATATGCCAAAGAGGGCTTTTCCGCCTTCCACCCGGTTTACGGGAGAAAAGTGACATACAATCAACTTTCCTCAGCCCAGAAGCGAAGTTTTCGCGAAACAAAACTTTCTGGTGGTTGGCTTCTGGGGGCAACAGATGAGGATGTGATCGAAGTTTTCGGACGCTTGAATTCAGTTGCGAAAACACTCAACTCTCAAGAGAAGCGTAACGCGGCTTTCAGTGGAGAATTTAAACAGTTCTGCCTCCGTGAGGCTGCTTCCCGTGTCTCGTTGTGGAGAGATCTAAAGATATTCACTGCAAACGATATTGCCAGAATGCAAGAAATCGAATTTATCTCCGATATTGTCTTGAACATGCTGAAGGGATTATCGGACTTCTCAAGCTCAAGGCTTAATAAAATTTATGCCGATAACGAAGAAAGTTTTCAGGAAGCGTCGGACATCAAGAAGAGGCTTGATTCCGTACTTTCTCGTATCGCATCGCTATCGGCAGAAACAATCCGTGAAACGATTTTCTCCAGGAGTCCAGTGTTTTTCTCCTTGGTGCTTGTTCTTGACGAGAATCCTCATGTTAGTGGAAGGAAACTCGAAGACGCGCTTCGTGAGGTTGACGAGCGGTTCAATTCTGACAAGCCTCCGAATGAACGCCCTAGAACGGATAGTGAATTCTACGAAGCATGTCGTGCAAGCACGCAGCGTATTGCCAATCGGAAAATACGTAGGCGCTATATTAGCAAGTTTCTGAACTAGCGATGTCGACATTGCTTCCGCAGGCCGATCAAATTCACCGTACCACAGCAACAGCGCTAACCTTGGTGTCAGGTCTCCAGTCCGTTGATGATCTTCCACGTCTGTATGTTGCTGAAATGATAGCTGTTCGTCTCTACTCCCTATTTGAAGCAATTATTGAGGACTCAGCCTGCCGATTAATTTGTGGGGCGAAGTACTGTGATGGCTCCTCTCCTCTGCTACAGAGACCCAACCCGACACGGAGCTTTGAGCGTGCCCGAGACGCGATGCGTACTTTCGGGCGTCCGGCCTCAGAAAAAGAAAAATTGCGACTTCGATGGGGTGGGGCGGGAGAAATCAAGAAGAATCTTGAGTACTTATTCCCAACGAATGAACACTTTATTGATACGGTTATTAGGCATGGGCAATTCATCTCCAATTTGAGAAAAGTGAGGAATCACATCGCTCACGGTAATACTGGGACAAGACGCAGGTTCGATGAAGTGGTGCGCAAGTACTATGGGGCGAATGTTAACGCCATAACACCCGGGAAAATGTTGCTGTCCAGTCGTTTCTCACCGCTTCTATTGGAACGGTTTTGTCGAACGACGCGAATCATCCTACTTGCAGTCATAAAAGGCTAACTCTGAATAGAGATAGCGAGAGATAAAGGGTCATGGCTCTATCGCAGTAGGTTAGGTAAGCTTAATACCTTTCCCCGTTCCTTCCTTTACCGGCGCACGCCCGGTGTTTCTACCGGCAAGCCACGACCACGCCAGGCCATATACAATTCCAGATTCACGTAGTCGTCCGCCCCGTAGGCCAGGGGTTGGGCACGGATTGCGGTGTTGCACCGGGCAAACATGCGGTGCGTTGATCCCAGCGTTTGCCAGCTCAGCCGATAGACAGGGAAACCGTTGGTCTGTCCCTGGCTGACGACCTCACCCCGCAGGCGTTGCCCGGCGTACTCATCATGGCAATGGCTACACGCCATGTCGAGTTGGCCGCGGCGGCGCATGAAGAACGCTTTGCCCGCCTCGAAAAACGGTGCGGCCGGTCCCTTGATATCTACGCTAAGCGGCATCCCGCGTGACTGAAAACTTACAAAGGTGCTGAGCGCCAACAGGGCTTCGGATTCATACGGGTAGGCTTCGACCCGGAGCTGCTCGGTGCGGCAGTGGTTAATCCGTTGCTCCAGATTGATGAGTTTTTTTGTGCGTGGATCGAATTGCGGATAGCGGGTACGCACCCCGCGCAGGCTGGTTGCCGCGTCTCCATGACAACTGGCGCAGGCCTGTTGGCGGTCGCCCTGGGGCTGGTCCCATAACGCGCGACCGCGTTCGACCCATAACATCCCCGGATTGCCAAACACGTCGTCCTGTAACTGTCTGTGTTCCTCCGACAGATAGGTATAGCCGGAGCGACGGCCTTCGACGCTGTATGGGGAAGTCTCGTGCTGCGAACTGCTCGGAGTTTGGAGAGCCTGTGCAGCCTGTGGAGCGTCCTGACGAAGGGTCAAGAGATAAGCCACAACATCTTCGATTTCCTGCGCGGTGAGGATCGGCTTGCCCCGGTAGGCTTCGAGTACGGAATGCCGACCTTCCACCGTATGATACGCCGGCATGATGGAGTGGGGATTTGGCGCTTTGGGGTCTAGCAGCCGCAGGCGCAACTCCGCGGCGGTATAGCGACTCCCAACGTTGTCCAAGGGCAGCCCCACCGTACCGTGGAACCGACGTTCGGGCAGTGGCAGGGCATGACATACCACACAATCGCCGCGCTCCCGGTCGAGCACAATATGCCGCCCCCGCTCCGCATCACCGGGCTGGTCGGTCAACGGGGTGGGAATCCCTTCATGCCGGGTCTGCGAATCGTCGAGTTGCTGATTCCCCTGGGCGCAGAGATCGCTCAGCACCAGAAGTCCGACCCACACCTGAATGACAAGAGCTTTCCAATAGCTTCCGTGCATCGTAGCGTCGCCTTTACCCAAACGTATCGGCGGTAATATTGGCGTACCACGAGCGCGCATAGGCTGCTTCGAGCGCGCGCGTTGTCTCCGGCGCGTCAAGCGGGCTCGTGCCGCTCGACCCTGGAACAACCTGAATCGCGTCGTTTTCAACGGAATACACAGCACTAATAGAGATGCCGTAATCGGGCGCGACCAGACTGTAACAGGTATTCATCAACGCTGGCTGTGCAACCGGCTCGCCCCGGAGCAGTGCCACAATGGCCGCGGCGCAGACCTTGGCCTGATTATTGGCGCTAAAGGCGGATTTGGGCATGGGGCTGGCGATCGCTGCGTCGCCAATAATGTGAATGTTGGGGTGTACGCGGGATTCGAATGTGCCGCCGTATACGGGGCACCAGCCCGTGCCGGCATCGATGCCGCCCGCCCGCGCAATCGCCGCCGCGCGCTGTGGGGCAATGATATTGGCCACGGCTGGTTTATACTCGTCAAACTCCGTGCGAACGATGCCGGTCCGTGTATCGACCTGGGTGACCCGCCCGCCCTGCGCGCCCGACACCCATTCGAGCAGGCCGGGATACAGCCGCTCCCACGCGGCTAGAAACAGCTTGTCCTTGGTAAAGCTGTCCTTGGCATCGAGCAGCAAGACTTTTGATTTTGGCTTATGGGTTTTGAGATAGTGGGCGATCAAACTGGCCCGCTCGTACGGCCCCGGCGGACAGCGGTAGGGCGTCTCCGGCGCGCTGATCACCACCAGCCCGCCGTCTTCCATAGATTCCAGTTGGCGACGTAGCAGCCGCGTTTGTGAACCGGCCTGCCAGGCGTGCGGGAACACTGCACAGGCTTCAGCATCGTAGCCCGCTATCGCGTCCCAGCGCAGTTCAACACCAGGGGATAAAACAAGTTTGTCATAGGCCAAAGTACACCCATCACTGAGTGTGATCCTCTGCGTGGTCGGATCGAGTTGGTCTGCCTGCGCCTGGATAATCTGCACGCCATAGCCTTCCCGGAGCCGTTGGTAGGTATGGGTCAACGAGGTGAGCGGACGAAGCCCGACCAGGGCCGCGTTGCTGAATGGACAGGTGATAAACTGACGCTGCGGTGTCACCAGCGTGACCTCAAGGCTGGGGTCGGCCAGGCGTAAATACTTTGCGCAGGTCGCCCCGCCAAAACCACCGCCAACGACGACTACCCTGGCGCGTGTATTCGCTCGCACCCGGCGCGTCAGCACACTGGCAAAAGAGAGACTCCCGGCCAAGCTGAAGAATTGACGGCGGGTTACATACCGAGACATATATTTTTGCTCCCTCTCCCAGGCTAGGGAGAGGGGCGGGGTGAGGGGCGTTGTTCGATACGAAGATTCCCCCTCACCCTAGCCCTCTCCCCCAAGGGGGCGAGGGGGAAAAGGATATGAACACAAGTCCCCATTTCAACGTGCCTGCGCCCCTGCGAAATACGCCGCCACTGCCTCAATACTCGCCTCACTCAGCCCCCTGGCAATATAATTCATCACAGTCCCCCGACGTTCTTCGGTCCGAAACGCCTGCATGGCTGCCCTGAAATCCTCAGGTGGCAGCCTATCGAGTGACGGAATTGCTCCCTGACTACGCCCGCCGGGACCATGACAGGCCGCACACGCCTGGGCCAATGCCGGGCCGCCTGCCGTGATGGGGGCCGCGCTCGCGAGGGCCGGGACCGCCAGCAGGCTGGCAAGCAGAACAACAAAACGTTTCATTCGCTGACCGTGAGCGCGACGCGCTCGGATGTCGTGACCCCAGTGTCGTCTGTCCACACACACTCCAACTCACTCGACACTTCCGCTGTGGTGAAAAACGAAAAATACGGGTTGGCAGCAATACCGGGAAATAACTCCGCATGGAAAACCTCCGCCCCGTTATACACACACCGAACGGTATGCACGATGTTTTTGGGAATCTTCTGTCCCACGTTGTTATACCGGAAGCCGGTTTCCATGGGATGACGGATGAGCAAACGCACCTCAAAGACCGCTCCGCGTGTGACAACCTCAGGGACTTTGATTCTCGCTTTGGCCATCCCGATTCCAGTCGCGTCAGCTTCCCTCAACACAGGCTGCGGCCGTGACAACGACTTCCGCGCTCGCCATCCAGGCCGTACCGTCGTTCATGACCGCAACCGCCACAACCTGCTGGGTGCCGGCCAGTCGAATCCGGGTGTGTATTTCGGCCCGTCCGGCGCGCGGCCCCAGCGAGAAGCGGGCAATAACTGGTCTGGGGTTCTTTTCTGAAAAAATATGAATCTGCTTTACATGGGCTTCCGGCGTCATCGGGCTCTCGACCCGGACCTGAAGCCGCACGGAATTGCCGCTCTCGGCCAGGGTTGGCAGCGTGAGCGTGACACGGCCGACCTGGGGCATGACCCCTCCGGTTGCCTGGCGAATGAGCGGCGCGAGTTTCTCGGGAAGTGCGTCTGCCGGGCGCGCCTTCCTGAGCGGCGCAACCATAGAGCCCAGGCCGCCCAGGCAGCTGAGCAGGCCGACGAGCAGTCGCCGCCGTGACAGGCGATTAGGCCGGGCGTAAATCATGGTTCTTTAACGGCAACGAACGAATACGTTTGCCGGTTGCTGCAAAGATGGCATTACACAGCGCCGGCGCAAGCGGGGCCATGCCGGGCTCACCCGCGCCGCCCCAAAAACCGCCTGTCGGCCTGAGGACAACCTCAACCGTGGGCATCTCGGCCAGCCGCATCATCTGGTAGTCATGGAAATTCGACTGTTCAACCCGGCCCGCCTTAATGGTGATCTCCCCGTACAACGCGGCGGTCAGACCGTAGACGACGCTGCCTTCGAGCTGAGCCCGGACCGAATCGGGGTTGGCTACATAGCCGCAATCAATACCAACAACCACGCGCTGGATAGTCAACTCACCTTCACCATTAACTGACGCTTCAATCACCGCCGCAGTATAGCTCCCGTAGGCGTCCTGTACGGCAATCCCACGGTGGACGCCTTCCGGCAGCGGGCTATCCCATCCGGCAGCCTCGGCGACCGCGTCCAGAATGGCCAGGTCCTTCGACGCCTGGGGTTCCTGCAAGAGTGTGCGTCGAAACTGATACGGGTCCTGCCCGGCAGCGTGGGCCAACTCGTCAATGAAGCTCTCCCGAAAGAACGGATTATGAGTATGCGCCACCGCCCGCCACGGCCCTGGCGGCACGTGGGTGTTGCGCATGGCGTATTCCATATGCATGTTTGGAAAGGCGTACGGCGCGTCGACAAAGGTCCGCACCCCGACGATATCAACCCCGTCCCGAATCAGATGGGGGCGGACTGCACTGAAAATCGACTGCTCGGCCTGGCGCACGGACCAGGCGGTTGGTTCCCCGGAGGCGTTGAGCGCGGCTCTCATGCGGACCAAAGCCACCGGCCGATAGCGGCCGTGCTGAATATCCTCTTCTCTGGACCAGATCAATTGCACCGGCGTGCCGGGCATAGTCTTGGCAATCCTGACAGCCTGGCGCACAAACTCAATATACAGCCCACGCCGCCCAAAGCCCCCCCCCAGATGGACTTTGTGGACCTCGACCCGACTCACCGGCACGTCCGCGGTCTCAGCGGTCACGGCCGCGGTGGCCTCGCTGTTCTGGGCCGGTGCCCAGACATCCACCCGCTGCTCCGTATACAGCGCCGTGCAGTTCTGGGGTTCCATGGTGGCGTGCTCAAGATAGGGGGCGTAATAGTCGGCTTCAATGGTTGTGGCCGCGCCGGCAAACGCGCTGTCGATATCGCCCTCATGGCGCGAGACCGGCGCCTTTTCGAGTTGTATGCCCTCACGTAAAAACTCCATGATGCTGTCGCTGCTGACGTTCGCGTGCTCCCCAAAATCCCACTCAATCGGTAATGCGCGGACAGCCTGCTGCGCGTTCCACCAGCTTTCTTTGGCAACGACGACGACCGCGTCTTCCAGGCGCACAACCTTGACCACCCCACGCATGTCGGCAATTTTTTTTGCGTCTACGCTTTTCAGGCTGCCGCCGAACACCGGGCACTGGGCAATCGCGGCATAGACCATGCCGGGCAGCCGGGTATCAATGGCAAAGGCGGTCTTGCCCGTCACCTTATCCGGGATGTCAAACCGGGCGGCCGGTTGGCCCAAAATGGTCCAGTCCGCGGGGTCTTTGAGCGGCGGATTTTCGGGGATGTCGAGCGCGGCCGCCTCAGCCGCTACCGCTCCAAAGCTGAGCTGTCGCTCGGTTGGGGTATGGGTGATGAGGCTGTTTGCAGCGACACATTCCGCGACCGGCACGCCCCAGCGCCGCGCGGCCGCGGTGGTGAGCATCAGGCGGGCCGCGGCCCCTGCCGTGCGTAAGTACTCCTGGCTGTCACGGATCGACCGGCTGCCGCCGGTGAGCATGGTGCGAAAAATACGATTGCGCCTCAGGTGTTCGCTCGTTGAAGCATACTCGGCCTGCACTTTGCTCCAGTCACAGCCTAGTTCTTCGGCAACCAGCATGGGCAGACCGGTAAAACTGCCTTGGCCCATTTCCACCCGCGCAACGCGGATGACGATGGTGTCATCCGGCCGAATCAGGACCCAGGCGGTCACCTCAGGGCTGGTGTCCGCGGGACTCGCCTGTTCCGCCGCGGCCACACGAGACTTCGGGAGCGTCACCTCCAACATCAGTCCGCCCCCGACCGCAGCCGAGCGCAACAAAAACGAACGACGGGATATATTCGCTGTCTGTTTCATCGGCGTGTCCTTATCCCTTCATCCCGTCGTTCGAGCCGGATTTTTTGGCGGCCGTATGAATGGCGGCCCGAATACGCGTATACGTCCCACACCGGCAAATATTCGTCACGGCTTCGTTGATGTCGGCATCGGTTGGGTGTGGCTTTTTTTTCAGCAGCGCGGCGGCCGACATAATCATACCTGTCTGACAATACCCGCACTGCGGCACTTGATGAGCAACCCAGGCCTGCTGTAAAGGGTGGCTGCCGTCTGGGGAGAGCCCTTCTATAGTCGTAATTTTCTTGCCCGCGGCAATGGAGACCGGCATAACGCACGAGCGTACCGGTTCGCCATCCAGATGGACGGTGCAGGCCCCACACAAGGACATGCCGCAGCCGAATTTCGTCCCGGTCAGCCCCAGGATGTCACGTAAAACCCACAGCAGCCGCATGTCTGAGCTGACATCTACGCGGTGTTCCGTTCCGTTCACGGTCAGTGCAATCATGCCGTCTCCTTTTTCCTCGGAAACACGCTTTCCCGCATAGCTTGAAAGACCACAAATCGTCTGTCAAGCATAGGAGTGTGACGGACGAGGACGAACGGAATGAACTGCGAGCCATCTCGGCGGAAATTGCTTCGGCTTATAAAGAGGAGGCAAAACGTCATCTGGTCGTTATCGACCGAGAGCCAGAAGCGGTACGCCAGGCGCTCTCCGCTTCCCCTCCTGGGACGTGTGATGCACATTCCCAGGAACCCGCGCTCGCCAGACGCGCGGTGGCCGCCAGGCGGGGGACAACCCACCCCGCCGCTGAGGGAATTATATACAATTTTACCCACTCTACGGAGATGCGCACCCATACGTCTCCGCTTGCCATTCTTCCAATTTTCCCGGCTTTCCCACTTCCTTCAGCAGGAATTGTAATTCCCAACAGCTTGCGCTAATGTCGATGCTAGAAATAGCTACAGCTATTTTTGGAGGTGTAAAATGAAAACTCAAAAAAAGGAGCCACACAAGCGTACCCCCTGCGTCTAATGTGGGTGGGCGTCCTGCCCGACCCATGCCTGATCCTATCCTGGACACACCGGAGAATATAGCCCGCGCTGCTATGATGGGACCACCTAAGAAGCAGTGGCGGTATGAAGAAGTAAAAACATGACAGGTGGTGATCTTCTCGCAGACTGGGCGATTCCTATCATTGCATTACTAATTCCGGGGGCGGGTTGTTTTGGAGAATTATGGCTAACTATCGGCGTGAAATGCACCAAGCGAATGAAGCCACTGAGAAACAACAAAAAGAACGGATAGAAGCTATCGAGAAGAGACTGAACGAGCGGATTGATGAAGTCCGAGATGACCTTAGAAAGGCCAATGACAACATTCTTAGAATGAATAATGCCCTCGGAGAGGTTACGGGACTATTGAAAGGATACGTCAATCAGGCAGGAGGTCCTATATGAGCACAATAAGGGAAATTTCCTCACTTGAATTGGAAACAGACAAGAGTTTTGAAGACCTCAAGAATGAAACGACTAACATGAGAAAAGGACTGGAGGAGGCGGCAGATTCTGCTGAAGAAATGGTCAGCTTAGTAAAAGAGATGCATAAGAAGGGCCTAATTTAATCAAGTAGTCCGATAATCCGTCCCTGTCTAAAGCCCGGTCAATCAGCCGGGCTTTTTTATTCTCCTCCCTATGGAAGAACTGGTAACGCGCCAAATCCTGGTTGCGCTTGAAGAGGTGCGAGCGGGGAGAAGATAGGGGCCGCCCCCTTGCGGCGGGTAAAATTGTATATAATTCCCTCCCAAGAGGGGATAGTTTTCTGCTCCCTCTTATTTGCACGCGTGCGGACTGGGCGGCACGTCCAGGGCGGGGTTGCGTTCAAAAAAGCCGACCGGCATCAGGCTGAAGCCGGCATACTCGACCGGCATCACCGGCCAATCTTCAGGCCGCGGAATATGCGTGAGGCCAAAGGTATGCCAGACAACGATGTCGGTGTTCTCGATATCGCGTCCGCGTGAATAGCGTAGCAGGCCCTCTCCGCCGGGACTCTGGAGCGTGATGTCGCCAGCCGCGCTGAGTTCGTCCGGCGTAAACGCGGTGACCCATAGATTATGCTGGCCAAACCCGGCCCGTTGCCCCACATAGGAGTCCGCCTGGGCAAACAGGGTCGGTGTTGCGCCGGCAAGCAGCTTATAGCCGACCGGCACCCCCAGCCGGTTGGTCCGCTGTGGGTTGACGATCTTCCAGCTCCGGCCGGCCTGCGGGTTAATGTTCCGCCGGGCGACATCCTCGGATGCTAAGAGCGTGGTCTTGGCCCGGAACTGCGTCCCGTGCGGATTGTCCGGCCCGTGCGGCACGGGTTCGACCTCGACCTCGTAGACCGAGTTGTTCTCACCGTCCACATCGAAATCGAGCCGGAAACAGAACAGATGCTGGTGAATCGGGGAGGCCAGGTTGGGCGCAATGAGCGGAGCGAACTCGGGCTGCTCGGCCCCGGTTTCAACCGCGCTGACGCCGACGATGCCGGTCAGCTTGACCTCCATCTGAATCGTGCCGTCCAGGTATAAATACCAGAAGAAGCCATACTCATAATTCCCGACCGTAAAGAACGAGCTGACCACCAAACGCCGCGAGCGCCGGACTTCCGTGGTCGCGGACAGCAGGTCGCGATGCTTCCACAGCACGCCGTAATCTTCTTCATGCATGCAGATGGCGTTTTCGATTGTATAGACGGACCCGTCGGCCAGCAGTGTGGGCATATCAAAATAATGGATTTCGCCCAGACAATCGCAGCCCAGGCTGAGCGAATTGGCCAGATTGCCCACACTCGCCTCGCTGGCATCCAGCACGTGTTTCCAGGTGTGCATGGGGTCGCGGTCGCCATAGGGCACCACCATGTCCGCCAGCGAGGCGCGATACAGGATCGACCGCCGCTGCCCGGCATCGTCATAACTCAGGGTATGCAGGACCAGGCCGTGCTGGGGGTGCATGCCGACCCGGAACGACCACTTCTGCCATTCCACCGCGTGCCCATCGACGCGGAAACTCGGCCCCTCGGGCTGGGTAATGGCAATCGGTTTCAAATCGGTCCGCAGCGCAGGCTGATGAGTGGCCTCGTAGCGTCCGCTCTCCGGCGGTATGGCTGTCACGCCATGATCTTCCAGATGAGCCACCCGTCCTTCGGTCAAATCCACATGGGCAATCAGACCCTGGAGCGGGCGGGCATAGCCGTTGTCGGTCTTGTCTTCGCGCACAAAAGCAATCGTCCGGGCCAGACGGTGGGTGGCGTCCACGCCGTCGGGCAGGGGACCGCTGCCCGGCCACATATCGATTTGCACCCGGCCCATATCCTCGACGCCGCGCCGTCTGACCGCGGCCTGCCAGGCCGGGTCGGCTTTGGTGAGCTTGATCGATTGCACCAAGTCTCGCCCCCCAAATGGGGCCTGTCCGCCGCTAAGGCGCTGCACCTCAAGCAGCTCTCCGGTCGTGATATTGACCCGTGCGTCAAAACTGCCCGCCTGCCTCCCGTTGGCAGATTCGTCCACCCCCAGAAAGCGCAGCACCCGAGTAAACGGCGCGCCTGGGGTAAAGGTCTTGACCTCATCTTTGGGCGGCTCGACCAGACTGACGCTGGAGAAGGCGAGCTGGCCGCTCAGCTCGCCCGAGCCGCTGAGGATGGCCACGCCGCGCTCAATCTCGCTCCGGCTCAGCGGCTCCAGGGGATGCGTCGGGAGGGTCTGCGCGTGGTCTGCCTGTATGTCCTGTATGGCGCTGGTCATGCTGGTTTCTCCTTATATTAACGTGACCTGTTCAGCGTCCGCCCGAAATATCGTAGATCGTCGTGGTGACGTACGAGGCCTCATCCGTGCAGATCCAGACCACCAGATTAGCCACCTCTTCGGGTTCGCAGATGCGTCCCAGGACCGTCTGTGCCTTGGCGATGGCTTCGGCGCGTTCAATGCCGATACTCGCCTCAAAAATTTCCGTCCGGGTAATCCCAGGCCGCACGCAACAGACCCGAATCCCCTCAGGCCCGACTTCTCTGGACAGGCCCAGGGTAAAGGAATCAAGCGCGCCCTTGCTTGAGGCGTAGACCACGTCGCCGGGCAGCCCGCCGTAGCGCGAGGAAACGGAGCCGACGTTGACGATCACGCCGCCGGTGCCACCGCGTTTGGTGGACATGCGCTTGATGGCCTCGCGGGCGCTCACGAACACGCCAAAGATATTGAGATCAAAAACGCCCCGGACGCGCTCCAACTCGGCGTCGACGACCGCGGTCTCATAATCGATCGCGGCATTATTCACCAGGGCGGTGACCGGGCCGAGCTCGGCATCGGTTCGGCGAAACAGCTCAACGACACCGGCTTCCGTTCCCGCGTCGGCCTGCACGGCAATAGCCCGTTGCCCGGCCTGTATCACGTCGTGGACCACCTCTTCGGCCCGGTCTTTGGCGCGCGCATAATTGACGCACACGTCAAACCCGGCCCGCGCCGCCCGGCGTGCAATAGCGGCTCCAATGCCGCGACTGCCTCCCGTCACGATCATGACACCCGACATGCAGGCTCTCCTTTTGTTAGAGAAAAATTGTTAGAGGGCAATCGTCAGCAGAGAGCTGCCGTCGGCCTGGACGGTCAGTCGGTCATCCGGATTGACGACCACCGTGGTTGTGGCGAACTCAACGATGGCCGGGCCGGTCAGCCGGTCACCCGCCGCCAGCGCGTCGCCCTGATAAATCTCGGTTTCCACCTCGGCATTGACCCCGGCCATATAGGCCCTGCGCCGGCTGGTGGATTTTGACCCACCCCCGGACTGCGTGGCCAGCCGTCCTTCAGGAGCAGGTCGGTTGCCCGTGGCGGCGATGCGCCAGTGCAGGCACTCGATGGGCTGGTCGCGCATCGAATAGGTAAAGCGCCGCTCGTGCTCGTCATGAAAGTCGGCTTCGAGTCGCCGCAAGAGATCGGCGTCAATCGGTCCTTCGGGCAGCGGCACAGTCAGGTTGTGCACCTGACCCGGATAGCGTCCTTCAAGATGCCGGGCAAAACGAATCTCCTCGGGCTTGAAGCCCTCCTCCTTAAGATGGGAGCCACCCTGGGCGATCAGCTCGTCAAACACCTGAGCGATGCTCGTGGCCGCGTCCGGCCGATTTGTATAGCAGTGGTGCAGGCGCACGTAGTCGTGCCGCACCGGGGTGACCGCCATGCCGAACGCGCACAGGCCGCCCGCGGAACGCGGAATCAGCACCTCGCCGATCTCAAGCATACGGGCCAGCTCGGCCGCGTGCAGGCCACCGGCCCCACCGCCCGCGACCATGACATAGTCGCGGGGATCGATGCCGCGCTCAATCGAGACCGCCCGGATGGCCGAGGCCATATTCGAGTTCACAATGGTCAGGATACCGGCCGCGGCCTCGCGGACCGACAGCCCCAGCGGCGTGGCAATATGCTCGGCAATGGCTCGCTGCGCCAGGTGCTCGCTGAGAGAACGCCGCCCGCCCAGAAACGCCCCGGACGACATTCGCCCGACGGCCAGGTTGGCGTCGGTGACTGCGGGCGCACGACCACCCCGGCCGTAACAGGCCGGCCCCGGCTGGGAACCCGCGCTCTGCGGCCCGACCCGCAGCGCCTTGCCGCTGTCGAGCCAGGCAATGGAGCCGCCGCCGGCGCCGATCGACAGCACCTCGACCCCGTTCACCCCGATGGGCTGATGTGCGACCCGAATATCGGTTGACATGACCGGTTCGCTGTCGCGCAGCATGCAAACGTCGAAGCTGGTTCCGCCCATGTCGATAATGATCAGCCGGTCGGGGGCTTTGGTATCCGAGGCGTAGTGCGCACCCGCCGCCGGGCCAGCCGCGGGACCCGAGGCCACCGCGTTGACAGGCCGCGCCAAAAGGTCCTCAACCGAGGCACAGCCGCCGTTGACCTGCATGATCTGCGGCGGGTGGGGCAGGCCGCCGGCTGCCATCTCTTTTTCAAAGGCGCGCAGATAGTCGCCGATGATGGGCGCGATATAGGCCGACAGTACGGTTGCCGAGGTGCGCTCCCATTCCCGAATCTCGGGCAGGACATCACAGGAGCACAGCACATCGACGCCGGGCAGCTCCTCGCGCACGATCTCGGCGGTGCGCTTTTCGTGGCTCGAATCGACGATGGACCACAAGTACGCAACGGCAACCGCTTTGACGCCGTGGGCACCGAAGCGCCGGGCCGCGTTGCGAATGGCCTCTTCGTCGAGCGGCAGGATTTCGGAGCCGTCCGCGCTGATGCGTTCGGGAATGCCCAGGCGCAAATAGCGGGGAATAAAGTCCTCGGGCTTCTGGAGATGGATGTTGAACCGCTCGGGCTTGCCGCCGCGGCCCAGATACATGATGTCGCGAAAGCCCTGGGTGCACAGCAGTCCGATGACCGGACCGTTGCGCTGGATCAGCGCATTGGTTGCCATGGTCTGGCCATGGACCAGAAATTCCGTCTCGCGCAAAAGCTCTGCGACCGTGGTCCCGGCTTCCTCGGCCAGCCCGCTGAGCCCCCGCGTAATTGCCAGCAGCGGCTGGTCGGGAGTCGAGTCTTCTTTATAGACATGGAATGTCCCGTCGTCGCGCAGCAGGACTACATCTGTGAAGGTGCCGCCGATATCGATGCCGACTCGATGCCCCATGTTTACGCCTCCTTCGGCATGTCGCTGAAGTTCCGGGCGATAGTCGGGGCTTCGAGATAGCGGTCGCCGGGGCGCATGTTCTCCTTGGTCCAGGTCCCCGCGGCGGGGATGGTCGGTTCGATCATCGGGCGCTCGGTCTTGCGCAGTTCGGCTCGGAGTTGCTCGGTTGCGGCAACGTCGAGGCTGCGCTCAAGATCGTCCTTGACGACTATGCCGAACACATTGCGGGCGGCGTCAGCGCTGATCCACTCGTCCCGCAGGTCGCGGCGCACTTGTTCCGGGTCGCGGTCGAGCGGATTGCCCCAGCCGCCGCCGCCCGCGGACACGCCATTCCAGGTCTCGCCTTCGCGAATCAGAAGCTGTCCCGCGGAAGAGGTAAAGGTCCGCCGGCCGTCCGCGTGCTCGATATAAATGCCGCCGCCTGGGCTCATGGTGCCGCCGTTCACCCCGTGCGGCGGGTTCTTCAAGCCCTCGCCAAAGCCGACGCATTCCATATCTCCGGCGATCGGGCGATAGCAGGTGCGCAGTCCGGGGCCGCCGATCCATTTCCCCATGCCCAGGGCGTCGGTCTCGATTTCATTCTGATCGACGCGGAGCGGATACAGCAGCTCCAACTGCTCGACCGAGGCCGAGGTGAGCCCGCCCATGCCGGCAATGGTACACAGGACCGGCCAGCCATCGGCGTCCTTTGCCGCGCCCTGGCCGCCGCCGCTGTTGAACAGCATGCAGCCCCACTCCTTGCCGGTTCTCGAATCGACCCCGTTGAAGTTCGGGATGTGGGCGGTATGCGCCCCGCCGGCAGGAACACGATCGGGAATGGCTTCGGCCATGGCGATATTGATGACGTCGTGCATGGGGTCGGCCGGATTCTGGGTTGCGCCTGCAACCGCAGCCGGCCACTTGGCCAGGCAGATGGTGTTGTCGTCGGCGTCGGCGCTGATGTGTTGTAGCACGCCGTGGTTATGCGGAATGTCCGAATCAATGTAGTACAGGAAGGGGATGGTCGAGGTCGCCATCATGACCGCATAGGTCCCGTTGAACGAGCCGGTGGACGGCGGCCCGCCGCTGTAGTGCACGTGGATATCCGCGCCCTTCTTGGTGATCGTGGCTCGAATCGGAATGTCCGTGGCGCCGTTGCCGTCGGTGTCCGTCCAGGTCTCGCCGTGGTAGACGCCGTCGGGAATTTTCAGAAACTCCTCTGTCGCGCGCTGGTCGGCGTAGTCCATGAGACCGTCGCTATAGCGCATCACCTCATCGCGACCGTACTGCTGGCACAGTTCGATCAGGCCCTTGCGGGCCACGCCGCAGGCGCCGAGTTGGGCGCGCAGGTCTCCGTGCAGCGCGTCCCGGTAGCGTACATTGGAGAGATACAGCTCGACGATATCGTGGCGTTCGACGCCGCGGTCGATCAGCTTGGTCGGCGGAATGACGATGCCTTCCTGGAAGATGGTCTTTGCCGCAGGCACGATGCTCGACGCTTCGATGGCACCGGTATCGAGCTGATGGCCGCGCGCCACCGTCCAGAACACCTGCTCGCCGTCAACGAAGACCGGCTGGGCCGTTACCAGGTCCGGGATGTGGGTGTTGCCCCGATAGGGATCGTTCGACATATACACGTCGCCGTCGTGGATTTCGTCTTTGAATACGGCGACGATTTCCATCAGCAGGGTCCGAATGCTGTTGCAGTGGATGGGCAGGCAATCGGCCATGGTGACCTGCCGCGGACCGCTCGAATGGGCGTCGTAGATCATGCACGAGTAGTCGCGCGCCAGGGCGATGACCGAGGTCCAGGCCGTCTGCTCCATCGCCAGGGTCATCTCCTGACCGATGGCTTCAAAACGGTTGCGGATCACACTGAAAGTGATGGGGTCGAAAGAGACCTCCAGCGGTGGCAGGGGGATGGCATCAATGCGGCTGGCGGTCGCCATGAGTTCACTCCTTTGCGAAATGGTTATGCAGGGCTACAGCGGAAAAAATGTGTCCGAATCGTAAACGCTGAGGCAGGAAGAATCAATACGTTGCGTCGGATGAGCGGGGCCTGCCTGGTAGCGCGGTGACACGCGGAGCGTCTCCCCGCGCACGTGCCCGCCGCGCCACGGGACTCCCCTCCCGTGGAACCTGCCGCCTATATGTAAATTTCCTCCCATTTTGGAGGTATATGACGCGACGCAATGGTGTATGGTCCCAGGCGGCGAGGGAAGCAATGTATAGGATTGATGACATTCTGGGAGCCCACTGGGCCGCCGCCCCCCGGTGGCGCCCCACCGTCACGCTCTGGCTACTGATCGTGGTCGGCCTGTCGGGCAGCGCGCAGGCCGCCGACCTCTTTACGCCGGTCGCTGAACCGCCCCCGGCATCCCTCCCCGCCGCCGAGCTGACGCTGCGTAGCCGGGTGGTGGCCATGGACCTGGGGCAAGTCCAGCAGGCGCGGGCGGCGGTGGAGTCCCCCGGCCAGCGCGTTCACACCAGAGATGTGTCCGCCCGCCGGGACAAGTCCAGTACGGCCCCCCCGCCGGGCACGACCCTGACCTTTAATCTGTTCGACGACGTCGTGGTCACGGGCATTGTCGAACAGACCGCGCCGACGTTTTCAGGCGGCTATTCCGTGGCGGGCCATCTGGTCGAAGAGCCGCTCGGCACGATGACGCTGGTGGTCAACGGGGAGGCCGTGGCCGGCACGGTGCGGACGTTGGGAGAGGTGTATCACATTCGCTCCGTGGGTGACGGCCTGTATGCCATCAGCGAGGTGGAAGAGCCGCCGCTTAACTGTGGGGTTGAGGAGCCCCATACCGAGATGGACCACCAGCAGTGATGTCTCCGCCAGAGTCCTGGAGTCTCTCTCCACCCATCCGGCGCTTGCTGCTCTCCGTACTGGCGCTTTTGCCCTTTTTGTTTGGGGGGAGCGTACACGCGCAGTCGGCGACCGACCCCTCGGTGATTGACGTGGCCGTCTTCTACACGCCCCAGGCCAAAACCGCCAACGGCTGGACCAGCAAACAGCAGGCCGAGGCCGCGATCGAAGCCCTGGTCACGGAGACCAACCTGGCCTACACGAACAGCGATGTGAATCAGACCATTAAACTGGTGGCCGTGGAGGAGGTGGAGGGATACATCCAGGCGACGGCCACGGCAAATAGGACCGGGAAGAATATAGACCTTGATCGTCTCAGGAAACCGTCGGACGGCTATATGGACGACGTCCACACCTTCCGTGACCGAGTCGGGGCGGACATCGTCATGCTCCTCCGTTCGGAGGGCGGTGGGCAAGCGTTCAGGATGACGGTGCTGTCGGCGGACTTCGCCGTCGGCGCCTTCGGCGTTTCTACCGTCCACGCCGGCCTTTTTGCCCATGAAATGGGCCACATCATGGGGCTTGCCCACGACCGGTATGCAAACTGCAAGCACGATACCGACAGTCCTCAATGTCCCACTACGGTGAAGCCCTACGCGTATGGCTATGTAAACCAGAAGATGTTTGACCCGGAGGGGTCCACAACGGCCGATCCGGATGCGCCGGCGACCGCACGCTGGCGCACGGTTATGGCGTACTTTAATCAGTGCAACGATGCTGGCTTGTCGCCCTGCGGCACGGCCCTGCTCCGTTTCTCGAATCCGAACCAACGCTATCCCGATCCCACTACCGGCGATCCCATGGGCAAGTCCGGCACCCAGAACACAACCGATGTGGACGGGCCAGCCGACGCGGCGCGGACCCTCAACGAAACCCGCACGACCGTGGCGAACTTTCGGCAGGGCCGGGCCGTGCAGGTGGCCTTCGATGTAGGGCCATACATGGTGAACGAAGGCGGGTCGGTGACGGTCACGGTGCGGCTGGATGCCGCACCGGGTCGCACTCTCGACATGCCCATTCCACTCACCGCGACGAGTACGGACGGCGCCTGGCCCGGCGACTATACCCTCCCGGCGAGCATAACATTTGGGGCGGGTCAGACCTCAAAAACCTTCACCTTCAGGGCCGTGCAGGACACCCGCCAAGAGGGCGAAGAGACGGTGATCCTGGGTTTTGGCGCACCGCTGCCCGCAGGGGTGACGGTGGGCAGTCAGGCCACGGCCACGGTGACCCTGACCGCCAACGACGCAGACTTACACCGTGCGAGCGTACCGAGCGTCAGCACGGTGGCGATCATCTCGGACCCAGGGGTGGCCTATGCGGCAGGCGAGGAGATCAAGGTAGCGGTGGTTTTCACCAAGCCCATAATGGTGACTGGCACGCCCAGCATCGAGCTGATGGTCGGTGCGAACACGCGGCAGGCGCTTTGTCAAACCGTCGCGAGCGAGGTACTGACGTGCACCTACACCGTGGTGGCTGACGAGAGTGACACCGACGGGGTCAGCATCGCCGCGAACAGCCTGAATCCGAACGGCGGGACGATCCAGGACGCCGATAACCGACCCGCCACGGACTTTACCCATGCTGCCGTGGCAGCCAACAGCGGCCACACCGTGGATGGCGACACGCCGGAGTTGCTGGCCATGTCGGGCGCGGTCGTGGACGCCGACACCGTGACGCTGACGTATGACAAGGCACTGGACGAGACCTCGATTCCGCGGGCGAACGCGTTCACGGTGACGGCAGGTGGCGCGACGGCGTTGATTACCTTCGTCCAGGTGTCCGGGTCGGTGGTGACACTGACACTGGTCTCCAATATCACCCACGATCTGGTCGTTACCCTGGCCTACTCACCACTATCAGGGACCCCGCCGCTTCAGGACGTGGCTGGTAACGCAGCCGCCGACCTCTCCAGCCGGACCCTGACGAACAATACCCCAATGCCGATCTACGACACGGACGATGACGGGCTGATTGAGATTTCGACCCTGGCGCAGCTCGATGCGATGCGGCACGACCTGAACGGCGATGGCCGTCCGACAACCGACGGGGCGCCGGCGTATGCCGCCGTGTTTCGCAATGTGACGCGGGTGGTGTGCGGCGCTCGTAGCAACGGGGAGTGCGAGGGGTATGAGCTGATGGCGGACCTGGACTTCTTCGATACCAACGGGACCAACGGGGACGGTCAGGTCGATACGAACGACGATACCAACGGAGACGGGCGGGTCGATGCGGAAGATAACACGACCTACTGGAACGCCGGGGCCGGCTGGATGCCCATCGGGGCTGGATCAAACTGGTTCGAAACGACCTTCGAGGGCAACGGCTACACCATCAGCAATCTGTTCGTTGATCGGAGCAGCACCAACAAGGTGGGCCTGTTCGGCCTTGCGGGCGTGTCCAGTGCCATCAGCCGCGTCGGGCTGCTTGATATCAGAGTGACGGGGGCTCGCTATGTCGGCGGGCTGGTCGGGTTGAGCGATAGCGATATCACAGGGAGCTATGCGACCGGGCGGGTAGAAGGAGCCGCCTGGGTCGGGGGTTTGATCGGTGGCAACGGCATCGGAGGCAAGATTCACGCCAGTTACACCACGGGACGGGTCATAGGTGGCTTCCATGCCGGAGGGCTAGTCGGCTTGAACAACGGTGGCATATACACCAGCTATGCCACTGGGCGAGTGTCGGGAACGAGCGGGATTGGCGGGCTGGTCGGCCGTATGGGTGAGAACGGCGACATCACGGCCAGCTACGCTACTGGACACGTGTCGGGCAACAACCATGCCGGGGGGCTGCTTGGGTCCCTCGCTGGCGGCACGATTCGCGCCAGTTACGCCACGGGGCGAGTATCAAGGCGAGTATCAAGCAGAGGGAGTGCTTTTGGAGGCTTGGTCGGGGAAAACCTGGCTAGCACGACGTTCACCGCCAGCTACTGGGACACGCGCACCTCGGGCCAGACGAGTAGCGCCGGGGGGACCGCGAAGATTACCAGGGAGTTACAAACCCCCACCGACTATACCACCGGCAGCATTTATGCGGACTGGAACGTGGACCCGGACGGCGATCCAATGGGCAATGATCCCTGGGACTTCGGCATGAGCAGCCAGTATCCGGTGCTGAAGGCGGACTTCGACGGCCAAGGGGCGGCGACCTGGCAGGAGTTCGGCTCTCAGCTCAGAGTCGGGCCGACCCTGACGGTGGCGACCGATACGGGCCTCGTCGAGCTGAGTTGGCCGGCAGTGACGCCCCATTGGACGCCCCCGCCGGACGTGACCTACACCGTCTACCGCAACACCGGCTCAACCGTGGAGGCCATTGCGGAAGACCCCCCCGACCGTGAGTACACCGACCGCGCCGTGACCCGCAGCATCAGATACACCTATCAAGTGGCAGCGGTGGTTGACGGTGGCGAAGCGACGCGTAGCGAGCTGGTGACGGTGACCGCGCCCAACCAGCCGCCGGCGTTCGACGACGCCAGGACCACGCGTACCATCGCGGAGAACAAGACGGGGAACATCGGCAACCCGGTGACGGCCCCCGACCCCGACGACCGCACCTTGTACTACAGCCTGGACGCCGCGAGTGCGGCCGTCTTTACCATCACCGAAAGCACCGGCCAGTTACGGACGAATACCGCGCTGAACTACGAAGACCGGAGCACCTACAACGTCACCGTGTCGGTCCGGGACGGCAAGAACGTGAACAACGCGGATGACATGGATGAGGACGCCGACGCCACCATCGACGTGACCATCACCGTCACCGACGTGAACGAGCCGCCGATGTTCTCTGTGACCGGGCCGGTCAGCCTCAACGTGGACGAGGACACCCCGACGGGTCGGGTCCTCGGCGACTTTTCCGCCACGGACCCGGACACCCTGACGCCGGACTACTCCGGCCTGACCTACAGCCTGCGCGGGTCTGAGGTGTTCTTCCTTGAGCCTGGAACCGGGGAATTGATACTCCGGAAGGCCCTGGACTACGAGAGCCAGCCTCATTCCTATCAGGTGGAGGTGTCGGTCAGTGACGGCAAGAATGCCGCTGGCGTAGAAGACTCCACGGCGGACGCCACCCTCCGCGTAATGATCGATGTCGTCAACGTGGACGAAGCGGGCATGGTCGAGCTGCTGCCGTCGAGCACACCGCAGGAAAAACAGGCACTGACGGCTACGCTGAGCGATCCCGATGGGCACCTGAGCGAGATTTCCTGGCAGTGGTTCCGGTCCGCCACCCGCACCGATCTCGGGACCGAGATCACTGAGGCGGCGTCCAGCGGCGCAGCGACGGCGCGCTACACGCCGGAGACAGACGACGTGGGGCAGTATTTACGGGCGACCGCCTCCTACACCGACGGCCACGATATGGAGAAGGAGGCGTCGGCGACCACGACCGCCGTGGTGCGGGCGGCGCCAAAGGTGACGCTGCGGCTGTCGGATACGGATCATTCGATCAGTGAGGGCGAGACGCTTCAGGTGACGGCCGCACTGCAGGGTGGGGCCGGTGTCGGGACAGTAGAGGTACGGCTCACAGAGATGCCGGCGCACTACACGCTGAGCGGAACCACGCTGACGATCCCGCCGGGAGGCACAGAGAGCAACGAGGTAACGCTGACGGCCAAGGACAACAAGGTGGACGGACCGGAGACCAAAGAAGTGACGGTGACGGGGACGACGACCAATACCCTAATGATAGCCCCAGACCCGGTCACACTGACGATCACGGACGACGATGAACGCGGGGTGAGGGTGAGTGAGGCCACGCTGTCAATCCGGGAGGAGGACACGGACGAATACGAGGTAAAATTAAACTCAGAGCCGACGGCGAATGTGACGCTGACGGTCACCGGGCACGCGGGCACGGACGTGACCCTGACCCCGTCCTCGGCCACCCTGACGTTCACACCGACCAACTGGAACACGACGCAGAAGGTGACGGTCAGCACGGCGGACGACGCGGACGACGCGGATGACCGCGTGACCCTGACCCACACGGCACGCGGGGGGGATTACGATGGGGAGACGGCGACGGTAGCCGTGACCGTGACCGATGACGAGAGTCCGTCCACGGCCGTGACCCTGAGTGTGAGTCCGAAGACGGTGCGAGAGAGCAGTAGTGGGACGGTCGTGGGGGTGACCGGCACGCTCAATGGGGCGCCGTTTCAACCCTCGCCGGACCCGAATAGTGATCAGAATGACGTTGTGGTGACCGTGACGGTCACGGCGGATACGGCCACGCTGGATACGGACTTTACGGTGGCGAACATCACCGAGCTGACGATCCCGGCGGGGGCGAAGAGCGGGACGGCGGACTTCACCCTGACGACGAAGGGCGACAACATATATGAGCCGGCCGAGACGGTGACGGTGCGCGGCGAGGTGACGGGTCTGACGGTGACCCCGGCGACGCTGACCATCACGGACACCGACGGTCCGCCGACGGTAACGCGACTGGATGTGTTGAATGCTTCGATCCCGATCCTTGAGGATGGCGGGGAGGCCACCGTGACAGTGACGCTGAGTCATCCGTCGAGCAGCGAGACGGTGGTCGGGCTGACAGTGCCGGTGGGGGCGGCAGCGGTCAGGCTCAGCCAGCGGGAGCTGACGATCCCGGCAGAGGAACCGAGCGGGACGGTGACGCTGACCGCAGTGGGGAACGCGGTGGACGGGGCGCACCAGCCGGTGACGGTGAGTGGACGGGTGATCAACCTTTCGGGTAGCCGGAGCCCCGCGCAGGTGCAGCTGACCATCACCGATGACGACCCACCCGAGGTGAGTGGTGATACTCAAAAAGATTACACGGAGGGCGACACGAGGCCGGTGGCCGAGTACACGGCGACGAATCCGGCCGATGTCCAGCTGGAGTGGTTGCTGGCCGGGCCGGATGCCACCCTGTTCCGGATTGACCGGATCGACCGGACCAGGGTGGCGCTACACTTCCGGAACTCACCGGACTACGAGGCGAGGGCGGACAAGGACTATCAGGTGACGGTGCAAGCCGCCGACACAACGAGTATTCCCGGCGAGACCCTCACAGGTGAACGAACTGTCACCGTCACGGTGCGGGATGCCCTGGGCGAGGTGAGGCTGTCCTCGTCGCGGCCCCGAGTCGGGTCATCGCTGACCGCGACGGTGAGCGACCAGGTGGACGGGGTGAAGGAAGTTACCCGGTGGTGCTGGGCGCGGTCTCCCTTCCGAGACTTTCCCTCCTCGCCGGATACCACTGAGACCTGCCTCTCTACCAGCCTGACCACGACGGCGACCTACACGCCAGTGGATACCGATCTCGGCCACTATCTGCGGGCCACGGCACTCTATACCGACAAGCAGGAGACGGCCAAGACGGAGCCGGTCGTGAGAGACACGACCGGGACGGTCTCGGACCAGCCGCCACCCCCGCCGCCTCCGCCTGGTCGTGGCGGTGGCGGCGGCGGTGGTGGTGGCGGGGGTGCTCCCGCCTGTATGCAGGATGACGTGCACGCCGACACCGCTGCACAAGCCACTGACAGTGCGTTGTCTGCGGTGACTGCTGGGGCCATCTGTCCGGCCGCCGACGTGGATTATTTTACCGTCACCGCCCCCGGCCAAGGTCTCGTCTTTGTGGACACCACCGGCGGCGTGCAAACCCGCGGGAGCATCTGGCAGAACGACGTGGCCTTGGCGTCCGGCTCCACGGGGGGACAGCAGAACGAGCGCCTCGGTGCCCGCGTGCAGGCCGGCCCAGTCGTCGTAGCCGTGCAAGGGCAGGGGGGAGCGACGGGGACGTATGCCATCGAGATCACCTTCGTGCAGGGCTATCTGGAGAACCCCGGCGCTGATTCGTTTCAAAGTGGTGTGGGCATTCTCTCGGGCTGGGTGTGTGAGGCGGAGGTGGTGGAGATTGAGTTGAACGGGATGCCGCAGGAGGCGGCGTATGGGACGGAGCGGCTGGACACAGCCAGCGTATGCGGCGACACGGACAACGGCTTTGGGTTGCTGTTCAACTGGAATCTGTTGAGCGACGGGGAGCATGAGGTGGTGGCCCTGGTCGATGGAGTCGAACTCGACCGGGCGACCGTGATGGTCACGACGTTGGGGACGGAGTTTCTGCGCGACGTGACGGGCACGTGTACCGCCGCGGATTTCCCGACCATGGACGAGACGGTCACGCTGGTGTGGCAACAGACACAACAGAGCTTTGTGATTGTGGACGGTCCGGCTCCTGCCGGCCCCACCAACCGGATGGGCACCCCCGGCGAGGGCTATCTGGAAAACCCGGGGCCGAACTCGTTTCAGAGCGGCATCGGGGTGCTGTCGGGCTGGGTGTGTGACGCCGACACGGTCGAGCTTGCGATTGGGACCGCCGGGCGACAGGTGGCGGCGTATGGCACCGAGCGGCTGGATACCCAAGGTGCGTGTGGGGACACGGCCAACGGCTTTGGGCTGTTGTTCAACTGGAACCTGTTGGGCGAGGGGGAACATGAGGTGGTGGCGTTCGTGGATGGCGAAGAGTTAGGCCGGGCCACGGTACGGGTGACGACGCTGGGACAGGAGTTTGTGCTGGACGCTGAGGGGGAATGTGTGGTCGAGGACTTCCCCATGCTGGGCGAGACGGTCACACTGGAGTGGCAACAGAATAAACAGAATTTTGTCATCACGGACGTGGAGTAGGGACCGCTTCTCAAACCGATCTCGGGCGGGCATACTCGACCTGGTCGGGCAAAAGGCGGCCCCGGACCCCACCAGGCAGGGCCGGGTGTTCTTCAGGAGGGGAATCCCATGCAAACCCTAACCTTGTCTCCATTGCATCCACTGTTCGTTGCTGAAGCCCAAGGGCTGGACCTGCGGCAACCAACTGATGCAGACTTAGCAGCCGAGATAGAGGCTGCCATGGATGAGTTCGCTGTTCTGGTCTTCCGCGATCAAGTCCTGGATGAATCCCAGCAGATGGCGTTTACCCGCGCGCTCGGTCCCGTTGATATGGGGCTGCTCAAGGTGTTGCAGCGGCGGAGTCGATTCAAAGAGGCCGGAATGATCGACATCTCCAACGTTGATCTCGAAAGCCAAATCCTGGCGCGGGACGATCCTCGCCTGATTACTATGCTTGCCAATCAGCTCTGGCACAGCGACAGCTCGTTCAAGCAACCATCCGCGAAGTATTCGCTCTTGTTGGCTTGTATCCTCCCCGAACAAGGAGGCGAAACCGAGTTCGCTGATATGCGTGCGGCCTACGCTGCTTTGCCGGACGAGGTCACGGCTGAGATCGAGGGGCTTATAGCCGAACACTCCGCCTTTCATTCGCGTGTCCGGCTCGGCGACCGGCAATACACGCCGGAAGATCTGGCCAAGTATCCGAGCGTGGAATGGCCCGTCGTCCGTACTCATCCGGGCTCCCGGCGGAAGACACTCTTTATCGGGGCGCATGCCGCTCGCATTCTGGAACGGCCCGTCCCGGAAGGGCGGCTCTTACTCGCTGATCTTTTAGAGCATGCGACGCAACGTCAATTTGTGTATCGCCATACCTGGCGTCCGGGCGATTTGGTGATCTGGGACAACCGGGCTGTGCTGCATCGCGGCCGCCGTTACGATCTTTCCCAGCGGCGTGAGTTGCGCCGCAGCACGGTCGAAGACGTACGGGTGTAAGTAGTCTCTCCACAGTCTCCCTTTGTCTCTTCGGCGGGTGAACGCTATAGTCCGAACCCACAGGAGGGAGTGCGATGCGACTCGGATTAGTCACCGGATACTCAGGCCCGAAGATGCAACACACCATGGAGGTGGTCCTTGAAGCCGAACGGCTCGGGTTTGACTCGGTCCGGACCGGTGAGGCCTGGGGGTCGGATGTCGTCTCTTTTCTGGCCTTTGTTGGCGCGCAGCAAGAATTTCTATAATAGCTATATACGGAACTTTGGGTATGCGGATCTGGCGACATCACTACAAGATTTGTATCTCTCGGGCCGGAAGGCAGAAGCGCAAGAGGCCGTGCCCGATGAGCTGGTTGATGCCGTCGCCCTGGTCGGCCCCAAGGAGCGTATCGCCGAGCAGCTCACACGCTGGAAAGCGTCACCCGTTACGACCATGATTATTGGCACGAATCAGGTTGAAGCCCTGCGCGTCCTGGCGGAATTGTGTCTATAAGTGTTGAATGCGTAGGAGAGAGCTATGCGGATTGGGATTTCACTGCCGGTAAGAGAACTTCAGGGAGATTTAGGAGCGATCAAGGCATTTGCCCAGACTGCCGACGAGTTGGGCTACACCCATTTGCGCGTCCCGGATCAGGTTCTCCGGCCCGATAGCGGCTATGTGCATGAGCCGCTGACGCTGCTGGCCTATGTTGCGGCCATCACGCAGAAGATCGAGTTGGTGCCTTCGGTTATAGTTCTGCCCTCGCGCCAAACCGTGCTGGTCGCCAAGCAGGCCGCGGAGTTGGACGTGCTGTCCGGCGGCCGTCTGCGTCTCGGGATAGGCGTCGGTCCCAGCGCTGAGGAATACCGCGCCCTGGGTGCGGACTTTCAGACGCGGGGGGCTCGCTGCGAGGAGCAGATGACCCTCCTCAAGCAACTCTGGACGCAACCCACGGTAGACTTTGACGGACGTTGGGACACAGTGTCAGGGGCCGGTCTGAATCCGTTGCCGATTCAAAGGCCGATCCCGCTCTGGATAGGCGCGCAGAGTGTGCCCATCCCGCGCATTCGGCGTCGGGTCGGATGTCTGGCCGATGGTTGGTTTGTGCTGTGTACGCCGGAAGAGTTCCCGGCCATACAGGCCGATATTCTGCGCGCCGCCGAGACGGCCGGCCGGAGTCCGCAGGATATCGGCACCGAAGCCGGCGTGGCTGTGGTCGGTCCCCGAGAGGCGGAATGGCGCGACCGGGTGTCCGGGTGGCGACGGGCCGGCCTGAGCCATATATGTTTACGCACGCTCGGGGGCGGTCTGGATGCGCAGGGTCATCTGGACACCATGCAGCGCGTGTATGCTGAGGTGCCCAGAGACTGAGCTGTCGATTCCGCTAGGCTGCGTCTTTGGGGCCAAAGGAGTCGGTCGTGATCCGGCGCGACTTGAACTTCCACTCGCCGTCAACCTTGGCGTACTCGTCGTTATACCAGCCCTTCATTTCCCACTTTTTGCCCTCGCGGTTCATGTGGACTTCTACATAACACGTCCCCGTGGCCTGATCCGGCCCACTCAGCTCAATGACGTGGTTATGGATGAAGGGCCGGGGCTGCATCGCCAGGCCACCCTGGATCATGGTGCGCAAGCCAGCGTGGCCCTGTGCGCCCGGCAGGCTGGGGTCGTCGATCGAGAACGAGCCGTCTGCGGTAAAGAGATTGACGTACCCGTCCAAATCCTGTTGCCACACGCAGTGACAATACTGCAAGGGCAGGTTGCGAATCGCCTCGCGGTCTATCATGTCCTGCATCTGCGCCTCAATACTCTTGTCTGCCATGTTGTCCTCCTTTTTTATTCCTTCCTTTTTTGGGCGAGGGCCAGGGCTTTTTCATCCCTCCGGCAGAAACGATGGACTGCCCGTCTTTGCCGTCTGCCCTCCGTCGGCGACAAACGCCGCGCCCGTCACAAACGAGGCCAAGTCGGAGGCCAGGAACAAAATAACGTTCGCCATTTCTTCCGGCGTACCAAGTCGGCCCAGCGGAATAGCCGCCTTGAATCGCGCCGCAAATCCTGGCTGTTCCAACATAGACGCATTCAGCGGGGTATCGATGACGCCTGGGCAAATGCAATTCGCCCGAATGCCGTGGCGGGCATACTCAACGGCAACCACCCGGGTGAGATTGATCACGCCGGCCTTGGCGGCATTATACGCGGCAATGCCGTAATCGGCCCGCAGACCCGAGATGGAGGCGGTGTTGACGATGGCCCCGCCGCCGTTCTGGCGCATGACCGGAATCGCCTTCTTCATGGCGTGAAAGACCGACGACAAACCCAGGTCTATCGTATTGTCCCAGACGCGATCTTCCAGGTCGGCTGTGCGGGCCATGACCGTACTGTCAGGCCGGGCCGCGGGCAGCCCAAAGGCATTATTATGCAGAAAATCGAGCCGGCCAAAGGCATCCGTCGTGGTCGCAATCATCCGGTCGAGGTCGGCCTGTTGGGTCACATCGGCGATAACCGCCATGGCCCTTCCGCCCGCTGCCGTGATCTCGGCAACCACCGCGTTGGCGTTCTCTTCGTTGATGTCCGCGACCGCAACCGCACCGCCACGCTGGGCAAATCCCAGTGCGGTCGCGCGTCCAATGCCCGAGGCCGCGCCCGTCACCAGTCCGACTTTACCGCTAAAATCCATGTGTATTTCTCCTCAGCAGCCGCTACGCTAAATTAAAAATGCGCGCCCCATTATCCCAGAACATCTTGCGCTTCGACTCTTCGGGAATGGGCTGATCGAGCATGGCTTGCACGCCCCAGGGATAGGTGCCGTCCGGGTGTGGATAGTCGGAGTCCCAGGTAAAATTATCGTCGCCGACCAGCTCGACCGCGGCTTTCATGGTCGGCTCGTCGCCCCGGAAGCCCACGCAGACATTGCTGCGAAAATACTCCGTCGGCGGCCGGGTGAGATATTCATGTTCAGCGTTGCCGCTGAATTCCCAGTGCTGCTCCATGCGTTGCAGCCAGTACGGGGTCCAGCCGCCGTCGCCCTCAACGTGGATGACTTTGAGTTGGGGGAATTTTTCAAAGATACCGAACCAGATCAGACCGGCCATGGCCGCCATGGCCTCAAACGGATGGGATAAAATATGGCCGCTGGTATGCGTGTCCATGCGATCGCCAAACGAGGGCACCGAGGCCGAAGCCGAGTCATGGGTTGAGAGCGGGCGGCCCAGCCTTTCGATGGTTGCCCACAGCGGATGATAGTCCTCATGCCACAGGGTGCGGCCGCCGACCGGGTTGGGCCGCATATAATAACTGACGCAGCCGTTTGCCGCGGCGCGTTCGGCCTCTTTGATCGCCTCCTCCGGCTCCTGCATGGGCAGGGCCGCGGCCCAGCGCAGGCGCTCGGGCGCTTCGGAGGTGTAGTCGGCGGCCCAGTTATTATAGGCCCGGCAGCAGGCCGCCAGCAGTTTGGTGTCGCGGAACTCGCGGCCAAGCATCTGGCCGGTATAGGTCGGGTAGAGAATCTGGACATCTACGCCTTGCTCGTCCATGTCCATGATCCGGCTTTTGGCGCTAAAGCCGGTGTCTTTGGCGCGCTCAAAGCGATCCATGGCCTTATACGCCGCCTTCAGAAACGCCTTGGCGGCCATCGGGTATTTGCCCTTTTCGCGCGTAAACGACTCGCCTTCAACCAGAAAGGTGCGGCGTCCCGACCCTGGCGCATCACCCATCCGGGGCGCCTCGGACTTATACGCGTCTTCCATATGCCGCTCCCACAGCCAGTCCGGCTCCATCATATGAGAATCGGTATCAACAATTTTATATCCGTCACGCATAGTCAGCTCCCTCCGATTTGTGCTGCTTTTTCATCGCTGCTCAGGCTGTTGTGTGGTATCACCTCTGTCATCACGGGAGTAGGGGGCAAGTCAGCCCTTGGGCAGCCCGAGCACCCGCTCGCCGATGATGTTGTGCTGAATTTCATTGGTCCCGGCCGCGATGGTGCCGCGCCGCGCCGCCAGCATGCGATGTGACCATTTGCCGCGGTCAATAGCGCCGCTGGCCTGATATTCGAGCTGGCTATAGGGGCCCAGCAGCTCCATGGCAAAGTCCTGCATGCGCAGGTTCAGGCCGCTCGTGCCGAGCTTCATCATCGAGCCTTCCGGCCCGGGCGGCAGCCCTTTGAGCTGGCTGGTGAGCTGCCGGAAACTGGTGTACTTGAGCGCGGCGGCCTCGCAGGCGAAGCCGGCCAGGCGTTGCCGCACATAGCTATCCTGCCAGGCCGGGCGACCGCCCCGGTCTACTTTTTTTGCCAGTTCGGTGAGCTGTCTGACCTCGACCATCATGTCGGTGCGCCCGCCGTGTATCGTGCGCTCGAACATCATATTGGTCATGGCGACCATCCAGCCCCGGTTCTTCTCGCCGACGAGATTGGCCATCGGGACCTGGACATCATCAAAAAACACCTGGTTGAAGCCGCTCTCGCCGGTCATCTGGACCAGCGGCCGCACGGTGATGCCGGGGCTTTTCATATCGACCAGCAGATAGCTGAGGCCCTTATGCTTGGGCGCGTCGGGATCGGTCCGACACAGCAGGGTGGTGAAGTCGGCGCGGTGAGCGTTGGAGGTCCAGACCTTGGAACCGTTGACCAGGAAGTGGTCGCCCCGGTCAACCGCCCGCGTCTCCACCGCGGCCAGGTCGGAGCCGTGGTCGGGCTCGGACAGGCCCTGGCACCAGATTTCTTCAGCCGGCGGAATCCTGGGGATATAGCGCTGCTTCTGTTCCGGCGTGCCCCACTGCATCAGCGTCGGTCCCACCCGCGCGATGCCCTGAAAATTGACCGTGGGCGGCGCCTTGGCGCGGTCGAGTTCCTGATTGTAAATGACTTGCTGGATGAGGCTGGCGCCGCGTCCGCCATACTCTTGGGGCCAGTGAATACACATCCAGCCGTCGTCATATAACTGACGATGCCAGGCACGGCGACGCTCGAATTCTTCCCTGGTGTCGGGGTCGTGTAATTCCTCGTCGTCCCGCCAGTCGTGGGGGATGTTGTGTTCGAGCCAGCTTCTGCATTCCTGCCGAAAGGCTTCGTCTTCCGGGCTGAATTTGAAATCCATGCCTAGGCCCTTTCTTCCAGCTCGGCCAGTAAGGCGTCCAGGTCTACCTTCCCGCGACCGGCCTGAATATTGCCCTGCGTGTCGCGGGGCCAGGTCTCGGGCGGCCGGTCAACCGACAGTTCCACCCCATTGCCGTCCGGGTCAGCCAGGTAGACGGACTCGGATACGCCGTGGTCGGAGGTATTTTGCAGCGGGTAGTCAGCCTGTTGCAGCGCCTTTACCGCCCGGGCCAGTTCCCGACGGCTGGGGTAGAGAATGGCAAAGTGGTACAGCCCGGTATGTCCGGGCGGGGGTGGGCTGGCCTCCGGTCCGGCCCAGGTATTCAGCGCCAGGTGGTGATGATAGCCGCCGGCGGACAGAAACACGGCCGAATCCTTGTAACGCATGGTCTCCTCAAAGCCCAACAGATCGCGGTAAAAGGCTAAGGAGCGCTCCAGGTCGGTCACCGTCAGATGAATATGGCCGATGCGGGTCTGGGGGTGGACCGGCTCGGACGGTGCTGTCACTGCTTGTGCCATAGGACTCCCTCCTTACCTAGCCGTTGATAAAAGCGCCTTCGCTATCGAGTTGGGTGAGGATTTGCATCCACAGGCCCAAGGTGATGCCGCCGCCGGGAATGGCCGCGGATTGGCCGGCCTCGAACAGTTCACGCTTTGTGGCTCCGTGTTCGATGGCCCGTTTGAGATGGGCCACGGCTCCTTCCTTGCGGCCCGCGAACACCAGAATGGCGGTCATGACCATTTCACGGTATTTGACCGCAAGGGCCTGACCCTCGCCGGTGCCCTTCTCGCCATAGGCTCGGAACGCCTTGGCATAGTCGGGGTCTTGCTGCTCCATCCAGTCGAGAAAGGCGTACAGTTGCGGGTCGGCTTCGGCGTACGAACTCGTAGCCACTCGTGCCGCTGAGGCCGCGTCAGATGCGCTCATACAGTATCCTCCTTTTTCTTGGGCCATAGCATCTTGGGTCGCTGGGGCCAAGAGAGAAGCTTGTTCTGTACGCTCGGTAGATTGAAACTAGGCTCCTATCCCCTCTTCCTCTGGGAGAGGGCTAGGGTGAGGGTCTTCCTTAGAGAGAGGGAAACACGCAAACTACACCGTGGAGATACCACCATGAAGTTCATATTCAAGAATCTCGGCCCCATAAACGAAGCCGAATTGGAATTGGGCGATCTGACGATCATTGCCGGTCGGAATAACACCGGTAAGACGTATGTGGCGTATGCGTTGTATGGGTTTCTTAGGGCGTGGTCGTTAGGGCGGCTCCACCCTCCAGGGGCGGAAGAGGGAATGGAAGAGCTTGCCAAGACGGTCGTAGAAAATGACCGGGCGATATCGCCCATGAATCAAGAGATGATTAACGAGATACGTCGAGAAATGACTCCTAAAGTGGCTCAGGCATTCTCAAAAGAAGTCTTGCCGGAAGTGTTCAGCTCTTCTTCCGATGACTTTGAAGACGCGTCCATTGAAGTCGTGATCGAAGACAGATTTCTCGAATTACCGAGTAAAACTCTCGAATTTATTACGGAAGATGAATTTGCGCTAAAATATATCGGCAGTAATATGTTTATAGAGAGAATCAAGGGAGGCAGAAAACCTCTTCCCAAGAATCTCCTTTCCCTGGCTTTATCACATTTTTATTTTTCGTTTCTTTTTCCAGAATTTCTCGAACCGTTCATTCTCTCTACCGAGCGTTTTGGCATCTCGCTCTTCTATAAGGAGCTCGACTTTACAAAGAATCGCTTGGTGGAGGCACTTCAGGAAATCGGAAAAGACAGGGAAAGGGATAGGTTCCTTCCATTCTCGATAATCGACAAGATGGCCAGTCGATATGCTCTGCCGATCAAGGACAATATCGACTACACCAGAAGCATTCCCGATTTGAAAAAGAACCGAAGTAAAATATACGATTCTAAATTGTTCAACGATATTAGAGATATGCTGGGAGGCTCTTATACGGCCTCCGATGACGATATCCGCTTCAAGTCAAAGGCACGGAAAGGCGGCTTTGATATTCCTCTGCATATCGCGTCTTCCTCAGTCCGTGGCCTGTCCGATTTATACTTCTTTCTGCGCCACGTCGCGGAGGAGAATCAGCTTCTCATCATAGACGAGCCGGAAAGCCATCTGGACACAGCCAATCAGATTCAGTTCACGCGCCTATTAGCGCACGCAGTACACGCCGGGCTGAAAGTCCTGATTACGACCCACAGCGACTACATCGTCAAGGAAATCAACAACCTGCTCATGCTGAGCGAGTCCTTCAAAGACAAACCCAAGGTGCTGAAAAAATACAAGTATTCAGAGCACGACTTTCTGAAACCCGATTCGGTTCGGGCATATGTAGCGGAAAACAACAGCCTGACCCGGTGTACGATTGAAAAATACGGCATTGATATGCCGGTCTTTGACACGACGATTCACGAGATCAATAAGGTTTCCAATGAACTCGGATTCCGACTGAAGCATAAGGGGGAAAAGTGAGGTGGAGTTGATTGCTCAACTGGAGACTATTCTGAAGCAGCATTGTATTGAGCGGTTAGAAGAAACGGATGATGCTGTCATCCTCAAAGAGCGTGATGCACAGGCAAAGATGAAGGTTGAGGTCACAGGGATTTCCAAGCCTTTTCTGGCGATACGCCTGAACAAGCTCAGCCACCTGTCTGCTTTGAAAGACGGGGGGTGGAAGCAAATTTGTGACTATCTGCTGATTGGTCGATCAGATGGTAAAGCTTACGCTGTCTTTGTCGAGTTGAAAAAGACGTTGAGAGGAGAGGAAAAGCCCAGGGAGCAATTATTACGCTCACTGCCGATTTTGAAATACCTGTTTTCTGTGTGTGAAATTGAAGCCGAACGCGATTTTAGCGACTGGAAGGCTGATCTGACGCTTCGATATGTCCTTATAGCAGATCAACTGAGCGCAATGCTCGCCAAGCAAGGGGTTCTCATTCCCGAGGAAGGAGAACAAGAAACGTACAAGTCAATCAATGTTACGACCTTCGCGGAAACGCCATTTCTCTCTATTAGCGATATGTTACAACCTGAGACAATTCCATGACACGAACCTCTCTCGTCATCAACTCACCCTGCGATGAGCCGTAGCAGCATTGGAAACAGGACGAGCTTCGATTGGGATCACTTCGACCTCAATATGCGTGAAAATATACAGTCACGGTGCTGAATTTCATGTAAATCGGCAAGACTGTTGCGGATATGACGCACTGTAGGGAAGGAGTATACGACTTTTTACACATCAGCGGCTAAGGCTTTGGGGGTTTTTAATAGTCCTCGTTGGGTTGAGTCTCAGTGCTTCGGCAGCTGAGGGGCAAGGCTGGGGGCGGTTTAGCAATGAATCTACACTGGAAGCCCGATTTCTCTATCAAGATAGTGGGACAGCGGTTCGACCATGTACGGGTCATCCAAACCCCTGAGATAGCCGAGGCGGAGAAGCATTGGTCTGACCTGTATATACGATATTTCTCACACCCGATGACTGCCCGGCTTGAACTGGAGGAGTAGGAGCGGAGGGGCGGGGGTTGCCCTCGAAGATTCGCTGCGGCTATGTCGCTGAAGTAGGTGCAGCTGCTCTGCCAGAAAAATTATTAACCGCAAAAGGTTCTGGTGCTAAGAGATGCATCTTGCCGACTCCGTCCGTATATCTTTCTGGCTTAAGAAAATCGCGCGGGGTGGGATATACAATTTGAATATCCTCCATAAAAGACCGTAAGAGACCAACAGCAACAGCCTGCATTTTACTGCCTGTTGGCGAAATTACCAAACGCTCATAGATACCATGTTCAGCATAAATCCTGAGAAGTTCAGCTAGAGTTTCCCGATAATCAAGCGTACAGGTCTGATGCGTTTCAGCCTGATCAGCCTGAAGCTCATGGAGACCATTTGCCTTAGCGATTGCTTCACGTCGCCAGTGATTGTGGGAAGCCGGTGGTACGCCCTCGATGAAGCTCAAACGGGAAGGTTGAAGCTCCGCCCGTAGGGCAGTTAATTGATGAGAATCGAGCGATGGAAAAGCAATAAGCCTCGTATGGACGACCATCAGGCTGAGATTGATCGGGAGGTCGCTGAGCTGATGGACCTCGATGCTGCCATGCAGAAGTATCCACCAACCCTTCCTTCCTTTACTGTCATCTCTGCACTTCTTGGGTTTCTGTACAGTTATTGATAATATGTCTCATATATGGGACATTCAGTTCCGTGAAACCGGCTCTTTTCCATCCGAAAGCTCGGGACGAGATCCGAGCTTTTCCAGAAGGGGTAAGAAGGGAGCTAGGGAAGGCTATCCTCGATTTGCAGAAAGGTCATGCGTTAAGCCTGCCGCTCTCCCGACCAATGCCGTCTATTGCCGCTGGAGTAGAGGAATTAAGAATGAGGGATCGTGCTGGAATCTACAGAACGCTTTATTACGCTAAATCAGATCGTGGTGTGTTGATCTTTTACGCTTTCGTTAAGAAGACTCAGAAAACATCGTTGCAAGATATCGGACTTGGCCGGAAGCGGATAAAGGAAATGCTTGATGAGAAGGTCTAAACCGATTGTCGTAAAAGATGCCGCTGAGCTTGCCAGGGTGCTTGGTCTTTCTCCAGCCACTGGCGTGGAAATACAGCTCAGGAGTGATCTGAACGACAAGATCATTGATGCTGTCCGGAAGGCAGGACTCACTCATGTTCAGGTCGCTAAGCTGGCGCGGACGTCTCGTTCGCGAATTACGGCTATTCTTAACCGTAATACCAAAGACGTTTCTACGGATTTGATGTTGCGTGTCCTGGCAAGCTTAGGATACCGGGCCAAGGTGACCTTCTCTCGGGCAGCGTAGAGCCTCATAGAGTAGAAGGAGCCCATTGCTTGTGAGCGTACCGTATAATGAAGCCGGATGTTGTCGGGTTACGTTCCGCTCATCCGACCGCCGGCGTCTCGGTCTGTTCTCCGCTTTCCCGCCACTCCAGCCAACGCCCGTGGGCATGGGCAGCGGCCATGTGGCGTTTGGTATAGCGACCGTTTTTGAAGTCTCTGATGAGGAGTTGGGCCCAGCCTTCGGGGACGCCGTCCAGAATGACGACGGAGACGGGTCGGGTTGCTGAGAATGCGGCTAACATCCTCCACAAATCTTTGCGGGCTTCAGGGGAGAATTGGTAGAGTACCATAGATGCGTACAGACACAGGCGTGAATCCTGGGGGGCTTGGGACAACAGGTCTGGCAAGTGCGTCAGGGCATCGCCTGTCACAATCGGAACCGGATGAGCGCGGGCGACGCGGGCCGCGGCTTCAATTTCCTGGTGACGTTCCAGATGTTCGGGAAAAATAAGCGCCCGCAGCCAGCGCATGGCATCCGCGTCAGTCACGTCGATAGGGTTGAGGTCGATCCCCGCGCGCCAGGCGATTCTGAGATATTCAGGCAGGGTAGGGAGGGGGACTGTTCCTCTGACCTGTGTTGAGAGCTGAACGGCTGAGTCCCTGGCTCCCCACGCTATGCTTGTACCGGACGGATACTCATAGCGATGGTAATAGCGGTCCCAATGCAGGTTCAGGCCGGCACTGCTGCCGACCTCGATCATCGAGAGTGGCTGACTCCCGGCCTCTCGCGCCAACTGAGCAAAGACCGGCAGGAGACAGGTCGTGCGGCGGACGACGTTGGTTTGGACCAAACGGCTTGTGATGAGCCGTCCGATGGTCTGGGTGTGCTGCCGGACAAAGTCTTGAAACAGTGGATAGGTCTCCTGGGCGGGTGGGCGCGGCATTTTTTCTGAAGCAACTACGTCTGGGTAGAAATCACGCAAGGGATGCTGGACTCCGCCCAGTAGGAGATAATGCACCGCGCCGAACAGCAGGTTGGCCGACGGTTGCGAGGGCGGACAGCTTGCGGCAAGGCGCAGCATGTCGGGGTCATCCAGCACGCCTAACGATAAGGCGTGATAGAGGGGCGAGCCGTTTTCCGGTGCCTGTTTCAGGCCGAAGTTACGGAAGTAGGTGCGGACTTGGTCGAGGTCGCTAGCTGGCTGGGAAGACATGGCTGAGGGCTACTCTCCGGGCCTGTCGTATCGAACGGTGGGCTGAGCGGTTGCCTCGGACAGCGCAACCGCTCGGAGCGAGACTTACCCGCCAAAATAGCTCTTGGGGTTTTCGACCATCAGGGTGTGAATGGTTCCTTCGCTCACACCGGCTTTGGCCAGGGTAGGAATGATGTTTTTCAGAATATGCGAGTAATTGTTGTTTGGGCAGGCTTCAACAAACTTCTCCCAGGCCTTGCTGGGGCGGCCCATTAGGCAATGGACGGCATCGTGCGAGAGCATAATCCGATCATAACCCACGGCCAGTAAACCAATCAGCGAGGCCAGGCGCATTTTATCCGGGGCAATCACATCAATGCCAAAGCGGTCAAAACCAATCCACGCGCCGCGCTCCAGAACGTCAAAATAATAGCGCATATCTCCCACACCACAGGCGTGGCCGATGAGCACGCGGTTGAAATCCACGCCTTCCTCTTCAAACACGTCCAGGGTCTCGCGCCCGAACGGACCAAGCTCATCATTGTGGCATAAAATGGGCATCCCCGTAGCTTTGTGGGCTCGAGCCGCAGCACGCAGACAGGTTTCTTCGTGCGGGCCGATCGCTGTAGCGGTCTCGGTCATACCTGGAATACCGCCGGTAGCCGTTTTGATGATACCGGCTTTGATGCCCGTTTTATCAATCCCGTCCGTAATCTCCCGCACATAAATCTCGGCGATATCGTCTGCGGGCAGGCTCCGGAAATGGGGCGGAATACCGAGGGCTTCGTTGTATAAGCCGGTGGCGACCACGACATTCAGGCCGGATTTGTCCGCGCATTCCGCGGCAAATTCCGGGTCGCGACCCAATTCCATCGGACAGGGATCAACAAACGAGGTGACGCCGAGTTCTTTGATCTCTTTGAGCTTTTCCACGGCGCCGGCGATTTCCTTTTTACGGTCAAAACTGGTGTTGTCCCATTCATAGCCAGGGAAGCCCACGGTTAAATGTTCGTGGATCAGGGTGAATCCCAAATCGTCAGTGGAACGGTCGCCGAGTACGGTCTGGACATTGGCCATAGGTGAATCTCCTTTCCTCTCTCCTTGTGTGTTGCTTAGTGATGGGCCGCTCCAGCCTGCTCGATAGCGTGGTCGACGTCAAGCGTCGTCACCCGCCGCAGCTCGCGCCGGTAGCTCGTGTCTGCATACGGCCGGGCCCGGTGCATGGTCGCCCGGTTGTCATAGATCACCAGGTCGCCGACGCGCCAGGAGTGGCGGTAGACAAACTCCGGTTGGGTGGCGTGCTCAATCAGTTCGAGCAGCAGCAGCCGCCCTTCGGGAATCGGCCAGTCGATGATTTTGGAGGCATGCGCCGCGATGTACAGCGACTTGCGGCCCGTGCGTGGCAGGGTGCGGACCAGCGGCTGAATCGCGCCCTTGAGGATGTCCTGTTCTTCTTCGGAAAATTCAAAACCAAGAATTTCACGCGAATGGGCAATCGAGTGATGCACGCGCAACCCCTCAAGCCGGGCTTTCATCTCGTCCGATAAGCGGTCATAGGCCGCTCGCATGTCGGCGTATTCCGTGTCCGCGCTGACCGGTGGGACGACTCGGGCAAACAGCATGGAGTAGCGTCCGGGCGGGTCCTGGAAAGACGCGTCGGTGTGCCACAGCCGATTGCCCAGGCCGTACATGCGCTTGCGGTCGTCGGCCTGATAGACTTGCCCGCTCGCGTTGAGGTTGGAGACATCGGCCAGGGCCTCGTTGCCCAGGCGGCTCTTTTGGAACGCGCTGATACCGGTCTTGGTGTGCAAGCGGCCGTCCAGGCGCTGCGCAAAGGCCAGCTGCTCCTCGTCCGTGAAGTGCTGATTGCGGAAGACGAGCAGGGCGTGCTCGTCCATGCCGGCGCGAATTTCCAGCAGCGTCTCAGGGTCAGTCGCCTGGCGGAGATCAATGGGGCCGACCTCGGCCACGAAATGGGGATGGAGTTTGCGAAATATCAGGGACATGGGCAGCGGTCCTCCCTTAAAGAAGCCTAGGACATAAATGCGTTCGCAGCTTCTTCCATCTGTGCCAGCGTCTTATCCGTGTCCAGGGTTGCCATAAATAACACCATCTCTTGGACGCCGAGTTCACCGAGTGCGGCCAGCGTATCGGGATTTTCCTGAAGGTCTTTGACATCGCCCAGCATGGAGATTGACAACTGCGAAAAATCCCGGCCACGTTCGGCCATAAGCTCTCTCAGTTGTCCCATACGTTTTCTCAAGGTTTCGAGCGGGACCGGACCGGGCTGCCAGCCGTCGCCCAGGTCGGCTACGCGCTTGAGGGCCGGCATACTCTCGCCACCAAAGATGATGGGCGGGTGAGGCTTTTGGACCGGCAGCGGCAGGGCGTACAGGTCGGGAAAGGAAAAATATTTGCCCTCAAAGCTGGCGGCCTCTTCCTGCCAGACGGCTTTCATGACCTGAAGATACTCTCTGGTGCGGCTGCCCCGTTCAGAGAATTTCTCTCCCAACGCCTCAAACTCTTCCGCCAGCCAGCCCACCCCAACGCCAAAAAGATAGCGGCCATTGGTCGCCATATCGACCGTCGCCACCGCCTTGGCCACCGGGAGCGGATTGCGGTACGGGACGACGATTACGCTGGTGCCGAGTTTGATGGTTTTGGTATGAGCGCCCAGGGCAGCCAGGACGACAAAGGTATCTGGAAAGGGCAAGCGCCGAGGAAAGCTGGCTGAGCCATCGGGCGTATACGGATAGGTAGATTCAATTTTTTCCGGGATGACAACGTGGTCGCCCAACCAGGCTGAGTGATAGCCGAGTTCTTCGGCCTTTACGGCCACGCGCACATAATCGTCCATGCTTGGATTCATGCCAACACCCAGAGAATAA
This sequence comes from Binatia bacterium, assembly GCA_963664395.2. Lineage (GTDB taxonomy): Bacteria > Desulfobacterota > Binatia > Bin18 > Bin18 > Bin18. Next base: position 761,691 of record OY761159.2, on the reverse strand, counting down.
TGGATGCCGAATTTCATAGCTGCCTCCTTCTTTGTCTAGCGAGATTTCTCCTGCCTGCTGCTATACCACATCCGAGCGAGTCTTGACGAGGGAGAGCGGCTCTCAAGCAGCTCCAAGATTGACAGCCCAATAACGCCCGGCATATGGTGCGGTTCGTTGCAAATACCAGATTTTTGCGAGACTTTGTCTGAGGAGGTTTGTATGGATATCGGAAAAGTAGGGGTATGGTTTTTTCTGGACGGTATGACGGCTCCGCAGAGCGCCCAATTTGCCCAGACGGTTGAGCAGGCCGGCTATAAGACGCTGTGGATACCCGAAGCGGTCGGACGTGAGCCGTTTGCGCATGCTGCGTATCTGCTGAACAATACCGAGAAGTTGTCTATCGCGACCGGGATTGCCAATATCTGGGCGCGTGACGCCTATACCATGGCCGCGGCAACGAATACGGTGGCCGAGCTGTCCGGCGGTCGGTTTGTGCTCGGCATTGGTGTCAGTCACAAGCCGATTGTGTCCAACCTGCGTGGTCACGACTATAACAAGCCGTATAGCTATATGAAGGAATACCTGCCGAAACTGAAAGACGTCTTTTACCAGGCGCCGAAACCCAAAGAGCCGGCCCCCATCGTGATTGCGGCTCTGCATCCCAAGATGCTTGCGTTGTCCGCAGAACAGACCCAAGGGACGCACACCTATTTCGTGCCGCCGGAACATACAGCCAAGGTGCGCGAGCAGATCGGCCCCGACGCCTGGATCTGCGCCGCCCAAGCCGTCATCCTCGAAAAGGATGCGACCAAGGCCCGCGCCGCCGCGCGGCAGTATATGAAGACCTATGTTCCTCGGCTGCCCAATTACACCAACAACCTGAAAAACCTGGGCTGGCAGGACGCGGACTTTGAGGACGGTTGCAGCGATGCCCTGGTGGACGCCATCGTTGCCTGGGGCAGCGAAGAGCAGATTCAGGACCGTATCGACGCCCATCTCAAAGCCGGCGCCACGCATGTCTGCTTTCTGCCGGTCAAGGCCGACGATGAGTCCTTACCCGATATGCGCACGGTTGAGGCGTTTGCGCCCGGTGCGTAGGTCGAACAGGAAGCGCAGGAGCGGCCGGTCGCAACGTGGCGCCGGTCGCTCTTTCATAGACTCGTCATGACCCGTTCGGTCAGCATTGCCTTTCAGACGGATAAGCCCCTCTCGGCCTACGGGCCGCTGGCGAAAACCGTTGAAGACTTCGGCTTTGCCGGCGTGAGCGTCTATAATGACATGCTGTATCAGCCGGCCTGGCTGCCGCTGCTGGAAATCGCGCGACACACGAGCCGCGTCCGTATCGGCCCCGCGGCGGTCAATCCGTTTACCTGTCACCCCATCAATATTGCCGGCAATATCGCTCTTCTTGATGAAGCGTCACATGGACGGGCCTATTTGGGCTTGGCGCGTGGGGCTTGGCTGGATTTTGTCGGTCTGCGCCCCCGGCGACCCATCACCGCACTCCGGGAGGCGTTTGGTTGCATTCGGCATCTGCTTAGCCAATCGACCCAACCCTATCGAGGAGAGGCGTTTTCCTTAGCCGGCGGCGAGGCTCTGCGCTGGAAGATACACCGGTCAGAGCTTCCTTTTCTGTTGGGAACGTGGGGGCAGAAGACGCTTGCGGCGTGTATTGAAGACATCGCGGAGGTTAAACTCGGCGGGACAACGAACCCGACCGCAGTGTCTCAGATGCGCGCTGCCATAGCCAAGGGTGCTGGGCAGGTCCGACGGCAGGCTGACGAAATTGGCTTAGTGGTCGGAGCGGTCACAGTGGTTGATACGGACGGCAAAGCCGCCCGCGCTCTCGCCCGGCGAGAAGCCGCGCTCTATCTGCCGATTATCGCCACGCTGGACCACAGCTTAGCCATTGAGCCCGAGTTATTGGCCCGACTTAAGGAAGCGACCGACGCCTACGATTTTGAGCAAGCCGGAAGCTATATTTCCGACGACTTGCTCCAGCGTCTGGCTTTTGCCGGAACGCCGGACCAAGTAGCCAATCAAGCCGCGGCGCTATTCGAAGCTGGCGCCCGACGGGTCGAGTTCGGCACCCCCCACGGCCTCACAACCGCACAGGGTCTACGTTTATTGGGCGAGCGAGTGCTACCGGCGCTGCGAAAGTATGTTGATGAAAGCTGAGGGGGTTTAGCGGTCTCCGACAAATCGGCTTGTCCTGAGCTGACTTGACGCACGACATTACATTGAGTAGATGTCGTGCATGAAGACAATCGCCTCACGAATGTTAACCGCAGCGCCAGGGAAGGTGTGGGCGGAACTTGAACGGGAAGGGGCGCTGGTAGTCACCAAAGACGGGGTCCCCCGCAGCATCATGATTCCCACCAGTGACGCCACACTATTTGAGGATATCGGCGAAATCGTGTTTGCCCGTGCCCGCCGGGCAGTGCGCGCGATGCGGACACGATCCTCCCAAAACGACGCGGAGGCCGTCACGCCCGCAGACCTAGAGCGGGAGATCAGAGCCGCACGACGGGCACGGAAAAAAAGAGTACGGCGTGGCTGAGGCTCCTGTCTGGGTGCTGGATACCAACGTCCTTGTGTCGGGCCTCCTCTCGCCTCTTGGGCCACCGGGTCGCCTCGTTGATATGCTCTTGGCGCGTCGGTTGCGGCTTGCGTTTGACGACCGTATTGAGTTGGAATACCGGGAGGTCTTAGCCCGACCACGGCTTGGCATAGTACGAGCTTGGCAGGATGCCTTTTTTGCTATCTTGCAATTCCAGGAACACGTCACCGCGCTGCCCTGGTCGCACCGGGACCCGCCTGACGCGGATGACTCGGTATTCCTGGAGGTTGCCCTCCTGACAACCCCACGAACGCTGGTGAGCGGTAACCTGAAACATTTTCCGTCGAACTGCCGCGGGCCGGTGACTGTCCGGTCACCACGTATCGCCTGGGAGCATTTCCGGCGTCTGTCCTCCGTATAACGGAACAATGGGGCGGCTCAGTCCGCGCGCTGGAACACCAGTAAGTAGGTCGGATTAGCGGAGCGTAATCCGACAAGTCCGGGCTGTCGGCTTACGCCTGCAGCTCACCCGACCTACAAGGCGACACATAATGGTGAATTGCGCTAGAATACCTTGTCTTGTTTTCAGCAGTTTCCCCGGTGCATAATAGCGGCGGAACTGGCCGGTAAGGAGTCCCTTTTATGTCAGCTTTCGTGACCGAAATAGTTGCTGGAGAACCCTACCACTATTACCCGCTTGGGGACTATGTCGTACGAGCGGCGGGCGTATGTGGGGGCCGTCCCACTTTCAAATACACGCGTGTTGAGATCACCGGCACGCTCGAGCGGCTAGCGGCGGGAGAAAATATCGATGAGATCGTCGAAGGTTATCGCGGTCGTGTCTCCCAGGCTGCAATAATGGAGGCGGTCCGCTTGGTAACAGATCAGTTCATCAAGACCCTCCCCCACTTAGCATCTGCCTGATGATTGTTCTGGACGAACAGTTATTAGGACGAGATATTGAGCGAGACATCGCAAAATGGTATCGAGGAGCGGTTCAATACATCCTGGATTTGCGTCCGAACAGCATCATCAAAGACGACGCTATTCCTGACTTACTACGGCAACAGCCCCAGCCAACATTTGTCACGATCAACGAGCAGGATTTTTGGCGAAAGGTCCGGGCAGACCCACGCTTTTGTATCGTGTGCTTTGCCATACCGGATAGCCGAGTCCGCGAAATTCCACAGTCTTTACGAGTGTTAGTCCGGCACGATGAGTTCCGAACAAAAGCACAACGCATGGGAAAAATCATCCGAATAAAGAATGAAGATGTTCGATACTATACAGCCGCAGAGCGGTCGATCAGAAAACCGGCTCCGTAAACGGGCGACAGGAGGAAAGCCTAAAGGCCATAGTCTTTTTTAAGGAACGCGGATTTTGCCGGCGTTGCGGGCTTATGTTGATGAAAGCCGAAAGGCTCCACGGCCTCTGACAAATCGGCTTGCTCTCCGCATAACGAAACAACGGGGCGGCTTAGCCCGCGCGTTGAAACACCAGTTCCGGCACGACCACCTCCCACTCCTCGCATTTGAGAGCGTCTTGGTATTGTGGTTCAGAGTCGGCCCGACTGCGCGTCACAACGGCCAGAACCGTTGCCGATTGGAGCCGCATTGCGTCCGGTGGCGTATACCCTTTGGCCAGGCGGCCCACCACGTTATCGGCGCGATCCAGCAAGGCCCACGGCTGCTGCGTGGTACGGACTCGAAGCGGGCCGCCAGGCGAAAGAGCGGTAATAGCGCGCTGCACCGGGTTGCTGGCCGGTTGGCGTCCCGCGAAGCCTAGATCAACATCGCGCAGGCTGAGCCGCTGGTAGCGGGTTGTCATCTCCGGGGGGTAGGGTGGCAGTGCGACCGGGGGCCGGTGCAGGACCGAAGGGTGAGCGTGCAGCATTGTCTGTAACGAATGGGGTCTTTCAAAGCAGGTCAGCGCCAAGGTCTGCCGGGCACGGGTCATGGCCACGTAGTAGAGCCGGCGTGGTGCGTCTGCGTCTTCGCCGCGGCCGACGCTGTTCCAGCCGCCGTCCAGAACGACCACGTGGTCGAACTCCAGCCCTTTGGCGCGATGTGCGGTCAACAGTAACAGGCCGCGCTGCCGACGGCGCACGTCTCGCCCCCACTCCGCCAGCCACTCGATGAAGTGATCCAGCGGAGTTTCCGTCCCGCCGGTTTCCAGGGCGTATTCGTCTATGGCTTCTCGCAGCAGTTGGGTCCAGCGGCCCGAGACTTGGGCGTCCAACCAAGCGCTGAGGACGCTCCTGTCCACGAGGTCGGTTTCGCCCCGGCGTAGCCAGACAAGCAATGTCTGGGTCTCCCGCAGCCGCCAAAACCCTGGGATTTCCTCGTTGCCCATCTGGACCGGAATGCCGTAGACTTCGCAGCCGGCCCGTACCGGCTCCAGGTGTCGCCACTCGCGGGCAATGACCGCGCAGCCGGACCAGTCCCAGTCCGCTGACAGGGCGGACAGACGCTGCAATTCCGCTATGGCCGCCTGGGCCTGTGCGATCGGGTCTCGCCGTATGGGGATAATCTGCACCCGTCCGCGCGACACGAGGTCCAACTCCTCCCAGACTCCGCCGAGCGGCTGCCGGGCGCGTGCCCGGTCAATATGGATAGAATGGTCGGATTTCATGCGCCGTGCGGCCGGCTCAATAACCGTGTTGGCCGCGGCAATAATATGGGCCGTGGAGCGGTAATTGTCCGTCAGGAAGGCCGGTCTGGCCCGATAGTCCGCCTCGAAACGCTTGATAAACTCGACCGACGCCCCGTCGAAAGCGTAGATGTTCTGGTCGTCGTCACCCACGGCAAACAGGCTGAGTTTGTCGTCCTCGTCGGCCAGGGTACGGCCGGCCAGGGCCGAGATCAACTCGTACTGCTCCGGACCGATGTCCTGGTATTCGTCCACGAGTATCCAGCGGAAACCGGCCAGCAGCCGCGCCCGCTGCTCATCGGCGTCGTCCGCCGGCAGCCCGGCGCCCCGCAGCAGGTCCACCGCCTGCCGGAGTATCTCTCGGAAGGCGTCGTTGTCCAGGCGTTCCGCGCGCCCGCTGAAGCTGGCACCCACCAGCCGCATGGCAAAGCCGTGACAGGTGAGCACGGTCACGCCTCGGGCGTCGTCGCCGAGCAGTTCGGCCAGACGGCGACGAATTTCTACCGCGGCATGGCGATTATAGGCAAGTGCCAGAATGCCACGCGGGTTTTCGCGCCGCACGCGCAATAAATAGGCGATTCGATGGACCAGGACCCGCGTCTTGCCAGAGCCGGGGCCGGCCAGTACCAGGACGCTGGTCTGTTCTCGGTCGTCGGCGACAATGCGTTGCTGGACGGGATTCTTCAGGTCTTCCACAATGGACCGCCACGACTCCGGCGTGGTCTGGCGTGTAATTTCCTTGTCGCGGGTGGGCAGCCAGCGGCGCAAAAAATCCTGCTGCTTCAGGCTGAAATAGTCCATGACGAGAGCCAATGCGTCGGCCATGGCCTGCAAGCCGCGCTGGACGTACTCCGCCATGACGTGAATCTGGAGCACTTGGTCCTGGTAATGGAGCTTGAGCGGTGTGAAGTCGGCGTTAGTGAAGCGGCGCTGTTCCTGACTCAGACGGATGGACATGGCGGGGCGGAATATGGCCAGTCCCTTATTGAGGCGGATGATTTCCTGTTCGTGCAGCCACAGCAAGGCACGGTCCAGCAGTCGTTCGGGATTCCTGACCGAGGTCTTTAACTCCAGGTCAGACCGGATCGCGTTCAACAGCTTGCCGAGGGTTGTTTCGGCTAACAGGTCCGTGCCTCGACTCCCCGAAGGCAGGCTGTCGAGCAGGTGGTTCAGCAGCACCCGGGCCGCGGCCCGGCGCCGCTCCGCGGTCTCTATCAGCGCGGCCCACTCGCGCTGAAGCGTGATCTGTACGGCCTCGCGGCCCAGGCCGCGTAAGCCCAGGCTGCCCTTGCCACCCTCCTCGCCGCGTCCGTCCAGGGCAAGACCGCGCAGAATGCGCACTACGCGTTCCGGCAGGGCGGATGTATGGCCGGTGTCCTTGAGCCGTTGGGTGACGAGGCGCACGTGTAGCGTTGAGGTTTCATCTTTCCCCATGTCCGGGGCCGCCTCTTGCAGGGCGACGATGAGGGCGTGCTCCAGGTCTGCGGCCTCGTCCAAGCGTTTTGGCGAGGCGTGCTGGACCCCGGTGTGGACAAAGGCGGTCAGCACAGTGTCGTTGTTGGCGATCCCCAGCCGCTCCAGGTCGTGCAGGGCGCGGCGCACCTGTTCCGCCGGCAACCCGGAGACTGTCATCAACTCGTCGGTGGAGATGCCCTCGTCGGGGTCGGCGTCGATCACGCTCTCGGTAATAGCTAGCAACCGCCGGCGATAGTCGGCTGTAACGGTGGTCTTGGCCAGCTTGGCTCGGGCTTCTTCCAGTGAGCCGACCCGCAGGGAGGAGGGGAATACCTGCACGCGGTCCTCCTCGCGGGTCAATAATTTCGCTTCCTCCAGCCAGGATATGGCGGTGCGCACGCGCGTATCGTCGGTCGCGGAGTCGCGCTCGAACGCGGCGTCTTCGTCCTCGCCAAGTATCTCCCCCACGGTGGCAACGACTTGGCCGTCCATGCGCTTCTTGCGGTCCAGGTTGCGCAGCGCCTTCAGGATGGCGTGGATTTCTGGCCGAGTCAGCCGCGAGCGGGCCGACATACCGAACTGTCGCTCGATATCGTCGGTCGTGTAGAGCAGCACACAGCGCGCCGTTTCCCGGTCGCGTCCGGCCCGGCCCGCTTCCTGCACATAGTTCTCCAGCGAGCCGGGGATATCGGCGTGAATGACCAAGCGCACGTCCGGTTTGTCTATGCCCATGCCGAAGGCGTTGGTGGCGACGATCACCCGGAGGTCGCCGTAGATGAAGCGCTGCTGCACGTTCTTCTTGGTCTCCGGTGACAGGCCGGCGTGGAAGTGAGCCGCGTCGATATGCTTGGCGCGGAGATACTGGGCGATGTATTCGGTTTGGGCGCGTGTCGCGCAGTAGACGATGGCGCCGCCGGGCCTGCCCGACGGCAGGTCCGCGGTCAGGATTTGGTGAATATGAGCGAACTTCTCACCGCCCGTCGTCGGCACGACCACGAATTCCAGATTGGTGCGTTGAGCGCCGCCGTCAAAGACGCTGAGGTCAACGCCGAGCTTGTCACGAAAGTGGGTGAGTATGTCTTCCCGCACCTCGGGCTTGGCCGTTGCCGTCAGGCAGACTATTTGTCCGTCGGGTGCCTTCTCGCGGATGAAGCGTGCCACGTAGCGGTAGTCGGGCCGGAAGTCGTGGCCCCAGCGTGACAGGCAATGCGCCTCGTCCAGCACCCAGAGGCTGATCTCACGCTGTTCCAGGACCCGGCGCACGGTACGGCTGCGCAGTTGCTCGGGTGAGACAATGAGGATGCTGGCATCGCCCAGGCGCACCCGCTCCAGGGCCGCGGAGCGCTCGGGCATGGACAGCATGCCGTTGATGGTCACGCCGGACACGACGCCGTGGGATTCCAGGCCGGAGACTTGGTCGGCCATGAGCGCCACCAGCGGTGAGATGACCACGGTCAGCGCGCCGGTCTTGTCGTACCGGGACAGGGCCGGGATTTGATAGCACAGTGATTTGCCGGTGCCGGTCGGCAAAATGCCCAGCACGTGCTGTCCGGCCATGATCGCCTCAACAATGGCCTGCTGCATGGGCTGGCCGTCCTTGTCGTGGGGCTCCGGACGAAAGTCGGCAAACCCGAACCAGCGGGTCAGTTCCTTGCGGGCGTCGTGCCGTTCCCGACACCACTCGCAGGCGGGACTGGTGCAGGCCGTGTCGCGCAACCGGCGTACCAGCACCCCGGCTTCGGGGAACTGATGCCGCACCCAGGGCGGCATGACCGAGTTCCCGCCGGCTACCGACAGCCAAGCCAGCGCATAGGCCAGCCCCCAGCCGTTGCCGGCCGTATCCGCCAGGACTTCTTGCAGCACCGTGCGGCTCTGGGTGAGACAGGTCGTGTCCGCGAGCCGGTCGCGGATCGCCCCATAGGCATCCACGTGGGACGGTCGGGCCGCCCCTCGCAGGGCCGCAAAGAAAGCGTCAAAGCCGGCCCCGGCGTCGTCCGCGCCGGTCAGCCAGTGCCAGGCGGTCAGCAAGTCGGGGTCCGTTTCACTCAGCGCTTTTTGCTGATCGCCGAAAACGTCCAGACAGAGCCGGGCGTCCAACTCCGGGTCGTTTATACGTCCGCGTTTGAGTTGTCCGTCCTGATAGTGCTTGACCAGATGGTGGTAGGGATGGCGGGGGAAGGCCAGGGGATTGAGCCGCAAGGTATCCACTGCGGGTAGGCGCAACAGCCGCAGGCCGGGTTTTGCCGCGGTCAGATGAGGCAGGTCGAACGCGATCAGATTATGGCCCAGCAGGTAATCCGCGCCCTTGGCAAACGTGTCCAGGTTTTCCAGGGCCGCGTTTAGGTCGCCCCCCTGAAATGTTTGGGCCTTGCCGCTCCACGACCGCACTGCGCCAAAGGCATGGATGCGGTTGTCGTGCCGTCCGACTTCGAGGTCTAGTGCGAGAAAATCCACGGCAAGGCGACCGGTGTCCGGGTGAGAGTCTTGTTACTTGGCCTATTCTTCCCAGGGCAGGGCACTGTCAGAAGCCTTTGACGCCGTCGTCCAGTTGCACCCCAAAGGAGTTGAGCGCCATGGACACCATATTGTACTGTCCGACGGTAAAGACCACGTCCATGAGTTGTTGGGTCGTATAGCGCTCGCTCAAGGCTGCCCAGGTGGCGTCGCTGATAAACGCGTCTGCGTGCAGTTCGTCTGCGGCACGTAGGAGGGTGGCATCAAATAGGTCCCAGCCGGCGGCGTCCGGGCCGGTTTTAATCCGTGCGATTTCTTCATCGGTCAGGCCGGCTTCTTTACCGAAAATCACATGCTGACCCCATTCATATTCGGCCTGACACTGCCAGCCGATGCGCAGGATTAACAGCTCCCGCTCTCTCGGGACCAAGGCCGAGGTGTCACCCATGACGTGGTAAGCCCAGACCTGAAACTTTTTTGAGGCTTCCCAGTGGCGAGCCATAGTGCCAATGACATTATAGACATGTCCCGCCCGGGAGCGGGCTTCTAGTGACTCGCGTTGTTCGTCCGTCCATTCATCTTCTCCGATTGGTGTGATGCGGGGCTGTGAGAGTTTCATAGACTCCTCTTTATGAACAAATGTATGAACGAGGGCCGAGGATTTTCCTCGGCCCTGTCTTGTTTATACGGCGTCGTCAACAGGACTGGAGACGATATGTTTTACTCCAAGCCGTATACGCGTGCGGCCGTTCCATACACGATCTTGTGCAAATCTTCTTCGGGAAGTGCGCCCAGCCGTTTTTTCACGATCTCCTGCGAACGTGGGAAGGTTGCGGCCGTATGCGGATAGTCGGACGACCACATGGTGTTGTCCGGGCCGTAGCGATGGAGAGAATCCACAAACACCGGGTCGGCGATAAAGGTCGCGTAGACTTGCCGCTTGATATAATCACTGGCACGTAGCGGTAGGTCCATGTTTCCCAGCGCACCGAGCCGCCGCTGCACGATATCAAGGCGGTACATCAGATAAGCCATCCAGCCGACATCGTTTTCAGCCGAGACGATCTTGAGGCTGGGAAACTTCTCAAGCACACCGCCATAGACCATCTCGGAAATCGAGCGTTCAATCTGGTGATGCAGGGTCGCCAGGGAAAGCAGAAAACCCTTGCCACTCGCCTGGTTTGCGCCCGTGCCGCTCCGGGCGGTGAGAATGTGGAGCGAGAGCGGCATATTGAGGTCCTGGGCGGCGGCCCAAAAAGGCTCATAGTCGGGATGACTATAGGGCCGGTCGTCCGGCGGCTCGGCCCAGATCATGGCGCCCCGCATGCCCTGTTTGGCAATACGTTGCAGTTCGTCCACGGCCAGTGGAATGTCTTCCAGCGTGATAAGGCCGAGTGGGACGAGACGTTTCGGGTCGTAGCTGCAATACTCGGTCGCCCAGCCGTTAAAGGCCCGAAAGCAGGAATAGCGGAGTTCCGCGTCGTCCAACCCGAACAGCGGCATCCCCATGGAGGTATAAATCACCTCTGCCTGTACGCCGTCCCGATCCTGATCCGCGATCCGATAGGCGGCGTCCCAGACACTCTTGGGCGCTTCATCAAAGCCCTTTTTGCTGTGCTCAGGAAGGTCTGGCGAGGGCACGCCGGCACCAAAGAAGCCGGCGACTGACATCGGGGTGATATTCTCACACACGAACCACTCCCCGTCGCGGCCGTTCAGTCCTTTGACGGTGCGGGGGGCGCGGTCGCGAAACTTTTTATCCATACGTTCGGCCCACATGCTGGGTGGCTCAACGAAATGTGAGTCTGCTGAAATGAGTTTATACTCTGACATGGGATTTCCCTCCTTATGGTTACCATTTGTCGTGCATACTCTACGTCAGATTCGGCCGGTTTTCCATGCCTTGCTTTCGAGCTTCCGCCTCGTTTATAGAAGGAGGATGCAATACGATCTGCTTATCAAAAACGGTACGCTTATTGACGGTTCGGGACTGCCCCGCTTTCAGGCTGACGTCGGTATCAGCCACGGAAAAATCGCGGCTATCGGCAGAATCCGCGACAGTGCGCACGAGGTGATTGACGCCGAGGGGCATGTGGTCGCTCCGGGCTTTGTCGATGCCCACACCCATATGGATGCCCAGGTGTTCTGGGACCCGCTGGGGACGTGTTCCTGCTGGCACGGTGTCACCAGTGTGGTGATGGGGAATTGTGGTTTTTCTCTCGCGCCGTGTGCCGAGCAGGACAAACTGCTGGTGATGCGCAATCTTGAACGGGCAGAAGATATTGCCCCGGAAGCAATGGAAGCGGGTATTGCGTGGAGTTGGACCACCTACCCGGAATATCTGGATGCGGTTGAGGCGCTACCGAAGGGCATTAACTATGCCGCTTATATCGGTCACTCGGCGCTGCGTACCTATATCATGGGTGAGCGCGCATTTACCCAAGCAGCGAGTGCGACAGACCTGGAAGCCATGCAGCGCGAAGTGCGGGCCGCTATTCAGGCTGGTGCTATCGGACTGAGCACTTCACGCACCCACAACCATCAGACGCCGGACGGTCAACCGGTTGCCAGCCGGCTGGCGACCTGGGAGGAGGTACGCCAACTGGTGGGCGTCATGGGTGAGCTGAACGCCGGTGTGTTTGAAATTGCCAACGAAGACGCCCGGTTCGACCCCGAACGGATTGATGAATATCTCGGTCGGCTCAAAGCGCTTGCCGTTGATACCGGCGTGCCGGTCACGTTTGGTATGTTCAGCAGCCGCCAAGCGCCCAATATGTGGCAGCCGTTTTTTAGCCTGGCCGACGAAACAGCCGCGGCGGGTGGGCGGATGTTCATCCAGGTGCATAGTCGTCCGCTGAATGTTGTGCTGTCATTCGAGACGGCCACGCCGTTCGATACCTTGCCGGTGTGGTGCGATATCAGAAAACTCCCATTGGCCGCCCAGGAAGCCGCGCTGCGTAATCCGCAAACACGCCAGAAGCTTGTTGAAGCCGCCCACCACAAGCCGCGCAATCCGAACAGTGGGGTCGGCGCGGAGCCGCGCGCGGCGAATTTTAAGTGGCTGTTTGTCATGGACTCCGCCACTCCACCGTATCGTTCAATCGCCGAGATTGCTGAGGAGCGTCAGCAAGATCCGGTCGAGGTGTTTATTGACTTGGCGTTGGAGAAGGGCTTGAAACAATTTTTCCTCCAACCGCTCGTCAACCAGAATCAAGATCACGTGCTGGAAATGATGCGCCACCCGCGCTCGGTCATCACTTTTTCAGACTCCGGCGCGCATGTCTCACAGATCATGGACTCCTCACTCCAAACCCATGTCCTGGGCCATTGGGTTCGGGAGAAGCAGGCGCTGACGCTGGAAGAGACGGTGCGCCAGTTGAGTTTCATTCCTGCCTCTCACTGGGGTCTGAGCGGACGAGGGTTGTTGCGTGAGGGCTGGAACGCCGATGTGGTGATCTTTGATCCCCAGACCGTCGCACCCCAGTTACCCGAGGTCGTGTATGATCTGCCGGCTGGCGCGAGGCGACTCAAGCAAAAGGCTCAGGGCTTTCTGGCCACAGTCGTGAACGGCGAGGTTGTGTTGCGTCACAACGAACACACCGGCGCGTTGCCCGGTCAGCTGCTGCGGGGTCCGCGGGCTTCCGGCTAGAGCGTTTTACGCTAGGCTCTAGCCATGTAGCTTCCGTCATGCCGGACGTGATCCGGCATCCAGCGGGCGGCTCCACAGCATCGTAATTTGCTCTAAGCCAGATTGCCCTACACAGCCCGCGGCTCCGGAGCCATGACCGCGGCCCCTGCGCCCACGAAAAACACGCCCACGCAAGACACAAACGCCCAGTCATAACTGCCGGTGTTATCATAAAACGCACCGGCAACGATGGGTCCCAGCGCGCCTCCAAGGCTCAGCCCCAACGTACCCAGTACACCGGCAATTGCCCCAAAAGACTGCCGCCCAAAATCATGTCCGACCGTCAAAGGCCACAGCACAATCATGCCGCCATACCCCAGTCCAAAGAGCGTCACGAACAGCGCCAGCGCCCAGAACCCGAGGCTCTCCAGATAGAGTAAGGCCCCGATGCCGACCGCCTGCATGCACAGACACTCGGCGAGGAGGGCGTGCGGGTGGCGGACGTGTTCGCTGACCCAGCCGGCCAGAAACCGCCCGGCCATACTCATGCCTAAAGAGATGCCGGTAATCGTTGAAGCCAACTCGAGGCTGTAACCGGCATCCTGAAAAAATGCGACCTGGTGGGCATGCACAGCCCCAGCCGCCATCAGCCCCAGACAGAATGCGACCCCTAAGAGCCAAAAGGTTGGCGTGGACAGCGCTTGTCTGAGTGTCCAGTCCCGAGCGTCCTGTTTTGGTTCTTGCTTTTGCTCAGGCGTTACCGGCGTGTGATTCTTTGTCGGACTATTTTGCGGACTATTTTGCCCCAACGGCTTGAGTCCCTTTTCCTCTGGGGTATTGATGACAAAGAACCAGACCAGGGGCAGCATTCCGAACAGGGACAAGGCGGCCAGGACCTGGTAGCCCAGCCGCCAACTAAATTCAGCGATCAAAAAACCGCACAGCGGTACGAGCACCAGCCCGCCACCACTCGCGCCGACCAGGGCGATGCCCATGGCCAGGCCCCGCTTGGCCACAAACCATTGGGTAATGACCTTACCCACGGGCATGGGGCCGATCCCTGCCAGTCCGACACCTAAAAACAGGTATAAGGCATAGAAGCCGGTAAGGCTGTGGACTGTGCTGAGCAAGAGCAGGGCGACGCCGTCAATGAGTGCGCTCAGCAGAAAGACCCAGCGGGCACCAACATGGTCGATGAGCCATCCCCACACGGGCAGGACGAGGCCGGCAACGAACAAATACAGGGAGAAAGCCGTGGCGGTCTCGGCGCGTGACCAGCCGAACTCCTGGGTGAGCGGCTTCAGAAAGGTCGAGAAGGTATAGGTGAACCCCCCGTCGATGATGGAGATAAAGAACAGGACGCCGACAATCAGCCAGCCATAGAAGACCCGTTCGCCGCGGTCTGCTCGCCCGCCCTCGCTCTTGAGGTCGTCCAAGGAATCTGGCTCTCTCATCAGCCGCGATTAGATAGAGGATGTTCTGGTCTGTCAATCTGAAATGAGGTGATGTATCCGCTCTGCCACACGCCGGCGCGACAGAGCAAAATATTATTGATATAGGATCAGAGTGAATACGCCGGATACACTAGAGGACACAAAAAGGAGGAGGGTCGCATGAGTGCGCTAACGTTGCCAAAAGAGAAAACCGTCATTCTGATAATGGACTGCCAGAACGATATTGTGCATGAAGACGGCAAATTTGGCGGGCACCTGACTGGCGGGGCCATGCCCAGGCTTATTAAGGAAAAGAACATCTTGGGAAATATCAGCGCCCTGGCTGCCGCGGGGAGGACGGCGCACGTACCGATCATCCATGTTCGACATGCCTACCGGTCGGATTACTCCGACTTACTGGAGCACGTAAAGGTCTTTCAGGTGATCAAGCAAATGGAAGCCTTACAGGACGGGACGTGGGGAGCTGACATCCATGCCGACCTCACCCCCGAGCCGGAAGACTTGGTGATTACCAAAACGCGGGTGAGTTCCTTTTACGCCAGTCCTTTGGAAGCCATTCTCAATTCCCAAGGGCGCACCCACCTGGTGCTGACCGGCATCGCCACAGATGGCGTGGTCGAAGGCACAGCCCGGGACGGAACTGACCGCGGCTATCACATCTTCATTCCCGAAGACTGCTGTGCGGCGACGACCGAAGAAGCCCATGGGGTGATTTTAGGCGCAGCCCTGGGAGGGCTGACAACGGTATGTACGTCGGATGAGGTGATCCGGGCGTTAGCGTAGGGGACGCAGCAGGCTGCGCCCCCCGGTATTGCCGAAGAGGTCGTCCGAGAGTGGCTACAGTTCCGGCGGCGCCAGGATGGTCAAGCCAAAGAACGATTCGTTCCCGGTTCGAAGAGTATGGGGAGCGCCGGCCGGAATCATGAGCACATCACCGGCTTTGATGTCTTGCTCTGTGCCGGACACTTTGGCGGTTGCGCAGCCTTCGATGGCATAAATAATCTGGTCGCCCTTGTGGGTATTCTCCGTGTCGTTGCCATAGCCGGCCGGCAGGGTGAATGCGACGGTTTGACTCATAGGGGTTTCCTGCAGCTTCGCGAATAGGCTCCCCCGGTGGTCAAAGACGTTGGCAACATCAAGCCCGCCTGTCGCGCCGTTTGCCCCAAGTTCTTGCATCTGTTCTGCGAACAGTTCGTCTGAGATCAGCCCCTGCCGATATGCCTTGAGGATTTGTTTCACTTCAAAATCTTTGTTCGCCATGGTGTGACTCCCTCCTTTGATGAGTGTGTACCAATCTTCTCTCTGGCCATAGCGCCGGACCGTACGAAAAGCAAGGCGCTCTCTTTCCTCGATTGAACATCTTGATTGGACATCTGCATTGAACGGTCTTGCAGAAAAGAGGGGAGGGAGCATATGGTCTGGGGATTCCAGACTCCAGGCTGCGCGGCTTCACTGGGCGGGGAATATATACATATGCAATACACCACCCTCGGACGAACTGGTCTCAATGTCAGCGTGGCCGGCTTGGGTTGTGGCGGCCACAGCCGACTGGGACAGAAAACCGGCAGAACCGAGCAAGAATCTATTGAGGTCGTTCGCCAGGCATTGGATTTGGGAATCAACCTGATTGACACTGCCGAAGCCTATGGGACTGAGAGCATTGTGGGGAAGGCGATACAGGGCGTTGTCCGCGATCACCTCGTCATTTCTACAAAGAAGCTGTGTCCGGCCCGTGAGAGTGACGACCCAAGCGGTGAACTCCGGCGCGGGGTTGAACACAGCCTCAAGCGCTTACAGACCGACTATGTGGATGTCTTTTATCTGCACGGCGTCCGGGTCGAGCAGTATGAATACGCCCGCGACACGCTCTGCCCGGTACTGCTGCGGCTGCAAGAGCAGGGCAAGGTACGCTTTGTCGGTGTGACCGAAGCCTTTATTCCCGACCCGCAGCACGCGATGGCGGAGCAGGCGCTTCAGGACGACTGCTGGGATGTGATGATGATCGGGTTTAATTTTTTGAACCAATCCGCCCGCCAGCGGGTGTTCCCAAAAACGCAGGCCAAGCGCATTGGGACCATGGGCATGTTTGCCGTGCGGAACGCGCTCAGCCGCCCGGATTACCTGAAAAAGATTCTGGCTGAACTCAAAGACAAAAACCAAATCGATCCAGCCCTGTGTGAGACCCAGAACCTGCTTGGCTTTTTGACTGAAAATGGGAAAGCGGGGACTATTCCCGAGGCGGCCTACCGCTACTGTCGGCACGAGCCTGGGATGGACAGCGTCCTGACCGGAACCGGCAATGTCGGGCATCTCAAAGAGAATGTTGCCTCTTTGCTCGAAGAGCCGCTGGCCGCGACAGACTGCGAGCGACTGGCCGCCCTGTTCGGGCGGGTCGATTGTGTGTCTGGAAATTAAGGAGGCGAGTATGAGCGAGTCCACACTGATTGTTGAAAAAGATGTGGCCGTCCCCATGCGGGACGGCACGCTGTTGCGAGCCGATGTCTATCGCCCGGCTACGGGAACGCATCCGGTTATCTTGCAGCGGACCCCGTACGACAAAGGGCTGACGACTATTTCCATGCTCATGCTTGATGTCATCCGGACAGCCAGTGAGGGCTATGCCGTTGTCATCCAGGACTCGCGTGGACGCTACGCCTCGGACGGAGAGTTCTACACCTTTCGGGATGACATAGCCGATGGCTACGACACCGTTGAGTGGTGTGCCGTACAGCCCTGGTCGGACGGGAACGTGGGTATGTATGGCGCGTCCTACGTTGGTGCCACCCAATGGTTGGCCGCCTTGAGCAAGCCGCCCCATTTGAAAGCCATCTTCCCGCTGATTACGGCGTCCGATTATCACGAAGGCTGGACCTATCAGGGCGGAGCCTTTGCGCTTGGCTTTAATGCGAGCTGGACCATGACCGGCCTGGCGCCCGATACGGCCATGCGTCTTGCCAGGGAACAGCCCGAACTGCGGGACGACGTCGGACAGCTCCTGTCCGGGATTGATGATATGTGTGAGGCGTTTCGTCATCTCCCGCTTAAGGATTTTCCGTTCTTGAGCAAGTCGGCGCCGTACTTTTACGACTGGCTGGCGCATCCGGACGATGACGACTACTGGGCACAGCTCAATATCGAAAATCGGCATGACACGATTCCCATTCCGGCGTGTAATGTTGGCGGCTGGTATGACATCTTCCTGGGCGGCACGATTCGGAACTATCTGGGTATGCGTGAGCGGGGCGCTACGGCAGAGGCTCGAAACGGTCAGAAACTCGTTATCGGCCCGTGGCACCATACGTTGCCGCTGAGCAATATTGTCGGCGAAGCGAATTTCGGGTTATCGAGTACTTCATTAGCCGCCGACCTGGACGGCCTGCACCTCAAATGGTTTGACTACTGGCTCAAGGGCAAACAGAACGGCCTGTTGGAAGAGCCGCCGGTGCGTATTTTTGTCATGGGTCATAATACCTGGCGGAATGAAAACGAATGGCCGCTGGCTCGGACGCGCTACACGCCCTACTATTTGCACAGTGCCGGCAACGCGAACAGCCTGCGCGGTGATGGAACATTAAGTCCCGAGGCTCCGCGGAGCGAACCGGCTGACGTGTTTGTGTCTGATCCGCGTCACCCCGTTCCGACCAAAGGCGGCGGGCTATGCTGCTGGCCGGCGGCCGTACCCGGTGGCGCGTTCGATCAACGTTCGGTGGAAGAGCGGGAAGACGTCCTGGTGTACACCACCCCCGTACTTGAGCAGGATGTCGAGGTCACCGGACCTGTCACGCTGACGCTGTATGCGGCCACCAGCGCGGTGGATACGGATTTTACGGCCAAGCTGGTCGATGTGCATCCCGAAGGATACGCCCAGAATCTGACTGACGGGATCATGCGTGGCCGCTATCGAGTCTCGAAAGCTCAGGCCACGCTCCTCAAGCCAGGTGAGGTCTACGAGTTTACCCTAGACCTGTGGGCGACCAGCAATGTTTTCAAAGCAGGTCACCGTATTCGTCTTGACATCGCCAGTTCAAACTTTCCGCGTTTTGATCGCAACCCGCAAACCGGCGAGGCCGGTGGCGAGGCCAGTCGCCTGGAGCCCGCCCTGCAGCGCGTCTTTCATGATGACGCGCATCCCTCGCATGTGGTGTTGCCGGTTATTCCCCGCTGAGTGGGTGAACTGGCTGAAGGAAGGCGGGCAGTGAAAAGGCGGGTTATAGAAATAAGGTCTTACCGTCTTTTCACGTAAGAGGCTTCACTCGCTCCCCCCGCCACCGGTGGGAATATGCTGACCTGGTCGCCGTCCGTAAGCGCCTGATCGAACTCCCGGGTTTGCTCGCCGTTGACCAGAACCATCTGGGCCAGGTCGAGGGGAACGTCGAGTTGTTGAATCAGGTCGTTGATGGTTGCCTGATCTACGAGGTCAAGCGTGGCTTTCCCCATAGAGCCTTTGGGGAGTTTTTTCCGAAGAGTGGCAAAGAGTTTGATACTGACCTGCATCGATTATTCACCCTTTCCAATGCCTGGGGTCGGTGTTCGCGGGAGCGTATCCAGCGTGTCTGGCCGTGAACCGATGAGGGGTGCGTGCGAGTCTTTTTGCCAGGCTTGGGGCGTTTTACCGTCTACCCGGTAGGCACGCGCTGTGGCGGGTGCGCCTAAGAGTGTTTGACCGACCAGTTTCTGCGCTACGCCGGTCGCGACATAGGCTCGACGCACATCGGTCGGGTTCTCTTTTACGTAGTCCGCCCAGTTTCCCAGGGCTAGCTTCGTCTGAATGAGTCCTTTGACCATACCAACGTCGTTCAGCATGGTGACGTCGTCAATCGGTCCGACAAACAGCGCCCCGATCATGCGGTCCCCGTGCCAGACGTATTTGCGATAAATCGGTCGTGTCGGGTTCCAGATTGTTGTGATCGAGTCATTCCCATCTGTCGCATCTGTCTCATCTGTGCGCCACTGGCCAAAGCTGGCGCAGTGCAGATTGATGACATCCAATACGTTGAGCAGCAGGCTGCCCGGATAGTGCGTCTCTTTGCCGGCCATATTGGCGCCGGCAATCCGGCCGTGGTCCACGGCGGTTGGTTGAATCGCATGAACCGCGGCCGAGCCGTTCAACAGTTCCGGTCCGGCCGCGACATCACCTGCCGCGTAGATGCCGGGGATATTGGTTTGCATGCGGTCATCCACCACAATGCCGCCGTCAATGTGAATGCCGGAGCCGTTGAGAAATCCCAGGTTGGGCTGAATGCCTGTGGCCAAAATGACAATATCCGCACTCAGGCTTGCACCGCTGCTCAGCGACAGGCTGAGGGTCTCGTCCTCACGGGTGATGCTTTGGACTTGGGCGCCGGTATGAACGGCCACATCCCGGTCCGCCAGCCAGCCTCCGACCGCTTCCGCGCCGGTGGCGTCGAGCATGCGCGGGAGGACCTGCGGCTCGGTTTCGACCACTGAGAGATTCCAGCCCAACTTGGCCATGGCGTTCAGGACAATGAAGCCAATAAAGCCGGCACCTACGAGTACCGCCCTGGGCGTGCCTTGCGCTTTGGCCATGACCTGTTTTGCATCTGCGAGCGTCCAGAATGTGTACACGCCTTCCTGATCAATGCCGGAAATGGGAGGACGCTGGGCCGAAGAGCCGGTGGCGATGAGTAAGGTATCAAACGCGTGGCTTGAGCCGTCACCGAGTGTGACTGTGCGGGCTTGGGCATCGAGGTGCTCAACCTGACCGGACACGGATGCAATGCCATGCTTTTCAAAATAGGCCGCGTCTCCGGTCAGCACATGCCGCTCCGGAATATCGTTCGCCAGATAGTAGGGCAGGACCATGCGCGAGTAGGCCGGCTCGTTGGAGATGAGCGTAATCTCCGCCTCAGGGCCTGCGGTGGCGCGGAGCGTCTCCGCCGCCGCCACTCCGGCCGGTCCCCCACCAATAATGATATGTTGTGCCATGGCTCTTCTTTCTACGGTCGCCTCTTCGATTCTTATTCCCTCTCCCCTGGTGGGAGAGGGTTAGGGGGCCTGAATATTTTACTCCAGCCCCAACTCTTTCTTCTTTGCTTCGGAGATGATGCCGTCCTTATCCCAGCCTCGCAGTTCGTAGTACTCGGGCAGCATTTCACCCAGGCGGTTGACCTCGCCCTTGGCCGGGCCGGACGGGATGGGCTCTTCCAGAATACGCTTGGGCAACGTATCGTCCTTGCCGGTGAAGCCCGCCCGCTCGTTCCACAGCCGCTCCAGGTTCCAGATGCGTTCGCCGATTTGCATGAGTCCTTCAAGCGTATACGGCACGCCGGTGGCGGCTGACAGTTGGGGCAACATTTCTTCCAGGCCAACCCCAAAGGTGAGAAACTGGCACAGGCCGGTGGCGTCAACGGTTGAGGTCGCGTCCTGGAATATTTTGGTAATCTCGGCTTTCTCTTCTGTGGCGCGCGGGTCCATCTGACGCGGTAGGCCGAGAATCTCGGCAGCAACGGTATAGGCTTTCAGATGACACGCGCCGCGGTTTGAGGTCGCGTAGCCGAGTCCCATGCCTTGGATGGCACGGGCTTCATACGCGGCAAACTCCTGCCCGCGAACGCCCATAAAGAACTCCGGCCGACCCAGCGTCTCGGTCATGCGTTTGGAGCCTTCGGCAATCGCATCGCCAAAGCCCTGGCGGTAGGCCGTTTTTTCGGCCATGACGATCAAGGCTTCCGCACTGCCGAACTCAATCGGAATCTCGGTTTCACTCTGTGTGATCACGCCCTTCTCGAACAACTCCATGGCCGCGGCCACGCTGGCCCCAAAGCTGATTGAGTCCATACCCAGATCGTTACACAGCCAGTTGGCTTTAATAAGCGCGTCCAGGTCGCCGATTCCACATTCGGAGCCCATGGCCCAGGCGGCTTCGTATTCGGGGCCTTCCCCGGCGATTTTCCAGTTCTGCGGATTCGTTGTGACCGAGTATTTCGAGGCGGCTTCGCCCGGCAGAGTACTGACCCGGCCACAGGCGATGGTGCAGGCAAAACAGGCTTTATTGGCAACCAGGCGGGTCTCGGTCAGGGTTTCGCCGCTGATGTTTTCGGCCTCTGCAAAGACAGTTTCCTGGTGATTGCGAGTCGGCAGTGCGCCGTGTTCGTTAATCACGTTGACCAGCACTTCCGTACCGTACATGGGCAGGCCCTCGGCGGTCACGGGCGACTGCCGCAGCTTCTCCTTCATGGCCCATTGGCCTTCCATATAGGCTTGCGGGTCGGCCAAGGACACCCCGCCGGTTCCGCGCAGAGCAATCGCCTTGAGATTCTTGGAGCCCATGACCGCGCCCACGCCGGACCGGCCCGCGGCCCGGTGCAGGTCGTTCATAATGCAGGCAAAGCGGACTAGATTTTCTCCTGCCGGGCCGATGCTGGCGATGATGGAATCCGGCACGCCGAGTTCGACGCGCAACTTTTCTTCAGTTTGCCAGACCGTCTTGCCCCACAGGTGGGTCGCGTCACGCAGTTCAACCCGGTCGTCATATATCCATAGATAAGACGGCTTCTCGGCCTTGCCCTCCAGGATGATCATGTCATAGCCGGCGAATTTCATTTCCGGTCCCCAGAAGCCGCCGGAATTCGAGGTGGTAATGGCATTGGTCAGCGCGCCCTTGGTGACGACCATATAGCGTGCGCCACACGAGGCGTTGGTGCCTGTCAGCGGACCGGTGGCAAAGATCATTTTGTTATCCGGGCTGAACGGATCGACACTGGGGTCCATCTCTTCGTAGAGATATTTGACGCCGAGCCCGCGGCCGCCGACATAGTCTCTGGCCCATTCGGCATTCAGCGGCTCTTTGCTGATGGCGCCGGTGGTCAGATTAACGCGCAGGACAGTGCCGACCCAACCGTTCATTATGTTCGTCGCGCTCATGCGTTGCCTCCTTCTTCGTCCTGCATATGTTGAAAGCCTTGGTTGACTTTGTCCGCCCAGCTCGCCAGCCAGTCCGGCTGATCCATATCCACGTATTCGAGTGCGCCGGTCGGGCAGGACTTGACGCAAGCCGGGTCGCCGCCACACAGGTCACACTTGAAGGCTTTGTGGGTATCCGGGTTATAGAACATGGTGCCGTAGGGGCAGGCAACCGTGCAGACCGCACAGCCGACACACACATCGTCCATCACGACTTTCGCTGCTGTGTCCGGGTCAATGGCAATCGCATTCACCGGACAGGCCGTCAGACACCAAGCCTCATCGCACTGGAAGCAGGTATAGGGCGCGTAGACGGCTTGCTCGTCGAAGATGTGGACGCGAATGACAGACCGGGACGGCTGAAAGGTCCCGGTCTGGACAAAGGCACAAGCCAACTCGCACTGCATGCAGCTTGTGCATTTATCGGTAATCACGCGGAGTTGTTTCATACGGTGCTGGCCCTCCTGCCCCTCCTCTAACAGATTCGTCCGAGGAATGCCACAAAAGTCAGGCAGTCAAGGGCCTCAGAAGGCCGACTTTTGTTATCTGCTCCTGCGGTGAGAGGTGACACAAACAGCCTGCCGCTGTAAAGCCGCCTTGCCGACTGCCTATTGAAAGCGCTAGGGTACGGAAATCAACACCATACGGGAGGGCGTAGTATGAAAGTGAATTGGGATGAGGAAGTCTGCACGCATTCGGCGAATTGTGTGAAGAGTCTGCCGCAAGTCTTTAAGGTCGAAGACGGGAAGTTCGTGATCGATCCGAGCGCAGCGCCGGAGGACGAAGTCCGGGCAGTCGTTGCCAAATGTCCGTCAGGGGCACTGACCGTTCAGGAAGATTAAATCGAGAGAGGGCCCTTACTTGAGGCCGCTCGTATGTCGCAGGATTCGATACTGCCCACATTTCTTAATGGTCGCGTTTCCGTGCTGGTGGGGGACATTACCCAACAGCAGGTCGATGCCGTGGTGAATGCGGCCAACTCGACCTTGCTGGGTGGCGGGGGTGTGGATGGCGCCATTCATCGGGCGGGCGGTCCGGATATTGTAGCGGCCTGTCGGGAACTGCGGCGGACTCGTTATCCTGATGGTCTGCCGACGGGCGAAGCCGTCATCACGACGGCAGGGCGAATGCCGGCCCAACATGTGATTCATACGGTTGGGCCGGTCTATGGTGCTGCCGGAGAACAGGCGGCTGATCTTCTTGCTGCCTGTTACCGCAATGCGCTCTTGCTGGCCGTACAGCATACCCTGACGACGCTGGCTTTCCCGGCCATCTCCACCGGCGTGTACGGCTATCCGCGTGAAGAGGCCGCGGCAGTTGCCTCGCGGGCAATTGCCGACCTCTTAGCGGCCAACGCTTCTCTCAAAGAAATCCATTTGGTTTTCTTTGCTCGGCAGGATGCTGACATTTTCATTACGCATCAGATATTTCCTGCATTTCCTGCATTTCCTGCATTTCCTGTCGCATAATACTCAGATTGCAGATCGGGGGAGCGCAACTCGACAACTATTCTCCTCAACCTCTCCCCTTCTCATGCTGAGTATGGTAAGGCTACCTGCCTTGGAAAGGAGGGACGTATGTCGAGAGGGAAGACCGATGCGATCTTCATCCTGCACCGCTGGCTATGGGGAATACTCTTCTTGGGTGTCTGGCTTGGGGGTATCCCTGACAGAGCGGTTTCGGCTGAGGACAATGACAGTCGGACCTGGCGAACAATAGCCGAGCTTTCTGAAGAGGAACTCGCCCGCCTCGATTTTTCAACTGACGCGCCCCGACACGCAGGCTTCCCGTATATGCCGGCAGAACCCTATCCGTTCAAGCCACCCTATACAGCCGAAGAAATAGGCTATCGGATTATGGAGTTCCCTCACATGCCGCGCTGGGACTGTGTGCAGATTGAGGATTCCGGAACCCTGACTCCCACCGGCTATCTTTTCATCAATCAGATTATCACCCTGATTCACCACCGCGCCCCCGAAGGGCTGGTCGGACAACTCACCGCCAAACCGGGCGAGGTCTATTCGCGCTGGCTGGCACAAGATGTTGCCCCCCCGGAAAATCGAGGCAACCAACTGCTGTTCATCACGTCCCGTACGGACCGGCAGACCACAAAAAAGGCCGACGTGTTCGGCTATTCTCCAACCCTGCGCAGAGTGCGCCGTTTCCCCCAACCCCGTCGTCAGGACAAATTCCCCAACCAACCCATGGCCTATGATGACTTTCTCGGGCGAGACGCCTGGGAGTTTTCCTGGCGGCTGCTGGGCACTGACGTTTTATATGAGACCGCCCGATTTCCGAAAACACGGCAGTCCATCACCCTGCGCAATGAGGACGGGTCTTTTCGCGACGTGGCGGCCCATGAGTTGAAGCTGATGGGCGATGAGTATGCTCACTATAGAGAAGATGGCGGGGTAGGCTGCTACCTGGTAGAAGCCACGGCCAAACAGGACTGGATTCCGGATTACTACGTTCCGCGTATCCTGTTCTGGGTAGACCAGCACGCTTTCTATCCGCTACGGACCGAGCTGTATGGAAAAAAAGGAGAGCTGGTCTTGCTGGAAGAGCGGCTCGCGGCACTCATGAATCCGCGCCTCAAAGAACGTGGTTATCACAATCTGATTACTTTATGGTGGGACCCGCAGCAGGATTTTTATTCCTACGGAATCCATGATGCGCAGGAAATGCGGGCCTGGACACAGGAAGACAAGGATGTCTTTTTTAACCCCGACTTTATGCGCCGCACCTGGTTCCCGGCACCGCTCAAAACACAGTCCGGGGTTCGGACTCCCGAGGAATTTTTTCTGCGCCCCCATCTCTATCGGGATAAATTCCCCCAAGAGCGCAAGATCCTCCTCTCGGACATACTTGAGGAGCGGATCAAAGCCCAAGAGGCGGCCGGCTACATCGTGTTCACGGGTAGTGACAGTACCGCGGAGTAGTGCCGGTCGCTCCCGCCCGCAAGATGCTCGGCGGCGGCAGCGGAAAACGGGACCGCCTCTACAAGGCAACACCGCGGACCTCTACGATCCGTCTGATCCATTTGGCTTATGCGACCCGTTTGCGCCATTGCCGTGCGTAGCCCAAAAAATCCGTTCCGGATTCATGGGCAATTCGTACAGCCGGGTGCCGGTGGCGCGGTAGATCGCATTTGCCAGGGCGGCGCCCGGTGGAACGATGGGCACTTCTCCGACTCCGCGCAGCCCATACGGGCCCTCTGAGGCGGGGACTTCGATCAGAACGGTTTCGATCATGGGCAGGTCAAGCGCCACCGGACAACGATAGTCCAGCAGACTGGCGTTTTGCAGCTCGCCGTTATCAAAAATATATTCTTCATTCAGCGCCCACCCAATGCCCTGCACGGCTCCACCCTGGATCTGCCCTTCAACCTGGATTGGATTAATGGCTTTGCCGACATCCTGGAAGCAGGTATAGCGCAGGATGGTTACCTTGCCCGTATCCGGATCGATCTCGACATCAGCGACATGGGCCGCATACGCGTGGGCCGGCTGCATCCGGGTTGTACTGCCTTTGCCGATGATAGGCCCGCTGCCCCAGGAGACACTCTCTCGGGCCAGTTCTGCGAGGCCGACCTCGTTCTTGGAATCGTTTTTTACCCAGAAACGTTTTGCTTGATACTCAACCTCAGCGGCTGACACTTTGAGCTTTTCGGCGGCGCGTTCTTTGAGCTGTGCCAACACATCCTGACTGGCCTGATGGGCCGCCACACTCATCGTGTAGGTAATCCGACTGCCGCCACTCAGGTCAGCAAAAGGCGCGGTGTCGGTATCACCAACCGTGATGGTAATATCTTTAGGGTTAAGCTGAAGTTCGTCGGCCACCATCTGTAAAATAGTTGTACGGGTACCGGTCAGATCAACGGTGCCAACAAAGATGGAGACGGTCGCGTCAGGATTGATCTTGATCTCGGCACTCGATGTGAAGGAGCCACCGATCCAGTAGCCCAAGGCCAACCCCCGTCCGCGGTGGGGTCCCTCCAGCGGCGTGGTCCAGCACGGATGCGCCTCAATCTGTTTCAGCATCTCGGTCAAGCCGACGCGGTTGAGCGGCATGCCCAGCGGCAGGAGATCGCCTTCTTCGGCTGCATTTTTCTGACGAAAGGCCAGGGGATCGATGCCGATCTCATCCGCCAGTGCATCCATGAGCGCTTCAACCGCAAAGGCTGCCGGCGTACCGCCAGGGGCGCGGTAGGCTTGAACGCGGGGCTTGTTGGTCAGTACGTCAAACCCTTCGGCAACCATATTGGCCAATTTATACGGCGCTAAACCAACCAGCAGACCGCGGGCGACCGGCGAGCCGGGAAATGCGCCGGCATCGTACCGCATGGTCGTCGTCAGCGCGGTAATCTTCCCGTCTTTTGTCGCGCCGGCCTTGACCGTGATGACCGCAGGAGCACCGGGGCCGGTTGCGCGCAGCACCTCTTCTCGGGAGATAACGAGTTTGACCGGTCGGCTGGTCTTTTGGGCCAGGACAATAGCGGTTGGTTCAAACAGCGCCAGGGCTTTCCCGCCAAATCCGCCCCCGATCTCCATGGGCACGACATTCAACTGGCTGGCGGGAAGACCGAGCAGGGTAACGAGTTGGGTCCGGACGGTGAAATGTCCCTGGGCCGAGGTCCACAATGTCACTCTGCCGTTGGGCTCGACTCGCGCGGCGCAGGCCTGGGGTTCCAGATAGCCCTGGTGGACCATCTGGGTCTTATACGTTTTCTCGATAACCGCATCGGCCTCTCTGAAACCGGCCTCAACATCGCCTCGTGTATAGACCATATGGGTGGAAACATTACTCGGCTGGCCGGATTTTTCCTGGGTCGCCTCTTCGAGGGTATGCAGGTCTTCATGGACGAGCGGGGCATCCGGCTGCATGGCCTGCAGCACGTCTTCCACGACCGGCAGGGGTTCATAGTCGACGTCAACCAGTCCGGCCGCTTCCTCGGCAATAAACGGATCAGTGGCAGCCACGGCGGCCACGACCTGACCGTGATAGCGGGCTTTATCCGAGGCCATGACGATCTCTCGGATGGCGCTCATGTCGATGCTGACTTCTCCCACCAGGGGAGCGGTCGCGCCTTTTGGCAGGGGCGGCAGGTCGTGGGCGGTAATGACGGCCTTTACGCCGGGCAGCGCTTTCGCCCGGCTGGTATCAATTTTCTTGATGCGGGCGTGGGCATGCGGGCTACGGACGAGCTTCGCCCACAGCATGCCAGGCAGATTGAGGTCCGCACCATAGGCCGCTTTGCCCGTGACCCGCTCCGGGGCATCAACTTTGGCCAGAGACGTTCCAATCACACTATACTGAGCCATGCTGTCCCTCCTCATGCAGTTTGTGAAAGAGCCTGCGACGCGGCCTGAATCGCCCGGACAATTTTGTCATAGCCTGTACAGCGGCACAGGTTGCCGGAAATCGCCAAACGAATCTCGGATTCGCTCGGGTTGGGGTTGCGCTCCAATAATGCCTTGGCCGACATGATAAAACCCGGCGTACAAAACCCGCACTGCAAACCACCGTGTTCAATAAAAGCCTGCTGCACGGGGTGGAGATTGCCCTCAGCCGCAACGCCCTCGACCGTGGTCACGTCTGCGCCGGCAGCTTCTACCGCGAACACGAGGCAGGCATTGACGACCGCGCCGTTCAAGACGACCGTGCAGGCTCCGCAGTTGCCGTTGCCACAGCCTTCCTTTGGCCCCATGAATCCCAGCTTGTAACGCAGGGTGTCCAGCAGCGTTTCACGCGTATCGACCAGCGCGTCGTGCGGTTCGCCGTTGACGTTCAGTTCAATCGCCTGTTTCATGATGGTTACCCTCTCGCTCTTTCCAGTGTTCTTGCCAGCGCCTTCCCCAGCGTGCGCCGTGTCAGTACCTTTATCAATTCAATACGATAGGCAGCCGAGCCACGCACATCGGAGATCGGGCTGGCGGCCTGGGACGCCAGCTCTCCGGCGTGTGCAATCGTTGTGTCATCCAAATGTCTACCCGCTAAAAACGCCTCTGCCTCTTTTGCCCGGACGGGAGTGGGGGCCACTGCGGCGAGCGAGATGCGGGCCTGCTCACAGGTGTGCGCGTCCGGGTGGAGTTGGACAAACGAGCCAACCCCGGCAACCGCAATGTCCATCTCTTCGCGGGGGATAAAACGGAGGTAGGCCGCCCCGGAATGCGGGGGGGGAGGGGGCAGCGCAATCTCGACCAGGACTTCGCCTTTTTCAAGCACGGTCTGGCCCGGTCCGACAAAAAAATCCTCTGCCGGAATCTCCCGCTGTCCGTTCGACCCGACAATCACCAGCGTCGCTCCATAGGATAAAGCCGGCGGAACGGCATCAGCCGATGGGGCTGCGTTACAAAAGTTTCCGCCCAGCGCGGCGCGGTTCTGTATCTGATACGACCCGACCAGGGCGCAGGCCTCGGCCAGGGCCGGGTAGTGGGCCGTGGCTGGCTCAAAACCTGCGATCTGCGTACACGACACGGCCGCCCCAATGCGGAGTCCGGTGGTATAAGAGAGAACATTCAACTCGGGAATTTTTTTGACATCAACGACCAGAGACGGACTCCGGCGGTTCTCCTTCATCTGGGCAATGAGATCGGTCCCACCGGCCAGGGCGCGCGCCTCACCATTTGCCTCGGACAGCAAGGCAACGGCTTCTTGTAAATTCTGCGGAGCAGCGTACTCGAATGCGTCCACAATCATACCCTCCTTCTCTTGCTCTTGGACAAGAGTATTCCTATCCCTTGAAGCAGGAAAGGATCAAGAGAAAGCTCAGTTCCGGCTCCAGTCTGAGACTTGCGAGACTTGCGAGACTTGATTGTTCTTTCTCAAGGAAGTGTGGACAATTTGGGTCGGGCTGATTAAAGTAATCGGCTCATGAGGGGGAGTAGGAGGGTGGAGGCGCCCGCGCGCGAAAACGCTGAGTAAGGAGGAAAGACCCTTGGCAAACTGGACTGAACAAAAGGCTCATGTAGCCGAAGCTGAATTAACGCTCATTAAGGGAGGATCAGGTAAACCCCTGTTAATGCTGCATGATGAGCTGGGATTCCCTGGGTGGGTGAAATGGAATGACGAACTTGCGGCGGAGCATGCTTTTGTGATTCCGCTCCAGCCTGGTTTTGGAAAAACCCCGTGCTTGGAGTGGATTCGGAATTTCCGTGATCTGGGTGGGTTTTATAATATGGTGGTCAGGGAAATGGGACTGGCCCCGGTTGACGTGATCGCCTTTTCAGCCGGAGGATATACTGCCGCGGAAATGGTTGCCGCGGACCCCCATATATTCAACCATCTGATTCTTGTGGGTCCGATGGGGCTCAAACCCGAAGCAGGGGAGATTATGGACATCTTCCCGGTGACGATTCGGACCCATTTGCGGAGAACAGTGGCGGACCCGGACACCGCGGAGTTCGGAAAAATTTATGGCGGCGAGATGACGCCGGAGCAATTCGAGGCATTTGAAGATGCCCGCGCGGAAAGTGCGCGTATCGGCTGGGAACCCTATATGCATAACCCCAGCCTGCCGTATCTGCTGCGTGGCGCCAAAAACATACCAACTTTGCTGGTACGCGGGTCCGAGGATCAAGTCGTGCCGCAGGGCTGTATCGACGCCTACACCAAGGCGATTGACGGGGCTACGGCGGTGGAAATCGCCAATGTCGGCCATCGTCCGGAAATTGAAAACTCAGCCGAATTTGTCAAAATCGTGCAAGACTTTCTGGCGTCGTAATCGCGTGTGACGTTTTCGTACGAAGGAGAAGTTCCCCATGCAGATTTCATATTTCACCGAACGGCCCTATCGCGGCCTCAACGAAGACGAAATCCTCAAGAACAAAGGCTACTTCGCCGTTTCCAACGCCCTGTTTGACCGCGAGCAGGCGGCCAACGACTACAATTATTATCTTGACGAATACTGCTATGCCGAAGAACTCGGTTTTGATGCCGTCGCGCTCAACGAGCATCATGGCAACCCCTTTTGCATGGGCAGCGTCATGAATGTTGAGGCCTCAATTTTAGCCCGCATTACCAATAAAGTCCGCATTGTCCTGATTGGCAATCCGTTGCCGACGTTAAAACATCCGCTCCGCATGGCCGAAGAGCTGGCCGAGATTGATCTGATCTCGCGTGGTCGCCTGGTCACCGGCTGGGTGCGCGGGGCGGGTAGCGAGCAGTTCTTTAATAATGCCAACCCGGCCTATAATCGGGAGATGTTCAACGAGGCCCACGACTTTATCGTGCAGGCCTGGACCCGGCCCGGCCCGTGGCGTTACGAGGGCAAGCATTTTCACTATCGGCATGTGAACCCCTGGGCGTTGCCCTACCAGAAGCCGCATCCGCCCATGTGGATTCCCGGTGTGTTGAGTCCGGAGACGGTCCGCTGGTGTGCGGAACACCGCTACCCCTATCTGGGTCTGGGCACGGCCTTGGGACCGACCTGTGACCTGTGGGATTTATACGCCGATGAAGCTGCCAAGCACGGCTATCAGGCCGGTCCGGAAAACTTTGGCTATCTGATCCCGACCTTTCTGGCCGAGACGGAAGAGAAGGCCCAGGAAATCGGCAAGAATTTCGTGTTCGGCGGCGGCCAGAACGCCTTCTCACGTCCCGAGCATACCCTGCCGCCGGGCTATAATTCCAAGGGCGCGATCCGCATGCTGGCCAAACATCCGGGTGGGAGTTGGCTGGGCGTCAGCCCCGAGAAATTGCGGGCTCAGTCGGACGATGATCGGCCCGACACCACCGACTTTGATACCGTCCGCCAGAAACTGCTCAAGGGCTACGGCAAGGCGCAGAAGAATCTCCAACTCCTCATCGGCACCCCGGAGTCGGTCTTGCCTAAGGCCAAGACTCTGCTGCGGGTGCTGCGTCCGAGCATTTTTGTCTTCTTCAATATCCAGGGACCGGTCGGTGACGAGGACCGCAAAACGAGCATGCGTCTGATTGCCCAGGAGTTGACCCCGCAACTGCGGGAATATGCCAAAGAGATTGATCTGGTTGATCCGTTTGAACGCACCCCAGGCTCGGTGGCCTATCGCAACGGGGTGACGCGCGACCCGGTCGTGGACCGCGAACCACTGGCCGCGTTGGGCATGGCCGGCTAGATAGCAGCTAGGTAGCAAATCGCAGTGCTGGTCGCAGTTCTTGTTTGCAGGCAAAAAGGGTGGTCGTGAGGCCACCCTTTTTGCTGTGCGCAGAACGGTTGTAGGATGCCCGTAGGAGAAGCGCCGGTCCCATACAAGGAGGACGTGCAAGATGAGCGACCACGACGACGTCCACGACCCTGCCGAGACGTTTCAACAACGTCTCCTGACCGTGGCCGAGAACCGGGAACGAGAGATTCAGGTCAAAGCCATCGAGGCATTACTTGTTGAGAAAAATCTTGTTTCCGATGAATTGCTCGATACCGTTCTGGACTCGTACGAAAACGATATTGGTCCATTGAACGGCTGTCGAGTTGTCGCTCGGGCCTGGACGGACCCCGCCTATAAGGCCCGTCTGCTGGAGAATGGCACCGCCGCCATCGCCGAGCTGGGCTTTGGCGGCTTGCAGGGCGAGCATCTGGCCGTGGTGGAGAATACGCCGGAGACGCACAATGTGATCGTTTGTGCCTTATGCTCGTGTTACCCTGGCCGGTCCTGGGCCTGCCGCCATTCTGGTATAAGAGCCAGTCGTATCGCTCCAGAGTCACCGGCCGGCCTCGTGAGGTGCTCCAGGAATTTGGGCTTGAACTCGCCGAAGACATCCGGATTCAGGTCTGGAACAGTAACTTCAAGACTCGCTATATGGTCCTGCCGGAGCGCCCATTCGGTACGGAGCAGATGACACAGGATGAGCTCATGGCCATAGTCACGCGGGATGCAATGATCGGGGTGGCCCAGGTCGAGCCTGGGAAAAAACAGCCGCCCGGTTTTTCTCAGCGACGTGCCCAGCGACAGGTATCTGACATGCACGGTAATGCTGCTCTGCCTCGAAAAAGTGGAGAGCTTCAGTTCCAAGACCCGTGGGAAGGGGAAGCCTTTGCCATGGCGGTCGCCTTATGTGAACAGCATCTCTATGAATGGTCCGAGTTTCAAGAGCGATTGATAGCCGAGATTGCCAGTGCGGACCGGCAGGCACCTGAGACGCGACCAACGTATTATGAAAGCTGGCTGACTGCCTTTGAAAAGCTGCTCGACGCAAAGAGTATTCTGGCGTATGGGCCGGAATCATATTCTCTTGGGCTCAGACGGCTGCGCTTTTCTCATCGATCAACCGCCGCGTCCGACAAATCAAACGGAGTCTATCCCTGCGCCGCACCCGCCTGCCGTTTGGCATCGTTCCATGGCCGGATGATGAGGCTGGATGAGGCTGATTGAAAACGGAACTGTGTCGGAAGGGCTCCCCTCCAAGGAGGGGAGAATCCGCGATCACAATTGACGACGCGCAGTCACGCGCGGCCCTAGGTCAGGAATTCTCCGGTGGTGGACCGGCAATAATCTTCTGGTTTTCCAAGTCCGCTATGTCCTCTGAAGCCAGTCCCAGGACTTCCTTGAGGACGAGGTGGGTGTGCTCACCGGGATGGGGGGCGCTGGGCAGGTCGACGGGTTCCAGGTCGCGGGCTTCGATCACCGGGCCGGGCACCCAGATAGAGCCGAGATCGGGGTCGTCAAAGTGATGGAAACAGGGCAGCCCCCGGGCGTACTGTTCCGCTTCGATACTGTCCCGACACGGCTCGACCACCAGCCCGGCCTGGCGCAGGGTCGTGAGTACTTCTTCCTGCGGGCGGGCCGCAATCCAGTCGGCAATTTGTTGTTTAATCGTATCGACCTGCTCATAGCGGGCGTGGTCGCCGTGAATCTCGTGGCCCTGCTCGTCGAGGGCGAGGCGGTGCAGTCCCGTGGCTTCGCGCAGCCGACGCAGGACCGAATCGCCAATCAGATTCAGGGTGACGAACTTGCCGTCCCGAGCGCAGTAATGACCATGGACGGCGTCCAACAGGTTGTCTCCAATGGGTTCCCGACCCTCGCCGGTTGTCTCAGCCTGGGCATACCAGCCCAACTCCGCCAGGGTTTGGAACGCAACCTGTTCCAGAGAGATTTGATAGCAATCGCCCCGTCCGGTTTCCGCCAAGCGACGCAGGGCGACGTGGAAGGCGTTCAGGCCGTGCAGCCCGGTGAGCATATCAAAGAACGCCACCGGAATGGTGAGCGGTCTGCCGTGCGGCTCGCCGGTGGCGTGGGCCAAGCCTGTCGCCCCCTGCATGGAGTAATCGTTGGCCGCCCGCCCGTCGTGCCTGCCGTCGAACTGGATTTTAATGACGGACGGGCCGCAGTGCTCGACCAGATGGGCGTATTCGAGCCAGGGCGCCATGCGCGGCGGCCAGTTGCTGACCAGCACGTGGGTTTCCCGAATGAGGTCGAGCACGAGTCGTCTGCCCGCCTCCTGGCGAAAGTCGATGGCCACCGCCTGCATGCCGCGATGCAGCATCTGCCAGGGAATACTGACACCGGCTCGATTCAGGGGGCCACGCTCCCGGTCGGGCAGACCGCGGCCATGATGTGCTCCCATAATGGGCTCGACCAGGATGACGCGCACGCCGAGTCGCATCAATTCGAGCAGCATCTTGTTCGGGGCGACAAACAGCCCAATGGCAACAACGGTAATCTCTTCGCCGTCTATGCTGTAGTGTAATTGGAAGGACACGCTCCACCTCCTCACGATACTGAATGGACAGTCCGAGAGCGCTTTGGACTTCCGGGATATTGGTTGCGCAGCCAGAGCAAATTACACCGTAGTGCAGCAAAATAGCGACTGAGAATTGCTTCTTCCTCAAATACCAATTGCTGCGGAGTGCCTCTCCAGTGCGATCCAGGGCGGGCTCACCCAAGACCCTTGTCTCAGTTCGTAGCCGGTTTCCAGCAGGACTTCCTCCAGGGTGCCCATATCGGTCGCTGTTGCTAAAAAGAGGGAGACTGCCTCGTCTAATGCCTGTCTGGCTGCATCCGGGGTCTGGCCTGCGCTCATGACATCAAGCGGCATGGCATGGGCGATAAATTGATCGCCTTCCTTCCAGATTTGTGCGGTGAAGTCGATCTGCACTATTTGACTCATACGTTTCCTTTTATCAATGAAAAAACTGTCGAGCCAGACTGAATGGGTCCTACAATGAGTAAACGGCCCTCCAACAGACATGCAGATGGTAGCACGTTTACTCATTCCGACAGTGCGGGATGACTTCCTTGGCAAAGCGCTCCATGGAGCGCTTGACAATGGCGTGATCGACCAGCCCGCCCTGGTTGAAATAACCAATAAATTCGGCCATGGGAAATTCTTGCTTGAAGTGCTGAATGCGCTCAATGCAGTGAGCGGGGTCACCGAACGCGCCCATCTCTTGGTCCAGCCCCTCGTAATTGACCCGCTCTAATCGTTCCACCACCTGCTTGAAGGCTTCGTAGCTTTTGATGGTGGTATTGCCGAGCGGACGGAGCCGTTCTCCCGCTGCTCGAAAAAAATTCATCAGGCTCGGCTCGTATTCCGCCCGGGCCTGGGCGCGGCTGTCGGCAACGTGGACGGGAAACATCAGCGCGACATCGGGCCGGACGCCGGGTTTCATATTTTCTTGGTAGTCCGCAATATAGCCCTGTAGTTTGTCGGGCGGGTTAATCAGCGGCGAGGCAAAGATGGACAGGCCGAGCTGACCTGCCAGGGCAAAAGTATCCGGGCTGTTGGCCGCCATGCGCATCGGCGGATAGGGTTTCTGAATGGGGCGCGGTACGACCGGAAGGTCCTCGGCCTGGAAATACTTTCCCTGATAGGACAGCCGGTCAGTCGTCCAGGCGGTGCGAATAACATCGAGCGCTTCCGCAAAGCGCTCCCGACTCTCTTCCATGGGCACGTTATAGCCCTGGTAATGAACCGGCGCGGAGCCGCGTCCGACGCCAAACTCCAGCCGCCCGCCGCTCAGAATATCGGCGGTGGCTGCTTCTTCTGCAATTTTCATTGGGCTGTGCAGCGGCAGGAGCGTGACGGCGGTGCCAAGCCGGATGCGCTCGGTATGCTGCGCCGCGGTTGCCAGCACCATCAGCGGTGAGGCCATAATCGAGGTGCTCGGCCCAAAGTGCAGTTCGCCCAGCCAGACGGTATCGAAGCCGACCGTATCGCCCAGGCGAATCTGGGCCAGAATATCGTGGTAACGCTGACGCTCTGACTGTGTGGGAGCGCACGGTAATTGATCGAAAAACCCAAAGCGCATGAATCCCTCCTTATTTGCGCTGTCTCGAATTTTACGCAAACACTAAGAGAGGTGGGGCCGTGACTCGTGGTAGTGGATGACTTTCCAGGCCGCGTCTGTACGCCGCAGGATAAAGGTGTCGCGTCCACCGGTCACAAAGGGCTCGGCCAGCCGCCTGAGATCGGCCTCAAAATGGAAATTGCAAAAAGCGTAGGCCGTATCGCCAAACACGTCGATGCTGATGTCGCTCAGTTGCATGGCCCCAACGCGGATGACCGACTGTGCGGCATGGCGAAAATATGCCTCAACCTCGGCCCAGCCTTGGAGCGGCTCCGCGCGTTCCTCGGGAATATAGAGGATGTGTTCATAGTTCGGGTCCCAGATGCTCTTGAGCCCTTCCCAGTCCATGGCCTCCCAGCTTTTGGAATAGCGCTCAAGAACGGCCCTGATCTGGTGTGTGTCCTGTTCCGTGGTCGGCATGCGTGCGGTCCTCCATCATCCGAGCCGAGCAACAAAGTTCTCCAGCGCCTGGTTGAACGCCAGCGGCTGCTCGATCTGGTACATATGGGCAACGTCTGTGACGATCTGTAAGTCCGCGTTGGGCATGTGTTCGGCCAGAATCCGGTTGGCTTCAACCGGCGTGGCTTCATCCTCTTCGCCAACCACGATCAGCGTGGGCTGGCTAATCTCCGTGAGCCTGGGCGTAATATCCCAATTCCAGACGCCGTCCGGGTGTTCGACCAGGGCGCAGGCCACCCGCCGCGGAAAGGCGACGCTATCGAGCAGGTTGTTTTTGAGCAGGCTACAGATCTCGGGCCGCTCGCGTCGCGTCCGCTGCGAAAAACACCGCCGCACAAATTCGTCGGTCATCTCCTCGTATTTGGTCCGCAAGTCTCTCAGCAGATCGATTGAGTCCACAAAGCGGGTCAGATTTGTGGCGCTGCTGATAATCAGATTGCCGGCCACGAGGTCGGGGTTGTCCAAGCACATCTGCATGGCCCGCATGCCGCCCATGGAATTGCCAACCAGAATCGCGCGGTCAATTCCCAAAGAGGCCAGCACCGCGGCATCGTCTGCTGCCATCGCTTGAATGGAGTACCCGCTCAGCGGTTTGCTCGAACGTCCGTGGCCCCGGGCTTCAATAACAATGCAGCGATATTTGTGGGCCAAGAGCGGCACTTGGTAGGCCCATATCCAGGCGTTGCACGAATAGCCGTGCAGAAAAACCAGAGGCAAACCCTGCCCGTAATCGTCGTAATGAACCGAGACCCCACGTTCTCTTTCAACGGATGGCATGGCAGCTCCTCTTGATCGTCTTTTTGCCGACGACCGGGGTGTGGTCGGCATTAATACTGCCCTGGAAGCGGACGATGACGTCGGCCTCGCGCGCTAGCAGATCGACAATCTTGCCCTTACCTTCGTCGCCCCACTGCACACCGGCGATGACCAGAGTGCCCATGTATTGCTCCTTTCCGTCTATAGAGTCATCAATCCAGTTGAGCTCCACTCTGTATTGCTATTCAGAAAATACGATCCGGATGGCTGACCGGTCTGCCGTCGTATGTCAGCCCTGACCTTCAGTGCCCGTCTTGATGCTTTCAACGGTTTTCATGATCGTGCCCACCAGGGAGCCGATGTCCCCGAGGTTGGACGGCAGGATCAGGGTATTGTTGGTCCGAGCTAGTGCACCGAATTCTTTGACATACTGCTCGGCAACACGCAGGTTCACCGCGTCAATACCGCCAGGCTGATCGATAGCTCCAGCGATACTCCGTAAGCCGTTCGCCGTAGCTTGAGCAATCAGAGTGATCTCCTGGGCCTTACCTTCTGCCTCGTTGATCTGCTTCTGTTTCTCCGCTTCCGACAGGTTGATAACCTCCTGCATTTCGCCTTCGGACACGTTGATCTTGGCCTGGCGCTGGCCTTCGGACTCGGCCACAACGGCTCGTCGCTCCCGTTCTGCCCGCATCTGTTTCTCCAGAGCGTCCTTGACGGAGGCCGGGGGGACTATGTCCTTAATCTCGTACCGAAGGACTTTCACACCCCAGGGCTGAGATGCCCGGTCAACCCCGTCCACCACCTGGGTGTTGATGGATTCGCGTTCCTTGAAAGTTCGGTCCAGTTCGATCCTACCGATTTCGGAACGCAGCGTTGTCTGGGCCAACTGGGACGCGGCAAAAGCGTAATTTTCAATGCCGTAGCTGGCGGCACGAGCGTCCACGACCTGCATGTAGAGGATGCCGTCGATAGATACCGAAATATTGTCCTGGGTAATACAAGTCTGGGACGCTACGTCCACTGCCTGTTCCTTCAGAGAGTGGCGATATGCCACCCTGTCCATAAACGGGATGAGTATGTGGAAGCCGGCATCCAGGGTACGGGAATATTTGCCAAGCCGCTCAATCACAAATTGTTCTCTCTGGGGTACGATCCGAGCAGTCTTGGCGATTGCGACAACGACTAATATTGCCAATCCCAAGGAGAGAATGAGAGATATGTCCATGTTTCTACTCCTTATCTATTATCAACACTGGACCTCTGCGGCCGACGATCTCTACCTGAGCGCCGGTTTCCAACACACAATCAACCGCAGCGCGGGCATCCCACTGAGTGCCACGATAGATGACTCTGCCGGTGGAACTCCGCAATTCACTGAACCCGGACACTACCTCGGCCTTGTGGCCGACAAAATCCTCGTCTTCACCCGTGGCCTGTACGCCCAGGGACCGACCTGTAAACCAGGGTTTGAAGAGGCCGCGTAACAGCAGCAACGAACCAACAGAAACACTGGAGAACACGACAAAGGGCAGTGCTCCCTCTCCCGACATCCCCGCCCAGAGCAAGAGGCCTACCGCGAGTGCACCGAGACCGAAGAAAATGGCAATGAGCCCCGGCAGTACGAACTCCGCCAGAATAAGCGAGATACCCAGAAGCACCCAGATCAATTCAGGCGTTATCGACTCCATGTACAATCTTCCTCCTCTATCGTCCTGAGCGTAGCGGTTCTTGTCAGGAAATTGTCTTATAAGTGAACCCGTTCGGCTACAACCGCTCCGCTATTGACCAGGCCGTTACTGTCCGAGAAATGGCTTTTTCACCCAGCCGTCGCCGTATGGAGTAAAGAAGAAGGGCGTCACGCTGAGGTGTTTGAATTTCCACTCGCCGTCACGCTTCTCATACGTCTCTGTGTATCGACCGGTCAGCCAGGCGGCCTGGTTGCCCTCGGCCAAGGTGCACGGCTGAAACAGATACCACTGCCCCGTTGCGGTATCCGCGTCCACCTCAATAATGGGGTTCATGACGTTGTGGACGGCAAAAGGAAAAATTGCGGCCGCGCCCTGAAAAAAGGTCCGGATGGCCTCGCGGCCTTCGTGCCGGCCAAAGTCGCCGCCATCCCAGACTGCGTCCTGGGCAAACAGCTCGGCAATGCCGTCCGCGTCGTATTGCGCGTCGCACAAGGCACAGTAGCGAGCTTTGAGTTTCTTGATGGCTTCAATGCTCTCCAGGGTTTGGATGCGTTGCGCGAGATCGTCAGCGTTCATGTCTTCCCTCCTTGGTGAGATGTTATTGTTCCGTTGTTGAAGAACCGGGCGGTGGTGCCTGCTCCGTCTTGACCAGCCGACAGGGGAGGCCGCGCAGTAGCCAGGTGCCCATCATGGGGTCGCACTGCGCCGGGTCGTCGTCGGTACACATATTGATATTTGTTTCCCGTAGGCCGTACAGCTCCGGATCGTGCCCTGGGCGCTCGGGATACCACCAGCGGTCGGCCTGGACGACGCGCGGATGGAGGGTTTCATTCAAACGGGCGACGTGCCGTACGCTGCCGATTGGGGTCTCGATGCTGATCCACGTCCCGTCTTCAATGCCGAGTTCCGCTGCGGCGTGCGGGTGAAGCTGGACCACCGGGTGGGGATATTTCTTGCGGAACCAGGGCATCTGCTGACTGTTTTGGTGAAAGCCTTCGATCACCCGCCCGCCGGTTGTCAGCACTAGCGGATAGTCGCTTGACCAGCGCGTAAAGATTTCCGGTTCCTCGTAGACGGGCAGGGCCGGGTAGTCGAGTTCGGCCAGGATGGCTGAGCGTAACTCCACCCTCCCGGATGGGGTACCAAAGCGCAGCCCAGCGTCTTGGGCCGACCGACCGGTGAATTTCCCGTAGCGTGGCGTAGCGGACATCCACGGTCCACTCTGCTGAGCAAGGGTGTGAAAACTGAGGCCGGCCGGTCGCAGACAGCTATCCCAGAACTCCTCAACGGTCTCCGGCCAATCCGCCTCCTGACCTAGCCGCCGCCCGAGGTCTCTCCACAGCTCATAATCGTTCCGGTGACCCTGCTCGGGCTCAATGGCCGCGTGGCTCGCCGCAGCGTAATCGCCGGCAGTGCCCATATAGCCCAGGCCAGTGGAGAAGGATGGCTTTTCGAGCCAGTGACTGGCTGGCAGCACATAGTCGGCCAACTGAGCGGTCGGAGACAGAAACAGGTCGTGGACCACCAGCAGTTCCAGGTTGGCGCTTCGCAGCGCCTGTTCGACCCGTTTGGCATTGCCGCTTCCACCCAGCGGATTATGGTGCTGGACAATCAGGCCCTTGACCGGATACGGCTCGGCCTGGGTAATCGCCTGCCACAGGCTGGGCTCATGGGCCGAAGCCGTCCAACTCAGCAGGTGATGTTTGCCGTGCCAGGCCGGCGCCATGGCCGCATCGAGCCGTTTATACCCGTCGCCCAGCAGACGATACCGATCAAGCCCCAGTCGTTTGCGCCACTGTTCTTCGGGCAGCCGGTCCATCAGCATGGCGTCCCCGTTGGCCACAATCTGACGGGGAGGGCCGGGCAGGCAGTGGCCACCCTCTTTATCCAGATTGCCGCTAATGGCCACCAGACAGGCAATCGCGCGGGTACTCTGGAGGCTGGTTGGGCCGAGCTGGCATACCCCGTTGCCACTATTGATAAGGCCGGGCCGACTGCGGGCAAACAGCCGCGCCGCTTTGACCAGGAGTTCCTGTGGGACCCAGCTGAGTTCGGCGGCCCGCTGCGGTGGGTAGGCGGCCACGTGCTGTCGCAAGGCGTCGAACCCGGTGGTGTACTGCTCGACAAACTCCCGGTCGTACAGACCTTCTTCAATCAGCACGGACAGCCAGCCTAGGGCTAAGGCCGCATCCGTCCCAGGCCGGAGCTGCAACCACAGGTCGGCCCGCTTTGCCTCGGTAGTGTAATGGGGGTCAACCACAATGAGTGTCGCATCCTGGCGGTGGGCCTTGACGATCTGCTTCCACAGCAGGGGCAGCGAGGCGCTCGGGCGCATCCCCCACAGCACAATGCATTTCGTCAGACCGGGGACGGGAGAGGTGTGCGAAGTTGGACCATAGCCATAGGTCAGGGCCTCGGCCATGGCTGTTGGGCCGGAACAGATTTTATCCTGCCCGGCGCTGTTGGGGCTGCCGAAGAGATTCAGAAAGCGCTCGCCCAGACCCCAGTCCGCACCATGAAACGTGCCAAAGGTGACGGCAACACTTTCGGGGCCGTAGTGGTGCTGAAAGGTTTGGAGCCGTGCGGCAATATCGTCCAGGGCTTCGTCCCAGGTGACCTGCTGCCAGGCGCCCTCGCCCCGCCGGCCGGTGCGCTTGAGCGGCCAGTGGACGCGCCCCTCCTGATAGTGCAGTTCGGCGGCCCGGCGGCCTTTAATACAGATAAAGCCCTGACTGATCGGATGCGCCGCATCGCCGCTAATCTGGGTGACCCGTCCCTGCTCCATATGGGCGAGCACGCCACACTGCTGGGAACAGCTACAACATATGACGGGCCTGACGGCTGTCGGCTCTTGCGGGGAGAGAGTCATGGCGCACGCCTTTCATGCAAAGAATATGGAATCGCTCTAGTCTATCTCAGACCCGGTGTCAATGAAAAAGTGTTTCGGGTGTGCGAGACCATACCCGAAAATATGTCTTGCCAACACGGGGGAAAAGGGCGTAGAGAGAAAAACGGTTCTGAAAAAGGGAGGGTTCGGTGAAATTCGGAATTTTCTCTACCGTGACAAAAGCCGCCGAGCGCGGTGTGCAGCAATTATTCAAGGAAAACCTGGAACAAGTCGTGTACGCCGAACAGCTCGGCTATGACAGCTTTTGGTTTGCGGAACACCACTTTTCCACCTACAGCATGATTGCCTGGCCGGCAGTCGCTCAAGCCATTCAGAGCACCATGGCCAAAGCGGAGGGAGAATAGGGATGAGTACTACACAGCTCCTCAATTTTGTGGATGG
The DNA here is from genome assembly GCA_963664395.2 of Binatia bacterium. Lineage (GTDB taxonomy): Bacteria > Desulfobacterota > Binatia > Bin18 > Bin18 > Bin18. Next base: position 720,127 of record OY761159.2, on the reverse strand, counting down.
CGAGTGGAGTCATTCGAGCGCAACGGAATCGCTGACCATTCCGAATCCTGCGACCGCACAGAGCATCGCCATCCTACCAGTCTCTCCCGCTCCTGATGTTGATGCTACGGTCCGGGCGGCCACTCGTGCTTTTCCTGAGTGGCGGCGCACACCGGCGGGTGAGCGGATACAGTATTTGTTCAAATTCAAGACTCTGTTGGAGGAACACCTCGACGAATTGGCGCAAACCATTACCACTGAATGTGGCAAGACCTATACGGAAGCGGCTGGAGAAATGCGGCGCGGCATTGAGAATGTCGAGGTTGCCTGTGGCGTCCCAAGTTTACTCCAGGGTCTGTATAGCGAGGATATTGCTCGCGGTATTGATGAGACCATGATCCGGCAGCCGGTCGGCGTGGTGGCGGCGATTACGCCATTTAATTTTCCGGGCATGATTCCGTTGTGGTTTCTGCCGTATGCCATTGCGTGTGGGAACACCTTTATTCTCAAGCCGTCGGACAAAACGCCCCTCACTGCTCAAAAGATATTTGCCCTATTGGAGCAAACGGGTTTGCCCAAAGGCGTGGCCAACCTGGTGAACGGCGCAAAAGAAACAGTAGATGCATTGGTCGATCATCCCGAGGTGCGAGCCATTAGTCTGGTTGGTTCAACGCCGGTTGCCAGGGCGGTGTACGCCCGAGCAACGGCAAACGGCAAACGCGCGCAATGTCAGGGCGGCGCAAAAAATCCCATTATTATTCTGCCCGATGCCAATATTGAGGATGTCGCGCAGGTCGCGGCCGAGTCGGCTTTTGGCTGCGCCGGCCAACGCTGCCTTGCCGCTTCATTGGCCATCACGGTTGGTGACGCCGCACAGCCATTTATTGAGGCAATGGCCGACGTGGCCATACGGCGAAACGTCGGCTACGGCCTGGACGCCGGAGTGGAAATGGGGCCAGTGATTCGAGCAGAGAGTAAAGCTCGCATCGAGCAGCTTATCCAAACCGGCCTCGATGACGGAGCGCAGGCCATCGTAGACGGCCGCCAGGCCCAGGTCGCCCAATACGAACAGGGCTATTTCGTAAAGCCGACACTGCTGACCGATGTCCAGCCGAGCAGCCGGATCGCGACCACCGAGATATTTGGGCCAGTACTGAGTGTGATGTCGGCAAAAGATATTGACCACGCCATTATGCTGGTGAACGGCCAGCGCTACGGCAATATGGCCTGTCTCTTTACCCGGAGTGGAGCTGCGGCCCGAAAATTTCGATACGAAGCCCAGGTAGGCAACCTGGGGATCAACGTCGGTGTTGCCGCGCCCATGGCCTTCTTCCCTTTTAGCGGCTGGAAAGACAGCTTCTTTGGCGACCTGCACGGCCAGGGGCGCGATGCCATCGATTTTTACACGGAGAAGAAGGTGATCGTAGAGCGGTGGGGATGAGAAAGCGCCGTTAAAGAAGGAGGGCTCTCATGTCACTCGACAGTCTGTCTGACGCCGGAACCGAAACACGAAGTGTAACTGCCCACCGCCCGACCATCCGGGGCACCCGCCACATGGTCGTGGCCGGTCACTATTTGGCGGCGCACGCCGGCTTTCATATTCTTGAAGCCGGTGGCAATGCGGTTGATGCGGGTGTTGCTGCCGGTATCGCCCTAGGCGTCTTACAGAGCGATATGGTGAACGTGGCCGGGGTAGCTCCGATCATCCTGTATCTGGCCGACCGACGTGAGGTGACGACGATCAGCGGTCTGGGTCACTGGCCGCAGGCTGCCTCGGTGGAGATGTTTCAGCACAAGCACGCCGGCCATATTCCTGCGGGTATTCTCCGCACCGTCGTGCCCAGCGCGCCCGACGCCTGGATTACCGCGCTGGAGCGCTACGGGAGCATGAGCTTTGGTGAGGTAGCGGCGGCCGCGATCCGTTTTGCGCGGGACGGGTTTCCCATCCATGCTTTTACCGCGGGCATCATCAAGGCCAACGCCGACAAGTATCGGCGCTGGCCATCCAACGCAGCCATTTATCTTCCCGGTGGTCAGGCTCCCCAGCCGGGTGATATCTTCAAACAAACCGACCTGGCCGGTACCTTGCAGTATATGGCTGACGAAGAAGCACAGGCGCGGAGTCAGGGACGAAAAGCCGGACTCCAGGCGGCCCGGGCGGCTTTTTACCACGGAGATATTGCCGCGGCTATCGTCAAGTTCCACGCCGAGAACGACGGGCTGCTGACCGCGCAAGACCTAGCCGCATTTCGGGTTGGCGTAGAACCCCCGACGCGGACGACATTCCAGGACCTCGAAATCTATGCCTGCGGCCCGTGGTGTCAGGGGCCGGTCTTACAGCAAACGTTGAATCTCTTGGAAGGCTATGATCTTGCGGCCCAGGGTCACAATTCGCCTCAGTATATCCACACCGTGACCGAAGCGCTCAAGCTGGCGTTTGCCGACCGGGAGCGCTACTACGGCGACCCGCGCTTCGTTGAGGTGCCAATCGAAGGGCTGTTGTCTAAGGACTATGCTGCGCAACGCCGGGCCTTGATTCGGGAGCACGAAGCCTGGCCCGAGATGCCGCCGGCCGGCGATCCCCAGCGCTGCCAGGCGGTTGTTGACGCTGAGACCAATCCGCTGCCGAACGAAACGGCCCAGCCCGGCCTGGACACCTCGTATGTCTGCGTCATAGACCGGCAGGGCAACGTCTTCTCCGCCACGCCGAGCGATACCTCGTCTGATATGCCGGTCGTACCGGGGACGGGGCTGTGTCCGTCTTCACGCGGTTCGCAGTCCTGGGCCGACCCGGAGCATGCGTCGTGTGTCGCCCCTGGCAAACGGCCCCGCCTGACCCCCAACCCGGCCTTGGTCCTGCGTGACGGACGCCCCTTTCTGGTGCTGGGTTCGCCCGGTGGTGACGTCCAGCCCCAGGCCATGTTGCAGACCCTGCTCAACAGTGCGGTCTTCGGCATGGAGGCCCAGGAAGCGGTCGAAGCGCCGCGCTTCGCCAGCTACAGCTTCCCAGACTCCTTTGAACCGCACGCCTACCATCCCGGTCGGCTGAATATCGAGAGCCGCATCGCCGAGGAGACCGGGGCGCGGTTGTCCGAACGAGGCCATCAGGTGCACTGGTGGCCGGACTGGGTGTGGCGGGCCGGGGCCGTATGCTGCATTCACGTCGAGCCGACAACCGGTGTGCTGGCTGGTGGCGCCGACCCGCGCCGGCCGTCGTACGCCGTAGGCTGGTAACGGATATATTGCTGTATAAGGAGGGAAGACGATGGCATCCACACAAGAATATCTGGTGAGCTGTGGCACGACCAAGACGCCGGCGCATCTGCCGATAGACCGGACCCGCATCCCGCCCGGACCGCCGCCCTCGGTTGCCCCCCTGCCCGACGCGGCGGCCGCCTTTCGGGCCGCGGTCACCCAGCCGGTTGGCATGCCGGCCCTGGAGAAACTGGTCAGGCCGGGCGCAAAGGTCACCATCGGCATTCAGGACGGCCGGGCCACGCACTACCATCCCGACGACCAGGATTTGCGCATTCTCGGGCTGCCCATCTTACTCGATTTATTGGACCAGTACGGGGTCCGGCCCGAAGATATCCAGATTAAAGTTGCCAACGCGCTCCACCGCATGTGGACCCGTAAGGAGATGACCCACATCCTTGGTCCGAGATTGCCCTATACCTTAGGCGGACGCCTGGCGTGTATCGATGCGACCGACCCGAATCAGTTTGTCAATCTGGGTATGACCCGGCGGGGCATGGAAGTCATGGTCCACCGCTCGGTCGTTGAGTCTGACCTGTTCATCTTCATGTCCGTGCCGGGCGGATTCTTCCAGGGCGGCTGGAAGTCCATTCTGGTGGGTATGAGTAATTGGGAGTCCATCCGCTATCATCACCGTCCCTGGCCGTTTGCCTCGGGTCACTCGGTCCAGGACCCCAAAAACAGTTCCTTCCACAAGCTGCTGAATGAAATGGGGACCCTGGTAGAAGCCGAGCTTGCGCGTCGCGGTCACCCGCCCGTCATGAAGATAGAGGGCGTCCTGACTACGAGTAGCCCACAGCAGTTTGCGGCCATTGACGCCGGGCTGATCACTCCGGTGCGGGAGATGCACATTGATATGCTGCTCTCGCAGCTCGTCACTGATGTTGAAGGGCAGACGGATGTACTGTTGATGGGGATGGCTGATGGGGACGGCTACTCGCGCCTGTCGGTGTTCAATCCCATTCACTGTCGCAACAAGGCTTTGTCCGGGTTGTTCAACGCCTATCACGAGAATCCCCTGGTCCGAAAAGGCGGGATACTCATCGCCGCCAATCCCTTTGACCCCAAATTCAGTCTGCTCAACCACCCCTCATATCACACGCTCTACCACGAGGTGTTACCGGCCATCCAAGACCCGCTGGAGGTGTGGGATACCTACTCCGAAGAGTATGCTCACCGCCCGGAGTTTGTCCACAAGTATCGCCACGGCTTTGCCTTTCACGGGGCGCACCCGTGCATTCTGTATGGACAGGGCTTGTATGCGCTCAAGCATCTGGGTGGCGTCCTGGCTGCCGGCGTGCCGAAAGAAAACGAGGCGGTCGCCCGACGGATGGGCTTCGAGCCGTTCCCCACGATTGACGCCGCGCTCAGCGAGGCCGAGGCACGTCTCGGCAAAGACTGCACCATTACCTATCACCAACACCTGGAGGAAAACGGCTATTTCACGCGGGTGCATGTGAACGGCAATACCGCCTAGTTCTGAAGCGTTTCCCCGACCTGGGATGTTCCGGTAGTTCCTGGGGTGTCGGTCGCTGAGTTATTTTTCGAGTTCTTCGCCACTGCGGCCCGCAGAGAATCCACCCGCAACCGGGAAGGGTGTGATACCGGGAGCCCTGAAAAAATGTCCAGGTTTTTCTTTGTCCTCTACAACCCGGGGGGCTCGGTCCCGGAACTGTTGGTCGAGCCGGGCGGTCCACAGGTCGGGCGGCTCTGTCATATGCGAATCAGCAGAAATAACGCGCAACGGCTCCATCTCTCCCCCTGTGTTTGGTCAGAATAATCCCGGATGAAAGGTGCCACCGGTATCTTCGGTCGTACACAGTGCGTCGGATACCGGGTCTCCAGTGTCCGCGCAACACACATCCGTTGGACTACAAGTAAAGCCGTCAAACAAGATTTGGGCGGCTGCATCCTGGCCGAGAAACGAGGGGTGGAAACAGTCACAGCACGAAATCTGTTCGCTCTTAAACTTGTATACCCAAGAAGCATTGCTGAAGTTGAGGGAGGTTCCGGCTGCTTTGACTTTCCCCCCAACTGGCTCGTCGCCGAATTCTATTTCCTTGGAGGTTTCCCCCTCAGCTAAGGCGGCATACTCCGAGGAGACGCGCGCCATAATGTCACGATACGCCCGAGCCGTTTCGTAACCTCTTTGAAGGCGTTCGTCAGAGCAGTCGATAGTGATAGACCCGCACAGGCCGGTCTCACGTAGGCCGAGTGTAATAACCCGTTCCCACAGGGATCCGCAGGTTCCAGGAAGAGGAGAACAGTTTCTTTTAGCGGCGTGGTTGCACAACTGAGACACCCGCACGGGTGCGGCAATGCCGATTTTCAAGTCCGGGACGGTAATCAAAACATCGAGCCCCTTGCGAAACTCGCGCTCAAACGCCGCCTCCGTAGTTCGGCAGTGGTTCATCGGGTCCTGATCGTCCCCTTCTGCACAGTTGGTTTGAATACGTTCAATGGTGCCGCTGCAAATATCATTATGACCCATTTCGACCGTTACATAGCGTGGAGCCGGTTTCGTCCCGAGAGATTTCTTTGTGTTTTCTGCTTGATCGAAAAAATCCTTGAGCATCTCGGCACCGGAAACCGCAGTATTGGGATCGGTATTCACAATCATGGTTTCCTGCCGACACTCAAGCCGTTCCGCTTGGCTATAAACTCTGTCCCCACCGTGGCTACAAAACACACCGTCCTGGGTGATACTGGTTGCCCAGTTGAAGCTCTCTTGATCATCATTTGGACAAGGCGCTTTATCTTGGGCGTTAAAGGCCTTGCTGATGCTGTCCCCGATGGCGTCGATGGAGGCAATCCGGGGCGCGAGATTATCGAGCCGCGCAATCGTGAAGTTCTGGAGAGACTGTTGCCAGGCGACGATGAGGTCCGTCCCGGTGTCGGGAAAATTTTCCAGCCGGGCGTGTTTGCCAACGTCCCTTAGGAATTCTGTACCAAAGGTCGTGACCGTGACCGTGGCGCTGCCGAAGACTTCACCGTCGGCCTTGGCTTGGACCGTATGCTGGCCGTCGCCCAGCCGGTTCCAGTTGAAGAGCAGACCAAAGCCATTATTGATGTCATTACAGACACCCTCGGTGTCTTCTCGGCTGGTCCCATAGCCAGCCTGAAAGGTCCTCTCATTGTCGGTGCCGGGATTGAAGACAACGTCAATCCGCTCGGCCTCACACACCCAGCCGGAAATGATTCCTACGCCGCTTTGAGACGAACCCGGCGGCGGGTTCTCCAGCACGTGTGGGGGTACACCACTGTAACCAACGGTGCCATCGTTAGGATGAGGATAGGGCCCCCACGGCAGCCCTCTGGTGGTCAGAAGGGGACGTTGAATTACGAAGTTCTGAGTAGTTTGTTGCCAACGGAGCCGGATGTCCTCGTCTGCTGTCGGGAAATCTTCAACGACGAAATTACCACTCGCTCCTGTCAAGAACTCCTCACCCAGGGTCGTGACCGTGACTGTGGCAGTCCCGAAGACTTCCCCATCGGCCCGAGCTTTGACCAGATGGGTTCCCGGACCCAAGCGGTTCCAGTTGAAGAGCAGGCCAAAGCCATTATCGATATCGCCACATATCTCTTTGGTGTCCTCGCGGGCAGTGCCATATGCGGCCTGATAGGTCTGGTCCGGCTCTGGAGGAGGAGGGTAGTCCCCGCCGTATATATCGACACTCACAAAGGAAGAAGGAACACCACCCGCATTAAGGAAAATATCAACATCAATCCGCTCGGCCTCACACGCCCAGCCGGAAATCACCCCGACGCCACTTTGAAACGAACCCGGCTGCGGGTTCTCAAAAACGGACTGCGCCCAGAGTGATTGGGGGAGAGAGAGGCCCACGATAAGGGTGACGAAGAGTGCGATAATGGGTGTGGTTTTCATGATGACCCCTCGTAGCATTCCTCCGACAGGTTGACAAATCCTTGGCAGCAGTATCCCATAACTCGTCATAGTGAGAAAACCCCGTCAGCTTGACGGCCGTTTCACAAGAAGGAGAGAGAATGCAGTACGATCTGATTATTAAAAATGGAACCGTCATTGACGGCTCGGGCATGCCCCGGTTCCGCTCCGATGTGGGTATCGTGGATGGGAAAATCGCTTCGATTGGCCGCATTCGCGACAGTGCACAAGAGACGATTGACGCCGAAGGTCACGTCGTCACCCCCGGTTTTATCGATGGCCACACCCATATGGATGCCCAAGTCTCCTGGGACCCGCTCGGAACGTGTTCATGCTGGCACGGCATTACCAGCGTGGTGATGGGCAACTGCGGATTTTCGCTCGCGCCGTGTAAGGAGAGCGAAAAGGACATGGTCATGCGCAACCTGGAGCGGGCCGAGGACATTGCGCCCGAGGCCATGAATGCCGGTATCAAATGGACCTGGGAGACTTTTCCTGAGTATCTGGATTCTGTTGAGCGTCTGCCCAAAGGCATTAACTATGCCGCCTATATGGGGCATTCCGCCCTGCGGACCCATGTGATGGGCGAGCGCGCCTTTACCGACCCGGCCACTGAGCAGGATTTGGAACGCATGAAACAGGCGGTGCGTGAAGCGATTCAGGCCGGCGCGATGGGGTTCACCACCTCGCGCACCCGCAACCACCAGACTCCGCAGCGACAGCCGGTTGCCAGCCGGCTCGCCACCTGGGATGAGGTCCGGCAGTTGGTCGGCACTATGGGTGAAATGGGAGCCGGCATCTTTGAAATCGCCGGAGAAGACACGGGCCAGAACCCGGAGCGCATCCGTGAATACATGGATCGTCTCAAGGCTCTGGCGGTCGATACCGGAGTCCCGGTGACCTACGGCATGTTCAGCATGCGCCGTGCGCCGGACTGCTGGCAGCCCTATCTTGATTTAACCGACGAAACCGCAGCCGCGGGTGGCCGCATGTTCCTGCAGGTGCACAGCCGCGCGCTGAATGCGGTCCTGTCCTTCCAGACCAATACGCCGTTCGACCGGCTGCCAACCTGGCGCGCGCTCAAGAAGATGGCGTCACTCGAAGAGAAAGAAGCTGCCCTGCGGAATCCCGACTACCGGCGCAAACTGGTTGAAGAGGCCCACACCCAAGAAGACGACGGCAACCGGGGAGTCGGTCCCGAAGCCCGGGCGGCGAATTTCGAATGGTTGTTCTTAATGGACCAGCCCAACCCGCCCCACCGCTCCATCGCGGAAATTGCCACAGAGCGGAACCAGGACCCGATCGAGACCTTCATCGATCTGGCGCTGGAGAAAAACCTCAAGCAGTTCTTCCTGCAACCGCTGGCCAATGAGAACCAGGAGCATGTGTTGGAGATGATGAAGCACCCGCGTTCAGTGATCACGTTCTCTGACTCCGGTGCCCACGTTTCTCAGATTATGGACTCGTCCTTACAGACCCATGTGCTGAGTCATTGGGTGCGCGAGAAGCAAGAAATCACCCTCGAAGCCGCGGTCCGGCAGCTCACCTTCGTGCCGGCTTCCCAGTGGGGCTTGCACGGACGCGGCCTGCTGCGTGAAGGGATGACCGCGGACGTCGTGGTCTTCGACCCGGAAACGGTGGGTCCGATGATGCCGGAGCTGACCTATGATCTGCCCGCCGGCGCGCGGCGGCTCAAACAGAAAGCCGCGGGTTTTCTGGCTTCGGTCGTCAATGGCCAAGTAGTCCTGCGTGAAAACGAGCATACCGGTGCGCTGCCCGGACAGTTGTTGCGCGGGCCGTTGGCTCAGCGGTAAGCGCAAATTCTTTTTGACTGTAGAGAAGGGCGGATGCGAGAGATCGTATCCGCCCTTATTATTTCACCCGAGCAGCGGGCTGCACCCCTGGCTGCTATAGAGCTGCGGGTCAAGCCCAACCGTCTCTCCGGCCACCTGTCCGGCCGCATAGCCCTCAGGATCGACCTTCAGCGAGCGTGTGGTGCCGGACAGTCTGCGAAGGCGCGTCCCTTGGTCAGCCAGATAGGTGTAGACCTCGTCGCGATAGTTTTCCCGCACCGCAGGTAAAGTTGTCTCGACTGCGGCTGGCTCTCGTTCGGCGATCAATCCTTTGATCTTGGCAGTGATGGACTGGGCACAGCCATAGGCAAAGGAATCCAAGAAGCGCCGCCCTTTGCCGTAATGCTCCTTGCGTAAGCGCTGGACGGTTTGAATGAGATAGATCAGCATTTCTTTAGCGACAACGGTATTGTGAAATCGACCAATGATAAACGACCGGCCCACAGATAGGGTTGAACAACAAAAATACAGTTTGCAGGTCGCGAGCCAGAGCAGCCTTTCCCACGGGGGCAGGCGGCTCGTTTTCCAGCCTTCGACCCGCATAGTGTGTTCGCTCTGTGGGCCTTGTGCCTCAACCTCTGTCAACGAGAGATTGTAGGTGGCCAGGATCTGATGAACTTTAGCGGCAGCCAGGGCAGCTTCGTGCTCGGTCGCGGCTTCATCACGGCTGAGTTGGAGTAGTTTTTGGATTTTACGGATGAGAGAATTCTGAGCAACGTGATCGATTGATGCAGCCATTACCCTCACCCTAATCTACCCTCTGAAAAAACACTAGGCCACCTTAGTCGCTCTCAGTGCCGCTCTCGGTGCCCAAGCTGACCGCTACCCCAGCGGATGCCGCGTCTGAGCAATTCATAGTACACCGGCGACTCCCACGCACAGCGCTCAACAGAGCAGACGGGCATAAGGGGCTGCATGTCATATTTACCGCGACAGTGCCCGAGCGTCAGGTACAGGACTTCACCCTGGCCGTACGGATGCAGATAGAGCTGCGGGCGCGGGTCGTCATTGCCCAGGTCTTCGCGTACATAGCCCTCCGATTTTGCGCTATAGCGCGACTCCAGCAGGGTATGAATTTCACCATAAAATTCGCAGTAATACGGCTCATCCGTCACCTCGAACGGTTCAATACCGTGGACGATTGGATGGCTGGGGTCGGCGACCGTGATGTGAATAGGCTGAATGGGTGGATGCGACACAAAATGGTTGCCCAGCATGTCAGACAACGCTGGTGCCTTCCGGGGCGTATCGACCTTGCCTGGAATCACAATGCCGTCGGTCTCCAGGCTTTCTCCGACAAACTCCAGCAGTGCACTCGTACCATGCAGGGCAAACCAGCGACCGCCACTGCTGAGAAACTGCTTGAGACCCTCCTGTTGCTCCAGTGTTGGGCACACATCGCAGGTATAGGTGATGAGGAGCGTGGACTGCTGAATGGCCTCATGATCCCGGTAATCTTCGGCGACCCGGACATACACGTCCTCGTGTTCGGCGAGGAGTTTGAGCAATTCAAGTCGAGCAAAGTTTGTGTCATGATATTTGGCATTACAAATGAGATAGACATCGACGCGGGTATCCCCACTATTATTTTCTGCCATAGCGCGCTCCTCTGGCTGGTATAGCCTCGGCCTCATTATCCAGTTCGCCGCATGGAAAGATATCCCGGTATGCTTCGCCGGGGAAAGAGACCGCCCCCATACGTCTTTGCAGCACACACATCTTTGCACTTTGGCCTGGGAGTGCTATGCCGTAATTGTTGAAAAGTATCCGCGGCATTCCAAGGAGGGGAAACATGGACAATGGACATACCATTTGTGTCGGAACCGTTGGCGCTGGGGTGTGGTATAGCTCGGATAGTGGCGCACGCTGGCGGCGGAGTCGTATGAAGCTGCCGTTCCATGCCGAACCAGGGGAAATCCAAATTCGTGCGCTGGTTGTGTCTCCGCACAACCCCAACGTGGTGTATGCCGGCTCTGAGGTGGGGCTGTATCGGAGCGAGGACAAAGGCGCGGTCTGGGACCTGGTAGAATCTCCCACAGATGGAAAACAAATCTGGTCTATTGCCGTTCATCCTGACGATCCGGACGTCATTCTTGTCGGGACCAAACCGCCGTGCGTATTCCGCACCAAGGACGGTGGTCAGAACTGGGAAGAACTGCCCATCAATGCGGCCGAGCGGTGCCTCGCCGGAGCGCCCAAGGTCACCAACCTCCTTTTTGATCCGCGCGACCCTGGCACGGTCTGGGCGAGTGTTGAGATCGACGGTATCCATCGGAGTCTCGATGGCGGCGACACCTGGGAGCATCTGCCCGCCTTGGGCGACAGCGAGCTGAACCAGGATATCCACGGTCTGACCATCAGCCCTGAGCCGCACCGAAAAATCATCGCCACCACCCCGGATGGTATTTGGACCAGCACGGACGAAGGCCAGAGTTGGTCGCTGCACGGTTTCCCACGTTTCTCTGATCGGGGCATCTCGTATTGTCGTGGCGTGGCGCTGAAGGCCGATGATCCAAACGTGATGTTTGTGGGGAATGGAGATTTCGTTCCGGGCAAGGTCGGGGCCATCCAGCGTTCGACCGATGGCGGGCAAACATGGCAGGCCGCCCCTCTACCCGTCGTGCCAAACTCAACCATGTATTGGTTTGCCACGAATCCGGCAGATCCCGACTTTATTGTGGCCAACAGCCTGCACGGCTATGTCTACACCAGTCAGGACGGTGGTGCGTCGTGGAACAAATCGGAGCGAGAGTTTGGTGAAGTCCGGGCCCTCGCCTGGGTGCCAAACTAAGTTCTCTCGTCTCAAACGCCAACGAAGGTCCGGGTTGTAACCGGACCGGTCGGCAGCACGTCCATCACCGGGCCGCCCCTGTGTCCTCGGCCTCCGGCTCTTCAACGCCATAGGCCCGGTCCAGACGATTCATCAGCCACACATAGACGAAAATCAGCACCACGAAGACGTACAGCGAGCCCTGCTGGGCCATCCAGAAGCCCAGCCGAAAGCTGCCTATGCGGATGTCGTTCAGGCTGTCAACGAAGATGATCGAGACGACAAAAGACACCACGAACCAGACGCTCAGCAAGGCCGCGACAATAGTCAGGTTCTGACGCCAGTAGGCCCGACGGTTCGTCTCGGACAGGGGAGATTCTTTCATGGGCGGCAGGCTACCATAATCGCGGCAGCGATGTCACACGGCTTGAACGTCAGAAGAGCAAGTATGACTCTTACTCCTCGACCCCATGTTTTTTCATCCAGTTCGTAAATGTCTGATAGTTCGGCAGGCCGACCAGTTTGCACGCCGCGGACTTGTTGCCCCGGGCTTCGCCGTGCGCCCGGCTCAGGTAATGCCGCGCCACCTCGGCCAGCCGGCAACACAACCTCCACGAGCAGTTCACGATTCCGTAGTACCAAAGCGTGATTTTCCCGAACCGTTGTATAGTTCCTACGAAACGGAATCGGGACGGGGAAGCCAACCGGCGGCTTAGCCAAGGTTGTATGGGGACTGAGAAGCGCATATTAAGTGACGGATGCAAAGAACGGAGGCAGACATGCAGGCAGTGAGCGATGTGACAACGGGCGATTATGGGAGCGCTGAAGCGGCCATGCAGACGTATCTGCGTAAAGGGGAGAAACGGGCCTACGCGCTCGATAATCGCGGCCCGATTCGGTTTCAAGCCGATGGTCGGGTCCACACCGACATCTTGGCTGCCTATTGGAAATATGGCTTTTATGTCTTCGAAGGGGTGCTCAGGGAAGAGGAACTGAACGATATCGAAGCCGACCTGTTCGATATCCTGGAACGCCTTCCGACCGAGCGGGGGGCTGCGCTCGACGCCCAGGGTCGCCCGGCCCTGGCGGCTGAGTGTGAGGCGACGACGCTGTTCTGGTCCAAACCGCTCGGTGATCCTTTTGGTGGTACCGATCTCGCCAACGGTCGCCATCCGGTAAAGATGCTGGAGCCCACCCCGGCTGCTGACCTCCCCCAAGAAATTGTCTATCTCATTATCGGTTCTCTGCAATTTTCCGAAGCCAGCCTGTGAACCTCTGCCCATCCGCACCTGTTAGCCGTGGCAGAGGCGGTCAACGGTGAGGATTTTGTTCCGTTCACCGAGGCGCTGTTCATCAAAGAGCCGGGCAAAGGGGCTTCGGTCGCCTGGCATCAGGATGGTACGACGCATTGGGAGAGTCCTGCGTGGGACCAGGGAAGTCACGGCTTTAACTTCATGGCTCAGCTCTACGGCTGCACCCCGGCAAACGGGGTGTGGGTCGTGCCGGGGACACATAAAATCGGCCATGTAGATATCCCGAAGAGGGTTGCCGAGGCAGGCTCGGAGCGACTGCCCGACGCCGTTCCCATGGTGTGTAATCCGGGTGATGTGGTCATCTCCAACCGACAATTACTACATTGTTCATTTGCGAATACCAGTCCGGACTGGCGCGTCACGGTGAACTTCGGCTTTCATCGCCGTGCGTCAGTACTTGGGGTAAACGGTGGAGGAATTCATAGCGCACCGGCAGTGTACGATGCAGAACGTATCCGTACCCGTTCGCGTGTGATCGGCTATGCCATCGATGCGCGCCGACAGCGCTTCCCGGCCGAAACGCCGTTTCCCTATAAGCCCTTTGTTAAATCGGGAGAGCACTGCTGCTGGGACGAGGAAGCCAAGGCTGGGATGAAGGATTACAATCTGCTTGATTTCAGTATCTGAGGACGGGCGCAGCCGCTCCTTTCCTCAGAATTTCACCCGCACGCCGCTGAAGACGGCCAAGGGTGCGCCTGGGCTCATGAAGCGCTCGACGCCGGTTCCGTCCACGACATTCTCAAAATACGCGCCGTAGCTTTCGTATTCTTCGGCAAACAGGTTTTCGAGCCGCAGAAAAATATCGAAATTCTTATAGTTATATTCAACTATGGCATTGGCCACAAAATACGGGTCCAGCCGACTACGTTGATTGGCCTCATCGCCCCGCAGCCGCTGTCCATCCACATAGGCCCCGTCCAGGCTCAGCCGTAACTGAGAGCCGATGAAGAACTCGATGCCGCCATTGACCCGGTGTGGCGGGACCAGCGGCAGACGGTCGCCGTCGCGTACCAATGCTATGCGCTCTTCATTGGCGAACGTAAACAGTTCGATATCATCCCCAAACGTGGCATCCGTTACGGTGTAATTCAGAAACCAGTTGCCCCAACGCCACACTCCGCGCAAGAGGAGTTCGATACCCTGGCGACGAGTGGCATCCACATTCTGAAAAAATCCCAGCACTCGACTTTCCGGTTCGTTGCGGAACAAGATGTCGTCTTTGAGATCCGTCCGAAAGAAGGCCAGGGTCGCATCAATATGCGGGGGAAAGGCCCAGCGTACTCCCGTCTCCCAGGTCTTTCCCTGCACCGCGTCCAGGGGCGGATCATCCACAATCGCGGCTGGCACCGGGCAGGGCGCTTCGGGATTGGCACAGGTGAGTTCAATGGCGGTCGGCGCGCGGTAGCTCTCACTATACCCGGCGTACAGGCTCAGATGTTCGGTGAAGGCATAAGTCGTCCCCACTGCGGGATTAAACCGATCAAAGGTGTGGTTGCCACTGGCATCCGTTCCCGCCTCTTCGTCGTCATCGTCTCCACGTCCGGCGAGTCGGTCTGTAATGGTGAGATGGGTGACCTCATAGCGCCCGGACACGGTCAGCGTCAGCTTATCAATCGGTTGGGCGGTGATGGTGAAAAACGGGCCGCCGGCATGGGTTTCGGTTTTGACGTTGGTGACAACCTCAAAGCCGGCGTCCCCGTCTCCTTGCTCTTCCTGCTCCCCGATCAGATGGTCAAGGCGCGCCCCGATATAGTCTCCGCCAAGCGTGACCGAGACCGGTCGTTCCCACAGCGTGCCGTGATACGCCAGTTGCAGCGCTCCGCCCCAGCCTTTCTGGTTGGTCCGAGCATCCAGGGTTTCTTCTACGTCAAGATTGAACTGGTCCACATCCAAAAGGCGGCCATGCAGATTAGTCGATAGCGAGAAGCCAGAGCCGAAGTCACGCTGGTATTGGCTGCTCAGAAACCACAGGTCGGGTTTGAAAATATCGGGATGGGTGAACACCGCGGAGCGGTCACGTTTGAGCCGTCCTTCGGGTAGCGGGCCGTTGCCGGTCAACTTGTTATTCACATGGGTCAGGGAGAGAGAGAAATCGTCTTGTGTCCCCAGATAGCCGACCTTGCCGAATAACTGGCCGACGTGGCTTTTTGAGAAATCTCGATAGCCATCTTCGAGAAAGAGATTGCCCGACACAAAATAGTCAAAATTGTCGTGACTGCCCCCGTGCTGAAGCAATGTCCGATAGCGGGCAAAACTCCCGCCCCACACCTCTGCGGTTGTCCCCGGATGCGTAAAGCCACGTTTGGTTTGCATCACAATGGTCCCGCCAAGCGTATTCCGACCATAGACCGGATTTGAGCCGGGGATGAGTTCAAGACGATCAATGGCATCAGTCGGAATCAAATCCCAATTGACTTGATCGGCCAGGGGCTCGTTGACGCGGACGCCATCGACAAAGACACTCAGTCCCGGCGGCGTACCAATGAGAAAGGAGCTGGTAAAACCACGGTAGGTGACATCAGGCTGGAACGGGTTGTTTTGGACATGATTCAGATTCACCCCGCCCAACTCGCGTGACAGGATGTCGGTCAGATTGAGTGCGCCGCGTTTCGCAATCTGCTCGCTGGTTATGGTTTGCACATTGGCCGGTACTTGCTCACGCGCTACGGGGGTGCTCATCAACGGCGTTGTGCCGCGCACTTCGATTTTCGGTAATGAGATGGGCGGCGAAGATTGGGCCAGGACCAGCGTGGCGGACAAGAGACTCAGCGCAACGACTCTGACAACGGCGTGGAGCAATATAAAATGAGAACTTTTTCTTCGCAATGATATCCTCCGTAGCGCTTCAGGATATACGGAGATGTGGATCAGGAGGAAGAGCGGTGTCAGGGGAAACCCTGCAAAGCGGTCGGGATGACTCTGAAAAGCCGGAGGGGTGAATGAGCGGGGCGTGCTGCTTGGAGGGCCGTAATGGGTTGCTGCCCACAGGAGCCGAGGAGGGAGGTTTGGCACAGGGCCCCACGTCGGGGGGCCCCGCCAGGTTTATTCGATGCGATACACGCGGGCGGCGGTGTCGTGGATGAGCTTCCGGCGGTCGGTCTCGGACAGCTCGCTAAAGGTATCTTTGATAAACTCCTGCGAACGAGGCCAGATGGCGGCCGTGTGAGGATAGTCCGAAGACCACATGGCGTTGTCTGCCGCATAACGGTGGTCAAGAGGCAAATGCCGGTTGAGGCAGGCATGATTGTAGAGAATCAATAGCGTAGCCTTGAGAGTAGCCTTTGTGGACCTGAAGGAGTAAACGTGAGTTGGACAATACCTTGGATCATTGGGAGGGACTGGAATGAATGACAAGCCTGTTTACCTTGAAACCCACGCCGAAGTCGCGGTGCTCGTACTGAATCGACCGGACAAGTTAAATGCTCTGAACGGAGCGGTCTGGGCGGGAATAAAGAAATATGCCGATGAGGTGGCGGAGAATCCTGATATTAAAGTGCTGATCATTCGTGGCGTGACCTCACAGGCATTCTCAGCCGGTGCGGATATCAGCGAGTTTCCCAATATCCACGCCACGCCGGAAACGGTGAAGCAGTCCGAGGAGACGACCCGGGCTGCCTTTGACGCCGTAACCAATCTCTCCAAGCCAGTTATCGCCCTGGTGGCAGGCTATTGCTTCGGCGGTGGCTGTGCCCTCGCCCTGGCGTGTGACATGCGCTATGCGGACCGCACGGCCAGATTCTGCATTCCGCCTGCGAAGTTGGGCGTGGCCTACACGCTCCGCGAAACAAAACGGCTGGTTGATCTTGTTGGTCCATCGAAAGCCAAAGAGATGCTCATGGGTGCCCAGGTCATTGACGCAGATGAAGCGCTGGCCTGCGGCATTGTGACACGGCTGTTCAAAGCCGAGGACCTGGAACGGGAAACGTTCGCCTTTGCCCAGCAGCTTTGCAACCTCTCCCAATTTACCATCCGCGCGGTGAAAACCACCGTGAACGAAATTATCGCAGGGGAGACGAATGACAATGTGGTCAGCCGCCGCCTCCGCGCTGCGGCTTTTGAAGGTCCTGATTACAGGGAAGGGCGAGCTGCGTTCCTGGAGAAGCGCAAGCCCAAGTTTCGCTATCGCTGAGTTGTCCGCCTGTCCTGGCTTGCCTTCTCACGCCGGCATAGTCTATATGAAGCAGCATGCGATACGATCTCCTCATTAAAAACGGTACGGTGGTTGATGGCTCCGGGCTGCCCCGCTTTCAGGCCGATGTCGGAATCGCTGAGGGCAAAATTGTCGCCATTGGCAAAATTCGTGAGAACGCCAGGGAAGTCATCGATGCCGAGGGGCATGTCGTTTCCCCCGGCTTTGTTGACGGCCATACGCATATGGACGCCCAGGTGTTTTGGGACCCGCTGGGTACATGCTCGTGCTGGCATGGCATTACCAGCGTGGTCATGGGTAACTGCGGCTTCTCGCTCGCGCCGTGCAGCGAGGAGGACAAGCTGATGGTAATGCGCAATCTGGAGCGGGCCGAAGACATTTCGCCGGAAGCCATGGAAGCAGGCATCAAGTGGAGTTGGACCACCTATCCGGAATACCTGGATGCGGTTGAACGCCTGCCCAAAGGCATCAATTATTCGGCCTATATCGGTCATTCCGCGCTGCGGACCTATGTCATGGGTGAGCGGGCCTTTAGCGAAGAAGCGACCCCGGACGATCTCGAAGCTATGAAGCGAGAAGTCCGTAGCGCCATACAAGCGGGCGCCGCCGGCTTTACCACCTCGCGCACGCGCAACCACCAGACGCCTGACGGCCAACCGGTTGCGAGTCGGCTCGCCACCTGGGACGAGGTCCGTCAGTTGGTCGGCGTGCTCGGCGAGCTGAACTCGGGGGTGTTTGAAATCGCCGGTGAAGACACCGGACTCAACCCGGAACGGATTCAGGACTATTGTAATCGGCTCAAAGCCCTGGCTGTCGATACGGGCGTGCCGGTCACGTTTGGCATGTTCAGCGCGCCCAAGGCCCCGGACTATTGGCGCCCGTTTTTTGCGTTAGCTGACGAGACCGCTGAAGCCGGCGGGCGCATGTTTATTCAGGTCCACAGCCGTCCCATCAGCGTATTGCAGTCGTTCGAGTCGGTTACCTCGTTTGACAAGCTGCCGGTCTGGCGCGACATTCGAAAACTGCCCCTGGCAGAACAGGAAGTGGCCTTACGCAATCCTGAAATACGCCACAAGCTGGTGCAGTCTGCCAATCATCCGCCACAAGAGGGGACGCGGGCGGTTGGTGCTGAAGCCCGCGTGGCGAATTTCAAATGGCTGTTCCCCATCATGGACAGGGCCGTACCGCCGTATCGGTCGGTTGCCGAGATTGCCGCCGAACGCAACCAGGACCCGGTGGAGACCTATATCGATCTCGCCCTGGAAAATGGGCTGAAGCGTTTCTTCATGCAGCCGCTGACCAACACCCATGAGCCCAGCACCTTGGAGATGATGCAGCACCCCCGCTCGGTGATTACCTTCTCGGACTCGGGTGCCCATGTTTCACAGATCATGGATTCTTCCCTGCAAACCCATCTGTTGAGCCACTGGGTGCGTGAGAAAGAAGCCCTGACTCTGGAAGACGCGGTGCACCAACTGAGCTTCGTTCCGGCCTCCCATTGGAAGCTGGCCGGCCGCGGCCTGCTGCGCGAAGGCTGGAACGCCGACGTAGTGATCTTTGATCCTCAAACGGTTGAGCCGCAAGTGCCCGAGCTGACCTATGATCTCCCGGGTGGCGCCCGACGGCTCAAGCAAAAAGCCAATGGCTTTCTGGCGACCATCGTGAATGGCGAAGTCGTCCTGCGGAACAACGAACACACCGGCGCCCTGCCGGGGCAGTTGTTACGCGGTCCGTTAGCCAGTCAGTAAGAAATACCCGCTCTGTTTCTCTCTCCCGCTGGGAGAGGGCCAGGGTGAGGGTCCCCTCTTCGAGTTCAAACCGCTCGTAATCTCCCGCAGCCGTGCTACCATTTGTCGTCCCCCCTCTGGGAACCACCCGGAGATGGGCGAGACATTAAGGAGGGCTGCGTATGGCTGAAGAGCGCACGGAATGGACAGAGGATGATTCCCAACTCTACCGCGAGCTGGCGGCGATTGCCGTGCCGGCGCGGGATGAGCAGGTTGCGACTCTTTTGAGTCTGCTGCCCTTTCAGCAGCAGGACGCGTTCCGCGCGGTTGAGCTTGGCTGCGGGGAAGGGGTCTTGTCCTTCGCCCTGCTGGATTGCTTTCCGAACGCCACGGTGCTGGCCCTGGATGGGTCAGAAAGCATGCGCGAGCAGGCAGGCCGCCACCTCGGACGCTTTGGAGAGCGCTGTCGTATCGCCGCCTTTGACATGGCCTCGCCAGACTGGCTCGGTTCGCTGGATGCTGCCGATTGCGTCGTCTCCTCCCTGTGCGTGCACCATCTGAGCGGGCCGGAAAAGCAATGGCTGTTTACGGAAATGGGCAAACGGATTTCAGACCGCGGCGCGGCCCTGCTTGCCGATATCGTCAAACCGCAACGGTCGGAAGCCTGGGCATCCTTTGGCGAAGGTTGGGATCGGATCACGCAGGCTCTCTCAGTCGAAAAGACCGGCTCCACCCGGCTCTTTGAAAAATTTACCCAGGAAAAGTGGAATTATTTCCATACCCCCGATCCCTACGACAAACCCTCGCCGCTGTTCGAGCAGTTGACGTGGTTCAAGCAGGCCGGCTTTGCGGTGGCGGACTGCTTTTGGCTCCAATCCGGGCACGCCATTTATGGCGGCTATAAAACACCGGGGGATGCGGGGCCACCGCCGGCGCCTGCAAGCGTGTCCTTCGCAGCCGCCCTGACATCGGCCCGGACCGCTTTGGGCGTCATAGAGCAGCAGGCCGGGGCGTAGGCGCTCTCGAAAGGAGGCTCGCCGGTATGCGCGACATCAGCCGCCGGAAGTTTCTGCAGGACGCGAGTACGGTTGTCGCCGGGGTGGCAGGCTTACAGGCGGGTTCCGCAACGCCGTCTGAAGCAGCGACGCCGGTCGGCCAGACAGCTCAGGAAAGCCCAGCGCGGGGGTGGCGCTTCGGTATCCAAATCGAGCCACAATTTGGCTTTAGCTACGGCGAAGTCGCTCAGATCGCAAAGGAAGCGGAACGGCTCGGTTTTTACGGATTGTGGGTCTCGGACCATCTTTTTTGGGATGCCAGGTCCGAGCGGCGCAACTGCTTGGAGGCGTGGACCCTGCTGACCGCGCTGGCTCCGGTGACGACTCGATTGCGGCTGGGAACGCTAGTCACGTGTAATTCGTACCGTCCGCCCAGCATCTTGGCGAAGATCGCGGCCAGCTTCGATCATCTCAGCAACGGCAGAATGGAGTTTGGCATCGGAGCCGGTTGGAAGGAGCTTGAGTATCGGGCCTACGGGATTCCCTTTCCCTCGATTGGAACGCGACTCGCTCAGCTCGAAGAGGCGGTACAGGTTGTACGGCTGTTGTGGACGCAGGAGCGGGCGTCTTTTGCTGGCAGGCACTACCAGTTGCAGGAGGCGCTGTGCGCTCCCAAGCCCGTGCAGCAACCGGCCCGAATCTGGATTGCCGGCGGCGGAGAGAAGGTCATGCTGCGCATCGTTGCCCAGTACGCCGATGGCTGGAACATCCTGCTGGGGTCCTCATTCGCAACCGTGCAAAGAAAGACCGATATCCTGCGCCGGCACTGTGACGCGCTGAAGCGGGATTTCTCTGCGATTGAGAAGTCGCTGTTCCTGGCGGTGGTGCTGGCTGAAGATGAAAAAGAACTCAAGCGGCGAGAGGCCGAGTCAGCCCAGGCATTGGGCGGGCGTGGATTGTGGGCCTCACGAGAGCTGGGAACGGCGGGAACGCCGGAGCGCCTGGCCGAAACCCTGCGGGAGTTGCGGGCGCTTGGTTTTCAGAATTTCCAGATGGTGTTTCCGTACAAGCAGGAACAGGAGATGCTCCAGCGCTTTGCCGAGTTGGTTGTTCCTCAGTTGAGTTAAAATGACACTCCTGCCGGGGCAAGCCATGAAGGGTCTCCCGGCCTTGGTCGGACTCCTCATGCTGGCGGCCCTCATTGGTTGCGCGCCACGTTCTCAGCCCGCCGCGCGCGTAGTTGCTAGGGCCTCCTCCGCAGCCGTCCTCGCGAGCATGGAAGCGAACCGGGCCGCCGCACAGGCCGAGCCGCTGGCCGAATTGTACGAGATCACTGATACGGACTTATCGTGCGAACAAGCTCAGCAACTCGCCTACCGGACAGTCGAGCGGATGGGGTATCGCGTAACGAGTAGCGACCCGGGCCACGCCAGGAAAAATCGGAACGATACAGGCGCAACAAAGACGGTCGGGCCAGACGGCGCTGGTCCAGGTGACGGTTCAGTGTCAGCCACAGGGCGTGCTTGTCGATGCTGCCTCGCTCAGCACACTGGACGTTGCCTCTGATACTCCGCACCCACTGGTGACGGATTATCACGAGCGAGAGGCCCCGCGTCTTACCAAGAACCGCCCGCCACCGACCACATACTTTCGGCGCGCGTTTTATTCCTTGTTTAATGGGCTGGCTGATAACGTAAAACGCTACGGACCCGAAGGCCAGGTGTATGTGCATATCCGGCCCCTGCCGCCGATGGAGGCCGAGTTGCTCTTCGGCGTCTACCCGCCGGACATTTTTATTGTTGCCGTAGAGGTCGCCAATCGGACCCAACAGACCTATGTGTTCGATACGGAGCAGGTCCACCTCCTCTCGGCCGGAGGGGGCACAGTCTGTGCCTTAGCGGAAAAAGATGCTGCCAGTCTCCCGCCACCCATGGTCAGTCAGGTGCTCGCGGCGCAGGTCGCCACGCACGGGTATTTGTATTATCCGGCGGGGGAGTATCTGGGCGTGCAGGGTTATCTGACGGAGGTACAGAGTCAGGAGCGTCAGGGCTTTCAGATTGAGTTCTGATTGGCCTGTCCCTGCTTCTTTGCTACGTTCCTTTTACAACGCAAGTAGAGGGAGGGCGCACCCATGTATTCCGTTCGGAAAATTACCGGCATCGAAAAATTTATTCACCCTGCGGTTATCCACCAGACCCTGGTGAAGAAAGAGTCCCGAAACGTTGAAATCTGGATGCAGACCTCACAGCCAGGCAAGCCGACCCCAACGCATTATCATTCAGGCGAAGAGATTCTTATTGTTCTCAAGGGAACCGGCTGGTGCCAGGTGGATGGGAAGCAGATCGATTTCGGTCCCAACAGCGTCCTTACCGTCCCCGCCTACACCCCGCACAAAATCTGCACAACCGGTGACGAAGAGATGCAGGCGATTGCTGTCTTGGAAACCCCGGTCGAAATTTTCAATCGTGCCGGCGAGCCGATTCGGTTGCCCTGGCCCTACGGAGAAACGTCGGGCACGCTTGAGCCGACTCCGCCCGAGGCGAGTTAGAGCGTTTATCGTAAATTTCTCTGCCCTATTTCTCCGTAAGGCCCGATAGTCCAGCGAGCACGAAGGATATCAGCACATAGCCCATAATTTTGTGGAAATAAAAATAGTATTTAGCCCACGTGTTGAGGTCCACATCAGTGTAGTGCCGCTCACGCAGATGGATGATGGGCAGTAGCATGTCGAGGCTGTACCAGAAGCCCAGCTTTATACCGCCTTTGTCTTCCTCCTTTGCCCTATGCAGGATGAAGGTTCCGACTAAGGCCAATCCAGCGACCCAGATCAGCGCGTAGAAGTACCGCAAGCCATAGCCGTAGCCGATGAAGAGCTTGAGCATCCATAGCCATAACCATTTGGGTGGCCACCAATCAGTTTCTCTACGCTCGCGGTCGCGGTTGGCGACGAGAATGTCGTCCGCCATGTCTTCGTGCCCAGCGGCACGGAAAACACCGGCTAAGTGCCGGTAGGGTTGAGGCGAATAGGACTCGTCCTTCGCAAGCCACTCGATAAACCAGGAGCTTCCTCGCTCATAAGGCTTGTCTTGTTCACTCGTGTCGAATCCGCCGAGGCGATCATACGTGAAGCCCTCGAACTCTCGTTCCAGATGATCGGGCCAAACACCTTTGGTGTCCTGGAGCGCGTCGACGCTGGTGTTTCGTAGGATCAACTTGGGGGCGTGGCAATCCTTATTCTCGTCTTTGCATTCCTTCCAATTAGTTTTCTCTTCATCGGACGATCCAAGTTGAATCTCGCCCTCGACTCGGGAACCCGTAAGGTCTAGACGTCTCAGCGTGGCACCTCGTACGTCAAGATTGGAGCCGACGCTGAGAAATATTAGATAAGCTGGCTTGTCAAATTCTGTATTTCTCATGAGCAGGCTGCTACCGACCGAGGCATTATACATGTCCAGCTTGCCCTTGAAGGTAGTCTCGACCATAGACAGCTGGCCGCCGATCTTCGCTCCTATCAGGTCTACCTCATCGAATTCCGCCTCATTTCTCATGAACAGATCGCTACCGACCGAGATGGTACTCATGTTCAGCTTCCCCTTGAAGGTAGCCCCCTCTATATTCAGCTGGTCGCCGATCTTCGCTCCTCTTAAGACCACCTCGCCGAGTTCCGCTCCTCTCAAGACTCCCTCGTCGGATTCCTCTTCCCTTATGAGTAGGTTTCTACCAACCGAGATGGAATCCATGTTCAGCTTCCCCTTGAAGGTCGCTCCGCTCATACTCAGTTGGCCGCCGATCTTTGCTCCTGTCAGATCCACCTTGCCGAATTCCGCATTCCCCATGAACAGGCTGCTACCGACTGAGACGGCATTCATGTTCAGCTTCCCCTTGAAGGTCGCTCCGCTCATACTCAGTTGGCCGCCGATCTTCGCTCCTCTTAAGACCACCTTGCCGAATTCCGCCTCCCTCATGAGCAGGCTGTCGCCGACCGAGATGGAATCCATGTTGAGATCGCCGTCAAACTTCGAGCCTTCGAGAGAAATAGATGTCGGTGTCCTCAGACGGTTCATGTCAACCTGCGACTTGAAGCGAGATTTGTAGAGTAGCAATAGCTGCTCGATCGATGCGTCGATCAAATTGATGAAATTCGGAAAGTAAGCCCCGATGATACGAACGCCCCGGCGCGGGATGGCGCTACGGAAGGGCTCGTGCAGGAGGATCGTTTCCAGGAAAATCGAGCTCAGTTTTCGCTCATCCGACCACTCGCCAGCATGAGCTGGATTTCTCGGATCGAGTTTCTCTTTCAAGCGTTCGTTGAAATTCGCTTCTTTTCCTTCACAGATTTGTGTCCACGCCCACTTTTCGGGCTCGGTCCATTTGGGCAGCGGAAGGATTCTGCATTTTTCCCCTGGCAGGGCTATGCCGAAGTTACGTTCCTCGGACGTGTTCGTTCTCTCGGCATGGACGACCGACGCGAAAGCCAACAGAACGCCAACCAACACAAGGGCATTCAAACGGTGGGTCTGTTCTTTTGTAACGGCAACTTGAATTCGTGCCATAAGAAGCAAAGCGATTATACGAAAGAAAAGGCTCCGGAGATGCAGATTGCTACGATCAGGCCGGATATGGCAAGGCCGAATTCTCTGCTACTCTGACAAAAAGATCAAGCGAGGGAAGATAATATGAAAAAATTTCTGGGACGGACGCTCATGCTGATTGGAGCGTGGGTCGTCGTCATGGCCATTGTCGGCGTTATCACCACCCTGATGAGTCAAGAAAGTCTGCCAGAGCACATCGTGCTTGAGATCGACTTCGAGCGCGAGTTTGCTGAGTATGTTCCGGACGATCCACTGGCGAGTGTACTCATGGAACGGACAGCGTCAGTGCGGGATATTGTCGATGCGCTGCAACAGGCTGCCAATGATGAGCGCGTCCTGGCGCTGGTTGCGCGTGCGGGCACGCCGCGGATGGGCCTGGCGGAAATCCAGGAGGTTCGGGATGCCGTCATTGCCTTCCGCGAGAGTGGCAAGCCGACCATTGCCTATGCCGAGACCTTTGGCGAATTCGGGCCTGGCAATGGCGCGTATTATCTGGCTACCGCCTTTGATCGCATTTATCTCCAACCGTCCGGGGACATTGGTCTCACCGGCTTGATGGCAGAATCGGCATTCGTCAGCGGGACACTGGAAAAGCTGGGGCTCTCGCCCCGTATGGACCACCGCTATGAGTACAAAAACGCGCTGAACATGTTCACCGAAAAAAAATATACCCAGCCCCATCGTGAGGCGATCCTGAAAATTATTGAATCCCAGTTCGGCCAGATCGTGCAGGGCATCGCCGCTGGCCGCGGCTTGGAAGCTGGCGCCGTCCGGACCCTGATTGACCGTGGGCCGTTTCTCGGCGCGCAAGCCTTGACGGAAAAACTGGTTGATGGGCTGGCCTATCGGGATGAGGTCCAGACCGTAATCGAAGATACCATTGGTGAGGATGCAGAACGAGTTGGCCTGTTTACCTATCTCCGCCAGATGGGTCGCCCGCACAACGAGGGGGAAGCGATTGCACTCATTTACGGGGTCGGTGGGGTGCAGCGGGGGAAGAGTGAATACAGTGCCGCATTTAGTGGGCCGACGATGGGAGCCGACTCGGTGTCAGCGGCGTTTCGCTCTGCCGTGCAAGACGACACGGTGAAGGCCATTCTTTTTCGGGTGGACAGTCCGGGTGGCTCCTATGTTGCCTCAGATACGATTTGGCGTGAGACGGTACGAGCCAGGGACGCGGGGAAACCGGTCATTGTCTCCATGGGCAACGTGGCTGGCTCGGGTGGCTATTTTGTGGCGGCGGCCGCGGACAAAATCGTGGCCCAGCCCGGCACGATCACCGGTTCCATCGGGGTGCTTGGTGGCAAGATGATAACTGCCGAGCTCATGGAAAAAATCGGGATCTCATCGGACGAGGTGCATACCAGCACCAATGCCACCATGTGGTCCAGCTCGCTCGATTATACGCCTCAGCAATGGCAACGGATCACGGTCTGGCTTGATCGTGTGTACGAGGATTTTACGCAGAAAGTTGCCCAAGGAAGGGGCCTCACTCAGGAACAGGTGCACGCCGTGGCAAAGGGCCGGATCTGGACGGGTGAAGATGCCAAAGGTATCGGCCTGGTCGACGAACTCGGCGGCTTCCCGCTGGCGCTGAGTCTAGCAAAACAAGCGGCGGGGATTGAGGCAGATACGCCGGTGCAGCTCAAACTCTTTCCCGCGCAAAAAACACTGGTTGAGACGGTCCTGTCTCACCTCCAGGGTCGGGAGGACGCCGCAGCCAGTCCGACGGCAGCGGCTCTGCGCCAAGTCATGCAAGCCGTCCGACCCGTTATCCAGATGGGCCAGCGCCTCGGTCTATGGTCCGAGCCGGGCGTGTTGACGACGCCACACTGGGAAACAACCTGGTAGGGGCAAGCCCCCTGTGGCTGTCCGGCCCCACTTGTGTTCCCTCTCCCCTGGCGGGAGAGGGCTAGGGTGAGGGGGCTTGCGTGCCATGTTCCGACTGCACGGCTGACTGCGCCCGGAGCGCCACCGGGGTGAGGTTCATCAGATTGTCCGAGACCGGACAGCGCGTCTCTATGGTCGCCAGCCATTGGTCCAGGGTAGCTTGGTCCACATCGGCATCAACATTGAGCGTGACGTCAATATTTTTGTATCCAGCCCGGTCATCGGTCTGTTTGCCGAGTAATTTCCCTGGGTTCAGCGGACCGGACGCCTCGATGGTCAGGGACCGAATAGTAAAGCCCATTTCTTTGGCAATAATATGCCCCATCACATTGAGGCAGCCGGCCAACCCGGCCAGGATATACTCAACCGGATTCGGTCCTTCGTCATCCCCGCCGAGACCCGGCGGCTCATCAACGATCAACTCGAACCCTCTGACCTGAACTGCCAGGCGAGCGGGTGATTCCGACTGTCCCGAGACCTTGAATATGACATCAGACATGAAGCGCCTCCTTTAGGCCGCGAGTCTCCGGCTGCCTTGGGCGGCGGGTACGGAGGGATCAAGCGCGAAGCGGAGTTGGGGCAGGTCGGTATCACACTTTGTCATGGTCGCAACAATCGGGGTTGTGTAATGCAGCCGTCCGCCGGATAAAATATCCAACACCGCGGCGCGTTCGGCAATCCGAATCGGGTGGTTGAATTCCGGCACACAAATGACGATGCTGTGGCCGACATTGATCTGCTTGGTCTGCATGGCGCACGCGGTCAGAAAAAGTTCGGGGGACGAACAGTGGGAGTATTCTTCCAGGAAGTGATGCTCCACCGCCCAGACCTGTTCAAAGCCGAGTTCGTCGGCCAGGCGGACTTGCTCCAGCGCATTCATATAGACGCTGCGCTCGGCCTCTGCGTCCCAGGGCCGGGGAACGGATAGCTCATAAAAAATACCGAACTTCATGCTGACCTCCTTTTGACGCTGACGAACGACGGAACGCCTCTCAACTTCCTGTCGTGTGTATCCTACATTCCGGGTTTCCGTAAAGAGGAAACCCGTCTAGTGTGCCCGGCCTTTCCGAAATGGGGCAAGGGCCTCGGCGGCGCGCTGCGCCTCTCGCCGCAGCAGGATCAGGTCGGTGCCGTACAACAGATATTGCGCACCGCTGTCAACAATAGCCTGAACATTATCGAGTTGGGTCACTGCCGCCGCCGTGGCGATGCCACGCTCTTTACACAACGCATTCACCTGGGCGGTCGCTTCGAGCAGCTCAGGATTGTTGAATTGGCCCGGCGTGCCGAGACTCTGGGCCAGGTCCTGATAGCCGACCAGGCAGAGGTCGATGCCGGGAATCAGAATCTCGTCCATGTTCTCCACGGCTTCTCTGGTTTCGATGATTACGCCGAGCAAGGTGTTGGCATTGGCATGACTCATTGCCGTGTGTGTCTCAACGTCTTCATATTCGGTATTCGCTCCCAGATAGATGGCCGTCCCCCGTTTTCCTTGGGGATGGTATTTGGCCAGCTCGATGAAGCGTTGCACCTCGGCCCCGGTTTTGACATGCGGCACAATCAGACTCTGACAACCGCTATCGAGCAGGCGCGTTACGTGCTCATAGGCAAGGTCAGGGATGCGGACCACCGGGGTCATACCGGCCGCATGGGCATAGGTGCAGAGATCAACGACCGTTTCAAGATTGTAGGCCGAATGCTCCGTGCAGATCATGATATAGTCCATACCGGCCTGAGCCAGCGTATGGATCGCCCCACGGCTTTTGATATCCCACACCAGCGTCCCCAGCGCAAAGTCCCCGGCCTTGAGTGATTTTTTGAGTGCATTGTCTCGCATAGTATTCTCCTCCTGTAAGGGGATTATTCTGCGTAGCAGGACGTGTCAAGGAACAATAAGAAGGGCTATGATGCCGAACGTGCGCTACCTCGTTCTCTTCCTGTCTGTCTGTCTCTCTCTCCCCCCCGCACGAGCCGATATCATTGCGGCTATGGGGGCAAAGGAAAACCGGGCAGGCGGTACGCTGGTTGGAGCTGTCCACAGCGTGAAGACAGAAAAGACGTTGTTTGTGAACCCGCCTGGGGAGCCGGACACGTGGATTGAGGACGAACGCGTACTCACGGCAATCGCCAGTTATGGGACGAACGGAGCACTCACCGAAAGGATAGAGTACGTGCCTGACGGAGCAGTGATGGTCCGCGCCGTCCGCAGTTATAACCGGGCGAACAGGCTGAGCGCCGAACATCTGTATAACTCCCAGGGGGCGCTCTGGCGGCAGACCAGCCATACCTATGATGAGGTGGGCCGTCTGACACAGGCGGTGAGTACTGACGTGGATGGCGATCTCTGGTTTCGAGATGTCTATACGTACACCGAAGACGGGCAGCCGGCGCACATCGATCACCACGACCCGGACGGGACCTTTTTACATCGAGCCAGCTTTATCTACGATGGGGAAGGCCGGGTCGCCGAACGGGCATTGTCCGACGCCGATGGCTCTCCGATCTCAAGCAATACCTATGTGTATGACGCCGATGGGAGAATACAAACCGTAATCACCCACGGACGAAGCGGGGCGCTGACGTCCCGCTGGGCATACGCCTATGACGAGCACGGGAACGAACGGGAATGGGTAGCGTCTGACACGGAGGGCGCTGTTCAGAAAAAAGAAGTCTATACCTACGAGTATGATGCCCACGGGAATTGGGTAAAACAGGTCACTGCGGAGTGGATTCCGAACGCTGACGGGGGTTACCTCGAACCCGCCGAGGCGGTCTATCGGACGATTAGCTATTACACACAGGAAGGGGACAAAGGCACAGAGCAGGAGAAGAAAAGTGAGGGGCCGTAAGCATGGGCCCACTCACCTGCTGCTGAATAAGGAAGTACCCCTTTCGGAAACCCTTCATTCCCAATTCGTAATCACGAAGTTCTGATTTGACTCCTGCCAACGCAGCCGCACCGTCTCGCCCGGACTCGGAAAGTCCTGCGCCGTCACCTCCCCTTCCGCACCCCGGAGAAACTCCTCATCTAACGTGGTCACAGTAAACGTCGCTCGTCCAAACTCCTCCCCGTCCGCCAACGCCCGTACCGTATGTACCCCATCGTCTAGCAGGTTCCAGTTGAACAACAACCCGAAGCCATTGTCTGTGTCCCCACACACCGCTTCGGTGTCCGCCCGCTCCGTTCCATAGGCGGCGAGTTGCGCGGGTCGATCATCTAGCACGACTTCTACCATATCGGCCTCACACACCCAGCCCGACAGCACGCCAATGCCGCTCTGCCACGACCTCGGCCCAGGGTTCTCCAACACGCCCATGGGACCATCCTCGGGGCCGGCCGGACTCTCGGCGGGGCTGCCGTCCAGCGGGGCGAGCATAAAGTTCTGCAAGCCCTGCTGCCACACTAGCCGCACTGCCTTCCCCGGACTCGGAAAGTCCTGGACCATCGTCTCACCTTCCACGCCCCGGACAAACTCCTCACCCAAGGTCGTGACCGTAAAGATCGCCTGTCCAAACTCGACCCCATCGGCCAAGGCCCGTGCCGTGTGTTCTCCATCCTCCAGCAGGTTCCAGTTGAACAGCAGCCCAAACCCATTGTCACTGTCCCCACAGATTTCTTCCGTATCAAGTCGTTCCGTCCCATACGCCGCCACCTGCGCGGGACGATCATCCAACACAATCTCCACTATATCGGCATCGCAGAGCCAGCCCGAGAGCACATTGATGCCACTCTGAAAGGACCCGGTCTCGGGGTTCCCCAAGAACCCGACCAGTAGGTGCGTCTCCAGGGAGTACGCCCCGGTGCGTCGCCCCTCCACGGCTACCACCAGCGGCCCGGCCTCCACCTGGACGCTGAGCAGAAAGTTCTGCCGCTCACCCCCGCTGTCCGCGGTGGCCAGTTCCTCGCCGTCCTGCCAGACCGTGCCCATGGTATCGGTTCGTCCGGTGGTCTCGACCACCAACACCCCGGCATGGGGCACGGTGATCTGGAAATAATCGATATCGTCCGCCGAGTTGATCTGTCCGGCGGTGGATGCCATCCAGGGCGCGACCGCGCCGAGTGAGACTGGGGTTGCTTGTGCCGGGGTGTTGCCGTGCTGGTCACGGCTGCCACCACCCCCACCACCGCCCCCTCCACCGCCGCCGCCGGAGGAACGGCGATAGCTCCCGACCGTAAAGAGTGAGAACTGCGACACATTGACGCAAACAAAACCGTCTGTGATGACCCTTCCAGCCGTCTGCCGTGACCACGTTTCGGTGTCCTCGTTGTAACGGAAGATATAGGCTTGACTAGAACTCACACCTTGGGGGATGGGCAGACACACCTGCACAGGCTCGGTGAGGGGGCCTTCGACAGGCTCACCATCCTCATCCTCCACCGTGACGTCGAAGACCGTGTTGCCCGCGGTAGACTGCGTGGTCGAGGGCTGTTCCTCTTCAGACACCGGAGTGACGGTGAAGTCGGTGACTTCAGGGTGGGTATCGGGGATGGTGACCGGGGCGGGTGGCTCCGGCTTCGGCTTCACGGTGAAGGCATCGCCGCCCTGGCTCGCGAAGCTCGTACCCGTCAGGGCATCATCCATCAGCATGTTGCCCGTCCGCCCGGCGGTAGTGTCATTGCCCTCTTGCCGGAAAAGATCGTACATGGTGTCCGAGGCGTTCCGCTTGATAGCGATCGCGTTGCCCCGGCCGCTGACCGTCACTGTATTATTGCTTGAGGTTGACCCGGATGGGATGGCGGACGCGGCGACAAGCGCCAGCCCATGTTCGGCTGTCCCGGAGGCAGGTGCTTCCTTCCTGGCGATGAGATTGTCATTCAGGGTGGCGGTCACGGTGTTGTGGTCGGAATCCGTCGCGCCGCCGCTCACGCCGATACCGGCTACCCTGCTCCGCCAGACCGCATTCCGCTCCACCCTGGCAGTGACCGTATTGTGGTCGCTGTTCTGAAAGCCCCCGTAGACCGAGATACCGATAGAGTCCGTATCCTCCACGCTGTTGTCGGTAATGGTCACGTCCAGGTGATTATGCGTAGCGGTCGCACCCACCGAGCAAGAGAGAGGAACAGTCCCACCGCCGGCGGCAATGGCCGGGAAGAGAGGATTCTCCTGGCCATTGCGGTCCAGAGTATTGTTTGTGATCTCGGCCTGCATCCGGTTGTAGCTGCCCTCGCAGGTCCCGCTCGCAATGCTGATCCCACTGCCGAACTCATGGTCTCGGATGGTGTTGTCCTGAATCTTGAGCTTGGTGATGCTGTCTACGAGCGTGGTGTTGGCGGCAGACGAATAAGCCGTAATGCCAGACCCGCTGTTCTCGAAGACACGATTCCACTCCACGATAGTGTCGGTAATCCTGGAGTCCGCAGACATAGTAAAGACGCCGATACCGGCAGCGGTAGTTTCTGAGACGAAATTGCGGTGTATGCGCGTGTTAGAGAGTGTCCCGGCTTCGTCCGTGGAGCCGGCCTGAACAAGAATGCCGTGCTGTCCGCCGATAATCGTATTGCCGAAAACTTCGTTGCCGGTCACCGTCTCCCCAAAGGACTCCGTGTGCCAGACGAGGATTCCGGTCAGGAACATTGGTGAGCCTGAGAGACTCTTAATGGTGTTATCGGCAGACCTGATGGTCAGCACCTCAAGGTCGGCAGGCACTCCGGTGCTGTCGAGCGTGACATGCGCATTTGGCCCGACATAGCGCCAGAAGAAACTCACGATGTTCGAGGCGGAATACAGATTCCCGTCCAGAGTAATGTCACCGCCACACAGAGACGGCAACGAGTCGGTGAGCGAGATGGTCTGGCCGCGTAAGTACGGCGCAAAGGTAATGGTGATGGGTTTCGAGACGGAGGGGTCGTTGGCATAGATCAAGGCTTCGCGCAGGGTCGGATTGGCCGGGAATTGGGCAAGGTCTACGACGGTGCCACACGGGTCGGTCTCGGCATCAAAGGTCGCAAACTCGGGGGTGAGGGTATCTGCGGTGGTGGTGATAGTGAGGGAGAGCGGTAACCCGAAGGTACTCAGGTTCCCTCCAAGCCGCAGCACTTTCACTCTGCGCAATGCGGACGGAAGGGTGCCCTCCAGTTGATTGTTGAAGAGAGTCGAGCCGCCACAGGTTGCTGCAGGTTGCCCAACGCCACAGGGATGGTGCCGGTCAATTGGTTGCCGCCGAGGTTGAGTGCTCTCAAGTTGCTCAGGTTGCCCAACGCCACAGGGATAGACCCGGTCAATTGGTTACCGCCGAGGCCGAGCCTCGATAGGTTGGTGAGGTCGCCCAACTCAACGGGGATGGTGCCGGTCAGTTGGTTGTCGGAGAGGGTGAGTTCCCGCAAGTTGGTGCCCAATTCAGCGGGGAGGTTGGCGAGGTAGAGATACCAGGTTGGTGAGGTTGCCCAATGTCGGGGATGGCGCCGGTCAGTTGGTTGTTGGAGAGGTAGAGATACGTCAGGTTGGTGAGGTCACCCAACGCCGAGGGGATGGAGCCGGTCAGTTGGTTGTTACCGAGGTTGAGTGCCCAAGTGGCTGAGGGTCACCCAACTCAGACGGGGATGGCGCCGGTCAGTTGGTTGCCGTCGAGGTTGAGACTCTCCAGGTTGGTGAGGTTGCCCAACTCAGAGGGGATGGTTCCGGTCAGTTGGTTGTCGTAGAGGGAGAGATACCTCAGGTTGGTGAGGGTGCCCAATGTCGTGAGGGGATGGTCCGGTCAGTTGGTTGCCGGAGAGGTGGAGATGCGTCAGGTTGGTGAGGGTGCCCAATGTCGTGATGGGGCCGGTCAGTTGGTTGTGACCGAGGTTGAGCCACGTCAGGTTGGTGAGGTTGCCCAACGTGGTGGGGATGGTGCCGGTCAGTTGGTTGGCGGAGAGGTAGAGCCACGTCAGGTTGGTGAGGTTGCCCAACGTGGTGGGGATAGTGCCGGTCAGTTGGTTACTGTGGAGGTCGAGAGACGTCAGGTTGGTCAGGCTGCCCAACGTGGTGGGGATGGAGCCGGTTAGTTGGTTCCTACTGAGGTCGAGAGACGTCAGGTTGGTGAGGTCGCCCAGTTGAGTGGGGATGGCGCCGGTCAGTTGATTGTTGGAGAAGGAGAGCTGCTCCAAGTTGCTCAGGTTGCCTAACGCAGGGGGGATGGACCCGGTCAGTTGGTTGTAGTCAAGGCGAGGTACTCCAGGTTGCTCAGGTCACCCAATGCAGAGGGGATGGTCCCGGTCAGTTGGTAGCCGGAAAGGGACAACTCGGTCACCCGCGCTGGTGTCCCCGATACCGTGATGCCGTCCCACGAGTCCATATTGAGAGTATCCGCCCAATTTAGGATCGCCGTGCCCCTCAGCGCATCCTTAAGACCCAGCAGGGTGGTACAGTCCTCAGCCAAGCCGGGACCCCTATTCTCCACAGCCGCACTGGTCTCAGTACATGTTATGCTTTGGGCTATCGTAGAACCGGGCCTGCCCAGAATCAGTCGTGGGGATCCCCAGGTGGTGCACGCGAGGGAGGCGGAGGGCTTGCCCAACGTCGCCGGTTGGAGGGCGCCAGTTTGCAGGCGGTTCCAGCAACAGCCCAAACTTGTTGCAGCAGGGATGGAATGACGGCCGGCACTGGTAGTGTCTCAAGTTGCTCCCAATTCAGCAGAGCGGTCTGTCGAGGCTAGAGACCCAGCAGGGCGTACTGCACCAGGTATTCCAGGTTGCCAGGTTCCCAATTTCTTTGACACGGTTCTTCTTTGCCGCTTCGAGATCTCCAAGTGCAACGGAGGATATGCCGGCAGTTGGTTGGCCGGGGGGAAGGAGGCCAGGTAAACCCGGCATGGACCCCGTCGAAAAGACGGTCTCGTTGTGAGGGAATGGGACAATCACGGGACCCGGCGCGGTGTCCCCAGCGAGGTAAAGAAATGCCGAGTGAGTGGGGTTGCTTGTGCTGGGGTGTTGCCGTGTTGGTCCTGGGTGCCCCCGCCTCCAGGTGAGACAGGGGATGGTCCCGGTCATTGGTAGCCGGTTTCCCCAGCCTCGGTCACCCGCGCTGGTGTCCCCGATTGCGGATCGCCGTCTCGCCCACGGTCCATATTGGAGTATCCTTTAGGATCGCAGGTGCCGGCTCAGCGCATCCTTAGACCCTCAGGGTGGTACGTCCTCGGCCCAGTTCAAGCCGGGACCCCGATTCCCCGCCACAGCCGCACTGGTCTCAGTACATGTTATGCTTTGGGCCCGCTGGCCTCCAGAGGCGGCATTTCCGCAGGTAGCCTCACCGGGCCTGTGCGGAGTTTGAAGCCCAGAATCAGTAGCCCCAGCAGGACGGTGCACGCGAGCGCCAGCAGGAGACGCCGAGCTTGCCCAAGCCGGTCGAAGGTGAATTTTGAGTTGTTTCTTTGACAGATATCTTGCGGAGATATGAGCTTAGTGGCCATAAACCCAGTCAGATTACGCAACCGTACCTGTGTTGGGAACAAGAGGCGAAACACAGAGCGACGGATGAAGTGAGGAGCTGTAAAAATCATCATAGAGAGGCGGCCACAGGCTAGGGTAGGTTCCCAACCGGTGCACGGCATACTCGCCATCGGCAGAAACCCACCCCGCCGCTACGCGGCACCCCTCCCAAGAGGGGATATTTAAGGCGATGAAAACCTTACGCCTTCATGCCTGCGGCCCTGGCCTTTTCGTGGATACTGGAGGCCGCGCTGGCGCGACCACCGACCCGCGCAAACCAGGCCGTCAGGTTTTTCAGGTCCGGGCTGATCTTCTGGCCGACGCCGGCCCCGAAATCAAAGGCACAGTACAGAATAATATCGGCCAGCGTAAAACGCTCGCCCACGATGAACTGTTTGCCCTCCATCAGGCCATCCAGCCAGGCGAGCTTTTCCTGCACAATTTCCTTGAGGCCGGCTGCGGCTTCGGGCAGACAGTGCATACGGTCCTTAAACATGTCCAGCCCTTCGGAATAGCGGAAGCCGTTATACAGGTTCTCCGTGATCTGGAGTTCAATGCGCCGCTGCCACATGCGGGTTTCGGCTTTTTCTTCCGGGGTTGAGCCAATGAGAGCCGGGCTGGGATGGGTGTCTTCAAGGTATTCGCAAATGGCGGTCGTTTCTGCCAGGATGCTGCCGTTATCCAGCTCAATCGAAGGCATTTGGCCGCCGGGGTTCTTGTCGGTATACGGCCCCTGCCGGTTTTCCGCACCCAGAATATCTACTTCGATCGTATCAAGCGTGATGCCCTTTTCAGTCATGAATATGCGGACACAGCGTGGATTTGGACCGAGTGAATTATACATTCTCATAAGAGCCTCCTTCGTGGGGTGTAATATACAGCGGTTTAGCCTTTTGGGCTCTGGGGCGCAAGGACTGACAAGAGATCGAAAAGAACCGGCGAGCATCATGGGGTATGGGGTATGGGGTATGGGGTATGGGGTATGGGGTATGGGGTATGGGGTATGGGGTATGGGGTATGGGGTATGGGGTATGGGGTATGGGGTATGGGGTATGGGGTATGGGGTACGAGCTTCCGACTGCGTTGCCGTCCGTGTCCAACCCTTGTCTTCCCGCTCTTCGTACTTTACGCTGCAAGCGGGCCACGGGCCACGCTCTGAGGCCGTCAACACATAAAGACTCCCGGTAAGGACTCGGTTAAGGACTCCTGGATGAATGCTGAGCCGCAGCCTCGTTTTTTAGCCGACCGCATGGTCGGCAAATTGGTAAAGTGGCTGCGTATTCTTGGCTATGATACCGTCTATATGCCCGAGGTCTCGCCCATAAGCGTGAAACGTGAAGCGCACCGCCAGGGCCGTATCCTGTTGACCCGCCGGACCTGTTTTCTGAACCAGAAAGATGTTCCGCCGTTTGTTTTTCTTCGAGCTGATCGCTTTCGTGAGCAGCTCAAACAAGTCTGTACCGACTTGCAGCTCAAGGTCTCATCCTCTTTGCTCAGGCGGTGTAGCGCGTGTAACCGGGAATTGGAAACAGTAGACCGAGCGCAGGTTCAAGCCCGCGTGCCTGCGTATGTGTGGCAAACGCAATCAACCTTTTTCCATTGCCGGCAGTGTCATCGAGTCTATTGGGGCGCAACCCACCGCGACCGCATAGTAGAAGAACTGAGACACATGGGGATTGGGTAAGGAGCCATGGAACCTGCTGGGGAACCGGCCGGAGCCCAACCCATCTGGCTGTTCTGGGACGGAGCCTGCGGCTTGTGTCAGCGGGCCATTGCCTGGGTCAAACACCACGACGTGACGAATCAGATTCAGGCCGTCCCCTACCAGGATGCGCCCCGACCCCCGATGACGGACAGCCTGGCCCGGCAGTGTGAGCGCTCGGTCCAGGTCGTTACGCCGGAAGGGCAGGTTTTGTCCGCCGGCCGGGCGAGCCTGTATGTGCTCGGGAAGGTAGGGTTCTCGCGTCTGGCCTGGGTGGGCCGTCTGCCGCCCTTTGTGTGGGGTGTTGAACTGGGCTATTGGATCGTCGCGCGGAATCGGCAGTTTTTCAGTAAGTGGCTGTTTCCAGAAAAGTAAGGTTCCCGGAGATGCTTCTCGCTAGACCCGCCCCAATTGGCGCAGGGCCTCATACAACACAATCGCCGCGGCATTGGACAAGTTCAGACTGCGCACCTGCGCTCCCGGCATCGGGATGGTGTACAGGCTCTCGGCATATTCCGTGCGGATTGCCTCTGACAAGCCTTGCGTCTCGCTGCCAAAGACGAGCAGGTCGTCGGGCCGATAGCGAACCGTGGTGTAGGACTGCTGGGCACGGGCGGAAAAGGCAATCAGACGGCCGGGAGGACGCCGGTCGAGGAAAGCGCTCCACGACTCATACACCTGAACGTCGACATAGGGCCAGTAATCGAGGCCGGCTCGCTTGAGATAGCGATCCTCAAGCGAGAAACCCAATGGACCAACGAGGTGAAAGGTACTCTGCGTGGCAGCGCACAGCCGGGCGGTCGTCCCAGTGTTGGGTGGAATCTCTGGTTCAACAAAGACGATGTGCATGGGGGAACAGAGACTAGCCCGGTCCTGTGACCCGAATCGGATACGTGCGCTCACCTATTCGTAAAACGAATCCCATTGTATCCTCCTGCACATACTGCGTGAGTTGATAGTAGGCCGGTCGAAGAAAGCGGGCCGCGTGTTCTTGCCCTTTGACTTTGCAGTACAGGACGTCGTTGGCGCCAATGGCAAGCGTGGGGGGAGAAAGTTTCTCTTCGCTCTCGTCGTTTAAGCGCAGGGTAAACCCCCGATCCGGATCTCCAGCCACTTGGGTCACAACATAGGGTGTGTCTTCAATTTCAACGAAAGCACGATCGCGCCCAAGCACGATTTCATACTCTCCGCGCGCATTCTTTTGGAGACGTTGGCTAAAGAGCTTGTTGATGCGCTGATTTTGGATACGCTCATCGTTGGCATACCACCAGCCATCTTTTCCAAAGTGTATCCTACGGGTGGGGTCAATGGCCCAGAAACCGGCTTGTGGCATAGCTGTTCAGCCCTTCTGACGTGGCCCGCGTTCCGCAGTGTCTATAAGTAGCGTCACCGGACCGTCATTTACCAGTTGGACGGCCATGTGAGCCTGGAAGTGACCCGTGGCAACAGGGATCTGGCGGCGCTGACAGCAGGCGACAAAATATTCATACAACGGCTTGGCGGTGGCCGTCCCTGCCGCGGCGGTAAACGATGGGCGGCGGCCTTTGCGCGTATCGCCGTACAGCGTGAATTGCGACACAACCAAGAGTGCTCCGCCCACGTCTTGGACGGAGTAGGCGAATTTCCCCGCATCGTCTGAGAAAATCCGCAGCCCCATAATTTTTTCGCTCAGAAAGTCCGCCTGTGCTTCGGTGTCACCGGTTGTCACGCCGAGCAGGACAACCAGTCCGTGTTGAATCTGTCCGACGATTCTCCCTTCAACCGAGACGTGCGCCTCACTCACTCGCTGGATGACGGCCCGCATAGCGTTGCTTCTTCTCTCGTAGTGTTCTCTGCGCGAGTTCCCCGTAGTCCCATGGCGCTCGTTCCATGGCGCTCGTTCCATGGCGCTCGTTCCATGGCGATAGTTAGCTGAGTCATCCGGTTCATACAAGCTGAAGGACGGTGCGGTATATATTGATCTGGTATCAGGCAAGGCCCTCAGCTATGATCGCGGCATGTATCCTGTCCTGCTCGAATTCGGCCCCTTCACGGTATACAGCTATGGGGTCATGATGGCGCTGGGCTTTGTGGCCGCCGCCTGGTTGCTGGGCAAAGGTTTAGCCTATCAAGGCCGGAACCCCGACCTCGCTTCGACCTTGGTCCTGTGGGCCGCCGTTGGTGGGCTGCTCGGTGCCCGGCTGCTCTTCATTCTGGATAATTGGTCCGCGTTTCTGGCTGATCCGTGGGCCTTGCTTTTTACCGGTGCCGGCTTTGTCTGGCACGGTGGCTTAATCGGCGGTATCGTCGGCGCCAGTGTGTGTATCCGGCACTATAAGCTGCCCTGGCTGGAGACCATGGACGCGATTGCCCCGGCGATCGCCCTGGGTCATGGGACCGGACGCATTGGCTGCCAGCTAGCTGGGGATGGGGACTGGGGGCCGCCCACCGCCTTGCCCTGGGGGATGGCCTACCCGGATGCCATTGTCGGCTGGGACTATCCGCCGGATGTGTTCGTCCATCCGACGCCGCTCTACGAGATGGCCGCGTATTTTGCGGTTGCCGCCGTGTTATGGAACCGCCGGACGTCTCTGCATCGCCCTGGCTCCCTGTTCTGGGGGTATTTGCTATTAGCCGGGATTGCCCGGTTTTTCCTGGAATTCGTGCGTGTCAATCCTCCACTTTTAGGAGAATTCTCCCAAGCCCAGGTGCTCAGCATCGGCCTGATGCTGGTCGGGACGAGTTTCTTATTCACAAGGAAGGCGCAACGCCTCCCAGCCGTTCATAATAAAATGGAGAAATCGCGGTGAGACCCTGGTTGATCCTCGGGGGCGTGGGTATGCTTGTTCTGCTGGGTGTGGTGCTGCTGATCACAACGCCCTCTCGGACTACACTGCCCCGGCCTGCCCCGGATTTCCTGCTGCCCGATGTGAGCGGTCAGGCTGTCCGCCTCTCTCAGCTCAAGGGGAAAGTTGTTTTGCTGAATGTCTGGGCTACCTGGTGCGGGCCGTGTCGGCAAGAGATGCCGACTATGGAAACCCTGGCGCACAAACTCAGCGGCGAAGACTTCGTGCTGTTGGCGGCGAGTCAGGATGTTGATGGGGCCGCCACCGTGAAACCCTATCTGCAAGAAGGGGGATATACCTTCCCTGTGCTGCTCGATACCCACGGAGAGGTAGGCAAGAAATATGGTGTCACCGGTTATCCCGAGACGTTTGTCATTGATCGTCAGGGGCAAGTCGTCTATCACCATATTGGTTATAATAACTGGGCCCAGCCTCAGGTAGAGGAAGCCCTCCGGCGTTTAATCCAACAGGGGGAGTGGCGTGTAGATACGGAGATGCCCGGCGCCCATATTCCTTTCGCTCCAGCAGGATAGCCGGGCTTCATTCCCCCGCCGAGCAGGGAAGATAAGCAGAGAGTGCACGCCCCATATCGAGGGGCTTGAATTATGCTATATAAAAAGTCGGTCATGCCACACAAAGTCGAGCGCATGGCGGATAGCAGAGGGGCAAAATGATGCACGGAAAACGGCAGCGAATCATTGTGGGATTGGTTGCTGGTGGCATTGGGCTGGTTCTGTTCGGCGGACATGGGCTCAATCTTGTTTCAGCCGTTGATCGCAGCACCTATGAAGACCTTGAGGCGTTTACCAACGTCCTGGCCATTGTGCAAAAGAACTACGTTGAGGAAACAGAGACCCAAGCCCTCATTGAAGGGGCGATTAATGGCATGCTCAGGGCGTTGGACCCGCACAGTGCCTATCTGACACCTGATTCCTATCAGGAACTCCAGGTTGATACAGAGGGCAGTTTCGGCGGCCTGGGTATTGAGATCACGACTCGAGATGACATTCTGACGATTGTTTCGCCTATTGAGGATACGCCTGCCTATCGTGCCGGGGTCCAGGCCGGGGACCAGATCATCAAGATCAACGGCGAGCTGACAAAAGACATGTCGCTCATCCAGGCTGTGAAAAAGATGCGTGGCAAGCAGGGGACACAGATTACTATCTCGGTCCGTCGTGAAGATGTTCCACGCCTGATTGATATCTCCCTTATTCGTGAAGTGATCAAGATTCGCAGTGTAAAATCGAAAACCTTGGAAAAGGGCTATGCCTACATTCGTGTCACCCAGTTTCAAGATCGGACCAGTAGCGACCTGGACGCGGTACTGAAAAAGCTCAACCAGGAAAATGGCCAACTCCAAGGCATGGTACTGGACCTGCGGAATAATCCCGGCGGACTGCTCAGTCAGGCGGTTAAAGTCTCCGATCTCTTTTTGAGTTCCGGCATGATCGTGTATACCGAGGGCCGGCTCGAAAGCCAGAAACAAAAATATTTTGCCCATCCCGGAGGATATACAGACATCCCGCTCGTTGTCCTGGTCAATGGCGGTAGTGCGAGTGCCTCCGAGATCGTTGCCGGTGCGGTACAGGATCACGGCCGCGCGGTGCTGCTTGGAACAAAGACCTTTGGCAAAGGCTCGGTGCAGACGATTTTACCCGTCGAGGGTGGTGCGGCTCTCCGTCTGACCACGGCCATGTATTTCACGCCGAATGGACGGTCGATCCAGGTGACTGGCATTGCCCCTGATATTGAACTTGAAAACGTACCCGAAGCCTATGCCGCAGCCAGTCGCCGGCACGGAGTGCGGGAAGAGAATTTGCGCGGACACTTTGACAATATCAGCGAACACACTCCGCAAGGCAAATCGGACGACGGTCCTGCCGATGCTGCGGCTGAGTCCCAAGCCCTGCCTGAGGTTGCTATTAAAGAAGGCGAGATGGGTAAAGATCCTCAGCTTGACCGGGCGCTTGAATTGCTCAAGTCGTGGAAGGTCTTTCAGACAACGGTCGCTGAGGCACAAGGCCAGTGAGGCGAGTCCGGTTCATTCGGCCTGTTTGCTGTAGTGACCCCCGCTCATATGACGACCGCTGCCTTTAAGCCCGGCCGCGCCCTGTCTGTCACCGATTTGGCCAGCCTGATCCAAGGGCGGCTTGAGGCTGACTTTGGTGATGTCTGGGTTGTTGGCGAGATATCCGGCCTGCGCGCCCCGGCCTCCGGGCATGTGTATTTCACGCTCAAGGATGACACCAGCCAGTTGCGTGGAGTGATGTTTCGCGGCTATGCCCGGCTGCTCCGCTTTCAGCCCGAGGATGGTCTTGAGGTCCTTATCAAGGGCCGGGTCAGCATTTATTCCGCACGCGGAGATTTGCAGGTCTATGCGGCCAGCATGGAGCCGCGCGGGCTGGGCGAGCAGCAATTAGCGTTAGAGCAGCTCAAAACCAAACTTGCAGCCGAGGGCCTCTTCGCGCCGGAACGCAAGCGTCCCCTCCCATTCTTTCCACGCTATATCGGGGTAGTCACCGCACTCGGGGGGGCGGCTATTCAGGATATTCTGACAATTTTACACGGACGCTGTCCGTATACGCAGGTGATCGTTCGGCCAACCAAGGTCCAAGGCGCTGGGGCGGGCATTGAAATTGCCGCGGGTATCAATGACTTGAACGAACACGGGCAGGCCGAAGTGATTATTGTCGGGCGTGGTGGGGGCTCGCGCGAGGATTTGTATGCCTTCAATGACGAGGTGGTGGCCCGCGCAATCGCAAGCTCTGACGTACCTGTTGTGGCTGCTGTCGGCCATGAGATTGACCTGAGTATTGCCGATCTGGTGGCGGATTCCCGTGCCCCGACACCGACTGCTGCGGCAGAAATGGTTGTGCCCTTGTGGCTTGACTTGTCCAATCAAGTCGCCGGCAGCGCCCGAGCTCTTACCACAGCCATGCAGCGCTATGTCTCGGATTGCCGAATGCAGGTTGGGCGCCGTGAGGAGCGTATTCGTGATCCACAGCATCAGATTGACACGCTGCGCGAGCAGATTCGGGTAGCCATGACACGACTCCGCTCGGCATTTCAGCGCAAGAACGAGAGTGGGCGCGCACGGCTGGAAGACGTCGCGGCTACCCTCAACAGTTTGAGTCCCCTTGCCGTTTTAGGTCGGGGGTATAGTCTCACGCGGACCATACCTGAGAATAATCTGGTGAGGGATGCGGCAGCGCTTCGTCCTGGAGAGAGCGTGCGTTTAACCTTTGCTCAAGGAGAGGCACAGGCCCGGGTTGAAGAGGTCACAAAGTAGATGGAGAGCAGATGGAAATTTCGGCAGATAAAAAATTTGAAGACGCCCTGCAGGACTTGGAAGGGTTAGTTGAGAAACTCGATGCCGGAGACCTGTCGCTCGAAGCATCCCTCCAAGCCTTTGAAGATGGGGTATCGCTGGTGCGCTTCCTGGAAGGGAAACTGACTGAGGTAGAAAAACGGGTCGAGGTCTTAACCCGGGATAATAGTGGTCTCTTTCAGACCCAGCGTCTCGAGACTGACGAAGAAGAGGACGTGTGAAACTCGAACAGTACTTACAGCAGCGCTGCACGCTGATTGACCGGACGCTCAAGCAACTGCTGACCGACCATGAGGCCCCGCCCAAGAACTTGGGGAAGGCCATGCACTATAGCCTGTTTTCCGGGGGGAAACGGATTCGGCCCATCCTGGCCCTTGCCAGCGGGGAGGCCGTAGGCGCTCGCCCGCAGCGCATCCTGCCCTTTGCCTGCGCGCTGGAAATGATCCACTCCTACTCCTTGGTGCACGACGATCTGCCGGCCATGGACGATGATGACCTGCGACGCGGTAAGCCGACCAATCATGTTGTGTTTGGTGAAGCCATGGCCATTTTGGCTGGCGACGGGCTGCTGACCGAAGCCTTTCGGATTATGGTCCAGGCCGCGCTCAAACGCGGCCAGGACCGCACCGCGGCCCTCCAGGCCATATGGGAAGTGGCGGCCGGAGCCGGTATAGCCGGCATGGTTGGTGGACAGGTGGCAGATATCGAAGCCGAACACCAAAAGCCGACTCGCAAACGGGTTGAATATATTCACACCCGGAAGACCGGGGCACTGCTGCGGGCATCGGTCCGCGTTGGCGCCCGGGTTGGTGGCGCGAGCGCGAAACAATACGCCCGCCTTGACCAATATGGGACGGCCGTTGGGCTGGCCTTTCAGGTGACAGACGACATTATGGACATTGAAGGCGGCACGGCAAAAACGGGCAAACGGGTTGGACGCGATGCCGAGCTCAACAAAGCCACCTATCCGGCTGCCCTGGGGATGAAAAAAACCAAGCAGTATGCACGGGAACTCCTTGGTGCTGCCCTCACCGCCCTCCAATCATTTGGCCCGAAAGCCGAGCCCCTGCGTCAGATCGCCCTTTTTGTGATGGAACGAGCCGTCCCGTCCGAATCGTGCTGAAACGTGGGCCAACGCAAACGTCTTGATCTGCTCCTGGTCGAACGTGGTCTGGTTTCCAGCCGGGAACAAGCCCGGCGGCTGATCATGGCCGGCGCCGTCGTTGCCGGCGAGCAGCGGGTGGACAAGCCTGGCACGCTGATTGATCCTGCTAGTACCGTGCGGCTCAAGGCAGGCGCTCAGTCTCCGTATGTCAGTCGGGGTGGTCACAAACTGGCGGGTGGGCTGGAGGCATTTGGTTTG
This sequence comes from Binatia bacterium, assembly GCA_963664395.2. Lineage (GTDB taxonomy): Bacteria > Desulfobacterota > Binatia > Bin18 > Bin18 > Bin18. The sequence continues at coordinate 676,071 of OY761159.2, read as the reverse complement.
GACGTGACCGGAGTCATTGCCCTGGATGTTGGGGCTTCAACCGGCGGGTTTACGAACTGTCTTTTGCAGCATGGCGCAGCCAAGATTTTTGCCGTTGACGTCGGCTACGGACAACTGGCCTGGTCTCTCCGCCAAGACCCGCGTGTCGTGAACCTGGAACGGCGTAATATCCGCAGCCTTGCTCTTGACGAATTGATCCCGACCCCGAGCTTGGCGGTGATAGACGCCTCGTTTATTTCGCTCACTTTGATTATTCCACATGTCATCGGCTTGATCGCCGCCAAGGGAGAGATTGTCGCCTTAGTCAAACCTCAATTTGAAGTGGGGAAAGGGCGGGTTGGTAAAGGCGGTGTGGTCCGTGATCCGGCCCTCCACGCGGAAGTGCTGGCAGACTTGCAGGCGCGTGCGAATCAGTGGCAGCTTGAAGTCCGAGGGGTGACGGAGTCTCCCCTGCGAGGGCCAAAAGGTAATAAAGAATTTCTTCTGTATGTGCAGAAGCGCTGAGGTCGGTTCTATCTGACCCGCATCGTCCCCCGTGCAGAAGCCTGTGAGGTAGCTATGTCATTGAGCCAAAAATTACATGCAGCCACGCCGACCTGGCAAAAGACGCTCACACACCCCTTTGTGGTCGGCCTTGGAGACGGCAGCCTGCCTTTGGAAAAATTCCAGTTTTATATGTGTCAGGACTATGTATTCCTGATTGAGTACAGCCGCGTCCTGGCCCTGGCGACGGCAAAGGCTCCCGACCTGGACACCATGGGGCGTTTTGCCCGGCTCCTTGAGGCTACCCTCAATCAGGAAATGGCGCTCCACCGTACGTTTGCCGCGGAGTGTGGCATCAGTGCGGAGACGCTGGCGGCAACTCAGGCTGCACCAACCACGCAGGCATATACGAATCATTTAGTACGCGTGGCGGCGCTCGGAGACCTGGCTGCCATAGTCAGCGCGGTCCTGCCCTGCCAGTGGGGCTATAGTGAAATCGGCCAGGCTCTGGCACGACAGGGCAAGCCGAGCGCTCCGGTATTTTACGGTAAATGGATTGATATGTACGCCGACCCGGAGTTTGCCGTACTCTCGACCTGGTTACGGGACGTGCTTGACCGCCTGGCGCCAAGCGCGGATGAAAAGCAGCTCACCCAGATTTTTCAAGCCAGCTCCCGCTATGAATATCTCTTCTGGGAGATGGCCTACCGAATGCAAGACTGGCCGATATAAGCTGGCAGCCTACCCGTGGCCTATTCGTATGGTGTCCGTAGGTCGAATTAGCGCAGCGTAATCCGACAGGGGTAAGGTGCGAGCTACGGGGCTACACAGAGTTCAACACGTCTTCGATGACCTGTTGCAGGCAATCCGGCGTATTCAGGAAATACACGCCGTCATTTTTCCAGTCGTTTGAAGAACGACTGCCATCGTCAATCTTGTGTGGCGGTGTGACTGACAGAACATAGGCGTGCAGGCGCAGGTTCGGGTCAGTCTCCCGAATCCGTTCTTCAATGGTCTTGATGTTTTGGTACAACTTGACCTTCTGGCGCTCTCTGCGCCCGAACCGGCTCAACCCTTTAGGATCAAGAAAAATGACGTGCTGACAGTCGGTGCCGTTCAACCAGACAATGAAGTCGGGGTAATAACCGAAATCGTCAAAAAACGACATACCTCGACCGCGCGTCAGATTGCGGATCAGGTATAATTCCTGGCCTTGTAAACACTGGTCACGACTTTCGGCCAATTCCGCGAGTCTCTCAACCACCTTTTTTTCGTTCTCGTCCAGGGCAACCGGTCGGACCGTGACGCTGCAATCCTTGCCGGCGTAAAGAAGCGGCTGATAGGCGTGAGCGCCGGTCATGATGACACCGAGTTTCAGGCTATCGAAATAGTGGCGTTCAATATTCGCCTTCAAGTTCTGTATATCGCCGATCAACTGACTCTGCGTCACGTCCACCGACAACTCGTAAGACCTCACGTTGTTGGGGTCGCTTTCGTCCAGCGTCACCACTTCGATGTTGTCGCTCTCCCAGCGCCGTCGTTGTTTGCGCCAGAATTGGTCGGCATATTCGGTCATGAGATCAAGGGCGATATCCTCCAACTCCCGCACACTCCGAAAATCGGCCACATTCAGCCGCTCCGAGGGCATATACAGGTCATACCAGTCTTCATTCTGCAAAAGACACTCGACCGTTTCCGGTCTGATCGTCAGATTGTGCCAGCCGTTCTGCTGCTTGCGTCTCAGCAGGGTGTCATACAGACGGGCTCGGTTGAAAAAGCTGGTATGGCGTGGCTCAAGTTTGACTGGCGTTTTTTGCATGGAGGAAGCGGAAGATACTTCGCCGGACGCCACGGATTGCAACTGCGAGTACAAATCGAGCGTTATGATGGGAGCATCAGCATCGCCGGGGTTCGGGACAGTCACGCGTACCTCGGAGCGTTCATACTTCTGGTCGTCTTTGAGGCGGATCAATTTCAGGTTCGGTTGTTGCCCGAAGTTCCAGGTCACGGGCAATTCGATTGTCTCCTGTTCAACACGCATGCCTTCCTTTTCCAGCAGGTTTCGGAAGGTTTGCATGTAATTGGCGCGCAACCCGAAGATATACAAGGTTTCCAGTTCTCCGAGATCGACACTGTCGCTCGGTAGTTCCGCCCCACTTTTGCGGTGACGTTTCAGGCTCGTATTCCACCCTTTCAGGCGGACCCCCCGTCCGAACATCTGAATGATTTCCGGGCCTTCGCCTACCCCGACGTGCATCAGTCCCATGGTGCTCACCCTCCAGGAGTTCCAGCCGGCAATGAACCGCCGCGCACCGATAACGATGTTCACAGTCGAGTCCGGTCTGTCCACATCGGCGAACAGTCGTTCCGCGAACCCGGCCTCCCGGTCGATGGAGATATCGGGGCTGGCTTTCTCCACCAGCAGCTTATGGAGGGCCGTCGAATCGCCGATATTGACCACACCGAAGACAGGGTTATCCGCGCTGCGCAGGTGCAGCTCACCTTCTCCTGCGGTCAGATAGACGACGTGAAGTTTCCCCTGTCCATGAAACAGAGCGTCACACATATCGGCGTAGAGATCGTCTTGCGAGTGCCGGTTGAGATAGCCGAACCGCCCGGCGAAGTAGTCGTTGCCCGTCTCATCGGGCAGGCCGGATTGACCAGCAAGCAGGCTGGCGATCATAGGCCGTACTACATCGGCGTTCGCCAGCACCCAGCCCAGGAAATCGAGAATGAGGATAACGTCGGACTTCGTTTCCGTGTCGGCCTTGCCGGAGCCGGTGACGGTTTTGCCCAGAAATACCCAGAGCGGCTTGGTCAGGTTGAATTCCGCCCACTGCGCGCCCTTGTCCCACCAGATGCGACACTGCTGGTAGAAGGTCAGCAGGCAGCCCAGCAGATACATATGGCTGCTCGCGTCTTTTATTCCGCTCGGCAGGTTGGAGATGGCGTAGTCTTTGCCGTAACCGTCGTCGTGAAACTGGTGGTAGGCGTAGTCGAACAACAGGCATTTGGCGTAGGCGTTCAACAGTTCCGTATCTTTGCCGACCACTTGATTGAAGGTGGCCGAATACTCGAAGGTGAAGCCGCCGCGCGACAATTCTTTACGACGCTCGCGCCACACTTTGCCGGACGCGCCCAAATGGCCTTCATCGACCAACACCAGATTGTTGTCGCCAAAGTCCTGCACGGCCACACGCTTGACGCCTTTCTTCTCGGCCAGCTTGTTCAGGTCAATGATCTCAATATGCGAGAACAGGTCGGCCCCGGCCTCGGCAGAAAACAACCGCGCCCGCAGACCGCTGGTCTGCAACTCGCGCTCGTGCTGGGCCGACATCTGTTCGTTGGGCGTCAGCAGGACGATGTTATTCAGCCGCCCGCCGGACCGGTCCAGGTAGTGTTGGAATTGCAGGATATGGGCGTGCATGAGGAGCGTTTTGCCCGAGCCGGTGGCGCTCTGAAAGGCGAGGGTACGTAGGTCGTCCGGTTCAAAGTCCGGCATGGTCGCAGTCTGTCGGTCTTGAGTCTTGGCCGCGTTCAGGTCGGCGCACAGCACTTCGGGGTCAGCGAAATAACGGTTCAGGTAATGTTCGGTGAACAGTAGGGCAAGATACTGATAGGGCTTCCATTCCCGTCCGTGCTCGCCGGTCATGTGTAGCTTGTGGCTATGCGCGGCGATGTTGGCGTCGTATGTGGAGAATTGGTCGGGCGTGACGGTGCTGAGAGTCGGATTCAGATACAGCGCGCGGGCGTATTTACTCTCGCCATCACCGCCAAAACCGGCTGGCGCGCTACCCAGCCGCTCCAGCATCATCTGCATATCGTCGTGGCCGAACTCCCGGCAGATGAAGCGGTACAGGGCGAGACGGTTTTGGAGAGGCGTCATTTATTCTCCTCAAACATCAACTCCCACAATATCGGTTCTGTGGCTTTAGCAGTCCAATGCTCCGCCTTGCCTCTCAGGGCATTCAAGGTGTGGTCGCCGTTGACGTAGATGAGGTCGAGCGGTCCGAACTTGGAACGGTGGCGAACAAACCACGCTTCCAGCATAGCGTTATCCATCTCGTTCAGGTCGCGCCACAGAATCAGGGTGCGCTTGCCCTCGGCATCCGTACCGATAATGGCAAGCACGCCGTCTATTCGTTGGCGCGATTCGACGCGCAGTCCGATGAGGAAGTTAAACGTTTCGGATAGATCGACCGGCACTTCCTGGCGAACACCGTCACGCACCACGGACAGAGTGTAGGAAAAAGGATCGGTGAAATGTTTGCCCAACAGGCACGCGCTACCCGAAGTTTCCTCGCCAAGCGCATACCGCAGCCGGTAATCCTCTGCCAGGATAGGGTTCTGGGCCAATAATCCCTGTTGCTCACTCGACCGTTGCTTCACTTCCAGGCTGTCCAGTGTGTCTTCGTAGGATTCGAGACGGATGTACTTGAAGAGTTGAGTGGAACCGCTACGTGAAACCGGTTTGCCGCCCTTCCAGTCCGGGGAATAGACGACCTTTTTTATGCGTGGCAGCAGCACAGTGTTGAAGTGGTCGCCAACCTCCACAAGAACGTACTTTCTATGTCCATTGTCTTGTTGGTTGAGATTGATGACCGCATGGCCGGTCGTGCCGGAACCTGCGAAATAATCAAGAACTATCTCACCTACCGATGTATTCCAGGTTATTACTCTCTGAAGCAGCGCTAAGTGCTTTTCGGTCAGGAATCCGGCGAATGCGCCTGCTGTGGGTATGTCGAGCCAGTTGTCACTGAGCAGTCTATGGGATTGGGGAGGAACGTAGTATTGAACAACGTTGTCTTCGTTGCATCTGACGAAATCGAGATCGACACCCGCCTGAAGATTTTCTACATACCACTCATCCAATGTTTTTCGGGACGACTCGTGCGCCAGATAATCCTCATAGTTCCGGACGGCACTGAGAGCCCGCTGTTCTTCCCATCGCCACTGGCCTGACTCGGGGAACCGATTGAAAAGATTGTACCGCATCGTATGGCGATCGGTCCCGCGCCAAAAGGTATCCCATTTCCCCAACTTCTCCACTTGGTGTAACTGTCGCAAATGTGGAACCCGAAGCTCAGGCGTCTTGGCGTAGATGTGTATGATATCGTGCCCGGCCGATAAACGAGCGATATCATTAAACTGCGCTTGGACATTTTTTATACCGCGTCTTACAACTACGGTATTCTTACGATCCAGGAAGATTGAGTCCAACAAGAGGTGACTTCGAGCGCGTTCCTCATCTCCTATCTGCATAAAGAAAAGTCCGTCCTGTTTCATGAGGTATCGAGCAAAATATGCTCGGTCCGAAATCATGGCTGCCCAGCTAGACGACTGGTAGCCGTCCTTGTACAGAAACTCGTCATCTCCCGTGTTGTACGGCGGGTCGATATAGATACATTTTACTTGCTCTTGATAGCGAGCTTGCAGCAGGTTCAACGCCTGAAAATTCTCGCCATGTACCAACAGCCCGTCCATTTGCTCGTGCAGCGGTCCGGCTTCGGATAGCGCTTCTAGTAGCCTGTCCGTGAAGTCCCGGTCGAAATGCCGAGTGTCCAGCACCAGATATGGATTGGTCTTGAGAAATTCTACGGTCAGCGGATGAGTGTAGCCCGAGCAGGTTAGGTCGCCCTCAATCTCGTCAATGGCAAACAGTTTCACCCATTCGTCATGCTGCGCCTCGTTGGTAACTATCTCGGCATAGAGCGCTTCCGGCACGCGGTCGAGCGTGACGCAGTATTGCGTTTCCAGCACGAACTTTTTCTTGAGCCAAAGTTGTCTCTGAAAGTCCTCAATCTGGGCCAGAAAGGTAATGATCTTGTCGGCCACATGGCGGGTTGCCCGCATACGTGCCAGCGCTCGGTGCAGCCGGGCCGTGTCGCCGGCCTCCAGGTCGTCTACGTTCAGCACGTCGTTTTTCAGGTATAAGTCCAACTCACGGCGCAGAAAGCCGCCTAAGTCCTTGTGAATGAAATAGTCGAAGCTGTTCTTGGCCGTGTAGGTGGCAAGGTGCTTGTCCAGCACGGTGCGGTCCGGGTTGCTTTCCGTGGGGGCGAGCGTGGCGAGTAACGCCAGCTGGTCCGGTTCCAAAGCCAAAGCTTCGAGGATTCGTTTTGCGGTCGCCTCGTTAATCCTGTCCTGCTGCCGACTGTTGTTGCCAGGGAAGGTTATCTTTTCGTTTTCCGTTAGCGGCCGGTGCTCAAATCGAACGACCAGTTCGCCGTTGTCTATTTCAACCGCCTTTGTATTCTGGCTCTCAGTCAATAGGAAACGGCGCTGCTTGCCGCTCGTTTCCTTGATGTTGTCCCTTTCGTTATCCGCCTTGGCTATCTCAAATCGTACCCGCCGTTTTTCCGCGCCCACAGTAAAGACGTAGGAAGCGTAATTTTCGGTTGACTTGATGTAGTACTGATCCGCGTTGGCCCAATGCAGTTTTACTTCCTCGCCGTCGTAGGGAATGAGATAGCTCGACTGGCCACCGCCCGAATAGCGGCGTAGCGACATGAAATCGCCCTCGTCGTAATACCGGGCGAAGAAGTTAGCGAGGTGATTGTAGACATCGGTTTCCGCTGCTGTGTCAGCCTTGGCCTCGGCCAGTTGTTGTCTCAGTTTAGCGACCTTCGGTGTTGTGTCGGGATCGACACCTAAGCCTGAGGCCGTTGCACGGGCCTCAGCTAGTTCCTTTTCCAATTCAGCTTGCTGGTTGGCGGTGTTCCCCGCCAGGGCCGTCTGTACCTGGGGCAACAAGTCATTGTCGAGAAAATTCGTGATTTCCTCCGCCTTCAGGTTCATGATGCGATACAGGCCGAAATCGAGGTCTCCCCGGTCAAGCTGGAACATCGTTCGCAGAATGTCCTTCAGCCGGTCGAATTTTTCCGAGGAAGCCGGGGGCGAATATGGTCCATCGCTCATGCTGTTGCCTCCCACTTCAGACGTACTTTCAGTGTATTCAATTGACTCCACGGGAGCTGTCTTTCATGTTGGAGCCGCCCCACGACTACACCTGGGGCGATACCCTGTTCCTCAGCGAATTGACGAATAGCGCTTTCGTCATAGAGAGACGTTGCGACAAACTGCTCCCAATCGTTCGGCGGTATGAGAAAATTTGCAGCGCATTGATTGGCTTCCGTCTCAATGTCGGTGGGCTCCTCATCCGCTTTTGTTCCGTCGATAAAGACGCGCTTCTTGCTATGTAGCAGAATGTGAGCGGCCTCGTGGAACAGGCTGAACCACAAGTGGTCATCGGTCTTGTGGCGCGCGCTGAGCTGAATGACGGCCTTGCGAGGCGTGAGCCACCAGGCCGCGCCGCTGAGCGCGGTTTTTGGGAGAGGTTTGACCAGGGCCAGGGCAACACCGGATTCGTTACCGAGCTGCCGGACCTTTTCCAAGGCGTCTCTTAGAGGTGCTTGCGTGAGCCCCCGCATCTCTCTCAACGCCCGCCTGAATTGCGCCTCATTATAATCGGCACACTCTTGCTGTTCCGCCTCTAGCTCTCCGAGCCGCAGCCAGGTTGCCAGTGCCATCTTATCGCTCTCAAAACTCGGCGAGTGCCGGTACGCGACACTCAGCCGTTCGTACTTCGTGTGCCAAGCCTCGACCGAGGCAACTCCGAAGAACGAGAGCAGTTTTGACACCGCATCGAAATCAGAGGCGGGCTTGTCGATTTTTCCTCGTCTCACCAATTCTTTAAGAGGCAGCGCCTTCGCCCAGGAAATAGCCCCTTCGGCCTCTCGCGCCTCGACCTCTCGCGCCCGGTGAAGCTGATAGCGGGCCTCTATGCCCAACCAAATGCTCGCATCAAGACCGAGCACTTTCTCGAATTGGAGGGCGGTCTTGGGTTCAATCGGAGCCTTGCCGGTAATGATCTCGCTGATGAGCTTTGCGGAACGGCCACACCGCCGGGCAAGCTCAGCCGGGGAGAGATTTTGACTCTGCAAATGTTCCTCTACAACCCAGCCGGGCGGGACCGCGTAGTCGGGCTGGTAGGGATATGTGGCGTCCATAGTGTTCGCCTCCTTCAATGGTAATCAGTGACCTCGATGATCGTGATTGCGATCACTTCATCGGTGTTAATGTCACCGCCGGCTTCCTGCATGGACGTGTCGCTCGGTTCAAAAATCAGCCGATACGGGTGAGTGAGATCAACGGCGTACTGTCCAGCACGGTCCCCGTGAAGTTGATGACGCCGATTCGGTGGAAGGGTTGGCACCATTGATAGTGGCGGGGCCTCTCGGAGCACTGCGAGGCGCGTCATGATTGTGCGTGCCATGCGGTCGCCGTACTGTTTGCGGAGCGCATCGATAGAGTTGAAGATTCTGGCGAGTTTCCTGGTCCGAAAGACAATTTCCACTGTTGAATCTCATTTAATTTACCTGATAGGTAAGGATTTATCAGTACTAGCGTAGGGGCGCAAGTGGTATCTGTCAGAAGGAGGCAAGCATGCAAAACCCACCCCGGCCCTTCGGGCCACCCCTCCCAAGAGGGGATGGGGGAGGGCTCTTCTCTGTCGGATGGGCAATCCCTTGACAGTCAAGAGGAACGGGGGTACACAAAGGACACCTTTAATTTAGCCCCGAGAGGCTAGGAAGGGCGTCTATGAAACTCTTTATCTTCCTCACTGCATTGACGAAAACACGATAAGCCTCCTTGGACTTCCAAGGGGGCTTTTTTTTGCGTATATGCCGCAGGCGACACAGCGCATCGTTCTGGACTCGGCAGCAATCTCCCGGGCTCTGACCCGGATTGCGCACGAGATTCTTGAGCGGAATCAAGGGAGCGATCAGCTCGCGCTGGTTGGGATTCACACCCGTGGTGTGGACCTGTCGGTCCGCCTGGCGGACAGGATTGAAGCGGTCGAAGGGGTCCGTCCGCAGTGTGGAGAAATTGACATTACCCTCTATCGCGATGATGTGGGACGGACCCGGACCCAGCCCGAGGTGCACGGCACCTCCATTCCTTTTGCGGTCGATACCATGCGCATCGTGCTGGTAGACGATGTGCTGTACACGGGGCGGACCGTCCGCGCGGCGATGGATGCGCTGGTTGATTTTGGCCGGCCCAAAAGCATTCAACTCGCAGTCCTGGTTGATCGAGGACACCGCGAGCTGCCGATTCGGCCTGACTATGTCGGGAAAAATATTCCAACGTCGTACGAAGAGCGTGTATCGGTCTGTCTGGTGGAACGTGACGGACACGATCGGGTCGTGATCGAGTAGGAGGTCGCCATGACGTTTACCCAGCGCCATTTCCTCGGAATCGAAGGCATGTCTCGGGACGAATTACTGTTTGTGCTCAACACGGCTGAATCCTTTCGAGAGATTTCTGAACGAGAAGTGAAAAAAGTGCCGACGCTGCGTGGGAAAACCATTATTAACCTGTTCTACGAGTCCAGCACCCGGACGCGTTCTTCCTTTGAGATCGCGGCCAAACGCCTGTCCGCTGACGCGATTAATATCTCTGCCTCCACGAGTAGTGTGAACAAAGGCGAAACCCTGATTGATACGGCTCGCAACCTGTGCGCCATGCGTCCGGCAGCCCTGGTGATTCGTCATCCGGCGTCCGGTGCGCCGCACCTGCTGGCCCGGTTGAACCAGTGCCCGGTCATCAATGCCGGTGATGGTACCCATGAGCATCCGACCCAGGCGCTTCTGGATGTCATGACCATTCGTCAACATCTCGGCGACATTCACGGAAAAACCATTGCCATTGTGGGCGACATTCTCCACAGCCGTGTAGCGCGGTCCAATATCCTAGCCCTCACCACTTTGGGTGCCCAAGTCCGACTGATCGGCCCACCAAGCCTGCTGCCGCCGGAATTCAGCGGCTGGGGTGTCGAACGGTATACGGATTTACGAGCCGGCCTAGCTGATGTTGATGCGATTATGATGCTGCGCTTGCAGCGTGAGCGACAAACGCGGAATTTCTTTCCCAGCCTGGACGAATATGCGCGGCGCTTTTGCCTAACCGTCGAGGCGCTCAGAGAGGCCAAGCCGAACGTCATTATTCTCCACCCCGGTCCGATGAATCGCGGCGTTGAGATCGACTCGCGGGTTGCGGACGGTCCCTATTCGGTGATTCTCGAACAGGTGACTAACGGCGTTGCGGTCCGCATGGCCGTCCTCTATCTGCTCACGACCCAGGAGAAGCTGGCGACCCAGAACCAATCTGTGACCAATGGGCAGGCTGTCGGACGGGAGAAGGTCGATGTGCAGACAGAGCCCGGTGCGTGGGATGAAGGCTCTTTACCGAAACGGGCGGTGGGGCAATAAACCATGCGCATAGTCGTGCAGAACGGAACGGTTATTGACCCGGCCAATGGGCTGGAAGCGGAACTCGATCTCGTCATCGAAGCGGGCGTGATTCGTGAGCTGGGCCGGCCCGGCAGCTTTGCCTCGGTCGAAGCGCAGCGGATTGACGCCTCCGGCTGCGTCGTCGCCCCCGGACTGATTGATATGCACGTGCACCTGCGCGAGCCGGGCTACGAATATAAAGAGACACTCCTGACCGGAACCCAAGCCGCGGTGGCCGGCGGATTCACTACGGTGGCCTGTATGGCCAATACCAATCCGGTCAATGATAATGGGGCGGTCACCCGCTTTATCGTTGAGCAGGCGCGCAGCGCCGGGCTGGCTCGGGTGTTCCCGATTGGAGCGCTTTCAAAGGGACTCCAGGGAGAAGAGTTAGCCGAAATCGGTGAAATGATCGATGCCGGCGCTGTCGCCATATCAGACGACGGTCGGCCTGTTATGGATGCCAACCTCATGCGCCGCGCGCTGGAATACTGCTCAATGTTTGACGTGCCGATCAGTGTGCATGAAGAAGATGTCCACCTCTCGGCTGGTGGCCATATGAATGAAGGGCCGACCTCGGTGCGGCTGGGTATTCGCGGCGTACCGAGTGTAGCGGAAGAGGTGATGGTCGCTCGCGATATTGCCCTGGCGCGTCTTACCGGCGGACGGGTGCATATCGCGCATATCAGTACCCTGCGCGCGGTGGGATTGGTGCGCCAGGCAAAAGCCGAGGGCCTGGCGGTCACGGCCGAAGTGGCTCCGCATCATTTTACGCTGACCGAAGAGGCGGTTGAGGGCTATAATACCAACGCGAAAATGAGTCCACCGCTCCGACTGATTGAGGATGTCGCAGCAATGAAGGCCGGCCTGCGAGATGGGACAATCGACGCCATTGCGACCGACCATGCCCCCCATCACCGGGACGAGAAAGAGGTTGAATTTGACCAAGCCGCCCACGGTGTGACCGGCTTGGAGACGGCCCTGGCGTTGACGCTGAAATTAGTCCAAGACGGGGTGTTCTCTCTCTCCGAAGCCATACGGAAACTGAGTGTGAACCCGGCTCGTATTCTGGGTCTGCCCTACGGCACGCTTGCGGTGGGGAGGCCGGCGGACCTGACACTTTTTGACACCCAAGCGACCTGGCAGGTGGAACCACTCGCCTCTCGGTCGCGCAGTCAGAATACGCCTTTTGCCGGCTGGGAGCTGACCGGCAAGGTGTTGCTGACCATGGTTGAGGGGCGGATTGTGTACGATGACTGTGAGCAGGAGGGCAAACCGGCGTGAGACCCACAGCACTCTTAGCCCTTGCCGATGGGACGGTTTTTGAGGGCAGCGCCTTTGGCGCTCAGGGGGAAGCGGTCGGCGAGGTCGTCTTCAACACCTCGCTGACCGGCTATCAGGAGATTCTCACCGATCCCTCCTATACAGGTCAGATCGTCACCATGACCTATCCCGAGATTGGCAATGTCGGGGTCAATGCCGAAGATGTCGAATCCCGCCGGCCATTTGTTGAAGGCTTCGTGGTCAAGGAATACTGGGAACGGCCAAGTAACTGGCGGGCCCAAAAGAGTTTGGCCGCCTATATGCGTGAGCATGACATTGTGGGCATTCAGGGTATTGATACCCGTTCACTCGTCCGCCGCATCCGTGATGGCGGCGCCCAGCAAGGCGTGATCTCAACCCGCGATGTTGATCCAAAACATTTGGTGGAAAAAGCGCAAGCCGCGCCAAGTTTAGTTGGACGTGACCTGGTGAAAGAAGTCACCTGTCGCGAGCCGTATGACTGGTCCCAAGGCCACTGGGAGTTGGAGGGCGGCTATCGCCAGCAAGGGACAGGGCATGCACCCGAGCCGCGCTTCTCTGTGGTCGCCTACGATTTTGGAGTGAAGTTCAACATCCTGCGCCATCTGGTTGAGGCTGGCTGTCGGGTGCGGGTTGTGCCGGCTCACACCCCTGCGGCGGAGGTCCTGGGTCTCAAGCCGGATGGCGTTTTTTTGTCGAATGGGCCGGGCGACCCGGATGCCGTGTCCTATGCCAGAGAGAGTATTGCCGCCCTGGTGGGGCAAGTCCCCCTGTTCGGCATCTGTCTCGGGCACCAGCTTATGGGCCTGGCGCTGGGTGGACAGACCTATAAGCTCAAATTCGGACATCACGGTGGAAACCAGCCGGTGATGGACCTCACCACCCGGAAGGTTGAAATTACAGCTCAGAATCACAGTTTTTGTGTTGACGTCGACTCGTTGTGCGAGCGGGCGGAAGTCACCCATCTCAACCTGAACGACCGGACGGTGGAAGGCTTGCGGCATACGCAGGAGCCACTCTTTTCCGTGCAGTATCATCCGGAGTCTTCTCCCGGCCCGCATGATGCGGCCTATTTGTTCCAGCGCTTTACTACTTTGATGGAGCAGTTTCGAGGCTGATTTCTGACCGACAGATATAAACCATGCCCAAGCGTACAGACCTCCATTCCATCCTACTGATCGGTTCCGGCCCCATTGTGATTGGCCAGGCGTGTGAATTTGACTACTCGGGCACCCAAGCGTGCAAGGCGCTCAAAGAGGAGGGCTACCGCGTCATACTGGTCAATTCCAATCCGGCCACGATTATGACCGACCCCGATTTTGCGGACCGGACCTATATCGAGCCACTCATGCCGTCGGTCCTTGAAAAAATAATTGAAAAAGAACGTCCGGACGCACTGCTGCCGACCATTGGCGGCCAGACCGGTTTGAATCTGGCCATTGACCTGGCCGAAGCCGGTATTCTCGACCGCTACGGAGTAGAACTCATTGGGGCCAAGCTGCCGGCCATCAAGAAAGCCGAAGATCGTGATTTGTTCAAGGCGGCCATGCAGCGCATCGGGCTGGACCTGCCTCGCAGTGGCTATATCCACTCTCTCGAAGAAGCCTATGCCCTACGCGAGACCTTGGGCCTGCCGTTGATTATCCGACCGTCCCGCACCCTGGGCGGGGCTGGGGGCGGGATCGTCCAAACACCGCAAGAGTTTCAGACCATTGTCGAGTGGGGCTTACAGGCATCTCCCACGCATGAGGTCTTGATTGAAGAGTCCATTGCCGGCTGGAAAGAGTTTGAACTGGAAGTGATGCGCGACACCCAGGACAATGTGGTCATCATCTGCTCCATCGAAAATTTCGATCCGCTCGGCGTGCATACCGGCGATTCCATTACGGTGGCGCCGGCCCAGACGCTGACCGATAAGGAATATCAGCTCATGCGGGATGCAGCGCTGCGCATCATCCGTGAAATCGGGGTTGATACCGGCGGGTCAAATATCCAGTTCGCCGTCCACCCGGATACCGGTCGGTTGGTCGTCATTGAAATGAACCCGCGCGTGTCCCGTTCCTCGGCCCTGGCCAGTAAAGCCACTGGGTTTCCGATTGCCAAAATTGCCGCAAAACTGGCCGTGGGCTATACCCTGGACGAAATCCCGAACGATATTACGCGCGAGACGCCGGCCTCGTTTGAGCCCACGATCGACTATGTGGTGGTCAAGGTGCCGCGCTTTACGTTTGACAAATTTCCGCAAACGCGAGACCTGCTCGGCCCGCAAATGAAATCGGTCGGCGAGGCCATGTCCATAGGCCGGACGTTCAAGGAGGCGCTCCAGAAGGCTTTGCGTTCGCTCGAAATCGACAGCTACGGGTTTGAATCAATATCCGCAGAAATGCCTGCCATTCGCGCCTCTCTGCAAACCCCGAATGCCCAGCGGCTGTGGTATGTGGCGGAAGCGCTGCGCCGGGGTATGGGTGTTGATGAACTCTATCAGCTCTCGAAAATTGACCCGTGGTTTCTCGGCAACATCGCGCAGATCATAGCGTATGAAAAGGAGGTCCGGCAGGCCAACGGAAAAGGGCCAGCGGAGACACTGCCGGCCGCTGCCCAACCAGTGGAGGGCGCGGAGGTCTTGGCTGCGTTACCGTCCGGCCTGTTACGTCGGGCAAAACAGATGGGCTTTTCGGATATCCGTCTGGGACATTTGCTTGGGGTCAGCGAAGATGCCGTCCGGGCCGAACGGATACGTTCAGCCGTCATCCCGGTCTATAAAACGGTAGACACCTGCGCGGCCGAATTCGTGGCCCATACGCCCTATTTATACTCGACCTACGAAGACGGCGAAGATGAAGCCCAGCCGACTGACCGTAAGAAGGTGGTCATCCTGGGGGGCGGGCCGAACCGTATCGGCCAGGGCATCGAGTTCGACTACTGCTGCGTACATGCCGCGTTTGCGCTCAAAGAAGACGGCTTTGAAACCATTATGGTGAACTGTAACCCCGAGACCGTCAGTACCGATTATGACACTTCGGACAAGCTGTATTTCGAGCCGCTGACGCTGGAAGATGTGTTGAGTATCGTGCAGCGTGAACAGCCGTTTGGCGTCATTGTCCAGTTCGGCGGGCAGACGCCGCTCAAATTGGCCGTGCCGCTCGAACGGGCCGGGGTGCCGATTCTGGGTACGCCCCCGGATGCGATTGACCGGGCCGAGGACCGCGAACGGTTCAAGCATATGCTCGAACGGCTCGGCCTGCGCCAGCCGGCTAATGGCACCGCCCGGTCGATTGAAGAAGCCGTGGTTATTGCCCAGGACATTGCCTATCCGGTGCTGCTCCGTCCGTCCTATGTGCTGGGCGGACGGGCCATGGAGCTTGTGTATGACGAGGCGAGCTTGCGACGCTATATGCGTGAGGCCGTCTCCGTGTCGGCAGCACGGCCCGTCCTGGTCGATAAATTCCTGGATGACGCCACTGAGGTCGATGTGGATGCGCTGAGCGACGGCCAGACGGTCGTGATTGGCGGCATTATGGAGCATATCGAACTGGCCGGGATCCACTCTGGCGATAGTGCGTGCTCTCTCCCGCCCCGCACGTTGTCTGCTGCTGTTCAGCATGAGATTCGGCGACAAACGAAACTCTTGGCCCAAGAGCTGGGTGTCGTTGGCCTGATGAATATCCAGTTCGCCGTTCAAGATGACATGGTCTTCCTCATTGAAGTGAATCCGCGTGCGTC
Organism: Binatia bacterium; assembly: GCA_963664395.2. GTDB lineage: Bacteria > Desulfobacterota > Binatia > Bin18 > Bin18 > Bin18. Next base: position 660,268 of record OY761159.2, on the reverse strand, counting down.
GCGGACCGTCCCGTTTGTGAGTAAGGCGATCGGGATTCCGCTGGCAAAAATGGCCGCCCGCGTCATGGCTGGTAAGACCTTGAACGAGTTGGGTTTTACCCAGGAAGTCATTCCCGAACATGTGAGCGTCAAGGAAGCCGTGTTCCCTTTCATCAAATTCCCCGGTGTGGATACCATCCTTGGACCGGAAATGAAGTCAACCGGCGAGGTCATGGGGGTGGACTACTCCTTTGCCATGGCCTTTGCCAAAGCCCAATTTGCGGCTGGAAATATGTTGCCGGAAAAAGGGACCGCCTTCTTGAGCGTCCGCCAGCGTGATAAGCCAGCGACTTTGCCCATTGCCAGACAGCTTGCCGCGAATGGATTTTCCCTGGTGGCAACCCGTGGGACGGCCGCTTTTCTTCAACACGCCGGCCTTGCAGTTGAGATGGTGAATAAAGTATTGGAGGGCTCCCCGCATGTGGTCGATGCCCTGCAAGCGCATTCGATTGATCTGGTGATTAATACGACTGAGGGCGCTCAATCCGTCAAAGACTCGTTCTCGATTCGCCGAAGCACGCTGGAATGTCAGGTACCGTATTTTACGACTATTGCCGGGGCTGGGGCGGCGGTCGAAGGGATTGTGCGCCTCAAGCAGGGCCTCCTCGGAGTACGTCCACTCCAAGAGTACCACGAGTATCACGGATAAGATGGCTGTCGAAAAGTCGCACGTCAGAGGGTCGAAAAGTCGCACGTCAGAGGGAACTCCCCAGCTCTTTGACCAGGCCTCCCCCCCAGCCGCCCTTATCAAGGGGGGAGAGAGAGGGGATGCTGCCCCCCCTTCCTCGTCGGCGCGCTCGTTTCGCGCCTCCCAGCCACCGCTCAAAAAATCGGTGCAGTATGTCAAAGGCGTAGGCCCGCGTCGCGCGGAGCAATTGGCCCGGCTGGGTATCGAGACGGTCGAAGACCTGCTGTACCATATTCCGTTTCGCTATCAGGACCGGCGCGAGATCAAGCAAATCCGTGATCTTCAGATTGGAGATGAGACCGCGATAACCGGACAGATCGCCCGTATGGGCCGTCGCTTTCTGGCCCGCCGGCGTCGTTGGGTGCTGGAAGCGGTTGTGCGCGACGAAACCGGCTTCCTCTTTCTGCTGTGGTATCACCAGCATCGCTATTTTCAGCAACGCTATCAACTTGGTCAGCGTGTCCTCCTGTACGGGAAGGTCGAGAAGGGCATGAAGGGCGGCAAGTGGATGATCCACCCGGACATGGAGCCGATGGAAGAAGAGGATGAGACCGCCCGCGTCCTGCCCATTTATAACAAGACCACGGAAATGACGGTGGCTGCCATGCGGCGGGTCGTGCATGGTGCCGTTAGCCTGCATGTCGATCAGGTCCCCAACGGCGTGCCGCAGGAAATTTGTGAGCGCCTGCACCTGATGCCGCTCAATCAAGCCCTGCGGCAGCTGCATTTTCCCCCGCTCGATATTGAGATTGCCGCACTCAATGAGGCTATCTCTCCGGCGCATCGGGCCGTGGTGTTCGACGAACTGTTTTATTTGCAACTCGGCATGGCCCTGCGCCGGCGCAACATCGTCCGCGAAGAGGGGCTGTCCATTGTGCCGGGCCCCTTGGTCCGGCAGGTGTATGGCATTTTGCCGTTTCGGTTGACCGCGGCCCAAGAGCGTGTGACTGAGACGATTTTTCGAGATATGGCCGCGCCTCACCCCATGAATCGACTGGTGCAGGGGGATGTCGGCTCGGGCAAGACCATTGTCGCCTTCTTTGCGGCCCTGGCCGCGCTCGACAGCGGCTATCAGGTAGCGTTCATGGCTCCGACGGAACTCCTGGCCGAGCAGCACTACCGGACGCTGACGCCGCTGGCCGAGCAGCTCGGCATCTCCATGGCCCTGCTGACCGGAGAAACCCGCATGAAACGGAAACAGGAGATCTATGGTCTCCTGGAACGCGGCGAGGTCGAGATTGCGGTGGGGACGCATGCCCTGATCCAGGACGGTGTGCGCTTTCAGCATTTGGGCTTGGCCATCGTTGATGAGCAGCATCGCTTTGGGGTGATGCAGCGTGTGGCCTTGCGCAAACGAGGGGTGAATCCCGATATTCTGCTCCTGACCGCAACCCCCATCCCACGTACCCTGGCCCTGACCATGTATGGCGACCTGGATGTCCTGGCTCTTGATGAACGCCCGCCCGGTCGCAAGCCGATCACGACTCGGGTGTTCCATGAAGGCGAACGCAAAAAAGCCTACCGACTCGTCAAGGAACAGATCGATCAGGGCCATCAAGCCTATGTGGTCTATCCGCTGGTTGAGGAATCCGAGAAGTTAGACCTGAAGGCCGCGACCTCTATGGCTAAAGAGTTGTCGCAAACCTTCTTTGCCGATTATTCGGTCGGCCTCGTCCATGGCCGCATGAAGGGCGATGAAAAAGAGGCGGCCATGCAGCGTTTCAAGACCGGCGCGCATCAGTTGCTCGTTTCGACAACCGTCATTGAGGTTGGGATTGATGTGCCGAACGCCACGGTCATTGTGATTGAACATGCCGAACGATTCGGGTTGGCGCAGTTGCATCAGTTGCGCGGTCGCGTCGGACGCGGGCAAGCCGCCTCATTGTGTTTGCTGCTGGCACAGTACGCGCCGGGGGACGAGTCCAGGCGGCGTCTTCAGATCATGGTGGAAACCGAGGATGGCTTCAAAATTGCCGAAGCCGACCTGGCGTTTCGTGGGCCGGGTGAATTTCTGGGCACGCGTCAGTCCGGGATGCCCGACTTCCGCGTGGCCAATATCGTGCGCGACAGCAAGATTCTGGAAACCGCGCGGGACGAAGCCCTGGCCTGGCTCGCCCGCGACCCCAACCTGACCACACCCGAATCCCGCCGACTGCGGGCCGTACTCGAAGACCGCTGGGCCGGGCGGCTTGAGCTGGCTCGGGTGGGCTGAGCCTGAAGCCGAGGCTCGGTTTTCGTACATTTCCCACAGCCACGCTTCATGGCCGGGCTTGCTCGGCGACCAACGCCTTGGCTTCTCTGGCCAGACGTTTCCGACTGGTGTGAAATAGGTGGTCTTCGTCCGCCTCGGTCTTGCGTCGGCGCTGCTGCTCGGCAAAGCCATGAATTGTGTCCGCACGAGCGCGGAGCGACTCTGACGACGGGCAAAAGAAACGGCGAGTTCAGCAAGGAACCGCAGCGTGGTTTCGTCAATAGTGATAGTAATAGTTTTCATATTATCTCAATGAATTTGTCGGGCAGAAGCACAATCCGCAACGAAACAAAGACCGTGGGCGCGTGAATATGAACGATATCGTCCAGGGCAGCCTGTTTGCCCACGATTTTCTGACGGAATCTGTTGCTCAATTGATCGACTGGCAGGCTTTTGACGACGCAGCGCTGGACGGATGTGAACGCGCGCTGCGGACCGTCTTCGAGCGCTTCCCGACGGCCCTCACCCCCAACGAGAGCCAGACCGAGGACGATCTGATTTGGCCGGTACTCGGGGCTCTCGGCTGGACGGCCAGCCTGCGGCAGCAGAACCTCACTGCCCAGGGCCGGGACGATGTGCCCGACGGCCTGCTATTTGCCGATGACGAGGCCAAAGCCCGCGCCAACCGATGCCGGCAGGAATGGAAGCGGTACGCATTCGGCCTGGCCGTGGTCGAGTCCAAGCGTTGGCAACGCCCGCTCGACCGGCGCTCCGACCGGCGGGGCGAGGAGACCGCGCCCTCAACCCAGATGCTGCGCTACCTGCGGCGGGTGGATGACCTGACGAACGGGACGCTGCGCTGGGGCATTCTCACCAACGGTGCCAAGTGGCGGCTGTCCTATGCCGGCGCGCGGTCCGTGTCGGAACAGTTCTTCGAGATCGACCTGGCGACGGCCCTGGGTCTGTCCGGCCATAACGACGGCCTGTTCGCGCTGTCCGAGGCCGACCGCCGGCACTGGCTCAAGCTGTTCGTGCTCTTTTTTCGCCGTGCTGCCTTTCTGCCCGACCCGGACACCGCGGACTCGCGCAGCCTGCATCAGCGTGCGCTTGCCCAAGGCCGATTCTATGAAGAGCGGGTAGCCGCCGACCTGTCCGAACTGGTCTTCAAGCAGGTCTTTCCCAGCCTGGCCCGTGCCATTGCCGCGGCTGCGCCGGACGCCCTGTTGTCCGAGGTGCGCGACTCGGCCTTGATTCTGCTCTACCGGCTGCTGTTTATCCTGTATGCCGAGGACCGCGACCTGCTGCCGGTGCGGGACGACCGCTATGACGATTACGGTTTGCGCGAAAAAGTACGGGGTGATGTCGGGCGGCGTAAGGACGGTAACGACACGTTTTCCGAAAACGCCAGCCGCTATTGGTCTACGGTTGACGATCTGTGCCGCGCGGTTGACCAAGGCGACGCCAGTATCGGCCTGCCGCCCTATAACGGCGGTCTGTTTGACCGGGCGCGCACGCCCTTGCTGACCCGCATCCGACTGGGTGATCAGGTCATGGCTGACGTGATTGACGCGCTATCGTTTGAGCAGACACCAGAAGGTCGGCGCTATATCAACTACCGCGACCTGAGCGTGCAGCAGCTCGGCTCAATCTATGAACGCCTGCTCGAATACGAAGTCGTCCGCGACGGTGACACAATCGGTGTGCGGCCCAACGTGTTTGCCCGCAAGGGCTCGGGCAGCTATTACACCCCGGACGATCTTGTGAACGTGATTCTCAAGGAGACGGTCGGCCCGCTGGTCCGGGCGCGCCTGACAGCATTTTCCGAACGGGCGGCAAAGCGTGATAAGCGCCGTTCGGACGCCGGCCTCACACAGGGTGAGCTGCAGCGGCTCGATCCTGCTGAGCGGCTCCTGGAACTGAAAATCTGCGACCCGGCCATGGGCTCCGGGCATTTTCTGGTCAGCCTGGTGGACTATCTGGCCGACAGCGTGATTGCCGCGATTGCCGAGGCTCAGGCCACGGTCGAGGACTATGTTTCGCCGTTGACCAAGCGGATTGACGCCATTCGGACCACCATCCTGAATAATGCCGCCGAGCGCGGCTGGACCATCGACGCGGAACAGCTTGACGACCGTCACGTCATTCGCCGCATGGTGCTCAAGCGCTGCGTCTACGGCGTGGACAAAAACCCGATGGCCGTCGAACTGGCCAAGGTGTCGCTGTGGCTGCACACTTTCACCGTGGGTGCGCCGCTGAGCTTTCTGGACCACCACTTGCGTTGCGGTAACAGTCTGTTCGGCTGCTGGGCGCGTCAGGGCATAGAGAAGATGAGTGCCGGTGGCCATGGGCTGTTCATCCACGAGCCGGTGAACCGCGCCGCGGACGCGGCCAACGCCATGCAGGTCGTTGAGCACCTGACGGACGCCGAGATTGCCGAGGCGCGGCAGTCCGCGCAAACCTTCGCCGAGGTGGAGGCCATGACCGCGCCGCTCGACGCGTTTCTGTCGCTGCTGCACGCCCTGGACTGGCTGGACATCCAAGACCGTGATGACACGGCTGCGCTGCACGCTTTTTTCGAGAGCCGCTTGGGCGATCCGCTCAATATTGCTCAGGGGCGGTGCGCCGTCTCGACTGCTACACCCGATGGCGAACGGTTCGCCGAACTGCTGAAACGGGCGCGCAGTCTCATTGCCGAAGAGCGCTTTCTGAACTGGCAGGCTGCGTTTCCCGGCGTATGGACGAATCTGAAAAATACGGAGCCGGACGGCGGCTTTGACGCGGTCATCGGTAACCCGCCCTGGGATCGCATTAAGCTGCAACAGGTCGAATGGTTCGCCGCCCGCCGCCCCGAGATTGCCCTGGCCCAACGCGCTACGGATCGCAAGCGCCTGATCGCCGCGTTAGAGACGGACGGCGACCCGCTCGGCCACGATTTTGCCAAGGCGAGCGAACGGGCCGCCAACGCTACGCGCATGGCGCGCGCCTGTGGCGACTATCCTTTGTTGTCGCATGGCGACGTGAATCTGTACTCACTGTTTGTCGAGCGGGCCATGACGCTGGTCAAGCCGACGGGCATGGTCGGGTTGCTGGTGCCGTCCGGCATTGCATCGGACAAGACCGCGGCGCCGTTTTTTCAGGGCGTGGCAACGGAAGGTCGGTTGCGAGCGTTGTATGACTTCGAGAACCGCAGGACCAAGTTCAATGCCCCGCCGTTCTTCCCGGACGTGGACAGCCGCTTCAAGTTCTGTGCGATTGTGGCCAGCCCGACGTCGTTCGGCGAGCCTGCCCAATGCGCGTTCTTTTTGCAGGATGTCTCCGAACTCAACGACCCGGAGCGATGTTTCCCGCTGACCGCCGAGGACTTCGTCCGTGTCAACCCGAACACCGGCACCGCGCCCATCTTCCGCACAAGCCGTGACGCCAAGCTGACGACCGCGATCTACGAACGCCTGCCGGTGTTGGTGGGTCGTTCCGGCGACGAGGAAGTCAAGGCGTGGCCGGTGAAGTACGCCACGATGTTCCACATGACGAATGATTCTTATCTGTTCCGCACGCGCGAAGAGTTGGAAGAAGGGGAGGGCGCGTGGCCCATTGGCGGCAACCGCTTCGACAGTCCGAGCGGGGAATGGTTGCCGCTGTACGAGGGCAAGATGGTGCAGAGATTTGACCACCGAGCGGCTGATATCACCATCAATGAGGAGAATCTTTTTCGGCCCGGTCAGCAGGAATCCATTCCTGATTCGGAGAAGCGAGACCCCGAGCGTTCTCCAAAGTCGCGCTACTATGTGAAAGAAGATTCCGGGACATGGAAGTGGGTTGACGAGTGGGCCATCGCCTTCAAGGACATTACCGCCGCCACCAACATGCGCACCATGATCTCAGCGCTCATCCCACGCGCCGGCGCGGGAAATACGTTGCCCGTATTCCTGATAGACGCTGACAGCTCCCGGCGGTCTGTGCTTGCGAGCCTGCTCGTTGCGAACCTGAACGCCGTGGTGTTCGACTTCGTGGCTCGGCAAAAAGTGCCGGCAACGCATTTTACATGGTACGTTCTGGAGCAAATGCCTGTCGTGCCGGCAGCAACTTTCGAGAGCGTGGGTTTCGGCCCCAAGACCGCCGGTGAGATCGTCCGTGAGGCCGTACTGGAACTCACCTATACGGCCCACGACATGGCCCCCTTCGCCCGCGACCTGGGCCATGTGGATGAGTTGGGCAACGTCAAGCCGCCGTTCGTGTGGGACGAGGAACGGCGGTTGCACCTGCGCGCCAAACTCGACGCGGTGTTTTTTCATCTGTACGGCGTCACTGACCGTGATGACGTGCGCTACATCTATTCTACTTTCCCGATTGTCGAACGTCAGGAAATGGCGACGTATGGTCGCTACCGCTCGCGTGACTTGTGTTTGGCGTGGATGAATGCGTTGGGGGCGGGCGAGCCGGACGCGGGAGTGGAGGGGTGACGAGTGAGCAGTAGAATCTTGACACGACAAGCGGGCATAGCTGATGGTCAGAAAGCGATCAGCTTCGTAGCCGTACTGTCTGGCAGGTAAGGAGAGGTTGAGCCGTGACTAAATTACTGTCAGTTAATAGTCTCTACCTTATTCTGGTTTTCATTGTCCCTGGCTTTATCGCGTTATCAGTACGCTCGCAGTTCATAACCGGAAGAATTCCGTCCGAGAATAAGGCTTCGCTTCTCTCCTATCTCACCATCTCAGTCATCTATGGCGCTCTGGTTCTCCCTGTCGTTGATCCCGCGTTGATACAGGATTCAAGACTGGTTTGGTTCGGCGTTGTTTTTGTTGGCCCTATTTTTCTCGGCCTACTTTTGGGGATCAATATCCAGAAAGACCTTGTTCGCCGTTTCCTTAATCGGTTTGGTCTCTATCCTGCCCACGCCATACCGACCGCCTGGGACTGGAAGTTCAACGGTATGGCAGAACAGTGGGTTCTTGTGACACTGAAAGATGGGACCCGTTTTGCAGGCTTCTACGGTGTACAATCTTTCGTTTCTTCTAATTCAGATGAGCGCGATATGTTCATCCAATGGATTTATGATATTGCTGAAGATGGTACGTGGACGCCGCCGAAAAGTGAGAGAGGTGTGCTCATTGCTGCCGAAGAAATCAGAACAATAGAGTTTTGGCCTTACCACCCTCAGGAGGAAATCAATGCGCAAGAATAACACATCTGCGGCTCCGCGTCCGTCCAACAAACAGAGGAAAAACGACCTTCGGGTCGATTTCTCTCGCGGCTACCAACCTGTGGCGACCGAGCAGTCTCCAAAAAAACCACCCACCAACCCGCCGAATCAAGGTACCGCCGGAAAGAAATAAATTCGAGGGGATTCCTGCCCGCCGCCTGTGGGCTGTCGAGGCCGAAACTGCACTCCCAGCGGTTTGACCGGTTTCGGTAAATCCCCTATATCCTTAGCAGCAATGGAGGTCCTGCCGGAGAAGGGCTGAACGGCCTGTCTCCCCAGAGGTGAGACAACATGGAATTTCCACGTATTAAACGGCTTCCGCCCTATCTGTTTGCCACCCTGGACAAGATGAAAATGGAGGCACGCTGGGCGGGTGAGGATATTGTCGATTTCGGGATGGGCAATCCCGACCACCCGTCTCCGCAACACGTGGTGGACAAGCTCGTTGAGGCTGCGGCAAAGCCCCAGAATCATCGCTATTCAACTTCACGTGGCCTATACAAGCTACGCCTGGCGATTTGCGACTGGTATAAACGCCTCTTTGAGGTGGAGCTTGATCCCGAGTCCGAATCCATTGTGACAATCGGGTCGAAAGAGGGTCTGTCCCACTTGGCGCTGTCGATTCTCGGCCCCGGTGATGTGGCCATCTGCCCGAGTCCGACCTATCCCATCCACCAGTATTCGATTGTCATGGCCAATGCCGATTTACGGGTCGTCCCGCTCCGACCAGGGGAAGATTTCTTTGCCTCCCTTCAAGAAACGGTTCGGCAGTGTTGGCCGCGGCCAAAGGTATTGCTGCTGTGCTTCCCGCATAATCCGACGACGGCCGTTGTGGATCTCGAATTTTTTACGCGGGTGGTGGAATTCGCCCGTGAGCATAAGTTGTTTGTCATTCACGATTTTGCCTATGCCGACCTCTTTTTTGACGGCTATACGCCGCCGAGCTTCCTGCAGGTGCCCGGCGCAAAAGAGATAGGTGTTGAGTTCTTTACCTTGTCGAAATCGTATGACATGCCGGGCTGGCGGGTGGGCTTTGCGTGCGGCAATCCCGAAGCGATCATGGCATTGGGCCGGCTCAAAAGCTATTTCGACTACGGTATTTTTCAGCCCATTCAAATCGCCGCGATTCAGGCCTTGAACGGCCCCCAGGACTGCGTGGAAGACATGCGCCAGCGCTATCGTCTCCGCCGCGATGTCCTGATTGACGGCCTGGAGCGGGTGGGCTGGCATATCCCCAAACCCAAAGGCACGATGTTTGTCTGGGCGCAAATCCCAGAGCCACTGCGGGCCATGGGCTCCATGGCCTTTGCCGAATTTCTCCTGACGGAAGCCAAAGTCGCGGTGTCCCCAGGAATTGGTTTTGGGCCATATGGAGAAGACTACGTCCGCTTCGCGTTGATTGAGAATGAGCATCGGACCCGGCAGGCGGTCCGCGGCATCCGAAAAGCCTTTGGTGGCGTAAGTGTTCCGGCCCTTCGACCTGGCTCAGGACAGGCCGAGCCGGCGGGGAAAAAGCTTCGAGCGGTATAATGGCGAGGGAGGGTGTAAAACTTGGTCTCATTGGGTTGGGGACGGTTGGTTCCGGGGTTGTCCAACTCCTGGACCGGCAGCGCGATTCGTTTGCTCGAAAAATAGGTGTTCCCCTGCAACTCGTGCACGTTGCGAGTCGGAGCATCGACACAAAACCGCACCCGCCTCTCTCTGGTGTCCGTTTATCGGCTGACCCTTGGAGCGTCGTGAATGATGGTGAGGTTGATATTGTTCTGGAACTCATTGGCGGAACCGACCCCGCCCGGTCGCTCGTTTTAGAAGCTATGGCACGGGGCAAAGCCGTTGTGACGGCAAACAAAGCTCTGCTGGCTCTGCATGGCGATGAGATTTTTTCCGCAGCGGAAGCGCATGGGGTACGCTTGGGGTTTGAAGCCAGCGTGGCTGGCGGCATCCCTATTATTCGGACGCTGCGGGAAGGCTTTGTCGCGGACCGCAACAAGGCACTGTTCGGGATTGTGAATGGGACGTGTAATTACATCCTGTCAACGATGCGTGAGGACGGCGCCGATTTTGCCTCTGTCTTACACAGAGCCCAAGAGCTGGGCTTGGCGGAAGCTGATCCCCGTATGGATGTTGATGGCATTGACGCTGCTCAGAAGCTGACGCTACTCATCATGCTCGCCTTTGGCGTACGGGTGCCGGTCGATGCCGTGTACACCGAAGGGATTCGGCAGCTCGACCAGATCGACATCGCATTTGCGCGCGAGTTCGGCTATGTGATCAAGCTCCTGGCGATTGCCAAGGAAGAAGGTGACGTGCTTGAAGCCCGCGTCCATCCGACCATGATTCCGCAGGGCAGTCTTTTGGCGGGTGTGGGCGGCGCGTATAATGCCATCTTTACGCAAGGGGACGCTCTGGGCTCTTCCCTCCAATTTGGACAAGGAGCGGGGAGTTTGCCTACCGCGGCGGCAGTTCTGTCTGACGTTGTTGACAGTGCGCGGGCGCAGACGAAGCATCAGCAGCCCCCGCCCCCGCTTGGGTGTGCCTGGACAGAGCTGAAGCCGGCGGCTGTCCGGCCCATGGATGAGCTGGTCAGTGAGTATTATCTGCGCTTCATGGCTGTTGACCGTCCTGGCGTGCTCACACAGATTAGCGGTATTTTAGGCGACCAGGACATTAGTATTGCCTCGGTCATTCAGCGCGGCCGGAGTGAAGGCGATAATACCGTACCTTTGGTCATGCGGACGCATGCCGCACCTGAACGGAATTTGAAGGCGGCTATGACGTTGGTTGACCAATTACCTATCGTTCACGGGAAATCGGTGTACATCCGCATTGAAGAGAGCCTTGGCTAGCGAAACGTACAAGAATGGAAAGAACCGGTCAGAGACAACTATGACACACGCTGCGCTGGGAGACTCTCTTCCTCTGACGGCCCCGACCCCTTCCCCGTTTCGGGCCTGGTTTGGCTGTGCGTCCGGCTGCCCAGGTGAACATCCGCTTAACGAGATCCTGTACTATTGCCCGACGTGTGGAGGGCTGCTGGATGTGTATCACGATGTTACCGCGCTCAAAATGCGTTCGCCCCAGGAGTGGCGGCATTTGTTTGACGAGCGCTACCGACGAACGCTCTACCCGTATGGCAGCGGTGTGTGGGGCAAGAAGGAAATGGTTTGTCCGGCCATTGATGACGAGAATATTGTTTCCACGTATGAGGGGGGGACTAATCTTTTTTGGGCGGAGCGGCTCGGACGACACATCGGTATTGACGAGCTGTGGGTCAAACAGTGCGGAAACTCCCACACCGGGTCATTTAAGGACCTGGGCATGACTGTGCTCGTCTCTATGGTAAAGCAAATGATTGCGGATGGCGTGTCAATTCCCGCAGTGGCGTGCGCCTCAACCGGCGATACGTCAGCCGCACTCGCCGCTTACTGCGCCGCGGCCGGTATCCCCGCCATTGTGATTCTGCCCCGCAATCGGGTGTCTACGGCCCAACTCATTCAGCCCATGGCAAATGGGGCGCTGACCCTGTCGCTCGATACCGACTTTGACGGCTGTATGCGGGTCGTCCGAGAGCTGTGTACGAAGGAAAATATCTATCTGGCCAACTCGATGAACAGTCTCCGGCTTGAGGGGCAAAAGACGATCTCGATTGAAATTGTTCAGCAGTTTGATTGGGAAGTCCCCGATGTCGTGATCGTCCCCGGAGGAAATCTCGGCAACGTGACGGCTATCGGGCGTGGATTCCTGCTGATGCAGGAGCTTGGTCTGATTGACCGCCTGCCCCGTCTCGTCTGTGCCCAGGCAGAACGCGCAAATCCTTTGTACAAGAGTTTTGCCACAGGCTTTGAAAAATACCGTCCGGTCAAAGCCAAAAAGACCTTGGCATCAGCCATTCAGATCGGTGACCCGGTCAGTGTGCATAAAGCCATTCGGGTCCTGCAGATGTTCGATAGTATAGTAGAGCAGGCCAGCGAAGCCGAGTTGGCCGAAGCGTCTGCATTGGCAGATTTGACCGGGCTGTTCAATTGTCCGCACACTGGGGTTGCTCTGGCCGTCCTGCGGAAACTCGTGCGCGCCGGGCAGATCCAATCACAGGAACGTGTCGTTGTGATATCCACCGCACATGGGCTCAAGTTTATCGACTTCAAACGTCGCTACCATGAGGGGCGTTTGCGTGGGGTGGCAGCGCATTCCGCAAACAAGCCGATTGAATCGCCGGCCGATTATCAAAGCGCACGCGATGCGATTTTTGGTGTGCTGGAGCAAAAGCAGGCACCCCGCGTGCACGAATTTTCAGATGGGTGAGACGTATGAAATATATCATTCTCCAAGGTGATGGCATGGCGGACTGGCCGGTCGATGAACTCGGCGGGAAAACGCCTCTTGAGTACGCGCATACGCCGCATATGGACCGCCTTGCGTCCCGCGGTATCTTTGGCCTCACCCAGACGATTCCCGAGGGCTATCCCTCAGGCAGCGATGTCGGAACCATGAGTCTGCTGGGCTATGACCCACGTCAATACCATACCGGACGTTCGCCCATTGAAGCGGCCAGTATGGGCGTGGAGCTGGGACCGGCGGATATTGCGTTTCGGTGCAATCTGGTGACCTTGGGTCGCGCCGCGGATGGAACCGAAACCATGCTCGACTTTGCGGCCGGCCACATCCCCAGCGCAGACGCGGCGGAGTTGATTGGGACGATGCAGAGCGAGTTGGGCGGCGGTGAGTTTTCCTTTTATCCTGGCGTGAGCTATCGGCACCTGCTGGTCTGGCACGGGGGCAAGGAAAAAATGGACACCACGCCACCCCACGATATTACTGGCCGGTCCGTACAGGGCTACTGGCCCCAGGGAGATGGTGGCGACCAACTATGTTCGCTGATGCGGCGCGCCCAGGAGATATGCGTCCGGCATCCGGTCAACGCCAGGCGTCAGGCTGCGGGGCATAAGCCGGTCTCCTCGATCTGGCTGTGGGGACAAGGCCGCCGTCCTGCCGTCCCGACGATCGCCGAACGCTTTGGTCTGAGCGGTTCGGTCATTTCCGCGGTTGATCTGGTGCGGGGTCTTGGCATACTCGCCGGGCTCGAGGTGATCAATGTGCCCGGAGCGACCGGCTTTCTTGACACGAATTATCTCGGCAAAGCCGAATATGGTTTGGCCGCCCTGCGTGACAAGGATTTCCTCTTCCTGCATGTTGAGGCAACGGACGAAGCCGGCCATATGGGGGCGGCCGATAAAAAGGTCCAAGCGCTTGAGGATTTTGATGAGAAAGTTGTCGGGACTATTCTGAATGGTCTGGACGCCTTCCCGGAGTGGACCATCTTACTGATGCCTGACCATGCCACGCCCGTCGCGATTAAGACGCATTCGTCCGACCCTGTGCCTTTCGCGGTTCTCTCGTCTCATGACGGTACGGAAGAGTCTCCTGTAGGATATAACGAACCGTGTGCCAAAGCGACGAACGTGTTTGTTGCTGAGGCGTGGCGTTTGATGGAGCACGTGATTCGCGGAGAGGTGCAGGCCTTAGTGTAGGAATCGGGAGAAGCAAAGAGATTTGGCATGGATAGGAACTTGGCGCTTGAATTCGTTCGTGTGACGGACGCGGCCGCTTTAGCCGCAGCCTCCCACATGGGGCGGGGAGATGAAGCGGTGGCCGACGCCGCGGCTGTGGAGGCCATGCACCGGCTGTTCCCTCATATCGAGTTCAGCGGCCACCTCGTCTTAGGCGAAGGAGATGAAGGCTCGGTTCCCATGCTGTATGTCGACGAAGGCCTCGGGACCGGGCGGGGGCCCGTCCTTGAGGTGGTTGTCGATGCGCTTGAAGGGGCAACCACCTGCGCCCTGGGCGCGCCGAATGCGATCGTAGCCATTGCTGTTGCTGAAGAGGGTGGTTTTCTCCGCTGTCCCGCTGATGTGTACATGGAGAAGATTGCGGTGGGGCCGTGGGGCCGTGGGGTGATTGATCTGGATAAGCCGATGGTCGACAATCTTGCCGCTCTCGCAGCAGTGAAAGGGGTCAAACCGCAAAACCTGCGCGTGGTCATGCTCGACCGGCCCCGGCATGCCAAGTTGCTGCGCGAACTGCGTGACATTAACGTGCATGTCACCCTGATTAGTGATGGCGACCTGTCTGCGGCCTTAGCCACCACGCGGGAGGAGTCCGGACTCGATCTTTTGGTTGGCACGGGACGCGCCGCGCAAGGTATTTTAGCCGCAGCGGCCCTGCGGTGTTTGGGCGGAGAGATTCAGGCCCGCTTCCAGCCGGGGAGCGCGGGAGAAATTGACCAGCTACGGGAGAGCGGAGTGGAGGATATCCATAAAAAATATACGACCGAAGAACTCGCCCAAGGCAGTGTCGTCTTTGCCGCAACCGGGGTGACAACCGGGAGCTATCTCCGTGGGGTCCGGTTTTTTCCCGGGGGAGGCGAGTCGCATTCGGTTGTGATGCGCTCAAAGAGCCGGACCATTCGCTTTCTCAACACCTTTCACCACTTTGAGGAGCAACCGGAGTACTGATATGGCATATGAAAACATTGTGTTTGAAAAAGAAGATGCGATTGGCATCCTGAGGGTGAACCGTCCCAAGAGCCTGAATGCGCTCAACCCAGTAACCCTGGGTGAGATTGCCGGCTGCTTGGACGCGGTAAAGCAGGATGCCACGCTGCGCTGTCTTGTCATTACCGGCGCGGGCGATCGAGCTTTTGTTGCAGGAGCAGATATATCAGCGATGGTGTCGATGTCCCCCCTGGAGGGAAAAGCCTTTGCTTCACTGGGGCTCCGGGTGGCCCGGACGCTTGAGGAAATGCCCATTCCCGTGATTGCCGCAGTCAATGGCTTTGCTCTGGGTGGCGGCCTAGAACTCGCCTTGGCCTGTGACATGATTATTGCCGCGGATACCGCCAAGTTCGGTCAGCCTGAAATTAATCTGGGTGTCATCCCCGGCTTTGGCGGCACACAGCGCTTAGCGCGTCGTATCGGGCTGCCGCTGGCCCGGGAACTGATCTACTCTGGCGATATGATTGATGCACAAGCGGCGGTTCGCTATGGCTTGGCCAATCGAGTCGTTCCTGTGGCCGAGTGTTTGAATGCGGCCACAGCCCTCGCCCATAAGCTGGCGACAAAACCACCCATTGCCATTCAGCAGGCAAAGACCGCCATTAATGCCGGGATTGATATGGATATTGTCAATGGCTGTCGTTTTGAAACCGAGGCTTTTGGGTTGACATTTGCGACGCAGGACAAGGCCGAAGGGATGGCCGCGTTTCTTGAAAAACGAGCGGCGAAGTTTGCTGGAAAATAAGACGGACATGCCCCTATTCCGGGTGTGTTGGTCGTGCTATGTAACGTAAAATTTGTTGCTCCCAAAAGGACTTGGGACGTACAGCGAATACGCTGGAGAGACAGTTGGTTCTTTCGGAGGAAGCATGAATAAGCAAGAGTGGTTGAATGAGAAATATCCTCAACAGGAGGAACGTTCGCAGCGATTTTCTACCATATCCGATATGGAGATTGAGCCCGTCTATACGCCGGACGATCTCAACGGCTCCAACCTCGAAGGGATAGGCTATCCGGGGGAATACCCTTACACCCGTGGGGTCTACCCGAGTATGTATCGGGGTCGCTACTGGACCATGCGTCAGTTCGCCGGGTTTGGGACGCCCGAGGATACGAATAAACGCTTTAAGCTGCTGCTGTCCGAGGGCCAAACCGGCCTGTCAACCGCCTTTGATATGCCGGTGCTGATGGGCTATGACGCCGACCATGCGCGCTCGCTGGGCGAGGTTGGTCGTGAAGGTGTGTCGGTCTCGACCATACAAGACATAGAGCGCTTGTTCCAGGATATTCCGCTCGATGAAGTCTCCACCTCGATGACCGTGAACTGCACGGCCAGTATTTTACTCGCCATGTATATTGCGGTTGCCGATAAACAGGGCATCCCACGCAGTCAGATCAGCGGGACGATCCAGAACGATATGCTCAAGGAGTATATCGCCCAGAAAGAGTGGATTTGCCCGCCCGAACCAGCCGTCCGTATTGTCACCGACATGATTGAATTTTGTGCCAAGGAGGTACCGCGTTGGCACGCCGTCTCAATTTCGGGCTATCACATCCGCGAAGCCGGCTCGACTGCGATACAGGAATTGGCCTTCACCTTGGCCGACGGCATTGGCTATGTCCAAGCCGGGATAGAACGCGGGCTCGATGTTGACGAGTTTGCCCCGCGGTTATCCTTTTTCTTTGATATCCATAATGACTTTTTTGAAGAAATTGCCAAACTGCGAGCGGCCCGCCGGATGTGGGCCAAGATCATGAAGGAGCGCTTTGGTGCAAAGAATCCCCGTTCGCTGCTGTTGCGGACGCATTGTCAGACGGCCGGTGTCAGCCTGACTGCCCAGCAACCGGTCAACAACGTCGTGCGGGTGGCCATTCAGGCCCTGGCGGGCGTCCTGGGTGGCACCCAGTCGCTGCATACCAATTCCATGGACGAGACCCTGGCCCTCCCAACTGAAGAATCAGTCACGGTCGCGCTGCGGACCCAGCAAATTATTGCGGAAGAGAGCGGAGTCACCAACTTCGTTGATCCGCTGGGCGGCAGTTGGGCCATCGAAGCCCTGACGGACCGTATGGAAAAAGAGGCGTTCGCCTATATCGACCGGATTGACGAACTCGGCGGTATTATCCGAGCGATCAATATCGGCTTTCCACAAAAGGAAATCGCAGATGCGGCCTATCGCTATCAGCAACAGCTGGATGCCAAAGAAAAGGTTATCGTTGGGGTAAATTCGCACGTGGTCGAAGCAGGACGACCGATGGAAACCCTCAAGATTAATCCGGAGGTTGAGCGTAGCCAGGTTGCCCAGGTCAAGCAGGTCAAACAAGAGCGTGATAGTGCCTTAGTAGCGGAAAACCTGGGTCGAGTGCACGCGGCGGCACGCAACGGGCAGAACTTAATGCCAGTCTTGATCGATGCCGTCAAAGCCTACTGTACGATTGGTGAAATCTCCGATGTGTACCGTGAGGTGTTTGGAGTATATCAAGACCCTGCATGGCTGTAACGAAAAAGGAACAATTCCTAGTCCCTTCTTTTGGAGGTTGGTGTGTCCGAAGAAACAGTACTCCGCATCCTGGTTGCAAAAGCTGGGCTCGATGGTCATGACCGAGGCGCAAAGATTATTGCCCGCGCACTCAGAGACGCCGGTTTTGAGGTCATCTACACCGGCTTACACCAGACACCGGAAATGATCGCTGAGGCCGCCGTGCAGGAGGACGTAGACGCCGTTGGTTTAAGCATTCTTTCGGGTGCCCATATGACTTTATTCCCTGCCATTCTGGATGCGCTCAAAGAGCGTGGGGCGGATGATGTGGCTGTTTTTGGTGGGGGCATCGTCCCGGAAGATGATATGCTCGGCCTGACGGAAATCGGAGTCAAAAAGGTGTTTACCCCTGGAGCCAGTACCCAGGAAATTGTGGACTGGATTCGGGACAACGTTGGGCCGCGTTCTGCCCTCTAAGCAGGGGGTCCGGTCCTGTTCGTAAGGGTATTATGGTCAAACTTGTCGTCTGTGTAAAACGAAAGCCTGGGATGGGCGTGGACGAGTTCCACGCATACTGGCGGACTCAACATGGGAATTTGATTAAAGGCATCCCAGGGCTGCGGAAGTATATTCGGAAATACGTACAGAGCCATACGACCCCGCAGGCATACGAGAGTAATGCCGCGCCATTCGATGGTATTGCCGAACTGTGGTTTGATGATTACGCTGCTGTGGATGCCTTTTTGGCTGACTCGGACTACCTGGCCCACGTGCGACCGGATGAACTGAAATTCACAGATCACCCCAACTTAGTCTGGTTCGTGACTGAAGAAGCCCCCATGATTGAAGGCTAATCATTCGCCTTCGGACGGCTCCCACTGCTGTGGAGTGCTTTGACGTTATCATCATCGGCTCTGGCCCGGCCGGGACCGCAACCGCTCTCAATCTGTTGAGAGGCGACCCTGCGTTGGCTGGCACTATCCTCCTTCTCGACAAAGCGGTTCATCCGCGGGAGAAGGTCTGCGCTGGCGGACTCATTCCTCACACGCTTGAGTGTCTTAACGCTTTAGATATTCCCCTGACTGTTCCGCATGTCCAGGTCAACCGTGCGTTTGTCCAAGTCCCGCCCGGACAGGAGGTTGTGTGTGAGGAAGGGGGCATGTGCTCCATCATCCGACGGAACGAGTTTGATTTTTTACTCGTGCGGACTGCCCAGGAGCGAGGAGCGGAAATCCGGCAAGGTGAAAAAGTTATACAGTTTATCCGAGAGCCGAGCGGCATTCGTGTGGAGACAGACAAGGCGACCTATCTTGCACGTATTGTGGTCGGGGCTGACGGGTCCGGCAGCCGGGTGCGACGACAGTTGATCGGGCAGACCCACCGAGCAGTTGGTAAAGCCATCATGGCCGATGTGCCGGTCTCAGAAACGGACTGGGATGGTTTCTCCCAGCAGCGTTACGATTTCAATTTTCTGCCTGTGCCGACTGGATTACGTGGATATTTATGGGCCTTCCCATGCCTGATTGATCGGGTCCCGCATATGAATGTTGGTATTTATTCGCTAGGCGAGGCTTCTTTCTCCAATGCGGAGCTACAGGACTGCCTTACTGAGGAAATCGGCCATTTGAGCGTCTCCGGTGTCTCTGGGGGAACGAGCGTCCCCCGACGGCTGCGCGCTTTTCCGATCTATGGGTACGCCTCCGAGCAGCCGCTTGCCGCTCCGCACGTTGTTCTCGCTGGCGATGCAGCGGGAGCTGAACCCCTTATGGGAGAAGGCATCTCTTTTGCGTTTGAATACGGGGCATGTGCTGCTCAAGCCGCAATCGAGGCGTTAAAGACTCAGGATTTTACGTTTGACACGTACACGCAGACTGTCGCGCGGTCCTGGTCAGGCAAGAAGCTGGCCCGGCTGGCTTTTGCCACCACGCTTTTCTATGGATCGACGGCCCGCGTTTGGTTTGCGCTTGCTGCTCGGAGTAGGCGACTCCAATCCATCGGTTTGAAGTGGTATAACGGGGTGGATGGCTGGCACCGGCGGAGTGGCTGGGATGCCGTCCGAGCGGTTGTCAAGCGACAGCTGCGACATTCGCGGCAGCCGTAAGGAGGAGGTCTCGTGGCACGGCAAAGAAAGAATAGCCCAGCAGTACAGGCGCAGAAAAAAAGACGCTGGCTTTGGCTCCCGAAACTCATGCTCCTCATGGCGTGTGTCGGGCTGGTGCTCTTTATTGGTGCAATTTTTATCATGGAAGAAGAATTGCGGCGTATTGGCCTGTTCGGTCCTGAGGAAGGGAAGGGTGCGGCGCTCAGCCAGACCATTCCTGACCCGACCGCTGAAAATGGCCAGGCCAATGCTGTCGAAGAAGTCACCCAAGAGGAACGGCGGCAGTTGGAAGCGATTCTGCAGCAGTAATTGAAGACAAAACAGAGCCCGCCTTGACACCAAACGATGGAATTTCTGGACGCCCATAAACGCTCTCTTTCTCTTCCTCAAAGGCCGCGGCGTATTATTTCGCTCGTCCCGAGTATTACCGAGACCGTGTTTGCCCTTGGAGCTGGTGAGCGAGTGGTTGGGGTGACCTCCTATTGTACGCATCCGCCTGACGCTGTGGCGGGGGTGACGCACGTTGGCGGTACAAAAGACCCCGACCTCGACACGATTGAGCGCCTGGAGCCCGACCTCATTATTGTCAACGAGGAAGAAAATAGACAAGAGGATTTCCAGGCGCTGGACAAACGGGGTTTGCCTATCTATGTCACCGCTCCGCGTACGGTAGCGGATGGAATTCGGCTGGTGGAACAGCTCGGCCCGCTCATAGGCTGCCAAGAGCAGGCCCAGACGCTGGCTATGTCTCTGTGGCAGCACTATGAAGAGGTGACGACCGGACCGAAAGAGGGAGAACGGTTGCGCGTGTTTTGTCCCATCTGGCGCAAGCCCTGGATGTCTTTTAACCACGAGACCTATAGCGATAACATGCTGTGGTGTTGCGGCGGAGAGAACATCCTGCGTACAAAGGACGAACGATATTTCTCGCTCTCCCTGGATGAAGCGGCTGCTGCCGACCCTCACATCGTCATCCTTCCGAGCGAGCCCTATCCTTTTGCGGAGAAGCATTTTATTCATCTTAAGCCGCTCCAGAAGACCCGGGCCGGACAGGGCGGACACTTCTACTGTGTGGATGGCATGGCGCTCTGTTGGTACGGCCCCCGCATTGCCGACGGCTTAACTGAACTGTCCCGCCTGTTTGCCTTTGTGCGGGAAACCATAGACGATTAGAAGGAGTGCGGGCTTCCGGGAGAAGAGACGATAGCTATAAGCGCACCTATACCCCCTCCGCTACCACTTCATCGGGTCCGGCAAAGGTTTCGACCAAGTTGTCAAACCGCGTGTACTCACTCCGAAAGGCAAGCCGGACCGTGCCGGTCGGGCCGTTGCGTTGCTTGCCGATAATGATTTCCGCGGTCCCTTCTTCTTCCGACTCGGGATGGTAGACTTCGTCCCGGTAGATGAACATGATGACATCCGCGTCCTGCTCAATCGCGCCCGATTCGCGAATATCCGACATGATTGGCCGCCGGTCGCCACGAAATTCGACTTGGCGGTTGAGTTGAGAGAGGGCGATCACGGGGATGTTCAGCTCCTTCGCTAATGCCTTCAGACTACGTGAAATTTCTGTCATCTCCCGAACACGATCCTCCTGCCTGGTGAGGCCGCGCATCAACTGGAGATAATCAATGACGAGGAGCCCGAGGTTCGCCTCGCGTTTCAACCGCCGCGCTTTGGCCCGCAGTTCAAGGACGTTTTGTCCGGGCGTATCGTCAATATAAATCGGGGCTTCCGCCAAGCGCCCCGCCGCCATCACCAAGCGAGGGAAGTCCCGTTCCCCCAGATGTCCAATGCGAACTTTTGCATTATCCACCCGCGCGTCCGCACACAGCATGCGCATCACGAGTTGTTCTTTCGCCATTTCCAGCGAAAAAATGCCCACCGTCGTCTTCGCCTCCACGGCCACATACTGGGCGATATTCAGCACAAAGGCGGTTTTGCCCATGCTGGGCCGCCCCGCGATAATGATTAGGTCAGATGGCTGGAATCCGGCTGTCTTCCTATCGAGGTCAAGAAAACCGGTCGGGACGCCGGTCACTAGTTCTTTGCGCTCATACAGCCGCTCAATGGTCTTGATCGTATCCATAATCATATCCCCGACCTTGGAGAAGGCCGGACGAATCCGCTGCTCGGACACGTCAAAGATCAAGCGTTCCGCCTCATCAAGAAATTGATCGATATCCTCCCGACCGCTATAGCACCGACTGACGATTTCCCCGCAGATGGTAATCAAATTGCGCAGGACGGCCTTTTCTTTCACGATCCGCGCATAGTCTGCAATGTTCGCCGCACTCGGTACCCTATCGCTCAGTTCTGCTAAATAGCTGGCCCCTCCGACCTCCTGCAATTCGCCTCGTGCTTGCAGGGCCTCGCTTAACGTAATGAGGTCAATAGGCTCGCTTCGCTCCATCAAGGCGAACATGGCGAGGAAGATTTTCCGGTTGACTTTACGATAAAAATCATCGGGGCCTATGATCTCGGCCGCCCGGTCGAGGGCGTTGGAATCCAAGAGAATGCCGCCCAGGACAGCCTCTTCTGCCTCCAGGTTCCGTGGCGGAACCTTTCGCAAGATATCTTCTAGTGTTGATTCATGTGGTGACACGTTCATACATCCCTATCAACAAGTAGCCTGGGACTAATATACTTGACGCAACCATATAGTTTTGCTATAAGAAGACATGGCAACAAACAGAACTGGTTATAACAATGTCATTGGATTACTCAAGGCATTCCCGAATGAAGCCGCGTGCGCCCGACATCTCGAACAATTGCGCTGGCCGAACGGAATCACCTGCCCACTATGTTCGAGCAGCCGTAAGATTCACCACCTGTCCCGTCCGGGCATTTATAAATGCGCAGATTGCCGGAAGCAGTTCAGCATCAGGAAAGGCACGGTCTACGAGGAAAGCCGCTTACCCCTGCAAAAGTGGCTTGTGGCCGCGTTCCTCACGACTTCCAGCCGCAAGGGTATCAGCAGCTACCAGTTGGGCCGGGAAATCGGGGTCACGCAAAAGACCGCTTGGTTTGTCCTGGGCCGACTCCGTAAGGCGGCTGAACAGGCCAGCGCAGCAGCAGGGACGTTGCCCGGTCCGGTCGAAGCAGACGAAAGCTATTTAGGTGGTAAGAACAAGAACCGACACAACAACAAAAAACTCAACAAAGGGCGCGGGCCGGTAGGCAAGATGGCCGTGGCTGGTGTTGTATCGAGAAAGACAGGCAAAGCCTTTGCCAAGAAGGTAGAGAAGACAGATACGCAGACGTTATCCGCCTTCTTGACAGCGCATGTCGAACCGCAAGAAACCCTGTACACAGACGAAGCACGGGCCTATGTGCCTCTGGGTGGCATCTACCAGCATGAATCAGTCAACCATAGTGCTGGTGAGTATGTCAGAGGGAAAGCGCACACCAACGGCGTGGAGAGCTTCTGGGCGCTACTCAAGCGGGGCTATATGGGGGTCTTTCATGACTTCACCTGGAAGCACTTAGACCGCTATCTTGCCGAGTTCTCTCAACGCTGGAACATGATTGATTTGACGAGTGAGCAACGGATTGACGCCATTCTGAAAGCTGGGGTTGGGGAGCGCCTGACCTACGCCAACCTGACGGCGGAATAGAGGAAAATATGGCAGCCCCCAACTGGCAGAACCGAACACTTTTTCACGGGGATAATCTCCCCTTTCTCCGGGCTATGAACAGTAATTCAGTCCATCTTATTGCGACTGACCCGCCCTTCAATAAGGGGAAGGATTTTCATGCAACGCCAGATAGCCTGGCAGCTGGTGCATCTTTTCAAGATCGTTGGTCTTGGGAGAAAGATGTACATGAAGAGTGGGTGGATAAAATTACAGACGACTATCCCCGGCTTATGGAGGCTATCGAGAGCGCCCGATATGCTCATAGCGACGGCATGGGCGCGTTTATGTGTTTCATGGCGGTGCGGCTGCTGGAAATGCGCCGTGTTCTGAAGACTATGGGCAGCCTCTATATGCACTGCGACCCGACCGCATCGCACTACCTCAAGGCTGTCATGGATGCAATTTTCGGATGGAAGAATTTTCGGAATGAAATCATATGGAAGCGGTCTGCCAACCCCAAGGGATCACAACATGAAATGGCGCGCTTTAGTCCCTTTACAGATACGATTTTGTACTATGCACGATCTCACGAATCCAAGATCAATGTGGATACCATACGTATTCCTCTGACGCTGGAAGAACTTGCGAAAAAATATCCATACAAAGATGAACACGGGCGCTATGCAGATGGTCCTATTCTCCGTTCTGAGAGCATGGGTCTAAGGCCAAATCTCGTTTACTCATACAAGGGATTCACACCAGGGCCAGCCGGTTGGCGGGTCAACCAGGAGACTCTTGAGGAAATTGATAAGAAAGGGAATCTCGCTTGGACCAAGACTGGAGGGGTGAGAAGAAAGCTGCGGCCAAGCGACATCGAGAAGGGAAAACCCATAGGCAGCTTGTGGGATGACATTGCGCCCATAAATTCTCAGGCTAAAGAGCGTATTGGCTACCCCACACAAAAACCGCTTGCCCTATACGAGCGGATTATCAAAGCCAGCTCGAATGAGGGTGAGACGGTGTGCGATCCATTTGCGGGCTGCGCTACAACCCTCGTTGCCGCTGAGAAGCTGGGGCGGCAATGGGTCGGCATTGATATATGGAATAAGGCGCACGACGCTGTTATTGAACGGCTTAAAAGAGAAGACTTACTGGCTCCAGACGGCAAACCAGACGGCAAACTCTTTCATGTCGGACAAATTTACTACGAAACTACCCCACCCCAGCGCACGGACGACGGGCTAGATGCCGTCCCTTTCCTCAGAACAAAATTAAAAGTCCATGAACCCAAAGACCGAAAGATGTCTCGGGCTGAAATGGTGCAATTCCTCCTAGAGCAGCATGGCTCACGATGTCAGGGCTGTAATAGAATGTTCGATGATGCCCGCTATCTTGAATTAGACCACAATGCCCCACGGTCGGACGGTGGAATAAACCATATCTCGAATAGAGTTCTTTTGTGTGGTCCTTGCAATAAACTGAAAAGCAATCGGTTTACGCTGGGCGGGTTGCGGAAGGAAAACAAGAAGCTGGGATATCTCAAGGAGGCGTAGAAAAATGGAACATGACCCTACAAAGTGGGTGGCCGAGCGGGCCAAGTGTGACATGGGAAAACTGTTTGCCGATCTGGCCCGTCTGGTACAGACGAATGTCGGGCAATGGAACGCTGTTGCAATGGACGAGGAATCTATGCACGGGCAGATGGCCATGCGTCCATACATAGGACGGACACGCATGGTGGAGCATACGGCTACTGACAAGCCGGAGTCCCTTACCTTGCGCTATCTCCCAGAAGCCAACATTGTGCAGGTTGCGCGGAACGAGACCAGCGTTGGAACAGTGACGACCCGCTGGGATGCCGAGACGCAGACGTGTCAAGTAGTGGTGCAGACTGACGAAAATACAGAACCGCTTGAGTTCCCACATGGGGAGCTGGCAAAGGCGGTTGCCTGTCTCTTGGAGCCGTTTTTCTTCCCGAACGGGCACACCCGCCACGAATAGCAAGAAGGAGGAACCGCCCATGCCAAAGATGAATGAGTTGACCTTTGACGACCTCTTACGGGCCGGTCTAAATGTCCCACTTCAAGATGCTCCTCAGTCTGATACTGAACAGCAGCACGAGGAAGACGCTGAGCAGGAAGAGGGGTAGGGGCTGTTTGTTGTAGTTGTGTCAAGTATATTAGTCCCTTTCCATAAGCTGCCGAAGGAGTGTTGTGACCCGGTGTTTGATGTCGGGTGCGAGAATAATATCGCTGATCGTAGCGACGGCGTCTGCGCCAGCCTGGAGTGCAGACGGCGCACGTTCAGCCGTAATCCCGCCAATCGCAACAATAGGAATACGGACCTGCTTACGCATCTCCTGAAGCTGCTCCAGGCCGCGGGCGGTATAGCCGGTCGCCTTTGTCGTTGTCCCGAACAACGGCCCGAATCCAATATAATCAGCGCCCTCTTGTTCTGCGGTCAACGCTTGCTGAAGGGTGTGGGTTGAGACTCCGATAATTTTATCCGGTCCGAGAATTCTTCGCGCAGCAAGCAGTGGAAGGTCCTCCTGGCCAACATGGACGCCATCTGCCTCAACAGCCAGGGCAATATCCACCCGATCATTAAGGATGAATGTGCACTGATAGCGGCGGCAAATCTGTTTGACTTCTGTGGCAAGTGAGACAAAAGATCGCGTCGGACGCTGTTTGACGCGAAGCTGAAGGAGACGTACGCCTCCAGCGCACAGTTGGTGGGTGAGTCTCTGGAAGGACACATCCGGCTGATTCAATGTATCCGCCACGGCGTAGAACGGACTGGGGAAGGAAAAAGGCATACCCACGTTGGTCGACGCTCACTTTTTGACAGCTATTTTGAGATCCGTCATTTTCTTTCGTAACGTATTACGATTAATTCCCAGGAGTTCTGCGGCTTTGAGTTGATTTCCTCGGGTATGGTCCAGGACTAGTTCGATCAGGGGTTTTTCAACCTGGCTAATGATCACAGCGTGGAGGTCTCCGGCCTCGAGGAGAGCGGGTTGCTGAAGATACGTCGTGAGTTGACGCTGGACTATTTCCTCGAACGAGAGTTCTGCCAGATCAGCTGGAAGCGGAATTCTTGTCTGCGGGAGTGAGAGGTCTGCCGGCGTCAGTAACGGGCCTGGGCTGAGGACCGCGGCTCGGAGGAGTGTATTTCCCAACTCTCGCACATTCCCCGGCCAGGAGTAATTGGTGAGGAGAGTCTGCGCTTCAGGGGTAATCCCTGTCGCCGAGGTCCCCACCTCCTTCGTAATGTTATCGAGAAAGTAGGTTGTGAGCTCAGGAATATCTTCGCGCCGTTGGCGCAGTGGGGGGAGGGTGACGGGCACGACTCGAAGACGAAAATACAAATCTTCCCGAAAACGTTTTTCTTTTACTGCTGTCGTAAGGTCCTGATTCGTAGCCGCGATGATACGGACGTCTGCCCGGAGGGCCTGGCTTCCGCCTACACGAGTAAATTCACGCTCCTGGAGGACGCGGAGCAGTTTTGCCTGAAGCGATAGCGGCATGTCCCCGATTTCATCCAGGAAGAGTGTCCCGCCGGCAGCCTGTTCAAACTTCCCGGCATGCCGCTCGACCGCACCTGTGAATGCCCCACGTTCGTGGCCGAACAATTCGCTTTCGAGTAAATCGAGCGGAATAGCCGAACAATTAATCCCGATAAAGGGCGCACGCCAGCGGGCTGAGTAATGGTGAATCACCTTTGCCACGAGGTCTTTGCCTGTCCCGCTTTCTCCCTGGAGGAGCACGGTTGCGTCGCTTCGGACGATACGACCGATTGTTTTATACACCTGCTGCATGGCCGCGCCGCTGCCGATGATTTGCTCATCGCGCCCCTGGATAGCCGGCAGTGGGTGGTCAGTATCGACCGTGAGCCGTTTGGCTTCCATGACATGAGAGACCAAAGCGTGGACATCATCAAGGTCAAACGGTTTTGGCAAATAGTCAAACGCCCCACGTTTCATCGCCTCAATAGCATTGGTCAGCGTGGTTTGACCGGTCATAATGATGATCGGGAGATCGATCTGAGCGGCCTGAGTCTTATGTAAGAGGTCTAAACCGCTGAGCTCTGGCATGCGAATATCGACAAAGGCAAGATCGAACGACTGTTCTTGCAATGCTGACCAGGCTTGAGTTCCTGTTTCTACTGCTTTGACGTGATAGCCCTGCTCGGTGAGCGCATCACAGAGTACCTGGCGGATAAGCTCTTCATCATCCGCAATGAGAATAGTTCCGTTCACCATAGCATCCTATGCTGGTGGGACGGGTAAATACACGCGGAAGCAAGCCCCTTGACCGAGGCTGCTTTCTACCCGAATTGTCCCTCCGTGTTGAGCAATAATCTGTTGGCTGACAGGCAAACCCAAACCTGTTCCCTGGCTCTTGGTCGTAAAAAACGGGGTGAATAATTGTGGGAGATGATCCGGTGTAATCCCTGGCCCGTTGTCAGCAAAAACAATGCACAGAAAACGACCCCAGTCGTGTTTGTCGTGGAGGGGCTGTCTTTCCGGAGCGTACGGGAGCCGCGTTGTAGCAGCGGTAGAAACGCTCCCTGGCTGAAGAGGGGCTGT
This sequence comes from Binatia bacterium, assembly GCA_963664395.2. Taxonomy (GTDB): domain Bacteria; phylum Desulfobacterota; class Binatia; order Bin18; family Bin18; genus Bin18. The sequence goes on along the minus strand of OY761159.2, from coordinate 632,852 downwards.
CCGACCGACAGGCGAGCGCAAAAGATGAAAGTCCGTCGCCATTTTTGTTGCAATGCTGAGAATCCCACCCCGTCGCCCACGTAAGGCCTGCAGACTGTTTTTGATCAGGTTGCGAAAGACTTGGGAGAGTCGAGCTTCATCGCCGAATACTGGAGGCAAACTCGGGTCAAAGTGAGTCTGGACGGCTGTCCCTTTGGAGGCCGCTTCTTGTTCAAGTAGTAAGACATCGGTGATGGTCTTATGGATATTGACGGGCTGTGGATCAAATGGGGGACGCGCCGATAACTCAAGCAGCTGCTCAAGAAGTGCGTTGAGGCGGTCAATCTCGTGGATCATGATGGTAGTATATTTGACCGCAGACTGGTCGGTCTGGACGCGAGACTGGAGTAATTGAGCTGCGCCACGGATGCCTGCCAGTGGATTCTTGATTTCATGCGCGAGTCCTGCGGCAACGACGCCAAGAGAGGTCAGTCGGTCATCCCGCTGTTGCTCCTCTGCCAGTTCTTTCTGATGGCTCAAATTATGCAGGGCCAGGACAAGCCCAAGGGGGAAGTCGTCCTGGTCGAAAATAGGAGAACAGGTGACCCGGACTGGTACGACTCGGCGAAAACGGTCTCGTAGCTCTCCCTCTTCTGCCGTTCGGCTATATCCAGATTCCTGCGCCCGTCGGATGAGGGTAATAATCCAGGGATTCTCGTCAAAAACCTGCTCATACGAAACCCCCCGGACTTGCGTTTGAGCAGCACTGGTGAGGGATTCCGCCGCTGCGTTAAAGAATACGATATTGCGCCGGTTATCGATGATGGCTAAGCCTTCTTCGAGATACGTGGCAATATGCTCCCAATAGCTTGAGGGAAAAGCTGCGGGGGACTGGTCTGGTGCGGGTCTTTGGCAAGTCACTTAAGGTCCCATCTCAAACCTTGTTTTCCTTGTCAAGACGGGGTTGCTAAACAACGAGGGTGCCAGCTATGGTGTCCTGGCATGCAAGACCCAGAAGCACTCTGTCGCCATGTTGGCCAGGTTCTCGTGGAGGCGCTGTGCACGAAGGGTGCAGTCCGTCTGAATGGGGAACCAGCTAAAGCTGCGAACAAGGTTGCCACCGCGCTACTCGCGAACTTCCGTCAAGAGGCTGCTCTTGAAAAGGAAGCCGAACGCTTAGCTGAAGAGCACATCCAGAAATCGCCAACGGTTGATCGATATAAGGTCGTACAGCTCATTAAGCGCCGGTTAGCGGAAGAGAAAGATTTTGCGCTATGAGTGACCTGTCAGACAGCCGCATCACCGCCCTTGCTCGTTCGGCCTTACGGGCTATCGCAGTGGAAGGTAAGATTGTCAATGAAAGAGGAGCGCTGGTCGAGAGTAAAAGGATATTGAGTTCCTACTTTCAGCAGGGCGGCGCTATTGATGCTGTGGTCCGGCGAAAGATTCGTTCTCTGTCGAGAAAAGTCGTCCCAGGAAGTACGGAATGGGATATTCTCTACCGCCGGTATTTTGAAGAAGAGGCGCGAAAGCGAAAATTTTGAACGCCGACAGTTGACAACACAAAAAGAGTGATTATTTTCCCTCCACCCTGGGTGGGGAAAATCCCCCCCATAGAGAAAATTCACAGTAAGGAAACACGTCTGAGAGAAAGGAGACGAGGTATGAAAATTCGACCTTTACAGGATCGGATTATTGTAAAGCGGATTGCGGAAGAAGAGCAGACCGCTGGTGGAATTATTATTCCGGATACCGCAAAGGAAAAACCCCAAGAGGGGAAAGTGACCGCCGTTGGAAATGGGAAGGTCGGAGAAGACGGCAAGGTCACCCCGCTTGACGTCAAGAAAGGTGACAAGGTGCTCTTTGGCAAGTACGCCGGGACGGAGATTAAGATCGATGGTGAAGAGCACTTGATTATGCGCGAGGATGATATCCTCGGCGTGATCGAAGGATAATCCGGGATATTATGGAGGATCAGCAATGGCTGCAAAGCTTGTAAAATTCGGTCAAGATGCGCGAGATAAAACCCTCAGGGGAGTGAACCTTCTGACCGATGCGGTGACCGTCACCCTCGGTCCAAAGGGACGCAATGTTATTATCGAGAAATCCTTTGGCGCGCCCAATGTCACGAAAGACGGCGTGACGGTTGCCAAGGAGATCGAGCTTGAGGACAAGTTCGAAAATATGGGCGCTCAGATGGTCAAAGAAGTCGCCAGCAAAACCTCTGATGTCGCTGGCGATGGGACTACGACGGCGACGGTCCTCGCTCGGGCCATTTATTCGGAGGGCGTCAAAATGGTCGCCGCCGGCCATGATCCCATGAGCATAAAGCGTGGTATCGATAAAGCCGTGACTGCCCTGGTCAATGAGCTGCGGAACCTGTCCAAGTCTACACGTGATCAGACAGAAATTGCCCAAGTCGGTACCATCTCCGCCAATAACGATGCGACCATCGGTGGCATTATTGCCCAAGCCATGAATAAGGTCGGCCGGGAAGGCGTGATCACGGTAGAAGAAGCCAAAGGGCTTGAGACGACGCTCGAAGTAGTCGAGGGGATGCAGTTCGACCGTGGGTATCTCTCCCCTTACTTCGTGACCGACCCGGAGCGGATGGAGGGTGTGTACGAGGACGCCTACCTTCTCATTCACGAGAAGAAGGTCTCAGCCATGAAAGACCTGCTGCCCGTGCTTGAGGCAGTGGCAAAGAGTGGCAAACCTTTGCTTATCATTGCTGAAGATATCGAAGGTGAAGCGCTGGCGACGCTCGTTGTGAACAAGATCCGTGGCACCCTACAGTGTGTGGCTGTCAAGGCGCCGGGTTTTGGTGATCGCCGGAAGGCCATGCTTGAAGATATCGCTATTCTGACCGGTGGTCGAGTGATCGCTGAAGAGCTGGGCGTTAAATTAGAGAGCCTGACGCTTAATGACCTCGGCCGGGCCAAACGTCTTGTTGTTGATAAAGACAACACAACAATCGTTGATGGTGCTGGTAAGAAGGGTGACATCGGAGGCCGTATCAGCCAGATTCGTGCCCAGATCGATGAGACGACTTCAGACTACGACCGGGAGAAATTGCAAGAACGCTTAGCCAAAATGGTAGGCGGCGTTGCAGTTATCCAGGTTGGTGCCGCGACTGAGATCGAAATGAAAGAGAAAAAAGCGCGCGTCGAAGATGCCCTTCACGCCACGCGGGCTGCTGTTGAAGAAGGCATTGTCCCCGGCGGTGGTGTCGCCCTCATCCGCGCCTCCGGCAAGCTCGACAAAGTTGACGTTAACGAAGAGGAAGAGGTCGGCGTCAATATTATCCGAAGAGCGGTCCAAGAGCCCTTACGCTGGATTTCTTCCAATGCGGGAGAAGAGGGTTCTATTGTTCTGGATAAGGTTCGTAACAGCAAGGGTGCGCACGGCTTTAACGCCGCAACCGGTCAGTTTGAAGACCTGATCAAAGCCGGCATCGTTGACCCCACCAAGGTCGTGCGGACTGCATTGCAGAACGCCTCGTCCGTGGCTGGCCTGTTGCTGACAACAGAAGCAACCGTTGCCGATAGGCCCGAGGAGAAAGGCGGCGGCGGTATGCCTCCAATGCCTCCGGGCGGTATGGGCGGTATGGGTGGTATGGGCGGCATGATGTAGTCCCCCTTATACCGAGTACTCATCAAAAAAGGCCCTACAAAAGTAGGGCCTTTTTTATTGCTGGCGCGGGGAAATCGGACGGGTCTAACTTTCGGACAGCCCGGTGATCCGAATCCCGGCGGAATGCACTTTATTTCGGATATTCAAGCGAATGAGCAGGGCGGTAATCGGCTCTATCAAACTGGCGGCGGCCAGCGGACCAACGTCAACCGTGCGAATGCCCAGCTTCTCCACCAACTCAATCACCGTTGGTCTGGCGTCTTTATCCCCACAGACCAATACATCACAGTCAATCTGGGCGTTCACATCCCGTAAGAGGTGAGCGGAGATGTTCTGGAGCGCGCACACGACCTGGACATCGTCGCCCAGGATTTGTTTCGCCTCTTCTGTTGCGGAGCCCGCTTCCGGCATGAGCACCCGCCGGGCGTTATCCGGGTCGAGCGGAACCGACACGTCCACAAAGATTTTCCCTTTGAGTTGATCTTTCACCGACTCTATCGTCTTGACGTGGGCGGAGTACGGCACGGTGATAAACACCACCTCGGCTTCTGCGGCGGCCGTGACATTATCTGTTCCGCGCAGGAGGTCCCGACCGATTTCCTGATTGAGCTCGGCCGCCACGCGTTCTCCTTTTTCCTGTTGGCGTGAACCGATAATGACCTCTTCTCCGGCGAGTGCCCAGCGCAGGGCCAGGCCAGGACCTTGTTCTCCAGTTCCTCCCAAAATGGCAATCTTCACGCGTTCTCTCCTCTCTTGCCTGCAAATGGTTTTTTATTGGCTGCTGCCAACTGAGGCCTTGATATACTTTTCTGTGACTGGCGATAAGTCACGCGGCGACACCATAACCTCAATGATGACAAAAGACGAGGTCCGGTCGGCTTCCAATAATGCCTGGCGCAGCTCCTGGACGGTAGCGGCCTGTAACCCCTTGCCGCCCCACTCTTTGGCGAGTGTGGCATAGGGCCAGGGGGGAATGGTGAGCAAATCCTGCCGCTCGGAAACCGGCCGAAAAATGCCCCAACCACCGTTATTCATGACCAGGACGATGGGATTGAGTTTGTGACGGGGCGCATGCGAAATCTCTGAGCCCGTCATTTGAAAGGCCCCGTCTCCGCACAACACAATTGGACGCTGACCCGTTCCCAATTGAGCGCCGAGTGCACCGGGGACGCCAAAGCCCATTGAGGCGTAATATCCTTGAGCGAGGTAGCCGCCGCGTTGGCCAATTTTAATATCCAACCCGGCGAACAGCATGTCGCCGGCTTCGGCTACAACCATATAGCCTTTGCGACCATCCAGGAACTTATTGACTTCCCATAACATATCGGAGACCTGGAGCGCCCGATTATCTCCGGGCGGTTGTGGAGCGAGATTGTCGTAATAGGCAATCTCTTCCCGATGCAGTGTCAGCGGAGCCCGCAGCAAAGACTGGACGTAATCCTGGAGTGTGACATCGGTATAGGTATGAAAGCTGACGTGCACCTTATTCTCCGCTGCCCAGATTGAGTGGTGACGGTCGATATATTGTGGCTGTGAGCCCAGATTCATATCGGTCAGCAGGGAGCCCAGGTGGAGCACCAGGTCGGATTCCTCAATCCGTTGACGGATGGGTGCCGGCGAGATGGCCCCAATATGAACGCCCATATATTGGGGATGATCCATGGGGAAGGCGCCCTTTGCCAGAACGGTCGTCAGGCAGGGGCCGCCGATCTTTTCGACCAGGGTAATGATATCTGTGGTGAGATGATGTCGAAATGTTTCAATACCAATGATAACGGCGGGTTTGTGGGCTTGGTTGAGACGTAGGGTTGTCTCCCGGACCGCTTCCTCAACCTTTTGAGTGTCGGACGGGGTTCGAGAAAAGCTGCCGTCCCACTCTCTAATCCGTGCAGGGAGGCTGACCTCCTGCTCAACCATATCCTGATGGATCTCAATATAGCCCGGTTGCTGGTGCCGCCAGATATCCTGGACAACCTCGTCAATATCGGTTGCCGCAGTCCGTGGATCGTCAATAATTTTCGCGGCGCAGGTAATTTCCTGAAAAATATGGAACTGAGACTCAATCTCTCTGGCCTGGTGATGGATTAATACCCCGAGTTTACGCTTCTCCTCACCCGGACCACCGCTGATGACCAGAACCGGCACCCGCTCGGCATATGAGCCGGCAACGGTATTCACGACGTTGTGCCCCCCGGCCCCGTAGGTCACACACAGGACGCCGATTTTCCCGGTGGCCCGCGCATACCCATCGACGGCGAAGCCGGCACCCGGCTCATGTGAAGACGTAATGACTTGTATATCCTGGGGTTGGCCGAATTTCATGAAAAGCTGAATGACCAAATCACCGGGGATGCCAAACAGGTGGGTCAGACCCATCTTGCGCAAATAAGCGACAAGATAATTTCCGAGTTGCATATGCGCTTCCATACTGCCTCCCTGTGGAGAGTATATCAGACGCGCGGCCAGGAAGAAGGAAGAGTGAGAGGGGGGCATCAAAAGGGAAGAGGACACCCTGAGGTCAGGCGGGAGCTTTGCTACTGAGCGGAGCAACTGTTAGCCGAAAAACTCCTCAACGTTGCCGGAAACAACCGGGATACTCTGGACTGTATTATTCCGAAAGATACGAAACAAGACGGTCTCGCCAGCGGGCCGACTCCAGAGCTGCTCATAAAAGCCGTGGCGGTTCGCTGTTTCTTTCTCGTCGATTGCGAGGATCACATCGCTGGCTTTCAAGCCCGCTTTGGCACCTGGGCCATCGGGTAATAAGCCGGCAATGACGAGGTGCTCTTTCAGCGTATACGAATACATGCCGATCCAGGCGCGTGAAGGACGAGTCACTCGTCGCCCATACCGAAGGAGTTCATCTTGATGTTCAGTAAAGTGCTCAACCGGAATCGCCAGGGAAAACTTTCCAATTTCATTGAGATTGAGGGAGACGACGCCGACCATGCGACCACGCATATCGAACATGGGGCCGCCGCCTAAGCCTGGATTCATAGCGGTGCTCGTCAGCGCCCGCTCCAGGCTATACTCCCAGTAGGCATCAAAATGGGAAACCGAGGTGAGTCCGCCGCCATTCACCCGCCGGCCATTTTCTTCTCCCGCACTGGCGACCAGGAAAACTTCATCTCCTGTGTGAAGCCCAGTGGAAGGTTGCAGTGGGACAGCCGGAAAGCCGGTTTGAGATACTTTTAACACCGCAATACCGCTCGCAAAATCTTGGGCAACCACCTCGGCGTCGAGCTGGGTGTTATCAATCATGCTGACGCTGATCTGAGACGCGCCAATAACAATGTAGTTGACGGTCAGGATGTAGCCGTCCGGACTCACAACTGCCCCGGACCCCATACGCTCAGTTCCTAACAACTGGGCAGATTGGTGCTGTGCGGGAACGGTCACTCGAATGGCAACCGTTGAGGGAATAACTTGTTCAATAAGCTTGACCGAAGCGTTCACGCTGTCCCCTTTTAGTCCGTGAGGTCAACAATACCTAATGCCTCACCTGTGTGAAAGCAACCCCTCAAGGCGCTGGCGTCTGCCCGAGCAGCCATGGGTATGCTAGAATCTCGTACTTTTCAGGCCCGCTCACTTTGTTCATTATGTCGAGGCGCGCTATACGTCTGACCAAGCTCCGATCAAGAGGGGTAAAAGCATCGCTATGAAACGTTCGACTGAGCCGCAAACATGGACCCTGTCCGAGTATGAATCCAAGCGTGTTCTTGCCGGATACGGGTGTGTCATTTCTCAAGAAGTCATAGTCCGGGACCCGTACGAGGCCGGTCGTGCGGCAACTGAGATTGGCTTTCCTGTTGTCGTGAAATTGTGTGGTGCGCGCATCGCTCACAAGACCGAACGTAACCTCGTCCGCCTCGGTCTTGATACGCTACAGGCTGTTGAGCGGGCTGCGCATGCGCTGTGGGCGCAGCGTCAAGATGAAGATGGGGAAGTGAGTGTACTCGTCGCTGAGATGGTCTCTGGGAGGCGGGAGTTGATCGCCGGTATGGTCCGTGATCCTCAGTTCGGCCCGTGCGTACTCCTGGGACTTGGGGGTATTCTGACCGAAGCGCTCGGAGATGTTGTCTTTGCCGTTGCGCCGCTCTTACACACCCAAGCAAGAGCTATGGTCGAGGGGATGCGGTCTCAACATCTCCTCACACAACCGTTTCGTGGTGAGGCTCCGGTTGATCTCGATGCCTTGGCCGCTGTCCTGGTTGGGCTTGGCCGCTTAGCCCTTGACCGGCCTGACATTGAGAGCGTTGACGTGAATCCGCTGATTGTTGTCAATGGAAAACCCATTGCGGTTGATGCACTGGTCGTGACGAACAAGACGCAACCCAAAAGCCCCACTGTTCAGCGGCGCACCCCTGAAGACATCCTTGAACGGTTTCGTCCCCTGTTTCACCCGCGCGGGGTTGTCGTCGCTGGGGCCTCCTCGCATCCGGGGAAATTCGGGTTTGTCTCTTTGCACAATCTCAGACGCTTCGGATACCAGGGCGAAGTCTTTCCGGTGAATCGTGAGGGGGCGGAAATTCTTGGTCAACCAACCTACCGGACTGTGGAAGAGATTCCGCCGGATAAGGCTGACCTCGTATTTGTGTGCACCCCTGTTGCCGCCAACGTCGCACTGCTGCGTTCCTGTGCAAAGGTCGGCGTTCGGGCCGCTTTTGTCGCCAGTGGGGGATACCGGGAGGCCGGCGAGGACGGCCGACAACTGGAAAACGAACTCGTCACAACAGCCCAGGAGCTTGGTATGCTGCTGGCCGGGCCGAATGGCCAAGGCGTGATCTCTACGTCGGTTTCAATGTGTGCCCAAATTGTGGCTCCGTATCCTCCCGCCGGCCGCCTGTCCATCGTGAGTCAGAGCGGGAACCTGCTGTCGGCCTTCTTGAACTACTCCGTCCAAACCGGAGTCGGGGTGAGTAAGGCTGTTTCTGCCGGCAACTCCGCACACACGAATATTGCCGATTATCTGGAGTATTTTGCGGTTGACCCGGAAACCGACGTTGTCCTTGCCTATCTTGAAGGCGTGCCTGACGGCCCTCATTTTATTGAAGCAGTCCGCGGTCTCACACAGCGGAAGCCTTTGGTGGTGGTGAAAGGCGGCGCTGCGGCAGAGGGACAGCGGGCTGCGCTATCGCATACTGGTTCACTGGCGACGGACGACCGTGTCTTTGACGGGCTGTGTCGCCAATTTGGCATATTGCGGGCGCCCACGATTGAACATGCCTTTGAATGGGCTGCAACCCTGGCAACCCAGCCGCTTCCGCAAGGCAGACGGGTCGTTGTCTTTACCACCGTTGGCGGCTGGGGTGTCCTGACCGCGGATGCCTGCGCCACTGCCGGGCTCAATCTTATCTCTCTGCCCCAAGAGCTCGAAGAGGCGATTAGTAGTATGGTCCCGGCCCGCTGGAGCCGCAATAATCCGATTGATCTGGCGGGTGGCGAGACCCGCGATACTGTTCCTGAAATTCTCGACCTGGTATGTGCACACCCCGAGGTTGATGCGGTTCTCCATCTTGGCCTGGGTATCCAAGCCGCAACCGCCCAAGGGTTTAAGGCGGGTGCATTCTATCCGGACTACGGGTTGGACCGCATGGCCGGATTTCATGAAAAACAAGATCGGCGGTATGCCTTAGCCGCTGCCGAAGCTTCAGGCAAGCATAAGAAACCGGTCCTCACGACCACCGAACTCGTCTACACCGATCGGGAGTACGGTAATGCCGGCCCCCTTGCCGTACGCGAAGCCGGCCGCGTTTGCTACCCGAGTGCCCATCGAGCGGTTGCTGCTCTACGGGCCGCGATAGAGTATGCAGAGTTTCGTCAGCGTCATGATACGATCTGGCCAGAAGCCGGCGAGAAGCTGGCGAGAAGCCGCAAAGAAGAAAAGACAGGAGGAAACTATGAGACCTGACTACACCGTCATTGATGCAGATGGGCATGTTGATGAGAAGGCCGTCAACTGGGTTGAATTACTGCCTGAGCGCTATCACAAGGATGCGCCCTGTTGGGTGAGCTACCCGGATGGTCGCCGGCATCTGGTGGTTGAGGGCAAAATGTGGCCCAGCCGGCGTGACTTCTATGGCCAACTCGGCATGTGGCCCGAACCCAAGAAACCCGACCACCAATGGGGCTGGGATCGCGCCGGGATGCAAGACCCGCACCAGCGTATCCCTGATATGGACCTCGAAGGGATCGACATCGCAGTCCTGTTCGGGACCTTTATTGGCCTCGGTGCCGCGGCTTCAATTGAAGATCCTGGCCTCGGCATGGCTGTCTCCGTTGCGTATAACAACTGGCTGGCTGAATACTGCACACCCTACGCTGACCGCCTCAAAGGCATCGCCATGATTCCTATGCAAGATCCTGAGGCTGCGCGGGTCGAAATCAGACGGGCGGTCGAACAACTTGGCATGGTCGGGGTCCAGGTCCTGACGAATTTCGGTGGCAAGCTCTTGCATGAAGCCGAGTTTGATCCGATTTGGGAAGAGGCCCAGGGACTGGGCGTCCCCATTTGCGCGCATATCATCTCGACCAACTCCGCCGGCGTTGACCGATTTGATCGCTACGTATTTAAGCATGCCTTTTATTCGCTCGATACCATGCTGGCCGCCGCCTCGTTTACCTGCGGGGGGATTCTGGAGCGATTCCCGAAGCTGAAAGTTGCCTTTATGGAAGCCGGCGCCGGCTGGGTGCCGTGGATGATGGAGCGGCTCCACGAACACTATGAATTGCTGCCGCAGCAAATGCCCTGGCAGCAACGCAGTCCTGAAGACTGGATCACGAGTGAGAACTGCTTTTTCGCGGTGGAGCCGGAAGAAAAGACCATTCCGTTCGTGGCCCAAATGATTGGGGAAGAGCGCCTCATCTATGCCTCAGACTATTCGCACTGGGACTGTATGTGCCCGGATTCAGTCAAAGCTATCTATGAGCGAACGGATATATCAGACGGACTGAAGAAAAAGATATTGAGCGAGAATGCAGCCCGCTTATTCAACCTCTAAACGTCGGCGGTACTATGCATGACTATATCACTCCCGCAGGCTGGCGGACGGGGCTCGAAGAGGTCGCTCCGAAAGTCTACGCCTATATTCAGACCTATGGTGAACTTGGTGTGAGCAACGCTGGCCTGTTGCCGGACCATGAAGGCGTTATGGCGATTGACGCCCTCATGGTCCCGTCCATGACCACCCGCTTTCTCGGGGCGATTAAGAAAGTGACGAAACGACCGGTCTCTCGTTTGGTCAATACGCATCATCATGTAGATCACAGCGGCGGGAATTTTCTCTTTCGTGACGCCCTGGTCATTAGCCACACCTTCTGTCGTGACGAACAGATACGGGAGGGCCTACCTGTCAAACAACTCCAGCAACGCATTCCACGCTTTGCCAAGGAGTTCTCCAAGCTCAAACCCAGAGTCCCGGACCTGACCTTTGAAGACCGGCTGGTCTTCCACCAATCCGGACGAGACGTGGAACTGCGCCATCTCGGACCGGCCCACACCTTTGGGGACGCTTTTGTCTATTTACCCAAAGAGAAAATCCTCTTTGCCGGGGATCTCGCTTTTTACTACGTCACGCCATTAGCCTTCCAAGGCCATGTCGGGAATTGGATTAAGGTTGCAGAGCGGATTTTGAAGCTGGATGTGAACATCATCGTACCGGGCCACGGCCCGATTGGTGGTAAAAAAGAGCTGCGCGAAATGCGGTCCTACCTCATGCTCATCCGGCGTGAAGCCAAGAAGCGTTTCCAACTCGGTATGAGTCCCGAGGAAGCCGCCCGCGACGTGAAGCTTGGCATATACGCCCGCTGGCGTGAGCCGGAGCGGATTCTGCCCAACCTCATGCGGCTCTACCAGGAGTTTCAAAACGAACTCGACCAACCCATCGATCGACAGCGCATGATGGACGGCATGCGCCAACTCCGGGCCGAACGCCACGGCCACGCCGCCGGTGAGCCGGATTGGTGCTGTAGCTAAGCCTCTCCCTCCGCCACAAGCGCTCGCGCCTGTGATTCAACCGCCGTTCCCTTAAAGAAGTCCGGGTTTAAGGCACTCCAGAAGCGGACGGGATTCGCGAATACAAAATCTCTGAAATTGTCGTCTGTCATCACGCCATCTTCAACGCCTTCATACGCCTCGGGTAACACGCCGGCCATGTCCGGAACATCGAAGTGGCCAATGTCCGAGCCAAACAAGGCGTTGATCCTGGCGCCATACGGATTGACTTTCGTGTTGAAGGCCCAGGCATTCAGCGGGTCGTCTGCCTCGCAGCCAAAGTAAAAATTCGGCACAAACAGGTCGCGGATGTCTTCGGCTCGCTCGATCCCACACGGAGCAAAGTCATCCAGTTTTTCCGGCTCTTTGGTGAGCAGGCCGAGATGGGCCTGAGTTGCTTCTTGACTCAGCTTTTCCACAGCCGCTGGCGAGCCATATTTCCGGAACAAGTCAACCAGCATTTCCTGGTTCAGATTGGCGGGATTCACACTATCCAGCGCCTTGGGATTTCGGATTTTCCAGTGCCCGACGAGGTCGCTATACAGGCCGCAGGCCCAACCCACGCCGCCTTCCAAAAAGGCAACGCGCAGCGCTGGGAAACGCCGCGTCACGCCGTTCATAAAGATGGATTTGCAGACCGCCTCTCCAGCTTGGGCAAAATGGCCAATGTGGTTATACACAAAATTAGAAATCGAGGCCCGCATACCAATGCCTGACGAGGCAGAGTGAAAGCTGGGTGGGATGCCGACTTCGAGGCATTTCGCCCAGACCGGATCGTAGTCATGCTCACTGTCTATGCCCAAGGTGTCGTGCCAGATTGCGTACCGACCGGCCTCGGGCGCTTTGCGGGCAACCGCCGGAACCTGGCGCCGGATAAGGCTCGACAGCATGGCCACCTTAAAACCCTTGCTCTTGATGAACTCCAGCTCTTCAACGGCTTCTTCCGGGGTAAACATCGGCACCACCGCGGCAGGAGTCAGGCGGTCTTCCAAGCCTTTGAACTGATCCGCGGTATACATATTAAACGCGCGGCAGGCCGCCCGGCGAATTTCATCGTCGCGCAGAAACGGTGCAAACAGCGCGCCGCCGGTCGGGTAGATCACTCCAAAGTCGATGCCGAGTTCGTCCATACGTTCGTACAGCAGCTTGGGCAGCATCGCGGTCGCCCGGTCGCGTGTATTCTTGGTCGGCACTCCCCACCAGGCCGGCTGAAGCATACGCCGGTCTCGGCGTTCCTCTTCCGAGAGTGCGGCCCATTTCTTATTGCCGAACTGGTTGGCAACCTTGGTATAGCGCTCGACCACACGCCCTCCGGCGACTGCTTGTAAGTAATCCATGGCCGCGGGTTCAAACTCGATCCAGTGACCGTCCGAGTCAATAACCGGATGGCTCAGTTGTGAATGAATGTGCTCGGCTGTGTGGTGTGACGACATCGGCTCCCTCCTTGGCGTATCGGAAAATGTAACGTGATCGAATTGTTCTGGGATGTGTTGTAGCAGGATCGGGGGGAGGGGAAAATATCTGACTTAACGGAGGACCCACGGGCGGCTGATGGAGTTATGGAAGAGGTTCAGGCTGTTGGTAGGGTATGTGGCTATGATAATTTCTGGATTAGACGCTCTAGCAATTGCTTACATGGCTTGAACTGGTTTTCCCACCATTCAATGGAGAACGTGACAGTCCCTTTATTATAATTCCCAGTGCCGAAGATGTTCTTATAATCTCTCACACTGTTATTGAGCATGTCTTCCGCTCCGCTCGTGAAGTTAACATACATACCCTGAAGTTGGGCTATGTCCTCATGTGCAAGAAACTCGAAGAGTGACCCGTCTTTGTACATCTCATTAGCGGTTTGGGATAAGCCGCGTGTCAAGTCGAAGTAGCCGTTAAACTGAAAAATCCTATCTTCAACCACTGTCCTGCGGTAATCCTCTAACGTGTTCAGCCACCTAGTTATATGCTGAAGATTTAGTTCGCACTCAAAAAGTAGATTCTTCCGTCGCTGAATCTTGTATTTTCGTTCCTTCCTCCAATCAATGACGAGATTGATGGCTGTGCCGGCCACTACTCCGAAAAATACTCCGACGAATATCCCAAAACCCTGCCAGAAATATTTCCAAGATTCTGCGTCCATATTGGCTGTAACTTATACTGCTCATCCGTTTCCTGGCTAGGGGATTCCATCCTGGACTCAAGGCTTTCCCTTCTTTCTCCCCTCCCGATACTCATATCGCAGGAAGGCAATTACCCATGAACGATATCCGTTTTGACAATAAAGTCGCCGTCATCGACGATTCCACAGCCGGAACAGATTCGTGATCGCTATACGGAGATTACGGACATGGGCGAGGCGGCACCATATGCGAATGCCTCGGCCGTGATCCGTAAAGTTTTCAAGCTGGTAAAGCCGAAGGGGTAGGGGAGATCGTGCGCCTTAGAGGTCTTCAACCAACGCCGTACTCAAATATCGCTCAGCCGAGCTGGCCAGAATAACAACCAGCATTTTCCCGGCGTTCTCCGGCCGGGCCGCAACCTGGAGCGCGGCCCAGACTGTGGCGCCGCTGCTGATGCCGGCGGGAATGCCTTCTCGTCTGGCAAGCTGGCGCGCTGTGGCGAGTGCGTCTTCATCCCGGACGGTGATGATTTCATCAATAATGGCGGTATTCAGAATGGCAGGGACGAAACCGGCGCCGATGCCTTGAATCTGGGTTGGTCCGGGCTGGCCGCCGGAGAGCACTGATGAGCTGGCGGGCTCGACCGCTATGGCCTGAAAGCTCGGTTTGAGCGGTTTAATCACCTCAGACACCCCAGTGATGGTCCCGCCCGTTCCCACACCGCTGATAAAAATATCGACCTTGCCGTCGGTGTCCTCCCAAATTTCGCGGGCCGTGGTCCGGCGATGAATGTCCGGGTTGGCCGGATTCTCAAACTGCTGTGGAATAAAAGCATGCGGGATGTTTGCGGCGAGTTCCTCGGCTTTGCGAATCGCGCCGGGCATCCCTTCGCGGGCTGGTGTGAGGACCAGTTCCGCACCAAGGAAGCGCAGCAGATTGCGCCGCTCCATACTCATGGAGTCAGGCATGGTCAGGATGATCCGATAGCCCCGGGCTGCGGCAACAAAGGCCAGGGCGATGCCGGTGTTGCCACTTGTCGGCTCGATGATGACAGTCTCTGCAGTGACCTTACCGGCCTTTTCCGCGGCAGCAATCATATTGTATCCAATACGATCTTTAATGCTGCTCAGAGGATTGAAGAATTCCAGCTTGGCATACACCTCAGCTCCCACCTCAGTTCCCGCATCCTGCGTGAGGTGATTGAGCCGCACTAATGGCGTATGGCCAATGGTTTCGGTGATATCGTTAAACAAACGAGTCATGCTGGATTTCTTGGCTGGATTTCTTGGCTGGATTTCTTGGCTGGATGCCTTGTTCCGCTGCCTGCCTCTGCTGACGGGAAGAGCCTGTCAGCGAGGACACCCGCCAATCCTCTTCTTCACTTTTTGAGCTGAAGCGAGAGGGAGTTCATGCAGTAGCGCTGCCCGGTTGGCGGTGGGCCATCGTCAAATACATGGCCCAGATGGGCAGCGCAGGTGTTGCACATCACTTCGGTCCGGGTCATGCCGTGGCCATGGTCTGATTCCAGGCGCACACTGTCCGGCTTCAGTGGTTCCCAAAAGCTGGGCCAACCACTGCCCGATTCGTACTTCGTGGATGAGTGAAACAAGTCGGTGCCGCAACACACACACTGGTAGATGCCCTCATCCTTGCAATCGTTGTATGCGCCTGAGAAAGGTGACTCGGTCGCCTTCATCCGACAGACGGCAAACTGCTCGGGGGTAAGCTCTGCGCGCCATTCCTCGTCGGTCTTTTCGACTTTATCGCTCATACTCTACGCTCCCTTTTTTGTTCTTTTTGATTTGTACTCTTTGGTCTGTACTCTTTGGTCCTGTCTGATAGCTTTAACTATATACAGATAGAAGCGCATGTCGGAAAGAGTGCGGAGGAGCACCATGAGTGGAGTAAAAATCGGTATCGGCTTTGGACAATGGAAGTATGGTTTACCCGACCCCGAACTCCTGTGCAGCAGCGCCGAAACAGCCGAGGCCGCTGGGCTGGATTCATTCTGGCTGTCTGATCACATTGTGACCGTCAACCCTACGCTGGATATCAATTGTGTGTTCGCCATGATTGCCGGTCGCACCTCTCGTCTGAAAATGGGACCGAGCGTCTTTACCCTGCCGGCGCGGCATCCGGTCCAGGTGGCCAAGACCTATGCCACCCTCGACTATCTTTCAAACGGACGGATGATCATGGCAGTCGGGAGCGGCAACGACACGCGTGATCTGATTGCGTGCGGGGTGCCGCCTCAAGCCCGAGGACGGCGACTTGAAGAAGGGATCGAGATTCTGCGCAAACTGTGGACGGAATCAAACGTCACGCATCATGGTGAGTTCTATCATTTTGAGGATGTGACGATTGAGCCCAAACCGAAGAAGGGTTCGCTCGATATTTGGATTGGTGGCAAGAGTGACGCGATTCTTAAACGAGTAGCCCGCCTCGGTGATGGCTGGTTCCCGGCGCTCACTTCACCCGCCGAGTTTCAGCGCGATATGGAAAAGCTCAAGGGGTATGGGGAGGAGTACGGGCGGACGATTGATCCGGGCGAGGCCGGTGTGCTGCTCTTTACTCACGTGTGCGACGACCCGGCGGCTGCCATGAAAACAGTCGAGCCGTTCTTCCACGGCCTGCGGGTTGATCCGGAGAAAATCATGCAGCGGTCGCTGATCGGCTCGGTCCAAGAGTGCGTGGAGCAGATTGAGCGCTTTGTTGAAGTCGGCTGCGAGAAGTTTGTTCTCCGGCCCATCTGCCCGCCGGCGGACATTCCGTCTCAACTTGAACACTACGGACAAGATATCCTGCCCCATTTTGTGTAGAGGCAGGCGGAATCACCGGATGGCGTGGTTATGATTAAGGCCAAGTCTGAAGTCGAACAGCTTGAGCCCTATGTGGCACCGCTTGAGGGACGGCGGCCCATGCTGCGCCTCGACTTTAATGAAAATACGATCGGACCGAGCCCGAAAGTGGTTGAGGCCATTCGCCGCCTGCCGCCCAATGCCTATGCGACCTATCCGGAATATGCCGGCCTGAATGAGGCGTATGCGGCGTCCATCAACGTCCCGGCCCGGCACGTTGAAGCCTTTAACGGGGTGGATGCAGCCATTCACACCATCTTTGATGTGTACGGCCAAAAGGGCGCGACCTTTCTGACAACAGCGCCAACCTTCGGCTACTACAAGCCGTGCGCCCTACAGCACGGCATGCGACAGGACGAAGTGCTGTATCTCGATGACTTGAGTTTTCCGCTTGAGACTCTGCGCCAACGGCTCACTTGGAAACCTCGGTTATGCTTTATCTGTAATCCCAACAATCCAACCGGCACCTTGCTCGAACCGCAGACCTTGCTGGAGTTGGCACAGGCTGCGCCCGATACTCTGGTTGTGGTTGATGAGTTATACGCGGATTTCACGAAGAAGTCGGTCCTGCCGGCCGCACTTGAGTTGGACAATATTGTGGTGCTGCGGTCACTGTCCAAATCCGCGGGCCTTGCCGCTCTGCGGTTAGGCTTTGCCATTGGTCAGCCTGAGGTGGTGAGTCGTCTCAGCCGCGTAACCGGCCCCTATGACATTAACGCCTTTGCGGTGATCGCTGGAAAAGCCGCTCTCGCTGATCGTGACTACGTCGAACAATACCTCCAACAGGTCCAAGCAGCCAGGGCATGGGTGACGCAACAGCTCCAGCGTTTGGGTGTGCGCTATTCTGGACAAGGCGGCAACTATCTGCTCGTCTGGCCGCCCCGGAAGTGCGAGTTGGTTGAGAGTGGGCTGCGCGCGAAAGGCATCCTGGTTCGGAATATGCGGGGCAAGCCCGTGATTGACGGCAGCTTTCGACTGAGCATTGGGACGCTCGAACAGATGCAGCGGTTCGTGCAGGCGTTTGCCGAGGTGATTGAGTCGTAGCCTGGGGGAAACGCCCTAAATACCCTCGCCGTTCTGATGAAAGCCCGCGCTGTATTCGCGCTCAAAACGGCCGCTTTCAAGAGAGCAGTGCATGCCGCACTCTTTTATTGCTCCGCCTTTCCCGTTTTCCCACCACCAGCGCCGCGCGCGCGTCTTCCCCTTTTTCAGTTGGTCGGATGCATGGAGCACAGCCGATACTGGTATAGCTCTGGCTATACACACGCCTTCGCCGCGTTCGAGTTTATAGACGCGATTTTGGTTCCAATCGATAAATTCGTTCAGGTGTTCGTCGTCAAACGTCACCGGAAGTGAAAGGTCAGCGATCAGCCTTTCAAACGGGCCGGTCCCAACACGATCGACGAAGGCGTTGAATGCCTCAGCGGTGTGACGCTGGGCCTGATAATGCCGCACAAATCGTTCCACTGCCTCAGGAACACGTTTTGACGGAACGCGGACATTCAGGCGTTGACCCATGCGGACCTGACCAGCGTCGTATTGGCCGCCCAGCATGACGATATAGGCCGGAACCTGACGCGTGTCGAACTTCATGGCTGCGCCGTAAAAGCCAATATTGGCAATGTGATGGCGTCCACAGCCGTTGGGGCAGCCGCTTATCTTGATATGGATTTTTTTGGTGAGCGGATCGTCCATTGTCAGCTCTTTGGCCAGTTCTTCAACACGTCGCTGGATTGCCTGAGCCAGGCCCATGGAGTTGGTAATGCCGAGCTTACAACTGTCAGTACCAGGGCAACTCACGACATCAGTGATCTGTCGTGCGCCGGCATCACCCAGACCGATTGCTTGCAGGCGAAGCCACACATCATACAGGCTCTCGTTGCGGACCCAACGCAGCACCACATTCTGTTCGTCCGACGTCCGAGCATGACCACCGCTGAAATCCCGCATGATCTGCGCCATACCCCGGAACTGTTCAGGCGTAAGATCACCCCGGGCGATCTTCACTTCCGCGGTCGAAAAGTCGTCCTGGCGTTGTGGCTGTACATTGGCGGCGGCCCAGCGGGCGAACTCCTGCCGGTCGCCGTTCGGGCTGCCGGGATTGATAGGATTGATGGGGGCGTGTGGGGCACGCTCTTCTTCGTTGTCATTCCATTGCAGAGGCGTGGGGTCAAAGTTGCGTGCGTTGATCCAGTCGCCTCGCATCTCAGCGTCAACGAGCGCACGAAACGCATCCAGACCAATCCGATCGATAAAAAATTTAATACGGGCCCGGGCTCGGTTTTTGCGCAGCTCATCTTGCCGATCAAAAATACGGATCACGGCTTCCGCGACTTTGAGATATTCGTCTACACCAACAAAGTCATACAGCATGCGGCCCACCCGGGGCAGAATTGATGTACCCCCGCCGGTAGAGATGCTGAAACCCTTGCGCCCGTTTTTGAGGCGAGGGATAAAGCCGAGGTCGTGAATACCAGTCACCGCACGGTCTTTATCGGTGCTGGAAAAGGCCATCTTAAATTTTCGGGGAAGAGCTTGGGTCAGTTCGTTGCGAACAAAATAGCGGACCAGCGCGCCAACGTACGGGGTTGGGTCAAATGCTTCGTCCGGATCAACTCCGGCAAACGGATCACACACAACATTCCGGACCGTGTTGCCACACGCTTCCCGCGTCGACAAACCAGAGTCGCCGAGCAGACGAATGGCTCGTGCTGCTTCCAGCAGGGGAATGAAATGGAACTGGACGTTTTGTCGGGTAGTGATGTGGCCTTTTTTGAGCGGCGCATATTTTTCGGCGATGTCGGCAAACGCGTCGAACTGGTCCGGCGTTACTCCACCAAAGGGGAGCTTGACCCGGATCATCTGGACATCGGGTTGCCGTTGTCCGTATACGCCTTGGCGGAGCCGAAAACCCATAAATGCCTGACGGTCTATATCTCCATCAAGAAACTTGCGCGCTTCGTCATCAAAATCGTCGAATTCCCTTTCAAGAATCGGGATGACGCGGCCGGGAATATTGGGGGGCACTTCAGGGTTCTCAAGGGTGCCTACGCGCCCGTTTCCTCTACTTTCTGTCGTGGCTGAATCCATAGTCCGGCTCTCCTCAGACTTGATTGTTTTGAATGAGCGGCTAATCACTATTAAATCTATAGTTTTTATCGTCTTATAAAGCTCATTTATGAGTATTCATGCCCGTATGTCAAGTACTTTGCTGATAAAAATTTTGGCAAGGCATTGGGATTGACTAGAGGAACCATTGTCTACTAAGTAAATAGTGATTTATGAAAATATCGAAGAAAAGCGAATATGCTCTCAGGGCGCTTACCTGCCTGGGAGCGCCTGGCGCTCCTGAGGTATTGCCTATTCAAGAGATTGCCCGTCGAGAACGCATTCCCAAGAAATTTCTGGAACAAGTGCTTCTCGCACTCAAGCGAGCCGGCATTGTCCACAGTACGCGTGGCAAGGCCGGAGGATATACGTTAGTGGGCGACCCACAGGCCATCTCGTTACAAGAGGTTGTCTGGGCGGTAGACGGCCCACTGGCTCCCTTACCCTGTGTGGAAGATGCAAACCCGGTAACATGCGCGGACTGTGTCAGTCTCGAATATTGTTGGCTGCGCAGTATTATGCTGGAAGTCGGTGCGTCCATTGCCTCAGCCTTTGCTCAGGTGAGTGTGGCGGAGATGTGCAAACGCGCCGAAGCAAGCCGGCGCCGCGGCTCGCATGTACCGATGTATGATATTTAGAGCCGTCCGCCTGTCTCTGTTGAGGAATGTGCCCTCTCGTCGGACGAAGAGACTTGACGTACCCACCCGGTCTTTCTAAGGTCAACGTTTGAAGAGCCATTTGCACCGCATGGAGAGGAGCCGCGCATGACTATCAAAAGAAAGTTGTTTGACTATCTGCCTTGACCGTTCGCTATGAGAACGAGGATCGTTCTCAAAGAAAAAGACCTCGACTTTGATCGCATTCTGATAGACCTGCCGAGCAAAGAACAAAAGGAACCCTGGTTTCTTGCCATTAACCCCTACGGCAAAGTGCCGGTGCTGGTCGAAGCAGGGACGTGGGTCTATGAGTCGGCCATCTGTAACGAGTATTTGGAAGACAAATACCCCACGCCGGCATTAGCGCCGTCGGCGCCAGCCGCCAGGGCTGAAATGCGGCTGCTCATCGAAATGTGTAACAGCCAGTTCGTACCACCGATCATTCGTCTGCTGTATACCAGCCGCAAACCCGCAGAGGAACAAGACCCGGAACGCATGACACGGAATAGAGACGGGCTCAACGCACTCTTTCCTCAACTCGAGGAGCGGCTCCGGAATCAAGACTATCTCATGGGCGACTATAGCCTTGCCGATCTGACCTTCACCCCGTTTCTTGGGTTGGGCGACCTATTAGGTATCGACCTCAGTCCATTTCCAAAAGTGGCAGCCTGGGCTGAGCGGCTGAAAAGCCGGCCGAGTTACGAAGAGGTCCGGATTGGACTGACCGGTTAATCGGGCCTTTTCCTCCAGGACAGATGAAAAAGCGGAGAGCCGTCAGTATTGCGACACGTCTTGTCTGGGGTGTCTGTCTGTCGCTGCTCTTTTGCCCTCCTCTGGTGTGGGCCCAACCTGCCAAGGTTTTTGTCAATTCGGCCGTGCTCGCGATTGGCGAACGGCCGGTCCTGCTTGACCTCAAAAGTCAGCGTATTATCAGCCATGGCGAGAATTTTGAGCCCGACCTGAGTCCGCGGCCAGGAGCCGAGCCACAGAAGGTGTCAGAATTTCGGTACGTGCTCTTCCAAGACTTGGAGCAGGGCCGAGTGCGCTATGAGTGGGAGCGCACGCTCATATATCCCTTTCGGGAAACCTGGGAATACACGGAGGTCATGAGCGGACTTGATGGCGTCATACTCGGACACGATGGCTTTGATAGTCCACGCCGACGGGCGATGTCGGCCACCCGTATTGCCGCCCGTCAAAAAGAGCTGCGCCGTTCGCCCGTCTCCGTCCTTATTCATGCGCTGAGTCGTTCGGACTCCTTTCTGCGTTTAATGGATCAAACGATTCATGGCCGCCGCCAAGTGGTTGTCTCGTTTAATGATAATACGCAGCTCGTCCTGTTGGCCATTGACTCGGAAACGCGACTACTGACCAAGGTCGTCTTTGTTGAAGATGATCCTTTGTATGGGGACGTTCAGAACGAAGTGTTTTTTGCCGATTGGCGTCAAGTTGGAAAGCTCAGACTCCCGTTTGAACGGACCTACCGGGTCGACGGCCAGACCATCATGGTTGAACATGTTGAGGTTATTCAGAACGATGTTGATCTTTCCCAAGTGGACTTTACTATTCCGGAAGAGATCGAGCAGCCGGAAGAGTGGGACGGGGCGCGCGGAGAACAGAGTTCTCACTGGGTGCTGCGTCAGATTGCCCAGGGCCGACCCGGTTGGTACTTCCGCTTCAACGCCAGTGCTTCGTGACCTTGCCCCAGGGGTGATGCATATTGTCGGTGGAAGATATCAGAGTCTGGCCGTTGAGATGGGCGAGTACCTGATTGTGGTTGAGGCCCCCCAGGACGATACACACTCACTCGCGGTACTCGATACGTTACGTCAACGCTTTCCAACCAAGCCTGTCCGGTTTGTCGTTAATACGCACTTTCATAGCTGAGCACGCGGGTGGACTGCGGGCCTATGTGGCAGCCGATACGATTGTGGTGACCAGTGCGCTGAACGTCCCACTCTTCCAAGACGCCTTTCGTGCGCTTCATACCCAAGTCCCGGACAGCCTCCATCGTCGTCCGCGCATTGCTGTCATTGAAGCAGTCAAGAATGAGCGCAAGTTTTTCGTTGATGAAAATCGGGTGGTTATTGTCTACCCGATTGAGACCGTGCATGTGGATGGGATGTTGATCGTCTATCTGCCTGAGGAACGCTTACTCTTTGTGGCCGACCTGTTTACGCCGGGAGCCGTCCGACAGGTTGCCGATTGGTCTCGGGACCTCCTCAACGCCATCGAGAGATACGACCTCGCAGTTGATAGTATTGTCGGGAGTCGGGGAGGGGTCGGAACGCTGGATGAGTTGCGCCGGGTTGTTCGTGACAACAAGAGGCAGAGCCAAGAACGGGTGCCGTTGCGAGCCGCCGAAGATGTCAGTTGAAAACAATTCTCCCAGAACGGACCGACAGGCTGAGCACGATAGGGCCTGGATGCAAGCCGCCCTGGCACAAGCCGCATTGGCGGAGGCCGCCGACGAAGTGCCGATTGGTGCGGTCGTAGTTCTGGAAGAGCAGATCATCGGCCGGGGCCATAATACGCCTATTGCAACTACCGACCCGACTGCTCACGCGGAAATCCAAGCCGTGCGGCACGCCGCGCTGTATATGAAGAATTACCGGTTGGTAGATGCCACGCTATACACAACGGTCGAGCCCTGTCTGATGTGTATGGGGGCGTTAGTGTCCGCGCGGGTCAAACGCCTCGTCTTTGGCTGTTTTGACCCCAAAGCCGGTGCCGCAGGATCGCTCTATAATATTGCCCTGGATACCCGTCTGAATCATCGCCTGGACATCACGAGTGGGGTCTGTGAAGAGGAGTGTCGGACGCTCCTCCAACGTTTTTTCCGGGAGAAGCGGCATCGTTAGAAGAAAAAGTCTGCGGCCATACCCGTCTTTGCGCCTGCCCGGAAATCGCCTATAGTGAGGGGCAAGTTTCGCTCGGGAGTCGGAGAGGTGGCAGAGTCCGGTCGATCGCGCACGACTCGAAATCGTGTATACCTTCGGGTATCGGGGGTTCGAATCCCCCCCTCTCCGCCATGTAGATTAATATAAGTATTTGAAAATAAATGATTTTTATCTTTTGAACATGTCTACGTCCTACTATACGTCCCACAGTACATAGAGGATAGGTGAGCCTATCGCGTGGTGTACAGCGTCAGACCAGCAGCCCGAAGCAATCATGCTGGCTTTGCCATCCTTCATTGACCGAACACACGGCTATTTTGATTTCGCACTTAACAGTTACGGGCTTGGCGCCCTTCTCTTCCTAGAGCATACTCTCCTCATGGCTATGACTAAGACAGAGAGATTGAATGCACTGTTCACGGAGTGGAAGGCGCAGCGCCCCAAAGAAGCTGCTCGTATGTGTCTCGATGGCATTGTCTGTGAGGAGCGCTACGAGAACACCAACCCCAAGATTCTTTTCATCATGAAAGAACCGAATCACCCATTAACCCTGATGTGATTGTAGGAGGAATAGGCGACAGTAGTCTGTGGTCTGTGCTCTTTCCTGGTATTGTATTTCAACCATCTGGCTTTGATATCGGTGTAGCCCGCTTACAATGGCGCACCAGAGTCATCGACTTTTACCATCCCTCCTATCGTGTACCGAGGGCAATGCCGTATTGTTTGCTCGGGCGCGTTTTTCACGCTCGCCTATGAGACTGATCCAGCTTTATCCGGGCCAGCCCTACTCGCTTGACATTTCCACACCATGTACCATAGAGAGAGAAGGCAGAGGGGAAGGAAGAATACTGAATGCCACGCAAGAGAAAGATACTAGACCCCCAGGGAAATTTAGTAGACGGGACATTGATCGATATCGATGAATCAACCGAGCGGTTTAGTGACGTAAAGCTTGCGGACGGTACCCATATTCGCGTCCGAACAGTCATTCAAGAGATTATTCGTTTTGATACGTTGTGGGCGGATAATGGTGAGCCGATGTATAATGTGAAAAGTGCCACTCTGCCAACGGTCGTTGAAGCACCAGAAGTACTGAAAAAGCCGCCAACTAAGCGAAAGGATAACTGATATGTCTCTCACTGCTATGACGCAAGTCTCAAGAGGAGGCTACTGGAATACTGATCCCCTTCCTCTCATAAGTGACGTTACCTTTAAGTCTGATGCATTTGGAGAAGAGCAAACCGCGCCATACGGAGGAGAGCAATCCGTATCTTCTCCGCCACACATTGATACGCTGCCAGACTCGCCCTATACACTCCGCCTACCCATCCCTGTTCGTTTGGAAAGACAAGAAGATCAGGAATGGGTTGCCAGTTTCGAGGAGGCGCATATCAGTATGTCAGGCAGTGACCCGGAAGAGGCAATGCTACTGCTTGCTGCGGATATTGAGAGTGCGTTTGCTTTATTTCTTACTGAAGAAGAGGCATTAAGCCCGCGTCTGACACAGGACTTCGCGGTCCTACGGAGATATATTAAAGAAGGATGACGCAGGATGAAATTGACCCAAAAACATGCCCACGCCATTGTCAAAAAGCTAGAAGGAGAAATCATATCAACCAAGAGGCACGATCAAGCTATCATTCGCAATCATGGCCATGTTGTGGCACGTTATGGTATTAGACGGGCGAGTAAAGAAGTCGGACATGATTATATACCGGAACAGTTAGGTATTTCTCCTCGCCAAACGTTAGAGCTCGCGACGTGTACTCTTGATAAGGAGGGTTACTTTAAGCTGAGCCGTGAACAAGAGAATGGTGCTCACCCTCACCTACAGAACGGGAAACTGTAGACTACGCAAACACTCCAGCCAAGAACGAATCAAACGCCTGCGTATCCTTCCGGTGGTTATACTTCCAGCATGTCTCAGCCACGTACAGCGGCATGAAGTCTTTCGAGTAGTGATGGTGTGAGCCGTACCAGGCCCTCTTGAGCAGACTCCAGAATCCCTCAATCGTATTCGTGTGAATCGGCCCGTCCACATACCGCCGGTTATGCTCCACCACGTCATGTTGCATCAGTTCATCCATTGTCCGATAGGCGGGAAATTCATCCGTCATCAGGTGTGTTTGTTCCATATCAACCGTTTCTCCTAAGAACCGCTGAATGCCCCGGCTCGACAAGTCCGTTGCCACTTTCGCAAAGGCTCGGCCTCCCCGTTCCACTGCCCCAATGGTCGCCGTTTTTCGTGTTCCTCGGCCACGTGGCGCGGGCGGTTGAGTATCGTCCTTCTTAGACATCCCTCCAGAACCCCGGCCCGGAAGCGACAGGAGCTGAGGTCGTGCAGCGTAGTGTTGCTCAGGCGTGGGGTTGGAACCGAGAACACTTGACGGCGATGTAGCGGAAGCAGGCGAAACGGAAAAGGCCTGACCGTAAGTCGATCATCTACCCTTTCGCTTTAATCTATCTCGATCTCAGAAAATTCGTGCGGAGCACGATAGTCCCATTCTCTGATCCTCGACGCTGGAATTGCGATTGGTATTTGACTCTCATTCCGGGGTTTGTGATGCAGGAAGACGCTACCAACTGCTCTAGATGTATCAACTACTCTGGCGGCAGTTCCCTCATCAACATAACCTACGATCATCACTCTTCCTTCAGTCGTCTTGTGAACTTCGATGACGCCTTTATAACGTTCCGGCTCGTTCTGTAGAGTTATCGTATACAGTAGCTCCCCGTGTAACCGCATATTGCTTTCAAAGAACGACGCTGCTGTGAAACCGTATATCCCACTAAGTCTACTTAGGTCTGCTGACTGCTCTTCATACCTCAATGGACGCACGTCATTTTTCGACCGCAACTCGCTCACAGTTTGCGCGACAAGTACACGCTCTCTTTCTGGTGAGAGAAGTTGCCCTAGCTCCGTAGACGGCGCAAAAAAGAAGCTATACAGGGTTACAAGACTGGCCGGAATCCCGACTATCGCAGCTATCACAGCTATCCGGCTTCGTGACCATACACGTCTATTGACCATTGATTTGTCCGTTTTTTTGGTAGTAGACATGACGCCAAAGTCTCGTTTGATGTGCAGCCCTGAGTGTCATTCGACGATCCCAAGGGCGCCAGCTTGAGAGTACTCACCCTTCACGACTTCGTCAAATACCTGTGCGGACTCGGGACATCTGAGATTGGTCGTTCAGGCCAGCCTGCTGGGCAACGTATTCTATGTGTGTTGCCACTGGCGGTGGGCAACGGTTGTTTCGTGGGGCACAACGGACGAGTGGCCGCGCCGCCTCGAGGGGGCCGGCGCGCACCGCTCGGCCGTGGGCAACGGCCCGGCCGCAATCTCCGGCGCCCGCCGCCGATACGCCTCCCCGTCCCGCCACAGCCGTGCTCGCCCGCGCATCTCGTGCCCGCTTCCGGTAATCGAAAGCGGTTTGTCGTGATTCGCGCGTGTCCCTCCCGCCATATCGCTCCCCCGTTCGTTCTGTGGTATGCTCTCCAAAGATGGATATTGGACTTGGTATTGCCCTGCTGGCAGGTTTTCTGTCTTTTGCCTCGCCGTGCGTCTTGCCCATTGTGCCTGGCTATTTGACCTTTATTACCGGTATGAGTTTTGAGCAACTCACCGAACGCCAGCGCTCGGCGCAACTGATGACCAGTGCACTGATCAAGAGCGTCCCCTTTGTGTGTGGCTTCTCGCTGGTGTTTATTGCCCTCGGCGCCTCGGCCTCTGCGGTGAGTGGACTGCTCAGATCAAACCTGGGCATCCTCAAAAGTATCGCCGGACTTGGCATTATGGTCCTGGGGCTGCATCTGGCCGGGGTATTGCCCATCCCGGCCTTACTCCGACAGCGCAGCTTTTCCAAAGAGCCTGCCGAGCCTGGGATGATCCGGGCTTTTGTGGCCGGGCTCTTTTTTGCCTTTGGCTGGACACCCTGCGTTGGCCCGATCCTGGCCGGTATTCTGGCGATTGCCGCCACGACCGAAACGCTCAGTCACGGAGTTCTCCTGCTGGCGGCGTATTCCCTGGGGCTCGGCATCCCGTTTATGCTCTCTGCCGCCTTCCTGAACGGCTTTCTGTCGCTGTTCAAAGGCATGAAGGGATATCTGCGGCAAATGGAAGTGGCGGCTGGTATGCTGCTCGTCCTGGTCGGCCTGCTCATCTTTACCGATAAGCTCTCCTGGGTATCGTCGCGTCTGACCTTTTTGAACCCGGAAGCGCTCCTCGTCAGTGAGGTGCAAGAAGCAGGTGTTCCCGTTGCGTCTGAAGCCCTTCCGGTGAGGAATGGATACGGAGACTATAACTTTACCCTGACGACTGTTGATGGGGATAGTGTGAGCTTGTCCGACTATGAGGGGAAAGTCGTACTGGTCAATTTTTGGGCGACCTGGTGCGGTCCCTGCATCATAGAAACGCCGGCTTTGGTCCGCATGTACCACAAGTATAAACACCAAGGATTTGCCGTGATTGGGGTTGCCTTGCAGAGTGACGAAGACGGGGTGCGGGACTTCGTACAGAAATATAATATACCGTACGCCATTGGCCGCGACCCGTCGGACGAGATTGGCCTGCGCTATCAGGTGTTTGCCTTGCCCAGTAGTTTTCTCTTTTCTCCTGATGGTGCAGTGCAGCGCGCCTTTACCGGCTATGTCGCTGAAGACGTATTGGACCGGGAACTCGGAAAGATTTTCCAGGCCAGTCCCGCTCCACGGCATACCCCTCAGATTGAAGCGATTGCGTATCCGATTGGCGCTCCGGATTCAGAGGAGAGGAACTAATGATTCAAAGTATTTTTCATGTCAACATCAATGTCTCCGACTTTGAACGTTCGCTCGCGTTCTATGAAATGTTGGGCTTTCGGGTCGTCAACGACCTGGGGACCGGCAGCAGCCCGCAATTGGACGCCGGCCTGCAGATTCCGAACGGACAGGCACGGGCCGCGCTCCTGATGCTGGGTGACAACCCGCATGCGACGCGCATTGACCTGATCGAATGGAAGCAGCCCAAGACGGACGGGACACCCTATCCACACCTCGCCCATGCCGGCATCGCCCGCATTGCACTCAAAACGAAAAACTTGATGCAGGAGTACGAAGACCTCAAAGCCAAAGGGGTCGAGTTTCTCTCGCCGCCGCAGGAGACCATCCTCGGCGGCGGGATGACCCGTTTTGTGTGCTTCCACGATCCGGACGGAACCGTGTTGGAACTGATTGAGTTCTAATGCCGGCTGCATGTCATCAAAACAACTATGGATAGCAGCACAGCTCCCGGTGGCTTTCGTCACACTGTGGGATCGCTTGTGAGCGATTCGTGTACGGTTGAACTCCGGGCCGGTCAGTATGCCTGGACACTTGATGAGCCCAAAGAATTAGGTGGAAACGGAGCGGCACCTGACCCGGTCACCGCCTTCTTGGGCAGCTTATGCGGCTGTCTGCTGATGTCCCTCAAGATCACTGCGCAGGCACGTCACGTCCCGCTTGCCGGAGCGTCGGTTTCCGTCAGGTCGAACACAAAAGGGCTTGTGAAAACCGTAGACGTTGACTTGACCGTGCACAGTTCCGCGTCTGAAGAGACTGTGCGGACTGTGGTCATACGAGCAGAAAAGGGCTGCTATGTGCGCGGACTCCTGAAAGACAGTATTGCCTATTCTCTCCATGTTACCGTCCTGCCTGCCTAGTATGCGAAGCGCCCGTTTCTCCTGTGCGCCGCTTCTTTGCAACTGGGGCTCGGTCTGCTGTGCGTTTCTTGTCTGCTTATCGAGTGCTGGAGTCACTTTCGCGGCCTGTGGCGAGCGCCTTGCAGCGGTCGAGCGGAGCGTCGGTTTTCTCGTGCTTGGGCTGCGGACTGATCAAGGAACGGTCCGTGAGGCAGAATCGAAAACCCAGGGACAGGAGGCCATCTACCAGAACTTACGCCTCCATCCTCCTGAGGACTACGACCAGGCATTAGCTCGACAGATTGGAAAAATCCGTCGGACCATCGTACGGCCTAAGCGCACCCTGCTTGTCCAGCTAAGAGAGCAACACGCCGCAGCACGCCGGCAGTGGGAGCAAGGGATGCGGCTGGCCCATGAGCAGTTTCTTGAAGCCGAAGAAGCGCACCGGAAAAGGACGCTCACGGAGGAGAAATACTGCCAGGCTCGTGAGGCCTATGCCGAGGTTTTGGCCCGCTATCAGGGCGGACTGGAACAGTATCGAACCGGACTCACCCTGTACGCCGCTGCCCTGAACGCCTATCGTGAACAGTTTGTTGTCCCGTGTATCCGGGGCTACACCGAGCCTGCCCTCTGGCAGGCCCTCATCACACGATTTGAACAGGACGATTTCTTGCAGGAATTTTTGAATTCTCTGACCGCAAGCGCTATTCGCAGCCGACCGCCGGAGATGCCTCCGGATGTAAGCTGACGGATACGCCAGCGCCCTATACCAAGGACAAGCATGCCCACGACTACGCTGTATTTAATCCGCCACGGACAGGCCAGCGCCGGCTTTGATCAGGCATATGACCCCGGACTCGATGCAATCGGTTTGGCCCAGGCTGAGGCGATCACAAACGAATTGGAATCGCTGGGCCCGCTGCCCATTGTCACCAGCCCACTCCAGCGCACGCGCCTGACCGCCGCGGCGTTTGAGAAACGCTGGAAAGTCCAGGCCCACGTCGAACCGGCGGTGGCCGAGATCCCGTCTCCAACGCAAGATCTGCAAGCACGCGCGGACTGGCTCAGACAGGCCATGCGCGGCCGTTGGAGTGAACTTGCGCCCCAGTATCAGGAGTGGCGGGATCGGGTCGTTTCCTCCCTGGTCGCCCTCAAGACCACGACCGTCGTCACCTCCCACTTTATTGCCATTAACGTGGCGGTCGGTGCGGCCACCCAGGATGACCGGGTGATCTGTTTTGAACCAGACAACTGCTCGTGTACCCGTCTGGAAGTGGGCGATGGCCAGCTCCGCCTGGTCGAACTCGGTCGCCAGCGCGAGACCCGCATTCTCTAACGCCGGTTCGCTACGGCCTTGCGTTCTGCCTGCGGGAGTGTTTGAAACAGGTCGAAAACCGCAGGGCTCGAACGTTTCCGGGGAGGGAAGCCATGACAACACCTGAATCCGAAATGCGGCTGACACCGCGCACGTCTCTCACCACAGAAACCGCGCCGGTGCTGGACCAGCATCGCTTTGATGAAGCCGCTCTTGAACGCTATATGCAGGAACACGTTGACGGCTTTAGCGCGCCATTACACGTTGGTCAGGTCCGGGGCGGTATGTCCAACCCGACCTTTGTTTTGACCGACGGTGCGGGCAGGCGCTATGTGCTGCGCAAAAAACCGCCGGGCAAACTCCTCCCCTCGGCCCACGCGGTTGACCGCGAGTTTCGGGTCATTTCCGCCTTGTGGCAGACCGAGGTGCCGGTCGCAAAACCCTATGTCCTGTGCCAGGACCCCGGCGTCATCGGGGTGGACTTCTATATCATGGATTTTGTGGATGGTCGGGTCTTCCGTGGCTATGAATTGCCCGAGTTAGAACCGGCGGCGCGGCGTGAGATTTACCAGGCCATGGTCGATGTCATGACCAAACTCCATCAGGTCGATTTTCGGGCCGTCGGGCTGGAAGGCTATGGCAAAGTCGGCGGGTATATGGAGCGCCAGGTGCGACGCTGGTCCAAACAGTATGAAGCCAGCAAAACCGACGAGCTGCCGGCCATGGAAAACCTCATGCAATGGCTGCCCGAACATCTGCCCGCACATCACGAAACAACCATCGCTCACGGGGATTTCCGGCTGGAAAACATGATTTTTCATCATACCGAACCCAGGGTGCTGGCCGTAGTGGACTGGGAGCTGAGCACGCTGGGCGCGCCCTTATCCGACTTGGCCTATAACTGTCTGCCGTACTACGTCCCGGATGATATGCGCGGCGACCTGACCAGCCTAGACTACGCCAGCCATGGCATCCCGTCCGAAGAGGAATATGTTGCCTGGTACTGTCAGAAGACGGCCCAGCACGACATCCCGGAGTGGAAATTCTATCTGGTTTTTTCACTTTTCCGGCTGGCTGCCATCGTGCAGGGGGTCTATAAGCGTGGCCTCGAAGGCAATGCCAGTTCGCCCGAAGCCATCACTCGCGGGGAAAAGTGCAAGCAGCTCTGCGCGGTTGGCTGGAACCTGGTTGAGCAGGGGATCTAAACCGTATTCGATGTGCTTCTCGCCAGACGCGCGACTACTCGTACCCGACTCCGCCTATTGGTGTCACGCTTGCGGGTGGGGGCGACAGGAAAAAGGCGGCGGTGGATCGAATAATCTCTGGGTCGGTCGTCTCCAGCAGTACGCCAAAGGCTGAGAGCCGATAGGTGCCCGCAGCCAGCCGCGCGATGTTGGAAAAATGAAATCCGAAAGACGGCCGCCCACTGTGCGGTGGTCCGGCGTTGGAAAAATACGTCCGCTGCGTAAGTTTCTGGAGTCCGCCTTCGAGACGCGTGACCAGTAAGAGCGTCTGGCCTGTGGGGAGCTGTAAGGCCGCCCAGCGAGGAGACTGCTCTTCTCCTATGGGCAAATCGTCTGCTGGTGATAACCGAGCTTGGCTGAAATTGAGGAAATCGAAAGCGGCGCTCAACTCGCCGTCTGCCAGAATAAAACGAGGCGGAATCTTGAGCTTGACCAGGGCCGTGCCCTCGACAAAGTCCGGGTAAAAGATGAGATCAATCCGTCCCCTCGCGCGGAGGCCAAAGGGCAGGGGAAACCAATAGCGCGCGCGGCGAATCACCCGGACCGGGCCCTGGGTATAGCCGTATAGCCGGGCGTGCAGGTCTTTGTCGGTACGCCGGATGTTCAGCAGCCCACCCAGAAAACTCACCTCAGCCGCAACGGCAACACCCGAGATGAGGTTCTGGCCCAACTCGCCCGGCGATTCCACAAAAGCGAGGTGGCTGGGTAAAGGCGTGTCAAAAGCCAGGCTATAGCGTTCCGCATAGACGTGATCCTGTTGGGGGTCGTAGCGAACGAGGCTGGGCCGAGTGGGCTGAGCCAATTTCACTCCCACCCGAATATAGACAAAGCCCAGTGCGGCCTCTTGGGAGCCCAGATGCACCTCATGCCACCGCGTCGCCCCTGCCGGAAACGCTGCCGCGGGAGCGCGCTGCCCTATATCTCGTCTCAGAAAAATAATCGCATCGTTGGGGTCAAACCGGTCGGGCTGGTCGTCTCGACTGGGACGCGGGCCGGCTTTGATGACCCACCGGCCACGTCGGTCGCGTTCGTCAATCTGGAAGGGGATGGGCGTCAACGCCGCGGAGTGGAAAGCGAACACCTGAATCTGCGAGAGGGAGTGTCGATAGAGGAAGGGCAGGCTCTGCCCCTCAAGGACAATCGCGCCGGGCTGGGGAGAGTGGGTAGGTGCGGCTTCTCCCGCCCGGAGAGATACTGGCAGGGTCGTGAGCAGGCATGCGATAAGAAACGCAGGACGGATATGCTGCACGAACGGTCTCCGGGCTACGGAGGACAAGGAGAGGAGGCAGGGGCAGCTCTCAGTGCTGCCCCTGCCAATCTTTTTGATGTGGCTTGTCCGCTATTTGCCGCTGGCTCGCCGCCACTCGCCGTCAAGCTCCTCCGCCACTTCTCGAATCGCCCTGCCTAGCGTACTCACCATCTCGTCAATCTGCTTTTTGGTGATGATGAGAGGCGGACACAGCGCAATACTGTTCGCGCCCGCCACGCGCGTAATCAAGCCGTTATCCAAGGCTTTTTCCCAGACCTGTTGCGCAATGCGCAGCTCGGCCGGGAACATTTCCTTGGTGGCTTTATCTTTGACCAGCTCAACCGCGGCGATCAGGCCCTTGCCGCGCGTATCGCCCACGATGGGCAGCTCGTGCAGGGCGGCTAACTGTTTTTGCAAATAGCGTCCCTGGGTGCGGGCGTTTTGGACGAGTTTTTCCTTTTCGATGATTTTGAGATTGGCCAGGGCCGCGGCGCAGACGGTTGGATGGCCGGTATAGGTGTAGCCATGCCAGAAGGCGTAATCATCGCCCGTATCCAAAAAGGTCTGGAAGATCTCCTCTTTGAACAGGACCACGCCCAGCGGCAGATAGCCGCTCGTGACGCCTTTTGCCGAAACAAGAATATCCGGCACAACGCCAAAGCCGGTCGAGGCAAACATCGTCCCGGTGCGACCAAAGCCGGTAATGACTTCGTCACACACCATGAGGATATTATGGCGCGAGCAAATCTCCCGAATCTTGGGCCACCAGTCATCAGGCGGAACAATCACGCCGCCAACGCCCTGAATCGGCTCGGCCACAAAAGCCCCGATAGTATCCGCCCCTTCGCGCTGGACGATTTTTTCGAGCTCCTCCGCGCCGTTGTTTTCGCGATAGGTATACGGGCGAGGCATATGGATGACGCCCGGCAGACCGGGGGCGACTTGATCATTAAAAAGCGGAATACCGGTCAGCGAGGCGGCACCGCTCGAGGTGCCGTGATAGCCCTGTTCCAGGGTAATGAACTTCGTCTTTGTGGGCTGCCCTTTGGCTTTCCAGTAGGCGCGGACCAGACGGATCATCGATTCGTTCGACTCCGAGCCGCCCGAGGTCAGGATCACCCGACTCAGACCCTTCGGCGCGATCTTGGCCAACTTGGCCGCCAGTTGGACCGTTGGGACCGAGGTCGGGCCGATCAGCGTGGGCGCAAAGGCCAACTGCTTCATCTGCTTGGCCACGGCCC
Organism: Binatia bacterium; assembly: GCA_963664395.2. Lineage (GTDB taxonomy): Bacteria > Desulfobacterota > Binatia > Bin18 > Bin18 > Bin18. The sequence goes on along the minus strand of OY761159.2, from coordinate 598,905 downwards.
GATTGATTTCTTTGCGCCCATGTCCGATATGCACATTCCAGAGGGAGGAGAGGCCGTCGATATATTTCTTGCCCTCCGTATCCCACAGATAGATACCTTGGCCCTTGACAAAAATGGGCACCCCTTTGTTTTGCTGCAAGCCGAGCGGGACAAATCCGTGGACGAGGTGGGCCGCATCCTGCTTGCGTAATGCCTTTGCCTGCCGTGGGGGCAGTGCCACCGAAGACGGCTGCTTACGGGGCCGCAACGGAACGACCTTTGCCTGCGTTTTTGTTTGCTGCGCCATGCGTGTCTCCTTTCGCTGTTAGCCAATTCCCTCTTGCGATTCGATACGAATACGATCATATACGAGTCTCGCTAAAAATCCCAGACTGAAACCGGACTGTAAGACGGAAAAAAGAGGAGGAAGGATGAAAACAAAGCGCATGGGGCGAACGGGCTTGAAGGTTTCTGAAATCTGCCTGGGCACAATGACCTTCGGGCGGCAGTGCGAAGAAGCGCAGAGCTTCGCCATTATGGATGCCGCCTTCGAGAACGGCGTGGATTTCTTTGATAACGCGGACGTGTATCCGGCCGGCGGTGGCGTCGAAACCGCGGGACGTACCGAGGAGATTGTCGGTAAATGGTTAAAAGGCCGGCGCGAGGACATTGTCCTGGCCACCAAATGTTGGGGCGCGATGGGTGACAGGCCGAATGACCGGGGCCTGTCACGCAAGCATATCTGCACCGCGGTTGAGGCGAGTCTCAAACGCTTGCAGACAGATTATATCGATCTGTACCAGGTCCATGCGCCCGACCCGAAAACGCCGATCGAGGAGACCCTACGCGCCCTGGACGACCTGGTCCATCAAGGCAAAGTACGTTACCTCGGCTGCTCAAATTTCCAGGCCTGGCGTCTGGCCTTAGCCCTGTGGCAGAGCGACAAGCTTGGCCTGGCGCGCTTCGACTGTGTCCAGCCCCGCTACAATATGCTGTTCCGTGAAATCGAACACGAACTCTTTCCCCTGTGTCGCGAGCAGGACATCGGCATGATTCCGTACAATCCGCTTGCCGGCGGGTTTCTGACCGGCAAACACCAAGCCGGCGCAGAACCCGCCGCGGAAACACGTTTTGCCCTTGGTGGCAGAGCCGGTGAAATTTACCGCCAGCGCTACTGGCAGGAAGCCCAGTTCGCCGCAGTCGAGCATCTCAAAGAATTCTTTGCCGCGCGCGACAAACCGCTTGCTCAAGTGGCTATCGCCTGGGTGCTCGCCCAGCCCGAAGTCACCGCGCCGATTGTCGGTGCGACCTCAGCCGAACAACTCAAACAATCCCTGCCGGCAGTCGATATGACGCTCGACGAAGAGGAGCTGGAGCTGTGTAACGACCTGTGGTTTTCGCTGCCACGCCTGCGGGACAAGTCGGTCGCGTTGCGGTAGAGGGAGACGCGAGGGGTCTGTTGAGTCTGTTGGGTCTCTGAGAGCCCCAGTATCCAGGGGGTAGGGGGGGGGGAGCCGTTCGTCTCAATCCTCCTCTATAAACACCAAATGCCCGGCCTCCTCCTGGGCTCGGATTTTCTCTTCAATGTTAGCCGAGAGTTCTATCTTTCGATGCCCAGGAAACTTTTCCCGATCTAAGGTCGGACGTAGAAAATACTGCTCCGGGACGGGCACTTCTGACTGACTTTTGAGCTGAGCAAAATACCACACGCGAGGCAGCACTCCAGGACTGAAAAAGACTGCTTGATCCTCGGCTGACCATTCTTTGAGATGGTGTGTGTCGTGGACGCTATAGCGCATATAGTCCAGTGTCACATCCCAGTAATGATTGAATAGCAACCCGTACCCTTGATCCTTCATATTTGGATTGTGGTATGTGGCAATACGGGTTTCCACAAAAATAAGATTCCCGTCTCGTCCGTACTGTTCGATCCGCAAGGGATAAAAGTAGTGTTTATCTAACCAATAAATAATCTTCGGGGCATAATAGTGGGGGAGCCACTCTTCTTTTACTATGGTTTCAAGTACCCAACAATCAATGCCGCCCTCTCTGGTATAAAAAGGGTAGTCATCCCCCATCATCTTAATCTGATCCGTTGGGACGTCGTGGAGCGTACCATCGGACCTGCCGAGGGTCACGGTTGGCCGGGTATTAGGGAAGCGAACGGTTTGTGACAGCGTGTCTACGCCAATCAGCTTCCAAGAAAACTCCCAGGGATCACGGCCAAAGATATCGTCAAAACTCTCAGCTCCCTGCGCCAATTTATCACCCCTGCGTGGCTGAGGCTGACGACGGACCCGGCGCAGGGTAGGTGAATACACAAAGAGATCCCACCGGGTGAGCGCCTCTTGTCCGGCCCGGTACTGGGTCATAAACATCTGGTTGCCGAGGTTTTCTGGTGGGAAAAAGGTTTGTCCGGTTATTTTTCGTGTCGGCTCACCTGGCTTCGTTCCGTATAGCTCGCCTTCTAAGCCCTGCATGCCCTTTGCATTTGGAACATAGAATATCGGGCTGTGCATTTTATCCGTGATGAGATACCCGTGTGCGGTCAGCGCCCCACTAACATCGACAAAATTGCACGACCAGCGTGGCGAGTGGCTGAACTCCATGGCCCGATAGCCCATCTCCTCTGCGGTATAGGGCGGCTGAAACGGATAGCGCTCGGCGGGTATATATGGCTGCTCCGGGTCGCGGGGCGTGTCGGTCCGAGGGTCGAACAGTTGGCGCTCCGCCTCGGTCAGCTCTCCGACTATCCGCCAGGTTTTTGCCGCCGCAGGCGAGTCGGCCCATACCGCGGGCGCAAGGAGTACGCTGAAAACAAAGAGTGAGAGTGTCAGACCCGACCGCATGGCTCCTCCTGGTGTCCCTTCTAGCGCCGCCCCTCGGTCAACTTATTGACATCATACAGGCTCAGCACCTCTTCCACATCCACCTCCGGGTAGCCCATATCCAGCGTCGGAAATAACGACGCCTGGCCGGTTTTGACATCAACAACCGTGACGCCCAGGTAACGACTGACATGCGCGCCCGTATTCATTTCCGGCAGATGCTGCGCGTCTTCGGACCAGGAATTCTGCACGCCCCACACCTTCCACAGGGTGCCTTCCTGGTTGAACGCCATGCCGGAAACCACGCGATAGGTCTGGGCGTCAATAAACAGGAACTTGCTACTATAGGGATGATTCGTCCGCTTGGGCTTGAGCTCGACCAGTATGGCCTTGCGCAGCTCCCACGGCCCGAGCGGCGCCCGGCCCGCGGGACCATAATAGCGCGCATAGGCATGGGGCGAATTCATGATGTGCAGCACGTCTTTCCAGCCGTGGAAGGTCCAGTCATAGTCCAGCACCCGCCCGGAGAAGCCGAAGAAATCATCCAGGGTCGTATCTGACCCCTGGAAAGAATCTGCTTTCTCTTCAGCAGAAACACGCCGGACTTTGCGCAGGGATGGGACATAGGTCCACGCCTGATCGGCCCGGTGCGGATCGCTGGAACGCTGGATGAGCATGCGCAGGCCGCGCATTTCATACGGGTCGGTGAAGTCGGTGACATCTTTCCACTCAAATTCCGCGGCGTCGTCAATGGGCAGGGTATAATTCTGCTCGGGCAGCATGGACAAGTGGCTGTAATACACGCGCTGATAGCGTTGCTGGAGCACTCGCTCAACTGTGCCTCCCGGTTGAATCATATCCTCGGGTAAGCCTGACAATGCCCCGTGCGTCCCCCCCGGTTTGATCATGATCGTGGCGAAATTGCCGACTTTGATACCATAATGCTGCCAGCGGAAATTAAAGTTCCAGCCGACCTTAAGTCCCGCAGTCGAGTCCGCCGGGTCTAGCTGGTCCGCGGGAAACGGTTGGCCGGCAGTATAGTTTCTCAGACTGCCGTCCTCGGCGAGCTGAGTTTGGCCGGCGAATTTTTCTGTCGCTGCGAGATAGTCTGTGCGCGGGGGGTAATCGCCTGGGGGGCTGATGTCGAAGGTCACTTCCGGAAACTGGAACTCTTCAAAATAACCGGGTGGCAGAAAGGGCCGGAGCTTTTCCATATCGCTCAGCCCCAGCGTCTCGCCGTGCTGAAAGTCCGGTCGGGCGTCTGTATACTGCTGCGTCCATTGCAGTACGGTTTCTCGGGTCATAGCGTTTCGTTCATCTTGTGCCCAACTCGGCCCGGCCCAGACCAGTAATCCTACGAATAGAACAATAAACGGCATTCGTTCTCCCTTACGTTCTCTCTCTTCTTTGCTCACCGGCCAGCCTAACGGTTCTCTGCAAGGCAGGCTATCCCTCCCGATTACCGCTCGGACAAAAAAATGTCTTTGCAAAAGATACAAGCTTGGCTATGCTGACGACGGGTACTTGTCCATACGGTTCCTCAATTTGAAGCGTAGAGACCAAGGATGCCAGTAAGGAGGCCAGTATGAAAACGATCTCGGTGAGCCCTGAAGACATGGAAGCCCGTATTGCCCGCTTCCAAGACTTGAAGCCCATTCCAGCCATGCAGAACGACAAAATTCCGTTGGAAGCTCGGGACCACATCTACGCCCGTAAGCTATTGCCCATTATCTCCTCTAAGGGCGGAGAAGGACCGTTTGGGCCGGCCCCAATTGCTGAAGCCGATGGCTATTCCATGACTCTTGCCGTGTGCCCACCCAACCAAGGACCGGGACTGCACGCCCATCACAAGACGCACGAGATTTTTACCTGCCTCAAAGGGACGTTCAAAATCCAGTGGGGCGATGACGGAAAACACGCAATTGTCCTGAATCAATTTGACACGATCTCAGTGCCGCCAGGCGTGTGTCGCAGCTTCACGAATATAGGCGCTGATGAAGGCTTCCTCCAAGTGTTCATTACCGGCGGCGTGCATGATATGCAGGACATCGCTTTTCCACCCAGCGTGGCCGAGCAGATAGATCAAACCGGCCCAGGAGTGTTAGCGGAGATTAAGAAGACCGGCCTCGCGTTTAACGCAGGCCAAGAATAGAGATTCAATAATAGCGCCGTAACCGACGAGTTTCATAAGGAGGGCAGCATGAGTGTTGACGATTTAGTGAGGCGGCTCCAGGTTTTGGAAGACATCGAAGCCATTAAAAAAGTCAAGGCCGAATACTGCGCCCATTGTGACAACGGCTATAACCCGGATGGGATTGCCGAACTGTTTGCCGAAGACGGCGTGTGGGACGGCGGGGCTGACGTGTTTGGCAAATACGACGGTCGGGCCGCGATTCGGAAATTCTTCACCGGGGCAACCAAAGTCATTCCGTTTGCCGTGCATAACGTCATGAATCCCATCATTGAGGTCGACGGCGACACGGCCACGGGTCAGTGGTATCTGTTTCAGCCCTGCACCATGACCGAGAAGGACGGGGATAAAGCCGTGTGGGGTGCGGCCAAATACAGCGACGACTATGCACGGATTAATGGCGAGTGGAAAATCCAGACCCTGCGCGTCAAGTTTGAGTTCTGGACGCCCTTTGAAAAGGGCTGGGCAGAAAAGCGCATGATTCAGGACTAGCCGTCTCCGCCGCAAAGGAGTAGCGTATGCAGTTTTACAATTTTCACCTCATGCCGTGGCCCGACCTGCCCGCCGACTTTGACGACAAAACCAAACATCCCTCGGCCTGGGTGACGCTCTCGAATAAATACTACGATCCCGAAAAGGGGCATACGCTCTACAATCAATATCTGGATCAGCTTGAGTATGCCGAAAAGCTGGGGTTCGAGGGCGTGTGTGTCAACGAGCACCATCAGAACGCCTACGGCACCATGCCGTCGCCGAACGTTATGGCTGCCATGCTGGCCCGCCGGACCACGCGTCTGAAGATCGCCATGATCGGCAACGGCCTGCCGCTGCGGGATCACCCCCTCCGCGTCGCCGAAGAAGTCGCCATGCTCGATGTGGTGACCGGCGGGCGGATTATCTCCGGCTTTGTGCGTGGCATCGGGGATGAATACTTTTCCATGGGTGTAAACCCCACGCATTCGCTGGCGCGCTTTCGTGAAGCGCACGATCTGATCGTCCGCTCCTGGACCGAGACCGGGCCGTTTTCCTTTGATGGCGAGCATTATCAAGTCCGCTACGTGAATGTCTGGCCGCGCCCCTTCCAGAAACCGCATCCCCCGATCTGGATTCCTGGATTTGGGAGCAAAGAAACCGTGGAATGGTGTGCGCACCCAGACCGCAAATACCCCTACCTTGCGGTCTTCATGCCGGATGACCTCGTGAAGTGGTTCTTCGACGCCTACCGCGAAGCCGCGGACGGGTACGGCTACGAAGCTTCGCCCTACCAAATGGGCCACTTGCTACCGGTCTACGTGGCCGAGACGGACAGTCGAGCGGAAGAAGAAGCCGCAGCCCACATCTTGTGGCTCTACCACTACGGCCTGCGCCATAAATGGGAAATGTTCTTCCCGCCGGGCTATACGTCCGCGGCGTCCATGAAACGCATCCTGGCCCGCGCGGCCGACTTTGATTGGGAAAGCATGGATTTCAAGGAACTCAACGAGCGCGGCTACTGCGTCGTGGGCAGCGCCAAGACCGTGCGCGAGCGCCTTTCCCATTTGGTCAAAGAGCTCGGCTTCGGACTGCTGCTCCCCCTCCTGCACACGGGCGATATGCCGCACCATCGGGTCATCAAAAACATGGACCTGTTTGCCGCCGACGTGATGCCCGCCCTACGCGAAGAATTCAGCCCGATGTCGCAGCGCTGGCTGGAAGCGGCCTGAGCACGCCGGTAACGGCCTTCGCCCACACGACAACGGCCAAGGAGGGTCGTATGGAATTCGGACTGACCGCGGACCACATTCGTATCCAGACAGTTGCCCGTCAGCTCGCCGCCGACTTTGCGACCCGGGCGGCCGAGCACGACCGGGAGGGTTCTCCGCCCAAGGAGAACTATGCGGCGCTGCGGGAGGCGGGCTTCTACGGCCTGGTCGTGCCCAAGGAATATGGCGGACTGGAGGCCGGGCTGCTGGGCTATACCATTGCCGCCGAGGAAATCGCCCAAGGCTGTGCCTCGACCGCGCTGTCGTTCAATATGCACGGCGCGACCCTGGCGTCTTTGATGCACTCGGCCCTGCCGGACGAAATAAAAAAATGGGTGGCTGAGTTGGCGGCCAAACAGGGCAAGCTGATTGCGGCTATTCTCTCCGAGCCGAGTACAACCAGCATTGTACCCACGTCGTTTGCGTGTTCCACCCAGGCTCGCCGGGTCGCCGGGGGCTATCGGATCTCCGGCAAGAAGTCGTTTTGCTCCATGGGCGAATCGTCCGACTATCTGTGCCTGTTTGCCCATCCCGAGGAAATCGCCAATCCCCAGACGGCCCTTGTGATGATGGTGCCAACCGACTCGCCCGGGCTGCGCTTCGAGCATGTGTGGGACACGCTGGGGATGCGCGCGACCCGTAGCGATAATCTGATTCTCGAAGACTGCTTTGTGCCGGACGCTGCCGTTCTGGGCGAACCCATTCCCAAGGTTGGCGAATGGCTGGCCACGAATGAGCCGAGTTTCAATATTCCGTATACCGCCGTGTATCTCGGGGTCGGCTTTGCGGCTTTACACGCAATCAAAGACAATGTGAAACAGCGCCAACCCAAAGGCTATCAACAGCCGTTGGCCTATCATCCGGATATTCGGCGTCGGGTTGCCATGATGAGCGCCCAACTGGAAGCCGCCCGCTGGCTGCTGCGCTATGTTGCCTGGCTGGCCGACGAAGCCTATGAACGCCAGCGTTATACCGACCGCCCAAAGCAGTTTGGTACGACAGGAGAAGGGCAGGCCGCAGAGGTGTTAGCCACCTATTTCAAGGCAAAATACATTGTCGGCGAAGCCGTCACCGCCGCGACCCGCTCGGCGCTCGAAATAGGCGGCGGTCACGCCATCTTCAAGTCCTCGACTCTGGAGCGTCTGTTTCGCGACGGCGCGACCGCGACCATGCAGCACCCCCCCAGCGACTTTTGTCTGTCCTCGTTGAGTGTGCATGAACTCCAACTCGACCCGCAGCAGATTCAACCACCCCTGGTTCCGATGTGGGAATAGGGCGGCTGAGCGGCGCGTCCCCTGACAATCATATCGATCCCGCCCGGTGCGGCAGAGGTTGAGGGTCCATTCCCTTTTCTATAGGAATGGGTCAGTACCAAGGAGAAGACAGTGAAAAAACGTATCTATTTCAACGCCTTTCATATGAACTGTGTGGTCACCAATCTCCTGGTCTGTGGGTCCGGCCAGAAGACAACATGGAGAACTACACCGACCTTAATACCTGGATTGAACTGTCAAAAGTGTTGGAACGGGGCAAGTTCGATGCCCTGTTCCTGGCCGATGTCGTGGGCGTGTACGACGTGTTTCGGGGCAATCGAGAGGCGGCCCTGACCCAGGCCGCGCAAACACCGGTGAACGACCCCATGCTGCTGGTCCCGGCTATGGCCGCGGCAACCGAACATCTGGGTTTCGCCTTTACCAGTTCGATCCTCCAGTACCATCCCTTCACCTTTGCCCGGCTCATCACCACGCTCGACCATCTCACCAAAGGCCGGGTTGCCTGGAATATCGTGACCTCATATCTGGAAAGTGCCGGGCGTAGCTACGGTCGGTCCGGTTTGCCTGAGCACGACGAGCGCTATGATATGGCGGATGAGTATTGTGAGGTGTGCTACAAGCTGTGGGAATCGAGCTGGGAGGATGGCGCGGTTGTCAAAGACCGCCAGCGCGGCATATACGCCGATCCAAGACAAGGTGTGGAATGTTGTCCACGAGGGCAAGTATTACAAGGTGGACGGCTGCCATCTGTCCGAACCGTCCCCGCAACGCACCCCGGTGTTATACCAGGCCGGCTCCTCCTCCCGTGGACAGGCATTTGCCGCCCGACACGCCGAGTGCGTGTTTATCGCTTCCCCGACGCCTGACATTGCGCGGCAGATCATCCAGACGACCCGGAAACAGGCAGAGCAGAACGGACGCAACCCGGAGGATATTCTTTTCTTTGCCTATCTCAAAGTGATTACCGGCGGTACTGAGGCGGAAGCCAAGAAGAAGTACGACGACTACTTCGAACAGATCAGCTACGACGGTGCGATGGCATTACTGAGTGGCTGGGCTGGGTACGACTTTGGAAAGTTTGATCCGGATGAACCGCTCGAATACATCGAAACAAATGCAGTTCGGACACTCTGGAATTCGTTCACCCGGGCAGACCCGAATCGCAAATGGACCGTACGTGATCTCGCCAAATCTATCGGTATCGGCGGAGGTGGTCCCGTGGCGGTCGGGACGCCGGAACAGATCGTGGACGAATTTCAGCGATGGACCCAGGCTGGAGTGGATGGGTTCAACCTCGCCTACGCCGTGACGCCGGGAACGTTCGAAGACTTTGTTGACGGGGTCGTGCCGGTTCTCCAGAAACGCGGAATGATGCAAACCGAGTATCAGGACGGCACCCTGCGCGAAAAGCTCTATGGGCCCGGACATGCACGGCTGAGCCCTCCGCATCCGGCCGCGCAATACCGGCGCTCCGCACCGGCTCCTGCGCCCGTCTCCTCTCAGCCCCAGCAGGATGAATCGGCCAGCGTTGCCGTGGCAAAATAAACAGTGCTCAGGACATGAAAGATGTGGCCGCAGGGCGGACATGAGCCCTCGTGGAGAGGGCATCGTCCACAGAGCCGACGGGCGGCTAGGCGTCCACCTTATCGAAATACTGAATCTTGGGCGGGGCGGCTACTAGCGCTCCGAGGCGATCCAGGGTGCCGGTTTCCGAGCGCCACTGTAAGTAGCGCTCCTGGTGGGCGCGGGAGTCCCATAATTCGTACAGGACCATGCTGCCTTTGGTCTCGGTGTTGTCATAAAAGTCAACACTCTGGCAGCCGTCGTAGGCTCGCGTGTCGGGCAATAACTCCTTCATCAGCGTCTTCATGCCATCAACCGATTCCGGTTTTACCGCCAACTCGATCAAGACCATTGTGCTCATATCTGTATCCTCCTTCGCGGGTATGGATAACCATCCGCATCCCGACCAGATCACGGCTCCCGGCTGGAAGCAAGCGGCCGCCGGAACAGGGTTTTCATCTTGGCGAGAAGTGGTATAGGAGAGGGGCAGATTGCGGATTGTAAGGGAGACTTCATGAAAATCGGTTTTATGCTGCCCGCATTTGGCGCGATGGCGACCCATGAGAATATGCTGGCCATGGCACAGCTTGCCGAAGAGCGCGGCTTCGAGTCGGTCTGGGCACCTGACCACGTCATCATGCCGACCAAGATCGATACCCCGTACCCGTATAGCAAATCGGGTCGTTACATCGCCGACCCCAAGGGCGCCCATCTGGAGCCGTTTACCGTGCTGTCGTTTGTGGCGGCCTGCACTCGCCGGGTGCGGCTGGGGTTTACCGTGCTCGTGGCGCCGTACCGGCATCCGGTGGTGACCGGCAAGATGCTGGCCTCGTTGGATGTGTTGTCAAATGGCCGGCTGATTGTCGGTGTAGGCAGCGGCTGGTTGGAAGAGGAGTTCCAGGCCCTGGAGGTGCCCTTTGCCAAACGCTGGACGCGCACGGACGAGCATATTCAAATCTGGAAGGAACTCTGGACGGCCGAGGAGCCGCGCTTTGAGGGCGAGTACCACCGGTTTTCGGATGTCCAGTGTCGGCCTCAACCGCTGCAAAAGCCGCATCCGCCGATTACGATCGGCGGGCGCGGGCGAGCCAGCCTCCGCCGGGTGGTGAGCATGGCCGACGGCTGGCAGGTCGTGTCCGAGCATCCCGACGACGTATATAGCACCGAAGGCGACCTGGCCAAGGACCTGCAAACGCTCAGGCAGATGTGTGACGAGGCGGGTCGCGACTTCTCGACCATAGAGATTACCGCGGTGATTATCGCCGGTACGGCCGAGGGTGTCCTCACGGACCTGCCGGGCTGGGAACGCCTGGGCGTAAACCGGCTGATCCTGGACTTTCCGTCGTTTGTGGCCGAGCCTGGCGAGATGGCTGCCATCTTGGAAAAAATTGCCGCCGAGGCCGAGATGGAAGCGACGTAGCCGAATCCTGTCTCATGTTCTAACTCACGCGGTCGAACCGCAGCGCGAACATCCTATAAACCTGGGGCGAGCTATGGCTAAGCGGAGTGCCGGGTACGATGTCGTCATTATTGGTGGAGCCATTATTGGCAGCGCCGTTGCCTATTTTCTCACCGCGGCCGAGGGTTTTCAGGGCCGGGTGCTCGTCATCGAAAAAGACCCTTCCTATCAGGACTGTTCAACGACGCGCTCTTTAGCCTCGATTCGGCAGCAGTTCTCGACCCCGGTGAATATCCAATTATCTCAGTTTGGGGTGGAGTTCCTGCGGACCGTCAAAGACCGCCTGGGGGCGGATGTCGAGGTTAGCTTCCGGGAATCGGGCTATCTGTTGCTTGCGAGTCAGCAAGGGAAAGCTATTCTCGAACGCAACGCGCGGGTCCAAACCCAGCAAGGCGCGGATGTCTGTCTTCTTGGTCCAGCCGAGTTGCAGGCGCGCTTCCCGTGGCTCGCGACCTCGGACCTGGCTGCCGGTTGCCTGGGGCTTTCCGGGGAGGGTTGGTTTGATGCCCACAGCCTGCTGCACGCGCTCCGCGGCACGGCCGAAGAACGGGGCGCCGAGTTTCTCACCGGCGAGGTCGTTGGGCTGCACGGCTCGCGGCAGCGCCTGGAGGCCGTGCAACTCGACGACGGGCGGGTCTTCCCGTGTGGCGAGCTTGTCAATGCGGCTGGTCCGGCCGCCGGTAAAATTGCTGGTATGGCCGCTATCGACCTGCCGGTCGAGAGTCGGAAACGGTGTGTATTTGTGTTCGACTGCCGGCAGGCCGAGGTGCTGCAACCCTGTCCCCTGGTCGTGGATGTCTCCGGCGTCTATTTTCGGCCCGAAGGCCAGTATTTCGTGTGTGGGGTGTCTCCGCCAGAAGACCAGGACCCTCCAACCGAAGATTTTCGTGTTGACTATCATCTGTTCGATGAGATCGTCTGGCCGGCCTTGGCGCACCGCGTTCCCATTTTTGAAGCGATCAAGCGCGTCTCGGCCTGGAGCGGGCATTATGCCTATAATACGCTCGACCAGAACGCTATTGTGGGCCGGCATCCCGTTATGAAAAACTTTCTTTTCGCCAATGGCTTTTCCGGCCACGGGGTCCAACAGGCTCCCGCTGTTGGGCGGGGGATTGCGGAGCTGATTGTACACGGCGCATACCAGACGGTGGACATCACGCCGCTCGGGTTTGAACGAATAATCGAAGGACGCCCTGTGCAAGAACTGAATGTGATTTAGTACGTGTTGTTATTAAAGGAGGTGGCAGTATGGCTGATTACAAAATTATCTCATCGGATAGTCATGTTTTCGAGCCGCCGGATTTATGGACCAGCCGAGTAGAAGCAAAGTTCAAAGATCGGGCTCCGCATGTCGTTCGGCGTGAAGAAGATGATACCGATTGGTGGGTATGCGACGGTGTGAAAGGGCTGAGTGGTGGCTCTGGAGGATCACAGGCCGGTAAGCGCTTTGTGCCCGAGGAGCGCGACTCGCTCACGTTTGGTGACAAAATGGAAAACGTCCGGCCTGGGGCCTATATCCCCGAGGAACATCTCAAAGACCTGGACCTGGATGGCGTTGATGCCGACGTACTCTATCCGACGCAGGGGCTGTTTCTGTACAGCATCCCGGATAGTGCGCTCCTGACCGCCTTGTGTAGAGCCTATAACGATTGGATCGCTGAGTTCTGCCAGCCGTTCCCGCAGCGGACCAAGGGCATCGCTATGCTGAATGTTGACGATGTATCAGAGAGTGTCAGGGAGTTGGAGCGCTGCGCCAAGTTGGGGCTCTCCGGCGCACTCATCACGGTGTACCCGCTGGAGGGGCATAGCTATGATTCTCCCGAGTACGAGCCGCTATGGGCCACGGCCCAGGATTTGGGCCTCCCGCTGAGCCTGCATATTGCGACCAACCGGTCCGCTCCGAACTCTCCATTGGTCGATCTGGAAGCGGTGAGCACTGCCTTTTTGACGAATGTCGATTACTGGGTGCGCATGTCGCTGTCCCATATTATTTTTAGTGGCGTGTTCGAGCGGTATCCGAAACTCCAGATTGGGTCAGTGGAACAGGAACTGGGGTGGGCTCCGCATTTCATAGAACGGATGGACTATAATTTTGTTCAACGCCCAGCGACTGGAGGCCGGCGGAAATTTAAGGAAGATATGCTGCCGAGCGACTATTTCCGGCGCAACGTCTTTCTCAGTTTCCAGGAAGACGCCCTCGGCATCAGAGACCGCGATCTCATCGGTGTCGATAATATCTTGTGGGGCTCGGACTACCCCCATCCGGAGTGCACCTTTCCCCACTCACGCCAGGTGCTGGAAACCGTCCTGGCGGACTGTAGCGAAGAGGAAAAGGCCAAAATTGTCGGGGGGAATACCGCCCGGATTTATCATTTTGATTAAAAGCGGGATGATAAAGAGGGGGTAGGCAAGAGCGAGAAAGAGCGAGAAAGAGCGAAAATCGAAAGAGGTACGATGGCTCATACTTTACAGCCTCCTGGTATTGAAAATGCCGAAGCTTTGTATGCTCGGATTCGAGCCGAGAATCAGGGTCATTGGCCCAGGTTTTCGGCGGCGGAGTACCAGCGTCGATATGAGGCAATCCGCACTGCGATGGCTGACCGTAGCATCGACTGCCTACTCATGTTCAGCAACGGTTATGTCTTTAGCGCGAATCTCATCTATGTCGGCAATTATATCGATATTGCCTATGGAGCCATTGTCTTTCCGTTAGACCAGGAGCCGACCTTGTTTGCGAGTCTCTATTCGTTCCTGCCGCAGGCGGCTGCGCAGTCGGACATCCAGGACGTTCGCTGGGGAGCCGGAGTGAACCACCAAGTGCTAGTGGAGCGGATTAAAGAGGGCGGGCTGGAAACGGGAACGGTGGGTATTGCTGACCGTGTGCCCCACGACCTCTGGCTCTTCTTGCACGATGCCCTGCCTGAAGCAACCTTTGTAGAGGCTCAGGACCTGATGTATCAGATCCGGCTGTGCGCCAGTCCAGAAGAAATCGAATGGTATCAAAAGGGCGCGGAACTGTGCGACCGTGCCTTTAGTGCTGTCGTTGATACTGTCGAGCCGGGCATGAAAGATTATGAGATCATCGCAACGCTCCATGGAACATATCTCAAGTTGGGTGGCTCGCTGTATGGGGCCGCACTTGCTTCCACCTCAATGGCCAAGCCTTCTATTCCCTACTCCTGGTGGGTAGCGGGAGGGTCTACCCGAACTATTCAGCCTGGAGATCTGATTCTGACCGAGACCACGGGAACGTATTATGGTTACCCAGGGCAGCTCATCCGTCCGGTCGCTTTGGGAGAACCCCCGCCTCAGCTCAAAAAATTAGAGGAATTAGCGGTCACACTGTACTCGGAGGTCCAAAAAGTTGTGAAGGTCGGCAATACGCCGAGGGATGTGTTTGCGCTGTCTCAGCGTATTCTGGACGAAGGGTATACGGTTCAGTGTCCTGTGATCCATGGATATACCCAGGTGATCAACCCACCCTATGCTTCTGTTCCGGGTGACCCGTGCTGGGCGGTCGATCTTGACGTCCCTTTTCAAGAGAATCAGCTCATTGTCATTGAACCCAATCCCACCACACGTGATATGCAGTCTGGGTTCTTCATTGGGGATATGAATCGGGTTACACCGCAGGGCGCGATCTCGCTCCACCAGTATCCGCTCCAGCTGACGGTGAAGGCGGTGTAGCACAGGGGCGTAAGGACGAGGGTGAAAAGCCGCGGTCAAGCCAGGCAGTCGTGGGCCCATCCCGTAGGGCGGGTGAGCCGAGCGTCACCCGACCCCACAGGGCTGCTGCTTGCCCGGATTCTTCTCTCACTCCGCCAGGCCCAACGGGAGGGACATGGGCCTTTCCGCTCGTGATATGTAAACGGACGGGGTCAATAAGGAGGGACGCATGGGGCAAGAGTCAGACCGTATGTTGCGGGAGCTTGTTGAAAAAGAAGACATACGCGACTTGGTCCATCGCTATTGTTGGGCCGTGGACCGGGGGGAATTTCAAGACGTGATGGCGCTGTTTCACGATTCGTGTGACCTGATCGTAAGCCCTCCGGGCCGACGCCGAGAAGGGCGCGTCGCCGTCGAGCGCTGGTACGGACGCTATATGCGCCATCGTCTCGGGGTCTTACGGCATCTCATTCATAACCAGGTCATCACCCTTGACGGTGAGCGGGCGTTTTCAAAAAGCTATTTTGATGCGGTTGGCGATCTGAAGGGCGAATCTGTCGTTGTTGCCGGATTTTACGAAGACAGGCTGCTACGTGTTAAAGGGGAGTGGAAATTTACGGAGAAAGTTATTTGTACGGACTTCATGGTCCCGCTGCATGAAGGCTGGGGTGGAGAGAAATTCAAAGTCCGGCCGTGGTGGTATGACGGGGAGAAGGCGTCGAAGGAGTGAAGATCCCCTCCAAAGGAGGGGGTTTCTGTACGCAGACTCTGCCAGACCCGTTTGCCTGAAGCGAGAAGAATTGAGGTGTCGGATTTATGCGCTCTCGTCCGGAATCATTCCTATTAAATCAATCACGACCTTGCAGCCTGGAACGAGTAGGGGGCCGGGGACACGTACTGTGGTACTCGCCGGTGGATCATTTGGAAAGGATTCCGCCCACGTCACAAACGAAGTAAAAAACTCGCCAAAGTCGGTATAAAATCCGCGCCTGCGCAGGAGATAGTCACGCGACGTACCGGCGGCCGCGCAGATAGCATCAATATTCTTCACAACATAATTGATTCCCTTTTCTGCGGCGGAAGCGTAGTACGGGAAATTGGGATCAATACGCGCTTCTGCTGGAATTCCGGTTCGGTAGTCGGTGGCCATCTGACCTGAGAAAAAGAGGAAGGGGCCGGCTTGGACAGCCTGTGGCTCGTGGGCCAGCGGTAGTGGCGCAGCGTCAGTCCGGATAGTCCGCTTTGCTGGTCCACCTTGCGGAGAATACGCAATGAGGTTGATGGCGATCCGTAACCCCGGAACACCAAGATCGCTAACCGGGACGGTTGTCCGGGCAGGCGGGTCTGTTGGAAAGTATTTTTTCCATATCTGTTCCAGTCGGTAAAAGTCTCGTATGTCGGTCATATAGACTTCTGCCTTGACAACATCCGCAAGCGAAGCACCAGCAGCCTGAAGAACTGCTTGCTGTGCTTCAAGAATGTATTCGGTTTGTAAGCGGGCGCTCTCGGCATAGTAGGGGAAGTTGGGATCGACCTGGGCTTGGGGCGCAACCCCTGCTGAAAAGTCGGTGGCCGTCATGCCCGTAGTAAAGATAAATTCCCCAGCCTTGACCCCGTACTGATACAGGGCTTGGCCATTAAGCCCCTGTATGACAGGCTGAGGCAGGGATGCGGCCTGAATAATCTCGCGCTGACCGGTTTCCGAGACAAAGCCGACAAGGTCAACCTCAAGCGTACAGTCCGGCACAGGCAGTTCATCTAAAATAACGGACGTATGCGGCGGCACGCCCATTGAGCCAAAAGTCTGTTGCAAGACCTGGGAAGTGCCGTGCAACTCATGTGCGTCTGTATGGTAGAGCGTCAATGAGACACATTGTTCCAAAGAGGAGCCCGAAGCCTCAAGCGTAACGCGGAGATTGTCGGCAATGTAGTTGGCTTGTCGTTCAATATTGAGTCCATGATTGGGAAAGTTCGGATTGATAGTCGCCTCTGGTGGGATGCCGGTTTTGAAATCCGACGCCAATTGTCCGGATATAAAGACAAACGGGCCAGCCTTAACGGCAGGGGAGTAGGCGACGCGCGGCAAGGGAAGGGACTCAGGAAAGATAGCTTCTTTTTTCATGGCTGACTCCTTTACCCTGTGGTCTTCCTCCTTCTCTTTTGCCGTGTCAAGACTCAAGTAGTTTTCGCTTGCAGAGAGCTCCGGCTGGTGTCACAATTTGGGCCGATCAACGCTACGCGAAGGAAAAGGAGGAAGGTTATGCAAAAAATTAAACGCGGCGAGGTAACAAAATATGCCTTCGATAACCGAGACGCGCCCGTCTTACGGGTCCAGCCTGCTGAAGTCTTCCAGGTTGAGACAGACGACGCGCTGACGGGATTGATTGAGGACGACAGCGATAATCCAACTGTCCATCAGTTTGTGGATGATCCTCACGTTGCAGCGCTCGCGGTCGCGTATCCCCCGAAGTACAATCCCGTAGTCGGTCCGATTTATATAGAAGGCTGCGAGGCGGGTGATGTACTGGCCGTGCATATCGACTTTATCGATCCCTGGCGCTACGGCTTTTCCGGCATTCTGCCCGGCATAGGGCCGTACGGTAATTCAACCCTCTTTGATGGCCAATGTTCTCAGGCGCGCGTACAGGTGATTGAGCATCTGCCCGGACCGAGTGGTCATACCCGCGACGGCAAAGGCGTCTATTCTGATAGGCTTACGTGGGACCTCCAACCCTTTTGTGGCACGCTGGCGACTGCGCCGGAGCGTGAAGTCTTCACGTCTTTACTCGGCCAAGGCCCCTTTGGCGGCAATATCGATTGTCGCGATATTTGCGCGGGGCACACGATTTATTTGAACTCGTATAACCAGGGTGGGCTGCTGTATATCGGCGATATCCACGGCAGCCAGGGAGACACCGAGTTTACCGGCATTGCGGATGAAACCCGCGCCACCGTGCAACTGAGCTGTACGGTAGTGAAGAACAAACGCTTGCCCTGCGTGCGTATTGACAAGCCCGACAGCATTGTGGCGGTGGGTATTAACCGACCCATGGAGCAGGCCGTGTATGATGCGGCCCAGAATATGCTCGAATGGCTACGTGAAGACTACGACATTAAGCCGCAAGACATGTACATCCGCATGTCGTGTGATCCTGCTTTCCGGGTGCGTACCTATCAGATGGTCCGTGCCATGACCATCGAACATGTCGTCGGGGCAGAATATCCCAAGGAGCGGCTGAAGGCGGCGTTTTAGTGAGAGGAGAAAGCACATGAACCAACTACTCGTACGGGGGAAATATCTCCTCAACCCAGCGCCGCCAGGCGAAAAAACTGAAGTCCTGCCGGATGCTGCCGTTGCCGTGACTGGGACACGCATTGCTGCAGTGGGGAGTTATACCGCGCTCAAAAGGCACTATCCCGACCATCGAGAGATCGGTTCAAACGAACACCTCATTATGCCGGGCCTCGTAGACGTACATCATCACGGGTGGGGGCTGAGTGCTGTCCAGCAGGGCGCGTTGGACGACACCTTAGAACCGTGGATCTACGACTTGGTGATGCTCAAATCGCCGACCAATGTCTATGTGGATACGCTCTACGCCAATATGAAGTTGCTCGAGTCCGGGGTGACTACGGTGTTGCACAGTCATTTCTGTCGAACGGAGAACTATGAAGATGAGGTCAACGCTACGCTGAAAGCCTACGAGACTTCAGGCCAGCGCGTTGCCCTGGCGCTCGAGGTGATGAATCAACATCCGTTTGCCTATGACGACGATTGGTTCCTCCAACAACTGAGCGCGGACCTCCGAAAACAGGTTGCAGCCGCCCTGAATGCCCGTCCGCCAATCTCCCGCGATATGTATATGAAACTTGTTGAGAAATATTATGCCGAACGCGATGAGGAGGGAGCGGCCAAGGTAAAAATCCTCTACGGACCGATTAATTCAGTCTGGACAACGCCGGATATTCTGGAAGCGATTGGTGAGCAAGTACAAAAGGGACGGGGACTCCACATTCATGTAGTCGAGACGCCGTATCAAGCTGAATACTTCTTTAAGAACTACGGTAAGAGTAATGTTGCCTGGCTCCACGCTATGCATCTGCTTGGTCCACGCACCTCGTTTGCGCATGCAGTCTGGACGACGCAGGACGATGTGGCGCTCATGGCCGAGACCGGGGTGACGGTGTGCCACAACGCGAGCTCAAACCTGCGTCTGCGGAGTGGCATCGCGCCGGTTGCTTTTATGAAAGAGCGCGGAGTCAATATTGGGATTGGGACTGATGGAGGAACGTTGAACGATGATGACGATATGGTCCAAGAGCTGCGTTTGGTCTCTAAGCTGCACCGTCTGCCACGTCCGCCGTCGCCCTGGGTCAGTCCGCATGACGTCATCCGTATGGCCACGTTAAATGGAGCACAGGCCGCGCTGCAAAAAGACTCTATCGGCAAACTCGAACCGGGCCGCGCTGCAGATATCATTCTCGTGAACCTACAGACGATGACCCAGCCGTATCTCGCGCCTGACATTCATATGGCTGATGCCTTCGTCTACCGAGCCAAGGGGACGGATGTAGAGACGGTCATTATTGACGGTGAGCTTGTCATGGAAAACCGCAAGCACTTACGTTTCAACAAAGAAGACGTGCTCGAACAGCTCCGTGAGGCAGCCTCTCAGCCGCCGACTGCCCAGGATCTTCAGCGAGCTGACCTCTTCCGGCAATGCCGTCCCGTGTGTGTCGAATTCTTAAATCAATATATGGACCGGGAGATGGCTCCGCAGTATGTACTCAATCGGAAGGCGTGAGCAGGGGTGATGTGGAGACCCCCATCGCGCGCCGCGACTTTCATAAGCTGGTGCTGGGGGCGGGGGCGGTCGTGTTGCCCGGTTGTCAGTCTCAAACGCACTCTGCCGTTCCTCCTGGCGGCAAAGTCCTTATTGTTGGGGCAGGCGTGAGCGGGCTGGCCGCGGCCCGTGATCTCACCCGAGCTGGCTATGCGGTCACCATTCTTGAAGCCCGGGAGCGTATAGGCGGTCGGGTCTGGACTGACCGACGCTTTGAGACCCCTATCGACCTCGGGGCATCCTGGCTGCACGGCGGGCCGGGCAATCCGCTCAAGGCCGTTGCTGCAAGTCTGGGTATCAGGACGCGGGTGAGCGATTACGGCAATATGGCGGCCTATCAGTTGGGCACTGTCGGGCGGTCAGCCGTTCCCCGCGCCGCATTTGAGTCCGAATATGCGAAATTGGAGGCCGCGGTGTATCGACACAGCGGCTGGACCTATGTCTCGACCCTGGCGCGTGGTTGGCTTGGACGCCCCGGCACCAAGGTTTCGGTCGCCGATGTCTTGAGCACGATTCCCGCTCCGTTGACTGAGGCCGGCCGTCTGGCGCGCTGCCGGATCGAAAGGGGTATAGAGAACCTCTACGCCGTGCCGCCACAAGACCTCGGTTTTGCCGGCCTATTATACGAATCGATAACCGGGCCAACCGGGGAAGGGTTCGCCTCGGGGGAGCAATTTGTGCTCGATGGGATGGACAGACTTGTTCGGCACCTGGCTGAAGGTCTCCCGGTCCGATTCGGTCAGACTGTCAGGCGAATTGGGTATGGGGCAGACGGTATCCGGGCCGAGACAGGGCGGGAAACGTTTACCGCAGACGGGGTGATTGTCACCGTCCCGATTGGAGTGCTGCAATCGGACCGGATCACCTTTGAACCGGTATTACCTCACCCACATCGGACCGCATTGTCACGCCTCGGTATGGGACTCTTTAATAAGATTATCCTTCGTTTTCCGCGCGCGTTTTGGCCCGAGGAGCCGGATTTTGTTTTTGTGTGCGGCAACAGCCTGTGCTCTTTTTATGTCAATTTCGCTGCCTATGCCGGTGTGCCCATACTGGTCGGTCTCAGCGGCGGAACTGCCGCCCACGACATTGAGGAGCTGTCAGACCAGGCTGTTGTGACGCGGCTGCGGAAAGAACTCTCTGGTGTGATGGGGACGGCTGTTCCCGAGCCAACCGATGTGATGATCCAGCGTTGGCGTTCGGACCCGTTTGCGCGAGGGTCGTATGCCTATCTCCGTGTCGGGGCGAACGGTGGGGAGCCGAAGATTCTTTCAAGACCGATTGCCGGTCGGCTGTTTTTCGCCGGGGAAGCCCTGCATCTCTATGACCCTGGGACGGTCCACGGAGCGTACTGGACAGGCCAGCGTGCGGCCCGGCAGGTCCGGGCTCAACGTGCTTGAACGTCACGCCGCCGGGTTTCTTGGGGCCGGGGACGCCTCCGCCTAAAATGTCTTCAGCTCCAGAAACTCGCCGACATCCTGCCCGAGCCCTTGGCGCACGGCTTCTTTGTAGACCGCGAAGCCGGCGGCGACATCCTGGATGGCGGTGCCAACGGATTTGAACAGGGTGATCTCGTCCGGGCCTGAACGGCCTTGGGCGCGACCGGCGACCACTTCCTTGAGTTCTATGACCTTGGCGCGGTCATACGTGCCGGTTTCCATTGCGGCTTTGAGGTCGCCTGACTCACCCTCCATCTGCACTCGTGAATCCACCACAATGCGCTCCGCGCGTTGGAATGTCGCGGCATCAATCTCACGCAATTGTAAGCCGGTTGAGCCAATCGAATTGATGTGGCTGCTGGCTTCCATCCATTTGCCACGGTAGGCGATCAGATCACCGACACCGGTGGTGTTGGTCGCAACCACCACAATATCAACCCCGCTGACCGCTTCCTCCGGGGTATCGACCGCGCTGAGGGTGATGCCCAGTTGCTCGCTCATCCGCCCGGCAAAGCGTTCACGATGCGCTGGGGTGGGGCTGAAGACCTTGCCGGTTTCAATCGGTCGGACGGCGCATACGGCCTGCAAGTTTGTGGTTGCCTCCAAGCCTGAGCCAATCACACCAACAGTCTTGGCTTCAGATGGCGCCATGTGCTTGGTGGCTACGCCGGTCGTTGCGCCGGTGCGCGTCGCGGTCAGATAGGCGGCGTCCATGAGCGACAAGAGTCGCCCGTCTTTTTCATCATAGACCGCAATGAGATAGCGCACGCCATGCTGGACCGATCCATGAAAAACCTTATACCCCATCAGGCCGCTGTCTCGCATCACCGCCGGCATGACGCGAAAAAAGCCCGAAGTGGTTGCCAGGTTCAGCCGCGGGGGAAGGTCAACCGCGTTTCTGGCCTCTTCATGCAGGCCCTGTTCGATGCTGTCGATCTGGGCCGTGATGTCCGTGGCTTGTTCCACGTCCTTGTTCGTCAGGAGTAATGTCACGAGGTCTCCCTAGGCCGGATTACGCCCGATAAAAAACTCTTTGTCGTCTTCAACCGGGACTTCGAGTCCGGAGGCGATTAGCCCCTGGCGTAAGGGCTTCATCTGGCGATCGTTCAGGCGCATGGTCGGCGTGCGGAGCGGGCCGCCGTTAAAGCCGCTCAGCCAGCCTTGGTATTTCCACAGCATGCGATGTAAAAAATTTGCCCCCGCAAGCATGGCCATGGCTTGCATACTGGCCTGCCGCGCAGGTTGGATCTGCCAGTACAATTCCATAGCGGCTGCAAATTGGCCGTCCTGGATCAGGCCGAAAATCCTGGGGATCATAGGCCCCCAGTACTCATAATTACTCGTCCCCATAAACTGCATGGGCACCAGGCTGGCCATGGGCAGCCCGTTGCCTTCAATCGGTTCAGTCACCACGACGCGATCGCTAAAGCGGGTGTAGACATCCACAAAGCCGCCGATGGACGGCATGCCCCCTTCCGCTTTGATTGCAGCGATATTCGGCACCTCGTCGAGTAAGCGCTTGATCAGATCCGGACCAAACCCCGCGGCCGGATGGATACGTTCAAAACCCCACAGCGGCACGGGGAAGAGCATCACGGCGAGATTGGTGTTGTCACAAAACGTTTTGGTGTAGCGATAAATATCGTCGGCGCTATCCGGATAAAAGGTTGGCGGGTAGGAGAGGAGTACGAGGTCAGCGCCGGCTCGTTCGGTCGCTTGGACGGCTTCGATATTTTCTTCCAGGGTATTGAAGCTGGCATGGTGAATGAGGTGAAGATTTCCCTTGGATTCTTCCGCCGCCCACTGCGCAAATTGAACGTACTCGTCAAGCGTTGTCGCGGCTTCGGCAACGAGTAAGGTACCCCAAAAGCCATATTCGATTTCTTTGCGCACATCGTGCCGAATGGCTCTTTCGTTCAGGCTGCGTAAGTCATGGGTAAAGGTCGGGGTGATGGTATTTGCCACTCCCCGCATAGTTGCTTTGGCCCATTCGCGTGCTTCGTGCTTTCGATATTCCGCCATGCTGTCACCTCTTATCCTTTGAGAGAGTCGAGAAAATTACGAACGAGGGCTTCACATTCGCTGCGTTTATGTGTCCCGTAATACAGAATCCGGTTATTAATTGGATCACCGGCAAAAAACCACTCGTATAATAATTGCCGTCCACCAAACTGAGTGCTGATGGCATCCCAGGCCAGCTTCATGATGCGCACCCGCTCCTCGGCGGGCGTGTCACGTCCGCGCAGATAGCGTGGCAAGAGGTCTTGAAGCGCAGGGTTGGCAAAGTCTTGCTCCGTGGGGGTCATGACCAGGCCGCTACTGCCCGCAAGGCGCATAACCTCAACTGCGCGAGCATGAACGAACGGGAAAAAGATGCGGAGCGTGGTGATGCCTAGCATGCCTTTGTCCGGCGCGCCGAACAGCGTTGCCAGACCAGGAACGAAACTCTTTGCCGCAGAGACTGCTTGTGATGCTGAATCAGTCTCGCCTTCGCCGGCTTGGGCGTTTGCCCAGACTTCATGCGCCGTAGCCGTTACCAAGCCGTCGGCCAGTTCAACGAACGAGACGAGTTCCCCTATGAGTTCCTGGTAGCGCACAATCTCTGAGCGCCCAATAGCATGCGCGACAAGACCGGCCAGGCCGGTCATAAAGCGGAGTTTGACCGCGCCCCGAATGACAGCCTGTAAGGCAAAATAGCCCGGCAGGCGTGGGGCAATGAGGTTATACGTTTCCAAATCCCGGGCCGCAAAAACCCGCTCCCACGGGACCAGAACATTGTCAAAAATGGCGATGGCGTCGCCTTCGTCAAAACGGCTACTCAAGGGACGATTAAAGTCTCCGGCATTCGTATCGTAGGGCTCTCGGCAAATGAATTTGAGCCCCGGCGTCGCCATGGGAATGGAAAAGCTCAGCGCATAATTTTCTTGTCCCGGCTTGCGGGGCATATAGGGCGCGACCCAGATGTCGTCGCTGATTGGAGCGAGCGTGGATAGCATGCGCGCGCCATTGACGATAAGGCCGGCATCGGTCTCCTTGACGATCCTGACGCTTTCCTGGTCTTCGACGCCTTTGGTCTTGTCGATCTGCGGATCAACCAGGGTATGCGTGAGACATAAATCCTTTTCACGGCACAGCTCATAATACGCCCAGGCGTTCTCCCCAAAGCGCGGTTCGTGACGCCCCAGCCACGCAGTGATGGCAGCCATGTCTGACACAAAGGCGTTCATATAGTCGGGCAGGCGGCCCATCATACCGCACGTCAGCTCACAGCGGGCTGTCTCACCAAAGCGTCGTTTTTCAATGTCCTGCCAGCTTTCAGCCAAAACAAACGAGGTACTGACCGGCTCATTCGAGGTGGGAGAGGGATAGGTCAGAATATCTTTATAGGCTTCCTGGTGCTGCCGGTCGTACAGCTGAGCCATCTCCCGTATGACGCCCTGAAAGGCGGGGTAGCGGGTCACGTCACGGACGAGTTCGCCGTTGACGTATAGCTCCCGGTCGTCTCGGAGTCCGTCAATATATTCCTGGCCAGTACGTGCACCCATTGCCGTTCCTCTCTATGCTGACTACATCATGAGCATCAGGCCGCCGTCCACATATATCAACTGGCCGGTAATATAATGCGCCGCTCGACTGGTGAGCAGCAGCACCGCCTGGCCAATATCAGTCGGCTGGGCCCAATCCCCGAGCGGGATTTTTTCCGCAAACGCGGCGTCGAGCGGCTCCGTCGTCTCATGCCCCATTTCCTTGGCCAGATTACTCCGCACGCGTAGGGAGCCCGGCGTTTTCACCGCCCCCGGCGCAATCGTATTGACCGTAATTTTATGCGGCGCATACTCCAGCGCGCTCGCTCGGGTAAACGCGTTGAGGCCGCCTTTGCTGGCATCATAATGGGCCATGCCCAGATAGGTCCGGGCCGTATTGATGGAGGAGATATTAATAATCCGCCCGCCGCGCCCGCCGGCTATCATATGCTCTGCGGCAAAGCGGGTGCACAGGAACGGACCGCGCAGGTTCACTCCCAGCACTTTATCCCAGAGCGCGGTTTCCATTTCGGCCAACCGGGCCATGGGGTAGATAGCCGCGTTATTGACCAGAATGTCGATGCGCTGGAATTTGTCCATGACCGCGACCACCATATTTTTGACGGAGGTCTCGTCGGATGTGTCCGCGCCAACCGCCAGGGCTGTCCGGCCCTGATCGTTTAGGGCCTTGGCCGTGGCGGCCGCGGTTTCCGCGTCCGTATCCGCCAGGGCAACGTGTGCACCGGCCGCGGCCAGGATTTCCGCGACGCCCTGGCCGATGCCTTTGGCACCGCCGGTGATGAGGGCGACCTGGCCGTCGAGATTGAAGAGTTCAGTGATTGAGGCATCCATACCGTGTCCTTACTGAGGGTCTGTATTAGAAAAATACGGTCACATTCTCCAGTACGTTGTGGTCAAGGAGGATAAAGCGTTCTTCATTCTTCCAGGTGTTGTCCATGCGCCGCCACCAGTCTTCTCGGCAGCCAACAAACAAGTGCTCGGTCCCTTCCCAGCGACTGCGGAAGACCTGAAAATTTGAGCCGACCTTTACTCGGTCCGGCGCTCGGTCCGGTCCGTGGGTCTCAAGAATTTGAACGTTAGAGACAAAATGCCGGATGCGTGAGCGTGGCTCTTCGGCATGGGCAGCCCCAGTTCTCAGACGTTTGACGCGTAAGGTCAGGCTGATTTTATCATCATCAAAGTGGGCCAGGAGATGCGGCCTGAGAAGATCTTCCTGGCCTGCCTGCAGATTGCTGCGGACCGGGGCCCAATAGCGAATCGTGTCTGCAAACAGGTCAAGCCATTCTTCGAGCTTGTCATTATCCAGCAGCCAGGCCTCGTGATAGAGCAGCTCTTCGAACTCGTGACGGAGTTGGATGCGGTATTCCGTGTTCATCGGGAGAGCCCCCTTATGCGCCGCCCATGAGGGTCTGCCATTGTTCGTACACACCAAAGATGCCGATTTCCGTTGAGGGTGGATGGATCAGACCGGGCTTGTCCGGGTCGGTGCGGCCATGCCCGGCACCCATCTGGTAGTTGAGGGGGAAGTTCCGGCGGTACGCGCCACTCATGGCCTTGACACTATTGCCCCACATCTCGCCGTCGTCCTGTTCGAATATTCCGCTGGGTGAAAAGGTCAGAATCTGCATCTTCCGAGCGATCTCAACCACCTCGGGCGGCGCCTCTTTTTCGATCATCCCCCAAGAATAGACCTCCATATTGTGAGGGCTACGGGGATGCCAGACCCGAATGGTCAAGAAACCAAGAAAGGTCAGGATGGAAAAATTCGGGAAAACTGTTCCCACATGGACACAGCCGACCAGCTCGCTTTGGGCCGGCGTCAGGCGTTGTCTTGCAGCAGCCTGCATCCGCTCCATATGGTGCGCCAGAGGGTCGGGCACACCGCCGGCCATGTCAATCTTAAAATTGATCCAGCCATGCCCGTTATCCAGCTTGGCTTCAAAGTCTCGCACCCAGGGCTGGTCACCCAGAAATTCCCCACCTGCCGGGCCGAGGCCGATTTTCATCATGCTCTCGTGCGCGGAACCGGTATGATAGTTGTCACCGTTAAACTGCTCGGCGGCCAGCTTCCAATTGCCGCCAAGATTCCAGCGGTGCAATCCTGGCATTGCAACCATGCCACCTTCAGTTTTGTTGAAGATGAGGTCAAGATACCACTTCATATTCCCGAGATAGGAATCCAGGCTCTGGGTGTTCTCGTCTAAACAGGCAAAGATGAGGCCGCGAAACGATTCCACACGGGGGACTTCGAGCAGACCCCAGTCTTCCCGTTTGAGCTCTTCGTAATAGGCTTCCTTGAATTGCGGCACACCGATCAGCCGGCCCTGGTTGTCATACGTCCAGCCGTGGTAGGGGCAGGTAAACGTTTTGGCGCTGCCGGCGTCCAGGCGGCAGATACGCACGCCGCGATGGCGACAGGAGTTCAGAAAGGCCCGGATTTTTCCGTCTGCCGTCCGGCATACCAGAACCGACTCCTCGCCCATGTAGCAGGTCACGAAGTCGCCCGGATTCGGGAGCTGAGATTCATGCGCCAGATAGAGCCAACAGCGGCCGAAGATCCGCTCCTGCTCGTCCCGGTAGACCTCTTCGTCAACAAAAACCCGAGGGCTGACCGTGCGTTTTTCCAAGTCAACCAAATGTGTCCAGTCCATCACGCCACGCGCTCCTTCAATTCCCTCTCCCCTCGGGGGAGAGGGCTAGGGTGAGGGGGATTCTCTCTATCGTCTCTAATGACTCACGTGCTTATGGCCCCAAATGCTGCCGGTTCGATGCAACTGAACCTGCCAGGTCGTGTCATCAACCTCACGCGCGCCCCAGCCGTATTCGACGCTGAAGCCGGAGGGGGTTTTGAGATAAAAGGACAACATCAGGTCATTGGTATGCCGGCCCAAGGTCATATCAATCGGCACCTCATTGCGCTGACACAGATCATAGGTTGAACCCACATCGTCCAGATTGTGGAGTTGCAGCATAAAGTGGTGCATGCGTTTGGGCATCGTGCCTTCCCAAAAGGCCATGGAGTGATGGCGCGGATTGCAGTGCAGAAAGGCGAGGTTGAGCGTTGAGGCCACGCCGCGCTCGGGCTGAGGCCGGACCCAATCGCTCAGGCGAAAGCCCAGTACATCACGGTAGAAATGCAGGCTTTGCTCCAAGCTATCGACCGTCATGGTGATATGACCGAGCCCCATGTCTCCCGTAGCAAAGCCTGAAATCGGGCGCGGAGATTGAAAGGGCGTATCCACGCCCACGAGGGGCCCATAGAAGATTTCTGTTGCAATGCCATTCGGGTCTTGGAGTTTGAGCAGACCAACGACCCGCCGGGCTTCGGCCTCTTCCGGGGTTCCCCATTCGACCGCAATATCATGGGTGCTGAGCTGATCGCCCATCGCCTTGAGCGTTTCCTCGTCCGCAACTTCCCAGCCGACCAAAGCGAGGTCGTCCTCGTCACCAGGGGAGACAATAAACCGGTGGTGGTATTCGTCCATACGCAACAACAACGAACCGTCCGGGTCGCGTGTATGCGCCTGGAGTCCAAGCACTCCGGTGGCGAATTGTTCCCATTCGTCAACATTGCTGACGCCCAAGCCGATGTAGCCGAGTTGTGCCACGCGTGCCATAGCCAGCCTCCTTTACTACTTGTGTTTCCATAGCGCGTTTTGGCCGCAGCGGAAATCCCTCTTACGCGGCATGACGCGCGCTTTGACCGTAGACAGTGCAATCGCCGGTATGACACAGTATCGTGGCCAAACACTCAGAAGGGAGCCGAGTGATGGACAGCAAGCGAAGCATTGGTATCGTTCTCATCGTGATTGGGGTGACGGTTGCGGTCCATACCATAGTTGAGCCGCTCTATCACGTTTCAAGCGAAGCGCATCCGTACAGCCCGCTGTGGAACCTGCTGGACCCGTTAATGGGGCTGGCGATCGTGCTGGGGCTGATAGTCGGCTATCCCCGTATGCAACGCGCCGGCAGCGCCGGGCCGGACGCGCCCGTGACCTGGGAACGGCTGGCAGCCAGTACCCTGTTCTACGGCTTTCTGGGCGTGGGTATCCTCTTCTTCTGGAGTTGGTTCAACACCATGTCGGTCAGCGCCGACTTCGCCCCAGGCAAGAGCGAGAATGTAAGCGTCGTGGTCTGGATGATTATCGATACGCTGCTGCCGCTGTTTTTGGGCGCAACGGGTGTGTCCCTTCTCCGCGACGACACGTAAGAGGAGCGATATGTAGCGGTGCGACTCAAGAGCTTTCGGATGAGGGCTTCCCACATCGGCGGAGGAAACTTAATACGTGGGAGGGATAGATAATAAATGCCTGAAGAGAACTTGGATAAGTCCTACCTGGATCGCAAATACTTCATAGATCGTGACGTATATAATTGCCCGTTCTGCAACAGGCGAAACGTTAGCTATAGTCTCACGGGTCACCTGGAGTTCGACTGGAGTGCCGAGAAGAAGTGTTACGTATATGTGGCCGAATGTTCTTCGTGCGAAAGGGAGTCAATGCATCTCTCATTTGATAGTATTGACAGCTTCGTGGGCCGCTACAATGGGAGGACATATTGGGCATTCACGGGAGAGATTGAAGACATTGATTCACACATTTTCTACTCAGTACCTACCTCTTTTTTCACCGTAGATAAACGTGTCCCGAGAACCATAAGGGAGTTGATAACCGAAGCCGAGGGTAGCCTGAAGATGAACTATTTGACCGGCGCTTCGGCCTGCATGAGAAAAGCCATCTATGAGCTTCTGGTTCACGAAAGGCTTACAGATGGCGACTATGAAGACCGTATCAAGTCCCTCAAAGATAAATACCAGTCAATCGATCCAGAACTGTTCGATGTACTTGGCCACATACAACAGATGACCAGCAACAAAGTTCACGAGCAGTCTTGGGACAAGTGGGACGCTCCAAATCTCAGGGTGATTATCGAAACCCTGAAAGAAGTTCTCTACGAAATTTACGTCCTTCCAGACGAGAAGAAGCAGCGCAAGAATAAGATACAGCAGCTCCGGCAAGAGGCCCTTGGGAAGTCAAGTCAGAGCTAGCACGGCAGCATGACCAAACCCCGGACACTTTTTTCTCGTGGACCTCTGTATGCGATTTGAGGCTGTTATCTTTGACTGTGACGGTGTGCTTGTGGACAGTGAAACGCTCGAAAAGCAGGTGTTCGTCGAGTGCGTTGCGGACTTAGGTCTGAATCTGACGCTGGCAGAAGCGATGGACGCATACAGAGGGCGCAAGCTGGCTGAGTGGGTGGCCGATGTTAAACGTCGTCTTGGTCGCTGTGTGCCGGACACCTTTATTCCCGATTTCCGCGTACGCAGTGCCAAAGTCTTTCAAGCCCAACTGCAACCGATCCCTGGTGTTGAAGTCGTCATTCAGACCTTGCAGTCCTTGTCCATCCCGTTTTGTGTTGCCTCCAGCGGCCCCCGCGAGAAGATTGAGCTGAACCTTGGGATTACTGGTTTGCTGCCATATTTTCGGGGGAATATTGTGAGTGCCTATGAAGTCGGAAGCTGGAAGCCCGACCCTGGCCTGTTTTTCCACGCGGCCCACACTCTTGGTGCCTCCCCGGAGACCTGCGCTGTGATTGAGGACAGTCTGCCCGGAGTCCGGGCCGGCGTGGCGGCTGGCATGGCCGTATTCGGCTATGCCCGAGGCTCGGAGGCGGAAACCCTTGCTGCCGTCGGGGCGCGGGTCTTTCAGGACATGGCCCAGCTCTGTGCCTTGCTCCAATGAAACTTGGCCTTCCTTCCGGCCCTGAACGGCTCTATGTTGAGACAAACGACTGGCTGAGATAAACGACTGAGGGAGTTGTCGCAAGCATGACACAGGGGAAGGCTGAACAGCAGGGGCGCATTCAAGCCAGAGAACAAATCGAACGGTTGCCGAAATCGAAGATTCGAGCCATTGCCAACGCCAGCCTTGGTCTCGAAGGCTTGATCCCGCTCTGGTTCGGGGAGTCCGACCTACCCACGCCGGAGTTTATCAAGCAGGCCGGTGCGGATGCCCTGATGCAGGGCTGTACGTTTTACACCCATAACCGGGGCATTCCTGAACTGCGCACTGCACTGGCTGAATACTCATCCGGTTTGCACGCCCGCCCGGTGAACGTGGATCGCATTACCGTTACCGCCTCCGGTTGCGTCGCCATCAATCTCATCCAGCAAGTCCTGACCGACCCCGGCTCCAATACGGTTGTGGTTGGTCCCGTGTGGCCGAACTTGATTGAGACCATCCATATTATGGGCGGGGAGACCCGGATTGTGCCGCTGACGTTTGGTGAGCAGGCCTGGACGCTTGATCTGGACCGGCTCTTTGACCAAGTCGATGACAAGACCACCGCGATCCTCATCAACTCCCCCGGCAATCCCACCGGCTGGGTCATGGAGAGGGACGGCCAGCAAGCGGTGCTCGATTTTTGCCGGCAGCGTGGCCTGTGGTTTATTTCTGACGAGGTCTACCACCGTTTGGTGTATGACCGGCCCGTTGCGCTATCTTTGTTGGACCTGGCGGAGCCGGATGACAAGGTCCTGGTGATCAACAGTTTCTCCAAGACCTGGGCCATGTCGGGCTGGCGGCTGGGCTGGATTACCGCCCCACCGCCCCTCGGCGATGTTTTTGAAAAGGTCATTGAGTTTCACTATTCATGTCCGGCCCATTTCACCCAGATTGCCGGAGTCACTGCGGTGATGGAAGGCGAACCATTCGTGCGTGACATGGTGCGGCGCTATCGAGCCGCCCGTGACCTGAGCGTGGAACGGCTGCGGGCCATGCCGCGCGTCCGCGTCCACTCTCCCCCCGGCTCTTTTTATGTGTTCTTCGCCGTGGACGGGATGACCGACAGCGTGGCCGAGTGTCGCCGTTTTGTCTCCGAGGCCAGGGTGGGTCTTGCGCCGGGCGCGGCGTTTGGCGAGGCCGGCGAAGGATTTATCCGGCTGTGTTTTGCCAATAGTCTGGAAACGTTGCACGAAGCCTTTGACCGGCTTGCCAGGGTGCTGGCCTAAGCACTGCTGGGAGACCTCCCCTCTTTACTTCCTGCCCATACGCCACATAGGGTAGCTGCATCTCATTCAGGGGAGGAGCGTATGAAAATCCATGACGCAACAGCCGCACCCAATCCGCGCCGGGTGCGGATATTCATCGCGGAAAAAGGTATCGAGGTACCATACGAACAAGTTGATATCGTCAATGCGGTCAATCGCGGTGAGGCATTCCGGACGCAGAAGAATCCCATGGGCACCGTGCCGGTACTCGAACTCGACGACGGTACCTGCATTGCCGAAAGCGGGGCGATCTGCCGCTATTTTGAAGAACTCCATCCCGACCCGCCGCTCATGGGCGTAGACGCACAGGACAAGGCGATTGTCGAGATGTGGAATCGGCGCATGGAATTTGAACTCTTTCAGCCGGCGACACTGGCGTTTCAACAACAGCACGCATTCTTCAAAGGCCGCGTGTCCCAGGTGCCGGAGTTTGCCGCGGTGTCAAAAGACAAGGCGGAAAAGAGTCTGGCCTGGCTGGACGAAGTTTTAGCCGACCGCCAATATATTGCGGGCGAGCGTTACACCGTAGCCGACATTGTCGCCCAGTGCGCGGTGGATTTTGGCCGGGTAGTAAAAATTGCGATCCAGCCGGATCAAAAAAATATGGCTCGCTGGCACGCAGCCGTATCCGCCCGGCCGAGCGCCAGGGCGTAGACAACAGAAAAATCCCCTCCTCGGAGGGGTGGCCGAAGGCCGGGGTGGGTTCCTCGTTACTTCGCACCTTGTCCGGAGCAGGCGGGGTCAGCCGACCGTGCGGATGTAGGGGGCCGGTCTCTTTCAATAAAAGAAACAGCAGGGCCGACAGCATGTAGCAGCCGCCCCAGAAGTAGAAGCCGGCCACCGGCGTAAAGCTGACCAGCCACATACCCACGACCGGGGCGAGCACGCCGCCCAGATAGCCGGCGGTGATGGCAATGCCCACCGCGGAGCCGGCCAGGCGGCTACCGACGCCTTCCATTTCCAGCGGAACCACGAACGCCAGAGGAGCTGCTCCGGCGAAGAAGCCCCACAGCAGGGCCACAATCCACAGCGGCGTGCCCAGCGCGTAGCCGGCCAGCACCATGCACGCCCCGGCGATGAACATACACGGGGAATAGAAACGTTTTCGCAGGCCGACCCGGTCCGATACGGATGGCAGGACCAGCGCGCCGACTACGAAGGCCCACATGACGAGCGAGACGATGATGCCGGCCGTGGCCGGCGTCATGCCCTGCACGTCCGCAAAATAGGTCGGCGCATAGCCGATGATGCCGATATAGCCGCCCAGAAACAGCATGTGGCAGACCGCCAGAGTCCAGGTGTCCCGGATGCTGAGGACCTGGCGGATCGCAGCCAGGGTGCCGATGTGCGCGGCCCCGGCCTTGGACGGCTCGGGCGCCCGGTCTCGGACGATCACGAACCACAGCACACCAATGGCTATCGTGGCCCCGCCCAGGATGGTGGTCAGGGTGCGCCAGCCGCCGACCGGCTCCAGCACCAGCGGCGTCAGCGCCAGGGCCAGGGCCGCGCCAACGCCGTAGCCGGCTTGGGTTGCGCCATTGGCCAGACCGAATTCTTCCGGCGCAAACCACATGCCCAGCGCTTTGGGGACGTTCGGAAATGTCAGGGCGAGGGCGATACCGAACAGAAACATCCAGATATACATTGAGCTGAAATCTGTGGCTGTGGCCCGCATGAGCAGGGTGACACCCATCAGCACAACCCCAAGCCCGACGATTTTTCGGACCCCGTAGCGATCGCCCAGCGCCCCGCCAATCATGGCCGAAACAAGCGTCCCAAAGGAGATGGCCGACCACAGCGTCGCCCAGCTCGCCAGCTCTAATTCCAGGTCGGCCAGCACCTGGGCAACGACCATGACGATATACGTCCAGCCAAACCCAAAGGCAATGGTAAAGACCAGCACGCTACTAGCAAGCACCACCCAACGATAGCCCTCTGTGGGCGCCTGTGTGTCTGTCATAGGCATGACCCTGCCATAGGGAGCCGAGCACGTCTATGGTCCAGGGGTGAATCTGCGTAGCGCTGTGTGAGGCGCAATGTCCGGGTTGTCCTTCAACTATCGAGCCCAGCAGTGTAAGAAAAACTGTCCGGTGCCGTGAGGCGATACGCTTCCTCGGCCCGCCTGCAGAATGTGGAGAGGATGGTCTGATGACCCAGGATGAAAACAACGAACGTGACGGCCTGCAACTCGGCATTTTCATGCCCAATTGTAGCGCGACCTATCATATCAGCAGCTATAAGCCCGAGCCTGACGACTGGACGTTTGCGTCAAACAAGCAGATTGCGCTCGCCGCTGAAGAAGCCGGCTTCAACTTCCTGTTCCCGGTCAGCCGCTGGCGCGGGTTCGGCGGCGCGACCAATTACATGGGCTATTCGCAAGAGACCATGACCTGGGCGGCCGCGCTCCTGGCCGTCACCCAAACCATCAGAGTCTACTCGACCGTTCATGTGCCGGTCTTCCATCCGCTGGTTGTCGCCAAAATGGGGGCGACACTGGATCATATCAGCCAGGGGCGCTGGGGGATCAATATCGTCAGTGGCTGGAACGCGCACGACTTTGACATGATGGGCGTTGAACTCCTGCCCCATCAGGAACGCTATGCCCGCACGGCTGATTTTATCTCCATCCTGAAAGGGCTGTGGACGGCCGAGCCCGGCACGTTCAATTACGACTCGCCGTGGTACCACATCACCGGCGGCTATGTCATGCCGCAGCCGGTGCAAAAGCCCCATCCGCCCATTGTGAATGCCGGCTCTTCGGCCGATGCCCGCGACGTGGTTGCCCGCTTGTGCGACTGGATCTTTCTGAGCCCGCCAAACATTGAGGCGACACGCGAGATGACGACCGATATCCGGGCGCGGGCCAAAGCGTATCAGCGCACAGTCCTGAGCGCGGGCTGTCCGTTTGTGCTGTGGCGCGACACGGATCAGGCGGAACAAGAAAAACAGCGCATTATCGATGCCGCAGACGACGTAGCCCTGGCAAACTGGGCGCGCGGACTGGGTATGGAAAGCGGCTCGTTCGACAGTTTTACCAAAGAGATGTTTGTCATCGGTGGGGGCGCGCTGCCCATTGTGGGCACGGCCGAGCAGGTGGCCGAAAAACTCGCCCGGCTGTATGCGCTCGGCCTGGATGGGGTGCTGCTGATCTTTCTCTCCTTTTATGACGACACCATCCGTTTTGGGAAAGAGATCGTGCCCCTGCTCAAGCAGATGGATGTGGTGCGGTCGATGGACGCGCACCCGGTAGCGTCAGGTCTGTGACGTATTGACTCCTGAGCGTTGCGTGCCCCTTTATGGACGCTTTTGACCAGCGGGGTTTGAATCACTCCCGGCCAGACGGCATTCACCCGAATGCCGGCCTTGGCGTATTCCAAGGCTACTGTCTTCGTCAGTCCGACGACGACGTGCTTGGCTGCAACATACTTTCTTCTCTGGCCTGATGTCTCCTCTGGCCTGATCGTTTTTGGTTTGGTATGGTCCACACTTCATATGAGGCTTATATCTGCCTGGAGGAGGGGACGCATGCATAAGCCCACACGGAAGGGCCCTTTTTTGATTGGTCTGTGTGTAGCCGGAATCCTGACGCTTGGCTGTGATGCCGGCGAACAGCAGGAGGTTGCCTCGCAGCAGACCGAGCAGAAGCCTGAGGCCGTTCAGATGAGCGCGGCAATACCTCCGCTTGAGCCCACGGACGAGTACGATGTGATAGAGCCGGACATGAGTTGTGAGGACGCGAACCGCTTCTCGGTCCGGACGGTTGAGCGTTTGGGCTATGAGGTGACCTCCTTCACACCGGCTTCAGACGCCAAAGAGGGTGTGATAGAGGCGAAGCAGATGGGCCGTTGGGGAGGAGAGGAGGGCGTGTCCGTCACTATCGCCTGCGGTCCGAACGGCGTCCGTATGATGGCTCGCTCCGATGTGGCCCCGTGTGATCAAGCCAATATGGTGATGCGTCAGGCACTGGAGAGCAGTGGGTTTACCATCACCACCTATACCCCGGCAACATTTATGGCCGCGGGGGTGATTACCGGTGAAAAGGAAGGGGCGGAGCCGACCTCCATCACCATTACCTGTTATATCGAACGCAACCGAGTCGAGATGGACACCAGCGAGGACAGCCCGGTCCTGGACAATGTCGCCTTCTATCAGGCTCTGAGCGACTTCCAGCTCGGGTTTTTTACTACCTTTAACAAGGTGGAAGAGCGACTGGCGAGCAATCCGGCGGATCAAAAGCGCCTGTATGTCACCCTGCGTCCGCTCAATAGCGTTGATAATCAAGTTGTATTTGGGACAAAGGAGTTGGCCGTGCTGCCGCTCAAGGTCAATATCTCAAATCTGACCCAGCAGACGTATATGCTTGAGACCCGGAAGATCACGTTAATGGACTCTTCCGGAAAACGGGTGACGCCCATGAGTGAGGGCGAGACATCTTTTCCCGCTCCGTCGTTGACAGACCGTCCAATTGGGCCGGGGGCCAGTATTCAGGGCTATTTATACTATCCTTTGGGAACGTATACCGGCGCTCGCGGGTCTCTGGCTGATCAGAGAAATCAGGAGCGAGAAGGGTTCAGCATCGAGTTCAAACCGTGGTAAGCAAAAGAAACTCAAAAACAGAATGGAGGACGCCGCATGGCAGACGAATCGTATAAGGCTCAGATTGATCGTGACAAAGTCCAGAAGATGGCCGAACACACCATGGGCTTTCTCGCTGGGGCCGTAATTTCCGGCATGATCTATCTCGGTGACAAGATGGGTCTCTACCAGACCCTGGATGGCGCAGGGCCGGTGACGAGTGACGACCTGGCGCAGAAAACCGGGCTGCACGAGCGGTGGCTGCGAGAGTGGCTCGAAGGCCAGGCGGCAGCAGGCTTGCTTGAGTATAAGGGCAATCGCCAGTTTGAGTTGTCAGCCGAAGCCGCCCTGGTCTTATCCAACGAAAACAGCCCGGCGTTCTTGGCCGGCGGGTTCTGTTCGCTGCCGCAACAGATGGGGGTGATGGAACGACTCCCGGAGTCGTTCAAGACCGGCCTGGGTTTGCCGTACGATGCGTTCGGGCCCGAGGGCGCGCGTGGGATCGAGCGTTTTCTTGCCCCGTGGTTCCAGGCCCACCTTGTCCCCAAAGCTTTACCCGCTCTGGACGGGGTGGTCCCCAAACTTGAAGCCGGGGCAAAAGTGGCCGATGTCGGCTGTGGGGCCGGCGTGGCGCTACTCAAGATCGCCGAAGCCTTTCCTCACACTGACTGTCACGGCTACGACATCTCAGCCCACGCCCTGGCCCGGGCCGAAGAGAACAAGGCCAAAGCCGGCGTGCAGAACGTCGCCTTTCACGATGCGAACGGTGACGCCATTCCCGATGACAATAGCTTTGATTTCATTGCGACCTTTGACTGCCTGCACGATATGGCCAATCCCACGCCGGTCATCCAGGCGATCCGTGATGCGCTCAAACCGGACGGCACCTGGTTGATCGCGGACATTCATAGCCTGCCGACGTTTGAAGAAAATCTGGAGCAAAACCCGCTCGCGCCCTTGATGTACGGCTTTTCGGTCATGTGTTGCATGTCCTCAGCCATGTCCACACCGGACGGCGAAGGCTTAGGCACCTTGGGATTTACCGAACCGGTTGCGCGTAAGATGGTTGGCAGCGTCGGCTTCAGCCGCTTCAAACGCCACGATTTCGACAATCCGATCAACGCCTATTATGAGGTGCGGCCGTAGGGGCAGCTGCCCGTCTTCCTGTGGAGGGGCGGTTCGCGAACCGCCCCTGCTATTACATAGCAATAGCACTTCGCATTCTGGGCGATTACAAAGGTAGAATAGATAACGGTAGCTCTTGTATTTCTGATAGAAAGCCCTCTGGGAACACCGTGCCTAAATACGTTCTAATTTTAGAAGATAAGGCCTCATTAGAGGAGCAAGGGCTTTCGTCCCATTATAGAGTGTTTCACCAGATAGGCTCCTATACGTGGGCCATACAGACGAATGATTCATCACAACAGATAAGCGAAACATTATTCCCGCGTGATGAAAACGGTAATGCGTCGAGACATATTGTGCTTCGAGTTGATGCTTGGTGGGGATTTCACAATCGTGCGCTTTGGGAATGGTTCGACCGGAAGGAAGGATAGATGGCAGACGGTCAACCTCACCCGACTCAACCGGACTTTGGAACACCGGCAGATGTGACCGAGCCACAAGGCCAGCATCCAGCGGATCAGCACTCGTTTGTGCTTCAAGGCATCTTTGAGTTACGCCAAGGTTTTGGGCGAATCGAAGAAAGAACCAATCACCTTAGACAAGATATCCAAGATTTACGGTCAGATGTACGTGACAAAGTTGGAGGGCAAGCCTTCTGGAGTGGGATCGCCATTATTATTGCGGTTCTCCTAACGTTCGGAGTGCTCATTTACAATAAAATTCCTGATCAACCATCACCACAAGCAGCGTCTCCAACCCTACCGTCTCAACCAAAGGCCCTACTGAACAAGCAGTAAAAGCGGCGCCCGATAGTTGACTCTTTTTGTGCCCCCAGCATATCTCAGGATCATAGCTCATCCTTCCACATGCCCACCGCAGAGCCGGCCAGATGGCTTGGGCACCCTGGGATTTACCGAACCGGTTGCGCGCAGGATGGTCGGTAGCGCCGGCTTCAGCCGCTTCAAACGCCACGATTTCGATAATCCGATCAACGCCTATTATGAGGTGCGGCCGTAGGGGAGAAGGGGACGGGAGAGGAGTCAACCTCTTCCGTCCAGGCTATCTTCCGGGGATTGTGGGCATCTCGCCCGTAGCCTCTTAACTCTACTGATATGCCTATCTGCTCGCCTGCCAGCCTATCGCCCGGCTCGAATGAACAGCCCGGACAGTATCTCCCACGCGTCCTTTCCCTGCCTTGTGTCCTCCAGACGTTATGGCCTAGGCAATCTGGTTGCCTCGGACGCTGCTGTTGTCCAGGCTCTCACTCTCTCCAATATGTTGGCACTAATGTTGTCGCAAAAGTCGACAATCCGGCAGCGGTCAAATAGTAAACCAGCGTCGCTTGAGACGTTATACCAATGGCTCCGAGACAGAGCCTCCGAAACGAAGAACATGCGTACGGGAGTGATTACCACGAGGGATGATTGCAACCATTTTCTACAGAATGAATCGGGCTGAAGCTGAGTAAGCGCGCCCTTGTAGTCGGTTCCCTGTCTTGCACTGTCCAAAAGCGATGAGCTTCCCTTCAAGACCGTCGGTGAAGTGTTTCCACACGACGACATCCAATTTACCGTCCCGTGCTGTTGGTGCGGCTTCGTCGCGGTTTACGAAACCGTCGCCCTCCTTCAGCTTCTGGCAAAGGGTGTTAACCTTACTATGGAATTCAGTACCTGAGGCGGTACCAAAGACTAAACTCTCCGCACGGTTACCAAGATACTCCCGGGCGGCTTCCGCCGCGAGTTCTTCGAAGAGAAGCGTAGCCGTCGATATTCTGCGTGAACCTCGATCATTTCGCATGTTTAGCCGGGTCGCTAGGAGTAGATACTTGTAAATCGTGATGCTTGTAGTTCTCGCTCTCCTGGTCAGCGTCGATTTGAAGCGTATAGCCCGGTCCCGTCGAGCCTGAACGGATAGCCATCTCTGCATGCTATCCCTGCGTCTGCTCAATCTCGGCGTAGGATTCTTCAACAGCTCGTATCTCGGTCGTTTCCTCTTCTTCTTGTACACCGCTCGGAGTAGTCGTTATCCTCATAGCCTGCCGAGTAGCCTGGATCAGAGCCGTACGTCGATGTGCTGTCGCTCGCTGCCAAGCAAATTAACTCGGCGTAGTCGGCAAGCTCGTGTTTAGGGTGCGCGGGCGGACGGCTGCTCTCGGCAATTTGAACATCAATCATCTCTCCGAGACGATGCGTTTTCCTTCTTGCCGGGGTTTGTGCTTGCGGTTCCATTTCCTCGTAGAGGTCATCTGCCAAGATTTGCCACCGTGCCAGCAGTTCTGAGCAGTTCCTCAGAGCCATCATAAGCCGGTGGAGAGCAGGCTGTGCGCTTTCTGGAGGTCCCGTTTCGCGGCAACCAGGGCCTCCTCGAAGACAGTGGACGACGGACGGCTCATTTCGTGGGCTACCGAAAGAGTAACTCCGTTCACGCAGGGCAGCAGAGAGCCTCTTTGTTGCTTACAACTGCATCAAGTTGCTCGAAGGTGCGGGTTCTGCGTTCTCGATAATAGGGGGCTTATTCTTCCCTCTTGCTGCCGTACATCCAGAGGCAAAGCTCACGTGAAGTTCGTTCTTTCTTCGTCGGGGGGTACCGGTT
Organism: Binatia bacterium; assembly: GCA_963664395.2. Taxonomy (GTDB): domain Bacteria; phylum Desulfobacterota; class Binatia; order Bin18; family Bin18; genus Bin18. The sequence continues at coordinate 559,035 of OY761159.2, read as the reverse complement.
CCTGGGTCTTCGTCGGTCTCCGGTCGCAAGCCGATAAAGGTGCTGATGCCGTCGAATAGCCGAGGCCCGTATGGAGATGTGAGAACGAAAAATGGCTTCGCCAACGGTCATCTGAGGATGAATACTTTCAGTCGCTCGGCTTGCTCAATGACCATAAGGCCACGGAACAGCCTCTGGACTGTCCTGTGAGTATCACCAATCTGTTTCGCGATATCTTCGAGTTTGACGTCGAATTTTCTATGCACGTCGGCGATGTACCGAGACTTGGCGTAGCTGCTCCATTTGGCTGGACCATTTACATGTTTGAAACCGAGATAACGCCAGGCGTCTTTGCGTGTCCCAGACACCGTGGGAAGCTCTTTGAGCGCACTCCTAGCTCTCTTTGTGATAGTGGGAATATCCGCCTTGAGGTCTTCGGCAACTTTAGGATCTAGAAGGACTTTAACCGCGGCAAGACGGCGGTTGCCTTCTATGACAATGTTCTTCCCGCCCTCTTCGGCGACAATCAGAGGCTCGTGACGAAAGAATCCGCTGGAGGCGATGGACATCATCAGTTCTTCTACGTCCATCGCTTCCCATAGAACCTTTATTACGTCGGATTCTGTCGAATTGTCGGTCAGGTCGAATTCGGGAAGCCGAGGATTCTTCAGATCGAACGTCAGCTCCGAAATTTCCATAGGGATAATCTTCTCGCTATTCATCGAATCATCCTCCCTGAGCAAACGTGAAGATTCCTTCACGTCTCTCAATTGGGGCAACAGGATCAGGAATCCGTACGTGAGACGGTGCGATCAGAAGCTCCTGTACCTGTTTCTTTTGTTGAAGACTGTGCTGGAGCGAGAGATGGGAGATAGTACAGGTTGTATACAAATCTCGAATGAAACACGCGTCATCGTAGGACATGACCCAATGCAACGTACCTTGCCGCTGTAAGTAGCGAGAGAGCTTTCGGTGGTCCCAGTCTTCGTAGAAATTCAAATAGAGGCGATTGCCGTTTGAGTAGTAGGGTGGGTCCAGGTATGTGAAGACACGTTTCCGTTCTCGTCCGCGAGGAAGTTGCTTTACCAGAAACTCCCTCGCGTCCATGTTGGTGACGTGGATGTGCTCGCGTTTCCGCGCGACGGCACGGACTCGCTCGGCGAGACTCTTTCTGTAGAAACGTACGTCCATCTTCCACTTCCCTGCTTGCGCGTACCCCCCGATGGGAGTGGATCCGAAGAGGATGCCTGAGCGATTACAACGGTTCAGGTAGAAGGTGGCAAAACCCAGCTCAAAGGGCGTGCTGGTGTCAGCGCGCCGACAGACATTCTGCTGTCTCTTCCATTCCTCCATGGTTACAGGAACAGACATGATAGCATCGACGAATCGTTCTGGCTCATGAAGAACCGCTTGCCAGAATGCCGTGATACGCGGGTCAACGTCATTCAGGTGGAGTTCTGAGACGATCCCGTCCCCAAGCAGACGCAACGCGGCTCCCGCGCCACCAGCAAAGGGTTCGAAGTATGAGCAGCCAGAGAGGGCATTCAACGCGATGGTCCGGGCGAGAAAGGCTGCAAGCGATGCCTTTCCTCCCGGATATCTAAGAGGACTGTCGAGTCTCATACCCGATCAGTCTTTCCAGATTCTCCCTCCGCTGTCCATAACCGGACTAGGGTGTCAGTCTGAGTCAGCGATGTTCCAGGTGAAGTTGCTGATATTCAGGCCGCTCACGCCTTGTCTTTTTGATCTGCTTGACTCTGCGTCTACCTATTCTGAGGTACGGTCGTGGGGACAGGGGGACGGTGCGCGAACCATCCCCTACAACCTAATAGCGCTCGATCACCTGCTGGGCGAAATCTTTGAACACATTCCGCGCCTGGTCCATGGACGGTAGCAGGGTGACTTCCTGGAGCCCGGCTTTTTCAGACTCCCGGAGTTCATGAATGATTTCATCCGGCTCGCCCACCAGGCAGGTACCTTTGATTGTCTCGGGAGTGACAAAGCGACGTTCCCCGGGCACGAGGAAGGTGCAGTGGCCGTTGTGGATTTGGAGGTAGCGCTTGTCGCGCGGCGTTTCCATCTTCTCCACTGAGGCGCAATACTCGTCCCAGATACCCTTATAGGCTTCCGGCACAACGCTTTCATCTTTCGTTTGTTGGTAGATCTCCCACACAAAGTGAATAATGGCGGTGACGTAGGAGCCGCATTCGTCAATTACCCGATCAGAGGTCAGGGCCTCGCCCGGCTTGAGCACGACCGCCGACGTAAACGCGGCCACAAAGAAGTCATCCGAAAACGTCCGTCCGGCCCGCTCCGCGCCTTCTTTCACCAAAGACAGATGCTGGGAGACGACGTCCGCGCGCTCGTTGAAGACCGACACCAGGCCGTCGCCATACTCGCCCGCGGTTCGCAGTGCCCGCGGACCGTTGGCCGCGACATAGATGGGCACCGGGTTTTCCAGATTCACGAACCGCAAGTCCTGATGCAGGAAGCGAATCGTGCGGGTGGTGTCGCCATAGGTATAATCGACCTCTTCCCCGCTCAGCAGCGCGCGGACGACGCGCAAGTATTCGCGAAAGTCGCGAATCTTCATCGGCTGCATGCCCATGACGCGCATGGCGGTATGGCCGGTGCCAATGCCGAGGAACACGCGGCCCGGCGCAAGCTGATTGATGGACGCAATCGAGTGGGCCGTGACCGGGGCAATGCGGGTGCCGGGAATCGCCACGCCGGTGCCGAGTTGAATGCGCGACGTGTTCTGAGCTGCCAGGGCCATGGTGGCATAGCAGTCTGACCAGATCATCTGCGAGTCGGGGATCCAGGCCATATCAAAGCCGCAGTCCTCGGCGTATTTGACGAGCTGCCAGTCATCTATTTTTGTGGAAACGGAAATACCGAATTTCATGCTGTCCTCCTTGAGTCTAATCGGGCTCCCCTCACGTTCGGTCAGGAATGCTATGGCCGGTCAGTCCGGTCGTCAAGTTGGGCCGCACGCTTCTCTTTCCCGAGAGATTCAGATACACCGGCTGCAAAGAGTAAACGTATCCAGCTTTGTATGCTTGTTTGGAGGACACGTTTACTCTTTTGTTCGTATACGGAGGGAAATGTGAAACCACTCGAAGGTCTGATTGTCCTGGATCTCACCCGTTTTCTGGCCGGCCCGTACTGCACCCTGCTGCTCGGTGGGCTGGGAGCCGAGGTCATTAAAATCGAGTCGCCCCAGGGCGGCGAAGCGCACCGCAACCGCGCTCCCTTTGCCGGGCCGCAGGGGGCGAGCATGTCCCGGCAAACCGAGGATGACATCGGGCTGATGGTGCTCCACCGGGCGCGCAATAAAAAGAGTATCACTCTCAATCTGCGCGACCCGCAGGGCACGGCGCTATTCAAACAGTTAGTGAAAAAAGCCGACGTGGTGGTGGAGAATTTCTCGCCGGGGACGATAGACAAAATGGGTCTCGGCTATGCGACCCTGCAAGAGTGTAACCCGCGCATTATTCTGTGCTCGATTTCGGGTTTTGGCCAACGCGGGCCACGCCGCAATTGGCGGGCGTATGATCCGATCATTCAGGCCGCCAGCGGCATCAGTAGTGTCACCGGCTTTGCGGACCATCCGCCGGCTCGTTGCGGAGCGGCGATCAGCGATACCACGGCTCCCCTGTTTGCCCTGATCGGGATTCTGTCAGCCTTGCAGTTGCGCGAGAAAACGGGCCAGGGCGAGTGGGTCGATACGTCCATGCAGGACGGCACATTCTTCCTGCTGCCGGACCTGATTGAGCATATGGCCGCGGGCCTGGCTCCCGAACGCCGGGGGAATACGCATCCGGGTGGGGTGCCGTTCAATGTCTATCAGGCCCAGGACGGCTATGTGTCCATCTGTGCGGTGTCGGCCCAGAACTGGAAGAGTCTGCTCGGAGCCCTGAACCGGGAAGATTTGCTCGACGATCCCAGATTTGCGAATCTTCAGCAGCGTATGAAATATCGTGACGACGTCGACGCGGTGGTCCAGGCCTGGATTGAAACGCATACGGTCGATGAAGCGGTGGCGCATCTTCAGCAATGTGAAGTGCCGGCCGGCCCGATCTTGAGTCCGGCCGAGTTGATCGAGGACGAGCATTTGATCGAACGCGAGATGGTCGTGGATGTGCTTCATCCGCGTCGGGGTGCGCTGCCGGGCGTGAAAGGGTTTGGGATGCCGATCAAGTTTGTCGGCAAGTCCTTCGGGTTTGACCAGCCCTGCCCGGAGGTCGGCCAGCATAATGAAGAGGTCTACGGCGGTCTGCTTGAACTCGACGCCGCGCAGCGCGAAGCCTTACAGGCGAAGGGCGTGATTTAGTGCAGCCTGACTGTGGATATATACCAGGACCCCCTCACCCTAGTCCCCTCTCCCCGCTCTGGGGGCGAGGGAATCGGACGTTGACTGAAGGAGACCAGGCGTGCCGGAATCCGAACGTGAGCCGTTTCAACTCGGCATCTTCATGCCCAATTGCAGTCATGCCTACTGCATCAGTAGCTATAAACCCGAACCCGACGACTGGACGTATGAGTCCAATAAAAACATCGCCCTGGCGGCCGAGGCCGCGGGCTTTGATTTTCTGTTTCCGGTCAGCCGCTGGCGCGGGTTTGGCGGCGAGACCAATTATCTGGGCACCTCGCTCGAAACCATGACCTGGGCTGCCGCTATTCTGGCGGCCACCCAAACCATTCGGGTCTACTCCACCGTCCACGTGCCGGTTTTCCATCCGCTGGTGGCGGCCAAGATGGGCGGGACGCTGGATCATATCGGGCAGGGCCGCTGGGGCATCAATATCGTCAGCGGCTGGAGCGCCACCGAGTTCGGCATGATGGGCATCGAACTCCTGCCGCATGCCGAACGCTATCAACGCACCACGGCCTTTATTGAAATCCTCAAAGGACTGTGGACCCAGGAGCCGGGCTCTTTCAGGCATGTTTCTCCCTGGTACCACATCACCGACGGTTATGTGATGCCCCAGCCCATGCAGCAACCCCACCCGCCGATTGTGAACGCCGGCACGTCCGAGGCTGCGCGCGATCTGGTGGCTCGCCTGTGCGACTGGGCCTTTATTGCCCCGCCTTCGGCTGAAGCGACGCCCGACATGGCGGACGACTTTAAGCAGCGGGCGCGGGGATATGGCCGACAGGTCCGCTGTGCGGGGATGCCGTTTGTGCTGTAACGCGAAACCGAGAAAGGAAGCACAGACCGAAGTGCAACGGATTATGGATCAGACGGATATGGTTGCCGCCCAGAACTGGGCGAGCGGGCTGAGCATCGGCAGTGAGTCCATGAGCGGCTTCAGCCTCAAGATGCTGGCGCTGGGGGCCGGGGCGCTGCCGGTGGTCGGTACCGCGGACCAGGTCGCCGAGCAACTGGCCCGCTTATACGAGTTGGGTATGGATGGCGTGCTGATCGAGTTTCTGCACTATTATGATGACACCGTACGGTTTGGCAAGGAGATCGTTCCTCTGCTACGACAGATGGGAGTAGTGGCGTAAGTCTCTCGTTGAGTTTGGGGGCATGCTGTCCCCTCCTTGGAAGGGTGATGCAAAAAGGAACCCACCCCGGCCTTCGGCCACCCCTCCCGAGAGGGGATGGGGGCGGCCCCCCTCTCAAGGGGGATAGGCCCTGCTGGAGGTAGGCAATGTTTTTTCATTTTGTACTCTGGGTAGTTGGTATGCTACTCGCCGTCGCAAGTCGGACCAGCGCACGCTTGCGGAAACAACTGACACGAGACATGAGCGTTTCTATTGGTTCCAGAGACGGCGTGTCTCGGAGCTACGTCTTCCGCAACTGGCATGTTTCTTCGCACGCCGGGTTGGAGCCGGACGCGCACTGCACGCTCCTGTTCCAAACTGCGCCAGAGGGTGCACGAATTTTTCTGGCTCCGGATTGCCTGGCGCAAGTCGTGAATGGGCTCGCGTTAAAGGAAATTGAACTCAAAGGTGATCCTACGAGCATAGTGTGGTTCTATGAAATGGTCATGGCCTTTGTCCCCGGTTCCGTCCAAGCGTCACACGTCATGCCAGATGCCTATGTAAAGCCGAATCTACAGGGGAAAGCTTCCGACCGCATAACCCGAGAACCTGTGGCCGAAGCACTCGACCCGACGTGGACTGCGGCCGTTGCTCAACGCGAAAAACTTATGATGTGGCAAGTGGGAGAGGGAGCTCCGGTTCCGGGTAAGAGCAAGAATTTTAAGCCTGTTCTTGATGTGCCCGCCTCAGCAATGGAGGAAACCAATGAATAGTGTGCAAGGTCTCAACCCGCGTGCACGAGGCTGGCTGCGGTTCATTTGGGATAAGGCCACCACCCAAGACGACTGGAGCAGTAGTGGTGAGCCACTCCCCTGGTGGGATCGAACGACCACCCCGCCGATGTGTGCGTTTCCTCGATTCGATCTCTCCGAAACGTCATACGCCCTGCCGCTCATGGCCGACCAGACCCCGGCGTGGCGTGAGGTCTATACGCGTATCGCCGATGAGTTGGTGGGTCGCTATGTCACGTATTGGGGCGCCGTCGACTGGCTGACCTACATCGGCCACGACCCGCATCAGGATACCTACCCACCGGAATGGCTGGTCTTTATGCCTGAGCATATGCGCGGGCGCTACGATCCGCCGGGCTGGACTGCCAACGGGGTCGAGCCTTGGGGCCTTCAGCCAGACCCCATAGGCGCGGATGGTAATCTCTTTTTTCGTGGGTTTTTTAATTTATTACTCGGCACGTACTCCTATGTCTCGGGTGACAATAAATGGGCAAAGCCGTTCCAGGTCACGGGATATAATGATCGTATGTTCCAATGGACACAGCCTGGTATCTCGGAGTTTCTGGAAGACCAGTGGTCTGAGCGCCCGCAGGGGCCACAATGCGAAAACACAAAAATTTGGCCATACTGTCTGAGTGCTGCAGGTTTGAGCCTTCAGTTGTATGACAAGATTTTTGGTTGCAAGACGCATTGGGTCTACGACCAATGGATTGAGTTTGCGAAGAAGCACTTCACCACTCGCAACGCTCGTGGAGATATTGCGTCGTTCGCGTTTTATTATGATCCGCTCGAAGAATTCGCTTACGCACCGCCGACTGGTTTAAGCGGTTTGTCGATGCTCGCCCCGTTATTCTATTTATATCCTCAGGCCCCGGAGTTTGGCTTAGCGCTGTATGAGGCTGGGGTACGGGACCTTGGCTGGAACGACACCAAAAAGTCTCTGGTGCAGGCATTTGACGATCCACGTTGGCTGACCATGACGTTAATGCTGGCGCGCGAGGTTGGAGACGTTACCACAGAGAAGCGTCTCAAAGCCGTGGCGGAAAAAGAATACGGGCCAGATTTCTTTGCCGACGACGAGGATCGCTTTGCCTGGACGTTTGGGTTGGATGAACCCCATCCACGTGGTCAGCTGAACGGCTTACTGATCTTGAGCGAGATCGGCGGGCCTGGGGCATGGACGAATGTGTATAAAGGAAAACATGCCGCCCAGTTTGAGCTACCCACAGTCGAAGGTGTCGACTTTCCGAATCTGGGAATTTGTGAGGCTCGGAATGAGGTCACCGACGGGACGTTGCATGTCTCAACCTACGCAGCCACTGCAGCACGCCGTGGGGAAGCGACACGTTGGAAGGTGACGCAACTCCCAGACCCGAAGGCGGTACAGGTGTATTGCGATGATGAGCAGTACAGTGACTGGGGTATAATCGACGCTCACACTATTGAAATCAACTCAAGCATCGCATCGCACAAATTCCGGATTGTTGGTGTTCCCGTAGGAAATACGGCAAACGGGGAGCAAAGCGAAAAAGTAGCAAGCGCGGGTGGAGGGGCATCCAGCGGCAGTGCCGAAACTGCAACGGAAACCGACACACACTATCAGCCAGCCGCACCTCCGAGTTGAAGTTGTTGTTGAGCGGTGGTGCCGCTCGAGTGTGGTCGTTTGATGGGACTTCTCGTAGGGGCGACCCTATGCGGTCGCCCAAGGGGGAACGGGTAGCCACAAGGGCTGTCCCTACAACAACGCGATTGTAGCCTGGATGGAATGAAGTGGAATCCGGAACCTACGTGTGTAGAGACAAAGCATTGCTGTTAATCGGCCACGAGAAATGCTTTGCTCCTACGTACTGCTAGACGGCACTTCTCAAGCCGCCTGCCCGGCCGCTTGTGCCGGCGTGCCCAAGACCTCCCCGGTCTCAGCCGCTTTTTGGGTGCCGGTGTCCAACTGCAGGCCGAGTCCATCGGCCAGGCGTGTCAGATGATTAAAGATGCCGACGATATGGGCGACTTCGAGGCAGGCGGTATCGTCAAAGCCGAGGTCGCGCAGCGGCTGCCAGTCGGCGGCGGTCATGCGCGTGGGTGTCGCGCTGAGCTTGTCCGCCAGCGTGCACAGGGCTCGCGCCCGTTCGGACAGCCCGGCCAGCGTGTTCCAGCTTCGGGTTTTGATAGCTTCCACAAGCGCCGGGTCGCCGTCTTCGACACGCAGAAACTCTGCGTGGGACTGCGTTCAATAGTGGCAATCCTGGGCCGCCGCGGCAACGCCGGCGACCATTTCCCGTTCCGCCCGACTCAGATGGCCGGGCGCGAACATAATCTGCATGAACAGATTCCCGAACGCCTGTCCGATACTGGCATGGGCGGCAATTAAGCGCCCCATGGCCGGGATAGAGCCGAATTCGTATACGCCTTTTGCTCCAGGGGGCCTTTTTGCCAGATATTCTTCCTGGGTGGGGATGCGTATCCAGGCTTCCGGTACGGCTGGACGACTCATGTATGAACCTCCTTCTGGTATAAACGGTCAGCAGTAAGAAGACCGGTGCCAATCTAACACTGCGGGGGAGTCTGGCCTATCCCGTTCGGCTCGTTGTGCCGGGTTGGATTGGGAGTTGCTCTCAAAAATGGCTGAATCGTATTGTGGTGCGCGACCGGGTACACGATTCCCAAAAGATGACGGGCTACTCCTACCGCGTGCCATCCTATCCGGTCGAGCCCGGTTCCAGGCCGCCGAAGGAAGACATGGTTGAGCAGTTCGGCGCGGGCTGGATTACACCGCCAGAGCAAACGATTATTATTGACTATCTGGTTGCACACTACGGACCGGAGAAGTGAGACAGACGAAGACGGAACAGGAGGTAACACAATGGGACAGTTAGACGGAAAGGTTGCGTTAATCACGGGTGCGGGTTCGGGTATTGGCCGCGCTTCGGCTTTGGTATTTGCTCGTGAGGGAGCCAAAGTCGCGCTCGCCGATATCGTGGTTGAGGGCGGCGAAGAGACAGTGCGCATGGTCAAAGAGGCCGCTGGTGAGGCGTTTTTCATTAAAGCCGATGTCTCAAACGCGGCGGAGGTCGAGGCTATGGTCAACACGGTGGTGGAAACCTATGGCCGCATTGATTGTGCCTATAATAACGCCGGTATCGAAGGGCAGTTGGCTTCGACGGATGAATATGCCGAAGACATGTTTGACAAAGTGATAGGCATTAACCTGACCGGCGTGTGGTTGTGCATGAAGTACGAGCTGCCGCATATGCTCAAGCAGGGCAGTGGGGCGATTGTGAATACGGCCTCGGGGGCCGGTTTGATCGGTGTTGCCGGCATGTCTGCGTATGTGGCGAGCAAGCACGGTGTGGTTGGATTGACCAAAACTGCGGCCTTGGAATACGCTAAGTCCGGCATTCGGGTCAATGCGGTCTGCCCTGGGCTGATTCAGACGCCGATGGTGGAGCGCATAACCAATGGCCATCCTCAGCTCGGCGAAGCGCTGGTTGCCGCCGAGCCTATCGGCCGGACCGGCAGGCCGGAAGAGATTGCAGAATCCGTGGTCTGGATGTGTTCGGACGCGGCGTCATTTGTGACCGGTCACGCCATGTCGGTTGACGGTGGGTTTGTCGCCCAGTAGCGGTGCCGCCATGTAAAACAAGCGGCCATGTAAGACAATCGGTGGTCTGAAAACAGGCCTGGGTATAGTGCCAAGTGGAGGAACGGTCATGGAAGCACCACTGTGGTTATTGCTCGGTTGGGGCGGGATTGGCGCCATAGATTTTGTCTATAACCACATCTATCGCTACCGCCTTCACGCCCACGCCTCCAGTTTTCGCGAGCATGGTGTCCACACCCTGCTGACACTGGTTCTCACTGTTACGGTGGTGATGCTGGTCTTTATTGAAATGGGGAGAGTCGGCTTTGCCATCTTTCTCGGCATTCAGGCACTTGCTGTAATCTTTACCCTGTGGGATGTGTCAATCGAGCGAGCATCGCGGGCACCTCTGGGAGGATTACCGACGCACGAATATGTGTTGCATACGGTTATTTTTCTGTTGCATGGCGCCTTTGTGTGGGCGGTGATCGCCAACGCCGGTCAGTTAGTTCACGGCGTGGGGTTCGGGGTATGGCGCTGGCCGCCACTACCCATGTTTTTGCTTGTTGAAGCAGTGATCTTTGCGTTCGTAGGAGCTGGCGTCCTCGTCTTACACGTCTATCTGATAGGCGTGGGCTATCGGAAACTCAAAACAGTGCCCGCTACGCTGGCACAATCAGCGCTTTGATCGTCTCCTGTCGCTCCACCGCTTCCAGTGCCTGCTGACTCTCCTCGATCGCGAAACGATGAGTGATCGCCTCGGCCATCGGAAAGTCGGTGTGATGCGCCTGGGCCACCCGGATGGCTTCGTAGTAATGCTGCGGCTGGGTTAAGGCTGAGCCGATGATGCTGAGGTTGCGGTTATTGATATAGCGCGGGTCAATGGGGATCTCCCCATGTCCTGACCACAGGCCGACAATCACATACCGTCCGTTTGGGGCGGCGAGTTTCACCCCTTCGGCAAAGGCCGAATACGCCCCGGCAGCCTCAATCACGACGTCCGCCCCCCGACCGTCTGTCAGCTCGTAGACCTGGGCAATCCGGTCTTTTTCCTCAGACAGGGTTTCAAAATTAATCGTTGCCCGAGCGCCAAGACGGCGGGCCATCGCCAAACGGTGGTCTGGCGCCCCAATAGTGATGACCGTCTTTGCGCCGGACAGATGGCTGAGCAGAGTGGCGGCCAGGCCAACCGGACCACAGCCCTGGACCACGACGGTTTGATTGGGAGAGAGGCCGCCCAAACGCTCGAATGCCTGAATCATCGTCGGCATAGCACAGCCAAAAGCAATCACCGGCTCAGACGGGGTATCGTCCGGGATTTTGTAGAAACACATGCCGGACGGCAGCCACGCATAGTCCGTATACGTATTCCAGGTGGGCTCATCGGCGCCACTGAAAAGCACCAGGTTTTCACACAGAGAAAAGTCTTTGGCTATGGTGCAGTAGTAGCAATGATGGCAGGGCCGGATGGGACCCCAGTAGACCCGGTCGCCGACACCGAGCGGCAGACCGGCATGATCCGTGCTGACGCCTTCGCCCAACTCTTCGACCAGGCCGACGCCCTCGTGACCCAAGACAACCGGCAGGGGCGGTGAGGCATGCCCACGCCATAAATGCACATCCGTTCCGCACACGCCACCCATTTGCATCCGCAGCAGCACACCGCCTGGCTCTGGGGCCGGAAATTCGCGTTCCCAGACTTCTATGGGCTGATCCACCCCCACAATCATGGCTTGCTTTCCGAGTCGTTGTGTCATTGGTCTGATCTCCTCTGTGTGAGGCCGGTACGCGTTTGGAAATGGCGGAGCGCTTGCTTTCTGAAGCAGTGATCTTTGCGCCCGCAGGACGCCGCCTTGGCACTACGGCACCCGCCCCGACAACGGACTGGCACCTATGACGCTGCGCGGGGTCTTGAATTTGGGAATAACGTATTTGCCGATGAGTTTGATCGAGCGCATGATCTGTTCATGCGTTCCATCCAGGCGCATGATCACCTCATCCGCGCCAACCTCCTGGTAGCGTCCAATCCGTTCGACGAACACATCCGGGTCGCCGACAAGAACCGAGGTTTCGTTGCGGAGCCAGTCGAGGTCTCGGGCGCGGTCGCGGATTTTTTCTAATTCCAGCATATAGGCGTATGATTTGGCCTGACGGCCAAGGTCAGGGTACAGGGACTCGATGACGGGTGTGGCAAAGTTCAGAATGGACTCTCTGGTCTCTTCGACCGCTTGGGCGGTTGTCTCGGCGCAGGCACAATTGAGCGTGACCGCGCTCAGACAATTGGTCACGAACGCGCCCACCGGCTCCGCCTGCTCAATCCGCTCTTTATACAGGCGCGCGTTTTTCTCAAAATAGTCCCAGCCCATATACATGTCCCACGACAGGGCTCCGATCCCCTTCCTGGCAGCAATCTCATGCGAGTCCGGGGATTGGGCAACCATATAGACAGGCGGGTGGGGGTCTTGCACCGGCTTGGGCGTAAGCGAGCGGGGCGGAATCTGAAAATACCTGCCCTCGTGCGAAAATGGGTCATCCTTGAAGGCTTTCATAATGACTTCGAGCGCCTCTTCCCAGCGGGCGCGCGTTTCATCAGGTGGGCAGGCAAATCCTTCAAGCTGTATTAAGGTATTGGCCCGCCCCGTACCCAATTCAGCCCGCCCGTTTGAGACAATATCAAGTGTTGCCAGTCGCTCGGCAACCCGAATCGGGTGATTGAATGGAAACGGCAGAATAACGACCATGTGTCGCAGTCGAATGCGACTGGTACGCATGGCAATTGCCGAATAGAAGACCTCGGGTGCCGATACCGTCGCCAAGCCGACCAGAAAATGCTGTTCTGACGTACCGAAGAAATCAAAGCCCATTTCCTCAGCAAAGACGGCCTCGTCCATGACCTCCCAATAGCGCCGATGATGGGTGGTCCCTTCCGGTGTTTCACATTCCGATAGAAAGCCAAATCGCATGGGATAGCCCTCCTTGTAGAGCCCATGTAGCCCCGGCGGCGGCGGCGTGTCAATCGTTTTTTCTGTGTGAAATACGAGGTCTTTTTCTGGGAGCGCGGGCCTAGCCTTTTGGTTGTGTCATATCCGCCGGCCGGACCCAGGCGTCAAACTGCTCCAGGCTGAGATGTCCGTGGCATATCACGAGTGGGATTGGCTGAGAAGTGAGGACGTAGCCCGGATGTAATCCGGATGGAATATAATCCGAGCGTAGGGTCTGAAAGCGGTTTCCTCTTACGTTAAGGAGTAGACAAAACGATTTATTGTAAATATCTTGGCGGCCCGTTTCGGTTTGGCTTTCTCTCAACGTTTTTCTGTAGTTAGAGATTATGCACATTGAAACTCTCAAAGTCTTCTGTGATTTGGTTAAAACTGAGAGTTTTTCGCTCGCGGCATCGAAGAACTTTATTACTCAATCTGCTGTGAGTCAGCAGCTCCGCAACCTCGAAGAGCACTACAATCGGGAACTGGTCGAGCGTTCGAGGGGATACATCCGGCTGACTGAGGCTGGAGAGGTTTTGTACCAGACTAGTAGGGAGATCATCCAAAAACATCGCGAGATGGAAGAGAGTCTTCAGGCTCTCTCGCATCCGGTAGCTGGCACAGTGCGGCTGGCTACCGTGTACAGTGTCGGGTTATATGAGCTTTTCTCTCCTCTCAAAAGATATCTACGGACCTTCCCAGAGGTTGAGATTCACCTCGAATACATCCGAGTCAACAAGATTTACGAGGCCGTGAGTCGAGGGGATATTGATCTGGGCATAGTCGCTTATCCTCGCAAACGGCCACAGATTCAGATCACTCTCTTTCGCAAAGAGCATCTCGTGCTGGTCTGTGCCCCACAGCATCCTTTTGCCCAGTTGAAACGCCTCACGATTAAGCAGTTGGATGGGGAGAAGTTTATTGGTTTCGAGTGTGATGTCCCTACTCGACGAGCTCTAGACAAGATTTTCCGCCAGCACCGTGTCAAGGTGCGATACATCGCAGAGATGGACAATATTGAAACCATTAAACGGGTCGTCGAGGTTGGGTCGGGCCTTTCTATGGTGCCAGAACTCAGTGTTGTCCAGGAGGTCAGAAGCGAAACCCTCAAGGCGATCCAATTCTCGGATGAGGCAGTAATACGGCCACTGGGGATTATCTCCAAGCGGAGCCGGCGTTTCACGCCCGCGGTACAGGAGTTCGTCAACTTCTTGAAGGGAGAGTCCCAGCCAGGCGCAACACAAGAGTCAAATCAGGCGTCCCAGGCCACACTGTAATCTCGCGTCAGGGATTAGCTCTTCGCCGCCCAACGGACCATAGGGCTCCGTCCGTATGCAGCCGCCAGCTTTCCGTGCTGCTGCTCTCTCACGCAGGGACAGCGTGTCTGCAGGGGCTTCGTCTCTATCGGGCTAGACAGGCTTGGCAAATTTTGGCATTTTACCTCTACTCTACTTTTGGACGATAGGAAAGCGTTTTTGTGGTGTGCAACGTGGTCTTCGTCTGCCCCGGTACCCTGTCACCACATGACCATTTGGAGCATCAGGTATGGCACGTAAGAAAATTGTCCTGATCGGCGCGGGCAACATTGGTGGCACCCTCGCTCACCTGTGTGCCCTCAAAGGGCTCGGAGATGTCGTTCTGTACGACGTGATTGACGGATTGCCACAGGGTAAGGCCTTGGATCTTCTGGAAGCCGGGCCGATCGAGGGTTATGACGTTAACCTCATTGGGACTACGAGTTATACTGATATTCAGGATGCCGACGTCTGTATTGTGACCGCTGGGCTTGCGCGCAAGCCAGGCATGAGCCGAGACGACCTGCTTGGCATCAACTGTAAAATCATGCGGGAGGTCTCGGAGAACATCGCAAAATATGCTCCCAATAGTTTTCTCATAGTTATTACCAACCCGCTCGACGCAATGGTGACCTTGGCCAAGCGGGTCACGGGGTTTCCCAAGAACCGGGTCGTTGGCCAAGCCGGGGTGCTCGACTCGTCGCGCTATCGGACGTTCATCGCCCAAGAGCTGAACGCGTCCGTCCGCAACGTCACGGCTATGGTCTTAGGTGGGCACGGGGATGATATGGTGCCGGTGCGCAGCTATTGCCAGGTGGCCGGTATCCCGATCGAGCGGCTGATCTCAGCCGAACGCCTCGAGGAGATCGAGAATCGAGTGCGTCAAGCTGGAGGGGAAATCGTGGCCCTCCTCAAGACCGGCTCGGCATTCTATTCTCCGGCTTCGGCAGCGATTCAGATGACTGAGGCGTACCTGTACGACAAGAAGCAGATTCTGCCCTGCGCGGCCTACCTCGAAGGAGAGTACGGGATTGAGGGCGTGTATTTTGGCGTGCCAGTGAGCATCGGCGCCGGGGGTGTCGAGCGGGTCGTGGACATTGCGTTGAGCGACAAGGAGAAGCAGGAGATGCAGGGGTCGGTCAGTCATGTGCAGGAACTGATTGCAGCGATGGACAATGTGTTGGCGCAAAGCGCATAGTGCCAGTAGAATAGATAATCTGGACGAAGTAGAAGTGCTTTCATCTCCGTATTGATGAAGCTCAGGACAAGCAAGCGTAAGGGAAAGTATGGCACCAGTACATGACATACTCATTATAGGGGGCGGAGGAGCAGGACTCCGCGCCGCCATCGCCGCCGCCGAGATCAACCCTCAGCTTGACATCGCGCTCGTCTCCAAAGTCTACCCGATGCGGAGCCATACGGTTGCGGCTGAGGGCGGCACGGCCGCCGTCATTAAAGAGAATGACAGCCTGGAAGACCATATTAACGATACGATTACTGGCTCCGACTGGATGGCGGACCAGGATGCGGTCGAGCTCTTTGTCAACGAAGCCCCAGCCGAGCTCATCCAATTGGAGCACTGGGGGTGCCCCTGGAGCCGCGAGCCCGACGGCAGTATTGCCGTACGCCCGTTTGGCGGGATGCGGATCGAGCGGACCTGGTTTGCTGCCGACAAGACCGGTTTCCACCTGCTTCACGCGCTGTTCCAAACGTCCCTTAAGTACACCACCATCAGGCGCTATGACGAGTATTTTGCTACTACACTACTAGTGGAAAACGGTCGCTGCCAGGGAGTGACGGCGGTTGAGCTGCGCAGTGGTATGGTGCAGCCAGTTCTCGCCAAGGCAGTTATTATGTGTACAGGCGGGGCTGGTCGGATCTTTCCCTTTACGACCAACGGCTCCATCAAGACCGGCGATGGCATGGCCTTGGCCTACCGGGCTGGAGTGCCGCTCAAAGACATGGAGTTCGTCCAGTACCATCCTACCGGCTTGCCAGGGACAGGGATTCTGATCACCGAGGCCGCTCGTGGCGAGGGGGGAATTCTCGTCAATAAGAACGGCTACCGCTACCTGCAGGACTACGATCTCGGCAAGCCGCTTGATGTGAATGACCCGAACCATCCGCAGAAACGGACGATGGAGCTCGGTCCACGGGACAAGCTGTCGCAGTGTTTTGTCAAAGAGCATGACAAGGGCAACACGATACCGGGACCGTACGGTGACGTGGTGTATCTCGACATCCGTCATCTAGGGGAGCAAAAGATCGACAAGAAGATCCCCTTTGTACGCGAGCTGTCCAAGAGCTACGCAGGCATCGACCCAGTGTATGAGCCCATTCCGGTCCGTCCGGTGGTGCACTATATGATGGGTGGGATCCATACAGATATCGAGACGGCGACCCCACTGCCAGGCTTCTTCGCCGCTGGCGAGTGCGCGTGTGTCAGCATCAATGGGGCCAACCGGCTTGGCTCAAACTCGCTCACCGAGCTGTTGGTGTTTGGCGCCCGGGCCGGCCGTGCCGCCGCAACGTTTGTGCAAGAACAGCCAGCGTGTGACGCGCCGGCCCTCGAGGCCCAAGCCAAAGACGAGCAAGCGCGCATCCAGAAGCAGTTCATCAACAAGACGGATGGCACCGAGCGTATCGCCAGCCTACGCACAGAGATGACGGCGACCATGGAGGCAGGGGCTGGCATGTATCGCACGGAGGCGTCGCTTAAAGAGACGTGTAACAAGGTGTCTGAGCTCAAGGAGCGATTTGCCAATATCACCCTTGATGATCACAGTTTGACGTTTAACACCGAGTTGACCGCAGCGCTGGAGCTGGAATGCATGCTCGACGTGGCTGAGACTGTTGTGTATTCTGCTTTAGCACGGACAGAGTCGCGCGGCTCTCATCAGCGCACTGATTACCCCAAGCGTGATGACGACAAGTTCCTGGCCCACTCCTTGGCGCACCGCACAGATGGCCCGCCACGCATCGAGTATCTGGATGTCGTGATCACCCGCTGGCCCCCTGCTGAACGAAAGTATGGAGATTAGTCATGGCTGAGCCCAGCATCACGCTCGAGGTTTTCCGGTACCGGCCAGAGATCGAGCAAGAACCGACCTTCCAGACCTATACTGCGCCGTACCGCGAGGATTGGGTTGTCCTGGATGCGCTCAACTATCTTAAGGATGAGGTGGACGGCAGTTTATCCTACCGCTGGTCTTGCCGTATGGGCGTGTGCGGCAGCTGTGGCATGATGATTAATGGCGAGCCGAAGCTCAGCTGCGCGGCCTTCCTCAGAGACTACTACCCGGCACCAATCCGTGTCGAACCGCTGGCGAATTTTCCGGTCGAGCGTGACCTAGTCATTAACATGGATGACTTCATGGCCAAGCTCAAAGATGTCCAGCCGTGGATCATCCGCGACCAAGAGAAACCAGTTTCTGAGGGTGAATATTTGCAGAGCCCCGCCGAACTCGCCACCTATAAACAGTTCAGCATGTGTATCAACTGCATGCTGTGCTACGCCGCCTGCCCCGTGTATGGGCTGGACCCCTCCTTTATTGGCCCGGCGGCGATTGCCCTGGCCCAGCGCTACAACCTCGACTCGCGTGATCAGGGCCAGGATGCGAGGCGAGAGGTGATCTCACAGCATGAAGGGGTGTGGCAATGCACCTTTGTGAGTGAGTGTTCTGTAGTCTGCCCCAAGGACGTGGACCCAGCCGGTGCGATCCAGCAGGCCAAGGTCTCAGGAGCGATTGACTGGTTCAAGTCTGTGCTCATGCCGAGAGGATCGCAATGAGTGAACCGTACCGACGCCCGATATCCTCTACGACGTGGTGGCTGAGCAAGCGCAATTATGTGCTCTTCATGCTGCGCGAGCTGACCAGCGTGTTGATTGCTGCCTTTTTAGTCGTATACCTCATCCAGCTTGCCCAGCTTGCGCAGGGGGCTGAGGCCTATACGGCATTTGTCGAGCGGCTGGCGTCACCAGGGTGGATTGTCTTCCATCTGCTGGTGCTGATTGCTGCGCTCTACCACAGCATCACCTGGTTCAACCTGACCCCACAAGTCATCATCGTGCGGCGGGGAGAAGAGCAGGTCGCGCCAATCTTTATCGCCGGCTCCCACTATGTTGCGTGGCTGGCTGTCTCGGTTGTCATCGTGTGGATCGTCGTGGGGAGCTGAAGACATGGCCAAGTCAGCTGAAGCCTTTTGGTGGTCTCTCTTTTCGGCTGGGGGGATGGTCGTCGCCCTCCTGGTGCCGATTCATGTCGTGCTGACTGGGATAGCGGTTCCTCTTGGCTGGGTGTCAGCGGAGGCGTTTGGACATCGGATGCACGCTTTGGTCTCCCATCCGCTCACCAAGCTCTACCTGTTCGTCCTGCTCTCTTTGCCTTTCTTCCACTGTTTTCACCGCATCCGGCATACTCTGTATGATACGGGTTGGAGAGGGTATCAGACGCCTATCGCGGTTATATGCTATGGGGCGGCTGTTATTGGCACGGTGGCGACTGTCTTTGTCCTCGTGGCGATTTAAGCGAAGGGCTGTGTATGAAAACGAGAATCGAAACGGATAGCATGGGAGCAGTCGAAGTCTCTGCCGACCGATACTGGGGTGCACAGACCCAGCGCTCGCGGACAAACTTCCCTATCGGCGTTGAGCGTTTCCGTTTCACTCGGCCTATCCTCCGCGCCCTCGGTGTGCTCAAAAAGGGTGCGGCTTTAGCCAATGGTGAATTGGGACAACTCCCCCAGGAGAAGGTAGACTTGATCGTTCGGGCGGCGGACGAAGTGATCTCTGGTGCTCTGGATGATCACTTCCCCCTGGTTGTCTTTCAGACTGGCTCGGGTACTCAGACCAATATGAATGCGAACGAGGTGATCTCGAATCGGGCCATCGAACTGGCGGGTGGCGAGATGGGGTCAAAGAAGCCGATCCACCCCAATGACGATGTGAACCGCGGGCAGAGTTCAAATGATACGTTTCCAACGGCCATGCACATCGCTACGGTTGAGCAACTCGAAGACGTCCTTATTCCTGCCGTCAGCCAATTACGCAACACGCTGCATGCCAAGTCTGAGCAATTTAAAAACGTGGTGAAGGTTGGCCGCACGCATTTGCAAGATGCCACGCCGATTACGCTTGGACAGGAGATTGGCGGCTGGGCCGCTCAGCTGGATGCAGCCCTCGACGGAGTGCGGCGGACGATTCCTGGGCTGTGTGAGTTGGCAATTGGCGGAACGGCGGTCGGCACCGGCTTAAACGCACATCCCAAGTTTGGCGACTTGGCCGCAGCCAAGATGGCGGCGGAGACTGGACGGCCATTCATTTCGGCGCCGAATAAATTTGCCTCCTTGTCCGCTCATGACGCTATGGTCACAGCCAGTGCATCGCTGCGGACCCTGGCAGGGGCATTGATGAAGATCGCGAATGATGTGCGCTGGCTGGCGTGTGGACCGCGGGCAGGGATTGGAGAGATACTGATTCCGGAGAACGAACCAGGTTCCTCCATCATGCCGGGCAAAGTCAACCCGACGCAGCCGGAAGCAATAACGATGGTGGCCGTGCAGGTGTTCGGTAACGACGCGGCCGTTGCCTTTGCTGGTTCACAGGGCAACTTTCAGCTGAATGTCTTTAAGCCAGTGATGGTCCACAATCTCCTCGAGTCCATTCAGCTCATCGCTGACGCGTGTGGCGCCTTCAACGACCACTGCGCGGTCGGTATCGAGCCCAACCTGCCAACGATTGAGGAGCACCTGGGGCGCTCTTTGATGACAGTGACGGCGCTCAACCCGCATATCGGGTATGAGAAGGCAGCCGAGATTGCCAAGAAGGCACACAAAGACGGGACGAATCTGCGGGAAGCAGCCTTGGCGCTTGGCCACGTAACCGCTGAACAATATGAAGAGTGGGTGCGGCCAGAGGAAATGACCGGCCCGAAGATTTAGTCACTCGTCCACCCTACCGTACAGACCCCCTCTCCCACCAGGGGAGAGGGACAGAGCCTGCCCTGGGCCTTTCAACTGCGCTCAAGACAGGCTTGTCGAAGGGATAAGGGGTATTCAGCAAAACTAGGAGCGCAGCCCTCCTCGATTCTTACCTAACCCCTTCCAAAGCTTATACCGGCAATTTCGACATCACCTGCAAGGTTTCATCTTCAATACATTCTTCAATCACGGGCACCCATTTCTGGAATTCGGAGTCCTGAGACGCGATTTCCAGGGTGGTCTGGACCGAGTTGGCATCCGGCACCTCCCACACGTCAACCACGGTGTTCAAACGACCGATGACGTTGAAATAACTCCCGTGGAGCTTCCAGCCGCCGTGTTTTTCCACCAGCGGTGCCAGCGAGCTGAGCATTTCGGTGAATTTCTGGACCTTGCCCGCCCGAAGTTTGATGTGTGCAAATACATACGCCATACTGCCTCCTTTGTTGGTTAGGGGTTAATTGGTTAGGGGTTAATAATACCTGTGTTACTGCAATCTGCCCTGACTCAGCCGGCCGTCTCCCACGACCTCCCCAATCGAGCTAATTACGGTCCACCCACTCTTTACCGGTCCGAAGGGCATACCCGTCGGCTTCTTCCTCGCTGGCAAAAGTTTGCTCGGTTTCCCGGAGCGGATAAAATTCATCAACCACTCCATCGATTAATCGAAAGACCCGGGCTACCGGTTTCCACTCGCCGCTATCGAGTTGTTTCGAGCGCGGCTCAATGTAAAAGCCCTCATACTCTTCGGTATCCCGCATAGTGTGACCTCCTTACTCCTCCCACATCTTCAGGCAATTTCCAACAGCTCCCGGAGCCTGGCCTTCTGAAAGCCGATAATGACGGTATCATCGACGCTAATCACCGGTAGAGAGACCCGGCCGGGGAGTTGCCGGAGACGCTCCTGGGCCGCCGCGTCAGTACTGACATCATAGGCGGTGAATGCTATGCCTGCCTGCGAAAGAAACTCCTTCGCCAGTGTGCACGGACCTCAGGTGGGAGTGGAATAGACGACAACCCATTTCTGCATATCGTGTTTGTATCGCTTCGGCGCGGGTTCGGTCAATGTTTTGTATATGAAGGACCGTGTGCATGCTGACGGACACATGATCTATGCGCATTCGGGCCGAAAAAGAGAACGACCGGGCGGCCGTCTATCAAATCAATGCCGCGGCCTTTGAGACGCGTGCTGAGGCCGAGCTTGTTGAAACGCTTCGTGCGTGCGTCCAACCGCTCAGCAATGTCTGACATTCCGGGCGCGGAGTGCGCTCACGGAGCGCTCGTGAACTGCGCCGCGAAGAAGGATAACATCCCCGTGGCCTGCTGACCCCTCCTCACGTATGATTCCCAGCCATGAAGTGTACTGCCCTTCTCTGCGCCGTCTTTGGTGTGGGTCTTGCCTTTTCCGCCGGCCCGGCCCACGCCGACCCGACTCGGCAAGACAACCAACATCCACATGCGACTTCCGGTGTGACCGCCGCGCAATCTTCCACTCCGGACACCTGGCACGAAGCCCAGCTCGTGCGCAATACCCGACAACTGACCTTCGCCGGCAAGCGCGCCGGTGAGGGCTATTTCAGCCCGGATGGCTCGCAGCTCATCTTTCAGAGTGAACGTGAGCCCGACAATCCATTTTTTCAGATTTATGTCATGCATCGCCTCACCGGGCAGACCCAGCGGGTCTCGCCCGGAGTCGGAAAGACGACGTGTGCCTGGTTTCATCCTTCACAAGACAAAGTCCTGTTTGCCTCAACGCATGAAGACCCGGCCGCCGAAAAGAAGCAGCAGGCAGAACTGGAGGAACGGCAGGCGGGCACCCAGCGGCGTTACGAATGGGATTTTGATGAGCAGTACGACCTCTTTGAAGTAACTCTCAATAGACAGGACGTGGGACACAACCCGCGCAAGCTGACCAGTGCCAAGGGCTACGATGCCGAGGGGTCCTGGTCTCCAAACGGCCAACTCATTGCCTTTGCGTCGAATCGTCACGCGTATACGGAAAGACTGTCAGACGAGGAGAAAGAGCACTTTCGGAAAGACCCGTCGTCGCAGATGGACATCTACATCATGTGGGCGGAGGGCTCGGGCGTGCGTCGGCTGACGACCTCGCTGGGCTATGACGGGGGTCCGTTTTTCAGTCCGGACGGCAAACGTCTGGTCTGGCGTCGATTCTCCCCCGAGGGCACCCAAGCCGAAGTCTGGACCATGCGTATCGATGGCACGGATAAAAAGCAGGTCACGAGTCTGGGTGCTATGTCCTGGGCGCCGTATTTTCACCCGTCCGGTGACTATCTGATCTTTACGACCAACCTGCACGGTTTTGGGAACTTCGAGTTGTATATTGTGGACACGGACGGGCGCTCCGAACCGGTGCGGGTCACCTATACCCCCGGCTTTGACGGCCTGCCGGTGTTCGCTCCGGACGGAAAGCAGTTGGCGTGGACCAGTAGCCGGACCGCGGACAAAAAAGCGCAGCTCTTTTTTGCCGACTGGGATGACGGCGCGGCCCGCTGCCTGTTGGGGCTCGCCTCCACTGACGCGGCATCCCTTCGAACGCACGAGACGCGAACGTGTGAATTGCGCCAGGTCGTGGCCGACCTTGCCTCCGAACGTATGGCCGGGCGGCTCA
Source organism: Binatia bacterium (assembly GCA_963664395.2). GTDB lineage: Bacteria > Desulfobacterota > Binatia > Bin18 > Bin18 > Bin18. The sequence goes on along the minus strand of OY761159.2, from coordinate 536,314 downwards.
CGGGAACGGACGGCGAAAGGCTGGCAACGGAGTATGTCGCCGCGATGCTGAAAGACAGCGGGCTCGAACCCGCGGGCGACAATGGGATGTTTTTTCAGTCTTTTGAGTTTACCGCCGGCGTCTCCCTTGGTCCGAAGAATGTGTTGAAACAACAGCCCGAGTCGCCGTCAGAGAAGGGCATGGCGTATGCCGAGTATGCAATTGATACGGACTGGCGGCCGTTGACCTTCTCGCAGGTGGGCGATTTTGAGTCCGCCGGCGTAGTCTTTGCCGGGTACGGCATTGTCGCCCCGGCCGCCGACGAGCACCCGGAATACGATTCCTACGCCCATCTGGATGTGCAAGACAAATGGGTCCTGGTGTTGCGCTATCTGCCCGAAAACATTGCCGCACCGTATCGACAGCATCTCAACCGCTACGCCAGCCTGCGCTACAAAGCCATGGTTGCCCGAGACCGGGGGGCACGCGGACTGATCATTGCGAGTGGGCCGAATACCACAGTCAAGGAGCAATTAGTCCCACTCGTCTTTGACGCCTCACTGGCAGGCAGCAGCGTTGGGGCGGTGTCAGTGACTGACGCGCTGGCTGAAGCCTGGCTCCGGCAGGCGGGCAGGTCGCTGAAAGAACTCCAGGATACATTAGATACCGGCCAGCTCATATCCGGCTTCAGCCTGGACGGCCTGACGCTCGGAGCGACGATCGATATTCAACACGAGCAACGGCAGGGCCGGAATGTATTGGCGCGTTTACGCGCCGCCGAGCAGTCCACCGGCATGGTCGTTGTCGGGGCGCATATCGATCATCTGGGCACTGGTTTGGGGAATGGGTCGCTGGCACGCGAGGATGAAAAGGGCGATATCCATTTCGGAGCAGACGACAACGCCTCCGGGGTGGCCGCCGTCCTGGGCATTGCCAAAACGCTCGCCATGCAACACGCCAAAGGCGAGCTGGCTCTGAAGCGCGATGTCCTGTTTGCCTTGTGGTCGGGTGAAGAGCTGGGTCTCCTGGGGTCAAGCCACTTCACCAAGACCTTTGGACAGACAGAACCGGAGACGCTCTCCCCTGCTATTGCTGCCTATCTCAATATGGACATGGTGGGCCGACTTGATACTGCCCTCGTTCTGCAAGGGGTTGGCTCAAGCTCAGAATGGCCGGAAAAGATTGAACAACAAAATGTTTCTGTCGGTCTTCCGATTACGCTTCAGAATGACAGCTATCTGCCCACCGATGCGACCTCATTCTATCTCAAAGGTGTTCCGATCCTGAACGCTTTTACCGGCGGGCATGCGGAATATCACTCGCCACGCGATACGGTAGAGAAGCTCAACTATACCGGCCTCACAAAAATTACCCGGCTGATGACCGGATTGACTCGTGCGTTGGCTCGTAGCCACACGGCACCGGACTATATCGCAATCGAAAAGCCGCAGAGTCCTGTGGGGCGTGTCCGCCTGCGTTCCTATCTGGGTACGATTCCGGACTATGCCCAGGGCAACATCACTGGGGTACAGCTTTCAGGGGTGGCGACAGGTGGCCCGGCTGACCTCGCCGGTGTTCGGGGTGGAGACGTGGTGCTTGAGCTGGCGGGTAAAGCGGTTGAGAATATCTATGACTACACCTATGTCCTGGGGAGTCTCAAAGTTGATGAGCCGGTTGGCATCACCGTCATGCGAAACGGGCAGCGGCTTGAATTGACAATTACCCCGGCCTCACGGGAATGAGTCCGGAACCGTATGTCTTGCTTAATGTCTTGCTTACGGCGCATTCTCCTTGTCGCCTGGGTGCTGCATCTTTCTTGTGTCTCAGCGCGAGGCGCGCTTCCCCTGGCGTGGACAGCACTCGGGCCTGACGGTCGGGCGATCGTGCGCGTGGTGTCAACCGCGGCGGCCTGTCCGGCACTACAGGTCAATGCCGAGCGCTTCCCTTTCCGCATACGTGCGCGCCCATCCCGACCGGATTTTCCGATCCTTATCTGCGAGGCTGCGTTGCCGCCCGATGCTGTCAGCGTCACTGTTGACGGACGCCAACTGCCTCTTTTATCGCGTCCCCCGGAAAAGATTGTCGTCCTGGGCGACACCGGATGTCGAATGAAAAACACGCTTGTCCAAGCCTGTCATGATCCGAATGCTTGGCCCTTTGCGCGTATCGCCCGCAGCGCCGCGGCCTGGCAGTCGGACTTGGTGATTCATGTGGGTGATTACTTTTATCGTGACTCGCCCTGCCCGACCGGCAACCCTGCTTGTGCCGGCAGTCCGTGGGGAGACACCTGGGCGGCCGCCGAGGCCGACTTCTTCGCGCCGGCCGAACTATTACTCAGCGCGGCTCCGTGGATATTTGTCCGGGACAATCATGAGGCGTGTCAGCGGACGGGCAATGCCTGGTTTCGTCTGCTTGACCCCAGACCGTTACCCCAGGAATGTACCGACGAGACTGAGCCGTATGTCGTGCCAATCGGAGATCGAGATGTGTTTGTTCTGGATACAACGACGGCGCACGACATTAGGTCCGCTCCTGAGACGGTCGCCCACTTCGCGCATCAGTTTGCGGCCTTGGCGGAGCAAATCTCAAATCCCGGCCACAACCCGGCTTGGCTGCTGTCCAACAGCGATTTCCACAAGGCATCGAATTAGTCCTATCCGGCCATATCCATACGCTTGAGTTCCTGGCCTTTGCGCAGGGAAAGCCGCATCAGTTCGTGGTTGGGAATGGTGGAGCGTTACTCGACCCTCCACTTGCCACCGAACTGGTCGGACTCGACATAGCCGACCGAGCGGTCTCACACGCAGAAATGCTGACAGGTTTTGGCTATGTGACCCTGGAGCGAGAGAAGGCGGGCTGGAAGGTCACTCCACGCGATGCCCAGGGCTGCCCCGACCGTGCCGCTTCAGGAGTCCGGGCGTGAGCTGTGCGCCGCAGGACTGAGCAGGTCGCCCACGTCTTTCACCACGATGTCGGCCCCGTTGGCTTTGAGCAGGTCGCCATGTCCGCGGCGATCAACACCAATCACCAGACCGAAATTTCCGGCGCGGCCTGACTGCACGCCTGAGATGGCGTCTTCAATCACCACTGCCCGGGCAGGCAGAACGTTGAGCTTCCGGGCTGCTGCCAGAAACATGTCCGGTGCGGGTTTGCCGGCGAGATTTTCCTGGGCAGCCACATCTCTATCAACACGGAGGTCAAACAGGTCCGTAATCCCGGCTGATCTGAGCACGAGTGTACAGTTCGCGCTGGGGGTGACGACGGCGGTTTTCAGTCCGATGCGCCGGACATGGAGGGCAAAGGCCGTACTCCCAGGGAAGGCATGGACGCCGTCCGAGGCAATGACCTGATTCACCATTGTGTTTTTTCGGTTGCCTAAGCCGTGAATCGTTTCCCAATCGGGCGGCGCTGCCGGGCTTCCTGCCGGCAGATCAATATGGCGCGATTCGAGAAAGTTCCGCACGCCGTCGAACAGAGCTTTCCCGTCCACATGCAAATTGTAATCAGTCTGGATGTCGAAAGGCTGGAAGGACAGGTTGTGTGCTGCTGCGTACTGGCTTAGAAAGCGGTCAAACATCTGCTTCCAGCAGGCGGCATGGATTTTTTCTGTGGCCGTCAGCACGCCGTCCAGATCAAACAGAATGGCATCAAATCGATTCGGGGTAATGAGATTGGAATAATTCATCCTTGTGTGCTGCTGTTCGCCTTTCGGTCCTCAGTCTCCAGAAACTTACTTTAACATAATTTCTGATGGAATGATTGCGGGGTGTTAATTGGAGAGCGGCTGGAGTCCAAGAGCCGTCGGACCGACGACGGCATCCGTATTCTCCCCACGGCTGAATTTTGTAACAGTCTGGAGAGGGGGAATATATTCTGATATCGACAGGAAAACGCGGTTGTAGCATTGGTAGGCCAGGCTGTATGCCATACGAACAAAACCTTCTCAACACACAAGCTCCCGAGGTGCGGACATGCGGATGAAACGTTTCTGCGTCGTTTTGATGCTCGTGGCCGTGGTACTGCCTGGTGGCCTCGTAGAAGCGCAGGACAGCGAGATCATCACCGTCACGGGCTTGTATATTAGTAATCCCGATGGGGAGTACGAAAATGTGTTGCACCCCTGTCATGTCTTTGAAATATGGGACGTGGTCGATAGTCCCGCCTTTACCACCCTCTCACAGGCGTATGCCGGCATGGAGAACAGTGGGCAGTTGACGAAATACGGCCAACTCTTTGTGGAAGTGCGAGGCCGGTATACCGCCTATGAGGAGAAGGTGCATACCGATGGCTTCTTTGAGATCACCGAGTTAGTGCGTCATAGCACGGCGGCGGCGGACATTACGGCCTGCGAGTGGACCTGTGAGCGGATATATGGAGTGAATGCCCCCACCTGTTTGGCTCAGGTAGACGGGCAATGCGGGAGCACTCTTAATAGTTGTGTGACCGGGGACTATTTGGATTATTATGCAGGGGACACAGCGACCCATTACCGCTGGGAATGCGCGGGGAGTTATGGAGGGGATAGTGTCGTCTGCACGGCACCCAAAGCCGTGTTGCGCGGGACCGAAGATCGCGAGCAGAAATAACAACAGCTCTGTAACAGTGGACGCAAGTATAGGAAATACTGTATGGCGCGTGAGGCTTTGAAGGGTGGTAGCCTGCCCCTCTTTTGGTGAGACGAAGCATGATGCAGCCCTACGAACAAGGCGTTCTCTTCCCGGAAGAGATGCACTCTCAAACAAGTCAGGCAGCTCCGTTTGGAGCCCTGCCCGTGTTTGAAACACCTGAATATACTGTGGTGACTGAACCGGCTCAGCTTGAGCGGCTGCTTCCCGTCCTGCACGCTGCGCCCATCCTGTCCTGTGATACCGAAACCACGGGATTAGACTTTCGGAAAGACTCCCTCCGGCTCATCCAGATCGCGACACCGGACCACGCTTATCTTTTTGATATGCGTCACATCCCCCTTGAAGCGATCTTCCCCCTTTTCAATACGGAGCGCCGCTGGCTCTTCCACAATGCCAAGTTTGACCTGAAATTTCTTGTCTCAGCCGGCTGTCCCTGGCCGGCTGAAGTCTTTGACACGATGTTGGCCAACCAGGTGCTCAAGGCTGGACTGAGAGTACGACATAGTCTTGAACACCTGGTTGAACAGGAATTAGGACACGCGCTGCCTAAAGATTTGCAAGCGGCTGACTGGTCCGGGGAACTGAGCGCAGCACAACTGGAGTATGCTGCGCGGGATGTTGCGGTGCTGTGGCCGCTGTACGATGGCTTGCGTCCAGCGCTGGTAGAAGCGGGCCTGGCACGGGCGGCGGATATTGAATTTCGCTGTGTGCAAGCTTTGGCCTGGATGGAAATCGCCGGCGTCGCCTTTGATGCGGAAGGCTGGCTGGCCCGGACATTGGAAGATGAAGCACAGCTCGGTGCCCTGACCCAACAGCTCAACGTACACGCTCAGGATTTGGGCATGGCCATAAATTGGGCCTCATCCCAGCAAATCAAGGCGCTGTTCCAAACCCTGGATATTGCATTACCCAATGCTCGGGCCGCAACGCTGAAGAAAATCGACCATCCCATTGCCGAACTTTTGGTCAACCATAAAGAAGTTGCCAAACGGGTCAGTACGTATGGCCGGAGTGTCATCGACTCGTTTTTCGATACGGACTCGGAACGAGTCTATCCGGTCTATTTCCAGAACGGGGCGGCCACCGGTCGGATGAGTTGCGGTGGCCCAAATATCCAACAGATCCCAAAGGCGCGTTCCTTTCGCGCCTGCTTTCGCGCCGCACCGGAAATGGCCCTGATTAAAGCCGACTATTCACAGGTCGAACTCCGTATCGCAGCGGCCCTGGCCAACGACGCGACCATGCTGCAAGCGTTCCGAGAGGAAACCGACCTGCATGCGCTGACTGCTTCGCGCATTCTACACATCCCCCTGAACCAGGTTGAACCGCACCACCGCCAACTCGCCAAGAGTGTCAACTTCGGCCTGCTGTACGGCATGGGGGTGAACGGCCTGAAACATGATGCTGAAACAAAGTACGGCGTCCGCATGTCAGACCAGGAAGCGGCCCAATACCACCGCGCTTTCTTTCTCACCTATCAGGGAATCGCACGCTGGCATCAGCAGGCGAAACGACAGGTTGAGCAGGCGCGGCATCAGGCGCGCGGACTCGAAACCCGCACGCTCACCGGACGCCGTTTTCTGGGCGTGCGGCACTTTAACGTCTTGCTCAATATCCCGGTACAAGGCACGGGTGGCGACGGTCTCAAGCTGGCTCTGGCGCGCTTGTTTGAACACCGCGACCAGGTGTCGAGCGCAACGCCCGTTGCCTGCGTACACGACGAAATTCTGGTCGAAGTGCCGCTGGCCGAGGCAGAGGCCGGCCAGGAATGGTTGACTGCACATATGGTCGAAGCCATGCGAGAGATTGTCGCGGATCAGGTCCCGATTGAAGTCGAAGCGGTGATTGGCAAAGACTGGGCCGGCACACCGCTTGGTAGCGGACTGCCCTAGGACCGTCTCGGACCGTCCGACGGACCGGTATTGTCGGAGCGGGGCGGGCTGCGCTACAAGTACAGGGGCGAGCGCAGGAAACGCCCAAGCGGGGGGCATAAGATCGCTCTCGCGGAGCGCATGGTCAGCGAACACAAAACCGATATTCAACTCCTTCCCCGAGGACGCTGGAGCCGGAAAAAATTTCTTGAGGCGCTGGCCCACTCGTTCTCCATCCACAAAGAGCCGCTCAAGACCGAGCGCCGCACCCAGTACGACACGGCTGACTGGCAGCTCAGCCTGTACCGACTGGCCCTCTCCGTGAACGCTGAAACGCTTGCTCTCCAGTCGTATGATGCAGTGTTCCCTCTTGAAGAGATTCCTTGTCCGACGCTTCCATCTTCTGCAACGGATTTGCCGGCTAGCCGTTTGCGAGAACGCCTGGTGGCGCTCATTGAGGATCTCCCGTTCACCCGGCTCTTCAGCCTGCATACACGCAGCCTCCCGATACGGGTGTTCGACCAGCGCCAGAAGACAACGGTGCGCCTGATTGTTGAAGAGCACGCTGTAGCGAAAAAAAATCAGAGTCTTGCCCTCCGCCCGCGTATCTGGGTCCAGCCGCTCAGAGGCTATGAGAAAGAGGCGAAACAATTAGTGCTATGGTGTCAGGAGCAGGACCTCATACCGGCGACCAGCAGTGTCAACCAGGAAGTGTTGGCGACAGCAGGCCGCTCTCCGGGTAAATATTCGGTCAAACGCCCCTTGCCGTTACCGCCGGAGGTCTCGGTTGACCGAGCAGTCCGCCGCCTCTTGCGCTTACTCCTGGCCATGGTGCGCTATAACGAGTTGGGCCTGCGCCAGGGGGATGACCCACTCTATCTGCACGACTTTCGGGTTGCCGTCAGACGGGCGCGCTCCCTGCTTGGACAGACGCGTGAAGTTTTTCCTCCCAAAGCCACACAGCGATTTCGCAAAGCTCTGGCCCAGCTCGGACGGTCAACCGGGAGTGCGCGGGACCTGGATGCTTTTCTCCTCGTGCAGGACGACTACCGTCAGCGGCTTCCGGTTGACAGCCGGTCCGCTCTCCACCCTTTTTTCGCTTTTCTCCAGCAGGAACGCAGAGAACACTATCGGACTCTGGTGCAGACATTCGAGACCAGGCGGTACCGAGCCGTGATGCGAGAGTGGGAGACGTTTGCCACCCAGCCTGAGGCGGATGCTCCGCATACCCCGACCGTCAAAGCACTGGTTCTCGAAAGTATGGTCCGGAAATATCGGGCGCTCGTCTCAATAGAGCCGCACAGCCTGCAACACGCCGGCAGCGAGCGGCTCCATGAGTTGAGAATCGAATGCAAAAAACTTCGCTATCTGCTGGATTTCTTTATTGCCGCCCTGCCGGAACTACCTGTCCGCAAGGTGCTTACCCACCTGAAGCGTGCCCAGCGGACCTTGGGCCGAATACAGGACATCAGTGTCCAGAGCGTCCTGATCCAACAGTTCAGCACGACCAGCGGAGGTTTTGCCTTTCACGAAAATGGTACGCGCCCCGCCCTGGAAGTCCTGCTTACTTCGCTGATTTCAGAGCGGCAGAAACTGCAACAGCAGGTTGTGGAAGAGTTTCGGACGTTGATTGCGGTGATTGATCCGATGATTCCGCCCTTGAACGGTTCTGGTCGGGTTGAGATTGCCGGTCCGCAAGATCGGCACGCAAGATCGGCAGGACCGGCAAGATCGGCAGGACCGGCAAGATCGGCAGGACCGGCAGGAGCAGGTGGAGAGCCGGGGTGAGCCTGATTGAGTAGCGCTTCCATTGCTGTCCACAACTGTTCATACGCCTGGGATGCCCGGGAATGCGGAACAGAGACGAGAACCGGTTCCCGGTGGATGCCCATGTTTTCGACATCGACCAGATACGGGATGGCCTGCGGCAGGGCTTCGGGGTGGGAAGCGGTCAGCTCCCGCATGACGGACTGATGCAGCTTTTTTTGCCGTTCCACCATGGAGAAAAACGTCCGGAGTTTGTTGAGGTCGTAGCCGTGTTTTGTGTAAAACGTGCGGAGCTGCTGATACGCATGGACCGACAGGGGTGAGGGAACAACGGGAATCAGGACGTAATCTGCGGCATAGAAAACGTTTTGAGCCATCAGGCTCACCCCGGACGGACAGTCGAGGATCACATACTGGTATTCGTCCCGAAGCGTCGCCAGGCTGCGGTGCAGACAGCGTGCCGGGTGTTTGGCTTGCTGAAACACCTCCGTCAGGTGGCGATGAGACAAGGCGCCCGGTAGCAGGTCCAGGTGCGCAAAATCGGTCGCCTTGATGCTCTTTTCAAGATGCTTCCCGCCACGCGCAAAAACCTTCTGTTTGGCTTTGAGTTTGGGTTGGATGCGAAAGTAATAGGTAGCCGAAGCCTGAGGGTCGAGGTCGCAGAGGAGGGTCCGGGCCCCAGACTGCGCCGCCAGGTAGGCAAGATTGACGGCGGCGGCCGTTTTTCCCACCCCGCCCTTCATATGATAGAGCGCCAACACCTGCATTTCACTCACCCTCCGGCTCCGTCCTTGCCCTGTGGTGAGTCAAGAGCGCAACAGTGACACGGGTAGCGATGAAGCATAGGGTGTCTACATTATCACGCGAAGGGGGGAAGCCAATGGCGGGAATGAGCATTGATAAACTGAAACAGATTTTACGCGAAAAACAGCTTCCGGCGGATGTTGAGCCGCCGATTGAGGCCATGCGCAAAAGTATGGAAAAGCTGGCCTTCAAGGCCGCCGACGATATTGAAACGGAAGCGGTGAGCGTGGCGAATCGTGACGCAGAATGGGTCCGAGCGCCCGGCAGTCAGGCCGAGCGAGCCATCCTGTATCTGCACGGCGGAGGCTATGTGGTGGGCTCAATCAATACGCACCGCTCGCTGGCGGGAGAAATCTCTCGCTGCGCCCAGTCCGCGGTGTTGCTGGTTGATTACCGTATGGCACCCGAAGACCCCTTTCCGGCCGCGGTTGACGACGGCGTGGCGTCACTCAAATGGCTGGTTGAGCAAGGATTTTCGCCAGAAAATCTATCCATTGGCGGGGACTCGGCCGGGGGCGGGTTGACCCTGGCGACCTTGGTTGCAGCGCGTGACAACAGTGTTCCCATGCCCGCGGCTGCGGTGGCGATCAGTCCGTGGTCGGATATGACCTGCTCGAACGAGTCGTATCAGACCAGAGCCGCGGCTGACCCTATAGTGACCATCCATGGTCTCAAACGCATGGCGGGCTTATACGTTGGTGACAGCGATCCCACGCATCCGTATGCGTCCCCCAATCTGGCTGATCTCAGCGGCCTGCCACCGGTGTTGATCCATGTCGGTCGGGATGAAATTCTCCTGGGCGACTCCATCACATTCGACGAAAAGGCCAAAGCGGCGGGTGTCGAGTGTAGCCTCGAAATTTGGGACAATATGATCCATGTCTGGCACGCCTTTCACCCCATGCTGGATGAGGGCAAAAGAGGCATCGAACGGGTCGGGGAGTTCCTGCGCGAAAAATGGGCCGCGGCGTAGGAAAGCTCGAATGCTTATAGGAACTGGCCTCGTGTCTGCCCTATTCACAGAGCTGGCCGAAGCGATTGGCTTCTTCATAGGACAGTACGAAAGTACTACTGTTGGTGGTGGAAAAATAGAGATATATTCCCACTGGACAGTTCATCGGCCCGATGGCAAATGAACCAGCGATGAATCTGCCCTTTATCTTCTCATAAGATGACAAATTGTACGGATTGGTCGGACGGTGTTTCGAGCTTTTGCTAATCTGAAATAATGGGAATTATACGCTCAGATTCCCTGAGTAGGCCGTTCGTATGAGCACGATTTTTACCGTTACGAATGAAGACCTTAATCGGCTGAGCCCAAGCGAAGCAGTGGACTGTTTCCGGGAACTCCTTTGGGCAGAAGCAACCGCTTTGGGCATACAGAAAAACCTTATTGACGTACCGAGTGCTATCTATGTCGATGACGGTGGGATTGATGCAGAAGTACAAGACGCTCCCGCAAGCCAGGGGCAGGGAATCATCAAGCCCGGTTTAACTCGTTACCAGATAAAGACGGGTAATTTTTCTCTTAGTGGTGATAGCGATATAAGAGAAATCCTGCTCAACAGATCAGGATTAAAACCAAGAATCAAAACTTGCCTCGATCAAGAAAGCACGCTCGTTGTGGTCCTATTCGGGTCGGATAACCCAGAAAGGGAAGATCAACAAGTTATCAGTAGGTTCAAGGAGAAACTCGCGGAAGTTAATCCTGGATATAGAGAGGCAAAGATCGAAATTTGGCGGCAGAATCACCTCATCGGATTCTTAAAACCGTTCCCTTCTCTGGCTTTACAAATCTCACAGCGCGAGCAGGCACGATTTCAAACACACCGGAGTTGGTCTCAAGATTCTGAAATGAGACGCCACTTTCAGGCTGGTCCTCATCAGGAGGAATTTATCGTCGCCCTCCGGCAACCACTCAGAGAGACAGATGAGGCGGTACATATACATGTCCAGGGCGAGCCGGGGATTGGCAAAACGAGACTTGTTCTGGAAGCAACACGCACCAAGGATTTACAACCGCTAGTCATTTATTGCTCTGCTGCAAGCATATTCAAAGATAGCGATCTCATGAACGAGATTCTGAGGGATGATAATCCGTTCTCTGCCATCGTTGTCATTGATGAATGTGATCCGGGTAGCAGGACGTATATTTGGGACAAGCTGCAATATCGTGGCCCGAGAATTAAACTCATCACCATCTACAATGAATATGAAAGAATTCCAGATAGATGCCTCGATGCCCCCTCACTGGATAATGAACAGATCAGCGGCATCATACAAAGATACGGGATTCTCAGGGACTCCGCTGATAGATGGGTCGGAGAGTGCAGCGGATCACCGCGCGTAGCTCATGTCATTGGGGAAAATTTAGGGACAAATCCTGAAGATATTTTAAGAGAGCCCGGTACGGTCAACGTTTGGGACCGCTACATTACCGGGGGGGGATAATCCGGACAGCCTAACAGTGCGCCAACGAAGAGTAGTCCTTCTCCATATCGCCTTGTTCAAGAGATTCGGTTACGGACATTCTCTGATTGCAGAAGCGCAGGCGATTGCAAAGAAGATTGAAGAAGTAGACCCGCAAATTACTTGGCCTCGTTTTCAGGAGATTATTCGGAACTTGAGGGAGCGAAGAATACTTCAGGGAGAGAACACCCTATATATCACTCCGAAATTGTTACAGATTAAGCTCTGGATAGATTGGCAGCAGACATACGGAGTATCCTTTAACTATGGGAGTTTTGTTGAGGGTCTTCCTCCCAACTTGGTGGATTGGTTCAATGAGATGTTCGAGTATGCAACGAATTCAGAGGCGGCCTCTCGAATTGTTCAGGAACTTTTGGGAGAAGATGGGCCGTTCCAAAAAGATTCTTATCTAGCGACACAATTAGGAAGTCGTTTTTTTTTAGCCCTCGCAAAAGCTGATCCTTCCTCAGCTATTCAGTGCCTGAGACAAACTATCGGGACTTGGAGTAAGGCAGATTTGTCCAATTTCACGAGCGGCCGTAGAGAAGTGGTATGGGCTTTAGAAGGGTTGGCAATACACAGAGAGCTGTTTTGCGACGCTGCCAGGCTCTTGCTTGCTCTCGGCGAAGCGGAGAATGAAACTTATTCTAATAGTGCCAGTGGCGTTTTTGCTGCGCTATTTTCATCCGCTTATGGAGAAGTGGCGCCAACAGAAGCTCCTCCAGAAGAAGGTTTCCCGGTCCTACTAGAGGCGTTCGCATCCGACTCAAGAGAAAAACGACTCCTCGCTATTCGGGCATGTGACCAAGCCCTTGAAGCTCACCATTTTGTCCGTATGATCGGCAATGAATGGGAGGGGCTTCGGAAGGAGTTTCTAAGATGGACTCCGAAGACGTACGGAGAGCTTTATGAGGCGTATCGTCACGTGTGGAAACTACTTAGCGAGCAGGTAGCGACTCTGCCAGAAGAAGAATCTCTCGAAGCTGTCGCTGTTCTGTTGAAAAAAGCACGTGGTCTGGGAACGATTCCAAGCCTTTCTGAAATGGTCATCGAAACGCTTCGAGAACTTGATAGTACAAGCTCTGTGGACAGGAAAAAAATTCTCGCTACAGTTGTGTCTTTCCTTCACTATGAAGGCAAGGCTCTACCACTCGACATCCGAAAAAACTGGGAGGAATTCCGTAATCGGCTGACTGGCAATGATTTTCCGTCTCACCTACGGCGTTACGTCGGAATGGACCTCATAGAAGATCAATTTGACGAACAGGGAAATAATCGCGAGGGTCAAACGCAAAAACAAATCGAAGAACTCGCATTGCAGGCAGCAAAGAGCCCAGAAGCGCTTCTACCAGAACTTGCTTGGCTGGTGACTACGGCGGCGCAGAACGGATACCGTTTTGGGTATGCCCTGGGCAAGAAAGACAAGGAATACTCTCTCATGCCCCAATTGATTGAGGCTCAAAGGAGTGCAGAAGGAGACCCCAGTGTATTCTTTCTCGGGGGGTATTTCCGGAGTTTCTTTGAAGCCAATCCGACGGCTTGGGAGGAACAACTAGAAAGACTCGCTGAGGAACCAGGACTCGACATCTGGATTCCAGAACTGACATGGCGGTCTGGTATATCAGACCGTGCAGCTATGCGTGTGCTCGACCTCGCAGAACGAGGAGTCGTGAGTTCGAACGATTTGCGGATTTTCTGCTTTGGGCGTGTCATTAGTAATTGTTCAGAGGGAGTGCTTGAGAGGTGGCTCAGGTTCCTGCTCGAAAATCCCAGTCGTCGGGCTATTCAGGATGCTCTCAAGCTCTATCAGTCGTACTACCTTCACAATGAATCGAAATGTGCATTCCCGAAGGAACTGGCCCGAGAGCTTTTGTTGCAGGACGTTTTGTTTCAAGAACCGGATGAAGGCCAGCGGGACACGATGGAAGAGTATTATTGGAGGGAAATTGCTGAGGCTTTTGTCAAAGCCTATCCTGAAGATTGTTTACCTATTGCCGAGACAATGCTTTCTCATTTTGGTGATGCGGGAACAGTCGTCGGAGGATACGCCTCCGAGACCCAATCCGTCTTAAATGAGATTCTCAGGCTTATGCCTGAGAAGGTATGGGAGATTATTGTAAAATATGTAGGCCCCCCTATCGACTCACGAGCCTTTAGAATCACAAGATGGCTGAGAGGGGACGAGGAGTTAGGAGCAGGGGGGAGCGCTTTATCTACTCTCCCGCCAGAAAACCTATGGCAGTGGGTTGAGAACGACATTGAAACGAGAGCCTGGTATCTGGCTACCTTTGTGCCGAAGACTCTCTTTCGAGAGAAGGAACGTATCTGTTTGGCACGAGAGGTCTTAATTCGATACGGATCACAAAAAAAGGTGCAAAATAGCTTGATGTCAAATTTCTCGACAGAAGGTTGGACAGGGCCTGAGAGCTTGCATCTCCAGAAGAAGAAGCAGGCCTTGCTGAACTTCAGAGAAGACGAAACTGTTGAGATTGTAAAAGAATGGATTGACGAGTACGTAGATAATCTGGACAAGGAAATTGACCGGGCAAAGATCAGGGCGGAGCGGGAGCCTCCATTTGTCAACTAGATCGTTGCGAGATTATTCTTTCATAACTCAAGGCACTTCCCTCATTCCTCCCAATACTCAGCATCTAAAACCTGCTCGACGGTAAACGGGCACTGCGTCGGGAATGCCTCCTCGCTCAGTCCGGTCTCATCGACGGCGTCCGTTAAGCATGCGCTTTCTCTCTCCCCCTGACCATAGTTCGCCTGTCGCGCGGCTTCCCAGGCTGCCAAGCCCGTGGTAAGTTCCCCGCCATGAACCCGGCGCGCAAGCGAGCCACCTATGCGGACCTGCTCCAGGTCCCTGAGCGTTTTGTTGCGGAGATCATTGATGGCGAATTGACGACCGCGCCCAGGCCGTCCTTTCCCCACGCCCATGCTGCCTCTTCCGTCACACAAGACCTTGGTCCCTTCTCCCGAAGGCCGGCTGGTCCTGATGGTCCTGGGGGCTGGTGGATTCTCTTCGAGCCGGAATTGCACTTTGGAGCAGACATCCTTGTGCCTGATATTGCCGGTTGGTGCAGAGAGCGTATGCCGGTATTGGAGGACGTGCCGTATAGCGAACTGGCTCCTGACTGGGTGTGTGAGGTGGTTTCGCCCAGCACGGGCAGGAATGATCGGGTGCTCAAAATGCCGATCTACGCCCGAGAGCAGGTGGGCCATTTGTGGCTGGTTGACCCTAAGATGCGTACTTTGGAAGTGTATCGTCTGGAAGGGCAACGCTGGGTTGTGATGAGTACCCACGGCGGGAGTGGCATGATACGGGCCGAACCCTTTGAAGCCCTTGAGATTGACCTGGGCCGCTGGTGGCTGGAGCAAGAAGGATAGGGAAACGCATGAACGACGAACAGATTGCCCAATTCAACGCAAAACAAGGCCAGGCATTCGATAATGTGTATGATCGTTTTCTGGTCGATTTACCCCAAGACGTATGCGCCCGTATGGAACGCATCGTTGCCGCGCCTGACATTCAGGCAGGAGAAAACGTGCTGGATGTTGGGACCGGGACGGGCGCCCTCATTCCGGACATTCGCAAGTATCAGCCCGGCCGTATCTACGTCTGCGACCTGTCCGGCAAGATGCTGGAACAGGTCGCCCAGCATTACCCTGAAGTCGAACGCCACCAGGCTGACATCCGGGACCTGGACCTGCCCGAGGCCTGCGTCGATGTGGTCTTCATGAACGGTATGTACGGCAATATCGCGGACAAGCCTGGGGCGCTACGCAATATCATGCGCATGCTGCGACCGGGAGGGCGGGTCGTGATCAGTCACCCGGAAGGCCGGGCGTTTGTTGAAGGGCTCGTCCGCTCGGAGCCGTTTCCGATTACGTCACTGCCCTCACCGGACGAAGCGCATGCCTTCCTCGGGCCGCATGGACTGACGGTGACGCAATATACGGATGAGGAAAAATTGTTGATCTGTGTAGCGGTCAAGCAGCAGCAGTAGGGATGTCGGATTACGTTGCGCTAATCCGACCTACGGGGCTCCTGGGGGACTCAGCCAGATTACGTATCCTACCCGTGCGTGTCTAAAAAATAGTCGATCAACCGCCGCGAGATGCTGATGCGGCCCGGAATGGACGGCATGGCGTCCGGGCTGAACCAGGCCGCTTCGGCGATTTCTACTCCGTCCACTTTAATCTCGCCGCCCGCATACTCGGCGGTAAAACCGAGCATGAGCGAATTTGGAAACGGCCACGGCTGGCTGGCAAAATAGCGGATATTCTCGACCGTGATGCCGACTTCTTCCTTGATTTCTCGGGCGACGCATTCCTCTATGGTCTCGCCGGGTTCCACAAAGCCGGCCAACACGCTGTACATCTTGGTTGGGAAATGGGGCGAACGGGCGAGCAGGATTTTTCCGTCACGCTCCACCATGACAATAATGGCGGGTGACAAGCGGGGAAAGCTCAAGAGCTGGCACTTGGGGCAGCGCTTGGCCCGCTCATCCTGTTTGGTTTCATTCCGAGTTCCACACCGCCCGCAGTACTGATGGCTGCGGTCCCACTCAACAATCTGGACGGCGCGACCCCCCAGGACAAACAAATCTTCGTCAATTCCGCTGTGTGCCTGCCGCAGGTCCTTGAAGTCCAGGTGATCGGGAACCGATTTGTCCAGGACATCAACGGCATAACACGCCCGCCCGTCATACCGTCCAAGATAATGCCGATTCCCCGCAGATACTCCCAACTCTTCAAAGCGTTCCAGGCAGGGCACCTGAAACGTCGCGTCAGTCTGCTGAAGTAGGAGCCGGTTGCGGTGAAAGCCGAACCACCAGGCCGGTCCGGACAGTTCCTGGGGCGGCACGACTTCAGAAATAAACGGTTTCTGCATGCCAAAGATCGGTTGTCCGTGAGAGTGTGGTGCGGTGCGGGAAGACATACCCAAATCCTCCAGTCCTGGAATGGTCGATGGTGAATCGTCAACGATGAATCGTCTAATGACGAATCGTCGGGGAAGCATAGCAAACCCACTCGGGGCTGTATCCCCCGGCAGTGAGCCGAAGATAGAGGCCGGGATATAGACCGGGATATGGGCTAGGATTTACTTGGCAGCCTGATACATAATGCTCTACCGTTCAAGGAAACAGTATGGACCTGAACTATTCGCCGGAAGAGCTGGCTTTTCGCGCCACCGTCCGGACCTGGATTCGTGCCAATCTCCCGGACGACCTCCGCGAGAAGGTCGTGAACTATCACGACCTCGGTCGCGCTGACTATCTGCGCTGGCACAAGATTCTTGCCACCCAGGGCTGGGTGGCTCCGCACTGGCCTGAAGAGTGGGGCGGTACGCATTGGACCGCGGTTCAGCGGTATATTTTTGAAGAGGCGTGCGCGACCGCCGGCTGTCCTATGCTGCTGCCCACAGGGGTTCCCATGTGTGGACCGGTTCTCCTCCGCTTCGGGACTGAAGCGCAGAAAAAACGCTTTTTACCAGGCATTTATAACGGCGATGTTGCCTGGTGCCAGGGCTATTCCGAACCAGGTGCGGGCTCAGACCTCGCTGCGCTCAAGACCCGCGCGGTGCGGGAGGGTGATCATTATGTTGTCAACGGTCAAAAAGCCTGGACGACGTGGGCCCATTTTGCGGACTGGATTTTTTGTCTTGTGCGGACAGACCCCTCAGCCGAAAAAAAACAGCAGGGGATTTCGTTTCTCCTGATCGACATGAAAACGCCGGGGATTAGTGTGCGACCGCTGCTGTTGATGAGTGAGCTGCATGAGGTCAACGAAGTCTTTTTCGACGAGGTGAAAGTACCGCTTGAGAACCTGGTGCACACAGAGAACGACGGCTGGAGCGTTGCCAAATATCTGTTGGGTTACGAACGCCTCAACACCGGAGAGATTGGAGCATCCAAACGGGACCTGGCCCGACTCAAAGAGCTGGCAGCAACACAACAGCGAAACGGCCGGTCGCTCCTCGATGATCCACGCTTCCGGGATAGGGTATCCCGAGTCGAAGTGGAACTGCTGGCCCTGGAAATTACGAACCTCCGCTTTCTGGACCAGATGCAAAGAGGCCGGGAACTTGGCGCACAGGTCTCGCTGCTCAAACTGCGTGGTACGGAAATTCAACAAGCCCTGACCGAATTGCTGCTGGAGGTGGCCGGTCCGCTGGCAGCACCGTATCGACCCATTGGGGTAACCGGCGGGGCTACGGAACTGGACCAGCAGACAGCAAACTTGACCGTCCGATACTGCAACCATCGGAAAGCGTCGATTTACGCCGGCTCAAATGAAATCCAGCGGAATATTATTGCCAAGATGTCTCTTGGCTTGTAAGCAGAAAGAGGAGCCTGTTTGTACGAAGGCTTGCCTTTTTTCCAGGTCTCAAATAACGAATTACGATACGAATTGAGGAGTACGCCATGGATCTCAACTATTCCCCGGAGGAAATGGCCTTCCGTGACGCCGTCCGTTCCTGGCTCAAAGACAACCTGCCGAACGAACTGCGTGACAAAGTAGTCGACTATGAAGAGTTGACCAAAGAGGACCTGCTGCGCTGGCAAAAAATAACGGCAGAGCGAGGCTGGGGGGCGCCCGACTGGCCGGAAGAGTGGGGCGGCACGAACTGGACCATCGTTCAGCGGCATATCTTTGAAGAAGAATGCGGCTATGCCGGCTGCCCGCCCCGGATTCCCTTTGGGGTGTCCATGTGTGCGCCCGTCCTGCATAAATTCGGCACCGAAGAGCAGAAACAGCGCTTTCTGCCCGGCATGTATAAGGGCGACGTGTTCTGGTGCCAGGGCTATTCCGAGCCGGGTTCCGGATCTGACTTGGCCTCCCTCAAGACCGGCGCGGTCCGTGAGGGCGACTCCTATCTCGTCAACGGACAGAAGATTTGGACCACCTGGGCGCAGCACGCAGACTGGATTTTTTGTCTGGTCCGGACCAATGCTGATTTTCCAAAAAGACAACAAGGTATTTCTTTTTTACTCATTGATATGCAAACGCCGGGTATCAGCGTCCGCCCGCTCATGCTTATGGACGGCGGTCATGAAGTGAACGAAGTGTTCTTTGACGATGTGCGAGTCCCGGCCAAGAATCTCGTCCACAAAGAAGATGACGGCTGGACCGTTGCCAAATATCTTCTCGGCCATGAGCGACTCGGCACCGGGAACACTGGCGCGTCAAAGCGAGAAGTGCTGCGGTTGAAAGAGCTGGCGACACAGCAGCTCAAAAACGGTACCCCTCTCATTGAAGATGCGCGTTTCCGCGACCGGCTGTCTCGGGTGGAAGTCGAGCTTATGGCTTTGGAGATCACCAATCTCCGTTTTCTGGATCAGATGCGGGGCGGGAGAGCGCCGGGCGCGGAAGTGTCGTTGCTCAAGATTCGAGGGACGGAAATCCAACAGGCGCTCACGGAGCTGATGCTGGAAGCGGTCGGGCCGTTCGCGCAGCCGTTTCAGTCGCTGCACGCCACGGATTTTGACCAGCGCACAGCCAATATCGCCCCGCGCTACTGCAATTACCGCAAGACCTCAATCTATGCAGGTTCCAATGAGATCCAGCGCAATATCATTTCCAAGGCGTCACTTGGTCTGTAAACCGAGTCTGTAAACTGGCTTGTAAACAGGAGACCGCAGCGTGAATTTCGACTACAGCGAAGAACAACAACTGCTGACGCACAGCGTCCGGCAATTCCTGACCAAAGAATACACCTTTGCCGCTCGCAGCGAGATCATCGAGTCCGACCAGGGCTATAGTGAGCACGTCTGGGCAACGTTCGCCGAGATGGGCCTGCTGGGCCTGCCCTTTGCGAGTGAGGTGGGTGGCTTTGGGGGTACTGCGGTAGACCTGATGCCGGTCATGGAAGCGATTGGCGACGGACTTATTGTCGAGCCCTATCTGGCCAGCGTCGGTCTGGGCGGCCAGTTCATTGCCCGGGGCGGCAGTGCGGCCCAAAAGCAAGAGCTTCTGCCGGCTCTCATCACCGGTCAGTGCAAGTTGGCGTTCGCCCAAACCGAACGCGAGGCACGCTATAATCTGGCGCATGTCGCCTGTCGGGCGGAGAAGACCGATAATGGCTATACGATTGATGGCGAGAAATGTGTCGTCCTGCACGCGCCCTGCGCTGATAAACTCATTGTGTCGGCTCGCACCGCCGGCAACACCACCGATGCCGACGGCATCAGCCTGTTTGTGGTAGACGCCAGCGCGCCGGGGGTGACGCTCACGTCCTATCGCACGATTGATAATTTACGCGCCGCGGATGTGCGTTTTGCCGGGACGGTTGTTCCCGCCAATGCGCTGCTAGGCCAGGAAGGTCATGCCCTGCCGCTGATCGAAGCCGTGGTGGACTATGCGACCGCCCTGGTGTGCGCTGAGGCGGTTGGGGCTATGAAGTTTGCGAATGATACCACGCTTGAATACCTCAAAACTCGGAAGCAATTCGGGGTGCCGATTGGTTCGTTTCAGGCGCTGCAACACCGCATGGTGGATATGACGATCATCCACGAGCAGGCCAAATCCATGGCCTGTCTGGCCTGCGTGAAGGCCGACAGCGCGGATGCCGACGAACGCCGTCGGGTCATATCCGCGGCAAAAATCCATATTGCGGATGCATGCCGTCACATCAGCCAGGAGGCCGTTCAGTTGCACGGCGGGATGGGCATGACCGAGGAATTGAAGGTCAGTCACACTTTTCGCCGGCTGACCATGATCGCCCAGACCTTTGGCGACGCGGATCACCATTTGGAACGTTTTGCCGCATGCGGGTAAGAGGGAGACCGCTTTCTTTGCATCATATCTCTGGTACGGCAGAAGTTTTTCTCTTCTCCACAAGGAGCACATATGAAGGAATCTGCCTCGAAAGCGCTGGAAGTGATGGGAACCATTGACGAGCAGCACCAGTTGCATCTGGACGCCCCGCTTCCGCTCTCCGGCCCGAGTCGTGTGCGGGTCATTATCGTCTTCCCGGAAGAGGCTGACAGCACCGATATGGATGAGAAGGAGTGGCTGCGGGCGGCAGGGCAGAATCCCGCCTTTGATTTTCTGAAAGACCCCTCGGAAGACCGCTATACGCTGCGTGACGGGAAGCCTTTTCGTGACCAGGGGTAAGGAGGATGTAACTATGAAGCAGAAGTCGCAAGGAGATCGAATACGTAGAACGGCACTTAATATCCTGGAGTCGAGACCCGAAGGGGTCAAGTTCGCAGATCTCCAAAGGGCTATCAAGGCCGAAGATGACTCACTCAACCTCAACTCGATTGCGGGTGCCATATTCAATTTGCAGGAGGTTTTTAAGAGAAAAGTCGAAAAACCGTCTCGTGGACTATTTCGACTTCGTAAATTCTCCAAGATGGAAGAAGAAGAATCTCGTCGTGGCGCTGCTCCGGTACCGAAGGAGGAAAGCTTTTATTTGCCATTCGCTGACTGGATAAAGAGCGAACTTGAAGATGTAACTGAAGCGATTTCACTTGGTGGGAGCAAGTTTCGCGACAAATGGGGGACGCCCGACGTAATCGGTAAGCGTGTTTCAAAGTCGAGCGACATTATTCAGTCGCCTGTGGAAATCGTGTCTGCGGAAATAAAGACGGATACGAATCAGCTAGTCACAGCATTCGGTCAATCCTGTGCATACTGCCTGTTCAGCCACAAGTCATACCTGGTCATCCCCAAAAAGGCTATGCCAGAAGAGATCTCACGGCTTGATTCCCTGTGCCAGATATTCGGTATTGGCTTGGTGTTATTTAATGCGACAAACGCTGACGATCCTGGTTTTGAAATTCGTGTTCGACCTCGAAAGCAAGACCCTGACCTTTACTACACGAACAAATACATGAAAGAGATCGAATCGGAGCTATTTTAGGACGTAAAGGCGATGACTCTAACGAACCGACAACGACGGTCGGTTGTTCAATGTGTCCGGGTCAAATCCGGCTGTACGTTTATACGAACGGGAGATGTCTTCCAACTCCTGCCGGCTGATCACCTCGTCAAGATTGGTAAAACCATCCGGGGCGCGTTGCTCGACAAGCTCCATGCACTGTTCCGGTCCGACCTTCCGATTGGCCTGAACAACTGCTGCCGTAGCCGGGCGACGCTCGGCATCATAGGCTGTCACGGCGTGCTCAATTGAAGACTGAAGCGCGAGTTGCCGGGTCAGTACGCGCGCGTCAATAATCGCCTGGGAGGCGCCGTTCGAGCCGACCGGATACATGGGATGGGCCGCGTCGCCCAGCAGCGTCACCCGCCCGAAGTCCCAGGTCGGCAGCGGGTCGCGATCAACCATCGGGTATTGGTAAATCGTCTCGGCCTGCCGCATCAGCGCCGGTACATCGAGAAAATCAAAGGTAAACGAAGTGAAGGGAGCCAAGGCTTCTTCAAGACGCGCCGTGTGTGCCCAGTCTTGCAGGGGCATGGGTTGATCGTCAGCGACCTTGAATTCCGCCACCCAGTTGATGAGCGCCCGGCCCTGGTCTGCGTGGCGTTTTGAAATCGGATAGACAACCACCCGCCGCTGAAAATAACCGGCCATCAGCATCGTGCGGCCCGACAGAAACGGCTCTCCCACGCTGACCCCACGCCACATGGTAATCCCGTTCCACTTGGGCGGACCCTCGTCAGGGTAGAGTTGCTGACGGACGACCGAGTGGACACCGTCACAGGCCACGAGCAGGTCGGCCTCGACCCGACGTGCGGATGCCTTTCCGGCTCTATCGACGAACTCGCCCCAGACCCTTCCCCCTGCCTGCCCGAAGCGGACCAAATGGTGGCCGGTGTGGACCCGTGTCTGGCCGAGCCGCTCCAATACGGCCTGGTGGAGCACTTGCAGCAGCTCGCCGCGATGAATCGAGAACTGGGGCCAGTGATAGCCCGCGGTGCGGCCGCGAGGCTCGCCCCAGATGCGCTGGCCGTGTTTGGAGTAGAAGACCAATTCCCCGGTCGGGATGCCGACCGCGGCGAGGCCGTCCAGCAGACCGAGTTCGGTCAGCTCGCGGACCGCGTGGGGCAGCACGTTGATGCCGACTCCCAACTCACTGATAGTGTGAGTGGATTCATACACCTCCACATCGGCGAGGCCGGCGTCATGTAGCGATAGGGCCAGCGTCATGCCGCCGATACCCCCACCGATAATGGCGATTTTCACAATGCTCCCCCTACAGTGACGTGTGGTGCATATTCCCAGGAACTCACGCTCGCCAGACGCGCTGAGGTCGCCGGGCGGGGTGGGTTCCTTTTTGCATCACACGTTACAGTGAGCGAAGACTAGACATCGCGCACGTGCGGCAACACTTCCTTGCCAAAACGTTCCAGCGAGCGCAGCACCTTGTCGTGCGCCATGCCGCCGAAGTTGACCTCAAACAGCATATAGGTCAGGCCCAATCCTGCCTTGATGTTCTTGATGCGTTGAACACAGCGCTCGGGACTGCCGAAGATTAGTCCATCGCCTTTGTCCATAACGTCGTAGTTGAGTTGAGAGAAGATATCGCCGAGCCCTTTGCCATAGGCTTTGTAGTCTGTCGACTGCCACGGCTTATCCAGGCTGGCGAAGAATTTGAGATACCGGTCTAACTCTGTTTCGGCTTCACGACGTGCCTGAGCATCGTCTTCGGCTACATACAGATGGTAGGCGCCCTGCACTTCTCTTTGAGCCGGATCGTGCCCGTTGTCAATTAAGGTTTGGCGATACAAATCGACACGCTCGCGGAGCGGTCCAAAGGTTGGATAGGCGAATGGGACAAGCATGACGTTATAGCCCCGCTCGCCCGTCCAGATGAACGACTCTTGTGAGGCCACGGCGGCAGCCCAGATGGGCGGGTGGGGTTGCTGAACCGGCTTGGGCAGAGTTTTGACATGATCGATGTTGAAGTAGGTGCCCGTACACGTGACTTCGTCCTGGGTCCAGGCTTGGAGGATGATATCGAGCGCTTCGTGGTAGCGGCCTTGGCTGTCGTCCGGATTAATCCCGAACAGGTCATACTCGCGGCGCAGGATGCCGCGGCCGATACCGAAATCGAGCCGTCCGTCGCTGAGGACATCCAGCATCGCATATTCCTCGGCCGTCTTGATCGGATTGGTCAGCGGCAACAGCGTCACCCCGGTTCCAAAGCGGACGCGCTTCGTCCGCTGCGCAACCGCGGCGGCAAAAATAGGCGGCGAGGGAAACGCATAGCCGCCGACGTAGTGCTCGGCAAACCAGATGCTATCCAGACCGATTTCTTCACACAGGTCGATCTGCTCCAGCATTTCGCCGTAGTAATGGCTGGACGATTTGTGGCGCTCTTCGTAATAGTCGGGAATATACAACACTCCGAATTTCATGCTGTCCTCCTTTTGATTACATATTGATTACATATCAATCGGATAGGGCGAGAGCTCTCCGCTATCGTATTTTTCAGGCAGACCCGGCGTCGCGTTTTCCCAGACCAGCAGCATGGCCCGCTTGGGCGAAAAGCCCTGGTGCCGGATATCGGCCGGCATGGCAGCCACATCGCCGGGGTTCATGACAACTCTGGCCCGAGGCCGCCCGGTTTCCTTGTCGCTCACCTGCCAGGTGATTTGATCGCTGACTTGGATAAACCATTCCACCCGATCATTACCGTGAATGACGGGCAAGGCGTGTTCCTCGGTGGTCGGGCAAAACAGGCTGTTGCGACACACGGAAACAACGGAAGGATTCCAGGTCACGTCAGAGCGGGACAGATACTTGAAGAGATTAATGGCGTGCACTTCGTTCTCAAAGCCCGGCTCGGCCTGAATCTCCGGTTCGTCCTGTTCGACATCGGCAAATGCGCGGTTGATCGGGTAGCCGTTTTCATCCGAGCGGAGCGAGGCATCGCCCGGCAAACCGGGCATACGCCGACACGTCTCCCGGTTGCGCTCAATGGCCGCGGTATTGCTCCCGTTCTTTTTGCCGAAGACTGTGGTGCCGGTTTCCGCGGGCGCGGCAAACGGATCAAAGCCGGCATTCGTCCAATCGGTCAGCATGGCCTTGAAGGTTTCGAGAATCTCCGGCGTCTCAAATGTCTCGACATAGTCGAGGCCGGAGTCATGATAGCCATCGTTATAGCGCCCGGCATACAGCTCTACGCTGCCATACCGATTGCGGGTGCCGAGTACCGCATCAAAATTGACCCAGCCGTAAAAGAACCCCCAGGCCACATCGCGTATCAGGGCCTTGAGAAACGCGTCCGCCGGCATGGTGTGGGAGAGTTGTGTTTCTCTGGCCGGCCAGCCCACGGTGACGAAATACTCGTCGCGTGAAAAAGAAAACCGTCCCAGTTCAAAACTCTTGTAGCCGGTCCGTTTGTCGGGTGCCGAAGCTTTAACATCGCTCATGGTCTTTCTCCTTAGGCTGCGCAAATATCCGCCCATTTTTCGAGCGTGAGCGGGCCTTGCAGCGTTTGCAGCAGAATAACACCCGGCTGTTCGGCCATAAACTGATAGGCCGCACCCGCCGGGAGCAGGGCCTGATGTCCGCGTCGGAGTTTCATCCAGCCCATCTTTTTGCCGGTGGGCGATCCGGGTAGGCGCACCGACCCTTGAGTGTCCGCTGACACAACGGAGTCCGGCGCGTCGAGTTTGACCAGATGGATCTCTACTTGTCCGTCCATCACCACCGCGAATTCATCGTGCGCAGCCGTAAACCAGTCCGAGCGGCCTTCCGCGCGCAGGACTTCGACCACGTACTCCAGATTTTTCGCTACCGCTATTTTTTCATACGGCTGTGCTTGAGAGGCTACCTCAAAGATGTTGGAAAAGGCGTAATGTCGGGCCTTGTCCTGAATGATTTCGACTCGGCCTTTCTCGTAGTGCGCCAGGGAACCAAACACGGTCGTGTATTCAGACATCCTGATCCCTCCCTCCACCGACATATACTCTGTGTCAGCAGTATTGTGCTACCGCAACCATGCGCGAGACTTTGCCAAGCGCAATATCGGTTGTGCGGCGGCCCAGGCCGCAGGACGGCGCAATCCACAGTCGGTCTGCGGCGACATATTTGAGCACCTCACGAATGCGCTCCTCAATCTGCGCGTTGGTCTCGACCGGCGCTTTGACATCAACAATGCCGGCAATGACCTGCATGCCTGACGGAATATCGCGCAGACAGGCCCGGTCGGCCCATTGGCCGGGGTGGGAGCATTCCAGGTGGACCTTATCGATCACGCCGGCCAGCCGCTCAATATAGGGCAGCAGGGCGTGGAGATTATGGGTGGTGACGGCCGACTGCGAGCCGAGGTCGCCCAGGCAACAGTGGATGGTCTTGGTTGCGTCCACGCCTTCAAAGCTGCCGGCAATCAAATCAGCCGCCTCTTCGGGAGCAAGGCGGCCCAGGACGGAGCGAATGGCGACCGTGGGAATATCCAGTTGGATCTCGCGGACTTTGGCTGCCGCGAGTCCGCGCAGTTCCCGATTCACGATTGCGATTGCCCGCGGAAGCTGTGCCTGGACTGCCTCCGTCCATTTGAGGTGGCCGAGCACTTCTAAAGGACCGGGGACGGCAACTTTATCCAGGCGCGGTTCAATGTGAGATTCGCGGCGGAAGGCATCGAGATAGCCCAGACCGCGGGGAGCCTCAATATCGCCGCTCAGTTCGTAGCGGGCCACATCCGTATACGTCCGTAATGCGTCGGCTTGCGGTTTCACCAGGCGGACCCCGGTGAGTTGGCGGGGGATGTGTTGAATGAAGACCTCAGCGAAAAACTCGCCACCCGTGAACTGAGTCACGCCGGTCGCCTGCTGCTCACGGATGGCCACCTCTGCCGCGCCGCTTAACGTCGGTCTGACGAGCATGTCTGGCAACTGTCCACGGTGATACTGCAACAAACGGTTACGGTACTGTTCAGGCAGAGGCCAACTTCCTACGACCGTTGTTCGGATCATGGCAGCTCCCGTCCTGCGATATATCCTTCCCGCTTTACACCTGACAGGCATGAGACGAGAAGGTCACGGTAGCGTACTCCTTGCCGGAACGGAAGCCGCATCCCACCTGTCTCTGTATCTGTCTTGACAGTAAGGATATGATTGGTCACAGGCAGGAGCGGGTAGAGCAGGATGTGGGAGAACAATTCCAGAGGAGGGAAATATGATTCACGTTACAGAGCTGGGCTATATGGGTGTTGGCGTCAAAGACCTCGACACCTGGAAGCATTTTGCGGCCAATATCATCGGTTGGGAAATTGTGGATGAGGGCGAAGACGACCGCTGCTACGCGCGCCTGGACTACTGGCATCATCGGATTGTCCTGCACGACGACCCCAGCGACGATCTGCGCTACCTGGGCTTTCGGGTTGCCGGGCCTGAGGAGTTCGGGCAGATGCAGCAGCAGTTGACCGAAGCGAGTATCGCCTACCGCCTGGGATCGCCGGACGAGGCCGCCGAGCGCCGCGTGCTGGAGGTGTTGAAACTCGCCGACCCCAACGGCAATCCGGTCGAGATTTTCCACGGCCCGCAGGTACAGTTCAGCCAGCCTTTTTATCCCGGACGCCGCATGCACGGGCGGTTCAAGACCGGCGCGGGCGGCTTGGGACACTGTATTGTCGGTCAACAGGATACGGATGCGGCCTATCGCTTTTATCGTGCCCTGGGCATGCGCGGCAGCGTGGAATACAAGATTCAGCGGGGCAAGCAGGTCATCGCGCCAGTTTTTATGCACTGCAATGAGCGTGACCATTCCGTGGCCTTTGGGATAGGCCCATCCGAGCAGCGCCTGAATCACATTATGGTCGAGGTGGACAATCTGGACGACGTGGGCCTGACCTACGAGATCGTCCGCGAGCATAAAGTGCCGGTCGCTATCACCCCCGGCAAACACTCCAACGACCAGATGTATTCATTCTACTTCCGCACACCCTCGGGCTGGCTGATCGAGTATGGCTGGGGCGGACGACCCGCGACCCATCAGTCCGAATACTACGTGCGTGACGTGTATGGACATGTCCCTGAAGAGGGCGGTTTTGACGCACGGAGCGAATCCCGCAAGGCCGGGTAAACGTGGCGGCGCAAGGAGAGAGGAGTCCGGGCATGAAAATCGACGTTCACACCCATTTCTTATCCGAGCACATCGCTCATACGCTCGAAAAACGGAGTGACTTTCCCTACACCCGGCTGGTAGACGGCACGTATCACTTTCACTGCTGTCAGGGTTTAACCATTCCGATGCTGCCGCCCCTATACGACATGCAGACCAAGCTGGCGCATATGGATGAGGCCGGCATCGACATCTCCATCCTGAGTCTGGCCGTGCCCGGCCCGGACCGGGTAGGGGGCGCTCAGGCGGATGAGTTGGCCCGGATTGCGAATGATCTCCTGGCCGAACTCATTGCCGCTCACCCGGACCGTTTTTGGGGTTATGCGACTCTGGGCTTTGGGGACACTGAGGCGACGCTCAGGGAACTCGACCGCTGTTTCTCGGAGCTTCACTTTCGGGGTCTTCAACTGTATTCCAATATCAACGACAAGCCGCTCGACGCTCCCGAGTTCCGTCCCATTTTCGCGCGTATGGCCGAGCTCGGCCGGCCCATTTTTATTCATCCCACTGTTCCCTTGAATCAGCGCTATTTGACGGACTTGGTGCCGGTGCCGGTGCTGGCGTTTATGGTTGATAATACCCTTGCCGCCATGCGTCTGGCCCTGTCCGGGATGCTGGCAGACTATGCGGACGCGCCGATCATCATTCCCCACGTTGGCGCTACCGTGCCGTATTTGATGGGTCGGCTGGACGGCATGCTGGGGGCTTTTGGTGGGGAGGATGTGGTGAAGGAGCCGAGTCGATTTCTGAAGAAACTGTATATGGATACGGTCGCCTATGAGCCGGAACCGCTCGAATGGTGCCTGTCGCTGATGGGCGCCCATCAGCTCGTGCTGGGCACGGACCATCCCTACGGTTTCTGGCAGCGGCCCATTGAACTGGTGGAGAAGCTGGCCTGCTCCGATGACGAGCGTGAGCAGATATTACACGGGAACGTCGAACGTTTGTTTGCGGCGTGAGCAGAAGGCTCGATTGCGGTGAGGAGGTGCAGCCCATGCTGAGCGGTGTGAAGCGATTGTTGTATCTGCGCTGGACCGTAAAACTCCTCTGCGTTGTTCTGTTATTGCTCGTGGGGGGGAGTGCTGCGGGGCAAACACGGACACGGGTCCAGGAGTACACTCCGCCGTATGAAGTGACGGATAAGGACCTGAACCCGCTCTACGGGCGGTATGAGATTTATGAGGCGGACAAGTACCGGGGCGGCGCTACCACGGCGGCTGAGGCCCAGGCATGGGTGGGGCAGGAACTGATTGTGACGGCCTCCTTGTTTCGATATCCCTCGGGTTTACGGATCGAGAATCCGACCTATACGGTGTGGTACTATCCCTTCCAACCGGAAGGGAATGTGCCGTCTCGTGGGAGGCGGTGGAGCAGTTTTTATTTGGGGTATCAAGGGGACGCCACCGGAGATGAAATCATCGAAATTTATAAGCCGGGTGGCAGCGGTCCCTCGAAGTACTTAGAGATCATCGGGACGAACGAATTATGGGTCCGTTTTAGCGGGTGGTACTACAAAACACGCAAGACGGACCGCCCGGTGCTGTCCCCTGGACACGATGATTACTGCCAAGTCATGGGACCGTGCAGTGCGGGGCAAGGGGACTGTGACAGCGACAGTGAATGTCAAAGCGAGCTGACGTGCGTGGAAGCTGTCGGGGCGGCCTACGGCTTTGCGGCGGATGTGGGCATGTGTGTGGCCGACGCCCCCGGCAACATTCCTGGGAGCGCCGCCTCAGACGGACAATAACAGGAGGTCGGACTCGGACTTCCGCATGGGGCAATATATCTACCGCATACGGAAGGTGGGACTTCACAAGCTGCTCCCGCCCCCGTACAGTTCCCCCAGACACAGGTGAAGCATGAGTCCTACCATCCAGTCGCGCCGGTTGACGCTGCACGGCGTGCAACTTGACGTATATGAGCAGGGACAGGGCCGCCCGATACTGGTCTTACACGGCGAAGATGGGCCGTGTCCCCAGGCCCCGTTTTTTTCTCTGCTGGCCAAGCAGGGCCGGGTGATCCTGCCGACCCATCCCGGCTTTGACCAGGCACCCGATGCGGCCGATATCGACACGGTGGATGACCTGGCCTATCTCTATCTCGACCTGCTCGACGAGTCTGATCTCCGCGAGGTGGTCGTCATCGGCTGCTCGCTCGGTGGCTGGATAGCCGCCGAAATGGCGGTCAAGTCTACGGCTCGTCTCGGCCAACTGGTCCTGGTTGCGCCGCTCGGTATCAAGGTCGGTGACCGGGAGACGCGCGACATCCCGGATATTTTCGCCCTGCCGCCGGAAGAGGTCACCCGGCTGCAATACCACGATCCGGCTCGGGCCGCGGTCGATTACGCCAGCCTGTCCGATCTTGAGCTCACCGCGATTGCCCGCAACCGGGAAGCGACCGCCCTGTATGCCTGGGAGCCGTATTTCCATAATCCCAAGTTGCGCCAGCGCTTGTATCGGGTCGCTCTTCCGACGCTGCTCGTCTGGGGGGCGAGGGATCGTTTTGTGACCCCCGACTATTATGGCACGGCCTATCGTGACGCTATTCCCGGTGCGCAGTTCACCGTCATTGACCAAGCCGGACACTGGCCGCACCTGGAACAGCCGGAGGTCTTCGCCGAGCGGGTCGGAGCGTTTCTTGCCTCAGTATAGATAAAGGAGCCGTGCCCATGCGCGTCTGGCATTTCAGCGAAAACGCCTATCATCTCCTGCCCGATGCGAAAGAGTACGACTCGATCCGCGTCACCCTCCCCAATCGCTACTACGATCCGAAAATCGGCGCCGACCTGTATCACCGCTTTATCGATGAATGGCTCATTGCCGAGGAACTGGGGCTCGACATCATGGTGAACGAGCACCATCAGACCGCGACCAATCTCAACCCGGCCGGCCCCGTCATCATGGGCATCCTCGCCCGTGAAACCAAAACGGCCCGGCTGCTGATTCTCGGCAACCCGATTGCCAACCGGCGTGAGCCCGTGCGCGTGGCGGAAGAAATGGCCATGGTCGATGTCTACTCGCGCGGCCGTCTGGAGGTCGGCTTTGTGCGCGGTGTGCCGTATGAAATGTCGGCCGGCAACCATCGACCCACGCGCATGATGGAGCGCTTCTGGGAGGCGTATGACTTGATCCTCAAGGCCTGGACGAGTCACGATGGGCCGTTCAACTGGGAAGGTAAATACTTCCATCACCGTCAGGTCAATATCTGGCCCCGACCCTATCAGGAGCCACATCCGCCCGTCTGGATCACGGCGCTCAGTCCGGGCTCTGCCCAGACGGTTGGTGAGCGCGGTAATATCGTGGCCTGCTTTTTGACCGGCTTCGATGGGTCAAAGCGGGTGTTTGACGCCTATCGTACGCGCCGGGCCGAACTCGGCCTGCCGGCTGCCGGCCTGGATCGTTTTGCCTATGCCGCCCTGGTGTATACGGGTGAGACGGATGAAGAAGGCTATGCCGGGGCGCGCAAGCTGATGTGGTATGTAGAGGCCAATAAAGTGCCGTTCCAGTTCACCAGCCCGCCGGGCTATCATCCGCCGCCGGCGATGGCCGAGGCGATGAAAGGACCGGCCTCGGGCGTGTTCAAGATGTTCCAGAACCCGAAGCTGGAGAGCTTTATGGAACACGGGCTGGTCTTTGCCGGCAACCCGGATTCCGTCTACCGGCAGATCGTCAAGTTTTACGAACACGTGGGCGGCTTTGGTCAACTCCTGCTGATGGGCCAGGCCGGCTTCCTTGACCATCAAGAGACGGTCACAGGCATGAAACTCTTTGCTCAGGAAGTCTATCCGCGCCTGAAAGAACTTCAGCCGGCAGTTGCGCTTGCAGAAATGTAGTTTTGAGAAGGAGGTTGAATATGAAGGTTCCGTTTTCCGGTGGCTGTGCGTGCGGCGCGATCCGCTATAGCTGTGCCGCCGAACCGCTCTATATGGGGAATTGTCATTGCCGGGACTGCCAACGTGGAACCGGCAGCGCCTATTTTGCGGCGGTCATCGTCAAACAATCTGACTTTTCTCTCACGGGCGAGCTTGCCTGGTTTGAGAAGCAGGCCGACCGCGGCCACACCATGGGTCGTGGGTTCTGCCCTTCCTGTGGCTCTCCCGTCCTCTTAACGAACGCCGCCGCGCCGGACTTCAGGGTCCTGTACGCGGGCAGTCTTGACGATCCGAGCTGGTATCAACCCCAGCGGGATATTTATGTGGCCAGTGCTCAGCCGTGGGATGTCATGCATCCGGATGTGCCAAAAGTGGATGGAATGTCGGAGTCACTTTAACTCATGCCAAATTATGGGAGGCTCGAGTCGTGTCTCAGCTTCACCTTTCCCTCTGCCAGCGCAGTGCTCCCCTCCCTGGCCCTCACGGGGACGTGTGATGCACCTTCCCAGGAACCTGCGCTTGTCTGACGCGCGGTGGCCGCCGAGCCGGGGACAACCCACCCCACCGCTGATGCGCCACCCCTCCCGAGAGGGGATAGGAAAAACTTCCCTCTCGGGAGGGGTGGCCCGAAGGGACGGGGTGGGTTCCGCTGGCTCCGGCACCTCCCGCCCTCGTTTTCGACGTATGCTGTCACACGGTATTTGCATCATACGTCCTTGGAGGGGTGGCCCTGAGCTTGTCGAAGCCTGCCCTGAGCAGAGCGGAGCGAAGTCGAAGGGGGCCGGAGTTTATGGACCCGGCTCCCTGGTATTTCCGTACGGTGGAGTCCTGGGTTCGCCTCCTCCGAGACAGTGGTTTCGATATCCTAGAATGCCGCGAGCCGGTCCATCCGCGGACCGGCTCGCCCGCTTCGATCTTCTTCGTGAGCCGGGCTAGTTGAAAGGAGCGCCGGCCGATAAGCCGACTACAGGTCGCGTACGCTTGGCAGCACCTCTTCCGCAAAGCGCTGCATCGCCACCTTCACGTGCTCGTGGAGAACGGTTCCGCCGGGGTTGAAGGAACAGATCAGGGAATCCAATCTGGCCCGTTGCTGCACCTCTGCAATCCGGTCTATGCACTCCTGCGGGTTGCCGAATATGGCCATGTTCTCTTGCGCAGTCTCATATGTGGTGCGCTGGCCTATCGGGTGACGGGCAAAGCTGTCGGCCATCTGACTGCGCACCGCGGCACGATTCTGAGCCGTAAAGACAAAAAATACGGCCGACACCTGCGCATTCCCCGCGGTCCGTTTGGCCGCCGAATCACGGTACAGCCCGAGATGCGTCAGAAAATCGTCCGGCCAGGGATGAATAGGCGCGGCCATCAACAGGCGTAAGCCGCGCCGACCGGCAAACTCGGCCGTGTCCGGACTATTGGCCGCGATATGCAGCGGCGGGCCGGGCTGCTGAAGCGGCTTGGGAACGACGTTGACGGACTCGAACTGATAGTGCCGGCCGTGGTAGGTGAGCGGGGCGTCGGTCCAAGCTTGTTCCAGGATATCAACCGCTTCTTCCAGTCGGGTGGTGCGTTCTTCCCACGGAATACCAAAACCGGCGAAATTGTGATTCCACGTCCCCCGCCCGATGCCGAAGTCCAGCCTGCCGCCGCTGACAATATCAACGGTTGCGGCCTGCTCCGCCACGCTGACCGGATTGTGCAGCGGGAGTTGGCTGACGCCAATACCCAGGCGGATACGCTCGGTGCGCCCCGACAGCGCCGCGGCAACAACCAGCGGGGCCGGCATGGTGGAAAAGCCGGCGTCAAAATGGGCCTCCGCCAGCCAGGCTGAGTCAAAACCCAACCGGTCCGCGTAGACAATCTGCTCGAAAGTCTCCTGATAGCGTTGCGGAACAGACTGCCCAGGGGCGCAGGGTAACTGATAAAAGACGCCGAACTGCATGAGTGCGTGTACTTCCTTTGAATGATGTCTTGGTCGTCCGAAGGTCTAATCTAGCTGTCCAATCTGCCGGAGGACAGTGGCTTGATCCCAATAAATGCGCTCAGCCGACATTTTGCCGGCACGGAATTGCACGATCAGGACAATGTCAAACTCGATAGGCTTATCGGTCGGTGGAATGCCAGGCAGAAACCAATCCATCTGCTGAGTATGGATGAGCTGGATGTGGGCCTCTTCGACAATATAGTCATCCGTTACGGCTTGATTGGTTGTGGTGTGGGTCCACGAGGGCGGGATCGAGGGAATGAACTCGTCCCGGTAGAGGGGCCTCAGCTCAGTCTTGCCTTTGCCACCCCAGCCGGTTGGCACGGTCAGGACCGAAGCGTCCTCTCCCATTGTGGACAGCGACAGGTCCTCGTCTTTGACCATGAATTCGCCACGAATATGGTCATTCCAGAGTCTCAGATTCTCTTGCGCCGACATGCCGCCCTCCTCGTTCTACCGAATACCGTACTTCCCCGGTGAGAGAATGCCATTGGGGTCCAAGGCTTTTTTGAGGTCCGAGCACACCTGCGGAAAGGTTTCGAGCCGCTGCATGGCTTCCGCCTGAAAATCGAGCGGGGCGCGTGAAACCGGATAGCCCGCCTCCGTATACGCCGTCAGCAGCTCTCGGTAACAGCGACTCATACGTTGGCATTCCTCAGGGTCTTGGCGATTAAAGATAATGATATGCAATGCCCGGCTCAGGCGTGGTCCACAGACGTATTCGGTGATGTACTCGAAGCCATGCTTGTGCAGAATACGGCGGGACAAGGCTTGGTGTTCGTTGGCGATACTCCCAATCATAGGCATAGCCGGAAGAAACCAACACGCCCCACCGCCCGGCCGCCAGTTGAGCAGTCCGAGTTCCTCTCGCGTGGGATGGCCGCTGAATGTATCGCTATGAATCTTGAGGAGCGCCTGCTCCTGCGCTTCTTCATGAGCAATATAACGCGCTTTGCCAGACTGTCCGAAATGGGCTTGCACGCGCGCAAGCATGGGCTCAAGCGCTTCATCTGACGCACCGTAAAACGCGCCTGACACACACCAGGCACCAACGCCATACTCATTTTGGAGCTGCCGGCGGATATCATCCGGAAGTGGCGTCTTCCCTCCCGTCCGCTCAAAAGGATAGCTGGCGACCGTCCCGATGCCATACAGATCGCTCGTGACCTTGATGAGCGAAGGAACCACATTGTTCAGCTTGAGTGGACGGACGAGTTCGATGATATCCCCAAAATCTTCGTCATCCGGAAAGAGGAAGAAAAAGGACCGAATCGCCGGCGGGCGTGGCATGAGCCACACGCCGAGTCGGGTGACAATGCCGAAATTAGACTGGAGAAATAACCCATCCAGATACGGGCCATAGCCATACTTTGCGACATGCCAGGTCTTCGCTCCGGGCAAAGCTCCGTCGGCCGTTCGGAGAATCCGCCCATCACCCAGCACGACTTCCAAACCACAGCTCATCCCAAAATGATCAAAGTAGGGGGTATAGCCGGCGCCTTTATCAAGGGTGTTGCCAACAATACCGCCTTCTGGTGGACCCGACGTTGTGTCCATCATAAGTGTGTGACCCCGTTGGCCCAGGGCGTCGTAGAGGTGTTGATAGCTTGCCCCTGGCTCAATCTCGGCAAAGCATAAGGTTTCGTCGATTTCGAGAATACGGTTTATACGTTTGCCGACATCGACGATAACACAGCCCTCTTGAAAGGGACTCTTCAAGCCCAGCCCGCTATTCTCACCTGTGCTGATACTGTACAGGGGGGTCCGGAACTCATTCGCAAGCCGGACAATCGTTTGGACCTCAGCCGTTGAACCAGGGTAGACGACGCCGGAGGGACGGCGGTCGCCTCCAGGCAGACGGTTCCGGCTATAATGTGTCAACGTCTCTTCTCCCGTAGAGACTGCTCCGTTTCCCAGGGCAGCCTGAACAGCTCGAAGAAATTCAGCAGACGCAGCAGGCATAGCTGTTGTGTATGCCTGCTGCTGTGAGACTGCAAGCAAGAGCGCAAGAAGAGCCAAGATCGGCAGATGAAAGGGAGCCTCCTCAGCCTTGAGGCGACCTGAAGCAATCACGCGGAGTCAAAACCCAACTGGTCCGCGTAGACAATCTGCTCGAACGTCTCCCGATAGCGTTGCGGAACAGACTGCCCCGGAGCGCAGGGTAACTGATAAAAGACGCCGAACTGCATGGACTTGTGTCCTTAAATCACGATCATTCTAACCAGTCATTATTGTTGCCGAACTCGTGAGAATCAAGGGATGGCTAGGGCAAGGTCGAGCCACCCGGCGGGCAGCATCTTCGGGTGAATTGAAAGGGACTGTCCTAATGCCAGGCGAGACGGTCACCCTGGAGTGGCAACAGAATCAGCAGAATTTTGTCATTGCGGACGTGGAGTGAGGGAACCGACCATATGGAGCTGTGACGACAAGAGGCCCGTGATTCTATCAGCTTTCTTGGGGTGTCTTGCGCTCTACCAGGGACAGATGCTCACAGGCCAGCACGACGTGGCCGTCCTGGTTAATGACTTCGAGCAGGTCAACCAGCACGCCGTGGGTGGTCCGGCGGGGATAATCGCGCTTATCTTTGACCGTGAGGCGGACGTGGATCGTGTCGCCAATAAAAACCGGGCGGATAAAACGGACGCGGTCGTAGCCATAGGAAAATGAGACCGGATTGATCTCCGTGGCCGTCATCCCGGCACCAATACTGAGAATCAGCGTGCCGTGGGCAATGCGTTGGCCAAACTCATTGGTCTTGGACCACTCGGCGTCCACATGGTGCGGAAAAAAGTCCCCGGTTTGTCCGGCATGGGTGACAATATCGCTCTCGGTAATCGTCCGGCCCAAGGTCTCGCGAGACACGCCGAGTTTGTACTCTTCGAAATAGGTTGTTTTGACCATGGGGTGTCATGCTCCTCATATAGGCATGGGGAATTATATACCTATTGCACTCTCGGGTTGGGGAAATAAGCGCTCCGCTGAACTTGCTGAGGTACGCTGCTCATTGTGCAGGCTGAGTACGATTCTCCACCTACGGTGTAGTGTAGCCGAACACAAGGAAAATGTGCGCTACGCGGATTGTGCCGTGGCTTGGCGCGAGGTTAGCGTCCCTTTCATGTTCAGTATCAAAATCGGCCTCCAAGAAAAGTTGCGAAGGCCGGTCAAAAGCCTTACCGTTAGGTCTAAGCCGGAGTCGCAGCGAAACGACTGTCTTGGTATTAGCGAGCGCGCTCCTCAACGGTGGGACCACCTGATCCTCTGGATCCGTCAGTACGCCAACCATCACAGCGATTGGTTGACCCCGGCTATAGACCCCAGTGACGAAACGGCCAAGACCATTCTCACCGAGATAGTGCCTCCGAGACCGCGCCAAACCGTTGAGTTTCTTAAACTCGAAGACGAGTTGTATCCCGATCTCTTCGTTGTTCCAGCCATAAACGATGTCTGTGCGACGCTCCTCGATCAACTCGCCAGTATCGAAATTCACTTCATTTTGAACCGCTTCTGTCGCCCACATACCCAAGAGTCCATATTCGTGCGCAGTCACCCGCTCTACATGGGTCTTCAGCGCTCGGGTCAGGTACGGCTCTTTAGTTCCAGGGTGAAAATTCGGCCGCCGCACGGCACCCAGGACGCGCCAACTCTCGCAGAGGGCCTCAACTGCTTTGGCTGCTGGACGGATTGGGAAAGCAGTAAACCAATCGTCCATAGCGGTCACGCAACCTCCGGCTGGTTCGAAAGTGTCTGCCGGTCTTGGACTGTGCGGACGATGTGCTCAGCGTCCCGTAACGCCTGTCGTCGGGTCCAATTTCGTCGCGCCAGAAGGCGGACAAGATAGAGCTTGCCATTCATCCAGATACGGGTATCTGGAATCAAGCGAAGCGCGTCACCCGAGGGAATGACTGCCAAGCCCAGTTGTCTGAGTTCAGCAAGGGTAGCATGAACTACCTGTTCGTCGGCCCGAGCAACGGCTGTCCCTGGGGCAGTCTTTTTCGGGGTATATTCGACCCGAACCACTCCAATTGAGCCAGGTCGCTGGGGGTCGCTTGTCTCGACCGAAACATGGAAGCGACCCTTACCGCCAGTTCGTCGGCGCCATTCGGTAAGCGCATCAGCCAATACGTTCCCATATGTATTGAAATCACCCGGTTTAGCGACTTGCTGCGCTGGAGTATCTAAGCTCTTGAAGCTCCGTGGCCGGATGGACGGCATAAGGATCTCAACCGTTTCACGAACAAGCGCACGCTCGCCATCTGAGAGCGAGAAAAAGTCGAACACATCCTCGTCAAAAGCTTCACGATTCTCTTTGTATCTTTGGGCCTGATAGAAATCATCAAGCCGAGTAAGCTCGGCCATCCTCTCCGCTGTCCGTTCAAGTGCCCTTCGTGCAGTATCCGGGTTAGGCGCCTCGGTGGCCTCAAAGAACGGAAAGCTCTCGATGTCAGTTAGATGTACACCGTTGCGTTGACAAAGCATTTTCCAACCTCGCATCATCAGAAAGTACTGTGCGAGGCTTGATCGTAGATAGACAGCGGCAAACTGAAGCAGCAACGTATCGGCTTCCGGTCCTGCGATCACCCCGATACTGCAGGTGAAAGTCGCGGGTGCGTCGAAGTAGACGGCACGGACTGATAAATCCCGTCGTGAGAAACCATCGGAGAAGAGAACACGTGGCCCGTCAAAGACCCGCAAGAGGGCGTCGTCTAAGCTGGCAACCGTCAATCGGTTCTCAGGCCACTTGGTCAAGCGGGTCCGATGCAGGACGGGCGAGCCTGCGCTCAGTGCCTGGATGGGCACGAAGTGTTTGTCACGGAGCGGACCAGAGCTGACGGCGGGACGGCTCTTGTCCTCCACGTGCACGCCCTTGCGGAAAACCCACCGAGGAGAAGCCTTCAGCCTCTCTCGGAAATCGCGAAAAGTCCCGAAGGTAGTGAGCCGTGTCCATAGCGCTAGGTCACTCGCATCACCCCACATGAGCGTAATGAGCATTTGCGGATCTTGTGCAACCGTAATCGTTTGGAGCATGTGACGGTCGGCCGATTGCATGGTCAATCGGCCATAAGCGAGGCTCATGTCGGCTTTGGGGACGCAATAATCAAAGGTTTCGTCGAAGGGAATACGACCTTGCGCGGTGCTGTTTCGCCCACTACCCAAAAAGATGTGACAGGTGTTTTCGGCGGTGGGAAACAGAAGGTTTTGCAGGTCGCCGAAGTTGACAAGCCGTATCGGCTGCACTCGTTTCAGAAAGTGCGATACGAAGCGCGCGCTTGACGGAGCGAGGAACTGGCTAATCGGCAAGATAAGGCAAAGACGGCCATTGTCTGAAAGGAAGTCGAGGACGCGGATCGCATAAGCACCGGCGATCTGGCGGCGGACGAATGGCACGTCCATGCGTTCGGCCCATTGATCAGCAGAGGTTACCGACGCAGCCGGCGGCTCTTTCCATGGTGGGTTGGAGATGATGAGGTCGAAACGCCTTCCGGCGAAACCATGATCGGGCGCGAAGAAGTCGGCGCTCTCGCCATGTCGTAGGTTGGTTCCATCCAATGTGGGTAGTTTGACCTTCTCACGTTCCTGCGCCTCCATGATGTCGGCTGGATCAAGTCCTTCGAGAAGCGATAGATACAGGCTAAACGCCGTCACTCGACACGCCATCAGGTTGATGTCTGCACCGAAAATGTGCCCGACCAAGAGATCAATACGTTCTCTAAGGCCAAGCTGACGGCCGTTGCGAGCCTCCGACAGTGCGATAAGACGCCGAAAGGCTGTAGTTAGTAGCATGCCGGAGCCACAGGCCCCGTCGAAAATTGTTTCTGAAAGTGGATCTGGCGATACTGCAAGGGCCTGACCGACGGCAAGCATCGCCAGGTGCCGCGGAGTGTAGTAGGCACCGTTCTCAGCTCGCTCATCAGGCGACAGAAAAGATTCATAAAGCCCGGATAGAAGCTCCACCGGGATATAGCTAAAATCGTAGTTCCAAAAGTTTCCCTGGCCGGTCTCCATATCCGTTCGGCTAAGAAACTGGTCAATGAACTCATATCCATTGTTGTCGAGTACAGCCCACGGGTCATGACTGTCCTCGCCGAGAAAGTCGCCATTGAAATCCTGGCGCAACCAGTTAATCAGTGTCTGGATGCCAACGTGATCACTGTTCGCGATGAGGTCGTGCAGCCGCCCTACAGCGCGTCGCTCCTGATAAGTGCTGCCGACAATATCGCGGTGCTCCAGATACGAGACGAACAACACTTGTCCCATTAACAGCTCGGCGTAGCGTCGGCTTAACGATGACCCGGAAACGCTGCGGAAGCCTGATCGGCTTAGCGCTGAGACTGTGGCTGAGAGGTTCGCTAGCAGCTTGCGATCGACGCGCTCCTTGATGTCAAACCAATTTGGCAGCCTCCGTGACAGGTTGGCCGAGGTGACGTCGAGCGCGGAAAAAGGCCCGTCCGGCCGTGCCTCATTAAGCGAAAGCCGCTTTTCGGAGTTTCTCAGCTTTCTCGCCGGGAACGCTCGCGCGATGTTGTCCTCTAGTTCGATGACAATCGTGGCAAGATTTTGGTTCCAGATCTTTTGGCGAATTTCGTCCAAAGCCGAGGTCGAAAGCGGTGCTTCATCGTTCCCTACGAAAACGACGGTCGGGACACCTTCAACATCAAAGACGGCCTGAGCTCTAATCGCTCCCTCTGGCCGCAGAAGGGATTGAATCTCGAGTGCGTATGGGTGGGTTTCTGGCACGCCGCCCCCCAACATGTGCAAAACGGCAGGCTCCTCGACATAACCGAGCCTCTCGAGCCAAGTGTTCCGTGTTACGGCGGTCACGCGATCACCCTCCGCTCACAGTAGTCGCCAGACATGAACACGACAGGAACATTATGCAAAAGGGAGTGTCGTTGGGTCTTTTTACCAGTGGTCCGACATTGCCACGCGAACAGCATCACGCTGATTTCCGTCGCAGTGCCGTCTGTCTCGCAGTCGCGTCGCTGGTATGGTGAGCAGGCGTCGTCTGTGCTCGTCTGCCTGAAACCGACTGGATCGGGTAAAGGTCAAGTTGGCCCGGCGCACTAAACGGGTGCGGCATCGGGAACCTGGTGGCCAGAACCTCAAGATGCGGGTCAAGCCGGATCAAAAGGACATCTTCGGCAAGCTCTGGTATATCTTCTGCGTCGAGTAGGCTCCAGCATTCTTCTCCGTGTAAGGCAAGGAGCTTACCCCAGAGTGCCAAGAATGATTTTTCTTGTAGGTTGCAGCGTAAGCTTCTGAATATTTCACAGTGCGCTTGCAACTCAAGATGAAACCTTTCACGAAGCGTGACAGCGAGGCGCAGTAAGAGGATCGTCTGCCAGCTATACTGTGCTGGAGAGCCTTGGGCCTTCGGTGGCACGTCAGCCGGAATTAGCGCTCGCCGGCTCGTCCACTCACGGAGCTTGGCCGTAGAGAGGCCGGTCAATTTCGTTGCCTGGCGCGTTGAAACGAAAGGCACCTTTCCTCCTGAAGTTCGAGTCTTATACCCGATCTCTATTTAGAAAACGTGTATCATACCCGACCTTTCTAGTAAATGCTCCAGAGCCTGAGCCAAAATTCTTTCAACGATCGCAATGCCTTGCGATGCGTCGTGGGAGGGGGTGGATCGAGTCTAGAATCTTTACTGCGTCCACATGGTGCGGAAAAAAGTCCCCGGTTTGTCCGGCATGGGTGACAATATCGCTCTCGGTAATCGTCCGGCCCAAGGTCTCGCGAGACGCGCCAGTCTGGTACTCTTCGAAATAGGTTGTTTTGACCATGGGGTGTCCTGCTTCTCACCGGCGAGCGCCCGCCCAACTTCGTCCCCTATCAAGTCCGCCAAGAAGAGGCAATGCAAAGGCTGCCCGCCGACTGGGCGGTTGCGACCTGCCCGTCCGTCGGCCCCTGATGCAAACCCTGGCTTGCACGATATAATAAAACGATACAGAGACGTAAAGGTGAAAGCCCCTCCCGCTCATGGCACGACAACAGCACGTTTCCCGACGAATGCATTCCTGGTGGATGGTAGCGTTTTCTCTCCTGTTCTTGCTCGGGATCGCAGGCTGTAGCCCATACTCGGTGCGTTCCCTTGAGCAGCCGACAGTTGCCATCCCGCAGACGTATCATCATGGAGCGACGGGAGAGCGGGTCCTGGGTCAATGGTGGCACGAGTTTGGCGACCCTCAAATGAACGCCGCTATGGAGATCGCCTTTACTGATAATTTCGAGCTGAGGCAGACCTGGGCGCGGCTGGCGCAGGCCCAAGCCCTGGCCCGGATTGCGGGGGCTGAACGGGTCCCCCAGGTCGAGTTCCGTACGGGTGCCTCCCGCCTACACACGGTTGACCCGGAAGCGGCCGACCTGCGAGGGAGCAGCCTGACGCGGACGACGAATCCGGACCGCTATTTTGTGGCGACGGGCCTTACGTATGAAATCGATATCTGGAAGCGGATCGCTTCACGGCGGACCGCTGCTCAACTCGAATATGTGGCCTCGCGTCAGGACGTTGAGGCGACGGCGCTGCTCCTCACCGGCACGGTGGTCAACGTCTGGCTCACCAGTCAGGAGCAATACGCTCTTTTGGATGTGCTGCGGGAACAGGTTCAGGTGAGTAAAACCCTGCTCAAGCTGACCGAACTTCGCTTTAGCGTCGGGGCCGGCTCCGCGGTTGATGTGTTGCAGCAAAGACAGCAGCTCGCTGACACGCAAGCCCAGGTGCCGGTCGTCCAATCGTTTCTGGAGACGGCCCTGAATCAGTTGGCGGTTCTCCTCGGCAGGGTGCCGGGCTCGCTTGACGAGTTCGCGCCCGGAAGAGCGCTGCCCGAGCTGCCGCCGTTTCCGCAACTGATTTCTCCGGCAACACTGCTCGTTTCACGTCCGGACCTGCAAGCGGCCCAGCTCCGACTCCAAGCGGCTGACTATCGGGTCGCCGCTGCGGTAGCCGAGCGCCTGCCACGTCTGGTGTTAAATCTGTCCTACGAGTTCAGCGCGCGGAGTTGGAACACCTTCTTTCGTCAGGAGATAGGCTCGCTTATCGGTGACATGCTAACCCCACTGATTGACGGTGGCCGCCGCCGGAACGAAGTGGTACGGCAAAAAGCCAGGGTCCAGGAATTGCTCGATGGCTTTGGGCAAACGTATCTGGAGGCGTTGCGTGAAATTGAAGATGCACTGGTGCAGGAACGCCAACAACGAGAACTCATACGCAATCTTGAGCAGCAAATGACAATTGCGCAGTCAACTTTGGATGTCTCACGCGCGCGCTATGTCCACGGCCTTATTGATTACCTCAATGTGCTCGTTGCGGTTCAATCGCTCCAGGCCCTCCAACGTCGCCTGATTAGCGAGCAGAAAACCCTGCTGAGTATACGCGCGGAACTCTACCGAGCCTTGGGTGGCAAGTGGACGGATGCGCTGGAGGCTCCCGTCCGGCTGGCCGCCCCATCTTCTTTCCGAGGAAGCCTGGTGTGACGCGCGCACCCGTTCACCTGAGTCAGGCCGCGAGTAGTGCCGAAGAGGGCAGGTCGTGGGGCACGCGCCTGTTCCGGTTCGGACTGCCGCTACTCATTCTCGTTGGCGGAGTGCTGGGTGCCTGGGCGCTGATTGCCAGCCGCCCTCCGGTACCAAAGGTCAGTCAAAAAGCAACGCCGACTCTGGTTGAGGTCATCACCGTTCACGCCCAGGATGAACAGGCCACGCTTCAGGTATATGGCACCGTCCGCGCCCATCGCGCCCTCACTCTCTTCCCCCGTGTCGAGGGCTACGTCATCGCCCAACATGACGATCTGATCAACGGCGGCTTGGTCCACATGGGCGAGGTGCTGTTTGCGATTGACCCGCACGATTATCGCCTGGCGGTCGATGTTGAGCGGGGCAACCTGGCGCGAGCGGAGTTTGAACTGCAAGTGGAACAGGGCAATCAGGTCGTTGCCCAACAAGAATGGGACCTCTTGGAGCCGTCCATTGAGACGACCCAGCAAGGGCGCATATTAGCCCTGCGCCAGCCCCATCTCACAGAGAAGCGTTCCGCGGTTGCCGCGGCAAAGAGTCGTCTCGCTCAGGCCGAGTTGGACCTGACACGAACGGTTGTCTCGGCTCCGTGTAATGCGCTGGTGTTGAACGAGGCGGTTGAAATCGGGCAATTAGTCAACGCCCGGAGTGCGGTCGCCACCCTGGTGTGTACGGACGCTTTTCGGGTCGAGGTGAGTGTCCCGCTCAATCAACTGGGCTGGGTGGCATTCCCGGACAGCGGGCAAGCGCACGGGTCGGCGGCCCGCATCAGGCGTGATCTGGGCAGCGGCGACAGCCTGGTCTGGACGGGCCGGGTCGCGCGGCTGCTCGGCGCTGTGACCGAAAACGGGCGTATGGCCCAGGTGCTGGTCTTGGTCCCCGACCCGCTTGGTCTGGAACCCGGCGCGGAGATCCGCCGGCCCTTATTGCTCGGCGAGTATGTCCGGGTTGACATACTCGGCCCGATGCTGCCGCAGGTGATTGTGCTTCCCAGGAGCAGCGTACGCGAAGGAGACCGCGTGTGGGTGCAGAACGCCCGCGACCAACTGGAGATTCGGCAGATCGAAGTGGTGCTGAGTCGTCAGGACTCGGTCCTGATTCGAGTCGGCCTGGAGGACGGGGAGCGCGTCGTGACCAGCTCGCTGCCGGCCGCGCTGCCGGGGATGCTGTTGCAGGCGGTGGGTTCCGACCCGGACCCACCGGCCGAACGCGCGGACAAGGAATAAGTATCCCGTGGCCGACTCTGTTGACACGCCGACGCGGCAGTTTTCCAGTGGTCCCATCGCCTGGATGGCGCACAACCATGTGGCCGCCAATCTGGCAATGCTGCTGTTTCTGGTGGGCGGCCTCATTCTCAGCACACGCGTCAAACAGGAAATTTTTCCGGAGTTCGTGGTCGAGACTATTACCGTCTCGGTGCTGTACCGCGGGGCCAGCCCCGCGGAGGTTGAGCAGGGCATTATCCTGTCGATCGAAGACGAGGTGCGCGGGCTGGACGGGGTCAAGGAAGTGACCGCCATGGCGACCGAAAGCCGCGCCG
The DNA here is from genome assembly GCA_963664395.2 of Binatia bacterium. Lineage (GTDB taxonomy): Bacteria > Desulfobacterota > Binatia > Bin18 > Bin18 > Bin18. The sequence continues at coordinate 491,855 of OY761159.2, read as the reverse complement.
CAGTGACGATTGAGCTGCTGACCGGCACGGATACGGGCAAGGCGCTCCAGGATATCAAAAACGTGGTGGACAGTATTCTGTCGTTCCCCGAGGAGGCGGAACGGCCGATCGTCAGCCTGGTTGAGGTGCGCAACCAGGTGCTGACCCTGCTGGTGCATGGTCCGCAGGACGAGCAGACCCTGCGCGATCTGGCTGAGCGCATTCGAGACGATCTGCTGCAACGGCCCGGCGTGACTCTGGTCGAGTTGGCGGCAGCCCGACCGCTGGAGATCAGCCTGGAGGTCCCGCAGCGGAACCTGCGGGCCTATAACCTGACCCTCGATCGCATTGCGCGTGAGGTCCGTGAAGCGGCAATTGAGCTCCCGGCCGGCGGGGTGAAAACCTCGGGCGGCGAAGTGCTGCTGCGCACCCAGGAACGACGCGACTTTGCCCGCGAGTACGCCAACATCCCGGTGGCGTCCGCGCCGGACGGGTCGCAGATTCTAGTGGGCGATATTGCGCATATTCATGACGGCTTTGAGGAGACCGACGAGGAGGCGTTTTTCAACGGGCAACGCACGGTCAAGGTTCAGATCTTTCGCGTGGGGAATGAAACCCCGCAGTCGGTCTCGGATACCGTCCGGGCCTATGTGGCCGAAATCGCGCCCGACCTGCCGCCTGGAATCGGGCTGACCGTCTGGGACGACCGGTCCGAAATCTACCGCGACCGCGTCAACCTGTTGGTGAAAAACGCCTTCCTGGGGCTGGTACTGGTATTGCTGCTGCTCGGGCTCTTCCTTGACCCTAAGCTGGCTTTCTGGGTGACCCTGGGCATTCCCATCTCCATTTTGGGCTCGTTTCTGTTTCTGCCGATAACCGGTGCCTCAATCAATATGCTCTCCCTTTTCGCCTTTATCGTAACCCTGGGCATTGTGGTGGATGACGCCGTGGTGGTCGGTGAGAACGTCTATGAAAAGCGCGAGCAAGGCTTGCCCTTTTTGCAGGCCGCGGTCGAAGGGACCAAAGAAATAGCGGCACCGGTACTCTTTGCCGTTCTGACCAATATCGTGGCGTTTTTACCCCTCTTTTTTGTGCCCGGCGCCATAGGGAATTTCTTTCGTCAAATCCCGGCTGTTGTGGTTGCCGTGTTTGCGGTGTCGCTGATTGAGTCGCTCTTCATTCTGCCGGCCCACCTGTCTCGCCAGACGCCCGAGAATCGGGTGTGGGCCGTGCTCGGGAAGCCGAGTCACCTTTTTGCTTCGCTCTTGCAGCGCTGGATTACGCAGGGCTATCAACCCTGGCTGCGCTTCGCCCTGGCCAACCGTTACGCCACGCTCGCAACCGGCATAGCCATGCTGATTCTGGCGGCCGGCGCGGTGGGCGGGGGCTATGTGCAGTTCAGTTTTATTCCGCGTATTGACGCCGACGTGGTGAATGCCCAGGCCACGCTGCCGTTTGGTGTGCCGCTCAGGACCGCGCGCCGTGTCCAGCAAGAGTTGCTTGACGCGGCCTCCGCCACCGTCGAGACAAGCGGCGGGGCCGCCATCCTGCGCGGCGTGTACACCCAGATCGGAAGCGCGCTCCAGGGGTTCGGCCCGCCCGGTGCCGGCAGCCGGGGCGCGGGCGGAAGTCACTTGGTGGGCGTGCAAGTGGCGCTCGTGCCGTCGGATCAGCGCGAGATTGGCAGCCTTGAATTTGTGGACGCCTGGCGGGCGGCGACCGCGCGTATCGTCGGCATCGAAACCCTGACGTTTGACGCCGAGACCGGCGTCAATGAGGGTGCGGCCATCGATATCCAGTTGACGCACCGCGCCCGGCCCACGTTGGAGGCCGCGGCAACGGAGCTGGCCCACGCCCTGGCCGGGTATGCCGGGGTGCGCGATATTGACGACGGCTTTGCCCGCGGCAAGCCGCAGTTGAGCCTGACGCTCAAACCCGAAGCGCGCAGCCTGGGCATCAACGCCACCGACCTGGCCCGACAGGTCCGGAGCGCGTTCTACGGGGCGGAAGCCCTACGACAGCAGCGCGGGCGCAACGAAGTCCGGGTCATGGTGCGGCTGCCCGAGGAGGAGCGTCGTACCGCCCACACGGTTGAACACTTGATGCTGCGCACGGACCAAGGGGGCGAGATTCCGCTTTTTCAGGCTGCGGCCGTTGAACGCGGCTACGCCTATACCGAAATCCGCCGGCGGGAAGGCCGACGGATTATTGCCGTGACCGCGGATGTGGACGAAAGCGTGTCCAACGCCAATACCATTATTGCCGAGGTGCTCAGCCGGGAGCTGCCGACGCTCATGCAGAAATACCCCGGCTTGAGTTATGTGTTGGAAGGTGAGCAGGCGTCTCAACAAGAATCGCTTGAGGCGCTGGGTATCGGTTTTTTGTTTGCGCTGCTGGGTATCTACGGCCTGCTGGCCGTGCCGTTCCGCAGTTACTGCCAGCCGTTGATCGTCATGCTCAGCATCCCGTTCGGGATCATTGGCGCGATCCTGGGCCATCTCCTGCTCGGCTACGGCCTGAGCATTATCAGCATGTTTGGGATCATTGCCCTGGCCGGGGTGGTGATTAACGACTCGCTGGTGTTGGTGGTGACGGCCAATACGATACGCACGACTCAGCAGCTCTCAGCCAGTGAGGCGATCAGTCTGGCCGCTGCTCGCCGGTTCCGTCCTATTTTGCTGACCTCGCTGACGACGTTTTTCGGCTTGATGCCGATGATTTTCGAGACCTCACTCCAGGCTCGCTTCCTGGTGCCTATGGCGATTTCTCTCGGCTTCGGTGTTTTGTTTGCAACCGTCATCATCCTGGTACTGCTGCCGGCCTCGTATTTGATTTTGGAAGATCTCCAGCGTATTCCACACGCGCTGCGAACCCGGCGCGGACAACCGTCCACTCAGGCGTAGGGGCCGACCTACGTGTCCGCCGGTGCTCCCTCGTCATCTCCAGACGATTGGGACGACCGGGTAAAGAAATAGTCCGGACTCAGCCACAGCAGGCCGGGAACAACCAGGCTCCACACACCGGCCAGGACCGGTAGCGTGACCGTCACAGCGGGTATACAGGTAAGTACCCCAAGGCGCACGCCGACATAATAGCTCAGCGGTCCACCCACAGCACCCAGGATGGACCATAAGAAACCAGGAGGCTCACGTTGCCGGTACTCTCCGTATATCGCCAAGCCTCTACGCTCAACACCACCCTCACAAGAGCCGCAGGGCTTCTCAGTTTGTGTCACGTCTATACAATGGGAAAGCGTCGAAAAGCAGAGGGAAGGAGCAGGGGGTAAGATGAGCAGTGAGGAGAAAATAGTCCGGTCTCGAAGCCGGTCAGGCCGGCCCCTCATCGCGTTGCGAAATCTGACCAAGGTGTATCAGGAAGGCGAGCGGACCCATCCGGTCTTCCGTCAGGTCAACCTCTCCATACACTCCGGCGAATTTACCGTTCTGCTCGGACGGAGCGGGTCTGGAAAATCCACACTTCTCAATTTGATAAGCGGCATAGACTTGCCGACCAGCGGTGAAGTCGTCTTCTCCACCGATCAGACTGATCTTGCCAAGCAGGGCAAGCAGGGCGAAGTGAATCTCACTCGACTGAGTGAACGCGAGCGCACGTTATTCCGCCGTGTGCATATTGGTTTTATCTTCCAATTTTTCAATTTGATCCCCACTCTGACCGTCGAAGAAAATCTGCTGCTGCCGTTGGAATTGAATGGGCGGACGGCAGACCGACACCAAGCCTACGACCTGCTGGACGCCGTAGATTTAGCCGACCGCGCCCGAAGCTTTCCCGACCGGCTGTCCGGCGGGGAGCAACAGCGCGTGGCCATAGCCCGTGCCCTGGTCCATGATCCCCTGCTGCTGTTGGCGGATGAACCAACCGGCAACCTGGATATCGAGACCGGCCGGCACGTGCTTGATCTTCTGGACCGGCTGACGCGGAAACGCGGCAAAACCCTGATTATGGTCACCCACAGCAGCGAGGTAGTCGGCACGGCCGACCGGGTGCTGACTATGCGCGACGGACATCTGCTTGCGCATGACACCCCGCACTCCGCTGAGGCAGCCGGATGAGCCGGCCGGTGAGCAGGTTGTTGTGGCGGTCCAGCCTGCGCTATTTGTGCCAACACCCGTGGCAGCTGGGGCTGTCGCTACTCGGCGTGGCTCTTGGGGTTGCGGTTGTGGTGGCCATTGACCTGGCGAACGAAAGCGCCCGGCGGGCGTTTCTGCTGTCCACGCAGAGCATTGTCGGGCGGGCGACGCATCAAATTGTCGGCGGACCCAATGGGCTGTCCGAGGACGTGTATCACCGACTGCGCGTGACCGGAAAAATCCGGGCGATTGCACCGGTGGTTGAAAGCGATGTTGCCGTCCCGGGCTCTCCGGGCCGAATTTTTCATCTGCTCGGCGTGGACGCCTTTGCCGAGGCCCCCTTCCGGCCGTATCTGGCCCCCCTGGGCGCAACGCCCGACAATGACTTTCGGGCGTTGCTGACCCAGCCGGCGACCGGATTGCTGACCACCGGCACCGCCCGGCAGCTTGGCCTCGGTATCGGCGACGCCCTGACCGTCCGGGTTGGAACGCGGCAGCGGGCGATTACGCTGGTGGGGACCCTTGACCCCGGCGAGAACGCCAGCGCAGTTGAAAACCTGCTCATTACGGATATTGCAACGGCCCAGGAAATCCTCGGGCTGGTGGGCCGCCTCAGTCGGATAGATGTCCTTGCCCCTGAGGGTGAGGGGGGGCAAAAACTCCTGGCAATGATTCGCCGGATTCTGCCGGCCGGCGCGGAAGTCCTGTCGTCGCGCGGTCGTTCCCAGGCCATTGCGCAGATGACGCGGGCCTTTCATCTCAATCTGAGTGCGTTGAGCCTGCTGGCGCTGATCGTCGGGGTGTTTCTGATTTATAACACCATGACCTTCTCCGTGGTGCAGCGGCGTGGACTGCTGGGCTTGCTGCGCATTCAGGGGGTCACGCGGCGGGAGATATGCGCCGTCATCCTGGGCGAAGCCGCGCTGCTGGGTGTTGGTGGCACGATCGTCGGACTGACGCTGGGTATTGTCCTCAGCCACGGCCTGGTGCGGCTCGTGACGCAGACGATTACCGACCTGTACTTTGTCCTGACCGTGCGGGAACTTGCCCTGACCCCGCTCGTGCTCGGCAAAGGCATAGTGCTCGGCATGGGGGCAACCGTGCTGGCCGCACTCCTGCCGGCCTGGGAAGCCACGACTACGACGCCCCGCCTGACTGCGCAGCGTTCAACCCTTGAGACAGGGGCTCAGCAAACGGCACCCCGCACCGCACTCCTGGGCCTGCTGACCCTGGCTGTCGGGCTCGGTGGTCTGTGGCTATCGGGCACGAATCTGTGGCTGAGTTTCGGCTCCCTGTTCGGGGTGTTGCTCGGCTGCGTTCTGATGACGCCGTTGACGACTGTGGGCTGCATCCGCCTGCTCCAACCTCTGCTGAGCGCGTGGGGCGGGCTGCTGGGGCGCTTGTGTGGGCGGGGCGTGGTGGCCACGCTGAGCCGGACCGCGGTGGCAATCGCCGCGCTCATGGTGGCTGTGGCCGTGACCGTTGGGGTCGGCATTATGGTGCAGAGCTTTCGCCAAACCGTGGTGAGGTGGCTGGAATCCTCACTCCACGCCGATGTCTATATTGCCCCGCCAAGTCTGATTGCACGCCGGAGCGATGCCACGCTTGACCCGGCGCTGATTGCTCGCTTGTCGTCTGCCCCCGGCGTGGCGCGGGTGAATACCTATCGCGGACTACAGGTTGAATCCTCCCTGGGGTTGACGCAATTGGTTGCCCTTGATCTGGCGGAACGCAGCTATGCGGCCTTTGCGTTCATTGCCGGTGAGCCCGAATCCATCTGGCCGGCATTTCAAAATGATGCAGCGGTCATCATTTCCGAGCCCTATGCCTATCGGCACAAGCTGAGTCTCGACGCTGCTATTCAGCTGCGGACGGACCGGGGGGAACGCCTGTTTCGTGTCGCCGGGATTTTTACCGACTATGGCTCGGACCAGGGCATTGTGATGCTGAGCCGGCACACGTATGAGCAGTGGTGGCACGACCCGAAGATCTCCTCTCTTGGCGTGTATGCCACGCCCAACACCGATGTGGACCGGCTCGTGGACTCACTCCGAAGGCTGGCCGGGGAAGAGCACGCTGTCCTCATCCGCTCAAATCGGACCTTGCGCGCAGCGTCGCTCGCAGTCTTCGACCGCACCTTCACCATCACGACCGTCCTGCATCTCCTCACCACTGTGGTAGCCTTCATTGGGGTGCTGAGCGCGCTGATGGCGCTCCAGCTTGAACGCGGGCGTGAACTTGGGGTGCTGCGGGCAATCGGCTTCACTCCGGGTCAGCTCTGGAGACTCATGACCGCCCAGACCGGTCTGATGGGGCTTGTGGCCGGGCTGTTAGCCATACCGGTCGGAATGGGGCTGGCGCTCATTCTGGTCCGGGTCATCAATCGCCGCTCGTTTGGCTGGACACTCCAAATCGAGATTGCCCCGGAGGTCCTGGTGCAGGCGTTGCTGATGGCGGTCGGGGCTGCTCTGCTGGCCGGCTTGTATCCGGCCCTGCGCATGGCGTATACCTCGCCGGCACTTGCGTTACGAGAGGAATAGGGAGTTGTATGCCTCGCTACCGGTTGCTTCTTGCCGGCCTGTTGCTCTGCCTGAGCGGAGCGGGCGGCTGGTATCTGTTCGGGTCGGCACCCGAGTACCCGGCAGCGGAACCCAGGCTGTCGGTCGGCCGGGCCTTGGGTGGAGACGTCGCCGGCTTTGCGCGAGCCGACCGACAGCGCGAGTTTCGTTTTCCGGACGACCACGGCCCGCACCCGGCCTATCGGACGGAATGGTGGTATTACACCGGCAATCTGCAATCCGCTGCCGGGCGACACTTCGGGTTTCAGTTGACGTTCTTCCGCACGGCCCTGACCGCGCCGCACGGTCAGCCGGAACGCGCCTCGGCCTGGGGCACCCGGGATGTGTCTATGGCGCATTTTGCGGTGAGCGATGTGGCCGCGGGGCAGTTCCACGTCTTCCAACGTTTCAGTCGTGTGGCGCTCGGCCTGGCGGGTGCGTCGGCCCGGCCCTTTCGTGTCTGGCTCGAAGATTGGTCTGTGGCCGAGGATACGGCTCAGCCCTTGTCCATGCGGCTCTCGGCTGAAGAAAACGAGGTTGGGTTGCAGCTCGTGCTGACCCCGGCCAAACCCATCGTCCTCCATGGGGATAAGGGCTTGAGTCAGAAAGGCGTGGGGCCGGGGAACGCGTCGTATTATTATTCACTGACGCGCCTCCGGTCAGCCGGAGTCCTGCGTATCGGCGCGGAAGAATTCCAGGTACAGGGATTGAGCTGGATGGACCGGGAATGGGGTACGAGTGTGCTCAGCGAGGATGTGCGGGGCTGGGACTGGTTTGCGTTGCAGCTCTCAAACGGCCAAGAGGTGATGCTGTATCAGGTGCGCCGGACAGCCGGTGACATCCATCCGTTGAGCAGTGGCAGCCTCGTCAGGGCGGATGGGACAACGCGGGCGCTGACCTTGGCGGACTTTCAGATTGATGTCCTGCAAACCTGGCAGAGCCCGGTTGACGGAACGATCTACCCATCTCAGTGGCGGCTGCGTATTCCGAGCGAGGCAATCGACCTGACGATTACGCCCTATCTGGCGGACCAGGAAATGCTTACAGTGATCCGCTATTGGGAAGGCGCGGTCCGCGCCCAGGGGACAATCCAGGGACAAATACTTGAAGGCGACGGCTATGTTGAGTTGACCGGCTATGCTGAAAAAAGGGCTGCGCCTGATATATTTGGAAGGATGCAATGAGAACAGAGGTCTTGAGTCAGCGGCGCAAGTCGGGAGGAATACCCATGAACGTGCTCGTCTCCGGTGCAAGCGGTTTGGTTGGTTCCGCGCTCGTCTCTTTTCTGACCATGGCTGGTCACCGCGTGACTCGTCTGGTTCGCAAGGTCCCTGCTGAGGCGGGAGAAAGTGAAGTCGCCTGGTCTCCGGCTGAGGGAAGGATAGATCGGGCCGGGTTGGAAGGTTTTGATGCCGTCGTGCATCTTGCCGGTGAGAACATCGCCTCGGGGCGCTGGACCCCGCAACGCAAAGGCCGGATTCGGGACAGCCGCGTCAAGGGGACACGGGTCCTGTGCGACGCACTTGCAATATGTGCCCGGCCGCCCAAAGTCTTTGTGGGCGCTTCAGCCATTGGGTATTACGGCAACCGTGGAGAAGAAACGCTGACTGAAGAGAGTGGGGCGGGGGAGGGGTTTCTGGCCGAGGTCTGTCGTGACTGGGAGGCTGCTGCCACGGCGCTGACCGATACGGGGATACGGACTGTCTTGCTGCGGATTGGGGTTGTCCTCAGTCCTGCCGGCGGAGCGCTTCAAAAAATGCTCTTCCCGTTTAAGCTCGGCCTGGGTGGTGTTATTGGCGAGGGCAGACAGTATATGAGTTGTATTGCGCTGGACGACGTTGTTGGGGTGATTCAGCACGCTCTCAGCCATGACGAAGTCAGTGGCCCGATCAATGTGGTTGGTCCCGAGGCAGTGACCAATCGAGAATATACCCGGACGCTCGGCACGGTCCTGGGCCGTCCGACTATTTTCCCTGTCCCGGCGTTTGCGGCACGGCTCGCCTTTGGTGAGATGGCCGATGCCCTCCTGCTTGCCAGCACCCGTGTTGAGCCGCGTGTACTCATGCGGACAGGCTATGAATTTCGCTATCCCAGTCTTGAGCGTGCACTCCGGCATGTGCTGGGAAAAGAGGCTGGGGTAGGGCTGTTCAAGTGAAGAGCGTGGAGAGCGTCGCATGAAGAAATTTTTTGATCGCGTCTTTGTATTTGTAGAAACTCTCGCTGCCGGCGTCTGGGTCGGGGCGTTGGCCGGGTTCGGCTTTGCTGTGGCCGGCACGGTCTTTCAAGAACTGCCCACGATCAACTTGGCTGGAAATGTGAATGCCGCGGTGCTGGCGAAGCTGAACCGCCTCGAATTTATTGCGGCCGCGTGCCTGGCCGTGTCGGCGATTTACTTTTTGCTGCGCTCAGACTGGTGGACGGCCGTGCGCTTTGTGAAGACCGTGCTGGTTGTCACCATGGTTGTCACGCTGGTCTATTACGCCCTGGTCGTGGGCGACCGGTTGGAATATCTGCGGACCGTAGAGATTCAGGATTTTGATAATTTTGATGTGACAAAACAGATATTTCGAGACGAGTTTACCCAGCTCCACCACCGCTACACCCAACTGGTGAAAGCCAATCTGGGCCTGGGCGTGCTGTATCTGCTGCTCTCCGCGTTTGAACGACGTTAGGAGGTTTATGCTCCTGGCGCGAGGCTGCGGACCGCGTGTAGAATATTTTCACGCTTTTGAGCCGGATCAGTTTCAAATGACTGCATTTGCAGAAATGCGGTGTCCACCCCGTTATCCAGATAGCGCTGAATATGCGCTTTCATCTCTTCCGGTGAGCCCTGAATAAATAAATCCTGCATGACCTCCGGCGGTACCGCGGCCACGGCAGCCTTGCGGTCTCCTCCGGCCCAGGCATCCCACATGGGGCCCAGCAGGTCCGTCCGACCCAGCCATTCGTGAAAGGCCTTATACACCGGTACGTTCAAATAGGTATTGATATGCCGCCGGATGCCGGTCTCAACCGTCTGGCCGGGCGGGTCAACACTGATAAACAGCCGGGCGGTGATTTCCACATCGTCAGGATTGCGGCCGGCCGCCTGGGCCGCCTCACGCACGACTGACACCGATTTTTTGACATCATCGGCTGAGAGCCAGTTGATAATCGCCCCGTCGGCATACTGACCGGCGATACGCAGCATCAGCGGTTTCAGCGCGCCGACGTGAATGGGAATGGGGTTCTGTGGCGGGCGGCTGAACCGAAAGCCTTTGACCGTAAAGGTCTCGCCCTCAAAGGTGATGCGTTCCCCGGTAAAGGCCTGACGCAAGAAGGCCAGCATTTCCCGCACACGGATTGCCGGGCGAGCAAACCTGCCACCGTTCCAGAATTCAACAATCGGATGCGAGCCCGCGCCGATTCCCAGACAAAAACGGCCCGGTGCGAGTTCAGCCAGTCCCGCCGCGCTCATGGCTAACGTCGCCGGCCCGCGCGTATACACATTGGCAATCGCCGTGCCCAGCCGCAGGTCTGTTGCCTGGGCAAGTGTTGCCAGCGGGGCAAAACAATCAATGCCATCGACCTCCATTGACCAGGCATCGGTATAGCCGGCCTGTGCGGCCTCGCGCGCAATTTCAACATGCTCCGTCAGGCTGAATTCCTCCAGCGGAACCGATAGCGACCAGCGTTTTTGACCCATGTATCACTCCGTGGCAAATATGCGCTGCCGACTATACCCGTTCAGGCTACGCTTGTCGAAGCCCGCTCAGTCGTGTTCGATCCAGTCGATCAGATGGTCTTCAAACGCCTCGGGTGGGACGGCCTCCTCGGAGACCACTCTGCCTCGGACCGAGATGCCGGCTTGGTGGACGGTCTCGGCGCGACCGGAGACCAGGGGGTGCCACCAGGCCAGGTCGCGGCCCTCGGCCAGGCGGCGGTAGGCGCAGGAATGCGGCAGCCAACTGATCTTGTGCAGATTTTTGGGCGAGAGCCGCACGCAGTCGGGGACGAGCTGCGCCCGCTGGTCATAGTGTTTGCAGCGACAGCGTTTGAGGTCGAGCAGACGGCAGGCCACATTGGTGTAATGAATGGCTCCGGAGTCGCTGTCTTCCAGTTTATTCAAGCAGCAGCGTCCGCAGCCATCGCATAAAGACTCCCACTCCCGCTGGCTCATAGCGGCGAGTGATTTTGTCTTCCAGAACGGTTTCATGTGGGGGTTAGTGGTTTGGGATGAGGGGTGAGGGCGGGAAACCATGGGGTGTCTTCTTCCCGAACCCCTCATCCCCAGTCCCAAATCCCTTATATCTACGCTAACCGGGCGATGATTTTTATCTCAACCAAGGCACCTGGAAATGCCAGCTCGGTGATACCGATCGCCGTCCAGGCCGGGTAGGGGTCTGCCATGTAGTTGTCTTTGACCTTCATGAATGCCTGGATGTTTTTTTGAAGATCGACGTGAAAGGTCGTCATCTCGACCACATTGTCGAATGACGCACCGGCCGCCTCCAGCGTGGATTTGACATGTTCAAACGCCTGGGTGAACTGCGCTTCGGGATCGTCCGAAACCTTATACCCCTCGCCCACCCCGATCACGCCGGAACAGTAGAGACGATCTCCATCCTTGATTGCGGGCGCAAAATGAAAATCGTTGTAATAGGCTTCCATTCCCTTTGGGATGACAACATCTTTGGCCATACTGACTCCTTTCTTACTGTTGTACGAGCTGGGCTGAGACCTTAGCACCATGTGGGGAGAGTTGAAACGGCTTGTGAGCGCGGTGGTGCCCGACATCACATATTAGGGCGTAGCCGGCTCGTTCGGCTTGGGGCGCGCCCGCCAGCTGGCGATCCAGAGCAGCACGACGCCGCCCGTTATGGCGACATCGGCGATATTGAAAATGCCCGTCCGGAGTGAGCCAAGGCCGAGGTTCAGAAAATCTATGACCCGCCCGTCATGCAACAGCCGATCGATCATATTCCCCATCCCGCCCGCTAGGACACAAGAAAGCGCAATGAACGAAAGACGAGCGGTGTTCCACTGTACGATCAGGAAGATGGTTAAGCCCATCAGCAGCACAGCCGTGGCAACGGTGAGCAGCCAGAAGCGCAGCTCGGGTGAAAGTGTATTGCCGAGTCCGAGAAAAGCGCCTCGATTCTCTGCATAGTGCAGGCGAACAAGGTCATGCATGAAGGAGATGGGCGGCGTGCCGCGTAGCTGTTGGGCGGCAATCTGCTTGGTGGCTTGATCGCAGCCCACGCCGGTGATGACAATGAGCAGAGCCAACACGAGCCGGGCCCGTTTGGTGACTGCTGTCATGCGTCCCTCTCGTATTGTGGCAACAAGACCAACGGCCCGAACCGGAGAACCATTAGCTGCCGGCACTGATTTGATCAATGACTTTCTGGGCATTGGCATGGCCCTGTTTGGCCGCTTTTCGCAGCCAGTCAATACCAGTATCATCGTCTTTGGCTACCCCCCGGCCTTCCAAATACATTGCCCCAAGATTGTACTGTGCGCCGGGATGGTCCCGTTCTGCGGCTTGGCGAAACCAGTGGGCAGCTTCTGCATCATCCTGGTCTGTGCCTCGGCCTACGAAATAGATCGTGCCGAGGTTGAAGAGCGCCCCTGTATGGGCCTGGTCCGCGGCTTTGAGGTACCAGCCTCTCGCCTTGGTCAGGTCTTGGTCGAGACCGTAGCCGTTATCGTACAGGACGCCGAGATTGTACTGGGCCTCGGCGTGGTTCTCATCAGCCGCGTTCCGGAACCAGATAGCCGCGGTGGCATAGTCCTGGTCCACGCCGCTCCCTTGGACGTAGAGCATGCCTAAGCGATACTGCGCCTTGGTATGCCCACTCTCGGCTGCTTTCTGAAACCACTTGGCTGCCTCTTTCTTGGCTCGGTCGCCCTTTTTTCCGGCGAGGTACAACATGCCAAGGTTATACTGTGATCCGACATGGCCCTGCTTGGCGGCCCGGCGAAACCATTGGACGGCTTCCTTGGCATTTTGCTCAACACCATCCCCTTTGATATACATGACCCCCAGGCTGTTTTGCGCTTTGGCGTCGCCCCCTTGCGCGGCTGTGCGGATCGCCTCAATGTCTGCCGCAATTGCTGCCGATTGCACGACCGGTTGGCAGAAAAAGCTGAGGAGTACCAGGACAAATCCGGCAAATCGTACGAGCGTTTTCATAGCGCCTCCTTCTGAAAGAGCGACTCAACAGAATGCTGACGATTCTGTCAACCTCATCTTCACTCCCATTCGGCCCAACGCAGCCCAATTTGGCTTGACGGTCGAATATCTGCCCGTTAGGCTGCCCGACTCATGCACGAAGATTCAGCTGGGCGGGAGCGTAGCCGATGGCAGATGCTGCACGGGCTGCGCGCCCTGTTTGTCCGGGGAGATGTTGACGGCTTTTTTGCGTTGTTTATCGACAACCTCTTGCAACTCATGCTGATCGCCGTGCTGTGTCCGGTGATATGTGGCCTTCCCCAAGAGCTGGTGATTGGCCGCATTTTACCTGGGGCGGCAGTATCGATCCTATTTGGTAACGTCTTTTACGCCTGGCAAGCCAGACGACTGATGCTGCAAACCGGGCGGAAGGATGTGACGGCCCTCCCGTATGGCATCAATACGCCGAGCTTTTTTGCGTACATCTTCCTCATCATGGGGCCGATCTATCAGGAAACCCAAGATGCGACCTTAGCCTGGCAGGTCGGACTGTTTGCCTGTCTGCTCAGCGGCGTGATGGAAACGGCCGGCGCTTTTGTGGGTGACTGGCTGCGTCGGTATACGCCGCGGGCTGCCCTGCTGACTGCTCTGGCGGGGATCGCGATCACGTTTATTGCCATGGGCTTTATCTTCCAGATTTTTGCGAACCCGCTGATTGCGGTCGTGCCTATGACGATCATCATCATGGTCTACGCGTCACGCCGCCCCTTCCCCGGCGGCCTACCCGGTGGCCTGGTTGCCGTGCTGACGGGTGTTGGACTCGCGTGGGGGCTGCGCGGGTTGGGGCTGCCCGTCTTTGATCCGCCGGCAGAGCAGTATACGTTTGCGCTGCATCTGCCGACGCCGGTGCCGTCCGACCTCTTTGCCCTGCTGGCCAGTGAGCGGGGTTGGCAGTACTTGGCCGTTATTTTTCCGATGGGCCTGTTCAATATGATTGGCTCGTTGCAGAATCTGGAAAGTGCGGAGGCAGCCGGCGACCGCTATGAAACCAGGCCCTCACTGTTAGCCAATGGTGTCGGAACGCTCCTGGCCGCCTTCTTTGGGAGCCCGTTTCCCACGACTATCTATATTGGCCACCCGGCCTGGAAGGCTATCGGGGCGCGAGTCGGCTACTCGGTGATTAATGGTATCGTCATCTGGCTGCTGTGCCTGGTCGGCGCAATGACCGTGATTCTTCGATTTGTCCCGCTCGAAGCGACGCTGGGTATTCTTGTATGGATTGGAATCATCATGACGGCGCAGGCATTTCAGGCCGTGCCCAAAGCGCATGCGCTGGCTGTTGCCTTCGGACTGATTCCCGCCCTGGCCACCTGGGCTTTGCAGTTGATCGAAACCAGCCTGCGCAAAGCCGGTGCTTCGTTATTTGACATCGCTCCAAAGTTTGGGAGTGATGTGTACATCCACGGCGTGATTGCCCTCAGCCAGGGCTTTCTCCTGAGCGCCATGGTCCTGGCGGCCATCCTCGTCTTTATTATCGAACGCCAATTCCTCCAGGCGGCTGCCTGGATGCTGGTCGCGGCCGTCCTGTCGTTTGTAGGTATCATTCACGCCTATGAACTGACTCCCGCGGGCGTGCAAAACGCCTTTGGTTTTGCCGCAGCCCCGGAATTTGCCGTCGCCTATGGGCTGAGTGCCGGCCTGCTCGTCTTGTTCCATCTGACACAGGACGAAACAGGCGCATAGGGACGAGCGTTCTCCTTCAAGACTTCCTCAAGGTGCCCGGCATTCTGTATGCCCAGGTCGGCGCCCTCACTCCGCTTTTCATTGCCGCCACGGTCATCGGCTTTATCCCGCTGGCACTTAAATATCAGGAGATTTGCTGGCGCAACCCCGAGGGGAGAGGGGTGGTATCGGTCGCCACCAAGGCATTCACGCCCCGCTGGGGTGTCTTTGGCGGCTTTTTGATTCTCATCTCCTATTTTTTTACCATCGCCATTTCCACCGTCTCCGGCCTGTACTATCTGGCGACCATTGTGCCGGCCTTTTGAAGAAGCGCAGCGGCTCGGGTTGACGACAGGCCTAGAGCGGCCGAAACCGCTTATCGGGATGAAACGGCAATCGGTGTTCTCTGGTGGGCTTTAACTATACGCCTCGGTAAATGCCTGACGCTGCTGCGTACTGCCCAGCATAATGAGTTCGCTCTCTCTCTGGAGCCTGGTCGAGGCGAGAGGGTTTGTGACGAGGTGGCCGCCATGCTGAATACCGATGACGTTCAGCCCTGTCCGTGCGCCAATTCTACTTTCCGACAAGGTTAAGCCAGCCAACGTCTGGGGCAGCGACACTGCGAACAACTCAACACCCTCGCCAAGGACCCCTAACTCACGGCCCTGCAAGAGGGAAAAAACATGCGCAATACCGAGAGAAGCGTAGCTCAGAACGAAGTCCGCGCCGGCACGGTGGATGGCTTCGATATTTCTTTCATGGGTAATACGGCTCACGATACGCAACTCTGGGTTGAGGCGGCGGCAGTAGACCGTCAGGTAAATGTTCATGGCATCGTCGTTGGTGGTGAGGAGTACGGCCGGTGCCTCCTGCAACCCGGCTCGCATAAGGACCTTTCGATCGGCAGCATCGCCGATGAAGAGTTTGTCCGGGATAGGTTCGATCCGCTCCCGTAAGAGTTCGTTATGCTCAACCAAATGAACTGCTATCTCCTTGCGCTTGAGCGCCTGGGTTGCGGCACACCCGACTTTTCCTCCTCCGATGACTAGGACCGGGTTGTAGTTGATATCGTAGATGACGAGCAAGGTATTGAGTTCAAGCATTTGTTCTGCCGAGCCGACGACGACCATCACGCTGGTATTGGACAGGGAAGTCTCCGGGGTCACCGGCAACAAACGGCCCCGCTCCCAAATGCCGACAATATTGATACCGAGGACCTCGCGCAGCCGTGTCTCACGAATCGTTCGGCCAGCCAAGGGCGTATTATGGACGGGAAACTCTGCAACATGGAGGTCCCGAAAGCTGCCGATTACATGGGCCTGGGCGTGACCGGAGTTAATCCGGTTGGTGAGCCGCTCTCCCAGGCGCTGCTTGAGGGGGAGCACGTGTCTGCACCCGCTCAGTTCGAGAATATCAATGGAGTCCTCATCATCAACCGTTGCCATAATGGGGACGTTGGGTGCAACCTCTCGAATGGTGAGGGTAATATTCGTATTGACGGTATCGACGCTGTTGGCGAAGATCAGACGGGCCTGAGCGGCTCGGATTTTTTCGTATGTCTCACGGTTATCCAGTGCACCGGTGATAACGGAAATTCCGTCCTCAGACATACGCGCGGCCACGGCTGGGTCGGGTTCAAGGACATAATAGGGAATGTCTTGTAGGCGCAGCCGCTCAATGAGGCCCGGCGCAATGGTATCGTAGGTACAGATGACGACGTGGCCCTGAGTGTCGGTCGGAGCTTCGCGCGGGGCCTGGAACCGCATCTGGGCTTCGAGCCAAGGGGCGTAGAAGAAGCGGATAAAGGTAAAGGGCAGGACAATGAGCAAGAGGACAATCCCGGAGAGCAGCACCACAATACTGAAAATCCGTCCGATATCGCTGTGGAAAGTAATGTCACCAAATCCGAGCGTACTCATCACCGTGAGGGTCCAGTAGACCCCAGTCAGCCACGAGTGGTCCTGCTCTTCCGCGTGCAACATGATGGCGTGGAAGAGGGCTGAGAAGAGTATAATAATGCCAAACAAAAAGGCGACAAACTTGAGGAGTGCCCCGATATTACGGGACGTTTCCGGTTCACTCAGAAAGTAGGCGAGTTGTGTGCCGAGCAGCTTCATGGGAATGTCAACGAAGCAAAAGAGCGGGGGAGCGGTCAAGGGCCGGGGGATTCTCCGTAGGGGCACCCCCCGGCCATCGGATGGTGCGCAGGGCGCACCCTACTGTGATGAAATCCTCTCCGAGGAGGGGAATATTCTAAAAAAAGGGGTGGCTTGGGCCACCCCCGTGGATCAATCAGGCGTGAGAGATGGAACGCTTTACTGCGCCTGCACTAATTCGATATCAATCGTGATCTCGACTTCCTCGCCAATCGCCACCCCACCCGAGTCCAAGACCGAGTTATACTTGAGTCCATAGTCCGTGCGATTGATCGTCGTGGTGACGGTCCCGCCCACGCGGCTATTCCCCCAGGGGTCTTTCATTGCCTTGGGCGAGCCGGTGACCTCCAGTACGACTTCTTGTGTCACGCCCATGAGGGTCAGGTCTCCGGTGACTTTGTAGGCGTTGTCTTGTACTTTTTCGACCGCTTTTGATTTGAAGGTCAGGGTCGGATGGGTGGCAACATCAAAGAAGTCCGCACTCTTTAAGTGGTCGTCACGCTTCTCATTCCGGGTATTGACGGAAGCAACCTCAATCGTGGCTTCAACCGATGACCGACTTACATCATTTTCGTCTATTGTTGCCGTAACGTCGAATGTGTCGAACGTGCCGCGAACGGTGGAGACCATTAAATGACTCACGGCAAATTGTACACTGGCATGGGTCGGGTCACTCTTCCAGGTTGCCGCCTGGCTCAGACTTGGAACCAACAAGGCGACCCCGACAAGTGCTGACACAATCATCTGTTGCATAGACTTCTCCTTCTCCTCATTCTTGCTGAAAACCTCCTACCAATCCCGAGTCGCTGAAGCAATCCCATGTCCTTGCCAACATCAGAGTGTGACGGGAATTATTATACAACCTTAGAGGTGCAGAGGTGGTTAAGGCTGGGGCAATTTGCGATTCCGTCTAGCCAGCCGGTCCCTGACGTCATTCCGGCGAAAGCCGGAATCCAGGACTCCAGCCCTCGGCCTCTGGATGCCGGATCAAGTCCGGCATGACGGGATGGCTACAGCCTGGCGTGAAACGCTCTAGGCTATGCGCGGGTGGTCGGGTCATCAAGCAGAGCGGCTCTCTTCTCATTCATTCAAGTCGAACAGATCATCCGCAGAGGCTCGCGCTCGGGGCTGCTCGCGCCTGTCGTCCGGGACGGGTGGCAGGTCATCGGTCTGAAAGCAGGCACTCTCGACAACGGCTTTGAGCAGACGTTCCTGTTCAGGGTAGATTGCCACGGTCGCCTCCAGTACCCACAGTAGTTCCAGTAATTCGGTGGTAAATGTGCTGGTCCAGCGCACCGGACGGATGTCATCCAAGGGTGACGACTTGCGCCCGGCTCCATTCCTCATGCGGTAGTTGAGCCACGATTGCACGACCTTCAGGCCCGAAACCTCGAACTCGTAGACTTCGGGCGCAACGGGAGCGAACGTGCCTTCACCGATGTGGAGCGTGTGGGTCGCGGCGTTATGGGTGAACTCGGAGGGGTAGCCGTCGACGTCGACAGGAACAGATGTGATACTCCGTGCTGCGCCGGATGGCACGCTGCCGTGCTGCTCACCCTCCGGTACGAAGCGTTCCCCATAGGTGTGCAGCCAGAGCAGCCGGGCACCGATAGCGCGGACCTGCTCGAACAGATTAGCGGCCTTTGTGAGAGGTACACGCAGGTCCCGCGTTTCCAGCTCCGTGGCAAAACACGCCGTGAAGGCCGGCTGTGCCAGCACACCGTATACATAGGCCAGAAAATCTTCAGGGGAGACGGTGCGCTGGTACGCCGTACCGAGGGTTTCGAGCAGGCCGGGCAGGATGTTCGCTTCCGAAGCGTTCGCAGTGCGGTAGAGCGGAATCGCGTCCTTTCCGCCTCGGCCGGAGAAGTGGTGGAGGTCGGGAAGTATCGCGCAGGCGGAAAGCGCTGGGCCGACACCCAGCAAGTCGGTCAGCAGGCTCGTCACGTACATCTGTCGCTCGCTGTGAGCACGCCACAAAACGGGACGCAGATAATCGCCCAGCCGTGTATCCGGGAACATCCACTGGCGGTCGAACGAGCGATAGGCGTAGCGGTCTGCGCGAGGGGCTGGAGCATCTCGGGGCAGAGTGGCAATAGGTTCTTCGGTTTCATCTCCATCGAATAGGGGTGGACTTCTTGAAGTGATCTTTCGATCACGTGTTTCCTTAAATGCCTTTGCTAAGCTCTCCGGTCGTGAATCCACGAGCAACTTGCGCCAACGGCGTTCCAGGGTTTCCGAATCTGGCGCGATAGGCCATGTCCGTTTCAACTGGACACCGGAGTGCTGCCACGGCATCAGGTCCGTCAACAACGGCCAGCCGAAGTAAGCACCCTGACCGGCCGGAAGGAAAGGAGCCTGCCAGTCAGCCGGGCAGTCCTGCCATGCAACTGCCGAAAAACGGGTGATGGTATCGAGGGCAGCAAGTTTTTCATCGTGCGTCCCTTCGATTCGGGCATAACGAACCACGGCGGGTGTATCCTGCTCTGCCTCCTCTGTGCGTACAGCCACGGCGATAGCCACGGGCGTCTGGATGGCGAAGACATTATCGCTCTTGTGTGCGCCGCGTCCCTCGCCGCCGAGGTCGAGTATCCAGATTTCGTCGCAGTGCCGGCGCAGATGCTCGCGCATACCGCCGAAGGCGACGCCATAGAGATAGCTCGATGCACTGATGAAACTGATCACGCCAGGCCCGTGAGCCGTCGGATGCTCAAAAACCTTCCACAATGTCCAGCGCCAGAAATAGACATACAGGTTGTAGAGGTTCTTAACGTGGCCGCCATGCCCGGCGGCGATAACCGGGGCGAGAAAATCGTTAAAAATTGCCTGCCCACCGTCGTCGCCCCAGCGAACCCAACCGCCCGTGCGGGCCTTGTTGTCAGGGGTGGCGGCCTCATGCCGGTCGTAGGGCGGATTACCGAGGCAGACGATGACCGGCACGGTGCTTTTGACTGTAAGCGCCCGGGCGTGCTGGTCTGCGATAGGACGCAGGAAAAGCGCCAGTTGCGGCGCTTCGGCGTGTGGGCTTTCGAGCGTATCGGTCAGGTAAACATGCGTGCCGTCCGAGGGCAACTGTGCACCGTGGTCGCGCAAGGCACGGCTGACGCGCAGTTCCGCCACCGAGTAAGCGCCGACCATCAACTCGAAGCCGTACAGGTTCTCAGCCAGTGTGGTAGCTTGGCCCGCCACAGCGCCAGCGCCCTGCGTAGCTTCAACGCGGCCCAGGGCGTGATCGATGACGCCGAGCAAATACGTTCCGGTGCCGACGGCCGGATCAAGAGTGACGACGCCGGCATCAGCGAAACCCAGGGGTTTCCCAAGACGGTGAACGAGCAGATCATCGATCAGGCGCACTTGGACACGCACCACCTCGACCGGGGTGTAGTAGACGCCAGCGTCTTTGCGTAGCTTGGGATCATAAACCGCCAGGAAGTCTTCGTAGAAATAGAGCCAGGGGTCATTGGTCGCTGTAAACGCGGCGGGCGGCACGACTGCGATGACGCGCAGCAGCAGATCAAGTGAAGCAGCGATGTCGGCGCGGGCGTTGGAGTCCGTCAGAACTCGCAACGCCCGCGCCAGTAGGTTGTGCTGGCTGGCGAGAGCGGCTTCGGCGCTTTCGAGTGTGAACGTGTCTGAGGCGTCTTCGCTACGGCCCAGAAGCAGCGCAAAGGTTACGGTCTGAGCATACGCATCGGCGAACTGATCGTCCGAGGCATCAGGGAAGAGCAGTTGCCGCCAATCCTCCGCCAGTTGTACCAGGGGCGAATTCGGGTCCTTAAGGGCATCGGTCACGTCGTCACGCAACATGCGGCACAGCGGAGCCAGCATGGCAGCAAAGTCCTGGAAGTCGATCTTGCCCTGGCGGTCGGTGGGGATAAACGGCTGCCATGAGAGAAAATCACGCAACAAGCGTTCGACGGCGTGCGCGTCCTGGAGCGTAGCAGCCGTGCAGCCGTCGGTAGCAACATCGCCCGACAGACGAACGATTTGGTCCACAAGCTGACCATTTCGGTAGAGCGCCCATTCATTGCCGTCGGGTCGCCCGGACCCTCGGTCGTCTTCTCGCGGGTTTCCTTGACGGTATACGGCAGGCTGAGCTCCCACTGACCGCGTGCCCCAAGCCGTTGCTCATACGAGAGCGTTGTTGTCCACTCTTTTGTTCCGTGCTTGCCTTTGATGAACTCCTGTTTGAGCGCCACCTCATCTTCCGGAAACGCTTTGGACGTAAAGAGGGCTTGGCGGAAATTCAGGTCGCCGGGCGGCCAGCCCTCTTCCTGACAAAAATTTCGGACATAAGTTAAGACGGTCCGAATTTCTTCCGGGCCGAGGACCTCGCCAAAGGAGGGCATCTGATCCGAGAGCCCCATGAATGCGCCGCCCTTGGCAATGACAGCGGTCCAGTCATTTGTGGGCTCACGACTGCTGAACGAGCAGTCCGTGAAATCCGGCAGCGGAACGGTCAGGCCGGTGCCCTCAGGTGATCCCCGGCCATCCCGAAGGCCGAACGAAAAATCCCAATCTATCTCGCCGGCGTATCGCCCAAGAGTATTCAGATGACCGGCGAACTCGCCGACGGGAGTATCCCGGTCCAATACGGCCCGACGATGTTGAAAGAAATTGTTGAGGGCGTTGCGGCTGGGGCGGAAAAGGCTGGTCGTTCGCCACGCGCCGTCGAGATTGCGCCTATTGTCCACTGCTGCGTGTGTGAAGATCGTGGCCTCGCGCTCCGCTCGGTTCAACAACAGTTAGCCTTTTACGGTCAGATGCCGTTTTATAATCGAATTTTTGCCCGGCATGGCTTTGAGCAGGAAGCCGCCCAAATCATGGACGCCGCGCTCAAGGGAGACCAGGCCGGGGCGGCTGATGCCGTGTCCGAACGCATGGCAGCCGAATGCGCTCTTGTCGGCACTCCGCAAGAGTGCCGAGACCAGGCGGAAGCGTTTGAAAAGGCCGGGGCTACGTACTCCATTCTCTATCCGATGGCTATTAACGGCGACATGGACCGGCTGAGGACTTGAAGTCGGGGCGGCGACCGCGTTTCACGTCCGCGGTGCATCTCCGCGTTGAGGAGTCGAGAGCCAATGCCGCGCCCCTGAAATTGGGGGGGGTAATTACGATTTCACTCACATAGATATGGTCGGGAGGGTAAGGAGAAATCGTCATCAAATCCGGGTCGATAACTCATTACGGTTTACGGAGGACTCGCACGAACAAATACGCCGGCACCAGCACAAGCAGGCCCAGCGTAATCACATTCCCGATCTTATCCAGCGTCGAAGTGTACACGTGCAAATGCATCATATGGTAGGCGAAGTGAGGGACTTGAGAGACGAGCCAGCCGAGCGCGGCTGCAAGAATCGTCTCTCGGGTTTTGGCAAAAGCCGCAATGAGCGTGACCGCGCTCAGGGCTAAATAGAGGCCGCCCACATCTCGGACCAGATGTTCATTAAACGGACCATCAACCGAAACCCAACTGCGGCCAAGACCGGGAAAACTATCGTAGAATGCCTGGGGAAGGAATTGTGCCCAGGCGCCAACCATGACACCGCTGGCGACGAGAAACCAGAGGCCGGCTTGCAGACGTGTATCAACAGTCATGTGTCACTCCTCTTCATCTTGAGAATCTGACGCCAGCCCTCTCGCACACTGGGATAGCGAGGGGTCCAGCCTGTGGTTTGTTTCAGGCGCTTATTGGAAATGCGCTGCGAGCGGGTTAAGGCTTCAAGACTACCAGGCACCTCTCCCTGCAAGGGTTCAGGTGGGGCAGGGCACGCCACCCCTTCAAGCTCAGCAATGGTAGAGGCTAACTCTTGACGGGTCAGCGGTTCGTCTTCGGCAACATTATAGATACCGGCGGGGGCATTGAGTACGGACACGACGGCCGCCGCGGCATCCTCGGCGTGAATATGGCTCATATAGCTGGCCGGGTCGCCCAGAAACGGCGACTGGCCGGCACGGATTGCGGCCTGAAATTCCTGGCTATGCGAGCTGTCAGAGGCGTAAAACAGGGCGAAGCGCAGCACGATGCCTCGCCCGCCGTTTTTGCTGAACCAATCGACTTGTTCCTCTGCTACGCGGCTGCTGGCCATCTCTGGCGGGCAGTTGTCCGCATCGGTTTCCTCAATCCATTCCGCCCCT
The DNA here is from genome assembly GCA_963664395.2 of Binatia bacterium. Taxonomy (GTDB): domain Bacteria; phylum Desulfobacterota; class Binatia; order Bin18; family Bin18; genus Bin18. The sequence continues at coordinate 469,060 of OY761159.2, read as the reverse complement.
TTATCCGCATACGGAAAGGTAATGGACTCTTGGATAAACGTCTGACAGCCTGCCTCAGCCGCCGCTCGGGTCATACTGCGGGACGCCTCGTTGCGGAGGCGATTATGCATATCCCAGGCTGTCGGCTCCAGCGCCCGTTCAAGCGGCGGAACATTGGTGGCCAGATTGGCGACGACCTCGTGTCCGGCGAGAACAGGCGTCAGCGCTGCCGTGTCGAACAGATCGACCTGCACAGGGATTGCTCCAAACTGGCGAAGAAGCCCCGCTTTGTGGTCGGTACGCGCAAGGCCGGTCACCTGATGCCCGGCCCGAATGAGTTGGGGAACAACACGCCGGCCGATGACGCCAGTCGCACCAGTCACAAAAATTTTCATACTCATGCCCCCTCGTGCTGAAGCAGCCAGTGTTTGCGTTCCAGGCCTCCGGCATAGCCGGTGAGTGCACCGTTGGCACCAATGAGACGATGGCAGGGTAGGACAATGGAGATCGGGTTGAGGGCATTCGCCCTGCCGACGGCGCGCCAGGCCTGTGGCCTACCAACTTGCTCGGCCACGTCGCGGTAGGTTCGCGTGGTGCCGGGCGGAATCGTGCGCAACGCCGCCCAGACTTTTTGCTGAAACAGCGTCCCGCCTGGGTCCACCTGAATGCTATGGAGTGCGTCGAGCTCTCCTCCAAGATAGGCCCTGAGCTGCTGTGTCACACCGAGAGGTTTGGCGGCTGCACATAACCGGAACCGGTGATAGCGCTGCCGCAACAACCGGGTCATCCGCTCAGTGTTGTCTGCGTAGTCAAGCACGCATAACCGACCTGCGTCGAATACGAGCACAAGGCAACCGATGGGCGACTCGACTGTGTCGGTGAGTAAGGCCGTCATGCTGACTCCTTCAGCTGGCAGAGGCGCTGACTTGCAAAGAGACCCCGGGTCTATGGTTTTGTAAAAATCGCATAATTTCGGAGAAAAGCAAAATCGCCAAGGTGAGAAGAAGTGAGAAAAGCGGAGCGAGCCGACCCCCGGGCGCCTCGGGTTACAGCCAGCCGCTGCGCGGCGGCTTGATATTATTGAGCCAGTAATTTCCAATCGCATGGTATTTCCACCGGACGGGATCGTGCAGGGTGTGGGTGCGGGCGTTGCGCCAGTGCCGATCAAGATTGTACTCCTCAAGCGTTGAACGGGTGCCGGCCAACTCAAAGAGTTTATTGGTGGTGAGAATGGAAACTTCCGTTGACAGCGCCTTGGCCTCCGCCACGGCAATGGATGCTGCCGCAACCGTCTCATCGGTCGGATTCGCCGCAGCCGCGTCGGTCAGGTGTCCGGCGCGTTCGAGTAGCGCGTCGACCGCGTGTATTTTGATCTTGAGATCCCCGACCATCGAGATCGTATACGGATCTTCATAGCCGTGGTCTTGGCCACTATCGATCCAGGGACGCGTATACGTCCGCACGAATTGGATCGTCTCGGCGATCGCCGCCCGAGCAATGCCGGCGTCCACGGCCGCGTGCAGGATTTGCGTGAGGGGTCCCATCGTGGTTGGCCGCTCATACACTGCGTGATGCTGGACAATATCGAATGCCTCCAGTTCAACATCTTCAAGAATGACGGAGCCGCTCGCCGTGGTCCGCTGCCCGAATGATAACCAGTCGTCGATCACGGTCAGACCCCGAGCGTCTCGCTTTGCCATTGCAATGACAAGCCGGTCGTTGTCATCGAAGGCAAAGACCGGCACCCAATGGGCGAATAACGCGCCGGTGGAATAAAATTTCTTACCGGTAAGGAGAAATGTATCGCCCTTGGCGGTGACGCGGGTTTGCAGGTCCAGGAGCGTTTTCGTTCCGACTTCCGAAATCGCATTCCCGAAGCGATCGCCGTCTAACACGCACTCGAAAAAAAATCGCTGCTGATCCTCCCTCTCGCTTAAACGAATGGCTTCGATCATGGCATAGTGATTTTGTGGGATCTGACCAAGACTGGAATCGGCAGCGGAAATAATGGCGGTGACTTCCGCCAGGGTAGCGCAGGACACCCCTGCGCCACCGTAGGTTTGCGGCACACTGATCCCCCACAGACCACTCTGCGAAAACACATCGATCTCCTGATACGGCAAACGGCCCTCCCGGTCGCGAACTGCCGATTCTTCGGCAAACTGCTCCGCCAGCCGCCGGGCGACGTCGATGGCCTCGGCATCATTACGAATGCGGTGGGCGGGAGCCTCAACGCGCGGCATGGGTGGCGCTTCTCGTCCATGTCCAATTGAAGCAGCTATCGAAGGCGTCGGAGTGGTACTCATAGTTCCCTCCTGGATCGAGACATTTCACATCCACATGAAAGGTGCTACTCAGGATTAACGTGGTCGAATACCTCTTGTCCATACTCAGCCAAGGAGGATAAGCAATGGCAGAGCAGGCCTGCGTAGACTTTACGTGGGGACATGCCAATCAAGGCGGCCAGCATGACTGGCCCTTTGTGATGGCGCTTCAGCAGGGATTTTTCTTAGAGGAAGGGATCAATCTCCACATCCGGGTTGTCCCTGGTGGAGATGCGCTGGCGCAGGCGATGGGGCGCGGAGAAATTCAGGTCGGCAGGATGGGGAGTCCGCCTTTTTTGACGGCTGTTGGTAAAGGGGTGTTCCCAGGCAAGATTATTGCCAGTAGTGTGATCGGTAATCTTGATCACTTCTTGTTTGTTGTCCGCCCGGAAATCCAGGAGCTGGCCGAACTGCGGGGGAAGACCGTCGGCGTGTTATCCCGCGGGAGCTGCGACGGGCATCTCCTGAAGCTGGAGCTGAAGCGGGCCGGCCTTGATCCCGAGCGAGACGTTGCCTACCGGGAGCTCTGGCAAGACTATAATAAGATTGATGGCCTCGCTTCCGGGGAACTGTGCGCCCAACTGATAGTAGAGCCGTGGGTCTCCCTGGGCGAGCGGCAGGGAGCGCTGCGAGTGGTGGAGCCGGCCAGTCGAGTGAAACCCCATTTTCAATGGGGGCTGTTGGTGGCGCGCGAGGATTTTATCGCAGAGCAACCAAGGTTGCTGCGGAAGTTGTTACGGGGATATCTCAAAGGCGCCCAATACTGCACCGCCTATCCTGAAGAAACCAAAGCCATGGTCTGCGCGTATATGCCAGCGTACGAGCCTGCCACTGTCGAGCAGGCGTTGACGCGGACCTTGCCGATTTGGAACACGACCGGCCTGATTGATATGGACGGCTTGGCGGTGGCGGTGGAGACGATGTGCACCTTAGGGGCGATTCCTCGGCAACTGAGACCTGAAGCACTGGTGGACTTGAGTGGCCTGCCACGGGAAACCTTCCATGAGACCTAAGCGAGTGTTTGGAAATTCGTAACGGGAGACTGGCGAATGGGCAGAGTAGGGCACTATGGAGAACGGGTACAGATTACCCGGGGGCCGTTTGATCCGGGCGGGCAGCCTACGGTCGATAGTCCGCATCCACTCTTACTGGGACTCTTTGCCTGGAACCTGACCGGTGGGGCGACCATCTCCAAAGCCGTGCTCGACGATCCGGACCGATATCAAAACTTCTGGCACTGGGATACGGCCCAGTATCTGATCCAGTTCGCCGAGCGGATGGGGCTTGAATTCCAGGTGCCGTTTGGCCGCTGGCTCGGGCACGGCGGGGAAACGCGCTTTAACGAAGACTCGCTCGATTTCCTGACGACGGCCGCCGCGCTGGCTCCGCTCACACGCCGGATTCTGCTCTTTTCCACGGCCCACGTGTCATACGGATTTCATCCTCTGCACTTCGCCAAGTTCGGGGCGACGATCGACTATCTCTCACAGGGCCGCTGGGGCCTGAATGTGGTGACGGGCTGGATCGAAGATGAGCAGGCCTTGTTCGGGCAAACCTTTCCCGACCACGATCTGCGCTACGAAATGGCGGACGAGTTTGTCACCCTCATGAAGTGGGCCTGGTCGAGTCAGGAGCCCATCACCTATGAAGGCGAGTTCTACAAATCCTATGGGGCCTATGTGAGTCCAAAACCCGTCCGTAAGCCGCGGCCGTATCTGGTCAATGCCGGGTCCTCACCTGCCGGTATCGAGTTTGCGGCCAAGCACTGTGAGTGGTTGTTCTGCTCCGGAGGCATCGAGAAGATGAAACTGGCCGCGGATACGGTGAAGAACCGCGCGGCGCATTATGGCCGGCGCGTTGACCCCATGACGCATGCCTATGTCGTTATTGAGGGAACCGACACACAGGCGGAAGCCACCTATAAGCGCTTAGTCGAAAAGATTGACGAAGACGCGACGGATACCTTTGTGGAGCGAGCCACAGCACAACCGCTCTCCTTCGCGCCAGACCGGCAACGCGACACAACCAAACGTATGCGGGAGCAGGTGGGAGAAGACGCCTACCGTGAGGTCGCACTGGGTCTGACCGGGTATCAGATGTGTGGCGGCCCGCAAACGGTGGCAGAGCAGCTCCGCGCGGTCCACGAGCAGGCCGGCCAACGCGGGGTACTGCTATCCTTTTTCGATCCGATCAAAGGGTTGCATATATGCCATGATGAGGTGTTGCCCCTCCTGCGCAAAATGGGGCTGCGTAAGTAGGCACCCCTGGGAAGCGTCGTTTCAGCCGGCCGACTGGAGCAGGTCGGCCCAACGTCAGCTCTGCGCTGCCACCAGGGCCGCGTCCTCGAAGTCCACCAGGCCCAGCCGTCCACCAAAGGCGGACGGATGAGGATGATACGAGCGGTAGCCCAGGAGGTGCTGGGCCTGTTCGGGCAGTTGGCGGGCGACTTCAAAAGGAACAGCTAAGGAATGGTGCTCCTCCGGGCGCAACCAGCCAAGAACAAAGCCAACGTGCATCCCGTGCCGCCATGCGTCCGGCGTGCGGTTTGCCCCGGCCCCGTGAATGACTTTTCCCGTGTAGAGCAGAACAGAGCCGGCCGGCATGACTGCCTGGGCCAGTTCTTCGGGTCGAGCCTCGCGCTCCGGGTCCTGCCAGCGATGGCTGCCCGGCGCGACAAGTGTAGCGCCGTTCTCTTGGGTGAAGTCGTTCAGGGCAAACATGGAACTGACCGTGAGTTCCGGGCCGGGCCAGGGAAAATGGGGCCAGTTGGCCTCATCGCGGTGCAGCATCTGGGCTGGTTCGCCCCCACCAACGATCATGGTCTGGGAGGTGTTCAGCCAATACGAGCCGCAATTGGGCAAAAGATAATGATCCGCAAACGCCTTGAGCCCGGGGTGGAGCAGAACCTCAATAAACGCTTTTGATTTGGCGGCCAGACCGCAAAAACGGATCGTTTTCTGGCCATGAAAGACTTGCCAGAGTTCTTCGTCGCTGCGACTACCGGGTGGGTGGGTGGCGATATAGCCGTCGAGTTCGGTGTTGAGTCGTCTCAGCAAGTCGGGCTCAAGCAGGTTTTCGATAATCACCCCGCCGTCCCGCTCGACCGCGGACAGGTAGGCTTCCGCGCTGACGTCTGGCCCCACGGTCGTGAGTGTGACTTTGCTCATATACCCTCCTTGGCGATTATTGCTGCTCCGACCCGTTCTACATACCGCTCTTGAGCGCTTCTTTCCAGCCGCCGTCTTATTTCCTGATCCTGACAACTCTGCCGCCGTTGGCCCGCAGGAGTACCTGGGGCGAGACCCGGACCAAGGCGGTTTCTGACCCACCGCCGGTATACACTTCATCTTTCTGCATGACCCGAGGGTCAATAAGAAACGTCGCGGCAAACCCAAACGATGGTGTCCCTCCGCACGGATAGCCCGTTTTGACGAGCATTTCGTCCGGCGTCATGGTTCTCACCTGCTCGGTCTGGAGTGCCTTGGCAACCCGCGAGGTGCTGGCTCGATCTTCGCCCTTGACGATGGCGACAATCACCTGTCCCTGGGCGTCCGTCATGCAGATATTCTTGACAAAATGCTCCGGGTCGGTGCCGACCACCGCGGCCGCTTCGGCCACCGAGTGACATGACTGCTCGAAAGATAAATGTTCCGCCTCAATACCACCAGCGGCAATAAACTGTTTGAGCTTGTGTTCAGAGGTGTCCATAGCGCTGTGTGTATAATGTTTTTTGCCATTTCTCCACACGGAGGGGAAAAGGAAGTCGGTCTTTCGCTTGCACCTGTCACCCCCGCGTGCTACGTGGCGAAAAAACATAATACGAGGTCGGCCATGAGTAAGCGAGTCTTATATGTGAACCCCATTCACCTCGATGCCAATCCCGCCATAGACGCGCTCGCCTACGGGCTGCAATCGGTCCTGCACGCCGCGGATATCCGGCTGCCGGTGCTGTTTGCCGATTTCCGCGAACCGGACATGCGCAAAAAATATGAGGCCGCGATCGAGGCAGGGATACGGGCGAAGGTCGATGGTATTGTTATTTATGCCCTCGACCCGACACTATTTGGTGAGGCGGTTGCCAAGGCGCGCTCGGCAGGAATTCCCGTCTTTTCTTTTGTGAAACCGCATTACCCAGTCAATGCGTCTGTGGTGTATCCGAATTTCAATCACGGCGTGTTCATGGCTGAATATTTGGCCTCGGTTTTGCCGACAGACAGTGGCGTGGGCGTGATTGGAGGACCGGATACGGTGGACGATGCAGAAGAAGTGGCCGGTTTGGTATACGCGCTGAAACGCAGCCACTGTCGTTTGCTGAATGACCCTGAGGATACACAGTATTGCAATGTCCAAGACGTGTCGGAAGGCGCGCGTGAACCAACCTTACGCCTGCTGGAGGAGGTCCCTCAGTCACAACTGCAAGGACTCATTCCCTATAATGACGAGACCATGCTCGGCTGCGTAAGCGTGCTCGAAGAAACCGGAAGGCTGGGTGCCATCAAGATCGTCTCTCGGAATGGTTCTCCGCAAGCGGTTGAGATGGTCCGTGCCGGGAAAACCCTCGGCACCTGGGACCTGGATGCCTCAGGGATTGGAACAACCCTCGGCGATTTGGTTGTCCGTCATCTGGTGGGTGGCGAAGGCCTTGAAGATTACCTGACCATGAGTCCGGCTGGCCGGATGATTACCCAAAACAATATTGAAAGCTGGCAGCCCTGGTCAGAGCGGGTAGACTGCACGCCGCTGTCAGTCGGGCTCTAAAGCGGGGGGATGTCGTGCGGGTACTCTACGTCAATGTAATGGAATACGGGGCGCACCCAGGTCTGGATGCGCTAGCTCATGGACTTGATCACCGCTTGCAACAGGCGGGGATTGAGCTGCGGACGCTGACAGTGGATGTGCGCAGGCCGGATTGGATCGAGAGACAGCATCAAGCGATTCGGCAAGGTGTTCAGGCTGGGGTGGACGCTATCATCGTGTATGTCCTTGATCCCGTACAGCCTGCCGAGGCGGTCGAGGCCGCTCGCCAACAGGGCATTCCGGTCTGCTCGTTTGAGCGACCACGTTATCCGGTCGATGCGTCGTTAGTCTACGCGAACTTTAATCACGGCGTGTATATGGCTGAATATCTGGCCTCGCTTCTGTCTGTTGGGGCACGGGTCGCGATAATCGGCGGGCCGGAAGTCATTGATGACATTGAGCTTGTCACTGGAATCGTTCACGGAGTGAGACAGAGCGGGTTCAGCCTTGTCAATGATCCATTTGAGGAACGCTACCGTAACCTGGAAGACGTAGCCGCAGGCGGTCGAGAGGCGGCTCGTCGCCTCTTGGCTGATTTTACAGGCTTGGCCGGTCTGATTCCGTTCAACGACGAAACCATGCTGGGAACACTCGATGCGATAGAGGCGGCCGGCCGCTCTGGTGAGATGAAAATAGTATCGCGCAACGGCAGTCCAAAGGCCGTCGAAGCAGTTCTTGCCGGAAAGTCTCACGGAACGTGGGATATTGAGATTACCAACATCGGAGCAACGATGGGTGATCTGATAACGCGTGTGCTGCTTGATGGGGAAGACTTACACGGCGAGTCTTTCATTGCCGGTCTTGGGCGGCTCATCACGCCCGAGAACGCGCAGACGTACAAGCCTTGGAAGGAACGAGTCCCTCACACGCCGTTGCGTGAGGGGTTGGAGTCGTAGCGTTTTCCTAGAACTCAATTTTTAGAGGACTACACCGTGCACCATTGGGTCGCTGGCCGTCAATTTCTATGTCATAGGGGCACGCCGAGACTGCGACCAGGCAGTCCATGAGCGCTTTCAGGGCGACATATTCTCCCGCTTGGGTTGCCGCGGGGCGACCATCAATGCTCCCATCGGCTCGGACACGCGTATATTGGAACAGGTTAATCGGATCGGGCACGTCGAGGTAGCCAAGGCCATACGGCTCCACCGCCTCAGTGAGGTTGTCTCGACAATTGCGATGGTTGAGAGCGCCCGCCGCCGCATATAAAGCGCTGCTGCACGGAGCAAACAGGGCGTCGTGCACTCCGTTGGCCTGGTCCTCAACAATCTCAAACATTGGATGCTGGAGATTTGAGTAGAACCTGCTGCCGACCGTGAAATGCAGGGAACCACGAAATCGCAGATCTGCTGGCCTTCCACATCAACTTCCGGTCAACGTATTGAAATTCACGGTTTCACCGGTAGACAGCTTTTCTGCCAGGTGATGCAGGTGAAAACACACGAAATCGCAGATCTGCTGGCCTTCCACATCAACAATGCGAATCGTTTCTCCTTGCCGGACCACGCAGGCCGCGCCCTGGGTTGCTGGAACATGCACGTCTCGTTCGTCAGCCATGGTTTCGTTCTCCTCGCCGCGCTCTGCACGTGAGTCCTCTTTAGCGTCTCGGCGGGAATGGGGCAAGCAATGTTCACAAATACCGGCGACTATCCTGTTTACTTGTGGCGCCGTTGACCCGAGTGTCGCCGGTTGCGTAGGGTGTCGAGCACGTCCCTTAGCCTGAACAGAGGAGATAGAATCGATGAAAGATTATGCACATCCTGAGGTGCTTGTTGACCCGCAGTGGGTTGTCGAACACTTGACTGACCCGCAGGTGCGGATCGTTGACACGCATATTGACCCGGCGCCGTACGAGTCCGGCCATATTCCAGGGGCAGTCTTTTGGAACGGTTTTGGGACCCTGCTCAAGCCGGACTGGAGCGTCAATTTTGACAAAGACTCAGTAGAACAGTTCTGCGGACGGGCGGGCATAGACAACGACACCACTGTGATCGCCTATAGCGACCATAGTGCGATTGCTCCATGGGTATTCTGGTTTCTCAAATCCGTCGGTCACGCTGATGTGCGCATCCTCAACGGCGGACGCAAGAAATGGGTGGCCGACGGCCACGCGCTGACGACCGAGGTGCCGACCGTTACGGCAACGAGTTATGCCGCCCGAGAACCCGACCCGGACCTGCGGGCTTTACAGGAACGCGTCCAGGCTGCCGTTGGGCAAGAGAACCAGGTCTTGCTGGACGTCCGCACACCCGAGGAATATCGGGGTGAATTATTCCTGCTGGAGCCGCCCCAGGGCAGCGAGCGGGCCGGCCATATTCCGGGCGCAACCCACCTCTATTATGAGGATGCGCTCAACGAGGACGACACGTTTAAGTCCGCGGACGAGCTGGCCGCCCTGTACGCCAGCCACGGCGTCACCGCCGACAAGGAAACGATCACCTACTGCGCGGTTGGCATCCGCTCGGCCCATACCTGGTTTGTACTGACCCAACTGCTCGGCTATCCGTCCGTGCGCAGTTTCGACGCCTCGTGGAATCTGTGGGGACGCCTGGCGGATACGCCGGTTGAGGCGTAATCGCTAAAACTGATAGGTCAGGCGGACAACGGTCTCGTCCCGCTTGCGATACAGTCCGCCCAACCCCCAGCTCTCGTCCACCTGGCCGCCAAAGCCGGGCACGAAGAAATAATTCTGGGCGAGCCGGACGATCAGCCGGGGAGTGATATAGTAATCCACTACCCAGCCGAGCTGGGAACTGTAGTGGTTGATCGGGTCAATGACAAAGAAGGCCACCGGCAGGAGCTTGCCTCGCATATAGGTGGTGCTGGCGGCAATCGTGCCGACGGCTTCCCAATTGCGGACTTTGTCCGTGGCTGAAATCTGCCCCTGAAAACGGGAGGTGCTGGTCGGAATATATTGCCAGAAGACCTGCGAGGTCAGGAAAAACGTGGAGCGGCGGTTGAGGGCGCGCATCCAGGTCGGGCGGTCAAAGCCGATAAACGCCTGCCAGACATCGCTCTTCTTAATCCCCAGGAAGCCACTCTCTATGGGCCGCTCGCCCTCATCCAGAATCATAATCGGCTTGCGTTTATCGGCGAAGGGCTTGCCGAACTCATAAATCGTTTCCATGCGCCACACGCCCTCGGTATAGTCATCGTCCGCATAACTGGCGGAGATGCCGACCGCATGGGTATAGGGATAGTAGGCTTCCGCCGGTAGAATGCCGCGCTCCATCAGATCGGTATTGCTGCGGGCAACGTCGGCTACCGTCTCACAGCCCAGTGTTCCAAGCCGGCACTGGTTGAGACCACGTAGACCGGAGGTATTGACTCCATCATCGTGGGCCACGCGTTGATACAGATAGTTCAGGGTGAAGGTAATACCCTGCGGAGTGGTTGCGCCTACCCGGAAGCCGACCTGGCTATTCTCATCGATGCTTTTACTATAGTTGCCCCGCCGACCCAGGGCCGTGCGGTTGAGGAGCCTGAAATTTCCTCCGGTCGGACTCCCCCCAAACGGATTCGCACTCGGCGAACTCCAGGGACGCCCCGGAGAGAAGCCAAATTTGAGCGGCACCCACAGCCCCGGCACCCAATAGGACTCGGCATACACATCGCTCAAACTCCCAATCCGACCAAAACTATAGGTGCCGCGTATCATCCAATACGGAATACGCAGGTCGTCCCAGGTCTCCTGGCCAACGCCGCCCCCGTGCCAGGTGGTATCCAGCGCGTTGGTGCGGTCGAGCAGCCGTAGATTGTCAGACTCTCCCCACACCACCATTTGACGACCGAGTCGCAAGGACAGTGGTATCCGGGCGAACTCGATGTCGGTGAAGACTTCGCGAAACGTACTCTCAAAGCGCAGGGCATGGGCCGCTCTGTGGGAGAGCGCGGAGAAGGTGCCGTCACGGCCGGCTTGGCCGCGATAGGGAAACACGTCTTGGCGCGGACCCGGTTGAAAATCGTACACGCTGTCATACACGCCCCGGTACAGGCCGACAAAGTTCGCATAGTCTATGCCCGGTAGGGAGAAGCGGCTGAACGCCTGACCGTTTTTGATCCAGTCATACTCCACCCGCGCTCGGAGGACGTTGCGCTGCTGAATGATCGACCATTTGTCCGGTTCCGGATGACGAAAGATCTGCTGCGTTTGCAGATTGCCGGACAGGGAAAGATCACCATAGGTGAAGTCCGCGCGGGCGGGGGAGAGGGGCAGGGCAAGGAAGAGCAGGCAAAGAGAAACAAAAGCAGGGCAGGCCCGCAACATAGTCTTTTGGTAAATTTTGTCCATAAGTGAAAAGGAACAACGCTTTCCCCTCTTGAGAGGGGTGCCGCATAGCGGCGGGGTATGTTTCATCGGCTAGAGAACCCACCCCGGCCTGCGGCCACCCCTCCAAGGAGGGGATAGAACATCGAGTAGCCGGACAGGGGTGTAATGAGGAGACTGACAAGCGTCTTCGGACTCCGCACTAGCGCCCTCTGGCGACAATTTTGTTGAGATTGAAAAAGTCGGCCGGCAGCGGCTCATTGCAGATAATTTTGGTTATTTCGGTGACCGATCCGAACGCATCCTGATAGTCAATCATGGTCTCACCGGTCCACACCGGCACGCGCACATGTTCGTTGCCAGGGTTAAATTTCGGGTTTCCGTACAGCTCGAACACGGTCTTGGCGTGTGCCCCAGTGCGGTCATACATGAGAGCATAAACGGGCACAAACATCTGGCGGTCGATATACAGCACACGTTTGCTATAGGGATGATCGTCGGTCTTTGGCACCCCTTCGAGGACCACCATCTCGCGCAACTCCCAGGGATCGACCGGATACCAGCCTCCGCGCCCGCCAAAGGTCGTTTTTACCGCCTGGACACCGACCGGCGCGAGGAGCGTCTGTATGCCCACCAGCTTCCACGTATAGCTGCGGATATAACCGGAGAAGCCAAAGTAGTCGTCGTTCAGCAGGCCCGAGTCGAGCGCGGTATCTTCGTGTTTCACGATGATCTTGCGAATCTTGCGCCCGGACGGGGAATAGACCCAGTCGTCATCCTTGGCCTGGTCACGTACATGACGATGCTTCAGACTGATCGTATTTTTCAGATCAAACGGCGCGGTGATGTGATAATATTCCTTATACAGCAGACCCTCTTCCTGCCAAATGTTGGGATCGGGGCCATCCGTTGGCGGTCGGTGCATGCCGTAGGCCACGACATAATAGTTTTCGATCTCCCGATTGACGGCGCCGGATTCTTCTATGAGGCGAAAGGTATTCCAGATTTGCACGATAGTCCCAAAATCACGGTAGCGCAGATTCCAGGCTGCCTTCAGCCCGGCTTGGGGGTCTGCCGGATCGAGAATGGGGAAGGGCATCCCGGCCACATAGCCGCCGAGTTCGCTGTCCGCGCCAAGTTGCACGTGTTCGGCGTGGTTCTGCGTGGCCGTGATATAGGCGTCGCTCACCGGCAGATCGGTTGTTTCCCGGACTTCAAACGCCAGTTCGCCGGCTTTGATTTTGTCGAGGATTTCGGCTGGCAGATAGTCTTGGGCTGCCTGCCACGAATCCGGTCCGATCCGCGTTCCGGGAGCCAGGCCCTCCACCGCCGGCTTGCCGTTGGCATAGGGATGAAACATCGCCTGTATGGCCGTGGCAGACATCTCCGCCCAGGCGGACGTCCACAGAAAGCCGAATACGCCGACGGTAAAAGCCAATAGTAACTTCTGCATGTTCCCCCCTGTTGGCTGGCGGTTGGCCCGGCTCGTGAAACCCGCCCGGCAGCTAATTAAAGACGTTTTTATACCATCTGACCTATGCTCTAGCAATTAAGAGGTGGTTAGCTCCTTTGGGGGGAGTACGGAGAGGAGGGGACAATAATGAGTCCTCACTATAGTTGGTCACTTGAGTGCATTGAATTGTGCAGGATAAAGAGGTAATGAATATCTAGACCGTGCGTGAGAGGGAGTGATGATATTGCGTTCCTCAGAATCCCATAGTCGAGCGCGGTAACCTCATGCGGATGCGGGCAACAACAAGAACTTCCTTCCCCATAACGGGTGGTAGCAAGGGGGCAACACTATGCGTGTGAAAAAAGGACTCCTGATTGCACCGGAATTCCCGGCTGATTCCTTCTGGAGTTATAAATATGTCATGAAGTATATCCGGCGGAAAGCACCCTTTCCGCCGCTTGGGCTACTGACCTTCGCGGCAATGATGCCGCAGGACGAATGGGAATTTGAACTGGTTGATTTGAATATCGAGCGGCCGGCGCCGCAGAAAATCCGAAAGAAAATTCAGGACAGTGACGCCGTCTTTACCGGGGCGATGAATGTCCAGCGCGACTCGTTAGTACATCTGCTGAAAGGCCCGGCTCAAGGCTTGGACACTCCCTGGGTTCTGGGTGGACCCCTGGCATCGACATATCGCAGCTCCATTATGGACCCCAAGAACGACATAGATGCGGTTCTGCATCAGGGCCTCGACTATATCGCCTGGGGTGAGGTCGGTCCCTGGATTGCCGATCTCAATCGTCGCCTTGAAGAGTCGCCCAAACATAGTGACGAGTCACCTTTTCTGTTCATCCCCGAACGAGTCCTCAACGAACCGGAGGCCTCCCGCAAATATCTCCAAGACCGCTCGATTTTCGAACCTTTTGACGGTCTGCCCAGCCCACGTTGGGATTTGATTGATGTGGGCAACTATCGGGCCTTGATGTTGCAGACCACGGCCGGCTGCCGCTTTCGGTGCAATTTCTGTGACATCATTCAGTTCAATGGCGGTTTCCCCCGAGCCAAGGGGCGGGATGATGTCACACGGGAATTACAAGCCATCTATGACACAGGCTTTCGTGGCGGGGTTTTCACGGTTGATGATAATTTTGTGTCCGAACCCAAGGCCATGGAAGAGATCTTGGATGCTATGACGGAATTCCAGCGTCAACACAACTATCCCTTTGAATTCTTTACCCAGGCGAGTATTGACCTTGGCAAAGAGTCGCTTTCCTATCTCATTGCACGGATGCAACAGGCCGGGTTTGCCACGGTCTTCCTGGGCATCGAAAATCCCGATCCGGTGGCGTTGCGGCAGATGAATAAAATTCAGAATATCAAAACCGCGCCAAAGGATACGGTCGGATTACTCCAGAAACATGGCATTGAGGTGCAGGCCGGATTTATTTTCGGCGCAGATACCGACACCCTCCAGACGGCTGACAATATTGTTGACTTTGTAGAAACGAATGGAGTGTTCTCGGCCATGACGGGCACCTTGACGCCGATGCCGCATACGCCTCTGTACGTCGAACTCAAGGAGCAGGGACGCCTGCTGGAAGCTGAACTGGCGTGCAATAATGTTGACGCCACCGTGCAGTTCAAACCGGTAATGGGCCTCGACAATCTGCAGCGTGGCTTTCTGCATATCCTGGAATCGCTGTTCAGCCCGCAGGCCATGTATGGACGGGCGGAGCGCCTGATTGGTCGCCTTGATGCCCATATTTTCAGGAGTCGCCATATTGATGTGAATGTGGTCTTTGCTGCTGTTCGCTCATTTGCAAGGCAAGGCCTGGGTGGATTATCGATGAAGGAACAGCGTGGCTACCTCCACTTGCTCAAACGCGCCGTCCAGCTTGATAAACAACTCCTCCGGGACATCCGAACTGAAGCTCAGAATCTGGGTTCCTATTGGGACAGAGTAGGGGCCGCCGCCAAGAATTATATTGAGCTGGATGGACAGGATGAGAAGCGTTTTGCCGAGATGCTGTCCTATGCGCAGAACGCTTTGGTGCGCTGCCGGCCTGACATGGGTCTGACAGAAGTCCAGGATTTTGTCCAACGCGTAGGAGAAGCGGTTGCCAAGGGCGTTCTGCCACGGTCGGAAGCCCAATCGGTCTATGAGGCCGCCCGCGAGTATTTGAATACGAAACGCGCCCTGTTTTGCTTCCCCGGATCACATCTGGTGAAGGCTTTTGAATTGTCGATTATTGGCATTCACTATGGGACTGTAGTGGATAATGTCCGCACCAAAATGCGTTCGGGCAGCGCGCTGACCCTTTCCACAGAGCCTATGAGCGCGCGACCGGCGTAAGAAAATATCCCTCCCGGCGACCCTCGTGCGGGGACCCCTGATCCTGGCCCTCTCCCTCACGGGGAGAGGGGATTCAAAGCCTGAGCCGCGCTCTTTTCTACGGGCTGACGCTGGCCCGCACAATCCACGTCGCACTCGGAAGATTCACATGATTTCCGTCTATGTGCGGGGCGAGAGCCGCGCGGATGGCCTCTGCAACGCGCGTGCGCATAGCATCATCTGACTCGCGCAACAGGGCCGCAACCGGACCGATTGCCAGCAGGAATTCGATAGCGCCGGCTATGCCTGTTGCTCCACCTAAACTGACATCTGTTTCGTAGGGCTGGAGGTTCACGTCTCGAAAGCCAGCTGACTCAAGAATACCACGCACCCGATCAGCGCCCGCCAAGGAGAACGGGCCCGGCGTACCAGGCTCTGGTGGAGGGGGGAGGGGAATATGCTGAGCCGCGGCTTGGAGCGGTACCCGAATCCAGTCATTCTTCTGTAACTCCTGCCAGCAAATGAAGCACAAGCGTCCTCCTGGACGAAGGGCAGGTCGAAGATTGCCAAATGCCGTTGGCGCGTCCTCGAAAAACATGACGCCAAAGCGGGAAAAGAGCAGGTCAACGCTGTCTGGCTCAAGCGGATACGTCTGCGCGTCTGCATGAATAAAGGTCAGGTTCTGAAGTTGTTGCTCCTGTTGTCGTTGGCGTGCCCTGCCCAGCATGGGCTGGGATATATCGATCCCGGTGACCGAACCCCGCGGACCGACCTGCTTAGCGAGAGCAAGTGATGTTTGTCCGCAGCCGCATCCCACATCAAGAACGGACTCGCCTGGCTGCGCGGCTGCTTTATCCAATGCGACCAGGCCTAACGGACCAAGCTGGGCATCGAGCCGTTCTTGGAGTTGTACCCATTGCGGGCCGCCGCGTTCGTTCCAATACTCAATCTGTGCTGTGTTGGCTTGTGTAGCTGTCATACGCTGCTCCAAACGACACCGGTGTGTCTGCTCTAACGGCTCCGTGGACGGCTGCCTCAGAATACGATGGGGAGTTCCAGATATTCTTGATAAATAGAATCGCGCTGATCCAAGAGCGCGGGCGAGAGGGCGGCCGCAACGGTCGGGTCGGAATTCTGGTAAAAGCCGCGAAAAGCGGTGGCCATCGGGCACTGTTCTTCCGGGAGAGGGTCAACGAGTGCCGCAAACGTTGCCCAATAAATATCGAGTGCGGAAAGCTGGTTGCCAATAAAAAATTTACTAGCATGAGATTTCTGTTGCTCAAGCCGTGAGGCCAGCGAGCGAATAATGGTTGCCATGCGTTCCGGCGCGGCTTCGGCGGCTTCCGGGCTGTAGCCATACTTCTTGCCAAAGCCGGTCCAAAAGGCTTTTGTTCCACCGTCTACGTTTGGATTGGTCAGCATGCTATGGACCATCATCAGTCGTTTTGACCAGGCATAGCCCTGCTCGCCGCAGATCTCATTGCAATAGCCGAACATCAGCATCCGGTCTTCGATATTCCCCGGAATGAGAGGCGGGTTGGGTTCAAGACGTTCGGCCAGGTGGAGCTGCTCGAACCACTTCGAGCGGGGTGGCTCGTCGTTCCAGATTGCGACCGGCGCGCTGGACTGGGCTGTCCATTCGCGGAGTTCTGTGTCGTTGCCATCCAGACTCGCCGCAACAACCGGCGTGTAGGGAATGTTTTTGACATAAAAGAGTCCTTTGCACGCTTCCCGCCACGGACCGGGAACAGCATAGTTGCCCAGGACGAGCCGCAGACCGGACATCTTTTTTGCGTCTTCAATACTGGCGTACTCGATTGTGAGGGCGTCGAGACCAATTTCTTGTGCCACGGTGTTCTCCTTTTCTTGGTGCGTGCGTTCTCGTGTATCAGTCTGAAGGGCTGCTGGCCAGCGAAAGCCCGGCGTTTATGCCGCGGCGATCTTTTGGCGCGTCAGTGTGAGCGGTTCGTGAAAATGTGTTTCCACCAGTGTAATACCCAGACTTTCCGCCATCGCTCGATCCTCTACGTCCCAGCCATCCTCGACCCACACGATCTTTTTTCCTGGCCCGACCAGACCGGCCAGCCCCTCAGTTTTTGTGGCCTTCCAGGACAGGGACGGCAGGTGGATATCGAGCGCTGCGAATTCCAGGTGGATGTGAGCCTGCCACGAAGAGAGGATAAGGACGACGTGGAACTGTTCCTGACACCACGCAACGAATTCCTGGACTCCCTCTTTCCAGTCCGTCCCGCGTATGGTGCCAGCTGCACCCTGGAGAGATTTCAGCACACCATCGACATCGAGCAAGAGAATATTTGTCGTCATGGGACAGCAAAACTCAGCGGCCGGTGAAGACGGGCGGCCTTTTCTCCTTGAACGCCCGAACCGCTTCTTGAAAATCCTGTGTCCCCGACGCCCGAACCAGCCGGTCCGCTTCCATGTCCAAACAGGTATGCAGGTCTTGGGTCGTGGCTCGGTTCAGATTTTCCTTCATATAGCGCAGAGCCAGCGGCGGGCCGGCGGCAATCCGTTTGGCAAAGGCGAGGGCTTCAGTCCTCAAATGCCTCGTCCGGAAAGACCCGATTGAAGATGCCCAGACGCTCACATTCTTCGGAATCTATGCGATCAGAGGTATAATAGAGTTCGCGCGCCTTGGCCGTGCCAACCAGTTGGGTCAAAAACCAGCTTCCCCCGTAATCTCCGGAGAGACCGATTTTCCCAAAGCCGGTGGTGACAAACGCCCGCGCCGCGGCAATACGGATATCGCACGCCAGGGCGATCGAAAGTCCGGCCCCGGCAGCCGGGCCGGGCAGGGCGGCGACCACAGGTTTTTCGAGTTCGTAGATCATACCAGTCAGCGTTCTTTGCCGCAGTCGCAAGAGCTGGATCTTGTCCTCCGGCGTCTGTTCTTCTTTGGACCACGAACCAAAGGTTTTGACATCGCCGCCGGCGCAAAAGGCTGTCCCGGCTCCGGTCAGCATAATGCAACCCACATCGGGGCGGACTGCCAGCTCCGGAATGATGCTGCGCAGCGCCGGAGTCAGCGTATCCGACAGCGCGTTGCGAACTTCGGGGCGATTCAAGGTCACCACCCCCACACGATCTTCGATATGGCATAGGAGTTGTTCCGTGCCGGTATCTATTGCTTGTCTATGCGATTCTTCGGACATGTTTGCTCCTCGTTCGTGGAATATTATCGGTCCGCTCTCGCCAGAAAAATTCTCGCTTAAATTCTCGTTTCTTGAAGTGCCTCGGGTATATTCTCGTTACCCCGGACTGCGAGCAGCTTTTAATAACTTTGACGCGCAGTGCTGAGGGCACCGCTTGCTGCACGCGCCAAGCCACGCAGAGAAAGGCGACGGTTCGGGGTACGCTGCAAAGAGGTCTCGAACTGGGACACTGCCTTTTGAGGCTGGCCAAGCTCAAGCAGGATTTCTCCGTACAACTCGTGCGCGGGTTTGATTGGCGTGGCTGCTCCATTGGGTAAGCCGATACTGTTTGCAATAGTCACGGCTTCGTCCATGCGGGCGAGCGCGGCGTCGGCCTGCCCCTGTGCCAGACGAACCAGGGCTGCAACCTCAAGACGCATGATCGTCAGCGCCTGTTGGCGGTGTTTGGAGCGGGACGGCGACTCTTCCTGCTCTAGTGCTCTCAACTTGGCTTCCGCCTGTTGAGCGATTGCCACATCCCCCAGACGTACCGCACTCATGCCTGTTGCCATCAATTCATGCGCAGTCAGGTCGGAAGAAAACGGGAGCTGCTGCCACTGCTCGCTTTCGACAATAGCGCGGGCCGTCATTTCTCCGACCCCTTCCTTGACCTGCAAGACGGTGCTTTTCTCCGCCACTGGGCGCAGAAGATCAATCGCCTGTTTTGCCTTGGTCCAATCCGCCTGTTGCAGCGCGCCGTATTGGCCCCAATCCAAGGCGTGCCAGATATACACGTCGTTAAAATATTGTTGTGTTTCAGAAAAACTGTCTCGCTGCGGCCACTTGGCGAAGGCGGCTTGGTAGGAGGCTTCATTCGAGGCAACAACTTTGGCCCACATGCCGCGCTGAATAAAAATATGCGAGGGCATGTGCAGGGCATGGGAGACATCCGGGGCGATGTGGGCGTAGCGTTCGGCTGCCGCCAGGGCCAGGGGCGCATGAATAGGATCATCGAAGGCGTGAATAATATAATGGGCCGCGCCAGGATGGTTGGGGTGTGTGCGAAACACCTCCTGCGCTATCGCACCGGCTTTCATCCGTACCCGAAACGTTGACTCTGCCCCCCAACTGTCCCCGAGATGGCGGACCGTCCCCAGGAGGGCAACGGCGTAAAACGCCTGAAGTTCTTCGTCCTCAGGATATTGGCCAGCCAGCCGACCCATGGCCTCCGCGTAAGCAGATGCGCGCTCGGCATCCTCTCCCTCTGCATACAAAAGCTCTACCGCGGCCAGTAAGCCGGCTTCACGTAGAGTCGGGGCTTTGGCTGCCCGCTCGGCGGGTGAAGAACCGAGACGGGCCAGCACGTTTCTCGGCGTTTCAAGGTCACGCGCAGGCTGGAGAGGATGATTGTGACTCAGCGCCTCTCCCCAGTAGGCCAACGCAAAGTCCGGCTCTGCCTTCGCGGCAGCCTGGAACGCCGCCGCGGCGTCTTCGAATCCAAAATTATGCAGATATTTGACGCCCCGAAGGAAGTGTTCTTGGGCTTCTGCCGAACCGGAGGTTGGGAAATGCAGTTCTCCAAGCTGCTCGGCTTGGGCCCCCGGCAGGCTGACAAGGATACTCACGAGCAGTAATCCGACTTTGAGGCTATGTGTGATTCCTGGCTTCATAATTGACCTTTCGTAACGCGCGATTGGGTTTCTCGTTGTGTCGTGCCGAATTATAGGCAAGCGGGCTCGGTGCGGCTAGTGACCGAATTTCCGGGTAGTTGTCCAGAATGCCATTCTGCATATTTATTTCAAAGCGTCATAGAGTTACTACCGCCAACTCGCTATATAGGCCACAAGTGAAAAGGAGAAAGCTGAACAATGAGTAAACCTGTGTGTGTCATTATTGGTGTGGGACCGGGAAACGGGCTGTCTTTTACCCGAAAATTTGCCGCCGAAGGATACGAGGTTGCGATGTGCGCCCGGAATGCAGCCTATTTAGATGAACTGGCGGCTAAAATTTCCGGAACGCATGCGTATCCCTATGACGTGTGTGATACTGCTGCGGCGTCTGGTGTCTTCAGTCGCATTCGTCAGGACCTCGGCCCCGTGGCTGTCCTGGTCTACAACGCGGGGTCGGGCGAATTTGTCACTATCGACAATACTTCGCTTGAGATGCTCCAGCAGGCGTGGGAGATCAATACCCGCGGCTTGTTTGTCACCGCCCAAGAAGTGCTCCCCGATATGCGGCAGGCCGGCGGCGGCAATATCGTTGTGAGTGGCGCGACCGCCTCGCTCCGGGGGGGAGCAAGTGCGGCTCCGTTTGCCTCAGCCAAGGCCGCACAGCGGAGTCTGGCCCAATCCATGGCGCGCCACCTTGGGCCGGAAAAAATTCATGTATCATATGTCATCATCGACGGGATGATTGATATTCCCTATATCCGCGAAATGATGCCGGATAAACCGACCGAATATTTTCTTTCACCAGACGATATTGCTGACGCGGTGTTTCACCTGACTCAGCAACCGCACAGCGCGTGGACGTTTGAGTTGGATGTCCGGCCCTTCGGCGAAAAATGGTAAAACCCGGTGGCGCGGATGAGCGCAGCCGCAGTAACGATCATCGATGAAGGAGAACAGCATGGACATACAGAGTTTGGAAGCGGCCTTTCACGCCTGGAAGGACGGGCTGAATACGGGCGATTTGGACGCCTTCTGGCAGGCGTTTGACGCGGAGGCGGAAATTCTGGACGAAGACTTTCCGTGGCGCATGGACCTGGACGACTTCAAGGACCATATTGCCTTCCACGCCGGCGGGAAGGGCATGTGGGAGTCGTTTGAATGGAAGCCGCGCGAAATGCACTTCAAGGTGTTTGGCGATACCGGCCATGTCAGCGGCTTTTCTACGTTTCGGGGCAAACCGCGCGACGCCGGTTTCCGTCAGCGCTTCATGGGTTTCACCCTGACCTGGGTGTACCGGGATGGAGCCTGGAAGGTGATCTGCTGGCACCAGAGCCCCCTAATCGGACGGATACTCGAAGCCTCGCCGAGCTAGAGCAATTCACCATTATATGTAGCCTTCCTTGTCGGATTACGCTCCGCTAATCCGACCTACTTACTCCCCTCTTGGGAGGGGTGCCGCGTCAGCGGCGGGGTGGGTTCCTGCGGACAGGCTGCACAGGGAAGAACCCACCCCGACCTACGTCCACCCCTCCGAGGAGGGGATTTTCCGTAGGGGCAATTCATGAATTGCCCCTCCTCAGTATAAAGCCGCCTCTACCCGTTCCCGCATGCCGCGCAGACGACTGACGGGCTCATTTGAGAAAACAAAGCGCACAAAGTTCGCGCTCCGCTCGCTTCCCCAGCCCGTCATGGCCGTTGCCGCGATTTTCCCTTTGTCCAACAAACGCTGAGAGGCCTGCGCACCCGTCAGGCCAAAGCCCGAGACATCCAGCAGCATGGACCAGCCGCCCTGGGGCTTGACTATGGGGAAGCCATCGAGTTCCTGCAGGATCGTATCCCGCCGGTTCTGCCATTCCGCGCTGGCCGCGGCAATATCGGCGTCGGGCGCTTGCAGAGCCACTGTTGCCGCGGCTTGGGCAATGCCGACCGGGCAGACCACGTTGGAGATACTCACCAAGCCGATATCATCAATAATGGCCGGCGGGGCAACGATCCAACCGATCCGCCAGCCGATCATCCGGTATTCCTTGGACACCGCGCCAACGGTAATTGTCCGCTGGGCCATGCCGGGGAACGCGGCCGGATGCATATATTCCAGACCATCGAATAGAATGCGTTCCATGGCGCTGTCATACAGCAGCCAGGCGTCGGCTTCCCGGCAAGTCGTGCAAATGCTGTCCCAATCCTGGCGCGTACAGACGGCGCCGGTCGGCATGGCGGGGCTCATCATCAGCAGGACTTTTGTTTTGGCCGTCATGGCCTGACGTAATCGGTCACGGTCCAAACGCCAGACGCCGTCTTCAATCTGATACGGAGCAAAAACCGGCACACCGCCGGCCAGCCGCACCCGGTTCACCAAGCCGATATAGATCGGGTCGGTGAGGATGACCTCATCTCCGGGCTCAAGCAGAGCCAGCAGCACGTTGAGAATGCCGTTCAGACCGCCAGCGCTGACAATGGTGGAATTACGCCAGTCGTGCTCTACACCGGAGAGGCGGCTGACCAGGGCTGCTGCGGCCTGCCGCAGGGGGTCGGCACCCAGAAACGGCAGATAGCTGTTGGCGTTGTCGTCCGCCACCGCCTGCCGGGTGGCTTCTTCCACTCCGGGCGGTGGCCGCAGATCGGTATCGAGATTCTCCAAACGTAGTATCGCTCCGTCCTGAGACTGGTCCGCCAGATTGCCCATGCGGTCAACCCCAATCCCGGCCATTCCGGCTAATCTGCTCACTGGCATCGTACTCCTCCTGTCGCTCTTCCAGCTCTTCCGGCTCTTCCAGCTTCTCAGGGACGACTATTTGCATAGCGCTTTTTCGGCTAGGATGCACCTCGATTCGAGACAGCAAAAAGGAGAAGGCTATGGGCACGGTTCAGACGCAGAGCGCTCCCACGACTGGTCCGGAACTCGCCGCGCGGGCACGGGCGCTGATTCCGATGCTGGCAGAAAACGCGGTACAGGCGGAAAAACAACGCAAGCCGGTCGATGCCGTCATTACCGCCCTGGAAGAAGCTGAAATCTATAAGCTCATGGTCCCTAAATGCTACGGCGGGCTTGAGCTTGATATGGACACCTTTTTTGAGGTCGGGGTGGCGCTGGGGGAAGGGGATGCTTCGACCGCCTGGGTGTCAAATTTCTATATCGAGCACAACTGGATTTTGAGTCAGTTTCCTGAAGCGTTTCAAAAAGAATTATTTGCGAACCGGTCGTATATTCTTGCCCCGGCCATGGTGGCGCTGGGCGGCAACGCCGTGCCGGAAGACGGCGGCTATCGGATCAACGGTCGCTGGCAGTGGGCCAGCGGCATTATGCACGCGGACTGGGTCATTCCCGCGGCCCTGGAACTGACCGCAGACGGCCAGCCCAATCCACGCTGGTTCGCACTGCCTGTTGCTGAAGTGAAAGTCGAAGACACGTGGTACGTCGATGGCATGTCCGGCACGGGCAGTAACGATGTTGTGATTGAAGACGTGTTTA
The DNA here is from genome assembly GCA_963664395.2 of Binatia bacterium. Classification (GTDB taxonomy): domain Bacteria; phylum Desulfobacterota; class Binatia; order Bin18; family Bin18; genus Bin18. Next base: position 445,620 of record OY761159.2, on the reverse strand, counting down.
TCCCCGCGGCGCGGAGCGTCTCGATTATAGAAATGGGCTCCGGTCACGCCCCTGGCTCCCAGCTTCATGACGGGCCGCTGTACCGGACACCGATGATGCCCATATTGACCCTGGCCGCAGCCATGCCGGTGCTGGGTCAGGCCAGGACGGTGGTGCGCTTGTTTCACGAATATCTCACCAAGCGCGTACTCATAGAAACGGGTGGCAAACAGGCCGAGCGGCCGGCCTCTCAAATGCGGCTTGCTCGTGCGGAAGTAGAAGTAGGGGAGGCTGAATTACTCTTGCGCAATATGATTGAGGACGTGCGTGCCAAGCGGAATACCGGAACACTGGAAGACCGCGCCCGCTGGGCGACTCAGCTGGCTGTGGCTGTGGACCAGTGTAAACGTATTATTCAAAGCGTATGCGAAGCGAGCGGTGCGCGTTCCCATTTCCTGGACAGTCCATTCCAACGTGCCTGGCGCGATGTGAATACCATATCCTGCCATGTCGTGTTTGATCTCGATAGCAGGCTACAGACCTACGGGCGTACGCTGCTGGGCATAGACCCCGGACGGGGCGCGTCGTTGATCTGAGTTAAGCGTTGAGGAGGACAGCGGGCCACGTTACTGCATCACGTCGGTAATCACGAAGTTCTGCAAAGGTTGGGACCATTGCAATGTGGACTTGGAGCCAGCGGCAGGAAAGTCCAACAGCTCGTATTCCTGAAGATTCGGCGGGCCGTAATACCCCGATCCGAAAATGAGCCCGTCGTGACGGACCGCCCAACTATGTTTGGGCTCTTCTATCCCGTCCGCCGCAGGGTTGGGCCACAGGTAGTGAATCCAGTGACCGTCTTCGGTCGCCTTGGCAATCTCCTTGCCTAACTCATAGCCGTCAGCGCCGACAAAGGTTTTGATATCTCGGCCTATCAGGTCGGGCATGACCGGATGCGAGACGATGAGGTCGTTCTCGTCGATGATGAACACATACCACTCTCCCTCAATGCTCGCCTGGCTGTTGTAGTGGGCGACCGTCGCCTCACGCCCCTCCGAGTCGTAGCGGTCCAGCGCGGCTTGCACGAAGTCGCGGGTAAAGGTCGCTTTTTCCTCATCTCCAAGCATTTCATCCCCGAAGGTGGTGACGGTGACACAGGACTGTGCAAAGGGAACGCCGTCAATAAGAGCCCGTGCGGTATGGGTCCCGTCCCCGAGGTTGTTCCAGTTCCACAGCAGGCTGAAGCCGTTGTCGGTATCGCCGCAGACCTCTGCGGTATCCCCCCGAACGGTGCCGTAGGCGGCTGTCAACGGCTCCCCGTTGATTTCAATGACAATTTCCTCCGCGTCACACGCCCAGCCGGAGATTGCGGAGATCCCACTACGGAACGAATACGGAGTCGGATTCTCCAGAACGGCGGCGATATCAGGAACCCGAGAGTACCGCTTGAACAGCCACGCTCCGTCCGGGCCAGGAAAGTGGCATGGGGATGACGGGACAAGGTTATGGAGAAGTTCGCGATGGGGATTGCTCGGGTCATAGTAGCCCGACCCAAAAATGAGCCCGTCGTGACGGATGACCCAACTATGTTTAGGCTCTTCTACTCCGCCTGCCGCATGGTTGGGCCACAGGTAGTGAATCCAGTGACCGTCTTCGGTTGCCGTGGCAATCTCCTTGCCTAACTCATACCCGTCGGCGCCGACAATGGTTTTGACATCCTGACCTATCAAATCGGGCATGACCGGATGTGAGACGATGAGGTCGTTCTCGTCGATGATGAACACATACCACTCTCCCTCAATGCTCGCTTGGCTGTTGTAGTAGGCCAGCGTTGCTTCGCGTCCGTCCCGGTCGTAGCGGTCCAGAGCGGCTTGCACAAAGTCCTTGGTGAAAGCCGCCGGGTTATCCCGGATCACAAAGTTCTGAAGGGATTCGACCCATTTGATCTGAGTCTCCTCACCGGTGGTCGGAAAATTGTCGAGAATATATGAGCCCTGAGTATCGCGTAGAAACTCCGTGCCGAAGGTGGTCACGGTGACAATGGCCGTCCCAAACTCCACCCCATCCGACAAGGCCCGGACTGTATGCTCTCCATCTCCATTGTTGCTCCAGTTCCACAGAAAGCTGAAGCCGTTATCGGTATCGCCACACATCTCCTGGGTGTCCTCGCGCATAGTGCCGTAGGCTGCGGTGAAGGACATATCGTCAATCTCGATCACAATCTCCTGTGCATCACAGGCCCATCCCGAGATCACCGAGATGCCGCTCTGGTGCGAATCGGGCGCGGGGTTTTCCAGCATCGCCCTACCGTTCCCGGTCTGAGCAAATGCCACTCCGCTCCACAGGGTCACACACAATACAACAGCCGTCATTATTCTTTTCTTCATCTTTGCCTTCTTTCGGACCGGCCAGAGCAAATTACGATTCTGTACAGTCGCCCGTCATTCCTGCGGAAGCAGGAATCCAGGTCCCCCGCCCCCGACGCTCGCTGGATGCCGGATCAAGTCCGGCATCCAGCGAGCGCAACGGCATGGCTACAGCCTCATGTCCACCGCCTTCATCAAATACCATAAAACGTGGCGGCATTCGCTCCCAGGATTTTATCGACCGACTGCGTTGGCAGCGCGGAGAGCAAATCGCGCATGGTCTCTACCGGCTTGGTAAAGCCCTCGGCGTGCGGATAGTCCGAGCCAACGAAGAATTTCTCATCTCCGGCAAACTGGACGATATACGGCAGCAGCTTTTCGCTCGGGTCGGCGTTGATCCAGATATTGCGGGCCAGATACTCTCGAATCGGGCGCTTCATCTGCGAGGTGTGGCGCATGTATTGGTAGCGATAGTCAAAACGCTCAATCCACTCCCCGACCCAACTGCCCATGGATTCCACGGTTGCCGCGCGCAATTTGGGAAAGCGCTCGAACACGCCGTCATACACCATGGTGCTCAGCGACATACGGGGGTCCTGGATGATATTCATGGAGATAAACATGAAGCCGGGGTTGCGGTTTTTATACCAGGCGCTACCGAGATATTCCTTGTTGCCGGCCGGGTGGATACTGACGGCCAGATTGCAATCCTGAGCGGCTGCCCAGAGCGGATCGTAATCCGGATGGCCGAAGCTCTTGCCGTTGATAGGTGCGGAGCCGATCATGATGGAACGCGCGCCGAGTTTGGCCACCCGTTGTATCTCCTGCACGGCCAGCGTTGGTTCACGGAGCGAGATATGGGCCGAGGGAAAGAGGCGGTCACGATGGCCGGCGCTGACCTCAAACGCCCAGGTATTATAGGCCCGACAGAGCGCCGCGGCGAGCGGCGGGTCCTGGACTTCGCCTTCCCATAAGAGGCCCAGGGTGGGGTAGAGGACCTGATAATCAATGCCCTCGGCATCCAGAAATTGCAGGCGCTTGTCCATGTCCTGCCAGTCGCCGCCCGCATACAGAGACCGGTCAAACTCGTTGAGCGCACTGCCGGCTTCCTTCTGCCCATAACCGACGACGATGCTGAGCATCTCGTCGATTTCGCTCCCGAGTCGCATGGACTTGTTATCCACTACCATGCGGAGCTTGCCGCTGGCGCTATCCTGCTCCACATGCATGGCCCGCTCGCGGTAGGCCGGCTCAATATACTGGAGGTATAAATCCAGGGGTTCGATCAAGTGACTGTCGCCGTCGACGACTTTCATACTGGGCTCCTTTTTTCTGTGGAGCATACGGGACATGGGAAAAAATGGGTAGAGACGGACAAAGAAGGTCAGGAAAATCCCCTCTTGGGAGGGGAGTGGAAATACGATTGCCTTACTTTCCCCCCTCAAAGCTGCTTTTGCAAAAACCGATTGATGACTGTGGCGACGTAGACGGGCGCTTCCTGCTGTGGGTAGTGACCGGCGTTGCGGCAGACGGCCATTTCGGCGTTGGGATACCAGGTGAGAAAGGTCTCTTTTGTTATCGCCACAGTGAACGGCTCCATGTCGAACTCGCCAATGATGATGAGCATGGGCGTGGTATTGCCCTTCATCCGGTCGAGAAAGCCTTGTTGAGCCAGGCTTTTCAGATAACCGGCCTGGGCTTCTTTGCTGCGGGTTGAGCGGGTTTGCCGGATTTTGAAATCGAGCCATTCCCGGCACAGCCGGTTGCCGGTCAGGACGTCGAAGGCTTGGGCCAGGGCGTCGTTGTCGGTAATCGAATCGGTGATGACGGCCAGGCCCTCGGGAGAAAAAGCCAAGCCGGTCGCGGCAACCGGCGTATTGAGGATCGCCGATTTAACGCGCTCGCCACCGTCGAGGACGACCCTTTGGGCCAGCATACCGCTCATGGAATGGCCGACAATATGAAATTGTTCCCAGCCCAGATTGTCGGCCAGGGCGAGGATGTCGGACGCGGCTTCAACCGGCGTGTATTCGCCGGGAATATGGCGCGACTCGCCGTAGCCGCGTACCTCAACGAATGCGAAAGTAAAATTCCGGGTGTCAAAAAAATTGCGGGCGAACGCCCAGGTATCCCGGCAGCCGTAGAAGTCGTGCATGACGATAACGCCTTCCGGGCCGCTGCCGTACAGTTCGTGGCCGATAATCATGCTGTCCTCCATATCTTTCATGAAGAATGTGGTGATAGTATCAGCCCGTATGAGTGGACTGCTACCGCGACGGAGGACGAGCGTATGTCTGACACAAACGAAGTGACCCCTGAATTTCTGGCGAATTTTACCCAGGCCTGGAACGATAAGGACCTCGACAAACTGATGGAGCATATGGCCGATGGTTGTGTGTTTATGGCCTCCGTCGGCACCGAGGTCGAGGGGACCAAGTGGGAGGGTAGAGAGGAAGTCCGCAAAGGGTTTGCCAGTCTGTGGAAAGGCTATCCGGATGCCCACTTTGAGCCGGTGGGTAAAGACTTTATTGCGGGCAATCGAGGGGGGTGTGAGTGGATATTTACCGGGACCAGGGTAGCGGACGGTACCAAAGTGAGGGCGCGCGGTTGTGATGTGCTGACCTTTAGGGGCGGCAAGATTCTGGTCAAGAACTCGATGCGCAAACAACGCCCGTAACCGTTGGGTTGCTGAAAAAGGAACCCTCACCCCAGCCCTCTCCCGGCGGGAGAGGGTACTCGCAGTGGAGCGAAACTCGACCGCTCACTTACTGAGCAAACTCGGGAATAATCTTTGTCCCCAGAATGTCCAACTGCTCTTTCATCTCGTCCTGAGGTAGGAATCCCTGGTCAGAGAGAATCATGAACCAGTCCGGGTTGAGTTTTTCTCTGACCGCTTCCAGTTGTCGCCGGATATCATCGACCGTCCCGACAAAGGCAATACCGGCCTCGATCAAGGGCTCAATCGTTGTTGGAATCTCTTGAGCAAACTTGGCGTGGAACCGGCTGAACAAGAAAATCGCCCCGTCGTGCGCCCTTCGCGTGCAGTCCAGCGGATGGTTTCTTCGTTTGTGGTTAAGGCTTGGAACAAGGGCGGATATAGGGCTGATGCTAGACTAAATACCGGGCGACCGCCTCCTCATTCCAGGCGATGCCAGTCCCCGGGGTTGATGAGGGAAAGGCATAGCCGGCTTCAATCCGGGTTGGTTCCTGGAGAACCGGCTCAGCCCAGTCCACATACTCTAGCCAGTGTCGCGTGGGAGTTGCGGCCAGCAGGTGTACGCTGATTTCCGGGTAGAGATGAGAGGAGATGGGAATACCGCCCGGCTCGGCCAGTGCGACTGCCCGCAGCCAGCCGGACACGCCGCCGATTTTATTGACATCGGGCATGAGAAAATCCCCGGACCCTGCCGCGATTGCCTTGGCCATGTCGTGCGGCCCCCAGAAGTTCTCTCCAAGCTGGATGGGCGCATGGGCGGCTTGGCGGATGTGCGCATAGCCGGCGTAATCATCCGCCCGGGTCGGCTCCTCAATCCAGCACAGCCCTTCGCCGGCAAGCGCGTGGGCGCGCTGCACGGCCTCGGCAACGGACAGGGCCTGGTTGTAGTCCGACATCAGCGTAATCTCGTCCGGCACGGCATTGCGGATGGCACGCACGATCTCGACATCTGCTCGGGCATCTTCATAGCCAAGCCGCACTTTCATGGCACTGAAGCCCGGCTCAACCAACTCGCGTGCCTCACTCCGCACCCGGTCCACGTCCATAATGCTCAAGCCCGTACTATTGTAGGCTGGAATGGGCTGTGACTTCCCGCCTAAGAGTTGGACCAGGGGCTGTCCTGCCGCTTTGGCGCAGACGTCCCAGGCGGCCATGTCGATCCCGGCCGCGGCCATGGCCGTAAAACCTTGCGGACCGAGTAAACGGAAAGACCCGTGGAGCTTTTCTTCCAGGGCGAGCGGGGCAACGTTGTCGCCAACGATAAGCTCGCCCAGATTTTCGAGGAGCTTCACCATCGGTGTCATGACAAATGGGGCATAGCAGAAGATATAGCTACAGCCGCAAATGCCTTCCTCGGTCTCAAGATCAACTAGAACCATAGGGAATTTTGTGACCGATCCACCCCCGGTATGTATGGGGCGATTCATGGGCAAGCTGACCGCACGGGCGCGCAGGGCGCGAACGGTGAGGACATCCGCAGGCATGGCTTTCTCCTTTTTATCGCAGGGCATTTACGCAGAATGTTGCGGCGTGAGTATAGCGAATGAGTCGGGAGAAAGATAATCTTGCGCGCCAAGTTGAAATTCATTATGTCTGGATTCCGACGACTCGTGCTCAAGTAGGGGGGGTGAATGCAACACAGCGCTGATCGTATTCTCACCACGCATGTTGGCAGTCTGCCGCGCGCTGACAGACTCCTTCAGATGCTGGTAGATCGAGAAGCCGGTCAGGCGATTGACGCCGCCGCGTTTGAAAAACAGGTCGCCCACGACCTCGACTATATACTGCAAAAACAGGACGAAGCGGGGGTGGATATTATCGGTGATGGCGAACTGCCCCGGCTCGGCTTCTCTTTTTATGTCAAGGACCGCATGGCAGGCTTTGGGGGTCACTCGCCCCGCGGTACGGTGACTGATTTTGCAAAATTCCCAGGCTACGCCAAACTCAAGCAACAGCAGGCGGCCAGCGGAGATGAGATTTCCAAGAGTGCAACCCTATACGCTATGCCGGAATGCCAATACGCCGTGCAATACGACTCAGAGCGGCGTGCCGCGCAACAAGAACTGCGTCTCTTCACACAATCCCTGGAGCGAACCGGGGTCGGGAACCGGGCGACAGAGACGTTTGTGACCGCCGCCACTCCGGGCATTGTCTCGACAACCCTGTTGCGCAATCCGGACCATCCGGACTACGCCACTGACAGAGACTATGTGCTGGCCTTGGCCGAGGAACTGCGCAGCGAATATGAACTCATTGTTGAGCACGGCCATATTCTTCAGGTCGATGGACCCGACCTGGCCCTTGAGCGCCAGATTCTGTATGTGGACAAACCGCTGGATGCCTTTCTCAAACGGGTCGAGCTGCATATCGAGGCGCTCAACGCCGCCTTGGTCAACATCCCCAAAGACCGCGTGCGCCTGCACGTGTGCTGGGGGAACTGGGACGGTCCGCACATCGACGACATGGATTTGGAACCCCTCTTGCCACTCCTGTATCAAGCCAATGTGGGCGGGCTGAGCATCCCATTCGCCAACCCGCGTCATCAGCATGAGGGCGAGCTTTTTGTGTCCTACCCCCTCCCGGATGATATGCTGCTCTTTCCCGGCGTGGTGGATGTGACCACGAATTATCTCGAACACCCCGAGGTCGTGGCCGAACGCATTGAGCGGATCATCGACGTGGTTGGCGAGCGGGAACGCATTATCGCCAGTACCGACTGTGGGTTCTCAACCTTCGCCGGCTATACCATGGTGGCTGAGGACGTGGTATGGGCGAAATTACACGTGCTGAGTCAAGGCGCGGCCTTGGTGTCCGAGCGTTTATGGTAAGACCACAAATCTGAAGGAGGGCAGCCACATGAATAATGGAGAAAACCGCAACATGACCAAAGAAGACATTGCCCAGCGGGTCGCCCGGTTTGATCGGCTCCAGCCCATGTCCACGGCCAAGGATATGGCGGACGTGCCGCAGGCCGCGATGGATGTCATCTTTGCCCGCCGCCTGATGCCGGTCATTCTGGAGAAGACCAAGAATCCGTTTGGTGAGACGGCCGCGATATTTGGCGCGGCCGGCACAACGATGAACGTGTCTGTCTGCCCGCCCGGCCAAGGGCCGTGTTTACACGCCCACAACAGCACCTACGAGACCTTTATGGTCCTCGACGGGGCGTTCGAGTTTGCCGTTGGTGAGGAAGGGCAGGAGACGGTCAGGCTCAATAAATGGGATGTGTTCTCCTGTCCGCCGGGCGTGTATCGCGGCTTTCGCAACGTCGCGGACACAGACAGCGTCCTGCTGACCGTTATTACCGGGGAGGTCGACGCGCGTGACGACGTCGGGGTGCCGCCGAAGATCACCGAACAGATTCGGGCCGACTACGGGGAAGAGGTGCTCAACAGGTTTCGGAAGATCGTGACGTTTAACGAGCGGGAGCCGGGATAGCCGGGACAGACTCTTCACCTGACTTGCGTGGAATAAGGAAGGGAGACATGCATGGATGCCGAGCAGAAACAAAAACTCGCGGACTTATGCGCCCAGCAGCACGTGGCCGTCCTCACAACCCAGGGGGAGGCCTGGCCGACGGCCCATCTACAGGCGTTTGGACAGACCGACGAGCTGGATTTGATTTTCATTATGTTGGCTGCCGCGGAGAAGTATTCCAATCTACTCACGCGTCCCCAGGCGACGGTTGCGATTGATAATAGAGACACGGCCGATGTTGCAACCTTGCAAGTAGCGCGCGCGACGATACAGGGGCTCGCCACGGAGGTCGCTCGGGACAGCGCCGAATGGGACGAATTAAAAGAACGTTTCCTGACCAAGAATCCGTTTGAAGAACCGTTCTTTGGCTATGACAGCTTGCGCATGATGCGCCTCACTCCCAAGCGTATCTCTTACGCCAACGGCCTGGCGGATACCTTCAAGGTTGAACTGTAGGAAAAAGACCGGCCCTCAGACCTGCGCCGCGTCTCATGAACTACGGAGCCGTGGACTACGGAGCCATGGCGCCGTCTGCGAAATACCTGGCCGCCAGGTCTCTGGCCTGCTCGCGGCTGAGCCCGTGCGACTCCCAGGCGTCACGCGAACGATCCAGGATGTCTTCGAGGTCGGTGGTCTGCTTGAAATCACCGAGTTGGTCGTGCTCGGTCTCAAGCCCTAATGCTTCGGCAACGATGGAGATATAATTGCGGACGCTGAGACGAGTGTCGCCGATGTCGCACCACTCGCGATGACAGGCGTGTGAGATGGTTGCCAAGGTGTCCGCCGGGCTCGTGCTCTTGAGCGAATGGACCAGTTCGGTCCGGATGGCCTGAAAGCGCTGTGGCGGCAGACGCAGGCCGGCCGCTCCGCAGTCGTAGTCCAGCTCCGGCGGAGACTGAAGCTCGTCAAGCAGCTCGACACCGGGAATCGAACCCAGGAGTGTGGCCGCCGCCTCTCGGTCGATCTTGGCCCGCCGCTGTCCCTCTTCATGCCCGGTGCGGCCCACGTGGGTATGGAGGGCGACCTTGCCAGGAACTGCTCGGTCCCACGCGATCTCGCCGCGCTGGACCATCTCGGCCAGGAACTGGGTGGTATGGGTGATCTCGAACTGCGGCTGGCGGCTGTCACGACCAATGATAACGTCCTTGAAATGGACGTTGCAGGATGGGCACCACATGACTACTCGTTTGGGCTGATAAGATTCCAAGCGCCCAACCGTCCGATCAGAAACCTGACTTCCTTTCTTCGGACCGTCAAATTTGTCCCAGACAATACCGCAGCAGAACTGCACCCCGCCGACGGGAATAAAATCGATCCCCAGGTGGGTAAACACGTCGATGACCTGCTTGGCGATATGGGGCGTGCGTAAGATATTGCAGCCCAGATACAGCACGGTCTCGTAGGTTCGGTCGGGCGTGTGATGTTTCTCGACCCAGGAGACGTCTTCCGCCCTGATCTGCAACTGCTTGAGGTCTTGAATCCGGCGAAAAAACGCTGAGTAGTTAAACTCTGCCATGCGGGTAGCTCCTCAATACGTCACCCCTTCGACATCTTCAAACATTTCGAGTGGGGTCTCGCGGGTTTGCAGTTCACTATCCCGGCCATCAACCCAGCCGAGGAAGGTGCCGTGCGACCGATAGCCGAGCAACTGCTGCAAGCGTTCCGGCAGTTCTTTCGCGATATCAATCGGGACGGCTAAATACTGATTCTCTTCCTGCCGCAGCCAACCCACGCTAAAGGAAAAAAACAGGCCGGTGCGTGGGGTGTCAGTCGTATTCGTCCCCAGCCCGTGCAGCGTTTTGCCGAGCCACACCACAGCCGATCCCTGGGGCATGACGGCCTGGGCGACTTCCGCTTCGGCGGCGTGTCGGTCTGCCGGCCAGCGATGGCTGCCCGGCACGAGCCGGGTTGCGCCGTTTTCAGCGCTGAAGTCGCTACCGGCAAACATGAAAAAGAGAATATATTCCGGATCGTCCGGATTGAGCTTGATAAACGGTGTATAGGCGTCGAGTTCTCGGTGCAGCGGTTGGTTTTGTCCATCACCCCAGACCTGTATCGCCCCGGTGGCATGGAGCTGGTAGGTGTTACAGCTCGGACCGAGAACCGTGTCTGCGAGTGATTGCACGACCGGGTTGAGAGGGAGTCGGCTCAGCTCCGGCCCGTGGGAAAACAGCGCGCCTATACTGCGTTTGCGATACCCGAAAAACTTGCCCCCGCCGGTTTTGCGCTCGGCGAGTCTGGGCTCGATCTTGCCCATCATCTCTTGCATGGCGGTCCGATCAACCAACTCACGGATGATGACCACCCCGTCTCGTTCGAGAATGGCGAGGATATCGTCCGGCGCAGTAGTGCGCTCTACGCTCTGAATCGGCATGGACTCCCTCCCTCAATTGTTGCCGTACGCTTTCCGCCATACCACTTCGGGCCGGTTGAGGAAAGACTTGGACGAAGCAGGTGTTGCGTATGGATGGGAAAGTAGGCACGGGCGTAGCGCCCGTGCTGTCTACTGTAGAAAGGTCGTAACTGCACGAACAAATTCTTCCGGTTGTTCGTAGGGAAGCATGTGACCGGCTTTTTCGATTTCAACAATCTCAGCATTAGCAATCTGCGCTTTGAATCGCTCCGCGTAGACCGGCGGAATGAGCGCGTCATTCTTGCCCCACACGAGCAGCGTTGGTGCGCTGAGGCGGTACAGGCGTTTTGAAAGTCGCCGGTTGGGAATGGGGAAAAGAATTTTCCCGGCCATGCCCAAACGGCGCGTATTGCCGATATAGAACTCTTTCAGGGCTTCAGGGTTTTTGAGGTCGAGGCCGCCGGTCAACATGGCCTCACCCTGAGACCGGTCATGAAACAGATACTGCGCGAACTCATGCGGCAGAAAGGAAAAAATATCCGGAATCGGATGCTCCGGTAGCCACAGACCGGCCGAGGCGACCAGGACCAGCTTGGAAACGTCATGCGGCACCAGGGCTGCCATTTCCGCGGCAATCATGCCACCCATGGAATGACCGACAATATGCGGCTTGGTCAAGCCCAGCTCTTGTACCACATCCCAACCGTGTAAGGTGAAGTCCAGCATATCTTCCAGCAATTCTTCGCCGGTCGATGCGCCAAAGCCGGGGAATTCCGGGGCAAACACATGGTAGTGGTGGGCCAATTGGTCGAGGAACGGATTCTCTGGGAATAAGCCGCCGGCGCCGTGCATAAAGACCAGCGGCTCGCCGCTACCGGCGTCAAGGACGTGGACCTTGGCTCCACGTCCCGTCTCAATCATGCGGCTGTTCATAGCGGCATCCTTGCGTCCTGGCGCGCCTGCTCAATACCGGTTTCGGGGTGCAGCCGCTCGTCCAGCGGCTTACACCACCAGCGCTTGTCGTCTTTCCACTCCGGCCACATGTCGCGCAGGTGGGGCATGACTTGTTCGGCAAAGAGCTTGGTCGAGTAGCGCGTTTTCCAGTCAGGCATGTTGCCGATATGGATCAGGCAGAAGATATGTCCAACGTGGAGAGACTTAATGAGGTCTTCCATGCGTTCGCGGACCGTGGCCGGACTGCCGGCAATGATATAGCCTTCATCAACAAGCTCTTTCCAGGTCAGGCTTGGAAAGAGACTCTGCATCTCCTCACTCAAGGCGTTGAGGACATCGGCCTTAATGGTCTTGACCGTACGATACCCCGGCGCGTCGGCAAAACCGCCGTGGACGTGTAAGCAGCGATTATAGAAATAACTGACGTGTTCGGAGTACATCTCTTCGGCTTGCTGGTCCGTATCGGCCACGCAGATGGTCTGGGCAAAGGCAGCCCGATAGGGGGACTCGTCTTTGCCGCGTGCGGCTACGCGATCCCAATAGCCATCCATCAATTTTTTCCCACGCTGATAGCCGGTGAAGGACAGGTAGGAGTAGTTGTAGTCGTTATCCAGGCAGAAGTCCCAGGTTTCGACCGAACCGCCGCCAGGGATGTAGATCGGAGGATTGGGCTTTTGAATAGGCTTGGGCCACAGATTCACATAGCGGAGTTGATTGTATTTCCCGTCAAAGGCAAACGGTTCTTCCTCATGCCAGGCGCGCATGACCAGCTCGTGCGCTTCAGCATATTTATCGCGGGTCAGGCTCGGAATCTGGCCGTAGCAATAGTTGGTGTCCATCGAAGTCCCGACCGGGAATCCGGCCAGCAGGCGGCCACCTGAGATAACATCCAGCATGGCAAATTCTTCAGCCACCCGGATCGGTGGGTTGTACAGGGCCAGTGAGTTGCCAATCACCGCCAATGCAGCCTGGGACGTGCGGCGGGCCAGGCCAGCGGCAATAATATTCGGAGAAGGCATCAGGCCGTACCCATTCTGGTGATGCTCGTTGACGCCGATGCCGTCATAGCCGAGCGAGTCGGCGTATTCGAGTTGATCCATGTATTCGTGGTAGACAAAGTGACCCTTGTGGGGGTCATACAGCTTGTTGGGAATATCCACCCACACGGAATGGTGCTCTTCTCGAAAATTATCCGGCAGATTCGGCCACGGCATAAGATTAAACCACGTGAATTTCATTGCTTCCTCCGTTTCGTGGGTGGTGTATTTCCGACAGTTGTCTTTTCTGAATCTAGCGGACCTTGCCGGAGAACTCCAGTCCGAGGAATATCTTGCTGATCTTGCTGATCTTGCTGATCTTGCTGATCTTGCTGCTGGCTTGGCTATAGATTGCGCAGGCGATGCCCGTTCAAAGTGGAGTGGTCAGCGTCTCTACCACATTGTGAATCAAACGTAGCCCCAGATCCTCCTGAAGCGTTAAAATAGACTCCGGATGAAACTGCACCGCGGCGATGGGCAGGTCCGTATGCTCAACCGCCATGACGACCCCATCATCGCTCTCAGCGGTAATGCGTAGTGTGGGGGGCAGCGTATCGCGCAGGGCAAACAGAGAATGGTAGCGCGCAGCACGAAATTCTCTCGGGAGATTGTCGTATAACTGTCTCCTTATTTGTCCCTCCAGGACATGAATGCGTGACGGTTTACCGTGCATCGGGTAGGGGAGGGTCGAGAGTCTGCCACCAAAGTGCTCGACAATGCCCTGCAGACCCAGACACACACCAAAGACGGGCAGATGCCGTTTCAGCACGGCGCTGAGCGTATCCGAGATATTGAAATCCTTTGGTTCGCCTGGACCGGGAGACAAGACAACAAGGTCAGGCTGGTAGGTATCAAATTCACTCTCGGGAAAACCGGCGCGCAGGGTGAGGACCTCGGCCCCGGTTTGACGCAGATAATTGGCCAGGGTGTGGACAAAGGAATCCTGATGATCGATCAGCAGGATTTTTTTATTCCGGCCAACGGGGGCCAAGGGCATGCCCTTTTCCGGGGTCAAGCCCCGCGGACGGCGGATAGCGTCGAGAAAGGCCGAGGCTTTGATGTGGGTTTCTTCCTCCTCTGCCTGCGGGTCGGAGTCGTACAGCAGGGTGGCGCCCGCCCGGACCTGGGCCACGCCGTCTTTCAGACGAATGGTCCGCAGCGTCAGACCGGTATTCAGGCTACCGTTAAACCCAATCAGACCCACCGCGCCGCCGTACCAGGCGCGGGGCGATTTTTCGTGGTCTTCAATAAACTGCATGGCCCAGGCTTTGGGCGCGCCGGTGACGGTCACGGCCCAGGTATGGGCCAAAAAGGCGTCGAGAGCGTCAAACTCTTCTCTGAGATAGCCCTCGACATGATCGACGGTATGAATCAGGCGGGAGTACATTTCGATTTGACGTCGGCCAATCACGCGCACGCTGCCCGGTTTGCAAATGCGCGACTTGTCATTGCGGTCCACGTCGGTGCACATGGTCAGCTCGGACTCGTCTTTCTTTGAGGTCAGCAGTTCAAGAATCCGGTCGGCATCGGTGATCGCGTCCTGCCCGCGGGCAATGGTGCCCGATATGGGACAGGTCTCGACGCGCTTGCCCTCAACCCGGACGTACATTTCGGGCGAGGCGCCCACCAAGTATTCATCCTGTCCGAGGTTAATGAGAAAGCCGTACGGCGACGGGTTGCGTTCCCGGAGTCGCCGAAACAGTTCCGCCGGAGAGGCCGTGCAGCCCTCAAAAAATGTCTGCCCCGGCACCACTTCAAACAGGTCTCCCTTTTTGAAGGCGGCTTTGGCCACGGCGACCCCGGTGGCATACTCCCCCGGCTCGTGGTCGCAACTCTGCCTCACCTGGGGGTTGCCCTGATACATCCGGCTTGCGCCGCTGCGCGGGATACCGTGCGTCGAGTGTCCGTCCACTTCAAATTCATAACTGCGCCGCATCGCCCGCTCGCGTCGATGGTCAACCACGATCAGTTCGTCCGGGAGATACAGCACCAGGTCGCGCTGGTCAGGCGGCCGTTCCAAACGCAGCCGCAACGGTTCAAACTGAAAGGCGAGGTCGTAGCCAAACGCGCCATACAGACCCAGATGAGGCTCCGCGGTGCTATAAAAGAGTTGCACCAGCACGCGCAGCACGGAAAAAAGAGAGGGTTGCTGACTGCGCTGCTCCTCCGGAAAGCGTTCAGGCGTTGGCGTGATGGAGCCGCTCAGCTCCGGCCCCCGGACCTCCAACGAGGCGACCGCGGAAAGATTCTCAAGCACTGCGGTAATGGCCGGTAAGAGCAGAGTGCCGCGCTCGTTCAGCGCGGACACCCAAAAATTCAGGCGCCGTCCCCCGATCGCCAGGGGCGGGTTGATAAAGCCCATATCCCAGCGGGTGTAGCGCCCTGGATATTCATAGCTTGAGGCAAACAGGGCGCCGCGCTGGTGGTCGAGCGCGTCCAGAACGGGCTCGATGGTGTCTGCCGCCGGCAGGTCGTCAATCACCCGATGAACGGTGATTCCCCCACGGGTATGGTAATGGTCTGTGTGTTGGAGCAGAGATGTCATATTGGCCTCGCTATCCTGTGTTGTGAAAGAGTGAACGTGTCAACAACTTCGTATGCTATGGAGAGCACGTTTACTCTTTCCAGAGCCGGGCCTGTATAAAAAAGGCCGCAGCCTTGGGAGAGGCGGCGGCCTGAGAAAAAGAAAAGCCGCCTCACATTTACAAGGCGGCTCCGAGTGCGGTCGTTGTCCTACGTCCGGGCCACCTCCTTGGGCAGCCACCACCAATTCCGGCGGTTCTGGAGTATATGATAGTTCGGACGACTCGTCATGACTGAGCTATTATACCCGGCAAAAACAAAAAACAACGGTCCTGGTCCAGTTCCCCTTCCGCCGGACAACTCAGCTGGGGATACGGACTGCCAGATGAGCAACTATCCCTTCGGTAACCCCAACACCCGCTCTCCCATAATATTCTTCTGAATCTCACTCGTGCCGCCAGCAATCGTGTACTGCCGGGCGCTGAGGACCCGGTTGAACCAGCGTGGGGCGTCGGGGACGCTGTCGGTTGCCTGGTTGGTAATGGCTGCGCCGGCCAGGAGTTCGCTGGCAAACGCAGCAATATCAATACCCAACTCCGAACCGCACAGCTTCAGCATGGAGCCCTCCGGGCCTGGCGGCACCCCCTTGAGCAGTTTGGTCAGGCCGCGCAAGCGGGTGTATTGGAGGGCCTGGCTTTCAATGCGGAATTGGACCAGCCTCTGCCGCACCCAGGATTGCTCCCAGGCGGGGGTGTCGCCGATATGGACCTGTTTGGACAGTTCCACCAAACGGCCGATCTGGTCGTCATAATTCCCGACCCCGGCATAGGCGCGCTCGAACATTAACGTCGTCATGGCCACCTTCCAGCCCTCGTTGAGCGGGCCAACGAGGTTGGCTTTGGGAACCCGAACATCTTCGAAAAAAACTTCGTTGAAATGCGCATGACCGTTCATCAGCACCAAGGGCCGGACCGTCACCCCAGGAGTTTTCATATTGACCAGCATATAGCTGATGCCGCGATGTTTGGGCGCGTCCGGGTCGGTCCGGACCAGCATGAAAATCCAGTCCGCGTACTGCGCGCCCGAGGTCCAGACCTTCTGGCCGTTGATGATGAAATCGTCGCCCTCGGCAACGGCCTTGGTTTGCAGCCCGGCCAGGTCCGAGCCCGCGCAGGGCTCGGAATATCCCTGACACCAGACGTCATCGCCGTTCAGTATGCGCTTGAGGAAGCGTGCCTTTTGTTCGTCTGCGCCCCAGTGCATGAGTGTCGGACCGCATAGGGCAATGCCGGAATAGCCGGGTAAGACCGGGGCATGGGCGTTTGAGTATTCTTCGTCAAAAACGACTTGTTCCAGCAGGCCGGCGCCACGACCGCCATATTCTGTGGGCCAGGCAACACCGACCCAGCCGCTGTCGTACATGCTGCGCTGCCAGAGACGGCGTTTTTCAAACGTTTCCCGGTCCGGGGCGACTCGCTCGTCTTTGGGGTCGTCGACACACAGGGCGGGGTCCAAATTCGCCGCCAACCAGCCGCGGACCTCAGTCCGAAAGGCGTCCTGTTCAGGCGTATATTGAAAATCCATACTCTTCCTCTTCTTGGGTTGCCGTTTACGCCAGCGTCTTGAGGGCAGGCAAGACTTCTTCGCCCAGCCGTTGGATGCATTCGATGACCTGCTCCGGCTGTGGCCCCATGGGTACCCGACAGCGAAGTACGAAATGCTCAACCCCGAGTTCTTTTTGCCACAGGCTCAGATGTTCCAGCCAGTCGTCTTTGGTGCCTATGGCCATGTAGGGGCGGACTTTATCCAGGGTGAAATCAGATTCTGATGCAAAATCTTTGGTTGGCGTGAGCATGCCCTGACGCAGATAAAACTTGCACTCTTCAAGCCAGAGCCGGCCAAACGTCTCCTCGGCTTCTTCCATGCTGGAGGCCAGCCAGCCGTCCCGCAAGAGGGCCACATGCGGCGTTTTCCCGGCCTGTATTGCCGCTTCCTGATAGATTTCCAGTTGGGCTTTGAGGGTATCAAAGCTGTCAAAAAACGGTGCCATCGACCAGGCGTCGCCCAAGCGTCCGGCCCGCGCGATGGACTTCGGACCAAACGCACCTATCCAAATGGGCGGACGAGGTTTTTGGTAGGGCTTGGGCGTGATGTGGATCGCGTCATAATCGTAATACCGGCCGTGATGGGCAATCGGTCCCGGTGTGGTCCAGGCCTTGTGCAGAATGTCGAGGCATTCCTCAAAGCGACCCTCGCGTTGCCGGATCGATACCCCAAAATGATTGAAGTAATCAACATGATAGCCCACGCCAACGCCCATGATGAGTCGGCCGCGTGACAGGACATCGATCATGGCTGCCTGCTCAGCCAGATGGACCGGATTATACAGGGGCGGCATGATGACGTAGGAGCCGATCTTGACGCGCTCGGTGCGGGCGGCCAGGGCGGCCATGAGGGTCAGGGTCGAAGGAAACATGCATTCCGTGCGGGCGTGTCGTTCGGGCACGAACAGGGCGTCAAAGCCGGCCTGTTCCGCCTGCTCGGCTTCGTGCAGCAATTGCTGGGAAAAATTGGCCGCACGCTCCGGGTCCGGTTCCGGTTGTTGGTACGGGCCGCCGTGGGTATCGGGCATATAGCCAACCGAAATCATGCTGCCTCCTTTCGCCTGCGCTGGAACGCCCACCTGTTATACGCGCTTGGCCCGGCGGGCTCAATGCGAGGGGATTGGCTTGACCGGTGACGTAGCTGCCGAATAGGTAAGGGGGAGAGCGGTATGTGAATCACCTCTACACGTAGCATATGCAAAGGAAAGGGCTAAGTATGATCAAACTCATGTCATTTTTTAAGCGCAAACCGGGCCTGTCGGTCGAAGCCTTCCAGGAATACTGGCGGACGAAACATGCCGACGTGGTCGTCAAGTTGCCGGGCATTCAGCGCTATGTGCAGTCGCATACGCTGCTGGGCGGCTACCGCAAAGGGGAGCCCGCCTACGACGGCGTGGCCGAGGTGTGGGTCGAGGATACGCAGGTGCTGCGGGCTCAGGGCGAGACGCCGGAGTACGCCGCGGTGCGGGCTGATGAGCCGCATTTCATCGACCTCTCAACCATGGGCAGCATTATCACCCAGGAGCATACGATCAAGGCTGGGAGTGTCCCGCCCAATGCGGTCAAGAATATGGAGTTTGTCACCCACCGGGCCGATTTATCGATTGAGGCCTTTCAAAAACACTGGCGGGAAGTCCACGGCCCACTCGGGGCGGCCATTCCGGTGATTCGACGCTATGTGCAGAGCCATACCCGGCTCTCGGTATATAAGGCCGGAAAAACACCGGTCTATGACGGGGTGGCCATTACCTGGTTTGCTGATACGCAAGCCATGCGCGCCTCAGCCGGCATGCCCGAGTATGCCGCAACCCGGGCGGATGAAGCCAATTTTATCGATGGCGCCAAACTGCCATTTATCATTACGCGCGAACACGTGATTGTGGGATAAGAGCAGGCGAGGAAGCCTTATCCTTCCGGCTGTTTCTGGAGTGTTACCAACGTGGCGAGCTTTTTAATGGGCGGCAGACCCCGGATGAGCCGCCCGTTCACCACCAGGGTGGGGGTGGCTTTGATCTCAAGACGCAGGGCCTCGTCAATATCGTTCTTGACCAGCGCCTCGGTGCGCCCATCATCCATGCACGCGCCGAACTGCTCGAAATCCAATCTGGCGGTCCTGGCGTGGGCGTCAAAGTCGGTCCGCTTAAATTTGGTCTGCTCCGCAAACAGCAGGTCGGCATACTCCCAGAATTTTCCCTGTTCTGCGGCACACTCGGCCGCCATTGACGCCGCACAAGCGCCCGGATGGACTTGGCCTTTCATGCCCGTGTTACACTGCTGGTCGAGGGGATAATGCCGAAACACGACCCGCACATCATTGGGGTTGGCATGCTGAAATTTCATGAGTGTGTCTCGAGCGTTGGCGCACTGCGGGCAGCGAAAATCAACGAACTCATGAATCGTGAGCACTGCGTCTGAGGGACCT
The DNA here is from genome assembly GCA_963664395.2 of Binatia bacterium. Taxonomy (GTDB): domain Bacteria; phylum Desulfobacterota; class Binatia; order Bin18; family Bin18; genus Bin18. The sequence continues at coordinate 426,192 of OY761159.2, read as the reverse complement.
TCAACGTGGCGTTCCGGGCCTCGCAGCACGACGGCAGGTTGGTCGTAGTAATAGCGGACAAAACTCATGTCCATCTCGGCCGGTGTGGGAGCAAGATATTCCCGAGGGGTAGTGACGTTTGTTGCATCCTCTGTTTGGGTCAGTCCGATGCCCAACAGAAAGATGGTAAATCCAAGAGCAGCATAGGCCAGCCGCGGCGTGGTAATCGTGTTGTTCGCCCGTCCCAGCACAACGGCGCTCATGAAGAGGCCGATGTTCACCAGATACAGACCGGTACACAGGGGACACACGGCCCCTATGGTAAAGAATGAGAGCGCTGCCATATACAGTGAGAAGACAAACATCCAGCCACACAGCAGGATGGTCAGCCCAGGCGTAGCCAGGAACGTGCTGGCGAGGAGGGCAGCATAGGTGCCGACGGCGAGGACGGCCACCGGAACCCCAAAGAGCGAGGCGTAGGCGCTACTCAAGACCAGGCTACAGTTGACCGTGGTCCCGCTGCCACAAAAAGCCGATTCAATAGGGCCGCTCGCCCCAGCCTGATAGTGCAGGACCGAGAGGTAGACCCCGAGGACGAGACCCAGCCCTCCAAGGATACGTATGGCGAGTGGTGGCCAACTGGGAGCGTGACGCGCCGTCTGCAAGGCCGGGTCGTGTGTGGCTGCCTTACGGCGGGCCGCCTTTGCTTTCTTTGCTGACATGGGCTGAAGCATTACCATACCCCTTTCTGAATCGCCAATAGGGGCAGGCGGGCGGGGCTGCCTTGCGCGCCGGGGTGAAAGCGGGTAGGGGCGAACGGATCGCTGTGTGGAAAGGGAGAGGGTATGGAGACTGATGATCTTGGCTGGATTCCCCGCCCTGTTCGAGCCAAGCTCGACCGGGTCGGAATCAAACTCCACTTAAAAGAATGGCAGGCCTTCCCCCTGGAGGACCGCCACGCCCTGTGCGCCTTGCCCTGCCAGACGTCGGTTGAAAAAAAAGCGTTCCAGGAACGCCTCGATACCTTAGCCTTGCGCCACTGCGGAGCACCACCACGGCGGCTGTCTCCAGAGAGATCGGGTGGGACAGGCTAGGGGTGACCGGCAGGTCTCCCGTCTCTTGATAATCGCACAAATATGTGCCGGAATAGACTCGTGAACGACAGGGAGTTTCTTAGACGAGCCCGGCGATATGCCCGCAAGCACAGGTTGGACTTCTCTTTCACCCCAGCCGCGGGAAGGGCAGTCACGGGGAGGTCCGGCTTGGTCCCTACCGGACTACCGTCCCTCATGGCGAGATTCCTACGGGAACTCTGGCTTCAATGTTGAAAGACTTGCACGTCGATAGAGGGGAGCTATAGATCATGCGCTACGCTTATCTTTGCAGTATCGTCCGCGACGAGGAAGAAGAACGAGCGACCGGAAGAGAAGCCTACACGGTGACCTTCCCAGACGTGTACGGAGCCAACACCGGCGGATGGTCCTGGGAAGAGGCCCTGGAGATGGCCAAGGATTGCCTGGGAGTCGCCTTGGGCATGTACGTCAAGGCCCGTGAAGACATACCCGTTCCCAGCCCCCTGGCGGAGGGCCAAGTGCTGATCTCCGTAGCGCCCATCGTCGCAGCGAAGCTGGCCCTCTATGCGGCGATGCGGGAACAGGGAGTCACCAAGGTCGCTCTTGCCGTCCGGCTGGGCCTGCAAGAGAACGCAGTCCGTCGGCTTCTCGACCCTGGGCACAGGTCCCACATTACGTCGGTCGAGAAGGCCCTCGAAGCCGTTGGGCGTTCCTTGGTGGTGGAGGATAGGGCCGCCGCCCAATATCCCGAAGCCTCTCACTTATTGACATCGGCCCGATAACCGTCGCCAGACTAGAGTAAATTAGGCTTCTGTGTAGCCGCCCACTGGATGCCGGATCACGTCCGGCATGACGGGCGCGTAACGGCATGGCTACCGCCCAGCGTGAAACGCTCTAGGGGCGACCGGTAGGTCACCCCACAGACTACTGCGCCGCCAGCATTTCCTCGATCAATTCGGCAAACGCCGAGTAGGGTTGCGAACCGGACAGAAAACGTCCGTTCACAAAAAAGGCCGGCGTACCGCTCACCCCGAGTTGGGTACCCAGCGCCAGGTCCTTGCTGACCGCTGCGGTATAGGCATTATTGTCCAGGCAGGCCGCAAACTGCGCCGGGTCCAGTGTGAGGTCGGCGGCGTATTGTTTCAGTTCCTCGGGCTGTAAGGCTTTGGGGTTGGCGAACAGGATGTCGTGGTACTCCCAGTATTTGTCCTGATCTCCGGCACAGCGTGCCGCCTCAGCCGCTTTATACGCCTGGGGATGAATCCGGGTTAACGGAAAGTCCCGGAACACAAATTTAACTTTATCCTTGTAGTTTTCCTGAATTTGGGAGAGTGCAGACTGCACTCGGGCACAGTAGGGTCATTGATAGTCGGAGAACTCAACCAGCGTAATGGACGCGTCCTGGGGTCCTTTTGCGGGTGCTCCGGCGGTCGGGACATCAACAATCGGTGGTGCCAGCGTAAAGTCGATCGTGGCCGCTTTGCGCAGTTCGGCAGCAAATGCCTGTTGGCGCTGTTGCTGCTTGCGGGCCTGAAGGGATTGTTTGAGCTGCGCCTGCACTTCTTCCAGCTTACGCTCTCCAAACCGGGCTTTGTTCTCATTATAGTAATCCGCTACCTCTGCGTCGGTCACCGGTTCTGTTTTAGCGGTTACTTCCTGCTGGCGGAGTTGTTGGCGGGTAATGCCACGCTTCTTTGCTTCCTGCTCTTGCAGGTGGGCGTTGATGATCGTATCGACCGCTTGCTTTTTGAGCGAGTAGATTTGATTGTGCAAACGGAGCATCTGGCCTTTAATCTGGTTTTCAATCTCCGCCTCGGTGATGCTTCTCTCGCCGACCGTGGCCAGTACTGCGCTGGTGGCATCGGCTCTGAGTGCGCCCGGAGCCAGCACCACTCCTGTTAGGAGAAAGGCACTGACAAGGCGGAGGCGCTTCTGCCCGTGCGGTTTCATTATTGCTCCTTCTCTGAATAATACTGCTAGCCGGTAAAGGTCAAAATAAGAAAGAAGAGCAGCAAGGGGGCGAGCATCCACAGCAGAAAAACAACCCAGGCCGGTCCTTGTCCCTGATTTTCCATTTCGTCTCCTCCAATTGAAACGGTTTGATTGCAGGCCCCTACCATACGGAAAACCGCGCTCTGACTCAATGCGGTCGGTTGTGACATAAGCGAGCGGTTCACGCATCGCCCCTACTAGGGTTGGTCGAAAAGGGACTGCCGGGTAATCCAGAACCGAATGAGGCTCCACACGATAACAGCGACGAGAAGCAGGCCCCACGCAACGTGCCCAAGACGCTGGATAGAAACGAGGGCGGCGTCAATCTCGGCGCCAAAAGAATAGGCCAGCGTAAAAATGATCGGTACGTAGACAACGACGGCAATCAGAGAAATCCGGACATAGATAGGCGTCGGCATCCCGTGCGCACCAACAATAATATGTGCAGGGAGTCGCAGGCCGGGCAAGAAGCGGATCAGAAAAAGCGCCCGATTCCGATGCTGGTCAAGCCAGGTCTTGAATCGCTCGACCCATTTGCTGTGATGGAGAAAGGGAAATGCTGCGCGTGGACTGCTGCCCCGCCAACGGCGTCCCACCCAAAAACCAACAAAATCGCCGCAAAAAACGCCAAGGCCGAGCAGCATGAGCATGGTGGTAAGCTGAACCTGATCTGAGTAGTAGAGATAGCCAGCTGCAACCAGTGCGATTTCTTCTGCTAACGGGATGAACCATATCCCTGCAATAAGCAACAGAAAGACGGCCATATAGGGTGAGTACGTGAGGTAAGAAACCCAGTAATCAATGGTGGATGCCGAAAACAATTCAAGCACGAGAGAAGAGACTTTCTTGTATATGGTACAGCCTGTTCCTCAATGAGAAAAACAGCGCAACGCATTTCAGAAGAATGTAAACATTATTATACCGGGATCAAGTACGGTGAGAAAATACCGGGGGCTGGACGATGTCACTCAACATCGTCATGGGGCATTATTCTTTCCTTCTCAGGCTATTCTGAGTATACTGAGACCCCACTTCAGCAAGGCTGGAGGATGAAGAATGACATGCTGGATAGTGTTTCTGAGCGGTATGCTCTGGGTGCAGTCAGCTTGGGCGACCGCGGATATTTCCCCTGCGCTCTTGGGTATGTACCGCAAGACCATTGAGATCGAGACTGAACTCTTCACCCATGCGGCCCGCTACGGGGTGGACCATCGGCTGGCTCGGGCCGTGATTCTACAGGAATCGGGCGGGAATGCGGAGTGGGTCTCCCCGGGCGGAGGTGTCGGGTATTTCCAAATACCCCCCGGAATCGTCCACTTACTCGGCAGTCCAACCAATATTGAAGCCAGTATACAATACCTGGCGCAGTTGCAAAATCAGTTCGCGCGGGAGGACTATGTGCTGGCCGCCTATAAGCTCGGTCCCGACCGGGTGCGAGAAGACGAGCCTATCCACTTCAAGACGCTGCAATATGTTGTGAGCATTGGGTATTATAAATCCGTTTTGCAGGAATATGAGCCCGAAGTGCGTCGCCGAGCAGGACAGCTCGAGCTCAGAAAAGTCCACCCCGGGGAGTCGTGGGAATCCATGGCCCAGGCCCTTCGGCTCACACTAACCGTCCTGCGTTTGTACAACCCGATGCTGGCGAAGCGTTTTCTCCAAGGAGGCTCGACTGTTGCCTATCCCACGGAGGTACCTGCGGACTTGGTCGGTGTGGGGGAAAAGCCGGTGTACGTGGTTCGTATTGGAGATACGCCCGAGCTGCTAGCCAACGTCTTTCAGGTCGATCCGCAGACGTTTCGTCAGCAGCATCAGCTATGGTACTTGCATCCGCTCACGGCTGGAAAAGAAATCACCCTTCCAACGCCCCCGGCGGCAGCGCCGGATAGACGGACGGTGGCGTCCCTGCCGCCACAGATGCCTTCTGCCGCCGGGCGGGACGCGAAAGAAAAGAAAAACGAGCCGAACCTCCGGTATACCGTGCGTCGCGGAGATTCCCTGGAGAAAATTGCCCGGCGTTATGGGACGACGGTGCGTGCTCTGAGGGAAGCAAACAGCCTGCGCGGAACCCAGATTAACATAGGCGCGGTGCTGCGGATTCCCACCGGCCGGACCGAGACGACGCTCTACCGGGTGCAATGGGGGGACACTCTGGGTGGCATTGCGCAACGCTACAATACAACGATTGCGACCCTAGTACGGATCAACAACCTCCGTAGTCACCGTATTCAGGTGGGCAGGGTGCTGCGTATCCCCGCCTCATAAAGGGAGGGGACAGGCGCGAACGGCCTTCACTCAGCTGTGTCAAGCCGGGCGGGGTACTGATCCTGTATGGCTCTGACCGCACGATAGGCAAACTCGGTGTAGGGAACGGGAATGCCGAGGCGTTGGCCTTCCTTGAAGACGTGGCCGACGGTTTCTTCGATCTCTGTTTTTTTTCCTGCCAGCACATCCTGGAGCATGGACGGAATGATATGTGTCCGCCCGCTCCGTGCCACCTGTTGGCCCACCCCGACGAGCATTTGTACTGCCTCGTCGAATGGGGCGTCCCGAAGCGTCTGCTGGTTGAACAGGCTCCAGGCCGGATGTTCGGACAGCGGAATGCCGAGCGCATCGGCAACGGCCGCGACTTCTCGAAACATATGGACTGAGAGGGTAGCCAGTTCCGGGCTCGACCAAACCAGATGGACCGGCAGGCGGGTCATGGCGGACAACGGGGCAAAGGGGTTTTGGATGGCTTGCTTCGTCCATTCGATTGAGACGATATTCTCGACCGCCGCAGCCTTGAGTCCGGCGTCAACAAACGCCTGAGCAATGCGATCAACTCGCTCTGAGCGAGTGCCCTCCGGTTCGCCAAAGAAGGTAATACCATCAAGCGTGTAATTGACCTCGCCATCCCGGACGAGGGTTGCACCGATCATGGTTGTTGCGCCAACGACTTTGTCTGCACCAAAAACGCGGATCATATGAGCGTTCTTCACAACTCCATTTTGGAGGGACGCGACAGCGCCAACGTGGAGATGTTTGACGCCCTCCAACGCGGGCTGCATGTCCCTGGTCTTCACGGTAATCAACACGACATCGGCCGTGTCTATTGCTGAAGCATCAGCATACGCAGGCACTCGGACACGAAAATCAGACAGTCCGGTGAGTTGGAGACCATTTTGCCGTACGGCCTGAGCGTGCCCTGGCCGGGCGATCATAATGGCGTCTACGCCATTGCGCGCGAGATGCCCAGCCACAACCGAACCCACCCCACCGGCTCCGAGAATCACCACCCGCATATCCGCCCTCCCTTTATTTATTGGCACGGGATTATGGCGGGTCCGGCTCGGTGTTGTCAACGAACGCTCTCAAGCTAGGCGATCTCCATGTCCGCCTCGGTCGAACGTATCAGGTGCTTAGAGATGCTTCGGGAATTGCACCCGATACACCCGCGACAGGTGGATGAAATACCCCTCTCCTGGTTTCAACACCGCCAGATTTTCGGACGAGACTTTTCTGCCGACGGTCTGACTGATCGCCTCAGCCTCAGCTCCTGTTGAGCGCAAGAGCAGCGTCGTCTCGTACCGCCCAAAGACGAGACTTTCCGGGCTTGGCAGAAATTCGACAACAACAATGCCTGCGCGCAAGAAGAACGTGAGCGTGTGCTCCCAGTCGGCAGTCTCTCGTACTCCGTCAAGGAGGAGGAGGGGTGAGAGGGGCGTCGCATGACGGAAACCGTTCTGAAGTGTCTGAAGCACCTGCTGCGCTATGTCATCTGAAACTTTGCCATCCGCTGGAAGAGAAATATAGGCTGCGTCTTCACGCAGCAGGAGGCGAAAGGGCATTTCGAGTTGCTGACGACCGTGGGCGTCCACACACACCACCACGCCGTGTTGGCTCGCTTGACGCAGGGCGAGGCTGATGCACAACTCGGTCCGGTCGCGCGGCTGTCCACCCAGAACGGCAAGACGGCCGCTGAGGTCGGGCAGAGGAAAGATACGCTCTTCGGCCATGGACTGGAAAGCATACCGCCTCTCCCACTGCGATGAAAGTTGACCACCTCCTGGGCAATCGACGTATCCTCCCCTACTCATTTCTTGTCGAATCGCGTACAAGGTGTGCATGGCAACGACAGCTGCTTCGCGCTCGCCTAAAGGCATTTTCCTGGTGATAGGACTCCTGACCATAGGCGTGGTGGCGGTGACGATTACCTATCGCTATCGCACCCCACCCAAAGAGACCTTGCAGAGTGTCCTGCAAGCCCGAGGGCTGCCCGCGGCAAAACGCGGGATGCGGCTCTCCCAGGCCGGACGCCGGCTTTTGGCGCCCGCCGAGCGGGCCGAAATGGACGCGCTGTATGCTGAGGCCCTGCGGTTGCTACCCGAGCGGGAAGGACTGAGATTTGAGGAGCTGAGGCAGCGTGGAGCCGAGGCCGGCGAGCGGGAGGTGACGGAGATGGGCGGGTTGATCCAAAAGGCGCTGCGGACGCTGCCGGCGGAAAAAAATCAGCGCCTGTTCGCTTTAGTCGAAAAGGCGGTTGACCTTCAGCTTGCAAAACAACAAGCCGCCGCCCAGACAGCCGCCCAGAGCGCCCAGCCAAATTAAGTGGCATGAGATTGCCGTTCTCGGTACACATCCCCCCCCTCGCAGGAGTCGCACGCCTGCTGTGTCTGCTCGTCTGCCTTGTCTGGCCCGCCCCGGTTTCCGGCCTCCGGTCTGATGCCACGACGCTGTTTGGGATTAAAGGTTTTCGGGTTGCTATTGCGGCCATTAGCCCTCCGGCGCGGCGGCTTGGGTTTTCAGAAACCCGGCTGCGCACGCTGGCTGTCACGCATCTGCGCCACAATGCGCTGACGAGCGGAGATTTCCCCGCCGTGCTGAATATTGCGCTCCGGGTCGTGGAACATCCCGCCGCCGTGTTGGCCTATTCGCTCGAACTGCAAGTGCAACAAGTCGTCCATTTGAAGCGAACCGAGCAGGTCCACTTAATGGCTCCAACCTGGACTGAAGGGACATTGAGCATGGTTCCGCGAGCAGGGCTGAAACGCAGCGTTGAAAGCGCCCTGGCTGGGCTCTTTGACTCATTGGGTCGCGATTATCGACTGGTCAACTCATGAATGGCTTTTCAGGGATGATTTTTCATGGCTAATTTGGTCAACCCAAAAGATGGCAGTTCGCTGATCCGCATCCCTACGGGGGAGTATTGCATGGGAAGCGAGAGCGGGACGCAGCCCGAACGTCCGCCCCATCGGGTCTCGCTGGGGAGTTTTTATATTGCTCAACGGCCGGTGACGAATGCACAGTACCGGCAGTTTATCCTGGCCACCGGCCATCGGTTGCCCTATCTGGATGACGCCCGGGTGGAACGCGAGAATTGGGACCAGGAGCGCAACGCACCGCCGCCAGGGCGAGAAGACCATCCGGTGGTTCTGGTGAGTTGGCACGACGCCCAGGCGTACTGTGCCTGGGCCGGGGGACGACTGCCGACCGAGGCCGAATGGGAGAGCGCCGCCCGTGGCGGACTGGCAGACCAGCCCTATCCGTGGGGAGACGGGATCAATCGGGACCTGGCAAATTATGACAATCCGGCCGGGGCAACCCCGGTCGGAAGCTATCCGCCCAATAACTACGGTCTGTATGACCTGGCCGGTAACGTCTGGGAGTGGGTGGCGGACTGGTACGCTCCGCAGTACTACGCGGTCTCCCCGACCGCAGACCCGCAGGGCCCGGCGACTGGAACAGTCAAGGTGTTGCGCGGCGGAGCCTGGCTGCTCTTCCCCGAGTTTTGCCGCGTGTCGTACCGTTTCCGCAATAATCCCAATTTTCGTTTCAATCTGATTGGCTTTCGTCTGGCGATGTCGGTCTAAGCAGGCCCTCTTGATACAGCTGGGCCAGGACCTGACGGATTTGGGGCGGAAGGCTCTGCTGCCCGTCAGGATGACGCTGATACGCCTCCAGAATGTCAGGCACAGCGCGGTGTTTCTGAACACAGTGCAGCAGGGTCGGGACGTTCACCCCAGACAGAAAGCGCAGACCCCGCGGGTGACGCGGGGTGACAACGGCAGGCCGGAGCTCAACATAAGAGCCCTCAATAACGGGCCGTTCTTGGATAATCGCGTCAGATGTTAGCGCCAGGTGTGAGACCGGCTGTGAGTCAAATGGAGAAAAGGCAGTGGACGGCGGCTGCGGAGCGGCGGGAACCGCGTCGGGCTCAGGGCGCAGGCGACGGCGCTGCCAAAAGGGTCGGTCCGGCCAGCGGCCCTCTTCCGCGTAATAGCGAACCGACTGCTGATAGTGGCTATCATAGGTATCTCGCTGACCGGCTTCGTACAGCGCAGCGGCATGGGGCCGCATGGCGGGTCGCTGGAGTAGGGTATTGATAACCACGGCGCCCGTAATGGCGGATGCCATGGCTTTGCGGACTCCTTCTGAGGACAAGGGATCAATGAACAGGCCGGCGTCACCGACAAGGAGGGTGCGGCCGGCGACAAACTGCCGCGCGGTATACAGGCTGGCATCAAAGACCTGGGGTGGGTGGGGCAGGTGCGCCTCAGCCAGAAAGCCCGAGACATACGCCGCTTTGCGGAGTTCTTCCCTATAAAACTGTTGCACGCCTCTCCGCTTCATGGCGAGGCTTTGTTGCCAGTCAATCAGCAGCGTGACATTCCGCAGGCCGGTATGCAGCGGGACGGACCAGACCATGCCGTCGGAATAGGCTTCAAGCAGGGTGTTGGCGCTGTCTACGCCAGGTGGATTGGCCGCGTTTTGCCAATAGCCGGTCAAGGCAAGCGTTTGAAAGACGCTGTCCCGCTGGCGCAGGTTCTGTCGGGCGTATATACCAGCGTGGCCGGTCGCATCAACGCAGAACGCGGCCAGAATGCGTTCTCCTGAACCATAGCGGATGGTCACGCTATGCTCTCCATCGGGCCGGACGGGGTCTACGTCGCGCGCGCGCTGAACAACCAATACACGGGTTTCTCGAATTTGAGTACCTTGCTGACTGACATCCACCTGGGAACAAACAAATTCTTTCCGTGTGGCGCTGGCTTGGGGCTCTTGGATGTTGATGGCAATGGCGATGTGTATTTATGTCACCGTTTCCCCGGCACCGAGGAGCACAAATACGGCAATGTGAAAGACGGCATTGAATACGACCGTCTGAATACATTTATCAACAGTGCCCACCTGGGCAATAAGCCGGTATGTCAAACGTGCTGGATCCGTGGCCTGTGTGGCGGCGGCTGTTATCATGAAGCCATGACCGAGTTTGGAGATGCGAGCTTGCCGAACCTGCACTACTGCGACTTCCTGCGGGAATGGACGGAGTATGGCATTGGCGTGTATATGCAGCTGCAAGAGCAAAACCCTGGGTTTATTGAGCACTATGTGTTACGTGGACGCGGAGACGCACCAAAAGAACTGACCTGAAGGCATGGGGAGCAGAGCATGAAACACCTCAAAGCAGCGAATCGCAAAGCAGTGGCCGTCACCGCCGTTGTGGAAAAATCCGCGACCAAAAAAGAGGTAGAGGAAGATGTCGTGGGTATGGCGCAACCTGTTGGCTGCACGACCATCTTTAATCCAGGCTGGGAGGCGAATTCGTGGGGCGGGGCAAGCAGCATGTGTGCCCCCATGGAAGCCGACCTGCTGAGCTGTTCGAATCTGTGCTGGTGGCCAGCTCAGGTGCCGGACAGCCTCCAGAACTCGCCCGAGTGGGCCAAAGGCTGCTCAGGTATGAATCAGGAAGACTGGCGCAACCTGGACGTTGTCTTTCCCAAAATCGAATAAGTCCGGCTCAGAAAAAGTATCTTAACGCATCGTGCTGAAGGAGCGGGTGGTGCACGCAAAACACAGGCAGCTTGTGTGGGGTGTTCTCTTCTTGTTTGGGGTCGTTCCGCAGACGGCCTGGGCAAAGTGGTATCTCTTGGCCAGCACTCATCCGAATAATCTGGTTATTGTCGATACGGAAACGGATACGGTCGTCAAAGATATTGCCCTCAATGGTCGAGGGCCGGCCCTGTATATTGCGCCCAATCCTGCTCAGCCACAGTTTGCCTATGTGGTGAACAATCTGGCCAGAAGCGTGGCCATGGTTGACCTGGACGAGGGCAAGCAGGTCAAGAGCTTTGACTTGTCGAACGACAATGAACTCGTGCGAACCATGGCGATCGATGTGAATACGCAAGGCACCCGCCTGTTCGTGCACGAAATGCCAATCAAGCAAGACCTGGGTCGCTACACTGCCCAAGAAAATCGGATACGGGTCATCAACCTGGAGACCAATGAGACGGCGACAACGTTTCCTGCTCCCCGCCAGGTGATGGGGCTTGCGTCTTCAAAGGATGGAAAGCGCCTCTATTTGTTCAGTGTCGGGCAAGATATTTTTGTGCATAGTACGGAAGACGGAACACTGCTCGATACCATTCCCCTTGCCAATCGTAACATCAGTGGCATTACGAGAACCGACGGCCTGCCGCTTGGCGGAACCTATCAGGAAAGTGGCCATCTTGTCTCTTTTGGTACGTTTACCCAAGATTCCATTACCAATCAGACGACGCTGGGCATCGGCTCGCTTGACCTCACCCAGGAAGACCCGGAACTGAAAATTGTTGAACTCCAACCCTTTGTCGAGGGTGACTATGTGATCACTGGTGCGCTCTCGCGGCATACGAACAAGGCATATTTTGCATACAATAATTTGTGGAAGGTTGATCCCAAAACACGCCACATTGAGAAAAAAATACCCCTGTCCAATACCTATTTCGCGCCGCTCATTCACCCCGAAGGCAAGAAGGTCTACTGCGGCAGCAACTGGCACGATGTCGCGGTCTACGACGCCGAATCCCTGGACCTGATTACCAAGGTCCCCCTGGGCCATTCGCAGACCGGAGGAGTGAGCGTGTTGCGATTTGTGAATCGTTAGCGCGCTACATGTCTCGGACAACACTTACCCGTCGGCATATACTTCAGGGAGTCGGCACCGCCGCCCTCCTCGGCCAGGCGTACAGTCTGGCTCACGCCGTTGAAAACGGCGATACCGCCAGCTTCGCTGCGGTCGTGAAACGCCGGCGCATGATCCGCAAGTACGAGGACAGGCCGATCCCTGAAGAAGAGATCAAAAAACTGCTGCGCTACGCAGTGCGCGCACCTAGCGCGGGCAATCTCCAGCCGTGGGAGTTTATTCTGGTGCGCGACCCCGAGGTCCGGGCCGAACTGGCGAAGGCGGCGATGAGTCAGAACTCGGTTGCCACCGCGCCGCTTATCATTGCCACCTGTGCCGATATCCAGCGTATGGGCGAGAAATACGGTACGCGCGGGGCTTTTTACAGTTTGGTGGATACTGCGTTTGCCTCATTGCTGATTTTGTTAGGCGCGACTGAGCAAGGGCTGGGAGCCTGTTTTGTCGGCTCGTACAACCCGGAAGAAGTCACCAGGATATTGCAACTGCCCAACCACGTCCGCCCGGTCGGACTCATCACCCTCGGCTATCCCGCAGAAAAGCCGAGCAAACCTGGTAATAAGAAAATCCCGCTTGAGAAGCTGATCCACGAGAATACGTGGTAGGCCGATGGGCTCTGCACTACCTCGCAAGAGCAAAAGAACTTAAGTAACTGAAGGAAGATGAAGTGGAGTTGCCAGGAGTCCTTGATAAGGGCTACGTGAACAGACGCGCTATTCTCCCCTATGGGTTTACAGTAGAAGAAGTTGAGAAATCAGTTGCGGAAACTTATCGTCTTTCCCATGGTCTTAACGATTATCTCAGGCAGAATGGATTTCGACCCCTAGAAGAGTTGCTCCTCGGCAACTCCCTATCGGGGATCATCTCCGAATTCTTAGTCAAGAACATTGCTAAATCCTCTTCAGTGCTTGAAGCAAATACGAAGGTGGGTGGGCATCCTGACCTTCTCCCGAAAGCTTCTTATGCGTCGAATGCTGTCTTGAAGGGAGACCAGGGGATTGAGGTCAAATGCTCTATCCAGAAAGGTGGTTGGCAAGGACACAATCCAGAAGAGTGTTGGTTAATGGTTTTTAGGTACGTTGTCGGAAAGCAGAAGAGTGGAGAAATTGTTCCTTTTACTTTTGTCGAAATCCTCTGTGCCGAACTGACAAAAGACGACTGGTCTTTCTCTGGACGTAAAGGGGAATCACGGCGGACTCCGACCGCCTCAATTACAACAGATGGTGTAGAGAAACTCCGAAATAACTTTATATATCGAAGCCCTGGAACTGGGGTGGGGAAGCATCGTTCGATTCTTGCGGACGGTCCCGGACTCTTGTGAACTGGCTAAGACGGATTATGAAAATAGGGGAGGTTTCTGTTCTACTTGCCCACGGGAGAGGTACGGGGGAACTTTTCCATTTCCGTTATCGAGGACAAGGGTTGCAAGCTTTGGTATCGCCCGAACGGCCATTTTGTAATACTCCCGGTCTATTTCGACCCCAATACTGCGATAACCTACCGCGCAGGCTGCTGCTATCGTAGACCCTCCACCCATAAAAGGATCAAGGATAATCCCTTCTCCTAAGGGAAGGGAGGCGCGAACAATCTGCTGCATGAAAGCCTGCGGTTTCAAGGATGGATGAGGAGCGATTTCTCGCTCTATCCCTCTGGTTGGAGCGCTTTTGATAACATCTCCAAAAGGCTGCTCTTCCGAGACACGCCGCAAGCCGCCTGTCTGCCATTCACGAAGATTATCCTGCACTCGACCTCGACAGGGCTTTCTAAATAGCCCCCAAGGTTCCCAACAGGAGCGAGGCATGACGGTGACGTTCTCAAATTCTTTATGGGCATTCTTTGGCCGATCACCACCTCGGAGAGTCTGTACGAGACGGATAATCTCCCCTCTTTTCTCGAAGCCTGCCTCTTCCAACGCAGTATAAACGAGGTGGGAGAGAAGGGGGTTGGTAGCAATGAATGTATGTCCGCCAGGGACGAGAACTCGCTGAATTCTTGTTGCCCACTGCGTAAAGAATTTCTTTAAAGAATTCTTATCTTCATGAGTCAGCACAGTGAAGCGAGGAATCGGACTGCGGGTATATCCATCAAGTGTTGGTGGTATGCGCCAGACGCCACCACGCCCGCGCCGGAGTTTTTTCTTTTCCTCGGGTGTGTATTCTTTTAAGCCGTAGGGCGGATCAGTGACGACAGCATGGATACTATTGGAGGCACGGTGTTCCAGCCATTCAAGACAGTTGGCCTGAATGAGTTCATAGCGCTCTTTTTGAAATGGCTTTATGCCGTGTTTCTTTTGAGGAATTGTTTTCCTTGTAGCATCGGATTTACGAGAGGTACCGTGAGAACCATACTCTCCAAATATCTCTCGAAGGAGAGTGGGGGCGTCTTCGGGATGATGATAGAGAATCTGCCTCACATCACCAGGGAAGTCCCCTGCAAGAACCTTCAGAGGGCCTGGATCAATACTCAGCGCGTGCGCTATCAACCCAATAATGGTTTTTGAGGGTTTTGCTTTCCCTCGCTCCAGGCGAGAAAGATACCCTTTTGTGACTTCAAGCACCTTTGCCAGATCAGAGAGCAAGAGCCCTTTTTCCTGACGCTGCTCACGTAGACGTTGCCCGAACGCTAAATGACCTTCCGGTACCGATGGAATTTGCTGTTTTTTTTGAGAATCCATCAGTGGGTATTTACCGGAGTTTACCTAAAAAGTAAACCCAATTATTTGCCCAATTCGATCAGGTTGAAGTTTTTATTGCGAATATATTCGACTAAAAAGAGAAAATTTATAGATTTAATTCTTGATAAAAACTCCTAAATTAGCTAATAGTTGAGATTGTATTCATCAACAAGGGCGAGAGGAGATGTGCAATGCGACTAACTAGACATGCGAAATTACGGGCAAGAGAGCGTGGCTGCCAATTGCTATCCCTCGAATTAATCAAACACTTCGGACAATTTGAAAGAGCTCCAGGCAGTGCAAAGGTCTGGATAGCGAACAGGCAACAGCGCAGACGAATCCTGGAGGCGCTGAAGGCTATGCAACACGACTTCGAGAAACCCGATCCTCTGTATTTTATAGAATCGTCTGACGGTGCGGTCGTCACGATCGGCCGGCGAACACGGAAGATTAATCGCCGTTAGGGGGGAACAACAATGCACTTGGGAAAGCTGATGGCGGGAGAACGGGAGCAGAAACGAATGTCTCAGCGCGAAGTCGGGCAGCGACTCGGTCTTTCGCAGGTCGCTATATCGCGCATGGAAAGCTCTCCAGAGCTACCGGCTGAAGAGGTTTATCGGTATCTTGAGGAAGTCGATTCGCCCTATGCGAAAAAAATCTGCGCATACTTGGAATCCGAATGGGACACTGTTGCCTTCGCAGCGACACCGCCCCTGGATCACCCCAATTTGAATTCGCTCATGATGGCAAACGACGGGCTCCATCGCATTAAGAAATTGATTGAGAATGAGAATATTCCAGAGGCGGACTTCATTCGTGACGAGATTGACCTCTACGGAAATTCGCTCCGTAACGCAGTAAAATATCTCCTCAGTCTCGATCATACCGTTGGATTTATCGGAAGTATTGGGGTAGGCAAGACCACCGCGATTTGTGCAGCGACCCACCTCCTTTTGGATGGCAAGCCAGTCCTTGACTACGGCGGTGGACGGACAACGATCTGTGAAGTTGTCATCAACAAGGGACCAAGTTGGGGATTGATCGTCGAGCCGCGTGATGACGAGGAGATTGATGTTTGTATTGACGAATTTTGCGAATACACCCTGTCCCGTGCGACTATGGCTTCTGAT
Organism: Binatia bacterium; assembly: GCA_963664395.2. Classification (GTDB taxonomy): domain Bacteria; phylum Desulfobacterota; class Binatia; order Bin18; family Bin18; genus Bin18. The sequence continues at coordinate 410,400 of OY761159.2, read as the reverse complement.
GGTGGGGTGAACGACTCCGGCCCTAGTGACAGCATTCCCAACCTCAACACCGAATTAACTCGCTGCCTCCGAAACATGGCAGGCCTCGCCCAAAGGCGAGATCCAGCTACACGGAAAGTCATCGATGAGGCCATCAACCTCGCGCGTTCGAGTACAGACAAGGAAAAATTCAAGCTACAGATGCTTGAGCGCATGAACTTGCGAGTTCGTACTCATAGGGAACTTTGGCACAGTAATTCTGGAGAGAAGGACCCCTTACATTGGCTCAAAGGTGAATTCACCAAAATCAACCATGGCCGTAATCCGTCATTCTCAGTCCCCAAACGAATAAACGTGATCGTGCCGCAGATGGTCCTTAATGGGGAAGTGCCTCTCAATATATCGGTCATAGACACTAAAGGAGTGGATCAATTTGCTCCGCGGTCGGATATCTCCGCGCTCTTTGATGACCCCAGAGCACTCTGCATCATTTGCTCACGCTTTCTTGACGCACCTGATGAAACGTCACGGTCTGTGTTGAAGCACGCCGTGGTGGGCGGTCTACGCGAGCGATTATTGACCGAAGCACAGTTGGTAGTACTAGATCGCTCAGAAGAGGCTGAGAGCGTCAATGATTTCGATGGCTCTAGGGTGGCCAATGGAGATGACGGCCGACAGGTAAGACGGGCTGATATTGAGGTCGCCCTAGCCCAAGAGCTACAGCTAAAGGATATACAAATCACGTTTTTCAATCAAAAAGAGGATTCTCCATCGATTTTCTCCAAAAGCGTCGAAGGGGGACTTGACCGCATGCGCGCAGACCACATCAAGAAGATTGAGGGCATTGTAGGTCAAGTCAAGGAGTTGGAAAAAAATCTTGAAAAGCATCAAGAATCAGCCTGCTACAAACACATCGGAAAAAGGATTCAGACCTGGATTCAGGACAATAAATCCTTGGAATTCGAGCTTGAACAAGTTCCCGAATCTCTTCGGGAGTCGATCGTTGCCCAAAGCACTTACGCTTCTAGTGTACGGGCATCTATCAATAGGAGAGGCAGTTGGTACAACTTGAACTTCTACGATGTGCTCGCCTATGGTGTGAGGGCCATATTTGTAGCCGCCAGCGAACCGAAACTTAAGATGTTGACCGCACTCTTGGACAATTTGAAGCAGGGTGAAGATATGCAGCCGGCACGAGCATTTGTCGACGAATTACGAGACTACATCGCCGAAAGCTCCGGCCAATTGCAAAAGCAAGCAGAGCTAATAAGTGAGGCCATCTTTGAAGAACCACTCCGTGAAGACTCTAAGCTCTGGGGCAATTGTCAAGAGCGTTGGGGTGGAGGAAAGGGTTACAAGGTCGATATTGCTCGGTACACGGATAACTGGCTCAACACCGAGGAACGGCAAGATTTATTCAATAAGCTTAGAGCAAACATGGGGGAAAAATGGAACGAGTTCCTCAAAGAGCTTGAAGGAAAAGTGGGACGGGCAATCGAGTAGTACCGCACGTCTGTCCAAGTCCGGTGTCAGGCCGGAAGAACAGGAGACATTCATGCCGCAGTCTCACGCAGTAGAACGTAAAGTGCAATACGATCTCCTCATAAAAGGCGGCGAGGTCATTGACCCTGGCTGGTCTGAGTATCAAAAGCCGCAAAAAGCCGACGTTGCGATCCGCAACGGCAAAATAGCAACTGTTGCGGTGGACATTCCTGCGACACAAGCGGCCCGAGTCCGTGACGTATCAGGCAAGATTGTCTGCCCTGGGCTGATCGACATTCACGCGCATACGTTTATAAATGCCCACGATATGGGCACTGAAACCGATAGCCGCTGTGCTGCGAGTGGCGTGACAACGATAATCGACGCAGGCAGCTCTGGTTCCGCCACCTTCCCTGGATTACGTCAGTATGTGGCGAACAATAGTGAAGTCCGGTTGCGCTGTTTTATCCATCTGTCAGCCTTGGGTCTGATGCACCTCCAAGTTGGTGAGTTAATGCATATGGATTATGCCGACCCGGAGGGCTGTGCCCGGACGATCATCAATAATCGTGACCTTGCCATTGGCGTTAAGCTCCGCTTTAGCAACAACGTCGTGCCTGACTCTGCCGGAACTGAGCCGCTGCGTCTTGCGCGCCAAGCCGCGGATATGGCCAATGTTCCACTGATGGTGCATATCACAGACGCGCTGCTGCCGGTTCCTCAAATTCTGGAATTTCTCAAGCCGGGCGATGTCGTGACCCACTGCTTCCACGGTTTTGAATACGGCATCATGGGCCCGGAAAAGAAGGCCATTCTCAAAGAAGTCTGGGCCGCGCAAAAAGAGGGTATTATTTTTGACTGCGCGCACGGTCGCATGCACTTTCCGTTTCCATTTGTGCAGCAGGCGTTAGATGCGGGATTCTTGCCTGACACGATCGCGACCGATCTGACGCTCCCCAGTGCGACGAAAGGACCGGTCTTCGATCTGCCGACGACCATGTCCAAGCTCTTAAACCTGGGCATGGGCCTGGAAGACGTGATCCGCTGCGTCACCACCAATCCCGCCCGCGTGATTGGAGAGGCTGAGCAACTCGGAACGCTCAGACCCGGTGCCATTGCCGATGTCGCCGTGCTCAGTCTTGAACAGGGCGCATTTGATTTTGTCGATACCGACCAGAACCATATGGTCGGCGAGAAAAAACTCGTTGCCTATCTTACAGTCAAAGATGGGCGGATTTGGTATCAGGCCGACCGAGCGAGATAAGGTGTTCTGGTGCGGAGGGCCGTTATTACCGCCCTGCTCAATTTTGCACCTCCCTCGCTGGCACGACTTCAGCGGACGTGGTAAGCAAACGTCCACACGCCCCTTTGCTTGAAAGGACTGCTCTGTAAGGAGGACCGTATGGCCGGAAAACACTTTGAAGAATTGAATGTTGGTGACGTATTTCAACATCAACCCGGACGAACCATTACCGAGACGGATAACCTGTTGTTCTCGACTATGACCCACAACCCCCAGCCGCTCCATCTGGATGAAGAGTTCTCAAAAAAGGCCGAGTTTGGCCAACGCTTGGTGAATAGTATCTTCACCTTGGGGCTGGCAGTGGGCTTGTCTGTCGGCGATACCACCCTGGGGACAACTGTCGGAAACCTGGGTTTTGAAAAAGTAGTCTTCCCCAAGCCTGTTTTTATTGGGGACACGTTGTATGCCGAGTCCGAAGTCGTCGAAAAGCGAGAATCGCGCTCCCGTCCGCAGTGGGGGATTGTGACCTTCGAGCACCGGGCCAAGAACCAGCGGGGCGAAATTGTGATGAGCTGCCGCCGGGGCGCCATGATGCGCAAGAAAGAAGCCCAAATTTCGTAGGCTTTCGGATAGAAAGAGCACTAAGCCACCCACCGGAGACTTCCCATGACCCGCTTACGTCGTGCCGTCCATTTCGTGCCCGGAGCCAATGAAAAGATGCTGCACAAGTCGCTTGCGCTGGAAGCTGACTCGCTTGTGCTGGACCTCGAAGATGCGGTCACTCCAGAGAATAAAGACTCTGCTCGGGAGACAGTGACAGACTGGCTCAAGAACGTGGACTTTGGTCGGCAAGAACGCATGGTCCGGATGAATCCTCTGGATACACCCTGGGGGGTGACTGATCTTGAAGTCACGATGCAAGGCCGGCCGGACTCCTACCTTGTCCCTAAGGTCAAAACGCGTGATGACCTGCTCAAGATCGATACGACTCTCAGCCGTATGGAAAAGGAGTGCGGCTATCCGCCGGGTGAGGTCAAGCTGGTCGTTTTGGCAACAGAGACGCCTGAGGGACTACTGAACATCAAAGATTTTGGCTCATGTCCGAGAATCGATGCCCTGTCGTGGGGGGCTGAGGATTTGTCTGCCGCCATTGGCGCCCGCCGTAACCGGGGTGAAGACGGCACATTTCTCGAAGTGTTCCGCTATGCTCGAATCATGACGCTCCTGGCGGCAACCGCAGCGGGAGTCCAGCCGCTGGATACTGTGTTTGTCGATATCCGCGATAGCGAAGGGCTCCGCCGGGAATGTGTCGAAGGAGCGTGGATGGGCTTCACTGGCAAAATAACCATCCATCCCAACCAGATCGAAACCGTGAACGCCGTGTTCACTCCTTCAGCGGAAGAAATCGCTGAAAGCCACGAGCTCCTGGCGGCCTTTGAAGAAAATCAAAAAGCTGGAAAAATGGCGTTTAGCTTCAAGGGCCAGATGGTCGATGCGCCCCATCTCACGCGGGCACGGACCATCCTGGACCGGGCGAAACAAGCCGGGATTGCATAGGAAACGCCAGGAAACGCCGGGAAATACTATGATCGGCATTACAAGCTGCGGCTATCATGTGCCCTTCTGTCGCCTGGAGCGGGCGCACTTTGGTCAAGCCTGGGACCGTCGTCCTGGGAAAGGCGAACGGGCCGCAATCTATTTTGATGAAGACGCCCTCACCCTCGGATTTGAGGCGGCCCAGCGCTGTTTGGAATACCGCGATAAGAAAGACGTTGACGCCCTCTTCTTTGCCTCAACGTCCGCCCCTTTTTGGCAACGTTCGACCGCCAGCTTTCTGGCGGCAGCCTGCGACCTGTCGGCAGCCTGCGAGACGTCGGACTTTGGTGGCAGCTTACGCTCAGCCACTGCCGCCTTACGAGCGGGTGTAGACGCGCTCAATAGCCGTCGTCTGTCCAACATCTTGATCGCAACGGGCGAGGTGCGCGACGGACAGCCGGGAGAAAGTGAAGAAGAATGGTTTGGTGACGCCGGCAGCGCTGTCACCATCGGGCGGGAAAATGTGCTGGCTGAAATTTTGGGGCTGGCAACCTGCTCCAGCAACTTTTGGGATGAATGGCGCCGCGATGGAGATGATTTCATCCAGACCCAGGCGTCTCGCTTTTCGACTGAGCGCGGCTATCAAAAAAGCCTAGTCACAGTCGGCAGGACCCTGCTCGAAAAGCACGGGCTGCAGGCCCGGCATGTGGCCACAGTGATATGCCCCTCTCCAGATGGCCGGGCCCATAGCGCGGCGGCCAAGCAACTCGGCTTTCAGGAGCCGCAGATTCTCGATCCGTTCTTTGTGGATATGGGAGCAACTGGCAGTGCCGCTCCTTTCCTCTTGCTCGCGAAGGCATTGGAAGTTGCGCGTCCGGGCGAGTTGCTCCTCCTGCTCAACTATGGAGATGGGGCGGATGGTGTCTTATTGCGTGTAACCGAGGAGATTCGCAAACGTCCACTTCAGTCGTCGCTCTCGGACCACATTAGTGAAAGGCGACTGTATGCCTCTTACCAGATTTTCCGAAAAATGCGTTCCTACTATGGCGAGCATCAAGAGGCCGCCGAACTGTCCAATGTGCTCTTAGAAAAAGAAGAGAGCCAAAATGTCCGTTTGCACGGAACGCTGTGTCTGAGTTGTGGGACGCGCCAATATCCACTCACACGGGTATGCAGTGTGTGTAAGAATCACGACTCACTCCAGGAAGTCCCGCTCGCACACACCGGCCAGGTTTTTACCTTTACCCGCGATCATCTCTATGTGGCTCCCGACTCTCCGACCATTATGAGCGTGGTCGACGTCGACCGGGGCGGCCGTCTCTATTTACAGATGACCGATGTTGACCCGGAAGACGTGCGTATTGGTGATGCAGTTGTCCTGACCCTCAGACGCATGAAGGAGGGGCCGACTATGCACAACTACTATTGGAAATGCAGACCGGCGCGCTAGTGATGAGCGGGGTATCCCGCGTTCCATGGAAATCCCGGTCTGGCTAAGGGCCGCGCGCTCGGCTAGCATGGGGGCTCGAAAGGGAGGACACACAGATGGCTAGGTCGCTCAAAGATCAAGTCGCGGTTATCGGTGTTGGCTGTATCAAGTTCGGCGATAATTTTGATCAGGGCTATGAAGACATGGCGGTTGATGCCGCGTATGCGGCATTTCATGACGCCCACATCTCTCCCGAAGAGATCGATGCGGCCTGGCTTGGAACCTATTCACCGGCGCAGGGGCACGGCAAAGCCGCGGTGTCGCTCGGTGATGCCCTGCGGTTGTACGATAAGCCAATTTCCAGAGTGGAAAACTTTTGCGCGACGGGGACTGATGCTTTTCGGCACGCGGTCCTCGCGGTCGCCTCCGGTATGTATGATACGGCTCTCGTCTTAGGCGTTGAAAAATATAAAGACCGTCCCGGACGTGGGCTCGCCCGAGAGGGCGTGCATCCGTATTACCACGATGGCTCAACCGCACCGGGACTGTTTGCCCTGGCCGCCACACGCTATATGTACGAGTTCGGCTTGACCCGTGAAACCCTGGCGAAAGTCGCGGTGAAGAACCATCACAATGGTGCGCTCAACGCCAAAGCCCACTTGCAGAAGGAAGTCACACTGGAAACCGTCCTGACTGCGCCGGTTGTGGCCTATCCGTTTGGGCTGTACGACTGCTGTCCGACGACTGATGGCGCAGCCGCGGCCATAGTCTGCCGAGCCGACCTGGCGAAAAAATATCGTGCCGACCATATCCTGGTCAAAGGTGTAGGGCTGTCCGTGACGAGCGGCCGGCCGTTCATGGACCCGAACTTTGACTACCTTGGCTTTCGTGCCACCCAAAACGCCTCGGCCCAGGCCTATGCCATGGCCGGCATTACCGACCCGCTGAAGGAAATCGACGTCGCCGAGGTGCACGACTGCTTTACCTGGACGGAGATTTCCAACTACGAAGACCTCGGCTTTATCCAAAAGGGTCAGGGCGCCAAGCTGATTGAAGAAGGCCGCACCGCCTTGGACGGTGATATCCCGGTCAACCCCAGTGGCGGGCTCAAGTCGTTTGGCCATCCTATTGGCGCGAGCGGTGTGCGTATGGTGTATGAAATCGTCACCCAGCTTCGAGGTGAGGCCGGACTGCGTCAAGTCAAAGATCCAAAAATGGGTTTAGTCCATAACGTAGGTGGCCCTGGGGCAGTCTCGTGTGTCGCCGTGCTTGGCCAGCCCTAAAGCCGGGTTGAGAACCGAAAATAAAAGTGAGGATAGAAGAGGATAGAAAATGTCACAGACTTCTATTGTTGATGTCATTTGCGAGCGCGCCCTCGACATTGCTCCTGAAGTCCCCTGGCTGGTTGAGTCGCTGACTCCGGGGCGTGGCCAGGCCTTTATCTTGCAGCACATCCTGCGTAACCGATTGTTCAGTGCGGTTATCCGTCCGGCCTGGGTGAGTCGGTGTCCTGACTTGGCTATTGTCCGCAAGACCATTGGGCAGATGCGGGAAGAGCTGGTGTATGATGACGAGATTTCCCAGCCCCATACAACGCTGTTGTGGGAAATGGGCCGCAACGTCGGCCTGACCAATGGGGAAATGGACAATACCCGCGCGGTGCCGCTGGTCGATGTTGCGCTGAACGTGTGGGAGAATATTGCCCGCTCAAAACACTGGGTTGCAGGCTGGCTGGCGACCTCGGTGGATGAGTTCATGCTGACCGCCATGTCCGGCGAGCACAATTTTCGGCCTGAGGCGTGGAAGGCAACCTATAATCTCAATGACGAGCAGGTCTTCTTTTTCACCTACCACACCAAGGCGGACGACGATCATGCCGGCCGGCAGGTCTGGGAGCCAATCGCCCGGCACGTGACCACTGAGGCTGAGCGCCGGGAAGTCCTGGATGGCATGGAACTGGCGCTGACGGCCTGCAAGTTGTTCTATCAGGGCATTTGCGAGTTGGGCGATCACATCGATGCCAACAGAAATGCAGCCTAGCTCAGCCCAGCGCGTGCTCTGATACGGGTTTCTTATGCCGATACACGAAAATCTCAGACGGCTGGTTGCCCTTGCCGCCCCCCTGTGGGCCGGCGAGGAGGAGATTGTCCGGACCTATTTCCAGAGTCCGCAGCGCACGAACCAAAGCGATCTGGTGTGGCTTAAGCGCCAGTGTTTCAAGGAGATCTGGGGCTCGGGCATCGGCGATAAGAAGAAGGGCCTCTTTCAGGGGCCGGTGGCCTACCTGGACGCCGTCTTCTCCAAGATCGACCGCGAGGTTGATCGCCATACTGTGTTGGATGTGATCGACGACCTGCGTTCCGAATTCTATCACTACTGTTTGTTTGCCGACATCTACGACTATATCAGTGGTACCAGGCTGAACCCCCAGCAACTCATGGGCTGGGAGGCGGATGAAACGCTGGCCCACCTGCGCTACGACTACAGGGATAAACGGGGTCAACTGGGTCATTTTGCCTCGCGTTTTACTGAGGGCGGGTATTGCAGCATGTTTGTCGCGGGGATGCGGCTGGCGGGGACAGGCGAGCCGAATGACCGCATCGCAAAAGCGTGTGAGCAAGTCTATAACGACGAAATCGGGCATATGCGCTCTGGCTTTGTTGGTCTCTCGCAGCAGACACTCTCTCCAGCCGAGTGGGATGAGGTCGCTGACATGGTCCACAAGATTCTGCTCCAGCGGCTCCATATGCGCAATGAACAATTCAGCTATCCGCTCTCAGACGCACGACTGAATGCGATTCAGGCTGGTGATATCGAACCCATGCCATTCGACTACTCCGGTCTTGAGTAGGGGCATACTCTGCGCCGGCCGGGAGAACAGCAGGCCGCCGGAAATCAGCCCGAAGTTTTTTCTGATAGGCGTCCTGTCTTGCGCTCCCGGCACAAATCCCCCATGCTGAGGGCGCAAAAATATAGCCTGATTTCGCCGGAGATCAAGGAGTAAAGAGCAGCCATGTCAGCCCAAGAACCCCGCTTTGCCATTATCACCGATGAAGCCCTGGATTCTCTGCGCAAGTTTATTAATGTCCCTATCGGTGACACCCTGGAGCCGTGGTGCTATGAGGCCACCCGCGACAATATCCGCCATTATGCGCACGGCATCGGCGACGATAATCCCCTGTGGTGCGACCCGGAGTACGCGGCTCAAGCGCAGTACGGCGCGATTACCGCTCCGCCGTCGTTCGTCTTCCCGCTGAATCGGGTCTTGAGTGGCTATGTGGGGGGACTACCGGGGATTCACGCCATGTGGGCCGGTGCGGATTTGACCTGGCATAAGCCCATATTTCGCAATGATTCCTTTACTACCAAAGCCCGCTTGAAGGACTTGATAGAACACGAGACACGTTTTGCCGGTCGCGCGATTCAACAGATTTATCATGTTGATTATTACAACCAGGATAACGAGCTGGTGATCGCAGGCGATAGCTGGTGTTTTCGGACCGAGCGCGACACCGCCCGGGAGCGCGGCACAAAATACACCGAGGTCAAACAGCAAGCGCCGGTCAGCTATAGCCGCGAACACATCGCCGAGATCTTCGCCCAGTACGCGCAGGAAGAAGTGCGCGGAGCAACGCCGCGTTATATCGAAGAGGTCAGCGTTGGCGACAGCCTGCCGACCATGGTCAAAGGCCCGATGACGGTCACCGGCTTTATCGCCTATGCCCAGGGCTGGGGTGGGCTGTATATCCGGGCCAACCGCCTGGCCTGGAAGCAACTCCACAAACATCCTGGGCTGGGTATTCCTGACCGTTTTGGCATTCCTGACGTGCCCGAGCGCGTCCACTGGGATACCGAGCTGGCCCAACGGGTCGGTACGCCCGAAGCCTACGACTATGGCCCGGAGCGCACCTCGTGGATGGCCCACCATCTGACCGACTGGATGGGCGACCAGGGTTTTCTGCGCCAGATTTCCGTCAAGATACGGCGTCACAATCCGGTCGGCGATACGCTTTTTATCAACGGCGAGGTGACTCGGATTTTCGAGGAAGACGGCCAGCATTGCGTCGAGGTGCAGCAGAACGCCAAAAACCAGGACGGCGAACTGTCCGTGCTCAGCACGGGCGTGGTGCGCTTGCCGTCTCGGACCTGAGCCCCGGGTAGGGGTGGAGACTCAATCTGGGAGCGCAGGCACTGTCCTGTTGTAGCGCAGAGCGGCGCTACACAATCCGGTGCTCTTCGGTAATCAGAGTGAACGTTGATGTTGGGTCAATGAACTTTGCACCGTCCGGTTGGGCGTGGTCTTTGTATTCCGCGGACGTCAGGGCAAAGTGCAGATCGCCCAGGGTCTCAAACCACAGTTCTGCTACGCCGTCGTACTGCGGCTCGCCCTGCTCATACGCCGAAGGTAGGGCGTGGCACTGGACATAGCGCTGCACACCGGGCAGGGCGAGTGCCAGTGGGCCGTGCACGTCTTTCCAGTAGCGGAAGAACTCATCCCGGTCCCAATCAGGCTTCCGTTTGATGAAAGACAGCCGTTTGATCCGTGGCTCGGGGCTGGTGTACTCCTCTCCCTCGCGCAGCACATGGTCTGCGGTGACGAGCCGCACCACGTTTTTGACATCCGCAAAATTCGGCTCATCCGCATACGCGCCTTCACGATATTCCTTGCTCCGAAAGGCCGCGGTGATGGCGTCTTCACTGTCCATCCAGATTTCCACCACCCCGTCATAGGCTTGGCTCCGGCTCACCACGGACGCGCTATGGTTTTGGACATAGCCACGCAGGCCGGGCATCCGCTTGGCGAGTGGGGCATGCACCTCGCGCCAGTGACGTGAGAAGTCAGCCAGGCTGAGACCATCTTTCCGCTTAAAGGCAATGAGTAAATGGGCCATTGTGTACATCCTCCTCGTGGTAGGGAAGGTATGATTTTTTCACAGACCAGGCAAGCTCGAACCGGTTGCGCCGATGTACCTACGGGCGAGCGGTGGGGCAGGGGGAGATGTCAGAACGACCCTGCCTCGACATCCTGAATGAACTGCACCAAGTCTCGAAAATACGTTTCCTGATCGTCATACATGGCGCAATGGCTGCCGTTTTCACACACAGCCACGCGCGAGTGGGGGATCAACTCGCCCATGCGTTCAATCTCGGACACGCGCATGGTGTCGAAGCGCGCACCGGAAACGAGGGTCGGACACTGAATCCGGTGCAGATCTTCCCAGCGGTCCCAGTCCTTGAACGTGCCGTTGACGACAAACTCATTCGGGCCCTGCATGGTGTTATAGACCGGCTTGGCCAGGTTGCGGAACATGCGCACGAGTGGTTCCGGCCAGGGCGCTACACGACACAAATGCTTACTGTAAATATGGGTGAACAGGGCCTCCTCATATTCCGGCGCTGCATAGTCCTCGGTCGCCTCATATTTTTCGAGAAGGCGAAGGACCTCGGACGGCTGTTGGTCGCGCAACTCGTTTATATACGCGACATAGGCCGGAATGCTGGCGGTCATATTAGAGATGATGAGTCCCTTGAGATGCTGCTGATAGGCCAGGGCGTACTCAATGCCGAGCAGCCCGCCCCAGGAGTGTCCGAGCAGATAGAAGTGCTCAAGCCCAAGCGCAAGCCGGACCTGCTCGACTTCTTCCCGAAAACGCTCCACCGTCCACAGGCTGGTATCGTCCGGCTGGTCGGAATAGGCCGAGCCGAGCTGGTCGTAGTAAATAATCTGAATATCATGCTGCGGTAGGAAGTCTTCAAAACACTCAAAATATTCATGCGTGCAGCCGGGGCCGCCGTGCAGCGTGAGGAGTGGAATCGACCCGGAGCCGAAGCGCTTGGTCCAGACTTCGTATTCACCCTCAATCGGGATCATCTCAACACCACCGGTTTTGATACTCTTCATGGCCTTATTCCTCTTCGTTACGTTTGTTGGTCTTTCGTATAACACTGCTCAGCGTTGTGTTGCCAGAGCGTTTCCCCCTTGACTCCCCTCCAGCTTCAGGATTAGGGGAACAGATGTCTACACAGAGCCATTCAGCGCAAGCCCAGCCCTGGGACCCGGAACGCTATGCCCGCAGTGCCCGCTTTGTCTCAGACCTTGGCATGCCTGTGGTTGCACTGCTTGATCCCAGGCCGGGCGAACGTATTCTTGATCTCGGCTGTGGTGACGGCGCGTTAACTGAAAAACTTGTCGCAGTTGGCTGTGAGGTAGTCGGAGTTGATGGCAGTCCTGAGCAGGTCGCAGCCGCACGCACTCGCGGTCTGGACGCCCACGTCGTAGATGGCCGGCAGCTTTCGTATCGCAATGAATTTGACGCAGTCTTTAGCAATGCCGCCCTGCATTGGATGAAGCACACTGACGGAGTGATTGCCGGTGTCTGGCGCGCGCTCAAATTCGGTGGGCGGTTTGTGGCCGAATGTGGCGGAGCGGGAAATGTCGAAAAAATAGCGGCGGCTGTTTATCACGTGCTGCGCGCCCGCGGTATTGATCCCGAGTCCATTAACCCCTGGTATTTCCCCACGCCTGCAACCTATACCCGGCAGCTTGAAGCCAGAGGCCTTCAGGTCCAGTCAATAGAGCTGATTCCCCGGCCCACACCACTTCCCGGAGACATAGGAGACTGGCTGGAAATGTTTACGGCAACCTTTCTCAACGCAGTTCCTGAAGCAGACCGTACGGCAAGTATTGACCAGGTCCGGGATATTCTGCGCCCCGATTTATGTGATGCTGACGGAAAATGGACAGCCGATTATGTCCGGCTGCGTTTTGCCGCGCTGAAGCCAAACGCAGAATAGATTGACATCACCACCCAAGGGGGAAATGGGAGAAAATGGGTAAAAACGTATGATTACTCTGTACACCGCACCAACCCCAAACGGCTGGAAAGCGTCTATTGCTCTTGAAGAAATGGGCCTCGATTACACGGTGAAGGCGATTGACCTGGCCAAGGGGGAACAAAAAGAAGACTGGTACGTCGCGCTCAACCCCAACGGCCGTATTCCGACCATAGTCGATCATGACAACGATGATTTCGCTGTCTTTGAGACGGGTGCGATCATGGTGTATTTGGCCGAGAAAACCGGCCAGCTCATGGCCCAAGACGAAAAAGGCCGTTCGCTGGTCATGCAATGGCTCATGTTCCAAATGGGCGGTATCGGTCCGATGATGGGTCAGGCCAATGTGTTTTATCGGTACGCGCCCGAGAAAATTCCGTTTGCTATTGATCGCTATCAACGCGAAGGGCGGCGGCTATTCGAGGTGCTGGATACGCGACTCAAAGAGAACGAATACCTGGCTGGTGAGTACTCAATCGCCGACATCGCCCACTGGAGCTGGGTGCATACCTATAAGTGGTCGGGCATTAACGCCGATGGCCTCGTCAATCTCAAACGCTGGCGCGACGTGATTCGGGCGCGTCCGGCAGTAGAAAAGGGCCGGGCTGTGCCAGAAAGCCTTGATCTTGAAAAAGAGGAAAACAAAGACACGTTTATTAAAGGCGCGCAAAAGATGTTGTCCTGATGTCCGGTTATTCATCCGCTTCGGTTCAGTCCGGCGTGGGTGAGGGGAATGCGGTCTAGTGGCCTACGCCTTCCTGGTCGCTAGTGCCGAGAAAAGTCAGGCCGAAGAAACGGCGCTGATTCTCACCAGCGCCGGCATCACTTCCCGTCTGTCTTTGCGGAAAGAGCATCCTACCGGTCCGTGGGTGATTGAAGTCGAACCCGACCGACTGCTGGAGGCGCAGCAGTGTATCACCGAAGAGGACCCCCCACGTCCCTCAGCACCGCCTGAGCCCCAACTCGGTAAACACAGCAGCCCCGTATGGGTAGCGGGACTGATCCTCTGCAATATAATCGTGTGGGGGCTGCTGGAGCAAAACGGTGGCTCGTACGACTCGGCAACCCTACTCCGCTTCGGGGCGATCCGGACTCTTTTACTGGCAGAGGGCGAATGGTGGCGGGCTGTGACTGCCCTGTTTCTGCACATCGGCCTCAAGCATCTGGCCGGGAATATGGCAACGTTGGGCGTGCTTGGCATGCTGACTCTGCGGGCGGTCGGGCCGGGGCGACTCTTCTTTCTGTATGTGGTGTCTGGGATAACAGGCAATTATGTGAGCTATCTCTGGAATCCGTCTTTCGCGGTCAAGGCCGGAGCGTCAGGGGCTATTCTGGGTCTGCTGGGCACTTTGTCCGGCGTGCGCCTGCGGCAGCTCGCGCTTTTCCCGGCTTCTTCGCGCTATACATTCTGGCACGTCCCGGCCATGTTGATTGCCTTCTACGGTTTTGTGATTGGCATTGGGCCGAGGACGGACCACGCGGCGCATATTGGCGGTTTGGTCTGTGGTGTCGTACTCGGAGCGCTTGTTCCACCCCTGTCGGCTTCAGATGAACGCCGCTTGCAGTGGCGGGCCGGGCTGGTAGCCGTAAGCGTAAGCGTACTCGCCGGCCTCAAGATGCTCGCCTCGCTCTGAGCGAGCGGCTCAGTTTGAGCGAAAAATGAGAGACCTCTAATCTTGATCTCATCTTTCTCTCATATGTAATGGCTATAGTGAACGTCAAAGAACACAGAAACTTTAATGCGAGGAGGAAAGTTATGCAGACGAAGACGAAAACATCGGCTGGAGTGAAAGAGCAAGCGGGCCAACATCTGGGTAGGCTGTGGAGGGCACGTTTACTCTTTATGGCGGTTTCCTTGGTGCTAGGGGGCTTTATCCTGGGCAGGGTGACCCAAGTGGAGGTGGTGGGCGTGGTTCAAGCGGCGCCGGAAACGGCAACTCCCGGGGTCGAATTAACGCCGTCCGGGGTACCGTCATTCGCTGCCCTGGCGGCCCATGTATCGCCGGCTGTGGTCCATGTCCGCGTTGTTGGCGTAGAAAGAGCGTCTGAGCGACGCCGTTTTGGTGGCCCACGCAATCCGTTCGGTCGCCAATTCCCGTTTCCGCCTGGATTTGGCGGTCCGCGCCAGGGCGTTCCGCGCCAGGGCGTTCCGCGTCGCAGCTCAGGCTCTGGATTTATTATCCGTAAGGATGGACTCATTATCACCAATAATCATGTGGTTGAGGGCGCAAACGAGATTATGGTGAATCTCCCGGATGAGCGTGAATATCAGGCCACCGTCCTCGGCCGCGACCCCAAGACTGACTTGGCTGTGCTCAAGATTGAATCAGAGCAGGATTTGCCGGTCGCAAACCTTGGAGATTCTGAAAACTTACGAGTCGGTGACTGGGTCATGGCCATTGGCAACCCATTTGGGCTGAACAACACCGTTACCGCGGGGATTGTCAGCGCCAAAGGCCGTACAATCGGGGCCGGCCCGTACGATGACTTCATTCAGACCGACGCCTCAATTAACCCCGGAAACTCGGGTGGGCCGCTGTTTAACGAAAAGGGCGAAGTCGTTGGCATTAACACCGCGATCTTCGGGAATGGCGGTGGCAACATCGGTATTGGCTTCGCCATCCCGATTAACCTGGCCAAGCAGCTCGTGCCCGACCTGGAGACCAAAGGCCATGTGACGCGCGGCTGGCTGGGTGTCACTATCCAGAAGATGACCAAAGAGTTGGCGGAATCCCTCGGCCTCACCGATCCAAACGGCGCCTTGGTTGCCGACGTCGCCACAGATAGCCCGGCCGATAAAGGCGGCGTGGAACGCGGAGATGTCATTGTCGGCTACGACGGCCAAAAGGTGAAAGAGAATTCCGACCTGCCCCTGCTGGTGGCCACCACCAAGGTAGGGACAAAAGTCCCCATTGAGGTCTTGCGCGACGGAAAGACCAAGACGCTCACTGTCGAAATTGCCAAACTTGACGAACCCGAAGTAGCCAGCGGACCTGAGGCTGCCAAAAAGGGGAAGTGGGGGATGGCGCTGCGTGACCTCACTCCGGAAGAGCGAGCTCAGATGCAGCTCAAAGAGAGTGAAGGGGTCATCGTGGCTGGCGTGCAGCCTGACAGCCCGGCTGCGGAAGCCGGAGTCCGTGAGGGGGACGTGGTCCTTGAGGTCAACCGGACACAGGTCAAAACGCTGGACGAACTCAAAAAGGAAATTGCCACAGTGGAGGAAGGCAAGCCGCTGTTGCTCCTGCTCCGGCGTGACAACGGAGTGAACCAATACGCCTCTCTGTCAGCAAAATAGCATATCGGTCTCATTCCCCTCTCCCCCTGGGAGAGGGCTAGGGTGAGGGACTTTTCCTCATCCGCATGAGACTGCCTGCCCTTGGGGGATTGCGGAAATATCTGTAACGGGTAAGGCTTGCAGATGGACGGCGGATTCACACCAGAAGTAAGGAGAAGGACTCATGCAGAAAGTATCAGTGTCTCGATTTTTCCAATGCTGTGTCGCGGTCAGTGCCGTGATGCTGTTCACCGGCCAAGCCCTTGCCGATCACCACGCTACTGCAGAAGCGGCCGATTCAATCGATTCTGCGCTGCAAGCCGTCATTGACGGGGAGCATCGCTCGGCCGAGCATAAAGTGCGCGATCAATACCGTCATCCCGCGCAAACCCTGACCTGGCTGGGACTCAAGCCGGATATGACGGTGGTCGAAATTTCGCCGTCGAGGGGCTGGTACACCGAGATTCTGGCTCCTTATCTGAAAGACCGGGGAAGCCTATACCTGGCCGGATTCGATAGAGAATCGGATATCGCATACATGAAGAAGCTGAACGCGCTTCTGGATGAGAAACTAGCCGCCAATCCCGAGGTGTATGGCACGCCGACCGCGACCGAACTCGCTCCACCCAATAAGGTCGATATTGCGCCCGAAGGCTCGGCCGACATGGTCCTGACCTTTCGCAACGTGCACAACTGGATAGGTGCGGGAACATCTGATGGCGTATTTTCGGCCATGTATAAAGCGCTGAAGCCGGGCGGAATTCTGGGTGTGGTGGAGCACCGGGCTGACCCGGACAAAGATCAAGACCCAAAGGCAGGCTCAGGCTATGTCACAGAGGCGGCGACAATTCAAATGGCGGAAAAAGCGGGATTCACACTTATGGACCGGAGTGAGATAAACGCCAATCCGAAAGACATGCGCGACCATCCTAAAGGTGTGTGGACCCTGCCGCCCGCTCTCAGTCTCGGAGACGAGGACAAGGAAAAATATCTGGCGATAGGCGAGAGCGATCGCATGACGCTCAAGTTTATGAAGCCGGCGGAGTAGGGGACCTCTGGCCCTCTTCCCTTGAGGGGGGAGGGAATTTTGTTTTTAATCGCCGCTTCCCCGCGCGGCTTCCTGAACCGCCCTGATAATACTGGCATAGCCGGTGCATCGACACAGATTGCCGGCTATGCCGTGCCGAATCTCAGCCTCTGTGGGATTCGGTTTTTCTTTCAGCAGTTGCTGAACCGACAACACCATGCCGGGGGTGCAAAAGCCGCACTGTAAAGCGTGGTGTTTGACAAAGGCATCCTGAATCGGGTGCAGGTCGCCCGATTGCCTTGTGTCTTGTGTCCAACCCTCAATGGTGGTGACTGTGGAGCCCGCAACGTCGGCCGCCAGAATGGTACACGCCTTGACCGTCAGACCGTCGAGCACGACGGTGCACACGCCGCAATTGCCGGTGGCACAGCCGAGGTGAGTACCGGTCAGGTCGAGTTGATCGCGCAAAAAATCGACCAGGAGCGTGCGCGTATCGACCGTGGCTTCACACGGAGTATTGTTCACTGTCAGTTGAATGGTGGTTTGCATAGCTTTCCCATACCGTTCCTTAATCCGCCCGTTCCAAGGCCGTCTTCACCGCCCGACGGGTAAACACCCGGACCATCTCTCGTTTGTAGTCCGCATCGGCGTGCAACTCTGCGACCGGGTCGTGAGCCGACTCATACGCGGCAGCTGCAACCGCATCAACAAAGGCGTCGTCCACGACCTTGCCTGTCAGCGTGTCCTCGATAGCGGTCAAACGCACCGGGACGGGGGCTGCGCCACACATGCCGACTCGGATGGACCGACAGGTCTTATCCGGATTGAGCCGAAGGCACGTGCCAACGCCGACAATGGCAAAGCCGCCTTCTACCCTGGTGAACTTCACGTAGGCCGTACCAGTGTCCGAGGACAGGACCGGGACGCGAATTTCGGTCAGGACCTCATCTGCGCTCAGACTCGTCGTCATATAATCAACAAAGACGTCTTGGGCGGCAACGGTCCGCTCTCCACTTGGGCTAACAATCTGACAGGCTGCATCAAGCAGGACGAGTACGGGCGGATAGTCAGCCGCAGGATCAAAATGGCCAATTGAGCCGCCCAGCGTCCCCCGGTTGCGAACCTGGACATCGCCAATACAGGCTGCGGTCTCGCTGAGAATCGGACAGTGGGCTTGCACGACCTCGGACTCGGCCAGGGCGTGATGGGTAGTCCCCGCTCCGATGGCGAGCATATCCCCGTCCCGGCGAATAGAGTTGAGGCCGGCAACATGGTTGAGGCTGATGATATGGGCCGGCGCGACCAGGCCAAGGTTCATGCTTGGAATGAGCGACTGCCCACCGGCAAGCAGCTTTGCGTCTTCGCCGTTTTGCACGCACTGGGATAAGAGACGGACGGCTTCAGCGATCGAGTGCGGCGTGTGTAGCTGAAAGGGCGCGCGTATCATGCTCCCGCCCTCCCGGCGCTGCCATTTTTAGCCGCTTGAATCATGCGCCATACGCGTTGAGGAGTCAGCGGGGTATCGTGAATTTTCACCCCAAAGGGCGCAAGGGCGTTTTCCACAGCGCTGACGATGCTCCCAAATGGGCTGGACACGCCGGACTCGCCCGCACCTTTGGTGCCGAGTGGCGTGAACGGACTCGGGACTTCCTGGTGGTGAATTTCAACACTCGGCACTTCAACCGCTGTGGGCAGCGTATAGTCCATGAACGTCCCGGTCTGGAGTTGGCCGTTTTCATCATAGCTGAGCTGTTCATAGATCAGACCACCGAGTCCCTGCGCCACTGCGCCTTGAAACTGCCCTTCAACCAGTAACGGATTAATGACGGTGCCGCAGTCGTGGACGGCAACGTAGCGCAAAGGGGTGACGACGCCGGTTTCAATATCCACCTCAACCACGGCGACACAGGCGGCATAGGGATAAGAGGGATAGGTGTTGATGCGCCCTTTGTCGTCCGGCACGTGGTGGATATTGCCCATGCGGAAATAGCGCGTAGACTCCAAACCCGGCTCCATATCAAAAGCGTGATGATCGAATGCGCGTTTGTGAACGTACTCGGCAATATCGTTGAACGCCACCTCTCGGTCAGCCTGGCCCTTGACGCGGATGCGGCCCTGTTCGCAGTCAAGATCTTCAGGCGCAGCTTCTAACATGCTGGCCGCGACCCGCAGAATCTTATGCTGAACCTCCCGTGCCGCATACAGCGAAGCTGAGCCACCCATGAACAGACTGCGCGAACTCCAATTGCCCAACCCATATGGACACGCCTGGGTATCGCCCTGTATGACCCTGACGCTGCTGAGCGGTACGCCTAACGTATCTGCCACAATCTGGGCAATGCCGGTTTCATTGCCCGAACCGGGCGAGGTGACGCCGGTCAGGACGGTGACCTGGCCACTCGGGCTGACGCGGACGGTGGCGCCTTCGTAGCCGCCAATAAAAGAGTCGGGGATGCAGCCGCCTTCGGGCGTGAGTTCAAAACCCACGCCTATGCCAATGTAGCGGCCTTGGTCTCGGAGGCGCTGTTGTTCCTCGGCGAAGGTATGGTAGCCGGCTTTGTCCAGAACGTCTTGCAGCGCCTTGACATAATCGCCGCTGTCCAGGGTTGCACCCGAGATTTGCACGTAGGGAAACTCGTCTTTGGACACAAAATTCTTGAGCCGCACCGCGGCGCGGTCCATCTGCACCGTGTCGGCGACGCGGTCCATGACACGATCCATGAGAAAGGATGCGGCCTCTTTGCCAAACCCACGATACGCATTCCAGGGGCCCTTGTTGGTCACCACGATAGATAAATCCACCTCACAGTTCGGGATTTTGTATGGGCCGGGCACGACAAAGGCCGCAACATAGGACATGCCCCAACCGCCCAGCGCGGCCAGGGCCCCGACGTCGCCAATGATACGAACCTTGAGGCCGGTCACGGTTCCGTCCGCCTGACAGGCGACCGAGAATTTGAGGGTCTGCTCGCGAGCGTGACCGCCGGCCATGAAATGTTCCGTGCGCTCTTCGACCCATTTGACCGGCTTACCGGTTCGTTTCGACAAGAGGCAGGCCAGAGGGTCTTCCTGATAGGTCGGAATTTTCACCCCAAATGCTCCACCGACCTGGGGTTGAATCACATGGATATCGTTCTCATCCATCTGCAACGTGTCCGCCAACGTTGTGCGCAGGGGATGGGGCGCTTGGGTGGAGACCCACAAGGTCAGGCGCTCAGCACGGTCGTCATAGTGAGCCAGGGCCGCCCGCGGTTCCAGCGGCGTGGCCGTATGCCGGTGCAGGCGGAGGGTGTCGTCCAGGACATGGTCGGCGTCGGTAAATGCCTGCTCAACATCGCCGCCCTGAAAGTGAACGTGCATCAGCTCGTTTGTTTCCCATTCAGGATAGAGCAGGGGGGAATCCGGCTCCAGGGCCCGTTCGGCATCGATCACCACCGGCAGGTCTGCATACTCGACTTCGATAAGATTGGCCGCCTCGGTCGCAGCGTGTCTGGTATCGGCAACCACGGCAGCTACCGGTGTCCCGACATAATGCACCCGGTCAATCGCCAGACAGTAGATGTCGGTCGTTTTTCCGCCAAAGGCGCTGGGATTCAACGTGTGCGGAATGGGCTTGCTCCACTGTTTGACATCCGTCCCGGTGACAGCGATGCGCACGCTTGGGTGCTGCTGCGCCGCGCTGGTGTCGATGCTGAGAATCCGGGCGTGGGCATAGGGGCTGCGGACAACGGCCATATAGCCCATGTCCGGCAGACTCACGTCTGCGGTGTATTGTCCCTTGCCGGCGACGAGCCTGGTATCCAGGATGCCACTGACCGAACTGCCGATATATGCCATGCTCAGGTCTTCCTTTGTCTTGGTCGCGGACCGGTTATCCTGACCGGCCGGACCACTGTTTCCTGTTTTGCCGAAGCCTAGCGCCGTGAGGTTTGCGCTGTCAATGCGGTATGCCGGCCTGAGCCCGGCCATACACGGCCTTGAGAGGTTGTGGCCTCTTTGTCTCAAGCGTGGTTTTATACGGGCGAAAAAAGATTGAGGAGACAGTATGACACAAGCGCTCACTGAAATGTTCGGTATTGAATATCCTATTTTTGCCTTCACGCACTGCCGCGACGTTGTTGTCGCAGTCAGTAAGGCTGGTGGACTCGGCGTGCTGGGGGCAGCGATTCACACGGATGAACGCTTGGAAATTGATCTGCAATGGATTGACGATCAGCTCGGCGCCGTCCCGTATGGCGTGGATCTGATGATGCCGTCAAACTACGTTGGCGCTTCAACCGGCGGGATGGATCAAAAGTCGCTCCGGGATTGTATCCCGGACGAGCATCGGCAGTTCGTGGAGAAAATGCTTGAGGACGCCGGGGTGCCCGAGTTGCCGGACCATCTGACCGCCTCCAAAAAGGAGCGTGGCTTACGCTATTCCCAGAAACAGGCCAAAGGTATCGTGGATATTGCCTTTGCCCACAAGGCCAGGTTTCTGGTGAGCGCGCTCGGAACGCCGCCGGATTGGGTCACTGAGGCGGCTCATGCGCGCGATCTCTACGTCGGCGCCTTGGCCGGAAAGAAAAAGCACGCTGAGCGCCATAAAGCAGCCGGTGTGGATGTGATTATTGCCCAGTCCTACGAAGCCGGGGGGCACACTGGAGAGATTGGCGGCATGGTGCTGATCCCGGAGATTGTTGATGCGGTTGCCCCGACTCCGGTGCTCGGCGCCGGTGGCATAGGCAATGGGCGTCAGATGGCCGCGGCCCTGGCACTTGGCGCTCAAGGCGTGTGGTGCGGTTCAGTCTGGTTGACGACGGCTGAGTCCGAGTTGGACCGGATGGCCAAGCAAAAGATGCTGGTCGCGGGGACGGATGACACGGTGCGGACCAGGTCTATGACGGGCAAGCACGCCCGTTTTTTACGTTCCGAATGGACCGAAGCATGGGACCGGCCCGACACCCCGGACCCCCTCAAAACCCCCCTCCAAAGCGTCCTGAATTATCATTCTCTGCGCCGTATCGACCACGCCATGAAGGCCCCTGGCATCACCCCGGAGTCCGGCGCGTATCAGTTGTATTCCTATCCCGCCGGACAGGGCATCGGCACGCAAAACAGCGTGCGGGCCACCCGCGACGTCGTGCGGGAAATGGTTGAGGGCTATGTCGAAGCCATTGCCAAATTGAATGAGCAGCTTGAGGGCTAGACCATCGTGCTCCCCACGCATGATAGTATCAATACTTGCGCATCACCAGCTCGGCAAACTCCGTCAGCATCTCCCGGTTTGTCTCGGTCGGAGGCAGGACGGTCAGCTCGCGCATGCCCGCTTTTTCTGCCGTGCGGATGCGTTCGATAATCTCCTCCGGCGTGCCCACCAGACTCGTGCCCTGAATCGCCTTGGGCGTCACAAAGCGCCGTTCGGCCGGCACCAGATAGGTGCTGTGGCCGTCGTGGAGCTGGAGATAGCGTTTGTCGGCTGGGGTCTGCATCTGATCGACATAGGCGCAGTACTCTTCCCAGGTGTCTGCAAACGCAGGCGGAATGACCTCCTCATTCTTGGTCAGTTGATAGACCTCATACACAAAATGGAGCGCCGTGGTGACCCAGGCTCCGCAGGCATCGACGACCCGGTCTGATGCCAGTGTTTCGCCCGGATGCAGGATAACGGCAGAGGTGACGGCGGAAACATGAAAGGGGTCGGGCAGGCTGCGTCCAGTTTTGGCCGCTCCTGACCGGATCAACTGCAAGTGACCCCTCAGGACGCTGGTATCTTCGTAGAGCAGGGTCGTGACGCCATCCCCGAATTCACCCGTGATGCTGAGCGCCCGTGGTCCGTTGGCGGCAACATAAATCGGGATGGGATCTTCCAGATTAATAAAACGGAGGTCCTGGTGGAGAAAACGAATCGTGCGCGTGGTGTCACCAAATGTGTAGTCAACCTCTTCCCCGCGCAGGAGCGTGCGCACAATGCGCAGATACTCGCGGAAGGGTTTGATCCGCATGGGTCGCATGCCCATGACGCGCATGGCAGTATGCCCGGTCCCGATGCCGAGGAACACGCGGCCCGGTGCAATCTGATTAATCGAGGCAATGGAATGGGCCGTGACCGGAGCGATACGGCTGCCGGGAATCGAGACCCCACTGCCAATATGAATCCGCGAAGTATTGTGCGCAGCCAGAGCGAGGGTGGCATAGCAGTCCGACCAGATCATCTGGGAGTCCGGTACCCAGGCGCGGTCATAGCCCAGGTCCTCGGCGTCTTTCACCAGTTGCCAGTCATCGATGCGGGTGGGAAAGATAATACCAAACTGCATATGTCCTCCTAGCCTACTCTCTCCGTTTCGGTTGCGCGCGATTATTGCCGAGAAACGTTTCGAGCGCAGCAACGCGCTTGTCCCAGAAGTGTTGATAGGTCTCAAGCCACTCGGCGGCCTCACGCAGCGGTTCGATATTGACCGACAGATAATGGTCGCGGCCTCTGATCGCACGGCGTATCAAGTGTGCCCGCTCTAACACGCGCACATGTTTTGAGACTGCATTCAGCGACATGTCAAAGGGCTCGGCCAATTCTGTCACGCGCGCCTCAGACCGCATGAGGATCATGAGAATGGCCCGCCGCGTGGGGTCGGCAAGGGCGGCGTATGTGTGGTTGAGGTGCTCAACCTGTGATTCAACTGATTCAACCATACTGTGGGTCTCTTTTCGCTTGAAGAGGCGTACTCAATAATCCACCTTCCGAATCAGATTCGGCTCCAGATTACGCACACTGATTTGCCCACACAGGGCTAAATTTGTTTCCAATTCGTCGCGGAATAATTCGATTGTCCGATGCACGCCGGCTGCGCCATCCGCGGCCAGACCCCAGAGCATGGGCCGACCCAGAGCAACCAGGTTCGCTCCTAACGCCAGGGCTTTAATAATATCCGTGCCCCGCCGAAAGCCGCCGTCAATCACGATCTGGGCCTTCCCATCAACGGCTTCCACGATTTCCGGTAAGGCATCAATCGTCGCCAGGGTAGAATCGAGCTGACGCCCGCCGTGATTCGAGACCCAAATGATCTCGACTCCGGCCTCGACGGCACGCTTTGCATCTTCCGGGGTGAGAATGCCTTTTAATCCAAGCGGAACCGACAGAATGCTCTTGAGCCAAGCCACATCATCCCAGGTGAGGCGGGTCTGATAGTCGAACTCCGGCGGCTGTTCGTTGGGGGTGAGTGACCGAGCACTCTGCGGATCAAAACGCAGCTCAACATCCCGTTCGCGCCGACTATAGGTCTGCACGTCAACGGTGAGGCATACGGCGTGATAGCCTGAGGCTTCCACCCGGGCGAGCAGGTCCTGACACCAGGGCCGCGGGCCGCTCCAGTAGAGCTGATATATCAAGGGGCCACGTGCTGTCTGGGCCAGGTCTTCGACCGACCATCCGGTGACACCACTCACGAAGGCGAGGTTGCGGCTGGGACTTGCGCCACGCACCATCTCGAGGTCACCTTCCGGATGAAAGAGCACCAGACTGCCCATCGGCGCGATGGCAAAGGGGCTGGGCAGTTCGAGCCCGAGGAAGGTCGTGCTGATATCGATATGGCGGACATCGCGCAGCACCCGCTGGCGGATGGCCAGGCGCTTCAGTGCCCGGCGGTTGCGGCGGCGCGTGGTTTCCGTTTCCGCGCCTCCAGCGCCAAACGCCCACGGCCCGGGCGGCAGTATGGTTTTTGCGGCGCGTCGAATTTCGCGCAAGGTCATAAAGCGGTGTGGCATGGGATAGTCCTTTCAGGCTGGCACTTTTCTCTTCCCATACCATACTCTTCTGGAAGCTGCTGGGTCTCTTTGGCTTTACTCACTTGGATCATGCCACAAGGCAGGGCAAGGCGAGAGATATCGGGTCGAGCCCGGCATGACGAGGGCATATCCGGGCGGTAAAGTGCGTACGTTTAGCCCTGGAGGATCAAGGCAACCTATGAAGAGGGTAACAACGACGCCGGGCGAATGCGTAATCTGCCGGGCTCGGCGGTAATGATCGTTCCAGCTTCCAAATCCGTACCATGCGTGCTGAGGACTTGAATGCAGGCAGCTGCTTGTTGACGTGCTGAGAGATTGACGAGGCGAAGAATGCCTGCATGGCGCTGGCCGCGGACGATAACAAGTTCGCCAAAGTCCTTATCTAAGGTCACGAGGATACGACTGTCACGGAAAGCTCTACTGAGAATTTCTTCATCGCCGGGGTCCTCATCCCACTCGCCCGCCCACAGGACATCATGGCCAGCGGCTCTTATATCCTGGCGGACTCCGCCCCAGACACAGCTATCAAGCAGGAGCCTCATGCGGGGGGCTTAATAAAGAATGGCTCGACACGTTCATGACCAACGAGCTGCCGCGCGTAGAGGAGGCAAGCCTGGATATCTTCCGGCTCAAGCCAAGCATAGCCTGAAAGTATGGTATCGGCTGTATCTCCCGCCGCCAGCATCCCAAGAACATGTTCGACCGCGAGCCTGCGCCCTCGGACAATAGGCTTACCGCCGAAGATTTTTGGATTGATAGAAATGCGTTCGAGCAGCTTTGCCTCATTCATGCCTGTCTCCCAAAAACATGTTCCAAGGCTCTCCGTATATTGTTGTTATTGTACTGGCTCCTGACTCTCGTGCAATGCTTATGCTATGAGATTATGAAGTGTCTGAGGACGTATGGGCACACACATACCCCCAACCGATCCGGCCGAAGCCGCGGCCTGGGTTGAGTTCTATTACCAGCAGGGCTGGAGTGACGGCTTGCCGCTCGTCCCGCCGACCGAAGAGTCGGTTCAGGCGATGCTGGAGGCCGGACAGGTCAGAGCGGACGAAAGTCTGGGGACTATTCCAGAACGCAATGTGACTATCCCGGCTGAGAAGGTGGCTATCAATGCGGTGATGGCCGGCTGTTTACCCGAGTATTTCCCCGTTGTGCTGGCGGTGGTGCGGGGTCTGTGCCGGCCCGAGTTTCATTATCATAATCCGGCAACCAGCACCGGCGGGTCGGCGATCACACTGATTGTGAATGGTCCGATTGGTCCCGCGCTCGGGATCAACGCAAGCCATAACGCCTTCGGGCCGGGATTTCGTCCCAATGCGACCATCGGCCGGGCGCTGCGCCTAGTCATGCTCAACGTGCTCAATACCCGCCCTGGTTTGCTGGACAAGGCTACCTTGGGCTCACCGGGGAAATATGCGTTCTGTTTTGCCGAGAACGAAGATAACCATCCCTGGAAGCCGCTGCACGTTGAACGCGGCTTTCAACCCGAGGACAGTACGGTGACCTTGTATGCGTCCAATACGCTCATGGGTGTGTATAATCAGCTTGCCAGTACGCCCGAACCCCTGCTGCTGGAATTTGCCGATGCCGTGTGTAATCTCGCCTCACCAAACGTGTATGGGTTTAATCAAAGCCTGCTGGTGCTCGCCGGCGAGCATGCTGCAATCATAAAACAGAGTGGCTGGAGTCGGCGGCAGGTCCAGGAGGGGGTGATTCAACAGGCGCGGCGGAGGGTGGCCGATTTCAAAAGGGCCGGGCGGTTGCCCGGTGAGATTCGTCCCGAAGATGAAACGACCTGGCGCTATGTGATGCGCGATCCCGACGATGTGTTGATTGTCTGCGCGGGGGCCCAAGGCGGGAGCTGGTCAGCCTGTTTACCCGGCTGGGGGAATAAATGGACGCGCAGCGTGACCGAACTGGTGAGGGTGTAGACGAGACGATAAAGGAGGAAGACGAATGCGTCGTACGGTTTTTGATCCGACTCTGCCCTTGGAAACGCAGGAGTTTGCGTATGCGCCGCGACCCGGCTCGTTTCGGGGGCTGCGGGTCGGACTGGTTGAAAATACCAAGTTCAATTCCAAGGAGTTGCTGTGCAAGGTGGCTGAGCGCCTGGAGCAGGAGCACGGCATGCGCCTGGTGTCCTTGAATCGCAAGCTGTCATCCGGCCATGCCGTCAGCCAGGAAACGATTGCACTGTTTCAGCAACAGGTCGATATTGCGCTGGCCGGCGTGGGCGACTGAGGGTCGTGCAGTTCGAGCAGTGTGCTCGACGGACTGAAATTGGAGCGCGCCGGTATCCCGACCGCGTCCATCGTGACCACACCCTTTATTGCAACTGGCCGCGCCATGGCAGCCAGTTGGGGAGTCAAGGACTACCGGTTCCTGGTGACTGGCCACCCCATCGCCAATCTGACAGAAGACGAGTTGGATACGCGGGCGGACGAGTTGGCCGGACAGGTGCTGGACTTTTTTCACAACGCCGGTCCTGCTTCGGATTGACACCCCCGGAGGGGCACGGTAACAATAACGCCTCATACGAACGGGAGTTTCCAATACGCACAGGCGCATTGACGGAGGAGGGAAGGTGTTTCAAACCTCGCGGCTACCGTATGCAGGGGCCATTGATGCCGATGGCCATATTAATGAACCCGCCGATTTGTGGGAACGGTATATTGACCCGGAATATCGCGATCGGGCAATCCGAATTCGGCCCGGCCCGGACGGCCTCGACCATCTGGAACTGAACGGCCAACGCTCGCGCTATTTTGGCGCGGAAATCCTGGCCCGCGGCACCAGTATGGGCAGTACGTTTGAAGAGCGCAGTGGCATTAAGCAACAGGGCTACACCAAAGGTGTCCCCTTTGGGGGGAACGATCCCCAAGAACGTCTGGCCCTGCTCGATCAGGAAAACCTGACCAAGGCGCTGATCTATCCGACGATCTGCCTGGAGTGGGAAGCCGAAGTCACCGAGCACGATCTGGCCCAGGCATATACCCGCGCCTATAACCGCTGGATCGTCGATTTTTGTTCTGATTCCGGTGGCCGGCTGATTCCGATCGCCCATATCTGTCTCACTTCCGGTGAAGCCGCCGCCCAGGAACTGGAGCGGGCGGTCAAGGCCGGAGCCAAGGGCGCTTTTATCTCACCCTATACGCTGACCGACAAAGCCCACGCGCATACGGACCACGACCCGTTCTGGGCCACGGCCCAGGACCTGGGGGTTCCGATCGGGATTCATCCCGTGGCCGAACCGCCGAACCGGCGCGTCTACCAACGCTTTCGAGAAATGTACAAATGGGGCGAATGGTGGGTGGATATGTTGGGTGGCCAGGGTCCCCAGCAGGCCTTTTTGGGTCTGTTCCAATACGGCCTGTTCGACCGTTTCCCCACGGTAAAGGTTGTGGTGCTCGAATCCGGGGCGGGCTGGATCGGCCACCTGCTTGACCGCATGGACGCGGCGTATAAGACCGCACTCGGCAGAAGTGTCCCGCTCAAAGAAGTCCCGAGCTATTACTTCCAGCGTCAGTGTTGGATATCGGCCGACCCGGATGAACGCGCCTTGCCCTACCTGATTGAGTATATCGGCGCGGACAAATTCTTCTGGGCGAGCGATTTTCCTCACGACGATCATACCTGCGACTATATTAAAAACCTGACGAATATGGTGGCGCCGCTGTCTGAAGAGAGCCGGCGTAAAGTTTTAGGTGAGAATGTGGCCGGCGTGTATGGATTGTCCTGATCCGACGCGCTCGTCTGTATAGGGAAAGAAACGAACGACCAGCAAAAAAGGAGCACGCTATGCAATTCGGTCTTCTGTACGAAATGGAAACGCCCCGCCCGTGGAACAAAATGAGTGAGTACAATGTCTACCACGAAGCCCTGGCCCAGATAGAACGGGCCGACCAGATTGGCTTTGACTATGTGTGGGAGGTTGAGCACCATTTTCTTGAGGAATACTCCCACAGCCCGGCCCCCGAAGTGTTCTACGGTGCGGTCTCGCAGCGCACCAAGAACATCCGTATCGCCCACGGCGTGCGCCTCCTGCCGCACCGCTTCAATCATCCCATAAAGGTGGCGGAACAGGCCGCCGTGCTGGATATTCTGAGCAATGGCCGGATGGACCTGGGCACGGGCCGCTCAACCACGGCCCAGGAGCTGGACGGCTTTGGGGTTGATTATGATCGGACGCGTGAAGAGGTGCGTGAGGCACTCGACGTGATTGTGAAAGCCTGGACCGACGAAATCCTGGAATACAACGGTAAAACCATTCAGATTCCGCCCCGCCGGGTCGTGCCCAAGCCAATCCAGGAGCCGCACCCGCCGATGTGGATGGCCTGCGTGGCACCGGACAGCTATGAGATGGCTGCCGACCGCGGCCTGGGCGTGCTCAGCTTCAATCTGAACTGGGAGCAGGTGCAGAAGACCATGCAGACCTATCGTGAGAAGTGTCAGGACCGGACTGACGTTGTATCAAAGGTGATTAACGAGCGGTTTGCCGGGGTGGCCATCTGTCATGTGGCCGAGAACAAAGAGGAAGAGGCGATCGGGATCGCCGGGGCGCGCTGGTTTCTGCACAACGTGGCCAAGTTATTCGAGCCCCTGATGGTCAAGAACAATCTGTACTCGTATGAATATCTGCGCAGTCTGTTCGACCTGGACGCGGATGCCAACGATTTGAGCGACGCGCAGATCAAAGAGCACCCCATGGTCACGGTCGGCAACCCGGATGAGGTCAACCGCAAGCTCGAAACCTTTGATCAGGCCGGCTTGGACCAGGTGATCTTCTTCAAGCAGGCCGGTCGGATTCCGCACAAGAACATCATGCGCTCGATTAATCGGATCGGACAGTATGTGATTCCGCATTTTAATCCGCACAAAGCGGTGCCGACTGAGGAGACGCTGTTCTCGGCAAAATAAGGCTGCCAAACAAGGAGAGGCAATACATGCTCAAACCCATTATTTCTTCTGACTCGCATATCACCGAACCGCCCGGCACCTATGTGGACCGCATTGATAAGAAGTACAAAGATACTGCGCCGCACATGGTCCACGATGACAAGAAGGGCGATCTTTTTGTCATCAACGGCATGAAGCAGCCGGTCCCCATGGGCCTGGTCGCCGCGGCCGGGAAGAAGGCCGAAGAACTCACCATGTTCGGTGCGAAGTTCGAAGATCTGCACCGTGGCGGCTGGGACCCGGAAGCGCGTCTGGCCGATCAGGACCGGGACGGCGTTGCTGCCGAAGTGATCTACCCCACGGTGGGCATGCTGCTGTGTAATCACTCCGACTTTGACTATAAAAAGGCCTGCTTCGACGCCTATAACGAATGGATCGCGGAATACTGCTCCGCCCATCCGGATCGACTTATCGGCCAGGGTCAGACGGCCATGCGTTCGGTTGATGAGGGCATTGACGACATACGCAAGATAAAAGAGCTGGGCCTGCGCGGGGTGATGATGCCGGGCAACCCGCAGGTGTCCGATTACGACGACCCGCTCTATGATCCGTTATGGCAGGCTGCCGTCGATATGCAGATGCCGCTGAGCTTTCATATCCTGACCAGCCGGAGCGATGTGGTCGGCTCATCTCCCCGCGGGCCGAAGCTGAACGGCTTCCTGTCCATTATTCGCGGTAATCAGGATTTGATGGGGACTTTTATTCTGGGAGGCGTCTTTGAACGCAACCCCAAACTGAAAATCGTGTGCGTCGAAGCCGACGCCGGCTGGGTGCCGCACTATATGTACCGCATGGATCATGCCTACGACCGGCACCGCTACTGGCTGAAGCCCGGCCAGGAACTGTCAAAGATGCCGAGTGAGTATTTCAGCGAGCATATCTACACGACTTTTCAGGATGACTGGGTAGCGTTTCGCATGAAAGATATGTGCAACCCTCGTCGGCTGATGTGGGCCAACGACTTCCCGCATAGCGATTCGACGTGGCCGTGGTCACAGGAATTGCTCGAAAAACACACCTCGCATCTCACGGAAGAGGAGAAGAATTGGATTCTGCACGACAACGTGGCCGAGCTGTATAACCTGGACTAAAAGGCTGGCAAGCGGACAAACCGGGGCGTCCAGAAAGGGCGCCCTTTTTTTTCGCTTTCGAGCGTCGGAGGCGCAGGCATGGAGAAAAAAAAGGATACGGGGAACAGACAGGAACCCCAGGACGTCATCGACCTCAGGCAAGAACTGATTGACCTGTATGCCGGCGAACAAATGCTGGCGTTCTTTGAGTTCACGCTTGAGCGCCCCGGAAACGAGGCGCTCTCCGGGCTGTGCCGCATTGCCCGGCCAAAGCCCCACAGCTCGACGCTACGCTACCTCTCCCTCATTTTTCTGGTTGACACCCCCGACTCCGCAACCCGACCCGTCGCCCAGAAAGCCCTGGCCCGGCTTGAGGGCAGCGCCCTGAAGACAGCAGTGCCCGGTATGACCGACAACGCTCTCATCTCAAGCCTGCATTCCAGCACCGAGAGCTATATCGCCCAGACCGACCTGCTGCTGGAGAGCGAGGTGAACCAGGCGTTCATCACGACACAACTCATTCCTGCCATCACCCGCATCGCCCAACTCCACCTGACCCACGTCGAGTGGTGGGAGGAGAGTCGCAGCCTGGCTGCCCCTCCAGCAGACGTGCCATCCCCGCCGTCCTCCCTGCTGGCCACGGTACGGGACTGGCTGAGGCGTTCCCTCGCCTCCCACAAAGGATGAAACAATGCTCCCTATTTCACATCCTGGCAGACTGCTGAAACGCGAGCTTGAGGCGCGCAACCTGAGCGCTAATAGATTAGCGCTCGCCCTTGGCGTGCCATCCGGCCGCGTCACCGACATTTTGAATGGCCGCCGGTCGATCACCGCTGAGACTGCGGTTCGGCTTGGCCACTATTTCGGCAACCGACCCGGTTTCTGGCTCGAACTCCAGAGCCAATACGACATTGCCCTGGTCGAACGAGACCGGGGAGCAGAAATAGCCAAGCAGGTGCTGCCCGCCGGTGCTTGATCTCATCGCTAGCTTCGGAGGATGTCGGCTTACGCTGCGCTAAGCCGCCCTACGGGCTGTTCTCTCCCCCTAGGAGAGGGCTAGAGAGAGGGATAAATTCGAGATAAGCGCTCTAGTCGGAGACCTGTGATGAATCTTTTCTCAAGCCTAAAGGATCGCCTCAGCCAAGCGTTCAAGACGAATCCTGTTTCGACCGTTCTGGTCGGCCTCTCCGGCATTGTGCTTGTCCTATTGTTGAGCGCTTTTGTGTTGGTCATGTTCTGCGAAAGCGCTCAACAATATATTGTCCAGATTTTAGGGGCATCCGAAAAAAACGAGGCTCTAAAATTCCTGGGGATTGGCATGGGCGGCGTCATACTCGCCCTACAAGCCTTAATAGCCAACAAGCGTGCCAAGGCGATGGAAGACACTGCGAATGAGCAGGCAAAAGCCAACGAGAAGACCGAGCAGGGGCAGCGGCAGGAACGCCTGAAAAATGCCATTGAGCACTTGGGACATAAATCGGAATCTGTGCGTTTGGGCGGAGCTTATGAACTGTTCCATCTAGCAGAAGATACTGCGCAAGATACGAAAGACTTACGTCAGACCGTGTTGGACATTCTCTGCGCTCATATTCGCCAGACAACGGGCGAAGACGAATATCGGAAAAAGTATAAGTCGAAACCTTCGGAAGAAATCCAGAGTCTGCTGACCCTGCTGTTCGTGCAGAAGCACGAAGTCTTCAAAGGTCTCCATATTAACTTACAGGGAAGCTGGCTGAACGGGGCCGATCTTCTAGGCGCACGTTTAGAAAAGGCGGTGATGCCAGGAGCACATCTGCAAAAGGCTCTCCTCTGCGGTGCACAACTACATGGAGCTAACCTTAGCGAGGCGAGGTTACATGGGGCTAACCTTGACGGGGCACGGCTACATAGGGCGAATCTTGAAATGGCGCATCTGCACTGGGCAGTTCTTCGCGAAACGGAGCTTCACAAGGCCCGTCTTTTCCTGGCGCGGTTGTACGGAGTGGCCCTTGAGGGTGCGCAACTGTACGGAGCGAATCTTGGCGGGGCGCAACTGCACGCGGCTGCTCTTGGCGGGGCGCGACTCCACGAAGCTACTCTTATGGGATTGGAACTACGCGGGGCTACTCTTTTCAGAGTGCAAGCGTTTAGGGTTGATTTTGGCGACACGCCGCCAGAAGGATCCAGAAGCGAGTATTGGTCTTCGGGGATAGAGTTTGAGAAGCATATAAGGAGGCAGATCGCCAAGGATAGCGAATTATCTCAAGTCTTTTTCGCAGGTGGCTTGAGTCAGGAAGATGTGTATTCTGCGGGGAAAGGTCTTCCTGATGATGAAGCACGAGAGTTGCGAGAGGAACTTGAAGGACACATTGACCAGCCTACAAGCTTTCAACTGCCGACAGATAGCATGGCCATCACCGGAGCCTACACTAAAGAAGAAGCCGAACAATGGATTGCCGAATACAACGAAGCCATGTCAGAGGTTCCCGAGAAGGGTAATAACTAATGCCCACCCTCCACTGGCTGACCCGAGACGAAGACCTCCGCACCGCCTCCCGTGTGCCGTATCGGCTGTTGGAAGAAGCGCCCGACCTGTCGGCGGGGGAGCCGGACACGGGTAACATGCTAATTCAGGGCGACAACCTGGAAGCGCTCAAGGCATTGCTGCCGTTCTACGCCGGACGGGTGAAGTGCATCTATATCGACCCGCCGTACAACACGCACTCTGCCTTCGAGCATTACGACGACAGTCTGGAACACACGCAATGGCTGGCGATGATGTGGCCGCGCCTGGAACTATTGCGCGAGCTATTGGCCGAAGACGGTTCAATCTGGGTGTCGATTGACGATAACGAAGTCCACTATCTCAAGGTTATCATGGATGAGGTATTCGGACGAGCAAATTTCATAGCGAACGTTGTTTGGCAAAAGAGAACCTCGCCGGATTTTCGAGCAGTTCTTGGTGACGGTCACGAGAATGTTCTGGTTTATTCG
Source organism: Binatia bacterium (assembly GCA_963664395.2). Lineage (GTDB taxonomy): Bacteria > Desulfobacterota > Binatia > Bin18 > Bin18 > Bin18. The sequence goes on along the minus strand of OY761159.2, from coordinate 376,830 downwards.
AGGAATGGCATCCTGTTCCGTGAAAGAGCAAATTTGCTTCCACTTAGCGAGCGTCAACAAAAGGAATACAAAAATCCCGATAATGACCCACGTGGAAGATGGGTTTCAAGGGACTTTAGCGCGCAGGGCTATCGGCCAAACCAGATGTATAAAATTACAACTCCAGGTGGAGCAGAGTATTATCCTCCAGAAGGTTCCTGTTGGAAAAATGTAGAAAGCGTTTTTCTAAAGCAGGTTCAGGAAGGAAGATTTTGGTTTGGAAAAGACGGGAAAGGCGTTCCTCGAAGAAAAAACTACTTGTCGGAAACGACCGGTAGACAATCGTGGACATGGTGGCCAAATGAAGAAGTAGGCAATACTCAAGAAGCAAAGCGGGAAATAATTGAACTGTTTGGAAAATCAGATGTTTTCGACACCCCCAAACCCGAACGCCTCCTTCAACGTATCCTCCACATCGCCACCAACCCCGACGACCTCGTCCTTGACTCCTTCCTCGGCTCCGGCACCACGGCGGCGGTCGCGCATAAGATGGGCCGGCGCTACATCGGTATTGAGATGGGTGAGCACGCGGTCACGCATTGCGTGCCCCGCTTGCGTAAGGTGATTGACGGCGAGCAGGGCGGCATCTCGAAAAGCGTGGGCTGGCAGGGCGGGGGTGGGTTCCGTTTCTACCGGCTCGGGCCGCCGGTGTTTGATGCGGCAGGGCAGATTCGGGCGGACATTCGCTTTCCGGTGCTGGCTGCCCATGTCTGGTTCAGCGAGACCGTGCGGCCGTGGAACGGGAACGGGGATTCACCCTTTCTGGGTCTGCACGACGGGCAGGCTTACGCGCTGCTGTACAATGGCATTCTGGGCGACAAGCGACCGAATGGTGGCAACGTACTGACGCGGGCCACACTCTCTACGATTCGGGAGGAGATTGAGCGAAATTATGGGCATTTCAAAGGTCGGCTGACAGTCTACGGTGAACAGTCGCGCCTGGCCTCTGCGACTTTGGAGCGGGCGGGTATTGTGTTTAAGCAGATGCCGTATGATGTGAAGGCAAGAGCCTGATTGGTTGACGAGAGTACGGACAATTCGTACCTGATTGTCAGATCATGACTCCACAGGAGGATATCGGAATGCAACAGACCTTTCGAGTGAAAGCCGTGTGGGACGCTGAGGCAGAAGTATTCTACTCCCAAAGCGATATTGAGGGCTTGCATATCGAGGCGGCCACCCTGGATGAATTCGAAGCAATCATGTTGGACGTAGCGCCTGAAATCATCATGGTGAACCATCGTACTTGAGAGGACAGTAGCAAATCCTTCGAGATACTCCCCGTTCATCCTGGACGCCCTTCGACTCGCGGCTCGGGACAGGCCCTTCGACTTCAGGCGCGTTGCGCCTTACGCTCAGGACCGACGGTCCTCCGTTCGTCCTGAGCGTAGCGGAGCGAAGTCGAAGGATGAACGGGAGGGCTGCGCTACGCCTGTCCTGAGCACGGTCGAAGGGCTCAGGATGACCGGGGAAGACGTGTCATGCAACTCAAGCAATATCAGGCCGATACGCTGGCTGTTCTGCGCCGCTTCTTTGAAGAAGCCCGCATGGCCGGGCCGAAGAACGCCTACGAAACCATTACCAAGGAACCCGAATATGCGGACCGACTTGGACGCTATGGCGGAAGGTATAGCGCCCCGCTCGCGGACCTGCCGAACGTACCGTATGTCTGCCTGCGCCTGCCGACCGGCGGTGGCAAAACGATTCTGGGGGCTCACTCCGTTACCGTGGCGCGCGATGCCTGGGTAGAGAAAGACTATCCGCTGGTCCTGTGGCTGGTGCCGACAAAGACTATCCGTTCGCAAACAGTCGAAGCGTTGAAGAACGCCGGCCACCCGTATCGGCAGGTCCTGGATGAAGACTTTGACGGTCGGGTGCGCGTATTCGATATTGCTGACTTTACCCACATTCGGCCGCACGACCTGCGCGACCACTGTTGCATTGTAGTCGGCACCATTCAGACGCTGCGGGTGACGAACACCGAAGGCCGCAAGGTGTACGCCCACCACGAAGAGATGGAACCGCACTTCTCCGCTGTCCCGGACACTGGGCCGGGTCTGGAGAAGCTGGAGGGTGGCGGGGTCAAATTCTCCTTCGCCAATCTGCTGCATATTCACCGACCACTGATGATCGTGGATGAAGCGCACAACGCGGTGACCGGTCTGACGCGCGAGATGCAAACACGGGTCAACCCGTGCGCGATTGTCGAGTTCACCGCCACACCCCGGCCCAAGTCGAATATTCTATACAGCGTCACCGCCCAGGAACTCAAACGCGAGGATATGATCAAACTGCCAATCATGCTGTCTGAGCACGACACCTGGCAGAACGCGGTCAACGGCGCGATTGCGAAACGAGCGTCGCTGGCCGAAGCCGCCAAAAGGGACGCCGACTACCTCCGACCCATCGTTCTGTTCCAGGCTCAAAAGAAGAACCAGGAAATCACGGTCGAAGCGCTAAAAAAACATCTGACGGATGTCGAGCATATTCCTGAAAGCTCAATCGCCGTTGCCACCGGCGACCAGCGGGAGCTGGACGGTATCGATCTGTTCGACCCACGTTGTCCGATTGAATACGTCATCACAGTAGAAGCCCTGAAAGAAGGCTGGGACTGTTCCTTCGCCTATGTGTTTTGCTCGGTCTCGCGCATTCACAGCGCAACAGACGTAGAACAACTCCTGGGCCGCGTGCTGCGTATGCCTTACGCCAAGCGGCGCAAAGTTGCTGAGTTGAACAAGGCGTATACCTACTTGTCCGAGCCGTCCTCGGGCGAGGCGGCGCGGACATTGACCGATAAGCTCGTTGCGATGGGGTTCGAGGAAGACGAGGCGCGTGACAACATTGAGCAGGTACAGGGAGAGTTGGGCGGTGAGGACGGTCTTTTCGGTCCGCGCGACAAGCCGAAGCTGGTCTTCAAGCACACCGTCACCGCGACGTCTGAAGTGATTTCAGCACTTCAGAAGCGTGAAGGCGTCACGGTCCAAAAGACGGAGGATGGCAAAGTCGAGATCGCTGTCGCTGGCCGCGTTGATGATGATTTGGAAGAGGCTATCCGTGTGGCTCTTCCAGAGAGTGAACGCAAGGGTTTTACCTGGGCTGTCGAGACACACCGGATGAAGACGAAGGACCGGCTATCGCCCGCCGAACGTGGCGAGAAGTTCGACGTGCCGCGTCTCATGGCGAAACTCCAGGGAGAGCTTGAGTTTGCTGATACCGACGTGTTCATGGAAGATCATGATTGGTCGCTGCTCAACCACTCGTCGCACTTGGACGAGCACGAATTCACGGTCCGTGAAACAGCGCGCAGCTTTGAGATCGACATTGACGGCAGGCGCGTCACCTATCAGTTCGCTGGCGAGAAGGAACAACTCACGCTGAACGTAGGCGTAGCAGGCTGGACACCTAAAGCCCTGATCCTGTGGCTTGACCGGCAGGTGCGCCAAGCCGACATCGGACAGAGTGAATTGCTTAACTGGCTTTCCGTCCTTGTCACTCATCTGCTCAATGCGCGTGGCCTGCATATTACTGCGCTCATGCGCTGCAAGTTTATCCTGGCGCGGAAGATACGAGACAAGATTAGTGCCATTCGCCGGCAAGAACGGAAGAGCGTCTATCAGCAGCGTCTTTTTGCGCCCGAGGCAAAAGTCGAAATATCCTTCGACGACGCTTTCTCATTCAAGGCCGGGATGTATCAGGACCAGCGGCGTTACCGAGGACGTTGGAAGCCGGGAAAGCACTTTTTAGGCCCGGACCACGTTCCAGTCTTCGACGGCGTGGACGACGGAGAGGAAGTGCGTTGCGCTCAGGCTCTCGACAGTCTGCCCGGCGTGAAATACTGGGTTCGCAATGTGGCCCGCCACCCGGCTTCGTTCTGGTTGCCCACCGCCACGGATAAGTTTTACCCTGACTTTGTGTCATTGCTGAACGACGGGCGGCTGCTCGTTGTTGAGTACAAGGGTGCGCATATCGCTGATGGAACGGATGCCGCGGAGAAGCGGACGATTGGCGAGCTGTGGGAACACAAAGGCGCCGGTCAGGGACTATTCATTATTGCCGAGAAAAGCGTCAACGGCCAGGATATACACCAGCAGTTGATAGAGAAAACCGGAACGGCCTGAGCAGCCGCTATTCCGCAATCTGTGCAGTCTTTTCGATAGGCTCTCCGCGGGACCGGCCCTGAATACGATCAAGCCAGCTTCTTCGTTCATCCGGGGACAACCGATACCAACCTAAAGGGAATGTGGTTTGTGAACCACAGTGAGTACAAATCCCCTTGGGAACGCTGGTGAGTAACTCATTACATTCTTGACACTGATAAATAAAAGTTCCCTTCATCTGCAACCTCTCCTCCTCATCCACCGGAACCTGTCAGCTGTCTCTTCTCCACATTTACCGAACAGACAGCAGACCTTCAATCTATATCACATTCTTCCGGGTTGTATGAACGTTTCGGAAAACGGGTAGGGTGAGGGGATAAGACAAAAGGGGTATTACGTAGCAATTGTATTTGCGCATATTCCACTGGAGCAATACGCATGACGCAACCGACGCAAGCATTGGCAGGCTTCCGGGTCCTTGATCTTTCGCGCATCTTAGCCGGGCCGTTCTGCGCCATGACGCTCGGGGACCTTGGCGCGGAAGTGATCAAAGTCGAACGACCGGGGAGTGGGGATGATACCCGCGCCTGGGGCCCGCCGTTTGCCGGCGGTGAGAGCGCGTATTATTTGTGTGCCAATCGCAATAAAAAAAGTATGAGCGCCAATCTCAAATCCGAGGCCGGAAAGCAGCTCATCCGGCGTCTCGCCCAAGTCAGCGATGTCCTCATTGAAAATTTCAAATCCGGTGAGATGGCGTCGCTGGGGCTGGGGTATGAACAGCTCACGCAGGAGAATGCAGGGCTCGTCTATTGTTCTATCACTGGCTACGGCCAAACCGGACCGGACAGAGACCTGCCCGGATACGATTTTATTATTCAGGGCCGGGGTGGGGTGATGAGCATCACCGGCGAGGCGGATGGCGAGCCCATGAAAGTTGGAGTTGCCATTACCGATATCACTGCCGGTTTGTTCGCCGCTAACGCCATTCAGGCTGCCTTGCTTGCCCGAACGAAAACGGGCCAAGGGCAGGCGATCGACATCTCTCTCCTGGATACTCAGGTCGCGTGGCTGGCCAACGTCGCCAGTAATTATTTAGTGTCCGGCAAGCAACCTGGTCGCTATGGCAACGCCCATCCGTCGATTGTGCCCTATCAGTCATTTCAAGCCACAGATGGATATTTTTGTCTGGCCGTTGGGAACGATAGACAATGGCAAAAACTGTGTCAGCTCATTGAACAGCCTGCGCTCGTGGCTGACGAACGGTTTTCAACCAACCCCGCCCGAGTGCAAAACCGGGCCATCCTCATTCCTCTCCTCCAAGACGTGTTTGGCGCGGATACGGTACACGGCTGGCTGCGGAAAATTCGCGCCGCGGGTATTGCCTGTGGGCCCATTCAATCCATTGATGAAGTCTTTGCAGATGAACAGGTGCTTGCGCGTGACATGCGCGTGTCCATGCCGCACCCCACCGCGGGGGAGGTGCAGCTTGTCGGCTCGCCGCTCAAACTCTCTGCCACCCCGGTCGAGTTCCGTCTCCCGCCGCCCTTATTGGGAGAGCATACGGATGAGGTTCTGACGAGTCTGCTCGGCTATTCGGCGCAAGAGGTCGCACGGTTACGCGCGAATGGGGTGGTCTGATTAGCCCGTCCTCTCACTCGATTCGGCAGCGTATACGGCAGCATTATTCAGGCACCTTCCGTAGGTCGGGTTAGCCGAGGTTGGAAACGATGTAGACCAGGAAGGCGACAATAATGGCGGAGACCATGCCGCGGCCGGTAAAGAACGTGCCTTTGGTGAGCATAGTGTCTTTGACAGCAACGATCTCACTGCGCATCTCGGAGCGCAACTCTGCTAGTATTCCCTAGGATAACACCCTGATTCGCATCATCTCCGCCCGGGAGATGAGCCGTAAGGAGCGAGGGCGCTATGAGCAGGAAACTCAAACCCGTACCCGCCTTTAAGAATGAAGCGGAGGAACGCGCCTTTTGGGAAAGCCATGACTCGACCGACTACGTAGACTGGAGTCGGGCCGAGCGGGTGCGGCTCCCCAATCTCAAGCCGACGACCAAAGCGATTTCTCTGCGGCTCCCGCTGGATCTGTTGGAACGGATTAAAATGGCCGCCAACAAGCGCGACGTCCCCTACCAGTCGCTCATCAAGGTCTGGTTGTCTGAAAAGGTCGACGCGGCCTGAGTTGGAACAACGAAGGTGGACGAATGATGATCCGCCCTTTCCAATAATCCGACCTACCGAACTTCCGTCCCGGTGACGAGCGATTTACCGACTTCCCTCGCTCAATTTGTTCACGTCATAGCGCTCTTCGACGTGTTCGACATCCACTGTGGGATACTCAATCGTGTAGGCGGAGAAGATCGTGGCTTGCTCTTGTTTGACATCAACAATCGTAAAGCCGATATTGCGCGGGACCTGTTTGCCGCGGTCTGACTCGGCCTGACTCGGGTCTTCGGACCAGCCGTGTAAAAGGTCGCTGACCTTCCACAGCTTGCCGTCCATATCAAAGATGAGCACCAGGGCCGCCTCATAGGTCTCGGCATCCCAAAAATAGATTTTACTACTATAGTTGCGGTTGTTGATGGGCGTTTGTTCAACAACCGCGCACAAACGCAGCTCCCAGCGGTCGTTGGGCAGCCAGCCATGGGGGCCATAGAAGCGTGCATACGGATGTTGGGAATTCATCACGTGCAAGATGGGTTTCCAGCCCAGAAAGCGCCAACTGTGATCCAGCACCCGCCCGGAGAAGCCGCTGAAGTCATCCAGCGTCATCTCGGTGCCGCCGATGGAATCGTCCCGTTCGTGGAGGGACAGCCGGCGCACCTTGCGCAGCGCCGGAATGAACCCCCAGGCGTCGTCCTGTTTGCGGGCGTCGTCGTACCGGTAGACCATGAAACGCTGTCCGCGTACATCGTACGGCTCCGAAAATTCCACATAGTCTTTGTATTCAAACCGCCCGGCATCATCCAGGGGAAAGATATGGCCTTTGGCCGACAGATGGGCAAGGTGGTTGTGATACACGCGTTGATAGAGTGCCACGAGGTGCCGAATGGCTCGTCCGCCGCCTTGGATGAGATCGTCCGGGAAGCCCGGCAGCTTGGATGCCTTACGGCCTTTCGCAATCAGCGCGCCTAAGTACCGCTCGACGTGCATGCCGTAGTATTGCCAGCGGTAGTTGAAATTCCAGGCTGCTTTGATGCCCGCGGTCGGATCGTCCGGATTGACCAGCGCTTGGGCAAATGGTCGCCCGGCAATATAGTTCTCCAGCGCCCCGTCGCCTGCCAGGCGGGTTTGATTTGAGTATTGCTCGGTCGCAGCCAGATAGTCGGGGTGAGGGGGGTAATGGCCCGTTGGCGCGACATGAAACTCGACTTCAGGAAAATCAAACTCGTCAATATAGCGCGGCGGCAAGAAGGGCCGCAGCTTCTCCAGGTCGGCCTGTCTCAGAACATCGCCTTCTTTGAATTGAGGCAGCGTATCAAGATTCATGGCAATCCATTGTTGGATATCTTCCCGCGTTGGCAGACCCTGGCCCTGCGAGTGGACTTGGGTCGTGGACACGAGGCTGAGCGTGAGCGCAACGAGTGCGCCACAAATAAGTATGGGAAAAGCCGTCTTGCGCATGGATACAGTTTCCTCCAGGTCTGATTTTCTATACCGTTTCTCTTGCCGTCAGCCTAACCGAGCCCTCGTACTGCGGCAAGGATACATAACCGTATAGAGCTTTGGGAGCACAAGGTGAAAACGGATTCAGGTCGAGAGGTGCAGGCGGCTGGTTTCAGAGAGGAATGTTTCAGCCTTGCGACCTTTCTCGCGTCCCCCACGCGGCTCCAATTGCGCCGACGAGCGCCACCCCGCCCGCGCATAAAAACATCACCGTAAAATCTGTGTATTCGAGTACCGCACCCAGAAGGATGCTGCTCAACCCCACCCCAACATCAAACGCTCCCATCAGAGTGGCGAGCGCAGCCCCGCGCTCGTGCGTGGGGCTGCGATCAACAACGAGGGCCATGATGGACGGCTGAACCCCTCCAAATCCTAATCCTTGTAATGCGGCGGCAATCAGTATGCCAGGCAGAGTTGAGGAAAACGCGAGCACAATCATCGCGACCGCAAGGCATCCCAGGCCGGGAACAATCACGGCTGCTCGGCCAAAGCGGTCGGACAGACGGCCGGCAAAGGGGCGTGAGACCACGACCACAATGGAATACACGCTAAAGTATATTCCTGGATTGCCAAGATTGGAGGCTTTTACAAAGAGCGGGAGAAAGGAGACAACTGCGCCGAAGGTGAACGTCATGCAGACGGCAATAAAGCCGGGAAAGAGAGCGGTACGGCTCACCCATTGGCGTGATGGGGTGCCCACCTGGGGCGCACGCGCCGGCTCCTGGATAAGTTGGGAAAGGACAAGACTGCCGAGTGCGAGGGCCGCACACAGCCAGAAGAGGGCGTTATACCCGATGGAGCCGATGAGCATGACCCCCAATGCCGGGCCAATGGTCATGGCCAGGTTCAGGGACATGCCATAATAGCCCATCCCCTCTCCGCGACGACTCGGCGGTGCAAGATCCGCAACGATGACCCCGGCGGCGGTGGTATAGGCGGCTATCCCCAAGCCGTGAAAAAGACGCAGACCCAGCATGACCGGGACTGACTCGACCTGGGTATACAGCGCCGGGGCCAGACAGTAGATGAGGGCGCCAATACTGAGAAGGGTCTTTCGGCTCCACTGGTCAACCAAGCGTCCGGTCATGGGACGCACGAGCAGGGCGGAGAGGGCGAATGCGCCCATGATCAGACCGACTTGGGAGTCTGCGCCGTGCAGTTCCTCAACCACAAAGACGGGCAGGACGGCAAAGAGCAGGAACATGCTGCCGGCAAACAAAAAGGTCCCCAGACACAGCAGGATAAAATCTCGTGTGAACAAGGCTTCCGGGCGTTGCGAGGGGGAGGGAGACTCAGGCACGGCGGCTGAGTCTATAGGCGGCAGTGGGGAGGAGCAAGGGACGCGAATTTAGAGCATGATATCTCCGCCGTTAGGGCTGAGGCATTGCCCGACATAGTGGCTCGATTCGTCAGAGGCCAGAAAGACATAGGTCGGCGCAATATCGTCAACCGTTGCCAGATGGCCCTTAGGGATACTGGCCTGAATCGCCTCAAGCGCCTCGCTGCTGATGCCCTGGAGGATGGGTGTCTGCGTCGCGCCGGGGCCGACGCAATTCGCATTGATATTACGGGTGCCGATCTCACGCGACAGCGAGCGGGTAAACGCAATGATGGCCGCCTTGGCCGCACAATAATGACTCAGGCCGGGCGAGCCGAGATAGGCGAGTTGCGAGGCCGTGCTGATAATTTTGCCGTAGTCCTGTTTATACATGAGCGGTAAGACCAGGCGCGTACACAGAAAGACACTTCTCAGGTTGACGGCCAACATCTGGTCCCACATGGAAACCGGCATGTCCCCGACGGTTGCGGCGGAGGCAATCCCGGCGTTGTTGACCAGAATGTCGATACGGCCATAGGTCTGTAGCGTCGTACCAACGAGGTGTTGCACCTCGTCTTCCTGGGAAACGTCCGCCCGGATGGCGACAACCCGACGGCCCAGGGCTTCAATATCTTTCTGTACCGCTGCGGCATTGTCGGCCTGCGTGTCATTCGGGTAGTTGAGCGCAAGGTCGGCCCCCTCTGTGGCAAAGGCCAGGGCGACCGCTTTTCCAATACCGCTGCTTGAGCCGGTGATGAGGGCAATTTTATTGTCGAGCTTTCCCATTGGTCTCTCCTCGCTTTTTAGATGGGTTTGTTCTTCACTTGCATGGCTACGAGGGTCTGGTCCGTTTTTTCAAACAGCAGCTGTAGTGCGGTTTCCGCATCAAAGGCATGCGGCGCTTCGAGCCGGGCACCAATTGCCGCTTTAAGAAATGGATGGCGGGCTGTCCAGGTTGTGAGCTGGGGTGGCTGCTGCTCTGGGTGTTGTTGCGCCTGCCACTCCAGCACGTTGTCTGCGACGTGCAGATAGGCCACGATGGTCTCGACGTACGGCCGCATTTCGTGGGGTGTGACCGCTATCTTTTGCTGCACAACATTTTGAAATGCTTGGAACTCGGCATGGTAGGTCGGATAATCCAGTCCGGCATAGGCAAGGTCCAGCAATGGCCGCAGGGCGGCTGCAATATCGCGGTGTCCGGTCAGCGGCTGGGTGCGGAGTTGGTCGCAGGAAAAGGGAAAAAGGAAGGCGAGGGCGAGCACGCCCAAGGTTTTCCGATTCAAACCGGCCGGAGGAGCGTTGAGGGTTTTCATCGGTCTCACATGAACGGCGCGTGCTCGGATTTCCCCGATTTTCATCTTCTCCCTGAAGAGTAAGGAAAGAGAAGAGGTCAGGCCGCGACTTTCTTCACTCCGTTTGTTTCCCAGCCCGGCGGTAAGCTGGGAGCCGTGGGCGGCTCCAGTCCAGTCTCCTCTTTACAGCGTGCCAGGAGTTCCTGGAGGGGCGGGCCAAAATCGAACGTATGTATCTCGCCCCGGCTCTCTTTCATGCGCTGACGCAGTACTCGTGTGGCGTCCTCGTCCACTTCAGACGTTGCCGGGTCGTACACCACGCCGTAATCGGATGCGGCCTTTTCCACGGACACCAACTCGCGCACGACATCAACCCGGACTTTTTCGATGTCGCGTTCCAGTGGGTCACCCCAGCCGCCGCCGCCTGCGGTTTGGAAGATGAGCTGGTCGCCTGGTTCGACTTTAATCTGGTCGCATTTTGAGGGCAGGACGGTACGGGTTCCAGCGGTGTGGACCAGGATTTTCGTCGAGCGCATCCCCGGTTTCCCCCCGAGTATCCCCCAGGGGGGAGTCAGCCAGCGGTCGTCGTGAATGGCGATCTCACCATGTTCGAGAAAGGTGTACCATTTGTCGATGCCGTTCCCACCCCGATGCAAACCGGCTCCGCCGGAGTCGATGACGGACGAATAGCGATCTACGCGTATGGGGCAATAGCTTTCGAGGTATTCGGTCGGAATATTGGTGAAGAGCGGCCACCAGGAGTGACCATCCATACCGTCGCCAATCGGTCGGCCCGGAATGCCGCCATAGCCGATTTCCATAATGAAGAAGAAGTTGTCATCCTTATCGTTGCCGCTGTACAGCAAATGGGGACTGGTGCCGTAGCCGGCCGCGGTCGTCAGTTCCGGGCTCTGTTGGCCGAGACAGCCGCCCATGACATCAAACAGGCGGGCCAGGGCATGGGTGCGGCAGCCCAGCGGAGCGGGGAATTTCGGATGGAGGAGGGAGCCGTCCGGCATCCGCGCGTCAATCAGATCGTAAAAGCCGTCGTTAAACAAAATCTGGGGATCGTAGACCATGATGAGGTAGACGCCGATGAACATCTTGAACATGCCCGGATTGAGATAAAAATTGATCGGTCCAACGGCCTGCGGGTCGGTACCGGTCCAATCGAAGATCGCCTTATCGCCCTCACGCCAGATGGTGAGCTTCATTTTGAACGGACCGTTGCCGAGTCCGTCATCATCAACATAGTCTTCGAAAGACTGGGGCTCAGTCGGAATATTGTGCCGGATGAGGGTCTGGACGGCCCGGTAGGTCCGATCCAGCAACGCCTGGCAGGCGGCCAGATACGTCGCACGCCCAAAGCGCTCACACAGTTCCTGCACGCGCTGTTCGGCGGTTTTGCAGCCGGCCACAATCCCCATGAGATCCGAGCGGTTCATCATCGGAATGCGGACATTGTTCAAAATAAGATCGAGGACGGCCCGGTTGAGTTCTCCTTTTTCAAACAGTTTGACGGGCGGAATGCGTAACCCCTCGCCAAAGATTGAGGTCGCGTTGGTTGGAAACGAGCCGGGCAGCGGGCCGCCCACGTCCATTTGATGGCCGAACATCGAAGTCCAACCGATGAGTTCGTCACCGTCAAAGACGGGCACCAGCACGAGAAAGTCGTTGATGTGGGAAATGGCCCCCCCGCACAGATAGGGGTCGTTGAGCAAAATGACATCACCGGGATAGAGCGGCTGGTCAAAGCGCTCCATCATCTCCCGGATATAGGAGCCGAATTGCCCGACGACCATCCGGCCGTTGGGGTCGCAGATCATGGGAAATTCGTCGTGCTGCTCCCGGATCACCGGCGACATGGCCGTGCGGAACAGCACCGCATCCATTTCATGGCGGTAGTTCTTGAGTGCACTCTCGATAATGTCGAGCGTAATGGGATCGACCTCGATCTCTGGAATTTCAGCAATTTTTACATCGCGCATGATACTGCTCCTCTCGTCAAGCTCTTCCGGCCCTAGAGCGGTTCACTCGAATTAGGCGATTCGTCAACTCGGGATACAAGCGAATCTCCGCGTCAATACGGTCGGCTACGCCTTCAAAATCCAAATCAATGGTGCACACAATGATTCCTGAATGGCTGGGTTCTTGATTGTGTAAGTGGATGAAGTCTTTCCGGTTATGAGTCAATATGGCCCGCCCGTCCGCAGTGGCGTCAGCCAAAACAATTTCGTCTTGTATTTTTTGCCCCGCTTTCCCTGCCTCCTGAGCAGTGAGTACATCGTGCCCCAAACGGCGCAGGGCCAAAACCACAGGGTATGGAAAATTTTCATCCCCATATAAGCGCGCCATAGGCTAGGCGGCCTCATTTTCCCGGATGTGTTGCTCAATCTCATTCCGATGGGAGCGGACATAGGCCCACGCATGAACGAGGTCCTCGGCCCGCAAGCCTGGATAGGAGTGCAAGAGTTCTGCGTCCCTCGCCCCGGAACGACGGTACTGCTCTAAAATCCAGACGGGGATACGGGTTCCGGCAAGGCAGGCCGCCCCTCCACACACACCAGCAGTTGTTTCGATCCCAGGATGGGTGTCAGTGAGGTCGCGGACAGCCCATTCCAATAGTTGCGTCCTCTCCTCGGGAGACATAGCTTCCAGAAGTTTTTTTGCGTCGTGCAGGAGACTCATATTTAGCCCAGTCAGCCTGATTCTACCGGATATACTACTCAATCTTAATCCTGACTTGGTCGGATCAGGATATTCGCATAGCGGTCCACCTCTGCTGCATAATCCGGCAGGACGACCGTGGTGGAGTCCATCTCGGTCACAATCGCCGGACCGGGCAGTTGGTTGCCTGGCTTGAGCTTGGCCCGATCATAAATCGAGGTGGTCAGAAAGTCGCCATCAAAATAAATCCGGTGTTCGTCAACCTGGGCGTGAGCCGCGGACGGTCCATCGATTTCGCCTTCGGGCCAGTGCAACGTCGTTCCCGTGCCAAGGGCAACTGCGCGAAGATTGACGATTTCACATTCGGCATCCAGACGAAAGCGGTAGAGCTGTTCGTGCAGGGCGTGAAATTGTTCCGCCAGCGCCGCCGTTCCGTTGGTTTGCAACTCATCGAGCGTTGTCGTCATCGGTAGTTCATAGCCCTGGCGGAAGTAGCGCATGTCGGCGTTATAGAAAATCCGCTGCTGCTGTCGAGAGATGCCTTCCTGCTCCAACCAGCCGGTCGCCTCTGCGCTCAGCCCTTCGAGTATCTCAATGACCTCCGGCGCGGTGATCCTATCCAGGGTGCGGAAGACGGTCCGGGAGAATTCTTCACGGTAGTCGCAACACACATCGCCCATTGCGCATAAAATGCCCGGTGCGGGGGGGACGATAACCGGGAATGAGCCGATCAGCTTGGCCACCGCGTTGGCGTGCAGCGGACCGGCGCCACCAAACGCGGCCAGGGCGAAATTACGTGGATCGTAGCCGCGCTGGACGGAGACCAGACGCAAGGCACCGTGCATGTTCTCATTCACGATGTCCAAAATGCCCTGGGCGGTTTGATACACGTCAAGGCCGAGTTTTTTCCCAATCCGCTCAACGGAAGCGGTGGCGGCTTCCGTATCCAGCGTCATTTCTCCGCCCAGCAGATTGGGCGGGAGATGGCCAAGGACAACGTTGGCGTCTGTCACCGTCGGCTCCGTCCCACCCTGGCCGTAGCTGGCCGGACCGGGAACGGCGCCGGCACTCTGCGGACCGACCCGGAGCGCGCTGGTAATTTCGGGCACATGGGCAATGGAGCCGCCGCCGGCCCCGATACTGCGGACATCGACCGAAGGAACCTTAATCGGGAAATAGCCCAGGGTGGTTTCACGCGAAATAGTCTGGTTGCCATTCTGACACAGGGCCACGTCGGTGGACGTGCCGCCCATATCGAGGGTCAACAAATGCGGGAAGCCTGCCTTTTTGGCAATATACAGCGCCCCCGCGACGCCACCGGCCGGACCTGACATCACGGCGTATACCGGCCGTTCCTGCGCCATACGCAAGGTCATCAGGCCGGCGTCAGAGCGGAGAATGTTGACGTCTGCTTTCAGGCCATGCGCCGCTAACTGCTCGGCAAAGCTGCTCATATACTGGGCAACCTTCGGTCGCACGTAAGAATTCATCACCGCGGTCAGGGCGCGTTCGTATTCCCGAAACTCCGGCAACACTTCTGATGAGGCGGTAATAGGGGTATTGGGCAGAACCTCTTGGGCGATCTCTTTTGCGCGCTTTTCATGGCTTTGATTGGCATACGAGTTGATCAAAGAAATCGTCAGCGCTTCGATTCCTTGTGCGCCTAAATCTTGCAGGTCCTTTCGCAGCGCGTCTTCGTCCAGTGGGGTGACCACCTCACCTCGGGTGTCCATGCGTTCGATGGCCTCACGAGTATATTCCAGCGCCGCCGGCGGGTCCGGTTTCTCCATAATCATCCAGCCCGCGAGTGGCCCCGGCGTCCAGGAGCGAGCCAGATGGAGGATTTGCTTAAATCCCTGGGTCGTAATCAGTCCAACCTTCGCGCCTTTTCCCTCAAGGACCGCGTTGGTTGCCACGGTCGTCCCATGCATAATCTGGGCGATGTCACCGGGTGAGACATTGGCCAAGTGGCAAATTTTATCAATACCGGCAAGCACGCCAACTGATGGATCATCGGGGGTAGACGGAATTTTGGCTCGGACTTGCCGGCCACTCTCCTCGTCAAAAAGGACGAGATCAGTAAACGTTCCACCTACGTCAACGCCAAGTTTGAAGGGCATGAAGAGCCTGCACTTTCTGATTCAGGGACTGCACGGGTACGGGTTGGTCGCTTTTTTCCGTGCTCTCTGGCCGTCAGGACGAAACCGCGCGCACCGCGGCTTGGTATGATTCCGTGGTTTCGCCTTTGTCTGTTTCTTCCAACTCCTGATGCACAACGCGGAGGACCCGTTCGAGGTACTCCGCACGCCACCGTTCCCGTTCGGTAACGACGGCATCATCCGGACGGTAGGCTTCGATGTCTTTCTGGGTGAAAAGTCCCTTGGCGGCAGCCACATGCTCAATGGTATCGAGGCGCTCCCGCAGCACAGACACTTCGCCTGCCAGGGCCATGACAATCCCCATAACCGTATCGATTTGGGGGTCGTCGAAAAAAGCCGGGCGCTTGCCTTTTGCTTTGCGCGGCATGCCTATCTCCTGCTACCCTGCTACTTGGTAGCGCCAAAGACGAACCACGCTCCACCGCCGCCGAAATCGCCACCTTGAAATTTCTCCGTGCGTGCTTGTGCCCGTTCCAGGGCACTCGGGATCATCGTCTGGATGACACTATGTGCGGCAAAACCGGACTCTTCGGCGAGCTTCCGGAGGTCCATGGAATGAACCGTCCCCCAGAAGGGTTCGTTATTGTTATAGGTGTCCCAGTCGAGAATAAAAGCCTCGTAGGGCGGCATGCCTTCATACTGCGGCACCTCTTGGTGGAGCATCATCCCGCCTGGTTTTAACAACCGGCGGCACTCTTTCATAATATTGCGGATAGCTTTGCTCGAAGTCTCATGCAGCAAAATATGCGAGACGATGAGGTCGAACGAGCCCTCCTCAAAATTGGTCTGCTCCGCATTCTGCTGAGAGAAATGGACGCGTTTGCCGAGTGCTTCGGCGCGGGCGTGGGCATAGCGAAGGACGGGTGCGCCAACGTCAATCGCGAAGATTTCGGCTTCGGGATAGGCATCAACATAGGGCAGGGTGCTATGTCCGACGGTGCAGCCCATATCCAGGATGCGACGGGGCTGGAAGTTCGGATGCTGCTCTTTGAGGTGCAGCACAACCGACTGTCCCATTTCGTCGTTCAATGTTCCTAAGCGGCTCATGGCGTAGATGTAGACGGCCCGGTCATAGGTCGCTCCGGCGGCCACGTCGTCTTGTCCCAGCTCTGTGTGGTAGCCGCCTGGCTGACAGTGAATGTCTACCGCCGTGTGGTAGGACGGAATTTCCAAGTCCGGATTCAGAGTGAGAGAGCCGCGCGCATTCCCATTTGTTGCGGCGCGCTCCCGGAGCTGCGGGAGTTGACGTTCTACGCTCACATTGACCGCATCCCACATCATTTCCTGACTGGTCCGCAGCAGCGTGCTCCACATTTGGTAATAGGGTTCGTCCTGCATGACGCTCCGGACTTCATGCCGACCTTGGGGAGGACGCTGATGTTCACGCGCAAAGCGGGGGGCCGCCTTGCGCTCGTAAATGGTCTTATTGCCAGGTGAGACTTTGGTTGCCAGATGGACCTTGAGGCTGTGGACAAAGTTTTGCCGAGCCAACTCATCCTGGCTGGCTGTCGGGAGCAGAGCGTGCTGGAGCTGCGCTTTCATAGTGACCCTCCATTCAATGCGTCAAATCTACATAGCGTTATTCGGCAAAGGCGGCAATCATCGCGGCGTTATTGTGACGCACCTCTTCCGGGTCGGCGGCAAAAGAGGGGCTGAGCAAGAGCAGCGTGTCAAACAAGCCCTCGAATGCGCTCAGCTGCTGCCGGACATCATCGGGTGTCCCTGCCAGGACAAGGGCGTCAACCATATCGTCACTCACGGCCGCAAGCATGGTCGAAACGTCATTCCGTTTCATCGCGTCTCGGATGGTGAGCTTCGCCTCGGTAAAGCCCAGAGGATCGAGGACCACATCGAAATAGGGCAGGGTGGAGTAAAAGGCGACGGCATGTCTGGCCAAATCACGCGCCTGCTGACGGTTGTTATTCACCGCACAGCATTTCACTGCGCACAGCTCGAATCCGTCTCTGTCTCGCCCGCTGCGGCTGAAGCCTTTTTTCAGATTCGGATGCACCACATCGGTAAAATATCTCGGGCTATTGAGAACGTTGAGGATAATGCCGTCGGCAAGTGCCCCGGCGAGCTGGATCATATTGGGCAGAACCGCTGCCAGATAAATAGGGATGCCTGAATAGACGGGCGCAGTGAGACGCTGGTAGTCGCGCACCTGATAAAATTCGCCTGCATACTGGACTGCCTGCGTTGGTGAGCCTTGCCACATGGTGCGGATACACTCAACATACTCCCGCATCCGAGCAACGGGTTTGCGGTACTCCAAGCCGTGCCACTTCTCGTTCCAGTCTTTCGGAGCGGTCCCAAGTCCCAGAATGAAACGTCCTTGGGTGTATTCGGCGAGTGACATCGCAGCTAACTCTGTCAACATGGGCGGACGAGCAAAATGGGCGACTGCCGTCCCGAGGCGGACGGTCCGGACAGCATTGGCTATGGCGGTCAGCGGCACAAAAGCATCCCGCCACAGCTCAGCGGTCCAAATGCTTTCCGCTCCGGCGTCTTCTGCCTGCGTAGCAAAGCTGACAATAGTTTCGAGGGCAAGCTTATCTCCATTAAAAAGAACGCCCCATTTCAATGACTGGCCTGACTGGATGTGCGCCATGTGAAGAATCTCCTCGCGGCCCTATACGGTTCTGTCCGCTTTACTTTCCCCGTTCAATGGGGAATAAAAACGATTAGTATAATGTATCTCGATAATTCATCGTACAAGAGTAGAGTAGCCCGTGCGCATATGATACAAGCGCTTGTTATTCCCTAGAAGACTTGAGGGGCCTGATGGGCCCCGTTAGTAAAAGCATTGAAAGTTCTTTTGACAGTTCTGGTTGGCTGCGCCCTGGCCGGATGCGTGAATCGGCCGACAAAGCCCCTGGTTTTAACCGAACAGGTGGGGGCACTGCCCGTCGAATTTATTGCCACGAATTGCAGGATTCCTATTCTTTCTTCTCCTCCCGCATTGCCGCATGAAGTGATTGCGCGTGTGAAAACGTATGGCAATCAAGGCACCGGCATGGAGGCCATGCAAAATGCGCTGCATCGTGAGGCGTGTTCTATTGGGGCGGAGGCAATCATTCTCGAAAGAATGAAGGCTGGGGAGTTCCAGGACGAAACCACCGCGCAGCATACCGGCATGAGTACGGTCAGAGATTACAGAAGCCGGGCGGACTACGAATTCCAACTGGTTGGTTTAGCCATTCGATATAAACAAAAAATTGAATAAGAAATGCCTTCAATCATGCTGATGAAGAGGTTCCTGAGGGGTCCCTTGACAGTCCGGTCTGTACTTCAGTAAGTAAGGGAGCTCGACTTCAGAATCCTAATACGACAGCGCTTTCCCAGTATCAGTTCAGTCAGTATCAGTTCAGTAAGGAGAGAATATCTTGAAGAGACGAATGCATTTGGTGTGGCGCCATGCGGCTTGGGGCATTCTTGCTGCCGGCCTCTTTACTTTGTCTGCTTGTCTTGAAGCAGCCGATGAAGAGGTGCTGCGCGAACTCAACGAAATGGGCGTGTCCAGGGGGAATGTTTTTCCCGATCGTGAAGATCTCTATGATGCCTTTGTCTTGGACTCCAATAATGCCTGGGTCGTTGGCGGGCGGGGGCTTATTCTGCATATGACCAATAACGGACAAGATTTTACCATGCTGGAGACAGGGGTCCAAAAGGCAATCTACGAGATTGATTTTGCCACTACTCAGGATGGGGTCGCCGTCGGGCAGGATGGTATGATCCTCAAGACGAGCGACGGCGGAAAAGCCTGGAATAAAATTCCGATAGAGTTGCCGCTTCAAGACTGGCAGGTTGCCCAGCCTCACTACTTTGCCGTCAGCCGTGGTGCGGACGCGCAGCACATTTGGGCTGTCGGTCCGGTGGGCGCTATTGTCCGTTCACAAGACGCTGGAGAGACCTGGGAAAATCTCTCGCTGTGGTGTGATCAGAGCTTTGATAACTTCGCGACGGCGAACCCGGCAGATGATCCTGAGTCAACCCTGCCTCAGCTGAATCCGTGTGATGTGACGCTGAACGGAGTGTCGTTCCCCACGAATACGGACGGCTGGATGGCGGGTGAATTCGGAATTGTTCTGCGCACCCAGGATGGTGGTGTAACCTGGCAGCGGCAGCGCAATGTGCGCAACCTGCCGAAATACACCCGCCCGGAACTCCCCGAAGAGGAAGCCATCCGGCAGCGTATCCCTCCCCTCTATCTTGAAGACCTCTTCCTTATTGATGTGGATTTTAGCAGCGCCCAAGAAGGGTATGTCACCGGGGAGAGTGGCACCTTGTTGCAAACGAAAGATGCGGGGGAGACGTGGACAAACATTCCAAGTGGGAGTTTTAATACGCTCCTGTCCGTCGCTGCTGCTTCGGGTGGAAACCGCACTAACTTTGCGACTGGCGTCCTTGGAACTCTTGCCTCAGCCACAAGTGGTGCATGGCAGCTTGACGAGAATGTCCGCCAGCATGTGCTGACGTGGATCCGCGCGGCGTCTTTTGCTTCTGACGGGCAGTTTGGCGTTGCGTGTGGAGGGCGGGGCACGGTCTTGGTCACTTCCGATGGTGGCAGTAGTTGGACCGCCACGGATAAGGCAAAGCTGCATGCTGCGAATCCGTCCCTCTAATTTTCACTCATCAGCTCTAACGGCGCTGTCGTTACTGAAATGCATATAACCGTACAGACTACTAAGACGCCCTTGCTCGCGTAAGGAGAAATAGCATGGCCCATACTCCTCCAGATCAACCTAAAGCTTTCATGGACCGCATGATTGCCGCCTATCTGACTGTTCTCTGGCGCCACCGTCTTGCGTATCTCGTGACGTTGGCGATTGCGACGGTCTTTTGGGGCTATCAAGCCCGGAATGTCGAAATGTACAGCCAGTTCGCCGACCTTCTGCCGCAAGGACATCCCTATATCCAAGCCTACAACCAGCATAGGACGACCTTTGGTGGGGCCAATATCGTAACTGCGGTCTTGCAGGTGGATGAGGGCGATATTTTTACCAAGAACAACCTGGAAAAGGTGCGTTTCCTAACGGACCAGCTTGACCAGATTACCGGCGTTGACCATAACCAGGTCGCTTCTCTCACCCACGTAAAAATCCGAAACATTAAGACCTTACCGGGAGGCATGGTCCGCTCGTACCCGGTTCTTCCCGTTGACATACCAGACGATCCGAGTGAGTTAAGCGCGCTGAAGTTCGAGATGTTTAATAACGATATCGTTATGAACAAATACGTCTCGGAAGATGGGAAAGCCGCGCTTGTCCTGGCCGGGTTTAACGAGGATAGGCTGGACTACCGGGAAATCCAGCGTGAAATCACCCGCATTCGGGCTGAAATAGAAGACGACAACACCAAGGTCTATGTTGCCGGTGAGCCGGCTTTGAAGGGCTGGGTCTGGTTCTTTACCAACGAACTCTTCCTGATTTTCACCTTTACCGGGGTGATGGTCCTGCTTGCCTTGATTATCTATTTCCGTAGGTTCTATGGTGTATTGGTCCCGCTGATTGGCGCGGCTGTCCAGACTGTGTGGGGGCTGGGCTGGGTCGGCTTTTGGGGTTTCAACCTTGACCCGCTCATCTTAGTTATCCCATTGCTTATTACTGCCCGCTCGGTGAGTCACGCCGTGCAGATGATTGAGCGCTATTTTGAAGAACTCGAAGTATCCAAAGACCAGGGAAAGGCGGCCTACACCTGTTTGAGCGACCTCTTTTTGCCAGGTGTGACCGGTGTCATCAGTGACGCTGGTGGTATTTTGGTCCTGTCCGTTGCAACTATCCCGCTCATTGAGAAGTTGGCGTACTATGGCAGTTTTTGGGCCTTTGCGAATATTTTCTGTATCACCCACACGATGCCCATACTGTTGTCGTATTTCCCTACTCCAAAGAATACGACCCACTTTGTTCCGCGCTGGATGGAGTTCACTCTGACGACGGTGGGAAATATTGCAACCGGGAAAATCAGTCGTTGGGTTGTCATGGCCGTGGCAGCTGTCACTATTGTCTTTGGCGTGCGTACGGCAATCAGTGTGCCGATTGGCGAACAGGAAGCCGGCTCGCCTCTGCTATGGCAGGATGCTCACTACAACGTATCAGCCCGAACCATTAATGAAAGATTCGCTGGGGCAAACCAACTTGTGATCTATCTGGAAGGCGAACGTGAGCACATCCTCAAAGAGCCGCATGTACTTGATGTATTAGAAGAAATGCGCCGTTACATGCTGGAGCAAGTAGAAGCCGGAGACACGCGTGAGCTGTACACTTTGGCGCGTAATCTGAATCGTCGCTATCACTATGGCGATCCACGCTGGCAGGTTATTCCACCTGACAGATCTATTACCGGGAATTTGATTTTCGTGTACGAAGCATCGGCTCCCATATCGGGCGTTATTCTTGAGTACACAGACCTGGCCTATAAAAATGGCCAGTTCGTCGTGTTCTATAAGGATGTGAAGGGCGATACCGTTCGTGAAGCGATTGCGCGGGCGAAGAAGTTCATGCAAGAGCACCCCATTGAAGGCGTGACTATGCGGCTTGCCGGCGGGTTCATTGGAACGACTGCGGCCCTGAACGAGGAAATTGACCGATCCGAGAAGCAGGCCGCTATGCTGGTCATTATGACCGTTTACACCCTGGTCTTTTTGAGCTACGGTTCACTCGCCGCCGCAACCCTGGTCATGCTTGCGCTGGTCGCCGCAGGAGTGGCGAGCTATATGTATGTTTCCTTTATGGGGATCGGCATTAATATCAACTCGCTGCCAGTGACTGCGGTGGGGATGGGAATCGGAGTGGATTATATCCTGTATGTTGTTGACCGGATTCGACTCGAAGTCCCGCGTAGTGGGGGGCAATTGATCACAGGAATCAAAAAAACGGTGTTGACAACGGGCATGGCGGTAACCTTTACTGCCACGACTATGATCGCCGGCGTGATTCCTTGGTATTTCCTGTCCAGTTTACGTTTCTCCGCGGAAATGGCTCTGTTATTGGCCATTCTGTTAGTCACGCACTGGCTGTCTGCACTAACTATGGTTCCTGCCATGATCACGATTTTTAAACCAAAGTTCGTTGGTGGACAGCAGGTTAGAGTTGAGGAAGAGCAGCCGCAACCAACGAGCTGATGTAATAATTTGAGAGTCTTTTAGAACTGGTTTTCTGGAGGATAGCAAGACTTACCCCTTCGTGAGGGCGAAGGGCAAGGAAGGAGGCCTCGTGATGAAGAAACGGGCAGGGAGAGGGATGCTTACCGGGCTATGGCTGAGTTTTACAGCTATTGGCCTGAGCGTGGCACTAGCAGTTCCGTCGGCGCAAGCCGCGGGCGCGCGCGATAAATCGTTTCTGGACAGTTTCGATAAAATGGCTATCCACGGCTATGTGGATAATTTCAGCATTCTGCGCAGCGACACGTTCAAAACCGATTATCACGTCGCGTCGTCGCGCTATCGGGCGAGCATGCAGATGTCTGGCCCGATGTACTTGATGCGAGACTATTTCGATCGCTTCGAGTATTTCATTGAGCTACGGCCCGAGTACGAGTCGATCTATGACATAGACGACAAGTTCGGAAACGGCCGGAAGGGCGAGAACAAGCGGTTCGTCTCCGGGCGGTCCGGTTATCCCAAACCGGCCAATGCAGGATTCCTGGAAGCCTTCGGGCTTAATCCGGGCAACTACGCCGGATTCTGGCCGAAGGAGGCTGGGGCAGGGGGCAACGTCGAGTTCATGCACGCTCTGGTCCCCGGCTCGAAGTACGGAGTAGCCGGTCGCGATATCGATTCGCGAAGCAGGGGATACTACGGCCTGGATGCCAGCCAGAACGACCTGCGCTTCGGGATGCTGCGCGAGACCAATATGGACCTGTACTATCCCGTGCGTGAGGCATACCTCGACTTTTTCTGGAAGGGCCAGGGCGGCCGTAACTGGTTACGTATCGGAAAACAACAGCACGTGTGGGGCAAGGCCGACTTCTTCCGCCTGCAGGACATCGTGAACCCGGTCAATTTCGGCGACCACTTCTTCATTGATCTGTTCGACGACACGCGCGTGCCGCTGTGGTCGGCTCTGTTCGAGCATCGCTTCGGTAACATCGGCCCGCTGCGCGACGTGGCCGGCAGCGTAGTGTACGTCTTTGACCGCCATACGACGACCGGTCTCGGTCATCCGGCCCAACCCTGGGCCACGGGCTTTGGCCGGACGCTAGACGGCTTCACGTTCGGGAACGACCTGTTTGCAACCGCCCTTTTCCCCGGCACGGCCGATGACCCGACTATGGCAACGGAAGATAGACCCTATCTCCCGTTCAAGAATATGGCGCTATACAAAAACCGTACCCCGCACTGGAGCCTGCAGAACGGCGGTATCGGCATGCGCTGGGAAGCTACCGTCGGCAACCTGCGTCTTCAGGTCACCGACTGGTTCGCATTTGGCGACTTGCCCGTGACCGGCTGGGACCGCGTTAACGTCTCTAACAACCCAGCCTGCACAACGGACGGGAACGGGAACAGCATTCTGCCCGCGGACCGGAATGAAGCGCCGGGTGTCGGTATTACCGCCAAGGACGGTGGCACCGTTCTTAGTACTTCGGGCGTTGGTCCGGTAATAGTCGGCGTCAAGCCGAAGCAGATCCAGGTAAGGAAATCGGCCATATTCAAAGAAGGTGGGTCGTCATACGGCAGCAAGAAGAAATTCCGCCACGCCGAATATCTCAACCACTGCACCTTCGGTGGCTCGCTGGCCGCCAGATATCGCAAGACCAACACGCTGGGCCTGTCGTTCGACTGGTTCGAGCCGTACACCGGCGTCGTGATCCGCTGGGAGTCGTCCTGGACCGCCAACGCGATATTGAACGACACGACCAAGATCGACCTGCTCGGGGACGGCAACGCCTTCAAATGGGTGCTGGGCATTGACCGGCCGACCCTGATCCGCTGGCTCAACCCGACACGGAGCTTCTTCCTGAGCGCCCAGGCGTACGGAACTCACTATCCCGACGTGCGGGCTGGCCGCCGCGGCATAACAGCCGAGAATAATAACTTCATCTTCACAGCCTTTGCCCAGAACCAGTTCATGCGCGACCAATTGGTCTATTTGGTCTTCGCCGCGTTTGGCACGGCGGCGCAGGACGCCACCATGGGCGGCAACGTGGAGTACCTGATCAGCAACAGTTGGTCGGTCACGCTCGGTGTCACCGCGTTTATGGGTGAACGGCATAAACACGACCTCGGCGCGTTCGGCGCTTTTACGGGCGACCCGAACAACCCGTATACGGAAGCTGGCTTTGGCCTGTTCCATATGCAGGCCGGCGGCTCGGAGCGGAATCAGATGAACGAGTTCTGGAGCAGGCTGCGCTATCGTTTCTAGGGATTGTGTAGGGGCGACGTATGCGTCGCCCCTACTGATTCCAACAGTATAAAAATACCTGCTGAGGTATTATTGACTTCTCCCTAAACGTCAACCAAAAATGGAGCTGCAAAAATAGAGCTGCAAATTTGCTTCAGAGGAGGATTTATGAGGCGACTCACGGTATTTTCTTTTTTCGCGGCCTGTAGCCTGCTGTGGGCACAGACCAGCGTATGGGCGCAGAGCGGTGACCCCACGCAGTATACATACGACACATTTGTCCAATGGTTCAGCGAAACCAAGGACGCTGAGCCGGAATTTAAAGCCGGTGATGTCCTCACCCATGCTGACCTGCCCAAGGTGAAGCCGTTTATGTTTCCCGGCTATTTCGAGCAGTTTGAGAAATGGAACGACGGCTCGCTCAATATGAAGGTTGTAGAGACCTATCACGTGCAACCGCACCAGACCGTCCTGGAGTGTAACGAGAAATATCAGAAGCAGGTTGCACTTGCTGCTGATGGAGCGCTTGAGAACTATGTGTGCGGCTATCCTTTCTCAAATGAGGATATCCTGAGCGAGGGCAGCGACGATATCGCCGGGATGAAGACGGCCTGGAATTATGACAAACGCTTCTACTGGCGTGGATATTTCGTTGCGAACGCGCTCACCACATGGCTGCGCTTTGGTGGCGAACACACCGCTCCGGAGCCGGAGAAGCCACCCGAATCCTGGTCGGGTGAAGAGATCGATCTCGACACGGACTGGAGCTACGATACCGAGAAGATTTACGGTGGCGGGGGAACCTACGAGCGTAGCTTAGGGACCTTCTACCACAAAGCGTATCACTCGCAGCTGCCGATGTTCCCGGATACTAACTACATGTTGCCGGAGAATGAAGACGCGGCGATCGTCCACTGGAAGGAATTTACCGGATTCTTCTCGCCGTACGATGTTCGGGGAACAGCTTTTATCATTTCCCGCTATATTGACCCCCGCCGAACCGATGATGGTTGGGCCTATGTTCCCAGCTTACGCCGTGTGCGCCGTATTTCGGCTGAGGTGAAATCCGACTCGCTGATGGGAACCGAGCATACGCTGGAAGACTTCTATGGCTTTTCCGGGCGCCCGCTTGAGTGGGACTGGAAGTTCTGGGGTAAGAAGAAGTTCCTTGCCGTCCACATTAAGACGGAGCATGAAGACGATGGGGTTCGCTATGGTGGACCTGACGGCTGGCTGAATGACGACGTTTGGCAGGTCCGTGAGCTTTTCGTATTGGAACGTATCCCGAAAGACCCCCGTCATCCGTACAAGAGCGCCATTATGGCGATCGATCCGGAAAGCTGGGAAACCTGGAACCACGTTGCTTTCGACCGTAAGGGCAAGCTGTGGAAGCTGTGGCAGTGGGGCTACGCGTGGGCGGATGATGCCAATAGGTATAAATTCATGAACGAAAACCGTGGCGCGGTGCATTGGCGGAACGTTGACACGGTCGACATTCAGAACGGTCGTGGCAACCTGTGGCGTGAATATGGCGGTGGCCTGCCTGACTTCTCGCTGGAGTACATCAACGGCCTCTATGACCTCAACCGTCTGACTGAGTTGCACCGCTAACAGTCTCATAAGACATCCTCAAGGGGGAGCAGATATCTGCTCCCCCTTGTACGTTTCGGGTTCAAATAAGAGAACGGTGGGAAGGATGGGCTTCAGTATGAAAAACACACTGACTATCGTTCTGATCCTTAGTGTTGTGTTTGTCACCGGCTCTCTCTGGGCAGAAGAAGAGCCGCAACCAACTTCCCAGAAAGTCTCCCCGTATTACGGCTGGCTCGATAAATTTGAAAACCCTTCTCATCAACCCATGACGCCGGCGATGACGCCGGTTCAGGAAAATAGTGCCGATAGCCTGACTGAAAAGGGTCACGTTGAACCGACGAAGAGTGGGGACGGTGCGCTTTTCGACGTTATCTTCGAAGAAAAAACAGCCGAGCCAGGTGAGGGCTTGGGCTGCTATTACCACCGTGCTTATTATTCTCACTTACCCATGTTCAAAGATGACGTATACTCGTTACGTGGCTCCTTTGACGTGACGGAAACCTTTCAGAAGCCCTCTGAAGAAGTCATTTCTTCGCCCGATGAGGTAGTGCATACGAAATAATATTTCTTCAAAGCTGGGCTCTGGATCTCTCCTCATGTCTCGACTCTCACCTGTAGTGAATAGGCTCAGACGAGTCCTCAGCGTCGCTGTTTCCCTTGCCGCCTTTTTTGCAATCCTTGGTTTTGCTTCGTCCGCTTTCGGTGAAGAAGAATCAGCGGCGACTCGTCTCAAGCAATTAGCCGAAGAAGCCGGACGCTTACACGCGGCTGGAAAATTTCAGGCAGCCATTCCCGTTGCCCGCGAACTCCTGGAGCAGACGGAAAAGGTCGCCGGCCCTGACCATCCGCTCGTCTCTCAAAGCCTCAATAACCTGGCCCTCCTCCTCCAGAAGACACGTCAATACGCGGAAGCTCACACGCTCTTTGAACGGGCGCTAGCAATTGACGAGAAGGAGCTTGGGAAAAATCATCCCGGAATTGTCCGGAGTCTGACCAATCTCGCCCTGGTTCTCCAAGACCAGCAGAAGTTTGATGCTGCCCGTCCGCTGTTCGAGCGCGCCCTGAGCATTACAGAGGCGGCCTATGGACAGTCGCATGCCGCAGTTGCGGTGAGCTTGGGCAACCTGGCAACGCTGTACAAAGAGCAAAAGCAGTACGCTGAGGCACGTCCGCTTTTTGAACGGGCGTTGGCGATTCACGAGCAGCAACTGGGCAGCGAACATCCGGCGGTCGCTCTCAGTATGAATAATCTGGGTGAGCTTTTTATTGCGATTAAGAAGTATACTGGGGCACGAACGCTGCTCCAGAGTGCGCTCTCCATTCATGAGCAAACACACGGTGCTCAGCACCCCATTGTTGCTGACGATCTGACTCGGCTGGGGCTGCTCATCAAAGAGATAGGCGACTATACCGAGGCACAGAAACTGCAACAACGCGCGCTCGAAATCCGAGAAGCGGCGCTTGGTCCGTCACATCCGGATGTTGCTTCGAGTCTCAACAATCTCGGGGCGGCGTTATATCAAACAGGAGAATTTGCCAAAGCAAGACCCATGTTTGAGCGGGCTGCCGAGATTTATATAACCGCCTACGGTCCGACGCATCCGGACGTAGGGACCAGTCTGAACAACCTGGCGTCTCTCCTGTATCAAGTCCGAGACTACGCTGAGGCGGCAGAGGTCTATGCACGCGTGATCGCGATTAACGAACAATCGCTTGGCCCAGACCACCCTGTTGTGGCTATGAATCTGAACAATATGGCCTTAGCCCTGCGCGAGGGGGGTGACATAGTCCGTCCCTTGCCTTTGTACGAACGTGCGCTTCATATCACTGAGACGGTATACGGCGGGGTCCATCCCAATGTTGCGGTCAGTCTCAATAACCTGGCTTCTCTGCACCATCAGCATGGTGACTTTGAGACCGCCCGTCCGCTGTTTGAACGATCCGTGCAGGTCATGAAGACAGCGCTGGGTGAAGACCATCCGAACATTGCTACGAGCCTGAATCAGTTTGCGCTGTTCCTAAAAGATGCCGGAGACCTCACAGCATCGCAGCGTTGTTATGAAGAAGCCCTGAGTGTTGAGACCAAGGCGTTGGAGCCTGGGCAGCGTGATATTGCGGTCAGTCTGAATAACCTCGCAACGACACTGAGCGGCATCGCTGACCTCCTCCAGGAAACCAAGGAGTATGCAACCTTCTTGCCCCTATACGAGCAGGCGGCTTCAGTCATGGAAGCTTCGCTTGGCTCAGATCATCCTAACGTCGCGCTGAATCTTCGTACCCAGGCGACGTTCTATGCAGAGCAGGGGAAAAATGAAGAGGCCGTGCCGCTCGTAGAGCGAGCGGCACACATCCAAGAGGAATCGCTTCCCAAAGACAGTCCGGTGACCCGCGAGACGCTTGAGCAACTTGCCCGGCTGTATGAAAAGACTGGGAAGACGGAAGCGGCCAAACAGACGCGTGACCGTCTCAAGGCGCAAGTAGGGGCACGGCCTGCCGTGCCCCTACACAAAAAATAAGTCTCCTATAGAGCACCACAGCCTTTTCAGCACACAAAATTCTTGATTAGGTAGGGCTGTCTCAGACAAAAGGAGATGCGTATGCGTCGGGTGGCCCTGGTTGGAGCGGGACTGTCACGCTTTGGGGTACGAGAAGCGGGCTTTCGGGAATTGCTTGCTGAGGCGGGTCAAGCCTGCTTTGCCTCTGTTCCACAACTGACACCCAAGGATGTCGAAGGATTGGTCGTGGGTACCGTCCTGCCAGAGCGAACGGCCTTTCAAAGTCATATTGCTCCGCTTGCCGCGGAAACGCTGGGCATTCAGCCTCGCAAGCTCTCGGCCCGGACCGAACATATGTGCGCCAGTGGCAGCGTAGGGATACGCTATGCCTATGCGTTTATTGCCGCCGGCCTAGCCGATCTTGTGATGGTACTTGGGGTTGAGAAGCTGAATCTGCCCAATATGGGCGAGGCCATTCTCAACATGGGAACTGGGGTAGACCGTGACTGGGAAGCCTGTTTTGGACTCACCGCGCCACCTTCTTTTGCCCTGGCCGCTCAGCTGCACATGGCTGAATACGGCACAACGGAGGATCAGCTTGCTCAGGTGGCTGTCAAAAATCACACCCATTCGAGCAAGAATCCATATGCGCACTTTCAGAACGGTGTCACCTTGGACGCTGTCGTGTGCTCGCGCATGATCGCCTCTCCGCTCCGGCTGTTTATGTGTTCGCCTATCACCGATGGTGCTGCCGCCGTTATCCTGGCGAGTGAAGAGCGAGCTAAAGATATTACGGACAAGCCGGTCTTTATCCGCGGAACCGGACAGGCTGTGCATGGGTTTTCCGTCTCCAGCCTCGACCCTGACTATGCCAGCTGGCCAGCCCTGAAACAGGCAGCCGGGGATGCCTATGCCATGGCCAGGATACGGGCGGGCGAGATCGATTTTGCTGAGGTCCACGACTGTTTTGCCATCGCCGAGATCATTGCCTATGAAGAGCTCGGATTCTGCGACAAGGGCGAAGGTGGCCCGTTTGCCGCGGATGGGCGGTCCGATTACGGCGGTGACGTGGTCGTCAATCCGCGTGGCGGGCTTATGGGTTGCGGACACCCGCTTGGAGCCACGGGGGTGGCCCAGGGGGTCGAAGCCTTTTGGCAACTGCGCGGGGAAGCCGGTGAACGGCAAGTCCCGGAGGCGCACATCGGACTGACACACAATAATAGTGGCATGGGTGAGCACCTGGTCATGATTTACGGGCGGGAGTAGCAGCCTATGAGCGATTATTTCCGCGCCCTTGATCCCTTTCCTCTCCAGAGCAAAAAGAACACTCGACTGGCGCCGTTTTATGACGCCCTGCGGTCGCAAAAGCTGGTCACCACATCATGCCCGCAGTGTGACCAGCGCCATTGGCCCCCGCGTGTGGTGTGTCCGGGGTGTCTCTCAGATCAGCTCGACTGGATCGAGTTGCCGAGCCAGGGGACGATACACGCGTATACCGTTCAGGACACCGGCATCCCTCCGGGCTTTCCGCGTCCATTGATTTTCGCAGTGGTCTTTATCGCAGGGCTGCGGATCTTCACCCGGCTTGTTGAAACTGAGGCCAACCAGGTTGAGCGGGGGCGCCCTGTCCGACTCCTCCCGTCTGCGGTTGGGCAAGACCCCGAGGGTGACGAGCGCTATGTGCCGACATTTGTGCTCATCAAAGAGCCCTGACCGGAGACCCGACCGGAGACCTGACCGGAGACCTGACCGAATACGCCGGGGCGGCCTGCCCGTCTCTGCGTACTCTTCATCCCAAGGCGTGCTCATGGAATATAAAATCAGCCATGGAATATAAAATCGGTATTGATGTCGGTGGAACGTTTACCGACTTTCTTGTCACTGACTCGCAGGGCGCAGCCACAGTCCATAAGACGCAGACCACGCCACAGCAGCCTGAAGTCGGCGTAGTACAAGGGCTGCGGAAGATAGCCGCTTCTTTTGGTCTTGTACTGTCGGAGTTTCTCAGCCGCGTCAGCGTCATCGTTCACGGTACGACTATTACGACCAATGCTGTCTTAACCGGAGAAGGGGCCAAAACCGCCTTTCTTACGACGAGAGGCTTCCGCGATGTGCTCAATATGCGGCGTGGGCTGCGCGAACGTCAGTACGATAGCAAATACAGTCCGCCACCCCCTCTGGTTCCCCGTGCACGTATTTATCCTATTGCAGAACGGGTCAATGTTGAGGGAGAAGTAGTTATCCCCCTGTATGAACCGGATGTGATTGACGCGATTGAACACATCCGGGCGAATGGTATTGAGGCGGTGGCGGTTAGTTATCTGTGGTCTTTCTTACATCCCGCCCATGAGCGACGAACCGGCCAGCTTATCCAGGAGGCTTTACCCGATGTGTATGTGTCTTTATCCTCCGAAGTCCTGCCGCAGATTCGGGTATACGAACGACATTCCACCACAGTGCTCAACGCCACAGTCGGTCCCCCGCTGGCTCGCTATCTGACTCAGCTTGAAAGCCAGTTGGATGAATCCGGATTTACCGGCGTCTTGCTCATTATGCAGTCCAACGGCGGAGTGATGTCGCCACGCATGACACGTCGCTTTGCCGCGAATACCCTCTTGTCCGGCCCGGCCGGCGGACCCATGGCAGGGGTGTTCTATGGCGACACCTACGCCTTGCGTGATGTGATCACTGTTGACATGGGCGGTACCAGTTTTGATGCCTGTCTCATCCATGATCGCCAGCCGGTAACAACAACGGAGGGCGAGATTGGCGGCCATCGGCTTGCCCTTCCTCTGCTTGATATTCATACGGTCGGCGCCGGTGGGGGCAGCATTGCCTGGATCGATGCCGGGGGGATTCTTCAGGTCGGGCCCAAGAGTGCCGGGGCTGAGCCGGGTCCGGTGTGTTACGGCCGCGGCGGAATCGAACCCACAGTGACAGATGCTGACCTGGTTCTTGGCTATCTTGCTTCAGATGGGTTTTTAGGTGGAGAGATGCCACTTGATTATAACGCTGCTCAACTCGCGATTACACACAGGATCGCAGCGCCTTTGGGCCTGTCTCCTCTTGAGGCCGCCGAAGGTATCTATCGTATTGTGAACGCCAACATGGCGGCTGCGCTTCAGGGGGTTTCGGTCGAACGGGGCTATGATCCGCGTGAGTTTGCTCTCGTGGTTGCAGGTGGAGCAGGCCCACTGCACGCCGGGATGATAGCCCGAGAACTGGACATTCCGCTTATTTTGGTTCCCCAGGAGTCGTCGGTGTTCTGTGCGGCTGGCATGCTGATCTCTGATTTACAGCATGATTATGTACAGACGTTCACGCGAGAGTGGGACGCCCTCGCCCTCGACGAGATCAACCGCAGGCTGAGGGAGATTGAGGAACACGCGCGCGCGACGTTAGCAGCAGAAGGCATCCCAGCGGATAAAATACAGCTCCGCGCTACGTTCGATGTACGCTATATCGGCCAATTTCACGAGGTAGAAGTTCCGGTTCGGTCTTCTCTGTCTGCATCTGACCTGGATGCGGCAGCCCTACGTTTTCATAATCTGCATGAGACTCTGTATGGGTATGCCATGCCGGGAGCTCCTTTGGAAATGATTAACCTGCGTGTCAAGGCACTGGGGCTCACCGAGAAACCGCGGCTCACACCAGGCCCGTTTGTGGGAAAAGACCCGACCCTCGCGTTCAAAGGCAAGCGTCAAGCGTACTTCTCCGGTACGCCCCACAACGTTTCTGTCTATACTGGGGACAAGTTTGAGTGTGGCATGGCTCTTAGCGGGCCGGCATTGATCGAACAGGCCAACACAACTGTCCTTGTACCGCCCGGCTATCGTCTGGTCTGCGATGCCTACCGCAATTATGTCATGCACCCGGCCGGGCGACAGCTTGACGAACTCCTGGCCGAGGTAGGCGGACAAATGGATAATGCGGACACTGCGGAAGAGGCGAAAGATAAACAAGATGCCTGATGTGCAAACAGACCGTATTGATCCCATCCTCACATCGGTGATCGCGAATCGCTTGGACTCGATTACCAAAGAAATGGGCCAGACCATGCTGCGCACGTCACGCTCGCCCATTTTCAGTGAAGCGCGCGATTTTGTGACGGCAATATATGACCGTCAACTCCGTTTGGTCGCCCAGACGGCGTATATCCCGGTCCTCCTTGCCGCCACGCCGTGGGCAGTCCGTTCGATTGCCGAGACCTATGCTGACGACACGCACGCAGGCGACATCTTTATTCTCAATGACCCGTATCGTGGGAATAATCATCTGCCTGATTTTACGATTGCCAAGCCTGTCCATATCGATGGTGAACTGCGCTTTTGGTCGGTCACCAAAGGACACCAAGCGGATACCGGCGGCGGAGGCGCAGCCGGCTATCACCCGGAAGCACGCGATGTGTGGGATGAGGGGCTTCGGATTCCACCGGCCAAACTCTATGACCAAGGGAAGGTCAATCGCGGCTTATGGGAGATGATTGTGTCCAACGTGCGTCTTCGGTTCTTGGTAGAAGGCGACCTGCAGTGTCTGGTTGGGGCGGCCAACCTGGGCGAACGAAATATCACTGCGCTGGTGAAGAAACATGGTGTCGCGGCGGTCGAGCATGTTATTGAGCACCTCCTGAATGCCTCAGAAAAACAAATGCGCGAGGAAATTCGTACCATCCCGAATGGCACCTATCGGGCCGAGCGACAGATAGACAACGACGGGATTGTACACGACCGGCCGGTGACCATCCGGGTGAAAATTGAAGTGCAGGATGAGTCGGTTGTTTTTGACTATGCAGCGTCTGACGGTCAAGTCCCCGGCTATGTGAACAGTCCGTTTGCGAATACCGCCTCCGCGACCTACCTCGCGCTTTTTACGGTGGTCAATCCCGACCTGCCGCATAACGAAGGGGCCATGCGTCCGGTTTCAATCGTCGCGCCGAGTGGCAGTCTTGTAAACCCGGTCGAGCCCGCGCCAAGTACGGCCTGTACCGTGTTAACTGCCGAAGCGATTACC
This sequence comes from Binatia bacterium, assembly GCA_963664395.2. Taxonomy (GTDB): domain Bacteria; phylum Desulfobacterota; class Binatia; order Bin18; family Bin18; genus Bin18. Next base: position 343,141 of record OY761159.2, on the reverse strand, counting down.
GAGGCCAGCTGGCTGGCGCTGTCGCAGGCTGTACCCGAGCGCGTTCAGGCCGCCTGGGGACGTTGGTGTGCGCCGGCCACCACGGGCATGAATCCGCGCACCGGCCGGCCGTTTGGGGAGATTCATTTCTTGAGTAAAGGGGGCGGCGGAGCCACCGCCGGCTTTGATGGTTGGGACCATATCGGCACGGTGATTTGCCTCGGCGGGCTGCGCTCGCCGGACCCTGAACTGCATGAACTCGTGAATCCGTATTTCATTGAACAGTTTGAGTATCGTCAGGATAGCGCCGGAGCCGGGAAATGGCGGGGCGGCCTGGGGGTCACGTATCGCTGGCGGGTCGAAGCCGACAATATTGCGTGTGCAAACTTCGGCAGTGGAACTCAGTTCGATACCGCGCCTTTTGGCTTGCACGGAGGCCAAGGCGCACAACCCAATCGGCAAATGATTCAGCATGCAGACGGTCGCACGGAAGAGGTCACGGTCAATTCCATGAGTAGCCTGTCCAAAGGAGATGTAGTTGAACTGCTCTCAAGTGGCGGCGGCGGATTTGGCAATCCCAAAGAGCGCGCTGTCGAAAAGGTGGTACAAGACGTGAGGGACGGATTGGTCTCGATTGAAAGCGCACGGCGAGACTACGGGGTGGTGGTGAATCCCACCACATTTGTTGTTGACGAAGCGGCAACCGCACGGCTACGCAGTGGTAGTCAGTAGGTCGGGTTAGCCGAAGGCGTAACCTGACATCCCGGCTGGAGTTATGGATAAACTGATAACACAAGAAATTGAGGAAATTATTGCCACGGGTGAGAAGCTAGTGGCCGATGCTTCTGTTTCCCAATATCACCTGAGTCATAAGCGCGTTCAGGAACTTACGTCAATCACCGCACGTGGAGGGCAGTTGATTACACGGTTATACGGTTCAGATAGCTATCATCTTCAAATATAAGGAAAATTACAAAGACGCTGCTGCGGTATTGCTCGGAGCCGTTCTCGAAGACTCTTTGCGAAAGATCGCCGATGCAAACGGAGTAGACATCCTGAACTCTAAGTGAATGCCTCTTACTCTTGACCCGCTGAACATCTCGCTTGCCAAGAAGGGTGTGTATAACGCTTTGGTTCAGAAGCAAATTACATCCTGGGCGAATCTTCGGAATGACGCGGCGCACGGACATTTTGATAGGTATGACTCTGACCAAGTTCAGCAAATGTTGCTATTTGTACAAAAATTCTGTGCGGACTTTCTCAAGTAATTCTCAAGACCTACTAGCAAAAATAGTTTGATATGAATGGCGCCGGAGGACTAAGAAAAATGAAATTTAACGTGACGGTTGATCGAGACGAAGACGGGGTATGGATTGTTGAATGCCCTGCCATTCCGGGTTGTGTCAGTCAAGGAAAGACGAAAGGCGAGGCGTTGGACAATGTCAAGGAAGCTATTGCCCTTTGCCTTGAGGTGCGGGCGGAAAAAGGGCTCCCGCTGACCATAGAGATGCAGCAAGTAGAGGTCGCGGTGTAATGCCGGTGCTACGCTCTCTGAGCGGGAAGGAAGTTGTCCGAATCTTCGAGAGTTTCGGCTGGAGTGTAGCACGTCAGAGGGGGAGTCACATTGTCATGGTCAAGGAGGGGGAAATGGCTACGCTCTCCGTGCCTAATCATAAGGAAGTCGCCAAAGGAACTCTGAGAAGCCTCATTCGCGCTGCCGGTCTTACTGTCGATGAATTTCTCGCGGGTGCATAAATTCATGCTCATTCAAACCCGTCAGCATATCAGAGAGGGGAGCAATGCGATTTAGTGTCATGATCTGGCCCTATTCGGGCCAAACGATGGAACCGGTTGTTCGCCTCACACAGTGCGCCGAAGCCCACGGCTTTGAGACTGTGTATGTCGGTGACTCGCAGATGCTGTGGAACGATGTCTATGTGTGTCTGGCCTGCTGCGCCCAAGCGACGCGGCGCGTGAAACTTGGTCCCGGCGTGACGAATCTCGTCACCCGCCATCCAACCGTGACGGCCAATGCCATGGTCTCGCTCAATATGCTCAGTCAGGGCCGCGCCGTGCTCGGTATCGGCGCAGGTGACTCTGCCGTGAGAACCGCGGGCTTATCCCCGGTTAAGCGAGATCAACTGCGTCGAGATGTTGTATTCATTCGCAATCTGTTGTCCGGACAAGAGGTTGAAGCTCCCGCTTTGTCCGACTCTGGGAAAAAGAAAACGTGGGGGCAGGAATTGCGTCTGAGAGTGGCTGGGGCTGAAGAGTGGGGGAATGTGCCCATTGAGATTGCGGTCATGAGTCCAAAAGCGGCGGCGCTGGCCGGTGAAATAGGCGATGGCGTCATTGTTGACGGCCATATGGGCGGCAATGGAGAGGGCGCGCGGGCTGCGGTCGAGGCGGCGAGTGAAGGCGCCCGAAAAGCGGGCAAGGACCCTGCGCAGCTCCGTTTTATTGCGGCGATTGATGCTGCCATTGACGATGACCGGAGCGCGGCGCTGGATCAAGTGCGTCCGACTGCCGCGCGCAATATTGCCAACAAACTCTGGCTCCCGGAAACGCTTGGCATTGAGCATGCCGCTGTCGTGAAAGCGGTGACCGAACAGTATCGCTTTTATGAACATCTCGACCTCACGGCCAAACATCGTGAACTGATTCCTGATATCGTTGCCCGGAAGTGTACCATTGCCGGGACACCGCAGGACTGTATTGACAAAGCGCGTGAACTCAAAGCCGCCGGCCTGACCGATATTGCTATTTTTGTGACGACCCAGAATGAAGCCGCGGCGCGCACGACGCTTGAACGATTTGCCAAAGAAGTCATCCCGTCAGTGGGGTGACAGCCACTCTATTGAGAGCCGGGAGAGCCGGAAAAAAGGAGACGATGAGATGGCTGCTGAAGATATGGTAAAACTCTGGGAAGAGCACGTGACGGGCGAGTTTGTCGAAAAAGATGAAGAGCTTTCACTTTCGACTATGGTGGAAGACGCGTCGGTGATGCATATGCCGACACGCTCGGGAGGAAAGGGCAAGGCTGAACTCCGCGCCTATTATCGGGATATGTTTATCCCTTCGATCCCTGATGAGTGGGAACATACGATGACAAACCGGGTGGTGACTGACGATTGCATTGTCGAGGAGGCGACAATCCGTATGGTCCACTCAAAACAGATGGACTGGTTCCTGCCTGGAGTTCCTCCAACGGGCAAGAGCATCAGTGCGGAATTAGTCATTGTCATTGAGTTTCGGGATGGCAAGATGTCCGCCGAGCGCGTTTACTGGGATCATGCCACGGTATTACGACAGATAGGCCACATAACATAGCTGAAGAGTATAGTGCTCTCTCATGCAGGGGTGACAAGGACGCCCTGTTTCATGTACCAGACGAAAGGAGTGACTATGAAGAAACGACACTATTCCTGTAATCTCCGCATTCTCCTGCCCCTCATGCTGCTCTTCAGTGGGATGCCCTTTGCCACGGCTGCCGAGGAAGAATCGGCAGTGGATCACGCCAGACAAGGCGATTTGCTCGGGGCTGTTGCGACATATAAGGCCACGCAGGACCCTGCATCAAAACACGGTCTTGTCATGCTCCAGCAGCTTGCGATTGAGGTCTTACGACTGGGGCTGCGGTTGGGCGACCCGCATGAGCGGAATGTAGTTGCCGGCATACTGGGGCGGCGCGGCGACCCGGCCGGACTACTCGTGCTTGACGAAGCCTTGCAGTCGAATAAGCCGATGCTGCGCCGTACCGCGGTGGATGCCCTGGGCGATATGGCAACGCCTGATGCGGTGGGGCTGCTGCGGCGCTTGTACCATAAGGACTCGGAAGGCAAGCGCCTCGCCCTGTCCGGGTTACGACGGACGCGGGACCGCACCGCGCTTTTGCTCTACCTGGACGCGGTCAGTAGTTCAGACACTCGTATTCGGACCCAGGGGGCCGGCGGCCTGGGAGAATTACGCTCCGCGGCTGCCGTTTCAGTTTTGCAAACCTTACTGAAGACGGAAAAGGATCCTATTGTTGCCGTCACATTGGCGTGGTCGCTGGCTGCGACGGGGGATGCAACTGGAATTGCCTATCTCACGGCCAAATTGAGTGATTCGAGCGAGCAACTCCGTGATGCCGCGGTTGGATTACTGGGATCGCTCAACGACCCCAGCGCCGTCGCGTTGTTGCGGACGGCTCTTCAATCGGACTCGTCCGAAATGGTCCGCACTACGGCGGCGGCCTCCCTCACCCACTTCAAAGATGCGAGCGGCCTGCCCCTCGTCCAGAAGGCTTTGGAGCATATGGATTTCCGCATTCGTCTGGCGGCAGCCATTTCGTTTACCCGTATGGACTATGAAACGGCCCGGCCCCTGGTCGTCGGCGCTTTGCGTTCGCAGGACCCCTTGGTGCGTTCCAATGCCTATCAAGTGGTTGGCCAGAATCGTGATCTGAGCGCTGCGGCCGAGGTGAGTGCGGCAGTCGGGCGAGAGCGAGACCGGTATGCAAAGGCGCAGGGCTTATGGACAATTGGGCGCATCGGGGGAGCGGAGAGCTTACCCCAACTCCTGGAGCTGCTGTCTGAAGAGGAGGAAACCGTTCGCCACGCCTCCGCGGAAGCCGTGGTTCTCATCAGCGACCGTCTGTTGCGGTAAAAGTTGTAGTGTGTAGCGGCTTTCCGCCCTTTACGCTTGGCCGGGTGCTTGATAAGAAGCCGTCCTGCACTGCTTCATCAGAATCCATGAAGGAGGAAACATATGGCTGTGTTCGATACTGGCTGGATGGGACGCTGGCAAGACCTGGTCAATCAAGACAGTGTGACAAAGATCATCGGCAGACATTTGACCACGGATGTCTTGCTCGCCTTCGGTGATACTGCCTATGTCGTGTCGTTTCTGAACGGGACGATACCGACAGTCTCACACGATATAGGACCCGAATCGACCTACGCGTTTGCCTTGCGCGGCCCCGCGGAAACCTGGGCGAAATTTGTCCAGCCCATCCCCCCGCCTATGTATAATGACATCTGGGCGATGGCCCATCCGCTCCACGGCCGCTTGCAAATCGAGGGCGATGTCAAAGTCATGTGGCAGAACCTCCGGGCATTTACCTGGACCCTTGACCTCATGCGTAAGGTGGAAGAGTAAAGAGTAGGGAGGACGAGATCATGGCGAATATTGAACCAATTACCGGGCGCTATGTGCGGGTCCCTTACGAGGGAGAAGAATATCGTGTGTTTTATGAGGAAGCCGGACAGGGGGTGCCCCTGGTGTGTCTCCACACGGCGGGAACGGATACGCGCGAGTGGCGTCACCAATTGTGTGATGCTGATATCAACAGCGACTTTCGGGTCATTGCGCTGGACCTGCCTCGACACGGAAAATCAATTCCGCCCCCAGGCTGGTGGAAAGAGGAGTATAAACTGACGGCTCAGTTTTACTCGGAATTCCTGATGTCCTTCTGTAAAGAGCTCGAACTCGACAATCCTGTCATCATGGGTAGCTCGATGGGCGGGAATATCTGCCTGCACCTCGCGCGCAACTTCTCGGCTGACCTCCGCGCCCTGATTGCTATTGAAGCCTGTGACTACTCGCCGGGCTGGTGGCTGGACTGGCTCTGGAATCCGCATGTGCACGGCGGCGAAGTGTGCGCGACCTCGATATATGGCCTGATGGCGCCGCAGAGCCCGGAAGAGTATCGCCGAGAGACCTGGTGGTATTATTCACAAAGTGGTCCGGGAATCTTTAAGGGCGACTTACACTTCTACAGCATTGATCATGATTTCCGTGAAATGGCGGAACAACTGTCCGGCGATATCCCCATCTACTTCATGACGGGCGTGTATGACTTTGCCTGTACGCCAGAGATGACGGAAAAAACGGCCAAAAAGGTCAAGAACTCCGAATGTATCATTATGGAAGAAATCGGCCATTTCCCCATGTGTGAGAATCCGGTCACGTTCAAGAAATATCTGATGCCGGTGCTGGCCAAGATTCTCCAAGCGAGCTAGAGCCGGGAGAGCACGTCGGAGCCGGACTGCAACGCCAATCCGCGGTAATCCTTTGAGGTCAGGAGGGAGCCTCATGAAATTCAATCTCTTTGTCTTACCGACAATTCCTGCGACGTTCGAGGAGCGCGAGAAACTCCGACCCATCGGACGCAACAACGACAAATATCAAGCAATGCTCACGGAATTGCGCGAGATTGCCCAACTGGCTGAAGAGCTGGGCTTTGATGCCATGTCAACCACCGAGCACCATTTTCATTCCGAGGGCTATGAGGCGTCCATTGCGCCGCTGCTGCTGTATACCGAAGGCTATTCTCTGGGAGCAGAAACGCAGGGGGCCGGATTCATACAATACTTCGCCGGGTTCGGATTCTTTGAAGCCTACCGCTACCCTGGCGAAACCACACCTGTCCCTTGGAAGTTTGAGCGTATGGTCGAGGCGAAGTATTCTCTGGTTGGGACAGTCGATGATGTCAAACGTGAAATGGAAGCACTCCGGAAGAATACCAATATTGAGTGGTTTTGCTAGTTCTTTGATCAAGGGATGATGCCGTGGGAAGAGACCAAGCGTCAGCTCGAAATCTTTGGGACCAAAATCCTGCCGGAATTCAAAGACTAAACCCACTTTTCGGAAGTAGCTTCTTTTTTGTCGGGCGTGCCACAGGACACGCCCTTTTTTGTTAGTATGATGGCAATATTGACTTCTGACTCGCTTCCGGTCGTTTTTCTCGTGTGTATGCGAGGGGTGGTCAAGTGGAGCGGACATGTGTACAACGCGTGAGCGAGGTGAAAGAGGACGGTATGCGCATCCTTCTCACTGGTGCAGGTGGTCAGCTGGGCCACGCCATTCAGGGAATCTTCAGCAGTCCCGAGACTGTCGCCCACGAGACTGTCGCTTATGACCGGCGGCGGCTCGATATCACGCAACTTGAGGCGGTCCGTGAGGCGGTCGCAACGCATACCCCCGACCTGGTACTCAACGCCGCCGCGTATAATGCCGTGGACCAAGCGGAGCGAGACCCTGACGCTGCGTATCGAGGAAACACCCTCGGTCCGCGCAACCTTGCCCTGGTGACCGCAACACGTGGTATTCCACTCCTGCATATTTCCACCGATTATGTTTTCGATGGACTGAGTCACAGGCCGTATCACGAATTTGATGTGCCGAACCCACAGTCTGTCTATGGACGAAGCAAGCTTGCGGGAGAAGATGTGGTTCGGAGCTTAAATGCAAAACACTATATTGTTCGCACGTCCTGGCTCTATCACACCCACGGAAACAATTTTATAAAAACCATGTGGGCACTCTCACAGCAACCTGAAGTCCGGGTTGTGAACGATCAATTGGGTTCCCCGACATATGCACCTCATTTAGCCACAGCCTTAACGCAGCTTGTTACGACTGAAGCCTTTGGGACGTACCACATGGCCGGTCGGGGTGGCATAAGCCGCTTTGACTTAATCCGGACTTTATATGCCCGACTCGGCGTTCGTTCTCAGGTGAAACCCATTCCAAGTACAGAGATGCCTCGCCTGGCAAAGTGCCCTCCTTATGCTGTCCTGACAACGCTCCAAGAGCCATGTATACAACTCCCTCCCTGGCAAGCCGGCCTTGCCAAGTTTGTGCAGGCTGCCCAGTCTGGGCAGCCTGCGTTATAGTTCGAAACGCCTGGGTGAAGCCCGGCGGTTGATACTCTCGGAAGGGAGCCTGCGCATGGAAAAAGTACAAATGGACGGAGGAGCTGCCACTGCTCAAGCAGCGAGAAAAAGACGCCCTTTGGGCAAAATTGCGCTTATTATTGTTGGTGTCGTCCTGCTCATCTTTTTAGGCCGTCAGGCTGGTGCGTATGTTCCGCCATTTGCCGCCTGGGTGGAGACACTTGGGGTGTGGGGGCCGATTGTCTTCATTGCCGGCTATGCCATTGCGGCCGTAGCTTTTATCCCTGGCTCTGTCCTTACCCTTGCCGCGGGTGCCATCTTTGGACTCCTGAACGGTATTCTGTACGTCTTTATTGCCGCTACCCTGGGCTCGTGCCTCGCGTTTCTTGTTTCGCGTCATCTTGCCCGGAAGGCTATCGAACGGAAGCTGGCCGATAACCCCCGATTTGCTGCTATTGATCGGGCGGTGAGTGCTCAGGGCCGAAAAATCGTTTTTTTGTTGCGGCTGTCTCCGGTTTTCCCGTTTAACCTTCTGAACTACGCTTTGGGTCTGACCAATGTGCGCTTTGTGGACTATGCCCTCGCCGCATTTGGGATGCTGCCGGGGACGGTTCTGTATGTCTATTACGGCAAGCTGGCCGGAGATGTGGCAGCTTTGGCTGGAGGGGCCGCGCCGGAACGAGGGGTTGCTGACTACGTGGTCTTACTCCTGGGTCTGGTCGCCACTATCGTGGTGACGACTATTGTGACACGAACGGCCCGGAAGGCCCTCAAGGAAGCAACAGGAGAGGAATAATCTGCCAGGTCGCTGTCTTTCTATCGGACCAGAGCGCTTGAATGAACTCCTCTTAACTCCTCGGTTGGCTCCTTCCAGCAGTCCGGTGTGGCCAGTGGCTCGGCCGCCCCTACGCTTCTCGGTACTGGTTGAACTCGATATGAGGAACGAACTGTGAGTCATTGACCGTAATCATGAAGGAGAAGGGCCATGCCTAACGCTTCAAGCGAACCAAATAGCTCCAATGGACTTTCTGGAGTCGCTTTTATTGAAGGACAGTACGTGAGTGGTGATAAGGCCAAAATTTCGGTGTTTGACCTTGGCTTTAGTCGAAGCGATGTGGTGTATGATGTCGTCTCAACTTGGCGTGGCTATTTCTTCAGGCTAGATGACCACCTTGACCGTTTTCTACGCTCGTGTTCCGGCATGCGCCTGAGCTGTCCCTATAGAAAAGAGACAATCAAAGAAATTCTGGCTGAGTGCGTGCACCGAGCCGCTCTCGAAAACGCGTATGTTGAAGTGCTGACAACGCGCGGGCGCTTTACGGTTCAAGGCAGCCGGGACCTGCGCCACACGACGCCGACGTTTATTGCCTATGCGGTCCCTTATGTGTGGATTGCCACGCCTGAGAAGCAGGAGCACGGGCTGCACCTTTTTGTCGCGCCCACAGCACGCATTCCTGATGCGAGCGTAGATGCACGCTACAAAAATTTCCATTGGGGCGATCTCAACCAAGGCCAACTCCAGGCCATTGATGCAGGAGCAGATGTTGCTGTCCTGTGTGGCATATCCGGATTTTTGAGTGAAGGGCCGGGGTTTAATCTGTTCTGGATAAAAGATGGTACGCTCTGTACGCCACGGACAAACGTGCTGGAAGGTATCACCCGCCGCACTGTTTTTGATCTGGCGCAGGAAATGGGTATGGCCGTGGCGACTGGCGACTATCTCGAAGAGGTTCTCATCAGCGCGGATGAAGCCTTTATCAGCTCAACGGCAGGGGGCATTATGCCCGTCACCCAGGTTGGTGAGGCTGTATTAGGTGGTGGCAAACCCGGTCCGCTGAGTAGGCAGCTCCGTGAGCGCTACTGGAAGAAGCGAGAAGAAGGCTGGTTAGGCACCCACGTAACCGACCTGCTCGCGTCCAGGAAGAGTGCATAAGCAAAGCAAAAGGGGAGTCGGATGGATTTTGGCATTTGTGTTGTCTCAAAAATTGATGATGTGGGTTACATCACCCATGCTGAAAATCTAGGCTACTCCCACGCTTGGGTCGCCGACAGCCAAATGATTTGGTCAGACTGCTACGCCGTGCTTGCCCTGGCTGCCCAGCAAACACGCACTATTAACATTGGTACCGGCGTTTCTGTTGCGGGGACGCGCATTGCTCCGGTGACGGCGCATAGCATTGCCACGATTAACCGCTTAGCCCCAGGTCGCACCTTTCTTGGGATAGGCACCGGCAACACCGCCATGCGAATTATGGGCCACAAGCCCATGAAGCTGCGAGAGTTCGGCGAGTATCTACGAGTGCTGCGGGCGCTCTTGCATGGGGAAGAAGTGACGATGACCTGGCAAGGTCAAACCACGCCGGTCCAATTCCAGATGCAGGAGTACAAGTTCATCGATGTCGAACACCACATTCCCCTGTATGTCTCCGGCTTTGGCCCAAAGGCTCAGGCATTGGCGGGTGAGTATGGCGATGGGTTGGTTGTCTCCATCCCACCAGACCCGGAATTCATGCGCCGAGCGCTGCTCAATGCCAAGGCTGGCGCCGAACGGGGCGGACGGGATGGAGACCATTATTATACGTGCGCCCTCAGCGCGGTTGCCTTATTAGAACCGGGCGAATCGCTCAACTCAGAGCGTATTCTGCGTGAATGCGGCCCGTTTGCCATTGCGTCGCTTCACTACCTGTACGATAAGGTGCGCCAGTTTGGTGGACAGCCGCCTCGGCACTTCGCCAATATTTGGGACGAATACAGCGCGCTGGTTGAGCGCACGCCGCCTTCGCACCGGCATCTGCGCATTCACGCCGGCCACTGCGTCTACCATCTGCCTGAAGAGGAGAAATTCATTACGCCCGAGCTCATCAAATCGACCTGTCTTGCCGGTACACCAGAGGAAGTCATTGAACAAATCAAACGACTTGAAGCAACCGGCTTGGATCAAATCATGCTTCTCCCCTCTCTGGCGACGCAGTATCGGGCGATTGAGGACTTTACGCGGAAAGTCATGGAGAAGCTGTAGGACAGGTTTGAAAGAGGAGCCGGGATGGGCAACCCAGCGTTGACAAGCATGAGCGTAGTGACTGAGCACTAGGAGCGCGGGAGCCGGTCGCTCCTCGGCACTCTATTCAAACGCGGTCGTCACCAACTCCGTATCCAGATATTCCGTAATCTGCTGAATTTTACTGTCCTGAAGCTGGATGATTAAACAGTACGTATTGTTATACGCCTTGCCCGTTTTTGTTTGTGACTTGCCTTGGGTTTGCAAGACGACAGAGTCTCCTTCGGCAATCGTATTCAGAATGGTGTTGGTGATGAAGCCGTCGAGTTGCGCCGTCAGCGGGGTAAAGAGGCGCTCAACGATATCCGCTTTGCCGGTATAGGTGTGCGAGTATTTTGTGGTGCCGATAATGGTCCAGCGAATATCAGCTGACAAATGGCTGAAAAACTTTTCCGAATCACCGGCATTCAGAGCGGCGAATGTATCGTGAACCAATTGTTTGTTTTCAGCTGCACCCATAACAATCCCTCCTGTAAATTTGAGAGTAACGGACATATCGCACGTTTACGGGCCGATTACTACTGTCCATGGCCCGGACGACTAAAACGTTACCGGCAGAGCCTGTAAGCCACGCAGTGTCAACATATCACGCCATTCAAGCTGATCGGTTGAAAGGTGTATATCCGGCATCCTGTGCAGAATCGAGTTGATAGCAATCTGCGCTTCGACCCGGGCGAGTGGCGCTCCTAAGCAATGGTGAATGCCGTGGCCAAAGGTGAGGTGCGGATTCTCTTGGCGGGTAATGTCAAGCCGGTCAGGGTCGGAGAAATGAGCTGGGTCACGATTGGCCGCTCCGAGCAGGAGCAGGGCTTGCTGGTTCTTGCGTATTGTTTTGCCACCAATCTCAATGTCTTCGAGTGCTACCCGAGCGGTGATTTGGACCGAGCCGTCATAGCGGAGGAACTCTTCGACTGCGGTTTTGATCAACGCTGGCTCGGCCTGAAGTTTGGCCATTTGGTCCGGGTTGCGAAACAGGGCCAGCATGCCGTTGCCAATCAAATTCATTGTGGTTTCATGGCCGGCCGCAAACAAAAGAATTGCGGTTGCCAACAGTTCATCTTCGTCCAGTTTGTCGCCTTCTTCTTCGGCTGCAATGAGGCCACTCAGGAGATCAGCCTGGGGAGAGTCTCGTCGTTCGGCTACGAGCGTGGTGAAATAGACGATAAGATCCTCGGTGGCCTTGTCGGCGGTCTGGACAATCTCCGGTGTGATAACAGGGTCGAGCGAGCGGGCCAGCGCTGTGGTCCAGTCTTTGAAATATTCTCGGTCTTTGGTTGGAACGCCAATCAGCTCAGCAATCACAATCACCGGCAACGGGAAGGCCAGGTCCTGAATAATATCGAAGCTGCCTTTTGCTTGTCCGGCGTCAAGTAAGTCATGCACGATGTCTTGAACATGAGGCCGCATATTCTCAACCACGCGCGGTGTAAACGCTTTTGTGACTAACTTGCGTAGCCGGGTATGGTCGGGTGGGTTTTTTAAGAGCATCCAGCGGCTTTGCATATCGCCGGCAGGGCCGGTCCCGCCCAGTGCTTCAACATAGTCGTCAAACCGTTCCCAATCGCGCGGGTTGGCGCTGGCTTGAGAATGACGCAGTATGGCGACAATATCGTCATAACGCGTGCACACCCAGAACCCGAACATCTCACTCCAATGGACGGGATCAGCTTCGCGAAACTGGTGATAGATGGGGTAGGGGTTCTGACGAAACTCCTGCAGAAGTGGGTTGAATTCTAGCGGTATTTCTGGCTGAGCCGGCGTTGCGGTATCTGGGGATTGTGATTCTGCCAGCATAGCCGCGTTTCCTTCGGTGTGGTACCATGACTTTTAGAGCTATCACTGCAAGCGATAGCGACGGGTTGTAGAAAAGTCAAGATGAAGAAGGCCGAGCAGTCAGAAGCCACCCGCGCGGCGTTACTCAAGGCGGCCCGTGAACTCTTTACCGAGCACGGGTATGCCGACACGGCCACCGAAGACATTGCCCAGCGGGCCGGGGTGACCCGCGGCGCGCTCTACTACCAGTTCCGTGACAAGTCCGGTCTCTTTCAGGCAGTCTTTGAAGACCTCAATCTGAACATTGCTACCCAAGTCGCGAGCACCATACAGTCTAGCCGGGAAGAGCAGGGAGACCTCTGGGATCAGATAGTCCGTGCTGGTACGAGAGCATATCTGGATGCCTGTCTGGACCCGGCTGCCCAACGCATCACGTCGATTGAGGCCCCCGCCGTCCTGGGTTGGGAGAAATATCGTGCTTTGGATGGGAAATATGGGCTGAGTCTCATCCGTGGGGCCCTTCAAGAAATTATGGACGTTGGGCTGATTGCTCCACAGCCAGTTGAACCACTGGCCCATCTTGTTTTAAGTGCCGTAATTGAAGCGGCGATGTATATTGTCCGCGCCGATGATATGGCCACTGCGCGAAAAGAGATGGGAGCAAGTTTGGAACGTCTTCTTGATGGTCTGCGGGTGAAGAACTGAGGCTACCGATGAAGAAGGCCGAGCAATCAGAAGTCACCCACGGGGCTCTCCTCAAGGCGGCCCGTGAACTCTTTACGGAGCGCGGTTATGCCGACACTACAACCGAAGAAATTGCCAAGCGGGCAGGGATGACACGCGGGGCCCTCTACTACCAGTTCCGTGACAAATCCGCTCTCTTTCGTGCGGTCTTGGAAGACCTCAATCTGAATATTGTTAAAAAAGTCATGAGTACCATACAGTCTGGGCAGGGGGAGCCGGGGGAGCCGGAGGACCTATGGGATAAGCGAGTACACGCGGGCACGGCCGCGTATCTGGATGCCTGCCTTGACCCGACTGTCCAACGCATCGCGTTGATTGAGGCCTCTGCCGTCCTGGGCTGGGAGGAGCACCGTGATTTGGATGAAAAATATGGGCTTGGCCTCATACGTGGCACCCTCCAAGAAGTCCTAGAAGCTGGGCTCATTGCTCCGCAGCCGCTTGAACCGCTGGCCCACCTTGTCTTAGGTGCAATAACTGAAGCGGTTATGTATATTGCCCGAGCCGATGATGTGTCCTCTGCGCGAAAAGAAATGGGTACAAGCCTGGAACACCTCTTTGATGGTCTGCGGGTGAAAGGCTGAGTCTGCTCCCATAGATGGGGGTGGCGGGGCGTGACCCAAGACCGCGGGTCTACAAATGACTCAGCGCTCCGCCTTCAATCCACACGGTTTGGCCGGTGATAAAGCCCGCCTTGTCTGAGGCCAGATACACCGCAGCGTCGCCGACTTCATACGGCTGAGCCAAGCGTTTGTGCGGCAAATAGCGACGCAACTGTTCCTGTACGGCAGTGTCTTTGAGCAAGCCCATGCCCTCGGTCCAGCCCGCTCCAATGGCATTCACCGTGATCCCGCTCCGGGCCCATTCAAGGGCCAAAGCGCGGGTCAGATTGAGGACCCCACCTTGCGCGGCACAATACGCGCTGCCATTGATCATGCCCCGCTCGCCGAGCAATGAGACAATATTAATAATCCGTCCGCTGTGTTGAGTCAGCATGGGCTCGGCTGCTGCCCGGCAGGCAAGGTAAACGCCCGTCAAATTGACCTCCAGCACGCGCCGCCATTCCTTGGGTGCAATGTCAGGCAGCGGTTTGGCAAACGGCAGGTCGTGAGCATTGATGAGAATATCGAGTGTGCCAAGTTCTGAGACAGTCTGACCCACCAGCGTCTGTACGTCAGCTTCGTTCGCTGCGTCTATCGTCTGCGCGAGGCTCTTTCTGCCCTGGGCCTGAATAGCGTCCCGGCAGGTGCGGACAGCGTCCTGTTCGCGTTGTGTGGTCAGCGTCGAGCCGACTGCGACATCCGCACCCGCCTCGGCTAGTGCATACGCAGCAGCCCCGCCAATCGCCGAGCTGGCGCCGAGCACCAAAGCGTTTTTGTCCGCTAGAGAAAACGACGCCAGGCTCATAAGCTGTCCTCTTCCAGCGGAACGACCGGGGCAAATCCGCACGGCGCTTGCCCACCTGCAAGGCCGCCGCCTTCCAGCGCAATCATTGCGCCGTTCATGTAGTTGGACAGGTCCGACGCCAGGAACACACACGCCGGTCCCAGCTCATCATCTCTGCCGACTCGCCCGACTGGTATGAACTTCCCGCCGCGCCAAAATTTGATCAGCTCGGGATCATCGTGTGGAAAGATGCCGGGCAAAATCAGATTGGCCTGGATGTTGTGCTCGGCATAATTCATTGCCACAGCGCGGGTGAAATTTATGAGCCCAGCCTTGGCCGCCGTATACATATAATTATTTTTTGCTGCTCGGACGCCAAAACCAGAAGTGATATTGATGATCTTCCCTCCACCTTGCCCGACCATGGAGGGCAGGATTGCTCGGCAACAGTACACCGCGCCCGAGAGATTGGTATCCACGCCTACCTGCCAATGCGTATCAGGAATGGTATCGAGCGGACGAAACATGCCTTTCGTCGCTCCGCCGGCGTTGTTGACCAGGATGTCAATCTGTCCGAACGCGGCCCGCCCGGCTTCGACCAGGGCGTTGACCGAATGGGAATCCGTAATATCAACGCTCACCGCCAAGCTGCGGCGGCCTTGGGCTCGAATGAGAGCGGCAGTTTCATCAATCTGGTTCTGCGTTCGTGAAGCGACAACGACATCAGCTCCCGCTTCTGCAAGATCGAGCGCCATCGCCCGACCCAAGCCCCGCCCGGCCCCGGTCACCAAGGCGATTTTCCCGTCCAGCCGTAATTTATCGAGTACGCTCACGTAACCTCCTCCGTGTCCGCGTACCCCAGGAAATGGACGAATTCCTGGGCTATTGCAAGGGCCGAGAAATGAATGCGAGTATCGGAAGATATGGTTGACTTAGATACTCCTGAATCCTGGTCTGACTTCATCGACGGCCCGGTCTACCCTGACAACGAAGTCCCCTGGCGGCACGACCCTGCCTACGCGGCCATTCTTGAACACCCCGGTCTGCGCGACTGCATCGGCGGCCATGTTGCCCCTGCCTTGCAGCAAGCAATTGGGCTGGTCCAGGCAATGGCCCAAGTGAACTTCTTGGATGTAGTACGCAGCCACCGCCCGGCAGTCGGCCTCAGCTTGGGCTTTGGCAGCAACGCGCAAGAACCCTACGATCTGCTCAAGACCTGTGAACTGGACTGTGTCCACGCCTACGAGTGGGTAGGCGAACATATTATTGAAGCGGCCAAGGCATTTGAGACGCTCCGCGCGAATGAGCCTCAGCTCACGATGCGCCTTCGCCTGCATCACGGGACGGTGTGTGACCTGAGCGCGCTGAACAGTTCTTCCATCCATCTCATCTACACAGCCAATATGTTTACCCGTGAAATTCCTATGACCGAAGACACGTTTGAGTGGTCTATACAAGAGATTGTGCGTGTCCTTGCTCCAAGAGGGTGTCTTATCAGTCGTGGCTCAACCGGCATTCTGGAACAGCATCTTGCCCGCTCTCTTCAGGTTCTGCTAGAGAATCCGTTGGTGTCTGTTCTGCAAAAGAGTCACTAAAGGTTAGGAGTGAGTGAATCATCCATGATCTGCCTTGACCATGTTCACATCTTTTCATCTGATATGGAGAAGACGGTACGTTTTTACCGAACCATGTTTGGTGCGCGGGTGATCTATGATGCGGTGCTCATGGGTCAGCGGAATGTCCGCCTTGATATTGGCGGACAGGCGCTGCATATCTACGACCAAAAACCACGCAGTGCGGACCGGGGTTTGGTGCATCATCTCGGTATTCGGACTGACGATCTTGAGGGCTTGATCGCGCACATGCGGGAGAACGGAGTAGTCTTTCGGAAAGGCATTACCGAGGATACGCCTTTTCGATACGTCATGTGTGAAGCGCTGGATGGCGTGCTGTTGGAACTCTATGAGGTGAAGCCGGGTGGGGAGTGGATGGTGGGGGAGGAGATGCCGACCCTCCCTTCCCATTAGTGCACAGACCCGTGATGCTGAAGGTGAGACACTGGCGCCCTGTTTTGCGCTGATTTGCTAAACACGCTACAACCGCAGGCAAACATGAATGAGGGAGACATGGATTCATGGCCAGCCTACCACTCGAAGGTCTAAAAGTCGTTGACATTGCGGTCTTGTTTGCCGCACCAACTATTTCCCAGAATATGGGTGATTTTGGGGCGGAGGTGATTAAGGTTGAGCATCCGAAAATGGGGGATAGCCTGCGCTCACTCGGGGCAACCAAGAATGGCATCCCACTGTGGTGGAAAATCACCAATCGCAATAAAAAATGTATTACCCTCGACCTGAGCGCGCCAGAAGGTCAGGAGCTTCTCAAGCAACTGATCGCCGATGCGGATGTCCTGACAGAGAATTTCCGACCGGGAACCTTGGAAAAATGGGGGCTGGATTGGGATACACTGCATACGATTAATCCTCGCTTGATCGTTGTACGCGTGTCAGGGTTTGGTCAGACCGGACCCTATAAGGACAAACCCGGATTTGGCACACTCGCCGAGGCCATGAGCGGCTTTGCCCATATAACCGGCCAAGCGGATGGTCCGCCGACCCTACCCGGTTATGGCCTGGCAGATTCCATGGCCGGCCAGTTTGGAACCTGGGCGGTCATGTTTGCTCTCTATGAGCGGGATCACAAGAGTGGCAAAGGCCAGATGCTCGACCTGAGCGTCTTGGAGCCGCTGTTCACGACAATTGGCGATCAAGCGCTTGCCTATGACCAGCTTGGTGTCATTCAGAACCGAACCGGGAACCGGGTGCCGTCTATTGGTGCCCCACGCAATACCTATCAAACCAAAGACAGTATATGGCTGGCGCTTTCAGCCAATGCGCCGGCTTTGGCCAAACGGGTCTTTGCTGCCATTGGTCGGCCTGAATTGAATGACGATCCCCGCTTCGCTGACAACCGGGCCCGGATCGAGCATATTGACGAAGTCGATGCCATTATTGGAGGCTGGATTGGCGCCCGCACTGCCGAAGAAGTCTTGAAACGATTTGACGAATTCGAATGCGCCTGCGCGCCGGTGTACGACATCACCGGAATTTTTTCTGATCCACATTTTCAGGCCCGTGAGACGATCACAACCGTCTCCGACCCGGAGCTTGGACCGGTCAAGATGCAGAACGTCGTCCCTAAATTTTCCCGCACTCCTGGTACAATACGCTGGCCGGCGCCGACTCATATGGGACACCACAACGAAGAAATTTATGGCGAGAAGCTCGGCCTCTCACCGGAGAAACTGGCGGTATTAAAAGAAAAGGGAGTGATCTAATGTCACGGCTGCGTCGAAGTTTATTATTTGTACCGGCAAGTAGTGAGCGCTTCTTTGCCAAGGCCAAAGAGTCGGCGGCGGATACGCTGATCTTTGATCTGGAGGATGCTGTGGCTCCTGAGCGCAAGGCCGCAGCGCGTGAGACGATGCGGGAGGTCCTGCAAGACGCCGACTTTGAACGCTTTGAGCGGACGGTCCGTATTAACGGACTTGATACCTCATACTTCCTAGATGACGTGTTAGCCATGGTTGAGGCTGGAGCCGACGGCCTGGTCGTACCCAAGACAAACAGTGCCGAGAACATGCGGTTCGTGGATCAACTCGTTTCCCTAGCCGAGCAACGCGCCGGACGCCAGCCCGGAGAGGTTGTCCTGATTCCGTTGTTTGAACAGCCCGAGGCCATTGGCAATGCGTTTTCTATTGCCTCAGCAACGTCCCGGATTGCTGGTATCGCCTTTGGGCATGGCGACTTTTCCTTGTCCATGGGGATTAAAGCCGCCCCCTCAACCGCTGGCGTTGTCTTACAAGCGCGCTGTCAGGTGGCCATGGCGGCTAAGGCGGCGGGTGTGACGCCGATTGATAACGTGTATCTCGATATTAAGGATATCGACGGTTTGCGTACAGAAACGGAGCAGGGCAAGGGGCTCGGTTACGAAGGCAAGGCCTGTATTCATCCCAACCAGATTGAGCCGGTGAACGCAGTGTATACACCGACTGCGGAGGAAGTCGAGTATGCGCGCGCCCTTGTCGCCGCTTTTGAACACGCTGTTGCCGCCGGTCATGGCGCCGTCTCCTTTCAAGGGCGGATGATTGACGGGCCGATAGCAGACATTGAAAAAATCGTATTGGACCGAGCGCGCAAGGCTGGCATGGAAGTGTAGCCTGGCTACGACGTGTAATGCAGAGGTGACAGATGAATCTTGAAGGACTGCGGCACGGTTCGGCCTATGTGAATGGAGTCCGTCTGCATTACGTCACTCAGGGCGAAGGCCCGCTGCTGATTTTACTGCATGGGTTTCCTGAATTCTGGTATTCGTGGCGGTATCAAATTCCTGCTCTGGCTAAACATTTCAGGGTGGTTGCGCCGGACATGCGGGGGTACAACGAGAGTGATAAGCCGACTGGCGTGGCCAACTATCACATTGAGCGGCTCACTGGAGATGTGATGGGCCTTATTCGTGTCTTTGATGAAGAGCGGGCCAGCATTGTCGGCCATGATTGGGGGGGCGGTGTGGCGTGGTCGTTTGCCGCCAACTATCCCCACCTGACTGAACGACTCGTTGTTTTGAATTGTCCTCATCCAGGCGCATTACAGAAAGCACTGAAAGAGAATCGCCAGCAGCTTCGACGCAGTTGGTATATGTTCTATTTCCAGCTTCCATGGTTGCCTGAGCTGGGCCTACGTTTGTTCAGGCGGCGCTTTATAGAGCGGGCGTTTCGTGGCATGGCCGTTCGAAAGGAGGCATTTCCCGACGAAGAGCTGCACAAATATGCCGAGGCATTGGGCAGGCCTGGTACTGCTCGGGCAGCCATCAATTATTACCGAGCGGCATTTCGCCATCGCCTCGGCAATGGTGCATTGCGACTCCCCCAAATCTCAAGCCCGACTCTCCTGGTGTGGGGTGAAGAGGATATCGCTCTGGGAAAAGAACTCACCTACGACATGGACGAATATTTCAGTGATCGTTTTGAGATAAAGTATATCCCCAAGTGCAGTCACTGGGTGCAACAAGAGCAGCCAGAGGTAGTGAATCAATATCTATTGGAGTTTCTTATCGACCAAGGAGCAGAGACTGCGAATCAAGTTGACGGTGCAGCAGTCGAAACAGCATAGAATGAGTATAAGGAATAGGGCAGCGGCTATAAACTGCCCCACTCTTCTATTTGACTGCCCGAAAGGCAAAGCGCGAGTCAGCCGCCCGAATGTCGGCCTCCGGCAGTCCGAGTTCTCGACGCACCATATTGGTGCCTTGAACCAGGGCAATACATTTGTAAAAAGCAATCCGTCGCGACAAGCCTTCCCGCCCAAAGCCACAGTCTGCAGTAATAATGAGCCGTTCCGGTGGGACGTATTCGAGCGCCCGACGAATCAAATCGGCGATTATCTGGGGCGGCTCGACTGTGGTAACCGTATGGTTGATGACGCCAATAGCGATTTTCTTATCCGTCTTATACTGCTTGAGAAGCGGCAGATCGCGGCCCTGGTTGCTCGCTCCTTCCAGGGTGAGGACATCGGCATTGAGCTGGAGCAGGTGCGGTAGCGAACGTTCATAACTGGGCCGCTCCCAGTAAAAGCTTTGCTGGTTGGGATTGCCCCAGCAGGTATGCGCCCAGATCTCAGTGTTCACGCCCTGGACTTCACGATTAAAAGCTTGGGTGTAGGATTCAAGTTCTTTCTCCGTTGCTGGCGGGGTGGTGCAGCAGGCGAAATGATGGGGTGGCTCTTCAATCTGGATGACCGGGCAACCCGCATCCGCCAACTCACGTAACTCTTCATTCAGCGCAGCGGCTAAGTCCATGACCAGTTCGTGGTCGGTTTTATAGTACTCATTCCACAGCATCATGGGCAGGCAGGTGGCGCTGATGGAGCCGAACTTCACAGGTTTACTGGTCATCTTTTGAGCGGTTTTCCAGATAGCAGAAAAATGCAAGGGGCCGCGGGTGACTTTGTCCGTTACTGCTGGGGGATGATAGGCTTCCTGCACTTCGTACAGGATATGGCCAGGCTTGATATCCGCATAGTCGAGAAAGTGCGAAGAGTCGCGGAAGCCGCTCACGCCGTTGAGGCGTTCAATCGTATAAAAAAACCAGGAGCGTCCACCCACTTCGAGGTCAAAACGTGTGTCCCCATCGGTGAAGATGTCAAGACCGGCCTGTTCTTGCTCGTTCATATAACACGCAACTGCGTCAATATACTGCTCCCGATAGAGTGAGTCACCCAGCGCGACCTTAAATGGCCGACCCCGTAAGCTCTCGGTAAACCAGGTGGGCTTTGGAAATGAGCCGACCATGGCGGTCGGTAGCTTTTTATCTTTTGTGGCATTAAACATCGTCACTCCTCCTGCTTGATCCGTATAGTCGGCGAATCATACACCTTATGGCCGGACGGCTGTCAACCAGGAGAGGAGTGACTGAACAGCCAGCACGAGAGACATCAGACTGCCGGCATCCGAGCTGGGCGCTTGGGGTGAAGTGTGCTAGAGGCTGTTGGAGAGAGACAATCTCAGAACTGGGGCCGTCGGCCAAAATGGGGAAAAGGAGTAGCTCATGTTACGCGGCATTTATTCAGCGCTCATTACGCCGTTTGATGAAAATGAGAATATTGACGAGCAGGGGTTAGAGAAGATCCTGGAATGGTCAATCGGGAAAGGTCTCAACGGCGTGTTTATCGTCAGTAGTACGGGGGAGTCCTGGGCGCTCAGTTTTGAGGAGAAAGTGCAGCTCTTTCAGCAAACGGTGGAAATCGTCAACTCACGTATTTCGGTCATTGCCGGCGTGGGCGTTTCCTCAACGCGTGAAGCCGTGCGGCTGACTGAAGCAGCTCAAGCCGCGGGTGCAGACTATGTATGTGCCGTGCCGCCGAGTTTTATTCGTCCAACCCAAGACGAGATGATCCGGCACTACTGCGCAATTGCTGAGGCGACGACGCTGCCCCTTCTGCTGTACAATATCCCGATGTTGGCGGGAAATGTCCTAGAGCCGCCTGCAGTGCGAATATTGGCTGAACGCTACGCGCATATCGAGGGTATCAAAGACAGCAGCGGAGATTTGACGCTGCTGAACAATCTTCTGTTGCGGCGGCGGTCAGATTTCAGCGTTCTGACTGGTATTGATACCCTGGTCCTGCCCGGCCTGTTGGCTGGCAGTCAGGGGGCAGTCTTAGGGAGCGCCAACGTGTGTCCTGAACTGTCGCTGGAAATCGTTCGCCTCTTTGATGCCGGACAGCATGACAAAGCCTGGGAAGTTCAAAACCGTCTGACGCGATTTTGGTTGGCCATGGGCTTCGGCTCGTTTCCTGCGCCTATCAAAGCCGCCATGCAACTCCGCGACCTTCCCGCAGGTCCCGCTCGGCAACCGATTGCAGCGCTCACGGATGAAGCCCAAGCTGGGCTACGGCGAGAATTGCAAGCCATGGGGGTATTGGACTCATAGCGCCGATACCGGGAAAACCGCTTGAAATTTTCGATTGTTTGAACGCTTGCAAAAGTTAGCGTATTTTGTTAGCATATTGACATGGCTCAGAAACGATTGGACCCCTACGTCACGCTTGGAGAATTTATTAAGCGTCAGCGTGAGCTGTCGCAGCTCTCTGTACGGCAGTTGGCGGATATGTGCGGAATCTCGAACCCCTACCTCAGCCAGATTGAGCGAGGGCTGCGGACGCCGAGCAGTATGATCCTTCAGTCCTTAGCCAAGGGGCTGCGCCTTTCGGCTGAAACCCTGTATAGCCAGGCCGGTATTCTTGACCCACAAGAAGCTGAGGAGAGCGATGTGATCAAAGCCGTTTTGCACGATCCCGACCTGTCTGCCCGCCAGCGTGAAATGATGATCGATATGTACCGGTCTTTCCGGCAGGTGAATGACAGTAGTGGCACGTCATAAAAAGAACATTATTGTCACTTAGGTGACGTTTTTCTTGCTCCGAACGCTTGCAAAAGTTAGCGCTTATAGTTAGCATTGAATCAGTCAAAAATGGGCCGACAGAGTCGGTAATCTCACAACCAAACAGGGAGGTTTCTTATGGCCGATAACATGTGGAGCTGCAATTCTTTTAGTAAGATGTTCGATACAAGCAACAATCCGTTTGTTAAGATGATGAGCGAGATGAACCTGCCGTTCGGTGAATCAATGAAGCAAATGGCTGCCCAGTCGCTTGCGTCCAGCGAAAAATGGGCAAGTCAGGCTTTTGAGATGAGCGAAAAGGCAACGGAGTGGGCGAAGGACACGCCGCTCGCATCGATTTTTGAAACACAGCGGTCATTCGCTCGCCAGATTCTTGACTCGTCCACCGCAATGACCCGTCAGCTCTGGCAGCTTGAGCCCAAGGCTGAAGAGGCTGCAACGGAAGCGAGCAATTAAATCGGTGTTATCTCTTGCGCTGAGGATATCCCTACGTCTGTGATATCCTCAGCCTTGCCCTCATTTCTCGTCCAGCGATAAGCCGGCTGCTTCCCGCAGGCGGTCCGGATGGACGATGAGCTTGCGTCCATCCCGGAGTAACACCTGCTGGCGTGCCAGCTCCTGCATATGCTCTGTCACTTTCTGGCGTGACGCGCCCACAAGATCAGCTAAATCTTCATGGGTGAGCTGTAAGATCAGCATGGTCCCACGGGCATCCTGAATACCGAATTTTTGCGCCAGTTCGAGCAGCGCCAAGGCAAGTTTTTGTCTCAGGCTAGATCCCTGAAAATGCGTATAACGGTAGAGGAGAGCAAACCAACGGCCTACGGTTCCTTCCATCATGGCGCTAAAATCCACAAATGGAACGTCAAGCAGCGTCGTCACAAAAATGTCCGGGCGGACTGAACTTACCCAGCAATCGCTAAACGCTTCTGAGCGAAAGGCGCGGTACATACCTGGCATCAAGGAGGTAATACCAAATAACTCCCCAGGCGAGATGAGACTGACCAGAACACGCTCTTCATCCGGACTGCGCAAGGATAGTTTGACAACGCCGGAAATCAGAAAATACACCGAATCTGAGGGAACTCCCTCGTTAAACAAGACGGTGCGTTTTTCGATGTGATGCAGAGCCATCTGACTCAGCAGCCGCTCAACCTGTTGGTCTGAGGCCCAGGGAAAGGCTTTCAGCCGCCGGATCGTTGTGACATTAAGGACAGGTGTACGTGCCATACGCGCTCTGCCATAGGTCGGGCATAGGACGGAGCAGATTGATGCTTAACTGCCCGAGGATATTACTGTTTTCATTCACGTCCCCTTTATTGTCACCTAGGTGACAATAAAGCAAGGTGCCCCTATTTTCACTCCATATTCCGCTGAGAGGGAGTGCGTCCCGTAGACCCAGTCGGCTTTTCATTGTAATATGCCCATCCTATAGAAAATGTGCAGCGGGACGACGAGCCCGCTATTCTGCGATGGAGGAGAGCGGATGCGAAAAGTATACGCGTATCAGAAGCTATTTTCTTGCCTGGTCATGGTCAGTTGTCTTTTTATCTGGGCATGTGGCGAGCGACCCATGGGACAGAAGGAGGAATTGGCGATTCAGATCGTCAAAGGGCATGCGACTGAAGACGGGTTCAGTATTATTTCGAACGTAGAGAAAGGGCGGACTATTGCAGGCCGTGCCGGGAACCCGTGGACCATGGGTCCGTGGGAGGCCGGGTTGCTCTCTCAGTCAGACCGGATCAACGAAGAACTCAGTCAATATTTCAATATCTTCGAGGCTCCGGGAGGTCGGTGGGTTCGCTTTACGTACACGGATAAGGATGGGACCCACGACGCGCTCTGGGAGGCTGATATTTATAAGAAGAAAGTTGAAGGGACGAACGACTTGGCAAAAGGGTTCATGACGTCATCGCCTGAGTAACGCTACTCTGACAAATCGTTTTTCGTGTAACAGCCGTCGCTCGTACCCCCCTTCGTACTGCCCATTCGTTTTTCAGGCCTGGGTGTTGTCTGGCGAGGACAAGGCAACTGTCAGATGGGGTTCCCGTTCTTGCTTGTGTAGGCGAGAGAGAACGTCCGCCAGGATGCGGTAGACCTGCGAGTTCACGATCAGACCAATATGGCGTCCAGCTACTTCCCGGTTTTCGCGCTGAGGGTCGATACTGGCGTTCCACTCCACGACTTCGTCCTGCTTGGAGAAGATTGAGGTAAATCCGACTTCTTCAGGCATGGGTGAAATAACGCTGCGGTTAAAGTGGCAGTTGCAGTGGAGCGTTCCGCACTCGGAGGGAAGTTCTCCGCGCCAGCGCCGCAAGGGTTGCAGTACGCGTGAGGCAAACAAAACCAACGGGCTCACATTTTCTGTTCGTTGAATGGGAGAACCCATAGTGACAACATGGCGGACTTGGTCGGGGAAATTTGTACCCAAAAAACGGGCGAGCATGCCGCCGAGACTGTGGCCAAAAACAATGAGAGGATAGCCCGTCTCCCGAATGATCTGGTTCAGCCGCCAGCGTAGCAAATGGCCTGTTCGGTTCGGACAATCGACATTCCAGTCCAGCCCGGAGAAATAGGGATTATACCCCATTCGGCGCAGCCACCCAGCTAATAACTGTAAGGTCCAGTCACCGGCAAGAAATCCGGGAATAAGAAGAACGGGCTCCCCTGACGCCTTAGGGCCCGGTGGATGGCGGTAGATGTCGTCTCGGAGAAGAGCGCACAGTTGGCGATATGAGTCTGGATAGGCAGCGGTTAATTGCCAGAAGAGCGTACTAAAACGCTCCGTGTCCTTCAGTTCAGTATACGGGGAAGAAAGGGGATTGTCCGGTGCCATCCCTACACGCTCTCTCTAAAAAGTATCGGCCAAACGTTTGCTTGCAATAGGTGATAACTCTTGCAAGCGTAGCAAAAAGCGCAAGGGAAAGAAAGCCGAGGGTCATCACCCGGAATTCTTGGGTGGGATTCTTTTGGCCTGATTGGCTCCTGAACTGATATCTGCTAACGTCCTCCGCTCACTCTTGTTAGCAACAATAGTGCTGATGGGAATCATCCAGGCGGCTTGAAGGAGAAGTATATGGCTGAAGCACGGATGCACATCGAACGTCCTTATCCTCATACGATTACTCTCCGTGATGGGTTGAGTGTGACTTTACGCTTAATGACATCCTTTGATGCTGATCGCATTGTCAGTTTTGCGCATAGCTTACCCGCAGACGATCTCCTGCATTTGCGGATTGACATCACGGACCCTGAAGTCGTGAAGCAATGGGTGCGCAATCTTGAAGCCCGCAAGACGGTTACTCTCATTGCTGAAGACGGGGAGGAGATGGCTGGTTATGCCATTCTGCACCATAATGGGGTGACGTGGCAGCGTCATCTTGGAGAAATCCGTCTCTTGCTCGCCCCGGAGTACCGTTCTCACGGATTAGGTCGGACGTTGGCAGAGGAGATTATTGCCATTGCGCATGATTTAGAACTGAGCAAAGTGGTTGCTCAGATGATGCCGGACCAACCAGGGGCACGCGCGATGTTCCTACGCCTCGGATTCCAAACTGAGGCGCTCTTGCCGGATTTTGTCATTGACCGTTCTGGACAGACTCGAGACCTTATTATTATGGCCTACGACATGACGGGCCTATCCGGCCACGTTCATTCAGCGTAGGCGCTCTGTCGAGTGGAGAGAACGACGCGTTTAGGCTGTGCTGGTACGCGTATCGGCTGGGCGTGTGTCGGCATTGGCCGACCGCTTTGAAAACTGCTCAGCCGCTTCCCGCAATTCAAGGAAGGACTCCCTCAGGCAGTCGGCATACTGCCACCCATCCGGCATGAGTTGTGGGTCAAGGGTGATGCCAATCGAGAGCTTCTTATTATAGCTGGCAACAGCATGGAACAGTCCGACTTGCGCCGCTAAAGGACCCATAGGAAAAAACGCATGTCGTTTATGCCCGGCCAGGTACAGCGGGACCTGTGGACCGGGAATATTCATGACAACAGTATTCGCCAGCGCACTCATCGACGGCGCTTGGCCGGCGAGCGCCTGCCACGCTGGCGGGATACATATCGCCAAAGACTTTACCGTATGGAAGGTTCCGGCCTGGTCCTGCTCGTGTAGTTCCTCGACCGTTGCCTTTTGTGCGGATAGCCGCAAAATCGGGTCGGTAATGCCTACATACAGCGGGATTAACATGGTTGAAGTCCGGTCTGTGGATGGCCCTCCGCGTCTGTTGCGTGGTTCGTGTCGTTTGAGGTTGACGGGAGAAGCAACGCGGAGTTCCAGACCGTCTGTGTTGTGTCCCTTGGCTCGCAAATAGCGTCCAATACCTCCGGCAATAATAGCAAGCACAACATCGTTTACTGTCCCTCTCAGAACCGAGCGAATGAAGCGTGTTTCAGCAAAAGAGAATTCGAGCCAAGTCAACTGACGCTGGCCTGATAGCTTGGCATTGAATGGGGTGCGCGGCACAGGTTGCATGAGAGTGGGAATAACATTCATAACCGCGTTGCCCAGCCGCATTGAACGCGAGCCTTGGAGCGGGGAGCGGAGGACCTGAAAACTATGATCAGCCCACCACTGCACAATATCAGTCATCCGGTCTCGAATGGCTTCCTGCATAAGCGTCACAGCATCGGGAATGGCTTCAGGTTCCCACGAATTGGGTGCTGGTGAGTTGTGAGTACTCTCTGGTTTAAGGTCATGCAAGACGAGCATCAGATCAATGCCGGAGACGCCTTCCAGCATCGCTTGGTGGACGCGAGCCAGGACCATGGTGTCGTCATCCGGACGGCCGTGGATGAGGGTCAGTTTCCACAAGGGCCGGTTTCGGTCTAATGGAGCGGTAAACAGTTGACTGCATACCTGAGAAATCACCCGATCGTCGGCGGGCGGAGGGAGGGTGACTTCGTCTATATGATAGTCAAGATCGAAATCCGGATCATCCTCCCAGGTCGGATGGGCAATGTTCAGAGGAGCGAAAACAGCCTTCTGACGATACTGGGGCAGGCGGTCGAAACGACTTTCAATTAATGAACACAGCTCATCTTTTGAAAGATGGCCGGCATACAGACTACAGCCCCCAATATGCATGGGGGTGTGTGGTTTCTCTCTGTAGAGAAATGCTGCCTCAGTCTGCGTTAAACGTCTTTGCGTCCTGTTTTGAGCCATATCTGACTTGTTAAAGGATATGCGAGCAGAAAAAAAGAGGGACCGCGGTCCCTCTTCCTTGTTATTCCAGCGAGCGAAGGAGGACGAATAAATCGAACGGGGCCGAACTACGCGGCTACGCGTTTGAGAGCAGCCGCTGGTTGCTCAACCTTTGGAGCTACCGCTCTGAGTTCTGCCCCTCCCCGGAGGGCAGTCACTTCTTCTCTGAGGGCGCGAATTTCGGCTTGGAGTGCCTTGGTTTCGTTTGCTGACGGCAGTCCCGCTGCTTGGGTCAATCCAGTCAGAATGGTCTTGGTCAATGCATTGCCGACCTGCTGCCAGCGCAAAAACCCATCCAGTGAACGCGCTGTTACCTCTGCGAACTGTGGGGTGCGATACAGGCTATGGATGCCCCGAGAGGTCATCTGGACCAGGGCGTCATAGCCACTCCAGGCGCTTGTCGTTGTTTCCTTATCACCTGTCAGGCCCAAGCTCTGCCGCACGCCAGCCACGGGGAGGTCGAAGAACATGGTCTTATATACCTTCATGGCATCCGTCATCATATTCGCGACATTATTCTCTGCCATTGCCATTCTCCTTCATGTGTCTTGTGTGAACGTCCTCTACTCTACGGCGATTTCAGCATCCAACCAAGCAAACCATCGTCACCTATGTGACCATCGTTTCCGTTTCTTCGAGAGTAACCGTCCTTTTTGTCTCCTTGGTGACATCAGCGTAAACATTGCATGAAAAGAGAAGTCGAACGATTTAATACAGAGCAAATCAAATGCCACTCTTCTGAGTGGGAATAGTGCTGGAATACAAAGGATTTTGCCCGTCGTACAAAGTCCTAGGCGAGAGATTGCCTGTTTCCTAAGCAGCAATGTGTTGCTCGGGCATCAGAGGCATACCTACACATTGCCGTTCGTGGGGCGACACTCTATAGTTCTCTTCGTTGGCGAGTCTTGCTGGTAAAGAAAAAGGAGAAGGAGAAATGACACACGAGGAAATGGTTCAAGAACTGTGGGACCGGGAACACATTAAAGAACTGACCTACCAATACGGCCTGGCAATTGAAGCCCAGGATGAAGAGAAAATGGCCGGTTTGTTCACGGCTGACGGCTCAGTGGATTTCAGTGCCATGGGCCGAGGGGTCATTCAAGGGTCAGACGCCCTCAAAGAATTTTACCGTACAACGTGGCCCCTCAAGGTCAAACCGTTTTTCACGAACCATGTCATGCAGATTCACGGAGACACCGCGACCGGCATCTGTTCGGTTGAGAACCGGGCAACACGTGGCGACGAGAGCCTAATTGGCGCAGGACGCCTGCATGATGAGTATGTCAAGGTGGATGGAGTGTGGAAGTTCACATCCCGCCGGGTGGATATGTTCTACTTCACTCCAATATCTGAGGGCTGGGCTCAGGCGGATGGGCTAGGGAAATTGGAGACCGGGCAAGAGTAAGGAGGGCAATCGCTACTGCCTCAGAGGCGCTCGAATTTCCCAGTGCGTAGAAAATTGACGGTCTGCTCAATGACCGTCCGGCTCGACATGATGAAGGTATGGGTGCGAGGAACCACGAGAAAGTCGGCCATACCGGCAACTTGGGCACTGTTGACAGAGACCCGCCCGTCATCCGGCCCTGGGATGAGCCACGAGGTCAGTGGGTTGAAGCTCCGATTACCAGTGATAACACCGAGTTCAAAATCAACCGGACCGCGCTGATTGAGCTGGTTCGGAATACTCGACGGCTGAGTGCTGAGCTGTCCACTGGCCGGACCGAGGATGAAGGTGAATGCTCCGACTTTGCCCAAAACATCAACCAGTTCACTGCCCTTATTCGGCGGGCTGAGCATCACCACCCGGCCCAGATTATCGAGGGGATAGTGCGTGAGGTATGACCGAACCAGAATGCCGCCTAACGAGTGAGTCACAAAATGTGTCTGGTTCGTATGGCAGCAGTGCTGGACCTGTACGTGAAGCTCCGCGGCGAGGTCTGGAATAGCCTTAGTGGTAGACGGATAGCCCATATTAAAGACACGGTAGCCGCTCTGTGTGAGCGCCTTTTCCATGGTCCGCATTGACCAGCGGCTCCGGCCCAGACCGTGGAGCAAAATCACGTTCTCAGTATCTGCCGAGGCAACAGGAGTGATTGGGCTGACCGTCAAAACGAGAACACTCAGTATAGAGAATACGAGGCGTCTCAATAGCAGTCGGCATTCTGTTTTCTTTCCGTACAGCCACAGGTAGCAGCGAATCCGAAAATCAGGCAGGCTGTACAGCAAATAGGCAGTCGCGCCAAAGGTGCAAACGCCACTCAGCGCAATAATCGTGTCAGCTTGAATCCCCAGAAAATCTCTCAGCAGCCACAGTGCCCCGGAGGCGATCAGGATGCCGACTGTGGTGAGAAAATTTGTTGTGGCAAGCACGCGGCCTTTTTCCTGAGCGCCGCTCTTTTGCTGCAAAAAGGCCTGTAAAGGGATAATGAAGAGTCCGCCGGAGAAGCCCAGGCCAACCAGCATGGCTGCAGTCTGAGCATAGGAGGAGGCAGAGCCAGCCAACAGCAAGGAGAAAATACCCATGCCGATTGATCCCAGCGGCACAAGACCCAGTTCAACCGTATCGCCCGACAGCCGACCGGCCGCGAGACTGCCCGTGCCAATGCCGATTGCCAAAAACGTGGCCAAGAGACCAACCTGGGTATCGTTCAGTTGCATGACCTCTTTGCCCAGCAGAATGAGGTCCATCTGCAGCAGGGCTCCGAGAAACCAGAAATAGGCAGTCCCAAGGGCGGCGAGCCAGAGCACCTTTTCGTGGGTGAGACGTTTCAATCCGAGTGCGATCTCAGCCCACGGGTTAAGCGGGAACGACTTGTGAGAGCCTGAGGCCGGAACAGGTGGAATAGTCAGGCTGGCCAGGCTGCCGACCAGCGCGAGCCCAAGAAGAACAAGGCCGACCCGTTCGAGCTGATCGTTCCAGGTCGTAAACAGAAAACTCCCGATCGAGGTGCCAAGGATAATAGCCAGAAAGGTGCCCATCTCCATCAGCCCATTGGCTCGGGAGAGGTCACGGTCCGGGAGCAGTTCGGGCAAGATACCGTACTTGGCCGGACTAAAAAAAGTGGACTGAAGGGCCATGAGAAACAACACCCCCAGCATGAGGGGGAGCTGACCCGCCAGAAAGGCGAAAATGCCTAAGCCCATACTGACGATTTCAAGACATTTGGCGGTGATCAGAACAGTGCGCTTGCTGAACACATCCGCCACATAGCCGGCATAGCCCGAGAACAGCACAAAAGGCAGGATAAAGATGGCGCCAATAAGCGCGATAGCGCTGCTGCCTTCACCTGTGGCGAGGGCCTGGTTTGCGGTGAGCAATGACAGCACGATCTTATAGACATTATCGTTAAACGCCCCCAGAAATTGTGAACTCAGAAGCCCCCGGAGCGCGTGGTACCCCCTTCTTTTGCTGCTCTTTTCCGTACTATCTGCCATCCTATCGCTACCCCGCGTCGTGTAAAACTCCTGTGCTCGGAAGGGCAATGGATATGCTAATAGAATGGACTTTCATGATTTTTGTGATAAGACAGTATCCCAACAGGTTAGTCCGCTTGCCTGAGCCAAAATCGCGGCTAAGAATACTACTCATGCAATGACAGGTGCCATACAAAATAACAAGAGCGAGTAAGTCATCGGAGCGAGGTGTTTGTAAGGAGGCAACGTTTTCTACGTGGGAGCTTGTTTTAATCGGGAAAAGGTTGAATATAATAGAGGAAGTGAAGCGAGCGAAGCTCGGACAGAGCAGCCGCACGAAAGGAGACTACAGATGAAGCGTTGGACAACAATGATGGCATGTGCCCTGACCATAGGACTCGTCGGAGCTCCCATAGGCGTGTATGCAGATCACCATGGCGATGCAGAAGAGGCGGCTGCCGAAGGTACGGAAGAGGCGGCTGCCGAAGGTACGGAAGAGGCGGCTGCCGAAGGTACGGAAGAGGCGGCTGCCGAAGGTACGGAAGAGGCGGCTGCCGAAGGTACGGAAGAGGCGGCTGCCGAAGGTACGGAAGAGGCGGCTGCCGAAGGTACGGAAGAGGCGGCTGCTGAAGGTACGGAAGAGGCGGCTGCTGAAGGTACGGAAGAGGCGGCTGCCGAAGCATCCGAGGGCGGCGAGGATATGGATAAGGAGCATGAGGGCTCACACTAAGCACTCGGGTCTCGTACATCCCACGTAGGTAGATACGGAACGGGGCGTTCTTCTTAGGAGCGCCCCGTTTTTTTATTGGATTCCTGTAGAGCTGGCGTTCGACCGGAAAAAACCCCCTCGAAGGAGAATATCTTTTTCCAGCCGTATTCTATGCTAGGCTAAGAGGCACGCCGGGAGAAGGACAATGGGTCGGACTCCACTTAAAAATGATTTCTTGTCGGACGTCACATCGGCCGACATCCAACGTGAAAAAAATCGCGCCCGTGAACTGCGCCGTTCAGCCTGGTGGAAGCGCAAACGTGCGAGTGGGGTGTGTTACTACTGTCAGCAGAAGTTTTCACCTGCTGAACTCACCATGGATCACCTTATTCCCCTCGTCCGAGGCGGCAAGTCGACCAAAGGCAACCTCGTTGCTGCATGCAAAGACTGCAATAGCAAAAAGAAGTACGCCCTCCCCTGGGAATGGGAAGTCGAGCAAATGCAGTCTCCGTCTCATGAGTGAGCAGGCATTTTCCATTGACTATTTCTCTTTGAGGAATACGTGCTAGCCGACTTCGATTTCGAGCGTGTCGCCTGTGCGATACACGGGATAGGTCCGAACCGGCTTGCGGGCAGGCCCCCGAAGAACGTTTCCCGATCTGATATCGAAGCGGGCCCGGTGCGCTCGGCATATAAGCGTGTGACCTGTCAGGCTGCCACCGGACAGTGGGACGCGATTATGCGGACAGGAGTTATGCAGTGCATACACCTCTTCACCCAGTCGAAAGATCGCGATTTTTCTTCCGGCTATGACGACCGGCTTGCCTTGGCCGTCCGGAAAATCATCCAACGCGCCGAGTGGAACGCGCACCGGAGGAGATGGCGGCTGGGAATCAGGGAATAGAGAGGGGAAGAGGCGGTGGAGAATTTTCTGATACCGGCTCACCATCGTCCCCAGTCCCCAGTCCCCTAATCCCTCATGCTCTCAGTGCTACTCCGCGGGAAAACCGTACAGCCTGACGCAGTTATCGTGTACGATCTTGCGCGTATCGTCTTCTGGAATGGCAGAAAAATTATCCGCTACCTGCTTGCGCGAGAACGGCCATACCCCTTCAGTGTGCGGATAATCCGAGCCCCACATCAGGTTCTCTACTCCCAGTAACTCGCGGGTGAGCACCCCGGCTCGATCATCCTCAAACGTGGCATAAAACTGACGGTGGAAATACGTACTTGGTCGCTCAGGTAAACGTGGCTCCATCCAGCCCTTATGATCCCGCCACCAGTGGTCCATAAAGCCCAGCGCAGCGCCAATCCAGCCGATACCGCTTTCGACCAAGGCCCATTTCAGCTTGGGGAAGCGGACCGGAGCGCCACCCCAAATAAGGTGCTGCAGGGTATCGTTCATCTCAAACTTCACAATACCGATGATGATTCCACCGGCCCCCGGACCGTGCGCTCGGCCAAACGGGTCGCGGCCTCCAATGTGGATGCTGGCAATGAGGTTCATGTCCTGCAGCGCCGCCCATAGCGGGTCCCAGTCGGGCAGATTAAACGGACGGTCGTCCACCCAGGCTGGGAGCATGACGCTGACGAGACCCAACGTGGCGCAACGTTCCGTTTCTTCAATGGCCCATTCGATAGGACCCCGACACGGAACCATGCCCACCCCTTTGAGTCGATCCGGATAGGCCGAACAATACTCTGCCAGCCAGTCGTTATACGCCCGGCAGCAGGCGTACAGGTATTCGGCATCCGGGGCGCGCACGAGTGTCAGACCCACCCCAGGATAGATGACTTCCCCAGACACCCCATCCATGTCCTGGTCTTTCAGCCGTTCATGCGGGTCCCAGCTCCCAGGGCGATTATCCGAATACTTAAAGCCCTTGGGAGAGGGGATATCCATGCCTTGGGCCTTGAGATCCTGCATCGGACCTTCAAACGCCAACGGACGCGGACGGAGACCGTCAATGACAATATAATCACCGCTCTCGTCCAGCGCCTCAATGCGGGGCGCTTTATCTCGCCATTTTTTATCCATACGTGTCAGCCACAGGTCTGCTGGCTCCACGATATGAGAGTCGGCTGAGAGGAGGCGTTCGGTATACGGCATGTCTTGCTTCGTCTGTTTTACTTCTTGGAAGCAGCCGACTTTTTCGCCGTCGTCCTCTTTTTCGCCGTCGTTCGCTGCTTGGCGGCCGTCCGTTTTGCCGATGCGGTTCGTTTTCTCGCGGGCTTGAGCGCAACCTTATTGCACGTACACGTCCCGACCTGATGCAGCTCGATAATATTATCAAAGGGGTCGCGGACAAATACCTGATCCGAATTCTGGCCGACTAAGCCCTGAATGCCCCAATACCAGATACCGCGCTTATCGAGTTCCTTGCGCGCTGCCTTCATATCTTTGACCGCAAGGGCGACGTGGGGCAGGGTGGGGTCTTCTTTTTTGGACCGCGCCATGGGTGACTTACCTTTGGCACCCATCAGATGAATCTGGGTCGTATTTTCCCCTTGACCGACATACATCCAAAAGCCGGGAATGGATGCAATATTGGGCCGGGCCGGATCAGTCCCTAATCCCAGGACGCCGGAATAAAAATCCCGGGCCTTTTCCGCATCCTCTTGGGTATTGCCGATCCGAATCCCGTGATGATGGAGTTCAACAACTTCAATCGCCATGCTTAACCCTCCTTCTTGTAGTGTGTAACACTGTCTATAGCATACGCTGCGGCACAAGGGAAAAGCGTATGCTCTCTCGCTTCAGGTATCATACCCGCAATTCCAACATCTTATTTGGAGGCGCGTGACAACAGGCTAAAGAATAGTGTAGGGTGCGGGTGGAGAGAAGAAGCACGCCTTATATATAAGGAAACCCTATACGCCTCGCTTCCCGAGCCATGCCCGGAGGACTGGGGAGTGCGACAAGGCAAAAGAGCCCGCCTGTTGCGCGAAAAGGAATACCGAGCCGTCTATGTCTTCACTACAACGCGCAACACCACCCACCCGCCTGGAGATTGTGAACAGTCCGTGGACGCCTGCGGCCAAACAGCATGCGCTCGAGCGAGAGGTGCTGGGGCATTATATCGAGTATTTCGGCCGAGCTATGAAGACGCGCAATTGGTCCCCGTGGCACGATTTCCCGCTTGAAGAGATGCGTCAGTTCGGGGACCGCTTGAGCAAAGAAACGGTCAACTTACTAGAGGGTTTCCTCGGCGTGGAAGAATACGTTGCCGACTATGTGACGACGGGGCTTGAGCTCTTTCGACACAACCGCACCCGGCGGAATATGCAGTTGCAGTGGGGGGCGGAAGAAGCGCGCCACGGCGTCGCATGGGAAATCGTGTTGCAGCATTCCGGGGTCCGCACCGAGGCTGAAATCCAGGCTTACCTCAATAAGGTGCAAGAAGTTCGGTGGGACGCAGACCACCATCCCGGCCTCGACACTCCACTCGGAAGCGCGAGCTATGCAATGGTCCAGGAGCGAGCGACCTATTTCAACTATCAAGAAATGCGGGCGCGTATTCGTGAAGAATATGGCCTGCCGGCCATGCCCACGCTGCAAGAGAAAAAATGTGGCTCTGAGATTGGCGCCTCAGAAGCCTTGCGCGTTGTCGGCCAGGATGAGATCACCCATCACGGTCTCTTTCTGAAAGTTGTGCAAAGCCATATAAAATACTTCCCGTCGTTCGCGTTCGAGACTTTGGACACCGTCTTTCGCGGATTCGAGATGCCAGCCCTGCGCTTTATTCCCAATGCCCGTAGCTATCTGCGCGCCATCTTGCGGACCAAGCTGTACAGCGGCGAGATCCACCGTGAAAAGGTCCATAACCCGGTCCTGAAAGCCTTGGGGCTGGAGGGCAACGACGCCTTTGAGAAGGCGGTTCAATCCGCCCGTCACCTTCCTGACGATCTTGGTCCGGACGGTATTACGCTCAGTCGGACCGGTGAATGGGTGGTCGCGCACAGCCAGAATGGGGTGGCTGAGGCGGCTGCGGCGGCTGCGGTTACTTGAGTTCTCATCCTTTATGAGCGCCGGGCTGCTACGCCGACGCCAACCAGCACAATGAGCCCGCCAACCAGATGGGGAAGGGTTAACGCCTCATCAAGAAAGACATAGGCGATGCCAATGGCCATGACCGGCACCAGATTGATAAACACGCCGGCCCGACTGGGCCCCAGGATTTCAACCGCCTGATAGTACCAGAAGTGAGCGAATGTCCCGAGCGTACTTTGATACGCCAGCGCCAGCCAGGAATCCCAGCGCGTTTGTGCGAACTGCCAACTCTCCCACTCCGTCCACCAGCAGGCAATGATTAAATACGTCGCGCCGGCAATATAGGCATAGGTCGTGGCTGCCAGCGGAGAGACCTCCTGCATGAGGTGGCGGCCATAGGTCGTATAGATGCCCCAGGCAAACAACGTGGCAACAATAATAAGATCGCCTGGGTTGTACTCGTTGGCGGTAATGACCTGCCACGAGCCCCGCGCAACAATAACCCCAACGCCAACAATAGAAATAACAATGCCCAGCAGCATCCTGGACGACATTCTCTCTTTCAGAAACACACCCGCCAAGAGCGCAATGGCAATAGGCGACGCCGCGTTGAGCAGGGCCGCATTCGTGGCCGTGGTTAAACGCAGACCCTGATAACTTCCGCCCACAGACAGCAGATAGCCGGTGAAGCCGAGGAAAAGGAAACTGCCAACCAGTCGTGGTGTCCAGTTGATCGGCATCTCTTCAGCGTCATTCTTGCGCCGAAGATAGAGAAAGAGGAGAGCGGCACCAATGGTTAAACGAATAGCCGCAAACGTAAAGGGGGGGATGCTGCGCAGGGCGACTTTCCCGGTTGGAAACAGACCGGACCACACCAGGGCCGTCAGAATCATAAGCAGCAGGGCGCGGCGTTGGGGGGAGACGGCCATGTTATGGAACGTTAGCGCAGGGCCGGCATGACTTCTTTAGCAAAGACGCGCACGGCCTCTCGATCGTACAGTCCCGGACGACGCAGATTAATAATGAAGTGGGTGACGCCAATATCGATATAGGCCTGGAGCTGCGTGCGGATTTCAGCCGGCGTGCCGGCGAGAATCGTCCGGCGTGCTTCCGCCTCAGTCATGCTCCGCATGGTCATAGCGCGTTGCAGCACTTTTTGCATGGCTTCGGGGCTCGGATTGAGGTACATCGGTGTCAGATAGGACCGTTCAATTTCGCTACAGTCTCGGTTGATATCTTTGCAGTACTGCTCCAAGACCTGATTCTTTTTGGCAAACTGGCCGGGCGAGAGAATCGGCACGTTCCACATCTGGGCATAGCGGGCGACAAGCGGCAGGGTCAGCTTTTCGCCGATGCCGCCAATCATAATCGGTGGCATCGGTTGCTGAAGCGGCTTGGGGACAAACGGCGCGTCAACCAGCGAATAATACTTTCCTTCGTACGACGTGGTCGGGTCGGCTTGCCAGAGCTTGGTAATCACTTGCAGCGCTTCGTCGAGACGCCGGGCGCGGCCTTTCATGGTTGAGAACTCGACCCCATACGCTTCGTGCTCACGTTTGAACCAGCCGGAGCCAATACCGAGAATGAGCCGCCCGTTGCTCAGATGGTCAACCGTGGTCGCCATTTTTGCCAGGATGGACGGATGGCGAAAGGTATTACTCGTCACCATACAGCCAATCCGAATTTTTGAGGTAGAGACCGCCATCGCCCCGAGCAAGGTCCAGGACTCAAAATTGGGCCCGTCCGACGGGCCCACGCTGGGCAGCAGGTGATCGTTCACCCATAGGGTATCGAAGCCCAACGCTTCGGCTTCCTGCCACACATCTTTGAGTTCTTCGACCGTGGTTTGCTGTTGCGCGACTTGCAGCCCAAAGCGAATTTTCGGCCGCTTTTCTTCGGCGTGCGTTGGAACGCTCAAGAGCACCAGACAAACGGTAACAAGCCAGCATATACGCATAAGACATCCCCTCCCTTGGCACGCCTACCACCTCTGTAGAGACTGCTCAAGTTCCCGGCAGGGAGCAGGAACCTGCTCCCTCGCCCCCATGAGGGAGAGGGCTGGGGAGAGAGGTTGCCGGGTTTAATGCCTTCTTGGGGGGGAAGAGAGACAGGTGAAGCGTCTACACCGCCCGGTGTGCTTCTGCGCCTAGTGTGTCTTCTTGTTCGACTTGTTCGACTTGCTCAGCTTGCTCCACCTCGAACCCGGCGGCTTCAACGAGTTGATGGGCGTCCTGGGCCTGCTGGCCTGGGGTGGTGAGGTAGCCTTCGACAAAAATCGAGTTTGCCGGATATAAGGCCAGCCCCGACCATTTGCCGAGATAGAGTTCGCGTCCCGCGGCCATGCGGATTTCGCTGCGCGGATTCAGGAAGCGCATCAAGCACAGGGCCTTGAGACCTCGGACCGGATTGAAGTCCTTGCGCGGGCCGAGCGGAGTGCCGTCGATGGGGTACAGAAAATTGACCGGCACGGAGTCAATGTCCAGCGCCCGGACGGCGTAGGCCAACTCGACGACGTCTTCGTCTTTTTCACCCATGCCGATAATGCCGCCACTGCACGTGGACAGCCCGGCCCGCTTGACGTTTCTGACGGTCTCAACCCGGTCCTCATAGGTATGGGTTGAACAGATCTGCGCGTAAAACTCACGGCTGGTGTTGAGGTTGTGGTTGACCCAGCCGACGCCGGAGTCTTTGAGTGCGCGGGCCTGGGGTTCACTCATGAGCCCCAGAGAGACACAAATCTCCAGGCCGGGAAACTCGGTTTTGATCTGGCGCGTCGCCGCGGTCAGATGGGCAATATCGCGCTCGCTCGGGCCGCGTCCGCTGGCGACCATGCAATAGCGCCGGGCGCCGGCCTGAGCGGCCCTGCGTGCACCGGCAAGCAGCTCGTGCGTTGAGAGGAGACGGTATTTATCAATCGGAGCCTTGGAGATGGAGGATTGTGAACAGTAGTTGCAGTCTTCCGGACACAAGCCGCTGCGGGCGTTTTGCAGGACGCAGATTTTTACCTTGCGGCCAAAGAACTTTTCTCGCACCGTGAAGGCGGCATTCAGCAGCTCGGATAACTCCTCGTCGGCTGTGTGTAAAACAGAGAAGGCTTCTTCACGCGACAGTAACTCGCCGGCTAATGATTTGGTCGCCAAGTGCGAGAAATGCGAGAGATTATTCATATTTTCCCTTTCAGTCAAAACGTCAAAACGCGCTGGGCAGGACTCTGCTCTATCCGAGCAGTCCGGGAAGATCAACCGCTGTGGAGAACAGCTCGCTCAGCATCACGCGGTCCCGGTCGATATCTTCACTCAACAAAAGATGAGGAATAACGCCCCGACACGGCACATCCGTCAGGCCGGCCAAGGTGGTAGCGTTGGTCTTGATGGCGTCATCCGCCGTCCGGGTTGGATGGTTGAGGATATAGCCGGCCAAGGGTAGACCGCGGGTCTGAATACAGTGCAGCGTCAGCAAAGCGTGATTCAACGCACCCAGCTTTGAGCCGACCACGACGAGAATCGGAATGCCGAGATCGCGGGCCAGGTCCGCAAATGAATAGCGACCTGCGAGCGGAACCAATAATCCGCCGGCACCCTCTACCAGCGTCACATCGTGTTGGTCGACAATCGTGTGAAACACCTCGATAATCCGCTCCGGCTGAATGGTCACGCCGACCTGCTTGGCCGCGACGCTCGGGGCGACCGGCGGGGAAAAACGGTAGGGGCACACGCTCTCAAGCGGTACGCTGCTGCGGGCATAGCCGGCCAGGCGCATGGCATCGTCCGGCTGCAATACACCGTCTCGCGTTTCGCAGCCCGTCTCTGCCGGCTTGAGTACGCCAACCCGCTTACCCTGGCCGGTCAAGGCCGCGGCAAGGCCACAGCCGACCAGGGTCTTACCGATGCCGGTATCCGTGCCGGTGATAAACAGGCTTGTCATGTGACGGTCTGAATGGCGGTGTGGACGACATCGAGCAGGTGTGACAACTCAGCCTCGGTAATGCTGAGCGGCGGCATGAGAATAATGATGCTGCCCAACGGTCGAATCATCACGCCGTGTTTGCGTGCTTCCCGGATGACCCGCATGCCGATTTTCTCGGCTGGCTCATAGGCGATTTTCTTGACCGGATCGCGCATCAATTCGATCCCGACCATCAGGCCCCAGTGTCGAATGTCGGCCACGTGGGGGAGGGCGGCAATGTCGGTGCGGAGGCGTTGGGTCAGCAGGGCAATCTTGGGTTGCAGATGCTCAAGGACCTGCTCTTCGGCAAAAATGTCCAGGCTGGCCAGGGCCGCGGCGCAGGCCACGGGATTGCCGGTATAGGTATGGCCGTGAAAGAAGGTTTTGAACTCTTCGTAGGGCGCGAGAAAGGCGGAGAAAATTTCCTCGGTGGCCAGTGTGGCCGCGAGTGGCAGATAGCCGCCGGTAATGCCTTTGGCCACACAGAATAAATCCGGGCTGATGTCGGCGTGGTCACACGCAAACATTTTCCCGGTGCGGCCAAACCCGGTGGCCACCTCATCACAGATCAAGAGGATGCCATGCTGCCGGGTGAGCTGTCGTAGGGTCTGCACATATTCAACCGAATGCGCCCACATCCCGGCCGCACCCTGCATGAGGGGTTCTATAATCACGGCTGCCAGCTCGGCATGCTGCCGGGCGAGGGTGTGTTCGGCTTCTTCTTGGGCCGCGGCCAGCGCCTGCTCGGCCGACATGCCGCGGACAAAGCGAAACACATGCGGCGGGGTCAGCCGGACGGTGTCTGCCAAAAGGGGTCGATAGAAATGATGAAAGAGTTCGGAGTAACCCACGCTGACCGCGCCCAGGGTATCGCCGTGGTAGGCTTCGACTAATGAGGCAAACTTGGTGCGCTGGGTTTCTCCGCGCAACTGCCAGTACTGAAACGCCAGTTTGAGCGCGATTTCCGTGGCGGTGGCACCTGCGTCCGAATAGAACACACGGGTCAGCCCGGACGGTGCCAACTCAACCAGTTTTTTCGCCAGCAGTATGGATGGGATATTGGCCAGCCCGAGCAGGGTCGAGTGCGATATCCGGTTGACCTGCTTGGTAATGGCCCTGTTGAGGCGGGGATGAGTATGGCCGTGGACGTTGCACCATAACGAAGAGACCCCGTCCAGATAGCGCCTACCGTTGACATCAATCACATAATTGCCCTCACCCCTGGCAATAATAATCGGGTCTTCCTGCAACCAGTCCTGCATCTGGGTAAACGGATGCCACACATAGGCATGATCCCAGGCTTTGAGGTCGGCATACGACGGGCTGCTCATCGAATCCCGACCTCCTTGCCGGCAGCGGCAAAGGCGTCCAGCGTGCGTGACAGCTGGTCCTGGGTGTGGGTCGCCATCGGGGTCACGCGAATGCGCGAGCTGCCTTCCGGAACGGTTGGCGGGCGGATGCCGTGGGCAAAGACCCCGTGCCGGAGGATGGCCTGGGCAACGAGCATGGTCTCGTCCGCCTCGCCGATGATCACCGGCAGAATCTGCGAGCGGGTGGCACCCAGCGTATAGCCTAACGAGCGGAGTCCATCCGACAGCAGCTGGGTGTTATCCCACAACTGCTGGCGTCGTCCGGGTTCCTGCTCAACAATGTCGAGGGCGGCGAGTACCGAAGCCGCAACCGCCG
This sequence comes from Binatia bacterium, assembly GCA_963664395.2. GTDB lineage: Bacteria > Desulfobacterota > Binatia > Bin18 > Bin18 > Bin18. Next base: position 301,638 of record OY761159.2, on the reverse strand, counting down.
GCGGAATCGCCGTGGTATAAATGAAACTCCGCGCCCGATTCACTAGCCAGTCAATCAGCTCGTGACTGCCGGCCACAAAGGCCCCCAGGCAGCCCAACGCCTTGCCCAAGGTCCCCATCTGGATATCGACCTGCTCGGTCAGGCCGAGTTCTTCAACCAGGCCGCCGCCGTGCGGCCCGAACACGCCGGTGGCGTGCGCCTCATCAACCATCACCCAGGCGTCGTACTGCCGGGCCAGGGCAGTAATCTCAGCCAGTGGGGCCAGGTCACCGTCCATGCTGAACACGCTGTCTGTCACAATCAGGCGCTGGCCTGCCGGTGGACACGCGTTCAGCAGTTCGTTCAGATGAGCCGTGTCAGCGTGACGATAGATGCGGATGTCAGCCCGCGACAGGCGGCAGCCGTCAACGATACTGGCGTGATTGAGGCTGTCGCTCAGGATCGTATCGCCCGGCCCCATGAGAGCCGCCAACACCCCGATATTGGCGTGATAGCCCGTCGGAAAAACGAGAGCCGCTTCCGCTTTTTTGAGCCTGGCGAGGCGGTGTTCCAACTCGTGATGGACGGCCATTGAACCGGAAATCAATCGGGATGCGCCACTGCCGCAGCCATACTGCTCAATCGCCTGTTGGGCTGCGTGTTTGAGCAGCGGATGATTGGCCAAACCCAAGTAGTTATTGGAAGAAAACAGCAGTACCTCTTGGCCTTCAAGGATAATGGCCGCGTCCTGCGCACTCTCGACTGTACGCAAGCGACGATACAGGCCATTTTCTTTCACCTCGGCGAGACGGGCGCTGAGTATGTCTTTGAGCATCGTAATCTCCGGGCCGCTCATACTGCCGGAAATCACCGCACGCGGCTACCCTTTTGAGAATACGATCAAAAGGTGGTACGAGAAAATATGCTTTCGCCCGTAGAAAAACTGAATGCCGCCCTACGCGAAAATCGCCCTGAAGAGTATGTCACACAGGCGCACCGGGAGATTGGTTTGCGGCCAGTTCAATTTGGCCCTGGCCGGTCTGAATGGGAATGGGACGCGACCCACCCGCGCGTGTTAAATCCGTTCGGCTATGTGGCTGGTGGCTATCTGAGTGTGTTTGCCGACGAGCTACTGAGCAGCGCGATCGGATCGGTGATGGATGAGGGCGAGTTTGCCACGACCGCCGAGCTGAAAATCAGTTTTCTCAAGCCGGTCAAAAAAGGACTGGTCAAGGGAGCCGGCAAAGTCCTGCGCAAGGGCCAGCGGGTCGCGTTTGTTGAAGCGACAATAACAAATGGGCAAGATGAAGTCGTTGCCACGGTGAGCAGTACGTGGACCGTGGTGGCAACAAAAGGGGCAAGGTAATGGGCCGGCGAGAAGGGCGTCAAAATCCCCTCCTGGGACGTGTGCTGCAAAAAGGAACCCACCCCGGCCTGCGGCCACCCCTCCGAGGAGGGGAGCAGAATACATCCCCTCTTGGGAGGGGTGCCGCGTAGCGGCGGGGTGGGTTCCTCGTGTAATCTCGCTGAGCGGTATGATACGTAGCCAAAAAATATTCCCAGCTCAGACTCGCAAGCCAGACTGACCTGGGAGAAAAAGGAGATCATCGTATGGGTATTGTCGAACGGTTCACGGAATATGCACAAGTCTTTGAAGAGGCGTATGACAGTGATGACTGGTCGGTGCTTGAGCCTTATTTCACCGAGGACGCGGTATACGACTTCATTGCCGGGCCACCCCTGGGCGGACGACACGAAAGCCGGGCCACGATCCTGAGCGATTTTCAGGCTGCGGTGAATGGCTTCGACCGCCGCTTTGCCTCGCGCCGCCTTGAGGTCCTTGAAGGACCACTGGAAAAGAACGGTGAGGTCTGGATGCGCTGGGCGGCGACCTTCACCCCGGACGGCGGGCCGGACTGCCGCATGGAAGGCGAGGAGCGGGCCGTCTTTGAGGGAGACCGGATCAGTCTCTTGGAAGATAAAGTCTCTGACGAGGAATGCCAACGTCTGGTCGCGTATATGGAAGCGCACGGCGGCAAGCTGAAACCCGCGGCCTGAACAGTGCCCGAAAAAACAGAGTTGAGAATACACGGACAGATGGGCCCGCAGGAACTGCGAGCATAGGAAGATACACAACAGGAGGATTTGTTATGCAAGTCGGGACAATCGCGCTCTTTCAGCGCTATGGCTATGACGACAGTGTGACGGACAGCCAGGTCTACCGGGAAGAGCTGGCCCTTGCCTCGCAGTTAGAGGAACTCGGTTATGACTCGCACTGGTCTGTGGAGCATCATTTTGAGGACTACTCCTTTTGTCCCGATAACGCCGTCTATCTGGGCCATCTGGCGGCCCTCACCACAACGCTCAAGCTGGCCACCGGCGCGGTGATCGTGCCGTGGAACACGCCGTTGCGTTCGGCCGAGAAGGTCGCGCTGTTGGACGAGCTGTCGAACGGCCGGGTTATTTTTGGCATGGGTCGCGGCTTGTCACGCCGTGAATATGACCAGTTCGGTATTGATATGGACACCTCGCGGGAGCGCTTTGACGAAGCCGTACCCATGATTCTCAACGCCCTGGAGACCGGCATTATCGAGGGTAACGGCAAATACTATAAGCAACCACGGGCACCGATTCGTCCCAAGCCCACGCGGACCTTCAAGGGCCGCACGACCCAGGTGGCGATGTCGCCCGATTCGGCCCTGGAAGCGGCCAAGTATCGCGCCCAGATGATGGTCTTCACCCAAAAGTCGATTGAAGAGCACAACGCGGATTTTGAACCCTATCGGGCCTTGTTTCGTGAACTCCACGGCGTTGATGCCCCTCCGCCCATGATGGCCGGCATATCGGTCTGCCACGAAGACGCCGGCCGCGCCGAGGAACTGGCTCACAAGCATATCGCGGGCTATCTGCTGTCGGCCATGCACCACTACGAGCTCATGGGCGACCACTTCAAGAATGCCAAGGGCTACGAAGCCTATGGCGATGCGGTGGATACGCTGCGCGAATTGGGTCTTGAGGGCATGGCCGAGATGTATGTCAACGCGCAGGCCTGGGGAACTCCGCAGCAGATTCTGGACAAGCTGTCCCACTGGCGAGCGGTCGTTGGACGGTTTGATCTGATCTTTGGCTTTCGCGGAGCCGGGATGCCGTTCGAAGATGCCGAGCGCTCACAGCGCTTAATCGCGCAAAAGGTCATTCCCGAACTCCGGCAATGGGACGTTGAAGCAAAAGCGGCTTAGGCCGTTTCACGCCAGGCTGTAGCCACGCCACTACGCTTTCGTCATGCCGGACTTGATCCGGCATCCAGAGGCGGGGAGCCTGGATTCCCCCTTCATAGGAATCCAGGCTCCATTATTTGTCATCCCAGCCCCCGCCTCTTGGTAGTGTCTCAGTTTGAACTTTTTGCTTCTCGGCCTCCGTTCTCCCCTTCCCCCCCTTCGCACAGGTGTTGTCGGTTCACGTTGACGGAGCCGCACCCCTACCTGTCCGCGCCGCCTCGTTTCCCCGCCCGCCCGCTCGGCGTCGCCGCCTGAAGTGTTCCGTCGCCCCCGGTATGTTTGGTGAAGATTCCTCCCATTTTAGAGGGGACAGGGGGAGCGGAATGGGGTAGCAAGATGGGCAGAGGGCTCTTCTCAACCCCCGATGCGTAGCGTCGCAGGTTGAAAGATTCTGACCAGGAACAAACATGGACTTCCCCGTACCCCGCCCCTCATGCCTGCTGTTTGCCTCTGAAAAGCCCCTCTCCGCGGACGCCGTGGACGACCTGAATCTGTCATACAACGCCCTGAGCAGCCTGCCGGCGGGAATTTTTTGCGACGGGCTCACCACGCTGGACACGTTGTGCCTGAATAACAACGCCCTGAGCAGCCTGCGGGCGAACGTCTTCCAGGATCTCACGACGCTGACGACGTTGACCCTGCAGAAGAACTCCAACCCCGAGCCCTTCGCGCCAACGGCGGAGGCGGGCGAGACCCAAAGGGTGGCGACGGGTGCCGCGGTGGCGCTCGCCGGCAGCAGCAGCAGCCCGTGGGGCACGAACGTGATCTATGCGTGGAGGCAGGCGAGCGGCGCGACGGTCACGCTCACCGGCGCCGACACCGCGAGCCCGAGTTTCACCGCCCCCTCGACCGCAGGCGACCTGGCGTTCACGCTGACGGTCACGGGGCGGCCCTTGGAGCGACCGGCACCGACACCGTCACGGTGTCGGTCATCGACCCCCGGACCCTCGCGACGCTGAGAGATCTCACGGTGAGCGCCGGCATCCTGGACCCGGAATTCGACACGGACACGAACACGGACACGAACCCGCTCGACATGACGCTCGTCGTCGGCCCGAACACCATCAAGGTGAAGGGCATGGCCGAGACCGGCGGCGCGGTGAAGACCTATACCGTCACGGTGACCCGGGAGGCACCAACCGTCACCGTCCCCGGCGCGCCGACCGGCCTCACCGCGACGGCCAACGGACCGAACCAGATCAACCTCGATTGGACCGCTCCGGCCAACAGTCTTGCTGAATGGTCGTGCCGCGATAAATCGACCTTTACATGTCGTTGTTGGCATCAACGAGGACGAGCAAATATTGGTTGTCATAACGGCATACGAACCGGATACGCTCCGGTGGACGGATAACTTTTCACGGAGGGCCTCATGAAATGCGCAATCTGTAGGAACGGGACGACTACAGACGGGCACACCACCATTGTCTTGGAACGCGAGCGGACAACGGTTGTGTTCAAGAAAGTCCCGGCCCAAATTTGCAACAATTGTGGAGAAGAATACGTTTCCGCAGAGGTGAATGAGGCGCTGCTGAACCAGGCTCATGCGGAATGGGAGCGAGGCATTACGCTCGAAATGCTTGACTTTGCCGCGTAGAAGAGCGTGAATCAGTTCGGGAGATGTCGGATGATGCTGCGCTAATCCGACCTACGGCCACCGCTGTTTCTCTCAGAGGTCGAAGATGGATGATGTAGACGCGATATTCAGACGGAGGCAGTACCTTTTGACAGGGATAATACTGAGGTGGGCTGCGGTCTACGCTCCCACCGATTTAATCCGGTACAACACTGTGAGGAAGTACGTGAGCCACAGATTCGAATGGGACGAGAACAAGAATCGAGAAAATCTGGAGAAGCATGGCGTCGCATTTGAAGATGCGCAGTACGCCTTCGCTGATCTGAATCGCGTGATCGCCAAAGATGTGACCCATAGTCAGGAAGAGGAGAGGTGGTATTGTTTTGGCAAGGTCGGAGCGGGCATTCTCACCGTTCGGTTTACCTATCGAGGCAGCATTATCCGCATTATCGGCGCTGGGTATTGGCGAAAAGGAAAACAGACCTATGAAGAAGAAAATCATATACACGGATGAGCCCCTGGGTGATATCCAGGTCGTGGATGACTTTTTACCCTCACCGGATCAGTTCATTTTTAAGGGGGACGAGGCCAAAGTTGCAGATGATAAATGTATAGAAAGGGAGTTGGTGGAACGAAGGATCAGGAGGAAAAACGCTATGCGTCCTGGCGAAGTCAAATCGGACGAGCAAGCGTTTCGTCAAATACTCCTCCGTCTTGAAGGCGACGTTGGGACGATACTCAAGCTCATTTCGAAGGGTAAGAAAGAAGTATTTTTACCTTTTTGGGCGCTCCTGCGTATGACGTTTCCAATTGCCGAAGCGGTGGGAGACTTGATCTATCGCAACGATAAAACGGCGCAGAATCTGCAATCTGTACTCGAAAATGAGTTTGAGACGGTGCGATCTGGGTATCAGGGGAAGGCCGCTACCCTGGCTCTCCTGTTTCGGCATTCATTAACTCATACAGATGAACTGCGGACGCTGGTTATAGGGAAGAGAGAAGTAGGATGGTGGGTTAGTTGGTCTGGCCAGACGGACCATCTGAAGCTGTTTCCCAATGTCCATGGGATGGATGTCATTCGTTTCGATACCACAGCGTTCTACGAAGACCTCGTTGCTGTGTGTCACAACGCAATGGGCCAGTCATGGAGTGGTCAGGTCATGAAGAGGTATAACGGGTGGCTCACGCTCGACCTAGATAAAACGAGAGAAACCAAAATCATCAAGGACGCCATCGCCGAGCTAACCAATCTATAAAGACCGGTACATCTGACATTCTTAGCTCCTCCGTAATGAGCCGCACTGCGGCCCTACCTCCACCATCCTTCTCCGAGCCGGTCCGTCCCGGACTGATGCCTGCTCACTTTGCTGCAAAACATTTAGGGCATTGACAAGAAAGATACAGCTTTCTATGCTCCCATTGATAGCTACCTTTGGGAGTATAAGAAAGGTATGGAAAAAAGACAAGCGTCGGTAAAGGCGAAGCTGGAAGTCATCCAAAAGACACTCTCGAAGCTCGGTCTGGAATCTGGACCAGCCCACTTAGCCAGGATTTTCGGCGTAGCGCAGTCTTCGATATTTCGTTGGCTCAATGACGAAGCGCAGCCAAGAGGGAAGCAAGCAGACCTTATTGATCTGTTGTACCGAACCGCTCGTGAAGCAAGAGCTGGGAACTCAAAAGCTGAGGAAATTCTGAAAAAACTTATCAGTCCGGCTGGCCTTGGGATTGTGGCTGGTACTACCGTCAGTAGATTAGTGTCCGGTGCTAGTCTGTTAAGCTTCGGACTCCTCGGAGTAATAGCCGCAGCCGGCCTCGGCTGGCTCCTGTCTGGCTCCGACGGAGAAGACGAAGACTCTGATGAAGAGTAACCTAAGGAGGGAGTATGTACACGGCTCACGCCATAGTCCGCATGCAACAGCGCGCCATATCGTCAAGCGTCGTGAATTTACTTCTTGACTATGGCGAGCGGACACCTGCCGGTCGTAGTGGCGAAATATTCTACTTCGGCAAGCGTGGCCGGCGGCGCGTTCTTCACTCCAAGAGGCAGGACGTTTCTCGACGACTTGAGGGGCATTGGCGTGACTACGTAGTTGTGGCTGATGGTCAAGTCGTGACGTGCGGCAAACGATACCGACGGATTCGCCCGGATTCGCCAGGGTTAGAACAACCAATCATTCATCAGCTAAGGAATACTGACATGGAACTTATTCGCGTATTGCGAGAATCGTCAAACGAAGATTTAGGACCATTGGTATCATATTTGACAAAGCCCGTTACAGGGAGGCTTTCCAAGGAAGCAAAATATCAAAAATACTATCCTGACCACTCCAAATACGTCGAGGAAATGGCTCACCACCTAAGACTTTTTGGGGGAAATACTATTGTCAATAAATACCGCGGTTGCCCGCCTATCATTCTTGCACCTATCCTTCCATTTCTTCCAGGTGAAGGACCACCCTATAAAGAGATTGTGCAAGACGTAGCGAACAAACTGGGAGTGGATGACGAATATTATGACTCGGTTGAACGAGTTGAGATGAAAATTATAAAGGAGATAGTCAAGCGGAGCTTAAAGGGGATGGGCGATAAAGAGAAAGAGGAAGTCTTTAAAGCTTTCAAGAAAGAAGGGGGCGATAATTTGGATTTTAGTGCTGGCTCTCCTCTGGCTCTTCTAATGGCGGCAACGGTGGCTAATGGTATAGCAAAAATGGTATTGGGCCGCGTGATAGGCGGAATAGGTGGAAGAGTTGTCACTATCCTTGCTGGGCCTATCGGTTGGGTAATAACGGGGATATGGACGGCGATTAGCATTGCTGGACCGGCATATCGAGTGACCATCCCTTGCGTCTGTCATGTGGCCTATCTCCGTAAGAAGATACAGGCTCGCGAGGACTTCGGAGACGGCGAATGAGCAGTATCTATGATTTTGTTGACGTTACATTAAAACTGCCAGACTGGATCAAAAAAGGGCTGACAGATGGAACATTCACCCGTGAAGGCGGAGTCGTCAGAAACGGCAGTGGTGAGATCGTCACATTTTTGCGTGAGTCAAGTGGACTTTCGCAAGAACTAGCAAAGGGGAATCTCCCGTCTTCGCCCTTGCTGTCGTCCCAGCTAGCGAGCCTTCGTTCTTTGTCCACGGCGGCCTTGGGTATGCAAATATTAAACCTCGGAGTCAGTGCAATTGGTTTTGCCGTTGTCATCTCAAAGCTGAATAAGATACAGGCCGGCCTTCAAGAGATTCACAAGAAACTGGACGAGGTTCTTGTTGAGGTGCAATGGATTTCACGGAAGCAAGACCTGGAAATGGTCGGAAAAATGAAAGCCGCCCTTGAAATAGCCAGCACAGCCGTCCTCGCCTCCTCCATGGACCTTCGACGGCAAGGACTGACTGACGCCAGGAACAGGTTGATTGAATCGGCAAACCGCTCAAAGTCCTTTTTGGATGAATTGATTACTACGAAAAAATATTTATCAAGACCTGATCTTTTTGACCTCAGCTATCGAACATGGGCGTGTAGTCGTATTGCCCTCGTGCAGTGTGAATTATTTCTGAACGAGAATAATCTAGCGGTACAAAGCGTGCAGAGGATGCGCAAGGAAAACGAAGAAATCCGCGAATCGTATTTGTATCCCCTTCAACATTTCGACGAAAATCCAATCCCACTGATGCAGATGCCGAGAGAGACCAAGTGTATGCTGAAAGAGATCAAGGAATTGATCCCGAATACGACATCTCAAATAGCGGGCTATCAGCAAGAGATTGATTTCGTACAGCGAAGCGGGCTTTCCTGGGAAGAATGGAAGGATGCTGGTGATAGTGAGGAACCCAAGTTGATCTTTTTATTGCCAAAGGGAAGTTGATTGGCTTTTGGTTAATTGTTCCTTGGAGGTTATCCGAGTGGGATACACGGCAACCGTTATAGAAATCATGATCGCCTCGCCCAGCGATGTCTCTAAAGAGCGTAATATCATCCGAGACGTGATTAGCGATTGGAACGCGACCCATGCGAGGGATCGCAGTGTTGTTTTGCTACCTCTTAGCTGGGAGACCCACACCTCGCCCGAAATGAGGGACAGGCCGCAAGAGATCATCAATAGGCAATTGTTGTATGATGCTGACCTTCTCGTTGCAGTTTTCTGGACCCGCCTTGGTAGCCCCACCGGAGTTGCCCCGAGCGGGACCGTTGAGGAGATTGAAAAGCACCTCAACGCCGATAAACCAGCAATGATCTATTTCTCCTCAGCACCTGTTCATCCTGACAGTATTGACAATGGGCAGTACTCTGCCCTCAAGGCATTCAAAGAGTCCTGTAAACAAAAAGGGCTTATTGAGGAGTACGAGACTCCTGAGCAGTTCAAGGATAAGTTTTTGAGACAACTCGCTCAAACAGTGATTCACCATTTTGCGAATCCCTCAGCAGACTCCAGTGGTATCAGTCAGTCTCCAGAACAGGAAGTAGCTTCTTCCTTGTCCGACCCCGCGCGGGAACTTTTACTTGCGGCGATTCAAACTCCGCAGGGCGTAATTTGCAGGATCAGTAACCAAGTTCAGACCAACGGAAGGCAATTTGCAGAGTCTGGAGACTCAAGGTCTGTTGCAAGATGGAGGAGTGCTGTTGATGAACTGAACAACTTAGATCTAATTAAGGACTTTGGTGAGAGGACGGGAGAAATTTTCCGCGTTACCGACAAAGGCTATCGGATCGCAAATAGCCCGGATTAACAGTAGAGGGGTCTGAACCGGATATTCTTCAGTGGATGAATAATTTTTCACGGCGGATCATATGAAATGCGCGATCTGTCAGAACGGGACGACCACAGGCGGATACGCTACTATCGTCTTGGAACGCGACCAGACAACGGTTGTGTTCAAGAAAGTCCCGGCCCAAATCTGCAACAATTGTGGAGAAGAATACGTTTCCGCAGAGGTGAATGAGGCACTGCTGAGCCAAGCTCATGCAGAATGGGAGCGAGGCATTACCCTCGAAATGCTTGACTTTGCCGCGTGGAAGAGCGTGAATCAGGTGAGTGTTCGGAAGATGTCGGATTACGCTGCGCTAATCCGACCTACGGCTAAGAGAGGAGGGGAACGCGATGAACATCATCCCGGACAGCATGAAAACCGTGACGCGGATACTTCTTGTCGCTGCATTCGCGCTCGTTCCAATCGTTCCCGAGTCAGTGTTCGCTGACCCGTACAGCCGACCGTATTCCAGTCCCCGCAGTAGTCCATCGTACTCGAGTCCGTATTCCAGTCCCTCCCGTAGCCCGTCGTATACAAGCCCGTCATTGCCGGACTACACGTACAAGTCGCACAGCAAGAGCTTCAGCGTAGGCGATTACAGCCGCCACACCTACAAATACAAAGACAGCCTCGGCAACCGCTACAAGAGCAAGACCCAGGTGCTCCCCGGCGGGACGACCGTAACCAAGGGCAAATACCGCAGTCCGCACCCGAGTCCGTCATTGCCGGACTACACGTACAAGTCGCACAGCAACAGCTTTAGCGTGGGTGATTACAGCCGCCACACCTACAAATACAAAGACAGTCTCGGCAACCGCCATAAGGGTACAATCGAAGTGTTCCCCGGTGGTGCGGTCAGACACAAAGGCAAGGTCAACGGTAAGAAATTCAAAGAGACGCACCGCTAAAGACGATGGAAACGACAAAACTAGACCGTTCGGTCACACGTCTGACACGCCTGGAAGCTGACAATGACGGGTATGTCAAAGGCGACCCCGCGACCCGAATCGCTCTCGTTTGGCCGATTACCCGCGAGACGTGGGCCTTCATGAGACCGGCTGATGCTCAACGAAGATTACAAAGAAATGTTACAAGGCTTGCTAGACGCGAAGATTCTTCGCCAGCATGAGGAATAGCCGGCAGGGTCTCAGTTTGAATTTCCCCAGCCCTCTCCCCTGGAGGGAGAGGGAGCAGACATTACACTCCCCCTGCCGGCCGGGGCGTGTACTTGTATAAATCCTTCCAATAGTGATCCAGCACCGCATCGTCGGCGCAGTCGAGGCACTCAAGCTCCGGGTCGGATACGTCCAGCAAGCCCTTTTTGATTAAGGTCTCGGCATACGGTCCGCGATCGATCAGTTTGACCGGGCCGCGTTCTTCGGCCCGTTGTTTACGGAGTTGGGCTGTGGCCGATTGATCGACTGCATTCGTGACCGGGTCCAGGACGACCCCATAATCCCGCTCGGCCCGCTCGGGCGAGACGAGCCTGCGGACCACATCCATACGAACAGCTTCGATGTCGCGCTCCAAGGGGTCGCCCCAACCGCCGCCGCCTGGGGTGGTGAGGCGAATAATATCGCCCGCTTTGACCGGAATGGCATCCCGGCTGAAGTAGACGTGCTCTTCTTCCGGGGTGCCTGGGTTCTTGATGGACGAACTCGGCGCGCCCCACTTGCCGCCTTTGATCCCCGTGCAGGCAAAGGCGGTCCGCTCCGTGACCGTCAGATAATGGCCATTGACCAGCGTCCGAATCTCTTTCTCATACCCCAGCCCGCCACGATATTTCCCGGCCCCGCCCGAATCGGTCGCCAGACCAACGCGGCGGACTTCAACCGGGAAGCGCTGTTCAATGAATTCCGCCGGCAGGTTTTTGGAGTAGGGCACCAAGTCCACGGCGTCGGTTCCGTCTGCATACGGCCGTGCGCCCGAACCCGCACCAAAAATTTCACGCATCAGAAAGAGGTTGCCTTCAAAGTCCTGTCCGTACAGGCCGTAGATTTGGATGTTCTGCATGTCGGCCACCACTTCCCCGTCAAAGGCTTTGGCCAGGGCGACTGTGTAGGCACTAATCATGCGCAACATACAGGTCATGCGACTCACCACCGGAGCCGGAAACTCCGGGCTCAGAATTGTCCCTTGTGGAACACGACACCGAAAAACCTGGGTCACGCCTTCGTTAATGATGATGCCGGGAATCTGCGCCTTGAAAAATGCGCCGAGCCATTTGGAGTAATGGCGGCCATCGACCGGCCAGTTGATGGGCCCCTTGGCTTGGGGACTGGTGCCCTCGAAATCCAGAATCATCTTGTCCGCATACTTGCGCATGATGAGCTGGAGCTTGACCGGCTTGTCCAGTGTCAGGCCGTCGTTCTCAATAAAATCCTCGCCCGTGAATTCCCCCTCAGGGAAAAGGGGCAGGCCTTTCTCGCGCACGACCTCAGCGCAGCGGTCGAGAATTTCGTAAAACGCGGCTTCCACCTCGTTGCCGCCAAAACGATCGCATAATTCCGTCACCCGGCGGCGGATGACCTCATTCGCGCCCACAAAGGCATCAATGTCGCCACGCAGGTCTTCAGGGAAACGACTGTTGCGCAGCAGGATATCGTACAGCCCCTCGTTGAGCTGACCCTTTTCGTACAACTTGACGGGCGGACAGATGGTGCCTTCCTCAAAAATGCTGGTCGAGGTATTCGGCCAGGAGCCTGCCATACGGCCGCCAACGTCATTGACATGTCCGAAAATCTGCGCAAATCCAATCAGCCGCTCGTTCCAAAAAATGGGAGTGACCACACAATAGTCGGGTAAATGCCCAATCGTTCCGGCTGATTCGTAGACATCGTTGTAGATGAACACGTCGCCGGCATAAATGTTCTCAGCCGGAAACTTCATCCGAATCGGGTCGGCGGTTGCGGCCCAGGACACGCGCGAGACCGACAGACAGTCGAGCGTATTGAGCGAGGCGCGGTAGTCGTGCTGTTCGCGGATAATGGTCGAACGGGCGGTCCGCTCGACTGCGGCTTCGGCTTCCATGATGGCGGCTTCAATCCCACCGTCCACAATGTCTACCAGGATAGGGTCCAGGTTTTTTCTGAACGCCTCGATGCGGCTGACATCAGCTGGGTCTTGCTCAACTTTTCCGTACCGAAATGGTGCGTAGTCCTTAAAGGCTACTTCCTCATTGGCTTTCTCATAATAGGTGTGCGAAAACTGGTCGGCCATACTGACACTCCGTATCCGGAACACGCTTTTTTGAACGTACTTCTTTATTGAGTCCGCTGAAGCCGGAGCGTACCCCATTGGTCCACCACGCCGCTCCAACCCGGCTCCACAACCGTGGTGGCGTCGTACTGCTGGATGATTGCCGGGCCGCTCAGCTCGTTGCCCGTCTGCAACGCAGACCGGTCGTACACCGGAGCGTCCAGCTTGCTTTTGGAGAAATATACCGCGGTCTGACCCGTCTGAGCGTGCTGCGGGCTCTTGCCTGCTGGTTGCGCTTCCGGCACGTGGGGGCGTTTGAGTAGTCCCAGCCCTGTTACGCCAACGTTGACCAGCTCAACCAGTTCCTTGCCCGCATAGGAGTAGCCGTAGAGGTCCTTATGGCTGGCGTGAAAAGCGACGATTGCACGCTGAACGCGGGTTTGAATGGACTGTGTTGCAGTATCAGCAGGATCAGCAGTATCAGCAGGATCAACTGGATCAAGCGGGAGTGGAATCCGAATCTCGTAGGCTTGGCCAGCGTAACGCATGTCCACAAAATGGTCGAGACGGGTCTCTTGGGCGAGCAAGCCTTCGTCCTCCAGACGGGTGGTCACCCGGCGTTCAAGGTCCTGCATTTCGGCCGCGATACGGTTCAAGTCCAGGCGATCCTCACGCTGAACATCCGTATGCACCAGGTCAACGCGCACATCGGTCAGCAGCAGGCCATAGGCTGAAGTCACCCCTGGGTTGGGCGGGATAATGACCCGCTGCATACCGAGCCAGTCCGCCAGGTAACAGGCGTGGAGCGGTCCTGCTCCGCCGAACGCAACCAAGGCGTAGCTGCGTGGATCACGCCCGCGCTTCACGGATACCGTCCGAATACCGGCAGCAATGTTTTCAATGGCAATGCGCAGAACGCCTTCTGCCGCTGCTATACTATCGAGTTTTAAGCCCGCGGCGAGCTCTTCAATAACCTGGGCGGCCTGACTGGGGTTCAGGTAGACCGTCCCCCCGGCGATAGTCGGTGTGATACGTCCCAGAACCAGATTGGCATCAGTGACCGTAGGCTGAGTGCCGCCCCGACCGTAGCAGGCCGGCCCCGGATTCGCGCCAGCACTATCCGGCCCCACCTTCAGGCTCCGCCCGCCCGCCAACCAGGCAATTGACCCTCCGCCGGCCCCAACGGTATGCAGCTCGATCATCGGCGTTTTCAGGTCATAGATATCGACTTTCCCCTCAGTCAGCATATGTGGCTTGCCGTCTTCGACAAGGCAGATGTCCGCCGAGGTGCCACCCATATCAAAGGTAATAATGTCCCGGTTACCGCTCAGCTCTCCAAAATGGGTGGCCGCAATCACACCAGCCGCCGGGCCGGAGAGCGCCGCGGCAATCGGCAAGCGGGAGACCTCTTGGGCCTGGGCCAGTCCGCCGCTGGAGCGCATGATGTAAAACGGTGCGCTGATGTTCTGTTTGCGTAAGTGTTGTTCAATGCGGGCGTGATACGCGGACAGGAGGGGCATCAGGGCCGTGTTCAAGCAGGTGGTATTGGTCCGTTCGTACTCACGGTATTCGCGTAAGATGTCTGACGAAATGGAAATGAAGCATTCCGGATACACGTCCTGGATAATGCGCCGGATTTCTTCTTCGTGCGCCGTGTTGCGGTAAGAGTGCAATAACGAAACGGCCACGGCCTGAATGCCTTGCGCCTTGAAGTCCTGCGCAATGGCCGCCACTTCGTCCCGGTCCAGCGCCTGGGTGATCGTGCCCCGAACGTCCATCCGGGCGTTGATTTCACGGATGCGTTCGAGTGGCACCACCCGCGGCGGCTTAATCCACCAGGTGATATCACCAAATTCTCCGGGGACTGTCTGGCGCGCGCACTCTAATGCCTCCCGGTAGCCGGTGGTGATAATCAGACCCAGCTCTGCATACTTGCGCTCCAGGATGGCATTGGTGGCAACTGTCGTGCCGTGAAAGATCGCGCTCACGTCTTGAGCCGGGATCGCCCCTTGCCGGGTGATATGCTCAAGGCCGTTCAGAAAGCCCTGCGCGGGATCGTCCGGCGTGCTGCGCACTTTTGCTAAATGCAGCACGCCGCTGGTCTCTTCGAGCGCAACAACATCAGTAAACGTCCCACCAATGTCTACTGCTAACCGCCACGTCATGCTGCCCCTCCTCCAGGCTAGTGTATGGCGCTTGGCCGGCCCTGTCTACAGAATGAAACCGGATTCGGCAACAATGTCGCTACACAGAGACTGAACCGGGAGAACGGAGCGTCAGAATCGAGATCTCCGGCGGAATCCCCAGCCGCATGGGATAGCCATAGAAGCCCACACACCGAGTGACAAACATCTGCATGTCTTTGCGATGATAGAGGCCCTGGTCGGGAATACCCAGCAGGCCGACAATACTCAGCGCGTGATCTTTGTCAAACTGAATCCCTGCGTGCCCGCCATGCGTGTGGCCGGACAAAACCAGGTCGGCGCAGCGTGTCGGCAGTGCGGCAAAGGCGCGCGGGTCGTGGTTGAGCAGAATACGCGGAACAGGCTGACGTGGACCCCAGGAGCTGATGATGCGGTTGTAGAGCCCGGCGCGATCAGAGCGCTGGAAGAGGAAATCCATGCCGGCCAGCTCCAGGGGCTGTCCATCGACCGAGAGCGTCACAACGCGATTGCGTAAAGTCGCAACGCCGGACTGGTGCAAATAACGCATGAGGCGTTGGGGGGCATCGAAGTCATGGTTGCCTAAACATGCCCACTGGCCATACGGCGCTTTGATCCGGGCCAGCGCTTCGTACAGGGGCAGGTCAAAATCGCCGGTCCGATGTGTCAGAAAGTCTCCGGTATGCAGCACGATGTCAGGTTTGGCTGCATTCGTCAGTGCGGCAACGTGCAGCAGCTTGGGGCGGTCCATTGCCCCGCCAACGTGGATGTCTGACAAATGGGCGACCCGGAGTCCGTCGAGCGCTGTGGGCCAGGCGGGCAGGCTGAGGTCTCGTTCCTCGACCTGAAAATCATAGGTGAGTTTGACGCTCGAAAGAGAAAAGAAAAACGGTGCTCCGGCACCAACGAGTCCGAGCTGTTGAATGAATTGCCGCCGTTCGGGGGAGGGCGGGCTATCGTGTTGGGCGTGCCGGAACTGTCGCCGTCTGCACCATTCTCTCCCGCGCTTCGCCAATTGGGTCAGCCCGCGGATAGTGTCAAGACCGACATAGCCAAACACGAGGATGCCATAGGTGCTATACCAAAGAGCGCCGATCCATGAGATGCCGGGAGCGTGCAGAACCGGCAGCGGACTGCCAGAACGGGCAGTCAGGATCTGGGCCGCCATAATGGCATCGAAAATCATTCCGACCAGGCTGAAGAGCGCCAGAGGCAGGGAAGCAGCTCCAAGCAGATTGAAGCAGTGGGTATGCAGGCGTTGCCTGGCATACGAGAAGGGCATGATGGCAATCGGAACCATGGCAATCAAATACACTGCCCGCCAGGTGACCCATAGCCACATGGCACATGCTGCCAAGAGCAGAAAGAGGTTGACGCATAGATGCCAGACGAGTTGGGCTCGGCGGCTGGCCAGTGCAGTGAGGCGCGCTTGGAAGGACATGTGCAGTCTATCGGGAAACGGCGCGCTTCAAAATAAGATTGCCATACCTGTCTACACTGGCCTGACAATGCGGCGGAATGAGGGTCGTGGAATCATACTGTTCAACAATGGCAGGACCGGTGAGAGAAGCCCCTGCCCCCAAGCGCGCCCGAGTATAGACCGGACAGGGAACAAATCCGTGCGCTTCAAAAAAGAAGACCGGCCGCGTGTCTAGCGGCTGAAGAGGGCCGGTCTGTTCAGCAAGCGTGGGCAGCGACGGTTTTGGCAGCGCTGCAAGGGCAGTCAGGCGCAGGGTAGACAGGCGGACTTCTTTTCGGTCTTGAAATGAAAAGCCACAGACGTGCTCGTGCTTTTGATGAAATCGGGTAACGGCGTGGTCGAGTATGTCGCTCGTGAGCCTGCCTTGAGGCAGGTCGATAGAGAGATGGGTTGACATATCGACATAGTGAAAATCCGCCGACCGGATGCATTGTCTGGTTGTCTCAGGGAGCTGTTTCCGGGTAAAGACTGCCTGGGCCTGTTGTTCGAGGTCCGTAAAAATTTGCGTAAGCCGATTCGGATCAAGCGAGGATGCCTTATGAGGGTAGGGAGCGGCAAAGTCTTCCCGGATATCGGCGCATAATAGACCTGAGGAAGCGGCAAAGCCCGGATATGCCGGAATCACGACGGTTGGTATTCCGAGCAGCGCGGCAAGGTCGGCAGCGTGTAACGGACCGGCTCCGCCGGCGGCCATTAAGACCGACTCCCGAGGGTCGAGGCTGCGCTGAGTACACACGCGCCGGATGGCTCCACACATGGTGTGGTTCATCAATTGGAGGATGTCTTGGGCTGTTTCTGCTGCGCTTTTGTGGCGTGGCTGTCCGAATGCAAAGAGTGCTTTCTGCGCCGCTGCCCTGGAAAGAGGAATCTCTCCATCAAGCAGAGAGGTGGGGAGACGCTGAAGGACAAGATTGGCGTCGGTGACCGTCGCCGCCCTACCGCCTTTGCCATAACAGGCCGGCCCTGGGTCTGCGCCGGCGCTGAGTGGACCGACGTGCCAACGGGTGTCCGGGCCAACCTGGGCAATGGAACCACCGCCGGCACCAATGGAGGTGATATCGACCGTGGGCGTTCGGAGCGGATACCCGCCGACTTGGCCGTGCGTGGTGAGAAGAGGCTGTCCATCTTGGATGAGGGTGATATCGGTTGAGGTGCCGCCCATGTCAAACGTAATCAAGTTGGCAAAGTTGGTAAATCCACTTGCGGTTCCGACCCGGGCCATACCGACTGCCGCCGCACTTGGCCCCGAGAAGACGGTTGCCAAGGGACGCTGGCTGACACTCTCTCCGTTTTGCAGCCCGCCGGACGATTGCATGATCAGGGGCAGGTGGGGAATACCACTCTCCTGCATACAGTGCCTGACCCGATTGAGATGCGTTCCCATCAGGGACTGGAGGGCCGCGTTCAGACAGGTGGCCACGGTGCGTTCATATTCACGCGGTTCGGGTAGGACATCGGATGAGAGAATCACGTGCAGGGAGGGCTCTGCCGCGCTGAGCAGCTCTTTCAGACGCCTCTCTGGCTCAGGGTTGCGATAGCTGTGTAAGAGCGAGACGGCAATGGTCTTCAGGTTTTGCGCGCGACACCAGGCCACTATGGCGTGCATCTCTTCTGCCGCAATACGTATTTGCACGCGCCCCTGCGCATCGAGACGTTCGGTCACCTCTCGGATGCACTCGAGCGGCACGACCGGTCGAGATGGTATGGCCTGAGATGGGCCTTCATCTCTCTGGGGCCGGTTCAACTCCAAAATATGGCGGAAGCCGGCGGTGATGAGCAGACCGATACGCGGGAGTGTGTTTTGTAGTAACGCGTTGGTGGCAACCGTGGTGCTGTACCGGAGCGTGTTGGGGTGCAGGTTCTGAAGATTCTTATTAAGCAGTACGGAAAAAGCCGCTTGAAAACTATCGGACGGAGCGGGACAGGACGGAAGCTTCTTGTGGAAGACCTGGCCGTTTTCGCTCTGGACCAGGACGTCGGTGAACGTCCCACCAATATCGATGCCTACGGTCGTATTCATAGGGAACTAATGAGGCCAGTCTAATCGGCGAAGCGTGGCATGACCTTGTGCGCGAACAGGTCAAGCGAACTGAGTATCTGTTCACGCTCATGAATCCCTTGCGGGATGAGGAGAAAACATTCTTTGATGGGGAACTTCTTGCTGGCTTCTTCAATACGGCGAGAAATAGTATCCGGGTCGCCAACCAATAACTCGGGATGTCCTTGGCCAAACGGTGTAAACCAGGTGTCCCACATCCACATTGGATCAGTCAGCCATTCTTGCGCGGTTGATTTATTTTGATGGCAGATCAGTGCGCCGCCCCACGCCGCCTCGTCTCCGGGCTGAATATCATGACCGTGTTTCAGCGCCTCCTCGTGATAGCCGGACCACAGCCGTTGACAAAAATCGAGGTCTGAGGCCAGGACAATGGGCTTGCCTCCGTAGCGCGCCCAGAAGAGTGCGGTGCGCATACTATGGGTGAAACCGCCGTAGATTGGCGGATGCGGGTCTTGATACGGTTTAGGCGCAATACCGATCTCGCGAATGTGCATATCCTCATCTACGCCCGTGCCATACTTGGTATACACCTCTTGCCGGTGCGGATTGATAAAGTCTTCAGGTGGAATGGTCCAGTATTTGCCCTTGTAGCTAAAGGTATCTTCTTTCAACGCTGTGAGAACAACTTCGACGAACTCACGAAAATATTCGCGGTTCATATTGTCGTCTTCTGAATTGCGGTTCCAGTCGCCCACCGCGTTCAGGTCGGGACGGATACGAAAATTATGCACCCAACGCGCCTGGTAGCCCCGCACCATGCCGACTGCCAAGCGGCCTTTGAGCATGTGGTCAAGGGTCGCAATATACTCTGCCGTGCGGACAGGATTGTGCGTCGGCGCAACCCAGCCAACCATATTCACTCTGAGTTTTTTGCTATGCTGGCCAATCCACATGGACAACAAGCCCGGCTCGTTACTGGCTTCAAAGCCTTCGATTTGCAGATGATGTTCGGGATGCCCAAAGCCGGCGTAGCCAACCTCGTCCGCAAACTGGACATACTCTGCCACTTCATCGAGCATGCGTTGGTAGAGTTCAGGCCGTTTTCCGGCCATCCCGGCTTCGAGCTCTCGACGCCGGCCTAAGGTGGCATAGATGAAAAGGTGAAACTTCATGTGACGGTCTCCTTATATATTCCAGACGGCAACAGCCGGAAGCATCATGCCGAAGTAGTAGCGTGCGACTATGACAGGCGTGCGGATAGCAGGGAGCCAGCTTCGCTTGCCGGAGGTGTAGGGCGAGGGGTTTCATCGAGAGGGAGTTCTACGCGCACCTCTGTTCCGTGTCCCTGCTCACTTTGCACTGAGAAACGTCCGCCACAGGAGACGGCCTGCTCCCGCATGTAGAGCAGGCCGTAATGGCCGGGGGGAGTGAACTGCTCCGGCTGGAAACCCTGACCGTCATCTTTAATCATGAGTGACACCCCCTTCTGCTCAAAGGTCAAGGCAATCTGAACATGGTTTGCCTTGGCATGCCGCTGTACATTGTGGAGGGCCTCTTGGGTGATGCGAAAGAGCTTGCGGCTGGTTTGTATGGGCAGGGGCCGGCCCCCGTCATCCGTTTGCATGACAACCTCAAAGGGCTCGTGCTCCTGAAGGCCGGTTACATAGGCCCGCAGGGCCTGAACAAGGCCAAAGTCTTCGAGAATCGGTGGCAGCAGATCATCGGCAAACTGACGGACGAGCGCGGCAATCGTATCAAGTTCAGCTGCCAGCTTGGTAGAGCGTTCACGACCCTCTGGGGCGTGCTGCAAGACGAATTCCTGAAAACCACGGAAGTCTTGGAGTACGCGAAAGAGCTTTTCTCCCAACTGATTGTGCCATTCGCTGACAACGCGCTGGCGTTCTTCCTCTTGGGCGTTGAGCACGGCGTGGAGGAGACTGCGCAGCTCGGTAGTCGCCCGTTGGGCCTCGGCGAAGGCGAGCGCATTCTGCACGGCAGGGACAGCATACTGAGCAATGTCCGCGAGGACCTGGCTGTCTTGGGGGCGAAATCCATCACGGTTATTTCTATCAGACAAGAGAAGACAGCCGCGCAATGCGGTATCGCCAAGCGGATGGATGAGGAGATGACGCTGAGCCAGGTTTTTTTCAGACAGGGCTGCTAAACGGGTATGGATATCCTGTGAGGTATTGAGGGCAACCAAGCCAAGGGCGAGTGCCGCCCGCAGGTCGCCTCCTTCAGCAAGGGACTGCTCCCACGTGGACGGTGCAAGCATGGGAAAAGACCCGGCAGTTTTGACGTTGACACACGCTTGGGTGTCCGGGTCGAGGAGGACAACACATGCACCTTGGCATGGAATACGCCGCAATACGTCATCAACGAGCTGTTGGAGCAGCGGGTCAATTTCCAATATGGCCGGTTTCTCTCGGAGGGTATCGGGTCGATTGGTGTGAGGGTGTTCTGGAACCGCTTTCGGAACGTTGAGCTGCGGGAGGGGCGGTGTAGAAAAAAGACCGGCTAAGCCGGCAATGCCAACAAGCAGGGTAAGGCGAAAGGCGAGGCTTGAATAGAGTTCCGGGATTGAGGCGGATGGCGGCGGGACAAGGAGGAGCAGAAGACCTGACGCTATACCGGCAGTGAGTGCAATACCAAAGCCTGCCTGCCAGCTAAAACGGAGCGTAGCGATCAGGGTGAGTCCATAAAAATAGATGTACATCGGGCTAAAAAGACCGCCGCTGACTCCGCACAGCGCAGCGACAAAGACCACGTCGCTCAAACCAATGGGAAAGGTCAGGGGGGCCCCTTTATAGTGACGGTAGGCAAAATATTGACCTAAGAGACAATACAGGATGCCGGCAACAAGGCAGTATTGAGTGAAGGGTTGGGAGAGGGCAGGCGGATTAAACCATAAAAATCCTGCCCAGGCTCCTAATGCGAGCCAGCGCAGCCGTGCCAGCATTTTCTCGCTTGGAGCTGGGTGCGCTGTCCCTTGTAGGGGCGCTGCCCAGAATGCACTGGACATTGTTACCATAGGCAATAAGGTCTAATCTTATTCTGTCATTTTGTCCAGCGCTGGCAGAAAATATGGGCTCATCCGAAGATGTATGGATGTATGTGTGAGATATATTTGACGAATGAGGCGTAGGTCGGCTATAGGTCGTGTCAATCATTCAAAGCACAGAAAGGAGAAAGTCATGCTTATCATGCTCAAAGCGAGGATTAACAAACCCGCTGATATGTCAAACAAAGACTTTTATACGGTCTGGCGGAAAGAGTCCGAAGCTGCCTTAGGGGCGAAGGAGGCCGGCGTTATAAAAGGTATTTGGAAGGTTGCGGGAAAACCGGAGGTGGTGGTTGTCATGGATGTGGAGTCAGGCGATATGCTTGACGGGGCGGTCAATAGTCTGCCTATCTGGCAGCTTGGCTATGCGCATATTGTTTCAGACGTTGAAGTCATTCCCCTGCGCCCGTACGAAAACTGGGCTGAAGATTTGAAGACGTTATCC
Source organism: Binatia bacterium (assembly GCA_963664395.2). Taxonomy (GTDB): domain Bacteria; phylum Desulfobacterota; class Binatia; order Bin18; family Bin18; genus Bin18. The sequence continues at coordinate 279,713 of OY761159.2, read as the reverse complement.
CAAGGGTAGGCAGTGTAGGAGAAGAGCAGAGACAGCACTCTGCTCTTCTCAGCTTTCTTGCCAATTTTCCTTCTTGTCGAGTGGGCTGAAGCGCCAGTATTAAGAAACTTCCGGTGTTTCCGCAACGTCGCTCAGTTCATCCAGCAGCTCCCCATCGTTCTCTGCCACTTGTCCAGTAGCCGGGGGCGGGGGGACGGAGGGACGCTTTGCGCGACCACGCATCGGCATACGATTGCGGACTTCACGCCAGTGAAAGCTACTCGGCGGACTCTGGAGACGCTCAAAGCTTGCAAGCAGCAGGTCTTTACTATCTGCACGCCCAAAACAATGGTCACCGATCCACATTTCCCAGCCGGGACGTGTGCTCCCATCTGGTCCGGTAAGGTCTCGCTTGACAAAAACAGGTGGCGTTGAGGCAGGCGACGCTTCCTGTTCTAATACCTGGTCAGGAGCTTGGTCAGAAGCTTGGGGAGGAGCTTGGTCAGAAGCTTGGGGAGGGGTAGCTGGAGGAGCGACAGGTTCTGGTTGGGGAGGGGGCGGCGCGGTTTCTACCCCAGCAGACTCTATCGGAAGTCTCTTTGCGACCGCTTTGGTTGGCGGTTCCCTTTTTGTCACCGTATTCGTCGCTGCTTTTTTGGATACTGTTTTTTTGGCAGAGGCTCTGATTGACTTTTTCACCGGTTTTTTTGCGGATTTTGCCGACGTCGTACTTTTTGTGGTAGGCTTTTCAGACGTACGGCTCTTCATAGTGGCTTTCCTCTCAAATTTGTATTACGAACGAAATACGAAAAATGCTGTGCAGGAACCAACCTGGAAGATCATCGGGCGCACAAGGTTCTCATTTTTTCTGATATAATTCAATCCCCTACCTGCATCCAGAGTCCCTTTAAGTATGCCCCTTCCGGATGGACGGCATTCAGCGGATGATCATTCGACTGGCCTAAGTGTTTAATAACTCTTACCTTGTGGCCACTTTCGGCTGCTGCGAAGAGGATGAGCCGGGAAAAGTCCTCCCGTGATAGATGCTGGGAGCAACTGAAGGTCAGCATCTGCCCACCTGGTCTGAGTCGTTGGAGAGCCTGAACGTTAATATCCCGGTAGCCTTTGACTCCAGCCTTTTTGTCGTGTCGCCGGCGAATAAAAGAAGGGGGGTCTAAAATAATGAGATCAAAGGATTCGCTCCGCTCACGCAGAAAGGTGAACATATCTGCATTCAAGAATATATTCGACTCTGATGATAAATGGTTGATATCAAAATTCTTTTGAGCAATGGAAAGACTTGGCTTCGAGCTATCGACTGAAGTGACTTGACGTGCGCCATACTTGGCTGCAACGACACCAAAAGCTCCCGTATACGAAAAGCCATTTAACACTGTTTTGCCTTGAGCGAGGTGAGCAACAAGGGCTCGATTATCGCGTTGGTCAAGGAAAAACCCGGTCTTTTGACCTCCTCTGATGTCAACGAGAAATCGACAGCTATTCTGATGAATTTCAACCAGAGGTGAAGGTTCTTCTCCCCACAATAGCCCTGTTGTGTTTGAGAGTCCTTCTTCTTTGCGAACGCCTCCGGCGCTTTTTTCGTAAATGCCCCTAGGTTTCAGCATCTCTGTAAGGACTTGAATAAGAACAGGTTTGAGCAGCTCTGCGCCGGCTGTCAGGTGCTGACACACAAGGTAGGGACCATAGACGTCAACGATACAGCCAGGCAGAAAGTCACCCTCGCCGTTGATCAGACGATAGCTCGTTGTGCCGGGTTGCAGAATGGCTTGTCTGAGGCTGAAGGCATCTTTGAGTCTTTTTTTGAGAAAACGAAAAATCCAGTCAGGGCCAAGGTCCGGATTCAGAAAAGGGATGTGCTGTTCATCACACTCATTTGTACGAGTGAGCATCCGGACTGTTATGGAACAGCGCGGGTTGATATAGCCAATCCCAAGCGGCTTGGCGTCTGCCGTAACGACCCGAACCAAAGACCCTGGGACGGGCTGTCCTTCAATGTGCTGAATAGCGCCTGAAAAGAGCCAGGGGTGACCGGCTTGGATCGGTTTTTCCCGACCGGAGTGTACGACAACGGTGGTCATGCTGAACGATGTGGGCGGGCTGCTCTTACGTACGTACCGCTTTTTCCACCACTTTTGTGTTTGAGGCTGATGTCTGAGATGGTCATGTCCTTTTCTACGGCTTTACACATGTCATAGATAGTCAGTGCAGCGACGGAAACCGCGGTCAGGGCTTCCATTTCCACCCCGGTTTTTCCGCTTACCTTGACGCGCGCTTCAATTTCAATTTGGCCCCTTTCTTCGTCTGGAGTACAGGCAACATGGACCGAGGAGATGAGAAGCGGGTGGCACAGCGGGATGAGTTCCGGCGTTTTCTTGGCCGCCATGATGCCCGCGACGCGAGCGACAGCGAGCACATCGCCTTTCGGTATCTGCCCGGTGGTAATAAGTCGAAGCGTATCCGGGTGCATAGAGATATGACCGGTCGCGATTGCCTCCCGCTCAGTCACGGATTTCGCTCCCACATCAACCATCCGGGCCCGACCCTGCGCGTCAGTATGGCTCAATTTCTTCATATGTTCGCCTACACAAGTCGGAGCATCCGGTCTGCCCGGAGCAATTTTGATTTGATCGGAATCTCGTGCGGACACGCGCTTTCGCACGGAGCACGGCAGCCGACGCACTGGGAGACGTTCTGTTCGAGGGTAATCCTGGCATATTCTTCCATACCCACCCGCTGCTGGCCGTAGTTTTCATAATACATGGCGTAGCGCAGGATATCATCGACCGGAACGTCGGACGGACAGGATGATAAGCACTCGCCACAGCCCGGCGGGCAATAGTCGTTCGCAACGAGACGGTCGTATTTTTCGAGTAACGCCAGGTCGGCCTGCTGAAACGGCTGCCCGGAGGCGTGCAAGTATTCGTCGATGTGATGGAAGGAGCCGATTGTGACCACGAGACCACTCACATCAGGATTGGACAGCACCCACTTGAAGGCGGCCTGAGCGAACGATTCACGCTCTGTTGGGGTAAAATCTGACAACGTGCTATGACGCGCACCTTTGAGGGTCTTCATGGCCACAACCCCGACGCCCTTCTGCTTGGCCGCGCGGAAAATATTCGTCAGCTCAGGCCAATTGCGGAAATTATAGGCGACCATAATGACATCAAAACGGTCGCTATCAACAGCGTGGCGCATGACCTCTTCCAGCCGCGGGGTATGTGAAGAGACGCCTAAAAAGCGCAGTTTGCCCTGTTCTTTCAGTCGATCAAAGGCTTCGTGGATGTTCGGATTCATGAGACGCTCGATGGAATTGCAGGCATGGATGTGAGCCAGATCAAGATAGTCCGTGCCGATTCTCAGCAGACTTGCCTCAACCGCCGCCATGACATCTTTGACCGGGGTCGTATCGCTCAGATGGCCCTGGGTGGTGCAGAACTTGGAGACGATAAAAAGTGTATCGCGCTGATAGCCTTGAATGCCCCGGCCTAATGTTTTTTCCGACCCGGCCCGCGAATAATCCGGCGAGGTATCAAAATAATTGATGCCCCGGTCAATGGCCCGTCGCACGACATCCGCGTTGTCGAGCCCTGAGCAGCCGAATGAGATATCCGAGATTTCCATTCCCGTACGGCCCAATTGTCTATAGCTGCGAACGCGGGCTTCCTGCCAGTCGGGGCTTTTTTCCTCCGCTTCAGTTTCGGGCCGGCCCAACAGAAACAGTTGGGTTTTATACTCACAGCCGGCTGCCAGCGCTGCGCCGCCGCCGACCACACCCAAGGCCGCATTTCTCAGAAACGTGCGCCGACTCGGCGTGCCTCGCTCAGCCTGCTGGAGAGATTTGGACTGTTGCTTCCGCATGGCAGACGGTCTCCTTTTTTGGTGGTGTCTCAGTTTGCATTGTCCCCCTCATCCCAGCCCTCTTCCCCGTTCCGGATTCATGTCAGCGTGACCCGATGAATCGTTCCTTCTTTCGTCCGGGTATCAAAGAGAGCATAGGCACCCCGACGGTCCTGGTCGCGCGGCTGCGAGCACGACCCCGGATTAATGACAACCACATCTCCCGCCTGATGCACCAGAGGAACATGGGTGTGCCCGAAGCAGACCATATCATAGGGCAGGGCGGCGAACTCGTCCAAGCGCTTGCTGCCCGGATAGATATACTCCTCATAGGGTTCCCACGGACTGGCATGGATCATGAGAATTCTCAGGCCATCACACTCAAACTCCTGGGTGAGTGGGGCGTTTGCAAGAAAGGCGAGCGACTCTGCCGGGAAGGTATCCTGACACTTCTTCAGGTAGGCGGGGTTACGGCCACCAAAAAGGACGACTTCGTGATTGCCCTGAATGCAGCGCACCTTTGCATCTTGTAGAAGAGCGACCGTGTCCGGGCAGAAACGGTATTCACTCACCGCGTCTCCAGGACACAATAACAAATCAGTGCTGGGCATGTCGTTGAGCACGCGCTGGAGGACCGGCGCGTCGGCGTGGATGTCAGAAACGATTCCAATTTTCATAACTATTGTCGCAGTCTCAATGAAACAAAAAGTTCTTCATACGGCCTGCTCCACTATACGCTCATCGGCCAGCAGCGGTACATCGAGTGTAACGCGCAGACCGCACGCCCGTGCCAGGACCGTCAGCAGCAGGTCGCTGACGACCCGTTCTTCAGCCTGCCGGTCTCGTGCGCCTTTGGTCAGCGTACATGAATAGACACGGGTTTCCTCTACCGTACTGATGCCGATGTGAGCGCGGTGGTCACCTTTTTTGAACCGGTCTGTCGCCAGAGCGGCCGTACAGGAGACGCCAACGAGTGGTCCCTCCGCATCGTGCAACAGTACCGCACGCCTATATGCTGCGCCGGCCAGTGCGGCCGCGGTTTCAACACACACGGCCTGGTGTGGGCTGGCCCCAAGAAACTCGTTGAGCGCTGCTTCACTATACGGAACTACAGCTTCAAGCACGGTACGTGAAGCGCCCGGGATAGCCAGCAGGTCTGCGAGCGCCTGCGTCCCACCACCGGTCACCACAAGCATCGCCCTACTCGCGCTCTCATGGATCTGGGCGATGAGTGTGGTGGGTGTCATGTCCGGGCTTCCAGCATTGCCCGCGCTTCGTCCGGAGTCGCCACCTCGTGGCCCATGCCGGTAATGGTCGCCACTGCGCGCTCGACGAGTTGCGGGTTCGTTAGCTGGCCCTCATGCGCATAATTGTGGTCTTCAAGGCCAAGCCGGACATGGCCGCCCAAGCTTATGATCTGAGGGATAAACGGGAGATTATCCCCTCCGAGCGTTGCGGCGAACCAATTGCAGCGCACACCCTTGAGCATGTCTAAATAGGCTTCCAGGCTCTTGAGTGAAGGCGGCAGTCCGAATGGCAGCTCCGGGCCACCAAAATAGAATTTGAGCAACAGCGGTTCGGTCAGGAGGCCCTGGTCCAGAAAGACTAAAACCGCCCGGAGAAAACTGGGATCAAAAATTTGGAGCGTTGGTCTCACTCCGCACTCACGCGACTGTTCCAGAAAATATCGATTGGCATCATACGAATTCCGATAGACGAAATTTCCACCCGAGAGTACTTTTGTCCGCGCGTCATACGAAACAAGGTTGACCGAGCCGGGGTCAGCCCAGCCCAGGTCCGGTTTGGTGGCCGGGTCTTTGGCGAGTTCCAGAAAATGGGCAAAGCGTTCAACCGGGTCGTCGCCAAACGGAAACGTGGGCCAGAGAATCGGGTTGCAGTGCGCGCGCGTCCGCTTGAACACCTGGCTATAATACGCGACGTCCTGCACCCATTCGCCCGTCTCCGGATTCCTGACATGAAAATGAACCGCGGCCGCGCCGGCCTGACAGGTTGCGATGGCATCGGCGGCAATATCTTCCGGGCTATAGGCAATATGGGGATTCAGTGCCTTATCGGAATTCCCGTTGATTGCCGCTTCGATTATGATCTTGGCCATATATCCCTCCTTACAATCGAACTGGTACTCCCCGCGCGTCTAAAAAGTCTTTACACGCGCGCACCGTGTATTCCTGGTAGTGAAAAATTGAGGCCGCCAGGGCAGCGTCGGCCTTGCCGGCGGTGAGGCCCTCGTAAATATGCTGCAAATTTCCAACCCCACCCGAGGCAATGACCGGAATCGTGACCGCTTCCGATATGGCGCGGGTGAGCTCGATGTCATAGCCTTCCTTGGTCCCGTCTCGGTCCATACTGGTCAGCAGTATTTCCCCAGAGCCATACTGTTCCATGCGTTGCGCCCATTCGATGGCATCAAGGCCCGTCGGGGTGCGTCCGCCATGAATAAAGACCTCCCAACCGGACGGCTCGGAGGCCGGTTTCCGTTTGGCATCAATCGCCACCACGATGCACTGACTCCCGAAGCGTTCGGCAGCTTCTTTGACAAACTCGGGCCGGTTGACTGCCGCGGTGTTGATCGAGACCTTATCCGCGCCGGCATTAAGCAGATTGCGAATATCCCGGTTCTCGCGCACGCCGCCGCCCACGGTCAGCGGCATGAAAACGGTTTCCGCCGTTTTTTGGACGACATCCAGAATAATCCGGCGGCGTTCGTGTGAAGCCGTAATGTCAAGAAAGGTCAACTCATCCGCACCCTCTGCATCATACCGTTGCGCGACTTCAACCGGGTCGCCGGCATCGCGCAAATCGACAAAATTTACGCCTTTCACCACGCGCCCGTCTTTGACATCCAGACACGGAATAATACGTTTGCTCAGCATGGCCGAAGTGTCAGGCGTTTTTGAAAAACTGTCAAGAGAGGCTCGGCTAGGAAGCTGGTTGCAGGTCTTCCGGAGAAGGGAGGGCGGGGGCTTCGCCGTCAGATGGAGCCGGACCTGCCGCTGTCTCCGCTGAAGCCGGGATGGCATCTTCGGCCCAGATGATATTCCGATAGTCGAGCCGCTGTGAAGCGATAGTATTGAATTTAATTGCATGGAAATAGGGCGACAGATCGAAATCGCGCGGGGTAATCAGGGTGGGGTGCCGACGACGAAAAACCGGTCGTCCGGTGTCAAGCTCCTTGGCAAAGAAGCGGCGGTAAAAGGGTGAATGCGTTTCCTGAGAATCGGGAGTAGACTCGACGTGGGGCAGAATGGGAAAGCTCGACGTGGGGCAGAATGGGAAAGCGGACTTTGCCAAAGGCCGCAGCAATCATACTGGAACAGATGACCTGGGTTGGCAGCCCGCTCCCAAAATTGAGCGCCCGCTGGCGAAACCGGCGCGGGACCAAACTGACCGGCAGGAAATAGCGTGCCAGGTCCAGGATATTCTGGAGATCATACGTATAGCCGAGCTGACTGATCACATCGTCCAAAATAACTTGGCAGTCCTGAGGCTGGAGGTTGTGCGGGCGGCACAGACGGATATTGTACTCGGCGTACTTCGACAGGGAGGACAGCACGACCCCTTCCTCAACCAGCGCTTCCACTAACAGGAACTGGGCGTCGTCGCCAAAAGTGGTCCGGGCCTGCTCCGCCAGCGGATGGTTGCCGCGAATCAGTTCAGCGCCAATGTAGATGGTCGAGTGCGACCAGGAACTCTGGGTGAGATATTTAACTGCCTCGCTAATACGCTGAGAGCCTTCCACAAGCAGGACATCCCCTTTGCGTATCTGGCTTTTGAGCGCGTCCAGGTTGTTCGGGAAACGAACCGCATAGTTCTTGAGGGGTTTGGTCAGCAGGGCGGCGAACTGCTTGATAATCGCCTGGCGGAGGCGTCGAAGTGGGTGAAATATCGCTTGTGCCATCCCCTGCGTTCCCTGTCTTCATTGTAGAGGAAGCGAGCCGGAGGCGACAAGGGAAAAATGCGTATGCCCGGCGCTTCGATTATATGCTAGGATCGCACAGTGTGAAAACGCTCAGACGGAGTAGAGTCGCATGGCAGCTAAGAAAACCTATCCGCAGCAGGTCAAAGAGGTGATGACCCGAGATGTGGTGGCGCTCAGGCCGCAGCAACCGTTTGCCCAGGCATTGGCCCTCCTGGCCCAGCATCGCTTCCGGCATTTGCTGGTGATCGATACCGATGCCCGCTTGGCCGGTGTGATTTCCGACCGCGACCTGCTGCGCTGCATGAGCCGGGAGTCAGACCTTGAACGGCTCACGGTCGCCAATATCATGTGGTCTGCCGTGGTGACCGTGCAACCCGACACCCGGCTGTCCGAAGCCGCCGCCCAGATGCTGAGCCGTCGCATCAACTGCCTGCCGGTGGTCGAGCACGACCGGGTCTGCGGGATTCTGACTTCGACCGACCTGCTCCAGGCTTTCCAAACCATCCAAACCCATATTGAACAGGGAGCTGTCTCGGAGACGCCACCGGAATGAGGGCACGGGCAGCTCTGTAGAAGAGTCTTATCCGCGGGAGGCACCCAGCCGAATCGCTTCCCCCAACTGCACGCCTCCGGTATACAGCGCCCGCCCGATAATCACTCCCATGACCCCCGATGATTCAAACGGCAGGAGACGTTGAATGTCGGCGGTACTCGCCACCCCGCCCGAGGCAATGACCGGGACGGAGACGGCCTCGGCCAGAGCTCCTGTCGCCTCATGGTTCACGCCCTGCTGGGTCCCGTCGCGGCTGATATCCGTATAGACGATTTCACTCACCCCCTGGTCCTGACAGCGCAGCGCCAGGTCCGTGGCCTCCAGGTCGGTCGTTTCTGTCCAGCCTTGGACGGCCACCCGACCGGCCCGGGCATCAATGCCGACCGTAATCCGGCCGGGGAACTGGGCGCAGGCTTCCGCCACAAGAGCCGGCTGACGATGAGCCACCGTCCCCAGGATCGCGCGACTGACACCGAGAGCGAGCAGGCGTTCGAGCGTGGCCAGGCTGCGGATGCCGCCCCCGACCTGAACCGGAATGCTCAGGGCCTGACAGATGCGCTCAATCGCACTGGTATTGGCCGTGGTGCCGCTGACCGCGGCGTCAAGGTCCACCACGTGCAGCCGCGGGGCGCCTTCCCGCTGCCAGCGCAGCGCGGTTTCAACCGGGTCGTCCGAGTAGACCGTGGCCCGGTCCATATCCCCCTGGTAGAGGCGGACGCACTGTCCGGCTTTCAGGTCAATGGCCGGAATAATCAGCATGTCACCCACGGATTGAAGACCGGGACCTCTGTCCCGTGAAAATCGCCTGCATTGCGGGTACAGACGGTAAGTGCATGCACCGCCGCAGTGGCCGCGATGAAGAGGTCGGGCTGGCTGAACGTGACTGAGCGGTCTCGACCCCGGGCCACCATGCGACGCCATTCCAGGATCACCTCCTCGTCTACGGGCAGGATGCGCCCGGCAAACCAGGGACGTAGAGAGTGGTCGAGCCACTGTGCCAGTTCATTGCGAAACGCAGGGTCAGGCTGTTTTTCGATGCCATAGCGAATCTCGGCCACGGTGACGCTGCTGAGGAAGAGGCTGTCCGAGGCTTGCGCGTCCGCCCAGGCTTTGACATGACGGTTGGGGCGCTTCTTGCGGAGTTCAGAGACAACGTTGGTGTCGAGCAGCCATCCCGTCACAACTCGACCTCACGGACCGGGCTCCGCACCCCGTCTTCCCCGAATGGGAGACGGCTGAGCGGCGACTGAGACAGTAGGGCATGCAGACCGGACGGGTGCTGTCGTGCCCGGAGGGCATCGAATGCGTCCGCGGCGACGATGACCACCGCGTCTTTACCGTGCACCGTGACCCGCTGCGGCTGCCCAGCCGTGGCCCGGCGCACGAGTTCGCTGAACTTTGCCTTGGCCTCTCCCAACTTCCAGCCGGGAATGGGTGCCGGATGCTTCTGTTTGACGTGATGAGATTTCCTCACGGAGTCTTCTCCATTATGACCAAGTTAGTCAAATCTATGTCAAATACACAACCTCCGTCAAGCGCGCTGTCAGTGAGGGTGTGCACGTGGCCGACCGGAATGGTGTCATAACCAGGGTGGGGTGAGGCCCGAGCGCTGCTCGCGGACGAGATGTCCGAAGTTGGCCAGAATTCTCAGGCCAATCGCCTGGCTTTTTTCCGGATGAAACTGGGTGGCAAAGATATTGCCCGACCACACGCTTGAGGCGAACGGCAACCCATACTCCGTGGTGGTGGCAATAATCGCCGCGTCATCCGGGACCGGATAATACGAATGCACGAAATACACGCTCGCGTCCTCGGCCACGCCGTCGAGATGGGGGGGCCGCTGTTGAACCTGGAGCTGATTCCAGCCCATATGCGGAATTTTCTGCCCGGCCAGGGTAGTCGGATCAAACCGCACGATCTTGCCTTTCAGAATATCCAACCCCCGGACCCGGCCGAACTCGACACTTTCCGAAAATAGAATCTGCATCCCCACACAGATGCCGAGAAAAGGAATGCCCCGCTCAACCACCCGATGGACAGTATCAACCAAGCCGCATGCGGCCAGGCCATCCATGCACGCTCCAAACGCGCCCACCCCCGGCAGGACAACGCCGGCGGCGGCCTCAATCTGCGCGGCATCCCGGGTGACGGTTGCCGCATGGCCCATCTTTTCAAAGCCCTTTTGGACACTGCGCAGATTACCCATGCCGTAATCAATAATCGCGATCATAGTGGAGGGCCATTATTGCGGTCGGACTGGCGGGAATCAAGGGACGGCTCGGTCAGTCCCCGTCCCCGGTAGGGCGTCCGACACTGGAAGTCCGCCCCGACGCGGATGTTTGACGCCTGCCAGTCGCCGCCCTGTCCTGCCGGACGTGATCCGACCGCAGCGGCGGCAGTCGAGAAACATACAGCATGCATTAAACACTTGACAGGTCGGATGTTTGTTTATACGTATCCTTGTTATAGTGTCTAAGTTATTGATTTCACATAACTTATTGAATCCCCCATCATTAGGGGGTAATACCCTAATGATGGGGGGAGATATGGCCTGTTGGAGACTGATCTGCTGCACAAATCATTCCATCACCACTGTAGAGAGCCGGGTGTGGACGAACGGAAGGAAGCTGCGGCATGAGCGTCCAAGACGCATTTGAGCGCATCCTGGTATCGTTATACGAGGCCATGCTCGACGATACCCTGTGGCCCGCCACCTCCGCCCTGATCGATGAGGCTTGCGGCATACAGGGCAATGGCATAATGGTCGGTACTGGCCCGAAGGACGCCGTCCGAGCCCTCTTCGTCGGGCTCTACTACCGGGGGGAGCGTCGCGAAGACTTGGAGCGCAAATACCTCGAAGTTTACCATCCCATCGACGAACGCGTGCCCCGTTTCCGGCAACTGCCCGACAGCCGCCTGGTGCACGTCACCGATCTGTACACCGCCCAGGAGTTGCGGACCTCGCTCACCTATAACGAGGTGTTGCCCCGTGCCGCGGCCCAGAACAGCTTGAATGTCCGCCTGGACGGGCCGGACGGGTCCCACATCTCCTGGGGTGTCAATGACCCCGTCACCTCGGGTGGCTGGGAATCCTCGCAACTCGCACTGATTAAAGGACTGCTGCCCCACATTCGGCAATTTGTCCGGGTCCGGCAGGCCCTGGTCGGCGCCGAGGCGCTGGGCGCGTCCGTGCCCGACCTGCTCGACTCCTCCCGGCTGGGGGTCATCCACCTGGATCAGCGCGGGCGGGTCATGGCCGCTAATGACCGCGCCCAGGCCATGCTGCGGCACGGCGACGGGCTGTCGGATCGGAGCGGGGAACTGCGGGCTCGCGGGCCGGCCGACCACGCCCAACTGGCGCGCCTGCTGGCCAATGCGCTGCCGTCCGCCGGGGTTGCCGTCAGTGGGTCGATGCTACTCCATCGCTCGCCCGTGTTGCCGCCGGTCGTGGTGCACGTCAAACCCGTGGTCGTGTCGCCGCCGGACTACGGGGCGCGGCGTGTGGCCGTGCTGGTACTGCTGGTCGAGCCGGGGCGCCCGTCTCGCATCGATCCCGCCCTGGTGGCCACGACCCTGGGGCTGACGCGAGCCGAGAGCCAAATCGCCGTCGCCTTGGCGCACGGGCAGACCGTCCGCGAAATTGCCGGGACTACGGGGCGGCAGGTCAGCTCCATCCATTGGCACCTGAAGCACATCTATCGCAAGCTGGGCGTCGCCCGGCAGGCCGAGTTGGTGCAGTTGGTGCGGGCGCTGACCGAGTTCGCCTGACCGCTACGGCCCCCGTCCATCCCCCGAGGTTCAGACACCTATCGACCAGCACTTGACAGCCCGAGCGCTGGTCGGTATATGCCCTACCACTATGTATAAGTCATTGATTTTGCAGGACTATTTACCTCTTTACTTTAATAGAAAATCCCCCATTATTGGGGGTGAGACGCCCCATTGCATCCTCCGTACACACGCTGAGGGCGGAGAGAGCGGTATGCTACAGGCCAGCGAACAGAGCACGAGCCGGGGAACGGAATTGACACGGGCTGTGTGCGCGCCCCCACCTCCCAGTTTTGGCGCCCGGTGCGTCCGGTCGTCCAGCCTGGAGAGGCGCTTCGCACGGACTATGACCGCCCTCGCCCTGCTCGGCCTGGTGCTGCTCGCCGTCCTCGGGTGGCCTTTGGGGACGCTAGCACAACCCCTGGGACAGTTAGAGAACCCGGGGCCGCATTCGTTTCAGAGCGGGATTGGGGTCATCTCGGGCTGGGTGTGCGAAGCGGAGCAGGTGGAGATTGAACTGAACGGAGAGGCCCAACCGGCGGCCTACGGCACCGAGCGGCTGGACACCCAAGGGGTATGTGGGGACACGGACAATGGGTTTGGATTGTTGTTCAACTGGAATCTGCTGGGTGCGGGGGAACATGACGTGGTGGCCTATGTGGACGAGGAGGAACTCGGGCGGGCGACGGTGCAGGTGACGACTGTGGGGGAAGGGGCAGAGGCAGAGTTTCTGCGGGGCGCCGCGGGGGAGTGTGCGGTCGAGGACTTTCCGGGGCCGGGCGAGACGGTGACGTTGGAGTGGCAACAGAACAGTCAGAACTTTGTCATGACCCAGGTCGAGTGAGGCGGGCCGACACCTGCCGGTCCGCTCTCAGACTTGGTCCCCTTGAGCGCGGCCATGGCTGCCGTGCAGCCCCGTCTCGATCCTTGCTGGCGAAGAGGAGCCTGACTATGGTGGCGCAGACAGTACGTGTCGCTGTGTTCTCCCTGCTCTTTTGGGCTCCCGTCACCTCCCTGACGGCCAGTACAGTCCAGACGGGAGTGGTTTCAAATACCTGGGAGCAGTTCGTCGCGGCCAAACAGAACCAGACAGAACCTGTCCTGCCCGATTTCTCCTATGCGGGCTATCACTACTTCAGCAAGCCCGTGCCCGATGTCACCCATCCCGTGTTCGATGTCACCACCTATGGTGCCCTCGCGAATGATGACCAGTCCGACCAGAGCGCCATCCGGCGTGCCATCGCCGCTGCCGAGGCCAATGGCAGCGGTATCGTCTTCTTCCCGCCGGGAGAATTTCTCGTCAATACCGATACGGACCCTAACAAACCTATCTACATCAGAGGCAGCCATATCGTTCTCAGAGGCAGCGGCAGCCGAACGGGCGGCACGATCATCAGACAGGTCAATAACCTGCCCCCAGCCAATCCCGATCAAAAGTATTCAACGCCCTTTATGTTCAGATTCAGACCTGATTCTGCAGGCAACCGCCTCTCGACGTCCGTTACCGACAGTGCGGCCCGAGAAACCTTCTGGATCACCGTCGCTGACGCTTCCGAGTTGAGCGTCGGCCAATGGATTACACTGTCTATGAACAGCACGGAAGCGATTGATGAATTCCTTTCTCCGCGCTCACCAAATCCCAGCGACAGCTCGTGGGAAGTGCTTTTCGAAGAGGGAATTATCATACACGAAAGACACAGCATTGCCGAGATTCAGGGCAATCGGATTCGCCTCAATGAACCCCTGCATACCAAGGTCAATCATGACTATGGCTGGAAGGTGCGCTTCTATCAGCACCTTGAGGAAGTCGGTGTTGAGGACATCAGCTTTCATGGCTCATTTTGGGAGGAATTTGTCCATCACAAAAACGCCCGCCATGATGGGGGCTATAGTCTTTTGCGGCTTGAACAATGCGTCAATTCCTGGGTGCGGCGCATCTCTCTCATCAATGTCAATTGGGCACTGACAGTAATCGGCAGCGCAGCCGTATCTGTGTACCAGGTCACTATAGCGGGAAACAGAGGCCACCATTCCATTAAAAGCGAAGGTAACTACGGCACCTGGGTTGGGCTGTCGGAAGACCTGGCAAACCATCTTCACGGCATAGGTCCCAGCCATGCCGCGACCGGAACCGTGTTCTATCGTTTCGACATGAGTCCAGGACAGGCTGTTGACATCCATCGGACGAAGCCTAGCTATGCCACGCTGTACGACCGGGTCAATAACGGCCGTCTGGACGGCAGCGGGGGGGGTCGCAGCACGCCACACCACCTCAGACATCTGGTGTTTTGGAATTTCAACCATGGCGGGATGAACAAGTCCTATAATTTCTGGCGGAATTACCTTCGATTTCTGTTCCCCATTATCGTCGGATTCCACGGCAATCCAGCCTCCTTTGATACCACTACCCTCGACATTCTCGAATCCGACGGCGTGATGGTGACCCCCGAATCGCTCTTTGAGGCGCAGCTTGCCTTGCGGCTGGGGGCTGTCCCATCCTGGCTCAGCGACCTGCGCACTGGCTGGGAGACGCTACGCACTGAGCCCCTGCCGGAGTTTCTTTCCTCGCCACCGCCGCCGGACGTTGCGCTGGAGCCGCCCGCACTGACGGTGGTGGAAGGACACCGCGCCACTTACACGGCGGTGCCGTTGTCGCAGCCGCACGGCGACGTGACCCTCACGCCGTCGGGTTGGGCGGGAACCGGTGTCTGGGTACGGCCGGCCAGCGTGACCTTCACGGTAGACAACTGGATGGTGCCGCAAACCTTCGGGGTGTCGGCCGCGGAGGATGCGGACAGCGTGACGGGCCCGCCAGTGGTTATCGTGCATAGGGCGACGAGCTGGGGCCACGACGACGTAGAGAGTTCTCAGGTAGTAGTCCAGGTCGAAGAGGACGACGCGTTTCCTGGGTCAGTGTCCGCGTCGAGGGTGATGGCGGCGGGGCCAACGACGCTCGCCGTGAGTTGGACGGCACCGACTGACAACGAGACGCCAATCACTGGTTATGACGTGTGGTACCGGCAGGCCCCGATGGATTCCTGGCAGGAGTGGACGCATAGCGGACTTACCACGCGCACGACCATTGCCGGCTTGCGGGCGAACACGACCTACGAGGTACAGGTGCGGGCGAGGAGCGGCGAAATATACGGGTCGTGGTCAGGGAGCAGATCGGGGACGACTGCGCCCGCCAATAGGCCGGCGACCGGGCAGCCCACGGTCAGCGGGATTCTGCGGGTGGGGGAGACGCTGAGGGTGGACCTCTCTGGGATTATGGATGCCGACGGCCTCACGAACGTCCTCTACGTCTACCAGTGGCTGCGGGTGGAGGGCAGCACCGAGAGTGTCATTCCTGGGGCGCCGCACGAGACCTACACGCTGACCGTCGCCGACGTGGGTAAGCAGGTACAGGTACGGGTGACCTTCACCGACGCGGGGGGGACAGAAGAGACGCGGGTCAGTGCGGCGACGGCGACCGTAGCGGCAGCGGAATCCGTTTCGATGATCGAGGACGGGGGCGGCGATGGTGGCAATGGCAACGGTGGCAACGGCGGCGGCAATGGTGGCGGCAATGGTAGTGGGACCGGTGGCGGTGGTGCTGAGGGCAGGAGTGGCGGCAGCGGTGGCGGGTCGTCGGAGGAACCTACGGGGTATCTGGAGAACCCGGGCGCCAATTCCTTCCAAAGCGGCATCGGCGTCATCTCCGGCTGGGTGTGCGAGGCGGATGCGGTCGAGATTGCGATTGACGGCGAGACGCAGGCGGCGGCCTACGGTACCCCGCGGGCGGACACCGTAGCGGACTGTGGCGACGTGGCCAACGGGTTTGGGTTGTTGTTCAACTGGAACCTGTTGGGGGAGGGGGCGCATACGGTCGTGGCCCTGGTCGATGGCGTCGAGTTAGGGCGGGCCACCGTCACCGTGACGACGCTGGGGGAAGAGTTTGTGCGGGATGCCGCCGGCACGTGCGAGGTGGCCGACTTCCCCCCGGTGGGGGAGACGGTGACCCTGGAGTGGCAACAGAACAGTCAGAACTTTGTGATTACGGCGGTCGAGCCTTAGTGGTGACGAGGCAGAATGGGCCAGAGTAGGGGGATGGGTACGAGGTCCACACTCCTGGGCCGGAACCGGATCTCTCTGTTGTCTTAAAACAAAAGCGCTTGTTGTCCAGCGATTTTCAATAGGGAAGGGTGGTCCTGGCCTTGAGGCTTCGGGCGAAAACCGATAGGTGTTCATCCAGCCTGCGGGAGCGGGAGCCGAAGGAGGAAGCCTATGAAAGCCGGAGTCTTTATGATGCCCTCACACCCACCCGAAAGAGGTTTATACGAGGGCCATGCGTGGGACCTGCAACACCTGGAATTTGTCGATCGCGTCGGCTTTCACGAGGCCTGGATAGGTGAGCATTTCACCGCCCCGTGGGAACCCAACCCCGCCCCGGATTTGCTCATTGCTCAGGCACTCCTGCGCACCCAGCGCATAAAACTCTGTCCCGGCGCTCATCTCCTGCCGTACCATCATCCGGTTGAGCTGGCCCACCGGGTGGCTTTTCTGGATCATATGGCCCAGGGCCGTTTCATGCTGGGGGTCGGCACGAGCGGCCTGCCGAGTGACTGGAAACTGTTCAATGTGGACGGTGCGGCCGGAGAAAATCGGCGCATGACGCTGGAAGCGCTGAATATCATGCTCCGGCTGTGGCAGAGCGAGGAGCCGTTTGAATATCAGGGCGAGTTCTGGTCGTTCAACCGGATTGACACCATGCTCGACAGCCTCAAGTTCCACCTCAAACCCTTTCAGAAACCCCATCCGCCCATCGGTATCGCCGGCCTCACCCCCGGCTCGGACACGCTGAAGTTCGCCGGCGAGAACGGCTTCCTGCCCCTCAGTATCGCGCTGAGCAATAGCTATCTCACTACCCATTGGCAGGCCGTGGTCGAAGGCGCCGAGCGGTCCGGCGTCACGCCGTCTCGGAGTGACTGGCGCATCTCGCGCGAGGTCTATATTGCCGAGACCGACCGGGAGGCGCGCGAGCAAGCCCTGAACGGTATGCTGGGCCGGGTGTGGGGCGAGTATCTGCTGCCGCTCTTCAAGTCGTTCGATATGATGAGCCTGTTCAAGCATCATCCCGAAGTCCCGGACTCCGACGTGACCTTGGAGTATCTGGCCGACTATGTGTGGCTGGTTGGCTCCCCACAAACCGTGACCCAAAAGCTGGGCGATATGTACGAACAAACCGGCGGCTTCGGTTGCCTGCTGGCCCTGACCTTCGATCAGTCGGAAAACAACGAAGCCTGGGAAAATTCACAGCGCATGCTGGTTGAAGAAGTGCTGCCCCACTTCGCAGACGCGTAGGAACAAGAAGAATGGCGGTCGCTTCGCAAACTGGCCCGACCCCGACGATCGACTCGCAGGTCCATGCCTATGAACGTGACCACCCGGAGCGGCCGTGGATTAGGACATTGCCCGGCCCATCCGAGGTCACGGGCGACGACATGGTTGCAGCGATGGATGCCGTTGGCGTCGACGGAGCCCTGTTGGTCTCGCCGTGGACCATGTACCGCTTCGACGCGAGCTACGCGCTCGAAGTATATGCCAGGCATCCCGGCCGGTTCGGTCTGATCAAGCCGTTCGATCCCCGAATAGAAACCGTCGCAGACGAGATTGCCGAATGGGCGGCAAGGCCGGGCGTGGTCGGGGCGCGCATCATGCTGATGGGTGATCCGACCGCCGACGATCCGGGCCTGAATCGGATATTGGCGGCTGGCGCGCGGCACGGTCTGCCGGTGAACGTGCTGTGTTGGGGAAAACTGCCGCTGTTGGGTGAACTGGCGCGCCGGAACCCGAACACCCAGATGGTCGTGGATCACGTGGGTCTGCGGCAACCCTTCGAGCCTCCTGCTCCGCCAGAGCCCTTTGCTGATCTCGGCAAGGTCATCGCCCTTGCCGAGCATGACAATGTGGCCATCAAGATTTCCGGGGCGTGCACCCTGTCGCACGAGCCATTCCCCTACGCCGACATTTGGGAGCCCCTGGGACAGATCTTCGAGGCGTACGGCTTTGAGCGCTGTCTGTGGGGCACGGACTGGACCCGGGCGGTCGAGTTGCTGACCTACGAGCAGGGTGTCGAGGCCTTCCGGGTCACCGACCAGTTGTCCGACTCCGAGCGAGCCGCGCTCATGGGCGGCAGCCTCGCCCGCATCTATAACTGGTCGCCCACGCTCGCGCGCTGATCAGCCCCATCTACGAAAGGAGAGAAATGCGATGACGGTAAGGGATTTTGAAAGGGCTGTCTGGGAAAAGGAAAACATCCGCATTGTGATTCGTGCTACCGAAAACAGTCAAGTTGGGGAGTATACGTACGCTCATGCCGTAGATCGAAATTGGCGTATCACTCAGCTGATTGAGAATCGCCTCAAGCCGTTTATAGGTGATGGACAGGTCGTCGTTATCCAGGGGGACGGCACTCAGCCTCATGGCAGTGTCAAACTTGAAACGCTTCGAGCGTCATACAGTAAAAGTTAGGGCTAGAGCAAATCACGATGCTGTGTAGCCGCCCGCTGGATGCCGGATCACGTCCGGCATGACGGGAGCCCCTGCACGGCTAGAGCTTATCGTAAAACGCTCTAGTCCTCAGGGCAGCGAACCCAAAAAATCGACCGTCCGCTCGAATGCATCAGCGTCGGCCTGAAAGGCATAGCCACACAAATTGGTCACGCCCAGGTCTTCGAGCCTTTTGATTTCTCCTGACACCGTTGCAGCATCGCCGATCAGCGCAACTTCTGTCGGCTCGCTCAACCCCCCACACGCCCGCGGCGTAGCCACCAATAATCGCGTAGGGAATGCGGACGTGACGAAAAAGCCGCTGAATCAGGCGGAACGTCTCGTCAATGATGTCGGCCAAAGCGGTACGACCTCTTGGGGTGACGGTGCTCAAACTGGGTCAACTCAGACAGGTGGCGAGTCATTCGGTCCAGAATATCCGCCCGGGACTCGTGCGGATACTGACGGCGGAACGACTCTTCAAAGGCTGCCAGGGATTTCAGGAGCAGGGCTTTGAAGAGCTTGTCGTCCCGTTTCGGCGGCGACGGGCGGCGGCGACGGGCGGCGGCACCCCCGGTACGGTGTGAAGTGTTCTTTTTGGCAGACGCGGGGCGTGAGACGGATTTCTTCATGACCGGACGACCGTACAAACCGGCCCCTAGAGCGTGCCCTTGGTGGACAATACGCCCGTGACCCGTGGGTCATGCTCAACCGCGCTGCTCAGCGCACGGGCAAAAGCTTTGAAGCCGGCCTCAATGATGTGGTGGGGGTTGCGGCCCTGGGTCATATTCAGGTGCAGATTCATACCGACCTGATTCGTGCAGGCCAGAAAAAAGTCGTGGATCAGTTCCGTCGAAAAATTTCCTACCCGTTCCTGTCGAATATCCAGATTGTAGGCCAGAAAAGGCCGCCCGCTCAGGTCAACCACGCACGAGACTAACGCCTCATCAAGCGGCACGCTGGCAGCGCCGAAGCGGCGGATGCCGTGTTTGTCGCCCAGGGCTTCTCGGAGCGCCTGGCCGAGCGCCAGACCGACATCTTCAACCGTATGGTGATCGTCTACTGCAATATCACCGCTGGCCTGCACGCTGAGATTAAAGAAGCCGTGTCGGGTAAAGAGTTCCAGCATGTGGTCAAGAAAGGGGACACCGGTCGATACCTCGTACTTCCCTTCGCCTTCAATTTGAATGCTCAGGTGGATATCGGTCTCAGTGGTCTTCCGCTGTATGTCAGCTGTGCGTGCGGCCATGCCTGCCTCCGTCTAAACGATATTGCACGGCCCGCGCGTGCGCCTCAAGTCCCTCAAGTTTGGCGAGCCGCACCACTTCGGGACCCAGGGTAGACAGGGCCCGAGAGGAAGCCTGTATCACACTGGTGCGTTTCAGGAAGTCGTAGACGCCGAGTGGCGAGGAAAACCGGGCGGTGCCGCCCGTGGGCAGAACGTGATTGGGACCGGCCATATAATCGCCGAACGGTTCGGTCGAAAGATGCCCCAGAAATATCGCGCCGGTGTTGTGAATATCTTTGATCCAGGTCCGTGGATTTTTGACCGCAAGTTCCAAATGTTCGGGGGCGATCGCATTGGCAAGCGTCACCACCTCTGAACGATTACGAGCAATGATGACCGCGCCGAAGCGACGTAAGGAGGCCGCCGCGATTGCGCGCCGGGGAAGCTGAGCGAGTTGTTCGCTAAGTTCCCGGATCACTGCCTGTCCCATTCGTCGGGATGTCGTCAGACACAACGGCGCGGCCAGGGTGTCATGTTCCGCCTGGGAGAGCATGTCGGCCGCAATATAGTCGGGCTTGGCCGTGTGGTCAGCGATAACGAGAATCTCACTCGGCCCGGCAATCATATCGATATCAACCCGTCCAAAGACGAGCCGTTTGGCTGTGGCGACATAAATATTGCCCGGTCCGACGATTTTATCGACGCGCGGAATCGTTTGGGTGCCGTACGCCAGGGCGGCTACAGCCTGCGCCCCGCCGACCCGAAAAAAGGCGTCCGCTCCCGCAATACGAGCCGCAGCCAGCAGGGCGGGATTATCTCCTTCGGGAGACGGCGGAGAGACCACGATGACCTCTTTGACCCCGGCAACTTTGGCCGGGATCACATTCATGAGCACCGAAGACGGATAGGCCGCGGTGCCGCCGGGAACATACACCCCGACCCGTTCAAGCGGCGCTATTTTTTGGCCCAGGGTGACCCCAAGCTCGTCGCGGTACGTCCACGATGACTGACGCTGCTTGCGATGAAAGCGCCGGATACGTTGGGCCGCGGTTCGGAGCGCCTTTCTGGTTGGTGCGGGGAGGCTCTTGAGCGCCTGCGCCATCTCGTCCTGGGTCGCGCCCAGTTCGTGAGACGAGAGTGACACCTGATCGAATTTTTTGGTGAGGGCGATGAGTGCCCGGTCACCGCGCTTGTGCACGTCATCCAGAATGGAGCGGACCGCAGCTTCAACCTGTATACTTGCGTCCTCGCCACGCGACAGCAGCTTGGCGAGGTGGCGCTGGCAGGCTGCGTCTGTCGTGGCGAGCAGCGGAACCGGAGCTTTCGTTGCGGTGTGTGTCATTGGACGGGCTGGCCTGCCTGACGCTGGATTTTTGCCCCAAGCTGAGACAGCTTGGCTTCTATGTGTTCATAGCCGCGATCAAGATGGTAAATACGGGAAACCTCTGTCTCGCCGCGGGCCGCCAGTCCGGCCAGGACCAGCGACACGCTGGCCCGCAAGTCGGTCGCCATGACGGGCGCACCGCTTAAAAACGCAACGCCCTGAATGGTCGCGGTGTGGCCTTGGACATACACGTCTGCGCCTAAACGGACGAGTTCTTGTGCGTGCATGAAGCGATTCTCGAAAATCGTTTCGGTGATGCTGCTCTGCTGCTCACCGAGAGTCAGCAGGGCCATCATCTGGGCTTGCAGGTCGGTTGGAAAACCGGGGTAGGGCTGGGTGTTGAGCTGGACGCCGGTCGGCCGACCATTGCCCCGGACCCGAATCCCTTCCGGTTCGTGGGCAATAGTGACTCCTGCGCGTTGCAGGGTATCCAAAAAACTGGCGAGATGATCGGCGCGAGCCCCTCGGACCAGAATGTTGCCTGACGTGATCGCGCCGGCGATAAGAAAGGTCCCGGCCTCGACGCGATCAGGAATAACGTGGTGGCTGACGCCGTGCAGCGCCTCAACGCCCTCAATCACGATTATCCGACTCCCCGCCCCATGAATACGGGCACCCATAGAAATAAGCATGGCTGCCAAGTCTTCAATTTCGGGCTCACGAGCGGCATTGTCCAGGACGGTTGTGCCTGTGGCCAAGGTGGCCGCCATCATGAGGTTCTCTGTCGCCCCGACAGAGGGAAAATCGAGCGTGATCCGCGCCCCCGTCAGCCGGCCGGCCCGCGCTTCGACATAGCCCTGCCGAATACGTATGGCTGCGCCGAGCTGCTGCAAGCCCGCCAAATGAATATTGACCGGACGGGCGCCAATGGCACAGCCGCCCGGGGTTGAGACACGGGCTCTGCCAAAGCGCGCCAACAGCGGCCCGAGCACCAAAAACGAGGCGCGCATGGTCTTGACCAAGTCATACGGCGCCTCAAATTGCCCTGCCCGTTTGGCGTTGAGTACCACTTCGTGAGTACTGAGCCAATCGGTCTGCACCCCGAGTTCGTTCAGCAAGCGGAGGGCTGTCCGAACATCAACCAGACGCGGTACGCCGTGCAGCCTGCATTCCTCTGCTGTCAGAAGAGAGGCGAAGAGCAGCGGTAAGGCGGCATTTTTTGCTCCGCTGACCGTGACCTCACCCTGAAGAGGAATACCGCCTTGGATGAGAATGGTGTCCATTGATAAAGATCCGTTATCGATATCCGTGCAAGGTCTGTGAGAAGTGCATGACAGTCCGGCCTACCATTTCCCCAATATCTGCTGTTCAGTTCAGGCTGCCTTCTGGAAGACGACGACGCGATCCCGGCCGGCATAGTCTTGCCTGCACGTTCGGAAACGCAGATGGTGCTTCTTTTGCCCTAACTGCAACACTGCGTCTTTTTGATCCTCTCCAATTTCCGCAACGAGCCAGCCGCCGGGTCGTAGGTAGCCCGGACTGTCGTACAGCAGGCGCTGATAAAAATCGAGACCGTCCGCCCCGCCGTCCAGGGCCGCCCGAGGCTCCCATTCCCGGACCTCGGGCTCGAGCGTGTCGAGCACCTGCGGGGCGATATACGGCGGATTGGTCACGATCAGGTCGAAGAACGGTGGGCCAGGCGTCACAGGAGCGAGCATGTCTCCACAGTAAAATGTGAGGCGTTGGTTGACCTGATGAGAGTCGGCATTCCTGCGGGCAAGAGACAGGATCTCTTGTGTCCTATCTGCCGCCCATATGGTCGCGTGCGGCAATTCGGTGGCGAGGGCAACGGCAATGCAGCCGCTGCCTGTCCCAATATCGAGTATATGTGGTGCGGCTGTCTGAGGCGATGCAAGCAGGCGTAAAGCCGTCTCAACGACGATCTCCGTATCGGGACGTGGAATGAGAACGCAGGGGCTGACCTGGAATGCGAGCGACCAGAATTCTTGTTGGCCGGTGATGTAGGCAACCGGCTCGCGGCGTGCACGGCGGGCCAGGAACTGCTGGAAGTCATTTTTCTGAGAAGCGGAAACAGTATCTTGGAGCCGACTGTACAGGCACGACCGGCTTACTTGCAGCGTATGAGCCAGAATGACTTCCGCGTCCAAGCGGGGGGTGTCAATATCGTACGTCCTGAGTGCGCTTTCGGCCCAGGCCACAAGCTGGGCAACCGTATCAACGCGGAACGGCTGGAGACGCGGGGGCGCTGGTGTATGGAAAGCACGAGAGTTCTTCACCGTGTGGCAAACCCGTAGGGCTGGATTCAGCCGGCTGCGACCTTGAGCATTTCGGCTTGATGCGAAGAGACGAGGGCATCCACCACGGGGTCGATCTCGCCGTCAAGAACGCGCTCAAGCGTGTGGAGCGTCATATTGATGCGATGGTCCGTCATACGCGATTGTGGGAAATTATACGTCCGGATGCGTTCAGAGCGGTCTCCTGAGCCGACCATGCTCCGGCGGGAAGCACTGATTTCGGCATGTTGTTCCTCTTGGGCCCGCTCAAGGAGTCGAGACCGTAAAATTTTCAGCGCCTTGGCTTTATTTTTGTGCTGCGATTTTTCATCCTGGCAGGTGACGACGAGGTGGGTTGGCAGATGGGTAATACGGACGGCTGAATCCGTGGTATTCACACTTTGTCCGCCCGGACCGGAAGACCGAAAAACGTCGATCCGGAGTTCTTTTTCGTCAATGGCGATATCGACCTCGTCGGCTTCAGGCAGGACGGCAACCGTAACCGCTGAGGTATGAATCCGGCCGGATGCTTCCGTCTCGGGAACACGCTGCACACGGTGTACCCCGCCCTCGAATTTGAGACGGCTGTACGCATTCTTGCCATTGACCATGCTGATAATTTCCTTGAAGCCGCCCAGGCCGGTTGGGCTCGAACTCAGCACCTCCATATGCCAGTTGCGCTGTTCGGCATAATGGGAATACATCCGAAACAAATCCGCCGCAAACAAACTGGCCTCGTCGCCTCCCGTGCCGGCCCGGATTTCAAGGATCACGTTTTTCCTGTCAAGCGGGTCTTTGGGGATCAATAGGAGATGCAGCTTGTCTTCAAGCGCTGTCGCACGTGGGCTCAGGTCCCGGATCTCTTCTTGCGCAAGTTCGCGCACATCCGGGTCGAAGTCATCAAGCAAGGCTTGACTGCCTTCGAGATCCTCATGGACCTTACGCCATTCCCGAAAACAGGCAACGACTTCTTCCAGTGAAGCGTGCTCCTTTGCCAGTTTTGCATATTCTTTGACATCACTGGCGACCTCGGGACGACCCAACGTGCTTTCAACTTCTTCGTAGCGCTTCTCAACCTCAGAGAGTTTTTCGCGCAACGCAACTGGTTCACTCATAATAGCAACCGGGGAACACCAGGGGGAAATGAATACAATAAGGGGCGGTTTTATACCGCCCCTGGACACGCTGTTCTGCTCTTCGCCTGTCCGACGCAGAGCGTGCGTTTGCTATGCTTCTTCTTTCGGCTCCGTGTCTTGCACCCCATATCTCCGGCGGAAGCGCTCGACTCGCCCTGCCGTATCAACAATGCGCTGTTTCCCTGTATAGAACGGATGGGACGCGCTCGAAATATCGAGTTTATACAGCGGATAGGTCTTCCCATCTTCCCATTCAATCGTTTCGGTCGTCTTGATACACGCCCGGGTGAGGAAGGCGAAGTCAGCCGATGTATCCTGAAAGACTACGTCTTGGTATGCTTCCGGATGAATTCCTTCTTTCATTCTTAACCTCCAGGGGCTAGTATTACCATCTCGTCAGATGGGCCGCAACTCAAGCGAAGGCCGTATGCGAGGACTATATGGACGAAGACCGCTTGCGCGAAATCCAGCGCGCACTACAAAATGAGCAAAACGAGTCGCTTGACGGCTGGCTGTTTTATGATTTTCGGGGGAGTGATCCACTCGCCTACCGGATTCTCGGGCTCGATTCAACTGAGATATCGACCCGGCGCTGGTACTACTTCATTCCGGCTGATGGAGCGCCACTGGGCCTCGTCTCCACCATTGAGCCGTATCGTCTCGATAGCCTCCCCGGACAAAAGCTGCGGTTTTTCACCTGGCAGCAGCACGATGACCGGTTAGCCGAGATTCTGCGCAACAGGCGGCGCATTGCCATGCAGTATTCGCCTGGGAATGCCATCCCATACATCTCGCGCGTTGACGCCGGCACGATTGAAACAATCCGTCAGCTCGGGGTTGAGGTTGTCTCGTCTGCCGACCTGGTCCAGCGTTTTGAAGCAGTCTGGACCCGAGAGCAATGGCACAGTCATCTCCGGGCGGCCACAGTGGTCCGTGAGACTGTTGACGCCGCCTTTGGCTATTTGAGAGATAATACGCCGCTGTCTGAATATCAGGTGCAACAATTCATCCTGGACCGTTTTGCCCAATCTGGGCTGACTACCTACCATCCGCCTGTTGTGGCGGCCAACGCCCATAGCGCGGACCCGCACTATACACCAACGGCTGAACAGACGGCGCTGATTCGGCCCGGCGACTTTGTGCTGATTGACCTCTGGGCCAAAGAACCGGACGGAGTGTATGCCGATATCACCTGGACCGGCTTTATGGGAAAGGTCGTCCCCGAGCGGTATCAGACGATCTTTCATCTGGTGCGTGACGCTCGTGACGCTGCTGTAGCCTTTGTGAAAGAGCGCGTGGCAGGTGGCCAGACGTTTTTTGGCCATGAGGTTGATGCTGCATCACGAACCGTTATTGCCGCTGCGGGTTATGGCGACCGGTTTTTTCATCGAACCGGGCACTCTATTGGTCAGGAAGTCCACGGCAATGGCGCGAACATGGATGGTGTGGAAACACGGGATACGCGCCGTGTACTTCCCCATACCTGCTTCTCAGTCGAGCCTGGGATTTATCTGGCTGGAGACTTTGGGGTCCGCAGTGAGGTTGACGTCTATGTCACACAGGACGAAGCGATTGTGACCGGCGATCCGGTCCAAACGGAAGTGGTCCCCATTCTGAAATAAGGAAAGATGAACCCATGGCAAAAGTGTGGTTTGTACGGCAGGACAATCGATTGATTGCCGTAGGCGGAAAGCCTGCCTATGATCGGCCTTTCGAGAGTATCCAGTGGCCTTTGGATATTGGCGTCCATCGGTTTTACACCGACCAGGCTCCCACGCCTGATGCCGACCCGCCAGCGCAAGATGTATCGTCTGCCGACTTGGTGCTGGTCGAACTTCAGCGTGACGACGTAGCGGTCGAATCAAGTTACAAAGTTGGTTTCTACTCGTCTCCATACTCCCCACGAGCCGCGGCTGAGCGACTCGGCCAACCCTGGGCCGAGGACTCCACGGCTTAATCCCGCGTCCGACACCGTTCCGCGGGAACAGCCAACTGTTCGATGAGATACGCCTTGAAGCTTTCGGCGTAGGGCTGCTTCTCCAGCGCCCTGTGCATACACGCCAGCCAGGCATCGCGTTGTTTGCTGCCGATGTTCAGATGGGCGTGCGCGCTGGGAATCCTGATTGGGCCGTATTTTTCGCGATAGAGCTTCGGCCCGCCGAGCCAGCCACATAAAAAACGGGCCAGTTTGTCTCGGGACTGGGTGAGATCATCGGGGTGCAGGTCTCGAATTTCTTTGGCCTTGGGAAGCTGCTCCATTAAATCGTAGAAATCATTAACGAGCTTACGAAGTCCGGTCACGCCGCCTGCGGCCTGAAAGGAGGCATCGCCGTTGCCATAGCCAGGTTTTTCTCTATTCGTGCGTGTTGTCATGTTCCCTGCGCTGATCTTCTGCTATTCTCCCAGCCTTGAAATATTCTTGTATTGTATTTGGAAAGGATAGTCACCATGTCAGACTTTGATCTCCGCATTTTTTCCTATCTGCCCAATCCGCGTATTTGGAAGGCAACTATTGCGGCCCGCCTGTGCAATATCCGCCTTGATGTGCGGGGCGGAGCGGGCTCCGACTTGCAGAACTGGCTGTGGGATTTTGAGGCCCGCCCGCTGACCGAAGAAGAAAAGACTTCCCCTCAGAATACGGAGCGGCAGGCCCGAGCCGGTTTTACCGGCCGTTTGTTCAAGACTGACGCCTTTCTCGAAGCGCACCCGTTTGGGACGGTGCCCGCAGCGTTCAGTCCTGATGGCAAGACAGGGATTTTTGAATCGAACAGCATCATGCGTGCCGTCGGGCGTCTGGGGCAGGAGACGTATCCGGTGTATGGCACGGATGCGTATTCCGCCACGCGCATTGACAGCTTTCTTGACGCCAGTCTGGTCTTTGCGCGGGATTCGCAGATTTATCTCCTCGCCTTAATGGCTGGCGCCCTCACGGTAGATATTCATGCCAGGGCGAAAGATGCCTTTGGGATATATCTTTCCGGCATTGACCGGGGGCTGACCCCAAACCGGGAATATCTCGTTGGTGATAACATCACCCTGGCTGATATCTGCTTTGTGGCCGAGATTGCATTATTCTCCAACGAAAAGGCCCAGCAGAAGCTGTTGGCCGACAACGGGCTGGACCTCGTATTTCACGCCGGCGTCGAAGCGGAGTATCCGAAAGCCATGGCCCATTTTGTCAAGCTGTCCGAGCACGAGGCCTTTGCGCCGGATGTCAAACCCTATCTGGAAAAGCTGCAAAAGCGGATTGAGCGCCTAGGCGGCTCTCAAGGCCGCGTGACTTTGGCCTGATTCGGGCTGTTCTGATTCGGGCTGTTCTGATTCAGACTGACATGGGTATCCGTCAGGGTCACTAATCTTTTCTTATACAGAGCTCCCAGGGCTTTTTTATAGGTCTTCTTGCTCACCCCGAACCACTGACTAATATGCTCAGGCGTACTCTTGTCAGTCACGGGAATGCGGCCGCCGTGTTGTTCCAGGGCGGCCATGATTGCCGCGCTTATGTCCTGGATTTTTGCATACCCCGGCTGGTGCAGACAGACGTCAATCTTCATATCCTCTCGCACGGTCTTGACGAAGCCGGTCAGCCGTTGCCCTCTTTGAAGCGGCTGATAGATGTCGCCGGAGTGCAGCAGGCCCCACTGCGAGCGATTGATAATGACCTTGCGCCCAAGCGTCGTCCAGTTGCAGACGAGGAGATCGACTTCCTGGCCGGCGTGAAGATCATCCGAGGTATCGGACAGAAAGCGGTCGAGTTTTGCCGAGGCGACGACACGCTGACTCCGCTCATCAAGATATACTCTGACGATATAGGAGCGCCCCTTTTTCATAGGAGTGTTTTGTTCCCGAAAAGGAACCAGCAGATCCTTGGGTAACCCCCAATCGAGAAAAGCGCCGACCGGCGTCTCGGCAACAACGGTGAGCAAGGCAAAGTCGCCGACCACGGCATGGGGCGACTCCGTGGTGGCAATCGGGCGATCCTCGGAATCCGTGTAGAGAAAAACGGTCAGGAGTTCGCCCGTCCGGCAATGAGCGGGAACATATTGCTGGGGGAGTAGTATTTCGCCGAGTTCTCCCGCGTCGAGATAGACTCCGCTGTATGTTTCTTTGACAACCCGGAGTTCATTCAACGTGCCGATGTGTGCCATGTATGGACTGTCCTCACTCTAGCGGGACACAAACTCGGGCATGACATTCTTGACGAAGAGTGCCTGCGTATCCGCAGATGCCGCGATGAGGATGAAATACGTGAGGCCCAGGTCTTCAATGCGCGTGGTGAGATCACGCCTGACCTCGTCCGGAGTACCCATACAGAGCAGCGGTGAGCGGCGTGCCGTTTCAACATCAGGAAATCCCAGGCGGGACGCAATTCTGCCAAACGCGGGATCTTCGGCCGTATTGGACACACACAGCATGACCATGCCCCCCAGCTCAATGTGCTGCGGGTCGCGGCCGACCTCGCCGACATATGTGCGGAACATGCCAATCCGCCGTTTGAGTTGGGCCGTGTCAAAGGCGACGGTTGCGGCCGGGTCGTTCACAAAGTCTTTACCGTTAAAAATAGGCGGGATGATATTGAGGATGTCGGCTTCGGCCGCAGCGATTTTGAGCAGGCCGCTACCAGAGCCGCCCAGCATGAGCGGCGGGCGGGGCTGTTGCACTGGCCGTGGATTATTATAGGCCCTCTCGATTGAGTAATACTGTCCGTGAAACGTGGGCTCTGCCTGGGTCCACATGGCTTTGAGTACCTGGATAGCCTCGGCCATTTGTGCCAGGCGTTCCACGTTGGAAGGATAGGCATAGCCGTGGGCATCGTATTCCGATTGCTGCCAGCCGGCTCCCAAGCCCAGGGTCAGCCGCCCATTACTGACTTGGTCCAGAGTGGACGTAATCTTGGCCAGCAGCGGGGGTGGACGAAACGAGGCGGCTGTGACCGTGGGTGTCAGGCGGATACGGTCGGTCACGGCGGCAACCGCGGTCAGGGTGGTAAAGCACTCCAACTGCGGCACCTGCGGCGTGCCCAACGGAGAAAAAAAGTGATCGTTAATCGACACCGAATAAAAGCCATCGTGCTCGGCGCGGAGTGCGACCTGCTTGGCCGCGGCAAAGTCCCCCGTGGGTAGGAACAAGCCAAACTTGACATCGTGCATACATCTCTCCTCTGCCTCTCGCTGCTGTCGCTGACAGAGGCCGATAGGTATATCAGATGGCTGTTCGCTGCAAACGCTTGTCCTCTACCGCTTGCGTCTAATCCATTTCCGTCGTACTTTTTGGCCCTCAGAAACGAAAGGACGTTCTTATGGCAGAAAAACCAGTTGTCGCAGTGCTTGGAGTTGGTCCGGGTTTGGGGGCCGCGCTGGCTCATCGTTTTGCAAAAGAATATGCCGTGGCCATTAACGCCCGCCGCGCGGAATATCTCAAATCGCTGGCGGAAGAAATCCGCGCCGAAGGAGGCCAGGTCTGCGAGGTCCCGGCTGACCTGAGCGACCGAGCCCAGATTGAGACGCTGTTCAAGACAATCCGTGAACAGCTCGGCCCGCCCGAGATACTGCTGTATAACGCCGGTGGGGGCGCCTTTGGCACAATCGCCGATATAACCCCGGAACAGTACGAAGCCAACTGGCGGGTCAACGCCTATGGCGCATTTCTCAGCGCGAAAGAAGTGGTCCCGGACATGCTTGAGCGCGGGCGTGGTGCCATGCTGTTTACCGGTGCGACCGCCGGCGTCAAGGCCGGCCCCCGCTCAGTGGCCTTCGGCCCGGCCAAGTTTGCCCTGCGCGGCTTAGTGCAATCGCTGGCGCGTGACCTGGGTCCCAAAGGCATTCATGTGGGTTGGGTCAATGTTGACGGCGTAATCGACATCCCGGGCCGCAACTATCCCAATATGGCCGCGGACGACATGCTCAAGCCCGAGGCCATTGCCGAGACGTATTGGCATATGGCCCATCAGGACCGCAGTTCCTGGACGACCGAGATCGACGTTCGGCCGTTCAAGGAAAAATTCTGAATGTGTTGGAATGGAGTTGGATTACCCACTCTCAGAGCATGCGGTGGATTTGTGAGGGGAAGCGAAAGGGAGCCGGATTCGAGTCCTATGACGTATTATTCGTTAAGGTCGGCTGGATTTCTGCATAACTTCTAAGTGTCAGAGTTCTCGCAGCCTCTTAAAGCTCTCTTCTCGATAGCGCCTGACGGCTTCGAGATGCTTCCTCCTTGAGCTTTCCACATCGAGAAGCTCGCCAGACTCGGTTAGAAGACCGAAAAGGCTTAGTTCGTAATGGGGATCGAGACCTTCATGGCAGGTGTGACACAATGTGATTAGATTGTCGTCGTGCGTTAGTCCCCGTTCGGCCCACGGGCGGATGTGGTGCACGTGAAGTGTTACATCAACGTTGTTATAGGCTGATCTACCGCATATCTTGCAGCGATATCCATCTCGCTTAAGAATGCTCATTCTCTGCCTTTTGGTCGTTGCCCTCTGAAATACGGTTTTTGGCATGTCCTTGGTGGACCGGAAACCGGTAAATCCCGTTTGGACGACCGGATGTGGCTTCAAGACTTCAGGCAGAGCCGTTTCTGCAAGGATCCGTTCAATAACTGCGTGCCCGCCAAGCAAAAAGAAGATAGCCAGTTCGTTAGGTGTCTCGACAACCAAACATCCTTCCTTTAGACTATCTCGAAGTACTTGCGTTAAGTTGCTCGCTAGTACAAGACGGGCCTGTCTAAGCTCAATCTTACGTTCCTCGTCCTCGAATCCCACCCAATAACTTTGGCATGTCCAACATGGATTGCCCTCTTCGTCCGCAAGTATTGTAACCGCGTAGTGCTCAAGCTCGTCATTTGGCGATCGCTTGGACATGTTCACTGCGATTTCCTTGAGGGATGGATGCATAATCTATCCTGAAGTGTCTAACTGCAATATCAGCAAAGTACGAGTGATCGTAAAGCTCTGTGACTGGAATCGTGGCCGGACACTCTCCGGCTACGATCTGACATGAATCTCGTACGAAGAGGCGCCAAACTGGGTCCCCATTTCCTGAATTTTAAAACCAAACACGTCTCGATAGGACACCTCCGATACTTCTAGATTCGGGACTGCGAGGACAAACATACTCTCTGTGATCATTAGTGTCGCCAACCCAGAATTAGACTTGCCGAAAGCGGCTTCCCGGTGCCGGTGGCTCTTCCGGTGGGCCGGCAAAGCACTGCGCCATGGCCATCCAGCTGGTGGCCGTAGCGCCACTCACTCGAAGTGAGGTGTCCGCGATATTGCGTACCTGCGTGACCACCTGACAGAACTCGACGGCGCTGCCCTCGATCCGATTCTCCTGATCCGGTTGATTCCACTCCCATAGCTCTCTCGACGGTGCGCTGAGCCGGAGGTAGGGGACGTCCGTCGGCACGGCGAGCTTGCGGTTCGCGAAGGTCCAGCCGAAGGTATTCACCCCCATGACGACCACGTTCTTGATCCGGTCGGTGTCGGTTCGGGTTTGCCCCAGCAGGTCGTATATGGCCTGACTGTGCGCCCAGGTCTCCATCAGGCGCGCCGTGATACTGGAACGCACGCTCATGTCCGGCCCAAACCATTGCACCCGTTTTTTGGGGTCCACCGTTGCAAAGCGGTCTGCCATCTCAAGATAAAAGTCCCGCCAGTGCTGCAATAAGGCCCGGTCTCGCAACCCATCGAGCCAGACCTGGGTGAAGGCGAGCCGTCCGTGCTGCTTGCTGCCTGCTGCGAATTCTTTCACCAAGTCCAGGAAGGCCGTGGTATTCTGCGTGGTATCCTGCAATGAGAGGTCTGCCGCATAGTTGCCCATGTGCAGATGGGCGATGATATCGTTGATCGTCCACGCTTTGAACTGAGTTTTCTTTCCCCAGTCTTGATCGTCCAACCCGTCAAGCAGGGCGCATACCGCGTCACTCTCTTCTCGGAAATCTAGGGCTTGCTGCAACATCGGCTACTCCTATCCGCTGTATCGCTCATTTGGCCGGGCAAACAAATCACACCCAGGGTGAAAAGGCCACGTAGTTTCTCTACCGATTTTCCTATACGTAGAAGCAATTCTCTTCCACACCATTGAGGTTCTCTATGTACGAACGAGGGCAGCGAAGCATTGCCGCCGTACTTGGACACATCACTCGGATTGTTTTCCTGGTCGTCGCCGTCGTGTGCCTGGGGAGTACGGCGACCAGGGCGGTCGAGGAGACGCGTTTACTCCAAGCCCACACCGACCACGACAACTGGCTGACCTATGGACACGGCTATGCCAATCAGCGTTACAGCGGGCTTGAGCAGATTACGACCGACAACGTGCAACGGCTGGTGCCGAAGTGGATCTATCAGACCGGGGTGCTCGGCACGTTTCCAACCAATCCCATTGTTGCCGACGGGGTGATGTATCTCACCACGCCGTACAACCATGTCGTGGCCCTGGATGCGGCAACCGGGGCGGAGCGCTGGCGATACACGCATGAGATGTCGGTTGATACGCTCTGTTGCGGGACACACAACCGGGGGGTCGCTATCGGCTATGGGCGACTGTATATGGTCACCGCAGACGCGCGTCTGATGGCGCTTGATGCTGATACGGGAGCCGTGGCGTGGGACATGCCGGTTGTCGATCCTGCGACCGGAAACCCGGCTGACCTCACGCCGCTCAAAGAGCTCAAAGCGACAGACGCCTCAAGTCCCGGGAACGCCGCCGAACTCAAAGCGCTGACGCGCTTTGCCGGCAACATGGCACCGGCCGTATACGACGGCAAGGTGTTCGTTGGAGTGAGCGGGACAGGCTATAGTGGCGTACTCAGTGAAGCTGAAGCGGATGATCCTTCTGTGCTTGGCCGTCCCGGTCCCCGGCGTGGTCTCCGGGCCTTCCTGTCCGCCTATGCTGCAACCGATGGGAAGTTGGTCTGGCGCTGGTATGCGACAGCTTCAGAAGGGTGGGAAGGCGAATTTGTTGAGCGGACCTCGTTCGGTGATGTACTTGGGCGTGACCTTGCCGCCGAGCGTGCCAACGCGGACAAATATGGCGATGCCTGGAAGACGGGCGGTGGCTCGATTTATTCCTCACCGTCGGTCGATCCCGAGCTGGGTCTGATCTATTTCGGGACCGGTAATGCTTCGCCTGGTTATGATGATTACAAACGCCCCGGCGACAATCTGTACACCGCCTCGCTCGTCGCTCTCGATATTCAGACCGGCAAGCTGCGTTGGTATCACCAGATCGTACCGCATGACATTTGGGGCTATGATGTTGCCTCGCCGCCGGTTTTATTTGACTTCCCCGCCAATGGAACAACCGTGCGAGCAGTGGCTGAAGCCTCCAAATCAGGCTGGCTGTATATATTTGATCGGGTGACAGGCAAGGCGTTGCGCCGCTCAGAAGCCTTCGTACCTCAAAACGAACTGCTCTTCCACAGACCGACACCTGAAGGGGTGTTCATTGCGCCAGGAGCGGCGGGCGGAGCAAATTGGCCGCCCACGTCGTACAGTCCCCAAACCGGCTGGTTATACGTCTCGGGGACCCACAACCCGACGCGCTATCAACTCAAACCGGGGGAGGCCGGACAGCCTGAGCGGATCGTCATTTCGTTTGATAAAACTGTCGAACGCTGGGGAACCCTGAGCGCCATTGAGCCCAATGACGGCAAGATCAAATGGCAGGTTAAAACAGATTTACCGCTGCTGAGCGGCTCCCTGGCCACTGCGGGTGGATTAGTCTTCCACGGTGAATCCAATGGCAAGTTTGTGGCCCGCAATGCCCAGGACGGAGCCGAGTTATGGCACTTTAACGCAGGCGCTGGAGTGAATGCTCCGCCCGTGACGTATGCGGTGGATGGTAAGCAATTTGTCGCCGTTGCCGCTGGTGGACACAAATTGTTCAATTTCCCTCTGGGCGATGCGGTGATTGCCTTTGGCCTGCCCGATTGACCCGATGCCGTCCCTGAGGCGTACTCTTTGCCTCAGCCGCTTGGTCTATTCTTGACCTCGGGTTTCAAGCTGACGGATGTGATGTTCGAGTTCAGTGATATGCGTATCCGTCACCCCCAGGCCACGTAAGCTCTCGGCCAGTCGGATAAGATAGTCCCGATTCGAGCCGCTCGGCCCCTTGGCATGAAAAATATGGCGTGCCATCTCTGGCACGGAGGCCGGACCGAGATAGTGCGGGTTGTCGTCCCGAGCGATGTAGACAGCGGCGGTGGTAACGGAGGGCGCAGAGGCATCCGCGGGTCCGGTCTTGGGATAAAAGTCCACCTGATGGCGGCTAAACCCGCCTTTCTCTCGATAATCAAGATAAGAAAAAATAGATGCCAGAGAATCTCCGGCAACTTGGTAGGCCAGGCCCCAACACACGGCTGCGGCATCGGCGACTAAGGTAGCCACTCGGCCTGGGGAACCCGGAATCCCTCTATGGTCGGTTGAACCCTGATAAAAACGCCGTGCCCAGCCTCGGATGTAGCCGACCTGACTCTGTTCAAAGGAGAACCCAGGGTTCCAGACCAATGACCCATAGCCAAAAATCCAGACCTTGGTACGCATGGGTATTGTCGGGATGGCTAGAGGGACGGGGAGATGGGGTAGCTGTTGGGAACGAAAAAGGTGGGGTCGAATGACCCCACCTTCTGTTACAAACGCACAGTCTGCGAATTTACCCCATATGGATGGCGTTGAGCTTGTTGCCGTCCAGATCACGAAAATAACCGATGGTCATGCCACCGCCACCCCGTGGTCCGGGCGCACCTTCGTCCGTACCGCCCAACTCCAGCGCCTTCGCATAGATTGTGGCAACTTGTTCCGCGCTGCTCGCGGCGAGCGCGACCATCACGCCATTGCCGACCGAGGCCGCATTCTCATCAAACGGCTTACACACCGCCAGCATCGGAGCCCCTGCGGTGCCCCATAAGATAATGCGCTCATTCTCCATCATGCGCTTGGCGCCAAATTCGGCCAAGAGTTCGTCATAATACTTGGCCGCACGATCCAAATCGTTCGTTCCGAGCGTGACATAACTAATCATTCTCTACCTCCTTCTTCCTTCTTCTGTGACAGGGTTAAGACTGAATAAAATCCCGGACCAGGCCGGAGACGTGCTCAAGCTGTTCGAGCTGAGGAACGTGGGCCGCCTGCTCAACCATTTCAATCCGTGAGCCGGCAATCCGACTGCCAAACTCCTCGGCATAGACCGGTGGGACGAGCTTGTCCCCGGTGCCCCAGATAATCAAAGTAGGCGACGCAATCCGGTGGATACGTTTCTTGAGTCCTTTATCCGGAATGGGCCAGATAAATTTGCCGGTGCAGGCGAGTGACCAGGTCACCCGAATTTGCAGGTCCTGGGCTTCCTTCTCGTCCTCCGGTACGCTCAGCATCTGCTGGGCGAGGGGGCCACTGGGGTCGTAGAAGACAGCTTTGACCACCTCTTCCAGAGGCATGATCATCCAGTTTTTGACCGGGACGTCGTCCCGCCAGAGGCCGATTGGACTCAGCAACACCAGTTTGCCAACCCGCTGCGGATAGCAGGCGGCGATCTCCGCGGCGACCATACCGCCAAACGAATGACCGATGACCGTTGGATTGTCTAAGCCGAGCTGGGCAAACAGCTCGTCGTAATACAGCACCAAGTCCCATAAATTATCCAAGGGCTTAATACCATCCGGATCGCCTAAGGTCGTACCGGGATGCTCGGGCGCATACACGGTGAAGTGCTCTGCCAGACCATCTAAAAACGGATCCCAGGTCAGTCCATACGCGCCGTGCAGAAACACCACCGGTGGCCCGCTTCCGGCGACTTGGACTTTGGGGCTGATCCGGTTTTCCCAGACACTAACGGTTTGTTCTTGGACTGCGACCATCTGTTTTTCCTTTTACTTTTGCCCTTACAGCGCCGCAATCGAGGCCTGGCGCTTAGTCCGCAGCTTTTCCGGCCACCAGTGATTCTCCCACTGGTTGTCCCACACATCGTGGATATGGGGCATGACTTCGCTGCTGAACATATCGATGTTTTTGAGGGTGAGGTCATGCGGCATGGAGCCAATGTGCAGCAATACCATCAGGTTGCCGATCCGCAGGTCTTTGACCGCATCGGTGAGCATATCGCGCACGGTTGACGGACTGCCGGCAATCACAAAGCCTTCGTCCACAAAGTCTTTGAACTTCCAGTTGGGGATTTTGTCGAGCTTATCAAAATAGCTCTTGAAGATGCCCTTGCGCACGTTGTTTTCCAGGCTGCGATAATCCTGATGGCCCGGCGGGAAGAAGTACTCGGGTGGGATGTGCAAGGATTTGTTGTAGAAGTATTGGATATGCTTTTCATACAGGGCTTCGGCTTTGGCGTCGGTTTCGGCGACGGCCACGAGTTGCAGAAAACCGGCCCGGTAGGGGTTGGGCTCAATGTCGCGTTCGCCGATGAATTGCCAAAAGCCATCCATCACGCTTTTGCCGGTCTTGGGGCCGTAATAGCTTAAAAAGCAGTAGCAATGGTTGTGTTGGGCCGCAAATTCCCAGGTGCTGAGACTGCCGAATCCTGGAATCCAGATCGGCGGATGCGGCTGTTGGATCGGTCGCGGCCAGACGTTGACCTTGGGCAACTGATAGTATTTGCCGTTCCAGGCAAAGATATCTTGAGCGGTCCAGGCTTTGAGGATCAAATCATGGGCCTCGTAATAGCGCTCGCGCTGCTCAATCGGCGTAATGCCGGCGCACAAGGTGGCATCCATTGCCGTTCCCAAAGGCATACCGGCGACTAAACGGCCGCCGCTGATGGTGTCGAGCATGCCGTATTCTTCGGCCACTCGCGTGGGAGGGTTGGTCGTCGGCAACGTGGAGCCCATTTGCACTATCGCCACGTCCATATCATTGGTGGCCCGAGCCAGGACTGAGCCCATCAGGTTTGGGTTGGGCATGCAGCCATAGGCATTCTGATGATGCTCATTCACGCAGATACCGTCCATGCCGGATTTGGCGGCATGGATCAATTCGTCCAGCGACCAGTTGTAATACTGGCCGACTTTCTCCGGGTCTCCCAATTCCGTCCAAGGCGGATCAACCCAGACCGAGTGATACTTTTTCTCAAAATCGTCCGGCAGGTCCCGGTAGGGCATCAGGTGAAACATAGATACCTTCATGACGAACCTCTTTATGTGCGCTGTGTTGGATAGACAATACCAACTGTGCCGCGTTTTGGCTAGGCGACCTGACCGCCGATTCACGCGACAGCCTGGAGGGGGCCCCCTATCATTTGAGCTTCAACAGCGGATAGTCCGGCGACTCGGGCCGTGGGGTGAGGGTGCGGTTTGTACAATCAGCGATTAAATCCAGGGCTTCGAGGACGATTTGGCCGATCAACGGCTCACTCAGAGGAGGACCGACAATGCAATCGGTGCTCATAAAACGGTTGCCAATGCGGATGGTCAGCGGACCGGCTACCGGATGTTCTTCCTTCCGCTCGTCTGCATAGGAAGCAATAACGGTTCGGCGGATTTCCAGTCCGAGCCGCTCAACTACGTTTTGCGGTAAAACCAGCATGACCGCTCCGGTATCGACAATCGCGTCAATGCTGGAATGCCTAATGGCGTCTTCCTCGCCCTCTCCTCGCTCAAAAACGCCGCGATCAATCGGGTTTTCAAGCGTAACGTTGACTGTAATCTCTCCCATTTCGGCACCCCTCATTCTCATTGCTCGGCGACTGCCGCTGCTAACGGTTTATTAGGCACTTCATTCCGAGATTTACAGAATTCGATATAGTCATCAACGGATTCTCGAAATGCTTTATTATGGATATCTTCGACAGAGGTCGCTTGAAATGTGACGACATCCCGAATGTTGATAACTTCGCCGTGGAGAACATCCGCTTCGTCATCAAACTCAACGTGCCCAATATAGCCTTTGTATTCCATCATGGTTTGATACCTGCCTCCAACAAGAACCGCCGAACAGAAAGGTAAAAACGCTGAGCGTTAGAAAAACTTCACGCAATAGCTGATACGCGCGGCGCTATCGAGGTCCGCGTCGGCCGGCACGAGTTGTCTGTCTTTCACGAGGTCGCGCAGCTCGGTATCGACCACACTCGAAAGCACCTCAAAGCCGCGTACAAGATAGGCTTTGGATGGCTGCCCGCCCATAAACGCCATGACCTCGCGTGGAGCTGGCGTAGCCTTGGCCGTCACCGCCTCGAAGCCGGCCTGCTTGGCCCAGTCCAGAAAAGAGTCCAAGAGGCGCAGGCCAATGCCCCGGCCCTGATAGCGCGCGTCACGGTAGTCCGTGTCGTCGAGTTGGCCGACGTGGTAGCAGTAAATGGAGAGTGTGCGGTCAGGCAGCGCTGGAGATTCGTTGCCAAATTCGCCCCAATACAGTGGGTCCCACAGTCCCTTTGGCGAGCGGGTGTCCGCGGCGTAGCGCCGAAACTGGAGTTGGCCGACATGCTGAGT
Organism: Binatia bacterium; assembly: GCA_963664395.2. GTDB lineage: Bacteria > Desulfobacterota > Binatia > Bin18 > Bin18 > Bin18. The sequence continues at coordinate 240,675 of OY761159.2, read as the reverse complement.
GGCGTCAAACGCCAAGATCGCGCTTGAACCAAGGTCCTGGATTCGGGCGCGGACTTCCTGCTCGTCGCCCTGATGACCAATCGGCACCGCCCCGACGTCTTCTGATGTCATCGGTCGGAAGGTAATAGTATCTGTGTCTTTGGGCATGGCTTTCTTCCTCATTCGTGCAGGGTCTAACACTCTCTCGTCTGGCTCGTCTGGCAGCTTAATGTACCTTCAGAGAGAGCCTGTATATAGGGCCTGAACGGTACAGCCCTGCGAAAACGCAGGCAGCACAGAGATTGTGATGGAGGACTGCGCGGGCGAAGTTCCTCGCCCGCGCGGAGAAGTGTGTCTAGCTGGCGCGCCTTTGGCTACGCCCACGGCGCGCCAAATAAGGCGGTCTGTTGCGCGCCTGTCCGTCGGGTCGCTTGGGCTTCTCGTTGACATCGGGCTCGAAGCCCTCGACCTGCAGGCGGGGAATGCGTGAGCCGATCATGCGTTCGGTCGCACGTACCCAGCCGGAATCGCTGGCCGTCACGAAAGTACAGGCCTCTCCGTGGCGCTCGGCGCGGCCGGTACGCCCGAGACGATGGGTATAGGCTTCGGGTGTGTCTGGTACATCGAAGTTAATCACGTGGGAGACTCCGCTCACATCGATGCCGCGCGCCACGATGTCTGTTGCCACGAGGATGTTATGGTGGCGTGCGCGGAAGCTGCGCATGGCTCGGTCGCGCTGGGACTGGGACAGGTTTCCCTGGAGACCCACGGCTCGGTGTCCGGCCTGGCCGAGGTGCTCGGCCAGACGCCGGGCGCGGTGTTTCGTGCGGGTGAAGACAATGGCCGAGTCGCAGTTGTCTTGGGTGAGTACGTGTTCGAGCAGGGCGTGCTTGCGCTGCTCCGCAACGAGCACCAACGCATGTTTGATAGTAGTGGCCGGTGCCATATCGGCTAACTCGACCACGTACGGCGTTTTTAACAGATCGTCAGCCAGCCCGCGGACTTCTTTCGGCATAGTGGCTGAGAACAGCAGGTTCTGCCGGTGAGCGGGCAGCGCGCCGAGGATCTTGCGAATGTCGGGCAGGAAGCCCATATCTAACATATGGGCAGCTTCGTCGAGCACGAGGGTTTCGACCTGGCCGAGGCGGAGTATGCCCTGCTGGAGCAGGTCGAGTACGCGGCCTGGGCAACCGACTACGACCTCCGGGCGCTGACGCAGCGCATTGATCTGATTCTGCATTGAGACACCGCCGTAGATGGTGGCCATCTTGAGGCGGGTGAACCTGGCCAGCGTCCGGATTTCTTCTGTAATCTGGCTGGCGAGTTCCCGGGTGGGCGCGAGCACCAGAGCGCGCGGGCCCTTGCGGCGTTCTCCGAGGAGCCGGTCAAGCAGGGGGAGGGCGAAGGCCGCCGTCTTGCCTGTGCCGGTCTGAGCTAAGCCGAGCACGTCGCGGCCGTCGCGGCCGGGAGGAATGGTTTCGATCTGGATTGGCCAGGGGGTTTCAAAGCCGGCGGCGTGGATGCCGCGGATGAGGGCTTGGTGGAGCCCGAACCGGTCAAATGTGGCCGGTGCAATTGATACTGAATCAGACATAAATAGATTAATCTCCGCCGTAGGCGCGCAGGGTGCTCCTGTACGGCACGGCCGTATTTTCCGACCCAAACAACAGGGAAAGGGAAGAAGGGTTCTTTTTTAGCGGCGCGCCCTCGGAGGGACAAAGAGGGCCTGCTGTTCACCGCTGTCGAGCTGATGCTCAACCACACAGCTCAGGTTACACGGTCTGCGCGATTTATGCCACCCCACGGGATCAGCTCTTATTTTTGAAGGCTGCGAAATCTCTTTGCAAGATGGAATCAACGGCGTCGATAGACGGACGTCCGCCGACCATTTTCAAGTACCCGCCCAGGCCCGGCACTTCATCCGTAATGTCCCGCTCATAGACTGTGGTGGTATGCAAGTTGGTAAATCGCACCTGAAAATAGGCAGCGATATCAGCAAACGTAAACGTGTCGCCGGCGATATAGGGCTCGAAGCGGACGAGGTGCTTGAATGCCCGCAGTCCATTTTCCAGCGCAGGCAGGACTTCGTCATATGCGGTCTGGTCAACCGGTGCGCCGAAGTACACGGTGGGCAGGTGGCGCCGCGCCGGTGTGTCGAGATACAACTCGACAACGCGGATGAGTTCTTTGGTTTTGGCCCTGGCCCAGGGGTCGCTGGGATACAGCGCCGGCTGCGGCTGGATATCTTCGAGATAGTCGAAGATGACGTTGGTCTCGCTCAAGGTCGTGCCCTCGATCTCAATGTAGGGCACCTTGCCCATGGGGCTTTTGGCCAGGACTTCGGGTTTCTGGCTCGGCATGACCGAGACTTCCTCGAACGCGAGTCCTTTTTCGACCAAGGCGGCCTTGGCCGTGCTGTAATAATTGCTCAGGGTCGTACCGTAGATTTTCAGCATAGTGTTTGTCCTCAGTGTAGTGTGCGGCGATATCTGTTCTCTGTGTCGGCAGATAGTATAACCTGTTACGCCTTTCCACAACCGAAACAGTGGAACCCTGGCTCCCGTTCCACTTCATCCAACTCCTGACTTGGGGTCTGAGCTGTCCAGATCAACTCATTGCCGGAATGCTCATTGTAGAAGAGTAACTTGTATTTCTTTCGACGCGTCAATATGCCAGGTGCGGGTATACCTCATTGACTTACACGCCCTCGAACACCGCCCGGAGGTGCGACTCGGGCAGGGGCCGGGTCGCTTTGGAGACGATGATGGTGAAGGCAACCGAGGTAAGGCTGGCGATGGACGAGCAGGAGAACGGATTGATGCCCTCGATATAGAGCCAGGAGACGACGGAGTGCAGCAGGCCGGGGGCAAACCAGGCCGGGTCAAGCAGTTGGGTGTGCAAAACCAGAAAGCAGACAAAGCCGCTGACCAGGCCGGCGTAGGCCCCGGGCCGGGTGACCCCGCGCCACAGAGCCCCGAATACCAGGGAACCGGCAAATGCCGACATGATGCCGCCGGTGCCTATCCAGATAATCAGCATCACGTTGGTCTCAACCCACGCCCAGGCGATGGCCGCACAGATTACGAGAACGACAACTGTTGCCACCCGGCTGATGTATAAGACCTGTCGGTCGAGCTGTTCTTCGGTTGGCGGATGCTTCAATCGCGGAGCCACGGTCCGGCGGTAGAGGTCGTTGGCGATCGTTTGGGACGAGGACACCACCAGCCCGTCGGCGGTGGACATAATGGCGGCCAGCACGCCAACCCCGACGAGCGCCGCCAGCCAGGTCGGAAACAGCTCGATGAAGAGCGTGGGCAGGGCGTGATTCGAGGTCGCCCCTTCGGCAAATAGTGCGTTGCCCAGCAGCGCCCGGGCCAGCAGACCACCCAAGGTCAGCATGGCCAGCGTGACGATGAAGGCGATCGTGAGGCCAAGAAAGCGACTCTGGTGCGTGGTCCCTTTTAAGGCCCAGAGTTTATTCCCCAGGTGGGGCAGCACGCCCAGTGGAATGAACGCAATCATAAGCGAGACAATCGACCACCAGGAGTGATAGAGCGGGGTTTTGGTGTTGAGCAGGCCAACCAGGTGTTCATCCTGGGCGGCCAGATTATCGACCAGACCCAAGTACCCGCTTCTGCCCGATTCTCCCACCTCCAGCCCGAAGCCGAGGAGAAACAGCACGATGACCACCACGGCGACCAGCAGCATCATGCAGGCCTGGACACCGTCGGCGATGATGTCGGCATGCGCCCCGCCCAGTACAACGTAAATCAACAGTACGGTGGTGGTGATGAGCAGCGCCCAGAACGGCGGTACACCCAGCAGAATCTCGAACATGACCAGCCCGGACACGAGTTGCCCGGCCAGATAGAAACACAACAACAGGGAAAACAGCGACACCAGCACGCGAATACCTTCGGATTGGTAGCGGTCGCCGAGGTACTCGGGTATGGAGCGGTTGCCGAACCGGTGGCCAGCTCTGGTAATCAAACGCATGGTGAGCAACATGCCCACACATAGGCCGGCGGGGCCCAGAAAGACGCCCCACATCGTGGTTATCCCCCAGGTATAGCTCAGTCCCGGCATACCCAGGAAGGTTGCCCCGCTGACGGTGGTGGCGGAAAACGCCAGGGCCAGAAACAGGGGGCCGTAGGAGCTACGCGCGGTGGCAAAGTCGTCGGCGTGTTTCACGCGCCGCTGGGCCACAACCCCGATGGTCAACATGCCGCCGATATAGATGACGAGGAAGAACCACGACCAGCTAACGAGTGTCATGGGCAGGGCTCCTTACAAGTCCAAAAGGGCATCTGGGGATTCCGCATCAATTCTGCGGCACTGATGGGTCAGAGTGGCTGGTCTTCACAGGACCGACCCTATGCGCACAGGGTCTCACGTTGCCGATTGACCCTGTCTCTTGACGGAGTCCTCTTATCGGTCGGCAGTCATCCGCAGGGCCACCCGTAAGTGTTGATACTTCCACTCACCGTTTACTTTCACGTAGTCGTCGTCATAGCGCAGCGCCAACCATTTCTCATCGTCATTTTCGGCATACGTCCACGGACCCATGATGTACCAGATGCCTGTGGCGCGATCTCCGTTGACCTCGATTATTGGGTTCGTAATGTTGTGCTGAGAAAAGCTGAACGTTCTTTGGAAGTTGCGAAATAATTCGCGAATAGCGTCATGGCCCTCGGCTTTGCCGAAATCCGCACTTTCCCAGATGGCATCTTCAACGAATACCGACGCGACTCTGTCGGGGTTGTGCATATCGTCGCAGATTTCGCAGTAGCGAGCCTTGAGCTGCTTTATCGCTTCAATGTCTTCGAGCCGGGTGATTCGTTTTTCCAGTTCTGACATGTAAACCCTCCTCTTGGCCGGACTTTCGATTTCATTCTTACTACACGGTTAGCCGACCATACAGCAATGCCTCTTTGTTCATGCCGCAGAAAGAAGCCGCTGAGATGGGACAGGGATGTGAACGGCTAGAGCGTGTGGTTAGGCAACCTGTACCACTTGGCCAGGCTGAATCGTTTCCAGCACTCGTAGCACCTCGGCCATCTTGGGTCGCAAGTCGTTGATGTCATTGCTCGGTGCTTTGATGATGATCAAAGCCAGAGAGAGGCCCCCGATATTCTGTTGATATGGGATTCCTTGGTCTACGGTCAGCAGGGCATCGAACTCCGAGGCGGCTCGGCGGAGCAACGCTCCATTCTTTGTGCCTCCCCAGCCCACCTCGGCGACGGTCTGCACGTCATGGCTTGGCAACTCGCCTCGAATTTTCCGGGGGACACACTCGTCAAGCAGAACGCGCATGGGCACCTGCCGGCAACTGCCCCTCCTGCTCCAAGACCGTCATTGCCTGCGCGCGTGTTACTGTAGGAAAGTCGTCAAGAAAGTCATCCAAGGTATGTCCCCCAGCGTAGTAGTCCAGGAGCGCTTTTACCGGAACCCGTGTCCCCATAAAGACGGGAGTTCCACCGAGAATATCAGGGTCACTATGCACGACAACGCCTTGATCTTTCATATGGAGCCCTTTCTCGTGCAGTGTAGCATCGGAAATCGTGTACGCCTAACTGAATCTCCGTCAACACTCTGAAGAAACCGGCAACGCTCCCTAGTCTCCTCTATAAGCATTTAAAGCCGCAAGAAGCTCTATAAGATCCGAAGGTATCTCCTCTTTCTGAAAGCCGTCAATGAGGCGAATATCTGTAAGTGTGATACCCCATTCTGATTGGCATCGTTGCCTAAATGTCTTCAGGATTTTTTTGCCTGGAACCAAAATCATTCTTGTGTCCAGCATTGTCCATTTGCTTTCAAATCGGGAAAGGGCTTCGGAAGTCAACGTTGCTTGGTCGCGTCCGCTGTTTCGATGATATTCGCAATATCGGCTTACGTATTGGCCTTGGCAATCTGTTTTGGTCTCATTAGTAAGGGATGCAAGAAGGTCCATGACGTTCACTTGGGAAACTTCATCAATCCCATTTTGCCTTGCCTTCTCGGTAATTAGACGTATTACTACTCTTTCGAGAACAGCGGGGATAAGGAGATAGTTTTCAATTTCTTTTCTCTGATGGATATGGGCAAACTGAATTTCGGTATTAAGAGAACTGACCAACTCATTGATTTCCTCATCACACCAATAGTCCCGATCATATATCGCAGCCACTTTCAGCTCAGTACCTAGTGTTTTCCGGAACCCCCACGCAAGTGCTTGGACACGGGACAACGAAGAGAAGCCTCCCGATTCCAACGCAGTGATGCCGTTCCCGGAAGCCAAGTCGGTTAGGGCAACATTCCTGGCAAAGCGTCGAATAATCTTGTAGTCATTTAGCCCTTCGACAAAGAGAAGCCTTCGGTTTCTTGCAAGTTCAGTCAGAGTAATGTTTTGAATAGATCCAATGACATCAAGAGCTTGTTGAACCTCTTCGACATCTCGAAGGCGTTTTGCAGAACGTCTAGTCTTATCGACCAGGAGTATTTCACTTGGGTCGGCTTCTCCTATAATTTCAGTTGAATGAGTTGCGAGAACAACGTCAGGCTGAACATCCCTCAGAATTCCAAGCAACTGACGCTGGACATCCGGGTGTAGATAAACTTCAGGCTCGTCAACAACTAAAAGATCAGACCCGCTACAGCGTGACACATGAGTCAATAACTGACACCAAACTTGAAATCCAAGTCCTGCCCAGTAGAGTTCACGGTCCCTACGGTCTTCCGAACAAAACATGACAAGTTGACTGTCCAGTAAGGAGGTGCGCTCCGGGCGGCCGATGGACATTTCTGGCCAAGTCTGCTCGACCAGAGACTGAAACCGTTCAAAGCCATCGGGGTTCTTATACCAATAATTGCGAAAATGCCGACTTGCCCGGGGCGTACCAGATGCCCGTCGAACTGTTTCATCCGTGACAATTTGCTCTTCTTGCTCAATAGGGCCAAGTACTGGAATAACTTGTACTTGAATCGGGAATGATCGCTGGAACGCAGAGGGCGTTGCAATGGGTTTGCCTATTACATCCCAATAGAGAATGCATCCACCACTGGCGGGGAAGAAGAGAAAGAGCTTGTTTGCGTTCGAGAAACGAAACTCGATACGGCTGTCTTCGTCTGTATAATCAGAATGTACGTTTTCCATCGGGATCGGTACGGCTGACTCAGGGATGATGTGACCGTCTGTCTGATTCCCCGTATGAGTTGGAACGCGAATTGCGCGGTGTGAACCTGCCGTTCTCATGGCTTGTTCAAGAACGCGGAATGCGCTCAACATTGTTGACTTTCCACAGTTATTGGGCCCAACAAGAATATTCATTTGTTGAAGAGAGACGGAGTAGTCTCTGAGCGCCTTGAAATTCCAGAAACGAACAGACGTGATCGACATGAAGATATACCTAAAAGAAGAAGCTAGAGCGTTTCACGATAGGCGATAGCTTTGCCTGGGCCAGTTCGTAGGAGGATTGAAGCCGGTACCAAGTCTCGGCGGCGGCGCCGAACGCCTTGTCGAGACGGATCGCCATTTCAGGCGAAATGCCGGAGCGGCAATTCACGATATCTGAAAGCTGCGTACGGCTGATACCAAGCTTGCGCGCCGCCTCTGATACATTGAGTCCCAGAGCCTCAAGGCAATCGTGGCGCACGGACAGGCCCGGATGGGGTGGGTTCTTCATTGGCACGTCATGGTCCTCCTAATGGTAATCGACCAAATCCAGGTGTCGGACTAACCTATCACTGGGCAGTTCACAATCCAGTAAAGAAGCCGTCCTTCCGCAACCGCAGCCTACGTCCCTTCAAACAACGCCTTCACATGTGACTCGGGCAGTGGCTGCGTTGCTTTAGATACGACATAGGTACAGGCAACTGACATGAGTTCCCCCAGCGTCGCGCAGGAGAAGGGGCTGGGGCCTTCGGCGTGCAGCCAGGCGGCGGCGGTGTGCAGCAGGCCGGGCGCAAACCAAGCGGGATCAATCATTTGGGTATGTAGCACGAGGAAGGTGACGAAACCGCTGACCAGACCGGCATAAGCGTCTGTCCTAAGTTGACGCTCTTAAAAGCTCGGCTTGGTCGGAAATGGAGTCAATTGGAGTTCGTGCGTCCAACAGGATTTGTCTTGGGTGTGTAGATAATAGTACGCCTCAGCGATCTTAACGGGATTCATCACCACTTCAGGCCGCTGCCGGGCTATCGGCAGGGCGCGGGTGCCTGGAGAGTCGATGAGGCCGTCTATCACGACGTTGGCCACGTGTACGCCATGCTCGGAATATTCCTCCGTCAGCACCTGCGCCAGCGTGCGCATCATCACTCTCGGATAGTACAACGACTGTCCTGTCAGTCGCTTGCGTCCGCGCAAGGCCGCCGCGTTATTAGAAATGAGGAAAGAGCCTGCGCCTCGCTCTCGCATGGCGGGCAATACCTCCTTGGCGACTAAGAACGGTCCTCGGCTGGAGATGTGCTGCGCGGTGTCAAATAGTTCGACCGGGATGTGTTCAAGCAATTCTTTCTCTGGCGGCAGGTCACGCCCCTCCAGGTAGCCCGCGTTGTAGACCAAGACATTCGGGTCACCGGCTTGCTCTCGAATCTGGGCGAACGCCTGTGATATGGAGTCGTGCGACACTAGGTCCAGCTCGACAATCATGCCTTCGCCACCTTGCTCTCGGATTGCCTGCTCCAACCCAGACGCATTGGCGGCATTCCGGGTCGTCAACACGACGAAGAAGCCCTCTTTGGCAAACTTCTGAGCTACGGCACCGCCGATGCCCCAGCGCGCACCGACGGGCATATCGCTGTCGTCGATCACCTTACCGTGCGCGAGTTTGGTATTGCGGCCATCTGACTGCCACTTGGATGTTGCTCCCACCACGACGGCGACCGGTTTATGGGTCGAGTTCATATCGGATTCCTTTCTCGTGCAGTGTGGCACCGAAACCCATGTACGCCTAACTGAGTCTCATGCTGAAAGTCCAGAAGGTAGTAGAAGGCTCCGAAAAGCCTCTTTTGTACTCTACGTCTCTACTCCCTGTAGACGTCTAGATTCATAATATTCTTCCGCCGCCACAGTCAGCCTAAAGTCAGCTTCTCCGTTGGTTATTTTTTCAGCCGCTTCTTTTATGGCTGTAATATCAGTACGAAAAAACTCTTTACGGAGGTTTACTGCGTTAACTCGCTTATGAGCGAACTCACGATGCAAAGCCGTTTCAAGTGCCGGGGCATCATCCGAGTAGATTAGGGCATGAACGTCAAAAGAGAAGGGCACACTTGCATCGCCAAGCTCTTTCACTCGATCTAAAGGATCTAGACGGCGAGTAAGGCCAATTTTATATACGTTTTCACCGAATGAGCCTAAATTGCTTATGATGTAGACATGGCCACGACGCGTCTGTTCAGCCATGCTCTTGGCACGCTCCTCTTTTGCCTCAGCTTCTGCAAGTTGTCTCTCAAGGTAGGCAATCCGTTGTTCTGTGATAAGGCGATCATCTGCAGTAGCCTGCTCAAGTTCATTGCGGGCCCTCTCAAGCATGTCGCGGTATAGACGCTCCTCCTTTTCCGCCTGGGCCAATGCGCGTTCATATTCTTTGATCGCTTTTTGCTCCTCGCGCATCTGCTCACGAATCAAGCGTTGCTCTTCTTGTTCTTCCTGCTTCTTCAGTTTGAATTGATACTGCTGCCTACATTCTTCGAATTTTAGTCGAACAAATTCAATGTTGAACCCGCAATGCAGAGTAGCCGCAGATTTTTCGAGCGTAGCCGCCAGCTTCTCAATGCGCTCTAAAGTACGCGCAAAATTACCAGGATTAACCTTGCCGATAAGAAGATCGCACTCAATATTAAAAGCAGTCAATATGAGTTTGACTTGGCCTTCTAGTATTTTCTTGTCCTGCCTTTTATCTGATGAAATGGTAAGAGAACTAGGAAAAGTAAGGGCTTCTTTATTCTTGATCAGTTCTTTTTGCTTCTCGCGGGTTCGTTTGATTTCTTCAACGAAGCGATCTGTGGTTTCAAATAGATACTCCGGCTCTTCGAATAGGCCATGCTCGACAAATTCGTCGACTCTAGAATAGAGGTCAACTTTTGACATTAATTGGTGAAGCTGCTCGTCCAGGGTGTCCAGTCTATCTTCTTTGGATTCAATATCGACGGATATCTCTTCGAGCTGCTTTGATGACTCTTCCAGTTGGGCCTTAAGTTGCCCGGCGTTCTCCTTGAGGTCTTGAAGCTCCCTTGTTTCGTCTCTAACAGTCTCAAGTCGTCCCTGGGCTTCGGTAAGCTCTGTTTCAGTTCGAGTCAGTTTCTGAGCGGTCTCCGCGATCGCATCGGAGATGGAGCGGTATTCTACAATCTGCTTCTTAAATTTATTACGAACTAAGAAGTAAGTTGCGATGATGGAAAAGGATAAGACTACCAGCGTTCCCGCAATATACTGAGCATCCACTGTTCTCTACCTTATTTTAGAACCTCATTGATTATTGATTCACGAAGGATTTTCCGCTCTCGACATCTCATATCGAAAGCTGCTTGAGCGTTTTCTAGACTCTGCTTAAACCTATTTTTCTCTGTAACTGCTTGTGCTCGCTCGTAAGCTGCTCTCTCACGCTCTTGCTGTTTCAGCAAACGCGCGCGCTCTCGTTGTTGACGTGCGGCTTCCCTTTCCTCAGCCTTGCGTCTTCTCTCAGCCTCTCGTAGAGACTGTCTGTGAGCGCGATCGATAGCCTTAACGATCTGAATGCCTATTCTTATCCCACTTGCCATATGACTGCCGCTTTCCCCCTGTAACTTTTTACGCCGTGTCAGTTCAGATGGCCTGTATATCTATCCTCGAAACTTATTCAAGACTCAAACAACGCCTTCACATGCGACTCGGGTAACGGCTGGGTCAGTTTGGATACCGCATACGTAAAGCCGACTGACGCGAGCTCTCCCAGCGTCGCACAGGAGAAGGGGCTGGGGCCTTCGGCGTGGAGCCAAGCCACGACATCGTGAGTTGTGCCAGGCCCGAACCATGCGGGGTCAAGCAGTTGGGTATGCAGCACCAGGAAGGTGACGAAGCCGCTGACCAGACCGGCATAGGCTCCTGTGCGGGTGACGCCGCGCCAGAGCGCACCGACCACTAAGGGACCGGCAAAGGCCGCCATCATGCCCCCGTTCCCGATCCAGACAATGAGCGCGATGTTGGTCTCGACTAAGGCCCAGGCTAAGGCGGCACAAATAAACAGCACAACGACGGTAGACACCCGGCTGATGGCTAAAATCCGCCGGTCAAGTTGCTCAGCATTCGGAGGATTCTTGAGTCGAGGTACGATGGTCCGACGGTAGAGATCGTTGGCAATCACTTGGGATGAGGAGATGACCAGGCCGTCGGCGGTCGACATGATCGCCGCCAGAACGCCAACCCCAATGAGGGCGGCGAGCCAGGTTGGAAACAACTCGATGAAGAGGAGGGGGAGGGCCTGATTCGGATTCGCCCCAGCCGCGTAGAGTGCATCGCCAAATAGCGCGCGGGCGAGGAGACCGCCCAACCCGAGCATGCCCAGCGTCAGCCCAAACGTGAATGCCAGCTTGATAAACGTTTTCTGCTGGCTCACGTCCTTTAAGGCCCAGAGTTTATTCCCGAGATGGGGGAGCAGGCCGAGCGGTATGTGTGAAATAAAAATGGCGACAATTGACCACCAGGAATGGTAGAGGGCGGTCTCGGCATTGAGCGTGCCGACCAGGTGCGCGTCCTGCTCGGCGAGGCGGTCGATAATGCCCAGCATGCCTGCTCTTCCGCCGTCTACACCAAAGCCGGTCAGAAAGAGTACGATGACCACCACCGCGACCAGCAGCATCATGAACCCCTGAACCCCATCCGTCAGGATGTCGGCATGCGCGCCGCCGAGCACGACATAAATCAACAACACTGAGGTGGTGATGAGCAGCGCCCACAGTGGTGACAAGCCCAGCATAATCTCGAACATCACGAGCCCGGACACCAACTGGCCGGCCAGATAGAAAAACAACACTAATGAAAAGATTGAGATGAGGACCCGAATGCCATCGGATTGGTAGCGGTCGCCGAGGTATTCCGGTATGGAGCGGTTCCCAAACCGATGGCCCGAGGTAGTAATCAGGCGCATGGCGACCAACACGCCGACATACACGCCGGTCGGGTACAGAAAGCTGCCCCAGACCGTGGGCAACCCCCACTCGTAGCTCAGACCCGGCGCCCCGAGGAAGGTTGCGCCGCTGGCCGTTGTGGCGGCAAAGGCCAGCGCGAGAAACAACGGTCCGTACGAGCCGCGCGCAGTGGCAAAGTCGTCAGCGTGCTTGACCCGTCGTTGGGCGAAGACGCCGATGGCCAGCATGGCCCCGATATAGATGATGAGAAAGATCCACGACCAGGTAATGAGTGACATATGTTTTGACTGGAAGCTGAGCGGATCAAGAGCGAGGGAGGTTTTGCGACACCTGTCAGACCGCGCCTTCAGCCCGCGCTGCCTCGACCTCCTTGTCACCGTAGCCGACAAGCTCCCGAAGGATTTCCTCGGTATGCTCGCCAAGGCGGGGCGAGGTCTGTACTTCGACTGGTGAATCGGAGAGCTTCAGCGGGCAGCCGACCGTCTTGAATGACCCGCGTTGCGGATGCTCGACTTCGGCCACAATGCCCCGCGCAGTCAGCGACTCATCCTCCATCAACTCTTTCATGTCCAGGACCGGGCCGCAGGGCACGTTGACCGTGTTGAGGAGTTGCATTGCTTCGTATTTGGTGTGTTGTTGGGTCCATTCTTCGATAACTGTGAAACAGTCGTTCAGGTGTGAAAGGCGGGCCTCCGGTGTGGCGTACTCCGGATGGTCGACGAGGTCCTCACGGCCGATGAGCTTCATCAGCGGCTTCCAGACCTGGGCCTGGACAACCACATAGATGTAGTCGTTGGGGCCGCCGGGCTTACATTTGAGGGCGACCCCCGGATGGCCGCCGCCGGAGGCGTTGCCGGAGCGCGGCACTGCGTCGCCAAAGGGCTTATCGGGATATTGCGGATATTCCTTCAAGGGCCCGTGGGCAAGTCGCTGCTGGTCGCGCAGCTTGACGCGGCACAGGTTCAGCACCGCATCCTGCATGGCGACCTCGACCCGCTGCCCGCCTCCGGTTTTCTCGCGCTGAAAGAGGGCCGCCAGAATAGCGGCGACCAGATGAATGCCAGTTCCGGAATCTCCAATCTGGGCTCCCGTACTGGTCGGCGGGCCGTCGTCCCAGCCCGTCGTGCTCATAGCACCCCCCATGGCTTGGGCGACGGTCTCGTAGGCTTTGCAGTCTGCGAACGGACCGGGGCCGAACCCCTTGCCGGAGGCATAAATCATACGCGGATTGATCTCCCGGATAGCCTCCCAACTGAACCCCTGTCGGTCCAGCGCGCCAGGCGCAAAGTTTTCGACCAATATGTCACACACCTCGATCAGCTTGCGGAAAATAGCCTGCCCTTTCGGGGTCTTGGTGTTGATGGTGATGCTGCGCTTGTTGCAGTTGAGCATGGTGAAATACAGGCTATCGACATCAGGCAGGTCCCGGAGCTGCTGGCGGGTGATATCGCCCCGACCCGGCAGTTCAACTTTGATGACGTCCGCGCCGAGCCAGGCGAGAATCTGGGTGCAAGAAGGCCCCATCTGGACGTGGGTCATGTCGAGAATACGGATGCCGCTCAAAGCTTTCCCCATGGTTTTCTCCTTGCCAGACAGGGTGTCCGTTGTGTGGTTATTTGTACAGCGTCTGCTTCCTGAGGCAAAGAGGGGCGCTGCTCCCTTGCCGTGGTACGGGCCATCCCATATCATGCCGCCCACAAAAACGCCCAGTAGAATAATACAGACAAAATGAGATCAGCCGTATGAGCAAACAGACTCCAACAGTAGCTGTAAAATCAATGGACCCCATCGTCTCGTTATGCCGGCGGCGCGGGTTTATCTTTCAGTCGTCCGAACTGTACGGCGGCATTAATGGCTTCTGGGACTATGGCCCGCTGGGCACCGAACTGAAGCGCAACCTCAAGGAAGCTTGGTGGCAGGACGTGGTCCGCTGCCCGGCCCCCGGTCCGAACGGTCGCCCCATTGAGATCGTTCCGGTTGACACGACCATTATTATGAACCCGAAAGTCTGGGAAGCCTCGGGTCATGTGGGCGGGTTCTCCGATTTGATGAGCACCTGCCGTCACTGCAAAAAGCTCGTGCGGTACGATCACATCTGGGAGATCATCCACGAGAGTGACTGGTATGCCTCGCTCGCCGAGTTGCACGCCGCTGGTCCGCCGACCGTTAAGAGCTTACGCCGCTGGGCTCAGAAGTCGGGCAAGTTGGCTCCTGGCTTGTCGCTAGTGCGACAGCCGGACGAAACCTTGGCCCTCCTGCGCTTCATCGCCAAGATCGGCGATGAAGCGGATGGAGATGAGTCGCCAATCAGACTCAGACTCGACGCCTTGGTCAAGCTTCTGGCGAGGACGGACGGAAAATTGATATTGCTGACGCTCCAACGTAACGGTGTTGAAGAGACTGAACGTTATGAAATGCTGAGGGGCATTTACAAAGACTGGGAGGCACCGTGCCCGTTTTGCGGCGGGGAGATGACTGAGCCGCGGCCTTTCAATCTGATGTTCAAGACCACAACCGGGGCGGTCGAAGACCCGTCGGCGGTTACCTATCTGCGCCCGGAGACGGCCCAGGGAATTTTTACCCAGTTCTGGAATGTGCTGGATAGCAATCGGGTGCGCGTGCCGTTTGGGATTGCGCAGATCGGCAAAGCGTTCCGCAACGAGGTCACGCCGCGCAATTTTACGTTCCGGTCGCGCGAGTTTGAGCAGATGGAAATCGAGTTCTTCATTCATCCCAGTGAAGCGGCCGAGTGGTATCAGTACTGGCGCGACACCCGTTTTCGCTGGTGGCAGTCTATTGGTCTGGCTGGCGAAAACCTGACGCTGCGTGAACACGACCAGGACGAACTGGCTCATTATGCCAAAGAGGGGGCTGGTACGAGCGATATCGAATACCGCTTTCCATTTACCGCACCCGGCTACGGTGAGCTGGAGGGCGTGGCGCATCGGACCGACTATGATCTACGTCAGCACGCTATCCATTGCGGCCAAGGAGACAAGCTGCGCTATTTTGATGACCAGCGCAACGAGCGCTATTTCCCGCACGTGATTGAGCCGAGCGCCGGCGCCGACCGTGGGACCCTGGCCGCGCTGTGCGAAGCCTATACGCCCGACGAGAGCCGGCCGAGCAAGGTCTATATGAAATTCCACCCCCGGCTGGCTCCGATCAAGGCGGCGGTGTTTCCCCTGGTCAACAAAAGCGGTATGCCAGAGGTTGCCGAGAAGCTCTACCAGGAGTTGCGCCCGAAATATGCCGTTCAGCTTGATGTGAAGCAGAACATCGGCAAACGCTACGCGCGCATGGATGAAGCCGGAACGCCCTACTGCTTTACGATTGACGGCGACACGCTTGCGGACCAGACCGTAACCGTACGTTACCGTGACACGCTTGAGCAGGAGCGCATCGGGCTTGATAAGGTCAGCGCGTTCCTAGACGAAAAGATGGGGAAGTAAGTCGGGCTATTCCTGTCCCCTCTCGGGAGGGGTGCCGCGTAGCGGCGGGGTAGGTTGCCCCGTTTACGCAACGCTCAGCTCCACTTCGCCCAGCCCATTCATCGTCAACTGCACCTTATCGCCCCGGCTCACAAACTTGGTCGCCACTACGCTGCCGGTCATGACGACCATGCCTTGAGCCAAGCTCTTGCCTTGGGTGGCCAGCGTGCTCGCCAGCCAGGCTAAGGCATCAAGCGGATGCCCCATCACATCCCGGCCATCCCCTTCTCCAACGATCTCATCATTGATGCGCATGGTGCCGTGTATGGCTGCCAGGTCGAGCGGTTGCCAGTCTGTCAGCGGCGAACCCAGGACAATGCCGCCGTTCCAGGTGTTGTCCGCGAGCAGCGTCAGGATGTGGTCGGCGATTTTGGTGTAGTCAGCGTGGCGATCATCAACCAGTTCAAAGGCAGCCGTGACAGCCCCGATTGCCTCGGCAACGCTGTCGCGCGTATAGGGTGCCCGCTCGGCTGGCAAATCCTGCGCCAGCCGCACGGCAATCTCACACTCGACTCCCAAGCGGCCGTAGTCGCTCAGGCGCACCCGAGCCGGGGTATGGTGGATGGTCTTTTCCATGATGGCGCCAGCAATGGGTTCGTCAAAGCCGACCATTTTTTGCATAACGGGTGTGGTCAGTGCAATTTTATGCCCGGCGATAGGGCCGTGGGTCCCTGTCAAAAGTTGCTGAAGCTCGGCCTGAACAGCATAGGCGTCTTCAAGGCGGTGCGGCGTGTGCGGCTCTGGGATGGGTGCAAAGGGGCGGCCGGCCTGACGTTCATTCAACAAAAAGTGAGCTGCGGCCTGATACGAAGTTGGGTCAGCCATTCCGTTGCCTCCTCACTTGTACGTCGTGACCAATTCATCGGGTCTGAAAGAAACGATTCTCCGGGCGGGGCAGGCCGAGGTTTTCACGCAGCGTAGCGCCCTCGTATTCGTGCCGAAACAAACCGCGTCGCTGCAACTCCGGCACGACCCGATCCACAAAGTCGTCCAGCCCGCCCGGCAGATAGGGGAACATGACGTTAAAGCCGTCCGACCCTTCGGTCGTGAGCCATTCCTCCATGTGGTCGGCGATCATGCTCGGCGTGCCGGTGAGTTCCAGGGTGCTGAAACTGCCGCCCACATACTGGGCAAGCTGTCTGATCGTCATACTGTCTCTCTGCGCCATTTCAACCAGTTTCTGCCGTCCGGATTGGCTGGCATTGCTTTCCGGGATGTCTGGCAGCGGACCGTCCAGGTCATAGCCCGACACGTCATGGCCCAGCATGATGCAGAGTGAGGCCATGCCGCTGTCCGGGTGGACCAGACTGTCGAGTTTCGCTTTCTTTGCCCGTGCTTCGGCCAGGGAGTCGCCAACCACAACAAAGGCACCCGGCAGGATTTTGAGATGATCCCGACAGCGCCCGCAGGCCTCCATCCGACCTTTGACATCGGCATAGTAGGACTGGGCGTCCTTCAGATTATTGACCCCGGAAAACACGACCTCGGCGGTCTCGGCTGCAAGCTGACGACCAGCTTCTGACGCGCCGGCCTGGACAATGACCGGCCAGCCCTGGACGGGCCGGGCGATATTCAGCGGGCCGCGCACGGACAGATGCGGGCCTTTATGGTCGAGCACGTGCAGCTTCTCAGGGTCGAAATAAATGCCGGCCTCGACATCGCGGATAAAGGCATCATCCGCCCAACTGTCCCACAGGCCGGTGACCACATCGTAGAACTCGCGCGCCAGACGATAGCGCGCGTCATGTTCCATATGTTCCTTGCGTCCGAAATTTAAGGCCTCGTCCGGGTTGGACGAGGTCACGACGTTCCAGCCGGCTCGCCCTCCGCTGATATGGTCGAGCGAGGCAAACTTGCGCGCCACATGGTACGGATCGTTATAGGTGGTGGAGGCTGTGGCGATCAGGCCCAGATGCGTGGTGACCGTGGCAAGCGCCGGGAGGAGGGTGAGCGGATCGAAGGAGGTGACCGTCGCGCTCCGTTTGAGCGCCGCCATCGGCATATTGAGCACAGCCAGGTGATCGGCCATGAAAAAGGCGTCAAAGCGGCCACGCTCCAGGGTCTGCACAAAACGCTGGTAGTGCGCAAAATTAAAGTTGGCATCCGGAAATGCCCCCGGATAGCGCCAGGCCGCGGTATGAATGCTGACCGGCCGCATAAACGCGCCCAGCCGCAGTTGTCGTAAGTGCGCCATAATTGTCTGTCCGGTCTCCTGTGTGGTCTCGGGTTAGACGATAGCGTAGCAAATCGCCGGGTTATGGCTATCCCGGCGATTTCCAGAATCCTGATATTCTGCTTCCGTCTGTTTTCTTTGTCTCTCGTGACTTTAGAATACGGACTGGTTATAAGTCTAGGCAGAACAGGCCATAAACGCTTGGAGTATGTATGAGCAAAACATGGCAGGTACAGGACGCGAGGGCGCGGTTCAGCGAATTCCTTGAAACGAGCCTTGCCGAAGGGCCGCAAATCGTGACCAAACGGGGGGTAGCGGCGGCGGTTCTGGTCCCAATTGATCAGTGGCGGCGGTTAGAGCAGATGACCAGGCCCGATCTCAAAGAATTGCTCCTCGCACCCGAGGCACGGACCGATGCCCTGACACCGCCGCGAGAGAAACGCCGTCACCGTAGGTTGTCGAGCTTCGAGTAAGCCGGTGTATCTTCTTGACACGAATGTCGTTTCGGAACTGCGCCGTCCCAAGCCGCATCAGAGTGTTCTGAATTGGTTCTCGGGGGTAGACGCCGACCAGCTTTTCCTCTCCGTGGTGACCATAGGAGAGATCCAGGCAGGTATTGAGATCACCCGCGAGCAGGATTCTACCAAGGCGGAAGAATTGGAAGCTTGGCTTAGCCGGGTGCTCGCTTCCTACAACATCTTACCGATGGACGCGGCTGCCTTTCGAGTATGGGCTCGACTCAAGCACCGCCGATCGGACGCCTTGATGGAGGATGCCATGATCGCAGCGACAGCCGTGGTTCACAGACTGATCGTCGTGACTCGTAACGTCAACGATTTTGCCCAACTTGGTGTGGACATATTGAATCCATTCGAGAGTAGAGAAGCAAGATAATACAGGGAATGGGTTTGGCCCCGGCCCTTGGCGAATGCTGCAGACGAAAGTGACTATAACAATATCTATTCAAACATTGTCATTTTTTATTCTCATGTGAGTTGCCTGAGGATAATTCGTCTAACAGTTCTTGAGCCATTTTACGCGCCGTTTCATCACCCTGTTCCGTTGCCAACTCTAAGGCATGTTGTAAATCTGCACGTGCCTCCTCGTGCTGCCCCAGATAGCTCTTGACAATTCCTCTATTGTGGTAGGTATCGGCATATTGTGAATCGAGTTTTATCGCCGCGTCAAAGTCCGCAATTGCTTCTTCACGTTGGTCAAGTTTGACCCTGGCGAGACCTCTGTTGTTGTAGGCTTCGGTAAGTTTCGGATTAAGCTGTATCGCTGTGTTAAAGTCTACAATTGCGTCTTCGTACTGCCCCAGGTGGCGCTTGGTGTTTCCTCTATTGTAGTAGGCAATGACATGTTGCGGATTGAGTCCTATCGCCGTATCATAGTCCGCAATCGCATCTTCGTGCTGTCCCAGGTAGTCCTTGGCAAGTCCCCTATTGTTGTAGGCTGCGGCAAATTGTGGCCTGAGGTCTAGCGCCACGTCAAAGTCTGCAATCGCTTTCTCGTATTTACCTAATGAGGCTCTGACATTGGCCCTTTGAAAATAATTCTCGCTGAGTGCTTCTTTATTCATCGCCTTGGGCCTCTGCTTTTCTGATTTCTTCGGTGTAGTAATCCTCCGCGAGGTCCATGTTGTAAGTCGATTCGGCGGTATTTCTTTCAAAAAAACCTGCCAGGTCTGAGAATAATGTTTTTTCTGAAACGCCCATCGTCTCCAACTCTTGCAGCAACACTTCCTTGTGCTCTTTGGGAATGAGAATTTCCCGCTCAATCATGCGCGGTTCTACTCCAGACAAACCGAACAGGAAGACGGACTGCTGCATGGTAATACGCTGAGTATCTACGGCGGAATTGTCTATGGACGGTTGCCAGAGATGCCATTGGCCGTCTTCCTCAAAAAACCTCTTGAGTTCTTGCTCCAAGGCTCCTTTAGTTTTGACTTCCCTGATCTTGTCGGGTTGGACATTGACCACGAAGACTTTACCGTTTGTTGTCACATCGGTTTCGCATGCAAACCAGAGGGCGACCAGGGGATTGTAGGTAAAATCTATCAGCCCGGTGGCTACTCTGTTGTGCTGTAAGTGCGCCATGCACTCTAATGCCGTCAGATTATTATAGACGCTGGAGTAACGGAGTTGAACTTCATCAATAAGCTGGTGGATGTATCCCTTGAAAAGATATGGCAATAGCGCAGGGTGTTCCAAAGGCTCCTTCTGTAAGCGTCGGAGAGCCCCGCTCTGTATGTGCCAGGTTGCGTTTTTTTGTCCGCGATAAATGTAGCGGTTATCGTCGTTAGGAACAGCAATTTTATTTATTTCTGAGATGTAGTCTGCCAGATTGGTGATGGGTTCTTGAGTGCTGCTCATCTGCTTGCCTTTTCGATTTTTACTTCCCTGTCAGCCCATACCGTCCATACACCAGCCAATCAATTCCCGCTCCTACGCAAACCTCTAACCTACACCCCAATCTTCCGCCCGGTCAGTCCCGGTTCACGGGCGAGTAGGGCGCGGACCGGCGCAAGTGAGGGCAGTCCGAGAACGGTACACAGGGCCTCATCAATGCTGATACGAACCGGGTCGTCATCCAATTGCGCCAGCGGGGCGAGCGATTTCGAGGCTACCGCGTCATAGGCGTTGGCAAGCGTTGTGAGTTGTTCTTGCGTGAGACTCCGTACATCAAGGACCGGCATTGACTCCCAGGCTGGCTTTTTCATCTGCATCCAGGCATTCCGCGTGACCGTCCGCCGTCCGTAATAAAAGAGCAGGCTCAGGGTAGAATTGAGCCACAAGAGCAAGGTCTTCCGTTGCGGCTCATCAAACTGCGAGTCGTTGAAAGCCCACCACGTGTTGCCGAGAACTTTCTCCTCAAATCCCACTGCCAAAACGGACTGGGTGATAGGCCATAATCTCTCGACGAGAAGTATTCGACCTGCTCCTGTATAGACCGCTGACGCACTCTTCAGTTTGCGCCCTTTTGCTGGAGCGGTTCGTGCGAGCAGCCTGGCGTTGGAAGACTGAGCAATGCTTATGAC
The DNA here is from genome assembly GCA_963664395.2 of Binatia bacterium. Classification (GTDB taxonomy): domain Bacteria; phylum Desulfobacterota; class Binatia; order Bin18; family Bin18; genus Bin18. The sequence goes on along the minus strand of OY761159.2, from coordinate 219,890 downwards.
GGCTTTAGCATCGTGACCCCAAAATGCAGGGTAGGGAGACCAATCGTCATACGATACTTCAAATGCGTCATGGATATCGCGTCGATCATAGCCAAGGCCACCGAGTTGACGAAGCCAGCACGTCGGAAGCGTAAATTCGGTATCGTTCCCAGGAACCCTCAGAACCCCATGCTGGAGGTTCCAACAGGTTCGCAACAGTTCGGCCTGCGATATGAGCGCTCCATGCCAAATCTCCTCACTGATCGCGGCAGGAGTAGACAGCATCTCAGCCAATTTCCCGTCCGATGAACGCACGCTCGTTATGCCGGCTCCTTCAATGGTTGCCACCTTGGGAGTGTTCTCAATCGCGTTCGCCAAGTGCATAGCTTCATGAATTGAGCGCGGGTTGCGCCACAGGCTGATGCAAGTCACTCTGCCCGGCTTTTCGCCGCTGCCGAGCTTGCGGGCGATGAACAATAATTCGGACAGGTCGGTGTTTTCTGAGAAGTTGGGCCGCTCGGCGTCGTGGCTCGAAACCACGGTCTCCAAGTGGTAGCTCTCGGCGAGCAGCTTGCGCGTCGGTCCCCAGGCTTCGCCCGAAGCCAACGCCGCCAGCAGCACAAACGCCAGCCGCCCGCCGACCTCCAAGTGCTTGTCGGCCAGGGCAACAAACACGCTACCGAGACCTGCCGTGACGCTCGCAGATAAGTGCTTGACCCGCTTCTTGAGGTCCTTTTGCAGCAGGCCCCGTTCATCCGGCAGAGAGCCGAAGAGCAGGTTGCCGCCCACGCTGCGGACAAAGGGCGGGTTCATCACGCACAAGTGTAGCTTGGGCAGTGTGGCGTTCGTTTCCCGAGACATCGAGGCACCGGTACGGATGGTCTCAATCTGCGAATAGTCGAGCGCCATCTGTGTTTTGAGTTCTCTGCTGTCGAGAAAATCCAGGCTGCCCAGACGCGCGCGCCCCTGATCAACGCCGAGCGGCATCACAAACAGATTCATCCGAACAAACGCAATATCCGGGGCGAGCAGGGCCAAGGTGGATGCAGTCAGGTGAACGGCTGAGGGCAGCACGTCATAGCCGTGCAACATATTCTCCATCAGGGTTCTATGCAGCGTCGAAAGCTCACGTTGCCCCAACGGCCGGTCTGAGGCCGCGCGCGTTCTGATGTACTCGTCGGAGAATGCCTGGGCTGCGGCCATTAGCAGCGTCCCCGTTCCGCAGGCTAAGTCAGCCACCTTGAAGTGAGCCAATTCCGCGGGGTCGCCCAAGTCCTGTTTCCAGTGCGCCGACAGGGTCAGTTTGAGCAGCAGGGTAGCTGCTGGCACCGAAGTGTAATAGGTGCCGAGATATTTCGCTTCATGCAGCAACCAATGATAGATACGCCCCATCAGGTCGTGGCGTAGGGCTGCCTGTTTCTCGCAAATTGCTTTCGCTTGTGAGAGCACTGCGCTAACGGCCTGCGTGGTGCTGAGCGCACTCGGAAGTTCATCCAGCACTCGTTCACCGAGCTGGAAAATCGGCACATAGTTGATGTTCTCCCATATCCAGCGCCAATGTTTCGCAATAGCTCCGACTAAATCGGCTTCCTTTTCAATTTTGCGTAGCGGGGTGATCCGGCCATCCGTCAGCGCCAACTGTTCTTGAAAAATCAGCGCATTGGCCAGCACCAGGGCCGAGACCTTGGCTGCTGTCTCGCGCCTGCCTTGGGCTTTGTCTGGTGTCTCGCCTTTTGGCGGCGTGATACCGAGAATGTTTGACAGGCGGTCACACGCCCCTGTTTGGCCCAGCCAGAGCTGAGTAACGCTGACCAGGCGGCCATGCAGCGCTTTAGCTGTCCGCTCAACGATATCATCTTGACTCAATGCTTCTTGCGCCCGGCGCAGGGATTCCATCAGCGCGGCTGGATTGCCCTCAAACCACTCGTCGTCCTCGGAGGTCTCGGTCAGAATACAGAAGCGCAAGCGCGCCCCGGCCAGCGTGTCGAGCATCTTGGCGGTGGGCGTGGAGCGAAGCTGGGCGGGATAGACCGTCGCTGCGGCGATGTGGGCAATACCGGCGCGTACGCGATTGCGGGCATCGTCCAGCACGACCCGTTCGGCGTTCGGCACATCGGCAAACTTGCCTTCGATGACCACGCGCAGGCCACGGAGCTGGAACAACACATCGGGCCGGTGCGTGCCGTGCAGGAGAATGGTTTCCGCGTCGGCGGTGACGCCGAGCGTTGAGATCAGCACCGCAAGTTGTGTATTGACGACCTCTTCACGATTACGCTGCTCAGGCATCGGTATTGGCAAGCCTTTCTTGGTGTCTCATTTCATTCCTGTTCGTGATCTGCGTAGGCATTATGAAATCCGCCATGAGGGAGGTTGTATCTGGCCCTGATGCTGAAGCCCAGAGGTTTTATCGTTCTGTCGTTGGACGACTGAGAGTGACACAGGAATCCGAAAAGATAATCGTATCTTCATTGGGATAGCTGTGGGCGGTTTTGAGCGTCACACGCTGGCTCGGTTTGTCGAGCATAGCCCAGACTAGTGTTTGGGGAGCTGGGCCTCGGGGTGTGGCCGGAAAAGAGTAATCAAGACCAGCGCTCGATGAGAGTGTCGTGTCTGCACTGGCCTGGACAATGCGCTGCGCCAGTGCCCGAAAGGCGGGCTGGCCGCGCTGGCTGTCCGTCCGCTGGGCTGCAAAATGGTAGTGCAGCGTAGGCGCGAGCTGGAGATCAATAGGATGAGCCAAGTCTACAATCCAGTCTGAGAATGCCGGTTGTAACGCAGGGGGAATATCTGTGCAGGCCAGGATTTCGGAAACATGGTGCGTATTGTCATACGCTATGTGGATGATGTGGCTGGCGCCGATAATACTCGCCTGCACCTGGAACCGGGGCTGTTCCAAACGCACCGTGGCAAGCGGCCTGAAGTGCTGAAAATCCACCCTGTCAGCGAGAACGTGAAGCCGTAGCTCGGCGGCGGACTGGTCCTTGTAGATGAGCGTGCTCATGCAGTGGCTAGCTTTTGGTAGAGGTCAACCTACGTCAGAGCTGAAATAAGGCCAACACCGGGCTGAGACTCTCCCACACTCCGAGTAACTGAAACGCCATGACCACGACTGTCCCAGCCAACACGATCCGAATCCAGCCCTCGCCCTTGCTGACGCCCCAGTGCGCCCCAAACCACGCGCCGATGCTGGTCGCTATCGACAGGAGCAGTCCCACACTCCAATCGATCTTCCCGTTCAGCGCAAAGACGCAGCAGGCAATGCCAGTCAGGCCCATGACAATAACGACTTTCACGCCGTTTGCCAGATTGAGGCTCAAGCCGCCTACAGTGCTCAGCGTCACCAGTATAAAAATACCGGCTCCAATCTGGAGTAAGCCACCGTAGAGTCCGATGCCAAAAAAGATGCCTTGGAGCAGGCGTCGCCCCCGGACTGTCCCGCTCACCGCCAGCAGTTTGGAATTGAGGAACGGCTCAAACACTATCGGGATGAGCATGACCATCATCATGCTGGCCAACAAGGTCTGGAAGACCGCATCATCCAGACGGACCGACACCAGCGCGCCACCCACCGAGCCCAGCATGGCTGGGATAACCAGCGCAATGGCTAAGCCCGAGTCAGTCTGTTTCAGTTTTTTATACGCAGCCAGCGCAGTCAGGCTTTGCAGCACAACGGCCAAACGATTCGTCCCGTTGGCAACTCCGGGCGGCAGTCCGATCAGGATGAGGGCGGGCACAGTCAGCATGGCCCCTCCGCCGGAAACCGCGTTGAGAAAGCCGGCGGCCAGACCGCTGAGGGTAATGAGGAGAATATCGGTGACTGACATCACAATAAAAGGGCAGCCACAGAGGGCTGCCCCTACCATTTCGGTGCCTGGCGTTGCTTGAATTGTTGGGCGATTGTTGCGTGTCTTCGCTGGAGCGTCAAGGAGAAGACGCCGAGCAGGAAAGAATCGCGTTATCAGATTTCCTTGACCCTCAGGCTGTCTCTGCCTATGATCCTCAAATCCTGGCCAAAGGAGGGTGGGTATGCCCGCGTGGAATCTCAAAGATGCAGCGGCTGTGTGTGGTGTTGGCCACACGGTATACGGTCGGAAGATGAATCGGAGTCAAATTGATCTTGCTGGTGAAGCCATCCGCAACGCACTCGATGATGCCGGGTTGGAGCGGGATGATTTGGACGGGCTCATCGTCAGTTTTGGTACGCCCATCGGGGCGGATGCCGACACCTTGGCCTATGCGCTGGGATTAAAGCTGCGCGCGTATAATCAAACCTGGGCGCACGGTCGCTTTACGGCCAGCAGTATCCAGTGGGCGGCTCTGATGGTCAGTACTGGTATGGCCAATGTGGTGGCCTGCATGGCGTCGATTAGCTTCTCGGGCTTTCGCAAACCCATGATGGGCGGGGCCGGAGACGCTGAAGGCGGGCGTGAGGCCGGCGGTGGGCACGGCGAAGACCCGGTGTTCGGCATGACCTCACCTGGGGCCGGGGCGGCGCTGGTCGCCCGGAAGTATTTTGACCGCTTTGGCGCAACGAGTGAGCAGTTGGCCGCGGTGGCTGTGGCGTTTCGCAAGCACGCGGTCATGAATCCGAATGCCATCATGCAGACACCCATCAGCGTAGAAGATCACCAGAACTCACGTTTTGTGTGTGAGCCGCTGCATCTGCTGGATTATTGTCTGATTAACGATGGCGCGGCGTGTGTCCTGGTCACCACGCAAGAACGCGCGCGGAACATGGCCAAACGGCCCGTTTGTATTAGCGGCATGCAGGGTCTCCCCGCGGGACGAGAAGAATTTATTTGGACCTATCCGGGCTTTGGGACCTCTCAACAAACCGCATTTGATTATGCGCCCGGCCTGCAGCCGGTGTATGAGATGGCGGGCGTATCGTCCAAGGATATGGACGCGCTGTTTACCTACGATGCGTTCGCGATTCTGGCCTGGACTGCGCTGGAGCGCTTTGGGTTCTGTCAACAGGGCGAAGCTGCGGCCTTTACCCAAGACGGGCGGATTGAGCTGGGTGGGGAGCTGCCCATGAACACCAATGGCGGGCTCATGTCCGAGGGCCACATCATGGGCTGGAATCACCAGGTCGAGATTGTGCGTCAACTGCGTGGGGAGTGTGGTGAACGCCAAATTCCGGATGCGCAGCTCATCCAATGGGCCAACGCGTATGGGGACTCGTTAGTCTATCGTGCGGGCTGAAAAAAAGAGGAGAGGACATGGCCGAGTATACAAAGCCGTTACCGGCGATTTCGACGCTGAACCAACCGTACTGGGATGGTCTGAAACAACGGCAGATGGTGCTGCCACAATGTGCAGCGTGTGGCGTTGTCTGGTATCCTCCCGCTCCGTTCTGTCCGGACTGCTGGTCTCGTGATTTTAGCTGGCAGCAATTGAGCGGTCGGGGCAGGGTAAACTCGTGGGTCGTCTTTCATCAAGCCTATTTCTCATCACTTAAAGAGGACATTCCGTACAATGTTGCCGAGGTCGAGCTGGAAGAAGGACCACGCCTGCTGACAAATCTGGTCGAGATTGAGAATGAAAAGATTGCCATTGGAATGCCAGTGGAAGTCGTATTTGATGATGTGACCGACGAGGTCACGCTGGCAAAGTTTCGACCCCGGAAAGGGTAAACAGACCGGAACGGCTGCACTGAAGGAGGCGTTATGCCCGGTATTCTCGACGGTATTCGCGTGTTTGACTTAAGTATCGCCGCGGTCGGACCCTGGGCGTCCAAACTGCTGGGCGAGCTGGGGGCGGATGTGATTAAGGTGGAGTCGACCGGCGGTGAACTCTCGCATGCCATCCCGCCGCCTATTAAGGGAACGGCCGTTTTGTATATCTCGGCCAATTTCAACAAGCGGAATATTGTGCTCGATCTCAAAAAGGAAGGGGATCGGGCCATTGCGCTCAAGCTGGTTGAAAAGAGCGATGTGTTTGTTCAGAACATGCGTCCGGGCGCGGTCGAGCGTTTGGGCTTAGGGTATGATGTGGTCTCACAGCTCAATCCGCGTCTGGTGTATGTGTCTGCATCGGCGTATGGCCGGACCGGTCCGATGGCAAAAGAGGCCGGGATCGATCCGACTGTCCAGGCCTTTGGAGGCTGGTGCAGCATCACTGGCTCGCCCGGTTCTCAGGGAGAGATGTTCCGCCACCTGGCCCATCTCGACATTACGACCAGTACCATGATTGTCGAAGCCGTTTTGCAGGCCTTGCTGGCGCGGGAGCGCTCGGGCAAGGGACAGCAGATTGAGATTGATATGGTCTCAGCCGCACTGTCGCTGCAAACGAGCCGCTTAGCAGAGTATTTTGCGACAGGTGAACAACCTCAGCCCATGGGCAGCGCCGTGGCGACGACCGTGCCGCACCAAGCCTTTATCTGTGAAGATCAAGAATATCTGGCGGTTGGGGTGGTGAGTGAAGACCAATGGCCGCGCTTCTGTCTCGCTATCGGGCAGGCAGACTTGGGCACCGATCCGCGCTTTGTGACGAATCCGAAACGAGTCGAAAACCGGGCTGAACTCGTAGCCGTGCTTGAAGAACATTTCAAAACCAAGCCGACCCGTTGGTGGAGTCTGCGGCTGACACAAGAATGCGTGCCGAATACGCGGGTGGACCGCACGGTCAATTTTCAATCGCTCCGCACCGACCCCCAAGTCACGCATAATCAACATATTATTGACTTGGAGACGCCGCATTGGGGAACCCCGAGTGTGGATGGCCTGCCGTGGAAATTTGGCAAAACTCCGGCTGGTCCGATTCGTCCGGGTGGACTACAGGGTGAGCAGACCGAAGAAGTCCTGCGCGAGTTTGGTATAACGGAAGAGACGCAGGCTAGTTGGATAGGTACGGAACAGGAAAGAGACAGGAGCAGTGATGCCCGGCGCACTTGATGGCTTTACGATTATTGACTTCACCCAAGGGCTGTGTGGACCGTTTGCATCCATGCGCCTGGCTGATGCCGGGGCAGAGATTGTCAAGATTGAGCCGCTGACGGGCGATGCCGCACGGACCATGGGACCGCCGTTTATCCAAGACGAAAGTGCGGTCTTCCTGAGTCTCAATCGCAATAAAAAGAGCATTGCGCTCGATGTCACCAAGCCCGAAGGCCGAGAGATTGCGCAAAAACTGATTGCTCGGGCCGCCGTTGTTCTGGAGGACTTCGGGCCGGGCCAGGCGGAGAAATTGGGGCTAGGCTACGAAGATCTCAATCAGACGAATCCGACGCTAGTGTACTGCGCGATCAGTGCCTTTGGGGAGGAAGGGCCGTTACGAGACCAGCCAGGGGCGGAGTTGGTGGTTCAGGCGATGGCCGATTACACCCACTCGCTGGGGAAGATCGGAGACGCACCGGTACGCTTAGGCACGGACGTGGCCAGTCTCAACACCGGAATCATGGCCTCACAAGCGGTCACGGCCGGATTGTTTCACCGGGTTCGCAAAGGCGCAGGGCAGCGGGTTGCGGTCAGTATGCTGGGAACACTTTTACATATGCGCGGCATTATGTGGACGGCCATGACGGACCCGGATGAGTGGTATGGCTTCCATCTTGATCATTACACTCGTCCGCCGGACGAAGGGTACAAAACCAAGGATGGCCATGTGTACTTCGGCCTGCGTCGGGGGAATAGTGAAGATTGGGACCGGCTGATGCTGACCCTGGGGCTGGAAGAACATATCGCTGATCCGCGTTTTGAGGGCTTTGGACGAGAGGCGACCAGCATTGGGCGCTATGCTCCTGAGGTCAAGCCGATTTGGGAACAGGCGTTTCAGCAATTGACTAATGCTGACGTTGTCAAACTGGTCCACGAATTCCACGGTGACGCGGTGCCGTTTAACAATTACCCAGCGTTATGTGCCCATCCGCAAGTGGCCGAACTCGATATCCTGAAAGAAGTTGACCATCCGGCGGCGGGCCGCTTCCGGACCATCGGCCCGGTATGGCGTTTTGCGGATACACCGGCAGAAATTAAGACCTCCCCACCGACTCTCGGTCAGCATACGGACGAGGTTCTCACCGGGCTTGGGATGAGGGAGGCGGACCTTCAGCAGCTCAGGGCGGCCCGGATCGTCGGTTGATGTATCGGCCACTAGAGAGAGGGGTAAAGGTCAAAGAAACTCGGACCGGCTCCGGACCGGCCCGAGTGTGTTGAAGGATCGATAGCTCCGAATGCCAGTTGACCGCGGTCAGTCGCCTCAGGCGATATAGCCGCTCTCGTCGTGGTCGGTCAGGTCAAGGCCCTGCTGTTCACCTTCTTCGCTGATGCGAGCCCCTCCGGTGAGGGCATTGGCGACAAGGTAGGCGACAACAGAAACGACACCACTCCAGATGACGGTGACGCCAATGCCCTTGGCCTGTGCGGTGACCTGGGCCGTAACGGTCACCGCTTCGCCGAGACCAACGCCGCCCATAAATTCGGCTGCGCACAGCCCGGTCAGGAGCGCTCCAACAATTCCACCGATGCCGTGCACGCTGAAGACGTCGAGGCTGTCGTCATAGCCGAGTGCCCGTTTCAGCTTGGTGGCGGCCAGGTAGCAGAAGACGGCCGAGGCGGCGCCGATCAGGATCGCGCCCATAGGGCCGGCTGTGCCGCTAGCAGGCGTAATGGCGACCAGGCCTGCCACCGCGGCGGTCGCCATACCGAGAATGCTCGGCTTGCCGTGCCCGAACCACTCGATGAGCATCCAGACGACCACAGCCGTGGCAGTGGAGATCTGGGTGACGAGTAGGGCCATGCCGGCGATGCCGTCCGCGGCGAACTCGCTGCCGGCGTTGAAGCCAAACCAGCCCACCCAGAGCATGCTGGCTCCGACAACGGTCAGGACGAGGCTGTGGGGCCGCATGGGCTCTGTGGGATAGCCGGTGCGCGAGCCGATCATGATGCAGACAACCAGCGCGGCGACACCGGCATTGATATGCACGACGGTACCGCCGGCAAAATCAAGCACTCCCCAGCCGGCAAAAAGGCCGCCGCCCCAGGCCATATGCCAGACCGGTATATAGCTGAAGGTGAACCAGATAATCATGAAAATTAGCATGGCGCTGAACTTCATACGCTCGGCAAAGGCTCCAACGATGAGTGCCGGGGTGATGATCGCAAAGGTCATCTGGAAGGTCAGGAAGACCGACTCGGGTATGGTGCCACTGAGGGCGTCAACCGTCAGATCCTTGAGGAAGAGCTTGGAGGCGTCTCCCATTATTGCGTTGCCATCGGTGGCGGCATAGCTGTAGCCGTAGATGATCCAGAGCAGGGTCATGACGCTGGCCATTGCAAGGCATTGACCGAGGACCGAGAGGACGTTCTTTGTCCTCACCAGGCCGCCATAGAACAGTGCCAGACCCGGAAGGGTCATGAAGAGCACCAGCGCCGTGGCGACGATCATCCAGGCGGTGTCTCCGCTATTGAGCGTTGCTGCTTCCTCGGCCCAAGCCGGCGCGGCTGTACCGAGCATGCTGAGTAGACCGAGCGACAGTGCGCCCAGCCCAAAAAGGATAGATTGTTGCGTCTTCCGAAAAATTTTCACTATGGACTCCTCCTTCCCTCACGCACAAAGAACGAGCATGTCCGTTACCGATTGCCCCAGATTGGTAACGGCAGGCGAGGGTAGCCCTACAATAGGCAAAAAGAATGCCGACCGAGAAATGCCCTGTTTGCTTGATCTCTCTGCGTTTGGGGAGCCCGAGGCAATGATTCTGCTGACTGGATTTTAAGCAACGCCTATTTTTTCGTCAGCTTTTAGCCCGAAGCAGGCCTGTCAGTGGGGAAAGGAGGTCCTTAGTGGGGAGACCAGAAGGCGATATGGCCATCTGAAAGCCGCTGTGGTGTCGCATCTGTCGCATCTTCCGCATCTTCCGTTACTGGGACGACATAGACGGACGGGCGACGAAAGCCCGGGGCTGGGTCAGGATTGGTGCTTGTATGTCCGCTGAAAGTAAAAAACCGACTGTCCGGAGACCAGAGGCGATGCGAAAGTGCATACTGGTCAAAATACTGGAAGACCAGGAGCTGGGGACGAGATGGAATGAAGTTGACCACTGGAACGGATTTTCGGCTGTGTACATCTACCACCACCCAAGTCCAGTCCGCGCGATCCAGGTTGCGTTTGGCATACAGGATACGGGTCCCATCCGGGGACCAGAAAAAGGCGGCGAAATTATCTTTGATAAGGGTTTGTAGCGTTCCTGATGCTACGTCAAATAAGCGAATCTCCTCAAAGAGGGGATCTCCGACAAAGGACGTGGTGGCAATAGCTAAAAGGGGGTGAGTAGGGGACCATTCGAGGGCAATACGTTCTGGGACAAGCGCCACGGATTCAGGCTGACTGCCGTCGCCGGTGGCGATCATAAGTGAAGCTTTTTCTTGGCCTTCCACTGTATTGCCATACGCGAGCCATTTCCCATCAAAGGACCAGGAAGGGGGTCCGAATGCCGCGGGCGAGCGAGAGACCAGGTGCCGTTCGCCCGTGGGAATGGCGACGACGCTGACGGAATGGCCGGCTTCTCCTTCCCGACTTCTTCCCGTATGAGCGAGTACGGCTTGTCCATCCGCGCGCCAATTAAAGTAAAAGGGCGCACCTTGGGTAACCCTTTGGGGGCGTCGGCCGCTCAATGTCGGCCAGAGGTTCAATGAAAAAGGCCTCCGGTTGCCCAACAGGATACCCAATTGCTGACTGGTGGGTGACCAATACGCATAGATAGGTTGTAGACCGGGCTCCTTATAGGCATGGAGAACGCGCGCACTGGCAGCGTCAAAAATATAGAGACCATCTGTTGGTTGACCACTAATGATCTCAACTCGAAAGCAGGCAAGGCGCTGTCCGTTCGGTGACCAGGCCGGCCAGCTATAAAAGTCCCGATCTCGCTGGACCGGGCGGGGGGCGAAGCTGACCTGCTGGAGCATTTCTCCGGACGCCATTTCCTGGCGGCCTGTACCGTCCGGCCGAATGGTATACAGATCACCGGCGCGATCAATATAGGCGATCCGATTTGGTGCTGCGCTCAGACTTGGCGAGTGAGTAAGGAGAAGGGTAGTCGCAAGAAGAAAGGCAAGATAAAAGTGTCGAGTCATGTTTTCCCCGGTCTAGGGCCACGATACCAGAGTTTTTGAGAAGGGCAACGATCCGGGAGAAAAGGGCGGGAAGAGCGGTATGAGCAGGCTGAGCTTGACGGCTCCTCATCCTGTTCGGTACGAATGCTGGTTATGGAGAAAAGTATCCCGTTATTGAGGGAGAACTCTGAAATGCAACCAGAGGAGAGGGTGGAGAAGATGAAGCGTATCGCCGTTCTTGGCTCGACCGGTTCCATCGGGGTGTCGACTCTCGATATTGTTGGACGTTTTCCTGAAAAATTTTGTGTGGTTGCCCTTGCGGCAGGCAAGAACCTGACTACCCTCATCGAACAAATCAGGTCTTTCCAGCCTGGGCTGGTCTCTCTCTCCCAAGAAGAGGATGCAAAAAAGCTGCGTCAGGAGCTGCCCGAGTTTGCGGGTGATATCGTATGGGGCGCAGACGGACTGCACGCGATTGCGACGCATGAAGATGCGGATATGGTCATGGCCGCCCTTGTTGGGGCAATCGGCTTACCCCCGACCTTGGCGGCGATACGGGCTGGCAAAGATGTCGCCTTAGCCAACAAAGAAGCTTTAGTCATTTCCGGCGAACTCATGACGCGTGAGGCTGCGCAACACGGAGTGCAGCTCCTTCCTGTTGATAGTGAACATAATGCTATCTTTCAGGCGCTGCATGGACACAAACAAGACCGCGTCAAGCGGATTATTCTGACCGCCTCCGGCGGGCCATTTTTACACCGCCCGGCCGGGGACTTTAAGACCATACGCATAGAAGAAGCATTGCAGCATCCTACCTGGAAGATGGGCAATAAAATTACGATTGACTCGGCAACGCTCATGAACAAAGGGCTTGAAGTCATTGAATCGCGCTGGCTTTTTAACCTGTCTCCCGCGCAAGTGTCAGTGATCGTGCATCCACAAAGTATTGTGCACTCCATGGTTGAGTATGTGGATGGTTCTGTGCTGGCTCAGTTGGGCATTCCTGATATGCGCGTGCCGATTTCATACATCTTGGCCTATCCGGACCGCTTACCTCTCGATCATCTGCCGGCGTTGAATCTCGCGGAAGTCGCGCGGCTCGAATTTGCCGAACCGGATTTTGACAAGTTTCCCTGTCTGGGTTTGGCCTATACGGCGTTGGAGCGGGGGGGGACGTGTCCCGCGGTGCTCAACGCCGCGAACGAAGTATCCGTGACGCTGTTTCTTTCCGGCCAGATCGCCTTCACCGACATTGCCGATATTAATAAGCAGGTCCTTGCGTCTCATGATGCTCAACCAGTGACGGACCTGGAGAGCGTTCTTGAGGCCGATGGCTGGGCACGAACACAGGCGAAAAAGATATGTGGGATATCTGAACAGACAGTAGCGGCCTAGGCAGACGAGATATGACGGTTGGGTAAAGATGTAATCGCACAATAAGTGCTGACCGAGTACTGGAACCAGTTCTGGAATATGGGCCGGTGGAAGAGCGAGATGGGTGAGGAAACTGAAATATTCCAGGCGCAGCCTGCGGCCGTGCCCTCACCACAGGCTGGGTCACTCGCTGATGCGTACGCATATTGCCGTCATATTACGCAACGCAGCTCGTCAAATTTTTATCATGCTTTTCGGCTTCTTACCTGGGAGCGGCATAATGCTCTCTGCGCGCTGTATGCCTTTTGCCGATTCGTGGATGATATCGCAGACCAGGACCACGTTGATGAGGGACAACCACAGAGTCGAAAAGAGCGACTCGCCCAACTCCTGAACACGTGGCGAGAGGAACTCTCCCGCTGCTATGGAGGGGCCCCGCACCATCCCATTTCGCGCGCCTTGGCTGATGCGGTACGGCGCTTTCCCATTCAGCAGGAACACCTGGCAGGCATTATTGACGGCGTTGAAATGGATCTCAGCCGGACTCGCTACCAGACGTTCTCGGAACTGTATGAGTACTGTTACCGGGTTGCCTCTTTAGTCGGTTTGGTATGTATAGAAATTTTCGGCTACCAGTCGCCGCAAGCACGTGAATACGCCATTAATCTGGGCATCGCGTTTCAACTGACGAATATTCTGCGTGATGTGGGAGAAGACGCTCAACGGGAGCGGATTTACCTACCGCTTGCAGACTTGGCTCGGTTTGAATACTCGGAGCAAGAACTCCTGGGTCATGAGTATAACGCGGTATTCCTGAAACTGATGACGTTCGAGAGCCAACGCGCACAGGCGTATTATAGCCGGGCGGTCAGCTTGTTGGACCGTCAAGATCGCCGCTCCCTGGTTGCTGCCGAAGCGATGCGGCTCATTTATCATAGACTGCTCAAAAGAATTGCACTGCAAAAGTTTAACGTTTTTCAGCGCCGGGTGACGCTGCCAACCCCAGTTAAAATAGGCTTGGCATTAACCGCCTGGGCCCGCAGCCGGTTTGCCTTCTCCTAGTCTGTCTATCAAGTCTGTCCCTCTTTTCTCGACAGAGGGGCGGGTTGGCTCTGGTAGGAGGCCGAGGGTGCCCGCGAGACACACGGTGTCCCTACGGTTGACACAGGCTGGTAAAGGAATACGGGGGAGGAGGACGGATTCAAGCTACTGCGCGGAGCTTCTTTCCACCTCGTGAGGAATTTTTCATTCCCTCATTGTCTGGCAGATGCTCGGCGATGTTTGTTTTCGCATAGCGCGCGCCTGGGAAAAGTGAACGGATGGCAAACGCGACTTGTCCCATGAGGCGCTTGACTCCAACCGTTTTTTCTACTTGGGAAATCGGTTCAAGGCGGACTATCGCCCCGCTACTCTTTTTGCACACCTGGATAAAGAACTGTTGTTTTTTATCTGGCTCGATAACGAGCGCTTCGAGCAGTAGTTTGGTGCACTCGGTATTAATATAGTACTCGCTGACGCGTTTAATGCCATCTGGGTCGCGGAGGAACATCTCTGGCCGACGAATAATGATCTGGCGCAGGTCAATCGGCCCTTGGATTGTTACGTTTGGCATGAACCCTCTCCTTCATGTTATGAAGCCCTGTCTGGCATCACGCCTCCCCTTTCTCAACGTGTTCCAGAGCCCTCTCTTAGCAGCTTTGCCCACCCCTCCGCAGACAGTATGTCTATGCTATTTATCTGTCCCTTGTAGGACGGTCAAGCCTTGACGATACTATGAGTGTAATCTTGCTACTTTACAGATTGTCAGGACACCAGTTATAAGCTCGTATAAAAGAATCGGAATCGACTAGAAGAGAGGCAGGTCATGTTTTCCGTCCCTTCGCGTGCTCCCGATCATAAGAGCCCTCATATCGCATCGATCCAGGAAGCGATCGAAGAAATTCGGGCCGGACGCATGATCATCCTCATGGATGATGAAGATCGGGAGAACGAGGGCGATCTGTGCATGGCAGCGGAAAAAGTGACGCCCGAAGCCATTAACTTTATGGCAAAACACGGGCGCGGGTTGATTTGTATGCCCATGGCGGAGGAGCGCATTGACGCCCTTGGACTGCCGATGATGGTTGCGAAAAATACGGCTCCTCTTGGGACAGCATTCACCATGTCTTTTGACGCCCGCAGGGGGGTGACGCGGGGGGTTTCGGCGGAGGACCGAGCCGCCACTATTCTGACGGCCACCCGCAAGGACGCTCATCCTGAAGATTTTGTCGTGCCCGGCCATGTGTTCCCGCTGCGCGCCCGTAAGGGGGGCGTATTGGTCCGCACCGGACAGACGGAAGGCTCGGTTGACCTCTCCCGCTTGGCCGGCCTCGACCCGTCCGGGATCATTTGTGAGATTATGCGAGAGGACGGGACGATGGCCCGTCTGCCCGACCTGGAAGAATTTGCCGTTGAGTACGGAGTGAAAATCGCCACGATCGCCGACCTCATCCACTATCGTCTTGAGCATGATTCCTTGGTCCATCATGTTGCTGAGGCCCGCCTTCCAACCCGGTACGGAGGAGAATTCACGGCCCACGTCTATACCAGCGACGTGGATGAGGCCGAGCATTTTGTGCTGGTCAAGGGCGAGATCAACCCGGATGAACCCGTGCTCGTTCGGCCGCACGCCGAGTATGTGCCGGGAGATGTCTTCGGCTATACCTTCGGCAATACCAGCGCTCTCCTGCAGCAGTCCATGGCAATGATCGCAGCAGAAGGAAAAGGGGTCATTCTCTACTTGCGCCAAGGAGGCCAGGGAGAGCAACTCTTCCGTGATACGAGCCGGGCGGATAAACACACCAACAAAAGCGCGGAGCAGGCGAGTACGAATCCGGGTTCTCAGTTGCGGGATTTTCGGGATTATGGCATCGGCGCACAGATTCTCCGCGACCTGGGCGTCCGCAAGATGCGACTTTTGACGAACTCTCCGCGCCGTTTAGTGAGCTTGCCGGGATACGGACTTGAGGTCGTAGAAACTGTTCCGTTAGACGTGCATTCCCGTCAGCAGTCTGCTGCCAAGAAAAAAAGACGATCCGCCTCAGACGTGCGTGTCTGACCCCATCATGAATCGTTCAATTCCTGCTGATGTGTTGGTAAAGGCAACGGCTGCCAGCAACACCATCCGCGCCCTGGCCGTGGTGACTACTGGTGTTGCGGAAGAAGCACGGGAGCGTCATAAGACTGCTCCTACGGCGACTGCCGCTCTCGGACGTGTCATGACCGCGGGACTACTCATGGGCAGTATGATGAAAGAGGAGGAACAACTCTCTATTCAGTTTATGGGCAACGGGCCACTCCACGGGGTGGTTACTGATGCCAATGCGAAAGGAGAAGTGCGTGGTTTTGTCTATCAGCCCCGGGCGCATCTCCCCATAAAAAATGGCAAGTTGGATGTTGGCGGCGTTGTTGGAACGGGAACCCTGGCTGTCGTGCGACGGCAGCACTGGGATAAAGAACCCTATCGTTCCGTCCTTCCCATTGTCTCAGGAGAAATTGGTCAGGATATTGCCCACTATTTGCTGACATCTGAACAAGTTCCCTCTGCGGTGAGCTTAGGGGTCTTTGTTCGGTCCGACGAAGTCGTCTCTGCTGCCGGTGGCTTCATCATCCAAGCCATGCCAGATGCGGATGACGCGATACTGGCTCGCATAGAAGAGGCGGTGGCCCAGGCGAGACCCGTCAGTCAGATGGTGCGTGGCGGGCTGGGTCCGTGGGAAATCTTGAGGCAGGTATTAGCCAGTTTTTCTCCGACGCTCCTGGATGAAATGCCAGTTCGCTTTGCCTGTCGCTGTTCACGCGAACGTGTGCAAGGTATTATTGTTGCCCTTGGCTCTGAAGAAGTAGAAGAGCTGCTTGAGAAAGAAGGCCGAATCTCGGCCGCGTGTGAATTCTGTGCCGAGCAGTACTCCTTTGAGCCAGCAGAGGCCCGGTCGCTCCTGGCTGAAGCGCGAAGTTGACCGGTCTGCTCTAGGCAGTCCCTCCTGCGTCGCCACTCCCCGCCTTTGTGAGAAAACCGGAGAGAGAATCAGGGAGTCCAGGTATACTTGCCGGTGCTGCCGCCGAAAGAAAACGTGCCTTTCGTGCAGGTCGCGTGCGTACCCGCGACATCGACGCTGGTGGTGTTATCCGTAACGGTGATGGTGACTCCGTCACTTTCGATCTCCACCGAAGGGTCATATGCCTGCTTATCCGCATACTCGGCCTCTTGGGCAGTGACGGTGTTCTTCACGTCCGATTCAACCCGTGAGCAAAAAGCCTGAGCACGGTAGGAAGCAAATTGGGGAATGGCAATGGCGGCCAAAATACCAATGATGGTGACAACAACGAGCAGTTCGATGAGAGTAAACCCTTTTGCGTTCTTTCTGACCATGGTGTTTCTCCTTGCTGTAGTGGGGTAAGGCCGGGACCGGGGAAATATGTCTCCGTGGGAGCGCTCTCTTTTCTTGCGGGGGTGCATAACAATTCCTCGAAAGTGATGTGCAGACCTGAGTGAAGGGACAATGGGGTGTCAGTGCTCTTAATTGAGGACCGTACCGAGCTGGAATATGGGCATATACATAGAGACAACAATGCCTCCAATGATGACCCCGAGAAACAGAATGACCATGGGTTCCATGAGAGTTGTGAGGTTCGAGACCGCAGTATCGACCTCATCATCGTAAAAATCGGCAATTTTAGAGAGCATGGTGTCCAACGCGCCGGTAGTTTCCCCGACGTTAATCATTTGACATACCATTGGAGGGAAGACTTGACTTTCGATCAGTGGGTCAGTCAGTGTCCTCCCTTCACTAATACTCTGGCGGGCGGCAAAAACGGCATTTTCAATGACTTTATTACCCGCCGTCTTTCCAGTGATGGCTAACGAGTCAAGAATGGGGACACCGGACGAGACTAGAGTACTGAGCGTTCGGGTAAACCGAGCGACCGCTGCTTTACGAAAAATGTCGCCAAAAATAGGCAGCTTGAGCAAAATCCCATCAATCACTCGTCTGCCCCGCTCCGTCTTGTGATAGGTGCGGATACCGAAAACCGCTCCAACACTCCCCGCAACTATATACCAGAAATAGGCTATCGCGATGTCACTCAGATTGATCGCGATTTGTGTTGGGAGCGGGAGTTCCTCGCCAAAACTTGCAAACATATCACCAAATACGGGTATGACATAAATAAGGAGAAGAGCGGTCACCAGCACTGCGACACTGATAATGCTGATGGGATAAATCAGGGCACTTTTGACTTTCGACTTGAGTTTCACGGCCTTTTCCATATAGGCGGCAAGGCGAGTAAGAATGGTATCGAGCATACCTCCAACCTCACCCGCTGAGACCATGTTGATATAGAGTTCGTCAAAGACCTTGGGATGCTTGGTCAGGGACTCCGCGAGCGCTGACCCACTTTCGACTTCGTGTTTGACTTTGGCAATCACCCCGGAAAAGGTTTTATTTTCCGTTTGCCGGGCCAAGAGGTCCAGGGCCTGCATGATGGGCAGTCCGGCATCAATCATGGTCGCAAGCTGACGTGTAAAAATGACAACGTCTTTTTGTTTGACCTTCTCCCCTAAGCCTGGAATTTTAATCTCTCTCTCGAGGCCGCTCCTTTTTGTGCGGATGCGGTCCGGGAGTGGGCGGATACGCTGAACGCGAAGACGAGCCGCAACTGCGGACGCGTCCGGGGCGTCCATTTCGCCTTTTAGCGTTTCTCCGTTCGGTCCGACTCCCTGCCAGCGAAAGATGGCCATGAGGATTGCTCTCCAGAATATAAGGAATGACACTCAGATCGTAATAGAGGAAAAATGGTAGCGCAGATGTGAAGCGGAGTCCAACATCGGGCCCGGACCGGCCCGGCGGGTGCAGCGGGCGCGGCGGTAGACAGGTAACTTACGCCGGGACGGTGAGCGACCAGGTCAACGCGTTCGACATGACCCTGAGTGGGGCAGGGTAGCCGGTCCAGAGTTCAAAGGCGAGTGCGCCTTGATGCAACAGCATGCGGCGTCCGTCCAGTGTCGTGCGTTGGGCGTGGAGAGCACGTTGCAAAAAGGTGGTCGGCTGAGGTCCGTAGACTAAATCATAAAAGAGACATCTGCGTGGCGTCGCTCCGTAGTCGAGAGCCGGGAAGGTGTCGTCGTGAAGGCCGAGCGGGATACTGTTCACAACGAGAGCGGCACGTTTCAGGCGGGTGGGGTCTTGGAGTACCTCCAGAGGTGCAGACACGAGCTGTGTTATGCCTAGCGATTGGTAGGCCCGTATCAGCTTTTTGGCATGGGCCGGCGTTCGGTTGACAATGGTAATCTGCGCGCTGCCGGCCTGAATGAGTGCAACCAAGACGGCCCGGGCGGCCCCCCCTGCGCCAATCAGCACCACCTCACGGTCTCGGACTGAGCGTTTGCGTTCCGCAAGCGAGCGTAAAAATCCTTGCCCATCGGTGTTCTCTCCGTAGAGTGTGCCGTGCCGATTGATGACCGTGTTGACGGCTCGATACAGGCTGGCCGCTGGACTGAGTTCATCCAGATAGCGCAGAATCTTTTCCTTGTGGGGGACGGTGACGTTGACCCCGACAAGATTCAGGGCGCGAATACCGGCGGCCGCTTTCCCGAGTGCCGCCGGAGGGACGGAGAAGGGAAGATAAACATACGGTAAGCCCAGCGCCCGGAATGCGGCATTATGCATGGCCGGTGAGCGGCTGTGGGCAATGGGGTGGCCGAAAATCCCGATGACGCGAGTTTCCCCATTCACGCTCAAAGTGGTCATGCCGAAAAGAGACCTCGGTGTGAGAATATACCTACTGCTGCGCTAGCCTCGGTGGGTTCACCCTTGCGCAAGGACGGCACTTGATGGCTTGGCTGATGCTTTCCGCGAAGCCCGCTGCTCGTTCGCCATCTGTTCCTTCAAGACGGCGTGTGCCGCGGCGAGACGCGCAATCGGCACGCGATAGGGCGAACAGGACACATAGTCCAGGCCGATGTTGTGAAAGAACTCAACCGAGGCCGGGTCTCCTCCATGTTCCCCGCAGATCCCCATTTTTAATCCCTCTCGAACAGCTCGTCCCTTTTGGACGGCAAGGTGAACAAGCTGGCCGACGCCAGCGAGGTCGAGAGAGGCAAATGGGTCCTGAGAGAAGATCCCCTGTGAGACGTAGTCAGGCAGAAATCTCCCGGAGTCGTCTCGGCTCAGCCCAAGTGTCATTTGCGTCAAGTCGTTTGTCCCAAAGGAAAAGAAGTCGGCGACTTCTGCAATGTGATCTGCTCGCAGGGCTGCACGTGGAACTTCTATCATCGTTCCAATCAAATAATGAGGTGTCGCGCCTTGGGATGAGATGACTTCAGCGCACACCTGCGCAATCCGTTTTCGTAAGATTTCGAGTTCTCGCTTATAGCCAACAAGGGGAACCATGATCTCGGGGAGAACGTTCACCCCTGCGCGTGTCAGTTCACAAGCGGCTTCCATAATCGCCGTTACTTGGGCTTCATAAATTTCTGGAAATGTGATGCCCAGGCGACAGCCCCGATGCCCTAACATCGGGTTCAGTTCGTGCAAAACGTTCCGTTTTGTCCGGAGGCGTCCGGCTGGAACGTTCAGCTTAGCAGCCAACTCGTCAATGTCCTTATCCGTCTGAGGCAAAAATTCATGCAGGGGTGGATCAAAGAGACGGATGGTCACCGGCAGACCCTCCATCGCACGTAAAATACCGGTAAAGTCCGCCTTTTGCATGGGAACAATTTTTTCTAAGGCACGCATGCGACCGACCGTGTCGTCGGCCAGGATCATCTCTCGGACGGCATCAATACGATCGCCTTCAAAGAACATATGTTCCGTTCGACACAGGCCTATCCCCTCTGCACCAAAGGACCGGGCGACTTGCACATCATGCGGGGTATCGGCATTGGCTCGGACACGCAGGCGACGGGTGCGGTCTGCCCAGGTCATGAGGGCTTTGAAGGCCGGACTTTCCATGCTCGGCTCACTGGTTGGAACGTGTCCCTGAAAGACTTCTCCGGTTGAGCCGTCCAAGGTCACCAAATCGCCGGCTCGGAGGACGATATCCGTGCCCCGCACCCGCACCTCCTGCTGGCCGTAATCGATGTCGAGCGCCTCACAGCCGACGACGGCACACTTCCCCATACCACGACTCACCAGGGCTGCGTGCGAGCTCGCGCCGCCGCGGGCGGTGAGGATACCTTCCGCGGCATTCATTCCATTAATGTCTTCCGGTGAGGTTTCAATCCGAACCAGGATAACCTGTCGCCCGGCTTGCGCCGCACTTTCGGCATCCTCAGCGGAGAACACCACTTCTCCGCTGACGGCTCCCGGAGAGGCGGGCAAGCCACGGGCGACGGCTTCCTTTGGTGCATCAGGGTCAAGAATAGGATGGAGCAGTTGGTCAAGCTGAGCTGGTGCGACACGAAGGATGGCTTGCTCTTCATCAATACGACCTTCGTAGACCATGTCCACGGCGATTTGGATGGCTGCCGCGGCCGTTCGCTTGGCCGTTCGGGTTTGGAGCATCCATAACTGGCCGTGCTCTGCGGTGAATTCGATATCTTGAGCATCACGGTAGTGGGATTCAAGCGTTTGCGCGATCTCTTTCAACTGATCGAAGCAGTCCGGCATCTGCTCTTCCAGAGCCGGGTAGCGTTCTTTCCGCTCGTCTTCCGAACACCCTTCCCGTTGGGCGCGCTGGCGTGATGCCGAGAGGGTAATCTGTTGAGGCGTTCGGATACCGGCAACAACATCTTCTCCTTGGGCGTTAATGAGAAAATCGCCGTTCAGATCGGGTGCACCAGTCGAGAGGTCGCGGGTAAAGGCGACGCCGGTAGCGCAATCATCCCCTGAGTTGCCAAACACCATGGCCTGAACCGTTACCGCGGTGCCCCATTCGTCCGGGATGTTTTCAATCCTTCGATACGAAATCGCTCGGTTATTATTCCACGAGCTGAATACTGCGCCGACCGCACCCCAAAGTTGATCGTGCGGGTCATCGGGAAACGGCAGGCCCAAACGTTCCTGAATAAGACCCTTGAATGCTGAGACGAGTGCTTGGAGGTCCTCTGCCGTGAATTGGGTGTCGTGCTCTATCCCTTTTGCTGTTTTTTTCTCCTCAATAATACGCTCAAAGGGGTCCCGTTCTACCTTTGATTGAGGCTTGAGGCCGAGTACGACATCGCCGTACATCTGAACGAACCGACGATAGCAGTCATAGGCAAAGCGGGGGTTGCCGGATTGCTGAATTAAACCTTGCACCGTCTTATCATTGAGGCCGAGGTTCAGCACTGTATCCATCATGCCGGGCATGGAAACGCGGGCGCCCGACCGGACCGACAAGAGCAGTGGATTTGTTGCATTTCCAAAACGCCGCCCAATGATTTTTTCGACGCGCCTCAAACCTGTCCGAACCTGCTGTGGGAGTTCCGGCGGATACGTATGGCCATAGGTATAATAATGGGTGCAGACTTCGGTCGTGATGGTCATACCAGGCGGAACGGGCAGCCCCAGGCCGGCCATTTCCGCCAGATTTGCGCCTTTGCCACCGAGGAGCCAATTGAGACTGGCCTTTCCATCGGCTTGTCCCCCGCCAAAAGAGTAGACATAGCGGTTGCGCCGTGATCGTTTCTTCCCTTTTTGCAACTCGTTTTGTGCTTGGGTATCCATGAGTTGAGCCTATTATGTTGTTTGTATGACCAAGATTGTCCCTCTCATAAAGATTGCCTCTCTCATGAGGAGAAGAAGTCTTGCCTTGCTCGTAGGCGAGCAGCCCTATCACCCACTCTGAGAGTCGTCAATGCAAGAGGCGTGGCCGGAGACGCAGGAGGAGGGATAAGAGGACTCGGGTGGCACGTTTACCTGCTCAAGAAAGGTGAGTGATTTGAGTGGCCGGGGCAAATGCTGCGCCAAAAGACGGGACACAAGGGAGCGCGTTTCCTGGTAGACTCGTGGAGAAACATCAGAGAACACGTAGGGTATGTGCTCACTGAGGAGCCAGGTCTGGAGTAGCATGAGCGTTTCAGGAGAAAGGCGAAACGTTGCGCCGCCCTGAGTATCACATTGAGGACACAGCAGGCCGCTAAGACGAGGAGAGAACAGCAGGGCTGGCTCGTCCGTTGTGCGCGTTGCCATGGAGGTCCCGCATACGTAACAGGCCCTCATGTTCGGGGCATAGCCCACCTCAACCAGGAGGCGCAGCTCAAAAGCCGAGAGAAACAAGGCGGGGAGAGTGGCCGACTCTTCAAGCGAGATTAAACTGTGCAAGAGGAGAGCGTAGATTTCTTGACCGGCTTCCCGTCCGGCCACCATGACGTCTGTCAGCTCAACCATATAACTCGCGAAAGCAAATCGTTGCAGATCTTGACTCGGGCGTCGAAACGCTTGGACACACTCGCAGCCCAGGATAAAAGCCAGTCCGTCAGAGCGATTTGGCCGGAATCTGAGGTGGATATGCGTGAAAGGTTCAAGAACGTTGACAAAACGTCGTCGTGAACGCTTTGCTCCTTTTGCAATGCCGGTGATCTTCCCCCAGTCCTGGGTGAGGAAGGTGACGATCTTGTCCGATTCTCCATGTACGCGTGTACGCAGAACAATAGCTCGGGTGCGTTCTTCTTGCATTTTTAGCTTGACAGTCCAGGAGGTGATTCTTACATTCCCTGTAACCTCTCTCCTTTTCTACCATAAATAGGTGAAAAAGCGAACAAAGAGAAGGGTGAGAAGAGTCCGGCGAGAGCCTGGAAAATGAGGGAAAGTATGGAAAAATCGGATCGCACCCGACCAGAAGAACGGGAGGAGCCGGGAGCGCCACAAAATCAAGAAGAGGCTCGGCTCGACAGACAGGCCGGACAGACTGAGCAGAGCGGACTCAGTGAAGAAGATGAGAGTGCTGAGCAGAATGATCGGGATCAGCCTGATGAACTCGCCCTCCTACAAGCTCAGCTCGCAGCCAAAGAAGAGGAAGCTAAGGCGAATTACGACCTGTTACTGAGAGAACGGGCTGAACTGGAAAATTTTAAGCGACGGATGCAGCGGGAGAAAAGTGAGTCGCTGCGTTTTGCCGTTGAACCGCTTCTACGGGATATTTTGCCTGTCGTCGATAATCTTGACCGAGCAGTCGAGCATGCCAAGGGGAACGAAGGTGGGCAAGCGCTTATTGAAGGAGTGGGGTTAGTCTTGCGGTCCTTGATAGACACTATTGAGAAGCATGGTGTCAGCCGGGTGAAGGCCAAAGGAGAGTCTTTCGACCCGAGTAAGCACGAAGCCGTGGCGCATGTCGAAAATAGCGAGATCGCTGCGAATACCGTGCTTGATGAACATCAGCCTGGATACCAACTGCACGATCGTTTATTGCGCCCGGCAATGGTCAGCGTCTCAAAGGCACCTCCGCATGCACAGACAGAAGAGGTGGAAAAATCAGAGTCGTAGCGGTTGCCAACGGCTTGAGTGATGATTAACTAATGCTTTGCAATGGGAGTCGAGAATGAGCTCTCGACATGAAGGAGAACAGGTATGGGAAAGGTTATTGGGATTGATCTGGGAACAACAAACTCTGTTGTAGCAGTGATGGAAGGGGGGGAGCCCACAGTGATCACGAATGCTGAGGGAAATCGTACGACTCCTTCTGTAGTCGCTTTTACTGATAGTGGGGAGCGGCTTGTTGGTCAGATTGCCCGCCGCCAAGCTGTGACCAATCCAGAAAATACAATTTTTTCGATTAAGCGGCTCATCGGCCACCGTTTTGAAGATGCAGAAGCGGAAAAGGCGAAACAGCTGCTGCCCTACCGGATTGTAAAATCCGATAACGGAGATGCCTGGGTCGAGAGCCGGGGGAAGAGCTACAGTCCGCCAGAGATTTCAGCCTTTACCTTACAGAAAATGAAACAAACGGCTGAGGACTATCTCGGTGAGACCGTGTCTGACGCCGTACTGACTGTTCCTGCCTATTTCAACGATTCCCAACGGCAGGGAACAAAGGACGCTGGCCGTATCGCCGGATTGAATATCCAGCGGATTATCAACGAGCCGACTGCGGCCTCGCTGGCCTATGGCCTCGACAAAAAGAAGGACGAAAAGATCGCGGTTTTTGACCTGGGAGGCGGAACGTTTGATGTCTCTATTCTCGAAGTGGGAGACGGGGTGTTTGAGGTCAAGGCTACCAACGGGGATACTTTTCTGGGCGGCGATGACTTCGATCAATGTATTATCGATTATCTTGCTGATGAATTTAAAAAAGATCAGGGCGTTGATCTGCGTACGGACCGGATGGCCTTGCAGCGTTTGAAAGAAGCCGGCGAGAAGGCCAAATGTGAGTTGTCGTCTTCAATGGAGACCGATATCAACCTTCCCTTTATTACGGCTGACCAGAGTGGGCCAAAACATTTAACGATAAAGCTTACTCGGGCCAAACTCGAAGCGCTGTGCGCCGACCTGCTCGACCGTCTCGGTTCACCCTGCCTCACTGCGCTCAAAGACGCGGGCCTGTCCGCGCAGCAAATTGATGAGATTGTCTTGGTCGGTGGTATGACGCGTATGCCTGCCGTGCAAGAGCGAGTGAGTAAGATTTTTGGTAAAGAGCCGCATAAAGGTGTGAATCCGGATGAGGTGGTGGCCGTTGGTGCAGCGATTCAGGGGGCGGTGCTCACCGGTGATGTGAAAGACGTACTGCTGTTGGACGTCACGCCGTTGTCCTTGGGGATCGAGACGCTCGGGGGGGTCTTCACCCGGTTAATTGAAAAAAATACAACGATTCCAACCAAAAAAAGCCAGATCTTCTCAACCGCAGCAGATAGTCAGACGGCAGTAACGATTCGCGTTTATCAAGGGGAACGCGAAATGGCAGCGGACAATAAGCTCCTGGGACAGTTTGATCTTGTCGGGATCCCACCCGCGCCACGCGGCATTCCTCAAGTCGAGGTGACCTTTGATATTGACGCCAATGGTATTGTTCACGTCAACGCCAAAGATCTTGGCACCGGAAAAGAGCAATCGATTCAAATTACGGCCTCCAGTGGACTGTCTGAGGAAGAAATCAAGAGTATGGTTCAGGATGCTGAGTCTCACGCCGAAGAGGACCAGAAGAAAAGGACGCGCATTGAGGCTCATAATCAGCTTGATTCGCTGATCTATTCAAGCGAGAAATCCCTGGCAGAGCACAAAGACGCAGCCGATGCCGAAACGGTGAGTAATATCGAGGTAGCGTTAGAGAAAGCCAAGAAAGTGTTGGAGGGTGATGATGCCGAGGCAATGAAGACGGTCACAGAAGAACTTACCCAAGCTTCTCACAAGCTGGCTGAAGCGATGTACGCAAAAGCGGCGCAAGAACAAGCGGACGCAACAGGTGGGCAGGCCGCTCCCGGTGATGGGCCGACAGATAGCAGCAGCGCAGGGAGTGACCAGAAAAAAGAGACCGACAACGTTGTTGACGCAGACTTTGAAGAAGTGAAGTAACTTCGTACAAGTGTACCGAGACCGTCTTGTCTTAAGGCCCCCACTTCTCCTACAGTTGGAAGTGGGGGTTTTTATTATCAGGGAATAGGGGCGGGTATGGCAAGTAAATCCGACTATTATGAGCGACTAGATGTGAGTCCGGACGTAGGCGCAGAGGGACTGAAAAAGGCATACCGCAAAGCTGCCTTACGCTACCATCCGGATCGTAATCCAGGAGACAAAGCGGCCGAAGAGAAATTTAAGGAACTCTCAGAAGCCTACCAAGTGCTCAATGACCCGGAGAAACGAGCCCGGTATGATCGTTTTGGTCAGGCGGCGTTTGAGCAGGGTGGGGGCGGGTTTAGTGGAGGGGCCGATTTTTCCACGAACTTCGAAGATGTCTTCGGCGATATTTTTGGCGACTTCTTCGGTGGTGGCAGTCGGGGTGGACGGGGGCGTCAGCAGCGTGGCGAGGATCTCAGTTATAGTCTCGCCGTCTCCTTCGAAGAGGCCGCGTTCGGTACGGAAAAGACGGTTGCTATTCCACGCCGGGCGACGTGTGCGACCTGTCATGGGACTGGGGCGAAACCAGGCACGCGGCCACAGACGTGCGGCACCTGTCGCGGGAGTGGCCAGGTGCGTTTTCAACAAGGCTTTTTTACGGTGGCCCGAACGTGCAACCAGTGTGGTGGTCAGGGATCAGTGGTGACCGATCCGTGTACGGAGTGTCATGGCGTTGGCGCGGTGCGTAAAACGTCGAACCTGCAGATTAAAATTCCTGGCGGGGTTGACTCCGGCTCTCGGCTCAAGCTGCGTGGGGAAGGGGGTGCCAGACCGGCTAGCGGTATTTCTGGAGACCTGTATGTCACGATCCAGGTCGGAGAGCACCCGCTTTTTGAGCGGCAAGACAATGAGGTGATCTGTGAGTTGCCCATCAGCTTTCCACAGGCAGCTCTTGGCGCCGATATCGAAGCACCCACGCTTGAGGGAAAGATCAAAATGAAAGTGCCGGCCGGTACGCAGTCGGGCAGTGTCTTTCGGCTCCGAGGAAAGGGCATCGTAGATTTGCGCGGTGGTGGGCGAGGCGACCAACTCGTTCGGGTCGTGGTTGAAACCCCCACAAAACTTGGGGCCAAGCAGAAAGAGCTGCTGGAAGAGTTCGCTCGGCTTAATGGGGGTGAGTTGCATCCCATCTCCAAAGGATTTTTTGATAAGGTCAAAGAACTGTTTGGATAAGGGTGTATGAAAATACGGGATCTCGGTGAGTTCTCCTTTTTGCGCCGCCTCCGTGAGCGCTTGCCGCAGGCCAGCCATGATCCTCGGATCCAGCTCGGCATTGGCGATGACTGCGCCGCACTCTCACTATCAGGAACAACGCTGCTGACAACCGATGCCATGATTGCAGGTGTTCACTTCCGGTGTGAGTGGACACCTTTTTTTGTCTTGGGACAGAAAGCCTTTGCCGTCAATGCGAGTGACGTTGCAGCCATGGGAGGCGAGCCGACCTTCGCCTTATTAAGTTTGGGCGTACCCCAAGACCATGCCGTCGAAGATCTGGACGCCTTCTTTGATGGTTTCCTTGATGCTGCTCAGGAGATGCAGACCACGCTCATCGGCGGCAATATGAGTGCCGCCCCTGTTTTTACGATTTCGGTTTCTCTCCTGGGGCAGACCCCGCACGGGCCGATCGTTCGTTCTGGCGCGCACGTCGAGGATGATGTGTACGTGACTGGAACTCTGGGTGACGCGGCATTAGGCTTGCGCATCCTCACTGGGGAACTGGCTGGAGATGCCGAGAGCCTTGCCGTCCAACAGTTGAAACAGCGCTTCTTATGCCCGACCGCCCGTGTCACGGTCGGACAAGAACTCGCTGCCCAACATCTTGCGACCGCTATGATTGATGTCAGCGACGGGCTGCTCCAGGATTTGGGTCACCTGTGTGAAGCCAGTCAGGTCGGCGCAGTTGTTGAGGCCCAAACGCTCCCGCTGTCCGACGGCTATCGGACGCTCCTGGGCGCACAGGATTGGGCGCTGGCCCTAGCTGGCGGGGAGGATTACGAGTTACTCTTTAGTGCGCCGGCTGCGGCGCGCTCCAGGATTCAGGCCGTCGCAGACCAGAGCGGCTGTGCGATCACACGCATCGGTTCGCTCGTGCCCCAGGCAGACGGAGTCACCGTCAGGTTACCGGACGGGCCGCGGGCCGCGAGCGAGTTTACCGGGTTTAATCATTTCGCGCAGAGCAGACTATGACACCAGACCGCTTGGCTGAAATGCTCACCCAAGTGCAACAGGGGGTGTTGCCGGTCGAGCAAGCACTTGAACGGCTCAAACACCTGCCTTTTGAAGATCTCGGCTTTGCCCGAATCGACCACCACCGAGCGCTCCGCAAAGGCTTTCCCGAGGTCATTTGGGGGCCGGGAAAAACGAGTCAGCAGATTGCCGCGATTGCCTCACGTCTGGTTGAGAACGGACAGCCGGCCCTGATTACGCGTCTGGATGAAAACAAGGCGCAGGAGATCAAAATCTCCCTGCCCGCCCTGGTGTACTATCCGGAGGCGCGCATCGGAGCCCTGGGCAAACAGCCGATTCCCCGCACGCGGTTGTCCATCCTGGTGATCGCGGCTGGCACTGCGGATATTCCGGTTGCCGAAGAGGCGGTGATTTCAGCCGAGTGGCTCGGGAACAAAGTCGAGCGTTTATACGATGTCGGCGTCGCAGGTATTCACCGCTTGTTTGATAATCTGGATCAGCTCATGGCTGCGTCGGTCTTAATTGTGGTGGCCGGTATGGAAGGCGCGCTGCCGAGTGTTATTGGCGGGCTGGTTGATCGGCCCATCATCGCGGTCCCAACAAGCATCGGCTATGGCGCCAGTTTCGGTGGCGTCGCCGCCCTCTTGGCTATGCTCAATTCGTGTGCGGCGGGTGTGACCGTGGTGAATATCGATAACGGATTTGGTGCGGCCGCCGCAGCCACGTTGATCAATCGGCCACACGCCGAGCAAGCCGACTAAGGGTTGAACACACGACCTCTTGATTGCGTCCGCTGGTCCAATAGCAAATCTTCTGGTTACAATTGAACGGACTTATTCTTATGGCCCGCCCACTTCGGCAGCTCATCGGGCATATCCATTACCCGCATCCCATAGAAAATATGACACGTGGGTTTGAAACTTGTTGGCACCTGAGGCGGGCGCCCAAAATCAAACAGAGAGGGAAACGCCAGCCACATCTTACGCCCCTCATCCGCAATCAGCGTTCCACACCCGACACAGCTGACTTTGCAGGGGAGAATGCGTTCATACTGCTGCCGCTCGCTGTTGTAGAAGCGGAGCTGAGCGATGCCGTGCGTAATGCGCACGTGGCGTTTGTGAAAAATGGCGGCCCACTGCATGGGCGCGCCGTGCAGCTTCTGGCATTCCACGCAGTGACAGATTTTCGCGTCCACCGGATCTGCGCTCACTTCGTATTGGACAGCCTGACAATAGCAACTGGCATGATATTTTGCCGTAAACGTTTTATCCCCAATCGACGCAAAGGCTGCTCCAAAGTCTTTTTGCATAGTGACGATGCCCTACTCCTCCGTAGGGGGGAGGTTCAAGGTGGCCTCGGCCAGGCACACGAGTGAGCCCAGTTGATTGGTACCGCGCACGCTACAGCCGACCTGATGGTGATCCCCTCTGGCTTGTACCGCCACCACCTCGCCCCGCAGGGTCACTACCTGTCCGGCCCGAAACGGCTCGATAGCGCGCATGAGCAGGCGGCCGCCGGCGTAAAACGCGGACAGTGGAAACGACAGGCTGAGCATCTGCTCCACGTAGGACAGGGTGGCGGGCCCGGCGTTGACGGCCCCGCCAAAAATGTTGTGGCGCGCAAACTCCTCATCCGTATGGATATTGCTCGTCATGAGCCGGCCCGCTAGCTGGACGTTGTTATAGCCCAGAATCGTGTCCTGACTCTCCGTGACCTGGAGCGCCGGCAGCGTGGTACCCACCGTGGCCTGCTCGGCCGTCAGTACCCGACGCGCTTCGGCTACGGGCTGTCCGGGCTTGACTGGAGTTCCCTCCGTCTCGGCCTCCCCCGAGGCGGGGACGGTCTTCTGTCCCTGGGCATAGGCGAAGATGCAGGTGTAGTCATAGTCGGCGACCCTGACCCCGCGCTGGTTGACCGCTTCCACGCGAAAGGTCACAAACTTGCTGCCACGGCGTTCATACTTGTCCAGGACCCGACGGCTGGCGGTGATGCAATCACCGACCACGACCGGCGCATGCCACCGAATATCGCACTTGGCAAACGGCGTCTGGCGGCGCGCGGTCTTGGCGTCTTCGAGCGCCACAAAACCGTTGTTCTCGGCCAAGTCGTAGCGCAACAGCGGCGCGTAGGCCAACACCATGCTGGGCATGGCCAGGACTGCGGCGGGGGTTGTCGCATCGTTAGTCTGATCCAGTTCCGCCCCCCGGGCATGTTGGGTGGCCCGGGAGTACTCGCGCAGTATGTCCAGGGTGAGGATGACCGTGGTCTCGGTTCCGGTCTGACCGACGGCCACCGCGTCATAGTCCCACAGCTTCTCGTGCTCGGCTGGCATGCCTACCTCCCTGCTCGTCCGTCCGGCGCTCTAGCCTATTGCAGCGGCTTTGGCCGCGGCAACGGAGCGCTCCGCGTCTTCGGCGAGCAGCAAGCGCGCCTCCTGTAGCTCGGCGGCAGCGCGGCTGACCGCGGCGACGTAGGCGTCATGGCTGAGATAGCGCTCTTCCAACGAGGGCCGGGGGTCGCCGTTGGCCTGTCGTTCCTCTTTGGTCGCCGCAAACGGGAAATACGAGCCCACCAGCATGAGCGCGCCCGGAGAGAATCCGGCCCCACGGAGATTCCAGCCGGTATGCGTACCGAGCGGGACGCTGATAGCGGGCAGGCGGATACCGGCCAGCTCATTGCCGTCCGCATCAACCTTGGGCACCAACACGCGATAGGCTTTGCCGGGTACGGGCGTGGGTGGCTGCTGGCTGTAATCCATTACCGACAACTCGTTCACCCGCTCCGGGTGACGGACGCCCGGGATGGTCGGAAACCCGGTCGCAGCCTGGGGCGCTGGGCGAGCAAGGGTGCCGTCGCCCGAACGCGGGACACGACTGTCCGGCGGTGGTATGCCCTGAGTGGCCCATTGGTCCAGGGCAACCAGGAGCGAACGATTCAGCGGATTATAGTTCAAGAAGTTCATGGCATAGGCCGGATTCTGAGAGAATACGGCGGCGTGGTTCAGCATAATCGGCCCGGCATGGCCCGTGCCTGAGAACAGAAAGACCCGCACCTCCCCCGGGATTTCGATGTCCGCGCCGTGTTCGTCGGTCACCACCAGCGAACTGCGCCCCAGCCAGAATTCGGTGCTCGAATCGACGTGTATAATCTTGGGGCAGGTGTCGGACGCCAGGCTGCGGGCCAGGATGCCATCGGTCCTGCCACTGACCGAATCCGTCCGGGTCGCATAGCTGAACGGAAACTGATCGCCCGGATACAGGTGGTCTTCCTGTTGGCGGTGAAAGCGACCCGGCTGCGCAAACGGTGCGTTCAGGAAAATACGCCGTGACCCGGCGATACTGGCATAGATGCCATCGAAGACCCTGCCGCCATTCAGGTCTTGGTTAAACCCCAGGCGGACAAACTCACGCAAAAAGCGGCCGGGCTGTGAGCGTCCATAGGCAATCACATGATCGATAGCCGGTGCGCTGGGGTCGGGGCTCAGCGGGTGAGGCTGGCCGGCGGCGTCCGGCTCGGTAGAGCGCATATAGGTCACAAAGTCACGCACCGCTACAAAACCGAGGCCCATGACAATGGGGTCACACGCCGGGTAAATGAACTCGTATATGGCACCGGCATCAAAGCCCTCAACCAGGTCGATTTCGATCTGCCGGGGTGAGACATACCGCCAGCGCTCGGCAGGAACGGGTAGGCGCGCGTCTGCTTCATACAGCCTGACGGTCAGCGTCGCGGCGCTCTGATCCAAGGAATGCGCCGGATACGTGAGCGGCAGTACGGCCGGGCTATCGGTATGGCCGAAAATCATTTCCTCGCGCGAGTCGCCGACGATGGGAGCGCCCTTATTGGTGGCGACTGGAAACTCGGCGAGCATATGTCCCTCGCCCGGCTGCGCGTCACCCTGCCAGGCGCTGAAAACCAGCACATACCCCTGTCGCATGAGAAAGCCGTTACCGGCGTCCGCTGCGCTGACCGGGTCGTTGAAAGTCGGACCCTTCTGGGCGTCGTTGATGTCAATCAGGGCCAGCTTGTCACCCCGATTGGGGGTGTCGTACAAAATGCGCCGATTACTCTTGCCGAGGTCGGTGGGTTTGAGCACGCAGAAATCCACCGCGTATTCGACCCTGCCCCTGGTATTCGCCGGCGCCTTGTCGAGATTAACGATATCTTGATTGAGTGGATTGGTGGGATCGACCTCGCCATAGGCCCGCCCGACTATTTTCTCGTACGGACCGGCGCTCCCGAAGGACATATCTTCAAATACGTTTTCAACCCGTTGAATCTCTAATCTCATGGGTACCTCTCACCTTCTTGCTATGGAACACGGCTGGGGTATGATACCCCTGGCTATAGAGGAATGTTGCGTGGTTGGCCACCTCGTTGGGAGGTGACGCGCGAACCCTCGGTCACCGCCTCGGAACTGGGTGTGTACGCCTGCCGTAGGCGGGACGCCGACCGCCCAAAGGAGAACAGCGTGGCAACACCAAAAGTGATCGTGCAAATCTATCCCGTGCTTCCGGCCGAGGACCGTGCCGACCGCGAGCGCAAGCGCCCGCTGGGGCGCAATCGTGACGTGTACCATCAGGTGCTGCATGAGACCTTCGACCTGGTGAAACAGCTCGACGAAATGGGTGTGTGGGGCATCAGTACCATCGAGCACCACCTGCATTCCGAGGGGTACGAGGTGGGTCCGAACCCCGGAGTCCTGAATGCGTGGTGGGCGAGTCAGGTGAAGCATGCCTATGTCGGTGCCCTCGGCTACGTGATGGCGACCCGCGATCCGATTCGGGTGGCAGAGGAAACCGCCATCCTCGATCACATGACCCAGGGCCGTTTCTTTGTGGGTCTGACGCGCGGCTACCAGTCTCGCTGGATGGACATCCTGGGGCAGCATGTCCGGGCCGTGGCGACCGTGTCGGACGGCAGCGCGGCGGACACGCGCAACCGTGAGATGTTCGAGGAGAGTACGCGCATATTGCTCCAGTGCTGGCAGCAGGAATCCGTGGAGACCAAGCAGCCTCATTACGAGATTCCGTATCCGTACGAAACCGGTGTGCGGGGCTATCCGGCACGCAAGAGTATCGAGGCTGCCGGCGCACCGGGGGAACTCGGACCCGACGGAGCCATTCGCCGGGTGAGCGTGGTGCCGAGCCCGTATAGCGACCCCTATCCGCGGGTGTTCGTCCCGATGAGCGGCAGTGCCGCCTCGGTTCCCTTTCTGGCCCAGCATGGTTTTCGGCCGACCTATTTCACGGCCCTCGATACCCTGGTGAACTTCGCCAGGCTGTATGTTGAAGAGGGGCGGGCGGCCGGCACGGATTATCCGCTGGGGGCCCGACAGAATATTGCGCGTTGGATTCATCTCGGGCGCGACGAACAGGAATTTACCGACAAGTTGCTGCGCTACGATTACGAAATGTGGGTCCAACACTACTCGACGTTCTACGACGGCATCCCCAAGTTCGACACCCAAGCGGCCACGCTCCAGGGCATGAAGGACAGTGGTATTTTTCTGGGCGGCACGGTGGAGCAGCTGAAAACGGAATGGCGCCATATCTACGCCTCGCTGCCGTGCGAGTACATCACGCTCATCTGGCACTACGCGCACTGTCCCAAAGAACTCATGCTGGAGGAACTGGGTGTGTTCATGACTGAGGTGCTGCCCGAGCTGGACGCAGCGACTTCGGACGACGACTAGAGACGGGTCTGCGTGGCCTAGGCCGGGTGACGGCAGTTGCCGGGCAAAACCACCGAAGCCCGTACCCTGCTTGCAGGCTGAGAGAGCCATGACACGCATCAGCTCCGCACCCCATCTGCAACCGCTCGATGGCCTCACCTCGTTTGAGCGAGCGGTCCGCCAACCGCTTATGCTCGGACTGTTCATGCCCCACCAACAAGGCGCGTGGACACCATCGAAAGCTCCCCGGAAGACCTCGTGGACCTTTGAGTATAATGCCGAACTCGCAGTCCGGGTTGATGAGGCCGGCTTTGACCTCATCTTTGCCCTGGCCACCTGGCTTGGCAAAGGCGGCTATGGTGGTGACATTCATTTTCGTGAGCACTCCATTGATCCCTTTATCACCAGTGCCGCCCTCGCACCGCTGACCCACAATGTCCTGCTCATATCAACGATCCATGTCCTCTACGGCTGGCATCCCTTACATATTGCTAAATATGGAGCCGTCATCGACCATATCAGTCATGGCCGCTGGGGTCTGAATGTCGTGACCGGCTATCGACCGGACGAAGCCGCTATGTTTGGCCAGGCAGCATTCCCGCACAATCAACGCTACGCCATGGCGGATGAATTCACGACGGTGATGAAGCGACTGTGGACTGAGGATAAAAACCTCGATTATACCGGCGAGTGGTATAAGACGGCCGGCGCTTTTGTTGCGCCCAAACCCGTGAATGGCTTACCCGTCCTGGTCAGTGCCGGCTCGTCGCCGGCGGGTATGGACTATGCCACCAGTCACGCGGATATCATCTTTGCGACTGCGCCCACGGGAGCCGATCCGGACAAGGCTTGCGCGTCCTTACCCCAGCGCATTGTGCCTATCAAGACGCACGCCCGGAAAAAGGGCCGAGAGGTCAAGATTCTCGTCAATCCGCATGTGATTTGTCGCCCAACTGAGAAAGAGGCGCAGGCGTGGTATAAGCGGATTCGGGATGAACGGGATGAGGTGGCAGTCGCAAACTTCTTCAACGCCTTCATGGGCGGGGACCAGTCTTCGTGGCGTCAGCATAGCGCGCTCGAGTGGGCAGTGGGCGGCAATCTCCATCTTGTGGGGACACCGGAAATGATCGTGGAGTGGTTCGTCCGCCTGCGTCAGGCTGGCGTGGACGGGGTGCAGGTCAATTTCTTCGACTTCGGGCCGGACCTCGATTATTTTATCTCAACTGTTTTGCCCCTTATGCAGCAAGCCGACTTGCGCCATGCCATGCCAAAGGGCGGGGGTGAACATCTCCGCGCGCAGGCGGTACGGGGAACGTGAAGTCTGAATCTCACCAACCGCGGCTGAGGTGCGGTTGGGTCAGGAGGAGAGAGGCAGTGAATCGCACGGCAGGATCAACGCGGCCCCTCGCGGATGTCAGGGTGATTGAGTTTTGCAATGTGGCGGCAGGTCCCTTTTGTGGCATGCTGTTCGCGGATTTTGGTGCGGACGTGGTGAAGGTTGAGCCACGCCAAGGTGACGCCCTACGTCAATGGCCGCCGATAACGGGCGGGTTTAGTGAGAACTTTGCCTCACTCAATCGCAATAAGCGCTCTATCGCGTTGAATTTGAAAGACGCGGCCGATAACGACGTGGCGTGCCGATTGGTCCGGAGCGCGGATGTTGTGATCGAGAACAACCGGCCTGGAGTGATGGAGCGTCTCGGGCTCGGCTATGAGGACTTCGCCGAGACGCAGCCGCAGCTGATCTACTGCTCACTGTCAGCCTTTGGGCAAAGTGGCCCGCGTGCCCAGCAGGGTGGCTTCGATGTCACGATACAGGCGATAGCGGGGATCATGAGCGTGACCGGCGAGCCGGATGGAGCCCCGGTCAAATGCGGGGTGCCGTTAGTGGACTTTGCCGCCGGCCTGTATGCCGCCTTTGCCGTCTCGTCCTTGCTGGCCCGAGTCCGGGCGGGTGAGCCTGGCGGTCATATTGACGTCCCGATGATGGGCGTGAGCATGGCCATCGCCGCCCTCCAAACCAGCGAATTTTTTGGGACTGGAAAGAATCCTCGGAAACTCGGCGCGGCGCATCCCCGTAATGCGCCCTATGATCTGTTTCGGGCGAAGGATGGCAATTTTGTACTTGCCGCCGGTAATAACAAGCTGTGGCAGATCGTCTGCGAGGAGGTCGGTCAGCCGGACCTCGCTGTCGATCCACGGTTTCTCACGACGACCGATCGCGCTGCCAACCAGACGGTGCTCAAAGAAATCCTCGAAAAGGTGTTCATCACGCGTACGGTGGCCGACTGGCTTGAAACCTTTGAAGCTCGGGGGGTCCCGTGTGGCCCCACCAACACGTACGCTGAAGCATTGTCAGACGCGCAGGTTGTCGAGATGGGGTGGGTCCAACCTTTAACGCTCCCCAACGGTGCAACCACCCGGACTTTCGCCTCACCCTTGCGGATAAATGGAGCGGCTCCGTCGATTCGCCGCGGACCGCCTGAGCTTGATGGGCATCGCACCGAGCTCTTGAACGAGCTTCGAACGCGCTGAAACAGCCGTTCCAGCCAGCGGATGAAAAAGAGCCGGAGCTGTTCGACTTGTATCTCAAAAACGTGCTGAAGATTGTGTGGGGCTCTCGCGACCGCCCGAACTCTGACCTGAGGAGAATTCCCCTTTCACCTCACGACACGTGAAGTTCGGACGTGGGTAGCGGGCGACTTGTAATTTCGTTAAAGAGAGATGCGGAAGATTTCGTAATCGAAGATAGGAGGAGACAAGCAATGACCTATGTTGACATCAATCAAGCCATCAATGCGAATGGCCTACGTCTTATTTTAGTGCAAGGTATGCCCAGTGCCTGGGGCGTCGCTGTTAAGGCGATGATGGAGTACAAGTCCTTGGACTTTACGCTCGGGCCGCAAAAACCGATGGCGGAAAACCCGGAGCTGCTTGCGTGGTCGGGTACGAACAGCGGGCCGGTGGTTGCCTGGAACGATGAAAAACCAATCAACCGTTGGGATGATATTTTGCTTTCGCTCGAACGGCTCGCGCTGGACAAGCCGCTCGTGCCGGAAAACGCAGCCGAGCGCGTTCAATTATTTGGAATCGGTCACGAGATTTGCGGCGAGCTTGGTTTCGGCTGGAACCGCCGGCTCGACATGATGCGTCCGGCTGATGACGCAACCGGACCGTCCGCATTCGGTTTGAAATATGGCTACCGCGACGCGGACGCGAAACTGGCCAATCCGCGCGTCATCGCCTTCATGACCGAACTCGCCGCGACCCTAAAAGCGCAAAAAGCCCGCGGGAGCGATTACATTATCGGACAAGCCGTGACGGTCGCCGATTTTTACTGGGCCGCGTTTAGTAACTTCGTTGTCCTCCAATCGCCCGAAGACATTTTGCTCGACCTGTCCATTCGGCCCATGTTCGAGAACACGCCTGCCGAGGTCACCGCCGCGGTCGATCCCATATTGTTGGAACACCGCGACCGGATCATGCACACCTACTTCAAAATGCCCTTGGAGCTGTAACCCACAACGGGCCTTATCTAAGGGGGGCGGTGACAAATGATTCTCGTTCACCGTTGACGAATCACCGGCCCCCATTTTCAAGCGCTGTGTCGACGAGAAACATTGATGTCGACGATCTCATTTACCTAAAAGGATGGTTCGACCGTATCGAAGCGCGCGAGGCCGACTTGAGCGACTTCGTCACCGAAAGGAATACAGCATAGAGTCTCAACTCTTTTGTCGCTGAGGCCCCCGGCCTTTGCCCCAATGTGGTCATCGGCAACTATGGGAGAGAAACTGGGCCAGTTGGCGGGAAAAGTCGAGGCAAATACTGCTGTTAGCCCACCGAACATCACCCACTGAGAATACTCCACTCGCGCACACGCTCTTGAAGCCCCGGCCACGCCAGCCTCGCGGCCCCTGCTTCTGCCACCGCCAAGCCGGGCTCGTGGCCGCACGTAGTCCTAGGATTTGGCCTCTGCAAAGATCGGGCTAGACCCATTCTTCCTCGGTATGGAGGCGGGTCAAGTGGATCTTCTTGAGCTTCCACTGGCCATCTTCCTTCACATAGTCTTCGTGGTAGTGGCCCCAGCCCTTAAAATGGCAAGTCGGCAGGCGCACATCGTCAAACATTGACCAGACCGCCCTCGCGGTCGTTGCGCTGGTCAGCTCAATTTCCGGCATATACCCCTGATGTATCGATTTTGCGCCGGTCATCAGCGTACGGACGCCGTCAACCAGCGCGTCGCGCCCCTTGATCTCGATGTCACGCGGCAGATTCTCGCTTGCCCGCGGCGCACCCTCGTATACAGCCGAAATATCTGTAGTGAAACATTCTCTCCAGAGCTCCCACTGGCGCGTATCCATCAATCGAAAATAGCGCGCTTTGAGTTGGCGAATTGCTTCCAAATCGTTGTGTTGGTCGATGTTCATGTCTTGCTCCTTTAGGCTGCTGATTATTTGATTATCCGTCACAGAATACCAGGACGGCCTCCTAACATCGAACTGGAATAAGTCCGGTCACCCAAACGGCTCTCCTCGTCCTGAACCAGGTCCGCATCAGACGGGCTACGAGCAGCCCTGCCCGAGTGCTCGTGATTGCAGGAATACTCGGCATATCGGTTGCTAGGCGCTGCGCACGATACGCCCCGGCCGAGCGCCGGTGTCTTTGCCGTTCTCTTGCACGACTTCGCCACTCACAAAGGTCTTTTCATACCCGTTCGCGGTTTGCATTAAACGCGGCATACCGGCGGGAAGATCGTAGATCATTTCCGGGTGGCTGACACTCAGGTTGTCATAATCAATCACATTCACATCGGCCTTCGCACCAGGCTCCAGCGTCCCGCGATCGGTCATCCCAAATAGACGGGCACTGTCGTGCGTCAACTTCTTGACCACAAACTCCAGCGGCAGTCGGCTTGGATCGCCGGCCGCTTTATTGCGCACCCAATGCGTCAGGGCGTATGTCGGCATGCCCGCGTCTATGATTTGCCGCACATGGGCACCGGCATCACTGCCACCCAGGACCGTAATCGGGTCGCATATCAGCTCGCGCAGGCAGTCGGCGTTGCCATCGGCATATCCGAATGCGGCATACATCAAAAAGGACCGGCCGTTTTGCTCCAACATCAGATCGTAGACCACCTCGCGTGGGTCACGTTTCTCCCGCGCAGCCGTAGCCGCGAAATGGTTCCGCCACGAATCACAACATCATGCATCCGTTTTCCTCCTTATTTACATACCGGCCTCAGCAGGATTTTCGCCATATTATTTTGTCTTCTTCACTGCCTCTCTTTGGATGCTTTTCCTATCAAATATCCCCTTGGTATGCAGGTATGATCGAAAAGGCTAGGGCCTGTCATCAGTGAGGGGCCACAGGCGTTAGCGGGCAAGCCGCTTTGCTGCGGCGTGTAATCTGGTCTGGGCTTCAGCGCTGTTCCAGATCTCAACTTGACGCGCTACCCGGGCCAACATCTGTTCTCTCACATCGGCGCAAAAGCGTCCGGTTCGCATCCGTTTCGACTCGGCGAACGCCTCGGGGGCGAGATCGCGCAAGACGAGGAGCTGCTGCCAAGCCACCGCTTCGATTTCTTCTTTCGTGCCCACAGCGTGAATCAGGTGGAGGGCGTGGGCCTCGTCAGCAGGGACCAGTCTACCGGTATAAATCAAGTCGGAGGCCACAAAATCCCCGGCGATAAAGCGCAACAATTGATCGCCCTAGTAGGGGTTGGGCACCCCCAGCAGGATTTCTGGCTTGCCGAGCAAAACGCGGCCAGTTGCCCCATACCGATAGTCACAGGCCAGCAGAAGCGCCAACGCCCCGCCAATGGCATGCCCTTTCACCACCCCGACGACCGGCACAGGAGATTCCATAATCTTGAGGATGCAATACCCCAGTTCGAGAAACAGGGCGCGGATCTCGGCGCGCGACTGGGTCAGCGCCCATTCCAGATCGACGCCGTTGGAGAAGAACTTGTCGCCCCCACACAGCATCACCCCTCGGGCACTCTGCTCGGCCTCTGCCAGCGCGGCAGACAAGGCGCCTAGCATCTCGGTGGTCAGCACATTCGTCTCGCCGGACGCTAAGCGGATCTGAACGCAGTCGTCTCTTCTGTCGCTGAGTATCTTGGTCACTCCATCACTCCTCACCTCAATACCTTCCACACAAACAGACGACTCATTTTTTAGCACCTCTACAAAATTCTCGTAGTATAGAGCGGTATCGAAATCACCGTTTCCCGTCTGAGATCACTAGCCCTAGCACCGTTTTAGTCGCAGCTTCGGTGCAGTGTCCGCCTTTATTTTCTTTGGAGTGGGGGTCACTCCGTTGCTACTACAAAAGGGGGAATGCCTCGTTTATGTTAAGAAGCAGCTTAACCGTCACCGTATCCGGCTTGCGGTGGTCCGCCACAATTATTCTATGTCCTGAATACGCAAACATACTTCATCTCGTCTATGCCATCCAAAAAATCTTCCAACGCCTTGACCCGAGGGCGGGCAAAACGCGCCCTTCAGGTCGGTTCGCTGGCGACCTCGGTCAGCACTAGCTACGCCTGGAACGCCCTGAAACAGCCGTTCCAGTCAGCGGATGCAAAAGAGCAGGAGCTGTTTGAGCTGCATCTCAAAAACGCGCTGAAGATTGTGGCCGGCTCCCAGGAACTGCGCGGCGCATTCATGAAGCTGATTCAAATGCTGAGCATGCGCAGCGACCTCTTTCCGACCGAGGTCCTCGACATTCTTTCGGTCGTCCAATCGTCCGTCCCGCCTATGGATTATGATCTCATCCGAGCCCAAGTCGAAAACGAGCTTGGAAAAGACCCGGAACAGCTCTTCAAACGCTTTGACAAAAATGCCTTTGCCGCGGCCTCGCTTGGGCAGGTCCATCGGGCGCAACTCCTGAGTGGCGCAGAGGTTGTTGTGAAGGTCCAATATCCAGGGGTTGACGAGACCGTCGAACAGGACCTCAAGAACCTGAAAGCGTTGCTCAAGGTTTTGACCCTCATCCTGCGCGATGTCATGCGCCAGAACTTTGATGCTGCTGAGATCTATCAGGAAATGGAAGAACGCTTACGAGAAGAGATCGATTATGTCAATGAAGCCAACAATATTGCGATTTTTCAGCGCCTCTTCGCTGGAGACGATGCCGTCATCATTCCCCGTGTCTATCCTGATTTTTCCTCGCGGCGCGTATTAACCCTAGAATTTGTTGACGGCTACAAATTGCAAGATGTGTTAGCTCCCGGAGTTGATCGAGAGCTCAAAGACTGGGTGGCGGTGAAGTATTTTGAGATTACCTGGCGGCAGATTTGTTCTTTTGGTGTGCTCCATACTGATCCGCATCCTGGCAATTATCTGATTACGTACCATCCCAGGATTGCCATACTGGACTTTGGCAGTGTGCGTCTTTTCCCGGAGGACATTCGAGCAGGATATCGCAGGCTGGCGCAAGCCGTCCTGGAGCGAGACGAAATAACCATGGCGCGGTGTTTCCTTGAGCTTGGCTATCTTGATCCTGGTGATGAGCCCGCGCCGCTTGTTCGGATCATGTATCTTATTTTTGAGCCTGTCCTGGAGGACTGCGCCTATGACCCACAAGATTTTCACGCGGTGGAGAGGGCCATGGAGGTGACAAACATCGGTCTCCAGCATCGGATATTCAAGACGCCTGGGCACGGACTATTCTTAGTCCGGGCGTTGCTTGGCCTTGAGGCGTATGTGCAGCAATTTGGTACGGTGACCAATTGGCATCGGATTTTCCGGCAGTGCGTGACAGCGGGTAGGGGAGCAGTCGCAAAAACGAAAGGTCGGAAGAGGGCGAAAAGTCGGAAGAAAACGAAAAGGACTTGACCGGGCTTGGGAACGGCTCGCGAGGCCCAACCGCGTGGTTACATCTCTACTCTCTCATCGGCTTCAAGCATATGGCAGCGGAGAATTGTCCACAGAGCGACAAAACCGTCCTGCCAACGGATCTTCTTGCCTTCTGCATAGGTGCGTGGACTGTATGAGATCGGGACCTCACAGATGCGGACTCCACCACGAGCGATTCTAGCGGTAATTTCAGGTTCAAATCCGAAGCGTTTTGAACGGAGTGTGAGACCCTGTAACACATCGGAGCGGAAGGCTTTATAACAGGTTTCCATGTCGGTCAGTTGGAGGTGGGTGCAGATATTGGAGAGCGTCGTCAGGACCTTGTTGGTGGCCGTATGCCAGGAGAACGAACCGGCCGGGGAATCCAGAAAGCGCGATCCATACACCACATCGGCCTGGCCGGTCAGGAGCGGGGTGAGCAGTTGGGGATAATCGGCGGGAGAGTATTCGAGGTCGGCATCCTGGATCAGCACGAAAGAGCCGGTGACGTGACGTAAGGCGGTCCGGACGGCCTGGCCCTTACCCTGATTGGTCGCGTGAAACAGGGCTTTCAGCCGACACGGAGCAGACAGCGGGCTGCCATCGAGCAGCCGCATGATGTCGGGCAGCTCCCGGAGTAATTCTCGGGTACCATCAGTCGAGTTGTCATCAACGACAAAGATTTCTTTGGGAAAGGGAGTGCGGGCAACCCGCCTTAAGAGTTCATAGATTGTTTCGACCTCGTTATAGACCGGGATAATGACGGAGAGGAGGGGCGTCCAGGCAGGACGACTGTTCGCAGACATATGGGCGGTTGTCTTGCGAGAGGACGCCGCGGTGCTGATCTCAGCAGTCATGCGCAGCCATTCTAGTATAGACTGTGGGTGAGAGCCAGTAGCAAAACGTACTATTTCCCCTGTGAAACGAATAATCGAGAGTGAGGATTTCCATGCGGATCATATACTACGGAGTCATCGGAGCGAGCCTCCTCCTCCTGACCCAGGCCCTGGCAGAAACCACGCCCACAGCGCTGCCCGGCCTGGAGCCGTTTCCAGCGGCGGTTCGGGAACAGCTTGACCGGGCACTCCAAGCGAAGGGGGAAGCGTATACGCCCCGGACCCAGCATCTCTTTGAAGATGGTCGTCCGCAGTATACGAACCGGCTTATCCTTGAACCAAGTCCGTATCTTCTCCAGCACGCCCACAATCCGGTCAATTGGTACCCGTGGGGAGATGCAGCCTTCGCCCGGGCAAAAAAGGAGAACAAACCCGTCCTCCTGTCTATAGGCTATTCGACCTGTCACTGGTGCCACGTGATGGAGCGGGAGTCTTTTGAGGACAGTGCTATCGCCGAATACATGAACCGCCACTATATCGCGGTCAAAGTTGACCGCGAACAACGGCCGGACTTGGACGGCATCTATATGACTGCCGTACAAATGTTGACCGGCCGGGGCGGCTGGCCCATGACCGTGTGGCTCACCCCTGACCGCCGGCCCTTCTACGGAGGCACCTACTTCCCGCCGCGTGATGGCATGCGCGGGCAGCCGGCTGGCTTTTCAACCCTGCTGGCCCGATTGCAGGAGGTGTATCACAAAGAGCCGCACCAAGTGGCCGCGGTGACGAAGAACCTGACCCAAAATATCCAAGCTGCCGTTGTACCGGAGGTGCTCAATGAGCATCCAACCCAGACCGCTTTGACCCAGGCGGCTGAACATTTCAAAGCACGTTTTGATACGCAGTACGGTGGCTTTGGCAAGGCGCCGAAATTTCCGCGGAGTGTCACGTTGGAATTCCTCTTGCGCTATAGTCGCCGGACCAATGATCCCGAGGTTCGGGACATGGTGGTGAAGACCTTAGAGGCCATGGCGGCCGGTGGGATATATGACCAGGTCGGGGGAGGATTCCATCGCTATGCAACGGATCAAAAATGGCTCGTGCCGCATTTTGAGAAAATGCTGTATGACAACGCCCTGCTCGTAGTGGCCTATCTTGAAGGCTATCAGGTGACGCAGCGTGAAGATTTTGCTCGCGTCGCGCGGGAGGTCCTGGATTATCTCGACCGTGAGATGAGTGCTCCAGGCGGGGGGTTCTACTCGGCTACGGATGCCGATAGTGCGGGCGAAGAAGGAAAATTCTTTCTCTGGACGCTGCCCGAACTCGCCCCCCTCCTGAGTCAAAAACAGCTCCAGCTGGTCCAGGCTCATTATGGCGTTACGCTGCCGGGAAATTTTGAAGCTGCGAATATTCTTCATGTTGCCCGCCCGCTTGATACTGCGGCAAAAGAACTCGATCTCACCCTGGACCAGGCGCAGCGTGAACTTCAAGCCGCTCGGGATATTCTCTACCGAGCAAGACAGAAGCGCATTGCACCCCATACGGATACCAAAGTGCTTGTTGCATGGAACGGACTCGTCATTTCGGCTTTTGCAAAGGGGGCCCACGTCTTGAATGTCCCACGCTATGCAACGCGGGCAACGCAAGCCGCCGCGTTTCTTCTGACCCAGATGAAACGAGATGGGCGGCTGCGACGCAGTGCGCTGGGGACAATAATCGCCGGGGCCGCCTACCTTGATGATTATGCCTTTCTCATTGCGGGCCTGCTTGACCTATACGAGGCCACATTTGAACTGCGCTGGCTGCAAGAAGCGATTGCTTTGCAAGCGGTACTGGACACCCACTTCTGGGATAGCAAGAGTGGGGGCTATTTCCTGACCGCAGATGATGCAGAGCAACTGCTCGCCCGTGAAAAGCCTTCGTACGACGGAGCTGAGCCCTCGGGCAATGCGGTGGCTGCGCACAACCTTCTGCGGCTCGCGGAATGGACAACGAACGATAGCTATCGCCAGCACGCGCAGCGCTGCTTCAAAGTCGTTGCTTCAGGATTGAAGCAGCGCCCAACAAGCATGCCACGCATGCTCAGCGCTCTTGATTTTTCTTTGGACCGCCCCAAGGAAATTGCGATAGTCAAAGCGTCACCAGACGACACTGTTGAGCCTTTACTGGCGCAACTGCGCAGGCACTTCCTGCCGAACCGGGTCGTCTCTATTGTGACCCAGGGAGACGAGTTAGCTACGCACCAGCAGGTCGTTCCGTGGCTTGAGGCGAAGAGGGCAATTAAAGGCAAGGTGACGGCCTACGTGTGCGAACAGCACGTCTGCGCCTTGCCTACGGCTGATCCGGGTATATTTGCGAAGCAGATTGCCACGACGCTGCCGCTGTCTGCCGTCCCCTGACCTGATACGAGCAGTGCCTCGCCCTGTGGAGCATGGACACACG
Organism: Binatia bacterium; assembly: GCA_963664395.2. Lineage (GTDB taxonomy): Bacteria > Desulfobacterota > Binatia > Bin18 > Bin18 > Bin18. Next base: position 174,995 of record OY761159.2, on the reverse strand, counting down.
GAGACCTGGGGCTAATCCAAGCCTGAGCGGGAGGCCTGAGTCTCCTGTTGGAGCCGTGTCATATCCTCCCTCGGACCGGCCAGGATGAGCGTCTCGTCTTCCCGGAGCGGCTGGTCCGGCTGGGGAAGGCGATCTTCATAGCTGGACGCAGTCTTGTTGCGGATGGCCAGTACTGTTGTTCCATAGCGGACGCGCAGGTCGAGTTCCCGTATGGTTTTGTCTCTAAAAGCAGCGGGGACTGGCAGGGCGAGGACCGTATATTGGGACGGCATGGCCAGCGTCCCTTCATCCTGTGAAGTCGGGGTCGGCAGCGTCCCGAGAAATTCTTTGCGCAGGACTTCCCGGTCGTATAACTCAAGCAGGTCGGTCTGGGTGACAACGCCAATGACCTGGGTGCTGGTCTTATCTGCGGTGACCGGTAAACAATCAAGCTGGGTCTCTCGGAATTTGCGTAAGCAATCTGTCAGTGGTTCTTGCGTATGGGCTACGGTATGGACCGGGCGCGCCATGTCGCGGGCAACGACGAGACCATCAAGCCCGCCTTCGTTGAGGAGGGCTTTAATATCGTGCAACGAAATCACACCGGTGAGGTGGTCACCGGGGCTGACGGTATAATAGTACGGATCGTGTGAGCCGAGTACGCGCCCGACGACCTGCTGAAATGCGGCATCGTCCGCAAGCGTTGGCGCTGGGGTATGCATGACATCTGCGACGTGAAAAGAGCGCATGACGGTCTCTTCTCGACCCAATGAGAGTGAAATGCCACGGCGCGCAAGTTTGAGTGTATAGATCGAATGAGGCTGGAGATACCGGGCAGTCACTGTACTCAGGGTACACGCAATCATAACCGGCAGAATAATCTGGTAGCCTTCGGTTAACTCAAACAGTATGAGAATGGCGGTCACCGGTGCATGTGTTGTTCCGGCAACGACTGCGCCCATGCCAATCATGGCATAGGCTTCTGGCGTGGCGGTGACGCCTGGAAAGACGAAGTGGACGAGTTGCCCGAAGAGGCCCCCGGCAACAACGCCAAGAAAGAGCGACGGGGAGAAAATCCCGCCTGAGGCTCCAGACCCCAAGGTTGTGCAGGTCGCGAGGAGCTTGAGCAAAAAGAGGAAGATCAGAATCTGCCATTCGATGGTCTCGTGCAGGAGGCGATACATGGCTTCAAAGCCGGTTCCGTATACCTCCGGCGCGATAAGCAGGAGGCCGCCCACACACAAGCCCCCAACGGTTGTTCTGGCTAAAGGAGGAATCGGGCTCCGCTCAAACAGGTCTTCGCTTTTATACAGCGCCCAGATAAACACCACCGCCACCAGGCCCATCAGCATGCCGAGGACGGCATACAGCGGGACCTCTGCATAGTGAACCAACGTGTACTCCGGCACCACGAATGCCGGCGAGTCCCCCAGATAGGCCCGGGATACGACGGTGGCTAACACCGAGGAGAGCACGATCGGCGCGAACGCCGGAATGGAAAAATTCCCCATAATCACTTCGAGTGCAAAAAATGCTCCGGCAATAGGCGCATTAAAGGTGGCGGCGATTCCGCCCGCCGCCCCACAGCCGACGAGGGTGCGGATGCGCTCAGGGGAGAGATGGAGGATTTGTCCACACGTCGAACCTATGGCCGACCCGATTTGAATAACCGGACCTTCTCGTCCGGTTGATCCTCCCATTCCAATGGTGATCGCGGAGGCAAGCGCTTTGGCAAAGGCCACCCGCGCTCGCATAATCCCTCCCCGGAGAGCAACGGCTTCCATCACCTCAGGGACGCCATGCCCTTTGGCCTCAACCGCCCACTTATAGACGATTGGAGCAACCAGCGCCCCACCAAGGGCAGGAAGTCCAACTTTCCAATACCAGGGAAGGGTAGGGAGAGCCGAGAGGGGCGAATCGCTGCCAAGGGCGATCCGTTGTACCAAATGGAGCAATTCGTGAAAGGCAATGGCTGCGACACCGACCAGCAGACCGACCCCGCAGGCTAAGACAATCGTGAGTCCCTCTTGACTGCTTTGGAAGAAGGCTGTGAGGTGCGTGCGCCACGCTATGAGCATAGTCCCCATATCCGACGGAGCAGGTTTGGAGTGTGTTGTTCTTCTCTGCACATGATTTGATCTCAGGGGCAGCCTATGAGTCTGCTGCGTGCGTCGTCTTCTCTGCTATAGCTGTTAATCGACGGAAATGCTCTGCACTCCCAACCAGGACAAGATAGTCTTCTTGGCGTAAGGGTTTGTCCGGGGTCGGGGAGTTCGTCCGGACCGTAGAAGCCCCCACGGCGCATTGCGATAGCCGTCACATTAAACCGACTGCGCAGCTGTGACTCGCCCAATGTTTTCCCAACGAGCGGTGGGGGGACTTGAACGACTTCGACGACATATTCATGTGGCAGATGGACCTGTTGGTGGGCCATCTCGGTGAGGGCTTCGGACCGCAGACTGACGCCGAGGTATTCGCTGCGTAAGATCTCTCGATTATAGAGCTCCAACACATCGCGCCGCGAGATGACCCTTCCAACTTCTGATCAACTGAAAGAACGGGTAAGTATTCCTGATCACTCAGGCTGAACTTTTCGAGGCAGCGGGCCAGCGTTTCTTGCGCGGTTGTGACAGTGTCCGGCGGCTGGGCCAAGTCAACCGCCACGACCAGCGGTGCCAGGCTGTCATCCTGAAGGGTCGCCTTCACGTCGTGAATAGAGATGATACCAAGGAGGTGACGCTCCTCATCAACCACAAAGCTCAGCGGCAGCGTGCTGGCCAGGAAATGGTCCATGACATCGGAGAAGGGGGCTCCTTCTCCGAAGGTTGGTGGCTCTGGGCGCATGACCTGCCCGACTGTAAAACCTTGCATCAGAGTTTGTTCGCGCCGCCTGATGTCAATGCCGCGCCGTAAGAGTTGTAAGGTGTAAATCGACTCTTCCCGAAAGAGTTTGGCGACCACGGTGCTCACCGTACAACTAACCATAAGCGGCAGGATAATCTGATAGTCAGTGGTAATCTCGAAGAGCAGCAAAAAGGCGGTGATCGGACAGTGGACCACGCTGGCCAAGAAGGCGGCCATGCCGACCAGTGCGTAGCCTCCGCTCGGACCGGTAATCGTGGGAAAGACTGCGCCAGCGATCACACCACACAGGCTGCCTAATACTGCGCCGAGGTAGAGCGCCGGGAAAAAAAGTCCACCTGAGCCACCTGACGCCAGGGTCAGGCTGGTTGCCCCTATTTTGAGAGGGAAGAGCAGCAGTAAATATGACCAGTCCAGGCCACCACGCAGAATGATATCCATTGTTCCGTGGCCCGTGCCGTATACGTGCGGGGCAACAAGAATCAGACAGCCGACCAGGAACCCGCCCAGCGCTGGCTTGATCGTCTGCGGCAGTGTGATTTTTTCGGCTCCTTTTTCCAGATGATCCAGGATGAACATAAAGGCCAGCCCGCCCAGGCCACACACAATGCCAATGCCGAGCCCGAGATAGAACGGCAGCTCCCAGGTGCTGAGCAGCGTATAGGCGGGAACCACAAACGCGGGATGATCGCCAAAATAGGCCCGACTCACAACCGTGGCGAGGACGGAGGACAACATCACGGGGCCAAAGGCCGTCATGGCGAAATTGCCAATCACGACTTCAAGGGCAAAAAAGGCACCCGCAATAGGCGCATTGAAAACCGCCGCGATACCACCCGCGACACCACAGCCGGCCAAGGTTGGCAGTCGATTGGGGGGCACTTTGAGCAGTTGGCCGAGGATAGAGCCAAGCGAGGCTCCGATATGGACGATGGGCCCCTCGCGTCCGACTGAGCCGCCGGAACCAATAGTGAGGGCAGAGGAAACGGATTTGACGAGGGCCGTCTGCCAGCGAAACTTGCCATTCCCCAAGGCGACCGACTCGATGACTTCCGGGACACCGTGTCCTTGCGCGTCCCGCGAACGAAGAAAAGTGACCAGCCCGACAGCCAATCCGCCGAGTGTTGGAACGAAAAGAATGCGATACCAGGGTAACTCAGGAAGCACATGGAGTGGATGGTCGTCTGAGCTCAGCGCAACCCACTGGACCAGATGAATCAGCGCATCGTACCCAATAGCGCCACAGCCTGTGATAATACCTACGGCACAGGCCTGCGCCATGATAGAAAACGGTTGGATACGGTTGAGCTGCTCGCGAATATGGGAGGGAAAGGAAAGACGTGGGGTTTGCGTACAATACCTCTTTCTTGGGAGTTCCAGGACGGTTGCCGTCCTGGATGCCCCACCTCACTCAGGCAGGCCAAACATACGGGAGAGCGCCCGGACCTCATCCTTACGCCAGGGGAGCGGCGCGGGTTCCTGGATCATATTATCGTGTTTGAGCTGCTCGACGACGGCCGGGTCACGTTTCATCGGCACGCCATATTCTCCCTCAAAATACAGGCTTTCAAACGCGGGGCGCGGCCGTTGTCCACCCGCCTCCCAGGATTCAGCAGGATAGCCGATAAGCATGGCGTAGAGCGGCATAAAATGGTCTGGAACCTTAAACACTTCTTTAGCCTTTTCCGCATTAAAAGCGGTGAGGAGTGCGCCCAAGCCTTCGTCGAACGCGGTCAGGAGGGCTTGGTTCATGGCGACTCCACTGTCCATGGACACCGCAATGGGATTAATATTGGGGTCCTTTGAAATCGGATCTAAAATTTGCGCCCATACGGTCTCTTCAATGAATTTATGACTCCACCCGTGGGTTGGATTGAGAGCCCCCACATCAAAGAGTTCTTTTAAGGTCTGCCCGTGGCTTTCCTGAATCGCATTGAGATTGCCGTAGAAGTAGATATGCACTGGAGCCATGTCGAGCTGGAGTGTCGTTGTGGGAACCTTGAGCGCTTCCAGATCTTCGGGGGAGAGTTTGTCGCGTTCCACCACGATCGCCCGGAGAAATGAAGCATTGACCGCGCAGGACGAGAGACGCGTTGCCTCCATAATGGTTTGAATTTTTTCCCGCTCAACCGGACGATAGGGGAGGAAGTAGCGAATAGAGCGACGCCGGCCAATAACTTCTTTGAACTCCATGGAATGGACCTCCTTTAGTATATCTCTGGGGCCTCCTTAGCGCAGGGGTGGTTTGCCTGTCAAGTCCGTAAGTCCCTCAATCTCTTGACTTTCCGAGGGAAATCCCTAAGCTGGATAGAAAAGTAATCAAACGAAGGGTCCCCAGTTGGGAGGGGGTGAGCAAGCCGCATGGCAGGTGTACGAGTTAAAGATAACGAGCCCATTGAAAGTGCAATTCGCCGTTTTAAAAAGCAGTGTGAAAAGGCGGGTATTCTGCAAGAGTTGAAGAAACGCGAACACTACGAAAAGCCGAGTGTCCGTCGTAAGCGAAAAGCCATTGCTGCACGAAAACGTGCGTTACGCCGAGCAAGTCGATCCATGTATTAAGCCGATGTGTAGTATTGTGTGAGTGACGATTGACTGAGAGACACCCACTTCAAGAAGGTGGGTGTTTTCTTTTCCGGAGCCTTGCTACGCCGTTCTCAGCGATACTCAGTAACGCTATGGCACACAGCATCCCCGAAGAGACCCTGACTGAGATTCGTACCCGAATCAGCATCGTTGAGGTTATTTCTATCTACGTGTCCCTGCGCAAAGCGGGGAAGAATTATACCGGTTTGTGTCCGTTCCATGAGGAAAAGACTCCGTCGTTCAGTGTGAACGACGAGCGGGGCTTCTTTCACTGTTTTGGCTGTGGGGCTGGAGGCAACGCGTTTACTTTTTTATGCCGCCTTGAAGGCCTATCCTTTCCCGAAGCAGTGCGGCGACTCGCGGCAAAAGCCGGGGTCTCTTTGCCGCAGGCACCCGACGATCCGCATACGCGAGAACAGGCACGCCTCTACCGTCTTAACAGTCTGGCGAAGACCTACTTCCGCAGCTGCCTGCTCGATGATGTCGGAGTTGCGGCTCGACGCTATATGGCTGAGCGCGGCATCCATACGGACGTCGCCGAGCGCTTCCAGTTGGGCTATGCTCCTGTCGGTTGGAGCGCCCTGGTCCGTTTTCTTTCAGCCCGGCGGGCACCTATGGACAAAGCGGCCGCCCTGGGGCTTGTCGGCGAACGCGACGGACGGGACGGGAGAAACAGGTCGGGCGAGCAGCGCTGGTACGATAAATTCCGCCACCGCCTCATGTTTCCTATCACCGATGTGACCGGCCGGCCAGTCGGATTTGGCGGCCGGCTGATTCCTGACCCTCAGAGAGACGCGGGCAGAGAGCGGCCACAGCCCAAATATCTCAATTCGCCGGAGTCGGCCCTGTATAAGAAAGGGGCGCTTGTGTACGGTCTCTTCCAAGCCAAAGAGCCGATTCGAGATACCGGCCGGGTGCTCGTTGTTGAGGGGTATACAGACCTCCTTTCGCTGGTGCAACGTGGCTTTGACGAGACCGTGGCGATACTCGGGACCGCCCTGACACTGGAGCAATTACGGTTGCTCAAACGATTCTCGACAGACATATATATTTTTTTTGACGGCGATGATGCCGGTCGCCGGGCTGCTACCCGAGCATTTCCGCTGTGTGTTGAAGCCGGATTAACAGGGAAAGGGATTTTCTTGCCCCAAGGGGAAGACCCCGATTCGTTCGGGCAAGCGTATGGGCGGGAAGGGCTCGAAGAACTGATCGACACGGCCCCGCCATTAGAGGAGTTTTATTTTACGCAACACGCCCCGGCTCCTGCGGCGTCGGCTTTTCAGCGTGCCCAAGCGGCGAAAGAAGCCGTCGCTGTCTTGGCGCCCATGACCGACACCTTAACTCGAGGAGCGCTGCTGACTCAGGTGGCGCAGCGTTTTGGGGTGAACGAAGAAGAACTCCGCCGACTGCGCCCGGACCGGACTCCTCGGCGCCCTGCTCTTCCTACCGACCGGCAGCCGTCCGTGCCGACCGGCTACCTCTCCTCGGCTGAATTGGAATTAGTCCAACTCATGCTCCTGGACCGTCAGGTCGTGCGGCATGTCTGTGAGCGGAATCTGATTGCCGTCTTCCAAGAGTGGGGAGAGGTTGCCGCAGATATCGCTCAAGCCTGGCAGCAACACGCACAGCAAGACCCGCAAGCCGGTAGGGCAAGCATCGACATTGGAACGTTTCTCGATCGTCTGCCCAAAATGGTAGCCGACCATGTCTCAAAACTGCTTGTTGAAGAAGAGTCCGAAGAGACCGCGGCTACGCACGAGCAATTGATGTGGGACTGCATCGAGAAAATCCAGAATGTGCAACAAAAATCCAAGCGAGTCCGGCTTCAGCGAGAAATTCGTGAGGCGGAGCAACGCGGGGACGAGGCGGGAGTACGCCAGCGGCTCGAAGCATTACGTGCATTAGGGAGGTCGTAGGAAAACTACCAGGAGCATGGTATAAAAAGGACCGCTGAGGCGGAGAGATGGGCCCATAGCTCAGTTGGTTAGAGCGGCCGGCTCATAACCGGTTGGTCCCAGGTTCGAGTCCTGGTGGGCCCATACAGTACGGAGGGGGAGTACCTCTCTACGGAAACCGGATGTGAAAGGAGGTCAGCATTGACCACGCAGATCACCCAGCTGGTCAGCCTACAAGAGCTTGATCAGCGCCTTCAGCGGAAAGAGCAGCAACTGAAAGATCTCCATCAGCAGGTTGCCACCATTATGGCCGAGAAAGAAATGCGGGAGCGCGAGGCCGAGGAGCGGCAACAACGAATCGGCAAACTGGAAAGTCAGCAGCGCGAGGTGGATGGACAACTCAAGCTGGAAGAAGAAAAAATCAAAGAGAAACGGGTCCGCTTGAACCGTGTGCGGAATGAACGGGAACTGCTCGTACTCCAGCGTGAAATTGAGTCGATGAAAGAGGCGAATGGCCTGATAGAAGAAAGCGTTCTGAGTGTGCTGGGGCAGCTCGAAGAAGAACAACTACAGCTCGTCGACGTCCAAACGCGCATAGCAGAACTCCAAACACAGCTTACTGAGGAGACGGCGAACGTAGAAACGCAAATAGCGACCTTGGAAGAGGAGACGCAGGCCGACCGCAGACAACGGGACCAGATCGTTGCGAACTTAGACGCAAGTTTGTGCGCGCGCTATGAGCGCATCTTCGGTAATCGTGGGGCTTTGGCTGTTGTGGAAGTGCGAGATGGAACCTGCCAAGGCTGCCATATGCGTATTCCGCCTCATATGTGTAATCAGATCCAGAGTAGCCAAATGCAGGACAGCAGTCATATCTTCCACTGTCCGCATCCCTACTGTGGGCGGATTGTGTACGTACGGTTAGAGGCAGATGGAGCGTCCGACGCCTAACACAGTGTGGGAGGAGATTAAACGGTCGCGGTCCTGTACATGCAGGAGCGAGGAAAGTCCGGACTCCGTGGGGCAGGGTGGCTGCTAATGACAGCGTGTCGTAAGGCAGGGAAAGTGCCACAGAAAAGAGACCGCCAGCAACTTCACTGGTAAGGGTGAAAAGGTGAGGTAAGAGCTCACCAAGTCCTTGAGGGATCAAGGATGCTGGGTAAACCCCACCTGGAGCAAGATCAAATAAGAGGAGCCCGTAGCATGGGCAAGAGTCGCCCCACTCCACCCTCTGGGTTCGATCGCTTGAGCGTATCGGCAACGATACGCCTAGAGGAATGGCCGTTGCCCTTTCTTGTTAGGGAAGGGCACAGAATCCGGCTTACCGATCTCCTCCCCTTTTTTATAGAGGGGCTTATACGGGTAGGAACTGTTTAGACCGCCTTGCGTCCTAGTATACGCCATCATGCAGCCTTCCAGACTCGCGTTGTTGCTGTGTATGACCGTTCCCCTGGCCCTGTGGGAGACCTGGAGTTTTGCTGCGAACAGCGAGGGCAGGGCAGCCGTTCAGTCTATAGAGGTCACGGCCGAACAGGTCACGATTCATCTGTCAGCCGCTGCGGTATATACTCAGGCGGCGTTGCCCAAGGACCCGCGGCATGGGCGTACCGACCGCTGCTACGTTGATGTGTCCGGCGTGTTAGGGCAACGGGTCCAACGCGTGTATGCTGGGGACTTGCAGCATGTCCAACAGGTACGTGTGGCTCAGTTTCAGCCCCAGACGGTGCGCGTCGTTCTTGATCTCCTTACCGCTCAGCCCTGCCAGGTCAAGCAAGCTGTTAACCCGGACCGGCTGCAGATTATTGTTGGCCGTTCGCCGTGGCCGGATAATATGAACGGTGCAGGCTTCATGCCGGCGGAACCGCTGACTCAGCCGCTTCAACAGGAGCCCGCTCCTGAAGAGCAGGCCCGCCCAGTCGCTCGACAGGAACCCGCCGCGGAACTCCAGGCCTCCGGAGCGCTTGAGTATCTGGACCTGCGCACCCCGTTTTCGTCCGGAGCCCAACCGGCGCAAGCCATCAGTATTTTCGATCAGCAGACGCCCGAGGGGACACCGTCTCAACTAAGTCTGCTCGATCAGCAGCCGCCCGAAGGGGGCACTTCCCAATCCAGTCTTTTCAGCCGGCAGGCGATCGATGAGCGCGCGTTTCAATTGGCGCCCAGCGGTCTGTATCTGCTGCAGGGGGAAGGCCAGGATGCGGGTTCTTCGGCCGCCCCGCGGCTGGAATGGTAAGCCCAGTCCGTTGCGCCGTATAGGCATTTCGGATAGTCGCTGATACATCTTTAGTCTATACAGCTCAGCGCTCCAGTGCGTGCAATGTCCCGCTCATGATTTGACTCAATGAAGTACGCTTTCCAGCCGTATGCTTTTTTCAGATACGCCTCTTTGTGGTGGACAGGAGGCTGGATCGGCGTGTGTATACTTCTACTCGCTCCGGCGGCCGTCGCCTCTTCAGCTCCTGCCCGGTCGATAGTAGACAAGGTGGGTCCTGTTCGGTCAATAGCAGCCGATACGGACCGCGTTCTCATTACCCTGTCAGAGTCAGTGTCGTTCTCCCAAGCGGCGCTGCCCGGAGATGCCAAGCGTAACCTCAAGGACCGCTGCTATGTGGACCTGACTCCCGCTATACTCGACCGGCAGGCTCAGCGTTATGTGGCAGTCGACTCGGCAATGATTCTTCAGGTCCGGGCGGCCCAGTTTCGAGCCGATACGGTCCGGGTCGTTCTGGACCTTGTTTCCTCACGGGAGTGTCAGGTGACGCTCTTATCTGATCCGCCACGTTTGCAGATTTCAATCGGCCCTCCCTCAGAAGAAATCCCTCGGGCTGATGCGACAACTGAACCCGAAGAGGCTGTCGCTCGCGTCGAAGATGAGAGTCCTGCGGCTCCCGTAGCTACACCGGTCATAGAGTCGAAAGTACAGCCACCGGAGGCGGCTACGCAAACCGCTGCCAAGACACTCCCGCCGGAGGAGGCGGAAGCGGAGCAAACCACAACAAGGGCGACCGCGACCATCCACCCCCTCGCCGAGAGTCCGAGCCGGGTAATCGCTTTGGAAGAAGCCTACCAGCTTGCTGTTGTCAATGAAGAACAGGTCGCAATAGCCGCGCGCGAGCTGGCAAAAGCGGAACTCCTGCCGTGGCGGGCGATTGCACTGATGACGCCCCGGGGTGAAATCGGCGGCTCCTATTCCCGCAATAAGGATGCGATTGCCTTTAATGCCCCTCCTGAAGCGCAAAGTCTTTTTGGTGGCTCCTCGGTCATTCGCCCACGGAATAATTGGCTTACCACATTTCAAGTCACCCAGCCGCTTCTTGAACCCTTGTTTTTCCCGTCCTGGCGACTCGGCAAAGAAGCGGTTCGGGAGGAGGAGGAGCGGTACGAGTTCACTATTCGGGGCGTGTTGTTTGGTGTTGCGCAAGCCTACTACGAAGTGTTGCGGTTTGAAGCCCAAGTGAAGGTCACGCAAGATGCCCTGAATCTCGCGCAGGAGGAACTGAAACGGGCGCGCGTCCGATTTCGCGTCGGCGAGGTTACGAAGACGGATGTGTTGCGCGCGGAGGTTGCAGTCGAGCGTGCCGGACGGGCCCTTGTCGTTGATCGGAACCGTCTTAAACTAGCCCGTACGGTTCTGGCCCGAACGGTGGGTCTGTCCGAAGTGGTCGGCGTGCAGGAACCCTCTCCACCCCAGCAAACCGGGAGTGACTATACCAGCCTCCTTGACCAAGCCTATGCCCAACGCCAAGACTTACGTGCTCAGAATTTGGCCGTCGGCGTTGCCCGCGAGCGTAAAAATCTTGTCCTGACCCGCTACTTCCCGCAGGTCAATGCCCAATTCTCGTATCCCCGGCTTGACCCGGAGACGTTTGCCAACCGGGATGAATTTTGGACCCTGTTTGTGAACCTCCGCTGGGCGATCTTTGATGGCGGGAAGCGAGAAATCGACCTGCTTGAGGCAAACGAGAACTTCTCTCAGGCTGAATTGCGCGTGACTGAACTAGAGAAACAGATTCGGGTTGAGGTACGGGAGGCGCTTTTAACTGTTGAGACGCTACACGCGACACTGGAGACCTTGCGCAAAGAGGTGACGCTGGCGCGCGAGAATTATGATATGACGTCGAAGCAATACCGGGTTGGACTCTCGACCAGTCTCGACATCAATACGGCGCTGAACGCCCTCAACCAGGTCCGCACTCAGCTGATTGATCAAACCTACACCTACCAGATCGCCTTATTGAACCTCGACAACGCCATTGGGGTCTTCGCGCAAGACTACCTGCCTCAACGCTGACGCCCATTGACGAGGGTGATAAATTCCTCGCGTGTCTCCTGATGGGTCCGAAATGCCCCCAGGGTCGCGCTGGTCGTGACGATTGAGTTCTGCTTTTCCACTCCCCGCATACGCATGCATAGGTGTTCGGCGGTGATGATCACGCCAACGCCTACCGGGTCCAACTCTTCCATGATGGTATTGGCCACTTGGGTTGTGAGCCGTTCTTGTACCTGCAAGCGTCGGGCGTACACGTCAACGAGCCGCGCGATCTTACTGATCCCCACAATATGTTTGTCCGGAATATAGGCCACGTTGGCGCGGCCAAAAAAGGGCAGGATATGGTGCTCGCACATCGAGAAGAAATCGATGTCTTTGACGACAATCATCTCGGAGTAGTCTTCTTCGGTAAAGATGGCCCCGTTAATGACTTCTTTCGGGTCTTGTTGATAGCCTTTGGTGAGATATTCAAACGCGCGGGCCACCCGATGCGGAGTCTTGAGTAAGCCCTCCCGGTCCGGGTCTTCTCCCATGTGTTGGAGAATGTTGCGCACGTAGTCCTCGATACCTTGTGCTGGTCGCGAGCTCATACCAATATACCGCTCCTTATTGCATATACCGTTACTGCCAAGGAGAGAAGGGAAACACTATAGCGGGTCTGGACAGTCCGGATAAGCGGGGGTGCCCCCAGCGTTACATGCGGAATACCCCGACCTGATGATCGGGAATGGGTGCGTTGAGTGACAGGGCAATACTGAGTCCGAGGACGTCCCTCGTCTCTTTGGGGTCAAGGATGCCGTCATCCCATAGGCGCGCAGTAGAGTAGTACGGGCTGCCCTCTTCCTCATATTTTGCCAGCGTTGGTGCAGTGAAGGCCTGCTGCTCCTCCGCGCTCATGGCTTCTCCTCTGGCCGCCAGTTGCTGCAACTTGACCGTCAGCAGGACAGCCGCAGCCTGCTCTCCACCCATGACCGAAATCCGTGAATTCGGCCACATAAAAAGTAAACGTGGAGAGTACGCCCGCCCACACATCCCGTAATTGCCGGCGCCATTGGACGCGCCGATGAGCACGCTGAACTTGGGCACCCGAGCGTTGGCTACGGCATGGACCATTTTGGCCCCATCTTTGGCAATGCCGCCTTGTTCGTACTGCTTACCGACCATAAAGCCGGTGATGTTTTGGAGGAACAGGAGAGGGATTTTTCGCTGACTGCACAGCTCAATGAAGTGTGTGGCTTTGAGGGCCGACTCGGAGAACAGCACGCCATTATTGGCCACAATACCGACCTGATAGCCGTGGAGCCGTGCGAATCCCGTGACCACCGTAGGGCTATAGCGCGGCTTAAACTCGTGCAAACGGCTGCCATCGACGAGACGAGCAATGACTTCGTGCACATCGTACGGGACGCGGGTATCGTACGGGATTACACCGTACAGCTCAGCCGGGTCATAGGCGGGGTCTTCCGGCGTTTCCCGGTCCAGCGGGAATTTCCGGGGTCGAGGTAAATTCTCGAAAATAGAGCGGGTGATTTCCAGCGCGTGCTCATCGTCCTCAGCCAAGTAGTCTGACACGCCGGACACCCGCGTATGCACATCTCCGCCGCCGAGTTCTTCCGCGGTCACTTCTTCACCCGTCGCTGCTTTGACCAGCGGCGGGCCACCCAGAAAAATGGTGCCTTGGCCTTTGACAATAACATTCTCATCCGCCATGGCCGGCACATACGCTCCACCAGCCGTGCATGAACCCATCACAACGGCGATCTGTGGGATACCCAGGGCGGACATGCGGGCTTCATTGTAAAAAATACGACCAAAGTGTTCGCGGTCCGGAAAAATATCGGCCTGAAAGGGCAGGTTCGCACCGCCGGAATCCACCAGATACACACACGGTAAGTGGTTCTCCTGACCGATTTCTTGGGCACGCAGGTGCTTTTTGACGGTCATGGGATAATAGGTACCACCTTTGACCGTTGCATCGTTGGAAACAATGACCGCCTCGCGGCCCTGAATCAGTCCAATGCCGGTGACAATGCCAGCCGAGGGTGGGTTGTCATACATGCCGTGAGCGGCGAGTGGAGAGAACTCAAGAAACGGAGTATTCGGGTCAAGCAGGGCCTCAACCCGTTCGCGGGCAAGAAGTTTCCCTCGGGCTTTATGCCGCTCGCGCGACGCTTCCGGCCCACCCAGCTGTGCGGCAGACATCTCTTTTTTGAGGGTTTCCACCAACGTGGCCATATGGGCGGCGTTGTCCTGGAATGCCGGTGAGTTCGTTTTGATTTTGCTTTCAATACGATCCATAACGATGACTAATAAATAGCGAGGGGTAATGGCGTAACGAGTTATGGGTCCTGAGAGGTCTGAGCGGGGGAATCACGAGACGAAGTGGGGAACAATTTTCTGTCCAAAGGTCTCTACCTGGCCCACTAACTGATCCGGTGGGGCAATGGGCCAGAGCACGAATTTGGAGCAGCCTTCATCAATATAGGCCTGGACTTTCTCCAGGCACATCTCTGCCGGGCCAATTGCAGAACGGGCGATCAGCGGCTCGGCTGACATAGTGGGAAAATCAGACAAAAACGCGCGCGCGATCTCGTCGGCCTTTTTTTGGTTCTCATTGATATGGGTGAAGATCAGCACACCCGTTTCGTCCGGGTCTACCTTACGGCCGTACTGCTTGCCGTACTCGAACATCTTCCGAAGACCAGCCGCATATTCCTGGGGAGTAACGAGCGAAGGAAACCAGCCGTCGCCATAGCGCACCGTGCGTTTGATGGCTAAATCACTCCCGCCCCCAATCCAGACATCGAGTGCGCCTTTTGCCGGGCGGGGTTCAATGGTCACATCTTCAAACTGATAAAACTCACCCTGGTGGGTTACATTGGGACCTGCCCAGAGCTTGCGCATGACGGCAACGGCTTCCGCCATCCGTTTGCCACGGTTTTTCAGCGGCACGCCGCAGGCCTGGCAGTCTTTGGGGTCGCTCCCCAGGCCGACCGCCATGATCACCCGGTTGCAGCTTCCCGACAGATAATCCAGGGTGGCATAGGTTTTGGCGACCTGAACAGGATCGCGGGCCGGCATGGTCAACACACTCGGGCCCATTTTGATTTTCTTCGTCCGTCCGGCCCACATCGCCATAATACAGGCCGTATCAAACGAAGGATTGCGTGCCACAATATGATCGGACAGCCAGATGGAGTCGATCCCCTGATCCTCGGCCCGCTCAGCGTAGTCACAGATCGTGTCCGGACTCGGTAAACCGAGCCCCCATAACCCAAAGCCAATACCTATTTTCGTTCCGCCCATGTGAACGCTCCCTGTTCTGGTGAAGATTGGCGGGTACTGTACCAGAAAGCGGAGGACGCGGGAACGGCACTTTGCTTTCCCGACCTTGCTTTCTCTTTGATCGGAATGTTAGTTCTAGTTGAACATTTGAGTAACATAATAAAGGATAGTTGCATGAAATTTGTCAGTGTTCGAGAACTCCGGATTCAAACGCCCGAGGTGCTCAAGCGAGTGGCCAAAGGAGAGAAAGTCATCGTGACGAAACATGGAAAACCGCAGGCTGCTCTGGTGAAACTGACCGAAGACGATATTGACGATCTCGTTCTCAGTCAGCCGCATTTTCTTGAGGAGATCGATGCAGCAAAGCAGGAATACGAAGAAGAGGGTGGCCTATCGCTCCAGCAGGCAAAAGAGCTGTTGGCGGACTAATGGCGCAACGGTTGGTTGAGATCGCCCCGCGTGCCCTCCGAGACCTGCGCAAGCTTCCCCCCTCTGCAAGGAAGCAGATTCTCGAAGATTTCTCGATTCTCGAAACAACGACTTGGCCTGGACCGCCAAAGATTAGAAAGCTCAGGGGATACGAACTTTATCGTCTCAGAACCGGAACATATCGGTCGATTTTTGAGGAGCGCGGGCAGACCATCGTCATTTTGAGAGTGATAGATCGAAAAGACCTCGAACGACTCTTACGGGGATTGTGATTAAGACAACTCAGTGGACAAATGATGCCGGTCATTCAGTGCGGCGAGCCGCCACATCGTAAAAGGGCCAAACTCGGTAAAAATCAGGCGGCTGATCGAGGCCAGATCAATTTTGAGACGATGGACCTGAGCGAGATCAAGACCGAGCGCGGCGCATATAATGACCGCGGTCGTAAGTGTGTGGCTGACTACGACAACCGGCCCGGTCTGCTCGTTTGGATCGTGTTGCCGCAGCCGGTCAAGAATCGGCCAAGCGCGCTCTTGTAAATCTTTCAAAGGTTCACCCCCCGGTGGAGCAGTCCCGGCTGGGTCGGCAAGCCAGCGCTCAAAGAAGCCCGGATAGTCTTTCATTAACTCCGGGCCGGTCAGCCCCTCTAATCTGCCCTGATCCCACTCCTTGAGTTCGTCATAACACTCAAGTGAGACAGCGTGCGGGTGTGCGATTAAAGCGGCGGTGTCGCGAGCGCGTTGCAATGGGCTGGTGAGGAGCCGACAAATGGGCTCGCGCTCAAGAGCTTTCGCCACTGCCCGAGCTTGGCGTAGGCCCTTATCGGTCAGCGGGATATCCGTAACGCCTTGGCAGCGTCCTTCTTCATTCCAGGCTGTTTCTCCGTGACGGACCAGATACACTGTCAGAGGTTTCTGGTTGGACATAAGACCTTACACACTAGAAGCTAAACTCGACCGTTTGTAGCTTGATGCACTACGTTCCCAGGTGGATCGGCTATCCTGATTTTTCTCACGGCAGAATCGCAATAATCCGAACCGGCGCGCCTGAGCCTTTGGCGATTTTCATCGGGAGGGCAATGAGCGTTGCGCCGCGTGGCGGCAGCTTATCCAGATTGGCGATGTTTTCCAGACCCGGCTTGTTTGCACCATTCACAATCTGGTGGACAATAAAATCTTTCGACTGGCCGGAGTCGATGCTGGGCGTATCCACGCCCACCGCATCTATCTCGCGGTGCGAGATAAGGAACTCAGCCGCCTCGCGTGAAAAGCCCGGAAAGTGGAGATTGGCGACATCACCCGACTTGTCTGTCCCCAGGTAGCGTTTTTTATCCGGCCAGTACTTTCCCCAGCCACTCAACATGAGCACCTGTGCTCCTGTGGGAATCTCACCGTGGACGGACTCCCAGGCCTGGATATCCGCCACGCTGACGCGGTAATCGGCATCCTGAGCGGCCTTGGCGCTGACATCAATCACAACCGCCGGACCGATGAGCTGCTCAACCGGCACCTCGCTGATGGTCCGCGTTCCTTCCGCAAAATGAATCGGCGCGTCCATATGGGTGCCGCTATGCTCGGCCAGACAGATATTATTGGCCGCATACCAATAGCCGGCGTCCGTTCTTCGCGCGGCCACGACTTCGAGTTCATACGGCTTGGCCGTTGGCCACGAGATGGTGTGTTCATTGTACGGATACGTCAGGTCAATAATTTTGCTTTCGTCGAATGCCAGACCCGGCATACTCATCAGCCACAGGCCAAACAGCGCCAATAATGTCAGGGGCCGTTTCATATGTCGTCCTCCTCAAGTGTATTAAGTGTGGTGGGTTGAATATACTGTGTCGAAGAAGACCTCGGCATGCAAGCCTGCGTCATGCCTGAGCATAGCCCTGGGAGTACAGACAAGATGCCCGCATAGCGATTGACAAACCCAAAGCCTCACCCGAATAATGGCGGCGCATTAGAATCAAAGCAGAGCTAGAGTCGTAAGGAGGCAACATGATTCGCGAATATAAATTTCCCATGCTGGAGAAAGTGATCTTTGGGATTGGAGCGCTGGAAAAAGTCACTGAAGAACTGGACCGCTTGGGCAAAAAACGAGCGCTCGTCCTGACGGGCAACAGTCTTTCGACCAAGACCGATCTTGTGAAAAAGCTGGAAAACCTGCTGGGTGAGCGCTGGGCCGGCACGAATAACGGTATCCGCCAACATGTACCGAGTCAGACTGTCGCCGCCGCAGTCGCGCAAGCGCGGGAGGTCCGGGCCGACGCAATTATTGCTTTTGGCGGTGGCAGCCCGATTGATGCGGCCAAGATTGTGGCCATGGAACTACTCCAGGAGGGCCAGCCCCAAGAGGCTATGCCCCAGATTGCGATTTCTACGACCCTGTCTGCGGGTGAGTTTACGCCCTTCGCCGGCATCACTGACGAAGATACACGGGTTAAAGGGCTGCGAACGGACCCGCGCATTTGTCCCAAGACAGTGATTCTCGATCCCGAAGTTACTCTGCCCACGCCCAAGCAGCTCTGGACCGCCACCGGCATGAAAGCGATGGATCATGCCATTGAAGCTATTTGGTCGGTCAATCCACAGCCGGTGACTGACGTGCTGGCTATGGAGGCAATCCGCAAGCTGCATCGGTATCTTCCTGTATCCATCGAAGAACCCGATAATCTCGAAGCGCGGGGTGAATGTCAGGTCGCAGCCTGGTTGTCCATATTTGGATTGACCAATGTTGGGGTACGCTTAAGTCATATTTTCGGGCATCAGATCGGCGCGCGTTGGGACGTTCCACACGGGGTGACCTCGTGCATCACTATCCCACACTGTATGCGCTTTCTGGCTCCGCAAACGTTGAAGCAGCAGGGCATGATTGCCGAGGCGCTGGGTATTCAGATGAACGGACGCAGTCCTGAGGCCGTTGCGGCTGAAGCGGCTGACACGGTTGAAGCCTTTATTCGGTCGCTCGACGTACCGACCCGCCTGCGCGATGTCGGTGCCAAAGAAGACGAACTGTCTATCGTTGCCGAGGAAGTAATTAAAGAGAGTTCCCTGTGGCATAACCAACAGGGTGGGGAGGAGGCGCTGCTCGGACTGCTCCGGCAGATGTGGTAGGCAATCGGACCGAGAAAAGAGCCTGTATGGCGAAGCCGCTCCGTTTCATTGAAGAGCCTCCGCGCTCAACACCCGTTAAGGCCGAAACCCAAGTCCTCGTTGTTGGCGGCGGCTCGGCCGGCGTATCGGCCGCTGTTGCTGCGGCACGCCAGGGGGCTGACGTTATCCTGGTTGAGCGCCTCGGATATCTTGGCGGCCTGGCCACGGGTGGCATGATTATTCTGCTGCTGACGCTTGATGACGGCCGCGGGCGGCAGGTGGTCGGTGGTTTATGTCAAGAAGTGACCGAGCGCTTGGACCAGCGCGGCGCGGCCCAATTTCCATCACAAGACGAATGGGGCCGCGAGGATGAAGCGCTTGTCCAACGTGACCAGTCCTGGGGGCTGGTCTGGGGGCACGGACCGCATCGCGTGCGCTATTCGGTCGCCTATGATCCTGAAGAGCTGAAGTTTGCCCTGAACGGCATGGTTGAAGACGCTCAGGTGCAATTGCTTATGCACTCGCATGCCTGTGATGCCCTCGTAGAGGATGACCGCATTACCGGTGTAACGTTTCAGGGGAAATCCGGCCGCTTTGCTATCCTGGCAGACGTCGTCATCGACGCCAGCGGGGATGGCGATATTTTTGTCTCAGCCGGGTCTGAGTACGAAAAAGAAAAAGTGCTGCCCTGGCTGTGGTTCTCTATGGGCGGGGTAGAAAACACTGATGCCGCTATTCGCGCTGGCGGCTGGTTTTTCCATACTATCGGTAAGGACAAAGTCTTGTTGCCGTGGGGCGCGACCGACAAGATTTCCAGAAAGATTGATGCGACTGATCCCGACGATCTGACCTATGCTGAGTTGGAATGCCGTAAGCAGGTCATGGCAGAGGTTGATCGTTTGCGGAAAGAGGCTCCCGGCTTTCGGAATGCCTACCTGTGCCACATTGCCGACCAACTCGGCATCACCGAAAGCCGGCGCTTAGTCGGCGAGCATATGCTCAGCCGAGCAGAGATGGATACACCCTGTGAGGACGTGATTGCCATCACCGGTCATTGGACCCAATACGAAAGTCTCTACTATATTCCGTACCGCTCACTTCTCCCCAAAGAATTCTCAAATCTGCTTGTGGCCGGTCGCTGCATCTCCGTCGATCATCGCGTCCATCACGCCACCAAGGAAATCCCGGCCTGCATGGCAACCGGCGAAGCCGCAGGGACGGCGGCGGCTCTGGCCGTGCAAAACGGGCTCGACCCAAAAGCGCTGGATGTGAAAAAGCTCCAACAGCAACTCGAAGGCCGGGGGGCGATTTTGCGGCTGTGAGTCCGAGGAAGCCCGCTCAGATTTGTCCGCTACAGGTACGGAACATTTTCCACTAACCCTGTCTATTTGCGGCCTGCCCCCCAGGTATTCCAATAGGTCACCTCTTTCCCTGGTCGCCGCCTTGCGGGCTTGAAGTCTTTTCCCGTGTAATAGGCAACCGGCAGCAGGACGGCCTGGGTGACGGAGTCGGGGATGCCGAGGGCTTCAGCAACTTTGCGTTCTTCAACCAAGTGCAACGTTGTCCAGGCAGAACCGAGTCCGCGGGCGCGCAGGGCTAACATCAACGACCAGGCCGACGGCAGGATCGAGCCGTACAGACCAGCTTGTGCCACCGGGCTCGGGTCGTCCGGCCGACCCTCAATGCAGCCGATAATCAGCACGGGCACCTCATGCATATGGTCGGACAGATGCCACGCTGAGGCGGCAATGCGCTGACCCGAAGTTGTCGGTGAGCCAGTGGGACGTGGACCGGCATAATTCTCAAAACTGTGTCGGTACAGATCCCCGATGATCTTTTTCTTGTCGGGGTCAGTCACGACCATAAAACGCCAATTCTGCCGGTTACTGCCGCTCGGTGCCTGGAGGGCGATCCCTATGACCTCTTCAATAATCTCCGGTTCAACCGGCCGGGTCAGGTCGAGCCGTCTCCGCACCGTGCGCGTGGTCGTCAGTAATTTATCGACAACGGCAAGATCAAGTGGGGCGGATTGCACCCCTCCTTTGTCAGCGGACGCATGCTGGTCTCCATGCGAAGGGGCAGGCTGGAAACCGAAGCTGGTGACGATGAGTGTTGTCATGAGCCAGACCTTCGCGTTTGTGGGTATGCAAATATTCCTTCCGTACTCCATGAAATCTCCTCTCAGCCGTGCCTACGTGCGCACTAATTGAATTCTTGGTGAAGACGCCCGGATATGTATCTGATTCTCCAGATTCTCCAGATTCTCCAGATTCTCCAGATTCTCCAGATTCTCCAGATTCTCCAGATTCTCCATCTTGCCGAACGCGCTGGCGGAGCGACTCCAACCGGACGCCGGCACACTCCTCTGGGAGGGGCGAGACTTTCTTCAACCCCTTCCCCAGCATTTTTGCTCCCCCCGGATGGCCAGAGACATATTTATGATAGCCCACCGCGATTTGAATGAGGCCGACGAACATCTCCCAGGTATTGTCATCGTCTTCCACGTCATCCAGAGCTTCTTCCAAATGTTCATGGGCTTCAAAATAGCGACCGGAATTAAAATCTTTAACTGCCCTGAGCAGGGCAGGGTGATATGCCATGGTCAGGCATTGTAGCTTTTCCTTTGATAAGAGAAAGTGCTAAGGGAGACGTAGAAGGAGGACCACACTATGGCGGACGTTTCTGAACTGTGTACGAAAACGCTGACTGAGGTTGCCGGGCTGATCAGGAGAAAAAAGGTCTCGCCGATCGAGTTGACCCAGGCCATGCTCGAACGCATTAACGATCTCGACGGCACGCTCCACAGCTATATTACGGTAACGGCAGACCTTGCTTTGGAACAGGCCAAAGCGGCTGAACAAGAAATCCAAAACGGCAGGTATCGAGGGTTGCTGCATGGGGTGCCGATTGCGGTCAAAGACCTGTGTTACACCAAAGGGATTCCAACCACTGCGGCGTCGCCGATGTATGCGGATTTCAAACCTGACTTCAATGCAACCGTAGTTGATAAGTTTTATGCAGCCGGCGCCGTCATGCTGGGCAAACTGGCGATGACCGAGTTTGCTCTGTCCGGCTACCACCCATCCATGCAACCGCCAATAAATCCGTGGAGCGCAGACCATTGGCCGGGGGCGTCGTCGAGTGGGTCGGGCGCTGCGACCGCAGCCTCCTTGTGTTTTGGCTCATTAGGCTCGGACACGGGCGGTTCGATCCGTTTCCCATCCGCTGCCTGCGGCATTGTTGGGGTAAAACCAACCTATGGCAAAGTCAGCCGCTATGGCGTCTTTCCCCTGGGAGAAAGCCTGGATCATGTTGGGCCAATGACGCGCAGGGTGGCTGACGCCGCAGCGATTCTACGAACGATTGCCGGCTTTGACCCCAACGATCCAACCACCCGTCGCGAAACGGTGCGCGATTACATGGACACCGTATACAACGGCGCCCAGGGTCTGCAAATTGGGGTGGACGAAGCCTACTGTACCAAAGGCGTTGACCCGGTCGTGCGCAACGCCGTGCTGGCCACGGTCCAGGTTTTTAAGGACTTGGGGGCTGAGATTCACGAGGTTGATGTGTCAGGGATCAATGATGCCACGCCGCTCTGGTACGCCATGTGCGCGGCAGAAGCTGCGGCTGCGCACGCAGAGACCTTTCCGTCTCGGGCCGATGAATATGGACCAACGTTCCGGGCTCTCTTAGAAGACGGGGTCAAAGTCACTGGCGCCCACTACGTCAAAGTCCATATTGCCCGGCAGCACACCCGCCGGCTGATTGACGAGGTCTTGCAGCAGGTGGATATACTGCTGTGCCCGGCTATGGCGACCCCGCCAATGGCGATCAAAGATTTCTCGCCGCAATCTGTCTTACCGCCTGAAAACATTCCGTCCTTGTTGGCCTTTACCGCGCCTATGGATTTCAGTGGAAGTCCGACGGTCAACCTGCCGTGCGGATTTACGGACGAGGGCTTACCGCTCAGCCTTCAGCTTGTTGGGCGTCATGGAGAAGAGGGCACGATCATGCAGGCCGCCCACGCCTACGAACAAGCAACCGAATGGCATACCAGACAGCCCAAGGTGTAGAGGCGCAGGTCGCTGTGTCTATGCCAGCCGCCCCGGTGGGGTGGCTGGCCACTGATACGCTGATCTCTGCTGTCTCATGTTTATCTCCGATTGCTGGATAATCTGGTCTGCCACAATACCGAGAATGGGTAGTGTCTCCCTTTGAAAAAAGTTGAGTCCCGCTCCCGTCTTGAGAGCCTGGGGCTGGCGCAAGAGAGGAGCGGGGACGGAGCGCCGGGAAACGCATTTATCTATCATTTGACAGTAGCGGATGGCCGGTAGTCGTTGTACAGACGGTTAATGGACCTTCGTATCGTTCTATTTGTTGTGGCAGTGGTTGCCTCGCCAGGTGCGTGGGCGCAGCCGCTTGAGTTTGAATCAATCGACCCGCCTTCTGCAGACAAGCGCTCTCCCGCCCTGAAACAGCGTAGTCCCCAAACGCGCGGCGACTCCGGCCAAAGTAGCCAGGGGCAGATCTACACCTACGAAGATGGCGATCGCACCGTGCGGGTGCAGTTGCAGTCCGACCTGGAGGTGAGCGGGGACAGCAGCGTCGCCAGAGGCAGCGGGGAGCACATCGTGACCAACGACAGCTCCAGGCGGAGCACCGGGCAACCGGTGTTCCGGTCCGAATCCTCGGGCACCCTGATGACCTTGCCCGGCGGTGTCCTGCTGGTGCTGGAGGCGGAGTGGAGCGAGACGCAGACCAATGCCTTTTTCGCCCGCAACCGGGTCAAGCTGAGCCGGGTGTCAGACTTGGAGGTTGCCGCCAACAGCTTTTTTGTGGAGACCGCGCCGGGCTTTGCGTCCCTGAATTTGGCCAACACGCTGGCCGCGCAGGACGGGGTGCGCATCTCCAGCCCCAACTGGTGGAGAGAACATACAACAAGGTGAGCGACCGGGTAATGTCTCAGTTTCACAGCGCCCTTCACCTCTGCCTGCACAGCTCCCCCCTCCCTGGCCCTCCCCCTCACGGGGGGGAGGGAATGTCCTACTCCCTCTCCCCTGGAGGGAGAGGGCTGGGGTGAGGGGGGCAATACAAAGTGAGGCACTACTAGCCACTGACCCAAGACCATGCGCTTACTCGTGGGAAAAACTCTACTACGGACGGCAGGCTGGGTGCTGTTTTGCTTGCTGGTCGCTGGTGACGCCTGGGCGCAGACTGCACCCGGCGCGCCCAGCATCACCACGGTTACGGCGGGTAGCAGCAGTTCGCTCGGTCTCACCCTGGTCGTGACCTGGACCGCACCCGCCGACACCGGCGGCTCGGCCATCGAAGCCTACGATGTGCGCTTTATCAAGACTGCCGACGACGAGACGGACGACGCCAACTGGATCGTGGAAGAAAAGGTCTGGGAATCCGGCGACGGCGCCCTGTCCACCACCCTCTCCGGTCTGACCGACAGCACGGAATATGACGTGCAGGTACGGGCGGTCAACGCCACCGGCGACGGCACCTGGTCCACCACGGAAACGGGCGCCCCGGATCATGGGGACAGCGCTTCGGAGGCGACGAGCCTGACGCTGGACACCGCTATGGAAGGGGTGATCGACCCAGGGACCGACGTGGATTACTTCACGTTCACCCTGACCGAAGAGACCGGCCTGCTCATCTGGACGACCGGCGCTCTCGATACCGTGGGCGAACTCCAGAACAGTAGCGGCACGGTGATTGACAGTGACGACACCGGGCCGTACACCATTCGCGCGTTTGAAGACGCGAGCTACAACAGATTTCTAGCCGACTGTGCGGATATCGATGACACAATCAGCGACCTGCTGTACGGTTGTCAGTGGCATCTGAACAACACGGGGCAGCTCACAGGCGGGACGTCAGGCGAGGACATCAACGTCGAAGAGGTCTGGGACGACAACAACCTGGGGGCTGGTATCAATGTGGCCGTGGTCGACGACGGCATGGATTATACGCACGAGGATCTGAGCGCCAACGTGAATACAGCGCGCAACCACGATTACACCGGCGGGAACGACATCTACGATCCCGCCGAAGACCACGGTACGGCGGTGGCGGGCATCATCGCGGCGCGGGATAACAGCCTGGGCGTGCGGGGAGTGGCGCCCCAGGCGACGATCTACGGCTACAACCTCCTCCTGGATTTCACCGATAAAAACGAAGCGGACGCCGCGAAACGCAATCTGGATACCACAGCCGTCTCCAACAACAGTTGGGGACCGCGCGACGGGCCCGGACTGGACGCCGCTCCCAGAATCTGGGAGATGGCGATAGAAAAAGGCATCACAGAAGGTTTTGACGACAAGGGCATCTTCTATGTCTGGACCGCCGGAAACGGGGCCTTGCGGAGAGACAACTCCAACTTAGGCGGGTACGCCAACCACTACGGCGTGACTGCGGTCTGCGCGGTGAACGACCAGGGCGAGCGCTCCGCGTATTCGGAAGAGGGTGCCAACCTGTGGGTCTGCGCGCCGTCGAATGACCGCACCCGCGGTCGCCACGGGATCACCACCACCGACAACGACGACCTCTACAGGAACGACTTTGGCGGCACCAGTGCGGCCGCTCCCATCGTCTCCGGCGTGGCCGCGCTGGTACGCAGCGCCAATACCGCCCTGAGCTGGCGGGACGTGAAGCTCATCCTGGCCGCGTCCGCCCGCAAGAACGACCCGGACAACACCGGCTGGGAGGACGGGGCGCTGCAATACGACTCTGACACGGAGCGCTACCACTTCAACCACGAGTACGGCTTCGGGGTGGTGGACGCCAAGGCCGCCGTGGATTTGGCCGACGGCTGGACCCTTGTTCCGGAACTGACCAAGGCTACCACAGACGCCGCACCCTTCACCGGTGGCTCTCTGAGTATTCCCGATTCGCGCTCCTGGGTCACGAGTAGCATCACTATGGACTCGACGGTCGAGTTCATCGAGTTCGTCGAAATCAATACTGACTTCGACCACAGATACTTCCGTAACTTACAGGTAGAGTTGACCTCCCCGTCGGGGAAGATTTCTGTCCTGTCCGTTCCCTACGATCATAGAACCGCCGCCATAATCATAGAGGAGGAATACAGCTTACGGAGGAGCTTCCGGTTCGGCTCGGCCAAGCACCTGGGCGAGAATCCCGCCGGGGAGTGGACACTGCGCATCAGCGACCGCGTATCCGGTTCCTCCGGCACGTTGAAGTCGTGGAGCCTGACCGTCTACGGCTACCGGTTCACCCCCGACGCACCGGACATCGACGCAGTGACGCCGGGGCCCGGCGCACTCACCGTTGCCTGGCAGGCGCCGGACAACAGCGGCGCCTCCGCCGTCACCGCCTACGATGTGCGCTCTATCAAGACCACGGATGACGAGACGGCCGCCGCCAACTGGACCGTCGTTGACCCCGCGACCTCCGGCGCTCTGCAATACACTATCAGCGGCCTGGACGATGACGTGGCCTACGACGTGCAGGTGCAGGCGGTCAACGCCCAGGGCGACGGCGTGTGGTCAGACACGGCCACCGAGACGCCCTCAAGCGACACGCCCTACTTTGCGGACGGCGCCGCCGCCACCCGGAGCGTCGATGAGAGTGCGACCACCGGCACCAACGTCGGTGTCCCGGTCGTGGCGACCGATCCCAACAATGAGACTTTGACTTACACGCTTTCAGGCACCGACGTCCGCTCGTTTGATATCGATGACAGCACCGGCCAACTATCGGTAGCCTCGGGGACGGCGCTGGACTACGAGGGAACCAAGGACAGCTACGTCGTCATCGTGACGGCCACCGACCCCGTGACGACCGACGATCCCACCGCCGACGCCGATTCCATCACCGTGACCATCACCATCACCGATGTGGATGAATCGCCCACGCTGAGCGGCCAAGACAGTGTCCCGTATGCCGAGAACAACATTCTCCCGGTCGCTGAATACGACGCCACCGACCCGGAGAAGAAGGCACTCACTTGGTTGCCGCTAGCTGGAACCGACCACGATGACTTCTCCATCAGCAACGGTATCCTGAGCTTCCGTACCGCTCCTAACTACGAGTTGCCCACCGACGCCGGTGACAACAACGTCTATGAAGTGACCGTGGTCGCCTCGGATGGGACCTCCAGCCCCGCTACACTGCCCGTCACCGTCACTGTCACCAACGTGGATGAAGTACACACGCTTACAGAGCTGTTCCGCGTCTCGTCGTATGCCGAGAACGGCACCGGGCCGGTTGCGAAATACATCATCACCGACCCGGAGGGCGTGTCCCCAATATGGTCAGGATTCGGAGACGACCGTGGCGTCTTTAACATTTCTATTACCCGCGGCGTCCTGCGTTTCCGCACCCCGCCCGACTACGAGAGACCCGCCGATGCCAACCGCAACAACGTCTATGAGATGACCGTGACCGCCCGCGCTGGGATTCACATCAGACGGCACGCCATCACTTTCCGTGTCACCGATGTGGATGAACCACCCACGCTGACGGGACCGACCAGCGTTCCACTGTATGACGAGAACAACACGGCCCAGGTCGCCCGCTACACCGCCACGGACCCGGAGGGCGCGACCGTCATTTGGTCGGTGACCGGAAACGACGATGACGACTTCACCATCACCAACGGCGTTCTGAACTTCGCCCCTGCTCCCAACTTCGAGGCGCGCGCCGACGCCGACGGCAACAACAACTATGAAGTGACCGTGGTCGCCTCTGATGGAGACCTCACCACGCCGCAGCCCCTCACCGTCACCGTCAACAACCTGGACGAAGCAGGCAGCCTGACCCTGTCGTCGGAGCAGCCACAGGAGGCCACCGCGCTGACGGCCACCCTGAGCGATCCCGACATCGTCTCCGACTCCACCTGGGTCTGGGAGCGCTCCTCGGACAGGAGCACGTGGACGGTCATTGATGGTGAGACCTCAAACAGCTACACACCGGCGAGCGATGACGTGGGCGACTCCCTGCGGGTCAGGGTGACCTACACCGATGGATATGATGATCCCGTCAGCAAAGAGCTCCAGCGTATGGCCGCCAATCCGGTAAGGGATGAGCAGGGCAGGAACCCACCACAATTCCCGGCTGCTACCACGACCCGGAGCGTCCAGGAGAACGCGGCAGCAGAGAGTCCCGTCGGCGCCCCGGTGACGGCAACGGATGCGGACGAGGTGGACAAAGACCTGCTGACCTACACGCTCTCGGGCGCTGACACCGGTTCGTTTGACCTCAACCCCGATACCGGCCAACTGACGGTGGCCGAGGGGACGGAGTTGGACCGCGAGACAAAGGATAGCTACGCCGTCACCGTGACGGCCACCGACCCCTCTGGAGCCTCCGCCTCCATCGTTGTGACCATCGACATCTCCGACGTAGATGAACCGCTCACGCTGACCGGCCGGACCAGCGTCCCGTACGAGGAGAACGACACCGGGATAGTTGCTACCTTCAGCGCGACCGACCCGGAGCAGGAACCGCTCACTTGGGCGCTGGCGGGAGCTGACCGCAACGCCTTCGAAGACATCAATCTCAACGGCGGCATCCTGCGCTTCCTCACCCCGCCCGACTACGAGGCGGCTAGCAGCTACACCGTGACCGTGGAAGCCTCCGCCGGGAGCCATACCGCGAGACAGACCGTCACCGTCAGTGTCACCAACGTCAACGAGTCGCCCACGCTGACTGGGCCGATTGCCATTAACGACTACGAGGAGAACGACACGGGACCAGTTGCCACCTACCGTGCCACCGACCCGGAGCACGACCCGATTCGGTGGGTGCTGTCGGGAGCTGACAGGACGACCTTCTCGATCAACAACGGCGTCCTCACCTTTCTCATCCCGCCCAACCGCGAAGAGGCCACCGACTTCAACCGCGACAACGACTACGAGGTGACCGTAGAGGCCTTCGATGGAGAGCTGACGGCTGGGCTGCCCGTGACTGTTACCGTGACCAACGAGGATGAAGCAGGCAATCTGACCCTGTCGTCGGTGCAGCCGCAGGTCGATACCGCGTTGACTGCCATCCTGACCGATCCCGACGGCCTCGTCTCCACCGACTGGGTCTGGGAGCGGTCACAGGATAAGCAGACGTGGGAGGCCGTCAGGGGGACGCCCGCCGCCAGCTATACGCCGGA
The DNA here is from genome assembly GCA_963664395.2 of Binatia bacterium. Classification (GTDB taxonomy): domain Bacteria; phylum Desulfobacterota; class Binatia; order Bin18; family Bin18; genus Bin18. The sequence goes on along the minus strand of OY761159.2, from coordinate 146,462 downwards.
GACTGATGATGAGGGCTGGTACCTGCGTGTCACGGTGACGTATACCGATGGAGCCGACCTCAACGAGACCAAGAGCGCGCAGATCGTTGCGCCCCATGCGGTGCGGACGGCGCCGGTCAACAATGCTCCCCCGGCATTTCCCGCGCCCTCGGCCACCCTCACCGTCGGAGCCAACGCGGGGGCGGGGAGCCGCGTCGGGACGGTGAGGGCCGAGGACCCAGAGGATTACCCGCTCACCTACACGCTGGACGAAAAGGACGCGGACGCGGCCTGTTTCGATATCGACTGGATCAGCGGACAGATCACGGTAGGTCCAGGGGGACTATCGCCCTGTGCGGACCAAGTGACGCGGTCACTCGGGCAGCGCACGATCAGCACGAAGGCTGATGAACCCCAGAAGCCCTACCAGGTCACCGTGATCGCCTCTGACCCGTCCGGGGAATCCGACGAAGTCCCCGTCTTCATCACCGTCTCGTCTTCGCCGCCCCGACCGCCAGGACCGCCCGGTCCTGGTCCTGGTCCTGGTGGCGGTGGTGGTGGCGGTGGTGGTGGCGGCGGTCGTGGTCCTGACTGCACGGAGGATTTACACGGTAACAGCGCGGCGCAAGCCACTGATATTGCCTTGTCTGCTACAACTGCCGGAGCCATCTGTCCGGCCGCCGACGTAGATTATTTGACCGTGACCGCCCCCGGCCGAGGACTGGTCTTTGTGGACACCTTCGGCGGAGTACAGACCCGCGGGACCATCTGGCAGAACGACAGGATATTGGCGTCCGGCTCCACGCGTGGCGATCCGCAAGACGACCGGCTTGGTGCCCTCGTGCAGGCCGGCCCAGTCGTCGTGGCCGTACAAGGGCAGGGGGGGGCAACCGGGGGCTACGATGTGGTCGTCACCTTTGTGCAGGGCTATCTGGAGAACCCCGGCGATCTCTCGTTCCAAAGTGGGGTGGGCGTCCTGTCGGGCTGGGTGTGTGACGCCGACCGGGTGGAACTGGAGTTGAACGGAGCCCCGCAGGTGGCGGCGTATGGGACGGAGCGGCTGGACACGGCCAGCGTGTGTGGCGATACGGACAACGGCTTTGGGCTGTTGTTCAACTGGAATCTGTTGGGCGATGGGGAGCATGAAGTCGTGGCCTTCGTGGATGGGGTGGAGTTAGGCCGGGCGACGGTGCGGGTGACGACCGTGGGGGAAGGGGCAGAGGAAGAGTTTCTACGGGGGGCCGAGGGGGAGTGTGTAGTAGAGGACTTCCCCCGCCTGGGGCAGAACGTGCTGTTGGAGTGGCAGCAGAATAGTCAGAATTTTGTCATTACGGATGTGAGGTAGGGGCGACGCATGCGTCGCCCCTACTCGTTGTTCTGAAACAGCGGCCTCGCCCGCCACAGCAGCACGACAATAATCGAAATCCCGGCTGTTTGTAGCAGCCCGATGGGCCAGCCCCGACCGTGTGGGCTGAGTTCGCTCCAGACCAGATGGCTCAGGGCGACTTGGGCGACATACAGCGCGGCCCAGGGCCACATCCAGGGCCGCATTTTCCAGAAGCCCCAGGTCCCCACGGCAAAGATCAGGGCATGCAGCAGGCCGCCGGCCTTTGCCGGCCAGCCCATGAGTTCAAAGCCGAACCACACTTCAATGTCCTCTGCCACCGGCTTGACTATCAGTTCAACCGGAACGCCAAGAGCCAGGAAGGCACACCAGACAAAGAGGATATTCATCCACCAGGGCCGCGCCCTGAGTTGCTGCTGGAGAAAAGGTGTTTCGTTAGGCATTGCTGCTTTCTAATCTTGCCGAATTTTCACAACCACCTTTTGCCGCCCCCATTTGAGCGCTTTCTTGCGGGTGGAAAAATAGACATCCAGCCGATTAGAGCCCTTAATCGCGCTGCCTATATCCTCGACTACGCCTTTGCCATAACCGGGGATTTTCATAACCGTTCCATACGGATAATAGCGAGTATCCGCGGCAACGGTGCCATGCTTGGCTTTGGTTCCGCTGGCGGTCAGTCCAACGATTTTCCGCTTGCCCCTATTCGGTCCGCTGGCCACATACGCCCGCCAGAAAAGGATGCGTCCGCGGCGCCAATTGGTACTGATTTTGTCGGACGAGTAGGCGGTCACCACCATGGTACGCTTTTCGTACGATGCACAACCGGTCAAGCACGTAAGCCCAAGTGCCACTACCATCAGCAGTCCGTACGCGCCTCTCCGTCCCCTCATACTCCACCTCCGCTGTCCTTGTGACCGCTCCCATCTCTTCCTACCAAGGGCTGTCTATATCGGCTTGACCCGCCGGGCAGTAATCGATTCGCCCGTCGAGCCCCGGTTGACGTGACTGTTGCGAGCCTGGGCTTCCTGTTTCAGACCAAAGCGTCGCCACATGTCCGGTCCAATAGCGGTCAGTCCGCCATCAACGACGAGTGCCTCACCTGTGACGAACGTAGAGTCCTCACTCGCCAGGAACAGGGCTGCGCCGGCAATGTTTTCGCCTGTGCCATGTTCGGGCCAGGGCTGAAACGTATCGAGGAATTTTGCGCTTGTGGCCGGATCACCTTGGTCGGTCAGGCCGGTCAAAATCCCGCCGGGACAAATCGCGTTGACGCGAATCCGGTCGGGTGCGAGTTGAACGGCAGCAGCCTTTGTCAGATTGATAACAGCGGCCTTTGCGGCTGAGTAGACGAGCGGCCCACTGCCGCCACTTAAGCCTGCGGTTGAGGCGGTGTTAATAATTGCCCCACCGTGGCCTTGCTGCTTCATGGCTCGGGCGGCGTGTTTGATGCCAAGGAAAACACCTTTGGTGAGCACATCGAACGTATAGTCCCATTCCTCAACCTCGATATCCCAGATCGGCCCCACCGCTCCGCCTACGCCGGCATTGTTGAACACAATATCGATCTGGCCAAATTCAGAGGTTGCCAGGCTGATCATGGCCTCAACGTCGGCTTCTTTGGCAACGTCTGTTTTAATAAAACGAACCGCGTCGCCATGACCGGCATTTTTTGCTTCAGCCACTACCCCAGTGCCATTTTCTTCGTTGAAATCCGCAATCACAATACGAGCGCCTTCATCGAGAAAACGGAGTACGGTCGAGCGTCCCATACCGCTGGCCCCACCTGTGATAACCGCGACTTTTCCTTCAAGTCTCATTGTGTGTCCTCCGTTGCTGGGTGTCGCAGTATAGCTTCAGGTAGGGGGCTGTTTAGGAGAAGTTGCCTACATCCTGACCGTGTTCTCCGGCTCGGCGACTACCGGGTTTTCCAACTCGCCCAGCTTGTCGATGGCAATTTTGACCGTATCACCCGGCTTGAGATAATTGGGTGGCTTCATGGCAAAACCCACACCGCTCGGGGTGCCCGTGGAGATGACATCCCCCGGCTCTAAGGTGAAACTCGTTGACAGGTGCTCGATCAGCTCAAAGCAGTCGAACAACAACTGACAGGTATTCGAGCTTTGCCGCAGCTCGCCGTTCACCCAGGTTTTGAGGTCCAAGCTATGCGGGTCGCCGACTTCGTCCGGCGTCACGATGTAGGGTCCCAGCGGACAGTGGGTGTCGAATGATTTGCCCATGGTGAAGGTTGGAACGCGAATTTGCCAGTCACGCACGCTGACATCGTGGGCGATGGTGTAGCCGGCAATCACTTCGGCGGCGCGGTTCTTTGGTACATGGCGGCAATAGCGACCAATGACTACCCCAAGTTCGCCTTCGTAGTCCACTTTGTCCGAGGCGCGTGGGACGTGGATGCCTTTGCCCGGTCCGGTCACTGAGGTGGATTGCTTATTAAAGATCATGGGAACTTCCGGCGTCTTCATACCGGTTTCTTCAATGTGATCTTTATAGTTGAGGCCGACCGCAAGAATCTTTGGCGGGCGGAGAATGGGCGCTTCCAGGGTCACTTCGGCCAACGCAATCCGGGCCGTGCTCTTTTCAGCGGCCTGCCGTGCGCCTGCCAGGGCATCCGCGCCGGCGGCCAGAAAGGCGCACATCTCGGTGGGAAGGTCTGGGGCGGCGGCGAACAGGTCAACAACGTTGTCTCCGTCCACAACTCCGATACGGGTCGCTCCGGACTGGGTAAAGGTCACTAATTTCATACGATTCTCCTTGCGGGGTAATGTTTCGGGTCAATGGGAAAATTCGGGTCAATGGGCAAAGCGTTCCCAGGCTTTGGCCGGTTCCGGTACCGGCGGGATGTCCGGCTGCGGTTCCGGTGGCGTGCCGGGCACGGCAAAGGGGACGTGGTTGCCAAAATACATCACATGTTGATTGTACGGCTTCACCTTCTCCGGTGTCAGCACGAGCGTCGGGCTGTCAAGCAGGGTGTGTTCGTGCGTCTTGGTCCACGCCAACGCCGGTTCCAGACCGCCGGCGTGCGGCACTCCGATCCCGTGGACGTAGTAATGAGACGGAATGACGATGTTGGCCCCGAGCTTTTTCATGACCACGTCGGCCCACTTGGGCGTCAGGATATGCCCGTCGTCGCTGACCGACAAAAACGCTACGTCGATGTCGCCCAGCATGTCCCAGATATGCTCGGGCGGGTTCTGGCGGTTGTCGCCCCAGTGCAGAAAGCGCAGTCCGCCGGTTTCGATCACGTACAGGTTATTGTTCCATTGGGTGCCTCTCGTCGGGCGGGCAGGGGTCATTGCCGGTGGCGGCAATGACCGCACTCCGAAAGGGATACTTGCCTTGGGCTTCGCACATATGTTTCTCGGCAATTCCGAGAATCTTGACATCGCCCAACTCAAACGTCCCGGCCATGCGGTCCAGAATCATGCTCGCGTCGATCCGTTCGGTTGCGTCGTGATCGAAGTGGGCATGGGTGACGAGCACGATATCGGTCTGCTGTTTGGGCAGATGCATCTGATACCACATGCCGAACATATGCGTCGGATCGTTGCGCCACGGGTCAATGAGCAGCTCGATACCGCGCGGCGAGGTGATCTTGAACGCCATGTGGCCGTAATAGGTGACGGTCACCTCCCCGCTGCTCTTGCGCACCCCGCCGTATTTCTGCGCGGCCATGACCCTGTCGTTGTTCGAGTCTTGCTCGTGGGCGACGCTGTGGGCGCTGGCAGCGTGTGGGGCAATCAATCCTGTCAGCAGTAGCATGAGGGGCCAGATAGCGGGGGGCGTCCGACCCTCCTTCTTTGCTTTCATACGCGATTACTCCTTCTTTATTCGCGCCCAGCCTATGGTTCTTTGCCCGCGGGTTCAAGCACTCGCCAGGCCGGTCACCGGCAGGAATGCCGGCGCCTTAGCCCTTTCGATAGTCCGGGTTCTCCAACCCCGGCATGGTGAGATAGCCGGGCAATTTCTTGAACCGAGCAATCCAGGCTTGGACCGCGGGGTAGGGCTCCAGGGAAATATCGCCCATCGGCGCGAGCGCGATATACGGAAAACAGGCAACGTCGGCAATCGTCGGCGTCTCTCCACACAGCCAGTCTCGCCCGGATAGCTGCTTCTCCATGATCGTCAGCGACGTCGTGCCCCGTAGGCGGGCTTCCTCAACATTGCCGCTGAACGTATGCGGCATGCCATTACCGGCAATCCCGAACGACACGAGAGCGCGTGCTGTAAACACACCAAACTGAATCCAACTGGCCGCAAAGGCCAGCCATTCCATGACGGCGGCCGTGTCGGCGCTGTCTTTGGGGAGCCAGTACCGGCGCTCATCATGCTGGGTCGCCAGATAGACCAGGATGGCCATGGAGTCACGCAAAGTGACATCATCGTCAACCAGAACCGGCACCTCGCCGCGCGGATTGACGGACAGAAACGGGGCTTGGTGCTGCTCGTCGGTCATGAGATCGACAACAACGGATTCATATTCAAGGCCGAGAAAGGACAGCAGGAGTCGGACCTTATGGCTATTGCCGGATTCCGGGTGTTCGTACAGTTTCATAGATTATCTCCCATAAGTTTCGCTCTATCATTATTCTGGCGATCTTCCAAAGGAATATCGAACAAGCTATGTTCCCTTCACTCAAATAAGGATGAGGAAAGGAGACCTGCATGAAGCTCGATACACCCCGTTTGGAGCCCATTCAACCTGAAGACTGGACTGAGGAGATCAAGAAGACCTTGCAGCCCAATGTCGAAAAGGGCACGGTTTTTAATATTTTCAAAACCCTCGCCCACCATCCTGATCTATTTCGCCGCTGGCTCGTATTCGGCAATCACGTGTTGTTCAAATCTACACTGCCGCCCCGCGAGAGAGAATTGGTCATTCTGCGCATTGGCTGGCTGTGTGAAGCCGAGTATGAGTGGGCGCAGCATGTTTTGATTGGCAAGGAAGCCGGACTGACTGCTGAGGAGATTGATTGGATTAAAGCCGGTCCGAATGCGCGAGGCTGGAGCGAGGCCGACAAGCTCTTGCTGCAAGCCACGGATGAACTGCGTAAGGATGCGTTTATCACCGATGCGACCTGGAACGGGTTACTTCAGCATTTTGATAAGAAACAGCTCATGGATGTGGTCTTTGCCGTGGGGCAGTACAACTTGGTGTCCATGGCGCTGAATACTTTGGGCGTGCAGTTGGATGAGGGCTTGGAGGGGTTTTGAGGGGAACCTCACTGAAGGGGACCCTCACCCTGGCCCTCTCCCAGAGGGAGAGGGGACTGATTAAGGGAAACCCACCCCGGCCCTTCGACAAGCTCCGGGCGACCCCTCCGACGGAGGGGATTAAAAAGGAGGGGATTAAAAAGGAGAGAGTATGGGAGATCGACTGAAGGATAAGGTGGCCATTGTGGTCGGGGCTGGGCAGACGCCGGGGGAGACAATTGGCAATGGCCGGGCCACGGCGATTGTCTATGCCCGTGAGGGAGCCAGTGTGCTGTTGGTGGACCGTCGGCTTGAATCCGCCCAAGACACGCGGGCCATGATTGAGCAAGAAGGCGGGGTCGCGTCTTCTTTTGCCGCGGACGCGACCAGTGAGGCCGACTGCAAGAAAATGGTGGAAGCCTGCGTCGAACGCTATGGCCGTATCGATATCCTGCATAATAACGTTGGCATTGGCGACGGCGATTCGGGTGTGACCAATATGCAGGAAGAAAACTGGGATCGCATTCTCAGCGTCAACATGAAGAGCGTTATTATGCCGAGCAAATGCGTTCTTCCCATTATGCGCGGCCAGCGTAGCGGGGCGATTATTAATATTTCTTCAATAGCCGCGGTCTGCGCGGTGGGCATTCTGGCGTATAAGACCTCAAAGGCCGGGGTGAACGCGATTACGCATCAGATGGCCCTAGGCAACGCCAAACACGGCATTCGGGTGAATTGTATTATGCCCGGTTTGATGGATACGCCCATGGCCATTGAGGGTATTTCACAAGCCCGAGGCATCTCCAAGGAGCAATTGCGTCAGGAACGTGACGCCTCCGTGCCTTTGAGGGCGAAAATGGGCACGGGCTGGGATATTGCCAACGCCTCGCTCTTCCTGGCATCCGCCGAAGCTCAGTTTATTACCGGCGTTCTGCTACCGGTTGATGGTGGACAGAGCGCCCGTATTGGATAGTTTTGGGCTGCAGGCATAAAGTGCCGCCCAGTCAAATTTCCAGAGAACAAAATAATCGACCGTAAGCAGGAGGTGTAGTGTGCAAATTGGTTGTTTGTATGATTTTCGTAATCCGCCCCAATGGGTCCAGCCTTATCCGGACCTGTACAAGGATACGCTGGACGACATGGTCTCTGCCGAAGAGCTGGGGTTTAACACTGTGTGGACCACAGAGCATCATTTTCTTGATGATGGATATTTACCCTCCCAACTGGCGGTGCTGTCCGCTGTTGCTGCTCGTACCAGTAAGGTGGGACTCGGCACGTTCGTGCTCCTGCTGCCCTTACACGATCCGGTGCGCGTTGCGGAGGACGCCGCAGTCGTCGATCTCATCTCCGGCGGGCGCTTGGTCCTCGGGCTGGGGCAGGGCTACCGGGTTGGGGAGTTTATCGGTTTTGAAAAAGATCACACCCGGCGTGGCCAAGCACTGACCGAAGGCATCCGAGTACTCCGCCAGGCGTGGGAGGGAAAGCCTTTTTCTCACGAGGGGAAGTTTTGGCGGTACACGAATATCACCGTTACCCCAGCCCCGGCGCAGGCAGGCGGTCCGCCGCTGATGATCGGGGCGCGGAGTGAGAAGGGCATCAAACGCGTCGCGCGTATGGGTTGTCACTTCCTCCCCATTGGTGACGATAATGACATTGAGATTTATCGCCAGGCGTGTCGGGCGGAGGGCCGTGAACCCGGTCAGGTACGCATGTTGCGCTCCTGCCTGGTGACGGATGATTATGACCAGGAATGGGAAAAAGTCTGGCCCCACGTCAAATATCAGATGGACTGCTACGCGCAGTGGATGTTCGAGGCGAACGACAAACCTGAAGACCGTCAGCTGCAATCGGATGGCTTCCGGAGTGTGGATAATTTCTTTTCCGGCTCTGCTCAAAAAGTGCTCGATGAAATCAAACAGCTGGAAGAAAAGACCAAGCTGGACGAACTCGTCCTGTTCTTCCATTTTCCCGGCATGGATCGCAACATCTCACGCCGCTCTATGGAAAAGTTTGCCGCTGAGGTCCTGCCTCATCTGCAATAGAGGAGGTTTGCAATGTCCACACTACTGCACATGTCGTTTCGCGTGAATGACCCGCAACACTCTGCCGAGCTGTACGCCGAGCTGCTCGACGGCAAGGTAGTTGGCTCGGGGCCACAGTTGAACAGCATCGGCGTGCGCACCGTCGTATTCGGCGACTGGCAGCCCGGCCGGCTGAACGACATCCTGGAGTTCTGGCCGCTGGACAAACACTGGGCCCAGGGCGAGTTTACCGACCGCACGGCAGGCCAGGATCACCACTTCGGGCACGTCGCGTTTACGACCGACAAGTCGTTCGACCAACTGGCCGCCATTGCAGCCAAGCACCACGTTGAAATCCTCGAAGAAGAACGCGGTCTACCCCACCTCGTACCCGTCATCTACGACCATGAGGGCAACTTCGTGGAGTTCTTCTCCCCTGACGATCAGTTGCCGACGGCGAGAAAGCCGCCCTCGTCGTAGACGAGATACCTCCTGCCGAATCGACTCTCCTCCTCGGAGGGGTGGTCCTGAGCTTGTCGAAGGGCCGGGGTGGGTTCCTGAACCGGCTAGAAACCCACCCCACCGCCTGGATAGAAAACTGCCCCTCGACTTTGTTAGGGGCTAAGAGGGGTAAGCATACAATACGGTACAGTAAGCAGGGTCACATGAAATCAACTGGAGGGTCTTTCATGCACCAGATAACCACACGCCTACCAGATACATTAGTCGAAGCGCTGGACACGGCTGCAAAGGAGTTGAACCGGAGCCGCACGGATATCGTTCGCCAGGCGGTTGAACGATATCTGGAGGATTTTGACGACCTCACTGTAGCTCTGGAACGGCTCCGTGATCCCACAGACTCGGTATTGGACTGGGATCAGGTCAGACATGAGCTACTCGGTTCGGATTAAGCGGAGCGCGTCCAAGGAACTGGCCGGTATCCCGCACCACGACCGTCTACGCATTGTGCATGCCATTGATCGTTTGGGCGAGCAGCCACTCGCCGGGAGCCCACTGAAAGGAGAACTTCGGGGGCTTCGGCGAGTGCGTGTGGGCGACTATCGTATCGTGTATGAGGTGCTCAACGAATCGCTTGTCGTACTCGTAGTGCGAGTTGCGCACCGCCGAGAGGTTTATCGCCATCGGTGACGGTCTGCGAGGTGCTCCTGGGTGGGATGGCCTCACAAATTCTCTACTTCCAACTCCAACAACTCTCCGTATTTCCGAATCGCCTGCTCGCGCAACGCCGGTAAATGGCCGGTGGGGAACAGGCCCTTGGTGCCTTCGTATTCGCGCAGAACCTGGCGGGCCACGGTGACTTTGTGCACTTCGGTCGGGCCGTCGGCCAGGCCCATGACGAACGATTCGGTGATCTGTTTGGAGAACGGCATCTCGTTGGACACGCCCAGCGAACCGTGCAGGTAGAGCGCCCGACACGCCACGTCGTGAAAGACTTTGGGCATCTGGGCCTTGACCGCGGCAATGTCTTTGCGCACCTTGCGGTAGTCTTGGAATTTATCGATCCGCCAGGCCGTTTGTAGAACGAGTAGCCGGAACTGCTCAATTTCGATCCACGAGTCCGCTATTTTTTCCTGGACCATCTGTTTGTTAGCCAGGATTTCACCCTGGGTTTCGCGCGACAACACCCGCTCACACATCAGATCGAACGATTTCTTGACCTGCCCAATAGTGCGCATGGCGTGGTGAATCCGCCCGCCACCCAAGCGCGTCTGGGCCACCTCAAAGCCTTGGCCGGGACCGCCCAAGATGTGATCCGCGGGAATCCTGACGTCTTCATAGTTGATATAGGCGTGGTCGCCTTCGTCTTCGCGTTCGTCGCCAATACCGACATTCCGAATGATGTTGATACCCGGTGTGTCGGCCGGGACAACGAACATGGACATGCTCTGATACGGCGCGGCGTCCGGGTCGGTCACGGCCATGACGATCAGAAAGCTGGCCCAGCGTGCGTTTGAGGAGAACCACTTCTGGCCGTTGATAACCCACTGATCGCCGTCGCGTTCAGCCTTGCACTTGAACATCTTGGGGTCGGCGCCGGCGTGCGGCTCGGTCATGGAAAAGCACGACACGATCTCATTGTTGAGCAAGGGTGTGAGAAAGCGTTCTTTCAGTTCCGGCGTGCCGTAGTGGGCCAGTATTTCGCTGTTGCCCGTGTCCGGTGCCTGGCAGCCGAAGACGATGGACGCAAAGCGCGCGCGACCCAGTATCTCGTTCATCAGAGCGAGCTTGAGTTGGCCGTAGCCGGGGCCGCCCAGTTCCGGCCCCAGATGGCAGGCCCACAGGCCGCGCTGCCTGACCTGTTCCTGGAGCTTGGGAACAATTTTTTTGTTACGCGGATTCTGAATATCGTACTGATTACCTAAAATATGGTCCAGCGGCTCGACCTCTTCACGGACAAATTCTGCAATCCAATCCAGTTCTTTTTGAAATTCCGGCTCGGTTTCAAACCCCCAGGACATACGCCCCTCCTTTATCGTGGTGTTTCTCTTGCGTAAGCGATTGCGTGAGATCGGCCAGATTAGTCTGTTGCCTCTCATCTGTCGATGTCCCTCGGCTCGACACAGAAGGACAAAGGCCAGGGAAGTCTCGCCTATGGGTCGCCAAGAAGCGCCTCTCTGAAGCGCCCGCGACAGATGGGAATGCGGGCATCTTGCCCACAAAATCTCGTCGCCTTGGCCTAACACGGACGAATCGTGACTTCCACACTGTGCACGCTGGAACTCTCGCCCATATCAGACCGAGTCCCTGGATTCAGCGTATTCACATTGTGACGCCCTGCTTCGAGCTTGGGCCAGCGGCCTTTATGCGTAAGGGCCACGCCCTGGGGAACGAGAGCGTCAATGGTAGCGGTCAACTCAAGCTGGCCCGTTTCATTTTCAAGCCGAACGCGCGTCCCGTCCGTCACACCCAGCCGAGCGGCGTCGTCCGGATGCAGGGTGACGTCGGCCTGACCTGCGCGTTGCTGAATGTTTGCGTCGTTGGCGTACGAGTCGTTGAGCCGCCAGCGCGAGGCCGGACTCAGCAGTCGGAAACGGTTGTTCGTTGGCTTTGTGTCGGCCCAGGGCTGAGGCAGCCGCGGCAGCCCTTTTTGCTCGGCCTTGTCCGAGGCGATTTCGATCTTGCCGCTGGGCGTATCGAATGTCAGGTCTTCATGGAAAATCAGAGGTGTGTCGCTGAGGGAATGCCAGCCTTTACGTTGTAACGCGCTGAAGTCACAGCCGAGCCGCATCTCAGTGAGGAGTTGACTGATGATAGCAGCGTCCGACTCAAATAAGGCCGGCTCTTCAAATCCCATAGCTTTGGCCAGACGACGAAAAATTTCCTGATTGGGCAGCGACTCGCCCATGGGCTCGCGCGCTTTGGATTGCGCTCCGATGTTGAGATGAAAATAACTGAAGGTCAGGTCGTCGAATTCGAGAAAGCTCGCCGCCGGCAGCACAATGTCGGCGAGATCCGTGGTGTCTGTGGGAAAACAATCGATGGCCACCGTGAACAGGTCGTCTCGTTTGAGGGCGGCGTGCAGGCGTTGCTGCTGCGGGGCGGATGCCGCGGGGTTGGTATTCCAACACAGAAGGGCCTGTGAGGCACTGGCGTCTTCGAGCCGCGCGGCAAAGTCCATATGGCTGATGCTTGGCGGTCTCCCATTTGCCAACGAGCCGCCCGCCAGCGCATCAAAGTCCAGGCCCGCAATGGCGGGGGTGATATTCAGATAGTAAAAGCCGGCGCCGGGTTTGCCGATATTCCCGGTCAGAGCCGGCAGCAGCCCACAGGCGCGCATGATGTTGCCGCCGGTGGTTTGTCTTTGGAGTCCCTGTCCGGCCCACAGCAGGGAAGGGCCGGGTCCGTACAGATGGGCGGCTTGTTCAATCAAATCTGCCGGAACACCGGTTTTCTGCTCTCCCCAGGCGGGCGTACAGGGCGCTAACAAGGGCAGCAATTCATCGCCGCCCACGGTGTGCTTGGCTATGAAGTCAGCCTGAAAAAATCCGTCTCGGTGCAGAACGTGCAACAGGCTGAAGGCGAGAGCTGCATCAGTTCCAGGAAAAGGCTGGAGGTGGAGGTCTGCCTGCGCTGCGGTCTCCGTCCGGATTGGATCGACAACGATCTTGTGGGCAGGGGATTCGGGCAACCAATGCTTGTGCGCATGTGGGGCGGAATGGGCCGGGTTCGCGCCCCAGACCAGAATACAGCGCGAGTCCGCGGCCGTGCGGGGGTCAAAGCCGACGGACGAACTGCCGAACAACAGCCCCCAGGCAACATGTCCGGCCATATTGCAGATCGTGTCAGGCTCGACTTCGGTTGCACCCAGGCGGTGAAAGAAACGCAGGGGAAACATATAGGCCAGCAGAGACAGCGTGCCGGTGTAATGGGTATGAATAATGGCTTCCGGGCCGGTCGTATTCACAATGTTCTGGAGTTTCGAGGCAATTGTTTCTAAGGCTTCGTCCCAATTGATCCGCTCGAACTGGCCGTGGCCTTTGGGGCCGATCCGTTTGAGCGGATATAACAAACGTGCCTGCTCATCCTGCCAGACGCCGTTATAGGCCGTCGCGCATTTACCACACAACGCGCCGCGCGAAACCGGATGGTCCGGGTCGCCCAGCACGCGAGTAATTGCGCCGTCTCTTCGCTCGATCACGATACCGCAGCCATCATAGCAGTCGCGTGGACAATTCGTTCGGATACGTTCCAATTGTGGGTTCATGCCGTGTCTCCTCTCCGTGTCCCGAGGTGAGTGTTAATCCGGCCTACCCCCCTTTTGTAACCCCCGACGTTCGCATAAGCTAGGCCGCTCCAACAGCAAGGAGGAGCAGGGATGATGAGGAAGGTACAGCTTCTGAGAGGCCGTTCGCAGTCGGGGATATGGACGCTGGCGCTGATCGCGGTCCTCTCTACCGGCTCCCTCGCGCAGGCCAGCCAGCTCACCGCACCGGGGCTGGCCGCCAGTGACGGTATGGTGGTCGGCAACGCGGTGGCCTATCCATTCAACGCGGCGACCGCGCTGTTCCACAATCCGGCCCAACTCAGCCTGCTGCCGAACTCCTTCTCCACCGGCTCGTTCAACATCATGTTCCATCCGTCCTATGAGAACAGACAGGGTCTCTTCAACCAACTGCCCGGGCCGGCGCGAGGGGCGCTCGGGTTTCGTCCGGACGCTGACCGCCGCGGGTATTATGACAGCACCAGCCGCGAATTCCCAATAGCGCCGAACTTCGGCTATCGGACCGACCGGTTCGCCCCTTTTGCCTTCGGTATCGGCATGTATGGCTCTCTGGGCTTCGCCTTCAACCATGAGGCCAGGCCCGAGCACGGAGTCCCCAACAATTTCTTTACCGAGTTGGTAGCGGTGTCGCTGGCGCCGTCCCTGTCCTATTCGCTGGCGTCGAATCTGCACATCGGCGCCAGCATCAACCCGACCTATGGGCGGCTGAAGACCAAATCGCCCACTCCGCTCGGTCGGCTCGATCTCGATGTGCGCGGGCCGGGCGTGTTCGGGACTATCGGGCTGATGTATCAACCCACGGACCGGCTCAACCTGGGGCTGACCTATAAGACGCCCGGCAAAATCTGGATGTTCGGCAACGCGCGCGTTGACGGGATGGGCGACGACGCCACGGTCTATTTTAATATCCCGCAGAACGTCAAGTTCGGCTTTGCGTACCGGATCACCGACCGTCTGACGTTTGCCGGTCAGGCGCGCTGGAGCCATCTGTCCGTGTTCGATGAGACGCGCGTCCGGTTTAAGAAGTATACTGCGCTGAATCAACCCGCGGTGGGCCGGGCCAAGGACCGCTGGCGGACCGGTGCCGGGCTCACCTACCAGATATCCGAAAACCTCATGCTCGGTGTCGGGTTCTCGTATGAGCCGTGGGCCATCAAGGACGACGCGCTCAAGCCCACGCTGGCCGACCATACCGATATGATGGTTGCCTTCGGCGGTCAGTACAAGCACGGCCCGTGGATTTTCGACGTGATCGGCGGCACGGCTCCTCGCGTCGAGACGCGGCGTGCGGCTGTCGGGGAAAACCCCTCTTTCCCCGGTCGTTACGATTTGGCCATGAACGTCTTCGGATTTCAGATGACGCGTCTGCTCGGCCCGTCGGAAACGGCTAGCGGAGCGTCCGGTGCCGCGCACGCGGTCAGTGTAGCCTCGGCCCGAGATTATGGCGGCTTTGCCGGCTACGCGGCTTCCCGGTCCGCCCGATCTTCCCAGTCTGCCCGATCTTCCCAGTCTGCCCGATCTTCCCAACTCAGGAGAAAGTCAGTTCCCGAGCACAGGCTCCTGGCGGACCCAGATCAGTCAGGTCAGGGCGAAGCACTGCTGGACACGCTGATAGCAAAGCTGTCGCGGCAGCCCGAACGGGTTATTCTGGCACAGGCCGCTCAAGATAAGGCTCCAGTGGGCGAGGCTCTGCTGGACAGGTTGATCGTACAATTTTCGCGGAACCGTTGCACCCTCATGCCACGGTCTGAATCCGGGCGTCTGTTCGCGCTCTCGGACCAGGAACGCAGGCAGTGGTGTCGGCGCTGGGACGGCTTGCGGCCGGCGTGAGGAGATCCTGGCGCTTTTCTACTTGACCAGGCGTCAGGCCGGGCGTTACCGCTCTCCCTTATACAAAACACCCTGATCGTATAGAGCCGTAATCGTATCCTGAGACCGGCCCAGATAGTGGCTGAGAATTTCATCGTTGTTCTCGCCCAGCAGCGGCGCGCGCAGGTCGAGTTCATCCGGGAAGGCCGAGTATTTGAAGGGAAAGCCCGGAATGGTCACCTCCCCCAGAATCTGGTCCGGCACCTGACGGACCATTTTGCGGGCGGCAAAATACGGATGTGCAACCGTCTCTTCAATGGAGAGTACGGGGCCGGCCGGCACCCGATGCTCTGCCAAGGCTTTGAGGGCGGCCGCATCGGTTGGAAACGATTGCAGCCAGGCTTCGATCATGGCAATGAGTTCTTTTTGATTTTGGCCGCGCGCTTTGGCTGTGGCAAAGCGGGGATCGTCTACGAGTTCCGGCTTGCCCAGCGCTTTGGCCACATTCGGCCACTGGCGGTTGAGCGCCAAGAGTACACAATAGCCCTGCGGACTTTTGAATACGCCCAACGGGCACGAGGCATAGTGATGTAAACCAAAACGCATGGGTTTGTATTTGCCGTTGCTGGCGGCAAAGGCTTGGACCTCAACGGACTGGAGATGATAGAGCGCATCGACCATGGAGATATCAATATGCTGACCTTGGCCCGTCCGGTCGCGGTGCAGCAAGGCATACCCCAATGCGCCAAAGGCACTCACTCCGGCAATACCGTCGGCAATGGCCACGCCGACAAAACGCGGCGGTCCGTCCGGGTCGCCGGTCATATGCATGATGCCGGAAAAGCCTTGAGCAATATAATCGTATCCGGTCAAATGGGAGAGCGGACTCTTGCGTCCAAAGGCTGAGATGGAACACATGACAATGCCGGGATTGATTGCCTTGAGAGACGCGTAATCCCAGCCGCGCCGCTCCATCACTCCAGGGCCGTAGTTTTCAATGACGACATCAACCTGCGGGATCAGCGCCCGGATCAGTTCGACGCCTTCGGACCGCTTGAAATCAACGCACAGACTCTTCTTGCCGCGATTCTGCTGGATGAAATAGATGCTGCGATTGTCTTTCACAAACGGGAGGGATCGCGCCGGGTCGCCCCCCTTGGCCTGTTCGACTTTTATGACGTTTGCCCCGAGTTCGGCCATCAGTCGGGTTGCGGTTGGTCCGGCCAGATATTGAGTAAAGTCGAGTACCGTAGTGCCGGCCAGCATTGATGGTTGCGTGTTTTCCTGTGTCATAGCAGTCCTCCCTTTTGCTGAGCGACTGTATAGCGGAAAGCGGAGCATTATCGAAGAGGTGGCCAACAGAGCCGAAACGCGCGCTTGTCGAACGGGCTGCGACGCTATAGGAAAGGAGCCTTGGTTTTTCAGATCAATTTTTCAACGGAGGAGAATGCCATGAAAGTAGGATTACTGGTTCCCAATCTTGGTCCTTTGGCCACCGGACCTGGATCGGTTGACGTGGTCACCACTATTGCTACGAAGGCGGAGGAGCTGGGCTATGATGCACTCTGGGTCGCAGACCATGTGATCATGCCGACCAATATCAAGTCTCGGTATCCGTATAATGACACGGGTGACTTCCCAGCCGACCCTGCCGATGGCCTGCTTGAACCTCTAGCGCTCTTGGGCTATCTGGCCGGCGCAACCAAACGGGTGCGGCTGGGGACGTGGGTGCTCGTGCTGCCGCACCGCAACCCGATTGTCACCGCCAAGATGTTTGCGACCCTGGACGTACTATCGCGTGGACGTATGATGCTGGGGGCCGGTATTGGCTGGATGGAAGAGGAAATCAGTTTGCTCGGCGCTCCGTTTAAGAAACGCGGAAAACTCAGCGATGAGTATCTGCGCGCTATGCGCGAGTTATGGACCAACCCTGATCCGCAGTTTGACGGAGAATTTTGTCAGTTTAGCGATATTAAATGTGAACCCAAGCCGGTGCAGAATCCACTGCCGGTGTGGATTGGTGGTCATTCGGCTCGTGCCATGCGGCGGGTAGTTGAACTCGGCGACGGCTGGGTTGCGGTTGCCAAGAGTTATACCGGCTTCAAAGAAGGCGTGGAGATGATTAGAGTCGCCGCGGACAAAGCCGGACGTGACATGAACAGCATCAAAATTTTAGTTGCTCCGGCCTACACGACCTCGGTTGATGCGTTCATTGAAGAGACCAAACGCTATCAGGACCTGGGCTATGATTCCTTTCTTGCGCCGCTGCCGCTATGGAGCGACAAATTGGAAGAAGGCGTGGGGTTCATGGAGGACTTCGCCCAAAAGTCGAATTTGGAGTCGTAATTGCACAACCCTCGGCGGGGCGACCCCATGGGGGTGCCGGTGAGGGGAGGGGGCAGCCCTGCCCCTATATTGAGCGAATCATGCGCGCGCTTCACTGGGACGGACAAAACCTGCGTGTGCAGGGGCAGTATCACACGCCGCACGCGAGCGATGAGCGGGCGCTGGTGCGGGTGCGGCTGGCGGGGGTGTGTTCGACGGATCTCCAGATTCTCAAAGGCTATATGGGCTTCACAGGGGTTCCTGGCCATGAATTTGTGGGCGAAGTCACGGAGGGACCTGGCGACCTTTCAGGCAAGCGTATTGTTGGTGAGATCAATTTCGGCTGTGGTATATGTGCAGCATGTCTGAGCGGCCTGAAACGCCACTGCCCAACACGCCAGGTCATGGGCATCCTGGGGGTAGACGGCAGTTTTGCCGAATATATGGCGGTGCCGATTGCCAATCTGCATCCCGTCCCGGACGCTGTTTCTGACGAAGCCGCGGTTTTCACCGAGCCGCTTGCTGCCGCGTTTGAGATCTTAGAACAAATACATATCCAGCCTGGGATACAGGCGGTGGTGCTTGGCGATGGCAAGCTGGGTTTGCTGTGCGCGTTTGTGCTGGATCAAGCCGGCGCGGCTGTGACGGTTGTTGGTCGGCATGACAAGAAACTCGCCCTGGTGAGGAATGCCGGCATGAGAGGGGTTGACCTGTCCGACTGGCAATCTCACGCAGTTGATCTGGTGGTTGAAGCAACCGGCTCTCCCGCCGGCCTACAGCGTGCCCTGGCTGCCGTCCGGCCACGTGGCACGCTGGTGCTGAAAAGTACGGTCGCGGAGAATCATACCCTCTCGCTTGCACCGTTAGTGATAAACGAAGTCACTGTCGTAGGCTCGCGCTGCGGCCCGTTTCCCCCAGCCCTGGACGCGTTGGCCCACAACCGGATTCCGATTGCCTCACTGATTGAAACGGTGTATCCGCTTTCCGATGGTATTCAGGCCTTCAACCATGCCGCACGGCGTGGGGCGCGCAAGGTGCTGTTGCGCGCCGCTACTGGCCTCGACTAGGTCGGACTCCAGAGGCTGCTCTCACTCTCGCATAGTACGATATTCGGCCTCGCCCAATATCTCGGCAGAACGGCCAGGACGGTTTACAGCCCCTCTTTTTCGACGCTACATTATACCATACAGCTGTAGGAAAGGAGGACTTTCCCTATGGACAAGAAAATGCTTATTGCAGTTGGATTGCTTATCGTGGTGATAGTCTTTTCCCTGGAATGGCTCCGTTCCGGGTCCTCATCGGATGTCCCGCCGGAAGTGATAGAATGGGACATTTTTATTGGGTCGGCCGGTTTGGGTGATATGAGGACCATGATGGATATGCTGGAGCAAGGCGTTGACATCAATGCCCACAGCCCCTTCGGTGGCCCTACGGCCCTCATCGTGGCCGCGCGGCTCGGCCACATTGACATTGTAGAAATGCTGCTTGCGCGTGGCGCTGATGTCAACGCCGAGGATGACTACGGCCAGACAGCACTCTATTTTGCGAAGAAAAATAGCAAAGCCAAAGTCGTTGAAATGCTCGAAGCCGTAGGTGGGACCTCGCCGCCATTCGAAGCGGTGGACGCGCGGCAACCGGCGAGCGATGTGTGATGCTCTGCCATGCGAGTGCTGATTGACCTTGTCCTATGAGCAGGATAGGACGACTGCGTCAAACGACCGCCCTCTTTATCTAAAAGGAAACCAAACGTCTAGCGTATGAGGAGGAGTATTATGGCGGCACCCGTATATGTGCTTGGTGGGCATCAGACCGATTTCGCCCGCAACTGGATGAAAGAAGGGAACGACATTGTCGATATGATCAAAGAAGCCGTATCGGATGGCTTCACATCAACGGGTATTGACCCGCATGAAGTCGATGTCGCGCATGTCGGTAATTTCGCTGCTGAACTCTACTGCAAGCAAGGCCATCTCGGCGCCTTTCTGGCCGAAATCGATCCGGCACTCTCAGGTATTCCAACCTCTCGACACGAAGCCGCCTGCGCGTCAGGCAGTATTTCCATGCTCATGGCTTCGGCTGAAATCGAAGCCGGACGGTATGAGCTGGCGCTGGTCGTTGGGGTCGAACAGATGAAGACCGTCGATCCGGCAACGGGCGGCGATTTTCTCGGAACTGCGGCCTGGTACGACCAGGAAGCCAAAGGGGTCGAGTTTGCGTTTCCAAAGCTGTTCGGCCGGCTCGGCGATGTCTATGAAGAACGCTATGGGCTTCAGGAAGAGCATCTCACTCGGATTGCCGAGGTCAATTACTCAAACGCCCGCCGCAACCCCAGAGCGCAAACCCGAGGCTGGTTTTCGGACGAGTCGCAAAACCTGGACTCTGGGAAATATGTGAATCCAGTGGCCGGTCGGCTGCGGGTGCGCGACTGTTCGCAAATCACAGACGGCGCGGCTTCGATTTTCCTGGCCTCTGAATCCTTTGCGAAAAAATACGCCGAACGTACAGGCCGGGCCTTGGCGAGTCTGCCCAAGATTCTGGGGTGGGGCCATCACACCGCGCCGATCAAATTTGACACCAAAATCGCCCAGAGCAAGGGCAATCCCTACGTGTTGCCCCATACGCGGCAGGCCATTGTCGATGCCTTCCAGCGGGCTGGTTTGTCCGATGTCTGGAATGTACAGGGCATTGAGACGCACGATTGCTTTACCACGTCAGAGTATATGGCAATTGATCATTTCGGTTTAACCGACCCGGGCGAATCGTGGCGAGCCATTGAAGACGGCGTGATTGAATTCGGCGGTAAGCTGCCGATCAACGCCAGCGGTGGTTTGATCGGCTGTGGCCATCCCGTTGGCGCGACAGGTACGCGGCAAGCCTTGGATGCCTTCCGCCAAGTGACGGAAACGGCCGGAGAATACCAAATTGAAGGCGCAAAAAAGATCGCGACCTTGAATATTGGTGGCTCGGGCACGACGAGCGTGGCGCTGGTCATTGGCTCGTAGCCGGTGACCAGTGGATAGACCAAGGTTTGGAGGGGCGACGGACAGGTCGCCCGTTTCAGCGCCCGACCGGATAGACAATAAGCCGCCGAAACGGCTCTTCCCCTTCGCTGTGTGAAATCAAGCCATAGCTCTTCACCAATTGATGCTGCAGGCGGCGCAGCCGGGCGCGTTGCGGAGAAAGCTCACACTGCTCGTTTTGGGCAATCACCCGTTGCACGCCTGCTTCTGCTTCGGCCAGTGCGGCCCGGTCCTCGGGAAATTCCTCGCTGAGATGATCGCGTAGAAATTTCCCCATTTGAGATGCCGTGTCACTCCGTAAGGCGGAGAGCGGCATTCCGCGTTCTACCAGCAAACGGAGCGCTTTTGGCTGCCGTTTGGTCTGGCCCCTGACCGTGAGAATGACATCTGCATATGTCGGTTGGGTGACAACGCGAGCGGGGACATCCAGATCGTGGATGGCGTGTTCAAGACGCTGTCGATTAATGCCATAGGGATAAATCCGTAATACTTGACGCGCTTGTGTGTGGTGCGTACTCTGCGTGTGGGCTGCGGTATTGCTCTGGACAGAGGAATCCGTATCCGTCAGTTGTTCGGTTGTAATGCTGCCGTCTTCCTGGCGGGTACGTATCTCCAGGCTGGAACTCCAGCCCCGTAACAAGCCGTCAACCGCGGCTGCCACGTCAGGATGTACGGCAAAGCGGTGCCGAGCATGGATTTCAATCAGCACGTCGAATGTTGGCGGCGCTTTCCGTTCCTGAACGGTCTTTTGGGTCCGGCGGCGACGGGCTTCGTCATCGCCCAGGGTCACCGACTGCACGCCACCAAGGAGGTCCGACAGGGTGGGATTGAGGACTAAATTCTCCAGCGTTCCACCATGGGCCGTGGCAATAAGCCGGACTCCGCGCTCGGCAATCGTTCGGGCAGCCTCGGCCTCAGCTTCTGTCCCTATCTCATCCACCACAATGACTTCGGGCATGTGATTTTCGACCGCTTCGATCATCACCCGGTGCTGACGGTCCGGTGAGGGCACCTGCATCCGACGGGCGCGCCCAATAGCAGAGTGGGGAATATCTCCGTCGCCGGCAATTTCGTTTGAGGTATCCACGATAACGACCCGTTTGCCGTCCTCGTCGGCTAACACGCGGGCCGCCTCGCGCAGCAACGTGGTTTTGCCAACCCCTGGTGGGCCTAAGAGCAGGATGCTCTTGTCCGGCTGGTGGACCAAGTCCTGAACGATATCGAGCGTCCCGAACACGGCCCGGCCGACCCGGCAGGTCAGCCCAATGATGCCGCCCGTGCGGTTGCGCAGCGCGGAGATGCGGTGCAGGGTGCGCGGAATGCCGGCCCGGTTATCGTGGCTGAACGCTCCGATGCGTTCCACCACGAAGGCGATGGTCTCGGCAGCGACCGGCTCGGAGGCCAGGTCGGTGGTCTTGGCGACATAACGCGCCTCGGGCGGGCGGCCCAGGTCGAGAATGACTTCCAGCAAGTCGTGCAGGGTGCTTTCCTGCAACACGGCCTGGCGCAGCGCTGGCGGAAAAACGTCCAGCAGTACCTCAATGTCGTCAACTGTTTCCAGGCTCATGAGACGGTGCGGAACGTCACTGCTGGTCCGGGTACAGGCCGTCAATCTCGGCCTGCCGCGTTTGCAGCACTGTACGTCGTTTGACCTTGAGGGTTGGAGTCAGCTCATTGCGCTCCTGCGAGAACGGCTCGGGGAGCAGTGCGAACTTGCGGGGCTGGGCATGCCGCGGCAGGCTGCTGTTCACGGTCTCGAAACACTGCTCAAACAGTGCCCGGATGGTGGGATGGTCCAGCAGGCCCGGCCACTCTCCGCTGAGCCCGTGCTTGCGTGCCGTGATCTCCACGAACTCGCGGTCGGGCACCAGCAGCACGGTCAGATAGGGGCGCTGGTCTCCGATCAGACAGGCCTCTTCAATCAGTGGCTCCTGGCGAAAGCAGCCTTCAATGGACTGCGGGGCAACGTTCTCGCCCTGCGAGGTGATGAGCAGGTTTTTCTTGCGGTCGGTGATGGTCAGAAAGCCCTGCGCGTCGACCTCTCCGATGTCGCCGGTGTGCAGCCAGCCCTGGGCATCCAGCGCCTCGGCCGTGTCGTCCGGCCGGTTGTAATAGCCGCGCATGACGTTTGGGCCGCGTACGCACACCTCTCCGTCAGCGGCGATGCGCACGGATACCTGGGGCAGGGCAGGGCCGACGCTGCCGACCCGGCTGCGGCCCGGTGCATTGCAGGTGACAACCGGCCCGGCCTCGGTCAGGCCGTAACCCTCATAGACGGGTATGCCGGCGCCGTGAAAGAAGCAGGCCAAGTCCGCGTTGAGCGGAGCGCCTCCGGACACCAGGAAGCGGATCTGCCCGCCGAGTGCCTGACGCAGCTTGCGGAACACGAGCCGGTCGGCCACGTGATGTTGCAGCCTGAGCGGAAACGGCAGGGCCGTTTCGTGCGTTGTGTCGGCCGTGCGCACCCGGCCGGCTGCTCGTCCGACGTCCAGCACCCAGCCGAGAATTTTCTGCTTCACCAAGGACGCACTCTCTTTTTCGCCCAGCACGTGCTGGTAGACCCGCTCCAGCACACGCGGCACGCAGCCCAGCATGGTCGGTCGGACTTGGCGCAGGTCATCGGTCAGGCTGGCGATTCCGCCACCGTAGGCGATGCTGCCGCCGGCCCGCAATATCGTGTAGAGCCCGCCGGTCCGCTCGAAGCCATGCGACAGGGGCAGAAAGGACAGGCTCAGGTCGTCTTCGGCAATCGGCAGGATGGCGCTGGCGTCCTCGGCGTTCGCCAGCATATTCGCGTGGGTCAGCATGACCCCTTTGGGCTGGCCAGTGGTGCCTGAGGTATAGATGATGGTGGCCAGGTCGGGATGGGGGACTGGCTGTGTGGCGCCAGCCGTTTTTTCGCCTTGCACGAGGAGTTCTTGCAGGCTGAGCGCGGGAAGGTGGGCGAGCTGTCCGGCGTCTGGGGTGGACTCGGAGTCGAGATGAATGACCTGTGTCAGGCTGGGAACGTCTGAGGCTATCTGCTCAATTTTCTTGCGTTGATCATCGCCCGCGAGGGCGAGGAAAGTCACGCCGGCGTCTTTCAGGATATAGGCCAGATCAGTTGGAGGGCTGGTCAAATACAGCGGAACATCGACGCCCCCGAGATAGAGACAGGCCAGATCAATCAGCGGCCATTCGGGTCGATTGTCGGCCAGGATGGCCAGCCGGTCGCCCGGCTGAAAGCCTATGGCCGCCAGCCCCTGGGCGGCGCGAACAATTTGATCGCCGAACTGTTGCCAGGAAACGTCTTCCCAAGAGCTGCCGCGTTTGCGCATGAAAACGCGCTTTGAGCCGTACCGCGCGGCCCGGTCAAGAACCATGCCGGCCAGTGAAGCATCGCTCATGTTTCAACTCTCATCAATGAAGAAACGAGCCGGAACTGCGCGTCACGCAACGACCTGTTTCAAGAACTGAGCTAAGTCCGCGTTGAAATCCGCCGGTTTTTCCAATTGGTAAAAGTGGCCAACGTCTTTAAGGATTTTGATGCGGGCATTGGGAATATTATCAGCCAGGAACTGGTTGGCTTCGACTGGTGTGGCGTGATCTTCTTCACCGGCAAAAATGATGGTCGGCTTTGTAATGTTCTTGAGTTGATCCGAAATATTCCAGTTAAAGACCCCGTTGGGGTCGGCCGCGTTGGCAAAGAAAACCTGCTCGGTGAAATTGTCATCAACCGCGAAACTGGCTTTTATCAGGTCTAAAATTTCCGGCTTGTCCTGCTTGGTCTTCGCCGAGACTGCCCCTTCCATCAGTCCACCGAACGCGCCGTTGAGGTCCTGCTGAAAGGCGTGCATGGCTTCAGGTGGCATGCCGGCTGCGAGGTTGGTTCCGCTGCTGACGATGGCCGTGCCCAGGACTCGATCCGGAAAGTCGAGGTTGAACTGCATGGCAATCATGCCGCCAATCGAATTGCCGACCAGGACCGCCTTCTCGTTGCCGGTTGCATCAAGAATGGCTGCGACATCAGCCGCCATCTCTGCAATGGCATAGCCGGACTCGGGCTTGTCCGAACGCCCATGTCCACGGTGATCGACGCTGATGCATTGATAATTCTGTGCAAACGAAAAGGTCTGAAAATACCAAATATAGCCATTAGTCGAAAAAGGATGGAGAAAAACAATCGGCGTTCCTGATCCATAGCTTTCGTAATAAATATTCACTCCATCTCGATGAACATGCGGCATAGCGCCCTCCTTATAATGTGATGACCACCGCCCCGCTGTATCACACCCCCAGCGCCTTGACGAGGGTGTACGGGTATGTGAGAAAAACGGAGGCGACCATTGCTGCTGGTACATGCTCGTAGTAAGGTCACGCCTGAAAATAGGACAGTGCATAAGGAGAATCTGATGGAGATTACGACTGAGCGCGTTCATATCAATATTGACGCGCAGACTATGGGCGGCTATATGGTCCGGCCGGCTGACACGACGCCCCGTCCGGCAGTGCTCGTCTTTATGGAAATTTTTGGCGTAAATTCCCATATTCAGGATGTCACCGAACGGATAGCAAAAGAGGGCTATGTCGCGCTTGCGCCGGACTTCTTTCATCGTACCGGTCCTGGGGTGGAGTACGGGTATGACGAAACAGGTATGGAAGAGGGCATTAAGCTCCTGAACCAGCTCAACGCAGATGAAATGGCGGCTGATGCGCTGGCGGCCGTCTCTTTTCTCAAACGAAAGAACTTTGTGATTGGCAACAAAATTGGTGCCATGGGATTTTGTGTTGGCGGGCACATGACCTATTTAGCGGCGTGTGAAACCGATGTGGTCGCAGCAGCCAGCTTCTACGGCGGCGGGATTGCCGGGGCGCAAGGCTTTGGCGGCCAGCCGTCAACCGTCGGCCGGACCGGGCACATTGAGGGCCGCATGCTGTGTCTGTTCGGCGGCAAGGATGCCCACATCCCTATGACCGATGTGGATACGATCCGGGCCGCCCTTGAATCCAACGCCATTCGGCATGAAGTGGTTGTCTATCCTGACGCCGATCACGGGTTTTTCTGTAACCAGCGCGGGTCGTATAATGAGGCCGCGGCGACTGACGCCTGGGATAGAGTGAAAAAACTGTTTGCCGAAGCGCTTGGTGCGTAGCGTACCGCTGACCGGGGAGAGAACGATGGGCAGCCTTGATGGAAAAGTAGCGATTATAACCGGGGCAGGGCGCTTACGCGGTATCGGCCGCGCTGCCGCGCTGGCGCTGGCTAAACTTGGAGCTGACGTTGTTGTCACTGGAACCGGGCGCGATCCCCAATATTATCCGGAAGATGAAAAGGCCGCTGGCTGGCGGGATATTGAGAGTACTGCCGAGCAGGTTCGGGACGTTGGGAGGCGCTGCTTACCTGTGGTTGCCAATATCACCGACAGTGCGGCGGTACAAGACAGCGTGGACGCAACGCTCAAGGAATTCGGCCGGATTGATATCCTGATCAACAATTCCGCTTTTGCACGTGGGCCGGACCGGGTGCCCCTGACCGAACTCCCCGAAGACGTGTGGCGTAAGGTCCTCGACATTAAGCTCACCGGTAGTTTTTTGATGAGTCAGGCTGTGGTGCCGACCATGATTCAGCAAGGCCAGGGGGGAAGTATCCTGAATGTCTCGTCCATTGCGGGCAAAAAGGGCAACCCGAATATGGTGGCCTACTGTACGTCGAACTTCGGCATTCAGGGTTTTACCCAAGCCCTGGCCATGGAATTGGCCACGCATAATATTCGGGTCAACGCGGTCTGTCCGGGCATCATTGATACCTCGCGTATGGACGATCTCGGACGTGATGAAACCTGGAACAAAACGGTTCAGCAGTTGATCCCCCTGAATCGGCCCGGTTCCGATACGGAGATTGGCAAATTTCTGGCTTATCTGTGTACGCCTGAGGCGTCGTATATTACCGGCCAGTCCCTCAATATCGACGGCGGCGTGGTCATGTGGTGATACTGCCCGCAGCTGCCTGGGACTGGTCGTCCGGTAGGACGTAAAACCGGACGAGGGTATTACTCCTCGCTCTCAACGAGCTTCACGCTCAGCGTGTCGCGTCGGGCATCGACGTGGTTGAGGCTGACTCGGACTGGCGTTCCGAGGGGTAAGGGCGGCGCATTGTTAATGGGGACGAACAGCAGCGTCTCGTCCAACTCGACAAAGAGTCGGCGGTGCTGGGCGCGCACGACTTGACCGCTGACGACCTCTCCTTGCTGCCCCTCAAGTAAACGCAGTAACCAAAATCGCGTGCTCTCGCGCTCGCAGCGGCGGGCATCTCCAATCGCGGCCTGGGCACTGGCCGCAACGACTTGGAGTTGGCTTTCCTGAAACAAGGGGCTGCCATGCGTAAGATGATGCTTGATCTGGTGATGCATCTGGAGATCGGTATAACGCCGGAGTGGGGAGGTTGCCTGGGTATACAAGGGGAGCCCTAAGGCGGTATGCGCCTCTGGCAGGGTGCCGAGCTGGGACGGGGCCATCAAGCGTCTGGCAGCATGGACATGGGTTTGCCGTGTGGGTAAATCGGATCGGACCGGAATCGTTTCATCCGGAGGCGGCTGGCCGATATAGAGTGCGGGGAGGTTGTTGGCGTGGCAATAGCGGGCCGCTGTTTCATTGGCCATGATCATACATTCACTCACCAGACCACGAGACGGTGAGTCATTGCTGAGCAAGGTCGTTGTAATGCTTCCATCTCTGACTTTGACCTTGACCTCGTCTCCGTCAATCAGAATGGCCCCTTGGGCGATCCGTTGCTCTTTCCGTTTCCGGGCGAGTTGGGCGAGGCGCTGTAGGGTCGAGCGATAGGATGCTGTACTGCCTGCGGCTAAGGCTGCGTCTGCTTCAGTATAGGACAGGCGATGTGACACCCGAACGATACTGCGTGTAATGCGTTCGGGCTGGAGTTGCCCCGTATCATCAATACGCACAAAAAAGCTGAGCGCCGGTCTCTCCGCCTGCGCAACGAGACTGGCTTTATCTTCGCTAATGACGGGCGGCAGCATGGGGAACTTGCCGCTCGGCAGATAAATGGTCGTCCCGCGTGCCAATGCGGATTTGTCGAGAATGCTGTGTGGGCGAACATAATAGCCAGCATCGGCAATATGGATACCGATGAGTACCTGCCCGTCCTGCTCGGTCAGGCTGAGCGCGTCGTCGATCTCGTCAGTATCGGCGTCATCGATCGTCAGCGTCTCTAAAGCGGTCAGGTCTTCCAGCTGGTCTTGCTCGCTGCTGTCTGCCGTCTCCAGCGAAAAGGTTGGCAGGTCGTGAGCCGCTTGGAGTGCTTCCTCAGAAAACTGGGTCGGAATATGATAGCGCAGCAGGCAGAGTTCTTCGTCCGGCTGCCAGATTCCGAGCTGAACGAGCAACTGAAACGCAACATACCAGGGCTGTCCTTTGCCTTGAAAGCCAATGACATTCAATAATTGAAGGGCTTGGAGTCGTTTGTCATATCCCTCGCCGTATAAAGCAAGGCCCTGAATCAGTGAGAGAAATTGTTTATGGCCTGGAGGTGGCTCACCGGCGGGCTGTCCTTGCAGCTGCGCTTCGACCCAGGTGAGGAAGACTTGCTGTTCCCGGTCCTTTTCGTATTCTCGTTGCTGCTGAAGCAGACACTCTTCCACACCCTGCACGTCTCGTGGAGAAAAAGAGCCGGCTTGTTTTTCCTTAAAATACAAAGACTGGTTCCAGAGTGCATCGAGGACACCGGCCATGGCGAACGGCTCATCAGCAGAAACAACAAATTCGGCTAATTCCTGCCAGGTGAAGACAGCCGTATGGTCCGCTTCCAACAGTTCCCACAGCTCTTTGAGATCGGTAGTTTGAGCGTAATGCTGTATTTGATCCCGTAGCTCTGTGAGGCGTCTTTTGCGGTCTAGGGGAGACTGGTCGAGTGGAAACGTCGACCGACAGTCAAAGAAAATACGATCCCTCGATAAGGAGAGTTTTTTGTCATTTTCTCCAAGCAGCTCCAGACTGCCTTTTCCTAGTGTGCTTACTTTTTGGACAACGCCCAGCGCGAGGTGCCCACGTTCACGGTAAATAACTATGGATCCAGGTTGCATAAGGATTTCAATCTTCTTGCTTATCGTACTGCCTGCTCTTCCGCCCGTTCCGAGTCCTGACGGAATGGAATTGTACTACATACCTGTTCGGATTGGCCAGAGAAATACCCTGGGCCGCTGAGTCTGGGCCGGTATCAAAAAGAGAAGTATTCGGGCATTCTAATAACGGGCGTCTGCCTGTCGCCCGAACTGCTATACTAATTATACGCTTGTGCAATATCGTCAGGATAGTCAATATCGCCCAAATATGATGCGGGAGTAGCTGATGCGCGACTATGTTCTCTACCACGCCCATTGTCCGGACGGCTTTGGGGCAGCCTGGGCCGCCTGGAATCGACTGGGCGAGACGGCGACCTATGTGCCGGTTCGTCACGGTGTGCCGCCGCCGCCCCTCCCGAACTGTGCGCGCCTCTTCATGGTTGATTTTGCCTATCCGGCAGAACAACTCGCGCAACTGAGGCAGAGCGTTGCCCACATTACCATCCTGGATCATCATAAATCGGCGCAGGCCGCGCTTGCGGATATCCGGGAGCAACCTCCTCGGTTTGATCCTGACCAGGCACAGTCAGGTCTTTTTGCCCTTTTTGACATGGATGAGTCGGGCGCGACCCTGGCCTGGCAGTATTTTCATCCCGAGATGGATTGCCCGCAACTCCTGCGCTATATTAAAGATCGGGACCTGTGGCAGCATGCCTTGCCGGGCAGTCAGGCGATCAATGCGGCCATCCGAAGCTATCCGTACGATTTTAGCGTCTGGGCGGAAAAATTAGCCGCGGCGGATGCCCTGCCGCAGCTTCTTGCGGACGGCGAGGCGATTCTGCGCAAACAAGCCCACGACGTAGAGGAATTGCTGGCCGCAGTGATGTGGATGGAGCTGGGTGGCTACCGGGTCCCCGTCGTCAATGCCACCGGGAATACCTCCGACCTGGGGCATCGATTATGCGAGATGTTTCCCGCGGCGGCGTTCAGTGCCAGCTATCGGGATACTGCCGAGGACCGCCGGGAGTGGAGTCTCCGCTCGGTGGGAGACTTCGATGTCAGTGCGGTCGCCAAGCACTATGGCGGAGGCGGACATCGGAATGCCGCCGGCTTTCAAACTGCGCGGCCACCCTTACTCGTCGAGACTGCGTAAGCCCGAACGTCCACCGCACTGCTCTTTTGCGCGTTTCCAAACATCTTCATTTCGGGTGCTGTCGATGAATTCCTGCCCCTCCCAGGTGATACGGAGATGAATGAGATTCCCACCCCGAAATACGCTGACCCTCTTCGCCACCTTCGAATCTATTCGACTTGCGAGAGCCCTACCAAAATTCTCGTCGCCGCTTCTCTCGGAGAGAGAGGCTAGGCATACGCGACCCCCACCGGCCCATGTGCGTCACTCCTGCCTGTCCCCAGCCTCCTGCTTGCACCGCAGTCTGCCGAGCAGACACATCAGCGTGGCGATCATTTCCTGCTGGTCCCCACCGCTCGTCTCGGGCTGGGCAATGTGGAGCGCCGCCTCGGAGCAGGCCGTCCACACCAGGCGGCACAGGGGATCGAGTGGCAGGGGTGTAATCACCCCCTCGGCGACCAACTGCTCACAAACGGCACGCAGGCTCTGCGGACCCAGCGGCCCCTGTCGTGTGCTGGACCAACCCCGGATCGCCGGACCATCAACGACAATACGCTGGACGTCCGGGCGTCCAAGCTGTGCAATCAACACCCGCAGACTCGCCATAAACCGTTCCCACGGGTCGCCCTCAGCCGTCTCCATGCCTGTGCTCATCGCTTGGAGGCATTCCTGGTGGACTTCCTCAAACACGGCTTCGAAGAGCGCGGTTTTGTCGGGAAAGTGATAGTACAACGCCCCGCGGGTCACGCCCGCCCGCCGGACAAGCTCTTCCGTCGTGGTGCGGGCATAGCCCACGTCGGCAAACAACGCCCGACCCACGTCAAGCAGGGCGCGCCGGGTCCGGTGAGAGCGTTCAGCGTTCGAGAGTCGGGTCGTCACGCCCTCCGCCTTCCGCGCCGGCGACGGCCAAGGCCGTCCCACCTTGTAATGCGGCCGTGCACCACAGGCTGGTTAAGAACATGTGAGGCTTCTCCTCTTCCTACCACCTCTCCGCCCGCCGGCGTCTGAGGAAAGGTTCCTATACGCAATTCCGCGGCCCCTGTCGCCTATAAAATTATAGAAAAATTCCCCCGCCCGGGGGTCAGACGAACGTAGCCACCGACAGCACCCGCCGTACCAAGTCCGCCTGCCGGGAGAGGCCCTGCTTGCGGTAGATATGATTCAGGTGCCAATAGACGGAGCCGGCCGTGCGCCCCGTCGCCCCGGCAATCTCGCGCACGGTCTGGCCTTCCGCCAACCAGACCGCCATCTGGCTCTCCACTGGCGTCAGCCCCAGGGTCTTGGCCACCAGAGCGGGATCGATGCGGGGCACGTACCCTGACTCGGTAATCAGCACTAGCGCCTCGACGTACCGCGCCCCAAAGTCCAGCTGCCGGACACGCACGGGTTTGACGTGCACCACGAACGGCGGCAGCGTGGACGTCCGGTGGAGCAGCATCGACCCACTGACGGCGGGGGCGCGGGAGGTCGGCAGCGCGGCGGCCACCAGCCGCTCCAGGCGGGCCCGGTCGGCCGGCACGCGGGTGGACAGTACCCCGTCCCGGTCCGACAGCCCATCGCCGTGCCGCAGGAGGACGCGGGCCCGGTCATTCGCCTCCACGACCCGCCCGTCCCGGTCCAGATGGATGACGCCGACCCGAGGGGTGTCGAGCAGGGCGGTCACGGACGCGCCCAACGCCTCGGCTTTGACCAGCGTCTGCCGGACCCGGACAAATTGCCGGATGTGAGGCAGCAGCGCTTTGAGCAGCGTGAGATGCGAGGACTCCCAACCGTTCGGGGAGACGGGGTCGGCGGTCGCCCAGGCGATATGGGAACCGTCCGGCCCGTCCAGACGCACCTTCACGCCATCCTGCATGCTGGCCCGAGCGAACCCTTCGTTATAGGCGGGCGAGGTCCTTAACTCCTCGGCGGTGTACAGGTTGGTGACGTGCACCACGCGGCTGTCGGACAGTTGCCGGAAACGCGGCACGCTTTCGTCCAGGGAGTGGTAGACCTCAAGGTACTCGCGCTCCCAGTCCTCGCGGCGCTCCCCCCGGTAATAGAGCCCGACGAAAAGGACCCGGGCATTGTCCTGTGGGCCGTTGCGGACCAGCAGGGCATTGCCCTGCATCCCGCAGGCTTCATCGATCAGGGCTGAGGTGGCCGGCCACTGGCTATCGTCGAGCATGGCGTCATGTAACGCCGCCAGGATACGTTCGAGTGCATCTTGGTCACTCATGCCGGTGCGTCCTTGTCCGGTTTTTCCAGTGGGGTGCAGTCATGGAGTATGGACAGGAAAAGAAGGGATATTCTCGGACGAAGCGCCCCCATATGCCTTCAGCCCTTCACAAGAGAAGTTCCTGGATAGTCTATCCCTCTTGTTGGGATAGCAGGTCTCAGCAGGTCCGAGATGTTCCCCTCTATATTAAACAAACAAGGTAGAAGCGGCCTATGCGCGCTCAGACTTATTTGAGCGCTGGCGTACACTCGTGGATCAGTGGGCGGCGTATTTGAGCCAGGCAAGCGGCCGTCGTCTACTGAGTTGCTTACCGGGTAGAGTCCTGTACCGAGAAGAACGGAGATTGTAGCGTCGGACGCGACCACCCAGTAGTCCATTGCCACTGAGTCGGCCTCTCTCTACTAAACAGGTCGTTCTCCTGATTATCGATAGGCGGTCAGGCTTACTCATCGACATTCCTCTTTCTATTTGTACCAGTGAGGGGCGAAAGTGTACCAAAGGCCCGAGCAAAGTGTACCGCTTTGACTATGGGGGTAGTACAGATCGGAAAAGACCTCGAACCGAGGACCCCTGCGCTTCTCACCTGCTTGCACCTGCTCATCGATTCTCTGCTCAAAGGCCGCAAATTTGTGGGCCAAGCGTTCCTCGATGAGGGGCAGGAGCGCTTGCACAAGACGGTCTGCCAGGTGACGATCTCTTGCCGGTACAGATAATCCACGGGCCATAAACGTGCTCCTCCCTTTCGGGAATGATATAGGTATCAAGGGGGCGGGTCGGTCCCCTACTCCACGGCCGTAATCACAAAGTTCTGACTATTCTGTTGCCACTCCAACGTGACCGTCTGCCCCAGAGCCGGGAAGTCCTTGACCGTACACTCCCCTTCAACCCCCCGTAGAAACTCCACGCCCAGCGTCGTCACTTGCACCGTGGCCCGGCCTAACTCTTCGCCGTCCACAAAGGCGACTACCTCATGCTCGCCCTCGCCCAACAGGTTCCAGTTGAACAACAACCCAAAGCCGTTGTCCGTATCGCCACGCGCATCCAGCGTATCCACCCGCTCCGTCCCATAGGCAGCGAGCTGCCGCCCGGTGTCCCCAATCGCGACCTTGACCTCGTCGGCCGCACACACCCAGCCCGAGATCACCCCAATGCCACTCTGAAACGAGTTCGGCCCCGGATTCTCCAGCGTGCCGACGCCGGGCACCCCGACCCGACTCTCCCCGGTCGGGGCCGGGCCGTGGGCACGCACAAAGTTCTGCTGTGTCTGTTACCCCGGCTAAACTCTCCTCTTCGGTTATGTAACAAGTATGACTTTCATCGGCGTAATCCGCCTCCAAACAGGGGTTGCCGACATGAGCTTCTGCTTAGGGCGTCAAAAAAGATACGATCATTAAGAAAACAATGAAGAACATTTTAATTCCCATTCTTCTACTCCATATCCGTAATCACAAAGTTCTGAAGACTCTGTTGCCATTCAAGCGTGACCGTTTCACCCGATCCTGGCCAGTCTTCAATAGTTACGGTCCTTTCGGGAACGTCACTCACAAATTCTTGACCCAGGGTAGTGACAGTGAAGGTAGTCCGTCCGAACTCTTCTCCGTCAGAAAACGCGACAATAGTATGCTCTCCATCCCCCAACAGATTCCAGTTGAATAAGAGACCAAAGCCGTTGTCGATATCGCCACAGACAGCTTCCGTGTCGGACCGAAGCGTGCCATACGCCGCCTCCTGCGGCGCACCATTCAACTCGATCTCGACAACCTCGGCGTCACATACCCAACCGGATATGAG
The DNA here is from genome assembly GCA_963664395.2 of Binatia bacterium. Taxonomy (GTDB): domain Bacteria; phylum Desulfobacterota; class Binatia; order Bin18; family Bin18; genus Bin18. The sequence goes on along the minus strand of OY761159.2, from coordinate 112,810 downwards.
TCCCACTCCACTTTGAAAGGAATTCGGTCCCGGATTCTCCAGAGAATAAACGGGCGATTCCGGTCCCAGTTGAGTTTCCTCGTCAGAGTTAGGGGTCGTATTTGTTAAAGAAGAATTTCCATTTCCTGAACTACTACTGGACCCTCCGCCTCCACCGCCTGAATTACCCCCGGATCCACCACCACCACCTCCATCTGAATTACTAGAAGAAGGAGGATTACTCACCAGAGGAGGAGAAGTTCTACCAGTTGTTGGAGGAGGAGTATTTTCTACTTCCTCTTCTACTGGCGGGGGCTCCACAGTACAATTACCATCATCATACGAGCGTATGTTTCCATTTGAATCTGTATTACTTAAATGAACCCGTACATCAAATGGACTAATTCCATTTCCAGGGAAATGAGGAGGACCGCACCCTTCGTTCACTACGTCTACGACATGTATTGTAAAACTACGTTCAAGGAATAGTCCTTCTGGGTCTTCTACACGAGCCGTCACTTCATACCTATTCTTCGTCTCGTAATCAAACGTTCGTGTCGCAAAGATAAATCCATTTGGTTGACCGTTTCCAGAAGGATACATAGCGCCGGTAGTGATTCTAAAAGAATCAGCGTCGTCACCACGTAACGAGTATACCAAGTCCTCGGGCGCGGTATCCCTGTCAGAAACATCAACTATGGAACAACATATCTCTACATCAGGATCGGCATTCTCAAACACCGCCATTTGGTCCATCTGAGTATCAAATGTCGGGGGATAATTTATCGTTTCATCTACGTCAGTGACGTATAAACGAAAAGTCTCCGATAACTTCCATGCCGGGTCTACTGAGTTCTCACAGGATCGCCCCTCATCAACTGCGTCCCACGCGGTGATAGTATAATCATAGTAATGATTTCCATCACCATCGACAGAAGCGGTCTCATAATCCAATCCTGGACCTGCACCACCATCCCACTTAATTTCTACTCCTACAGCTATGACGCTCACATTATGTGGCGGATTAAGCGGCGGGTACGTTATTCCCTCGTCGGCAAAAGGATGAGGATTTCTTCGATGCGTGTAGGAATAGAAAGTCCCGAGTCTGTCTGAATTGATTTCATAACAGGGGCTTGGAGACCCAGTAGAAGAATTAAAGTCCCTATCAAATACCGGAATAGAAACTATCCTAGTACCAAGACCGTCATCCTCTAAATGAGTCTTGTCATAGTTTTCGCCCGGAACTCCAATAGCACGAATTTTATGACGATGGTCCGCGTCACCTTCTTGATCATAAAGTCGTGTACTGTCTAAGTGGTCGGTGGCGGGTTTTACTTTTTCTGTTATCGGTGGCACGTCAACCGCTTCTTCGTCTGTTATAAAACAGAATTCATGGGATTCATCCAAATGTTCAGACGCCAAACAAGGATTACCGACATGAGCTTCCGCCTGGGGAACCAGGAAAAGGACCAGAACAAACAAGATGGTAAACAACATTTTAATTCCCATTCTTCTACTCCACATCCGTAATCACAAAGTTCTGAAGACTCTGTTGCCATTCAAGCGTAACGGTCCGCCCCAGAGCCGGGAAGTCCTCAACGACACACTCCCCTTCGGCTCCCCGTAGAAACTCCACGCCCAACGTCGTCACCCGCACCGTGGCCCGGCCTAACTCTTCGCCGTCCACATAAGCGACCACCGCATGCTCGCCGTCCCCCAACAGGTTCCAGTTGAACAACAACCCAAAGCCGTTGTCCGTATCGCCACACGCATCCAGCGTGTCTACCCGTTCCGTCCCATAGGCAGCGAGCTGCCGCCCGGTGTCCCCAATCGCGACCTCGACCTCGTCGGCCGTACACACCCAGCCTGAAATCACCCCGATGCCACTCTGAAACGAGTTCGGCCCCGGATTCTCCAGAAACCCCACGTCAATCGCTCCGGCCCGACTCTCCCCGGTCGGGGCCGGGCCGTGGGCAAGCACAAAGTTCTGCTGTGTCTGTTGCCACGCGACCGTCACCGTCTCGCCCAGCATCGGGAAGTCCTCGGCCGCACATGCGCCCGCTACATCCCGCAGAAACTCCGTGCCCAGCGTGGTGACGGTCACCGTCGTCCGGCTCAACTCCACCCCATCCACGAACGCGACCACGTCATGCTCCCCCTCGCCCAGCAGGTTCCAGTTGAACAACAGCCCAAAGCCGTTGTCCGTGTCGCCGCAGATGTCTGCCGTATCGAGCCGCTCCGTCCCATACGCGGCCCGCTGCCGCACGCCGTTCAACGCAATCTCCACGGCGTCGGCCTCGCACACCCAGCCCGAGAGGACGCCGATGCCGCTCTGAAAGGACGCCGCCCCCGGATTCTCCAGATACCCCACGATGAGGGTCGTCTGGAGCGTGTACGCCCCAGTCTGCTGCCCATTGCCCTGCACGGCAATCACCACCGGCGCGGCCTGGACCCGCACGCTGAGTCGGAAGTTCTGCCCCGCCCCGCCACTCTCCGCACTCGCCAGTTCCTCGCCGTCTTGCCATATCGTGCCTACGGTAGCGGTCGAGCCGGTCGTCTCGACGACCAAGACGCCGGCGTAGGGCACGGCCACGGTGAAGTAATCTACGTCGGTCGCCGGATTGAGCTGGCCGGTCGTGGAGGACATGCGGGTGGAGTCCAGGGGGACGGGGGTCGCCTGGGCAGCCGTGTTACCGTGGTCGTCACTGCTGAGACCACCACCGCCACCACCGCCACCACCGCCACCACCGCCACCACCGCCACCACCGCCACCGCCGCCACCACCGCCACCACCGCCACCACCGCCACCACCGCCACCACCGCCACCACCGCCACCACCGCCACCACCGCCACCACCGGTCACCACCGCCACCACCGTCACCACCGTCACCACCGTCACCGCCACCAGGCGGTGGTGGCACTACTCCCAAGCAGGGGTTCTCGCCTTGGTCGGCGGCAAGGAGAGCGGCGAAGACGACCGACGCGCTGAGGCCGCCCTGGTCGGTGGCCGTCACCACCACACAGGAGCCTCCCGCTGGGTTGACAGCCGTGTCGTCTATAAAGAACCACAATGTTTCCTGAAAAAAACCGCCGGGGCTTTCCGGTCTCCACTCAAGCCACTCAGGCAGCGCCTGCCCCGCGGCCGGCGCGACCTGGAAGGTCACTTCCCCCTCGTCCTCGAAGGTCACCGGATACACGTGCGGCCCCGGCTCAAAAAGGATCGCTGTCAATTCCGGGGCGACCGGCGGCTGATTCGCGACAACGGTGAGCTCGAAGGTGACGGTGGCGCACAGCCGGGGAGGGTTCATCTCAGTAGCGGCCTCGTCTCTGTCGGGGTCGCAGGGGAGGTCCCCAGCGGCCAACATGTCCTCATCGGTGGCGGTTACTTGCACCGCGACCCGCTCTCCTACTCGGGGCGGGGTTCCACTGAGGGTGCCCGTCGGCTCGTCAAAGGCCAACCAGCCCGGCAGGGCGCTGCCGGCGCCGGCTTGGCTGGCGCGGAAAAGGAGCGGGTCGCGATCTCGGTCACTGAAGGGCACCGTGTACTGGTACGCATGTCCCACTACGGCCTCCGGGGCTTCAGCCTCCGGGGGGGTGGGCCGCCGATTGGTCCACAAACTCAGGGTGCCATTCGTCTGCTTAGTCAGTAACGCCTGCGGAATCGTCTCGGTCCAGTCCGTTGCGGCGAGGTGTAACTCTGCCAGGTTCGTGAGGGTGCCCAACCCGGTGGGGATAGGGCCGCTGAGGCCGGTGAAGCGCAGGTAGAGGTATTGCAGGTTGGAAAGGGAGCCCCACCACGTGGGGATGGGGCCGCTCAGGTCATTGAAGGAAAAGTCCAGGTCTTCCATGGCGGCGAGAGTTTGTAACTCATTAGGGATGGGGCCGGTCAGGTCATTCTCGTTGAGCCATAACACTTTCAGGAGCGTGAGGGCGCCCAACTCCGCGGGGATGGCACCGCTGAGGTCATTCCTGTGGAGGTATAATTGTTCCAGGTTCGTGAGGTCGCCCAACTGCGCGGGGATGGTGCCGGTGAGTTGATTATCGTTGAGCCATAAGTATTGCAGGTTCATGAGGGCGCCCAACGCTGCGGGGATGGAACCACTGAGTTGATTCTCGCGGAGGTATAATTGTTCCAGGTTCGTGAGGGCGCCCAACCACGTGGGGATGGTGCCGGTGAGTTGATTATCGTGGAGCAATAAGTATTGCAGGTTCATGAGGCCGCCCAACGCTGCGGGGATGGTGCCGCTGAGTTGGTTGAAACCGAGGTGTAAGTGTTGCAGGTTCATGAGGCCGCCCAACGCTGCGGGGATGGTGCCGCTGAGTTGGTTTTCGGTGAGGTCTAATTGTTCCAGGTTCATGAGGGCGCCCAACTCCGCGGGGATGGCGCCGGTGAGTGCATTCCCCTTGAGCCATAAGTGTTGCAGGTTCATGAGGGCGCCCAACTGCGCGGGGATGGCGCCGGTGAGTTCATTATCGTGGAGGTATAATTGTGTCAGGCTCGTGAGGGCGCCCAACCGGTCGGGGATGGTGCCGGTGAGTTGGTTTTCGTAGAGCCCTAAGGTCGCCAGGTCCGTGAGCTTGCCCAACTCCGCGGGGATGGTGCCGGTGAGTTCATTCCCGTTGAGCGTTAACTCTGCCAGGTTCGTGAGGTCGCCCAACGCTGCGGGGATGACGCCGGTGAGGCTCTTATTGGGGACTACCAGACGGGTCACCCGCGGTGGGGCTCCTGCGACGGTAATGCCGTCCCACGAGGACATGGCGAGAGTCTCTGCCCAGTCCAGGGTCGCCGTGCCACGCAGCTCGTCCTTGAGCCCCAGCAAGGTGGTGCAGTCTGTCACCAAGGCATCCAAGGTACCGGTGAACCCGCTGACGGCCGTGCTAGTCGAGGTGCAGGTCGTCTGGGCGCTGCCGGGGACGGGCCAGCCGAGGAGCAGCAGGACACTCGCGCAGAGAAGAGCGCGCGCCCACCTGCCGGGACCCGCGCCGAGATTCTGTCCGCCTGGGCGAACGGCCTGCCGCAGGGCACCCGGACCGACAGAATCTGAACGGACAGGGGCGGGTCGTCCGGCTGCCATGCACCACAGGTGTGTCAAGAACATGTGACCTTCCTCCTCTTCCAGCCACCTCTCCGTCCTCTCTTGTCGGGCGGTAGCAAGGCGGTCGGTGTGGAATCTGCGGTCACCGACGCCCAGAGAAGGTTCTATAAGGCACTGGCGCAGCCCCGTCTCCTATAAAATTATAGAAAAATCGCACCAGCCGGAGGTCAGGCGAGCACGGCGACCGACAGCACCAGCCGCACCAAGTCCGCCTGCCGGGCAATGCCCTGCTTGCGGTAAATCTGATTCAGGTACCAATAGACGGAGCCTGTCGTATGCCCCCTCGCCCCCGCAATCTCGCGGACCGTCCGGCCTTCCGCCAGCCAGGCCGCTATCTCGCTCTCCACCGGCGTCAGCCCCAGGGTCGCGGCCACCAGGGCGGGATCGATGCGGGCCACTTGCCCCGGCTCGACAAGCAGCACCAGGGCAGCTACGCGCCGCGCCCCGAAGTCCATCTGCCGGATACCCACAGGTTTGACGTGCACCACGAACGGTGGCTGCACGGACGCGCGGTGGAGCCGCATTGACCCACTGACGGCGGGCGCACTGGAGGTCGGCAGCGCGTCGGCGACCAGCCGCTCCAGGCAGGCATGGTCAGCCGGCACGCGGGCGGCCAGCACGCCGCCCCGGTCCATCAGCCCGTCGCTCTGCCGCAGGATGGCACGGGCACGGTCATTCGCCTCCACGACCCGCCCGCGCCGGTCCAAGCAGATGACCCCGATCCGAGAGGTGCCGAGCAGGGCGGTCAGGGACGCGCCCAGCGCCTCGGCTTTGGCCAGCGCCTGCCGGATGCGGACAAATTGCCGGATATGGGGCAGCAGCGCTTTGAGCAGCGCGAGCTGCGAGGACGCCCAGCCGTTCGGGGAGACGGGGTCGGCGGTGACCCAGGAGATGTGGGAGCCGTCCGGCCCGTCCAGCCGCACATTCACGCCCTGCCGGGCACTCCCCCGGGACAATCCCTCGTTGTAGGCGAGCGAGGTCTGCAACTCCTGTTCGGTGTACAGGTCGGCGATCCGCACTAGGCGGCTGTCGGGCAGTTGCATCAGCCGCGGCACGCGTTCGTCGATGGGGTGGTAGACCCCGAGGTACTCGCGCTCCCAGTCCTCGCGGCGCTCCCCCCGGTAATAGAGCCCGACGAAAAGGACCCGGGCATTGTCCTGTGGGCCGTTGCGGACCAGCAGGGCATTGCCCTGCATCCCGCAGGCTTCATCGATCAGGGCTGAGGTGGCCGGCCACTGGCTATCGTCGAGCATGGCGTCATGTAACGCCGCCAGGATACGTTCGAGTGCATCTTGGTCACTCATGCCGGTGCGTCCTTGTCCGGTTTTTCCAGTGGGGTGCAGTCATGATGGAAATCCGTTTCTTGGAGACAGTTCATGGAGTATGGAAAGGAAAAGAAAGGACACTCTCGAACGGAGTATCCCTGCGACAGCGTCTCCGTATGGTGTCTATGAAAAGCCGGACGGCTGGCCTGCATGCGCCTGTCAGCGCTTCACTCCTCGTGTTCGCACAAATCACCCCCTCCCTGTACCCAATTCCGTGCCCCCCGTCTCCTATAAAATTATAGGAAAATCGCACCGCAGCGGGGCAGGCGAATTCGGCGGCCGACAGTACCAGTCGCCCCACGGGAAACGGATCGCTCAGGCAGGGGTGTTGGGCTCCGTATTCTACGCTATAGTAGCCGGACTTGAGCCGCGTTGGGAAACGCGAAGTATCGATTCCTCATTTACCGATTCATTATGGCCGAGCTGAAAGTCACAATACTCAACAGCATGCAGGATGTGGGGCGGGAGGAGTGGGATAGTCTGCTCGGGCGGGGCTCGCCGTTTCTCGAATGGGACTGGCTGGCGTGTCTGGAAGAGTCGCACTGTGTCCGAGCCAAAACCGGCTGGCAGCCCCAGCATTTGGCCGTCTATGACGGCGAGCGCCTGATTGCGGCGTGTCCGATGTATCTCAAGGGGCACAGCATGGGCGAGTTTGTCTTTGACCACTCCTGGGCTGATGCCGCCCAGCGCGCCGGGATCAATTATTATCCCAAAATCTTGGTGGCGTCCCCATTCTCGCCGGCAACGGGGGTGCGGTTTCTGACCGCGGCGGGCGCCGACCGCACACATTTAATTCACATATTAGGCAGAACCCTGCGCGAGGTGTGTGAACGCAACAAGCTGTCCTCGGTGCATGTCAATTTCTGTTTGCCGGACGAAGCCGAAGCCTTGTCTCAGATTGGCTATCTCAAACGTCTGGGTATTCAGTATCAATGGCTGAATCATCACTACCGGACGTTTGATGACTATCTGGGGCATTTCCGTAGTAAACGGCGCAACCAGATCAAGCGTGAAATACGTGAGATGGACAAGCTCGGCATAGAGATCGAAGTCCTGAGTGGCGAGGCTATTCCGGATGCGATGTTCCCGGTCATGTTCAACCTGTATCAAGCAACGGTGAACAATCTGTACTGGGGACGCCAGTACCTCTTACCCGAGTTCTTTGACCTGCTGGCCAAACGTTTTAAGCGCAACCTGTGCTTTGTGATTGCCCGTCAACATGGTGAGATCATCGCCGGGACCTTTAATGTCCAAAAGAGCGGCGTGTTGTATGGCCGCTATTGGGGCGTGTTGCGCGAGCAACGGCATATGCATTTCAATGTGAGTTACTATGCCGCCATTCGGCACTGCATTGAAAATGGCCTCATTCGGTTTGAACCCGGCGCGGGTGGTGACTTCAAGCGTTTGCGCGGATTTGATCCCCAGCCGACCGTGAGTATGCACTATTTGACTGATCCGCGTTTGCACGAAGCGGTCAGCGACTATTTAGCCCGCGAGCGGGACCACACCGATCAATCCATAGACTGGATGTGGGAAGAGAGCCAACTCAAGCATACCCCGGCCGAAAAAACGTTTGTCTACGGCAGCCTGGACATAGAGGGACCGGATGAAAGAGAACAAGATTAATAGGGATAGAGGGGCAGGCGTAGCACCTGCATCTTCGGAATGTAAGCCTGCGTTGACAGCCCGAGACGGGCGGCGTAGCATAATCCGACATTGATCCTAAGGTGTTGGGGGAGCTGGATTTTCGGCTGAGAGGAGGCACTGTGTTGTGCAGTGTATCGACCCCTGGAACCTGATCTGGGTAATGCCAGCGAAGGGAGCACGATGTCTCAACATTTCCATCGTACATCAATGCTGCTTGTAAGGGATGACGGCACTGCATTCCTGCGTGGTGCACTGTGTCCGGATTGGACCAACAATATGGAAGGAGGGGGATATGAAACAGGAGTCTCTGAATGGAACACATCAAAATAGGCCCGCCCCACACGCTGGCCTCTCGACGACGCCATTCCCGGCTTCACGCAAAGTCTATGTTGAGGGGACGCAAGCCGGCGTGCGTGTCCCCATGCGTGAAATCACCCTAACTCCTCCGCATTCGCCGCATGCCCCCCAGGACCATACGCCCGAACCAGCTCTGGAGAGCAGCCCGAAAAGTATCACGGTGTATGACACGTCCGGAGCGTATACCGATCCAGCAGTCTTGATTGATATAGGGCAGGGGCTTACACCCTTACGTGAAGAATGGATAGCTGCCCGCAGGGACTCGGAAGAACTTGATGGGAGCTCATCAGACTACGGCCGATTCCGTGCTACTGATCGTTCACTCGCAGAAATTCGATTTCCTCACATAAAGCGTCCGCGGCGTGCCCTGTCTGGTCGCAACGTGTCCCAGATGCACTATGCGCGCAAAGGCATAGTAACGCCTGAGATGGAATATATTGCCATTCGTGAAAATCAGGCCCGCGAACAACTGCGTGAGCAGGCTGAGGCGAACGGAAATGGACACGGCTCCAGCCCGGCCGCACATCAGCATCCGGGCAATGCTTGGGGGGCCAGTATCCCGCAGACGATCACCCCTGAATTTGTGCGTGACGAAGTAGCCAGGGGCCGCGCTATTATTCCTGCCAATATCAATCACTCTGAATTGGAGCCGATGATTATTGGCCGGAATTTCTTAGTCAAGATCAATGCCAATATCGGTAACTCGGCTGTTACTTCTTCAATTGATGAAGAAGTCGAGAAAATGATCTGGGCGATCCGCTGGGGGTCGGACACGGTCATGGACTTGTCGACGGGCAAAAACATCCACGAAACCCGCGAGTGGATTCTGCGCAATTCTCCGGTTCCGATTGGGACCGTACCGATCTATCAAGCCCTGGAAAAAGTGGACGGCAAGGCGGAAGAACTGACCTGGGAAATCTATCGTGACACCTTGATTGAACAGGCTGAGCAAGGCGTCGATTACTTCACTATTCATGCCGGGGTGTTGCTGCGTTATGTCCCGCTGACTGCCAAGCGCATGACCGGCATTGTCTCGCGCGGCGGGTCGATTCTGGCCAAGTGGTGTCTCGCCCATCACCAGGAGAACTTCCTGTACACCCACTTTGAAGAGATCTGCGAGATTATGCAGGCGTATGACGTGTCATTCAGCCTGGGTGACGGCCTGCGGCCTGGTTCCATTGCCGATGCGAACGATGAGGCGCAATTCGGCGAACTGGAAACACTCGGCGAGTTGACCACGCTTGCCTGGCAGCACGATGTCCAAACCATGATCGAAGGCCCAGGGCATGTGCCTATGCATCTCATCCAGGTGAACATGGAAAAGCAGCTTAAAGAATGTCATGAGGCTCCCTTCTATACTCTCGGGCCTCTGACCACAGATATTGCTCCTGGCTATGACCATATTACGTCCGGCATTGGTGCGGCCATGATCGGCTGGTTTGGGTGCGCCATGCTCTGTTATGTCACGCCCAAAGAGCATCTCGGGTTGCCGGACCGGGAAGATGTCAAAGAGGGTGTGATTGCCTACAAGATAGCCGCCCATGCGGCTGACTTAGCCAAAGGTCATCCGGGAGCACAGGCCCGCGATAATGCGCTGTCGCAAGCACGCTTCGAGTTCCGCTGGGAAGATCAGTTCAATCTCTCTCTTGACCCTGAAACGGCTCAACAGTTCCACGATGAGACGCTCCCCGCCGAAGGGGCCAAAGCCGCTCATTTCTGTTCCATGTGCGGTCCGCATTTCTGTTCTATGAAGATTACGCAAGACGTGCGGGACTACGCGAAACAAAAGGAAATGGACGAACAGGCTGCGCTGGAGGCGGGTCTGGAAGAGAAAGCTGAAGAGTTTCGCCAGGGTGGCTCGGAAATATACGGTCAGGTGCGCTGACCTGATCTGAGCCTTGGGCTGGGCGGTCAACCCTTGAACCCCTTGCGCAAGGCGCGGACGGCCTTGATGACGCCGGACATGCTGGTTGCTCTTTCTGCTTTGGCAATGTGGGCTAGGGCGTCACGCTCCGTTTTACTTAATCCGTTTTTCTGCTGGAGAGAGGCATTACGAATGAACTTCTGCCACGGAGACACGCCCGGCGCAGTCGGCTTTGCTTTCCTAAGAAGCGAGCGCACGCGCGGGTTAGCCAGAAGGTAGAGGTCTTGTGCATCGAGTTTGAGCGCGTTTGATAATTTTTCGACGACTTTCTGACTTGGGTGGCGCATCCCGCGCTCCAAATACCCGATATAATTCGCTCGGACGCCGACTTTTTTCGCGATCATCTCCTGTGTCAGGCCTAACTCACGGCGTCGATCTTCAATCACCCGTCCAAAATTTTTATCAGCCATGATGCACGACCTCCCTCACCCTTCTCAAGGCAAAATGAGCTGCCAGATGTAGCATATTTATTTGAGTGGCGCAAAAGAGGGTCAAGGACGCGCACTGTGAGATATATCACTCTCAGCTAGCAAAAAAGCCCGCGCTGAGGCGGGCTCTTGCATGGTCGCACGGTGACTTGAACACCGGACCTCTTGCATGTGAAGCAAGCGCTCTAGCCAGCTGAGCTATGCGACCATAAGGAGACTTCCTAGCATGGCAATGCGACTTGTGTAAGAGGGGCGACTAGCAGGCGGCCTGGTATTATGAGGCGGAAGAACTCGTCGATTGAGACGAACTCTCACTTTTCGAAGATGAGCTGGAACTTTTGGTCTCGCCTTTGGACTCGCTGCTTTTGGTCTCACTCTTGGACTCGCTGCTTTTAGACTCGCTCTTGGATTCGCTCTTGGATTCACCGCTCTTGGCATCGTCTGAGTCGGACGATTTTGATCCGTTCTTGCCATAATCGGTCATATACCAGCCGCTGCCTTTGAGATGAAAGGAGGACCGGGAGATCAGTTTGGTGACGACTGTCCTCTTTCCGCAGTGCGGGCACAGATGGCGGTTCAACGGTTCGTCGGTAATTCGCTGAGAGACTTCAAATTCTCCATCACATTTTTTACAGGCATATTCGTAAATCGGCATGACCGCAGGCCTCCAAATCCCTGGGGGATTATCCTACTACGGAACGCTAATCATCACCGTATTGATTGTCAAGACTGACGGCCTTGGGCGGCAGCTCGGCATTATGTCTAGCGCAGAGCAAGGGACAAATCTACGAGGCTTTGAACCAGAAAAATTTGGAGAAACTGGATAAAGAGCATGAGCAGGAGCGGCGTCAGATCAACATAGCCGATTGTGGTTGGAAACGGCAGGAGCCGACGCAGGTAATACAGGACGGGGTCGGTCACAGAAGAGAGAAAGCGGACAATGGGGTTGTCGGGGTCTGCATTGACCCAGGACAGGACAATACGGATGACTAAGATCCAGAAATAGAGCCAGAGTAAAGAGCCCAAAATGCTGGCCACTGCTTGTAAAAGATTCCCGAGAATAAACATATTCTTCTCCCTCCTCCCCTTAGCCTCGTCCGAGTTCGCGTGACCGCCGTGTGGCGGCATCGACTGCTGCACTGACGGTCTTGGAGAATGTGCCTGCTTCGAGGCGGGTGAGACCAGCCAAAGTTGTGCCGCCGGGTGAGGTGACCATTTCACGGAGTTCTTTGGGACTCTGTTTCGTTTCCTTGAGCATGGCCACCGCGCCTTCCAGGGTTTGGAAGGTGAGGCGTTCGGCAACCGCCGGGCTGAGACCCTTTTTGATACCTCCTGCAATCAGCGCTTCCGCGAATAAATACACATAGGCTGGCCCACTGCCGCTCAGTCCGGTCACCGGGTCGAGCAACTTCTCGTCTTGTACGGCTAACGCATCGCCAACGCCCCGGAAGAACCGGAGGGCAAGTTTTTCGTCCGCGGCCTTCGCTTTCGTGCCGCGGACGACAACCGTCATACCTTTCCCCAGAAGCGCCGGTGTATTCGGCATGACGCGTATCACTCTGGCATTCCCTCCCAAGCCTTTTTCCAAACGCTTGAGCGTGACGCCGGCGGCAATAGAAATAAAGCGCTTCGTCTGTGTCACCACGGGCTGAATTTCAGCCAAGACCCGATCAATGATTTGCGGCTTTACCGCAAGAACTATGGTCTGTGCCTGCTGCACAACTGCTTGATTATCCTTCGTTCCATCGACCTGATAGCGGCGTTTGACTTTGCGCAGTTGTGCGGGGAGGGCGTCACTGACGACAATCTCTTGGGGCGTGTAGAGCTGTGCATTGATGAGGCCCTTAATCAGAGCTCCAGCCATATTCCCCGCGCCAATAAAGCCAACTTTTTTCATCTTGGTCCTTTCTCTTAGCGCCTTTTGCGGTGTTCGTTGTCACCGCTCGCCAAAAATAGCTCGTCCAACACGGACGATGGTCGCGCCCTCTTCAATGGCAACAACGAAATCCTGCGTCATGCCCATCGAAAGCTCGCGCAACGGAGTCTTGGTTGCTGCCACTGTAGCATAGCGCTCCCGAAGCCGCGCCAGGGTACGAAAGTAGGGACGCGCCTGGTTAGGAGCTGAGACCGCCGGAGGAATAGCCATAAAGCCGTCAATCCGGAGGTGAGACAAGGAACTGGCCCCTTCGAGCAGGGCGTCAATAGCATCGGGACGTACCCCGGCCTTGGTTTCCTCTGCCGCAAGATTCACCTCAATTAAGGCGTGCACCGTTGCTCCCCGTTTTGCGCCCTGCCGGTCCAGTTCTTTGGCAAGTGAAAGGCTATCAAGGGAATGAATGAGATGAAAAAGCGAGACGGCAATCTTGGCCTTGTTGCGCTGAAGATGGCCGATGAGATGCCAGGTTGCCGACTCTGGAACGGCTGGAACCTTGTGTTGCGCTTCCTGGACGTAGTTCTCCCCAATATCCGTTGCCCCGGCTTGTAATGCGGCACGTACGAACTCGGGTCCTTTTGTCTTAGCCGCACAAACGAGAGTGACCTCGTCTGCGCGCCGCCCCGCGCGCTCGGCAGCCCGGGCGACCTGCTCGGACACGCGGGCATAATTACTGGCTATGTCATCCATGGCCTTTTTTTCGATGCGTACGCTACGCTGACAGCAGGCCGACCGTACGCAGGGCAGCTGTTACCTCGTCCATTGGTAAGCCGATGACATTGGTGCGTGAACCGGAGACCCGAGCGATGAGGTCTCGCCCCTTGCCTTGAATGGCATAGGCGCCTGCCTTGTCAAAGGGCTCTCCGGTTGTGAGATAGGCTGCAACCCCCGTCTCCGACAGCGCCTTAAAGGTGACCTGACTGGTCACCACTTCAGCGGTGGTCGTATTGCCTGCTTTATCCAATAAGATAAAAGCCGTCAGGACTTGATGTGTTTGCCCCGAGAGGGTGGTGAGCATCTGTCGAGCGCTGTCCGGATTTGCCGGCTTGCCAAAAATTTGCCCCTCAAACGTGACTATGGTATCTGCGGCTAAGACCCAGAAGCCTGGATGATGTTGGGCAACCGCGCCTGCCTTTTCTGCTGCAACACGCGTGACATAGGTCTCCGGCGTTTCCCCACTGCGATGGGTTTCCTCTGTTTGGCTTGGGATGATTCGAAACCGGAGTTGAGTTTTTTGTAACAACTCTCGACGCCGAGGCGAGGCCGAAGCCAAGATGAGATGGGGAGGGCTTTTTTTAGATGGCATATGATCACTTGAAGTGCGGCTTGAAGTGCGGAATGACCTCGGCTCCAAATTGACGGATACAGGCGATAACCCGCTCCGGTGCCGGACCGAGCGGAAGCCGGAAGCGCATAATAATATAGTCCGCCCCTACCACCTCTTTCCACATTTCAAGCTGCTGTATGCATTCGCTGGGTGAGCCCATGACCAGGTATGGGCTCAGCTTCTCAATGGTGAAGTCTGCCTCTGAGGTAAATGCTTCGTTTGGTGAGAGGAGTTTCCAGCGCCAGTAGAAGAGCATCTCTTCAACCCACAGCGGACCAAAAGTGTCTTCGGCCTCTTTGCGGGTGGGCGCTACCCAGCCATCCCGCATGAGGACAACTTTGGGGGAGCGACCGTGCTCCGCTGCACTCTCGCGATACTGGGCGGCCTGGGCCCGCAAATTCGGTATGGGGTCCCAGAAGGGCAGAATGCCCCAGGCATCACCTAGCCGTCCGGCGCGTTTGATGGCCTCGGGGTAAGCGGCACCAATCCACAGCGGTGGACCCCCCGCCTGATAGGGTTTCGGGGTCAACATGACATCGTCAAACTGAAAGCGCTGCCCGTGGTAGGAGAATGGGGTGTGGCTACTCCAGGCCAGACGCAGGATATCGAGGCTTTCTTCAAAGCGCGAGAAGCGTTGCTTGTAGGGTTCGTTGAAGAGCCGAAAATAATCGGGGTGATAGCCGAGCCCAACGCCCAACACGACCCGGCCTTTGGACATCAGGTCAATCATGGCCACATCTTCAGCCAAGTGCATGGGATTGTAATACGGCGTTTGCAGGACAAAGGTGCCAAGGTCAACCCGCTCGGTGCGCGTGGCATAGCCGGCCAGCATGACCAACGGCGGCGGGAACATGGTCTCGGTGCGGTGATGCCGCTCGGGCAGGAAGATGCCGTCAAAGCCGGCTTGCTCGGCCTCAATGCCTTCGTTCAGCAACTGGTCGCAGAACTGTGCTGCCGCCTCGGGTGAGGGCTCGGGCTGATTATACGGGCCGCCGTGGGTGTCAGGCATATAGCCGATTTTCATGGGTCGTCTCTCTCCTCGGAATGACAACTGGTCGGGATTCGATTATGAGCACTGGGCTAGTACGACCTCGGCAGCCCGAGCACGTGTTCGCCCACGTAATTCAGCACCATTTCCTGCGAGATAGGAGCGATGCGAAAGAGCCGCACCTCGCGCCAATAGCGTTCCACGTCGTACTCTTTGATATAGCCGTAGCCGCCGTGGACCTGAATAGCCCGGTCGGCCGCCTCGCAGGCGGCCTCCGCCGCCATATACTTTGAGATGTTGGCTTCTTTGCCGCACGGCTGACCCTGGTCGTACAGAAAAGCGGCCTTCTGGACCATGAGTTCAGCGGTTTCAAGCTTGGCAAAGGATTCGGCCAGCGGAAATTGAATGCCCTGGTTCTTGCCAATCGGGCGCCCGAAGACTACGCGCTCTTTGGCATACTGGACCGCTTTTTCGATCGCCCGTTTGCCCATGCCGATACACTCGGCCGCAATCAGAATGCGTTCCGGATTAATGCCGTCAAGAATGTAATAAAAGCCCCGGCCTTCTTCGCCAATTAAATCGTCTTTCTCCACATACAGGTTGTCGATAAACAGCATATTGGTATCAACCGCCTTGCGTCCGAGTTTGTGGAGTTCCTGGATTTCCACGGCCTCGGGGTCGATGTCGGCAAAGAAGAGACTCATACCCAGCGTTTTCTTTTCCACTTGATCAAACGGTGTGGTCCGCGTCAGCAGCAGCATTTTCTTGGACTCTTGGGCCTTGGTAATAAAGACCTTCTGACCGTTGATGAGATAGCCGTCACCGCTCTTGGTGGCAAAGGTGCTGATCTGGGTCGTATTCGTGCCGGCGTCCGGCTCGGTCACGGCAAACGACACATGAATGTCGCCCCTGAGAATGGGCGCGAGGTATTTGTCTTTGGCTGCCTGGGTGCCGTATTTGATGAGCGGCTCAAGACCGAAGATACCCAAATGAACGGCTGAGCAGGCCTGGGTGCCGCCGCCAGATTCAGCCACGGTTTGCATGACGAGCGCGGCTTCGGTAATGCCCAGACCGGCCCCGCCGTATTCTCTCGGAATCGTGATCCCCAGCCAACCGCCATCTGCAATAGCCCGGTAAAACTCCCAGGGGAACTCCCCGCTCTCATCCCGCTCCCGCCAATACTCGTCGGGAAAACGCGAACATAACGCACGGACCTGTTTGCGAATCTCTTCTTGCTCATCCGTCAACTGAAAATCCATAAGAAAATCCTCCTGCGTGCGCCTCATCTCTACCATTTGACTGCGGCTCTGCCAATTCCTCCCCACGCTGCGGGAGGCGCTTTGGGTCGCCGTCGGATTCCTTGCGTGAAGAAACCGCCCCAGCTAAGGTGCGGACCGAGTTGGCCGACTCTCAGAACGGCCGCAGACGGGGCGAGTCAGGGGGTGGGTCTTCTCTGTGAGGGTTAGCAACTCACATCGCTGGGTCATCGACGGCGGCTGGTTTGCCCGGTAACGAAGCTAGTAACACAGAAGGGAGAACGACAGTGAACCGACGAAATAAAATTGCCATGACGACAGAAGAACTCTCCGCCTACCTGAATGAAGCGCGGAATATGGCGCTGTGTACCATCGGCAAGGACGGCTATCCGCATGTGGTGGCCATGTCGTATATGGCCAAGGACGGCCTTATTTATATGTCGTCCTTCAAGAAGGCCCAAAAAGTCGTGAATGCCAAAAGAAATCCCAAGGTTGCGGTCATGGTCGAATCCGGCGATGCCTATAGCGAACTCAAGGGCGTCCTGATTCGGGGCGAGTGTGAAGTGATCGACGAGCCGGAAAAAGTCTGGCAGATCATGAAAGAAGTGCGTGACTTCCAGGGAACAACGGTGACACGGTCGGAAGACGCGGCGCTGAAAGAGCGTGCCAAAAAACGCGCCGTGCTCAAGATTACACCGGTTAAAACCTCAAGCTGGGATCATACCAAATTGCCGACGGGGGTGTACTAAAACCGTTTGCTCTTGCCGCGACCATCAATGAACGATCTGGGCTGCACGCCGTTTCCTGCCAGCGCCTGTGTCAGCGACGCTTTTTCCCATCCCGCCCATACCGTTGCGGGCGGCGGGCGCGGAAGTCGAGCCGGACAGGCGTGCCTTCGAGATCAAACGCGCCTCGGATCTGGTTCTCCAAATAGCGCTCGTAGTGTGCCGGGACGCCATCTGGCGAGCTGGTGTACACGGCAATTTTGGGTGGCCTGGTTTCGACTTGGGTCGTGTAATAAAAGCGGACCGGCTTGCGATGATAGATGGGAGCCGGGTGGCGGGTGGTCCACTGTTCAAACGCTTGGTTCAAGACGGGAGTTGGAATCTCGGTGCGATGCGCCTGGGCCACGCGATCAATAGTGGGTAGCAGGTTCTTGACCCGCGCGCCTGTCAGCGCGGACAGAAAAACAATCGGTAGGGGGTGGGTGACCGGGAACTCCTCATGCAGCGCGTCTATGAATCGGGGCTGGTCTTTTTTGTCTGACGGGATCAGGTCCCATTTATTGACGACAAGAACAATGCCGCGCCCGCGCCCCCAGGCATACCGGATGAGACGCGCGTCCTGGTCGGTCATGCCTTCCTGTGCGTCGAAGACCAGCAGGCCAATCTCTGCCCGTTCCAGGGCCTTCAGGGCGATAAGCGAGCTGGCCTGCTCAATATGCTCATGAATGCGCGTACGCCGGCGCACGCCGGCGGTATCGACCAGCAGAATATGCTTGCCCTGCCAGACCAGCCGGCTATCAACGGCATCGCGCGTCGTCCCCGGAGTGGCGTCAACAATGGAGCGCTCTACTCCCACAAGGCGGTTGAGGAGCGAAGATTTGCCGACATTGGGACGACCAATGATAGCGAGCCTGAGGTCGGGTTTGACAGATGGCGCTGCGGCGTCAGGAGCCGCTTCACGTTCTGAAAAGGTCTCGACAACAGTATCCAGCAGATCGGCAATGCCCCGACCGTGTGCGGCCGAGATAGGAAAGAGAGATTCGAGGCCAAGGGTGTAGAACTCGTTCGAGGTGAGTTCCTGCTTGTCGCCATCGATCTTGTTGACAGCAAAAAAAACAGGCGTGTCACTCCGCCGGAGTAAATCAACGGCTTGCGCATCTGCCGGATTGATGCCTTCTTTGCCATCGAGCAAAAAAATAACAAGGTCGGCTTCCTCAATGGCCACACGCGTCTGTTCCTGGACCCGTCCGACTATACCCTCCTTTTCGCTCAACTCGATACCGCCGGTATCCACGAGCAAAAACGGTGTATGATCCCATTGTACTTGGGCGAAATTGCGGTCCCGGGTGACACCAGGGGTATTGTCTACTACGGCCTTGCGCCTGTGACTCAGACGATTAAAGAACGTTGATTTGCCAACGTTCGGTCGTCCAACCAGGGCAACGACCGGCAGGCGTTCGGGTGAGACGGCTTGAACCGGGGTTTCAGTTACAGCTTCCATACTTAGACTATTGTCTACACGCTGAGCCCCCAGACTCCAACCCCGCACGCCCAGGGGCAGGCCGCCGAGCAAGAGGAGCAGTTGACGACGGAAGAGAAAAAGCATTCTTTTGTGGCGTCAACAATATCGGAAAAAGGAGGCCATATGCCAAAATTATCAGTTGAAGAACGGGACGCATTTCTCCAGGAGCGCGGCCATCTGGCCCGGATTGCCACCCTTCAGGCAGACGGCAGCCCCAGCGTGGTGCCGGTATGGTTTGTATACGAGGACGGAAAAATCATCATCACCCCGCGCAAATACTCAGCCTTTTGGACCAACATCCAGAAGGACGCGCGAGTTGCCATTACGATTGATGAAGAAGAAGGTGTGTATCGCAAAGTGCTGGTCGAGGGCAAAGCCGAGATTCTGTATCCACTCGGCCACGACGACGAATGGCGGGACATCTACCGCCGCATCACCCTGCGCTACGTGGACGAAACCTCCGGCGACTATTATCTGACCGAGACCCACGACCAGCCCCGCGCCCTGATCGGTGTCGCGCTGGAATCGGCCAAGGTCATGACCTGGCGTATGCCCGGCGAGGACGAACCGTTCAGCGGCATCTGGGCCACGCGCTTCTACGAACAAGGCTCCAAAATGCGCGACCAGGTTGCATCAGGCGGAGGTGAGGCCGGCGGAGATAAGTTGAAAGTGGGCTGAGCGAGCCCCAGCCCGAACTCTCGTATCCCTTCCTCATAAGGCCATGACGCCGACAGAATTCATCACCAAGTGGCGAGCCTCCGAACTCAAAGAGAGTGCGTCGTCACAGGAGCACTTTCTCGACCTGTGCCGGCTGCTCGGTGAGCCGACGCCCGCCGAAGCTGATCCAAAAGGGGAGCGGTACTGCTTCGAGCGCGGCGCCCGCAAGGACACCGGCGGCGACGGGTGGGCCGATGTCTGGAAACGCCATCACTTCGCCTGGGAGTACAAGGGCAAGCGGGCCAACCTCGACGCCGCCTTCAGGCAGTTGCGCCAATACACACTCGCCTTGGAAAACCCGCCGCTGCTGATCGTCTCGGACATGGCCCGGTTCCGCATCCACACCAACTGGACCAACAGCGTCAGCAAAATCTACGAATTCAGGCTGGACGATCTCGCGGATGCAGCTATCCGCGACCAACTCAAATGGGCGATGGCCGACCCCGAACGGCTGCGGCCGGAAGACACCCGGCAGGCACTCACCGAGCGGGCGGCGACCACCTTCGCCGCACTGGCCCACACCCTGCGAGAGCGTGGCCGCGACCCGCAGGAGGTCGCGCATTTCGTCAACCGTCTCGTCTTCTGCATGTTCGCGGAGGATGTGGGCCTGTTGCCCGGCAACATGTTCACCGGGATGCTCGAACACAGCCGGCTCAAGCCGGATCAGTTTGTCGAGTATGCATCGCGCCTGTTTGGCGCGATGTCCACGGGCGGCGATGTGGGTTTCGAGGCAGTGGCGTGGTTCAACGGCGGGTTGTTCGACGACGACACGGCCTTGCCGTTAGAACAAACCGATATTGCCTCCGTGCTCGCGGCGGCGGCACTCGACTGGTCGGAGATTGATCCTTCGATCCTGGGCACGCTGTTCGAGCGCGGGCTTGACCCGGACAAACGCTCGCAACTGGGCGCGCATTACACCGACCGCGATAAGATCATGCTGATTGTCGAGCCGGTAATCATTCGCCCCTGGTTGACCGAATGGGAGACGGCCAAGGCCGAGATCGCCGCTGTCCTGGAAAAAGCGGAGACGGCCAAGGCCCCAGCCACACGCACACGCCGCCGGGCCGAAGCCGAGCGCCTGTTAGGCAAGTTCCTTGAGCGGCTGCGCGCCTTTACGGTGCTTGATCCTGCCTGCGGGTCGGGCAACTTTCTGTATCTGGCCCTACATGCCCTCAAGGACCTGGAGCATCGGGTACAGTTGGAAGCTGAAGCGCTGGGCTTAGAGAGAGAATTTCCCACCATCGGCCCGGCCAACGTCAAGGGCATTGAGATCAACGCCTACGCTGCGGAGTTGGCCCGCGTCTCGGTGTGGATTGGCGAAATACAGTGGATGCGGCGCAACGGCTTCAACGAATCCCGCGATCCCATCCTGAAGCCGCTCGATACCATCGAGTGCCGAGACGCCATCCTGACCCCGGAAAGGGAGGAGCCCCAGTGGCCCGAGGCCGATGTAGTAATCGGCAATCCGCCGTTTTTGGGAGGTAAGCTTTTGCTTAGTGGCCTCGGTGGGGAGTACACCGCGGCGTTGCGCAAGGCTTACAAAGGTTCGCTTCCTGCATTCACCGATCTGGTCTGCTACTGGTTCCACAAAGCGGCGGACCTGGTTGTTCAGGGCAAAGTCGGGCGAGCGGGGCTCGTCGCTACCAACTCCATTCGAGGTGGCAGCAACCGTACCGTACTCGACAGTATCGTCAAGCGGTCGGTGATCTTTGATGCTTGGTCGGACGAGCCGTGGATGGTTGATGGTGCTTCAGTGCGGGTCTCGCTTGTTTGCTTTGGACATGAGGAAGCCGGTCTCCCCGTGTACCTCAACGATGAGGAGTCAACACAAATTGCTGCGGATCTCACCGCAGGAAAGGCCGATCTCACCAAAGCCGGGAAGTTGCTGACAAATCGTAGTGTCGCGTTCGTTGGCGACCAAAAGTCCGGTCCCTTCGACATTCCCGGTGACACGGCCCGAGAGTGGCTTCGCCTACCGGCCAATCCCAATGGTCGCCCGAATGCTGATGTGCTCAAGCCCTGGGTCAATGGAATGGCTGTGACCCGGCGTCCGGCAGGGAAATGGATCGTCGATTTCGGAGATACAATGAGCGAGGCCGAAGCCGCGCTCTACGAAATACCTTTTGCTTATGTCCAAGACCATGTTTGGCCCATGCGGCAAAAAAGTAAAGTAAAAGGTATCCAAGAGGTGTGGTGGCAACATTGGTGCCCTCGCCCGGAGATGTGGCGGGCGCTAAAGGGCCTGTCGCGCTACATCGCCACGCCGCGCGTTGCCAAGCACCGGTTGTTCGTCTGGTGCGACGCCCGTATCTGCCCCGACTGTCAGCTGATCGTCATCGCCCGCGACGACGACACGGCCTTTGGTATTCTGCATAGCCGCTTTCATGAAGCATGGTCATTGCGGCTTGGTACGAGCTTGGAAGACCGTCCGCGCTACACACCGACCACGACCTTCGCGACGTTCCCTTTTCCAGATGAACTAACGCCGGACATCCCCGCTACCGACTATGCCGATAATCCGCATGCTGTTGCCATTGCCGAGGCCGCCCGGCGGCTGGTCGAACTCCGCGACCGTTGGCTCAACCCGCCCGAATGGGTGGAGTGGGTAGACGAGCCAGTCTCCGGCTATCCCAAACGCCCGGTTCCTCGCAACGAGGACGCGGCGAAAGAACTCAAGAAACGTACCCTGACCAACCTCTACAATGCCCGCCCGCAATGGTTGGCTGATGCCCACGCAAGCCTTGATGCCGCCGTGGCGGCGGCCTACGGCTGGGACGCGGATATTTCTGACGATGAAGCGTTGCGGGAGTTATTGGGGTTAAATTTGCGTAAGTCGTAAACGGTAAGGCGTACAAAAAAACAGTCAAATTGGACATATCGCAGTTCTTAGGTTTCTCCTCACCACCGCCGCCGAAAATCGAGACGGACCTTGTGAACGTGTTAAAGGAAATAGAAAAGCACTTCCGGAAGGTCTCTAGCTCCGACCGATTAAGAGTTGAGACGATGACGACCAAGGAGGTACACCAAGAGCTCGAAGAGATGATAGCCGAGCAAGAGGCTCCTACGGAACAGGCGGCGAAGAGACCCAACGACGATTCTCCAGAATCCAAGGACTCCGCGTAAGTTGTGTTTCTAACCGTATAGCGCTACTAAGCTGGAAATCCCTCACCCGGCCTTCGGCCACCCTCTCCCAGAGGGAGAGGGTGTAAACACCGGAAAGCCTATTCACTGAACTAGCGCTACCCCGAGCGATTCTTTACCTCACCGAGCCCCATTGGAGAAAACAGATGCCTGCCCACTTGCTTAATTTTTTCATTTTTTCCGGTGCCCTGATTCTCTCTTGGGTTGTCGGTGCAGTCGTGCCGCCAACCTGGACGGTGAGCCAGGCCGTGCTGGACGTCCGCACGGACGGCGACGGGCATGTGTACTACATCGCCCGGGGTGAGCCGGTGTATTTCGAGCCGGTTCCCATTGAACGGGCAGAACTCAACCCGGATCGGGTCGACGGCTCGAACGTCGCGCCGGCGGTGACGGAGGAATTTGTTACGGCCACCGTCACGCGCGACGGACAAGCCACGCGCGTCTATTACCGGCTCACCGCTCAGTATCACTGGGGCTATTGGTCATTATTGCCCGCGATTGTGGCCGTGCTGCTGTGTTGGGTTACCAGAGAACCCGTCCCCGCGCTGCTGGGCGGCATTGTCTCCGGGGCGCTGATTCTGGGTCAGTACGACCTGACGGGCCAGGTGCTGATTCCCGCCCTGGCCACGACCAATGTGGCCGGCATTCTGTTGCTCTATTTGTGGCTGCTCGGTGGGCTGATGGGGGTCTGGTCGCGGACCGGCGCGGCGCAGGCTTTCGCCGAGTTCATGACCGCGCGTTTCGTGCGTGGCCCCAAGACGGCCAAGCTGGTGGCCTGGATGCTGGGCGTTATATTTTTTCAGGGCGGGACCATGAGCACCGTGCTGGTCGGCACCACGGTCAAGCCGATTGCCGACCGGGAAAATGTGAGCCACGAAGAACTGGCCTATATTGTCGATTCGACCGCCTCGCCCATTGCCTCACAACTCGCGTTCAACGCCTGGCCGGGCTATGTGCAGGCGTTCATCTTTGTCTCCGGAGTCAGTTTTCTGGCGACCGAAGCGGACCGCATCAGCTTTTTCTTTCAGAGCGTCCCGTTTTGTTTCTATGCCATTTTCGCCGTCCTCGGCACGTTTTTGCTCGGCATTGAAAAGCCCCTTTTCCTGGGCAAGCGACTGGCTGCGGCCATAGACCGTTCCCGTACTACCGGTCAACTCGACGCGGACGGGGCCGAACCGCTGAGCGCCAGAGAATTGCAGACCAGCAACGTGCCCGCGGGCTATACGCCGCACGTGCTGGAGTTCTTCCTGCCGCTGGGCACGCTGATTGGCATTGCCATAGGCACCTTTGTGGTGACTGGCTCGCCCAATGTGCACTGGGCGTTTGGGGCTGCCCTCCTCCTGGCTGTGGGCATAGCGCTGGCCAAGGGCATGGCGCTCAAGGAACTCATGGCCGGGTTTCACGATGGCATCCGGGGCGTCGTGCTCGGCTCTGTTATCCTGCTGCTGGCCATCACGATCGGCGGTGTCAACACCCAAACCGGGGGGGCGGTCTTTCTGGTTGACCTGCTCGGCGAGAGCATTCCCTACTTCCTCCTGCCGGTCCTGCTTCAGCTCCTGACCATGATTATTGCCTTTTCCACCGGGACGAGCTGGGGCACCTATGCGGTGGCGTTTCCGCTTGCCATGCCGCTCGCCTGGGCTATTGCCGGGGCACACGGTCTCGCCCACCCCGAGCTGTTCATGACGCTGTGCTTTGCCGCGGTGATGGACGGTAGCGTCTATGGCGACCAGTGCTCGCCGATCTCGGATACGACCGTCCTGAGCGCCATGTGCACCGGCTGCGACCTGATGGACCACGTTAAGACGCAGCTCCCGCAAGCCTCGGTTGCCGCCGGTCTGGCGGCCGTCTGCTGGACCGGCATCGCGTTTCTGACCGCGTAAAGCCAAGGGAACGTCAAGCTTGTGTCCTCCCTATCGAAAAGATACAACGTGCCCGTACTATTCTCACGTTCCTATGAGGAGATGCTGATGTCTTTCCTGCTTCGCCTTTGCCTTGGGCTCATAGTCTTGGTTCCGTCTCTGGCGCACGCCCAACTCACCGGTGTCCTTGAGATTCCCGGCAACGGGACCACCGTGTCGGGTATCGGGGTTATCTCGGGCTGGAAGTGTGAGGCCGAGGGGGACATCACCATCAGACTCAACGCTGGAGAGTCTATTCCCGCGACGTATGGGTTGCCCCGTGCAGACACCAGCGGGGTCTGTGACAATGATGGGAATAATGGATTTTTCAGCTACACGAACTGGGGGAACTTGGGTGATGGAGAACACACCGCGGTGGCCTACGATAATGGTGTGAAGTTTGCCGAGAGTACGTTCACGGTAACCACCCTCGGGACGGAGTTCTTGACAGGAGCGAGCATCCAGGTCAGTGTCCCGGACTTTCCTCATGCCGGTGAGACCACGACCTTTAAGTGGAATCAGGCGACTCAGCATCTGGAAGCGGGCTCGCGGGAACCGGCATGTAGAGAGACGCTCACGATGAATCCGGGAGAGACGTGCCGTGGCTCCATATTTCTTGAGCTTGAGACCTCCCGCCTGGGTGAGGTCAGCACCGGCTTTGCTTTTTCTGTTGAGGCTGAGGGCCGGGGGTGCATAAGCATCAGCGGCATTCCTGCATTCAATTATTGCTATTCGGCCCGCCTGCCGGATGTTCTGCGTAAGATCGGGGTTTCTGTCATCAGGAATGAGGATGGGAGTTGGACCATTGATCGCTTCCCACTTGTTGATCTTGGGGAGTGCGTTATTGACTTAAGGGTGAAGCCGGGAGCGAAGTGCAGTGGCTCTGTAGATATTCCCTTTGGCGATATTGACTTTACTTTTTCTGTTGAAGCCAGCGGACGAGGGTGTATCGAGGCCGAGGTGGATGTGCCTCTAGTGGATGATAAGGGCATTGATGCGTGCTTTGATACTGGTAAGGCTTTCCAAAAGGCTCTTGACAAGATCGACGATGTTATCGAAATCCGCGCTTTTGCCGCCAAGAATGCCGATGGAAGTTGGACTATTCTCGACCTCTTGTAAGCGCGCTCCCTTGTCCCCGGCCTCTGAACCTCACGGCTCAGGCGCCGGCTGCTCGCCGAGGGCCACCAGAAATTCCTGGCGGACGTAGGCGTCTCGTTCGCGGTCCAGGGCGGTCTTGAGACTGGTCGTTTGCGCCAGGCGGCCCAGCGCCCAGGCCGCATGACCTCGGATCAGGGGTTCGGGATCGTGGAGAGCTGCTTGCAGCGGACCGACCGCGGCGGGATTGTCGCTGTTGCCCAGAGCGACGGCGACATTACGCAGCAAACCGCGGCGCTTGGTGCGCCATACCGCGGAGCGCCGGAAACGGGCCCGAAAGCCATCCTCGTCCAGCCGTAACAGTTCGGGCAGGGACGGAAACAACTCGTCCGTCAGGTCTTGGCGGGGCTGGCCGAATTTGTCATTCCACGGACAGACCTCCTGGCAGATGTCGCACCCGAAAATCCAGTTTCCGAGCTTGGGGCGTAGCGCGTGCGGAATTGGACCGCGATGTTCGATGGTCAGATAGGAGATGCACAGCGGCGACTTGAGGACATAGCCCGCAGCCAGCGCGTCGGTCGGACAGTCATCTATACACCGGGTACAGGTGCCGCAATGGGCGCTCGGTATGCCTTCACCCTCAAGGTCCAGGCTGACAAGAACCTCGGCCAGAAAAAACCACGAACCCATGGCTTTATGCAGCAGCATGGTGTTTTTGCCGAACCAGCCCAGGCCGCTGCGATACGCCCAGTCGCGTTCCAGCAGAGGGCCAGTGTCCACATAGGGCCGCGCCCAGAGCCCAGGCTGCTGATCTTTCAGAAAGGCAATCAACTGCCCCAGCCTTTTTTTAATGACATCATGATAATCCGCTCCAGCCGCATAGGCGGCCATGCGGCCACGTAGCTCGTTTTGCCAACTAATCTTGTTTATCTTGGGCAGCACGGGCGGAGAGTAGGGGAAGCCCAGGCAAATGACGCTGCGGGCTTCTGGAAACGGAATATGTGGATCAATGCGTCTGTGGGGTTCCCTGGCTAAATAATGCATCTCTCCGGCATGCCCCTGGGCGAGCCAGGTAGTGAAAAATGATGCACGTGGCAGCACCGATAGGCGGGTGAAGCCGCACAGGCGAAAGCCCAGCGCTCGCGCCTGGGCCTGAATCGCATTTTCGAGTGACACGGCTTTGTGGTAGCATACAAAAGCAAGAGTCAAAACGGGCAGAATACGCCAAAAGGGATTGACGCAGATACAGAGAAGCCTTATCTATCTATGTAACCCTCTTAACTGTCTTGACTTACTCCTGAACTCACGTGTCGAGAACACGACTTCTTAACAACATCAAACAATTCGGAAACTTCACAACATCAAACAATTCGGAAACTTCCGTTGAGGAGGCCGGTATGGAAAATCTGGATCAAGAGATGCAACAATCCCAACAGGCCGAACAATCCCAACAGGCCAGCCATACGCCGCAAGAGGCAGCTTCAGCATCTGATGGGCCTGCCCTGTCCCTGTCTGACTTGGCAGTAGAAAAAGTGAGAGAAACCATGCTCAAGGAAGGCATGGAAGACGGTGGGTTGCGGATCTCGGTTGTGGGTGGGGGCTGTTCCGGATTCCAATATAGCCTCGGTATTGATGCAACTGCGCGGGAAGATGACATCGTTGTCGAACAGGCTGGTGTCAAACTCTTTGTTGATCCGACCAGCCACCAGTATGTGCATGGGACCATGCTTGATTATGTCAGTGGTCTGCATGGGGCGGGCTTCAGGTTTGTGAACCCGAATGCGACCCGTACCTGCGGCTGTGGGTCTTCATTTTCTGTCTAACGCTTGTCTTTCCAAATGTGAAAAACATGAGGGCATGGAGCATTCCATGCCCTTTTGCTTTCTATGCCCTGCTTCGCACACCTTATTTTCGATCTTGATGGGACGCTGGTTGATACCAAAGCCGACCTGGCGGCGGCAGCCAATTATATGCTGCGAGCGTTGGGCCTCCCCCTCTTGTCTGTCGATCAAATCGAAAGTTTTATCGGGCTCGGCGCACGTGTACTGATCGAACGGGCGCTGGGACAAGAGAGGACCGATCTTGTTGCGGACGGATTCGCTCTCTTCATGAACTATTACAATGCCCATCTGCTCGATCGGACCAAACCCTATCCAGGCATGGAAGCGTTTCTCGTGGCTGCCCGCACCCGGGGGATGAGCTTGTCTGTGTTGACGAATAAACCGGAACAGCCCACGCAAGCGATCCTGTCGGGCCTTGGTCTTGCGGATTATTTTAGCGTCGTCATTGGCGGCGACACCTTGCCGAAGAGAAAACCTGATCCGGGCGGTGTTTTTGTTTTGCACAAAACGGTTGACTGCCCTTTAACTGATACGCTGCTGATCGGCGACTCCGATATTGATATACGCACGGGGCGGGCCGCAGGTATTGCCACCTGCGGGGTGACGTGGGGGTTTGGACGGGCGGGTTTCGAGACGTTTCCACCAACGTTTCTGGTTGAAACGGTACAGGCACTTCACCGGATCGCTTTTTGTGAGTCTCTAGCACCCTAACGGCCTGCGCAGCCGCTCTGCCACGCGGACCGTTTCAATTGTCTCTTTGACATCATGGGTGCGGATGATGTGCGCCCCGTTGGCCACGGCAATGGCGGCACAGGTCAGCGAGCCAATGAGACGATCGTGGGCCTTGGGCTGATCGAGAATCTTGCCGATAAAGGACTTGCGAGACACTCCCACGAGGAGGGGAAAACCCAAGGACCGCAGGTCTGCGAGTGCTCGCAAAACCAGGCAATCCCATTCATCCCAGGCAATCCCGGGCTCACGAAAAAATCCAATCCCGGGGTCAAGCACGATCTGCTGCTCTGGAATTCCGGCGTGCTCCGCACGCGTCAGACTTTCCGTCAGTGCGTTCCGGATTCGCTCCAAAGGCGATCCCCTCTGGGGATGCTGTTCACTCGCCATAAGAATCGCGCCTGCGCCGAAACGGGCAATAAGCGGAGCCATGGCCGGATCATTCTTTAAGCCACTCACATCGTTGATAATCCGAGCGCCGGCACTGAGGGCGGCTTGGGCCGGCTGGACCCGCTTGGTATCGGCTGAGATTGGAGCCGAAACAGCACCGGCAACGGCTTCAATTGCCAGGGCTAAACGCTCGGTTTCTTGTGCAATTGAAATATCTGTTTTTAAGTATGGGGCGGTGGACATAGCCCCAATATCAATGATATCAGCTCCCTCACTTACCAGTGCATGTGCCGTTTCCGTTATCTGCTCAAGATTGGTGTGGACTGAGTCTGGGTAAAAAGATTCAGGGCTGACGTTAAGAATGGCCATAATCCGGACCGGCAGAGTGTCGCCGACCGGGATGCCCGCTAATTGCGCAGAGATGGAGGGGGGGATTTGGCTCATGAGTGGTACGCTGCGCTATTACGAAGCAGAAGTTGAGTCCAGCCCTTGGTAGATACGGAAGGAGCAGCATCTTTTATTTGCCAGCTCCTTTATTTTTAACTACACTACCATGGCATCAGACAGGAGAGTAGAACCATGAAATTGTACGACTTCCCTCTCAGTCCCTACTGCCAAAAAGTACGCCTCGTACTGACTGAAAAAGAGCTATCTTACGGTAAAGTCTTTGTTGATCTGACGAAAAACGAACAGCGCAGTCCTGAATTTCTCCGGTTAAATCCGTACGGCAAGGTGCCGGTCCTCGCTGATGACGAAGAAATCATTTACGACTCGACGTTTATTAACGAATACCTTGATGATGAATATCCGCATCCCCCACTGCGGCCTGAGCCTTCCGGGGCCCGGGCCCGGGCCCGGATGTTTGAAGACTTTGCTGACACGTCCTTTACGGTACAATGTGGGCTGCTCTATGCAGAACTGCGGAAACCCGAAGATCAAATCGACCAAGAGCGAGTCCAGCGCTATCAGGGAGACCTCATTCGTGTGCTCGAATTCCTTGACCGGCATCTGAACGGCAAAGAATACTTAGTTGATGACTTTTCGTTAGCCGACCTCGCTTTTACTCCACGGCTGTTGATTCTGTCGCAGCTTGGGGTTGAACTGCCTTCTCGACTCAAAAGTGTCTCTGATTGGATTAAACGCTTATCGCAACGTCCGTCTGTGGTACAGCTGCTGAAAGAGCTCAACATGTCGTAGGGTCTGTCCGGTATCGTCCCGGATAGGGAAAATACCGGCAGCTCAGATGTGCCGTGTCTCTGTGAGAAAGGCGAGGTTGCTGTGTCTGAACTGTCCGACATTATTCCCGTTTTCCCATTGCCGAACGTTGTCCTTTTCCCGCGTGTGCAGCTTCCGCTGCATATCTTTGAGCCCCGCTACCGCGCCATGGTCCGAGATGTCGTTGAGGCAGAGCCGCCGCTCATCGGAATGGCCTTGCTCCGTGGTGAATGGCAAGGGCAGTATGAAGGCAATCCTCAAGTTTTCTCTACCGGCTGCGTGGGGAAGGTGGTGAAGACCGTGCCGTTCCCGGACGGTCGGTTTAATATTCTCCTGCAGGGGCTGCGTGAATATCGCATTCAGGAAGAATTTCACGACAAGAGCTATCGTCAGGCACGGGTAGAATGGCTCCCGCACAGGAACCAGACCCTTGAGCCGGGGCAACGTGAGGCCGTCGGGAAGCTATTATCGTCCTATTTGCAAAAAGACGAGGTTGTACAGAAATTCCTGGCAGATCCCAGTGTTAATGACGAACTCTTCATTAACTTCTTTGCCTTCCAGCTCGATCTCCTGCCCATTGAGAAGCAAAGCGTGCTTGATGCCGCAACGCTAGGCAAGCGCGCTACCTGCTTAGGGGATATTCTTGAATTCAAGTTGTCAGAGAGCCGCTGGCCAGAAGGTGGGGGAAAAGGTCGTCTCCACTAAAAAACTGCCTTGACAAACACGGGTCCCCTCATAATAGTGAGGTGCAGTATAATAGTGGCACGTATACTATTATACGGAGGTAGATAGGACACCATGAAACGTAAAGAAGAGATGACTTGGTGGGAGCGGTTGTATATTCCGGAAATTGTTCGTGGTCTTCTTGTCACGATGTCCCACTTCTGGCGAAATCTCACGCTCCATCTCCTGCACGCTCTCGGCTTTGCAAAAGAGACGCGAGCCGCGTATACGGTTCAATACCCGGAAGAGCGCAAGCGGTACCCGGACGTCTACCGTGGCAGTCATCGTTTGACGCTCAAAGAAGACGGCTCGGTCCGCTGCACCTCGTGCTTTCTGTGTGCAACGGCCTGCCCGGCCAATTGCATTCATATCGAAGCCGGGGAACATCCTGATCCCGAAGTGGAAAAATTTCCGTTGCGGTATGAAATCGATACCTTGCGCTGCATCTACTGCGGGATGTGCGTGGAAGCCTGTCCGTGTGACGCCATACGGATGGATACCTCTGTTCATCCGCGCATTTGGGGCTATGCCCGCCAAGATTTTATCGAGTCCAAAGAAGTCCTTATGAATCGTTCCCGAACACTGGCGACGGGTGGACGGGATTCCCTCATGACTGAGATGCTGGAGAGTTACCAGGAAGCAGAGCAGAGATTGTCAAGGGAGATTGGCGCTCCTGGCGCCTCATAACCTCTCCCCCGGAGGCAGAATATGGCAAAGACCTACCAGGAACTCATGGACGAAGCCCGAGACGCCGTACCGGAAGTCACGATTGACGAGGTGAAGGCGCATATGGAAAACGGCGTGCGGCCAACCTTGCTCGATGTACGGGAACGCGAAGAGTATCGCGAAGGCCATCTCGAAGGGTCTGTCCCACTCCCACGCGGATTTCTCGAAATGCGAGTCGAAGAGACCGTGCCGGATAAGAGCACGCCCATAGTGGCGTATTGTGCTGGCGGCGTCCGCTCGCTCATCGCCGCTCGCACGCTCAAAGAAATGGGCTATGAAAATGTGACTTCCATGTCCGGCGGCTATACGGCCTGGAAAAATGCCGGCTATAAATGGGTGGCGGACCGACAGTTCACCCCGGACCAGATTACGCGTTATGCGCGCCATTTCACCCTGCCGGAAGTCGGGGAACAGGGCCAAGCCAAGCTGCTTGACGCCAAAGTGTTGTGCGTTGGTGCGGGTGGCCTCGGGTCGCCGGTGGCATTGTATCTGGCCGCAGCTGGGGTAGGCACGATAGGCATTGCCGATCATGACACCGTCGATATGAGTAATCTTCAACGCCAGATCCTGCACACCAACGATCGGGTCGGTATGCCTAAGGTACAGTCGGCCCAGATGACCCTGAACGCGCTCAACCCGGATGTGAACGTTGTTCAATTCCAAGAGCGCTTATCTTCCGATAATGTCATGCGCATTATTGACGACTTCGATATCGTGGTGAACGGGTGTGATAATTTCCCGACCCGCTATCTCATCAACGATGCCTGTATCATGGCCAAGAAGATCCTTGTCGATGGGTCAATCTTCCAGTTTGAGGGCCAGGTCACGGTTGTCGATCCGAACGAAGGCCCATGCTATCGCTGTTTATTTCCTGAGCCACCACCACCAGGGGCAGCGCCGAGCTGTGCGGAAGCTGGTGTACTCGGTGTTTTGCCCGGCCTCGTCGGCTGCATGCAAGCGCTTGAAGCGATTAAGGTTATCCTCGGTGCTGGCAGGCCGCTGGTCGGACGGATGATGCATTTTGACACCCTCAGCGCAGAAATTCGGGTGTTCAAACTGCGAAAAGATCCGAACTGTTTGGTCTGCAGTGAAAATCCGAAAATCACGGAACTGATCGATTATGAAGAGTTTTGCGGCTTGCGGCCGGTCAACGCGGCGTAGCCCCGGCAGGTCTGTTGAAGCGACGAACGAGGTCTAGGAGGGCATATGAAGCAGATCGTTGTGCACCAGGAAAAATGCACGGCCTGTCGGGAATGCGAGCTGGCCTGTTCCTTTTCGCATGAGGGGAAATTCCTGCCGACGCTCTCCCGTATCCGGGTCGCTGATTTCTACGAAGAACAATTCTACCAGCCCATGGTGTGTGTCCATTGCGCTGACGCCCCGTGTGCAACGGTGTGTCCGACCATGGCCATCCAGCGTCAGCCTGACGGTCAGGTCCGAGTCCTAGCCGATCGCTGTATCGGCTGTAAAATGTGCCTCCTGGCCTGCCCGTTCGGCGTGATGGGCTTCTCTCCTGATACCGGCGTCGCCCACAACTGTGACTTGTGTGACGACAACACCCCCCAATGTGTTGAGTTCTGTACTCCGGGGGCGCTTGAATATGCCGACGTGGTTTCTGTCGAAGCGCTCGCCAAGCAGAAAGCTGCCGCCGCCTTAGGACTGCCACCTGCCCACGGACAAAGCGAGTAAGCGGACTTGAAACGCTAAGCCACGGGGGCGGTTATGGCAACGAAATATGTCCTGATCGGAAACAGCGCGGCGGCGCTCGCCGCGGTTGATGGCATTCGCAAACATGACCCGGCTGGCGAGATTACCCTCATCAACCGGGAAGAAGGACCGGCGTACTCACGTGTCGCACTGCCCTACTATGTTGCTGGTGAAATGACGCTGGAGGCCCTGCTGATCCGACAGAAAACTGATTATACCAAGATGGGCGTCTCTTTGACTGAGACGTCGAACGTCACGGCTATCGACCCGGCAAATAAACAGGTCGAGTTGGAAAGCGGGCAAAGGGTCGCGTATGACAAGCTCCTTATTGGGACGGGTTCAGAGACGATAGCGCCGCCAATCCGGGGTCTGGACCAAGTGCCGCACCATTATTTGTGGACCTTGGACGATGCAATTGGTATGAAACAGGCAGCAGAAAAGGCGTCGACAGCTGTCGTGATTGGCGGCGGCTTTATTGGCATGCTGGCTGCCGAAGCGCTCCGAAAGCTGAGGATCAAACTTACCATTGTTGAGGTCGCGCCCATCTTGCTGCCCCAGCTCCTTGATGAAGGCGCAGGGAAGCTCTTCTTGCAAGCAGTCCGTGATGATGGAGTGACGGTTAAAACGGACTCTATGGTTGCTGGGCTTGAACAAACGGACGCCGGTATCACCGTCTCTTTGAAGGATGGAGAGGCTTTGAGTGTGGATATGGCCGTGGTCGCGACTGGCGTGAAGCCGAATATCGAGTGCCTGCAAAACAGTGCGGTTGAGGTCAGTACAGGTGTGCTCGTCGATGAATATCTCCAGTCCAGCCAGCCCGATATTTATGCAGCTGGAGATGTGGCGGAAACGCCCGACTTTTTGTCTGATGAGCGCTCCATCTATGCTATCTGGCCGACTGCTGTTGAACAGGGGCGTGTTGCGGGTGCTAATATGGCTGGCGCTCAACAAGCCTATCCAGGGAGTCTGGGGATGAATGTTGTTGAGCTCTTTCAGGTGACCCTGGCTCAATTAGGACGCTTTCGCGAAGGGCCGGAGGACGAAGTCAAACTGCTCAGTCCAGGCACGAACGGCCTGTATCGTAAGGTGGTAGTGGACAAAGAGGGAAGTATAGTGGGCGCAGTATATCTGGGTGATGAAAACGGCGTCGCCGAGATGGGAGTCATTCACAGCGCCATCCGCCGGCGTGAGAAATGGCAAGGCTTTCAGAACGGTCGCCAGCCTAAGTTTGTGTATGCGGACGTCAGTCACCGCGTTCCGCAGTACTAATCTGAAGAATATGGCCGATTCCGTCACAGTCACCGTCAAGCTTTTTGCGACGCTGAAGAAATATACACCACAGGGAAGTACGGATGGGATCTCGCTCTCCCTGCCGGTTGGGGCAACTGTCCAAGATGTGGTTGCTATGCTAAACATTCCACGCGAGCAGGCCGGCATGCTCGTTGCCGGTGATACGTATGTTGAAGTTGGGACGGTCCTTGAAGACGGACTGGAGCTGAGTATTTTTCCGCCGCTTGCAGGGGGGGGGTGTGGTTAGCCAAAGACAAGAAGCGAGCATGCCAGAGTATGGGATGGTGGAAAGGGGCACGGTACACCGTGCCCCTTTTTTCAAATTTAAGGGGAGGCAAGAATTGTGATGGTTGATCTCGAGGCTTTACAGGCAACCGCAGATACATTACGTATCCATTCGCTTCGTACCACAGCTGAAGCAGGGTCGGGCCATCCTACGTCTTGCATGTCCGCCGCTGATATTATGGCTGCGGTGTTCTTTGCAGACATGCGTTTTGACCCTGCGAATCCAGCCCACCCAGGTAATGATCGATTTGTGATGTCAAAAGGACATGCCGCTCCCGTCCTGTATGCGGCCTTGGCAGAAGCCGGTGCGCTGCCTGTTGATCAGCTTCCCTCACTCCGCAAGTTCTCCAGCAACCTGGAAGGCCACCCAACGCCTCGTATCCCATGGGTTGGGGCCGCAACCGGCTCACTCGGGCAAGGACTCTCGGTTGGGGTTGGCATGGCGCTAAATGGCAAACGCCTGGATAAGCTCGACTACCGCGTGTATGTCCTGCTGGGCGACGGAGAAGTCGCTGAGGGCGGAGTCTGGGAAGCGGCGGCCATGGCGTCGTACTATCAACTCGACAACCTCATCGGCATTGTCGATGTGAATGGCCTGGGGCAGAGCGAACGGACCATGTACAACTTTGACGTGGAAACCTATCAGCGCCGTTTTGCCGCGTTCGGCTGGAATGCTCTTGTCGTTGATGGCCATAACATCGGAGAGGTCGTGGCCGCACTCAAGCAGGCCCACGCAACCCACGGCCAGCCGACGATGTTGGTGGCCAAGACGCTCAAAGGAAAGGGCGTCTCTTTTCTTGAGGATAAACCCGGCTGGCATGGAAAGCCGGTCAAGGGGGATGATCTGGACAAAGCGCTGGGTGAGTTGGTACTCAACCGGAGCGCAAATATACCCTCAGTGACCCGGCCGCAAACCAATGGTTTTTCTCCGGCTTGTGCCAGCGGAACTGTCTCGGCTCCCACCTATGAATTAGGGGAAAAGATTGCGACCCGCGTGGCATATGGAACAGCGCTGGCCAAGCTCGGAGCAGTGCATCCCCGTATTGTCGCCCTCGACGGTGACACCAAGAACTCGACGTTTGCGGAAACCTTTCTCAAGGCCCACCCGGAGCGGTATTTTGAGAGTTATATCGCTGAGCAAAATATGGTCGGAGCCGCGGTTGGGTTGGCTGCCTGTGACAAGATTCCGTTTGTTTCGACGTTTGCTGCCTTCCTTACGCGCGCGTTTGACCATATCCGTATGGCGGCAATCTCTGGCGTTGCCATCAAATACGTCGGCTCGCATTGTGGTGTCTCGATTGGGGAAGACGGCCCGTCTCAGATGGGGCTGGAAGATTTGGCGATGATGCGGGCAATTCCGAACTCGGTCGTACTCTACCCCAGCGATGCGGTTGCAGCCGAACGTCTGGTCGCTGCAATGCCCGACCTGCCCGGCACGACCTATCTTCGCACGACCCGTCCGGCAACGCCGGTGCTCTATCCCAATACGGAGGAGTTTCCCATTGGCGGAAGCAAGCTGCTCCAGTCCAGTGATACTGATGTTCTGACAGTCGTTGCCGCTGGTGTGACGCTGCACGAGGCGCTTGCGGCCAGCGAGATACTCAAAAGCGAGGCTATCGCTATTCGCCTGATTGATGCCTATTCAGTGAAACCGATTGATGCCCCAGGCATACTGGCTGCAGCAAGACAAACGAATAACACAGTACTCGTCGTTGAAGACCACTATTATGACGGTGGCTTGGGGGACGCTGTGCTGAACGCGGTTGCGGCTCATGCGGTCAAGGTCCACAAACTCGCCGTGAACGGCGTCCCGCGCTCCGGCACGTCGGCAGAGTTGCTGGATGCCTTTGGCATCAGCGCCCAACATATTGTTGCACATGTAAAAAAGCTGGCAGCCTAGCAAGCGATTGGTGGCCACACTTTGCTGGTCAGACTTCTTTGCGGAAGCCGGCGTAGTGGATAGGCTTGTCTTCGTCCATAAACTGACGTTCAAAGTCGGTCAGGATCAATCTACCGTTCTGATTCCGCTGGTCTCTTTGCCAGGGGAATTGTGTCAGCTCAGGGACTGACTCCAATTGTCTGACTATTTCGATAAAATATGTATGGACATCTGTGGCAATCAATATTTTTCCGCCGGGCATGAGCGCTCGTGTGAGTACAACACAGAAATCATCACGAAACAGACGCCGGCGGTGATGCCGCCGCTTCCACCACGGGTCTGGGAAGTAGAGATGAAAGGTTGTCACTGATTCGGGCCGAATCAGGGTTTTGAGAACGCAACCGATATCAGCGGCAATAGCGAGCAC
The DNA here is from genome assembly GCA_963664395.2 of Binatia bacterium. Classification (GTDB taxonomy): domain Bacteria; phylum Desulfobacterota; class Binatia; order Bin18; family Bin18; genus Bin18. The sequence continues at coordinate 76,237 of OY761159.2, read as the reverse complement.
GTTACCGGGCTGTTCGCGCTCGATCAGCTGTTTGATCCGATACACCCGCCGTCTGGAGAACTCTACACCAAAGAAATTATGTTCCGGTGTGCTTTGGGCTGCGGCCAGCAGAAAAGCACCTTTCCCGGAGCCTATTTCGACTTCGACGGGATTGACGTTGCCGAATACGTCCTCCCACGCAGGTGGAGTGAGGCGGGGGGGGGCGGAGAATTCAGCGCTCATAATGGGGAGAGAGTGTAGCGGTCTGTAGAGGATTTTGCCACTCTATGCTGGGCGACCGAGTCCTGATTGCGATTGAAGTGTCGTGTGCCCTAGAGCAGCCCTCGTCCTCCATCCACCGAAAACATCGACCCCGTACTAAAATCGGACTCTGCGACAAAGACAACGAGCTTGGCGACTTCTTCAGGGGTTCCGGCGCGTTTGACCAGGGTCTTCTCTATCTCGCGGCGCTGAACCTCCTGTGGCGTGTCCTCTTGGAACAGGACCGGTCCCGGAATAATGGCATTGACCATGACTTCGGGAGCGAGTTCCATTGCCAGTCCCTGACTGAAGGCCAGCACGCACGCCTTTGAGACAGAGTAGGGCACGTAGTCGGCCCATGGGCTTTGTCCGGCGACATCGGCCATGTTGATAATATGCCCCCAGCCCCATTCCTTCATGCGCAAGCCGATTTTATGCGCACAATAGAAGCTACCGTCCACGTTCACGTCCATAATCTGTTCCCAGTCATCAAACGTGACCGTATCAATCGGGGTGCGGTAAAAGACAGCCGCGTTGTTGACTAACACGTCGATGCGACCGAAATGATCCAGCGCCTGCTCAATCATGCTCTCAACATCTGTTTCATGGCTAATGTCAGCCTGAAGCGCGAGAGCCTCATGAGCGGCACTCCGGAGTTCTCGAACGGTTTCTTCCGCTTCAGTCTGAGAGGTGTGATAGTGGACAACGAGTTTGCAGCCCCGTTCGGCAAGAGCACAGACGATGGCTTTCCCCATACGCTTTGCTCCGCCAGTGACAAGGGCAACTTTGCCGGTGAGGTCCATAGGAGAATAGTAGGGGTTCTTTGAGGCATCCTCTAGGGTGAGGGCTGAGGGCTGGTTTACTGAAACGGCTCAAATTGTGGTTGCAGGATAACTTCAGCCGGACAGGCGCGCGGCGAGGAGGCCACAATGTTGCAGACTGCTTCCGCTACGTCGTTCGGACTGAGGAGCTTGTCGCGATCAAGACGCTTGTTGGGCGGAATGAGAGTGGTGTCAACAGAGCCCGGACAGAGCAACGAGACCTTGATGCCGTAGCGCCGAACCTCTGCAAATAATGCTTGCGTAAACCCACGCAAGCCAAACTTACTGGCTGCATAGGCAGCCTCGCCCGCCCGCCCGGTTAAACCGGCAATTGATCCCAGCATAATAATTGTTCCGTGCCGGCGTTCGATCATGGACGGGAGGATGTGCTTGGTGAGAGACATGGCCGCGAACAAATTAACCCGCAGCACGTATTCCCAGTCGGTGAGGCGCGCTTTCACAATCGGCGTGCGCGGAGGCCCGCCGCCGGCATTATTGACAAGGATGTCAATGCGTCCGTATTGCGTCAGCGTTTTCTCTACGAGAGTTGTGACCTGCTCATCTTGCTGTAAGTCAGTCGGAATCGAGAGCGCTTGGCCTCCACTTTCCTGAATGCTCCGTGCTGTTGCTTGGAGTTCCTGTTCGGTCCGGGCAGCAAGAACCGTCTTCGCTCCTGCCTGAGCGAGTCTGAGGGCGATAGCTCTCCCAATGCCTCGGCCCGCGCCTGTAATCAGGGCAACTTGATCTGAGAGAGGGGCGGGCTGAGGCGTCATTTTGTTGCTTTTAGCATGCCGGAACGGTACTATCCAACCCGCTTTTGCCCCGCCGGACAAAGATAGTAAAGATAGTCAGGTGAAGAAAAACACACAACGAGGGAGGACCTATGGCGTACGAATATGCAGTATATGAAAAGGACGGCCATGTTGCCACAATCACCATGAATCGCCCGGAGCGGCTGAATGCCGTGCACCCACCGGCTGCAGAGGAGTTGTCGGAAATTTGGGATGACGCCCTCGCGGATGACAATACCTGGGTTATTGTCTTGACTGGCGCTGGGGAGAAGGCGTTTTCGGCCGGGAATGATCTCAAATACACCGCAGAGCACGGCTTCCCGAAAAAAAGAGCTAAGGGGGGCTTTGGTGGCCTGACGGACCGCACCGATATTTGGAAACCGACTATTGCTGCGGTGAACGGTTTTGCCCTGGGTGGGGGATTTGAGATGGCTCTGGCGTGCGACATTATCGTGGCGGCCGATCATGCGCGGCTCGGTTTACCTGAACCCCGAGTCGGCCTGGCGGCTGCCGCTGGGGGCGTCCACCGTTTGCCGCGCCAAATGCCGCTCAAGATTGCGCTGGGCTATATGCTGACCGGCAAGCATATGACCGCCCAAGAAGCGCACAGCTGGGGCGTTGTGAATGAAGTCGTCCCCTTGGCAGACCTCAAGGCGACCGTCAAGCGCTGGACGGATGAAATCCAGGAGTGTGCACCCCTCTCGGTCCGGGCGACCAAACAGTGTGCCATGCTGGGCGCGGGGTTGACCCTGGACGAAGCCTTTACCCAGTCCTACCCGGCTCTCAAGCAGATGATGAATTCCGAAGACGTGGTCGAAGGGCCACGGGCATTTGCCGAAAAGCGCAAACCCAATTGGAAGGGCAGGTAGGGGTTGGGGATGAGGAGTGAGGGGTTGGAGGTGAGGGGTTCATGTCAAAGAGAGAAAAATCTCCTTCCCCAATCCCGAGTTCCCAATCCCGCCTCTCCCACACCCACGCCCTGCGCGTACGCTATGCGGAGACCGACCAAGCCGGTATGGCGCATCATGCCGCCTATCTGCCGTGGTTTGAAGAAGGGCGGGTTGAATTCTTGCGAGCGCTGAGGAAGCCGTACCGCGAGCTTGAAGCGGAAGGCATTCACTTTCCCGTTCGAGAAGTCCACTGTCGCTACTGGGCGGTCGCGCTTTTTGATGACGTACTCAATATAACGACAACGATTGAGGCGGTCGGTGGAGCCAGTGTCCGATTTGGGTACCGGATCGTTCGTACGGCCGACGATATGTTGATTGCGGAAGGGGCTACGCAGCATGCGTGTGTTGATGACGCGGGGAAAGTGAAACGCTTGCCGCCTGAGTTGAGGGGGGTGTTGGGAAGGTAGAGCTGCCCCTACACTTTTTTCTCCCGCTCCCGCAGCTGTCCCAAATATTTCTTGCGGGCTTGCTTCAAGAATTCATGTGTCTCCGACCAGCGATAATCATCGTAGGTGTAAATAAAGGGCTGATACGTGCCGTGGTGATAGAGGAGCGTCACCTCGGCATAGATGCCCTGAGAGAGATATATCCGATGAGCCTGGGCTTTGGTTGATGCCAGGACAAGTTTTGTCGTATCAATATAGCCAGGGTCGAGATTCAAGCGGCGCGGCGAAGAGGGGCCTGGTGGAGAGGCAAAGGCGTATTCCATCTCGTTCGCTTCGCGTTTCAGCCGAATCAGGTCTTCAGGCCTGATGAGTTGCTCACACGTCACAAAGCGCCGCAGCAGATGTCCGCCCATCTCTGTTTGGTAATAGTCTGTGGTCTCCCACGGAAACACGGGACTCTCCAAATCAATCCGACCATATGCCGCTTCTATCCGCGTAGTCGCCTGGGCGAAGAGTGCTGTATCGGCGGCAAGCAGGGCAATCAACAACTTCACTGGCGCGGGTAGGGTCGGCGTGCCCATAACGATATGCGGGGCTCGGGAGCTAAGGGGTCGAGGATTTTTTCAAAGCGAGCAGACGGTCATACACTGCATGGGCAACGTCGTCTTTGGACATCAGGGGGAGAGGCTCGTGCTTACCGGTCCGGTCCAACAAGGTAACGATATTGGTATCGCCGGCAAATCCAGCGCCTGCTTGAGTCACATCGTTCGCCACTATCATATCGAGGTTTTTCGAGCGCAGCTTGCGCGCTGCGTTTTGGAGGACGTCTTCTGTTTCTGTGGCAAAGCCGACCAGGAGCCGATTGCCCTTGTCCTGGCCGAGTCCGGCCAGAATATCCGGATTGCGGTCGAGCGCAATAGAAAAACTGCCTTCCTTTTTTTTGATCTTCTGAGCAGCAGCCTGGGCCGGACGATAGTCGGCAATGGCCGCGGCTGAGACAACCATGGTGGCACGCGGGTAGTGGGCGAGTACTGCCTGCTGCATTTCGAGTGCCGTTCGCACTGCACACATATGCACCCCTAGCGGTGAGGCGAGAGCGGTCGGCCCACTGACTAAGGTGACCTCTGCACCACGCTGGTAGGCAATGCGGGCCATGGCAAAGCCCATTTTCCCGGTCGAGCGATTGGTTATAAAGCGGACAGGGTCAATAGGCTCACAGTTGGGACCAGCCGTAACGATGACATGCTCTGCCTGCATATCCTTCTTCGCCAGCGTCGCTTCCACGCACTCGACAATCTGCTCAGGATCAGCCAAACGGCCCTTGCCTTCGTAGCCACAGGCCAGTGCGCCTTCAGCTGGCTCGATAATCCTATGGCCAAAATGCTGTAATTTCTTGAGATTCTCCTGCGTTGTGGGGTGAGTGTACATATGGACATTCATGGCCGGAGCAATGACGACTGGAGCCCGAGTCACTAAGAGCACAGTTGAAAGCAGATCATCGGCGATCCCGTGAGCAAGCTTGGCCAGCATATTAGCCGTTGCGGGAGCAATGAGAACAAGGTCGGCGGTATCTGCCAGTCGGATATGCCCGATTTCAGATTCCTGAGTCAGGTCAAAGGTGTTGGTTGAAACCGGATTACCGGACAGCGATTGAAGGGTGAGGGGAGTAATGAACTCCTGGGCATTTTTGGTCATTACCACCCGAACATTGGCTCCTGCCTTGACCAGAAGTCGGACGAGCTCGGCTGACTTATAGGCGGCGATGCCGCCGCTTACCCCAAGGAGGATGTCTTTGTTTTGTAGTCCCATGGTTATAGTGGAGCCCTGCGCCCCATGCACTTCTTTCTCATCCCATTCCCTTCTCGCATCATACGGGGGAGAAGAGGAGGGAGGCAAGGTCTTGAAGAGAGGCCGCTGGGAGAGTTCCACATACAGCCGGGCATTGTGACGAGCGTTTGCGGCGTGGTGTAAGAAAACGTTTTATTGACAAGACATTGCACTCCTTGACGTTTTCCCTCCCTTTGGCATTATGTGGGTAGCCTCAGGACGGGCCTGAGGGAATGCTGACTGATTTGAGTGTAATGTGTCTGCCAAAGCAATCCTCTCGCAACCAGATTCCCTTTCTCCCCAAGCCTGCGTCGCTGCCGAACTTGAGCAAGTCGAAGAACGGCTCGCTGAGTTACTCCAATCTCGCGAACCACTGCTGAGTGACATCGGGAATTATCTTGTTGGGGCTGGCGGGAAACGAGTCCGGCCAACCGTGGCATTAATGGTATTTCGCGCCTGTGACGGAAAAAATGTGAATGACATTGTCGATGTGGCCACAGCCCTGGAACTCATTCATTCCGCCTCCCTGCTCCACGATGATATTATTGATGAAGCTGAGACGCGTCGTGGGAAAGAGTCGGCCCTGCATCGTTTTGGACCGACTGCGACATTGATAGCCGGTGATTTTTTATTCGGACGGGCCTTCGCGCTGTGCGGCCGTTTTGAGGAAAAAGTCATTATCTGGGCAACCGATGCCTGTATCAGCCTCACTGAAGGAGAAGTATTGCAAGACCGCTTGCGCCATGACTCCAGCGTGACGCGGGACGACTATTTGGAAATCATCGAACGCAAAACTGCCTCGTTGTTTGCCCAAGGGGCGCGTATGGGAGCCCATCTTGCAGGGGCTTCGCAGGACGTGATTGAGGGTCTGGCTGAGTCCGGCTATTGCATTGGTATGGCGTTCCAAATTGTTGATGATGTCCTTGATGTCGCTGGCGATGGCAACCGGACAGGCAAGCCAACCGGGGCTGACCTCAGAGACGGCAATCCTTCTTTGCCGCTTGTCCTGGCTCTTGCCCATGATCCTGAAGTTAAACGCGTATTTGAGAAACAGGCGCCGAGTCAGCAAGAAATTGAAGCCGCATTGGAACAAATTCGTCGCTCCGGGGTGCTCGACGAAGCCACACGCATGGCTCACGCCTATGGGAAACAGGCCCTGGAGGCTTTGGAAATTCTGCCGCCGTCTCCGTATTACGACGGTCTTTCTTTTTTCGTGTCTCAGCTTGTCAATCGGACTGCCTAGGCATATCCTCAAGCGGCCATGACTGCCGATTCGCCACACGCCCCCCACGCATTGCTGACACGCATTACTCACTCTCTGCACACATATGCAAAAGAGTTGCAGGCCGGCGGAGTCGAAGGCTTCCCAGCCTCTCCGCCCATGCCGTCTCCGATTTCTTCGACTGAAAAGGTTGGCGAGGAACAGCCAGTACCAATTGCAGATATTAGTGTGGAACCTGCCGAACACCTGCCTCAGCAGGCCGACGCCGCCCTTTTACAGGTCAAGGCGGATTCGTCCCCGGACATTGCTGTCACAGCAGCCCCAGCCGAGGAATCCTCCGAATCATTTCGGGCTGCTGTCCACACCCTGGAAGAGCTCCGAGCTGAAATTGGGGATTGCCAACGCTGTCGTTTGTGTGAAAAACGTAATAGCATCGTCTTTGGCGTCGGTAATCCCGACGCGGAGATCGTGTTTGTTGGTGAGGGACCAGGCTACGAGGAGGACAAACAGGGCGAACCCTTTGTTGGACGGGCCGGGCAGTTGCTGACGCAGATCATTACCAAAGGCATGCAAATGCAGCGGGCGGACGTCTATATTGCCAATGTCGTCAAATGCCGTCCGCCTGAGAATCGCAATCCTGAACCTGCTGAGATTGCGGCGTGTGAGCCCTTTCTGATCAAACAGCTGGAGATCATACAGCCCAAGATTATCATTACCTTAGGAAAATTTGCCGCCCAGACGCTACTGAAGGATACGACCCCCATTACCCGCTTGCGCGGCAAGTGGCAGTCCTATCGCGGCATAAAACTCATGCCGACCTTGCATCCGGCCTACTTACTGCGCAACCCTAAAGAGAAGCGTTTGGTGTGGGAAGATATTAAAGCTGTGCTCCGAGAAATAGGACGTCTCTAGCGTGCGAAAGCGATGCCGTAAAGTTGGACCCGTACGACTCTTGTCTTGCGTCTGTCTCCTGACGGGCCTGGGTATGCTCCTCGGTGTGCACGCCCGGAGTCAGCAAGCCCATGTCAACCGTATTGTCATTGATGCCTCGATTAATCCGGCTGTAGGTGACTTTATCCGCGAGAATATTGGCCAGTCAGCCCAAGAGGGGGCCTTAGCGCTCATTATTCAGCTCGATACCCCCGGCGGGTTGCTCAACTCGACCAAGAGCATAGTCAAAGATATGCTTGGCGCTCCGTTGCCCGTTCTTCTGTATGTCTCTCCGAGCGGGGCGGGGGCTGGCTCGGCGGGCGTGTTTATTACGCTGGCCGGTCATATTGCTGCCATGGCTCCGGGCACAACCATAGGCGCGGCGCATCCGGTTGCCAGCGGCGGGCAAAACATCGAAGGCGACATGCGGGAGAAGATTGAGAATTTCACGGTTTCGTTTATCGAATCCATTGCTCAGCGCCGAGGCCGAAATGTCGAGTGGGCGGAGAAAGCGGTCCGCGAAAGTGTCTCGATCACTGAGGTCGAAGCGCTAGAGAAGAACGTGGTTGATCTTGTTGCTACGGATGTCCACGATTTGCTGAGCCAGGCCAGTGGACGTGAAGTTGAGGTTGGTTCAGAAAAGATTACCTTGGATTTTACCGCTGCCCAACTGAGTGAGGGCCGCTTCAACATTGTCACGGTTGAGATGCGGCTCAAGCATAAGGTCCTGAATATCCTGGCAGACCCCAATATTGCGTACCTTCTCATGATGGCTGGCATGTTGGGCCTGTATCTTGAATTCTCTAACCCCGGTCTGCTTTTCCCCGGTCTGGCGGGCGGCATTTGTTTGATTCTCGCGCTGACTGCCTTTCAAGTCTTACCCATTAATTACACCGGTCTGGTCTTAATCGGACTCGGCATGGCGCTGCTCATAGCCGAGATGTTTCTCCCGAGTTTTGGCATCTTGGGCGTCAGCGGTATTGTGGCCTTTGTGCTAGGCTCGTTGTTCTTATTCGATACGCCGGACGCCGAGCTGGCGGTTGATCGCGGAATTATTTTTGCCGCTTCGCTGGCCGTGGGGACATTCATGTTTGTTGTCGGCTCGCTGGCTGTGCGGGCTTGGCGTCGCCCGGCAGCCTCAGGCGTAGAGGGCCTACAGGGGGAAATCGGCGAAGTACGCACCCGTCTTGGTCCGCAGGGAAAAGTCTGGGTACACGGTGAGTATTGGACGGCCGAGAGTGATGAAGAGATTGAGGTCGGTCAAAAGGTCCAAATCGTTGCAGTAGATCATCTAGTCTTACATGTGCGTCGAGCAGCGGGTTGATTACAAAAAGGAGGATGTATGTTTGGCTTTGGTCCGGTCATCACGTTTCTGGTTATAGGTCTGGTACTCCTTGCGAGCGGTATCAAGGTTCTGCCCGAATATGAGCGGGGGGTTATTTTTCGACTTGGACGACTCGTGAAGCAGCGTGGTCCAGGACTGATCTATGTTATCCCCGTGATTGAACGCATGGTCCGTATGGACATGCGAACGATTACCTTGGACATTCCTCCACAAGACGTTATTACCAAAGACAACGTTTCGATCAAAGTCAATGCTGTCCTCTATTTCCGTGTTTTAGAGCCCAGTAGCGCAACGATTGAGATCGAGAATTATCTGTTTGCCACCTCGCAAATCGCCCAAACGACGCTGCGGAGTGTATGCGGCCAAGCCGAACTGGACGAGCTGCTCTCCGAGCGGGATAAGATCAATGCCCATCTTCAAGAGATCGTTGACACCCAGACGGACCCGTGGGGGGTCAAGGTCTCATTGGTTGAGGTCAAACATATTGACCTCCCTCAGGAGATGCAGCGTGCTCTCGCAAAACAGGCTGAAGCCGAGCGTGAACGACGGGCCAAAGTGATTAATGCCGAGGGGGAATTCCAGGCCGCCCAGCGGCTGGCTGATGCCTCTGTCATTATCGAACAACACCCGGTCGCCCTCCAACTGCGCTATCTCCAAACGCTTTCTGAAGTCGCATCGGAGAACAACTCAACAACCCTCTTCCCGATACCGATTGATCTCTTGCAGCCGTTCCTACGCGGGATAGGCGGCTCAGCACCAACAGACAGTCCGCCAGATAATTCGACAACGTAAGAGGTCTTTCTTGCGAGTCGATTGACTCAAGATGTATTTCCCTCTCACCCTCTCCCTCACGGGAGAGGGGAATGTCAGCTCTCCTCAATGAATCTTTAATGAATCTTTCCGACTTCGACTACGCTCTGCCACTCGAATTAATCGCCCAAGAGCCGGCTAAACAACGCGATCAGTCCCGTCTCTTGCGTGTTGGGCGCGACGACGATTCCCTCTCTCATCTCCAGTTTTCGGACCTGCCCCGATTGTTGCCCAAAGACTGCGTGCTGGTCTGTAACAACACCCGGGTTATCCCGGCCCGCTTACGTGGGAAGAAGAAGACTGGCGGAAAAGTCGAACTCCTCCTCGTTCGACGGACTGCTACTGAGGGAGAAACCTGGCAGGTCTTGTGTAAAGGCGGCCAAAACCAGAAAGTCGGCGGACGCATTAATTTTGCGGATAAATTTTGGGGCAAGTGGGTGGAGGCGCCGAGGGCCGGTCAGGGGAGTATGCGCTTTTTTCCGGAAAAGGATTTTCAGCGACTTGTAGAACAACACGGAGAAGTCCCGCTGCCGCCGTATATCAGGCGTTCGCCGGGCCAGCATGCCGCAGACCAGGAACGCTACCAGACGGTGTATGCGCAGCAACCTGGCGCTGTGGCCGCTCCTACTGCCGGGCTGCATTTTACGCCGGAATTGCTCGACAGGCTGGCACGGGTTGGAATACAGCTTTGCTTCGTGACCCTGCATGTTGGCTTGGGGACATTCCAGCCCATTCGTGTCGAGCAAATTGAGCAGCATGCCATGGGGGTCGAATCGTACGAAATCGATTCGACGACCGCAGCACTCATCAACACAGCCAAAGCGTCTGGCAGAAAAATCATTGCCGTTGGGACAACCACAACACGCGCGCTCGAATCGTCCGCCCAACAGACAGGCCACGTCCAGCCCGGACCGAATCAGTCCGACTTGTTCATCTATCCCGGTTATGAATTTCAGGTGATAGACGGTTTGATCACCAATTTCCATCTGCCCCGTTCGACCCTGCTGCTGCTGGTCTCAGCCTTCGCCGGACGAGAACGCATACTACTGCACGCCTATGCGGAAGCGGTGAAGCAGGGCTATCGATTTTACAGTTATGGGGACGCGATGCTGGTTGTGTAGACGGGAGAGGGGTCGTTCCGAGCCTGCACGCATGGGTTCTCGTCACGCGTCTATAGGAATCACGGCAAAGCTTTTTATCCAGTTGCTCTGTTCGAGAGTATCCGGGACTGCACATCCTCGTGCCTGACTAATTTGGTCCAGAGCGGCTTCTGGGTCTATCCCGGCTGAGACGAGTAAGAGTGCCGTTATCAGGCTTGAGCACCCAATCCCTTGCCGGCAATGGACGGCCCGGATTTGCCAGCTTCAAGTGTCGTCTCCAGTTTCTGTACTAAGTCAGCCGTCGCTTTTCGTGATACAGGCACACCTCGGTCCGGTATCGGATAGGCGTAGAATTGGACGCCCCGTGCCCGACACAAAAGCGCTTCCTGATGTAGTTCAAGCTCGGTGTTTTCAGCGTGGGTGAGCAGTGAAACCACTACATCCAGCCCGGCTTCCTGCCAGGAGCGGACTTCCTCTTCGAGCCAGTCGGCCTCCACGCGGACGCGGGACTATCGCCAGGCGACCTGACCAGGGACCTGCTATCCAATACGCGGTTGTTCTCATGCAAGTCTCTTTGTTACGACAGTGACTCTTCGTCAAAAAGTTCACGGGGTAGCGCATCTACGTCAATCCCTCGATCTCGTAAGACTTTAATCCGATGATGACCATCGACCATAGTTCCGTCGCGCTTGACCTTGAGCGTCCCCTTTTGTCCGGGCCTGAGCGATTTCATGAGTTCTGTGGTTGTCAGTTTGTTAAATGAGCCAACTTAGGCTGACTTAATGAACTTTCAGGGTGTGAGGATTTTAAGGGTGATTGATCCATAATTCAGAAGATCTCGTCCGAGAGCAATTCTCCAAGTACCATTCGAACTGAACCCGTGCCGCTTGCTTCTCTTCATGAGAGCTGCCGCACATCGAACCCAAAGAACCGGAGTATTTTTGTTGTTCGTCCATTGATTACGGGGTATTCCTCACTACACCAGCCTACAAGTTCTTGAACGTTCGCTTGGCCGAACTGGTTGAGCTTGTATTTAGGGTGAAATATCAGATTCGCCATCCTTTCTATTACATCACCATCGCCAAATACCAAGTAGGAAAGGCTTTCTCTAATCTGCTTTCCATCATTCGTCTCAAAGAACGTTATACGCAGTTTTGGGAGTCCTCCAGGAAAGAATCTAAGGCGGTCGTGAAGAGAGTGGACTGTAGTCAAAGCGTCAAAAAGCTCGTCATCATGACTATCCATGACGGTTTTGCGTGAAGAGAAAATCTGTATGAGGCTTGGGTAGTTGACGTTTACAATCGTATCTTCGAGATGTGGCCACGATGTGGTAAACCACTTGTCCAGGTATCCTTTGACCCGAGAAACCTGTAGGTCTCCCCAACCGACCGGCGGCTCTGACCATGAATCACCAGATGCGTATTCATCTCTGACGAAACTCAGAAATGAGTCTATCTCCAACCGCAGCGGAATAAGACTCTCGGCCACTTTCCGCTTCTGAAGTGACTTGTACAGAACTTGGATTTTGTTGAAAGCGGCTACATTCTCTTGATACGTCTTTCGATAGTCTTCAAGAAAAATATTCTCCTTTGAGACTTTTCTTTTTTCTCTCCCGATATTGTGAAATACAACATTTCCGATGTCTTGATTAACGGTCTTTGCCAGTGAAGAAATTTCCTGATCTATTTTTGAGTGGGACAAATAGAGCTTTTTGTATTTTTTGAGCACTTCTTCAGTTAATACCGATGCCTCTTGCCAGTATTCGGAAAACAGAATGGCTAGCTCATTAAACCTTCCGTCTTCACCTGTAATGCTGACCATTACCTCTTGATTGGTACGAATCGCCGCTCTCGTTAAGTTGGCGGACCCGATTAAAGCCTCTTGGTCACCGAAGATGTACAACTTTGGATGGAACGAGTTACTTGTAAAGAATCTGATTTCGATCCCTGTTTTATTTAGGATTTTTAACAATGCATCAGGATTCGTAGGGTATCCAAGCCGCACAATAAGACGAACATGACACCCCTTCTTAAGCAGTTCATCCACCACGTCGGTTTCTGTAAAGAAGGCTACAGCGATGAAAACATTTCGCCCGCTACCGGTCAGCCCATATAGTGCATTCTCTATGAAGTCGCTGCGGGTGTTTCTATTCGTGTAAAGTCCATTTACCATTGCCACTATTCCCCTCTAGCTGCTTAACTGTAATTTGGCTGCCTAATGAAATGGGTAAACTCTGAAACTTCTGGCAACCTAACGCTACGCCGCCTGACGCTCACCCGTCTGTAGCGGTGCTTTGCCGTATTGGCTCAACCTGATAACTCTGACATGTCGCGGGTAGCCCCACAAGTAGTTGCCAGCCCCCCCCAAAACACATAAAACGGCTCGACAGGCCAAAAGAACAATTCGCACTTTCACGCTATCCCCTTTCATGTTTCAGTTCACGACGCTACAGACAGACTCGGCTACCCGTGCACGCCTCGGCGCGTTGCAGACCACGCATGGCACAGTGGCTACGCCGGCGTTTATGCCGGTTGCAACCCAGGGGACGGTCAAGTCGATGACCCCTCAGGATCTGCGTGATGTTGGCGCAGAGATTATCCTGGCCAACGCCTATCATTTGTATTTGCGACCGGGTATCGAGTTGGTTGAGAAAGCCGGAGGTTTACACGAGTTCATGGGGTGGGATGGGCCGATTTTAACTGATAGTGGCGGCTATCAGGTGTTTAGCTTGAAATCTCTGTGCACGGTGACAGAAGAAGGCGTGGAGTTTCGTTCTCACTTGAATGGCTCGCGGCATCAACTGACGCCTGAAAGTGTGGTGCGAGCCCAGGAGCGTCTCGGGGTTGATATTGCCATGGTCCTGGACGAATGTGTGCCAGCGCTGGTGGATGCTGCTGAGGCGGAACGCGCGGCTCAGTTGACTGTCCGTTGGGCAGAGCGCTCTTTGGCAGCAAAGCGCCGAGACGAGCAGGCCGTATTTGCCATTGTCCAAGGCGGGATGTTTCCTGAACTGCGCGAAGCGAATGCGCGCGCGCTCGTGGAGCTTGGTTTCCCTGGCTATGCGGTTGGGGGCCTGAGTGTGGGCGAGGAGTCGGCCCTGACACGCGAGTTGGCCGCCCATACGATCCAGTTCTTGCCAGATGGTAGCCCGCGCTATTTTATGGGGGTTGGTACGCCGGAACAGCTCGTCTGCTATGTGTCGCTCGGGTTTGATATGTTTGACTGCGTCATGCCCACGCGGAATGCCCGCAATGGCACGCTCTTTACCTGGAATGGAAAACTCAATATCCGCCGGGCCGAGTATGCGGCCGACTTTCGGCCCATCGAAGACGCCTGTGAATGTTATACTTGTCGTCACTTTTCTCGGGCGTATTTACGCCACTTGGCCATAGCCGGCGAGCTCTTGTCCGCGCGGCTCAATACCGTACATAATTTATATTTCTATCAACGCTTGATGCGTACCATGCGCGAAGCCCTGGCTGCGGGCCGCTTTGCTGAATTTGCGCGTCCGTTTCTTGAATCCCCAGATACAGCAGATACAGCTGAGAGCGCGCAGTCAACACAGGAGAGAGTATGCTGAGTCTTGCCTTCGCACAAACTGGAGTCCTGCCGGAAGGCCCGGGTCCGCTTGTCCAATTTTTCCCGTTGGTCCTGATATTTGTTGTCTTCTACTTCTTGCTGATTCGCCCGCAGCAACAAAAATCAAAAGCGCACCGTACCATGCTCAATGAGCTCAAACGCAACGACGAAGTCGTGACCGCGGGCGGGCTGTACGGCCGCATTCTGGAACTCGGGGAAAAAGTTGTTACACTCGAACTTGCACAAAACGTTCGCATCCGTATCGAACGCTCCAAGGTCGAGGCGTTGGCCGAAGAGGGGGGCGGCAAGAAGGCGAGTGGTGACAAAAAATCGGGAAAGGATAAATAATGACCCAAGGTCTGCGTTATCGCCTCCTTTTGATTGTGGGTCTCGCACTCTGGGGGAGTCTCTATCTGATCCCTTCATGGAGTCCCGCGTTGCCGAGTTGGTGGCCGGCCTTTCTGCCCTCACACCAGATTCGCTTGGGTCTTGATCTGCGTGGTGGCACGTATCTGTTGTTGACTGTTGACCTGGAGAAGGCAGTTGAAAATAGCCTGGACCAGTACGCCGAAGAATTCCGTCGGGCCCTGAGTAAGGCGGAAGCAGGGACAGTCAATATTCGGCGCGAAGGCAATACGCTCCGCTTTTCTACCAACTCTGAAGCAGACCGAACGAAAGTGCAGGATATTCTTGCTGAGCGGTTCCCGATTCTTGAACCCCGGACTGGCGCCGGCTCAAGTTCGGATATTGTGGTTGATCTCGATAACAGCCAGGTCGAAGCGCTCCAGCAGTACGCGGTTGATCAATCCTTGGAAACCATTCGCAACCGGATCGACCAGTTCGGCGTGGCAGAACCTGTTATCCAACGTCAAGGCGATCGGGATATTCTGGTCCAACTGCCCGGAATCCAGGACCCCGAGCGAGCCAAAGAGTTGATCGGCAGAACCGCGGTATTGGAATTTAAGCTGGTTGCGGCAGAGGGCAGCACGCGTGAAACTGAGACTCTGAATGGTCAAGACCGTGATCCGCTGAGCGGGGAGCCTATCCGCACCACCTATACCTTGGAAAAACAGACCTTACTCACTGGGGATGGGGTGGCAGATGCACGGGTGCGTCCCAGCGCAGACATTGAAGGGCCCTACGTAGAGCTGATTCTGAATAATCGTGGGGCTGAGACCTTTGAAGAAATAACCGGGGCCAATGTTGGACGGCGTTTAGCTATTGTTCTTGATAATACCGTCTACTCAGCCCCTGTGATTCGCGACCGGATCGGTGGCGGACATGCGTCTATCACGGGGGGATTCGATATCAAGGAAGCACGTGACCTTGCCATTGTGTTACGAGCCGGCGCGCTTCCTGCGCCCGTCACCATAGCCGAAGAACGGACGGTCGGACCGTCTCTTGGACGGGATTCCATTGAACAAGGAACCACGTCCTTTATCATTGGGGGGGCCTTAGTCGTTGTCTTCATGGTCGTGTATTACAACCTCGCTGGCGTCCTGGCCGACCTCGCGCTGGCTTTGAATATCCTCCTGCTCCTGGCCGCCTTAGCCATGCTCGATGCAACGCTGACCCTCCCGGGCATTGCCGGCATTGTACTCACCGTAGGGATGGCGGTGGACGCAAACGTGCTGATCAACGAACGCCTGCGAGAAGAGGTACGATTAGGCAAAGGCGCGCGGGCAGCGGTGGAATCCGGCTACGAACGTGCCTTGCCGGCTATTTTTGATTCTAATATTACGACGTTTTTGTCGGGCCTGATCTTGTTTCAGTTTGGGTCCGGCCCAATCAAAGGATTCGCCGTCACCTTGTGTATTGGGATTATTAGCACCGTGTTCACAACGGTGTTCTGTACGCGGGCAGTGTATGACTATTTTCTTGCTCGGCGGCGTTTGAGCACATTGAGTGTGTAAGCACGGCGTGGCGCGAGGGGTGAAAGACTATGCAACTCATTAAAGCTGGCACAACGATTGATTTTCTGCGCTACGCCAAAGGCGCGTATATGTTTTCCGCTTTTCTCCTCCTGCTCGGGGCCGCGGCCTTTTGGTATCGGGGCGGCTTGAACTACGGTGTTGATTTTGCGGGCGGGACCATCGTCCATGTCAAATTCAGCCAGCAGACCGATGCGGCGAGTATTCGTGCTGTCGTCTCCCAAACGAGTATTTCAGACATCACCGTTCAGGATTTTGGGCAAAACGGTGATGAATTTTTGATTCGTATTCCCAAGTCAGAAACTGGCGCTGAAAACTTCTCGAATCGAATTCGCGAGAGTCTGGCCGATGGGTATGGCGCTGAGACGTTTGAGGTGCAACGGGTCGAAAGCGTCGGCCCTAAAGTCGGAAAAGACTTGCGTCTTAAAGGCATTCTCGCCGTTGTATTCGCCACACTCATGATGGGCGGCTATATTGCTTTCCGGTTTGAGCCGCGGTTTGGAGTTGGTGCCGGCGTTGCCCTGATCCATGATGTATTAGTGACCACAACTGTCTTACTTGTGGCCGATGTTGAGTTTGATCTGACCGTTGTTGCCGCACTGTTGACCGTCATTGGGTATTCAGTCAACGACACGGTGATTGTGTGCGACCGAGTGCGGGAAAATATGCGCAAGCTGCGCCGTGAGACGATGCACACGATTATTAACCGCAGCATTAACGAAACGCTGAGCCGAACGGTGATTACCACCGGGACTGTCCTCATGGTCGTCCTGGCGCTCTTCTTTTTGGGTGGCTCCGTCATCCATGCCTTTGCTCTCGTTCTCCTTGTCGGGATGACGGTCGGAACGTATTCTTCCATCTATGTCGCCAGCCCGGTTGTCTTGCTATGGGAAAAGAGGACGGCCAGACGGTGAATGAGCCTGGCACACGGCTCGAAAAACGCTGGATCCTTCGGTCGGCTGACCCCAGGCGGGTTCAGGCTCTGCTCGAATCAACCCAGGCGCATCCCGCACCACTCTCTCCTGTCATGGCGCGGCTGCTCGTCTGCCGGGGTATTGATACACCTGAAAAAGTGGCAGCATTTTTATCTCCCTTACTGCGAACGGGCCTGCGTTCGCCGCTGCTCTTCCCTGATATGCGGCGAGCGACAGACCGTGTGCTACACGCCCGCGAGCGTGGCGAGCCGGTGTGTATATGGGGAGACTATGACGTTGATGGTGTGACCGGCAGCTCCCAGCTCATCCTGTTCTTGCGCGAAATCGGTATGGACCCAAGGCTGTATATTCCCCACCGGACACGCGAAGGATATGGACTGAACACGCCCGCTATTGAGAAGCTGGCAGGCGAAGGGACGAAGGTCTTGATCACGGCTGACTGCGGAGCAACCGGCCATAAGGAGATTGCTCGGGCGCAGCAGCTCGGTATCGATGTGATCGTGTGTGATCACCATCACGTACCCGAAGAAAAGTTGCCAGCCTACGCGGTTCTGAACCCTATGGAAGCAGACTGCCCCTTCTCCTTTTCCGGACTGTCCGGGGCAGGAGTTGCGTTTTATTTACTCATGGGGCTGAGGATGCGGCTGCGTGAGCAGGGGCAGCACCCCGTTCCTGACCTCCGGCTCTATTTGGACTTGGTCTGTCTGGGTACTGTTGCTGATCTTGTGCCATTGGTTGAAGAAAATCGCGTTCTCGTCACACATGGTCTGAGACAAATAGAGAACAGCCAGCGCCCAGGCATTCGTGCCCTGCGGGCGGTGAGTGGTGATTCCGATGTGACTGCGAGCTATATTGGCTTTCGCCTCGGACCGCGCATTAATGCCGGTGGGCGGCTGGCTGAGGCTCAGAAGGCGGTTGAACTGCTCACCACAACGGATACCGACCGGGCACGGCTTCTCGCTGCTGAGCTGGACAAAGAAAACCTCGATCGCAGGACCATCGAAGAGGAAATATTGAAGCAGGCCGTAGCCTTGGCGCAGGCCCAGCTTGAGCAGAGCGAGCGCTACAGCTTTGTCCTGGCATCTGCGCAGTGGCATCCCGGGGTGATCGGCATTGTCGCGTCCCGCTTGGTCGAGCGCTTTGGACGCCCAACTATCCTCATTGCGATTGACGGCGATATGGGGAAGGGGTCGGGGCGGAGTCCCGCGGTTTTTCACTTGTATGAAGGAATGCGGATGTGTGCTGAACACCTGGCTGGTTATGGCGGGCATCGCCAGGCAGCCGGGCTGTCGATCCGGGCTGCATCAATACAGACCTTTGCCGACCAGTTTGAGGCGGTTGCTCGTCAGCGGCTGACTCCTGATGACCTTGTCCCCATTGTTGAGTTTGACGCTGATGTTGATGTTGCGCTGGTCGGACCGGAATTGCTTGATGATCTGCATCGTCTTGAGCCCTGTGGACAGGGCAATCCGGCACCCGTGTTTCGAGCCTCTCATACTGAAGTCGTCAGTGTCCGCGTAGTCGGAGATCAGTCCCACGGAAAGGCTGGGCACCTCAAGTTGGTTGTGCGCTCTTCCCAAGGTGGGCGGCCGGTTGATGCTATTGGGTTTGGGATAGGCGACCGTCCTATTGTCCCACGCCAGCATGTTGACTTGCTCTACACTCCAACGATTAATGTCTGGAATGGGCAGGCGAGTCTGCAGCTTCGCGTACGCGATCTAAAGGAGCACTAACTCCGCGAAATTACACAGACATTGACGATTAAGGGGGGGTATGGTATACCCCAACCACCAATTCTAACCGCGCGGGAAACAGATGGCTATGGAAGAGAAGGAAGAAGTTCTGATCAATAGCCGACAGGCAGCCGCGCTCCTTGAGTTGAGTCCTGATACGGTCAACGAGCTTGCCCGGAAGAATGTACTCCCGGGTGTCAAACGGGGCAGGCAGTGGCGATTTCGTCGGCAGGACATCACGCTTTTTAAGAAACAGCAACAAAAGCAGGAAGCCGCCTAGACTTTGAGGGAGGATAGCGGGTGCTGGCTACACAGAATGAGCGGAATATCCCGAACGCTCACGAAAGTAAGATTTACTCCGAGTTTTCTCATCTCTACGATAAGATCTTCGCGCGCTTCTTTACCGACCGTATCTCTGCGGTCATCCAGGGCCTCGATATTCAGCCCAACGCAAGCGTGCTCGAAGTTGGGGTCGGAACAGGTCTGTCTATGGAGGCGTATCCGTCCCATTGTGAGGTGACCGGGGTAGACCTTGCTCCCGACATGTTAGAGCGTGCCCAGCAACGGGCGGATGAGAACGATTGGCGACATTTTCGTTTACTGGCTATGGATGCCATGAACCTCGACTTTCCGGATAACTCTTTTGACTATGTGACCTCGTTTCATGTCATTAGTGTCGTGCCTGATCCCGTGCGGATGATGCGTGAGATTCACCGAGTCTGTAAACCCGGTGGAAAAATCGCTATTATCAACCATTTCCGGTCGACAAAGCCGCTCATTGGCCCCCTTGTCGGCGCCCTTGACCCTCTCACCAGACGGCTGGGCTGGAGTGCCTCACTCCGTCTGAAACAAGCATTTGACGGCATCCCGGTGCGTATTGAGAAGAGTTATAAAACCCATCCGATGTCCTTGTTTACCGTGGTGTTGGCTGAGAACATGAAAAATAGTGCCGCCCTGAAAAATGGTATGGACATGAATCCTGGCACAGCCAATGGGAACGGTGCCCGTCCCACTTAAATTTTACCTCTAAATTTTATCTCCCTGCCAACAGCTTCCAAGAGCAGATGGGGGAAATCAACTGTCATGCCGTCAACACCGGCCTCAATGGCTGAATGCATCATAGCGGGGTTTTTGATGCCCCACGCCCGGACTTCGAGGCCGGCGACTTTCCAGGCCGTGACCAGCTCCCGCGAAAGAAACGGGGCAGGTGGGCAGATTTGATCAAGCTTGGCGTCCAGCACGCGTTGGGTGGTTTCTGGTTTGGCATCGATCGTCAGTGAGCCGACTTTAGCCTCGGGGGCATGGGATTTGAGATTTTGGACAATAGTAAAGAAAAATGACGAAAAGGTGACATCCGCAAGCAGCCCCATTTCTCGGACCATTTCAAGCACCCGGAGTTCTATACCAGCCTGCTTTACTTCGAGCACGAGGTGCGTCTGTTTGCCGTAACGCTCAAGCGTCTCTTGGAGTAATGGGACGCGCGCGCCAGCATGTTCTGCACTAAACCAGGAGCCGGCATCGAGCTCTTTCACGACTGACCAGGGGGTCTCGTGCACAACCCCCGACCCATCGGTCGTCCGGCTCAGGTTTTTGTCGTGAATGAGGACAAGCTGACCGTCGCTGGTGGAATGCACATCGGTCTCGATCGCGTCAACGCCGATCGACAGTGCCCGGTCAAAGCTTGCCCAGGTGTTCTCCGGAGCGAGCGCCGCCGCGCCGCGATGTCCGATCACTTGCATGCTACAAACTGCTGCCCAGACAAATCGCCACTTCCCGTGTCTTAATTCAACTCCTGACTCGAATAGCCCAAAATACGCCGGGCAATAATGAGCAGGTTGATCTGCTGGGTGCCCTCATAAATATCGCTGATCTTGGCGTCCCGCATCCATTTTTCGAGTAAGGTCTTGCGCGAATAGCCCAACGGGCCCAGCAGTTCGACCGCCTTCTGCGTGACCTGAGTCACCATGCTGCCGGCTTTGGCTTTAGCCATAGACGCTTCGAGATTATTCTGGATGCCCTGATCGAGCATCCAGGCCGCCCGCCAGGTCAACAGCCGCGCGGCCTGGAGATTGGCTTCCATCTCCATAAAGTCCCGCTCACGTGTGGTCAGCTGTGTGGGGGGGGTAGTATAGCGAATGGTAATACCTGCCGTGTCAAATGTCTCGCGGACATAATCAACCGCGGCCCGAGCAACTCCAATCGCGCTTGCCGCAACCAGCGGGCGGGTGGCGTCAAACGTGGCCATGACCCCCTTAAAACCTGTGGTCGATTGTTTGACTTCGGCCTGGCCGAGAATATTATCGAGCGGAATCCGACAGTCTTCAAAGACGAGCATCGCCGTGTCTGAGGCGCGGATACCCATTTTGTCTTCTACTTTGGCGACTGTCATACCGGGGGTGTGATGATCAACCACAAAGGCTTTGATACCCGCACGACCGGCTGATTTATCAACCGTTGCCCAGACGACCACAAAGCCGTCCGATTTTTCGGCGGCCATGAGCCCGCTGGTGCAAAAGATCTTGGTGCCATTGATGACCCACTGATCCCCAGCCTGCACCGCGGTTGTGGTGATCGCGGCCGAGTCCGAACCACAGCCCGGCTCGGTAATCGCCATTGCGCCCCATTTTGGCTCGCCGTCACGGAAGCGAGACAGAAAGCGCTCTTTCTGCTCCGGCGTACCGGCCGCGGCGACCGCAGCACCGCCGAGTCCTGGATGCGGAATACTGAGATACAGTCCTACGTCGCCCCACGATAATTCTTCAACCAGGACAGCCGAACGGATGTTGCGTTCCGAAGGGCGACGGTCGCCTTTCTCCGCCTTCTGGTCGGCTTCCTTCTTTTGCTTGCCATCCCCGAAGCTAATCATGTTTTTGGAGGCACCCCACATCATGTTCAGCCATTCTGTCGGCTTTTCATGCTCGCGCTCGTCGTACTCGCGCGAGATCGGGCGCATGGTCCCGTCTGCAACGGCGTGGATCAGGTCGCGGTTCTTTTCAACTGCCGGGGAAAGGGAGAAGTCGATCATGGTCTGCCTCCGATAGGTTTGGGTCGGTTGGGTCGTTAGATTATGGCCAATCCCTCGAACGTCGCAAATCCGCGCCCGTTCCGTAGCCAAAGCTCAACCGGATGATCCCGAATATAACCATGTCCGCCCAGGGTTTGGACGGCATTATCGGTCACTGTGAGTACCATATCGGCTGCATAGTTCTTGGCCAAACACGACTCGCGGGTCGCATCTCCGCCAGTGTCGATTTTCCAGGCTGCTTCCCAGGTAAGTAAGCGGGCGGCGTCAATTTCCATGGCCATCTCGGCCAACATAAAAGCAATGGCCTGTTTCTGCGCAATGGCCACGCCAAAGGCTGTCCGCTCTTTGGCATACTCACGCGCATACTCATAGGCGGCTCTGGCGACCCCAACGGCCATGGCTGAGAGGGCGACCCGTGAGCGGTTCAACACGGGCTGGATATCGCCTTGTAGTTGTGAGGAAGCCGGGACGCGACAATTGTCCAAACTCAGCTCATACGTGGCCACCGCTTTGAGGCCCATATTTTTCTCTCGTTCGCCTATGCTCAGACCTGGCGTACCCTGGGGGAGCAGAAAGGCGGTGATATCATCGCCTGTCCTGGCATAGACCAATATGTGTACCGCATCGGCGGCGAGAGGAACAAAACACTTGGTGCCGTTCAGGACAAACTCTCGGTTGTGCCGCTCGGCTGTTGTGGCGAGTGCATTGATGTCAAAGCCGAAGCGCGGCTCCATGACTGCGGCTGTGCCGGCTGTGAAATGGGTGCCGGTATAGCGGCTGAGAATCTGCCTTTTTTGTTCGTGTGTCCCAAGCGCAATGACCGGAGAGGTCACAAGCTGGGGCGAGAGAATATGCAGGGCAATAGAGAGATCGCCCCACGCCAACTCTTCACAAATCAATGACCCAACGACCGCCGAAGCACCTGCCCCGACCCCACCGTAGGCTTCAGGAATCGTGCTTTGCACCAAGCCGAGTTCCCAAGCTTGCTGGACAACAGAGCTGGGGCAGGTACCACTCTCATCCGCGTCGTGGGCAAGAGGGCGGATCTGTTCGCGGGCAAATTCCGCGACCGTGTCTCGAATCAGTTGTTGTTCGTCGTCGGGTTGAAAACCAAGCATGAGCCGTATCCTCGCGGATTCTGTTTCTGCGTCGCCCCTACAGACGCAGTCTAGCATAAAAAGAGGGAATTGAACCTTGACTCCCATATGCTCAATCTGGCGATTTGTACCAAGGACATGAAAGAGCGGCAGTGTCTCACGTTGAACTTGACGTGCCTCTCGGCGGCGCTGGTCGAAGGTTGTGGTGTCAGTGGCATGCAGTGCGGCGATTCCTCCCATTTTAGGGGGGCATACGTGGCAGGATGGGGTTAAAGTGACGCCATGCGGAATCAGAAAATGCGAGGGCGGGGCACCACGGGGCAGGTCTGTGTGGTCTGGGCGGCTTTTTTTGTGCTGATGCTCACGCCCGGCGGGCACTCGGCTCTGCGCGGGGGGGCGGTCCACGCCGAGACGCTGCCGGAGACGATGAGTGAGGCGGGGGTTCTGGAGTTTCTGGCCGCGCACTCCATTACGACCGTTGAGGGGTTCGTGGCGGCCCTGCCGCCGCTGCACAAGCGCAACTTCCTGGCCGTCTTCGACTCCGAGAGCCCCTCGGCGGCCTTTATTTCTGCGGCGCATCCGCGCATCGTGTCGTGGGGGGCGGATGCCAGATTCATCGTGACCTGGACGACCAATCCGGCGGATCCTGCGGCCGACCAAGTCGAGTTTCTCCGACCCGTGCCGGCAGAAGGGGAGTGGTCCGCGGGTGCGCTCGACTTTACGGGGGAGCGGCCGCAGCTCGTGCGGTCTCCGAGCAGCGGGAGGACGGCGTGTTCCCAGTGTCATAGCGCGCTGAATCGGCCCGTCTGGGGCAATGACAACCTGGGGGAGGGGACGGAGAGTGAAGTGCAGACGGTGGAGTCGCAACCCACCCACTGCACCTTGGCGACGACGATGCTCACCACGGCGGACCGCCGGCTGACCCCCTTGGAGCGGGAGGGGTACCGGTCGAGCCCGGGGCGGTCAATCGCGTTCCCCGGCAGAGGGGGTCAGGCCCCGAATTGGGAGTTTGGGACGACGCTGGGTCTGCGCCATGCGGAGGTACTGTTCACGCGTCTCAAGGCGCGCAGTGACTATGCGGCGGTGGCCGAGGCGCGGATGTGCAATACGCAGACGGCGGCGTCCTTGTTCAGCAAGGAAGAGTATGACCTCAGTCTGCTGAGTACGGCGGGCACGCACGTCCAGGGCGCGCCGGTGACGACGCCGGCCCAAGCCGGGGAGTATGTCGGCGGGTCCGTTCGCCTCGGCCGTGCCCTGGATTTTCTGATTCTGTATGATCTCTATCAGAGCCGGGAGGCGGTTCAGCAGCTCTATCGGACGACCTCGAATCGCGAGATGTTTCTTGAGGGGGTGTCGGCAAGTCTCCGGCTAGACTTTCTGCGCTATGCAGAGGGAGCGGCGACGGCGGAGGCTGAGTTGCTGGCCCTCTACACAGAGAACTTCGAGTTGCAGGGGCAGGCGTACTTGGCGGAGCGGGCTCGCCGGGGGGTGAATCCCCGGTATAGCGGAAGTGTCCTCTCGCACCACGCGGGGGATTTTCGCGGGAAGGTCTGTTCGCTCCTCGGGGGCGGGGAGGAGGAGCGTCAGAGCGGGGCGGGCGGCTCTGGGGACGAGAGCAGGGTGCGAGACGCGGGCAGTTTTGGGGATGAGAGTAGTTTTGGGGACGCGGGCGGTGTGCGAGACGCGGGCGGCTCTGAGGCGGGCCGCTGCAGCTTTGGGGAGGAGGCGCGCTCGGAGGACGCCTTGGTGGCGGCCGGCCCACCGGTGCCGATTGCAATCGTGACCCTGGCCCAGCTTGATGCCATCCGCCACGATATGGACGGGGACGGGGTGCCGACGGCGGCGGGGGCGGCGGCGTATCGCAAGGCGTTTGCCGATGCGGCGGCGGACCCCCTCTTGATTTGCAATATCAGCAGCCGGTGCGCGGGGTATCAGTTGGGGAAGGACCTGGACTTTGACACCAACCGCAGCGGGGGGCCTGACGCGGGGGACGCGTACTGGAACGGCGGGGCCGGTTGGGACCCGATCGGCTTCAGCTTAGATGTGTCTTTCTATGCGGACTTCGATGGCAACGGCCACACGATTCACAACCTGTTCATCCATCGTCCGGATGCGCATGAGGTGGGGTTGTTCGGCGCGTTCCATGCACGCCGGATTCGCCGCGTGGGGTTGGTCGCGGTCGATGTCACGGGGAAAATCAGGGTTGGGGGGCTGGTCGGGGTCAGCGGGGGCCGCGTGACGGACAGCTTTGTGACGGGCCGCGTGACGGGCCGAGATAGGGTCGGCGGGCTGATCGGCTATAACTCTCCGCAGGGCGATGTCCACAGCAGCTATGCGTCCGTGCAGGTCACGGGGGAAATCATGGTTGGGGGGCTGGTCGGGGACAGCAGTGGCCGCGTGACGGACAGCTTTGTGACGGGCCGCGCGACGGGTTCCCGATATATAGTCGGCGGGTTGGTGGGGATCAATGCGGGGGCCATCACGACCAGCTACGCCACGGGGTCTGTCTTGGCTTCTTCTACTGCGTCCGGCGATCTGGTTGGAAAGGATTCAGGTCTACGGAGTCACGTTGCGGCGAGCTACTTTGACACGTCGACCTCGGGCGATTCTGATGGCGAGGGGCGGACCACGGCTCAATTGCAGGCGCCGACCAGTGCCAGCGGGATCTATGCGGATTGGAGTACGGCGGCCTGGAACTTTGGGACGGCCGGGCAGTATCCGGCGTTACAGGCGGATATGGACGGGGACGGGCAGGCGAGGTGGCAGGAGTTTGGCTATCAGGTGCGGGCCGGGCCGCAGGTGACGGCGACCGCCACCGGGGGGGCGGTGGCGGTGCGGTGGACGGGGGTGGCCACGCACCACTGGCGGCCGGCCCCGGCGGTACGCTATGCCGTGTATCGCACGGCCGGGCCGGTGCGGGAACTGGAACTTCTGGCCGCCGAGGTTGCCGGCCCCACGTACACGGATCGGGCGGTGGAGCCGGGCGTCTCCTACCGGTATCAGGTTGCGGCCGTGGTCAATGGCGGGGAGGCGGCGCGCAGTGCGCTGGTGGTGGTGGCGGCACCGGGGGTCATCACCCCGCCTGTCATCACCCCGCCTGTCATCACCCCGCCTGTCATCACCCCGCCTGTCATCACCCCGCCTCATCACCCCGCCCGTCATCACCCCGCCTGTCATCACCCCGCCTGCCCGTCATCACCCCGCCTGTCATCACCCCGCCCGTCATCACCCCGCCCGTCATCACCCCGCCCGTCATCACCCCGCCCGTCATCACCCCCCCGGGCCCACCACGGGCGGCGGGGGCGGCGGCCCGGTGACGTTGCCACCGGGCTATCTGGAGAATCCGGGGGCCAACTCGTCCCAGAACGGCCTCGGCCTCATTTCGGGCTGGGTGTGTGACGCCGATATGGTGGAGATCGAGTTGAACGGGATGCCGCAGGAGGCGGCGTATGGGACAGAGCGGCTGGACACGCTGAGGGCGTGTGGCGACACGGACAATGGCTTTGGGTTGTTGTTCAACTGGAATCTGTTGAGCGACGGGGAGCATGAGGTGGTGGCCCTGGTCGATGGCGTGGAGTTGGGCCGGGCGACCGTGACCGTGACGACGCTGGGGGCGGAGTTTCTGCGCGGGGCTGAGGGGGAGTGTGTGGTCGAGGACTTCCCGGCGATGGGCCGGACCGTGACCTTGGAATGGCAGCAGACCAGTCAGAACTTTGTGATCGTGGGCGGGAGTGCCCCGGCGAGGGCTAACACCGGCATCCGGCCGAGTGGTCTGACAGGGTATCTGGAGAATCCGGGGCCGCACTCCTTTCAGAGTGGAGTGGGGGTTATCTCGGGCTGGGTGTGTGAGGCCGACACGGTCGAGCTTGAGATTGGGACCGGGCGGCAGGCGGCCGCGTATGGAACCGAGCGGTTGGACACGGAGCCGGTGTGTGGGGACACGGACAATGGGTTTGGGTTGTTGTTCAACTGGAATCTATTGGGGGACGGCGAGCATGAAGTCGTGGCCTTCGTGGATGACGTTGAGTTAGGCCGGGCGACGGTGCGGGTGACGACTGTGGGGGAGGGAGCCGAGAAGGAGTTTCTGCGGGGGGCCGAGGGGGAATGTGTGGTGGAGGACTTCCCAATGCCAGGGGAGACGGTGGCCCTGGAATGGCAACAGGATAGTCAGAATTTTGTCGTGACGGACGTGGAGTGAGCAGGACACGGCCGACGGAGTCGGGACGGGCAATATGCCCGAGCCCGGCTATGAATCGGATGGCTCACCCCTTCGCCCCAAGCCCCAGACCAGCGCGGTACCCAGGCCAACTCCCAGAGGGAGTACAATAAGGGGTGAAATGCCAAACCCGGCTGGCAGATAGCCCAGACACAGCGAGAGTGCCCTAACCGTGAGCGCGGACAATATCGTCGTGTCTGAAATCGGTGAGATATGGCCGCCAAATCAAGAGCCGGCGAGGACCGCCCCCACTGTAGCCAGAACAGGCGGGCCGGCTGTCCTGGCTACAGTGGGGGCGGCCAGGGGAACAACCAGCGGAATGAGAATGGCCATCGTATGTAGTAGGGACGACGCCTGCGTCGCTCCTCCTCTCGGCAGTCTGACATAAAAAGAGAGGATTGAACCTTGACTCCTATGCTCTCAAATGGGATGTTTAGGTATCAACAACATTCCAAAGGGAGGGAAGACTATGGGCTTACCAAATGGCGTGCATCATCTGGCGATTTGCACCAAGGATATGAAGGAGCAGGTTGAGTTTTTTACCCAAGTCGTAGGTATGGAACTGGTCGCGCTGTACTGGATGCATGGCGTGAAGAATACCTATCATGGCTTTGTCAAGCTGGGAGACAGCTCGTCCATTGCCTTTGTCCAAGGAGCGGAGAGTGGTGAGATTCAGCCCCAAACCGGGGTGTCGCATGCAAGCTGGACTGCGGGTCTGGTGGCTCCTGGTGCCATGCAGCATCTGGCCCTCAACGTAGACACGGAAGAAGATCTGCTGACCATGCGGGACCGCGTCCGCTCGCACGGGCACTGGGTCATGGGGCCGCTGGATCATGGTTTTTGCAAGTCCATTTATTTTGCCGGGCCAGAGGGCATGATGCTCGAATTCTCGACTTCCGAGGGCGAAGCGATTGACGCCGAGTCGTGGATCGATCCCGAAGTCGTAAAGCTCAATGGCATCAGTCTGGAAGAGCTGGAAAAGTATAAAAAACCGTCGGCATTCGAGTCCCAAGGCGGCAGCGTCCAAAACCCCGAGGTGGATTTGAATAACCCGCCCATGCAGTTTCCTCCGGGCCAAGAGGTGGTCTACAGCATGTCGGACGAGGACGTGACTGCAAAATTGAGTGAGACGACACCGCCCGTACAACCAAATCCATGACGACCCGTTTCCGTCACAGGAGGGGATATGGCAGCACAGCACGAGGGCCCGCGGTCACGGCTTATTGCGGTCAACGACTTTGAATGGCAGGAATTGATGCCGGGCGTGCAAGCCCGCAGCCTGTGGGTTGACGAAAAAACCAACCGGCGGGCGCTGATGACACGGCTCACACCCGGCCTGCGCATGCCCACCCACAAGCATGTGGGCGACGAACTGGTCTATATCATCGAAGGAACCCTGTCGGACGAGTTTGGCACGATAACCGCGGGCAATATGGGCTATCGACCCGACGGCTGCGTCCACAGCGTGTCGAGCAGCACCGGGGCAACGGCTATTGCGATTCTCACCGGTGGTGTGGAGCCCGTGACCGAACGGGGGGAGGCCCCAGCGTCCCAGGTCTTTTCGCTGAGCGAGCTGGAATGGGTTGAGGCGCGACCGGGCATCCGCCTGAAAGCCGTTTGGGAAGATCAGGCTGCCGGGCGACGGGCGGCGCTCGCGCGTTTTGAGCCGGGGTCGGTGTTGCCCTTGCATCGCCATAATGGGGATGAACTCATCTTTGTGATCGAAGGGGAAAACGAAGATGAGTCCGGCCCCGTGCCGACAGGCAATATGAGCTATCGACCCAACGGCTGTACCCACACCGTGACGAGCAAAAACGGAGCGACGGCCCTGAATTTTGTCTGGGGCGGGGCCGAGATGATTGAGTAGGTGTCTGCGTCAAAAAATTCCAACCCGAAGCCGCACTGTTCGCCGGGCTGGGCGACTGCAAGAGTTGCCAGCCCCGGCTATGCATCGTCCGCCTCCCCCCTTCGTCCTAAACCCCATACCAGCGCGGCCCCCAGGCCAACTCCCAGAGGGAGTAAAATAAAGGGCGAAACGCCAAACCCGGCCGGCAGATAACCCAGACACAGCGAAAGCGCCCCAACGGTGAGGGCATACGGTAACTGCGTCCGCACATGGGTGATGACCTCGACTCCGCTGGCGGTCGCGGACAATATCGTCGTGTCTGAAATCGGCGAGATATGGTCGCCAAAACAGGCGCCGGCGAGGACGGCCCCGACCGTGGCCAGGACAGGCGGGCCGGCTGTCCCAGCTGCAAGGGTAACGGCCAGGGGAACAACCAGCGGAATGAGAATGGCCATCGTACTGAATGAGCTTCCCGTGGCAAAAGAGACCGTCGCTGCCACCAGAAATGTCAGCGTGGGCAGGCTCCACGCGGTCACGTTGTCGGTGAGTAAATTGGCCAAGGCGTGAGCCGTGCCGATGGTTTCGAGGGCTGCCCCTAACCCCCAGGCCAGATACAGAATCACCAGCGCGCCAAGAATACGCCGCATGCCGTGCCAGCTCGCCCGGAGCGCTCCGGGGAGTGTAAGGGTCTGGCTGGATAAGGACAGCCCGATGGCAACAACGAGAGCAGTGCCAGCACCCAATGCCATAGACCGATAGGCATCGGCCGCCCCCATAATCGACAGGAGGGTGGGATTGGCCGGACCACTCGCTCCTGCACTGGCTCGACCGTCCACATATAAACAGACCAAGGTCGCCAGCAGGAGACTTAGAATAGGGCCCGCCGCCAGCCAGGCGGACTGAGCGGGCTCAGGCGTATCACCCTGCTCGAACGCGGGCAGAGCGGCTCGCGTTTCCTGTTCCAGACGAGCCATGGGCCCAAAGTCCCGGCCTGACAGGGCAACTGCGCCAACAAAGGCCAAAGAATAAATGCTGTAAAAACGAAACGGCAGGGTGCTCACAAAGAAGACCAGGAGACCACCGGCCAGCGGAACGCCTGCGAGCGCATCGGCGAGCAGCCCCAGCTCGTAGCCGATCCAGGTTGAGATAACGGCAAACGAAGCAACCGGCGCCGCAGTCGAATCCACAATATAGGCGAGCTTGGCGTGCGAAAGCCGGTGGCGATCGTACAGGGGGCGAAAGGTGGTGCCGACCATCAGGCAGTTGGCATAATCGTCAAAGAAGACGAACAGACCGGCCAACCAACTGGCAGCCATGGCGCTCCGCGGGCCGCGTACGACCCGTTCTGCCTTGCGGACCAGAGCGATGGTGCCGCCATTGTGTTCAATGACCGCGACCATGCCGGCAACGAGGAGGGAAAAAGTCGTAATGAGGATATTGTTGGCAGCAAGCGCCTCGTGGAAGAGAAAACCGGCCATCAGCATCGCTGCGGCCAGGGGGTCGAGTTGGGTGGCGAGGAGCGCCCCGAACCCCAGGCCGATGCTCAGTGAGAGGCGAACCCGTTGGGTGACAATCGCCAGGCCAATCGTGACCAGCGGCGGGAGGAGGGCGATGGGCGAGCCATACCATTCCATAGGGTGTGCACACCGCGCTGCTTACAAGCCCAGGCTCATGCCTCCATCGGCAATCAACATCTGGCCGGTGAGATACGCCGCCAGAGGCGAGGCCAGAAACAAGGCAATCCCGCCCATGTCCTCCGGTGTCCCCCAGCGTCTCATGGGAATAGAGTCAAGCGAATCCTGATAGCGGCGCGGATGGTCCCAGGTGACCTTGGTGATCTTGGTCGCAATCAAGCCTGGGGCAATACCGTTCACCCGGATGCCATCCCCGGCCCAGGCCTCGGCCAGCGTTTTGGTCAGGGTGACGAGCGCGCCCTTACTGGCGCTATACGCGGGATTCCCCATCACAGAGAAAAAGCTCGCTCCCGAGCCGAGCATAATGATGCTGCCGTGTGTTTTGACCAGCATGGGGTGAAACTTGGTGCAACTACTCATGACGCTCATGAGGTTGACGTCCAGCACTTTCCTGAAGGTTGGCATCTGAAACTCCGCTCGCCTATACTCGACGATGCCCTGTGAGACGACCAGCACATCGAGTGAGTCAAAGGGCGGTTGCAGGGATGCGACATTGCTGTCGCGTGAGACGTCCCATTGGAAATAGTGCAGGCCGTCCAGTTCGGAGCCTTCTTCGTCCGCGTACTCTTGTGCTGATGCACGGGTGCCGGAGACAAAAACCTGCGCGCCGTGATCGCGAAACCGTCGCGCTATACCGTTTCCTATGCCGCTCGATCCGCCAATAACCAGAACCGTTTTCTTGCTAAAATCAATCTCGTGCATGGCTGACTGCCCCTCTTCTGAAAGTTGTCCACCGTGAAAAAAGCTACCATACTGTATCGAGTGTCACGCGGCTGAGAAAGGGCAGAGCGGCTTGCATCCCGACGCACGGACAGGCATGTAGAGAGACGCGGAGTCGATTCCATATTACGTATGAAGGAGGAAAGACCCTATGGCACTACCGCAGGATATTCGCCCGGTGAACAGTGAACTGATGGATGCCATCACGCCGGCGTCGGATGCGGATTGGATTCCCAACCCGGATGATCCCGAACGCGCCTTTATGAAGGTGCTGTGGACCGGAGAAGAGAGCGGCCGCTGGATGGTGCATTTCCGTTGGCTCAAAGGCTATGTGGCCCCCCCGCATAAACATCTGAGTGCGGCGCATACCTATATTCTTTCGGGCAAACTCAAAGTCCGGGGCGGGATGTTTAATGCCGGCGATTATGTCCATGAGGCCAACGGTATGGTCCACGGAGCCACTACCGCCCTGGAAGATACGGAATACCTGTTCATGTGTGACGGTCCGGTCATATTTTTTGGCAAAGACGAGTTCACCGGCTATCTCGGTTGGGAAGAGATTCGGCGTATGCAGCAAGCCCACGCAGCTTCTAAAAAGAAAGCCGCGGCGCGGAAAAGAACAGCGTCGAAAAAGGGCGTGACAGCCGGAAAACGGACGGCGAAGAAGAAAGCCGCCTAGGCCGCCTCGTCGCTGAATAGCGTGTCAGTCACAAACGCCCGGAGTTCTGATGTACGGACTCCGGGCGTTTTCTGTATCTATTCACAAGGCCACATCTCGGTTACATTCGGCCCATGCCAGAAAACGAAACTTCGACACCGGCCCCTGCGGCTACCGTCATTGTGCTCCGAGATTCGGATACCAGCCAAAAAAGCCCAAAAAGTATTGAAGTCCTGCTATTACGCCGGAACTCAAAAACTGCCTTTCATGGTGGAGCCTGGGTATTCCCCGGTGGCCATATTGACCCGGAAGATTATAATCCGGATGCGCCGAACGATATACTGGCTGCCGCCCGGCAGGCCGCTGTCCGCGAGGCGCATGAAGAAGCCGGCCTTAGCCTCTCGAAAGAGGTGCTGCTCTATTTTTCACACTGGACCACACCGCTGGTTCGACCGAAACGTTTTTCAACCTGGTTCTTTGTCGCCCAAGCCGGCAAAGGTGCCGTTCAGGTCGATGGCGTAGAAATCAACGCCCATAAATGGATGTGCCCGCACGAGGCGCTGGAGGCGCGGCAGGCAGGCGAGCTTGAGCTGCCGCCGCCGACGTTTGTCTCGCTCACGAAGCTCTCAGCTTTCGAGACGGTCAAGGATGCGCTTGGGTATGTACGTGGACGTGAGCCGGACATCTTTTTCCCAAAGCTTGAGAAAGTCGAGGGCGGCTATTGTTCGCTGTACCGCGGCGACGCCGGATACGAATCAGCGCATGTCGATGAGCCGGGAAGGCGCCATCGGTTGTGGATGCTTCAGAGTGGCTGGCGCTATGAACTCGCGGAACTCGCGGAACTCGCGGAATTCGCACAGGACCAGGCCAGCTGAGAACTGTTGCGCTTTTCAGGAGGAAATGATCATGGCCGTATCGTTCTCAAAAATTACAGATGTCTTTGGCGCAGCAGTCGATGGGGTGGATATCGCGGCTGGGGTCAGCGAAACGGCCATGCGTGACATCGTCGATTTATTTAACGAGTACTCCATCCTTGTTTTCCACGATCAGAGAATCAACGACGAGCAGCAGATTCGTTTCAGTCGGCTCTTTTCCGAGATCGGCAACTTTGGCGGACTGGAGAAAACCGTCGTCCAAAATGCCGGCGGCGGGACGGAGATTGCCGACCTCTCAAACGTTGAGCCGGGCACCAAGGCCATTATCCCGCCGACAGATAGACGCATGGTCTTTAACTCGGGCAACGAAATGTGGCATACCGACAGCTCGTTCAAGCGTGTCCCGGCAACCGCTTCTCTGCTGTCCGGCAGCGAAGTGCCGCCGACTGGGGGCGAGACCGAGTTTGCGACCGAGCGGGCCGCCTACGCCGACCTGTCCGCAGCCATGCGCGAGCGGATCGATCCGCTCGTCGCCATTCACGATTTTGCCTACAACCGCAGCTTGATTGATCCGAAGCTGATGACCGAGAAACAGAAGCGGGAGACCCCGCCGGTGCCGCAGGCGGTGGTCCGGGCCAACCCGGCCAACGGCCGCGAGAATTTCTATGCCGGGGCCCACGCGTCACATGTCCGCGGGATGCCGCTCGAAGAAGGTCGGGCGCTGCTCAGAGAACTGACTGCCATCGCCACTCAGCCCAAATACACCCTTCGCCACACCTGGCGCGACAACGATCTCGTGATCTGGGACAACCGCTGCTGTCTTCACCGCGGTCGCCCCTGGGACAAAGCCCGCTACCGCAGGGTCATGTATCGCACGACAGTCGCGGGGATCGGGCCTACCGCGGAGTAAGAACAGGTCAGGATCGAGTTCCTTCCTTGGGAAGGGTAGCCGAAAGCTGGAGTAGCTACCTGACATCAGCATATATTGACGAGTTTGCTGACGGCTCCCCTGACCTGGGGCTTGCCCCTAATGCTATCACTTTGATATCAGCACTAACAAATGCTGGAGGTGGTGCGTCATGGCTCAGGTACTTGTGCGAAACTTAGACGAAAAAACTGTTGCTCAACTGAAGAAGCGGGCTGTAGGGAACGGACGCTCCCTCCAGGCTGAGTTGAAGCTGTTACTCGAACAAGCGGCACGGCCTGATGGGATGGATGCGTGGCAGAGGGTTAAGCAGTTTCGAGCAAAAATGAAAAAGTCGCGGCGAACTTTCACTGATAGCGCGCCGCTTATCCGAGAGGACCGTAAACGGTGAGCACCTATGTTGTTGATACCAGCGTTGCCGTTAAATGGTTCTTACCGGAAATCCACAGTGAGGCGGCCCTACGGCTCCATGCCCCAACTCATCAACTGTACCTCCCCGCATTCTCGATTGTAGAATTTGGAAACGTCCTGTGCAAAAAGGTCAGACGCAACGAGGTGACGATTGCGGAAAGTGAATCCATATTTGCCTTGTTTCAAAGACTTCCCTTGTCCATTCATCCGGATGAAGAATCTTTAGCGCTCGCCTTCGATCTGGCTCATTTGACTCAACGCAGTCTGTACGATTGCCTCTATTTGGCGCTCGCTATCAGGCTGACGGGAGAAATGGTCACTGCGGACAGGAAATTCTTCAATGCGCTCAATGGTAGTGAATTTGGCTCCCATCTCTGTTGGGTGGAAAGTGTACCAGAATGAGGCTTAGGCGAGCGATAAGAAGCAGCTTGCAGTGAGATACGCGTCCATCCGATGCCGACCGGAGAGATTTATGCAGTATTCTACTCTGACAGCTCCTTCACCCGCTCTTCCTCAGCCAGAACCCCGGCCTCAGTGAGCCGGGCAATCTCTTGTGCGGAATAGCCCAGATGGGTGCTGAGAATCGCCGCGTTATGCTGGCCAACGAGCGGCGCCGGACCCTGAACTTCGCGTGGAGTTTCAGAAAAGACGAAGGGCGTATTGGTGATCTCCATCCGGCCAAACACGGGATGCTCGACTTCAGTGATCATGCCGCGCGCTCGGATGTGAGGGTGATTAAAGGCCTGGCCCACATCGAGAATAGGCGCGCAGGGAATGCGGGCCTCCGCCAGCGCTTGCAGTGCCTCGTCATCGCTCGGGAAGGACCGTATCCAGGCTTCGATCATGGCTACGAGTTCGTCCCGGTTTTCGAGCCGTTGCGCATTCGTCCCGAACTTCGGATCGGTCACCAGGTCTTCTCGGCCCATGGCTTTTGCCAGTTGGGGAAATTGATGCTCCACCGCCTGGAGCACGATATAGCCCTCTTTGCCTTTGAAGACGCCGAGGGGTGCAATCCCGAAGTGGTGCGCGCCAAAGCGCTTCGGGTTTTGCTCACCGTTTGTGAGGGCGTACAGGGGAACGTTGATCATATCCATGAAGAAGAGCGCATCAACCTGGGCGATATCGATCAACTGGCCTTTGCCGCTGCGGTCCCGATAGAAGAGCGCCGCACACACCGCCAGGGCGGCATGCACGCCGGTGTTGGTATCTCCAATATAATTGCCGACGTACTGGGGCGGGCCGTCCGGGTCGCCGGTCATGTGCATGACGCTGCTCATGGCCTGTCCGATGATGTCGTAACTGGTGTTCTTAGATAACGGGCCGGTCTGGCCAAAGCCCGAACAGGAAGCCATGATGATCTTGGGATTGATCCGGGCCACACTCTCATAGTCCAGGCCGAGACGTGCCATGACTCCGGGCGCAAAGTTTTCAACCATCACGTCCACCTTGGCGACCAGTCCTTTGGCGATTTTCATTCCGTCCGGCTTTTTCAGATCCACGCACAGGCTTTTCTTACCGGCGCAGGTATAGAGAAACATCGAACCCTGGTCCCCATTGACCAGAAAAAGACTCCGACCGAATTCCCCATTCGGCGCGGGCTCAAGTTTGATGACTTCGGCCCCAAGATCACTCAGAATCCGGGTGCAGGTTGGTCCGGCTAAGGCATGAGTAAAGTCGAGTACGGTGATGCCGCTGAGTAGCTTTGAACGGTCTGGATTGGACGCTGGCATATCAGTTCTCCCTTTGGTTATCTCGCTGCTGTCATCTCATCTGTTCATGAATGGACGGCTCTCGTGTTTCTCTATATATCTCGTGTGGGCATCGCAAAAGTCAACGCACGGAAGAAAGGACACACGGATGCGTATTGGTATGATGATTGGCGAAGGGGCGGGCGAGTCGCCCAGCATGGATGAAGTGATTCGGCGGGCGCAGCGCGCTGAGGAGGTCGGGCTCGACACTGGCTGGCTGGCGCAGATTTTCTCACACGACGCCATTAATCTGCTCGCCTTGGTGGGCCGAGAGACCACACGTATCGAACTCGGAACGGCTGTCGTGCCGACCTATCCGCGCCACCCCGTGGTGATGGGCCAGGCTGCTCTGACGACACAAGCGGCGTGCAAGGGCCGTTTTACGCTGGGAATCGGGCTGTCGCATCAAATGGTGATTGAGGGCATGTTCGGCATGTCGTATACCCGCCATATGGCGCATATGCGCGACTATCTGAGTGTTTTGAAACCGATATTGCGCGGCGAGGCGGTGAAGTACCAAGGCGAAGAATATCGCGCAAATCTTGAGGTCGCGGTCCAGGGGGCCGACCCGGTCCCGCTCGTGCTGGCCGCGCTCGGCCCAAAAATGCTTGACCTGTGTGGACGTGAGGCCCAGGGTACCGTTACCTGGATGGCCGGTCATAAGGCGCTCAAAGAACATGTCGTACCGCGTATCACCGCAGCGGCCCAAGCGGCCGGGGCACCCGCGCCGCGCGTCATTGCCGGTGTGCCTATGGCTGTCACCGATGAGCGGCAGAACGCCCTCGAAGTGGCGGCAAAGGTCTTCGCTATTTATGGCCAACTACCGGCCTACCGGGACATGCTGGATCGAGGTGGAGCCCAGGCTCCGGTTGACATGATTCTGGCCGGCGACGCCGGTGTCATAAAAGATGAGGTCAAGCGCTTGGAAGATATCGGAGTAACCGACCTGTGTGCCTTTGTCTTTCATGCCGATGACACGGCCTTTGAGCGAACGGTTGATTTCCTGGGTTCGCTGAACTGAACGGCAATTTCTCATCTGCGATGACCATCGGTGTGAAAACCCTTGCCTGGAGCCTCCTGGGCCTGATCGTGCTGAGTGCCGCATACACGGGCAGGTATGCTTTTTTGCTGGCCCGCCACGAGCGGGCCGTCCAGTACGCGGCCCTGCAACAGGCCACGTTTTTCTCTCTGGTCGGGGCGGAGAATAAGGGCGCACTTGAAACCGGCATGCAGATATTTGATAGGGTCCGTAGGCTGGAGGTTCAATCCGCCCCTCGTTTTGTGGACCTCCTGTGGCGCGCTCCCGAAACTGAAACGCCGAATGCCCGTATTCTTGAGGGCTGGGCCGCGCGCTTCTTTTCTTCCTGTGAAGACACAGTCTGTCAGAACCTGTCTCTGAGCGGGCTCAATCTCCAGGGAATACGCCTGAGCGGTGCCCGTTTAGTCCGGGCCGATTTGAGTGGAAGTAACTTACAGGAGGCTGATCTCTCAGAAGCGGATTTGAGCGAAGCCGACCTGCGTGGGGCGAATCTGACCGGGACGCGACTGGTTGGAACTCACTTGCGCTATGCCAATTTTCTGGATGCCCAATTAACTCGGGCCGACTTGCAGAACGCCAACTTGTCAGATGCCGAGCTCCAAGGCGTCAATCTTGGGCACGTCAATTTACAATGGACGAACCTGAACCGTACCAATCTGATTGGGGCGAATCTTGCCGGAGCCAATCTGTATGGCGCTGACTTGCGTGAAGCAAAGCTCGAAGGGATCAAACTGCCTGGGGCCATTCTGGTTGGTGTTGATCTTATTGGAGCCGGCCTCATAGAAGCGGACCTGCACGGGGCGGACCTTGAAGAGGCGGATTTGATTGGGGCGAAACTGCGTGGCGCAAACTTGGCGGGGGCGAACCTCAAAGCGGCGAACTTGCATAAGGCTCATCTGTTTCAAACCAACCTGAGCCAGGCAAAACTTGTTGGCGCAGATCTGTTTCAAACCAATCTGGTGGGCGCGACTTTGGAAGGTGCTGACCTGAGCGGGGCGGAATTAAGACAGACAGACTTCAGCGGCGCCAATTTGAAGGGCGCCAATCTGACGGGTGCTAATATGGCGGGCGCCGAGTTGTCTGGCGCAAAAATTGACGACCGGACTATGCTGGACGCGAAATGGCGTCTGGTCTGGGATATCGTCAACAAGAAAGGTAAGGTAGTTCGCCTGGCCGGCGCAAACCTGCGTGATGCCGCCCTGGCAGGCGTGACCTTGGAAGGCGCTGATCTGAACGGGGCTGATCTGAGTGGAGCCATCCTGCGCTATGCCATTCTCACCGGAGCCGACATGACCGGCAGTTCGCTGCAACGAGCAGACCTGCACGAAGCCGACCTGGCCGGGGCAAATTTAACCGGTGCCGATTTAAGTGGGGTGCAGGGACTGACCGAAGAACAGCTCGAATCAGCCAAGACCTATAAGGCCGCGCGTCTGCCTGACTATCTGAATGGGCGGGAGTAAGCCGGCGTGCCTCTGCTGTCCGTCGGGTCAGAACACTCACCCCCACTATTAACTTGTTTATGGCAAAGTAGTGAGCACGTCCGTCTCTAACAGTGAGATGGTCAGCATACAGAGACGGCATGGAGCACCGATCACGCCTTATAGTAGTTTTAGTTTGTCGTATGAGGTCTTTTCACCCTCTCCCAGCGGGAGAGGGCTAGGGTGTCTCTGCCTACTTTGCGTTAGGCTGTCCTTGGACTATATCGGCGATGGCTAGGCGATAGCCGGTATCTTTTTCGTACCGCTCGATTTCTTTTGCCACGGCATTCATCGCTCCGCCAATCAAGCTGTCGTGGTCTGTCCGGCACCACTCTCTGGAAGACACGGCTCGCTCGGCAGAACCCTGAACATGCGGGAAGACTTCTTTTGCCAATAACTCGTAGGAATTGAGGCAGGCCCGCCGTTCGGCCCAGTCATTGGCCATCAGCATATAGCAGCCGAAGCCACCTGACTGCTGTGTCAGCCGTTCGAGCTGAGCAACCGCATCGTCCGGCGTACCGATGACGGCCGTTCCCGATTCGACCAATGCCTGGGGCCATTTGCGAGGATCTTTTTCCGCGGGTGCGAGGGGCAGGGCAACGACATTCTGGAAGTAATCAACCCAGTC
The DNA here is from genome assembly GCA_963664395.2 of Binatia bacterium. GTDB lineage: Bacteria > Desulfobacterota > Binatia > Bin18 > Bin18 > Bin18. The sequence goes on along the minus strand of OY761159.2, from coordinate 37,277 downwards.
ATAAATGCCATATTCAACCTCTTTGAAGGCCTGCTCGCGGGTCGGGGCAATATGCATCGGGCCAACTAAACGCCAGTCTGCCCGATCAACCGTATGACCGTATGCCTGGGCCTGGTCATTCCAGACTTTCCAGTGGTCGCCCAGAACGGCAAAACCGCCCATGCTGGTCGCGCCCAGTGAGAGCAGGCCGGCACCGTAGCGTCCCGCCGTCCGTGGGCCGGCGGGCGACACGGTTGCGGCTACCGCAACCTCAAAATGAGGGTAGGTGTACGGCCGGAGCTGGAGGCGGGCATCTTTCAGTGTGAACCAGTCCGTTTCCAGGTTGACCGGTTCATCCGAGGTCAAAAGCTGCATAATGGCGCCGAGCGACTCTTCCATGCGTATCCGCTGACTGTCAGGCGGTATGCCCATCATATATGCATCCGACGGCAGGGCCCCCGGACCGACACCGAACATGGTGCGCCCGCGCGTCATATGGTCGAGCTGCACTATGCGGTCGGCGAGAATCAACGGATGGTGGTAGGGCAGGGAGCTGACGCCCGTCCCCAAGCGAATGTTCTTGGTGCGCGCGGCTGCCGCAGCAATAAAGACTTCCGGCGAGGCAATGATCTCCAAGCCGGCTGAATGGTGTTCGCCGATCCAGGCTTCGTCAAAGCCCAGCTCATCGAGCCGCACGATCAGTTCCAGGTCACGTTCAAGGGCAAGCGTTGGGTTTTGGCCCGGGGGGTGAAACGGAGCCATAAAAATTCCAAAACGTAAAGGGCGTTCCATACTCTTTCCTCCAGTTCCTGGGCCGGCCGGACATCTACCTGCTGGTCATGCTCCCGATTCAGCCCAGTGTGATGAGACACGCTACAATCGAACAACGTAAGAAAACCATAGCCGACTCTCCGGTAGGGCTCAATGAGCGACATATCAGCGCAAGCCCGGACTAAGTCTAAAGCAAGTCTAAAGCAAGCCTAGAGACTGATACGTCGCGTGTTCAAAGCGTTCATACACGGGAATTGCTTTGACATCGCAAAAGGGCAAAATCTGCATCATGATGACGCCGGCGACTCGCTTGGCAGGATCAATCCAGTAATACGAGTTGAAGATGCCGGCCCAGCTCAGGCTGCCAGCCGAACGTGCACCTGGGAGAGCGCTGGTATTAATCAAAAATCCCAGGCCGTGTTTATGCACGACACCAGGAGAGAATTGCACATTATTGGAGAGCGGCGGGATGGCGGTGGTCATGTCTCCGGCAGCGAGATTGCCAATATGGTTCTCTGACATCAGAGCAACCGTCTCGGGCTTGAGGAGCTGCTGCCCATTATGGCTGCCGCCCTTGAGGATCATCTGGACAAAAGCCAGATAGTCTGCGGCGGTGGAGCTCAGGCCATGGCCGCCACTCTGGTATTCCGCGTCGGGAGTAACCAACTCAATCTCTGCCGGTGTGAGTGTTCCCTCTTCACTCCGCTGGTGGACGCTGACGGTGCGGGCCTCCTGCTCGGCGGAACGCACAAAGCCGGTATCCGTCATTCCCAGCGGCTCAAAAACATGCCGGGCCAGATAGTCGCCCAGCGTTTGGCCGCTTATCGCCTCAACCAGTTGACCGACCCAATCCGTATTAATCCCATATTCCCAGCGTTCTCCCGGATCACTCACCAGCGGCATGTGCAGCGCGGATTTTTTACCACTGGCAATACCCGGTTTCCCGCTTGCTGCCTGGTATTGGCCCAGGCCGGGATTCCAGATCTCATAGCCAAACCCGGCCGTATGGGTCAAAAGCTGACGGGCGGTGACGGGCCGTTTGGCCGGACGGAGTTGCGGTTGTCCGGCGGCATCAAATCCGTCCAGCACCTCAAGCTGAGCGAGGGCTGGCATGATTTCGCCCAAGGGCTGATCAAGGCCGAATTTCCCCTGCTCGTAGAGTTGCATGGCCGCGACCGAGGCAACCGCTTTGGTCATGGACGCGATGCGAAAGACGGTGTCGGTTGTCATGGCGGGTCCGGCATTGAGCTTGCGCGTCCCAAATGCGCCCTCGTACACCGGCCCCGAGTCAGTGGCGACCATGGCCACCACGCCTGGAATATCTCCGGACTCCACAGCCTGGTTCAAAACGGCATCAATCTGTTGCATGGCTTTCCCTTCCTTTCCTTACTGTGTGGTATCCGGTGTGACTTTGATGGCTACGGTCTTGCCCGACTCCACACGGCTAACACGTGGCCGCGCAAAGCCCAACCAGGCAAGCCAGTATTTGTTGTTATAGGCTTCACCCATGCGTTCGACGATAGCCGCGTCCGTAAAAATCTCGGCTTTGCCGGTAAACGTAGGACCGCCTTTCCCTCCGACGGCGATACGCACTGCGTTGCGACCATTCATAATGCGCTTGGCTTTGTACGAGGTTGGTGAGGCAGTGAGATAGATCACCTCATCGGCATACCAGAACCAGACCGGCGCCGCGCTGCTCCACTCGCCGCTCTTGCGTGTGGTGGAAACATAGATCTCCTTTGCCGTCTGGAGCTGAGCAATCGTGTTGCTATCCAGGGCTGCTGCCGTCCGGACCATACCCGGAATGAGTCCGGCCAGGCTGAACGCGAGTATAATAAGCAGTGTAGAAAAGGCAGACATCGCATCCTCCAGGTGAGTACATTATTCTGCTTCGAGTGCGTCAGACAGGCGCACGAAGGCCTTAAAAAAATCTTCTTTGAACTCTTGGACTACGGCCGCGGCGGACATCTGGCGATTCATCAGTCCGACACAACTCTTCTTCCAGGCGATCCGGCGGATGGGCGACCGCGCCAAACACCCCCATGCCGCCCGCCTTGGAGACCGCTACCACAACGTCTCGACAGTGGGTAAAGGCAATCAGGGGAAACTCAATACCAAACATCTCGCAAATGGGGCTGCGAGGATAAGAGACCGATGATTGCGCCGAGCCGCATGTCATTCCATCCCTATTTCTTTTCCTTCTTTTCCAGGTCGCGCAAAAACTGAATGTTCAACTCAAGTCTTTCCCCAAGCCACAGGGCGCGGTGCGAATGGTCGGCCACATCGTCGTCAGTCCGTGGGTGGATAAGGACGTTGAGGCCGGAATGATTCAACATCAACCAGGGAACGAGGGTCTCAAACTGTTCCGGCTGAAAGGCGACCTGATACATGGCTTGCGGATGCGGCCCCACCGGCTCGTCGCGCCAACGGCCCATCTCGACCTCGAATTGATCGCTGACGGCTTCGCGTATGCCCGCCGCAGTCGCACGGCTGGACTCATCATAATACACATGCGCGTGGAACCCTTTGATTTCGCTCTTGTCCTGTTGCATGGGGCCTCCCTTGTGGCTGGAATAGTGTTATCGAACGCCGCATACAAAGTCTGTGGATTATACGGGCCTAAAGCAAGTACCTCAACATTCGTGTGGGTCAGGCTGCTGCGACGGTTTCGTAATATGGCGAGGGGAGCATAGGGTAGACTCGGTAGACGTGGTGAAAGACGTCCTCGGTCTTTGTTCCCACATCGGCTTCGCTGTAGCTGCTCTCCGGCAAGCCGGTCTCGTCACTGTAGAGAAAATCACGGATAACAACCCGCACCGCGTCGCGGGTGGCTTCCTTGTCCTGCCACTGGTCGATTCGTAATTTCTCGGCCTTCAGTTTTTCCAGCAGGTCGCGCGCCACTGCCTTGATCTGCTTGATCTCGGCCGGGCCGAGCGCGGGTTTCTTCAACAGATCGAAGATCGCCAGTGATTCCTTGTCCAGGCCCTCACGAACCCACCGGTTTTCTTCTTCGTCCAGTTCCCGCACTAGCTTGAACAATGCCTCAAAGGTCTGCTCAATGGCCACCCGGTCCTTCTCGCGGTTGTACTCGGCAACGATCTCTTCATAGTGCTGCTGAAAGTCGGTCCGCAACGGGTTCTGCTGCATTAAACGTCGGAGCCGGTTTTCCACACTGTGGCGCAGGTTTTGGACGGTGGTGTTCTTTGTCGGGCTGTGCTCAAACTCCCGCTTGAGCCGCCCGAAATCAATCCGACTAAGGTCGTACGGCTCCTGTGCTTCTTTTACGGAGTCGGCCCGAACCTCGATGGCCTCGTCCACCACTTGATGCAGCTTGCGGATGATGTCGCTGATGTCGGCCCGCTCGCGATCCTGTTGCAGGCTCTTGTACACGATGTTGACGGCATCACGCTCGTCGCGGTAGATGTTCACGCCCGATACGTTCAGGCAGGCCCGGAACTTCTTGAACACCTCCCGGCATAGGACCTCGAAGTGCTTACGGGTTTCGTCGTTCTCATTGGCCGCCTCCTTGCACGCCACAATGGCGGCGTTACGCTCGAAACCGGACGTTCGGATCACGTCGTCCAGCGTCGCACCCCGCTCGTTGAGGAAGACCCGCACAAAGGCAATCGCTTCGGCCAGGTCGGCCAGCAGTTCTTCATTGGGTCTGGCCGGGTCAATCTCTCTGCCACTGTCGGGCTGCGTGCCGGCAAACGTTGCCAGGGCCGCGCGCAGGTGCTTGAGTACGCCGCAGTAGTCCACGATCAGGCCGTTGTTCTTGCCCTCGTTGATCCGGTTGGCGCGGGCGATGGCCTGCATCAGTGTGTGGGCTTTGAGCGGCTTGTCGAGATACAGCGTGGACAGGCTGGGCACGTCGAAACCGGTTAACCACATGGCGCACACAATGGCGATGCGGAAGGGGTGGTCTTCTTCCTTGAACGCCTCGTCCAACGCCATCCTCTGCATGTTGTGGAACCGCGGCTGGCTGCGCATGGATTCGGGCAGGTCCATGCCCTCCTTGATGAGGCGGCGATGCGGGGTGATGTCCAATTCCCATTTGCGAAACTTCTCCACCTCGCCCTGCTCCTCGCTCACCACTACCGCCGCACGGGTCTCGTGCATCCAGTCGATTTGCCGTTGTCGGTAAATCGCCTCCTGCTCGTCGTCGGTCTTCGACTTTTCCGCGGTCAATTCCTTGATGCGCTCTTGCCAGTAGAACTCGATCAGCCTGTGCATCCGCACGCAGGTGATCTTATCAATGCACACCAGCATGGCCTTACCCGTCTCCCAGGCCGTGGAGTAGTGCTGCACGAAGTCGCGTGCCACCTGGTCGAGCCGCTTTTCCGCTGTGATGATGTGATAATCGCGCTTCAGTTCCTGCTCCAGCCGCTGCTCTGTGTCGATGTCGTCGGTCTCCAACTCCTCCAGCGTATCGGCGATGCGCTCGTTCAGATCGCCGATGGCCACGCCCAGCGTGTCGCCCCGAGCGTCGTAGTACAGCGGCACAGTCGCCTGGTCCTCCACTGCCCGCTGAAAATCATAGGTCGAAACATACTCGCCAAACACCCGCCGGGTGATCTCGTCATCCTTGAACAGCGGCGTACCCGTAAAACCAATATAGCTGGCGTTCGGCAGGGCGTTGCGCAGGTTGAGCGCCAGCGTGCCGTACTGCGTTCGGTGCGCCTCGTCGGTGATGACGATGATGTCGTCGCGTTCGGTATAGCTCTCACCCTGGCCCACGTTCCGATTGAACTTCTGGATCAGTGAGAAGACGTGCGCCTTATGCTGGGCCAGCAATTGGTGCACGTCCTCGCCGCTGGCCGCCCGGCAGGGGTCTTTGTCGTGGTCCACGACTCCGCAGCCGGCAAAGGTCTTGTATATCTGGGTGTCGAGATCGTCACGGTCGGTCAGCACCAGGAAGGTAAAGTTACCGCCGAGTTTGCGGTGCACCTTCCTGGTGAACATCACCATCGAGTAGCTCTTGCCTGCCCCCTGGGTATGCCAGAAGACGCCCAGCCGGCCCTGGCGCGCCTCACGTTCGCGTACCGCCTCAATAGCCCGGTTGACGCCCAGGAACTGATGGTTGCGGGCCAGAATTTTCTTTGGCTCGCCCGACGACTCGTCAAACAGGATGAAATTTTCCACCAAGTCCATGAAGGTATTCTTGTCGCACACGCCCTTGAGCAGCGTTTCCATGTCCACCACACCGGGTTCCACCTCATCGAGCCGTTTCCACTCGTGAAAGTGCTCCCACTTGCTGGTGATGGAACCGAGCTTGGCCTTGTCGCCGTTGCCGAACATCACCACCGCGTTGTGGTGGAAAATATGTGGAATGGTGTCTCTGTAATCGGAATAATTCTGCTCGAATGCGGCCTTAAGGTTGCGGTGGATGTTCTTGCACTCGATAAACAGCAGCGGCAGGCCGTTGACAAAGCCGACGATGTCGGCCCGGCGGCGATACAGGTCGCCCCGCACCCACAGCTCGCGCACGCACAGGAAGTGATTGTTCGCAGGCTGGTCGAAGTCGAAGACTCGCAGGCGTTCCCGTACCAGCTCGTCTTTATCGTTGCGAAAGGAGACTTGTACGCCGTTACGGATAAGGGCGTATTGCTCGCGGTTAGCGGCGACCAGGGTTTGTGAGGCCACGCTAGTGGTGAGCTGGCGAACGGCATCAGCGTAGGCGGCCTCGGGCAGACCCGGATTCAGGGCTCTCAGCCTCTCGCGTAGTGTGCGGGTCAGCACTACCTCGCGGTCGGAGGCGCGGCCCAGCAGGCTGTCCGGTCCGAAGTCCTCGCGGTTGTAGGCATAGACCGACTCCCAGCCGAGTTGGTGTTCCAGATAATCCGTGGTCGTTTGCTGAACGAGCGTGTCTTCGGTGTAAGGGGATGACGACATAGGTATTGGTAAGGTTCTTAGACGAGGTAGGATTCAGGTCAAGGGATCATGTGGGCCGTCGTCGCGGGATGGGTTGCAGTTGTGGCTCGCTTCCACCAAGCTCCGCCAAGCACCTCCGCTCCCCTTCCTCCAGTTGGGCTAACAGGTTTCTGCCTCTGGCAGTCAGCCGGTATTTCTGCTTGCTGCTTGTGGGCTTGTCGGGAATGGTCATTTCTAACCACCCTGCCTCCAGGAGTGGCTTGAGCACTTGGTTCCTGAATTTGGTGCGGTCACTTCGGCCAAGGACCTTCATGAGATCCGAAATTGTCTTTTCCGACAGGCAGTTACGAAGAATTACAACCTGGTGCCAACTTGGTCTCGACTTGTTCGACCGGACGCCTGAATACGGTAGTCACCCACGAATCGGACACCTTGATGACCGGTTCCGCCTGAAAGACTCGCTTTACCGTCCGACTTCTGTACCACTCGACGCTAGCTTGGCCAGGGGAATAAAATCCTCGCCGGTCATTGGTTCATAGGTATTCCAGCAGCCGCGCATCTCAATCAAAACACGCTGCTTCGATGGAGTCGGTTGGGGGTTGACCCGCACGACTTCCGCTTCGTACTTGCCGGGCCATTCGACCATTGCCTCGGTCAGATCGGACACGAGATAACGCGGTGCCCACCCGACCATATAGTAGTCTGTTGTCTGAATTTGCGCGGCCAACCCGGTCGCCGGATTGGTCAACTCCAGAGTAATATACAGTTTTTCTCTCGGCTTAAGACGGTCAATCCGCCCCTGTGCCGATGGATTGACGTGTCGCCAGCCATGCAGAAAGAAGCGGTAAGTGAAGCTTCCGTCAGCATCCTTCTTGATCTTTGGAAAAACCTCGTAAGCGTCTGTTGCTCGGTAGCCTCCGTTTGCCGATAGAATCTCAATGGGATCGGCCTCTTCGGGGAGGTCAAGACTACGGAGGTAATCGGCGAAGTCCGGTCTTGCCCGATTCATTACCCGGTTCTGGAATAGCGGAAACAGTTCCGAGGACCGATATTCTTCGTCCAATCGGGGGAACTCAATCAACAGTGGAAACCCGGCCTCCTTCTCTGCTCGTTTCGCACCGCCCGTATAGCGGAAGCGATAGAGTGGATGTTCGACATCGGCATCCAGCCGGCCTACCGGGAACCATTGTCGGCTCTCCTCTTTTTTGTCCTGCCACGCTAGGAACAACGTCTTTGCGCTCATAGAAAAACCCTCCTTAATTGCTCAAGATTATAGCGCATCAGCACAATCGCGAATTTTCTGGCTGAAGGGGATATCCAACCATCGGGTACGCGGTTTACAAGGTCGCCCATGGAGCTTTCGTCCAATTTTTCGAGCTTCGTCAGTGCTGGACGGAAAAGGTCTGAATAGTCGCGAGCGGCACGGCGTACCAATTCCAGCGGGCTTGGCCCATGCGTTTTGTCTTCCGACCAGTAAACCGCTCCGCGTCCCTTTTCTGCATAGCTCCCTATGCGATTCTCTGCCAGTAGTCTATCTCGGTATTCATCCAGAAGTTCCCGTCCCAGCGAAGATGCGTGGTCGAAGGATGGCGCCACTCGACTTTTCCAGCGGTCGCCAACACGCCTTCGGAGTAATCCCCAGTTCTCGTGGTGACGGTCAGTGTTGCCGATAAGGGCATCCAGAACGACATACTCGGCGATTCGGAGCTTGGCTGTTCGCGCTATTTCGGCGCTCCCATAGACACTATCGAGTGCCTGTACAATATTTGACAAGGTGTGCATTGACTGACCATATTTCAGGTCTGGGTCGTAGCCACGGATTTTTCTTGCCAATACTTGGTTACCATGTGCAAGTTCTCGGCCTTTGCGAGCAAAAGATTCCGTTGTAGTTCCGGGCCGATCATTAAATACCGCCAACTCTACCCTTGCATGTTGAATCCTCAGTAAGGCCGCGATTTCTGCGACAATCTTTTCCGCCCAGTATTCCCCTGTACCCGCCCGAGGATATTTGAATAACCAGCTTGTCTCTGATTCCCCTGGCTGGCGATACCAAAATTTTTCCTTACCCCCCATCGCCTCTGGCTGAAGCATCCATTCAGCCTTCACTTCGACGCTGGGATAGGGATCAAGCATGGTTGCACTTGCTGCCATCAGAGCGGGAATGAAATAGTTAAGCGCCTTGGAAGTTTTGCCAAGCGACTCTTAATTGTCGAACAGCAGAACGAGCCGTTCCCAATTTCAGGCTACGTCAGTGTAGGGCAATTGCCGTCCCAAATCCTGGTATATCTCAATAACCGCAGCAAGCGCATCTTCGACGTTGTTCAATGCTTCGGGCATGGAGTCTCCTTCTGTTACTAATTCCGGCAACAGGGGAGAGGTCACCGTGTATCGACCCTCGGATTGAGGAGTGAGGAGAAGGGGGACTTTGTAGTTCATACAAACACCTATTTCATCAGGTAAGTTCTGTGATGGCGTCACCGTAGCCGGCCGCACACATGATTCCAGCACAATCAGCGACCCGAGATATAATCAACTGCCCTTCGAACAGCATCAATGCATTCCTCAAGTGTGTATGGAACTTCAAACCCTGCAATATGCGAACTACTTTCACGAGAGAATTCGATGTCTACCTGAAAGGCGTCTCTACTAATCCGCCTCTTTTCCTCAAAAGCCTCTAGAGCTTCCTCGTCATGATCCCCTGGATTCAATCCTCCTAGGAACACACAAACCAAATGCAAATGCCTGTGCTTATCGACATTGCAAAGATAATCTAGTCTCTTGAACGCACTCACATCAAACGGCAAATTGATACCTCCGCCAAAAGGCTGAAGGCGGCGAATCTTCTTCCTAACTTTGCAGCCGATACTACTTAGCCTGTCTCTTTTGGTTTTTTCCCAGTCGGACTCATTAAGAATGATAGGAAAGGCGTTCTTTCTGGACGGTTCTTGCCCATTATCAAGAACCAACTGCCATACGAGATGATCAAGACTTGATCGTAGGTTGTAAACAATCTCTCCAATTCTGATCGACCATTCGATGGGTGTTTTCTCCGGGTCGTCTAAATATGCCTGCACTATCTCCTCAGCCTGTCCATCTAGATTTTTCTGTCGAATTCTCTTTTGTTCAACGCGCTGTCTTTCGCAAAATTTCTCCATATCGGTGCGAAGCGTACGAAGCTCTTTATCTGCTCTTTCAATTTTTGCATAAATCGCTCCAAGATAAATCGCCATTGTGCGCTACCCTTCCTGCACTTCTCCACTCATCAGACGCGGTAGGAGCAAGTTGCGGGCTTGGGCCAGTCGTATATTCATCAGCGCTAACCGCTCAATTTGGTCAATATGGGCGGCAACAAAAGAATTGAATTCGTTAAGTATCGGCGGCGAGGGAATGATAACCTTAATACTGGAAAATTTGGCTTTATTGACGTTGGCCATAGTTGCGCCCCCGCTCATACCCTCCAATATGGGTTTTAAATCACTGGCCATGAAGAATGTCCAATATCGGAGTGATTCGTTCATTGGTACTATAGCGTTGATCTGTTGATTTGTCTGGGCAATTGAACTGTTCAACGAGACCACTCCCACTGTCCCAATACATGACACCAAAATCGATCTTGGTGGTAATGTTTTGTTTGTTTGCGTATTTGCTCCTTCGTTTGAGAGGCTCTCCTCAGCCTCGACGACAAGTATATTGCCATGCATATCTGGAGTCTTAATAAATGGAACGTCACCACCATAATACGACTCTCTTTTCTTGCTAGGTGTCTTTCCGGTTACTATCCGCCCAATGTGGGCGATTGTCGCATTAGTCCACCCCTCCGGCACCCCATCCCTAACCTTGACGTGTTCATGCCCAGGGAACCGAAGCCGTACGAACCATTCCTTGTAGAGCAGCCGTGCCGCCTGCTCCAGCAATTGAATCCGCCGCCGGTTGTTTTCAATCAGGTCATCGTAGGTGGAGAGGATGGCGGCGATGCGAGTTTGAGTCCTAATGCCGGGGATTCGTACCTCAAAATCTGGGAAGCGGATAAGTGGAATCCGGTCCACAGTAGCGCCACTGATTACATTGCTCTCAACGACCGAACGCCAATTGTTGGATAGGAAGTAGTAGTGAAGAAATTGAGGAAACACTTTTTCCGTATCTGGCCGAATAAGAGCCATCCGGCGGCCTAGGCATCCACGAAAGCCTGCTGGAATTAAGGCGTATCGGTGCAGGGTTGCCTCATAGGAAAAAACAATATCGTCTGCTTGTGGCGTTACTCTGCGCGTCCATTTCGGATAATGCTCCTCCGATACGTGGCGAATATCGGAAAAGTCGAGCCGCCCGCCTGGGGTGACATTCTTGATACCAAGAAATACCGGGCCGGAATCGGCCTCGGGCGGGGTCGCATGTGGCCCGTCGTAGATACCCAGGACAACCTCCCTTATGGGTCCAACAAAGGCGCCCATCCCCCCAACTCCTCAAAGTTCTTCTTGGTAGCCCGGCATATTCATGGATAACATTACTGCCTGACCGCTAATCCCCGACTCTGCAAACCTGGTGTGTTATACAACTCAGCGTCGTTTGTCACCAAAACAGCATCGTGACAAATCGCAGTGGCGGCAATAATTGCGTCCGGCAACTTGAGTCTTGATTTTCGTCGTAGGCGAATAGCCTCTTCCTTTATATCCTGATCAATTCCGTAGATAACTACTTTGGCGAGTGCAGCACGGATTAGAGTTTCTTCCGATGAAGTCAGTTCTGGAAAAGAAAGCAATTCGATTTCAGTGATGACCGAACATATAATTTCTCCGCGGGGCAGCAATTCTGCCAGGCGATCATTGATACGCAGAATGAAAATATTGGTATCTATCACAAAACGTTCGGAGTTCATTTGTCCCAACTTCGTTCCCATGAAACCCGAAGATTGCGTTGAAAGGCCACCGGATCATCAATCTTGCGGAACGCCTGAATCTTGCCGACGAGGTCCGATAGGAAATCTGCGCCTTCTGTTTTCCCTTGTTCCTGTTCTTGCAGATAAACGGCAACACGCGCCTTACGCCCAAACGCCTCGCGAAAGTCCGGCGGTAGTTTGCCGTCTGCGGCGATGACTATTTCCTTCTCAATCAATTTCATGGCTGCTCCCCTATCGTATTTTTCAACAACTCTCCGTACATTTCCGGGTCTGGCTCAATTTCCACGACTTTTCCATCCCGCATGACAACAACGCCGGTGCCGGTCTGGTGGGCGATGAGGTGGGCGCGTTGAGCAGCACGAAAAAGAGCGGCTGGAGCCGCTTGCATGTCGGGGTCGGCCAATTTGGACACCGGGACTTTGGACTTGTTCTTTTTCACTGGCCATTACTTCCTTGATGCTTGGAGTAAATAATTAGCCCGAAGGTGTCTATGTGTTGCTTGAGAAGGGCGGAGTTTATGCTTTCGTAGGCTTTGAGGTCGCAGGTTTGTGGAATGTCGAGGTCCTCTAGGTCAAGGGCCAGTCGCCCGAGGCGGCTATCGTCCACAATGCCGAGCGTGGCCAGGTCAATGTCGGAATACGCCTTTGCCTTGTCGGTCGCGCGTGAGCCGAAAAGCCTCACCTCCTTCAGTTCGGGATAGGTGGCGAAGATGCGGCTGAGCTTTGCCATGACTGTCGGAGGAAGGTCCGGCGCGCTCATGGGTTCATCGCCTCCAAACTCAAGCGCTCATGGAGTTCTCCAAGAATTGTGAGGTAGCGCCGCTGGATTCTGTCGATGACTATATCGAATGTAGCAAGGTCATAGGTATGCGACATGCGATTACGGTCGGTCAGCATATCGACCCACGTATCGCCGTCCTGAATGAGTTTGGCCTGAAAAGCCTGGCGTATGACCTGCCGAGGAGTCACCGTCGGTAGGGAAAGGCCGTCGTGCTCCAGACGATCCTTGAGGAGGTTCCAGGCCAACTCAAAGGTATATTCAAAGCGCTGGATAACGCCCTCGCGCTCCAGTTGGTTCAGCGTGCCGGCTTCCTCTTCCAGCGCTTCGCGCAGCAGGCTGAAAGCACGGGAAAAGTTTCTGAATCGGTAGTGCCAGCGTACTTCTTCCGTCATTGCATTTCTCCAGGTGCCCCGAATACCGGGCTCATATCCCCAACTCTTCGAAGTTCCTCTTGATAATCGCGGCTAGGCTGACCGCCTCGGTGTTGAGGGTTTCCAACTCGACGTGAATCTCGCGCAGGGCTTCCTTGAAGTCGAAGTCTCCGTCCTCCTCTTCGGGCGCGACGCCGACGTAGCGACCGGGGGTCAGGCTCCAGTCGTTGGCTTCAATCTTGGCCCGGTCCACCAGCTTGACCAGCCCGTCTACGTCGCACAGCTTGGCCTTGGGGAAACGCTCGGTCAGCCAGTGGGCCTGCCGCCAGAAGTAGCGCACTTGGCTGAGCTGTTCGACTGCACGCTGGCGCGCCTCATCTACGGCTTTACGGGTGCGGCTGAGGTCGCGGCGTGACTTGGTATCGCCTGCGTTTTCACATGTCTCGCTCAGACGTGAGGCCAGCTTGGAGAGCAGGTCGGTTTGTCCGATGAGGTCGCGGCTGGATTCCTGAAGTGTGAAGGAGGAGGGCTGAAGTGTGCAGTGAGTGCTGGAAGCCTCAAAATCCGTGCGTGCGGTTTGGACTGATTGGCTGAATTGCTCGATGTCGTTTGCGAATCGTTTGATTTCCTGGACCAGTTCTTTTTTCAGGGTTTGCGTGTGTGCGGTTTCTCCTTTCAAACTTCTCACTTCACACTTGCCTTCAAGTTTTTCCATAGCCACCAGAAAGTCGTGGACCGGTTGGAGATTCTGAGCGGCCTCCAGCGAACGGCGGCAGTAGTCGGACACCAGGTCGAGGTATTTATCGGTCTGGCCGCGATACAGCCAGACAATGGCCAGGAGGTTTTGCTGCTGCTCGGGACTGAAGTCGTATATCTTGCGCGTGACTTTGCGGTACACATTACGGGCGTCAAGCATCAGCACCTTGTCGCGGTGTTCCTCGGGCTTGGCGCGGTTCAGAAACCATAACTCGCAGGGAACGGTGCGGGTGTAGAAGAAGTTGGAGCGGATGGCGATCATGATGTCCACGTCGCCGGTCTCGACCAGCTTTTGGCGGACCTGGGCCTCACCGCCGCCGGCGCTTGATGCCTGCGACGACATGACAAAGCCGGCCCGGCCCGTTTCGTTCAGATAGCTGTAGAAATAGCTGATCCATACGTAGTTGCCGTTGCTGACCTTGTCCTTCTTGTTCACACCGGGCAGGCCGAAGGGCAGGCGCGGGTCCTTCTCGATCTTGTCGGCGTCAATCTCGTCCACGTTGAAAGGAGGATTGGCCATTACGTAATCGGCCTTACCGACCAGCTTGTGCGGGTCTTGGTAATAGGTGATGGCCTGCTGAACATCTCCTTCGAGACCGTGGACAGCCAGATTCATCTTGGCCAGACGGATGGTTGTGGCGTTCTTTTCCGAACCCCGAAAGGTAAGCTGCTCGGTAGGGCTTTGGCCGTGCTCTTCGACGGTGCGCGCGCTCTGTACGAACATGCCGCCCGAGCCGCAGGCCGGGTCGAGTACGGTGCCGCGTTGGGGGTCAAGCACATGGGCGATGAGCGAAACCAGGGAGACGGGCGTGAAGAACTCGCCGTTGTCGTGGGCCTTCTGGTCGGCGAACCGGGTCAGAAAATACTCGTAGATACGACCAAAGACATCGCCGGACACTCGCTTCAGTTCGTCCGGGTTGAGGAAACGTAAGAGCTGGCCGAGGACATCGTCCTCCAGCGCTTGATATTCGTTCTTGGGCAGGACGCCGCGCAGGCTGGTGTAGTTCGACTCAATGGATTCCATCGCGTCAATGATGGCCTTGGCGCGGTCCACACTGTCGGGCAGAGCCACGAGATAATCGAACTGGGCTTCAGGGTTCAGGAAGATAGCGCTCCGCTGAGAGAAATCTTCCTTGGTGAGCGCCCGCCTCTTGCCGCCCCGGCTCGGCAGGCTGGGTTCGATCTCCTCCCTGGCCGTGAGATAGCGGCTGTAGGCGTGACGCAGAAACACCAGCCCCATCACGGGCAGGAAGTATTCATTGCTGGCGTACTCGGAGTTGGCACGCAGGGTGTCGGCTGCGCCCCAGAGCCGGCGTTCGATGGCTTCGATGTGTTCGAGTTGGGACATATGCGACATGCGGGCTGCTTACAGCGGATGCTGGGACAGGAACTCCTTGAAGACGGCGAGAAACGGCTCACGGGCCGAGGAGACAAAGCCGTGTCCGGCATTGTCGAAAATGGCCAGTTGCGCGTTCGGAATCTCTCGGGCCAGAATCTCCGAATTGGCCGCTGGGATCAGCACGTCGTCACGCCCGGTGGCGACCAGGGTGGGGGCGGTGATCTCCTTGAGCTGCCGGTACACGCGCAGGGTCATGGTCGCATCTAAGTGACGCTTGTAAGCAAAGAAAGGCGTGGCATGTTCCAGGACGCGGCGCATGGTGGCTTCGAGTTCATCCCGGTGGGCGGCGATATAGTCTTGGGAGTAGGACAACTTCCAGCCCTCCCGAACGGCTTCTTCCGGCGTCTGTCCGGGCCGGCCTTTGAGCGCCTCCATTGACTCTGGTGGAGCCGGGACGGAATGCTTGCCGCCTGGGGTGGTACAGCCCAGGGTCAGACTCGCAATGTGCCGCTGGTGGTGAATGCCGATTTCCTGGGCAATCATGCCTCCCATCGAAATGCCGAAAATATGCGCGCGCGGAATGTCGAGCGCGCTGAGCAAGCCCACGGCATCACTCGCAAACAGCGAAATGGAATACGGTTCGTCCGGTTTATCCGACTGACCGGTGCCGCGGTTGTCATAGGTAATGACCTGATAGTCGTCGGCCATGCGCTCAACAAACTCACGATCCCAGGCCGCCGCCGGCCCGCCCAGCCCCATAATAAGCAACAGCGGCTGACCCTGGCCCTGCATCGTATAATGCAGATTGATCCCGTTCACCTGTGCGTATGCCATACTCTTCCTCCTTTGTGTGAACGTCTTAACCAGTTGCGGGGAGAAGCGCAAACCAGGGACAGGCCGCTCTTTACCGATTCGTGCAGTTTGGTATAGGCCCATAGTATATGCAAACGGCTGTTGCTGAGCTTCCCGCTGTCCGCCAGACGGTGAAGGGGTTGTCCCAGATATCGACGCTACGAGCCGTCTACCATCTGGCTGAAGTCTGGGCCGTGATTGGACTGGCGATCTGGCTGAGCGGCTGGGTGTTGCCTCCGTTGACGGGCATCTGGGGTGCGTGTGTCTATATTGGTGCCGTCGTCGTGATTGCCGCGCGGCAGCATGCTCTGATGGTCCTGGTGCACGAGGCGATTCATAAACGCATTGCGCGAACGGTGTGGATCAACGATGCGCTGACCCGGGTGGCCGCGGCCTTTCCGGTCTTTATCTCGCTCTCGAAATGGCGCTTCATCCACCTCTATCACCACCAGTATACGCAGACCAAAGACGACCCGGACCGGGCTATCTATGCCCGTTATCCCCTTGGCAGCCGCCGGTTCTGGCGGCTTCTCAGCCGAGATGTGTGTGGTCTGAACGTCATCTCGACGCTGAAGTATTTTATTGATCTGCCTTTTGTAACGCAGGTTTTTAACCGGAAATTTTTGGGCGAGGAGCGCGCCGGCCGCTATCGGCAGGTCGCTGATATGGGGTTGTTCACGGCATTTTGGGGGGTGGTGTTAAGCGGTGGTTTTGTCGTGTGGGGTTTGGAATTCGGGCGATACCTGGTGTTATACTGGCTCGTACCGTATTGCACGGTGACCCAGGTCTTCTTTCGTATCCGGGGGGCGATTGAGCATGGCAATGTGCCCGACCCTGAGAACGCTTACCGACAGACGCGGACCTATTTTATGCCCGCGATCTTACGTTTTTTCTTTGCGCCCAAGCAGGTGAACTACCACCTGGAGCACCACCTGTATCCCTCCGTGCCCTTCTATAATCTCCCCCGGCTGCACGCTGTTCTCAGCCGCGCAGTCTATCCTGCCGAGTCCGGCTATTGCGAGCCGTTCTCCACCGGTCTTAAAAAACTGATCTACGGGTAAAGGGGAAGGTAGACCCTCGACAAAATAACAGGGCAGCCGCGTGGCTGCCCTGTGTCTCTGCGTCTGTTTACACTTTTCTACAGGTCGTACGCCCGGGCCGCGTTATCACCCAGGATGTTCTGCCGGTCGGGCGGCGAGAGTTCCTTAATCCCATTCTGTAGGGTGTTGAGGGCGTCCGGGAAGCCGTCAAAATGGGGGAAGTCGGTTGACCAGAAGAACTTGTCCGATCCCCAGCGAGCGGCAGCCGGTGAGATCATGCTTTCGTCCACATCGCAGCCGACCCAGACCTGACGGCGGAAATATTCGCTCGGTGGGCGCTTACAGGCCGTCAGGAAGCCGCTGTGTTTCCATTTGCTATCCATCCGTTCGATAAAATGCGGCACCCAGCCGGCCCCAACCTCCAGCACCAGCAGTTTGAGAGTCGGAAAGCGTTCCAGGGTGCCACCCTCAAACATGCTGACAAAAGAAGCCTGGATATCAAAGCCCAGCGTGACCGACAGGAAATAGAAGGGCGAACCGTGAAAGGTAGTATGGTCATACCAGGAGCTGCCGTGAAAGTCCGGCCGCGCAATCACGTGCAGGCCGACCGGCATCTGAATATCCTGGGCGACGGCCCAGAACGGATCGTAGATCGTATCGCCATAGGCTCTCCCGTTTGCCGGGAACGGGGTGAGCATGACGGCCTTCAGCCCTAGTTTGGCGACGCGTTTCAGCTCAACAATGGCGGCCTCGGGGTCCATGAGGGAGATGTGTGCCACCCCGTATAAGCGGTTGGGGTAGTGGCTGCAGAAATCGGCGATCCAGTCGTTGTACACGCGGTTATAGGCCAGGGCGAGACCAGGGTCGTTGACTTCGCCTTCCCACAGCAGGCCGATGGTGGGAAAGAGCACGGCCGCGTCAATACCATCGGCGTCCAACTGCTTGATCCGCTCATGCGGGTCATACGCCCCCTTGGGACCATCCATATAAAGCTGGTCTTTGGAGAAGGCGATCTCGCCGGGCTTGCCGAAACTGGAGACAACGCCCATCCCCCTGATTGTCGGAGAAACCTTGCCGTCAATGACAAGCGACTCCCAGCCTTCCTCATCTTTGACAAGATGCAAGGCGCGCTCTTTGTATTTTGACTCCAGGTTCTCCTTCCACAGATTGGGCGGCTCTAAAATATGACCGTCGGCATCAATAATTCTTCCGAGTTGTATTGCGCGTCCCTCCTTGCACACGTACGTATACTTTACTCTGCTTCTAGCCCACTTTACTTCAGATTACAAACCTTTTTGTGGAGCGTGACGAGTCGGCTCGATGTAGAGAGTGGAAGGACTACCCCCGCCGGGGATCGAACCCAGACCCCAGGTTCCGGAGACCTGTGTGATATCCATTTCACCACGGGGGCACGGCTGACAAAGTATCACATACGAGGGGAGAAGCAATGTTTCTGCGGACGCTCTTTGGCCGCGCGTACGCAACAACGATGGGAGGTGGGTTACTCCTGTTCCCCTTTCCCAATCGATAACACTGCGTCTTCATCATACAGCCGGTTGTTGAGGTATAACTCAGGGTAACGGGTTTGCATTTCTAAACCCTCACCTAAGCTGTTTCCGGTTGCACCCTCATCGTCCCCGGCATCGTTGCCTGCTGCCAGATTGCCTCCATACAACTCGGGGTAGCGCATACGGAGTTCTGAAATCTCGTCCGGGCTGCCGGTTGCATTCTCAGATTCCCCTTCGAGGCTGTCTTCCAACCCTGGTTCTCCATCAAGGAATGAACCTGAAGAGTCCGGACGAATAGAATAGAGCGACTGGGCAAAGCCGTTCGACGCAAAGAAGAGTATGAGAGTAATCGCACTGAGCAGTGTATTCATGCATGCATCCTCCGTATGACTCCAGGTCC
Source organism: Binatia bacterium (assembly GCA_963664395.2). Taxonomy (GTDB): domain Bacteria; phylum Desulfobacterota; class Binatia; order Bin18; family Bin18; genus Bin18. The sequence continues at coordinate 18,716 of OY761159.2, read as the reverse complement.
ATGGTGACAGGCGACAATCGACAACCGAGATGTGGATGTCTCGACAGCAGACGCCGAGAGCGTATGGACAAGCAGGCAGCCCCTCAGCCGGACATGAACTTTTTTCCCAGCTCCATAGCCTTTAACAATAACGTGCTGGCCGGATCGGAGTTGTTGGATTTGCTGAATCTGTGATGGGTGAATCAGGCACTCGACGCCACTGAGTCGCGCCGGACTTCCTTGTAAAATAATGGCCACTTGTCCTGAAAGATCTTGCTCAATACGAGTGACTTGGCCCGACACCTGGATGACCTTATCCCGATACTTTTTGTCCGCGCCGGCACGATCGTCGTGAAAGGTATCGTACAGCGTTACCGCTGAGGTTCTAAACTCGGGTTTTTGTCCGAGTTCAACAGTGTCATGCTCTGACGTTCGGAAAAACAAGGCGACACCTAGGCAGAGAAGGGGGAGCGCTATAAATCGCATACTATTCACTCGAACCCCCCTAAAAGTAGGACATTCTTGCCGGTCGGGTCAAGAGAGGTGCGGCTACGCTGCGCGAGGAGATAGACGCGAGTGCCGAGAGAACCTATCAAACAGGCTATGATCCTTCCTGCATGAGCGTTTTAATATCTCGGAGAAGCTGGGCCATAGATTCCGTGTCATCTCCCCGATAATAGCCGCGTATGCGCCGTTGGGAGTCAATCAGAACGAAACGGTTGCTATGCACGATTGGCTCGCCGGTAGTCAGGCGGGGATCGTCAGGAGCGAGGGCTTCTACACTAAGCTGGAAGCCGTTCTGGATTAACGGATACATGGCCGCTCGTTCGCCAGTAAGGAATATCCAACGCTGGCCGTCTGCGTGGTATCGTTGCGCATAGCCTTGCAGCACCTCAGGCGTATCTCGTTCTGGGTCGACACTAAAGGAAATAAAGCGGACAGGCTTGGTACGCAGGGTCGTTTGCAGCCGTGACATACGCTGGCTGAGGAGTGGACATATGCCCGGGCAGTGGGTGAAGATGAAGTCGGCTACCCATATGGAGCCAGTCAGGTCCGTGTGAGTAAACGGCTGTTGCGTCCGCTCTATCAGCGAAAAGGCTGGTACTATTCCCAGGATGGGAAGTTTCCCGGATGGAAAAGACTCAGAAGAGTCTGAGAGGAGAGAGAAGACGCCGTAGCCGACGACGAAGGTAAGAACAAGACCCAGCACACCCCAGATAATACGTTGCAATATGGGATACGAGGGAGGCGCTTGAGAGTCTGTCATTCACCAAAGATTAGTGGTGGGCCGCTTCGCTTACCTCGGTCGTCTCGGCTGGCGTATACGTCCTGGTGGTTGAGGTCAGGTCTGGTAGGAGCATGATAATTAAAAAGATACAAATCAGCATGGGTGTCAGGGCAATCACACCGAGCGTTGGGCGCTCAAAGCGCAGGTGCATAAAATACAGCGCAACGAGGAGGGCTTTGACAACAGCGAGCGTGATAAGCAGAGACCCGGCCATGAGTTTGGCGGAGACCAGGGGAGGAACCATGAGTTCGAGAATGGTCAAAATGGTGAGAGCCACCATGATGGCGAAATAATTTGGTTCGGCGTGGTCAGCATGTGCAGCATGTTCGTTTGCCATCGCGTCTCCCTCTACAGCAGGTATACAAAAGTAAAAACCAAGATCCAGACCAAATCCACGAAGTGCCAGTATAGGCCGACAATTTCTACTGGGCTGGAGTTTTCGCCTGAAAATTTTCCATCCAGACCACCCAAGAGTACGCACGATAGATACACCACACCGCCGAAAACATGGCAGCCGTGGAAGCCGGTCAAAATATAGAAGGTCGTGCCAAATAGCGGGGCTCCCCACGGGTTGCCATTCATGGTCATACCGATATGGGTCAGATGAGTCCATTCGTAGGCTTGGAGTCCCAAAAAGACGGTGCCGCCAATAATGGTCAGTAAGAGGAACTTACGAAAGTTCGGCAGGTCGCTGTGTTTGGCTGCCGACAAGGCCTTGACCATGGTAAAACTACTGAGAATGAGCAGAAAGGTCATCAGTGCAGTCAGCTGGATACCGAGGGTCTCGAGCGGATTGGGCCAGTCCGGACTGCTCGCGCGCATGGCTCCATACCCAGCTAACAGTCCACCAAAAGACATGGCGTCAGCCGCTAGAAAAACCCACATACCCAGTTTGCCCCAACTCTCCGGGGTGACTGGCGACTCTGCAGGCTGCTGGGCAGCGGCGTGGGCGTGAGAATCAATAGCAGCTTCGCTCAAGGTTGCTCCTCCTTTGGGGCCGATAATACCTGAAGAGGTTGCATCGTTCCCTCTGCTCGATGCGAGCGATTTGTTTTCCAATAGCGATAGAAGATCCAGCCGCCAATGAGGCCGAAGACGACGAAGGGCATAGTCATCAGAAAAAAGGCACTGCGTAACATGCCTTGCATCACCTGCTCATTCGCGCCGGATAAGAGAGTCTGGCACATTGCGCACCCTTGCGCTAGGGCCTCCTGAGGGGCAATACCAACGCAATATGCCGCCAGGAGGACCGTAGCAGAAACACCAAAAAGGCGAGACGCAGAAGAGAGAAGTCGAGCGCTCATACACCCTTTTTAATTCAAATACACCAGCGGGAAAAGTACCACCCAGACGGCGCCAACGTAATACCAATACATGCTACATATTTCGACACCGATATGGTTCTGCTGAGAGAATCTTCCGTGTCTGGCCTGAAACAAAACAATGCAGAGCCAGAGGACGGCAACAAGGACATGCAAGCCATGGCAGCCGATCAGCGTATAAAAGGTCGCGCCATACATGCCTGTTGAAATTGTGAGTCCGTCGTGGACCAGATTCAGCCATTCAGAGCCTTGTACACCAAGAAAGATACTCCCAAGGAGGGCCGTAACAGCAAGCCACCGCACAAACGATTGCTGTCGGCCGGCTTTCAGACAGCGCATTGCCCTCAACATGGTATAACAACTGAACAGCAGAAAAACGGTATTCACCCAGGTGATGCCGACTGGGAGATATAAATGGCCTGACGGCCAAACCGGGCTGCCAAAACGAAAGACAACGTAGGCGCCAATCAATCCAGCAAAAAACATGGTCTCAGCGCCAATGAGCATAAGCATGCCCATGCAGGCATTACTGACCGGCGGTATGCCGGGCGGAGGTTGGCCACCGCCGTAGCCGGGTACGGCTACCAGGGCTTCTTTGGTTGCGTGGGGCGATGAGGGACGTGCAGCCGGAAGTTCGGCTATGACTATTGATCCACGTGGCATAAGCGCTGCCTCTCTCAGGAACAGGCTACGCAAAAATGATAAAACATGTAGTTGCGGCAGTGTACAGCACGATAAAAAACGCGAGTTTCTTACCGAGCGAGAAATTTTTTTCCTGTCGCTCGACGCGTGTAACTAGTGGCATTGGCGTATCCCGTTTTCAGAGAATGCTTATAGCGGGAGCTTATCGAGAGCCATGGCAGTCAGCAAGACCGGCAAATAGACGAGTGAAGCAAACATGAGCTGACGGGCAGAGGCGCGCGAACGTGTTCGCGCCAAACGAATACCATACCACAGAAACAGACAGCCCAGCCCAAACGCAATGATAAAGTAGCGCGGGCCGGCCATACCGACCAACGTCGGCAGGAGGCCGGCTGCTAACAGAGCCAGACAGTTGGTCACTACCTGGCGTCCTGTACTTTTCCCATCCGGCTCAACCACTGGCAGTAGCTGAAAGCCGGCACGGGCATAATCCTCTCGATAGAGCCACGCGATAGCGAGCGAATGGGGCATTTGCCACAAAAACATAATGGAGAATAAAATCCAGGCTTGGATCCCCAGCGTCTCATTGACAGCGACCCAGCCAATGACTGGGGGCAGCGCGCCAGGCAGGGCGCCCACAATACCGCACAAAGCGGTCTTCTTCTTTAACGGCGTGTAGGCGAATAAATAGCTAATGGTGATACAGGCAGTGACCAGGGCACTCAACGGATTCACTCTCAACATGAGGTAGAGGAGGCCGAGAATAGTGAGAGTTGCGCCAAAGACTAAGGCATCGAGAGGTTGAAGGCGGCCGTCAGGCAACGGACGTGTTTTGGTCCGTTCCATCAAGGCGTCAGCTTCACATTCCATGAGTTGGTTGAGTGCCAGGGTGCCGCCGCCAGCGAGGGCTGTTCCAATCAGGGTATGCAAGAGAAGCGTGTAGTTGAGTACGGGCCAAGAGCCCAGATAAAAGCCCACAGTTGTTGTGACCAGGATCATACTGACCAGGCGTGGCTTGGTCAGCTCGACAAAGGCGGCCATCCCGCGCCATGTGCGCGGCAGATCGAATGCGACAGTCTGTGTTCGCTGTATCATACGGTGACCTACTCCGAAAAAGTATGCGCCGCTGCTTCCTGAGGGCTGCGCCCTATACGATGGGCCCAGAGGGTAAAGCGTACACTTGTGGCCAGCATAAATGCTCCAACGATGACATGACTGGTTGCGAGGAGCACTGCCTGAGGTGTCAAGGGTCCGTTTGGGGTAAGGTATTTCATGACATAGGTACAGAGGCCAAGTCCGACTTGTATGAGGAGTAGCCGACGTAGCATGACTCCTGAGCGAAGCAAAGGATGCTGGGTGGCGTGGTATTGCTGGACATGATCAAGGAGGAGGAAGGCGACGATAAAGACTGCAACGGCCCCCAAGATATGTAGACTCAGTCCAGTTCCGGTATGGCGGAAGAGCGCGCCTAGAATAAGCTGCCCGTAGATCAAGCCCACCGTGAGGAGACCGAGCTGCTGCGCTTTCTTCGTTTCGCCTGAGGGTTGGCCTGCTCGCCATTCCGCAGAGGTAAAAAGGCTAATGCTGGCAATGAGCGCAAAAAACGCCTGCGCCACGCAGGCATGAATAATTGCGATTTTTTGCTCAATCAACACCACGCGAAGTCCCCCCAGGACACCTTGGACAGCAACCGCGACCAAGGCAACAAGACCCAACCGGCGTAGCCACTGGCGTTGCTCTTTTAACCAGAGCACAACTGCCAGCACAATCGTGAGCAAGCCAACAGCCGAACCCAGCAGCCGGTGACTATGCTCGTAGAATATCCCGCCGACCATCTTTGACCATGGATACAAGAACATATTATGGCCAAATGTCGTCGGCCAATCAGGCACAACCATGCCGACTTTAAGGCTGGTTACCAGCCCACCAAAAAAAAGCAGCGGTAGGGTCATAGCTGTTGTCAATACCGCAATCCGGTGAGGCCAGGCAGAGTCGTGGGCAAGAGAAGCCAAGACAGTCTCCTGTATGAAAACAGACGAGGAAAAGAGTTTCTGCTATTCGGTCAAGCTTTTTTGGTGATGAATGAATAAAATCCCGGTCGCGCTCTCCCAAGTATAACAGGGAACGAAGGGAACGACCGGCAAGGGGTATAGAGCCGAACGCATAGACTCACGCTGCGCTAGGGTGATGCCGTTACTGCTTCGGGTCCGAGTTTACGGTCCTGGGCCAGCCAATCTTCTTTGACCAGCGGCGAACTATATTCGTAGGGACCACGATAGACCGTTGGCGTTGTCTCAAAGTTGCCGTGGCCCGGAGGAGAAGGGGCTGTCCATTCGAGAGTATTGGCTTCCCATGGATTCTTGTCTGCTTTTTTCCCGGCAATCAGGCTCCAAATGAAGTTTGTGAAAAAGACAAGCTGAGAGGCACCCAGACAAAAGGCGCTCATTGTGATGAAAACATTCCACCACTGCATGTCGTGCAGAAATTCATATTGCAGCGGATTATAGATGCGCCGCATATGGCCGGCCACACCCAGGAAATGCATGGGAAAAAAAGCACAGTTGAAGAAGATATAGGTCAGGGCAAAGTGAACTTTCCCCAATGTTTCGTTCATCATGCGGCCAAATATTTTGGGGAACCAATAGTACAAGGCGGCAAACATTCCAAAGATGATGCCGGCTACCACATAGTGAAAGTGGGCCACGATAAAATAGGTGTCGTGGATGAAGATATCGACCGGCGTGGAGGCCATGTAAATGCCGCTTAATCCTCCAATGACAAAGTTGGAAACAAAACCCAGGGCGAAGAGCATCGGGCTGGTGAAACGGATATTTCCGCCCCAGAGGGTCCCCAGCCAATTAAACGTCTTAATGGCAGAGGGCACGGCAATGACCATCGTTGTCAGCATAAAGGCTGTCCCAAGGACGGGATTCATGCCGCTGACAAACATATGGTGTCCCCAGACGATCCACGACAGAAAGGCCAGGGCAATCATGGAAAAGGCCATGGCTTTATAGCCGAAGATCGGTTTGCGGGAAAAGGTGGACAGGATATCAGACGTGACGCCCATGGCCGGTAGCACCAGAACATATACCTCGGGATGACCGAAGAACCAGAACAAATGCTGCCATAAAATCGGCTCGCCTCCACCGCCCGGCATAAAGAAGCTCGTTCCCATCGTCCGGTCAAAGAGCAGCATGCCCAGGGCGGCCGTCAGGACCGGCAGGGCCAGCAGCAGCAGAATGGCGGTGACGAATAACGACCAGATCACCAGCGGCAGGCGGAACCAGGTCATGCCTGGGGCGCGCATATTCACGACGGTGGTGATGTAGTTGATCGCCCCCATGAGAGAAGAAACACCCAGGACCAGCAGGCTGATGACCCATAGATCGGCACCCGTATCGACCCCGCTCAGGGTGGGGTCTGCCGAGAGGGTGGCATACATGGTCCAGCCGCCGGCCGCGGCGCCACCTTCGACAAAGAAGCTGTACACGATCATGATCGTGGCCGGGACCGCCGTCCAGAAAGACAGCATATTCAACACGGGAAAAGCCATGTCGCCGGCGCCGATCATCAGCGGAATAAGGAAATTCCCAAACCCGCCGATCATAAACGGCATCACGACAAAAAAGATCATAATCGTGGCGTGCATGGTAAAAACGGAGTTGTAGAAGGCCGGGTCCATATGCGCCCCGGCCACGGAGCCCAGGGACTTGGCAAAGTTTGCGCCCGGATAGGGGTCAACGAATTCGCTCAGGTCCTCGACCGCGCCGACCGTGCTGTCTTCGTCCGCAGGATACATAAAGGGCTCGGATATCCAACTGGTAAAAGGCACCGCCGTCTCCGGCCAGGCGAGTTCCCAGCGCATCATCATGGCCAATAGACCACCGACCACGAGCATGAGGATGCTGGCGAACAGAAACTGGCGACCGATCATCTTGTGGTCGGTCGAGAAAATATAGGTGCGAATAAACCCGAGCTCGTGATGCTCTGCGTGGGCGTCGTGGGCGGCAGTTGCTCCTGCTTCACTCATTGACTCTCTCCTGTTTTGATCCTGGCCGGATGCTGTGTGTGCGCTCCCACCATTCGGGCTCGATTACTCGGTTGCTTCTTGAGCGGCGCTGTCAGCCGGAACGTCCTCGGCACTTGCGGCTTCTTCCTCCGTTGCCGCCGGTTCAGCCTCTGCCTCGGGCATAGTCTCGGCATCCATGACTGCACCGCTCGCCAAGACTTCCTCGGTTGTTTCTGCCGCGCTGGCGTCGCTGCCGTTTGTTTCGGCAGGCGGCCAGCGCTTATCATACCAGGCGGCGTAGTCTTCTGGAGTATCGACGTAGAGCATCCCTTTCATGCCTGAATGACCGAATCCGCACAATTCCGCGCAGGGCGCCTCATATGCGCCGGGCTTATCTGCCTGGAACCAGGCTTCGATTTGCCGGCCGGGCAGCATATCCTGCTTGAAACGCAGGTTCGGCATAAAGAGACTGTGGATGACATCTTTGGAGCCCAAAAAAACACGAACCGGCGTGCGAACAGGGACATGCATGTCGTTGTCAACTTGATAGTCGTCGGCGGTTTCAAATTCTCCGTCAGGACCCGGATAGAGAACCTCCCAGTTGAACTGTTTCCCTGTTATGCGGATTTCTACGTCCGTTTCCGGAACCTCGATCTTGATTTTTTCCCAGGTCGCCTTGCTGGCGAGTCCAAGACCAATAAAGACCAAGGCGGGAATAATAGTCCAGACGAGTTCCAAGCCGGAGTGCCCATGCGTGTAGACGGCTCGACGGCTGTCATCTCGTCGATATTTGTAGAGGAAGATAATCATCAACGCAGTGACCAGAATAAAGGCGGCTGCGGTGATGTAATAAATAAAGTAGAAGAGCGAATCAATGCTTCCCCCGTATGGGGATACGTCCTCCGGAAGCCATTGCATCATGAGATTTCTTAGCCCCTTATGTCTGAAGAATCGTTCCTTTTTATACCGGAAAGCAGGACTACCGCAAGGGGAGGGCTACTGCGCTGAATGCGTGTAAATAAGGAGGAATTTCACGTGCTCTGTCTGGGGCAATAAAGATGTAGAAAGATATTCCAAAGCGGAGTCCATTCGATATTGACAATGAATCGAGGAGCCGATAATCCTTCTACTTAATTATGCATAAAACAGGTTGGGATCAATTTTTAGAAATCATTCTCAAGCCCGATAATATCCCCATCGTTGGCTTAATGTTTTTAATCTTCTACTTTACCTGGCTGGCCTTTCGCGAAGCGCGTAAGAATGACCAACTGATTGAAGAAGGTCGCGCCGACGAGGTCCTCAGAGAGATGCAGAAGTAGGGAGGCCAACAGCATGCCATTTACCATCATCGCCGAGAACTGCACCGGTTGCAGCGCGTGTGAACAACGCTGTCCAACCAAAGCCATTAGTGGCGATCCAAAAAAAGCCTATCTGATTGAAGCGACGATGTGTATCGATTGCGGCGCGTGCGGGGTTATCTGTCCCGATGACGCGATCCTCGACACGTATGGCAATCTGACTCAGGTCTTGAAGCGGGTTGACCGTCCGATAGCCATTGTCCACCAGGATAACTGCAACGGCTGTGGGGTGTGTATTGATGTCTGTCCTTTTGACTGTATTTCTCCCTCTGTAGACAATGGCCCACAATACCTTGGCCGTGTACAGGTCGAAGAGAAGACGTGCGTGGGCTGTAAGCTGTGTGAGGAAGTGTGTGGTTGGGAAGGCATCTATATTATGCCGACCAGGGAAAAAGAGCCCTTCCTGACCTCGATTGGGGTCGAACTCGAAGAACCAACGGCATAGGACACGGCCGGTCATTTCGCCCGTTGGCAGACACCTTTTCAGATAATCTTGTTGAGCGGGTACTCGATAATACCGACTGCCCCGTTTTTAATGAGCTGGGGAATCAGCTCACGCACAATTCCCTCGTCAATTACGCTTTCTACTGCAAACCACTCGGACTCATATAAAGGTGAGACGGTTGGAGCGGTCAGGCTGGGCAGCATTTTGACAATACGGTCAAGATGCTCCTTGGGCACATTCATCTTGAGACCGACTTTCGCTTCCGCGCTCAGTGCACCTTTCAGCAGCAGTGCAATTTGATTGATCTTCTCCCGCTTTTTCGCGTCCTGCATGGCCTGTTTATTGGCAATGAGTTGTGGGTTAGAGCTAAACAGCTCGTGAATGATCTTGAGCCCGTGCGCGCGAATGGTTGATCCCGACTCCGTCACTTCGACAATGGCATCAACCAGGCCGTCGGCAGCCTTGGCCTCGGTCGCGCCCCAGGAAAACTCGACCTCGACCCGGATGCCCCGTTCGTCAAAATAGCGCTTGGTATAATGCACCAGTTCGGTCGCAATCCTTTTCCCGTTCAGATCGCCGAGCTCTTTAATGGGCGAATCCTGAGGGATGGCGAGAACCCAGCGTGTAGGCTGAAAGCTGGCTTTGGAGTACACCAGATCGATAATGGGTTCGACATCAGAGTTGTTTTCCATGATCCAGTCTTTACCGGTGATTCCGGCATCAAGTGCCCCAGACTCGACATAGCGCGCCATTTCCTGTGCACGGACCAGAGCACAACGCAAGGTTGGGTCATCGATACTGGGGAAATAGCTGCGTGAGCTAGTCGATACTTTCCAACCTGACTTTTTGAAGAGCTCAATCGTGGTTGCCTCCAGACTTCCTTTGGGAAGTCCAAGCCTCAAAATTTCCATACGGCCTCTTTAACTCCGTGTTGTTTGAATTTTCGTGCGGCGTGTGACAGCCTGACACGCCAACTCAGATTGATGAGATCCGCCCCTGGCGGAAGTCTGTGGATTTTCTGCCTCAGCTTCCTACCACAGCGGACTGTCTGTCGCAAGCAAAGTACAAGTTGTAGGCGTTCTCTTACGTCTTTGCTACATATCACGACTACAAATGTAGCAGGTCTGATCTGCGAAAAAAGCGAAGCAGTGGGAGATGACGCCTATGAAGCTGTCCGAGATCGCCGAACGCCTCCAATGTGAACTGCACGGGAACGCGGACCTCGTGATTACTGACCTCAAGCCTATAGACGAGGCTGGCCCGCAAGACCTCACGTTTGTGAGTAATAAAAAATATTTTGCAAAATTACCGACAACACGGGCCGCGGCCGTCATCCTGCCGGCGGATGCTCCAGCAGTCTCACTACCCTCGCTGCGAACCGACAATCCTGACTTCGCTGTCGCCCAAGTCCTCGGCTGGTTTTATCCGCCATATGAACCGCCCGAAGGTGTCCACCCCACGGCCGTCACCTCTCCCTCCGCCCGTGTCGGCGAACACGCCTCCATTGGTCCCTATGCTGTGATTGGTGAGGATGTCGTGATCGGTGACCATGCGCGTATCTTCGCGCATGTGGTGATTTATCCCGAGGTGCGCATTGGCCATCACTTTACGGCCCATGCCGGGGCGATCATTCGTGAACGCGTTATGATCGGCAATCGCGTGGTCTTGCAGAGCGGCGTTGTCGTTGGTGGAGACGGCTTTGGCTATGTCCCTCTGCCTGATGGGTCGATTGTGTCCAAGCCGCAGGCCGGTATCGTCGAGTTGCAGGACGAAGTCGAGTTGGGCGCAAATACGACTGTTGATCGGGCCACCGTGGGAACAACGCGTGTGCGGAAAGGAACCAAGATCGACAACCTAGTGCAAATCGGTCACGGCTCGGATGTTGGCGAGTACGCGTTTATCTGCGCCCAGGCTGGCCTAGCCGGCAGTACGACGCTGGAGGACCGGGTCCAGCTCGGCGGCCAGGTTGGTGTGGCCGGTCATCTTACGGTCGGCAAGAACACCATGGTTGTGGCTCAGAGTGGCATTCCCAACGATGTCCCAGCCAACAGTGTCATCGGTGGCTATCCAGCCGTGAACGTGCTTTCCTGGCGACGTACTTCTGCTGCCCTGCCCAAGCTGCCGGAGTTGCTACGCCGGGTACGTAAACTGGAGCAGGAGCTGGACGAGTTAAAGAGAGAAGCGGAGTAGGGCCATATTGGGACGCCGTTCGCCTGTACTCGTGTTCCGGATGGAATCGGTCAGCGTTTTTTAGTGACGTCGATACCAATCCCGCCTAACATTACCGGGATACCCCAAGGGTCAACGATAGGGAATTTGCTGACCAGCCATTCCCGCGGACCGTCAGGGTAGGGGATCGTCTCTGTGAGTTGTTCGCTCTGTCCGCCGGAAAGGACGCGCTGATCGTTTTTTCGGATCTGTTCCGCCACATCCGGCGGTAAAATATCGAAGTCAGTCTGACCGAGCCAGGTGCGGGCCTTGTCCGAGAGCAGGGTCTTCCACAGATTCACCAAGGTTTCATTGGCGTATAAGTAGTGCCCCTCCAGGTCTTTGATAAAGGCGACACCGGGCAGGTGGTGGAGGAATAGAGACAGACGTTCTTCAGTTTGCTGGAGCGTTTCTTCGATATGTCTGCGCTCCGTAATGTCCAGGGTTGCGCCATCAATACGGACCGGCTGGCCATCCGGCCTGACACGGGCTCGCGCCCGCGAACGGAGCCACTTAATACTGCCGTCTTGCGTGACGATGCGAAATTCATATTCGGTTGGTTGCTCGGATGGCAGGGACTGAAGGGTCTGTGTCACCTGCGCTAAGTCATCCGGATGAATATACTGTTGGAGCGGATTGGGTTTGCCGATCAGTGCCTCGGTGGCGTACCCGGTGATCCGGGTGAAACTCTCAGTCAACCAGTCCAGGATGAGGCGGTCTTGGTCATTGACGCGAAAGGAAAACGCATAATCAAAGGCCGACTCGTTAATGACCCGTTGTCGTGCTTCACTCTCGCGTAAGGCGGCCTCCGTCTGTTGGTGTTCGGTTTCAATCGCTTCGAGCTGTGTCACCCGGTTGCGCAGGGCAGCTATTTCCTGCTCCAGCGCGGCGCGCGGTTTTCTCGCTACGCCCGTTCTGCTCGTCTTGCTGTCTTTGCTCGTCCTGCCCATCGTCTCCAGCCTGCTCTTTCTTTTGTCAGACCGGGCCTGAATTCCTCTCCCATATAGACGAATACCTCTATTAAAGTAAAGAAGAACCTGCCATGCAGCATGCGGTATTCAGGAGCGAAGAGGAGAAGCCGCGAGTCAGCGTATCATCGCTGACTCGCCAGACATGGAGATATACTGTTGAAGCGCAGATACCTGGAAAATGGTGGCTCGGTCAGGCACCCTCTCGCTGGCCTGGATGAAGCAGGTTCGGCCGAGGTGGGAGTGTCAGAACTTCCTCGGAAAAGAATTCTGCGAGGTACTGGACGATGTGCTTAACGGATAACATGCCGACTGGTTGGCCGCTATCGTCAACAAGCGGAAGCCGCCGAAATGCGCCCTCTCCCATGAGGTTGAGGGCGAAGGCGATAGGAGCATCAATGGCAAGGGTTTCCGGGTCAGCAGTCATGACACTCCCAATCTCGGTCTGATCAATATCCAGTCGAGGCCCGATAACGCGGTTCAACAGGTCCCGTTCCGTAAAGATGCCAATAACGGAATTCTCTTGTCGGACGAGGACACAGCCAATTTTATTCTCTCGCATGAGGTGAATTGCATCTGTGACCGTCGTACTAGAGGTAACAATCACCGGCGGGACATGTGGAAGCAGGCTGACCGGCTCGTTCAAGAGGCTCTCATCCAGCCGCTTTCTCGGCTCGGAGATTCGCTCCGTTATGGTCTGTTCTTCCTCTACGAGGCCGTCGCCTGGGTAGGCGGCCGTATTGGCCTGGTGTGATGCTTTTACCTGTGTCATAAGTTTCTCCTCTCAACGCGAGAATTTTCTGAGGAATCCGAGGAATCCTTTGTCGTCTCGCCAGAAGCTGAGGCATCGGCTGTCCGAGGACCTCCACCCATCTGGCTTTTCCTCTTCCTTAGCACCGAATCGGCCGTGAATACAAGAAAAAATGGCGGGAGACCTACTATCTCCCGCCGTAGAAGTATGGAACCGCTGTGCCTGGACTCTTAATGCCCGACGGTTTCATCCCGTTCCCGCAACCAGGAGACGACTTGGGGCCAGAGCTTTTTCTGAGCGCCTGAACTGACAGCCGCACCGATATGGCCGGTGGGGAACACAATAGTGCCTGCATCCGGGCTACCAACCAAGTCTTCTAACGGCAGGCTGGATTTGGGATGGACAACATCATGATGTTCACCGATCACGTTGAGGACCGGGCAGGTAATATCTTGGAGATTGGCCCGGCGCGAGCCGATCTGCATCTGGTTTTTCATAATCAGGTTGTGGCGTGAGATATCGCCGGCCATCTCCTTAAAAATTTGGCCGGCCATAGGGACATCGCTATTCATCCAACGCTCGAAGAGCTCAAACATCTCAGCATAACCCTTTTGATCCTTGCTGCGATACAATCCAACATACTTGTCCAGTGCATGGTGGACCGGTGCCATGGCGTCGAAGTTGGCCTTCATAAACCACGCCGGACAATTGCCATACACGCTGGTGATGAGGTCAATTGTGTGCGGGGGAATTTTGCTCATCAATTTCTGGGCGGGCAGCTCCTGCACACTCATGTCGAGGGGCAGGGTAAAATCAATCAGATTTTTGACCTGCTGCGGAAATAACGCCGTATACAACGTGGTCAGGAGTCCGCCAAAGCAATAGCCGAGGAGGGAGACTTGGGCGCTGTCTTCTCGCTCCTGAATAGCTCGGACAGCATTGCCAAGATCGCCATTGACATAGGCGTCAAAGCCGCGCCAGCTATCTGCTCGCGTCGGCGGAATCCAGTCTATGAAATACACTTCCACACCGTGCTTGGTCAGCGTTTCCACCACGCTCCGACCCGGCAGAAGGTCGAGGATGAACGGGCGTTTCACCAGGGAATAGACCAGGAGTAACGGCGTGCGCAGCCGCTGGCCTTGGGCCGGATAATGGCGTAGGCGGACCTTGCCACCCTCGTAGACCACCGTATAGGGCGTGGTTGGGGCCGGGTCTTCATCAACGGGATACTCATCCATGAAACCACGCCTCCAGCCTTCGAGAGACCGGGCCACCCCTTCCATCCAATATTGTGAAACCTCAGTAAACGCTGTCATGGCTTGACCTCCTTAGACACAGACTAGGACTTCGGTAACTCCAATGATTGATTCAAGATAATCTGTCCAGCGAATGGTGCAAAGAAAACACGTGTCACCTATGTGACTGAAGCCTGTCTTTCTTGCATACTATGTATGATTTATGTCACCTGGGTAACAGTTTCTTGAACAATACGTGTCTTTTGGACATCACCCACAGTGTATCAGCCTCTTGTCTCATCCAGCTCGCTCTGAATAGGAATGAGATTCTGCATCCACGCATGAGAGGGATTGGGCAAGATACGGGCCGAAACCAGAGATCACTGGAAAGCCCTAAAAGACTGAATTTTGATGAAGATGAGCAGGAAGAGGCAGCCAGACTGCCCAAAAGACCGGCTGCCCAAGTTGCTCTGGGAGCCTTTTTCACAAAATGGAACCCAGTCCGAATCGCACCCTACGTTTTAGGTGAAGAGGCGTGGGAGTCAGCAGGACTGAAGATCGCCCGGCTCGACGGCATGTCTGGGGGGAGGGTAGCAGGACAACGGGGTGCGCCGGCTTCTCGCTGACCCCCGTTCTGAAATCGTTACCGTCTTGTTATGGGGCGAATCTATAGGACTCCAAGGGAGAGTAGTCCATGCCGAGGATGACCCACTTCTCATCGATCTTGGTATAGGTAAAGATATAGCGTCCATGCGCATAGGTCAGCTTCCCGCCTTGGGGTGTTGCAGCAAGCTGGTAGTGGCCCCAAGCCAGCGCGGTTGTTCCAACAATACGGAACTGCGGCGTGACCGGGGAGAGTTCGGCTTCTTCATACTGGCCAAAATACGCCTGCACAGCTTTCTGAAAATCAGCTTTTCCCTGCACTGGAAAAGGGGAGAAAATGCCATATAAAACAATATCATCATGAGCCGTAGCGACTGCGGCGTCGACCTCTCGATTGTTGAGCGCTTCAATTTGCGCATTGAAAGCCGATTTGAGCGCATCCAGGCCCTCATCAGCCATAACGTTCGAAGAAAAGAAGAGGACGGTAAGGAGAAGTGAAAAAAGGCTGGCCTGTACACAATACTTCAGCATTGGCTGTCTACCTCCACAAACGTATGATAAAGCTGCAATATCACTTTGCCTCACGACAAAAAAGGCCAATCGGTTTTTGACGTGAAATACCGGTGCCGGCAGAAGGGAATAGCGCATGGGAAATACGTCCTCTCGCACACAACGGACCTACCCGCGTACGATACATCTCGGCAATGGCACGGCTATGACGCTGCGCTTGATGAGTGGTGCAGACGTCGACTCTCTCGTCTCCTTTGCCCGTTCTCTGCCGGTGGATGATCTTCTTTTCTTGCGTATGGACATTACCGATCCGCAGGTCGTGCAACAGTGGGCGGCCAATATCGAAACCGGTCGATCTGTGACTGTCCTTGCCGAAGTCTCGGCTGAAATAGTCGGATATGGTACCCTGCACCGGAGCGAGGTCACCTGGCAGCGTCATATAGGTGAAATTCGGCTCCAGGTCGCACCGACGTATCGATCCCAAGGACTGGGCCGGGTGCTCGCAGGAGAAATGTTGGCCATCGCAAGAGAACTCGCATTACGCAAAATCATTGCCCAAATGACGATAGATCAGCCTGGAGCCCGCGCGACGTTTGAGCGAATAGGGTTTCGCCCTGAAGCGCTGCTGCACGACCTGGTCATAGACCGAGCCGCCCGGACCCGTGACCTCTTAGTCATGG
This sequence comes from Binatia bacterium, assembly GCA_963664395.2. Lineage (GTDB taxonomy): Bacteria > Desulfobacterota > Binatia > Bin18 > Bin18 > Bin18. The sequence continues at coordinate 2,715 of OY761159.2, read as the reverse complement.
CTTATGATATAACAGGCTTAACCACGCAGGCGGACTGAGCGGATCACGCAGCAGAGGAGGCTGGCTGCTTTGCCTCATGCTGTTTTGTTGCGGCGCGCAGTTCATCAAAAGAGTCCCGTAGGCAGGCGGCGTATGACCACGGATCGGAGACGAGGTTGGGGTCAACCGTCCCGCTTATAACAAGACTCTGATTATAGCTGACAATTGCATTGAAGAGTCCGATTCCTGCCGACAACAGCCCGATCGGTCGTATGGCGAGCAGTTCGTGTCCTGCGAGGTATAGTGGGATTTGCGGCCCTGGGACGTTGGTTGTCACCGTATTCAAAAGCAGATTTGCTGCCGGTATTTGTCCGGAGATGATTTGCCACAGCGGCGGGACCCAACCAAAACGATTCAAGAGAGTATACAAGAAACCGGCTTGGTTCTGTTTTTTGATCCGATCGACAGCCGCACGCTGTGCGGCATATCGTTTGAGCGAGTCTTGTTCATCAATGAAGAGCGGGGCGAGCATCATGGAAACCCGATTCCCTAAGCTGCCCTGTTCATCTTCCTGACGCATACTGACCGGACACATGGTCCGCAGCACCTTATTGGAAGTGGAGTACTGCTGGGCGCGTAGATATCTCCCCAGCCCGCCGGCGATGATTGTCAGAACGACATCATTGACTGTTCCACCCAAAGTGGCCCGGACCGCACGGATGTCTGCAAAAGGAAAGTCGGTCCAGACAAACTGCCGTGTCGATGACAACGTATTATTAAACGGCGTTATTGGTGTAGGCTGGGACAGGCTCATGAGGGAGAGGAGGGCCTGCGAGGATTCCTGGATGGCCTGCGCCGCTTGTGAAGGTTGGAGCCATTGGAAGCTTGCATCGGTCCAGCTCCGGACCGTCTCGGTCAGGCGGTCGTGTATGGCATCCTGCAGTTGACTTGCCGCATCAGGCAGGGGCTATGGCCGCCACGGCTGGGGCGGAGAATCGGGCGAAGATGATTGTGGTGAGAGGTCATGCATGACCATCATCAGGTCAACGCCAGACACGCCATCGACCATGGCATGGTGGACTTTCCAGATAATGGGCGTCGTCCCATCCGGCCGGCCGCGCAGGATGACCATCTTCCACAGGGGATGGTTGCGGTCGAGTTGCGGCGCGTACATCTTGCCTCCAAATTCAGACAGCACCCGGTCGTCTCCGGACGCAGGCAGGTCCACCTCTTCGATGTGCTGCTGTATGTCAAACGCGGGGTCATCCTGCCAGGTTGGATGCGCAATCCCTAAAGGCGAAAAGACAACCTTCTGGCGATAGCGAGGCAGGCGGTGGAGTCGATCCTGGAGGACCTGTGTCAGCTCTGCCTTGGAAATAGGGCCGTCGTAGAGGAAACATGAGCCGACGTGAAGCGGCTCGTTGGGCTTTTCAAAATACAAAAAGGCCGCGTCTGCTGCCGTTAAACGATGACTGAGGGGCTGAAGTGATGCTGCTGTCATAAGTCTGTTCCTATTCTTGAGTCAAACATACGTAGATAGCCGCCAATCTCGCAGGGTCGAAGATCAGCGGCCAAACAAAGAATCGAGTCCTTTTTGAATCAGTTGTTCTTCCAGGCTGGGGTTCTTTTCTTGCTCTTCAGGCGCGGTCGATGCGTGATTCTTCTGCTTTACTTTTTTCTTTGAAGGCAGAAGCTTGTCCAGAATTTTCTCCTGGACTTTTTCTTGGACCTCGTCTTGCAGAGCTTTGATTGCCGCCCGTTGGATAAGGGTGCTGATATGCCTGGCGTCCAGGGCCGGGGTAACGGCTGGGAGAACGCCTACAAGGGCAAACGGAATTTCCAAGCGGCCCTCATCATTCGCAATATATTTCGTTTCTTTGACAGCTCGAATGAGGTCAGCTGAGAGGGCTTTGGAAAGAGCCAGCGAGGCGGTGACATCGACCTGCTGTTCAAAATCCATCCAGCCCTTCCCCTGTGTCATAAAGTCACGGGCGGCAATGCGGAGGCTGTCGAGATTAATCTTCCCATTGCCGAGCGAGAACCGGCTTGTGAATTCATCAAACTCGGTATGGGGAGAGGCGAAAATCGCCGGATATTTATCCCGGACCCGTTGCGGCAGGACGAGCGATAAGCCCGGAATACCGGTCAGGCCGGACAGGACGCCTTCGGCCAGATTGAACTCTGACAGCGCTCCATCCGTAATGGCGACCTTTCCCTGCCCGCGCAGGGTCGGCTTGAGGGCATTCCAGGTGTGGCCGCTGCCCGCGAGCGTGAAGTCGAGCGAGGCCGTCCCCTGGACCGGCGGGTCTACCAGAGCGAGCGCTGAGCGAAAGAATTCCGTGAGACTGACGGCATCTACCTGAGCGGTGACAGCCATGCGCGGTGGCTCCGCTCCGAAAGCATACTGCCCACTGCCATCCAGCGTGCCCTCAAAGGCGTGCAGCTTGAAACGGTCGATCTTGGCGACCTGGTTGGCGACTGAGGAGTCAAGCTGAAAGTCGGTATAGTGCACCTGGGCAACGTATCCCTGTTTTGAGGACAGTTGGCCTGTATGGCGGAGGTCTTCGCCCTGGAGCCAGACCCGGCCCGTGGCGGACACCGCTTCGAGCCGGTCCTCCGAGGCTTCGGGCTGAAGGTCTGCCAGTCTCAGTGCCGACGCGCGCAGCTCATAGGCGGCTTTCAGTGGCTGAAATCGTTCAATATGGGCATCAAACTGAAGCGGTGATTCTCCGATGC